>NZ_CP188096.1:0-4800000 GCF_050916005.1 Pseudomonas sp. WMBT8
GTGGAGCTTTTGCGCGATGAGCTGCCTGCCCAGCAATTCAACACCTGGATCCGTCCACTACAGGTCGAAGCCGAAGGCGACGAGTTGCGTGTCTACGCACCCAATCGTTTTGTTCTCGACTGGGTCAACGAGAAGTACCTAAGCCGCGTTCTCGAATTGTTCGACGAACATGGCAATGGGATGGCTCCAGCGCTCTCCTTATTAATAGGCAGCAAACGCAGCTCCGCGCCGCGTGCCGCGCCGAATGCGCCGCTGGCCGCGGCTGCCTCGCACGCCCAGGCTGCGGCAGCCCCGGTTAACCACGCACCAGCCACCGCTGCGCCAGCCCCGAGCAAATCCGTGGCGCAAAAAAATGCGCCAGTGAGCGAAGAGCCGTCCCGCGACAGCTTCGACCCCATGGCAGGAGCCAGTTCGCAGCAGGCCCCGGTGCGCGCCGAGCAGCGCACGGTCCAGGTCGAAGGTGCGCTCAAGCACACCAGTTACCTGAACCGCACCTTTACCTTTGAAAACTTCGTCGAAGGTAAATCCAACCAGTTGGCCCGCGCCGCCGCCTGGCAGGTGGCCGACAATCCCAAGCACGGTTACAACCCGCTCTTCCTTTACGGCGGCGTTGGCTTGGGTAAGACGCACTTGATGCACGCTGTGGGTAACCACCTATTAAAGAAGAATCCGAATGCCAAGGTCGTGTATCTGCACTCGGAGCGCTTCGTGGCCGACATGGTCAAGGCGTTGCAACTCAATGCGATCAACGAATTCAAGCGCTTCTATCGCTCCGTCGATGCGCTGCTGATCGATGACATTCAATTCTTCGCGCGCAAGGAACGTTCCCAGGAAGAGTTTTTCCACACGTTCAACGCGCTGCTTGAGGGTGGCCAGCAGGTCATCCTCACCAGCGACCGTTACCCGAAGGAAATCGAAGGCCTGGAAGAGCGCCTCAAATCGCGCTTCGGCTGGGGCCTGACCGTTGCGGTAGAGCCGCCGGAACTGGAAACCCGGGTCGCGATCCTGATGAAGAAAGCCGACCAGGCGAAAGTCGATCTGCCTCACGATGCGGCATTCTTCATTGCCCAGCGTATTCGCTCCAACGTGCGTGAGCTCGAAGGTGCGCTCAAGCGCGTTATCGCTCACTCGCACTTCATGGGCCGCGATATCACTATCGAGCTGATTCGCGAATCCCTGAAGGACCTGTTGGCGCTGCAAGACAAGCTGGTCAGTGTGGATAACATTCAACGCACCGTGGCCGAGTACTACAAGATCAAGATTTCCGACCTGCTGTCCAAGCGCCGCTCGCGCTCGGTAGCGCGTCCCCGTCAGGTGGCCATGGCGCTCTCCAAGGAGCTGACCAACCACAGCCTGCCGGAAATTGGCGATGTGTTTGGTGGTCGCGACCACACCACGGTCTTGCACGCGTGCCGCAAGATCAATGAACTTAAGGAATCCGACGCGGATATTCGCGAGGACTACAAGAACCTGCTGCGTACACTGACAACTTGATGAACACCAGCGCAGCTTATTAAGGCAAGGGACTAGACCATGCATTTCACCATTCAACGCGAAGCCCTGTTGAAACCCCTGCAACTGGTCGCAGGCGTCGTCGAGCGCCGACAGACCTTGCCGGTACTTTCCAACGTATTGTTGGTTGTCGAAGGCCAGCAGTTGTCGTTGACCGGTACCGACCTGGAAGTCGAACTGGTTGGTCGCGTACAGCTGGAAGAACCCGCCGAGCCCGGTGAGATCACCGTGCCTGCGCGCAAGCTGATGGATATCTGCAAAAGCCTGCCCAACGATGCGCTGATCGACATCAAGGTTGATGAGCAGAAGTTGGTGGTCAAGGCCGGGCGCAGTCGTTTCACCTTGTCGACCCTGCCGGCCAACGATTTCCCGACGGTAGAAGAAGGCCCCGGTTCGCTGACTTGCAGCCTGGAGCAAAGCCGCCTGCGCCGTTTGATCGAACGCACCAGCTTCGCCATGGCCCAGCAGGACGTGCGTTACTACCTCAACGGCATGCTGCTGGAAGTCTCCGAAGGCATCATCCGTGCCGTGGCCACCGACGGTCACCGTCTGGCAATGTGCTCGATGAAGGCCGATATCGGTCAGCCGGACCGCCACCAGGTCATCGTGCCGCGCAAAGGTATCCTTGAACTGGCGCGCCTGCTCACCGAGCCGGACGGTAACGTCAGCATCGTCCTGGGCCAGCACCATATCCGTGCCACCACGGGCGAGTTCACCTTCACCTCCAAACTGGTAGACGGCAAGTTCCCGGACTACGAGCGCGTGCTGCCCAAAGGCGGCGACAAGCTGGTGATCGGTGA
The DNA here is from genome assembly GCF_050916005.1 of Pseudomonas sp. WMBT8. Lineage (NCBI taxonomy): Bacteria > Pseudomonadati > Pseudomonadota > Gammaproteobacteria > Pseudomonadales > Pseudomonadaceae > Pseudomonas > Pseudomonas sp. WMBT8. The sequence continues at coordinate 2,313 of NZ_CP188096.1, forward strand.
TCGCCAGGCGCTACGTGAAGCGTTCAGCCGTACCGCGATCCTGTCCAACGAGAAGTACCGTGGTATTCGCCTGCAATTGGCCAACGGCCAGCTGAAAATCCAGGCCAACAACCCGGAACAGGAAGAAGCGGAAGAAGAAGTAGGCGTCGACTACAACGGTGGATCCCTGGAAATCGGCTTCAACGTGAGCTACCTGCTGGACGTGCTGGGTGTGATGACCACCGAGCAAGTGCGTCTGATCCTGTCGGACTCCAACAGCAGCGCCCTGGTGCAAGAATCCGATAACGACGACTCGGCTTATGTTGTTATGCCGATGCGCCTGTAATCATGCTCAGCAGAAGCTAGATGTCCCTCAGTCGCGTCTCGGTCACCGCGGTGCGCAATCTGCACCCGGTGACCTTCTCCCCCTCCCCCCGCATCAATATCCTCCATGGCGCCAACGGCAGTGGCAAAACCAGCGTGCTGGAAGCCATTCACTTGCTGGGCCTGGCTCGTTCCTTCCGCAGCGCCCGCCTGTTACCGGTGATTCAATACGAGCAATTGGCGTGCACCGTTTTTGGCCAGGTCGAACTGGCGCAAGGCGGGCACAGCAGCCTGGGGATTTCTCGTGATCGGCAGGGAGAGTTCCAGATCCGTATCGATGGGCAGAATGCGCGCAGTGCAGCGCAGTTGGCGGAAATCCTGCCCCTGCAATTGATCAACCCTGACAGCTTCCGTTTACTGGAGGGGGCACCAAAAATTCGCCGGCAGTTCCTCGATTGGGGAGTGTTCCACGTGGAACCGAGGTTCATGGCCACGTGGCAGCGCCTGCAGAAGGCCCTGCGGCAGCGGAACTCATGGCTGCGGCATGGTACACTTGACGCCGCTTCGCAAGCGGCCTGGGACCGTGAACTGTGCCTGGCCAGCGACGAAATAGATGAATACCGCCGCACCTACATCAAAGCCTTGAAACCAGTCTTTGAACAGACCTTGAGTGAGTTGCTGGAACTCGAGGGACTGACGCTGAGCTACTACCGTGGTTGGGACAAAGAGCGTGACTTGAGTGCAGTACTCGCCACCTCTTTGCAACGGGATCAGCAAATTGGCCACACCCAGGCAGGGCCGCAACGCGCTGATTTGCGCCTTAGATTAGGCGCACATAACGCCGCGGATATCTTGTCCCGTGGCCAGCAGAAGTTGGTGGTCTGCGCGTTGCGTATCGCCCAGGGGCACTTGGTTAGCCAGGCCCGGCGCGGGCAGTGTATTTATCTGGTGGATGACTTGCCGTCCGAATTGGACGAGCAACACCGCCGCGCGCTATGCCGCTTGTTGGAAGACTTACGCTGCCAGGTATTTATTACCTGTGTAGACCACGAATTATTGAGGGAAGGCTGGCAGACGGAAACGCCAGTCGCTTTGTTCCACGTGGAACAAGGCCGTATCACCCAGACCCACGACCATCGGGAGTGAAGGCATGAGCGAAGAAAACACGTACGACTCGACCAGCATTAAAGTGCTGAAAGGTTTGGATGCCGTACGCAAACGTCCCGGTATGTACATTGGCGACACCGATGATGGTAGCGGTCTGCACCACATGGTGTTCGAGGTGGTCGACAACTCCATCGACGAAGCGCTCGCCGGCCATTGCGACGACATCAGCATCATCATCCACCCGGATGAATCCATCACCGTACGCGACAACGGTCGCGGCATTCCGGTAGATGTGCATAAAGAAGAAGGCGTATCGGCAGCAGAGGTCATCATGACCGTGCTCCACGCCGGCGGTAAGTTCGACGACAACTCCTATAAAGTATCCGGCGGTTTGCACGGTGTAGGTGTGTCGGTGGTAAACGCCCTGTCGGAAGAACTGATCCTGACTGTGCGCCGCAGCGGCAAGATCTGGGAACAGACCTACGTCCACGGCGTGCCTCAAGCACCTATGGCGATCGTTGGCGACAGCGAAACCACAGGCACCCAGATTCACTTCAAGCCTTCGGCTGACACCTTCAAGAATATCCACTTCAGCTGGGACATCCTGGCCAAGCGGATTCGTGAGCTGTCCTTCCTCAACTCCGGTGTGGGTATCGTCCTCAAGGACGAGCGCAGCGGCAAGGAAGAGCTGTTCAAGTACGAAGGCGGCCTGCGTGCATTCGTTGAATACCTGAACACCAACAAGACTGCGGTCAACCAGGTGTTCCACTTCAACATCCAGCGTGAAGACGGCATCGGCGTGGAAATCGCCTTGCAGTGGAACGACAGCTTCAACGAGAACCTGTTGTGTTTCACCAACAACATTCCACAGCGCGATGGCGGTACTCACCTGGTGGGTTTCCGTTCCGCACTGACGCGTAACCTGAACACCTACATCGAAGCCGAAGGCCTGGCGAAGAAGCATAAAGTCGCCACTACTGGTGACGATGCCCGCGAAGGCCTGACCGCGATTATTTCGGTCAAGGTCCCGGATCCGAAGTTCAGTTCCCAGACCAAAGACAAGCTGGTTTCTTCTGAAGTGAAGACGGCTGTCGAACAGGAAATGGGCAAGTACTTCTCCGACTTCCTGCTGGAAAACCCCAACGAAGCCAAGCTGGTCGTCGGCAAGATGATCGACGCGGCACGGGCCCGTGAAGCGGCGCGTAAAGCCCGTGAAATGACCCGTCGTAAAGGCGCGCTGGATATCGCTGGCCTGCCGGGCAAACTGGCGGACTGCCAGGAGAAGGACCCTGCCCTCTCCGAACTGTACCTGGTGGAAGGTGACTCTGCTGGCGGTTCCGCCAAGCAGGGTCGTAACCGTCGCACCCAGGCGATCCTGCCGTTGAAGGGTAAGATCCTCAACGTCGAGAAGGCCCGTTTCGACAAGATGATTTCCTCCCAGGAAGTCGGCACCTTGATCACCGCCCTGGGCTGTGGCATTGGTCGCGACGAGTACAACATCGACAAGTTGCGCTACCACAACATCATCATCATGACCGATGCTGACGTCGACGGTTCGCACATCCGTACCCTGCTGCTGACCTTCTTCTTCCGTCAGTTGCCGGAGCTGATCGAGCGTGGCTACATCTACATCGCCCAGCCGCCGTTGTACAAAGTGAAAAAGGGCAAGCAAGAGCAATACATCAAAGACGACGACGCCATGGAAGAGTACATGACGCAGTCGGCCCTGGAAGATGCCAGCCTGCACCTGAACGACGAAGCCCCGGGCATCTCCGGTGAGGCGCTGGAGCGTCTGGTAAACGACTTCCGCATGGTGATGAAGACCCTCAAGCGTTTGTCGCGCCTGTACCCTCAGGAGCTGACCGAGCACTTCATCTACCTGCCGGCCGTCAGCCTGGAGCAGTTGGGCGATCACGCAGCGATGCAGGATTGGCTGGCCCAGTACGAAGTGCGCCTGCGCACCGTCGAGAAGTCTGGCCTGGTGTACAAAGCCAGCCTGCGTGAAGACCGTGAACGTAACGTCTGGCTGCCAGAGGTCGAATTGATCTCCCACGGCCTGTCGAACTACGTCACCTTCAACCGTGACTTCTTCGGCAGTAACGACTACAAGACCGTAGTAACCCTGGGCGCGCAACTGAGCACCCTGCTGGACGACGGCGCGTACATTCAGCGCGGCGAACGCAAGAAGCAGGTCAAGGAGTTCAAGGAAGCCCTGGACTGGTTGATGGCAGAAAGCACCAAGCGTCACACCATCCAGCGATACAAAGGTCTGGGCGAAATGAACCCTGACCAGCTGTGGGAAACCACCATGGACCCAGCCCAGCGCCGTATGCTGCGTGTGACCATCGAAGACGCCATTGGCGCGGACCAGATCTTCAACACCCTGATGGGTGATGCGGTCGAGCCACGTCGTGACTTCATCGAGAGCAATGCCTTGGCAGTGTCCAACCTGGACTTCTGATAACGCTATTGCCAAACAAAAAAGGCCAACGTTTAACGTTGGCCTTTTTTTATTGCCCAGATTTTGGAGCCCTTTTTAAATGCTCCACGTGGAACATCGGCTATGCCGTCGCTGCGGTCACGCTCTCCAACCGATAGCCATACCCATAGATCGTCAGCAGCTGCCAACCCCGCTCCGGCGTCAGTCCAAGCTTGTTTCGGAGCCGATAAATGTGGGTATCCAGTGGTCGCGAAGACACCATTTCTTCATGGGTCCAGAACCGTTCATAGAGATATTCCCGTGACAGCGGCCGGGCCAGGTTGGCGAACAGGCAGCGTGCCAGGCGGTATTCCCTTTCGGTCAGGTTGATTGGGTCACCGGCGCGGCTGACGGTCAGTTCGGCATCGTCGAAGGTCAGGTCGTTGAAAACCAGCACTTCGGTGGCAGCAGATTTCTGCAGGCCGTGACGACGCAGGACGGCACTCACCCGTGCCTTCAGTTCGTTGGGGCGAAACGGTTTGCTGACGTAGTCATCGGCACCGCTGTTCAGGGCCTGGACGATATCGCTCTCGGCATCGCGGCTGGTCAGCATAATCACGGGCGGTGGCGCCTCCATGTGCTCACGGGTCCAGCGCAGGATCGCGATGCCGCTCAGGTCCGGCAACTGCCAGTCGAGTACCAGCAAGTCGAAGGTTTCTCGGCGCAGTTGGCGCAGCAAGTCTTCGCCACGTTCGAAGCAATGCAGCGTCCATGGCTGCTCCGAGGCACTTGGGATTTGTCGCAGTGTCTGTTCCACCCGCCGCAATTCGGCAGGTTCGTCATCCAGTATCGCGACACGCATGGCAGGGTCCTTTCTTCTTGAAGAATGTTGCAGCGGTTGAAGAGAGCGTAATGGTTCACCGTTGAATCTGAACAATTGTGGCCAGTTTCTCAAGCTCCCTGAATCTCTCGGTACGCTGATATCAGATAGCCCTAAGGCCGTTAAACATCGCGTACCCAGCTGGAAAGATACCGGCTCAAGCCCCTCAGGAAAAGGATCAATGCCAATCAGGTTTTATGCGCTGTCGGGACAGGTGTGTCTCGTGCAGAAGGTCAGAGTGTGGGGAAAGATGTTCATGCTGGTGATGGCAACAGGTTTTGGCACAGAAATGGTGGATGCCTGCAGCCCGGCACAGTCTGCCCCACTTGACGAAATGACGGTGTACGCCGAATCCGTAGACGGCCTCGGTTACGCAGGACTCAGGGAAATCGATGCCCCGCAGGCGTTTCAACACGGGAGCTTGCTGGACCAGGATCAACGATGGATCTTCTAAATCTGAACAAATGTTGCACTACTCCCCTATGCACCACTCTTGTAGGTAAATTCTCTTTCGCTGAGTGACACATGGAGGGCGTGCGCGGGAAGCGCTCTCGATACACGGACGTATCATCTGTAGTCCGCGGTTCGCCATGGGCTGCTGTCGGAGGGATGTGAGGGACAGTATTTCTTCGATGTACATCCGGTTCGACGTCGTCGATCCGGCAGACACAGGGATGTGTCACCTTTCTTGGCGCCTCATCCCTACCACTACGGCTATCGAGTTCGATGCGTCATCGGGTATCGTAGGCGAGATTCAAGGTCCTGCCGCCGCAAGACGCTTTCTGAATGTGCAGTCTGACGGACCTTTAGAACTAGAACCTTGATGAGCGCCATGACCCTCTTTCCTCGTCGCTATTCCCTTTCCTCTTTGTTTGGCTCAAGCCTGGCCCTGGCCCTGGTTGTCACCAGCCCACAAGTCCTCGCCAAGCCTGCACCTGCGCGCGCGCCCTACATTGATGACAACTTGATGTGCCGGGCACAGCCGCTGCCGGCAGTCGTGCAGAACCTTACCGGTGAAGCCTGGAAGCTGGACGCCAAGGGGCGCCCCACTGTGTTGGAAGAAGGCATGCTGATCGATGAGCAGGAAAGCGTAAAAACCTCGCCATCGGCGTTTGTCAGCCTGTTGCTGGGCGATGGCTCACGCATCGTCCTGCCCTCCAGCTCCGAGGTGCGTTTGCATTTGGTGGAAGAACAGGCGATCCCCCAGGTCATCCTGCAACAAGGCCAGGTCGAGGCCTACGTACTCAAGCGCACCAGTGACTATGACCGTTTTCAAATCGTGACCCCGGTGGGCGTACTGGGCGTGCGCGGTACGCACTTTCGTGTGCGTAACGACGATCAGCAATCGGTGGTCGAAGTGCTCAACGGCCAGGTAGCCGCCAGCCGGACCGAACCGCAGCCGGTAGGCAAACAGCTGAAGAACAAGCCGCAGACGGGCCCGGTGGAAGGTGAACTGAAGGTCGGCGCTCGACAAGGGGTGCTGCTCAAGCCCCAGGGCGAGTTGAAGACAGTCGACCTATTGCCCGCGCCGCGCCTGATGGGCCAGGACGGCCAGAAAGGCGATGCGCCGGTATGGACATTGATCCTGCACCCGCAACCGGGGGCCCAGCGCTACCGTGCGCAAGTAGCTACCGATAAAACCTTCATGAACATCAAGCAGGAAAACTTCTCCAGTGAGCCGCGCTTGAGCTTCACTGGACTCAAGGCCTCGTTCTATCACGTGCGCGTGTCGGCCTTTGATGACCAGGGACTGGAAGGAGAAGCAGGCGTTTATGACATCTTCTATTACCCACCTGCCACCCGTGTGCAGTAGCAGCGCGGCGCTCGCACGGTGAAGTGGTGGCGCCGGGCTGAACAGCGCCAGCCGACCCAGGCCCAACGCCTGTTCAATGGGCTGGTCAGGGAGTGGCTGTGGATCGGTCTGCTTCTGCTGCCGATGACAGCCTTTCTGTCGCTAAGCCCCGGCCTTGCCCTGAATAACCTGCTGTACGACAGCCTGCGGCGCATGGCGCCGTTGCCGGTGGATCCGCGCATCCTGCTGGTGAACATTGACGACATGAGCCTCAAGGAACTCGGTCAATGGCCGTGGTCGCGGCGCCTGCATGCCGACCTGATTGACCAGTTGAGTGCGGCCAAACCCGCCGGGATCCTGCTCGATGTGATCTTCAGCGAACCGGCGCGCGAGCCGGCCAATGATCAACGCCTGGCCCAGGCGATGTGCAATGCCGGCAATGTCCTGCTGCCGTTGATTCGCGAAGGCACGCCGCGCCTGGGGCAACCCATCGCGCAGATCCTCCCTGTGCTGCCACTGCGCGATTGTGCGAGGGGGGTGGGTCATATCAACGTGGAAGCGGACAGCGACGGTATTGTGCGCAGCCTGTACCTGCGTGAGGGGCCGCCGGGGCAACTGGTCCCGCAACTGGCCTGGTTGGCCTTCGAGCTGACCGGCCAGCACACCGATATGCCAGGGCTGTCAGCGTCTTCTGAAGTAACCGATTGGCAGCGTGACAATGCCATCCGCATCCCATTTATCGCCACCGACCACGGCTTTCCCAGCGTGCCGTATGTCAGTGTCTTGCGCGGTGAGGTCCCTGCCCAACTGTTGCGTGACCGGATCATTCTGGTGGGGGCTACTGCACCGGGCATGGGCGATCGCTATGTGACACCGCTTTCGGCCAGCGTCGGTACCACCCCGGGCGTCGAGATCCAGGCCAATATCCTCAACGGCCTGCTGCAAGGGCGCAGCATTACCGTGTTGCCTGGCTGGCTGGCCACCCTGCTGTCCACCGCGATGGTGGCCTTGTTGCTGGGCCTGCTGCTGTTGCGCCCGCGTTATGCGCTGTGGCTGACCCTGGGCTGCATGGCGGCCGCCCTCCTCGCTTCCTGGGGCTTGTTGCGCCTGGGGCTCTGGTGGTCGCCAGCGGCCACGCTGATCGGCATGCTACTGGGCTACCTGATCTGGAACTGGCGCCGCCTGAGCGTAATCCTCGCCTACTTCGGCTGGGAATTGGCGCGCCTGGACAGCGAGCCCAAGGTGCTGCCGGAACGCCGTCGCGCGGCCGTCAGCAACGGTGATGTGTTGCAGGGCCGTATCGTGGCCCTGGAGCAAGCGGTCAGCCGTACCCGCGACACCCGGCGCTTTATGGCCGATGGCCTGGAGTGCCTGCCGGTCGCTACGCTGATTACCGATCCCACAGGCGAGATACTGTTGGCCAATCGGATCGCCCGCGATGTGTTTGGCAACGAACTGATTGCCCAGAACCTGCTGCAGCAACTGGCGGCATTGGGCTACCCGCCCTTGCAGGGCCAGGTACATACGCCGCTGTCGGCCCTGGAAATCATCGAGTTCCGCGATACCCAACAACGCAGCCTGCGCCTGGAACTGGCGCCTCTGTTACCGGCCGACGGTGATGTGGCGTTGGGGTGGCTGTTGAGCCTGACTGACCTGAGTATCGAACGCGACGCCCAGCAGCAACGTGAAACCCTGCTGCGGTTTCTCTCCCATGATCTGCGGGCGCCCCACTCGGCAATCCTCGCGTTGCTGGATGTGCAACGGCATGAAGCCTCAGACGTTTCGCAGGTCTTTACCCAGATCGAACAGCAAGTGCGACGCGCATTGAATTTGACCGAATCGTTCGTTCAACTGGCCAAGGCCGAGTCCGACGGTTATCAGTTTGAGCCCAGCCTGTTTGCCATGTTGGTGCTCGATGCGTTTGACCAGGTCGCGCTGCTGGCCCAATTGAAACATATCCAATTGGTCCACGACCTGGAGGAGGCCGGTGAGCAAATGGTCCTCGCGGATCAGTCGCTGCTCACCCGAGCCTTGTTCAACCTGATGGAGAATGCGATCAAGTACAGCCCAGCCGGCACCACAGTGACGGTGCGCCTGGAACGCAACGGCCAATGGCTGGCTTGTCATATCCAGGACCAGGGCCCCGGCATCGCGGCCCAGGAGCTGCCTGAACTGTTCAGCCAATACCGACGTTTTGCTTCGGCTCAGGGCAGCGAAGGCCTGGGGCTGGGCCTGACCATGGTCAAGGCGGTGATGGACCGCCATGGGGGGCGGATCGACTGTGTGAGTGTGGTGGGGCAAGGCACGGTTTTCAGCCTGCAGATGCCGTTGTGGGAGGAGTAAACGGCTGTGCATAAAAAACCGGCCGCAAGGGCCGGTCTTCAACGCTCGAAAAAACTTATGCACGTTTTCCAGTGTTTTATTAGCTTAAGAAATATGTAATAGAATCATAAGCCTACAAGCGAAAACTGCATTTCGCCAACAAACCGTGCACAGGTTATCCACAGAACGTCAGATCACCGCCTGGTCCGCTGCAACCGGCAGTGGCGGCAGCGAACCCATGGCCCGTTGCTGCGCCTCATTCCACGCTGCAGCGCGGTCATTGAGCGCGGCAATTGCACGCGGTCCTTCCCCTTGCGCATACATCGGCTCGCCGATCACCACGGTGATGGTGCCTTTACGCTTGGCCCAGCCTTCCTTGGGCCAGAACTTGCCGGCATTGTGGGCAATCGGCAGTACTGGCAGGTTGGCGTTGACCGCCAATGCCGTACCGCCCCGGGAGAACTTGCCTACAGTGCCAAAGGGTACGCGAGTGCCCTCCGGGAAGATCAGTACCCACACCCCATCCTTGAGCAGCTCATCACCCTTCTTCGCCACATGCTTGAGTGCGGCCTTGGGGTTGTCGCGGTCGATGGCAATCGGGCGCAGCATGGCCATCGCCCAGCCAAAGAACGGCACGAACAGCAACTCACGCTTGAGCACCTGGCTCAGGGGCGAGAAATACGCGGAAAGAAAGAAGGTCTCCCAGGTGCTCTGGTGGTTCGACAGGATCACGCACGGCTGGTCCGGCACATTCTCGGCACCCTTGACCTCGAAACGAATGCCCAGGAACACCTTGGTCAGCCACAACGCGCAGCGGCACCAATAGACGTTGATAAAGCGATAGCGCGCCTTGAATGGCAAAAAGGGCGCGATAAAAAAGCTCAGGGTGCACCAGAGAAACGAACTGGTGCCCAGCAGCAGGTAAAAGAAGAAGGTTCTGATGGCCTGCAAAATCGACATGGCAGCATTTACCGTTGCGGGACAACGCCCGCCTGTTAAAAGTGCACTCCCGAACAATCCTTGGTCAGGAAGTCGAGGGCGACTAGTTGTTGATAAGTTCTGCGGCAACCGCCGCCAGATCGTCAAAAATCAAGGTGCCGACCGGCAGGTTTTTCGCCTGGGTCTTTTCGCCTTTCCCGGTCTTTACCAAAACTGGCTGAGAGTCGACGGCTTTGGCCGCCTCCAGGTCACCGAGACTGTCCCCGACGAACCATATCCCAGCCAGGGGCACCTTGTAATGTTCTGAAATGATTTTCAACATGCCAGGCTTGGGTTTGCGGCAATCGCAACCCTCATCCGGCCCGTGGGGGCAGTACACCACCAGTCCCACCTCACCGCCCTGCTCGGCCACCAATGCGCGCAGGCGCGCGTGCATGGCGTCCAGGGTGGCGATGTCGTAGTAGCCGCGGGCGATGCCGGACTGGTTGGTAGCGATGGCTACCGTCCAGCCGGCCTTGCTCAACTGCGCGATGGCCTCGACCGAGCCGGGCAGCGGGATCCACTCCTCCACCGACTTGATGTAAGCGTCGGAGTCGTAATTGATCACCCCGTCCCGATCGAGAATCAGCAGTTTCAGCATGATCAGCTCAGCGTCGAAATGTCAGCGATGTTGACGAACAAGCCGCGCAGGCGCGCCAGCATGGCGTAGCGGTTTTTCCGCACGCCGGCATCTTCGGCATTGATCATCACCGCCTCGAAGAACGCATCCACCGGCTCACGCAAGGTGGCCAGGCGCGCCAGTGCTTCGGCGTAGTTGCGCTCGGCGATCAGCGGCTTCACTGCGTTTTCTGCCTTGGCGATGGCCGAGTTCAGCGAGAACTCCTTGGCATCGGCAAACAGGCCAGGGTCGACATCGGCATTGCCCAGGCCTTCGGCCTTGCTCAGCAGGTTCGACACGCGCTTGTTCACGGCGGCCAGGGCGTCCGCTTCCGGCAGCTTGCGGAACGCTTGTACGGCTTGCACACGCTGGTCGAAGTCCAGTGCCGAACCCGGTTGCAGGGCACGTACCGAGAGGTAGACGGAAACGTCCACGCCTTCGTCTTCGTAGCGCGCACGCAGGCGGTCGAACACGAACTCCAGCACTTGCTCGGCCAGGCCGGCTTGCTTGACCTTGCCACCAAACTGGCCGACGGCAAATACCACGGCCTGGGTCAGGTCGAGGTCGAGCTTTTTGTCGATCAGGATGCGCAGCACGCCCAGGGCGGCACGGCGCAGGGCATATGGGTCTTTGCTGCCGGTCGGCAACATGCCGATGCCAAAGATACCGACCAGGGTATCCAGCTTGTCGGCGATGGCCACGGCCGCACCGGTCAGGGTGGTTGGCAGCTCGGCGCCAGCGCCACGCGGCATGTACTGCTCGTTCAAGGCCAGGGCGACGTCTTCAGGCTCGCCGTCATTGAGCGCGTAGTAGTAACCGGCCACGCCTTGCATTTCCGGGAACTCGCCGACCATCTCGGTGGCCAGGTCGCATTTGCACAGCAGGCCCGCGCGTGCGGCCAAGGCAGAGTCGCCGCCAATGCGTGGCGCGATGTAGGCCGCCAGCTTGGAAACCCGCACAGCCTTGTCGTAGACGCTGCCCAGCTTCTCCTGAAACACCACGTTCTGCAGGCGCAGGTTGAAGTCTTCGAGCTTCTGCTTCTTGTCTTGCTTGAAGAAGAACTCGGCGTCGGTCAGGCGCGGGCGCACGACTTTCTCGTTACCGGCGATGATCTGCTGCGGGTCCTTGCTTTCGATGTTGGCCACGGTGATAAAGCGCGGCAGCAACTTGCCGTCCACATCCAGCAGGCAGAAATACTTCTGGTTGTCCTGCATGGTGGTGATCAGGGCTTCTTGCGGCACATCGAGGAAGCGCTCTTCGAACGAGCACACCAGTGGCACCGGCCATTCAACCAGCGCGGTCACTTCGTCGAGCAGGCTTGGCGGCACGATGGCGGTGCCTTCCTGCAAACGGGCCAGCTCTTCGGTGCGCTTGCTGATCAGCTCGCGACGCTCGTTGGCGTCGGCCAGCACGTAGGCGGCACGCAGGTCAGTGGCGTAGTTGGCCGGCGAGGTGATGCGCACGGCTTCAGGATGATGGAAGCGGTGACCACGGGACTCACGACCGGCCTTCTGGGCGAGGATGGTGCAATCGATGACTTCGTCACCGAGCAGCATCACCAACCATTGGGTCGGACGTACGAATTCTTCCTTGCGTGCACCCCAGCGCATGCGCTTGGGGATCGGCAGGTCATTGAGAGAATCTTCAACGATAGTCGGCAACAGGCTGGCGGTCGGCTTGCCCTTGATGACTTGGCTGAAACGCAGTTTCGGGCCGCTCTGGTCGATCTCGCTCAGCTCGACGCCGCACTTCTTGGCAAAACCAAGGGCTGCCTGGGTCGGGTTGCCTTCGGCATCGAAAGCGGCCTGGCGTGGCGGGCCGTCGAGGTTGATGTTGCGGTCCGGCTGCTGGATTTCCAGCGCGGTCAGCAATACTGCCAGGCGACGTGGCGCGGCGTAGACCTTCTTGGCTTCAAACTTCAGGCCGGCAGTCTGCAGGCCTTTCTCGATGCCGGCCAAAAATGCATCGGCCAGGGTGTTGAGGGCCTTGGGTGGCAGCTCTTCGGTACCCAGTTCAACCAGGAAATCTTGAGCACTCATTGTGCAGCCTCCAGCTTAGCCAACACTTCATCACGCAGATCCGGGGTCGCCATCGGGAAGCCCAGCTTGGCGCGAGCCAGCAGGTAGGCTTGCGCAACGGAACGCGCCAGGGTGCGGACACGCAGGATGTATTGCTGGCGCGCGGTTACCGAGATGGCACGGCGGGCGTCCAGCAGGTTGAAGGTGTGGGATGCCTTCAGGACCATTTCATAGCTTGGCAACGGCAGCGGCTGATCCAGTTCGATCAGGCGCTTGGCTTCGCTTTCGTAGAAGTCGAACAGTTCAAACAGCTTCTCGACGTTGGCGTGTTCAAAGTTGTAGGTCGACTGCTCCACTTCGTTCTGGTGGAACACATCGCCATACGTCACTTTGCCGAACGGGCCGTCAGCCCACACCAGGTCGTAGACCGAGTCCACACCCTGCAGGTACATGGCCAGGCGTTCCAGGCCGTAGGTGATTTCGCCGGTCACGGGGTAGCACTCGATGCCGCCCGCCTGCTGGAAGTAGGTGAACTGCGTGACTTCCATGCCGTTGAGCCAGACTTCCCAGCCCAGGCCCCAGGCGCCGAGGGTTGGCGATTCCCAGTTGTCTTCGACGAAACGGATGTCGTGGACCAGTGGGTCCAGGCCGACATGTTTCAGCGAACCCAGGTACAGCTCCTGGAAGTTGTCCGGGTTGGGCTTGAGGACCACCTGGAACTGATAGTAGTGCTGCAGGCGGTTGGGGTTTTCGCCGTAGCGGCCGTCAGTCGGGCGACGACTGGGCTGCACATAAGCGGCGTTCCAGGTTTCCGGGCCGATGGCCCGCAGGAATGTTGCGGTGTGGAAAGTGCCGGCGCCTACTTCCATATCGTAGGGCTGAAGTACCACACAACCTTGCTCGGCCCAGTATTGCTGGAGGGCGAGGATCAAGTCTTGGAAGGTACGCACGGCTGGCGTAGGCTGGCTCACAAAATTCACCTGTTACTTGGGCTGCGATTTAAAGGGCGGGAGTATACCCGATTCGGCCCCGCCACCACTCCCTGGAGCCTTATGCCACGCTGCTTTTGGTGTTCTGAAGATCCGCTGTACATGGCTTATCACGATCAAGAGTGGGGAACGCCGCTGCGCGATGCGCAGGGTTTGTTCGAGTTGCTTTTGCTCGAAGGGTTCCAGGCGGGCCTGTCCTGGATCACCGTTTTACGCAAACGCGAGCATTATCGAAAGGTCTTGTTCGGTTTTGATCCAAAGCGCCTGGCGCAGTTGAGCGATGCCCAGATCGAGCAGTTGATGCTCGACCCAGGCATTGTGCGCAACCGCTTGAAACTCAATGCCACCCGGCGCAATGCCGCGGCCTGGCTGGCGCTGGAGGACCCGGTGGGGTTGCTCTGGTCGTTTGTCGGCGGCGTGCCCAAGGTCAGTCACTTCAAGGATCGCAGCCAGGTCCCGGCGATTACGCCAGAGGCCGAAGCCATGAGCAAAGCCCTCAAGAAAGCCGGCTTCACGTTCGTCGGGCCGACCATCTGCTACGCGTTCATGCAGGCCTCAGGGATGGTCATGGACCACACCCAGGACTGCGACCGTTACGCGGACTTGGTCAACGCCGGGTAGAATGGCCGCTTTGCGCACCACACACGATCAGGAGTGACCTGTGGAAAAGTTAAAAGGCGCCTTGCTGGTAGGCGCTCTGCGATTGTTTGCCCTGCTGCCCTGGCGCGCCGTGCAAGCCGTGGGTTCGGCGATTGGCTGGATCATGTGGAAGACCCCCAACCGCTCCCGCGACACGGTGCGGATCAACCTCTCCAAGTGTTTCCCGGACATGGACCCGGCCGAGCGCGAGCGCCTGGTCGGCCAGAGCCTGATGGACATCGGCAAGTCCCTGACCGAGAGCGCGTGCGCCTGGATCTGGCCGGCCCAGCGTTCTATCGACCTGGTACGTGAAGTCGAAGGCCTGGAAGTGCTGCAGCAAGCCCTGGCCTCGGGCAAAGGCGTGGTCGGCATCACCAGCCACCTGGGCAACTGGGAAGTGTTGAACCACTTCTATTGCAGCCAGTGCAAACCGATCATTTTCTATCGCCCGCCCAAGCTCAAGGCGGTGGATGACCTGCTGCGCAAGCAACGCGTGCAGTTGGGCAACCGGGTGGCGGCATCGACCAAAGAAGGCATCCTCAGCGTCATCAAGGAAGTGCGCAAGGGCGGCCAGGTGGGGATTCCCGCTGACCCGGAGCCGGCAGAATCGGCCGGGATCTTCGTACCGTTCTTCGCCACCCAGGCGCTGACCAGCAAGTTTGTGCCGAATATGCTCGCCGGCCATAAGGCAGTGGGCGTGTTCCTGCATGCCCTGCGGTTGCCGGACGGCTCGGGTTACAAAGTGATCCTGGAAGCGGCGCCAGAAGACATGTACAGCACCGACACGGCCACGTCCTGCGCGGCGATGAGCAAGGTGGTGGAGCGTTATGTCGGCGCCTACCCGAGCCAGTACATGTGGAGCATGAAGCGCTTCAAGAAACGCCCGCCGGGCGAGGCGCGTTGGTACTGATACACCCGGCTCTGCAAGCAACGAAGATCAAATGTAGGAGCTGGCTTGCCTGCGATGCAGGCGACTCGGTCTCTCAGTGACACCGAGGCGATGCTATCGCAGGCAAGCCAGCTCCCACAGGGGTGCCTCAGGCTTGGCGATCGAGTTTTTTCAGGAATACGGCCATCTCTTTCTCGGCCTGCTTGTCGCCATGGGCCTGGGCCGCTTCAATACCCTGCTCCCATGCCTGGCGTGCCGCGCTTTTATCGCCCAGCGCAGCATGCGCCTTGCCCAACAGCTTCCACGCCGCCGAATACTTCGGGTCAAACCCGACGCACTTGCCTAAATGCTCGGCTGCCTTGGCGTTGTCCTTCAAATCCAGGTAACCCTTGCCCAAGCCAAAGCGCAGCAGCGAGTTATCCACACCCTTGGCGAGCATTCTTTCCAGGGATTCGAGCATGTCGGTCTCTCCGTCAGATCAGAAAAAGCTCAACCCCACGTGGAACAGCTTCTCCACATCGCGGATATGTTTTTTATCCACCAGGAACAGGATCACATGGTCGCCCGTGGCGATCACCGTATCGTCATGGGCGATGATCACTTCTTCATCGCGGATGATCGCGCCAATGGTGGTGCCCGGTGGCAAGCCGATATCGCGGATCGCCCGGCCGATCACCTTGCTCGACTTGGAGTCACCGTGGGCGATCGCCTCGATGGCTTCCGCCGCCCCCCGGCGCAATGAGTGCACGCTGACGATATCGCCGCGTCGCACGTGGGCCAGCAGGGTACCGATGGTGGCCAATTGCGGGCTGATGGCAATGTCGATGTCGCCACCCTGGATCAGGTCCACATAGGCCGGGTTGTTGATGATGGTCATCACCTTCTTCGCCCCCAGCCGCTTGGCCAGCAGCGACGACATGATATTGGCCTCGTCGTCGTTGGTCAGGGCCAGGAAGATATCGGCGTCGGCGATGTTCTCTTCCATCAGCAGGTCGCGATCCGAAGCGCTGCCTTGCAGCACCACGGTGCTGTCGAGGGTATCGGACAAGTAGCGGCAGCGCGCGGCGTTCATCTCGATGATCTTCACCTGGTAGCGGCTTTCGATGGCCTCGGCCAGGCGCTCGCCGATCTGCCCGCCGCCGGCGATGACGATGCGCTTGTAGCTCTCGTCGAGCCGGCGCATTTCGCTCATCACGGCACGAATATTGGCCTTGGCGGCGATGAAGAAGACTTCGTCGTCGGCTTCGATCACCGTGTCGCCCTGGGGCAGGATTGGCCGGTCGCGACGGAAAATCGCGGCCACGCGGGTTTCCACATTCGGCATATGTTCGCGCAGCTGGCGCAGTTGCTGGCCCACCAGCGGCCCGCCGTAGTAGGCCTTGACCGCCACCAGTTGCGCCTTGCCTTCGGCAAAGTCGATCACCTGCAGCGCGCCGGGGATTTCGATCAGGCGCTTGATGTAGTGGGTAACCACTTGCTCGGGGCTGATCAGCACGTCCACCGGAATCGCGTCGTTGTCGAACAGGCCGGCGCGGGTCAGGTAGGCCGCTTCACGCACCCGGGCGATCTTGGTCGGGGTGTGGAACAGGGTGTGGGCGACCTGGCAGGCGACCATATTGGTCTCGTCACTGTTGGTCACCGCCACCAGCATGTCGGCATCGTCGGCGCCGGCCTGGCGCAGCACGGTGGGGAACGAGGCACGGCCCTGGACCGTACGGATATCCAGGCGATCGCCCAGACCGCGCAGGCGTTCGGCGTCGGTGTCGACCACGGTAATGTCGTTGGCTTCACTGGCCAAATGCTCGGCCAGCGTACCGCCGACCTGCCCTGCGCCAAGGATGATGATCTTCATCCGGTCACTCCCTTAAAAACCATTCAACCGCGTGCCGCGGCAATCTTGATCAGCTTGGCGTAATAGAAGCCATCGTGCCCGCCTTCCTGCGCCAACAACTGGCGGCCGTGGGGCTGCTTGATGCCGGCGGTAGTGGCAATGTCCAACTCCCGCGCGCCGCTGGTGCGGGCGAGGAAGGCTTCGATCACGTCGGTGTTTTCGGTCGGCAAGGTCGAGCAGGTGGCGTAGAGCAGGATGCCACCGACCTCCAGCGTCGGCCACAGCGCGTCCAGCAACTCGCCTTGCAGCACAGCCAGGGCGGCGATGTCGTCGGGTTGGCGGGTGAGCTTGATATCCGGGTGACGGCGGATCACACCGGTGGCGGAACAGGGTGCGTCCAGCAGGATGCGCTGGAACGGCTTGCCATCCCACCAGGCGGCGGTGTCGCGCCCATCGGCGGCAATCAGCTCGGCGTCCAGGCCCAGGCGCGCGAGGTTTTCGCGCACGCGCACCAGGCGCTTGGCTTCCAGGTCGACGGCGACGACACCGGCCAGGCCCGGCTGCACTTCCATGATGTGGCAGGTCTTGCCGCCTGGGGCGCAGCAGGCGTCCAGCACCCGCTGGCCCGGTGCCAGGTCGAGCAGGTCGGCGGCCAGTTGCGCGGCTTCGTCCTGCACGCTGATCCAGCCTTCGGCAAAGCCTGGCAGGCTACGCACATCGCCTGCGGTCTCCAGCACGATGCCGTCCTGGCTGTACACGCAGGCGCTGGCATTGATGCCGGCCTCTGCCAGTAATTGGAGATAGGCATCGCGGCTGTGATGGCGGCGATTGACCCGCAGAATCATCGGCGGGTGGGCATTGTTGGCGGCGCAGATGGCTTCCCACTGCTCTGGCCAGAATGCCTTGAGGGATTTTTGCAGCCAGCGCGGGTGCGCGGTGCGCACTACCGGGTCGTGTTCGAGCTCGGCCAGCAACCCCTCGCTTTCGCGCTGGGCACGGCGCAGCACGGCGTTGAGCAAGGCCTTGGCCCAGGGCTTTTTCAGCTTGTCGGCGCACCCCACGGTTTCGCCGATGGCGGCGTGGGCCGGCACGCGGCTGTAGAGCAACTGGTAGAGGCCCACCAGCAGCAGCGCCTCGACGTCGGCATCGGCAGCCTTGAACGGCTTTTGCAGCAACTTGGCCGCCAGCGCCGACAGACGCGGCTGCCAGCGGGCGGTGCCAAAGGCCAGGTCCTGGGTGAAGCCGCGATCGCGGTCTTCGACTTTATCCAGTTGCACCGGCAACGAGCTGTTCAGGGAAGCCTTGCCATTGAGCACGGCGGCCAGGGCCTTGGCGGCGGCCAAACGCGGGTTCATCAAGCGTCCACTCCGAGGATGATGCCGGGGGCAAATTTCTCACGACGGCTGTTGAACAAGTCGCTGAAGTTCAGCGCCTTGCCGCCGGGCAATTGCAGACGAGTCAGACACAGTGCCTGTTCGCCGCAGGCCACCAGCAGGCCTTCCTTGCTGGCGCCGATGATTTCACCAGGGGCGCCGCTGCCGTCGGCCAGGGTGGCGGCGAGGACTTTCAAGGCTTCGCCATTGAGGGTGCTGTGGCAGATCGGCCACGGGTTGAAGGCACGTACCAGGCGCTCCAGTTCCACGGCCGGGCGGCTCCAGTCGATGCGCGCTTCGTCCTTGTTCAGCTTGTGGGCGTACGTGGCGAGGCTGTCGTCCTGCGCTTCACCGTGCAAGGTGCCAGCCGCGAGGCCGGCAATCGCCTCGACCACCGCTGGCGGGCCCATCTCGGCCAGGCGGTCGTGCAGGCTGCCGCCGGTGTCTTGGGCGGTGATGGGCGTGGTGACCTTGAGCAGCATCGGCCCGGTGTCCAGGCCGGCTTCCATGCGCATCACGGTCACGCCGCTTTGTGCGTCACCGGCCTGCACCGCGCGCTGGATCGGCGCCGCACCGCGCCAGCGCGGTAGCAGCGAGGCGTGGCTGTTGATGCAACCCAGGCGCGGGATATCCAGCACTGCTTGGGGGAGGATCAGGCCGTAGGCCACCACCACCAGCAGGTCCGGCTTCAGTGCTGCCAGTTCAGCCTGGGCCTCGGCATTGCGCAGGGTCGGCGGTTGCAGCACGACGATGCCGTTTTCCAGCGCCAGTTGCTTGACCGGGCTGGGCATCAGTTTTTGCCCACGGCCGGCCGGGCGATCCGGCTGGGTGTACACCGCGACGATTTCATAAGGGCTGGCAAGCAGGGCCTTGAGGTGTTCGGCGGCAAATTCAGGGGTGCCGGCAAAAACGATGCGCAGTGGCTCGGTCATGGGAAACGTCTCACAAAAGAAAAAGGCTTGCCGGAGCAAGCCTTTGAAAGAAGGGAATCAAGCTTGCTGGCGATGCTTCTTTTCCAGTTTCTTCTTGATCCGGTCGCGTTTGAGCGTGGACAGGTAATCGACAAACAGCTTGCCGTTGAGGTGGTCGCACTCGTGCTGGATGCACACTGCCAGCAGGCCTTCGGCAATCAGCTCGAATGGCTTGCCGTCGCGGTCCAGGGCCTTGATCTTGACGCGCAGCGGGCGTTCGACGTTCTCGTAGAACTCCGGCACCGACAGGCAGCCTTCCTGGTATTCGCCCATCTCGTCGGTCAGCGGCTCGAATTCCGGGTTGATGTACACCATCGGTTCGCTGCGGTCTTCGGACAGGTCCATGACCACCACGCGCAGGTGCACGTTGACCTGGGTGGCGGCGAGGCCGATGCCCGGGGCTTCATACATTGTTTCAAACATGTCATCGACCAGCTGACGAACCTTGTCGTCCACTACGGCCACCGGTTTGGCGATAGTGCGCAGGCGCGAGTCCGGGAATTCGAGGATGTTCAAAATAGCCATAAGCGTAATTGCTGCACATGTGAGGTAAAGGCAAATCGGCCTCGGGACACCCCGCACGGCCGGTGTGAAACGCTCGCAGGCCGCGAAGGCCAAGGCATTTCACGCGAACCGACATAATAAAGGAGATTGCCCCCATGAGGAAATCGCTACTCGTCTTCAAAACGGGGCGCCAGGTTGGGCGGCAATAACCAGTTGCAATAATTAGCCTGCTAAATAAGTTACCAACAGAGTTATCCACAGCTTGTTCCTGATCAAGGATGATCATATGTCAGCAATCCCTACTGCAGATATTTCCCCTGCCGAGCTCGAAGCCCGCCTGCGTTTGCACCGCATGCCGGAGCTGGGGCCCAGGCGTTTCAAGACGTTGATCGAGGCCTTTGGTTGCGCCTCGAAAGCCATCGGCGCACCGGCCAGTGCCTGGCGCTCCCTGGGGTTGCCGGCCGCCTGCGCCGAAGCCCGGCGCAGCGTGCAGGTGCGTGATGGCGCCAGCGTCGCATTGGCTTGGCTTGAGCATCCGGCCCAACATTTGCTGATGTGGGACCAGCCCGACTACCCGGCCCTGCTGGCCGAGTTGGGCGATGCGCCACCCTTGTTATTCGTCGCCGGCAATCCCGCCATCCTGGAAAAACCGCAGCTGGCCATGGTCGGCAGCCGCCGTGCTTCCCGACCCGGAATGGATACGGCGGCGGCCTTTTCCCGCAGCCTGGCGGGCGCCGGTTTTGTGATCACCAGCGGCCTGGCCCTGGGCATCGATGGGGCGGCGCACCAGGCGGCATTAGATGTCGGGGGGCAGACCATCGGGGTGTTGGGCACCGGCCTGGAAAATTTTTATCCACAGCGCCACCGCCGGCTCGCCGAGGCGATGATTGCCCAGGGCAGCGCGGTGGTTTCCGAGTTCCCGCTGGACGCCGGGCCCCAGGCCGGCAACTTCCCGCGACGCAACCGCATTATCAGTGGCCTGTCCCTGGGCGTGCTGGTGGTGGAAGCCAGCGTCGCCAGCGGTTCGCTGATCACCGCGCGGCTGGCGGCCGAGCAGGGCCGCGAGGTGTACGCCATACCGGGGTCGATTCATCACCCGGGGGCCAGGGGTTGTCACCAACTGATCCGTGAGGGGGCGGTGCTGGTGGAGACCATCGAGCACATCCTTGAGGGGCTGCGCGGCTGGCAGGCGTTGTCGCGGCCCGCGCCGGTGCCGGTGACCCATCCGCTGCTGGCGTTGCTGCACGCCGCGCCCCACACCAGCGAAGGCCTGGCCATCGCCAGCGGGCAGAGCCTGTCCCAGGTGTTGGCGAGCCTCACCGAACTGGAGCTGGAGGGCCGGGTGATCTG
The DNA here is from genome assembly GCF_050916005.1 of Pseudomonas sp. WMBT8. Taxonomy (NCBI): domain Bacteria; kingdom Pseudomonadati; phylum Pseudomonadota; class Gammaproteobacteria; order Pseudomonadales; family Pseudomonadaceae; genus Pseudomonas; species Pseudomonas sp. WMBT8. The sequence continues at coordinate 23,297 of NZ_CP188096.1, forward strand.
CGAAAGTGGCCGCTGGCTCGCGCGCAGTTAGGTTTTGTAACGAAGATCGGTAAACTGCGCAGAGCTTTAGTCCGGAGAGTGAGTAATGGTCAACAGGTGGCGTGTGCAAGAAGCCGCACGAGAAATTCGCGCAGGCGCGGTGATTGCCTATCCGACCGAGGCGGTGTGGGGCCTGGGCTGCGACCCGTGGAACGAAGAGGCGGTGGAGCGCTTGCTGGCGATCAAGGGCCGCTCGGTGGACAAGGGCTTGATCCTGGTCGCCGACAATATCCGGCAGTTCGATTTTCTGTTCGAAGACTTCCCGGACACCTGGATCGACCGCATGGCCAGTACCTGGCCGGGACCCAATACCTGGCTGGTGCCCCATCAGGACCTGCTGCCTGAGTGGATTACCGGCAAGCACGACACCGTGGCATTGCGGGTCAGTGATCATCCGCTGGTGCGGGATTTGTGTGCATTGGTGGGCCCGTTGATTTCCACCTCGGCCAACCCGCAAGGCCGGCCGGCAGCGCGCACGCGGATCCGGGTGGAGCAGTATTTCCGTGGGCAGGTGGATTTGGTGCTGGGCGGTAGCCTGGGTGGGCGCAAGAACCCGAGTTTGATTCGGGACCTGGCGACGGGCGAGGTTCGGCGCCCGTCCTGAGACCCAGGCGTGGCCATCGCGAGCAAGCCCGCTCCCACATTCGAGCGCATTCCCATGCTGGAAATCGGTCGAATGTGGGAGCGGGCTTGCCCGCGATAGCGGTCTGCCAAACCACCGAGATCTCAAGGCAACAGAATGGTCGACCCCGTCGTCCGCCGCCCCGACAACTCCACCTGCGCCTTCGCCGCATCCGCCAACGAAAAGCGCTGGTTGATATCAATGCGCACCTTGCCGCTTGCGATCATGCCAAACAGGTCATCGGCCATGGCCTGCAGGTTCTGCGGATTGTTGGCGTAGGTCGCCAGCGTCGGCCGGGTCACGTACAGCGAGCCTTTCGCCGCCAGAATCCCCAGGTTCACCCCGTCCACCGCGCCCGAGGCATTGCCAAAACTCACCAGCAGGCCACGGGGCGCCACGCTGTCCAGCGAGGCGAGCCAGGTGTCCTTGCCGACACCGTCGTACACCACCGGGCATTTTTTGCCGTCGGTCAGTTCCAGCACCCGCTGTGGGACATTTTCCTGGCTGTAGTCGATGGTTTCCCAGGCGCCGAGGGATTTGGCCAGGGCGGCTTTTTCCGGCGAACTGACCGTACCGATCAGCTTCACGCCCAGGGCCTTGGCCCATTGGCAGGCCAGGGAACCGACGCCACCTGCAGCGGCGTGGAACAGGATGGTTTCACCGCCTTGCAACTCATAGGTCTGGCGCAGCAGGTACTGCACGGTCAGGCCCTTGAGCATGGCGCCAGCCGCTTGTTCGAAGCTGATCGCGTCCGGCAGGTGCACCAGGTTGGCCGCTGGCAACACATGCAGTTCGCTGTAGGCACCCAGCGGGCCGCTGCCGTAGGCCACGCGGTCGCCGACCTTGAATTGAGTGACTGCGCTGCCCACCGCATCCACCACGCCAGCGCCCTCCGCGCCCAGGCCCGAGGGCAAGGCTGGCGGTGCATACAGACCGCTGCGGTAATAGGTGTCGATGAAGTTCAGGCCAATGGCCTTGTTCCGTACCCGAACCTGCTGTGGGCCGGGCTCCACGGGTGTGTAGTCCACATACTCAAGTACTTCGGGGCCGCCATGGGCGCTGAACTGGATACGTTTGGCCATCTGTTCTGTCCTCAAGTCTGTTTCGCGAAAGGCTCCTATCGGACTCCTATGCTTGACCTTCGTCAACTGTGGCAGTGCCCGGCGCGGTGGTATCCTGTGCGCCCCTTTGCCGCCGACGCCCAATGGCCTCGCGTAGCTTTGCCCGATTCAAGGTGATGCCATGACTACCCGCACCGAGGCTGTAAAAGCCTACCTGCTCGACCTGCAAGACCGCATTTGCAGTGCCCTGGAAACCTTCGAGGCGTATACACGCTTTATCGAAGACGCCTGGACCCGCCCAGCTGGTGGCGGTGGCCGCACGCGGGTGATCGAGAACGGGACCGTGATCGAGAAAGGCGGCGTCAACTTTTCCCACGTCTTTGGCAGCGGCCTCCCACCGTCCGCCAGTGCCCACCGCCCGGAGCTCGCCGGTCGTGGTTTTGAAGCCCTCGGCGTGTCGCTGGTGATCCACCCGCATAACCCCCATGTGCCAACGTCCCACGCCAACGTGCGATTTTTCATCGCCGAGAAAGACGGTGAAGAGCCGGTGTGGTGGTTCGGTGGCGGCTTCGACCTGACGCCCTACTACGCCAACGAAGAAGACTGCATCCACTGGCACCGCGTGGCCGAGCAGGCCTGCGCGCCCTTTGGCGCGGACGTTTACCCGCGCTACAAGGCCTGGTGCGACAGCTACTTCCATATCAAGCATCGCAACGAGCCCCGGGGTATTGGCGGCCTGTTCTTCGATGATTTGAACGAGTGGGACTTCGACACCTGCTTCGCCTTTATCCGAGCGATTGGCGACGCCTACATCGACGCTTACCTGCCGATCGTCCAGCGCCGCCAGGCAATGGCTTATACCGAGCAGCAACGCCAGTTCCAGGAGTTTCGCCGTGGGCGCTACGTGGAATTCAACCTGGTTTATGACCGTGGCACGCTGTTTGGCCTGCAATCGGGCGGGCGTACCGAGTCGATCCTGATGTCGTTGCCCCCGCAAGTGCGCTGGAGCTATGACTGGAAGGCCGCTGCCGGCAGCGAAGAAGCGCGCCTGACCGACTACTTCCTGCAAGACCGTGACTGGCTCGGCCTTGCTGCGCCCCAGGTAGCCAGCTGATGGATCGTTATGTGGTGTTCGGCAACCCTATCGGCCACAGCAAATCGCCGCTGATCCATCGCCTGTTTGCCGAGCAGACCGGCCAGGCGCTGGACTACAGCACCCTGCTGGCGCCGCTCGAGGATTTCACCGGCTGTGCTCAGGAATTTTTCCTGCATGGGCGCGGTGCCAACGTCACCGTTCCCTTCAAGGAAGAGGCCTACCGCCTGGCCGATGCCCTGACCGAGCGCGCGCAACGCGCAGGCGCGGTGAACACCCTGAGCAAGCTGGCCGATGGCAGCCTGCTGGGTGATAACACCGATGGCGCCGGCCTGGTGCGCGACTTGACCGTCAACGCCGGCCTGAGCCTGGCCGGCAAGCGCATCCTGCTGCTCGGTGCCGGCGGCGCAGTGCGCGGTGCACTGGAGCCACTGCTGGCGCAACAGCCCGCCTCGCTGATCATCGCCAACCGCACCGTGGAAAAGGCCGAGCGGCTGGCCGAACTGTTCGATGACCTGGGGCCGGTCTCCGCCAGTGGTTTCGACTGGCTGAGTGAACCGGTGGACCTGATCATCAACGCCACCTCCGCGAGCCTGTCAGGCGATGTACCGCCGATTGCCAGCAGCCTGATCGAGCCGGGCAAGACCTTTTGCTACGACATGATGTACGCCAAGGAGCCGACCGCCTTCTGCCGCTGGGCCACTGAACACGCTGCGGCGGTGGCGATGGATGGCTTGGGCATGCTGGTGGAGCAGGCGGCGGAAGCCTTCTACCTGTGGCGCGGTGTACGGCCGGATTCGGCGCCGGTGCTGGCCGAGTTACGTCGGCAGTTGGCAGGCCACTGAAGGTCAAATGTAGGAGCTGGCTTGCCTGCGATAGCGCTGGGTCAGCGCCGGATGCGCCACTGATACACCGCTATCGCAGGCAAGCCAGCTCCTACAGGTTTTTACCGTGTCAGTCTTCGAAAAGGATCGGGCATTTGTCCGCCCCTTCCAGCTTCCTCAACTCCTCCACCACTTGCGGCCGCGCCCGGCGCAGCGTCAGGCTGCGTCCCAACCCCTGCAACCGCCGCGCTTCCTGGTGCAGCATCTCCACCCCGGAATAGTCGATAAAGTTGATCTGCTGCGCCTCGATCACCACCCGCTGGCCTTGCAGGCGCTGCAAGCGCACTTGCAGGTAATGGCTGGCGCCAAAGAAGATCGAGCCACCGACCCGCAGCACATCGTCGTCCCCATCGCGCCATTGCTGCACCCGTGGCTGTGAGGTGCGCTTGAGGTAGAAGAACAGCGATGCCAGCACCCCGGCATAGATTGCCGTTTGCAGCTCCAGCAGCAAGGTGGCCAGGCACGTCAGGCCCATCACCACACACTCTGCACGGCTGACCCGCCACAGCGCGCGGATGTCCCGATGATCCACCAGGCCCCAGCAGATCAGCAGGATGCTGGCGGCCATGCTCGGGATCGGGATGTGCGCAATCACCGCCGCGCCAAACAGCGCAAACAGTGCGACCCACAACGCCGAAAACACCCCCGCCAGCGGCGAACAGGCGCCCGCCTCGTAACTCAGGCCCGAGCGGGTGAAGGATCCGGCCGACAGGTAGCCGGAGAAAAATCCGCCGACGATATTGGATAAACCCTGGGCGCGTACTTCCTGGTTGGCGTCGAGCAACTGTTGCGAGCGCGCCGACAGCGAGCGGGCAATCGACAGGCTGGTCACCAGCCCCAGCATGCCCACCGCCACGGCGCTGGGTAGCAGGCGCAGGACCATGTCCAGGTCCAGCGGCAACGGGCTGAACGGCGGCAGTTGGCCAACAAATGAGCTGACCCGCGCCACATGCCCGAACATCGCCGGCCACGCCCACGCCGCCAGGCTGCCTACCGCCAGGGCAATCAACAGGCTTGGCCAGCGCGGCACGCAGTATTTAAGCAGCGCGCCCACCAGCAAGGTGCCCAGGCCAAGGGCCAGTGACGGGCGATCCCACTCGCCACCATGGTCGATCAGCGCCAGCAGGCTGTTGATGGCCGTGGCCTGGCTGGGCAGGTCGAGCCCCAGCAGGTTGGGCAACTGGCCCAGGGCGATGACCACCGCCGCGCCGAGGGTGAAGCCGAGGACGACGGAATGGGAGACGAAATTGACCAGCGCGCCAAAGCGCAACATGCCCAACAGCCATTGGAATACGCCGGCGAGCAAGGTCAGCAGCAGGATCAGGGTGATGTAGTCCTGGGAGCCAGGCACCGCCAGCGGGCTGATGCTGGCGTAGAGCACGATGGAAATTGCCGCCGTCGGGCCGCAGATCAAATGCCAGGACGAGCCCCACAGGCAGGCAATCAGCACCGGGATGATCGCCGCATACAGGCCGTATTCGGGGGGCAGGCCGGCGATCAGGGCGTAGGCGATCGATTGCGGCAAGGCCAGCACCGCGCCGCTGAGGCCGACCAGCGCATCCCGGCCGACGCTGGCGCGGGTCTGGCGTGGCAGCCAGCGCAGGAATGGGAGCAGAGTGTGGGGCCGGGACATGGATCGCTCGAAATACTGTAGGAGCGAGCTTGCTCGCGAAGATGGATAACGATAACGCGGGTTGCCTGAAAAAACGCGGCGTTTTCGAATTCTTCGCCGGCAAGCCGGCTCCTACAGGGTGATAGGAAGACCTGTAGGAACCAGGGCAATATTTAGAGTTTGGCTTTGACCGCCGCCAATGCATCCTGGCCATCGAGGGTTTCAACCCCCTCCAGCCACTTGTCCAAAACCGCCGGATTGGCCTTGATCCATGCCTTCGCCGCGTCAGCATTGCTGACCTTGTTGTTCACCACCTCGGCCATGATGCTGTTTTCCATATCCTGGGTAAACGTAAGGTTGGTCAGCAGTCTGGCCACATTCGGGCAGGCCTGTGCATAACCTTTGCGGGTCAGGGTGTACACATTGCCGGTGTCGCCGAAGTATTTTTCGCCGCCCTTGAGGTAGCGCATCTTCAACTGCACGTTCATTGGGTGCGGTGTCCAGCCCAGGAAAGTGACGAAACGCTCGCGCTTCACCGCCCTGGACACTTCGGCGAGCATCGCCTGTTCGCTGGATTCGATCAGCTTCCACTGGCCGAGGTCGAAGTCGTTTTTCTTGATGATCTCCTGCAGCGACAGGTTGGCCGGCGCGCCGGAGCCGATGCCGTAGATCTTTTTGTCGAACTTGTCGGCAAATTTGTTCAGGTCGGCAAAGTCACGCACACCGGCCTCCCACACATAGTCCGGCACCGCGAGGGTGAACTGGGTGCCCTCGAGGTTTTTCGCCAGTTGCACCACATCGCCATTGGCCACGAACTTGTCATAGAAGCCCTGCTGCGCCGGCATCCAGTTGCCCAGAAACACATCCACCTGGCCGTCCTTGAGCCCGCCAAACGTGATCGGCACCGCCAGGGTATCGATCTTGGCCTTGTAGCCCATGCCGCTGAGCAAAACACCGGCGATGGCATTGGTGGCGGCAATGTCGCTCCAGCCGGGGTCGGCCATCTTTACCGTCTCGCAACGGGTGTCGGCATACGCATGGGTGGCACTGAGCAACAACACTGCACTCACGATTGTGGATAACTTTTGCATGGCCTTCCCCTTACTGATTTATTGGTTTTGGCAGGGTTGTGGATAACGGGCCTTGCGCTCCAGATCGTCGAGGTCGATATGGTTGCGCATGTACTGCTGGCTGGCGTCTACCAGCGGCTGGTGATCCCAGCTCTTGAGTTTGCCCACCGCCAGCGCCTCGCATACCAGGCGCCGACGGCGTTGGCTGGCGAGCACTTGCTGGTGGATCGCCGGCATGTCCCACTTGGCCCGCGCTTCGGCCAGGAACGCCTCGAACAACGCACGATGGGCCGGCGACTGACTGAGTTCTTCTTGCTCACGCGGGTCGTGGTGCACATCAAACAGTTGGCAAGGATCGTCCTCGCTGTAGATGAATTTGTAGGCCTCCCGGCGAATCATCATCAATGGGCCGATAGTGCCTTCGGCCATGTACTCGCCGAACACCTCGTCATGCCCGCCCTGCCCTTGCAAGTGCGGGACCAGTGAGCGGCCGTCCAGCGGCAGGTTGGGGTCCAGCTCGCCGCCGGCCAGCTCCACCAGGGTCGGCAACAGGTCGGCGGTGGACACCGCCGCACTCACCCGCCCGGCCTTGAATTGCCCCGGTGCACTGACCAGCAGCGGCACCCGCGCGGCCATTTCAAACCAGTGCATTTTGTACCAGAGCCCCCGCTCGCCGAGCATGTCGCCGTGGTCGCCGGAGAACACGATGATGGTGTCCTCGGCCAGGCCTGTGTCCTGCAGGGTTTGCAGGAGTTTGCCGACGTTGCTGTCAATGTAGCTGCACGCCCCGAAGTAAGCGCGCCGCGCATCGCGGATCTTATCCACAGGCAGCGGCTTGTCCCACAGGTCGTAGACCTTGAGCAGGCGCTGGGAATGCGGATCCAGGTCGGCCTGGGCCGGCGTTGTAGGCATTGGGATGTCATTGTCGTCGTACAGATCCCAGAACGGTTTGGGAATGGTGTACGGGTCGTGGGGGTGAGTCATGGAAACCGTGAGGCAGAATGGCTGGTCGCCGTCCTCGCGAATATGGTCGAACAGGTACTGCTGGGCCTTGAACACCACCTCTTCGTCGAAATCCAGCTGGTTGGTGCGCACACACGGGCCGGCTTGCAGCACCGACGACATGTTGTGATACCAGGTGGGGCGCACGTCGGGCTCATCCCAGTTCACCGCCCAGCCGTAGTCGGCGGGGTAGATATCGCTGGTGAGGCGCTCTTCATAGCCGTGCAACTGGTCCGGCCCGCAAAAGTGCATCTTGCCCGACAGCGCCGTGCGGTAGCCGAGGCGGCGCAGGTAGTGGGCATAGGTCGGTACATCGGCGGGGAAATCCGCCGCGTTGTCGTAGGCGCCAATCTTGCTCGGCAACTGGCCGCTGACCAGGGTAAAACGCGACGGCGCACACAGCGGGCTGTTGCAGTACGCGGCGTCGAACACCACACCTTGTGCGGCCAGGCGGCTGAGGTTGGGCAGTTTGATCGGCGAAGGGCCGTAGAACGGAAGCAACGGCGCGGCCATTTGATCGGCCATGATGAAAAGAATGTTCTTGCGCTTCATGGTCTCTCGGCATTCCATAGTCAGTGTTTATGCGATTGAGCATGCAGGCCATGGAAACCGTGGTAAAGCCCATGAAAAGCAATGTCTAGGATAAGCACCGCTTATGTATAAAGCCCTGGGAAACCTGTCGCTGGATCTGTTGCGCGCCTTTGAAGCCGCCGCCCGTCATCGCAGCTTTACAGCGGCGGCGATGGAGCTGGGCACCACCCAGCCGGCCGTCAGCCAGCAGATCAAGCGCCTGGAAGAACAGCTGGCAGTACGCCTGTTCGACCGTATCTACCGGGGCATCGAATTGACTGACGCGGGCATGCTGTTGTTCGAGCACGTCCAGGCCGGATTGCAGAGCATTGATGCGGGCCTGGGGCTAATCACGGAGCAGGACCAGCACGAAGTGTTGCAAGTGGCGACCGACTTCGCCTTCGCCGCCTACTGGCTGATGCCGCGTCTGCATCGCTTTCATGAGGCCAACCCGCAAGTGGATGTGAGCCTGGTCACCAGCGAGCGCAACCACGCGGCCTTGCGCAGTGACATCGATGTGGCGGTGTTGTTTGGCGACGGGCGTTTTCGCCAGGGCCACAGCCAGTGGTTGTTCAACGAGGAAGTGTTCCCGGTGTGCAGCCCGCAACTGCTCAAGGGCCGCGCCACGCCGCTGTCGCTACAAAGCCTGCAGGAGCTGCCGCTATTGCACCTGCGCCAGGAAAACAGCCAGTGGTTCGACTGGAACGGGGTGTTTCGCGAACTGGGCATCACCGCCGCACCGACCCCCGGCCTGCTGCGTTTCGACAATTACACCCTTTTGATCCAGGCGGCGATTGCCGGCCAGGGCGTGGCCATCGGCTGGCGCCATCTGGTGGATAATCTGCTGGAGCAGAAATGGCTGTGCCGGCCGATTGGCGACACGGTGATCTCGCGCTTTGGTTATTACGTGGTGTTGCCCCAGCGCAAACGGCGCGGGCAGTTGATCGAACGGTTTGTCGACTGGCTGGCGGCCGAGCAGGCCAGCAGCGCGCAGTCCCTGGCCGGGCTGGCCCTGCCGTCGATTGCGGTCTAGGATCGGCCGATCAACGAGTCCGGAGCCAGTCATGCAACGTATCAAGGGCTACCACGCCCATATCTACTTCGACGCCAGCACCCTCGACCAGGCGCGCAAGCTCTGCGAAGACGCGGCGGCCATCTTCCCGGTGCGCATGGGGCGTATGCACGAGCGCCCGGTGGGCCCGCATCCGGACTGGAGCTGCCAGCTGGCGTTCGACCCCGAGTACATCGGCGTGGCGCTGCCGTGGCTGGCGCTCAACCGCAACGGGTTGGTGGTGTTTCTGCACCCGGATACCGGCGATGACCTGAAGGATCACACCGACTATGCGATCTGGATGGGCGCCATGCGGCCGTTGGATTTGTCGATTTTTTAACCAGTTGCTGTCAGTTGAGTCCTCACGTTCAGGTGCGAAGAACAGCGCAGGGACGTGGGGATGTTTTCAGCATTGTTCCACTATATGGGATTGATATTTATATATTGAGATATTTTCAGCCTTAGGTTTATAGTCGGCCATCTGCCACATTCCAGGTGAAGCGATGCCGGCGCAATTGATCGCGCTCGATTGGGGAACCAGTTCCCTTCGTGCCTATAAGCTCGGCCCAGGTGGCCAGGTCCTCGAACAGCGCTCGCTGGCGTCGGGGATCATGCATTTGCCCAGTGCACCGCGATTGATCGGTGGTGTTCATTGCAGCGATGGGTTTGAGCTGGCCTTTGATACTGCGTGCGGCGACTGGCTCGACGCCCAGCCCGAGCTGCCGGTGATCGCCTGCGGCATGGTCGGCAGCGCCCAGGGGTGGGGTGAGGCGGCCTATCGCAAGACGCCGGTTGACGTCGCCAGCCTGGGCTTGGCGCTGCACAAGGTGCGCAGTTTGCGCGGTGTGGATGTGCATATCGTGCCCGGTGTGATCGAGCAGGTTGGCTTGCCCAACGTGATGCGCGGCGAAGAAACCCAGGTGCTCGGCGTGCTGCAAAGCCTGCCAGCCAGCGCTGAATTATTGATCGGCCTGCCCGGCAGCCATTCCAAATGGGTCGAGGTAGTCGCAGGCCGCATCACCCACTTCGACACCTTCATGACCGGCGAACTGTTCGCGGTGCTGAGCACGCACAGCATTCTGGGGCGTACGCAAAAGAGCGTCGGGCAGTTCCAGGCCCAAGCCTTTGACCGAGGCGTGCAGGTGGCGCTTTCAGAGGATGGCCAGCGTGGGGTGCTGTCGACCCTGTTCAGCGCGCGCACCCTGGGGTTGACCGCAGAACTGACTCCTGAGCAGCAGCCCGACTACCTGTCCGGCCTGCTGATCGGCCATGAACTGGCCGGCTTGCCCGACCGTGCGCGCCACACGCCGATCATCCTGGTGGGCGCCGCCGCCCTCTGCGCCCGCTACCAACGTGCCCTCGCCCTGTGTGGTTTGCACCACGTCAGCCTCGCGCAAGCAGCGACCGAGCGCGGCCTGTGGCAACTGGCGCTGGCCGCCGGGCTCATTCAACCTGCAATCGAGGCCTGACATGCTCAAGCAAGCACTCACACGCAACGGTTTGATCGCGATCCTGCGGGGCCTGCGCCCGGATGAGGCTGGCGCTGTCGGCCAGGTGCTGTACCAGGCCGGGTTCCGGGTGATCGAAGTGCCGCTCAATTCGCCAGATCCCTACACCAGCATCCGCACCCTGCGTGAGACGTTGCCCGCCGACTGCCTGATCGGCGCTGGCACCGTGCTGACGCCTGAGCAGGTGGAACGGGTGAAGGCGGCGGGTGGCCAGGTGATCGTCATGCCCCACAGCGATGCCAAGGTGCTGCGTGCCGCAAAAGCTGCGGGCCTGTACCTGTCGCCCGGGGTTGCGACGCCCACCGAAGCCTTCGCCGCCCTGGCCGAAGGGGCCGATGTGCTCAAGCTGTTCCCGGCCGAGCAAATGGGCCCGGCGGTGGTCAAGGCCTGGCTGGCGGTGTTGCCGGCCGGCACGGTCCTGCTGCCGGTGGGCGGGATTACCCCGGACAACATGCAAGTGTTCGTCGACGCCGGGGTCAAGGGCTTTGGCTTGGGCTCCGGGCTGTTCAAGCCCGGCATGACGGTCGAGCAGGTGGCGAGCCGTGCCCAGGCGTATGTCGCTGCCTGGAATGCCTTGAACTGAGTGTGCCTGGCGCCTCAGGCGCCGCATCCGACAAGAGAGATAAGAAGATGAAAATCACCAAACTGACCACCTTTATCGTGCCGCCGCGCTGGTGCTTCCTCAAAGTGGAAACCGACCAGGGTGTAACCGGTTGGGGCGAGCCCGTGGTTGAAGGCCGCGCCCACACCGTGGCGGCGGCGGTCGAGGAATTGTCCGACTACTTGATCGGCAAAGACCCGCGCAATATCGAAGATATCTGGACCGTGCTGTATCGCGGCGGCTTCTACCGGGGCGGCGCGATTCATATGAGCGCCCTGGCCGGGATCGACCAGGCGTTGTGGGACATCAAGGGCAAGGCCCTCGGCGTGTCGGTCAGCGACCTGCTGGGCGGCCAGGTGCGGGACAAGATCCGCGTCTACTCGTGGATCGGCGGCGACCGCCCGGCCGACACCGCCCGTGCGGCCAAGGAAGCCGTGGCCCGGGGGTTTACGGCGGTGAAGATGAATGGCACCGAGGAGCTGCAATTTCTCGACACCTTCGACAAGGTCGACCAGGCCCTGGCCAACGTGGCCGCCGTGCGCGACGCGGTCGGCCCGAATGTCGGCATTGGCGTGGACTTCCATGGCCGCGTCCACAAGCCCATGGCCAAGGTGCTGATGAAAGAGCTGGACCCGTACAAGCTGATGTTTATCGAGGAGCCGGTGCTCAGCGAAAACTACGAAGCGCTCAAGGAACTGGCGCCTTTGACCAGCACCCCGATTGCCCTGGGCGAGCGGCTGTTCTCGCGCTGGGATTTCAAGCGTGTGCTCAGTGAAGGTTACGTCGACATCATCCAGCCGGATGCGTCCCACGCCGGCGGCATCACCGAAACCCGCAAGATCGCCAACATGGCCGAAGCCTACGACGTGGCCCTGGCCCTGCACTGCCCGCTGGGCCCGATTGCCCTGGCGGCGTGCCTGCAACTGGATGCAGTTTGCTACAACGCGTTTATCCAGGAGCAAAGCCTGGGCATTCACTACAACGAGAGCAACGATTTGCTCGACTACGTGCGCGATCCGGGGGTTTTCGACTACGACCAGGGCTTTGTGAAAATCCCCAACGGGCCGGGGCTGGGGATTGAGATCAACGAGGAATACGTGATCGAGCGCGCGGCCATTGGTCACCGCTGGCGCAACCCGATCTGGCGGCATGCCGATGGCAGTTTTGCCGAGTGGTGATTGTCACCTGACGGAACGCGGTCAGTGTGGGAGCTGGCTTGCCTGCGATAGCAATGTTGAATGTTCCGTCGCCATCGCAGGCAAGCCAGCTCCCACTTTCAACCCGGTAGCCGTTAACCGACCTCAATAAACATAATAAGAGGCTCCCCCCATGCACCCTGAAACCCTCACCGGCCAGGCGTCCCTCGTCACGCCCAGCCGCAAGCGTTACTTCATCATGGTCCTGCTGTTTATCACGGTGGTGATCAACTACCTGGACCGCAGCAACCTGTCGATTGCCGCGCCGGCCCTGACCAGCGAGCTGGGGATCGACCCGGTGCATGTGGGGCTGATTTTCTCGGCGTTCGGCTGGACCTACGCCGCCATGCAAATCCCCGGCGGCTGGCTGGTGGACCGGGTGCCACCGCGCATTTTGTACACCGTGGCTTTGCTGTTGTGGTCGATTGCCACGGTGATGCTGGGGTTTGCCGCAAGCTTTATCGCGCTGTTTGTGTTGCGCATGGCGGTGGGTGCCCTGGAAGCGCCGGCTTATCCGATCAACAGTCGGGTCGTCACCAGCTGGTTTCCCGAGCGTGAGCGCGCCACGGCCATTGGTTTTTACACGTCCGGGCAGTTCGTCGGGCTGGCGTTCCTTACCCCGGTACTGGCGTGGTTGCAGCATCACTATGGCTGGCACATGGTGTTTATCAGCACCGGCGCGGTGGGCATCCTCTGGGCACTGGTGTGGTACGCGGTGTACCGCGAGCCGCGGGATTTCAAAGGGGTCAACAGCGCAGAAATCGAGTTGATCCGCGCAGGCGGCGGCCTGGTGGACCTGGATGCACAAACCGCCAAGCGCAAGGCGCCTTTTAGTTGGGTCGACCTGGGTATCGTGCTGACTAAACGCAAGCTGTGGGGCATCTACCTGGGCCAGTTCTGCCTGAACTCGACCCTGTGGTTTTTCCTGACATGGTTCCCAACCTACCTGGTGAAATATCGCGGCATGGACTTCATCAAGTCCGGCCTGCTTGCCTCGCTGCCGTTTCTCGCGGCGTTTGTCGGGGTGTTGTGTTCCGGGCTGTTTTCCGACTGGCTGATCCGCCGTGGCGCCTCGGTGGGGTTTGCGCGCAAGTTGCCGATCATCAGTGGCCTGCTGATCTCCACGGCGATCATCGGCGCCAACTTCGTGGATTCCACGCCACTGGTGATTGCATTCCTGGCGGTAGCGTTCTTCGGCAACGGCCTGGCGTCGATCACCTGGTCGCTGGTCTCGACACTGGCGCCGGCGCGACTGTTGGGGTTGACGGGTGGGGTGTTCAACTTCATCGGCAACCTGGCGGCGATTACCACGCCTATCGTCATTGGCTTTCTGGCCACGGGCGATTCGTTTGCGCCGGCGATTACTTACATTGCGGTGTTGGCGTTGCTGGGGGCGCTGTCCTACATATTGCTGGTGGGTAAGGTCGAGCGGATCGAGCTGAAGGAATAAAGCTGTTGTAGAAGCGAGCTTGGCTCGCTCCTACAAGGGGGGCGTTTATTTACGGGCGTTACGCACACCTTCCGACAGCGCTGCACACAGACTCAACACCCCATCAATCGCTTGCTGGTCGTTGCTGGCATTGGCGATGTGGTCGATCAGCGCCGACCCCACCACCACACCGTCCGCCAGGCGGGCGATGGCGGCGGCCTGTTCCGGGGTGCGGATGCCGAAGCCGATGCTGATCGGCAGGTCGGTATGCCGGCGCAGGCGGCCGACGGCCTCTTCCACGTGTTCCAGGGTGGCGGCACCGGCACCGGTCACACCGGCCACCGACACGTAGTACACAAACCCGGAGCTGCCGTTGAGCACGGTGGGCAGGCGCGCATCGTCGGTGGTGGGCGTGGTCAGGCGGATAAAGTCGATGCCTGCGGCCTGGGCCGGGTCGCACAGTTCGCTGTTATGTTCCGGCGGCATGTCGACCACGATCAGGCCGTCCACGCCGGCCTCTTTTGCGTCATGGATAAAGCGCGGCACGCCGTACATGTGGATCGGGTTGAAGTAGCCCATCAGCACCAGCGGCGTATCGCTGTTGCCCTGGCGGAACTCGCGCACCATCTGCAGGGTTTTCAGCAGGTTCTGCTTGGCGCCCAACGCGCGGATATTGGCCAGCTGGATCGCCGGGCCATCGGCCATGGGGTCGGTGAAAGGCATGCCCAGCTCGATCACATCGGCGCCGGCTGCCGGCAAGCCCTTGAGGATCGCCAGGGAAGTGTCATACCCCGGGTCGCCAGCGGTAACGAAGGTCACCAGGGCGGCGCGGTTTTGTTCCTTGAGTTGCGCAAAGCGGGTTTGCAGGCGGCTCATTTAGTGTTTCTCCTGCTGAGACTGTTCCATATGGTGCATCACTGTCTGCATGTCCTTGTCGCCACGGCCCGACAGGTTGACCACCATCAGGTGATCCTTGGGTAGGCTCGGTGCGCGCTTGAACACTTCGGCCAGGGCGTGGGCGCTTTCCAGTGCAGGAATAATCCCTTCCAGACGGCAGCATTTGTGAAAGGCGTCGAGGGCTTCGTCGTCAGTTACCGAGGTGTACTGGACGCGGCCAATGTCGTGCAACCATGCATGCTCAGGGCCGATGCCGGGGTAGTCGAGGCCCGCAGAGATCGAGTGGGCGTCGATGATCTGGCCGTCGTCGTCCTGCAACAGGAAGGTACGGTTGCCGTGCAGCACGCCCGGTACGCCGCCATTGAGGCTGGCCGCGTGCTTGCCGGTCTCGATGCCGTAGCCGGCGGCTTCAACACCAATGATCTGGACACTGGTGTCATCGAGGAACGGGTGGAATAGGCCCATGGCATTCGAGCCACCGCCGATGCACGCCACCAGGCTGTCCGGCAGGCGGCCTTCCTGGGCTTGCAACTGGGTGCGGGTTTCCTTGCCGATCACCGCCTGGAAGTCGCGCACCATCGCCGGGTACGGGTGCGGGCCGGCCACGGTGCCGATCAGGTAGAAGGTGCTGTCGACGTTGGTCACCCAGTCGCGCAGGGCTTCGTTCATCGCGTCCTTGAGGGTGCCGGTGCCGGCCACCACCGGGATCACTTCGGCGCCCAAAAGCTTCATGCGGAACACGTTGGCCTGCTGGCGCTCGATATCAGTGGTGCCCATGTAGATCACACATTGCAGGCCAAACCGCGCGGCAACGGTGGCGGTGGCCACGCCGTGCATGCCGGCGCCGGTCTCGGCGATGATGCGTTTCTTGCCCATGCGCCGCGCCAACAGGATCTGGCCGATGCAGTTGTTGATCTTGTGCGCGCCTGTGTGGTTGAGCTCTTCGCGCTTGAGGTAGATCTTGGCGCCGCCGCAGAACTCGGTCAGGCGTTCGGCAAAGTACAGCGGGCTGGGGCGTCCGACATAGTCGCGCTGGAAGTAGGCCAGTTCTTTGTTGAAGGCCGGATCGATCTTGGCCGCTTCGTATTCGCGGGCCAGGTCGAGGATCAACGGCATCAGGGTTTCCGCCACGTAGCGGCCGCCGAACGCGCCAAACAGGCCGTTGGCGTCAGGGCCGTTGCGTAAATCGGTCTGGGACTGAGTCATGGTGCGCTCCAGGAAGAAAGTTGGGAGAGGCAATGACGGCCACTCTACCCCTGACGCCGGACCGTGAAAACCGATAAGATCGCCGCAACCTGTCAGGAAAACTCACAGATGAGCCGAGACCTTCCGCCGCTTAATGCCCTGCGTGCATTTGAAGCCACCGCCCGCCTCAACAGCGTCAGCCAGGCTGCCGAGCAATTGCATGTGACCCATGGTGCGGTCAGCCGACAACTGAAAGTGTTGGAAGAACACCTTGGGGTGAGTCTTTTCGTCAAGGATGGACGCGGCATTAAACTCACAGATGCCGGCGTGCGGCTGCGCGATGCCAGCTTCGAGGCGTTCGAGCGTCTGCGGGATGTGTGCGGGGAGTTGACCCAAAGCAGCGCCGACGCGCCGTTTGTCCTTGGCTGCTCCGGCAGTCTGCTGGCGCGTTGGTTTATTCCGCGCCTGGGGCGCTTGAATGCCGACTTGCCGGATTTGCGCCTGCATCTATCGGCGGGCGAAGGCGACCTTGATCCAAGGCGCCCGGGCCTGGACGCCCTGCTGCTGTTTGCCGAGCCGCCGTGGCCTGCGGATATGCAGGTCTACGAGCTGGCGAGCGAGCGGATTGGCCCGGTGATGAGCCCGCATTTTGCCCATTACCAAGCCCTGCGCCAGGCACCCGCCCAGGCTCTGCTGGGCGAAGCCCTGTTGCACACCACTTCGCGCCCGCAAGCCTGGCCCAATTGGGCACAGCACCATGGCATCGAGCCCGGCGCATTGAAGTACGGCCAGGGGTTTGAGCATCTGTATTATTTGCTGGAGGCGGCCGTGGCTGGCCTTGGGGTGGCGATCGCACCGCAACCGCTGGTGGCGGAGGACGTGCGCGCCGGTCGCCTGGTTGCGCCATGGGGTTTTAGTCAAACCCCGGCGCAACTGGCGTTGTGGCTACCCAAGCGCGCCGCGGATGGGCGCGCCCGGCAGCTGGCGCAATGGCTCAAGGCTGAGCTTGCGCGCCAGCCGGTTTAGTCACCGCGTTTGCACAGCAGGTAAGCCGCCAGCAGGCCCAGTGCGCCAACGGCAACGCCGGCGGTGGTCCAAGGGTGCTCCTGTGCATAGTCACGGGTGGCAGCCCCGGTTTCGCGGATTTTCACTTTGCTTTCTTCGTAGGCGTCGCTGATCAAGTGGCGGGAGTGCTTGAGGGCATTCTCGGCATTGCTTTTGAGGGCCTTCAGGGTTTTGCGCGACTCGTCAGACGCATCGTCCTTGAGGCTCTCAAGGGATTTGAGCAGGCTCGAAATCTCGGCTTCCATGCTTTCCAATGACGCTTTGCGTAAAGAGGTGTTGGCCATGTGGGCTCTCCTGGAGTGAATGAGTAACGTGTGTTGATTCCGACTGCGGGGGTTTCAGAAAGTGCAGTAAATCTGAACTTTCAAGTAAGAAGAGTCGCCAGAAGCAGTACGAAGAATCACTGCTAGGCTTCATTCATCGACCCAGGAGAACACTCATGACTGATCATCACACCTACAAGAAAGTCGAACTGGTGGGCTCGTCCCCAACCAGTATCGAGGACGCCATCAACAATGCCCTGGCCGAGGCCAGCAAGAGCATCAAGCACCTGGAGTGGTTTGAGGTCACCGAAACCCGTGGCCACATCAAGGACGGCAAGGCCGCGCACTTCCAGGTGACACTCAAGGTGGGCTTTCGTATTGCCAATAGTTGACGGGGTTGGTTGAACTTGCACGCTGGCCGATTGCCATAACCTGCGCTACACCCTTTGGGCGCCGATGCCCTATGCGTCGGCGTACATTTTTTGATCAGCGCAAGGAAAGTAACGGATGAAAAAGTTTCTGTTAGCGGTAGGTTTGTTGAGCCTGGCAGGTACAGCCCTGGCGGCTGGCAAGGATTGTGGTGAGCTGAAAAGCGAAATCGACGCCAAGATCCAGGCCAATGGTGCGTCCGGGTACACCCTGGAAATTGTCGAAAAAGGCAGCGCAACCAACGGCGAAGTGGTCGGCAGTTGCGAAGGTGGTACCAAGGAAATCGTCTACAACCGCAGGTGATCCCGTGCGGCAGACATAAAAACCGACGCCAGAGCGTCGGTTTTTTTATCCCCGCCGATCAGCCCTTCATCACCTGGGCCAGTAGCTCATAGGAATGAATCCGATCAGCATGTTCGTACAGGTCGCAGGTAAAGATCAGCTCATCGGCGCCCGTCTGCTCGATCAACACCTCCAGTTTGGCGCGAATCTTCGCCGGGCTGCCTACCATCGCCAGGCCTAGGAAACTGCCTACCGCGTCCTTCTCATGGGGCAGCCACAGGCCGTCCATGCTGTCGACCGGCGGGCGTTGCACCAGGCTTTGCCCACGCATCAGCGCGAGAATTCGCTGGTAGACCGAGGTGGCCAGGTAATTGGCCTGCTCATCGGTATCAGCGGCCACCAGCGGCACACCGAGCATCACATAGGGCTTGTCGAGCACTGCCGAAGGCTTGAAGTGATTGCGATAGACGCGAATCGCCTCATGCATCATGCGCGGTGCGAAATGGGAGGCGAAGGCGTAGGGCAAACCGCGCTCGCCAGCCAGTTGGGCGCTGAACAGGCTGGAACCGAGCAGCCACACCGGGACGTTGGTGCCGGTGCCCGGTACGGCGATCACCCGTTGGTCGGGGGTGCGCGGGCCCAGGTAGGCCATCAACTCGGCCACATCTTCCGGGAAGTCATCGGCGCTGCCGGAGCGTTCGCGGCGTAGGGCGCGGGCGGTCATCTGGTCTGAGCCAGGTGCGCGGCCCAGGCCCAGGTCGATCCGGCCGGGGTACAGGCTTTCCAGGGTGCCGAACTGTTCAGCGATCACCAGTGGCGCATGGTTGGGCAGCATCACGCCGCCTGCGCCGACCCGGATAGTCGAAGTGCCACCGGCCAGGTAGCCGAGCAGCACCGAGGTCGCGGAGCTGGCGATGCCATCCATATTGTGGTGCTCGGCCACCCAGAAGCGGGTGTAGCCGAGCTTTTCCACGTGCTGGGCCAGGTCCAGGGAATTGCGCAACGACTGCGCCGGGCTGCCATTGGCGCGCACCGGTACCAGGTCGAGGGTCGAGAACTTCACATCGGACAGTGGTTTCATAAGCCTGCTTCTCCATAGGGGCGCAGGCTTGTGACGAACCAAAACCTGCCGCTTCATGTGCATGCCCTATGCAATGAGGGCATATACCCGAGATTCAATAGCGGACATGAAATTTCCTACTTGCCCGCTTGGTTTTTCCGACAGGGTGAACTTTGCCAGAGGTTCTATCCTCAGAACCTTACTGATGCACAACCACTGCTTGGGAGAACGCTATGAGTATCGTGAAAAAAGCCTCCGCACACTGGGAAGGCGACCTGAAAACCGGTCTGGGCTCGATCTCGACCGAAACCGGCGTATTGCGCGAAGCCCCCTACGGCTTCAAGGCACGTTTCGAAGGTGGCAAGGGTACCAACCCTGAAGAACTGATCGGCGCGGCCCATGCCGGCTGCTTCTCCATGGCCTTTTCCATGATTCTTGGCGATGCCGGCCTCAAGGCTGACAGTATCGACACCCAGGCCGAAGTGACCCTGGACCAGGTGGACGGTGGTTTTGCGATCACCGCAGTCCACCTGATCCTCAAGGCCAAGATCCCCGGCGCGAGCCAGGCGCAGTTCGATGAAATGAGCAAGAAGGCCAAGGAAGGATGCCCGGTATCCAAGGTGCTGAACGCCACCATCACCCTGGATGGCACCCTCGTCAACTGATCTGCGCAGGTCCAATGTGGGAGCGGGCTTGCTCGCCCCCACATTTTGTTCTGCGTTAAATCAGAACTCGCGTTTCGCAAATGTGGTCTCATACCCATGCAGCCTTTGGCGCACACCCGTGCGCAGCGCATTTAGGGAGCTTCACACATGAAACGTTTTGCCTTGGCGATTATCTGCGGTGTTTTGGCCACATCGGCAATGGCCGCGCCCAAAGACTGTGAAGAGCTCAGGAAAGAGATTGAAGTCGGCCTACAGGCCAAGGCAATCCCGTCCTACACCCTGGAAATCATCACCGCCGAAGAAGCCAAGAATCATGACGAAGCCATGATCGTCGGCTCCTGCGAAAACGGCACCAAGCGCATCATCTACCAGCGCAACGATGACTGATCAGGGAATGCAGTTGACGCTGCGTTCCTCGGCCAGTAACTGACGCTGGGCGTCATATAGCCGGATATTCGGGGTGAAGCCCAGCGAGCGCCCTTCCAGGCGGTAGCGCTGGCCGGCCTGGAACTGGTCGTATTGCAGGGTGATAAAACAGGTGCGCTCCTGGGGCTGGTTTAGCCCGCCACCCAGGCCTGCGCCGGCATACACTTCAAAATCAAAACGCACCATCAACTCGTGGCTGCCCGGTGGCACCTGGAAGTAGCGCCCATCGTCCAGGGCCTTGCCGTCCAGGCGTTGCGCCATGACCAGCTTGGCGCCGGGGGTCGGGGTGGCAAAATCGACCCAGGCCTGTTGCGGGTCGGCTGGCGGGATCGGGGTGGAGGCGCAGGCGCTGAGAAAAATCGCCGCCAAGGGAAGCAAGAGCTGACGCATAGTGGGCACTCAACCGTAGGAATGGTATGAGCATAACCCCTGCCAGCCAGTTAGTCTGGCGGGCCAAAGATTGTGGAGCGGTTTGAGATGGTGCGGCATTTATTGGCGGGGCTGACGTGCCTATTGCTCGGTGGCTGTTCCAGTGTCAGCTATTACAGCCAGTTGGCCAGCGGCCAATGGCAGCTGCTGCAGGCGCGGGAGCCGGTGGCCAAGGTGATCGCCGATCCGACGCGCCCGCAAGTGTTGCGTGAGCATTTGGCGCAATCCCAGAAGGCACGCACCTTTGCCAGCCAACAGTTGCATTTGCCCGACAACCAGAGCTACCGCCTTTACGCCGATATCGGCCGGCCGTACGTAGTCTGGAATGTCTTTGCTACATCAGAGTTTTCTTTGTTACCCCAGACCCATTGTTTCCCGATTGCCGGCTGCGTGGCCTATCGCGGTTATTACACTCAGGGCGCGGCCCGGGGCGAGGCTGCGTTGTTGCAACTGCGTGGCATGGATGTGTCGATTGGCGGCGTCGAGGCCTATTCCACCCTCGGCTGGTTCAATGACCCGATCATGAGTTCGATGATGCGTTGGGGTGATGAGCGCCTGGCCACGGTGATTTTTCACGAGCTGGCGCACCAGCGTTTTTATGTGAAGGACGACACGGAGTTCAATGAGTCGTTTGCCACCTTCGTCGAGCAGGAAGGCACCCGGCAATGGCGCGCGGCCCGTGGCCTGGCGCCTGCGAGCGAATCGACGTTGAAGCAGCGCGACCAGTTTATCCAACTGATCCTCGACACCCGCAGTCGCCTGGAGCGCCTGTATGCGCAGCCGTTGGCCGCAGTTGCGATGCGCCAGGCCAAGGCGGCCGAGTTCGAGCGCTTGCGCCGTGAGTATCGGCAGATGCGCGACAGCCAGTGGGGCGGCGACCCGCGTTATGACGCCTGGGTCAATCAGCCGATGAACAATGCACGGTTGTTGCCGTTTGGGCTGTATGACCAGTGGGTACCGGCGTTTGCGGCGTTGTTTCGCCGGGAGGGCGGGGATTGGCTGAGGTTCTACGGCGCCGTGGAGCAGTTGGGGCGCTTGCCGGTGGAGCAGCGCAAATTAGCGTTGCGGCAGTTGGTAAGCGGTGACGTTTAGGGCCTCATCGCAGGCAAGCCAGCTCCCACATGTTGATGTGTGAACACCGTCCAATGTGGGAGCTGGCCTGCCCGCGATAGCGGTCTCAAGCCCGCCGCAAAAACGCCTGATGCATCTCCTCCAGCGTCTCAAAATGCCAGCGCGGCGCTTCAGCATTCAACTCGGCAAAACTACCAAACCCATACCCCACCGCCGCTGCATCCAGGCCATTGCTACGTGCGCCGATCAGGTCGTGCTTGCGGTCGCCGATCATCAAGGTACTGGCCGGATCCAGGCCTTCCTCGCGCATCAAATGGGCGATCAGCTCGACCTTGTTGGTGCGGGTACCGTCCAATTCACTGCCGTAAATCACCTTGAAGTGCTTGGCGAAATCGAAATGCCGGGCGATCTCCCGGGCAAATTCCCACGGTTTGGAGGTGGCCACATACAGTTGGCGACCCTGGGCATTGAGCTCCTCCAGCAACGGCATGACCCCATCGAACACCCGGTTTTCATAGAGCCCGGTGACTTTGAAGCGCTCGCGATAGAAATTCACCGCCTCCCAGGCCCGCGCCTCGTCGAAATCGTAGAACTGCATAAAGGCTTGCAGCAGCGGCGGGCCGATAAAGTGTTCGAGCTTGGTCAGGTCCGGCTCATCGATGCCCAGCTTGGCCAAGGCGTACTGGATCGAGCGGGTGATGCCTTCCCGTGGATCGGTCAGGGTGCCGTCCAGGTCAAACAGGACGGTTTGGTAATCCAGGGTCATCGGTCGAATCCTTCTGCCAGGTGCAGGTCCTTGAGCTTCACGTAGTTCGCTGCGCTGTAGGTGAAAAAGGCGCGTTCCTTGTCAGAAAGCGCGCGGACTTGTTTAACCGGGCTGCCCACATACAAAAAGCCGCTTTCAAGTTTTTTGCCCGGCGGCACCAGGCTGCCGGCGCCGATGATCACATCGTCTTCAACCACCGCGCCGTCCATCACAATGCTGCCCATGCCGATCAGGATACGACTGCCGACGGTGCAGCCATGGAGCATGACCTTGTGGGCGATGGTCACATCGTCGCCGATCAGCAGCGGGAAACCGTCAGGATTGAAGGGTCCGGCGTGGGTAATGTGCAGCACGCAGCCGTCCTGCACGCTGGTGCGCGCGCCGATGCGGATGCGGTGCATGTCGCCGCGAATCACCGTCAGCGGCCAGACCGAGCTGTCGGCGCCGATTTGAACATCGCCGATCACCACCGCCGAAGCATCGACGAAAGCCCCGGCGCCGAGGGTTGGCGTGTGATTCTGATAGGTGCGAAGGGTCACGATAGCCTCTCTCTGTTTGGTTGATAGCTGCGGTGGACGTTGATTGTAATTAAGATGGCCCCATCTTTGTCTTACCTGTTTCTTCAGCCAAGGTGCCAACCGTGAGCGCGAACAACCCTCTTTTGCAGTCCTACGACCTGCCGCCGTTCTCGGCGATCCGTGCCGAGCACGTCCAACCGGCCATCGAACAGATCCTGGCCGACAACCGCGTCGCCATCGAAGGCATCCTGCAAAGCCAGGGGAAAAATCCGACCTGGGCCGGCCTGGTCCTGGCCATGGATGAACTCAACGACCGCCTGGGCGCCGCCTGGAGCCCGGTCAGCCATCTCAACGCCGTGTGCAACAGCGCTGAACTGCGTGAGGCCTATGAGGCCTGCCTGCCGGCATTGAGCGCCTATTCCACCGAGATGGGCCAGAACCGCGAGCTGTTCCAGGCCTTCGAAGCCCTGGCCAACAGCCCGCAAGCGGCCGGTTTCGACGTGGCGCAAAAAACCATTCTGGAGCACGCACTGCGCGACTTCCGCCTGTCGGGTATCGACCTGCCGCCTGAGCAGCAGAAGCGCTACGCCGAGGTGCAAAGCAAACTCTCCGAGTTGGGCAGCAAGTTCTCCAACCAATTGCTCGACGCCACCCAGGCCTGGACCAAGCACGTCACCGACGAAGCCACCCTGGCCGGCCTGACCGACTCGGCCAAGGCGCAAATGGTGGCTGCGGCCCAGGCCAAAGGCCTCGACGGCTGGCTGATCAGCCTGGAGTTCCCCAGCTACTACGCGGTGATGACCTACGCCCACGACCGCGCCCTGCGCGAAGAAATCTACGCGGCCTACTGCACCCGTGCGTCGGACCAAGGCCCGAATGCCGGTCAGAACGATAACGGCCCGGTGATGGAACAGATCCTCGACTTGCGTCAGGAACTGGCCCAACTGCTCGGTTTCGCTTCTTTCTCCGAACTGAGCCTGGCCACCAAAATGGCCGAATCCAGCGACCAGGTACTGAGTTTCCTACGCGACCTGGCCAAACGCAGCAAGCCATTCGCCACCCAGGACCTGCAGCAGCTCAAGGCCTACGCCGCCGAACAAGGCTGCAACGACCTGCAAAGCTGGGACAGTGGTTTCTACGGCGAAAAGCTGCGTGAACAGCGCTACAGCGTGTCCCAGGAAGCCCTGCGTGCCTACTTCCCGATCGACAAAGTGCTGGGCGGGCTGTTTGCCATCGTCCAGCGCCTGTACGGCATCGAGATCGCCGAGCAGAAAGGCTTCGACACCTGGCACCCGGATGTTCGCCTGTTCGAAATCAAGGAAAACGGCCAGCACGTCGGCCGCTTCTTCTTCGACCTGTATGCCCGCGCCAACAAGCGTGGCGGTGCCTGGATGGACGGCGCGCGGGATCGTCGGCGCACCGCCGAGGGTGTGCTGCAAAGCCCGGTGGCTAACCTTGTGTGCAACTTCACCCCGGCCGACAGCGGCAAGCCTGCCCTGCTGACCCACGATGAAGTCACCACCCTGTTCCACGAATTCGGTCACGGCCTGCACCACCTGCTGACCCGCGTCGAACACGCGGGCGTGTCCGGCATCAACGGCGTGGCCTGGGACGCGGTGGAGTTGCCGAGCCAGTTCATGGAGAACTGGTGCTGGGAACCTGAAGGGCTGGCGCTGATTTCCGGTCATTACGAAAGCGGCGAAGCCCTGCCCCAGGACCTGCTGCAAAAAATGCTCGCGGCGAAGAACTTCCAGTCTGGCCTGATGATGGTGCGCCAGCTGGAATTCTCGCTGTTCGACTTTGAACTGCATGCCACCCACGGTGATGGCCGCAGCGTGGCGCAGGTGCTCGAAGGCGTGCGCGACGAGGTGTCGGTGATGCGTCCGCCGGCCTATAACCGCTTCCCCAACAGCTTTGCGCATATCTTCGCCGGCGGTTACGCGGCGGGGTACTACAGCTACAAGTGGGCCGAAGTATTGTCGGCAGATGCCTTCTCCAAGTTCGAAGAAGACGGCGTGCTCAATGCCGAAACTGGCCGGGCCTTCCGCGAGGCGATCCTGGCCCGTGGCGGTTCCCAGGCGCCGATGGTGCTGTTCGTCGACTTCCGCGGACGCGCACCGTCGATTGACGCACTTTTGCGCCACAGCGGCCTGAGTGAGGACGCGGCAGCATGAGTGACGGGCCTGTGATCACCAAAAAGCAATTTATCGCCGGCGCCGTGTGCCCGGCGTGCAGCGAGCCGGACAAGTTGAAGATGTGGACCGAAGACAGCGTGCCCCATCGCGAATGCGTGGCCTGTGGCTATACCGACACGCTCAACGACCAGGGTTTGTCGGTGCCCAAGGAATTGGGCACGCGGGTCAACACCTCGGCGTTGAAAGCGCCGGCGGACCCCAAGGTGCAGGCGGTGCAGTTCTTCCCTAATCCCAAGCTGAAAAAAGACTGACGGACCTCACTCCGTCCAACCTGTGGGAACAGGCTCATGTAGGAGCTGGCTTGCCAGCGATAGCATCACCTCGGTGTCACTGATACACCGAGGTGTCTGCATCGCAGGCAAGCCAGCTCCTACACAAGCCTGTTCCCACTTTTTTTTGCGCGCATTTCTCGATTTTCCTGGCTGAAACGGTTCTCTCATTCCTTAGCCTGCTATCATTTGTAACCATTGATTACATCCACAACGACAAGCCGCTCCATGAAGCGACTGCTCAAACCCGTGACCACATGATGAGGTGCCACCATGTCTGATCAAGATCGAGACAACCCCCGGCGTGACTTTTTGCGCAAATCCTTGACCTTGATCCCGGTGGTCACGGTTGCCAGCACCGGCCTTGGCGGCTCGATGCTGATGGCCACGCCCGAGCCTGTCCAGGCCAGCCCGGCCAAGGCACCTACCAGCGAAAAGGCCTACGAGCCCAGTTACTTCACCGCTGAGGAATGGGCCTTCATCAACGCGGCCGTCGCGCGCCTGATCCCCGCAGATGCCCAAGGCCCAGGTGCCCTGGAAGCCGGTGCACCGGAATACATCGACCGGCAGATGAACACGCCCTACGCCAGCGGCGCCCTGTGGTTCATGCAAGGTCCGTTCAACGCCGACGCACCGCCCGAGATGGGCTGGCAGAGCAAACTGGTGCCCAAGGAGATCTATCGCCTGGGTATTGCTGCCACGGATGCCTGGTCGAAAGCGTTCAACGGTAAAA
The DNA here is from genome assembly GCF_050916005.1 of Pseudomonas sp. WMBT8. NCBI lineage: Bacteria > Pseudomonadati > Pseudomonadota > Gammaproteobacteria > Pseudomonadales > Pseudomonadaceae > Pseudomonas > Pseudomonas sp. WMBT8. The sequence goes on from NZ_CP188096.1 coordinate 49,288, forward strand.
CATTTGCTGGGCAAGACAGCGCTACCCAGGATGATTTGCTGCGCCGCCTGGAGGCGGGAGGTGCCGAAACCGGCGAGCATTTCGCCGCGGTCCCGCCGAAGATTTTCTTCAACTTGTTGCTGCAAAACACCAAGGAAGGGTTCTTCTGCGACCCGATCCACGGCGGCAACAAAGGCATGGTCGGCTGGACCATGATCGGCTTCCCCGGCGCCCGCGCCGATTTCATGGATTGGGTTGAACGCAACGAGCAATACCCCTTCCCGGCTGTTTCCATCCGTGGCGAGAGGGCATAAACGTGGCGACCATCATGAAGAAAGTGGATGCAGTCATCGTCGGCTTTGGCTGGACTGGCGCGATCATGGCCAAGGAGCTGACGGAAGCCGGCTTGCACGTGGTAGCGCTGGAGCGCGGCCCGATGCAGGACACCTACCCGGACGGCAATTACCCACAAGTGATCGACGAACTGACCTACAGCGTGCGCAAAAAGCTGTTCCAGGACATTTCCAAGGAAACCGTGACCATTCGCCATAGTGTGAATGACATCGCCCTGCCCAACCGTCAGTTGGGCGCCTTCCTGCCGGGCAACGGCGTAGGCGGCGCGGGCCTGCACTGGTCGGGCGTGCATTTTCGGGTGGACCCTATCGAACTGCGCATGCGCAGCCACTACGAAGAACGCTACGGCAAAAACTTCATTCCCAAGGACATGACCATCCAGGACTTCGGCGTCAGCTACGAAGAACTGGAACCGTTCTTTGACTACGCCGAAAAGGTCTTCGGCACCTCCGGCCAGGCCTGGACCGTGAAGGGCCAACTGGTGGGTGAAGGCAAGGGCGGCAACCCTTACGCGCCGGATCGCTCCAGCCATTTCCCACTGGAATCGCAGAAAAATACCTACTCGGCACAGCTGTTTCAGCAGGCCGCCACTGCCGTGGGCTACAAGCCCTACAATCTGCCTTCGGCCAATACCTCGGGGCCTTACACCAACCCCTATGGCGCGCAGATGGGGCCGTGCAACTTCTGTGGTTTTTGCAGCGGGTATGTCTGCTACATGTACTCCAAGGCATCGCCCAACGTGAACATCCTGCCGGCCCTGCGCCAGGTGCCGAACTTTGAACTGCGGCCAAATTCCCACGTGCTCAAAGTCAATCTCGACAGCACCAAGCGCAAGGCCACTGGCGTGACCTATATCGACGCCCAGGGCCGGGAGATCGAGCAACCGGCGGACCTGGTGATTCTTGGCGCCTTCCAGTTCCACAACGTGCGGCTGATGCTGCTCTCGGGCATCGGCAAGCCCTACGACCCGATCACGGGCGAAGGGGTGGTGGGCAAGAACTTCGCCTACCAGAACATGGCCACCATCAAGGCCTACTTCGACAAAGACGTGCACACCAACAACTTCATCGGCGCTGGCGGCAATGGCGTGGCGGTGGACGACTTCAACGCCGATAACTTCGATCATGGCCCCCATGGTTTCGTCGGCGGTTCGCCGATGTGGGTCAACCAGGCGGGCAGCCGGCCGATTGCCGGTACCTCCAACCCACCGGGCACGCCGGCCTGGGGCAGTGCGTGGAAGCGCGCCACGGCCGATTACTACACCCACCAAGTGTCGATGGACGCCCATGGCGCTCATCAATCCTACCGGGGCAACTACCTCGATCTGGACCCGGTTTACCGTGATGCCTACGGCCTGCCGTTGCTGCGCATGACCTTCGACTGGCAGGAAAACGACATCAAGATGAACCGCTTCATGGTCGAGAAAATGGGCAAGATCGCCGAAGCGATGAACCCCAAGGCGATTGCCGTACTCGGCAAGAAGGTCGGCGAGCACTTCAACACCGCGTCTTACCAGACCACGCACCTCAACGGTGGCGCGATCATGGGTACCGACCCGAAGACCAGCGCGTTGAACCGCTACCTGCAGTGCTGGGATGTGCACAACGTGTTTGTCCCAGGCGCATCCGCTTTCCCACAAGGCTTGGGCTACAACCCTACGGGCCTGGTGGCGGCGCTGACCTATTGGTCCGCCCGGGCGATACGCGAGCAGTACCTGAAAAATCCCGGCCCGCTGGTTCAGGCATAAGGAGCGACGACTATGAAAGCATTTGTTATCGCAACCCTGGCCCTGTTCAGCAGTTGCTCGGTGAGCGCCGCTGAAACTGATCTGGTCAAACAGGGCGAATACCTGGCTCGCGCCGGTGACTGCGTGGCCTGCCATACCGCCAAGGGCGGCAAGCCGTTTGCCGGTGGCCTGGCGATGGAAACCCCGATCGGCGTGATCTACTCAACCAACATCACCCCGGACAAAACCGGCCTGGGGGACTACAGCTTTGAAGATTTCGACAAAGCCGTGCGCCATGGTGTCGCCAAAAGCGGTAGTACCCTTTACCCGGCGATGCCCTACCCGTCTTACGCACGTGTCAGCGAAACCGACATGCAGGCGCTGTATGCGTACTTTATGAAAGGCGTGGAACCGGTCGCCCAGGCGAACCAGGACAGTGATATTCCCTGGCCCTTGAGCATGCGCTGGCCCCTGGCGGCATGGCGTTGGATGTTTGCGCCCGAGGTGGCGGGCTATCAGGCCCCGGCCGATGCCGACCCGGTGATCAGCCGTGGCGCCTACCTGGTGGAAGGTCTCGGCCACTGTGGCGCCTGCCATACCCCGCGGGCCCTGACCATGCAGGAAAAGGCCCTGAGCGCGTCGCAAGGTGCGGCGTTCCTGTCCGGCAGTGCGCCCCTGGAAGGCTGGATCGCCAAAAGCCTGCGCGGCGACCACAAGGACGGCCTGGGCAGTTGGAGCGAAGAGCAACTGGTGCAGTTTCTCAAGACCGGTCGCAGTGATCGCAGCGCGGTGTTTGGCGGTATGAGCGACGTTGTAGTCCACAGCATGCAGTACATGTCTGAAGACGACCTGACCGCTATCGCCCGTTACCTCAAGAGCCTGCCGGCAGTCGATCCCAAGGATCAGCCGCACCAGTACGACAAGCAGGTGGCCGAGGCTTTATGGAAAGGCGATGACAGCCAGCCGGGCGCTGCGGTGTACATCGACAACTGCGCGGCCTGCCATCGCACCGATGGCCATGGCTACACCCGGGTGTTCCCGGCGCTGGCGGGCAACCCGGTGTTGCAGACGGCGGATGCCACATCGTTGATCAACATTGTGTTGAATGGTGGAACCCTGCCGGCCACACATGCAGCGCCTTCTACATTCACCATGCCGGCTTTTGCCTGGCGCTTGTCGGATCAGGAAGTGGCGGATGTGGTCAGCTTTATTCGGGGCAGCTGGGGTAACCAGGGCGCGCCGGTGAAGGCTGGTGACGTGGCCGACCTGCGCAAAAGCGATAAACACACCACCTCGGGCGACGATCTGGGGCAAGTGACGAGTCACTGATTTTGCCTTTGCCGCCCAACGGCACTGGTCAGATACGCTGCGCCTCGATACTGTATATAAAAACAGTATCGAGGCGCTTTCATGTCCACTCCTCTGCCGCCGCGCGGGCGAGGCACCGCCACCAACCTGCACAATCGCTTCGCGCCCACGGTGAGTGTGGCCGAGGATGACGGCTGGTATCAGGAAGTGCCGCCGACCCAGGGCACCGAAGTGCGCATCGAGACGGCGAAGACCATCATCAGCCGCAACACCTCGCCGGACCTGCCGTTCGACCGCTCCATCAACCCTTACCGGGGGTGTGAGCACGGTTGCATTTATTGTTATGCGCGGCCCAGCCATGCCTATTGGGACATGTCCCCGGGCCTGGACTTTGAAACCAAGCTGATCGCCAAGAGCAACGCCGCCCAGGTGCTGGAGCAACAATTGTCCAAGCCCGGTTATGTGTGCGCGCCGATCAACCTGGGCTCCAACACGGACCCGTACCAGCCCATCGAGCGCGAGTACCAGATCACTCGGCAAACCCTGCAAGTGCTGCTGCGCTATCGCCACCCGGTGACTATCGTGACCAAGGGTTCGTTGATCCTGCGTGACCTTGACCTGCTCACCGAACTGGCCCGCCAGCGGCTGGTGGCGGTGATGATCAGCCTTACCAGCCTGGACGACGAACTCAAGCGCATCCTGGAACCTCGTGCAGCGGCGCCCAAGGCGCGGCTGCGGGCGATCCGGGTGATGCGCGAGGCAGGGATCCCGGTAGGCGTGCTGTGCTCGCCGATGATTCCGATGATCAACGACAGCGAACTGGAAAGCCTGCTCGCCGAGGCCCATGCCGCCGGGGCGCAGAGCGCCGCCTATATGATGCTGCGCCTGCCCCTTGAGGTGGCGCCGCTGTTCGAGGAGTGGTTGGCGGCCCATTACCCGCAACGGGCGGCCCATGTGATGAGCCTGGTACGCCAGGTGCGCGGTGGCGAAGTCTATGACAGCCGCTTCGGTGTGCGCATGCGCGGTGAAGGACCGTTTGCCGACCTGCTGGCGCAACGATTTGCCAAGGCGATCAAGCGCTTGGGGCTTGACCGGCGGGAGGGCTTCAATCTCGATTGCAGTGCATTCTGTCCACCCGGCAGGCAGCTGGCTTTGTTGTAGACTGATACAAATGCGCGGGTTTCCCGGCCAGGGTGGTCGCGTTTTGATATCACTGAAACCCGCGAGATAGAGCGGTTGATTCAGTTTGAGTTAAGTTTCGGCAGGTACCTTGTTCATTGAGTGACTGATGGGTCGGCGGCGCTGGCTGGGTGGTCTGCATGTGTTGTTTCCCGGTGATCGCGCGTCGACCTCAACTGCAAGACTCTCCTGCCCCAACCACGAGGATGAATCATGAGTGACAAGGATAAACAGCCGTTGGCTGCGTCGGCTTCAGCCCCTCACGAGGCGGAGTCCGCCGATGCAGCGCTGCAGCACATCGTTGATGGCTTTTTGCATTTCCATAACGAGGTCTTTCCCCAGCAGGAAGAGCTCTTCAAGAAACTCGCCACGGCCCAGAGCCCACGGGCGATGTTTATCACCTGTGCCGACTCGCGCATTGTTCCGGAACTGATCACCCAGAGCTCCCCGGGCGATTTGTTCGTCACCCGTAACGTGGGTAACGTCGTGCCGCCTTACGGGCAGATGAACGGCGGTGTGTCCACGGCCATCGAGTACGCGGTGCTGGCGCTTGGCGTGCAGCACATCATCGTCTGCGGCCACTCCGATTGTGGCGCCATGCGGGCCGTGCTCAACCCCCAGAGCCTGGAAAAAATGCCCACGGTCAAAGCCTGGCTGCGCCACGCCGAGGTCGCCAAGACCATGGTCCAGGACAACTGTGATTGCGCCAATGAAGGCGAAAGCATGCAGGTGCTGACCGAAGAAAACGTCATCGCCCAGTTGCAACACTTGCGCACCCACCCCTCTGTGGCTTCGCGCATGGCCAACGGCCATTTGTTCATCCACGGCTGGATCTACAACATCGAGACCAGCGAGATCAAAGCCTACGATGCGGACCAGGCCACGTTCCGGCCGCTGAGCGGGTCCGGACCGATCCCTTCGGCGACGCCCAAAGCGCGCTTCTAAAACAATCCCCTGCCGGGTAATGCGATGGCTGCCATGGATGCAGCCAGGCCTTGCCACGCCCGGCGAATGCCTCGGGAGAGTCATCATGCGTGCAGCTCAATTAAAAACAGTGCTTCCACGGGAGCTGTTGGCTTCGGTGGTGGTGTTTCTGGTGGCCCTGCCCCTGTGCATGGGGATCGCCATTGCATCCGGGATGCCACCGGCCAAGGGCCTGATCACCGGGATTATCGGTGGCCTGGTGGTGGGCTGGCTGGCCGGTTCGCCCCTGCAAGTCAGCGGCCCGGCGGCGGGCCTGGCGGTGTTGGTGTTCGAACTGGTGCGCCAGCACGGCATGCTGATGCTCGGGCCGATCCTGCTCTTGGCGGGTTTCCTGCAACTGGTGGCCGGGCGCCTGCGCCTGGGCTGCTGGTTCCGGGTGACGGCGCCGGCGGTGGTCTACGGCATGCTGGCGGGGATCGGGGTGTTGATCGTCCTGTCGCAAGTGCATGTGATGCTCGATGGGGCGCCCAAGCCTTCGGGGCTGGATAACCTCGCGGGCTTCCCCGCCGCAGTGGCCCAGGCCATTCCCAGCCTGGGTGGCGGGCTCGGTTGGCAAGCCGGCCTGCTGGGCTTGGCGACCATGCTGGTGATGTGGTTGTGGGACCGGTTTCGCCCGCAAAAGCTGCGTTTTGTCCCCGGCGCATTGCTTGGCGTGGGCCTGGCGACTGTGACCAGCCTGGCGCTGGCCTTGCAGGTCAAGCGCGTGGAGGTGCCGGAAAACCTCGCCGATGCCATTGATTGGTTGCGCCCCAGCGACCTGCTGAACCTGGCCGACCCCAACCTGTTGATCGCGGCCTTCGCGGTAGCCTTTATCGCCAGTGCCGAAACGTTGCTCTCGGCGGCGGCTGTGGACCGTATGCACAATGGTCAGCGTTCGGACTTCGACAAGGAATTGTCCGCCCAGGGTGTAGGCAACATGCTATGCGGCCTGGTGGGTGCATTGCCCATGACCGGGGTGATCGTGCGCAGCTCGGCCAACGTCCAGGCGGGGGCAACCACGCGCTTGTCGGCGATGTTCCACGGCCTTTGGCTACTGGCCTTCGTATTGCTGTTGTCGAGCGTGCTGCAAAGCATTCCGGTGGCGAGCCTGGCGGGGGTGCTGGTGTACACCGGCATCAAGTTGGTGGACCTCAAGGCGTTCCGTGGCCTGGCGCGTTATGGCCGGATGCCGATGTTCACCTACGCCGCCACGGCCCTGGCGATCATCTTCACCGATTTGCTGACGGGAGTGCTGGTGGGCTTCGGCCTGACCCTGGTGAAACTGGCGTGGAAGGCTTCACGGTTGAAAGTCAGCCTGATCGACCTGCCCCAGGACGGTGAGATGGAGTTGCGATTGACCGGTGCGGCGACCTTTCTCAAAGTGCCCGCATTGACCCAGGTGCTGGCGACGGTGCCGGCGGGGACCACGGTGCATGTGCCGCTCAATAACCTGAGCTACGTGGATCACTCGTGCCTGGAATTGCTGGAGGAATGGGGGCGGGCCAATGCAGCCAAGGGCTCGAAGTTGGTGATCGAGGCGCGCGGGTTGAAGCGCAGGTTGGAAGGGCGGATACGTACCACGACGCGGATTGGTTCGGCCCCGTCAGTGGGCTGACGAAACCGGATAAAAAAATGTGGGAGCGGCGCTGTGACGATTCGACTTGCCCGCGATAGCGGTGTCTCAGTGCCAGATTTGCAACTGACACTGCGCTATCGCGGGCAAGTCGAATCGTCACAGCGCCGCTCCCACATTTTTGCTCTGTGTCAGGGCGGGCGATTCAGGCTGGCTGATCCAGCTCCAACTCCACGCCCAATTGGCGCGACAGGCACGGCCAGCGCTTCCACGCGGCTTCCGTTGCCGGGCTCTTGAGCTGTTCGCGATAGGCCTCGACGGACTCCAGGGCGAAGCTCTCTTCATTGAGCATTTCATCCACCGCCAGGTGCACGGCTTCATCCAGCTGATTGGCGAAATCTTCGCCGATCAGTTGGTGGGCAATCACGTTGGCAACGGTGGTGTCTGCCGGAATCAACGGCTGGCCGAAATGCTTGATATACAGATCGTTTACTTCTTCCACCAGTCGGTGGGCCAGGTAGGCCTCGTCCAACAGGCCGTTGAGGCCTTCATGGGCCGTCAGGATCGCCGGCGGCTGTAGAAAAAAATGCTCGGCGATTTTCAGCACCGGCTTGATCTGGCTTTCAATCCCGGCTTCCCGGGCCACGTCGTTGGCGGCGTCCAGCAGGTCCGGGACCTGGTCGATGTAGGCGGTGACGAAACGCGTCATCACGGCATTGCGATCACCGTCGGCCAGGGAAATGGCCGAGTGCAGGTGTGGCAACTGTGCGTCCAGTTGTTTAGCCAATTGGCCGGTGGACGCTTCGTGTTGATGGGCACGGGAAATCTGCTCGCGCAATGCGGCGGTGTTCATGAAAGCTCCAGGAATACGGGCGTAGGAAAGGGGATTGCATAAGGTAGCTCGTTTATACGAGCCCCTAAGACGCATTTGTCATAATTATTTCATGGTTATGCGCCGCTGTTATATCGAAATGCCATCGTTCGTCGGATAGGCCCTGAATCTGCTGGCCGGCCAATGCCGTTCGTCTCTTTTTACTGATTTGTCCCCACACATTGCGGGGTCGCAGTCGCTGTCTATACTCGGGTTTGTACGCAATTAGCTGATGACGCCCGACTGCATTAGGCAGGCAAGGCTTGGCGGATGTAAGCAGTTTGGAAGCCGCCCCCTTGGCCGCAGGTGCAAACCGGCGGGATAACAAGAACGATAAGGGGAACCCGCAATGACGCGACATCCACATGTTTGGATGGGCTTACTCTTGTGGTCAGTATTCAGCCAGGCGCAAGCCGCCTGGACGGTGAATATGGCACCAGGGGCCACTGAAGTCAGTCACGCCGTGTTCGACCTGCACATGACCATTTTCTGGATCTGTGTGGTGATCGGCATCATCGTGTTTGGCGCCATGTTCTGGTCGATGATTGTGCATCGACGCTCCACGGGCCAGGTGGCGGCCAAGTTCCACGAAAGCACGACGGTCGAGATTCTCTGGACGGTGGTGCCCTTGCTGATCCTCGTCGCCATGGCCATTCCGGCGACCAAGACCCTGATCAACATCTACGACAGCAGTGAATCGGATATTGATATCCAGGTCACCGGCTACCAGTGGAAGTGGCACTACAAGTACCTGGGCCAGGACGTCGAGTTCTTCAGCAACCTGGCCACTCCCGCCGAGCAGATCCATAACCAGGCCACCAAGGGCGAACACTATCTGCTGGAAGTCGACCAGCCGCTGGTGCTGCCGGTCGGCGCCAAGGTGCGCTTTTTGGTAACGGCCGCCGACGTGATCCATTCGTGGTGGGTGCCGGCGTTTGCGGTCAAGCGCGATGCGATCCCAGGCTTCGTCAACGAGGCCTGGACCCGGGTCGAGAAGCCCGGCATCTACCGTGGCCAGTGCGCGGAGCTGTGCGGCAAGGATCACGGCTTCATGCCCATCGTCGTCGAGGTCAAGTCCAAGGCCGACTACGAAACCTGGCTCGGCGAGCGCAAGGAGGAAGCCGCCAAGCTCAAGGAGCTGACCTCCAAAGAGTGGACGCGCGAAGAGCTGGTGGCCCGTGGCGACAAGGTCTATCACACCACCTGCGTGGCCTGTCACCAGGCTGAAGGCCAGGGCCTACCGCCGATGTTCCCGGCGCTCAAAGGCTCGAAAATCGCCACTGGACCGGCGGCAGACCACCTGAGCATCGTCTACCACGGTAAGCCCGGTACGGCGATGGCGGCCTTTGGCAAACAACTGTCGGAAGTCGATATTGCGGCGGTCGTGACCTACGAGCGTAACGCCTGGGGCAACAACAAAGGCGACATGGTCACGCCCAAAGACGTGCTGGCCATCAAACAGGCGGAAAGCAAATGAACCTCTTCATTGCGTATGCCCTGAACCGCCCCGCCCATCCGCTTGCAGGAGAACGGCCATGAGCACTGTGATCGATGACCACGGTCATGCCGCTGACCACGCCCACGGTCCCGCCAAGGGCCTGATGCGCTGGGTGCTGACCACCAACCACAAAGACATCGGGACCATGTACCTGTGGTTCAGCTTCGCCATGTTCCTGCTCGGCGGCTCGTTCGCCATGGTGATCCGTGCCGAGTTGTTCCAGCCGGGCTTGCAGATCGTCGAGCCGGCGTTCTTCAACCAGATGACCACCATGCATGGCTTGATCATGGTGTTTGGCGCGGTGATGCCGGCGTTTGTCGGCCTGGCCAACTGGATGATCCCGCTGATGATCGGCGCGCCGGACATGGCCTTGCCGCGCATGAACAACTTCAGCTTCTGGCTGCTGCCGGCGGCGTTCCTGCTGCTGGTCTCGACCCTGTTCACCCCCGGTGGCGGGCCGAATTTTGGCTGGACCTTCTACGCCCCGCTTTCCACCACCTACGCCCCGGAAAGCGTGACGTTCTTTATCTTTGCCATCCACCTGATGGGTATCAGCTCGATCATGGGTGCGATCAACGTGGTCGCCACCATCCTCAACCTGCGCGCACCGGGCATGACCCTGATGAAGATGCCGCTGTTCGTCTGGACCTGGCTGATCACCGCCTTCCTGCTGATTGCGGTGATGCCGGTGCTGGCCGGTTGCGTGACCATGATGCTGATGGATATCCACTTCGGCACCAGCTTCTTCAGCGCCGCTGGCGGCGGTGACCCGGTGTTGTTCCAGCATGTGTTCTGGTTCTTCGGCCACCCTGAGGTGTACATCATGATCCTGCCGGCCTTCGGTGCCGTCAGCTCGATCATCCCGACCTTCTCGCGCAAGCCGCTGTTTGGCTACACCTCGATGGTCTACGCCACGGCGAGCATCGCGTTCCTGTCGTTTATCGTGTGGGCGCACCACATGTTCGTGGTGGGTATTCCGCTGGTGGGCGAGCTGTTCTTCATGTACGCCACCCTGCTGATCGCGGTGCCCACCGGGGTCAAGGTGTTCAACTGGGTCAGCACCATGTGGCAAGGCTCGCTGACGTTCGAGACGCCCATGCTGTTTGCCGTGGCCTTTGTGATCCTGTTCACCATCGGCGGCTTTTCCGGGTTGATGCTGGCGATTGCCCCGGCGGACTTCCAGTACCACGACACCTACTTTGTGGTGGCGCATTTCCATTACGTACTGGTGCCTGGAGCGATCTTCGGGATCTTCGCCTCGGCCTACTACTGGCTGCCGAAATGGACCGGCCATATGTACGACGAAACCCTGGGCAAGCTGCACTTCTGGCTGTCGTTCGTGGGGATGAACATGGCGTTCTTCCCGATGCACTTCGTGGGGCTGGCCGGCATGCCACGGAGGGTGCCGGACTACAACCTGCAGTTCGCCGACTTCAATATGGTGTCGTCGATTGGCGCCTTTATGTTCGGCGCCACGCAGATCTTCTTCCTGTTTATCGTGATCAAGTGCATCCGGGGCGGCAAGCCGGCGCCGGCCAAGCCGTGGGATGGCGCCGAAGGGCTGGAGTGGAGCATTCCTTCGCCGGCGCCGTATCACACCTTCACCACGCCGCCGGAGGTCAAATGAGCCCGGTCATGAAAACACTCCCGATCCCCTGTGGGAGCGGGCTTGCCCGCGATGGCGGCCTCAAGACCCCTGCAGAGCTTGAGGGCCTCATCGCGAAGCCAGCTCGCCCAGGTGGGCGCCATGGCTGACTCCGTGCCTCTCAACCGCCTGGTCACGCGCCTGCTGATCCTGGTGCTGGCGATGTTCGCCTTCGGTTTTGCCCTGGTGCCGATCTACGACGTGATGTGCAAGGCGTTCGGCATCAACGGCAAGACCGCGGGGCAGTACGAAGGCTCGCAGGTGGTCGATCCGTCACGTCAGATACGGGTGCAATTCCTGTCGACCAATGCCATCGATATGGTCTGGGAATTCCACTCCAAGGCCGACGAAATCGTGGTCCACCCCGGTGCGGTCAACGAGATGGTGTTCGTGGCCTTCAACCCCACCGACAAGCCGATGACCGCCCAGGCGATCCCGAGTATTTCCCCGGCCGAAGCGGCGATGTACTTCCACAAGACCGAGTGCTTTTGCTTCACCCAGCAAGTGCTGCAGCCGGGAGAGCGCATCGAGATGCCGGTGCGCTTCATTGTCGATCGCGACATGCCCAAGGATGTGAAGCATTTGACCCTGGCGTACACGCTGTTCGATATCACTGCGCGCCAACCGCCCGTGGCTGTCCATACCGGCGGCTAGGCGTGCCTGCGGGCTCGATTAGGAGAACGGATACATGTCGACTCATGATACGTACTACGTACCAGCGCAAAGCAAATGGCCAATAATTGCCACGTTTGGGCTGTTGATCACCGTGTATGGCCTGGGTGTGTGGTTCAACGACCTCAAGGCGGCCCGCCCGGAATCCCACGGCCCGCTGATCTTTTTCGTCGGCAGCCTGCTGCTGGCGTACATGATGTTTGGCTGGTTTGGCGCGGTGATCAAAGAAAGCCGCGCCGGGTTGTACAGTGCGCAGATGGACCGCTCATTCCGCTGGGGCATGACCTGGTTCATCTTTTCCGAGGTGATGTTTTTTATCGCGTTCTTTGGCGCGCTGTTCTATGTGCGGCATATGTCGGCGCCGTGGCTGGCCGGTGAGGGCTCCAAGGGCATTGCCCATATGCTGTGGCCCAATTTCGAGTTTGCCTGGCCGCTGCTCAACAACCCGGACCCCAAGCTGTTCCCGGCGCCGGAAGGCACCATCAGCCCGTGGGGCCTGCCATTGGTCAACACCATCTTGCTGGTGAGTTCCAGCGTGACCATCACCATCGCCCACCATGCCCTGCGCAAGGGGCATCGCGGCGCGCTGAAGATCTGGCTGGCGATCACCGTGTTGCTGGGGTTGGCGTTTCTCGGGTTCCAGGCCGAGGAATATATCCACGCCTATAAAGAGCTGGGCCTGACGCTGGGCTCGGGGGTGTATGGCGCGACGTTCTTCATGCTGACCGGCTTTCACGGTGCCCACGTGACCATCGGCACGATCATTTTGTTCGTGATGCTGATGCGCATCCTCAAGGGGCATTTCAATGCCGAGCACCAGTTCGGTTTCGAGGCGGCCAGTTGGTATTGGCACTTTGTCGACGTGGTGTGGATCGGTCTGTTTTTCTTCGTCTACGTGCTGTAGCGATTTACCAGGGGGCGTGGGAAACCAGCTGGCCGCTGAAGAACCCCCAGGTGATCAGCGCCAGGGTGATCACGGCCAGTACTACACGCACGGTCAAGGCGGTGACGAGGCGATTGGAGTGGCCCTCGTCCTTGACCAGGAAGAACAAGCCACTGAACAGGCTCACAACGGTAGCGATCAGCATCAGGGCGATAGCGGCTTTGAGCATGGTCAGGCTCCAGGGCTCTTATTTTGAGGGGCGGGCAATGAGATTCAGTATAGCCAGCACAGCATCGACCTTCGCGGTAACGCCATGAAACGCTTTCGCCCCGGGATTGCCCCGACCCTGGTGGTGCTGGTGCTGCTACCGCTGATGGTGTTCCTGGGCTTTTGGCAGTTGTCCCGTGGTCAGGAAAAACAGGCACTGCTCCAGAGTTATGCCGAACGCCGGGCGGCGCAGCCCATCAGCGTTGCGCAACTGGAGACGGTGGCGGATCCGGCCTTTCGCCGCGTGCAGTTGCGCGGGCAGTTCGACGCCGCGCACAGCGTGCTGCTGGATAACCGCATGCGCGACGGCAAGGCCGGCGTCGAGTTGCTGCAACCCTTTCATGACCAGACCAGCGGCCAGTGGCTGTTGCTCAATCGCGGCTGGCTGCCGTGGCCGGACCGGCGCACGCCGCCAGCTTTCACCACCCCCGACCAGCCTTTGAATATCAACGCCTGGGTGTATGTCGCCCCCGGCGAGACGTTCCAGCTACACGCCGACCCAGCCGCCGCCAAATGGCCACGCCTGCTGACGGCGCTGCACCCGCAGGCGCTGTGGGCCGAGCTGGAGCACAGCGGCTTTGCCTTTGAGCTACGGGCCGAAGCGGGCCCGGCGACCTATGAAACCCAGTGGCCAGTAGTGGCCATGGGCCCGGAAAAACACCTGGGGTATGCCGTGCAGTGGTTCGCCATGGCGCTGGCGCTACTGGGCCTTTACCTCTACCTCGGCTGGCACAACGCAAGGGAGAAGCACCATGGGAGCGGCCATGAATCCACTCAACATGTCTGACATGCCAGCGGCGCCCAACCGCAGCAAGGGGCGCTGGCAACTGATCCTGATCCTGCTGATGGTGATCGGCCCGATGGTGCTGGCGACCCTGATGTACAAGTGGCAGTTCTGGGTGCCGGACAACCGCAGCGATCATGGCGAAATGATCGGCAATGGCCAGACCCGCAGCGATATCGGCGTGCAGGCCGACGAGGACCGCTGGCAATTGCTGGTCACCGCGCCCGCGGCCTGCGCGGCCGATTGCCAGCAACTGGTCTACCTCGCGCGCCAGTTGCAGATCGGCCTGGGGCGCGATGCGTCCCGTGCCAGCCATGCCCTGGCCAGTGCGCAGCCGGTCGGCGCCGAGTATGAGGCCAAGTTGAAGGCCGAGTATCCGCAGTTGCAGCGTTTGCCCCTGGACCTGCCGACCTTCAAGCAAAACGCTGCCGCGCCGGGCGATGCGCAACTGTGGATCGTCGACCCCCACGGCAACCTGGTGCTGCGCTATGACGCGCGGGTCAAGGGCAAGGATCTGCTCAACGACCTGCGCCACCTGCTGAAACTGTCGAATATCGGATAAGGGCATCGTCATGGCCAAACCTGGATTTCGCCTCGCGCTGTTTGCCACCCTGCTGGCGCTGATTGTGGTGCTTTTGGGCGCCTACACGCGCCTGACCCATGCCGGTCTCGGTTGCCCGGACTGGCCGGGTTGCTATGGCTTTATCAGCGTGCCGAAAAGCGAGGCCCAGTTGGCCCATGCCGAGTTGCACTTCCCGGACACGCCGGTGGAGGCCGACAAGGGCTGGAACGAGATGATCCATCGCTATGCAGCAGGCACCCTGGGGCTGCTGATCGCGCTGTTGGCCACCCGCGCCTGGACTCATCGCCGGCATCCGGGGCAGCCCTTGAAGCTGCCGTTGTTTCTGCTGGCGGTGGTGCTCGCCCAGGCGGCCTTTGGCATGTGGACGGTGACGCTCAAGCTGTGGCCGCAGGTGGTCACCGGGCATTTGCTGGGGGGCTTCGCGACCTTGAGCCTGTTGTTTCTGCTGACCCTGCGTTTGTCCGGGGTGTTGCCGGCGCTGATCGTGCCCCGGCGCCTGCAGTATTGGGCCACGGCCGGCCTGGTGCTGGTGATCGGGCAGATCGCCCTCGGTGGCTGGGTCAGTTCCAACTATGCGGCGGTGGCCTGTATCGATTTGCCGACCTGTCATGGTGAGTGGTGGCCGGCAGCGGACTTTGCCAATGGCTTTCACCTGACCCAGCATATCGGCCCCAACTACCTGGGCGGGCAACTGGACAGTGATGCACGCACGGCGATTCACCTGACCCATCGCCTGGGCGCGCTGGTGGTGACTGTGGCGCTGCTGGGCCTGGCCTGGCAGCTCAAGGCGGTGGGCATGACCCGCCTGGCGGGCCTGCTGCTGGTTGCCCTGGCCGTGCAGATCGGCCTGGGCCTGAGCAATGTGTACTTTCATTTGCCGCTGCCGGTGGCGGTCGCCCATAACGCCGGCGGCGCAGCGTTGTTGCTGACCCTGGTGCTGGTCAATTACCACGCCCGTACCAGCCTGGTGCGGGTCCGCCACCAAGTGCCGTTCGGTTGGCGCTTCAGCCCGCGCAAGCACGTGTCGGGTCTGATCACCCTTAAAGGAGAGATGCCATGGCGACCTTGATTGGCGAGCGTCCCGGCCAGGCTATCTGGCGTGACTACCTGGAGCTGACCAAGCCCAAGGTGGTGGTGCTGATGCTGATTACCTCGCTGGTGGGCATGTTTCTCGCCACCCGCGCCGGGGTGCCGTGGCCGGTGCTGATCTTCGGCAACCTGGGGATAGCCCTGTGTGCCGGTGGCGCGGCGGCGGTCAACCATGTGGTGGACCGGCGCATTGACGCGCTGATGGCGCGCACCCACAAGCGACCGTTGGCTGAAGGCCGGGTTTCCCCGGCTGCCGCGCTGACGTTTGCCCTGGCGCTGGCGGTGGCCGGGCTGGCGTTGCTGCTGGCGTTTACCAACCCGTTGGCGGCCTGGCTGACCCTGGCCTCGCTGCTGGGCTATGCGGTGATCTACACCGGATTTCTCAAGCGCGCGACACCGCAGAACATCGTGATCGGCGGCCTGGCCGGCGCGGCGCCACCGTTGCTCGGCTGGGTGGCGGTCACCGGCCATGTGAGCGCCGAGCCGTTGCTGCTGGTGCTGATCATCTTCGCCTGGACCCCGCCGCACTTCTGGGCCCTGGCCATCCATCGCAAGGAGGAGTACGCCAAGGCCGATATCCCGATGCTGCCGGTGACCCACGGCGAGCACTACACCAAGGTGCATATCCTGCTGTACACCTTCGCGCTGCTGGCGGTGAGCCTGATGCCCTATGTGATCCACATGAGCGGGCTGTTATACCTCGGTTGTGCGCTGGTTCTGGGTGCGCGCTTTCTGCAATGGGCCTGGGTGCTGTACCGTGGCAGTCGGCCGCACGCGGCGATCAATACCTTCAAGTACTCTATCTGGTACCTGTTTTTGCTATTTATCGCCCTGCTCGTAGACCACTACTTATTGTTGAACCTATGACTCGAACTCAAAAAACTGTCGTTATCCTGGTGGCCGTCGTGGCGTTGATCATGGGCCTGACCGTCAACAAAGTGCTGTCTGGCAAGGGCCAGGGCGACCCTACGGCATTGATCGACGCGGGCATTATCCTGCTGCCGCAAAGCCGCCAGCTGCCGCCCGTGACCATGACCAACCAGGACGGCCAGCCGGTGCTGGTCAATGAGTTGAAGGGCAAGTGGAGCGTGCTGTTCTTTGGCTACACCTTCTGCCCGGACATCTGCCCGACCACCCTGGCCCAACTGCGGCAGATCAAGAGCGAGCTGCCCAAGGACGTGGTGGATAAGCTGCAGGTGATCCTGGTCAGCGTTGACCCGCATCGCGATACCCCGACCCAGCTCAAGCAGTACTTGAGCTACTTCGATCCGCAATTTGCAGGGTTGACCGGGGCGAATGTGGAGGATGTGCAGAAGGTCTCGAATGCGGTGAGCATTCCGTTCATTCCGGCCGACACCAGCAAGCCGAACTACACCGTCGACCACAGCGGCAACCTGGCATTGATCGGCCCGGATGGCAGCCAGCGCGGGTTTATCCGTGCGCCGTTGAATAACCAGAAGCTGGTGGCGCAGTTGCCGGGGTTGTTGCAGCGCAACTGAGCTGACAACACAGATCAAGTGTGGGAGCTGGCTTGCCTGCGATAGCGTCAGGTCAGCCAGCCTCTTGGTTGCTGACCCACCGCTATCGCAGGCAAGCCAGCTCCCACATTTTGCTTTGCTCGGCTTCAGAGATCGTCTTTCAGATCAAACGCCGGCAGGATCGCGCCTTTGTACTTCTCGTTGATGAATTTCTTCACTTCCGGAGTGTGCAGGGCTTTGACCAGTTTTTGCACCGCGTCCGAATCCTTGTTGTCCTCGCGGGTCACCAGGATATTGACGTAAGGCGAGTCGTTGCCTTCGATCGCCAGGGCATCCTTGGACGGGTCCAGCTTGGCTTCCAGGGCGTAGTTGGTGTTGATCAGGGCCAGGTCGACCTGGGTCAGCACGCGCGGCAGGGTGGCGGCTTCCAGTTCGCGGAATTTCAGGCCTTTTTCGTTGCCGGTGATGTCCTTGATGGTCGACAGGATATCGGTCGGGTTCTTCAAGGTGATCAGGCCCTTGCTGGCCAGCAGCAACAGCGCGCGGCCGCCGTTGGTGGCGTCGTTGGGGATCACCACGTTGGCGCCGTTCGGCAGCTCGGCCAGGGTTTTGTATTTGCTGGAGTACGCGCCCAGCGGCTCCAGGTGCACGCCGGCGACGCTCACCAGGTGGGTGCCCTTGGCCTTGTTGAACTCATCCAGGTACGGCTGGTGCTGGAAGAAGTTGGCGTCCAGGCGTTTTTCGGCCACTTGTACGTTCGGCTGCACGTAGTCGGTGAACACCTTGACCTTCAGGTCCACGCCTTGCGCGGCCAGGGCCGGCTTCACGAACTCAAGGATCTCAGCGTGCGGCACCGGGGTCGCGGCGACCGTCAGGGTCTCGGCGGCGTGGGCGGAAAATGCGGCAACCGCGGCGAAAGCAACCAGTAGTTTTTTCATCCAACAAGCTCCTTGTTCGGGCATGCCGGCGAGGGCCGGCAATGGCCGTTATTTTCGAGAATAGTGGGTCACCAGCTTATCGCCGATGGTTTGCAGAATCTGCACCAGCACAATCAACATCACCACGGTCACGACCATGACGTCATCCTGGAAACGCTGGTAGCCATAGCGGATCGCCAGGTCGCCCAGGCCACCGGCACCCACCACACCCGCCATGGCGGTGTAGCCCACCAGGGCAATGGCGGTCACGGTGATTGCAGCAATGATGCCCGGCTTTGCCTCGGGCAGCAGCGCCTTGGTGATGATCTGCCGGGTGGTCGCGCCCATGGCCTGGGTCGCCTCGATGATGCCGCGATCGACCTCGCGCAGGGCGGTTTCCACCAGCCGCGCGAAGAACGTCGAAGCGCCTACCACCAGCGGTGGAATCGCGCCGGCCACGCCCAGCGAAGTGCCCGTGAGGAACACGGTCGTCGGGATCATCACGATCAGCAGAATGATAAACGGCAGCGAACGTATGGCGTTGACCACGAAGGCCAGGGCGGCATAGGTGGTTTTCTGCTCCAGCAACTGCCGTGGGCTGAAGAGAAACAGCAGGATGCCCAGCGGCAGGCCCACCAGCACGGTGAAAAACAGCGAGGTGCCGAGCATCAGCAGGGTGTCGTTGGTGGCCACCCAGATATCAGCCCAGTCGACGTTGTCGAAATAATGCAGTAACACGTCCATTAACGCAGGACCTCCATGTGCACATCGGCGGCGGTAAAGCGCGCGAACGCCGCTTCCATGTCACCGCCGGTGATGGCCAGGGTCAGTTGCCCGTAAGGGGTATCTTTGATGTGGTCGATGCGACCGGCAAGGATGCTGTAGTCCACACCCGTTTCGCGGGCGACGGTACCCAGCAGTGGCGCGTAGGTCGCTTCGCCCTGGAACGTCAGGCGCACGATGCGGCCCGGCACATGGGCGAACACATCGCGCTGCTCACCTTCATCGACCTGCTCGGCTTCTTGCACAAAGCGCTTGGTGGTCGGGTGCGTGGGGTGCAGGAACACCTGGGCCACCGGGCCTTGCTCGACAATCACCCCGGCATCCATCACCGCGACCTGGTCGCAGACACGGCGGATCACGTCCATTTCATGGGTGATCAGCACGATGGTCAGCTTCAGCTCGCGGTTGATCTCGGCCAGCAATTGCAGGACCGAGGCGGTGGTCTGTGGGTCGAGGGCGCTGGTGGCTTCGTCGCACAGCAGGATTTTCGGCTTGGTGGCCAGGGCACGGGCAATGCCGACGCGCTGCTTCTGGCCGCCGGACAGTTGCGCCGGGTACTTCCTGGCGTGGTCGGCGAGGCCGACCCGGTCCAGCAGTTCGGCCACGCGCGCATCGATCTCGCGGCGCGACAGTTCGCCCGCCAGGGTCAGCGGCAGCGCGACGTTGTCGGCAACGGTCTTGGAGGCCAGCAGGTTGAAGTGCTGGAAGATCATCCCGACCTGCTGCCGGAAACGGCGCAGGCCGTTGGCATCCAGGGCGGTGACTTCTTCGCCATCCACCTGGATCTGGCCGCCCGAAGGCTCTTCGAGGCGATTGATCAGGCGCAGCAGAGTACTTTTTCCCGCGCCGGAATGGCCGATCAGGCCAAACACCTGGCCGTTCTCGACGCGCAGGCTGGTGGGATGCAGTGCGGGGATATCCTTGCCGGCGACCCGGTAGGTTTTATGGACGTTATGAAACTCGATCACGTAGCGAACCTTGTGGGGCGCATTGAAAAGGGATCAGCGGTTAGCCGGGCGCGCATTTTAGCCTGTCCGTATAGCGTTTCTTAGCATTTATTTCGTATTCAACCAGCGATTTGGCAATAACGCGATCAAAGGTCATAAAAAAGGAACGGTAAAAAATCCCGTCAGTCACTACTTAAGCAACTCGATTTCCCGGGTGCCGTGCCCGGGGTTTTGCTCAAACGAGCCAGGGACCGCTCTGGCCTACGCAAACGAGGAGTTTTGTCTGATGAGTACCAAAAAACCCGCTACGCCGCCCAAGAGCGAGCTTGCAGGCACCGATACCCTGGACCGTGGCAACACCAATGCCAAGCTGCAAAGCCTGGAGAAGTCTCGCTCCGACGCCACCGGCCAGGCGCTGCGCACTAATCAGGGGGTGAAAATCTCCGATAACCAGAACACGTTGAAAGTCGGCGCGCGCGGGCCTTCGCTGCTGGAAGATTTCATCATGCGTGAAAAGATCACGCACTTTGACCACGAGCGTATCCCGGAGCGCATCGTGCACGCCCGCGGCACTGGCGCCCATGGCTACTTCCAGACCTATGAAAACCATTCGGCGCTGACCAAGGCGGGTTTTTTACGTGACCCTGGCCGTAAAACCCCGGTGTTCACGCGCTTTTCCACGGTGCAGGGCCCACGTGGTTCAGGCGATACGGTGCGTGACGTGCGCGGCTTTGCCGTGAAGTTCTTCACCGACGAAGGCAACTTCGACCTGGTGGGCAACAACATGCCGGTATTTTTCATTCAGGACGCGATCAAGTTTCCTGACTTCGTGCATGCGGTAAAACCTGAGCCGCACAACGAAATTCCTACCGGCGGCTCGGCCCACGATACTTTCTGGGATTTTGTCTCGCTGCAGCCGGAATCGGCGCACATGGTGATCTGGGCGATGTCCGACCGCGCCATTCCAAAAAGCCTACGCAGCATGCAGGGTTTTGGGGTGCACACGTTCCGCCTGGTGAATGCCGAGGGTCAATCCAACTTCGTCAAATTCCACTGGCGTCCGACGGCGGGCACCTGCTCCCTGGTGTGGGATGAAGCGCAAAAGCTGGCCGGTAAAGATACCGATTACCATCGTCGCGACCTGTGGGATGCGATCGAGATGGGCGATTACCCGGAGTGGGAATTGGGCGTACAGGTGATTCCGGAAGATAAGGAGCACGCGTTCGACTTCGATATTCTCGACCCGACCAAGCTGATTCCCGAAGAGTTGGTGCCCATCACCCCGCTGGGCAAGATGGTGCTCAATCGCAACCCGGACAACTTCTTCGCCGAAGTCGAACAGGTCGCGTTCTGCCCGGGGCATATCGTGCCGGGTATCGATTTCTCCAATGACCCGCTGCTGCAAGGTCGCCTGTTTTCCTACACCGATACGCAGATCAGCCGACTAGGTGGCCCGAACTTTCACCAGTTGCCGATCAATCAGCCGCTGACGCCACTGCATAACAACCAGCGCGATGCCATGCACCGCAGCACCATCGATAAAGGTCGTGCCGCGTACGAGCCGAACTCCATCGACGGCGGCTGGCCGAAAGAAACTGCGCCGGCAGCGCAGGACGGTGGTTTCGAGTCCTACCCGGAGCGTATCGACGCGCACAAGATCCGCGAGCGCAGTGAGTCCTTTGGCGATCACTTTTCCCAGGCGCGCCTGTTTTTCAACAGCATGAGCAAGCACGAGCAGGAACACATCATCGCGGCCTATAGCTTTGAGCTGGGCAAGGTCGAGCGTGAGTTTATCCGGGCGCGCCAGGTCAATGAAATCCTGGCCAATATCGACCTCGGGCTGGCCAAGCGTGTGGCGCAGAACCTGGGCCTGCCGGCACCGAAAAAAGGCACCGTGCCGGTGCGCAAGACCGCGCCAGAGCGCTCGCCGGCCTTGAGCCAGGCCAACTTGCTGGCGGGCAATATCAAGACGCGCAAGGTGGCGATCCTGGCCGCCAATGGTGTGGATGGTGCCGCGATTGCCGCGCTGAAAAAGGCGCTGGCCGCAGAAGGTGCCCATGCCAAGTTGCTCGGGCCGACCTCGGCGCCGGTCACCACGGCCGATGGCAAGAGCCTGGCGGTGGACGCGTCGATGGAAGGCTTGCCGTCGGTGGCATTCGATGCGGTGTTTGTGCCGGGCGGGGCGAAGTCGATCCAGGCATTGAGCGGCGATGGCGTGGCGTTGCATTACCTGCTGGAGGCCTACAAGCACTTGAAGGCGATTGCCTTGGCCGGTGAGGCGAAGCAGTTGCTGGAAGTGTTGAAGCTGGAGGTGGATGCGGGGTTGATTGTGGGCGGTGATGCCAAGGCGTTGAAGGCGTTTATTGCGGCGATTGCCCAGCATCGGGTGTGGGAGCGCGAGCCTAGGGCCAAGGCGGTTCCGGCTTAAGTTTCTGGTTGTTTGACAGGGCCTCATCGCCGGCAAGCCGGCTCCCACGTTGAAATGTATTGCACTGTGGGGGCCGGCTTGCCGGCGATGGGCGTCAGTCCGCCTTACGCGGAATCAGCACCACCTGGGCCGGTATGTGTTTGAGAATCTGCCGGTGGATCTTCAGGTCATACCCTGAGTCAATCCGCTTCACTCGTTTAGTCAACAGGGTGTTCAGCCACGGGTAATCCTCGGTGCGCGGCACCTGGATGCTCACGTCACACTGGTAATTCACCACATCGGTGGCGATGGCATCCAGTTGATGGCGCAATTGCTGGATATCCGTGAGGTTCAGCGCAACCGTGGTGCTCTCGGCGGAGGGGTCGATGACCTTGGCCGGTGGCTTGGCTTCGGCGGCTTTAAGGGCGGCTTCGGCTTTATCCAGCTCGGCTTTGCGGGCGTGGGCGATGGCGCTGTTGACCCCGCCAGTCAGTGCCGGAGCCTTGGGCATCAGGGCCCGGGCGCGGCTCAAGGCCGTAGCGGCGGCGTTGACATCACCTTTTTGCAGGACGATCTGGCTGCGCTGCAAATAGGCTTCGGCCAGTTGGCGCTGATAAGGCTCCAGCGCCGGATCGTCAGGCGATTGGGCCTGCAAGGCCGCCAGTTGGTCTTCGGCGGTAGCCAGCTCACTGCTGGCCAGGTTTTGTTCCAGCTGTGCAATGGCCGCAGCGCGCGCGTCCGGCGCCTCGGGGGCGACGGGCGGGGTGCTTTGGCAGGCGCCCAGCAGCAGGGAAAATGCGGCAAGGAGCAGATAACGGGAGGTGAACGGCTTCATTCCTGCGACTCTCTAATTGCGCAAAAAGCGAGCAAGTCTACACCCCTCGACGGGGCAGGACAAAACTCAGCAGAAACAGTGCGGCGGCCGTGACCACAATCGACGGCCCGGCCGGGGTGTCCTTGAACCAGGACAGCGCCAGGCCACCACACACGGCAAGCATCCCCAGCAAACTGGCGCCGACCGCCATCTGTTCCGGCGAACGTGCATGACGCTGGGCGGCTGCGGCGGGGATGATCAACAGCGACGTGATCAACAATACGCCGACAATCTTCATTGCGACAGCGATCACCACGGCGATCAGCAACATCAGGGTCATGCGCAGTGCGGGTACTGGCAAGCCTTCGACGGTGGCCAGTTGTTCGTGGACGGTAATTGCCAGCAGCGGGCGCCACAGGGCCACGAGCAGGATCAATACTGCCGCGCTGCCGCCGAGAATCCAGGCCAGGTCCGTGGGGCTGATCGCCAGCAGATCGCCGAACAAGTAGGCCATCAGGTCGATACGCACTTCATGCATAAAACTCAGCACCACCAGGCCCAGGGACAGGGTACTCGGCGCGAGGATCCCCAGTAGCGTGTCCGAGGCCAGGGGCTGGCGCTGTTGCAGGGTCACCAGCAGCACTGCCAGCAGCAGGCAGCCGACGGTTACCGCGATGGTCGGGCTGACGTCCAGCAAAAAGCCCAAGGCCACGCCGAGCAGGGCCGCGTGGGACAAGGTGTCGCCAAAGTAGGCCATGCGCCGCCAGACCACGAACGAGCCCAACGGGCCCGCCACCAGCGCCAAAGCCAAGCCTGCAAGCAGGGCGTAGAGCAGAAAATCAGCCATGCTTGCAGCCATCTCCGTGGACGTGGGTATGAGGGGCGATCGGATCGGCAACTACCGCGCCATGCAGGTCATGGGCATGGTCGTGACGGTGGTGGTAAATCGCCAGGCTCTGCGCATTCTTGCCGAACAGCTCGACGAAGGCCGGGTCGCCGCTGACCTGTTCCGGGTGGCCGGAGCAGCAGACGTGGCGGTTGAGGCACACCACCTGGTCGGTAGTGCTCATCACCAGGTGCAGATCGTGGGACACCATCAGCACGCCGCAGCCATGCCGGTCGCGCAGGCGGGTGATCAGGCTGTAGAGCTCGGCCTGGCCGGCAACGTCGACGCCTTGCACCGGTTCATCGAGCACCAGCAATTCGGGCTCGCGCAGCAGGGCCCGGGCTAGCAGTACGCGCTGCATCTCGCCACCGGAGATGCTTTGGACCGGGCTGTCGATGACCTGCTCGGCCCCCACTTCCTTGAGCGCGGCCAGGGCGCGGGTGCGGTCCACGCCGGGCACCAGGCGCAGGAAGCGCAGCACCGACAGTGGCAGGGTTGGGTCGACGTGCAGTTTCTGCGGCATATAGCCGATGCGCAGCTTGGGCTTGCGCCAGACACTGCCGCTGTCGGGCTTGAGCAGGCCTAGCACGGCGCGCACCAGGGTGGTCTTGCCGGCGCCGTTGGGGCCGATCAGGGTGACGATCTGCCCCGGCTCGACGCTCAGGTCAATGTTGTCCAGCACGTTCTGGTCGGCGAATGTGACGCCGACCTGTTCCAGGCGGATTAGCGCAGTGCTCATCAAGCCCCCTGGCAGCCCGAGCAGATGCCAACCACTTCGACGGTCTGCCCTTCGACCCGGAAGCCGACATCGCCGGCGCTCTTGATAATCGCGTCGCTGATGCTTTTTTGTTCAAGCTCGATGGCGGCGTGGCACTCGCGGCAGATCAGGAACTGGCCCTGGTGCGCGTGCTCCGGGTGGTTGCAGCCGACAAAGGCGTTCAACGAGGCGATGCGATGCACCAGGCCGTTTTCCAGCAGGAAGTCCAGCGCACGGTACACCGTGGGCGGCGCGGCGCGGCGCCCGTCCTGCTCGCTGAGCACGCCGAGAATGTCGTAGGCACCCAGCGGCTTGTGGCTCTGCCACACCAGTTCCAGCACTCGCCGGCGCAGGGCGGTCAGGCGCAGGCCTTGGCGTGCGCACAGGGCGTCGGCCTCCGACAGTGCGTTGTGCACGCAGTGAGAGTGGTCGTGGGGACGGCTGGCAAGCGGTGTTTTAGGCATGAGCGGCGACAGATATTTGTGAGAGACGTTATTATGTTACCCGTTCCTGCTGACTTGAGTGCTCATCGTGTCCCGACTTTTTGCCGTTTTTGTCGTATTTGTCACCAGTTTATTGATTGCCGGGGCTGCCCAGGCCGAGGTTCGGGTGCTCACCAGCATCAAACCCTTACAGCTGATTGCCGCCGCTGTGCAGGACGGCGTGGCGGTTCCAGAGGTGTTATTGCCACCCGGAGCCTCGCCGCATAACTATGCATTGCGCCCATCCGACGTACGGCGTGTGCAATCGGTGGATCTGCTGTATTGGATCGGTCCGGACATGGAAGGCTTCCTGCCACGGGTCCTCAAGGGTCGCAACTTGCCCACGGTGGCCGTGCAGGAACTGCCGGGCCTGAAGCTGCGGCATTTCGCCGAAGATAATCACTCCCATGGCGAAGAAGCCGACGACCATGACCACGATCATCGCCCTGGCAGCCTGGATGCCCACTTGTGGTTGTCGCCGGTGAATGCGCGGGTGATTGCGGCCAGGATGGCGGCGGACTTGAGCGCGGCTGACCCCGCCAATGCAGAGCGCTACCAGAGCAACCTGCAAGCGTTCAACGGGCGCCTGGATGCCTTGGACCTGCGTTTGAAAGCGCGTCTGGCGGGTATCGCCGGCAAGCCTTACTTCGTGTTCCACGAAGCCTTCGACTACTTTGAAGATGCCTACGGCCTCAAGCACACCGGTGTGTTCAGCGTGGCCGCCGAAGTGCAGCCCGGCGCCCAGCATGTGGCGGCGATGCGCACGCGCTTGCAGGAGGTGGGCAAGACTTGTGTGTTCAGCGAGCCACCCTTGCGCCCGCGCCTGGCCGAGACCCTGGTGGCTGGCCTGCCGGTGAAGCTGGCGGAATTGGATGCCCTGGGCGGCTACACCCCGGCCACGGGCCAGGGGTATGAGCAGTTGCTGGAGAAGCTGGGCAATGATTTGGCAGGGTGTCTGGAGTCACTGTAGGCACACCGCCAAACCAATGTGGGAGCGGGCTTGCCCGCGATGCGGTGTATCAGGCGCTCATTAGGTGACTGACACGCCTCATCGCGGGCAAGCCCGCTCCCAAAGCGTTAGAGGGCGAGCGGCAGCTGGAGGGTGACCTGCTGGCGTTGTTCCAGCAGCTGTTGAAGCTCCACCGGATCGTGAATCAGCACGTCCTGCCCCGCAAACGTCTCTGCTGCAATCAGGCGGGACAGCCAGAACCGCACACACGCCACGCGCAGCATCGTCGGCCACAGCTCGGCTTCCCTGGTGCTGAACGGCCGCAGTGCCGCATAGGCG
The DNA here is from genome assembly GCF_050916005.1 of Pseudomonas sp. WMBT8. NCBI lineage: Bacteria > Pseudomonadati > Pseudomonadota > Gammaproteobacteria > Pseudomonadales > Pseudomonadaceae > Pseudomonas > Pseudomonas sp. WMBT8. The sequence continues at coordinate 75,421 of NZ_CP188096.1, forward strand.
CCCAGCAGTGCGCGGGCGCGGTGGCCGTCGATCACCCCGGCGGCGTCCGAGCACCAGTCATTGAGGGCAATCGCCACGTCGTACAGCATTGGCCCGGAGCAGGCGTTATAGAAGTCGATCAACCCGGTCAGGTGGGTGCCTTCGAACATCGCGTTGTCGCGAAACAGGTCGGCGTGGATATTGGCCCGTGGCAGCGTGAGGATCTGCCCTTTGAGCTGCTGGATTTCATCCAGCGCCATTTGCAACAGTTGCTGTTGGTGGGCGTCGAGGTGCGAGATCAGCTGCGTGCCCTCGTCGAGCATCCAATCCAGCCCGCGATCGGTCTTGCGTTCCAGCACCTTGTCGCCCTGGGTGGCCAGGTGCAGGTGAGCGAGTAATTCACCCACTTGCACGCAATGCTGGGCATTGGCCTCCTTGATGTGCTTGCCCGCCAGGCGCGGTTGCAGCAGCGCCGGCTTGCCTGCCAATTCGCGCAGGGCCACGCCGTCGGTGGTGCGCAGGGCGTAAGGCACGGGCAGGTCGGCGTCGTGGAGTACGTCCAGCAGTTCGATGAAGAACGGCATTTCGTCCACGGGGCCGCGTTCAACCAGGGTCAGGACAAATTCGCCCTGTTCCAGGCTGATAAAGAAGTTGGTGTTTTCGCTACCAGCGGCAATCCCCTGGAAATCGAGCAGGCGGCCGAGCCCATAAGGGGCGAGAAAGGTTTCCAGCTCGGGCCGAGCCAGGGGGGTGAACACAGACATGGTTAAAACTGCCAGTACGGGCGCCGCAGGCCGCGGCGCCGATTAAAGTTAAGAAATCATTTCCATTCGAAGATCTTCCATGACGGGATCAGCATATCCGGCTGGTCCGAGCGGATGAAGTTCGCATCGGTTCCGTCCGCGCGCACCAAAAAGTACGGGGGTGCGCCCTTGGGCGTTACCTTGATGGCATACAGGAAACCGTTTTGGCGGTATTCCTGGATGGTCTTGTCGCCTTCCGTGCGAATGGTGACTTGCGGGTCTCCCGAGGGAGCGTCGTCTGCCGCCATGGCAGCCATCGGAGCGAGTGCAATCAAGCCGGTCAACAGCAGGCGATTGAATGTACGCATGATAACCTTGTCCCTTTGTTGTCATTGGTCCGGCTATTCTAGCGCCAGACCCGCCGAAAAGGTTGATCCTGCTCATGAGCCAAGCCCCCCTCGTCCTGGTGGACGGTTCTTCATATCTGTACCGCGCCTTCCACGCGCTGCCGCCGTTGACCACGTCCAAAGGCCTGCCGACCGGTGCGGTCAAGGGCGTGTTGAACATGCTCAAAAGCCTGCGCAAGCAGTACCCGGACAGCCCGTTCGCGGTCGTGTTCGACGCCAAGGGCGGGACATTTCGCGATGACATGTACGCCGAATACAAGGCCAACCGCCCGAGCATGCCCGATGACATGCGCGTGCAGATCGAGCCGCTGCACCAGAGCGTGATCGCCCTGGGCTTCCCGCTGCTGTGCGTCGAAGGCGTCGAAGCGGATGACGTGATCGGCACCCTGGCCCGCAGCAGTGCGGCCGCCAACCGCCCGGTGGTGATCTCCACGGGTGACAAGGACATGGCACAGTTGGTCGATGGGCACATTACCTTGGTCAACACCATGACCGGTAGCGCCATGGACATCGACGGCGTAAAGGAGAAATTTGGGGTCGCTCCCGAGCAGATCATCGACTATCTGGCATTGATGGGCGATTCCTCCGACAACATCCCAGGCGTTCCAGGTATCGGTCCTAAGACCGCTTCGGGGCTGCTGGTCGGTGTGAACGGCGGCCTGAAAGAGCTGTACGAGCAACTGGATATTGTCCCGACCTTGCCGATCCGTGGGGCCAAGACCCTGCCGGCCAAGCTGGAAGAGCATAAAGAGATGGCATTCCTGTCCTACCAGTTGGCGACCATCAAGGTCGACGTGCCCCTGGATGTTGGCCTGGAAGACTTGCACCTGATCGAGCCGGATCGCGAGAAGCTGCTGGAGCTGTACACCCTGCTGGAGTTCAAGAGCTGGATCGACGAGATTCAGCGCGATGCCAAGCGCGTCGAGCTCAAGGCCGCCGCGGACGTTGCACCGGCTCAGGTTGCAGTTGAGGCCCAGGCGCCTGTGGCCCCGGTCCAGGCGCAGTACGAGACCATCCTCGACCAGGCCCGCTTTGACGTCTGGCTGAAAAAACTCAATGACGCCAAGTTGTTTGCCTTCGATACCGAAACCACCGGTGTCGACGCCCAGCAGGCGCAACTGGTGGGGGTTTCGTTTGCCGTGCAGGCCAACGAAGCGGCCTACATCCCGCTGACCCATTCCTACATCGGCGTGCCCGAGCAACTGGACCGCGATACGGTGTTGTTGGCCCTCAAGCCGCTGCTGGAGGACCCGAACAAGCTCAAGGTCGGCCAGCACGCCAAGTTCGACATGAATATCCTGGCCAATTGCGCCATCGGCGGCGACCCGGCGCACGGCATCACCGTGCGCGGCATTGCCTTCGACACAATGCTTGAATCCTACGTGCTGAACTCCACCGCGACCCGTCACGACATGGACAGCCTGGCGAAGAAGTACCTGGAACATGACACCGTCAGCTTCCAGGACATCGCCGGCAAAGGCGCCAAGCAACTGACCTTCGACCAGATTGCCCTGGAGCAGGCCGGCCCCTACGCCGCCGAAGACGCCGATGTGACCCTGCGCCTGCACCTGGCGCTGTATGAGCAGCTCTGCGCCCTGCCGAGCCTGGCCAGCGTGCTGACGGATATCGAGATGCCATTGGTGCCGGTGCTGGCACGGATCGAGCGCCAAGGTGCCCTGGTGGATGCCGCGTTGCTTGGCGTGCAGAGCATCGAGCTGGGCAACAAGATGGTGGAGCTGGAGCGCCAGGCGTACGAGATCGCCGGCGAGGAGTTCAACCTGGGTTCGCCCAAGCAGTTGGGGGCTATCCTCTACGAAAAGCTCGGGCTGCCGGTATTGAAGAAGACTGGCAAGGGCCAGGCCTCTACCGCCGAGGAAGTACTGGCCAAACTGGCCGAAGATGACTATCCATTGCCCAAGGTGCTGATGCAGTACCGCAGCATGAGCAAGCTCAAAAGCACCTACACCGATCGTTTGCCCGAGCAGATCAACCCCCGTACCGGGCGTATCCATACCTCTTATCACCAGGCGGTGGCGGCCACCGGGCGCTTGTCGTCCAGTGATCCGAACCTGCAGAACATCCCGGTGCGCACGGCCGAAGGCCGGCGGATCCGCCAGGCGTTCGTCGCACCCAAGGGCTACAAGCTGCTGGCGGCGGACTACTCGCAAATCGAGCTGCGGATCATGGCGCACTTGTCCAAGGACGAAGGCTTGCTCAACGCCTTTCGCGACAACCTGGATGTGCACACGGCCACGGCGGCCGAGGTGTTCAAGGTCGAACTGGACGAGGTCACGTCCGATCAGCGCCGCAGCGCCAAGGCGATCAACTTCGGCCTGATCTACGGCATGGGCGCGCAGAAGCTGGGCAAGGACATTGGCGTCGATACCAAGACGGCCAAGGCCTATATAGATGTGTACTTCGCCCGCTACCCAGGGGTGCGCGAGTACATGGAGCGCACCCGCGCCCAGGCTTCCGACCAGGGCTATGTGGAAACCCTGTTCGGGCGTCGCCTGTACTTGCCGGATATTCACTCCAACAAGCCGCAGGAGCGCGCAGGCGCAGAACGCACCGCGATCAACGCGCCGATGCAGGGGACTGCCGCCGATATCATCAAGAAGGCCATGGTCAAGGTCGACAACTGGCTGACGGAGTCGGGGCTCGACGCCAAGGTCATCCTGCAGGTGCACGATGAATTGGTGGTCGAGGTCCGTGAGGACCTGGTGGCTGAAGTCAGCGAGAAGATTCGCGAGCACATGAGCAGTGCCGCGCAACTGGATGTGCCGCTGCTGGTGGAGGTCGGCGTGGGCGATAACTGGGACCAGGCGCACTGATCATCCGGCAGTGCTGCGGCATGAGGTCGCAGCGTTGCCTATAGATCGGAAATATCCGAGGGTTATTTCCAATAGTTTTTCCGGGGCGCCGGAACTTAACCCATGAAAAGTCACTCAGAGTTACTGAATGGGTGGTGAAGCCCTTCAATGCTCCTATGTTGTGTTAAGTGTTGGCAGATATCTGGACCCCGCCCTAGCGGTCCGGAACTTGGACCCCGAACTTCCCCTCCCCATACGAAGTCCGGGGTTTTTTTTGCCCGCAGAAAAGTTATTCGGCCAGTTCTGCGCCCTTGTCCGCCAGCTCCATCCAGCCTGCCAGCACGGTATAGGCATCTTCCAGGCCCATGCGCTTGGGTGCCGAGAACAGCTGGATGGTGATGGCATCACCCCAACCTTTACGGATTTGCGCCTGCACTTTGAGCAAAGTGCCCTTGGCGGCGCCGTAGGTCAGCTTGTCGGCCTTGGTCAGCAGGATGTGCATTGGCATGCCGCTGGCGACTGCCCAATCGAGCATCAGCAGGTCGAAATCGGTCATTGGATGACGGATATCCATCATCAGGATCAGCCCTTTCAAACTCTCGCGGCCACCCAGATACGCTTCCAGGTGACGCTGCCAGTGCAGCTTCAATGGGATAGGTACTTTTGCGTAACCGTAGCCCGGCAGGTCGACCAGACGCCGATCATCGTCTAGCTTGAAGAAGTTGAGCAGTTGCGTGCGGCCTGGGGTTTTCGAGGTGCGAGCCAGGCTGGCATGGGTCAGGGTGTTGAGCGCGCTGGACTTGCCGGCGTTGGAGCGCCCGGCGAAGGCCACTTCAAAGCCTTCGTCGTCGGGGCATTGGTCGACTTTGGCGGCGCTGAGCATGAACGTGGACTGTTGGCACAGACCGAGGATGGGGTTCTTGAGTTGCATGGGATTTCCGATGTGGGCGGTGCCGGGAATGGGTGCGGCAAGTAGTGTCGTTCCCGTTTCAGTAGCGCCAGTATATAATGCCGCAGATTTTGTGTGTGCTTTGTCCCAGCGAAGGATGAAGTTCACGGGAGCGATAGACCTTTATTGCGCATTAGAACGCAAAACGCTTCCAAACCCTGAAAAGGTCGACGTATGACCAAGTGGCTGCTAGCTGTCGGTGTCCTGATACCACTTTACAGTGCGCAGGCTACACAGGATCCGGAAGCTGTGTACAACCGCGTTTGCGCGGCTTGCCATGCCGGGCAGTTGCCAACGGCCCCCAAGCGGGGTGACCAGGCAGCCTGGGCGCCGAGACTGGCGCAAGGCATGGATACGCTGGTGCAGCACGTGACCCAGGGTTTCAAGGCGATGCCGCCGCGTGGTTTGTGCATGGAATGCCGTGCCGAGGATTACCAGGCCATCATCCTTTTGATGAGCGAGTAGACCCGGTTCATAACTCTATAACCTTTAGCCGTAATTGGATTAGCTGATGAACAAATTGATCGTGAGTCTGCTGTTGACCTTGGGCATCACTGGTGTTGCCCATGCTGCAGGTGACGCTACTGCTGGCCAGACAAAGGCCGCTGTATGTGGCGCCTGCCATGGACCGGACGGCAACAGCCCGGCACCCAACTTTCCAAAACTGGCGGGCCAGGGCGAGAAATACCTGACCAAGCAGATGCACGACATCAAGGACGGCAAGCGAACGGTCCTGGAAATGACCGGCATGCTGACCAATCTCAACGATCAGGACCTGGCGGATATCGCGGCGTATTTCGCCAGCCAGGCAGGCAGCGTGGGGGCGGCGGATCCAAAACTGGTCGAGCGTGGTGAAAAGCTGTTCCGTGGCGGCGACCTCGACAAAGGCCTGCCGGCCTGTACCGGCTGCCACTCCCCCGATGGCTCGGGTAACGCCGCAGCAGGTTTCCCGCACCTGGGCGGCCAGCACGCCCAGTACATCGCCAAGCAACTGACCGATTTCCGCAAGGAAGAAGCCGGTCGCGCCAACGATGGCGACGCCATGACCATGCGCACCATCGCGCGCAAATTGAGCGATGAAGACATTGCAGCGGTGGCCAGCTATATCCAGGGCCTGCACAAGTAAGGCGCGCAAGGCCGGGCGTACACCAGTGGTAACGTTAACGCTCGATTAATCCGTCGATGCAAGCATAAAAAGGGTGGCGCGGGCCGCCCTTTTTTGTGGCCGCTACCGTTACACTAACGAACTCATGCCCGTGCAGGCCTGTCATAAAAAAGGTCGCGCGAGGCGACTTTATTTGTCCAGGAGTTAAGCATGCGTAAATTGATCCTCAGCGCCGCTCTCGTCACTGCCAGCCTGTTCGGCATGACCGCCCAAGCCGCCGATGTGCCACTTGAAGCGGGCAAGACCTATGTTGAACTGGCCAATCCTGTACCGGTTTCCGTGCCGGGCAAGATCGAAGTCGTAGAGCTGTTCTGGTATGGCTGCCCGCATTGCTACTCTTTTGAACCGACCATCAACCCTTGGGCCGAAAAGCTGCCTTCGGACGTGAACTTCAAGCGCATCCCGGCCATGTTCGGCGGCCCTTGGGATGCCCACGGCCAGATGTTCCTGACCCTGGAAGCCATGGGTGTGGAGCATAAGGTCCACAATGCAGTGTTCGAAGCTATCCAGAAGGATCGCAAGCCGCTGACCAAGCCTGATCAAATGGCTGACTTCCTCGCCACCCAAGGCGTGGACAAGGACAAGTTCCTCGCAACCTTCAACTCCTTCGCCATCCAGGGCCAGATCAAGCAGGCCAAGGAGCTGGCACAGAAATACGGCGTGCAAGGCGTTCCAACCCTGATCGTCAACGGCAAGTACCGCTTTGACCTCGGCTCCACCGGCGGCCCTGAAGCGACCCTGAACGTTGCCGACCAGCTGATCGCCAAAGAGCGCGCAGCCAAGTAAGGGGCCCGCCATGCGCCGCTGGGGTACAGAACGAGTGGTTGGCCTGCATGATCCGCAGGTCAACGAGCATCATCTCGCGTCCACCGGCCTGCCGGCGGACAGCCGGCTGCGCTTGCTGAGCTTCAATATCCAGGTCGGCATCAGTACCGAAAAGTACCGGCACTACCTGACCCGTGGCTGGCAGCATCTGTTGCCCCACAATGGCCGGGCGGGCAATCTGCAGAAGATTGGCGACCTGCTGGGAGACTTCGACCTGGTGGCCCTGCAGGAGGCCGATGGTGGCAGCCTGCGTTCGGGCTACGTCAACCAGGTCGAGCACCTGGCCCAGCTCGGTGCGTTTCCCTACTGGTATCAACAACTCAATCGCAACCTCGGCAAACTCGGCCAGCACAGCAATGGTGTACTCAGCCGCCTTAAGCCCTGGGCGATCGAAGACCATCCACTGCCAGGCCCGAAAGGGCGCGGGGCGATTCTCGTGCGGTTTGGCGAGGGGCCCGAGGCGCTGGTAGTCGTCATGATGCACCTGGCGCTGGGCGCGCGTACCCGCACCATGCAGTTGGCCTACATCCGTGAGCTGATTGGCGATTACAAACACCAGGTGCTGATGGGGGACATGAACACCCACGCCAGTGACCTGTTGGAGAATTCCCCGTTGCGCGACCTCGGGCTGCTGGCGCCCCAGGTCGAAGCCACTTTCCCCAGCTGGCGCCCGCAACGCTGTCTTGATCACATCCTGTTAAGCCCGACCCTGACGCTGGAAAGCGTGCAGGTGCTGGCGCAACCCATTTCCGATCACCTGCCGGTCGCGGTAGAGATTCGTCTGCCGGGTTCGCTCACGGTTGATGCATTACCCGCGTTGAGCCCCGGCCCTCGCGGACCCCTTGCATGAGCGACGACGCCCAGCGCTGGAAAGAAAAATACCTGTTAAGCATCGAGCAACAAGAAAAGCTCGAACGCCGTTGGGCCGCGCGCCTCGACTTGCTGCGCCGTGGCCTGGTGCGCAGCACCCTGGCCGCCGAGGGCACGGACCGGGCCGTCGACCAGTGCATGAAAGAGATGCGCGATGTGGTGCGCAGCGATGACATGGACGCCGCCCTCGCCGCCCTGCTGCCGCGCCTGGAAAAGGCCGTGCTGGATTCCGAGCAACGCCGTGAAACGCGGGTTGATCAGATCAGCACCGCTATGACCTCCCTGGTCACGCAATTGCAGGCGCTGCCCTTGCCCCGGGAAGTCAGTCGCCCGCTCAAGAGTTTTGCCAAGCAGTTGGACAGCCGCGTCGGCCAGGCGCGGGAAATCCCTCTGCTGCTCAGTGAATTGAGCGGCCTTCAAGGGCAGGCCCTGAGCAACCTCGAGCCGGATGACGAACCGGCTCGCCCGGGTTTGTTGCAACGTCTGTTCGGGGGCAAGGAGGCGGGTACCGAGGTTGCGCCGGTTGAGCCCGCTGCCACGGCCTCCCGGCAAAGCCCTGCTGCTCAGGCAAGCCCGGCCGCCCCGGCGGTTGAAGATGCGCCCGAGCTGGCCCAGGCCCTACGGGCTTTTGCGCCACAAGCCCAGGCCCCGCAGCCGCAGGTCACTGAGAGCGCACCTGCGCCGGTGCCTGTTGCGCCCCGGGTCGAAGTGGATGAGCTTGTGGCCCCGCAGCCGCAGCCGCAGCCGCAGCCGCAGCCGCAGCCGCAGGTTGCCCGTATAACGCCGGTCGAAATGCCTGCTGCAGTGGTCCAGGATCCGGAATCTGTCCAGCCTGCCGACGTGAGCGTTGTGCCGCAGCGTGAAAGTACGGTCGCAGCGCCGCAGCTCCTGCCAGAGGCGCCGCAGCCGACGGCAATCGGCAGCCTGTCATTGCCGCCGGTGCTGGATGACGAATCGGCTGAAATCGATCCCGAGGCGTTGTACGCCCTGCCCGACTCGCCCGAGCCTTCCTACAGCTCAGTCGCCAAGCACATCGAAGACACCCTGCTCGGCCTGCTGGGCGACCTCGACCTGCCCGAGCATCACCGGCCCCAGGCCGAAGCCATGCGCGAGCGCCTGGCCCACGGGCTCAATTGGTACGAGTTGCTGCCGATCCTTGATGACCTGGCGGTATTGATGCTGGCCATCACTGATAGCGGCCAGCATGAGTTCGAAGCCTACCTCAAGCGCCTCAACGAGCGACTGGAAGCCTTCCAGGCTAACTTGCAGGCGGCCAGCGACGGGCATGCCGACAGCCGCAGCGCTGCGCGCGAGATGGATACGCAGATCCGTGAACAGATGGACGGCTTGCAAAGCAGCGTCCAGGAAGCGGCCGACCTCGATGACCTCAAGCAAGTGCTGGAAAGCCATCTTGAGGGGCTGTTGGGGGCCATGGACGAGCATCAAAAGCAGCGCGACCAGCGTGAACATGAAGTCGCCGCACGGTTGCAGGGGCTGGCGGAGCGGGTAGCAAGCATGGAGCAGGAGGCCCAGGGCTATCGTGAGCACCTTGAGGTCCAGCGCCAGAAAGCCCTGATCGATCCGCTCACCGGCTTGCCCAACCGTGCCGCCTGGAGCGAGCGCCTGGAGTCCGAGGTCAACACCTGGCATCAGCAGGGCAACAGCCTGTCGCTGGCGATGCTGGACCTCGATCACTTCAAGCGCATCAATGACAGCTACGGCCACCTGGCGGGCGACAAGGTGTTGAAGATCATCGCCAATGTGTTGGGCAAACGCCTGCGGCCGACGGACTTTATCGCGCGGTTTGGCGGTGAGGAGTTTGTCTTGCTGATGCCGGATTCGGCGCTGGGCGATGCGCTGCAACTCGGTGAGCGCCTGCGGGCAGCCATCGAGGCGTGCCCGTTTCACTTCAAGGGCGAGCGCGTGACCATCACCATGTCCATCGGCATGGCGCAGTTCCAGCCCGGCGAGCGCAGCGACCTCACACTCAAGCGCGCAGACGAAGCCTTGTATCGGGCCAAGGCGGCGGGGCGCAATCAGGTACAGGCGGGCTGAAAAGTTGTTCCATTTTGTATAGCGGGCCGCTGACCGGCAAACGGTACGTTACACTGTTGCATTATCGTCTTTAGCGTACCGTCTGTTGCCATGAAATTTCTCGTTGCTGCTCTTTTATCCCTCACACTCGCCGGCTGTGCGAGTGGCCCGCGCCTGGATACCAGCCACCCGTCGGTGAACTTCGATAATCGTATCCAGTTCGTCGTCCTGCACTACACCGCGACCAACCTGCAAGGCTCGCTGGCGCTATTGACCAAAGGCCAAGTCAGCAGCCACTACCTGATTGGCGATGATGCCCGTGCAACCATCTATAAGCTGGTGGACGAAGACAAGCGCTCCTGGCACGCCGGGGAAAGTGAGTGGATGGGCCGTACCTGGCTCAATTCCAGCTCCATTGGTATCGAGATCGTCAATCCTGGCTACCGCGACACACCCACCGGGCGTGTCTGGTATCCGTACTCCGAAGCGCAGGTCCAGTCCCTGGTGACCTTGCTCAAGGACATCAGCCAGCGCAATCGGATCAACCCTAAGTTCATTATCGGCCACAGTGATATCGCTCCCGGGCGCAAACTCGATCCGGGCCCATTGTTCCCGTGGAAGCGCCTGGCGGATCAAGGCCTGGGGATCTGGCCCGAGGCCCAGGCGGTCGCGCGGTATCAGGCCGAGTATGCCAGGCAGCTGCCGAGCGTTACCTGGTTCCAGGAAGAGTTAGCCCGCGTGGGCTATTCCACGCCGCAGACCGGCGAGCTGGATGTGGCGACGCGGCGGGTGCTGGCTGCGTTCCAGATGCGCTTTAGGCCGGCGTTGTTCGACGGTACGCCGGATGCGCAAAGCGCCGCGATCCTGCGGGTATTGAATCACCGCTGAGGTCTTTGATTCAGGCAAGTAAAGGGCTGCGAGCAATACCTGTGGGGACTCGATAGCCCCCACCTTTGATCTTGCACCCCTTGAGTGGTCACCGTGTGTAGTTACAGCGGCAACGCCATATAGAACTGCGTGCCCTGCCCCGGCCGGGAATAGACCCCCATGCGGCCACCGTGCAATTGCACGATCTCCTTGCACAGCGCCAGCCCCAGGCCGGCGCCGCCTTTCTTGCGGCCTACCTGGACAAATGGCTCGAAAATCCTGCCCTGCTGGCCGTAGGCGATGCCTTCGCCATTGTCCTCGACGCTGATGATCAGCCGTTCGCCATGGCGCCGCGCCTGCAGGCGAATCTGCCCGCCCTCGCTGGTGTGGCGCAGGGCATTGCCGAGCAGATTGTCCAGGACCCGCTCCAATTGCGCCTGGTCGGCATGCAACCTGGGCAGTTGTGCCTGCGCCTCTACCAGCAGGTCGATGTGTTGCGCATTCGCCAGCTCGGCAAAACGTGCGCGAGCATGTTCAAGCAGATCGTTGATGTCGCACGGCGCCAGGGTGAGTTTTTGCAGGCCGTTCTGGTAGCGGGAAAAGTTGAGCAGGTCGTTGATCAGTTGCATCAAGCGCTGCATTTCTTCGTTGACCGTGTTCAGCAGGTCGGCTTCGCGGGATTCAGGAGGGAATTTCGCCCGCTCCTGGAACAGGCCGAACGCCATGTGCATGCCGGTGACCGGCGTACGCAGTTCATGGGAGGCACGCAGCACGAATTCGCTGCGCACGCGCTCGAAGGCGCGCTGCTCGGTAACGTCATGCAACACCATCACCGCGCCGAGAATATGCCCCTGGTGGTGGCTGACCGGCGTCATGCTGTAGGTCAGCAGGCGCGATTCGCCTTCGACTTCCACTTCCAGGTCGTCAGGTGCGCGCTCCAGGTTGCCGCCGCGCAGCACCAGGTGCAGTTGCTCATCCAGTTCGGGGCGTTGCAGCGCGTCGCCCAGGCCCTGCCCCAGGCGGCTCTCGTCCCAGCCCAGTTGGCGCTGGGCGACCGGGTTGAGGTGTTCCAGGTGCCCTTGGCGGTCGATCATCAGCAAGCCGTCGTCGATGCTGTCGAGCACCGCTTGCAAGCGTTGCTGGCCGGCGAGCAATTCGTCGACATTGGTCGCCTGATGCTGGCGCAGCGCTTCGGCCATGATGCCAAAGCGCCGGGTCAGTTGGTTCATTTCCGCCGCCGAAGAAATCGGCAGGGTGACATCAAAGTTGCCTTGGCCGATTTTGTCGGCTGCCTTGGCCAGGGCTTCGATCGGCCCGCCAAAGCGTCGGGCGATGCCGTGGGCGGTGATGAAGCCGATGATCAGCACCGCCAGGCCCACCAGCCCGAGCAGGCCGGCGATCCACAGGGCGCGTTCGCGAGACTGGCTTTCGGTGGCATTGATGTTTTCCAGCGCTCTTTTGTGTTCGCTGATCAGCCCATTGCGCAAGACGTTGAAGCTGGTGGTGAGTTGTTCGTTATTGCGCAGGGACGGCGGCCTATTTTCATTTTCTTCGAACGCTTCGAGGAATGCCAGGTAATCGGCCTTGGCCTGAGAGAAACCTCCCACTCTGGCGACACTCATTTCGTGGGCGATGCCCTCGTCCAGCAGCTTGAAATACTGTTGCTTGGACGTGTTCAGCGCGACCGGGTCCGGAGTGTCGTTGAGCATCAAAATCAGCTGGTCACCCAGGGTCTGGCGCAGCTTGAGCCCCAGGTCCAGGGTAATGAAGTTGCTGCGGATCAGGGCTTCCTGGGTCTTGGCCATTTGCATGACGCTCACCAGCCCCAGTAGCAACCCGAGCAGCGCCACGGTGATCAGCGCAGAAATGCTCAGGAACAGCCGCGTGCGCAGTTTCATCGCCAGCTTCATAAGGTGCAGCTCACAGGTTGTATTGCTTGCGTTTGCGATACAGGGTCGACGCATCGATGCCCAGGGTCTTGGCCGCCTGGTCCAGGGTGTCGCTGGTGGCCAGGACGGCGCCGATATGGGCCTTTTCCAGTTCATCCAGGCTCAACGCCGCGCCGATACGCGGCGAGTTGTTGGTCGGTTGCTCGGCCATCCCCAGATGGCTGATTTCGACTTTCTCCTGGGCGCAGATGATGCTCGCGCGTTCCACGACGTTGCGTAGCTCACGGATATTGCCCGGCCAACGGTAGTTGAGCAGCGCTTCCCGGGCGTCATCGCTGAAGCCGCGAGCCGGTCGTGCGTACTCTTTGACGAAGCGCGCGAGGAAGCGGTCGGCGAGGGCCAGGATATCTTCGCTGCGTTCGCGCAGGGGCGGCAGGTGCAAGGTGATGACATTCAGGCGATACAACAAGTCCTCGCGAAAGCGTCCGTCGCGCACCATGTCCTCCAGGTTCAGGTTGGTCGCCGCCAGGATGCGCACATCGGCGCGTCGGGTGACAGGGTCACCGACCCGTTCATATTCCTTGTCCTGGATAAAACGCAGCAACTTGGGTTGCAGTGTCAGGGGAAAATCGCCGATCTCATCAAGAAACAGCGTGCCACCATCCGCTTGGTTGACTCGGCCCAAGGTGCTTTCGCTGGCGCCGGTAAAGGCCCCGCGGCTGTGGCCGAACAGTTCGCTTTCCATCAGTTCGGCGGTCAGGGACGGGCAGTTGATGGTGACGCAGGATTTTTTCGCCCTTTTGCTCCAGCCGTGAATCGCCCGGGCCAACTCACCTTTACCTGTGCCGGATTCGCCGAGGATCAGGATATTGGCATCGGTGCCGGCCACTTGTCGGGCGGTCTCCAGCACCACCATCATCGCCGGGCTATGGGAGTCGAGGCCATCCTTGGGTTGGCGCACCTCGCCCTCCAGTGCTTCCAGGCGCGCCGACAGCTGGCGCACTTCCAGTTGCTTGGCGGTGGCCAGGCGCAGTTGGTCGGGGCTGCATGGTTTGACCAGGTAATCGGCCGCGCCTGCCTGGATCGCATCCACTGCCGTATCGACGGCCGAATGAGCGGTGACGATCACCACACGCATCCACGGTGCCTGGATGCGCATCTGCGCCAGCACGTCCAGGCCATTGTCTTCGCCCAGGCGCAGGTCCAGGAAACACAGGTCGAACACCTGGCGTTGCAACAGGGCATCGGCCTGGGCCGCGCTGTTGGCGGTGGCTACGGTATAGCCTTCATCTTCCAGGCAGTAGCGGAAGGTGCGCAGGATTGCTGACTCGTCGTCCACTAAAAGAATGCGGCCTTGAAGTTCCTTGGCGGATTCCATCTGTCCCGCGCTCCTTAAAATAAGAATGATTGATCTTGGTTAGTCCCGGAATAATCGGGCAAGTTGCATGGTTTATTCTGATTGATTCAAAGCCCTATCGCGCAGCTATCTGAGACCATTCCTACTTATATGCCTGGGTAGCGGGTTTTTAACCCTTGTTGACCCTTCGGCAGTCCTACAGCCCTCTCTGATCCCTTGATCCGACCATTGGCCATCGTGCATTTCGCACGGTGAGGATAGGCGCATCGTGCAGGATGCTGCTGACAAGAAACGCACCTATCTTTTAAGTAGCTGATTTTATTGGCTTTTATTTGGATTAAAAACTGGCATGCACTCTGCAATACCTCCTCTACAAGCGTGATCAACGAACAAAACAACATGCGGGAGAGATTCAGGATGACTCGCCAAAGCCTCAAGCCATTGCGTGTATCGCCACTGCGCCTTCAACAGGGGCTGTTTGCCAGCCTCGCCTTGATGGTGACCTTGATCGGTGGCCAGCAATTGCAACATTGGCAGCAGAGCCAGCAGTCCGCCCCGCAGTTCGAGCGCGCACCGATGACACAGACCCATTTCCGATCCGTTGGCAGCACCAGCGCTGACGTGACAGCCCCACGCATGATGGCGGTTGAACAGGACATTGCCCTGTACGACGAACCCGTCCAGGAACGCTGGGTGTTCTAGGCACGAACCTGCCGCCCCGTTGGGTGCGACAGGATGGCTACACAGCAGTCACTTCTATAGACGCAAAAGGAGAATCACCATGTTGAGTTGGGCAATCACATTCCTGATCATTGCCATTGTGGCTGCAGTCCTGGGCTTCGGTGGTATCGCGGGCACCGCTACGGGTATCGCCAAGATTCTCTTTGTCGTCTTCCTGGTGATGTTCATCGCTTCCTTCTTCTTTGGCCGTCGCGGTCGAGGTTGAACATGGCCAACTTGTCTTTCAAAACCCTGGCTGCCGCCCTGCTGTTGGGCGGCAGTGGCTTGGCCATGGCCGCCAATGACGGCCAGGCGCGGGCCAATGAACTGCTCAATGCCGACCCGCAGTATCGGGAAACCTGGCAGGGCGTGGTCAAGAAGGAAGAGCGCCTGCCGGAATGGGTGATCAATCTGTCGGGCACCTCTGAGCAGATGAATGCCGTCACGGAGGACGGTGATGGGTATCTGGTAGGGCCGCTGTGTGAAACGGCTGACACCTGCCTGAATAAACGCCTGATCGTTGCCTTCAGCCTTGATAAGGAAGATGCCTACGCGATGCTGGTCGAAGTCCCAGCCGGGCTTCCGGCGGACAAGTCGCCAACTAGGCATGCGGACTACCGCTTCATCGGCAAGCCTGATGAAGGCATGCAGAAGTTGCTCATGGAGCAACTGAAGAAAGATCCGAATTGGTACTAGGCCCGTCTGCGGGCCTTACCCACATGGAAACCGGCCAACTGCCTGTTTCCGTTTGCACCTGCCTGGCGGCGGTGCATGACCAGGGGGCCGGGTTGCTCTGATCAAAGTGGATCGGCGTGACCTACGGGTACAGGGAGTGCCTGCGCAAGGGCCGGGTCAGGAGAAAAGCTGCGACGCAAGTCCGCAGGCAGTTATGGCCTGACGGACTTGCGACGGGCTCGCTCAGCATCCCGTGGCACTTATGCTGTACTTAGCTGCAAATTTCCTTTCTGCATCATCACAACCGTTTCACGGTGTTGCTACGTGACCATCTATCGAGAAAGTTTGTCTACGGCCAGACCTGTTTCTTGACGGTATGCGTAGGAAATTTCAAGAGTTTTTCCCTCCCCGCAAAAAAACCGAAAATCCCTGGGCAAGCCTGAAATGACCGGTTCACGGCAGGTATGCCTGACAAAATGTCGCATTCGAACTGACCAAACAGACAGATTTATTTGCAAAAACCCATGCCGATTCGGCATAGGGTAGGCGTTTACGGCATTAGACTCTGCCCCCGCGCATCGGAATAGTTGCGCCTTTTTTCGCTTGCCAGTAAGCCATATCGGCCATCTGCGGTGACCTTCTACGGAGGTTGATGCTCACACTTTTTCGCTCCCGGGCGTTCCAGCTGGCGCATCTGCCTGAGTCCACTTGAAACAAGGGTAATGACATGAAGAAGGCAAAACTAAGCCTCGCCTGGCAGATCCTCATCGGTCTGGTGCTAGGGATTGCAATCGGTGCTGTACTCAACCACTTCAGTGCCGAAAAAGCCTGGTGGATCAGCAACGTGTTGCAACCGGCGGGCGATATCTTTATCCGCCTGATCAAGATGATCGTGATCCCGATCGTGATTTCGTCGCTGATTGTCGGAATCGCCGGTGTGGGGGATGCGAAAAAACTCGGTCGGATCGGCGTGAAGACCATCGTTTACTTCGAAGTGGTCACTACCATCGCGATTGTGGTCGGTCTGCTGTTGGCCAACCTGTTCCACCCCGGTGCCGGGATCGACATGAGTACCCTGGGTACCGTGGATATCTCCAAGTACCAGGCGACCGCCGCCGAGGTGCAGCATGAACATGCGTTCATCGAGACCATCCTCAACCTGATCCCATCGAACATCTTTGCCGCCGTGGCCCGTGGCGAGATGCTGCCGATCATCTTCTTCTCCGTGTTGTTCGGCCTGGGCTTGTCGAGCCTCAAGCCAGACCTGCGCGAACCCCTGGTCACCATGTTCCAGGGCGTGTCCGAGAGCATGTTCAAAGTCACCCACATGATCATGAAATACGCCCCTATCGGTGTATTCGCCCTGATCGCCGTGACCGTGGCCAACTTCGGCTTCGCCTCGCTGCTGCCATTGGCCAAGCTGGTAATCCTGGTCTACGTTGCCATCCTGTTCTTCGCCTTTGTGATTCTCGGCCTGATCGCCCGCCTGTTTGGCTTCTCGGTGATCAAGCTGATGCGCATCTTCAAGGATGAGCTGGTACTGGCCTACTCCACCGCCAGCTCCGAGACCGTGCTGCCGCGCGTGATCGAGAAGATGGAAGCCTACGGTGCGCCGAAAGCCATTTGCAGCTTCGTGGTGCCGACCGGTTACTCGTTCAACCTCGACGGTTCGACCCTGTACCAGAGCATCGCGGCGATCTTCATTGCCCAGCTGTATGGCATCGACCTGTCGGTTGGCCAGCAACTGATGCTGGTACTGACCCTGATGGTCACCTCCAAAGGTATCGCCGGCGTGCCGGGCGTGTCCTTCGTGGTGCTGCTGGCCACCCTGGGCAGCGTGGGTATCCCATTGGAAGGCCTGGCGTTCATCGCCGGTGTCGACCGCATCATGGACATGGCGCGTACCGCCCTGAACGTGATCGGCAACGCCCTGGCCGTGTTGGTCATCGCGCGTTGGGAAGGCATGTACGACGATGCCAAGGGCGAGCGCTACTGGAACTCCCTGCCACACTGGCGGACCAAGACCGCGCTGCCGGCTGGCGAGACCAGCCAGGGCTGATCCCTGCTTGATACGCACAAACCCCGGTAAATCCGGGGTTTGTCGTTTCTGTCAGCCCCGCTATCATTCGCCACATATTTAAAGGGGTGTGACTGATGCTCAATGGCCTGTGGCTTGGCTTCTTTGTCGTGGCGATGGTATCGGCGCTGGTGCAATGGCTGGTGGGCGGTAACGCCGGGATCTTTGCGGCGATGGTGGAGAGTATCTTCGCCATGGCCAAGCTGTCTGTGGAAGTGATGGTGCTGCTGTTCGGCACCTTGACCCTGTGGCTAGGCTTTTTGCGCATCGCCGAGAAGGCCGGGATCGTCGAGTGGCTGGCCAAGGCCCTGGGCCCGCTATTCTTGCGGCTGATGCCGGAAGTACCGGCCGGTCACCCGGCCATCGGCTTGATCACCCTCAACTTTGCCGCCAACGGCCTGGGCCTGGATAACGCGGCGACGCCGATCGGCCTCAAGGCCATGAAGGCGCTGCAAGAACTCAATCCGATCCCCAACACCGCGACCAACGCGCAGATCCTGTTCCTGGTGCTCAACGCGTCTTCCCTGACCTTGCTGCCGGTGACGATCTTCATGTACCGCGCCCAGCAAGGCGCGCCCGACCCGACCCTGGTGTTCCTGCCGATCCTGCTGGCCACCAGCGCCTCGACCCTGGTGGGCCTGCTGTCGGTGGCGCTGATGCAGCGCCTGCGCCTGTGGGACCCAGTGGTGCTGGCGTACCTGATCCCCGGTGCGCTGGTGCTGGGCGGCTTCATGGCCTTGCTGGCGACGATGTCGGCCACGGCCCTGGCGGGCTTGTCTTCGATCCTCGGCAACCTCACGTTGTTTGGCCTGATCATGCTGTTTTTGCTGATCGGTGCGCTGCGCAAGGTCAAGGTCTATGAAGCGTTTGTCGAAGGCGCCAAAGAGGGCTTTGACGTCGCGAAGAACCTGCTGCCGTACCTGGTGGCGATGCTGTGTGCGGTTGGCGTACTGCGCGCTTCCGGGGCGCTGGAGTTTGGCCTCGAAGGGATTCGCCATCTGGTGGCCTGGACCGGCCTGGACACGCGTTTTGTCGATGCCTTGCCCACGGCGATGGTCAAGCCCTTCTCCGGCAGCGCGGCGCGGGCGATGCTGATCGAGACCATGCAGACCCAGGGCGTGGACAGCTTCCCGGCGCTGGTGGCGGCGACGATCCAGGGCAGTACCGAGACCACCTTCTACGTGCTGGCGGTGTACTTTGGCTCGGTGGGTATCCAGCGGGCGCGGCATGCGGTGGGGTGTGCGCTGCTGGCGGAATTGGCCGGTGTGGTGGCGGCGATTGCGGTTTGCTACTGGTTCTTTGGCTGAGCTTAGATCGCTATCGCAGGCAAGCCAGCTCCCACATTTTGATGTGTGAACACCGTCAAATGTGGGAGCTGGCTTGCCTGCGATGAGGCCCTCAGCGTTTCGGCGCTGTATTGCCCTGCTGCACCACCCAATCCACCACCTGCTTGTTCAACTGATCTCCCGCCAACCCAAACCCGGCCACTACCGCCGGCACCTGGGTATCACTCACCGGCTGGCGCACTTCAAAGCGCTTGGCCGCTACGATTCGCTGGTCGCTGCCGCGCACCAATCGCGCATCCAGCCGGATCACCACTTCCACCGCCGCGCCCCGGTACTCGCTCTGGAAGGCCTGCAACTGCCCGCCCAGCTCGAAATCCGCCTGCAGGTTGGTGTCATCGGTGCTCAGGAACGCCACCCGGCCATCACGCTGGAAACCGTCCAGCAGACGGTTGCGCAGCAGCACCGGCGCCGGATCGCTCCAGCGCGACTGGGCGTAGCTGCTGATCAAGTCGCCCTGGGGCACCACGGCAATGCGCGGGCTGTCGAGGAATTCACTGGCCTGCGGCTTAGCCAGGCGCAATGACCAGGTGCCCGCGCTGCCATGGGCAGGTGCTGGCGCCTGGGCCGCCGGCAGCCGGTAGACATTGGACGGATCGGCCTTGGGCAGGATCGAGCAGGCGCTGACCAGGGCCAGGGCTACCGGGAGGATCATTTGGTAAGCACGCTTCATGGCGTGAACTCCTTGTTCTTGTCACTGCCCAGCAGATACCCGCTGGGGTTGGCTTCCAGGCGACGGGTGATGGCGCGCAGGGAGCCGAGGGTATCGCGCAGCTCGCGCACGGCGGGCGCCAGTTCGTTGAGGCCCTGCATGCCGCTGTTCAGGGAGTCCTTGTTGCTGTCCAACAAACTGTTGATGGTGGCGGTGCTTTGCTCCAGGGAGCGCATGGCCCCTTCGGCGCTGCCGAACATCTGTTTGCCCTGGTCGTTGAGCAGCCCGTTGGCGTTGCGCATCAGCGCGGTGGTCTGCTCCAGGGCGCCGCCGGCCTGTTTGCTGACCTGGGCCAATTGCTGCATCACCACCTTGATATCGCCCCGTTGCTCGGCGATGGCCCCGGTGGTCTGCTCCAGGTGCGCCAGGGTGCCGCTCAGGCGGTCGACGTTAGCCGGCGAGAACATGCGGTTGGCGTTGTGCAGCAACAGGTTGATGCTGGTCATCAGGTCGTTGCTGTTGTTCAGCAGCCGGGCAATGGGCGATGGCGAGGCGATGATCTGCGGCAGCTCGCCGTTCTTGCCCTTGAGCTCGGCGCTTTGTGGGGTGCCGCCGCTGAGCTGGATGATCGAGGTGCCGGTGATGCCGGTCAGCGCCAGCTTGGCCTGGGTGTCTTCCTTGATCGGTGTCTGCCCGGCCAGGCGGATGCGCGCCAGTACGCGGCGCGGGTCTTTGGGATCCAGGCGCAGGCTGGTGACATCACCGACCTTGATCCCGCTGTACTGCACCGCGCTGCCCTGGGACAGGCCGCTGACCGCTTCGTTGAAGATCACTTCGTAATCCTGGAACGCGCTGTCGACGCTGGACTTGGCCAGCCACAGGCCGAAGAGCATGGCGCCGACCACGACTATCACGCTGAACAGACCGATCATCACATGATGGGCTCGGGTTTCCATGTCATACCTCGTTGAGCTGTTGAGCGGCATCCAATGCCGCGCGGCCCCGGGGGCCATGAAAGTATTCGTGAATCCAGGCGTCGTTCGTTTGCGAAACAACATCTATGGCTCCGGCCACCAATACCTTTTTCTGCGCCAGCACCGCCACGCGGTCGGTGATGGTGTAGAGCGTGTCCAGGTCATGGGTGATCAGCAGCACACTCAGGCCCAAGGCATCGCGCAGGGTCAGGATCAGTTGGTCGAATGCCGCTGCACCGATGGGGTCGAGGCCGGCGGTGGGTTCATCGAGAAACAGAATGTCCGGGTCCAGGGCCAGGGCGCGGGCCAGGGCCGCACGCTTGATCATCCCGCCGGAGAGCGACGACGGGTATTTGTCGGCCGCCGATAGCGGCAGCCCGGCCAGGGCCAGCTTCACGGCCGCCAGGTGCTCGGCATCGGCGCGGCTGAGGCCGGCGTGTTCGATCAATGGCAGGGCGACGTTCTCCGTGACCGTCAGCGAGGAAAACAGCGCGCCCTTCTGGAACAGCACGCCGAAACGTCGTTCCACCAGGGAGCGCTCCTGCTCCGACAGGCTCGGCAGGTTCTGCCCGAACACCCGCACCTGCCCTTCGCTGGGCTGACGCAGGCCGATGATGCTGCGCAGCAACACCGACTTGCCGCTGCCCGAGCCGCCGACCACGGCGAGGATCTCGCCTTTGTACAGGTCCAGGTCGAGGTTTTCATGCACGCTCTGCGGGCCAAAGCGGTTGCACAGGCCACGGACTTCGATCACCGCCTCGCTGGGCGCTCGCTGTAAACGGCTCACCAGCCCATCTCCATAAAGAACAGTGCGGCGACTGCATCGAGCACGATCACCACGAAAATCGATTGCACCACCGCAGAGGTGGTGTGGGCGCCGACCGACTCGGCGCTGCCGCTGACCTTGAAGCCTTCCAGGCAGCCAATGGCGGCGATCAGGAAGGCAAAGAACGGCGCTTTGACCAGGCCCACCAGCAAATGCTGGACGCCAATGTCCGATTGCAGCAGCGAGAGGAACATCGCCGGCGAGATATCCAGGGCCACGGCGCACACCACGCCGCCGCCGATAATCCCCGAAATCATGGCGAGAAAGGTCAGCATCGGCAGCGCTACCAGCAGCGCGAGGACGCGCGGCAGCACCAGCAACTCCATGGGGTCGAGGCCCATGGTACGGATGGCGTCGATTTCTTCGTTGGCCTTCATCGAGCCGATCTGCGCGGTGAAGGCGCTGGCGGTGCGGCCGGCCATCAGGATCGCGGTGAGTAGGACACCGAACTCCCGTAGGAAGGAAAACGCCACGAGGTCCACGGTAAAAATACTCGCGCCGAAACTTTCCAGCACCGTGGCGCCGAGAAACGCGACCACGGCGCCCACCAAAAAGGTCAGCAAGGCGACGATGGGTGCGGCATCGAGCCCGGTCTGTTCGATATGCGCCACCATCGGCGTCAGGCGCCAGCGCTTGGGCCGGAACACGCCGCGGGCAAAGGTTGCGAGGATCAGGCCGATAAAGCCCAGCAGGGTCATGGCGTCTTGCCAGACCGTATCCACCGCGCGGCCGATGCGGGCCAACAGCTGGATGCCGGCGCTTTCCTGCGGCTCTTTGACCGGCACACAGAAATCATTCAGGGAGCGGTAGACGGTCTTGAGCAGTGCGCGGTCGGCGGCGGGCAGACGGCAGTCGGTTTGTTCGGCGGAGTGTTCGATGCGCTCCGGGCCCAGCAGCTCTACCAGCAGCGAAGCGCCGGCGGTGTCGAGCGCACCCAGGCCGTTGAGGTCGACGCGGGTGCTGGCGTCGTACTGGCCGTCGAGGCTTGTCGACAACTTCTTCAGGGCGCTGTAATGGGCCAGCGTCCAGTCCCCGGTGACCCGTAGTTGGGGCGGCTGGGTGGATGCGTCCAGGTGGGCATTGCCTGCCGTTGTGCTACTGGTCATAAGCTCCGAGCTTGTTTGGCTATTCCACAATTGCTATGTAATAGCACGATCCGTCCTACTTTGGCGTGTCCGTTTGCGCTGTGTCAGTGACTTTAAAGCGCAACACGCCGATCACCTGGCCGTCTTCGGTCAGCACCCGTACTTGCCAGCGGCCCACGGCATTCGCCGGGAAGTTCTGCTTGTGGGTCCAGGCCCGGTAGCCTTCCTTGCGCCCGCCGTGGATATCCAGGGCGATGCGGTCGACTTCTTTGCCGTTGAACTGCCATACATGGTAGATGCGCTCGTCCAGCCCGCGCGGTGCGTTGATCGCGGTGTAGGCGTACAGGCCGCTGCTGCGCAGTTGGCTGGCGCTGACTTCCTTGAGGTCATCGCCGGGGGTGCGGTCCTGCAATTGGGTACTGATCGCCACTTCGGTCATCCACAGCGTGGCCGGCGGTACCCAACTGCGCAGGAACCAGCCTGCGCAACCAATCACCGCCGTCACGCCCAGCAGCATCAGCCAACCCTTGACGCTGCGCAGCGGCAGGCTCACGGCCAAGCTGGGGATCGACAGGGCCATCGCCACCCCCAGCGCCAGTTTGTAACTCTCGGCGGTGGTCAGGTGCAGGATGATCGGCAGCGCGGTGAGCAAGGCGGCAAACAGGGTCAGGGTGTGCAGCGCCAGAAACAGCGAGCGCTTGGGCGCCAGCCATTTGTAGTAAAGCGGGTCGGTGATCGAGACGAGCGCGGCGGCGCCCAGCAAACCGGTGAAAATCGCCTGGCTGCTGTTCCAGGTGGTGGTGACGAAAAAGAACGGCAGGACAAAGAACAGGCTTTCCTGGTGGATCATCTGGGTGGCGTAGCGCAGCAGCGGTTCGGGGATTTCCCGCTTGAAGACCTTGCTGAACAGCTGGGTGAAGCTGTTTTCGAGCATCAGCCACAGCCAGCTCACCAGCATGATGATCGCGATCCAGCTGGCCATGCCTTGCTGGCGGTCCACCAGGATAAAGCTGCCCACCCCCGAGATAAAACCGCCGAGTGCGATCACCCCTGGGTAGCGCTTCATCAGTTCGAGGATGCGCTGTATGAAATGGGTCAGGTATGGCATTCGGCGGTTCGCAGTCTTTGTAGGAAAAAATCCCAGACAGAATAACGTCTTAGCCCGTTGATAGGCGTGTCATTACACAATTGCTTTGCGATAACGGCGCAGCCCGATCAGCCCAATGGCGATCAGCCCCAGCATGCCTGCGGCGCCCCAGCCCAGGGCGTCGTAACTGAGCAGCGGCTTTTCAATGCGCCAGTAGCCTTGTTGGTTGAACAGCTGGCGCATGGCCTGGTTGGTTTGCGCCAGGCTCACGGCCTTGATGCGCTTGGCCGGGTCGCTGAAGCGCCCGTCGGCGTAGTCGGCCAAGGCGCTCCAATAGTAGTCGGCCAGCGCGCTATTGCCTTGCACGGCCCAGGCCTGGCGGTCGATGGCGGCTTGTTGCAGGCGGCGAAAGGTGGCCGGGTCGAGGCCATCCTCAAGCAGCCTGGCCTTGAGGTTCTCTAGGACGTGTTCGGCCTCGGGCAGGCTCTCGCGGTCGAGGTCGGCATTCAGGCTCATGAAACCCACGCCGCCCAGCACTTCGCGCTCGCTCCACGGGCCGTAGGACAGGCCATGCTGCAGGCGCAACTGGCGATACAACGCCCAATCCAGGTAATCCTTGAGCAGGTCGTAGGTGGCATCGTGCTGGTCGTCCAGCATCGGCTCGGGGAACAGCCAGTGCAGCTTGGCGCCATCGCCGACCCAGCCCCGGATCAGGTCACGATGGATCGCTGCGGCGCCAAGGGTTTGCGGCAAGGCCCGGTGTTCGGTGGGGTCCACCGGTTCGAGCTGGCCATAGGTGCGTTCCAGGTAGGCCGGTAGCAGTTTGTCGAGGTCGCCGACGATGATCAGGGTCATGTTGTTGGGGGCGTACCAGTCCTGGCGTACCTTTTCCAACTGGGCGCGGGTCAGGTGCTCGACCTCGGCGCGCTCGGCGCATTTGAGGCCCAGCTCCACCGCCAGTTGATTGCTGGCGTTGTGCCCCAAATCCTGGCGATCCAGCAGGCGTTGCAGGTGCGAATAGTGGCCACCGTCTTCGCGCTCGACCACTTGCTTGGCGGCGTTGATCGCCGCGTCGCTCAGTTCGGTACGGGTCAGGATCGCCTTCAGCAGGTCCAGCACCTTGCGCTGGTTACGTGCCGGGGCCTCGATGACGAAGGTGGTGTCGGCATTGCTGGTGTAGGCGTTCCACTCCCCGCCCAGGGCCTGCATCTGTTCTTCCAGCACACCTTCGCCGCCGCCATCGATGCCGCTGAACAGCAGGTGTTCGAGCAGGTGCGGCAGTTCCTTGTCGGCGCAGCTGAAGTCGTCCAGGCCTATGCCGACCACCAGGCGGATCGCTACGTGCCCGCGCTCGGTGCCCGGCTTGAGCAGCAATTGCAGGCCGTTGGGCAACATATAGCCTTCGACCTGCAAGCGATCAAAGGCAAAGGCGTGGGCCGAGCCTATGAGCAGGCAGGCGAATAACAGGCGACGCATAACGGGGTTCCTGGCGGGTGATGACTTTGTGAGCAGCCAGTGTGTCAGGCACGTATTCGTCTGCTGACACACCGCTATCGCGGGCAAGCCCGCTCCCACATTGGTTGGGCGGTGTTTTTAACTGACTCCCCGGGCGTGCGGTTCGTTCAGGGCGAATGGGTGATGTCGGCAATATTGTCCGTGGCCAGCGCGCCGGTCTCGGAGGTTTCCAACACTACATAAGCACTGCTGCAAAACAACGAGTTCAGGCGTTTCATGTCGGCAATCAGCTCCAGGTGCAGGGAACTGGTCTCGATGCTTTGCACGATCTTGCGTTGCAGGCGGCTGACATGGGCGTGGGCCAGGCGCCGTTCCTGGGCGCGGAAGCGGCGCTTCTCGCGCAGCAATTGGCGGG
This sequence comes from Pseudomonas sp. WMBT8, assembly GCF_050916005.1. NCBI lineage: Bacteria > Pseudomonadati > Pseudomonadota > Gammaproteobacteria > Pseudomonadales > Pseudomonadaceae > Pseudomonas > Pseudomonas sp. WMBT8. The sequence goes on from NZ_CP188096.1 coordinate 100,625, forward strand.
CGCTTTCCGGGTCGGCGCTGAGGAACACCGACAGGCCCAGGCGCAGGTTGGCGATCAACTGGCTGTGCAGGCCGGCCAGTTCTTCCAGCCCGACTTCGGAAAACGAGCGGCGCTGGGAGGTTTTCTGCTGCTGGACCTTGCGCAGCATGCGCTCGATCAAGTCGCCGGCCAGCTTCAGGTTGATCGATAGCTCGATGATCTCGGCCCAGCGCCGGCTGTCGTGCTCACTCAGGTCTTCCCGGGGCATTTGCGCCAAGTACAGTTTGATCGCGCTGTAGAGCGCTTCGACATCATCGCTGAGGCTGCGCATTTCCTGGGTGATGGCGGTTTGTTTGCCGCGCAGCACTTCCAGCATGGCGGTCAGCATGTTGTCGATCAGGTCGCCCAGGCGCAGGGTCTCCCGCGCCGCGTTGGCCAGGGCCAGGCTTGGGGTGGTCAGCGCCGTGGGGTCAAGATGGCGGGGTTTGGCCAGGCCATTGGCCTCCGGGCGCTCCGGCAGCAGCCAGGCACACAGGCGCGCCATGGGGCCGATGGTCGGCAGCAGGATCAGGCAGCGGGTGACGTTGTAGAGCAGGTGAAAGGTGATGACCATGCCCTGGGCGCTGTAGTCCAGGGTGTCCATCCACAGCACCAGCGGGTCAAGGACGGGGATGATCAGCAGCAGGCCAATCAGCTTGTACAGCAGGCTGCCCAGGGCCACCTGGCGCCCGGCGGCGTTTTGCATGCTGGTGCTGAGGAAGGCCAGTACGCCGCTGCCGATATTGGCGCCGATCACCAGGCCAATGGCCACATGCAGGCCAATCACCCCAGCGCCGGCCAGGGTTGCGGTCAGCAGCACGGCGGCCAGGCTGGAGTAGGAAATCATCGCAAACAACGCGCCCACCAAGGCATCGAGCAGGATGTCGCCGGTCAGCGAGGCGAACAGCACCTTGACGCCCTGGGCATGGGTAATCGGCCCGGCGGCTTCGACGATCAGTTGCAGGGCGAGAATGATCAGGCCCAGGCCGATCCCCACCCGGCCCATCTGCCCGGCGCGCGTCTGTTTGCGCGACAGGAAGAAGATCACCCCGAGAAAGATCAACAGCGGCGACAGCCATGACAGATCCAGGGTCAGCACCCGCGCCATCAGCGCCGTACCGACGTCGGCGCCGAGCATGGTCGCCAGGGCGGGCGTTAGGCCCATCAGGCCCTGGCCGACAAACGAGGTCACCAGCATCGCCGTGGCGTTGCTGCTCTGCACCATGGCAGTCACCAGGATCCCGGCAATGAACGCGAGCCAGCGCCTGGCCATGTTCTGCCCGATGACCTGGCGCAGGTTGGAACCGTAGACCCGCAGGATGCCGGTACGGACGATATGCGTGCCCCAGATCAACAGGGTCACCGCAGAAAGAAGATTGAGCAGGGTCAGCATGCTCGGCCCCCTGTATTGAGTCGTGCTCCAATGGAGCAAAAAGTGCCGCGTGCCGTTTTGTAGTGTGTACTTAAGCTGTAGTTGGCGAACGGCCTGTGCGCCAGCATCGCATAGCTAAAGTCGGCATTGAAACAAAACTGTCATGAAATCAGCTTTTTGCGGGCGAAAAAAAAGGGGCCCGCAAGGGCCCCCGTTTTGGTCATCTCGGGTTATTGACCCGGAATGTCCTTGCGCAGTTTCACTGGATCCTGCTGCTTTTTCTTCTTCGCGATGGCGGTACGCATCTTGATGTTGATGGCCTCGACCGCGAGGGAGAACGCCATGGCGAAGTACACGTAGCCTTTTGGCACATGCACATCGAAGGATTCGGCGATCAACACGGTACCCACGATCAACAGGAACGACAGCGCGAGCATTTTCAGCGACGGGTGCTTGTCGATGAACTCGCTGATGGTGCCGGCGGCCAGCATCATCACCAGTACGGCAACGACGATCGCGGCGACCATGACCGGTACGTGGGAAACCATGCCCACGGCGGTAATCACCGAGTCCAGGGAGAACACGATATCGATGATCGCGATCTGGATGATGGTGTAGATGAACTTGCCACCCTTGCCTTTCGGCTCTTCGTGGGTTTCGTCTTCACCTTCCAGGGCGTGGTACATCTCCTGGGAGCTTTTCCATAGCAGGAACAGGCCACCGAAGAACAGGATCAGGTCACGACCGGAAATACCCTGGCCCAATACCACGAACAGGTCGGCGGTCAGTTGCATCACCCAGGTGATCGACAGCAGCAGCAGGATCCGCGTGACCATGGCCAGGGCCAGGCCGAAGATCCGGGTGCGCGCCTGCATATGCTTGGGCATGCGGCTGACCAGGATCGAAATCATGATGATGTTATCGATGCCCAGGACGATCTCGAGTGCCGTCAAGGTGAAGAAGGCAATCCAGATCTCCGGATTGGTCAGCCATTCCATATGTGTTCCTTTGTGCGAGTGTTAGACCGCGCCGGCAGTAGGGCCGGCGCAGTGGGTTGTTACGATTATAGAGTGCTGAACAGCGGGAATGTGCCCAACAACAATGCGGCGATCATTATGCACAGGCATACCAATACTGCCCACTTCAGGGTGAAGCGCTGGTGGTCGCCAAATTCGATACCGGCCAGGGCTACCAGCAGGTAAGTCGAAGGTACCAGCGGGCTGAGCAAGTGTACCGGTTGGCCAACAATCGAGGCGCGGCCCATTTCTGCGGCGGTGATGCCGTAGTGGCTGGCGGCTTCGGCCAGCACCGGCAATACGCCGTAGTAGAACGCATCGTTGGACATGAAGAACGTGAACGGCATGCTCACCAGCGCGGTGATCACCGCCAGGTACGGGCCCAGCGCTTCCGGGATGACCGCCAGCAGGCTCTTGGACATGGCATCGACCATGCCGGTGCCCGACAGGATCCCGGTGAAGATACCGGCGGCGAAAATCAGGCCAACCACTGCCAGAACGCTGCCCGAGTGGGCCGCAACGCGGTCTTTCTGCTGTTGCAGGCACGGGTAGTTGACGATCATCGCGATACTGAAGGCCACCATGAACAGCACTGGCAGCGGGAGCAGGCCGGCGATCAGGGTGCACATCAGGACCAGGGTCAGGGCGCCGTTGAACCAGATCAGTTTCGGGCGACGGGCATCCGGGAACTGCGAGACGCTGATTTCGCTATGGTCGATTTCATCGCCTTGCAGGTGCAACACGCCCAGGCGAGCGCGTTCACGCAGGCCGTACATATAGGCAATCATCAGGATGGCCACTACGCCGGCGGCCATGGCCGGGATCATCGGTACGAAGATGTCCGAGGGATCCACGTGCAGCGCACTGGCGGCGCGGGCGGTCGGGCCGCCCCAGGGCGTCATGTTCATCACGCCGCCGGCGAGGATGATCAGGCCGGCCATGATCCGTGGGCTCATGCCAATGCGATTGTACAAAGGCAGCATGGCGGCCACGCAGATCATATAGGTAGTGGCGCCGTCACCGTCCAGGGACACCACCAGCGCCAGCACGGCAGTACCGACCGAGACTTTCAGCGGGTCGCCCTTGACCAGCTTGAGGATTTTGCGCACGGCCGGGTCGAACAGGCCGGAGTCGATCATCAAGGCAAAGTAGAGGATGGCAAACATCAGCATCACGCCGGTGGGCGCCAGCTTGGTGATGCCTTCGAGCATCATCGGGCCGATCTTCGGCGCAAAGCCACCGAACAGCGCGAACAGGATCGGCACGATGATCAGGGCGATCAGCGCCGACAGGCGCTTGGTCATGATCAGGAACATGAACGTGATGACCATGGCAAAGCCAAGGAAAGTCAGCATAGGAATACTCCAGGCGTAGCGCGGCTAGGGAATGGCGAACCGGGTGGGGTCAGCGCAGAACGAAAAGCGCGAGGCGTACGGGGGGAGTGGGGAAAAACAGGCGGGTACGAGCGGACATCAGAATCACCATTGTTGTTGTTAATTGGGCCCCTGGGCATAAAAACGCTCAGGTTGGCCAACCGGTCTATTGCCGGTAGTGAGGGCGATCCTAATCGCGAAAGCTTTCAGCCAGCTTTCGCTGGGTAAACAGGTGATGAACAGATGTTTCGTAGGATTGGTCTGGTTTTGATGTCTGTAAGGGCGCTATCGCGGGCAAGCCCTAATACCCGTCAGTTAAGCGCAGATCCCTGTGGGAGCGGGCTTGCTCGCGAAAGCAGTGGGTCAGTCAACCTCAATGTTTGCTGGGCCGACGTCTTCGCGGCGATGCGGCGATCCGACAAGCCCGCGATGCTTCTGATCTTAAGGCAGTTGCAGGCCGCCGGCCGCCTTGTGCAAGGCCCGCAGATGCTCGCCCACCTGCTTGAGATTGGCCTCGCAGGCGGCAATCTCCGCAGCCCGCGAAGGCTCCAGCAGCGCCCTCACCTCTTTATCCAGGTCGCCGGTCAACGATTGCAGCTGCTTCTGGCGCGATGCGCTTTCCGACTCCAGGCGCTGCCATTCCTTGGGCTGGGGCAATCCATAACCGCTGCTGCCGAGCAGCTCCGCCGGGCGGCTGAGGAAGCCGCTGTTGGCGAGGATCTGCTGCAACGTCGCATCGGCCTTGGCCATGCCGCCGTTCTTCAGCTCGCGGGCACCGAGGTAGCGTTGCTTGACCTCGTCCTGGGCGAGCATCAGTTGTTTGCGAAAGCTCGCCTGTTCCAGCAGCAGCAAAGCGGCGCTGGTGCGCAGGTCAGCCTGGTCGAACCAGGTCCTGCGTTGCTCGGCGCTCAAGGCCAGCCAGTCTTCGACCTGGGTCTGGGGGATCGGCAGGTGTTTTTTCAGCACCTCGAACATCGCCTGGTAGCGCTCGCGGAAGGAGTCGAAGTGATAACCCAGGCGCAAGGCTTCGCGGCGGTCATCCAGCACACTGGTGTCGGCCAGCCCGCGGGCCTTGAGCACTTCGAGCAAACCGTTGGGGGTGATGTTGTCCAGGGTGGTCAGTTGCGGGTTGGCGCTGCCGCTGCGCAGCAGTTTCAGGCCTTCGACCGCGCAGTTGTTGGAGAGGAAGTAGTAATTGCCGTCGTAGCTCCAGTGCATTTCGGCGGCGTGTTCGACGGTGTCGTTGATCTCTTGGCGCGTGAGGATCAAGGGCACGGACGCCAGGCCACGCAGTTCGGTCTTGGTGTACTCGTCGATGACCTGGGCCAGGGGCAGGACAAACAGGCGTGAAGGGTACTTGCCCACCAGCCCGTCCCAGCTCGATAGCTGCACGTCGCCCACGAATGCGCGGTAGGACAACACCAGGTGCTGGTCCAGGTCCAGGCGGCAATCCGGGCCACGGGGGCGGCCCGGCGCGCAGATCACCAGGCGCAGCATGCTGTGGCCCCAGCGGCTCACCAGGTTCTGGTTGGCTTCGGCCAGCAGATAGTCGATGGCGTACACGCGCTCGGGATCGACCTGGCCCAGGGGCGTCTTGGCAAAGTCGTTGCCGGCGTTGAGGAAGGCGAAGGTGTTGGCGCACGCGTCCTTGGCGGGCGGGGCCCAGCCGAAGTGTTGCTGGTAGTAACGGTACAGCGCGGGCCGGCGGCAGGCGTAGCTCGGGTCGAGGAGGAAGTACTCCATGTTGACCGCGACGAACTCCTTGGGGTTGGTGATTTCGTACAGGTCCGGACTGCGCGCCACTTGCCGGTTGTGTTGCTCGCGCTCGCCACGGCGGCCGACGTATTGCGGCCAGCCGGCCAGGTCGAGCAAGCGCGGGTCGTCGCTGAGGGTGAAGCGCCGATCATTCTGGCCACGGCATTGATCGGGCAGGCCGATCAGGCCGGTGATGTTGTTCTGGCGGCTGCAGCGTTGGATCAACGAGCGCTGGTCCTTGGGCCACAGGCGCGCGCGGTCGTAGATGTGGGTCAGTTCATGCAAGACGGTGGCGAGCAGCTCCCGGCGCACGGTGCCGTGGGGTCGCTGGGTCTGCTGGGTGGCGGCGGTACCGTCGGTGAGGCTGGCCAGTAGCCTGCGGTTGAGGTCCAGTTCGGACACCAGCGACGCCTGGCCATAGGCGTTGGCGGGCATGTCGTCGGTCCAGCCGACGTCGATGCGCCGGTCCAGTTGCTCGATGAAGCGCGGCGGCAGCGCCTGCATCGCTTCATCAAGCAATGCCTGGCTGGCCTGCTGCTGGGCTGGGCTCAAGCCGTCGGTCTTGAGCCGTAGTTGCAGGCTGGCCTGGGCGGCGTTGCCGGCCAGCAGCACCGTCGCAGCCAATAGCCAGGCGGTGAGGCGCCTCACAATGCGAGGATGGCTTCGGCGAGGACCTGGTCGCTGGCGTCGCGGGCTTCGGGCACGCGAGTTCGCAGGGTGTCGAAGGCGGCTTCCAGTTGCGCGCCACGGATATCGCCATTGCTGGCGACAAAGCTGGCGGCGTCATCGTGGGCTGCACGCACGACTTTGGAGTCACGGATAGAGGTGGTGGTGTCCGAGGTGAAATCAATGGTGCGGCCAAAGGCACGAACAATGATGTTACTGGTGGCCACGAGAGTTTGTGCCTGGGCGATATCTGCCAGCAAGAACAGGCCGAGAGCAGCTGCGATCAACGGGCGACGCATGGAATGACTCCAAAGGGTAAAGATGATTATTGGACGAGAATTGCCTGGGCCAGTTCAAGGTCACTGGACTTAAGTTTTGGCTGGGTGCGACGCAGGTAATCCAGTGCACTTTCCAGCCGGGCGCCCCGCCATTGGCCGTCAGTGGCAATAAACGCAGCAGCGTCCTCCTGGGCTGCCAGTATCAATTTACGATCGAACGGCGCCGAGGTCACTTTGCTGGTGGCATAGGCGCTGGCGACGAGGCTTTGTGTGGACAGATCAAAGGCCTGGACCGGCCCGGCCCCGCACACGGCAAGTACCGTGGGAACAATCAACAAGCGGTATGAAAAAGCCATGGGACTCGACAACTGAAAACGAGCGCCAAGGCTAGCGTAATGCCCGGGCGAGAGCCAGCGCGGGTACTTCTATGCAGGAGCCGGCAAGTCGGCTCCTGCAAAACAGGCCTGGCTCAGATGGCCAGGATTGCCTGGGCCAGTTGCACATCAGTAGCGGCATTGAGTTGTGGCGCCTGTTGGCGGATCTGCGCCAGGGCGCTTTCCAGCTTCACGCCACGGATCGCGCCTTCGCTGGCGACGAAGCTGGCAGCATCGTCACGGGCAGCGCGCACGACTTTGTTGTCGCGCAGCGAGGAGGTGGCATCGGAGCTGGCGTCGGAAGTGGCTTTGAGAGCGCCCACAATCGAGTCGGTGGTCACGATCAGGCTGGTGGCGCTGGCATTGGCAGCGACGGCAAGCAGGGCTGCAGCGCTCAGCAAACGAAGACGGGACATGGGGTGACTCCTGTGTATGAGACGAACTAATGACGCGATAGTAGCTGGCGCCTATCTGTTCGGGTAGTGCGCAGTTGGAAGTGGTGGCTCACGGAGGTTATTTGACCGGTACAAATCAGCCAATGCGTAATTGTACTTGTTAATTGTTATGTTTTTTAAACTGTACCTGTCCAGGCATCGAGGATGGCTTCTACGCTATTTTTTCGTCCTCCCAGAAACAACAAAACCCGCCGCCGGTTACCCGGGGCGGGCTTTGCTACAACAATTCGGGGTGCTGGCGGTGGACCCGGTAGGTCAGGGCCAGCGGGCGCTAAATCAGCGCCAGAACGGCTTGCTCAGCTCTTCGTAGCGTTGAGCTTCGCTGATCCCGGCATCGGCCAGCAGACGCGAATCCAGACGAGCCAGTTGATGGCGGCTGGAGATGCGGCGCTGCCACAACATCAGGTTGGCGATAACGCGCAGAGGCAGGGAAGCCTGGGTGTTGACAGCTTTATCTTCGAAGAACAGTTCGGAACTGAGTGTACGTTCCATGATGACATCCTTCCGCTTGTGGCGGGATTAGGTAGTGGTTTAACTGATGCCAATGATCCTCCTCCGGCGCAAGACTCTCTAGATACAGTTCACCTGTATTGTGAGGGGCCAGTTAACTGTTTATAGCGGCTGTACTGTACGGAAATGGGGCAACTGTACCTGTCAGCACTTATTTGGTGCGTTTTAGGCGTTTTGGAAAGGATTTGTAGGGTTTTTCGGTAGGAAATGACCGGTACAGCAGTACAGTTTTTTTCAAAAGTACCGCGCTCAGTTCCGGGTGAATGCAACTGTGCTTGCACCCACCCGGATCTGTATTGATCAGCCTTTGAGCATCTGCCCGGTTTCTTCCAGGTTGATGTGCCAGCTCAAGGCTTCGCGCAGGATGTGCGGGGTGTGCCCGCCGATGGCACAGGCGGCGGTGTAGTAGTTGTTGAGGGCGTCACGGTAGTCCGGGTGCACGCAGTTATCGATGATCACCCGTGCCCGCTCCCGTGGCGCCAGGCCGCGCAGGTCAGCCAGGCCGATCTCGGTCACGAGGATGTCGACGTCATGCTCGGTATGGTCGACATGGCTGACCATCGGCACCACGCTGGAAATCGCCCCGCCCTTGGCAATGGACTTGGTGACAAAGATCGCCAGGTGCGCGTTGCGGGCGAAATCTCCCGAGCCGCCAATGCCGTTCATCATCCGCGTACCACACACGTGGGTGGAGTTGACGTTGCCGTAGATATCGAACTCCAGCGCGGTGTTGATGCCGATGATGCCCAGGCGGCGCACCACTTCCGGGTGGTTGGAGATTTCCTGCGGGCGCAGCACCAGCTTGTCTTTGTAGCGCTCCAGGTTGCCGAACACGTCGGCATTGCGCCGCTCTGACAAGGTGATCGAACTGCCGGAGGCAAAGCTCAGTTTGCCGGCGTCGATGAGGTCGAAGGTCGAGTCCTGGAGGACTTCGGAGTACATGGTCAGGTCTTCGAACGGCGACTCGATCAACCCGCACATCACCGCGTTGGCGATATTGCCGATGCCGGCCTGCAACGGGCCGAGCTTGTTGGTCATGCGTCCGGCATCCACTTCCTGCTTGAGGAAGTTGATCAGGTGATTGGCGATCCCCTGGGTGTCGCTGTCGGGCGGGGTCACGGTGGAGGCGGAGTCGGCCTGGTTGGTGATGACGATGGCGACGATCTTCTCGGGCGGGATCGGGATCGCGGTGCTGCCGATGCGATCATCCACCTTGACCAGTGGGATCGGGGTGCGGGTCGGGCGGTAGGTCGGGATATAGATGTCGTGCAGGCCTTCCAGATTCGGGTTGTGCGCCAGGTTGATCTCGATGATCACCTGCTTGGCAAAAATCGCGAAGCTGGCCGAGTTGCCCACGGAGGTGGTGGGCACGATGTGGCCTTGCTCGGTGATGGCCACAGCTTCAATCACCGCGATGTCCGGCAGCTTGAGCTGGTTGTTGCGCAGCTGTTCGACGGTTTCCGATAGATGCTGGTCGATAAACATCACTTCGCCGGCATTGATCGCCTTGCGCAGGGTGCTATCGACCTGAAATGGCATGCGGCGCGACAGCACGCCGGCTTCGGTCAGTTGCTTGTCCAGGTCGTTGCCCAGGCTGGCGCCGGTCATCAGGGTGATTTTCAGGGGCGAGGTCTTGGCACGTTCGGCCAGGGCGTGGGGCACGGCCTTGGCTTCACCGGCGCGGGTAAAGCCGCTCATGCCGACGGTCATGCCGTCCTCGATCAGGGCGGCAGCATCGGCGGCGCTCATGACCTTGTTCAACAGCGAAGGCAAGCGGATACGATCACGGTACATGGATTGTTATCTCGGGCAACGGAGGCAAGGTGGGCAGTCTAGTGATTTCAAAGGCGTTCGTCCCGCTACCATGGTCGAATGCCAGGTGGCGATTTAGAGCCTTTGGTCGGGTTTTTCCCGTTAATAAAAAACCCCAGCCTACGGGAGGCCGGGGTTTTGGGTATTGCGCTGGAGCAGTGTTTATTCGACGGCCTTGACCATGTCTTCGATGACCTTCTTCGCGTCGCCGAAGACCATCATGGTCTTGTCCAGGTAGAACAATTCGTTATCCAGGCCGGCGTAACCGCTGGCCATCGAGCGCTTGTTGACGATGATCGTCTTGGCCTTGAAGGCTTCGAGAATCGGCATGCCGGCGATCGGCGATTTCGGATCGTTCTTGGCGGCCGGGTTGACCACGTCGTTGGCGCCCAGCACCAGCACCACGTCGGCCTGGCCGAACTCGGAGTTGATGTCTTCCATCTCGAACACCTGGTCGTAAGGCACCTCGGCCTCGGCCAGCAGCACGTTCATGTGGCCAGGCATGCGGCCGGCGACCGGGTGGATCGCGTATTTCACGGTGACGCCGCGATGGGTCAGCTTCTCGGTCAGCTCTTTAAGGGCGTGTTGCGCCCGTGCGACCGCCAGGCCATAGCCTGGGACGATGATCACGGTGTCGGCGTTGGTCAGCAGGAAAGTGGCGTCGTCGGCCGAACCGGACTTCACCGGGCGCGCTTCTTTCGAACCGGCTTGCCCTGCCGCATCCGGCGTATTGCCGAAACCGCCGAGCAGCACGTTGAAGAACGAGCGGTTCATCGCCTTGCACATGATGTACGAGAGGATCGCACCGCTCGAACCCACCAGGGAGCCGGCAATGATCAGCATCGAGTTGTTCAGCGAGAAGCCGATGCCCGCCGCAGCCCAGCCGGAGTAGCTGTTGAGCATCGAGACAACCACCGGCATGTCGGCGCCGCCAATCGGGATGATGATCAGCACGCCCAGCACGAAGGCCAGGGCCAGCATCAGGGCGAAGGCACTGAGGTTGCCGGTGAACATAAACACCAGGCCCAGGCCCAGGGTGGCCAGGCCCAGGACGAGGTTCAACTTGTGCTGGCCGCCAAACTGTACCGGTGCGCCCTGGAACAGGCGGAACTTGTACTTGCCCGACAGCTTGCCGAAGGCAATGACCGAACCGGAGAAGGTAATGGCACCAATGGCTGCGCCGAGGAACAGCTCCAGGCGGTTGCCCGCAGGAATCGCGTCACCCAATTGCTTGACGATCCCCAGGGATTGCGGCTCGACCACCGCCGCGATGGCGATAAACACCGCCGCCAGGCCGATCATGCTGTGCATGAAGGCGACCAGTTCGGGCATCTTGGTCATTTCTACGCGCTTGGCCATGATCGAGCCGGCGGTGCCGCCGATCAGCAGGCCGACAATCACGTAGCCGATCCCGGCAGTGGCCAGCTCTGCACCGAGCTTATAGATGAGGCCCACGGTGGTGAGTACCGCCAGCGCCATGCCGAGCATGCCGAACAGGTTGCCGCGTCGGGACGTGGTGGGGTGCGACAGGCCCTTGAGGGCCTGGATGAAGCAGATCGACGCGATCAGGTAGAGCGTCGTCACGAGGTTCATGCTCATTACTTCTGCACCTCTTCTTTAGCCTTGGGCGCTTTCTTCTTGAACATCTCAAGCATCCTACGGGTAACCAGGAAACCACCGAACACGTTGACGGCAGCCAGGGCCACGGCCAGGGTGCCCATGGTCTTGCCCAGCGGGGTAACGGTGAGTGCGGCGGCGAGCATGGCGCCAACGATCACAATCGCCGAAATTGCGTTGGTCACGGCCATCAGCGGCGTGTGCAGCGCGGGGGTGACGTTCCAGACCACGTGGTAACCGACATAAATCGCCAGCACGAAGATGATCAGGTTGTAGATACCGGGGGAGATAAGCTCTTCCATCGTCTGAATCCCTGCTTAGGCGTTTTTGCGGATGACTTGGCCGTCGCGGCACATCAGGCACGCGGCGACGATGTCGTCTTCGAGGTTGATTTCAAACTGCCCTTCCTTGGTGAAGACCAGCTTCAGGAAGTCCAGCAGGTTGCGCGCATACAGGGCCGAAGCATCGGCAGCGACCGCGCCGGCAAGGTTGGTCGGGCCACAGATGGTCACGCCGTTTTCCACCACCACCTGGTCGGCGACGGTCAGTGGGCAGTTGCCACCCTGGGCGGCGGCCAGGTCGATCACCACGGAGCCTGGCTTCATCTGGGCGACGGTTTCGGCGCTCAGCAGCGTCGGGGCCTTGCGACCCGGAATCAGGGCGGTGGTGATGACGATATCGGCTTGCTTGGCGCGCTCATGCACGGCCAGGGCCTGGCGCTGCATCCAGCTGGTGGGCATTGGGCGGGCGTAGCCGCCGACACCGACGGCGCATTCGCGCTCTTCATCGGTCTCGTAGGGCACGTCGACGAACTTGGCACCGAGGGACTCGATCTGCTCCTTCACGGCCGGGCGTACGTCGGACGCTTCGATGACGGCACCCAGGCGTTTCGCCGTAGCGATGGCTTGCAGGCCGGCAACACCGGCGCCGAGGATCAGCACGCGAGCGGCTTTCACCGTACCGGCGGCGGTCATCAGCATTGGCATGAAGCGCGGGTAGTGATGGGCCGCCAGCAACACTGCCTTGTAGCCGGCAATGTTGGCCTGGGACGACAGCACATCCAGGCTCTGCGCACGGGAGGTACGCGGCGCGGCCTCCAGGGCGAAGGCAGTGATGCCATGTTCGGCCAGTTGGGTGATGGTTTCGTTGCTGAACGGATTGAGCATGCCCACCAACACGGTGCCGCTTTTAATCAGCGTCAGTTCGCTGTCGCTGGGGGCGACCACCTTGAGAATCAGCTCGGCGCCAAACGCATCGCTGGCACTGCCAATGGTTGCGCCTGCCGTTTCATAGGCACTGTCGACGACGCTGGCTTTGATACCTGCACCGCTTTGTACAGTGACCTTATGGCCCTGGCCGATCAGCTTCTTGATGGTTTCCGGGGTTGCAGCAACCCGCGTTTCACCGGTCTGGGTTTCGAGAGGAACACCAATGTGCACGTCAAATCTCCTGCATGATCTTTTTGCTTTTGATTTTTGTAAAAAGGCCAGTGCACCGCGAGTGGCGCAACTGGGGCGGCCGATCAGCACGACCCCGCTGAAATGACAGCAGGGCGCGGCATTTTGCAGGCGAACTTTACGGCCTTCAAGGGATTATGACGGGTGACGAAAAATTAACTACAAGTCACCCTGTGACTGATTGTCGCAATGTGCCGGAATAACCTCTTGGAATACAGGTGTTTAAAGGGTTATCGCGGGAAAAGTCGATTTACCCAATTGTCGACATGAATAACCGATCATTGCCCCCGAATACCCGCTGTAGGGCTTGCAGCTATTGGCTTGCAGAGGGTTTTACGGTCGAACGGTACAGTCTGTCAAAAGGCGACATATACGTATATCTGTAGGTCTCAAAATTACCTGACTACAAGGTCAATAACTTGCCTGGGCCTCTAGAATTGATGGCTGTAGCGCTGTGCCTGATCAATCAGCCAGTCTCGAAAGGCGTGCAGTGATGCAGATTCGACCTTTCTTTCGGGAATCATCAGGTAATAGGCTTTGCTGCTGGTCAGCGCCTGCGGGTTGGCAATCACCAGTTGTTTCTCGCTCAGTTCCCGCTGAATAAGGAACGGTGGGATCAAGGCAATCCCCATGTCATGCATGGCCGCCTGGGACAGCATGGAGAATAGCTCGTAGCGCGGGCCTGTCATGTCCCGGGGGATATTCAGTTGTTGGGCGTTGAACCACTGGCGCCAGGCGTAGGGTCGCGTGGTTTGCTGCAGCAGTGGCAGTTCGGCGATTTCCTCTGCGCGAAAGTGCGTGCGGTTTTGCAGCAAGCGCGGGCTGCAGACGGGGACTGGATTTTCGCCCATCAGCCGATGAGATTCGGTGCCCGACCAGTCGGCATCGCCGAAATACACAGCGGCATCGAACTCGGTATCGGCAAACAGGAACGGGCGGGTGCGGTTGGTCAGGTTCACTGTGACTTCGGGGTGTTGCTGCTGGAAATCCTTCAGGCGCGGGATCAGCCACTGCGTGCCGAACGTGGGCACTACCGCCAGCTCAATCACATTGGTGCCCTGCTGGCCCATCACTGACAGGGTGTCACGCTCCACGGCATCCAATTGCGTCGCCACTCGCCGGCTATAGGAAAGCCCGGCTTCGGTGAGCTTTACCCCGCGTCGCGAGCGCCGAAACAGCTCGACACTCAAAAACTCCTCAAGGCTGGCGATCTGTCGGCAGATCGCGCCCTGGGTGATGGAAAGTTCTTGCGCGGCCTTGGTGAAGCTTTCGTGGCGGGCTGCTGCTTCAAAGCTGACCAGGGCCGTGGTGCTGGGGATCTTTCTGCGCATGTACCGTACTCTCACTAATAAAAGGCTGTTGCGCCTTTCTCAATCGTTACGGAGTGAGAAATTAGCACAAGGCTATGCAAAAACCTCGTTTGCCCTCCTCGCCTACCCGGCCTAGGCTGCATGCACGACTTTTGATTTACTTCGCGAGGACTCACTCATGGGCGGTAAGGCAAGCTTCAACTGGATCGATCCACTGCTGCTGGATCAACAGCTCACTGAAGAAGAGCGCATGGTGCGCGACAGCGCCGAGCAATTTGCCCAGGACAAGCTGGCGCCGCGTGTGCTTGAAGCCTTCCGTCATGAAAAGACCGACCCTGCGATTTTCCGTGAAATGGGCGAGACCGGCCTGCTCGGCGCCATGATTCCTGAGCAGTACGGTGGCAGTGGCTTGAACTATGTCAGCTACGGCTTGATTGCCCGGGAAGTGGAGCGTGTCGATTCCGGCTATCGCTCGATGATGAGCGTGCAGTCTTCACTGGTGATGGTGCCGATCAATGAGTTCGGCACTGAAGCGCAAAAGCAGAAGTACCTGCCCAAGCTGGCCTCGGGTGAGTGGATTGGTTGCTTTGGCCTGACCGAGCCCAACCATGGTTCGGACCCCGGCGCGATGATTACCCGCGCACGCAAGGTGGATGGCGGCTACAGCCTTACCGGCAGCAAGATGTGGATCACCAACAGCCCGATTGCCGATGTGTTTGTGGTCTGGGGCAAGGACGACGCTGGCGACATCCGTGGTTTTGTCCTGGAGAAGGGCTGGAAAGGCCTGAGTGCGCCGGCGATTCACGGCAAGGTCGGCCTGCGCGCTTCGATCACTGGCGAAATCGTCATGGACAACGTCTTCGTTCCCGAAGAAAACATCTTTCCCGATGTGCGTGGCTTGAAAGGCCCTTTCACCTGCCTGAATTCGGCCCGCTACGGCATTTCATGGGGGGCCTTGGGGGCTGCGGAGTTCTGCTGGCACACGGCGCGCCAATACACCCTGGATCGTCAACAGTTCGGGCGCCCACTGGCCGCCACGCAGTTGATCCAGAAAAAGCTCGCTGATATGCAGACCGAGATCACCCTCGCCTTGCAAGGCTGTCTGCGCCTGGGGCGGATGAAGGATGAGGGAACGGCCGCGGTGGAGATCACTTCGATAATGAAGCGCAACTCCTGCGGCAAGTCCCTGGATATCGCCCGCATGGCTCGCGACATGCTCGGTGGCAATGGCATCTCCGATGAGTTCGGGATTGCCCGGCACCTGGTCAACCTGGAAGTGGTGAATACCTACGAAGGCACGCATGACGTCCATGCGCTCATCCTCGGGCGCGCCCAGACCGGTATCCAGGCGTTCTATTAATAGGAGTGTGACCATGGGCGCGCTATCGCATCTGCGGGTGCTGGATTTGTCACGGGTGCTGGCGGGGCCTTGGGCCGGGCAGATTCTTGCTGATCTCGGCGCTGAGGTGATCAAGGTCGAACGACCTGGCAGTGGTGACGATACCCGCGCCTGGGGCCCGCCCTTCCTCAAGGATGCCTATGGTGAAAACACCAGTGAGGCGTCCTACTACTTATCGGCCAATCGTAATAAGGAGTCGGTGACTATCGACTTCACGCGGCCGGAGGGGCAGAAGCTGGTCCGGGACCTGGCGGCGAAGTCGGATATCTTGATCGAGAACTTCAAGGTGGGCGGCTTGGCGGCGTATGGCCTGGACTATGAGTCGCTCAAGGAGCTCAATCCGCAGCTGATCTATTGCTCTATCACGGGTTTTGGCCAGACTGGGCCGTATGCGGCGCGCGCTGGCTATGACTTCATGATTCAGGGCCTGGGCGGTTTGATGAGCCTGACGGGGCGTCCCGAGGGTGATGAGGGCGAAGGCCCGGTCAAGGTAGGTGTAGCCCTGACCGATATTTTGACCGGACTTTACTCAGCCGTGGCGATTCTGGCGGCCATGGCGCACCGCGACCATGATGGCGGCGGCCAGCATATTGATATGGCGTTGCTGGATGTTCAGGTTGCCTGCCTGGCCAACCAGGCGATGAATTACCTGACGACGGGGGTAGCGCCCAAGCGGCTGGGTAATGCGCATCCGAATATCGTGCCGTATCAGGACTTTCCCACGGCAGATGGCGATTTCATCCTGACCGTGGGTAATGACGGCCAGTTCCGCAAGTTTGCCCAGGTCGCCGGGCAGCCGCAGTGGGCTGATGATCCACGGTTTGCTACTAATAAGCTGCGGGTGGCCAATCGGGCGGTGCTCATTCCATTGATTCGCCAGGCAACGGTGTTCAAGACCACGGCCGAGTGGGTGGCCCAGCTGGAGCAGGTAGGTGTGCCGTGTGGGCCGATCAATGACCTGGCGCAGGTGTTTGCCGATCCGCAGGTGCAGGCGCGTGGGTTGGCTATAGAGTTGCCGCACCCGTTGGCGGGCAAGGTGCCGCAGGTGGGGAGCCCTATTAGGCTGTCCAAGACGCCCGTGGAGTATCGCAGTGCGCCACCGCTCCTGGGCGAGCATACGGCTCAAATACTCAGCCAGGTGCTGGGGTTGGGAGCGGCTCATGTGGCGGCTTTAAAGGCGGCGGGAGTTATATGAGGTGTGTCTTCTATATAGAAGGGGTTCTGCATGGCAGGAGTTGATTGTTTTTTAATCGATCGTAACTAATTGATAGAAAAGCAAAATCAAGGGTTGACGGCAGATTCTGGAAGTCTATAATTCGCCCCACTTCCGGCGCAGTCGAAACGGAAAACTCCTTGGTAAACAAAGAGTTATGTAGTTTTCGGCAGTAGGTTGCTTCAGTTCATCGAAGCCAAAAGGAAGTTGAAAAAGAGGTGTTGACAGCAGCGTGTAACGCTGTAGAATTCGCCTCCCGCTGACGAGAGATCGAAGGCGCAAGTGGTTGAAGTTGTTGAGGAAAATCTCGAAACTTCTGAAAATAATCACTTGACAGCAAATGAGGCTGCTGTAGAATGCGCGCCTCGGTTGAGACGAAAGATCTTAACCAACCGCTCTTTAACAACTGAATCAAGCAATTCGTGTGGGTGCTTGTGGAGTCAGACTGATAGTCAACAAGATTATCAGCATCACAAGTTACTCCGCGAGAAATCAAAGATGTAACCAACGATTGCTGAGCCAAGTTTAGGGTTTCTTAAAAACCCAAAGATGTTTGAACTGAAGAGTTTGATCATGGCTCAGATTGAACGCTGGCGGCAGGCCTAACACATGCAAGTCGAGCGGTAGAGAGAAGCTTGCTTCTCTTGAGAGCGGCGGACGGGTGAGTAATGCCTAGGAATCTGCCTGGTAGTGGGGGATAACGTTCGGAAACGGACGCTAATACCGCATACGTCCCACGGGAGAAAGCAGGGGACCTTCGGGCCTTGCGCTATCAGATGAGCCTAGGTCGGATTAGCTAGTTGGTGGGGTAATGGCTCACCAAGGCGACGATCCGTAACTGGTCTGAGAGGATGATCAGTCACACTGGAACTGAGACACGGTCCAGACTCCTACGGGAGGCAGCAGTGGGGAATATTGGACAATGGGCGAAAGCCTGATCCAGCCATGCCGCGTGTGTGAAGAAGGTCTTCGGATTGTAAAGCACTTTAAGTTGGGAGGAAGGGTTGTAGATTAATACTCTGCAATTTTGACGTTACCGACAGAATAAGCACCGGCTAACTCTGTGCCAGCAGCCGCGGTAATACAGAGGGTGCAAGCGTTAATCGGAATTACTGGGCGTAAAGCGCGCGTAGGTGGTTAGTTAAGTTGGATGTGAAATCCCCGGGCTCAACCTGGGAACTGCATTCAAAACTGACTGACTAGAGTATGGTAGAGGGTGGTGGAATTTCCTGTGTAGCGGTGAAATGCGTAGATATAGGAAGGAACACCAGTGGCGAAGGCGACCACCTGGACTGATACTGACACTGAGGTGCGAAAGCGTGGGGAGCAAACAGGATTAGATACCCTGGTAGTCCACGCCGTAAACGATGTCAACTAGCCGTTGGGAGCCTTGAGCTCTTAGTGGCGCAGCTAACGCATTAAGTTGACCGCCTGGGGAGTACGGCCGCAAGGTTAAAACTCAAATGAATTGACGGGGGCCCGCACAAGCGGTGGAGCATGTGGTTTAATTCGAAGCAACGCGAAGAACCTTACCAGGCCTTGACATCCAATGAACTTTCTAGAGATAGATTGGTGCCTTCGGGAACATTGAGACAGGTGCTGCATGGCTGTCGTCAGCTCGTGTCGTGAGATGTTGGGTTAAGTCCCGTAACGAGCGCAACCCTTGTCCTTAGTTACCAGCACGTTATGGTGGGCACTCTAAGGAGACTGCCGGTGACAAACCGGAGGAAGGTGGGGATGACGTCAAGTCATCATGGCCCTTACGGCCTGGGCTACACACGTGCTACAATGGTCGGTACAGAGGGTTGCCAAGCCGCGAGGTGGAGCTAATCCCACAAAACCGATCGTAGTCCGGATCGCAGTCTGCAACTCGACTGCGTGAAGTCGGAATCGCTAGTAATCGCGAATCAGAATGTCGCGGTGAATACGTTCCCGGGCCTTGTACACACCGCCCGTCACACCATGGGAGTGGGTTGCACCAGAAGTAGCTAGTCTAACCTTCGGGAGGACGGTTACCACGGTGTGATTCATGACTGGGGTGAAGTCGTAACAAGGTAGCCGTAGGGGAACCTGCGGCTGGATCACCTCCTTAATCGACGACATCAGCTGCTCCATAAGTTCCCACACGAATTGCTTGATTCATTGAAGAAGACGAAAAGAAGCAGCCCGAAATTGGGTCTGTAGCTCAGTTGGTTAGAGCGCACCCCTGATAAGGGTGAGGTCGGCAGTTCGAATCTGCCCAGACCCACCAATTTTGTGTGGGAAACGCCTGTAGAAATACGGGGCCATAGCTCAGCTGGGAGAGCGCCTGCCTTGCACGCAGGAGGTCAACGGTTCGATCCCGTTTGGCTCCACCACTACTGCTTCTGTTTGTATAAAGCTTAGAAATGAGCATTCCATCATTGTGATGGTGAATGTTGATTTCTAGTCTTTGACTAGTTCGTTCTTTAAAAATTTGGGTATGTGATAGAAAGATAGACTGAACGTTACTTTCACTGGTAACGGATCAGGCTAAGGTAAAATTTGTGAGTTACTCAAATTGAGTATTATCGAATTTTCGGCGAATGTCGTCTTCACAGTATAACCAGATTGCTTGGGGTTATATGGTCAAGTGAAGAAGCGCATACGGTGGATGCCTTGGCAGTCAGAGGCGATGAAAGACGTGGTAGCCTGCGAAAAGCTTCGGGGAGTCGGCAAACAGACTTTGATCCGGAGATGTCTGAATGGGGGAACCCAGCCATCATAAGATGGTTATCTTAAGCTGAATACATAGGCTTAAGAGGCGAACCAGGGGAACTGAAACATCTAAGTACCCTGAGGAAAAGAAATCAACCGAGATTCCCTTAGTAGTGGCGAGCGAACGGGGACTAGCCCTTAAGTGGCTTTGAGATTAGCGGAACGCTCTGGAAAGTGCGGCCATAGTGGGTGATAGCCCTGTACGCGAAAATCTCTTAGTCATGAAATCGAGTAGGACGGAGCACGAGAAACTTTGTCTGAATATGGGGGGACCATCCTCCAAGGCTAAATACTACTGACTGACCGATAGTGAACTAGTACCGTGAGGGAAAGGCGAAAAGAACCCCGGAGAGGGGAGTGAAATAGATCCTGAAACCGTATGCGTACAAGCAGTGGGAGCCCACTTTGTTGGGTGACTGCGTACCTTTTGTATAATGGGTCAGCGACTTATTTTCAGTGGCGAGCTTAACCGAATAGGGGAGGCGTAGCGAAAGCGAGTCTTAATAGGGCGTCTAGTCGCTGGGAATAGACCCGAAACCGGGCGATCTATCCATGGGCAGGTTGAAGGTTGGGTAACACTAACTGGAGGACCGAACCGACTACCGTTGAAAAGTTAGCGGATGACCTGTGGATCGGAGTGAAAGGCTAATCAAGCTCGGAGATAGCTGGTTCTCCTCGAAAGCTATTTAGGTAGCGCCTCATGTATCACTGTAGGGGGTAGAGCACTGTTTCGGCTAGGGGGTCATCCCGACTTACCAAACCGATGCAAACTCCGAATACCTACAAGTGCCGAGCATGGGAGACACACGGCGGGTGCTAACGTCCGTCGTGAAAAGGGAAACAACCCAGACCGTCAGCTAAGGTCCCAAAGTTATGGTTAAGTGGGAAACGATGTGGGAAGGCTTAGACAGCTAGGAGGTTGGCTTAGAAGCAGCCACCCTTTAAAGAAAGCGTAATAGCTCACTAGTCGAGTCGGCCTGCGCGGAAGATGTAACGGGGCTCAAACCATACACCGAAGCTACGGGTATCACCCTCGGGTGATGCGGTAGAGGAGCGTTCTGTAAGCCTGTGAAGGTGAGTTGAGAAGCTTGCTGGAGGTATCAGAAGTGCGAATGCTGACATGAGTAACGACAATGGGTGTGAAAAACACCCACGCCGAAAGACCAAGGTTTCCTGCGCAACGTTAATCGACGCAGGGTTAGTCGGTCCCTAAGGCGAGGCTGAAAAGCGTAGTCGATGGAAAACAGGTTAATATTCCTGTACTTCTGGTTATTGCGATGGAGGGACGGAGAAGGCTAGGCCAGCTTGGCGTTGGTTGTCCAAGTTTAAGGTGGTAGGCTGGAATCTTAGGTAAATCCGGGATTCTAAGGCCGAGAGCTGATGACGAGTTACCCTTTGGGTGACGAAGTGGTTGATGCCATGCTTCCAAGAAAAGCTTCTAAGCTTCAGGTAACCAGGAACCGTACCCCAAACCGACACAGGTGGTTGGGTAGAGAATACCAAGGCGCTTGAGAGAACTCGGGTGAAGGAACTAGGCAAAATGGCACCGTAACTTCGGGAGAAGGTGCGCCGGTGAGGGTGAAGGACTTGCTCCGTAAGCTCATGCCGGTCGAAGATACCAGGCCGCTGCGACTGTTTATTAAAAACACAGCACTCTGCAAACACGAAAGTGGACGTATAGGGTGTGACGCCTGCCCGGTGCCGGAAGGTTAATTGATGGGGTTAGCTAACGCGAAGCTCTTGATCGAAGCCCCGGTAAACGGCGGCCGTAACTATAACGGTCCTAAGGTAGCGAAATTCCTTGTCGGGTAAGTTCCGACCTGCACGAATGGCGTAACGATGGCGGCGCTGTCTCCACCCGAGACTCAGTGAAATTGAAATCGCTGTGAAGATGCAGTGTATCCGCGGCTAGACGGAAAGACCCCGTGAACCTTTACTATAGCTTTGCACTGGACTTTGAATTTGCTTGTGTAGGATAGGTGGGAGGCTTTGAAGCGTGGACGCCAGTTCGCGTGGAGCCAACCTTGAAATACCACCCTGGCAACTTTGAGGTTCTAACTCAGGTCCGTTATCCGGATCGAGGACAGTGTATGGTGGGTAGTTTGACTGGGGCGGTCTCCTCCTAAAGAGTAACGGAGGAGTACGAAGGTGCGCTCAGACCGGTCGGAAATCGGTCGTAGAGTATAAAGGCAAAAGCGCGCTTGACTGCGAGACAGACACGTCGAGCAGGTACGAAAGTAGGTCTTAGTGATCCGGTGGTTCTGTATGGAAGGGCCATCGCTCAACGGATAAAAGGTACTCCGGGGATAACAGGCTGATACCGCCCAAGAGTTCATATCGACGGCGGTGTTTGGCACCTCGATGTCGGCTCATCACATCCTGGGGCTGAAGCCGGTCCCAAGGGTATGGCTGTTCGCCATTTAAAGTGGTACGCGAGCTGGGTTTAGAACGTCGTGAGACAGTTCGGTCCCTATCTGCCGTGGACGTTTGAGATTTGAGAGGGGCTGCTCCTAGTACGAGAGGACCGGAGTGGACGAACCTCTGGTGTTCCGGTTGTCACGCCAGTGGCATTGCCGGGTAGCTATGTTCGGAATAGATAACCGCTGAAAGCATCTAAGCGGGAAACTAGCCTCAAGATGAGATCTCACTGGAACCTTGAGTTCCCTGAAGGGCCGTCGAAGACTACGACGTTGATAGGTTGGGTGTGTAAGCGCTGTGAGGCGTTGAGCTAACCAATACTAATTGCCCGTGAGGCTTGACCATATAACACCCAAGCAATTTGTTTCTCGAAAGAGCATCAGATTGCGGTGTGTGAAGACGAAATGAACCGAAAGTTCGAATCTCACAAAACACCGAAAGCTGTCACATACCCAATTTGCTGAAGCGAGGCACTTGCCGCGACTCAGTACCCGAATTTCTTGACGACCATAGAGCATTGGAACCACCTGATCCCATCCCGAACTCAGCAGTGAAACGATGCATCGCCGATGGTAGTGTGGGGTTTCCCCATGTGAGAGTAGGTCATCGTCAAGATTAAATTCCAAAACCCCTGTTTGCTAACGCAGACAGGGGTTTTGTTTATGTAGAAGTCCATGAATTTCACCGGACCGTTGCTAGCGCAACGCTCTGGTACACAGAATTTCTTGACGACCATAGAGCATTGGAACCACCTGATCCCATCCCGAACTCAGCAGTGAAACGATGCATCGCCGATGGTAGTGTGGGGTTTCCCCATGTGAGAGTAGGTCATCGTCAAGATTGAATTCCGAAACCCCCGTCTGCTAGCGCAGACGGGGGTTTTGTCGTTCTGGGGACCTAAGTGTCCAATCCTGACCGCCTGTCGGCTTCTTACATAAAAAGAAGATGTATCCCACAAATTCCTAAGATTTATCCAGCCTTGGCCGAAAGCCTGATGAGCCATGCGTGCACCGAAATAGAGCGGTCGTAGAGTCCGCCTATACCGTACATGGAACGTTGCATTCGGCACGCTCACCCCCTTTTGGCAAAAAGAAGTCGATGAAATGAATCTCAAGTTCAGTCATAAAATTCTGTTGGCCGCGTCAGGCGTCGTGGTTTTGGCCTTCGCGCTGTTTACGTTGTACAACGACTACCTGCAGCGCAATACCATCAGGCAAAACCTGGAGTCATCTATCCAGCAGTCGGGTGACCTGACTGCCAGCAGTGTGCAGAACTGGCTCAGTGGCCGGGTGCTGGTCCTGGAGAACCTTGCGCAGAACGTTGCTCACCAAGGCAGCAATGCCGACCTCCCCGGCCTGGTTGATCAACCGGCGTTCACCTCGAACTTCCAGTTCACCTACGTCGGTTCAACCAACGGTGTCTTCACCCAGCGTCCTGACGCGAAAATGCCTGATGGCTACGATCCGCGTCAGCGCCCTTGGTACAAGCAAGCGGTCGCTGCCGACAAACCCATGCTGACCCCGCCTTATATGGCCGCCGTCGGTGGTTTGATCGTCACCATCGCGATGCCGGTCAAGAAAAATGGTGAGCTGCTGGGTGTAGTGGGTGGCGACTTGAGCCTGCAAACCTTGGTGAAGATCATCAACTCGGTGGACTTCGGCGGGATTGGCCACGCGTTCCTGGTCAGCGGCGATGGGCAGGTGATTGTCAGTCCTGACCAAGAACAGGTAATGAAAAACCTCAAGGATATCTATCCGGGCAGCACCGTCCGTATTGAGAAGATCAACCAGGATGTGGTCCTCAATGGCCAGGACCGCATCCTGTCCTTCACCCCGATCAGCGGCTTGCCTGGTGCGGACTGGTACATAGGGCTGTCGATCGATAAAGACAAAGCCTACGCCCCCCTAAGTAAGTTCCGCACCTCCGCCTTGATCGCAATGTTCATTGCCGTCACTGCAATTGCCGTATTGCTGAGCCTGTTGATCCAGGTGCTGATGCGCCCGCTGACCACCATGGGTCGCGCCATGCAAGACATTGCCCAGGGCGAGGGCGACCTGACCCGCCGCCTGGTCGTGGAAAGCAAAGATGAATTCGGTGAGCTGGGTGGTGCGTTCAACCAGTTTGTCGAGCGTATCCATGCCTCGATCAGCGAAGTGTCCTCGGCGACCAGGCATGTACACGATCTTTCCCAGCGCGTGATGGCATCGTCCAACGCCTCGATCATCGGTTCTGACGAGCAGAGCGCCCGTACCAACAGCGTTGCCGCGGCCATTAACGAACTGGGTGCCGCCACCCAGGAAATCGCCCGTAACGCCGCTGACGCCTCGCAACACGCCAGTGGCGCCAGCGAGCAAGCCGATGACGGTCGCCAGGTCGTAGAGAAAACCATCCTGGCGATGTCCGAGTTGTCGCAGAAGATCAGCCTGTCCTGTACGCAGATCGAAACCTTGAATGCCAGTACCGACAACATTGGCCATATCCTCGATGTGATCAAAGGCATCTCCCAGCAAACCAACCTGCTGGCCCTCAACGCCGCTATTGAAGCCGCCCGTGCTGGTGAAGCCGGCCGTGGTTTTGCCGTGGTGGCTGACGAAGTGCGCAACCTGGCCCACCGTACCCAGGAGTCGGCAGAGGAGATCCACAAGATGATCACCTCGTTGCAGATCGGCTCACGCGAAGCCGTGACCACGATGAATGCCAGCCAGGTGTCCAGCGAAGAAAGCGTCGAGGTTGCCAACCAGGCCGGTGAACGCTTGATCAGCGTGACCCAGCGTATCGTCGAGATCGACGGCATGAACCAGTCGGTGGCCGCTGCCACCGAGGAGCAGACCGCCGTGGTGGAGACGCTCAATGTTGATATCAACCAGATCAACCTGCTGAACCAACAAGGTGTGGCCAACCTCAACGAGACCTTGAAAGACTGTGACGCGCTGTCACAACAAGCCAATCGCTTGAAGCAACTGGTCGACAGTTTCAAGATCTGATCACCCTGCCAGTCAATGTGGCGCAGTGCAGCAATGCACTGCGCCATTTTTTTCAGCCAAGCAGTCGGCGCACGTTATCCAGTGCACTGTCGGCGAAGGCCTGGATGAATTGTTCAAATCCCTCTTTGTCGCTGGCATCAACGGGTTCGGCGATGATGGTCCAGGTCGCCCGCGCCTGATTCTCCCCCAGCGACTCAACGCTCATTGCGGCCCACAGCCGGGCCACGCCCAAGGTGTTATAGATCGTCGTCCAGGTCATGTGCATCGCCTGCGCATCGTGGCTATTGAGCTGTTCCACGACCACATTGCCGTCGTGGAAGCATTTCTTGCGCAGCGATCCCACACCGCTGCCGATCATCGTGATACCTGCCAGGGCAGGGATGAACGCGTCAAAGCCTGCGAAGCGACCCACGACCCCCCACAGGTTGACGGCGCTGCAGGCAATCGCCACAGATGACACCACAGGCCTGCCCACGGGGTTTTGGATCAACGTATCGGGTTGCAGCTGTCTCATAAGTTTTTCCCTGGTGGCGGTGTCACAGAAAGCCGATGGCATTGAGGTACTGGCACCCTCTGCGTAACAGCGCGGGTGCTTTTTCGGGGTATTGCATGCCCATCTGCTCGACGCCATAGCGTGCGTTCTCGTGGCGAATCATCGAGATATCGCCAATGTCTTCTCCCAGCCCATTGAGGTAAAACCCGAGCACGCCAAACAGGGCATTCTCGCGACCCACTTCACCTAGCTGGTGTTGCCAATCCGCCACGCTTACCAATTCGAACGCATGACCTGCCTGGCGGAACGACTCCACGTAGGTTTCCCACCGCAGTGGCTGCGGATTGTGCAGGTTGAACACGCTGCGCTCGGCAACGCAGTTGCCACTGTGGAAGGCAATGAACTGCGCCAGGAAATCCACCGGCATCAGGTCGAAGTTCAAGCCCAGGCGTGGCACCCGGCCCAGCTGCAGCGAGCCCTTGAGCATCAGCATCAGGCGGTTTTTGTGTGGTTGGCAGACGCCGTTGCGGCTATTGAAACTGATGTTCCCGGGGCGATAGATGTTGATCCAGGCGCCTTGCCCCGCAGCGCGCCCCAAGAGGCGTTCAGCCACCCATTTGGAAAGGTTGTAGCCGTTCTTGATGTAGAGCGGCGGGGTACTTGCCGCAGGCGCTTCAAGCACCTGCCCGTCGGCTCCGACGCTGCTTGATGCGGATAATGTGGAGACAAAATTGAGCACCTTCTTACAGTGGGTTTCGCACAGTCGCAGGCACTCAAGCACCGGTTCCACGTTGTCCTTGGCCAGCGATGCGTAGTCCATGACGTGATTGACGTGGGCCGCGCTGTGTATCAGCACCCCGTACTGGCGGGCGAGGTGTTCATAGACATGGGCCTCAAGCCCCAGGCGAGGTCGGCGCAGGTCGGTGGCGTACACCCGCACGCGGCTCAGGTCCAGGTGTTCCAGGCGGTATTCACGCAACGCCTCGGCAAACCGTGTAGCGGCTGATTGCCCTGGGTTTTCGCGCACCAGGCAGGCGACTTCTGTCGCTCCGGCCATCAGCAAGGCCTCGACGATGTGCACACCCAAAAAGCTGTTGGCGCCGGTCACGATCGCCTTGTGGCGATTGCCCGCGCGCGCTCCTGGCAACAGGCTTATGTCCAGCGCGCGTAGCGCGTCGCTGATCGCCCGGTCGCTGGGGGCAGCACCTGGCAGGCTGTCGCTCATCAACGCGGCGAGGGTCTGCACCGTTGGCGCTTCGATAAACCGGTTGAGGGGCAGGCTGCGCCCGTACAACTCGCGAATCCGCAGGAGCATGGTTGAAAGCAGAATGGAGTGACCGCCGAGATGGAAAAAGCTGTCGTCAGTCGACATCTCGTCGACCGGCAACCCCAGCAGTTCACTCCACAGGCCCAGCAATTGCCCTTCCAGCGGTGTTTGGGGGTGGCGTTGAGGGTTTTCCGAGACGGCTTGAACCGTCAGCGCCAGTAAGGCCTGGCGGTCAACCTTGCCATTGCTGCCAGAGGGCAGGCTCGTCAGCTCTGTGCACACGGTCGGCTGCATATAGTCCGGCAGCATTTGCCTGGCATGTTGCTTGAGCGCGGCCAGGGCTGCGCCCGAACCATTGGGATCAGGCTGTGCCACAAACGCCAGGACCCGTCGATCACGGTCAATCACCACCGCGACCTGGCGAAACAGCTGGCTGGCGCGCAAGCACTGCTCGATCTCTTGGGGCTCGACCCGAAAACCACGGATCTTCACCTGCTGGTCCTGGCGCCCGACCAGCGCGATACCCTCGGCCGTCCATTTCGCCATGTCGCCCGTGCGGTACGCGTGCAAGGCCTGGCCGTCAGGCAGCCCAAGGCGCACAAAGTGCTCGGCGGTCTGGCGTGGCTGGTTTAGATACCCAAGGCTCACCCCGGGGCCGACGATGTACACCTCGCCAACTACCTGGTCCTCGACCGGCTGGCGCTGCTCGTCGAGGATCAGCACCTGGCTGTTGGCGATGGGTATGCCGAGGTTGAGGTTGCTGTCGTCAGCCTGCATCCGACGGCTGCTGACCAGCACTGTGGCTTCCGTCGGGCCATAGAGGTTGTGCAAGGCGCATTGCCCGGCCATCTGCCGGATGACATGGGGCTCACAGATATCACCGCCGGTCAGCAGGTGTTGCAGGCCCAACGGTCGGTCCATTGGCAGCAGGCTCAACAGCGCCGGCGGCAGGAAGGCATGGGTGACGCGCTGTTGCTGGATCAGTTCAACCAACTGGAGTGGGTCACGACGCTGTTCTTCACTGGGAACAATCAGGGTCGCGCCCTGGTTCAGGGCTGGAAAGAGATCGACCAGCGAAGAGTCGAAACTCACGGACGAAAATTGCAGTACACGGCTGTGCTCGCTGAGTTCGACATGCTGGCTGTACCACGCCGAAAAATGCGCCAGGTTTTGCTGGCTGAGCAACACCCCCTTGGGCTGGCCGGTAGTGCCCGAGGTGTAAAGCACCATGCTGGCGCTATCAGCCGTGGGCGAGGTGAGCGCCAAGGGGCAATTGTCGTCCACGTGCTGGCTGTCCATGCGGCTGACGTCCACCGCCATGAAATGCTTGCGCAAGGGATGTTGGCCATCATCGAGCAACACCACGGCCCCGGCGTTTTCCAGCATGGCTCGTTGGCGCGGCAGCGGGTGGCCCGGCTCGAGCGGCAGATACACCGCGCCGCAACCCAGGGTCGCCAGAATGCTGGCGTACAACTCGATCGACTTGCCCAGGCAGATCCCGACCACGGGCGCCGGCCCCGGCCCGAGCAAGGGTTGTAGAACCTGCCGGATGGCCAGGCTGTGTCGCAACAGCTGTCGATAGCTCAGGCTAAGCCCGGCAATCTCCAGGGCCGGCCGGTCGGCGAAGACCCGCAAGCTCTGCTCCAACTGTTTGATCAGCGGCGTCCGGGCTTTTTGCAGGAGCGCCGGGTCAGCGGTCCGGTTGAGGCGATGCAGGTAGGCCAGTCCTTCCAGGCCTTGCAGGCTCTGCTCGGCAAACGTGGCGGCGCTAGCACGTTGTGTGAAGTGCCCGGGGTTGCGCGAAAAGCCGCTGACCTGCAGCGCGACCCACTTGACCAGGTGCGTCACTGCCTGGCGTCGCAGTCGTTGGCCGTTGCCACAGGCTGGCGGTGTCAGGTCCAGCGCGGCCAGCAACTGGCGTGTGCGGTCATAGCAGCGTATTTGCAGGGCTGGCAGGCCACACTCACTCATCGGGCCGATGCACAGGCGCAGGCTCATCATGGTCACGCCGGCCAGTTCCTGGGCGAGGGGCTGGGTGCCATCTTCAATCAGCAAGTCGATTGCCGGCGCCTGCGCGGCAAGGTCATGCCCATAGGGTTGCAGTGCCTGCCCCAGTTCATGCAAGGCCGCACTGCTACCGACCAGGCTAATCCCAAGGCGTCTCATGACTGGCCCCCGGCTGCCGGCAGGTAGGCACTCAACGCATGGGCGACACACGAGGTTTGCAGTAACCCGCTGCGGCGCAGGAACCCCATGATGTTGCCGATCAGCGGGTGCTGGCGGGTGATCGGAAAGGCCGGGGTCTGTACCTCGACCCGCAGCGTCTGGCGAGTGCGCGCCGGCACATCCAGATGTTCGATCAACAGTCGGTCGAAGTCCCTTTGCAGGTCATTGGTCAAATAGTGTTGCAGGAACACCGGCAGGGTTCGGGCGATGCCGTCGCGATCCTCTTCGCTTGCCGTTTGCCAGTAGAGCCTTACCAGGCAGGTCCAGAAGCTGGCGTGGCGGCCCTCGTCAGCCAGGTGGTCGGCCATCAGGCCCCGGACCGACTGCTTGACGCTGTCATCCTTGGCAAACGCCGCCACGTCATGGGTGACCGTGTTCTCGGCAATCGCCACGCACACCAGCTCCACTGCATCACGCAGATGCGCCGGTGCCTGGGCCTGGGCGATGGGGATGGCACGGCTCAACTCGATGGCGGCCGGTAGCGGTAGCGGCGCAATACCTGTCTTTTCCTGCGTTTGCTGCATGAAGTCCAGGGCAACGAGGGCGTGATAATCCTCATCGACCACCACGGTCATGGCGTCGTAGCGGCACGCGGTAGGGAAGGGGATTGAAAAACGATTCTTGGCGATGCTCCGTGCGGTTCTATCGACGATCTCGGTCTCAAAGATCACCACGTCGTTGAGGAATTTGTAGAGCGTCTGCACCAGCACAAAATCGCGCCACTGCGGGCAGTGCTCGAGAAAACCCGCACTGAGTACCAGCGGTTGGCGACACAGGGGGTAGATCAACTTGTCGTCATCTTCCAGCAGGCGTCGCGGGCGAGTGCGGATAGTCGCCTGATGCTCCCAGTCGGCTGCGAACGAGCGATAGTCGAGGGCGTTCACAGGCTCACCTCCTGGCGGCCTGCGTGCTGGCGAAGGCCGTCCCACAAGGCAATGCGGCTCTCTACGGCGCTGAGGGCGGCGTTCCAGGCCTGTTGTTCGAGCACCGGGTCCGCCAGTGTCAGGCGTCGGAGCAGGCGCTCTGCGGCCGGCTCATGGCCCTCAGCGTCCAGCTCGATGTGGCGCTGGAGGTAGTAGCACAAGCTGGGGGCCTGCCGGTGGGCGACGTCGCTGCCCTGCAGGATGCGCTTGAACATCGCCGGGATGACGCTTTCCCGGCCATGCAGGAAGGTCGCGGCTACACAGTGGGTCGGGGCGTTCAGGGCGACGTCCAGGGTGTGCCGCACAAAGCGCTCTACCGCAGGATCAAGCGTGATCTGCGCCAAGGCACTGTCGAGGCTTGCACCCTCTCGCTGCAACGCGATGAAGCGTTCGATGGTGGTGGTGCAGGCCCCTACCTCGCGCATTGCCTCCAGGTACAGTTCGAAGTGACTGCTATGCCCGTCGCCCAGGCGCAGGTCCGATTCCTCGTCGAGGACAATTTCGTTGATCAGCCGCGCGGCCTGCGGGTCCGCCGGCGGGAGCCAGGGCAGGCGCACGCAGGTCAGGTCCTGTTGCAGGCGTTTGGTCAGGGTCATGAAGTCCCAGACGGCGAAAATATGGTTCTGCATAAAGTGCTGTAACTGCGGGAAAGAGTTGATTTCCAGGAAAATCGGATGTTCATGTAGTTGCAGTTTTTTTTGTCTGAGTAGTTCTTGGAGTTGAAACATGCTTAATGCCTATAAGTCGTTATGCCGACTCAAATAAAAAGGTTGTTTAGAACCAAGTGTGCATTACAGGTAAGTGTTGCGTCGCGCAGTCATGGGAATGACACGGCTGGCTTGGTTATCCGGCAAGCAACAAGTAGTGACAAAGCAACTTAGACTTATTGGATAGTTTGTCGTCCACAGTCGTGCCTAAGCCTGTGCCTACGCTTTCGACTGAAGTGCCAAGACCAATTAAAGGATAATCACTTGGTTAAGTATTCAAATACTTTAAGAGTTGTATAAGGTTTTTTTGCAGGAAGGAATGTTTCGTAGTCGAGCTTACTGTTCGATGTGAGAACTTTCCTCCTTGTTTGCAGGTTTTAAATTATTGGACTTAATGACCAGGCTTAAATCCGCTTTTGCATTTGCAATGCTGGATGTTTCCTGACGGTCAATGTCGAGTCGGTTGACGGAGCGGCCAAGGGGTGACGGCAGCAGAGGCCGGCTTTGGACGTGTGCGGCGCCTGGCAATCCAGGTCGCGCACGTAGCGGCTAAAGCCGGGAGAAATCAACGCGCCCCTTTGTCGTTCTCCTGCTCGAGGCCGTTCAGGTAGTGAGTGATCACTTCCATCCCGCGCATGAGGTGATTGCGCAGGGTCAGTACACTTTCCTCGACCTTTTTCTGCGCGACCAGGGTGAGCAACTCGCGATGGTCCTCTTGGGAAGTTTCGCCCAGCCCCATGGCTTCGAGGTTGAAACGCAGGAACCGCTCCTCCTCGTTCAGCCCGTGCTCTACCAGGCTCAACAACCGCTGGTTGGGAGCCTTGCCATACAATGCCATGTGAAACAGGCGGTTGAGCCGGCCGATTTCGTTGTAGTCGGTTTCGTGCTCAAGGGTGTCGATCAAGGCACCCGCCTGCTCGATATCACTTGTGCCCAGCAATGGGATCGACAAGCGCAGCGCCTCCGACTCCAGGAGAATTCGCAGGGCGTAGGTTTCCGCCGAGTTATCTTCAATCAGCGGGGCGACCACGGCGCCTTTATGGGTGACAACATGCAGCAGCGACTGGGCTTCCAGCTGGCGCAGGGCCTCGCGCACCGGCATGCGGCTGACTCCGAACAGGCTGGCCAGCTCTTGCTGGCGCATGGCGGTGCCGCAGGGCAGGCGGCCATCCAGTATGGCGTTGCGCAATGTTTCTTCAATAACGGAGCGGGCGAGGTGAGCGGGAATGGGCCCACTGATCTTGATGCTGCTCAAAGGGTTCGGCTTGTGCGTCACGACTACGCTATCCTCCTTTCTTGTTGGAATGGGTTTTGGCTAATTGGATCCAAAGAACACTAGAGATTGCATGCAGGCTTGTCAAACAGGCAAGGTTTCCCTTTGTAAGCGACTCAACAGCGCGGTTTTTCATCGCACATTATGGCTTGCTGGCGTCTTACAAGGCGCGATTGCTTAAGCTCAGTGATTGCACCGTGCCATTGTCTTTTGCCGACCGACCCTTCACCATCGATTGATTCTCCGTCTCTTTCTACGGACTGAAGCCATTGGCGGTACGTTTTACTCCCTCGCGGATCCTGTGCTGGTTGTTTTCAGCGCTGCTGCTGGCTGGCTTGTTGCCTGGCGGGCTGCATGCCGATTGGGATTTCTCCCAGATCAGCCGGCGTGCCACCACGCTCTATGGGCCACTGGGCGCGGGCCAGCAGCGTATCGATGACTGGCAGCGGCTGCTGGCCACGCAAAAACAAGGCAGCGAGCTGGAGCAGCTCAAGGTGGTCAACCTGTTCTTCAACAAACGGGTGCGCTATGTCGAAGACATCGACCTGTGGAACCAGGTCGATTACTGGGAAACGCCCATCGAAGCCCTGTGGAAGGGCGCCGGCGACTGTGAAGACTATGCCATCGCCAAATATTTCAGCCTCCGGCACCTGGGTGTCTCCAGCGACAAATTGCGCATTACCTACGTCAAGGCATTGCGGCAGAATCGCGCCCATATGGTCTTGACCTATTATTCGACGCCAGAGGCCATGCCGCTGGTGCTCGACAGCCTGATCGACGAAATCCAGCCTGCCAGCCAACGGACCGACTTGCTGCCGGTCTACTCCTTCAACGCCGAAGGTTTGTACCTGCCGGGCGCCAAGGGCAACAAAAAGGTCGGCGACACCAAGCGCCTGTCGCGCTGGCAGGATGTGCTGAAAAAAATGCGTGCGGAAGGCTTCCCAGCCGAGCCGGCCAACTAGGAGTAACTGTTCAGATGTCACTGTTCAAACAGCTGTTGATCGCTATCTGTCTGTTCCTGGTGGTCGCTTTCAGCGGCAGCTTCATGGTCAGCCTGGAAAGCTCGCGTACCCAATACGTGAACCAGTTGCGCTCCCACGCGCAGGATGCGGCGACCGCCCTGGCGCTGTCCCTGACGCCCAATATCGACGACCCGGCGATGGTCGAGCTGCTGGTCAGCTCGATCTTCGACAGTGGTTATTACGCCAGCATCCGCGTGATCGACGTGACCAATGACCAGGTCATCGTCGAGCGCAGCGGCATCCCCGACAATAACGGCGTGCCCAACTGGTTCGTCAAGATGATCGGCCTGGAGCCGGCCGGTGGTGACGCCCTGGTCAGCCGTGGCTGGGAGCAGGCGGCGCGGGTCGAGGTGGTCAGCCATCCGATGTTCGCCCTGGCCAAGCTGTGGCAGAGCGCCCTGGGCAGCCTCGGCTGGCTGCTGTTGTGCGGCGCCGTCAGTGCGGTGCTGGGCGCGTTGTTGCTGCGCCGCCAGCTCAAGCCTTTGGACTACATGGTCAAGCAGTCCCACGCCATTGCCCGCCGCGAGTTCCTGAGCCTGCCGGATCTGCCGCGCACCCCGGAACTGCGCCGCGTGGTGCAGGCGATGAACCAGATGGTGGAAAAGCTCAAGGCGCTATTCCAGGAACAGGCCGAGCGCAGCGAAAAGCTGCGGGTGGAGTCCTATCAGGACAACCTCACAGGCCTGGCCAACCGTCGCTATTTCGAGATGCAACTCAACGCGCGGGTCAGCAACCCCGAAGAGACCAGTTCAGGCTACTTGCTGGTGCTGCGGGTCAAGGACCTGGCCGGCCTCAACCAGCGCCTCGGCGGCCAGCGTACCGACCAACTGCTGCAGGCGGTTGGCGAGCAACTGCTGCGCCAGTGCGAGCCGTACCCGGAAACCCACAACCTGGTCACCCGAATCCGCGGTGGCGAATTCGCCGTGCTGGCGCCGGGGCTGATGCGTGAAGAGGCGTTGCAGCTGGCGCAGAACCTGGAAAGCACCTTGCAAAGCCTGCAAGCCACCGGTGCCAGTGATGTGTCGCCGGTCGCTTGTATTGGCCTGGCGCCTTTCAATCACGGTGATTCGCCGCAAGCCCTGCTGACCCTGGCCGACCAAGCGCTGGCCCAGGCCGAGACCCTGGGGGATGTCAGCTGGGTGTGCCTGGACCACAGCGCGGCCGCCAGCGTCGGCGACGATCACCATGCCTGGCACACACTGCTGGACCAGGCGCTGACCCAACAACGCTTCGAGCTGTACTTCCAGCCGGTAGTGGCCACTCAGGATCCGCAACTGATCCTGCATTACAAAGTCCTCTCGCGACTGGTCGACGACCAGGGTCATACCATCCCCGCCGGGCGCTTCCTGCCTTGGCTTGAGCGCTTTGGCTGGTCGGCGCGCCTGGACCGGGTGATGCTGGAACTGGTGCTCAAACAGATGGCCAGCCACGAGCAGTCGCTGGCCCTGAACCTGTCTGCGGCCACACTGGCCGACCCGCAAGCGCTGAACCGCGTCTTCGACCTGCTGCGTCAGCATTCCAACCTGGGCCCGCGCCTGACCCTGGAAATCGGTGAAGAGCAACTGCCTGAACAGGCCGTGCTGGAGCAGTTGACCCAGCGTCTGCGGGAGCTGAATTTTTCCCTCAGCCTGCAACGCTTTGGCGGGCGCTTCAGCATGATCGGCAACCTGGCGCGCCTGGGCCTGGCCTACCTGAAGATCGATGGCAGCTACATCCGCGACATCGACCAGGAAAGCGACAAGCGCCTGTTTATCGAAGCCATCCAGCGCGCAGCCCACAGCATCGACTTGCCGCTGATTGCCGAGCGGGTCGAAACCGAAGGTGAGTTGCAGGTGATTCGCGAGATGGGGATTTTTGGCGTGCAGGGCCAGCTGTTTGGCGAGCCGGCGCCCTGGCGCTGAGGCCGTGGCCGGCCTCAGATCAGGCCGGTCTCATCATCATTGATCAGGTGGCTCAGGCCACCCAGTGATTCCCGTGCGTTGCTACGGTCCTTGAGCTTGGCTTGGGCAGCCACCGGCAGGTCCGTGAGGTTGATCACGCCTTTTTGGATCAGCACCTGAATCAAGTCTTCCAGCACCCGGATCATCTCCGAGTCACTGTGCTTGAGCTGCTTGAGGCTCAGCTCCGCTTCTTCATTGGCAAACCAGGCCTGGATCTCATGATGATCCGCGGGCAGGGTGCCGGTCGATTCGGCGAAGGCAACCGCTTCGGCGCGAATCAGCTCACCCTGTGCATCACGTTGCACGTAGAACATTGAACATCCCTCATGAGGAGAACTGACGACAGCCTGTCAGCAGCATAGGCCAACGGAGCGCGATTGGGCGTGAGTATGCCGTGCAATCGTTGCCCCATGCCAGCGAACGGTGGCCGCAAATGAATCGGCCGCCTCAAGAGGCGGCCGGGTCATTGGTTCATTAGGTGTGATCGACCTTGATGGTCGGGTCAGCACCACTGATCAACGAATTGATCGTCTGCCCGGACCAGTTGTTACCTTCCAGCTTGATCGTCACATCCGCGTTGGCCAGGCCGCCGGCAGCGTTGAGCTTGCCTTCGGAACTGATCTGCAGCGTGGTCACGTTATCCACCGTGGTCAACTTCAGGAAGTTGTCGATGGTGCTGTCGGTTTCACCTTTGAGCAGGTCGCGCAGGTCGATACGGTCGCCTTCCGAGGCCTTGAAGTCCTTGATCACGTCGTTACCGACGTCACCGGATCTCCAGACGAAGGTATCGGCACCGGTACCGCCGATCAGGATGTCATTGCCCTGGCCGCCGATCAGCGTGTCGTTACCCGTGCCGCCCAGCAGGATGTCGTTGCCCTTGCCCCCGTCCAGGTAGTCGTTGCCGCCCTGGCCGAACAGGATGTCATCACCCGAGCCACCCAGCAGGGTGTCATTACCGTCCTTGGCACCCGAGGTATTGAACTCGTTGTAGTGCTCGGTGATGTACTTATGCACATCCTGGCCGGTGACGGCAGCAACCGCCACGCCGTTTTTCCCTGCCACGTAGGACTGGATAGCGTTGTAGCCCTCGCCGGTAATGCCCGGGAAGCTCACCAGGTCGCCAAACAGGATGTCGTTGCCGTCACCCCCATCGACACGGTCGGCACCCGGCAGGGTGGCTTCGCTGCTACCGAGGATGGCGTTGGCCAGATCCTTGGGATCGATGTTGGCTTGTGGCTTGTTATCGCTGTCGTACGGTTTCAACTGATCCAGGCTGACGCCACTGTTGAGGCCGATGGCTTCGACACCGCCGGTGGACAGGCCCTTGAGCAGTGCAAATGCGCTATTGGAGTTGGCGGTGGTGGCGGTGTCGGTATAGTTGCCATAACCGTCGCGCACCGACAGCTCAAAAGTGCCATCCCCTTGGGCGTGGATGACTCCCGGGTTGTACTGCGACCAGCCCCCGTTGTTGATCCAGAGCGTCATTTTCCCGACAGCATCAATATCAATCAGGTGAGTCGAGTCGATAGTGATCCTGGTGGCGGTGCCTAAGGTGTAGTTGTTCATGTTGACGACATCATCCAGCTTGACGTTGCCGTACAAGGTCGGGTTGCCCTGCTCGCTGCGTTGGTAAAACGTCGGCTGGCCATCGGTGATGAAGTACGTTGTGTTGATTGCGCCAGTATTACTGGTCGCCTTGGCACTGTTGAAGAAGTTGGATGCGGCCTTGAACACGTCTTCGTAGTTGGTCCCGCCTTCAGACACCATCGAGTCCAGGACTTTCTGCAGGGCAGCCAGGGCGCCTGGGTCTTTCAGGTTGACCGTAACGGTCTGGTTGACTTGGGAATCGAAGTCGGCAAGGAAGATGTTCACGGTGCCAGAGGTGCTGGAGCCGATACTGTTTTTCAGTGAGTTGAACACGGTGGTCAGCGAGGCTTTCGCCGCCGCCACCGAGTCGTCGCCCATACTGCCCGACGTATCGATCATGAACGCGATGTTGTAGTTCTTGCCCTGGACCACGTTCAGGCCCGAAACGTCCGCCACAATGATGTCGTTGCCACTGGTACCGCTGACGTTGTCATCGCCCGAAGTCGCCGTGCTCCCGCTGTAGGTTGCCGGGTACACCTTGACCGGCAGATTAGCCACGGTTTGGGCCGAGCCGCCGAGGCTTTCGGTGGAGGTCGAGGTCACGGTCAAGTTGTACTGGCCGCTGGTGTAAGGCAGTGGCTTGAGGCTCAGGTTGTTGAGGTTCCAACCGGTGACGTCCACCTCGGTATGGCCCTGGGTCGCGGTGAAGGTATGCCCGGCACCATCGCTGAGCACTGCGCCCACCGGAATGCTGCCAATCTTCACGCTCAGGGTTTCAGAACCGTCGGTATCGGTCAGGCCGGTGGTGACCTTGGTCAGTTTGACCGTGCCGTTTTCCAGCCCTTCGTTGAGCTTGTACGCGTCGTAGTAGCCCTGGCCGTTGGTGCCGTGTAGGTCAGATACCTGCGCGCCGGCGCTGATCAGGTCGTTGATGCCGGTGTAGATCGGCATCGTGGTGTTGCTCAGGTTGGTTGCGGTGCCACCGTTGACCGACAGCTTGAGATCAAAGCTGCCCGGACCTGATTGGTTGGCATGGTAGATATCAATGCTGTAGTAGCCGTTGCTGGTCGGGGTGAACGTACCGTTGAACTGGCCGGAGTTGGAGCCCCAGGTACCGCTGGCCACATCTTTGCCGCCGATATTGACCAGGATGCTGTCATCGCCGTAGCCGCTGAAGGTGTACGACTTGCCGGCTTCCAGGTAGATCAGGCCGGAGGTCTTCGAACCGGCACCGCCAGGCACATCTGCAGTAGGTAGGACGGTGGTCGAAACCGTCGTGCTGGTTGGCGTGCCGGCGTTATCGATGGCGTTTTTCAACACGGTCGGCGAGGCGCCGTTGCCGTTGGTGCCCAGGTTCGCAATGCTGTTCCAGCTCTGCTTGGTCAGGCCGACCGACGCAATGTTGTTATCGGCAACGCTCAAGGTCGGCGCATCTGCAACCGGGGTGATGTCGACTTTCACGGTGGTGCTGGTGCCCAGGTCCTTGCCATCGGTTGGCTGGAACTTGAACTGTGCGTAGTCCGCCTGCTTGTTGCCCACACCCGTGCCGCCGTAGCCGTCGGCTCCGGATTCGTTGGCGTTTGGCGTGAAGCGCAACTGGCCGCCGTCGATCTGCGCCTTGGTGAAGGTCTGGCCGGCGGTCACGTTGGTCCAGGTCGTGCCGTCCGCTGCCAGGTACTGCAGCTTGCCGGCCACCGGCAGCTCGGTGATTTTCACCCCGAGGCTGGCCTGCGGGGAATCCACATCGGTGACCCCAAAGTTGGCCCAGGTCAGCTTCAGCGGCGTGTCTTCGGTGCCGGTGACGGCACTACCAGTGGCAACCGGTGCGTCGTTGACCGCCACTACGTTGACCGTGGTAGTCGCCACGTTCGAGTAGTTGCCGCCATCGGTCACGGTCACGGTGATGGTCCGTGGCGTGGTGCTTGGGTCTTCGCTGCTGTTGCTGAACGTGATGTTCTTGATCTGCAACATGTAGTCAGCCAGCGACGCCGTACCGGTGAGGGTCAGGGTGATCTTGCCGGTGACAGGGTCCGTGACCGGGGTCACGGTAATGCCCGGGACGCTGGTGTAGCTCAACGAATCGTTCGGCTGAGTATTGGTCAGCACCACCGTGGCGCCCGTCAGCTGGGTGCTGTCCGGGTCGGTGATGCGGATGTCGGTGTCAGCAATCGACACGCCAGTGCCGCCTTCGGTGAACGTGGTCTTGAAGTCGTTACCGGTGGCGCCGCTGGAGTTGTTGGCGTCCAGGTCGATGGCCGGTGGTGCGTCGTTGTCGATGATCGACGTTTCGATTTTACCGTTGGTGGTGCTGATAGCCAGGTTCTCGAAATTGCCGCCGGAGGTCCCGGAGATACTGATCTCGAACTTCTCCGTAGGCTCGGTCAGCTTGTCGTCGATGGTCTTGATATCGAACGTCGCGCTGCTTTGGCCGGCCGGAATCTTCACGGTGTACACGCCGTTGAAGTCCGAACCGTCCTGGGCCACGCCTTTATACGAGAGCGTCACCGTGACTTCGGTGGCTGCCGGCTGGGTCAGGTTCAGCGTGTAGTGAGCGGTCTGGCCTTCGGTAACCGAGGTATCGCCCGCGATGGTGATCACGGTGTCGTTCGTCACGTCCGTTACCTTGGTAACCACTGGCGTGCCGACCGGGATCAGGTTTTCATACTTGTCGCCACCGCTGACCACACTAGTGATCTTGGCGGAAATGTCCTTGGCGCCGATGTAGAAATCATTCGGCGCGGTGAAGTTGGCAGTGCTGCTGGTCTTGCCATTACCGATGGTAATGATCAAGTTGTTGTCCAGCTTGATCACCAGGTCGGAACCCACGTTGGTCACGGCCACGCCGTTCTTGTCTACCAAACTTGCGGTGTAGACGATCTGGCCGCCCTCGGCGACGCTGGTGGTGGCTGTCAGCACAACCTTCACATCGTCGATCGTGTCGTTGATCTGCGTCGTTGCGCCATCGCCTGCAACCACGAGTTTCTCGAAGTTGCCGCCGTCGGTACCGGTGATCTTGACGGTCTGGGTGCTCTTGTCGATGAACACGTCATCGCCTGGAGCGTCCACTGTCACGGTGCCGACGGTTTCGCCAGCCTTGATGGTGATGGTTTGCTTGTTATCGAGCGTCAGGGTGACGTCGGTATCCGCTTTATTAGAAAGCGTGGCGGTGTAAGTGATCTTCCCGCCTTCACTCACTTCCGACGGAGCCGTCAGGGTCACTGTCGTGGTGTTATCGGTACCTGGGGTATCAGTAACAGTCGTGGTGACCTTGTCAGTCCCCGGAACCAGATTTTCAAAATGCTCGCCACCGGCGACTTCTTTAATGCCGGTAGTGACAGTCTGGTCGCCTTTGTACACGTCGTCCGGAGCCACAACCGAGACAGTACCGCTCGACTTGTCCACACCGATGGTGATGACCTGGTTGTTATCCAAGGTGATGGTCAGCGGACCCGTGGTGTTAGTGACGGGTGCGCCGTTTTTATCCACAAGGCTGGCGGTGTAGACGATCTGGCCGCCTTCACCCACGGTTTTGGTCGCGGTCAGCACCACATCGACCTTGTCGATGGTGTCGTTGATGGTGGTAGTCGCGCCATCGCCTGCAACCACGAGCTTCTCGAAGTTGCCACCGTCAGTCCCGGTGATCTTGACGGTCTGGGTGCTCTTGTCGATGAACACGTCATCGCCTGGAGCGTCCACTGTCACGGTGCCGACGGTTTCGCCAGCCTTGATGGTGATGGTTTGCTTGTTGTCGAGTGTCAGGGTGACGTCGGTATCCGCTTTATTAGAAAGCGTAGCGGTGTAGGTGATCTTGCCACCCTCACTCACTTCCGACGGAGCCGTCAGGGTCACTGTCGTGGTGTTATCGGTACCTGGGGTATCAGTAACAGTCGTGGTGACCTTGTCAGTCCCCGGAACCAGGTTCTCGAAGTGCGCGCCACCGGTGACTTCCTTGATGCCGGTAGTAACGGTTTGGTCGCCTTTGTAGACGTCGTCCGGCGCTACAACCG
This sequence comes from Pseudomonas sp. WMBT8, assembly GCF_050916005.1. Lineage (NCBI taxonomy): Bacteria > Pseudomonadati > Pseudomonadota > Gammaproteobacteria > Pseudomonadales > Pseudomonadaceae > Pseudomonas > Pseudomonas sp. WMBT8. Next base: position 140,833 of record NZ_CP188096.1, read on the forward strand.
AAACGGTACCGCTCGACTTGTCCACACCGATGGTGATGACCTGGTTGTTATCCAGAGTCACAGTCACAGGGCTGGTGATGTTGGTTACCGGCGCACCGTTCTTATCCACCAAGGTGGCGGTGTAGACGATCTGGCCGCCTTCACCGACAGTTTTGGTCGCGGTCAGGATCACATCGACTTTGTCGATGGTGTCGTTGATCTGCGTCGTTGCACCGTTGCCCGCAACCACGAGTTTTTCGAAGTTGCCGCCGTCAGTACCGGTGATCTGGACTGTTTGGGTGCTCTTATCGATGAACACGTCATCGCCTGGAGCGTCCACTGTCACGGTGCCGACGGTTTCGCCGGCCTTGATGGTGATGGTTTTTTTGTTGTCGAGGGTCAAGGTGACGTCAGTGTCAGCCTTGTTGCTCAAGGTAGCGGTGTAGGTGATTTTTCCACCTTCACTCACTTCCGACGGAGCCGTCAGGGTCACAGTCGTGGTGTTATCGGTACCTGGGGTATCAGTAACAGTAGTAGTGACCTTGTCAGTCCCCGGAACCAGGTTCTCGAAGTGCTCGCCACCGGCGACTTCTTTAATGCCGGTAGTGACAGTCTGGTCGCCTTTGTAGACGTCGTCCGGCGCTACAACCGAAACGGTACCGCTCGACTTGTCCACACCGATGGTGATGACCTGGTTGTTATCCAGGGTGATAGTCAGTGGACCAGTGGTGTTAGTGACGGGTGCGCCGTTTTTATCCACAAGGGTGGCGGTGTAGACGATCTGGCCGCCTTCACCGACAGTTTTGGTCGCAGTCAGCACCACATCGACCTTGTCGATGGTGTCGTTGATGGTGGTAGTCGCGCCATCGCCTGCAACCACGAGTTTCTCGAAGTTGCCGCCGTCAGTGCCGGTGATCTGGACGGTCTGGGTGCTCTTGTCGATGAACACGTCATCGCCTGGAGCGTCCACTGTCACGGTGCCGACAGTTTCGCCGGCCTTGATGGTGATGGTTTGTTTGTTGTCGAGGGTCAAGGTGACGTCGGTGTCAGCCTTGTTGCTCAAGGTGGCGGTGTAGGTGATTTTTCCACCTTCACTCACTTCCGACGGAGCCGTCAGGGTCACTGTCGTGGTGTTATCGGTGCCCGGTGTGTCAGTCACGACGGTGGTGACTTTATCGGTACCTGGAACCAGATTTTCAAAGTGCTCGCCACCGGCGACTTCTTTAATGCCGGTAGTAACGGTTTGGTCGCCTTTGTAGACGTCGTCCGGCGCTACAACCGATACGGTACCGCTCGACTTGTCCACACCGATGGTGATGACCTGGTTGTTATCCAGGGTGATGGTCAGCGGACCAGTGGTGTTAGTGACGGGTGCGCCGTTTTTATCCACAAGGGTGGCGGTGTAGACGATCTGGCCGCCTTCACCGACAGTTTTGGTCGCAGTCAGCACCACATCGACCTTGTCGATGGTGTCGTTGATGGTGGTAGTCGCGCCATCGCCTGCAACCACGAGTTTCTCGAAGTTGCCGCCGTCAGTGCCGGTGATCTGGACGGTCTGGGTGCTCTTGTCGATGAACACGTCATCGCCTGGAGCGTCCACTGTCACGGTGCCGACAGTTTCGCCGGCCTTGATGGTGATGGTTTGTTTGTTGTCGAGGGTCAAGGTGACGTCGGTGTCAGCCTTGTTGCTCAAGGTGGCGGTGTAGGTGATTTTTCCACCTTCACTCACTTCCGACGGAGCCGTCAGGGTCACTGTCGTGGTGTTATCGGTGCCCGGTGTGTCAGTCACGACGGTGGTGACTTTATCGGTACCTGGAACCAGATTTTCAAAGTGCTCGCCACCGGCGACTTCTTTAATGCCGGTAGTAACGGTTTGGTCGCCTTTGTAGACGTCGTCCGGCGCTACAACCGAAACGGTACCGCTCGACTTGTCCACACCGATGGTGATGACCTGGTTGTTATCCAGGGTGATGGTCAGTGGACCAGTGGTGTTAGTGACGGGTGCGCCGTTTTTATCCACAAGGGTGGCGGTGTAGACGATCTGGCCGCCTTCACCGACAGTTTTGGTCGCAGTCAGCACCACATCGACCTTGTCGATGGTGTCGTTGATGGTGGTAGTCGCGCCATCGCCTGCAACCACGAGTTTCTCGAAGTTGCCGCCGTCAGTGCCGGTGATCTGGACGGTCTGGGTGCTCTTGTCGATGAACACGTCATCGCCTGGAGCGTCCACTGTCACGGTGCCGACGGTTTCGCCGGCCTTGATGGTGATGGTTTTTTTGTTGTCGAGGGTCAAGGTGACGTCAGTGTCAGCCTTGTTGCTCAAGGTAGCGGTGTAGGTGATTTTTCCACCTTCACTCACTTCCGACGGAGCCGTCAGGGTCACAGTCGTGGTGTTATCGGTACCTGGGGTATCAGTAACAGTAGTAGTGACCTTGTCAGTCCCCGGAACCAGGTTCTCGAAGTGCTCGCCACCGGCGACTTCTTTAATGCCGGTAGTGACAGTCTGGTCGCCTTTGTAGACGTCGTCCGGCGCTACAACCGAAACGGTACCGCTCGACTTGTCCACACCGATGGTGATGACCTGGTTGTTATCCAGGGTGATAGTCAGTGGACCAGTGGTGTTAGTGACGGGTGCGCCGTTTTTATCCACAAGGGTGGCGGTGTAGACGATCTGGCCGCCTTCACCGACAGTTTTGGTCGCAGTCAGCACCACATCGACCTTGTCGATGGTGTCGTTGATGGTGGTAGTCGCGCCATCGCCTGCAACCACGAGTTTCTCGAAGTTGCCGCCGTCAGTGCCGGTGATCTGGACGGTCTGGGTGCTCTTGTCGATGAACACGTCATCGCCTGGAGCGTCCACTGTCACGGTGCCGACAGTTTCGCCGGCCTTGATGGTGATGGTTTGTTTGTTGTCGAGGGTCAAGGTGACGTCGGTGTCAGCCTTGTTGCTCAAGGTGGCGGTGTAGGTGATTTTTCCACCTTCACTCACTTCCGACGGAGCCGTCAGGGTCACTGTCGTGGTGTTATCGGTGCCCGGTGTGTCAGTCACGACGGTGGTGACTTTATCGGTACCTGGAACCAGATTTTCAAAGTGCTCGCCACCGGCGACTTCTTTAATGCCGGTAGTAACGGTTTGGTCGCCTTTGTAGACGTCGTCCGGCGCTACAACCGAAACGGTACCGCTCGACTTGTCCACACCGATGGTGATGACCTGGTTGTTATCCAGGGTGATGGTCAGTGGACCAGTGGTGTTAGTGACGGGTGCGCCGTTTTTATCCACAAGGGTGGCGGTGTAGACGATCTGGCCGCCTTCACCGACAGTTTTGGTCGCAGTCAGCACCACATCGACCTTGTCGATGGTGTCGTTGATGGTGGTAGTCGCGCCATCGCCTGCAACCACGAGTTTCTCGAAGTTGCCGCCGTCAGTGCCGGTGATCTGGACGGTCTGGGTGCTCTTGTCGATGAACACGTCATCGCCTGGAGCGTCCACTGTCACGGTGCCGACAGTTTCGCCGGCCTTGATGGTGATGGTTTGTTTGTTGTCGAGGGTCAAGGTGACGTCGGTGTCAGCCTTGTTGCTCAAGGTGGCGGTGTAGGTGATTTTTCCACCTTCACTCACTTCCGACGGAGCCGTCAGGGTCACTGTCGTGGTGTTATCGGTGCCCGGTGTGTCAGTCACGACGGTGGTGACTTTATCGGTACCTGGAACCAGATTTTCAAAGTGCTCGCCACCGGCGACTTCTTTAATGCCGGTAGTAACGGTTTGGTCGCCTTTGTAGACGTCGTCCGGCGCTACAACCGATACGGTACCGCTCGACTTGTCCACACCGATGGTGATGACCTGGTTGTTATCCAGAGTCACAGTCACAGGGCTGGTGATGTTGGTTACCGGCGCGCCGTTCTTATCCACCAAGGTAGCGGTGTAAACAATCTCGCCGCCTTCACCCACGGTTTTGGTCGCGGTCAGCACCACATCGACCTTGTCGATGGTGTCGTTGATGGTGGTAGTCGCGCCATCGCCTGCAACCACGAGTTTCTCGAAGTTGCCGCCGTCAGTGCCGGTGATCTGGACGGTCTGGGTGCTCTTGTCGATGAACACGTCATCGCCTGGAGCGTCCACTGTCACGGTGCCGACAGTTTCGCCGGCCTTGATGGTGATGGTTTGTTTGTTATCGAGGGTCAAGGTGACGTCAGTGTCAGCCTTGTTGCTCAAGGTGGCGGTGTAGGTGATTTTTCCACCTTCACTCACTTCCGACGGCGCCGTCAGGGTCACTGTCGTGGTGTTATCGGTACCTGGGGTATCAGTAACAGTCGTGGTGACCTTGTCAGTCCCCGGAACCAGGTTCTCGAAGTGCTCGCCACCGGCGACTTCTTTAATGCCGGTAGTGACAGTCTGGTCGCCTTTGTAGACGTCGTCCGGAGCCACAACCGAAACGGTACCGCTCGACTGGTTCACGCCAATGGTGATGACCTGGTTGTTATCCAGAGTCACAGTCACAGGGCTGGTGATGTTGGTTACCGGCGCGCCGTTCTTATCCACCAAGGTAGCGGTGTAAACAATCTCGCCGCCTTCACCCACGGTTTTGGTCGCGGTCAGCACCACATCGACCTTGTCGATGGTGTCGTTGATGGTGGTAGTCGCGCCATCGCCTGCAACCACGAGTTTCTCGAAGTTGCCGCCGTCAGTGCCGGTGATCTGGACTGTTTGGGTGCTCTTATCGATGAACACGTCATCGCCTGGAGCGTCCACCGTCACAGTACCGACGGTTTCGCCAGCCTTGATGGTGATGGTTTGTTTGTTATCGAGGGTCAGGGTGACGTCGGTATCCGCTTTATTAGAAAGCGTGGCGGTGTAGGTGATTTTTCCACCCTCACTCACTTCCGAAGGAGCCGTCAGCGTCACTGTCGTGGTGTTATCGGTACCTGGGGTATCAGTCACGACGGTGGTGACTTTATCGGTACCTGGAACCAGATTTTCAAAGTGCTCGCCACCGGCGACTTCTTTAATGCCGGTAGTAACGGTTTGATCGCCTTTGTACACGTCATCTGGAGCCACAACCGAGACAGTCCCGCTCGACTGGTTCACACCGATGGTGATGACCTGGTTGTTATCCAGAGTCACAGTCACAGGGCTGGTGATGTTGGTTACCGGCGCGCCGTTCTTATCCACCAAGGTAGCGGTGTAAACAATCTCGCCGCCTTCACCCACGGTTTTGGTCGCGGTCAGCACCACATCGACCTTGTCGATGGTGTCGTTGATGGTGGTAGTAGCGCCATCGCCTGCAACCACGAGTTTCTCGAAGTTGCCACCGTCAGTGCCGGTGATCTGGACTGTTTGGGTGCTCTTATCGATGAACACGTCATCGCCTGGAGCATCCACTGTCACGGTGCCGACGGTTTCACCGGCCTTGATGGTGATGGTTTGTTTGTTATCGAGGGTCAAGGTGACGTCAGTGTCAGCCTTGTTGCTCAAGGTGGCGGTGTAGGTGATTTTTCCACCTTCACTCACTTCCGACGGCGCCGTCAGGGTCACTGTCGTGGTGTTATCGGTACCTGGGGTATCAGTAACAGTCGTGGTGACCTTGTCAGTCCCCGGAACCAGGTTCTCGAAGTGCTCGCCACCGGCGACTTCTTTAATGCCGGTAGTGACAGTCTGGTCGCCTTTGTAGACGTCGTCCGGAGCCACAACCGAAACGGTACCGCTCGACTGGTTCACGCCAATGGTGATGACCTGGTTGTTATCCAGAGTCACAGTCACAGGGCTGGTGATGTTGGTTACCGGCGCGCCGTTCTTATCCACCAAGGTAGCGGTGTAAACAATCTCGCCGCCTTCACCCACGGTTTTGGTCGCGGTCAGCACCACATCGACCTTGTCGATGGTGTCGTTGATGGTGGTAGTCGCGCCATCGCCTGCAACCACGAGTTTCTCGAAGTTGCCGCCGTCAGTGCCGGTGATCTGGACTGTTTGGGTGCTCTTATCGATGAACACGTCATCGCCTGGAGCGTCCACCGTCACAGTACCGACGGTTTCGCCAGCCTTGATGGTGATGGTTTGTTTGTTATCGAGGGTCAGGGTGACGTCGGTATCCGCTTTATTAGAAAGCGTGGCGGTGTAGGTGATTTTTCCACCCTCACTCACTTCCGAAGGAGCCGTCAGCGTCACTGTCGTGGTGTTATCGGTACCTGGGGTATCAGTCACGACGGTGGTGACTTTATCGGTACCTGGAACCAGATTTTCAAAGTGCTCGCCACCGGCGACTTCTTTAATGCCGGTAGTAACGGTTTGATCGCCTTTGTACACGTCATCTGGAGCCACAACCGAGACAGTCCCGCTCGACTGGTTCACACCGATGGTGATGACCTGGTTGTTATCCAGAGTCACAGTCACAGGGCTGGTGATGTTGGTTACCGGCGCGCCGTTCTTATCCACCAAGGTAGCGGTGTAAACAATCTCGCCGCCTTCACCCACGGTTTTGGTCGCGGTCAGCACCACATCGACCTTGTCGATGGTGTCGTTGATGGTGGTAGTAGCGCCATCGCCTGCAACCACGAGTTTCTCGAAGTTGCCACCGTCAGTGCCGGTGATCTGGACTGTTTGGGTGCTCTTATCGATGAACACGTCATCGCCTGGAGCATCCACTGTCACGGTGCCGACGGTTTCACCGGCCTTGATGGTGATGGTTTGTTTGTTATCGAGGGTCAAGGTGACGTCAGTGTCAGCCTTGTTGCTCAAGGTGGCGGTGTAGGTGATTTTTCCACCTTCACTCACTTCCGACGGCGCCGTCAGGGTCACTGTCGTGGTGTTATCGGTACCTGGGGTATCAGTAACAGTCGTGGTGACCTTGTCAGTCCCCGGAACCAGGTTCTCGAAGTGCTCGCCACCGGCGACTTCTTTAATGCCGGTAGTGACAGTCTGGTCGCCTTTGTAGACGTCGTCCGGAGCCACAACCGAAACGGTACCGCTCGACTGGTTCACGCCAATGGTGATGACCTGGTTGTTATCCAGAGTCACAGTCACAGGGCTGGTGATGTTAGTCACCGGCGCGCCGTTTTTATCCACCAAGGTCGCGGTATAGACGATCTCGCCGCCTTCACCCACAGTTTTGGTCGCGGTCAGCACCACATCGACCTTGTCGATGGTGTCGTTGATCTGCGTTGTCGCCCCACCCGGTGCGATATCAAGCTTCTCGAAACCGCCACCCACGACGTCCGGATTGATCGTGACGTTGATCGGGCCTGCATCTTTGAATACGTCGTCGCTCGGTGCCTTGGACGTCACCTGGCCGGTCGTCTCGCCCTTGGCGATAGTGATGACGTCACCATTGCTCAAGGTCAGGGTCAGGTCGCTGCCGGCCTTGTTGCTCAAGGTCGCGGTGTAGGTGATGTTGCCACCTTCGTCGGCCTCGCCTGGCGCAGTCAGGGTGACGGTGGTGGTGTCGGTGGTGCCGGGTGTGTCGGTCACGGTGGTGTTGACCGGCGTGGTGCCAGGCACCAGGTTCTCGAAATGCGCGCCGCCGGTCACATTGGTGATAGCGGTGGTGACGGTCTGGTTGCCCTCATACACATCGTTTGGCGCAACAGTGCTGGCAGTGCCCGCGGATTGGCCGACGCCAATGGTGATGGTCTGGCCATTGTCCAGCGTCACGGTCAACGGATTGGTGGTGTTGGTGACCGGGTTACCTGCCTTGTCCACCAGCGATGCGGTGTAGACGATCTGGCCGCCTTCGCCCACGGTGGTTGTGGCGGTCAGGACCACATCGACCTTGTCGATGGTGTCGTTGACGGTGGTGGTCGCGCCATCGCCTGCCACTTCCAGTTTTTCGAAGTTACCGCCATTAGTCTCGACGATCTTTACCGTTTGCGTGCTTTTGTCGACAAACACATCATCGCCCGGAGCATCGACGGTGACGGAGCCAACGGTTTCACCTGCCTTGATGACGATGGTCGAACCGTTGTCCAGCTTCAGGGTAACGTCGGTGTCCGCTTTATTGGACAGCGTGGCGATGTAGGTGATCTGGCCGCCTTCGCTGACATCGCCAGGCGCAGTCAGCGTCACCGTGGTGGTGTCGACCGAATCGGTGATGGTGGTGACGGCTGGCGTGGTGTTGGGCACCAGGTTTTCAAAGTTGCCACCGGTTGTGCCGGTGATGGTCGTCGTGACGGTGCTGCCGTTGACGTAGACGTCGTTCGCCGGGGTGTCGACCACCACGGTACCCACGGACTCGCCGGCCTTGATGGTGATCACCGAACCGTTGGACAAGGTCACGGTCACCGGGGTTTGCGCCGGGTTGGTCAGCGTCGCGGTGTAGGTGATCTGGCCGCCTTCGGTGACCGTGTTGGTCGCGGTCAGGGTTACGCCGGTGTCGTCGACCGAGTCGGTAATCGTCGTGACGGCTGGTGTGGTGTTGGGCACCAGGTTTTCGAAGTTGCCACCGGTTGCCCCGGTAATGGTGGTGCTGACCGTACTGCCATTGGTGTAGACATCGTTGGCCGGCGTGTCGACCACCACCGTACCGGTGGACTTACCCGCCTCGATGATGATGACCGAGCCGTTGCTCAAGGTAATGGTGACAGGCGTCTGCGCCGGGTTGGTCAGCGTCGCGGTGTAGGTGATCTGACCGCCTTCGGTCACCGTTTCGCCTGCTGTCAGGGTCACGGTGGTGGTGTCGATGGTGTCGGTGATCTGGGTAACTGCCGGCGTCGGGTCGACGGTCACGATCAGGTTGTTACCGCCAGTGGTGCCGGTGACGGTGACGCTGATCTGGCCTGGATCGATGTAAGGGCTGTCGTTGGGCGCCAGGGGCACATTCACGGAGCCAGTCACCTGGCCGGCCGGGATGGTGATCACCGCGCCGTTGGACAGGGTGACGGTCAGGTTGCTGGTAGACGGCTGGGTCACCGTGGCGGTGTAGGTCAGCACGCCGCCGGCTTCGGTGATGGTCGGGGTGGCGCTCAGCGACAGGGTCGACGGCAAAGGTGCTGCCGTGAGGGGATCGGTCGGCTGCCCGCCGAGTTCGTTGGTCAACGCATTGGTACCGAACCCCAGGCCTGCCGTCGGGAAACCAATGGACGGATCAACCGAGCCAGCCGTCTCATTGAGCATCACAAAGCTGTGGCCGCCACCGGCAGCGCCCGTGCCAGAAGCTGTCGCGCCTGCGGCAGTGGCTTCCAGGTCGGTGGTCGGGTCAGCGCCGGCGGCAATGGCCTGCTGCAGTTCGGCAACCGAAGGCGCGGCCTGTGCGGTGGCTTGGCTCAGGTCGGTGCTGGAGTCGGGCGCGTTGGCGCTCCACTGGGTATCACGGCCCAGGTCCAGGGTGCGGCCATCGGCCAGCTCCAGGCTGACGGCGCCCGACATGCCGGTGTCTATCTGGTCGCCGGCGAACAGGCGATCACCCTCAACAAGCACCCGACGGGCGCCTTCCGGAGAAATGACGAAAACTTGGCCAACAATGCTTTTGACGATTGCAACAACACTGCTCATTGAAGATTTCTCCGGCGATCCATTCTGTGGGTGTTCCTGTGGCTGAGACCCTATGGGATTCATCAACCTGGGAAGTGCGTAGTTTATAAAACGGGTGACGTCAAATAATTGGCTATATTTTTTGGCGATTTACTTTATGCCAAACTATTGACCTTATTGGCGCCATCCTAAACAATCGCCTCGCTAATGTCACATTGATATTCACGCGGCGAACCGTCCTACATGTGTGAACCAGTTCCGCTTTTGAACTTTCCGACGTACGGTCATTACGGTAGCCATTTTCTAACGCAGCACGCCAAGTTGCTGTGACTTGAGACAAGAAGTCCTGGGGAATTTTTAAATGCGTTTGCACCTGCTTAAGGCAATACCGTTCGTTCTCGCCGCCAGTTTTGTACAAGCCCAAACCCTGCCCCAGGCCATGCAGCAAGCGCTGGATGTGCACCCGGAGATTCAGGCAGGTGTCAACGCTCGTATTGCTGCCGACTATCAGTTACGTGCGGCCAAGGGCGGTTACCTGCCCCGTGTCGACCTGAACGCCGGTTACGGCCGTGAAGGCACCGACAGTTCTTCCACCCGGGCCCGTGGCGGCCACTGGGACACCCTTAATCGCGGTGAATCGAGCCTGCGCCTGCAGCAAATGGTTTTTGACGGTTTTGCCACCTCCAGTGAAGTTGGGCGTCAACAAGCCACCGTTAACTCCCGCGCTTTCTCGTTGCTTGGCACTTCCGAGCGCACAGCATTGACGGTAGCCCAGGTTTACCTGGACGTCCTGACCCGTCGTGAGTTCGTGCGCCTGGCTGAAGACAACCTGCGCAATCACGAGCGCATCTACGACCAGATCAAGTTGCGCACCCAGCGCGGCGTCGGCAGCGGGGCTGACCTGGACCAGGCCGAAGCCCGTCTGGCCCAGGCCCGCAACAACGTGATCACCGAGCAGACCAACCTGGCCGATGCCCAGACCAACTACCTGAGCGCTGTTGGCCAGGAAGCCGATCAGTTGGAGCGTCCGCCAAGCTTCATGGCGCTGCTGCCAGCAGACCTGAACGAAGCGCGCCGCCAGATGCTGGATAACAGCCCGATCCTGCGTTCGGCCGAATCCGACATCGCCGCCGCCGAAAAACAATACGAAGCCGCCAAGTCTTCCTTCTACCCACGCTTCGACGCCGAGTTGGGCCGCAACGCCGACAACAACATCGACGGCGACGCCAGCCACAACAATGGATGGGAAGCCATGCTGCGCATGCGCTTTAACCTGTATGCCGGTGGCAGCAACAAGGCTGAGCTGGAGTCCAAGTCCTACCAGTCCAACCAGGCTCTGGATATCCGCAACAACGCCCTGCGTCAATTGAACGAAGAACTGGGCCTGGCCTGGAACGCCATGAACAACGCCAATGCCCAGGTGCCGATTGCCCAGCAATACGTCGACCACAGCAGCAAGGTGCGCGGCGCGTACCAAAAGCAATTCAGCCTGGGCGAGCGGACCCTGCTCGACTTGCTCGACAGCGAGAACGAACTGTTCACCGCTTCGCGTCGTCTGGAAGAGATAAAAAACGTTCAGTTATTTACTCAGTACCGAATCAAGGCGACCATGGGCGAGTTGCTCAAGAGCCAGGGAGTGGTCGCACCGATGGCCTCCGTCGTACAGAACGATGTGAAGCCGAAAGTTCAACTGCCTGGGATGAATTGAGCTATTCCTTATAGTCCCATCTGTTAGTTGAGAGAGCCCGCGTGGAATCAGAAGTCAGTCGAGTCCATCTCAGTCATGATCCACGCACATTGCACGACGACCCGTTACTCGACGGGTTGTTGGCTCTCTGCGCCCTGCACCAGAAGCCCGCCAGTGCGGCGATGCTGACCACCGGTCTGCCATTGCCGGCACAGCAACTGACTGCCGATTTGCTGGCCCGGGCCGCGGCCCGCGCCGGTTTGCAAGGGCGCCTGCTGCAACGCAAGCTCGATTCGATCCCCGCGATTGCCATGCCGGCGTTGTTGTTGCTCAAGGACGGTCGCAGCGCCGTGCTGCTCGGCTGGCAGGGTGAAGACGAAGCCCAGGTGCTGCTCAGCGAAAGCGATGGCGGTGAAACCATCGTCAAGCGTCAAGCCTTGGCCGATGACTACATCGGTAAAGTGTTCTTTGCCCAGCCCCAGCACAAATTCGATGTCAGCCACGGCACCCTGATCCCTCGGGCCCGCTCGTGGTTTCGCGATACCCTCAAGCGTTCGCGCTGGCTCTACGCCGATGCCATCGCCGCCAGTTTCCTGATCAACCTGATTGCCATGGCCGCGCCGCTGTTCGTGATGAATGTCTACGACCGCGTGGTGCCGAACCAGGCCACCGCCACCCTGTGGGTGCTGGCCACCGGTATTTTTATCGCCTATGTCTTCGACCTGGTCCTCAAGAGCCTGCGTAGCCTGTGCCTGGACCTGGCCGGCAAGAAAACCGACCTGATCATCTCGGCCACGCTGTTCGAGCGGATTGTCGGCATGTCGATGAAGTACCGCCCGGCGCGGGTCGGCAGTTTCGCCCAGAACATCCACGAGTTTCAGAGCCTGCGCGATTTTCTCGCGTCCCTGACCCTCACCAGCCTGATCGACCTGCCGTTCACCCTGCTGATCTTCATGGTGATCGCCATCCTCGGCGGGCATCTGGTGTGGATCCCCATGCTGGCCTTCCCGATTGCCCTGGGCATCGGCTACCTGCTGCAAAAACCGCTGGTCGCCACCATGGAGCGCACCATGGCCCTGGCTTCCGAGCGCCAGTCGAGCCTGATCGAAACCCTGGCCGGGCTGGACGCGGTCAAGGTCAACAACGCCGAAAGCGAGCGCCAGTACCAGTGGGAACAGACCATTGGCACCCTCAGCCGCCTTGAGCTGCGGGTCAAAATGCTCTCCGGGCTGTCGATGAACATCACCCTGCTGATCCAGCAACTGGCGGGTGTGATCATGATTGTCTTCGGGGTCTACCAGATCATCGCCGGCAACCTCAGCATGGGCGGCCTGATTGCCTGCTACATGCTCAGTGGCCGCGCGCTCAGCCCCCTGGCGTCGCTGTCGGGCCTGATGACCCGCTACCAGCAGGCCAAAGTCACCATGGTCTCCACCGACCAGATGATGGAGCTGCCCCAGGAGCGCAACTTCGAAGAGCGCCCCCTGAGCCGCCGCACCCTGCAAGGCGCCATCGAGTGCCGGGGCCTGAACTTTACCTACCCCAACCAGCAGAACATGGCGCTCAAGAACATCAACCTGGTGATCAAGCCCGGCGAGAAGATCGGCATCATCGGGCGTAGCGGTTCGGGCAAGAGTTCCCTGGCCAAACTGATCGTGGGGCTCTATCAGCCCGACTCTGGCGCCTTGCTGGTAGACGGCGTGGACATTCGCCAGATCGACGTCAGCGAACTGCGCCACAACGTCGGCTATGTGCCCCAGGACATCCAACTGCTGGCCGGTACCCTGCGCGACAACCTGGTCTCCGGCGCCCGCTACGTTGAAGACGAAGTGGTGCTGCAAGCCGCCGAACTGGCGGGCGTCCACGAATTTGCCCGCCTGCATCCGCAAGGCTACGAACTGCAAGTAGGCGAGCGGGGCCAGAACCTTTCTGGCGGCCAGCGACAAAACGTCGCCCTGGCGCGTGCCCTGTTGCTCAACCCGCCTATCCTGCTGCTGGACGAACCGACCAGCGCCATGGACAACACCGGTGAGGAACGCCTCAAACAGCGCCTGCAAGCCGTTGTGGCAAACAAGACCGTGGTGCTGGTGACACACCGGGCGTCGTTGCTGTCTTTGGTGGACCGTTTGCTGGTCATCGACCGTGGGCAGATCCTCGCGGATGGCCCGAAAGCCGTAGTGATGGAAGCGTTGAAGAAGGGGCAGATCAGTGTTGCGTAAATTCAAGGACGCGGTCCGTCGTTACTTCATTGGTTCCGATTCGCTGGACGGCCAGCCACTGCCAGAGGTCAAGAAGGCCCTGATCGAAGATGCCCCGCGCGTCGTGCGGCTGACCATCTGGGGGATCATCGGGTTTTTCCTGTGCATGCTGCTGTGGGCCGGCTTTGCCAAGGTCGACGAAGTCACGCGTGGCGATGGCAAGGCCATCCCATCCTCCAAGCTGCAGAAGATCCAGAACCTGGAAGGCGGCATCGTCGCCGAGCTGTACGTCAAGGAAGGGCAGATCGTCGAAGCCGGCGCGCCGCTGATTCGCCTGGACGACACACGTTTTGTCTCCAACGCCGGGGAAACCGAGGCCCAGCGCCTGTCCCTGCTGTTGCGCATCGAACGCTTGAACGCCCAGGTCGAAGACCGGCCGTTGAATATCCCTGAAGATGTACGGGCTGCTGCGCCCACCCAGGCGATCAACGAGCAGTCGCTGTACGAAAGCCGGCGCCAGCAGTTCAAGGACGAAATCGGCGGCTTGCAGGAGCAACTGACCCAGCGCCAGCAGGAGATGCGCGAATACACCTCCAAGCAGGGCCAGTACCGTAACCAGCTGTCGTTGCAGCGCCAGGAAATCAACATGTCCGAACCCCTGGTCGCCCAGGGCGCGGTGTCGCCGGTGGAAGTGCTGCGCCTCAAGCGCGCAGAAATGGAAACCCGTGGCCAGCTGGACGCCACCACCCTGGCCATCCCCCGCGCCGATTCGGCGATCAAGGAAGTGCAGCGCAAGATCGACGAGACCCGCGGTAAATACCGCAGCGAAGCCCTGACCGAACTCAACGAAGCACGCACCGACTTGAACAAGGCCCAGGCCACCGGCAAAGCCCTCGAAGACCGGGTGAGCCGGACCCTGGTCACCTCGCCGGTGCGCGGGATCGTCAAGCAACTGCTGGTCAACACCATCGGCGGGGTGATCCAGCCGGGCAGCGACATGGTGGAAATCGTGCCGTTGGACGACACCCTGCTGGTGGAAGCCAAGATCCGCCCGCAAGACATTGCTTTCCTGCACCCGGGGCAAGAGGCCGTGGTCAAGTTCACCGCCTATGACTACACCATCTACGGCGGCCTCAAGGCCAAGCTGGAGCGCATCGGTGCCGATACCATCACCGACGAAGACAAGAAAACCACCTACTACATGATCACCTTGCGCACCGATCGCAGCCACCTGGGCACCGATGAGAAGCCGTTGATCATCATCCCCGGCATGGTCGCCTCGGTCGATATCATCACCGGCAAGAAAACCATCCTCAGCTACCTGCTCAAGCCCATCATCAAGGCCCGGGCGGAGTCGTTGCAGGAGCGTTGATCTCGATTGCCTGGCCTGGCCTCATCGCAGGCAAGCCAGCTCCCACATTGGATCGGTTTACACGGTCAAAATGTGGGAGCTGGCTTGCCTGCGATAGGGCCCTCAACTCCACCACACTTTCCGGCCTCAACCCCTTAAAAGGCCATATAGTTATTCTCTAACGGTATTTAAATTCCAGTTCTTATATCTATAAAGTCGCTCTCCTGACTGCCAGGGAGTGATCTCATGTCCACCGCCACAGCCGCCTTGCCCACCGCCCAAACCTTCGACATCCGCCCATTCCCCGGCAGCGTAGGCGCCGAGATCATCGGCCTGGATCTGTCGCGTCCGGTCAACGACCAGGATTTCGCCCGCATCCACCGCGCGCACCTGGACCACCATGTGGTGGTGTTCCGCGACCAGCGCATCACCCCTGAGCAACAGATCGCCTTCAGCCGCCGTTTCGGCGTGTTGCAGATCCATGTGCTCAAACAGTTCCTGCTGGCCAACCACCCGGAAATCCTCATCGTCTCCAACATCATCGAAAACGGTCAATCCGTCGGCCTGGGCGACGCTGGCAAGTTCTGGCACTCGGACCTGTCGTACAAGGAACTGCCGAGCCTGGGTTCGATGCTCCACGCCCAGGAGTTGCCGTCCGAAGGCGGCGACACGCTGTTTGCCGACATGCACAAAGCCTGGGACCAACTGCCCGAGCATCTGCGCAAAGCCGTGCAGGGCCGCAGCGCCGCGCACTCCTACACCGCGCGCTACAGCGAGACCAAATTCGAAGGCAACTGGCGCCCAACCCTGACCCCCGAACAACTGGCCCAGGTCGCCGAGGTGGTGCACCCAGTGGTGCGCACCCACCCGGAAAACGGGCGCAAGGCACTGTTCGTCAGTGAAGGATTCACCACCCGTATCGTCGGCCTGCCCGAAGACGAAAGCCGCGACCTGCTGGCCCAGCTCTACGCCCACAGCGTCCACCCGCACAACATCTACCGCCATAGCTGGCAGCCCCACGACCTGGTGTTCTGGGACAACCGCTCGCTGATCCACCTGGCCGCCGGTTGCCCCAGCCACCTGCGCCGCAAGCTGTTTCGCACCACCATCCAGGGCGACGCCCCCTTCTGATTCGGAGCATGACCATGTCCAGCAAAACCCCCTTTGCACGATTGGCCGCGACCGTGGGCCTTGGCATCAGCCTGTTGGCCGGCAGTCTGGTTGCCCCGACTGTCGCCCAGGCCGAAGGCCAGATTCGCATTGCCGAGCAGTTCGGCATCGTTTACCTGCTGCTCAACGTGGTGCGCGACCAGAACCTGATCGAGAAATACGGCAAGCAGGAAGGTATCGACATCAAGGTCGACTGGACCCAGTTGTCCGGCGGCGCGGCGGTCAATGACGCGCTGCTTTCCGGCTCCATCGACATTGCCGGCGCCGGTGTCGGCCCGCTGCTGACCATCTGGGACCGCACCCACGGCAAGCAGAACGTCAAGGCCGTGGCCTCCCTGGGCAACTTCCCGTACTACCTGGTCAGCAACAATCCCAAGGTCAAGACCATTGCAGACTTCACCGAGAAAGACCGCATCGCCGTGCCGGCCGTGGGGGTTTCCGTGCAGTCGCGATTCTTGCAATACGCTGCGGCCAAGCAATGGGGCGACAAGGAATTCAATCGCCTGGATAAATACACCATCGCCGTGCCGCACCCCGACGCCACGGCCGCGCTGATCGCCGGCGGCACCGAGCTGACCGGGCACTTCTCCAACCCGCCGTTCCAGGATCAGGCCCTGGCCAACCCGAACGTGCATGTGGTGCTCAACACCTATGACCTGCTGGGGCCGAACTCGCCGACCGTGTTGTTCGCCACCGAGAAGTTTCGCCACGACAACCCGAAAACCTACAAGGCCTTCATCGATGCCCTGACCGAGGCCGCGCAGTTCGCCCAGAACGACAAGGGCGCCGCCGCCGACACCTATATCCGGGTGACCAAGGCCAAGATCGACCGGGCCGAGTTGCTGAAAATCATCGACAACCCGCAATTTGAGTTCAGCGTCACGCCGAAAAACACCTACCCACTGGCTGAATTCCTCTACCGCGTGGGCGCGATCAAGAACAAACCCGAGTCGTGGAAGGATTACTTCTTCCAGGATGCCAAGCCGCTGCAAGGGAGCTGAGATGAACGCGCCTTTGCAAGGCCACACGGCCAGCAACCTGAGTCCCGCCCAAGCCTTGCTCGCGGTGGATCAAGTCAGCCTGGAATACCGCACCCCCGAACGGGTGGTGCGGGCCACTCACCAGGTCAGCTTCGAGATCGATCCGGCTGATCGCTTTGTACTGCTGGGGCCTTCGGGCTGCGGCAAATCCACGCTGCTCAAGGCGGTGGCCGGCTTTATCAAACCCTGCGAAGGCGAGATCCGCCTGCTGGGGCAAAAGGTCGAGCAACCGGGCCCGGATCGCATCGTGGTGTTCCAGGAGTTCGACCAACTGCCGCCCTGGAAAACCGTCAAGCAGAACGTGATGTTCCCGTTGCTGGCGTCCCGGACCCTCAAGCGCCGCGAAGCTGAGGAGCGGGCGTTGTACTACCTCGACAAGGTCGGTTTGAGCGCCTTTGCCGACGCCTATCCGCACACCCTGTCCGGTGGCATGAAGGCGCGGGTGGCGATTGCCCGGGCGTTGGCCATGCAGCCGAAAATCCTGCTGATGGACGAGCCCTTCGCCGCCCTCGATGCCCTGACCCGACGCAAGATGCAGGAGGAGTTGCTGCTGCTGTGGGAAGAGGTGCGCTTCACCCTGCTGTTTGTCACCCACTCCATCGAAGAAGCCCTGGTGGTGGGCAATCGCATCCTGTTGCTGTCGCCCCATCCAGGGCGGGTGCGCGCCGAAATCCACAGCCATCAATACGACCTGCACAGCCTCGGCGGTGTGGCGTTCCAGGCGTCAGCGCGGCGTATTCATCGCCTGTTGTTCGATGAGTCGCCCGAGGCAGAAACCGAACTGGATTTCGCCGACATCCGCATCGCTTATTGAAGGACTGTGCCCATGCGCCAGGAATATGAAATCACCCTGCAACCGCTGCCCGGCGTGCCCGTGGAACGCGCCTTACCCCTGCGCCAACGCCTGTGGCAACAAGGCTGGCTGCGCAAGGGCCTGATCCTGATCGTGCTGGCGATCCTCTGGGAAGCGGCGGCGCGCTATCAGAACAACGACCTGCTGCTGCCCAGCTTCTTGCAGACCTTCCACGCCTTCTACGACGGCATTGCCAGCGGCGAGTTGCTGGGCAAGGTCAGCATCTCGCTGGTGGTGCTGCTCAAGGGCTACCTGATCGGCATCGTCCTGGCATTTGCCCTGACCACCCTGGCGGTCTCGACCCAGATGGGCCGCGACCTGCTGAGCACCCTGACCTCGATGTTCAACCCGCTGCCGGCGATTGCCCTGCTGCCCCTGGCGCTGTTGTGGTTTGGCCTGGGGCAGAACAGCCTGATTTTTGTGCTGGTGCACTCGGTGCTGTGGGCCTTGGCGCTCAACACCTACTCGGGGTTTATGGGAGTGTCGGAAACCCTGCGCATGGCCGGGCGCAACTACGGCCTCAAGGGCATGCGCTTTGTGCTGTTTATCCTGATCCCGGCGGCGCTGCCGTCGATCCTCGCCGGCCTGAAGATCGGCTGGGCCTTTGCCTGGCGCACGCTGATCGCCGCCGAACTGGTGTTCGGCGCCACCAGCGGCAAGGGCGGCCTGGGCTGGTACATCTTCCAGAACCGCAACGAGTTGTACACCGACAAGGTATTCGCCGGGCTGGCGGTAGTGATCCTGATCGGCCTGCTCGTGGAAAACCTGGTGTTCGACACCCTCGAGCGTGTCACCGTGAAGCGCTGGGGCATGCAGCGCTAAATAGGAATTATTGCTCTTTGGCCGCTATGAGTCCGATAATGCCGCCCGAACCTGACGCCGCCCTGGCGTCAGGCCTGGCCGGTAAAAGGATTTACGAACATGCGGTTTCTTGTCTTGGCTGCAGCCTTACTCGCGTCGACAGCGGTTTTTGCCGGGTTTGAGCCTGAAGTGGTGTTCACGGTCAAGCCGGTGTACCCCAAGACCCTGACAACCACCCAGGGGCATGCGCGGATCAGCCTCAAGATCCACAACGACGGATCGGTCAGCGATGTAAAAGCGCTCAATGCCACCAAGCCCGCCTTTGGCGAAGCGGCTGTCGGTGCGGCCAAGCAATGGCGCTTCAAGCCGTGGACAGTGAGCGCCGAGCGGCCTGCGGTGGTCGAGGCGCGCAACGATATGCTGTTTTCGCCCGAGCCCATCAGCCGTGAAGGGGTGCAACTGAACTTTACCGAGGTGAAGTTTCAATCCTGCCGTGACTTGAGCGAGGAGGTCAGCCAGTTCCGCCGCGAGCATCCCACCCGCCCTTTGAGTGCCATGAAGAGCTTCGCCATCACCCGCGTTGCGGTGATGCTGCCGGCGTTCAGTGGCAAAACTACCTATGCCGACGGCCTGGTCCTGGCCGATCAGCTGGAAAACTTATTGCCGGAAATCGTCCGCCAGTGTCAGGCCAATCCCACCGCCACCTACGCCGATTACCTGCCGCATAGCCTGAAACAGTACCGATAAAGCCTGCTACGATTGCGTGCGCTGTACTCCACATTCATCACGAGTGCTTGGCATGCAATTACCGGACATGAACCTGCTGGTGGCCCTCGACGCCTTGCTCGACGAGGGCAGTGTGGTGGGCGCCGCACGGCGGATGAACCTCAGCCCGGCGGCCATGAGCCGCACCCTGACGCGCATCCGCGAGGCTGTCGGCGATCCGATCCTGGTGCGCGCCGGGCGCGGCCTGGTGCCCACGCCCAAGGCCCTGGAGTTGCAAGGCCAGGTGCGCAACGTGGTGGAGCAGGCGGCGTTGCTGTTCCGCTCGGCGGACGAGGTCGACCTGAGCACTTTGCGCCGGCGGTTCAGCGTGCGTGCCAATGACTTTTTTGTCGGCGTGTATGGCGGTCGTTTGTTCGATGCCATGGAACGGGTGGCGCCCCACTGCGAGCTGCGTTTTGTGCCGGAAGGCGACAGTGACGATGAAGCCTTGCGCGAAGGGCGCCTGGACCTGCGCGTCGGCAACACCATGCCGATCACCCCGGAAGTGAAGGTGCAGAACCTGTTCTCCACCACCTTCGTCGGCCTGGCCCGTGAAGGCCACCCGCTGTTCGACGAAGAAATCACTGCGGCGCGCTTTGCCAGCTACTCCCATATCAGCATCTCCCGGCGCGGTATCGCCCGTGGGCCGATCGACACTGCCCTCAGTGCCCAGGGCCTGGAGCGCCGGGTGGCGATGATCGCGCCGGGGTTTCACGGTGCGATGTTCATGCTGCCCGACTCCGACCTGATCCTGCCGGTGCCCAAGGAAGCGCTGTACAGCGCCAATCGCCTGAAACTGCCACTGCGCGCATTCACCCTGCCGATTTCCCTGCCGACCCTGGTCCTGACCCAGGCCTGGCACCCGCGCTTCGACAAAGACCCGGCGCACCGATGGCTGCGCGAAACCATGCGCGAAAGCTGCGCGGCGACCTGGCGCGAAGCCCAGCCGGTCTGATGACCCCGATCAAATGTAGGAGCTGGCTTGCCTGCGATAGCGGTGTGTCAGCTAACGCATCTGTAACTGATACACCGCTATCGCAGGCAAGCCAGCTCCTACGTTCAATCATTGCGTCTGATGCAGTTATAACCTTCCCACAAGTCAGTTTTCGTCATGTCTAAGCCTTATTAAACTGCTCGGGTATTCTATTGCCGAGTTGTACCTTCATGACTTCCCTCGCTGCCCCCGCGCCCTTGGCCGCCGCCAAACCCGCCGCCGTCAGCCCCCCTGTGTTCGGCCCACGGATCATCATCGGCCTGGTTGGCGTGCTGCTGGCGGTACTGGTCTCGGGCCTGAACGAAATGGTGACCAAGGTCGCCCTCGCCGATATCCGCGGTGCGCTGTACATCGGGTTTGACGAAGGTACCTGGCTGGTTGCTGCCTACACCGCCACTTCCGTCTCGGCCATGGCCTTTGCGCCGTGGTGTTCGGTGACGTTTTCGCTGCGCCGCTTCACCCTGTGGGCCATCGGCCTGTTTACCCTGCTGGGGGTGCTTTGCCCGCTGGCGCCGAATTATGAAAGCCTGCTGGTACTGCGCACCCTGCAAGGCCTGGCCGGTGGAGCCTTGCCGCCGATGCTGATGACCGTGGCCCTGCGTTTCTTGCCGGCCCACGTCAAGCTCTACGGCCTGGCCGGCTATGCCCTGACCGCCACTTTCGGCCCCAGCCTCGGCACACCGTTGGCGGCACTCTGGACCGAATACGTCGGCTGGCAGTGGGCGTTCTGGCAGATCGTCGCACCGTGCCTGCTGGCCATGGCCGCCGTGGCCTACGGCTTGCCCCAGGACCCGCTGCGCCTGGAGCGCCTCAAGCAGTTCAACTGGCGCGGCCTGCTGCTGGGCTTCCCGGCGATCTGCATGCTGGTGATCGGCATCTTGCAGGGCAATCGCCTGGACTGGTTCGAGTCGCCGCTGATCACCACGCTGCTGATTGGCGGGGTGCTGTTGCTGGTGCTGTTCATGCTCAATGAATGGTCACACCCGATGCCGTTCTTCAAGTTGCAGATGCTCGGCCTGCGCAACCTGGCCTTCGCCCTGATCGTGTTGGCCGGGGTGCTGGTGGTGTTGCAGGCGGTGATCATCCTGCCGTCCAGCTACCTGGCGCAGGTGCAGGGTTACCGGCCGCTGCAAACCGCGCCGGTGATGCTGATCATGGCGCTGCCGCAGTTGCTCGCGCTGCCCCTGGTGGCCGCCCTGTGCAACTTGCGCTGGGTGGATTGCCGCTGGGTGCTGGGGATTGGCCTGGGCATGCTGACCTTGTCCTGCCTTGGCGGCGCGCAACTGACCTCGGCGTGGATCCGGGATGAGTTCTACGTGCTGCAACTGCTGCAAATCTTCGGGCAGCCGATGGCGGTGTTGCCGCTGTTGATGCTGTCCACCGGCAGCATCGTGCCCACCGACGGGCCGTTTGCCTCGGCCTGGTTCAACACGGTCAAGGGCCTGGCGGCGGTGGTCGCCACCGGGGTGATCGAGGTGCTGACCACCCACCGCCTGCATTTCCACTCGACCATGCTGGTGGACGCCCTGGGTAACTCACCCCTGGCTGACAGCGATGCCGCGGGCCTTGCCCACCGCCTGCACCAGCAGGCCGTGGTGCTGACTTCTGCGGATCTTTATTACGTCATGGCCGGTGTCGCGGTGGCGTTGATCCTCCTGATTTTCTGGATGCCGACGCGGATTTTCCCGCCGCGCGCACCCGCTTGATTGTTGACTGAAACAAAGGATTTTTATGAAACGCAAAGACCAGATTGCCGTGACTGTTATCAGCGTATTCGCCGTGGGCGCGCTGGTGTACCTGCTGGCGCCGGGTGTGTTTGGCAGCAAGCGCCAGACCACCAACGACGCCTTCGTCGCCGCCGACTACACCTTGGTGGCACCACGGGTCGCCGGGTTTATCAAAGAGGTGTTGGTGGAGGACAACCAGCAGGTCAAGGCCGGGCAGTTGCTGGCGCTGATCGATGACCGCGACTTGCGCGCCGCCGCCCAGGCCGCCGATGCCGAAACCCTGATGGCCCAGGCCCAGCTGAAAAACGCAGTGGCCACCCTTGAGCGGCAAAGCTCGGTGATCGCCCAGGCCCAGGCCACGGTGGCCGCCGACCGCGCCGAAGTGGCCTTTGCCGAGCACGAATTGAACCGCTACAACCACCTTGCCGGAGTTGGCGCAGGTACCGTGCAGAACGCCCAGCAAGCCAGGACCCGCATCGACCAGGCCACCGCGCGCCTGGCCAACGCCACGGCGGTACTGGCCGCCGAGCGCAAGCAGGTGGAAATCCTCAGCGCCCAGCGCGATGCCGCCGAAGGTGGCTTGAAGCGTGCCCAGGCCGCGCTGGAAATGGCCAGCTATCAACTGTCGTACACGCGCATTGTCGCGCCGGTGGATGGCATGGTCGGCGAGCGGGCGGTGCGGGTCGGTGCCTTTGTCACCCCGGGTAGCAAGATCCTCGCCGTGGTGCCGTTGGCCGACGCGTATGTGGTGGCCAATTTCCAGGAAAACCAACTGTCCCACATGCACGCCGGCCAGGCGGTTGAAGTGCGGGTCGACAGCCTCGACGGTGAAGTCCTCAACGGCCACCTGGAAAGCCTGGCACCGGCCACGGGCGTGACCTTCGCTTCGGTCAAGCCCGACAACGCCACCGGCAATTTCACCAAGGTGGTGCAGCGCATCCCGGTGAAAATCATCCTGGAGCCGGGCCAGGCGCAGGTTCATCGCCTGCGGGTCGGGATGTCGGTGGAGGCCAGCGTCAACACACAGCCCAGTGCGCAGCAACGTGAGGTGGCGCAGCAATGAGAAAACTCGCGCTGCTTACTCTCAGCCTGATCAGCCTGGGCGCTTGCACCGTCGGCCCGGATTTTAAGCGCCCCGACGCCCAGCCAGCGGCGCACTGGGCCGAGCCCCAGGGGCGCCAGGCCGCCAGCCGTGCGGTCAGCGACCCATTGGAAGAGCAGTGGTGGGACGTGTTCCACGACCCGCAACTGTCAGCCCTGGTGCGCCGGGCACTGAGTGACAACCTCGACCTGAAACTGGCCAGCAGCCGCCTGCAACAGAGCCGCGCGGTGCGCCAGGTGACGACTGCCGAGCGCTACCCGCAGGTCAGCGCCGGCGGCAACTATGGCCGCAAACGCAATAGCGCCAACGGCCTGAGCGATCCCTCCGGCAATAACGGCCGTTCGGCCTTCAACCTGTGGGACGCAGGCTTTGCGGCCTCCTGGGAACTGGACTTCTGGGGCCGGGTACGGCGCGAAACCGAAGCCGCCGACGCCACCCTGCAAGTGGCCGAAAACGACCGCCGCAGTGTGCTGCTGTCGGTCTTGGCCGAGACTGCCCAGGACTACATCCAGCTACGCGGCGTGCAAAGTACCCGTGCGGTCACCGAGCAAAACCTCGACGTCGCACGGCGCAGCCTGAAGCTCTCGCAACTGCGCTTGGCCGATGGCGTGGCCACCCACCTGGATGTCGCTGAAGCTGCGGCGCAAGTGGCCGCCATCGAAGCGCGCCTGCCGGATTTGCAGCAGCGCCAGGACCAGTTGATCAACGCCCTGAGCCTGCTGATGGGCCAGGCCCCGCAAGCCTTGCATGCGCAACTGTCGCCGGACGCGGCGGTGCCCCAGACCCAGCGCCAGGTTGCGATTGGCCTGCCGTCGCAACTGGCACAGCGCCGCCCGGATATCCGCCAGGCCGAGGCGCGCCTGCATGCGGCGACCGCGAGCATCGGCGTGGCCAAGGGCGACTTCTACCCACGGATCACCCTGTCAGGCAGCCTCGGTTCCCAGGCCATGCAATTGTCGGATCTGGGCTCCTGGGGCTCACGCACCTTTGCTTTCGGCCCATCGCTGAGCCTGCCGCTGTTCAACGGCGGCCGCCTGCAAGGCATGCTCGATCTGCGCGAAGCCCAGCAGCAGGAAGCGGCCCTGGCGTACCAGCAGACCGTGTTGCGCGCCTGGCATGAAATCGACGACCAGTTGACCCGCTACAACGCCAGCCAATTGCGCCGCGACAGCCTCGCCGAAGCCGTGCGCCAGAACCAGATTGCCCTGGACACCGCCCAGCACCAGTACGTCGAAGGGGTGGTGGATTTCGTCAACGTGCTCACGGTGCAGAGCGCCTTGCTGGCGACCCAGGAGCAATGGGTGGAAAGCTCCACCGGCGTGTCCCTGGCCATGGTCGGCTTGTACAAGGCATTGGGCGGGGGCTGGGAGTCGGTGTATCCGTTGCAGACCGCCGGGCGGTAACTGATAAAGTTTTTTGCCAGTCGCGATACAAGCTGTAATGATAATTGCTCTCAATAGTGTATCCGGGCGATTCATGGACACCGCGACTGACGGCCAGCAACAGCTTCATCTCCTGTACCGCGACCATCATGGTTGGCTGCAAGGCTGGCTGCGCAAGCGCCTGGGCGACCGTGAGCACGCCGCCGACGTGGCGCAGGACACCTTCCTGCGCCTGCTGGTGTCGGGGCGTATTCCCGGGGCCAAGGAGAGCCGCAGCTACCTGACGCAGATCGCGCGCAACCTGGTGATCGATCAATGGCGGCGCCTGCGCATCGAGCGCGCCTATCTGCAAAGCATTGCCCACCTGCCGGAGCCCGAGTCGCCGTCCCTGGAAACCCGCGCATTGATCCTCGAAACCCTGATGCAGATCGATGCCATGCTCGACCGCATGCCCGAGAACGTGCGCCGGGCGTTCCTGTTGTCGCAGTTCGAAGGCCTGACCTACGCGCAGATCGCCGAGCGCCTGGGGGTAACGATCAGCTCGGTGCAGAAGTACATGACCCGCGCGATCATCGCCTGCTACCAGGTGGCTTACGAAGAATGAGAGCCCGCCATGACGCGCCGATTGCCCAGGCCGTGGTCGAACAGGCCAGCGAATGGTTGATGCTGCAATGGGGTGGCGAATTCGACGGGGCCCAGCGCCAGGCCTTTGCCCATTGGCAGGCCGCTGACCCGGAGCATCGTCGCGCCTGGCAGCGGTTGCAGCAGTTGCAGCAGACCTTGGGCGGCGTACCCGCAGACAGCGCCCGCGCGGTGTTGCGCGACGCGCCGGACCCACAGCGTCGGGCTGCGTTGAAACTGCTCGGACTGTTGCTGGTAGCCGGTGGCAGCGGCTACCTGGTGCAGGGCAGCCAGCCGTGGCGGGCGGCGTTTGCCGAGCACCGCACCGCCACGGGCGAAATTCGCCACCTGACCTTGAGCGACGGCACCCACCTGGACCTCAACAGCGACAGTGCCATCGACCTGCGCTTCAGTGCCACTGAGCGGCGCATCCGCCTGATTCGTGGCGAGATCCTGCTGACCAGCGGCCACGACCCGTCCCGCCCGCTGATCGTCGAAACCGCTGCGGGCGATATCCAGGCCCTGGGCACCCGCTTTGCCGTGCGCGAACTGGACGACGGCAGCCGCGTCGACCTGTATGAAGGACGCCTGCAGGTGCGCCCGGTAGAGGGTTTGCCGGTGCTGATGAACGCGGGTGACAGCCTGTGGTTCAGTGCAACGCAGACCTCGGCAGTGACTGCGCTGGATGCCAACGCCAGCAGTTGGGCCCAGCACCGCCTGATTGCCGAGCGCCAGCCGCTGGGGCGTTTTGTGGCTGAACTGAGCCGTTATCGGCCGGGGGTGTTGCGCTGTGACGAGGCCGTGTCCGGGCTGTTGCTGACCGGTGTGTTTCCGCTCAATGACACCGATGCGATCCTCACCGCCCTTGAGCGCTCATTGCCGGTACGGGTGCATGCGGTGACGCGCTATTGGGTCACCCTAAAAGCCAGGGTTTGACTCGATCAACGGTGGGAGCGGGCTTGCCTGCGATAGCGGTGTATCAGTGACAGATGGGCTAACCGACCCACCTCTATCGCAGGCAAGCCAGCTCCCACATTGATGGTGTTTTGGTGTGGAAAGTCAGTGGCCGCATTTTTTTTGATTTTCTTTTGTCGGTTTTTCAATCCCGTCCGGGATACCTCTTGAAAGCCAATCAAGAAGCGTTCTCACGGGGAGTCCTGCAATGCCGCACCACCCAATCCAACCCCTGGCCCGCGCCCTGCGCCGTGGCCTATTTGTCAGTGTGCTGGCGACTGTGCCGCTCGTCCCGACCCTGGTCCAGGCCCAGGAGAGCGCTGGCGAAGCCTTGCGCCAATACAACATCCCTGCTGGCAGCCTGGACCAGGCGTTGAACCGTTTCGCCAGCGCTTCGGGGATTTTGCTCTCGGTGGATGCATCACTGACTGCCGGCAAGCGCAGCCCTGGCTTGCAGGGTCGCTATGCCACGGGCCCGGGGTTGGAACGCTTGTTGGCCGGCAGCGGCCTGGTGGCGCTGCAGTCGGGCGGCGGCTGGTCGGTGCAGGCGCTGTCGGGGGACGGTTCGGTGCAGTTGGGCGCAACCCAGATCAGCGCCCAGCAGGCCCAGGAAAACGCCTGGGGCCCGGTCGACGGCATCGTCGCCACCCGCAGCGCCACGGGCAGCAAGACCGATGCCGCGCTGGTGGAAATCCCCCAGACCATCAACGTGATCACCGCTGCCGAAATCAAGGCGCGCGGCGCGCAAAGCGTGACCCAGGCGCTGCTGTACACCCCCGGCATGAGCGCCGGGGGGTTCTCCGACCGGGTCAAGCTGTTCGACGAGCCGACATCCCGTGGCTTCTCGCCCACCCCCTTGTACCTCGACGGCCTGCACCTGCCTTACGGCGGCGGCAGTACCGGCGGTGCGTTGCAGATCGAGCCCTATTCCCTGGAGCGCATCGAAGTGCTCAAGGGCCCGGCATCGGTGCTGTACGGGCACAACCAGCCGGGCGGCATCGTCAATATGGTCAGCAAGCGCCCCAGCGAGACCCCGGTGCGCCAGGTGGTGCTCGAAGCCGGCACCTACGAGCACAAAAGCGCGGCCATTGACCTTAGCGGCCCGCTGGATGATCAAGGGCAATTCTTCTATCGCCTCACCGGGCGCCTCAAGGACGAGCAGGGCGAGATCGACTACTTCGAAAACCGCCGCCAATTCATTGCGCCGAGCCTGACCTGGCGGCCCAACGACGACACCAGCCTGACCCTGTTCGCCCAGTACCAGAAAGACAAGGGCGTGCCCGAGGCCCAGGGCCTGCCGGCGTCCGGCACGATCTGGCGCAACCCCAACGGCAAGATCGACCGTGATGTGTTTATCGGCGAGCCGGGCGTCAACAAGTACAACCGCGAACAATTCGCCTTCGGCTACGAGTTGTCCCATCGGCTGAACGACACCTGGACCCTCAAGCAAAACGCGCGCTATGCCGAAGTGGACGACCGCTATAGGGCGCCGTTGCACGGCTACCGTTTTGTCGCCAACCCGGCCACTGGCGCGATGGATCAACGCTACCTGCAACGTTTCGGCGTGGACTGGAGGCAGAACAACAAAGTGATTGGCGTGGATAACATCGCCCAGGCCGAATTCACCACTGGCGAGTTCTCCCACACCCTGATCGTGGGCCTGGATTACTACCACTCCAACTCCAGGTTCCTCGGCCTTTATGACCGCAACCCGCCGATCATCGATCTGTTCAACCCGGTGTATGGCCAGCCGCTGAACTTCGGCCAGCCCTATCGCTGGGACAACACCATCACCCAGACCGGCCTGTATGTGCAGGACCAGATCAAGTGGGACAAATGGGCACTGGTGCTGGGTGGGCGCTATGACTGGGCCAATGTGGTCAACAAGGCGCCGCTGAGCGACGACCGCACCAGCAGCAAGGACCAGGCCTTCACCGGCCGCGCGGGCCTGGTGTACCTGTTCGATAACGGCCTGGCGCCGTTTATCAGCTACTCGGAGTCCTTCCTGCCGCTGTCCGGCACCGATGCCAACCAGAAACCCTTCGACCCGTCCACCGGCAACCAGTACGAAGTCGGCGTGAAGTACCAGCCCCCGGGCCAGGAAAGTTTTGTGCAGGTCTCGGTCTATCAACTGGACCAGGAAAACATCCTGACGGCCAATCCGCCGAGCAACTTCAGTAGCCAGAGCGGCGCCATGCGTTCGCGCGGCGTCGAGTTCGAAGCCAAGGCCGTGTTGAACGATTCCTGGGATGTGGTCGCTTCGGCGGCGCGCAACGACATCAAGTACACCAAGGACAACGAAGGTCGCGAAGGCCGCCACCCGGCCGGTATCTCACCCCTGACGGCGGCGCTGTGGGTCAACTACACCGTGATCGGCGACACCCCCCTGGCCGGCCTCGGCGCAGGCCTGGGCGCCCGCTACTCGCGCAGCAGCATGGGTGACTACTTTGCCGGCGCGTTCACCGTGCCGTCCTACACCGTCTACGATGCCAGCCTGAGCTACGACCTGGGCGCCTCGCCCCTGAAACTCAAAGGCGTGAAGCTGGCGATGAACGTGCAGAACCTTGCCAACAAGACCTACGTATCGCAGTGCACCAGCGACCTGGATTGCTACTACGGCGAAGGGCGTACGGTGGTGTCGAGCCTGACTTACGACTGGTAAGACGCTATCCCCTGTAGGAGCCGGCAAGCCGGCTCCTACAGGGATCAACCTGGATTCTGCAAAAACACCACATACCCCCGAAACCACTCGCTCCCCTGCAAATACCCCGGCTCCTGCCATTCCCCGCCCTGGATCAAGCCGATCTTGAACGGCATTCCCAGTCGGATCATCCGGGGCAGGTACGCCGCGTAATCGGGGATGCTATGGCGGCCCTGATAGGTCTGCACCACCACTTCATCCACTACGCCCTTAAGCTGGGCGATGGCGGCCGGGTCGGCGTTGCTGCTCCAGTCCATCAGGCCGGTGATGCTCAGGCGCAACTCCTTCGGCAAGCGCTGGCGCAGGTCTTTGAGGAAGGTGGCGTATTCGTGCAGGTATTGGGTGCGGGCGTCGAAGTCGATCTGGATCCCGACCACCGGGTTGCCCGCTGCGCGCCAGCGTTGCACCTGCCCGAGCATTTTTGTGTAGACCGGCTCTGGCCAGCGCAAGGTATGGGCGCGGTAGACGATCCACACTTCGCCCTGACGGAGGCGCGGCACGCTCATGCCCTGGGCGATGAACTGCACGCCGCGTTCGGGCTGGCGGCGGGTCGAGTTGATCTGGCCCTGGAGGATGTACAGGGTCTTGGCCTGCTTGAGCACCGGCTGTGGCGCGACGCCGCTCCACAGCCAGAAGGCTTCATGGTCGCGGGCGTCGACTGCGCCGAAGGCCGGGCTCGCCAGGAGCAGCAGCGCCAGCCACAAGCCTTTCACCGGCTTACCAGTAGTACTGCAGCGATTTGCCCCACTGGGTGTCGGCAAACCCGGTTTTCAACTGGCGGAACCAGCCCTTGCGCACGGCCTTGTCCACATCTTCGCCACCGCAGCTGTTATAGCCCGAAGGCGCATAGCAGTTGATCGCCCGGAACAGTGCATAGGCCTTGTCGTCACGGGGCGCCTTGGGGTTGGCGATCACTTGTTGGTAGCCCTCGAGCCGCGAGAAGGTTTCCCCGGTGAAGCCCGATGCAGTGCTGCCCAGGCTGCCGGCCGAGCGGGCCTGTTCCAGGGGCATGCCGTCCAGGCCGTTGCGCAGGATGAACTCACCCAGGCAGTTGAGGCCGTGTGGGTTTTTCGGGTCGTCCTGCAAGGTGCTGGCGGTTTGCGCGATGGTCGGGCAGGTGTAGCCGGAGGCGGCCTTGTCGCCGCTCCAGCGGAACAGGGTCAGTGCCTGGCCACCGTCGTACACATAGCCCAGGCTGGTGCCGAGCTTGTCGGCCGCCGGGGAAGCCGGCAGTTGTTGCAAGTCCTCGGCAAAGGTCGCGAACTGGCCCCGCAGCAGGTCTTTGTAGAGCAACACGAATTGCGCGGTACTGCGCTCCAGCGGGTCGCTGGCCTGGCTGATCTGCTGGCGCAGCAACTCGGGCCCGGCCACGCTGCGCAACAGGATATAGCGCACTTGCTGGGTCTGGATCGGCGAGTCGGCAGCGAACACCTTGGCCAATTGGCCGCTGCGTTCGTAGTTCATCGCCAGGGCCAGCTCCACTTGATCGCGCTGCAAGGGCTGCTTGGCCAGTGGCAGCAGTTGCAGCCAAAGTGCCTCGGCGCCTTTCCAGTCCTGCTTGGCTTGCAGGGCCAGGCCGCGCAGGGTTTGCTGGCTGAATGCCAGGTAATCCAGGCTCGCTGGCAGCTCCTGTGGCAGATGCTTCAACGCCTGGTCTGGCTGGTGCTCGACATATAGGGCGAACGCCGCCTGCAAGTAGTCGTACAGCGCAGGCTCGTTGGCAAACGCGGCCTTTTGTCCGTCGAGGGTGGCGCGGGTCAGCTTGGGCGGGTTGTTGGCGCGCATCCACATCAGGTCGTTGATCGCCAGCAACAAGGGGTTGCGGATGGTCTCGGCGTAGCTGGTCAGCAGCTTGTTGTCGGTTTCTTCCACCAGCTCATCGATGGAGCCATTGCGCTCGGCATCGCTGGCCGCGGTCAGTTGCCAGGCGTAGTCGTCGGCCAGTTTGGTCGCATCGCCAGCCAGCCAATGCACCCGGCGCAGCAGGCCACGAGCGGAAGGGGCGTATTCACCCTGTGGATAAGTGTTCAGGTAGCTGAGGAAACTGTGCTCGGCTTCGTCCAGCGCAGACTTATCCACAGCCTGGCGCTGGGGCAAGCCGTACTCGTCAAACGCATTTTCCTGGGCATGGTTGAGGGACGCGCGGGCGATCATGTACACCGCCGTTTCCTTCAGCCACGGCAACGTGGTCAGGGTGACTGCGGCAAATCCACGCTCGGCATACACAAAGCGCCCGCTGTAAAAGTCGGAGGCGGCGAGCAGGTAGGTGGTCAGTTCGCGACCCTGGGTGGAAGTGATCAACTGCGGCTCCAGCAGCACCTCGCCCTGCCAGTCGCAGGTGCCGAGCAGTTTCAGGCGGGCATTGGCCAGCAGCACACGCTCATTCGCCGGCACATCGGCCTTGGTCACTTGGCGCACAAAGTCGGTGGCGCTCTGCACATTGTTACTGCGGCAACGGCTGCCTTCGCCCCACAAAAACTGGTCGCCCGCCGCCGCCGTGACCTCGTGCTGGATGCCCAGCGCGGCCAACAACTGCGCAAGCTGCGTGCCTTGTTCTGCGGGCGTCTGCCCCTCGGGCGGGCGGGGCACCAGGCGATACACCGGGAACGGCACCGGGCCGAAGCCCTGGGCCAGGTCATCTTCACCCAGCGGATTGGGGGTCAGGGGCGCGTTCTTTTTTGCCGCGAGCAACAGGCGCAGGTTGGTCCGGCTGTCGTTGCCGGGGCTCAGGAACGGCATGTTGCTGCAAGCGGTCAGCGAATCCTGGGACACGCGCCAGTCGGGGTAGCACGAGTCGTCGCCACTGGCCTGGGCCTGCAGGGATACGCCGGCACACAGTGCCAGGGTCAGGGATGACAGAAGACCGATGCGCATGAATTGTCCTTATTCCGGGAGTCCGTGGATGCCGCTGGGCGGAAGGTGAAGATGATAACGTGAACATTGCAAAATGTTGCACGTATGGCCGCCAATCTGTGGGTTTTATCGGTCTAGACTGTGGGCAATTACCTCGTCTTGGAGTTGTCATGGAATCGCCTGTTCACAGCCTGCCGTCGTTGTTCAAACAGCTCGGACTGGCCGATGACGCCATCAGCATTGAGCGTTTCGTCGCCGTGCATTCACCACTCAAGCCGGAGTTGAAACTCGAAGATGCGTTTTTCTGGACGCCGAGCCAGAGGGCGTTTTTGCGCGAAGAAATCCTGGAGGATGCGGATTGGGCGGAAGTGGTGGATGAGTTGAATGTGCTGCTGCGCAGCGGTCGTGCTTAAGCGAACGCACTGTGCAAGACAACGGCAATCGAATGTGGGAGCTGTCGAGCCCCAGCGAGGCTGCGATAGAGGTGGGTCAGCCACCATCAATGCACGCAGTGCCACCGCCATCGCAGCCTCGCCAAGGTTCGACAGCTCCCACAGGGTGACGCGGTATGTGGGTGTCCCACCGCCTATCTGTGAATTTGTATCAAAACTTGACGAGATTCCATTCCTTGATCATATTGATAGTTAGCAAACTAACTGTATGCGAATGATCTTGTGCCCCAAACCCTCGAAACCCTACATATGAGCCTCAGCAGCAGCATGGTCGCAGGCGCCCGTCACTGGCGCAAAATCTGCCAGACCACGCTGGTGAGCTACGGTATTTCCGAAGCCTGTGCGGTGCCTTTACTGATGATCGGCCGTCTTGGCGACGGCGTGCATCAAGTCAAGGTGGCCCAGGCCTCGGGGATGGAAAGCCCATCCCTGGTGCGCCTGCTGGACCAACTGTGCAGCGCAGGTTATGTGTGCCGCGCCGAAGACCTGCACGACCGCCGCGCCAAGGCCTTGAGCCTGACCGAACGGGGCCGGGAGTTGGTGCAGGCCGTTGAAGCACAATTGGTGCGCCTGCGCCGTGAAGTGCTGGCAGATATTGCCCCTGCCGACCTGGAGGCAGCGTTGCGGGTACTGCGCGCTTTCGAAGACGCCAGCCAGCCGCCCGTGGTCGTGGCTTCTTGAACGGATTTTTTACCGGCATGCCGCCGGCCCGGGATTGGTTCTACGGCGTGCGCACTTTCGCCGCCTCCATGATTGCCCTGTACATCGCCATGCTCATGCAAATGCCGCGTCCGTATTGGGCGATGGCCACGGTGTATATCGTTTCCAGCCCGTTTGTCGGGCCCACCAGCTCCAAGGCCTTGTACCGTGCGATCGGCACCTTTCTGGGGGCGATGGCGGCGGTGTTTTTCGTGCCGATGTTTGTGCA
The DNA here is from genome assembly GCF_050916005.1 of Pseudomonas sp. WMBT8. Classification (NCBI taxonomy): domain Bacteria; kingdom Pseudomonadati; phylum Pseudomonadota; class Gammaproteobacteria; order Pseudomonadales; family Pseudomonadaceae; genus Pseudomonas; species Pseudomonas sp. WMBT8. The sequence goes on from NZ_CP188096.1 coordinate 173,851, forward strand.
GACGCCGTTCCTGCTGGTGGTGGTGATTGCACTGTGGACTGGCATTCTGCTGTTTCTGTCCCTGCATTTGCGCACCGCCAACAGCTACGCGTTGATGCTGGCGGGTTACACCTTGCCGTTGATCGCCCTGCCGGTGGTGGATAACCCCCTGGCGGTGTGGGATGTGGCCGAGGCGCGCACCGAAGAGATCTTCCTTGGCATCGCCGTGGCGGCGGTGGTCGGCGCGATGTTCTGGCCACGGCGCCTGGCGCCGGTGTTCGATGATTCGGTGCGCAAATGGTTTGCCGACGCGACGGTCTACAGCCAGCGCTTCCTCACGCGTAATGTGCAGCCCGAAGAAGTCAGCAGCCTGCGCGGCGGCATGGTCGCGACCTTCAACACCCTGGAATTGATGATCGGCCAACTGCCCCACGAAGGCGCGCGGCCGCAAACGGTGCGCAACACCAAGGAACTGCGCGGGCGCATGATCCATCTGTTGCCGGTGGTGGATGCCCTGGATGACGCGCTGTATGCCCTGGAGCGCCGCACCCCGGAGTTGGTCAGCAAGTTTGCGCCGCTGCTGGCGGCCACCACCGAGTGGCTGCAAAGCACCGCCAGTGAGGCGTCGGTGGAACGCTGGCGCGCCCTGCGTGACCAGCTCGAAGCCCTGCAACCCGACGCCGAGGCCCTGGACGATCGCCATCAGTTGCTGTTTTCCAACGCGCTGTATCGCCTTGGCGAGTGGATCGACCTGTGGCAAGACTGCCGCAGCCTGCAAGCTGCCATCCACAGCGAAAGCCAGGCCCCGTGGCGCGCGGTCTACCGCCATTGGCGCCTGGGCCGGCTGACGCCGTTTCTTGACCGTGGCCTGATGTTCTACTCGGCGTTTTCCACGGTCAGCGCGATCATCGTCGCCTCGGTGCTGTGGATTCTGCTGGGCTGGACCGACGGCGGCAGCGCGGTGATCCTTGCGGCGGTAGCGTGCAGTTTCTTCGCCTCGATGGACGACCCGGCGCCCCAGATCTACCGGTTCTTTTTCTGGACCGCGATGTCGGTGCTGTTCGCCAGCCTCTACCTGTTTCTGATCCTGCCCAACCTGCATGATTTCCCGATGCTGGTGCTGGCTTTCGCGGTGCCCTTTATCTGGGTCGGCACCCTGACGGTGCAACCGCGCTTCTACCTGGGCATGCTGCTGACCATCGTCAACACCTCGTCCTTTATCAGCATCCAGGGCGCCTATGACGCGGATTTTCTGAGCTTCGCCAACTCCAACCTCGCCGGCCCCGTGGGCTTGCTGTTTGCCTTTGTCTGGACTCTGATTGCGCGGCCCTTTGGCGCCGAACTGGCGGCCAAGCGCCTGACCCGTTTCAGCTGGCGCGATATCGTCGGGCTCACGCAGCCGGCGACCCTCGCCGAGCACCGGCGCCTGGGCGTGCAAATGCTCGACCGCCTGATGCAGCACCTGCCGCGCCTGGCCATGACCGGCCAGGACACCGGCGTCGCCCTGCGCGAGCTGCGCGTGGCGCTGAACCTGCTCGACCTGCTGGCCTACGCACCCCGCATCCTCGGCGTGCCACGGGTGTTGCTCGACCAGGTGGTGGCCGAGGTTGGCGAGTACTTCAAGGCGTGCCTGAAGGCCGGTGAACGCCTGCCGGCTCCCAGCGGTCTGCTGATGACCCTGGACCGCACCCGCCGCGCCCTCAATGGCCAGGGCCTGCAAGGCGAGGGCGAAACCCGCCTGCACCTGCTGCATGCCCTCAGCGGCCTGCGCCTGGCGTTGTTGCCCGGCGTGGAGTTTGTCAGCACAGGCGAGATGGACGCGCCGTTACCCGATGGAGCGCCTCTATGATCGGTGACCTGGATATCAGCGGGGTATTCCTGCCCACGCTGCTGGTGCTGATGGGCATTACGTATGGCTTTTACCTGGTGGTGCACGGGCTGTTGAACCGCGTCCACTTCTATCGCCTGGTCTGGCACCGGGCATTATTCAATGTGGCTCTCTACGCGCTGTTGCTGGGCGCTGTGGACTCACTCAGTCGATACCTGATGACATGAAAAAACCTTTTTTGACGATTGGCCGTGTGGTCCTGACATTACTGGTAGTGACCTTCGCCTGCGTCGTGGTCTGGCGCATGGTGATGTACTACATGTTCGCGCCCTGGACCCGTGACGGGCATATCCGCGCCGACATCGTGCAGATCGCCCCGGACGTGTCCGGGCTGATCCAGCAAGTGGACGTGCGCGACAACCAGTTGGTAACCCGTGGCCAGGTGCTGTTTTCGGTGGACCAGGACCGCTTCAAGCTCGCCCTGCGCCAGGCCCAGGCGGCCGTGGCCGACCGCCAGGAAACCCTGGCCCAGGCCCAGCGCGAAGCCAAGCGCAACCGTGGCCTGGGCAACCTGGTGGCCAGCGAGCAACTGGAAGAAAGCCAGTCCCGGGTGGCCCGCGCCCAGTCGGCCCTGGCCGAAGCGCAGGTAACGGTGGACAGCGCCCAGCTCAACCTCGACCGCTCGGTGATCCGCAGCCCGGTGGACGGCTACGTCAACGACCGTGCGCCTCGGGCCCAGGAGTTCGTGACCGCCGGGCGCCCGGTGTTGTCGGTGGTGGACAGCAACTCCTTCCACATCGACGGCTACTTTGAAGAGACCAAGCTGGACGGCATCCATGTCGGCCAACGCGTGGATATCCGCGTGATTGGCGACAACGCGCGCTTGCGCGGGCATGTGCAGAGCATCGTCGCCGGTATTGAAGACCGCGACCGCACCAGCGGCTCCAACCTGCTGCCCAACGTCAACCCGGCGTTCAGTTGGGTGCGCCTGGCCCAGCGGATTCCGGTGCGTATTGCCTTTGATGATGTGCCGGCGGATTTCCGCATGATCGCCGGGCGCACGGCCACCGTCTCGATCATCGATGACCAGCCCAAGGCCGGAGACCAGCCATGAAGCAACTGCTGGCGACCGCAGGGCTGGGGCTGCTGCTGTCGGCCTGCCAGGTGGTAGGCCCGGATTACCAGTTGCCGGACCAAGCGGCGATCAACCGTGGCGACCTGCAAGGCCAATTGGCCGGGCAGGGCAGTCATGTGGTCTCGGCCCCGGTGCCCGCCGACTGGTGGAAGCTGTACCAGGACCCGCGTCTGGATGAACTGGTGCGCCAGGCCATGGCCTCCAACACCGACCTGCGCGTGGCGGCAGCCAACCTGCAACGGGCGCGTTTCCAGGTGCAGGAAGCGCAATCGGCGGGCGGCTGGAGCGGTGGGGTCAAGCTTGGCGCCCAGCGTTTGCAGGAGTCCGGCGAGGCCTTTTTGCAGGCCAATAAAGTGCCGGTGGCGAATGTCGGTGATATCGGCATCACCACCTCCTATCAGTTCGACCTGTTCGGCACCCTGCAGCGCGGCATCGAAGGCGCCCAGGCCAATGCCGACGCGACCCAGGCTGCCGTCGATACCGCGCGCATCACCCTGGTGGCGGACGTGGTGCGCTCCTACACCCAGGTGTGCGCGGCCAACGAAGAGCTGCACATCGCCCAACAGTCCCTCGACCTGCAAGCCCAGAGCACGCGCCTGACCCAGCGCCTGCGCGATGCCGGGCGGGGCGATGAAACCCAGGTCACCCGCTCGCAAACCCAATTCAAGTCTCTGCGCGCCGAACTGCCGCGCTTTGAGGCGGCGCGCCAGGCGGGGTTGTTCCGCCTGTCGATGCTCCTGGCCAAGCCCCTGGACCAATTGCCGACCGGCACCCGCGATTGCGCCCAGTTGCCGCAGATTGCCCAACTGCTACCGGTGGGCGACGGCGCAACCCTGCTCAAGCGCCGCCCTGACGTGCGCCAGGCCGAACGCCGGTTGGCGGCGGCGACGGCGGGCATTGGCGTGGCCACCGGCGAGCTGTACCCGGATATCAGCATCGGCGCCTCCATTGGCACCGTGGGCATTATCGACAACCTCGGCAAACCGGCCACCAACCGCTGGGGTTTCGGCCCCTTGTTGAGCTGGACGGTGCCATCCAACGGCTCGCGTGCGCGCATCCACGAAGCCGAAGCCGCGACCCAGGGCGCCCTGGCGCACTTTGACGGGGTGGTACTCAATGCCATCCGCGAGACCCAGACCGGGCTTGCGCAATACACCGCCCAATTGCAGCGCCGCGATGCCCTGGCCGAGGCCGAGCAGTCGGCGCAACAGGCCGCAGACCAGACGCACCGCTTCTTCCAGGCCGGCCGCGAGTCGTTTCTCGCCGACCTGCAGGCCACGCGCACCTACACCGATATGCGCGCGCAACTGGCCCAGGCCAATAGCCAGGTGGCAATGAGCCAGATCGACCTGTTCCTGGCCCTGGGCGGCGGCTGGGAAAGCGGACGAACGCAAGGTACGGAACCCGGCAAACCCTGAGGCGGTTGCTATGCTTTGATCAGACGGGCTTGCGTGATGGCCCGCTGATCACTGCCTGCGTTGCTCATGGGGATTCCAATAATGAAAAACCCTTATGCTCCCGCTTTCTGGTGCGTGCTCTTCGCACTGGTGTTGTTATCGGCGACTTACTTCTACGGTGTCATGCTGGCCCATCAACTGGATAAGGCCATGGTGTTCCTCGACAGCGCCTGCGCGTTGATCGCCGCATTGTCCGTGGGCGTGGTGGCCTGGGCGTCGTACCAGGGCCAGCGGACCCAGAAGAAAATCCTCGAGCAAGGCAAGACGCGGGTGGCGATCTGGGACACCAAGGTTGCCCTGCGCCGGGTCGAAACCGTGTTCGACCGCTATTTCTGGGGTAGCTACTGGCAGCCGGGGCGTACGTTCCAGGAAGTCATGGGCGAACTGACCGGCACCCCCCTGGAAAAAAGCCTCGAAGCCTTGAAGAAACAATGCGTGGTACTCGACCGGCAAGTGGCTGAAGGACGGCATTGGCTGAACAACGCCCGGGAGCTGTCAGACGTTGCCACCGCCATGGCCCGCGAGCGTTACCAGCTGGACTTCTACGACCCCAAGGCCGACACACCGGGCAATGCGGTGATTCATCGCGAGTTTGAAGTGCTGGTGTACACCTGGACCGCACGGCTGAAGAGCTTCGATCACCAGCTCGACGAGATCGAGATGGAATACTCCTGACCCCCACCGCCCCCGGTAGGCGCCGGCTTGCCGGCGAGACGACCTTGAGCCCTGCGCCGCCCATTCGGCCGCCATTGCCGGCAGGCCGAGGGCGTGTGTATGGCGGGCCTTGCGACAAGCCCCCTTGCCAGTGCTAACCTTGCCCCGATTTTCGGCGGGCTTGAGCCGACGCCCCACTTCGGGGTTCAGGGAAGACAGCCCACTTCGCACAGGATTGGATCAGGACACTTCATGAATAAATCAGCCGTTGTACTCTTGGGTTTTGTTGCCGCCGTCGGCGTGGTCAGTGCTGGCGGTGCCTGGTACACCGGCAGCCAGTTGGAAGGGGTGCTGAAAACCACGATCGAAGACGCCAACAAGGAGATGGAACGCTCCCTGGCCGGTGTCGATGGCCGCATGACCCTGGAGATGGTCTCCCTGGACCGCGGCTGGTTCAGCAGCACCGGCCACTTCCGTCTCAAGGCTGAAGGTGCGGCATTCGGTGAACAGTTCAAAGACAGCGAACTGCTGTTTGTCGACCGTATCGAACACGGCCCGCTGCCCTTCTCGCGCCTGGTAACCCTGAAGTGGTGGCCGGTGCTGGCTACCAGCCATTTGGCGCTTGAGAAGAACCCGACCACCGAAAAATGGTTCGCCGCCACCAAGGACGTTTCGCCGGTCAAGGGCGTGGCCAACATCGGCTTCAACCGTTCGGTCAACGGCAACCTGGAGCTGCTGCCCCTGGAGTACAAGGACGGCACCACCAGTGTCACCTTCTCCGGCCTGAACATGGACTACTTCAACACCGAAAAGGCGACAGAGATCAAGGTCGACGGTTACATGGACGCCCTCAAGGTCTCCCTGGTCGACCCCAAGGGGGCACCGTTCCAGGCAGAGCTCAATGGCTTGACCCTCGCCAGTAACTTGACCAAGAGCAACTTCGGCTTTTATGTCGGCCAGAATACCGTCGTGTTGAGCAACAGCACGTTCACCTTTGGCCCGGAACAAGCCGTGCTGACTGTCAAAGGTTTTGAGCAGAAAGACAGCAGCGATACCAAGGACAACAACCTCAGCGGTCGCGTCGACTACAAAATCACCGAGATCGGATACCAGGGCAAACCCGTGGGTTCGGCGGCCATGGCCGTGAGCGTCAAGAACATCGACGTGCCATCGACCATGGTGCTGACCAAGCTCTATCAGGACAAGATGCAACCGGTGCAGGCTGCCCAGGCTGCCGGCCAACCGATCCCAGAACTGCAACTGAGCGAAGCCGAGCAAGTGCTGGCCCAGGCCAACGTTGACCTGCTGCTGGCCGCCAAGCCGCAAGTGGCCCTGGAAAACCTGTCCCTGAAGACCGCCAATGGCGAAAGCCGCTTCAACCTGGTGGTGGACCTGACCAAGCCGTCCACCATGGAGCTGCCGCCGGTTGAACTGGCCAAGCAGATGATTACCCTGCTGGATGCCAACCTGACCCTGTCCAAGCCGATGATCTCTGATGTGGCTGCCCTGCAAGCGCAGATCGGTGGCGTGACCGACCCGAAAGCCATCGAGCAGCAATCGCAGATGGCCAGCGAGATGGTCAGCGGCATGGCTGTTGGCACGCAGTTGGCGACCCTGGAAGGCAACGACATCCTGGCCAAGCTGCACTACGCCAACAATGAAGTGACCTTCAATGGCCAGAAAATGACCGTCGAGCAGTTTATCGGCGGCGTACTGGGCAAACTGGGTGCGGTCAGCGGCGCGCAGTAAGGCCGCCCGCCCCCTGTAGAAATACGGTCTGTGTAGGAGCTGGCTTGCCGGCGATGGCATCACCTCGGTGTTTCAGTGAAACAGAGGTGATGCCATCGCCGGCAAGCCAGCTCCCACACAAGCCCCACATTTGATCTCCACCGGTTTGTAGGACGATTCTGAACAATTGTCCTGATTTGCCCTATTCCATATCCTTCTCAGGGATATTGCGCCCCAGGAAAGCTTGGCCGGGTCATCAGACACCGGCGGCCTGATGCGTGTTGTACAGGCGAACCTATCGCTACAGCTTTCCAAGTAAGGAAGCTGACGACATGTTGCGTAATTTCTCTCCCACTGGCCCTGGCCGCCTGCGTCTATTGATCGGTGCCGCCTTGTTGCTGCCGACTCTGGCCGTGGCCGATCCTGCCTATGATTCCCTGATTCGCCAGGCCCGTACCGGCAACTACACGCCGGCGCTCAACCTGCTGCGCCAATTGCCTGCCGAGCGCCAGACCTCTGGCCAGGTCAGCGATCACCTGCTGATTGCCAGTTGGGCGCGCCAGGATGACGAAGTGCTCAAGGTCTATGAGACCCAGGGGCGCCAGCGCCAACTGACCACCCAAGCGCTGACCACCGTGGCCCGCACCTACCGCAATCAACAGCGTTGGGCGCCCGCCGAGGCGGTGTATCGCCAGGCCGTGCTGCGCGAACCGAACAACCCGGACCTGCAACTGGGCCTGGCCATGACCCTGGCCGATGGTGGCAAAACCGCCGAGGCCGTACAGCGTGCGCGCACCCTGGTGGCGGCCAAGCCTGAGGATGTCCAGCGCCGCATGGCCCTGGGCTACGCGTTGTCCCGTGCCGGGCAGCTCTATGATTCGCTGTTCGAATTCGACCAGGCGTTTATCCGCGCCGGCAACCAGCCCGAGGTGGTGCGCGAATACCTGATCGCCCTGCAACGTGCACGCATGCCGGAACCGGCCCTGCGCCTGAGCGCCCGCCACCCCGGCCTGCTGGACCCGGTGACCCAGCGCCGCCTGGAAGGTGACCTGGCTGCCGAACGCGTGCGCCTGGCTGAATTCCCGACGCGCAGTGAAAGCGAACGCTTTGTGATCGCCGACCGCGCCCTCAAGGATTACGACCAACTGCTCGCCACCTGGACCCCGGACGCCAGTGCCCATGACGATGTGGTGCGCTGGCGCATCGACCGCCTGGGCGCGCTCAAGGCTCGCGCACGTACCGCCGAGGTGCTCCACGACTACGAAGCCTTGCAAGCTCAAGGCGTGCAGTTGCCCAACTACGCCCTGCGCTGGGTGGCCGCCGCCTACCTCGATCAACGCCTGCCGGAAAAGGCTGCGCCGCTGTATCGCCAGGCGGTGATTGCGCCGGACGCCGACCCCAGCAACCAAGTGGTCGACAGCACCGCGCTGTACTACTCCTTGCTGGAAAACGACCAGACCCGCGAAGCCCGCGCCGTCGCAAACGACCTGGCGAGCACGCAAAAACCTCGGGTTGAACTCAAGGGCCTGCCCCTCGGTAACCCCAACGATGCGTGGTTGGCCGCCCAGCAACTGGCGGCCCAGGCCGCGACCTACGGCGCCGATCTGCCGACCAGTGAAAAAAGCCTGGAAACCCTGGTGCGCACCTCGCCTGGCAATGTCGGCATGCGTGTGGCCCAGGCGGACATGTTCCGCGCCCGCGCCTGGCCGCGGCGTGCCGAAGTTGCCCTCAAGAACGCCGAGAACCAGAACCCGCGCCATATCGACCTGGAAGTCTCCCAAGGCTACAACGCGCTGGATCTGCAGGAGTGGCGCCAGCTCGATGTGCTCGCCGATGACGTAGTCGCCCGCGCCCCGGACAATCGCCAGGTCCAACGCCTGCAGCGCCTGCGCAAGGTGCATGAGATGGCCGAGCTGCGCATCGAGGCCGAAACCGGCAAAAGCCATGGCGGCGGGGCGGTCTCCGGCAGTCGCGACTGGGGGATCGAAACCCTGCTCTACAGCCCGCCCATCGATGAAGACTGGCGGATATTCGGCGGTATCGGCTACGCCACCGCCGACTTTGAAGAAGGTACCGGCCACCACCGCTGGCAGCGCCTGGGGGTGGAGCGGCGTACCCGTGATATGACCCTGGAGGCCGAAGTCTCCAATCACTCCTACGGCAAAGGCACCAAGCAAGGCGCGCGCCTGGCGATTGCCCGGGACATCAACGACCACTGGCAGTACGGGGGCAGCCTTGACTACCTGGCCGCCAGCACGCCGTTGCGCGCGCTCAATGCCAACGTCACCGCCAACGGCGGTAGCGGGTTTATCCGCTGGAGCGCCAACGAGAGCCGTGAGTGGAAACTGGCGCTGAGCCCGTCCCACTTCAGTGACGGTAACGACCGTGTCGAAGCGTCGCTCATCGGCCGTGAGGGCGTCTACCGCTCGCCGGGCGTGCAAGTGGACCTTGGCCTGGAAGTCGCCACCAGCCGCAACAGCAAGGAAGAAGCGGCGTATTTCAACCCGCGTTCAGACTTCAGCGTGCTGCCCACGGTGAGCGTCAACCATGTGCTTTATCACCGCTACGAAACCCAGTGGAGTCAGCAGTTCCAGGCCGGTGCGGGCACCTACAGCCAGCGTGATTACTCCACCGGCGCCATTGGTTTGCTCAGTTACGGCCAGCGTTATCGCTGGAACGACGTACTGGAGACCGGCGCCAACCTGAGCTGGATCAACCGACCTTATGACGGTGAGCGCGAAAGCGATGTGCGCCTGATCGTCGACCTCACTTACCGTTTCTAGAAGAGTCCGATCATGACCCTTGTTTCCCGTTGCCTGCTGGCCCTGGGCTTTCTGCTGAGCAGTGCCTGTGCCCAGTCGCCCGCGCCTTTTACGCCACCTGCTGAACGACTCAAACCGGTCAACGAAGCGCCGTGGCCGAAAAACCATTTCCTGGGCATTGCCTACCACGATGTCAACGACCGTGACCCCGACCAGAGAGTGGTGGCGGTGCGCACCGAACGCCTGATCGAACAGTTGTCCTGGCTGCGCGAGAACGGCTACCAGGCGGTCAGCGTCGACCAGGTCCTCGCCGCCCGCGCCGGTGGGCCAGAGCTGCCGGCCAAAGCCGTCATGCTCAGCTTCGACGACGGCTATTCGAGCTTCTACACCCGTGTCATGCCGATCCTGCGTGCCTACCAGTGGCCGGCCGTGCTGGCGCCGGTGGGCAGTTGGGTCGACACGCCGTTGAACCAACCGGTGGATTTTGCCGGCGTGCCGCGTGACCGCGCGGAGTTTCTGACCTGGCAACAAGTGCGCGAAGTGGCGCAATCGGGCCTGGTGGAAATCGCTGCCCACACCGACGCCAACCACAAGGGCGTGCTGGCCAACCCCCAGGGCAACCTGCAACCGGCCGCCGCCACCCGGCGCTATGACCCGGTCACCGGCAGTTATGAATCCGAAGCGCAGTTCCAGGCGCGGATGCGCGCCGACGTCGCGGCGATTTCCAACAAGATCCGCGCCGTTACCGGCAAGGCCCCGCGTGTATGGGTATGGCCGTATGGGGCGGCGGATGGCACCTCCCTGGCGGTGGTGGGTGAGCAGGGCTACCAGATGGCCCTGACCCTGGAGGACGGCCTCGATAACCTCGGCAACTTGATGAGCAGCCCGCGCTTTCTGGTGGACAACGACCCGTACGGCGAGGACTTCGCCAACAGCATGGTCTCGGCGCAGGTCAAAGCGCCGATGCGCGTGCTGCATGTGGACCTCGATCATGTCTACGACCCGGACAAGGCGCAGGAAGCGCGCAACCTCGATGCGCTGGTCCAGCGTGTGCTGGACATGGGCGTCGACACCGTGTTCCTCCAGGCCTTCGCCGACCCCAAGGGTGATGGCCTGGCGCGTTCGCTGTACTTCCCCAACCGCCATCTGCCGATGCGTGCCGACCTGTTCAACCGCGTCAGTTGGCAGCTGCACACCCGTGGCGGCCTGGTCAAGGTCTACGCCTGGATGCCCGTGCTCAGCTTTGCCCTGGACCCCAAGCTGCCCCGCGTCAGCCGTTGGGACCCGGCCACCGGCAAGGTAGCCGTCGACCCGAAACAGTACCAGCGCCTGTCGCCATTCGATCCCCAAGTGCGCAAAGTCATCGGTGAGATCTACGAAGACCTGGCCCGTACCAGCGCTATCCACGGCGTGTTGTTCCACGACGACGCCGTGCTCTCGGACTTTGAAGACGCCAGCCCCCAAGCCCTGAAAACCTACGCCGCCAACGGCCTGCCGGGCAGCATCCAGGCGCTGCGTGCCGACCCTGAGGCGATGCAGCGCTGGACCCGTTTCAAGAGTCGCTACCTGATCGACTTCACCCATGAACTGACCGCCAAGGTCCGCACCCTGCGCGGCCCGGAAGTGCTCACCGCGCGCAATATCTTCGCCGAGCCGATGCTCAACCCGGCCAGCGAAGCCTGGTTTGCGCAGAACCTCGACGACTTCCTCAAGCACTACGACTGGACCGCGCCGATGGCGATGCCCTTGATGGAAGGCCAGTCGCTGAAAAACTCCAACGCCTGGTTGGAAAAGCTCGTGGCCACGGTCAAGGCCCGGCCCGGTGCGATGCAACGCACGGTCTTCGAGCTACAGGCCAAGGATTGGCGCACTCCAGCCGCCCCGGACATTTCCGGCGTGCAAATGGCGGAGTGGATGGGTGTGCTCAAGCGCCAGGGTGCCAGCAGTTTTGGCTACTACCCCGACAACTTCCTGGAGAATTCGCCGGATCTGAACACCGTGCGTCCGGCCCTTTCCAACAAATGGAATCCTTGACTCATGTTCGACAGAATCCTTGCTCTTCTCGTGTTGGCATTGGTGTTGGGGGTGCCCCTGGGCCTGATGTTCCTGGTCACCGGGCAGTTCCTGATGGAGTTCGTGTTTTTCTACCCGTTGTTTATGTCCGGGCTGTGGATCGCCGGTGGCGTGTATTTCTGGCTGCACTGGGAGCGCCACTGGCCGTGGTCCGATGACACCCCGGCGCCGGCGCTCAAGGGCGAGCCGCTGATCTCGATCCTGATCCCTTGCTACAACGAAGGCGACAACGCCGCCGAGACCATCGGCGCGGCGTTGGCCCAGCGTTATCGCAACCTGGAAGTGATTGCGATCAACGACGGCTCCAGCGACAACACCGCCGAAGTACTCGATGCCCTGGCGCTGCAAGAGCCGCGCCTGCGCGTGTTGCACCTGGCGCAAAACCAGGGCAAGGCCGTGGCCTTGCGCATGGGCGCCGTGGCGGCCCGCAGCGAATACTTGGTATGCATCGACGGCGACGCCTTGCTCGACCGCAATGCCGCCGCCTACCTGGTGGCGCCGATGCTCGACAACCCACGGCTTGGCGCGGTCACCGGCAACCCGCGCATCCGCACGCGCTCGACCTTGATCGGTCGGGTACAGGTGGGCGAGTTCTCTTCGATCATTGGTCTGATCAAGCGCACCCAGCGGGTCTTCGGGCGGATTTTCACTGTGTCCGGCGTAGTGGTGGCGTTTCGGCGGGCGGCCCTGGACCGGGTCGACTACTGGAGCACCGACATGATCACCGAAGACATCGACGTGAGCTGGAAGCTGCAACTGGACCACTGGAGCATCTTCTACGAGCCGCGCGCGCTGTGCTGGATCCTCATGCCCGAAACCCTCGGCGGCCTGTGGAAGCAGCGCCTGCGCTGGGCCCAGGGTGGTGCCGAGGTGCTGTTCAAGAACATTCGCGGGATCTGGCAATGGCGCCACCGCTACCTGTGGCCGTTGTTGTTCGAATACTGCCTGTCCACCGGCTGGGCCTTCACCTTCCTGCTGTCGGTGATTTTCTGGGGCGTGGGCAAAGTGGTGCCGTTGCCTGAGGCGATTGCCGTCAGCTCGCTGATGCCACCGGCCTTCACCGGCTTGCTGCTGGCGGTGGTGTGCCTGGTGCAGTTCGCCGTGAGCATCATGATTGACCGGCGCTACGAGCGCGGCCTGTGGAAAACCCTGTTCTGGACCGTCTGGTACCCGCTGGTGTTCTGGCTGGTGAGCCTGTTCACCACCCTGGTCAGCTTTCCCAAAGTCCTGTTCCGCCAACATCAAAAACGCGCGCGCTGGGTCAGCCCGGATCGCGGCATCAAGGCACCTGCCAAGGAAGTGAAGCCATGAACCTGATCCGTACCCCACAGCGGCCTGTGATGCAGGCCATTGATATTTTCCTGACCCTGCTGGCCTGGGCCGGGCTGGTGATCCTGCTGGTGCGCGGCCTGGTGCCGATGCTCGACAGCCACGGCGGCCCACGCATCGATGCCCCGATCTTTGCTGCGCTGAACACCTTGCAGATCTACCTGTGGATCGCCCTGTTCAATGCGGTACTGCTGATCAGTTGGGCGCGCTACCAGCAGCGGCGCGGCAAGCGCTTCGCCCAGCGCCGGGCGGCGGGCAAGGCCTTGAGTGATCACGGCCTGAGCGAGAGCTTCCGGTTGGCGGCGGGGGAGCTTGAACAACTGCGCCGGCCGGGGGTGCTGGTGATTCATAACGACCAGGAGGGCGGGGTGCAGGCGGTGACGGCACAACGGCGGGAGCTGAAGCTGGTGGCGGAACGCGTTGGGTAGGAGCCGGCTTGCCGGCGATGGTCGTCAACGATGACGTTGGGTATCTGACACTCTGCGGCGGTCTCGCGGCCGTCATCGCTGGCAAGCCAGCTCCTACAGGGTGGGGGCTGCGGTGCCGGTGGTCAGAAATGGGATCCAATTCACAAAATAACCGCGAACTTTTCCGCTTATTTGGCTACTAAACCATCTCGGCACAACATTGATGGCTAACTAGTGGCAACTTTCAAGTTGCGCCGAAAGCTGTATCAAAACTGATACCGCTTGTCGGAATAAAAATTCCGAATACAAGCATTTAATTGTTGCTGATAGTTTTTATCGTTATTAATCAGCAACTTATTGGTGATTTAATTTTTAGCTTCAACTAGCCGTGAATTTAGGCTGTGTGGAAGTTCGATGTTAGTTTGCCGCCCCTTGTTATTCGATGGATCGAACATGCCCTCGTTATTGCCACGGATTCGGTATTCCCTGTGTATTGCCCTGTTCGCCCTCTGTGGGTCAAACAGCGCAGTGGCCGCGACTTCGCCTGGCGATCAGGACCTGATCCGCGAGCGGCAAAACCGCTTGCTTGAAGAGCAGCGCCGGCGCCTCGAAGAGCTCAAGGAATTGCCCGGCAAGGAAGTCAAACCCGCAACGCCCACCGCCCCGGTAGATACCCGTTGCTTCGCGATCAAGACCATTGAACTCAAAGGCGCCGACAGCCTGTCCGCCCCCGAGCGTGAGCGCTTGATCAAGCCTTACATCGACCAGTGCCTGGGCGTGGCCCAGCTCAATCAACTGCTCAAGGCCGTCACCGATCACTACATCGACAAGGGCATGGTCACCAGCCGTGCCTACTTGCCGCAGCAGGATTTGTCCAAAGGGCATCTGCAAGTGTTGGTGGTCGAAGGCAAGCTCGAAGGCTTGAATAGCGCCGCCGACAGCAAGATCTCGGCGCGCGAGTTGGCCATGGCCTTCCCCGGCAAAAACGGCGACCTGCTCAACCTGCGGGAAATCGAGCAGGCCATCGATCAGCTCAACCGCTTGCCATCCAACCAGGCACAAATGGAGCTGGCCCCCGGCGAAGCCGTTGGTGGCAGTTCGGTGCTGGTGAAAAACACTCCGCAAAAGCCCTGGCGCGCCAGCCTGTCGCGCAATAACGACGGGCAGAAAAGCACCGGCGAGCAGCAGTGGGGCACCGGCCTTGAGTGGGACAGCCCCCTGGGCCTGGCGGACCAGTTGGTGTTGCGCGGCGGCCATGATGCGATCAGCGATCACCAGAAAACTTCGAAGAACGGCATGTTCTATTACAACGTGCCGTGGGGCTGGTGGAACTTCAGCTACACCTACAGCGAGAGCGATTACCGCGCGCTGGGCCAGGCCGACACGTTCAGCTTCAAGCAATCGGGTGACAGCCAGAACCACCAACTGCGCGCCGAGCGCGTGGTGCATCGTGATGACGTGAGCAAGACCTCGGTCAACGTCGGCCTGGCCCACTTGCGTACCAACAACTACGTGCTCAGCACTCGCCTGGACAGCAGCACGCGCTTGAGCGAGATGCAGGTCGGCATCAACCACGGTCGGCGGGTCGGCAGTGCCTTCGTCAACATGGATCTGGGCATGCAGAACGGCATTGGCCTGCTCGATGCCCAGTCCCAGGACGAACGTGGCGAATTCGGCAGTCGCCAACCCAATTCGCGCTACCGCAAATACACCGCCACCGTCAGCTACCTGCAGCCGTTCACGTTGTGGGGCGAGTCGTTCAGTTTCACTAGCCTTGCCACCGGCCAACGCAGTGAAGACATACTCTTCAGCCCGCAGCGCATGAGCCTCGGTGGCTCGTCCTCGGTGCGCGGCTTCAAGGACCAGCAACTCAACGGTGACAGTGGCGGCTACTGGCGCAACGACCTGCGCTGGGCGCGGCCGGTGCTGGTGGATTGGTTGCGCCCGGCCTTCGGCGAATACGGTGTGAGCCTGGGCTACGACCAGGGCGTGATCCGCAATGACCGCTACAACGACATCGTCCACGGCCGGGTTTCCAGCAACTCCGTGGAGCTGTTCGCCCGTGGCAAAAACGTCAGCACCAGCGTGACCTTTGCCCACTCTTTGGAACGTCCGGCAGTGATGAGCGAGCGCGAAGCGCCGATCTACTTCCGGATGGATTTCTACCTGTAATTCAACGCCTAGCCGCATCGAGAATTTGACATGGATGTCCGCCAGTTTGCCTTCCTTGCCCGCCTGCCTTCTTCAGCCATGAAGCGCCGTGATGCGTTCTGCGGCCTGCCCAAGCGCGGCCTGGTGCTGATCCTGGCCAACGCGCTGTTCTGGCAGCCGCTGCTGGCCCAGGCCGACGGCATTGTGGTCAGCGGCCCCGGCACGACGGTGGGCGCGGCGGGCAATGGCGTACCGGTGGTGAACATCGCCACGCCCAACGGCAGCGGCCTGTCCCACAACCAGTTCAAGGACTACAACGTCGGCCCCAATGGCGTGATCCTCAACAACGCCGGCGGCCCGTTGCAGTCCACCCAACTGGGCGGGATTATCGTCGGCAACCCCAACCTCAAGGGTGGCTCGGCGAATGTCATCCTCAACGAAGTCAACGGCGGCAGCGCCAGCCAGTTGCGCGGCTACACCGAAGTGGCGGGGCAGTCGGCCAAGGTCATCGTCGCCAACCCCTATGGCGTGACCTGCAACGGCTGCGGCTTTATCAACACCCCCAACGTCACCTTGACCACTGGCAAACCGATCCTCGATAACGGCCGCCTGGACCGCTACCAGGTCGATGGCGGCGCGGTGACCATCGACGGCCAGGGCTTGAACGCGAGCAATGTCGACCGCTTCGAAATCATCACCCGCACGGCCAAGATCAACGCGCAGATCAATGCGCGCAACCTGACCGTGATTGCCGGGCGCAACGACGTCAATGCACAGACCTTGAATGCCACCGCACGCGCCGACGATGGCAGCGCCAAGCCGGAGCTTGCGATTGACTCCTCGGCCCTGGGCGGCATGTACGCCGGCGCGATCAAGCTGGTGGGCACCGAGGCCGGTGTCGGGGTAAAACTGGACGGCACATTGGCGGCCAGCGCCGGCGATATCCAGCTCGATGCCAACGGGCACCTGAGCATGGCGCAGGCGGCGGCCAGTGGCGCGATCGACGTCAAGGCGGCGAGCCTCGATGCCCAGGGCCCGGCCTACGCCGGCACCGCCCTGACGGTGAAAACCAGCGGCGACCTGAACACCCAGAAAAGCCTCGCGGCCCGCGACACGGTGCGCCTGAGCAGCGGCGGCAAGTTGACCAACAACGGCGTTATCGAAGCCGGCGTGAATGCTGATAACACCCGCACCACCACCGGCGACGTCAGTCTCGAGGCCCGCGATATCCGCAACAACGCCAGTGTGGTTGCCAGCCGCAGCGCCACCGTCAAGGCCAGCCAGACCCTGGATAACCAGGGCGGCGTCATCAGTGCCAGAAAGGCCCTGGACGTCACTGCCAGCACTGTGGATAACCGCAACAAAGGCCGCCTGCTGACCAGCGGCAGCACCCAGTTGACCGCCGCTGCGCTGTACAACAGCCAGGGCGAAATCATCAGCGATGGCGCGTTGCAGGCCAATGTCGCGCAGGTCAATAACCAGGGCGGCGTGGTGGTCAGCCACGACACCCTTAGCGTGACCGGCGACAGCCTGGATAACAGCAACAAAGGCGTGATCTCCAGCGCCGCAGCGCAAACCCTGACCCTCAGCGGCGCACTCAATAACAGCCAGGGCGGCACCATCGACAGCGCCGGCGCATTCACCCTGCGCGGCAACAGCCTGGACAACAGCGCCGGCAGCCTGACCGGCAACGGTGCGCTGACCCTCGACCTGCTGGCCGATCTGATCAACCGCAACGGCAAGCTGGCCAGCGCCGGCCCGCTGTCGATCGAGCGGGTGGCCGCCCTCGACAACCAGGGCGGCAAACTCAC
Source organism: Pseudomonas sp. WMBT8 (assembly GCF_050916005.1). Classification (NCBI taxonomy): domain Bacteria; kingdom Pseudomonadati; phylum Pseudomonadota; class Gammaproteobacteria; order Pseudomonadales; family Pseudomonadaceae; genus Pseudomonas; species Pseudomonas sp. WMBT8. The sequence goes on from NZ_CP188096.1 coordinate 191,165, forward strand.
CAGCCAAACCCTGCTGACGGTATTGGCGGCCAGCGTGGACAACCGCAACAGCGGCACCCTGGCGGCAAACGCCGGGCTGACCCTGAACGCCAGCGGCCTGCTGCAAAACGACAACGATGGCCTGATCCACAGCGAAAACGCCGGCCTCAACCTCACCGTCGGCAGCCTGAACAACGCCGGGGGCAAACTCTCGGCCAAGGCGGGCGATGCGCTGATCAACGCCGGTGTTTTCAACAACGGCAACGGCGGTGTGTTTGCCGGCCAGCGCGTGCGCCTCAGTGGCGGCAGCGTCGATAACGCCGGGCAGATCGCCGGTCAGCAAGTCGACCTCAGCCTGCTGGGCGCCCTCAACAACCGTGGCTTGATCGAAAGCGCCAGCACCCTGGATATCACCGCCGCCAGCCTGAGCAACCAGGGCGGGCAATTGCGTGCCCTGGGTACCAGCGGCAAAAGCCGCGTGGCGATTGGCGGTGTGCTGGATAACAGCGGCGGCAAGCTGGAAGCGGCCAATGCCGACTTGAGCCTGGCCGCCGGCACTTTCCAGAACCAGGGCGGCAGCGTGTTGCATGTGGGTACCGGGGTGTTTGATATCGCCGGGATCAACCTCGATAACGTAGGCGGCAGCCTGGTGACCCAGGGCGACCTGAGCCTGGACAAAACCAACTGGACCAACAGCAGCCTGATCCAGGCCGGCAACCTCACGGTCAATGTCGATAATCTTGAGCAAACCAGCAGCGGCCAACTGCTCGCGGCCAACCGCATCAAGGGCACGGGCCAGAACTGGTCCACCCAGGGCGTGATCGCCAGTAACGGCAGCCTTGAGCTGAACCTGGGCGGGACCCTCAACAACACCGGCCGCCTGACCGGCGCCACGGATTTCAGCCTGGCCAGTGCCGCGCTGAACAACCTCGGTACCTTGGGCAGCGGCCGCGCCATGACCCTGACCACTGGCAGCCTGCTCAACCAGAACGGTTTGCTGTTCAGCGGCGGTGATATGAGCCTGCGGGTCGAGCGCCTGAAAAACCTCGGCGCCGATATCTATGCCATGGGCAACCTGAGCATCGACCGCGACGGCAAGGGCGCGTTCGCCACCAGCATCATCAACAGCTCGTCGAGCATCCAGAGTGACGGCAACCTGAGCCTGGCCGCCGGCACCATCCAGAATATCCGCACGGTGCTGACCAGCGAATCGGGGATCTATAGCGCCTCGATCAGCCCGGTGCAGTGCATTGAAAACGTCAACGGCGGTGACTGCGAAGGCGGCAAGGAAAACCGTCCGTTCCTGATTGCCCAGCGGGAGCGCCTGAGGGTTACCGACGCCAGTGCGGCTTCCAGCATTACCTCCGGCGCCAACCTGCTGCTGGTCGGCGGCGATGTGCTCAACAGCAGCAGTAGCATCGCTGCAGCCGGCAGCCTGACGGCGCGGGTCAACCAGTTGACCAACCTCGGCCTGGAAACCCACGACACCCTGACCGAGCGCGTGTTTTCTTCCGAGCGCACCCGTGATCCGTCGGGCTACAACCAGACCGCCGCGCAATTTACCCAGCGCTATTCCATCGGTGGCGCGGCCTACAACCCCAACAACCTGGGCGGCCTGGAAGCGGCCATGGCGTTCTTTATCGGCGCTATGGAGCGCCAGTGGGGCGAGACCAAAACCACTCAGTTGGCGGCTGCGGACCAGCGCTACGCAGCGGTGATCCAGGCTGGCGGCGCGGTGAACATCCAGGCCCAGGCCGGTATCGATAACAGCGTGGTGCGCGGCGGCTACACCTACGTGGGCAGCGGCGCGAAGACCGACACCAACGCTCCCGGCTTCTCCACCCAAGTGAAGCTCAACGGGCAATTGCCACCGGATGTCGCCCAGCAACAAGTCAACCCGCTGGGCCTGCCGGGCTTCAGCTTGCCCACCGGGCAGAACGGCCTGTTCCACTTCAGCGATGGCAGTGGCGTGCAGGGCCTGCCCAACAGCCAGTTTGCCGATAAGCCGCAAAAGTACCTGATCGAGACCAACGCGCAGCTGACCAATATGGCGCAGTTCATGAGCTCGGATTACATGCTGGCCAAGCTGGGCTACGACCCCGACGCCAGCCAGAAGCGCCTGGGCGACGGTTTCTACGAGCAGCGCCTGATCCAGCAAGCCGTGGTCGCCCGTACCGGCCAGCGCTTCATCGACGGCCAGACCAGCGACGCCGGGGTGTTCAAGTACCTGATGGACAATGCGGTCGGCGCCCGCCAGCAACTGAACCTGGCCGTGGGCGTGAGCCTCACCGCCGAACAGGTCGCGGCCCTGACCCACGATATCGTGTGGCTGGAAAACGCCACCGTCGCCGGCCAGCAAGTGCTGGTGCCCGTGTTGTACCTGGCCCAGGCCAGCAATCGCCTGGCCCCCAATGGCGCGCTGATTTCCGGCAGCGACCTGAACCTGATGACCGGCGCCAACCTCAATAACGTCGGCACGCTGCGCGCCACCAGCAACCTGGGCGCCAATGTGGGCGGCGACCTGAACAATAGCGGGCTGATGGAGACCGGCAACCGCCTCGACCTGCTGACCGGCAAGAACCTCAACAACCGTGCCGGCGGCATCATTGCCGGGCAGCAGGTCAACCTGGTGGCCGGTGCCGACCTGCTCAACGAGCGCAGCGTCACCACCCACCAGAGCGCCAGCGACTACCGCATCGAGCGCAGCGACTTTATCGACAACGCTGCGCGCATCGAGTCGGCCAGCACCCTGGCGATGCAGGCCGGGCGCGATATCAACAGTGTCGGCGGCGCGCTCAAGAGTGGCGGCGACACCACCGCCCAGGCGGTGCGCGACGTGAATATCGTCGCGGCGCAAACCCTGGACAACGGCGCCATTGGCAGCCGTTCGCGCCACGAGATCATCACCCAGCAAGGCTCGGTGGTTGAAGCCGGGCGGGACTTCCATGTGGTCGCCGGGCGGGATGTGAGCGCGGTGGGCAGCCAGATCGAAGCCAAGCGCGACCTGAGCGTGGGCGGCGTGCGCAATGTGAACCTGGCGGCGGCGGCCAACGAGCAACATTCGGCGTACAACTCGAAAAAGGTCAAGAGCATCGAGGACCATGTGAGCCAGGTCTCCACCGTGCTCAAGGCCGGTGGCAACGTGACCTTGAATGCGGGCGAAGATTTGCTGTTGCTGGCCAGTAACGTCAGCGCCGGCAACGAAGCGTACCTGGTGGCCGGCAAGAGCCTGGCCCTCAAGGCTGCCGAAGATCAGGACTACAGCTTCTACAGCAAGACCAAGAAAAGCTCCTCGGGGAAAAAATTCCGCCTCGATGAGACCGACACCGTCAACAACGTGGGCAGCAGCGTCAATTCCGGCGGCAACAGCACTCTGGTAGCCGGTGAAAACCTCCTGCTGGCGGGTAGCAGCGTGGCCGCCGACAAAGGTGCGGCAAAACTGGTGGCGGGCAAGGATGTGCAAATCGTCGCGGTCACCGACGCCGAAAGTGCGCGGCATGAGCGCAAAGAAAGCAAAAGCAGTTGGGGCGGGCTGAAGTCGAGCAAGGTCCAGGACAAGGTTGACGAGAAACGCACCATGGCCGTGGGCAGCATGGTTTCGGGCGAGACGGTCAGCGTGGTAGCGGGGCAGGATGCGACAGTGACCGGCTCGGCACTGGTCAGCACTGGTGACCTGGCCGTGCAGGCGGGGCGCGACCTGACGATTGATGCGGCGCAGAACACCTTCTCGCGCACCGATATGCACAAGGAAAAAAATCGCGACCTGACCGGCGTGTTGACCGGCAATAAGCTGGGCCTGGACGACATCACCGGCAATCAACACCTGTCGATCAGCAGCAGCAAACACAACGGCACCGCCCAGGAAACCACCCTGACCGGCAGCACCATTGGCTCCAGCGAAGGCAACGTTGCGTTGATTGCCGGGCGTGAGTTGAATGTGGTCGCCAGTGACCTGGTCAGCACCAAGAACATGGACCTCAGTGGCGCCAACGTGACCATCACCGCCGGCGCTGAAACCGCGCGGCAAACCACGCAAGACAGCTCCAAGAGCCTGGCCGTGGGCCGGGTGATTGGCGGTGCGGTGATCGACACCGCGCGCAGTATCCACGATGCCACCGAAGCGGCGAAGAACGCCGATGACCCGCGCCTCAAGGCGGTGAAAATCGCCCAGGCCGCCCTGGCGGCCTACAACCTGGGTGGCCAGGCCTCGGACGCCAACGGCCAGAGCGCCGGCTTCAAGAACAAGCAGGGCGGCTCACCCAGCAACGGTTCGTTGATCAAGATCGGTACCGAACTGGCCAATACCCGCAGCAAGGCCAGCAGTGAGTACAACAGCCTGACGGCGCGCCAGAGCACGCTCAATGCCGGGCAGGATCTGTCGATTGTCGCCACCGGCGAAGCGCCCGGCACCCAGGGCAATATCGAGATCACCGGCAGCAGCCTGAAAGCCGCCAACACCTTGTTGCTGGCCAAGAACAACGTGTTGCTGCAAAGCGCCCAGGACACCGTCGATCGCAAGAACGATGGCTCGACCAACAGGACTGCAATTGGCGCCAGCTTCAACATCGGCGAGCAGAACGGCTTCACCCTCGACCTCGGTGCACAGGGCGCGAAGAACAAGGGCAATGGCAACTCGGTAACCCAGGTCAACACCACCCTGGACACCGGCTCGCTGCTGCTCAAAAGCGGTGGCGACACCACCCTCGCCGGCGCCCAGGTGCGCGCTGACCGCATCCAGGCCGACATCGGCGGCAACCTCAACATCCTCTCGCGCCAGGACAGCGAATCGTCGCGCAGCAAGCAGAGCAGCGCAGGCTTTGGCGCGAGTATCTGCATCCCACCGTTCTGCTACGGCTCCACTGTGGCCGGTTCGGCCAGCATCGCAGCGGCCAAGATGAACAGCGACTACCAGGCCGTGACCGACCAGACCGGCCTGTTTGCGGGCACCGGTGGCTACGACATCAATGTCGGCAAGACCACCACCTTGCAGGGCGGGGTGATTGCCAGCGAAGCGGCGGCAGTGAAGAACCGCTTGAGCACCGATCGCCTGATCGTCAGCGATATCAAGAACACCAGCGAGATCCAGAGCCAGTCGGCGGGGCTCTCCGCTTCGTTCAGCAGCAGCGGTGGCACCTCGCCGGGTGGCAGCATTCCGGTGGCGCTCAAGGAAGACGAGCGCAGCCACACCCGCAGTGCGGTCAGCGACGGCACGATTGAGGTCCGCAACCCTGAGGGCGCCAATGACCTGGTGGGGCTCAATCGCGACACTGCCAACGCCAACCAGAGGCTCGACCGTCCAGACGAAAAGGCCATGCGGGAGCGCATCGACCTGATCCAAAGCTCGGCGCAATTGGCCAGTGGGGTGATCAGTACGGTGGCCAAAGCCAAGGCCGATGAAGCGAAGAAGCTTGGGCAGGAGGCAAAAGACCAGGCCAGCGCGGGCTCGCCAACGGCGGGTGCCGCGGCCCAGGCGTACGAGGCGGCGAATGCCGAGGCGCTGCGCTGGCAGGTGGGTGGCGACAAGAAACTGATGGCCGATATTGCATCCGGGCTGATTGCGGCCGGGCTGGGCGGCGCTACCGGCGGCACGGCGGTAGGGATCGTGGCTAATACATCGGCCAGCGATATCTTCAATAAAATCGGCAGTTTTGCCGACGAGCAGAAAAACCGCAAAGACATCGACAGCGCGACCAAGGCTGCCTGGGCCGAAGGCGGCGCCGCGCGCGTTATGTTGCACGCATTGGCGGGAGCCGCGTTGGGGCTTTCCAGCGGCAATGTGCAGAGCGGCGCATTGGGTGCAGGGGCCTCGGCGGCGCTGATGCCCTCGATTCTGCAAGCGCTGGAAGACAGTGGCATGAAAGAGGCCGACCGTAAGGCCGTGGCTACGCTGATTGCCTCCGGCGTGGGTACGGCGGTCGGTTCCGGGCATGGCACCGGCGGCGCCATTGTTGCCGGTGGCACTGCGGCCAGCGTGGATCGGTACAACCGCCAGTTGCACCCGGACGAGATCAAGTTCGCCTCCGACAAGGAGCGCGTCGATCGCTATGCACAAGCGCAGGGCATCACCGAAGAGCAAGCACGCATAGAGCTGCTGCGAACGGCGGCGGCGATGGTCGATCGCGGCTGGAACACCGTGCTGGGTGTCGAGGATGGCAACACCACGACGGCGGCCAGTTTCCTGCGCAGCGAGCTTTCGCAGTCCAAAAGCGCCGACCTGTTCCAGGTCAGCCTGGCCGATTACAACAATGAGCGTTTGGGCCTGTCGCGCCTGATGAAAGACCGGAACTCGGTTGAGAACCTGGTCAAGTACATCGAACTGGTCGACCCCTACAAGTACCTGCACGATCCGAAAAACATGGCCGAAATTCTCAATGCCAAAGGCCAGGGCAGTGCCGAGGGTATTGCCAATGCCGTAGAGGATCTGGCCAGTTTCGGTTCCAAGACGGCGCTTTGGGCGATGAGTACCGTCAATTGCCCAAGCTGTGGCGGTCGGCAGTTTATCGCGGCGGTAGAGGCGGTGCAGAGCTTGCCCGAAGAGCTGAGGCTCAAGGGCTACCTGGACACCCTGCATATCATGCAGGGCTATGGCGCCGACGTGCTGCGCCAGAACGAGATGATCGCCACCTCTACTGGCGTGGGCCTCGGCCTGGGCGGCGCGGGTGTCGGTAGTGCTGGCGCGACGACCACCCGCCTGACCGGCGAGCTGGCCGGGGCTGTGGGCAAGCGCTTCACCGGTATCATCAACGAAGCGGCCGAGCAGGCACTGCTCAAGAGTGGCGGTAGATTCGGACCTGATGGCAAGCCGCTGATGGATCTGTCGGTGCTGACCCGTGAGCAGAAAAGTGTCATGGGCGATTTACTTGGAGGTCGCTCGGTGCAGCAAATTGTTCCTGACGGGCAGAAGCTGGCGCGAGTACCGGGGACCGGTGAAACGGGTATTGACGATCTGTACAAGGTCGATCGTCCGGATGTCGACTTCCTTGTCATTGAATACAAGTTTTTGAGTGATAACAGGAAGTCCGGTTCCTCGGCGCTGGGCAAGCCTACAGATGGCAAGCAAGGTTCCGCCTCGTGGATACTCGGAGGCGATCGCCTGGAGCGTTCGGTTGGCGCAGATCAGAGCCGGGATGTGCGGCTCGCGGTGGACGCGAACCGTACTGAAACGTGGGTGGTGAGAACCCGGCCAGATGGCGACACGGAAATTGAAGTGCTTGATGCGCGTGGCAAAGCCAAAAATGTTGATACGTCGAAAATTCTCCCGCCCAAGAAAAACTTCGATGAGGGTTATCCATGATTCGTGCACCCCTGGGGGATAAGCCGTATTGGGACGATCGCGAAGCCAAGGATCGGCAATGGGTTGAGCGCGTCAGTGAAATTCTCTCGCAACCTTCGGCCAACCCCCTGTACAGAGCGCAATTTACGTTCGACTTTGCCAAAGATAATGTGCGTGCGGCCATTCGGGTCTATTCGAGTGGTGGCAATGTTGCAGAGATGGCTACCTACCTCCCCGCCGCGATAGACGCATGGGAGCTTTCAAATCGAGAGTCCGACAGCCTGTGTGCTGAGAATAATCTCCAGACCTGCCGTGACTGGACTTTCGAGTTGGCGGACCTGAACCACTACATCTGGTGTTTCTGGTTGGTAAGCCTGGCGCTGGCGCTGGAAATTCCCGACGACCAGTGGCGTCGCCTCGTCGCCTTGATCGGCGAAGGTGGGCAGGACGTTCTGCTGGATCGAATCATTGCATCCCGCCAGCCAGGGCGTGTGATCGGTGAACAGCTACTGCACGCCAAACCTTATGCAAGGCTGCTCAAGGCCATCGATGCGCCCCAGGACCAGCAGGCCTCGCTGTTGCGGGCGTTCGTGGAACATTGGTACCCGGAGCTGAACCGACGCGGTAAACAGCAACCCTGGTGGTATGTCTATGGCGACCCGGTAAAGCATCCCCTTGAAATGGGTAGCTACTTTGGCCGCTGGTGCTTTGAGGCGGTTGCCGCAGTCAAGGCATTCGGGCTGGATGACAGCGCTTGTCTGGGGCATGAGCATTACCCCGGCGACTTGCTCCATCCCAGTGAAGACGTTGTTCCCGCCCCTGCCCCTGCCCGCGTAGAAAAAACCGGCTGGCTGGCGCGGTTGTTTGGGCGCTCAGATGAATGAGCCGTCACTTGTACAAGTACCGGCATGGCATTGGCGTGGCTTTATTGCTGGCAGCGTTATTGAACGGTTTCTTGCGATTTGACGGCAGCTGGCAGCGTTTTTTCATCATGGTGTTGGTGCAGCTGTGGTTTGGCCAGGCGGTCTACAACTATGCGCGTGGCGCCCGGGTAGCCATCGCGCCGGGTGGCATGAGCAAGGATGCCGACCCAAAGTGGCGCGCGGCCTTGGCTGGCTTCGCCCTGTTTTTATATGGGGGCGTGTTCTTTTTGAGTTTTTGACTCTTGCAGGGCAACCCCAGCCCTTTATTGCCACGGAAGACCCTTTATGAAAAAAGTTGCCTTTATCCTCGCGGCCCTGGCCCTTGCGGGCTGCCACTCCACTGCCCGCGACTCGTCGCCCAGCCTGTTGAAAGATGGTGTGCAGTTGCAGCAGAGCAAGGTCGTGGCGGACGCCGAGCACGCCAAGGTGATCATGCGCGCCACCGGTTTTACCTACCCGGTGCAGTTCTCCGTGCGCCGTGGCGGCGATGCCGATCAGCGCCCGGAGATCCTCGGCACGGTGGTGGATTCGGGCCGGGGCAAGGTGTTCGGCTGGATCGCCAAGATGAGCGAGGTGGCCAACAGCGCCGCGGTCAAGCGCTTCCCACAGTTGGAAGTGCTGGCCGATCCGGGGCAGACGATCGAGGTATTGGGCGAGTCGCGAGTGTATGACTCGAACTACTACCGCTACGCCGAAAAAATTGTCTACGCCTGCGGGCCGATGACCTCGGCGTTCAAGCCGCAAAAGCAAAAGGTTTACCTGGTGGAATTCGTGATTGTCGGCGCCGGCTGTGAGCAGCATGCCTATGACATCACCGACCCCGCACAACGCGTTGCCGTCCCCGCGTCCTGAATCATGCACCCTACAACCGCCGGGCACATTGGCGGTGTTGTCGTAGTAAATGGAGTTTCAAATGAAGCGCAAGCAGTTCCAGAAAACCCTGTTGGCCATGATGGTCAGCGCCGTTGCCGCACAAGCCAGTGCGGTGGAGTTTGACGTCAGCACAGGGCAGAACGTCTGGGCCTCCCAGACGTTCAACGAGCCTGTGACCCTGGTGGGCGCGCGCAATGTCGTATCGACCCAGCCCAGTGCCGATGGTGTGAATGTGTCCCTGACCAATATCCAGGGCACGCTGCGTAACAACGCCAACCTCACCCTGAATGCCGGCGGCCAGGCCGTGCGTGGCCTGATCGTCGATGGGGCGCTGGATCAAATGCTCACCACCACCGGCAGCCAAATCAGCGGCGATATCGTCCAGGCTGGCAATATCCACCTGAGCAACACCATCTGGGCCGAAGGCTTTGAAGTGGGCGCCAGCAACGTGGGCGGCAGCATCATCAACTCGGGCAACATCACCCTGGTCGAGGTCCCAGGTTCGGGCGATGAATCCGACGCCGAGGGTATCTACCTCAATGGCACCACCGTGGCGGGCGACGTGGTCAATAGCGGTGTGGTGGATATCACGTCCTACTACGGCTACGGCCTGATTCTCGATACCCACAACAACATGCCAGTGACCATCGGCGGCAAGCTGCTCAATTCCGGGACCATTCGCGTGACCGGTGAAGAGGCCCTGGGGATCGAGATCGAAACCGATACCAACCCCCTGCGTATCGAAAACAGCGGCCTGGTTTCCGTCAACGGCGGGCAGGCGATTGCCGTGCAGCTCGATGCGGGCACCTACGATTACCTGCTCAACACCGGCACCATCGAAGCCAGCGGCAGCAACGCCATGGCCTTCAACGTGCAAGGCGCGACCTTCAACACCACCTCGCCGAGCGGTGAGCGCGGCTTGATCAACCGTGGCGTGATCAGCGCCGACGCGACCGCGATCAAGGTCAACCCGCGATTCCAATTGACGCCCTTGGAGATCAACCAGCAAGCCGGGGAAATCCGCAGCAACTCCGGCACGGCCATCGACGGGGGCAACCTGGCGAGCCTGAACTGGAGCGGCGGCAAAATCGTCGGTGATGTGCTGGGTGTCACGGCAGTGAACATCAACGGCCAGGCCGATTTTACCGGTGCGCGCATTGGCAGCCCGGTATCGGTCAACGCGGGTTCGTTGAACCTGTCTGGCGCCGGCACCACGATCACTGGCGACCTGAATGTGGCCAGCGGCGCCGGGGTTGATATGCGCCTGTCCAACAGCGTGGTGCCGACCACCCCGTACCTGACGGTCAGCGGCGCCGCGAATTTTGCCCAGGGTTCCAACGTGACCTTGAGCGCCAAGCCCGGTGATTTCACCGCAGCGCCCAGCGGCACCGAATACACCCTGCTGCAAGCCGGCAGCGTGCAGAACAACGGCCTGACGGTCGCCAGCAGCTCGTCGCTGCTCGATGTGCTCAGCTACTCGGCCGATGCGCAGACGGTCAAGGCCGTGGTGGGTCTGAAGCCAGACGAGCAGGTACAAACCGACCTCGGCGGCGTTGGGGCAACGACCTCGGCGGTCACTGCCGTGAACCTGTTGAAAAACGAAGTGCTGGGCCAACTGAGCCAGGAGGACGCGGTGTTCCAGGCCGTGGCCAACGCTGGCAGCGCCCAGCAACTGGCGCAGCTTGGCGAACAGCTCAAGCCAGACGTGAACCGTGGCGCGTTGGACGTGGCCTTGTCCGGGCAGACCGTGATCAACGGCGCGATCCTCAACCGCCTGGCCGGCCAGCGCGATGGCAGCGAACGCGGCGGTGTGTGGGTGCAGGGCTTGAGCAGCAACATGGACCAGGACGGTCGCGGTGGCGACAACGGTTACTCGGCCAACAGCAGTGGCGTGGCAGTCGGCGTGGACGGGCGCTTGAACGACAGCACGCGGGTGGGTGTGGCGTACAGCTACCTCAACTCCAACATCCACTCGGACCTGGGCAACAAGACCGAAGTGCAGGGCAATGCGCTGTCGCTGTATGGCAACTGGTCGCTGCAGAACTGGTTTGTCGATGGCAGCCTGAGCTACGGCGTCAACGACAACGACAGCAAGCGCCACATCGCCGGCACCACGGCCAAGGGCAGCTACGACAGCCAGGCGTTGTCGGCCAGCGTGATCGGCGGCTACAGCTTCAAAGCGTCGGACAGCGTGCTGATCGAACCGCGTGTCGCGGCGCGTTACTCCAGCGTGCACATGGACAGCCTGCATGAGAAGGGTTCTTCGGCGGCGCTGAACACCGGTTCCCAGCGTTACGAAGTCGGTGAACTGGGCGCCGGCCTGCGCGTGGCGGGCAACCTGGCGCTGGGCGCCGGCACCCTGCAACCGGAAGCGACCTTGATGGCTTATCACGACCTGATGGGTGATCGCGTGGCGCAGACTTCCAGCTTTGTGAACGGTGGTTCGACGTTCAGCGTGACCGGTGCATCGGTCGCGCGTGACAGCTATGAAGCCAGCGTGGGCGTGAACTACCAGGTTTCGGCGTTCAGCGTCGGTGCCAGCTACACCCGCCAGGCCCGCAGCGGGTTTGATGCCGATGGCGTCATGCTGAAGGCCCGCTACGCCTTCTAAACCGTCCTGGTAGGAGCGAGCTGGTGTAGGAGCTGGCTTGCCTGCGATGTAGACACTGCGGTGTTTCAATCACACCGCAGGGATGCTATCGCAGGCAAGCCAGCTCCCACACAAGCCAGCTCCTACGCAAGCCAGGCCCCACAAGTGCGAAACAACTTGAGAACCGCTCTCAACCCCGTAAAATGCCGCAGCACTTAATCAGGGACGAATTCGAAGATGCGCATTTTTGCTTTACTGCTGGCTCTGTCCTTCCTGGCCGGCTGTGCTTCCAAACCCCCGTACTACATCTCTCCAGCCCCTGTGACCATTCCCAAGACCGCCACCTTCTGGGTCGATACCTTCGACGTCAAAGTGGTGGGGCAGGGCCGGATTTTCATGTCGGACGCCAAAGTCCGCGAGCAGTTGGGCGTCGACCTGGTGGACCGCCTGCTCAAGGCCAAGCGCTACGCCAGCAGCAAGCAGACCGCTGACTACCTGCTGGACGTGGATATCGTCTACGTGCGCCATATCCTCGACTCCAAGGGCGGCATCACCAGCCTGGTGGTCGACGACAACACGATCCTGCAAAGCATCGATTTTGGCTACAAGGTCAAGGTCAGGAAAGCCGAGGCCGAGGTGCTGCATTTTGCCCAGGACCGGGATGGCCTGGTGCCCAACAACTGGGGCGGCCAGGTGCAGCAATGGAAGACCATTGGCGGGATCCTGACCAATGAAGGCAACGCCAACATCGAGCGCCATTTTACCGGTGGTTTGAGCAACTACATCGTGCGTGACCTGCGTGCCATACCTGCACGCTAACCCCCGGATTTCTTCACTTAGGAGCACCCTGTGAAAGCACTCTCAAACATCCTGCTGTCAGGCTTTGCCGGCGCAGCGCTGCTGGCGCTGGCCGGTTGTGCGGCGACCGAAACCTCCCGCGCACTGCCGATCGAAAAAGTCGCCAGCGCCAACGTTGCCTACTCCGGCGTACGCGTGCCGATTGCCGTGGGCAAGTTCGATAACCGCTCCAGCTACATGCGCGGGATCTTCTCCGATGGCGTGGACCGCCTCGGTGGCCAGGCCAAGACCATCTTGATCACCCACTTGCAGCAGACCAACCGCTTCAGCGTGCTGGACCGCGACAACATGGGCGAGATCTCCCAGGAAGCGAAGATCAAGGGCACCGCCCAGAACCTCAAGGGTGCTGACTACGTGGTGACCGGCGATGTGACCGAGTTCGGCCGCAAAGAGACCGGCGATCGCCAATTGTTCGGCATCCTCGGCCGTGGCAAGACCCAGGTGGCCTACGCCAAGATCAACCTGAATATCGTCAGCATCAGCACCTCCGAAGTGGTGTATTCCACCCAGGGCGCCGGTGAGTACGCGCTGTCGAACCGCGAAGTCGTGGGCTTTGGCGGTACCGCCAGCTATGACTCCACCCTCAATGGCAAGGTCCTGGACCTGGCCATGCGCGAAGCGATCAATCGCCTGGTCGACGGCATCAACGCCGGCGCCTGGAACCCGCGTAACTGATTCAAGTGTTTTCAAGGAGCAGTACACGGATGAGCAAGGCAGTTAAGTTGGCGCTGATGCTGACAGCAACCGCGCTGGTTGCAGGGTGCCAGACGGCACCCAAGCCCCTGTATCAATGGGAAAGCTACCAGCCACAGGTTTACGAGTACTTCAAGGGTGAGCCCAAGGAAGCCCAGGTCGAAGCGCTGGAACGCGACCTGCAAAAGATCAACGCCAGTGGCCGCCAGGCCCCGCCGGGCTACCACGCCCACCTGGGCTTGCTGTACCTGAGCATGGGCAAGGATGACCAGATGGTGCAGCAGTTGCGCACCGAGAAGGCGCTGTTCCCCGAGTCTGCGGCCTACATGGACTTTTTGCTCAAGAACGCCAAGGCCCCAGAGGTGAAGCAATGAGCTTTTTGAAACTCACCGGCGCCTTGCTCGCCCTGGCCTTGCTGGGCGGTTGCGCGGCCCCCAAGACCGTCGACTATTCGGCCTACAAGCAGGCGCGGCCGAAGTCGATCCTGGTGCTGCCACCGATCAATGAATCCCCTGAAGTGCAGGCCTCCTACAGCCTGGTATCGCAGGTAACCTACCCGTTGGCGGAAGCCGGCTACTACGTGATGCCGATTGCCCTGGTGGACGAAACCTTCCGCCAGAACGGCCTGACCACCGCCAACGATATCCAGGGCGTGGCGCCGGGCAAGCTGCATGAGATCTTCGGCGCAGACGCGGCGCTGTACATCACCGTCAGCGAGTACGGCACCAAGTACATGCTGGTCACCAGCGACACTTCCGTGACGGCCTCGGCCAAACTGGTCGACCTGCGTACCGGCACCACCCTGTGGACCGGCTCGGCACGGGCCTCCAGCGAGGAAGGCAACAACAACGGCGGCGGCCTGGTGGGCATGCTGATCACCGCAGCGGTCAAGCAGGTGATCAACAGCTCTACCGACGCGGCGCACCCGATCGCCGGTATCACCAGCGCGCGCCTGTTGTCGGCCGGGCAACGCACCGGGATCCTCTACGGCCCGCGTTCGCCCAAGTACGGCTCGGACTGATCTGGACCAGTCACTGCCGATCCAATGTAGGAGCGGGCTTGCCCGCGATAGCGGTAGGTCAGTCACCGTATGTATTGACTCGCCCACCGCTATCGCAGGCACGCAAGCTCCCACATGGATTGAGTGACCAGACGCTAACCCGAATCCCGACGCCCCTACGTCTGACCTTGTGAACGCATCATTCACACACGAGGTTCAGCCCATGTCCCATCCTCTTCTCTTCCTGCGCCCCGCTGCCCAGGGCTTTGCCGTGACCTTGCTGGTGGCGCTCGCCGGGTGTGGGCTGTCATCCCGTGACGAGGCCAAGGCGCCCGAAGCGGTTGCTATCCCCGAACTGCAAAGCGCGCCGGTCCAGGCTCAGGCCGCCATGCTCAAAAGAATGGCGATGCCGGCACCGATGGCCATGCACGACGGCGTGGCGATGGAGTACCGCGCCGAGCCGCGTGAGCAGTATCAAAACCTGCCGGACAACCCGGTGCACAGCGTGGCCCAAACCCCGGTCTCGACCTTCAGCGTCGATGTCGACACGGGCAGTTACGCCAATGTCAGGCGTTTCCTCAACCAAGGCCAGCTGCCGCCCGAAGGCGCCGTGCGACTTGAGGAAATGGTCAATTACTTCCCCTACGACTATGCGCTGCCCACCGATAGCTCGCCTTTTGGCGTGACCACCGAAGTCGCCGCCACCCCCTGGAACCCCAGCACGCGTCTGCTGCGCATCGGCATCAAGGCGTCCGAGCGTGCCGTGGCCGAACTGGCGCCGGCCAACCTGGTGTTCCTGGTGGATGTTTCCGGCTCCATGGACCGTCGCGAAGGCCTGCCGCTGGTCAAAAGCACGCTCAAGCTGCTGGTGGACCAACTGCGCGATCAGGACCGCGTGTCCCTGGTGGTGTATGCCGGCGAGTCGCGGGTGGTGCTCAAGCCCACGTCCGGGCGTGACAAGGCAAAAATCCGCAACGCCATCGAGCAACTGACCGCCGGCGGCTCCACAGCGGGTGCATCGGGCATCGAGCTGGCCTATCAGATGGCCCGCGAAGGGTTTATCGATAAGGGTATCAACCGCATCCTGTTGGCCACTGACGGCGACTTCAACGTCGGCATCAGCGACTTCGACAGCCTCAAGCAGATGGCCGTGGACCAGCGCAAAAGCGGCGTGTCCCTGACCACCCTGGGGTTTGGCGTGGGCAACTACAACGAACACCTGATGGAACAACTGGCCGACGCGGGCGATGGCAACTACGCCTATATCGACAACCTGCGTGAAGCCCGCAAGGTGCTGGTGGAGCAACTCAGCTCGACCCTGGCCGTGGTGGCGCGGGATGTGAAGTTGCAGGTGGAATTCAACCCGGCCCAAGTCAGCGAATATCGCCTGCTGGGCTATGAAAACCGGGCCTTGAAGCGTGAGGATTTCAGTAACGACAAGGTGGACGCCGGCGAGATCGGTGCCGGGCATACCGTGACGGCGCTGTATGAAATCGTACCCAAGGGTGCCAAAGGCTGGCTGGAACCGCTGCGCTATGCCCAGGCTACGCCTGTCGAGGGCAACGCCGCAGAACTGGCCATGCTGCGCGTACGCTACAAGCCGGCGGCGGGTGGCAGCAGCCGCCTGATCGAGCACCCGATCAATAGCACTCAACACGCCGCCAGCGACGACCTGCGCTTCGCCGCCGCCGTGGCCGCCTTCGCCCAACAGCTCAAGGGTGATGGCCGCTACACTGGCAACATGAGCCTGAAGGACACCGCCACCCTGGCCCGTTCGGCGCGCGGTGATGATCCCTACGGCCTGCGTAATGAATTCGTACAGTTGCTGGAACTGGCCCAGAGCCTCAAACACTGATCTTGCCCACGATATAGCTCTAATGTGGGAGCTGGCTTGCCTGCGATAGCGGTGGGTCAGTGCCGCCCATAGTGCCTGACCCGCCGCCATCGCAGGCAAGCCCGGCTCCCACAGGTAATCTGCAGTGATCCATCGAAAGGAGTTCGCCACCCAACATGGCCGTATCAGATGACCCACCCAGCGACGAATCGCTGCTGGCCCGCTACCGCAGCGGTGACGCCGCTGCGTTCGAGACCCTGTATGCCCGGCACCGCCAGGGCCTCTACCGGTTTCTGGTAGGCCTTTGCAACAAGGCCGAACTGGCCGAGGAAATCTACCAGGACACCTGGCTCAGCCTGATCCGCAGCACCACCCAGCCACAAGGCCGGGCGAGTTTTCGTACCTGGTTGTTCCAGATTGCCCGCAACCGCCTGATCGACCATTGGCGCAAGCACGGTATCCACAACCCCCTGCACGACAGCTACGACGAACAGCAGCACGCCCAACCCGACGACAGCGCGGGCCCGGAGCAGCAACTGAGCCTGAGTCGCGACCAGGGCCGTCTCGATGCCGCGTTGCAGGACTTGCCCGAGGACCAGCGCGAAGTGTTCATGCTGCGCCTGCACGGCGACCTGGAACTGCCGCAAATCGCCGCCCTGACCGGCAGCCCACTGGAAACGGTAAAAAGCCGCTTGCGTTACGCCCAGCAGAAACTGCGTCGACTGCTGGCCGAGGAGGTACCCGTATGACTGACTCCCGACACCCCCAGGACCCGACTGACGAAGGGCTGATCCAGCACTTTCGCCAACACAGCGCCAGCGAGCCGCCCGCGTCCCTCGACGCCTTCATCCTCGCCGCCGCCCGCCGCGAAGCCCCCACGCCACCGCCGAGCCTGTGGCAACGCTGGCTGCAAGCCTGCCAACGGCCACGCTGGCAGATGGCCTTTGCTACCGTAGCCGGGGTCGCGCTATTGATTGGCGTGGTGACGCGCTCGCCAGTGCCCGACCTCAACCTGCCCGAAGCCAGCCAATACGCCGCCGCGCCACCGCCGCAGGCACTCTCTGCGCCCGCCGCCCCAGCGCCCATGGCGCGTATGGCAATGGCGCCCCAGGCCGACAGCACGCCGGTCCAGGCCGAGATGGCAAGCGCCATGGCCGATGAGCCCGTGGCAAAAATGAGCAAACAGATGGCCGCCAAGCCCCAGTCCCTGGAGCAAGGGCTTGAGGAAATCGTGCGTCTGCGCCAGGCGGGTCAGAGCAGGGCGGCGGATGAGAAGCTGCTGGCCTTGCACAAGCGCTTTCCCGAGGAAAACCTGCCGGCGCAGTTGGAGGCGTTGCAAAAGCGTTGAACCGCGCCCACAAAAAAGCCCCAGGTCTTGGGACCTGGGGCTTTCTTTGTATCTGGTGCACCCGGCGGGATTCGAACCCACGACCCCTGCCTTCGGAGGGCAGTACTCTATCCAGCTGAGCTACGGATGCTTGTGCGGGCGCCATCATACCCATGTCGACCTTGGGCGTCCATGCTGGTTTTTGGCCGTCTGCCGGTAGGATTCTGGTGCAGCGAGGCTCTGTACCGGGCGGTGTGTGCCGGTGATGCGCAATTCGGCTCCGTTACGCCTGTCAGAATAGTCTGGCTAATGCGCCGTTTTCGTTCTTTTTTTCGAACAGACTATTGCCCTGCCCCCCCATTGATCCTAGGATTCGTTTGAGATTTCAAACGCTCTGTCTCCCGTGCGCGATGTTTCAGCTTGCGCCCAGTGACTGATTTCCCTGACGGCAGCCTTCGAGGCGCCTTTCAACAACTCTAATTTGCCCCGCGCGCGCGCGGTGCTGTTAAGGAAAGCCGACATGCAGCTTAAAGACACCCAGTTGTTCCGCCAGCAAGCCTTTATTGATGGCGCTTGGGTCGATGCGGACAACGGTCAAACGATCAAGGTCAACAACCCCGCGACTGGCGAGATCCTGGGCACCGTGCCGAAAATGGGCGCCGCCGAAACCCGTCGTGCCATCGAAGCTGCCGACAAGGCCTTGCCGGCCTGGCGCGCACTGACCGCCAAGGACCGTGCGAACAAGCTGCGTCGCTGGTTCGAGCTGATTATCGAGAACCAGGATGACCTGGCGCGCCTGATGACCCTGGAGCAGGGCAAGCCGCTGGCCGAAGCCAAGGGCGAAATTGTCTACGCCGCTTCGTTCATCGAGTGGTTCGCCGAAGAGGCCAAGCGTATCTACGGTGACGTGATCCCTGGCCACCAGCCGGACAAGCGCCTGATCGTGATCAAGCAGCCGATCGGCGTCACCGCCGCCATCACGCCGTGGAACTTCCCGGCCGCGATGATCACCCGTAAAGCCGGCCCGGCCCTGGCCGCCGGTTGCACCATGGTCCTCAAGCCTGCGTCGCAAACCCCGTTCTCGGCGTTCGCCCTGGCTGAGCTGGCCCAGCGTGCCGGGATTCCAAACGGCGTATTCAGCGTGGTCTCCGGCAGCGCTGGCGATATCGGCAGCGAGCTGACCAGCAACCCGACCGTGCGTAAATTGTCCTTCACCGGCTCGACCGAAATCGGCCGCCAGTTGATGGCCGAATGCGCCAAGGACATCAAGAAAGTTTCCCTGGAGCTGGGCGGCAACGCGCCGTTCATCGTGTTTGACGACGCCGACCTGGATAAGGCCGTCGAAGGCGCGATCATCTCCAAGTACCGCAACAACGGCCAGACCTGCGTCTGCGCCAACCGCCTGTACATCCAGGATTCGGTGTATGACGCGTTCGCTGAAAAACTCAAGGTGGCCGTGGCCAAGTTGAAGATCGGCAATGGTCTGGAAGAAGGCACCACCACCGGTCCCCTGATCGATGAAAAAGCCGTGGCCAAGGTCCAGGAACACATCGCCGATGCCTTGAGCAAAGGCGCGACGCTGTTGGCTGGCGGCAAGGTCATGCAAGGCAACTTCTTCGAGCCGACCATCCTCACCAACGTGCCGAAAAACGCTGCCGTGGCCAAGGAAGAAACCTTCGGCCCGCTGGCGCCGCTGTTCCGCTTCAAAGACGAAGCCGAAGTGATCGCGATGTCCAACGACACCGAGTTCGGCCTGGCCTCCTACTTCTATGCCCGCGACCTGGGTCGTGTGTTCCGTGTGGCCGAGGCTCTGGAATACGGTATGGTCGGCGTCAACACCGGGCTGATCTCCAACGAAGTGGCGCCGTTCGGCGGTATCAAGGCGTCGGGTCTGGGCCGTGAAGGCTCCAAGTACGGCATCGAGGACTACCTGGAAATCAAATACCTCTGCCTGGGCATCTAACCGGCAAGGTATCGCTGCAAACGCAAAGGGCACGAGAGCGCTGTCCCTTTGCGTGCTTCACACCGTTATTCGAAGTGGCCGGGAAAGCTGTGGCAGTCGATCATCGCATGCTGCCGTAGTTGCCTCCCCGCCACGTAATCCTTGGACCACGCCACCCGATGAGTGGCGAATGAGGACTTTATGAGCAACAAGACCAACGCTTCCTTGATGAAACGCCGCGAAGCCGCTGTACCGCGCGGTGTTGGCCAGATTCACCCGATCTTCGCCGAATCCGCGAAGAACGCCACCGTGACTGACGTTGAAGGTCGCGAGTTCATCGACTTCGCCGGCGGCATCGCCGTGCTGAACACCGGTCACCTGCACCCGAAAATCATCGCGGCCGTGACCGAACAGCTGAACAAGCTGACCCACACCTGCTTCCAGGTCCTGGCCTACGAGCCGTACGTGGAGCTGTGCGAAAAAGTTAACGCCAAGGTCCCAGGTGATTTCGCCAAGAAAACCCTGCTGGTCACCACCGGTTCCGAAGCCGTTGAAAACGCCGTGAAAATTGCGCGTGCCGCGACTGGCCGTGCCGGTGTGATCGCCTTCACCGGTGCCTACCACGGCCGCACCATGATGACCCTGGGCCTGACCGGCAAGGTCGTGCCGTACTCCGCTGGCATGGGCCTGATGCCCGGTGGCATCTTCCGTGCGCTGTACCCGAACGAGTTGCACGGCGTGAGCATCGACGACTCCATCGCCAGCATCGAACGCATCTTCAAAAACGATGCCGAGCCGCGTGACATCGCTGCCATCATCATCGAGCCGGTGCAGGGCGAAGGCGGTTTCTACGTCGCGCCTAAAGCCTTCATGAAGCGCCTGCGCGAACTGTGCGACAAGCACGGCATCCTGCTGATCGCCGACGAAGTGCAAACCGGTGCCGGTCGTACCGGGACCTTCTTTGCCATGGAGCAGATGGGCGTCGCCGCCGACCTGACCACCTTCGCCAAATCCATCGCGGGCGGCTTCCCGCTGGCCGGTGTGTGCGGCAAGGCCGAATACATGGACGCCATCGCCCCGGGTGGCCTGGGCGGCACCTATGCCGGTAGCCCGATCGCTTGCGCCGCGGCCCTGGCCGTGATGGAAGTGTTCGAAGAAGAGCACCTGCTGGACCGCTGCAAGGCGGTTGGCGAGCGTCTGGTCACCGGCCTCAAGGCTATCCAGGCCAAGTACCCGGTGATCGGTGAAGTACGTGCCCTGGGCGCGATGATCGCGGTCGAGCTGTTCGAGGATGGCGACAGCCACAAGCCGAACGCTGCGGCGGTTGCCTCGGTAGTGGCCAAGGCGCGTGACAAGGGCCTGATCCTGCTGTCGTGCGGCACCTACGGCAACGTGTTGCGCGTGCTGGTCCCGCTGACCTCGCCGGATGAGCAGTTGGACAAAGGCTTGGCGATCATCGAAGAATGCTTCTCTGAGCTGTAGGCTGACCTGATCGACAGAAAAAACCCGCTTCGGCGGGTTTTTTTGTGGGCTGTGCAGCTATTCAGGCCTTGTTCATTGTACGCAGGCGCTTCCTTTGTCTAATGTGCAAGGATTGCCGATGGAGCGTGCTGCATGACTGCTGTTGATTTACCTGCTGTACCCCGAGTGCTGATTGCCGAGACCGACCCCTGGTCGCGGGATCTGCTCAAGCAGGTGTTGTTGAATGTGCGCTGCGACGCGCGGCTGGATGTGTGCGCCGACGGGCAGCAAGCCGCCGAGTTGTTGCGAGACAAACCTTACGATTTGATCATTGCCGATTGGGAGCTGCCGGGCGTTGATGGCCTGAGCCTGTTGCGCAGTGTGCGTCAGCGTCGGCGGGTGCCGGCGTTGCCGTTTATCCTGCTGAGTGCGCGCAATGACGGCGCCAGCGTGCGCGAAGCGTTGCCGCTGGCGCCCACCGCCTACCTGACCAAACCTTTGAACATGGAAGGCCTTACGCAACGCCTGCAGGACTTGCTGCTCAACGACGGCCAGACGGTGTATTGCGAAATCCCGGCCCTGGCGGCGGGCATGTCCTTGCCGGTGTTCCTGGAGCAGCGTCGCGAGCTGTCGGACGGCGCGCCGCTGCGGGTTGACGTAAAAGCCGCCGTGCAACGCAGCCTCGCGCCGCAGGGGCTGGACCTCAAGCAGCTGGAAGAACAGGTCAAGGTTGATCCTCAGATCACCGCCGTGCTGATCGCCGCCGCCAACAGCGCCGGCCAGCACGGCACGCCGGTGCAGACGCTGTCTATGGCGCTGCATAAGCTGGCGGCCGGGCAGAGCATGAACCTGATCCTTGGCCTGGCCCTCAAGCACAACGTGATCCTCAGCGATGCAGTCTTGATGGAGTACGCCGAACGTCATTGGCAACTGTCCCAGCAGACTGCGCAATACGCCCGCGCCTTGGCGCGCATGCTCGACCTGGATCACGAGCGCTGCTACAGCGCCGGTATTCTCCATCGCCTGGGCGACCTGGCCCTGCTGCGCAGTTTGCAGGAGTGGCGCCAGGGTGGTGGCGAACTGGACGATGAGTTGGTTGGCGAGTCGTTGTCCACCTTTGGCGCCAGTTATGGCTCGGCGCTGCGTACGCGCTGGCGCTTGCCCCTGGAGCTGCGCCAACTGGTCGCGGCGATCTACTCCCTGGAAGGCGGGGTGTATTCCCGCGAAGCGCTGGTGATGAATATGGCGGCGCAACTGGCGGGGCTGACCGAGCATGAAGGGGTCGAGGCGCTGGCCAAGGGCAAGACGGCGCGGTTGCTCAAGGTGGGGTTTTCAGAACTCACGCGCATCCGCAAGCCTGGGTAGGCGTTGTGTCAGGCAGCCACAATGCTGAATGTGCCGCCGCCATCGTAGCCTCGCTGAAGCTCGACAACTCCCACATTGGTTTTGTGGTGCGTCCAAAATTCCCGGCCTGGTCGAGATCCCACATTGGTTTTGTGGGGTATCCAGAATTCTCGCCTGGTCGAGATCCCCTGTGGGAGCGGGCTTGCCCGCGATGGCGGTGGTCCAGGCGCTTTTTTTAGCGCCGTGAAAGGGCAGGCATTCAGCCGGCAATCACCCGGTTCTTGCCCTGGCGCTTGGCTTCATACATGGCTGCATCGGCCCGGGCGAACAGGCTGTCCAGGGTTGCATCTTCGGCGCTGAGGCTGGCCAGGCCCTGGCTGACGGTCACGCTATAGGGTTGGCCTTCATGGCTGAAGCCCAGTTGCCGCACTTCCTGGCCCAGGCGTTCGGCGACTTGCATGGCCCTTTCCGGGGCGCATCCGGGCAGTACCGCGGCAAATTCTTCGCCGCCAATGCGCCCGAACAGGTCCCCACGGCGCAACACCCCGCGACCGCTCTCGGCGATACGCAGCAACACCTGATCGCCCTCCAAGTGGCCGTAGGTGTCGTTGATGGCCTTGAAATCATCGATGTCGAGCAGCAGGAAGGCCAGCGGCAGGCCTTGGGCACAAGCGCGTTCGAATTCGTGATGGGCGCACTCGAAGAAGTGGCGACGGTTGCTGCTGCGGGTCAGCACGTCGGTGGTGGCCAGGCGTTGCAGTTCGAGCTCCAGGTGCTTTTTTTCGGTGATGTCTTCAGCGATGCCCACCACAATCAGCGGCTTTCCCGGCGTGGCCTGCTGGTTGGTAAAACACTTGTCGCTGAGCCAGCGGATCTGCCCGTCTGCAGTGATGATGCGGTACTGGCGATCCTCCACTGCACCCAGCTCCAGCACCTGGGCCAGGCTGTGCTCGGCGTACTGCTGGTCTTCGGGGTGGATGCTGTCGCGCCAGCCGCGGTGCTCGGCCAACAGCAGGCTGGCCGAGCGCCCGAAGATGCGCTCATAGGCGGGGCTGACGTACAGCACGCGCCGGGTTTCCCACTCGATGGCCCAGAGCACGGCGTTGACACTCACCAGCAGTGAGCTCAACAACTGTTCGCGCTCGCTCAGGCGCTCCACTTCGCCCTGGGCGTGCATCAACGCCAGTAGGGTCGCGGCAGCTGCCGGTCGCGACGTATCCGTCGAATCAGGTGTGGTGGAGGTAGGGGAGTCCGTTTCGTGGACCATCGGCACAATTCTCTCTGGACATGCCGCAGCATTGAACAGCAGTCAAAACAAGGCCCGCCAGGATGGCGAAGTGTTGTTTGAGAGAGGGGAATTGCAGCTAAGTTCCGTTATCAGTCGCGATTGAGACGGAATGTTCGGTGACTGTGAAATGGCGCCAAAAAACTGTGGGGCTGGCTTGAAATGTACCTGGGCCTTGTAGGAACTGGCTTGCCAGCGATGGCGGCCTTGAAACTAGGCCTCATCGCCGGCAAGCCGGCTCCTACCGTGTCAGGCGCTGGGGCGTAGGGAGTAGGTTTTCAACTGGTGGGCAAAGTCGCGCAGGGACTGGATCCCGCTGGCCTCGGCCTCATGCACCCATTCCTTGATGGCGGCGAGCATGTCATGCCCGTTGCTGCTGGTCTTGAGCCAGATCTGTTGCAGCGCCAGGCGCTTTTCGTAGATCACTTTCAAGGCCTGGCTGTGTTCCAGCATGCCCTGGATGCGCAGATGGTGGCGCTCATCCAGCAAGCTGGTTTCCCGTGACAGCAGGCGCTTGGCCCGGTGGAACTGGTGGCGTACCGAATGATCGACCTTCTCCAGCTCCTGCTTGACCAGGGGCGCGATCACCAGCTTGCGGTACTGGGCCATGATCTGGAAACGGTTGTTGAGGATCGCCATGGCAGTGTCCATGTCCAGATGGCCCTTGCCTTCGACCCGGTGGGCAATCGGTGCGACGCGTTGCACCTTGGCCAGGCGCAGGAAGCTGAACACCTTGATCCAGGCCCAGCCCAGGTCGAATTCCCACTTCTTCACCGACAGCTTGGCGGAGTTGGGGTAGGTGTGATGGTTGTTATGCAGCTCTTCGCCACCGACGATGATGCCCCACGGCACCAGGTTGGTCGCCGCGTCGCGGCATTCGAAGTTGCGATAGCCGATGGCATGGCCCAGGCCGTTGATCACGCCGGCGGCCCAGAACGGGATCCACATCATCTGGATCGCCCAGATGGTGATGCCGATGGTGCCGAACAGCAGCACGTCGATGACGCCCATGAGGGCCACGCCCAGCAGCGGATAACGGGTGTAGAGCTTGCGTTCGATCCAGTCGTCCGGGCAGTTCTTGCCGTAGATGCGCAGGGTCTCGGGGTTTTCCGCCTCGGCGCGGTACAGTTCGGCACCTTTGCGCAGGACCGTGGACAGGCCCTTGATCACCGGGCTATGGGGGTCGTCGACGGTTTCGCACTTGGCGTGGTGCTTGCGGTGGATAGCGGTCCACTCGCGGGTGTTCTGCGCCGTGGTCAGCCACAGCCAGAAGCGGAAGAAGTGTTTCAGGCCGGCATTGAGCTCCAGGGAGCGGTGGGCTGAATAGCGGTGTAGATAGACCGTGACGCCGATAATGGTCACGTGGGTCATCAACAGAGTGACTGCCACCAGTTGCCAGGCTGACAAGTCAAGAAAACCGTTGTACCACATAGGCTGTATGGCCCTCAGATAAAGAAAAGAACAGCTGACGCATTATCACTAAGCCTACAGATAAAACCAGTCGCCCTTTTGAATAGGAGTGACGAGATGTTACTTATTCTATAATCCGCAGCCTTTGTAGGGCGATTCTGTTTTTTAGTAAGGATTACTAGTTATATGCTGCTTTCATACCGAGGTGCCCTACGTGCAGGGCTGGTGTACTTGCTGCTTTCCGTCCTGTGGATCCAGCTCAGCCAGCAGGTATTTATCAATTTCATCGATGAACCGACGGAAATGGTCCACTGGCAGATGCTGCGTGGCTACCTGTGGGTGACCCTCAGCGCCCTGTTTATTTTCCTGTTGTGCGCCCGCAGCGCCCGCGTTCATCGCATCCAGCAACCCTTGAAGGAAAACCGCGAACGCCTGCGCCAGGCGGCGGCGGTGTTCGATTGCACCCGCGAAGGGGTGTTGGTCACCGACGCACGCGGGCGGATTGTCCACGTCAACCGCGCCTTTATCGAAATCACCGGTTACCAGGTGGATGACGTAATGGGCCGTCAGCCGAGCCTGTTCAAGTCCGGCCGCCATTCGCCGGCTTTTTATGAGCAGATGTTTCGTACCCTCAATCAAGACGGGGAATGGAGCGGCGAGATCTGGAACCGACGTAAAAGCGGGGAAATTTATCCACAGTGGCAAACCATCCGCGTCATCCATGACGACCAGGGCCAGGTCAGCCATTACGTGGCGGTGTTTTCCGACATCAGTGCCATCAAGCATTCCGAGCACGAACTGGCCCACCTGGCCCACCACGACCCGTTGACCGACCTGCCCAACCGCCTGCTGTTCACCGACCGCGCCGAACAGGCGCTGGCCTCGGCGCAGATCCACAAGCGTGGCTGCGCGCTGCTGATGCTGGACCTGGACCACTTCAAGATCATCAACGACAGCCTTGGCCACAATGTCGGCGACCAGTTGCTCAAGGCCGTGGGCGAGCGCCTGCAGGGCCTGTTCGGCCCGGGCGTGACCCTGGCGCGCCTGGGCGGCGATGAATTCGCGGTGCTGGCGGAAAGTTGTCCACAGGTGGTCCAGGCGGCCGCCTTGGCCCAGCGCATCATCGACGGCATGAAGCAGCCGTTTGTGTTCGATGGTCACCAGTTGTTTGTCAGCGTCAGTATTGGCATCAGCCTGTTCCCCAGCGACGCCTTGAGTGCCGAACAATTGCTGCGCAACGCAGACTCCGCGTTGTTCAAGGCCAAGAGCTCCGGGCGCGAAGGCTACGCCTTGTACACCGAGGAGCTGACCGCCCACGCCCAGCACAGGATCGAGATCGGCAATGAGCTGCGCCGCGCCCTCGATCAGCAAGAGCTGCGGGTCTACTACCAGCCGGTCCACGACCTGCAAACCAGCCAGATGATTGGCGTGGAAGCCCTGGTGCGCTGGCAACACCCATTGCGCGGCCTGGTGCCGCCAGCAGAATTTATCCCGATTGCCGAGCGCACCGGGCTGATCGCCGAGATCGATGCCTGGGTCATGGACCAGGCCTGCCGGCAGATGTGCCGGTGGCTGGCAGAGGGCCGGGGCCTGTCCTTCCTGGCGGTGAATATCTCCAGCCGCCTGTTTGCCCGCCACGAACTGTACGAGCAGGTGGCCAAGGTGCTGCATGAAACCGGCCTGGATCCGGCGAAACTGGAGCTGGAAGTCACCGAAAGCGCGGTGATGGACGACCCGGAAATGGCCCTGGAGCAACTTCACCGCCTGCGCGAGCTGGGCCTGAGCCTGGCGATCGATGACTTCGGCACGGGCTATTCGTCACTGCTGCGCCTCAAGCGGTTGCCGGTGCAGAAGCTGAAAATCGACCAGGGCTTCGTCGCCGGCCTGCCGTGGGATGAAGACGATGCGGCGATTGTACGGGTGGTCATCGCCCTGGCGCAGAGCATGGGCATGCAAGTACACGCCGAAGGCATCGAGCAGATGGAACAGGCGCGGTTCCTGTTGAATCACCAGTGCGATCTTGGCCAGGGCTACTGGTTTGGCCGGCCGATGCTGGCGGCTGACATCGATTGGGCCAGGGCACCCGCCATCCACTGACCTCTATCTGGGGTTGAAATACAGTAAATGTGGGAGCGGGCTTGCTCGCGAATTCGGTGTGTCAGCTAGCAAATTCGGTGACTGGCACACCGCATTCGCGGGCAAGCCCGCTCCCACATTTGCATCTGCGTACGCCTTAACGTCGTGTCCTGCCTGAAAATTCTTTCTGGTTATATAAACATTCTTAAATAGTATTTTTAAGAATATCCGCGCTTATCTACTATCGCTCTCACGCCGCAAGCAGTGCCGCCACTGCCAGGCACTTCTCATTTCAGGAGCACGACCATGAGCGCATCTCTACGCAGCGTTGACGGCCAGGACGAAGCAGCCATTTTGCGCGAGATCCAAAGCGCATTGCGTGACCTGCGTTTTGGCGCAGTGGAAATCACCGTACACAACGCCCAAGTGGTGCAGATCGAACGCAAAGAGAAATTCCGCTTGCAGAGCCCGGGCAACAAACCGAGCTGAGGCAACACGGCGCTTCGATTGCGGGACCCGTACTAATAAGAAAAGCCAACACCCAAGAATTTCAGGAGCTTGTCTATGTCGTCGATTCGCCGTTATGCCCTGGCCGCCCTGGCCAGCGCCGTGTTTGCCGGTTCCGCAGTGGCCAAGGATTACGAGCTGCTCAACGTTTCCTACGATCCGACCCGTGAGCTGTACCAGGACTACAACGCTGAATTCACGGCTTTCTGGAAGAAGGCAAACCCTGGCGACAACGTGAAGATCCAGCAGTCCCACGGTGGTTCGGGCAAGCAAGGCCGGGCGGTGATCGACGGCCTGCGCGCCGACGTGGTGACCCTGGCCCTGGCCGGCGATATCGACGAAATCGCCAAGCTGGGCAAGACCCTGCCAGAGAACTGGCAGACCCGCCTGCCTGAAGCCAGCACGCCATACACCTCGACCATCGTGTTCCTGGTGCGCAAGGGCAACCCCAAGGGCATCAAGGACTGGGGCGACCTGATCAAGCCGGACGTATCGGTGATCACGCCAAACCCGAAAACTTCCGGCGGCGCCCGCTGGAACTTCCTCGCGGCCTGGGCTTATGGCCTCAAGGCCGGTGGCAGCGAAGCCAAGGCCCAGGAATACGTGAAAGAGCTGTTCAAGCACGTGCCGATCCTCGACACCGGTGCTCGCGGTTCGACCATCACCTTCGTCAACAACGGTCAGGGTGACGTGTTGCTGGCCTGGGAAAACGAAGCGTTCCTGGCCCTCAAGGAAGATGGCGGCGCTGACAAGTTCGACATCATCGTGCCGTCCCTGTCGATCCTCGCCGAGCCACCCGTGGCCGTGGTCGACAAGAATGCCGAGAAAAAGGGCAACACCGAAATTGCCACGGCGTACCTCAACCACCTGTACAGCCCGGCTGGCCAGGAGATCGCGGCGAAGAACTTCTACCGCCCGCGTGACAAGGATGTGGCCGCCAAATACGCCCAGCAGTTCCCGAAACTGGACCTGGTGACTATCGACAAAGACTTCGGCGGCTGGAAAACTGCCCAACCGAAATTCTTCAACGACGGTGGCGTGTTCGACCAGATCTACACTGCCCAATAACCAACACGGCCTCCCTGTGGAATGCGACTTATGTGGGAGCGGGCTTGCTCGCGAAAGCGGTGTGCCAGTCAACGCATTTAGTGACTGACACACCGCTTTCGCGAGCAAGCCCGCTCCCACGTGAGTTCGTTCCTGCAGTGGTATTGAACTGTTAACCAAGGACTTTTATGTCGCGTCGTATCTCCCCCGTCATACCCGGCTTCGGGCTGACGCTGGGCTACACCTTGGTGTACCTCAGCCTGATTGTGCTCATACCGCTGGCGGCCATGTTCGTCCATGCCGCCCAACTCACCTGGGATCAGTTCTGGGCCATCATCTCGGCGCCGCGAGTCTGGGCAGCCTTGAAGTTGAGCTTCAGTACCGCCCTGTACGCCGCGCTGATCAACGGCGTGATCGGTACGTTGCTGGCGTGGGTGCTGGTGCGCTACACCTTCCCCGGGCGCAAGATTATCGACGCGATGATCGACCTGCCGTTCGCCCTGCCCACCGCCGTGGCCGGTATTGCGCTGACCGCGCTGTACGCGCCGTCCGGCCTGGTCGGCCAGTTCGCCACCGACATGGGCTTCAAGATCGCCTACACCCCTTTGGGCATCACCCTGGCCCTGACCTTCGTCACCCTGCCCTTTGTGGTGCGCACCGTGCAGCCGGTATTGGCCGATATCCCCCGGGAAATCGAAGAAGCCGCCGCCTGCCTGGGCGCCAAGCCCTTGCAGGTGTTCCGCTACATCCTCGTGCCGGCGCTGCTGCCAGCCTGGCTGACCGGGTTTGCCCTGGCGTTTGCCCGTGGCGTGGGTGAGTACGGTTCGGTGATTTTCATCGCCGGCAACATGCCGATGAAAACCGAGATCCTGCCGCTGCTGATCATGGTCAAGCTCGACCAATACGACTACACCGGCGCTACCTCCATCGGCGTGCTGATGCTGGTGGTTTCCTTTGTCCTGCTGCTGCTGATCAACTTGTTGCAGCGGCGCATCGAACACCCATAAGGAGGCGCGGAACATGTCCCAATCGTCTATTTCCGCCGCGTCTTCGGCCAACGCTGCCCGCCGTGGCAGTGCGGTTTCGCGCCGTATCCTGATCGGCCTTGGCTGGCTGATCTTCGCCCTGTTTTTGCTGTTGCCGCTGTTTATCGTGGTGTCCCAGGGCCTCAAGCTCGGCCTGGGCGCGTTCTTTGCCGCGATCTTTGAGCCCGACGCGCTGTCGGCCTTGAAGCTGACGGTGATTGCGGTGCTGATCTCGGTGCCGCTCAACCTGGTATTCGGTGTCAGTGCGGCCTGGTGCGTGAGCAAGTACTCGTTCCGTGGCAAGAGCATGCTGGTGACCCTGATCGACCTGCCGTTCTCGGTCTCGCCAGTGATCGCCGGCCTGGTCTACGTGCTGATGTTCGGTGCCCAGGGCTTCTTTGGGCCGTGGTTGCAGGATCACGATATCCAGATCGTCTTCGCCTTGCCGGGCATCGTGCTGGCGACGATCTTCGTCACCGTGCCGTTCGTGGCCCGTGAGCTGATCCCGCTGATGCAGGAGCAGGGCACCCAGGAAGAAGAAGCCGCGCGCCTGCTGGGCGCCAATGGCTGGCAGATGTTCTGGCATGTCACCGTGCCCAACATCAAGTGGGGCCTGATCTACGGCGTGGTGCTGTGTACTGCGCGGGCAATGGGTGAGTTCGGCGCGGTGTCGGTGGTGTCCGGCCACATTCGCGGCGTGACCAACACCTTGCCGCTGCACGTCGAGATTCTCTACAACGAATACAACCACGTCGCCGCGTTTGCGGTGGCGAGTCTGTTGCTGATCCTGGCGCTCTTCATCCTGCTGCTCAAGCAGTGGAGCGAGAACCGTATTAACCGCCTGCGCGCCGGTGCGGCTGAGGAATAAGTCATGTCGATCGAAGTCCGTAACGTCAGCAAGAACTTCAACGCCTTCAAGGCCCTGGACAGCATCAATCTGGATATCCAGAGTGGCGAGCTGGTGGCATTGCTTGGCCCCTCCGGCTGCGGCAAGACCACCTTGCTGCGCATCATTGCCGGCCTGGAAACCCCGGATGCCGGGAGCATCGTGTTCCACGGCGAAGACGTGTCCGGCCACGATGTGCGTGATCGCAACGTCGGTTTTGTGTTCCAGCACTACGCGCTGTTCCGCCACATGACCGTGTTCGACAACGTCGCGTTCGGCCTGCGCATGAAACCTAAGAGCCAGCGCCCGAACGAAACCCAGATCGCCGCCAAGGTCCACGAACTGCTGAACATGGTGCAACTGGACTGGTTGTCGGATCGCTACCCGGAACAACTCTCCGGCGGCCAGCGCCAGCGGATCGCCCTGGCCCGCGCCCTGGCGGTGGAGCCCAAGGTGCTGCTGCTCGACGAACCCTTCGGCGCCCTGGACGCCAAGGTCCGTAAAGAGCTGCGCCGCTGGCTGGCCCGCCTGCACGAGGACATCAACCTGACCTCGGTGTTCGTGACCCACGATCAGGAAGAAGCCATGGAAGTTGCCGACCGGATCGTGGTGATGAACAAAGGCGTGATCGAGCAGATCGGCTCGCCGGGCGACGTCTACGAAAACCCGGCCAGCGATTTCGTCTACCACTTCCTCGGCGACTCCAACCGCCTGCACCTGGGCGAAGACCAGCACCTGCTGTTCCGCCCGCACGAAGTGTCGTTGTCACGCCATGAACTGGAAGACCACCATGTTGCGCAAGTGCGCGACATCCGCCCGCTGGGCGCTACCACGCGGGTCACGCTGAAGGTCGAAGGCCAGAGCGAACTGATCGAAGCGGAAGTGGTGAAGGATCACGACAGCCTGACCGGGCTGGAGCGGGGCGAGACGTTGTTCTTCAAACCCAAGGTCTGGCAAAAAGCCTGAGTCTCTGGCCTGCACCAATCACCTGTAGGAGCTGGCTTGCCTGCGATGCAGACACCTGGGTGTATCAGTCACACCGCAGTGATGCTATCGCAGGCAAGCCAGCTCCTACACAGGTGTGTGTCGAGCGAGCGTGCGCACCGGCCCCGACCGCTCTTCAATCTGCCGCTTGAGCTCATGGCGCAACCCCAGCAAAAACGCCAACTCCGCCACCACAAACAGCGGCCCCACGATCAGCCCGGACACGTCATCGACAAAGGCCGGCTTGCGCCCCTCGTAGTAATGGCCGACAAACTGGATCACCCAGCCCAGCACAAACAGGCCGATGCCGCTGCTGAGCCACACCAGCGTGCTTTGCGCCGCCAGCACATGTCCAGCCCAGACCGACAGGCCCATCAGCACACTCATCAACACCCCCAGCGCCAGTTCCAGGCGCAGGTAGAACCCTGCAGAAAACAGCGCCAGCAGCACCGCCGGTGATAGCCACAGGCCGGCCACCTGCCATTCGGGGCGTGACAGCAGCACGGCGACGGCCACCACTATCATGGGGATGCCGATAAAGTGGCTGGCGATGTTGCGCGGGTCGCGGTGGTAGGCGGCGTATTGGCT
The DNA here is from genome assembly GCF_050916005.1 of Pseudomonas sp. WMBT8. Taxonomy (NCBI): domain Bacteria; kingdom Pseudomonadati; phylum Pseudomonadota; class Gammaproteobacteria; order Pseudomonadales; family Pseudomonadaceae; genus Pseudomonas; species Pseudomonas sp. WMBT8. The sequence continues at coordinate 223,070 of NZ_CP188096.1, forward strand.
GAGGTGGTCGACGAGGCTTTTCATTGTTATTCCTCCTGTAGGATGCTTGATCATGCCCTGTAGGACTGCGACAAACTGTCAACTGGGCGACAATCTTTGGAGTTCTCATGGACGCAGAGTCTTGGCATGGGCGCCTGTCCAGCGGCCACTGGTACCGCCATCTGCCTGCTCCCTTGCAGCATAGCCTGCTGGCCCACGCCCGCGTGCGGCAGCTGGCGGCGGGGCAGGTGCTGTTCAAGCGCGGTGATCCGCCATGTGGCTTGTATGCGGTGCTCGATGGCAGCCTGCGGATCAGCGCAGTGAGCGCCCAGGGCAAGGAGGCGTTGTTGAGCCTGGCGCAAGCGCCCTTCTGGTTTGGCGAAATCGCCGTGTTCGACGGCCTGCCACGCACCCATGACGCTTGTGCGGTCGGGCCTTGCACGCTGTTGCAGGTGCCGCAGTCGGCGATCCTGCACTTGCTTGCGCAAAGCCCGGCCTATTGGCGGGACATGGCGTTGTTGATGAGCCAGAAGTTGCGGCTGACCTTTATCAATATCGAGCAGTTGAGCCTTGCGCCGGCGTCGGTGCGGGTGGCCCATCGGTTGTGGATGATTGCCGAGGGTTATGGCGAGATCGACGGCTCGCGGCGCGTGGTGCAACTGGCGCAGGAAGATTTGGCGGCGATGCTGGGGGTGTCGCGCCAGACGATCAATGCGCTGCTCAAGGCGTTGCAAGAGCAGGGCGTTGTGCGGTTGGGGTATGGGGAGATTGAGATACTTGATGCCCTGCGGTTGCGGGAGATGGCGCAGGGGTAGGCGGTGCCTGTAGCGGCCCTTTCGCGAGCAAGCCCGCTCCCACATCCGACCACATTCCAAAGAATGTACTCGGTCAAATGTGGGAGCGGGCTTGCTCGCGAAAGGGCCAGCCCAGACACTGAAAAACCTCAGTCCGGCTGAAACGGCGAAGCACTCAGCACCACCCCGGTCTCCTCCACATATTGCTGCCAATGGCCAATCAAGGTCGCCAGCTTTTCCGGCTGGCTCGACGCCAGGTCATGGATCTCTCCAGGATCCCTGCCCAAGTCATACAGCTGCCAGGTCGCCGGCCCCACGGGCCCTGGGATGTACACCGCCTTCCACTGCCCCTGGCGAATCGCCCGGCGGCCGAACAGCTCCCAGCCGGTGACGGTATGTTCGTCGTGCACCTGCGCGGTTTCCCCAGATAAAAAGCCCAGCCACGACTTGCCTCGCAGCGGCGCAATCGGCTTGCCGCGCCACTGTTTGCCGGGGTGGCGCACGCCGGCCAGGTCGAGAATGGTCGGGGTGATATCCATCACCGTGCCAAAGCCATGGCTGATCCGACCCTTGAGTGCCAACTGCGGGTAATGCACCAGCGCCGGCACGCGGATCCCGCCTTCGGTGGTGAAGGCCTTGAACAGGCGCGACGGCGCGGTGGCCACCTGGGCCCAGGACGGTCCATACCAGACATAGGAGTTGGCGCGGCCAATGTTGCCCAGGCTGTTGTCGTAATGCTGGTTGAGGTAAGTCAGCAGCTCAGGCCCGAATTTGGGGAAGGCTTCCAGCAGCGCGCCCTCGGCGCCGTTGTCGGACATAAACAGGATGAAGGTATTGTCCAGTTGCCCCTGCTGGCGCAGGTACTCCACCACCCGGCCGATGTTCCAGTCCATGCGCTCGACCATCGCCGCATACACTTCCATGGCCCGCGCCGAGACCTGGCGTTGTTCATCGCTCAGGGCCGCCCACTGGGTGTTCAGTTCGATCAGCGGATGGGGCTCGACCTCGGCATCGATCAGCCCCAGGGCCTTGAGTTTTTCCAGGCGCTCCAGGCGCAGCACCTCGGGGCCGGCGTCGTAGCGGCCACGGTATTTGTCGACGATCTCTACCGGCGCCTGCAACGGCCAGTGCGGGGCGGAAAACGGCAGGTAGGCGAAGAACGGCCGGGCCTGGTCGCGTTCCTTGAGGTACTGCAAAAGCTTGTCGCCAAAGGCATCCGAGGAATAGAAACCTTCGGGCAATTGCTCGACGAAGCGGTCGTCCTCGATATACAGCGCCGGGGTGGATTTGAGCAGGCCAGGGGTGGTGTCGTCGTAGGGCGGCTCGAAACCATAGTGGTTGGCCGCCCCCGGCAGCAGCGAAAACGAGCGCTCGAAACCCCGGGCATGGGGCGCCAGTTCAGCGGTCAGCCCCAGGTGCCATTTGCCGCTCATCAGGGTCTGGTAACCGGCGTCGCGCAGCAGTTCGGGCAGGGCCACCACCTTGTCGTTGAGGTAGCCCTCATAGCCCGGCTTGCCGATCAGCTCCGGGGTCAGCGCCTCGGCCATGGTGCCGATGCCGGCGATATGGTGGTCGGTGCCGGTGAGCAGCATCGAGCGGGTCGGCGAGCAGGTGGGCGCGGTGTGAAAATCGGTCAGGCGCAGGCCGTTGAGCGCCAGGGCGTCCAGGTGCGGCGTAGAGATCTCCCCGCCAAAGGCCCCAAGGTCGGAGAAGCCCATGTCATCGGCCAGGATCACTAGAAAGTTGGGACGTTGCGACATCAAGACACTCCTCATTCAGCAGGCAATAAACGCCAGGGGCAGGTCACGGATCTGTTCACGCAGCGGCGGCTGGTAATGGTCGTCGCTGATCAGCTCGTGCAGCAGTTCTTCGCGCAATTGGTGGAAGTCGAAACTGCTGCGCTGGCGCGGATGGGGCAGGGCGATGTCCACCACCTGCTTGATCCGCCCGGGCCGGGGCTCCATCACCACCACGCGGTCGGCAAGAAAAATCGCTTCTTCCACATCGTGGGTCACCAGCACCGTGGTGATTCTGGCGCGGGCGCGGATCGCCAGCAGTTCATCCTGCATCTGCTGGCGGGTCAGGGCGTCGAGGGCGCCGAAGGGCTCGTCCAGCAACAGGATGCGCGGGCTGGCCACCAGGCCACGGGCGATTGCCACCCGTTGTGCCATGCCGCCGGACAATTGGTGTGGGTAGGCGCGGGTGAAATCGGTGAGGCCCACCAGTTCGATAAAATCGCTGATGCGCTGTTGGCGCTGGGCCTCGCTCAAAGGCTCGTTGACCAGGCCCAGGCCGATGTTTTCTGCCACCGTCAGCCACGGGAACAAACGGTGTTCCTGGAACACGATGCCGCGCTCGCCGCCGATGCCTTGCACTGCCTTGCCATCGACGCGGATTTCGCCGCGAAACTGCGTATCCAGGCCGATCAGCAGGCGCAGCAAGGTGGATTTGCCGCAGCCGCTGGAACCGACAATCGCGACGAACTCGCCCTCGGCAATGTCCAGGTTGAATTCGCGGATGGCCTCCAGCTCGAAGCCATCGACGTCGAAGGTCTTGCCCACATGGTTGAAGCTGACGATAGGTGCAGTCATGCGTGTCTCCAGCGCGTGGCGCGGGTTTCGATGCGTTGGCCGATAAGGTTGAGTGCCGCGCCCGTGAGGCCGACCAGGAGCATGCCGCTCATGATCAGGTCCATGCGCAGCAGCTGTTGGGCGCCGATCATCAGGCTGCCGATGCCGCCATTGGACGGCATGAAATATTCCGCGCCGATGGTGCCCAGCCAGGCGTAGATCAGGCTCAGGCGCAGCCCGGCAAAAATGCCCGCCGCCGCCCCCGGCAGCACCAGGCGGCGCAGGCGCAGGGCCAGGCTCAGGCGCAGCACCTGGGCGGCTTCATTGAGCTGCGGCGAGAGGTTGAGCACGCTGCGTTGGGTGGCGATAAACAGCGGGAAAAACGCGGCAAGGGCGATAAACACCGACTTGGCCAACTCCCCCAGGCCGAACCAGGCGGTAAGCAGCGGTACCCAGGCAAAAATCGCGATCTGGCGCAGCGCCGCCAGGGTCGGGCCCAATACCCGCTCACTGCGGCGCGACAGGCCCAACAGTAGGCCAAGGGCAAAACCCAGCCCGCCGCCAAGGAGCAAGCCACTCAAGGTGCGTCCCAGGCTTTTGCCCAGGGCGCTGAGCAGGCTGCCATCGAATATGCCGCTGGCGGTGGTGTACAACACGGTCCACGGGCTGACCAGGATATTGGGATCGACCCAGTCCAGGGCTGTCGCCGACTGCCACAGCGCCAACAGGCTCAAGGGCAGCAACCACGGTTGCAGGCGTTGCCAGCCCTGGTAGCGCGGGCCACGGCGGATCTGCGCGGTCGCCGGATGGGGCCAGTGCACCCACTTGCGATCCAGCCAGCCAATGCCGCGATCCATCGCCACGCCCAGCACGCCAATGACCACGATGCATACAAATACGATATCGAGCATGAACAGCTGCCGTGCCCACACCATCAGGTAGCCGATGCCTTCGCTGGAGGCCAGCAATTCCACGGCCAGCAACGAGGTCCAGCCGGCGGCCAGGGCCAGGCGTACACCTGCCATGAAGGCGGGCAGTGCGGCGGGCAGGATCAGCCGGCGGATCAGCAGGTGCGTGGGCAAGCGCAGCACCCGCGCGGCCTCGCGTAAACCGGGCTGGGCGTCGCGCACGCCGACCAGGGTGTGCAAGGTCACGGGCACCACAATCGCCTTGACCAGCACCACCAGCTTGAGGGTTTCGCCGATCCCGAAAAACACCATGAACAGCGGGATCCAGGCCAGGGTCGGGACTTGCGACAGGGCGCTGAAGGTGGGGAACACCAGGCGCTCGGCGCGGGCACTCAAGCCCAGCAGGGCACCCAGCAACGCCCCGGCGCCGACCCCTGCGAGCAATCCCCAGAACAGCCGTTGCAGGCTGATCGCCAAATGGCTCCACAACTCGCCGCCGGCCAGTTCCACGGCGCTGCTCCAGACCAGCGCGGGGGCGGGCAATATCTGCTCGCTCATCCAGTGCTGACGGCTGGCCAGCCACCACAGCGCAAACAGCGTGAGTGGCAGCAGCCATGGCAGCAGGCGTTCACTCAGGTTCGGCCAATGTGCCCGCCCGGCCTTGGCAGGGGCGGCGAGCGGCAGGCTCAACAGTGAGATTCGGGCCATGGAAGACCTCCGTGGTCGGCGAGTGCGTTATGTGATTTTGATCTTATAAACAAACAATCAAGATTATTTAGGGATAAGAAAAACCATTTAAAGCCTCTGCCCGACACGCATCCAATGCATTTGGAGAATATTTTCCATGCTGTTGATGCATAACCCTCTGGAACCGGCGTCTGCGGCTGCATAGTCCAAAAAGCTATTAAATTGTGAATTTATAGTATTTAAAGTTTTGATCGTGTTGTGCGTACTTTCTGCTCCAAAGGCCACCGTCGCCCACAGGAGCACCGCTATGAAACTGCCCTTTAAACGCTTGATCACCCTGGTCGCCGGCACCGCGCTCGCCGGGCTGGTGCATGCCGCCGACCTCAAGGAAATCCGCATCGCCGTACCCGACCTGAGCGCCGGTACCCAGAACAGCGGTGGTGGCTTGACGGATGTGCTGAGGAGCCAGCAGATCTTTGAAAAAGCCTTCGCCGACCAGGGCATCAAGATCCAGTGGAATTACTTCAAGGGTGCCGGCCCCGTGATCAATGAAGCCTTTGCCAACGGCCAGGTGGACCTGGCTTACCTGGGCGACCTGGCAGCGATCATCGGCCGTTCCAATGGCCTCGACACTCGCCTGTTGAGCGCCACCGCTCGCGGGGTGAAGCAATACCTGGGCGTGGTGCCGGGCTCGGGGATCAAGACCTTGCAGGACCTTAAGGGCAAGCGTGTGGCAGTGTTTCGCGGCACGGCCACCCAGTTGTCCCTCAACGGCGCCCTGGCCAGCCAGGGCTTGAGTGAAAAGGACCTGAAGATCATCAACCTGGATTTCAACGCCGCCGTGGCCGCCCTGGCCGCCAAGCAGATCGATGCGACCTGGGGCGGGTCGAACCTCAGTTCATTGCAGGCCAAGGGCCTGGCCGAAATCCCCCTGACCACCAAGGACCTTGGCGGCGCAGGCAGCATCCAGGCGGTGCTGGTGGGCAGCGGCACGTTTGTCGACGCCCATCCCGAGGTGGTGGCCAAGCTGCTCAAGGCGCAGCAGCAGGCGGTGCAGTGGTTGACCGATGACAACAACAAGCAGGCGTATATCGATTTGGTGTCGGGGCTGGCGAGTTATCCGCCGGTGATTCTGACCAATGATCTGAAGGACCAGAAACTCAGTGAGATTTTCCCGTCGACGTTGGATCCGGTGTTCCTGGGCAAGCTGCAGGACGCGGTGGATCTGGCTTCGAAGGAGCGGCTGATTCGCAAGTCGTTCCAGGTCAGTGATTGGGTGGTGCCGGGGTTGGTGGCGGCGCAACTGTAGGAGCCTTCAACGATAACGCGGGGTGCCTGGTGCCCCGCAGTGTGCTCAGGTTTTTCGCCGGCAAGCCGGCTCCTACAGGGGCCTGCTAGACCGCGAAGTGAAATCTACAGTGCATGAACGGGCCTCATCGCAGGTAAGCCGGTTCCCACATGGGAATGCGGTCAAATGTGGGAGCTGGCTTGCCTGCGATGGCGCCCTTCAGACCGCCACATCCACCTCCTGCCGATCCACCGCCACCAACGTCTCGATCATCGCTTTTGCCGCCGGCGACAAGCGCGAGCCGGTGCGGCTGACGATCCCGCACCGCGCGCTCATGGTCTCCATGTTCTGTGGCAGGTTGCGCCAGTGCAGCAGCACCAGGGCGCCGCGGGCGATGTCCTCGGCAAAGGCTTCCTCGGTGCCCACGCCAATGGCGTTGGACTGCAACACGATCTTCACCAGCGCCGGGAAGTGTTCGGTCTGGATGCTCGGTGAAAAGTCCATGCGCCCGCTGAGGTTCGCCAGCAGTTTGCGAATGCCCTGGGAGATCAGCGGCGACGCCAGCGGGTAGTCGAACATGTCGTTGGTCGAAAGGCTGTCCTTGGCCAGCAGTGGGTGGCCAGGCCTGCAAAAAAATACCCCGCGCTTGGGCGAAAGCGCCTGGGTCTGGAAATTCGGATCGGCTTCGAACTGGCGGATGTCGGCGATAAAGAATTCGATCTCTTCCCGGCTCAGGCTGCGGCTCAGGGTTTCCCAGTTATCCACCTGAAAACGCGTGCGGATTTTCGGGTGGGCATTGACGAAGCGCGCCACCGCGTCCGGCACCAGCTTCACCGCTGGCGCCGGGCCGCAACCGAAGCGCAGTTCGCCGGCATCGAGCTTGGTCATGCGCGTCACTTCACTGCTCAGCAGCGCGGCGCCGTGCACCAGGCTCAGGGCATGTTGCAGCACCACCTGGCCCTCCGGGGTGGGGCGCAGATCCTTGTGGCCACGGTCCACCAGCACGCAGCCAAATTCCTGTTCCAGGCCCTGGATGCTGCGGCTGAACGCCGGTTGCGTGATGCCCATGGCGTCGGCCGCGCGCACAAAACTGCGGTGTTCGTTGAGGGCGATGAAGTAGCGCAGTTGGCGAAGATCCATATGCTTTCCCGGCATTTTAAAAATAGGTCGAAGGCATTTGCGACCAGGGGAGCTGAGGTTTTAAATGCAAGCTCTTATTCCGTCAACGAAGCATGTGTTCATTTGCTAGACCTAAATTGCATATGAATAGAGCGTTGGCACAGCGTCACCCAACCGTAAGCAGACACATGAGGGTCATCCAATGAGCAATGCCGCACTCGCTGTTCAACCCGTCGCCCTGGCGCTGGATATCCACCCGGTCGCCGGGCGTATCGGCGCCGAGATCCGGGGCATCAAACTGTCCGGCGACCTCGACGCCGCCACCGTCGACGCCATCCAGCAAGCGCTGGTGCAGTACAAGGTGATCTTCTTTCGGCAGCAGACTCACCTCGATGACCAGAGCCAGGAAGCGTTTGCCCACTTGCTCGGCGAGCCGATTGCCCACCCCACGGTGCCGGTGCGCGATGGCACGCGGTTTTTGCTGGAACTTGATGGCGCCCGTGGTCATCGTGCCAACTCCTGGCACACCGATGTGACCTTCGTCGATGCGTACCCCAAGGCCTCGATCCTGCGTTCGGTGCTGGCGCCGCCATCGGGTGGCGACACGGTCTGGGCCAACACTTCCAGCGCCTACAACGACTTGACGCCCGAAGTGCGCGCGCTGGCCGACACCCTGTGGGCGGTACACAGCAACGAATACGACTACGCCGCGCGCAAGCCGGATGTGGCGCCTGAAAAGCTCGAGGAATACCGCAAGATTTTCACCTCGACGGTGTACGAGACCGAGCACCCGGTGGTGCGCGTACACCCGGTCAGCGGCGAGAAGACCTTGCTGCTGGGGCATTTCGTCAAGCGCCTGAAGGGCTACTCGCAGGCCGATTCCGCGCACTTGTTCAACTTGCTGCAAAGCCACGTCACCCGCCTGGAAAACACCGTGCGCTGGCGCTGGAACACCGGCGACGTAGCGATCTGGGACAACCGCGCCACCCAGCATTACGCAGTGGATGACTACGGCACCCAGGAACGCATCGTGCGCCGCGTGACCCTCAAGGGTGATGTGCCGGTGAGCGTGCAGGGGCAGCGGAGTGTGACGACCAAAGGCGCGTAACCCACCGCAGATCAAATGTGGGAGCGGGCTTGCTCGCGAAAGCGGCGGATCAGCCAACACAGTTGTTAACTGACATACCGCTTTCGCGAGCAAGCCCGCTCCCACACTAGCCCGCGTCCCACAGGGGATTTTGGGGGTTACCAAACCCCAATCTGCACCACCTTTTCCGCTTCCGGCTCCCCATAACGAAACCGCTGGCCCCGCAGGTCAATCTCCGCGTGGCTGATGGTGGTGCGCCGCTTCAAACCCCGCAGCCATTCGAACAGATAGCCCTGATGCTCTTCGCGCACCGGGGCATACGCCGGGTCAGCGCCCAAATCGTGCAGTTCCTGGGGATCGTTTTCGAGGTCGAACAGCTGCGCGCGAAAGCCGTCATAGGCCAGGTATTTCCAGCGTTCGCTGCGCACCATGGTCATGCGGCAACGGTCGATCGGCTGCGCCAGGCGTTCGCGGGCCGGGGCCTGGAAGGCGTAGTCGTACTCGGCAATGGCGTAGCGGCGCCAGTCGGTTTCCAGGCCATGCAGCAGCGCGATCAACGAGCGGCCTTCCAGGCGATGCTCGGCGTTGGGCAGGCCCAGGGCCTCAAGGAACGTGGGCAGGGCATCGATGGTTTCCACCAGGCGCGCGTCCACCGTACCTCGACTGATATCGGCAGCGGCACGCGGGTCGCGGACAATCAGCGGAACCCCCACCGCCGGCTCCAGCAAAAACTCTTTTTCGCCCAGGTGGTGGTCGCCGAGGAAGTCGCCATGGTCGCTGGTGAACACAATCAGCGTGTCATCCCAGCGGCCAGTGCTGTGCAGCACATCGAACAGTCGGCCGAGCTGGTCATCCACCTGCTTGATCAGGCCCATGTAGGTGGGAATCACCCGTAGCCGTACCTCGTCGCGGGAAAAATTCAGGCTCTCCTGGTGTTGGCGGAAGGCCTGGTACACCGGGTGATCGCTGGCCTGCCCGGGCTCGGCGCGGATGGGCGCCTGCACCTGATCGACGCCATACGACGCGTGATACGGCGCAGGCGCGATATAGGGCCAGTGCGGCTTGATGTACGACAGGTGCAGGCACCAGGGCTGCTCGCCTTGTTCGTGGATAAAGTCGATGGCGCGGTCGGTGGTGTAGACCGTCTCCGAATGCGCCTCGTCCACCCGCGCCGGCAAGTGGGCGTTGCGCATGTGCCAGCCACTCAGCACTTCCCCGCCTTCGCCGGCGGCGGCGTTGGCCCATTCATGCCAGGGATTGGCGCCGGCATAACCCTGTTCGCGCAGGTAGTGGGTGTAGGGCGCTGACTCGCGCTTGCTTTCGAACAGCGGGCTGTCGGGGAAGATCCCGTCATGGCGAAAGTACGCCTCGAATCCGACCTCGTTGAGTGGCTGCGCTTGCGCGCTGTCGGGGTCGATCTCCAGGCGTTGCAAGGCGTCGAGATTGGGCGTGGCGTGGGTCTTGCCCACCAGCGCGGTGCGGATGCCGTGGGGGCGCAGGTAGTCGCCGATGGTCAGCTCTTCCAGGGGCAGCGGCACGGCGTTCCATGCCACTTGATGGCTGCTGACGTAGCGCCCGGTATAGGCCGACATGCGCGACGGCCCGCAGATCGTGCCCTGGGTGTAGGCACGACTGAAACGCACGCCGGCGGCGGCCAGGCGATCGATATTGGGCGTGTGCAGGTGGGCGTGGCCGTAGCAGGAAAGGTAATCGCGACGCAGTTGGTCGCACATGATGTAGAGCACGTTGCGCACAGGGGACATGAGGGTTTACCGAACGGGGAACAGGCGGTGTTTTTCGCCGGTGAAGCGGGGGTGAGGCAAGTGCATTTGGGGAATGGGTTTTATGCAGTGGGTGCATGGTCAGCCCACATTGGAGTGCGATCAACCTGTGGGAGCGGGCTTGCCCGCGATAGCGGTCGTTCAGACCGCAAGATTCTCCATCTCACACACCTGCTCATCCTGCTCATCCACCTCCTTGATCTGCTCGATCATCGCCTCCGCCAGCGGTGACAACCGATACCCCGCCCGGCTGACGATGCCATAGCGGGTGTAACGCTCCTCCAGGTCCTCGGCCAGGCCGTCGATCTTCAAGCACACCAAGTCGCCCCGGGCCATGTGCAGCACGTCGCTGTTGGCGCTGACGATACCGATGGCGTCGGAACGCAGCACCACCCCCAGCAGGCTGTAGCCGTTCTCGCATTCGACATTGGGCGTGTAGTCCGGCCGGCCGCTGAGGTCGACGATGACCTTGCGCAGGTTCGGCGGGCGGATGGTCACGGCCAGGGGATAACTCATCAGCTCGGCGGCGCTGACACTTTCGCGCTGGGCCAACGGGTGCCCGCTGCGGCAGCAAAAGTGCCATTTGCGCGGGCGCAGGCGGTGGGTCTGGTAGTCGGGGTTGGCTTCGAAGTGGCGGGTGTCGGCGACGAAGAATTCGAACTCTTCGCTGAGCAGGCGCTTGCCCAGGCTTTGCCAGTCATCCACCTGGAACTGCACGCGAGCCTTGGGGTAGCGCCCGATAAAGCTGCCGATCGCGCGCGGGATCAACCCGGCCGCCGGGGCCGGGCCGCAGCCAAAGCGCAGCTCGCCGGCTTCCAGGCCGTTGAACTGGCTGATCTCGTTGGCCAACTGCTGCGCGCCGCTGACCAGGCGCCGTGCATGTTCCAGCAGCACCTGGCCTTGCTTGGTCGGGGCCAGGTCCTTGCGCCCGCGATCCACCAGTTGGCAGCCGGCACTGTGTTCCAGGGCCTGGATGCTACGGCTGAAGGCCGATTGCGACAGGTTCACGGTGGTCGCGGCCGCGACAAAGCTGCGCTGTTCGGCGAGGGCGATGAAGTGACGGAGCTGGCGCAAGTCGATATGCATTTTTCACATTAAAAATATCGGGGAAATGCATTGGCTATGCATTAGGTCGACTCCTTATAAAGGCTATCTCTTATGCAGTAAATGTTTGTAAAAACATAAATAAATAACTTTATAGAATATGTAACTGTGCATATTCCGCGATTCCGGAGCCGCTTATGAGTGTGTCGAAGCCCGCTGTACCGTCTTCCCCCTGGCGGCTCAAGCGCCTGCCCCTGGCGCTGTTGCTGGCGGGCAGTGCCAGCTGGTTGCCGAGCCAGGCCGCCGAAACACCCGCCCCCGCGCGCAAGGGCGAGAGCGCCAGCGGGCAACTGGAAACGGTCACCGTGACGGCCCGCCGCCGCACCGAAAGCGCCCAGGACGTGCCCACGCCCATGAGTGTGATCGGTGGCCAGGCGCTGGAAAGCCAGCGGGTCTACCGGATCCAGGATTTGCAGCAACTGGTGCCCAGCGTCAACGTCGCCTACATGCATGCGCGCCAGTCCAGCGTGTCGATTCGCGGCCTGGGCAACAACCCGGCCAGCGATGGCCTGGAAGGCAGTGTCGGGCTGTATATCGATAACGTGTACCTCGGGCGCCCGGGCATGGCGGTATTCGACCTGATGGACATCGAGCAGCTTGAGGTCTTGCGCGGCCCGCAAGGCACGCTGTTTGGCAAGAACACCACGGCCGGGGTGATCAATATCAGCACCCGCGCGCCGAGCTTCACCCCGGAGCGCAGCATCGAGACCTCGGTGGGCGAAGACGGTTATTTCCAGACCAAGGGCACGATTTCCGGGCCCCTCAACGATGAGCTGGCTGGGCGCTTTTCGGCCTATCGCACCCGCAGCGACGGCGATATCCAGAACCAATACAACGGCCACGACCTCAACGGCGGTTCACGCCAGGGCTTTCGCGGGCAACTGCTGTACAAACCCAGCGAGGCGTTCAACCTGCGCTGGATCGGCGACTACAACGAAGAGGACTCCAGCGCCGGCACCCGCGTGCTGTACAGCACCGGCCCGACCATCAACGGCACCAACCTCTACCAATCGCGGGCCGATGCGGCCGGGGCGACCCTGGTCAACGGCTCCCACCGCAAGGTCAACCTGGACAACGACCAGCGCGTCACGGTGTTCCAGGGTGGCACGTCCCTTGAGGCCAACTGGACCCTGCCCAGCGACTTCACCCTGACCTCGGTCAGCGCCTACCGCTGGTGGAATTTCACCCCGCGCAACGACGACGGCCTTAACGTGCCGGCCTCGTATAACGCTGGCGTATCGGTGGAAGATAAACAGTGGTCCCAGGAGTTTCGCCTGGCCTCGCCTACCGGTGGGTTCTTCGATTACGTGGTGGGCGCTTACTACTTTGGCTCCGACCTGGACAACAAATCCTTCGCTTACTACGGGCCCCAGGCCGATATCTGGAACGGCACGCCAGCAGGGGCCTTGAGCAATGTCAGCAGCGTCGGCAACGGGCATATCCGCACCGACAGTTTTGCCCTGTTCGCCCAGGGCACCTGGCACCTTACCGAACGCCTGGATTTCACTGCCGGCCTGCGCGGCACCTATGAAGAAAAAAGCGCCTCGGTCAGCCGCAACGCGCCGCAAGGTGGCGCAACCGTGGCGGGCGCGGCAGCCACCGCACGCCGTGGCCGTGCCGGTGCCTACGATTCCGGCGATCTCAACCAGTACAGCACCAGCCCTTCTGGCCTGCTCAACCTCAGCTACCGTTTCAGCGATGACTTGCTCGGCTATGCGACCTTGTCCCACGGTGAGAAATCCGGCGGGGTCAACCTGGCAGTGGGCTCTGCCCCGACCGCTGGTGCAGACTCGCTGTTGATCGGCACCGAGCGCGCCAACAACGCCGAGTTGGGCTTTAAGAGCACGCTGTGGGACCGTCGCCTGCAACTCAACGCCAACCTGTTCTGGACCCAGGTCAACGGCTACCAGACCAACGCCTACGACTATGGCAACCGCGTGCAGTACCTGACCAACGCCGGCTCCGTGCGCTCGCGTGGGGTGGAGCTGGAAAGCACCCTGGTGCCGATCCGTGGCCTGACGCTGAACATCAATGGCTCGTTCAACGATGTGCGCTACCTGTCGTACAAAGATGCGCCATGCCCACCGGAAGTCAGCCTGCGCCCGGGTGCACCGGCCTCGTGCGATCTCAGCGGGCACCCGGTGGTGGGCGCCTCGAAGTGGATTGCCAACGCCAACGGCGAATACAAGTGGAACCTGGATAACGGTTTGGAGCCCTACGTCACCGCAAGCTATGCCTACCGCTCCAAGGCGGTGGGTACGGTGGAGGATTCGGATTACGGGCAGATCCCGGGTTATGCGGTGGTCAACCTGTCCACCGGCCTGCGCGGCGATTTCCAGCAGGGTCAGTGGGACGTGTCGCTATGGCTGAAAAACGCCTTCGACAAGACCTACTACACCACCCTGTGGACAGGCGGCAACGGTGGCTATGAAGGGCTGCTGGGCACCCCGCGCACGCTGGGGGTGACCGGGCGCTACGACTTCTAGCCCCCCATCTGTAGGAGCCGGCTTGCCGGCGATAGCGGTCTATCGGTCACCGGATCGATATCTGACCCACCGCCATCGCCGGCAAGCCGGCTCCTACAGCAGGGCGGCTTCGCGCGCAGGCTCTGTGCGGTAGGTGGCCGGGCTGAAGACCCGGGTCACCACCAGCATCGCGATCACCGTCACGGTCAGCACTATCCAGGCGCTGACAAAACTGCCGGTGAGTTCGCGCAGCCAGCCGGTCATCCACGGCGACACGGCATTGATCAGAAAACCCACGCCCTGCACGAATGCCGCCAGTTGCCCGGCTTCCCGTGGGTCGCGGCGATGGTCCAGGGTCAACAGCAGGCTCAGGGCAAAACATGCCCCCAGGCCGAAGCCGATCAGCGCCACCCACAGGTGCGGGTATTGCAGCGGCGCCAGCAGCAGGCCGAGGTAGCCCACGGTCTGGGCCAGCAGGCTGATGGTCAGCAAGGGCCGGCGGTCGATACCGCGTTGCGCCAGCGCCGGCATCAACAGCGCGGCAATCACCTGGAAAATCGTCATGAACGCCAGCAGCGAGCCACTGGGCAGCACGCCCCAACCCAGTTGCTGGTAGTACGCCGGCAGCCACGCCACCATGCTCATGTACCCGCAGTTCACCAGGCCGAAATACAGCGCCAGTAACCAGGCGCGACGATTGCGCAGGCCCTGGAGCGGCGCGCTCACCTGCAGGTTCTTCGCCGCGCCCAACGGCAGCCACGCCCACAGCAGCAACGCGCCGAGCGCCGGCAGCAGCCAGATGCCAAGGCCGGCCTGCCAGTGCTGGAAATGGCTGGCCACCAGCGGGCTGAGCAGTGCCGCCAAGCCACCGCCACCCATCAACGAGGCTGAGTACACCCCCATCGCCAGTGGCACCCGGTGGTGGAACTGGCGCTTGATCATCGCCGGCACCAGCGCCTGGATCAGCGCTACCCCGGCGCCGCCCAGCAACGCCGTGGCCAGCAGTGCCGGTGCCTGGCCCAGCAGCCAGCGCGCCAGGCACGCCAGCAGGATCATCATCAAGCCCAGGGCAATCCCGCGTCGTTCCCCCAGCTGCGCCTCGACACGGATGCCCACTAGCGCCACCAGACCCATGCACACCACCGGCAGGCTGGTGAGCAAGGCACTGCTCTGGAAACTCAGGCCGGTGGCCAGGCGGATTTCCCCGAGCAACGGGCTGATAGAGCTGAGGATCGGCCGCAGGTTGAGGCCCAGCACGACCAGCAGGCCCCAGCCGGCGAGGGATTTATTCAGGGTCATGCAGGGTTTTCCATTGACGGTAAAGGGCTTGCATGGCCGGCACAGGCAAGTGCTCGACGGGCAAGGGCTGTGCGCTCAGTGCCAGGCCCATCTGCTGGTAAATCGCTGCGGTCGACAGGCCAAAAGGCGCGGCCATTTCATTGCTCGCGGCAAACACCACGCGGGATACGCCGCACATATACATCGCGCCCAGGCACATCGGGCACGGCTGGCCGCTGGCGTAGATCACACAGCCTTCAAGGCGTGGGCCCAGTTGCTCGCTGGCGCGGCGAATGGCGAGCATCTCGGCGTGGGCAGTGGGGTCCTGGTCGAGGTGGATCTGGTTGACCGCTTCCACCAACACCTCGCCGTGCTTGACCAGGACGGCGCCAAACGGCCGTCCGCCACAGGCCACGTTGTCCTGCGCCAGGGCAACGGCGCGTTGCAGATGACGCTGATCGTCAGTCATGGAAAATCTCCCCTCTCGGTGAACGCGAAGTATGGCCACCGCCTGGGGTATTCTGAAATTAAATATAACCATGCCAACCAGTGGCAAACCCGATGGTGGTGTTCATGTTCGATCCCGTGCTGTTGCGCAGTTTTGTCGCCGTTGTCGATTGTGCGAATTTCACCCGCGCCGCCGAACGCCTGCACCTCACCCAATCCACGGTCAGCCAGCAATTGCGCCGCCTGGAAGACAGTGTCGGCTGCCGCTTGCTCGACCGTGATCAGCGCCGGGTGGTGGCAACGGTCGAGGGTGAACGCCTGCTGGCCTATGCGCGGCGCATCCTGGCACTCAACGAAGAAGCCGCCGATGTGCTGATCAACCAGCAGAGCGACGGTGTGCTGCGCCTGGGCGTGCCCGAGGATTTTGCCGCCGAGCGCTTGATGCCGTTGCTGTCGGCGTTTGTCGTGGCCTACCCACGGGTGCGCCTGGAGGTCACCAGCGGCCTGGGGCCGGCGCTGTTGCGTCAGTATCGCGGCGGTGAGTTCGATGTGTTGCTGGTCAAGCAGATGGGCGACAGCGACGACTGCCTGGCCTCCTGGCCGGAGCCGTTGTGCTGGGTCGATAGCCGCCACATGCCGGCCCTGGGCCGCGACCCATTGCCCTTGGTGGCGTTCCCGGTGGGCGGCCTGTACCGCAATGAAATGCTCCAGCACCTGGAAGTCGGTGGCTGGCGCTGGCGCATTGGCTATTCCAGCGCGAGCCTGGCCAGTGTGTGTTCGGCGGTGGCGGCGGGGTTGGGCATCAGCCTGCTGCCTGAGCGGGTGGTGCAGGCCGGGCATGTGGTGCTCGGCGCCGACAGTGGTTTGCCCGCGGTGCAGGGCGTGCGGCTGGCGCTGTATGGGCGCAATGGGATGGGGGCGGCGGGGCAGAGCCTGCAGGGGCAATTGTGGGATTTATGCGAGGCCAGCCCGCGCTGAGCCATGCCTTTGAGGAATATTTTGCATGCCCGCAAAGCATCATGATTTTGCCTCTCGCCGCCAGGCCCCGTGGGGCGTGGCTTTGGGCCAAGCGCTGATTTTTCATATTCCTGTTTGGTCTATGTATAACTTTAAAGATTACTTTAAGAGATAAGCGTCTGCCCCCGATGATTCAGCTCTCGACGGTCGCCCCGCAGGCCCGTCGGTTTTTTCGCTGAAGACAGCAGGGAGTGAATCAATGGGCAATGTCCAGACCGCCGCCAGTGCACATGAGGCGCAGTGGCGCCAGGCACCGAGTGGTGAGTTGGTCGACCTTGGCCGGCCGCATCGCGCGCCCTTGGGGCAGTTGCGTTTGCAGAAAACCCCCAAGGGGATCTTGAGCCGCCGTGAAGGCATTTTATTGGGCCTGTTGGCGCTGGCGCTGCATGGCGCGGTGATCTACTGGGTCAGCCAGAAACCGGTGCCGGTGCTGCCGATTGTGCCGCCGGAAATTCCACCGATGACCATCGAGTTTTCCCAGCCGGCGCCGCCGGTGGTGGAACCGCCGCCGCCTGTACCGCCACCGCCGCCAGTTGTAGAACCACCGCCACCGGTCGTGGATGAGTTGGCGGCCAAGCCGGCGCCACCCAAGCCGGTTCCCAAGCCCAAGCCAAAACCTGTGCCCAAGCCCGAACCCAAGCCGGTGCCCAAAGCCGTCGAACAGCCGCCTGCGCCACCCCAGCCGGCACCCCCCGCGCCCACGCCAGCTGCGCCTGCGCCGGCACCGGTGACGCCTGCTTCGGCCAACGCTGCGTACCTGAAGAACCCGGCGCCCGAGTACCCATCACTGGCCCAGCGCCGTGGCTGGGAAGGCACGGTGTTGTTGCGGGTGCATGTATTGGCCAGCGGCAAGCCCGGTGAAATCCAGGTGCAAAAGAGCAGCGGTCGCCAGCAACTCGACGACGCCGCACTCAGCGCCGTGAAGCGCTGGAGCTTCGTGCCCGCCAAGCAGGGCGACGTGGCCCAGGATGGCTGGGTCAGCGTACCTATCGATTTCAAGATTCATTGAGCCTTTGCTCGACACTCTATCGCTTACACCGAGGACCGCATCATGACGTTACTGGCATCTCCACTTGAATCCATCGAAAGCGCGGTGATCTGGCTGCTGGTGGTTTTTTCCGTCGCCACCTGGGGCCTGGCCCTGCTCAAGGGCGTGCAGTTCGGCCGCCTCAAGGCCCAGGATCGCAAGTTCCACAAACAGTTCTGGGCAGCGTCGAGTCTCGATTCGGCCGCCGAACTGAGCGAAACCCACCCCGGCGCCGCCGCCCGTGTGGCCCAGGCCGGTTATGCAGCGATCCAGGTCGGTGATGCGCCGCACGCCGCTGACTTGAGCCAGGCGATCAACCACCAGGACCGCCTCGAACGTGCCCTGCGCCAGCAGATTGTGCGTGAGCGGCGCTCCCTGGAAACCGGCCTGGCCGTGGTCGCGAGTATTGGCAGCACCTCGCCCTTTATCGGGCTGTTCGGCACCGTGTGGGGGATCATGGAAGCGTTGAAAGGGATCAGCGCCGCGGGCTCCGCCAGCCTCGAAACCGTGGCCGGGCCCATCGGTGCGGCGCTGGTCGCGACCGGCGTGGGGATCGCCGTCGCCGTACCGGCGGTACTGGTCTACAACTATTTTCTGCGTCGCCTGAAGCTGACAGCTGCCGACCTGGATGACTTCGCCCATGACTTCTACAGCCTGGCGCAGAAAAATTCGTTCCGCGTGCTGGTCCACCCGGCGCTGCACAAAAACGCCGCCCAGGGCAGCGCGCAAAAAGTGAAGGAGGCGTCCTGATATGGCCTTCTCCACCCAAGACAGCGACGAGGTACTGAGTGAGATCAACGTCACGCCCCTGGTGGACGTGATGCTGGTACTGCTGGTGGTGTTTATCGTCACCGCCCCGCTGTTGACCAATGCGATCCCGATCAACCTGCCCAAGACCGAGGCCGTGGCCCCGGTGGAGCAGAAAGACCCGTTGGTGGTGAGCATCGACGGCGCCGGCAAAGTGTTTATCAACAAGGATGAAATCCAGCCGGACCTGCTGGAATTCAACCTGCAGGCCGCCAAGGCGAAGGACCCAGAGGTGCGGGTACAACTGCAGGCTGACGATGGTGTGAACTATGGCGAAGTGGCTCGGGCCATGGCGTCGATTGAGCGAGCGGGAATTACCAAGCTGTCGGTGATTACTGCGCGTTAGTGTCAACAGCCTCGACAATTTTTTGGCCGTCTCCTTGGCAGGGTGCGGCCTTTTTTTTGCCTGTGATTTAAGCCGTCTGCCCAACCCCTGTAGGAGCTGGCTTGCCAGCGATAGCGGTGAGTCAGTCGATGAATGTTTCGGCGGACACGGCGCAATCGCCGGCAAGCCAGCGCCTACATTTTGAGCGAAATGGTTTTGTGTTTTTGGTTATTAATAAATAGCTTCTTATTCCTTAACGAATATATGCCCCGTCCCTATACTGGTCAGCAACGTTAAACGCTGCAGGAGGGCACACCCATGCACAGCGAGTTGATCCGTTACCTGATCGTGCCGGGCTGGCAAGGATCGCCAGAAGATCATTGGCAAACCCATTGGCAGAACAGCCTGCCCAACAGCGCCCGCGTGGAGCAGGCCGACTGGTTGACCCCGCGCCGCGAAGACTGGGTGGCGGCCCTGGCTGAAGCCATTGCGGCCGACAGCACTCCGGTGATTCTCATTGCCCACAGCCTGGGTTGCATCACCGTGGCGCACTGGGCGGCCAGCGCGCCATTGCAGTTCCTGCGCCAGGTGCGCGGGGCCTTGCTGGTGGCCCCGGCGGATGTCGAGCGCCCCGCGTGTGCGCCGGCGTTGCGCAACTTTGCACCGATTCCGCGCGACCTGTTGCCGTTTCCCAGCCAGGTCGTCAGCTCCGACAACGACAGTGCGGTCAGCGCCCCTCGGGCCCTGGAGCTGGCGCGGAACTGGGGGGCTGAAGCCGGAATTCTCGCAGGCGCCGGGCATATCAACGTGAAGTCCGGCCACCAGCGCTGGGAGCAGGGTTTCGCCTACCTCTATCGCCTGCAAAACCGTCTGGAGCATCACTCCCGGCGCCGCGCCTAATACTTTTCAACGCCCCGTCCCTTAAGTGGAATTGGGGCGGGAGCCTGCCATGAGCCTGCATGAAACCTTTGGCCAGCCACTGCTGACCTTCCCCGATGCCGAAAAAAGCCCCTTGAGCATCCGCGCCAAGGCGCTGGTGTTTGTCGACCCCCGTTCCCGGCAACTGCGCGAAGACCTCCAAAGCCTGGCCCCGCGTGCCTTGCCCGTACTGATTCGCGGCGAAACCGGCAGCGGCAAAGAGCTGCTGGCGCGCCATATCCATCGTGGCAGTGACCGCAGCGGCCTGTTTGTGTCGGTCAACTGCGGTGCGATCAGCCCCACTTACGCCGATGCCGAACTGTTCGGCTATGCCGCCGGCAGCCACAGCGGCGCGGCCAGCAGCCGGGCCGGTTGGTTCGGCTCGGCCAACGGCGGCACCTTGTACCTCGATGAGATCGGTGACTTGCCGCTGCCGATCCAGATCAAGCTGCTCGCCGCCCTGGAAAACCACGAAGTCACTCGCGTCGGCGCCCATCAGCCGAGCCCGGTGGACGTGCGCCTGGTCGCTGCCACCAGCATCGACCTGGCCCAGGCGGTGGCCGTGGGTAAATTCCATGAGCGCCTGTTCCATTACCTCAGCGAAGGCCAGTTGGAACTGCCGGCGCTGCGCGAGCGCGTAGGCGACATCCTGTCCCTGGCCGAGTACTTCCTGGGGATCTACAGCCAGCGCCTGGACCTGCCGGTGCCGTTGATCAGCGAGGACGCGCAGCGGGTGCTGGAGCAGCACAGTTGGCCGGGCAATACGCGGGAGCTGGAGAACGTGATCCACTTTGCGCTGCTGGTCAGCAGCGGCGATGAGATCTTGCCGGAGCATCTGAACCTGCCGGTGGCGTCGGTGGCGCAGATTGAGCATCAGGTGCGACAGATCCTGAGCAGCGGCAGCGAAGTCGAGCGCGCAGCGTTGACGCGTCTGTTTCAGGGCTTGGGCTCTGTATGAGCAAAATGGAATATCAAAGTGAATAAAAGGTATTGTTCGGGAATAAAAAATATCGGTATTGTCCATTCCACGCCGCGATAGCACATCGCTGGCACCCCCATAAGAAGCGGCCGTCACCGACGTCCCGGATTTTCGATTAAGGACACTGCATGAAAAAGGTTCTGTTGTTCACCGCCCTGGCGGCGGCCCTGACTGCCGGTATCGCTCAAGCCAACGAAAAACTGGTGGTCGCGGCCACGCCGGTGCCGCACGCCGAGATCCTTGAGCTGATCAAGCCGACCCTGGCCAAAGAAGGCGTGGACCTGGAAATCAAGGTCTTCACCGACTACGTGCAACCGAACGTGCAAGTGGCCGAGAAGCGCCTGGATGCCAACTACTTCCAGACCCTGCCGTACCTGGAAAACTTCAACAAGGGTAAAGGCACCAACCTGGTCACCGTGATTGGCGTGCACGTTGAACCGTTTGGCGGCTACTCGAAGAAAGTCACCAAGCTTGAAGACCTGAAAGACGGCGCCACCGTGGCTATTCCCAACGAAGGCTCCAACAGTGGTCGCGCCCTGTTGCTGCTGCAGAAGGCCGGCCTGATTACCCTCAAGGACCCGAAAAACGCCCTGTCCACGCCAAAGGACATCGCCAGCAACCCGAAGAACCTGAAGTTCAAGGAACTGGAATCGGCCCTGCTGCCGCGCGTCCTGGACCAGGTTGACCTGGACATGATCAACACCAACTACGCCCTGGAAGCCGGCCTGAACCCGGCCAAGGATGCGTTGATCATTGAAGGCGCCGACTCGCCGTACGTGAACTATCTGGTAGCCCGCCCAGACAACAAGGACAGCGCCGCCATCCAGAAACTCTCCAAGGCCCTGACCAGCCCTGAAGTCAAAGCCTTCATCGAGAAGAAATACAGCGGCGCGGTGTTGCCGGCGTTCTGATTTGCCAAACCCCCTTCAAGAAATGTGGGAGCTGAGCTTGTGTAGGAGCTGGCTTGCCTGCGATAGCATCACCTCGGTAATACTGATAAACCGAGGTGTCTGCATCGCAGGCAAGCCCGCCCCTACACAAGCCCGCTCCCACACTGCGCTACAAATCCCGGCGGTTGATCGCCCGCCGCAGCGCCACCAGCCATTTCACCAAGTCCTGCGGGTCAATCGGTTTTGTCTCGCTCATCTGGCATTCCCTCGCTGTTAAATGGCCCTCAGTCTGGGCACGCGCTGTCCTTCCCTGTGGTTCAGCGCTGAAAAAAAGACCCTTCCTACACACCCCAGAACAATAGCTGTCACCCGGCAACCCGGCGAATCCGCCGGTTAGCTTTTTGGGTGATATCAATATGCTATTTCGGTATTTAAATTTTGGTTTTTATACCTTTAAAGTCAGCGCTTCCCGGCGTTACCCACGCTGGACCGGACTGCGTTTACGCCGCATTACCCCTGCGGCGCCCAGGACTTGAAATGACCTTCGACTACGCGTTTATCCTCAGCACCCTGCCGGCGTTTCTCAAGGCCGTGGGGGTGACCCTGCAAGTAGGCTTGATCGCCATCGGCACCTCGCTGCTGGTGGCGCTGATCAACTCGGCCCTGCTGGTGTTCCGCACGCCCTACCTGTCGCGCCTGGTAGCGCTGTATGTGGAGCTGGCGCGCAACACGCCGCTGCTGATCCAGCTGTTCTTCGTGTACTTCGCCTTGCCGGCCCTGGGCTTGAATATCTCCGGGTTCTGGGCGGCGATCATCACCATGACCTTTTTGGGCGGCGCCTACCTCACCGAAGTGCTGCGCGCCGGTGTGGAAGCGGTGCCGCTGGCGCAGATCGAGTCGGGCAAGTCCATCGGCCTGTCCGACTGGCAGTTGCTGCGCCATGTGATCCTGCCCCAGGCCGGGATCCTCAGCCTGCCGGCGCTGTTCGCCAATTTCATTTTCCTGCTCAAGGAAACCACCGTGGTGTCGGCGGTGGCGGTGCCAGAGATTCTCTACACCACCAAAAGCTATATCGCCCTCTACTACAAGACTTACGAGATGCTCGCCGTGCTCACGCTGATTTGCGTGCTGTTGTTCTTGCCGCTGTCGCTGCTGCTCAGCCGCCTGGAAAGGAGGCTCCAGCATGGCCAGTTCGGGTCTTGAATTGTTGTGGGTGTCGTTGCCGCAACTGGGCAAGGGCGCTGCACAAACCCTGTCGATTTCGTTTTTGAGCATCGCCTTCAGCACCATTGGCGGGGTGGTGTATGGGGTGCTGCGCACTTTGAATGTGCGGGCGATCAACCTGCTGCTGCGCATTTACCTGGAATTGTTCCGCGCGATTCCGGTGCTGGTGTGGCTGTATCTGCTGTTTTTTGGCCTGCCGATTTTCACCGGCCTGAGCATCCCCAGTTTCTGGTGCGCGGTGCTGGTGCTGTCGCTGTGGGGCGCCAGTGAAGTGGGCGAAGTGGTGCGCGGGGCCTTGCATTCGCTGCCGCGCGGGCAGCGGGAGGCGGGGCTGTCGATTGGCTTGTCGGCGCCGCAGCTCTACGGCTACGTGCTGTTGCCCCAGGCGCTCAAGCGCATGACGCCGCCGACCATCAACGTCTACACGCGGATCATCAAGACCAGCTCCCTGGCGGTGCTGATCGGCGTGGTGGACGTGATCAAGGTCGGCCAGCAAATCATCGAGCGCACTTACGAGTCGGTATTGATCTACGGCGCGCTGTTCCTGTTTTTCTTCTTTATCTGCTACCCGTTGTCGGCCGCCTCCAAGGTGCTGGAACGGCGCTGGGCCCAAGCATGAGCGCACTGATCGAGTTCCAGGGTTTCAATAAATTCTTCGGCGAACAGCAGGTGCTCAATGGCATCGACCTGAGGGTGCAAAGCGGCGAAGTGGTGGTGATCCTCGGCCCCAGCGGCTGCGGTAAAAGCACCTTGCTGCGCTGCCTCAATGGCCTGGAAGTGGCCCACAGCGGCAGCCTGCGGCTGGCCGGCAAAGAGCTGCTGGATAAACACACCGACTGGCGCCAGGTGCGCCAGGACGTAGGCATGGTGTTCCAGAGTTACCACCTGTTCCCCCATATGAGCGTGCTCGACAACATCCTGCTGGGCCCACTCAAAGTGCAAAAGCGCGAGCCTCGCGAAGCCCGTGAACAGGCGCAAAAACTGCTGGAGCGGGTAGGGCTCGCCGACAAGCGCGATGCGTTCCCGCGCCAGCTCTCGGGCGGCCAGCAGCAACGTATCGCCATCGTCCGTTCGCTGTGCATGAACCCCCAGGTCATGCTGTTTGACGAAGTCACCGCCGCCCTCGACCCGGAAATGGTCAAGGAGGTGCTGGAAGTGATCCAGGACCTGGCCCGCGATGGCATGACCCTGCTGATCGTCACCCACGAAATGGCCTTTGCCCGCGCCGTCGCCGACCGCGTGGTGTTTATGGAGGCTGGCCGCATCCTCGAACACAACACCCCCGAGGCCTTCTTTACGAACCCGCAGACCGCACGCGCGCAGCAGTTCCTCGAGAAATTCTCGTTTGTTTCAACACTGCCCAAGAAAATCAAGGAACTGGAGCTGTCATGAAAACTGCCAAGTTGTTACTGCCGCTGCTCGGCCTCGCCTTACTGGCCGGCTGCAACAAAACTGAAGAACCGGCCAAACCCGCCGCTGCCGCGCCGGCGGCGGTGAGTTACATCGACAAGATCAAGGCCCGCGACAAGCTGATCGTCGGCGTGTTTACCGACAAGCCGCCGTTTGGCTTTGTCGATGAAGCCGGGCGCTACGTCGGCTTTGATACCGACATCGGCCGCCGTTTTGCCAAGGACCTGCTGGGTGACGAGAACAAGGTCGAGTTCGTGGCCGTGGAGCCGGCCAGCCGCATCCCGTTTTTGCAGAGCGACAAGGTCGACCTGATCCTCGCCAACATGACCGTGACCCCGGAGCGCAAGGAAGCGGTGGAGTTCACCAACCCCAACCTGAAAGTCGCGGTCCAGGCCCTGGTGCCTAACGACAGCGTGGTCAAAAGCCTCGACGACCTGGCGACCCGCACCACCATCGTCACCACCGGCACCACGGCCGATATCTGGCTGACCAAGAACCACCCAGACTGGAAACTGCTCAAGTTCGAGAAAAACTCCGAGTCGCTACAAGCCCTCTCGGCTGGGCGTGGTGATGCCTATGCCCAGGACAACCTGGTGCTGTTCAGCTGGGCCAAACAGAACCCGGGCTATCGCGTGCTGGAAGAGAAACTGGGTGACGAAGCGCCGATTGCACCGGCGGTGAAGAAGGGCAATATCGAACTGCGCGACTGGGTGAATGCCGAGTTGGCCAAGTTGGGTGAAGAGAAGTTCTTGCTCAAGCTGTATGACCAGTACGTGCGTAAAGAACTGAGCGACGACACCAAGCCTGAGAGTGTGATTGTTGAAGGGGGTAAGTGGCAGGGTTGATATCGGTATAGGGCCTCGGGAGAGGCCCGCTTGCGCTACCTGAATTTCAGCAGAATGGCTACCGCTACCATCCAAGTGAAGGCAGTGATCGTCATTGTCATTTTGATGATCAGACGCCGTTTCAGGTGAGGTGGGAAGTTTTCGAGATCGACTGAGTCCAGCTCACCGACAATGAGAGACGCCCTCGGCCACACCACCATCCCGGCGATTTTTGATATCTCCCAGAGCGACCAAATCAAACCTCGTTTCCCCAGGCTGGTCCCCCAAATATAGATATAACGGCTGTTCTTCAACGCTTCTTTTATTTCGTCCATGTGACGACGGCTGAGGTACAGGCTGTATGAAAGACTCAACACGGCAAGCAGAATTGGGCCGCCTGCAACAATGAGGGCAATCCAAGTTGGCCAGGTATCAATACTGGTCACTGTTGTATGGACTCGTAAATTTTTTCACCTATGTATTCGCCACCCATGCTAGCGGCAGTCGTACCCGCCCATACGCCAGTTCCCACTACGGCCGCGACACAGACAACACCTCCGATACCTCCTGTAGCTACGCCAATTGCCAAGCAGATCGAGCCACTTGTATAACTCGCTATCACGCCAGCTAGAAGACCACCAGAAGTTGCGCCGGCGAACTTCCCCCCTTCAGTGAACTTGATTTTCTCGCAAGCTGCCGCATCACCCCCGTTACACACTTGCTGAATAGCCAACACCGAAGAAACACCACCAATCCCAATGGCGATATACCCACCCGTCTTCATGTATTTGGCGGCACGACTGATCGCATCCACATGCGTGGCATACCCCGGAATCTGTCCCGGTGCCCCCGCCTTGTCCCAGTGATGCACCAGGCTGCGACTGGATAGGCCAAGGGACGTTTTCAGTTTTGGGTGATCCCCAAGGGTTGTCTGGCCACGCAGGCGCGTGGAGTTCAGCAAGTGGGCATCCAGTTGGTTCAGCAAGCGCTGGCGATCAGACAAGAATTGCGGTGATTTGAGATGGCGGTGCTGCCGATAGCTGTCCTGATGCAAGCGCTCGATGGCTTGGAGGGTGTCACGCAAGTTGCTCAGGTGCTGTTCCATCACCACCGCGCTGACGCCCAGCCAGGTTGAGGTGTGGCCGATAAACCCGGCGATTTCTGCGCCGTGCCGGTACAGAAAGTCGGCCTCCTCGGGTGTCAGGGGCTCCAGCGCTGCGTCTACTTGCTGGGCGGCCTGCATCAACAGGGCTTCCTGGTAAGTGCAGGCGGTGTTGTTCGGATCACTCAACACGATGATCGAGCCGGCTTTAACCTCGCCCTTATAGGGGTTAAGCCCCTGAAACTTGCTCATGACGGCGGGGTTGTGCTCGGGGAAAAGGACCGCCTCCAACGCTTCGCGGGTCATGCTTTTGGGGACCACGTAGAACCCAGGTTCCTGGGGCTCAACGCTGTTGAATACGGCTGGAGCGCGATTGGCTGAAAGCGCCAGGCTGGATGAGGTCGCAGCTGCCGGTCGTTGGGTAACGGGTGGCGCGGTGGGTTCGGCGGCTCGCCTGGCCACTCGCGGTGCAGTGCCTTGGTTGCTGTAGGTCGCCGTGTACACCGAGGGAATCAGCCGCGCTCGGCAGGGGCAACTGCTGAAACTGTCCAGCGTGCCCGCTACAAGTTTGCCATGACTCTCTATGTGCGATATGCCACCGATAATCTGATAGATCTTCCTGTCTATGCCGCATGTGACTTCGCCCCCTTCGCGGGCATGAAGCAGACCGAATATAGTTACCCTCACATCTCCATCCAGGACGATCCCGCCGCAGGTGGTCTTGTCACCGCGACCAATGAAATGACCTTCACTCATTGTTATTTCCTATTGTTTTCGGTCGGGTAATGACGCGTTGCGAGCGTCCATTAATTTTTTATTTGGAAGTGGTTAAGTGTTATCTAATTAGCGGGTAGTCAACTGGTGTACGGTTTGCGGTTAAGCACTCAAATAGATTGCAAAAAATCTTCAGCTTTCGACACTCCCGCACGTAATATGATCAACGAAGAACTTTGCGGTGTATTGATGATTTCGTCACCGTTACTGAGCACGCTGCCCACTAATGCAATATGGCTGTAGTCTGCTCCTGCGGCGGTTACAATTTGTGCTTTAGTGCCGTCGTTGTATACAGCGTAATCACCTTTCTGCGCGGCGTGTACGTGCTGCCCATTAGGCAGTTTGAATTCCATCGGAGAAGTGGCTTGTTCAATAACGCCACCGTTGCGGGTTTGGCTGCCTTGCGCCGCGATTCGGTAAATAGCGATAGGAGGATGGGCTTTTCTGTATTCTTGCTGTTGCCTGACGAGGGTCAACACCTCTTCGTTGCAGGTGTCTTGTATGTTCTCCGTGATTTTCGACTTGTCTAGGTCGCGGAGAAAGTCAGCGCAAGCTTCGTTGGTGTGACGTGCAGGCTGGGCTGTATTCATTTTATATTCTCGTTCATGACGTGTGTGTTGCACTAAGCTTGGTGTATGCAGTGATTAAAACTAGGCGTAAGTGCCAGGTCGTCAGCCTGAAGAGATATAGGGTTTAAGTAAAGTCGGATGCCTCCGAAGTTAAGCTCATAAAGTTCTGAAGGAAAAATTCCATCTATTTAAATGATGGGAGTGATTCTGCGCATAGACAGCGATTACTTTGGTACTGCACCGTGAGTGTTCAGATGCCCGGTGTGCGGCACCGGGCGAAGGGCTTCCAACGCACTGCCTAACTCGGCCAATGCCACGCCGGCTCATCCAACACCCGCTGCCCCACAATCTGCGTCTGGCCCATCACCTTCTCCAGCACAATCGAATTGCATCCCTCGTCCTGCTGCAACGCCGCGATCAAGCGGCTGGCATGGGACACCACCCACACCTGGCATTGCCTTGATGCCTGGATGATCAGGCGCGCCAAGGCCGGCAACAGGTCCGGGTGCAGGCTGGTTTCCGGTTCGTTGAGCACCATCATCGTTGGCGGGCGTGGCGTCAGCAGGGCGGCGATCAGCAGCAGGTAGCGCAGGGTGCCGTCCGACAACTCCGCCGCCGACAGTGGCCTCAGCAACCCTTCCTGATAAAACTCAATGGCAAAACGTCCGCCCTGCAACGGCTGGATATTCAGGCGTGCGCCGGGAAACGCATCGCCGACTGCGCGCTGCAAGGCCTCGGGGTCGCCGATTTCGCGGATGGTCTGCAACGCGGCCGCGAGGTCGCGGCCATCGTGGTGCAACACCGCTGTGCGCGTACCCAATTGGGGCAGGCGCACTGGCGCATCGGCGTCGCTGCGAAAGTGGTCGTAGAAGCGCCAGCCGCGAATGCTTTCGCGCAGCATCAGCACTTCGGGCGAGCCGCGCAGGCTGCCGACCTGGTCGAACAGGCTGTGGTAGTCGGGCGTGTGTTGGGCCAGCACATCCCAGGCCCGCCCGTCTCGGGCGCGGATCATCGCCCCCGAGCGTTGCACCAGCAGGCTGGCCGGGCGATAGACGTGGCCGGCCCAGATGCATTCCTTCTTGATCTCGGGGTCCAGGGAAAAGTACGACGAACTGGGTACTGGCAAGCCCAGGGAAATCGCGTAGCTGAAGTCTTCGCCGGCAAAGCCCAGGCGCAAACGCTTGACGCCCTGGGGCACGCTGGCCTGCACCGCGACTTCGCCCTTGAGCATGCGCCGGCTGATGTTTTCGGGGCCGGCCCAGAACGTCGAGTCCAGGCCTCCTTCACGGGCCAGGGCATTGATAACGCCGCCCTGGGCGGTTTCCGCCAGCAGGCGCAAGGCGCGGTACAGGTTGGATTTGCCGCTGCCATTGGGGCCGGTGATCAGGTTCAGCCGATCCAGCGGTACCACCAATTTATTGATCGAGCGGTAATTGGCCACCGCTAAGGTTTTCAGCATCAGGGGCGTTCCCGGCCGGTATGGACCGCCATCTTACCCTGTAGGAGTCGGCTTGCCGGCGATCAACCGAGGCCACGTAATTCCCATAGTCGAAGGCGGAACCCTGAACTAAGCTCACAGTCGCATACACACTGGCACGTCGGTATCACGCAAAAGGAGCCTGCATGGGCGGTCCCACCTCAACAGTTATTTGTGGCCTTGCTCTGCTGGCATTGCTGAGCGGCTGTGGCCAGCAAAAGCCTGAACCCAAGGCCCATTCCAGGGTGTTTGTGCAAACCGTGCAGCCGTCCGATTTCGCGGCGGCGGTGACCCTTACCGGGGATATCCAGGCGCGGGTGCAGACCGATTTGTCGTTTCGCGTAGGCGGCAAGATTATCCAGCGCATGGTGGATGTGGGTGACCGCGTGACGGCCCGGCAAGTGCTGGCCAGGCTCGATCCCAAGGATTTGCAGACCAACGTCGATTCCGCCCAGGCCCAAGTGGTGGCGGAACAGGCGCGGGTCAAACAGACGGCGGCGGCCTTTGTGCGCCAGGAAAAACTCCTGCCCAAGGGCTACACCAGCCGCAGCGAGTACGACGCGGCCCAGGCCGCCTTGCGCAGCAGCCAAAGTGCCCTGGCGGCGGCGCAGGCGCAGTTGGCCAACGCCCGCGAGCAGTTGGGCTACACCGCCCTCATCGCCGAAGCGCCGGGGGTGATTACCGCGCGCCAGGCCGAAGTCGGCCAGGTGGTGCAGGCCACCGTGCCGATTTTCAGCCTGGCCCGTGACGGCGAGCGCGACGCGGTATTCAACGTCTACGAATCGCTGCTGGCGGAGCCACCGCCGGATGCGCCAATCACCGTCAGCCTGCTGGATAACCCGAGCATCAAGGCCGTGGGCCGGGTGCGTGAAGTGACCCCGGCCGTTGCGGCCAGCAGCGGCACGGTGCAGGTGAAGATTGCCCTGGAGGCCTTGCCCAAGGGCATGCAACTGGGTTCGGTGGTCAGCGCCACCGCCAACGGGCAAGCCAAGGCCAGCATCGAACTGCCTTGGGCTGCACTGACCAAGGATCTCAGCGAGCCCGCCGTGTGGCTGGTGGATGGCGACGGCAAGGCGCAATTGCACAAAGTCACTGTCGCGCGCTACCTGACCGGCAAGGTGATCATCAGCGATGGCCTCAAGGGCGGCGAAAAAGTCGTAGTGGCCGGTGGGCAATTGCTGCATCCAGGCATGGTGGTGGAGATCGCCCAGGCGCCGGACCAGGCCCAGGCCAGGGGCGTGCAGCCATGAAGCGCCTGACGCTGATCCTCGCCAGCAGCCTGTTGCTGATCGCCTGTTCCAAGGAAGAGCCGGCGCCGGAGCCTATAAGGCCGGTGCTCTGGGTCGAGGTGAAGGCCGAAGACCAGGCTCACCTCGGGCGCTTTGCCGGCAGCATCCAGGCGCGTTATGAAAGTAACCTGGGTTTCCGGGTGCCAGGGCGCATCGCCCGGCGTGCGGTGGATGTGGGCGCCGAAGTCGAAAAAGGCGCCTTGCTGGCGGTGCTCGACCCCACCGACCAGCAGAACCAGCTGCGCGCCGCCCAGGGCGACCTGGCGCGGATCCAGGCGCAATTTATCAACGCCCAGGCCAATGCGCGGCGCCAGCAGGAGTTGTTCAACCGTGGCGTCGGCGCCCAGGCGCAACTGGACATTGCCCAGACCGACCTGAAAACCACCCAGGCCTCCCTCGACCAGGCCAAGGCCTCGGTGGACCAGGCCAAGGACCAGCTCAACTACGCCGAGTTGCGCACTGACCACGGTGGCATCGTCACCGCCTGGAAAGCCGAGGCCGGCCAGGTGGTCAGCGCCGGCCAGCAAGTAGTGACCCTGGCCCGCCCGGATATCAAGGAAGCGGTGATCGACCTGCCCGCCGGCCTCGCCGAGCGTCTGCCGCCGGATGTGGTGTTCCTGGTGGCCAGCCAGTTGGACCCCAGCATCAACACCACCGCCACCGTACGCGAGATCGAGCCCCAGGCACAAAGCGCAACCCGCACCCGTCGCGCGCGCCTGACCCTGGCCCAGACGCCCCCGGCGTTCCGGTTGGGCACGGCGATCAGTGTGACCTTGAGCTCGGCCATCGCGCCCCGCATCGAGTTGCCCGCCAGCGCGGTGCAGGATGTCGAGGGCAAGGCCCGCATCTGGGTCATCGATATGCAGCAGCAGACCGTGCAACCCCGCGACGTGACCCTGGTCAGCCGTGATGCCAGCAGTGTCGTGCTCAACGGCGGCGTGCAGCCTGGCGAGCGGGTGGTCAGCGCCGGCGTCAATAGCCTCAAACCCGGACAAAAAGTCAAAACCGACGAGGACAGCCCGCGATGAAAGGGAGCTTCAACTTATCCGACTGGGCACTCAAGCATCAGTCCTTCGTCTGGTACCTGATGTTCGTTGCGCTGCTGATGGGCGTGTTTTCCTACATGAACCTGGGGCGCGAGGAAGATCCGTCCTTCACCATCAAGACCATGGTGATCCAGACCCGCTGGCCGGGCGCGACCCAGGAAGAAACCCTCAAGCAGGTCACCGACCGCATCGAGAAAAAGCTCGAAGAGCTGGACTCCCTGGACTATGTGAAAAGCTACACCCGGCCCGGTGAATCCACGGTTTTTGTGTTCCTCAAGGACACCACCAGCGCCAAGGCGATCCCCGAGATCTGGTACCAGGTGCGCAAGAAGATCGACGACATTCGCGGCACTTTCCCCCAGGGCTTGCAGGGACCGTCGTTCAACGACGAGTTCGGTGATGTGTTTGGCTCGGTGTATGCCTTTACCGCCGATGGCATGTCGATGCGCCAGTTGCGCGACTACGTCGAGCAGGTGCGCGCCGAAATCCGGGCGGTGCCGGGGCTGGGCAAGGTCGAGATGATCGGCCAGCAGGACGAAGTGATTTACCTGAATTTTTCCACGCGCAAACTGGCCGCCCTGGGGATTGACCAGCGCCAAGTGGTGCAGAGCCTGCAAGCGCAGAACGCGGTGACCCCGGCCGGGGTGATCGAGGCCGGGCCGGAGCGGATTTCGGTGCGTACCTCCGGGCAATTCGCCTCGGAAAAGGATCTGGCTGACGTCAACCTGCGGCTCAATGACCGCTTCTACCGCCTGGCGGATATCGCGGATATCAGCCGTGGCTATGTGGATCCGGCGCGGCCGATGTTCCGTTTCAACGGCCAGCAAGCCATTGGCCTGGCCATCGCCATGCAGAAGGGCGGCAATATCCAGGAGTTCGGCAAGGCCCTGCACCAGCGCATGGACGAGCTGACTGCCGACCTGCCGGTGGGCATCGGCGTGCACAAGGTGTCGGACCAGGCAGAGGTGGTGGAAGAGGCCGTCGGCGGCTTCACGAGTGCGCTGTTCGAAGCGGTGATCATCGTGCTGGTGGTGAGCTTTATCAGCCTGGGCCTGCGTGCCGGGTTGGTGGTGGCGTGCTCGATCCCGCTGGTGCTGGCACTGGTATTTGTCTTTATGGAGTACAGCGGCATCACCATGCAGCGGGTGTCGCTGGGTGCGTTGATCATCGCCCTCGGTTTGCTGGTGGATGACGCGATGATCACCGTGGAAATGATGATCACGCGCCTGGAAAAAGGCGAGACCCTGGAGCAGGCCGCGACCTACGCCTACACCTCCACCGCGTTCCCCATGCTCACCGGCACCCTGGTGACCGTGGCCGGCTTCGTGCCGATTGGCCTCAACGCCAGCTCGGCCGGCGAATACACCTTCACCCTGTTTGCGGTGATTGCGGTGGCGATGCTGGTGTCGTGGGTGGTGGCCGTGTTGTTTGCGCCGGTGATTGGCGTGCATATCCTCAGCAGCAAGGTCAAACCCCACAGTGAAGAGCCGGGGCGGATCGGGCGGGTGTTCAACGCCGGTATGCTGTGGGCCATGCGCAACCGCTGGTGGGCGATTGGCCTGACGGTGCTGCTGTTCGTGGCGTCGGTGTTTTCCATGCAGTTTGTGCAGAACCAGTTTTTCCCGTCGTCGGATCGCCCGGAAATCCTCGTCGACCTCAACCTGCCGCAAAACGCCTCGATCAACGAAACCCGCAAGGCCGTGGATCGGCTTGAGGCAATCATCAAGGACGACCCCGACATCGCACGCTGGAGCACCTATATCGGCCAAGGGGCGATCCGTTTCTACCTGCCCCTGGACCAGCAACTGGAGAACCCGTACTACGCGCAGTTGGTGATTGTCAGCAAGGGCCTGGAGGAGCGCGGCGCGTTGATCGAGCGCCTGCAAAAACGTTTGCGCGATGACTTCGTGGGCGTCGGCAGTTTTGTCCAACCCCTGGAAATGGGCCCGCCGGTCGGGCGGCCGATCCAGTACCGGGTGTCTGGCAAGGACATCGACCAGGTGCGCAAACACGCCATCGAACTGGCGACGTTGCTGGATAAAAATACGCACCTGGGCGAGATCATCTATGACTGGAACGAGCCGGGCAAAGTGCTGCGGGTCGATATCGCCCAGGACAAGGCGCGCCAGCTTGGGCTGTCGTCCGAAGACGTGGCGCAGTTGATGAACAGCGTGGTCAGCGGCTCGGCCGTGACCCAGGTACACGACGATATCTACCTGATCAACGTGGTCGGCCGCGCCGAAGACGCCGAGCGCGGCACCCCGGAAACCTTGCAGAACCTGCAGATCGTCACCCCCAGCGGCACCTCGATCCCATTGCTGGCCTTTGCCACCGTGCGCTACGAGTTGGAGCAGCCGCTGGTGTGGCGCCGTGATCGCAAGCCGACCATCACCATCAAGGCCGCCGTGCGCGACGAGATGCAGCCGACCGACCTGGTCAAGCAGCTCAAGCCTGAAATCGAGAAATTCAGCGCCGGCTTGCCGGTGGGCTACACGGTCGCTACCGGTGGCACCGTGGAGGAAAGCGGCAAGGCCCAGGGCCCGATTGCCAGTGTGGTGCCGTTGATGCTGTTCTTGATGGCGACCTTCCTGATGATCCAGTTGCACAGCGTGCAGAAAATGTTCTTGGTGGCCAGCGTGGCCCCACTGGGCTTGATCGGCGTGGTGTTGGCGCTGATTCCCACGGGCACGCCCATGGGCTTTGTGGCGATCCTGGGGATCCTGGCGTTGATCGGTATCATCATCCGCAACTCGGTGATCCTGGTGACCCAGATCGACGCCTACGAGCGGGATGGCTACACACCGTGGGACGCGGTGGTGCAGGCCACCGAACACCGGCGCCGGCCGATCCTGCTGACGGCGGCGGCCGCCAGCCTGGGCATGATCCCCATCGCCCGGGAAGTGTTCTGGGGGCCGATGGCCTACGCGATGATCGGCGGCATCATCATCGCCACCCTGCTGACGCTGCTGTTTTTGCCGGCGTTGTATGTGGCCTGGTACAAAATCCGCGAGCCCGCGTAGGAGTCGGCAAGCCGGCTCCTACAGCGCGGTAGGGGCCGTGGGAAACGTCTCAAAGTCCTAATGGGGCGTTTCTCAGGTAACCAATTGTTTTACCCTCCAGGCTTTCACTTGTGTGAAGGTCTTTGCCATGCCTCGTTGTCTGCGCCTTACCTTAATGGTTTGCATGCTACTGCTCTCACCCCTGGCGGTTGCCGGCACCGTGCTGGAAAACGCCCAATGGCGTATCGAACTCGACGCGGCGACCCTGGCTGTGCGCGTTACCCCCGCTGGCGGCGAACCGGTACTGGCCTCAAGCGGCGTGGCGGCCCATGAGGTCAGCCAGTTGCAACAGGCCGATCAACAGGCCAACTGGCAATGGGACAAGGGGGCCTATCACCTGAGCGCCACCCTGGACCAGCGCGACCTGATCCTTAGCGTCACCGCACGCGAGGCTGCTGAACTGGACATCCTCCGGCAACCGGCCAGCGCCATGGGCAAGGGTTTGATCTGGCCGCTCGCCGAGGGGCATTACATCCCCGCCGGCAATCGCCTGTGGCAAGACTTCCTGCTCGATTACGGCGATGTGAACAGCACCCAAGACCTCAGCCTGCCGTTATGGGGCGTCGACCACGCCAGCTTTACCCTCAACTGGCTGCTGACCAACCCCTACAACAATCGCTTGCAGTGGCATGCCGAGGGCCAGCGCCTGGGCTTGACGTTGCGCCATGAGTTCACCGCCCTGGACCCTGGCGCACCGATGACACTGCGCCTGAACCTGGGCGAAGCCGACTTGCTGGCCGGTGCCAAGCGCTATCGCCAGTGGCTGGTGGAGCAGGGCCTTTACGAGTCGTTGGCGCAAAAGCTGCAACGCCTGCCTGACGGCGAAAAACTGCTGGGTGCCAGCCATGTGTACCTGTGGGGCAACGACCTGCTGGGCCTTGGTGATGTACGCGATTGGCAGCAGCTACGCACATTGTTGCGCGCGGCTGATGGGTTGGGCGCGCAACTCAGGGGCCTGCTTGACCCGCAGGCGACGCAGGTGGTGCACGTCACCCAGCCGTTTCTGGATCGTTACCAGCAAGCCGTGTTGCTAAGAGGGCTCAACGCGGCCCTCGACAAAAAGGCGCGCCAGGGCTGGCAAGCCAAGACCGAGCCCGACATGCAGGCCCTCGCCGAAGGCTATGGGGTGGTCCGTCAGGCATTGGCGCAGGAGTTTGCCAGCGCCTTGACCGCGCCCCCCGAAACCTGGGGTAGCACCTTATCCGCCAAAACTATAAAGGCCCTGCAAGACAGTGGCCTACCACGCTTGCTATTGACCCTGGGCGAAGGCTGGGAGGGCGGGCTCTGGCACCCTGAGGCGGTACGCAAGGGCGTCGAGGCCGGGTACTTGATGGCGCCTTATGATTCCTATGAAACCGCGCTGGCGGACACGGAGAACCTCGACTGGACCACCGCGCACCTGGGCAGCCGGGCGTACCGCGACTGCGCGATCATGTTGAAAAATGGCCAGCTCAAGACCGGCTTCCAGAAGTCCGGGCACTACACCGACCCGCGCTGCGTGCGCCCGCTGCTGCAGGCACGGGTGACAGCGGTGCAGGCCAAGGCCGGGTTCAATGCCTGGTTTCTCGATGCCTACGCCACCGGCATGCTGTTTGACAGCTATCGCTCGGTACTGGGCATGACCCAGGCGCAGAACGCCGAGGGCAATATCGACGCGGCACGCTGGATTGGTAGCCACCTCCAGTTGCCGGTGGGCTCCGAAGACGGCAATGCCACCACCGCCCGCGGCGTGTTGTTCGCCCATGGCATGCAAACCCCGGTCATGGGCTGGGGCGACCGCGAGATGACCCAGGACAAGCAATCGCCTTACTACGTGGGCGCCTGGTATCCACCGGAGGAACCGGCGGTGTTCTTCAAGCGCGTGCCGCTCAAAGAGCCGCTGCGCAGCGTGTACTTTGCCCCGGCGATGCGCCTGCCGCTGTATCAGGCGGTGTTCCATGGCTCGGTCATTACCAGCCATCACTGGCTGTTCGACAGCCTGAAGCTGAGCAATGTGCAGGTGGAAAACGAGTTGACCCAGCTGCTTTACAACGTGCCGCCGCTCTATCACTTGAGCGCCGCTACCTTGAAGCAACGCTTGCCGATGATCCAGCGTCAGGATGGGTTTTTCCGCCCGTTGCATGAGCGTCTGGCGACCCAGGCGTTGACGGATTTTCGCTGGCTGAGCAACGACCGGCTGGTGCAGCAGACCACGTTTACCGATGGCACGCGGTTGGTGGCCAATTTTGCGCAGGAGCAGAGGGACGGGTATCCGGGGCGGAGTGTGACGGCGTGGGTGGTGGGTGAAAGTCCGGTGGTGTATCAGGTGGATCAGCAGCGCCCTTGAGTCCATCGCGGGCAAGCCCGCTCCCACAGGGGGGGCTCGACCAGGCAGGGAATTCTGGACACACCACAAAACCAATGTGGGAGCTGGCTTGTCGGGTCGCCGCATCGCTGCGATAGCGTCCGCTCAGACAACCCCTCCCTTACGCCACACACTGGCCAACCAGGGCTGCTGCTCGCGCGGTAGTCCTGCCGGGCGATAGTAGTGCTCCAACTCCACAAACCCCGCCGCCGCCAGCAGCGCCTGCCAGGCCGCAAGGTCGTGATACGAGCCATAACGCGGCCCGTTCCAGCCCTCCTGGTTTTGCCCCCTGGGATTGGAGCTGAACAACACCCCGCCCGGTTTCAGCGCAGCATGCAGTTGCTGGAGAATGCGCGGCAATTCCTGCTTGGGGATATGAAACAGCACCGCATTGGCAAAAATTCCGTCGAAGCGCGCGGCCGGCAGATCCAGTTTGAGGAAGTCCTGATGCAGTACCTCGCAGCCGCTGTCCTGGCGCGCCATCTGCGCGAAACGCTCGGCGCCATCCAGGCCCACGGCGATATGCCCAAGCCGGGTGAAGGTCTGCAAATCCCGCCCCGGCCCGCAGCCGAAGTCCAGCACGGTAAACGGTGCGGGCACCTGGATATGCCGCAGCAGTGCGTCGATGTTCTGGCTTACATCATGGTCGCGGGTGCCTTCGCGAAAGTCCTCGGCCACCTGGTTGTAGTGGCCCAAGGTGGTGGAGGTGATCTGGTCGAGGTCGTCGGGGGCGAGTTTCATGGCAGTCGGCACCAGGGCAAAGAAAGGTGCCGACTATACCTCAGCGCTTGTTCAGCCCGCGCGCCAGGCGATCGCCGCCCAGTTGGATCGCGGCCACCAGCAGAACCAGCAATACAATCACCGTGAGCATGATCTGGCTGTCAAAACGCTGGTAACCGTAGCGGTAGGCAATATCCCCCAGGCCTCCGGCGCCGATCGCCCCGGCCATGGCCGACGAGTTGATCATGGTCACCAGGGTAATGGTGAACCCGCCGACAATCCCCGGCAGTGCTTCCGGCAACAGCACATGCCAGACGATATGCCAGCGCCGGCAGCCCATGGCCTGGGCGGCTTCGATCAGGCCATGGTCGACTTCGCGCAGGCTGACCTCGGCGATTCGCGCAAAGAATGGCGTGGCGGCGATGGTCAGCGGCACCACGGCGGCCCATACGCCGTAGGTGGTGCCGACGATCAGGCGGGTGAACGGGATCAGCGCCACCATCAGAATCAGGAAGGGGATGGAGCGGAACAGATTGACGAACGCCCCCAGTACCCGGTTCAACGCGGGGGCCTGGTAGATGCCGCCCTTGTCGCTGGTGACCAGGAACACCGCCAGCGGGATGCCCACCAACAGCGCGATCAACGACGACACCCCGACCATCAACAAGGTGTCGATGGCGCCCTGCAATAAACGATCAAACCACATAGCCCAGCACCTCGACCTGTTGTGCCCAGCGCGCGGCGCGGGTGCGTAATGTATCGGGATCCAGGGTGGAGTCGCTCACCGCCAGCAGCAACTGCCCCAGAGCGTGGCCCTGGATGCGCTCGACCCCGCCTTGCAGCAGGCGCACGCGCCCACCCAGGGCGCCGAACAGTGCGGCGAGGTCCGGTTCATCCGCGCTGGCGCCGGTAAATTGCAGGCGCAGCACCACGGCCGCCTGCACCGACGGCGGCGTGGCCTGCAAACGCTTTTGCAGCTCATCGGGCAAGCCATGTTGCAGGGGCGCCAGCAGGGTTTTGCTGACCTCATGCCTGGGGTTGCCAAACACTTCCCACACCGGCCCTTGCTCGACGATCCGCCCGTGTTCCAGCACCACCACGCGGTCGCAGATTTCGCGGATCACCGCCATCTCGTGGGTGATCAGCACGATGGTCAGGCCCAGGCGCCGGTTGATCTCGCGCAACAGGCCGAGGATCGACTGGGTGGTTTCCGGGTCCAGGGCCGAGGTGGCTTCGTCGCACAGCAGGATCTGCGGGTCGTGTACCAGCGAGCGGGCGATGCCTACCCGTTGCTTCTGCCCGCCGGACAACTGCGCCGGGTAGGCCTTGTGCTTGTCTTGCAAGCCCACCAGCTCCAGCAGTTCGCGGACTTTTTGTGCGCGCTGTGGCTTGGGCACACCGGCGACTTTCAGCGGCAGCTCGACGTTCTGCCACACGGTCTTGGCCGACATCAGGTTGAAGTGCTGGAAAATCATGCCGATGCGCCTGCGCAGGGCCACCAGGCGGTCTTCGTCGAACTCGCCGATATCCACCTGGTCGATCAGCACCCGGCCGCTGCTGGGTTGCTCCAGGCGGTTGATGGTGCGGATCAGCGACGACTTGCCGGCGCCACTGCGGCCGATGATGCCGAACACTTCGCCGTGCTGGATCGCCAGGTCAATGCCTTGCAGCGCATGCACCGTGCCGTCATAGGTTTTGCCCAGGTTGATAAAACGCACATGGGCGCGGTTGAGGTCTGGGTGCAGTTCGGTCTGCCGGGCGTCCCTGGGCGG
Source organism: Pseudomonas sp. WMBT8 (assembly GCF_050916005.1). Lineage (NCBI taxonomy): Bacteria > Pseudomonadati > Pseudomonadota > Gammaproteobacteria > Pseudomonadales > Pseudomonadaceae > Pseudomonas > Pseudomonas sp. WMBT8. Next base: position 262,150 of record NZ_CP188096.1, read on the forward strand.
TGTGCCCAGGTCGCGCAGTTGGCTGTTGGCGGCGCTCATGTTCAGCCTTCCCAACCGACTTGGTACAGCGTGCCGAGGGATTTATCCAGGGCAGCACGCACCACCGGCGAATGCTGGTAGATCTCGACGAACTTGATCACCCGCGGGTCGGTTGTGCCTTTGGGCTGGGTCACGAACTGGATCACGTATTCCGGGTGGTCGAGGCCGTCGAACAGCAGCGCCGACTCGGCATTGAAGGTCTTGGACAGGCGGATGTAGGCCGGGTAGCCCTGCACCAGGTCGGCATCGTCATAGGCGCGTACCAGCTGCACTGCTTCGACTTGCAGGATCTTGAGCTTTTTCGGGTTGGCGACGATGTCTTCTTCGGTGGCCTTGTAGCCCACGCCCGGCTTGAGGGAGATCAAGCCCGCCTTGGCCAGCAGTTGCAGGCCGCGCCCGCTGTTGATCGGGTCGTTGGCGATGGCCACGCTGGCGCCCTGGGGCAGCTCATCGAAGCTTTTGTATTTTCTCGAGTACAGGCCGACGTTGTTGATGATCCCCGGCTTGAACGGCACCAGGTCAAAACCGGCGGCGGCCTTGGCGTTTTCCAGGAACGGAATGTGCTGGAAGTAATTCACGTCGATATCGCCGGCGGCGAGGCTGACGTTGGGCGCGATCCAGTCGGTGAACTCCACCAGCTCGACTTTCAGGCCCTGTTTGCCGGCCTCTTCGACGGCGGCTTCCAGGGGGATGGCGAAGGCCGCCGTGGTGCCGACTTTCAGCGGCGCATCGGCGGCAAACACCGCCGAGCTGAACAGGCCGAGGGCCAGGGCCAGTGCTTTGACTGGGTGGGACAGCAGTGTTTTTTTCATGGTCGATTTCCAGTCATAAGGTGTGGGGAAAAACAACGAAGATCTAATGTGGGAGCAGGCAAGCCAGCTCCCCCATTTTTGGTTTAGTGGCGGTAGGTGGAACCGGTGTGTTGTTCGGGTAAATGCGCTTCGCGGTGGAAGACCTTTTCTCGCAAGGTTCCGGCCTCATACGCGGTCTTGTACGACCCCCGTTTTTGCAACTCCGGAATCACCAACTCGATGAAATCCACATAGCTCTCCGGCGTAACAATACGCGTCAGGTTGAAGCCATCCAGGCCGGTCTCGCTGATCCAGGATTCCAGCTCATCAGCCACCTGCGCGGGTGAGCCCACCAGGGTGATATAGCGCCCGCCCAACGCGTGTTGCTCCAACAACTTGCGACGGGTCCAGTCGTTGTTCTGCAAGGCTTTGGTGGCCGATTGGATCGCGTTGCTCTTCACGTACTGGATGGGTTCATCCAGCTCGTATTGCGAGAAGTCGATGGCGGTGGAGGCGCTGAAATGCGCCACCCCGGCCTCGGCGCTGGCGTAGCTCAGGTACTCGGCATGCTTGGCCCAGGCCAGTGCCTCGGTGGCGCCGACAATCACGTTGAGGCCCATGAACACCTTGATATCGTCCGGGTTGCGCCCGGCCTCGACCGCGCTGGCGCGCACCTTGTCCACTTGCACCTTGGTCGCGGCCTTGTTCTGCCCGCTGATGAACACGCACTCGGCATGGCGCCCGGCGAACAGCAGGCCGCGCTCCGAACTGCCGGCCTGGAACAACACTGGCGTGCGCTGCGGCGACGGCTCGCACAGGTGATAACCCTCCACCTGGTAGAACTCGCCATGGTGCTCGACCTTGTGCACCTTGGTCGGTTGGGCATAGATCCGTTGTTGCGGGTCGTTGAGTACCGCGTCGTCTTCCCAACTGCCTTCCCACAGCTTGTACAGCACCTCCAGGTACTCGTCGGCCTGGTCGTAGCGCCGGTCATGTTCGACCTGCTCGGTGAGGCCCATGGCCTTGGCGGCGCTGTCCAGATAGCCGGTGACGATGTTCCAGCCCACCCGGCCACGGCTCAGGTGATCGAGGGTGGACATGCGCCGGGCGAACAGATACGGCGGCTCGTAAGTCAGGTTGGCGGTCAGGCCGAAGCCGAGGTTTTTCGTCACCGCAGCCATGGCCGAGACCAGCAGCAGCGGGTCGTTGACTGGCAGTTGGATCGACTCCTTGAGCGGCACATCGACCGAGCCTTGATAGACGTCGTACACGCCAACGATGTCGGCGATAAACAAGCCGTCGAATAGCCCGCGCTCCAGCAGTTGCGCCAGTTCGGTCCAGTATTCGACGCTCTTGTACTGGGTCGAGGTATCCCGTGGGTGCGTCCACAGGCCATGGTTGATATGCCCGATGCAGTTCATGTTGAAGGCATTGAGCAGGATCTTTTTCTTCGCCATCAGATGGTCCCCCGCAGCGGCGGGTTTTCATCGTTGAGGTAATAATTGCCGACTGCGTGGTACTTCCAGCGCACCGGGTCGTGCAGGGTGTGCACCCGGGCGTTGCGCCAGTGGCGGTCCAGGCCATGTTCGGCGAGGGTTGCCTGGCTGCCGGCGAGTTCAAACAGGGTGCTGCCGGCGGCCAGGGAAATCTCGGTGCTCAGGGCGCGTGCTTCGGCCACGGCGATCGATGCCGCGGCGACGGTGTGTGCGGTGCTGTCGGCCTGGGCGCGGTCGAGGAATTCGCCGGAGCGCTCCAGCAGGGCTTCGGTGGCGTGCAGGCGGACGCTCAGGTGGCCGAAGCTTTTCAGGGTCAGCGGGTCTTCGCTGGCCTTGTCATTGCCCGAGTCGATCCATGGGCGGGTCTTGGTGCGCACAAAATGCAGGGCGTCTTCAAAGGCCGCGCGGGCGATGCCGGTGTCGATGGCCGCGTGAAGGATCTGCGCCAGCGGGCCTACTGTGGTCGGGCGCTCGAAGGCGCTCTGGAACGGGATCACGTCTTCGGCGGCGACCCACACATTGTCGAACACCACCGAGCCGCTGCCGGTGGTGCGCTGGCCAAAGCCGCTCCAGTCGTCGATCACCGTCAGGCCCTGGCTGTCATGCGGCACGAAGGCCAGTTGCTGCACGCCGAGTTCATCCACCACCGAGGTGGGAATGCGCTGGGCGTAGATCGCGCCGGTGGCGTAGAACTTGCGGCCGCTGATGCGAAATCCGTCGCCCTCGCGCACAAGTTTCGTCACCCGGTCATGGGCGGTCTTGGTGCCCAGTTCCGCCAGGGCATTGCCAAAGCGCTGGCCGGCCAGCACCTCGGCGTACAGGCGTTGTTGCTGCGCCGGGCTGCCATTTACGCGCAGCACTTCCAGGGCATAGAAATGGTTTTGCGGGATCTGCCCCAACGAGGCATCGGCCTGGGCGATCAGGGCAATGACCTTGGCCAGGGTGACGTTGGATACGCCAGCGCCGCCGTATGCCTTGGGCACGCTGATGCCCCACAGGCCGGAGCGGGAAAAGGCTTCCAGCTCGGCGTGTGGCAGGCGGCGTTCGCGGTCGCGCAGGGCGCTGTCGCGGCGAAAGTCTTCGGCCAGGTCGCTGGCGACAATCAGGGCTTGCTCGTCGCTGGTGATGACCGCGACGGGATGGGAAAGCGTCATGTTTTTCTCCAGATGTCTGGTCGTCAGATCCAGGAATGCCGGGCCGGCAATGTTCCGTTGAGGTGCCAGGCGCCCACCGCGTGATATTTCCAGCGCACCGGGTCGTGCAAGGTGTGCACCCGTGCATTGCGCCAGTGGCGGTCGAGGTTGAATTCGGCGAGGGTGGCGCGGCTGCCGGCCAGTTCGAAGAGCTTCTCGCTGACCAGCAGCGAGACTTCGGTGGTCAGCACCTTGGCTTGTGCCACGGCAATCGAGGCCCGGGCGGCGGAGTGTTCGGTGATGGGCGCGGCGCTGACTTGGTCCAGCACCTGGCCGGCCTTGCGCAGCAGGGCTTCGGCGGCATGCAGTTCGATTTTCAGCTTGCCGATGTCAGCGATCACATAGAGGTCGTCGCTGGCCCGTTCGACCTTGGCGTCGATCCACGGCCGCGAGCGTTCGCGGACAAAACTGATGGTGTCGTCGAGGGCGCCACGGGCGATACCGGCGTCGATGGCGGCCTGGATCAATTGCGAGACCGCGCCCTGGATGCCTGGGGCCTGCCCCAGGCGCCAGGTCGGCACCACCAGGTCGGCATCTACCGGCACGTTGTTCAGCAGCACGGTGCCGCTGGCGGTGGTGCGTTGGCCAAAGCCCGACCAGTCATCGACGATACGCAATCCCGGGGTGCCACGCCGTACAAAAGCCATGACCTGGCGGCCTTCGTCGTCCAGGGCCTTGACCGCGACCCAATGGGCAAACAGTGCGCCGGTGGAGTAGAACTTCTGGCCGTTGATGACAAAGCCGTCACCCTCGGCGCTGATCCGGGCCTTCAAATCCAGGGTATTTTTAGTGCCGCGTTCCGGCCCGCCGTTGCCGATGCGCCAGCCGTCGAGGACGCTTTGGAACAGCTGCTTTTTCTGCTCCTGGCTGGCGGCGCCTTGCAGCACGTGGAGGATGCCGAAGTGGTTCTGCGGGATCTGCCCCAGGGCCGGGTCGACGGCGCTGATAATCGCGAACACTTCGGCCAGGGTCACAAACGATACTTGTGGGCCACCGTATTCGCGGGGGATGGAAATGCTGCCCAGGCCGCTGCGGGTGAACTGTTCGATTTCGGCCCAAGGCAGTTTGCGCTGGCGGTCACGCAGGCCGGCTTGCAGGCGGGCGGCCTGGGCAAGCTCGTGAGCGGCGGCGAGGGCTTCACTGTCGTTGCGCAGCACCTTGGCGGGCAGTAGCAGCGGGGCGATATCCAGATCGCTCTGGAGGGGCGATTGCGCCAAGTTAGACATCGGTGCGCCCCTGCGTGGCTACACGTAATGCCCTGGCGTTGTGCACCGGGGTAATTTTGACCATACCTACCTCACATCCGTGGAAAAGCTAAAAAATCAGGAATGTCCGGTGGTCCGGTGCATATACCCTAAGCGTGTTTATTTTTTAAATAAACTAACTTTTAGGAATATGCATAGAAGGTCTGTCACCCCGGCTCGCACGGTGAGCCAGGACGCCGTGGCTGGTACACCGACAAGGCCTCGGCCGGGCCTGGGGCTTTGGCCTGGGCGATGCTCACGATGCGCCCGGGCGCCCAGCGTGAGTTGTTGCCCACGCGGTCGATCACGCAGTAGGTGACCTCCTGGCGCGCGTCGTCCCCCGCTTCGAGGATCAGCGTCGAAGGCACCCAAACCTGCACGGGCCGCCCCACCCCGGTGGGGTGGATGGGGGGCAGGTCCAGGCGCGCATCGCCCCAGCGCAGGGTGATTGCATCTCCGGCGGCCATGTTCAGGTAGGGCTCGATGGTCAACGGCACGCCCCGGCGGATCTGGCTGGGGTTGACGCCATGGCGGCGGATGGTTTCAGGCAGGCCCACGGGGGCCAGGTTCTGGTTTTCTGCGCCACACAGCACCGATGGCGGGCCGCCCGGGCAGGCAGTCTTGACCTGCACCCGGGTAATCATCGAGCGCGCCGGGCCGCGCCCCACTTGCATGACCCGGTAGTGAATCCGTGCGGCACCATTTTGCACAAAGCTTTCCGGTACCCGCAGGCTGCTGGGCTGGCCGATATCGGCGGCGCTCACGCGCTTGGAGGCGGCAAAGCAGTTGTTCCAGAACAGCTCGATCAAGTCGCCCTTGCCCATGTCCGGGTAGGGGGCGATATCGACCTGCAAATAGGTGGCGGCCTGCGCGTTGATACCTTGTTTGAGAGCCTGGGGCACTGTCGGCGCGGCGAGCATGGCCAGGGGGGGAATGTGCTTCATAAATAATCTCCTTGATGCAGCCAGCAGCGATCGTTCCGAACCTCAGGCATGGGGTTCGAAAGGAACGTTTTTTTGAAAAGCCAGGATAGGATCCAATCCAGTGGGCCCTAGATAAGAGGGTTGGCCAGGGGGCGTCAATGGAGGCAAAAGGCTAAACGGCGGGTTGGGGATTATTCAGAAGGGTCTTACTGATGGCTGCTATTAAAGGGGGCGTTGATAGGCGCTTTGCCCAATGATTACGGGGACTTTTCCGAAAGGGAGGATACATGTAGGAGCCGGCAAGCCGGCTCCTACAAGGGCAGGGTCAGTGGGTGAGGAATTTGCTGAGGAACTGCCGGGTGCGTTCTTCTTTGGGGTTGGCAAACAACGCCTTGGCGTCGCCTTGCTCGACGATGACGCCCTTGTCGAAAAAGACCACGCGGTTGGCCACGTCCCGGGCAAAACTCATTTCGTGGGTGACGATGACCATGGTGCGGTTCTCTTCGGCAAGGCTGCGGATGGTCGCCAGTACTTCGCCCACCAGCTCCGGGTCGAGGGCCGAGGTCGGCTCATCGAACAGGATCACTTCCGGCTCCATCGCCAAGGCCCGGGCAATGGCCACCCGTTGCTGCTGGCCACCGGACAGGCGCCGGGGGTAAGCATCTTCCTTGCCTGCCAGGCCGACCTTGGCCAGCAGGGCCCGCCCGAGACGGTCGGCGGCGTCGCGCGGCATCTTCTTGACCACCAGCGGGCCTTCGATGACGTTTTCCAGGGCGGTGCGATGGGGGAACAGGTTGAAGTTCTGGAACACAAAGCCCACATGCTGGCGCAGGCGCCGCACCAGGGCCTGTTGCTGGTTGAGCGGACGGCTGCCGTCGATCTCGATGTCGCCGACCTTGATCCGGCCGCTGGTGGGTTCTTCGAGGAAGTTCAGGCAGCGCAGGAAGGTGGTCTTGCCGGAGCCGCTGGGGCCAATGATGGCGACAACTTCGCCTTCCTTGACCTCCAGGTCGATCCCATTGAGCACCACCTGACCCTTGAATTGTTTGGTCAGTTTTTCAACCACGATCATGCTTCAAGACTCCAGGTCATGCCGGTTGACCCGGTCTTCCAGGCGGTTCTGAAAATGCGCCAGGATGCTTGCCAGGACCCAGTAGACCAGGGCCGCAGACAGGTACATGGTGAAAATTTCGAAGGTGCGCGCCGATACCAATTGGGCCTGGCGGAACAGCTCGGGCACCTGGATGGTGGCGGCCAGCGCCGTGTCCTTGACCAGCGAAATAAAACTATTGCCCAAGGGCGGCAGGGCCGTGCGCATCGCCTGCGGCAAGATGGCCCGGCGCAGGGTCTGCGCGCGGGTCATGCCGATACTGGCGGCAGCTTCCCACTGGCCACGCTCGATGGAGCCGATGGCCGCGCGCAGGATTTCACAGGCGTAGGCGGCCATGTTCAGCGAGAAGCCGATCATCGCCGCCGGGATCGGGTCCAGCTCGATACCCACTTGCGGCAAGCCGTAGTAGATCAAAAACAGCTGCACCAGCAACGGCGTGCCGCGAAAGAACGAGACATAGACCCTGGCCGTCCAGCTCAACAGCTTGAAGCGCGACAGGCGCATCAAGGCCAGGCCGAAGCCCAGCAGCAAGCCGAAAAACATCCCGCCGAGGCTGAGGATCACCGTGTAATACGCGCCCTTGAGCAAAAAGGGCGCGGAGTCGAGCGCGAGTTGGAAACCTGCTTCCATTATTGAGTGACGTCAGCGTTGAAGTATTTCTCGGACAGCTTCTTCAAAGTGCCGTCGGCGCGCAGTTTATCGAGAGCTTGGTTGACCGCCTCAAGCAGCTCAGGCTCGCCTTTGCGCAGGGCAATCCCTGATTCCTGGCGGGAGAAGGCGTCACCGGCAGCGGCAGTGTCCTTGGCTTTTTTCGCATATTCCAGGGCCGCCAGGCGGTCGATCAGAATCGCGTCGATACGGCCGATGCGCAGGTCCTGGAACTTGGTCGGGTCGTCGTTATAGGTCTTGATGATGGCTTTGGGTTGGTTGTCCTTGAGCCATTGTTCGTAGTTGGTGCCAAGGCCCACCCCGACTTTCTTGCCGGCCAGGTCGTCGGCGGTCTTGATGGTGTCGACGTTTTTCGCCAGGGTCAGCGCCTGGATCCCGGAGACGGTGTAGGGCTTGGAGAAATCGTATTTTTTCTTGCGCTCTTCGGAGATCGTCACCTGGTTGACCACCGCGTCGAGGCGCTTGGATTCCAGGGCTGCGAGGATGCCGTCCCACGGGGTGGCCTGCAGCTTGACCTTGACGCCCAGCTCCTTGGCCAGGGCTTCGGACAGCTCGACTTCAAAGCCGCTGAGCTTGCCGTCTTCATCGACGAAGCTGAACGGCGGGTAGGTGCCTTCCAGGCCGATCTTGATCTCGCCGGCCTTCTTGATATTGCCCAGCTGTTCGCCGGCAACCGCCTGGCCCAACAACCCGGCGCCAAGGGCCAGGCCCAAAGTGCCAACCAGCAACGTACGACGCAATACAGAAATAGTCATGACAAGCCCCTGTGCTTTTTATGGTGTGCGAAGCAGGTGACGCAGTGGTCGTATCCTGCCCTAAAAACGCGGTGTGTGGGAGCGCGACTATAGGGCGAGTTTTAAAGCGTTAAAAATAATATAAATTAAGTTTTATATTCTATTTTTGTATATCAGGTGCAGATTCAATGTGTCCATTCAGAACACTGAATCATAGGCAAACAACGCCGGCGCCCCCCCGGTGTGCAGGAAGATGATCGGGCCTTCCCCGAACGCGCCGCGACCGATGCCATCGAGCAACCCGGCCATGGCCTTGCCGGTGTAGACCGGGTCCAGCAGCAGGCCTTCCTGACTCGCCAGCAGCTTGATTGCCGCCAGGGTGCCGGCGTTGGGTTCGCCATAGCGCGGGGCGAAGTATTCATCCCACAAAATCACTTTGAACGCGTCGGGTACCGCCACCCCCAGCAATTGCGCCGTGCGTTCGGCCAGGCCTTGGACCTTGGGCCGTTGCGCCTCGTCGGTGCGCGACACGGTGACGCCAATCACCGGCAAGTCCGGCAGCACTTCGCTCAATGCCAGCGCCAGGCCGCTGTGGGTGCCGGCGCTGCCCGAGGCCAGGACCACCGCCGCAAACTGCAGGCCGCTGTCCTGGATCTGCCCGGCCAATTCCAGCCCGGCCCGCACATAGCCTAGGGCACCCAGGGCGTTGGAGCCGCCGATTGGCACCAGATAGGGGGTCTTACCGTTGCTGCGCAGGCGTTCGGCCAGGGCGTGGAGTTGCTCGTCGGCGTTGTCCAGGTTTTCGACCAGTTCGACCTTGGCGTCGAACAACTCGACCAACAAGCGGTTGCCGTTGCCCAGGTAGTTGGGGTCGTCGGTGCCCGTGGGGTTTTCCAGCAGGGCGACACAGCCCAGGCCCAGCTTGGCGGCGAGGGCTGCGGTCTGGCGCACATGATTGGACTGGATCGCGCCGGCGGTGATCAGCGTATCGGCGCCCTGGGCCAAGGCATCGGCGGCGAGGTATTCGAGCTTGCGCAGTTTGTTGCCGCCCATGGCCAGCGGCGTGGTGTCGTCGCGCTTGACGTAGATATCACGGCCCAGCCAGGCCGACAGTCGTTCGAGTTTTTCCAGGGCGGTGGCGCCACCCAGTAGTTCCAGACGGTTAAAACGCTCGAGCTGTTGTTTGATCATGGTTACGCACGGGTAATAGAAGATGGGAGGGACTATAGGCAGGGCTTTTTGCGCGGGCAACCGCCAGTTGCTTATGCCATAACGTTATGAGCATCGCACCATTGGTTATTAAGAGCGGCCCGGTTGCATACCGTAAAGTGATGGCCATTACCTCAGGAGGGATTACCGTGAGCGAGCGTTCCAGTCATTGGCAATTACAGACCATCGTCAGCCAGTTGCGCGGCGCCCGGGATCAGTGGCGTACGCGCAACGGCCGGGTCAGCGGCGAGCAGGGCGGTCGCGAGTTACCTTCCCGTGATGCGATGGCGCAGATTCTTGAAGCGCTGTGCGGCGCACTGTTCCCCATGCGCCTGGGGCCGGTGGATTTGCGCGAGGAGAGTGAGGATTTCTACGTCGGCCATACCCTCGATGTGGCGCTCAATGCCCTGCTCGCCCAGGCACGCCTGGAGTTACGCTATGCCGCACGCCAGGGTGGCCGGGCCGATAATGAAGTCGATGCATTGGCCATTCGCCTGATCCAGGATTTTGCCCTGGCCTTGCCGGCGCTGCGCAGCCTGTTGGACACCGATGTGCTGGCGGCCTATCACGGCGACCCGGCCGCGCGCAGTGTGGATGAGGTGTTGCTGTGCTATCCGGGGATCCTCGCGGTGATCCACCATCGCCTGGCCCACCATTTGTATCGCGCCGGGCTGCCTTTGCTCGCGCGGATCAGCGCGGAAATCGCCCATTCGGCCACCGGCATCGATATTCACCCCGGCGCGCAGATCGGCCCGAGTTTCTTTATCGACCACGGCACGGGTGTGGTGATTGGCGAGACGGCGATCATTGGTGAGCGGGTGCGCATTTATCAAGCGGTGACCCTGGGCGCCAAGCGTTTCCCGGCGGATGAGGACGGGCAGTTGCAGAAGGGCCATCCACGGCACCCGATTGTCGAGGACGATGTGGTGATTTACGCCGGGGCGACGATCCTGGGGCGGATCACCATCGGCCAGGGCTCGACCATTGGCGGCAACGTGTGGCTGACGCGCAGCGTGCCGGCGGGGGCGAACATCACGCAGGCGAATTTGCAGCATGATGATGGTACGCAGAAGTAGTGACGACCTAATGTGGGAGCGGGCTTGCCCGCGATGGCGGTAGGCCAGTCAAATACCGCTAACCTGACACTCCGCTATCGCGGGCAAGCCCGCTCCCACAGGGGATAGCATTTCAATTTAGGTAAGCAATCGCTGAACGTTTTGCCTCTCCCATCCGTCATACCCTTCCTTGAGCTAGTGTAGGAATTACCTACCACTCAGCCCTGCGATTAGTCCCAGACCGCCTATCCATGTTTAACTTGAACGTTCGTTCAAGTTAAACCGGTGGTTCGCTGCCCGCTCACAACAGGAGGCTTACCTTTGCTGAGTCCGTTTTATACAGCCACATCCCACACCCTCGAGGTGCACGGTTCATGAGTGCATCGTCTGTCCCTCCAAGCGGCCTGGTGCGCATGAATGCGCCGGTGTTTTACTTCGCCGCCAGCTTCATCCTGCTGTTTGGTGTCACCGTAATCGCGATCCCCGAACAGGCCGGCGCCTGGTTGCTGGCCGCGCAAAACTGGGCGGCCAATACGGTCGGCTGGTACTACATGCTGGCGATGACCCTGTATCTGATCTTCGTGGTGGTCACCGCGTTGTCTGGCTACGGCAAGATCAAACTCGGTGCCGACCACGACGAGCCCGAATTCAGTTATCTGTCCTGGGCCGGCATGCTGTTTGCCGCCGGGATCAGCATCACGCTGTTTTTCTTCTGCGTCTCGGAACCCTTGACCCACCTGGTGCAGCCGCCCCAGGGCGAGGCCTTGAACGCCGACGCGGCGCGCCAGGCCATGCAGGTGCTGTTCCTGCATTGGGGCCTGCATGGCTGGGGTGTATTTGCGTTTGTCGGCATGGCCCTGGCGTACTTCGCCTACCGGCATAACCTGCCGCTGGCCTTGCGTTCGGCGCTGTATCCGCTGATCGGCAAGCGCATCAATGGCCCCATCGGCTACGCGGTGGATGGCTTCGGCATTATCGCCACGGTGTTCGGCCTGGGGGCTGACATGGGCTTTGGGGTGCTGCACCTCAACTCGGGCCTGGACTACCTGTTTGGCATCGCCCACACCCAATGGATCCAGGTCGGCCTGATCACCCTGATGATGGGCGCGGCGATCCTGGTTGCGGTGGCCGGTGTCGACAAGGGCGTGAGGGTCATGTCCGACATCAACATGCTGCTGGCCTGTGCGCTGCTGCTGTTTGTGTTGTTCGCCGGGCCCACCCAGCATTTGCTCAACACCCTGATCCAGAACATCGGTGACTACCTCGGCGCGTTGCCGAGCAAGAGTTTTGATGTGTACGCCTACGACAAGCCCAGCGACTGGCTCGGCGGTTGGACGGTGTTCTACTGGGCCTGGTGGATCGCCTGGTCGCCGTTCGTGGGCCTGTTCATCGCACGGATCTCCCGTGGTCGCACCATCCGCGAGTTCGTCTTTGGCGTACTGCTGATCCCGCTGGGCTTCACCCTGGCGTGGATGTCGATCTTCGGCAACAGCGCGATTGACCAGGTGCTCAACCACGGCATGGTTGCCCTGGGGCAGTCGGCCATCGACGACCCGTCGATGAGCCTGTACCTGCTGCTGGAAACCTACCCGTGGAGCAAGACCGTGATCGCCGTCACGGTGTTTATCAGCTTTGTGTTCTTTGTCACCTCGGCCGACTCCGGCACCGTGGTGCTGTCGACCCTGTCGTCCAAGGGAGGCAACGCCGATGAAGACGGGCCCAAGTGGCTGCGGGTGTTCTGGGGCGCGATGACGGCGCTGGTGACCAGCGCCTTGCTGTTTGCCGGAAGCATCGACTCGCTCAAGTCCGCGGTGGTGCTGACTTCGCTGCCGTTCTCGATGATCCTGCTGTTGATGATGTGGGGGCTGCACAAGGCGTTCTACCTCGAATCCCAGAAGCAGATCGCCCAACTGCACTCCCTGGCCCCGGTGTCGGCATCACGCAAGGGCCGTGGCGGCTGGCGCCAGCGCTTGAGCCAGGCGGTGCATTTCCCTTCACGGGACGAGGTCTACCGCTTCCTCGAAACCACAGTCCGCCCGGCGATTGAAGAAGTGACCGCCGTGTTTGTCGAGAAGGGCCTGAACGTGGTCACCCAGCCCGACCCGTCCAACGACAGCGTCAGCCTGGAAATCGGCCACGGCGAAGAGCATCCGTTTGTCTACCAGGTGCAGATGCGCGGCTACTTCACGCCGTCCTTTGCCCGTGGCGGCATGGGTTCCAAAGAGATGAACAACCGTCGCTACTACCGCGCCGAAGTGCACTTGAGCGAGGGCAGCCAGGACTACGACCTGGTGGGCTACACCAAGGAGCAGATCATCAACGACATCCTCGACCAGTACGAGCGGCACTTGCAGTTCCTGCATTTGGTCCGCTGAACAAACGGTAGGAGCGAGCTTGCTCGCGAAGATCGCCAACGAAAACGCGGGGAATCTGATGCCCCGCAGCGTCTTTGGGTTTTTCGCGAGCAAGCTCGCTCCTACAAGGGTTTGTTAGAAGGGGACGTCACCCAGAATCGTCGCCCGGTGCATCACTCGCCGCTGTGGGCGGTAGTCGTCCACGGCGTAGTGCTGGGTCACGCGGTTGTCCCAGAAGGCCACGTCGTTGGCTTGCCAGCGCCAGCGGATGGTGAATTCCGGCCGGGTGGCGTGGGCGAACAGCAGCTTGAGGATGACTTCGCTTTCGGCCGGCTCCAGTTCGTTGATCCGGGTGGTGAAGCCCTCACTGACAAACAGCGATTTGCGCCCACTGACCGGGTGGGTGCGGATCACCGGGTGGGACAGTGGCGGGTTCTTTCTGCGGGCCTCTTCCCAGCGGGCCAGGTCTTCGGCGGTGTTGCCGTAACGCTCCAGAGGGAACGAGCGGGTGAAGTCATGGGTTGCCGTCAGGCCGGTCAAAAAAGCCTTCATCGGTTCTGACAACGCATCAAAGGCCGCGATACCGCTGGCCCACAGCGTGTCACCGCCAAAGGCCGGCAGCAGCTTGGCACTGAGCACCGCGCCCAGGGCCGGGGTGGGCAGGAAGGTCACGTCGGTGTGCCAGATGGCGTTGTCGCGCACGTCGGTGACGGCAGTGTCGAGCACCAGCACTTCTGGCTGCTCGGGCACGTTGGGGTAGATCGGGTGAATGTGCAGGTCACCGAAATTCGCCGCGAAGCGCGCTTGCTGCTGCGGGGTGATCGGCTGGTCGCGAAAGAACAGCACCGAATGCTGGAGCAACGCCTGCTCGATGGCGTCGCGCTGTTCGAGGTTCAGCGGCTGGCTGATATCGACGCCACTGATCTGGGCGCCCAGGGCGGTGCTTAAAGGGGTAACGGTCAGGCGGCTCATGTTGTTCTCTTCTTAGTGTGCCTGGCCATGCCACGGCACCAATTTACGCTGCAGGGCGCGCAGGCCCATTTCCATGGCAAAGGCGATCAGCGCGATCACCAGGATGCCCAGCACCACCACATCGGTCACCAGAAACTGCGCCGCCGACTGCACCATGAACCCCAGGCCGCTGGTAGCTGCGATCAACTCGGCGGCCACCAGGGTCGACCAACCCACACCCAGGCCGATGCGCACACCGGTGAGAATGTCGGGCAGGGCGCTGGGCAGAATCACATGGCGAATCAACTGCGCCCGGGTGGCGCCCAAAGACTGTGCTGCGCGCAATTTGGCCGGGTCGACCGTGCGTACGCCGGTGGCGGTGGCGATGGCAATCGGGGCGAAGATCGCCAGGTAGATCAGCAACACCTTGGACAGCTCGCCGATGCCGCACCAGATCACGATCAACGGCAGATAGGCCAGCGGCGGGATCGGCCGGTAGAACTCGATCAGCGGGTCGAGAATGCCGCGGGCGATGCGGTTGGCGCCGATGGCAATGCCGATCGGCACGGCGGTTAGCACCGCAAAGCCCAGGCCCAGGCCGATACGCCCAAGGCTGGCGCCCAGGTGCTGCCAGAGGGTGGAATCCATATAGCCGCTGGTCGCCAGCAGCCAGCCTTTTTGCAGCACGGCAGACGGTGGCGGCAGGAACAGCGGCTCGATCAGCCCGCTGGCGGTCACGGCCCACCATAGCGCCAGCAGCGCAACCAGGGTCAGCAGGCTGATCCAGCGCGTGCTCAGGCTGCGGCGCAACGGCGGGGTGATTGGGTTGGCGGCGGTGGCCGGGATTTCATAGCTGCTCATGCGTACACCTGCCGTTGCGAGAACACTTTGCCCAGCACATGTTCGCGGGTTTCGATAAACCGTGGGTCGGACTTGATCGCGCGGGCCGGCTCGCCGGCCGCGTAACGCTGGCCGAAATCCAGGCTCAGGCGCTCGACGATTTGCCCGGGGTTGGGTGCCAGCAAAATCAGGTCAGTGGCGAGGAAGACCGCTTCTTCGATGTCGTGGGTGATCAGGAACACCGGCTTGGCCGTGCGCCGCCAGACTTGCAGCAGCAGCTCCTGCATCTGTTCGCGGGTGAAGGCATCGAGGGCGCCGAAGGGTTCGTCCATCAGCAGCACCCGTGGGTCGGCTGCCAGGGCGCGGGCCAGGCCGACGCGTTGTTTCTGCCCGCCAGACAGCTGCCAGATGCGCCGGCTGTCAAAGCCGGCCAGGTCCACCAGGGCGAGCATTTCCCGGGCGCGGACATGCCGCTGGGCCTTGGGCACGCCGGCCAGCTCCAGGCCGAAGCCGACATTGGCCAGCACATCCTGCCAGGGCAGCAAGGCATCGTCCTGGAACACCACGCCGCGTTCGGCACTCGGGCCTTGGACGGGCACGCCGTCTAGGGTGATGCGCCCGGCGCTGGGTTCGACGAAGCCGGCAATCAGGTTCAACAGCGAAGTCTTGCCACTGCCGGAAGGGCCGAGGGCCACCAGCAATTGCTGGGGGCCAAGGGTCAGGGAAATGTCCGCCAGCACGGGCGTGGTCGCGCCTGGGTACTGTGCGCTGATGCGCTCCAGCTGTAGCAAGGCCATCGCGGTGAACTCCTGATCAGTTAGTGATGAACTTGGCGCTGACGTAAGGGGCGTAGTCCGCCAGCACGGCTTCGACCTTGCCTTGTTCCTTGAGGAACGCGGCGGTGTCGGTCACGGCCTTGGTGGTCGGGGCGCCGAGCAGGGTTACTTGATCAGCGGCCAGCGGGTAGACGTTGCCTTGCAGCAGCAGCGGAATGTCGCTGGCCTTGGCGCCGGAGAGCTTCACCAGTTTGTCGACATTGCCCTTGTCGGCCAGCCAGGCTTGTGGGTCTTTACGGTATTGGGCGTAGGCATCGAGGGTGACTTTGGCGAAGGCGCTGACAATTTCCGGGTGCTTCTCGGCAAAGTCCTTACGCACGATCCAGGCATCGAAGGTCGGCGCGCCGAACTTGGCCAGTTCACCGGAGGTGATCAGCACTTTGCCGTTTTCCTTGGCCACGCCCAGGGCCGGGTCCCAGACATAAGTGGCATCGATATCGCCACGCTTCCAGGCGGCAATGATGGCCGGCGGGGCGAGGTTGAGTACGGTGACTTTCGATGGGTCGATGTTCCAATGCTTGAGCGCGGCCAGCAGGCTGTAGTGGCCGGTTGAGACAAACGGTACGGCGATTTTCTTGCCGATCAGGTCCTGCGGGCTGTTGATCCCGGAACCGTTGCGCGCCACCAGGGCTTCGGCGCCGCCGATCTGGGTGGCGACGAGGAAGGTCTGCACCGGTACTTTGCGGGTGATGGCCGCGGTCAGCGGGCTGGAACCGAGGTAGCCGATCTGCACATCGCCGGAAGCGATGGCGGCGATGATATCGGCGCCATTGTCGAATTTGCGCCAGTCGATAGTGGCGTTCGTGGCTTTTTCATAAGCACCGTCGGCCTGGGCGACTTTGGCCGGGTCAACGGTGGTCTGATAGGCGATGGTCACGTCGGCCGCCTGGGAAAGCAGGCTGGCGCCGGCCAGGGACAGGGCCGCCAGGAGGCGTAAAGGGAAAGGTCGTAGCATGGAAAAGCTCCTCATCAGGCGGCCGCAGGTCGGCGTGTGAGGAGACTAAATGATCTAAGAATCCGAAAATAAATAACATTTTCGAATTAGCTTATGTAGGAGCGAGCTTGCTCGCGAAAAACCTTAACGATGACGCGTTCGGCTTGGATAAACGCGGCGTGCTTGAGTTTTTCGCGAGCAAGCTCGCTCCTACAAAGGGCGTGTCAGTTGCTGATCGCCAGGATGCTCGCCTGGTACGACCCGACAAACACATCAAAATCCCCCACTTCGTTCTGCTCCAGCTCCGCCTGTTGCGCCAGCGACGTACGCGCCAGCTCTTCAAAGCGCGCCTGCTCGTCTGCCGGCAACGGCTCGCTACGGAAGTACTCGGCATGCACTTCGCTCTGACGCAGGGAGAACTGCGCGAAGCTTTCCTTGCGCTCTTGCATGGTCGCCAACACCTGGGCCGACGGGGTCAGGGAGGAGTCCTTGATCTTCGCCAACTGGGCATCCAGTGCCTGGCTGTGTTCGTTGATGCCCTGGCTCTGGTCGAGCAGCGCAGCCAGCGGTGCGATTTTTTCCAGTAGCTCGGCGGCCCATTCCTTCATTTCCACCGATTCGCCGCGACGCTGCAATTGCAGGCCCGGGCGCCGGCCTTCCTTGACCACGCTGAGGAAGTTCGACGTGGCATTGGCGCACTCGTTGTTTTCGAACAGCGGGCTGTCGTTCAGCGCGCAGTACAGCAGGAACGCATCGAGGAAGCGCGACTCCGGCAAGTCGATGCCCATCGGCAGGAACGGGTTGATGTCCAGGCAGCGCACTTCGATGTACTGGATGCCACGGGCCATCAGCGCCTGGATCGGCCGCTCGCCGGTGTAGGTCACGCGTTTGGGGCGGATGTTGGAGTAGTACTCGTTTTCGATCTGCAGGATGTTGGTGTTGAGCTGGACCCACTCACCATCCTTATGGGTGCCGACTTCGACGTAGGGCGCGTAGGGCGTTGCCACCGCTTCGCGCAGGCTGTCGGTGTAGCTGGCCAGATCGTTGTAGCAAGGGGTCAGGCCCGCCTGGGCGTTGCTCTGGTAACCCAGGTCGCTCATGCGCAGGCTGGTGGCATACGGCAGGTAAAGGGTGTCGGCATCGAACTGTTCAAGCTGATGGGACCGTCCGCGCAGGAAACCCGAATCCAGGGCCGGCGAGGCACCGAACAGGTACATCAGCAGCCAGCTGTAGCGGCGGAAGTTACGGATCAGGGCGATGTAGGCCGTGGACTGGTAGTCACGGTCGGTGCCCACGAAACCTTCGGTTTCCTTGAGCAGCGGCCACAGCTCTTCCGGCAGGGAAAAGTTGTAGTGGATCCCGGCGATGCACTGCATGGTCTTGCCGTAGCGCAGGGCCAGGCCCTTGCGATACACGTACTTGAGCTGTCCGATGTTGGAGGTGCCGTAGTAGGCAATCGGAATATCTTCCTCGGCCGGCAACGGGCACGGCATCGATGGACTCCACAGGTACTCGTTGCCGAGCTTGCTGTAGGCAAAACGATGAATCTTGTCGAGGCTGCGCAGGGTATCTGCCGGGTTGGGCAGCGCCGGCGTGATGAACTCCAGCAGCGACTCGGAATAGTCGGTGGTGATCGATTCATGGGTCAATGCCGCGCCCAGGGCCTCTGGATGCGGCGTTTGAGCCAGGCGGCCTTCGCCGGTGACACGCAGGCATTCACGCTCGATGCCGTGCAGGCAATGCTCAAGCAAAGAGAGGTGTTCGCGCTTGCCGAGCAGAGCCAGGCGGCGGTTGAGAAGTTCGCTCAAGTTGGATTCCTTCACGCGTCAGTCGCCCCAATATGGGGGTGGGCAAGACGGTCTACAAGGGTGAAGTTAAAACTGGCGTTATCGCCTGGTTTTCGAGCCGGAATAACCTGCTCTGAAAGTGCCGACTTCATTCCCTGAATTAGGCTATTGCGCAGGAAGAAAATTCCGACGCTGTTTTTGCAGCGCCGAAATTAACCCAAATTGATGACCGGGAGCTATAGGACAGCGAAGGTGCCTTGTGCTTTTGCGACGAGTCTTTCGTCCTGATACACCTCGGCCTCGACCACCAGCGTGCGCCGGCCGGGGTGGATGACCCGGGCGGTACACAGCACGTCACCGTCGGACACGGCACGGATGTAATTGATTTTGCACTCGATGGTCGCACTCTGCTGGTCGAAACCATGGGCGCTGGAACAGGCCAGCCCCATGGCAATGTCCACCAGGCTGAAAATCGCCCCGCCATGGAGCTTGCCCGCGCGGTTGCGCAGTTGCGGCTCAAGGCTCAGGGCAACCTCGGCAACGCCCTGGTCCAGGCGTTGCAGGCGGCAGCCGAGCAGTTCGCTGAAAGCGCTGTGGGTCAGGCCGGCTGGCAGCTCCATCAGCGTTTTTTCAGTTGCTTGGCGTTGGCGAACAACGAAGCCATGGCGTTGTTGGCCGGGGCTGCGGTGGCGGTTTCCTTGCGCGGTGCAGTGTTTTCAGAGCGGTTTTGCGACTGGCGCGGCGCTGAACCTGGGCGTGCGCCACGGGCGCCGTCGATTTTCTCGCCGGGGGTATCGCTCATACGCATCGACAGGCCCACGCGTTTGCGCGGGATATCGACTTCCATGACCTTGACCTTGACCACATCCCCGGCTTTCACCGCCTCACGCGGATCCTTGATGAACTTCTCCGAAAGCGCAGAAATATGCACCAAACCGTCCTGATGCACGCCGATGTCCACAAAGGCACCGAAGTTGGTCACGTTGGTCACCACGCCTTCGAGGATCATTCCCAGCTGTAGGTCCTTGAGGTCTTCGACGCCTTCCTGGAACTCGGCGGTCTTGAACTCGGGACGCGGGTCGCGACCGGGTTTTTCCAGCTCTTGCAGGATGTCGGTGATGGTCGGCACGCCGAAGGTTTCGTCGGTGTACTTCTTCGGATCCAGGCGCTTGAGGAACCCGGCGTCACCGATCAGCGAACGGATATCGCGGTCGGTTTCAGCGGCAATGCGTTGCACCAGCGGGTAGGCTTCCGGGTGGACCGCCGAGGCGTCCAGCGGGTTGTCACCGTTCATCACGCGCAGGAAGCCTGCGGCCTGTTCGAAGGTTTTTTCGCCAAGGCGTGCAACTTTTTTCAGTGCCGCTCGGGTCTTGAACGCGCCGTTTTCATCACGATGGGTGACGATATTCTGCGCCAGGGTGGAGTTGAGGCCGGAAATCCGCGCAAGCAAGGCGACCGAGGCGGTGTTCACGTCGACGCCGACCTTGTTCACACAGTCTTCCACCACTGCATCCAGGCCGCGCGCCAGTTTCAGCTGCGACACATCGTGCTGGTACTGGCCGACGCCGATGGATTTAGGGTCGATCTTCACCAGTTCGGCCAGTGGATCCTGCAGGCGGCGCGCGATGGACACTGCGCCACGGATCGATACATCGAGGTCCGGGAATTCCTTGGAGGCCAACTCCGACGCCGAGTACACCGAAGCGCCCGCTTCGGAGACCATGACCTTGGTCATTTTCATGCCTGGGTATTTTTTGATCAGCTCCAGGGCCAGCTTGTCGGTTTCGCGGCTGGCGGTGCCGTTGCCGATGGCGATCAGGTCTACCGCGTGCTTGGCGCACAGGGCGGCCAGGATGGCGATGGTCTGGTCCCACTTGTTGTGGGGCACGTGCGGGTACACGGTGGCGTGGTCCAGCAGCTTGCCGGTGGCGTCGACCACGGCGACCTTGCAACCGGTGCGCAGGCCTGGGTCCAGGCCCAGGGTCGCGCGCGGGCCGGCCGGCGCGGCGAGTAGCAGGTCGTGCAGGTTGTGGGCGAATACGTTGATCGCCTCGGTCTCGGCGCCGTCGCGCAGTTCGCCCAGCAGGTCGGTCTCCAGGTGGGTGTAGAGCTTGACCTTCCAGGTCCAGCGCACGACTTCACCGAGCCATTTGTCCGCAGGACGATTCTGATTCTGGATGCCGAATTGTTGGCCGATCATGCCTTCGCACGGGTGCATGGTGCCCGGCAGTTCGTCGCCGACTTTCAGCGCGGAGCTGAGAATACCTTCGTTGCGCCCGCGGAAAATGGCGAGGGCGCGGTGGGACGGCATGCTCTTGAGCGGTTCGTCGTGCTCGAAGTAGTCGCGGAACTTGGCGCCTTCTTCCTCTTTGCCGGCAATCACGCGGGCGCTGAGGGTGGCTTCCTGTTTCAGGTAGTTACGCAGTTTTTCCAGCAGGTTGGCGTCTTCGGCGAAGCGCTCCATGAGGATGTACTTGGCGCCTTCGAGGGCCGCCTTGACGTCGGCCACGCCTTTTTCGCTATCGACAAAGCGCGCAGCTTCGGTTTCCGGGGCCAGGGACGGGTCGTTGAACAGGCCGTCTGCCAGTTCGCCGAGGCCGGCTTCCAGGGCGATCTGGCCCTTGGTGCGGCGCTTCTGCTTGTACGGCAGGTACAGGTCTTCGAGGCGGGTCTTGGTGTCGGCGAGCTTGATGTCGCGTTCGAGTTGCGGGGTCAGCTTGCCCTGCTCCTGGATGCTGGCGAGGATGCTGACACGCCGTTCGTCGAGTTCTCGCAGGTAGCGCAGGCGTTCTTCCAGATGTCGCAGCTGGATATCATCGAGGCTGCCGGTCACTTCTTTACGGTAACGGGCGATGAAGGGCACCGTGGAGCCTTCATCCAGTAGAGCGACGGCCGCTTCGACCTGTTGTGGGCGTACACCGAGTTCCTCGGCGATGCGGCTGTTGATGCTGTCCATAAAACCACCTGAAATTCTTGAAAGCAGTGTGCAGGCCCGCAAAACAAGGCCCTGCGCGGCTGGTTGAGCGGCCCGACTGGCGCCGCTGCCTGGGTCAAGAGGCAGCCTATTGACCCTCGAAATCGAAAAATTCACGACTAGCAGATGAAAAAAACACCAGGCCGGCCTTGGTATTGCCCGGCACTGAGGCGCGGCATTATAACCAGCGATCCGTCCTTGGGGGGATTGCGCCAGGAGCAGGCGTACTGGTGGTTGGAGAAAAATCTGCTAACAATGCGTACCGTGCGTATAACGGCAGCTAAGCCATAATGCGCGCCAGATAAGAGGAGCATCCAATGAGCAGCACTGCACAAACTGCTGAAGGCGAAAAAATTCTCATCGTTGATGACGATCCGGGGCTGAGCAGCCTGCTGGAGCGGTTCTTCACCTCCAAGGGCTACCGTGCCCGCGCGGTGCCGAACACCGAGCAGATGGACCGCCTGCTGGGGCGCGAGGTCTTCAACCTGGTCGTACTCGACCTGATGTTGCCCGGTGAAGACGGCCTGACCGCCTGCAAGCGCCTGCGCAGCACCAACAACCAGATTCCGATCATCATGCTGACCGCCAAGGGCGATGAACTGAGCCGGATCAAGGGCCTGGAACTGGGCGCCGACGATTACCTGGCCAAGCCGTTCAACCCCGACGAGCTGATGGCGCGGGTCAAGGCTGTATTGCGTCGCCAGGCGGCTCCGGTTCCGGGCGCTCCAGGCAGCGAAGACGAAAGCGTGACCTTTGGTGACTACGAGCTGTCGTTGGCCACCCGTGAGCTCAAGCGTGGTGAAGAAGTCCACATGCTCACCACGGGCGAATTCGCGGTACTCAAGGCGCTGGTGATGAACGCTCGCCAACCGCTGACCCGTGACAAGCTGATGAACCTGGCCCGTGGTCGTGAATGGGACGCCCTGGAGCGCTCCATCGATGTGCAGATTTCCCGTCTGCGCCGGATGATCGAACCGGACCCGTCCAAGCCGCGTTATATCCAGACAGTGTGGGGCGTGGGTTACGTGTTTGTGCCGGATGGCACGGCAACCAAGTAACCGATGATTTGCACATGCGGGTATTCCGGAGTTCGATCCCAGCGGGTCGGCCGGATGCCCGGCGTCTGCAATTCTGCGAGCGTGGCTCGCTCTTGCCAGGTGTCTAGCTGTCTTCTATGAAAACCCCGCTGTGGTTCCCGCAAAGTTTCTTCTCCCGCACCCTTTGGCTGGTGCTGATCGTCGTGCTGTTTTCCAAGGCGCTGACCCTCGTTTACCTGCTGATGAACGAAGACGTGTTGGTAGACCGCCAGTACAGTCACGGTGTTGCGCTGACGTTGCGTGCCTACTGGGCTGCCGACCCGGAGAATCGTGAAAAAATCGCCAAGGCGGCAACCTTGACTCGCGTGGTGGGTGCGGGCGTGCCGGAGGGCGAACAGCATTGGCCCTACAGCGAGATCTACCAGCGCCAGATGCAGGCCGAATTGGGCGAAGACACTGAGGTGCGGCTGCGCATGCATGTTTCACCAGCCTTGTGGGTGCGAGCCCCGAGCCTGGGGGATGGATGGCTGAAAGTGCCGTTGTATCCCCACCCGCTGCGGGGTCAGAAGATCTGGAACGTGCTCGGTTGGTTCCTGGCCATTGGCTTGCTTTCCACTGCGTCGGCCTGGATCTTCGTGCGTCAGCTCAACCAGCCACTCAAGCGCCTGGTATTTGCGGCCAGGCAATTGGGGCAGGGTCGCAGCGTGCGCCTGCCGATCAGCGACACTCCCAGCGAAATGACCGAGGTCTACAGCGCGTTCAACCAGATGGCCGAGGATGTCGAACAGGCCGGTCGTGAGCGTGAGCTGATGCTGGCCGGGGTTTCACACGACCTGCGCACGCCGCTAACACGTTTGCGTCTGTCCCTGGAGTTGATGGGCAACCATACCGACCTGACCGATGACATGGTCCGTGATATCGAAGACATGGATGCGATTCTCGACCAGTTCCTGGCGTTTATCCGCGATGGTCGTGACGAGGTAGTGGAAGAGGTGGACCTGACCGACCTGGTCCGCGAGGTCGTGGCGCCCTACAACCAGAATGGCGAGCAGGTGCACATGCGCCTGGAGCCGATCCAGCCCTTTGCGTTGCGCCGGGTCTCGATGAAGCGCCTGCTGAACAACCTGATCGGCAACGCCTTGCATCACGCGGGGACCGAGGTGGAAGTCGCCGCCTATGTGTCGGGTGACACCAATGCGCCTTATGTGGTGCTGAGTGTCATGGACCGTGGCGCCGGGATCGATCCGGCGGAGCTGGAGGGCATTTTCAACCCCTTTACCCGCGGTGATCGTGCCCGTGGTGGCAAAGGCACCGGCCTGGGCCTGGCGATTGTGCGGCGGATTGCTTCGATGCATGGTGGCAATGTCGAACTGCGTAACCGGGCCGATGGCGGGTTGGAGGCGCGAGTGCGCTTACCATTGGGGCTGATGCTGCCAAGAGATGCGGTCTAAGCCACGACGAAAATCAAATGTGGGAAATGGCTTGCCTGCGAGAAGATGTAACAGTCGACATTGATGTTGAATGTTAGTCAGTCATCGCAGGCAAGCCGGCTCCCACACTGGTTTGTGTTGCCTTAAAGGGAGTATTTCAGCCCTTGCCTTTGGTACGGGTCATGTTCGGCCCGCTGTTCTTCTCCAGATGCTGAATGATGATCCCCGCCACATCCTTGTTGGTGGTGGTTTCAATCCCTTCCAGGCCCGGTGAAGAGTTCACTTCCATCACCAGTGGCCCGTGGTTCGAGCGCAGGATATCCACGCCCGCCACACTCAAGCCCATGACCTTGGCTGCACGCAGGGCGGTCATGCGTTCTTCCGGAGTAATCTTGATCAGGCTGGCGCTGCCGCCTCGGTGCAGGTTGGAGCGAAATTCTCCCGGCTTGGCCTGGCGTTTCATCGCCGCAATCACCTTGTCCCCCACCACGAAGCAGCGGATATCGGCACCGCCGGCCTCCTTGATGTACTCCTGGACCATGATGTTCTGCTTCAGGCCCATGAACGCCTCGATCACCGACTCTGCCGCCGTGGCGGTTTCACACAGCACCACGCCAATGCCCTGGGTGCCTTCCAGTACCTTGATCACCAATGGGGCACCGTTGACCATCTCGATCAGGTCGGGAATGTCATCGGGGGAATGGGCAAAGCCAGTCACTGGCAAGCCGATGCCCCGGCGCGACAGCAATTGCAGGGAGCGCAGCTTGTCCCGGGAACGGGCAATGGCCACCGATTCGTTGAGTGGAAACACCCCCATCATTTCAAACTGGCGCAGTACCGCGCAGCCGTAGAAGGTCACCGAGGCACCGATACGCGGGATCACCGCGTCGAAGCCTTCCAGTGGTTTGCCCCGGTAGTGGATCTGCGGCTTATGACTGGCAATGTTCATATAGGCGCGCAACGTATCGATCACCACCATCTCATGGCCCCGTTCGGTGCCGGCCTCGACCAGACGACGGGTGGAATACAGACGCGGGTTACGCGACAGCACAGCGATCTTCATGCAACACCTGTGGCAGCAATAGTAGAGACCGGGAACACCGGCTTGTCTTGAACGTACTTGAGCCCCGGGTTGACCACCAACTGGCCGTCGATCAGGGCTTTGGAACCTAGCAACAGGCGGTAACGCATGGTCTTGCGGCAAGCCAGGGTGAACTCCACCCGCCATACCCGATCACCCAGGGCCAGGGTGGTGCTGATGACGTAGCGCACCTGCGCCTGGCCGTTGGAGCTTTTAATGGTTTTCATCGCCACCAGCGGCGCTTCACAGCGCCGGTGACGCAGTTGCACCACGCTGCCCAGATGGGCGGTGAAACGCACCCACTTTTCACCGTCACGCTCAAAAGGCTCGATCTCGGTGGCATGCAGGCTGGAGGTACTGGCCCCGGTGTCGATCTTCGCGCGCAGGCCCGCCACTCCCAGATCGGGCAGTGCCACCCATTCACGCAGACCGACAACGGTCAAATGGTCAAATGTCTTCAATATGAACAACCGGCAATCAGAAATGTTTCGACGTCACACGACACTAGCGTCCTACTGCTCACAGATTGTGACAACCCAGGAACGTTGACGAGCGCTTGGCGCCGAATTCGCGGTATTCACGCAGAATATTCACCAAATGGCGACAGATATCTTCACGCCACAAAAAACCACGGCTGAGGGGAAACTGCCTGACAGCTGGCGTATCTTAGGTGAGCCTTGGCGTTTGTGCGTCGAAGGGCTTCGACTGTTAAGTTGCGACATTTTTCAGAGCGAGGAATTCAAGTGGCTCAAAAGCAGGAAGAGGACGAAAAAGTCCGTTTGGACAAGTGGCTGTGGGCTGCACGTTTCTACAAGACCCGGGCCTTGGCCAAGGCCGCCATCGAGAGCGGCAAGGTGCATTGCCGTGGCGAGCGCTGCAAGCCAGGCAAGGAGCCGCGTATGGGTGATGAGTTGCAGATCCGCGTCGGGTTTGATGAAAAAACGGTGTTGGTCGAGGCGCTTTCCGTCGTTCGCCGTGGCGCACCCGAAGCCCAGGCACTGTACACCGAGACACCTGCCAGTATTGCCAAGCGCGAGAATGCGGCGGCCATGCGCAAGGCCGGAGCCTTGGGCATGAGCACCGATGGCAAGCCAAGCAAGAAACAGCGCCGCGACCTGTTCAAGTTTCGCGGCAGCGGCAATGACGACTGAATATCGGTTATCTGCTGTAGGAACTGGCTTGCCAGCAATGGCGGTTGCAACAGTTGCAGTGCCGTCGAGGGCCTCTTCGCCGGCAAGCCGGCTCCTACAGGTCAGGCGTTGCGGATCACGCTCAAGCGATTGATCACAGGTACTCGTTGCAACAACCCGAATACCGGTGCGGTCACGCGCAGCAGCCAACCCGACACCTTCGCCGCAAACGGCGTGTAATAACCCCAGCCCAGTGCCAACAACGCCAGCAGCACACCGCCGATATAGTCGTCCTGCCCCCAGTGCGCACCCGCCACCAGGCGCGGCATCATGAACAGCAGCGCCAGGGCCCAGATCAGCACAACCTGGCCAACGCGCTTGGCAAACACGCTCATGAACATCCCCCAGATCAGCAGCACCGAAGCATGATCACCTGGGAAGCTCTGGCTGGAGCGATCCTTCAATTCCCAGGTTTTTTCCAGGTCAGGGAAGTAATCGCTCATGTGGATCGCCCCGCTGATCACCATTGACGGGCTGTTGTGCTGCCAGCCCATCTGCGCCGCGAGCTTGGAAAACAGCATGCGGATAAACAGCAGCAACAGCAGAATCGCGAGGAAGCCGAAAAACGCCTGGCGCACTTCAATCGTCTTGAATACCCATTCGCCGCGAATCAGCAGCATCAGCAGGATCACCCCGACCACCGCATCAAAGGGGCGCAGGCTGGCGATCGCCCATACATGCAGCCAGGCCGGGTTGCTGGCCAGTGGG
The DNA here is from genome assembly GCF_050916005.1 of Pseudomonas sp. WMBT8. Taxonomy (NCBI): domain Bacteria; kingdom Pseudomonadati; phylum Pseudomonadota; class Gammaproteobacteria; order Pseudomonadales; family Pseudomonadaceae; genus Pseudomonas; species Pseudomonas sp. WMBT8. The sequence continues at coordinate 288,736 of NZ_CP188096.1, forward strand.
TCGTTGAGCAGATGAAACAGCCATTCGTCGAATATCACGCAAAGCATCTGGCCCGCGGGCCATAGCCAAAAACACAGCAGCCCCAGAGCGAGTAAATTGCACAGGGCCAATCGCCCGAGGTTCCACTTGGCTTGGAACAAACCCGGATTGTTCATAAACTGTTTCCTCTTCGCTCTAAACTCTCTTCACCTATCAGAAGAAAATCGCACCAAATTGGTGCTAAAGCGCATAATTTTAGAAACATTGTCATCACTTTGTCATCAATTCAGATACCCAGACCTATGACTGATCTACCGGATACCGACTTCACCCAACGTTTCCTCTTTGACGACAACGACGCGCGTGGCGAACTGGTTGCCCTGGAGCGCAGCTATGCCGAAGTCCTTGCCAAGCACCCCTATCCGGAGCCGGTCGCGCAGTTGCTCGGCGAACTGATGGCCGCCGCGTCGCTGCTGGTGGGCACCATGAAGTTCGATGGCTTGCTGATTCTCCAGGCCCGTTCCGAAGGCCCGGTGCCCATGCTGATGATCGAGTGCTCCAGCAACCGCGAAATCCGTGGCCTGGCCCGGTATGACGCAGACCGGATCCCGGCGGACGCGACCCTGGCCGACCTGATGCCCGACGGCGTGCTGGCGTTGACCATCGACCCGACCGTTGGCCAGCGTTACCAGGGCATTGTCGACCTGGACGGTGAAACCCTGTCCGACTGCTTCACCAACTATTTCGTCATGTCCCAGCAGGTGGGCACCCGTTTCTGGCTCAACGCGGACGGCAAGCGTGCCCGTGGCCTGCTGTTGCAACAGCTGCCGGCGGACCGTATCAAGGATGAGGATGAGCGCGAAGAGAGCTGGCGCGGTCTGACCGCCCTGGCCGGTACCCTGACCGCTGAAGAGCTGCTGGGCCTGGACAACGAAACCATCCTGCACCGCCTTTACCACGAAGAAGAAGTGCGCCTGTTCGATGCGCAATCGCTGCGTTTCCACTGCAGCTGTTCCCGCGAGCGTTCGGGCAATGCCCTGGTGAGCCTGGGCCTGGAAGATGCGCAAAACCTGGCGGTAGAGCACGGCGGCAGAATCGAGATCGATTGCCAGTTCTGCAACCAGCGCTACCTGTTCGACGCTGCCGATATCGGCCAATTGTTCGCTGGCGCTGGCGTTGACACCCCTTCGGGCACCCACCACTAAAACGTTTAAGCACAGGTAAATCACCTGACAAACGCCGGATTAGAGGTGTTCTGACGGGAGGGCCCTACTCTTTTTGGGCTTTTCTGGCATAATCCGGCCCACTTTTTTCGCGGTAGTAGTGCGCAACTTTCTACTACAAAACGTTTGGAGCACTCGGCCATAGGCCGACGGGGAACCTCATGACGCAAGCCAATAACGCCGTATACACCGATCTGAGTGTTGACGATCTGGTCAAAGAAGCCCTGCAGCGCGGTGAAGGCGTGCTTGCCGATACTGGCGCGCTGGTCGTAGAAACCGGTCACCGTACCGGTCGTTCGCCGGTCGATCGTTTCATCGTTGAAGAGCCGTCCACCCAGGCTGCCATTGCCTGGGGCCCGATCAACCGCAAGTTCCCGGCCGACAAGTTCGATGCCCTGTGGGCTCGCGTCGAGGCTTTCAACAACGCGCAAGAGCATTTCGTTTCCCACGTGCATGTAGGTTCTGCCGAAGAGCATTACTTGGCCGTGAAAATGACCACCCAGACTGCCTGGCAGAACCTGTTCGGTCGTTGCCTGTTCATCAACCCGGCCCAGTACAACCCGGCCGGGCGTGAAGAGTGGCAAGTGCTCAACGTTGCCAACTTTGAATGCGTCCCTGAGCGTGACGGCACCAACTCCGATGGTTGCGTGATCCTCAACTTCGCCCAGAAAAAAGTCCTGATTGCTGGCATGCGTTACGCCGGCGAGATGAAAAAAGCCATGTTCTCGGTGCAGAACTTCCTGCTGCCGGCCGCTGACGTGCTGCCAATGCACTGCGCTGCCAACATCGGCGAAGAAGGCGATGTGACCTTGTTCTTCGGTCTGTCGGGCACTGGCAAGACCACCCTGTCCGCCGACGAAAGCCGTTACCTGATCGGTGACGACGAACACGGCTGGGGCGAGGGCGTGGTGTTCAATATCGAAGGCGGTTGCTATGCCAAGTGCATCGACCTGTCCGAGAAAAACGAGCCGGTCATCTGGAAAGCCATCAAGCACGGCGCCGTCCTGGAAAACGTGGTGATCGACGATGCCAAGCACGCCGATTACACCAATGTCAGCCTGACCCAGAACAGCCGTGCGGCCTACCCGCTGGAGCACGTTGCCAAGCGTTCCGAGAAGAACCTGGGCGGCGAGCCAAACGCAGTGATCTTCCTGACCTGCGACCTGACTGGCGTGCTGCCACCGGTGTCGATCCTCAACGAAGAACAGGCGGCCTACCACTTCCTGTCCGGCTACACCGCACTGGTGGGCTCGACTGAAATGGGTTCGGGCAGCGGCATCAAGTCGACCTTCTCCACCTGCTTCGGCGCGCCGTTCTTCCCGCGCCCGGCTGGCGAATACGCAGAGCTGCTGATCAAGCGCATCCGTGGCTTCGGCTCCAAGGTCTACCTGGTCAACACCGGCTGGACCGGCGGCGGCTACGGTGTTGGCAAACGCTTCAACATCCCGACCACCCGTGCGGTGATCGCCGCGATCCAGAGCGGCGCGTTGATCGGTGCGCAAACCGAGCACCTGGACACCATCAACCTCGACGTGCCACTGGCCGTACCGGGCGTTGAGACCGGCCTGTTGAACCCACGTAACACCTGGGCTGACAAGGCTGCCTACGACGACGCAGCGAAGGCCCTGGCCGGCCTGTTCGTCGAGAACTTCAAGAAGTTTGAAGTCAGCGACGCGATCAAGGCAGCGGGTCCGAAGTTGTAAGATTCGGTAGCTGTTAAAAAGCCGCCCCTAGTGGGCGGCTTTTTTGTGCGCGAAACAGTTTTGTAGGAACCCGGCTTGCGGGCGAAGAGCCTGAGAACAAAGCGGGGCACCAGGCATCCCACATTAATTCCCCAGCGCTCTTCAGCTCAGGTTTTCCAGCGTCTGCGTATCCCAGCTATGGGTCTTGATAGCCAGGTAGAGCATGCCGATGGTGAGCGGCGTCTTCTCGCCACGGCCCTTGGCGCGGTGTTTCAGGAATACATCGAACACCGGCGGATTGAAGTAACGATAAGCATCATAGTCACCCAGGTCGAGATCAAATGCCTGCTCCAGAGTCTCCATAAACTGCCTGGCTTCTGCGCCGTCGCAACCGAGGTCAAAGTTGAGCGAGGTTTTAAGGCGGATGGTCTTGTGCTTGGGCAGGCCGATTTCTTCGTGCAGCAATTGCAGGAGCTGCTGCATGACAGGGTCTTGGGGGAAGTTGGGGGCCAGGTTCATGGTGGGGGCACGCGGGAGTGGGTCAGAGGGATGGTCGCCTTGCTGGCGCAGTTTGTTTCGGCTGATGAAGAGCGCCAAGCCTATCAAGATCAGGGCAAAGAAGATCGCCGACTGTAAGAAGAGCGTCGGACTAGGACTCATGTGTGTACACATGCATTGAGAGGCTTGATGGCTGAGCATCGCTCACGGACTTTTACCGAGCAGATGGCGAAGGCGCTAGTTTCGGTCAGGGTTGGCTGATTCTGTAGAGGGTCAAGTGTAGGTTGGAGGAAGTTTGGGAAGCGTATGGGGCCCGGCTTGGCGATTTCCTACGGAGGCTTCCGAAGTTTGCGATTTGGCTGCGGGGCACCCTGGCGCAGGTGGGATAAAAACCACGTCACATTCTGTATAAAATCCCGGCAAAACCCCTGAATTCAGCGTATGTTTCACCGCAAAATCTTATAGGGCGATTCCGCCCACTACTTAAAGGGAGTTAAGCATGGGTTTGCTTCGTGTCGCCTCGGCGATGTCATTGTGTGCGGTGGCGTTTTCGGTCCAGGCCGAGCAGTTGCCGATCGAGGTGCTCAGTGCGGTGGTCAAGGACCAGAAAATCGCCGACGCCGAAGTCTTGTTGCAACGCAACGGCGCACAGAATGTGGTGGGGCGCACCAATGCCCAGGGCCAAGTCACTCTCACCAGCGAAGTTGCCGATGGTGCCGACAACCTGCTGATCATCAAGAAGCCCGGCTACTCCAACCTGGTGGTCAAGTGCCCGTGCAAAGGCATGACCTATGCCATCAGCCCGGTGATGGAAAACCTCGACGGCCTGCGTGTGGTGCTGACCTGGGGGCGATCGCCTTCGGACCTCGACTCCCACATGATCTTCCCCGGCAACAACATCTACTTCAACAGCAAGACCGGCACCGATGCCGAGCTGGATGTGGATGACACCGACAGCTACGGCCCGGAAACCATCACCCTGCAGAAAAAACACTACGGCGAAAGCTACGTGTACGCCGTGCATGACTTCTCCAACCGCACCGATACCGGTTCCACGGCGCTGTCCGAAAGCCAGGCCAAGGTGTTTGTGTACATGGGCCAGTCCCTGGTCCGCACTTACTACGTGCCGACCAATCGCACCGGTAACTTGTGGACTGTGTTCCGCATGACCGGCAGCGGTGACTTCCAGGACATCAATACCTTCACCGGCGTGCTGGTCGAGGCCAAGGATGTGCTCAACGAAGTCAAACCCCTGCTCAACGACAGCGTTGCCGTGGATGCCGTGGTGGTCAGTTCAGCGGTACAGGGTGATGCGAAAAAGCTGAACCTCAAAGGCGAAGCGGCCTACCAGGCCGGTAACCTGGACCAGGCGATCGACTACTTCCGCCAGGCCATCGAGCTGGATAATTCCTTCGGTAAAGCCTACGGCAATCTCGGCCTGGCCTATCAGAAAGCCGGAAACACCGCCGAGTCGATCTGGGCCAACCGCAAGGCGATTGCCCTGGCCAGCGGCCCGACAGCCGCCACCGTGCGTGCCGGGTCCTACTACAACATCGCGCGGATCTACGAAGCGGCCGGGCAGTTTGCCGATGCGTTGCGTCACTACCAATTGGCCAAGGAACAGAAGGCCAACCCGGTGTATGACAAAGCCATTGAGCGTGTGCAAAACCGCTGATCGAGCGGTAGCAAAGGTCTGAAAATGTGGGAGCGGGCTTGCCCGCGATAGCGGTGTAACAGTCAACAGAAGTATCGACTGGGGCACCGCTATCGCGGGCAAGCCCGCTCCCACATTTGTTTTGCGGTGTTCTGTAGATTGTCGGTTCACCCTCGCAGCCTGTGTATCATCCTGTCTCTCTTTTCCTCGCGACCTTTTTCGATCCGCTGAAAATACCGGGCTATGTTTTAGGCCTGTTCAGCGGTCAATGGAGTGACAGCTCATGCACGACACCCTCCAACAGGTCTTTGGTTATCCACAGTTTCGCCCTGGCCAGGAGGCGGCTGTCAGCGCCGTGCTGGCCGGTCGTTCGGCGGCGGCGATCTTTCCCACAGGTTCCGGCAAATCCCTCTGTTACCAGCTCTCAGCCGTGCTGCTGCCGCACCTGACACTGGTGGTGTCGCCACTGTTGGCGTTGATGCAGGACCAACTGGGCTTTTTGCAGCGTCATGGTATTTCGGCCGGCAGCATCGATTCGACGCAAAGTCGTGATCAGGCCAATGACGTAATGGCCCGCGCTCGCTCCGGCGAGCTGAAGATCCTGATGATTTCCGTAGAGCGCCTGAAGAACGAGCGCTTTCGCAACTTTTTGCAAAGCGTTTCGATTTCATTATTGGTGGTGGACGAGGCGCACTGTATTTCCGAATGGGGCCATAATTTCCGCCCGGACTACCTCAAGCTCCCCGACTACCAGCGCCAGTTCAAGATTCCCCAGGCGCTGCTGTTGACCGCCACCGCCACACCCAAGGTGATTGCGGACATGCAGGCCAAGTTCGCCATCGCCCCCGCAGACGTGATCACCACCGGTTTCTATCGACCCAACCTCAACCTGCTGGTGGAACCGGTCAGCGGCGCAGACAAACGCCGGCGCCTGGTGGAGTGGATGGGCGAGCGGGCCAACCAACCGAGCATCGTCTATGTCACCTTGCAGAAAACCGCCGAGCAGATCGCCGAGCATCTGAATCGCCATGGCATCCAGGCCGAGGCCTATCACGCAGGTTTGCCCCACGATAAGCGCGAGGGCATCCAGCGCCGGTTCATGGGCGGCCAGTCCAATTGCATCGTCGCCACCATTGCCTTTGGCATGGGTATCGACAAGAGCGACATCCGCAACGTTGTGCATTTCGACCTGCCCAAATCCATCGAGAACTACAGCCAGGAAATCGGCCGGGCCGGGCGCGATGGCCAGCCTTCCGAGTGCCTGGTGCTGGCCAACCGCGACAGCCTTAATGTGCTGGAGAACTTTGTGTACGGCGATACGCCGGAGCAGGAAGGCATTCGGTTGGTGCTGGAAGAACTGCTGGCGGCCGCTGATGACGGGCAATGGGAGTTTCTGCTGAGGTCATTGGCAGAGCTGAGCAACATCCGCGAGCTACCGCTCAAGACCTTGTTGGTGCAATTGGAACTCAAGGGGGTCATTGCACCGCGCTATGCGTTTTATGCCGAGTATCGCTTCAAGTACCTGGTGGAGCCGGAGGTGTTGCTGGCGCGTTTTTCCGGGGAGCGGCAGCAGTTTGTCGCCGCGATCATCCAGGTGTGCAAACGGGCCAGGAGCTGGGCCACCGTGGATTTCGACGCGCTTTATCAACAGCACCAGGCCGAGCGTGGCCGGGTGGTCAAGGCGCTGGACTATTTCCAGGAACAGGGCCTGATCGAGTTGGAAAGCAAGCAGATGACCGAAGTCTACAGCCTGCTCGATAGCGGGTTTGACCCCCAGGCCTTGAGCGAAGAGTTATACACAGGCTTCAAGCAGCACGAAGCCACGGAAGTGGCGCGCATCCATGGGATGCTGGCGTTGTTTGCCAGCGAACGCTGCCTGGGCTATCGGTTGGCGGAGTACTTTGGCGATGCCGAGGCGCCGCGCCAGTGCGGGCATTGTTCGGTGTGTCATGGCCAGGTCGCCCATCTGCCGGCACCACCGGGGCTGGCACCGCTTGTGGATAAAAATTTCCAGGGGCTGTGCGGGGATTTTATCCACAGGCATCATCAGCACACCGGCAGCCTGCCAGGGGCGGAACGCCTGACGCGGTTTCTATGTGGGATCAGCGTGCCGCTGTTTACCAAGCTCAAGGCCCGGGGGATTCCAGGATCTGGCGTGCTGGAAGAATATCCGTATGCCCAGGTGCGGGATTGGGCCGAGACCCATCTGAGCGACCTGTAAATTCACTTCAGCGAGACTTGTCCATGCCTGACTCAATGCCGCAACGTGCCGATTACCGTCACTTCCAGCCGATCATTACGCGCTGGCACGACAATGACGTGTATGGGCATGTGAATAACGTCACCTACTACAGCTTTTTTGACACGGCGGTGAACACCTACCTGATCGAACAGGGCGGGCTGGATATCCATGACGGCGAAGTGGTGGGGTTTGTGGTGAGCTCGGCGTGCGACTACTTTGCCTCGATTGCCTTTCCCGACCGTATCGATATCGGCCTGCGGGTGGGCAAGTTGGGCAACAGTTCAGTGCAGTACGAGTTGGCGGTGTTCAAGGCCGGCGAGGATGAGGCCTGTGCGGCGGGGCGGTTTGTGCATGTGTTTGTGGACCGGGCGACGAACCAGCCGGTGACGATTCCACAGGTACTGCGCGAAGCACTGCAACACCTGGCGGTCTGACTGCGGCCTGCGAAACAATGAAGAGCTAATGTGGGAGCCGGGCTTGCCCGCGATAGCGCAGTGTCAGGCCACCTATTGGTTGCTGGCATTGCGCTATCGCCGGCAAGCCAGCTCCCACATTGAGTTTGCTGTGTTTACCGGTGACGGTAGTGATGCTTGTTCTTGCGATGGCCATAAGCATGCCCACGGCCACGATGATCATCACGGTCATAGCGACGGCTATCACGCCCGCGATCGCGGCGGTCGTCGTCATCGCTCTTGTTGCCCATATAGTTACCCAGTGCGCCGCCGGCGCCACCGCCTGCTGCTGCGCCGATCAAGCTGCCGGTGCTACCGCCGACACTGCGCCCGACCACGTTGCCGCCCGCTGCGCCCAGTGCACCGCCAATGGCTGCTTCGCCACGGCTGCGTTTGTCTGCGCCTACTGCGCTACCGCCAGCGCCGCCCAGGGCTGCACCAATGGCCGAACCGGTATTGCCGCCGATCTGCTGGCCGACGACAGAACCTAAAACCCCGCCCAATGCGCCGCCTACACCGGCTTCGGTGGTGCCACCGGCCATGGCTGCGCCACTGACCAGGCCAAGGGACAACAAGAGAATCGAGGAGAACTTCATAGGTGAACCTCAAGGGGATGACGGCGCGATCCTGAGGTTGTCGGAATATTCTTACAATCGAATTCCGACCAGTGGTGAAGGTTGTATACAATTAGCTAAGTTGCTGTTTTATCTAGGGAACTTAAGTCGTTTTTGCCGGTCTTTAGTTACTTCGCAACGGCCGCTTTTATACAAAAGCGGCCTTTTTTGTGCCCGTGAAGATCGTTCCCAGCCATGGAGACGATCAGGCAGTTCGGGCCATGATCAAACCCTTGTCGCTGGCCGCTTCCAGGCGAATCGCCACGAACTTGGAGGTAGGCGTATGGCTACCATCCCCGGTGCTTTCCAACGGCACCAGCGGGTTGACCTCCGGGTAATAGGCCGCTGCCTGCCCCGCCGGAATATCGAACGCCAGCAAGGTAAAACCCTTGACCCGGCGTTCACGGCCATCATCCCAGATCGACACGATATCGGCCTTCTGCCCCGGCTTGAAGCCCAGGCGGATGATGTCGGCTTCGTTGACGAACAGCACGTCGCGCTGGCCCTTGACCCCACGATAACGGTCATCCAGGCCGTAGATGGTGGTGTTGTACTGATCGTGGGAACGCATGGATTGCATGATCAGGTCGGGCAACTGGCCAGTGGCACGAGTGCGTTCATGCACCAGGTCCTTGGGCAGGATGTTGGCGCGGAAATTCGCCCGGCCTGACGGGGTATTCCAGCGGCGGGCGCCGGCGCTGTTGCCCAGGTAGAAACCGCCTGGGTGCTGCACACGCTCGTTGAAGTCCTTGAAGCCGGGGATGGTGTCGGCGATCAAGTCGCGGATGCGGCGGTAATCGGCCACCAGCCAGTTCCAGTCCACCGGCTTGCTACCCAGGGTGGCGGCGGCGATGCCGGCGAGAATGGCCGGTTCCGACTTCATCAGTTTCGACAGCGGCTGCAACTGGCCATTGGAGGCGTGCACCATGCTGAACGAATCTTCCACCGTCACCGCTTGCGGGCCATCGGCCTGGATATCGATGTCGGTGCGGCCCAGGCACGGCAGGATCAAGGCCTGCTTGCCGTGGGCCAGGTGGCTGCGATTGAGCTTGGTGCTGATCTGCACCGTCAGGTCGCAGTTGCTCAAGGCCTGGAAGGTGCGAGGGCTGTCGGGCGTCGCTTGGGCGAAGTTGCCACCCAGGCCGATAAACACTTTGGCGCGGCCTTCGAGCATGGCGTGGATCGCTTCGACCACGTTATGCCCGTTGTCCCGGGGTACCTTGAACTGGAAGCGACGCTCCAGGGCATCCAGGAAGGCCACGGGTGGCCGTTCGTTGATCCCCATGGTGCGGTCGCCCTGCACGTTACTGTGGCCACGCACCGGACACAGGCCGGCACCGGGGCGGCCAATGTTGCCGCGCAGCAGCATCAGGTTGGCGATTTCCTGGATGGTCGGCACCGAGTGCCGATGCTGGGTGATGCCCATCGCCCAGCACATGATCACGTTCTTGCCTTTGGCGTACATGCGCGCCGCTTGCTCGATTTCCACCAGGCTCAGGCCGGATTGCTCGACGATTTCATCCCAGGAGGTGTCGTCGATCTTGGCCAGGTAATCCAGCACATTGATCGTGTGTTCATTGAGGAAGTCGTGGTCGAACACTGTCTCCTTGCCTTCGGCCTGGGCCTGGCGCTCCCACAGCAGCAGGAACTTGGCCATGCCGCGCAGGATCGCCATGTCGCCACCAAGCGCCGGGCGGAAATACGCGGTGTTGGTCGGCTTGTCGCCGTTGGTGAGCATTTCCAGCGGGTGCTGCGGGTGCTGGAAACGTTCCAGGCCACGCTCCTTGAGCGGGTTGATACACACCACCTGGGCGCCGCGCTTCACCGCTTCGCGCAGCGGTTCGAGCATGCGCGGGTGGTTGGTGCCGGGGTTCTGGCCCCAGACGAAAATCGCGTCGGCGTGCTCGAAATCATCAAACGTCACAGTGCCTTTGCCGACACCTACGCTTTGCGCCAGGGCCACGCCGCTGGCTTCGTGGCACATGTTCGAGCAGTCCGGGAAGTTGTTGGTGCCGTAGGCGCGCACGAACAACTGATACAGGTACGCCGCTTCATTGCTGGCCCGGCCCGAGGTATAGAACTCGGCCATGTCCGGGCTTGGCAGGGCTCGCAGGTGCTGGCCGATCAGGTCGAAGGCCGACTCCCAACTGATGGGTTTGTAGCGGTCGGTCTGGGCGTCATAGCTCATCGGCTCGGTCAGGCGGCCCTGGTATTCCAGCCAATAGTCGCTCTGCTCCAGCAGTGCGCTGACACTGTGTTTGGCGAAGAACGCCGCATCTACCCGGCGCTTGGTGGCTTCCCAGTTGACCGCCTTGGCGCCGTTCTCGCAGAACTTGACCATGCCGCTTTCCGGCGAGTCACCCCAGGCGCAACCTGGGCAGTCGAAGCCGCCGTTCTGGTTGGTCTTGAGCATCATGCGGATATTTTTCAGCGCGTTATCGCTGGTCAGCCACGCCTGCGCCACGCTGATCAGCGCGCCCCAGCCGCCAGCCGGGCCTTTATAGGGCTTGTAGCGCGGGGTCGGGGTTTGGTCGGCTTGGTGATGATTGCTCATGGCTGGTACTCCATCGCAGGGCTGTAGACCCGCGGCGCGCTTTTTTGCGGCAGGTGGATGAGATTGAGGTTATGCCGGCGCGCCCATTGCAGGGCCAGGCCGGTGGGCGATGACAGGCTGACCAGGGTCTGGATGCCTGCGCGCAGGACTTTCTGGATCAATTCGAGACTGCAACGGCTGGTGACAATTGCCACGCCGCCTGCGGTCGGGATGCGCTGGCGGACCAGGGCGCCGATCAGTTTGTCGAGGGCGTTATGGCGGCCGATATCTTCGCGGCCCAGCAGCAGTTCGCCCTGGTTATCCATGAACACCGCCGCATGCACCGCGCCGCTGTACTGGCCCAGCGGCTGAAAGGCACTGATGCGCTGGCGTAAGCCCTCCAGCCAGGCAGCAGGCGGCAGCGGTGCGCCAGGCAGCACCTGAAGGTCCGGCAGCGCCTGCTCCAGGGCTTGCACGCCACACAGGCCGCAGCCGCTGGTGCCGGCCAGTTGCCGGCGCTGTTGCTTGAGGTTCCAGAAGGCGCGGCTGCAGATCTGCACCTGGGCGTACTGGGCCGAGCCTGCGCCGCTCAGTTGCAGGTCATAGATATCGCTGATGTCGCTGATGATGCCGCTGCCCAGGCTGAAGCCGACGATAAAGTCTTCAAGATCGGTGGGCGTCACCAGCATTACCGCCTGGTTGATGTCGTTATAGGCAATCGCCAACGCGACTTCCTCGGCCAGCGCGGTGCTGGCCGATTCCGTATGGTCGAGGTTGCAGTATTGATAACTCTGGCTGGCGGCAGGCGCGGGCGTTGTCAGGGCGGGCGCCGCGCATGCTGGGCGCTGGGCGTTCATCAAGTCTAGTCACCGGCGAAGTGTTCAGAGTGAAGACTAGGCGCGACAAAGGGTCGCGTCTAATCGTCAGTACTGATCTACCGATAGATGACGTCGATCAAGGCTTTGCCAGCGATTACTGATAAAGCGCGAAACACGCCTCGGCCAACGCCGAGCGCGGCGCGCTGCGGCGCATGATCAGCCCCAGCTTGGCCAGGGTTTGCGCGTTTTCGATGGGTTGCAGGCGCAGGTGTTCGGTCAGGGCGTCGAGGCCGCCATCCAGCGGCATCACCGCACAACACAGGCCGCCGTGCACGGCCTGCAGCAACTGATGGACGGCATCGGTTTGCAGCAGAGGTCGCGGCGTCAGGCCCCGGCTGTGGAAGTTATGGTCGATGGACTGGCGAAAGTGCATGCCACTGGTGAGCATGCCCAGGGGCAGTTCGATCAGCGCCTCCCAGCTCAGGGGCTTTTCGCCGAAGCTGAAGAAGCGTTGGTCGTACAGCAGGCCCATGCGGGTTTCTTCCAGGGCCAGGGAGTCAAAGCGCTCGGCGTCCAGGCGCTCGAGGTAGGACACGCCCAGGTCCAGGCGATTGCTCGCCAGTTGCTCGAGGATTTGTTCGGAACTCAACGCTGATAACTCAAATCGCAGGCTGGGGTGTTGCTTGTGCAGTTGTTGCATCAAGGCCAGCGGATCAAAGCTCGACAGCGGCACCACGCCCAGGCGCAGTGTCCCCACCAGGTTGCCCCGGCAGGCGGCGGCTTCGGCCTGCAGGCCGTCGTAGGCTGCCAGCACCGTCCGCGCCCAGGCCAGCACCCGCTCGCCGGGGGCGGTAAAGCCCTCGAAACGCTGGCCGCGGTTGACCAGCGGCAGCTCCAGCTCTTCTTCCAGGCTGCGCAGGCGCATCGACAGGGTCGGCTGGGTAATGTGGCAGCGCGCGGCTGCCTGGCCGAAGTGACGGGTTTCGTCGAGGGCGATGAGGAATTTCAGCTGTTTGATGTCCATCTTCGCTCCGGGGCTCTTATTCCAATAGCGGGGGGATTCTAGCGCGTTTGCGTCATTGGTCGGGCTGGAACCAAGGTCTGTAAGACTGGTCTAGTCTTTGGCATCTGGAAACCTAATCCCAAGGAGAGCGCACTATGAGTCTTTTTAGCTTTATCAAAGAAGCCGGCGAGAAAATCGTTGATCTGTTGACGCCGGGTAATGCGAACGCGAGTGAACAGTTGAAGGATCACGTTGCCAAGGTCGGCCTGGGTAACCCGAATGTGCAGACCACGGTGGATGGCGACAAGGTGACGGTGACCGGTGAAGTCGCCACCCAGGAGGAGAAAGAGAAGATTCTGCTGGCGCTGGGCAATATTGCTGGCGTGGCTACCGTAGAAGATAAAATCACCGTGTCGGGCCCTGTTGTTGCGGCTGCCCGCTTTGTCGTGGTGAAAAAGGGCGACACTTTGAGCGCGATCGCCAAAATTGAGTACGGCGACGCCAACAAGTACAACAAAATCTTCGAGGCCAACAAGCCGCTGTTGTCGCACCCGGACAAAATCTACCCAGGGCAGACGCTGCGTATTCCTGAGTAATACCCAAGGCAACTAAATAATGTGGGAGCGGGCTTGCCCGCGATTGCGGTGTGTCAGTCAGCAGATCTAGCTCTGACCCACCGCTATCGCGGGCAAGCCCGCTCCCACAGGGGTGTTACACATAGTTTTAGAGCCCGACAATCAATTCCCGGTAATCCCCGACCGCATCGAACTCCGCCGTATCCTTGGGCCCTTTGCGGCTGTCCGGCTGTTTGACCGCCAGCAAATGCCACACCCCGAAATCCCGCGCACTGCGCAGAATCGGCAAGGTGTCGTCGATAAACAGGCTGCGCGCCGGGTCAAAATCGATATCCGCTTGCAGGGCGTCCCAGAACTGCGGGTTTTCCTTGGCAAAACCATAGTCGTGGGAGCTGATCAGCCGCTCGAAATACGGCGCCAGCTCAATGCGTTCCAGCTTCAGCGACAGCGAGTCGCGGTGGGCGTTGGTGATCAGGATCACGCGCTTGCCAGCCTGTTTGATCGCCGCCAGAAAGGTATCGGCGTCCGGTCGCAGGGCGATCAGGTGGGCGGTTTCCAGCTTGAGTTCGCGCACCGGGATCTGCAGTTCGGCGCTCCAGAAATCCAGGCAATACCATTGCAACTGGCCAGCGTTACGCTCGAACAGCGGCTGCAACTCCATCTCGGCCATGGCCTGGCTCACCCCGTGCAGTTCGGCATAGCGCCGGGGCAGGTGTTCCATCCAGAAGTGGTTGTCGAAATGCAGGTCGAGCAAGGTGCCGTCCATGTCCAGCAAGACGGTATCGATATCAGACCAGGGCAGTGGCGGCATGGTGGGCTCTCAAGCAGGTAAGTAAATACATCCGACACAGACAATCGGAAAAGCCACGGTATAGTAACCCGATCACGCCAAGGAGCCCTTTATGCGCCAGAAACCCACCGTCCTCGCCCGCGAAATTGTCGCCAGTAGTCGTTTGTTCCGCGTGGAGCAAGTGCAGTTGCGCTTTTCCAATGGCGTTGAACGGACCTACGAGCGCCTGGTGGGCCGGGGTGCAGGGTATGGCGCGGTGATGATCGTGGCGATGATCGACGCTGACCACGCGCTGCTGGTGGAGGAATACTGCGGTGGCACGGATGAGTATGAACTGTCCTTGCCCAAGGGCCTGATCGAACCGGGCGAAGATGTGCTGGCGGCGGCAGATCGTGAACTCAAGGAAGAAGCAGGCTACGGCGCACGGCAGTTGGAGCACTTGACCGAGCTGTCCCTGTCCCCCGGCTATATGAGCCAGAAAATCCAGGTGGTGCTGGCCACCGAGCTGTACGAAGAACGCCTGGAGGGCGACGAGCCCGAGCCGATGCGCGTGGACCGGGTCAACCTGCGCGAACTGGCGCAACTGGCGCAGAACCCGCAGTTCAGCGAAGGCCGTGCCCTCGCCGCGCTGTACCTGGTGCGGGACCTGCTGACCCAGCGCGGGGCCTACCAGCCATGAGCGAATTGTTCCTCGGCCACGCCTACATCGCCCCCGTGATTGAACTGGCTCGCCAGGCCGGCGAGGTCATCCTGCCGTATTGGCGCGCCGATGTGGCCGTGACAGCCAAGGCCGATGATTCGCCAGTCACCGCCGCCGACCTGGCCGCCCACCACCTGATTCTCGCCGGCCTCACCGCGCTGGACCCCAGCATCCCGGTGCTGTCGGAAGAAGATGCCGACATTGACCAGAGCGTGCGTGCCCGTTGGCAGCGCTGGTGGCTGGTGGACCCGCTGGATGGCACCAAGGAATTTATCAGCGGCAGTGAAGAATTCACCGTCAACATCGCCTTGATCGAACAGGGACGGGTGGTGTTCGGCGTGGTGTCGATGCCCACCAGTGGCCGCTGCTACTTCGGCGGCGCCGGCCTTGGGGCGTGGCGCTCCGACGTGAATGCCGCGCCCCGGCCGATCCAGGTGCGCCAGAAGCCAGTCGCAGGCGAAGCGTTCACCGTGGTCGCCAGCCGGCGCCATACCAGCCCCGAACAGGAGCGCTTGCTCGATGGGTTGAGCCAAGGGCTGGGGCAGTTGAAGCTGGCCAATATCGGCAGCTCGTTGAAATTTTGCCTGTTGGCCGAAGGCAGCGCCGATTGTTATCCGCGCCTGGCGCCGACGTCGCAGTGGGACACCGCTGCGGCCCAGGGCGTGCTGGAAGGTGCGGGTGGCGAAGTGCTGGAGTTGAATGGCCAGCCGTTCAGCTACCCGGCGCGCGAGTCGCTGCTGAACCCGTTCTTCCTGGCCTTGCCGGCCAAGGCCGCCTGGCGCGAGCGTTTGCTGGCGCTGGCAAGGTCATAAACCGCCGCGATCAAAAATGTGGGAGCGGGCTTGCTCGCGAAAGCGGTGTATCAGCCAATACAAGTGCTGACTGATACACCGCTTTCGCGAGCAAGCCCGCTCCCACATAAGCCCTGTGCCCACATTGTTTATGTGTTGCAGGTTTAGCGGTGCAACACGTACTGCCCGGTAAACGCCACCGCCTGCTCTTCACTGCCCTGATTCACAATCCACGTCTGCAGGGCCAGCCGTGCCCGGCCATGGCGCCGGTAGGTCGCCAAAAACCGCTTCCACACCTTGTCCTCCGGCGCCTGGCAAATCGCGGTGGCGTCCTGGGTGACAGGCAGCGGATAGCTGATCTGCCCTTCCTGAATCACGATGTGCCCGTCTTCAATCCCTTCCTCGCGCAGCTGTAGGTGCAGCCAGCCCCAGCCGGCCAAGACCGCGCCGCAATACAGGCTGCCGCCAAACATAGTGCTCTTGTGGTTGATATTGGCCTGCAACGGTAAGTGCAGGCGCAATTGCCGGTCCTGCCAGTCGAGCACCTTGAGGCCCATCTCCCGGGTCAGGGGGATGTCATGGTGCAGAATGGATTCCAGGTAACGGCTATCGCGGCTCATGGTGGTCTCTTGGCTGGTGGAAAGGGTCACTCGTCATCGGTGTGAGCGTTGCCGCTGTCGGCAAAGTTCAGCCCATGCTTGCGCAACTTGTCATGCAGGGTCTTGCGCGGCACCCCGAGGGCTTCGGCCAGGCTACGCACGGAGCTGTGGGGGCGACCAAGCTCGGCGGCGATCAGGGCTTTTTCAAAGTGCTCGACTTGCTCGCTCAAGCCCCCGGTAGACATCGGCACACCCGGCGCCGGGCCGTCCGGTGTGCTGTCCAGGGCCAGTTCCAGGCCGAGGGCGAAGCGTTCGGCGACGTTTTGCAACTCCCGCACGTTGCCCGGCCAGTTATGGCGCAACAGCATTGCCCGTTGGCCAGGCTGCAACTCGTGCAGCGGCAGGCCGTGGCGGCTGCTGGCCTCGTCGGCGAAGTGCTGGAACAGCATCAAGGCATCTTCGCCACGCTCGCGCAGGGGCGGAATGCGCAGCGGCGCAACGTTCAGGCGGTAGTACAAGTCTGCGCGAAAGCGGCCCTGGTCGGCGGACTGGCGCAGGTCTTCCTTGGTCGCGGCGATGATGCGGATATCCAGGGGGATCTGCTGATTGCCACCCAGGCGCTCGACCACGCGCTCCTGCAACAGGCGCAGCAACTTGACCTGTACATCCAGGCTCATGCTTTCGATTTCATCGAGGAACAACGTGCCGCCGTTGGCAAATTCGAACTTGCCGATCCGCCGCTTCTGCGCACCGGTAAAGGCCCCCGGTTCATGGCCGAACAGCTCGCTTTCGACCACGGACTCGGCCAGGGCGCCCGCGTTGATGGCGACAAACGGCCCGGTGCGACGGTTCGACAGGTCGTGCAGAGCGCGTGCCACCACTTCCTTGCCGGCGCCGGTTTCACCAAGGATCAGCACATCGGCGCGGGTCGCCGCCAGCGCGCCAATCTGCTCGCGCAGGCGCAGCATCGGCGCCGATTGCCCCACCAGGCGCGTGCTCAGTTGCTGGCGATCACTCAGGGCCAGGCGCAGGCTGCGGTTGTCCAGCACCAGCCGGCGCAGGGCCAGGGCGCGGCGCACGCTGTCGAGCAGGGCGTCGCTGGCGAAGGGCTTTTCGAGGAAGTCATAGGCGCCGGCGCGCATGGCCTGCACCGCCAGTGGCACATCGCCGTGGCCGGTGATCAGCAGCACCGGCAGCTCCGGGTCCTGGCTGTGAAGCTCAGTGAGCAGCTCCAGGCCGTCCATGCCGGGCATGCGGATGTCGCTGACCACCACCCCCGGCCAGTCCCGCGACAGGCGCGCCGTAAGGCCGGTGGCTTCGCCAAGGGGCAGGACTTTCAGCCCGGCCAGGTCCAGGGTCTGGCACAGGGCCTGACGCAGGTGTGGATCATCGTCGATCAACACCACCTGAATCTGGTTATCGATACTCATACACTGCGGTCCTCGGACGGTTGCAGACTGACGCCGGGGGCGCCGGCGCGCAGTTTCAAGGTTATCAGTGCGCCGCCTTCCTTGTGGTTGGCAAACAACAGTTCACCGCCAAAGGCGCGCATCAGGGTGTCACAGATGGCCAGGCCCAACCCCAGGCCCTGGGTGCGGGTCTTGGTGGTGTAGAAAGGCTCGCCGGCGCGACCCAGGGCTTCCATGCAGAACCCAGGCCCGTTGTCGCGGATGTACAGGTTGACGCCCTGCTCGGTGGATTCGGCACTCAGCCACAGTTTGCGCGGCGGGCCTTTTTCGGTCAGGGCGTCCAAGGCATTGGCCAACAGGTTGCCCAGTACCTGGCGCAGGCGGGTTTCGCCGGCCTCTACCCACAGGGATGCCTCTGGCAAGTCGCGGATCAGTTCCACTTCCATGGCCCGCCGGCGCTTGGCCAGCAATGCCAGCGCGTCGTCCAGGGCCGGTTGCAGGGCCACGCTTTCCGGGGCATGCCGGTCGCGGCGGGCAAAGGCGCGCAAGTGGGCGATGATCGAGGCCATGCGCCCGGTCAATTCGCTGATCAGCTTGAGGTTGCCGCGGGCGTCGTCGGTGCGCTGGTGGTCGAGGAGAATCTCGGCGTTTTCTGCGTAACTGCGGATGGCGGCCAGGGGCTGGTTGAGTTCATGGCTGATACTCGCCGACATGGTGCCCAGCGCCGACAGCTTGCCCGCCTGCACCAGGTCATCCTGGGCGCGCACCAGTTCCTGCTGGGCATTTTCGCGCTCCAGCACTTCCTGGCGCAGGCGGCGGTTGAGGCCTTCGAGGTCGCTGGTCCGTTCGGCCACGCGCATTTCCAGTTCGCGCCGGGCCTTGGCTTCAAAGGCGATGCGTTCCAGGTAATGACGACGGCGCTGCATCATCAGGCCGAGCAGCAGCATCAGCACCAGCAAGGTCGCGCCGCCGACGGCGACCACTGTGCGCACCGGGCGGTCGATCAAGGTGCGCGGGGCAAGGATCTCCACATTCCAGCCGGTTTCGGCAATTTCGGTGGATTGGCGCAGCCAGGCGCTGGAGCTGAAAACCAGCGGCTGCGGATCGCGGGTCGGATAGGGCTGGATCGCGATGATCGCCTGGCGCTCGGCCTCGGTCAGGGGCCGGGTCGCACGAAAACGCCATTGTGGGCGCGAGGTCAGGATCACCACGCCGTTGTGGTCGGTGACCAGCAATTGCTCGGGAGTCTGGCCCCAGAGGCTTTCGGTGTGGTCCAGGTCGACCTTGACCACCAGCACGCCGATCACATGTTCATCTTCACGCACCGCAGCGGCGAAGAAATACCCGCGCTTGGCCGAGGTGGTGCCCAGGCCGAAGAAGCGCCCCAGGCGCCCGGCCATGGCTTCGCTGAAATAAGGTCGAAAGGAAAAGTTGCGGCCGACGAAGCTGTCCTGTTTGTCCCAGTTCGAAGCGGCCAGGGTCTTGCCACGGGTGTCCATCAGGTACATCACTTCCACGCCCGCCTGGGCTGCCACCTCCTTGAGCAACTGGTTGGCCGCGACCAGGTTGGTGCTGACGTGGGGCGCTGCCAGGGCGGTACGCAGGGCCGGCAAGTCGCCAAGGATCTGCGGCAGTACTTCGTAGCGATGCAGGGTGCCCAGCAGGTTGGCGACGTACAGGTCGAGGGTCTGGCGGTTCTGCCCGGCCAGTTCGCTGCGATAGTAGCGCTCGGCCAGATGCTCCAGCGGCCACAGCAACGGCGCCAGGCACAGTGCCAGCAAGGCCAGGCTGCGCCAGCGGGGTCTTCGTGGAAGAGGTGGAGTCATGTAGGTCTGCGCCTGAGGGTACAGGCGCATTATGCCTAGTGCTGCTGTGCAAGACACTCGCGCAATGCTTCGCGCCACTGCGGTTGGCCGACTTGCCATTGTTGTTGCAGGCGGCTGCAATCCAGGCGCGAGTTCAACGGGCGCTTGGCGGGCGTTGGGTAGTCACTGGCGGGAATCCCTTCCAGCTCGGCGCACGCCTTGCCTTCGGCCAGCAGGTGCTCGCCAATGGCCTGGGCAAAGCCGAACCATGAGGTCTCGCCCTGGGCCGTCAGGTGATAGACACCCCAGTCTGCGGCCTGGCCGGCCTGCCAGCGCTCGATCAGGGCACGGGTGCTGTTGGCGATGGTCCCGGCCCAGGTCGGCGCGCCGATCTGGTCGGCGACGATGCGCATCTGCGGCTTTTCCTGGAGTAGGCGCTGCATGGTCAGCAGGAAGTTCTTGCCGTGGCTCGAATACACCCAGCTGGTACGCAGGATCAGGTACTGACCGCCCACCGCCGCAATGGCCTGCTCGCCCGCCAGCTTGCTCTGGCCGTAGACACCCAAGGGGTTGGGCACATCGTCTTCGGTGTAGGGTGCGGGCTTGCTGCCGTCGAACACATAGTCGGTGGAGTAGTGGATCAACGGAATGCCCAGGGCCTTGGCTTCTTCGGCGAGGATGCCGGGCGCCGTGGCATTGATCGCGAAGGCTACATCGGGCTCGTTCTCGGCCTGGTCGACAGCGGTATGCGCCGCCGCGTTGATGATCAGCCCCGGGCGATGGCTGCGTACCTGTTGGCGGATCTGCTCGGGGTTGGCCAGGTCGAGCTGGTCGCGACCGAGCACGACCAGTTCACCCAGGCCCTGGAGCCGCTGTTGCAGTTCACGGGAAACCTGGCCGTGCTGGCCGGTGATGAGGATTTTCAACGGTGTCCCGCTCCCAGTCATTTGGTTTCCCCGGCGAGGGTGAACAGGTACTGGCCATAGCCTGTCTTGCCAAAGTATTTGGCCCGCTCAAGCAAATGGTCGCGATCGATCCAACCGTTCTCGTAGGCGATTTCTTCGAGGCAAGCCACTTTCAGGCCCTGCCGATGCTCAATGGTCTGAACATAGATCGAGGCTTCCAGCAGGCTGTCATGGGTGCCGGTATCGAGCCAGGCAAAACCACGGCCGAAACGCTCGACATGCAGGTCGCCACGCTTGAGGTAGGCATTGTTGACGTCGGTGATTTCAAGTTCGCCGCGTGGCGATGGCTGGACGGCCTTGGCGATCTTGACCACATCGTTGTCATAGAAGTACAGGCCGGTCACGGCATAGCTGGACTTGGGCTTGGCGGGTTTTTCCTCGATGGAAAGGGCGCGGCCTTCACCATCGAAATCAATCACCCCGAAGCGCTCCGGATCCTTGACCCAGTAGCCGAACACTGTGGCGCCGGTTGGGCGTTTGGCAGCGGTGCGCAGTTGCTCGCTGAAGTGTTGGCCGTGGAAAATGTTGTCACCCAGGATCAGGCATACCGGGTCATTGCCGATGAACGCTTCGCCGATCAGGAAGGCTTGCGCCAAGCCGTCTGGCGAAGGCTGCTCTGCGTAGCTGATCTGCACGCCGAACTGGCTGCCGTCGCCCAGCAGGTTGCGGTATTGCGGCAAGTCCACGGGCGTGGAGATCACGAGGATCTCCTTGATTCCGGCGAGCATCAGCACGGAAATCGGGTAGTAGATCATCGGTTTGTCGTACACCGGCAGCAACTGCTTGGAAACCCCCAGGGTAATGGGGTGCAGGCGCGTCCCGGAGCCACCGGCCAGTACGATTCCCTTCATCATGCAATCAGGTCCTTCGCATCGGTGTTGCCGAGGCGCTCGCCCTGATAACTGCCGTCCTGGACCCGGCGGCACCATTGCAGGTTATCGAGGTACCACTGCACGGTCTTGCGCAGTCCGGTCTCGAAGGTTTCTTCCGGGACCCAACCCAGCTCGCGCTCGATCTTGCTGGCGTCGATGGCGTAGCGCTGGTCATGGCCTGGGCGATCCTTGACGAAGGTGATCAGGTCGCTGAACTGGGCAACGCCGGCCGGACGCTGTGGCGCCAGCTCTTCGAGCAGCGCACAGATGCCACGCACCACGTCGATGTTCTTCTGCTCGTTGTGCCCGCCGATGTTGTAGGTCTCGCCCACCACACCTTCGGTGACCACTTTGAGCAGCGCACGGGCGTGGTCTTCGACATACAGCCAGTCGCGCACTTGCAGGCCATCGCCATATACCGGCAGCGGCTTGCCTGCCAAGGCATTGAGGATCACCAGCGGGATCAACTTCTCGGGGAAGTGGAACGGCCCGTAGTTGTTCGAGCAGTTGGTCAGCAGTACCGGCAAGCCATAGGTACGCTGCCAGGCGCGGACCAGGTGGTCGGACGCCGCCTTACTCGCGGAATAAGGCGAACTTGGCGCGTAAGGCGTGGTTTCGGTGAACAGGTCATCCACGCCATGCAGGTCGCCATACACTTCGTCGGTGGAGATGTGATGGAAGCGGAAGGCGCTCTTGGCCGGCTCTGCCAGCTGTTGCCAGTAGGCACGAGTGGCCTCAAGCAGGCTGTAGGTGCCGACGATGTTGGTCTGGATAAAGTCCGACGGGCCGTCGATGGAGCGGTCGACATGGGACTCGGCCGCCAAGTGCATGATGGCCTGGGGCTGGAAACGCGCCAGCACTGCGCTGACGGTGGCCTGGTCGATGATATCGGCCTGGACGAACTCATAGCGGGTGTTGGTCGCGATGCTGGTCAGCGACTCAAGATTGCCGGCGTAGGTCAGTTTGTCGAGGTTGAGAACTTCATGTTCAGTGTTTTGAATCAAATGGCGGATCAGTGCGGAACCGATAAAACCGGCGCCACCGGTAACAAGAATACGCATGTCGAGAGGCCTTTTCCTTAGACGGACATTGAGCGAATGGTGCATAGCTTGCGGGCTTGCGATAGGGCGTGCAAGGGGCGGTGGTCAGATTGGCCCAGCTTGCGTGCTTTAAAGAAGACAATCTCAATGGGGTCGGGGTTGCATCTGACCTATTAACAATGGCGATATAAGCGCCCAACAAAAAACCAGGGACCGTCACATGCTGCTCGATACATTGATCCATCGCACCCGTTTGCCGTGCCCGCAGGTCAGCGCGGAGCAAGCCTTGCAGTTGCTTGAGCAGCATTACGGCCTCAGCGGCACCCTGCAGTCCCTGGGCAGCCAGCAAGACCTCAATTACCGCGTCGACAGCGATCGTGGCCGCTTCGTCCTGAAAATCTGCCGGGGCGAGTACGCCGCCGTTGAGCTGCACGCCCAGCACGCCGCTCTTGCGCACTTGCAGGCACACGCCGGCGTCCGGGTGCCCAAGGTCATCAGCACCCTCGGCGGCGAGCAACTACTGAGCGTGACGCTGGCCGGGCAGGCCTTGCACCTGCGGTTGCTGGACTATATCGACGGCCAGCCGCTGACCCACCTGCCGCACCTGGGCCGCGCGTTGATCACAGGGTTTGGGCGGCTGTGCGGGCAGATGAGCCAGGCATTGGCCGGTTTTGCGCACGCGGGCCTGGAGCGCACCCTGCAATGGGACCCGCGCCATGCCCGGGAGCTGATCAGCCATTTATTGTCGACGCTCGACAACCTGCCGCAGCGTGCGGCCCTGGAGCGGGTCGCGGCAGAGGTCGAGCAGCGCCTGCGGCCCTTGGTCGATCAGTTGCCGTGGCAGGCGGTGCATATGGATATCACCGACGACAACGTGGTGTGGCAGCGCGATGCCGAGCGGCATTGGCAAGTGCAGGGTGTCATTGATTTCGGCGACCTGGTGCACACCTGGCGGATTGCGGACTTGTCGGTGACCTGTGCCGCTTTGCTGCACCACGCCGAGGGCGACCCGTTTGCGATCTTGCCGGCGATCCGGGCCTGTCACGCGTTGACCCCTTTGCAACCCCAGGAATTGCAGGCGCTGTGGCCGCTGATCGTGGCCCGTGCGGCGGTCTTGGTGCTGAGCAGTGAACAGCAGCAGCGCCTGGACCCGGATAACACCTACCTGTTGAAGAATGCCGAGCACGAGTGGGAAATCTTCCAGGTTGCCACCTCGGTGCCGTTTGAGTTGATGGAGGCGGCGATCCAGGCGTGCGTCGGTGCAACCCCCAAACCAGTGGCCAGCGAAGGCTTTGCCCCGCTGCTGCCGGGTCTGGTGGGGCGCGAGTTCGCGCTGATTGACCTGGGTGTGCTCAGTGAGCATTTCGAAGCCGGAAACTGGGAAACCCCTGGCATCGACCAACATTTATTGCAGCAGGCCGCAACGGTCCATGGCTTGGCGGCCAGTCGTTATGGTCAGTATCGCTTGTCCCGCACGCGTCCGGACTGCGCGAGCGAACCGCAAACGTTCGCCCTGCACGTTGAACTGTATGTGCCCCAGGGCAGCGTCGTAGAGGCGCCGTTCGCCGGCATCCTGCGCAGCACTGCCGATGGCGTATTAAGTCTGCATAGCGCGCAACTGAATGTACGGCTGCTGGGCCTGAAAAATGCGTTGCAACCCGGCGCCGCGGTGCTCAAGGGCCAGGTCCTGGGGGAGGCGGGCGGGGCATTGACCGTGCAACTGTGCCGGGTTGACCTTGATCCGCCACTGTTTTGCACACCGTCCCGCGCTGCGGCCTGGCAGGCGTTGTGCCCCTCGCCGGCGACACTGCTGGGCCTTGCCTGTGACGCCGAGCCGGAGCTGGATCCAGAAGCCTTGCTGGCCCGACGCGACGCCAGCTTTGCGCGCTCGCAAAAGCACTATTACGTCGACCCGCCGCGCATCGAACGCGGCTGGCGCAACCATCTGATCGACATGCAGGGCCGCTCGTATCTGGACATGCTCAACAATGTCGCGGTGCTGGGTCACGGCCATCCACGCATGGCCCAGGTGGCGGCGCGGCAGTGGTCGCTGCTCAATACCAACTCGCGCTTTCATTACGCCGCGATTGCCGAGTTCTCCGAGCGTCTGCTGGCGCTGGCGCCCGAGTCCATGGACCGGGTGTTCCTGGTCAACAGTGGCACCGAAGCCAACGACCTGGCGATCCGCCTGGCCTGGGCCTACAGCGGCGGGCGCGACATGCTCAGTGTGCTGGAGGCCTATCACGGCTGGTCGGTGGCCGCCGATGCGGTGTCCACCTCAATCGCCGACAACCCCAAGGCCTTGAGCAGCCGGCCGGATTGGGTGCACCCGGTGACCGCACCCAATACCTATCGCGGCGAATTCCGTGGCCCGCACAGTGCGCCGGATTATGTGCGCAGCGTGGAGCACAACCTGGCGAAAATCGCCGCCAGCCAGCGCCAGTTGGCGGGTTTTATCTGCGAGCCGGTGTATGGCAATGCCGGTGGCATCTCCCTGCCACCGGGCTATTTGCAGCAGGTGTATGCCCTGGTGCGCGCCCAGGGTGGGGTGTGCATCGCCGATGAAGTGCAGGTCGGCTACGGCCGCATGGGCCACTTCTTCTGGGGTTTTGAAGAACAGGGCGTGGTGCCGGACATCATCACCATGGCCAAAGGCATGGGTAACGGCCAGCCCCTTGGCGCCGTGATTACCCGCCGGGAAATCGCCGAAGCGCTGGAGGCCGAAGGGTATTTCTTCTCGTCCTCGGGGGGCAGCCCGGTGAGTTGCCGGATTGGCATGGCGGTGCTGGATGTGATGGAGCAAGAAAAGCTTTGGGAAAACGCCCAGGTGGTCGGCGGGCACTTCAAGGCGCGGCTCGAGGCGTTGATCGAGCGCCATCCCCTGGTGGGGGCGGTGCATGGCTCGGGCTTCTATCTGGGACTGGAGTTGGTGCGCGACCGCCAGACCCTGGAGCCGGCGACGCAAGAAACCGCCAAGCTGTGTGATCGTTTGCGTGAGCTGGGGATTTTCATGCAGCCGACCGGGGACTATCTGAACATCCTCAAGATCAAGCCGCCGATGGTCACGTCTAAACGCAGTGTGGATTTCTTTGTCGACATGTTGTCGAAGGTGTTGGATGAAGGGTTGTAAACACCTTTCTATGAGTTGAAATGAGATCACCCCTGTGGGAGCGGGCTTGCTCGCGAAAGCGGTGTATCAGTGACAGATTTGTAGACAGACACACCGCTTTCGCGAGCAAGCCCGCTCCCACAAGGGTGATGGGGTTTCAGACGTTAACCCGATTGTTATCGGGAATATTTTGAGTTTTTTAGACGGTTGGATGTTTGCAAGCTTTAAAAGCCGATTTTTATCCGCTATAAAGTCGGCCAGCATTCCCCTTTCTGTCATCGGCCCCGGTTATCCTGGCCGCTGACCACCGCCCAGGAGATGATTCATGAGCCGTATCGTTACCGTCGCCGCTACCCAGATGGCTTGTTCCTGGGACCTCGAAGCCAATATCGAGACCGCTGAAAAGCTGGTCCGTGAGGCCGCAGCCAAAGGCGCGCAGATCATCCTGATCCAGGAACTGTTCGAAAGCCCGTATTTCTGCCAGAAGCCAAACCCGGACTATCTGCAACTGGCAACCCCGGTTGCAGAAAACGTGGCCATCAAGCACTTCCAGAAAATCGCCAAGGAACTGCAAGTGGTCCTGCCGATCAGCTTCTTCGAGCTGGCCGGCCGTGCGCGGTTCAACAGCATCGCGATCATCGACGCGGACGGCTCCAACCTCGGGATTTATCGTAAAAGCCACATCCCGGACGGCCCTGGCTACCACGAAAAGTACTACTTCAACCCAGGCGATACCGGCTTCAAAGTGTGGAACACCCGCTACGCGAAAATCGGCGTGGGCATCTGCTGGGACCAGTGGTTCCCGGAATGCGCCCGCAGCATGGCGTTGCAAGGCGCGGAGATCCTGTTCTACCCGACCGCCATCGGCAGCGAGCCACACGACAAGACCATCTCGTCCCGTGATCACTGGCAGCGCGTGCAACAAGGCCATGCCGGCGCCAACCTGATGCCGCTGATCGCCAGCAACCGCATCGGCAACGAAGAGCAGGACGGCTACGACATCGACTTCTACGGCTCGTCGTTCATTGCCAACCAGTTCGGCGAAAAAGTCGAAGAGCTCAACGAAACCGAAGAAGGCATCCTGGTGCACAGCTTCGACCTCGATGAACTGGAGCACATCCGCAGCGCGTGGGGCTCGTTCCGTGACCGCCGGCCGAACCTGTACGGCGCGCTCAAGACCCTCGACGGTTCCTTGGAGTCCTGATCGCCATGACCACTTTGCACAGCACGCCTCGCGCTGACGGCTTCTATATGCCAGCCGAGTGGGCACCCCAGACCCAGGCCTGGATGATCTGGCCCGAGCGCCCGGACAACTGGCGCCTGGGCGGCAAACCGGCGCAGGCGGCCCACGTGGCAGTGGCCAAGGCCATTGCGCGTTTTGAGCCGGTGACGGTTGCGGTTTCCGCCGGTCAGTACGAAAACGCCCGGGCGCGCCTGGATGTGCCGAATATCCGGGTGGTGGAGATGTCCAGCGACGATGCGTGGGTACGCGACAGCGGGCCGACCTTCGTGATCAATGACCACGGCGAAGTCCGTGGCGTGAATTGGGACTTCAATGCCTGGGGCGGGTTTGACGGTGGCTTGTATGCCCCGTGGAACCGCGATTCCCAGGTGGGCGGCAAGATCCTTGAGATCGAGCGCAGCCCGCGTTATCGCACCGAAGGTTTTGTGCTGGAGGGCGGCTCGATCCACGTTGATGGTGAAGGCACGCTGATCACCACCGAGGAATGCCTGCTTAATCGTAATCGCAACCCGCACCTGGGCCGCGAAGAGATCGAAGCGGTCCTGAGCGCCAACCTGGCTGTGGATAAGATCATCTGGCTGCCCGACGGTCTGTTCAACGACGAAACCGACGGCCATGTGGATAACTTCTGCTGCTACGTGCGCCCGGGTGAAGTGTTGCTGGCCTGGACGGACGATCCGCAAGACCCGAACTATGCACGCTGCCATGCTGCCATGGACGTGCTGCAAAACAGCACCGACGCCAAGGGCCGCGGGTTTATCGTGCATAAAATGCCGATCCCGGGGCCGTTGTACGCCACTGAGGAAGAATGCGCCGGTGTCGACCCGGTGGACGGCTCCCAGGAGCGTAATCCGACCGTGCGTCTGGCCGGTTCCTACGTCAACTTTCTGATCGTCAACGGCGGCATTATCGCGCCGAGTTTTGATGACCCGCTGGACAGGCGCGCCCAGGAAATCCTCCAGGGCCTGTTCCCGCAGCATGAAGTGGTGATGGTGCCGGGCCGTGAACTGTTACTGGGTGGCGGCAATATCCATTGCCTGACCCAACAACAGCCCGCGCCGCACAAAAACTGAGTGCAGTTGTAACAGGCAATTTCGCTGCACCTCGGCTGATTGCCGGCAAGTGCGCCGGGTAATAACAGCAAGCCCATGGCCCGTCGGGGTCGTGGGCTTTTTTGTGTCCGCAGGCCTATAAACCGGACGCTTTGGCACAGCTCTTGTATCGGCGTTGTGACAGTGATCGGGGTTTGTGACTGCGCAGTTCTGTCATAAACCTTGAGTAAGTTAGCCGCTCAAGCAGTAGGAGAGAGCGCTGAAATGAACGCCGATATCAACCTGGTCTATAAACGCGCGCCCCATCCTTCGGTCGTGCGAGGTGACGCGATTCACACGTTGGCACTTTGGTTGAAGGCAAACGGCTCGCGCCGGATCCGGCAGGCGGATCCACGCAGGGTGATGAGTGAGCGCTACCCGCTGGGGTTGTTCAGTGAGGATGAGGTGCAGGTGCTGTGCGAATTGATCCAGGACTGACGGACGCTGATATCCAAATGTGGGAGAGGGCTTGCCCGCGATAGCAGTGTGTCAGTTGATGCATATGTGACTGATACACCGCTATCGCGGGCAAGCCCGCTCCCACAGGAACTGCATGTGGCTTAGAAGTTGTACGTCCCCGTCACCACCAGGCTGCGCGGCTCACCAAACTGGATCTGGTTGGCGCTGGTCGCCGACGCGTAGTACGTCTTGTCGCTGATGTTGTTCAGCGCCGCCTTCACATCCCAGTCCTTGTGCCGGAACCCGGCCAGGGCGTCCCAGCGGCCATAGCCCGGCAACACCACGGTGTTGGCGTTATCGGCATAACGATCACCCACCAGGGTCAGGCCGGTTTCGGCGTACCAGCCCATCTCCGGTTTCCAGGTGACGAACAGGCTGGCGTTGCGCTTGGCCACGTCGCTGATGCGCTTGCCTTCAAAGCCATTGTTGTCTTTCACCACCTTGGCATCCTGCACGCCGACGCCACCGCGCACATACCAGTTGCCGACGATTTTGCCGGTGGTGGTCAGCTCGATACCACGGGAGCGCTGGATTCCGCTGAGCAGGGTGATCAGCGGGTTCTCCGGGTCGCGGGTGCGGCGGTTGTACAGTTCCAGTTCATACACGGCGAGGGTGGTGCTCAAGCGGTCGTCGAGCCAGTCGCTCTTGACCCCGATTTCCTTTTGTTTGGTCAGCTCGGGGCTCAGGTCATTGGCATTGCCCGTTGCATTCGGGGTGATGCCGATCAGGCCACCGCCGGTGGGGGAAAACGTCTTGCTCCACGACGCGTAGAACGAATGGTTCTCCACCGGCGTCCACACCACGCCCAGCCGTGGGCTGGTGTTGTGGCTGTCGACGGGTTGCCGGATATTGGTGATCTTATTGGTGGTTTCTACTTCAAAACGGTCGTAGCGCAAACCGGCGAGTACTTGCCACTGATCGTTCAGGCGCAGTTGGTCCTGCACATACAGCCCCTGGCTTTCGACTTCGGTGTGGTTGTTGCTGGAGATCCTCATCGGCCCGGTATGGCTCAGGTGCCGGTTGGGGTGGTTCAGATCGAGGCCGGGCACTGTTGCCGTTACCGCGCTGTACAACTTCGGATCACGGCGCTGGCTGCCCAGCTCCACGCCGGTCAGCAGGCGGTGTTCCAGGCCAAAGGTATTGAAGCCCCCTTCGAGCTCGACGTTATTGAATACGTTGCGCGTCGTCAGGTCCTGCTGCCAGCGCTGGCGCCCGACGGTGTTGGTCTTGGGGTCGTAGCCGGTCAGGTAGGTGTTGTCGAAATCACTGTCGAGCTTGAACACACCCAGGGTGTGACGCAGTTGCCAGCTGTCGTTGAGTTCATAGGCGAGCTTGGAGCGCAGGGACTGGGTGGTGTCGTCGATATAGTCCCGTGGGTCGCCGTAGGTAGTGTCGCGGCTCACATCGGCCGGGCGCCCGCGCACGCCAGGGATGCCCCGGTCCGGGGTGCGGTCGTAGCGGCTGTATTCGTATTGCACCAGCCAGTTCAGTTGCGGGGTCAGTTGCCAGCTCATCGACGGGGCGAATAATTTACGGTTGCCGCTGATGCCATCGCGAAAGCTATCGGTGTCTTCGTTACCCATGTTCAGGCGCAGGCTGATGTTTTCGGTCGGGTCGGCGCTCAAGTCGGTGTACAGGCTGCGCAGCCCGTTCGTGCCGCCCTGGGCCTCGATGCTGGAGGCGCGCCCGGCCTGGGGCAGCTTGCTGACGCGGTTGACGATCCCGCCTTGGCCACCACGGCCGTACAACACCGCGGCGGGGCCCTTGAGCACATCGATGCGCTCGATGTTGTGCAGGTCGCGCACGTATTGGCTGTCGTCGCGGATGCCATCGAGGTAGAAGTCGCTGCTGGCCTCGAAGCCGCGGATGCGCAAGCTGTCGAAGCGTGTGTCGGCGCCGCTGCTGACGTTGGGGATGCCACTCAACGCCTGGCCCAGGTCGTTGGTGCCGTAGGCGCGCAGGTTCTCGGTCTTTACCGAGTCGATCGCCTGGGGCACGTAGCGCACCGGCGTACTTGTGCGCGTGGCGGTGTTGGTGTCTTTGACGCGTGGGTCGTCTTCGTCCGCTTCGGCGCTGATGGCGGTGGCGGGCAGGGTGGTCGCGGCGCAGGCAAATCCGGCACACAGCAGTGCAGAAAGCCCAAGGGTCATGGGCGTCAGGCGAGAGGCAGGCATCTAGGGGCGCATCCGTAAGAGGGAGGGTAAATAATGCGCGAATGATAATGCTTGCTATTTGCGCGCGTGATTTATTCTTACGCTGCTCGCTTGGGTATTTGTTACAAAATGTGTTTTCGAGGGAATTTTACGCATCAATGGAAAATGCGTTACCCACCAGCGGCTTATTCACACGATGAATTGGCCGAGCGTATATATCGCGTAAATAATGGCTAAATAATATCGCTTAGACTTTTTTTGCCTAAATACAGACGATTCACTAAATTGACACGCGGTTCAGGGCGCGGATAGGATTCGCCTCAACGCCTGTGGCTAACCGCCATGACTTCTCTATAAAAAAGGCCCGCGGCATATTCGGTCGTCCGCGGGCCTTTTTTTATCCGGGGAAAGTCGATACCAAAAAAGCCAAATGGAGCCAGGTGTCACAGCGCGTACTCAACCAGTAATAAGGAATAAAAAAATGTTGAATAAACGGATGGGTCTGATTGCTCTGGGGATTTTGAGCGCTACTCAGGCAATGGCAAACGACCAGGAGCAATCCAAAGGCTTCGTGGAAGACAGCCACTTGAACATCGCGGCGCGTAATGCGTATATCAGCCGCGACTACAAAGACGGTGGTAAAGATAAAGCCGAGTGGGGCCAAGGCTTCATCGGTAAGTTCGAGTCCGGCTTCACCCAAGGCACCGTTGGTGTGGGTGTGGACGTGATCGGCCAATACGCCATCCGTCTGGACGGTGGTAAAGGTCGCAGCGGCGCTGGCGGCATCAACTTCTTCAAGCAAGGCGACAGCGGCGCAGCACCACACGACCTGGCCAAGGGCGGCGCAGCCGTCAAGGCACGCATCTCCAACACTGTGCTGAAGTACGGTGACCAGATGCCAGCCGTGCCGGTCCTGCAGTACGACAACTCCCGTCTGTTGTCGGAAACCTACACCGGTACCTCGATCGTCTCCAAAGAGATCAAGGGTCTGGAGCTGCAAGGTGGTTACTTCACCAAGGAAGCCCAAAAAGGCGCCGAAGGCACCGACAGCGGCAACCTGAAAAACATCGCCTACCTGGGCGGTAGCTACAAATTCACCGAAAGCCTGTCGGCCGCGCTGTACGCATCCGACATGGAAGACGTGCTGAAGAAGCAATACGTCAACGTCAACTACGTGCTGGCCCTGCCACAAGAGCAGTCGCTGACTTTTGACTTCAACGGCTACAAGACCAAGCTGGACAAGAGCTTCGCCCAGCTGACCCAAGGTGATGCTGACGCCCGCGACAACAAAATCTGGAGCCTGGGCGCCACTTGGGCCTTCGGTCCGCACAGCCTGACCCTGGCTCACCAGCGCAGCACCGGTGACACCGGCTACATGTACGGCGGCTACCGTAACAACACCAAGGGTAGTGGTATCGGCGACGGTGGTAACACCATCCTGCTGGCCAACTCCTACTGGTCTGACTTCAACGGTAAAGACGAGCGCTCCTGGCAGGTCGGCTACGGCATTGACTTCAGCACCTTCGGCGTACCGGGCCTGACCTACAACATCGCTTACGTGCGTGGCACCAACATCGACGACGGTAGCAACCGTGGCGATGGCACCGAGCGTGAAATCTTCAACCAGTTCAAGTACGTAGTACAGAGCGGCCCGGCTAAAGACCTGAGCCTGCGTGCCCGTGCCTCCTGGTTGCGTGTTTCGACCAACGCCAACAACTACAACGTTGGTGGTAACGAAATCCGCCTGTTCGCCGACTACCCGATCAACGTGTTCTAAGATCGTGCGTCGTGCCTGATACCAGGCAATAAAAAACCCCGACTTGTCGGGGTTTTTTTATGGCTGCCTAAACCCTACGCTTTGACCTGCGCCAACTTCTGGCAGTTGGCCTTGCGCGCCGGGTACTGCCCGCATTTGCGCAACACGCTTTGCACCTGCTGGGTGTTCTGCAGTTGCTGGTTGGCCAAGAGCTTCTCGGTGATAAACAGCTCCTCCGAACCCAGGTGACGCTCGGCCGTGTCGATCATGGCCAGGGCGGCCTTGCCGTCGCCGCGCTTGAGGTAGTAGCTGATCATCAAGTCATAGGTCGAAGGCCCGGCCAGGGACCAGTCCTTGATCGCCTGCAATTCTTTGAGGGCATCGGCATTTCTACCCTGGGCCAGGCGCACGGCGTAGGCGGTGCGGCGGATGTTCGGCTGGTCCTTGACCGGCGAGCTCAAGGCGCGCCGGATAAACGCATCGGCCTCGGGCACCTTGTTTTTGGCCAGGGCGGCGGTGGCGGCGTAGGCGTCCTTGTAACCCTGCATGGCCTTGGCCACAGGCGCGGCGTCACGCACCTTCGGCCAGCTCGTGGTGTTGACCCGGGCGCGGCGCTCCTTGCGGTACTCGCGTTGCAGGTATTGGCGCAGCTCGGTGTCCCGGTCGATGGCGGACATGTGGGAGCGGTTGAAGTAATCGGTGGTGGCGGTGATGGTATTGGTCAGGCCGTCCTTGACCAGCACGTCCAGCTCCTTGGTAAAGCGGTCGAGGTTGAACTGCTGCAATGAATCTTGCATCGCGTCCTTGCGGGCGGTGAGAAAGCCCGTCAGCAGCGGCTTTTGCTTGCCCTGGAAATCATTCAGGCGCTCCAGGCTGTGGGTGGCCGCACGGGGCGCGTAGCCGGCCCGGATCATCAGGTCGGTGCCGAGCAAATCTGCCTGGTCTTCCTGGCTGCGACCCCAGGCAGTGCTCCAGACGTTGTCGGAAAAACTGTTGGCCAGCGAGGTATACAACACGGTATTGCCGATGGTTTTTTGCGTGCCGGCCGGGTCCTTGCTGAACAGTTTCATGGTGCCCGAACTGCGGTCCACCCCGGTGTTGGCCGCCACGGTTGCCAGGGCCACGGTGGAGGCCACGGTGGTGAACATGTCCTTCTGCTGCTGGAAGGCAGCGGCACGATCATGGTGGTGCAACAGCACGTGGCTCATTTCGTGGCCGAGCATGGCGGCGATTTCGTCTTCGCTGCCGACGTTCTCCAGCATGCCCAGGGGCACGAAGATATTTCCGTACGGGTCCGCCGACGGTCCGAAGCTGTAACTGTCGGTGATCTTCACCTGCAACAGCGGCAACTGCCCCGGCCAGCCCTTGGACAGGCGCGTGACGATGCCCTGCAAGTACACCTGCAACATCGGGATATCCACCAGGTTCTGCTGGCGCGCCTCGGCCGCAGGCACGGTGCGCCCGTCGTAACTCAAGCGCTGCTGGCCCGCGCGCTGCGGGTCGAGCTTGTAGTACTGGCGCACGTCAGCGTTGTCCACATAGTGGCCTTCGACGCGCGACTGGGTCGACGGCCCCACCAGGTTCAGAAACGCCTGGTCTGCACCCTTCAAGGTGGCGCAGCCGCTGAGCAATGCACTGGCCAGCAATAGATATCCCTTCACCGCGGTACTCCCTTATTGATTGCAGCCGGCACCGTAGCCGAGGGTGGACTTGTTGTTACTGTCCTTGGCCAGGCTTTGGGGCATGAGCTGGCACGGCAGCTTTGTGACATTCAGGGGCGGGTCGATTCGCAGGTCCCTGGTGTCCAGCCAGACTTTCTGCCCAGCCAGCTCCACCAGGACCAACTCCAGCTCCTTGTTGAGTTGCAACACCTGAACGGGTTGCTTGGGTGTGTCTTTGCGGGCGATTTCCCGCAGCAGCTTGCCCTGCTCGTCTACCACCTCCACCGGGTCGGCCAGGAATTCCTTGATGACGTGGGTTTCGGCCAGCACACCCTGGCTGTAGAGCGCGGCGAGTAACACGATGAGGATTCTGTTCATCCTTGGTTTCCTTGAGTGAGACGACATGGCGGCACCCTCAGCGGCCACGGTCGAAGAAAGCTTCGATCCGCTCGCTGAACAGCGCCAATGACAGCAAAACAATACCCAGCACGTTGACCAGGGTGATGTGGTTCAGATACAGCACCCCGCACACAATCAGCAGCACCAGCATCACCACGCCCCACGACGGGTAGGGCGAGGTAAAAAAGCGACTCTCTTGATCCTGCCAGCGCGTCCAGGTGGGCAAGCCGGCCAGGCGCCGGGCATGCAGGGCCTTGAGTACGATAATCAGCGCCAGCAGCCCAAGCTCCAGGACGTCTACCCAGTGCAGGTTCAACCTCGGGAAATTGGCCGGCTCGCGGTCGTAATCCATGCCCTTGTTGATCAGGTTGTCCAGGGCCATGGCATGCAGGTACACCCCGGGGATCAGGCCATGCACGGGCGACTGCACCAGGTCGCCGGTGGAGGTGATGCTGGCCCCGACCATCACCAGTCGGTCGCGCAGCAACCCGGCCACCAACGCCTGGTCTTCCGGTGAGCTGACCTCCAGGTCGCTGGCCGACAGGGTCAGGCTATAAGGGCAACGGGCCTGGGCGGAGTCGTCGAGTTTCCAGAACACTGCCTGGAAAAATTGCGCCACCCAATCCAGCACAAAGTTGCGCGGTGGTGCGCAGTGCCGGATATCCGCGATCTGCGCCTGCTGCGGCGCCAGCTTCAAGCCCCACTGCACGGCGATCGGCTGTAGCTGCGCCGCGGCTTCAGCATCCCGGGGCAGTTGGCTGGCACACGGCTGGCCCTTGCAGAACTGGCGGTACAGGGCCAGGGCCGGGGTTTCCATCACCCCCAGCGCGGTCGGCATTGCCAGCGGGTACTTGTCGTCCACACCGTCCCACACCACCAGCCCCGGCTGGCTGAATGCGGCAAACTGCTCGAGGGTATTGGCCTGCCCATTCTCGCCCCGCGTCACCCCGGTATTGGCCAGCAGCAGGGGAATGCCCCGGCGCTGATAGCGCTCGAACACATTCGCCAACAACTGGCTGCCCCGCGTCGGATCGCCCAGGGAGTGATCGTGGCTGTACAGCAAGTCCACAAACACCGCCTTGGGTTTGTAGGCCAGCAAGCGTTTGAACAACTTGCTCTGCTCGCTATACGGCATCGGCCACGAGGTGTTGTTGCGCATCAGGTAGGCGTCGTCGATCAACACCACGGTGATATGTTGCTGGCCGGTGCCGGGGTAATTGCTGGAGAACATCCGGTTGAGCCACTGGGCGGATGCCTTGTCACTGGAACTGGCCAGGCCGAAGGGGTCGAGCACCGCTAGCAACACGATAAAAAACGCGAGCAAATAGCGACGACGATTAAAAAGCGGGGGGTTCTTCGACATCCATGTCTCGATAAAAAACGGCGGGTGCTGTTGGGGGCAGGTTTCCCGCAGCGAATGCATGGGGTTTTAAAGGACGGGGAGGGGGGTGTCAATTAGAAATATGGCTAAGTGCCATCTGGCGCCCGCCGCCCTCGGCATCAAGCGGCAGATGACGTCCCCGCCGGGCGCGATTTCACCAGCCCCACGGCCAATGCAGACAAAATCAGCGCAATCGAGATCCCCTCGTTGAGATCGACCCGATGCCCCAGCAACAGCATGGAACCGGTGACGCCAAACACCGGGATCAGCAACGACAACGGCGCCACCTTGGAGACCGGGTACTCGCGCAGCAGCAGGTTCCAGCCCCAGTAACAAAAGTGCGTGGCCGCATACACCTGGAACAACAGCGAGAACACCGTCAGCCACTCCATATGGGTGACCAGCGCAGTGAACGGCGCTGATCCATGGGCCAGCCACGTCAGCAGCAGCAACGGAAGCGGCGGGAACAGGCTGGCCCACACCACAAAGGCAAACATCTCGCGCACTTTTGATTGCTTGATGATGACGTTGCCCACACTCCAACTGAACGCACTTACCAGCAGCAGGCCGTAACCCAGGGTTGTCGCCTCGCCCGGACTGCCGGCGATAATGCCGATCAGTCCTACAGCCGCCAGCCCCACTCCGAGGATCTGGCCGACGCTCAGTTGCTCGCGAAACAACAACACTCCCCAACCCAGGGTAAAAAAGGCACTGAACTGGATCAACAAGGCTGCCGTACCTGGCGGCACACCCCATTCAATCCCCAGGTTGATCAAGGCCCACATTGCCACCCCGAAAATCAAGCCATAGGCCACCAGCCACTTGAGCGCCACGGTCGGACGCCGCACAAAAAACACCCACGGCAACGCCGCCAGCGTAAAGCGCAGGGCGGTCAGCAACAGCGGATCGACCCCCGCCAGCCCGAGCTTGGTAATCGGAAAATTCAGCCCCCAGACAGCCGTCACCAACACGGCCAGGGCCAAGTGTTTCTTTTGCATAGTGTTCTGATTCCAGTGTGCGTCAGCCAAGGCGCAACTATGCGCAATAGGTGAGCTGGCTCGCTTGCACTATCAGGTCATAAATCATTAAATTCGGGCCATGCGCGAAACTGACATCGACCCTTACGAAAACACCCCCCGCGACGCCGTGGTCACCGCCAACGACTATGCCGACGGCCAGCACTTTGCGTTGCATACCCATCGGCGCGGGCAATTCGCCTACGCCGCCTGCGGCGTGATCACCGTCTTCACCCAACAGGGCAACTGGGTGGTGCCACCCCACCGTGCCATCTGGGTCCCGGCGGGCGTGCCCCACGAAATGAGCATGAGCGGCCCGGTGACCATGCTCAACACCTACATCCGCCCCCACGCCGCAACCCGCCTGAACCTGCCCGCGCAGTGCCAGGTATTCGGCGTATCGACGCTGCTGCGCGAACTGCTGGCCCGCGCCATCGATGTACCGGCGCTGTACGAAAAGGACCATCTGCACGGCCGCCTGATGACCCTGCTGCTCGACGAAATAGCCGACATGTGCCCCCTGTCACTCAACGCCCCACTTCCCAACGACCCCCGGCTGGCCGACATCTGCCGCCACCTGCTGGAACAGCCATCACTGGAAACCAGCATCGACGACATGACCCAACGCCTCGGCATGAGCCGCCGCACCTTCACCCGCTTGTTTCGCCAGCAGACGGGCATCAGCTTTGTGGAATGGCGCCAGCAAGCGTGCCTGTTGGCGGCGGTGGTCAGGTTGGGGAATGGAGAGTCGGTGACACGGGTGGCGATTGATTTGGGGTATAGCAGCTCGAGTGCGTTTACGAGTGTTTTCAGGCGGGTGCTGGGGGAGGTGCCGAGTCGGTATTTTGCGAAGAACGTGCCTTGAGGTATCACGCCTGTCAAGCGCGACAATACCGTGCGCAAGCAGGGTATTGTCGTTTTCAACGGCTGCGCCTTACATGCTCCACCTCATGGTCACCGCCACGTTACGTGGGTCGCCAAAGAGGTTCGCGCCGGCAGGGTTACTGATGCTTTGGTAGTAGCGCTTGTCGAACACGTTGTTGAGGTTGGCTTGTACCTTGAGGTTTTTGTTCACGTTGTAGCCAGTCATCAGGTCGAAGATGCTGTAGCCGCCCTGAGTAACGCCGAACGAGGTGTAGGTGCTGCTCTGGCTGCGCAATGAACCGCCAATGGACCATTTTTCCAGGTCGCCCGGCAGTTGGTAAGTGGTAGACAGTTTGAGCAAGTTGTACGGCGTGTCGCTGTCGAAGCGGCCGCTGCCGCCCTTGACGTTCTTGGCGGCGGCATAGGTGTAGCCGGCCGAGGCCTGCCAGCCACGAGCGAGCATGCCCTGCAGCTCCATGTCGACACCTTTGGTCTGCACTTCACCGGACGCTACCGAGCAAGACGCGACCCCCGGCAAGCACGTGTCCAGGCTTTGGGCGCGGTTCTCCTGAGTCAGCTGGAAATAAGCCACGCTGGCGTTCAAGGCACCCTCGAAGTATTCGCCTTTGATCCCGACCTCCCGGTTGGTGCCCGTGACTGGCGGCAGCAGGCTGCCGTAGTAATTCACGTTGGCCTGGGGCTGGAAGATTTTTGTCCAACTGGTGTACACCGAGTAGGTGTCGTTGATGTCGTAGATCAGGCCGGCATAGGGGGTGTATTCGCGCGTAGCCTTGTAGTCGGCGCCGAACGTGTATTCACCGGAAATAGTGTTCTGTTCGTACTCGTACCAATCCAGGCGTGAGCCGAGGATCAGTTTCAAGTCATCGCGCAGGTGCAAGCGCGTGGTGGCGTAGGTGCTGTACTGATCGACCTGGCCTTTGCGCGACCAGTTGTAGTTGATGGTGGGTTTATCCACGCCGTGATAGTCGAAATTGGACGGGTCGAGCACGACGTTCGGGTCGTTGAGGAAGCCGCCGCCGGGACCATCGTCGGTGTTATCGGTGCGATAGCTGGCGCCAAGCACCAGTTCGTGGGTGGTGCCGAAGAGGATGAAGGGCCCGGAAACGTAGCTGTCGACGCTTTTTTGCGTGTGTTGGTAGGTGTATCGGCCCACGTTCAGGTTCAGTTGGTCGGCTGCCGGGTCCAGTCGGTAGAAACTGGTGCCGAGCATGTCCAGGTCGCCTCGCAACCAGGTGGTGTTCAGGCGCAGTTTCCAGTCGTTGTCAAAACGGTGTTCGAGTTCGGCAAAGGCACTGGTGTTTTTCTTGTTCCAGTAGGTCCACTTCGGGCTCATGCGCGTCGAACGGGAGATGGGCAGGAACGTGCCATTGGCTTTGGTTGGTATGCCTGACCAGTCGGCCCCTGGGTTGTCTTCGCGGTTGTAGTACGCGCCCAGGGTCAGGGTAGTGGCTTCGCTCAGGTCAAATTCAGTGATGCCGTACAGCAACTGGCGCTTGCTGCTGTAGCCATCGGTAAAGCTGTCTTTGTCCTGAAAGGCGCCGACCACACGCCCCCTGATCGAGCCGCTGGAATTGAGTGCGCTGCTGGCATCGAGTTCGGTGCGGTAGTTGTCCCACGAACCGGCACCTACGGTCACCGATACTTGTGGCTCGACGGTCGGGCGTTTGCGGATCAGGTTGAGCGTGCCGGACGGGTTGCCGGCACCGATCATCAGGCCCGACGCACCGCGCACCACCTCGACCCGGTCGAACATCGCCATTGTCGAGGTGCCGAGAGTGTCGGTGTCATATGCCACGGGTAGGCCATCGATCATGATGTTGTCGATGGCCGAGCCACGCGAGTAGAACTGCGGGCGTTCGCCGCCGGTCTTGCGCATGGTCAGGCCCGGCGTGTAGGTCGAAATGTCCTCCAGGGACTGCATGTTCTGATCATCCATGCGCTGGCGGGTGATGACCGTTACTGACTGCGGCGTCTCGCGCATCGAGGTGGCCAGTTTGGTCGCGGTGCTCATGGAACCTGTGGTGTAGGAACCGGTACCTTCGGTCGTTGCGTCCAGGCTCTGCCCTGAGATGCTGGTTGTGCCGAGTAGCACCGCTGACTCGTTATTGCCAGCAATTAACACAAAGCCCCCGTTGCCTTGGCGTTGCGCCAGTAATCCGCTGTTTGCCAACAGGCGCGATAACCCCTCCTCGATGCTGTAGGTGCCAGTAAGGCCCGCGGTAGAAAGGCGGCGTGTTTGCTCGGTGTCGAATGAAATAGTGACCCCTGCTTGCACCCCAAACCGGGTCAGGGCGCTACCCAGCGGGCCTGCAGGAATCTGGTAAGTCTTTAGGCTCTGGGCCAGCACCGGCAGCGGCATCAGTGCCAAACCCGGCAACCCGGCGAGGGACATGCCAAATACTGCAAAGCGTATGGCGCGCGTTATCTTGGGAGTGACATTGAGGGGGAGCGGGAGCATTCGTTGATCCTTGCGTTGTCATGGCAGAAACCCGCTGTTATCGCGGCTTATGTCATTGACGGATGAGAATCAAAATCAGCAAGGTCGTTGGGCAAGAATCAACACCAGGGGATTATGCCGGCTCGATGCTGACCCAATACCGGGTCAGATAGCTCACCTTAACGGGTAGGGTTTTGCTCAAGTTTTCCAACACCGTATCGGTGTCATCGATACGGAACGCGCCCGAGATACTCATGCCCCGTACAGACGCGGCACAGCGCAATACGCCTGGACGATAGCGACCCAGCTCTTCGATAAAGTCTCCCAGGCGCCAGTCATCCACACTCAACATCCCCTGGACCCACGCAGTTGAGCCCGCGGGTAATGGGCGCACCTTGTGGACTTCATCGCGACTGAAAGCCACTTGCTGCCCGGCTTCCAGGCGCAGCGTCCGCTCGACATGCTGACTTGGGCATACCTGCACAGCCGATTGCAGTACGCCGACGAGTGTTTGCTCAGGCAATTGACGGACGCTGAACCGGGTACCCAGCGCGCGTACGCTGCCCTCGCCGGTTTGAACGATAAACGGACGCAGGGCGGGGTCTTTGGCGGTCTGAACCTCAATCTCACCACTGTATAGCTGGATCACGCGCTGTTTTGAGTCAAAGCGGACATCCAGGGCGGTGCCGGCATTCAGTTCCAACTGCGAGCCATCGTCAAGCTGCAGCGTGCGACGCTCACGGGTCCCGGTGCGTTGTTGAGCGAGCATCGAGCGGTACGGTATCTGGTCCGCCGCCATCCAAGTACAGCCGCCAGCGGCCACCAGCATGCCAAGCAGTTTCAGAACATCACGGCGCTGTGTCTTCGCTGCGTCCAGGCTGGAGAGGGCGGCTCGCCTGGGCATCAACGCCCATTGCCGTTGAAGCGTTTCGACCCTTTCCCAGGCTTGCGAGTGCAGTGGGTCGGACGTTATCCAAGCCTGCCAGGCCTGGGTTCTGGCTTCATTGACCGTACCGTCATTGAGTTGCACGTACCAGGTAGCCGCAGCCTCAAGCGTCTTGAGATCCAGAGAGGGGGTCATCAACTGTCGACCAGCAACAGGCAACGGGTCATGGCACGAATCAAGTGATTTTTGACCGTCGTCACTGACACCTCGAATCGCTCAGCAGCTGCAACATAGCTAAGCCCTTCCAGTTGCACGGCGAGAAAAATCTCCCGAGTCCTGGTGCCCAACTCATCGAGCAGGCTATCGACGGCAACCAGCATTTCGATGATCGACAACCGTATCTCTGGTGAGACATCCACAGGTTCTGGCCTTTGAGCCAGCGCGTGCAGATAAGCCTGCTCAATAGTGCGGCGGCGGGCCTTATCGATCAGAAGAGAACGCGCAATGGCACTGAGATAACCTCGAGGCTCGCGGATCGGCGCGTCATTGCGGGCCGTCATGACCCGCACAAACGTGTCCTGAGCCAGATCCGAAGCATCGGCGGCATTGCCCAGGCGGACTCGCAACCAGCCTTTCAGCCAGCTGTTGTGTTCGCTATACAGCTGATGAAGAGCTGATTGATCAAGCGCTGACATGAGCGTGCCACCGATGCGTAAATGGTAATCGCTCTCATTTTCGTGATGGCATGATTTTTATGCAAGAGACTTTTCTGCGCCAGGGAGGGAAGGGTGTGGACATTTTGTGGGGGGGGGCACAAACCCGAACCCCAGAAACAACAAAGCCCCCACATTTCTGTGGGGGCTTTGTTTTGTATGGTGCGGCACCAGACGAACGGTATGTTTCGGCCGGGCTAGGTTTTTCGGGCGTCTGGAGTTCGTTGGAAAATTCGGCGTACCCCAACTAGTAACTATAAATAAATCAGCTAGTTATGGCGCTCGGTGGAATCGAACTCGAGATTTTTTAGATGTCAGCACGTTGTCGGTCTGCAAGTAATTCAGAGCCGCATACGAATGGTAACCCCCCCCCCCTGAATTTGAACGTTGTCGATCATCCCATCCGTAGAGAATAGGCAGGACTCCGCCAAAAGCTGCCGTGGCGACAGGCAGCAGACGGCCAGAGGAGGACACATCAAAGATGTCTACGAAACTAGAGCGCTTAACAACTCACGACCGTTGGTAGGGAGTCGGCGGGGCCACACTAAACTCAGGGCGAGCAACGGGCCATTAGCGCGGTTCCAAGCCGGTCTACCAGGTCTGCAAAATTAAGCGCAGCACTTTCTTTGATGAGTAGCCGTTGTCCGACCTCGTAGGTTGTATCGCCACTACGTGTAACATAGTCGTTATCAACGATACCCTGCTGGTGCGCCAGAAGATGGCGTTGCTGATAGTAGACACGCAGTTGTGTCATAGCAGAGGCCTCCAGTAGCTGAGCGTATGAAACTCCGAGTTCTGTTTCCCACAATGCAGAGCCTGCATCGAGATTCTGGAAGGCATTACGCCGCGGCTCTTTGCCGGTTCGAGCTTCATATAGCTGCTCAGCAAGCCGCTGGAAAGAAGTAACTGTATCTAAAATGGCCTTCTCTAGAAGAGTTCGTGTCATCACCTCGGCCTCGTCGGGCTCGAGCACTCCGCGTAGCGTTCCACCTAGTGCAGCCGACGTTCGGATAGTCGCTAACGTTTGCAGAAAGGTGTGGCTCGCCGAGTTTTTCCCGCAACTCGGACAGAAGTAGGCCGCGCCAACGTAGGAATATCTGCACGCGCAATCGTCGCACCTTGTACGTAGGCGCATCGGTTCCGCTGCGGCTATCGGCAAAAGAACAGCATCCTTTCCGCCTTTGACGTCTAAAGTAATGCTGAGGAAAGCGCCCGGTTTTTGTCGTCGTTTAGAGGCTTGGGCGTCTGCTCGCATTGCGCCGTTTAGACCGTTGATCACAGTGCCCAAAGCGTACTCCTTTGCCGATTCGATCTGTGCGGTTGTGAACCATGATTTGGCTGGAGCAGCGTGCCGGCAGGATGGGCAAAAAA
Source organism: Pseudomonas sp. WMBT8 (assembly GCF_050916005.1). Classification (NCBI taxonomy): domain Bacteria; kingdom Pseudomonadati; phylum Pseudomonadota; class Gammaproteobacteria; order Pseudomonadales; family Pseudomonadaceae; genus Pseudomonas; species Pseudomonas sp. WMBT8. The sequence goes on from NZ_CP188096.1 coordinate 331,540, forward strand.
CCTCATCGTCCCGCACGATATTTGTCCAATCATCACCGTAGATCTTGAATTGGAACAGGCACGCCTCAGCGGGACATTCCTTGTCGATGTAACCCTCCGCATCACTTTCAATGGGCACAGACACCTGCTGAGTCGCAGCTAGTCGGCGAAGCTCTTTCTGCAAATTATCAAACATGCAACACCGTCCTGTTCATTTCCTTGCGAGAGCGAAGGAAAACGTTTATTCGGATTATGATCATGCATCGACATACACCATAAGGTAGTCCTGATGACCACTGCCCATGTTTTCATAGCCACCAGTCTGGATGGCTTCATCGCCAGGCCCGATGGTGACATTGACTGGCTTTTGCAGCGCGACGATCCAACTGAGGACCATGGCTATTCAGACTTCATCGCTGACAAGGATGTGATTGTGATGGGGCGGGGAAGCTATGAGAAGGTGCTGACCTTCGACACTTGGTTCTATGAACGACCCGTGGTGGTGCTGTCTGAACGGCTGGCGGATTCGCCAGTGCCCGAGGCGTTGAAGGGCAAGGTACGTTTCTCCAACCTTGCACCCATGGAACTGATGGAGGACTTGAAGAGGCAAGGCGTGCGTCGGGTTTATGTCGATGGCGGGCAGGTGGTGCAATCATTCCTGTGCGATGGATTAATCGCTGACATGGTGATTACCACTGTTCCTGTGCTGATCGGGTCGGGAAGACCATTGTTCGGGGCCCTTCAGCAGGACGTTGAATTGAAACTAGTATCCAGCCGCTGCTTTCCTTCTGGGTTGGTACAGTCCACTTATCTGCTGGCCGCATGACTGCCCGCGTATATGTCCAAGCCAGAGCGAGAAGATTTTCAGCTCTGAGAAGAGGGTCTGAAAGGCGAAGTGCGCGGAGCACGCAGTGAGCTGGCTATGTAGGAGGCAGTGGTGTGCAGGGATAACTGAGCAATCACTACTTCAGAAACAACAAAGCCCTCGCATTTCTGCGAGGGCTTCGTTTTGTATGGGCGCCAGACGAACGGTATGTTTCTGCGGCTAGGTTTTTCGGGCGTCTGGAGTTCGCTGGAAAATTCGGCGTACCCCAACTAGTAACTATAATTAAATCAGCTAGTTATGGCACTCGGTGGAATCGAACTCGGGATTTTTTAGATGTCAGCACGACGTCAGTCTACAAGTAATTCAGAGCCGCATACGGAATGGTAAACCTCCCGAATTCGAACGTTGTTGATCATCCCCTCCGGCGAGAATAGGTAGGAGTCCGCCAAAAGCTGCCGTGGCGACAGGCAGCGGACGACGACCAATAGCGGACGCTCACGATTGCTTGAGAACCTTAGAGTGCTGCAGCAGAGAAAAGAGTAACGAAATATTTGAAAAGAAGACCTATAGGAAGCCGCTCTCAAGGAGAGCAACGGTTCCAATTCCAATCTCCGCACCCCACACGACTCGTCCGGGAGGAATGGCCTATGTACAGGCCTGTCAAATTTCCCGTATCGACGATTTTTAACTGCAAGGCTCCAAAATAAGCAAGCCGATCGCTTTTATCGTACCATTCTCCGGAGATGTAAGAGTTCTTGATCATGCCAAACATACAGTAAGTTTTGCCTTTAGCGTCAAACTCCGCATAAAGATACTTTCCGAACTGCTTGATATCTGTATAGCTGTGACGATCCTTAATCTCTTTGAAGCTGGGACTATCCGGAGCCTCCCAAACTTGCTGCCATCTACCTGATAATGCAGGGGGACGATCCCGAAAAAAGCCCCTCACAGGAATCCAGTGCAAATACTTAACGAAATAGTGAGATAGACTGAAGTCCAGAAGCGTTTTTACAATTAAAACCGCACAAGGAGCTGCTAGGCCAGTTGCTACGACATTCAAATCAATATTCATATTACGACTCTAGCCCCAGCAACTCTCCAGTTATTTTGGTCGATATCTCAGAAAGATCATTAACCAGCTTCCTAGCTAGCTTATTCTTCATCAGCGATTTGGCATGTTCAATCAACTCTTCACGAACCTCTTGACTAAGAGTGAAGTCCATGTGAGAGAGTTCCAAAATTTTCATGATAACCGTAGAATACTCATAGCTCTTACTCGGCTTGAGGGACTTAATTTCGCCAAGCGTGTCAACTCCATCAATTTCGCAAAGGGCATACGTTATGATGATCTTTTCCAGGTTGTCGACTGAATCAGCGCGCTTCTCCCTGAGTCGACTTATCTGTCTGGAATTGACTAGATCAGCAGTCATCATTGACACAGCAAAATTAGGGAACGCTGCGATAAGAAAGTTGAGGAAAGCATCAAATCTTTCGGTCGCCTTCTTTCTGTGCTCTTGGGGTAGCTCTTGGTATTTAGAATGCCTCGCAAGCTTTTCCAACACGATAGGCCGCAGCTTCTCTTGAAACCGTCTAGTATTCAATGCAATAGTCTTTTGATAGAAATCCAAGGCACTAGAAAAGTGCTGATCTGCTATCGAGCGATCTGTCACGTGCTCTGCCGCCCTGAATACTCGGGCATAGAGAGACAGTGAAGATTGAAATAACGTTGCGCCATGGAGGTCGTCCCAAGTAGCACGGGACTCGCCATTCTGAGGACACTCCCTCAAAGGATTTTCACTATCCATCCGATCATCGATTTCGTGCTCTTTAGGAGGCTCTTGGGCAAGAGCTTTATCGATGGACTCCACCTTCAGCTCATCGAGAATATCTGACTGCGCAGCCTCTTGAAGCTCCTGCGCAGCGGACTTCAGATCGGAGATTTTTTCTGACGCAACACAGATTTCCCATGCGTCAGCAGTGAGCTTCTGACAAAACTCAAGTAAAGCTGTATCTTCTTTCGAAATAGCAGATATATACTCAATAACTTTATTGAAACGCAGGAAGTTAATCGAGTTATGCAGCTCTGTGTACGAAGTACTTCTATTGCTGAGATATCTGGCGTAGACGTAATCAAAGAAACAGGCCTGACTGAATCGGTATCTACCTTCAGAAAGTTCAATCACGCCGCTTGCCAATATAGGATTGAGGTAGGAGGCGACCTGAAAGTCCTGAGCAATGTCACCATTGAACTGGACGATAAGGGCATCCACTTCAGACACCTTGAGGGCGAATGTATTTCTACAGACCATTTCATGAGCAATGCTACCAAGCAGACGCAATAGATCCTTATATTGTGGTGCCCGCTCAACAGTAATACAGTGCTTATGCATAATTACTTCGATAAAATTCTCAACAAGATCTGCCTCATGCAGATAGGTAGAGAAATGGCCTTGCTTTCGCTCATAAATCGAAAGCAGCATAGAATACACAAATAAATTATTCGGCATCCCTGCGTTATCAACAGCTTTCAAGATTTCTCTTGCAACAGAGTTCTGTTTGGTAGAACTTGAAAGCCACCTCCCGACCAATCCCTTGAGATGGCTTCGCTTCATCCCGCCGATGTTTACCTCAAAAAACTTCCTAGCCACTTCCGTGCGCAGCTTTGTTGCAATTTCATGAGCTGTAGCGTGCTTACAGGATATAATGAACCTAGGAGCCTTGTATTCTTTCAGGAAGTCAATCAGTTCGTCAATGCAGCGTTGAGAAAGCCCTTCCACCCCGTCAAAAATCAGAAGTGCATTTTCGGTTGTGGTTTTATTGTTTAGAGTGTCAATGTATAAAGCCGAACCGGGGAGAGAATCGTAAATTTCAGTTAAAACTGCCTTGATTCTATTCTTGGACGGCAGCTTCTTTCCTTTGCAATCAAAATAGAATGCAATTTCATCTAACTGCGCCTGCGCTTGGCTCCTGAGCTTATTCATGAGCAAGCTTTTCAATATGGTGCTTTTTCCGGAGTTCTCACCACCGACGAGAAGAAAGTTATCTCGCGACTTCGTCAATTCCTCAAAGCCAATATACTGCTCCTCGCCGTCCTCTTCGATTTCATACCCCTCCACCTTAATAGCAGGGCAAATGAATATCTCAGAAAGTCGTTTACGTTCAGCCTCTGCCACACCAGTGTTGCACATCAGATCGTAGTCAAAGCGATCCAATACTTTACTACAATCCTCAGCAAACGCTTCTCTATTAAAGCCACCCGATAGAGCTGCTTCGTAATCCATTTGCCCTTGAGGACACCTATCTACCCATGGCGCAAACTTCTTAGCAGCCTCGTCATATCGCCGAAATAGAATTCTTCCTGACTTAAGATTGTTAGTATGATTTGCACTGATGATTGAGTAACCGCTTTTCTCTGTTCCTGACAGATCAAACCTACCAGCCTGCATTTTCATCACAAAGTCTTCAGAAAATGAAGATTCCCGAAGAATATTAAATTCATGCATGTGTCCGTAGAAAATGGTTGAAACCTTAAAGTTGGTTATTTTCGCAGACAACAACCTGCGCTCCTCTGGATGTAGCCACTCCATAGGGTGATGCATGATGATGACCTTTTCCTTGAAGCCACTGATACTCTTCATTGCAGCATCTAGCTGCCGCTCCCCGATAAAGAGGTTCTCTCTATCACCCTCTCCAATCGCGGACCAACCGGTATTAAGGCATGCAATACCAACATTTCCATGTTTGTAAGTCTGATAAAAATCTTTTATCTCCACCACACTCTGAGATCCTTCGTAGAACTTACTAGTAAAGTCCAACCATCCTGCATAAGGTTTTTTTTCACCAGAAAGCAACTCAGCCTGGAGCTCGGCTATACCTCCAGAGTCATGCTCTTTACGAAGGCTTTTTATTGCTAGTTTCGTAGAGAAACTGAAACCACTCCAATCCGTGTCATGGTTCCCTGGTACCAAAAGAATATCTTTATTATCTAGCCTGAGGGCATCACGAATAGGAACGATTATTTCTTTCTGGCAGAGTTCGAACTCTTCCATCTTTCCTGAGTAGGTCAGATCTCCGGAGAAAATGATGGAATCAGCCCCCTCAAGTGACTGTATGTCCGCCAAAAATGCGTCCTTCAACCTCTCAAGAAATTGTCTGGACTGCCCTTTAAGCGGAGTGGTACTAGCGTGTATATCTGAAACATGTATTATTTTTTTCATAATCCATCATGATTTAGTGGTGGCTAATTGCCCCCATTATCCATTTTGAATTTTATCCAGTCCAGAGCATTGTTTGCGGATGCCTGCACCATTGGTCGGTGCAAGTGCCCCTAAGCTGAGCTACTATCGGACGAGGCCAGGACGTCCTTACTCTGACGTGACTTTTCTGCAAATACCTCCCCTATTCATTTATAGCTCCTAAGCTTCTTTGACAGGTCAAGGTCTGCTTTTGGCCGATTGTGTTGAAAAAGTCCGGCTTGGTTCCCATGGCTGAAAAGTACGCGTCTGAGATTGAAATCCTTACCTTCAGCAGAGGCTGCGTGACTCGGATTTCACGTAGCAGCGTGCAAAAAAAGGTGTTTTTACCCATCAATATTCGAACAGTTTGGGGAAACCGACTTTTTCAACAGAATCGGCCGTTTTCTGACCTTCGTTTAGAGGTTGAACTGCCAGGGTTTTCCTAAGCGATGAGTGAGTAATTGCATGGTCAGCAAATAGTAATAGCGCGTCGATTCTGTGTGCTGGTTTATGTGGTGATTCAAAAACCACGCAAGGTGTTTTCTCTGCCAAGTCCATGGATTGTCGCGTTGCCAGCGCTCAGCGATTGCTGTTTGGATAGCCTTCGCCTGATGCAGGTGGCGTTGCCGCGTGGTATGCGACCCGGTCAGGACGCCCGCCAGGAACAGATCCATATCGAATGCCGTGCTCATGCTCGACCACCAATGTAAGCGGCCACCACGACGATACGGTTGTGCCCCAGCTCATAGCTGATTTGTACTCGGGCTTCCTGATCGAGACGTCGGTCGAGTTGATAGCAATGGCCACCGTTGATGGGGGCGGGATGGTGGGTGATTTGCTCATAGCGTTCGCACGCATAGGCTGCCCGCAATTCGTGGAAGCCTTTGATGTTGTACTGATGGAGGATGTCCCGTGCAGGACGGACGATTCCCCGTTGGAAATCGAGGTAGGTTTCGTTCGGTGCAAGTAGGTTGCGGCTACCGTCGGGTGAGACCTGTTCGGCGAATCTCAGCGCCTCGCGAATATGATCATCCGCCCTGATCCAGCGAGGTGCCGAGGCACCTGAGCGGCCCCCCTTGGTGCCATCCTGGATGTTGATCTTGCCGTATTGTTCGGCCTCACGTTTTAAGCGCGGAAGGTCGGCCAAAATGGCCTCGCGTAAGCGCATGCCGGTGGCTCGCGCTAATTGAGCGATGGCCGCGGCACGCGGCTGCTGGTGTGCGCAAAGCACCTCTACGACCCTCTTCACATGTTCGCGGTCTTGGCCTTGCGGCACCGAACGACGAACACTGGTGCGCCGCATTCCTAGCGCCTTGCTCGGACTCGGTACTTTCACATACTGATCACCGCGAAGCGCTGCCAGGGTCCGATTGACGCTGGACAATCGGTTTTGCGCAGTGGCGATGGCGAGATCGCTGCGCTCAACCAGGTGACGCAGATGCTCCGCGTAATCCAGCAAGGTCTGCCGATCAATCTGCCGTGCGTCATTAATTCCCGGGCCATCCTCCGACCGACACCAGCGTACAAACACCAGCCAACGATCACTGTGTGCTTTGACCGTCCCGTAATGCCCGCCGCCAAACAGATCACGTAGCGCCTGTGGCCCGGCATAACTCAGTTGCCGGCCATAGCCAAAATTGCGCCCATCCCGTCTACCGACCAATGCCATGATCGAACTCCTCTCGAAGCCAAAACTTTTAAAACCTTCCCCACGTCATCCCGCCAAGAATGTTGAGTGTTATCAGGGATCAAGGCCCCTGCGACCTGTGAGGGTTGTCCACTAACGCGGGACTGGCGGCTCTTTACGGCCGGGAGCTTGGGCATCTCATGATCTGGCCTCCTGAACACTTCCGAGGAAGTGGGCGGGTGGGGCTGCATCGGCTGACGAAACCAACGCCGCGAGATCCTGAGTCGGGTGAAGGCAGTGATGAGATGACCGGGGCATGCCTGACTGTCAGTCAGGTACAACCCATTCCTTGGGCTGCGGCACCATCATCTGCATCGCTGTTGCGGGTGACTTCGGTGTTTGTCACACCGATTGTCACGAGGGGGAATGCCGCAAAGCCTTGTACGAGTTGGGCTGCAGCAGCGGTAGGAGCGCCCGTCTCTTTCCGGGAGAAAGAGACGGGCGCAGGTTGGCGCACGGGAATGGCCAAGTGGATAGGTTGCTGCAGGGCAGCTATGAAAGGGGATAAGTTGCCGCAGTGGGCACACTGGTAAAAGTAGGCATCCATCACATCGCTGTGACCGTGCGAGCCGCCGGACGCTAATCGCACTTTGGGAGAACCACCACGGTGTGGCGTAGCCTTAAAGGTTCTGGCTACCTGGGTTGCTGTCAAAGACAGCGCTTTGCCCGATCTTTTCTACGCCTGTGGATAATTTGGGTCAAGGCCCGAATTTTCGGGCGTTCTACGGCTGTGGATGAAACTATCCACCGGTGGAAATCAGTGGTTTTCCACAGACAGTTGCGTGGGCTTTAGATTTTTTAAATGAGGTCCATCCAAGCAGGGCGGCTTTGCAGCCCCGCTTGGATGGACCCGAGTGGAAGGGCGGACAACGGTGATCTCACAGGCTTACCCACGTTTGGATGCGCCACGGCTATTTTGTAGGGCGGTGATGTTGTTGCCGACTGGGTGAGCGAATTCGTGAGGCGTTACATGGCCGCTACGATTGGCATCAATGTAGTTGCTCCACCACGCCATGATCAGCCGGCGCTGCTCCAGAAATTCAGCTTTGTGGATATACGCGGCGCGCACACGGTTGCGTTCCTTGTGGCTCATTTGTCTTTCGATGGCTGCGTCGGTCCATAGTCCGGACTCAAGCAGGGCGCTGCAGGCCATGGTCCTGAAGCCGTGGCCGCACACGTCCTTGCTGGTGTCATAGCCGACGTTGCGGAGCATGGTGTTCACCGTGTTCTCGGACATGGGCTTCCAGTACTTGTGGTCGCCCGGTAGCACCAACTCTGAAAAGCGACTCAGGCTGCGCAGGCGCTCCAGTATTTCGATGACCTGCGGCGATAGCGGAACCATTTGAATGTCGCCGTTCATCTTGGTCCCGCGTGTGGAGTTGCGTACCCCTTCAATCGGTGCGCGTGTATCGGGGATTTCCCACATGGCGCGTTGGAGGTCGAACTCACTCCATCGAGCGAAGCGCAACTCGCTGGAGCGGACGAACACGTGCAGAGTCAGCAGCACGGCAAGGCGCGTCAGTTCGCGGCCGTTGTAGTTGTCGATACGGTGTAGCAGTTCGGGTAGGCGGTTGAGGGATAGGGCGGGGCGATGGACTGTGCGCGGCGCGTGAAGCGAGCCTGCCAAATCCAGTGCAGGATTCATGGTGATCTGCCGAGCCCTTTTGGCCCCGCGCATGATGGTGGATAAGTAGTTCTGTACCCGTAACGCCACATCCATGGTGCCGCGTTCCTTGATGCGCTGGGTGATCTCTAGCAGGTCATGGGTATCGAGTTCAGCGATGGGTCGTTGGCCGATCAGCGGGAAGACGTGGGTACGCAGTCGGCTCATCACGGTTTTCGCGTGTCCTTCGGTCCAGCGGCGGGACATATCAGCGTGCCATTCTAGGGCGACGGTTTCGAAAAGCAGTGCCGCCCGCTGGGCTACGATCTTGGCCTTCTTCTTTTCTTCCATTGGGTCGAGATTGTCGAGCAGCAACGCCTTGGCTTCGTCTCGCTTACGTCGTGCGACGGAAAGGGTAACTATGGGGTAATTGCCGATGATGAGCGTACCTTCCTTGCCGTTGGGCTTGGTGTACTTCAAGCGCCAGGTCTTCACGCCATTGGGTTTGACGAAAAGGTACATGCCGCCACCGTCGAACAGTTTGTAGGCGCGCTCGCGGGTTTTGGCCGTGCGGCATTGCAGGTCGCTGAGAGGGATCGCTAGACGTGGCATAGGGGTACGCGCTCCTGACCGGGAAATCGCAATACCCCTAACATACCCTCGGGGAAGGGGGATTTTGTTGGATCCCGACGGAGGGTTCTGGAACGAAAAAACCCGCCAAAGGGCGGGTTTTCGGGGCTTCCAGAGCATTCGGTGGAATGCAGTGGAGCCTAATGTGGTGCCGGCACCAGGAGTCGAACCCGGGACCTACTGATTACAAGTCAGTTGCTCTACCAACTGAGCTATACCGGCGTGTTAGGGCGACGATTATAGCGATTGGAAAGGTTCTGTAAACCCCTGAATTCTGACTATTTTTCAGAACGTGGTTTTTCCGCTGCCGGTCGCGTGCTCCAGCGCTTTGGCAAGGGGTGATGCGTGCCGGTGCCGAGGCCTTGGGGGGGCCTGAGGCTTGATACGCAGAAGGTATCAAACCGCCCCTTGATCAGTATTAAACAACGCCGTTGTTCATTGCTAAGTTGAGGGGGCACTCAATGAGGAAAAGCCAATGAACTTCGCAGGAAAAACCGCCGTTATCACCGGCGCTGGCCGTGGTTTGGGTTTTGTCTACGCACAAGCGCTGGCCCAGCGCGGGGCCAATGTGGTGATCAGTGATATCGGCGCCGATAACCTCGGTTCGGGAAGCGATGCCTCCATCGCCCTGGACGCGGCACGCCGCCTTGAGGCCGAGGGTTTGAGCGCGGTTGCTCATCAGGGGGATTTGTCCAGCGAGCAAGGCTGTCGGCAGTTGGTCGAGACGGCCATCGCGGCGTTTGGGCAGCTCGACATCCTGATTCATAACGCCGGCTGGGTGGGTTATCAATCCATTGAGGAGGCGGAGGCGGCGTTTATCGGGCGTGCGCTGGATATCAATGTCTATGCGCCCATCTGGCTATGCAAACATGCCTGGCAATACCTCAAGCTATCCACTGCCGCGCGGGTGGTGCTGACGTCGTCTGATCGGGCGATGTACCAGCAATATGCCCAGCCCGGGCTGGTGGCCTATGCGGCGGGGAAGATGGCGCAGTTGGGCATCATGAATGCGTTGAGTATGGAAGGCGCAAACGCCGGGATTCTGGTGAATGCGGTGTCGCCGGTGGCCAAGACGCGCATGTGGGGCGTTGAAGGTGAACCGGGCAATCTCAAGCCGGAGTGGGTAGCTCCGGGGGTGGTGTTTCTGGCGTCGGAGCGCTGCCAGGACACCGGCTATATTCTGCGCGCCAGCAATGGTCAATTTACCGCGACGCGGTTTGTCGAGAATCCGGGGGTGGATTATCCCGTTGACCTGGCGCGGGTCGGGGCCTCCAGTGCCGAGCAGGTTGCGCAGCAGTGGGAGCGGATAAAGGGCTGTCATTAAATTGACTTTTAACCGCTCGTCGAAATTGCCGCGCTAAAAAACACCAAAATAATGACACTCACCTACTCCTGTCACACACTGCTTGAACAACAAGTGCACCCATGTCCTAAAAGAGGTGCCGTGACAAAGGAGGGTGGTCTGTGAGCCATGCCGACGAACGTTTTGCCAAGAATCTTGCCAGTCATGATCACCCGATGACGTCGACGCTGCAGTTCTTCGAAGATACCCCCATCGACGCTGCGCCTTCCTCCATTGAGCAACCCCAACCAACCGCCATGCCGGCCTGTCGCGCGCAGGTTGTGGCGTTGGTGTCGGGCAATGGCGGCGTAGGGCGCAGCACCCTGGCGACGGCATTGGGCAGTGGCCTGCAACGCCTGGGGCGCGCAGTGACGGTGCTGGAACTGGACCCACAAAACGCCCTGCACCTGCACTTTGGCCTGCCCCACGACACCCCGGGAATCGGGCGTGCCAGCCTGTGCAAGCAACCCTGGGGGCCGATCGCCCAACCCGGCTTTTGTGGCTGTCGGGTAGTGGTCTTTGGCGAGACCGACCTGCAACAGCAGGAAGACCTGCAACGCTGGCTCAAGCAGGACCCGCAGTGGCTGGCGCAGCACTTGTCGCGCCTGGGCTTGAGTGAGCAGGCCACGGTCATCATCGACACCCCCGCCGGCAATAACGTCTACCTGCACCAGGCATTGCACGTTGCCGACAGGGTGGTGGTGGTTGCCCTGGCAGACGCGGCGTCACTGGGTGCGCTGGAGCAGATGCAGCGGTTGCTGGCGCCGTACCTTGCGCGGCCGTCGGCGCCGCGTTGCCATGTGTTCGTCAACCAGTTGGATGAGGGCAGTGCCTTCAGCCTGGATATGCTGGACGTATTCAAGCAGCGCCTCGGGGAGGATGGCCTGGAGGTGATCCATCGCGACCCGCAGATCAGCGAGGCGCTGGCCTTTGGCGAGGACCCCCTGGATAACGAGGCGGTGAGCCTGGCCTGTGACGATATCCATGGGCTGTGCCAGTTGCTGGATAGCCCGCCAAACGTGCCCTGACCCACGCCTTATACGGTTAACCGCAGATGCTTATGCACAATCTGTTGGTCGGACAGGTGTTGAAACAGTCATTTTGTGGAGCTGTTCTCATTACGCTGCAACTGCCTGTTTTTCGTGCGTTTTATTTTATGAACAAAAAATGATCAGTCAGGATTTTGGCCTATGGCGCCCGCTTTTACGGCGTCCTACAGAATTTCATCAACAGAGTTATCCACAGGGCTTGCTGCCCTTTGATCGCGCTCGGCGAGCACCATCAGGTTGCGCGGTGTCAGGCACGATTCGCAGAAGCGACCGACTAGAGCCTTGTAGCCGTTTTCTTGCAGGAACAATGCCCGATCCAGCACCAGCCACAATTCCAGCGGGCGGCGAAATAGGCCACGTACCAGTTCCAGGTTTCGTACATGGGCCAGGCGTTGCCAGCCATGCTGTTCCAGGGTTGCCCAATCCTGCTGCCCTGTGGATAAACCCTTGAGCGCCGCCAGGTGTTGGCAGTAATCAGCGAAGGGCCGGTGCAGCCATTCGCTGGGCAACGAAGGCGTGGGCAGGTACTCGTCACGCCCGCGCAGTTGCCGCTGCAACTGATCGAAACCCAGGCGCCGGGCCATGGAGGTGTCACGTTGCAGGCGCACCCGCAAGCCTGCGGTGACGGTTTCGCTCAGGGGCAGGCCGAGGTCTTCGCGCGACAAACGCAGCGCCGAAGCACGAGCCGGGGCCGACAGCGCCTGGTACTGCTCGCTACTGATGCGGTTGTAGCAGCAGGGCGCCACGGCCAGTTGCTGGCAGCCGGCGGCGCTGGCCAGTTGCAGCAGGCGTACGTGCAGATCGCCACAGGCATGCAGGGCCACCGGGGTGTGTTTATCGGTGAGTTGCTGCACAGCGCTTTCAGCCATCACATCTTGCTGAAGGTGGCGGGCGGGCATTTGATGATGGTCGCTGAGGATTTGGCCTGCGCCGATCAGCGCCGGATCGTACTCCAGGCAGGTCAGGCTTTGCCCCGGTTGCAGCAGCCGCCGGCCAAGGTGGCCTTTGCCGGCGCACCAATCGAGCCAATGGGTGGGGCGCTCGGCAAACTGCAAGGCGGCGCCAAACGCCTCGATCTGCTGCCATTTGCGCCCCGGTACATCCACATTCAGGCGCGGCGCAGCTGCATGTAGCGCGCTCGACGGTAACTTATCCACAGCGCTGAGACGCGCCGCCAGCTGCGCCCATTGGGGAAACGGCGCCGGGGCTTGTAGTTCGGTGGGCAGGTTGTGACTGCTTTCGGCCTCTGCCAGCGAGCGCTGGCGCAACCATTGGGCCAGCGCTGGATGCTGGGCTTCCCAACGCAATTGCAGATGGGTGAAGGGCCGTGGTCGCCACAGCCCTTGATGTTCGGTGAGGAACGCATCCAGTGCGAGAAAACGGGCCAGCAGTCGCTCGCCCGTCAACCCGCTGTTAGCGTCCTTGGCAGGCATCGACCCGCAACCAGCGTTCCAGCAGCTTGAAGCCGCGCACCAGCACATAGGCCATCAGCAGGTAGAACATGCCGGCGGCAAAGAAGATCTCCACCGGCAGGTAGGTGCGGGCAATGATGGTGCGGGCCATGCCGGTCAACTCCAGCAAGGTCACGGTACTGGCCAGGGCGCTGGCCTTGAGCATCAGGATCACTTCGTTGCTGTAGGCCGGCAGGCCGATGCGCGCGGCGCGCGGCAGGATGATATAGAACAGTGCCTTGGGCTTGGACATGCCCAGCGCCCGCGCCGCTTCGATTTCACCGGGCGGGATGGCCTGGATCGCGCCGCGCAGGATCTCGGCGATGTAGGCGGCGGTGTGCAGGGTCATGGTGACGGTGGCGCACCAGAATGGGTCCCGCAGGTAGGGCCACAGGGCGCTTTCGCGCACGGCGTCGAACTGCGCCAGGCCGTAGTAGACCAAAAACAGCTGCACCAGCAGCGGCGTGCCACGGAAGAAGAAGATGTAGCAGTAAGGCAGGGTGCGCACGTACCACAGTCGCGAAGAACGGGCGATGCCCAGGGGGATCGCCAGCAACAGCCCGGCGATCACCGCGATGGCCACCAGTTCCAGGGTCAGGGTCGCGCCCTGGGCCAGTCGTGGCAGCCACTTGATGATCACGGCCCAGTTCAGGCCCAGGTCGAAATGCGCCAGCCAGCTATAGTCGCCGTTCATTGCGTGCTCCTCGCAAAGCCGCGAGCGGCGCGTTTTTCCAGGAAGTACATGCCGGCCATGGCCAGGACGGTAAGGCCCAGGTACATGAAGGCTGCGACCATGAAGAAGGTGAACGGCTGCTTGGTGACGGTCACGCCGATTTGCGCGTGGCGCATGATTTCTTCCAGGCCGATCACCGAGACCAGTGCGGTGTCCTTCATCAGGATCATGAACAGGTTGCCCAGGCCCGGCAGGGCGATGCGCCACATCTGCGGCATGATCAATCGGGTGAAGATACGCAGCTTCGACAGGCCCAGGGCAATGCCCGCCTCACGGTGGCCCTTGGGGATCGCCAGGATCGCGCCACGGAACACTTCGGTGGCATAGGCGCCAAAGCACAGGCCCAGGGCAATCACGCCGGCAGCGAAGGCGCTGAGCGACAGGTCGGGGTTACCGAAAAACTCCCCGAGGGCCCGCATCATATTGACCGTGCCGAAATAAATCAGCAGCACCCACAGCAGTTCGGGAATGCCCCGGACAATGGTCGAGTAAGCGCCGCCAAGCCATTGCAGGAACTTGTACGGGGAAGTCTTGGCCAGGGCGCCGGCCAGGCCGAGCACCAGCCCCAGGCATAACGCCGTGAGTGCCAGTTTGACGGTCATCAGCGCGCCGGCAGCGAGTGCGGGGCCGAATCCGTAGAGATCGAAATTCATGGTTTTTTCATATCGCGCAAGGCTTGCGAAAAACCGGCGCGCTCAACGGAGCGCGCCGGTCTGGCCAATCAGGATCATTCGATGCTGAAAGGGAAGTACTTGTCGTTGATCTTCTTGTAGGTGCCGTCGGCCTTGATTTCCGCCAGGGCTTTGTTCAGGCGCTCGCGCAGCGGGTCGCCTTTACGCACGGCGATGCCGATCTTGTCGCTTTCTACAACCGGGTCGCCCTTGAACTCGTAGGCCGAACCGTCTTTGCTCTTGAGCCACTCGTATTGCACGTACTTGTCGGCGAGCATCCCGTCCAGGCGGCCGGACGTCAGGTCGAGGTAGGCGTTTTCCTGGGTGTCATAGAGCTTGGCGGTGGTGTCTGGCAGTTTGTCTTCCAGGTAGGTACCGGCCAATGTCGCACGCTGGGCACCGATGATCTTGCCCTTGAGGTAGTCGGCGTCGGTCTTGAAGTCCTTGATGGACTTGGCCGCGATGAATTGCAGCTTGTTGGAGTAGTACGGGTCGGTGAAGTCAACGGCTTGCTTGCGCTCGTCGGTGATCGACAGCGACGACACCAGGAAGTCGAACTTCTTGGCGTTCAGGGCCGGGATGATGCCGTCCCAGTCCGAGACATACACTTCGCACTTCTCGACTTTCATCTTGGCGCACAGGGCGTCGCCGATGTCTTTGTCGAAGCCGACAACGTTGCCGCTGGCGTCTTTATTGTTGAAGGGCGGGTAGGCCGCCTCGATCCCCATTTTCAAAGTCTCGGCCATGGCCGTGGCGCTGAACGCCATGGAAACGGCGGCGGCCAGGAGGAATTTTTTATAGTTCTGCATGCATGTTGCTCCGTTAGCGGTTGCTGGACATGAATTGTTTGCAGCGCGCCGAAAGCGGGTTGTCAAACACCTGCTGTGGCGATCCTTGCTCTTCGACCAGACCCTGGTGGAGGAACACCACTTCGCTGGACACTTGGCGGGCAAAGCCCATTTCGTGGGTGACCAGCAGCATGGTGCGGCCTTCTTCGGCCAGCGCGCGGATCACATTAAGTACTTCCTGAACCATTTCCGGGTCAAGTGCCGAAGTGGGCTCATCGAACAGAATGACTTTAGGCTGCATCGCCAGGGTGCGGGCGATGGCGGCGCGTTGCTGCTGGCCGCCAGACAATTGCGCCGGGTAGGCGTGGCGCTTGTCGCTAATGCCGACCTTGGCCAGCAGCGCCTCGGCCACTTCGATGGCTTCGGCCTTGCTCTGGCCGAGCACGCGGCGTGGGGCCTCGATGATGTTGTCGAGGATGCTCATGTGCGGCCAGAGGTTGAAGTTCTGGAAGACAAAACCGATTTCGCTGCGCAGGCGATTGATCTGCTTGCCGTCGGCGGCCATCAGCTCGCCGTTTTTCGCGGCCTTGAGCTTGAGCTCTTCGCCGGCCACCAGGATCTGGCCCTGGTGCGGGTTTTCCAGCAGGTTGATGCAGCGCAGGAAGGTGGACTTGCCGGAACCGGACGAACCCAGGATCGAGATCACATCGCCGTCGCGAGCGGTCAGCGAGATGCCTTTAAGCACCTCCAGCTCACCATAGCGTTTATGCAAGTTGCGGATTTCAAGCGCGGGCGCGGCCAAAGCCATGTGCGGTCCTCATTGTGTTCATTGCGTTCCTGCTGTTGGGTCGCCTTCCTGGCGTGGCGCCAAGCTAGCATAGCGTCCGGATGACAGCCAACAGCGCCACGGGCGTTAAACAGACGGTGTGTGACAGGTTGTCGCATCGGCACAGTAGCGTGTCGCGCCATCAACAACCGAACAGCCGTTTTAACCGATAAACCCGTGGCAGTCGCGTAAAAAAGGGCGCGATGGTGCCAGCTTTGGCCGGGTGTTGGAAGGGTTAAACGGGTAAACGGTGCCTATCGGCCCTTTAATTGGGCGTCACTTACTTTTTGTGTGTGTTTTTGGTGCGCTCATTCGTTCTTGAAGTGAGTCGAGCGGTAACGCTGTGGCGGATTGCCAGTAATCTCAATGGCTTGCGAGCGCTGAGGGATTGTCCTACAGGCCGCGTCAACCTTGGCTTTGTAACATTTTGGCGCAAATCTTGCGTAAAAAATAAAGAACGCCCCGTTTGTTTCTTTTCACGAAGAGGCGGCAGGCCGGGTGGACCGTATACGCAATTCCTCGCAAAGGTGTGTCAATGAGTAGTACGCAAAGCTCCAATGACCTCGAACAGGGGCTCAAACCGCGGCATGTCACCATGTTGTCGATTGCCGGTGTGATCGGCGCTGGTTTGTTTGTCGGCTCCGGCCACGCGATTGCGGCAGCCGGGCCCGCCGTACTGTTGGCTTATGCCGCAGCCGGTACGTTGGTGGTGCTGGTGATGCGCATGCTGGCCGAGATGGCCGTTGCCTCGCCAGACACTGGCTCATTTTCCACTTACGCCGACCGGGCTATCGGCCATTGGGCCGGCTTTACCATCGGCTGGCTGTACTGGTGGTTCTGGGTGCTGGTGATTCCCCTGGAAGCCAACGCCGCCGCAACCATCCTGCATGCCTGGTTCCCCGACGTGGCGATCTGGGCTTTCACCCTGGTCATCACCTTGCTGCTGACCGCAACCAACCTGTTCAGCGTGAAGAACTACGGCGAGTTCGAGTTCTGGTTTGCCCTGATCAAGGTGGTGGCGATCATCGGCTTTGTGATCCTCGGCGTACTGGCGATCTTTGGCTTGCTGCCGGGCAGCCAGGTCAGCGGCGTCTCGCACCTGTTCGACACCCAAGGCTTTTTGCCCAACGGCATGGGCGCGGTGCTGGCGGCGATTTTGACCACCATGTTCTCGTTCATGGGCACCGAGATCGTGACCATCGCGGCTGCAGAATCGAAGAACCCTGGCCAGCAGATCACCAAGGCCACCAACTCGGTGATCTGGCGGATCGGCTTGTTCTACCTGGTGTCGATCTTCATCGTTGTGGCCCTGGTGCCGTGGAACGATCCGACCCTGGCTGCCGTTGGTTCCTACCAGACTGTGCTGGAACGCATGGGCATCCCGAATGCCAAGCTGATCGTCGACCTGGTGGTGTTGGTCGCCGTGACCAGTTGCTTGAACTCGGCGCTGTACACCGCGTCACGCATGCTGTTTTCCCTGGGGCGTCGTGGAGATGCGCCGGCGGTGGCCAAGCGCACCAACAAGAGCGGCACGCCTTACTGGGCGGTGATGCTGTCTACCGGCGCGGCGTTCCTCGCGGTATTTGCCAACTACGTGGCGCCGGCGGCGGTGTTTGAATTCCTGCTGGCCAGCTCCGGCGCGATTGCGCTGCTGGTGTACCTGGTGATTGCCGTGTCGCAACTGCGCATGCGGCAGAAACGTACTGCGGCGGGCGAGAAGATTGCCTTCAAGATGTGGTTGTTCCCCGGCCTGACTTACGCGGTGATCGTGTTTATCGTCGGCGCGTTGACCATCATGTTGTTCCAGGAAGCGCATCGGGTGGAGATTATCGCGACCGGTGTGTTGAGCCTGCTGGTGGTGTTGGCGGGGTTGCTGGTGGCAAGTCGGCGCCGGGCCCAGAAGTTGGGGGCTGCGGTACTCAACTGATGAGTTGAAATGCGTGTTGCCTGGCACCACAAAGCACTGTGGGAGCGGGCTTGCTCGCGAAAGCGGTGGGTCAGTCAACATCAATGTTGGCTGGGCCGACGTCTTCGCGAGCAAGCCCGCTCCCACATTGGTGTGGTATCAATCCTGCGCGCTAGTCAGCGCCTGGGATGCCGCCACGTAGTCCGCCTGGAACTCTGGCGATTCAATCCACGCCAACGCCGCCGCTTCATCATCGCTGTCGGTGGACCACTGCCGATACTCGATCAGCGCCGCCAGGATAAAGTCCGTGGCGTTTTCTTCGCCTTCCTGCTCCAGCACCAGCGCCAGCAACGGGTGCGCCAGGAATGCCGCACACAGCGCCTGCTGGCTGGTCTCGCCGGCCGCGCGCATTTGCACGAACAGTTCGGTCAAATCCACCGACTCAAGGTCAATACGCTCGTCGTCACCTGCAAACGCATCCTGCTTGGGCGCATTGGCGCGCTGGGTGCGGTTCTGCTTGGCCTTGGCTTTTGCCCGCTGGGCACGTTTTTGCTGCTTGTCTGGCGAAGCCATGGGCTCACGTCCTTGGTTCAGGATCTGGGTGGCGTATTGAAGCGCAGGTCTGGCGAAATCCCAAGGGTTTCTACAGCCGTGACCCCGGTGTGTCGGCCGGCAACTGGCCATGCTGCAACCAGGCCAGTGCAATCGGCCACAACCGATCCTGATATTCGCTACGGAAAAACGCGAAATGCCCGACGGCCTTTTCGCCAATATCCATGGGCGCGATACGCAGGTGCGTGCGCTCGCTGGCCTGGAAGTAGTTCAGCAGACGCTCGATGGCGGGCACCGTGCCAAACGGGTCGTCGCTGATGCTGATCGCCAGGATCTGTGCCTGCACCCGGGCAAAGGGCAACACGCCCAAGGCCCGCCCGCTGGGGCGTGTCTCGTAGGTAGGCGTGGACGTGCTCCAGTCGCGCACCACCCCGGCGGGCGTGTCTTCCAGCCAGCCCAGGCGCTTGCCCGGGAAATATCCGCAGACGGCGGTGACCAGTGGCATCACCAGGTGCCATTTGGCAAACATCCGCCAGCGCCCGTTTGCTTGATAGTCACGCCAGTAGGCGAACTGTGCCCCTACGGTGACCAAGCGCCTGATCGCCGCCCCCGACGCTCCGAGCCCGGCCGCGCAGCCGCCAAAGCTGTGGCCGACCACATTAATGGGCTGCCCGGCAAACTCGCGCTGCGCCCGTTGCACGATGGCCTCGAAATCCAGCCGGCCCCAGTCTGACCACGAGGCCTTGAACCCACGCAATGAGCCACTACGCGACTCGCCGATACCGCGATAGTCGTAGGTGATGACGTCCATGCCATTGGCAAACAAGTACGCGGCAAAGCGCGAATAGTGACGGCAGCGTACCGAGGTGGCGGCGTTGATGATCACCACTGGGCGCTCGATGTCGCGGCGGATATGGCGCCAGGTGAAACCGCCGATGGGGTAGTGGTCGGCGGCGGGCTCGCGGAATGTCTCGGGGTGAGGGCGGGTCGGCAGGTTCATGAAAGGCCTTGATCCATGCGCTGTGGATAGGGGGAGTGAGCCAAAACTCTAGTGATCGTTGACGACTTTTTGCTGGCAAGCCAGCGCCTACAGTGAGTTGTTGTCTGTGCCATCGCAATGTTGCGTTTGGTTCAGGCGCGATTCAGGCGTGCTGCCGGCAATATACGCCAGCATCTCCCCCGCCCTGGCAGGTTAAACCATGGAACACCGCAACCGTTTTCGTGTGGAGGCCCTGGGTGTTTTCCTGGTGGCCTTGTTGTTATTTACCCTGGGCATCTGGGATCAACAGCCGCAAGGGTTTGACGGGCGTTGGGCGGTGTTCATGCAGGAGATGTTCCGCCACGGCGCGAGCCTTTTCCCTACCACCTACGGTGAGCCTTACCCGGATTACCCAGGGACGGCGACTTATTTCAGCCTGCTCTTTGCCCGGTTGTTCGGTGCGCCTAACGACCTGGCTAACGTGCTGCCCACCGCCCTGGCGTCGGCCGGGGTCATGGCCCTGGTCTACCGTTTGCTGGTGCCCTCCGGGCGGGCCTGGGCGTTGCTGACGGTAGTGCTGACGGCCTTGACCGCGCAATTGCTGGAGAAGTCGCGTTCAGTCTGCCTGGACCAGATGGTCTCCCTGCTGTGCCTGGGCTGTTTCTACCTGCTGCACACCGGCGAGCGCCTGGGCTCGCGGCTGCGCCAATACGCAATCTTTCCCCTGTTTGTGGCGGCCTTTGCCATTCGTGGCCCTTTGGGGTTGATCGAGGTCTGTGGTGTTGCCTGCGTGTATTGGGCGCTGGGGCCTGCCCGCTCGCGGGAAGAGAAGATTGGCTTGCTGAAAAAGGTGATTGCCCACGGCGTGATCGGCCTGGTCCTACTCCTTGCCTGTTGGTGGGTGTTGCTGAAGCTGGCGCGGATCAGCGGGGGTGATGCTTTTGCCGATGAGGTGATGAAGATGCAGGTGGCCGGCCGCCTGGATGAAAGCGGCGAACCGTTCTACTTCTACTTCAAGCTGAGCCTGTATCGCTATTTCCCGGTGATCCCGCTGGCGCTGGCGACGTTGATTGCCCTGCGCCACACTTGGTCGGCGCGCAACGACGATGCCGATGTGCGGCTGATGCTGCGCCTGGGCGGCTGTGGCCTGATGATCCTGCTGGGGTTATCGGTGCCGAACTTCAAGCGCGCCTACTACATCCTGCCGATGGTCCCGATGTTTGCCGCCGTGGCGGCCTACGGGCTGCTACAGGCCCGGGGCTGGTTGCTTGGGGTGCGTCGGGGTTATGAGTGGCTGGTGGCGGTCCTGCCGCTGCTGGGGCTTGTCGTGGTCCTGGTCTGCCGGCAGCTGTGGAGCAAGCACGGTTACTGGCCTGATGTTTCAGTGCCGGGATTGATTGCGCTGCTGGTCGTCCTGCAACTGGCGGCGGTGGCTGCCTGGCGTCGTTTGCACGGCCGTGTGGGGCCGCGACTGGTGACGCTCAGCCTGATCGCGCTGGCCACTCAATGGCTGGTACTGGTGACGGTCGTGGAGCCGGCCAAGGATCTGCAATTCGACACCAAAAACTTTGTGGGTGCGGTGGAAAACCTGCGGGCCGAGCACCCCGGACCGTTGGTGTTTCTCAACCTCGGCAAGGACACCTGGGCCATTCGCTACATCATGAACCTGGGTCATGACGAGCAGCCGCTGTTTGTCGGGCGTGACGACCTTGCGCAACTGAACGCGCTGCCGCGTTCGTCCTGGGTCATCGTCGCGCGCAAGGAAACCGAACTGCTGCAGGCCACGCCGCTGGAGCACCTGGCCCCAGCGTTCAATGGGCGACTCAATGACAACCCGTTGTTGGTGTTCCGGGTGCCGTGATCAGCCGCCGCAGTGTCGTGGCCTTACAGCTCGATCAAAAGTTGTAGGCCAGTGTACCGACGAGCGTACGACGGTTACCGATGAAGCAGTCACCTCGTGCCAGGCATGTGGTGTAGTAGGTCTTGTCTTCCAGGTTGGTCGCGTTGAGGCTCAGGTTCCAGTTCTGGTAGCGATACCCGAGCATCGCGTCCACCAGGGTGGAAGACGGTGTTTTCAGCCGGTCGGCCCCATCCCAGCTGGTTCCTACATAGCGAATGCCTGCACCGACGCTGAACCCGGAAATGTCGCCGATGCTGAATCGATGCTGGCTCCATACCGAGGCCATGTTCTCTGGAACGCTGGCCAGGCGTTTGCCTTGCTCGGCGGGCGAACCCTTGATGACGGTGGTGTCGGTGTAGCTGTAGGTGCCAATCAGGTCCCAGGCGGGCGTGACTGTCACCAGGGCTTCGAGCTCCAGCCCACGGGCACGGGTTTCACCACTTTGCAGGGTGTTCATCGCATCCAGGGGGTCGGGCATGCGCCGGTTCTGCTCGCGAATGTCATACACCGCTGCGGTGTAGAGACTGTTGCTGCCAACTGGCTGATATTTCACGCCCAGCTCCCATTGTTTGCCCTTGAGCGGTACGTATGGCTCCAGCGTTCGCCGGTTGAGGCCGATTTGGGGCTGGAATGATTCGCTGTAGCTCAAGTAGGGCGCTATGCCGTTGTCGAACAGATAGGTCAGGCCCGCGCGGCCGGTCAGCTTGTCGTCCTTTTGTCGGGCGCTGCCTTGGGTCTGGCTGGCGGACCAGTCCTTGCGCAGGCCCAGGGTCAACAACCACTGCTCGTATTTGATCTGGTCCTGGGCATACAGCCCTTTTTGCATGACCCGTTGCTCCGGGTCTGCGGTGAGGCGAATGACAGAGGGGTCAAAGGTGCCATACACCGGGTCGTACACATTCAGGGGTGTTGCCGGGCCGCTGGCGCCGTCCCGGTTGGAGACGGCATGCTGGTAATCGCCTCCCAGCAACAGGGTGTGTTGGAGCGGGCCGGTGTCAAATCGAGCCTCGGCGTTTTGGTCGGCGACCCACACTTTGACCTCGGGTTTGGAAACGTAATAGACGCGGTCGAGGGTCTGGTTATCGGGCTTGAACGGTGGGTTTTTGGCAAATACCGAGTAAATCGATTGGTAGCTGACTTTGCTTTTTTGCCAGCGCAGGTTTTGGCGCAGGGTCCACGTATCGTTCAGATGCCACGAAAATTGCGACGTCAGCGCTGTCTGGTCACTGTCGTATTCGTCAAAGCCTGGCTCGCTGGCGAACCGGTTGCTGTGGATCCGGCCATATGGCGCGTTCCAGACGGTACCTTTGTGTGGGAAGAACTGCGTGGTGGAGCCGCTGTCATCGCGCTGGATGTTGGCCAGTAGGGTCCAGTCGATATCGTCGTTGGGGCGCCAGGTCAGCGATGGCATCAGGACCTGGCGGTTGTCTTTGACATGATCAACCTGGGTGTCGCTGTCGCGTTGGATCGCCACCAGCCGGTACAGCAGCGTGCCTTGTGGGTTCAGGGAGCCGGTGGTGTCCACGGCGACCTGCTTGCGGTTGTAATTGCCGTACTGCAGTTGCACTTCGGTGTGCTGTTCGGCTTTGGGGCGTTTGCTGACCTGATTGATCAGGCCCCCCACGGGGCTTTGCCCATACAGCATCGACGCGGGGCCCTTGAGCACTTCAAGGCGTTCCAGGGTGAAGGGGTCGGTGCGCACGTTGGTGTAAGTACCGAAGCTCTGCTGTAAACCATCCAGGAACAGGGCCGGCGAGCTGCCTCGCACTTTCGACCAGTCTCCCCGGCTATCGAGCCCGAAGGTCTCGGCCCGCACCCCAGAAACATACCGCAATGCGTCTTGCACGGTCAGTGCGCCCTGATCGCGCATGCGGTCGGCGCTGATGACGGAGATCGACTGGGGGATCTCAGTGATTGGGGTGTCAGTCTTGACCCCCGTTGCACTGCGCTTGGCAACATAGCCTTTGACCGGGCCGTCGGCCGTTTCTTCTGAGGCAGTTGCCGTAATGCTTTGGCTGGGCAGTTCGAGCTGGCCTTTTTCCTCGGCCGCGAAGGCGGCGGGGGCAAGCATCGAAGCGAATCCTAAGGGGGCAAGGCCAAGTGCCTTCAACCATGAACCTGGCTCGCGTGCAGAAGGCATCGCAGCTCCTTGATTATTTTTAGTGGTGCAGGGGGGATTTTGCGCGCCAGCTTAAATGATAATAATTGCTATTAGCAACTATGGGCTTCAGTCGAGCCTGGCTTTTTGGCGGGGGGGATGTTTGATGCGGGCGACCGGGTGGGGTCGCCCTGTGCGGGGAGGGGCAATCAAGGCTGGCCGTCAGGCAGGACTGCGAAGTGACATTCGCCCTGCACTACCTGGAATGGGGCGACGAACTATTTGCAGCGATAACCCTCGGGCATCGTGACGCTGTAGTTGCGCTGCACACGGTCCTGGAAGTTCAGGTTCTGCAGGCCCTGCTGTACCAAGAAGGCCTCGACCTTGGCCGCCTGGCAGTCCTCGTTGTAGGACGTTACCCGCAGCAGGTACACCGCGCGTTTGCTCGCTTCATCCCGAGCCGTGGCGGTGAAGGTGGTGAGTGTGGTGTAGCCGGTGCGTTCCGAGCTGCCTACCGGGCCATAGGTGGTGTTCGGCGTGCTGGTGCAGATCATCTGGTCGCTTTTTTTCTTGCTGTTCTTGCACACGGTAGAGGTGCTGGTTGGCACCTGCCCATACTCGGTGGCGGTATAGCGGTAGGTCACCTGGTGGCTGTCGATATCGAGGGTGATGGTGATTTTTGGCGTGCGATTCTTGGGCAGGGTCACGTCGGTATAGACCTCGCGAAACCCCTGGTCCTTCATGGCGCTGACCATGTCGCGCAGGTAGTAGCGGGCATTGAGCGCATTCTCGCTATTGCCGCCGACCGATGTCACCAGCACGGGCGCCTGTCGGTCAAAGTGATAGTCCGGATCAGGGGTTGCATTGATCGCGACGTCCATCGTCGTGGCGCATCCGCTGAGCAGCGCTGTCAGCATTAACAGCGTGCAGAACAAATACCGGGTCATGAAGTAACTACCTTGCTGAAGAGTGGATTAAGGCTAGACGGTTGAGCAGCGCGATAAATAACACATCGGATGCCCGTGAGGCTTGGCGTTAACCTAAAAGTAACCAGAGGGGCGCTGGCGCACTAAATCGCAGGCAACAAAAAACCCGCACTAGGCGGGTTTCTTGGGTGTTCCAGATGATGTTTGCACCACCTGAAACTAATAAGTGGTGCCCAGAGACGGAATCGAACCGCCGACACGGGGATTTTCAATCCCCTGCTCTACCGACTGAGCTATCTGGGCAACGGGGCGCATTAAACGGGTTTTTCAGGGGGTCGTCAAGCAAGTTTTCAAAAAATATTTAATTATTACCGTCGCTTACGTGCCAACCCCGGTTTTTGCTCAATTATTGAGCAGGCGGCACGTAGCCGTCGGCCTTGGCGTAATCCTCGCCGGAAAAGTACTTGTCCATCTCGCCCTGCAGATATTTGCGGTCTTCGGCGTTCATCATGTTCAGGCGTTTTTCGTTGATCAGCAGGGTCTGGTGCTTCTGCCAGTCGGCCCAGGCCTTGGCGGAGACGTGGTCGAAAATGTCCTGGCCCTTGGCGCCCGGGAATGGGGCGCGCTCAAGGGCGGGCAGTTCTTCGTGATACTTGCGGCAGATGATGGTGCGGGTCATGACGAAACTCCTGCGTTCAATACGTCGGCCGCGCGCTTCAGCAGTTTTTTCACCGGGGCGGCAAGGCCCAGGCGCGGCGGGGTGGCGAGGTTATACCAGAGCCAGTCGGCCTCGGCCACGTGATGGGCCGATTCCTCGACCTGCACCAGCCAGGGTTCGATAGCCAACTGGAAGTGGCTGAAGGTGTGCACCAGCCCGGGTAGTTCCTGATGTTTGCCCAGCGCCAGTGAGTGCTGGTTGGCCAGGTGTTCCAGGTCGTCCAGGTCGTCCAGTTCCGGCAAGCTCCACAGCCCGCCCCACAGCCCTGTAGAGGGGCGACGGTAAAGCAGGATCGCGCCCTCCTTGTTGGCCAGCATCGGCATCAGCGTGCGCTTTTGCGGGATGGTCTTGCGCGGCTTGGGGATCGGGTAGCGGGTTTCCAGGCCCAGCATGTGCGCCTCGCAGCCCTTTTCCAGGGGGCACAGCAGGCAGCTGGGCTTGCTGCGGGTGCAGAGGGTGGCGCCCATGTCCATCATGGCCTGGGTGTAGGCGTTGACGCGGTCGTGGGGGGTAAAGCGCTCGGCAGTGGCCCACAGCTGCTTGGCCACCTTGGGCTCGCCCGGGTAGCCTTCCTGGGCGGTAAAGCGTGCCAGCACGCGCTTGACGTTACCGTCGAGGATCGGCGCGCGCAGGCCCATGCTCAGGCTGGCGATGGCGCCGGCGGTGGACAGGCCGATGCCCGGCAGCTCGGTGAGTTTCTCTACATCGCGGGGAAACTCGCCGCCGTATTCGGCGACGACAATCTTCGCGGTCTTTTGCAGGTTGCGTGCCCGGGTGTAGTAGCCCAGCCCGGTCCACAGGTGCAGCACTTCATCTTCCGGCGCGGCCGCCAGGGCTTCGACCGTTGGCAGCGAAGCCATGAAGCGATCGAAGTAATTGAGCACGGTGCTGACCTGGGTCTGTTGCAGCATGATTTCCGAGACCCACACCCGATACGGGGTGATGCCCTGTTGCCAGGGCAGGTCATGGCGGCCGTGACGGTCGTACCAGTCGAGCACGGCCGCTGAAAATTGCTCGTTTCTCATCGGTTGAACAAACCTTTGAGGGCGTCTTTGAGCTTGGGATTGACCTTGTCGAGCTTCTCTTCAATCTTCTCGCTGAGCTTGTTGCCTGCCATTTTAGCGGCCACCTGGCCCAGGCCGTCCTTGTCCAGGCGGCAGGCCTTGGCGCCCAGTTCCAGCGGGCCACGGCAGCGCAGCGGTACTTCGATGCCCTGGAAGTTCGAGCCGACCTGGCAGGCCGGGTCCGGCATGTCGCGCTTGTCGCCTTCGACGATGATGCCCACGCGGTAGTCCATGCCCAGTACGCGCAAGTCCACGTCGCCATTGCCGTTGACGGTCAGGCCGGGGATGCGCACTTTCAGGTCCGGGTTACTGGCCACGCCATTACGCAAGGTCAGGTTGCCCTTGAGTTCCTGGAACGGAGTGTCCTTGCTGCGCGGTGTGGCGGCCAGGGTCTTGCGGTTGAGCAGGGCAATGCCGGTGCACAGCTGTTGCTCAAGGTTGGCATTGAGCAGCACGCCATTGTTGATGACGAAGCTGGCGGTGCCGTTGAGGCTGTCGATCAGCGCTTTCTGGCTGTTGCCGCGCCCGCTCAGGTTGCTGTCGAGGGTGATCTGGCCCTTGACCGGCGGGGTTTGCCCCTGGGCCTGCAGGATCCGCTCGACCGGCACTTGCTTGATTTTGGTCTGTAGCGCCAGCACCGGCACATCCTCCCGTGCATCGAGGCTGCCGCTGGCCTGGAACGTGCCGTTGTAGAGACCGCCGCTCAAGGTGTCGAGCTTGAGCTGGCCGCCCTGGCCGGAGGCCTTGAGGGCTGCATTCTCGATGGGCAACTGGCTCAGGGTCAGTTGGCCGAAGGACAGGTCGGCAATCACGTCCAGGCTGCGCAGGCGCGCCAGCGGGAGCAGCTTGTCGGTGCTCCAGGCGCCTTTGGTCGGCGCGTCCGGCAACGGCGTGGTGCCACCGGCGGCCATGGCCCCGGCTTCGCTGCTCTGCACTTCGGCCTTGCGCGCAACGGCGGCGCTGTTGGCGGCCTCGGACTTGGCGGGCAGGTAGTGGTCGGCATTGAACGTGTCGGCCTTCAACTGCACGCGCAGGGCTTGCTTGGCAAAGTCCTCCACCGCCAGGCGCCCGGTGAAGGTGCTGCCATCGACTTTTAGGTTGAGGTCTTCCAGGGCCATGCTCGACGGCGTGCCTTGCAGGCGGCTGACCAGTTCGACCTTGCTCAGGCTCTCTGGGGCCATGGCCGGTAGCGGCTGGCCGACGCTGTCGAGGAACTTGGCCAGGTCAAACTGGGCAATCGACAGGGCGCCGCTGATCTGCGGGGTTTTATCCAGGTCGTTGACCTTCAGTTCGCCCAGTGCCCGCAGTTGGTTGAGCGAGAGCTTGAGGCTGGTCCACTCGGCAATGTTTGCCGACAGGTCCACCAGCAACTGGCCCTGGGTGGCAAACGTCACGGTCTTGCCTTGCAGCGGCTCGCCAGTGGCTTCGCCTGCGATTTTCATGTCTTCGAACTGATAGCGCTTGAGGGCACGATCAAAACGCAGCTCGCCGTTGAGCTCGCTCTTGACCCGCATTACCGGCTGGTTGCTGCCGAAGAACGCGGTGAGCTTGACCGGAATGCTTGCGCCTTCATGCACGGCACCGGTGCTCAGTTGGATGCTTTCGGCGCTGAACTGCTTGCCGGTCTGCTCGTCGTTGTACTCGATGCGGGCGTTGTTGACCGTCAGGCTGTCGATGTCCAGGCGGATCGGCTGGGCCGCTTTCTCCGGCGCTGGCGCCGTGGTTGGCGCAGTCGTCGCGGGTGCATCGGCGGTACCGGTAGCCACGACGGGCGGTGCCTTGCCGATATCTTCCCAGTTGCCATGGCCTTGCTTGTCGCGGGTCAGGCGCAGGTTCAGGCCCTCGACGCGCACATCGCTCATCTGCACTTCGCGGCGCAGCAGCGGCAGCACGCGTACCGACAGGCCGAGCATCTGCAGGTCGGCAAACGGTTGGGCAGGATTGCTCAGGGTAGCCACGCTGGCTTCATGCAACTCCAGGCCCAGCCAGGGGAACAGGCTCCAGCCGATATCGCCATTGAGCGTCAGCTCGATGTGGGCCTTGTCGCGGGCAATCTGGCGAATCTCGTCTTTATAGTCGTTGGGATCGAAGAGGTGGGTCAGGGCAAAGCCCAGAGCCACAATGATCAGCAACAGCCCGAGAAGTACCAGACCCAGGATTTTGCCGAACGCTTTCATGGGCGAGTCCTTGTGTGTCGATTTTAAAATTTAGCCGCAGAGTATAACGCCGCGAGGTCCACGGCTGTTTACGCATCGTTACATAGTGTCAAACAAAACAGATGAACCGAAAAAGGTAGTGTCAGTTTGGTTTCTCTCGCTGCGCCAGATGCTAATCTTTGCGCGTTCGCCCGCCTTCTGCGACGAAACGTCGCGCTTACAAGGAGCTTCACTCGACAAAACGGCCACGCATTGCGTGCAAAGGCCGAGGAGGAGAGCGCCTGGCGAACACAGACCAATAACTGGGGGAAACACCAATGAACACTAGCACTGCGGCCGGCGTTACTGCTGCGCAGCCTGCGTTCCTGTCCAAGGAGCGCATCATCGCCAAGCCCGGTTTCAACCGCTGGCTGGTTCCGCCGGCCGCCCTGGCCATCCACTTGTGCATCGGCATGGCCTACGGCTTCTCGGTGTTCTGGCTGCCACTGTCCAAGGCGCTGGGTGTGACCGCGCCGGTGGCTTGTGCGCCGGACATGAGCTTTATCGCGCAGATCTTCTCGTCGTCCTGCGACTGGCCGATCTCCATGCTGGGCTGGATCTACACCCTGTTCTTCATCTTCCTGGGCTGCTCGGCAGCGATCTGGGGCGGCTGGCTGGAACACGCAGGGCCGCGCAAGGCGGGTGTGGTCTCGGCACTGTGCTGGTGTGGTGGCCTGCTGATCTCGGCGCTGGGGATTTATACCCACCAGATCTGGCTGATGTGGCTCGGCTCCGGGGTCATTGGCGGTATCGGCCTGGGCCTGGGCTATATCTCGCCGGTCTCGACCCTGATCAAGTGGTTCCCGGACAAGCGCGGCATGGCCACCGGCATGGCGATCATGGGCTTTGGCGGCGGGGCGATGGTCGGTGCGCCGCTGGCGGCAGCGCTGATGGGCCACTTTGCCTCGCCGACCGGCGTGGGCGTGTGGCAGAGCTTTTTGGTAATGGCCGCGATCTACTTCGTGTTCATGATCGGCGGTGCCTTGTCCTACCGCGTGCCACCGACCGGCTGGAAGCCTGAGGGCTGGACCGCGCCGGCGAAAAAAGCCAGCAACGCGATGATCACCCACCGTCACGTGCACGTGAACGTGGCCTGGAAAACCCCGCAATTTCGCCTGGTCTGGCTGGTGCTGTGCCTGAACGTATCGGCCGGTATCGGCATCCTCGGCATGGCGTCGCCGCTGTTGCAGGAAGTGTTTGGCGGCAAGCTGCTGGGCGTGGACGTGCCATTTGGTCAACTGGATGCCGGGCAACTGGCCTCCATCGCCGCCATCGCGGCGGGTTTCACCGGGCTGCTGAGCCTGTTCAACATTGGTGGGCGGTTCTTCTGGGCGTCGTTTTCCGACTACCTGGGCCGTAAGAACACCTACTTCGTGTTCTTCGCCCTGGGCTTTGCCCTGTATGCGCTGATCCCGAACCTCGGCCACCTGGGCAACGTCTCGCTGTTCGTGGCGGCGTTCTGCATCATCCTGTCGATGTACGGCGGCGGCTTCGCGACCGTACCGGCCTACCTGGCGGACCTGTTCGGCACGCAAATGGTCGGCGCGATCCACGGTCGCCTGCTCACCGCCTGGGCGGCGGCCGGCGTGCTGGGCCCGGTGTTGGTGAACTACTTGCGTGAGTATCAGTTGAGCATCGGCGTCGAACGCGCCGCGGCCTATGACATCACCTTGTACATCCTCGCCGGCCTGCTGGTGCTGGGCTTTATCTGCAACCTGCTGGTACGCCCGGTGGCCGACAAGTACTTCATGACCGACGCCGAACTGGCTGCCGAACAGGCCCTGGGCCATGACAAGGGCGCCGATGCCAGCACTTCCCTGGAGTGGAAAGCAGCCTCTGGCACCGTGCCATTGGCCATTGCTGCCTGGCTGGTTGTAGGTATCCCGCTGGCGTGGGGCGTGTGGGTGACCTTGCAGAAGACTGCAGTGCTATTCCACTGATGTAAAAACCTATAGGAGCCGGCTTGCCGGCGATGGCGTCAGTGAGGTCGATGCTGATCTTGCGAATGCTTCGCCGGCAAGCCGGCTCCTACAAGGGTTGTTGCGTGCTTGTCGGGGGTTGTATGCACATGTCTATCCCCGACAGGCCGTCAGTCTTATCCCCTTCGATGTTTCTGTTTAGCGCCCGCAGCCCCTATAATGGCCACCTTTTTCGCCCAATGATTTTGCGGAGCTGGTGATGGCCGAACGTAAGGCGTCCGTCGAGCGCGACACTCTGGAAACCCAGATCAAAGCCTCGATCAACCTGGATGGCACCGGAAAGGCCCGATTTGATATCGGTGTCCCTTTTCTTGAGCACATGCTGGATCAAATCGCCCGTCATGGGCTGATCGACCTGGATATCGTCAGCAAGGGCGACCTGCATATCGACGACCACCACACCGTGGAGGATGTCGGCATCACCCTCGGCCAGGCGTTTGCCAAGGCCATCGGCGACAAAAAAGGCATCCGCCGTTACGGCCACGCCTATGTCCCGCTGGATGAGGCGCTGTCGCGTGTGGTCATCGACTTCTCGGGCCGCCCAGGCCTGCAGATGCACGTGCCCTACACCCGCGCCACCGTGGGCGGCTTTGATGTGGACCTGTTCCAGGAATTCTTCCAGGGCTTCGTCAACCACGCCCTGGTCAGCCTGCACATCGACAACCTGCGCGGCACCAACACCCACCACCAGATCGAAACCGTGTTCAAGGCTTTCGGCCGCGCCCTGCGCATGGCGGTGGAGCTGGATGACCGCATGGCCGGGCAAATGCCGTCGACCAAGGGCGTTCTGTAATGCAGACGGTCGCGGTTATCGACTACGGCATGGGCAACCTGCATTCGGTGGCCAAGGCCCTCGAACACGTCGGTGCTGGCAAGGTGCTGATCACCAGCGATGCGCAGGTGATCCGCGAAGCCGACCGTGTGGTGTTCCCCGGTGTGGGCGCGATTCGCGATTGCATGGCCGAAATCCGCCGCCTGGGCTTTGACAGCCTGGTGCGCGAAGTCAGCCAGGACCGGCCGTTCCTCGGGATCTGCGTGGGCATGCAAGCCTTGCTCGACCGCAGTGAAGAGAACGGCGGCGTCGACTGCATCGGCCTGTTCCCGGGGGATGTGAAGTTCTTCGGCAAGGA
Organism: Pseudomonas sp. WMBT8; assembly: GCF_050916005.1. Taxonomy (NCBI): domain Bacteria; kingdom Pseudomonadati; phylum Pseudomonadota; class Gammaproteobacteria; order Pseudomonadales; family Pseudomonadaceae; genus Pseudomonas; species Pseudomonas sp. WMBT8. Next base: position 362,807 of record NZ_CP188096.1, read on the forward strand.
CCTGCACGAAGACGGCGAACACCTGAAAGTCCCGCACATGGGCTGGAACGAAGTGCGCCGCACCGTCGATCACCCGTTGTGGCACGACATCCCGGACATGGCGCGTTTCTACTTCGTGCACAGCTACTACATTGCCGCCGGTAACCCGCGCCAGGTGGTGGGTGGCGGGCACTACGGCGTCGATTTCGCCGCAGCCCTGGCCGAAGGCTCGCGCTTTGCCGTGCAGTTCCACCCGGAGAAAAGCCATACCCATGGCCTGCAGTTGCTGCAGAACTTCGCCAGCTGGGACGGGCGCTGGTAATGGCCAAGAAGATCAAGCCGCCGATCCTCAACCTCACTCCCCAGCAGGAGAGTGAGGCGACCGACAAGATCAAGCGTTTCATGGAAGACCGCTTCGAGCTCCGTCTCGGGTCGTTCGAGGTGGCTGAGATCCTCGAACTGTTCACCACTGAAATTGCTCCGCACTATTACAACAGGGCGATTTTCGATGCCCAGACGCACCTTAAAGAAAGGTTCGAGAGCATCGAAAGCGACTTGTGGGCGCTCGAGAAACCCTGATTTTCCGAGCAATGCTGAATATCGAATAAGGTTTGCCAGATGCTGATTATCCCCGCTATCGATCTCAAGGACGGCGCTTGCGTACGTCTGCGCCAGGGCCGCATGGAAGATTCCACGGTGTTCTCCGATGACCCGGTGAGCATGGCTGCCAAGTGGGTGGAGGGCGGCTGCCGTCGCCTGCATCTGGTGGACTTGAACGGCGCCTTCGAAGGCCAGCCGGTCAATGGCGAAGTGGTGACGGCCATCGCCAAGCGCTACCCGAACCTGCCGATCCAGATCGGTGGCGGTATCCGCTCCCTGGAAACCATCGAGCACTACGTCAAGGCGGGCGTGAGCTACGTGATCATCGGCACCAAGGCCGTGAAAGACCCGGCCTTCGTCGCCGAGGCCTGCCGCGCGTTCCCGGGCAAGGTCATCGTGGGCCTGGACGCCAAGGATGGTTTCGTCGCTACAGACGGCTGGGCGCAAATCAGCACCGTGCAGGTAATCGACCTGGCCAAGCAGTTCGAAGCCGACGGTGTGTCCGCCATCGTTTATACCGACATCGCCAAAGACGGCATGATGCAGGGCTGCAACGTACCGTTTACCGCGGCGCTGGCGGCTGCCACCAAAATCCCGGTGATCGCTTCCGGTGGCATCCACAACCTGGGCGATATCAAGTCGCTGCTGGACGCCAAGGCGCCGGGGATCATTGGCGCCATCACGGGCCGCGCGATCTACGAAGGCACCCTGGACGTCGCCGAAGCCCAGGCTTACTGCGATGCCTACAAAGGCTGAGGACTGACCATGGCGCTGGCCAAACGCATCATCCCTTGCCTGGACGTCGACAACGGTCGGGTGGTCAAGGGCGTCAAGTTCGAGAACATCCGTGACGCCGGCGACCCGGTGGAAATCGCCCGTCGCTACGACGAGCAGGGTGCCGACGAGATTACCTTTCTCGACATCACCGCCAGCGTCGACGGCCGCGACACCACGCTCCATACCGTGGAGCGCATGGCCAGCCAGGTGTTTATCCCGCTGACCGTGGGCGGTGGCGTGCGCACCGTGCAAGACATCCGCAACCTGCTTAACGCGGGTGCAGACAAGGTTTCGATCAACACTGCGGCGGTGTTCAACCCGGAGTTTGTCGGCGAGGCCGCGCAGCATTTCGGTTCACAATGCATCGTCGTCGCCATCGACGCCAAGAAAGTCTCAGGCCCCGGTGAAACCCCGCGTTGGGAGATCTTCACCCACGGCGGGCGCAAGCCTACCGGCCTGGATGCGGTGGAGTGGGCGATGAAGATGGAAGGCCTGGGCGCCGGTGAGATTTTGCTGACCAGCATGGATCAGGACGGCATGAAAAACGGCTTTGACCTGGGCGTGACCCGCGCCATCAGCGATGCGCTGGGTATTCCAGTGATTGCGTCCGGTGGTGTGGGTAACCTGCAACACCTGGCCGATGGCGTCATCGAAGGCCACGCCAGTGCGGTGTTGGCGGCGAGCATTTTCCACTTTGGCGAATACACCGTTCCCGAGGCCAAGGCCTACATGGCTGCACGCGGCATCGTCGTACGCTAAACGCCACTGGACACCATGACAGGCTCGCGGCACTCTGGGGCCTGCCATGGATTCCGGTAACCCTACATGTTCAAAGACCTGCTGCTTGCCCTCGCCAGTTCTTCCATTCTGTTGGCGGGCTCGGCCAACGCCGCCGAGCCTTCCGGCACCTCCCTGGTGCTGCTGACGGAAAACTTTCCGCCTTACAACATGGCGAAAAACGGCAAGAATTTTGCCAAGGACGAGAACATCGAAGGCATTGCGGTGGACATTGTCCGCGAGACCTTCAAGCAGGCCGGCATTTCCTACAACCTCACGTTGCGCTTCCCCTGGGAGCGGATCTATAAACTCGCCCTGGAACAGCCAGGCTACGGCGTATTCGTGATGGCGCGCCTGCCGGACCGCGAAGCGTTGTTCAAGTGGGTCGGACCCATCGGCCCGGATGACTGGGTGCTGCTGGCCAGGGCCGACAGCAGCATCCAACTGACCGACCTTGAGCACGCCCGCACCTACAAGATCGGTGCCTATAAAGGCGATGCCATTGCCCAGACCCTGGAAAAACGCGGGCTCAAGCCGATTATCGTGCTGCGCGACCAGGACAATGCGCAAAAGCTCATGGAGGGGCAGATCGACCTCTGGGCCACCGGCGACCCCGCCGGGCGGTATCTGGCGCGCCAGGTCGGTGTTTCCGGGCTCAAGACGGTGCTGCGCTTCAACAGTGCCCAGCTGTATCTGGCACTGAACAAGGACGTGCCGGATGAGGTGGTGGCCAAACTGCAGGCGGCGCTGGATCAGCTACGTAAGGAAGGCGTGGTCGATCAGATCATGGCGCGCTATCTCTAGCGGTTCATGAGGCAGGCGCTGGCAACGGCTTGCAAGTGACCGCGCATTCACGGGCCGGTGGGTATTCGCTCCAATACACACTGTCACCGTCGGTGTAACTGATGCTAGTTGACACTTGCGTACCGTTTTCCCGCAGCAGCTTGTAATTGCTTTGCACCAGATAGACGGCTACCGCCTTGTGCGCGGGAACTGTGGCGTTGACTTCAAAAGTGGTCGAGCTGGTCCACCCTTCGGAGGACGTTTGCGTGTGCGTGAGGCTGCCGCTGAGTTTTGCCGAGACCTTGCCCGAAGCGCCCCACACGTTGAAACCCCATTCAGTGCCAATTTCGATGGCCGTGGTGTCGGTCAGTGTCTTGAGGCTACTGCCGTTCTGCCCTCGCGTAGCGGTCCATTTGAAGGTCTGGTTCAGCGAGCTGTTGTTATGACCAAACCCGACCAATATGTATTTGTCCGATCGTTCCAGTCGGTAAGTGGGGGACGTACGCAGTTGTTGGAGGGGCGACAGATTGGGGTCCGTGACGGTAAACCAGGCCAGTTTTGCGATATAGGTCACTTCGGCCTTTTCGAAAGGCGAAGGCTGTCGCTCGCTTGCAAGTGCTGGCGCCGGAGGCGGGGCCTTGGCCTGCAGGGGGATCTGCATGCGCAATGAATAAGCCGCAATGTGTACCGAGGGTTTGGTATAGCTGGCGACTCCGACAAAGGTTCCTGCCGACAGGTACACCTCGCCTGCCGCCGCCCCTGGAGGGCTGATGCCCCAGGCGCTGAAGTCCAGACGGGCGGGGCTGCGCTTGTTGTTCCAGATCGGGTCGCTGATGTATGAGGCAATCACCAGATCCGCTCGAACGCACCGGATTGTGTTGAGTGAGGGCTTTTCGTAGCCGTCAGTGGTCACCAGTCCCATTGCTACATAGCCGGTGGGTGGAAGCGGGCGCCAGATGGCCCCGTTCGAATGGGCACTGGAGCCTTTGTCATCCCACACTTTTTCGAACTCGATGGGTGGCATGAGTGCGTTGCCTTTACTGCGCTCTTCTTCGGTTAGTGCAGGGGCCTCCGATACCACAGCGACCGTGGCTTTATGGTTGATACCGTCGTGTCCGGCAACCGCATGGTCGCCGAGCGGAAAATATTCGGTGAGGAAGTCGGCGGACGGTACCGGGCGCCAAAAACTGACGGGTGATGCGTTGGGTGAACCCTTGTTGTCCCAGAGTCGACTGAACTCCGTTGTGAAATTAATGAGCAGATTGCCAAATTTTATCGATTCCATTCGTGGGGCTCCGGTTGTTAGCGAGGCTTCATGAAGTCAACCCGCAGGGTTGAGGGTTGGTCGGCCTGATCACAGGCATAGGTGCAGACTTTGACAGGCTTGTTATTTACAAAAAGGATCTTGGTGAGGTGGTCCTCTGGCCCGCTGACCGCGTCATCGAGTGGGCGAAACAGAGCGATGGGTTCTGGGCGGTTTGCGGGCCAATAGGGTCGTTGATATAGGCGTTGCGGGCGTCGATAGGCGCGCTGTCAGGGCCAGAATGTCAGCGCCATCGGCGGGCGCGGCCTCAGCCAGTTTCAAGGGCGTGATCCCATCGTCAATCAGGCTTGCCAGCGAGGTGTGCAGCTCGACGATGGCCAGGTCCACCCCTTGGCTGCTGCTCCACTTGAGGGTTTTGAGTGGATGAGCCTTGATGGTTTCCAGGGTGTCGTCGAAATAGTTGAAGTTGACGCTGCCCTTGATCGGCAGATCCTCATGCACCAGACCGCCGAGACGATGCAGACAATGGCTGCTGGTCACCACATAGGCCGGACCGGATTTTCCGTGCGCATTGCGCGTATCCAGCAGGCTGGCGGTACACAGGGCCTGGCTTTGGTGCTGTTGCCGGTTATTGTGCAGAAGCCTGGGCGCGGCGATGAGGGTTGTGTAAAGGGCACTGGGCAACAGCCCAGAGAGAAGGTGTCGAGAGGGGGTCATGATCATCCTGATAGTTGAGTGTTGTCCGCTCACTATTCAGGTGTTCACGTGCGGCGGTGCGGTAGCTATCTAGCGGTAGATGCCATTTTTGCCGTGGCCGCTCATGGCCTGGTTGCTGCGCACACTGATCATCAGCTTGATATCAATCCACTCGACGCCCTGGGCCTTGAGCTTGGGCAGCTCGCGCTCCAGCACCGCCAGGGTCTGTGGGTATGGGTGGCCGATCATCACTGCCGAACCCTGTTTGTGCGCCAGCTTGATAGCGGTCTGCAACTGCGTGGTGATGGCCGCTTCGGTGCGTTCGTCATCCAGAAATACATCCCGCGAGACGTGGGCCAGGTTGATCTTCTGTGCCTCGGCGGCGGCCACGGTCTTGGCGCTGGTGCGGCTGTCGACGAAAAACTTGTGCCGGCGCTGCAACTCGCCCATCAACCACGCCATGGCGCCAGGCTCAGCGGTCATGCGGCTGCCCATATGGTTGTTGATGCCGGCGGTGTAGGGCACGGCCTTGAACGCTGCATCCAGGCGCTTGCCCAGTTCTTCGACAGGCAGCTCGGGGTGCCAGGCGAACGGGCCGGTGGCCGGGTCCATGGGCATGTGCAGGATCACGATCTTGCCGGCGCGATGGGCTTCGCGGGCGAACTCGGCGGCGTGCGGGGTATCGGGCATGATCGCCGCCGTCACCGGGCCGGGCAGGGCCAGCACGCGACGATCCCTGGGCAGGTTTTGCCCAAGGTCGTCGATGATCAGGGTCAGGTAGGCTTTGTGGGGCTGGTCGGCAGGAGTCGCTTGGGCGACTCCTGCCAGGCTGCACAACAGTGCGAGGATGAGCGCAAAACGCATATCAACGGCTGCGCGTAATGCTCAGGCCCTTGAGCAGGCTCAACGCCTGGGCCAGTTGGTAGTCGTCGTCCTGTGGCATCGGCTTGGCTTTCGGGCCGCTGCCGCTTGGCTGGTCGGCGCCGCCGTTGCCATTGCCCAGGTGACCTTGCAGGTCGGCTTCCTTGAAGTATTCGTTGTCGCTCTCGTTGGTGATCTTGGCCCGACGCACCTCGATATCCGGCACGATGCCCTGGGCCTGGATCGAACGACCATTAGGCGTGTAGTACAGCGCCGTGGTGATCTTCAGCGCACGCTCGTTGTTCAGCGGCAGCACGGTTTGCACCGAGCCCTTGCCGAAGCTGGTGGTGCCCATCAGTACACCGCGTTTCTGGTCTTGCAGGGCGCCGGCGACGATTTCCGAGGCCGAGGCGCTGCCGCCGTTGATCAGCACCGCCAGCGGGACGTTTTCGCTGAGGTCCTTGCCGGTGGCCGAGAAGCGCAGTTCGGAGTTGGCGATGCGGCCCTTGGTGTAGACGATCAAGCCTTTGGTGATGAAGTGGTCGACCACTTCCACTGCCGATTGCAGCACGCCGCCGGGGTTGTTGCGCAGGTCCAGGACAATGCCGTTGAGCTTCTTGCCGTTGTCCTTGCGCAGCTTGGCCAGGGCCTTGGCCACTTCGTCGCCGGTCTTGACCTGGAACTGGGTGATGCGGATGTAGCCGTAACCCGATTCCAGCAACTGGCTCTTCACGCTCTTGACCACGATGGTGGCGCGGGTCAGGGTCACGTCAAACGGGCTGCCGCCGTCACGCACCAGGGTCAGGGTGATTTTCTGGCCGACCTTGCCGCGCATCTTGTCGACGGCTTCGGTCATGGTCTGGCCACGGGTCGGCTGGCCATTGATCTTGACGATCAGGTCGCCGGCCTGGATGCCGGCCTTGGACGCCGGGGTGTCATCGATTGGCGATACCACCTTGATGATGCCGTCCTCGGCGCCGACCTCGATGCCCAGGCCACCGAATTCGCCGCTGGTGCTTTCCTGCAGCTCGGCGAAATCTTCCGGGCCCAGGTAGGCAGAGTGCGGGTCGAGGTTGCTGAGCATGCCTTTGATGGCATTTTCCAGCAGGGTCTTGTCGTCCACAGGTTCGACATAGGCTGCCTTGATCCGGTCCATGACCTCGGCAAAGGTGCGCAATTCGTCCAGCGGCAGCGGTGCCTTGGTGGTCGCGGCCGTGGCTGACGGGGCGGTCTGGTCGGCGAATGCCATAGGCGCGCCGATCACCAGGGCGATCGTCAGGGCCAGCGAAGTGAGGCGGGACAAATGCAGCATGTCGAACGAACTCCTAATGTAGGTGCGGCCTATCCTTGGGCGCGACACCATTGTGCAGGGTCGCTCGGGCGGCCCTGCTGACGAATAGCGAAGTACAGCGCCGGGGTGTCCTGGCCGCCACTGTTACCGACAGTGGAGATGGATTCACCGGCTTTTACAACATCACCTGCGGCCTTGAGTAACGTCTGATTGTGGCCGTAAAGGCTCAAATAGCCATTGCCGTGGTCAAGAATCACCAGCAAACCGGCGCCGCGCAGCCAATCGGCGAACACCACGCGCCCGCCGTGCACGGCATGCACCTGGCTGCCCGCAGAGGCGCTGATCATCACGCCATCCCACTTGGTGCGGGTGTCATCGCCACGGGTTTCACCAAAGCGTGCCAGTAGTCGACCATCAACTGGCCATGGAAGTTTGCCTCGGGCAGTAGCAAAAGGCCCGCCAAACGATTCACCGGCGCTGGAAACCAGTGGGCCGGGGGCTGCACGCGCCGGTTTACGCGGGGCGTCGCTGGCGAGCGCCTCGGCTTCACGCTGGCGCTGTTTTTCTGCTTCCTGCTGGGCGATCAGCGCTTTCTGCCGCGCTTGTTCGGCTTCGCGGGCCTGGCGTGCCAGGGTTTCCTCGATGGTTTTCAGTACTTTGGCCAGGTCGGCCTGGTCCTGCTGGCGCGCCTGCAATTTGGCATCACGGGCTTTTACGTCACTGTTGAGCTTGGCCAGGGCCTGCTGGCGCTCCTTGCGCACCTTGTCCAGCTCGTCGCGCTGGGTGTCGAGGCTGCTTTTCTGGGCCAGTAACTGGCTTTGCTGATCGGCGATTTCCTGCTCGACGTTGGCCAACTGGCGCAGGGTCTCGTTGAAGCTCTTGAGTTGCTCCAGGCGCGCGGTGCTCAGGTAGTCGTAGTAGGTCAGGGTGCGGGCGAATTTTTCCGGGTTCTGCTGGTTGAGCAGCAGCTTGAGGTACTCCTGGCGGCCGTTCTGGTAGGCGGCACGGGCCTGGATTGCGATCAGGCGTTGCTGTTCAACGCGCGCGCTCTGGAGTTTTTTTTTCTCACCGTCGAGTCGCTCCAGTTCCGACTCGCTCTTCTTTAGTTCTTTTTGCAGCTCCTGGACCTGCTTCTCCAGCTTGCCCATTTCGGTTTCCGTGCCGCGCAGGTCTTTCTGCACCCCGGATTTTTCTTCCTGGAGCTTGCCGAGCAGTTTCTTCAGCTCGGTAATGTCCTGACGCGTAGCGTCCAACTGTTGTTGGGTTTGCGCACGCTCGTCGGCCAAGGCCGGTTGGAGCACGCAGACAAGAGCAAGGGTAATCAAGGCGCGAAGCATAGAGGCGGGCGACACCAGGGAAAGGGACGGCCTAGTATGCCCGCCCCACGCTGCAAAAAAAACGCCCAATGGGTAAGTTAGCTGCCATACGGCAGGGTATGGCTAAACGCCACCCTCAAAAACACCTCTAACTCACTGTAGGAGCTGGCTTGCCAGCGATGGAGGCCTTGAACCTTGCGGTGCTCAATCAGGCGCCATCGACGGCAAGCCGGCTCCTACAGGGTGTTTTGGTTTAGACCAGAATCGAGGTGCCGGTCATCTCGGCAGGCTTCTTGAGTCCCATCAGCATGAGCATGGTCGGCGCCACGTCTGCCAGCACGCCGCCTTCGCGCACTTTGAAGTCGCGCTTGCCGACATAAATGAACGGCACCGGCTCGGTGGTGTGGGCGGTGTGGGCCTGGCCGGTGGACTCGTCGGACATCTGCTCGCAGTTGCCGTGGTCGGCGGTGATCAGTGCTTCGCCGCCGACCTTTTCCAGGGCGTCGACGATCCGGCCTACGCACAGGTCCAGGCATTCCACGGCCTTGACCGCGGCTTGCAGGTTGCCGCTGTGGCCGACCATGTCGCCGTTGGCGTAGTTGACCACGATCACGTCATAACGCTGGTGTTCGATGGCGTCGACGATTTTGTCGGTAACTTCCGGTGCGCTCATTTCCGGTTGCAGGTCGTAGGTGGCGACTTTCGGCGACGGGATCAGGATGCGCTCTTCGCCGGGGAACGGTTCTTCACGCCCGCCGGAGAAGAAGAAGGTGACGTGGGCGTATTTCTCGGTTTCGGCGATACGCAGTTGGGTCTTGCCGTTTTTCGCCAGGTAATCACCCAGCACGTTTTCCAGGCTGCCCGGGGCGAAGGCCGACGGGGCCGGGATGTTGGCGGCGTATTGGGTCAGCATCACGAACTCGACTTTCGGCTGGCGCGCGCGCTCGAAGTCTTTGAAACCCTCATCGACGAACACATGGCTCAGTTCGCGGGCACGGTCGGCGCGAAAGTTCATGAACACCACGGCGTCGCCATCTTCGACCTTCACGGGCTCGCCGATGGTGGTGGCCTTGACGAACTCATCGCTCTCGCCACGGGCGTAGGCGGCTTCCAGGCCTTGCTGGGCGGTGGCCGCGTTGAATTCGGCGTTGCCGTCGACGATCAGGTTGTAGGCCTGGGACACACGGTCCCAGCGGTTGTCGCGGTCCATGGCAAAGTAGCGGCCAACCAGGCTGGCGATGCGGCCCTTGCCGAGGGCGGCGAAGGTCGCGTCCAGCAGTTCGATAGACGATTGCGCGCTTTTGGGCGGGGTGTCGCGGCCATCGAGGAAGGCGTGCAGGTAGATCTTCTCGGCGCCGCGTTTGTAGGCCAGTTCGGCCATGGCCACCAGGTGGTCCTGATGGCTGTGCACGCCACCGTCGGACAGCAGGCCCATGAAATGCACGGCCTTGCCGGCGGCGACGGCTTTATCCACCGCGGCGCAGATGGTCGGGTTCTCGAAGAACTCGCCATCGCGGATGGCTTTGGTCACGCGGGTGAAGTCCTGATATACCACTCGTCCGGCGCCCAGGTTCATATGGCCGACTTCAGAGTTGCCCATCTGGCCGTCCGGCAGGCCGACGTCCATGCCCGATCCGGAGATCAGGCCATTGGGTACGCTGGCGCACAGGCGGTCCAGTACGGGCTTGTTCGCCGCGAATACGGCGTTGTCGTGGTGGTTTTCACTGTGACCGAAGCCATCGAGAATCATCAGGACCAAAGGTTTAGGCGTGGTAGTCATAGATCCTCTCGCGGCGGTATTAAAGGAAGGCGATTGAAAAGGGAGTGGCAGTTTAAAGCGAAGTTCCGATGCCGTCACCGCTTTACGGGGGTTGGCCCCCCATGGCGGCTGTGTATACTTACCGCCATTTTAACGCCCTGGAACCTCCTTGATGGTTGATCACCTGATTGCATTTGCTACCTCTCACTATCTGCTGGTCGGTGCCTTCGTTGTACTGCTGGCGCTGCTGATTGCTCATGAAGTGAGCCGTGGCGGCCGTAGCCTCAGCACCGCCGAGCTGACCGCGCTGGTCAACAAGGACCAGGCCGTTGTCGTCGACATCCGCCCGGCCAAGGACTTTGCCGCCGGCCATATCGTTGGCGCGCTGAATATCCCCCAGGACAAGCTGATCGCCCGCATCGCCGAGCTGGAAAAGCACAAGGCCAAGACCATTATCCTGGTCGACGCCCAGGGCCAGCACTCCGGTGGCCATGCCCGCGAAATGATGAAGAGCGGCTTCACCGCCGCCAAGCTGTCGGGTGGTATCTCCAGCTGGCGCGCCGATAACCTGCCGTTGGTGAAGTGATATGAGCCAGGTTGTCGTTTATTCCAGCGATTATTGCCCCTATTGCATGCGAGCCAAGCAGTTGCTCCAGAGCAAACAGGTTGCCTTCGAAGAGATCAAGGTCGATGGCAAGCCTGCGGTGCGTGCCGAGATGGCCCAGAAGGCGGGGCGCACCTCTGTGCCGCAAATCTGGATCGGTACCAAGCATATCGGTGGATGCGACGACCTGTTCGCCCTGGAGCGCGCCGGTAAACTCGACGCGCTGCTTCACGTCTGACTCCAAAAACCTAAAAGACCCCAAGATCAAGAAGGATCTGCGAGATGACTGACCAACCGAACATCGAAGCGGCAGCAGAAGAGGCTCAAGGCCCACAATTTTCCCTGCAGCGTATCTACGTGCGTGACCTGTCGTTCGAAGCGCCGAAAAGCCCGGCGATCTTCCGCCAGGAGTGGACCCCAAGCGTCGGCCTGGATCTGAACACCCGTCAGAAGCAGCTCGAAGGCGACTTCCACGAAGTGGTACTGACCCTGTCGGTCACCGTGAAGAACGGTGAAGAAGTGGCATTCATCGCTGAAGTGCAACAGGCCGGTATCTTCCTGATCCAGGGCCTGGACGATGCGTCCATGAGCCACACCCTGGGCGCGTTCTGCCCGAACATCCTGTTCCCGTATGCCCGCGAGACCCTGGACAGCCTGGTTACCCGTGGTTCGTTCCCGGCCCTGATGCTGGCCCCGGTGAACTTCGATGCCCTGTATGCGCAAGAGCTGCAGCGCATGCAACAGGAAGGCGCACCGACGGTTCAGTAAGCTGAACCCGACGCCGCTCTAAATGTGGGAGCGGGCGTGTGTGGGAGCTGGCTTGCCAGCGATAGCATCACCTCTGTGTGACTGACACACCGAGGTGCCTGCATCGCGGGCAAGCCCGGCTCCCACACACGCCCGCTCCCACATTTGTTTAGGCGGGTTATTTGAAACCGAGCTGGCGCCAGCCTTCGTAGACGGCGACGGCCACGGTGTTGGACAGGTTCAGGCTGCGGCAGCCCTCGCGCATCGGCAGGCGCAGGCGCTGGCCGTCGGGCAGGGCGTCGAGCACGTCTGCCGGCAGGCCACGGCTTTCGGGGCCGAACAGGAAGGCATCGCCCTCGGCAAAGCTGGCATCGTGAAACGGCCGCGAGCCCTTGGTGGTGAACGCAAACAGGCGCGGCTGCCCCAGGCTCTCCAGGCAACTGGCGAGGTCGGCGTGACGCTGCAGGGTGGCGTACTCGTGATAGTCCAGGCCCGCGCGGCGCAGGCGCTTGTCGTCCATCTCGAAGCCCAGCGGCTCGATCAAATGCAGGTGGCAGCCACTGTTGGCACACAGCCTGATAACGTTGCCGGTATTCGGCGGAATTTCTGGTTGAAAAAGGATGACGTGAAACATGCACGGCTCCGAAGATAAAGATGCAGCGCATTCTACCCCTGAAGACGACCCCAGGCCGCAGCTATTGCCCCGCGTCCTGGGTTCGCTGGCGATTGTCGGGCTGATGGTGGGCTTGATGATCGGTCGCCTGACCACTCCGGACCCAACCGCCTTGCTGCAGGTAGAGCCTGGCAGCGATGGCCTGGTGGTGTGGTTCAACAGCGAGCCGAAGCTGCACGGCGAGCATATCGACGGCACCGTGGCGCTGCTGTTCGACGCCCAGGGCCAGGCCCAGGCGGGGCAATTGAAGGTCAATGACAAGGATGTGAACTGGCGCGTGCGCAAGACCGATGGCGGCTTGCTGTTGAACCTGGTGGCGGCACGGCCGCTGCGTGGGGAATGGTCGGGCAAGGCGGTCGATGACCGCTGGCGACTGGAGATCCATCTCCTGGAGCAATAAAAGAGGGAGTTCCCGGCCTGCCTGTACCAGGGCTCCCAAAACGGTTTGACGCTCGAATTAAAGAGGGGATTCTCGGCCTGCCTGTACCAAGGTCCCCGAAACTGGGTAGTACCAGGGTTATTGCAGGGGGCGTGCCAGAGTGGCGAGATTGTCTGGGAAATATATTTTATAAAGCGCAAAGCCCCGGATTACGGGGCTTTGGCGTTTTCAGGGTTCAGAGTTTTTTGAAAGCGGCCTGGAGTTCGTGCGCGATAGCGGTTCATGGTGCGTTGAAGCGGTGCATGGTTTTTTGCGATTGCACAAAACAATGTAGGAGCTGGCTTGCCAGCGATAGCATCACCGCGGTCTCACTGAAAAACCGAGGTGCATGCATCGCTGGCAAGCCAGCTCCTACAAAGGAAAGCTGTGCTCAGCCCTCTTCGCCCTCATCATCATCCCCACCATCGACCTTCATCCCCAACTCCTTGATCTTGCGGGTCAAGGTGTTGCGACCCCAGCCCAGCAGCACGGCGGCATCACGACGCCGGCCGGCGGTGTGCTTGAGGGCGGTTTCGATCATGATCCGCTCAAAGGTCGGCACGGCGCTGTCCAGCAGGCTCGACTGGCCACGGGCCAGGGCCTGGTCGGCCCACTGGCGCAGGGCCTGTTCCCAGTTGGTCACCGGCGCCGAATCCTGCGGCAGGTTCAACAACTCCGGCGGCAGGTCGCTGATATGCACCTCGCGCCCGGACGCCATCACCGTGATCCAGCGGCAGGTGTTCTCCAGCTGGCGCACGTTGCCCGGCCACGGCAGGTTCTTCAGGTACTCCTCGGTTTCCGTCTTCAACAGCTTGGGCTCTACCGCCAGCTCCTGGGCGGCGCGGCTGAGGAAGTGGCGGGCCAGGGTCGGGATATCTTCGCGACGGTCCGACATGCGCGGGATGTGGATGCGGATCACATTCAGGCGGTGGAACAAATCCTCGCGAAACTTGCCGGCGTGCACCAGGGTTTCCAGGTTCTGGTGGGTCGCGGCGATGATCCGTACGTCGACCTTGACCGGCGTATGACCGCCGACACGATAGAACTCCCCATCGGCCAGCACTCGCAGCAGCCGAGTCTGGGTGTCGGCGGGCATATCGCCGATTTCATCGAGAAACAGCGTGCCGCCGTCCGCCTGTTCAAAGCGCCCGCGACGCAGGTTGGCCGCGCCGGTGAACGCGCCTTTTTCATGGCCGAACAGCTCGGACTCCATCAAGTCCTTGGGGATCGCCGCCATGTTCAACGCGATGAACGGCGAGGCCGCCCGCGGGCTGTGACGGTGCAGGGCATGGGCCACCAGCTCTTTACCGGTCCCGGACTCACCGTTGATCAGCACGGTGATGTTGGAGTGGCTCAGGCGCCCGATGGCGCGAAACACTTCCTGCATCGCCGGTGCTTCACCGATGATTTCCGGGGTGCGGGTCAGGGTCGGTTCCACGGCCTGGCCTTGCTGTTCCTGGGCGTGCTGGTTGGCGCGCTTGACCAGCGCCACCGCCTCATCAACGTCGAACGGCTTGGGCAGGTACTCGAAGGCGCCGCCCTGATACGACGCGACAGCGCTGTCCAGGTCCGAGTGCGCGGTCATGATAATCACGGGCAAGCGCGGGTGCTGCTCGCGGATCCGCGCCAGCAAGTCCAGGCCGCTGGCGCCGGGCATGCGAATATCAGAGATGATCACGTCGGGCTGCTGGCGCGCCAGGCGGCTCATCACCCCGTCGGCGCTGTCGAAGCTTTGGGTGGTCATGCCTTCCTGTTGCAAGGCTTTCTCCAGGACCCAGCGGATGGAACGGTCGTCATCGACGATCCAGACAGTTTCACTACGGCTCATGTCGATGGGGCTCCTTGTTCCAGTGGCAGAAAGATCGAAAAGGTCGTGTGGCCGGGATGGCTTTCACATTCGATCAGGCCCTGGTGCTGGCTGATGATGTTCTGGGTAATGGCCAGGCCCAGCCCGGTACCGTCCGGGCGACCGCTGACCATTGGGAAGAAAATGGTTTCTTGCAGTTCGGCCGGGATGCCCGGGCCGTTGTCGATGATCTCGACCTTGGTCACCAGGCGATGGCGCACATGGCCGATGGTGAACTGGCGCAAGGCGCGGGTACGCAGGCTGATGCGGCCCAGGCGCAGCTCGTTCTGGCTGCTGATGGCCTGCATGGCGTTACGTACGATATTGAGCACCGCCTGGATCATCTGCTCGCGGTCGATCAACACGTCGGGAATGCTCGGGTCGTAGTCGCGCACCAGGGTGATGCAGCCCTGGCTTTCGGCCTCCACCAACTGGCAGACGCGCTCCAGCACTTCATGCACATTGGTCATCGCCAGCGACGGCAGCTTGTTGGAGCCGAGCATGCGGTCCACCAGGTTGCGCAGGCGGTCCGCCTCTTCGATGATGACGTTGGTGTAGTCCTTGAGGTTTTCATCCGGCAACTCGCGGGCCAGCAGCTGCGCAGCGCCGCGAATCCCGCCCAGCGGGTTCTTGATCTCATGGGCCAGGCCACGCACCAGCATCTTGCTGGTTTCCTGTTTGGACAGCTGGGCCTCTTCCTTGGTGATGCGCAGCAGGCGATCACGGGGATGCACCTCCAGCAGCAGCAAGGTGGCGCCGTGGCTCAGGATCGGTGTTACCGCGTAGTCGACGGTCAGGGTCTGGCCGGTGAGGGCGGTGAGCATCGCTTCACGCTTGGTGAACGGGTGGGCCTGCTCCACGGCCTGGCGCAAGGAACTCAAGGCCTCGGCGGACTCGGTGAACAGCTCGCTGATAAATTGCCCATGGCTGCGCTGGCCGCTGATGGCCAGGAGCATCTCCGCCGCGGGGTTCATGTACTCAAGGCGCAGTTCGTCATTGAGCAGGATGGTCGCGGTGGTCAGGTTGTCGAGTAGCAAGCGGTGCAGTGCGTCGCTGATGGTCATTAGGACCTCTTTTGGAGCAAGGCGTGGGCTTGAGGCACACGCTGATACCAGGAAAATGCAAAAACCAAACCAAGGCTCCGAAAAGAAGCGTAAAAGCCCTGAAATGGGGGCTTGAGGCGCGAAACTATGGCGCTCTGCCAGCCTGCTCGGGAGATTTCGACCCAAAATGGGCTGGTCCGTGGGCATGGGTGCAACCTATCGCACCAATATAGTGCGAATCCCCACATTCTGTTCAGCGATCAAATATTTCCTGGAAGCACCCCATCAAACTGTAGGAGCTGGCTTGCCTGCGATAGCGGTGGTTCAGTCAGTCGTGATGCGACAGATACACCGCCATCGCAGGCAAGCCAGCTCCTACAGTTTTGATGGGTTTGCAAAGGTGGATAGTCATTGTTTCGGGCAAAAAAAAGACCTCCCGAAGGAGGCCTTTTTGTCACGCCACTAAGCGGCGCTACCGGATCAGCAGCTGTAGTACAGCTCGTATTCCAGTGGGTGTACGAAGGTGCGGACCTTGATTTCTTCTTCGCTTTTCAGGGCGATGTAGGCATCGATAAAGTCGTCGCTGAACACGCCGCCTTTGGTCAGGAACGCACGGCCCTTGTCCAGCTCTTCCAGGGCTTCTTTCAGGCTGCCGCACACTTGTGGGATCTCTTTGGCCTCTTCAGGCGGCAGGTCGTACAAGTTTTTGTCGGCGGCGTCGCCTGGGTGGATCTTGTTCTGGATGCCGTCCAGGCCAGCCATCAGCAGGGCAGCGAAGCCCAGGTACGGGTTGGCTGCTGGATCCGGGAAACGTGCTTCGATACGGCGAGCGCGAGGGCTGGACACGTAAGGAATACGGATCGAAGCGGAACGGTTGCGCGCCGAGTAGGCCAGCATCACTGGCGCTTCGAAACCTGGGACCAGACGCTTGTAGGAGTTGGTCGACGGGTTGGTGAAGCCGTTCAGGGCCTTACCGTGCTTGATGATACCGCCGATGAAGTACAGGGCAGTGTCGGACAGGCCGGCATAACCTTCGCCAGCGAAGGTGTTCTTGCCATCTTTGGCGATGGACAGGTGAACGTGCATACCCGAACCGTTATCGCCGTACAGAGGCTTAGGCATGAAGGTAGCGGTACGGCCGTAGGCCACAGCCACGTTGTGTACGCAGTACTTGAGGGTCTGTACTTCGTCAGCCTTGGCCACCAGGGTGTTGAACTTCACACCGATTTCGTTCTGGCCGGCAGTCGCCACTTCGTGGTGGTGAACTTCGATGACCAGGCCCATGTCTTCCATGGCGTTGCACATGGAGGTACGGATTTCGTGGTCGTGGTCGAACGGTGGAACCGGGAAGTAGCCGCCTTTGACGCCTGGACGGTGGCCATGGTTGCCGCCTTCCACGTCCTGGTCGGACATCCACGAACCTTGGTCGGAGAAGATTTTGAACATGGAACCGGAGATGTCGGACTTGAACTTCACTTGGTCAAAGATGAAGAACTCAGGCTCCGGGCCCACGAATACGGTGTCACCGATACCGGTGGACTTGAGGTATTCCTCGGCACGCTTGGCGATCGCACGTGGGTCGCGGTCGTAGCCCTGCATGGTCGAAGGCTCGATCACGTCGCAGACGATGATCAGCGTCGGCTCTTCGGTGAACGGGTCGAGTACGGCGGTGGAATCGTCCGGCATCAGGATCATGTCGGAGGCTTCGATGCCTTTCCAGCCAGCGATGGAGGAGCCGTCGAACATTTTGCCTTCTTCGAAGAAGGCGTCATCCAGCGCGTCGCGAGCCGGCATGGTCACGTGGTGCTGAGTGCCTTTGGTGTCCGTGAAGCGCAGATCAATCCATTTAACGTCATGATCTTTGATGAGTTGAACCGACTTCGACATAGTGTCCTCCGGGTGGCTTCGGGCTTGGGTAGTGGAGTAGCCCTTAGAATGTGGGTGATGCCGGCGCGGATAGTCCGCCATGGCAACCTGCCTCACAAGAGAGCAAATTGCATGCCAGTGCCCCGACATGGGTTTTTTGCCTCAAAATGGCCCCTATAAAGGTGCAAATCGTCAAAACGGCAAAAATCGCGCACTGCAATGTAGCGCAATCAGTCTTAAATGCACCTCTTTGGTGCGCTGCATGCCGTTTGTATATTAACTGGTTAAACCTTGAGCGATTTCCGCTATAATCCGCGCCCCCCTTTTTCGGCTGGCCCTGCGCGCGCTGTTTCCATGAAATTAATCGTTAAAGTCTTCCCCGAGATCACCATCAAGAGCCGACCGGTACGGATGCGTTTCATCCGTCAATTGGCCAAGAACATCCGCGCTGTGCTCCGTGACCTGGACCCGGCCGTGGTGGTGAACGGTGTGTGGGACAATCTCGAGCTGGAAACCCGCGTCAGCGACCCTAAAGCCTTGAAAGATATGACCGAGCGCCTGAGCTGCATGCCGGGCATCGCGCATTTCCTGCAGGTTGACGAGTACCCGCTGGGCGACTTCGACGACATCACTGAAAAATGCAAACTGCACTTTGGCGACAGCCTTGTGGGCAAGATTTTTTCGGTGCGTTGCAAGCGTGCGGGCAAGCATCCGTTCAGCTCCATGGACGTCGAGAAGTACGTCGGCAGCAAGCTGCGTCGTGAGTGCGGCGCGGCTGGAATCTCGCTGAAAGAGCCGCAAATCGAAGTGCGCATCGAAATTCGCGACCAACGGTTGTTTGTGATCCACAGCCAGCACAACAGCATCGGCGGCTACCCGCTGGGCGCGCTGGAGCAGACCCTGGTACTGATGTCCGGCGGTTTCGACTCCACCGTGGCGGCCTACCAGATCATGCGCCGCGGCCTGATGAGCCACTTCTGCTTCTTTAACCTGGGCGGGCGTGCACACGAATTGGGCGTGATGGAAGTCGCGCACTATATCTGGAAGAAGTACGGCAGCTCCCAGCGCGTGCTGTTTGTCAGCGTGCCGTTCGAGGAAGTCCTGGGAGAAATTCTCGGAAAAGTCGATAACGGTCATATGGGCGTCGTATTGAAGCGTATGATGTTGCGCGCAGCGTCGAAAATCGCCGACCGCCTGCAAATCGAAGCGCTGGTCACCGGCGAGGCGATTTCCCAGGTCTCCAGCCAGACCCTGCCGAACCTGTCTGTGATCGACTGCGTGACCGACAAGTTGGTATTGCGCCCGCTGATCGCCAGCCACAAGCAAGACAT
Source organism: Pseudomonas sp. WMBT8 (assembly GCF_050916005.1). Classification (NCBI taxonomy): domain Bacteria; kingdom Pseudomonadati; phylum Pseudomonadota; class Gammaproteobacteria; order Pseudomonadales; family Pseudomonadaceae; genus Pseudomonas; species Pseudomonas sp. WMBT8. The sequence goes on from NZ_CP188096.1 coordinate 381,438, forward strand.
CATCGACCTGGCCAACGAAATCGGCACCGCTGATTTCGCCAAGCACATGCCAGAGTACTGCGGGGTCATTTCGGTGAACCCCAAGACCCATGCCAAGCGCTACCGCGTGGAGCATGAAGAGAAAGAATTCGACATGGCGATTCTGGAGCGAGCGCTCGAGAACGCCAAACTGGTGCCGATCGATCGGGTAATCGACGAACTGGGCCAGGATGTGCAGATCGAAGAAGTCAGCGAAGCACTGGCCGGCCAGATTGTCATCGACATCCGTCATCCGGATGCCGCTTGCGACGAGCCGCTGGAAGTCGCTGGCATCGACGTGCAAACGCTGCCGTTCTATGCACTGAACGCGCGTTTCAAGGAACTGGATAACAGCCGTCAGTACCTGCTGTATTGCGACAAAGGCGTGATGAGTCGCCTGCATGCCCACCATTTGCTCAGTGAGGGGCATGCCAATGTGCGCGTTTATCGACCGAGCTAAGAGCCCGGGGCTGTTTGCCTGTGGCCTGCGTCACCGGCCCCCCGACTCTGCCGTCAAGCTGTAACGGCAAGGCCTGACTCTACTGTTAATCGCTGCCACGACCTGTCAGCACACCGAATCCTCTGATCGAGATACACAAGTGATCGAAAATCTACGTAACATCGCCATCATTGCCCACGTTGACCATGGTAAAACCACCCTGGTAGACAAACTCCTGCGTCAATCCGGCACCCTGGAGCGCAACGAGCTCAACGACGAGCGCGTGATGGACTCCAACGACCAGGAAAAAGAGCGCGGTATTACCATCCTGGCGAAAAACACCGCCATCAACTGGAACGGCTACCACATCAACATCGTGGACACCCCGGGCCACGCCGACTTCGGCGGCGAAGTAGAACGCGTAATGTCGATGGTTGACTCCGTTCTGCTGCTGGTTGACGCTCAAGACGGCCCTATGCCGCAAACCCGTTTCGTGACCAAGAAGGCTTTCGAAGCCGGCCTGCGTCCGATCGTGTGCATCAACAAGGTTGACCGTCCAGGCGCGCGTCCGGACTGGGTTCTGGACCAGATCTTCGACCTGTTCGACAACCTGGGTGCTACCGAAGAGCAACTTGATTTCCAAGTGATCTACGCCTCTGCCCTGAACGGTATTGCCGGTCTGGAACACACCGCCATGGCGGAAGACATGACCCCGCTGTACCAGGCGATCGTTGACCACGTTCCACCGCCGAAGGTTGACCGTGAAGGCCCGTTCCAGATGCAAATCTCGGCACTGGACTACAACAGCTTCCTGGGTGTTATCGGTGTTGGCCGTATCGCTCGCGGTAGCGTCAAGCCGAACACCCCGGTTGTGGCTATCGGCGCCGACGGCAAGAAGCGCAACGGTCGTATCCTCAAGCTGATGGGTCACCACGGCCTGCACCGCATCGACGTTGAAGAAGCTTTCGCCGGCGACATCGTGTGCGTAAGCGGTATGGACTCGCTGTTCATCTCCGACACCCTGTGCCAGCCGGACACTGTCGAGGCGATGAAGCCTCTGACCGTCGACGAGCCAACCGTTTCCATGACCTTCCAGGTAAACGACTCGCCTTTCTGCGGTAAAGAAGGCAAGTTCGTGACTTCCCGTAACATCAAGGAACGTCTGGACAAAGAGCTGCTGTACAACGTTGCACTGCGCGTTGAAGAAGGCGACTCGGCTGACAAGTTCAAGGTTTCCGGCCGTGGTGAGCTGCACCTCTCGGTACTGATCGAAACCATGCGTCGCGAAGGCTTCGAAATGGGCGTTGGTCGTCCGGAAGTGATCATCCGTACCGTTGACGGCGTGAAGCAGGAACCGTTCGAAAACGTCACCATCGACACCCCTGAAGAATCCCAGGGCAAGGTCATGGAAGAGATGGGCCTGCGTAAGGGCGACCTGACCAACATGGTGCCGGATGGCAAAGGCCGTGTGCGTCTGGAATACAACATCCCTGCTCGTGGTCTGATCGGTTTCCGTAACCAGTTCCTGACCCTGACCAACGGTGCTGGCATCCTGACCTCGATCTTCGATCGCTACGACACCATGAAGTCCGGCGACATGTCCGGCCGTCAGAACGGTGTTCTGGTATCGGTAGAAACCGGCAAGGCGCTGACCTACTCCCTGGAAACTCTCCAGGCGCGTGGCAAGCTGTTCGTTGAACACGGTCAAGAGATCTACAACGGTCAGATCGTTGGCTTGAACAGCCGTGACAACGACATGGGCGTCAACCCAACCAAAGGCAAGAAGCTCGACAACATGCGTGCTTCGGGTAAAGACGAAACCATCGCCCTGGTTCCACCTGTTCGCTTCACCCTGGAACAGGCCCTGGAATTCATCCAGGACGACGAGCTGTGCGAAGTGACGCCTAAGTCCATCCGTCTTCGTAAGAAGATCCTGGACGAAGGCGAGCGTACCCGCGCTGCCAAAAAGGCTAAGAACTGATACTTAGTTCCAGCTGAATAAAAACGCCCCCGGCCTGTTGGCCGGGGGCGTTTTTTTATGCCTGCAATATCTGTAGTGATTGTGCGAGCCCCTTCGCGAGCAAGCCCGCTCCCACATTCGACGGCGTTTTTTCAGGACGAATGAGGTCAAGTGTGGGAGCGGGCTTGCTCGCGAAAGCGGTAGTTCAAGCAATAAAAAATCTGGATCAGAATTTGTCGAGCGTGCGCAACTTGGTCTCGCGCACCACTTCCTTGGGCTTGTACGCGCAATATCCTGGGCGCGGCCCGATTTTCGGGTGATTGCGGCAGGTATCCGGGCGCTTGTCATAAATAGTGCAGAAGCGCGTCTTACGATCCAGGTACAGGCAATCGTTGTTGCTCATGCGCTGCAGGGTAAAGATCTCGGACTTGGAGTTGAAGCGCTCGACGATGCCTTCCTTCTGCAAGCGCTTGGCGATGTTCTTCGGCGGGTCGCCACGCTCGAATTCATCGACGATGCCAATGCGGATCAAATCCTTGATCTTCACCTCAACCGGCAGGGTGCAGCAGTTGGACGTGCAGCCGCCGCACATGTGGCTGGAGTATTTCTGCCACGTTTCGAGACGGTCGAGTTCCGCGGCGGCGATCAGTTGAGGCTTCATCAGGTTTCCAAGAGGGGCTTTGTCCGGGCGCGCGATCATACCGGGATTGGTGATTTTTTGAACAATATTTTGCGGGTTTCGGCTTAAAGGCTGCTTGGTGACGTAAACGGGCACGGCCCCTGCATCTAAAACCTGCATGCGTGAATGAGTGAAAAAACTGCCGAACCGTCAGCCATGCCATGGGTCAGACCGTCTAGGCTCTAGGATTTCCCTTCTTCTATCTCGCCCGAGGTCGCACCGATGTCTCAGGAACCGCTTGTACGAGAAGCAGAGGTAGCCGCGTTTCGCGATGCTGTCTTGACCAAACTCACTTATGCGGTGGGCAAGGATCCCGATCACGCCTTCGACCATGACTGGTTCGAAGCCATTGCCCTGGCGGCGCGCGACCACATGGTCGACCACTGGATGGACCACACCCGGCACATCTACCGGCGTGGGCAGAAGCGGGTGTATTACCTGTCCCTGGAGTTCTTGATCGGCCGTTTGCTGTTTGACAGCCTGAGCAACCTCGGCCTGCTGGAGGTGGCGCGCGAAGCCCTCGGCGAGTTGGGTGTGGACCTGGAGCGCATCCGCCTGCTGGAGCCCGATGCGGCCCTGGGCAACGGTGGCCTGGGCCGCCTGGCCGCGTGCTTTATGGAAAGCATGTCGACCCTGGGCATTGCCGGCCATGGCTATGGCATTCGCTATGAACACGGGCTGTTTCGCCAAGCGATTGTCGATGGCTGGCAGCAGGAGCAGACCGAGCGCTGGCTGGATTTCGGCAACCCCTGGGAGTTCGAGCGCGCCGAAGTGATCTACCCGATCGGCTTCGGCGGCAGCGTCGAGACCGTGCTGGATGCGTCCGGCAAGTCGATACAGGTCTGGTCGCCCAATGAAACCGTGCGCGCGGTGGCCTACGACACCCCGGTAGTCGGCTGGCGCGGTGCCAGTGTGAACACCTTGCGCCTGTGGCGTGCGCGAGCCGTCGAAGACCTGCACCTGGAGCGCTTCAACGCCGGTGACCATTTGGGCGCCGTTGCCGAAGTGGCCCGTGCCGAAAGCATCTCCAGGGTGCTTTACCCGGCCGACAGCACCGAAGCAGGGCAGGAATTGCGCCTGCGCCAGGAATACTTCTTCGTCTCGGCTTCCCTGCAAGACCTGCTGCGGCGCCACAAAAACATGCACGGCTCGGTGCTGAGCCTGGGCGAACACGCGGCCATCCAGCTCAACGACACCCACCCGTCCATCGCCGTGGCCGAGTTGATGCGCCAATTGGTCGACCTGCACGACATCGCCTGGGATGCGGCCTGGCAGGTTACGGTGGAGACGCTTTCCTACACCAACCACACGCTGCTTCCCGAGGCTCTGGAAACCTGGCCCGTAGGCCTGATGGAACGCATGCTGCCCCGGCATATGCAGATCATCTACCTGATCAACGCCCAGCACATCGATTCGCTGCGGGCCAAGGGCATCCACGATTTCGACGTGCTGCGCGCAGTGTCGCTGATCGAAGAAGACAACGGTCGCCGCGTGCGCATGGGCAACCTGGCGTTCCTTGGCTCCCACAGCGTCAACGGCGTGTCCGGGCTGCACACCCAGTTGATGCGCAGCACGGTGTTTTCCGAACTGCACAAGCTCTACCCCGACCGTATCAACAACAAGACCAACGGCATCACCTTCCGCCGCTGGCTGTTCCAGGCCAACCCCAAGCTCACCGCGATGCTGGTAGAAGCCCTGGGCCCGGACATTCTCGACAACATGGAACAGCGCCTGGTGGAGCTGGAAACCTTTGCCGAGAAGCAGGCGTTCCGCAAGGCCTTCGCCGAGCAGCGCCTGCACAGCAAGCGCGTACTGGCCGATATCATCCATGAGCGCCTGGGGATCTCGGTCAACCCGGCGGCGATGTTCGATGTGCAGGTCAAGCGCATCCACGAGTACAAGCGCCAGTTGCTGAACCTGCTGCACACCGTCGCCCTGTACCAGGCGATTCGTGCCGAGCCGGAGGTGGATTGGGTGCCGCGGGTGAAAATCTTCGCCGGCAAGGCAGCGGCCAGTTATCACCAGGCCAAGCTGATCATCAAGCTGACCAACGACATCGCGCGTACGGTCAATAACGACCCGACCGTGCGCGGCCTGCTCAAGGTGGTGTTCCTGCCCAACTACAACGTCAGCCTGGCGGAAAACATCATTCCGGCGGCGGACCTGTCAGAGCAGATCTCCACCGCCGGGTTCGAGGCCTCGGGCACCAGCAACATGAAGTTCGGCCTCAATGGTGCGCTGACCATCGGCACCATGGATGGCGCCAATGTCGAGATGCACGAGCGCATCGGCGGCGAGCACATGTTTATCTTCGGCCTCAGCGCCGAGCAGGTCGAAGCGCGCAAACAGGCGGGTGAATTCAATGCCGGCCCGGATATCGCGGCCTCCCATCGCTTGAACGACGTGCTGCAGGCGATTCGTGGCGGGGTGTTCTCGCCGGACGATCCGGGGCGCTATGTGGGGTTGATCGACTCGTTGATCGCCTATGATCGCTTCCTGGTGTGTGCCGATTTTGATGCCTACTGGGACGCCCAGGCGCGGGTCGAGGCCCATTGGCATGACTCCAAGGAATGGTGGCGTTCAGCGGTGCTCAACACCGCGCGTACCGGGTGGTTCTCGTCGGACCGTACCATCCGCGAGTATGCGACCGAAATCTGGAAAGCCCTGGACTAAACGCCGCAGGGGAAAAATGTGGGAGCGGGCTTGCTCGCGATAGCGCTGCGTCAGTTAGCAAATAGGTGACTGATGCACCGCTATCGCGAGCAAGCCCGCTCCCACATTGGTTATGCGTCTATATACTGGGCCTCGGTTTGCTTAGGGATTTGGACCATGCAATGGATGTTCATGCTCATTGGCCTGGTGCTCGGCTGGGCGCTGGATGAATCGTTTAGTGATGCAGGCTTCGGTGCACTACTGGGTTTGGGGGTTGGCCAGGCCATTCGCCTGTCGAACCTGGGCAGTGCCGTAAAGGCGCTGGAACAACGCCTCGCGCTGCTGGAAAAGCCGCCTCAGGTTGAACCGTCCAGGGCCGAACCCGCGCCCGCCCCAGAGCTGGTCTGGGAGCTGCCCGCCGAACTGCAATCCACCCCTGCTCCCGAACCGAGCCAACCGCTGCCGGACGACCTGTGGAAACCGGCCGCCGTTGCCCGCGAAGCTGAACCCGAAATCCCCCGTAGCCCCAACCTGATCGAACGTGCCATCGGCGCCGCGCGCAACTGGCTGCTGGGCGGCAATACCGTGCTGCGGGTCGGCGTGGTGTTGCTGTTCTTGGGCCTGGCATTTTTGCTGCGTTATGCCACCGAAGGCATGGTGGTGCCGATCGAGATGCGCTACGCCGGTGTCGCGGCCTGCGCCCTGGGCTTGCTGGGCCTGGGTTGGTGGCTGCGCCTGCGCCGGGGCAATTACGCGCTGATCCTGCAAGGCACGGGCATTGCCGTGTTGTACCTGACGGTGTTCGCCGCCATGCGCCTGCACCCGCTGCTCGATCCGGGTGCGGCGCTGGGCCTGCTGGTGGCGGTAACGGTGTTTTCGGCGATCCTGGCGATTACCCAGGACGCCATCGGCCTGGCCTGCGCCGCAGCCCTCGGCGGGTTTGCCGCGCCGATCCTGGCGTCCACTGGCGAAGGCAGCCATGTGGCGCTGTTCAGTTACTTCGCCCTGCTCAACGCCGGGATCCTCGCCATCGCCTGGTTCAAGGCCTGGCGCCTGCTCAATGTGATTGGCTTTGCCGGCACCTTCGGCATTGGCTTCGCCTGGGGGATTCGTTCCTACACCCCGGAACTGCTGTGGAGTACCGAGCCGTTCCTGATCCTGTTTTTCCTCATGTACCTGGCCATCGGCCTACTGTTTGCGCGGCGCAAACTCCTGGAAACCCCCGACGCCCCGGCCGATGACAGCCGTGGCGCGCTGCTGCGCTGGTCGGCGGCCAAGGGTGATTATGTGGATGGCGGCCTGCTGTTCGGCCCGCCGCTGGTGGCGTTTGGTTTGCAGTTCACCTTGGTGCAACACCTGGCCTTCGCTCCGGCATTCAGCGCACTGGCGTTGGGGATCATCTATATGGTCCTGGCGCGTGTGCTCAGCGGTGGGCGCACCGTGTTGCTGGCAGAAACCTGCCTGGCCCTGGGCGTGATCTTCGCCAGCCTGGCGATCCCCCTGGGCCTGGACGCGCGCTGGACCGCCGCAGCCTGGGCGGTGGAAGGCGCTGGCATCCTCTGGCTTGGCCTGCGTCAGCAGCGAGCGTTGGCGCGCGGGTTCGGCCTGCTATTGCAACTGGGCTCGGCGCTGGCCTTTCTCAGTGAGCTGGACGTGGGCGAACACACGTTGCTGGACGGCGCGGCGCTGGGCGCGTTGTTGCTCGGCGTGGCGTTGCTGTTCAGCTTCCAGCAACTGCGCACGGCCGCGCTGGCGCAGACCACGACGTGGGAGCGCCGGGGCTTGCCGGTCCTGGCCGGCCTTGGCCTGGGCTTTGTGTACCTGCTGGCGCCGTTGCTGGTGGCCGAGCAAGGCACCGCGATCAGTTGGGCGCTGGCCGGGCTGGTAACGGTGTTTGTCGGCTGGCATATCGCTTCGCGCACCTTCCTGTTCTGCGCGCTTGGCGTGCAAGTGCTGGCGGGGGCGTTGCTCATGCTCACGTCATGGGGCGGCGAAGAACTGCCGGCGTTTCGGCATATCGGTTTCTGGGCGCCGATGCTGGTGGGGTTGGCCGCATTTGTCGGCGCCTGGCGCTTGCAGGGCAGTGATCGACGGCTCAAGTTGCCCCATCTTTCCAACGGCCTGCTGGCCTGGGGCGCGGCGTGGTGGGTATTGGCGCTGAACCATGAAGTGCTGCGCTTCACCCCGCCAGAGTTGCAAGCCACGTTCCTGTTGGCGGCGGCTGCGGCCAGCGCGGCGTTGTGGATGTTGCTGGCGTTGCGCCTGCGCTGGGCCGCGCTGGGTACCCTCTGCCTGTTGCTGATGCCAGCGGCGGCGCTGGTGGTGCTGGTGTCGTTGCATCGCTATTACCACCCGGCGGCCGAATTGGGCTGGTTGGCCTGGCTGGCGGTGTTCGCCGTACATTTCATCGCGCTGCGTTATTTGGCCGACCTGGCGGCGGCAAAGGCCCTGAGCGTCGCCCATGTGCTGGGCTGCTGGATGCTGATCGGCATGCTCGCCCTGGAGCTGCGTTATGGCCTGTTGGTGCTCTCGGTGCAATACAACGCCTGGCGCTGTCTGGGCTGGGCGGTTTTCCCCAGCCTGTACCTGATAGCCGTCGCTACGCCGCGTCAGTGGCCATGGCCGATATCTGCTTATGCGCGTGAATACCGCCTGCTGGCCGCGCTGCCGCTGGCCGCGCTGATGCTGGTGTGGTTCTGGCTGGCCAATATTTTCAGCGACGGCACGGCCAGGCCATTGCCGTATGTGCCGTTGCTCAACCCCTTGGACCTGGGCCTGCTGTTTGCGCTGCTGGGCGTGTACCTGTGGGCGCGCAGTGCGGCGCCGCAACTGGGCGGCCGCACCCCGTGGATTGCCCAGGGCGTTGCCGGGGTCTCGCTGTTCGCCTTTTTCACCGCATTGGTGATGCGCGCGGCGCACCATTGGGGCGGCGTGCCGTTTCATCTGGATGCGTTGCTCGACTCAATGTTGGTCCAGGCCGGCCTGTCGATTGTCTGGACCCTGATTGCCCTGGGCCTGATGATCGGCGGGCACCTGCGCAATCGCCGGGAAGTGTGGCTGGTCGGCGCGGTGCTGATCGGCGTAGTGGTCGCCAAGTTGTTCCTCGTGGAGCTGAGCAACCGTGGCGGGCTGGAGCGGATCGTGTCGTTTATCGGCGTGGGCGGGCTGTTGCTGGTGGTGGGCTATTTTGCTCCGCTGCCGCCCAAGCGCAGTGAACCCGAGGTTCAAACCCAAGGAGCGTCCTCTTGATCGGCAAACTGAGTATTGCACTGGTGGGCCTGTGCGCCGTGTTATCGGCGTCGGCCGCAGAAGGCCTCGCCGACTTCACCACCCAAGTGCCGCTGACCGTCAGCGGCGACGGCCCCTGGTATCGCCTGGAGTTGCCGCTGGCGGTGCAATTGAGCGCCAGCCAGGCGGATCTCGGTGACCTGCGGGTGTTCAACGCGGCGGGCGAACCCCAGGCATATGCATTAGTGCGGCAGTCGGCCGCAAGCGCAAACAACCTGGCCCGGCTGAAGGGCTTCCCGCTGTATGCCGCCGACAATGCCAGCGACAGTGTGCCCAGCGTGCGCGTGCAATCCAGCGCCACGGGCACCCTGGTGCAGGTGCAGCCGTCCAGCGAGGTGCCGACCGGTGCGCAGGTGCGACGCGGCTGGCTGCTTGATGCCAGTGCAGTCAAGGCGCCGTTGCAAAAGCTGATCCTCGACTGGCCCGCCGAGCACGAGGGTTTCCAGCGTTTCAGCATCGAAGCCAGTGACGATTTGCAGCAGTGGCGCTCCTGGGGCGACGGGCAGGTGGCGCGCCTGGCATTTGCCGAGGATCGGGTGGAGCAGCGTGAAGTCGCCTTGCCAGGGCAGTCGGCGCGCTACCTGCGCCTGCTATGGCAAGGCCAGGCCGCGCCCGAGTTGACCTCCATTGAAGTGCAAAGCACCAGCAGCCTGCCGCTGTCGCTGGTGTGGTCCGAGCCTTTGGCCGGCAGCACCCTGGAGCCTGGGCAGTACAGCTGGCAGTTGCCTGGGGTGTTGAATATCGAGCGGGTGCGTGTCGAGTTGCGTCAGCCCAACAGCCTGGCGCCGGTGGGGCTGCAAGGGCGGCAGGACAACAAGCAGGCATGGCAGCCGTTGAGCCGTGGTTTGCTCTATCGCTTGGCGCAAGGCGGGCAAGAAGTCACCCAGGATCAACTGCAACTGCCGGGCTATCCGGTGCGGCAGCTCAAGCTGGAGGTGGACGAACGGGGCGGTGGCCTGGGGGCGCAGGCGCCGGCGTTGAGTTTTGCCGTGCGGGCCACGCAAGTGGTGTTCCTGGCGCGGGGCGAACCACCGTTTACCCTGGCGCTGGGCAACCCGTCGGCCAAGGCCGCGAACCTGGCACTGACCACCTTGATTCCCGGCTACACCCCGCAGCGCCTCGCGACTCTGGGCCAGGCCCGGGTCGATGGCGCGTGGCGCGCCAGTACACCGCCTGCGCCAAATGCCGCAGGTACCCACTGGAAGACAATTGGCCTGTGGGCCGTGCTGTTACTGGGCGTGGCGGCACTTGGGGCGATGGCCTACAGTCTGCTGCGCAAGCCGCCGGCCAGGCCCTGAGCCGGGGCCTACATGAACTCTGTCAGTCTTATCTCGTCTGATAGGAGGAAATGCGCCCCGACTCGCGCTAAACTGCGCGGGTTTTTAGCCCCCCCATTCTCCGGAGCCGTCCATGTCCCGCGTTACCCTGAGTCGCTATTTGATTGAGCAGACCCGCAGCAACAACACCCCTGCCGATCTGCGCTTCCTGATCGAAGTGGTGGCGCGTGCTTGCAAGGAAATCAGCCACGCCGTGTCCAAGGGCGCGCTGGGCGGTGTCCTGGGCAGCATGGGCACTGAAAACGTGCAAGGCGAAGTGCAGAAGAAACTCGACGTGATTTCCAACGAAATCCTGCTCGAAGCCAACGAATGGGGCGGTCACCTGGCCGGCATGGCGTCCGAAGAAATGGACAATGCCTACCAGATCCCGGGCAAATACCCTAAAGGCGCGTACCTGCTGGTATTCGACCCGCTGGACGGCTCGTCGAACATCGACATCAACGCGCCAGTCGGCACCATCTTCTCGGTGCTGCGTTGCCCTAACGAATACCTGAGCCAGAACGAAGCGCTGAACGAAAAGGCCTTCCTGCAGCCAGGCACCGAACAGGTTGCTGCCGGCTATGCGATCTACGGCCCGCAGACCATGCTGGTGCTGACCCTGGGTGATGGCGTCAAGGGCTTTACCCTGGACCGCGAAATGGGCAGCTTCGTGCTGACCCACGAAGACATCTCCATTCCTGCCTCGACCCAGGAATTCGCGATCAACATGTCCAACCAGCGCCACTGGGAAGAACCGGTCAAGCGCTACGTCAACGAGCTGATGGAAGGCGAAGAAGGCCCGCTGAAGAAAAACTTCAACATGCGCTGGGTGGCCGCGATGGTTGCCGACGTACACCGCATCCTGACCCGTGGTGGCCTGTTCATGTACCCACGCGACAGCCGCGAGCCGTCCAAGCCGGGCAAACTGCGCCTGATGTACGAAGCCAACCCGATGTCGTTCCTGGTTGAGCAGGCGGGCGGTGCCTCGACTGACGGCCACCAGCGCATCCTCGACATCCAGCCTGAAGGCCTGCACCAGCGTGTGGCGGTGTTCCTGGGGTCCAAGGAAGAAGTGGCGCGTGTGACCGGTTACCACAAGGCCTAAGGTCTTGCGCTAAAGAAGCCCCGAAATGCTTTCAGTGTTTCGGGGCTTTTTATTGGGTCAGATTTTTGAACAGCAGTGCCTGCAAATTCTTGCGAGTGTCGGCAATGATGTGGATGTAGAGGACCTGGCCGCGGATTTCGTAGATGATCCGGTTCATTCCGCTGATAATCTGGCGGTACCGGGTCAGGTTCAACTGCTCGATTTCTTCCGGCATCGAGCCTGTATACGGTTGGGTTTCCAGGCGACGTAAAGCCTGTTTAAGCGACTCGTAGGTCTGTTGCCAGGTTGATGTAGAGAACTGTCGTGTAAGGTAGGACTTGATTTCTTTCAGATCTTTTTTTGCAGATTGAAGAATAACAACTCGATAAGTCATTGATCTTCGTCCTGATCCAGTTCAGCGAACACGTCCTCCATATCCTCAAACTGGCCCAGCTCAATTTGTCGGTTGCCCAGTGCTAAAAGCTTCAACAGCGCCATGGTTTCTGCTTGTTCTTCAAAGCTCTTCACATCCATTACGACTAGCTTGGCCTCACCGTTTTGGGTGATGACCAGCGGCTCACGGCTTTCTGTGAGGTTTTTGACGATCTCTGCGGTATGGCTTTTGAGGTAACTGATCGGCTTTATCTGAGATGAGAATTTCATGACATGACCCCTCTGCTCGAAATTGGGACTGATTTTAGTCTTTATTCAGTCATCAGGGGGCTGAAGCCTCATCCTGATCGACGAAAGGCGGCGCTTTACTCCTCAGAAAATTTGTCGAAAAAGGCCACCTCGCAGAAAAAAGAAATACCACCCCCCTCCGGGAACCAGACCCCCCTTTTCCCTTCTAAGCTTCTGGCAGACCCCCACTGCTGCGTGTCCCTCCAGGAGCTCTACCATGTCGTTACGCCGTCTCGCCCTCTTGTGCTTTTGCGTGCTGTTGGCCGCTTGCAGCAAGGTCACCCAGGAAAATTACCAGAAGCTCTCGGCTGGCATGGCCAAGGCTGAAGTGGAGTCGTTGCTGGGCAAGCCCACCGATTGTTCTGGCGCACTGGGCATGTCCAGTTGCACCTGGGGCGATAAAAACAGCTTTATCAGCGTGCAGTACGCCGGTGACAAAGTTCTGATGTTTTCCGGGCAAGGCCTGAAGTAAACCGGGGCGCAAGCCTGCGGGAGAAGAAGAATGATGCGTTTCGTTTTATACCTTTGCGCCAGCCTGTTTTTGGCAGGCTGCGCCAGCCATTCTGGCGATGATCTGCAACCCAAGACTGTCGGCAGCGTCAACCTCAAGCGTTACCAGGGCACCTGGTACGAACTGGCCCGCTTGCCCATGTACTTCCAGCGCAACTGTGCGCAATCCGAGGCCCGCTACTCCCTGTTGCCCGATGGCGACATGTCAGTGTTCAACCGTTGCCTGACCACCGAGTGGAAGTGGGAAGAAGCCAAGGGCACGGCCACGCCGCAGGTACCGGGCAAGACCGACAAGCTGTGGGTCGAATTCAATAACTGGTTCACCGCGTTGCTACCGGGCGTGGCCAAGGGCGATTACTGGGTGTTGTATGTCAGCGATGACTACAAGACCGCCATCGTCGGCAGCCCGAGCCGGCGCTATATGTGGCTGCTGTCACGCACGCCGACCGTCAGCGCCGACACCCGTGAAGACCTGCTGAGCCGGGCGCGCCAGCAGGGTTACGACACCACACGGTTGATCTGGCGTACGTCGGACAAACAGATGGCCAAGACCTCGCAGTAACCCGAAACAAGGTCGAGCAAAGAAGGGCGGGCATGCCATAAAGCCCGCTCTTTTTTTTGCTGGTTTTTTGCAAAGCCAGAAGGGCACCACACTACCCAATGTGGGAGCGGGCTTGCCTGCGATGGCGGCGGGCCAGTCGATGACGATTTCCACTGACACACGGCTATCGCGGGCAAGCCCGCTCCCACAGGGGTTATGTGTTGTTCTTAAGACAGTAGGTCTCTGAGGACTTGCGTGAAGGCCCGGCTGCTCTCTTCCTCGCCCGCATGATGCCCATCGCGCACCACCCACTGGCCGTTGACCAGCACATCGCGCACCTGCCGATCCCCTCCGGCAAACAACCAGCGATTAAGAATGCCATCCTCATGGGCCGTCGCCAGGTACGGATCATTGCCATCGAGCACCAGCCAGTCCGCGCGCTTGCCGACTTCCAGGCGGCCAATCGGTTGCCCCAGCGCCTGCGCGCCGCCGTCCAGGGCTGCGTCATACAGGGTGCGGCCGACCATCGGTTGATCGCTGCGATACAGCCGGTTGCGCCGCTGGTCGCGCAGGCGCTGGCCGTATTCCAGCCAGCGCAGTTCTTCGACCACGCTCAAGGACACATGGCTGTCCGACCCAATCCCCATGCGCCCGCCCTGGGCCAGGAAGTCCACCGCCGGGAAGATCCCGTCGCCCAGGTTGGCCTCGGTGGTCAGGCACAGCCCGGCGATCGCCCGGCTGTTGGCCATCAATGTCACTTCGTCGGGGTTGGCGTGGGTGGCGTGCACCAGGCACCAGCGCTGGTCGACGTGCACATTGTCATACAGCCATTGCAGTGGGCGCTTGCCGCTCCAGGCCAGGCAGTCATCGACTTCCTTTTGCTGCTCGGCGATGTGGATGTGCACCGGGCAGGCCTGGTCGCTGGCGGCCAGCACTGCGCTGATCTGTTGCGGCGTTACCGCGCGCAATGAGTGGAAACACAGGCCCAGTTGCTGGGCCGGTTGTGCCGCCAGGATCGGTTGCAGGCGCGCTTGCAGCTCCAGGTAGTTATCGGTGCTGTTGATAAAGCGGCGCTGTCCGTCGTTCGGCGCCTGGCCGCCAAAGCCCGAGTGGCTGTAGAGCACTGGCAGCAAGGTCAGGCCGATCCCGCTGCTGGCCGCGGCCAGGCTGATCTGGCGCGACAGTTCGGTGGGGTCGCTGTAAGGCTGGCCGCTGATATCGTGGTGCACATAGTGGAACTCGGCGACCGAGGTGTAGCCGGCCTTGAGCATCTCGATATACAGCTGGCGCGCGATGACCTGCAATTGCTCGGGGCTGATCTGGCCGACCATGCGGTACATCAGGTCACGCCAGGTCCAGAAGCTGTCATTGGGGTTGCCGGCGACTTCCGCCAGCCCCGCCATGGCCCGTTGGAACGCATGGGAGTGCAGGTTCGGCATGCCCGGCAACACAGGGCCTCTCAGTCGTTCGGCGCCGTCTGCGCTGGCATTGGCCGTCACGTTGGTCAGCAGGCCATCGGCGCTGACTTCAAGGCGTACATCAGTGGCCCATCCATTAGGCAGCAGCGCGCGTTCGGCAAAGAAAGCGGACATGATCAAGGCACCCCGGTCGTGTGTTTATTTGTATATACATATACAGACGTTTGCCTGCTCGGTAAACTCCGGCAATCTATGCATCTTTTCCTCCTGCAAGGATTCCCCGTGCCGACTCCGCCCGCCAAGTCCCCGCTGGCTGCCCACATGGACGAAAGTCCGGCGCCCTTGTATGCCCGCGTCAAGCAGATGATCAGCCAGCAGATTCTCAACGGCAACTGGCCGCCGCACTATCGTGTGCCGTCGGAAAGCGAGTTGGTCAACCAGTTGGGCTTCAGCCGCATGACCATCAACCGCGCCCTGCGGGAGCTGACCGCCGAAGGTCTGCTGGTGCGCATGCAAGGCGTCGGCACCTTCGTTGCCGAGCCCAAGAGCCAGTCGGCGCTGTTCGAGGTGCATAACATCGCCGATGAGATCGCCTCCCGCGGCCATCGCCACACCTGCAAGGTGATTACCCTGGGCGAGGAGGCTGCTGGTTCCGAGCGCGCCGTGGCCCTGGAAATGCGTGAAGGCGGGCGGGTGTTCCACTCGCTGATCGTGCACTACGAAAACGATATCCCGGTGCAAATCGAAGACCGTTTCGTCAACGCCCTGGTCGCCCCCCAGTACCTGCAACAGGATTTCACCCAGCAAACCCCCTACGCCTATCTCAACCAGGTGGCGCCGCTGACCGAGGGTGAGCATGTGGTGGAAGCGATCCTGGCCGACCCGCAGGAATGCAAGCTGCTGCAGATCGAGGCCGGCGAGCCGTGCCTGCTGATTCGCCGGCGCACCTGGTCCGGGCGCCAGCCGGTGACCGCTGCGCGGCTGATCCACCCAGGTTCGCGGCATAGCCTCGAAGGACGCTTCAGCAAATGAGTGCAGTCAAGGTCTGGCGCGCCGCCGATTACGTCCGCATGCCGTGGAAAAACGGCGGTGGCAGCACCGAAGAAATCACCCGTGATGCAGGCTTTGGCCTCGACGGTTTTGGCTGGCGCCTGTCGATTGCCGACATCGGCGAGTCGGGTGGTTTTTCCACGTTTGCCGGGTATCAGCGGATCATCACCGTGATCCAGGGTGCCGGCATGGTGCTGACGGTGGACGGCGAAGAGCAGCGCGGCCTGCTGCCTCTGCAGCCGTTTGCCTTCAAGGGTGAAAGCCAGGTGGCGTGCCGCCTGATCACCGGGCCGATTCGCGACTTCAACCTGATCTATTCGCCCCAGCGTTACCACGCACGTTTGCAATGGGTGGACGGGGTGCAGCAGTTTTTCAGTACCGCTCACACCGTGCTGGTGTTCAGTGTGGCCGATGAGGTGAAGGTGCTGGGCGAAGTGCTGGGCCATCATGATTGTTTGCAGGTGGACGGTAACAGTGACTTGCTGGATATCGGCGTGACAGGTCGCTGCTGCCTGATCGAACTGACCGCACGCGATTAAACCTGTGGGAGCTGGCTTGCCTGCGATTGCGGTGTGTCAGACAAATGGCTATCGCAGGCAGTCCAGCTCCCACATGGGTTATGTATAGGCTGCACAATCTGTTTCCAGTCCCGCACCAAGTTGTTACCGAATGCCCCAGCATGGCGCAATACCCTGCTTTTGTAACAACTCCCCAACTGTCCAAACCAGTGCTTTAAGAAATTTCATCAAGCCTCGAAGCCTTGATTTCCGAGGCCTGCACGCCCACCACAAAAAAATCTTAAGCTCTCTCTCATCAAGTTGGCCGCTCGATTGCATATGCTTGTATGTACAAGTAAAGGTGTGTGCATAAGAGTCGCTAAACATCCTCTTCGCACCATCGTGTTCGCGCATCGATTGCTGAGGAGTTTTTTGTGACTGACTTTTCCCAGAACAAGCCTACCAAGTACCGCGACGTTGAAATCCGCGCCGCCCGTGGCAACACGCTCACCGCCAAAAGCTGGCTGACTGAAGCGCCGCTGCGCATGCTGATGAACAACCTCGACCCGCAAGTGGCCGAGAACCCCAAAGAGTTGGTGGTGTACGGCGGTATCGGCCGTGCGGCGCGTAACTGGGAGTGCTACGACCAGATCGTCGAAAGCCTGACCAACCTGAACGACGACGAAACCCTGCTGGTGCAATCGGGCAAGCCGGTCGGCGTGTTCAAGACCCACAGCAATGCCCCGCGTGTGCTGATCGCCAACTCCAACCTGGTGCCGCACTGGGCCAGTTGGGAGCATTTCAACGAACTGGATGCCAAGGGCCTGGCCATGTACGGCCAGATGACCGCCGGCAGCTGGATCTACATCGGCAGCCAGGGCATCGTTCAGGGCACCTACGAAACCTTCGTCGAGGCCGGTCGCCAGCATTACGATTCAAACCTCAAGGGCCGTTGGGTGCTCACCGCCGGCCTCGGCGGCATGGGCGGCGCCCAGCCTCTGGCCGCGACCCTGGCCGGCGCGTGCTCGCTGAACATTGAATGCCAGCAGGTCAGTATCGATTTCCGCTTGAACAGCCGTTATGTCGACGAACAAGCCCGCGACCTCGACGACGCCCTGGCGCGCATCGCCAAGTACACCAAGGAAGGCAAGGCCATCTCCATCGCCCTGCTGGGCAACGCTGCCGAAATCCTCCCGGAACTGGTCAAGCGCGGCGTGCGCCCGGACATGGTCACTGACCAGACCAGCGCCCACGACCCACTCAATGGCTACCTGCCCGCCGGTTGGACCTGGGACCAATACCGCGCCCGCGCCAAGACCGAACCGGCCGCCGTGATCAAGGCCGCCAAGCAGTCGATGGCCGTACACGTCAAGGCGATGCTGGACTTCCAGAAAATGGGCGTACCGACCTTCGACTACGGCAACAACATCCGTCAGATGGCGCAGGAAGAAGGCGTGGAAAACGCATTCGACTTCCCAGGCTTTGTACCGGCCTACATCCGCCCGCTGTTCTGCCGTGGCATCGGCCCGTTCCGCTGGGCGGCACTGTCGGGCGACCCGCAAGACATCTACAAGACCGACGCCAAGGTCAAAGAACTGATCCCCGACGACGCCCACCTGCACAACTGGCTGGACATGGCCCGCGAGCGCATCAGCTTCCAGGGCCTGCCGGCGCGCATCTGCTGGGTTGGCCTGGGCCAGCGCGCCAAGCTCGGCCTGGCATTCAACGAAATGGTGCGCAGCGGCGAGTTGTCGGCACCGGTGGTGATCGGCCGTGACCACCTGGACTCCGGCTCGGTATCAAGCCCCAACCGCGAAACCGAATCCATGCAGGACGGTTCCGACGCCGTGTCCGACTGGCCACTGCTCAACGCCTTGCTCAACACCGCCAGCGGCGCGACCTGGGTTTCGCTGCACCACGGTGGTGGCGTGGGCATGGGCTTCTCCCAGCACTCCGGCATGGTCATCGTCTGCGACGGTACCGACGAAGCCGCCGAGCGCATTGCCCGCGTGCTGCACAACGACCCGGCCACCGGGGTGATGCGTCATGCCGATGCGGGCTATCAGATCGCGATCGATTGCGCCAAGGAGCAGGGCCTGAACCTGCCAATGATCAAGTAACGCCTTGTGGGAGCTGGCTTGCCTGCGATGGCATCAGCCCGGTCTGCCTGACAGACCCAGTCGCCCGCATCGCAGGCAAGCCAGCTCCCACATTTGACCTGCTGTGTATTTGAAACATGTTTGAGCCGCACCACCGAAAACAATCCATTAGAGGTTGAATACCCATGGCTGCAAAAGACGCGCGTGCAAGCTCCACCCCGTTGATCGAAAGGCGTTCGATCGACTACATCCCGGAAGCGGAAAGACACGGTCGTCTATTGAGCCAGTTCACCCTGTGGATGGGTGCCAACCTGCAAATCACCGCGATTGTCACCGGGGCCCTGGCCGTGGTGCTGGGCGGTGATGTGTTCTGGTCGTTGATCGGTCTGTTGGTCGGTCAACTGCTGGGCGGCGGCGTGATGGCGTTGCATGCGGCGCAAGGGCCCAGGCTTGGCCTGCCGCAGATGATTTCCAGCCGGGTGCAGTTCGGTGTGTATGGCGCAGCCATCCCGATTGTGCTGGTGTGCTTGATGTACCTCGGTTTCACCGCCACCGGGACCGTGCTGTCCGGCCAGGCGCTGGGCCAGTTGTTTGGGGTCAGCGACAGCGTTGGCATTCTGATTTTCGCCAGTGTCATCGTGCTGGTCACGGTGCTCGGTTACCGGGTGATCCATTTCATCGGTCGTGTCGCCAGCGTCATTGGCGTGATTGCCTTTGTGTACCTGTTCAGCCGCCTGATGAGCCAGACCGACGTTGGCGCACTCCTGCAAATCCGTCACTTCAGCTGGAGCAGCTTCCTACTCGCGGTATCGCTCGCGGCCTCCTGGCAGATCGCCTTCGGGCCCTATGTGGCGGACTATTCCCGCTACCTGCCGCGCAACACGTCCTCGGTGAAAACCTTCCTGGCCGCAGGCGCAGGCTCGGTCATTGGCGCACAGGTGGCGATGATCCTCGGTGTGTTTGCCGCTGCGATGTCCAACGGCAAATTTGCCGGTAACGAAGTGGCCTACATCGTGGGCCTGGGCGGCACGGGGGCTACGGCGGCACTGCTGTATTTCAGCATCGCGTTCGGCAAGGTCACCATTTCCACGCTGAACTCCTACGGCAGCTTCATGTGCATTGCGACCATCGTCAGCGGTTTTCGCGGGCGCATGGAGGTTTCGCGCATGCAGCGCCTGGTTTTCGTGCTGGCCATCGTCGGCGCGGCGACTCTGATCGCGTTGCTCGGGCAGCACTCGTTCCTCAGTGCGTTCAAGTCCTTCATCCTGTTTTTGCTGGCGTTCTTTACGCCCTGGAGCGCGATCAACCTGGTGGACTACTACTGCATCACCCGCGATCGCTATGACGTGCCGGCGCTGGCCGATCCAAATGGCCGCTACGGCCGCTGGAACCCGCTGGGGATCAGCGTCTATGTGTTCGGGGTGCTGGTGCAGTTGCCGTTCATCGCCACCAAGTTCTACACCGGTCCCCTGGTGGCCAGCCTGGGGGGTGTGGATATTTCCTGGATCATCGGCCTGGTACTGCCCGCCGCCCTGTATTACCTGTGTGCGAAAAAATGGCACGGTGCGATTCCTGAGCGGCTGATCCTGCCGGTAGAGCAGGGCGCTGCACCCCAAGTTACCCCTAAAAACAACGGGCTGAGTGCACAAGCCTGATGGGACGTGGACAAGGCAGGATGCCTTTTGACTGCCGTAATCCATTTCATGATTGGGAGCGTCACATAATGAGAATGCATAAGACCCTGCTGACCCCATTGCTCGCCGCCGGCCTGCTGGCCAGCGCTGGCGCCACCCAGGCGGCCGGCTGGTGCGAGTCGGGCAAGCCGGTGAAGTTCGCCGGCCTGAACTGGGAAAGCGGCATGTTGCTGACTGACGTCCTGCAAGTGGTCCTGGAAAAAGGCTACGACTGTAAAACCGATAGCCTGCCGGGCAATTCCATCACCATGGAAAACGCCCTGGGCAGCAACGATATCCAGATCTTCGCCGAAGAGTGGGTTGGCCGCAGTGAAGTGTGGAAAAAGGCCGAGAAGGCCGGCAAGGTCGTGGGTGTCGGTGCGCCCGTGGTCGGCGCGGTTGAAGGCTGGTACGTGCCGCGCTACGTGATCGAAGGCGACGCCAAGCGCAAGCTCGAAGCCAAGGCCCCGGACCTGAAAAGCATCGCCGACCTGGCCAAGTATTCCGCAGTGTTCAAGGACCAGGAAGAGCCCGCCAAAGGCCGCTTCTACAACTGCCCGGCCGGCTGGACCTGCGAGCTGGACAACAGCGAAATGCTCAAGAGCTACGGCCTGGAAAATTCCTATACCAACTTCCGCCCAGGCACCGGCCCGGCGCTGGATGCAGCGGTGCTGTCGAGCTACAAGCGTGGCGAACCGATCCTGTTCTACTACTGGTCGCCGACGCCACTGATGGGCCAGGTGGACCTGGTCAAGCTCGACGAAAAACCCGGCGTGGATAAAAGCGTGACCATCAAGGTCGGCCTGTCCAAGACGTTCCACGAGCAGGCCCCGGAACTGGTGGCGGTGCTGGAGAAGGTCAACCTGCCGATCGACCTGCTCAACCAGAACCTGGCGCGCATGAGCAAAGAGCGGATTGATTCGTCGAAGCTGGCGAAGATTTTCCTCAAGGAGCATCCAGAGGTCTGGCACGCCTGGGTCAGTGAAGACGCAGCCAAGAAAATAGACGCGGCCTTGTAGGCACAGTGCTCCCGGCTACCCTGAACAGGCAGCCGGACACCCGGCCACACTCCACTGGATCGAGAGCACGTTATGTTTCCTGAGAGTTTTACGTTTTCCATCGCCGACTGGGTCAACGGTTGGGTCGATGGGTTGGTGACCAACTACGGCGATGTGTTCCGGCAGATTTCCGACACCTTGCTGTGGGCCATCGTCAACCTGGAAGGCCTGCTGCGCGCGGCGCCCTGGTGGCTGATGCTGGCGATAGTCGGCGGCGTTGCCTGGCACGCCACCCGCAAGGTGCTGACCACGGCGGTGATCGTCGGCCTGCTGTTCCTGGTGGGCGCGGTCGGCCTGTGGGACAAGCTGATGCAAACCCTGGCGCTGATGATGGTGGCCACGGTGATCTCAGTGCTGATCGGCATTCCCCTGGGCATCCTCTCGGCGCGCAGCAATCGCCTGCGCTCGGTGCTGATGCCGCTGCTGGATATCATGCAGACCATGCCCAGCTTCGTGTACCTGATCCCGGTATTGATGCTGTTTGGCCTGGGCAAGGTGCCGGCGATTTTCGCCACGGTGATCTACGCCGCGCCGCCATTGATTCGCCTGACCGACCTGGGCATTCGCCAGGTGGATCGGGAAGTGATGGAAGCCATCAATGCCTTTGGCGCCAACCGCTGGCAGCAGCTGTTTGGCGTGCAACTGCCGCTGGCCCTGCCGAGCATCATGGCCGGGATCAACCAGACCACCATGATGGCCCTGTCGATGGTGGTGATCGCCTCGATGATCGGCGCCCGTGGTTTGGGTGAAGACGTACTGGTGGGCATCCAGACCCTTAACGTCGGGCGCGGCCTGGAGGCTGGCCTGGCGATTGTGATTCTCGCAGTGGTCATCGACCGCATTACCCAGGCCTATGGTCGTCCACGGCATGAGGCGAGCAAATGACTACTGTCAGCAAGATCGAAGTTAAAAACGTATTCAAGATTTTCGGCGCCCGTGACAAGGAAGCCCTGGCGCTGATTGGCCAGGGCCAGACCAAGGACCAGGTGCTGGCGCAGACCGGTTGCGTGGTGGGGGTCAATGACCTGTCCCTGAGCATCGGCACCGGCGAGATCTTTGTGATCATGGGCCTGTCGGGTTCCGGTAAGTCCACCCTGGTGCGCCACTTCAACCGCCTGATCGACCCCACCAGCGGCGCGATCCTGGTGGACGGCGAAGACATTCTGCAACTGGATATGGACGCCTTGCGCCAGTTCCGTCGGCACAAGATCAGCATGGTGTTCCAGAGCTTCGGCCTGCTGCCGCACAAGAGCGTGCTGGACAACGTGGCCTATGGCCTGAAAGTGCGCGGCGAAACCAAGCAAGTGTGCACCGAGCGTGCCTTGCACTGGATCGCAACCGTGGGTTTGAAGGGGTATGAAAACAAATACCCGCACCAGTTGTCGGGCGGCATGCGCCAACGGGTGGGCCTGGCCCGGGCCCTGGCGGCTGACACCGACATCATCCTGATGGACGAAGCGTTCAGTGCCCTCGACCCGCTGATCCGCGCCGAGATGCAGGACCAGTTGCTGGAACTGCAAAAGACCCTGCACAAGACCATCGTGTTTATCACCCACGACCTGGACGAGGCCGTGCGCATCGGCAATCGCATCGCGATCCTCAAGGACGGCAAGCTGATCCAGGTCGGCACGCCGCGGGAGATCTTGCATTCGCCGGCCGATGAGTACGTGGATCGGTTTGTTCAGCGGCGGGCGGCGGTGGTCTGAGCCGGGGTTTGTGGTGAGTTGGCTGGCCTCATCGCAGGCAAGCCAGCTCCCACATTTGAATGCATTCACAAATCAAAATGTGGGAGCGGGCTTGCCCGCGATGAGGCCGGCAAGGCCGCAAAAAATTCCAGAAGGTATGAAGATGTCCCAGGCTAAAAAAATCGTCATCGCCGACACCCCCCTGCACTGGCAGGACGTGGTCGCTGTCGCGCGCTTCGGCGCCGAGCTTGCGCTGTCGGGCCAGGCCTGGGCGCGCATCGACAATGCCCAGTCCATCGTGCAGCGCATCGTCACCGGCGGCGAGCGCGCCTATGGTGTCAACACCGGCCTGGGCGCGTTGTGCAATGTGTCGCTCAAGGGCGAGCAACTGAGCCAGCTGTCGCGCAATACCTTGCTCAGCCACGCCTGCGGTGTCGGTGCACCGCTTACCGATGAGCAGACTCGCGCCATCATCTGCGCCGCCATCCTCAACTACAGCCAGGGCAAGTCCGGCCTGCATCCGCAGGTGGTGCATTCGTTGCTGGCGCTGCTCAACCATGGCATTACCCCGCAGGTACCGTCCCAGGGTTCGGTGGGCTACCTGACCCATATGGCCCATATCGGCATTGCCTTGCTGGGTGTGGGAAATGTCAGCTATCGCGGCCAGATCGTTACCGCCCAGGCCGCCTTGGCCGCCGAAGGCCTGCAGCCGGTGGTGCTCGGCGCCAAGGACGGCCTGTGCCTGGTCAATGGCACGCCGTGCATGAGCGGCCTGAGCTGCCTGGCCCTGGCCGATGCCCACCATTTGCTGCAATGGGCCGATGTGATCGGCGCTATGAGCTTTGAAGCGCAGCGCGGGCAGATCGATGCGTTCGACGAGCAGATCATCGCCCTCAAGCCACACCCTGGCATGCAGCAGGTCGGCAGCAACCTGCGGGCTTTGCTCGCGGGCAGCGAGGTGATTGCCGCCAGCCGGGGCATTCGTACCCAGGACGCGCTGAGCATCCGTTCGATCCCCCAGGTCCATGGCGCCGCCCGCGATCAGCTGGAACACGCCACCCGCCAGATTGAAACCGAACTCAACGGCGCCACCGACAACCCGTTACTGCTCGGCACGCCAGACAACTACCGCGTGGTGTCCCAGGCCAACCCCCATGGGCAGTCCGTGGCACTGGCGGCGGATATGCTGGCCATCGCCATGGCCGAGATCGGTTCCATCGCCGAGCGCCGCCTGGACCGCCTGATCAACCCTCACGTCAGCGGCTTGCCGGCGTTCCTGGTGAGCAACCCTGGGGTCAACTCGGGGATGATGATCGTGCAGTACGTCGCCGCTTCCCTCTGTGGGCAGAATCGTCAATTGGCGCAGCCGGCGGTGCTCGACAATTTCGTCACCTCGGGCCTGCAGGAAGACCACCTGAGCATGGGCACCAACGCTGCGCTAAAGCTGCATTCGGTGCTGGCAAACGTCACCCAGATCCTCGCCATCGAATACCTGCTGGCGGCCCAGGCCTTTGAGTTCCTCAAACACCAAGGCTTCGGCGCCGGCACCCACGTGGCTTGGCGCCTGCTGCGCGAGCACGTCCCGGCCTATGAGCAGGACCGCTGGTTGGCACCGGATATCGCGACCACCGCAAAGCTGCTCAACACCCCTGATTTGCTGAACCACGTTTTACCGAATTTGCACTGAACCCTATTTCAAAAGGAGTATGAATGTGACTGCGCTAAATCTGATTCCAGGCCAACTGAGCCTTGCCCAACTGCGGGCCATCTACCAGCAGCCGGTAACCCTCAGCCTGGATGACAGCGCCTCGGCGCAGATCGAAGCCAGTGTGGCCTGTGTCGAGCAGATTCTCGCCGAGAACCGCACCGCCTATGGCATCAACACCGGTTTCGGCCTGTTGGCCTCGACCCGTATCGCCAGCGAAGACCTGGAAAACCTCCAGCGTTCCCTGGTGTTGTCCCACGCGGCCGGCGTTGGCGAGCCGATCAGCGATGCGCTGGTGCGTTTGGTGATGGTGCTCAAGGTCAACAGCCTGAGCCGGGGTTTTTCCGGGATTCGCCGCCAGGTAATCGATGCGCTGATCGCCCTGATCAACGCCGAGGTCTACCCGCATATCCCGCTCAAGGGCTCGGTCGGTGCTTCCGGAGACTTGGCGCCACTGGCCCATATGTCCCTGGTGCTGCTGGGCGAAGGCAAGGCCCGTTACAAAGGTGAGTGGCTGGAGGCGACCGAAGCGCTGAAAGTCGCCGGCCTTGCGCCCCTGACCCTGGCCGCCAAGGAAGGCCTGGCGCTGCTCAACGGCACTCAGGTCTCCACCGCTTACGCCTTGCGCGGTTTGTTTGAAGGCGAAGATCTGTTCGCCGCCGCTATCACCTGTGGCGGCCTGACCGTGGAAGCGGTGCTGGGCTCGCGCTCGCCGTTCGACGCGCGCATTCATGCGGCCCGTGGCCAGCGTGGGCAGATTGACTCGGCCGCCGCTTATCGCGACTTGCTCGGCGACAGCAGCCAGGTGTCCCAGTCCCACCAGAACTGCGACAAGGTGCAAGACCCGTACTCCCTGCGTTGCCAGCCGCAAGTCATGGGCGCCTGCCTGACCCAGTTCCGCCAGGCGGCAGAGGTGTTGGTGGTCGAAGCCAACGCCGTATCCGATAACCCGCTGGTGTTCGCCGCCGAAGGCGATGTGATTTCCGGCGGTAACTTCCACGCCGAACCGGTGGCGATGGCCGCCGACAACATGGCCCTGGCCATCGCTGAAATCGGCTCCCTGAGCGAGCGCCGCATCTCGCTGATGATGGACAAGCACATGTCGCAATTGCCGCCGTTCCTGGTGGGCAATGGCGGGGTCAACTCCGGCTTCATGATCGCCCAGGTGACGGCGGCGGCGTTGGCCAGCGAGAACAAGGCGTTGTCCCATCCCCATAGCGTCGACAGCCTGCCGACGTCGGCCAACCAGGAGGACCACGTGTCGATGGCGCCGGCTGCCGGCAAGCGCCTGTGGGAAATGGCCGAAAACACCCGTGGGGTTCTCGCAGTGGAATGGCTGGCCGCCTGCCAGGGCCTGGACCTGCGCGATGGCCTGAAAACCTCGCCCAAGCTGGAAAAGGCCCGTGGGATCCTGCGCGCCAAAGTGGGCTTCTACGACAAAGACCGCTTCTTCGCCCCGGACATCAACGCTGCCAGCGAGCTGTTGGCCAGCCGCTGCCTGAACGAATTGGTGCCGGCCGAGCTGCTGCCAAGTCTCTAAGCACCACCCCGATCCCGTGTGGGAGCTGTCTCGCCCCGCGAGGCTGCGATAGCGGTGGGCCAGGCAACATAAATGTTGCCGGTGCCGCCGCCATCGCAGCCTCGCCAAGGCTCGAGAGCTCCCACAGGTGATCGCCCATAGGTTCGGATTCTCTCTGGATAACAATAATTAGGGACGAGAAATGCACCAGCAAGCACAAGGTCTCAAACGCGGGCTGACCGCCCGCCATATTCGCTTCATGGCACTGGGGTCGGCGATCGGCACCGGGCTGTTCTACGGCTCCGCCTCGGCCATCCAGATGGCTGGCCCGGCGGTGTTGCTGGCCTACCTGATTGGTGGCGCTGCCGTGTTCATGGTGATGCGCGCCCTCGGGGAAATGGCCGTGCACAATCCGGTGTCCGGCTCGTTCGGCCAATACGCCAGCACTTACCTGGGCCCGATGGCCGGTTTTATTCTCGGCTGGACCTACGCCTTCGAGATGATCATCGTCTGCCTGGCAGACGTCACCGCCTTTGGCATCTACATGGGCTTCTGGTTTCCCGAAGTCGCACGCTGGGTCTGGGTGCTCGGCATCGTCCTGCTGATCGGCGGGCTGAACCTGTGCAACGTCAAGGTATTTGGCGAAATGGAGTTCTGGCTGTCACTGCTCAAGGTCGGCGCGATTGTCGCAATGATCCTCGGCGGGTTCGGCATCATGCTGTTCGGCGTGCATTCGGCCGGCGAAGCCCCGGCCACCGGGTTGAGCAACCTCTGGGCCCATGGTGGCTTCATGCCCAATGGCGTGGGCGGGCTGATCGCCTCGTTTGCGGTGGTGATGTTTGCCTTTGGCGGCATCGAAATCATCGGCATCACCGCCGGTGAAGCCAAGGACCCGCAGCGGGTGATCCCCAAGGCGATCAACGCGGTGCCGCTGCGCATCCTGCTGTTCTACGTGCTGACGCTGTTTGTGCTGATGGCCATCTACCCATGGCCGCAGATCGGCAGCCAGGGCAGCCCATTCGTGCAGATCTTCAGCAACCTGGGGATTGGCTCGGCGGCGACCATCCTCAATATCGTGGTGATCTCGGCGGCCGTCTCGGCCATCAACAGTGACATCTTCGGCGCCGGCCGCATGATGTACGGCCTGGCCCAGCAAGGGCAGGCGCCCAAGGGCTTTGCGCAACTGTCGCGCCACGGTGTGCCATGGATGACCGTGGTGGTGATGGGCGCGGCGCTGCTGGGCGGTGTGGTGTTGAACTACCTGATCCCGGAAAACGTGTTCCTGGTGATTGCCTCGATTGCCACCTTCGCTACCGTGTGGGTATGGCTGATGATCCTGGTCACGCAGGTGGCAATGCGCCGCTCGATGACCCGCGAGCAGATCGCCGAACTGAAATTCCCGGTACCGTTCTGGCCCTATGCGCCGGCGGCGGCCATTGTGTTCATGCTGTTTATTTTTGGCGTGCTGGGCTACTTCCCGGACACCCAGGCCGCGCTGCTGGTAGGCGCCGTATGGATCGTGTTGCTGGTCCTCGCCTACCTGCTGTGGGTCAAGCCCGCAGCCGGGCAAGCGGCCAAGGTCAATTACGACCCGGCTTTGTCTCACCGATAACTTAGGGAGGCGTTGATGAAAACGCTTTGGCAACACTGCCACATCGCAACCATGGCCCGGGGCGAGTACTCGATCATCGAGGATGGCGCCATGGTCACGGCCGGTTCGCTGATCGAGTGGATCGGCCCCCGTGCCGAGCTACCGCCTGGCGACTACGGGCAGACCCATGACTTGCAAGGGGCGTGGGTCACGCCGGGGCTGATCGACTGCCATACCCACACGGTATTTGGCGGCAACCGCAGCGGCGAATTCGAGCAGCGCCTGCAAGGCGTGAGCTACGCCGAGATCGCGGCGGCCGGCGGCGGTATCGCCAGCACCGTGCGCGCCACTCGCGCAGCGAGCGAAGACGAGCTGTTCGACAGCAGCCGCAAGCGCCTGCGCAGTTTGCTGCGTGACGGCGTGACCACGGTAGAGATCAAGTCCGGCTACGGCCTGGACCTTGCCAACGAGCGCAAGATGCTGCGGGTGGCCCGGCGCCTGGGGCAGGAGTTGCCGGTCAGCGTACGCGCCACGTGCCTGGCGGCCCATGCGTTGCCGCCGGAGTACAAGGATCGCGCCGACGACTACATCGAGCACATCTGCAACGAGATGCTGCCGGCCCTGGCGGCAGAAGGGTTGGTGGATGCGGTGGATGCGTTCTGTGAATACCTGGCGTTTTCCACCGAGCAGGTAGAGCGCGTGTTCAAAGTCGCGCAGCGCTTGGGCTTGCCGGTAAAACTGCATGCCGAGCAACTGTCGTCGCTGCACGGCTCCAGCCTGGCGGCGCGGTATCAGGCGCTGTCGGCGGACCACCTGGAGTTCATGACCGAAGAAGACGCCATCGCCATGGCCGCTGCCGGCACCGTCGCCGTGTTGCTGCCGGGGGCGTTCTATTTCCTGCGCGAAACCCAGTTGCCGCCGATGGATGCCTTGCGCAAGCACGGGGTGAAGATCGCCATCGCCAGCGACCTCAACCCCGGCACCTCGCCGGCCTTGTCCGTGCGGCTGATGCTGAACATGGCCTGCACCCTGTTTCGTATGACCCCGGAAGAAGCCCTGGCCGGCGCCACCCGACATGCCGCCACGGCACTGGGCATGGGCGACACCCACGGCTCGCTGGAAGTGGGCAAGGTCGCGGATTTTGTCGCCTGGCAGATCGATCGCCCCGCCGACCTGGCCTACTGGCTGGGCGGCGAGCTGGGTAAACGCGTCGTGCGCCATGGCGTCGACGTCGATGTGTAAGGCTGCCTTTGTGAGTAAGGAGTACTGCTGTGGATAAGGTTCTGAACTTCAAACAAGGCCGTGTGCCGCTGCTGATCAGCATGCCCCATGCCGGCCTGCGCCTGACGCCTGCGGTTGCAGCGGGCCTGATCCCCGAGGCGCAAAGCCTGCCGGATACCGACTGGCATATCCCCACGCTGTACGACTTTGCCCAGGAACTGGGGGCCAGCACCCTGGCGGCCGAGTATTCGCGGTTTGTCATCGACCTGAACCGGCCGTCTGACGATAAGCCGTTGTATGTCGGCGCGACCACCGGCCTGTTTCCCGCGACGCTGTTTGATGGGGTGCCGTTGTTTATCGAAGGCAAGGAGCCGTCGAAGGCGGAGCGGGCGACCTACCTGAAGCAGATCTGGACGCCTTATCACCAGACCCTGCAACAGGAACTGGCACGGCTCAAGGCTGAATTTGGCTACGCGTTGCTGTTCGACGCCCACTCGATCCGCTCGGTGATCCCCCACCTGTTCGACGGCAAGTTGCCGGACTTCAACCTCGGCACCTTCAATGGCGCCGCCTGCGACCCCGAGTTGGCCAGCCAGTTGCAAGCCATCTGTGCGGCGCATCCGCAGTACAGCCATGTGCTGAACGGACGCTTCAAGGGCGGGCATATCACCCGGCACTATGGCAACCCAGCGAAGGATATTCATGCGGTGCAGCTGGAGTTGGGGCAGTGCACGTATATGGAGGAGTTTGAGCCGTTCAGGTATCGGCAGGATTTGGCCGAACCGACGCGGGTGGTGTTGAGGCAGTTGCTGCAAGGGCTATTGGCCTGGGGCCAGAAGCACTACACCTGAGGCAACGAAGATCAAACTGTGGGGAACGGGCTTGCGCGCGACGGCGGTCTGTCAGTTCACGAATATGTCGACTGATACGCCGCTATCGCGAGCAAGCCCGCTCCCACACGTGGTTGCGTGAACCTTCCTGGCTGATCGCTGACCCAGGTCCAGGCCTTCAAGGACATGCTCATTGCACAATTCGGGTTTATGATGCCAGACGGCAAAATAATAGACGTCCCCCCAGGGATGGAACCGACCCCTTACGGAGTGCGCAATGCAGACTTTGTACCCGCAGATCAAACCCTACGCCCGGCACGATCTGGCCGTCGATGAAACCCACACGCTGTATGTCGACGAAAGTGGTTCCCCGCAAGGTTTGCCCGTGGTGTTCATCCACGGTGGCCCCGGCGCCGGTTGTGATGCCAACAGCCGCTGCTATTTCGATCCCAACCTGTACCGCATCGTCACCTTTGACCAGCGCGGTTGCGGGCGCTCCACGCCACGGGCCAACCTGGAAAACAACACCACCTGGGATCTGGTCGCTGACCTTGAGCGCATTCGCGAGCACTTGGGCATCGAAAAGTGGGTGCTGTTCGGCGGCTCCTGGGGCTCGACCCTGGCCCTGGCCTATGCGCAAACCCATCCCGAGCGCGTGCATGGCCTGATCGTGCGCGGCATCTTCCTGGCCCGCCCCCAGGATATCCAGTGGTTCTACCAGGCCGGCGCGAGCCGCCTGTTCCCGGATTACTGGCAGGACTACATTGCGCCCATCCCGCTGGAAGAGCGCGACGACATGATCAGCGCTTATCACAAGCGCCTCACCGGCAACGACCAGATCGCCCAGATGCATGCCGCCAAGGCCTGGTCCACCTGGGAAGGCCGCATGCTGGGCCTGTGCCCCAGCCCGCAGTTGATCGAACGCTTCTCCGAGCCTCAGCGCGCCTTGTCGATTGCGCGTATCGAGTGCCACTACTTCACCAACAACTCGTTCCTGGAGCCCAACCAGCTGATTCGCGACATGCACAAGATCGCCCATCTGCCGGGCATCATCGTCCATGGCCGCTACGATATGATCTGCCCGCTGGATAATGCCTGGGAGCTGCACCAAGCCTGGCCCAACAGCGAGCTGCAGGTGATCCGCGAGGCGGGCCACGCAGCGTCCGAGCCGGGCATCACCGATGCATTGGTGCGTGCCGCGAGCCAGATGGCACGGCGTCTGCTTGATCTGCCCCCTGAAGAAGCATGAAGGGCCTTTTGCAGCGGGTGCGTGGCGCCCGGGTCGAAGTGGCAGGGCAAGTGGTGGGCGCGATAGACCAGGGTTTGCTGGTACTGGTGGCCGTCGAGCCTTCAGATACAGCGGCCAGTGCCGACAAGCTGTTGCATAAGCTGCTTAACTATCGGGTGTTCAGTGACGACGAGGGCAAGATGAACCTGTCGTTGAAGGACGTTGGCGGCGGTTTGCTGCTGGTGTCGCAGTTCACGCTGGCGGCCGATACCAAGAGCGGCCTGCGGCCCAGCTTCTCCACAGCGGCGCCTCCGGAAGTGGGCGAGGCACTTTTCGAGCACTTGTTGCTACAAGCGCAACAATTGCATGGCACTGTGGCGTCGGGGCGTTTTGGCGCGGATATGCAGGTGCATTTGGTCAATGACGGCCCGGTCACCTTCCTTTTACAGACCTGATTGTATGAAAAACGACTTTTAATGCGCAAAAACGCAAGTTTTCGCTACAAATACTTCGCTGCCCCTGCTGCGTTATCTCACCGGCTACTAGATAATCGCGCGCTACGGGGATCAGCGTAAATTGATCCATTTTTGACTTAGGTAGAGACTTGTCCGCTCGCCCGTGGGGAATCATTTAGCCCCATCGGAGTCGGAACAATGCTCGCCAACCTGGCATATAGATAGCTGGCCGTTGGTTTTTTGATCTGTTTTCGGCGAGGGTTGCTCGTGATTGTTAGTCCCTGTAATGCACCAAAATTGTCTGCCAAACGGTTACGAAACGCACTGGTGACGGGCTCTGCCCTGTTTTGCCTGTTCGGCGCGGGTCAACTGTGGGCATTCAGTCTGGACGATGTGTCGGCCAAGGCAAAAGAGCTGGCCGGGCAGAAATACGAAGCCCCGCGCAGCAATCTGCCGAACGAATTCCGCGAAATGAAGTTCGCTGACTACCAGAAAATTCGTTTCCGCAATGAAAAAGCCGAGTGGGCCGATCAGAAAACCCCGTTCAAGCTGTCCTTCTATCACCAGGGCATGCACTTCGACACGCCGGTGAAGATCAACGAAATCACCGCGACTGACGTCCAGGAAATCAAGTACGACCCGACTCGTTTCGATTTCGGCGACGTCAAGTTTGATCCAAAAGCCACCGACCAGCTGGGTTATGCCGGCTTTCGCGTGCTGTACCCGATCAACAAGGACGACAAGCAAGACGAAATCATGACCATGCTCGGCGCCAGCTATTTCCGCGTCGTGGGCAAGGACCAGGTCTACGGCCTGTCCGCCCGTGGCATGGCGATTGATACCGCGCTGCCGTCCGGCGAAGAGTTCCCGCGGTTCACCGAATTCTGGATCGAGCGTCCAAAACCGGGTGACAAGCACCTGGTGATCTTTGCCCTGTTGGACTCGCCACGGGCCACCGGCGCCTATCGCCTGATCCTGCGCCCGGGCACCGACACCATTGTCGACGTCAAGTCGCAGATGTTCCTGCGCGACAAGGTCAGCAAGCTGGGCGTTGCCCCGTTGACCAGCATGTTCCTGTTCGGCGCCAACCAGCCGTCCAAAGTGCTCAACTACCGTCGCGAACTGCACGACTCCAGCGGCCTGTCGATCCACGCCGGCAACGGCGAGTGGATCTGGCGCCCGCTGAACAACCCAAAACACCTGTCGGTCAGCAACTTCTCGGTAGAAAACCCGCGTGGTTTCGGCCTGTTGCAGCGTGGTCGCAACTTCAGCCAGTACGAAGACCTCGACGACAACTACGACAAGCGCCCAAGCGCCTGGATCGAGCCTGAAGGCGACTGGGGCAAGGGCTCCGTCGATTTGGTAGAGATCCCGACTGCCGATGAGACCAACGACAACATCGTTGCCTTCTGGAGCCCGGCCGAACTGCCCAAGCCCGGCGAGCCGCTGGATATCGCCTACCGCCTGCACTGGACTCTCAACGATGCACCGTTCCACTCGCCGGACAGTGCCTGGGTCAAGCAGACCCTGCGTTCTACTGGTGATGTGAAACAGTCCAACCTGATCCGCCAGCCAGACGGCAGCGTGGCCTATCTGGTGGACTTCGAGGGCCCGTCCCTCAAGGCCCTGAAGCCAGATGCGGCAGTGCGCAGCCAGGTCAGCGTCGGTGAAAACGGCGAAGTCGTGGAAAACAGCGTGCGCTACAACCCGCACACCAAAGGCTGGCGCCTGACCCTGCGCTTGAAGATCAAGGATGCAGGCAAACCGACCGAAATGCGTGCGGCCCTGGTCCAGGACATCGTCAAGCCTGAGCCAGAGCAGGTTTCCACCCAAGTCCTGAAGGCTGACAAAGTCCTGGCCAAGCAACACGAGAAACACGCCAAGAAAGACGCCAAGGACAAGCAAGACAAGCAGCCAGAAGCTGCCCCAGCCACCCCGGAGCCAGTCAAGACAGAACAAGTCCTGACCGAAACCTGGAGCAATCAGTTGCCTGCCGATGAGTAACTCCCAAGTCCAGCCAGAGACTCTTGCCGAGTACCTGGCGCATCTTCCGATGACCGACGAGCAGCGCGCCGAACTGGCGGGCTGCAAGTCCTTCTCCGAACTGCACGAGCGCCTGTCGTCGTCGACCTTTGACGCCCCGGTGGACGCGGCGCAGGCCTCGGTTGGCCGAAGGCTGACCCTCAACACGGCCGAGGAGCTAGAGGAAGCCGAAATGCTGGTGCTCGACGCCAGCGGTCGGGTTTGCCTCAAGGCCACGCCGCCGATCCGGCGTACCAAAGTGGTGCCCGAGCCTTGGCGCACCAATATCCTGGTGCGTGGCTGGCGCCGGCTGACCGGCCGTAGCAACCCGCCTGCGCCGCCCAAAGACGAGCGCGTGCTGCCGGCTGCGCGCTGGCGCACGGTCGGTTCGATCCGCCGCTATATCCTGCTGGTGCTGATGCTCGGCCAGACGATCGTGGCCGGCTGGTACATGAAAGGCATCATGCCGTACCAGGGCTGGTCCTTCGTCGACTTTGACGAGGTGCGCAACCAGACCCTGCTGCAAACTGCCACCCAGGTCCTGCCCTACGCCCTGCAAACCAGCATCCTGATCATGTTCGGCATCCTGTTCTGCTGGGTTTCGGCGGGTTTCTGGACTGCGCTGATGGGCTTCCTTGAGTTGCTTACCGGTCACGACAAGTACCGGATCTCCGGGAAAAGTGCCGGCGACGAGCCAATCCCGAAAGAGGCCCGTACCGCGCTGGTCATGCCGATCTGCAACGAAGACGTGCCCCGGGTGTTTGCCGGCCTGCGCGCGACCTTCGAGTCGGTCGCTGCCACTGGCGATCTGGATCGTTTCGACTTCTTTGTGCTCAGCGACAGTAACGACGCCGACATCTGCATCGCCGAACAGCAAGCCTGGCTCGACGTCTGCCGCGAGGCCGGTGGCTTTGGCAAGATTTTCTATCGCCGCCGTCGTCGTCGCGTCAAACGCAAGAGCGGCAACCTTGACGACTTCTGCCGTCGCTGGGGCGGTGACTACAAGTACATGGTGGTCCTCGACGCCGACAGCGTGATGAGCGGCGAATGCCTGACCAGCCTGGTGCGCCTGATGGAAGCCACGCCGGACGCCGGGATCATCCAGACCGCGCCACGTGCCTCGGGCATGGACACCCTGTATGCGCGCATGCAGCAGTTCGCCACCCGCGTCTACGGCCCGCTGTTCACCGCGGGCCTGCACTTCTGGCAGTTGGGCGAATCCCACTACTGGGGCCACAACGCGATCATCCGCATGAAGCCGTTTATCGAGCACTGCGCCCTGGCGCCGTTGCCCGGCAAAGGTGCGTTCGCCGGTTCGATTCTTTCCCACGACTTCGTTGAAGCTGCGCTGATGCGCCGTGCCGGCTGGGGCGTGTGGATTGCCTACGACTTGCCGGGCAGCTACGAAGAACTGCCGCCCAACCTGCTGGACGAACTCAAGCGTGACCGTCGCTGGTGCCACGGTAACCTGATGAACTTCCGCCTGTTCCTGGTCAAGGGCATGCACCCGGTACACCGTGCGGTGTTCCTCACCGGCGTGATGTCGTACCTGTCGGCGCCGTTGTGGTTCCTGTTCCTGGTGCTGTCCACGGCCCTGCTGGCGGTCAACACACTGATGGAGCCGCAGTACTTCATGGCGCCGCGCCAGTTGTACCCGCTGTGGCCGCAATGGCATCCGGACAAGGCGGTGGCCCTGTTCTCCACCACCATCGTGCTGCTGTTCCTGCCTAAATTGCTGAGCATCATCCTGATCTGGGCCAAGGGCGCGAAAGAGTTCGGTGGCAAGTTCAAGGTGACCTTGTCGATGCTGCTGGAGATGCTGTTCTCCATGCTGCTGGCGCCGGTGCGGATGATTTTCCACACCCGCTTCGTGCTCGCCGCGTTCCTCGGCTGGGCTGCGACCTGGAACTCGCCGCAACGTGACGATGACTCCACGCCATGGAGCGAGGCAGTCAAGCGCCACGGCCCGCAGACCTTGCTGGGCTTCTTCTGGGCGCTGCTGGTGGTGTGGTTGAACCCAAGCTTCCTGTGGTGGCTGGTGCCGATTGTCGGTTCGCTGATGTTGTCGATCCCGGTCTCGGTGATCTCCAGCCGGGTCAATCTGGGCCTCAAGTCGCGCGACGAAAGCCTGTTCCTGATCCCCGAGGAATACAATCCGCCGCAGGCGCTGCTGTCGACCGACCGCTACACCCACGAAAACCGTTGGCATGCACTGAATGACGGTTTTATCCGGGCAGTGGTCGATCCGCAGCAGAACGCCCTGGCCTGTGCCCTGGCGACCTCCCGCCATGGCCATGCGGAGCCGATTGAGTGGCTGCGCGCCGATCGCGTGCGACATGCCCTGAAAGTCGGCCCCGCGGGCCTGAGCAACAACGAACGCGTGGCCTTGCTCAGCGACCCGGTGGCCCTGGGGCGCCTGCATGAGCAAGTCTGGAGCGAGGGGCATGCCGAATGGCTTGGCGCCTGGCGCGAATCGGTCAAGGCCGACCCGCATGCGCCGTTGCTACCGCTCAAGCCGCTGTCATCCCAGGCTCAGCCAGCCTGATTCAGACGCCCCCGGGATTCGTCTCGGGGGCGCTTGAAACGCCCTTCCTACAGCGTTTTTCGCTTCTGCCTTAGCCTTCTAACTTCGATACAAAAGACCCTGGTTCAAGGCGTATTGCCGTGCCTGCCAGTGGGTTAGGATCGCCCCCCAAATCTGACTCGACCGCCTGTGGCTTGCGCTAGACCCGCAACGCACGGTACGCGGCTGCTTAATGAAAAAGGGGCTTTTCATGATCAAGGGTTACTGGTCGATACTGCTGGGTATTGTCGCGTTGCTACAGGTACAGATGGCGCACGCGGGCGCCATTGATGAGGCCGTGCGGCGCGGGGTCTTGAAAGTGGGGACCGACCCCAACTACGTGCCCTTTGAAATGACCGACAAGCAGGGGCGTGTCATCGGCTTTGAAGCTGACCTGCTCGAAGAAATGAGCAATGCCCTGGGGGTGGCGCTGGAATGGGTCCCGGTGGCCTATACCGAGCTGATCCCGGGCCTGCTCGGCGGCCGCTTCGACATGATCGGTAGCGGTATGACCGTAACCCAGGAGCGCAACCTCAAGCTCAACTTCAGCGACTCGTTCATCATCGTTGGCCAGACCGTACTGCTGCACCCGCGCCTGGCCGGCAAAG
Source organism: Pseudomonas sp. WMBT8 (assembly GCF_050916005.1). Taxonomy (NCBI): domain Bacteria; kingdom Pseudomonadati; phylum Pseudomonadota; class Gammaproteobacteria; order Pseudomonadales; family Pseudomonadaceae; genus Pseudomonas; species Pseudomonas sp. WMBT8. The sequence continues at coordinate 417,828 of NZ_CP188096.1, forward strand.
TCAGCAGCATTGAAGACCTGAACGAAGCCGGCTATCGGATTGCTGCCGCAGACGGCACCACCGGCGAAGCGGCGGCGCGGCGCTTCCTGGGGGCTGCGCAATTGCGCAGCTTTGCCACGGCGGAGGAAGGCGTGCGCCAGTTGGTCGACGGGAGGGTTGATGCCTTTATCCATGATGCACCCTATAACCTGATTGCCCTGGCCAAGCCGCAAAACCGCGAACTGCTGGCCCTGGAGCAGCCCTTCACCTACGAACCCCTGGCGTTTGGATTGCCAAAGGGCGATTACGATAGCCTGAACTGGATCAATCACTTCCTTAATCAGATAGCCCAGGACGGCACCTACGATCGGCTGCATGACAAGTGGTTTCGGGACACGGACTGGTTGTCGGAGATCGAATGATGGTCACAACTGCTTACATAACTCCTGGGGGCTTACCCGTCAGGTCAAGCCGTCTAACTGCGCTTTTCTCCGGGGTTTTGTGGGGTTTTTCTGTCATATCCGCCAACAAATCCCGGCTAGACCTTTGTGCCGGTGGGCGAGTGGGTTAGCATCGCTCCCCGAAGAAATAGTGCAGCCCTGTGAAGGCCTGCATCAAAATAAAATGAGTCAGGGGACTTGGTGATGAAAAAGTATCTTTCGATGCTGATGCTCGGCGTTACGGCCCTGCTGGCAGTCAATACGGCCCAGGCCGGTGCGATTGACGAAGCGGTCAAGCGCGGCACCTTGAAAGTCGGCATGGATCCGACCTACATGCCGTTTGAGATGACCAACAAGCGTGGCGAAATCATTGGTTTTGAAGTCGACCTGCTCAAGGCGATGGCCAAGTCCATGGGGGTCAAGCTGGAACTGGTCTCCACCGGTTACGACGGCATCATCCCAGCCTTCCTCACCGGCAAGTTCGACATGATCGGCAGCGGCATGACCCTGACCCAGGAACGCAACCTGCGCCTGAACTTCAGCGAACCCTTCATCGTGGTTGGCCAGACCCTGCTGATCCGCAAGGAACTGGAAGGCACCATCAAGTCCTACAAAGACCTGAATGACGAGAAGTACCGCCTGACCTCCAAACTCGGCACTACGGGTGAGATGGTGGCCAAGAAGCTGATCTCCAAGGCCAAGTACCACGGCTACGACAACGAGCAGGAAGGTGTGCTCGACGTGGTCAACGGCAAGGCCGACGCCTTTGTCTACGACGCGCCGTACAACGTGGTTGCCGAGAAAAAAGTCGGCAATGGCAAGCTGGTGTACCTCGAAGAACCCTTCACCTACGAGCCGTTGGCATTCGGTTTGAAGAAGGGCGACTACGACAGCATCAACTTCATCAATAACTTCCTGCACCAGATCCGCAACGACGGCACCTACGATCGCATCCATGACAAGTGGTTCAAGAGCTCCGAGTGGCTCAAGGACATGGAATAAGCTAGAAACCGCGTCGCGCCCATCGCGGGCAAGCCCGCTCCCACATTTGGAATGTATTCCAGTGTGGGAGCGGGCTTGCCCGCGATGGCGGCCTGACAGCCGATACACATCCCGGAACCCGCAATGAAACAGAAAAAAGCCCAATGGTCCTGGCACCTGCTGACCGTGCTGGTGCTGGTCGGCATGGCCGGCGCGTTGTACTACGCCACCTCGCTGATGTCCTACGAATGGCGCTGGAACCGCGTGCCGCAATACTTCGCCTACCAGGCTGAAGAGTCCAAGCGGGCGGCGGATATTTCCACGGTGGTCGAGTTGGTGCGCAAGGGCGACGTGGCGCAAGTCACCCTGCGCAACGACGCCGGCGCCGAACAGCACCTGACGGTGGCCGAAAACAGCCTGCAAGTGGCCCGTGGCGACGATGTGGCCGAGGGCGACGTGATCGGCGTGACCCGGCACTGGGCGCTGGGGCCGTTGATGTGGGGGTTGTGGACCACCCTGTGGCTGTCGCTGGTCTCGGGGGTATTGGGCTTGTTCATCGGCCTGGCAACCGGCCTGTGTCGTTTGTCGAATAATCCGACCTTGCGCGATCTGTCGACGATCTATGTCGAACTGGTACGCGGTACGCCGCTATTGGTACAGATCTTCATTTTCTACTTCTTCATCGGCACGGTGCTGAACCTGTCGCGCGAGTTCGCCGGCATCGCCGCGCTGTCGCTGTTTACCGGCGCCTACGTGGCCGAAATCGTGCGTGCCGGCGTGCAGTCGATTGCCCGTGGCCAAGGCGAAGCTGCCCGCTCCCTGGGCTTGAGCGCCAGCCAGTCGATGCGCCATGTGGTGCTGCCGCAGGCCTTCAAGCGCGTGCTGCCGCCGTTGGCCGGGCAATTTATCAGCCTGGTCAAGGACACCTCGTTGGTGTCGGTGATCGCCATTACCGAGCTGCTCAAGAGCGGTCGCGAGGTCATCACCACCTCGTTCTCGCCGTTTGAAATCCTGTTCTGTGTCGCAGGCCTGTACCTGCTGATCAACCTGCCGCTGTCGAAAATGGCCAGCCGGCTTGAGCGGAGGCTCGCCCAAAGTGATTGAAGTGCGCGATCTGGTAAAAGTCTTCGACACCCGTGGGCACGTGGTGCGCGCGGTGGATCACGTCACCACCCAAGTGGCCAAGGGCGAGGTGCTGGTGGTGATCGGCCCGTCCGGCTCCGGCAAATCGACGTTCCTGCGCTGCCTCAACGGCCTGGAAGAGTTCGATTCGGGCTCGGTGAGCATTGATGGTCTGCAACTGGCCGACCCCAAGACCGACGTGAACGCCTATCGCCGGGAAGTCGGCATGGTGTTCCAGCATTTCAACCTGTTCCCGCACATGACCGTGCTGGAAAACCTGTGCCTGGCGCAGAAAGTCGTGCGCAAGCGCGGCAAGAAGGAGCGCGAGGCCAAGGCCCTGGCATTGCTGGAAAAGGTCGGCATCGCCCAAAAAGCCAACGAGTTCCCCTCGCGGCTCTCGGGTGGCCAGCAACAGCGCGTGGCGATTGCCCGGGCGCTGGCCATGGAGCCCAAGGTCATGTTGTTTGACGAGCCCACCTCGGCACTGGACCCGGAAATGGTCGGCGAAGTGCTGGACGTCATGAAGACCCTGGCCCTGGAAGGCATGACCATGGTCTGCGTGACCCACGAAATGGGCTTTGCCCGTGAAGTGGCAGACCGGGTGCTGTTCTTCGATCACGGCAAACTGTTGGAAGACGCTGCACCCGCGCAGTTCTTCGATGCACCGAAGGACCCACGGGCACAGGCGTTCCTGCGCCAGGTTCTGTAACCCACGGGGGCAGGTTCATACCTTGAACTTGCCTACGCACTGCTGAAGATTCGTGCCCAGCCGTGCCAATTCAATACTCGCCGCCGCCGTCTGTTCGCTGGCAGCGGCGGTTTGCTCCGAAACATCCCTGACCTTCAACACGCTGCGATTGATCTCCTCGGCCACCGCACTTTGCTGTTCGGCGGCGGCGGCGATCTGTGGGTTCATTTCCTGGATGACCAGCACAGTGCGCGCGATTTCCGTCAGGGCGTCGCCGGCATTGCGCGTCAGGCCGACGCTGCGGTCGGTCAGGGCGCGGCTGTTGTCCATGATGTCGGCGACCTGTTGCGTGCCGCTGTGCAACCCGCCGATCAGTTCTTCGATTTCCTCGGCGGACTGTTGGGTGCGCTGGGCAAGGCTGCGTACTTCGTCGGCCACCACGGCAAATCCCTGGCCGGCTTCACCTGCGCGTGCGGCCTCGATCGCCGCATTGAGCGCCAGCAGGTTGGTCTGCTGGGACACCGACTTGATCACCTCCAGCACGCTGCCGATCTTCTGGCTTTCCCGTTGCAGGCCCAGCATCGCCTGGCTGGAGCGCGCCATCTCGTGGGCCAGGTGTTCAATGTGCGCCACCGCATCCGTCACCACCTGGTCGCCCAGTTCGGTCTGCTGATTGGCCTGGCCGGCGGCAATCGAGGCCTGTTCGGCATGCCGCGCGACTTCCTGGGCGGTGGCGAGCATCTGGTTCATGGCGGTCGCCACCTGCTCGGTTTCGTCACGCTGATTATTCACGCCCGCCCGGGTTTGCTCGGTGACGGCCGACAACTCCTCGGCGGCGCTGGCGATCTGCCGGGCATTGTCGCTGATGCTGCTAATCAGCCCCCGCAGGTTCAGGGTCATTTGCGCCATGCTGCATTGCAACTGGCCCAGCTCATCGCGGCGCCGGGTCTGCACATCGTGGCTGAGGTCGCCGTCGGCAATGCGATTGGCCACGGCCAGGGCCCTGCGCAGTGGCTTGACGATCTGCCCGGCGATTATCCAGGCGGCCAGGGCGCCAAAGAGCACAGCCGCAGCGGTAATGGCGAGCGTCTGGGTGCGGGCCTGTTCGGCTTCCCGATTGCGGCGCTGGGTCTGGTCCTGGCTCAACAGGTCACTCTGTACCAGCAGTTGATCCAGCTGCTGCTCCAACTCGTTTTGCGCCGTTTCGGTGGTGAGCTGGGTATCGCGCAGGCGTGCCAGATGGGTGCGCAGGCTGAGCACGGCATTTTTCAATGCGCTGCTGTCCACGGGCAGTTTCTCCACGGCCGCCTGGGCGAGTTCGAGGCTGCGCTCGGCGTCGCTGACGGCCTGGGCATAGGTATCCAGGCTGCTGGCCGCCCAGGCCGGGGTCAGGGCGCGGTCTTCGGCTTGTTCAATGGCCAGGCGCAGGGCTTCGATGGCATCGAGGGCTTTTTCGTCGTCCTGGTCGGGCAGGTCGCTGGCCAGTTGCGCCAGGCTGTCGCTGGTACGGATGGAGCTCTGTTTCAGCTGTTCGCGGGCAGTTTCCCGCTGCTTGACCAGTGATGGCACATCCTTGAGCGTGGTTTTGAACTTGCCTGAAATACTGGCCATGCTCTGCAGGTATTGCAGGGCTTTTGGCGCCTTGAGACGGTTTGACAGCTCGCTCATGTACCCGTCGACCTTGTCGATGGAGACGCTCAATTTATTGAGGCTGGTTGCGTTGTCCAGGGTGCGGTACACGATGCGGTCGGCCCGCACTTGTTCACCGGTCACTGCCAGTTGCGCGAGCACGGTCAGGGTTTGTGAGCGGTAGAGCGAGGCGGCGAGGGACTGCCAGCCAGTCAGGGCGATTACAAGGCTCAGGGCCAGCACCAAGGCAAAACCCAGGACCAGTTTGAGGGTGACGCTGGTGTTACCCAGCAGTTGAGTCATTCGACGAAGCATGGCCAACCTCCGGCAAGTGAACAAAGGCGTTCGACGTGCCGGGGCGCCGACGGGCGCGGACACATTGAATCCATTTGAACGCTAGTCGGCGTAGGCGCCAGGTGTACCGATCATGGCCTGAAAAACGTGTAGGAAATTTCACAAGCTGCGCGCGGCGACCCGGACGGATCGCCGCGAAGGGCAGGGGTCAGACCCGGAAGCGGCCGACCAGTGATTGCAGATGGGTGCCCAGGCGCGCCAGTTCGGTACTGGAGGCGGCAGTCTCTTCGCTGGCTGCTGCGGTCTGCTCGGACACATCGCGTACGTTCAGCACGCTGCGGTTGATCTCTTCGGCCACGGCGCTCTGTTGCTCGGCGGCGGTGGCGATCTGCTGGTTCATCGCCTGGATGGCCGAGACCGTGCGGGTGATGTTCCCCAGGGCATTGCCGGCGCGACGGGTCAGCTCGACGCTGCTGTCGGTGAGGCCACGGCTGTTGTCCATGATGGTCGCCACCTGCTGGGTGCCGCTTTGCAGGCCGACGATCAGCTCTTCGATCTCTTCGGTGGATTTTTGCGTGCGCTGCGCCAGGCTGCGCACCTCATCGGCCACCACCGCGAAGCCACGGCCGGCTTCCCCGGCGCGTGCCGCTTCAATGGCGGCGTTGAGTGCCAGCAGGTTGGTTTGCTGGGCCACGGACTTGATCACGTCCAGCACGCTGCCGATCTTGTCGCTTTCGCGCTTGAGATGGCCCATGGCCTCGGTGGAATTGCCGACTTCGCCGGCCAGGCGCTCGATCTGGGCGATGGCTTCGCCGACCACCCTGTCGCCTTCGCGGGCTTGTTGGTCGGCGGCGACGGCGGCTTCCGAGGCCTCCTCGGCATTGCGCGCCACTTCCTGCACGGTGGCGGCCATTTCGTTCATCGCGGTGGCGACCTGGTCGGTCTCCACCTTCTGGCTGTTGACCCCGGCGCTGGTCTGCTCGGTAACCGCCGACAACTCTTCGGCGGCGCTGGCAATTTGCGTCACGCCGTCGCTGATCCCGCCGATCAGGTCGCGCAGGCCCATGGTCATGCTTTGCATGGCGCGTTGCAGTTGGCCCAGTTCGTCCTGGCGTTGCGAAACCAGATCATGGGTCAGGTCACCGGCGGCGACGCGCTCGGCGACCTTGAGGGTCTGGCTCAGTGGAATCACGATCTGCCGGGTAATCGCCCAGGCCGCCACCATGCCAAAGACCAGCGCCAAGGCGGTGGCCAGCATCAACAGGAACTTGGCCTGTGCGGCGTCGGCGTCGCGGATGATGGTTTGGGAGGCGGTGAGCTTTTTGCTGCGCTCGAACAGCAGGTCACCTTGCTCGGCCATGGCCTTGAGGGCCGCGGCGCTGGCCACCTGGGAATCGCGAAACTGACTGACGGCGGCGAGGTAGGCCTTGAGGGAGTCGCTGGCCTCCTGCAGGTTGGCGCTGTATTGATCCGGCAGTTGGCTGCGCAGGCTGTCGGCGCTCTTCAGGGCGTTGGCAATGGCATCCAGCGCCGGTTGCTCAGCTTCGACCTTGGCGCTGTAGGTATAGCCGCGCACCTGGAAACGCGCCTGCTGGATCAGCTTGCTCAGTTCGACCGCGCTGTTGAACTGGGGGACGCTGTCACCTTGCAGCAGGACTTTTTCGATTTCCGCGACGCGCCCGACGGCGTTGTCGGCGGTAGCGCCAAGCTTGCTGCGTGCATCTTCGCGGTGGGCACCGGCCTGGACCATGGCGCCAAAGGCCTGTCGATACTTGGCGACGGCGGCCAACTGCTCATCGATGATGGCGACATCGGCCGGTTGCTCGATCTGGCTGCGCGCGGTCTTCAGGCCGCTGTCGAGTTTATCCATCAGCTCGTTGACCAGCCCCGGGCCTTGTTCGCCACGGCGCATTTCATAGTCCAGCCGGGCCTGGCGCAGGTCTTTGGTGAGTTCGTTGAGGCTGGAAATAAAACCCAGTTTATCGCCACGGCTGATCACGCCACTCAGGCCCGTCCAGCCGGTGAAGGTGATCAGCAGCGTGAGGACCAAGACCAGGCCAAAGCCCACGCTCAGCTTGCGATTGACGCTCACATTCCCCAGTTTTTCAGCTAGCCAACGGTACATGCGGTGAACTCCCCTGAACAAGGCTTGGACTTATCCTGAGGGTATCGGCATGCGAGCGGGATTCTGTAGCGGCACAAAGCCCCGTGGTGTTTGGAGGGGCGGGGTTAGAAGAGGCGGGCGAGCAGGGCGGTCACGGCAGTTTCTACGCGCAGGATCCGCGCGCCCAGTTGCACCGGCTGCAAGCCGGCCTTGGCCAGCAAGTCCACTTCATAGGGAATCCAGCCACCTTCGGGGCCGATGGCCAGGGTCACCGGTTCATCCAGGCCGCGTGGGCAGGCCGGGTAATCGCCGGGATGCCCGACCAGGCCTAGGGTGTCCTGGGCCAGGGCCGGCAGGCGGTCTTCAACGAAGGGCTTGAAGCGTTTTTCGATGACGATCTCGGGCAGCACCGTATCCCGCGCCTGTTCCAGGCCGAGGATCAGTTGCTCGCGGATGGCTTCGGGCTCCAGGAACGGGGTCTGCCAGAAACTTTTTTCGACCCGATAACTGTTGACCAGCACTACCCGTGGCACACCCATGGACGCTACGGTCTGCAACACCCGACGGAGCATTTTCGGGCGTGGCAGGGCCAGCAGCAGGGTCAGTGGCAACTTGGCCGGTGGCGGCTGGTCGAGGCTGATTTGCAGCTCGGCCTCGCCCGCTTCCAGGCGCAGCAACTGTGCATTGCCCATCAAGCCGCCAATGCGCCCCACGCGCAGGCTGTCGCCGACCGCGGCGCGATGCACTTCTTGCATGTGCACCAGGCGCCGGTCACGCAGCACGACCCGGTCGGGCGCGATAAAGTCGGCATCTTCAAGCAGCAGCAGGTTCACGGTTGGGTCGCTGGCGGCTGGTCGTCATCGGCGGGTTGGTCATCCGGGTGTTCGCCGCGCTTGCTTATCAGGCTGCCAAACAAGATGCCAATTTCAAACAGCATCCACATCGGCACGGCTAGCAAGGTTTGCGAGAAGATATCCGGTGGGGTCAGGATCATGCCGACCACGAAGCAGCCGATGATCACGTACGGGCGAATCTTGCGCAGGTACTTCACGTCGACCACGCCGATCCACACCAGCAGCACCACCGCTACCGGGATCTCGAAGGCCACGCCGAAGGCGAAGAACAGCGTCATCACGAAGTCGAGGTAACTGGTGATGTCGGTCATCATTTCCACACCGGCCGGGGTAGCGGCGGCGAAGAACTTGAAGATCAGCGGGAACACCAGGAAGTAGGCGAACGCCATGCCGGTGTAGAACAGCATGATGCTCGACACCAACAGCGGCACCGCGATGCGTTTTTCATGCTTGTACAGGCCCGGTGCGATAAAGCCCCAGATCTGGTGCAGGATCACCGGGATCGCCAAGAACAGCGACACCATCATCGTCAACTTGAGCGGCGTGAGGAACGGCGAGGACACGTCGGTGGCGATCATCGTCGCGCCCACCGGCAGGTACTCGCGCAGCGGCGTCGAGACGAAGGTGTAGATCTGCTGGGTAAAGGCAAACAGCCCGGCAAAGATCACGAAGATCGCCGCGACACACCGCAGCAGGCGGGTGCGCAACTCGGTGAGGTGCGAGACCAGCGGCATATGCTGGTCGTTTTCCGGTTTATCAGCGCTCATGGGGCTCGCGGCGGCAATGTAGGGTCGTGGGGAGCGGGCGACGCGGTAGGCGTCGGCGCAGGCTCTGCTGGGGGAGCGGGCGTGGCGATCGGGGCCGTCTCGGCCACCGGCGCAATGCTCTGCTCGGCCACCGGTTCAACCGGTGTCGGCGCCTGTTGCTGGGGCGCGAGGATTTTGCGCGCTTCCTGCTCCAGGGACAGAATGTGTTCGTTGTGCAGTTGCCGGCGAATTTCGTCGGCGCCGATTTCCCGTTCAACTTCCTGTTTGATGGCGTTGAAACTGCGTTTCAGGCGCCCGACCCACAGGCCAGCCGTGCGCGCGGCGCCGGGCAGGCGTTCAGGCCCCAGCACCAGCAGGGCAACGAGGCCGACGAGCAGCAGTTCAGAGAAGCTGATACCAAACATTAGTCAGTGCTCACGAGTCTTTGCGGGACGGCTCTTCGACTTTCTCGGCCTGTACGTCGAAGGTGCGACGCTCGGTGATCGGCTGTGCCGCCTGCGGGTGTACAGGCTGCGCCGGTGGAACCGGGGTGGCGCCGGTATCGGCCGGTTTTTCGTCGTCGTTCATGGCCTTGCGAAAGCCCTTGATGGATTCGCCGACATCAGTGCCCAGGTTCTTCAGTTTCTTGGTACCGAACACCAGGACGACCACCACGAGAATGACGATCCAGTGTTTCCAGTCAAAAATGCCCATGCTGCAATTCCTCAGTCAGAAAGTTATTCAGGCGGACGGGCGCGAGGCCTTTTCGGCGTGCCCGGACAAGCCGAAGCGACGGTCCAGTTCATCCAGCACGGCCTGTGGGTGCTGCCCCAGTTGGGCGAGCATGACCAGGCTATGGAACCACAAGTCAGCGGTCTCATAGATGACATCGCTGTAATCGCCGCTGATCTCGGCATCCTTGGCGGCGATGATGGTCTCGACGGATTCTTCGCCGAGTTTTTCCAGAATCTTGTTCAGGCCCTTGTGGTACAGGCTGGCGACATAGGAGCTGTCGGCGTCCGCACCCTTGCGGTCCTCCAGCACCTGGGCCACACGGTTCAGGGTATCGCTCATGTTCAATGTCCTGCCGAGTAAATGGCGTGCGGGTCTTTGAGCACCGGCTCGACGGTTTTCCACGCGCCGTTCTCGAACACTCGGTAGAAGCAGCTGTGGCGGCCGGTATGACAGGCGATGTCGCCGACTTGCTCGACCATCAGCACGATCACGTCGGCGTCGCAGTCCAGGCGCATTTCGTGCAGCTTTTGTACATGCCCGGACTCTTCGCCCTTGCGCCACAGTTTGCCACGGGAACGTGACCAGTAGATGGCACGCTGCTCGGCGGCAGTCAGGCTCAGGGCCTCGCGGTTCATCCAGGCCATCATCAGGATGCGCCCGGTCTTGTGGTCCTGGGCAATGGCCGGCACCAGGCCGTCACTGTCCCATTTGATCTCGTCCAGCCAGTCTTTCATCTTCGACTCCGACAGCCGTGCGCGACCCGCCCCGGCAATGTGCAACAGTGTATAACCGGTCGGCCTATCGACGCACGACCAGATAAAGACCCACGGCGACCATGATCCCGGCCGGCCAATGGCCCAGCTCGTTCAACGGCCCACCGGCTGCGAGCACCGCGCCACCGCCCAGGTGCGCCGCGCCCAGCAGGCGCAGGAACCAGTCGTCCTTGCGCTGGTGCCACGGCGGCGCCGGGTCCTTGGCGTGGGGCTGGGACATGCGCTCGAGCAGGTCGCGGGTCATGTTGGCCAAGTGCGGTAGCTGCTCGACCTGGCTTTGCAGGTTGCCCAGCAGGGTTTTCGGGCTGACGCGCTCGCGCATCCAGCGTTCGAGGAACGGTTGCGCGGTGTTCCACAGGTCCAGGTCCGGGTACAGCTGGCGGCCCAGGCCTTCGATATTGAGCAGGGTCTTTTGCAGCAGCACCAGTTGCGGCTGCACTTCCATATTGAAGCGTCGCGCGGTCTGGAACAGGCGCATCAGTACCTGGCCGAATGAAATATCTTTTAACGGTTTTTCGAAGATCGGCTCGCACACGGTGCGGATTGCTGCCTCGAACTCATTGAGCTTGGTTTCGGCCGGCACCCAGCCCGAATCGATGTGCAATTGCGCCACGCGCCGGTAGTCACGCTTGAAGAAGGCAAACAGGTTGCGCGCCAGGTAGTCCTGGTCCTCGGGGGTGAGGCTGCCGACGATGCCGCAGTCGATCGCGATGTACTGCGGGCTCCATGGATTTACCGTGCTGACGAAGATATTGCCGGGGTGCATGTCGGCGTGGAAGAAGCTGTCGCGAAACACCTGGGTGAAGAAAATCTCCACACCACGCTCGGCGAGCATCTTCATGTCGGTGCGCTGGTCGGCCAGGGTCGCCAGGTCCGTGACCTGCACGCCGTAGATGCGCTCCATCACCAGCACCTTTGGCCGGCACCAGTCCCAATAGACCTGCGGCACGTACAGCAGTGGCGAGCCTTCGAAGTTGCGCTTGAGCTGGCTGGCGTTGGCTGCTTCACGCAACAGGTCGAGTTCGTCGTAGATGGTTTTTTCGTAGTCGGCGACCACATCCACCGGGTGCAGCAGGCGCGCATCGGCAGAGAAGCGCTCGGCGGCGCGGGCCAGAATGAACAGCCACGCCAGGTCCTGGCCGATGATCGGCTTGAGGCCAGGGCGGATCACCTTGACCACCACCTCTTCGCCGGTTTTAAGCTGCGCGGCGTGCACCTGGGCAACCGAGGCCGAGGCCAGGGGCTCGACGTCGAAACGGCTGAACACTTCGCTGATTTTCTTGCCCAGCTGTTCTTCGATCAGCTTCATCGACTGCTGTGAGTCGAACGGCGGCACGCGGTCCTGCAACAGCATCAGCTCGTCGGCGATATCCTCGGGTAGCAGGTCGCGACGGGTCGACAGGATCTGCCCGAACTTGATGAAGATCGGCCCCAGGTCCTGCAAGGCCAGGCGCAGGCGTGCGCCACGGCTCAGGTCCAGGGTCTTGCGCGGGAACCAGCGCCACGGCAGCACGTAGCGCACGGCCAGCAACAACCACGGCAGCGGCAGGGCGAACAGCAGGTCATCGAGGCGGTAGCGAATGACGACGCGTTGGATTCGGAACAGACGGCGGACGGCGAGCAGCTTCATGCGTTATCGCTTGGATCAAGGGAGCGGCTCAGGCGCTCGAAGCGCGCCTCAAGCCGTTCCAGGTCGAGTTTGGCCTGGTCGAGTTCACGAAAGCGCGCTTCGGCTTCCCGTTGTCCGACGAGGGTGCGCGATTCTTCGCTCAGGTATTCGGCGAGGTTCTGATTGAGGCTGGCGAAACCCTGCTGGTACCAGCGCGAACGGCTGCGCAGGTGCCCGCTGATCAACTGGGTGGCCACCGGGCCGAGCCAGCGCGACAGCTCGTATTCCCAGTCCAGCTCCAGGTCTTGCAGCACGGCGGCCAGGTCCATCAGCACCGCGCTGTCGCCTTCAAGGGTCACCTCGGGGCCGTGCAGGATCGCGGTCTTGTCACGGCTCAAGGCCAGGCGCAGCAGGCTCGCCGCCGGTGCACGCAGGGTGCAGTCGGCATCGGCGGCCCAGTGCGCGGCGAGCATCAGGCCTTCATCGCTGGGCAGGATAAACAGCTGCAAGGCCGGGCTGCTGCAATCGACGGCAATGATCTTGCCGTTCAGGTGCGCCAGCCGTGCCAGGGCGGTGCTGTCCAGGCGCAGGACACGGTTGAGGCCGTGTTCGACACTGGCGAGAAGGCCCGTGAACAACATCAGGGCTTGATGCCGCGATGCAGGGCGACGATACCGGAGGTCATGTTGTGATAGGTCACGCGGTCGAAGCCGGCCTCGACCATCATCGACTTCAGGGTTTCCTGGTTGGGGTGCATGCGGATCGACTCGGCCAGGTAGCGATAGCTCTCGGCATCATTGGTGATCAGCTTGCCCATCAACGGCATGAAGGCGAACGAGTAGGTGTCGTAGACCTTGGACATCAGCGCGTTGGTCGGCTTGGAGAACTCCAGCACCAGCAGGCGACCACCGGGCTTGAGCACCCGCAGCATCGAGCGCAGGGCGTCTTCCTTGTGGGTCACGTTGCGCAGGCCGAAGGCGATGGTCACGCAGTCGAAATGGTTGTCGGGGAACGGCAGCTTTTCAGCGTCGGCCTGGACGAACTCGATATTGCCGGCCACGCCCTTGTCCAGTAGGCGATCGCGGCCCACCTTGAGCATCGAGCCGTTGATGTCGGCCAATACCACCTGGCCGGTGGGGCCAACGAGCTTGGAGAACTTGGCGGCCAGGTCGCCGGTGCCACCGGCGATGTCCAGCACGCGGTTGCCGGTGCGCACGCCGGACAACTCGATGGTGAAACGTTTCCACAGGCGGTGCATGCCGCCCGACAGCACGTCGTTCATCAGGTCGTACTTGGCGGCCACGGAGTGGAACACTTCAGCGACTTTTTCCGCTTTCTGGCTTTCCGGGACGTTCTTGAAGCCGAAGTGAGTGGTGGGTTCGGCATCGCTGCCTTTGCGCTGATCAGTCATATCGCTGTCACCAAAAGAGAATGGGGGCATTCTAATCCCCAAGGCATGCTTTGTCTTGGCAAGGCTGAAGGTAAGATAGGTGGCCGCCGAGACCTTTTGCCGCATGGCGGGTGAGCAGGGTGCTCAATACGTCTTTATAACGAGGAGTCATTCAAATGGCCCGCATACAGATTGAACGTGCCCACGCACTGGGTAAGGAAGCTGCCAGGGCGAAAGCCGAGAAGTTGGCGCATAAACTCAAGGAACAATATGGCCTGGAGCCATCTTGGTCTGGCGACACGTTGAACCTCAAGCGTTCCGGCGTCAAAGGCACGCTGAAAGTGGCCGAGGATTCGTTAAGGATTGAAGTGGAACTGGGCCTGTTGATGTCGGCCATGAGTGGCACCATCAAGTCCGAAATCGAGAAGGCCCTGGATAAAGCCCTGGCCTGATCTGCGACTGCGCGCCGCATTGGCTGGAGGCTCATTGTGCTGTTCTTAGGGTGCCGATTCTAATTTTTCTCCCTACTTTGTACTCAGCCCTCAACTCCTGTGGGCAGTTCCTCCACCCTTTTATGCGTGAGGTGCACCATGGCCAAAGTTATTTTGAAGAAAAAAATCGATACCCAAATCAGCGCTCTGAGCGACGTTAAAACCTATGCTCGCAAGATCTGGCTGGCGGGTTTGGGGGCTTACGCGAAGGTCGGCAGCGAAGGCAGCGAGTACTTCAAGGAACTCGTTAAGACTGGTCAACATGTTGAAAGCAAAGGCAAAAAAGTTGTGAATGAACAACTTGATGCCGCCAACAGTCAGATTGATTACGTTAAGAGCAATGTCTCCAGCGTCAAAGGTCGCGTGGAAGTGCGACTGGATAAAGTCGAGAAGGCTTTTGACGCGCGTGTTGCAAGTGCCTTGAATCGAATCGGCATTGCGTCTAAACATGACGTGGAGACACTCTCTGCTAAGCTCGATGAGCTAACGGCATTGCTCGAACGTGTCGCGCGTAAACACTAAGGAGACATCGGATGGCTGTTAAAAAGACTACTCAGAAAGAAGGCAGCTCTTGGGTCGGGAAAGTTGAAGAATACTCCCGCAAGATCTGGCTGGCTGGTTTAGGCGTGTACTCGAAGATCGACAGTGACGGCAGCAAACTCTTCGAGACTTTGGTTAAAGACGGCGAGAAGGCCGAGAAGTTGACCAAGAGCACAGTCGGTAAACAAGTAGATGCGGCCAAGGCGAGCGCGAGTTCGGCCAAGTCCCGTATCAGTGATGCGAAAAAGCAGGTACTGGGTACTTGGGGCGAACTTGAAGGTGCACTCGACAAGCGCCTGAACAGTGCTATTTCGCGCCTGGGCGTGCCGAGCCGCAATGAAGTGAAGGCGCTGCACAGCAAGGTCGATACCCTGACCAAGCAAATCGAAAAGCTGACCGGCGCTAAAGTCGCTCCCGTCAAAGCAGCGGCCAAGCCTGCTGCCAAGCCGGCCGCGAAAACGGCTGCGGCCAAACCTGCGGCGAAAACCGCGGCCAAGCCACTGGTCAAGGCCGCGGCCAAGCCAGCCGCTAAACCTGCTGCCAAGCCAGCGGCGAAAACGGCAGCAGCCAAACCTGCCACCAAGCCTGCTGCCAAGAAGCCAGTAGCGGCTAAAGCTGCTGCAAAACCTGCGGCCAAGCCGGCAGCGAAACCTGCTGCCAAGCCTGTGGTAAAAACGGCTGCGGCCAAGCCGGCTGCCAAGCCAGTGGCAGCAAAACCCGCTGCCAAACCGGCCGCCGCGAAGCCTGCAGCCAAGCCAGCAGCGGCAAAACCTGCGGCAAAGCCAGCAGCGAAAAAGCCGGCCGTAGCCAAGAAACCTGCAACGCCCAAGCCTGCTGTAGCGGCCAAGCCTGCAACCCCGGCACCTGCGACCAACTCGGCCACCGCGCCGACGCCCGCCGCAGCGGCCCCGACTGTAACGCCGGCCACCCCGACGCCATCCAGTCAGTCCTGATTTACACGGGACAAATAAAAGCGCCCGGCCTGCAAAGGTCGGGCGTTTTTACTTGGCGCTTGCAACAGCACACCCCACATTGTTAATCGGTGTCATCCAGGTATTTGAGTGCAAAACGCTCGGTAGCCAACCGCGCCGGCATCAACAGATGCGGCGCCACCAGCATCATCACTTGATACACCGCCACCCGCACTTCGGCCTCACGATCGAGGATGCGTTGGTAATCCAGGGAAAACAGCAGGGTCATGGTGATCTGCTCCACCAACTGCCCCAGTGCCTGGGTATCGCTGACCAACTGCCCTTCGGCCTTGAGCCGCGCCAGCAGCGAAGCCAGGGTGCGCTTGAGCGCGGTCAACAGGTTGCGAATGCCCTTGGCTAGCTTCGGCAAGCGCCCGGCCAGGTTCGACAGGTCCTGGAACAGGAACCGATAGTGCGCCATGCGCTCGACGATCAAGTGCAGGAACAGCCAGTAATCCTCCGGTGCCAGCTGCACATCGGCCGGCGGGTCGAGCAGCGGCGCCAACTCCCCCTGAAAACGCTCGAACAGCCCCAGTACCAGGGGCTCCTTGCCATGGAAGTGGTAATAGAGGTTACCGGGGCTGATCCCCATTTCATTGGCCACCTCCATGGTTGAAACATTTGGCTCGCCCTTGTGGTTGAACAACTGCAGGGCACATTCCAGGATCCGGTCGCGGGTTTTCATCCAGTCTTCTTAATCTGATCGTTGAGCTCAGCGCACTCGCACATAGGTGCCCGGCGCCGCTTCCATCGGTGGGTAGTTTTGGTTGCCCAGGGCCGTCAGGGTTTCGCGCTGCACCCCGGAGCGTTGCTGGATCCACTCAAGCCACTGCGGCCACCAACTGCCCTCGATGTGGCTGGCGTCGTAGTACCAGGCGCGGGGGTCGCTGCTCAGCTTGAGGTTCTCGACAAAATTCGCCTTGGGATTGCCCGGCGGGTTGAGGATGCTCTGGATATGCCCGCTGTTGGAGAGCACGAAGCGCTTGTCGCCGCCCAGCAGCAAGGTCGAGCGGTAGACCGCGTCCCAGGGCGTGATGTGATCGTTGATCCCTGCCACGCTAAAGCTGTCCACCGTGACTTTCTGCAAGTCGATGGGCGTGCCGCAGACTTCCAGGCCACCGGGGTGGCTCAGTGGGTTGTGCTTGAAAAAATCCAGCAGATCGCCGTGCAAGGCTGCCGGCAGGCGGGTGTTGTCGTTGTTCCAGTACAGGATGTCGAACGCCGGTGGCTCCTTGCCGAGCAGGTAGTTGTTGATCCAGTAATTCCAAATCAGATCGTTGGGGCGCATCCAGGCGAAGACCTTGGCCATGTCGCGGCCATCCAGCACGCCCTGTTGATAGGAGCGGCGCTTGGCCGCTTCCAGGGTCTGTTCGTCGGCAAACAGCATGGCGGGGCTGTCTATCTGGCTGTCCAGCAGGCTTACCAGGTAGGTGGCACTGGCGACCCGCCGTTGTTGGCGCTTGGCTTGCAGATGGCCTTGCAGCGCGGCGATGGTCAGGCCCCCGGCGCAGGCGCCCATCAGGTTCACTTCACGGGCGCCGCTGATCGCCCGGCAGATGTTCAGGGCTTCTTCCAGGGCCGCCACGTAGGTCGACAGGCCCCACTCGCGATGGCGCACGTCCGGGTTGCGCCAACTGACCATAAACACCTGCAGGCCGTTTTTCAGGGCGTACTGCACGAAGCTGTTGGCGGGGCTCAAATCGAAAATGTAGTACTTGTTGATTTGCGGCGGCACCACCAGCAGCGGCTTGGCGTACTGTTTTTCGCTCATGGGCTTGTACTGGATCAGCTCCAGCAGTTCATTGCGAAACACCACCGAGCCAGGCGTGGTGGCCACCGTCTTGCCGACCTCGAAGGCCTGCTTGGTGACCTGGCGCGGCAGGCCGTTGTTGTGCAGCAAGTCATCGAACAGGTTGCTCATGCCACGCACCACGCTGTTGCCGCCGGAGTTGAGCAACTCCTTGATCGCCAGCGGGTTGAGCAGGGTGTTGGACGGCGACACCGCATCGTTGAGCAACGAGAAGGCAAAATGCGCCCGCGCGCGGTCGTCTTCGCTCAGGCTGCTGTCGTCGATCCAATGCCGGGTCTGTTTCTGCCAGCTCAAATAAGCTTGCAGGCTGCGCCGGTACAGGGGGTTGAGGGTCCAGGTGGGGTCGGCGAAGCGGCTGTCGTGGGGGTTGGGTTCGTGCACGGTTTCACCCAGTAGTACCCGGCCCAATTGCCCACCCAATGCCAACGCATGCCGCGCGCTGTGCAGCGGGTTGCGCAAGCCATGGGCGGCGACACTGCGCAGGGTCGACAGCAGATCCCGGCCGCGCAGCCCGGTGATCGCACTTTGTGCATTGATGAACGCGGCGGGTGTAGGCGCCGGGACGTTTACGGGTCGGTCACGCATGGGTCAACACTCCTTCGTCAATTCGCCAACAAGCACGCCAATTCAGAACCATAGTCGGTTCTGGCCAAGTTGCGCGTAGGGGTCGTCCTGACCCGATACCGCTCAGGTGTTGCTATAGGGCGCCGGCTGCGGATGGATCACCGCACGCAGGCGTTCCTCCTGGAGAAACTTCATGATGATCGGTGCCACGGCTTCGGCCCGGGTGATCAGGAACAGATGGCCATCGTCGATGATGTGCAGTTGGGCATTGGGAATGCGCCAGGCCAGCATGCGCATGTTGACCAGCGGGATCAGCGGGTCGTCGTCGCCGGCCAGTACCAGGGTCGGTTGCTTGATCTTGTGCAGCCAGTGAATGCTGGTCCAGCCCAGGCCCGCAAACAGTTGCCAGTAGTAGCCCAGCTTGCCGGCCGAACGCACCTTGCTCGCGTGTTCGGCGGCCAGTTTCGAGTCGCGGCGGAACGAGCCGCCATAAATCATCGGTGCGATACGCACCACATGGGACGGTTGGATGTAGCGCCGCGGGCTGGCCATCAGCCATAGCACTTTTGGCTTGCCGGGTACCATAAAGGCGCCGGCGGCGGTGGCGGCGAGGATCAGCTTTTTGCAGCGTTCCGGGTAGTCGTAGGCAAACTGCTGCGCGAGGGCGCCGCCCCAGGAAACCCCCACGGCATTGACCTGGCCATAGTCCAGGTAATCGAGCATGCGCGCGGTGAGTTTGGCCAGGCCGGGAAAACGATAGGGGCGGCTGGGTGTCGACGACCCGCCGACGCCGGGTACGTCGAAGGCAATCACTTCCAGGTCCGGGTCCAGGGCCTGGACGAACGGAAACACCAGCTCAAGGTTGGCGCCGATGCCGTTGAAAATCAGCAATGGCGTCAAGTGAGACTTGCCCGGTCGTACCGCCGTGCGGATGGTCTGGCCATCCAGGTCGATGGTACGGAAGATGAACGGTTGCGGCATGCTCAAGCCCTGTGAAGTGTTACTGCTGGAATGCGGCCCATGCGGGAGCAGGTGTGTGTGGGAGCGGGCTTGCCCGCGATGGCATCAACTCGGCCTGACAGATACACCGTGTTGCCTGCATCGCGAGCAAGCCCGCTCCCACCCTGACCGAGTTCCCACATTTGATCTCATTGCAATCACACAAAAGTGTGGCCTTAGCGCTCGTGAACGTATGTGCCTGGCGCAGCCTCTGCTGCTGCGTAGGCCTTGTTACCCAAAATCGTAGGGGACTTCTTGAGCTTGCCTGAACGCTCACCCACCCATCCCTGCCAGTGCAGCCACCACGAGTCGGTATGCTTGGTGGCATTTTCCTGCCAGTCCAATGCCTTCTCGCCCATGCTCTCGCTGGTCTGGTAGCGCGCCTTGGGGTTGCCGGGCGGGTTGAGGATGCTTTGGATGTGCCCGCTGCTGGACAGCACGAACTCGACCTTGCCGCCAAACAACTGCGCCGACTTGTAGCAGGACTGCCACGGCGTGATGTGGTCGTTGGTGCCCGCCAGCGAGTAGATGTCGGCTGTGACCTGCTTGAGGTCAATCGGGGTGCCGCACACTTCCAGGGCGTTGGCCCGCACCAGCGGGTTGTTTTTGAACAGTTCGATCAAGTCGCCGTGGAAGGCTGCCGGCAGGCGCGTGGTGTCGTTGTTCCAGAACAGGATGTCGAACACCGGCGGCTCATTGCCCAGCAGGTAGTTGTTGACCCAGTAGTTCCAGATCAGGTCATTGGGGCGCATCCAGGCAAATACCTTGGCCATGTCCCGGCCTTCCAGCACGCCGGCCTGATACGAATGGCGCTTGGCCGCTTCCAGGGTCTGTTCGTCGACGAACAGGGCCACCTGGGTGTCGAGGGTGGTGTCCAGCACGCTCACCAGCAAGGTCAGGGCGTTGACCTTCTTCTCGCCCAGCGCCGCGTAGTGGCCCAGCAGCGCGGTGCAGGTGATGCCACCCGAACAGGCGCCGAGCATGTTGATGTCCTTGCTGCCGGTAATCGCCGTGACCACATCGACCGCCTCTTTCAGCGCTTCGATATAGGTCGACAGGCCCCATTCGCGCTGGGCCTTGGTGGGGTTGCGCCAACTGACGATAAAGGTTTGCTGGTTATTGCGCAGGCAGAAACGCGCCAGGCTCTTGTCCGGGCTCAGGTCGAACACATAAAACTTGTTGATCTGCGGCGGCACCACCAGCAGCGGGCGCTCGTACACCTGTTCGGTGATCGGCTTGTACTGGATCAGCTCCAGCACGTCATTGCGAAACACCACCGCGCCTTCGCTGGTGCCCAGGCTCTTGCCCACTTCAAAGGCGCCCATGTTCACCTGGCTCGGCATGCCGCCGTTGTGCACCAGGTCCTTGGCCAGGTGCGAGAGGCCATCGAGCAGGCTCTTGCCACCGGTTTCAAAGAAGCGTTTGACGGCGGCCGGGTTAGCGGCGCTGTTGGTCGGCGCCATGGCCTCGGTCATCAGGTTGATGACGAAGTGGCCGCGGCTGATGTCCTGCTCCGACAGGTTGCTGTCGCCGATCCAGTCGTGCAGCTCCTTGCGCCACGCCAGATAGGTTTGCAGGTAGCGTTTGTAGAGCGGGTTCTGGCTCCACGCCGGGTCGTTGAAGCGACGGTCATCGCTTTCGGGGGCAAGCTCGGACTTGCCGAACACCACATTCTTCAATTCGACGCCAAAGTGGGCGACGTGCTTGACGCTGTGCAGCGGTTGCTTGATGGCCTGGGTCAGCACCATGCGCGCAGAAGCCAGTAAATCCTTTTTCCGTAATGCGATGATCGGGTTGAGCCCCAGGGTGTTTTCCGAGGCCTGGCGTTTCAAGTCATCGTTATTCTTGTTACTCATCTACGACGCTCCATTGTCCGAAAGACGAGTACCGGGTACCGCTGTGCTCCCAATTATCGAGGCACAACACAAGCCTGGTACTGCTGCTCGGGTGACCGTAAATACCGCATCGTCAAATGCAGGGAACTTGCCAATTCCATTGGTTACCCGAGTTTAATTTTTTTCGCAAGCGGGCCAATCTTTGGCCACACGGAGGGGCATTCAAGCAGATGAAATTAGAAAATGCCCACTAATGAGCAAGAGGCTTGAGTTAGAGCATCAGCTTGACGACGGACTGGCTCGGGTCGCGGGTTTTTCCGGCCGCCTTGAGCTCGGCAAGATAATCGGCCCACAGCTCGTCCTGACGTACGGCGAGTTGGTAGAGGTAGTCCCAAGTGAACAGTCCGCTGTCATGACCGTCGTCGAAGGTCAATTTCAGTGCGTACTGCCCGGCAGGTTCGATCTTGGTCAGGCCGACATTCAGCTTGCCAAATTGCAGGATCGGTTTGCCGTGGCCCTGGACCTCGGCGGAAGGGGAGTGGACCCGCAGCAGCTCGGCGCTCAGGTGATAGACCTCGCCGGGGCCGTAGGTCAGCGAGAGGGTCTTGGAGGCTTTGTGCAGGTTGATGGCGGTAGGCAGTTTGGTCATTTGGGGAACCGCTCAGAGATGATCCTGAAGGAACCGGCTTTAAAATGTGGGAGCGGGCTTGCTCGCGAATGCGGTGGGTCAGTCACCGTTGCATAAACTGACCCACCGCATTCGCGAGCAAGCCCGCTCCCACTTTAAAGCAGAGCGGTTCCTGCGTAAGGCTTACAGGATATAACGAGACAGGTCTTCGTTCTGCGCCAATTCGCCCAGGTGGCTGTTGACGTAGTCGGCGTCGATCCTGATTGCTACGCCATTCTGCGCGCCCGCCATGTCGCCGGCGCTGAAGGACACTTCCTCAAGCAGGCGCTCAAGCAGGGTGTGCAGGCGACGGGCACCGATGTTCTCGGTCTTCTCGTTGACCTGCCAGGCAATTTCCGCCAGGCGCTTGATGCCATCCGGCAGGAACTCGATCCCCAGGCCTTCGGTTTTGAGCAGCTCGCGGTATTGCTCGGTCAGCGAAGCATGCGGTTCGCTGAGGATGCGTTCGAAGTCGCCCGGCGTCAGGGCCTTGAGCTCCACGCGAATCGGCAGGCGGCCTTGCAGCTCGGGCACCAGGTCGCTGGGCTTGCTCAGGTGGAACGCACCGGAAGCGATAAACAGGATGTGGTCAGTCTTGACCATGCCCAGCTTGGTATTGACCGTGCAGCCTTCGATCAGCGGCAGCAGGTCGCGCTGCACGCCTTCGCGGGATACATCGACGCCACCGGAATTGCCGCGCTTGGCCACCTTGTCGATCTCGTCGATAAACACGATGCCGTGCTGCTCGACCGCTTCCAGGGCCTTGGCCTTGAGCTCTTCCTCGTTGACCAGGCGCCCGGCTTCTTCGTCACGCACCAGCTTGAGCGCGTCCTTGACCTTGAGCTTGCGGTTTTTCTTCTTGCCCTTGCCCATGTTGGCGAACAGGTTTTGCAGCTGGCTGGTCATTTCTTCCATGCCGGGCGGTGCAGAGATGTCGACGCCGGCGCTTTCGGCGACTTCGATCTCGATTTCCTTGTCGTCCAACTGGCCTTCACGCAGGCGCTTGCGGAACAGCTGGCGCGTGTTGGAATCCGAGGCGGGGGCGGCGTCTTCATTGAAGCCCGTGCGTGCCGGTGGCAGCAGGGCGTCGAGGATGCGTTCTTCGGCGGCGTCTTCGGCGCGGTGGCTGACCTTGGTCATTTCCTGTTCGCGCAAAAGTTTCAGGGCGGCGTCGGCCAGGTCACGGATGATCGACTCGACGTCGCGGCCCACATAGCCGACTTCGGTGAACTTGGTCGCTTCGACCTTGATGAACGGTGCGTTGGCCAGCTTGGCCAGGCGCCGGGCGATCTCGGTCTTGCCGACACCGGTCGGGCCGATCATCAGGATGTTCTTGGGGGTTACTTCAACGCGCAATTCTTCGGGCAGTTGCATCCGGCGCCAGCGGTTACGCAGGGCGATGGCAACGGCGCGCTTGGCATCGTCCTGGCCGATGATATGGCGATTGAGTTCGTGGACGATTTCGCGGGGAGTCATGGACATAGTGGTGTGTGGTCCTCAAGCAGGAACAAGCCGACGGCTTATTCCGCGAGGTCCTGCTCCTCAATGGTCAGGTTGTGGTTGGTGAACACGCAGATATCGCCGGCGATACCGAGGGCGGTCTCGACGATTTCCCGGGCCGACAGGTCGGTTTTTTTCAGCAGGGCGCTGGCTGCGGCCTGGGCATAGCCACCGCCGGAACCCATGGCGATCAGGCCGTTCTCGGGCTCCACCACGTCACCGTTGCCGGTGATGATCAAGGAGGCGTCTTTGTTGGCGACGGCGAGCATGGCTTCGAGGCGGCTGAGGGAACGATCGGTGCGCCACTCCTTGGCCAGTTCGACGGCGGCACGCACCAGATGGCCCTGGTGTTTTTCCAGTTGGCCTTCAAAGCGTTCGAATAAGGTAAAGGCGTCAGCGGTGGCACCTGCAAAACCGGCGAGGACCTGGCCGTGGTACAGGCGGCGCACTTTTTTGGCGTTGCCTTTCATCACGGTATTACCAAGGGAAACCTGGCCGTCGCCGCCCATGACGACTTTGCCGTGGCGACGAACTGAAACGATGGTGGTCAAGGGGAGAGTCTCCACGCTGCGGGGCGAAAATGCCCTGATGGAACTCATATGGGGGTGGCGGGGGAGATTTCAACCGTAGGAAGGGTGCGCGGACGAGTGGTGTCTAGCGGGCCGGCACAAGCTCAAGAGCACTATAAAACCAATGTGGGAGCTGGCTTGCCTGCGATCGCGGTGCACCCGTCACTGAAAATATTGACTGATACACCGTCATCGCAGGCAAGCCAGCTCCCACATCTGATCCGTGTTGCCTGTGGCTCAACGGCTCTGGCGTTGTTGTAACAACAGGTTGCTAAAGCCCGCACCCGCCAGCTGCTTCTGGGCCACGGTCAGCTGTTCACGATTGCTGAACGGCCCCACCAGCACGCGATACCAGGTCGCTTCCTTGACCGTCCCGGATTCCACCGTCACCGTCTGCCCGAGCAGGATAATCTGCGCCCGCACCCGGTCCGCATCCGCCTGCTTGGGGAACGAGCCCGCCTGCAGGAAGAACTTGGTGACCGGCGCCGCCTTGGTAGTGGCAACCGGTGGTGCCGGCGGCGGGGTAATCCCGGCTAACGCCGCCTGGGCTCGTGCGGTGTCGATCTTGGCTGCTTCCGCCGGGGTTACCGGGGTGGTCGGCACTTGCGGCGTCGGCAGGGTTTTCTCCGGCACGGCGTCTTGCGGCACGATCACTTCCGATTCCGGCAGCAGCGTATAGAAGTCGTATTTCGGCTTCACAGGCGCGGTTGGGCTCGGCGGTGTCTTGTTCGCTTCGGCGATCTTGCTGGCCTTCTGCTGCTCCTGCTTGACCCGCTTGACGTCTTCGCCCTGGCCCGGCTCCAGTTTCATCAGGAACACGATAAACGCACCGACCGACAGGCCGATGGCCAGCCACATCCAGCCCGGGATCGGTTGTTTGGCCGGTGCCTGGTAGCGGCTGGCGCCGCGCTTGGGTGCAGGTTTTTTCTTGGCTGCCAACTTACATACGCTCCAGAGTTTCCAGGCCCAACAGTTCCAGGCCTTGCTTGAGGGTCCGTCCAGCCAGTGCGGCGAGGCGCAGGCGGCTTTGCTTTTGCGTTTCGTCGTCGGCGCTCAGGATCGGGCAGTTCTCGTAGAAGCTGGAGAACAACCCGGCGACTTCATACAGGTAGGTGCACAAAATGTGCGGCGTACCTTTCTCGCCCACGCTGTTGAGCACTTCGCCGAACTGCGCCAGCTTGGCGGCCAGGTCGTGCTCTTGCGGCGCTTGCAGGATGATCTGGCCGTCGACTTCGCTGAAATCCTTGCCCAGCTTGCGGAACACGCCCGCCACACGGGTGTAGGCATACAGCAGGTACGGCGCGGTGTTGCCTTCGAAGTTGAGCATCAGCTCGAAGTTGAAGCTGTAGTCGCTGGTGCGATGCTTGGACAGGTCGGCGTATTTCACCGCGCCGATACCCACTACCCGCGCGATATTGCGCAGCTCGGCTTCCGCCAGTTCCGGGTTCTTTTCCTTCACCAGGTTGTAGGCACGCTCCTGGGCTTCGTTCAGCAGGTCGATCAGCTTCACGGTGCCGCCGTCGCGGGTCTTGAACGGGCGGCCATCGGCGCCGTTCATGGTGCCAAAGCCCATGTGTTCCATGTGCATCGGGTGGGTGACGAAACCGGCGCGGCGCGCCACTTCGAACACTTGCTGGAAGTGCAGGGCCTGGCGCTGGTCGACGAAATACAGCGCACGGTCGGCCTTGAGCACACCGCTGCGGTAGCGCACGGCCGCCAGGTCGGTGGTGGCGTACAGATAGCCGCCGTCGGCCTTGACGATGATCACCGGCAGCGGCTCGCCGTCGGCGGTCTTGAATTCGTCGAGGAACACACATTGGGCGCCGTTGCTCTCGACCAGCAGGCCCTTGGCCTTGAGGTCGTTGACCACATTGATCAGGTCGTCGTTGTAGGCACTTTCGCCCATCACGTCGGCCATGGTCAGCTTGACGTTCAGCAGTTCGTAGATTTTCTGGCAGTGGGACAGGGAAATATCGCGGAAACGTGCCCACAGCTCCAGGCATTCCGGGTCGCCGGCCTGCAGCTTGACCACCAGGCCACGGGCGCGGTTGGCGAACTCTTCGGATTCGTCAAAGCGCTTCTTGGCGGCGCGGTAGAAGTTTTCCAGGTCCGACAGCTCGTTGCTGGTGATGGGGTTCTCTTGCAGGTACGCCATCAGCATGCCGAACTGGGTGCCCCAGTCGCCCACGTGGTTCTGGCGGATCACGGTGTCGCCAAGAAACTCCAGGACCCGCGCCACGCCGTCGCCAATGATGGTCGAACGCAGGTGGCCGACGTGCATTTCCTTGGCCAGGTTGGGGGCCGACAGGTCGATGGCCACGCGCTGCAGGGGGCCGGCCTTGCGCACGCCGATCTTGGCGTCGGCCAGGGCGGCGTCCAGGCGTGAAGCCAGGGCCTGGGTGTTCTGGAAAATATTGATAAAGCCTGGGCCGGCGATTTCGGCCTTGCTGACCTGTGGGTCGGCCGGCAGTGCGGCAATGATTTTTTCCGCGAGGTCGCGCGGTTTCATGCCCGCAGGCTTGGCCAGCATCATTGCGATGTTGCTGGCGAAGTCGCCGTGGGTCTTGTCTCGAGAGTTTTCCACCTGGATCGCCGGCGTCAGGCCTTCAGGCAACACACCTTCGTTGACGAGTTGGGTGAGGGCTTGTTGGATCAACTGGCGAATTGTGTCTTTCATGGTGTTCTCTTTCGACCGCAAGCGGCGGTGCGCGATGCGCAGGTGGAAAAACTGGACATTATCCGGTGCGAGGGCGGGCTTGCCAACCTTCAAGGTCCGTTACTGGACCTGCGGGCCTCATCGCGGGCAAGCCCGTTCCCACATTTTGATGTGTGAATACCGTCAAATGTGGGAGCCGGCCTGCCTGCGATAGCAATTTATATATCAGTACAAATCCACCGGATCGACATCCAACGACCATCGCACCTGTCGCCCGCTGGGCATTTGCTCCAGCGCAAGTAACCAGCTACTTAATAGCCGATGCAGCGGTGCGCGGGCGGTGGCTTGCAACAGGAGCTGGGCGCGATAACGTCCGGCGCGGCGCTCCATCGGTGCTGGCACAGGGCCCAGCAACTCGATGCCGCTCAGACCCAGCTCACCGAGCAAACGTTCAGCGGCGCTGCATGCCTCGTCCAGGAAACCTTCGGCCTGCCCCGGTTTATGGGCCTCGGCGCGCAACAGCGCAAGGTGCGCAAAGGGCGGCAAGCCGGCGGAGCGACGCTCGCTCAACGCCTGCTCGGCGAAGGCGAAATAGCCTTGTTCTGTCAGTTGAATCAGCAGGGGGTGGTCGGCCAGGTGGGTCTGGATGATCACTTTGCCAGGCTCTTCGGCGCGCCCGGCGCGGCCTGCGACCTGCACGATCAGTTGCGCCATGCGTTCACTGGCGCGAAAGTCCCCGGAGAACAGCCCGCCGTCGGCATCCAGGATCGAGACCAGGGTCACCCGTGGGAAGTGATGGCCTTTAGCAAGCATCTGCGTGCCGACCAGGATGCACGGCTGGCCTTTCTGGATGGTGGCGAACAGCTGGTTCATCGCATCCTTGCGCGACGTACTGTCGCGGTCCACCCGCAGTACCGGGAAGTCCGGAAACAGAATCCCCAGGCGTTCCTCGGCGCGCTCGGTGCCTGCGCCCACGGGCCGCAGGTCGACTTTTCCGCATTGCGGGCAGTGGCGCGGGACCCGCTCCACATGGCCGCAGTGATGGCAGCGCAGCTCGCCGGAGCGCTGGTGCACGGTCATGCGCGCATCGCAGCGGTTGCACTCGGACATCCAGCCGCAGTCGTGGCACAGCAGGGTCGGCGCAAAGCCCCGGCGATTGAGGAACACCAGCACTTGCTGGCCGGCCGCCAGGGTCTGGCCGATGGCTTGCTGCATCGGCCCGGAGATGCCGCTGTCCAGTGGCCGGCTTTTCACATCCAGGCGCAGGAAGCGCGGTTGCTTGGCGCCGCCCGCGCGCTCGTTGAGGCGCAGCAGGCCGTAGCGCCCGGTGTAGGCGTTGTGCAGGCTCTCCAGGGAGGGCGTGGCCGAGCCGAGCACAATCGGGATGTTTTCCTGGCGGGCGCGCACCAGGGCCAGGTCGCGGGCGTGGTAGCGCAGGCCTTCCTGCTGTTTATAAGAGCCGTCGTGTTCCTCGTCGATGATGATCAGGCCGGGATTTTTCATCGGCGTGAACAGCGCCGAACGGGTGCCGATAATAATGTCGGCCTCGCCGTCCCGGGCGGCGAGCCAGGATTCCAGGCGCTCGCGGTCGTTGACGGCCGAGTGCACCAGGGCGATCCGCGCATTGAAACGCTGCTCGAAGCGCGCCAGGGTCTGGGGGCCGAGGTTGATCTCGGGGATCAGCACCAGGGCCTGCTTGCCGGCCTCCAGGGTTTCGCGGATCAGTTGCAAATAGACTTCGGTCTTGCCGCTGCCGGTGACGCCGGCCAGCAGGAACGCGTGGAAGCTGTCGGCGCCGGCGCTGATGGCCTCAAACGCGGCGCGTTGTTCCGGGTTCAGTGGCAGTTCCGGTTGGGCCAGCCAGTGCTCGTGGCGCTCGCCGGGGGCGTGGCGGCGGATTTCCACCTGCACCAGGTCCTTGGCCAGCAGCAGGTCGAGGCTGTCCTTGCTCAGCATCAGTTTGCTCAGCAATTGGTGCGCCACGCCATGTGGATGCTGCGCCAGGGTGGCCAGGGCCTCGCGCTGGCGCGGGGCGCGGGCGATGCGCGGGTCGTCCAGGCGCGCGCCGGGCGTTATCGACCAGAAGCGCTCCTGGCGGGTCTCGGCCAGCTCGCCCTGGCGCAACAGCACTGGCAACGCCCAGCTCAAGGTGTCGCCCAGGCTGTGCTGGTAATACTGGGAAGTCCACAGGCACAGCTTGAACAGCGACGCCGGCAGTGGCGGCGTGGCGTCCAGGATGGCCAGGGCCGGCTTGAGCTTTTCTGCCGGCACTTCGCTGTGGTCCGCCACTTCGATCAGAATCCCGATCATCTCCCGCCGGCCAAACGGTACGCGCACGCGCATCCCCGGCTGCAACTGCGACCTTACGACACCCGCAGGCGCCCGATAGTCGAAGAGGCGGCGCAGGGGCGAGGGCAGGGCGAGGCGCAAAATGGCGTCGGGCACGCGGGAGGTTCTCATATGGCAGACGGTGAAGAAGGGCGCGAGCCTAGCAGACCCGCAGGGGAGTGTCCTGCCACAGTTTCTGATGAAAGGGGGCATGGCGGCGCTTGCGTGATTAAAAAGCTCTGGTAGAATCCGCGGCCTAATTACGTGCGGTATTCGACAATAGTGTCGAGTGGCGGCACGCTAGCCTGAGGAAGACACCATGAAAGCCGATATCCATCCAGCGTACGAAACCATCCAAGTTACTTGCAGCTGCGGCAACAAGTTCGAAACTCGTTCGAACCTGTGCAAGCCACTGGGTACTGACGTATGCAACGAGTGCCACCCGTTCTACACCGGTAAGCAGAAGACTCTGGATACTGGCGGCCGTGTACAGCGCTTCGCCGACCGTTTCGGTGCTTTCGGCAAGAAAGCTCCAGCTGCTGCAGAGTAAGGTTCGAAAGCCTGATGGGCTTTTACCTGCTTATGAAGAAGGCGTCCCTTGTGGGCGCCTTTTTTGTGCCCGCGATTTGGCTATCGGCCGCCCAGGCCGAGGTGTTTTGCCCAGCGCCGGCCTCGGTCAGCGCCGTCGAGGTGCAGCGCGTGGTGGATGGCGACACCGTCCGTCTCAAGGACGGGCGCAGTGTGCGCATGATCGGCGTCAACGCCCCGGAGACCGGCAAGAAAGGCCGCCCGGACGAGCCATTCGCCGTGGCCGCGCGCCAACGCCTGCAAGGGCTGGTGGACGCCAGTGGTGGTCGGGTCGGCTTGGTGTCGGGTCGCGAGGGCAAGGACCGTTATGGGCGAACCCTGGCTCACCTTTATGGGGCCAACGGTGCGAATCTGGAGGCGCAACTGCTCGCCGAGGGCCTCGGGTTCCTGGTGGCGGTGGCGCCCAATGTCGATCTGGTCGCCTGCCAGCAAGCCGCCGAGCGCAGTGCGCGGGCGGCCAGGTTGGGCCTGTGGCGCCAGTCGCCTGTGCAGAAAGCCGGGCAAATCCAGCAGTCGGGCTTCGCCGTGGTCAGCGGGCGCGTGAGCAAGGTCGAACGCAATCGCGGCGGGATCTGGATCGAATTGCAGGACTCACTGGTATTACGGGTTGCACCCAATCTGGTCGGGCAATTTGATAACGCCCTGCTCAAGCGCCTGCAAGGCCAGGAGGTCGAGGCTCGTGGCTGGGTGCTGGACCGTTCCCGACGTGGTGGCCTGAAAAGTGGCCAGGCACGCTGGCTGCTCCCCTTGACCGATCCCGGCATGCTGCAATTGGCACAATAAGAAAAAATTGTAGACATTTTTTCAGTCGATTGTGAACAGTTGTAGGCCTTGTATCCCGTGGCTCTTGGCCGAAAGTCGTAGGGCAGGGCCCTTGACACCGGTGACTGCCCAGTCTTGTAGGGACTTTGCGACACGAGTATCCTCGGCGGTCCGTCGTCCAACAGTAAAAAGCGGAATGCCGATATGTCTGATTTGAAAACTGCCGCTCTCGAATATCATGCCCATCCTCGTCCAGGAAAGCTGAGTGTCGAGCTCACCAAAGCCACTGCTACCGCACGCGACCTGTCGCTGGCGTACAGCCCCGGTGTAGCCGAGCCCGTGCGTGAAATCGCCCGCGATCCTGAACTGGCCTACAAATACACCGGCAAGGGCAATCTGGTTGCAGTGATTTCTGATGGCACCGCGATTCTCGGCCTGGGTAACCTCGGCCCATTGGCTTCCAAGCCAGTGATGGAAGGCAAGGGCGTGCTGTTCAAGCGCTTTGCCGGCATCGACGTATTCGACATCGAAGTCGATTCCGAAAGCCCGCAAGCCTTCATCGACACCGTCAAGCGCATCTCCATCACCTTCGGTGGTATCAACCTGGAAGACATCAAGGCACCTGAGTGCTTCGAGATCGAAAAGGCCCTGATCGAACAGTGCGACATCCCGGTATTCCACGATGACCAGCACGGCACCGCGATCGTTACTGCGGCCGGCATGATCAACGCCCTGGAAATCGCTGGCAAAACCCTGTCCGACGCGAAAATCGTCTGCCTGGGCGCCGGTGCCGCGGCCATCTCCTGCATGAAGCTGATCGTGAGCATGGGTGCCCGGCTTGAAAACATCTACATGGTCGACAGCAAGGGCGTGATCCAGTCCGAGCGTACCGACCTGAACCAGTACAAGGCGATGTTTGCCCACCCGTCCTCCAAGCGCACCCTGGCTGACGCACTTGACGGTGCTGACGTGTTCGTCGGCCTGTCCGGCCCGAACCTGCTGAGCGCCGAAGGCCTGAAGTCCATGGCGGCCAACCCGATCGTGTTCGCCTGCTCGAACCCTGATCCGGAAATCGCCCCGGAACTGGCGCACGCCACCCGTAACGACGTGATCATGGCCACTGGCCGTTCGGACTACCCGAACCAGGTCAACAACGTACTGGGCTTCCCGTTCATCTTCCGTGGCGCCCTGGACGTTCGCGCCAAGCGCATCAACGAAGAGATGAAAGTAGCTGCCGCCAACGCCCTGCGTGAACTGGCCAAACTGCCGGTACCTCAGGACGTATGCGACGCCTACGGTGGCGCCAAGCTGGAATTTGGCCGTGAGTACATCATTCCCAAGCCAATGGACAAACGCCTGATCACCGTGATCTCCGATGCCGTGGCCAAGGCCGCCATCGAGACAGGTGTGGCAACCCTGCCGTATCCGAAGAACTACCCGCTGCAAAGCGTGGATGATGTGTTCAACGGCTAAGCCGTTGTAGCGCACCAACAAAAAGCCCCGGCTCTTGCGAGTCGGGGCTTTTTTGTGGCTGTGCAAAACGGTGGGAGGGTACACCGTCAAAATGTGGGAGCGGGCTGCCACAATTGGATCTGTGTTTGTCAGAACAGATCGATTGGCGCCGACTCATCCGCTGGCAGCGGGCTGCCCGGTGCCACGCCATTGCCCAGTTCATTCATCGACGGCGGCGTGTCTTCGCTCTTGAACAGTTCAAAGTACGCATTCGGCGTGCCCGGTGCTGCAGCGCGGCCGCTGATCGGGTCGATGCGCAGGCTGAGGATGCCTTCCGGCTCGGCCTGGGTGTGAGCCGGCTTGTCCTTGAGGGCGGCGCCCATGTAACTCATCCAGATCGGCAAGGCGACGGTGCCGCCGTATTCGCGGCGACCGAGGCTTTCTGGCTGGTCGTAACCTGTCCAGACGGTGGTGATGTAATCGGCGTTGTAGCCGGAGAACCACGCATCCTTGGATTCGTTGGTGGTACCGGTCTTGCCTGCCAGGTCCGTGCGGCCCAGGGCCAGGGCGCGACGGCCGGTGCCGCGCTTGATCACGTCCTGCAGCATGCTGGTAAGAATGTAGGTGGTCCGCCCATCAACCACGCGCTCTGCCACCGCCGGTGCCTGCGGGGTAGAAGCGGCATCGGTAGGTGCCGTGCCAGGCGCAGGCTCGATGGTGATGCCACCATTGGCGGGCGCGGCCAGGCCATCGCTGGCGGCAACGCCGTTGGGCACGCTCGGCGGGTTGGCGACAAACAGCGTGTCGCCGTTGCGGCTTTCGATCTTGTCGATCAGGTACGGCGTGACCTTGTAGCCGCCGTTGGCGAATACGCTCCAGCCGGTGGCGATCTCCATTGGCGTGAGGGTCGCAGTGCCCAGGGCCAGGGACAGGTTGGGCGGCAGGTCCTGCTTGTTGAAGCCGAAGCGGGTCATGTAGTCGATGGTCTTGCCCACGCCCATCGCTTGCAGCAGGCGGATCGATACCAGGTTGCGCGACTTGTACAGCGCCTCACGCACGCGGATCGGGCCGAGGAAAGTGTTGGTGTCGTTCTTCGGGCGCCAGACCTTATCCAGGTACTCGTCGACAAACACGATAGGCGCGTCGTTGACCAGGCTGGCGGCGGTGTAGCCGTTATCCAGCGCGGCACTGTAGACAAATGGCTTGAAGCTGGAGCCGGGCTGGCGCTTGGCCTGGGTGGCGCGGTTGTAGTTGCTCTGCTCGAAGGCGAAGCCCCCGACCAGGGCGCGGATTGCACCGTTCTGCGGGTCCAGGGAGACCAGTGCGCCCTGGGCGACCGGGACCTGGCTGAATTTCAGGCTGTCGTCCTTCTGGCGCTGCACGCGGATCAGGTCACCGACCTGGGCCACATCAGATGGCTGCTTGGGCATCGGCCCCATGCTGTTGGTGTTCAGGAAGGGGCGCGCCCACTTCATGCTGTCCCACGCCACATGTTCTTCGCCGCTGCGGGTCAGGACCTGCACGCCATCCTTTTTTACCTGGGTGACGATGGCTGGATCCAGGCCGCTGATGGAGCGCTGCTTGCCCAGTTCGACGGTCCAGGCGCTCAGGGTCTTGCCCGGCAGGCGCGATTCCGGTCCACGGTAGCCGTGGCGCTGGTCATAGGTGATCAGGCCTTCATGCACCGCGTGGTTGGCGATTTCCTGCAAGTTGCTCGGAATGGTCGTGGTAACGCGGAAACCTTCGGTGTAGGCATCGCTGCCATAGCGGCCAACCATTTCGGCGCGGGCCATCTCGGCGATGTACGGTGCGCTGACTTCTGGCGTCGGCACGTGGTAGCTGGCGTTCAGCGGCTCGGCCACCGCCGTCTCATAGGCGTTCTGGTCGATCTTGCCCAGCTTGTACATGCGCCCCAGGATCCAGTCGCGACGCTCCTTGCTGCGGGCGGGGTTGGCCAGAGGGTTGAAGCGCGACGGGGCCTTGGGCAGGCCGGCAATCATGGCCATTTGTGCCAGGCTGGCGTCGCGAATCGACTTGCCGTAGTACACCTGGGACGCCGCTTCGATCCCATAGGCGCGGTTGCCCAGGTAGATCTTGTTGACGTACAGCTCAAGGATTTCATCCTTGGTCAGTTGGCGTTCGATCTGCAGCGCCAGGAGGATTTCCGTGGCCTTGCGCGAGAAGCTGCGCTCGCTGGTGAGGAAGAAATTCTTCGCCACCTGCATGGTGATGGTGCTGCCGCCCGATTGAATGTGTCCGCTTTTTACCAGCTGCGTGGCTGCGCGCACCAGGCTGCTGGGGTCCACGCCATAGTGGTTGGCAAAATTATCGTCTTCAGCCGACAGCAGGGCATTGATGAAATTGGGTGGAATGTCGGCGAAACGGATCGGGGTGCGGCGCATTTCGCCGAACTCCGCGATCAGTTTTTCATCGCTGCTGTAGACCCGCAAAGGAATCTGCAACTGGATACTTCTCAGGGCCTCTACCGAGGGCAATCCCGGACTAAGGTAGAGATAGGCGCCGCTGAACACGAGCAGCAGCCCGCAAACGATAGCGACGAAGGAGTACCCGAAAAACTTCAGCAGACGAATCAAGGCTTTTGGATTTCCAGAGAAAAGAATGAGTTAGGTGTCGGGATAGGCATGACTAAAGATGTATCGACCCGACCTGCAGATAAAAAGCGGGAAAAAACGCTGGGCATTAAAGCATTTTTCGCCTCGGGGCGTCATGGGCGCCGCTCAACCGAGCCGACCGAATGCATCAAACCCGGAACTGACCAGCCCTGAGACAGGCAAAGCTTTAGGGAGTTTTATGAAAAAGGGATTTTTCAGGCGAAAAGCCGATACCGTACTGGGCGTGGACATCCAGGACAGCAACGTGAAGATATTGGAGCTGGCCCGCGCCGGCGATGGCTATGCGGTGCGCGCGTATGCGAGCCAGCCTCTGCCTGGCCATGCGGTGCTCGACAGTAATATCGTTGATCTGGAGGTTGTCGCGCAGACCCTTTCCAAGGCATTGTTCCGGGCCCGGACCCAGGTCACCCATGCGGCAGTTGCCGTGGCGGGGCCATCGGTGATCAGCCGGGTTGTGGCGCTGGAGGCAGGGCTTGAGGCCGACGAGATGGAGCAGCGCCTGCGCTGTGAAGCCGACCAGTACATTCCTTATCCGTTAGATGAGGTTGCAATTGATTTTCAGGTACAGGGCCCATCGGGTCGTGAACCCGGTTATGTTGATGTGCTGCTTGTGGCGTGCCTCAAGGAGCAGGTGGAGGCGCGCGAAGCAGTGTTGGCCCTGGCCGGCCTGGTTGCGCGAGTGGTGGATGTAGAGGCGTTTGCCCTGGCGCGGATGACCGACCAGGTGGTTGCCCGGATAGCGCCGGGGAGTGGGATCAATAGTGCACAATGGGCTGCCGATGCCCAGGGATTGCGGGTCGCCTGCGGTTTGGCCCTCAGGAGTTTCGATTGATGACAAGAATCAACCTTTTACCCTGGCGTGAAGAACGCGCTGAGCGCCGTCGCAAGTTCTTCCTGATTTTCCTGTTGGTGATCACCACTATTGCATTGGCCGCCGTATGGCTGGCCGACCGGGTCATTGACCGGGCGATTGATCGACAAGTGGCCCGCAACAACCACTTGAGCAAGCAAGTCACGGTGTTGGACTCGCGCATCAAGACCATCGACGAGCTGCGCGAACAGCGCCAGCAACTGATGGAGCGGATGAAGGTGGTCGAAGATCTCCAGGGCCATCGTGCATCGGGCCAGGAATTGTTCGAGCAGTTGGCCCGCGCGATGCCCGATGGTATCCAACTGAGCGAGGTCAGCGTCAGCGGCACATCGGTGCAAGTCACCGGCACGGCGGTGTCCAACGATGATGTCGCGCGGTTGATGCGTAGCCTTGAGGCTTCCAACAGCCTGCGGGCGCCCAATCTGCGTCATGTCCGGGCCGAGGAGGGCGCCGCCGGCAGTGCCTTCCAGTTGATGGTGGACCATGGGGAGCACCAGGAGACGCAGCGGTGAGCCTTGTGTCCAGCCCGTCAGGGCTGGCACTCCTGCAACTGTCCACGCTGTACCGCAACATCGCCCACTGGCCCTTGGCTGGCAGGATTCTGCTGGGCGCGGTACTTGCCTTGCTAGTGCTGGCGGCGGGGGATGCTGTCTATCTGGGCGGTGCCCGTGAGGTCTTGCAGCGCCAGGAGGCGGGAGAAATAACGCTGCGCCAGCAGTTTGCTGCCAAAGCCCGGCAAGCCGCCGAGCATGAGGGCGTGGTACGTGAGCTTGAAACCCTGCGCACTGCCTTTGCCGAACAGTTGCGCCAAATGCCGACACTCACGCAAATGCCCGGCCTACTGGAAGACTTCGCCCGGTTGGGTCAGGTCAGCGGGGTGCTGGTCGAGCAGCTCAGTGTGCTGGACGAACAGGTGCAACCGGTGTTCGTCGAGCGGCCGATGCAGCTCAAGCTGGTGGGCACCTATCACGACCTGCTGGCCTTCATCAGTGGCGTGGCCGGGTTGCCGCAGATCGTGACCCTGCATGACTTTGTCATTCGTCCTGTGGATTCCCAGGCTGGCGCATTGCTGAGCCTGACGATGCTCGCCAAGACCTACCGGTACGGCAACCAGGGAGCATTTCCATGAGCCGCTTCAAGGTTGCGGGCCTGGGCCTGGTCTTGCTTGCTGGATGCGACAGTGATCCGCAATTGCAGGCGCTGAACGACGAATTGCAAGCGATTCGCCAGCAGGCAGTGCCGCTGGCTGACGAAACGCCTGCAACACTGCCGGGACTACGCTTTGTCTCCAGCCCGACTCCCTTGCGTGACCCTTTCCAGCCGCCGGACCAACCCGCCAGCCGTCCCACCGGCAAGCCCGGGCCTGCCCCGGATCTCGACCGCCCCCGGCAGTTTCTCGAAGGATTTGCCGTGGACCAGTTCCAGATGGTCGGCACCTTGTCCCTGGGCGCGCAGACATTTGCCCTGCTGCGCGGCGCAGCAGGGGTTCATCGCCTGGCGGTGGGGGATTACCTGGGTGCCGATCATGGGCGCGTCGTGGAGATCCATGAAGGTCAGTTGGAGCTGGTCGAACTTTTCCCTGATGGCGAAGGCGCTTGGCTTGAGCGCCCGCGCACCTTGGTGTTGAACGTGAACTCATAACGGAAGCAAAAAATGAAAAGGATTATTTCGTCCTTCGGTGTGGCGCTATGGATAGCGTTCACGGCACCGATGACTGAGGCTGTGCCCAATCGGATCGACCTGATTCACCTGCCACCACCCGGTGCTTCGCCCCAGGGTAGCGGGCGTGGCCCGTTTAGCGGCGACAAGCTTTCCCTCAACTTCCAGGACATCGAGGTCCGCGCAGTACTGCAGCAGATTGCCGACGTGGCCGGGCTTAACCTGGTGGCCGGTGATGACGTGCACGGCTCGATTACCCTGCGCCTCAAGGACGTGCCGTGGGATCAGGCCCTGGACCTGGTGCTGCAAGCCAAGGGCCTCGACAAGCGTGTGACGGCCAATGTGCTGCTGGTGGCGCCGGCCGAAGAGCTGGCCGCCCGCGAGCTGCTGGCCCTGGAATCGCGCAAATTGATGACCGAGCTGGCGCCCCTGCGCCGGGAGCTGCTGCAAGTCAATTACGCCAAGGCGTCTGAGCTGGCCAAGCTGTTCCAGTCGGTAAGCGGGCCTGAGGGGGTGGCCGATGAGCGTGGCTCGGTGACGGTAGACGATCGCACCAACAACATCATTGCCTACCAGACGGGAGAGCGTCTGGAGGAGCTGCGGCGCATCGTCAATCAATTGGATATCCCGGTGCGCCAGGTGATGATCGAGGCGCGGATAGTCGAAGCCAATGTCGATTATGACAAAAGTGTGGGGGTGCGCTGGGGCGGGTTGCTGCGCAATAAAGGTAACTGGAGTGGTGGCGGGGTGGATAAAAGCCCGACAGGGGATGGCGAGTCTCCCGATAGCTCGCCCTTCGTGGACTTGGGCGTCGTCAATGCAAGCTCCGGCCTTGGCATCGCGTTTATCACCGATAACGTGCTGCTGGACCTGGAGCTCACCGCCATGGAGAAGGGCGGCAATGGCGAGGTGATTTCCCAGCCCAAGGTGGTCACGTCCAACAAGGAAACCGCACGGATTCTCAAGGGTACCGAGATTCCTTACCAGGAAGCTACGTCCGAGGGGGCGACCTCGGTCTCGTTCAAGGAAGCCTCGCTTTCTTTGGAGGTGACGCCGCAAATCACTCCGGACGACCAGGTAATCATGGAGGTTCGGGTGACCAAGGATGAACCGGACTACCTGAACAAACTCAACGATGTGCCGCCGATCAAGAAGAACGAGGTCAACGCCAAGGTGCTGGTCAGGGACGGCGAGACCATCGTCCTTGGCGGGGTTTTCTCCAAAAACCAGAGCAAGGTGGTAGATAAAGTGCCATTTTTGGGCGATGTGCCGTATCTTGGCCGCCTTTTCCGGCGTGATGTCGTTGCCCAAAGAAAATCCGAGCTGCTGGTATTCCTGACTCCGCGTATTATGAATAACCAGGCGATTGCTGTGAGTCGTTGATTCTGTGCGAAATTTGATTCTTGTAGGGCCGATGGGGGCTGGAAAAAGCACCATCGGCCGTTTGCTGGCCAAAGAGCTGCGCCTGCCATTCAAAGACTCCGATAAGGAAATTGAATTGCGCACGGGCGCCAATATCCCGTGGATCTTCGATAAGGAAGGCGAACTGGGCTTTCGTGACCGCGAACAGGCGATGATTGCCGAGTTGTGCGGCTGCGATGGCGTGGTATTGGCCACCGGCGGCGGTGCAGTGATGCGCGAGGAAAACCGACGGGCGCTGCGGGATGGCGGTCGGGTGGTCTATTTGCATGCGTCGGTCGAGCAGCAGGTAGGGCGCACCGCACGTGATCGCAACCGGCCATTGTTGCGTACCGCCAACCCCGAGAAAACCCTGCGGGACTTGCTGACCCTGCGCGATCCGCTTTATCGGGAAATCGCCGATCTGGTGGTGGAAACCGATGAACGGCCACCGCGCATGGTCGTAATCGACATTCTCGAGCGCTTGCAGCAGTTGCCACCCCGTTAAAGCCAGGGCCGAAATGCGCTATCCTCGGCAGCGCGTTGCAACCGTCCGAGGTGTGGCGTAGAGCCATCAGGCAGCGTCCGATCTCGACGGTGCCGACAACGTTAATACAGGGCAGGACGCCTGCTTCCATCTTCAGCGCGGGGACACATGCAGACACTTAAGGTCGATCTTGGCGAGCGTAGCTACCCGATCCATATTGGCGAAGGCTTGTTGGACCAGCCCGAGTTGCTCGCGCCGCATATTGCCGGGCGACAAGTGGCAATCATCTCCAACGAGACCGTCGCGCCGCTCTACCTTGAGCGTCTGAGTCGCAGCCTTGCGGCGTATTCGGTGATCTCGGTGATTCTTCCCGACGGCGAAGCCTTCAAGAACTGGGAAACCCTGCAATTGATCTTTGACGGGCTGCTCACCGCGCGTCATGACCGGCGTACCACGGTGGTGGCCCTTGGCGGCGGCGTGATCGGCGACATGGCCGGTTTTGCCGCGGCCTGTTACCAGCGTGGCGTGGACTTTATCCAGGTGCCGACCACCCTGCTGTCCCAGGTCGATTCGTCGGTGGGCGGCAAGACCGGGATCAACCATCCCCTGGGCAAGAACATGGTCGGCGCGTTCTACCAGCCCAATGCCGTGCTGATCGACACCGCCACCCTCAATACCCTGCCGCCTCGCGAGCTGTCGGCGGGCCTGGCGGAAGTCATCAAGTACGGGTTGATCTGCGATGAGCCTTTCCTGACCTGGCTTGAAGAGCACGTCGATGCCTTGCGCAACCTGGACCAGGTGGC
This sequence comes from Pseudomonas sp. WMBT8, assembly GCF_050916005.1. Classification (NCBI taxonomy): domain Bacteria; kingdom Pseudomonadati; phylum Pseudomonadota; class Gammaproteobacteria; order Pseudomonadales; family Pseudomonadaceae; genus Pseudomonas; species Pseudomonas sp. WMBT8. The sequence continues at coordinate 456,755 of NZ_CP188096.1, forward strand.
GCTGACCGAGGCTATCTCCCGCTCCTGTGCGGCCAAGGCGCTGGTGGTCAATGCCGACGAGCGTGAGTCTGGCGTGCGCGCCACCCTGAACCTGGGCCACACCTTCGGCCATGCGATTGAAACCCACATGGGCTATGGTGTCTGGCTGCATGGTGAGGCCGTGGCGGCTGGCACAGTGATGGCGTTGGAGATGTCGCAACGCCTGGGCTGGATCAGTGTCCAAGAGCGTGATCGTGGTATCCGCCTGTTCCAGCGCGCCGGGTTGCCGGTCATTCCTCCCGATGAGATGACTGAAGCCGATTTCCTTGAACATATGGCGATAGACAAGAAAGTGATCGATGGTCGTTTGCGTCTGGTGCTGTTGCGCCGAATGGGCGAAGCGGTAGTGACCGACGATTATCCGAAAGAGATTCTACAGGCCACGCTGGGAGCGGATTACCGCGCCCTGGCCCAGCTGAAAGGTTAACCAGATCCCGATGACTAGTTTGCATGCCGACGAGGCTTTCCTCGGCCATTACCAGTTGAGCCATGACCCTTTTGCGCCACGGGTCCCCGGTTTCAAGTTTTTCCCTGCACAGCGCAAGCCGGTGCTGGGGCAGTTGCACCACCTGGCGCGCTACAGCCAGTTGCTGTTGGTGGTCACTGGCCCCTTGGGCAGCGGCAAGACCCTGCTGCGCCAGGCCCTGGTGGCCAGCACCAACAAGCAATCGGTGCAGAGCGTGGTGGTTTCCGCCCGTGGTGCCGGCGATGCGGCAGGCGTGTTGCGCCAGGTTGCCCAGGCGCTGGACGTGGCCAATGCCGAGCCGACTGCGATTCTCAAGCAAGTAGTGCAACTGGGCCTGACCGGCCAGGAAGTCTACCTGCTGGTGGACGATGCCGAGCAGCTCGACGAGTCCGCCCTGGAAGCGTTGCTCGCCCTGGCGGCGGGTACGCCGGAAGGGCGCCCCCATGTCTTCCTGTTCGGTGAGGCGTCGCTGATTGCCGACCTGGAGCAGCTCAGTGGCGAGCAAGAGCTGTTTCACGTCATCGAATTGCAGCCCTACGAAGAAGAAGAAACCCGCGAGTACCTGGCCCAGCGCCTTGAAGGTGCCGGCCAGGGCATCGAACTTTTCTCTGCCCAGCAGATCTCTGATATTCACGAAAGCTCCGACGGCTGGCCTGGCACCATCAACCAGGTGGCCCGGGATGCGATGATCGAAGCAATGATTGCCAGCCGCTCTGCGGTTAAGCGTCCAAAGATGGGGTTCACCATGCCGAAGAAACACGTACTGGCGATTTCTGCTGTTGTCGTGGTTGCCGTTGCCGCCGCCTGGCTGATTCCCGGCCGTAGCAAGGCCCCGACTGCTCCAGGTGCACCGACCGAGCAGGCGCAGCTGCCACTGGGCAAGCCCACTACCAATGGCGCACCAGCCGTTGAGTTTGCCGGCTCTGGCCAGCCTACCAACCTGCCGATGGTTGGCCAGCCGGTCATGCGTGGCCCGTTGGCAGAAGAGGCCGGCGCCATTTCCGAAGGCGACGACGGCGTGCCGGTAGAAGGCTCCAGCGCCACGCCACCGACCGTCACCACCGTGGCTCCGCCGCCTGGCGCGACAGCCAGCCCGGCACCGGTGCCTGCGGCCAAGCCGACGCCTGCGCCGACCCAGGTTGCCACCGCCAAGCCAACCCCGGCGCCAGTGGTCAAGCCGACGCCAGCCCCGGCGGCCAAGCCTGCACCTGTCGCCAAGCCTGCTGAAAAACCGGTGACCGTGGCCAAGGCCGCTGCCGGCAGCGGCTGGTACGGCAGCCAACCGGCGAAGAACTACGTGGTGCAGATCCTCGGCACCAGCTCCGAAGCCAACGCCCAGGCGTTCGTCAAAGAGCAGGGCGGCGAGTACCGTTATTTCAAGAAAGTGCTCAACGGCAAGCCTCTCTACGTGATCACCTACGGCAGTTTCCCGAGCCGCGCGGCAGCCGATTCCGCGATCAAGGCCTTGCCAGCGAAGGTTCAGGCTGGTAAACCTTGGCCTCGCACTGTTGCCAGCGTTCAACAAGAACTCGCAACAACTCGCTGAAGTCCGGCGACCTTACCCAGGTCGCCCTCCCAGCACCTCAAAAAAAACAACAAAGCGTGCAGCCCTGAAGGCCGCGCGCTTTGTGGTGTCTGCCTCACAGTAGCTTTTGAGTAGTAGCAGTCAGAATTAAAAAAGTTTTGACTAGCACAGCATATCGCTTTAAACCTTTCATAAATGCGACATAGATTTGCGACAGTTCGTCGCCAAATTTGTGGGCGTCTGTGTCGGTGTGTACAATGACCTCCCTTTTGCCCCCGCTAAGCCGGCGTACGTTCGGCGTGGAAGGTAACCGGTTGAATTGAAAAGAAATTTGCCTCGAAATAAGAGGCAGCCTGGTGAGAAAGTGTCTATGAAAGCAGGTCTGTACCAACCCGATGAATTCAAGGATAACTGTGGTTTCGGCCTGATAGCCCATATGCAGGGCGAACCCAGTCATACCCTTCTGCAAACGGCCATCGAGGCCCTGACCTGCATGACCCACCGCGGTGGGATCAACGCCGACGGCAAGACCGGTGACGGTTGTGGCTTGCTGATTCAAAAGCCCGACCTGTTCCTGCGCGCTGTCGCCAAGGAAACCTTCGGCGCCGATTTGCCCAAGCAATACGCGGTGGGCATGGTGTTCTTCAATCAGGACCCGGTCAAAGCCCAGGCCGCTCGCGAGAACATGAACCGCGAGATCCTCGCCGCCGGCCTGCAACTCGTCGGCTGGCGCAAAGTGCCGATCGACACCAGCGTGCTCGGCCGCCTGGCCCATGAGCGCCTGCCGCAGATCGAACAAGTGTTTATCGCAGGCGACGGCCTGAGCGACCAGGACATGGCGATCAAGCTGTTCACCTCGCGTCGCCGCTCGTCCGTGGCCAACGCCCTGGACACCGACCACTACATCTGCAGCTTTTCCCACAAGACCATCATTTATAAAGGCCTGATGATGCCGGCGGATTTGACCGCCTTCTATCCAGACCTGAGCGATGAGCGCCTGCAAACCGCGATCTGCGTGTTCCACCAGCGCTTCTCCACCAACACCCTGCCGAAATGGCCGCTGGCCCAGCCATTCCGCTTCCTCGCCCACAACGGCGAGATCAACACCATCACCGGCAACCGCAACTGGGCCGTGGCCCGTCGCACCAAGTTCGCCAACGACCTGATGGACCTCGAAGAGCTCGGCCCGCTGGTCAACCGCGTGGGTTCCGACTCCTCGAGCATGGACAACATGCTGGAACTGATGGTCACCGGCGGCATCGACCTGTTCCGTGGCGTGCGCATGATCATTCCGCCAGCGTGGCAGAACGTCGAGACCATGGACCCCGATCTGCGGGCGTTCTATGAGTACAACTCGATGCACATGGAACCGTGGGACGGCCCGGCCGGCGTGGTCATGACCGATGGTCGCTACGCGGTGTGCCTGCTCGACCGTAACGGCCTGCGCCCGGCGCGTTGGGTGACCACCACCAACGGCTTCATCACCCTGGCGTCGGAAGTCGGCGTGTGGAACTACCAGCCGCAGGACGTGATTGCCAAAGGCCGCGTCGGCCCTGGCCAGATCCTTGCCGTGGACACCGAAACCGGGCAGATCCTCGACACCGATGCCATCGATAACCGCTTGAAGTCGCGTCACCCGTACAAGCAATGGCTGCGCAAGAACGCCCTGCGCATCCAGGCGACCATGGAAGACAACGACCACGGTTCGGCTTTCTATGACGTCGACCAGCTCAAGCAGTACATGAAGATGTACCAGGTCACGTTCGAGGAGCGCGACCAGGTGCTGCGCCCACTCGGCGAGCAAGGCTACGAGGCCGTCGGCTCCATGGGCGATGACACGCCGATGGCCGTGCTGTCCCAGCGCGTGCGCACGCCGTACGACTATTTCCGCCAGCAGTTCGCCCAGGTGACCAACCCACCGATCGACCCGCTGCGTGAAGCCATCGTCATGTCCCTGGAAGTGTGCCTCGGTGCCGAGCGCAACATCTTCCAGGAATCGCCAGAGCACGCTTCGCGCGTGATCCTCAGCTCGCCGGTGATTTCCCCGGCCAAGTGGCGCTCGTTGATGACCCTGGAGCGTCCAGGCTTCGAGCGGCAGATCATCGACCTGAACTACGACGAGAGCCTCGGCCTGGAAGCTGCTGTGCGCAACGTCGCCGATCAGGCTGAAGAAGCCGTGCGCGCCGGTCGTACCCAGATCGTGCTGACCGACCGCCATATCGCCCCGGGCAAGCTGCCGATCCACGCTTCGCTGGCCACCGGCGCGGTCCACCACCGCCTGACCGAAAAAGGCCTGCGCTGCGACTCCAACATCCTCGTCGAAACCGCCACCGCCCGCGACCCGCACCACTTTGCGGTGCTGATCGGCTTTGGCGCATCGGCGGTGTATCCGTTCCTGGCCTACGAAGTGCTGGGCGACCTGATCCGCACCGGCGAAGTGCTGGGCGACCTTTACGAAGTGTTCAAGAACTACCGCAAAGGCATCACCAAAGGCCTGTTGAAGATCCTGTCGAAGATGGGCATCTCCACCGTCACTTCGTACCGTGGTGCGCAGTTGTTCGAGGCTATCGGCCTGTCGGAAGAAGTCTGCGAGCTGAGCTTCCGTGGTGTGCCAAGCCGCATCAAGGGCGCGCGTTTCGTCGATATCGAAGCCGAACAGAAAGCCCTGGCTTTGGAGGCCTGGAGCGCGCGCAAGCCGATCCAGCAAGGTGGCCTGCTCAAGTTCGTGCACGGTGGCGAATACCACGCCTACAACCCGGATGTGGTCAGCACCCTGCAAGCCGCTGTGCAGCAGGGCGACTACGCCAAGTTCAAGGAATACACCGCGCTGGTGGATAACCGCCCGGTGTCGATGATCCGCGACCTGTTCCAGGTGAAAACCCTGGACACGCCGTTGGCTATCAGCGAAATCGAACCGCTGGAGTCGATCCTCAAGCGCTTCGACTCCGCCGGTATCTCCCTGGGCGCCTTGTCGCCCGAGGCCCACGAAGCCCTGGCCGAAGCCATGAACCGCCTGGGTGCGCGTTCCAACTCCGGCGAAGGCGGCGAAGATCCGGCGCGCTACGGCACCATCAAGAGCTCGAAAATCAAGCAGGTGGCTACTGGCCGTTTCGGGGTGACCCCGGAATACCTGGTCAACGCCGAAGTGCTGCAGATCAAGGTGGCCCAGGGCGCCAAGCCCGGTGAAGGCGGGCAACTGCCGGGCGGCAAGGTCAACGGCCTGATCGCCAAGCTGCGTTATGCCGTGCCGGGCGTGACCCTGATCTCGCCACCGCCGCACCACGACATCTACTCGATTGAAGACTTGTCGCAGCTGATTTTCGACCTCAAGCAAGTCAACCCGCAGGCCCTGGTCTCGGTGAAACTGGTTGCTGAAGCCGGCGTCGGCACCATCGCCGCTGGCGTGGCCAAGGCCTATGCCGACCTGATCACCATCTCCGGCTACGACGGCGGCACCGGCGCTTCGCCGCTGACCTCGATCAAGTACGCTGGCGCACCGTGGGAGCTGGGCCTGGCCGAGACCCACCAGACCCTGCGCGGCAACGACCTGCGCGGCAAGGTCCGGGTGCAGACCGACGGCGGCCTGAAAACCGGCCTCGACGTGATCAAGGCCGCGATCCTCGGCGCCGAAAGCTTCGGCTTCGGCACCGCGCCGATGATTGCCCTGGGCTGCAAATACCTGCGCATCTGCCACCTGAACAACTGCGCCACCGGCGTGGCGACGCAGAACGAGAAGCTGCGCAAGGATCACTACATCGGCACCGTCGACATGGTGGTGAATTTCTTCACCTACGTCGCCGAAGAAACCCGTGAGTGGCTGGCCAAGCTGGGCGTGCGCTCCCTGCAAGAGCTGATCGGGCGTACCGATCTGCTGGACATCCTCCAGGGCCAGACCGCCAAGCAGCACCATCTGGACCTGACGCCGCTGTTGGGCAGCGATCACATCCCGGCAGACAAGCCACAATTCTGCCAGGTCGACCGCAACCCACCGTTCGACAAAGGCCTGTTGGCCGAGAAAATGGTCGACATGGCCGGCTCCTCGATCAACGACGCCAGCGGTGGCGAATTCACCCTGGATATCTGCAACTGCGACCGCTCCATCGGCGCGCGGATCTCCGGCGAAATCGCGCGCAAGCACGGCAACCAGGGCATGGCCAAGGCGCCGATCACCTTCCGTTTCAAGGGCACCGCGGGCCAGAGCTTTGGCGTGTGGAACGCCGGCGGCCTGCACATGTACCTTGAAGGCGACGCCAACGACTACGTGGGCAAGGGCATGACCGGCGGCAAGCTGGTGATCGTCCCGCCCGTGGGTAGCATCTACAAGACCCAGGACAGTGCCATCATCGGCAACACCTGCTTGTACGGCGCCACCGGTGGCAAGCTGTTCGCCGCAGGGACCGCCGGTGAGCGTTTCGCCGTGCGTAACTCCGGTGCCCACACCGTGGTCGAAGGCACTGGCGATCACTGCTGCGAGTATATGACCGGTGGTTTTGTCTGCGTTTTGGGCAAGACCGGTTACAACTTTGGTTCGGGCATGACTGGCGGTTTCGCCTACGTGCTGGACCAGGACAACACCTTCGTCGACAAGGTCAACCACGAGTTGGTCGAGATCCAGCGGATCAGCGGCGAAGCCATGGAGTCCTACCGGAACCACTTGCAGCACGTGCTGGACGAGTACGTCGAGGAAACCGGCAGCGAATGGGGCCGTAACCTCGCCGAGAACCTCGATGATTACCTGCGTCGTTTCTGGCTGGTCAAGCCCAAGGCTGCCAACTTGAAATCGTTGCTTTCCAGCATCCGTGCCAACCCGCAGTGATATGCGCCTGAAGAGTTTGATGAGGTTTTAACATGGCTGAACGTCTGAATAACGACTTCCAGTTCATCGATGTCGGGCGCAAAGATCCGAAGAAGAAACTGTTGCGTCAACGCAAGAAAGAGTTCGTGGAAATCTACGAGCCCTTCAAACCCCAGCACTCGGCCGACCAGGCCCACCGCTGCCTGGGGTGCGGTAACCCGTATTGCGAATGGAAGTGCCCGGTGCACAACTTCATTCCCAACTGGCTCAAGCTGGTGGCCGAGGGCAACATCCTCGCCGCCGCCGAACTGTCGCACCAGACCAATACCCTGCCGGAAGTCTGCGGCAGGGTTTGTCCCCAGGACCGTCTGTGCGAGGGTGCGTGCACCCTCAACGACGGTTTCGGCGCGGTGACCATCGGTTCGGTGGAGAAGTACATCACCGACACCGCATTCGCCATGGGCTGGCGCCCGGACATGTCCAAGGTCAAGCCCACCGGCAAGCGCGTGGCGATTATCGGCGCGGGCCCGGCGGGCCTGGGTTGTGCCGACGTGCTGGTACGTGGTGGCGTGACCCCGGTGGTATTCGACAAGAACCCGGAAATCGGCGGCCTGCTGACCTTCGGCATCCCCGAGTTCAAGCTGGAAAAGACCGTGTTGAGCAATCGCCGCGAAGTCTTCACCGGCATGGGCATCGAGTTCCGCCTGAACACCGAGATCGGCAAAGACGTGACCATGGAGCAACTGCTCGAAGAATACGATGCCGTGTTCATGGGCATGGGCACCTACACCTACATGAAGGGCGGCTTTGCCGGTGAGGACCTGCCGGGCGTGTACGACGCGCTCGACTTCCTGATCGCCAACGTCAACCGCAACCTGGGCTTTGAAAAGTCGCCGGAAGATTTCGTCGACATGAAAGGCAAGAAGGTCGTGGTGCTCGGCGGTGGTGACACCGCGATGGACTGCAACCGCACCTCGATTCGCCAGGGTGCCAAGTCGGTGACCTGTGCCTATCGCCGCGATGAAGCCAACATGCCCGGCTCGCGCAAAGAGGTGAAGAACGCCAAGGAAGAAGGCGTGAAATTCCTCTACAACCGCCAGCCGATCGCTATCGTCGGTGAAGACCGTGTCGAAGGCGTGAAGGTGGTCGAGACCCGTCTCGGCGAACCGGACGCCCGTGGCCGCCGCAGCCCCGAGCCGATCCCGGGTTCCGAAGAGATCATCCCGGCCGACGCCGTGGTCATCGCTTTCGGCTTCCGCCCAAGCCCGGCGCCGTGGTTCGAGCAGTTCCAGATCCAGACTGACAGCCAGGGCCGCGTCGTGGCCCCGGAACAGGGCCCGTACAAGCACCAGACCAGCAACCCGAAAATCTTCGCCGGTGGCGATATGGTGCGCGGCTCTGACCTGGTGGTGACGGCGATCTTCGAAGGCCGCAACGCCGCCGAAGGCATCCTGGACTACCTGCAGGTCTGATCTGATCCCGAGTTGAAACGGGATCAAAATGTGGGAGCTGGCTTGCCTGCGATGCAGGCAGCTCGGTCTGTCAGCCAGGCCCAGTTGATGCCATCGCAGGCAAGCCAGCTCCTACACAAACCCCATTGCCTATTGAGGTTTGTGCTGCCAGCCATTGCGACAAATTGACCCGATAGACAAAAGGCTGACCTGTAACCGTGCCTTTTGCGTCCGGCTCTGAGAAAATGCCCGCACTTTTTTTGCGGATGCCGACATGACTGCCCTCAAGAACGACCGTTTCCTTCGTGCCCTGCTCAAGCAACCCGTAGACGTCACCCCCGTGTGGATGATGCGTCAAGCCGGTCGCTACCTGCCGGAATACCGCGCCAGCCGCGCCAACGCGGGCGATTTCATGAGCCTGTGCATGAACCCGGAGTTCGCCTGTGAAGTCACGATGCAGCCGCTGGACCGCTATCCACAGTTGGATGCGGCCATCCTCTTCTCCGATATCCTGACCATCCCCGATGCCATGGGCCAAGGCCTGTACTTTGAAACCGGCGAAGGTCCACGTTTCAAGAAAGTGATCAGCACCCTGGCCGATATCGAAGCCCTGCCGATCCCCGATCCGCACAAAGACCTCGGCTACGTGATGGACGCCGTCAGCACCATCCGCCGCGAACTCAACGGCCGCGTACCGCTGATCGGCTTCTCCGGCAGCCCGTGGACCCTGGCCACCTACATGGTCGAAGGCGGCTCGTCGAAAGACTTTCGCAAGACCAAGGCCATGCTCTACGACAACCCACAAGCCATGCACTTGCTGCTGGACAAGTTGGCGCAGTCGGTCGTGTCCTACCTCAACGGCCAGATCATGGCCGGCGCGCAAGCGGTGCAGATCTTCGACACCTGGGGTGGCAACCTGTCGGCGGCGGCGTACCAGGAGTTCTCCCTGGCCTACATGCGCAAAATCGTCAGCGGCCTGATCCGCGAACACGAAGGCCGCAAAGTGCCGGTGATCCTGTTCACCAAGGGCGGCGGCCTGTGGTTGGAAAGCATCGCCGATGCGGGCGCCGATGCATTGGGCCTGGACTGGACCTGCGACCTGGGCGAAGCCCGTCGCCGCGTCGGCAACCAGGTGGCCCTGCAAGGCAACATGGACCCAACCGTGCTCTACGCCAAGCCGGAAGCGATCCGCACCGAAGTGGGCCGTATCCTCGCCAGCTACGGCAAGGGCAGCGGCCACGTGTTCAACCTCGGCCACGGCATCACCCCGGAAGTGAACCCGGAGCATGCGGGCGCGTTCCTGCGGGCGGTGCATGAGTTGTCGGCGCAGTATCACGAGTAAGCATCAGCTAATAAAAAACCGGCTCAGGCCGGTTTTTTATTAGCTGACGATTGTTGTAGGAGCCGGCTTGCCGGCGATGACATGCCTGAGCCCTGCGGTTATTCTTCGGGCCACATCGCTGGCAAGCCAGCTCCTACAGTTTGAGCGGTGGCAACTTGGCCAGCTTCAACGCCACCAGCAATGCCACGATCAGCAGCGCGACGATAAACCCGCCAATCCCGTTCCAGCCGGCGTAGTGCCAGAAAAACCCACCGGCCGTCCCGGCAATGCTCGACCCCGCGTAATAGCTGAACAGGTACAGCGACGAAGCCTGGCCCTTGGCTTTGACTGCGCGGCGGCCAATCCAGCTGCTGGCCACCGAGTGGGCGCCGAAGAAGCCGAAGGTGAAGATCAGCATGCCGATGATGATCAGTGACAGCGGGCCGAACAAGGTCAGGGTGATGCCGGCGAGCATCAGCACGATGGTGGCCCACAGCACGCGGCGGCGGCCCAGGCGGTCGGCCAGCGAGCCAATCTTCGCCGAGCTGTAGATGCCCGACAGGTACACCACCGACAGCAAGCCCACCAACGCCTGGCTCAGGTCATAGGGATCGGCCAGCAAGCGGTAGCCGATGTAGTTGAACAGCGTGACAAAGGCGCCCATCAGCAAGAAGGCTTCGAAGAACAACCAGGGCAGGCCGGCATCCTTGAAGTGCATGACGAAACCATTGAGCAAATTGCGCGGCTTGAGGCTGCTGGCGCGGAAGTTGCGCGAGGGCGGCAGGATTTTCCAGAACACCGTCGCCGCAATCAGCGCCAGCGCGCCGATGACCAGCATTGCGGTGTGCCAGCTGACAAAGTCGATCAACACGCCAGTGATCAGGCGCCCGCTCATGCCCCCAATCGCATTGCCGCCGATATACAGGCCCATGGCCAGGCCGATGTGCTGCGGGTGGATCTCTTCGCTGAGGTAGGTCATGGCCACGGCAGCCAGGCCACTGAGGGACAGGCCCAGCAGCGCGCGCATCCACAGGATCCCTTCCCAGGTCGGCATCAGGCCGCTGGCGATGGTGCACACCGCAGCGCAGAACAGCGAGGTGACCATCACCGGCTTGCGCCCCAGGCGATCGGAAACTGGCCCGGTGATCAGTAGGCCAAAGGCGAGCATCGCGGTGGAGACAGAAAGGATCAGGCTGCTCTGCGCGGCATTGATGGAAAACTCGTGGGACAGCGCCGGCATCATCGGTTGTACGCAATACAGCAGGGCAAAGGTGGCAAAGCCGCCGGAAAACAGCGCCAGCACTGTACGCATAAACATCGGCGTACCTTTTTCGATGTACACGTCGTTGAGCTGCGCCACCACCTCATCCAGGGCTGTGGGCGGACGTTCTTGGACAAGTGGAGCGACAGCAGCTTTCACGCGGGACCTCGGCAAGCAAAGGCAGCCAGGACTGGCCATGCAAAAAAGAATATAGCTGGCTAATGATTCTTTCCAATATATTGTTCGACCTGTTTGATAGCTTTTACGACCTAATGAGGTTTTCATGGAATTGCGCCACTTGCGCTACTTCATCGCCGTGGCTGAAGAGCTGCATTTCGGCCGGGCCGCCCAGGTTTTGGGGATCTCCCAGCCGCCCTTGAGCCAGCAGATCCAGGCGCTGGAACAGCAGGTCGGCGCGCGGCTGTTCGAGCGCACCAATCGTCGGGTCGAGCTGAGCGAGGCTGGGCGCCTGTTCCTCGTGGAAGCCCGCCTGGTGCTGGCGCAGGTCGACAAGGCTGCGGATGTGGCGCGCCGTGCGCAGTTGGGGGAACTGGGTGAACTGAAGATTGGCTTCACCTCTTCGGCGCCGTTCAACTCCAGCATCCCACAAGCGATTTTTGCTTTTCGCCAGGCCTTCCCGGCGGTGCACCTGAACCTGCAGGAAATGAGCAGTACCGAAGTGGCGGGTGCGCTGGTGGATGAGTCGATCCAGGTCGGCTTGATGCGCCCGTTGCCGTTGCCGGACTCACTGAGTGTCGTGGAGTTGATGCGTGAGCCCCTGGTGGCGGTGCTCAGTGCCGGCCATCCGTTGGCGCAGGGTAGTGAGCGGGGTTTGCATCTGACGCAGTTGGCCGACGAACCTTTTGTGTTTTTCCCACGGGCCTATGGCAGCGGTTTGTACGCCCAGTTACTCAGCCTGGCCCGCGACGCCGGCTTCAGCCCGCACTTCGCCCAGGAGGCCGGCGAGGCCATGACCATCATCGGCCTGGTGGCGGCGGGGTTGGGAGTGTCGGTGTTGCCGGCGTCGTACCAGCGCATCCGCATCGATGGCGTGGTCTACCGCACCTTGCTCGACCCGGAGGCGGTAACGGCGGTGTGGCTGGTGCAGCGCAAGGACCAGCAGTCACCCATGGCCAAGGCGTTTGTCGAGCTGCTGACGCGCAAGGCGTTGGTGTAACCGCGGTCACATATCAGGTAACGGAACCGATTTAGTGATTTACCTTGGCGTTGCGCAGAATCGTTTCTTTTTCACTGAGTGACATGGATGACACTTCTCTATCAGCCCAAAGAAGGCAGCGTGTTGATTTGACAAAATCGCTGAACTTTCCAGTGAGCAGTTTTTGGCTGTCAAGGCGATGACAAGCCAGCCTGCTTGTGAAGAGGGCGCCGAAAGGCGCCCTTTGTCGTTTCTGGTGCTAGGTAGGTGCCGGTTTTTCAGGCGCCGATCAGTTCTGCTTCGACGTCCCCGTCTCCTTGAACAACTGCGCCGCCGTGCCCGCTTCAGCTGCGCCATTGGAGCGCAGCCCGGCCATGATGTCGCGGTCGAGCATACTCACCCAGCGGTTGTAGTTGCGATGGATCTTGCCGTCCTTGTAGCCCAGTTCCTGGCTGTCGCGGTAGGTGATGGCGTAGCTGGTGCCGGTGTAGCGGATGTCGATTTCGGCGTAGTAGCGGTTGCGCACGTTGATCTGGGCCTGGATCAGGCGTGGGTCGGCGCGTTGTACGGTCCAGTTGCGCTTGTCCAGCGCGGTGAGGATGCTCTGTTTCATTTTCGCTTCGCTGACCTGCTCGTTGGCGGCGAGTGCGTGCTGGGTATTGAGTACCGGCTTGCTGGTACAGCCGGCAGCGGTCAGCAGGGTCAGGGCGATGAGGGTGGCGCGTAGCAACGAAGACATTGCGTTCTCTCCAATCAGATAAAAGGCTTACTGCCAGCGGCGAAAGATCAGCGACGTGTTGACGCCGCCAAAGGCAAAGTTGTTGTTCATCACGTAATCGTTGTGCATCTGGCGGAACTCGCCGCGCAGGTAATCCAGTTCGCCGCAGCGTGGGTCGACTTGATCGAGGTTGAACGTCGGCACGTATTGGTCGCGGTTCATCATCTCGATGCTGAACCACGACTCCAGCGCCCCGCAGGCGCCCAGGGTATGGCCCAGGAAACTCTTTTGCGAGCTGATGGGCATGCGGCTGCCGAACAGGCTGCTGGTGGCCAGGGTTTCGGCAATGTCGCCTTGTTCGGTGGCCGTGCCGTGGCCGTTGACATAGCCGATGGCATCCGGCGCCAGGCCAGCATCTTCCAGGGCCAGCTCCATGGCCCGGCGCATGGTGGCCTGCTCGGGGCGCGTGGTGTGCTGGCCGTCGGCGTTGCTGCCAAAACCGACGATCTCGGCATGGATATGCGCGCCACGGGCCAGGGCATGTTCCAGCTCCTCAAGCACCAGCATGCCGCCGCCCTCGCCAATCACCAGGCCGTCGCGACCACTGTCGTAGGGCCGTGGGCTGGTCTGCGGGGCGTCGTTTTTCAGGCTGGTGGCGTAGAGCGCGTCAAACACCATGGCTTCGGTGGGGCACAGCTCTTCGGCGCCGCCGGCGAGCATCAGCGGCAGGCGGCCGAACTTGATCGCTTCATAGGCGTAGCCGATGCCCTGGCTGCCGCTGGTGCACGCGCTGGACGTGGGGATCAGGCGCCCGGTGAGGCCAAAGAAGATGCTGATATTGGCCGCCGTGGTGTGCGGCATCATGCGCACATAGGAGTTGGCGTTCAGGCCCTCGGCCACCGAGTTGAGCAGCATATTGCCGAACGCCTTGATCTCATCGGTGCTGCCGGTGGATGAGCCGCAGGCCACACCCATGCGTCCATCCTTGATCGACGCATCGCCCAGCAGGCCGGCGTCGTGCAACGCCTGTTCGGCAGCCCACACCGCCAGGCGCGAAACCCGGCCCATGCTGCGCAGTTGCTTGCGGGTCCAGTGGGCCGGCACGACAAAGTCGTCAATCGGCCCGGCCAAACGGGTGTTCAGTTCGCTGAAGCGATCCCACTCGTCCATGCGCCGGATACCGCTGCGCTGGGCACGGAAGTTGGCGACGATGGTGTCCCAATCGCAGCCCAGGGAGGTCATGCCGGCCATGCCGGTGACTACCACACGTTTCATCAGCACAGGCCCCCGTTCACGGCCAGGACCTGGCGGGTGATGTAGCCGGCTTCCGCCGACATCAGGAAGTTCACCGCACTGGCGACTTCTTCGGGGGTGCCCATGCGCTGCGCGGGGATCATCTTCATCAGTTCTTCCACCGGCACGTTTTCATCGAGCATTGCCGTGTCGATCAGGCCCGGAGCCACACAGTTGACGGTGATCTTGCGCTTGCCCAGCTCAATGGCCAGGGCCTTGGCGGCGCCGATCAGGCCGGCCTTGGACGCGCTGTAATTGACCTGGCCACGATTGCCGATCAGCCCCGAGACCGAAGTAATGCACACAATGCGCCCGGCCGCGCGCCGCCGGATCATCGGCATCATCACCGGGTGCAGCACGTTATAGAAACCATCGAGATTGGTGCGCATCACCACGTCCCAGTCGTCCTCCGACAGCGCCGGGAACGCGCCATCGCGGGTCAGCCCGGCATTGAGCACCACGCCGTAATAGGCACCGTGGGTTTCTACGTCGGCTTCAAGGATCTGCTTGCAGGTGGCACGGTCCGCCACATCGAATTGCAGCACCCGCGCCTTGCGGCCCAGGGCCTCGACTTCGGCCTGTACGGCATCCGCCTCGGCACGGCCACTGCGGCAATGCAGCACCAGGTCATGGCCGGCCTGGGCCAGGCGCAGGGCGATAGCGCGGCCGATACCCCGGCTGGAGCCGGTGACCAGTACGGATTCAGTCATGACACGTGTCCTTCGATTCAGCTAAATAGTTGGCCGCCTGGGGCGGTCGAAATACGTTCAGGCGTGCGCTGGCCTGGATCCCGTCGCCGGTCAGGTGGCATTCGAACACACCCATGCCGTTGTCGTCTTCCAGGGAGCGCAGGCCGTGGATGGTCAGTTCGGCACCTAGGGGAAAGTGCTCGACATTGCATTCGAACTTGCGCGTGCCCAGCAGGAAGCCCAACTCCACCGCTTCGCCGTTCTGGCGCGCGCGGCAGCCGGCATAGGCGGCCACGCTTTGCGCCATCAACTCGACGCCGACCCAGGCCGGCAGGCTGCCGTCGGGGCGATTGAACAGGCCGCCGGGCTTGACGGTGACGCGGGTGTGGATCTGTTCTTCATCGAACGCCAACACCTGGTCGATCAGGATCATGTCCCCGGCGTGGGGCAGCAGTTCGGCGAGTGGCCAATGGCTCATGGGGCGTCTCCGATAATCAGGCTGACGTTGTTGCCGCCGAAGGCAAACGAGTTGCTCATCAGGCAGCGTTTTTCCAGGGTGTCGCCGACCTTGGCCCAGCGCAGGGCGGGCAACGCCGGGTCGGCTTGACCGTCCCAGATATGCGGCGCCAGTGTGCCCTCGACCAGGCTCAGCCAGCAGAACGCAGCCTCCAGTGCCCCGGCAGCGCCGAGGGTATGGCCGGTCAGCGGCTTGGTCGAGGAACACGCCACGCCAGCCGGAAACAGGGTGGCCACGGCCAGGCTTTCCATGGCGTCGTTATGCTGGGTCGCGGTGCCGTGCAGGTTCAGGTAACCGATCTGCGCCGGTGCCAATTTTGCACTGGCCAGGGCCTTGCTCATCGCCTGCAATGCGCCCTTGCCGCTGGGCTCCGGCGCAGAAATATGGTGCGCATCGCAACTGGCGCCGCTGCCCAGCAGGGCGATGGGCGCCGGTGTTTTGCTCATCAGGAACAGCACCGCTGCCTCGCCGATATTGATGCCGTTGCGGTTCAGCGAAAACGGGTTGCAGCGCTCGGAAGACACCGCCTCCAGCGAGGTGAAGCCATTGAGGGTCAGCTTGCACAGGCTATCGACCCCGCCGCACAGCACCGCATCGCACAGGCCCAGGTCCAGCAGGCGGCGTGCGCTCATCATTGCGCGGGCGCTGGAGGTGCAGGCGGTGGAAATCACATAGGCCGGGCCGCTCAGTTGCAGCCAGTCGGCGAGGAAGTTGGCCGGGGCGCCGAGCTCTTGTTGGCGGTAGTCATAGGTCTGGGGGAACTGCCCTTCGCGCAGGTAATGGGCGATGCCGCGACTGGCCTCATCGATGCCCGAGGTGCTGGTACCCAGCACCACCCCGATACGCGAGGCGCCAAAGGTGTGGATCGCCTGCCGGATCGGGCCTTCTATCTGCAAGGCGGCCTCCAGCAACAGCTGGTTGTTGCGACTGCTCTGTTGCGCCAGGTGCGGCGGCAGTGGCGCCAGTTCGCCAGGCACGCTGCCCACCGGCAGTACTCGCTCGGGCACCCAGCCGCTCTCGGCGCGCATGCCCGAGCAATCCCCGGCAAACAGATTGCGCCGCACTTGCTGCTGGCCACGGCCCAGGGCGCAGATGATCCCCAGGGCATTGAGATAAGCGGTCATGGGCTGCTCTCGAGCGCGGTGACGCGGTAGTTCAGGTGCTGGCCCGGCATGTTCACGCTGAAGGTCAAGGGGGCGCGGTAGATCACCTGCCAGTGCGGCTTGAGTACCCGTACGCCATCGTCTTCACGGGCTTGGGGGTAGTTGCCGGGCATTTCAGCGGCCGGGGTCAGGGCAAACAGCAGCGCCGCAAACAGCTCGCGGGCCTGGGGGTTGGGTGGTAGCAGGCCATCTGCCTGCCAACTGCCGGCCACCAGCTTTTGCCGGGCCAGGGGGATGCCCAGCGGGTCCATCAGCGACCAGCGCAAGGCATCGCCTTCGCGCTGGATCACCAGCAACCAGTCCTGGCGCTGGCCGTCCTGCTCGCGCTCGATATGCAATTGCAGGGGCAAGGCCAGGCTCGGTGTATGCACCGGCAGCGGCGGCTGGCTGGCGCATGCGGCCAGCAGCAACAGGCAGCCGATCAACAGCGCGCGGATCATGCTGGCGGGCCTGTGAGTGGCTTGCGTGCAACCACATTCACCAACGTCTCTTCACGCTCGCCAAACGGCTTGGGCTGGCGCAGGCCCCAACGCTCCAGCAGGCCGAAGTCTGCCGAGCGGCTCCACCACAGGTACGGGTACGACACGTTCTGCGGGCCAAACTCGAAACCCTGCTCGCGGATCATCTCCAGGTACTCATCGGCACTTTTCTGCACATGCATCGGGTGACGGAATAGCCAGCGAATCACCCAGGTGTCGATATAGGCTTCGGTGGACTCGGCAAACAGCAGGTAGCCGCCGGGCTTGAGCACTCGATAAAACTCGGTGAGTGCCCGTTGTTGCTCCACCAGGTGGTGGAAAGTCTGGTGGCAGAACAGGATGTCGACACTTTCATCGGCCACCTTGAGGGTGGCGCAATCGCTGCCGATCAACTCGATCTCAATGCCCTGGCGCGCCGCTTCGGCACGGCTCAGGTCGAGGCTGTGCGGGTCGGCGTCAAGGCCGATCAGGCGCTTGGGAGCGAACACCTGCTGTAAATAGCTAAACGACTTGCCCTGGCCACAACCGGCATCCAGCAGCACTGGTGCTTCCGGCAACGGCGTGCTGAACAGGCTGCGCAGGTCGTTGATTGCCACGCGCAGTACGTGATGTTGCCAGGTGTGGCTGCGCAGGAACCAGAAGCCGAACTTGGTTTCTTCGACGTAGTTTTTGCTCAAGTACTCTTTAGACACAGGTGGGCTGCTCATAGGTTTTCCCCCGCACAGATTTCCGAGAGCATCCGCAAGCGGCGCTTGGGTTCGCTGACAAAGGGATTGCGCTCGTCCCAGGCATAACCGGCGAGGATCGAGCTGATCATGCGGCGGATTTCCGGCGAGCTGCCAGGGTGGTAGATCACATCCTGGAAGGTGCCGGCGTACCAGCCTTCGACGTAGCAACGGAAGGTATCGACCCCGCGTTTGAGTGGCGCGGCGAACTCGGTTTGCCAGTCCACGCTTTCGCCCTTGAGTTGGCGGTGCAGGAGACCTGCGGCCATGCTGGCCGAGCGCATGGCGATGGTCACGCCTGAAGAGAACACCGGGTCGAGGAACTCTGCGGCATTGCCCAGCAGCGCGAAGCCCGGGCCATGCAAGGTGGTGACGTTTGCCGAGTAGCCGCCGATAGTCCGCGCCGGGGTATCCCAGACCGCGTTCGCCAGCACCTTGGACAGGCTCGGGGTTTGCTCGATAAAGCCGCGCAGGCAGGCATCCAGATCCCCATCGCAACCGTCGAAATGCTCCTTGGCCGCGACCACGCCTACCGAGCAGCGGCCGTTGCTGAACGGGATGGTCCAGAACCAGATATCGCGCTGGGTCGGGTGGGTGGTGATGAGGATCTTGCTGCGGTCGAAGCCCGGATGTTCGATACGGTCCTCGACGTGGGTGAACACCGCCTGGCGCAACGGGAAGTTTGACGGCGCCTCAAGGTTCAGCAGGCGTGGCAGCACGCGGCCGTAACCGCTGGCGTCGAGCACAAAGCCGGCCTTGATGTGGTATTCGCGGCCGTTTTCGCGGCGTACATGCAGGTAGCGGTGGCCCGCGGCGAAATCCACCCCGACCAGGGTCTGGCCGTAACGGATCTCCACGCCTTGCAACGCCGCCTGATCGGCCAGCAACTTGTCGAAGTCGGCGCGCTGGACCTGGAAGGTAGTGGGCTTGCCTTCGCTGAAAGTGTCACCGAAATCGAAGGCACTGTAGCGCTCGCCCCAGGCAAACGCGGCGCCGGTTTTCAGCTGGAAGCCGGCGGCGTTGACCGCCTCGAGCATGCCGGCCTCTTCGATAAAGTCGATGCAATGGGACAACAGGCTTTCGCCGATGGAAAAACGCGGGAAGTGCTCGCGCTCGATGATCAACACATCATGCCCGTTGCGCTTGAGCAACGCGGCCGCAATGGCACCGGACGGGCCGGCCCCGATCACCACGACCTGGCGACGTTCCATTTCAACTGTGGGCACTGTGGCTCCTTGCCGGGTTGGCGATCATCACATTCAACAAAAAAAAATTAGTCGGCATCATTGCGCATGTTCCTGGCGGCCGGCCCATGGCGCCAGCATAAAGCTGAAGGCCAGGCCCAGGCTGACCGACAGGCCGAAGTTACTCACCGCCGGGGTGCTGGACACCGCCAGCAGGCCAAAGGACAGCCAGGTGGTGACCGCGGCCAGCAGCGTCCCCAGCAAGCTGACCGCGGCCCCGCCGATCTGTTCGCGCATGAGGATCGCATAGTCGACGCTGATCGCGGTCACCAGCAACAGGCCGAACAGGCTGAACAGGGTCAACGGTTGCCCCAGCCACCCGAGGCTGGCCAGGCTGCACAGCGCAGCCAACAGCGGCAGGGCGACAATGCGCAGCGCGCCGCCCAGGCCAAAGGGCAGGATCAGCAGCAAGACGATCAGTACACAGGACAATAATTTCAGTTCGGCGGCGCTGACCTGGGTCGCGGCAAATACCTGGTTCAAGTCGCCGAGGCGATCCACCAGTTGCACGCCCGGCAGGTCCAGGGCCTGGATACGCAGCAGCGCCGGGTTGTTCAGGCCTTGCAGGCTGACCATCGCCGCCACGCCGCCGTCGACATTGCCCAGCCATAGCAGGCGCCACGGCTCGGCCAGCGGGCCGGCGAGGGCGGCGTCGATGTCGGCGGTGGGCAGCGCCTGCAACTGCGCCACCTCCGCTTGCAGGGCGCTGGCGGGGATGCCGAGGTCGAGCAGTGGTTGCCACAGCGCCGGCAGTTGATTCAGGGCCTCGCGCACGTGTTGCTGTTCGCCGGGCGTACTGACCAGTTGATTGAGCGCCAGGTAGCCCTGCAGCTTGTCCATGTGCACCAGTTGATCCAGGCGCTGGCTCAACGCCGCCTGGCGCTCCAGTAACTGTTGTTGATTGTCCGCATGCACCAGGAAGAACTGGCTGGTGGGTTGGTAGCCGGTAATGCGCGCAATGGCCTGGGCTTCTTGCAGTAACTGCGGCGGTGCGCCGATCCACTGGCGAATATCGTTCTTGCTGTTCAACTGCCACAGGCCGCCGGCGCAGAACAGCAGGGCCAGCACCAGCAGCGCCTGGCTCGGCAGGCGCTTGAGCAAGGATTCACGCACCCCCAGCAGGAACTCGGCGACCCGCAGCGGCCATTGCGCCGGGCGCAGGTCCAGGCCGTTGAGCAGCGCCGGCAACAGGCACACCGCCGACAGGTAGGCGCCCACCAGGCCGGCGGCGGAGAATACGGCGATCTGGGTCAGCGCCGGGAATGGCGTCCAGGCCAGGGCCAGGTAGCCGATACAACTGGTGGCCAGGCTCAGGCTGAGGCCCGGCAGGGTCAGGCGCAAGGCCGGCCAGCTGCGCCAGGGTTGCAGGCTCCAGCTCTTGGACAGGTAATGCAGCGGGTAGTCGACGGCCACGCCGATCAGGCTCGCGCCCAGCACCAGGGTCATCACATGCATATGGCCAAACAGCGCCACACAGGCCACCGCGCCAAACAGCATGCCCACCAGCACCGGGACAAAGGCCAGCAACACCCGCCAGCGACGGAACGCCAGCAGCAACAGCAACAGAATCCCTACTGTTGCGCCGCCGCCGACCCAGGTCATCTCGCGGCTGGCCTGTTGTTGGCCGTTGGCCGCGTACAGCAGGCCGCTGGCGGCGAGCAGTTGCACGCCTTGCTCGCTGGCCTGGTCGCGGCTGGCTTGCAGCAAGTCGGCGACTTGCAGCGGCAGTTTCATATCAAAGGCATTGCCCTGGGTACGCGCGCGCAGCAGCACCCAGCTTTTGCCGTCGGCATCGGCGATCAACGCGCCGCTGCCGATATCCAGCTGCACCGCACCGTGTTGCGGCTGGCTGTTCTGGATGCGTCCGGTCAGGCCCAGCCAATCGTCCTGGCTCGGCACCAGGCTGAAGCCGGTAAAGGGGTCGAACAGCGCCTGCACCCGCTGCGCGATAAACGCCTCGGGCTCGCTGACCAACTGCTCGCGGTCCTTGGCCGACAGCATCGCCAGGCGTCCTTGCAGCAATTGCTGGCGCAGGGCTGGCAGGTCGGCCTGCAGGGTCCAGGTGACCTTTTCAAACAGGCCGCTGGCTTGCCACTGTTCACCGAGCTGTTGGGCCATGGCCAGTGCGTGCTGGCGATCGGCATGCCCGACCAGCACCAGCATCTCGCGGTTCAGCGGCTCTTGCATGCGTTGCTCGGCCGCCAGTTCCAGCGCGTCCGGGGTGTTGCCCGGCACCAGATCCATCAGGTTGGCCGACAACGGCGCGCCCTCGCGCCATTGCCAGCCGGCCAGGGCCAGCACGGCCACCAGCAGGATCAGGAACAGGCGCGGCAACCAACGCTCACTGGGCAAAGTCGTGTTGCTCCGCGTCGCTCAAGGGTTGCGTGCTGGTGCTGTCTTGCATGCGTAACAGGGTGCTGTCGCCCTGGGTTTCCAGCAGTTCGATGGTGTGCACCAACTCGCCGCCGTCGATATTGATCTGGGTGAACACTTGCTTGAGCAGCAGCGAGCGGGGGATCAGCTTGAGTTTCCAGGCCTTGGCCTCGCCTTGCAGCTGCAACTCGAAGTCGCGCTGCAAGCCGCTGCTGTCGCCTTGCAGCACGGCCAGGAACAAACGGTTCTGCTCGGCGCCGGCGCTTTTGTTCGGCAGCGGTTGCCAACCGTTGGCATCACGCCGGGCGATGCCCTGGGCGTTGATGCGGTAGTCCTGCTGCAGTGGGGTTTTCAGCAGCCAGAGCAGGCCGTGGTCCCGGGCCAATACGAAGGTGCCTTTGCTGGTCAGCGGCTGGGGCAGGGCGCGCAGGTGTTTTTCCTGGATGAAGCTGCCGTGGATCACCGAGGGCTTGGCCAACTGATCGCTCAGTTGTTGCAAGTCGAAGGCATAAGCCCCAAAACTCAAAAACAACCCAACCCCTGTAGGAGCGAGCTTGCTCGCGAAAAACCCGAGGCCGCCGCGCAGTGTCAGGCCCCCCGCGTTATCGTTGGCGACCATCGCGGGCAAGCCCGCTCCCACAGGGAAGTCCTTTCGACGCCCCTCTGTAGGAGCGAGCTTGCTCGCGAAAAACCCGAGGCCGCCGCGCAGTGTCAGGCCCCCCGCGTTATCGTTGACGACCATCGCGGGCAAGCCCGCTCCCACAGGGAAGTCCTTTCGACGCCCCTCTGTAGGAGCGAGCTTGCTCGCGAAAAACCCGAGGACGCCGCGCAGTGTCAGGCCCCCCGCGTTATCGTTGGCGACCATCGCGGGCAAGCTCAGCATTCCAGGGCCCTTTCGACGGCGGTGATGAACACGGTGGGCGAGGCCAGTTGCATCTCGCGGCTGGCAATCTCGACGGCCACTTGCACGGTGCTGGCGCGGGTCAGGCGTTCGCCGCTGGCAAGGTCGGTGATCAGGTAGTTGACCTTCAAGCGATTCTCCCACTCCACCAGGCTGGCGCGCACGTTGAGGGTCTGGCCAAAGGTGGCGCCACGCACGTAGCGCAGTTGCAGATCGATTACCGGCCACGCATAGCCGGATTCGAGCATCGCCGTGTAGTTGTGGCCGAGCTTGTCGAGCAGCGCGCAGCGGGCGATTTCCAGGTATTTCACGTAGTGGCCGTGCCAGACCACGTTCATCGTGTCGATGTCGAAGAAGGGCACGAGGATTTCAGTGTCGCAATGCAACACGCCGGGGCTACGCATGCAGCCTCCAGTGTTGCGCGGCGATGCGCTGCAGGCACAGGCGCAGTTCGCCCTCCAGGGCACGGTCTTCGATCACCGGCGGGAAGTCCTTGGCCAGCTCGATGTGCATCGCGGCCAGGGCCGGCGGCAACGGCCTGGCATCCGTGACCTGGGCGCGCAGCCACACGCCCTGGTTGGCGGCGAGCAAGGTGGCGGCGGCCACCTGTTCGGTCAGCTCCAGCACGCGGATTGCATCGCGGGCGGCGATCGTACCCATGCTGACCTTGTCCTGGTTGTGGCACTCGGTGGAGCGCGAAAACACGCTGGCCGGCATCGTATTTTTCAACGCTTCGGCGGTCCAGGCGCTGGTGCCGATCTGCACCGCCTTGAAGCCGTGGTTGATCATCGCGCGGTCCGCCGGGGCGCCCGACAGGTTGCTCGGCAAGCCATGGTTGTAGCGCTCGTCCACCAGCAGCGCCAGTTGCCGGTCGAGCAGGTCGGCGACGTTGGCCACCAGGTTTTTCAGGCTGTCCATGGCAAAGGCGATATGCCCGCCGTAGAAGTGCCCGCCGTGCAACACGCGCTCGGCCTCGGCGTCGATGATCGGGTTGTCGTTGGCGCTGTTGAGCTCGATCTCGATAAACGAACGCAGCCAGTTCAGGCTGTCGGCCAGCACGCCGAGGACGTGGGGCGCGCAGCGCAGCGAGTAGCGGTCCTGCAAACGGTGCAGCGGCGCGGTCGGGGCGTCGATGGCCAGGTCCTTGCGCAGCCACGCCGCAACCTGCATCTGCCCGGGGTGCGGCTTGGCGGCGAACAGGCGTTCGTCAAAGTGCTCCGGGTTGCCTTGCAGCGCCACCACGTTCAACGCGGTGATGCGCGTGGCCAGTTGCAGCAGGTAGTCGGCGCGGGCGAAGGCAAGGCAAGCCAGGCCGGTCATCACGGCGGTGCCGTTCATCAGCGCCAGGGCTTCCTTGGGCCGCAGCACCAATGGCGTCCAGCCCAGCTCACGGTGTACGTCGGCGGCCAGGCGGCGCTCGCCACGAAACAGCACTTCACGCTCGCCGGACAAGGTCGCGGCCACGTACGACAGCGGCGTCAGATCGCCGCTGGCGCCCACCGAGCCTTCCTCCGGGATCAGCGGCAGGATGTCGTGTTCAAGGAACGCATGCAGGCGCTCCAGCAGTTCAACCCGCACCCCGGACACGCCGTGGCACAGCGACTGCAAACGCGCCGCCAGCACCGCACGGGTGGCCTGGGCGTCGAGCAACTTGCCCAGGCCGCAGCCGTGGAAGGTGTACAGGTGACGCGGCAATGCGTCGACATGCTGCAACGGCACCGCCACCACGCACGAGTCGCCGTAGCCGGTGGTGACGCCGTAGATCACGCCTTCCTTGTCCAGCAGCGAATCGAGGAACTGCGCGCCCTTGGCGATGCGCTGGCGATACCCGGCATCGTCTTGCAGGCGGGTGGGCGCCTGACGGTTGGCCAGGGCCAGCACGTCTTCGATGCGCAAAGGGAGTTCGCCGAAGGTTACCGGCTCAAGCAGATGCGTCGTCATCGGTCTTCCAGAAAGGGTAAAAGTTGAACCATTGTTGGGGCGCTTGCAGGCAGAACTGGCCCAGGCGTTCGGCGTAGCGGGCGGCCCAGTGGGCGATCACCTGCTGGCGGTCGCTGCGTTTCCATTCGATCAATGGGGCAAAGGGCTCGATGATCAGCCGATAGCGCCCCTGGTGCTTGAGGCACATCAGCAGGTTGACCGGGCATTTGAGCAGGCCGGCCAGCAGCCATGGGCCCTGGGGGAAGGCGGCGCTATGGCCGAGAAAATCCACGCGCACCGTGCGCCCGCCGTGCAGCGGGATGCGGTCGCCGGCAATCGCCAGCCACTCACCGTCGTCCAGGCGCTGGCTGAGCAGCAGCATCACCGCCGGGTCCAGCTCGCTGACCTGGATCAGCCGCAGGTTGCTCGCCCCGGCTTCGCCCAGCAGGCGGTTGAACTGTTCGGCGTGCTTGGTGTGCACCAGCACGTTCATGGTGACTTTCTCACCCAGCTCCGCAAGGGCCCGGCACACTTCCAGGTTGCCCAGGTGCGCGCCCACCAGCATCTGCCCGCGTTCGCCGCGCAGTTGCCCGCGCAATTGGGCCGGGTCGATGATTTCGATCTGTTCCAGGCGCAGCTTGCCGTTCCATACGTCGAGCTTGTCCAGCAAGGCGTCGGCGAAAGCCATGAACTGGCCGAACACCCTTGTGTGGCTGGGGCGCAGGTCGTCGCGCCCGCTCCAGTCGGCCAGGCGCTGCTGGTACTGCCAGATGCTCTGGCGCGCGGCACGGCCAAACACGAAAAAGTACAGGACGATGCCATACAGCAGCGGGCTCAGCACCCGGCGCCCGAGGACCTTGGCGGCGAATGCGGTGAGTTTCATCAGCCAGAAACTGCCGCGCTCCTGGCGGTCGGCCCAGTGCCGGGGGGTGTCGCTCATGCCTGCCACCGTCGCCAGAGGATCATTGGCGCACGCAGCAACATGCCGAAAAACAGCCGGGTGTGCATGGATGAAATCAGCAGGTTGTCGTGGACCAGGCGAAAGTGCGACAGGCCATCGGCCGGGTAATGCACCTGGGTCGGCAGCCAGCGCATCGGCTGGTTGCGCCATGACAGGCGCACGAGGATGTCGGAGTCGAAATCCATGCGCTTGCCGATCCGTGCCGAGTCCATCAAGGCCAGCACCGGTGCCAGGGGGTAGATGCGAAAGCCGCACATCGAATCGCGGATCTGCAGCGACAGGCTGTTGATCCACACCCAGACATGGGTCAGGTAGCGCGCATAGAGGCGGCCCTTGGGCACGCTGTCGTCGTATTCGGGGTAGCCGCAGATCACCGCGTCGGGGTGGGTGCGCGAGGCGTCGAGAAACAGCGCGACTTCGCGCAGGTCGTGCTGGCCGTCGGCGTCCACTTGCAGGGCGTGGGTGAAGCCCAGGCGCGCGGCTTCGCGAAAGCCGGCCATCACTGCCGCGCCCTTGCCTTGATTGACGGGCAGGGTCAGCAGCGACACGTTATCCAGGCTTGCCAGTTGCGCCAGCACGGCGGCGCAGGCCGGGCTGCTGCCATCGTCCACCAGCAGGCAGGGCAGGCCATGGTCCAGCAGGCTGCGGACCACGGCGGGCACGGCGGCTTCATGGTTGTAGACCGGGATCAGGGCGCAGGGGTTATGCATGGTGGTGGGCACCTGATGGACCGAGTTGCCTGCATCGCAGGCAAGCCAGCTCCCACATTTGGGATGTGCGCTTACCCAACCTATGCATGAGAATTCTCCAGCAAAACCCGCCCGCTGGAACACGCCGCACTGTCATTGCGATAAGCGAAATACAACTTGCCCCGCTCGCGATCAAAACGCAGGTGCAGCTCGATCACGTCACCAGGGCGCACCAGTTGCTGGAACTTGAGCACTTCCATGCCGGCAAAGGTCGGCGGTAGATCAAGCAGTTGCTGGCCCAGGTTGAACGCCCATTCCACCTGCACCACCCCTGGCAACACCGGGGTGTGAGGGAAGTGGCCGCTGAAGTAGGCCAGGTCCGGCGGGATGCTCAGTTGCAGGGTCCATTCGCCGTCGGTCTCGACTTGCGCCAGCAATTCCGGCGCCTTGGGGCGCGGTGCCAGCAGCAGGGCTTCGACATCGGCCTGGGGTAGCTTGCCCTGGGGGGTAAGCGGCAACTGGCGCAACAAGCGCCAGCGGCGGGGCAGCGCCAGGGCTTCGCAGTGCTGGCCCAGGTGCTGGCGCAGGGCTTGGGTGACGCTGCGCCGGCCTTGGTTGCGCAGGGCGTGCAGGCCGTCGCCACTGAGCACCACCAGGGCGCCGAGGGACGCGCGGTTTTCCTGGACCACCCCCAGGCGCGCTTCCGCGACCCAGGCGTGGTCGGCCAGGGCCTGTTCGAGCATCGGCAGGGAGATGCGTTTTTCTTCCAGCTTGACGATCCGGTCCAGGCGCCCGAGCAGTTCGAAGCGCCCATCTGCGTGGATCTGCGCGGCATCGGCCGTCTGCTCGACATGCCCGGCCGGCAGGTACGGCGAGGCAATGCACAAGGCGCCATCGGCATCCTGAGTCAGGCGTACATCGGCAAACGGCTGCCAGGGCGTGTGGCCCTGGCGCCAGGCAATGCCGCCGGTTTCCGAGCTGCCGAGGATCTCGGTCGGCCACTGGTGCAGGTGTTGGTGCAGGCTGTCGGCAGCCTCGGCGGGCAGCGCGCCACCGGAGGAGAACACGCGCTTGACCGTGCTCAAAGCCGTCCAGTCGAGGTTATCGCCCATGCGCTTGAGCAGGGCCGGGCTGGCCACCCAGGCGAAATGCGGGTGCTGGCGGCTGACGCGCTGCAAGTCTTCGGGGAACGGCAGTTGCTGGCGCACAAAGCTGCGACCGGCGCACAGCGGCCACAGCATGCGGAACAACAGGCCATAGATGTGCTGGGTAGCGACGCTGCCGACGATGCACGCGCGGCCCAGGTCGGCGCCCCACAAGGCTTCCAGGGCCTGTACCTCGTTGGCCAGTTGGCGCAGGGTCTTGTCGATGCGCTTGGGCGCGCCGCTGGAGCCGGAGGTACAAAGGCCCAATTGGCAGGCATCCAGGTCCAGGGCGGCGGCGGCGAGCGGCGGGTGGTAGAGCGCCTCCAGGTCGCCCGCTTCGGTCAGCCAGGCGTCGACCGCAGTGGCCCAGCGTTGGCGGGTCTGGGCTTGCAGGTCGGCGGGCAGCAGCACACTGGCCCCGGCGCGCCAGGCGCCCAGCAGGGCAATCGCCAGCTCGCCGGCGTCGCTCAGGTGCACGGCCAGGCGCTGGATGCCACGGGCTTTGAGCCCGGCCGCCAGGCTCAGGGCCCGTTCGCACAGTTGTGCGTGGTTCATTGCAGGTTCAGTGGTGACCGAACGCAGTTGCACAGGCTCAAGCAACAGATGCTCAAGATTGACCCAATTCATACGCGGCCTCGAACCCTTTGTCGTATCAGCCATTCCACGGCAAACAACAACCCCATCAGCCCATAGGCGATCAGGCCGTTGTACAACGTCCACCAGCTCAACGGTGCCCACAAGGTGAGCGCGGCGGCGAGCAGGCCGTTACACAAGAAAAACCCACTCCACACCACGGTGACCTGGCGCGTATACGCAATGGCCTTTTCAGGCAGATGCGGATCGCTCAGGCGCGCCAGGCGCTCGACCATCGGCGGGCCGTACTTCAGGCTCAGGCCGAACAGCGCCAGCATGAAGATGCTGACCAGGCTTGGGTACCAGCGCAGCAACTGCGGGTTGTCGAACCAGGCCAGCAGCAGGCAAAACACAAGCGCCACGCCGGCCATCCAGCCACTGCCGGGACGCCGCGGGCCGGTCAGCGCGCGCAGCAGCCAGAGGCTGGCCAGCAGCAGGCCGAACTGCCACGGGGCGAAATGCTCCGTGCCGTAATACACCGCGAAAGGGTACAGCAGCCCTACCAGCAACAGGCCAAGGCCGATCAGCCGGCTCATGCGGCCGGTTGGACCAGACGGTAGACCGCCTCGACCACATCATTGACCGTACGCACGGCCTTGAACTCTTCGGCGGCGATTTTCTTGCCGGTCTGGCGCTTGATATGGTCGATCAGGTCCACCGCATCGATGCTGTCGATTTCCAGGTCCTGGTACAGGTTGGCGTCGAGGGTGACCCGCGTAGGCTCCAGTTCAAACAGTTCCACCAGGGCGTCGCGCAGGGTGTTGAAGATATCGTCACGAGTTTGCATGGTCGGGTCTCAAGCTGCCTGTCGGGCCGTGACGAACGCCGCGAGGCTGGCCACGTTGATAAAGTGATTGCGGGTGTCCTTGGCGTCGGCATCGATCTTGATGCCGTACTTTTTCTGGATCGCCAGGCCCAATTCCAGGGCATCTACCGAATCCAGGCCCAGGCCTTCGCCGAACAGGGTTTGCTCGCTGCCGATGTCGCAGGCGTCGATGTCTTCCAGGCCCAGGGCCTCGATGATCAGGGTTTTGATTTCGTGTTCAAGGCTGTTGGGGTTGCTCATCTTCGGCGAGCTCCTTAATGAAATAGTGATGCAGATAATCGTTGAGCTTGCGTGAGGCCTGAGGTGGTGGCCCTTGTGAGGCAAACACCTGTGGGTCTATATCGGCACCCACCCGCAAACTGAAGTGAAAGCGGCGGTTGGGGATGCGATACCAGGGCTCGGCCTTGGTCAGCGTGGTCGGGCTGACCTTGAGCACCACGGGGGTGATGATTGTCGCACCG
Organism: Pseudomonas sp. WMBT8; assembly: GCF_050916005.1. Taxonomy (NCBI): domain Bacteria; kingdom Pseudomonadati; phylum Pseudomonadota; class Gammaproteobacteria; order Pseudomonadales; family Pseudomonadaceae; genus Pseudomonas; species Pseudomonas sp. WMBT8. The sequence continues at coordinate 485,506 of NZ_CP188096.1, forward strand.
CGCAGGGCGATGGCGGCGGCCCCGCGATGAAAGGCCGGGGCTTTGCCCGGCACGGTGCGGGTGCCTTCGGGAAAGATAATCAGGGTCTGGCCGCCTCGCAGGGCACTTGCGGCGGCATCGAGCATGTCGATGCTGCCATCGTTGCTGATATAGCCGGCATCATTCACGGGGCCACGGGTGAAGGGGTTTTGCCACAGGCTCTGCTTGACCACGCAATTGGCCTGGCGTACCAGGCCGATCAGCACCACGACGTCGATCAGCGACGGGTGGTTGGCGATGATCATCTGCCCGGGGCGCCCGAGTTTTTCGGCGCCTTCGACGCTGTAGGTGAGAATGCCGGCGCGGTACATCATGTTGATAAAGAACCAGAACAACCGCCCGACGGTCAGGCGCGCACGGCGCTGGTGCTGCCGGGCGTCCCCCGGCAGGCAACTGAGCAGCGGGAACACCAGCAAGCGCAGGCACAAGCCGCCCACGCCGAACAGCACGAAGCTGGCTGCCGTGGCGAACAGGCGCCAGTAGTAGGCGTCCCGGGGCTTGTCGGTCAGGGTTTGCGTTGCCAGTTCCATACTCGGTTCTTCCAGGCATGTTGGCAGGCACCTTGCTCGGTGAGCAGGGTGCGCAGCAGGTTCAGGGCGTGGGGCCACTGGGTCTCGGTGGGTTGGACCGTTGTGGTGTGCAGCGCCAGTTGCCATTCGTCGCCTGGGGTCAGCAGCAGGCCCAGGGCGTAGGGGAACGGCACATCATCGATCCACCGCGCGTAGGCCAGGGGTGGCTGCTCTTCGGTAATCACCAGCAGAACGGCCGGCGCGCCTTCGTTGAGCAGGGCTGCGGCTTCGAGCATGCCGTGCTCCAGGCCGTCGCCAGCGGCTGCCAGGGCGGTCATTTCGCTGGTTTCGTTACGCAGGATCGACCACAGGCCAATCACCGCATTGTGTACCGACAGGCTGAATTGGGTGGGCGACAGCGGCTGGTCGTTGGCCAGGTCGCTGAGAATGTCCAGGGTGCGTGGGGTTTCGCCATGACGCGAGACAAATACCAGCGGCAGGTCCTGCAGGCCGTCGGCCAAGGGCCAGCCGACACTGAAGGCCATCCGGGCCAGGCGGCTCAGGCGCCGGCGCTGCATGGCCGGCAGGAACGACACATCGGGCGCGGCATCGCTTTGGGCCACCAACACTGGGGCCTGGCACCAGTCGCGCCAGGCATCCACGCTGTCGAGCCCAGGGGCCCAGGCGCGCCATTGGGCGATGTTGAAGTTGATCACTGAGAAGATTTCCCGCCCCTGCGGGCTTCCTTGTGCTGCAAATTGCCCATAAAACCGGGGCATGGCGCGATGGCCGAGTGGCGCGCATTATCCCGGTGCGGTGGGGTTCTAGCAAACTTTGGTAAAGAATTGTTCACGAGAAATTACAAATTCGCCGAAAAGAATCAGTGATTGTCCGCCAATGGCTACGGGGGGCTGGTGTCAGGCAACTCTTTATTGGTTGGCGTATTACGAGATAGTTATGCGGGATCTGTCTTCAGATGCTGTAGTACAAGCTTGATCAAGGTAGCGAGCGGGCGCTTTTGCCCTCTACACTCGGGCATTCATTGATACACGGAGGTTTTTCCATGCGGCGCGTGGTGTTCAATCAAAAAGGTGGCGTTGGCAAGTCCAGCATCGCCTGCAACCTGGCGGCGGTCAGCGCCAGCGAAGGCTATCGAACCCTGTTGGTGGACCTCGATGCACAGGCCAACTCGACCCAGTACCTGACAGGGCTGACGGGTGACGATATTCCCATGGGCATTGCCGATTTCTTCAAGCAGACCCTGTCATCCGGGCCGTTTTCGAAGAAAAACCAGGTGGATATCTACGAAACCCCGTTCGACAACCTGCACGTCATCACCGCCACCGCAGAACTGGCGGACCTGCAGCCCAAGCTCGAGGCCAAGCACAAGATCAACAAGCTGCGAAAGCTGCTGGATGAACTGGCCGAGGATTACGACCGGATTTACCTGGATACCCCGCCGGCCCTGAACTTCTATGCGGTTTCGGCGTTGATCGCGGCTGATCGGGTACTGATCCCTTTCGATTGCGACAGCTTTTCGCGCCAGGCGCTGTACGGCCTGCTGGCGGAAATCGAAGAGCTCAAGGAGGACCACAACGAAGGCCTTGAAGTGGAAGGCATCGTGGTCAACCAGTTCCAGGCCCGGGCGAGCCTGCCGCAGAAGATGCTGGACGAGTTGATCGCCGAGGGCCTGCCGGTACTGCCGGTGTACCTGGCCAGTTCGGTGCGCATGCGCGAATCCCACCAGGAGAGCAAACCGCTGATCCACCTCGACCCGCGCCACAAGCTGACCCAGCAGTTTGTGGAGTTGCATAACCTGCTGGAAAACGCCTGATCATCAAGGATGAGCACGCTCGATGTGGGAGCTGGCTTGCCTGCGATGACGGTGTGCCAGCTTGCATATCCATCAAGCTGCCCCTCGCCATCGCGGGCAAGCCCGCTCCTACAGGGTTACACCCCTTGGCTACGCAACCAGCTCATCAGTTGCGGTAACGCAAATGCCCCGCTCTGGCGCGCCACTTCCCGGCCGTTCTTGAACAGGATCAGGCTGGGAATCGAGCGAATGCCCAATTGCGCCGAAAGCTGCTGGTTGGCCTCGCTATCGAGCTTGGCCAGCCGGCACTTGCCGGCCAACTGCCCGGCCGCCTGTTCAAACACCGGCGCAAACGACTTGCACGGCCCGCACCATTCGGCCCACACATCCACCAGGAGCGGTAAATCGCCCTTGATCTGGCTGGAATAATCGCCCTGGCTTAATTCAAACGGTTTGCCGAGCAACACCGGCTGCTTGCAGCGCCCGCACTTTGGGGCATCGCCCAGGCGTTCGTGGGGGATGCGGTTGAGGGCGTTGCAGTGTGGGCAGGGGATTACAAGAGAATCGGACATGATGGGCTCCTTGGGTGTGGCCTATGGGCTCAATCTGGCGCCCGTCACGGGGATTATCAAGGCCAGATGAATAGGCGACAGTGAAGACTAACGTGGCGTGAGCACGCTGCGCTTTTGATCCTAGGACGAACAACTGATCTCCAAATGTTTGCCCCAATCGGGCGGCCGTTGCGCGTACTGCTCCATCCCGGTCTGTTCTTCAAATGGCTGGCTCAATACCTCATGCAGCCGTCGCACTTCACTGTAGTCACCTGATTCGGCGGCGGTGATGGCGTTTTGCGCCAGGTAGTTGCGCAGGATGTACAGCGGGTTGACCGCGTGCATGCGCTCGCGGCGTTCTGCCTCGCTGCCGGTGCCGTCGCGCTCAACCCGGGCCTTGTACTCGTCGGCCCAGGCATCGAAGCCCGCGCGGTCGACAAAGTCATCGCGCAGGCGCGCCACGGCCAGTGCGGCGGATTCGTCGCCCAGATGGCGGAAGAACAAGGTGTAGTCCACGCCACTGTTTTGCATCAGTTGCAGCAGGCGCTCCAGCAGTTTCTGGTCATCGTCCTCGGCGGTGGTCAGGCCCAGGCGGCGGCGCATCAGGTCCAGGTAGTGGGCCTGGTACAGCGGCAGGTACAGGCCCAGGGTCTCGCGCAGGGCTTGCACGCTGATGTACGGCGTCAGCGCCTGGGCCAGGGCGCTGAGGTTCCATTGGCCGATGGGCACCTGGTTGCTGAAGGAATAGCGGCCTTCGTGATCGGAGTGGTTGCAGATGAAGTGAGCGTCGAAGTCATCGAGGAAGGCAAACGGCCCGAAGTCGAAGGTAATGCCCAGGATCGACATGTTGTCGGTGTTCATCACCCCGTGACAAAAGCCGTAGGCCTGCCATTTGGCGATCAACTCGGCATTGCGCTCGACGATCTCGCGGAACATCGCCAGGTACGGCTCGGGTTGCTCCTGGCAGTGGGCGAAGTGCAACTTCAGCACATGCTCGGCCAGTTGCTGGTGCAGCTCGGTTTTCTGGGTGTAGTAGAAGTATTCGAAGTGCCCAAAGCGGATATGGCTCGGCGCCAGGCGCAGGACCATGGCCGCGCGTTCCTGCTTCTCGCGCCATACCGGGGTGTCCGAGCCGATCACGCACAGGGCGCGGCTGCTGGGGATGCCCAGGGCGTGCAAGGCTTCGGAGGCGAGAAACTCGCGGATCGACGAACGCAGCACCGCGCGGCCATCTCCCATGCGTGAGTACGGCGTTTGCCCGGCGCCCTTGAGGTGCAAGTCCCAGTGTTCGCCCGCCGCGTTATACACCTCGCCCAGCAGCAAGCCGCGACCATCCCCCAGTTGCGGGTTATAGGAGCCAAACTGATGCCCGGAATAGACCATCGCCCGCGGTTCGGCCTCGGCCCACAGCTTGTGGCCGCCGAACAGTTCGGCAAACACTGGCGTCTGGGCGACGGCTGGATCGAGGTCCAGCAGGGCCATGGCGGCGTTGCTCGCCACCACCAGCCGCGGCTCGTCGATGGGCTCGGGCAATACGTGGGTTGAGAAACCGTCGCCCAGGCGGGCGAAGCGGTTGTCGAAGGTCAGGTCGTCGAGGGCTTTCACCGGCCATCTCCAGCAGAATGTCCGAGCATTCTGCTGGGGATAGCGCGGTTAGTCGAGTTTGGCCGGCGGCGTGGGTTGCGGCGAGCCGTCATTGGCCGGCTTGCTCAAGGGCTCGATTTCCACCAGTTTGTATTCCTGGCCGTGCAGGTTCTTCAGGTAAACCTCCATCTGGCGGAACGAAATGTTGATGCTCTGCTTCTTGAACTCGCGGTTGATGAAGCGGTTGACCTCATCGATGACCGGGTTGCGGTCGCCGAGGTCGCGCACATGCATGCGCAGTTCGTGGTCCAGGGTGCTTTCGCCAAAGTTGAGGAAGTACACGTGGGGTTCCGGGTCTTTCAATACCCGTGGGTTATCCCTGGCGGCCTTGAGCAACAATTCCTTCACCAGGTCCAGGTCGGAGCCGTAGTCCACGCCGAGCTTGAGGGTCACCCGGGTGATGGTGTCGGTCAGCGACCAGTTGATCAGTTGCCCAGTGATGAAGGTTTTGTTCGGGACAATGATGTCCTTGCGGTCGAAGTCGGTGATGGTGGTGGCGCGGATGCGGATCTTGCTCACCGTGCCCGACAGGTTGCCGATGGTAATGGTGTCGCCGATGCGCACCGGGCGCTCGAACAAGATCATGATGCCGGAGATAAAGTTGGCGAAGATCTCCTGCATGCCGAAGCCCAGGCCCACCGACAGTGCGGCCACCAGCCATTGCAACTTGTCCCAGCTCACCCCGAGGGTCGACAGGGTCGACACAAAGCCCACGCCGGCGATCACATACGACAGCAGGGTGGTGGTGGCATAGGCGCTGCCCTGGGCCAGGTCCAGCTTCGACAGCACCAGTACTTCCAGCAGGCCCGGCAGGTTGCGCGCCAGGGCAAAGGTAATGCCGATGATGATCAGCGCGCCCAGCATGTCGCCGATGCTGATGGGCACCATGCTGATATTGGCGCCGGTGCCGCTGGTGTATTCGTAGAGCGTGACGTTGTCCAGGTAGGAGAACACCGAGATCAGGTCCGACCAGACCCAGTACAGCGCCGCAATAAAGCCGCCGAGCAGGGCCAGGCGGATCAGGCGCATGGATTGTTCGTTGACCTGCTCGATATCCAGGGTCGGTTCCTCGATCACCACTTCGCCGTCGCCGGCTTCCTTGGCGGCCTGGCGTTTGGCCAGTGCCCGGGCATAGGCCAGGCGCCGCGCGGCAACACCCAGGCCACGGACGAAGGTGGCTTCGATCACCAGCCAGAACATCAGCAGGTACAGGGTGTTGATCAGGCGGTCGCTGAGTTTGAGCGCGGTGTAGTAGTAGCCAAAACACACGGCGATAAACAGCGCGATGGGCAGCGCGGTAAACGCCACGCCGACGACCTTGCGAAACAGCGAGGCCTTTTCATGGGTCGGGCTGTTGAGCAGCAGGCGGCTGAGCAACCAGGCCATCAGCCCATAACAGGTGAGGACTACGGCGATGCCCAGCACATCATCGGCCAGGGCTGCCGGCTGGTGTTCGGCGATGGACACCACGGCCACCAGCGCCAGCACCACCAGCCCCAGCTTGCGGATCCAGCCCTGGAGAAACTCGACCTGGGGTTTTTCCCAGCGGAAATGCAATTCGGCCACGCCACCCGGCGCGAGGATGCGATAGGCGGTGTAGAACACCAGCCATGCCTGGGAAATTTGCACCAGGGCCATGCCCAGGTTGGCGTTCTGCCCGCGTGCATCGATTTGCAGGGCGTAGCCGCACAGCGCCAGGCCGAGGGTTACCGGCAAGGCCAGCAGGATATTCACCAGGATCGCGACCGGAGTGTGCCACTGGCTGTCCCGCTTGAAGTGCCCGATATCCATATGGATTTTTTTCAGGCGCTCGTAGAGGCTGTTGCGCCGCCACAACAGCGCGCCGATCAATAGCAGCAGGGGCAGGAACAGCAGCGGGCGCTGGGCCAGGCCGTCATACAGTTCGCTGAGGCTGGAGGCCCAGGGCAGGGTGTCGACCTGTTTGCTCAGGCGGTTGGGCACGCCTTCGAGCCATTCGACGTCCAGCGGCTTGTTGCTGGGGATCCAGAACATCTGTTCGTCGAGGGTCGCGCGCAGGCTGGCGGCGGTGCTGAGCAGTTGTTTCTGGTTCAGTTGCAGGGTGATGGATTCGTTGAGCAGCGCGCTCAACTCCCGGCTCAGGCGTTCGAGCAGGTCGCTGCGGGTCACGGCCAGCTCCAGCAGGGTGCGGCGCAACTGTGGCGTGACTTGGTCCTCGGGCTGGTTGGCCAGCAGGTTGTCGACGTAGGTGCTGGGCGAACTGATCAGTTCGCGCTGCTGGTTGACCTCGAACTGGTACAGGCGAATGTTGGCGATATCGTCGGCCAGGTCGCGGTCGACCTTCAGGCGCGGCAAGGCCTGTTTCTGTTTATAGAGGATCTTCGATAGCAGCAGGCTGCCCTTGAGCACGTTGATCTGCTCGTCCAGGGCCGAATCGCTCTGGGTCACGTTGTCCAGCAGCTGTTTGGTTTGCAGGTTCTGCTGGGTCAGCTCATTGAGCCGGTCGGTGCTTTTGAGCAGGTAGTCAGAGAGTTTCAGGTTGGCTGCGCTTTCCGTAGCCAGCAGGCTGCTGCCACCGGCCTTCTGCGCTTCGATGGACTGCTGGGTAACGGTTTCCTGGGACTGGGCCAGGCGTTTCTGGTTGATCAGGGTTTGCAGGTCCTGGATTTCCTGCTCCAGGCGCGCGGTTTTTTCCACCGCCAGGTCATGTTGGCTGTTACCCAGGTCTTGCAGTTGGCTGTTGCCCGCCAGCTCCTGGCGGCGCAGCGGGATCAAGGCGTTGAGCGCCGCCAGTTCGGCGTTCAGCAGGTTGCGCTGGTCGCCATTTAGCGGTTTGCCATTGTCCTTGCCGGCCTTGAGGATGCCGTTGATCTGCTGGATGCGCGTCTGGCTGTTGCTGATTTCGGTCTGGGCACGCTCGGGGCGGGTTTGGGCGGCGATGCTCAGGCTGTTGGCGTCGGCCAACTCCTTTTGTAGGTCGCCTTGCTGGGTGCTGCGCTGCACCAGCAGTTGTTCGAGCTGCGGCACTGGCAGGCTGGCGTAGCGCTGGGCGACCGGGACCACCTTGGTGGCCTTGAGCCGGGCCAGTTCACGGGCGTTTTCCGTGGTCTGGCGTGGCGCGTCTTGCAATTGGCGCTTGAGATCGCTCAGGCGTTGCTCGTAGTCCTGCTTGTTGCCCAGCAACGTCAGGGTCTGCTGCAACACATTTTGCAGCGCCTTCATGTCGGCGTCGGGCAGCTTGCGGTCCGGCAGCTTGTCCAGGGTCTGTTGCACACTCTCGATGCTTGGCGGGTCGGCGGCGAACACCGGGCTGACGCAGAGACTCAGGCCCAGCAGGGCAGTGGCTAAAAAAGTGCGCAGGATTGTCATAGAGACCGGTCGAACAAGATGAAGAATAGGGGGCGTGTTGATGGCCAATGGCACACCGTCGCCCCGCAGTTTAGAGGAAGAGTCCGGGGGCCGGGCGACTTCCTTCGGGGAATCTGACGCCGACTTTGCCGATCTTGTTCCCGTCCATCACGGCGACTGTCCAAATGGTGTTGTTCCACTCCACCTGGTCGCCGACGATGGGGGCACCACCGACCTTCTGCGTGATGAACTGGCCCAGCGGCATGTCCGGATCGATGCCGTCGAGCTTGAGCCCGTACAGCGCCGACACCGCGCCCAGCTGGGCGTCGCCTTCGAGCACGAAGTCGCCGAAGAAGCGCAGGTCCAGGCCCCGTTGCGGCGCCTGGCTGAACAGCTTGCCGAGGGCGGCGAGGTTGTGTTCATGGCCGATCACGCACAGCAAATCATCGGCTTCGAGCACCGTACTACCCGACGGATGGAGCAGTTGCTGGCCGCGAAACAGGGCGGCGATCCGCGTGCCTTCGGGCATTTTCAGCTCGCGCAGGGCGGCGCCGATGCACCATTTCTCGGCACCCAGGCGGTAGACGAACAACTCCCACTCGCTGGTGACGTGTACTTCCAGGGCCGCCCGGGAAATCGGCGCGGGCTCGGGCGGTACCGTTACTTTCAAGAGCTTGGCTACCCACGGCAGGCTGGTGCCCTGCACCAGCAACGACACCAGCACGATGAAGAACGCCAGGTTGAAATACAGCTGGGCATGGGGCAAACCGGCCATCAGCGGGAACACCGCAAGAATGATCGGCACCGCGCCGCGCAGGCCGACCCAGGCGATAAACACTTTTTCGCGGCCATGAAACGCCTTGAACGGCAGCAGGCCAACCGCCACCGACAGCGGCCGCGCAAACAGGATCATCCACAGCGCCAGGCCCAGGGCCGGCAGGGCGATGGGCAGCAGGTCATGGGGCGTGACCAGCAGCCCCAGCACCAGGAACATGCCGATCTGCGCCAGCCAGGCCATGCCGTCGAGCATATGCAGGATGCCGTGGCGGCTGCGCACCGGACGGTTGCCGATCACCAGGCCGCACAGGTACACGGCGAGGAAGCCGCTGCCGTGCAGGGCGTTGGTCAAGGCGAAGACGAACAGGCCGCCGGCGATCACCAGGATCGGGTACAGGCCGTTTGCCAGGTTGATCCGGTTGACCAGTTGCAGCATCAACCAACCGCCGCCCAGGCCGATAATGCCGCCGATCCCGAATTCGCGGATCAGGTGGGTCAACAGGCTCCAGTGCAGGCCAGTCTGGCCGCTGGCGAGCATGTCGATCAGGGTTACGGTGAGGAACACCGCCATCGGGTCGTTGCTGCCGGATTCGATTTCCAGGCTGGCGCTGACCCGTTCGTTCAGGCCCTTGCCGCCCAGCAGCGAGAACACGGCGGCGGCGTCGGTGGAGCCGACGATGGCGCCGATCAGCAGGCCCTGGATGATATTGAGGTCAAACAGCCAGGCCGCCGCCATACCGGTGAGGCCGGTGGTTATCAACACCCCCACGGTCGCCAGCGACAGGGCCGGCCACAGTGCCACGCGAAAGCTCGCGACCCGGGTCCGCAAGCCGCCATCGAGCAGGATCACTGCCAATGCCAGGTTGCCCACCAGGTACGCGGTAGGGTAGTTATCGAAAATGATCCCGCCGCCATCGACGCCGGCGATCATGCCCACGGCCAGGATAATCACCAGGATCGGGATCCCCAGGCGGGACGAAAGGGAACTCACCAGAATGCTCGCACTTACCAGCAACGCGCCGATCAAGAACAGGCTGTTGATGGTCGTCGCATTCAAAGGCAGTACTCCGGAATTAAGGCGAGGCGCAGACTGACCATGCAGTCTGCGTGCCAGCGATTCTAACCTGTTGAATTGCTGCGCTGTCAAAAAGCTTTTGTAGGAGCTGGCTTGCCTGCGATGGCAGCGCCTCGGTGAATCAGGCTCACCGCGGCGCTGCCATCGCAGGCAAGCCAGCTCCTACAGGGTGTGACTGTATTTCAGAGGCGGAAACGCCCCACCATCCCATTCAAATCCACCGCCAGGCGTGACAACTCGCCGCTGGCCGCACTGGTCTGGCTGGCGCCCGTGGCCGATTGCACCGACAAGTCGCGGATGTTCACCAGGTTGCGGTCCACTTCCCGCGCGACCTGGGCCTGCTCTTCGGCGGCGCTGGCGATCACCATGTTGCGCTCGTTGATCTCGATAATCGCGCTATTGATGGTATCCAGGGACATCCCTGCGCCTTTGGCGATATTGAGCGTCGACTCGGCGCGCTCGGTGCTGTTGCGCATCGAGTCCACTGCCTGTTCAGTGCCGGCCTGGATACTGCCGATCATCCGCTCGATTTCACTGGTCGATTGCTGGGTGCGATGGGCCAGGGCCCGCACTTCATCGGCAACCACCGCAAAACCACGCCCGGCTTCCCCGGCACGCGCCGCTTCGATGGCGGCGTTCAGGGCTAGCAGGTTGGTCTGGTCGGCCAGGCCGCGAATCACATCCAGCACCTTGCCGATATCCCGCGATTCTTCGGCCAGGGCGCCGATCAGGGTGGCGGTGCCCTGTACATCGCCGCTCATGCGTTCGATGGCGCTGACGGTTTCCTGCACCAGGTCGCGGCCATCGCCGGCCGAGGTGGTGGCGTTTTTCGAGGCCTCGGAGGTGCTGACCGCATTGCGCGCGACTTCTTCGACGGCGCTGGTCATCTCGTTGACAGCGGTGGCTGCCTGCTCGATTTCATTGTTCTGCTGGGTCAGGCCACGGGCGCTTTCGTCGGTGACGGCGTTCAGCTCTTCGGCAGCCGAGGCCAGTTGAGTGGCCGAGCCGGAAATGCGCTGCAGGGTGTCGCGCAATTTCTCCTGCATTTTATTCATCGCGCGCAACAGGCGGCCGGCTTCGTCGTCGCCATCGACCTTGATCGGCTGGGTCAGGTTGCCTTCGGCAATGTTCTCGGCGGCGTCCAGGGCTTGGGCAATGGGCAGGGTGATGCTGCGGGTCAGCAACCAGGCAAACAGCACAGTCAGCGCCGTGGCCAGCACCAGCAGGGCCACTACCAGGTCAAAGGCTGAATCATATTGATCGGCAGCTTTCTGGTTGCTGTCGTTGGCCATCGAGTTGTTGATGTCCAGCAGGCGCGTCAGCACCGCGTTGACCGCCTCGGAGTTGCTCAGCAGTTCGGTGTTGAGCAAGGTGCGCAGCTCTTCGGTCTGATTGTTGCGCGACAGGCTCTTCATCCGCTCTTCGATCTGCCGGTACTGGCCCAGCAGGCGCACATAATCGTCGTAGGCCGAGCGCTCCTCGCGGCTGTCGATCAGCTTTTCGTACACGCCCTGGGCTGCGCGAATCTGCTGGTTGCGCAGCTCAAAGGCTTCCAGGGTCTTTTGTTGCACATCCGGCTCGCGGTTGGTCAGCAAGCGGTAGGACAGCACGCGCAGGCGCAGGGTCAGTTGGGTGAAGTCGTCCAGCGCGCGAATGCTCGGCACGCTGCGCAGGGTGATGTCTTCGGTGGCGCCACGGATCTTGCTCATCTGGTTCAGCGCAAAAATACCGAGAAACAACATCAGCGCACCAATGCACGCGAAGCCGAGAAACGCGCGCGGCGCGATATTCATATTACGAAGAGACATGCAATGGTCCTGGGAGAGGCGCGATCCGTGCGGCTTTGAGGCGGGGTAAGCATGACCTATCGGACATACGACTAAAGTCTTGAGGGGCTGTGCGCTTTTGTCGCACCTTGCGCGCATTGGAATGGATTCAGGAACCAGATGGCGTAAATGCAGTCACTAAGGCTCCACAGCGTGGCCTGACCCGTGAAATCGGGGCTGCGCGCCAGGATAACCCTGGCTTCCACGGTGAATTTTCTTTATCGTCACCGCCCTTTGAAAAAGCCCGAGAATTCAAAATGTTAGAAACATCCCTCAGCCAACTGGAACAACTGGTCAGTGACCTGGTGCAGCAGAATCAAGCATTGCTGGGCACCAACGAATCCCTCAAGGCGGAACTGGCCCGCGCCAAGGATGAGAACGACAGCTTGCAACTGAACCTGATGGAACAGGAAGAAAAGCAGGGCGCCACCGCAGCCCGTATCCAGGCGTTGGTTGAGCGTGTGAGCGCAGGTCCTGTGAGCGCATGAGTGAAGGGATAAAGGTCGTTTCGATTCTCGGTGAGGATTACTCGATCAAGGCACCGGACGGGGAAGACAACACCCTGCTCAAGGCCGTGACCCTGCTCAAGGCGTCCCTGGCCACCACCAAGCAGAAGTACCCGACCCTGATCGGCGACAAACTGCTGGTGCTGGCGGCGCTGAATCTATGTGCCGAGCAGATCGACATGCAGCAGCGTCACCAGCAGGAACTCGACCGTTACCAAGAGCAAGTCAGCGCCACGGTCGACGTGATTGCCAAGGCCATCGGCCAGCCCTGATCAGAACCATTCATCCTGCATGGCCAGGCACGTATCGTCCCGAGTTTCCAGGATCGACAGTTCATGATGGCAGCCCGGTACTTCCCAGGTCAGGAAGTACCGGGCCGCTTGCAGCTTGCCTTTATAGAAGGCCAAATCCGCCACATTGCCCCTGGCCAACCCTTCTTCGGCGCGGATCGCCTGTTCCAGCCAGCGCCAGCCAATCACCGTATGCCCAAACACTTTCAGGTACAGCGCCGAGTTCGCCAGGCTGCTGTTGACCTTGCCCTGGGCGAGATCCGTCAACAGTCCCAGGGTCACCCTTTGCAGGCGTGCCACCAGTTGCTCCAGCGGCTCGCGCAATGGCGTGAGTGACGGATATTCCTGCGCCCGTGCGCCCGTCTCGGCGATCAGGCGAATCAACTGTTTCAAGCCCGCGCCGCCGTTTTGCCCCAGCTTGCGCCCCAGCAGGTCCAGGGACTGGATGCCGTGGGTGCCTTCGTGGATCGGGTTCAGACGGTTGTCGCGGTAGTACTGCTCCACCGGGTATTCGCGGGTGTAGCCGTGGCCGCCGAGAATCTGGATCGCCAGTTCGTTGGCCTTGAGGCAGAACTCCGACGGCCAGGACTTGACGATCGGCGTCAGCAGATCGAGCAATTCATGGGCCTGCTTGCGCGCGGTTTCGTTGTCCAGGGTGGTGGTGTCATCGAACAGCCGCGCGGCGTACAGGCCCAGGTCGAAGGCGCCTTCCACATAGGCTTTTTGCGTGAGCAGCATGCGCTTGATATCGGCGTGCTGGATGATCGACACCGGTGCGGTGTTCGGGTCCTTGCTGTCCGGCAGGCGGCCTTGCGGGCGTTCCCGGGCGTATTCCAGGGAATACAGGTAGCCGGCGTAGCCAAGCATCACCGCGCCCATGCCGACGCCAATCCGTGCCTCGTTCATCATTTGGAACATACACGCCAGGCCTTGGTGCGGCTTGCCCACCAGATAGCCGACACACTCGCCGTTATCGCCGAAATTCAGCGCCGTCGAAGTGGTGCCGCGCCAACCCATTTTGTGGAACAGCCCGGCCAGCAGCACATCATTGCGCTGGCCCAGGCTGCCGTCCTCGTTGACCAGGAACTTGGGCACGATAAACAGCGAAATTCCCTTCACCCCAGCGGGTGCGTCCGGCAGTTTGGCCAGGACCATGTGCACGATGTTTTCCGACAGCGGGTGGTCGCCACCGGAGATAAAGATCTTGTTGCCCTTGAGCCGGTAAGTGCCGTCCGCCGCCGGTTCGGCGCGGGTGCGGATATCCGACAGCGACGAGCCGGCATGGGGCTCGGTCAAGGCCATGGTGCCGAAGAACCGGCCTTCGATCATCGGTTGCAGAAAACGCTGCTTCTGCTCCTCGGTGCCAAAACTTTCGATCAGATTGGCCGCGCCCATGGTCAGGAACGGGTACGAAGTGGAAGCCGCATTGGCTGACTGGAAATGCGCAAAGCAGGCCTGGGACAGCAGTGTCGGCAGTTGCATGCCCCCGGCTTCGAAACTGCGCGCCGCATTCAGAAAGCCGGCTTCGAGGAAGGCATCCACGGCAGGTTTCACCTCCGGGATCAGGATCGCCTGGCCGTCTTCGTAGCGCGGTTCGTTTTCGTCACCTTTGCGGTTGTGCGGGGCGAAGTACTTTTCGGCGATGCTGCGGGCGGTGCCGATGGCGGCATCGAAGGTTTCGCGATTATGTTCGGCAAACCGCTCGCGCTGGGTCAAGCCCTCGGCATCGAGGACTTCATACAGCTCGAAAGCCAGATTGCGGGAACTGAGGAGCGTCTCGGACATGGCGGCTTACCTATGTGGGAATAGGCCGCAGTCTAAGTGCGCGAATAGAGGCGCGATAGCAAGATTGATCTGGGTGATGGAGCAGCAAAACACAGCGCAAAGGTATGACGCGGTCAATGTGGGAGCTGGCTTGCCGGCGATAGCGGTAGGCCAGGCAATATTTGCATGGCTGACCCGCCACTATCGCAGGCAAGCCCGCTCCCACACTTATCCGGTTTCGACCGATGCAATGCAGTGGGGCACCCATTGCAGGTGCCCCACTGGATTGATTAGCCGATGGTCATCAAGCTCGCGTTACCACCCGCCGCAGCGGTGTTGACGCTCAATGCACGTTCGATCACCAGGCGCTCCAACGCAATGTTGGTTTCGCCCGAAGACAGGCCGTTGACCCCGACAATCGCGCCGCTACGCTGCGCCACTTGCTGGCAAACCCCGCGCAGTTGGTCGCAATCGCCATGGTGCAGGACCGCATCGAAGATCACTTCGTCCTTGGTCCAGTCGGCCACGCGCTGGATCTTCGCCTGAACTTCCTTCGGCAGCCGTGGGAACAGCGCCTTGGTCAGGTCAGTTTCCGGCCATACCGCCGAGCTGCCTACAGCCAATACCGCCGCCAGTTGCGCCAGCAGATCGCCTTCCACCTCTGCCAGGCACAGTACGTGCTCGCGGGGCAGGATGGCGTAGCTGTTGCGCTCGCCGGTCGGGCCGGCCAGCAGGCGGGTGATACCGCTTTGCGATTGCGCGGCGAACTGGTTGCACAGGGCGCCCAGGTCGCTGAACTTATTGCTCTCGGCCCAGGTTTTCAGGGCGGTCAGCGGTTGGCTCATGGCGTCACGCAGACGTACATCCGGCGCGGCCAGTGCGTCACCCCGTACGAAGGATTGCTCGATCGCATCGGTAGGACGTGTCGACAGCAGGCGGTACAGGTACAGCGGGCCACCGGCTTTCGGACCGGTGCCCGACAAGCCTTCGCCGCCGAATGGCTGCACGCCGACCACGGCCCCGACGATGTTGCGGTTGACGTAGACGTTACCGGCATGGACGTTGTCGATCACCTTGGCGATGGTCTCGTCGATACGGGTGTGCACGCCCAGGGTCAGACCGTAGCCAGAAGCATTGATTTGACCGATCAACTGGTCGATTTCCTTACGCTTGTAGCGCACCACGTGCAGGACCGGGCCGAAGATCTCCCGTTGCAGCTCGTCGAAGCTTTCCAGCTCGATCAGGGTTGGCATCACGAAGGTGCCGCGCTTGATTTCTTCGCTGTCGGCGATTGCCACCTGATACACGGTGCGACCCTTGTCGCGCATGGCTTGGATGTGTTTCTCGATGCCCGCCTTGGCTTCGGCATCGATCACCGGGCCGATATCCACGGACAGGCGCTCCGGATTGCCGAGACGGCATTCGGCCATGGCGCCCTTGAGCATTTCGATGACGCGGTCTGCCGAATCTTCCTGCAGGCACAGTACGCGCAAGGCAGAGCAACGCTGGCCGGCACTGTCGAAGGCCGAGGACACGACGTCGATCACCACCTGTTCGGTCAGGGCCGAGGAGTCGACGATCATCGCGTTCTGGCCACCGGTTTCGGCGATCAGCGGGATTGGGCGGCCCTGGGCATCCAGGCGCCCGGCGACGTTGCGTTGCAGCAGGCGCGCCACCTCGGTGGAACCGGTGAACATCACGCCTTTGACGCGATCATCACCCACCAGGCGGGCACCGACGCTTTCGCCCTGGCCCGGCAGCAGTTGCAGCACGCCTTCAGGGATGCCGGCTTCCAGCAGCAGGCGCACGGCTTGCGCGGCAACCAGCGGGGTTTGTTCGGCCGGCTTGGCCAGTACCGGGTTGCCGGCGGCGAGTGCGGCGGCGACTTGGCCGCTGAAGATCGCCAGCGGGAAGTTCCACGGGCTGATGCAGACTACCGGGCCCAGTGGGCGGTGGGCGTCGTTGGTGAAGTCGTTACGCGCCTGCACTGCGTAGTAGCGCAGGAAGTCCACGGCTTCACGCACTTCGGCGATGGCGTTGGCGAAGGTCTTGCCGGCTTCGCGGGCCAGCAGGCCCATCAGCGGCTGGATCTCGCCTTCCATCAAGTCGGCGGCACGTTCCAGGATCGCGGCGCGTTCGGCCGGCGGGGTGGCCTGCCAGATCGGTGCGGCGTTGAGGGCGCACTGGATCGCGTTGTCCACGTCTTCGACCGTGGCTTCCTGGACATGGCCGACCACATCCCGCAGGTCGGAGGGGTTCAGTACCGGCACAGCGGCTTCATTGCTCGAAGCACAGCCGAGCATCGGCGCGGCTTTCCAGTTGTTGTGCGCGGTGGCCAGCAAGGCGCAGGACAGCGACGCCAGGCGGTGTTCGTTGGCCAGGTCGATACCGGCCGAGTTGGCGCGCTCGCTGCCATACAGGTCGCGCGGCAGTGGGATACGAGGGTGCGGCAGGCCGAAGCCGCCTTCCAGCGTCGCCATCTGCTCGATGCTGGCCACTGGATCAGCCACCAGCTCCTGGATCGAGATGGATTGGTCGGCGATTCGGTTGACGAACGAGGTGTTGGCGCCGTTTTCCAGCAGGCGACGCACCAGGTAGGCCAGCAGTGTTTCGTGGGTGCCGACCGGAGCGTACACGCGGCACGGACGGTTCAGCTTGCCTTCGGAAACCTTGCCTACAACCTGTTCGTACAGCGGTTCACCCATGCCGTGCAGGCACTGGAACTCGTACTGGCCGGGGTAATAGTTCTGGCCGGCAATATGGTAGATGGCCGACAGGGTGTGGGCGTTGTGCGTGGCGAACTGCGGGTAGATGACTTCCGGTACCGACAGCAGCTTGCGTGCGCAGGCGATGTAGGACACGTCGGTGTACACCTTGCGGGTGTACACCGGGTAGCCTTCCAGGCCTTCGACCTGGGCGCGCTTGATCTCGCTGTCCCAGTACGCGCCTTTTACCAGGCGGATCATCAGGCGGTGACGGCTGCGGCGTGCCAGGTCGATCACGTAGTCGATCACGTACGGGCAGCGCTTCTGGTAGGCCTGGATCACGAAACCGATACCGTTCCAGCCGGTCAGTTGCGGCTCGAAGCACAGGCGCTCGAGCAGGTCCAGGGACAGCTCCAGGCGGTCGGCTTCTTCGGCATCGATGTTCAGGCCGATGTCGTATTGCTTGGCCAACAGGGTCAGGGACAGCAGGCGCGGGTACAGCTCGTCCATCACGCGCTCGTACTGGGCACGGCTGTAGCGCGGGTGCAGCGCCGACAGCTTGATGGAGATGCCCGGGCCTTCATAAATCCCACGGCCGTGAGAGGCTTTGCCGATGGAGTGAATGGCTTGTTCGTACGAGGCCAGGTACTTCTGTGCATCGTGTTCGGTCAGTGCAGCTTCACCGAGCATGTCGTAGGAATAGCGGAAGCCCTTGGCTTCGAACTTGCTCGCGTTGGCCAGGGCTTCGGCGATGGTTTCGCCGGTGACGAACTGTTCGCCCATCAGGCGCATGGCCATGTCGACGCCCTTGCGGATCATCGGCTCGCCGCTCTTGCCGATGATGCGGCTCAGGGAGGAGGTCAGGCCGGCCTCGTTGTGGGTGGCGACCAGTTTGCCGGTCAGCAGCAGGCCCCAGGTGGCGGCATTGACGAACAGCGACGGGCTGTTGCCCAGGTGCGGCTGCCAGTTGCCGGTGCTGATCTTGTCGCGGATCAGCGCGTCACGAGTGCCCTTGTCAGGGATACGCAGCAGCGCTTCGGCCAGGCACATCAGCGCCACGCCTTCCTGGGACGACAGGGAAAATTCCTGCAGCAGGCCCTGGACGATACCGGCACGGCCGCCGGCGCTCTTCTGGTTACGCAGTTTTTCGGCAATCGAGGCGGCGAGCTTGTTGGTGGCTTCGGCCATCTGGGCCGGCAGGCGGGCCTGCTCGATCAGCATCGGCACCACTTCCGGCTCAGGGCGGCGGTAGGCGGCAGTGATCGAGGCGCGCAGCACCGATTGCGGCAGGATGCTTTCGGCAAATTCGAGGAAGCACTGGTGGGCGTGGTCGTTCTGCACCTCACCGGCGTCGTCTGCGTCCTTGAGGCCCGAACCGTTGAGTTCGGTCAGGGTTGCACCACCCTCCAGTTTCTCCAGGTAATTGAAAATTGCCTGCTTGATCAGCCAGTGCGGCGTGCGATCAATGGAGGTCGCGGCGGCCTTCAGGCGTTCGCGGGTCGGGTCATCGAGTTTGACCCCAAGGGTGGTCGTAGCCATATTTTTATCCTCATGGGTGCCACTACTGCGTGGCATCAGCTGGCGGCAAGATTAGCTTTGCGCCGTACGAGGTGCAACCGGGTGCAACCCATTTTCTTCAGGAAATCCGCACTGCTCGTCAGAATTCATTTTCACTCGACGGAATCGGCTTGTTGTTGGTGCATTTACTTCTGGATTTGGCTGTTCTTGCTCCGAAAAGGAGCAAAAAACTGCCATTTGCCGAAAAACATCTACAGGTGCAACTAATTCTCAAGAAACTGGTTGCACCTTATTTGCTTTGTTGAATAGCATTCGCGGCCAAGGTGCAACCAATTGTAAAGTTCGGTTCATCGGCTGATGGCTTTCCTGGGGAAACGTCAGTCATAAATGCGCGGCATGCAGCTTCGTCTACAAGAGCTGACAGACCGCCGCTACATAAAAACAAAGCCAGGGCGTAACTCAATGAGCGTAAGTAATCCAACCCTGATCACATTTGTGATCTACATCGCCGCAATGGTGCTGATCGGTCTCATGGCCTATCGCTCCACCAATAACCTTTCCGATTACATCCTCGGTGGTCGCAGCCTCGGCAGCGTCGTTACCGCACTCTCGGCTGGCGCCTCGGATATGAGCGGCTGGTTGTTGATGGGCCTGCCGGGCGCCATCTACATGTCGGGCCTGTCGGAAAGCTGGATCGCCATCGGCCTGATCGTCGGTGCTTACCTGAACTGGCTGTTTGTGGCCGGTCGCCTGCGCGTGCAGACCGAACACAACGGCGACGCCCTGACCCTGCCGGACTACTTCTCCAGCCGCTTTGAAGACAAAAGCGGCCTGCTGCGGATTATCTCGGCGGTGGTGATCCTGGTGTTCTTCACCATCTACTGCGCCTCTGGCATCGTCGCGGGTGCGCGTTTGTTCGAAAGCACCTTTGGCATGTCCTACGGGACTGCGCTGTGGGCCGGTGCTGCGGCGACGATTGCCTACACCT
This sequence comes from Pseudomonas sp. WMBT8, assembly GCF_050916005.1. Classification (NCBI taxonomy): domain Bacteria; kingdom Pseudomonadati; phylum Pseudomonadota; class Gammaproteobacteria; order Pseudomonadales; family Pseudomonadaceae; genus Pseudomonas; species Pseudomonas sp. WMBT8. The sequence continues at coordinate 504,838 of NZ_CP188096.1, forward strand.
TCATCGGTGGTTTCCTGGCAGTGAGCTGGACAGATACCGTACAAGCCACGCTGATGATCTTCGCGTTGATCCTCACGCCAATCATCGTGCTGTTGGCCACCGGCGGTGTCGATACTACGTTCCTGGCTATCGAAGCGAACGATCCAACCAACTTCGACATGCTCAAAAACACCACCTTCATCGGCATCATCTCGCTGATGGGCTGGGGCCTGGGCTACTTCGGCCAGCCGCACATCCTCGCGCGGTTCATGGCGGCGGATTCGGTCAAGTCGATTGCCAATGCCCGTCGTATCTCCATGACCTGGATGATCCTGTGCCTGGCCGGCACCGTGGCGGTAGGCTTCTTCGGTATTGCCTACTTCTCGGCACACCCTGAAGTCGCCGGTCCCGTGACCGAAAACCCTGAGCGTGTGTTCATCGAACTGGCCAAGCTGCTGTTCAACCCGTGGATTGCTGGCGTGCTGCTGTCGGCCATCCTGGCTGCCGTGATGAGCACCCTGAGCTGCCAACTGCTGGTGTGCTCCAGCGCCCTGACCGAAGACTTCTACAAGGCGTTCCTGCGCAAGGGCGCGTCCCAGCTTGAGCTGGTATGGGTCGGCCGGATCATGGTGCTGGTAGTGGCGTTGATCGCGATTGCGATGGCCGCCAACCCGGAAAACCGCGTACTGGGCCTGGTGAGCTACGCCTGGGCCGGCTTCGGCGCTGCGTTCGGTCCTGTGGTGCTGATCTCGGTCCTGTGGAAAGGCATGACCCGCAACGGCGCACTGGCCGGGATCCTGGTCGGCGCGATCACCGTGATCGTGTGGAAACACTTCGAACTGCTGGGTCTGTACGAAATCATCCCAGGCTTCCTGTTCGCCAGCCTGGCGATCTACTTCGTGAGCAAGATGGGCGCCCCGACTGCCGGTATGGTTGAGCGCTTCACTGCTGCCGAGAAAGACTACAACCTCAACAAATGAGGCGTTCGTATTGGCCTTGATGGCCAGGTGAACTGAAAAAGGCCCGCATCCTTGGATGGCGGGCCTTTTTTTGTGTCGGGATTTACTGAAATTGCCTGTAGCGCACGCAGCCACGCCAGCCTTGCCTGGCTGCGTGCGCGGGTGAATCAGGCGTTCAGTGACTGTTGCAGGTCATCGAGCAGGTCTTCAATCGCCTCGATACCCACCGACAGGCGGATCATCTCCGGGCGTACCCCGGCCTTGGCTTGCTCGTCTTCGTTCATCTGCCGGTGGGTGGTGGACGCCGGATGGCAGGCCAGGGATTTGGCATCGCCGATATTCACCAGGCGCTTGAAGATTTGCAGCGCATCGTAGAAACGCACACCGGCCGCATAGCCGCCCTTGAGGCCGAAGGACAGGATCGCCGAGGGTTTGCCCTGCATGTACTTTTGCGCCAGGTGATGGTGCGGGTGATCCGGCAGGCCGGCGTAGCTGACCCATTCCACCTGCTCGTGGGCTTGCAGGAACTGCGCGACTTTCAGCGCGTTCTCGGTATGGCGCTCCATGCGCAGGGCCAGGGTTTCCAGGCCTTGCAGCAGCAGGAAGGCGTTCATTGGCGCCAAGGCTGCGCCGGTGTTGCGCAGCGGTACGGTGCGGGCACGGGCGATAAAGGCCGCCGGGCCGAATTTTTCGCTGTACACCACACCGTGGTAGGCCGGCTCCGGCTGGTTGAGGCCGGGGAATTTGTGCGGGTAGTCGGTCCAGGGGAAGGTGCCGCTGTCGACGATCACCCCGCCCAGGGAGTTGCCGTGGCCGCCGACATACTTGGTCAGGGAATGCACGACGATGTCCGCGCCGAACTGGATCGGCTTGCACAGGATCGGTGTGGCGACGGTGTTATCCACCATCAGCGGTACGCCACGGGCATGGGCGACGTCGGCCAGGGCCTGCAGGTCGACGATATTGCCGGCCGGGTTGCCGATGCTTTCGCAGTACACCAGCTTGGTGTTGTCGTCGATCAGCTCGGCGATGGCCTCGGCCGAGTCATCACGGGCGAAGCGCACGTCTACGCCGAAGCTCGGCAGCAGGTGGGCGAACAGGGTGTAGGTGCCGCCGTACAACTGCGGGGTGGAGACGATATTGTCGCCGGCGCGGGTCAGGGCCTGGATGGCATAGTGGATCGCCGCGCTGCCCGCCGACACGGCCAGGGCAGCGATCCCGCCTTCCAGCGCCGCCATGCGCTGCTCCAGCACATCGTTGGTGGGGTTCATGATCCGTGTGTAGATGTTGCCGGGCACGTCGAGGTTGAACAGGTCGGCGCCGTGCTGGGCGTTATCGAACTCGAACGCGACGTTCTGGTAGATCGGCACGGCGACGGCCTTGGTGGTCGGGTCCGACTTGAAGCCGTGATGCAATGCGATTGTGGCGTCTTTCATGAGTGTTACTGACCTCCCTGGATTGCATGGGGCAGCCCCGGATAAGGTAGGAGCTGGCTTGCCTGCGATGGCATCAGCGCAGAGTACGGGTAATACCGCGTCGCCTGCATCGCGGGCAAGCCCGCTCGCACATAACTCGCTAGAACGTTTTCGCTGCTGTTCCTACATTTGCGACATAAGCACCGCCCAGCATGCAGCCCTGCACCTTTGCCCGCGTAAAAGGTAAACTTCGCCCCCTGCGCAGGAGCAACCATGAATTATCGTCACGCCTTTCACGCCGGCAACCATGCCGATGTCTTCAAACACCTGACCTTGACCCGCCTCATCGCCCTGATGTCGCGCAAGGAGCAGCCGTTTGCCTATCTCGACACCCACGCCGGGATTGGTCTGTACGACCTGCAAGGCGACCAGGCCAACCGCACCGGTGAATACCTGGAAGGCATCGCCCGCCTGTGGGGCGAGGCGGACCTGCCGGCGCTGACCGCCGACTACATGCAGGTGCTGCACGAGATGAACCCGGATGGCCAATTGCGCTATTACCCGGGTTCGCCAGAGCTGGCGCGGCGCCTGACCCGGCCCCAGGACCGCGTGCTGCTCAACGAAAAACATCCCGAAGACGGTGTGTTGCTCAAGGACAACATGAAGGGCGATCGGCGTGTGAAGGTCCATCTGGGCGAAGGTTGGCACGTGCCACGGGCCTTGCTGCCGGTGCCGGAAAAGCGCGCGTTGATGCTGATCGACCCACCGTTCGAGCAACTCGACGAGATGCAGCGCTGCGCCGCCTCCCTCAAGGAAGCCGTGGGCCGCATGCGCCAGACGGTCGCCGCGATCTGGTACCCGGTGAAGGATCAGCGCATGTTGCGCCGCTTCTACCAGGACCTGGCCGGCACCGGCGCGCCGAAGCTGCTGCGTGTGGAATTGCTGGTGCATCCGCTGGACACGCCCAACACCCTGACCGGCTCGGGCCTGGCGATTGCCAACCCGCCGTGGGGGCTGGAGGAGGAACTGCGTGAGCTGCTGCCGTGGCTGTCAAAGAAACTGGGGCAGACCCAGGGTGGCTGGCAGATGGATTGGTTGATCGCCGAATAACGGCATCGCTGTTTAGATTGCTATCGCGGGCAAGCCCGCTCCCACATGGTTATGCGATCCCATGTGGGAGCGGGCTTGCCCGCGATGCTTTTGAGGTCAGATCGGGCAGGTCACGCCAGTACCGCCGATCCCGCAGTAACCCTGCGGGTTCTTCGCCAGGTACTGCTGGTGGTAGGCCTCGGCGAAGTACACTGTTGGCGCCTGGTCGATTTGCGTGGTGATCTCGCCCAGGCCAGCCTTGGTCAGTTCTTCCTGATAAGCCTGTGCACTGGCCTGCGCCGCGTCCAGTTGCTCAGGCGTGGTGGCATAGATCACCGAGCGATACTGGCTGCCGATATCATTGCCCTGGCGCATGCCCTGGGTCGGGTTGTGCAGTTCCCAGAACATCTTCAACAGGTCTTCGTACTTGAGCTTGGCCTGGTCATACACCACCAGCACCACTTCGCTATGGCCGGTCAGGCCCGAGCAGACTTCTTCATAGGTCGGGTTTGGCGTGAAGCCGCCGGCGTAGCCGACCACCGTGCTGACCACGCCGTCGCGCTGCCAGAACTTGCGCTCGGCGCCCCAGAAACAACCGAGGCCAAAGATCGCAAAGCCCACATCGTCCATAAACGGGCCCAGCAGCGGGTTACCGTTGACGAAGTGCGTCTCGGGCAGGTTCATCGGGGTTTCACGACCAGGCAAGGCTTGTTCGGCAGTAGGCAGCACGTTTTTATTCACCAGGATTTCCGAGCGCAAGACCATGATCAGTCCTCTCGTCAGGTTGAGTTAACAGTTCAGACCACCAGTGTGCCCGAGTGTTACAGCGCTGTCAGGCGATTGGCCCGCGCGGATAGCGTTTGAGCTTCTCTAGCAACTCGGAGCCGGGAATTGGCCGGTCGAACAGGTAGCCCTGGCCGACGTCGCACCGATGGCGGCGCAGGAACGCCAGTTGTTCGGCGGTCTCGATGCCTTCGGCGACCACCTTGAGCTTGAGGTTGTGCGCCATGGCGATCACTGCCGAGGTGATTTCCATGTCGTCCTGGTTGTCCGGGATCTCATGGATAAAGCTGCGGTCGATCTTGATGATGTCGATGGGGAATTTCTTCAGGTAACTGAGGGACGAGTAACCGGTGCCGAAATCATCCATGGCCAGGGTCAGGCCAAAGCTCTTCAACTGGTCCAGTTGCAGGCGCGTGTCTTCGGTGGCTTCCAGCAGCAGGCCCTCGGTCAGCTCCAGCTCCAGCAGGTTGGCCGGCAGCTGTTCTTCCTTGAGGATGCTGGCGATGGAGGCCACCAGGTCCGGGTCGGAAAACTGCTTGGGCGACAGGTTGATCGCCACCTGCAGGTTGCCCAGGCCGGCGGCGCTCAACTGCTTGCTCATGCGGCAGGCCTGGCGCGCGATCCATTTGCCGATGGGGATGATCAGGCCGGTCTCTTCGGCGACGCTGATGAACTGGTCCGGGCGGATCATGCCCTTTTCCGGGTGGTTCCAGCGCAGCAGCGCCTCCATACCCAGCAGGCGCCCGCTGCGCAGGCACAGCTTGGGCTGGTAGAACACGTCCAGCTCGTTCTGGGTCAGGGCGCGGCGCAGGTTGTTTTCGACGAACAGTTTGTAACTGGCCTCGGCATTCAGGGCCTCGGTAAACACCTGCACCTGGTGCTTGCCGTTGGCCTTGGCCTTGTGCAGCGCCAGGCCGGCGTTGCGCATCAGGGTCTGCGGGTCGCGGCCATGCAGCGGCGCGCAGGCCAGGCCCACGGAGCCGGTGACGCTGATCAACTGGTTGTCGACGAACATCGGTTTGTCGAGGGTCATCAGCAACTGGCAGGCCATTTGCTGGCCGGCCTCAAGGTCGGCGTTGTCGAGCAGCACCGCAAATTCGTTACTGGCAAAGCGTGCCAGGCTGCCACCGGCATTGAGGCTGTTGCGCAGGCGTCGGGCCAGGCTGATCAGCAGCTTGTCGCCGGTCTGGTGGCCGAGGCTGTCGTTGATCCGCTTGAAGTTGTCGATATCCACCAGCAGCAGGCTGATGGGTGCGTCGTTGTCGCGGGCGAAGCGTTCGTCGAGGTTGCGGATAAACGCCGGGCGGTTACCCAGGTTGGTCAGGTTGTCGGTGTAGGCCAGGCGCTCGATACGCTGCTGGGCCAGCTTGGTCTGGGTGATGTCTTCGTAGATGCCGATGTAGTGGGTCAGTTCGCGATTGTCGCCATACACCTTGGAGATCGACAGCTGGCCCCAGTACGGTTCGAGGTTTTTGCGCCGGCTCTTGAACTCGCCCTGCCAACTGTTGCTCTTGGCAAGGCTGGAGGGCGCGTCGAACAGCAGTTCGCTGAGGTTTTCCAGGGCCGGCAACTGGGCCAGGCGATGGCCGTGGACTTCCTCGGTGCTGTACTGGGTGATCGCGGTGAAACTGGGGTTGACGTACTCCACCACGCCGTCGCAATTGACCAGCAGGAAGGCATTGGCACTTTGCTCCACGGCGCGCTGGAACAGGTGCAGGGCGCTGGTGGCGGTGCGCCGGTTATGGTTGTTGATGACCTGGGCGAACTGGTCGGCCAATTCGCCGGCAAAGGCGATTTCATCGGACAGCCAGTCCCGGGTGCCAGCGCTTTGTTCCAGGCACAGTACGCCCACCACCTGGCCATCGACGCGGATGCTGGCGTCGAGCATGGCGTGGATGTCCATGGGCCGCAGGCTTTCGACCATGTCCCGGGTGCGCGGGTCGCGCATCGCATTGCCGGCATCGATGGCGCGGCAGCTCTGCAGGGCTTCGAGGTAGTCCGGGAAGCCACTGGCATCAATCGGCGCCGGCATATGGTGTTGCTGGTCGGCGCGATGAAACGCAGAGATCGGCACCAACTGCTGGCCTTCGAGGTTCCAGATGCTGGCGCAGTCGATCTGGTAGATGTCACAGGCACTGCGGGTGATCAGTTCGGCGGCTTCTTGCAGGGAGTTGTTGGTGCTGTAGCGCTGGCGGGCCAGCAGCAGGATCAGTTCCTGCTGGGCGCGCACCCGCTCCAGGTGCTGCAACTGCTCCTGTTGGGCGCGCTGGTTGAGCTCCAGGGCGATCTGCAGGCGGCTGTTCTGGTCTTCCAGGTCGGCGGCGGGTAGCGGCGCCAGGTTGCTGAATAAACCGTCCACCACCATCAGGTAGCCGCGCAGCAGGTGGCGATTGTGTTGCTTGTAGGCCTCGCCGACCTCCAGCAGGCTCAGCGGGCCGTCGTTGGTGTGCAGGGTGTAGCGCACCAGGTAATGGGGGCTGGTGGTCAGTTGCTGCTGGATCGTGTCGTGCAACTGATAGCGCGCCTGGGGTTCCATCAGGCTGGCGTAGGGCGAGCCGATCAGCGAGCACAGCTCTACTGCGGGCAAGCCGAATTGGCGTTCACAATTGGGGTCGAGGTACAGCAGCGCCCAGCTAGCCTCATTCAGCCGCTCGAAACGCAGCATACCGAGGCGCGAAGGCACCGGTAATTGCGTCACGACCTCGGCCGCCGTTCGGGCGACATCGGGTTGGCTTTTCATGGGGGAACTCGCTTGGAAAAATGCGCATCGCGCCGGGCTATCGCCCTCTTTGCTGCTGTCTGCGGCAAGGTTGCATCATGCAGCGCGGACTGACAAGAGAGGATGAAGGCTAAGTGCTATAAGTGGGTTATCGGCCGCAGGGCGGTTTTCTACAGTCGGCCTGATAGATGGTCTGTCGATTCCCTGTAGGAGCCGGCTCCTGCAAACCACAGGCAAAAAAAGCCCCGCCAAATTGGCGGGGTTGAGGTACGAGCGTGGCGCTCGGAAATCGTTGCAACCAGCCTCCCCGGTGAAGGGGAGGCTGCTGCGGCTTACAGCAGGATGGTGCGGATGTCGTTGAGCAACTGGCTCAGGCGCTGGGTGAAGCGTGCAGCGGCCGCGCCATTGATCACACGGTGATCGTAGGACAGCGACAGTGGCAGCATCAGCTTCGGCTGGAAGGCCTTGCCGTCCCACACAGGCTGGATGGTGGCCTTGGAAACACCAAGGATCGCCACTTCCGGCGCGTTGACGATTGGCGTGAAGCCAGTACCGCCAATGTGCCCGAGGCTGGAGATGGTGAAGCAGGCGCCTTGCATGTCGTCCGGAGTCAGCTTCTTGTCGCGGGCCTTGGCAGCCAGTGCAGCCGCTTCGCCAGCCAGTTGCAGCAGGCTCTTCTGGTCGACGTTCTTGATGACCGGTACCAGCAGGCCATCCGGGGTGTCGACCGCGAAGCCGATGTGTACGTATTTCTTGCGAATGATCGCCTTGCCGCTTGGTGCCAGCGAACTGTTGAAGTCCGGCAGTTCCTTGAGCAGGTGCGCGCAGGCCTTGAGCAGCAGTGGCAGCACGGTCAGTTTCACGCCGGCCTTTTCGGCCACGGCTTTCTGCGCAACGCGGAAAGCTTCCAGGTCGGTAATGTCGGCCTGGTCGAACTGGGTCACGTGTGGAATGTTCAGCCAGCTGGCGTGCAGACCGGCTGCGCCGATTTGCATCAGGCGCGTCATCGGCACTTCTTCGATTTCGCCGAAGCGGCTGAAGTCTACGGTGCGGATCGGCGGAATGCCCGAGCCACCGGTAGCAGCGCCGGCAGCCGGAGCTTCCTTGGCCTTCTGCATCATGGATTTGACGTAGACCTGCACGTCTTCCTTGAGCACACGACCGTGTGGGCCGGTAGGGCTGACAGCGCTCAGCTCGACGCCGAACTCACGGGCCAGTTGACGCACGGCAGGGCCGGCGTGAGCCTTGGCACCACTTGGCGCTGGGGCAGCCGCCGGGGCCGGTGCGGCCTCGGCTTTTGCCGCAGGAGCCGGGGCGGCGGCAGCCGGTGCAGCTTCAGCCTTGGCAGCAGGAGCAGCGGCCGGCGCCGGGGCAGCAGCAGGCGCAGCGCCTTGTACTTTCAGCTTGAGGATGAAGTCGCCAGTGCCGACTTCGTCTTCGAGCTTGACCGCGATGCTTTCCACGACGCCGGCAGCCGGCGATGGGATTTCCATGGAGGCCTTGTCGGACTCCAGGGTGATCAGCGACTGGTCGGCTTCGACAGTGTCGCCGACCTTGACCAGCAGCTCGATGATCTTGGCCTTGCCCGACGAACCGATGTCCGGGACGTGAATGTCCTGGACAGTCGCCGCCGCCGGTGCAGCAGCCGGGGCCGCAGGGGCCTCGGCAGCCGCCGCTGGCTTTTCAGCCTGCGCCGGTGCAGCAGCGGCAGCAGGCGCCGCCGCCGGGGCCGCATCAGCGGCACCTTCGATTTCCAGCTCCAGCAGTTCGTCGCCTTCTTTCAGGCGGTCGCCCAGCTTCACTTTCAGGCTCTTGACCACGCCAGCCTTGGGAGCAGGGATTTCCATGCTCGCCTTGTCCGACTCCAGGGTCAGGATGCTCTGGTCGGCTTCGACGGTGTCGCCGACCTTTACAAACAGCTCGATTACTTCACCTTCACCGCTGCCGATGTCAGGTACGCGAATGAGTTCGCTCACAAAAAATCTCCTCAGCAGTCCAGTGGGTTGCGTTTTTCCGGGTTGATCCCGAACTTGACGATAGCGTCTGCTACCACCTTGGGTTCGATTTCACCACGGTCAGCCAAGGCTTCCAGGGCTGCCAACACCACGAAGTGACGGTCGACCTCGAAGAAGTGACGCAGCTTCTTGCGGCTGTCACTGCGGCCGAAACCGTCGGTGCCCAGGACTTTGAATTCCTTGGACGGGACCCACTGGCGAATTTGTTCAGCAAACAGTTTCATGTAGTCGGTAGAGGCGATGACTGGACCTTTACGGCCGGTCAGGCACTCTTCGACGTAGCTGCGCGCAGGCTTCTGGCCTGGGTGCAGGCGGTTGCTGCGCTCCACGGCCAGGCCGTCGCGACGCAGTTCGTTGAAGCTGGTAACGCTCCATACGTCAGCACCGACGTTGAACTCTTCACGCAGGATCTTCGCCGCTTCACGCACTTCGCGCAGGATGGTGCCGGAGCCCATCAGCTGTACGTGGTGTGCCGCTTCCTTGGTGTCTTCTTCGAGCAGGTACATGCCCTTGATGATGCCTTCTTCAACACCGGCCGGCATGGCTGGTTGCTGGTAGGACTCGTTCATCACGGTGATGTAGTAGAAAACGTCCTGCTGCTCTTCGGTCATCTTCTTCATGCCGTCCTGGATGATCACCGCCAGCTCGTAGCCGTAGGTTGGATCAAAGGTGCGGCAGTTCGGGATGGTGGCAGCCAGGATGTGGCTGTGACCGTCTTCGTGTTGCAGGCCTTCGCCGTTCAGCGTGGTCCGCCCGGCAGTACCGCCGATCAGGAAGCCACGGGTACGGCTGTCGCCTGCTGCCCAGGCCAGGTCGCCAATACGCTGGAAGCCGAACATCGAGTAGAAGATGTAGAACGGCAGCATCGGCTGGTTGTGGCTGGAGTACGAAGTACCGGCAGCGATGAAGGAGCTCATGGCGCCCGCTTCGTTGATACCTTCTTCGAGGATCTGGCCCTTCTTGTCTTCCTTGTAGAACATCACCTGGTCTTTATCGACTGGCTCGTAGAGCTGGCCGACGGAGGAGTAGATGCCCAACTGGCGGAACATGCCTTCCATACCGAAGGTACGGGCTTCGTCCGGGATGATCGGGACGATGCGCGGGCCGATTTCCTTGTCCTTGACCAACTGCGCGAGGATCCGCACGAAGGCCATGGTGGTGGAGATTTCACGGTCGCCCGAGCCGTCCAGGATAGCCTTGAGGGTATCGAGTGGTGGCGTCGGTACGCTGAAGCTCTGGGCGCGGCGCTGTGGCACGAAACCGCCCAGTGCAGTGCGACGCTCGCTGAGGTAGCGGGCTTCGGCGCTGTTTGGCTCGGGCTTGAAGAACGGCAGGTTCTCCAGCTCTTCGTCCTTGACCGGGATGTCGAAGCGGTCGCGGAACAACTTCAGGCTGTCGACGTCGACTTTCTTGGTGTTGTGCGCAGTGTTCTTCGCTTCGCCGGCACCAGTGCCATAACCCTTGATGGTCTTGGCCAGGATGACGGTCGGTTGTTCTTTGTGGTTGACCGCTTCGTGGTATGCCGCGTAGACCTTGTACGGGTCGTGGCCGCCACGGTTGAGTTTCCAGATCTCGTCGTCGGACAGGTCGGCAACCATCGCCTTGAGTTCAGGCGTGTTGAAGAAGTGTTCACGTACGAACGCGCCGTCTTTGGCCTTGTAGTTCTGGTACTCGCCGTCGATGACTTCGTCCATGCGGCGTTGCAGGATGCCGTCGACGTCCTTGGCCAGCAGTGGGTCCCAGAAACGGCCCCAGATGACTTTGGTCACGTTCCATTGGGCACCGCGGAACACGCCTTCGAGTTCCTGGATGATCTTGCCGTTGCCGCGAACCGGGCCGTCGAGGCGCTGCAGGTTGCAGTTGATGACGAAGATCAGGTTGTCCAGCTTCTCGCGGCCGGCCAGGGAGATGGCGCCCAGGGATTCCGGCTCGTCGCACTCGCCGTCGCCCAGGAAGCACCAGACTTTCTGCTTGCCTTCGGGGATGAAGCCACGGGCTTCCAGGTACTTCATGAAGCGTGCCTGGTAGATCGCCTGGATCGGGCCCAGGCCCATGGATACAGTCGGGAACTGCCAGAAGTCAGGCATCAGCCAAGGGTGCGGGTACGACGACAGGCCGCCACCGTCGACTTCCTGGCGGAAGTTGTTCATCTGGTCTTCGGTGATGCGACCTTCCATGAACGCACGGGCGTAGACGCCTGGCGAGGTGTGGCCCTGGAAGTAGATCAGGTCGCCGCCGTGTTCTTCGGTCGGGGCCTGGAAGAAGTAGTTGAAGCCGATGTCATACAGGGTTGCGCTGGAAGCGAAGCTGGAGATGTGACCGCCCAGGTCAGAATCTTTCAAGTTCGTGCGCATAACCATCGCCATCGCGTTCCAGCGTACCAGCGAGCGAATGCGGCGTTCCATGAACAGGTCGCCAGGCATGCGTGCTTCGTGGGTAACGGGGATGGTGTTGCGGTATGGCGTGGTAATGGCGTAGGGCAGTTGCGAGCCGCTGCGGGTCGCGAGTTCGCCCATACGGGTCATCAGGTAATGCGCACGGTCTTCGCCTTCTTTGTCGAGAACCGATTCCAGGGCGTCCAGCCATTCCTGGGTTTCGACGGGATCGAGGTCTTGCATGGCTTGCTCCAGGGCGGAAAGGCTACCAGAATCGGTTGCCTGAAGTTTGCGACTGGCCTTGTGGGCAGACGACATAAATTCTTGGATGGCCGAAGGTTGCTTCGGCGTCCTGTAGTTTTACTACAAATCGTCGGCCATTTCAGCCTTTCGAATGTATATACGAGTAGTAAAACTACACAAGACTGAGCGTATGGCTCGGTCTGGCTGGTGAGCATAATCGTTATTGTTGATCTTTTGCGAACAAGAAAAGGTAGAAGTTTAATGTTGCCTGCCAAAATTAAAGAATTTTCAGCTATTTCTAACCTTTGTTCGACAGTCCTTCATCGAGCGTGGTTCTTGCGTTCACAGCTACAAGTCATTTACGCGCCGATCAAGGATAGACCATGAGCCTTCCAATGCTGGTTGAACTCCCAGCCATTCTGTTGCCATTTGCCAGCCGGGCCGAGCAGTCATTTCGTGACGCGGTGGCCATGCTGGATGCCGATCATGGCCTGTCCGCGTGGACGCCGCAACGTTGGGCCGACTTCGCCCGGGTGTGCGCCGCCAGTGACTTTGTGATTGAACAGAGTGTTCGTGACCCTTTGATGTTGCTTGAGCTGGTGGCCTGGGGCGAGCTGGATCGCGGCTTTGCGCCCGATGAGCTGTGTGGGCAGATTGCCGCAGCCGTGCAACAGGCGCAAACAGAAGACGAACTGGGTCGCGTGCTGCGCCGCCAGCGCACCCGCCAGCAAGTGCGCATCATCTGGCGCGACCTGACCCGACAGGCGGACCTGGTGCAGACCTGCCGCGACCTGTCGGACATGGCCGACGCCAGCATCGACCAGGCTTACCAGTGGCTGTACCAGCGTCACTGCGCGCAATTCGGCACGCCCACCGGCGGGCGTAGCGGCGAGCCGCAGCAGATGGTCATCCTCGGCATGGGCAAGCTGGGCGCGGTGGAGTTGAACCTGTCGTCGGACATCGACCTGATCTTTGCCTACCCCGAGGGCGGCGAGACCGTGGGGGCCAAGCGTGCCCTGGACAACCAGGAGTTCTTCATCCGCCTGGGCCAGAAACTGATCAAGGCCCTGGACCCGATGACTGTCGACGGCTTTGTGTTCCGGGTCGACATGCGCCTGCGGCCCTACGGTTCCGCCGGGGCGCTGGTGCTGAGTTTCAATGCCTTGGAGCAGTACTACCAGGATCAGGGCCGCGACTGGGAACGCTACGCGATGATCAAGGCGCGGGTGGTGGCCGGCGACCAGGTGGCCGGCGCGCAATTGCTCGACCTGTTGCGCCCGTTCGTCTATCGGCGCTACCTGGACTTTTCTGCGATCGAAGCGCTGCGCACCATGAAGCAGTTGATCCAGCAGGAAGTGCGGCGCAAGGGCATGGCCGACAACATCAAGCTGGGCGCGGGCGGTATCCGTGAGGTGGAATTTATCGCCCAGGCGTTCCAGCTGATTCACGGCGGCCGCGACCTGAGCCTGCAACAGCGGCCTTTGCTGAAGGTGCTGGGCACCCTGGAAGGCCAGGGCTACCTGCCGCCGGCGGTGATTGCCGAGTTGCGCAGCGGCTATGAGTTCCTGCGCTACACCGAACACGCGATCCAGGCCATCGCCGACCGCCAGACCCAGATGTTGCCCCACAGTGATGAAGACCAGGCGCGGATCGCGTTCATGCTGGGCTTTGCCGACTGGACCGCGTTCCACGGGCAGTTGATGTACTGGCGTGGCCGGGTGGATTGGCATTTCCGCCAGGTGATCGCTGATCCGGACGAAGAGGAGGGGGTGGAAAGCGAATTGGTGGTGGGTGGCGAGTGGCTGCCCTTGTGGGAAGAATCCCAAAATGAGGAGGCCGCCTGTCGCCAATTGGCCGAAGGCGGCTTTGCCGATGCGCCCAAGGCCCTGAAAGCCCTGGCCAGCCTGCGCGGCAGCCCGCAACTGCGGGCGATGCAGCGCCTGGGACGTGAGCGCCTGGATGCGTTTATCCCGCGCCTGCTGGCCCAGGCCGTCGAACACGCCAACCCGGACCTGGTGCTGGAGCGCGTACTGCCGCTGGTAGAAGCTGTCGCGCGGCGTTCTGCGTATCTGGTGCTGTTGACGGAAAACCCTGACGCCCTGCGTCGGCTGTTGACCCTGTGCGCGGCCAGCCCGTGGATTGCCGAGCAGATCACCCGCTTCCCGCTGCTGCTGGATGAACTGCTCAACGAAGGCCGCCTGTTCAAGCCGCCCTTGGCGCCGGAACTGGCCGCCGAACTGCGCGAGCGCCTCACGCGTATCCCCGAAGATGACCTTGAGCAGCAGATGGAAGCCCTGCGCCACTTCAAGTTGGCGCACCGCCTGCGTGTCGCCGCTTCGGAAATCGCCGGCAGCCTGCCGTTGATGAAGGTCAGCGATTACCTGACCTGGCTCGCCGAGGCCATTCTGGAGCAGGTGCTGGCCCTGGCCTGGCGCCAGACTGTGGCGCGCCACGGCACGCCGCAACGCCTGGACGGCACCCTGTGCGACCCCGGATTTATCATCGTCGGTTATGGCAAGGTCGGCGGGATCGAGCTGGGGCATGGCTCGGACCTGGACCTGGTGTTTATCCACGACGGTGACCCGCAGGCCGAAACCGACGGCGCCAAGCCGATCGATGGCGCGCAGTTCTTTACTCGCCTGGGCCAGCGCATCATTCACCTGCTGACCACCCAGACCAACTCCGGGCAATTGTACGAAGTGGACATGCGCCTGCGACCTTCTGGCGCATCCGGGCTGCTGGTCAGCTCCCTGGGGGCTTTTGCCCGTTATCAGGAAAACGAGGCCTGGACCTGGGAACATCAAGCCCTGGTGCGGGCGCGGGTGCTGGTCGGCAGCCAGGACGTGGGCCGCGCGTTTGAAGGAGTGCGTGCGCAGGTATTGGGCCGCACGCAGGACCTGGCGAAGCTGCGCCAGGAGGTCAGCGAGATGCGTGCCAAGATGCGCGATAACCTGGGCACCAAGTCGACCGGGGCCGGCACAGCGGCGAACGCCTTCGAGCCCACGGCGCTGTTCGATCTCAAGCAGGACGCCGGAGGTATCGTCGATATTGAATTTATGGTGCAATACGCCGCTTTGGCGTGGTCTGCGCAGCATCCATCGTTACTGCGCTACACCGACAATATCCGCATCCTGGAAGGCCTGGAGCAGGTCGGGCTGATGCCCGCCGCCGATGCCCACCTGTTGCGTGAGGTGTATAAGGCCTACCGCTCGGCGGCCCATCGCCAGGCCTTGCAGAACGAGGCGGGGGTGGTTGCCGGGGATCAGTTTGCTGACGAACGGCGCCAGGTGAAACGGATCTGGCAAGAACTGGGGTTAAGCTAAAACACTACAGCGACCCCAATTGAATGTGGAGACCGGCTTTATGTGGGAGCGGGCTGCCCGCGATGCAGGCGCTGCGGTCTGGCTGACAGCACGCGGTGATGCTATCGCGGGCAAGCCCGCTCCCCCACACACCGTGACCTACAGTAATTATCGAGGCGGGGAGGCATGAGCCTCCCCGAATCGTTTGTGGAAACTACATGAATATTCTGATCGTTGGGCCCAGTTGGGTCGGTGACATGGTGATGGCGCAGACACTGTTCCAGTGCCTGAAACAGCGTCATCCCGACTGCCAAATCGACGTGCTCGCCCCCGAATGGAGCCGGCCGATCCTGGAGCGCATGCCCGAAGTACGGCAGGCCTTGAGCTTCCCGCTCGGCCATGGCGCGCTGGAACTGGCGACCCGGCGGCGGATCGGCAAGTCCCTGGCCGGCCAGTACGACCAGGCGATCCTGCTGCCCAACTCGATGAAGTCGGCCCTGGTGCCGTTCTTCGCCGGCATCCCCAAGCGTACCGGCTGGCGCGGCGAGTTCCGTTATGGCCTGCTCAACGACGTGCGCAAGCTCGACAAGGCCCGCTACCCGCTGATGATCGAGCGCTTCATGGCCCTGGCCTATGCGGCCAATGCCGAGCTGCCGACACCGTATCCACGGCCGAGCCTGCAAATCGACCCGGTCACCCGCGATGCAGCCCTGGCCAAGTTCGGCCTGAGCCTCGACCGCCCGGTGCTGGCACTGTGCCCAGGCGCCGAGTTTGGCGAGTCCAAGCGCTGGCCGTCGGAGCATTATGCGAAGGTTGCCGAGCTGAAAATCCGCGAAGGCTGGCAAGTCTGGCTGTTTGGCTCGAAAAACGATCATTCGGTGGGCGAGGACATCCGCCAGCGCCTGATCCCCGGCCTGCGCGAAGAAGCGGTCAACCTCAGTGGCGATACGTCCCTGGCCGAGGCGATCGACCTGCTGTCCTGTGCCGACTCGGTGGTGTCCAACGACTCTGGCCTGATGCACGTGGCCGCCGCGCTGAATCGCCCGCTGGTGGCGGTGTACGGTTCCACCTCGCCAGGCTTCACGCCGCCGTTGGCCGACAAGGTCGAGGTGGTGCGCCTGGGCCTGGAGTGCAGCCCGTGCTTTGACCGCACCTGCCGTTTCGGCCACTACAACTGCCTGCGCCAGTTGCTGCCCGACTCGGTAGCCCAAGCCTTGCAGCGCTTGCAGGGCAACGTGGTCGAGGTTCATTGAGTTGCGGGTACTGGTAATCAAGACCTCATCCCTGGGCGATGTGATCCACGCCTTGCCTGCATTGACCGACGCGGCCCGGGCGATCCCGGGGATCCGTTTCGACTGGGTGGTGGAAGAAGGCTTCGCCGAAATCCCCACCTGGCATCCGGCGGTGGACAAGGTGATCCCGGTGGCGATTCGCCGCTGGCGCAAGAACCTCTGGCAGACCTTCAAGAGCGGCGAATGGCGCCGCTTCAAGAAGCAGGTCCAATCGACCAAATACGACCTGGTGATCGACGCCCAGGGCCTGCTGAAAAGCGCCTGGCTGACCCGCTATGTGCGGGCGCCGGTGGCGGGCTTTGACAAAAATTCAGCCCGCGAACCCATCGCCGCGCGCTTCTATTCCCGGCGCCTGGCGGTTGCGCGTGGGCAGCATGCAGTGGAGCGCCTGCGCCAGTTGTTCGCCGTAGCCCTGGGCTATGACCTGCCCAAAGGCCTGGGGGATTACGGCCTGAGCACCGAAAAACTGCTCGGCCTGCCGCCGAAGAAGCCCTTTGTGTTGCTGCTGCACGGCACCACCTGGGACACCAAGCACTGGCCCGAAGCCTATTGGCGCGAGTTGGCCGAACGCATGGGCAGCCTGGGGGTGGATGTGAAGTTGCCATGGGGCAATGCCGCCGAAAAAGCCCGCGCCGAGCGCCTGGCCCAAGGCCTGGCCAACGCCGAGGTGCTGCCCAAGCTGAACCTGGCCGGTGTGGCGCGGGTACTGGCCGGCGCCAGGGCCTGTGTGGCGGTGGATACCGGCCTCGGGCACCTGGCCGCCGCGCTGGATGTGCCGACAATTTCCCTGTTCGGCCCGACCAATCCGGGCCTGACCGGTGCCTACGGCAAGGCGCAGATCCATCTGGGCAGCGATTTCCCCTGCGCGCCCTGCCTGCAAAAGAAATGCACCTACCAACCGACCGCCGAAGACCAGCGCCGGTTTGATCTCAAGCGCGAGTGGCCGTTGTGCTTCACTCGCCTGAACCCTGAGCGTGTGGCCAGCCGACTGAGCACGTTGTTATTGGCTGAGGAGCTGCACTAATGCAACTGGCATTTGTACTGTACAAATATTTCCCCTTTGGTGGCTTGCAGCGCGATTTCATGCGCATCGCCCTGGAGTGCCAGCAGCGCGGCCACCAGATCCGTGTCTACACCCTGATCTGGGAAGGCGACGTGCCCCAAGGTTTTGAAGTGCTGGTGGCGCCGGTCAAGGCGTTCTTCAACCATCGGCGCAACGAGAAGTTGACCGCCTGGATGCAGGCCGACCTGGCCAAGCGCCCGGTGGACCGCTTGATCGGCTTCAACAAAATGCCCGGCCTGGATGTGTACTACGCGGCAGACGGCTGTTTTGAAGACAAGGCGCAAAACCTGCGGCACTCGCTGTATCGCAGCTTCGGCCGCTACCGGCACTTTGCCGAGTATGAGCGCGCGGTGTTTGCCAAGGACGCCAAGACCCAAGTGCTGATGATCTCCGAGGTCCAGCAGCCGCTGTTTATCAAGCACTACGACACGCCGCTGGCGCGCTTCCACCTGCTGCCACCGGGTATCGCCCAGGATCGTCGGGCGCCGCCGAATGCGGCCGAGATCCGCGCAGGCTTTCGCGCCGAATTCAACCTTGCGCACGATGACTTGCTGCTGGTGCAGATCGGCTCGGGTTTCAAGACCAAGGGCGTGGATCGCAGCCTCAAGGCACTGGCCGCACTGCCGCCAGACCTGAAAAAGCGCACCCGTCTGTTTGTAATTGGCCAGGACGACCCCAAAGTATTCCAATTGCAGAGTGCTACCCTTGGCCTGGGCGACAATGTGCAGTTCCTCAAGGGGCGCAGCGATATCCCGCGTTTTTTGCTGGGCGCCGACCTGTTGATTCACCCGGCGTACAACGAAAACACCGGGACCGTGCTGCTCGAAGCCCTGGTGGCCGGGTTGCCGGTATTGGTCACGGCGGTGTGTGGTTATGCCCATTACATCAGCGAGGCCGATTGCGGGCGTGTGCTTGACGAGCCTTTCGAGCAGGCCCAGCTCAACCAGTACCTGGCCGGGATGCTCAGTGATCAGCAGCAACGTGCGGCCTGGAGCCGCAATGGTCTGGCCTTCGCCGAGACGGCCGACCTCTATAGCATGCCGCAGCACGCTGCGGATGTAATTCTGGCGGAGCAACACTGATGAAGTTGATTCTTGCCGAACCGTTCAAGAGCCTTTGGGCCGGGCGCGATGCGTTCGCCGAAGTCGAGCTGTTGGAGGGTGAGGTTTACCGTGAACTGGAAGCCCGTCGCACCTTGCGCACCGAGGTGGATGGGCGCGGCTACTTTGTGAAAATCCACCGTGGCATCGGCTGGGGTGAAATCTTCAAGAACCTATTCACCGCCAAATTGCCGGTGCTGGGCGCCGGGCAGGAGTGGCAGGCGATCCAGCGCCTGCACGAAGTGGGCGTCCCGACCATGACCGCCGTGGCCTACGGCGAACGTGGCGCCAACCCGGCCGACCAGCATTCCTTTATTGTCACCCAAGAGCTGGCGCCGACCATCAGCCTGGAAGACTTGAGCATGGACTGGCTCAAGCAGCCGCCCGAGCCGCGTCTCAAGCGCGCGCTGATTGCCGAAGTGGCGCGCATGACCGGGATGATGCATCGCGCCGGCGTCAACCATCGTGACTGCTACATCTGCCACTTCCTGCTGCACACCGACAAGCCGGTGACGGCCGATGACTTCAAGCTGTCGGTGATCGACCTGCACCGCGCCCAGGTGCGGCCGCGCATCAGTCAGCGCTGGCGCAACAAGGACCTGGCGGCCCTGTATTTTTCGATCCTGGATATCGGCCTGACCCGCCGCGACAAATTGCGCTTCCTCAAGGGCTACTTCCAGCAGCCCCTGCGCCAGATCCTGGCCGAGGAAGGCGCGTTGCTACAGTGGCTGGAGCGCAAGGCCAGCAAACTCTATGACCGTAAAATTCGCTACGGAGGCGCGCTCTGATGGCGGGTTGGAACCTGGAACCTGCTTACTCGGAGCTTGTGGACGATTTTGGTAGCCTCGACGCGGTGTTCGCCCTGCAAGGCGAGCGGCTGACCCGAGACCCACTGTCCGAAGTGATTCGCGTGGAGCGCGGCGGGGTCAACTACTACGTCAAGCGCTACACCGGCGCCGGCAAAGGCTTGCGGCGTTACCTGGGCAAGCCACGGGTCAAGTCCGAATGGCAGAACCTCAAGCGCTTCGCCAAGTGGGGCATCCCCACGGCCGAAGTGGTGGCCTGGGGCTTGGAGCGCAAGGGCCTGGCCTATGACCGTGGGGCGATGATCACCCGCGAGTTACCGCGCACTGAAGACCTGGCGGCCCTGGCCGAACGCAAGGACCCGCAATTGTCCGACCCGGCGTGGGTCGACAAGGTCAGCCGCCAGCTCGCCGAATACACCCGGACCATGCACGACCACCGGTTTACCCACAACGATTTGAAGTGGCGCAACCTGTTGATCGACGACCAGCAGACCCTGTACCTGATCGACTGCCCCAACGGCGACTTCTGGCGCGGCTTCTGGCTCAAATACCGGATCACCAAGGACTTGGCATGCCTGGACAAGGTCGCCAAATACCACTTGTCGGCCACCCAGCGCCTACGCTTCTACATGCAATATCGTCGGCGCAAGCACCTGAACACATCGGATAAACAGCGGATCCGCCATGTGCTGAAGTTTTTCGAGGGACGCGAATGAATGACTTCCTGGCAACTGAAGACCGGGCCTTGCTGGAGCGCAATGGCCTGGCTGACTTCGATGCCCTGTGGGCCAGGCAACTGGATGCAGTGGACGAGCCCAACACCAGTCGCGGCGGCTGGAGCAGTGTGTTCCGCCTGGAGCTGGAGGGCCGTGGCTTCTACCTCAAGCGCCAGAGCAACTACCTGACGCGCACCCTGCATCGGCCGTTTGGCGAGCCAACCTTTGCCCGCGAGTTTCGCAATATCAGCCGCTATCGGCAGAAGGCGATCCCAGCCTTGCAGGCCGCCTTTTATGGCGAGCGCAAAGTTGCCGGCGAATACCGCGCCTTGCTGCTGACCCGCGCGCTGGATGGCTGGAATGACCTGGATTCACTCCTGGAGCAGTGGCCGGCCCTGAGCGAAGCCCAGCACCACGCAATCCTCGTGGCCTGCGGCCAATTGGCGCGCAAGCTCCATGGTGTCGGCCAGGTGCATGGCTGTTTTTACCCCAAGCACATCTTCCTGCAGGCCACCGGCGACGGTTACGCGGCGCAGTTGATCGACCTGGAAAAAACCCGGCCGCTGTTGCTGGGCCGGCGTGATCGGGTCAAGGATCTGGAGCCGCTACTGCGCCGTGCCGGGGCATGGACCGCAGAGCAGGTGCGGCAATTTCTGGCGGCTTACCTCGACCAGCCGGTCGACAGTTCGCTGGTGGATACCTGGGCAACTTACCTGGCGGGGCGCCGCAGTCACAAGGAGGCCCGCTGATGCGGCTGTCTGAACTCAAAAACGCCGGGCGCACCCCCGCGCTGCCCTTGAGTATTGAGTTGGCGGATGCAGCGGGCCCTGGGCAGTTGCAGCTGCTGAGCCTGTTGCGGGTGTTGCCCGGCCAGCGTTATGTGGGCGCGGCCATCTGGCGCGGCCGGCCGGTGCTGGCCAAGTTGCTGGTGGGTAGCAACGCCGCGCGACATTTCCAGCGCGAACTCCAGGGCGTGCGCCTGCTCGCCGAGCAAGGCCTCACTACCCCGCTGTTGCTCGCCGACGGCCTGCAAGACGGTGAGGGTGGCTGGCTGCTGTTCGAGTTTCTGGAAGGGGCCCAAAGCCTGGCCGACGCCTGGGCGGCAGTCGAAGCCTTGCCGCTCTTGGCCGATGAGCAACAGGCGGTACTGGCCCAAGCGCTGGGTGCGATTGCCCAGATGCACGCCAAGGGTTTGTGGCAGGAAGATCTGCATCTGGACAACCTGATGCGTCAGGCTGACAAGCTGTATTTGATCGACGGGGGGGGCATCTGCGTCGAGCAGGCGGGTAAGCCCCTGTCGCGTAACCGGGTGCTGGAAAACCTCGGGGTGTTTTTTGCCCAGTTACCGAGCGACCTCGAACCGTTTACCGAAGAATTACTGGTGCACTACCTATTAAGCAACGGCGAGCACGCGTTGCCCCTGGAAGCCTTGCAAAAACAGGTGCGCAAAGTGCGCGCCTGGCGCCTGAAAGACTTCATGGGCAAGATCGGCCGTGAGTGCACCTTGTTCAGCGTAGTGCGCGGGGCCTTTGGGCTGCTGGCGATCCGGCGTGAAGAAGAAGCCACCCTGCTGCCGGTGCTGGCAAACGTCGATAGGCTTATCGACCAGGGCCAAATGTACAAGGCCGGCGCCTCGGCCACGGTGGCCGGGGTTGATGCTGCGGGTCGAGCGCTGGTGATCAAACGCTACAACATCAAGGGTTTTACACACTGGCTCAGGCGCTTCTGGAGGCCCAGCCGCGCATGGCACGCCTGGAGCGAAGGCAACCGCCTGACATTCCTGGGGATTGCCACACCCAAGCCCCTGGCGCTTCTGGAACGACGCTTTTTCTGGTTGCGCAGCCGGGCTTATCTGGTCACCGAGCACCTGTCCGGGCCCGACCTGATCGAGCACCTGGCCCCTTACGTGGACAGCGGCGAGGTGCCCGAGCCTGAACTGCTGGCCCTGGAGCGCCTGTTTGGCGAACTGATTCGCGAGCGGATCAGCCACGGTGACTTCAAGGGTCGCAACCTGTTCTGGCAGGGAGGGCGTTGGGTGCTGATAGATCTGGATTCGATGTGTCAGCATGGCTCGCTGAGCAGCTTCGCACCGGCGTTTGCCAAGGACCGTGCGCGGTTTATGCGCAACTGGCCGGCTGATAGTGCTTTGTATCGCGTGATTGATCAGCGCTTGCCCAAGGTGAGCGCGTTAGCTAGGTGATCCGCGTGAGGCCGTCATAAGTCGTAGCGATTTTTTCAGGTCTGGGAAGTCACAGTGTTTTCGAAGGCAAGGGGCATTACTTAATATTTTGATTAAGTAGTGCTCTGGACATTGTTCGTTGGGGTTAATAGGTTGTATCGACGCGTGATAAAAATATCTTATATAGATGTTTATTGAGTGATCGAAATGTTAATTCCGGGAGTGTGCAAATGACTTCGATAACAGGTTTTCAACCGTTTTCTTTTTACAGTGATCTGGCCGGTAAAAATAAGCCGATAGATCCGGTGAATCCAACAAGTCCGATAGATAAAGTGCAGTCGGGTGTCCGCAATCCAAAGGACACAACCGCTGGTGATGACGCCGAATTTTTTAACGCCGATACCCAGGAATGGCAGCCAACCGCCTCTAATGGCAAAGGTGATGGTGGTCATGTGAACTTTGGTGATCCCTATCGAGAGCCCATAGATCATGAACTGGTTTACGGGGCTAATGGAGAGTGGCAATTAAAGGCTGATGGGTGATTGCTCAAAAGTTGAGTAGGTGTTTGCGTTTATAGTTCTTTATGATTTTGGTGGGTACTTTTCCAAAGTGTAGGGGCTGGGTTATAGGAAGTGTCTGTTATTAATGTGGGAACCAAATGGGCAACGTTATTTGCCCATTGGTTTTTATCACTCAAAAGCTGTACTGGGCTCCTGCGCCCGCATACCACGACCTGCCGGGCGCGGCTTCGTAATAACGATCGTTGCCATCGCCAACAATCACCGAACCGACGTACTGGCGATCCAGCAGGTTGTCCAGGCGCAGGGTCTGGTGAAAGGTCCAGTGTTCGACCTTCTGCTCAAAGCGTGCACGCCAGTTGAAAACGCTGTAACCCGGAGCAGCATGCTTCTGGTTGGTGTCTTCGACATAGATCTTGCTGCGGTACATACCTTCGACGGCGGTACTCACCCAGTCCCTTGGTTTCCAGTTCAGTTCGGCAAAGAGCGTGGTCTGTGGGACGCCGGGTAGGTAGTTGCCCTTGTCCACGGTTTTGCCGCTATTGCTGAAGTTGCTGTCGTAGGTGGCTTGCAGGCGGGTGTAGGCGAGGTTGGCGCTCCACTGTTCGCTCAGTTGGCTTTCGATGCCCAGCTCAAAGCCACGGCGTAGGGTGCGGCCGGCGTTTTGGTAGCTGGTGCGTCCATCCTTCGATGCATTGACCACCAACTCATCTTCCGTAGCTATTTGGAATACGGCAGCGTTGACCCGCGTGCTGTTGTTCACCTGCGCCTTCAAGCCCACTTCATATTGAGTGCTTTCTGACGGCTTCAGGCCGAAGTTGAAACCTTCGATGTCACCAGGGGCGTAAGCCAGCTCTGCCTGGGTCGGCGTTTCGAAGCCCTTGCCGGCGCTGACATAGCCGTGCAGGTCAGGGGTGAACGCGTACATCACGCTCATCGAGGGCGTGTTCTTCTGATAGGTCTTATTGCCGCTGGCATCGCCATTGCTCAGGAACTGGTCATCCACGTCCATTTCCATCGTGCTGTGGCGCAGCCCGGCTTGCAGGGTCCAGCGCTCGATGGCCCAGTTGGCCTGGATGTACGGGTCGAGGCTGCGGGCGGTGTCGATTTCATTGCGGCGTAATTCGCCTTTCACGCCGAGGGTGTTGCCGCTGTAGTTCTGGTAGCCGTGGCGGCTGTCTTCGCTCTGGTCGAAGTCCAGGCCGGTGATGATCATCAATTCGCCCGGCACGCTGTCGATGGGCTGCATCCAGCGCACGCCACCGCCGTAGAACTTGCGGTCGAATTGCACCACGCCGCCGCCGCGTTCGTTGCTCGCTACGCCCTTGGGAATCGACAAATACTGAATCACACTCCGCCGCCCGGTATAGGCATTCACCTGCAACGTTGCATCGCCAATGTACCGCTCGTAATTCATCCCCAGTTGCTGATGATCAATGCTCTTGCGCGTGTTGTACGCCAGGGCATTGCTGTTTACCGAACGCGGGTCGGCCTTGTAGCCTGCCCAGGTTTGCCCCAGCGGGTCTTGGGTGCCGTTTTGCTCCAGGCTGCTATAGATCAGGGCTAGCTTGCTGTCGTCATCGGGTTCGAGGTTGAGCTTGGCGAAGGTCTGGTCACGGCGGGCGCTGCTGTGGTCGCGGTAGCCGTCGGTGTCCATGCGCGAGGCATCGAGGACAAACCCGGCGCCCTGCACCGCGCCTTCGGCGCTGAGGTGGTTCTTGTTCAGGCCGTCGCTGCCAAACAGGGTTTCGGCGCCGATACGGGGCGGGCCTTCGCCATTGCGCGAGAACATCTGGATCACCCCGCCGGCGTTGCTGCCATACAGGGTGGCGGCCGGGCCGCGCAGTACTTCGATGCGGTCCGCTGTGTCGAGGTTGAAGGTGGCGGCCTGGCCCTGGCCATCCGGGGTGCTGGCGGGGATGCCATCGGCAATCAGCTTGATCCCGCGCACGCCAAACGCCGAGCGCGCGCCAAAGCCGCGGGAGGAAATCTGCAGGTCCTGGGCGTAGTTCTGGCGGTTCTGCACCACCAGCCCCGGCACGCGGGACAGGGCCTCCGAGGCATTGATACCCAACTGGCCGTCGCTGATCTGCTCACGGCTGATGCTGTCCACCGAGTAGGGCAGGTCGAAGCTGCGACTGGCGCTGCGCGAACCTGTCACCACGCTGGGGTCGAGGATCAGCAGGGCATCTTCGGCCAGGGCAGTTTGCTGCAGGCCCGGCAGGCTCTGGAGCAACATCGCAAAACACGTGGGGGCAACAACTTTCATGAGCAAACCAACTTCCATGACGCGCAGCGCGGGCGCGGAAAAAGGGCGCGAGTTTAACGATTCTGCGCGGCGTTTTTTGAAGAATATTCCCGCAAAATGCCGGCATATTCGTCTTACACAGTCTTGGGTTAGGCTGTGCGCCCCATACCAAAGAGGGTTACCCGTGAATCCTACAAACATTCTGCTGCTCGCCGCCATTGTCCTTTCGACCACGGCCTGCGGCACCCTGAATACGGTGTTTCGCGAAGACGCGGTGGCCAGCCAGAAGCTCAAGGACCTGCGCAGCCACTGCGAGAGCGTGCCCCGTATCTACAGCGGGGTGGTGTATGACTTCTGCTCCCTCAATGGCGAACCCAACAGCAAAAAAAGCCTGGAAGACCAGCAGATCGCCTCGGTGCCGTGGATAGCCATTGATTTCGTGCTATCGGGCGTTCTCGATACTTTGGTACTGCCCTACACCGTCTACCGGCAAAATCGAGACGGCAGTATCGAGATTTTCCGATGATGCCTCTTGTTTCTCCGTGCCATTTGCGGCTAGAGGCGTTTTGCCGCTTTTAAGCTATAATCCCGCCCTTTAGCTTTTCTCGCCGAGGCGAGGGGCTCACATTTTTTCAGGCGCCAGCGCCTGCATGCAGACTAAAAGAGGCTAGACCCCAGTGGCATTGACGATTCTTGGCCTGTCCGGCGCCCTTAGCCATGATCCTTCCGCAGCGTTGTATATCGACGGCAAGCTGATCGCGGCCGCCGAAGAAGAGCGCTTCGTACGCGATAAACATGCAAAGAACCGCATGCCCTACGAGTCGGCGAAGTTCTGCCTGGAACAGGCTGGCATCAAACCCTCCGACGTTGATGTGGTGGCGATCCCGTTTGCCCCGATCAGCTTGTTCGGCGAGGCTCGCTGGCACTATGCCAAGCGTTACTGGTATGCCCCGGACCGCGCCCTTGACGCGATCCTGATGGGCAACCGGCGCTACAAGCGCTACCGCAACAAGATTGTCTGGTGCCTGGAGCAACTGGGCTTCGATCCGAAGAAGATCAAGATCGAGCCGGTTGAACACCACCTGGCCCACGCTTCCAGCGCCTATCACTGCTCGGGTTTCCAGGAGAAGACCGCGATCCTCGGGATCGACGGCAAGGGCGAGTACGCCACCACCTTCTTCGGCTACGGCGAAAACGGCAAGATCCACAAGATCAAGGAATTCTACGATCCGGACTCCCTGGGCGGCCTGTACGGCGCGATCACCGAGTTCCTCGGCTTTGAAATGCTCGACGGCGAGTTCAAGGTCATGGGCATGGCGCCGTATGGCGATGCCAGCAAGTACGATTTCTCGCGCCTGGCTTCCTTTGAAAATGGCGAACTGGTGATCAACACCGACTACGCCAACGTCATCGGCCTGCGCCGCTATAAAGAGAAGGGCAAGGGCTTCTACTTCTCGCCAAAACTGATTGAGTGGCTGGGTCCCAAGCGTGAAGGCGACATCGCCGACGAGCCGTACATCCACTACGCAGCCAGCATGCAGGCGCTGTTCGAGAAACTGGCCTTGCAGATGATTGACCATTACCTGGGCGATATCCTCAAGGAAACCGGCAAGCTGGCCTTCGCCGGCGGCTGCGCGCTGAACGTCAAGTTGAACCAGAAGATCATTGCCCGCGACGACGTCAAGGAGCTGTTCGTGCAGCCGGCGTCCGGCGATGCCGGCACTGCCGTGGGCGCGGCGGCCTATGTGTCCCATGCCCGTGGGGTACCGGTAGAGAAGATGGAACACGTCTATCTCGGCCCGTCCTACAGCAATGAAGAAGTGATTGCCGCGTGCGCCAAGCACCCGAGCAAGCCGAAGTGGCGCCAGATCGACGACATGCCCAAGCGCATCGCCCAGATCATGGTCGACGGCAACCCGGTGGCCTGGTTCCAGGGCCGCATGGAGTTCGGCCCGCGCGCCCTGGGCGGGCGTTCGATCATTGGTTGCCCGAGCGCCGTGGGCGTGGCTGATCGGATCAACCACCAGATCAAGTTCCGCGAGCGCTGGAGGCCTTTCTGCCCGTCGATGCTCGACACCGTGGCCCCGCAGATGATCAAGGTCGATCACCCGGCCCCGTTCATGACCTTCACCTTTGAAGTGGCCGAAGAGTGGAAAACCCGCGTGCCGGAAGTGGTCCATGAAGATGGCACCTCCCGCGCCCAGGTGCTCAAGCGCGAGTACAACCCGCGCTACTACGACATGATGAAAGAGCTGGAAGTGCTGACCGGCAACGGTGTGTCCCTGAACACCTCGCTCAACCGCCGCGGCGAAGCGATGATCTGCTCGCCGACCGACGCCCTGAACATGTTCTTCGGCTCCGACCTGCAGTACCTGATCATGGAAGACATCCTGGTCGTCAAAGACGGTGTGGAAGGGCAAGCCGTTGACTGAAGCACTGATTGGCGTCGTCATCCCGGCCTACAACTACGCGCGCACCCTGGGTCGCGCGGTTGAGTCGGTGCTGGCGCAACTCGACGAAGCCGATGCGCAGCTGTTGGTGATTGATGACGGCTCTACCGATGAGACGCCGCAGGTACTGGAAGCTCTGCTGGCCAAGCACCCCGGGCGTTTCCAGGCCCTGCGCAAGCCCAATGGCGGCCTGGCCTCGGTGCGCAATCGCGGGATTGAGGAGTCTGCGGGCCAGTACCTGATGTTCCTCGACGCCGATGATGAAATGGCCCCAGGCGCCCTGGCCCTGGTTGCGCAGCATATTGCTGCTCACCCGGATAGCCGCCTGATCATCGGTGGCCACTGGTCGGTATTTGAAGATGGCAAGCGCCGCCTACATGCCGTCAAGCCGCTGCCTGCCACCCCATACCAGCGGGTGCGCGGGTACTTGCTGGACAAGACCATCGCGATCTCCAATGGCGCCTGCGCCATGCACCGTGACATCTTCGCGGTGGGCAACTACCCGGAGCGCATGCGTAACGCCGAGGATATCCCGGTGTTTGCCCAGGCCCTGGCGCGCGTGCCTTGCACGGTCATCGACCAGCCACTGGCGCTGATCTACAAGCATGCGGATAGCCTGCGACATGACATCAACCACAGTGTCGCGGCGGGCGTGAGCCTGGTAGACGAGGTGTTTTCGCCGGTGCGTATGCCAGCAGAGTTGCAAGGCCTGCGCAGTGCGTTTCTCGCGCAGCGCTGCCTGTCGTTGTTTCGCAATTGCTTCAGTGCTGGGGAATACACGCTTGCCAGGCAGTTTTACTGCCAGGCGGTGCGTACCGACTGGCGCGCCCTGACGCGCTGGTCGTACACACGCAAGGCGCTTCAGCTGATGTTCAAGTAAGCGCGTTATAGCCTGTTACGCTACGCCGGGAATTACCTATGCAGCGCCAGAGTTGATTGCAATGACTGGGCGTTGGGTTTTCGTGGTGCAGTGGTTTTTCTGAAATGTATGTTTTCAAATCTTGTGCACGCGATGTGACGCCAGGTTTTAAGGGGGGGGTGTGGTTGGAATAGGCAGCAAGTTGTGGGCCCGGGTGTTGAGTATTGCCGTCGAGCATCCCGTTCGAGTGGCATTTTTTGGGAGCCTGCTGCTGTCCCTGATCGCTGTGCTGGGCGCAGCGACTGTCGGACGTGATGCGGCTTTCTACCTGACCATTGCCCAGGACGCTCACGTCCATGGCCCGAAAGCCGCCTTTGCCGTATTCAACTGGCCCTGGTTCTCCCTGCTCCTGGCGGGCACCCATTCGGTTTCAGCCCTGCCCATAGAACTGAGTGCGTACTTGTGGTGTTCGCTGTTTGCTGCCGGTACCTGTGCGCTACTGGTTGACTGCGTGCGCCAGCGCTCGGTGCAGGTGGCGCCTTGGGCTTGCCTGGTGGTGTTGGCGATGCCTGCGTTCAACCAGTTTCGTGGCGAGATCCTGCGTGAGTTCGGCTTCTGGTTCTTCTGCATCCTGACGCTTTGGCTGGCCATGCGCTGGCAGGCCCGCGGTGGATGGCTGCGGGCGGCAATCATCCACCTGGCGATTGTCGCGGCGGCAGCCTTCCGGCTGGAAGCGTTGTTGCTGTTGCCGGCGTTGGGCTTATGGCAGTTGCCTGGCCTGTGGGTGCGCGAGCGGCGCCTGGCGCTCCTGCAGTTTGTGGCGCTGCCGCTGTTGGGTGTCGTGGCGGGGATAGTGCTGGTCTCGGCCACGGATGGTTTTACATCGGCTCGCGTTGACTACTATCTGGGCTTGATCAACCCCAACCAGGTGCTGGCGTCGTTTGACTTGCTGCGCGATCAGTTCGCCAACTCGCTGATCAACAAGTACTCCCAGGATGAAGCCGGACGCATCATCTTTTTTGGCATCCTGGCGGCCATGGCCATCGGCTTTGTAAATATTTGCGGTCCGTTTGCCGTGCCGTTTTTGCGTGGCCGCAATTGGCAGGCGATCAAGCGCTACTGGCACGAATACCGGCCTTTTGCCTGGGCGGCGCTGTTGTACCTGTTGGTATTGCTGCTGTTCTTTATCCAGCAGCAGTTCATGAACTTGCGCTACATGAGCTTCCTGAACCTACTGTTTGTGCCGGCGCTGGCCTTGGCGATGCAGATGTTTGCCCAACAGTTCCCGCGCCTGGGCAAGGCCCTGGTGGCGGTCTGCCTTTTGGTGATGTTGTCCAATGTGGTGTCCACCGGGCCGGGCAAGGTCCAGTACGTTGACGCGGGGCGCTGGATGGCGGCGAATGTCGAGCCGGATGTCCCAGCGTATTTCGATGACGGCCGGATCGGTTATTACGCCGGGCGTGGTTATCTGCTCAAGCAATTGACCCGGGAAGCGGCCATGTCGCCGGCCTATGCGGATCAATTCCGCTATTTCCTGATCGAAGCCCGCGGTAACGAGCCCTGGCTCATCAGTTGGCTGGCCGAGCGCAACATGCGCATCGTCGAGCGCTTCGCCAATCGCCGAGGCGCCACGGTGCTGATCATCACCCGGTGAAGTCAGTCCAGTAATTGCCGCAGGCGCTCAATCAGCGGCGCCTGCTGACTGCCGGCCGGCAAGCCCTGGCGATAGCCATCGAAGAAGGCTTGCCCGGCATCATCGCCCAGCAGCCATTGCCGATCCTCGGGATAGCGCCGCAGATGGCTGAAGTTACGCAGGCGCTTGCTCTGGCTCAGGGCGGCGGCCTGGCAACTCAGGTCGGCAATGTCGATCAGCCCCAGGGTGTTTTCCGGAGTCAGGACCACGTTGCCAAAGTGCAGCGAGCGAAAGTACACGCCCTTCTCATGCAGTTGCGCAATGAAACAGCCCAGGCGCACACGCAAGGCGTCGGCCTCGGCCTTGGCGAGTTTCAACTGGCGGATGGTTTCCCCGGCCAGCGGGCTGTAATACACCGCGTCCCGCGCAATGCTGGGAATGCGATACACCGCAATGATGCGCGGGCAGGGGATATCCCGTTGCTGCAGTGCGCGGGTGTTGTTGGCGAAGCGCTGGGCATACGGGTAGAACAGCGCCGAACTGAGCAGGCGCTTGCGCCGGAACAGTTTGAGCATGCAACCATCGGTCAACCGGAGCACCTTGTCGCCAGAACCATCGGCTTCCAGCACCTGCGCGCCGGCGCGCAATGCCTCATAGGTGTTGTGATCGATTACTTGCATGCCTGACTCCCATCAATAGCCGGTTATCTTAACCGACTTGATGCAAGGCTGGCCCCTGCTCATGTTTTTTGGGGCGAAGAGGCCTGTGATATGATCCGCGCCTTACTGATTTGCGCGGATTCCCATGAGCAGTCCTGAACCGAAAACCCAGTCGACGCTGGCGATTTACTTCCGCCTCCTGACTTACGTACGGCCTTATGTGGGTCTGTTCATCCTGAGTATTGTCGGGTTCCTGATCTTCGCATCGACCCAACCGATGCTCGCTTATATCCTCAAGTATTTCGTCGATGGCCTGGCGAATCCCGAGGCCAGCCTGTTCCCCGGCAACCCCTATCTGGGCAAGTTGCAGTTACTGGAAACCGTGCCGCTGATGATCGTGCTGATCGCGGCCTGGCAGGGCGTGGGTTCGTTCCTCGGCAACTTCTTCCTGGCACGGGTTTCCCTGGGCCTGGTCCACGACCTGCGCGTGGTGCTGTTCAACAAACTGTTGGAGTTGCCCAACCGCTTTTTTGACAAGAACAACTCCGGCCACCTGATTTCGCGCATTACCTTCAACGTCACCATGGTCACCGGTGCAGCCACCGATGCGATCAAGGTGGTTATCCGCGAAGGCATGACCGTGATTTTCCTGTTCTGCACCCTGGTGTGGATGAACTGGAAGCTGACCCTGGTGATGCTGGCGATCCTGCCGGTGATCGGCATGATGGTGAACAGCACCAGCCGTAAATTCCGCAAGCAAAGCAAGAAAATCCAGGTGTCCATGGGCGACGTGACCCATGTGGCCTCCGAGACGATCCACGGCTACCGTGTGGTCCGCAGCTTTGGCGGCGAGAAATATGAAAAGGTGCGCTTCGAGCAGGCGAGCCTGAGCAATACCGAGAAACAACTGGCGATGACCAAGACCGGCGCGGTATACACGCCGATGCTGCAGTTGGTGACCTACAGTGCGATGGCCGTGGTCATGTTCCTGGTCCTGTATTTGCGTGGCGATGCCTCGCCCGGCGACCTGGTGGCCTACATCACCATGGCCGGCCTGTTGCCCAAGCCGATTCGCCAGCTGTCCGAAGTCAGCTCGACCATCCAAAAGGGCGTGGCGGGTGCCGAGAGTATTTTCGAGCAGTTGGATGAGCCGGTCGAAGTCGACCAGGGCGTGATCGAGCATGAACGTCTGGCTGGGCGCATTGAAGTGCGCAACCTCAGCTTCCAATACCCGGAAAGCGACAAGAAGGTGCTCAACGACATCAGCTTTATCGTCGAGCCTGGGCAAATGGTCGCGCTGGTGGGGCGTTCGGGCAGCGGCAAGTCGACCCTGGCGGGCTTGATTCCGCGCTTCTATCAGCACGAACAGGGGCAGATTCTGCTCGACGGCGTACGCGTGCAGGATTTCACCCTGCGCAACCTGCGCCGGCAAATTGCCCTGGTGACCCAGCAAGTCACCTTGTTCAACGACACCGTGACCAACAACATCGCCTATGGCGACCTGGCCGGAGCGCCCGCCGACGCGGTGCACCATGCCGCTCGCGAAGCCTATGCCGACGAGTTCATCGTGAAGATGCCCCAGGGCTACGAAACCCTGGTGGGCGAGAATGGCGTGCTGCTGTCTGGCGGCCAGCGCCAGCGCATTGCGATTGCCCGGGCCTTGCTCAAGGATGCGCCGCTGCTGATTCTCGACGAGGCGACTTCGGCCCTGGACACCGAGTCCGAGCGCCATATCCAGGCGGCCCTGGACCATGTGGTGAAGAACCGCACGACCCTGGTGATTGCCCACCGCCTGAGCACCATCGAGAAAGCCGACCTGATCCTGGTGATGGACGACGGCCAGATTGTCGAGCGCGGCACCCATGTCGAGCTGCTGGCGAAGAACGGTTACTACGCCCGCTTGCACGCCAAGGAGTTCGAAGAAGGTGACCCTGTGGCGCCCTCCCACGTGACAGATGCCTATTGAGGCGCTATTGCAGCCAGGCTGGGATCGACCGCCAGGATTGAATCGGTCGATGCTTTTCCCTGTGCTAATATCGCGCCCCTGTTCATTTTGTATGTGGGTTGCTCCATGAAGTTGTCCATGCCGCGATTCGATCAAGCCCCTGTCTTGGTGGTCGGCGATGTCATGCTCGACCGTTACTGGCATGGCGGTACCTCACGGATTTCCCCTGAGGCACCGGTACCGGTAGTCAAGGTCGAGCAAATCGAAGACCGTCCAGGCGGCGCTGCCAACGTCGCCCTTAACATCGCTGCACTCGGCGCCCCGGCCTCCCTGGTCGGCGTGACCGGCGACGACGAAGCCGCCGACAGCCTGACCAACAGCCTGCGCGGCGCTGGTGTGCGTGCCCTGTTCCAGCGCATTGCCCACCAGCCGACCATCGTCAAGCTGCGGGTCATGAGCCGTCACCAGCAATTGCTGCGTATCGATTTTGAAGAACCCTTCGCCACCGACGCCCTGGCCCTCAGTGACCAGGTCGACACGTTGCTCGAAGGCATCAAGGTGCTGGTGCTGTCGGACTACGGCAAAGGCGCGTTGAAAAACCACCAGGTGCTGATCCAGGCCGCCAAGGCCCGGGGCATCCCGGTGCTGGCCGATCCCAAGGGCAAGGACTTCTCGGTCTACCGGGGCGCCAGCCTGATCACGCCGAACCTCAGCGAATTTGAAACCATCGTCGGCGGCTGCGCCGATGAGCACGACTTGGTGAGCAAAGGCGCACGCCTGATGGCCGACCTCGACCTCGGCGCCTTGCTGGTGACCCGTGGCGAACACGGCATGACCCTGCTGCGCCCCGGTCACCCGGCCATGCACCTGCCGGCGCGGGCGCGGGAAGTATTCGACGTCACCGGCGCCGGCGACACCGTTATTTCCACCCTGGCGGCGGCGATCGCAGCCGGTGAGGAATTGCCCCACGCGGTTGCCCTGGCCAACCTGGCGGCGAGCATTGTGGTGGGCAAACTGGGTACGGCATCCATCAGCGCCCCGGAACTGCGCCGTGCGATCCAACGCGAGGAAGGCTCGGAGCGTGGCGTGTTGAGCCTTGAGCAATTGCTGCTGGCGATTGACGATGCCCGTGCCCATAACGAAAGCATCGTTTTCACCAACGGTTGCTTCGACATCCTGCACGCCGGCCATGTGACTTACCTGGAGCAGGCCCGCGCCCAGGGTGATCGCCTGATCGTGGCGATCAACGACGATGCTTCGGTCAGCCGCCTCAAAGGCCCTGGCCGGCCAATCAACAGTGTGGATCGGCGCATGGCGGTCCTGGCTGGGTTGGGCGCGGTGGACTGGGTGATCAGTTTCTCCGAGGGCACCCCGGAAAACCTGCTGGCCCAGGTCAAGCCGGACGTGTTGGTCAAGGGCGGCGACTACTCGGTCGACCAGGTGGTCGGCGCCGATATCGTCAACGCCTATGGCGGCAAGGTCAAAGTCCTGGGGTTGGTGGAAAACAGCTCGACCACCGCGATTGTCGAAAAAATTCGCCAAACCAACGATGCCGCTCAATAGGGTTTGCCGCTATGTCTGATGCTCTCGTACTGATTACCGGTGGTGCTGGCTTTATCGGTTCCAATCTGGTCGATGCACTGCTGGCCAAGGGCTACGCGGTGCGCGTGCTGGATAACCTGTCCACCGGCAAGCGCAGCAACCTGCCGCTGGACAACCCACGCCTGCAACTGCTCGAAGGCGATGTGGCCGATGCCGCACTGGTCGCTCGTGCAGCGGTAGGGGTTACGGCGGTAGTGCACCTGGCGGCAGTCGCTTCGGTGCAGGCGTCGGTGGATGACCCGGTCAGTACGCACCAGAGCAACTTCGTGGGTAGCCTCAATGTTTGCGAAGCCATGCGCCAGGCTGGGGTCAAGCGTGTGGTGTTTGCTTCCAGTGCGGCGGTGTATGGCAACAACGGCGAAGGCGACTCCATCGATGAGCAAACCGCCAGGGCACCGTTGACGCCATACGCTTCGGACAAGCTGGCCAGCGAGCACTACTTTGACTTCTACCGTCGCCAGCATGGCCTGGAGCCGGTGATTTTCCGCTTCTTCAACATTTTTGGGCCGCGCCAGGATCCTTCATCGCCGTATTCCGGGGTGATCAGCATCTTCAGCGAGCGCGCGCAAAAAGGCCTGCCGATTGCCGTGTTCGGCGACGGTGAGCAAACCCGTGACTTCATGTACGTCGGGGATCTGGTAGCCGTGCTGGTGCAAGCCGTGGAAATGGCCGATGCGCCGCTGGGCGCGATCAATGTCGGC
Source organism: Pseudomonas sp. WMBT8 (assembly GCF_050916005.1). Classification (NCBI taxonomy): domain Bacteria; kingdom Pseudomonadati; phylum Pseudomonadota; class Gammaproteobacteria; order Pseudomonadales; family Pseudomonadaceae; genus Pseudomonas; species Pseudomonas sp. WMBT8. The sequence goes on from NZ_CP188096.1 coordinate 539,488, forward strand.
TGGAACCGCACCACCACCCTCAAGCAGTTGCTGCAGGCGCTGTCGCAAATCGTCGGCTCATTGCCGGCTGTCAGCTACACCGCGCCGCGCTCGGGGGATATCCGGCATTCCAGGGCCAACAACCAGCGCTTGGCGGCGAGCTTCACATTGCCTGAGCCGACGCCGTTGACGGTTGGGCTGGAAAAACTACTCAACCAGTAGAAACCGCTCGCCACAGGCGGGGCTGCTTCAGCGACCCGCCTTCTTCGGCACCATCTTGCGCAAGATCTGCCTGGCCCGCCCGGTCAACTGGCTCAACTTCGATTCCTTCTCTGGCGCGCTCAGGCCCTGTTGCCTGAGCCAGTCCTTCCAGCGGATCCGCTCATCGCGCACCAGCCAGCCTTCCTGCTGGGCAAAACTCTCGGCCAGGTACAAGCCGCGCGTGCTCGCCGGGATCAGTTGATCCTTCTTCAGGGTATACAGCTCGGCGCACGGCTGGCCGTCCTTCAGGGGCATCAGGTACAGGTCCGGGCGCTGGCGGTCCAGGCGCGCCACCAGTTGATCGCCCTCCAGACGTTCGTCCACATGGAACAGGCTCAAGGACTTGGCTTCCTTGGGCACTTCCAGGCGCAGGTCATAGATCAATTGCAGGGAGGCCGTGGGCAGGTGCACATAGGCCCGGGGGCGTTCGATCAGTTGCATGCTGGCGCAGCGCACCGGGCGGGCGGCGCCGGACAGCGGTGACAGGCGAAACGGCAAGGCCTCACGATAATGCAGCGCGCTGGAGTAGGGCGCCGGCAGCCAGGTGTCGTTGAAACGCCCGCCGAGCCAGCCTTCCGGGGTTTCCAGCAGGCATTCCTCGGCGATTTCCTGGATGGCCGTGTGCAGCGGCAGGTTCAGTTCATGGGCCGGCACGTAGCCGGAAATCAGCTTGAGCACCACATCGCCACGGTCCTGCCGGCGCTGGCGCACCAACACCCAGTAATCGCGGTTTTGCCAGTGCAGTGTCAGGCGCACCGATACGCCGAGGTTGGCCAGTTCCAGGGCGAAGCGTTCGGCATCCGCCACCTCCACCGGCTTGCGCCGCTGCAGAGTCTGGGCAAAGTTGAGCGGCATGCCCACGCTCTGGTAGCTCAGGCCTTCGGGGGTGGCTTCGACGTACAGCGGCAGTGTTTTAAAGTTACTGGGGTTTTTTCTTATGAGCGTTCGCGGCATGTCGGCTCCTTCTTGCGTCGGGGTCGGCCGCGTCGGCGGCATCAGGATTGGCGAATGATCTTGGCAGCGGTTGCCACGTTATGGGCAAGGTGCAGCGGGTTGATGGTCCCGACAATAGCACTGGCCACGCCCGTTTGCGCAAACAACAAGACGAAACTGGCATGAATTGGATCCACTCCAGGCTCAAGGCATGCATGGCCGCTGGCCAGGGCCTTTTTCACCAGGATGCCTTTGCCATGGGCGGCGGCGTAATCGATCACGGCTTTTTCGTTTTGCTCGTTCAGATTGTAGGTGACCATGGCGCAATCGCCTTGTTCCAGAGCCTTCACGCCGCCTTCGACGGTTTTGCCGGAGAAGCCGAAGCCGCGAATTTTGCCCTCGGCCTTGAGCTGCGCCAGGGTCTGGTAGACCTCGCAGTCATTAAGGATATGCAAGTCATTGCCGTCGGAATGCACCAGCACCAGGTCGATGAAATCCGTTTCCAGGCGTTTCAGGCTGCGCTCCACGGAGAGCCGGGTATGGGCCGCGGTGAAGTCATGGTGGGACACGCCGTCGGCAAACTCTTCGCCGACCTTGCTGACAATCACCCAGTCCTGGCGCTGGCCACGCAACAGCGGCCCCAGGCGCTCTTCGCTATGGCCGTAGGCCGGTGCGGTGTCGATCAGGTTGATCCCCAGCTCGCGCGCCTGGCGCAGCAACATCCGCGCTTCTTCATCATTGGGGATCTGAAAACCATTGGGGTACTTCACCCCCTGGTCGCGGCCCAGCTTCACGGTGCCCAGGCCCAGCGGCGATACCAGCAGGCCGGTGCTGCCCAGGGGGCGATGAAGGTCATGCAGGGTCGGCAGGCTCATGGCAACAATTGCTCCCAGGCGGGTTGGGCGATGGCTGGGCGTGGCAGTTCAGGCAGCGGCGTGCTTGGGGTTGGCTGGATGCCGTCACGTTCCAGGGCGCTGAGCACGCGGTCGGCGAAGTCCGGCGCCAGGGCCAGCTTGGTTGGCCAGCCCACCAACAGGCGGCCCTGTTCGGCGAGGAACGCGTTGTCTGGCCGGGTCAGGCCCGTTTGCAGGGGTTCGGCGCGATCCACCCGCAGGGTTGCCCACTGGGTCTGGCTCATGTCGATCCACGGCAGCAGGTGCGCCAGCTCCTTTTGCGCGGTGGCGATTTGCTCGGCGGGCGTGCGGTGCACGCCTTCGGTCTCGGCAATATCACCGCCCATGTACCACACCCAATGGCCATCGGCGGCCGGGTGCGTGGTGATGGTGATCCGTGGCTTGGTGCCGCCGCCCAGGCAGTGCGCGTACAGGGGTTTGAGGCCGGGGCCCTTGGCGATGATCATATGCAGCGGGCGCTTTTGCATGGCCGGCTGGCTCAGGCCCAGGGCCGTCAGCAGCTCGGCGGTGCCGCCGCCGGCACTCAGCACGATGCGCTGGGCGCGGATCGCCCGGCCATCGACTTTCAGGCCGACCAGGATGCCGCCTTCCAGCAGCGGCTCGATCTGTTGCCCGGCGAGCAGGCCGTCGCCGGCCAGTTGCGCCAGGCGTTCGATCAGGCTCGGCACGTCCACCACCAGTTCGGCCAGGCGATAGACCTTGCCCTTGAAGCGGCGGTCTTGCAGGGCCGGCGGCAAATCGTCGCCCTTGACCTGGTCGACGCGACCACGCACCGCCTTGCTGGCGAAGAAACTGGTGAGGTTGCCGGCCAGGGTGCCGGGCGACCACAGGTAATGGGCCTGGGACAGCAAGCGCACGCCCGTCAGGTCCAGCTCGCCGGTGCCCGCCAGCGCTTCACGCCAGCGTCGCGGCATGTCGGCAATGGCTTCGGAAGCGCCGGTCAGGGCACCGTGCAAGGCGTATTTCGCACCACCGTGAATGATCCCCTGGGACTTCACGCTCTGCCCGCCACCCAGGGTCGCGTTCTCCACCACAATCGTGGAAAACCCCTGGCTGCGCAGGCGCGCGTTGAGCCAGAGGCCGGCAACCCCGGCGCCGACAATCAGGACGTCGGTGGAAATAACGGATGGCATGGGCGACCTCAGTGTTCAGAACAAGAGGCCAAGTATACAGACTCGACAGCGGGATCTTTGCCCAGGATCAACAACTGTAGAAGGTCAGTGGCCGGCTGTTTTCGAAAACAACTGAATCACCACCACGCCCAGCACGATCAAGCCCATCCCCAGCATCGCCGGCAGATCGAGCTTCTGCCCATAGATAAACAGCGCTGCGATGCTGACCATGACGATCCCCAGCCCCGCCCACACCGCGTAGGCCACGCCCACCGGTACGGTGCGCACCACCAGCGTGAGCATCCAGAACGCCACGCCGTAGCCGACGATAACCAGCAGCAGCGGGATTGGCGTGCTCCAGCCCTTGATCGCTTTCATGGAAACGGTGGCGATCACTTCCGAGCAAATGGCAATGGCCAGGTAGTAGTAGGCGGCGTTCATGGGGGTGTTCCTCGGAAATAGGGGCGCATAACAAGGCCGGCATTCTAGAGAATCCGTAGATGGGGTAAAGTCATTACCTATCCGAATTTAAGATGGGTTTAGCCAATGAGCGTGCAATGGAACCTGGAGCAGATGCGCCTGTTTGTCAGCGTCGCCGAGCAGCGCTCGTTTTCGGCGGTGGCACGGCACCAGCGCAAGGCGCAGTCGGCGGTGAGCAATGGCATTGCCTTGCTGGAGGCCGACCTGGGCGTGAGCCTGTTTGAGCGTAGTAGCGGTCGCCAGCCACGCCTGACCGAGGCCGGCACTGTGCTGCTGGAGGAGGCCCGGGAAGTGCTGCGCCAGTGTGAGCGCCTCAATGGCCGCGCCTTGTCGTTGATGCGCGGCGAAGAAGCGCGGCTGCGCCTGGCCCAGGACGAAGCCATGCTCTATCAGCCGGTACTCGACAGCCTAGAGGCGCTGGCGGGGAAATTTCCCAGCCTGGAGGTGCAGTTGTCCAGCACAGCCCAGGGCGATGTCGCGCGCAAGCTGGTGGAGCGTAAGGCTGACCTGGGGTTGCTGTTTTATCACGACCAGATCCCCGAAGCCCTTGAGCGGCGGGTGGTTGGCAGTGTGGAGATGGTCACGGTGTGTGGCGTCGGGCATCCGTTGGCCAGGGAAGGTTTTGTCGATTGCCAGCGCTTGGCGCAGTTTCGCCAATTGCTGATGTCGACCCAGACCAGCGTTTACCCCGGCAGCGAGGCGGCCAGCCCCCAGGTATGGCGCGCCGACAGCTTCTACGTGCTGGCCGAATGGCTGGCCCGTGGCCTGGGCTGGGCCTGGTTGCCCCGGCATGTGGTGCAATACCCGACCTATCACGGGCAGATGGTCGAGCTGGACAGCGAATGGACGCCACCGGCCCTGGTGGTGGAACTGGTGTGGCGGCGCGATGAGCCCCTGGGTCCGGCCGCGCGCTTTCTGGCCGAACGTTTTACCGCGTGTTTGCAGGCGATCGGCTGAAAAAGCCGATAAACTCCGCCGCCATGAATAGAACTCTCTACAGCTGTCTGTTTTACCTGGCGCTGCCGTTGGTGGCCTTACGACTATGGCTACGTGCCCGCAAGGCGCCGGCCTACGCCAAGCGCGTCAGCGAGCGCTTTTCCTACGGTTTGCCGGTACTCAAACCCGGTGGGATCTGGGTGCACGCGGTGTCGGTGGGCGAGAGCATCGCCGCCGCACCGATGATCCGTGGCTTGCTGGAGCGTCATCCACAGCTGCCGATCACCGTCACCTGCATGACGCCCACCGGTTCCGAGCGGATCCAGGCACTGTTTGCCAACGAGCCGCGCATCCAGCATTGCTACCTGCCCTACGATTTGCCGTGTGCCGCCAAGCGTTTCCTGGACCGGGTCCAGCCCAGGCTTGCGGTCATCATGGAAACCGAGCTGTGGCCCAACCATATTCATCAATGCGCCAAGCGCGGGATTCCAGTAGCCCTGGCCAATGCGCGGCTGTCGGCACGTTCGGCCAAGGGTTACGGGCGTTTCGCCAAATTGACTGCGCCGATGCTGGCAGACATGAGCCTGTTCGCGGTGCAGACCGCCGCCGAGGCCGAGCGCTTTCGCAGCCTGGGCGCGCGCCCGGAAACGGTCGAAGTCACCGGCTCGATCAAGTTCGACCTGACCATCGACCCAGCGCTTTTGGCACGCGCCGCCGCGTTGCGTGAGCAGTGGCAGGCCAGCGAGCGCCCGGTATGGATCGCCGCCAGTACCCACGAGGGCGAAGATGAAGTGGTGCTGGCAGCCCACCGGCAGTTGCTCGCCAGCTACCCCAACGCGCTGTTGATCCTGGTGCCCCGTCATCCGGAGCGGTTCAACACGGTGCTGGAGCTATGCCAACAGCAGGGTTTTGCCACGGTGCAGCGCTCCAGTGGGGCGCCGGTCGATGCCGACACCTCGGTATTGCTTGGCGACACCATGGGCGAGCTGCTGTTTCTCTACGCCTTGGCCGACAGCGCCTTTGTCGGCGGCAGCCTGGTGCCCAACGGCGGGCACAACCTGCTGGAGCCTGCGGCGCTGGCCAAGCCGGTGATCAGCGGCCCGCACCTGTTCAACTTCCTCGAAATCGCCGCAATGATGCGCGACGCCGGGGCGTTGCAGGAAGTGGATGATGCCGAAGGGTTGGCCGAGGTAGTGCGGCAACTGTTCGAACTGCCACAGGATGCGCACAAGCGGGCGCTGGCGGGGCTCAAAGTGATGCAGGCCAATCAGGGCGCGTTGAAGCGTTTGCTCGATGGCTTGGACAGACTGCTCAAACCCTGACCCAGCTCGGTCAAAAATGTAGGAGCTGGCTTGTCGGGTCGCCGCATCGCTGCGATAGCGGTAGGCCAGTCAACACATCCTTACATGACCCACCGCCATCGCGGCTAAGCCCTCTCCCACAGGGGATCTCGGCTGGGCACAGGACTTTGCACATACCACACACCAACTGTGGGAGCTGGCTTGCCTGCGATAGCATCACCTCGGTGTTGCAGATAACCCGAGGCGCCTGTATCGCGGGCAAGCCCGCTCCCACATTTGTCATGTGGTGGGTTTAGTTACTGGGGCGGGCCTTCAGTTGTTCGGCCGCGGCCTTGGCCAGGTCCGGCGGCAGGAAATCCTTGTCCGGGTTGTAGTCAGCCTTCAGATAGCGCGCCAGGTCCTGCAGATCCCCCGGGTTCAACGTTCCCGCCGCCTGTTTCAAGCGCAGGTTGTCGAGGATGTAGTCATAACGGCTGTTGTTGTAGTTGCGCACCGAGGTGTACAGCTGGCGCTGGGCGTCGAGCACGTCGACGATATTGCGCGTGCCCACCTGGTAACCGATTTCCGTGGCTTCCACTGCGCTCTGGTTGGAGATGATCGACTGGCGGCGTGCCTGCACCTGTTCTACATCGGTATTCACGGCGCGGTGCAGGTTACGGGTGTTTTCCACCACCTGGCGGCGCAGGCCTTCGCGTTGCTGTTCGGTCTGGCCCAGGCGCGAATAGGATTCGCGTACCTGGGAGCTGGTGAGGCCGCCGCTGTACAGCGGGATATTCAGGCGCAGGCCGATGGTGCGTTGCTCGACGTCGCCACGATAGGGCTGGCCGAAGGCGTTGGGGTTGCTGAAACCGAGGGCGTCGTTGTCACCTTTTTCGTATTGCGCCACCGCGTCCAGGGTCGGCGCGTGGCCGGCCTTGCGTTGCTTGAGGGTTTCTTCGGCGGCGGTGACCGCATAGTTGCTGGCCAGCAGGTTCAGGTTCTGGCGCCCGGCGGTGTCGACCCAGGCCTTGGCGTCGTTGGGTGCTGGCGGCAAAACGGGCAGGGTATGGACAATGCCCTGGATCGCGTTGTACTGGCGGTTGGTCAGGGTGATCAGCGCTTCAAACGCGTCATCTACCTGGCGCTGGGCGAGGATCCGGTTGGCCCGCGCCGTGTCGTAGCTGGCCTGGGATTGCAGCACGTCGGTCTTGTCCGACAGGCCCACGTCAAAACGCTCGTTGGACTGGTCCAGTTGGCGCTTGAAGGCGGCCTCTTCGGCCTTGGTCGAGGCCAGGTTGTCCTGGGCGCGTAGCACGGCGAAGTAGTTTTCCGCGCTTTGCAGGATCAGTTCCTGCTCGGTGGCCGACAGCTGCAGTGCGGCTTGTTCATTGACCGCTTCGGCAGCTTGCAACTGGAACCAGCGGTCGGCGCGGAACAGCGGCTGGCTCAGGGTTGCGCGCCAGGTGTGGGCGTCGCGATTGGCGGTGGCCGACGGTGTGTCGATCTGGGTGCGCACGTTGTTCACGTCGGCACCGGCCGAGAGGTTGGGCAGCAGGCCGGCGCGGGCCTGGGGCACCACTTCTTTCTGCGCGCCGTACTGGGCGCGGGCGGCGGCCAGGTCGGCGTTGTTGTCCACCGCTTCCTGGTAGACGCTGACCAAGTCGGTTTTGGTCGACAAGGGCGCTTCTGCTGCCCAGACCATTCCATTGGTCGCACAAGACACGGCAAGAGCCAGTGAAAGTTTGCGCAGCATGAGGCGATCCCTAGATAAATATTACGGCGATAATTTAGCGCCCAAGGCTACGACGAGCAATCCATAGCGTCAAGGCGTTGAGACAGTAGGCGAGTGTAGTGGCCACACCCCCGCACAACAATCCTGTAATTGCGCCATTCATCACGCTGAATGCACCGCTATTGGCAATTTGCCTGCTCCATGGTCTAGACTGGCCGCGTTCTTGTCGGGGTGCCTTGCTATGAGGCTGAGATCGGTAAATACCGGATCCCGTTGAACCTGATCAGGTTAGCGCCTGCGTAGGGAACAAGATTTCTCGTCACCCGGCGAGTCCTCTTGTGCTTCGTCCGGGATGTTGTTCGACAATCGAACAGCCCTCGTGCGCCAAGCACAGCACTGCTTCCAGTGCGTCCGTCCGTCACAGGTTCGCTCCGACAAAAATCCACTGCCTGGATGTGTCTGGAGAGCCCGTGATGAGTACAAAACTAAAAAACACCGTGCATTTGAGTGAGTCGGCCAAGGTTGACTCGGGATCCGTGCAGCCGTTTACCCGCTCGCAAAAAGTCTATGTGCAGGGCACTCGCCCGGATATCCGCGTGCCGATGCGCGAAATCAGCCTGGACGTGACCCCCACCGATTTTGGCGGCGAGATCAATGCGCCCGTGGTGGTCTACGACACTTCCGGCCCGTACACCGACCCCAACGTGATCATTGACGTGCGCAAAGGCCTGGGCGATGTGCGCTCGCCGTGGATCGAATCCCGTGGCGACACCGAGCGCCTGCCAGGCCTGAGTTCGCACTTCGGCCAACAGCGCCTGAGCGACGCCGAGCTGACCGCCCTGCGTTTTGCCCATGTGAAAAACCCGCGCCGGGCCAAGGCCGGGGCCAACGTCACGCAGATGCACTACGCACGCCAGGGCATCATTACCGCCGAGATGGAATACGTCGCCATCCGCGAAAACATGAAGCTTGAAGAAGCCCGTGCCAGTGGCCTGCTCGACCAGCAACACGCCGGGCACAGCTTCGGGGCCAGCGTGCCGAAAATCATCACCCCGGAATTTGTACGCGAAGAAATCGCCCGCGGCCGCGCCATCATCCCGGCCAACATCAACCACACCGAACTGGAACCGATGATCATCGGCCGTAACTTCCTGGTGAAGATCAACGGCAACATCGGCAACAGCGCCCTGGGTTCGTCCATCGAAGAAGAAGTGGCGAAACTGACCTGGGGCATTCGCTGGGGCTCGGACACGGTGATGGACCTGTCCACCGGCAAGCACATCCACGAAACCCGCGAGTGGATCATCCGCAACTCGCCGGTACCGATCGGTACCGTGCCGATCTACCAGGCCCTGGAAAAAGTCGGCGGTGCCGCTGAAGACCTGACCTGGGAACTGTTCCGCGACACCTTGATCGAGCAGGCCGAGCAGGGCGTCGATTACTTCACCATCCACGCCGGTGTGTTGCTGCGCTATGTACCGCTGACCGCCAAGCGCGTCACCGGCATCGTGTCCCGTGGCGGCTCGATCATGGCCAAGTGGTGCCTGGCACACCACAAAGAGAACTTCACCTACACCCATTTCGACGAAATCTGCGAAATCATGAAGGCCTATGACGTCAGCTTCTCCCTCGGCGATGGCCTGCGCCCGGGCTCGATTGCCGACGCCAACGATGCGGCGCAGTTCGGTGAGTTGGAAACCCTCGGCGAGCTGACCAAAATCGCCTGGAAGCACGACGTGCAAACCATGATCGAAGGCCCCGGCCACGTGCCGATGCAGTTGATCAAGGAGAACATGGACAAGCAGCTGGAGTGCTGCGACGAAGCGCCGTTCTACACCCTGGGCCCGCTGACCACCGATATCGCGCCCGGCTACGACCACATCACCTCGGGCATCGGCGCGGCGATGATCGGCTGGTTCGGTTGCGCCATGCTTTGCTACGTCACGCCCAAGGAGCACCTGGGCTTGCCGAACAAGGATGACGTGAAGACCGGGATCATTACCTACAAGATTGCGGCCCACGCGGCGGATTTGGCCAAGGGCCATCCCGGTGCGCAGATCCGCGACAACGCGTTGAGCAAGGCACGGTTCGAGTTTCGCTGGGAAGACCAGTTCAACCTCGGTCTGGACCCGGACACCGCGCGCTCCTATCACGACGAAACCCTGCCCAAGGATTCGGCCAAGGTCGCGCACTTTTGCTCGATGTGCGGGCCGAAATTCTGCTCGATGAAAATCACCCAGGAAGTGCGCGAATACGCGGCCAACCAGCGCATCGAGGCGGTGGACGTGGATGTGGCCAAGGGCCTGGCCGAGCAGGCGCAGCGGTTCAAGCAGGAAGGCAGTCAGCTCTACAAAAAGGTCTGACTTGGGATTGGAGGTGCTTCTACTGGCCTCATCGCGGGCAAGCTCGTTCCCACATTTTTGAATGTGTGGGAGCGGGCTTGCCCGCGATAGCAATCTCTCCAATAACAAATGTCCCTCTGAGATGACCCCCTTGAGCATTCAACCGAGTACCTACTCTCCCGACATTGCAGTCCCAATAGACAAACGTGTCTTCGGCGCCCGCGATCTGTTTTCCCTGTGGTTCTCCCTCGGCATCGGCCTGATGGTCCTGCAAACCGGTGCACTGTTGGCGCCGGGGCTTGGCCTGTCGGGGGCGTTGCTGGCCATCTTCCTCGGGACCCTGGTGGGCGTGCTGTTACTGGCCGCCGTCGGGGTGATCGGCAGTGACACCGGCCTGTCGTCCATGGCCGCCCTCAAGCTCAGCCTGGGTGCCAAAGGCGCCAGCCTGCCGGCGCTGTTGAACTTGTTGCAACTGATCGGTTGGGGTTCGTTCGAGATCATCGTCATGCGCGATGCCGCTAGCCTGCTGGGCACCCGCGCCTTCAGTGCAGGCAGCCTGTTGGCCAGCCCGTTGCTCTGGACCGTGTTCTTCGGCGGCCTCGCCACCTTGCTTGCAATCAGCGGCCCGTTGACCTTTGTGCGAAAGATCCTGCGCAAATGGGGAATCTGGCTGCTGCTGGCGGCGTGCCTGTGGCTGACCTGGAACCTGTTCGCCAAGGCTGACCTGGCCGCGCTGTGGGCCCAGGCTGGCGACGGTTCGCTGCCGTTTGCCGTCGGGTTTGATATCGCCATTGCCATGCCGTTGTCCTGGCTGCCGCTGATTGCCGATTACTCACGTTTCGGCCAGCGCGCCACCCGTGTGTTCGGCGGCACGGCCCTGGGCTTTTTTATCGGCAATTTCTGGCTGATGAGCCTGGGCGTGGCCTACACCCTGGCGTTCGCGCCCAGTGGTGAAGTCAATGCGCTGTTGTTGGCGTTGGCCGGGGCTGGCCTGGGGATTCCGCTGCTGCTGATTGTGTTGGATGAGTCAGAAAACGCCTTCGCCGACATCCACTCGGCGGCGGTGTCCAGCGGCATGCTGTTGCGCCTGAAAGTCGAGCACCTGGCGCTGGCGATTGGGCTGGTGTGCACGCTGATCGCCTGCTTTGCGCCCTTGGCCCAGTATCAGAACTTCCTGCTGTTGATCGGCTCGGTATTCGCGCCGCTGTTTGGCGTGGTGCTGGTAGACCACTTCATCCTGCGCCGGCGTGGCCAGGCGCTGGTTGCAAGCCTGCGTTGGCCGGCGCTGCTGGCTTGGTTGGGGGGCATCAGTACCTATCACCTGCTGGCCAATCTGTACCCGGATGTTGGCGCAACCCTGCCGGCACTGGTGCTGGCAGGGCTGCTGCAATTTATCCTCGGGCGCGCCTTCAGCGGCGCACGGGCACCAGCTCAGGCTTGATGATGCCGTCGAGGCGAGCGTAAGGAATCTGCAACTCGACGTGGCCCATGGCGTAGGGCGCGATGGTGGCGGTAGGGTACTTGAGCACCACCGCGCCGTAGGTCAGCGCCACGTTCGGGGTTTTCTGGAAGGGCCAGCTTTTCACGTAGTCCGGCTCCAGGCTCAGGCGGGTGCTGATCAGCCAGCTGTTGTGGGCCACCTGGGCGGCTTTCCAGAACGCGTCTTCCTTGCCGGGGCGCAGCATGTCCGCCAGGGTCAGGTTTTTTTGCTGCTGGCGCGAGTAGTTGATGAAGCCGCGGCCAGGTTCGCCATGGGCGCCGCCGGTGTCCAGGTAGCTGGACAGTTCGATGATCACCAAGCCGTCATGCTGCTCCCGTACCTTGGCCTGCAAGTACATGCTGTTGCGCGGGCCGGACTCGCGCAGGAATTTTTCCCGATAGGCGTTCAGTGTCGCTGGCAATGGGGAGCCGGGCGTGGTGCGGGTCATTTCCAGCAGGCGTTGCTCGATCAGCGCATCGAGCTTGGGCTCGTTGGCGAAATGCACGGTATCGATGTTCACCAGTGGGCAGTCGGCGGTGGTGCAGCCGGGTTGCACCACCTCGGAGGCATCGCGGGTGGCTTCCAGCGGTGCACGGTAGCTGGATTGGAACAGGCTCTGGCAAGCGCCGAGGGTCAAGGCAATACAGGCCACGGAGGCGACTTTTAACAGCGACATGGGCGTCCTTCATAAAGCGGAGAAGAGCGAAAGAGATGGGGCTTGGACTATCGGCATCCCAGTCAGTTCGCCACTAAGCTGATTACAGTGAGTTTGACCGCCGCCGCCCGTCCCGGCAACTGCAAAGGGGCTGCACCGAGGCACGCGGGCGCTGTAGGATGGCGCGATGCTCAGACACACACCGTATTAAACGAGGGTTGATATGACCGACAGTGCGAAATCGACGCCGAACAAAATTGAAATCGTTCAGCGCGACAATGCCTACCAGGGCTTCTACAAGCTCGATCGTGTACAGCTGCGCCACGAGCTGTTCGATGGTGGCATGAGCCCGGTGATCAATCGTGAAGTCTTTGTGCGCCACGATGCCGTGTGTGTACTGCCCTACGACCCGCAGCGCGATGAAGTGGTGTTGATCGAACAGTTTCGCGTGGGCGCCATGGGGCGCACCGACAACCCCTGGCTGGTGGAGATGGTTGCCGGCCTGATCGACAAGGACGAGCAACCGGAGGAGGTTGCGCACCGCGAAGCCGAGGAGGAAGCTGGGCTGACCTTCTCGGCGCTGTGGCCGATTACCAAATATTTCCCCTCGCCGGGTGGCAGCACCGAATTCGTCCACCTGTTCCTGGGGCGTTGCGACAGTACCGGTGCCGGCGGTATCCACGGCCTGGCCGAAGAAGCAGAAGATATCCGCGTCACCACCTGGGCATTTGAAGATGCCCTGCAAGCGGTGCGCGACGGTAAGATTTCCAACGCAGCCAGCATTATCGCCCTGCAATGGCTTGCGCTTAATCGCGCGGAAGTGAGGGGGCTATGGCAGTAAAGACACGGGAACGCTACCGGGTCGACCTGATCGGCTTGCAAGCCGCTTGCGAGGCTAACTATGCGCGGCTGATGCGCCTGCTGCCAGACATGCGCCGCACGCCGCAAGCGCGGCGCATTGCCGTGACCCACGGCGACCAGATGCTCGGCGTGCTGAACCTGGAAGTCATCCTCACCTGCCCGTACACCAGCACCCTGCGCGTGCGCCAGGAGCACAGCCTGCCATGGCTGCCGGTGCCGCAGCTGGAAGTGCAGGTGTATCACGATGCGCGGATGGCCGAAGTGGTCAGCGCCGAACATGCGCGGCGCTTTCGCAGCATTTATCCTTACCCCAATGTGTTCATGCACCAGCCCGATGAGAAAGCACAGCTCAATGTGTTCCTCGGTGAATGGTTGAGTCATTGCCTGGCCTTGGGCCATGAGTTTGAAGTCGTGCGCTAGAGGTGAACTGCGTACGCTTCACGGGTTTCCTCTTTGTGTCCTGCCCCAGCATAATTGCGCCCATTGTCCATTTTTGTGATCGCCCTGGGAGAACGCCTTGCCGAGCGTATCCACCGTGAACCCTGATGCGCCGGCGTTGCTGGTGCAACTGTCCGACAGCCACCTGTTTGCCGAGGCCGACGGCACGCTGCTGGGCATGAACACCCGCGACAGCCTGCAACGGGTGATCGAGTTGGTGCGGGCCCAGCAACCGCAGATTGATTTGCTGCTGGCCACCGGTGACTTGTCTCAGGACGGTACGCTTGCGTCGTACCAGCAGTTTCGCGACCTGAGCCAGCAGCTTGGCGTCCCGGCGCGCTGGATTCCGGGCAACCACGATGAGCCGCAGGTCATGGCCCAGGCGACCATGGGCAGCGCACTGCTGGAACCGGTGGTGGATGTGGGCAACTGGCGGGTGATTTTGCTGGACTCCGCGGTGCCGGGCTCGGTGCCGGGTTATCTGGCCGAGCCGCAACTGCAATTGCTGGCGCAAGCCTTGAGTGAAGCGCCGGGCCGTCATCATCTGGTGTGCTTCCATCATCACCCGGTGCCCATTGGTTGCGCGTGGATGGAGCCGATTGGCCTGCGCAACCCCGAGGCGCTGTTCGCCGTGCTCGACCGCTTCCCCCAGGTGCGGGCGGTGCTTTGGGGGCATGTGCACCAGGAAATCGACCGCGAACGCCATGGCGTGCGCTTGCTGGCGTCGCCGTCGACCTGCATCCAGTTCGCCCCCGGCAGTGAGGATTTTAAGGTCAGTGAAGAGGCGCCAGGCTATCGTTGGCTGCGTCTGCATCCGGATGGACGGCTGGACACTGGGGTAGAGCGGGTCAAAGACTTCACCTTTACCGTGGATTACGGCAGTAACGGCTACTAAACCTGCAAACACACACCAAAATGTAGGAGCGGGCTTGCCCGCGATTGCGGTGGGTCAGCCAACAAATCTATCACTGATATAGCGCCATCGCGGGCAAGCCCGCTCCCACACCCCTGGCAGACCGCGTTCGGCAGTAACCCTGCTCACACTGCGTCATTCCCTGTAAACTGCGCCCCTTTGGCCGATAACGCACGGAGAGCCCGGCATGTCCGCTTCGATCTTGTATATCCACGGTTTCAACAGCGCGCCAGCCTCGACCAAGGCCAGCTTGCTGATGGGCGTGATGGACAGTCTCGGTCTGGCCGACCAACTGCGGGTGCCGGCCTTGCATCACCACCCGCGCCAGGCGATTGCCCAGCTGGAGCAGGCGATCGGCGAGCTGGGGCGGCCGTTGCTGGTCGGCAGCTCACTCGGCGGCTACTATGCAACCCATCTTGCCGAACGCCATGGCCTCAAGGCGCTGCTGGTCAACCCGGCGGTCAGCCCCCATCGCATGTTCGACGGTTACCTGGGCACCCAGAAGAACCTCTATACCGATGAAACCTGGGAATTGACCCACGATCACGTCGCGGCCCTGGCTGAGCTTGAGGTTGCAGCGCCCCAGGATGCCCAGCGCTATCAGGTGTGGTTGCAGACCGGGGACGAAACACTGGATTATCGCCTCGCCGAGCAGTATTACCGGGCCTGTTCCTTGCGTATCCAGGCTGGCGGCGACCACGGTTACCAGGGTTTTGGCCGACAGTTGCCGGCGCTGTTGAGTTTTGCCGGCATTGGCGCAGATCAGTACCAATCCTTCGATTTCACCGCATTGTGAAACCGCAGGTTACTTTTTAATCGAACGACTCACGACGAGACCCCATGGCCACTCCCAGCGCTAGCTCTTATAACGCCGACGCCATCGAAGTCCTCTCGGGCCTCGACCCGGTGCGCAAACGCCCCGGCATGTACACCGACACCAGTCGGCCGAACCACCTTGCCCAGGAAGTCATCGACAACAGCGTCGACGAAGCCTTGGCCGGGCACGCCAAGTCGGTCCAGGTCATTTTGCACGCCGACCACTCCCTGGAAGTGTCCGACGACGGGCGCGGCATGCCGGTGGACATTCACCCCGAGGAAGGGGTTTCGGGTGTCGAGCTGATCCTCACCAAGCTCCATGCCGGCGGCAAGTTCTCCAACAAGAACTACCAGTTCTCCGGTGGCTTGCACGGTGTGGGTATTTCCGTGGTCAACGCCTTGTCCACGCAGGTGCGGGTCAAGGTCAAGCGCGACGGCAACGAATACCAGATGACCTTCGCCGATGGCTACAAGGCCACCGAGCTGGAAGTGGTCGGCACCGTCGGCAAGCGCAACACCGGGACCAGCGTGTACTTTGCGCCGGATCCGAAATACTTCGATTCCCCGAAATTCTCCATCAGCCGCCTCAAGCACGTACTCAAGGCCAAGGCCGTGTTGTGCCCGGGCTTGCTGGTCAGTTTTGAAGACAAAGGCACCGGCGAAAAGGTCGAGTGGCACTACGAAGACGGCCTGCGCTCCTACCTCGAAGACTCGGTCAGCGACTTCGAACGCCTGCCCAACGAGCCGTTCTGCGGCAGCCTGGCCGGTAACAAGGAGGCGGTGGACTGGGCCTTGCTGTGGTTGCCCGAGGGTGGCGACAGCGTTCAGGAAAGCTACGTCAACCTGATCCCCACCGCCCAGGGCGGTACCCATGTCAACGGTCTGCGCCAGGGCCTGCTGGATGCGATGCGTGAATTCTGCGAATACCGCAGCCTGCTGCCGCGCGGCGTGAAGCTGGCGCCGGAAGACGTCTGGGAGCGCATCGCCTTTGTGCTGTCGATGAAGATGCAGGAGCCGCAATTCTCCGGCCAGACCAAGGAACGCCTGTCGTCCCGCGAGGCCGCGGCGTTTGTCTCGGGTGTGGTCAAGGACGCGTTCAGCCTGTGGCTCAACGAACATCCGGAGCTGGGCCTGGCCCTGGCGGAACTGGCGATCAACAACGCCGGCCGTCGCCTCAAGGCCAGCAAAAAGGTCGAGCGCAAGCGCATCACCCAGGGCCCGGCATTGCCCGGCAAGCTGGCGGACTGCGCCGGCCAGGACCCGATGCGCTCCGAACTGTTCCTGGTGGAGGGTGATTCCGCCGGCGGTTCGGCCAAGCAGGCACGGGACAAGGAGTTCCAGGCGATCCTGCCGCTGCGCGGCAAGATCCTCAATACCTGGGAAGTCGATGGCAGCGAAGTGCTGGCCAGCCAGGAAGTGCACAACATCGCCGTGGCCATTGGCGTCGATCCAGGCGCCGAGGACATGAGCCAGCTGCGCTACGGCAAAATCTGCATCCTCGCCGACGCCGACTCCGACGGCTTGCACATCGCAACCTTGCTCTGTGCCTTGTTCGTCCAGCATTTCCGCCCGCTGGTGGATGCCGGTCACGTCTACGTGGCGATGCCGCCGCTGTACCGCATCGACCTGGGCAAAGAGATTTTCTACGCCCTGGACGAAGCCGAGCGCGACGGCATCCTCGACCGCCTGGTAGCCGAGAAGAAGCGCGGCAAACCGCAGGTCACCCGATTCAAGGGCCTGGGTGAAATGAACCCGCCGCAACTGCGCGAAACCACCATGGACCCGAACACTCGGCGCCTGGTGCAGTTGACCCTGGAAGACTACGCCGCCACCTCGGAAATGATGGACATGTTGCTGGCCAAGAAACGCGCCGGCGACCGCAAGGCCTGGCTGGAGTCCAAAGGCAACCTGGCCGAGGTATTGGGCTGATGCGCAGCGGTTTCGCCCTGGCGATACTGTTGTTGAGCGGGTTGGCAGCTACCCAGGCAGTTGCCCAGCCTGCGGTCGAGCTCAAGTTGCTGTCCGAACACCCGGTAGACGGCATGCGCGGCGGCAACCTGTCGGGCCTGGCGTTGTGTGGCAAGGAGTTGTGGACGGTCTCTGACCGCGACGACGACCAGATCTACCGCCTCGACACCCGCGCCGACACCTGGCAGGCCGAGACGGTAAAGCTCGACGTGCCACCAGTGCCCGAGTCGGGCCTGCCGTGGGGCTTGCGCGCGCGCACCACGGCAGCGTCGGTGATACGCGGCGGCGACCTGGATTTTGAAGGCATCAGCTGTGACGCCGCAGGTAATCGCTACATCGTCAGCGAAGCCCATGCGGCAGTGCTGCAGGTGCCGGCAAGCGGTGATCCAGAGTGGCTGAAAATTGCCCCTGGCATGGTTCGCGAAGCGCGGGCCAGTGGCTTGCTGCTGCACTTCAATGCGTTGTTTGAAGGCCTGGCGATCAACCCCGAGGGCAATCAGATCTGGCTGGCGGCCGAGCGCGAGCGGCGTGGGCTGATCTCGATCAAGCGCGGGCAAAGCGTTTGGGATTGTGATGGCCCATGCGTACTGTTGAGCGAAGCCGGCCAGGAAATGCAGCCGGCGCAGTTTCCGGGGGCCAGGGCGGTGTCCAAGGATTTTGCCGACCTGGCGCTGTTCAACGGCAAGCTGTTTACCCTGGAGCGCAACGCGTTCCAGATCTGCCGGCGCGACAGCGTGACGGCCAAGGTCGAGTTGTGCTGGTCGTACGCCGATGAGGCCCTGCTGCCAAATCGGCGCTACCCCCAGAGTTACGGGCTGGCGGAAGCGCTGCTGATTGACGCTGACGGTGCCTGGGTTGGCATCGACAATAATTTCGGCGCCCGGGCCGATGGTGAAAAACGCCCGATGGTCTATCGTTTTGCCGCCCCGGCCGGTGGCTGGAGCGCCCAGCCGTGAGCACGCAACCGCCCGGCAAGCGCGCTGGACGCCTATTGATGTTCGTGGCCTGGGGCGCCGGGCTGTTTCTGGCAACACGGTTTTTTGGGCAATGGGAGGCGCGGCAGGAAAACCCCAACGCCGTGGTCACCTCGCAGCAACACGCGGGTTATATAGAAGTGAAACTGGTCGGCAACGGCCAGGGGCATTTTGTCGCCACTGGCCAGATCAACGGCCAGCCGGTGGATTTCATGCTCGACACCGGTGCCACCGATGTGGCGGTGCCGGCCGAGTTGGCCGAGCGCCTGGGGCTCAAGCGCGGTTTGCCGGTGACCTTG
Source organism: Pseudomonas sp. WMBT8 (assembly GCF_050916005.1). Taxonomy (NCBI): domain Bacteria; kingdom Pseudomonadati; phylum Pseudomonadota; class Gammaproteobacteria; order Pseudomonadales; family Pseudomonadaceae; genus Pseudomonas; species Pseudomonas sp. WMBT8. The sequence continues at coordinate 557,861 of NZ_CP188096.1, forward strand.
AGCACCGCCAACGGCCGTAGCCAGGGCTATCGCACCCACCTCGACCGCCTGCAGTTGGGCGATATCGTCCTGCAGGACGTACGCGCCCTGGTGGCGCCGGGCCTGGGTGGCGAGCAAGTGCTGTTGGGCATGAGCGCATTGAAACAACTTGAATTTACCCAGCGTGGCGGCACCTTGCTGCTGCGCCAGACCAGACAATGATGAGGCCCGCATGAGTGACATCCTCGCAGACAGCTTAGACGGCGTAGAACGCCGGTCGCTGGCTGACTTCACCGAAAATGCCTACCTCAACTACTCCATGTACGTGATCATGGACCGTGCCTTGCCGCATATCGGCGACGGCCTGAAACCGGTACAGCGGCGCATTATCTACGCCATGAGTGAGTTGGGCCTGGACGCGGACTCCAAGCACAAGAAGTCGGCGCGTACCGTCGGTGACGTGCTCGGCAAGTTCCACCCCCACGGCGACTCGGCGTGCTATGAAGCCATGGTGCTGATGGCCCAGCCGTTCAGCTACCGCTACACCCTGGTCGATGGCCAGGGCAACTGGGGTGCGCCGGATGATCCCAAGTCGTTCGCCGCCATGCGTTACACCGAGGCGCGGCTGTCGCGATACTCCGAAGTGCTGCTCAGCGAGCTGGGCCAGGGCACGGCAGACTGGGGCCCGAACTTCGACGGCACCCTCGACGAGCCTCTGGTCTTGCCGGCGCGCCTGCCCAATATCCTGCTTAACGGCACCACCGGCATCGCCGTGGGCATGGCCACCGACGTTCCGCCACACAACCTGCGTGAAGTCGCCAGCGCCTGCGTGCGCCTGCTCGATGAGCCCAAGGCTACGGTCGAGCAGCTGTGCGAGCATATCCAGGGGCCGGACTACCCGACCGAAGCGGAAATCATCACGCCGCGTGCCGACCTGCTGAAAATGTACGAGACCGGCAAGGGCTCGGTGCGCATGCGCGCGGTGTATCACGTCGAAGATGGCGACATCATCGTCACCGCCTTGCCACACCAGGTCTCCGGCGCCAAGGTGCTGGAACAGATTGCCGCGCTGATGCAGGCCAAGCCGTCGAAGCTGCCGCAAGTCGCGGACTTGCGTGACGAGTCCGACCACGAGAACCCTTGCCGCATCGTGATCATCCCGACCAATAGCCGGGTCGATCACGAAGTGTTGATGCAGCATCTGTTTGCCAGTACCGAGCTGGAGTCCAGCTACCGGGTCAACGTCAACATCATCGGCCTGGACGGCAAGCCGCAGCTGAAAAACCTGCGCAACCTGCTGGTGGAGTGGCTGGAGTTCCGGGTCAATACCGTGCGCCGCCGCCTGCAGTTCCGCCTGGACAAGGTCGAGCGCCGCCTGCATCTGTTGGACGGCTTGCTGATTGCCTACCTCAACCTGGATGAAGTGATCCACATCATCCGCACCGCCGAGCACCCGAAGGCCGAGTTGATCGCGCGTTTCGAACTGAGCGAGATCCAGGCCGACTACATCCTCGATACCCGTCTGCGTCAGTTGGCGCGCCTGGAAGAGATGAAGCTGCGCGACGAGCAGGACGCGTTGCTCAAGGAACAAGCCAAGCTGCAAGCGCTGCTGGGTAGCGAAGCCAAGCTCAAGAAGCTGGTGCGCAGCGAACTGATCAAAGATGCCGAAACCTATGGCGACGACCGCCGCTCGCCGATTGTCGAGCGCGCCGAAGCCAAGGCCCTGACTGAAACCGAGCTGTTGCCCAACGAGAAAATTACCGTCGTTCTGTCGGAAAAGGGTTGGGTTCGTTCTGCCAAGGGGCATGATATTGATGCCACTGGCTTGTCGTACAAGGCGGGCGATGGGTTCAAGACCGCCGCAGCCGGGCGTTCCAACCAGTTCGCGGTGTTTATCGACTCCACCGGGCGCAGTTATTCGGTGCCGGCCCATACTTTGCCGTCTGCACGGGGCCAGGGCGAACCGCTGACCGGCCGCCTGACGCCGCCGCCAGGGGCAAGTTTTGAATGTGTATTGCTGCCCGATGATGACTCGCTGTACGTGATCGCCTCCGACGCCGGCTACGGTTTTGTAGTCAAGGGTGAGGACTTGCAGGCCAAGAACAAGGCGGGCAAGGCCCTGCTGAGCCTGCCGAACAACGCCAAAGTGATCCTGCCGCGCCCGGTCGAGGACCGCGAGGGCAATTGGCTGGCATCGGTGACCACCGAAGGGCGCTTGCTGGTGTTCAAGATCAGCGACCTGCCGCAACTGGGCAAGGGCAAGGGCAACAAGATCATTGGTATCCCAGGGGAGCGGGTGGCCAGTCGCGAAGAGTACGTGACCGACATCGCGGTGATCCCGGAAGGCTCGACCCTGGTGCTGCAGGCCGGTAAACGCACGTTGTCCCTGCGTCCTGACGACCTTGAGCACTACAAGGGCGAACGTGGACGCCGCGGGAACAAATTGCCCCGTGGCTTCCAGCGGGTAGATGCATTGCTGGTAGAAACACCCGCTTAAAGCGATATAGAGCGCCCGATCTACGATTTAACGCGTAGATCGGCGCTTTCGCGCTGGAGTCATGGCGCATATTCACGGATGATATGGCCTTTCCAGCGCCGGCGTGGCTGAGCACGTATAGGTTATTTTTAGTATTACATTGTGGTTTGCCTTGTGGCAGCCACCTGGATGGGATGATGACTGCTCCACGCCTTCCTTTATTTTTGATGCTCGCCGGCCTTTTGGGGTTGGCGGGTTGCACTACGCACCAACCGGTGTCGCTGTACCAGCTGGATAGCGGAAATCCGGCGCAGCCAGCGCAAAGTGCTGGCATGGCGGTCTTGCTCGGGCCGGTAGTGGTTGCCGATTACCTGCAACGTGAAACCCTGCTGCAACGCCAGGACGATGGCAGCCTGCAAGGCTCCATCGACGGCCGTTGGGCCGGTAGCCTGTCGTCGGATATCAACCAGTTGATGTTGCGTCAGGTGGCTGGCCACTTGGACAGCCAGCGTGTGGTGCTGTCGCCGGCGCCTACAAGCTTCTCCCCCGATGTGCAGGTATTGCTGACCATCACGCGCCTGGACTCCGGGGCTTCCCAGCCGGCGATCCTTGACGCGCAATGGCGCCTGATCGACCGCCGCGGCCAGGTGCGGGACAACCGCATCGTGCATCTGCAGGAGCAACATGCCGGCAGCACCGCTTCACAGGTCCAGGCCCAGGGTGTGTTGTTGCAGCGTTTGGCTGAGCAGTTGTCGGTAGCCCTCAAGCCGCTGGCCAACCAGCCACCGATTGCCGAAGCCCCACGCAAACAGGCCCCGGCCCCGGCCAAGCCGGCAGCTCCGGAAAAGCCAAAGATCCCGATGGCTTCGCCGATTCGTACGGATATGGAAGTGTTCAGGTTCTGACCTGGATCGCAGCCAAATAAAAGGCCCGCTGAGTAAGCGGGCCTTTTTGTTTGGTGCAGATCAAATGTGGGAGCGGGCTTGCCCGCGATAGCGCAGTGTCAGTCGACACTTGATTGACTGATCCAGCGCCATCGCGGGCAAGCCCGCTCCTACACAAGCCCGCAGTGTTGTTTAGGGCTTGTTCCGAGTCTCATGCATCCGCGCCAGCTGGCGCTCCAGCATCGACGGGTAAGGCTCCATCAAACGCTCTACACAGCACGCGCCTTCAGGGCTGGCAATCGGGCGGATACGCGCGCGTTGGCGGATCAAGGCGTCGTCGCTGATCTTGCGCTCCACCAGCAGCAGGTTGCGGCTGTGTTGCGACAAGGCCAGGGCATCCTGGGCGTTTTCGGTCAGCAACAGGTCGATCTGGCTCATGCCATATAGATCGTCGCCCAAGGTCAGGCCCAGTTGCAGTTGCAGGGTGATGCCGCTGTCAGCGACTTCGATCTGCAAGGCATGGCCCAGGGCGCGCAGCAGCTCACCGCAGCAGATGGCGTTGGTCAAATAATCTTCGCCGCTATCTTCGCTGTGGAACAGCATCAGCGTGCTGCCATCGTTGAGGGTGTGCAGTTCGCTCTGGTACAGCGACGCCGCCTGGTCAAGGCAGTCGCGGTAGCGTTCCAGCAACTCGGTCAGGCGTGCCCGTGGCAGGCGGCGCAATTGCTCCTGGGCGCCCAGTTGCACGGCCAATACCGCGCTGTGCTGGGGTTGGGTGTTCGCAGGTTTGGGCGCGACCACCGGGCTTGGCGCCGACTCGTCACGCAGGTCGGCAAACGGGTCGTCTTCGTCCAGGCTGTCTTCGTCGGCCTTGATGAGGGTGCGCGGTAGCGGCTTGAGGCCTGCCACCGGCGCCGACTCGTCGAAGCTCGGGTCGCGCAGGTTGCGCACCTCGAACTCGGGCTCGTCGTCATAGTCGGTGTCGTCGAACTCTGGCTCAGGCTCAGGCTTGGCTTCGGGCACGACCGGCTCCGGGGCAAAGCTTGTGTGCAACTGGCGGGCAAGGTCGCCGATCTCATCCTGGCGGTCGGTGGCCGGGGTGTGTTCGTCGATGTCGCGCAACCAGATGCGCAGTTGCATCAGGGGCGTGGAGATATGCCGGCCCAGACGCAGGCTCAAGGCCAGGGCCAGGGCCAGCAGGATCGCGCTGAGGATGCCCATGCTTTGCAGGCTGATGGTCATCGGCTGCTGGAACTGTTGCATGTCCAGGCTGATGCGCAATTGGCCGGCTTTCACATCCTGAAACGTGATATTGCTCTGGTACAAGCCTTCGGCTTCACCCAACAGGCCGTTTTTCGGGCGTTGCCCGGCTTCGGCCATGATCCGGTTGTCCACGCTGTAGATGGCGGCGTGGGCCACCAGCGGGTTCTTGGTCAGGTTGTTGAGCAGCACGTTGAGGCTGAGGATGTCATTGGACACCAACAGCTCGGTCGCCGAGGTGGCGGTCTGGGTCGTCAAGCTCTCGCCCAGGGCGTCGGCTTGCTCGTGCATGGCCTGTTTGAACTGCAAACCCATCACGCACGCGTAGATCACCAGGGCCAGGGCGACCAGGATCACGTTATGGCTGGCAATGCGTAATGCGATCGGTACACGGCGGTGGCGCAGTGCCCGGAAGATCAGCAGGAAGAAGTTATCGGTTTTTACTGGCGTGGGCCGGTTCACTTGCGCTCGGCTCTTGGTCCGTGAAGTTGACGCGCAGTATAGCGACAGGCCCAAGACCGGCAAAGCGCTGGCTGTGCCCGATGGTCACTGAAAGTGGGTAGAATGCGGTTTTTTTCCAGCTCGGGGGTGCGCTTTGCGCGAAATTGTCCTGATTAACATCACAGGTGAGGACCGTCCGGGTCTTACCGCAGCCATCACCGGTGTCCTGGCCCAGGGTGGCGTGACCATTCTGGACATCGGCCAGGCCGTGATCCACGACACCCTGTCGTTCGGCATTCTGGTGGAGATTCCAGATACCGAGCAGGCCTCGTCCGTGCTCAAGGACATCCTGTTTACGGCCTATAAGCTGGATCAGCAGGTGCGGTTCACTCCGGTATCCGAAGAGGATTACCAGCACTGGGTGGCCGGCCAAGGCAAGAAACGCCACATCGTCACGCTGCTGACGCGCAAGGTCACCGCCGAACAGTTGCAGCGGGTCAGCTCGATCACCGCGCAATACGGCTTGAACATCGACCATATCGACCGTCTGTCGGGTCGTATGCCGCTGGACATGCCGGCGGACCAGGGCAAGGGTTGTATCGAGTTCTCTGTGCGCGGTGAGCCGGCCGATCCACAGGCCTTGCGCGCCGAGTTCCTTAGCGTCGCCCAGGAACTGAACGTGGATATCGCCTTCCAGGAAGACTCGCTGTTCCGTCGCAATCGCCGCCTAGCGGTGTTCGATATGGACTCGACCCTGATCGAAGCCGAAGTCATCGACGAGTTGGCCAAGGCTGCGGGCGTTGGCGAGCAAGTTTCCCAGATCACTGAACGCGCGATGGCGGGTGAGCTGGACTTTCGCGCCAGCTTCAAGGAGCGCCTGGCGCTGCTCAAGGGCCTGGACGTCAGCGTCCTCGACTCTATCGGCGCCTCCCTGCGCTTGACCGAAGGTGCCGAAACCCTGTTCGCCGAACTCAAGCGCCTGGGTTACAAGACAGCGATCCTTTCGGGCGGCTTTACCTACTTCGCCAAGCAATTGCAGGCCAAGCTGGGCATCGACTATGTGTTCGCCAACGAGCTGGAAGTGGTGGATGGCAAGGTGACGGGCGTGGCGGTCGAGCCGATTGTCGACGCGCAGCGCAAAGCTGATCTGCTACGGGAGCTGGCACACAAGGAAGGTTTACGTCTGGAGCAGACCATTGCGGTCGGCGACGGCGCCAATGACCTGCCGATGCTGGCTATCGCCGGGTTGGGCGTAGCGTTCCGTGCCAAGCCGCTGGTCAAGCAGTCGGCCAAGCAGGCGATTTCGACGTTGGGGTTGGACGGTGTGCTGTATCTGTTGGGCCTGCGCGACCGCGACGGGCAGCTGTAAGCCGAGATCAAAATGTAGGAGCTGGCTTGCCAGCGATAGCGGTGTTGGATTCACCACCGTCATCGCCGGCAAGCCGGCTCCTACAATGAAGGCTGCATCAGGCTTTTGGTAGCGCGATACCCTGGCCCATCTGCACCGGCGTTCCCGCCACCAGTTCTTCAGCCCACTGCACCTGATTCGGCCCGAACAGTACGATAGCGGTCGAACCCAGCTTGAAGCGCCCCAGTTCCGCACCTTTTTCCAGGTGGATCGGTGCACGGGCGGCTTCGTCGTAGCGCACGGTTTTCAGCTCGCGCTTGGGCGGCGTCACCAGCCCGGCCCATACGGTTTCAATCGACGCGACAATCATCGCGCCCACCAATACCACGGCCATCGGGCCGCGTTCGGTATCGAACAGGCAGACAACACGCTCGTTACGCGCAAACAGTTCCGGCACGTTTTCGGCGGTGGTCTGGTTGACCGAGAAAATCCGCCCAGGCACGTAGACCATTTCCCGCAGGGTGCCGGCCAGTGGCATGTGCACGCGGTGGTAGTCCTTCGGCGACAGGTAGATGGTGGCAAAGTCGCCGCCCATGAACGGTGCGGCAACGGCGGCGTCGCCACCGAGCAACTCCAGCACGCTGAAACTGTGGCCCTTGGCCTGGAACACACGACCGTGCTCGATCGGGCCGAGCTGGCTGACGGCGCCGTCTGCCGGGCTCAACACCGCGCCCGGGGTTGGGTCCAGTGGGCGCGCGCCGTCCTTCAGGGCGCGGGTGAAGAAGGCGTTGAAGTGCTCGTAGGCGGTCACGTCTTCCACCAGCGCCTGGGACATATCCACCTGGTAGCGCTTGGCGAACCAGGTGGTGAAGGCATTCTTGAACCAGCGCACACGGCATTCGGCGATGCAGCCGGCCAGGCGCGACAGCAGGTGGTGGGGCAGCAGGTACTGGCTGAGGATAAACAAACGCTTTTTCATGAAGTGTCCTTAAACCTTAAATCTCGACGGGGGTGTCGGGGTGGTTGCCCCATTCGCCCCAGGAACCGGCATAACCTTTGACTCGCGGATAACCGAGCGCCTTGGCCACCAGGTAGGTGAAGCCAGAACGGTGGTGAGTCTGGCAGTGGGTAATGATTTCTTTGTCTTTGCTCAGGCCCAGGCCTTCGAGGATCTGCGGCATGTCGCGGCGGATTCGCAGGTTGCGCGCCTTGTCCATGCCCGCCGTCCATTCGAAGTTGACTGCGCCGGGAATATGTCCGCCCTTGGCGGCGAGGACTTTCTCTCCCGAATATTCCAGCGGCCCGCGTGCATCCCAGATGCCCAGGTCGGCAGCGCCGAGGCGGCTTTGCAGGTACTCGCGGGTGGCGGTGGGCTCGTCGTGCAGGGTCAGGCTGACCGGCCCACCCACGGCAGCGGTTGCCTCGGTGGACACCGGGTGCTGCTCGTCCAGCCACGCCAGCAGGCCGCCATCGAGGTAGTGATACTTTTTGTGGCCGATCACGTCGAGCAGCCAGATAAAGCGCCCGGCCCAGCCGCCGCCTTCGTCGTCGTACACCACGTAGGTGGCGTCCGGAGTGTGGCCCAGTTCGCCGAACAGCTTCTCCAGGTCGGCCTTGGCCGGCAGCAGCCCCGGTGCCGGAGGCTGGCCCAGTTGGGTGCGTTTGGGATCAACAAAGTGCGCGCCGGGGATATGCCCCTGGGCATAACGGGCGGCGCTGGTGAGGTCCACCAGAATCAACGGCTCGGCGGCGAGGCGGCCAAGCAGGTCGCTGGGCTCGATCACCAGCGGCAAGCCAGAAAAGTCAGGCATGTGAGGTCTCCCGGGCACTAGGTTGGGCGATAAAAGAGGGCGATTGTAACGCAAGCATCAGGTGGTGCGGTTGGTAAAGCAGTGCAGGGCTTTCTCGATGCATTGGGCGGTTTTACCGAAGGCCTGCACGGTGGTTTCGGAGAACGGCCCGCCACCCTGGTCGGCCACCATCAGCATCACCACCCGGCCGTTACAGCTCAGGGAGCGCAACAGCAGGTGCTCGCCGACAAACAGGCGACGCAATGAGGCCGGCAGCAGTGCCGCGAATTGCGCGTGATTGTCCGGGTTAAGGCGCACCTGCGCAGACTTCTCCAGCAGGCGTTGCAGCAGCGTGCTTTGTGCGGTTTCAAGGCTCAGGTTGGCGGCGTCCTTGGGCAGGCCATCGACCTGATGCACGCGCAGCGTGGCCAAGGCCTTGTCGGCCATCAGCAACATGACGCGCTGCATGCCACTGGCCACCAGGGCCTCCTTGGCACAGGTGGTCAGGTGCATGGCGTTGGCGAAGCGGCTGGGCTCCACCAACAGTTCGCTGCAGCGCTTGCGCCAGACCGCCAGGGATTCGGCGGTGGGCGGCGGTGCTGGCAGCAGGCCGCGATGCACCCGCTGCACATGCCACGGCCAGATCAGTGCCAACGCTGGGTGCCAGAGACCGGCGGTCAAGGTATGGCGGGCGCTGATGGCTGCCTGCTGGTGCACCTGTTGCTGCACATCGGCCAGCGGTTGTTGCAGGTACAGTGCGGTGAGGTACTGCCAGCGCTGGGTGTGCGGGCAGGTCCAGGACTCCTGCGCTGCCAGCGCCATGCCATTGGCCAGCAGCACGGTGTTGGCCGGCTGGTTCAGCCAGCGCCGCAGCGCTGGGTCGTCATCGAGTTTTTGCTGCTGGCTCAAGGGCGCTTCATCGCGGGCGATGTGCAGGGCCTTGACCAGCAAGCGTTGTTCCTTGAGCAGCAGTTGGTAGCCCTGGGACACCCAGATCGGCAAGCGCCAGGCCTCGGTCAGCCCCAGGCACAGTTCCAGCAGGCGCACGCCGAACAGTTCCTGCTCGACCTTGCGTGCCGATTGGCCCTTGTGGATCACCCGCAGTTCCCATTCTTCCAAAAGCTTTGGGTAGGCCACGGCCATCGGCCACAGCGGCGAGAGAAACAGCAGGCTGCCCCAATGAATGTCCTGCCACAGGCGCGCCAGGCGGCTGGCGAACAGGCCATTGGCTTGTTGCGAGGCGTGCTGGCTGATCAGTTGCAGTTGACGCAGGGCCACGGGGATTTCATTGAGCGGCACCGACGGCAGGCGCACGAGCAGTTCTTCGGTGCGCTTGAGGCCGAGGCGGTTGATCGCCACTTCAAGGTTTTCTGCAGGCTCTGCCAGGCTGCCGTGGGCCTGGTTGTTGGCTTCGCGCATAACGCTCAGGACTAGCGCCGGGCTGTCTTGCATCAGCTCCGCAATATCTCGCAACGAACGGCGGCTGTCGCCGATGGCCTTGCACACCGCAACGTGGCTCGCTTGCGGGACGGGCAGGTGCACCTCGTCCAGACGCTTGATCCAGCCAGCCAGGGAGTTGGGTTTTGCAGTTGGGACTGTCGTTTCGTTTGCCATGATTGGGGCGCGATCATCACTTGCGGTCAACACGCCCGGAGTGGGCCGAACTGGCTTTTCGCCTTAACGGCCTATAGTCTGGCGCAGTTTTGCCGATAAGTAGAAGAAGAGTTTTTAGATCTTCCGAATATGTCCATGAACCCGACGGCGCAAGTACTCATCCCCTATGGCTAAAATTATCGGCATCATCGTCGTCATCGCAAGCGTGCTCGGCGGATACGTTCTGTCCCACGGTAAAATTGCTGCGCTGATCCAGCCCTTCGAAGTGCTGATCATCGGCGGTGCGGCGTTTGGCGCTTTCCTGCAGGCTAACCCAGGCTACATGACCATGCACGTGGTCAAAAAGTCGCTGGGCATGTTCAGCTCGCGCTTTTCCCACACGTTCTATCTGGAAGTGCTGGGCCTGGTCTACGAGATCCTCAACAAGAGCCGCCGCGAAGGCATGATGGCCATTGAGGCAGATATCGAGGACGCTGCAGCGAGCCCGATTTTCGCCAAGTACCCGGCCGTGCTCAAGGATGAGCGCATGACCGCCTACATCTGCGACTACCTGCGCATCATGTCCTCCGGCAACATGGCCCCGCACGAGCTGGAAGGCCTGTTCGACATGGAGCTGTTCAGCTTGAAAGAAGAGCTGGAGCACCCGTCCCACGCCGTGACCGGCATCGCCGACGGCATGCCCGGTTTCGGTATTGTCGCGGCGGTACTGGGTATCGTGGTGACCATGGCGTCCCTGGGCGAGGGCGACCAGGCGGCCATCGGTATGCACGTAGGCGCGGCGCTGGTGGGGACCTTCTTCGGTATTCTCGCGGCCTATGGTTTCTTTGGCCCGCTGGCCACCTCCCTGGCCCACGATGCCAAGGAAGAGCTGAACATCTACGAAGCAATCAAGGCGTCGCTGGTGGCTTCGGCTTCCGGTATGCCGCCGTCCCTGGCCGTGGAATTCGGGCGCAAGGTGCTGTATCCGAAGCACCGCCCGAGCTTTGCCGAGCTGGAACAAGCAGTTCGCGGTCGCTAAGCCATGGAAAACAACCAGCCAATCATCATCAAGCGCGTCAAGCGCTTCGCTGCCGGGCACCACGGCGGCGCCTGGAAAATCGCCTTCGCCGACTTTGCGACGGCGATGATGGCGTTCTTCCTGGTGCTGTGGCTGATGTCCACTGCGACGCCGGAACAGAAGATCGCCATCGCCGGTTATTTCAAGGATCCCATCGGCTTCTCCGAGAGTGGCACGCCGTTTGTGATCGACCTGGGTGGTTCGCCAGAATTGGCTCCCGAGCGCACCATCAACCCGGAAGTCCAGACCGAAGCGCCCCAGAAAAACATCCCGATCGAACGCCAGACCGTCGAGAGCATGGCCGAACAGGTCGAGCAGGAACGCCTGGAGTTGTTGCTGCAAGAGCTGCAGAACAAGGTCGACGAGAACCCGCAACTGCAAAAATTCAAGGATCAGATCCACTTCGAGATCACCCCGGACGGCCTGCGTATCCAGATCATGGATGACGCCAATCGACCGATGTTCGACTCTGGCAGTGCGCGCCTCAAGCCCTACTTCGAAGACATCCTGCTGGCCATGGCCGACACCATCAAGGCGGTGCCGAACAAGATCAGCGTCAGCGGCCATACCGATGCCAAGCCGTATTCGGGCCTGGGCGATTTCGGTAACTGGGAGCTGTCCGCCAACCGCGCCAACGCCGCCCGCCGTGCCCTGGTGGCTGGCAGTTACCCAGACACCCAGGTGGCGCGGGTGGTGGGCTTTGCTTCATCGCAGTTGTTTGATACCCAGGACCCATTCAACCCGATCAACCGGCGCATCGACATCGTGGTGTTGACCAAAAAAGCCCAGCGCGCCATCGAAGGCGAGCAGGGCACTCCACCGCCAGTGCCGACCCAGGGCGAGGGCGCTCCGGGTGAAGTCCCGGTGGACCCGAACGCCCTGCCACCCGAGCAGCAGCCGTTGCCGGCCCATGAGCTGCGCCAGAAGCTGAATTTGTTTGACGAGGGTGGGGTGAAGGCTCCCGGAGAAGCCCCGGCCGGTAGCTGATGCGGCTTAGGTGGGAGTGGGCTTGCTCGCGATAGCATCACCTCGGTGCATCAGTTGCACCGAGTTGTCTGCATCGCGGGGAAGCCCGGTCCCACACAAGCGCGTACCTACGACTTAATAGCTGCTTTCGGGCAAGCTGGCGATGATCGAGCGATAGCTGTTCATCCGTTGTTGCTGCACGCGCCCGTCTTCCAGGGCCTTGAGCAAGGCGCAGCCTGGCTCGCGGTCGTGCTTGCAGTCGCGAAAGCGACAAGTGCCGATCAGGTCGTTGAACTCGATGAAACCCGCTTCGACATCAGCACGGCTGACGTGGCCCAGGCCGAACTCACGGATGCCGGGGGAGTCGATCAACTCGCCACCGCCCGGGAAGTGGAACAGGCGCGCGGTGGTGGTGGTGTGCGTGCCCTGGCCGGACAGTTCCGACAGCGGGCCGACGCGGGTCTCGACTTCCGGCAGCAAGCTGTTGACCAAAGACGACTTGCCCACGCCCGACTGGCCGACGAACACGCTGATGCGCCCGTCCAACTGCTGTTGCAGCTGTTCCATGCCGTTGCCATGGTGCGCCGAGACTTCCAGCACCGGGTAGCCCAACTGCCGATACACCGCGAGCAATGCATTGAGCGCCGGGGCGTTCTGTTCGTCGATCAGGTCGAATTTGTTCAGCAGCAACAGCGGGCGGATGCCGGCGTGTTCGGCCGCCACCAGGTAGCGGTCGATCAGGTTGGCGTGGGGCTCGGGCAGCGGGGCGAAGACGATGACAATCATGTCGACGTTGGCCGCCACCGGCTTGAGTTGGCCACGGCTGTCGGGGCGACGCAGTTCGGTGGTGCGCGGCAGTTGCGCGACGATCACCCCGATACCCTGGTTGCCGGCACGCCATACCACTTTGTCGCCAGTGACCAGCGCCGGCAGGTTGGCGCGCAGGTGGCAGCGGAACACTGCGCCGGCCAGTTCGCCTTCCAGGGCCTCGACTTCGACCTGCACCCCAAAGTGCGCGATTACCAGGCCCGTTTGCTCGGGGCCGAGGTCGCCACCCTCCAGCGCTTCTACGGCAGAGGATTCACGTTTGGCGGCGCGGGCAGCGCGTTCACCCTGGATCTTTTCGATGCGCCAGTTTTGGCGGCGGTTGAGCTGGCGTTTGGCCATTGGTGTTCCGTGTCGATAATGCAAAGGTTGGATAAAACGGTCGCGAGTCTAGCACGCCCCGCCTGCTAAACTGCGCAGCTACGCCAAGGTGCCAAGGAACCACGACATGCAAAACCCACAGAACCTGATTTGGATCGATCTGGAAATGACCGGTCTGAACCCTGACACCGACGTCATCATCGAGATGGCGACCATTGTCACCGACAGCAACCTCAACACCTTGGCCGAAGGTCCGGTGATCGCCATCCACCACAGCGACGCGGTGCTGGCCACCATGGACGAGTGGAACACCCGCACCCACGGCAACTCGGGCCTGACCCAGCGCGTGCGCGACAGCCGCGTGAGCATGGCTGAGGCTGAGGCCGAGACGATTGCGTTCCTGGAAAAGTGGGTGCCCAAAGGCAAGTCGCCGATCTGTGGCAACAGCATCTGCCAGGACCGTCGCTTCCTTTATACCCACATGAAGGGGCTGGAAAGCTATTTCCACTATCGCAACCTAGATGTGTCGACCTTGAAAGAACTGGCCGCGCGCTGGGCGCCAGAGGTCAAGGACAGCTTCCACAAGGGCAGCACCCACCTGGCCCTGGATGATATCCGCGAGTCGATTGCCGAGTTGCAGCACTACCGCAAGCATTTCATCAAGGCCTGACTTGCAGCAGGGCGGTGCCCTCTGTAGGAGTCCCGCTTGCCGGCGATGGCGTCCTCAAGGGCCCCATCGCCGGCAAGCGGGGCTCCTACACGGATGTTCGCGCGGGTTTTCTGGCCGCCCCCTTTTGGTGCCCCTGCCAAATGATTAGACTGCGCGCCTCTTTGCAAGGATCGCCATCATGCTGCTGATGCTCTACCTCATCGCCATCACCGCCGAAGCCATGACTGGTGCCTTGTCGGCTGGCCGTCGTGGCATGGATTGGTTCGGCGTGGTGCTGATTGCGTGCGTCACAGCCCTTGGCGGCGGTTCGGTACGCGATGTGTTGCTTGGCCACTACCCGCTCACCTGGGTCAAACACCCGGAATACCTGGTGCTGACCTCGGTAGCGGCATTGGTGACGATCTTTATCGCCCCATTGATGCGTCATTTGCGTTCACTGTTTTTGGCGCTGGACGCCGTGGGCCTGGTGGCGTTCACCCTGATCGGCTGCATGACGGCCCTGGAAATGGGCCACGGCATGCTGGTGGCCTCGGTCAGCGGGGTGATCACCGGGGTCTTCGGCGGGATCCTGCGGGATATCTTCTGTAACGATATCCCATTGATCTTCCGCCGCGAGCTGTACGCCAGCGTGTCGTTCCTCGCCGCCTGGTGCTACATGCTGTGCATCTACCTCGAACTGCCCAGCGAGCAGGCGATCCTGCTGACGTTGTTCAGCGGTTTTCTATTGCGTCTGCTGGCGATCCGCTTTCACTGGGAAATGCCCAAGTTCGTCTACAACGACGAACATTGACGGAGCGCGTGCTGGTTCAGCGCCCATTCCACATGTTCGCGAACCAGTTCGCTGGGGTAGTCCAGGCGTGCCTTCAAGGCTTCCAGCACCGGAATGCTCGAGGGCGCATTGCCCAGGCCCACGGCCAGGTTGCGCAGCCAGCGCTCATAGCCGGCGCGGCGCAGCGGCGAGCCTTCGGTGCTGCTGAGGAATTTATCCTCATCCCACATAAATAACTCAGCCAGTTCGGCGTTATCCAGATTGTGGCGCGGCTTGAAATCGCTTTCTCCTGAGGGGCGGGCGAAACGATTCCATGGGCAAACGATCTGACAGTCATCGCAGCCGAAAACCCGGTTGCCAATCAACGGCCGCAGCTCTTCGGGGATCGCGCTCTTGAGTTCGATGGTCAGGTACGAAATGCAGCGCCGGGCGTCCAGCACATAGGGGCCGACGAAGGCATTGGTCGGGCAGATATCCAGGCAGGCGGTGCAGCGGCCGCAGTGTTCGGTGCTGTGGGGCGGATCGATGGGCAGCGGCAGGTCGACAAACAGCTCACTGAGGAAGAAGTAGCTACCGGCCTTGCGGTTGAGGACCAGGGTGTTTTTGCCGATCCAGCCTAAACCTGCCTGTTCGGCGATGGCTTTTTCCAGCACCGGGGCGCTGTCGACAAAGGCGCGAAAGCCAAACGGGCCGATCTGTGCCTGGATCCGGTCGGCCAGTTGCTGCACGCGCTTGCGGATCAGCTTGTGGTAGTCGCGGCCCAGGGCGTAGCGGGAGATGTAGGCTTTTTCGGGTTGGGCCAGCAGTTGCGCCATTTGCGTGTCGCCGGGCAGGTAATCCATGCGCAGGGACACCACGCGCAAGGTGCCGGGTACCAGCTCGTCAGGGTGCGAGCGCTTGCTGCCATGGGCGCCCATGTAGTCCATCTCGCCGTGATAGCCCGCGTCGAGCCAGCGCTGCAGGTGCTGTTCATGCTCGGCCAGGTCCAGGCCGCTGATGCCGACTTGTTGAAAGCCCAACTCGCGGCCCCAGTCTTTGATCGATTGGGCGAGGGCGGGCAGATCCGTGGTAATAGCAGGCATGAGACGAGAGAAACCGCAGGTTAGATGCGTATAATTCTGCCAGACATCGGAGCTTGAAGACGCATGCCGCAGACAAAACACGAAATAACTGACGTTCAGCCCCTGTTGCCCGGCCATTTGCCGCAACTGGCTGCGCGTTCCCCAGAGGCCCACAAGGGCCAGTTTGGCCATGTCCTGGTGATTGGCGGCGACCATGGCTTTGGCGGGGCGGGGTTGCTGAGTGCCGAAAGCGCGCTGCGCAGCGGTGCTGGCCTGGTGTCCCTGGCGACCCGCAGCGAACACGTCCCGGCGGCCTTGACCCGCTTGCCGGAAATCATGGCGCGGGGCGTGCATTCGGCCAACCAATTGATGGGCCTGCTGGAAAAAGTCTCGGTGATTGTTATCGGCCCTGGCCTGGGCGACATGGCGTGGGGCAAGAGCCTGCTGTCGGTGGCGGCCAATGCCCGGCAACCCCAGGTCTGGGATGCTGACGCGCTGAACCTGCTGGCCGCAGGCCATGTAACCTTGCCGGCCGATTGTGTGATCACCCCGCACCCGGGGGAAGCGGCGCGGCTGATGGGTATTTCGACAGCCGAGGTTCAGGCCGACCGACTTAAGGTGGCGCGCGCGCTGAGCCAGAAATTCAATGCCGTCACGGTACTCAAGGGTGCTGGCAGCCTGATCGCCAGCCCGGATGGGCGGGTATCGCGTTGTGACCAGGGGCACCCGGCCATGGCGTCGGCGGGCCTGGGGGATGTGCTCGCCGGCCTGACCGGCGCGCTGCTGGCCCAGGGCATGCCGGCGTTCGAGGCCGCCAGCCTGGCGGTGTGGTTGCACGCCACGGCGGGCGATCGCCAGGGCACCTTTGGTCGCGGCCTGGTAGCCAGCGACCTGATTCCTGCCATTCGTCAGTTGCTGGAGGAGCAGTCACCGTGTCTGAAGTAACCCTGTTTATTGCCGATGAAGAGGCCATGGTGGCGTTTGGTAAACGCATTGCCGAGATCACCCAGGGCGTGGGCCTGATTTTTCTGCAGGGTGACCTGGGTGCCGGCAAAACCACGCTGTCGCGCGGCATCATTCGCGGGCTTGGGCACGCTGGCGCGGTGAAAAGTCCGACGTTTACCCTGGTAGAACCTTACGAGATCGGTGACCTGCGCGCGTTCCATTTCGACCTGTACCGCCTGGTGGATCCTGAGGAATTGGAGTACATGGGCATCCGCGATTACTTCGATGGCGATGCTTTATGCCTGATCGAGTGGCCGGACAAGGGCACAGGCTTTTTGCCAAAGCCTGACCTGACCATTACCATTACCCCGCATAACCATGGGCGTCAGTTGAAATTGTTGTCCCAGAGCGCGCGCAGTGAGTCTTGGTGCGCCGCTTTGGCTTTGGAATTCTAATAATGGGTGGGTTAGGTATGCGCTTTCGCGCGTTGGTTGCTGTCGTGGGGGTGTTGCTTGCGGCAATGACTGTCAATGCTCTGGCCGCTTCACAGGTAAAAAGTGTGCGCCTGTGGCGAGCACCGGATAACACGCGACTGGTGTTCGACCTGTCTGGCCCGGTCCAGCACAGCGTCTTTACCCTGACGGCGCCTGATCGCCTGGTGATCGACATCAACGGTGCAACCCTGGCTGCGCCCTTGAAGGTTTCCACCGCCAACACGCCGATTACCGCGATGCGCTCGGCCCAGCGCACTCCGACCGACCTGCGGGTGGTCATCGACCTGAAGAAAGTCGTCACGCCCAAGAGTTTTTCCCTCGCGCCGAACGCCCAGTATGGCAACCGCCTGGTGGTCGACCTCTTTGACAATCCTGCCGACGCCGCGCCCACCCCGGCGCCGACCCCTGCGGTTGCCACCACCCCGGCGGTGCCGGTCAATCCTGCGCAGCCCCAGGTCAAGTTGCCACCGCTGCCACCCGCGCCGGCCGGCAAGCGCGACATAATCGTAGTGATCGACGCCGGGCACGGCGGTGAAGACCCGGGTGCCTCGGGCTCCCGTGGCCAGCACGAAAAAGATGTGGTCCTGGCCATCGCCCGTGAACTGCAGCGCCAGATCAACGGGATGAAGGGTTATCGCGCCGAATTGACCCGTACTGGCGACTACTTCATCCCATTGCGTGGGCGTACTGAAATCGCCCGCAAAAAGGGCGCGGACCTGTTCGTTTCGATCCACGCCGACGCCGCACCGTCGAAGGCAGCCTTCGGCGCCTCGGTGTTTGCCCTGTCGGATCGTGGCGCCACGTCCGAGACCGCACGCTGGCTGGCTGACAGCGAAAACCGTTCCGACTTGATCGGCGGTGCCGGCAACGTGTCCCTGGATGACAAGGACCGCATGCTCGCAGGTGTGTTGCTGGACCTGTCGATGACCGCCTCGCTGACCTCCAGCCTGAACGTGGGGCAGAAGGTGTTGAGCAACATGGGCCGGGTCACGCCGCTGCACAAACAGCGGGTGGAGCAAGCCGGGTTCATGGTGCTCAAGTCGCCGGATATCCCGTCGATCCTGGTCGAAACCGGCTTTATTTCCAACGCCAACGAAGCCAACAAGCTCGCCTCCGCCAGCCACCAGCAGGCGCTGGCGCGCTCCATCAGCGCCGGCGTGCGCCAGTTCTTCCAGCAGAACCCGCCACCGGGCACCTATATCGCCTGGCTGCGGGACTCCGGGAAAATTGCCCAGGGCCCGCGTGACCATCGGGTGCAGCCCGGCGACACCCTGGCCATGCTGGCCGTACGCTTCCAGGTCTCGGCTGCCACCTTGCGCAGCGCCAATAGCCTGAAAACCGATGAACTGAAAGTCGGCCAGGTATTGACCATCCCCGGCACTGAATTGGCAGCCCAGTAATGAGCGAATCGGTATTGAACAGCGCTTCGCGCATCGAACTGCTCAGCCCACGGCTGGCCAACCAGATCGCCGCCGGCGAGGTGGTTGAGCGTCCGGCCTCGGTGATCAAGGAGTTGCTGGAAAACAGCCTCGACTCCGGCGCCAAGCGCATTGACGTGGACGTGGAGCAGGGCGGAGTCAAGTTGCTGCGGGTGCGTGACGACGGCAGCGGGATCTCCTCCGACGACCTGCCGCTGGCGCTGGCACGCCATGCCACCAGCAAGATCCGTGACCTGGAAGACCTTGAGCGGGTGATGAGCCTGGGCTTTCGCGGTGAGGCCCTGGCGTCGATCAGCTCCGTGGCGCGCCTGACCCTGACTTCCCGCACCCGCGGCGCCGAACAGGCCTGGCAGGTAGAAACCGAAGGCCGCGACATGGCCCCTCGGGTCCAGCCGGCGGCCCATCCGGTAGGCACCTCGGTGGAAGTGCGCGACCTGTTCTTCAATACTCCGGCACGGCGCAAATTCCTCAAGGCCGAAAAAACCGAATTCGATCACCTGCAAGAAGTCATCAAGCGCCTGGCCCTGGCCCGTTTCGACGTGGCTTTCCATCTGCGCCACAACGGCAAGACCATCCTTAGCCTGCACGAGGCCAACGACGATGCCGCCCGCGCCCGGCGCGTGTCGGCGATCTGCGGTGCTGGGTTCCTGGAGCAGGCGCTGCCGATTGAAATCGAGCGCAATGGCCTGCATTTGTGGGGTTGGGTCGGCCTGCCGACGTTCTCCCGCAGCCAGGCCGACTTGCAGTATTTTTTTGTGAATGGTCGTGCAGTGCGCGACAAACTGGTGGCCCACGCGGTGCGCCAGGCCTATCGCGACGTGCTGTTCAATGGCCGGCATCCGACCTTCGTACTGTTTTTTGAAGTGGACCCGGCAGTAGTCGACGTCAACGTGCACCCGACCAAGCATGAGGTGCGCTTCCGTGACGGGCGCATGGTCCACGATTTCCTCTATGGCACCTTGCACCGTGCTTTGGGCGATGTGCGTCCGGATGATCAACTGGCGGCGCCGATAGTCACCGCCATCGTCCGCCCGACGGGGCCTGAGGCCGGTGAATTCGGGCCCCAGGGCGAAATGAGCCTGGCGGCCAACCTGCTGCAAGCGCCGCAATCCCAGCCAAGCTACCCGGCGGCGGGTTCCGGCGCGGGGGCGGGCTATCAATATCAATACACCCCGCGTCCGCAGTCGGCGGTGCCAGTGGCCGAGGCCCAGGCGGCCTATCGCGAATTTTTCGCGCCGCTGCCCGGTGCCGAGCCGGGCGCGGTGGCCCTGCCGGAAGGTGGCGGTGATATCCCGCCGCTCGGTTATGCCCTGGCTCAGCTCAAGGGCATCTATATCCTCGCGGAAAACGCCCACGGCCTGGTGCTGGTGGACATGCACGCAGCCCACGAGCGGATCATGTACGAGCGCCTGAAGATCGCCATGGCCAGCGAAGGCCTGAGCGGCCAGCCATTGCTGGTGCCAGAGTCCCTGGCCGTCAGCCAGCGTGAAGCCGATTGCGCCGAGGAGCACCTCGCGGTGTTCCAGAAACTGGGCTTTGAATTGCAGCGACTGGGCCCGGAAACCCTGGCTATCCGGCAGATTCCCGCCTTGCTCAAGCAGGCTGAGGCTAACCGGCTGGTGGCTGACGTGCTGGCGGACCTGATGGAGTACGGCACCAGTGACCGGATCCAGGCACATATCAACGAACTGCTCGGCACCATGGCCTGCCACGGCGCGATCCGCGCCAACCGGCGCCTGGCCCTGCCGGAAATGAACGGCCTGCTGCGGGACATGGAAAACACCGAGCGCAGTGGCCAGTGCAACCACGGCCGACCGACCTGGACCCAGATGGGCCTGGATGATCTGGACAAACTATTCCTGCGCGGTCGCTGATGAGCGCCCTACCTCCCGCCATCTTCCTGATGGGCCCGACAGCGGCCGGCAAGACCGACTTGGCGATCGAGCTGACCAAGGTCCTGCCCTGTGAGCTGATCAGCGTCGATTCGGCCCTGGTTTATCGAGGCATGGATATCGGCACCGCCAAACCGTCCAAAGAGCTATTGGCTGCCCATCCCCATCGTCTGATCGACATTATCGATCCGTCGCAAAGCTACTCGGCGGCGGATTTTCGTACCGATGCCCTCGCCGCCATGGCTGAGATCACCGCGCGGGGCAATATCCCGCTGCTGGTGGGCGGCACGATGCTCTATTACAAGGCTCTACAGGAAGGCCTGGCAGACATGCCGCCCGCCGATCCACAGGTGCGCGCCGAGATCGAAGAAGAGGCTGCGCGCCTTGGCTGGCAGGCCCTGCACGAGCAATTGGCGGCGATTGACCCGGTGTCTGCCGCGCGCATTCACCCCAATGACCCCCAGCGCCTGAGCCGGGCCCTGGAAGTCTGGCGCGTGAGTGGCCAGACAATGACGGCCCATCGCCTCAGACAATCTGCGCAAAGTACTGACGCAGGCACCTCTGGACCGGGACAATTGCCCTATACTGTCGCCAATCTGGCCATCGCTCCGGCGAATCGCCAGGTGCTGCATGAGCGAATTGCACAAAGATTCACAATTATGTTGGAACAGGGGTTCGTGGAAGAGGTCGTAGCACTGCGTTCAAGAGGTGATCTGCATCCGGGATTGCCTTCGATACGTGCTGTAGGCTACCGCCAAGTCTGGGATCATCTGGATGGCAAGCTGACGTCAGCCGAAATGCAGGAGCGCGGCATTATTGCCACGCGCCAATTGGCAAAGCGCCAGTTCACTTGGCTGCGCAGCTGGACTGACTTGCATTGGCTGGACAGTCTGGATTGCGACAATCTGTCACGCGCCTTGAAATACTTGGGAACGGTCTCCATATTGAGCTGAGTCCTTGCAATTGCCGTCTATCCTTGGGGGTGTGACGGCTACAAACTATCTATTTTTCCGATTTTTTATTATTGATCCTTAAAGGAGTGCGGCACATGTCAAAAGGGCATTCGCTACAAGACCCTTACTTGAATACTTTACGTAAAGAGAAAGTTGGGGTTTCCATCTATCTGGTCAACGGCATCAAGCTGCAAGGTACGATCGAGTCTTTCGACCAGTTCGTGATCCTGCTGAAAAACACCGTAAGCCAGATGGTCTACAAACACGCTATCTCGACAGTAGTGCCGGTTCGTCCAATTCGTCTGCCTAGCGCAACCGAATCCGAACAGGGTGACGCTGAGCCAGGTAACGCCTGATAGGAGTCTCCTTTGTTCTTTGAGCGCCACGGTGGTGGTGAGCGAGTGATCCTCGTTCATTTGGATGGACAGGACCCTGAGGCGCGCGAAGATCCGCAGGAGTTTCAGGAGCTGGCAAATTCGGCCGGCGCCGAGACCGTCGCGTTTTTTAACGTGCCGCGTCATCGGCCAACCGCCAAATTTCTGATTGGCAGCGGCAAGGTCGAGGAACTACGCGACCTGGTCCATGCCGAAGAAGCCGATCTGGTGATCTTCAATCACATCCTCACGCCCAGTCAGGAGCGTAACCTCGAACGTGTCTTCGAGTGTCGCGTGATTGACCGCACCGGTCTGATTCTCGATATTTTCGCCCAGCGCGCCCGTACCCATGAAGGCAAGCTCCAGGTCGAACTGGCCCAGCTTGACCACATGAGCACCCGCCTGGTTCGCGGCTGGACTCACCTTGAGCGTCAGGGTGGTGGTATCGGCATGCGTGGCCCGGGTGAAACCCAACTTGAAACCGACCGGCGTCTGCTGCGGGTGCGCCTGCGCCAGATCAAGGGCCGCCTGGAAAAAGTACGCAGCCAGCGCGAGCAATCACGCCGTGGGCGTACCCGTGCGGATATCCCTACCGTGTCCCTGGTGGGCTACACCAACGCCGGTAAATCCACGTTGTTCAACAACGTGACCAAGTCGGACGTGTACGCGGCAGACCAGTTGTTCGCCACCCTCGACCCGACCTTGCGCCGTCTGGAACTCGACGACCTGGGGCCGATTGTGCTGGCCGACACCGTGGGCTTCATCCGCCACTTGCCGCACAAGCTGGTCGAGGCATTCCGGTCTACGCTCGAAGAGTCGAGCAACTCCGACCTGCTGCTGCACGTCATCGATGCGGCCGAGCCTGACCGGATGTTGCAGATCGAGCAGGTCATGGTAGTACTGGGTGAGATTGGTGCCCAAGACTTGCCGATCCTCGAGGTCTATAACAAACTCGATTTGCTCGAGGGTGTAGAGCCGCAGATCCAGCGCGACGAAAACGGCAGGCCCCAGCGGGTCTGGCTCTCGGCGCGGGACGGTAGCGGCCTGGAACTGCTTGAACAGGCGATCGCAGAGTTGCTGGGCGGCGATTTGTTCGTCGGCACCTTGCGCTTGCCGCAGCGTTTTGCTCGACTGCGTGCTCAATTTTTTGAGTTGGGCGCCGTACAGAAAGAAGAACACGACGAAGAAGGTGTCAGCCTGCTGGCTGTTCGTTTGCCCCGTTCGGAGCTCAATCGACTGGTGAGTCGTGAGGGCGTTGTACCGACGGAGTTCCTCGAACAACACACTTTGCAATAAAAGCCTGAGAAAGCGGTTGTGCCGCTGTGGCAGGCATTCTGTAGCATTGGTCGGCGCGCCGTGGGTGCGTCTTTGCTTTATCAGATGGAGAGCGCTATGGCTTGGAATGAGCCGGGTGGCAACTCGAATAATCAGGATCCTTGGGGTGGTAAACGCCGCAATAATGGCGACCGCAAGGGGCCACCAGATCTCGACGAGGCCTTCCGAAAGCTGCAGGAAAGCCTGAATGGGTTGTTCGGTGGTGGAAAAAAACGTGGTGGTGACGACGGCGGTCGCACAGGCAAGGGCGGCGGCTACGGCCTGCTTGGCCTCGGCCTCGTGGCGCTGGCGGCTGTCTGGCTGTACAGCGCGGTTTATGTAGTCGACGAGCAGGAGCAAGCCGTGGTGCTGCGCTTTGGCAAGTACTACGAGACTGTCGGCCCCGGCCTGAACATCTACTTCCCGCCGATCGACAAGAAGTACATGGAGAACGTCACGCGTGAGCGTGCCTACACCAAGCAGGGCCAGATGCTGACCGAAGACGAGAATATCGTCGAAGTGCCGCTGACCGTGCAGTACAAGATCAGCAACCTGCAGGACTTCGTGCTTAACGTCGACCAGCCGGAAATCAGCTTGCAGCACGCGACCGAAAGCGCCCTGCGCCACGTAGTGGGTTCCACTGCGATGGACCAGGTGCTGACCGAAGGCCGTGAACTGATGGCTAGCGAGATCAAGGAGCGCCTGCAACGGTTCCTCGATACTTATCGCACCGGTATCACCGTTACCCAGGTCAACGTACAGAGCGCAGCTGCACCGCGTGAAGTGCAGGAAGCCTTCGACGACGTGATCCGTGCCCGTGAAGACGAGCAGCGTTCGCGCAACCAGGCTGAAACCTACGCCAACGGCGTCGTGCCGGAAGCCCGTGGTCAGGCCCAGCGCATCCTTGAAGATGCCAACGGTTACCGCGACGAAGTCGTGTCCCGCGCCAAGGGTGAGGCCGACCGCTTCACCAAGCTGGTGGCCGAGTACCGCAAGGCACCGGAAGTCACCCGCGAGCGTCTGTACCTGGACACCATGCAGGAAGTCTTCACCAACACCAGCAAGGTTCTCGTGACCGGCAACAAAGGTGGGCAGAACAACCTGCTGTACCTGCCGCTGGACAAGATGATCGAAGGTGGTCGTAGTGCCGGCAGTACTTCGTCTTCCGCCAGTTCGACTGCCGCTGCCAACGAAGCGAGCGCCCGTGCGGCCGCTGACCTGCAGCAACAGCAAACACGTTCCAGGGAGAGTCGTTGATGAGCAATAAATCGCTGACCGCCCTGATTGTGGGCGTCGTCGTGGTCATCGCTGCCTGGAACTGCTTCTACATCGTGGCTCAGACCGAGCGCGCGGTGCTGCTGCAATTCGGGCGTGTGGTCCAGGCGGATGTCCAGCCGGGCCTGCATGTGAAAGTCCCCTACGTCAACCAGGTGCGCAAGTTCGACGCCCGCCTGATGACCCTGGATGCACCGACACAGCGTTTCCTGACCCTGGAAAAGAAAGCCGTGATGGTTGACGCCTACGCCAAGTGGCGCGTCAAGGATGCCGAGCGTTTCTACACCGCGACTTCCGGCCTCAAGCAGATTGCCGACGAGCGTTTGTCCCGTCGTCTGGAATCGGGCCTGCGCGACCAGTTTGGTAAGCGCACCCTGCACGAGGTGGTATCCGGTGAACGTGATGCGCTGATGGCTGACATCACGCGTTCGTTGAACACCATGGCTGAAAAAGAGCTGGGCATCGAAGTGGTCGATGTCCGGGTCAAGGCCATTGACCTGCCCAAGGAAGTGAACCGCAGCGTGTTCGAGCGGATGAGCACCGAGCGTGAGCGTGAGGCTCGTGAGCACCGCGCCAAGGGTAACGAACTGGCTGAAGGTATCCGTGCGGATGCCGACCGTCAGCGTCGCGTACTGTTGGCAGAAGCCTATCGTGAGTCTGAAGAGGCTCGCGGTGATGGTGATGCTCAAGCCGCATCGATCTACGCCAAGGCTTATGGCCAGGACCAGGAGTTCTACGCGTTCTACCGTAGCCTGCGTGCCTACCGTGAAAGCTTTGCGAACAAAACCGACGTCATGGTGCTGGACCCAAGTAGCGATTTCTTCCGCTACCTGGAAAAGTCCAAGTAACCCGCTGACTGTCTGGACCCACTCCGTCGGGCGGCTAAAACGCTTGGCGGGGTGATCCTTTCGGAAAACGGGTGTATGATGCGGCAGCCGGGAAATTCCCGGCTTTTTTGCGTCTGCATGTTTGATTGCTGTTTTACGCTGCAGGCGTGACAGGTTTTTCGAGGAAAGTGCCCGACGAGGCCGTTTACAGGCCATTCGTCACGTCGCTCTTGCGCGTGGTTTATGCAGGGGCCGGGTATTTTCTGCTTCACTCAAGGCTCGCCCAAGGGCAGGCCGGGTCATAGGGGAATGGCGTAATGGCAACGGTAGACCGCTGGCTGCTGCCAGATGGCATCGAAGAAGTACTGCCACCAGAGGCTGCGCGTATTGAAATCGCGCGCCGCCAGGTGTTGGATCTGTTCCAGAGCTGGGGTTACGAGTTTGTCGTGACTCCCCATATCGAGTACCTGGAATCCCTGCTGACCGGCGCGGGCCAGGACCTGGATCTGCGCACCTTCAAGGTCATCGACCCGCAATCGGGCCGGCAAATGGGCTTTCGCGCCGACATCACGCCGCAAGTGGCGCGCATCGATGCGCATACCCTGCGCCGTGAAGGGCCGAGCCGCCTGTGCTATGCCGGCAGCGTGCTGCACGCGCAACCGCGCGCCCTGTCATCGTCCCGTAGCCCGATCCAGCTGGGCGCCGAGTTGTACGGCGATGCGAGCCCGAGCAGCGACGTCGAAGTCATCAGCCTGATGCTGGCGATGCTGCAACTGGCTGACGTGCCGGATGTGCACATGGACCTGGGGCATGTCGGTATCTACCGTGGCCTGGCTCGTGCGGCCGGTTTGTCTGGCGAAGTTGAGCAACAGTTGTTCGATGCCCTGCAACGCAAGGCCATCGACGAAGTGATCGCCCTGACCGAAGGCGTGCCTGAGGATCTGGCCGGCATGCTGCGTGCGCTGGTGGGCCTGTGTGGTGGTCGCGAAGTGCTGACCGCTGCCCGTGATCGCCTCGCCAACGCACCGGCCCCGGTGTTGGCGGCCCTGGACGACGTGCTGGCGATTGCCGAGCAGTTGTCGGCGCGCTTCCCGCAACTGCCGCTGTATTTTGACCTGGGTGAGCTGCGCGGCTACCACTACCACACCGGTGTGGTGTTCGCCGTGTTTGTTCCGGGTGTTGGCCAGGCCATCGCCCAGGGCGGTCGTTATGACGATATCGGCGCCGACTTCGGTCGTGCCCGTCCGGCGACTGGCTTTTCTACCGATTTGAAAACCCTGGTGACCCTGGGGCGTGCTGAAGTCGAGCTACCGTCTGGCGGTATCTGGATGCCAGACAGTACGGACGCGGCACTCTGGCAGCAGGTCTGCCAGTTGCGCAGTGAGGGTCAGCGTGTCGTCCAGGCCTTGCCTGGGCAGCCATTGGCCGCCGCCCGTGAAGCGGACTGCGACCGGCAATTGATTCAGCAGAACGGGCTTTGGCAAGTATCGCCACTGGCTTCTTGAGTTTTCCTGCCGGCCAATGCCGGCACCAAGTTTGCGCGAATGAGGACAAGTGTTATGGGTAAGAATGTCGTAGTCCTGGGCACCCAATGGGGTGATGAGGGCAAAGGCAAGATCGTTGATCTGCTGACCGAACATGCAGCCGCCGTAGTGCGCTACCAAGGTGGTCACAACGCTGGCCACACCCTGGTCATCGATGGCGAAAAAACCGTCTTGCACCTGATCCCGTCGGGCGTCCTGCGCGAAGGCGTGCAGTGCCTGATCGGCAACGGCGTGGTGGTTGCACCTGATGCCCTGCTGCGCGAGATCACCAAGCTGGAAGAGAAAGGCGTACCGGTGCGCGAGCGCCTGCGTATCAGCCCGTCCTGCCCGCTGATCCTGTCCTTCCACGTTGCGCTGGACCAGGCCCGTGAAAAGGCCCGTGGCGAGCTGAAGATCGGTACTACCGGTCGCGGCATCGGCCCGGCCTACGAAGACAAGGTTGCACGTCGTGGCCTGCGTGTGGGCGACCTGCTCAACATGCCGCGCTTTGAAGACAAGCTGCGTGAACTGGTGGATTACCACAACTTCATGTTGGTTGGTTACTACAAAGAGCCAGCCATTGAATTCGACAAGACCCTGGCTGAGTGCAAAGAGTACGCTGAACTGCTCAAGCCGCTGATGCTGGACGTGACTGCCGAGCTGCACGACCTGCGTCGCGCCGGCAAAGACATCATGTTCGAAGGCGCCCAGGGTTCGTTGCTGGACATCGACCACGGTACCTACCCGTACGTGACCAGCTCCAACACCACCGCTGGCGGCGTTGCGACGGGTTCGGGCGTCGGTCCGATGTTCCTGGACTACATCCTGGGCATCACCAAGGCCTACACCACACGCGTAGGTTCGGGCCCATTCCCGACTGAGCTGTTTGACGACGTCGGTGCGCACCTGGCCAAGCAAGGCCACGAGTTCGGCGCCACTACCGGCCGTGCCCGTCGTTGTGGCTGGTTTGACGCCGTTATCCTGCGTCGCGCTATCGATGTGAACAGCATCTCGGGCATCTGCCTGACCAAGCTGGACGTACTCGATGGCCTGGAAACCATCAACATCTGCATCGGCTACAAAGACGCAGAAGGTAATGATGTGGCCCCGACCGACGCTGACAGCTACGTCGGCCTGCAGCCTGTGTACGAAGAAGTACCAGGCTGGACCGAATCGACCGTGGGTGCCAAGACCCTGGAAGAACTGCCCGCTAACGCCCGTGCGTACATCAAGCGCGTTGAAGAGCTGATTGGCGCGCCGATCGACATTATTTCGACCGGCCCGGACCGCAACGAGACCATCGTTCTGCGTCATCCGTTCGCTTAATAAGCTGTTGATGTAAAAAGCAAAGGGTCCCTTCGGGGGCCCTTTGTCGTTTCTGCCTTGCGCACGGCACGACCCTTGCTATGTTTCTCTCTTTCGCGGTGCTATCAATTTAATGGCACCCGTGGTGGAGGGATTCCCGATGTCTGCCGTTCTCTCATTGTTACAAAGCCGGCTGTTGCGGCCGGTGTTCGTTACCCTTGGTATCGCTCTTTTGGTGCAAGTGCTGGTGGCGGTCGCCCTGACCCGGAGCACAGTCACGGCCCTGGAAGCCGATTTGGGCAAGCGCCTGGGCGTGGACAGCCAGAAACTGTCGGGCGAATTGACCCAGGCGGGCAAGGAAGTGACATCCAGCCTGGACAGCCTGTCGACCAGCACCAGCGACCGCCTGACGGCCGGGCTTTCTGCGCGTCTCAAGCAAGAGCAGCAGCAACTGCGTGCGACCCTGGAAAAGGACCTGAAGGACTCTGCCAATGACATGGCGCAGTTGCTGGCCTCGGTTGCGCCGCGTGCCATGTGGGACAGTGATGTCCCGGCGTTGTCCGAGTTCGCCCGGCGCGCCCAGCGCAACCCCAACGTGCTGTTTGTGGTGTACGACGATGCCACGGGCCAGCACCTGACCCGTTATCTGAACCGGGAAAACCCGATCAATAAGGCGCTGTTGGAGAAAGGCGAAGGCGACCGCGCGCTGGATAAAGTGTTGAATGCCGCGAAAAACGACCCGTCGGTGTATTACGTTGAGGCATCGATCAGCCCCAATGGTGTGGAGATCGGCAAGGTACTCATGGGGGTTTCCACCGTTGCGGTCGAGGCGGATCTGGCGGCGCTGGACCAGCGTTTCATCGCGCTGATCGCCAGTGGCGGTCAATTGGTGGGCGATAGCCTCAAGGGCGCGGCGGCTGACAGCGCAGCGGCCATGGGCGCACGCTTGCAGTCGGCGCAGGCCACGGCCACGCAAATGACGGCTAACACCTCAAGCGCCGTACAAGAGGCCGCGCAGGCCCTACGCTGGCGGATTGGCCTGGGCCTGGCGGTGGTTGGCCTGGGCGTGCTGTTGCTGATTGCCGTGGTGCTGGGGCGGCGGGTGGTCAATCGCCTGAAGCTGCTGATCGCCGCCATGGATGACTTGGCCGCTGGCGAGGGCGACCTGACCAAGCGTGTGCAGATCAACAGCCAGGACGAAATCGGCGCCATGGCTTCGGCGGTTAATCGGTTTGTGGATAAGTTGCAGCCCATCGTGCGCGAGGCGGGCGATGTGGCCCAGCGTACTGGTGTGGAAATCGGCGCGATGACCCTACGCAATGCTGGTGCTGATGCGGCGGCGGGCTTGCAGCGCGACGAAGTGGCCGAAAGCCTGCGGGCGCTGTCGCAAATGGCCGACGAGGCCCAGGCTGAAAGTCACGCCATGCAGGCCGCGTTGCAGCAGGTGGTGGATATCCGCCAGGCCACCGATGAAAATTCGCGGACCTCGGCTGAGGTCGGCAGTTTGATCGAAGCACTGGCAGGCCAGGTGCAGGCCGGCTCCAAGGTGATCGAGCGCCTGGCCCAGCAAAGCGAGCAGATTGAAGTGGTGCTGACGGTGATCCACGGGATTGCCGAGCAGACCAACCTGCTGGCCCTGAATGCGGCCATCGAAGCAGCGCGTGCCGGCGAGACCGGGCGCGGTTTTGCGGTGGTGGCGGACGAAGTGCGGGCGCTGGCGAGTAAAACCCAAAGCTCCACTGGTGATATCCAGGCGCACATCGTGGCGTTGCAGCAAGGCGCGCGCGAGGCAGTCGAAACCATCGGCAAGGCCGGGCGCCAGGCCAGCGAAGGTCTGCTGGTGCTGCGTGACAGCGTGCGCCTGCAGCAAACGGTGCAGGCCTCGGTAGAGCAGGTGCACGCGGCGATTGGCCTGGCGACCCGGGCTGCCGAGCACCAGGCGCAGGGCGCGCATGCGGTGCGTGGCCGGGTCGAGGTGATCCACGCCCAGGCCGAGCGTGCGGCGCAGGCGGTGGTGGAAACCACGGCCAGTGGCAAGGTGCTGGATGGGTTGGCGGCGCAGTTGAAGGCCAGCCTGGGGCAGTTTCGGGCCTAGCGTCGCCTCATCGGGCGCTATCACGGGCAAGCCCGCTCCACAGGTGTGGGAGCGGGCTTGCCCGCGATAACGCTCTCAGCGACTCAGATACATTCGCGTCGTCAGCAGATACACCGGCAACCCCGACACCAGAATCAACAGCGCCGCATAAGGCGCCGCCGCCGCAAACTCCACATTCGAGGTGTGCGCCCATACCGCCGTGGCCAGGGTATTCAGCCCCGTCGGGCTGAGCAGCAAGGTTGCGGTCAATTCCTTCATCGCGTCGAGGAACACCAGCGCAAACGCCGCACCCAATGCCGGAAAGATAATCGGCAGGGTCACCCGGCAGAACGCGCTGAGCGACGATGCGCCCAGTGTGCGTGCCGCCTCTTCCAACTGCGGCGCAGCCTTGTTCAGCGCAGTGCGGATGGGGGCCTGGGCCAGTGGCAGGAACAACAGCGCATAGGCGATCAGCAGCAGCGCCGAGGTCTGGTACAGCGCCGGCACGTAATGCAGGGCGAAATACACCAGGGTCAGGGCAATCACCAGGCCGGGCAGGGCGTGCAGCAGGTACGGCAGGCGTTCGGCCCATAGCGCCAGTTGACCCTTGTAGCGCACCACCAAAAGGCCTACCGGCACAGCCAGCGCCAGGCACAGTGCGGCGCCGCCGAGGGAAAGGGCCAGGGACGACAGCAGTGCCTCGCTGATTTGCGCAACCGGGAAGGCGGCCGAAGAGCCCACGGCCAGCCAGTAACCGAGCATCCCTAACGGAATGCCACTGCCAATGATCGCCAGCATCACGCAATACAACTGGCCCAGTGGCGCCCATCTGCCCAATCGAACCTGTTCGGCATGCCGCGCCGCGCCTTGTCCAGTGCGCACATGCCGGCCCTTGCCGCGCACGCGCAACTCCAGCCACAGCAGGGTCAGGCACATCAATAGCAGTACCGCAGACAGCATCGCCGCATTGGCGTTGCTAAATTCCAGCTCGAACTGTTGGTAGATCGCCGTGGTGAAGGTTTGCAGGCCGATGATCGACAAGGCGCCGAATTCCACCAGCATGTGCAGGGCAATCAGCAGCGCGCCGGCCAACAGTGATGGCCACAGCAGCGGCAGGGTGATGCGAAAGAATACGCCCCAGCGATTCAGGCCCAGGGTGCGGGCCGACTCTTCCAGGGATGGGTCCAGGTTGCGCAGGGTGGCCGCCACCGGTAGGAACACCAATGGGTACTTGGACAGGGTCATCACCAGGATCGCACCGCCCAGGCCTTCGAACTGGGCGCTCAGCGACACCCAGGTAAAGCTGCTGACAAACGCTGGCACGGCAAACGGCAGGCACAGGATCACTCCCCAGATCCGCCGGCCCGGCAGGTTGCTGCGCTCCAGCAGCCAGGCCAGGGACAGGCCGATCACCGCGCAGGCCATGGTCACGCCAACCATCAGTGCCAACGTGTTGCGCAGCAACCCGAACACATACGGGCGCCACAGCAGATGCACCGCTTCGGTCCAGCCCGCTTGCCAGGCCTTGAGGCCCACATACACCAATGGCAGCAGGCTCAGGCCCACCAGGAGCAAGACCGGCAGCAGCAACCAGATTGAAGGGCGCTTGCGCCGTGGACTAAAACCCCCGCGCAAGGCGGGGGTCGGTAGCGATGGGTTCATCAGTTCAGGCCAACCTCACGTTCCAGCTCCAGGGCTTCTTCGGCATTGCCCAGGTCGGCGGGAGTGACTTTTGGCGGTTGCAGCTCGCTGAAAGGCTTGAGGCTGCGATTGGACTCCATGCCCTTGCGCAACGGGTATTCAGCCGAGGTATTGGTGATAACCCGCTGGCCTTCTTCGCTGGCCATGAAAGCCAGCAGTTGCTGGGCTTCCTTGGGGTGCTTGCTGGATTTGAGTGCCGCCGCTGCCGATACGGTGATCAGGCCGCCGGCATCGCCATCGGTGAAATAGTGCAGTTGCGAATCCAGGTTGGTCTTTTCTTTTTTCAGGGCAAACCAGTAGTAGTTGTTCACCAGTACCGTCGCGACTTCGCCGTTTTCCACGGCTTTGAGGGCCACCATATTGTTGCTGTAGACCTTGCCGAACGCGCGCAGGCCGGTCAGCCATTCCTCGGCGGCTTCACGACCATGCAGCTTGATGATGGCCACGGCCTGTTCCTGGAAGGCGCCGCTGGTGGGGACGAAACCAACCTTGCCTTGCCACTCGGGGCCGGCAAAATCCAGGACCGACTTGGGCAGTTCTTCTTCCTTGATCAACTTGGGGTTGAAGGCCACGACCCGGGTGCGTGCGGTCACGCCCATCCAGGCGCCGTTGGCAGCTACGTATTCCTTGGGCAAGACATCCAGGGTGCTGGCGTCGATAGTGGCCAGCAGGCCTTGTTCGCCGAGCTTGTTGAGCGGCGGGGATTCTTCGGTGTAGATCACGTCGGCGGGGGAGCGCTCACCCTCTTCGACGACCTGGCTGGCCAATTGGTTGCTGCTGCCCTTGCGCACATTCACATGAATGCCGGTCTTGGCTTCGAAGGCCTTGGCGAGTTCATCGCCGACTTCCTTGTGCTGGCCGTTGTACAGGGTCAGTTCAGCCTTGTCGGCGGCGTAGGCGGCGGGAGAGAGCAGGGTCAGGCCGAGCAGAGTGATGGTCAGGCCACGCAGAAGGGATGTCTTGAGACGGGTATCGCGGATCATCATCCGGGGTTTTCCTCACTTGAGTGCAACAAATCATTGCAAGGATAAACGATAAAACTTCTCAAGTGCGGACAGGGGAGCAATGCAGTGGGAGTTTTTAAACCCCAGAAACGAAAAAACCCGCTTTCGCGGGTTTGATCTGAATTTGGTG
Source organism: Pseudomonas sp. WMBT8 (assembly GCF_050916005.1). NCBI lineage: Bacteria > Pseudomonadati > Pseudomonadota > Gammaproteobacteria > Pseudomonadales > Pseudomonadaceae > Pseudomonas > Pseudomonas sp. WMBT8. Next base: position 590,572 of record NZ_CP188096.1, read on the forward strand.
CCCAGGAGAAGACTCGAACTTCCACGACCTTGCGATCACCAGCACCTGAAGCTGGCGTGTCTACCAATTTCACCACCTGGGCATTATCAAACAACGTTGCCGCTGTTGATGGGGCGAACTATACGGCGGGCTTTTTGATCTGTAAACCCCTGATTTGATTTTATAAATCAATTTTTCGGTTAAAAATCAAAGGCCTGTAACGCAAAAACCCGCTTTCGCGGGTTTTTGTGAGACTCAAGGCGCAAACCTCAAGTTTTGAATTGGTGCCCAGAAGAAGACTCGAACTTCCACGACCTTGCGGTCACCAGCACCTGAAGCTGGCGTGTCTACCAATTTCACCATCTGGGCAGTATCTTCAACGTTGCCGTCGTCGATGGCGCGCACTATACGGAGTGACTTTTGAGCTGTAAACCCCCGTCATCAAAAAAGCCTGGAAAATTTCGCGGGCGGTCGCGCAAGGTGGTTTTGCGGGGCTATAAAACGCATTTCCCGGCTAGTTATTGCTGGAAATTTCCCGTTTCAATACGCGTATGCCAAACTAACCCACATATAGACAAGGTGAAAACTCTCTAATGGCCGATTGGCAGTCCCTCGATCCCGAGGCCGCTCGTGAAGCGGAAAAATATGAAAACCCTATTCCTAGCCGCGAACTGATCCTGGCGCATCTCGCCGATCGGGGTTCGCCTGCTAGCCGCGAGCAGCTGGTTGAAGAATTCGGTCTGACCACCGAAGACCAACTCGAAGCGCTGCGCCGCCGCCTGCGCGCCATGGAGCGCGATGCACAGTTGATCTACACCCGCCGCGGCACTTACGCACCGGTGGACAAGCTCGACCTGATCCTTGGCCGCATTGCCGGTCACCGTGACGGCTTCGGCTTCCTGATCCCTGATGATGGCAGCGATGACCTGTTCATGAGCCCGGCGCAAATGCGCCTGGTGTTCGATGGCGACCGTGCCCTGGCGCGTGTGTCGGGCCTGGATCGTCGCGGTCGGCGCGAAGGCGTGATCGTCGAAGTAGTGTCCCGTGCCCACGAGTCCATCGTCGGCCGTTACTTCGAAGAAGGCGGCATCGGCTTCGTGATTCCGGACAACCCGAAGGTCCAGCAGGAAGTGCTGGTGACCCCGGGCCGCAATGGCGCTGCCAAGGTCGGTCAGTTCGTCGAGGTGAAAATCACCCACTGGCCAACCCCGCGCTTCCAACCACAGGGCGATATCGTCGAAGTGGTCGGCAACTACATGGCGCCGGGCATGGAAATCGACGTTGCGCTGCGCACCTACGATATTCCTCACGTCTGGCCTGAGGCAGTGCTCAAAGAAGCCGCCAAGCTCAAGCCGGAAGTCGAAGAAAAAGACAAAGAGAAACGCATCGACCTGCGCCATCTGCCGTTCGTCACCATTGACGGCGAAGATGCCCGCGACTTCGACGATGCGGTCTACTGCGAAGCCAAGCCCGGCAAGCTGCGCCTGTTCTCCGGCGGCTGGAAGTTGTTTGTCGCGATTGCCGACGTATCCAGCTACGTGAAGATCGGTTCGGCCCTGGATAACGAAGCCCAGGTGCGCGGCAACTCCGTGTACTTCCCTGAGCGCGTGATCCCGATGCTGCCTGAGCAGCTGTCCAACGGCCTGTGCTCCCTGAACCCGAAAGTCGACCGTTTGGCCATGGTGTGCGAGATGACTATCTCGAAAACCGGCGAAATGACCGATTACCAGTTCTATGAAGCGGTGATCCACTCCCAGGCGCGCCTGACCTACAACAAGGTCAGCACCATCCTGGAAACACCGAAGACCAGCGAAGCCAAGGCTTTGCGCAGCCAGTACGCCGACGTAGTCCCGCACCTCAAGCAGCTCTACTCGCTGTACAAGGTGTTGCTGGGCGCACGTCATGTGCGTGGCGCGATCGATTTTGAAACCCAGGAAACCCGGATCATTTTCGGTTCCGAGCGCAAAATCGCCGAAATCACGCCGACCACCCGTAATGACGCGCACAAGCTGATCGAGGAATGCATGCTGGCGGCCAACGTGGCCACCGCCGAATTCCTGAAAAAGCACGAGATTCCTGCGCTGTACCGAGTGCACGATGGTCCGCCGCCGGAGCGCCTGGAAAAACTGCGCGCCTTCCTCGGTGAGCTCGGCCTGTCCCTGCACAAAGGCAAGGACGGCCCGTCGCCCAAGGATTACCAGGCGCTGCTGGCCAGCATCAAGGACCGCCCGGATTTCCATCTGATCCAGACCGTCATGCTGCGCTCCCTCAGCCAGGCAGTGTACAGCGCCGACAACCAGGGCCACTTCGGCCTGAATTACGAGGCGTATACCCACTTCACCTCGCCGATCCGCCGCTACCCGGACCTGCTCACGCACCGTGCTATCCGCAGCGTGATCCATTCCAAGCAGAACACCCCGCACGTCAAGCGTGCCGGTGCCATGACCATTCCGAAGGCACGGATCTATCCGTACGACGAAGCGGCCCTGGAACAGTTGGGCGAGCAGTGCTCCATGAGCGAGCGCCGTGCTGACGAAGCCACCCGTGACGTGGTGAACTGGCTCAAGTGCGAGTTCATGAAGGATCGCGTAGGCGAGTCGTTCCCGGGCGTGATCACTGCGGTGACTGGCTTTGGCCTGTTCGTCGAGCTGACCGATATCTACGTCGAAGGCCTGGTGCACGTCACTGCCTTGCCGGGTGACTACTACCACTTCGACCCTGTGCATCACCGCCTGGCGGGCGAGCGCACCGGTCGCAGCTTCCGCTTGGGCGATACCGTGGAAGTGCGGGTCATGCGCGTCGATCTCGACGAGCGCAAGATCGACTTCGAGATGGCCGAAAAAACCATCGATGCACCGATTGGTCGCAAGAAGCGTGGTGCTGAAACTGCAGCGCCGGCGAAAAAAGGCGCTCCGGCCAAAGCTGCCGCGGCTGTTGCCGCCGAGCCAGCCGCCAAGCCTGCTCGCCGTTCGTCGAGCAAGGAAAAGGTCAGTGACGCTTACCGCCCTAGCGATGCGGCGGCGAAAAACGCCGAGCTGCGCAAGAGTCGCGAGTTGAAGCAGCAGTTGCTCAATGAAGCCAAAAGCGGTGGTAAAGCGGCGTCTGGGGGAAAGTCCCAGGCCGCCGACAAGCCGTCGAGCAAACCGAGTAAACACCGTAAAGGCCCGCCAAAAGCGGGTTCGGCCCCTGCCAAGAGCGGCGGGTCGCGCAAACCTAAGGCCAAGTCATGAGTCTGGAAAAAATCTACGGCGTACACGCCGTAGAAGCGTTGCTGCGTCACCATCCCAAGCGCGTCAAGCAAGTGTGGTTGGCCGAGGGTCGTAGCGAGCCGCGCGTGCAAGCGCTGGTGGAGCTGGCCAACCAGAACAAGGTTGCCATCGGCCAGGCCGAACGTCGCGAAATGGACGTGTGGGTCGAAGGCGTGCACCAGGGCGTGGTAGCGGACGTGAGTCCGAGCCAGGTCTGGGGCGAGGCCATGCTCGACGAGCTGCTCGACCGTACCGAAGGCGCGCCGCTGTTGCTGGTGCTGGACGGCGTGACCGACCCGCATAACCTCGGCGCCTGCCTGCGTTCGGCGGATGCTGCCGGTGCGCTGGCGGTGATCGTGCCTAAAGACAAGTCGGCCACGTTGACGCCAGTTGTGCGTAAAGTCGCCTGCGGCGCGGCGGAAGTGATTCCGCTGGTGGCCGTGACCAACTTGGCGCGCACCCTGGAAAAACTCCAGCAGCGCGGCTTGTGGGTCGTGGGCACGGCGGGAGAGGCCGAGGTCAGCATTTATGACCAGGACCTCACTGGCCCGACCATCCTGATCATGGGTGCCGAAGGCAAGGGCATGCGTCGCCTGACCCGTGAGCATTGCGATTACCTGGTGCACTTGCCGATGGCGGGTAGCGTCAGCAGCCTCAACGTTTCAGTCGCGACGGGCGTCTGCCTGTTCGAAGCCCAGCGCCAGCGTGGTGCCAAGGCCAAGGCCAAGAAGTAATCAGGTCTGGCGCAGGTCCGAATGTGGGAGCTGGCTTGCCTGCGATAGCATCACCTCAGTACACCTGATGTGCCGAGGTGTCTGCATCGCAAGCAAGCCAGCTCCCACACAAGCCTGTTCCCACATTGGTTTTTGGTCAAATAATCACCAATTGCCTTGCACCCTTTCTCCCCCTTCTCTACAATTGCGCCCCTTGCCTTCCTGGCGGGCACCGATGTGCCTCCCTTCGGCAAGATTCCTAAGTGTCATTCACTCCTTGTCTGACCGTTTTTGAGCGGCAGGCTACAACCCGTAAGGAGCATTCATGCGTCATTACGAAATCATCTTTTTGGTCCACCCGGATCAAAGCGAGCAAGTCGGCGGCATGGTTGAGCGTTACACCAAGCTGATCGAAGAAGACGGCGGCAAAATCCACCGTCTGGAAGATTGGGGCCGTCGTCAACTGGCCTACGCAATCAACAATGTTCACAAGGCTCACTACGTGATGCTGAACGTTGAGTGCACTGGCAAGGCCCTGGCCGAGCTGGAAGACAACTTCCGCTACAACGATGCAGTGATCCGTAACCTGGTCATCCGTCGCGAAGAAGCCGTTACCGGCCAATCCGAGATGCTCAAGGCTGAAGAAAACCGCAGTGAGCGCCGTGAGCGTCGCGACCGTCCTGAGCACGAAGGCGCTGAAAGCGCTGATAGTGATGACAGCGACAACAGCGATAACGCTGACGAGTAATCCACGGACCTTATTAAGGAGCCTATCAAATGGCACGTTTCTTCCGTCGTCGTAAGTTTTGCCGCTTCACCGCTGAAGAAGTGAAGGAGATCGATTACAAAGATCTCAACACTCTGAAAGCCTACGTATCCGAGACCGGCAAAATTGTTCCAAGCCGTATCACCGGTACCAAAGCTCGTTATCAGCGTCAGCTGGCCACCGCTATCAAGCGCGCCCGCTTCCTGGCCCTGCTGGCCTACACCGACAGCCACGGCCGCTGAGACCGGGCAGTCGACAAGTAGTAAGGGATTGAATGCATGCGCGCCTTAGCTGAGTTCATCATGCGCGGTCGTGTGCAGGCCACTCTGGTAGTGGCTGGATGTGCTGCATTGCCGTTGTTGTATTGGTTGGGTGCTGCCGCAGGAAGCCTTGTGCTGCTGCGGCGCGGTTTGAAGGACGCCCTGGGCGTCCTTGCCCTGGGGTTGCTGCCGGCCTTGATCTGGTGGCTGCAATTCGACGATCCGCGGGTACTTCTGGTACTGCTGGGGTCTTCGAGCCTTGCGTTGGTTCTGCGCGCAAGTGAGTCCTGGGTCCGTACGCTGCTGGTCAGCGTGGCATTGGGAGTGGTGTATTCAGTGGTGCTTGGCGCGGCTTTCCGCCCGCAAATCGAGGCGCTGTCGCAGGAGTTGGTAAAAATCCTGCCACTGGCCCTCGGGGATCTCTACCAGCAATTGTCGGTAGATGAGCGAGCGCGCATGGCCACACTGATTGCTCCGGTTCTTACCGGCCTGATAGCGGCACTGTTGCAGATCGTCAGTGTGCTGAGCCTGATTCTTGGGCGCTACTGGCAGGCGTTGTTGTATAACCCAGGTGGTTTTGGTCGCGAGTTTCGCAGTATCAGAATCCCCGCAGGACCAGCGATGTTGCTGCTGGCGTGCATGCTTGTAGGGCCGAACTTCGGTCCGCAAATGGCCATGTTGACGCCGTTGTGCAGCGTACCGCTGGTGATTGCCGGGCTGGCCCTGATTCACGGGCTGGTGGCGCAAAAGCGCCTGGCCAGGTTCTGGCTGGTGGGGTTGTACGTGACGCTGTTGCTGTTTATGCAACTGATCTATCCGTTACTCGTGGTCTTGGCCATTGTCGACGGCCTGATTGATTTTCGCGGTCGTCTGGCGCCGAAAGACGCCGATAACGCGAACGGTGAAGGTTAAAAGTTAGAGGATTTTCACATGCAACTGATCCTTCTGGAAAAAGTCGCCAACCTGGGCAACCTGGGCGACAAAGTAAACGTTAAGGCCGGCTACGGTCGTAACTACCTGCTGCCATACGGCAAAGCCACCGCTGCAACCGCTGCCAATCTGGCCGCGTTTGAAGAGCGTCGCGCTGAGCTGGAAAAAGCTGCAGCAGACAAGAAAGCTTCGGCTGAAACCCGTGCCGCCCAACTGGCTGAGCTGGAAGTGACTATCACTGCCACCGCCGGTGACGAAGGCAAGCTGTTCGGTTCGATCGGCACCCACGACATCGCTGATGCACTGACCGCCTCCGGCGTTGAAGTGCAGAAGAGCGAAGTTCGTCTGCCGAACGGCACCATCCGCAACGTAGGCGAATTCGACGTAGCCGTGCACCTGCACGCTGAAGTTGAAGCCACCGTACGCGTTGTAGTGGTAGCAGCTTAAAGCAAGCTAACTGACTGGCACCCCCGGTGCCAGGCGGTTAACATCGGGCACGATCCTGTTTACAGGTCGTGCCTTTTGTTTTTTCAGACCCCCTAATTTCAAGTGGCCATGAACGATATCTCCGCTCCTGAGCAATACGATCTGCAAACCGCTGCCCTGAAGGTGCCGCCGCATTCCATCGAGGCCGAACAGGCCGTGCTCGGTGGCTTGATGCTGGACAACAACGCCTGGGAACGCGTGCTCGATCAAGTCTCGGACGGTGATTTCTATCGCCATGACCACCGCCTGATTTTCCGCGCCATCGCCAAACTGGCCGACCTTAACTCCCCCATCGATGTCGTGACCCTTGCCGAGCAATTGGACAAGGAAGGTCAGACCTCGCAGGTGGGCGGCCTCGGTTACCTGGGCGAATTGGCGAAAAACACGCCATCTGTCGCCAACATCAAGGCCTACGCGCAGATCGTCCGCGCACGAGCCACCTTGCGACAGCTGATTGGCATCGCCACGGAAATCGCCGACAGCGCCTTCAACCCCGAAGGCCGCACGGCAGAAGAAATCCTTGATGAAGCCGAACGGCAGATCTTCCAGATCGCCGAAGCGCGGCCCAAGACCGGCGGCCCGGTCAGCGTCAACGACCTGTTGACCAAGGCCATCGACCGCATCGATACGCTGTTTAACACCGACAATGCCATCACCGGGCTGTCCACTGGCTACACCGACCTCGACGGCATGACCAGCGGCCTGCAACCGGCTGACTTGATCATCGTCGCCGGTCGTCCGTCCATGGGTAAGACCACGTTTGCCATGAACCTGGTGGAGAACGCGGTACTGCGCAGCGAGAAGGCCGTACTGGTGTACTCCCTGGAGATGCCAGGTGAATCGCTGATCATGCGGATGCTCTCGTCCCTGGGCCGCATCGACCAGACCAAGGTGCGTGCCGGTCGCCTCGAAGACGACGATTGGCCGCGCCTGACCTCGGCGGTCAACCTGCTCAACGACCGTAAGCTGTTCATCGACGATACCGCGGGCATCAGCCCGTCGGAAATGCGCGCACGCACCCGGCGCCTGGTGCGTGAGCACGGCGATGTCGGCCTGATCATGATCGACTACCTGCAATTGATGCAGATCCCTGGTTCCGGCGGCGACAACCGGACCAACGAGATTTCCGAAATCTCGCGCTCCCTCAAGGCCCTGGCCAAGGAGTTCAACTGCCCGGTGGTTGCGCTCTCGCAGCTCAACCGCTCCCTGGAGCAGCGGCCGAACAAACGCCCGATCAACTCCGACTTGCGTGAATCCGGAGCGATCGAGCAGGATGCCGACGTGATCATGTTCGTGTACCGGGACGAGGTTTATCACCCGGAGACCGAACACAAAGGCATCGCCGAGATCATTATCGGTAAGCAGCGGAACGGGCCGATCGGCACCACGCGCCTGGCGTTTATCGGTAAATACACACGTTTCGAAAACCTCGCGCCGGGCAGCTACAACTTCGAGGACGAGTAAAAGACGGTCTCGCCAATTCCGACTGCAAAGGTCGGAATTGGTCAAAATTTGTGCTATATTCCGCGCCCGCGATTTTTCATCTCAACACCGGTCACCGTCATGCAAACAGCCAAGCCGTTATTTGACTATCCCAAGTATTGGGCCGAATGTTTCGGTCCAGCGCCATTCCTGCCCATGAGCAGGGAGGAGATGGATCAGCTTGGCTGGGATTCATGCGACATCATCATCGTCACCGGCGATGCCTACGTTGACCATCCGTCGTTTGGCATGGCGATCATCGGCCGGCTGCTGGAGTCCCAGGGCTTTCGCGTCGGGATCATTGCCCAGCCCAACTGGCAGTCCAAAGACGACTTCATGAAGCTCGGCGAGCCGAACCTGTTCTTCGGCGTCGCGGCCGGCAACATGGATTCGATGATCAACCGCTACACCGCCGACAAGAAAATCCGCTCCGACGACGCCTACACCCCAGGCGGCATGGCCGGCAAACGCCCGGACCGGGCGAGCCTGGTGTACAGCCAGCGCTGCAAGGAAGCCTACAAAAACGTGCCGATCGTGCTCGGTGGTATCGAGGCTTCGCTGCGCCGCATCGCCCACTACGACTATTGGCAGGACCGGGTGCGCAACTCGATCCTGATCGACGCCACCGCCGATATCCTGCTGTACGGCAACGCCGAACGGGCGATTGTCGAAGTTGCCCAGCGCCTGTCGTGGGGCCACAAGATCGAAGACATCACCGACGTGCGCGGCACCGCGTTCATTCGCCGTGACACGCCGGAAGGCTGGTACGAAGTGGACTCCACCCGTATCGACCGTCCGGGCAAGATCGACAAGATCATCAACCCGTACGTGAATACCCAGGACACCCAGGCCTGTGCCATCGAGCAGGAAAAGGGCCCGGTTGAAGACCCGGAAGAGGCCAAGGTCGTACAGATCCTGGCCAGCCCGCGCATGACCCGTGACAAGACGGTCATTCGTCTGCCGTCCGTGGAAAAAGTCCGTGGCGACTCGGTGCTGTATGCCCACGCCAACCGCGTGCTCCACCTGGAAACCAACCCAGGCAACGCCCGCGCGCTGGTACAGAAGCATGGCGAAGTGGACGTGTGGTTCAACCCGCCGCCCATTCCCATGACCACCGAAGAAATGGACTACGTGTTCGGCATGCCTTACGCCCGTGTCCCACACCCGGTGTATGGCAAAGAGAAGATCCCCGCCTACGACATGATCCGCTTCTCGGTGAACATCATGCGTGGCTGCTTCGGCGGCTGCACCTTCTGCTCGATCACCGAGCACGAAGGCCGGATCATCCAGAACCGTTCCGAAGAGTCGATCATTCGCGAGATCGAAGAAATCCGCGACAAAGTCCCGGGCTTTACCGGGGTGATTTCCGACCTCGGCGGGCCGACCGCGAACATGTACCGCATTGCCTGCAAGAGCCCGGAAATCGAATCCGCGTGCCGCAAGCCGTCCTGCGTATTCCCAGGCATCTGCCCGAACCTGAACACCGACCACTCGTCGTTGATCCAGCTGTACCGCAGCGCCCGTGCGTTGCCGGGTGTGAAGAAGATTCTGATCGCTTCCGGCCTGCGCTACGACCTGGCCGTGGAGTCGCCGGAATATGTCAAAGAGCTGGTGACCCACCACGTCGGTGGTTACCTGAAGATCGCCCCGGAACACACCGAGGAAGGTCCGCTCAACCAGATGATGAAACCGGGCATCGGCAGCTATGACAAGTTCAAGCGCATGTTCGAGAAGTACACCAAGGAAGCGGGCAAGGAGCAGTACCTGATCCCGTACTTCATCGCCGCCCACCCCGGCACCACCGATGAAGACATGATGAACCTGGCCCTGTGGCTCAAGGGCAATGGCTTCCGTGCCGACCAGGTGCAGGCGTTCTACCCCTCGCCAATGGCCACCGCCACCGCGATGTACCACTCGGGCAAGAACCCGCTGCGCAAGGTCACCTATAAGAGCGACGCGGTGACCATCGTCAAGAGCGAAGACCAGCGCCGTCTGCACAAGGCGTTCCTGCGCTACCACGACCCCAAAGGCTGGCCGATGCTGCGTGAAGCGCTGACGCGCATGGGCCGCGCCGACCTGATCGGGTCGGGCAAGGAGCAGTTGATCCCGCTGCACCAGCCGTCCACCGACAGCTACCAGAGTGCTCGTCGCAAGAACTCGACGCCGGTGGGCAGCCATAAGGTCGCCAAGGAAACCACCACCAAGATCCTCACCCAGCACACCGGCCTGCCGCCCCGTGGCAGCGACGGCAGCAACCCGTGGGACAAGCGCGAACAAGCCAAGGCCGCGGCCATGGCGCGCAACAAGCAGGCAGCTAAAGAACGCACCGACGCGGCCAAGGGCAAAGGCAAGAAGCCTGCGCGCAAGCCGGTCGTGCCGCGTTGATCGCCGCCTGAAATGCAAAACGCCAGCCTCCGTGCTGGCGTTTTGCTTTGTCGCGGGTGGGAAACCTGCTTGTTAAGGTGGCGCCCGTCAAGCCGTCATCGCAGGCAAGCCAGCTCCCACATCTGATCAGGTTCACAATTTAAAATTGTGGGGGCTGGCTTGCCTGCGATGACGCCAGACCAGCCACCCTCGACCTCGAGGGAGAAAACCAGCTCAACATCAAGCACCAGCGCCACATACTCCATGCGCCAAGCCGTCATCGCCGCGCGCAAAACGCGCTGATTGGGTAGATTCACCACTGCGCCCCGCACTTGCGCCACAAATATGTGCAACCCTCGCACCACGGCGGTCACTCTCGCGCCGTTTTGGTGCTGTACTGCACCGGGTCCCTCGATAAAGCGCAATGACCGCCGCACTGGCATAAGTCTTGCGCGCTTTGTTTCCATGCCCTGGCTCGCAGGAGGCCGCCGTGTCGATTCATGTCGCGTTGCACCATGTTACGCATTACCGCTACGACCGCGCTGTGGAGCTTGGCCCGCAGATTGTACGCCTGCGCCCGGCAGCCCATAGCCGCACGCGGATCCTGTCCTACGCGCTGAAGGTGCTGCCCGAGCAGCATTTCATCAATTGGCAGCAAGATCCCCAGGGCAATTACCTGGCGCGCCTGGTGTTCCCGGAAAAGACCGACGAGCTGCGCATCGAGGTCGATCTGGTGGCCGAGATGGCGGTGTTCAATCCGTTCGACTTTTTCCTTGAGCCCTACGCCGAACACATCCCCTTCAGCTACGCCGCCGATGAGCAGCGCGAGCTGGCACCGTATCTGGAAACCCTGCCGCTGACCCCCAAGTTTGCCGCGTACTTGGCCGGTATCGACCGCACGCCGCTGCCGGCCGTGGATTTCCTGGTCGGCCTCAACCAGCGCCTGGCCGCCGATATCGGCTACCTGATCCGCATGGAGCCTGGCGTACAAACCCCCGAATTCACCCTGGAAAACGCCTCCGGCTCCTGCCGTGACTCGGCCTGGCTGCTGGTGCAATTGCTGCGCAACCTGGGCTTGGCGGCACGGTTTGTCTCCGGCTACCTGATCCAGTTGACCGCCGACGTCAAGGCCCTCGACGGGCCCTCCGGTACCGAGGTGGACTTCACCGACCTGCATGCCTGGTGCGAGGTGTACTTGCCCGGTGCCGGCTGGATCGGCCTGGATGCCACCTCCGGCCTGTTCGCTGGTGAAGGGCATATCCCGTTGGCGTGTAGTCCTGATCCATCGTCTGCCGCCCCGATCAGTGGGCTGGTGGAACCGTGCGAGTGCGAATTTACCCACGAAATGTCGGTGGAGCGCATCTGGGAAGCGCCGCGCGTCACCAAGCCCTACACCGAAGAGCAATGGCTGGCGATCCAGGCCCTGGGCCGGCAGATTGATAGCGACCTGCTCAGGGACGATGTGCGCCTGACCATGGGCGGCGAGCCGACATTTGTTTCGATCGACGACCCCGACGGCGCCGAGTGGAACACCGCCGCCCTCGGCCCGGACAAGCGCCGGCTGTCTGCCGAGCTGTTCCAGCGCATGCGCAAGCACTACGCGCCCAAGGGCCTGGTGCACTTCGGCCAGGGCAAGTGGTACCCCGGCGAGCAACTGCCGCGCTGGTCGCTCAATTGCCATTGGCGTCGGGACGGCGTGCCGGTCTGGCACAACGACGCGTTGATTGCCGACGAGCAGCAGGACTACGGTGCGGATGACGTGATGGCAGGGCGCTTCCTGGCGAGCATTGCCGAGCGCCTGAAGCTCCCCGCACGCTTTGTATTCCCGGCCTTCGAGGACAATTTTTACTACCTGTGGCGCGAAGGAGCCTTGCCGCAGAACGTCAGCCCCCAGGATTCGCGCCTGGACGATGAGCTGGAGCGCGAACGCCTGCGCAAGGTGTTCAGCCAGGGCCTGGATAAAGTCATCGGCCACGTACTGCCCCTGGCGCGCACGGCGGCCAACGACCGTTGGCAGAGCGGCCGTTGGTACCTGCGCGACACCCACTGCCGGCTGGTGCCGGGTGATTCGCCACTGGGCTATCGCCTGCCCTTGGCCTCTCAGCCCTGGGTGACGGCGGCAGATTACCCCTTTGTGCATCCGACCGATCCCAATCAGGATCTGCCGGCGCTGGCCATCACCACGCCAGGCCTTGGCGAGCCTGCGCCCAGCGATGAGCGTGTGCCCAAGATCGACGAGTCTGCCGACTGGCTGACCCGTACCGCCTTGTGCGCCGAAGCGCGGGGAGGGCGGCTCTACCTGTTCATGCCGCCCCTGGAGCGGGTCGAGGATTACCTGGAGTTGGTGAGTGCCATCGAGGCCACCGCCCAGGAACTGCATTGCCCGGTGCTGCTGGAAGGTTACGAGCCGCCGAGTGACCCACGCCTGAGCAACTTTCGTGTGACGCCAGACCCTGGCGTGATCGAGGTCAACGTGCAGCCGTCCGCCACCTGGGACGAACTGGTGGAGCGCACCGAGTTCCTCTATGAAGAGGCCCGGCAAACCCGCCTGACCACCGAAAAATTCATGATCGACGGGCGCCACACCGGCACCGGCGGCGGTAACCACTTTGTGCTGGGTGGGGCCACGCCCAAGGATTCGCCGTTCCTGCGCCGCCCGGACCTGTTGCGCAGCCTGATCAGCTACTGGCATAACCACCCGTCGTTGTCGTACCTGTTTTCCGGGCTGTTTATCGGCCCGACCTCCCAGGCACCACGGGTGGATGAGGCGCGCAACGACGCGCTGTATGAACTGGAAATCGCCTTCGCGCAAATGCCCGCGCCAGGCGAGGAATGCCCGCCGTGGCGGGTGGACCGCTTGCTGCGCAACCTGCTGATCGACGTCACCGGCAATACCCACCGCGCCGAATTCTGCATCGACAAGCTCTACTCGCCAGATGGCGCCACCGGGCGCCTGGGCCTGCTGGAGTTGCGCGCTTTTGAAATGCCGCCCCATGCGCGCATGAGCCTGACCCAACAGTTGCTGCTGCGCGCCCTGGTGGCGCGCTTCTGGCGTGAACCCTACGCGCCGCCGAAGCTGGCGCGCTGGGGCACGGAGCTGCACGATCGCTTCCTGCTGCCGCACTTTATCGAGCAGGACTTTGCCGACGTGATTGTCGAGCTCAACGCCGCCGGTTATCCGCTGCGCGCCGAGTGGTTCGCGGCACACCTGGAGTTTCGCTTTCCCAAGGTCGGCGACTATGCCGTCAGCGGTATCGAGCTGGAACTGCGCCAGGCCCTGGAGCCCTGGCATGTACTGGGCGAAGAGGGCGCGGCGGGCGGTACGGTGCGCTATGTGGATTCATCCCTTGAGCGCTTGCAGGTAAAACTCAGCGGCCTGGCGCCGCAGCGCTATGTGCTGACCTGCAACGGGGTGGCCGTGCCACTGCACGCTACCGGCCGGGTCGGCGAGTTTGTGGCGGGTGTGCGTTATCGCGCCTGGCAACCGGCCAATTGCCTGCAGCCGACCATCGCCGTGCATGCGCCGTTGGTATTCGACTTGCTGGATACCTGGATGCAACGCTCCCTGGGTGGTTGCCAATACCACGTGGCCCATCCGGGCGGGCGCAATTACGACAGCTTGCCGGTGAATGCCAACGAAGCGGAAAGCCGACGCATGGCGCGGTTCTTCCGTTTGGGCCACAGCCCGGGGAAATTACCGGTGCCGACGGTGGTGATCAACGATGAACTGCCAATGACCCTGGATCTGCGGCGCTTCGCCAATAAAAATGACTAAACACAACTCCACCTATAGGAGCGGGCTTATGTGGGAGCGGGCTTGCCCGCGATGACGGAATATCAGCCAGTACATGCATTGGCCGACACACCGCTATCGCGAGCAAACCCGCTCCCACGCAAGCCCAGTTTCCACAGAGGATTTGCAATGTTTGTTGGGTTAATCTGAGCCCCCTTGCCCCTGCCGAGCGTTCCATGTCCGACTTGCTCGACCGTTACCCGCTGACTGCGGGCACCTATCACGAACTGCTGGATGACAGCGGCGCCGTGCGCGCCCATTGGCAGCGCCTGCTCGACCATCTGCAACGCAGCACCCCGGCGCAACTGGCCCAGCGCCAGGCGTTGTTGACGCGGCAGATCCAGGAAAACGGCGTGACCTACAACGTCTATGCCGACCCCAAGGGCGCCGATCGCCCATGGGAACTGGACCTGCTGCCCCACGTATTGGCGGCGGATGAGTGGGCGCATTTGTCGGCAGGCATTGCCCAACGCGCGCGCTTGCTCAATGCGGTGCTGGCCGACCTGTACGGCCCGCAACGCCTGATTGCCGAAGGCTTGCTGCCGGCAGAGCTGGTGTTTGGGCATAACAACTTCCTGTGGCCTTGCCAGGGCATCCAGCCGCCTGATGGGGTGTTCCTGCATCTGTACGCGGTGGACCTGGCGCGCACCCCGGATGGCCGCTGGTGGGTCACGGCGGACCGTACCCAGGCGCCGTCCGGTGCCGGCTACGCCCTGGAAAACCGCACCATCGTTTCCCGCGCATTCCCGGATTTGTATCGCGACTTGCAGGTGCAGCACCTCACCGGGTTCTTCCGCACCCTGCAGGAAACCCTGGCCCGCCAGGCCCCCGGCGATGACCAGCCGCCGCTGATCGTGCTGCTGACCCCGGGGCGCTTCAATGAAAGCTATTTCGAACACCTGTACCTGGCCCGCCAGCTTGGCTACCCCCTGGTAGAAGGCGGCGACCTGACCGTGCGCGACAGCACCGTGTACCTGAAAACCCTCAGCGGCCTGCGCCGCGTGCACGCGATCATGCGGCGGCTGGACGATGATTTTTGCGACCCCCTGGAGCTGCGCACCGACTCGGCCCTGGGCGTGCCCGGCCTGCTGGACGCGGTGCGCCAGGGCAATGTGCTGGTGGCCAACGCCCTGGGCGCCGGCGTGCTGGAGTCCCCTGGGCTGCTGGGTTTCCTGCCGAAGATCAATCAGTTTCTGTTTGGCGAAGAACTGATTCTGCCGTCCATCGCCACCTGGTGGTGCGGCGAAGCGCCGGTGCTGGCCGAAGCCCTGGAAAAACTGCCGGAGCTGCTGATCAAGCCAGCATTTCCCTCGCAGAGTTTTGCCCCGGTATTTGGCCGCGACTTGAATGCCGAACAACGCCAGGCCCTGGCCGAACGCATGCAGGCGCGCCCATACGCCTACGTGGCCCAGGAGCTGGCGCAGCTGTCTCAGGCGCCGGTCTGGCACACCGTGGATGACCATCTGCAACATCGCGCCATCGGCATGCGTGTGTACGCGGTGGCCGGTGAGGATGGCTATCGGGTGCTGCCGGGTGGCCTGACCCGCGTGGCGGCCCATGCGGACGCCGAAGTGGTGTCGATGCAGCGTGGCGGGGCGAGCAAGGACACCTGGGTGCTGGGCGAGCGTGCCCCCGGCGGCGAACAATGGCGCGCGCAGAGGGTGATCGGCACCCATGACCTGGTGCGCCGCGACCCGTACCTGCCGTCGCGCGTGGTAGAAAACCTGTTCTGGTTCGGCCGCTACTGCGAGCGCTGCGATGACAGCGCGCGCTGGCTGCGCATCGTCCTCGCCCGCTATGTCGATGGTGACGACCCGTTGGCCTTGCAGGCCGCCGTGGAACTCGGCGAAAGCCTGCGCCTGCTGCCGGAGGAGGGCGAGTTGCCCGAGCGCCTGCTACAGGCCCTGCTCGGTGATGACTGGCCGTCGAGCCTGCGTGCCAACCTGCAGCGCTTGCAGTGGGCGGCGTCCCAGGTGCGCGGCAAGCTGTCCCGAGAGAACTGGCAGGCTCTGGTGGAGCTGCAGCGCGAAGCCCTGGAGCTGGAGCGCGAAGCGCCGGACTTTGGCCAGTTGCTGGACTTCCTCAACCGCCTGGTGATGTCCCTGGCGGCGCTGTCCGGCTTTGCCCTCGACGACATGACCCGCGACGAAGGCTGGCGCTTTTTGATGATGGGTCGGCGCATCGAGCGCCTGCAATTTCTCAGCAGCAGCCTCGCGGCCTTCCTGCGCGGGGTGGCGGTGTTCGACCAGGCCGGGCTGGAGTGGTTGCTGGAGCTGGGCAACAGCAGCATCACCTACCGTTCGCGCTACCTGGCGGTGCCGCAATTGATTCCGGTGCTGGACCTGTTGTTGCTGGATGAACAGAACCCCCATGCGGTGCTGTTCCAGCTCAAGCTGGTGAGCCGCACCTTGCGTCGGCTCAACGATGACTTCGGCGTGCCCCGCGAGGCCGGACTGGCGCCGCTGGTGGAGCGTCTGGCGCGCTTTGACCTGGGCTGCCTGGAAAACCCGCTGTTTGGTGATGCCAGCGTGCGCGCGGCCCTCGATGGCCTGGCGGACCTGCTGCAGGCCGTCGCCGATGAAAGCGGGCAGGTCTCCGATCGCCTGGCCCTGCGCCATTTTGCCCATGTAGATGATGTCAGCCAGCAAACGGTGTCTGTGTGATGAGCGCGCGCTACCAGATTTTCCACGATACCCATTACCACTATGACAGCCCGGTGTCCCTGGCCCAGCAACTGGCGCACTTATGGCCGCGCCCGTGTGCCTGGCAGCGCTGTACCTCGCGGCAACTGGAGATCAGCCCCGAGCCGACAGCGCGTCGTGATGAGCTGGACGTGTTTGGCAACCCGATCACCCGGCTGGCGTTCGAGCGGCCCCATGATGAATTGCTGGTCAACGCTGGCTTGACCGTGGAAGTGCTGGCCCGGCCCGTGCTGGACTTCAGCCAGTCACCGCCCTGGGACCAGACCCGCAACCGCCTGACCTACAGCGGCCAGCCATTGTCGTTGGAGGCCATCGAGGCGTGCCGCTATCGTTTCGAGTCGCCCTACGTGCACTTGAAGAAAAACTTCGTCGAGTTCTCCGAGAGCTGCTTTGCGCCCGGCCGGCCGCTGTTGCTGGGGGTACAGGCGTTGATGGAGAAGATTTTTTGCGAGTTCACCTTCGATGCCGAAGCCACCCAGGTGGCCACGCCGCTGGTGGAGGTGCTGGAGCGTCGACGGGGGGTGTGCCAGGACTTTGCCCACCTGATGCTCGCCTGCCTGCGCTCACGGGGCCTGGCGGCGCGTTATATCAGTGGCTACCTGCTGACCCAGCCGCCGCCCGGCCAGCCACGGCTGATCGGCGCCGATGCGTCGCACGCATGGGTGTCGGTGTTTTGCCCGTTGTCGGGCTGGGTGGATTTTGATCCGACCAACAATGTGCAGCCGGCACTGGAACACATCACCCTGGCCTGGGGCCGGGATTTCTCCGATGTCTCGCCGTTGCGCGGGGTGATCCTGGGAGGGGGCAGCCATGACCCGGAAGTGCGGGTGACGGTGATGCCATTAGACCCACTGTAAGAGCCGGCTTGCCGGCGACAGTGGTCTACCGGGCGCCGCCATCGCCGGCAAGCCGACTCCTACATAAGCCTGTGTGGTTACTCAGGCCTCGGGTGCCTGGTCTTTCGGTGTTTGGGTATCGTCAGCAGCCACTTCACCCTCGGCATCCGGGTTCAGTGCGCCTGCTTCTTCGTCGGCCGCAGCTTTCTTGCGTTGCAGCTTTTCCTCTTTCTTCTGTTCCTTGGCCAAGTCTCTCTGACGTTTGGCGAAGGAGTAATTAGGTTTTGCCATGGGCGATCCTCTGGGGTCGAAGGTGAGGTTGAGCGGCGGGTATTCTGCCTTTAAACGTGCCCCAAGGGTTAATCGGGTTTCAGAATCGCCTCTCTAGGTTAAACGTTAGTCGACATTAACCGTTTCGTAAGTACCGCTGGCGCCACAGGCATAAGCGGCAAGCAGGCTGCATAACAGGCTATTGAGGTGCATGGGGCGGACTCCAGGAAACAAAGATGAGCCGATCATAGGCCCCGTGCGGCACTTTGGCTGGTTGATTCTGTCGATCAGTCTGATAGCCTAAAGTTGTATACAATTTGTTGATTCAGATCATTGGAACATCTGCCTGCCTCAGGCACCCTTGTCGCATATGCGTTTTCTAAACCCTGCCTTGGAGATTCACATGTTTGCCAAAATCGTTGCTGTTTCCCTGCTGACTCTGGCTAGCGGCCAGTTGCTTGCTGCAGAGTGCAAGGTCACTGTCGACTCCACCGACCAAATGTCCTTTGACACCAAGGCCATTGAAATCGACAAGAGCTGCAAGACGTTCACCGTTGAGCTCAAGCACTCCGGTAACCTGCCAAAGAACGTCATGGGCCATAACTGGGTGCTGACCACTGAGGCTGATATGCAGCCGGTTGCAACCGAAGGCATGGCTGCCGGTATCGACAACAACTACCTGAAAAAAGACGACGCCCGCATCATCGCCCACACCAAGATCATCGGCGCTGGCGAGACTGATTCGGTGACTTTCGACGTGTCCAAGCTCAAGGCTGACGGCAAGTACATGTTCTTCTGCTCGTTCCCAGGACACATCTCGATGATGAAAGGCACTGTGACCCTGAAGTAAGGCTCAAGACCGCGTTATCGTTCATCGCAGGCAAGCCAGCTCCCACATTTTGATTTGTGAATACATTCAAATGTGGGAGCGGGCTTGCCCGCGATAGCGGCCTGACAATCAATACACAACCCCCCGCCTCACCTCAAGGCGCAAACGGCATCACCCGCTTGTGCTCAGTCTTGCGATAGGTCTCGCAGATAATCCTGAACGCTTCCTCACGCACCGGCTGGCCGTGCAGGAACGCATCGATCTCGGTATAGGTCACGCCATGGGACGCTTCATCCGGCTTGCCCGGTGACAGGTCTTCCAGGTCGGCCGTTGGGATTTTCTCCACCAGCGACTCCGGCGCACCAAAGTGCCGCGCAATCGCGCGGACCTGGTTTTTCACCAGCCCGCTCAACGGTGCCAGGTCGCACGCGCCATCACCGAACTTGGTGAAAAAACCCATCACCGCTTCCGCCGCATGGTCGGTGCCGATCACCAGGCCGCTCGCTGCGCCGGCGATAGTGTATTGCGCGACCATGCGCATCCGCGCCTTGGTATTGCCCAGCACAAAGTCACGAGACACCGCAGCCTTGCCTTCGAAGGCCGCTACTTCGTTGGCCAGGGCCTTGACCGCCGGGCCGATATTGACCGTGTGGCGTTCGTCGGGGTTGATAAAGTCCACGCTGGCCTGGGCATCGTGCTCGTCGAACTGGGTCTCGTAAGGCAGGCGCACCGCGATAAAGCGGTAAGCCTCATCACCTTTGAGCGCGCGCAGCTCTTTCATCGCCCGCTGGGCCAGCAGGCCTGCGGTCAGGGAGTCGACACCGCCGCTGATGCCCAGTACCAGGGTCTTGAGCCCCGAGTTGAGCAGGCAGTCCTGGATAAAGGTAATCCGCCGGGCCACTTCCGCCTCAAGGGCGGCGTGGTCCTGGAACGGTGGTTGGACCTTGAGCTGTTGGGCAATCTCACGCTGTACGGCTTGCATGATTCACTCCTCGCTAGAGATGGCAGGTACTTTGAAAACGTGGCGCAAATAGGCGACGAAGTTCGGATCCGTGCAGTGGGTCTTGCCCGCTTCATCGGAGATCTTCGCCACGGGCTGGCCATTGCAGGCGGTCATTTTAAGCACGATGCTCATCGGTTCCACACCTGGAATGTCACAGGTCAGGTTGGTGCCGATGCCAAAGCTGACATTGATCCGCCCGCGCAGCGCACGGAAAATCTCCAGGGCCTTGGGCAGCGTCAGGCTGTCGGAGAACACCAGGGTCTTGCTCATCGGCTCGATTCCCAGCTTGTGGTAGTGGGCGATGGCTTTTTCGGCCCACTGCACCGGGTCGCCGGAGTCATGGCGCAGGCCGTCGAACAGCTTGGCGAAGTACAGATCGAAATCGCTGAGGAAGGCATCGGTGGTGATGCAGTCGGTCAGGGCGATACCCAGCAGGCCACGGTACTCGCGGACCCAGCAATCGAGGGCGGCGATCTGGCTGTCGATCAGGCGCGGGCCCAGTTGCTGGTGGGCCATGATCCATTCATGGGCCATGGTGCCCAGGGGCTTCATGTCCAGCTCGCGGGCCAGGTGCACGTTGCTGGTGCCGACGAAGCGGCCGGGGAAGTCGTGCTTGAGCACATTCACCACCTCCTCCTGTACGCGGTAGGAAAAGCGCCGGCGGGTACCGAAGTCCGCGACCTGCAACTCGGCCAGCTCATCGCTGCTGGCGTTGGCGGTCAGCCAGTCGAACTTGCGATACAACTGCTCACGGGCCTGCTCCAGGATGATGGTCTGGTAGCGATAACGGTTGCGTACTTCGCTGACGATGGCCAGCAACGGCACTTCAAACAGAATCACATGCAGCCAGGGGCCGCGCAGGCGGATAAACAGCTCGCCGTTCTCAATGCCGGTCTGCACGTAGCGCAGGTTGAAGCGAAACAAGCCAAGGAAGCGCAGGAAGTCCGGCTTCATAAAGCTGATGCGTTCCAGGAAGCCCAACTGATCCGGGCTCAGGCTCAACTCGGCGAGGCGCTCGATCTGGTAGCGAATTTCTGCCAGGTAGGGGCGCAGGTCCTCGCTGTTACGGCAACGGAACTCCCATTCAACTTCCACATTGGGGTAGTTGTGCAGCACCGCCTGCATCATGGTCAGCTTGTAGAAGTCGGTGTCGAGCAGGTTCTGCACGATGCGATCGGCAAACACACTCTCGCTCATGGCGGGAATCTCCAAACGGGGCGGCGATGGCGCTGCCCTTGTACGCGCAATTAAAGGAAGGGTGCTAGTGGCGCATAGATTTGTGCCGTTTTGCCAGCAGTTTTTTTGCTAGGGCCACCCAGGCCGATATTGGCCACTGTGAGCCTCAATGACGTCGTGCCGATCCCGGTGCTCAAGGTGAGAAAAAGGAATCGAGAAGTTCCCTTCTGGGAAAGACGAATGCTCCGACATTACTGGGTGAGAAAGAGCCTTTACCCTCCTGGCTCTTTGTGAAGAGGCTTACCCAGGGACTGACATGAATGATATCCAGCACTGTATCAGCAGGTTCGAGCCACACGTTTCAGCGAAGGGGCGACCCAGTGTCTTGTGTGCTGAATAGGGAGCTCCAATGAATTCGACTCCCTTTTTCGACCACAGCCGACACACCCTGAGGGTGCGCAACGTTGAGCCCCGCCTTGATGTCTTGAATTTCACCGGCGAAGAGCGGCTTAGCCTGCCCTTTGTCTATCGTGTTGAGTTCACCTGTATCGAGCGTGATCTTACTGCCGGTGCCATGATTGGGCAGAGTGCCAGTTTCAGCATGAATGGTGCGCCGCAAAATGTGCAGAGGCGCGGTTTCACCCCACTGGCGGTTAAACCACTGCGCACACTTCATGGCGTGGTCACCGGATTCAAGCGCCTGTCCGGCTCGCTGGACGAAGCCCGCTACGAAGTCATCCTGGAACCGCGTCTGGCGTTGCTGGGACGGGGCCAACAATTTCGTATCTATCAACACCAATCAGTACCGGACATTGTCGAAAGTATCCTGCGCAGCCGCCACGATTTTGAAGGCCAGGACTTTCTCTTCAGCCTGGTGCGCGAATACCCCAAGCGCGAACAGGTCATGCAATACGGCGAAAGCGACCTGGCCTTTATCTCGCGTCTGCTGGCCGACGTGGGCATCTGGTACCGCCTCACCCGCGACGAACGCCTGAACATCGACGTGGTGGAATTTCACGATGATCAGCGTCACTACCAGTTCGACGTCGAGCTGCCTTACCGTCCGCAGTCCGGCACCAGCAGCAGCGGGCAAGACGGCGTGTGGGCCTTGCAATCGAGCCATCAGGTGGTGGAGCAGCACGTCAACATCCGCGCCTACTACCACCGTGTCGCCAATGCCCAACTCAACGGCGACGTCGACCAAAGCCGTGGCGCGAGTACCACCTACGGCGAGGCCTATCACTACGCTGAACCCTACACCGGCCTCGGCGATCCTCATGCCCAGGACGAAGACCTGCAAAGCGAAAGCGGTTTTTTCTACGCGCGCCTGCGTCACGAACGCTACCTCAACGACCAGACTCATCTCAGCGGCACCAGCAGCAGCGCCACCCTGGCACCCGGCCAAGTCCTGAAAATCTCCGGCGGCGCCCCGCAAGCCTTTGGTCCCGGTGCGGTGATTACCCACCTGACCACCCGTGCTGCTCGTGATCGCAGTTTTGAGGTCAACTTTGAGGCGATTCCTTACTCGGAAACTGTGTGCTTCCGCCCCCCGCTGCAAAAAAAGCCACAAATCGCCGGCACCGTCCCGGCCCGCGTCACCAGCCCGCAGGAGCACGACCCGTACGGCCATATCGATATCGAAGGTCGATACAAAGTTAACTTCCTCTTCGACCGCGACAGCTGGAAACCCGGCGAAGAAAGCCTGTGGTTACGCCTGGCCCGCCCATACGCCGGCGACACCCACGGCCTGCACCTGCCGCTGATCCCCGGCACCGAAGTGGCCATCGCCTTCGAACAGGGCGACCCAGACCGGCCCTACATTGCCCATGCGTTGCACGACAGCCAGCACGTTGACCACGTGACCTTGCGTAACTACAAACGCAACGTGCTGCGTACGCCGGCGAATAACAAACTGCGTATGGATGACACGCGGGGGCAGGAGCACGTCAAGGTCAGTACCGAGCACAGTGGTAAGAGTCAACTCAACTTGGGGCATTTGGTGGATGCCGAGCGCAAAAAACGTGGCGAAGGGTTTGAACTGCGTACTGACGGTTGGGGCGCAATTCGTGGCGGGAAAGGGGTGTTTATCAGTGCTGATGAACAGGCCCAGGCCACCGGTGACGTACTGGCCATGGAACCTGCTTCCAGTCAGGTCCAGGGCGCGAAACAGCAAATTGCCGATTGGCAGGAGATCGCTCAGGCGCACCATAGCCGTCAGCCCGCCATCGACGGCTTGCAACAGTTTCAGGACAGCGCCCAAGACCTGAACGCCTCGGCCATCCTGCTCAGCGCCCCCAAGGGCATCGGTGCAGTGACCCCTGCCAGCTTGCTGCTCAAAAGCGGCGACGCGCTGTACGTGCAAAGCAACGACGAGATCAACCTGGCCGCCGCCCAGCGCTTGTCTGCCCATGCCAATCAAGGCATCTCCCTGCTGGCCCAGCAGGAAGGCATGCGCCTGGTGTCCGGCAAGGGGCCGCTGGAAATTGAGTCCCACGGCGACGTGTTGAATCTGATTGCCCAGCAAGACATCACCATGCAGTCGGTACAAGGCCACCTGCAATTGACCGCCAAAAATGGCATCACCCTGGCTTGCGGCGGCGGTTACATCCGCATCACCCCAGCCGGGGCTATCGACATCCACACCCCTGGCAAGCTCAACCTTAAGGGCCAACACGTCTGGGAAACCACGACCAGCCAGAGTTTTCCGATGCCTGAGTTGCCGCAGTCGGTGTGTAAAGAGTGCCTTGAAAGGGCTCGAAAAAATGCCATCGGTTTACTGAAACGCGAAGGTTGATCGAAGGGGAATGCAGATGACAACACCTACTCAATGGCAAGAGCAGATCGAACAGGTATGTGCCAGCGTCGGCATCCAACAGGTTGATCTACTGCTCGACCAATCCGCTTGGAACAACTGCGCAGTACCTGCGCTGAAGATGTTGAGGCCAGAAGTTCCGTGGTTCTCACTGTTCAGCGGTACGCCCGAAGAAAACCTGCTGGATCAGGCCCCTCTGTTGATGCGTCTGGATCTGGCGCATTGGCAACATAAAGCCTGGTTGGAGGAGTTGATGACTCACTGCGCCGCCGATGCCAGGCTGGTGGTGGTGATCTCTCCATTACCCTTCGAGGCATTGAGCCACGCCCTGCAAGCCCTGTCGCAAATGCAGTGGGGTGGGCAGGCAGGCTTGTTGCGTTATTACGACCCGCGAATTTTTCCCTTGCTGATGTCGTCGATCCTGACCACTGACCAGCGTGGCGAATATCTGCAAACGGCCTGCTATTGGGGCTGGCTGGATCGGGATGATCAGTCGCAATGGTTGCAAGGTAATTGCCAGGTACATCAGGGCAGTATCGAAGTTAGCCCGTTCCTGGAGCTCAGCGATCAGCAATGCGATTTGATCGGTTGTATTGGAGATGCACAGAAACTGCTGGATGGCGGGAATTTTGATGGCTTGGAAGAGAGTCGGGAGCTGGTTTTCGCCTCTTTATATGCATTAGTCGTACAGGCCAGCCAGGAAAACTACTTTGGTGATTTGACAGAATACGTGAGGCTAAAACTGTGAGCTTCAAACAAGCAGCATTGGATGGTCAGTTTGTTCGGAATACAGAAAATTCGTTCAGGCAAGAGTTCGGTGTGCTGAAGCGATTGCTTTTGATCGCGTTGTTTGGCCTCGTAGCCATTACTGCCGGCTGCGGAACATTAGTTGAGCGAGGCGAGTCATCGAAAGTCTACAGTAACTCAGGTCACTACTATGCAGGTGTTCGATATGACTGGAGATTGCTTTCGTTGGAAGGCCGCGGTAGCTACGACTACGTACCTATGTTTTGTTATCTAAGCATAGTGTGCCTTTTTGCCACTCTGCTCAGTATGCCCGTAGATTTCGTGGTCGATACAGTGATGTTGTATAGCGATCATCAAAAAAAGATAGTCGAAGAACGAAAATTCAGTGCGTATCTTAGAGATAAATACTGCCTCGCGGACGGCGGGCCGGATGAAGTGGCACTCAAAAATTTGGGCCTTGATATGGGCTTCTGTTTTGGTGCGCGCAATTAGTAGTTCTGAAGTGACTGTTTGGTTACGTGCGCGACATTTTTAGTTTGGCTGTGATCATGGAAGTTTAAGGCTGTGAAATTAATGATGAGAAAATTGCTGATGCAAGGATTGTGTGGCTTGCTGGCCTTAATGTTATTCGGATGTTCCTCGGCGGATAACGAAATGGTGGGCGGAAATATACAGGCCGTCAACCATACCTTGAGTGCAATCAATTGGTTATCGGTCAATGGTTATAGAGCTGACGGAGGGGGCGGGCGATCTTGCTGCATTATCATGCCGATTAAATGGCGTCCTGGTTTGAAAGCTAATATCGAATGGGAAGTCGATCCTGATACTTTTGCTTACTCAAAATGGCCGTCGTTAGGAACTGATGGCTATCGAGCTGCACAAGCTAAACATAAAGCCAATTATCAGCACCACAGGGCCACAGTGGATATTCCGGAGTGGCCGGAAACTAAAAGATGTGGTCTGACTGTGCATTTTTTGGTCTGCAATAAGATAAAACTCACGAGTTCGTGCTGGGCACCTAGTTCACCCAATTATCCCATTAAAGACCCTATGGGAATGAAGGAGCCAGCCGTATGCCCGAAGTGAAAAATAACTCAGTGGCTAAAGCTTGGGCCCCTCCCAGGTTTCCTGTCAGTGGTCGTTTGCCTTCCGAGACGTCGGTGGTGACCGCCAATTACAAAAACAAACCTTGGAGTGACTATTTAGTTACGTGCGCAACATTTTTAGTTTGGTTGTGGTCAGGGAGGTTTAAGGCTATGAAATTAATGATGAGAAAATTGCTGATGCAAGGGTTGTGTGGCTTGTTGGCCTTAATGCTGTTCGGATGTTCCTCTGCGGATAACGAAATGGCGGCCGGAAATATACAGGCCGTCAACCATACCTTGAGTGCAATCAATTGGTTTTCGGTCAATGGTTACAGGGCCCATGGAGGAGGCGGGAGTTCGTGCTGCATCATCATGCCGACTAAGTGGCGACCTGGTTTGAAGGCTAATGTCGAGTGGGAAGTCGACCCTGACCCTTTTGCAAAAATGCCTCCTCTTGGAACAAAGGAATTTAAGGTTGCTATGGCTAAAGCGGAGTCTAGCTTCCAGCGTCACAGCGCCACAGTGGATATACCAGAGTGGCCAGGTACAGAGTCTTGTGATCTTAAGGTGCATTTTTTAGTCTGTAATCAGGTCAAAGTCACCACTTCTTGCTGGGGCTACGGCTCGCCGAACAACCCGATTAAAGAGCCTAAGCAAATGAAGGAGCCCGCTGTATGTCCGAAATGAAAAACAATTCCATAGCTAAAGCTTGGGCTCCTCCGGTTTTTCCTGTCAGTGGTCGTTTGCCTTCCGAGACGTCGGTGGTGACCGCCAATTACAAAAACAAACCTTGGAGTGACTATTTATTTACGTGCGCAACATTTTTAGTTTGGTTGTGGTCAGGGAGGTTTAAGGCTATGAAATTAATGATGAGAAAATTTCTGATGCAAGGGTTGTGTGGCTTGTTGGCCTTAATGCTATTCGGATGTTCCTCTGCGGATAACGAAATGGCGGCCGGAAATATACAGGCCGTCAACCATACCTTGAGTGCAATCAATTGGTTTTCGGTCAATGGTTACAGGGCCCATGGAGGAGGCGGGAGTTCGTGCTGCATCATCATGCCGACTAAGTGGCGACCTGGTTTGAAGGCTAATGTCGAGTGGGAAGTCGACCCTGACCCTTTTGCTTACTCAAAATGGCCGCCGTTAGGAACTGATGGCTATCGAGCCGCACAAGCTAAACATAAAGCCAATTATCAGCACCATAGAGTCACAGTGGAAATTCCGGAGTGGCCAGGTACAGAGTCTTGTGATCTTAAGGTGCATTTTTTAGTCTGTAATCAGGTCAAAGTCACAACTTCTTGCTGGGGCTACGGCTCGCCGAACAACCCGATTAAAGAGCCTAAGCAAATGAAGGAGCCCGCTGTATGTCCGAAATGAAAAGCAATTCCATAGCTAAAGCTTGGGCTCCTCCGGTTTTTCCTGTAAGTGGTCGTTTGCCGACGATAACTTCGGTGGTGGCCGCCAATTACAATAAACAAACTTTCGAGGAGAGCCGTTACCGTCAGGGGGTTAATTCCAGAGGGCAGAAGCGGCATTCCGACTGCTGTCATAGTCTGCATATCAGTCTATTTTTCGATGGCACCAACAATAACGACAGTAACGATACCAAGAGTAACCACCCCAGTAATATCGCCAAACTCTATCATGCGTCGATTCAAGACAATGATGCCAAGAGCAAAGGCTATTTTTCTTATTACATGCCGGGTGTCGGTACTCCGTTTCCCGAAATTGGTGAGCTGGATTACAGCGAAGGTGGGCTGAAATATGCCACTGGGGGTGAGGATCGCATCAACTGGGCGTTGGTGCAGGTAGCCAGTGCCCTGTCTTTCGCGCTTAACGATAAGAAAGAAATTGATAGGGCTATTGCCAAAACCAAGGTCCAGGCCATGAGCACCTTGAAGGCGCCTCTGATGAGTGCCCTAGGTCAAGGTAACCGGCGGCGGACGATGAACGAGTTATTGGCCCCCTTGCAGGCCAAAACGGAATTGGCCAAGCCTCGCGTGCTGGGGGTCAAACTGTTTGTGTACGGCTTCTCCCGAGGAGCAGCCGAGGCCCGTACTTTTGTCACCTGGCTGAGCCAGTTGTTCGACACCCCTGAGGGCGCCGAGCAACCTGTTGAAGAACTGGCGGGCTTACCCGTGAGCGTCGAATTTCTCGGTGTGCTGGACACCGTGGCCTCGGTGGGCATCGCCCATGCGGCCCCGTTTTTCGCCGGGCACATGGATTGGGCCGATGACACCCAGTTATTGCCGGATGCACAGCGCTTCCCGAAGCTGGTCAAGTGTTGCCGACATTTTGTCGCCGGCTTTGAGCAGCGCTCATGCTTCCCGCTGGATTCGATCCGGAACGAGAACGGCCAGTATCCGGCCAACACCTATGAGGTGGTTTACCCCGGTGTGCACTCCGATGTTGGCGGCGGCTACCCCGAAAATGACCAGGGCAAGGCCCGTGGTGGCACTGATGAACTGGTGTCGCAGATCGTTCTGCACGACCTATATGCCGCCGCATTTTCAGCAGGAGCGCCGCTGCAAGTGTTGGAAGCAGTACTGCCAAAAAGTCTGTTGTCGCAGGCGCAATGGCGAAGCATGGGGCGCGATACGTTACGGGAGTTCGACGTCAGCCCTGTAGTAATCGAACGCTTCAACGCCTGGCGGAGCAAAACCCTACCTGGTATCCCCGCCGACAAGTCCGTCGACAATCCCGCTGGGGAGTACACACCGCAGCTTCTGAGCACAACCGTAGAAGACACTCTGGCTGATCAATTGGGCTGGATCACCGGCTGGCGCATTGGCCGTTATGTTAATGACCTCAAGGATGATAACGACAGCTACAAACGCCAGCCGTATTTCACTCAGGCCAAAGAAGTCACGGCTTACATTGCGAGTGAAGAGCGCAAGGACTATGAAAAAGAAGTGGCAGGCCTGCCGCGTAAACGACTGGAAAACCCTAATCTCCCGGGCCCGCGGATCTACGAACCGACGATCGACCAGACCCAGCTCAGCCAGGCCGCCGCGGAATTCAAGAGTGATTACCTGGACACCAAGCGTGAACAGACTAATTGGAAAGGCACCGTTCTTGATGTGGTGCTGCGCGATGCGATTTACCTGCTCAACCAAAATGATGAGAGCAAAGACCACGCAACCCTCAGGGCCGAGGGCAAGCGGCGCAGTGAGCAACTGTTCCGTGACACTCAAGGCACGCCTAGCGCGGATCTGGACATGGCCCTGTTGGTGTCGTTGTTCGATGACCAGATACACGACTCTCGTGCCTGGTTCATGCACGATGCGTTGACAACACGGGAGATGTGGGCAGGTTACTTCTTTTATCGCATGACCTATTTTGGCAACGACAACAGCCGCGATCTGTCCCCGGTGGTTGTGGCCGGTCGCATAGTGGGCGTGGCGATGATTGCCGGGGCCACGGTGTATGGCATTAAGCGTGGTGGGGCACTGGGTGGACTTGGCGGCCTGGCGGGGGGCATAGGTGCGGCGACCATTGGTTATCAGGTAATCGATAAAGCCACTGGCTTGGCGATGCCGTTCCTGCCGGGCGCCGAGAAACTCCTGCAACCGACCCGCCATATCGGCCAGGTGGTGGCCGAACAGAAGCGCCAGATCTCGCTGGATGACTATATGCAGCGTATCGAGCAGACCAGTGCGATGTTGCGCAAGACGGGCAGCTTGGTCGAGCAGGTGAAGGCGGTGGTCTCATGATGCCTCTGGTACGGCTGGGCGACCCATTGCACCCCTTCGGCGGTGAGGTGTTATCGGGACACTACGAAGCCTTCGGCAAACCAGTGGCCTGTGTAGACGATCAAGTCCGCTGCAATTTGCATGGCATGACGCACATTATTGAAGGTACCTCGATTTCTACCATGGACGGCAAACCTGTGGCGCTGGATGGCCATCGTTGCGCGTGCGGTTGCCAGTTGGTCAGCACCTTGGCGGCAACTTTTATGAGTGTCGCGCCATGAATGGCCCCCCTGAATACCCTGGCTCTATCGAACCGGACGCACCACGCTGGGGACGCTGGTGGCTGGGGTTAGTGCTGCTGTGGGGGACGCAGTCGGCAGTCTTGCTGCTGGTGTGGCCCCAGGAGCAACCGCGCCTGGAGCTGTGGCTGTGGAGTGCAGTGCTGCCGCTGTGCTGGGCGTTGGTGCTGGCGGTGCGTGTGGTGGTGTGGCAGATCGAGCTGTTCAATCGCACGGTGTATCTGCGTACGCTGGAGACCGCCATACAGCGTTGGTGGCAATGGCGCTCTCTCGGGCTACCGGTGCAGGACGTGTTGTTACTGGGACCTGCGGGTGATGTGCAAACCGATTACCGCAACTTGATGAAAGACGTCCCGCTGTCTAAGCCTTTGGCGACACCCGGCGCCACGCATCTCATGTTGCGTTGTCCGTTGTCGATGAGTGCTCTCACCGAGCGTGCCCCGGCCCTGGCCCGGCATTTGGCTCGCTTGACCCTGGCGCTCCCAGGGCTGGTCGAGGGCTGGTCGCAACTGCGGGCGATTGCATGGGTAGGAGATGAGAGCAGCCAGGCTGCTTTCGCTGATGCGCTGGCCCGGGCGGGCGTGGTGTTGCCCGAGGCCCGTTTGTCATTACAGAACCTGACTGATTTGGATGACCTGATCGATACCTTCCACCGCGATTGCTGTGGCGAGAACGATTGGCTGTTGTGCGCCGGTGTGGTGTCGGTGGAGAGCGCAGACGAGGGTGAGCTGACCGGTGAAGCCGGCTTCCTCTGGCGGGCAAGCCGACAGGGCCGGCAGTTGTTGCATCGCGGTGAATACCTGGCGAGCGAGTCTCCTGTCGAACTCTGTACACAGATGCAGCGTTACGCCGGGCTGCAATCTCCTCCGACCACCTGCCTGGCACTGGATAAAACCAGCCAGGCAGCGTTTGTAGAGGGCGGTTGGTCAGCGGTGGGGCATCAACTGGCCGGGCAGTGGGGCGTGCTGGCGCACCTTGCGCCATTTATCGGGATGTCCCTGGCATTGCTGCAGGCGGGAGAGGCGGGTCAGCCCTGTGGTTGGCTGAGCCAGGATGGAAACAAACGATTGGCGATTGGAGTGGCGGTGCCTCATGGCAACAGTTAAAGACGTAGGTAAGGGCTCTTTGGTGCGCGTGGGGTTGGGCTATCTACTGATCATGACGCTGCTGGTGCTGCTCGGTGGCCTGTTGTATGGCTTGTGTGGCGGCTATCTGGGCTGGCCGAAAATTCCGATCAAGCACTTACTGCTGTGGGGCCTGGGGTTGTGGTTCGCGTTCTGCTGGTTCTGCCCGGTCATTTTGCTGGCATGGGATCGTCTGGCGCTTCGCCAGGCACGGCGGGTTGTGGGTGCGGACGCTGAGACGCCGAACTTGCGATTGAACCCGGAACCGACATCGCCAGACGCGGCAAAGGTAGGAGAGCTGCGCGAGCACCTGCGCGAATGCTACGGCTTCTTCTGGCGCCGCAAAGTCCGCCTCCTATTGGTCCTCGGCGAACCCGCGCAAGTCGAAGCCATAGCCCCGACCCTGGCCGATAAACGCTGGCTGGAAGGCCAAGGCATCGTGCTCTTGTGGGGCGGTAGTGCCCAGTCGACGCGGGACCAATCATTCCCTACACAATGGGCTGGCCTCAGCCGCTGGCGCGCACTGGACGGCGTGGTCTGGGCGCTGAACAACACCCAGGCCGCCGATGATGCCGCAATCGCGGCGGGCATTCATCAGTTGCAGCGCCTGGCCCGCAGCCTGAGCTGGCAGTTGCCGTTGCACCTGTGGCATGTCTGCGACAGCGCATGGTCTCAGGCTACTCGCAAGGCACGCCCGGTCGGTTGCCTGTTGCCTGCACGTTTAACGGCGGCGGCGTTGGAAACCTCTCTGTCTCGGTTGCTGGAGCCATTGCGCCGCGAGGGCCTGGCGCAGATGAATGGTGAGATGAGCCATGACTTCCTGCTACGCCTGTCGCGGGACTTACAGGGCGAGGGAATTGCCCGTTGGCGTCACACGCTGGCCCCTCTGGCCGGTGAGTTTGCCCGTGGCGTGCCGTTACGCGGGTTGTGGTTCAGCCTGCCGGTGCAGCGTACTCAGCGCGATGCTCAACATGTTTGGCCGGCCGCGCCGGTGTGGCACGGCGTGCTGGACGATAAAGCCAGTGGCCGTCGGCTGGGCTGGAGTGTTCCGCGTGTCGCCTATGTATTGATACTGGGACTGGCGACGCTGTGGGGCGCCGGTCTGTTGCTGTCGTTTGTCAGCAACCGGGTGCAGCTTGCCCAGGTGCAGGCCTCGTTGGCGACCTTGGAGCAACCGGGCAACGGTGATGCGCAACTGACTGCGCTCAATGACCTGGTGCGCGAACTCTCCCGCCTGGATTATCGCGCCGAACACGGTGTGCCCTGGTATCAGCGTTTCGGTCTGAACCA
The DNA here is from genome assembly GCF_050916005.1 of Pseudomonas sp. WMBT8. NCBI lineage: Bacteria > Pseudomonadati > Pseudomonadota > Gammaproteobacteria > Pseudomonadales > Pseudomonadaceae > Pseudomonas > Pseudomonas sp. WMBT8. The sequence continues at coordinate 622,460 of NZ_CP188096.1, forward strand.
GAACCCGGATTTGTTCGAGGTGGTGTGGCCGCGTTATGTCGAAGTCAACAACCGTTTGATGCGTGACCCGGCGGCGGCCAATTTGCAGCGCCAGCTCAACGCCTTGATCAGCCTGCCACCGGGCAGCGAGCAACGGGCCGAGCGGGCTCAGAGTGCCTACGAGCAATTGAAGGCGTATCTGATGCTGGCACGCCCGCAAAAAGCCAATGCGGTCTTTCTGACCAAAGCCTTGAGCAACGCCGAGCCGTCGCGCGTTGGCGTATCGCCGGGGCTGTGGCAAGGTCTGTCGCCAACGCTGTGGCAGTTCTATGGCGAGCATCTGGCGGCGCATCCTGAATGGGCCATCAAGGCTGACCCGACGCTGGTAGCACTGACCCGGCAAGTGCTGCTCGGCCAGTTGGGCCAGCGTAATGCCGAGACCAGCCTGTACCAGCAAGTCCTCGACCTGGCTGCTAACCAATACCCTGACATGGGGGTGCAAAACATGGTCGGTGAGACCGACGTCCTGGCGCTGTTCTACACCGAAGCCAGCGTGCCGGGCGTGTTCACCCGCCAAGCCTGGGAAGGCCAAGTGCGCCAGGCCATCGACGAAATCGCCGAGGCGCGCCGCGAGGAAATTGACTGGGTGCTCAGCGACAAGCAAACCGACATCGCCGCTGAGTTGACGCCGGAGGTGCTCAAGGAGCGTCTTACCGAGCGTTACTTTTTGGACTACGCCAATGCCTGGCTGGATTTTCTCAACACCTTGCGCTGGCATCAGGCTGACAGCCTGCCCGATGTGATCGACCAGTTAACCCTGATGACCGATGTGCGCCAGTCGCCGTTGATTGCACTGATGAACACCCTGGCCTATCAGGGCCAAGCCGGGACGCGTACGCAGGCATTGGCCGACTCGCTGATCAAGTCCGCACAAAAGCTGATCGACCAGGACAAGGTGCCGGTGATCGACCAGCAAACTCAGACGCCACGTAGCCCGCTGGATGCCACCTTCGGTCCGCTGCTGATGTTGCTGGGCAAAGACCCGGAGGGCAAGGCTGATAACGACCGGTTGAGCCTGCAAGCGTTTCTCACTCGGGTCACGCGGGTACGTTTGAAATTGCAGCAAGTGAGCAATGCGCCCGACCCGCAGGAAATGACCCAGGCCTTGGCGCAGACCGTATTTCAGGGCAAAAGCGTCGACCTGACAGATACCCAGTCTTACGGCAGCCTGATTGCCTCCAGCCTGGGCGCGGAGTGGGGTGGCGTCGGCCAGACGCTGTTCGTGCAGCCGTTGCAGCAAGCCTGGCAACGGGTGCTGCAACCGTCAGCGGCAGGGCTCAACAATCAATGGCAACGGGCGGTGGTCACCGACTGGCAAGGCGCCTTCGCCGGTCGTTACCCTTTTGCAAACACCGCCAGCGACTCCTCGTTGCCGATGCTGGGGCAGATGATCCGCGCCGACTCCGGGCGCATCGAGCAGTTTTTGCAACGCCAACTGCGCGGCGTATTGCGCAAGGAAGGCAGTCGTTGGGTGGCCGATCCGCGTCACAGCCAGGGGTTGCGTTTCAACCCGCAGTTCCTGGCGGCGATCAACCAGCTCAGTCATTTGGCGGATGTGATCTACACCGATGGCGGCATGGGCTTGAGTTTCGATCTACAAGGCAAACCGGTGCGTGATGTAGTGCAAACCACCTTCGTGCTCAATGGCGAACAGCACCAGTATTTCAACCAGCGCGAAATCTGGCAGCGCTTCAACTGGCCGGGCCGCAGCGACCACCCGGGGGCCAGCCTGAGCTGGACCAGCATTCATACCGGCGAGCGTCTGTTCGGCGACTTCCAGGGCACTTGGGGCCTGATCCGCCTGCTGGAAAAAGCCCAAATCACGCATCTGGACGATGGTGACAGCCACTATCGTATGGTGCTGAAGGCCCCAGACGGCGCAAGCCTGACCTGGAACCTGCGCACGGAACTAGGCGCAGGGCCGTTGGCCTTGCTGCAATTGCGTGACTTCACCTTGCCGCAGCAGATATTTCTGAGTGAGGGCGCTGTAGAGGTGCCCTATGCGCAGATTGATCGGTAGTGGTTTTGGAGAGCGGGGCTTGCTGCGGATGGTTTGCTATCCCGCTCTAGCCGCAGACACTTTGCTCACTTCTGCTCCATCATCCACTTCACAAAATCCCGCACCTTGGGCACCTCCGCCGAATGCTCCGGGTACGCCAGGTAGTACGCGTCCTGGCTGGGCAGTGCGTGCTGCCAGGGGATCACCAACTTGCCGTCTGCCAGCTCTTCTTCCACCAGAAAACGCGGCAGGAGCGCCACGCCACAGCCCACCTGGGCGGCGCGGATGCACATATAGAAGGTGTCAAAGCGCGGCCCGTGGTAGCTGTGTTCGGTCTGGTAGCCGAGGCTGGCGAACCAGTCGTGCCAGCCCTGGGGGCGTGAGGCGTTTTGCAGCAGCACCAGTTCGCTCAGTTGCGTCGGGTCGCGCAAGGGCAGGGCCGGCAGGCTCTCGGGGGCGCACACCGGCACCAGTTCCTCGCTGAACAGCTTGAGGCTCTCGGTGCCGGGCCTTGCGCCTGCGCCGAAGTAGAAGGCCAGGTCGGCCTTGCCTTGCAGCAACTCGTCTGGCGTCTGTTCGTTGCACAGGTCCAGGTGGATCTGCGGGTGGCGCAGGCGCCAGCCCTTGAGACGTGGCACCAGCCAGCGCGCGCCAAAGGTGTAGGGCGTGGACACCCGTAGTACTTCGGTCTCGCCGCCGTAGGAGCGCAGGTAGTGGGTCGACATCTCCACCTGGCTCAGGATCTTGCGCACTTCCACCAGGTACAGGTCGCCCGCCGGGGTCATCTGCAAGCGCCGACGCACCCGGCGAAACAGCAGGTGCTGCAGCAACTCTTCCAATTGCGCGACCTGCTTGCTGACGGCGCTCTGCGTGAGGTTCAGCTCCTCGGCGGCACGGGTGAAACTCAGGTGGCGGGTCACGGCCTCGAAGCATTGCAGCGCGGTGATCGAGGGCAAATGTCTTTTATTGAGCACGGCATGCCTCTTTTTGTTTTGCATGAATAAACGGAATGATATCTCGCCTAATCGTCGTTTGTTGGCAAGTCCTGGGCCAGCTACAAATAAGGCCTGGATCGTCGTGCGGGCTGCGGCGCATTTTTTTGTTGATGGATTGAAGGAGTGACCCATGGTTGCCGCATTGCTTGATCGTCTGGGGGTAGACCCGGCGTTGTACCAGGCGGGGAAACAGCCCGTGCATTCCCCTATCGATGGCAGCCGCATTGCCAGTGTGCACTGGGAAGGCGCCGCCGAGGTCGAGCAGCAGGTCAGTCGTGCCGAGCATGCATTCGACGCCTGGCGCAAGGTGCCGGCGCCCCGTCGCGGTGAACTGGTGCGCCAGTTCGGCGACCTTTTGCGTGAGTACAAGGCCGACCTGGGCGAGTTGGTGTCGTGGGAAGCCGGCAAGATCACCCAGGAAGGCCTGGGGGAAGTGCAGGAAATGATCGATATCTGCGACTTCGCCGTGGGCCTGTCGCGCCAGTTGTATGGCCTGACCATCGCCTCCGAGCGCCCTGGCCACCATATGCGTGAAACCTGGCACCCGCTGGGCGTGGTGGGCGTGATCAGCGCCTTCAACTTCCCGGTCGCAGTGTGGGCGTGGAATACCGCGCTGGCGCTGGTGTGCGGCAACGCGGTGATCTGGAAACCCTCGGAAAAGACCCCGCTCACCGCACTGGCCTGCCAGGCCTTGTTCGAGCGGGTGGCGAAAAACTTCAGCGATGCACCACCGTACCTCAGCCAGGTGGTCATTGGCGGGCGCGATGCCGGCGCCGCCCTGGTGGACGACCCGCGCGTGGCGCTGATCAGCGCCACTGGCAGCACGCGCATGGGCCGCGAAGTGGCGCCCAAGGTTGCCGCGCGGTTCGCCCGCAGCATTCTGGAGTTGGGCGGCAATAACGCGATGATCCTCGGCCCCAGCGCCGACCTGGACATGGCCGTGCGCGCCATCCTGTTCAGCGCGGTCGGTACCGCAGGCCAGCGCTGCACCAGCCTGCGCCGGCTGATCGCCCACGAGTCGGTCAAGGATGAAATCGTCACGCGCCTCAAGGCCGCGTATTCCAAGGTGCGCATCGGCCATCCTCTGGAAGGCAATCTGGTCGGCCCGCTGATCGACAAGCACAGCTTTGAAAACATGCAGGACGCCCTGGAGCAGGCCCTGAGCGAAGGCGGCAAGGTGTTTGGCGGCAAGCGTCAGTTGCAGGACCAGTTCCCCAACGCTTACTACGTGGCGCCGGCCATCGTCGAAATGCCTGAGCAGAGCGATGTGGTGTGCAGCGAAACTTTCGCGCCGATTCTCTATGTAGTGAGCTACAAGGACTTCACCGAGGCGCTGCGTTTGAACAACGCTGTGCCGCAGGGCCTGTCGTCGTGCATCTTTACGACCGATGTGCGCGAGGCCGAGCAGTTCATGTCGGCGGTGGGCAGTGATTGCGGGATCGCCAACGTCAATATCGGGCCGAGTGGCGCGGAGATCGGTGGCGCGTTTGGCGGCGAGAAAGAAACCGGTGGCGGGCGTGAATCGGGTTCGGATGCCTGGCGCGGATACATGCGCCGGCAGACCAACACTGTGAACTATTCGCTGGAGCTGCCGTTGGCCCAGGGTATTACCTTCGACTGAGCCTCCAGCCGAAATGCGGTCAATGTGGGAGCTGGCTTGCCGGCGATAGCGGTATTGAATTCACCATCGTCATCGCTGGCAAGCCAGCTCCCACATTCGATTGGGTTCGCAATTCAGAATAAGAGTTGTTTGTTAGATCCCGGAGTCTGGCAATGCCATTACGCGAAGCGTGTTTGTGGGAACAACTGACCCCTGGCCGGCCGGATCGCGCAGCACTCGCGGGCGAGGTCAAGGTGGATGTGTGTGTGATCGGCGCCGGTATCACCGGTTTGTCGGCGGCCATCCACCTGCTGGAGCAAGGTAAAAGTGTCTGCGTGCTGGAGGCCCATCGCACCGGCCATGGCGGTTCTGGGCGCAACGTGGGGCTGGTCAACGCCGGGATGTGGATCCCTCCGGATGAGATCGAGGCTGGTTTCGGCACGGCGGTGGGCAGCCAGCTCAACCGGATGCTTGGCGCAGCGCCGTCCCTGGTGTTCAGCCTGATCGACAAGTACAGGATAGATTGCCAACTGCGCCGCGAGGGCACGTTGCACATGGCGCACAACGCCCGTGGCGAAGCCGACCTGCGCAGCCGCGAGCAACAATGGAAGCGCCGTGGCGCGCCCGTGGAGCTGCTGACCGGTGCTGCGTGCGAGCAGGCCACCGGCACCCAAAAGATCGCCGCCGCCTTGCTCGACCGGCGTGCCGGCACCTTGAACCCGATGGCCTACACCAGTGGCCTGGCCAATGCCGCAGTGGGCCTGGGTGGGCAGTTGTTCGATCATTCACCGGTGACCCAACTGGAGCGCCAGGGCCAATCCTGGTCTGTGCAAACGGCCCAGGGCGCGGTGCAGGCTGCACAAGTGGTGATCGCCTCCAATGCCTACACCGAAGGCGAGTGGACCGAGTTGCGGCGCAATTTTTTCCCCGGTTACTACTATCAGGTGGCCTCGGTGCCCCTGAGCGGTGATGCTGCGCAGCAAATCCTGCCGGGCGGCCAGGGTTCCTGGGATACCCGCCAGGTGCTGAGCAGCATCCGCCGCGATGCCGATGGGCGGTTGTTGCTGGGCAGCCTGGGCAATGGCAACCAGAAACCCACCTGGTTTCTCAAGGCCTGGGCCGACCGCGTGCAGCAGCACTATTTCCCATTTCTCAAGGCGGTGGACTGGGAATACACCTGGACCGGCTGCATCGCTTTCACCCCAGACCATCTGATGCGTCTTTTCGAGCCGGCGCCCGGTTTGGTGGCAGTCACTGGTTACAACGGGCGTGGGGTGACCACTGGCAGCGTGGTGGGCAAGGCATTTGCCGATTATTTGTGCCACCAGGACCCCAAGGCCCTGCCGATTCCGTTTGCGCCGATGCAGCCGCTGGCCGGCGTGGGCCTGCGCAGTTGCCTGTACGAGGCCGGATTCTCGCTGTACCACGCGGGCCAATGCCTGCGAATTGTCATCTGATCAGCGAAATACCCTTCAAAAGCCGGCATTTTCTTAGCCGGCTACTAATCTGTATTGGTGCGAGTCGTAGCAGTGACGCACTGTAAATGTGCACTTCCGTTACGCGCATGGTTACAGATGCTCGAAGGGGCGCTTGATGGCTGGCTGACATCAGTCCAATGGGCGGGTTTCACTCTTTCGGGCCAGTGGTTGCACCTCTGCGTTCCAGAGGGTTGCACGTCCCGCCAAAAAGGCACCGAAACGCCTGTAATAACAATGACACCGTGTCTTTTTGAAATATAAAAACGCAATGGCACGCCGCTTGCTCTCAGCTTTCCAGTGAAGGTTTCAAGTGAAAGTTTGAAGTGAAATTGCAGTGCCCATTCAACAAAAAACTCGGAGCACCACTCATGTCCCAGACGTTTTACAAGAAAGGTTTCCTGGCCCTCGCGGTAGCTGCCGCGCTGGGCGTTTCTACGTTTGTTCAAGCTGATGTGAAGATTGGCGTGGCGGGGCCGATGACCGGTGCCAACGCTGCCTTCGGTGAGCAGTACATGAAAGGTGCCCAGGCGGCGGCCGATGTGATCAACAAGGCGGGCGGGATCAACGGCGAGCAGATCAAGCTGGTGGCCGGTGACGACGCGTGCGAACCCAAGCAGGCCGTAGCCGTGGCCAACCGCCTGGCCGACCAGGACAAAGTGATCGGCGTGGTCGGGCACTTCTGCTCGTCGAACACCATTCCAGCCTCCGAGGTGTACGACGAAGCGGGCATCATCGCAATCACTCCAGGCTCCACCAACCCCCAAGTGACCGAGCGTGGCCTGGGCGCCATGTTCCGCATGTGCGGGCGGGATGACCAGCAGGGCATCGTGGCCGGCGACTACATCGTCGACGTGCTCAAGGGCAAGAAAGTCGCGGTCATCAACGACAAGGACACCTACGGCAAAGGCCTGGCCGATGCCACCGCAGCCCAACTGACCAAGCGCGGCGTCAAGCCGGTGCTCGAAGAAGGCCTGACCCGTGGCGAGAAAGACTTCAGCGCCCTGGTGACCAAGATCCGTTCGCTGGGCGCCGATGTCGTGTACTTCGGCGGCCTGCACCCGGAAGCCGGCCCACTGGTGCGCCAGATCCGTGAAGCGGGCCTCAAAGACGTCAAGTTCATGTCTGACGATGGTGTGGTGACCGACGAACTGGTGGCGACCGCCGGTGGTGCGCAATACGTCGATGGCGTCTACATGACCTTCGGCGCCGACCCGCGCCTGCTGCCAGACAGCAAGGCCGTGGTGGAAGAGTTCCGCAAAAATGGCACCGAGCCTGAAGGCTACACCCTGTACGCCTACGCCTCGATCCAGGCCCTGGCGGCCGGCTTCAACGGCGCCAAGTCCAACAAGGGTGAAGACGCGGCCAAGTGGCTCAAGGCCAACCCGGTGCAAACCGTGATGGGCAAGAAGGAATGGGATACCAAGGGTGACCTGAAGGTCTCCGACTACGTGGTGTACCAGTGGGACAAGGACGGCAAGTACCACCAGTTGGAAAAGCAGAAGTAATCAACCAGCCACCGCCGACCCCTTGTGGGAGCCGGGCTTGCCCGCGATGACGGACTGACAGCCAGCACCTGTGTTGAATGTGAGACCGCTATCGCCGGCAAGCCAGCTCCCACACTGGATCGCGGTTGCCCGGGCCATTGCGTCCGGCACCAGATCTGTTTTTTCCTCCAGAAGGGCCGCACGCCCAAGGGTGTGCAGGTTCTCACCGCGTGAGATTGCGTTATGGATGGTATTTTCCTGCAGCAACTGGTCAACGGCCTGACCCTCGGGTCGGTCTATGGCCTGATCGCCATCGGCTACACAATGGTCTATGGCATCATTGGCATGATCAACTTCGCCCATGGCGAGGTTTACATGATTTCCGCTTACCTCGCGGCGATCAGTCTGGCACTGCTGGCTTATTTCGGCCTCGAATCCTTCCCGCTGCTCATTCTCGGCACCCTGATATTCACCGTCGTCGTCACCGGCGTCTATGGTTGGGTCATCGAGCGTGTCGCCTACAAACCGTTGCGCAACTCCACTCGCCTGGCCCCGCTGATCAGCGCCATCGGGATCTCGCTGATCCTGCAGAACTACGCGCAGATCGCCCAGGGCGCCAAGCAACAAGGCATTCCCACCCTGCTGGCCGGCGCCTGGCGCGTCGATATCGGCACCGGGTTCGTACAGTTGACCTACACCAAGGTCTTCATCCTGGTCGCGGCCTTTGCCGGCATGGCGCTGCTGACCTACATCATCAAGTACACCAAGCTCGGCCGCATGTGCCGCGCGACCCAGCAAGACCGCAAGATGGCCTCGATCCTGGGGATCAACACCGACCGCGTGATCTCCTACGTCTTTGTCATCGGTGCCGCCATGGCGGCCCTGGCCGGTGTGCTGATCACCCTGAACTACGGCACGTTCGACTTCTATGCCGGCTTTATCATCGGCATCAAGGCATTTACCGCAGCGGTACTCGGCGGCATCGGCTCCCTGCCTGGGGCGATGCTGGGCGGGATTATCCTGGGGATTTCCGAGTCGCTGTTCTCGGGGTTGATCAACTCTGACTACAAAGACGTGTTCAGTTTCTCCCTGCTGGTGGTGATTCTGATTTTCCGTCCCCAGGGCCTGCTTGGTCGCCCGCTCGTGGCGAAGGTGTAAACATGTCTGCTGCCAAATCTATCGATATCAAGAAAAGTGTGGTCGATGCGGTCCTCGCCGGGCTGATTTCCCTGATCGTATTCGGCCCCATCGTCGGCGTGGTCCTGGACGGCTACAGCTTCAACCTGGAACCGGCCCGCGTCGGCTTGCTGGTGGCCATCGTCATGGCCGGGCGCCTGCTCATGAGCCTGTTCCTGCAAACCCCCAAGGGCTTGAAGATTCTCCAGGGTTTTGAAAGCTCGGGCTCTGGCGTGCATGTGCTGGCGCCGGACTACAAGTCGCGGCTGCGCTGGATCATCCCGGCGCTGATCGTGATCGCCATTGTCTTTCCGTTTTTCGCCAACAAATACCTGCTGACCGTGGTGATCCTCGGGCTGATCTACGTGTTGCTGGGCCTGGGCCTGAACATCGTGGTCGGCCTGGCCGGGCTGCTTGACCTGGGTTACGTGGCGTTCTACGCCATCGGCGCCTACGGCCTGGCCCTGGGTTACCAATACCTCGGGCTGGGGTTCTGGACGGTGCTGCCGCTGGCGGCCATCGCTGCTGCGCTGGCGGGGTGCATCCTCGGGTTCCCGGTGTTGCGAATGCACGGTGACTACCTGGCCATCGTGACCCTGGGTTTTGGTGAAATCATCCGCCTGGTGCTCAATAACTGGCTGTCGTTTACCGGCGGGCCAAACGGTATGCCGGTGCCATCGCCGACGTTCCTCGGCCTGGAGTTCGGCCGGCGTGCCAAGGAGGGCGGGGTGCCGTTCCATGAGTTCTTCGGCATCGCCTACAACCCCAACGTGAAGTTCCTGTTCATCTACATCGTGCTGTTTCTGGTGGTGCTGCTGGTGCTGTACATCAAGCATCGCCTGACCCGCATGCCAGTGGGCCGCGCCTGGGAAGCCTTGCGCGAGGATGAAATCGCTTGCCGTTCCATGGGCCTGAACCACGTACTGGTCAAGCTCTCGGCCTTCACCATCGGCGCTTCGACGGCCGGCCTGGCCGGGGTGTTCTTTGCCAGTTACCAGGGCTTCGTCAACCCGTCTTCGTTCACCTTCTTCGAGTCGGCGCTGATCCTCGCCATCGTGGTACTGGGTGGCATGGGCTCGACGGTGGGCGTGGTCATTGCCGCGTTCGTGCTGACCGTGGCGCCTGAACTGCTGCGCAGCTTCTCCGAGTACCGGGTGTTGCTGTTTGGCGTGTTGATGGTGGTGATGATGATCTGGCGGCCACGCGGCCTGATCCGGATCAGCCGTACCGGTGTGACACCACGCAAGGGGGTAGCGCCATGAGCAAGGAAGTTGTCCTCAACGTGGAACACCTGATGATGCACTTCGGTGGCATCAAGGCCTTGAGCGATGTGAGCCTCAAGGTCGAACGCAACTCGATCTTCGCCCTGATCGGCCCCAACGGCGCCGGCAAGACCACGGTGTTCAACTGCCTGACCGGCTTTTATACGGCCAGTGGCGGCAAGATCGAACTCAACATCCGCGGCAAGCAGACCAACGTGATCCAGTTGCTCGGCGAGCGCTTCAAGCCTACCGACTTCGTGTCGCCCAAGAGCTTTTTCAGTCGGGTGTACTACAAGATGTTCGGCGGCACCCACCTGGTGAACCGCGCAGGCCTGGCCCGTACGTTCCAGAACATTCGCCTGTTCAAGGAAATGTCGGTGGTGGAAAACCTGCTGGTGGCCCAGCACATGTGGGTCAACCGCAACATGCTGGCGGGCATTCTCAACACCAAGGGCTACCGCAAGGCAGAAAGCGACGCACTGGACCACGCCTTTTACTGGCTGGAAGTGGTGGATTTGGTGGACTGCGCCAACCGCCTGGCTGGCGAACTGTCCTACGGCCAGCAGCGCCGCCTGGAAATCGCCCGTGCCATGTGCACCCGGCCGCAGATCATCTGCCTGGACGAACCGGCAGCTGGCCTCAACCCCCAGGAAACCGAAGCCCTTAGTGCGATGATTCGCCTGCTGCGCGACGAACACGACCTCACAGTGGTACTGATCGAGCACGACATGGGCATGGTGATGAGTATTTCCGACCACATCGTGGTGCTGGACCACGGCAACGTCATTGCCGAGGGCGGGCCGGAAGCGATCCGTAACGACCCGAAAGTGATCGCGGCCTACCTGGGCGCCGATGAGGAGGAGCTGGTATGACGACGCCTATCCTCGAAATGAAGGACCTGGACGTGTTCTATGGCCCGATCCAGGCCCTGAAGAAAGTCTCGCTGCACATCGACGAGGGCGAAACCGTGAGCCTGATCGGCTCCAACGGCGCGGGCAAGTCCACGCTGCTGATGTCGATCTTCGGCCAGCCGCGTGCCGAGTCCGGGCAGATCCTCTATCAGGGCGTGGACATTACCCACAAGTCGTCCCACTACATCGCCTCCAACGGCATCGCCCAGTCCCCGGAAGGGCGGCGGGTGTTCCCCGACATGACCGTCGAGGAAAACCTGCTGATGGGCACCATCCCCATTGGCGACAAGCACGCCAGCGAGGATATGCAGCGCATGTTCGAGCTGTTTCCACGGCTCAAGGAGCGGCGTAACCAGCGGGCCATGACCATGTCCGGTGGCGAGCAGCAAATGCTCGCCATTGCCCGGGCGTTGATGAGCCGGCCCAAGCTGTTGCTGCTCGATGAGCCGAGCCTGGGCCTGGCACCGATTGTGGTGAAGCAGATCTTTGCCACCTTGCGCGAACTGGCGGCTACCGGGATGACCATCTTTCTGGTGGAGCAGAACGCCAACCACGCGCTGCGCCTGTCTGACCGGGCGTATGTGATGGTCAACGGCGAAATCCGTTTGACTGGCAGTGGCAAGGAGCTACTGGTGAACGAGGAAGTGCGCAACGCCTACCTCGGCGGGCACTAACCCGCCATCACCCTAGGCGCCGGCTTGTGTGGGAACTGGCTTGCCTGCGATGCAGACACCTCGGTATTTCAGGTACACCGAGGTGATGCCATCGCGGGCAAGCCCGGCTTCCACATAAAGCGGGCGCCTACATTTTTCGGTAGTCCGCAGGCCTTCCGGCAAATTGTGGAAAACAAATCCACACACCTCCCAAAGCGCGACATATAGCCGCCGCAAATCCCTGTTTTGTCACACAAATGACTTGTCCCCATCCACTGTGGAACCGGCTGTGGGTAACATGGGAGTAGCTGGCTGTACGCCTTTATCTACGGGGCTTACAGCGTGGTGGCTGTTTTTTGATCAGGGGCTTTTTCGGGAGGTGCCGCAGGTTTTGTCAACCTGTTCATAGACACAGGTATATGACCGGAACATGACCTGCAAGCCTGTGGATAAGTCTGTGGTTAAACTCTGGAAAGACGTGTGCAGGGGCCGGATTTACTGGCCTGGAGCCATGCCTCCTGGCGCGTCCTCCCCCATGGGCCTACATATGGGCCGCCCAAGGTCAAGCAAAAAACTTTTTGAATCGCCCTGAAAGCCTTGTACACAGCGGCCTGGAGGGTTTTGCACTTGCCCCCAAAGACTGTGGGCGCAGCTGTGGATAACCTGCGCGCACATGGCTGCGCGCCACGTTTTATAAGGCTTTGCCTGTGGTGGTTAAAAATTGACCAGATGTGCTTCAAGTTGTGTGCATAGCGGTTGCCGCGACGGCGGCGTAAGGGCATTCTGCTGGCTGATTTTTTCTCGATGCCCGCAAGGAGAACACCATGTCCGACACGCTGTTTATTACTGGCGCAACCTCAGGTTTCGGCGAAGCCTGTGCCCGTCGCTTTGCCGAGGCTGGCTGGAAACTGGTGCTCACCGGTCGACGTGCCGAGCGCTTGAATGCCCTGGTCGAAGAGCTTTCCAAGCAAACCGAGGTGCATGGCCTGGTAGTGGACGTGCGTGACCGCAAGGGCATGGAAGAGGCGATTGCCAACCTGCCGGCGTCGTTCAGCAAGCTGCGCGGGCTGATCAACAACGCGGGCCTGGCCGTGGGCACCGACCCGGCGCCCAAGTGCAGCCTCGACGATTGGGAGACCATGGTCGACACCAATATCAAGGGCCTGCTGACCACCACCAGCCTGTTGCTGCCGCGCCTGATCGCCCATGGCCGTGGCGCCGGGATCGTCAACCTGGGCTCCATCGCCGGCAACTACCCATACCCGGGCAGCCACGTGTATGGCGGCTCCAAGGCGTTCGTCAAACAGTTCTCCCTGAACCTGCGCTGTGACCTGCAAGGCACCGGCGTGCGCGTGACCAACATCGAGCCGGGCCTGTGCGAGAGCGAGTTCTCCCTGGTGCGCTTTGGCGGTGACCAGGCGCGTTACGACGCCACCTACGCTGGCGCCGAGCCGATCCAGCCGCAGGACATTGCCGACACCATCTTCTGGGTGATGAACACCCCGGCGCACGTGAACATCAACCGCCTGGAGCTGATGCCGGTAAGCCAGACCTGGGCTGGGTTCGCGATTGAGCGTGGGGCCAAGTAAGGCTTGAGACCGCGTCGCCTGTTTCGTGAGCAAGTCCAATCGTCGCACCGCCGATTCGACGTGCTCGCGAAGGCGGCAAATCGGCCAAAAGGCGGCATAAGGTACACTCCACTCCTGAAAACCCCACCGCACCCAGCGGTTTAAAGGTTTTGACAGGAGGATATGTGAGTAACCGAGGTGAGCAGGCACTGCTCAAACAATCGACCATCCTGATGTTCGCCGTGGCGATCGCCGGGATTGTCACGGGTGTGATATCAGGCGCCCAATCCATTTTATTCGACGGCTTTTTCTCGCTGATCGCGACCTTTATCAAGGTGCTGATGCTGATCACGGCCAAGCTGATCGCCAAGAAAAGCAACGATCGCTTCCAGTTCGGCTACTGGCACCTGGAGCCGATGGTGTTGCTGATCGAAGGCAGTTTCCTGCTGTTGATCGCCATCTACGCGTTTCTCAACGGGGTGTTCGGCATTATCAATGGCGGGCGCGAGATCGAGTTGGGGCTGGTGATCATCTACGCTGCGGTGTTTACCGTGGTCGAGTTCGCCTACTTCTTCTATGTGCGGCACCGCAACCGCAAGCTGCAGTCGTCGCTGATCCAGTTCGACAACATCAGTTGGTTGGTAGACGCCATGCTCTCCGTGGGCCTGCTGGTGAGCTTCCTGGCCGCGCTGCTGCTCAAGTCCCAGGGCTATGGCGAGTGGGCGGTGTACGTCGACCCCTTGATCCTGATCCTGCTGGCCCTGAGCATGCTGGCGCCGGCGTTGAAGATCTTGCGCCCGGCCTTGCGCGATGTGCTGGGAATTGCCCCCGACCAGTTGGACGACAAAGTGCGCGAAGTGATGGACGCGGCCCAGGCCCGGCATGGTTTCGACGACTACGTGTCCTACGTGCAGAAGCACGGGCGGGCGCGGTTTATCGAGATTCATGTGGTGCTGCCGGCGGACTACCCGGTGGATAAGGTCGCGACGCTCGACGGGCTGCGCGAAGAGATATCCACAGGGCTGGGCGCGCCGGACAAGGCGCGGTGGTTGACGATCAGCTTTACTGGGGATCGCAAGTGGATTGCTTGATTGGCCGTTAGACCGAGGTGAGGCTATCGCAGGCAAGCCAGCTCCCACATTGTTGAAGGGTGAACCCCTTCAAGTGTGGGAGCTGGCTTGCCTGCGATGGGGCCAGAAAGATCAGCCGAGAAACTCGCTCAACCCCTGATAGCAGGTAGCCAAATGGTAAGGCGTAGTCGACGGCATATCCCGCCGGCTCACCTCACCCTTGGCATCCAGGCACTCATTCCAGCCCTTGGCATGTAAAAAATGCTGCTGCAACGCCAGCAACTGGCGCTCCAGCACCGCCGCGCTGCCCGGGCGCAAGGTCAGTGCGCGCAGGTACTCGGCCTGGGCCCAGATGCGCTGGGTGGCGTCACGCACGCTGCCGTCCAGCGCCAACATGCCGCTGACCGCGCCACTGAGGTTATCCACACCGGTTTGCTCGGCATAGGCGAATGCCCGGCTCAGCGAGGCATGCAGCGCAGTGCCGCGCAGCAGGGGCGAGGACTCCAGCAGGAAGAACCATTCAAACTGATGCCCCGGCTCGAACCAGTTATCCACAGCCCCCAGGGGCTTTTCCATCATTACGCCATGCTGGCGTTCGATAAAGCGTCGCTGCATGGCCGTCGCCAGTGCCAGCAGGGCCTGTTGCACCGCCGCATCTTCACGCACTGCGAGGGTGGCGAGGAAGCCCTCGGCCAGGTGCATCAGCGGGTTCTGCAGCGGGCCGGACTTGAGGGACGACCAGTTACGCTCCAGGACCGCTTCATACAGGCCGTCGCCCGTGGCAAAGCGCTCGGCGACCACTTCCAGGGCGGCATTGAGCACCGACTCCACCAACGGCTCGCGAACCTTGGCCCAGTAATGGGCGCAGGCGAAGATGATAAACGCGTGGGTATACAGGTCTTTGCGCTTGTCCAGCGGCTGGCCGTGGGGGTCGATGCTGTAGAACCAGCCGCCGTGCTCGGCGTCATGAAAGTGCCTTTGCAGCGAGCGAAACAGCGTCGCGGCGCGTTCTTCGGCAAAGTCCTTGCCCGGCGCGCCGATCAGGCTGGCAAACACATACAACTGTCGGGCACAGGCCATGGCGCGGTAGCGTTGCGGGGGCAACGGGCGGTGATCGGCATCCAGCGCCTCATAGGGCAGCGCCAACTCGGCATTCCAGCCCGGACCCTGCCAGAGCGGCACGATCAGGTCGTTGAAGTGCGTGAGCACAGCGTTCAATTGAGGCTTGTTGGCAGAGCTTGGAGCGATGGGCATCGGCTGGCGTCGTCACGGCAGGGGTGTTTGCCGCGCATGGTAGCAGGCTTGGGGGCTGCGGTGGTTTTGCTACCGCTATCGCGAGCAAGCCCGCTCCCACATTCGACCCCATTCCAAAGGTAGAACTCGGTCAAATGTAGGAGCTGGCTTGCCTGCGATGAGTACCTTACAGGCGCCACAAGACTCAGCCCGCCAGCAACCAAACCCCCGTCGCCGCCGAAGCCGCACCCGCCACCCGCACCAGCGGTGCCGCCGCAGCTGGCAGGAAACGCACCAGCGCATACCCGGCCGCATGCAGCACCGCCGTCGCCCCGACGAACCCGGCCGCATACGCCCAAGGGCTGGTCATGTCCGGCAGCTCCAGGCCATGGGCCACGCCATGGAACAGGGCAAACACGGCTGTTGCGGCCACGGCCACCGCCACCGGCGGGCGGATCGCCAAGGCCACCGCCAGGCCCAGGGCCAGCACCGACGCGGCAATCCCGCTCTCCAGGGCCGGCAAGGCCAACCCTTCAAAACCCAGCAAGCCACCGATCAGCATGGTGCCGACAAACGTACATGGCAGCGCCCACCGCGCCGCGCCTTGTTGCTGTGCCGCCCACAGGCCGACGGCCAGCATCGCCAGTAAATGGTCCAGCCCGCCGAGCGGATGGCTGATACCGGCCACCAGGCCATTGTCGCCGTGGCCCGGATGGGCCAGGGCCAGGGCCGGGGCCAGTAGCAGTGCGGCGGCGGCAAACAGTTTGTTGAGGCTCATAAACAGCTCCTTGGTAAGGGGATCAGGCTGCGGTCAGCAGGCCCTGGCGTTCGATAAAGGCGACGATTTCTTCCAGGCCGACCCCGGTTTTCTGGTTGCTGAAGACAAACGGCTTGCCGCCGCGCATGCGCTGGGTGTCGCTGTTCATCAGTTCCAGCGAAGCACCGACCAGCGGCGCCAGATCGATCTTGTTGATCACTAGCAGGTCCGACTTGCAGATCCCCGGCCCGCCCTTGCGTGGCAGCTTGTCGCCGGCCGACACATCGATCACATAGATGGTCAGGTCCGACAGTTCTGGGCTGAAGGTGGCCGATAGGTTGTCACCGCCCGACTCCACCAGGATCAGGTCGAGGCCGGGAAAACGCCGGTTCAGTTGATCCACCGCTTCGAGGTTGATCGACGCATCTTCGCGAATCGCCGTATGCGGGCAGCCGCCGGTTTCTACGCCGATGATGCGTTCGGGCGCCAGGGCCTGGTTGCGTACCAGAAAGTCCGCGTCTTCGCGGGTGTAGATGTCGTTGGTGACCACCGCCAGGTTGTAGCGATCACGCAGGGCCAGGCACAGCGCCAGGGTCAGGGCGGTCTTGCCGGAGCCAACGGGGCCGCCGATACCGACGCGCAAAGGTTGTGTGTTCATGGGGTTCTCCTAGGAACGGAACAGGCGGCTGTACTGGCGCTCGTGGGCCATGCATGCCAGGGACAGGCCGAACGCGGCGCTGCCAAAGTGGTGGGGATCGCGCTGGCTGGCGTCCTGCTGGGCTTGTTGCAGCAACGGCAGCAGTTCGCTGGTCAGGCGTTGGGCGGCCTGTTGGCCCAGGGGCAGGGTCTTCATCAGCACGGCCAACTGGTTTTCCAGCCAGCTCCACAGCCAGGCGGCCAGGGCATCGTCGGGGCTGATCGCCCAGGCTCGTGCGGCAAGTGCCCAGCCCAGGGCCAGATGGGGTTCGTGGGTGGTGTCGAGAAAGCGCCGCGCCGCGTCATCCAGTTCCGGCAGGCCGTTGAGCAGTTGTTGCAGGGAGTAGCCCATTTGCCGGCTCTCCTGGAACAGCTCGCGGGTTTCGCGGCTGGCGCGGTGTTCTTCACACAGTTGGCGCAGGCCCACCCAGTCCTGGGCAGCTGCCGCCTGGCAATGGGCAAGCAACAGCGGCGCTTCGAAGCGCGCGAGGTTGAGCAACAGTTGGTCGCTGATCCAGCGTCGGGCGCTGTCGGCATCGCTGACACGGGCATTGTCCACGGCCATTTCCAGGCCTTGGGAATAGCTGTAGCCGCCAATCGGCAATTGCGGACTGGCCAGACGCAGCAGCGCCCAGGCCGGGTTCACAGGCGCACGCCGAACTGATGCAGTTTGGGCGGGTAGTTGAAGTCTTCGTCACCGTGGCGCGAGTGATGATGACCGCCACCGTAGGCACCGTGCTCGGGCTGGAACGGCGCTTCGAGGGTTGCGGCATGGGCCCCCAGTTGCTCCAGCATGGCCTTGAGCACGTAGTCATCGAGCAGGCGCAGCCAGCCGTCCCCCACTTGCAGGGCCACATGCCGGTTGCCCAGGTGATAGGCCGCACGGGTCAGTTCAAAGGCGCTGCTGCAGGTGACGTGCAGCAGTTGTTCAGGGCGTGCGCAGACGCGTACGACACGTCCGTCTTCAGCTTGTAGGAATTCCCCATCGTAGAGCGGCGGCTGGCCGCGCTCCAGAAACAAGCCGACATCTTCACCCTCGGCACTGAAACAGCGCAGGCGGCTTTTGCTGCGGGCTTCGAAGTTCAGCAGCAACTCCGCGGCCCAGGTGGGTTGGGGCGCAATTCGGCGGTGGATGACCAGCATCGGGAAGCTTCCAGCAATGAGCGATAAACAGGCTAGAGCAAGGGGCTTGCCAACCACGCTTAGCGTAGGAAATAGCCGTAGGTTCTGGGCATTGCGCCACTAAACGGGGCGGTGGCAGGAGGTTGGAGTGGTCTATTTTGGTGCGCCGTAGGGGGCGATGGCACCTGAATTGGGCGATTTGGCCGGGGCTATTTATAGCTAGGGGTGATTTGGGATTTGTCCTACGACCATCTTGGATTTGCCGTTCATCTTGCTTCGCATCGCTTCACTAGGATTGCACCCCGTGTTTAATCCACTGCGTTGTTTATCATGTTCAAGTCATTTTTATGTGTAGTGATGGTCGGCCTGTTTGGCGTCACGTCATCGGCTTCGGCCAACTTCAACAAACGCCACACCTCACTGGCCCCCTTCAGTGCCTCGCTACAGGCCGTGCCGCAGCCGAGCATCGAGAATGTAGTCGACCGCGCCCACCAATTGCTCGGCACCGCCTACAAATGGGGCGGCAGCTCTCAGGACCAGGGGTTCGATTGCAGCGGCTTGCTGGTCTATCTGTTCAAGACCGAGGCCAACATTGTCATCCCGCGCACCACAGCGGCGATGCACCGGTCAACGGCGGCGACGATCAAGCGTGACGCGCTGCAACCGGGCGATGCGGTGTTTTTCAGGGCCAATGGACGCAACCAGGTCAGCCATGTCGGCCTGTATGTGGGCGAGGGCAAGTTCATTCATTCGCCGCGCAAGGGCAAGAGCATCCGCATCGACTCACTGGCCAACAGCTATTGGAAGAAAAACTACACCACCGCCAAGCGTTTCCAGGCGCTGCGCTGACCGGCCTATTCGGTGCTGCCCAGGCCTTGCCAGTGCTTGAGGCCGATAAAGATAAAGCGCAGTTGCTGGGTGATCTTGGCCTGGGGCGTGAGGTGCGCCGGCAAGGCCGCGGCGGGCGGGTCGATAATGTCGGGCAGGGTGGCGAACACGCTCTTGACGATCAGGTCGGCCATCACATGCAAACCGTCGGCATCCAGGTGCTGCAGCTTGGGCATCAGCGTCAGGTCGGCTGCCAGGTCCGAGGTGATATCTTCGCGCAAGGCGCCGATGGCTTGGCGCACGGCCAGGCAACCGCCGTATTGCTCGCGGGCGAGGAACAGGAATTGTGAACGGTTGGCCGCCACTACATCGAGAAAGATCCGTACCGAGGCATCGATGATGCCGCCCATGACGAATTCGTTGTGGCGTACCAGGCGGATGGTGGCACGGAAGGTCTGGCCGACCTCACTGACGAGCACCAGGCCCAATTGGTCCATATCGGCAAAGTGTCGGTAAAAGCCGGTGGGCACGATGCCAGCGCTCTTGGCCACTTCGCGCAGGCTCAGGCTGCCAAACCCTCGGCCACCCTCCATCAGATGGCGGGCTGCGTCCATCAAGGCAAGGCGGGTCTGTTGCTTCTGTTCGGCGCGGGGCAGCATTGGCGGGTGGGCTTTGTAGACAAGGACAGCGACGCACTCTAGCAAATCAACTTTGCCTGCGTCGAACTTGTAACGGGACAAAGGTGGCGCAGATCCCACAAAGTCAAAGCCCGATCTCTGGGGATCGGGCTTTTTTCAGGGCCAGCACAGGCTTAGCTCGTAGCTTTATGCATGTCATCCAGACGGTCGGAACCGCCCTCGGCGACGAATTCGCGTTGTTGCAGGCGGTCCGAGCCACCTTCAACCAGGCCTTTTTGTTCCAGGCGATCACGGCCACCTTCGGCGACGAATTCGCGTTTTTGCAGACGGTCCGAGCCACCTTCAACCAGGCCTTTTTGTTCCAGGCGATCGCGACCACCTTCGGCAACGGTCTGACCGATGTGCGTGGCGTCAGCCTTGGCTTGCGGGATGGCTTGTTCGGCAGCCGGCAGGGCAAAAGCGCTGGTGGCCAGGACAGAGAGTGCAACACTGAGCAGTAATTGGCGTTTCATGATGAGTTGCTCCTTGGGAGGGCGATAAAGTGGGTACAGGGCTAATGCTACTCTCGATATCTCGATATAAAAGTTCATAAACACAATGGTAATAATCAACAGAATTGATTGTTCTGCGCCGAGGCTCTAGATCGCGCCTCTCAAGCACGCGCTTTTGCACCGGGGTGGGTATTTTCGACACGGGCGTGGGTAACAACGGTGCGTCGTTGATGAAAGAAGCTGTCGGATTAGTCAGAAAAAGCGCTTTTCAGCGCTAATTGCCATCTGCGGTTAAACCCCCAGGCCATTTGCCAGTCGTAGCCATATAAGCTTTAGTCCTTGCGCGCGTTGCCAGTGGCACGCGCAGTCGTAATCAGGAGCCCTGTGCAATGACGCGCACTCGTAAAATTCTCGCCTGGAGCAGTGCCTGCTTCGTTCTGTTAATCGCCGCTGTGGTACTGATCCTGGTGTTCTTCGATTGGAACCGGATCAAGCCGCAACTCAATGCCAAGGTCTCCGAAGAGCTGCATCGCGCCTTTGCCATCAATGGCAACCTGGCGGTGGTCTGGCAGCGCGAGCCGGACGAGGGCGGTTGGCGCGCCTGGGTGCCGTGGCCCCATGTGGTGGCCGAAGACCTGAGCCTGGGCAACCCCGAGTGGTCGAAACAGCCGCAGATGGTCACCCTCAAGCGCGTTGAACTGCGCATCTCACCCTTGGCTCTGCTGGCCCAGCGCGTGGTGATCCCGCGCATCGACCTGACCGAGCCGAGTGCCCAATTGCAGCGCCTGGCCGATGGCCGCGCCAACTGGACCTTCACCTTTGATCCCAAGGACCCGAATGCCGAACCGTCCAGTTGGGTGGTGGATATCGGCGCCATCGGCTTCGACAAGGGCCACGTGACCCTCGACGACCAGACCCTCAAGACCCGTCTCGATGTGCTGATCGACCCCCTGGGCAAGCCGATTGCGTTCAGCGAAATCGTCGGCGAGCGCGATGCAAAAAAAGCCCTGGAGCAGGGCGCCACACCCCAGGACTATGCGTTTGGCCTCAAGGTCAGCGGCCAGTACCACGGCCAGAAACTCGCCGGCAGCGGCAAGATCGGCGGGCTGCTGGCCCTGCAAGACGCCGCCAAGCCGTTCCCCCTGCAGGCCCAGGCGAAGGTCGGTGATACCAGCATCGCCCTGGCCGGCACCCTGACCGACCCACTGAACCTCGGCGCCCTGGACCTGCGCCTGAAACTGTCTGGCACCAGCCTGGGCAACCTTTACCCACTGACCGGCGTGACCCTGCCGGACTCGCCGGCCTATTCCACCGATGGGCGCCTGATCGCCAAGTTGCATGAGGCGGGCGGTGCGTCGTTCCGCTATGAAAACTTCAACGGCAAGATCGGCAACAGCGACATCCACGGCGACCTGGCCTATGTCGCCAGCCAGCCACGGCCAAAGCTCAGTGGCGCACTGGTGTCCAACCAACTGCTGCTGGCCGACCTGGCGCCGCTGATCGGTGCTGACTCCAACGCCAAGCAAAAGGCCCGTGGCGGTGAAAGCAAGCAACCGGCGACCAAGGTGCTGCCGGTGGAGGAGTTTCGCACCGAGCGCTGGCGCGATATGGACGCCGATGTCGAGTTCACCGGCAAGCGCATTGTCCACAGCGCCGAACTGCCCTTTACCGACCTCTACACGCACCTGGTGCTCAACGACGGCCAATTGAGCCTCGAACCCCTGCGTTTCGGCGTGGCGGGCGGCAAGCTCGATGCACAGATTCGCCTCAATGGCCGCATTACCCCGCTGGAAGGCCGGGCGAAACTGACGGCGCGCAACTTCAAGCTCAAGCAACTGTTCCCCACCTTTGAACCGATGAAGACCAGCTTTGGCGAGCTAAACGGCGATGCGGATATCGCCGGGCGCGGCAACTCGGTGGCGGCTTTGTTGGGCAGTGCCAATGGCGATCTGAAAATGCTCATCAACGACGGTGCCATCAGCCGAGGCCTGATGGAAATCGCCGGGCTGAACGTCGGTAACTATGTGGTCGGCAAGATGTTTGGCGACAAGGAAGTGAAGATCAACTGCGCGGCGGCGGACTTCGGCATCAAGACCGGCCTGGCCACCAGTCGGTTGTTTGTGTTCGATACCGAGAACGCGATCATCTACATCGACGGCACCGCGAACATGGCCAGCGAACAACTGGACCTGACAATCACCCCAGAGTCCAAGGGCTTTCGCCTGTTTTCGCTGCGTTCGCCCTTGTACGTCAACGGGCCGTTCATCAAGCCCAATGCCGGAGTCAAGGCAGTGCCGCTATTGCTGCGTGGCGCGGGGATGGTGGCGCTGGGTGTGATCGTTGCACCTGCGGCAGGCCTGCTGGCACTGGTGGCGCCGAGCGGGGATGAGCCCAACCAGTGCGTGCCGCTGTTGCAGCAGATGCGGGAAGGCAAGGCGCCGAAGACGGTGAAAGGCTAACTGTGGGAGCGGGCTTGCTCGCGAATGCGGTGTATCAGTCAACATATCCATCACTGATCTACCGCATTCGCGAGCAAGCCCGCTCCCGCATTAGTGAGTGCTGCTGGCAGGCTTACAGGTCTTTGAGAATGTCCGCCATATCGTCGGCGTGCTCTTCTTCCTGGGCCAGGATGTCTTCAAAGATCCGGCGGGTGGTCGGGTCTTTCTCGCCGATGTACTGGATGATCTCGCGATAGCTGTCCACCGCGATGCGCTCGGCCACCAGGTCTTCGTAGACCATGTCCTTCAAGGTCTTGCCGGCCACGTACTGTGCGTGGGACAGCTTGGACAGCAGGTCCGGGTTGAACTCTGGTTCGCCGCCCAGCTGTACGATACGTTCGGCCAGTTTGTCGGCGTGTTCCAGTTCCTGGTTGGCGTGCTCCAGGAACTCATCGGCGGCCACGCTGGCTTTCAGGCCGCTGGCCATGAAGTAGTGGCGCTTGTAGCGCAACACACAGACCAGTTCGGTGGCCAGTGACTCGTTGAGCAGGCGCAGGATCTCTTCGCGGTCGGCGCTGTAGCCTTCGGTCACTGCGCCGTTTTCCACATTCTTGCGCGCGCGTTCGCGAAGGGTGCTTACGTCAGACAAATGCATGTCGGTCATTTCAATCTCCTCAGGGCGATATCCGGTTTTGCGCCACACTCTCGGGGTGTGATCGCTCAAAGTTGTGAGTGCTGCGCGGCGCAAAAAGTTTTATCGGATGTTGCCGGGTGTCATATCGATTGCCGCAGGGCTGGTCTAGGATCAGCTCAATCGCCCCTTTGAAGGACGTTTGCCCCCATGCCGCAGACATTGGCTACACGTTATCCCCTGGTTTTGGTGCCGGGCATGCTCGGGTTTGTGCGGCTGCTGCTGTACCCGTATTGGTACGGCATCGTCCCGGCCTTGCGTGCGGGCGGGGCGCAAGTGTTTGCGGTGCAGGTGGCGCCGCTCAACTCCAGCGAGGTACGCGGCGAGCAGTTGCTGGTGCAGATCGAGCAGATTCGCCGCCAGACCGGTGCCGACAAGGTCAACCTGATCGGCCATAGCCAGGGCTCGCTCACCGCCCGTTACGCGGCGGCCAAACGCCCGGAATGGGTGGCCTCGGTGACCTCGGTGGCCGGGCCCAATCACGGTTCGGAATTGGCGGACTACCTGCACACCCACTATCCGACCGACAGCGCCAAGGGCCGGATCATGAGTGCGCTGTTGCGCCTGGTGGGCGTGGTGATGGGCCTGCTCGAAACCGGCTATCGCGGCCCGCGTTTTGCGGCGGATATCCACGCCTCCCATCAATCGCTGACCAGCGCGGGTGTGGCGCTGTTCAATCGTCAATACCCCCAAGGCCTGCCAGACACCTGGGGCGGGCAGGGCGCCGAAGAAGTGGGCGGAGTGCGTTATTACTCCTGGTCCGGCACCTTGCAGCCGGGCAAGACCGATCGCGGGCGCAACCTGCTGGACGGCACCAACCGCAGTTGCCGGCTGTTTGCGCGCACCTTCGTCAAGGAGAAAGGCCAGTGCGACGGCATGGTCGGGCGTTACAGCTCACACCTGGGCACGGTGATTGGCGATGACTATGCGCTGGACCATTTCGATATCGTCAACCAGTCACTGGGCCTGGTGGGCAAGGGTGCCGAGCCGATCCGCCTGTTTGTCGAACATGCGCAGCGGTTGAAGGCGGCCGGGCTTTAACGCCTTACCGGCGTGGTCCAGCGCTCCGACAAAATCACCCCGCCCAAGGTCAACACACCCCCCACCAAGTGATACAGCGCCAACTGCTCCTTGAGCACCACCGCTGCAATCAGCGCCGTGATCAGCGGCAGCAAATTGAAAAACAGCGTGGTCCGGCTCGGCCCCAGGTTTTTGACCGAATGCATCCACGAAAGCGGCGCAATCATCGATGCCAACAGGCAGGCGTACACCACCAGGCCAATATTCGACGGGCCCAGGCCGACCTTGTCCGAGGCCAGGAACAGCGGAAACAGCACCACCACCGCCACCAGCACCTGCAAATACAGCAACACCAGGGGCGGTAGGCGCAATTGCCATTTTTTCAGCAGGGTGCTGTAGATCGCATAGGCCAGGGTGGCCACCAGCATCATCGCGTCGCCCAGGTTAACCCCGTGTTGCAGCAGCGCGCCGAGGCTGCCGGCCGACACCACCACCACCACCCCGGCAAACGACAGCACCGCCCCGGTCAGGGCGCCGAAGGTCAGGCGCTGGCCGAGGCTGATAATCGCCGCAGTCAGGGCCATCAATGGCATCAGCGACAGGATGATCCCCATATTGGTGGCGCTGGTCAGGCTGGCGGCGTAGTACGCCAGGCTCTGGTAGACCGCCATGCCGAGCACGCCGAGCACGGCGATCTTGCCCAAGTTGGGGCGGATCAGCGCCCAGTTGGCAATGACTGGCTTGAGCATGAACGGGGTAAACAGGATGGCGGCCAGCAGCCAGCGATAAAAACCGATCTCGGCCGGGAAAATCGAGCCCACGGCGAGTTTGTTGACCACGGTATTACCAGCCCAGATAAAGATGGCCAGCAGCGGATAAGCGTATTGCATTGCAAGGAACCAGGAACGTTAGTGAGGGGTGATTATCCTTTGTCTGGATCGAAGCCTATACTTCGATCCAGACAAGCCGCCTCTGTATCCAGACAATATGCCGAAGACCTACATCAACCTGCCCGATTTCGACGTGCTACCGGCCCCGGTGTACTTTCGCTACTCGGAATTTGCCGCCGACAGCCGCGCCTCCAGCCACCAGCATGCCTGGGGCTCCCTGGACTACTCGGCCCGCGGCGTGATGCGCTTTGAAGTGGGCGGCAACCGGTTTATGTCGCCGCCGCAATATGCGGTGTGGATCCCGCCCAACACCCAGCACAGTTCCTACAACGCCCAGGCAATTATCTACCGCTCGGTGTACCTGGCGCCGTCCCTGTGCGAGCAATTGCCCACGCAGCCCTGCACCCTGACCATCAGCAACATCCTCAAGGCCATCCTCAGTGATTTTGCCGAGCGCGACGTGAATATCCCGGCCAACGAAGCCGACGTGCGCCTGGCCCAGGTGCTGGTGGACCAACTGCGCCAGGCGCCGGTGCATGATTGTTTCCTGCCGTATGCCAGCAGCCCCGGCCTGCTCAGCGTGCTTGAAGGCATGCAGGCTGATCCCGGGGACAACCGCGCGCTGGCGCTATGGGCGCAGCAGGTACACGTCAGCGAGCGCACCCTGGCCCGGCAATTTGTGCGCGAACTGGGCATGAGCTTTGGCGAATGGCGCCAGCGCCTGCGCTTTCTGGCGGCCATCGAGGCCCTGGAAAACACGCGCAGCGTCCAGGAAGTGGCGTTTGACCTGGGCTACAGCACCGCCTCGGCGTTTATTGCGATGTTCCAGCGCCAGGCCGGCTGTACGCCGGAGCAGTATCGACGAACGAACTTACGTAGCAGGTGAAGGTGTAACAGGCTTTGTCTACACTGCAGGGGAGGCCGCGCCCCTCGGCGTGGTAACAGGGAGAAAACTCCATGAAGATGTTGCGTATTCCGTTGTTGATGATCGGTCTGCTGCTCTGTTCCCAAGGGTTTGCGGCCACTGCCCAGCAAAACAAAATGACCACCTGCAACGCCGAAGCCTCCACCAAGACCTTGAAGGGCGACGAGCGCAAGGCCTTCATGAAAACCTGCCTCTCGGCCCCGGCCGCCAATGACGCCAAGACCCTGACCCCGCAGCAGCAAAAAATGAAGGACTGTAACGCGACGGCAAAAACCAAGGCGCTGGCCGGCGATGCGCGTAAAACCTTTATGAGCACCTGCCTTAAAGGCTGACCCGCTTAAATACCCCTGTGGGGGCGGGCTTGCCCGCGATTGCGGTGTGTCAGCCAGCCAGCGCCATCGCGGGCAAGCCCGCTCCCACAGTTGATGGCGTTCACCGCCATCAGACTTCTCGCTTGATTGCCCCAAGGCTGGCAGACTGCCCATCCTTTAACGCCGTTCGTTTAGAGGCTGTATGCCAACGTTTTCTCAGCGTCATGTGTTGTTGCTGGCCAGCTACATCATCATTTTCGGCGGCTTGTTGCTGGTCCTACCGTTAAAACTGCTGCCCAGCCTGTTGGCCGGCCTGCTGGTTTTCGAACTGGTCAACATGCTCACCCCACAGCTGCAACGCCTGATCGAAGGCCGGCGCGCGCGCTGGCTGGCGGTGGCATTGCTCGGCACCGTGATTGTCAGCGTGCTGACCCTGATTTTTGCCGGTGCCATCAGCTTTTTGCTGCACGAAGCGGAAAACCCCGGGGCTTCCCTCGATAAATTCATGGGCGTGGTCGACCGCGCGCGCGGCC
The DNA here is from genome assembly GCF_050916005.1 of Pseudomonas sp. WMBT8. Taxonomy (NCBI): domain Bacteria; kingdom Pseudomonadati; phylum Pseudomonadota; class Gammaproteobacteria; order Pseudomonadales; family Pseudomonadaceae; genus Pseudomonas; species Pseudomonas sp. WMBT8. The sequence continues at coordinate 649,268 of NZ_CP188096.1, forward strand.
AGTTGCCGCCGTTCCTCGACGCCTACCTGCCGGCCAGCGCCGCCGAGTTTCGCGTGGCTATCGGTGAATGGCTGAGCAAGCACCTGAGCGAACTGCAGCTGGTGGGCAAGGACGCGGCGCATATGTTCGTGACTCTGCTGATCGGCATGGTCCTGGGCGCCATCATCGCCCTACAACGGGTCCCCGACCTGACCAAGCGCAAACCCCTGGCCGCCGCGTTGTTCGACCGCCTGCACCTGCTGGTCCAGGCTTTTCGCAACATTGTCTTTGCGCAAATCAAAATCGCTGCGCTCAACACCATCTTCACCGGGATCTTCCTTGCGGTGGTGCTGCCGCTGGCGGGGATCCACCTGCCGCTGACCAAGACCCTGATCGTCCTCACCTTCCTGCTGGGCCTGCTGCCGGTGATCGGCAACCTGATGTCCAACACCCTGATCACCATCGTCGCGTTGTCGATGTCGATTTGGGTGGCGGTGGCGGCGCTGGGCTACCTGATCGTGATCCACAAGGTCGAGTACTTCCTCAATGCCCGCATCGTCGGCGGGCAGATCAGCGCCAAGTCGTGGGAGTTGTTGTTGGCGATGCTGGTGTTTGAAGCCGCATTCGGCCTGCCTGGGGTGGTGGCAGGGCCGATTTATTATGCGTATTTGAAGAGTGAGTTGAAGCTGGGTGGGATGGTCTGAAGATTGAGGGCGTCTAGGCTGGCCTTATCGCGGGCAAGCCCGCTCCCACATTTCGACCGGGTTCCGCCTTGGGAATGCGGTCCAAATGTGGGGGCGGGCTTGCTCGCGAAAGGGCGCGCCGCGGTTTCAGCTAATACTCAGTAGCCATAACGCTTGCTTGCCTCGATCGCCAACCCGCTGCCGATGCTGCCGAAGATGTTGCCTTCCACGTGCCGGGCATTGGGCAGCATCGCCGAAATGCTGTGGCGCAGGGCCGGGATGCCGCTGGAGCCGCCGGTGAAGAACACCGTGTCGACCTGGGCCACGTCCACCGAGGCGTCGTCGAGCAGTTGGGTCACGCTGTTGCGCACCCGTTCCAGCAGGTTGTCGATGGACGATTCGAACAGGGCGCGGCTCAGTTCCACGCTCAGGCCCGGTTCTACCCGGTCCAGCGGCACGTGGCGGCTGTCGTCGTGGGTGAGGTGGATCTTGGTTTCTTCCACTTCCATCGCCAGCCAGTGGCCGGCGCGCTGCTCGATCAGCTTGAACAGGCGGTCGATGCCGCCGGTGTCTTCGATGTCGTAGCGCATGCTGCCCAGGGCCAGCTGGGATTTTTGCGAGTACACCGAGTTGATGGTGTGCCAGGTGGCCAGGTTCATATGGTGGCTGGTGGGCATGTAGGCCCCGCTTTTCATGCGGCTGCCGTAGCCGAACAGCGGCATCATGCCGGCCAGCGAGAGCTGTTTGTCGAAGTCGGTACCGCCGATATGCACGCCGCCGGTGGCGAGGATGTCGTCGTGGCGGTTGTCGTGCTTGCGCCGCTCGGGCGACAGGCGCACCAGGGAGAAGTCGGAGGTACCGCCGCCGATGTCGACAATCAGGACCAACTCTTCTTGTTCAATGGTGGATTCGTAGTCGAAGGCTGCGGCGATCGGCTCGTACTGGAACGAGACTTCCTTGAAGCCGAGCTTGCGGGCCACGTCCACCAGGGTGTCTTCGGCCTCTTTGTCGGCCATCGGGTCGTCGTCGACGAAAAATACCGGGCGGCCCAGTACCACTTCTTCGAACTCACGGCCGGCAGTGGCTTCGGCGCGGTTCTTGAGCTGGCCGATAAACAGCCCCAGCAGGTCCTTGAACGGCATGGCCGTGCCCAGCACGCTGGTGTCGTGCTTGATCAGCTTGGAGCCCAACAGGCTCTTGAGCGAACGCATCAGGCGGCCTTCGTAGCCTTCCAGGTACTCGTGCAGCGCCAGGCGGCCGTACACCGGGCGGCGTTCTTCGAAGTTGAAGAACACCACCGACGGCAGGGTGATCTTGTCGTCCTCCAGCGCGATAAGCGTTTCCATGCCGGGACGGATCCAGCCGACAGTGGAGTTGGACGTGCCGAAGTCGATGCCGCAGGCACGGGCTGGAGAGGTGTTGTTCATGTCTAACAGGTTCCGGTTAAAAAACGGCCGCGCAGTGTATGTCACTCGCGTGCAGATGCGTAGGCCGACTATCCGCTAAATACAGCAGACTTGTTACCTTGAAAGGTCGGCTCCTTGCCCCCAACTCCTGTGCATACGGTTGGTGGCTGTCGAAAGGATCAAGTTTGTCCTGCAAGCCGCCGATATTTTTCTGACGCACCTCGAATCGCCCCGCAATGCCCAGGCAGGCAGGGCCCGACTGTGCGATCTCGATAACGGATGGTGATGCCCCCATGGATTTCAAAGACTATTACAAGATTCTTGGTGTCGAGCCGACGGCCGATGACAAGCAGATCAAGGCCGCTTATCGCAAGCTGGCCCGTAAGTATCATCCCGACGTCAGCAAGGAAAAGGACGCGGAAGAGAAGTTCAAGGACGCCTCGGAAGCCTATGAAGCGCTGAAAAGTGCCGACAAGCGCGCCGAGTACGATGAATTGCGCCGCTATGGCCAGCACGGTCAGCCCTTCCAGGGGCCGCCAGGTTGGCAGAGCCGTGGCGGGTTTGGCGGTGGCCAGGATACGGGCGAGTTTTCGGACTTCTTCAGCTCGATCTTCGGCTCGCGTGGCAACGGCTTTGGCGGCGCCCAGGGGCGCAGCCCCGGGCGGCGCGGCCAGGATGTGGAGATGGAGTTGCCGGTGTTCCTGGAGGAGACCCTGTCCACCGAGCCCAAGGCGATCAGCTTCCAGGTGCCGCAATACAATGCGGCGGGCCAGCACGTCAGCAACACCACCAAGAGCCTGAACGTGAAGATTCCGGCCGGTGTGGCCGATGGCGAGCGCATTCGCCTCAAGGGCCAGGGTGCTCCGGGGATCGGTGGCGGCGCCAATGGCGACTTGTACCTGATCATCCGCTTTGCGCCGCACCCGAAGTTCGAGGTCGAAGGCGAAAACCTGGTGATTACCTTGCCGCTGGCACCGTGGGAATTGGCTTTGGGCGCGGAAGTCGCAGTGCCGACCCTGACTGGCAAGATCAACCTCAAGGTCCCGGCCGGCAGCCAGAACGGCCAGCGCATGCGGGCCAAGGGCCATGGCTTGCTGAACAAGGCCGGGCAGCGCGGGTACCTGTTTGTGCAGCTCAAGGCCGTGATGCCCAAAAGCAGTGACGATGAGGTCAAGGCGCTGTGGCAGGAACTGGCGCAAAAGGCCAATTTTGATCCACGGGAAACCTGGGGCCGCTAACCGCCCTGTGTGGGAAATCAGCAAAACCCTGTAGGAGCTGGCTTGCCAGCGATGGCGGCGGCATTACCAGCATTGATGCTGCCTGACCCACCGCTATCGCCGCCTCGCTAAAGCTCGACAGCTCCTACAGGGGATCGTTGCCGGGCAAAAATTTTCGCCACATCGCAAAAGAAATGTAGGAGCTGTCGAGCCCTGGCGAGGCTGCGATGGCGGCGGCATTGCCAGCATTGATGCTGCCTGACCCACCGCCATCGCCGCCTCGCTAAAGCTCGACAGCTCCTACAGGGGATCGTTGGCGGGCATAGATTTGCGCCACATCGCAAAAAAAATGTAGGAGCTGTCGAGCCCCGGCGAGGCGGCGATGGCGGCGGCATTACCAGCATTGATGCTGCCTGACCCACCGCCATCGCCGCCTCGCTAAAGCTCGACAGCTCCTACAGGGGATCGGTGGTGTCTACTGGCGCGGCAGCACTACGGTAAACGTGGTGCCCGCCGCCTCGCTGGACGTCACTTCAATCGTGCCCCCATGGGCCTGCACCACTTCCTTGACGATAAACAAGCCCAGCCCGAGGCTGGTCGAGTTGCTGCCCAGCTCTTCGTTGGCGCTGCGTACCAGCGGGTCGAACACGGTGCCCAGCGCCGCCTGGGGAATCGGCTGGCCGTAGTTGTGCATGCGCAGTTCCACGCTGTCGGGCGTGCCGTCCAGGCTCAGGGTCACCGCCTGGCTGTTGAGGCCGTGCTGCAATGCATTGCCGATCAGGTTCTGCAACAGTTGATCAATGCGCCCGCGATCCCACAGCCCTTGGGTTTCCCCGTCGATGTGCAGGTGAACCCGGCAGTCCGGGCGGCCTGCGCACGCTTCATTGATGGCCTCTTTGGCAGCATCGGCCAGGTTCATCGGCTTGGGCTCGATAGGCAGGCTGCTGCCCAGTCGGCTGCGAACAAACTCCAACAGGTCGCTGACCATCGCCTCCATGTGCCGCGCACCATTTTGGATATTGCCCAGCAGGCTCAAGCCGTTGCCGTCCAATGGGGCTTTGCGCAACAACATCTCGGTGGACATCTTCACCGCCTGCAAGGGTGCGCGCAGGTCGTGGCCGAGGATGGCGAGGAAAATATCCCGCGAGCGATTGACCTGCTCGGCGTAGGCCGCCGTGGATTCGGCCAGGGCTTCGTCGATGGCTTCGTTGAAGCGGATCATGTCCTGGAAATAGCCCAGGTCCGGCGATTCCAGGCTATTGACCCACAGGCGAATCACACAGGCGCGCAGGTGACGGAACTCGGAGGTCATCTGCACCAGGTCAAAACCCACGGTATGGCGCAGTTCGCCATGGCTGGCGGCCGCTTCGTCCAGGCTCGGGGTTTTTTCCGGGCCTTCGCCCTTGGCCTTGGCCGCCTGTTCGCTGGCGCTCTGGCGGGTGTTCATGTCCCGCGCGGCGGCCAGCAGGATCGAACGGGCGTGGTCGCGCAGTTGCGCGCGGTTCAGGGTTTCGGCGGCCGGGGTCAGGGTTTCGGCAAACTGTTCCCATTCATCGACGATTCGGTCGGCATGCAACACGATGAATTCGGATAGGCGCATAGCCAGGTTCCCAAGTGCAAGACAGTGAACAAACGTCGCGCATCGTAGCGCCAACGTCTCCCGGCTTCACTGGCACAGCAGGTGCCTGCCGATGAACGGTCAGAACAGGAAGTAACGCTGGGCCATCGGCAGCACGTCCGCCGGCTCGCACCACAACAGCTGGCCATCGGCCTTGACCTGGTAGGTCTGCGGATCGACCTCGATGTCTGGCAGGTAGTCGTTGTGGATCAAGTCGCTCTTTTGCACCTGGCGGCAACCCTTGACCACCGCGATCTGCTTCTTCAGGCCCAAGGCCTGCGGCAGGCCCTCTGCCAGCGCCGCCTGGCTGATAAACGTCAGGCTGGTGGCGTGCAGCGAGCTGCCGAAGCTGGCGAACATCGGGCGGTAGTGCACCGGCTGCGGGGTGGGGATTGACGCATTGGCATCGCCCATCAGGCTGGACGCAATCGCCCCGCCCTTGAGGATCAGGGTGGGCTTGATGCCGAAGAACGCCGGGCGCCACAACACCAGGTCGGCCCATTTGCCGACTTCGATGGAGCCCACTTCATGGCTGATGCCGTGGGTGATCGCCGGGTTGATGGTGTACTTGGCGATGTAGCGCTTGGCGCGGAAGTTGTCGTTGCCCGCGCCGTCGCCAGGCAGTGGCCCGCGTTGTTTCTTCATCTTGTCGGCGGTTTGCCAGGTGCGTGTGATCACTTCGCCCACGCGGCCCATGGCCTGGCTGTCGGAGCTGATCATCGAGAAGGCGCCAAGGTCGTGCAGGATATCTTCAGCGGCGATGGTTTCGCGGCGGATGCGGCTTTCGGCGAACGCCACGTCTTCGGCAATGCTCGGGTCCAGGTGATGGCAGACCATCAACATGTCCAAGTGCTCGTCGATGGTGTTGCGGGTGAACGGCCGCGTCGGGTTGGTGGAGCTGGGCAGTACGTTAGGGAAACCGCAGGCCTTGATGATGTCCGGCGCGTGGCCGCCACCGGCACCCTCGGTGTGATAGGTGTGGATGGTGCGCCCCTTGAGCGCGGCGAGGGTGGTTTCGACGAAGCCCGACTCGTTGAGCGTGTCGCTGTGGATCGCCACCTGCACATCGTACTCATCGGCCACGCTCAGGCAGTTGTCGATGCTGGCGGGCGTGGTGCCCCAGTCTTCGTGCAGCTTCAAACCGATGGCGCCGGCCTTGACCTGCTCGATCAGCGGCTCGGGCAGGCTGGCATTGCCCTTGCCGGTAAAGCCGATGTTCATCGGGAATGAGTCGCTGGCTTGCAGCATGCGCGCCAGGTGCCACGGGCCTGAAGTACAGGTGGTGGCATTGGTGCCGGTGGCCGGGCCGGTGCCGCCGCCGATCATGGTGGTGACGCCGCTGGTCAGCGCCTCTTCGATCTGCTGCGGGCAGATGAAATGCACATGTGAGTCGATGCCGCCGGCGGTGAGGATCATGCCTTCACCGGCGATCACTTCGGTGCTGGCGCCGATGGCCATGGTCACGCCGGGCTGGATGTCCGGGTTACCGGCCTTGCCAATGGCGTGGATGCGGCCATTCTTCAAGCCAACGTCGGCCTTGACGATGCCCCAGTGGTCGATGATCAGCGCGTTGGTGATCAGCGTATCCACCACTTCACGGGCGAGCAGTTGGCTTTGGCCCTGGCCATCGCGGATGACTTTGCCGCCGCCGAACTTCACTTCTTCGCCATAAACCGTGAAGTCCTGCTCCACTTCGATGAACAGTTCGGTGTCGGCGAGGCGGACCTTGTCACCGACGGTGGGGCCGTACATGTCGGCGTAGGCTTGGCGGCTGATTTTCATGTGTGTGAACCCTGGAAAATATGTGTTGAATGTGAAACCGCTATCGCCGGCAAGCCAGCTCCTACATTTGAAGTGCATTCCCATGTGGGAGCTGGCTTGCCTGCGATGAGGCCCTAAAGATCACCCATGATCTTCCCGGCAAACCCGAACACCCGGCGCAACCCTGCCAGCTCCACTAACTCCACCTCGCGACTCTGCCCCGGTTCAAAGCGCACCGCCGTGCCCGCCGGGATGTTCAGGCGCATGCCGCGGCTGAGGGCGCGGTCAAAGGTCAGCGCGTCATTGGTCTCGAAAAAATGGTAATGGGAACCCACCTGGATCGGACGGTCGCCGCTGTTGGCCACGTTCAGGGTGACCGTGCGGCGGCCCACGTTGAGTTCGATTGCACCAGGCTGGATCTGATATTCACCAGGAATCATGCAGGTTGCCCCAGGGTCTTGAAGTAGATGGCGGTCGGGCTGTAGTGCCCGTCCGGGCTTTGGCAGTAATCCGGCAACTCGCCGATTTTTGTGTAGCGCAGCGCCTGGTAGAAGGCTTCGGCACCGGAGCCGGCCTCGGTGTCCAGGTACAGCAGGCCGCGTTTGTGCTGGCGCGCGGCGAGTTCCAGAGCGCTCATCAGTTGCTGGCCCAGGCCATGGCGGCGGGCGCTGCTGTGCACCAGCAGTTTTTGCACTTCGGCGCGGTTGAGGCCGTTGGCTTTGAGGCACAACGCCAATTGCACACTGGCGATCACTTGCTCGTCGCGCACCACTACCCAGAGCAGCAGGCTGCCCTCCTCGATACTCGCCTGCACACCGCTCAAATAGGTGCGGGCCTGGGCATCATCGAAATCGGCCATGAAACCTACCGAAGCGCCATGCTTCACCGCGTCCAGCAACAGCTCAATCAAACCCAGGCGGTAATGGGCAAAACTTTCAGCATTGACTCGACGCAGTTGGGCAGCATTCATCGGTGTTACTCCTTGTGGACCGCCGGCGGCTGGGCGCCGGGTTTGAGCAGCAGTTGCATAAAGGTCAGGTCCAGCCAGCGGCCAAACTTGGTGCCCACCTGGGCCATCTGCCCGGTGATGCCAAAGCCCAGGCGTTCGTGCAGGCGGATCGAGGCCTGGTTGCCGCTTTCGATGGCGGCAACCATCACGTGTTTGTCGCACGCCCGGGCGCGTTCGATCAGGGCCTGCATCAGCAGCGGGCCCAGGCCTTTGCCGCGTTGGTCGTTGCGCACGTACACCGAATGCTCGACGGTGTGGCGAAAGCCGTCGAAGGGCCGCCAGTCGCCGAACGAGGCATAGCCGAGCACCTGCTCGGCCTCCACCGCCACCAGGATCGGATAAAACTGCGCCTGGCGTGCGCTGAACCAGGCCTGGCGATTGCCCAGGTCCACTGGTTGATCGTTCCAGATGGCCGTGGTGTTGAGCACGGCATCGTTGTAGATATCGCGGATCGCCGGCAGATCGCCGTGCACCGCGTCACGAATCAGCAAGGACATGGCCGGGCCTCAGGCGATGGGTTGGTGGACGGTCACCAGTTTGGTGCCGTCGGGGAAGGTGGCTTCGACCTGGATGTCCGGGATCATCTCCGGGATGCCTTCCATCACTTGCTCGCGGCTGAGCAGGGTGGTGCCAAAGTGCATCAGGTCGGCCACGGTGCGCCCGTCGCGCGCGCCTTCGAGCAGGGCCGCGGAGATGTAGGCGATGGTTTCCGGGTAATTGAGTTTCACCCCACGCGCCAGGCGGCGCTCGGCCACCAGGCCTGCGGTGAAGATCAGCAGCTTGTCTTTTTCCCTTGGGGTCAGGTCCATGGTCAGCAGTCCGTTTTGAAAAACAATTATTAACAACACAGGTCCAATGTGGGAGCGGGCTTGCTCGCGAATGCGGTGTATCAGTCAACATATCCATTACTGACCCACCGCATTCGCGAGCAAGCCCGCTCCCACATTTTGATCTCATGTGTTCCAAATTCTTGGTGGTATGGCCTCACGCCCCAGCAGCGCCGGGCGCAACAGCCGCCATAAATCAATCAACCAGGCCCGCGCCAGTAACGTCTCGCTGGCCAGGCAGCGCGCCACCAGCAAACCCGGCAGTTGGGTCAGGTCGCCACGCACTGCATGGGGCAGCGCTCGGCATTGTTCAAGCAGTTCGGTATCGATGTCACCGGTCACCAGCAAGGTGGCGAACACCGGCTGGCCGTCCAGGCCAATCGGCGAGTCGAGCAGGCCGTCGTCGCCGACGATGCGTTGGCGTTCATGCCAGAGCAACTGGCCGTCGCGACGGATATCCAGGTGCGACTGGAAGTGCCCACGGTCGAAACGTTCGCCGCTGGCCGGGCGCCCCAGCGCCACCACGTCCCAGTACAACAGCCGGGCGTCGCCGTGCAGGTCGATGCGGGTGCTGAGTTCGGCCTGGGCCGCACTGAACACGATGGTTTCCTGGGGCAGCCACTCCAGGGTGGCGCCGGCCTCGACTGTCAAGGCCACCTGCTGGTAGGCCGGCCCGCTGGCACGGTACCACTTGGCGGCGCCGGGGCTGGTCAGTTGCGCCCACGCGCCCTCAGCCAGGTGGGCGGTGATCTCCAGGCGATCGCCCCCGGCAATCCCGCCCGGCGGGTGCACGATGATGTGCTGGCACACCTCGGGGCCTTCGGCATACAGGTGCTTTTGCACCCGCAGCGGGCCCAGGTGGCGGCGCAGCACCGGGCGCGTGCTGGCGCCAAAGCGTGCATAACCCAACTCCAGCGCGGCGTGCCAACTGGGGGTGAACAGAGCGGTGGGGGCAGGAACGGTCATGGTCAGGGCTTATCAACGAGACGCTACAGATTAGATGGTAACCAGGCCGCGTACACCCTCGGCCTCCATATTTTCTCCGCGGCCCTGCTGGACGATTTCCCCCCGCGACATCACCAGGTATTGATCGGCCAGTTCGGCGGCGAAGTCGTAGAACTGCTCCACCAGCAAAATCGCCATGTCGCCGCGTTCTGCGAGCTTCTTGATCACCGCGCCGATCTCCTTGATCACCGAGGGCTGGATGCCTTCGGTGGGCTCATCGAGGATCAACAGGCGCGGACGGCTGGCCAGCGCACGGCCAATTGCCAACTGCTGTTGCTGACCACCGGACAAGTCGCCGCCGCGCCGATGCTTCATTTGCAGCAACACCGGGAACAGTTCGTAGATAAACGCCGGGACTTGCTTGGCTTCGCTGCCGGGAAAACGCGACAGGCCCATCAGCAGGTTTTCTTCCACCGTCAGCCGCCCGAAAATCTCGCGGCCCTGGGGCACATAGGCGATACCGGCGTGCACGCGCTGGTGCGGCTTGAACCCGGTGATGGCCTTGCCTTCCCAGTTCACCGCGCCTTCCTTGGCGGGCAGCAGGCCCATCAGGCATTTGAGCAGGGTGGTCTTGCCCACGCCGTTACGGCCGAGCAGGCAGGTGACTTCGCCGACTTTCACGTCGAACGAAAGGCCGCGCAGGATGTGGCTGCCGCCGTAGTACTGGTGCAATTTGTCGACTTGCAGCATGTTCAAAATCTCCTCAATTCCCCTGTGGGAGCCGGCTTGCCTGCGATGGCGCTGTGTCAGTCACCCTGGCTATCGCTGGCCAGCCAGCTCCTACATAACGCGGATTGCATCAGGCTTAGCGACCGAGGTACACCTCGATCACCCGCTCGTTTTCCTGCACCTGCTCCAGCGACCCCTCCGCCAGCACGCTGCCCTGGTGCAGCACCGTCACATGGTCGGCAATCGAGCCGACAAAGCCCATGTCGTGCTCCACCACCATCAGCGAATGCTTGCCCGCCAGGCGCTTGAACAACTCGGCGGTGAACTCGGTCTCGGCGTCGGTCATGCCGGCCACCGGTTCATCGAGCAGCAACAGTTGTGGGTCTTGCATCAGCAGCATGCCGATTTCCAAAAACTGCTTCTGGCCGTGGGACAGTAAACCCGCCGGGCGCTGTACCGAAGTCGTCAGGCGAATGGTGTCGAGCACTTCATCGATGCGGTCCTTCTGTTCACCGCTCAGGCGCGCCCGCAGGCTGGCCCACACGGACTTGTCGGTCTTCTGCGCCAGCTCCAGGTTCTCGAACACGCTCAGGGCCTCGAACACCGTGGGTTTCTGGAACTTGCGGCCAATGCCGGCCTGGGCGATCTGCACTTCGCTCATGCGCGTCAGGTCCAGGGTTTCGCCGAACCAGGCCTTGCCGTGGCTGGGGCGGGTCTTGCCGGTGATCACGTCCATCAGGGTGGTCTTGCCCGCGCCGTTGGGGCCGATGATGCAGCGCAGCTCGCCGACGCCGATATACAGGTTGAGGTCGTTGAGGGCCTTGAAGCCATCGAAGCTGACGCTGATGTCTTCCAGGGTCAGGATCGTGCCGTGGCGGGTATTGAGGCCCTTGCCGGCGGCCTGGCCGAGGCCGATGGCGTCGCGGCTGGTGCCCTGATCGCGGTTCGGTTCGATGATCGGTTCGAGCATGAACTGGTCGGTTGCCGTGACTCTCATTGTTCGCCCCTTTTCTTCAGCAGGCCGATGATGCCCTTGGGCAGGTACAGCGTGACGATGATGAACAGCGCCCCCAGGAAGAACAGCCAGTACTCCGGGAAGGCCACGGTGAACCAGCTCTTCATGCCGTTGACCACGCCGGCACCCAGCAGCGGGCCGATCAGGGTGCCGCGCCCGCCCAGGGCCACCCACACGGCGGCCTCGATGGAGTTGGTCGGCGACATTTCGCTGGGGTTGATGATGCCCACCTGCGGCACGTACAACGCACCGGCCAGGCCACACAGCACCGCGCTCAACACCCACACAAACAGCTTGAAGCCCCGCGGGTCGTAGCCGCAGAACATCAGGCGGTTCTCCGCGTCGCGCAGGGCCGTCAGCACCCGGCCGAACTTGCTCCGGGCCAGGCGCCAGCCGATAAACAGGCTGCCCACCAACAGCAGCACCGTGGCCAGGAACAGCACCGCGCGGGTGCCCGGCTCGGTGATGCCAAACCCCAGGATGCTACGGAAGTTGGTAAAGCCGTTATTGCCGCCAAAGCCGGTCTCGTTGCGGAAAAACAAGAGCATCCCGGCAAAGGTCAGGGCCTGGGTCATGATCGAGAAATACACGCCCTTGATCCGTGAGCGGAAGGCAAAGAAGCCGAACACCAGCGCCAGCAAACCCGGCGCCAACACCACCAGGCACAGGGCCCAGAGGAAGTGCTGGGTGCCGAGCCAATACCACGGCAGTTCGGTCCACGACAGGAAGGTCATGAACGCCGGCAACTCGCTGCCGGCGGCCTGGCGCATCAGGTACATGCCCATGGCGTAGCCGCCAAGGGCAAAGAACAGGCCGTGGCCCAGGGACAGCATGCCGGCGTAGCCCCACACCAGGTCCAGGGCCAGGGCGACGATGGCGTAGCAGAGGATCTTGCCCACCAGCGTCAGGGTGTAGGCCGAGACATGCAATGCGTTATCGGCCGGCAGCAGCGACAGCAGCGGCAACGCCAGCAGCACGGCGAGGATCACCGCGCCCACTGCAATCGTCACCTTGGGGCCGGCCTTTTGCGCGGCCGTGAGCATCAATGGCTGGTTCATCAGTCGATCACCCGTCCTTTCAGTGCGAAGAGTCCTTGCGGGCGTTTCTGGATAAACAGAATGATCAGCGCGAGGATCAGGATCTTGCCGAGTACGGCACCGATCTGCGGTTCAAGAATTTTGTTGGCGATGCCCAGGCCAAAGGCGGCCATGACGCTGCCGGCCAGTTGGCCGACGCCACCGAGCACCACCACCAGGAACGAGTCGATGATGTAACTCTGGCCCAGGTCCGGGCCGACGTTGCCGATCTGGCTCAGGGCCACGCCGCCTAAGCCGGCGATGCCCGAGCCGAGGCCAAAGGCGAGCATGTCCACACGCCCGGTGGGCACGCCGCAGCAGGCGGCCATGTTGCGGTTCTGGGTGACGGCGCGCACGTTGAGGCCCAGGCGGGTCTTGTTCAGCAGCAGCCAGGTCAGCACCACCACGCACAGGGCAAAGCCGATGATGACGATGCGGTTGTATGGCAACACCAGGTTGGGCAGTACCTGGATCCCGCCCGACAGCCAGGCCGGGTTGGCCACTTCGACGTTCTGTGCGCCGAACAGCAGGCGTACCAGTTGGATCAGCATCAGGCTGATGCCCCAGGTGGCCAGCAGGGTTTCCAGTGGGCGGCCGTAGAGGTGACGGATCACCGTGCGCTCCAGGGCCATGCCGATGCCGGCGGTGACAAAAAACGCCACCGGCAGCGCGATCAGCGGGTAGAACTCGATGGCCTGAGGCACATAGCGCTGCATCAGCAACTGCACCACATAGGTGGAGTAGGCACCGAGCATCAACATCTCGCCGTGGGCCATGTTGATCACCCCGAGCAGGCCGAAGGTGATCGCCAGGCCCAGGGCCGCCAGCAACAGGATCGAGCCCAGGGACATACCGCTGAAGGCTTGCCCGAGGATCTCGCCCACCAGCAGCTTGCGCTTGACCTGGGCCAGGCTGGTTTCGGCCGCGGTGTGTACTGCGGCGTCGGCTTCCACGCCGGGCGCCAGCAGGGCCTCCAGGCGCGTGCGGGCCAGCGGGTCGCCGGTGCTGCCGAGCAGGCGCACGGCAGCCAGGCGCACGGCCGGGTCGGTGTCGACCAGTTGCAGGTTGGCCAGGGCCAGGCTCAGGGCGCTGTGCACCGGGTCATGGGTTTCGCTGGCGAGCTGCTGGTCGAGGAATTTCAGCTGCGCCGGTTGCGCGCTTTTTTGCAGGGTTCGGGCGGCGGCGAGGCGCACCTTGGGATCGGCGGCGAGCAGTTGCTGGCTGGCTTGCACGTTGTCGATCAGGCCGCGCAGGCGGTTGTTCAGGCGCACGGTCTTGGCTTCGCCGTTGACCGTGAGTTGGCCTTGTTGCAGGGCGTTGACCAACTCGATACGCGCAGGGTCAGGCTGGGCGGCCCAGTCCTGCAACAGCTTGGCCTGTTGGCTCGGGTTGGCGGCGAGGAAATCTTCGGCATCGCCGGCGTGTGCGGCCAGGGGCAGCAACAGCAGGCAGGCCAGGAGGAGGCGGTGGAGGGCAGTGGGCATAACAAATTGTCCTGAACATGCGCGGACGGGGTGAACACCTACCCCCTGTAGGAGCCGGCTTGCCGGCGATTGCGGTGTGTCAGTCGATTCATCTGTCACTGACACGCTGCTATCGCCGACAAGCCAGCTCCTACAGGGGGCGGGCTCGTGGGTTGGGGCTTAGTTGCTCTTGACCGCGTGATCCGGCTTCTTGTCATTGCCAGGGATGTACGGGCTCCACGGCTGGGCGCGGATCGGCCCTTCGGTCTGCCACACCACCGAGAACTGGCCGTCGGACTGGATCTCGCCAATCATCACCGGCTTGTGCAGGTGGTGGTTGGTCTTGTCCATGGTCAGGGTGTAGCCCGACGGCGCGGCGAAGGTCTGGCCGGCCAGGGCTTCACGCACTTTGTCGACGTCGGTGGACTTGGCTTTCTCCACCGCCTGCGCCCACATATGGATGCCGACGTAGGTGGCTTCCATCGGGTCGTTGGTCACGGCCTTGTCGGCACCCGGCAGGTTTTTCGCCTTGGCGTAGGCTTTCCAGTCGGCGACGAACTTGGCGTTGACCGGGTTCTCTACCGACTGGAAGTAGTTCCACGCCGCCAGGTTGCCCACCAGCGGTTTGGTGTCGATGCCGCGCAGTTCTTCCTCGCCTACCGAGAACGCCACCACAGGCACCTCGGTCGCCTTCAGGCCCTGGTTGGCCAGTTCCTTGTAGAACGGCACGTTGGAGTCACCATTGACGGTGGACACCACGGCGGTCTTGCCACCCGCCGAGAATTTTTTGATGTTGGCCACGATGGTCTGGTAATCGCTATGGCCGAACGGGGTGTAGACCTCTTCGATGTCCTTGTCGGCTACGCCTTTGGAATGCAGGAACGCGCGCAGGATTTTGTTGGTGGTGCGCGGGTACACGTAGTCGGTGCCCAGCAGGAAGAAGCGCTTGGCGCTGCCGCCTTCTTCGCTCATCAGGTATTCCACTGCCGGGATCGCCTGCTGGTTCGGCGCGGCGCCGGTGTAGAACACGTTGGGCGACATTTCCTCGCCTTCGTATTGCACCGGGTAGAACAACAGGCCGTTGAGTTCTTCGAACACCGGCAGCACCGATTTACGCGACACCGAGGTCCAGCAGCCGAACACCACCGCGACCTTGTCCTGGGTCAGCAACTGCCGGCCCTTTTCGGCGAACAGCGGCCAGTTGGAGGCCGGGTCGACCACCACCGCTTCGAGCATCTTGCCGTTCACCCCGCCCTTGGCGTTGATCTCGTCGATGGTCATCAGCGCCATGTCCTTGAGGGACGTTTCGGAGATGGCCATGGTCCCGGACAGCGAGTGCAGGATGCCGACCTTGATGGTCTCGGCGGCCTGGACGGTCCAGGTCAGGCCCATGGCGGCAATGGATGCCGACAGAGTGAAAGCCTTGATCAAGCTGCGACGCTTCATGGTGCGGTCTCCAGAACTCAATATTTTCAGGGGGCGGATAGGGGCGTTGCCAGAGCATTTGCAAAGGCTGTGCCTATTGGCTGCGCTGCCTTGTTATGTGGGCCATGGGCTGCACTGGTCGGTTGCACTGCACCAAGTGAGGGCTTGCCGGGCGTGCTGGTGCGTGGCGTGCGCCCGAACGGGGCAGGGTGTGTGGCGCGGTGGATATCTATTTAGCGCCCTCGCGCTCGCGCCAACGGTAAAGATCGCCGTGACCCTGGCCAGCGTCTGGTCGGGGCATATTTGAGGGGATGTCATGGAACGACCTAAACGCGGTTGGTTCGGCAGCGGCTTGAAGTCGGATGTGGTACTGCCACCAGTGGGGCCGGCCTTTGTCACCATGGATGATGCGGCGCGTTATGCCCATCAACAGATCGGCAGCCGGCGAGATAAGGAGTATGGCGGGGTGATCCTGGAGAGCTTGGCGGACGGCTACTTCTATGCCACCGAGCCGATAGCGGGCGGGCCCTACACCTTCGATTACTGGACGGTGCTGAAAGTCGACAGCAATAGCCAGTACCTGCACCCACAAGGCTATCGGTGCGTGGCCGACTACCACTCTCATCCCGATGCGTTCGATGATTTTCAAGAGAACAACCCTGAGTTTTCCGAGCGTCAGGTCAGGGGGCTGAATGGCTTTTTTTCGGATATTGACCTGAGCATCTTTATTTTGGAGCGCGGTTTTTTTTCGGCCTCTTATCTGTCTGGGCCCGATGGCGGGTTGCTCAAGTATGTCACCACCGGCTCGGCTGAGGAGCAGCGTTTTGGTGTGTGGCTCGACAAAAAGCTGCACTTTGGTCATGCGGATGGCCCGGCCGATAACAAACCGGAGACCTTCTTCAAGAAGGCCGCCAGTGTCAGCCAGTTGTCCATCGTGGTTCCGAGTGCGTTGTGGGGTGGCTCGACAGGCACAGTGCCCAGGCAATGGCGACCGTTCACAGCCTTTGTCTCGCGCACCTACGAGCTGCCGGCCTGCGGGCCGGTGTACGCCGGGCTTGATGCCCTGCTGGAGGTATTGCAGCAACGCAACCCTGAGCGCGCCTTTATCCTCAAGGATGCCAACAAAGAGGACTATGTGCTGGTCGAGCCCCCGGCCGGCGGGCCCGCACCGGTGTCCATCCAGCAATTGTTCCCGCGCACCTCGGATGGTAAGCGCGTGTCACACGAGAGCTTCCATTGGGTGGCGGTCTATCTGGGACGCCCTCCGGTGCCCCTGCGTCTCCCGTCCAGGGACGCGTGGCTGTACCGTAACTTTTTTAGCCCGCTGGAGTTGGCGACCCAGCTTTACCATGGGGTGCAGTCCAGGGATTTGCTGGGGCCGGAGCGTCAGCTGTTTTTCTATCGCAACCTCAATGATGGGGCGTTGTTGCAATACAAGTGCGCGTTCTCGACCGCCGAGACTGAACTGTTTCGCGTCGAGCCGGACGGTCAGGTGGTGGATAACCAGATCGATTCGGCGCTGCTCGCGGGTACGCTGAGCCCTCGGGACTTTGTCCTGCGCGTGGCGGCAGGCGGGTATCTGTCGGTGATCCGGGCGGGCAAGATCTGGGACAGGCTCGGCCCGGTCGACGCGCAGTGGCGAGCCGTCTCCAGGGTTCCCAAACCCGTATTGAGTCCGCCCTTTGTCACCGCCGATGATGCTGCGCGCTGGGCTCACAACCGGATCGGCGAGCGACGCGACAAGGAGTATGGCGGTGCGGTGCTGCGACAAGGCGCGCGTTATTTCGCCACAGAACCGGTGGCCGGTGCGTCGATACAGTTTGATTTTCGCGCCATCATGGCCACCGATGAGCATGACTACTTCATTGCTCCGGCTCCCTTCGACTGCTACGCCTTTTACCACTCGCACCCGGCGGGCTCTCCCGGTGAGCAGGGGTTGCACACTCAGTTCACGGCCGATGAGGTGGAGATATTTATCAGCTTTTTCTCGTCTGCCGACCAGGCGTTTGTCATCGGTAACCGTGAGTTTGCCCCGGCCCACTACCTGTCAGGCCCGCAGGGCTCGTTGCTCAAGTATGTGAGCAGCGGTTCAACGGCGGAGCAGACGCTGCTCAAGCAGTTGACCGGTGAGATGCCGATCCAGCCGGTCACCGAGTTTGAAGGGACTGTCTGGAATTTTGCCGATGCGGGCGACCTGCGGGTGGTGTTGGCCAACCGTGTCTGGGGCGGCGCTCGCGGTCGTGTCGCCAGGGGGTGGCGGGTCGGCGAACCGGTCATTCCCAAGGACACCGTGCAGGAGCAGCCGTTCTTTACGCCGCAGGCCAACACGGGGCAAGTTGCCGCGCTGATCGCCCTGAACCTTATCAATGGCATGCCGGCGGGCGCTTACCAGGGGTTTGTGCTCAAGCATCAGAATGCCCCGAGCTATATCGCGACGCTACCGGTTGCAGCAGGCACAACCCTGGCCAGTCTGTTCCCCGCCCGTGCCGACGGTCAGGCGAAACTGCCCTCCAATTATCGCCTGGTTGGCCTTTACCGTAATGTGTTTGCCTCCGAGCCGAGGCCGTTGCCGGCCAATGAAGCCTGGCTGTATAAGCGGTTTGCCCCACCTGCGCTATGGGTGGAGGTCATGACCCAGGCTCTTGCCACCTCCAAGCTGCAGATCGCCGGGTTGGGGCTCAAGTTGTATCTGCAAGCCCCTGACCGGGCGCTGCTGCATTGGCAGGTGCCGAGTGCCGATACCGCCAACGAGCTGTTTAGCGTGGCCGGCCAGAGGGTGACTGACAAAGGCAACCAGGCGGCACTGCTCGACGGTACGTTGTCGTCCCGGGAGTTCGTGCACCGGGTGATTCGTGCCGGCGAGTTGACGGTGATTCAGCAGGGCGACTTGTGGAACGTACTGGGGCCGATGCATGACGGCGAGCGTCTGCCGCTGGGTTCGGGGACCACGCTGCTGAGTGCGGCATTCCTGACGGCCGATGATGCCGCGCGCCATGCCCATGAGAAGATCGGCTTTCGCCGAGGGACGGCCTTTGGTGGGTACATTCTCAAAAGGCCAGACGGGCGATTTTTATTCACCGAACCTGTGACCATTCATGGCGACGGTTTTTCCTCCGACCTGCTGCTGCCGAGACCGGGCGGTGGTTTGCTGGTGCCTCCGGTGGGCCATGAGATTCATGGGCGCTACGCCTCCCATGGGGCGGTGTCCTTCAATGACCTGGCCCGCCAGCGGCGCCTTGACTGGACCCTTGCGGACCTTGAGGTCAATGCCACGATGTTCTCGGATGTGGAGATCCGGGCGGTGATTGAATCCCGCCTGCCGGCCTACCTGAGCGGTTCGCCGAACAACCTGATCGGCTACACCCCCAGCGGCTCGGCCAATGAGTTGCTGGTGCTGAGCAACACCACCCGCGAGCCCGGCCAGCATGGTTACTTCGAACGCCTGGAAACCGGCAAGCTCAAGCCGGTGGACATCGTTACCCGCCTGGCGGATGCGGGCAATCTGCAAGTGCTTGTCGGTAGCCATTTATGGGGGCCGCGTGGCACGGTCTACGACGACTGGACGCCCAACTTCGAGTATGCCCAGATCGATCTGCAAACCCCGGCGTTTGGTGCAATCTTCAACAGCCAGGACGCGGCGGCGCTCAATGCGCACATTCGCTGGTACGGCAGGAACCTGGATGCACAGGCGGCGACGGCCTACATTCTCAAGCACCCGCAACACGAAGAATATGTGGTCAGCGAGCTGTTGCCGATCAAGCCGCCCGGGCGTTGGTTGAGCGACTCCTCCAGGGGCTTTGGGTATCTGACCGGTGGCGACTTCGCCAAGGGCTTTGTGCTCAAGGGCCTGCTGTATTCACAGCAATGGCTGCCTGTGGGGCTGAACACTTCCGAGGCCTGGTTGACCCAGTTCTTTGTCACCCCCGAGTTGCTGTTGCGTGCCGAAGAAGATGCCCGGCATTTGCCGCGATCTTCTGCGGGGCCCGCCGTATTGCCTGTGTATGTGTCAACACTGGACGGCGCCTTGTTGCGGTATCAACCCCAGGCTTCGTCAATGCTCAAGCAGGGCATTGATGGCGCCGGTGTGACGATCCAGGGCATGAGCCTGCATGACGGCTCCCTGGATATCCGCCGGTTTGTCACGCTGATCGCCAAGGCCGGTGACCTGCGGGTGTTATACAGCAGCCAGTGCTGGGATCGACGGGGGCTGGTCATCGAAAACGCCACGTTATGGCGTCCCTATGGGCGTTTCACCCGCCGTCGCCTGGGCCCGGCTTTCCAGGAACAGGATGACGCAGTGCGCCATGCTCGCTCACGGCTGGGTGATCACGATAACGGCTTGCTGGGAGGCTTGGTGCTCAAGCGCCCTGACGGCCTGTTCGTGGCCACAGAACCTTTGAAAGTGCCTCGCGAAGATTTTGATCCCAAGTGGATTTTCCCCGATGAGGTGGTCTCGGTGGGAGGTTTTCCGGCGGGCCATACAATTGTTGCGCGTTACCGCACCAGTGCTGCGCGGGAGTTGCCGTTTGCCCTGGAGGCCACGCAAAAGAGCGTCTACCGCAATATGCTTTCCACCCGGGTGATTGGCGCATCGCTGCAGTCGCGGGACGTGCATCTGACCCGCGAGTACCTGTTAGGCACCGACGGCTGCGTGCTCAGTTACACCCGTAGCCGCACAGCCCTTGAGGATCAGTTGAAAACAGCCCTGCAGCCATTGCAGCCGCAACGTGCCGAGCTGTTGGATAACCTTGTCGAGCGGCAGATGCGCGACGGCACGCTGACCCCGGTCGAGTTCGTCACCCGGCTGGCCCAGGCCGGTACATTGCGCGTGGTGGACGGTAGTGTGGTGTGGGGCATGCCGCGCACGGTCACAGCACCCTTCGTTGCCAACGTCATCTGGCCCGAGCCGTTGTTGATCCGCAACGCCGTGGCCGACCCGCCGTTCAGCCCGCTCTTCACCCAGGAGCAGGACGCGGTGCGCTATGCCCATGAGCAGTGCAGGCCCGGTGAGAGCTTGCAGTTCGGCTACGTTTTCAAGTCGCCCAAGCTGGGGCTTTACATGGTCAGCATGCCACTGGTGCGTGCGAGCTATCGCGACTATAGCCAGGTGTTCCCCCAAGGCCTGCTTCCCCAGGGGTATGCCCTGGAAGGTCTCTACCTCTGCGCCACCAATGAGCTGTTGACGCCGGCGGAGGATCCGTTGCACCAGGCGTTCTTCCTGCCCACGGATTTCGATACGGGCCTGCGTTTCTCCCAGCACGCGGTCAAGGACAAGAAACTGCGCCTCTACCTGTCGTGCCCGGACGGCGCGCTGCTCAGGTATCAGTACCTCAGTAGCGATGAGCAACTGGACACGCTCGGCTCGTTGCAGGTATTGCGCGAACAGTTGCTGCTGGGTAATGCCCGCATGCTTGACCACGTGCGCAGCCTGGTTGCCCGGGGCAATCTGGATGTGTTGATCGAGGGCCGGGTGTGGGCTGGCACGACACGGGTTTCCTCCGATTGGCAACCGGGTACGGGGCCAGGTTTCGAGGAAACCTGGCGGGCCTGTGGCCCGCTCTTTTCCCATGCCGACGATGCTGCCCGCGATGTACAGCGCAGGCTCGCGCCGTATCGTGGCCAGGAGTACCTTGCCGCGATATTGGGCAATCGTGCGCGCACCTCGTTTGTCGCCACGTTGCCGCGAGTGGCCGGGCTCGACACGGCGCAGCAGCTGGCGCTGTTTTACACCGGGCCAGATGGGCCGGTACAGCCGCTGGTGCAACCGACTGAGCACCCGGTGCCTGAGCCGGTGTTCCCGACGCAGTACCAAGTGGTCGCCGCACAACTGATCTACGGCGCCATGCCGCCCTCGCAAAGCAACGATCCCCAGGAGCAGCGGCTGCTCAACAACTTTGTCGGCCCGGCACTCTTGAGCTTGTTCCTGCGGGTGTTGCGTGCGCATGCAGAGCGCCCGGCAAGCCTTTACCTGTCGGTTCGCGAGGGGGCGCTACTCAAATACATTCCGAGCTTTTCGCAGATGGAAGACCAAACCCAGCAGCTGGGTGTGAGGCTCCAGCCCAGTGAGTTCCTCAAGCGCGTGACCGGCTATGGCCAGCTTTTTGTACTGGATCGGGATGCGCTCTGGCGCAACGAGGGGCGCACGGTGGAAGCTCAGGTCGACCCGCGCAACCAAACCGAAGAAACCCAGATCGATGAAGCATTGAGCATCCGCGACCGGGATGAGCTGTAAGCCGGCGCCTGAGCTTAGCGCCTGCGCATCAGGCCAATAAAAAACAGGCCGCCAATCGCCGCCGTGGCCACGCCAATCGGCAGGTCCTCGGGGGCGATCAGGGTGCGGGCGGCGACATCGACCCACACCAGGAACAGGCTGCCCACCAGCACGCACACCGGCAACAAGCGCCGGTGCTCGGCGCCCACCAGGCGCCGGGCGATATGCGGCACCATCAGCCCGACAAACCCGATGGAGCCGCTGATCGACACCAGCACGCCGGTCATCAGCGAGGCAATCAAGAACACCTTGAGGCGCACATTGCGCGCGTTCAGGCCCAGGGTCACGGCGGTCTGCTCGCCAGCCATCAGCGCGTTGAGCGGGCGGGCCATGCCCAGCAGCAACAGCAGGCCCAGCAGCACCGTGGCGCTGGGGATCGCCAGCAGCTCCCAGCGCGCCAGGCCCAGGCCGCCGAGCATCCAGAACATCACCGCCGACGCCGCGCGATGGTCGCCCATGAACAGCAGCAGGTTGGCCGCCGCCATCATCACGAATGACACCGCCACCCCGCACAGCAACAGGCGATCACTCTCCAGCCGACCATTGCGGCTGGCCACCGCCAGCACCACCAGCATGCTCAGTAACGCGCCGATGAAGGCGGCGATGGGCAGGGTCAGCAGGCCGATGATTTCGCCCACATGCAGCACTACGATTACCGCGCCCAGGGTAGCGCCCGAGGTCACCCCCAGCAGGTGCGGATCGGCCAGTGGGTTGCGCGTGACCGCCTGCAAGACCGCGCCAATCAGCGCCAGCCCGGCACCTACCAGCGCCCCGAGCAACATGCGCGGTACGCGGATCAGCCAGACGATATGTTCCTGGCCCACCGACCAGTCCACCGCCCCGATACCCAGGGCCTTGTGCAGCAGGATCCGCCACACCACGTCCACCGGCACCCGCGCCGAACCGAAGCCCAGCGAGACCACACAGGACACCAGCAGCACCGCGCCAAGGGCGGCGAGCAGCAGGGCATAGCGGCGCTCGATCATTGGCCGTGGAACCCCTTGGCCAGGGTTTCCACCGCCAGCACATTGTCGATCCCAGGTGTGGCCTGCACGTAGGGGATCACGATAAAACGCCGCTGCTTGATCGCGTCCACCGATTGCAGGGCCGGGTTATCCAGCAGGAACTGGATTTTCTGCTCGGCGGTGATTTCGCTGTAGTCGACGATCACGATCACCTCGGGGTTGCGCTCCACCACGGTCTCCCAGTTGACCCGGGTCCAGCTGGCGTCCACATCGTCGAGGATATTGCGCCCGCCAGCGGCAGCGATCAGCGCCTGGGGCATGCCCAGGCGGCCGGAGGTCATGGCGCGGTCTTCGCCGCTGTCATAGAGGAACACCCGTGGCTGTGTGGCGGGCAGGGTTTTGTGCACAGCGGCGACCTGGGCCTGCATCCGGGCGATCAGGGCGTCGGCGCGGTCCTGCACGTCGAAGATCCGGCCCAGGTTGCGCAGGTCGTTATAGGTGTCGTCCAGGGTCGCGGCCGGGCGCTTCATCACGAACGCGCAGGATTCGGTCAGCTCCAGCACGTTGATGCCCAGCGGTTGCAGGGTCTGCGGGGTGAGGTCGCCCCCCACGCGCATGCCGTAGTCCCAGCCGGCGAAGAAGAAATCCACATTGGCGTTGAGCAGGGTTTCCACCGACGGGTACTTGGCCGCCAGCTCCGGCAGGCCGTCGAGCAGCGTGGCCATTTGCGGGGTCACCGCCTTCCAGCCGGTCACGCCGCTGTAGCCGACCATGCGCGACTTGAGGCCCAGGGCGAGCATCATCTGGGTCATGTTGATGTCGTGGCTGACCGCGTGTTCAGGGGCCTGGTTGAAGATCACCTCGCGGTTGCAGCTCTGGATTTTCAACGGGTAGCGGGTGGCCTCGGCAAAGGCCTGGGTCGCACCGCACAGCAGGGTAAGGCACAGCAGGGAACGCAGGATCATGGTTGGGTTATCCAGGTGATTCGCGGGTAGCCGGAAAGTGGATGGGTATCGATCAGTGCCTCGACACCGAACACCTCGCGCAGCAGCTCGGCGGTCAGCACTTGGTGGGGCGTGCCGCTGGCGACGATGCGGCCATGGTTGATCACGTACAGGCGATCACAGAAGGCGGCGGCCAGGTTCAGGTCATGGATGCTGGCCAGGGTGCCGATCTGCAGGCGCTTGACCAGCCCCAGCAGCTCCAGTTGGTAGCGTGGGTCGAGGTGGTTGGTCGGCTCGTCGAGGATCAGCAGTTGCGGCTGCTGGGCCAGGGCGCGGGCGAGGATCACGCGCTGCTTTTCACCGCCGGACAGGGTGGCGAAGGCATGGTCCTCAAAACCCAGCAGGCCGACGGATTCGAGGGCGTGCCGAATCAGTTGGCGGTCGTGAAGGGTATCGCTGTCGAACAGCCCTTTGTGCGGGGTGCGGCCCATGGCGACCACTTCATCGACCCGCAGGCCGAAGGCGTCGGGGAACTCCTGCAGCACCACGGCGATGCGCTGGGCGCACCAGCGCGAGGATTGCTTCCAGACGTTTTGGTGATCCAGATGCACTTCACCCTGCTCGGGCTTGCTGAAGCGATAGGCGCAGCGCAACAGGCTGGTCTTGCCGCTGCCATTGGGCCCGATCAACCCGACAAACTCCCCGGCACCCACCTGCAGGCTGGCATCACGCAGGTGGAACTGGTGATGACAGTGGCCATGGCCCTGGGGGGACCAGGCGAGGTGGTGGAGGTTGAGTGTGGGCATCAAAAATCTCAAGTCAAACAGCGATCCAGGGGTGGTTAGAAGGTGTAGTCCGCGGTCACAAAGAACGAGCGCGGCTCACCCAGTATCCATTGCTGGCCGTCATTGTATTGGCTCACGGCATAGGTGCGGTCGAACAGGTTATTCAATTGCAGGCCCAATGTCGTGTTGCGCAGGGCTTTCCACGAAACAGTGGCGTCGACCACGGTGTAGCTGGGCAGCTCATTGCGGTTGGCCATGTCGGCGTAGCGCGCATCCACATACCGCACGCCGGCACCGGCGCGGATGTCGTCGCTCACCGCCTTGCTGACCCACAGGTTGGCCGTACGGCGCGGCACGTCCACCGGGCGATTGCCGTCGCGCGAGACCTGCACGCCGCCGACGTTCTGCTGGAAGTCGTCATATTGCGCCCGCACGATGGCCGCATTGGCTTGCAGTTGCCAGGCATGGGGCAGTTGCAGGTCGAGGCTGGCCTCCAGGCCGTCGGAGGATTGCTGGCCCACTTGCTGTTTGAACTGCGGGTTGCCCGGCACATCGGTCAGCAGTTTCTTTTTGACGATATGGTAGGCCGCCAGGGTCCACTCGCCGCGCTGGTCCCAGAAAGCTTGCTTGATACCGATTTCGGTCTGCTTGGCGGTGGACAGGTCGAACGCCTGTTGGCTTGAGCTCAGGGAGATCAGCCCGCCGACGCCATCGGTGCTGGTGGCGTACTGGCCGTAGACCGAGGTGTCCGGGGTGAGGGCAAACACCAGGCCGGCCTTCCAGTTGTTGCCGGTCAGGGTCTTGTCGTTGCGTTCACCGCTGCGCAGTTCATCGCGGTCCAGGTGCACGTAGTCGCGACGAATGCCGGTGACCAGGGACAGGCGCTCGCTCAGTTGCAGGCGGTTTTCGGCAAAGCCTGCGAACTGCTTGGTGGTAGTAGCGAACACCGGCAGGAACGGATCGGCGCTTTCAAACGGGGCCTGGGCCGGGTGTTTCACATCGATGGGCTGGCCACCGTCCACGACGTCGTTAAACGGTGAGTTGCTGGCCAGGCGAAAGCGGATGCGGTTGTATTCCACGCCGGTCACGGTCTGGCTGTCGAGGCCAAACAGGGTGTGTTTGAAGGTAAAGGTCTGGCGGTCGCCGACCTGTTCCTGGTTGTGCTTGATGCCAAAAAAACCGCTGCGGGTCAGTTGCCCGGCGCTGAAGTTGTAGTTCTCGGCGTTCTGCCAGCGGCGCTGGGCCTTGAGGTAGTACAACTCGTTGCGCGCGCTGACACTGTCGTTGATCTGCCATTCGCTGCTCAGGCGGGTCCACTGGTCGTTGTAGTGCTGGGTGTCGTTGCTGACGTTGTAGTTCTTGTCGCGCAGGCCCTTGTGCAGGTGGCCGTTGAGCAGCGGTGTGCCGAAATAGTTCTGCGGGCGTTGGTCGCCGTAGTCGTGGGCCAGGGTGAAGCTCAGGTTGTCGGCGGCCTGCCAGCGCAGGGCGCCGCTGGCAA
This sequence comes from Pseudomonas sp. WMBT8, assembly GCF_050916005.1. Lineage (NCBI taxonomy): Bacteria > Pseudomonadati > Pseudomonadota > Gammaproteobacteria > Pseudomonadales > Pseudomonadaceae > Pseudomonas > Pseudomonas sp. WMBT8. Next base: position 674,884 of record NZ_CP188096.1, read on the forward strand.
ACTCGCTGGCCGAGTCGCCACGGTCGATAAAGCCATGGCTGCGCAGGCGGTTGAGGTTCAAGCGATAGCTCAAGGTATCGGTCAGCGAGCCGCCGCTGTCCAGGGCCTGTTGCTGGCGATCATAGGAGCCGTAGCCCAGGCGGATGTGGTTTTCGATCTCGCCCTCAAAGGGTTTTTTCGCGACGGTATTGACCACCGCGCCGGTGGCGCCTTCGCCATACAGCACCGATGCCGGGCCGCGCAGCACGTCCACGCGTTCGACGGCCCAGGTGTCGACCGGGAAGGTCGAGGTGCCCATGCCGTTGTACAGGCGGTTGCCGTCATACAACTGCATCACCGAACCCTGGCCGGCAAACCCACGGGCTTGCAGCGAGGTACCGCCGTCGCCCGGGGTGCCGGTGCGGCTGATGCCGGTGGCGCGGGAGATGGCGTCCTGCACACTGGCGTCGCCGCGTTCGCGGATCTGCTCGCCGGTCTGGCTTTCGACACTGCCGGGGGTTTGCCGGGCGCTGAGGCCCAGGCGCGAGCCGGCGGTGGTCGGGGTGTCGAGGTCGACAGGTGCGCTGTCCACTGCCGGGGCGGTCACGGGGCTGACGGGCAGGGTCAGGGCCTGGGCACTGTTGTGCAAGGCAAGCAGGCACAGGCCGCTGGCAAGGTACTTGTTCATCGGACGACAGATCGCTTCTTCGAGACGGTACTCGCCGCTGAGCGCGGCGAGTGGGGACGGTGCAGTAAGTGTTATAAGTTAACACTTCTTACGTTGGGGATGAAAGCCCGCGTAAGACTACATAACGTCTCTATGTAGGGCATCTCGCCCACCTCATGCAGAAGATGAGGCCGATTCACGTTGCTTGAAAAAACGCGCCAGTACCAGCCGATCCAACACCCACACCACGATCAGCGAGGCGCCGACCAGCGGGAAAATGATCGCCAGGGCCAGCATGATCAGCATCGCGGTTTTCCATTTCGGCAGGTCGTGGCGCAACGGCGGCACCCCTAGGCCGCCCTGTGGCCGGCGCTTCCACCAGATCACCAGGCCACTGACCGAACTCAGCAGAATCATCAGGCACACCAGCAGCACAATGATCTGGTTGACCACGCCGAACATCTTGCCCTCGTGCAGCATCACCCCGGACTCGGTGACCCGCGCCACGGTGTTGTAGTGTTCCCAGCGCACATCGGCGAGGACCTTGCCGGTGTACTGGTCGATATGCAGGGTTGCGTCATTGCGTGGGTCGTTGGCGAACACGGCGATGGTGAACACGCCTGTGGCCGTGGTGGGGAAGGTGACGCTGTAGCCCGGCTCGACCTGGCGTGCGGTGGCCAGGTCCACCACCTGTTGCAGGCTGATCGCCGGGGCGGCCGGGCCGTGGTGCATGCCGCCGTGCTGCATGTGTTCGGCATGCTCGCCGGACATCGGCATGGGGGTGTTTTCCAGGGCCCAGGGCACGGTCTGTTGCGTGGCGGTGTTGAGGCTGCGGGCCTGTTGGTCGGACTGCGGCACGTCATTCCACATCGCCGCTGGGAAGTGGTTCCACAGGTCGGCGTATTGCTTGCCCCAGAAGCCGGTCCAGGTCAGGCCGCTGAGGATCATCAGCAGCAGGAATGCGGCGCCCCAGAACCCGGTGACCCCATGCAGGTCACGCCAGAACAGGCGCCCGCGACTGCCCAGGCGCGGCCACAGGATCCCGGCGGCGGATCTGCCGCGCGGCCACCACAGGTACAGGCCGGACACCACCAGCATCACCCCCCAGCCTGCGGCCAGCTCGATCAGGCGGTCGCCGGTGGTGCCGATCATCAACTCACCGTGCAGCGCACGGACGATGGCTTGCAGGTTGTAGGTCGCGTCCTGCTCGCCGAGCACGTTGCCGCGATAGGGGTCGACGAACACGGTCAGTTCGTGGCCGGCGTTGTGCAGGACAAACTGCGCGCTGCTGCTGGCGTCCACAGGCGGCAGGTATTTGCTGAGGGTGGCTTGTGGGTAGGCGGCCTTGGCGCGCTGCAATTGCTCGTCGGCGCTGAGGACGTGCGCGGCGGGCTCGACTTTGAGCAGGTCGGCATACATCAGCGGGTCAAGCTGGGGTTTGAACAGGTAGATGATGCCGGTCACTGCCAGCAACACCATGAAGGGCGCGACAAACAGCCCGGCGTAGAAATGCCAGCGCCAGGCCAGGTTGTAGAAGGAAATCTTTGGAGGGTTCATCAGGGCGCTCCGCAAGGACTCTTATATGGGTATTGATGACGCTATTGCGGGCAATCCCCCTGTAGGAGCCGGCTTGCCGGCGATGAGGCCCTTGAGGACGCCATCACCGGCAAGCCGGCTCCCACAGGGGGGATTGCCCGCGATGTGTTTAGAAGCTCATATCCACCTTGGTCCAGAGCGTGCGCCCTGGCTCCTTGATAGCTTGCGGGTCGTTGGCCGGGTAGCCGAACCCGGCGTTGCCGGCCAGGTTCAAGTGTTCGGCGTAGGCCTTGCCGAACAGGTTGTCGACGCCGGTGCTGACCTTGAAGTTCTTGTTGATGCGGTACGCCGCGTTGAGGGAGAACACGCCAAAGCCACCGCTCTTGGCGAAGTCCTTGCCGACCACGTTGCCTTTGTTCTGGTCGATGCGGTTTTGCGCCGCCACCACGCGCCACAAGGCGCCGGCGCTCCAGTCGTCTTCGCTGTAGGTCAGGCCGAAGCGCGCGTCCAGCGGCGGCATTTGCGGCAGGGCCTTGCCGTCGCTGCTGTTTTTGCCCCAGGCATACGCCAGGGTGGCATCGGCTTTCCAATTGGAGGTCAGCTTGTAGGCGGCGCCCAATTCACCGCCCATGATCCGCGCGTCGATGTTCTGCGCCTGGGAAGTCATGCCCATCATCCCCGGGGTGTAGTTGAACAGGATGTAGTCGCGCACCTGGCCAACATACCCGGAGGCCCAGGCTTCAAGCTCAGCGGTCTTGTATTGCAGGCCGAAGTCCAGCTGGGTGGTTTTCTCCGGCTTGACTGCATCAAAGGCATTGAGCGAACCCGCCGGGCCTTTGCCGGGGGAGAACAGTTCCCAATAGTCCGGGAAGCGTTCGGCGTGGCCGAGGCCGGCGTAGAGCGTGGTCGGGCTGTCGGCCAAGTCATGTTCATAACGTACGAAACCCGATGGCAGGGTGTCAGCGCGGGTGTCGCCGGCGGTCGGGTTGGCGCGGCTCATCATGCCGCTGCCGGTGCGCTGGCGGTAATCCTTGGCCGAGGCGCGATCCAGGCGGGCGCCCGTGATCAACCGGTCATTGTCGGCGGCGTACCAGGTCAACTCGCCAAACACCCCGTAGTTATGGAAGTCGGCGTCCTTGGTGCGCGGCAGGTTCTTGTAGGTGTCGACACCGGCGCTGCTGCGCTGGCGGTGTTCGTTGGTCTGCGCGTCGATGCCGCTGATCAGTTGCACATCGGCCCAGCGCCAGGTGGCCTTGATCCGCGCGCCGAGGGTGCGGCGGTCGACGTTGGACGCCATGGGCCCGGCCATCATCCCGGTGCCCGATGGCGTGCGCAGGCTGTAGTTGTCCATCACATGGTCGGCGTAGTTGTAGTAGACCTGGGCTTCAACCTTGTCCAGCACCTCGCCGATGTTGGACTTCTCGAACCGCAGGCCAAGGCTTTCGCGCAGGAACTGCGAGCCGTCCATGCCACGCCCGGCGTAGCGCGCTTCGCCATCGCCACGGCCGGCGGTGAGCTCTAGCAGGGTGTCGGCGTCCGGGGTCCAGCCGAGGGCGACGTCGCCGTTCCATTTGTCGTAGCGCGAGGCGACGGTGTCGTTGTTGCCGTCCTTGTAGTCATCGGCGTGGGCCTGGTTGCCGATCACGCGGATATAGCCGAGCGAGCCACCGGCAGCGGCATCTACTACTTTGTCGAAGCGCCCGTTGGAGCCGGCGAGGATGCTGGCGTTGACCCGGGTACCCAGTTCGCCGAACTGTTCCGGCTCACGGTCGAACAGCACTGTGCCGGCCGAGGCGCCGGGGCCCCAGAGTACGGTTTGCGGGCCTTTGATCACGGTCAGCTTGTCGTAGGTTTCCGGGGAGATATAGGAGGTGGGCGCGTCCATGCGGCCAGGGCAGGCACCGAGCATCATGCTGCCGTTGGTGAGGATGTTCAGGCGCGAGCCGAACATGCCGCGCAGTACCGGGTCGCCATTGGTGCCGCCGTTGCGCACCAGGGCAAAGCCTGGGATGGTCTTGAGGTAGTCGCCGCCGTCACTGGCCGGCACCGGCTGGCGCGGGTCCTTGGGGTTGGTGACGATAGTCAGCGGGGAGCTGGGAGCGACGCCAGTAATCACCGTCGGGCTCAGCTCGTTGCGGTGCTCGGCGTGGTCGTCGGCATACGCCTGTGGCGCCAAGAGTGCGCCGCACAAAACGGCGAGCACAGGGGTACATCCCATAAGGGTGTCAGCAGGAAACCTGGACATGAAAAATTCCATCAATCAGTCGTAAACAACACGGCCAGCAGCCTGCGGCTGTCTGTGTGAAGGCGGCCGTGCGAAGTTGTGTGTTATTGGCGGTCTACGACTGGCTGGGCGGTGCGCGGCTGCGGGCGCCGGGGAAGATGCTCTGCCGGGCATGGCCCAGGCGCGGTGCGGGGATCAGGCCGGTGGCCGGCGGCGGGCTGCCGAGGGCCACGAACGACACGCTGCCAGGCAGCGCCGGGCAACTGAACAACAGGCTGCAATAGCCGCATTTCTCCCACATCACGTGGTCGGCGGCGGGGGCCTTGGCATGCCCGGCCGGGTGCTGCGGGGCGGCATGGCAGATGTCGTCCATGGACATCTGCATGGACATGCCGGCGTGATGGTCCATCGGCATCGCTTGGGAAATCAGCGGTCCGATAAAGATCATCAGCATGGCGAACAGGCTGATCCAACTGCCGCGGGCCAGCCTCAAGGGCTGGCGGCGGCGCAGGGTCGAGCTGTTGGCGGGAGCACCCATGGGGAGCGACCTGGGGTAGTTACTGGGCGTGCTGGTGCTCGTGGTTGGCCATCGGCGGCACTTTTTGCACCCAGACTTGCACTTTTACCGGCCCGGCCTTTTCGAAGTTCAAGGTCAGGGGGAAGTGCTGGCCGTCGCGCAACTGGCTGCGATCTTTAAGATCCAGGAGCATCACGTGATAGGCCATCGGTGCAAAGGTCAGCTCGCCCTTGGACGGCACGGCCACGCTGGGCACCTGTTGCATCTTCATCAGGTCGCCCTGCATCACATGCTCATGCAGCTCGGCCTTGGCCGCCACCGGCGTATCGACACTGAGCAGGCGGTCCGGGGCTTCGCCCTGGTTATGGATCACAAAGTAGGCGGCAACCGTGGGTGCATTGGGCGGCAATTCCTGGGACCAGGGATCGCTTACCAGCAGGTCGCCGGCCTTGTAGTCATCGGCATTGGCAGCACTGAACACAGGCAGCAGCAAGGCCGCCAGAAGCAGGGAAGATTTGAGCATGGCAGTTCTCCAGAACGATTCAAACGCAGTTCATTGCGAAGTGATCAAACGGTTGGAGAGGCGCGGGGGTTGAGGCTCGGCCATTGCTGGCGCGGGGTCGGGGCTTGCAGGGCAGGCGATGGCAGGCCAGGCGCCGGGTCGAAGCGGGTGAGATACAACTGCGGCACATGCCCCGGCAGCGCCACCAATGGCGCCGAGCCCGAACAGCACCAGCAATGCTGCATGCTGGAATGCTCGTCCTGCTGCGGCGCCGGTATATCCAGCGTGCCCAGGGACATCGCCACCAGCTTGCTGGCGTTGGACGAACAGAAACTGCCCCACAACAATTGCTCGGTAGGGCTTTTGCCCTGCTGCATCGCCCCAGCCATCGGCATGGCAAACGCATTGAACAGCACTGCAAGGCAGGCGATCCAGGCAAATGCAAAGCGTTGACGGGCCATGGCGGACAATCCGTAGGGTTAAGCGATCAAGTGGGTATTTAGCCTGATCGGGGGGCATAAGTAAAAGTTGCTGGTGTGGTTTGGTGTCGCAGTGATGTCAGGCGCTGTGCTTATCATGATAGACGCGAACGCAGGATTACCAATCGTGAAAACGCCGCAGTCCTAAATGTGGGAGCGGGCTTGCCCGCGATTGCGGTATGTCAGGATCAAATATGTTGACTGATACACCGCTATCGCGGGCAAGCCCGCTCCCACATTTGAGCAGTGTTGTTCTATAAGGCCTGCAATATCGAATCGACCGTCAAAAACTCCCGATCCACCCCCGCCAACACCGGCCGCTGCAAAACCACCACCGGTATGCCGCGCTCGCGCGCTACTTGCAGCTTGGGTTCGGTGGCGCTGCTGCCGCTGTTTTTGCTGATCAATACATCGATGCGCCGCCGTTCGAACAACGCCCGTTCGTCCTCGATCAAAAACGGCCCACGGGCGCCGATCACTTCGCAGCGTTCGTTGCCGGGGTAGGCGTCCAGCGCACGCAAGGTCCAGAACTGCCCGGCGGGGATTTCGTCGATGTGTTGCAGCGGTTCGCGACCGAGGGTGAACAGTGGGCGCTGGAAGGGTTTCAAGGCCTCGATCAGCCCGGCCCAGTCGCAGACTTCGCGCCAGTCATCAGCGGGTTGTGGCTGCCAGGCGGGACGGCGCAGGGCCCAGCAGGGGATCGTGCACAAGCGCGCTGCCTGGGCGGCGTTGGCGCTGATTTGTGCGGCGTAGGGATGGGTGGCGTCCAGCAGCAGGTCGATGCCCTGTTCGCGAATAAACTGCGCCAACCCCTCGGCACCGCCGTAACCACCGACGCGCACCTGGCACCTCAGGTCAGTGGGCACCCGGCCAATCCCGGCCAGGCTGTAGATATGTTGCGGGCCCAGGGTGCGGGCGATGGCCAGGGCTTCAGTCACGCCGCCCAGCAGCAGGATGCGCTTCATAGCGGCTTGATCACTTCCAGCAAGGTGATGGGCAGCGCCTGGCGCCAGGTGTCGAATTCGCCCAGGGGCTGGGCCTGGGCCACATGGATGCGGGTCAGTTCGCCGCCGTGTTGTGCGCGCCAGTTCATCAGGGTCATCTCGCTTTGCAGGGTCACGGCATTGGCCACCAGCCGCCCGCCGGGACGCAGGTGTTGCCAGCAGGTATCGAGCACGCCGTCGCGGGTTACGCCGCCGCCGATGAAGATTGCATCGGGCGCCTCCAACTCTGCCAGGGCCTGGGGCGCGCTGCCGCGAATCAATTGCAGGCCAGGCACGCCGAGGGCCTCGCGGTTGTGTTCGATCAACTGTTGGCGGCCGGCGTCGGCCTCAATTGCCAGGGCGCGGCAGCTGGGGTGGGCGCGCATCCATTCGATGCCGATGGAGCCGCTGCCGGCGCCCACATCCCACAGCAATTCGCCGGGAGTCGGGGCGAGGCGCGCTAAGGTCATGGCCCGCACATCGCGCTTGGTCAGTTGGCCGTCATGCTTGAACGCCGCATCCGGCAGGCCGGCCAGGCGTGACAGGCGTGGGGTATTGGCGTCGGCGTGGCAGTCGATGGCGATCAGGTTCAGCGCGGCAATCGGTGGGTCTTGCCAGCCTTCGGCGTGGCCATCGATGCGCCGCTCGGCGGTGCCCCCGAGGTGTTCAAACACACTCAGGCGGCTCGGGCCAAACCCGCTGGCGCGCAGCAACGCGGCGATGGCGGCCGGGCTCTGGCCGTCGTTGCTCAATACCAGCAAGCGCACGCCACTGGCCAGATGGGCATTGAGCGCGGCCACCGGGCGGGCGACCACCGATAGCGTCACCACGTCCTGCAACGGCCAGCCCAGGCGCGCCGCCGCCAGCGATACGGACGAGGGCGTTGGCAGGATCAACAGCTCATCCGCCGCCACCTGCCGTGCCAGGCTGGCGCCGACGCCGTAGAACATCGGGTCGCCGCTGGCCAGCACGCAGACCGGCTCAAAGCGCCGCGCCAAGAGCGGCTCCAGGGAAAACGGGCTGGGCCATAGCTCGCGTGTGCCACGGATGCACACCGGCAGCAAATCCAGCTGGCGCTGGCCGCCAATGATACGAGAGGCGCGCAACAGAGCATGCCGGGCATTCCTGCCCAGGCCCTTGAAGCCGTCTTCACCGATGCCTACTACCGTCAGCCAGGGCGACATATTGATTCCTTGAACGACATCCGACGGGCAGGCTTTTCATGCCGCCGGACAAAGCAGGCATAATACCGCGCCTTTACCCGTGAACCGGTAGCCCCCCGTGAAGCCACTTCCTCTGTCCACTAGCAAACGCCCCTCGGGTTGCCCGGGGTTGCTGCGTATTGTCCAGGCGTTGGATGGCGGGATTTGCCGGATCAAATTGGCCGGTGGGGCCATCACCGCCGCGCAGGCATTGGCCGTGGCGCACGCCGCGCAGGTTTACGCCGGTGGGGTGATCGAGGCGACCAACCGCGCCAACCTGCAGATTCGCGGTATTGGCCCGGAGCATGACGGCTTGATCGCGCATCTGCTGGCCGCAGGCCTGGGCCCGACCACCGCCGGTGGTGATGACGTGCGCAATGTGATGCTCAGCCCCGGCGCAGGCATCGACCGCGACATGCTGCTGGACACCCGGCCCCTGGCGGACCAGATCCTCGCCACCTTGCAAACCCATCCAAGGTTCCATGAGTTGTCGGCCAAGTTCGCCGTGCAACTGGATGGCGGCGAAGCCCTGGCGATGCTTGAACATCATCACGACCTGTGGTTATCAGCCTATGCCGCGCAGGGCCAGACCTGGCTGGCGTTCGGCCTGGCCGGTTGCCCCGCGCAAGATCAACCGCTGGCCGCTGTCCCCGTGGAGCAAGGCCATGGGCTGGTCGTCGCCGTGCTGGAGCTGTTCCTCGACCTGGCGCGCCCGGAGCAGAACCGCATGCGCGAGGTGCTGGCGCAAACGTCTGTGGATAACTTCGTCGGGCGTTTGCACCTGCCGTTGCTCCGCGCCGATGGCTATCGCCGCCGCGCCAGCCCGAGCAGCTTGCGCCTGGGCACTTATCCACAGCGCCAACCGCAGCGGGTCTACGTGGCCGCCGTCACGCCATTGGGGCGCCTGGACTCGGCCATGCTGCGAGGCGCTGCGCAACTGGCCCTGGAGCATGGCGACGGCACATTGCGCTTCACCCCATGGCAAGGCTTGCTGCTGCCCAACCTGGCGCCGGACGTTGCCGTGGGCGTTACCGAAGGCCTGGCGCAGTTGGGCTTCCTCTGTTCGGCCGACCAGGCCCTGGCGCGGATGATTGCCTGCACCGGGTCCAGCGGCTGCGCCAAGGCCCAGGCCGATACCAAGGCCGACGCCCTGCACCTGGCCACGTTGCTACAGGACCACGGCCAGGGCCTCGACGTGCACTTGTCCGGCTGCCCGCGCACCTGCGCTGCGGCGCACATTGCCCCGGTCACCTTGCTGGCGGTGGGCACCGGGCACTACGACCTCTATTTTCGCGATGCAGGCCAGCCGGGTTTCGGCCGCCTGCACGCGCACAACCTTTCTATTGAAGCGGCGGGCGCCGTGTTGCGTGCCCGTCCACGGAGCAGCACCGATGATTGATTACATCCGCGACGGTCAGGAGATCTATCGCAACTCCTTTGCGATCATTCGCGCAGAGGCCAAGCTGGATCGCATCCCGGCCGACCTGGAAAAACTCGCCGTGCGGGTGATTCATGCCTGCGGCATGGTCGAGGCTATCGACGGTTTGCAGTTCTCTGAAGGCGCAGGCAAGGCCGGCCGTGAAGCTCTGGCCGCCGGTGCGCCGATCCTGTGCGATGCGCGGATGGTCTCCGAAGGCGTGACCCGTGCGCGCCTGCCGGCCAACAACGAGGTGATCTGCACCTTGCGCGACGATAGCGTGCCGCAGCTGGCACGGGAGCTGGGCAACACTCGTTCCGCCGCCGCCCTGGAACTGTGGCGCCCGCACCTGGCTGGCAGCGTGGTGGTGATCGGCAACGCGCCGACTGCCTTGTTCTACTTGCTGGAAATGCTCGACGCCGGCGCCCCCAAGCCGGCGCTGATCCTCGGTTTCCCGGTGGGCTTTGTCGGTGCCGCCGAGTCCAAGGCGATGCTCGCCGCAGACAGCCGTGGCGTGCCGTTTGTGATCATGCAGGGCCGCCTGGGCGGCAGTGCGATGGCCGCCGCAGCGGTCAACGCCCTGGCCACGGAGGTCGAATGATGCAGGCGCGTGGACGTTTGATCGGCCTGGGCGTCGGCCCTGGCGACCCGGAACTGATTACCCTCAAGGCCCTGCGCCTGCTGCGCGAATCGCCGGTGGTGGCGTACTTCGTCGCCAAGGGCAAGAAGGGCAATGCGTTTGGCATTATCGAAGAGCATCTGGTGCCCCAGCAGACGCTGATGCCGCTGGTGTACCCGGTGACCACCGAAGCCTTGCCGGCGCCGTTGTCCTATGAACAGGTGATCAGCGATTTCTACGACGCTGCCAGTGTCGAGGTGGCCGCGCACCTGGATGCCGGGCGCGATGTGGCGGTGATCTGCGAAGGCGACCCGTTCTTCTACGGCTCCTACATGTACCTGCATGACCGCCTCGCCGAACGCTACGACGCCCAGGTCATTCCCGGGGTGTGCTCGATGCTCGGTGGCGCCTCGGTGCTGGGCGCGCCGTTGGTGTATCGCAACCAGAGCCTGTCGGTATTGTCCGGCGTGCTGCCCCACGACGAGCTCAAGCGCCGCCTGGCCGATGCCGATGCGGCGGTGATCATGAAGCTGGGGCGCAACTTCACCAAGGTGCGCCAGGTGCTTGAAGAGCTGGGGCTGGCCGGGCGCGCGCTATATGTGGAGCGCGCCACCATGGCCAACCAGAAAATCGTTGCGCTGGATCAGGTCGAGCCCATGTCTTCGCCGTATTTCTCGCTGATCATCGTGCCGGGCGAAAGGTGGCAAGGGTGATGACGCCGGCGATCGTAGTCCTCGGCCAGGGCAGCCTGGCCACCGCGCGCAGTATCCAGCAGGTGTACCCCGGCGCCTTGATCCACGGCCTGGCCGGCCGGGTTGAGGGGGCCGACCAGGCCTATAGCGAATTTGGCGTGACCCTGCGTCAGTTGTATCAGCAGGGCACGCCGATCATTGCCTTGTGCGCCGCGGGGATTGTGATCCGCACGTTGGCGGCGCTGTTGCTGGAAAAAGGCGAGGAGCCGGCGGTGCTGGCTGTTGCTGAAGACGGTAGCGCGGTGGTGCCGTTGCTCGGTGGCCTGGGCGGGGTGAATATCATGGCGCGGGAAATCGCGGCGGCCCTGGGTGTGGCTGCCGCGATTACCACCAGTGGTGAGCTGCGTTTTGGCACCTGCCTGCTCAACCCGCCCCAGGGTTATCAACTGGCGGACCTTGAACTGGGCAAGCGCTTTGTCTCGGACCTGCTGGCCGGCGAGCATGTGCGTATCGAAGGCGCCGCGCCATGGCTGGAGCAGGCCAACCTGGCGCAGGACCAGCAGGCGCGCCTGAGCATTCATGTCGGCAATGCCGAGCGGGTGCCAGCGGCCAATGAGCTGCTGATCTATCCGAAAAACACTTGGATCACCTGCCGCCCCGGCGTCGGTTTGGCCGCGCAGGTGCGCCAGGCGTTGCAGCAGGATGGCATCGCCGTGCAGTCCCTGGCGTGCCTGCTGGCCGATAACGCCGATATGGCCAGTGGCCAATTGCATGAAGCCGCGCTGGAGCTGGGCGTACCGCTGCGCTTTACGGCGCTGGCCGCTGGACCGGAGCTGGTCATCCATTCGAGCGCCGCGCCGGTGGACCTGGCGCAACTGGGTCGCCCCCGTGGCCGCCTTGCGGTGATCGGCCTGGGCCCCGGCGCTGCCGAACTGATGGTGCCGGCGGTCAAGGCTGAGCTGGCGCGTTGTACCGACGTGCTGGGCTACGAAACCTATGTGCGCATGGCCGGGCCGTTTCGGGCCGACCAGGTGCAGCACTGCACCGACAACCGCGAAGAGATGCAGCGGGCGCGGCATGCCTTCGCGCTGGCGGCCGAGGGGCGTTCGGTGGTGGTGGTGTCTTCCGGTGACCCTGGGGTGTTCGCCATGGCTGCGGCGGTGCTGGAGGCGTTGCACGAATCCAGCGACCCGGCCTGGCAGCGGGTCGAGCTGGAGATCCTGCCGGGGGTCTCGGCGTCCCTCGCCACGGCGGCCCAGGCGGGTGCGCCACTGGGGCACGACTTCTGCGTGATGTCGCTGTCGGACAACCTCAAGCCCTGGTCGATCATCGAGAAACGCCTGGACCTGGCATGCGAGGCCGACCTGGCCCTGGCGTTCTACAACCCGATCTCGCGTTCGCGCCCCTGGCAGCTGGGGCGCGCCCTGGAAATCGTCGCCCGGCACCGCGTTGCCAGCACGCCGGTAGTGCTGGGACGCGATATCGGTCGCCCCGGGCAGACGCTGCGCACCACCACCCTGGGCCAGTTGACCCCGGACCAGGTGGATATGCGCACCATGGTGCTGGTCGGTTCGTCCACCACCTGCGCGTTCCCTCGGGTGGGCGGTGGCGAGTGGGTGTACACGCCACGCTGGTATGGCGAGAAGCCGGCCTCCTGAAACGATAGCGGCCCCGCGATGGGGCCGCTGATCTGTCAGAAAACGCCAATCATCGATGACAGAGATTTCTGCATTCACCCCCGCCGTTTCGCAATGCCATCAACGGTTCCTCCCTTTTAGTTGCAGAAAGTAAGCCTGCTGTTATCAGGCTTCACCCCATCCCCCGTGTTTGCGAGGGGGCCAAGGGGCGCAGGTTTTTCCTACGGCCAAATAACCCTATTTGTACCCACTGAAAAAAGTTCAATCACACGACTAGTGTTTCTTGTAAGCCCGTGTGGGTTTTTGTGGAGAAACAGTTATGGAGCGCAAACATAAACGAATCGACGTGGCGAAAAAGAACAAGCTGATTGCGGCATACCGGCTGCCACTGACCAGTCAGCCGTCGGGGTCGCCAGGGCCCGCCCAGGCCGATGGCGACTTGAATGGCGCGGTGATCAACAACAGTGTGTTTTCGTTTGTGGCGGGCATGAGCCGCCTCAACAAGGAATACACCCGCAAGAGTTACCTGTTGGCCAGTAGCTACGTGAGTGATGTGCTGAAAGTGGGGCGTGGTACGCAGGCCTGGTACGACGAGTTCATCAAGGTCATGGGCAACCTTGGGTGGTTGCCGATACGCAGCAGTTTCGAGCGGGTCACCACTTCGGTGAAGGGGCTGAGCGTGCAGATGGCGGCGCTGAACATCATCACGTCCACGGTGGCCTCGACGTTCCTGTCGGGCTCCCTGGCCATGGCACTGCCCAAGTTGGCGGCGGATGCCTTCGAGGCGTTGAAGCAGCTGTCGGCACCGTTTGATCTGTTCAAGCGCAATATCGTCAACCATGAGGGCGGCGACTTTGGCCTGGCGTCCTGTTCTGAGGTCGACGGAGAGGTGTTGATGGTGCTGGTGACCTACAGCGCCCATGGCGTGAGCAAGAAAGTGGGGGTGCCGTTTTTTGAATGGGACAGTTCCACGGTCGAAGCCTACAGTGGCCAGACCTGCCTGATGCTCAATCCTGCCGTGGTCAACGACGCAACCCTCAAGCAGTTGCGCGAGAGTGCAGGCGACAAGGTCTTGCTGGCGATTGCCCAATACCGGATCTGACCGTTGCCTCAGGGCACCAGGTAACCGCGCACTCCGGTAAAGATGATCTGCGCTGCCAGTGCGCACACGAACAAGCCCATCAGGCGGCTGACAATCTGCAGCCCTTGGTCGCCGAGGATGCGTTCGATGCGGTTGGACAAGTACAGCACCACGCCCACCGTCAGGCTGGCCAGGGCAATGCTCAGGATCGCGGTGAGCTTGTCATCCCAATGGGGCTGGCTGACGCCCATCACCAGCAGCGCACCGATGGTGCCGGGGCCGACCGTCAAGGGGATGGTCAGGGGGACGATGGTCACGTCCTGCTGCACGTTGTCGGTCTGCACTGCCGACTTGCCCTGGGCCATGCCCAGGGCGGAGATAAACAACACACTGCCGGCGCCGATGCGGAAGGCATCCACGGTGATGCCAAACACACTGAAAATCACCCGGCCAAACAGGTAGAGCAACACGCTCGACACCAGTGTCGCCAAGGCGACCTTCCAGGCCAGGCGCCGCCGTTCCTTGCTGGAATAGCCACGGGTCAGGCTGATAAAGCAGGACAGGACGAAGAAGGGGCTATACAGCACCAGCATCTTCAAATAAACGCTGAACAACACGTGGAGCATGGTGGGAGCTCACAGCGAAGGAAGGGCGAGGGAGAGTTTATCAGGCTTGCAGGCCGGAAGGCGCGACTGCGAACCAATGTGGGAGTGGGCTTGTGTAGGAGCTGGCTTGCCTGCGATAGCATCGCCTCGGTACATCAGGTATATCCAGGTGATGCTATCGCAGGCAAGCCAGCTCCTACACAAACCAGCTCCGGTACCCGCAGGGATGTGGTGATTCAGGACGTATGCGCCTGCTCTGCCGGCTGCTCACGCTGCGTCACCCAGAACTCTACCAGTTCGCGCAGTTGCGACAGCTCCACCGGCTTGGCCATGTGCCCATCCATCCCGGCCTGGCGTGCGCGCTCCTTGTGTTCCGAGAGGATGTGCGCGGTCAGCGCCACCACCGGCGTGCGGGTGCGCTGGTTGCTGACTTCCCAGACCCGCAATTGCTGGGTCGCGGAGAAACCATCGAGGATCGGCATTTCGCAATCCATCAACACCAGGTCGTAGCGCTGGGCCTTCATCGCCTGCAAGGCTTCCTCGCCGTTGCTGGCGGTGTCGGGTTGCAGGTTGAGCTTGCCGAGCATGCCGCGAATCACTTTGGTGGAGATGCTGTTGTCTTCGGCCACCAGGATGCGGAAATCGCTGGGCACCGTGACGGCCACCGGGGCGCTCGGCGCGGGGTGGCGGGGTTGCACCACGCCTTTGCTGCGCTGGGTCAACTCGTCGGCCAGGGTGGTCTTGAGGGTGTAGCCCGCGACCGGTTTGGCGAGGATGCGCTTGATCCCGCAATTGCGCGCGATGATCTTGCTTGGCGCGTTGCTGATACCGGTGAGCATGATCAGCAGGATGTCGTGGTTCAGGCTCGGGTCTTCCTTGATCTTCGCCGCCAGTTGCATGCCGGTCATGCCAGGCATGTTCTGGTCCAGCAGCACCACATCGAAATAATCGCGCAGGTGCGCCTTGGTGCGCAGCAGGGCCAGGGCTTCCTTGCCCGAGGGCACGGCGCTGACGTTCAGGCCCCAGGCGGTACATTGCTGCACCAGCACCTTGCGACAGGTGTCGTTGTCGTCCACCACCAGCACCCGTGCGCCTTGCAGCGGGCCGTCGAGGTCGGAGGTCGGGTGTTCCAGGCGCTCCGGGTCCAGCGGCAAGGTCAGCCATAGCGTGCTGCCTTGCTGGCTGCCAGCCTTGATGCCGAACTCGCCATTCATCAACAGGATCAGTTGGCGGGCGATCACCAGCCCAAGGTGGCCGCTGAGGCGGGTGGCCGAGAGGAAATTCTTGCTGTGCAGTTCGCTGTGCAGCAGAGCGTCGCGCTCGGCAGCTTCCATCGGCAGGCCGCTGTCTTGCACGGCAATGCGCAGACGCGGTTTGCTGCTGCGCTCGTCCAGGGCGACCACGATCAGCACTTCGCCTTCGTCGGTCTTTTGCAGGGCATTTTCCAGCAGGCTCAACAGGGCCTGGCGCAGGCGCGTCGGGTCGCCGCTGATGACCCGGGGCACCTGGGGCTGGACAAAGCTGATCAGCTCGACGTTCTGCTGCTCGGCCTTGGCGCGAAAGATACTCAGGCAGTCTTCGATCAGGGCGTTGAGGTCGAACTGCACATCGTCCAGTTCAATCTGCCCGGACTCGAGCTTGGAGATGTCGAGGATCTCGTTGATCAGGGTCAGCAACTCATTACCGGCGCTGTGGATGGTCTGCACGTAGTCACGCTGCTTGACCGACAAAGGCGTGCCCAGCAGCAACTCGGTCATGCCCAGCACGCCATTCATGGGGGTGCGGATTTCGTGGCTGATCTTCGCCAGGAACTCGGCCTTGGCCGCGATTTCGGCGTTGCTCGCAGCCAGGTCGCGGCTGAGGCTGAAGCGGTCCTCGACGATGCTGCGCTGGCGCTCGCCCAGGGCCTGGCTCATCAGCAGGCCGCTGACGCAGATCACCGCCAGCAAGGTGATGATCAGGCCTTGCGGGGCCACCAGGGTCAGGCCCAGCAGGGCCGGGAGGATAATCAGCGTGCCGGTGTTGAACACCACCATGGCCAGCAGGAACAAGCGGGCCGGCCGGTAGCCTTTTTGCCAGTGGTAGGCCGAGACAAACAGCATGCTCAGGCCGGCCAGCGCCACCAGGGCATAGGTGATGATGTTCAGTGGCAGGGTGTTGACGAACAGCAGCAACAGGCCGCACAGCACGATCAGCAGGATGTCCGCCATCAGCAGCTTGTTCAGTGGATGCGGGCCCAGTGGCGCGAAGAAACGGTAGGCAAACATCAGGCCGCACGGTGCGGTCAGCAGCAACGCCATATAGGCCCCCGGGGTTTGCATGGCGTGCCAGTTCGGCAGCCAGGGGCCCAGCAGGTTGAGCAGCAGCAACAGGCTGAGCAACAGCAGCACTTCGCAGGCCGCCAGCCACAGGCTGCTGCGCGAACGATGGTAGGCGTAGCGGGTGAGGTTGTGCAGGATCAGCATCAGCAGGCAGCCGAACAGCAGGCCATAGACCAGGGTCTGGGTCTGGTTGGCGGCGGCCATCACGGCGGGTTCGAGGGTCAGGTATGGCCGCAGCTCGTGCTCCGAAACCAGGCGCACATATACATCCAGGGGCTTCTGGCTCTGGGGCAAGGGCAGCATGAAGTCGCTGCTCGGCAGCGGGCGTTCGGCCTGGGGTTGGCGGGTGCCGGTGTTCACTTGCTCGATCAGCGTGTCGCCGTCCAGCACATACAGGTTGAGGTGCGCCAGGTCCGGCGCGAAGACCCGCAGCACTTGCTCGTGCTTGCCGGGCTGCAGCCTGAAACGTACCCACAGCGCACCATTGGGCTCGGCGGCGGTGATCCGGTCCAGTTCGATGGGGCTAAATTGGTTGGTGTAGCGTGCCGAGCGAATGTCGCTCAGTTGCAGGTCGGCCTGTTCATCAAGCAATACCGCCCAGCCGCTACCTTGTGCGGCGGCCTGGGCCGGCAAAAGGCAGAGCAGGGTCAGCAGGCTGACTGTAAAAACTATGGCGATCCTGAGCCAGCGCACGGCGAAATCCCTTCGTAGGTTGATGCACGGGGTTAACTATGCGCGGGACCGTAATGGGACGGCAAGGGCCAAAGGCCCCTGCCTAGCCGAACGGACAGCTGCTTACTGATCTTCGCCCCGCTCACGGGCAATGGCGCGGTAGCCGATGTCCTTGCGGTAGAAGCAGCCCTGCCAGTCGATCTTCGCGGCCAGCTTGTACGCTTGCTGCTGGGCGGCATCGACACTGGCGCCCATGGCGGTGGCGCACAGTACACGGCCACCTGCGGTGACGACCTGGCCATCCTTGAGCGCGGTACCCGCGTGGAACACTTTGCCTTCCAGTGTAGCCGCTGCGTCCAGGCCCTGGATCAGGTCGCCCTTGGCGTAGTCGGCAGGGTAGCCACCGGCGGCCAGTACGATGCCGACGCTTGGGCGTGGGTCCCACTGCGCTTCAACCTTGTCCAGCGCTTGCGCCAGGGCGGCTTCCACCAACAGCACCAGGCTCGACTGCAGGCGCAGCATCACCGGCTGGGTTTCCGGGTCGCCGAAGCGGCAGTTGAACTCGATGACTTTCGGGTTACCGGCCTTGTCGATCATCAAGCCCGCGTACAGGAAGCCGGTGTAGACATTGCCTTCATCGGCCATGCCGCGCACGGTCGGCCAGATCACCAGGTCCATGACGCGCTGGTGCACGTCGGCGGTGACCACCGGGGCAGGGGAGTAGGCACCCATGCCGCCGGTGTTGGGGCCGGTGTCGCCGTCGCCGACGCGCTTGTGGTCCTGGCTGGTGGCCATCGGCAAGACGTTCTTGCCGTCGACCATCACGATAAAGCTGGCTTCTTCACCGTCGAGGAATTCTTCGATCACCACCCGCGAACCGGCGTCACCGAAGGCGTTGCCGGCGAGCATGTCGCGTACCGCGTCTTCGGCTTCTTGCAGGGTCATCGCGACGATCACGCCTTTACCGGCGGCCAGGCCATCGGCCTTGATCACGATGGGGGCGCCTTTCTCGCGCAGATAAGCCAGGGCCGGCTCGATCTCGGTGAAGTTCTGGTAGTCGGCGGTCGGGATCTTGTGGCGCGCCAAAAAGTCCTTGGTGAAGGCTTTCGAGCCTTCCAACTGGGCGGCGCCAGCGGTCGGACCGAAGCAGTCCAGGCCACGGCTGCGGAACAGGTCCACGACACCCGCCACCAGCGGCACTTCCGGACCAACGATGGTCAGGGACACGTTCTTTTCGGCAAAGTCAGCCAGTTGCTCAAGGGCCAAGACGTCGATGGCGACGTTTTCGCACTTGGCTTCAATGGCGGTACCGGCGTTGCCGGGAGCGACGAAGACTTTCTGCACGCGTGGGTCCTGGGAGACTTTCCAAGCCAGGGCGTGTTCACGGCCACCGCTGCCAATGATCAAAACATTCATTTCAAAAACCTCAAATTCTGTAGGCGCTGCTGGAGCGCTTTAAAATGTGGGAGCGGGCTTGCTCGCGAAAGCGGTGGGCCTGTGAGGAATGTGTCGAATGACACACCGCATTCGCGAGCAAGCCCGCTCCCACATAAGCCCCACCCACATTTGGATCAGTGGCGGAAGTGGCGCATGCCGGTGAAGACCATGGCAATGCCGGCTTCATCAGCCGCGGCAATCACCTCAGCATCACGCATCGAGCCACCCGGTTGAATCACCGCAGTAACACCTGCTTTTGCAGCGTTATCCAGGCCATCACGGAAGGGGAAGAACGCATCCGATGCCATCACCGAACCCGCGACTTGCAAACCGGCATGTTCAGCCTTGATCGCCGCGATACGCGCCGAGTTAACGCGGCTCATCTGGCCGGCGCCGACACCGATGGTCTGGCGGTTCTTGGCGTAGACGATGGCGTTGGACTTGACGTACTTGGCCACTTTCCAGGCGAAGATCAGGTCGTTGATCTCTTGCTCGGTCGGTGCGCGCTGGGTCACCACTTTCAGGTCCTGGCTGCCGATCATGCCGATGTCGCGGCTCTGTACCAGCAAGCCACCATTGACGCGCTTGTAGTCCCAGGCAGCGGCGCGGTCAGCCGACCACTCACCGCAGGCCAGCAGGCGCACATTGGCCTTGGCGGCAACGATGGCACGGGCCTCTTCGCTGACGGATGGGGCGATGATCACTTCGACGAACTGACGCTCGACGATGGCCTTGGCAGTCTCGGCATCCAGTTCGCGGTTGAAGGCGATGATGCCGCCGAATGCCGATTCGGTATCGGTGGCGTAGGCCAGCTCGTAGGCCTGGCGGATCCCGCCTTCAGCGTCCGGGCTCACCGCCACGCCGCACGGGTTGGCGTGCTTGACGATCACGCAGGCCGGCTTGACGAAGCTCTTCACACATTCCAGCGCGGCGTCGGTGTCGGCCACGTTGTTGTAGGACAGCTCCTTGCCCTGCAGTTGGGTCGCGGTGGCGATCCCCACTTCGGCAGGCTTGGCTTCCACGTAGAACGCCGCGCTCTGGTGCGGGTTCTCGCCGTAGCGCATTTCCTGGGCCTTGATGAACTGGCTGTTGAAGGTGCGCGGGAACTGGCTGCGGCCCTCAGTGCTCAGGGTCTCGGCGGCCTGGTTCACGGTGCCCATGTAGTTGGCGATCATGCCGTCGTAGGCGGCGGTGTGTTCGAAGGCCTTGAGCATCAGGTCGAAACGCTGGGCGTAGGTCAGGCCGCCGGCTTTGAGGCTTTGCAACACCTGGGCGTAGTCGCTGGCGTTGACCACGATGGCCACGTCTTTGTGGTTCTTGGCTGCCGAGCGCACCATGGTCGGGCCGCCGATATCGATGTTTTCGATCGCGGTCGGCAGGTCGCAGCCTGGCTTGTTGATGGTGGCTTCGAACGGGTAGAGGTTGACGGCCACCAGGTCGATCGGCTTGATGCCGTGCTCGTTCATGATGGCATCGTCGATACCGCGACGGCCGAGGATGCCGCCGTGGATTTTCGGGTGCAGGGTCTTGACCCGACCGTCCATCATTTCTGCGAAACCGGTGTAGTCCGCGACTTCTACTGCGGCCACGCCGTTGTCCTGCAGCAGTTTGAAGGTCCCACCCGTGGAGAGGATTTCCACGCCCAGGGCTTCCAGCTCCCGGGCAAATTCGAGGATCCCGGTCTTGTCGGAAACACTGATCAAGGCACGGCGGATCGGCAGGCGGGTAGTCTGGTCGGTCATCTCAATTTCCATCAAAAGCAAAGGAGTCAGCAAAAAAGGCGACCGGTTTTACGCGGGCGCCTTTCTGGTTTGATTGAATGCTTACAGCAAATCGTACTGTTTGAGCTTCTTGCGCAGGGTCCCACGGTTCAGGCCCAGCAGCTCACTGGCTTTGGTCTGGTTGCCCTTGACGTAGTTCATCACGCTTTCGAGCAAGGGCGCCTCGACTTCGGAGAGCACCAGGTTGTACACATCCGTGACGGCCGCGCCCTCAAGGTGGGCGAAATAATTGTGCAGCGCTTTCTCGACGCTCCCGCGAAGGGTCTGGCCTTCTTCGCTCGGCGTGTTGAGGTGCTGTTTCAAATTGACGTTGTCGCTCACGGGTGTTGTTCCACTCACTAAAGTCTCGGTCATCATCGTCATGCGGCCACCCCTTCTGCGTCCCCTGCTCTCAGGCTCTTGTCTCGTTCGGCAAAGAACTCACGAACGGCGGTGACCTGTGCTTGCGTTTCATCCAAACGATTGAACCCGGCACGAAACTCTTTGGCGCCGGGCAGGGTTGCGAGATACCAACCCACATGCTTGCGAGCTATGCGCGCGCCCATCACGTCTCCATAGAAGGTGTGCAGGGCGGCCAGATGCTCTAGCAGAATACGTTCCACCTCGATCAGCCCCGGTGCCGGCATGATTTCGCCGGTACGCAGGAAGTGCTCGATCTCACGAAAAATCCATGGCCGCCCCTGGGCGGCCCGGCCGATCAACAGCCCATCGGCACCGGTTGCGTGCAGCACGCGCCGGGCTTTCTCGGCCGAGTCGATGTCGCCGTTGGCAAAGACCGGAATCGACACCGCCTGCTTGATCGCAGCAATGGTGTCGTATTCAGCCTCGCCGGTATAAAGGTCCGCACGGGTACGGCCATGCACCGCCAGCGCTGTAATGCCTGCCTGTTCGGCGATCTTCGCCACCGTCAGGCCGTTCTTGTTGTCCCGGTCCCAGCCGGTGCGGATCTTCAGGGTGACCGGCACATCCACTGCACCCACCACGGCGTGCAGGATCTCGGCCACCAACTGCTCATCCTTCAACAGGGCGGAGCCGGCGGCCTTGTTGCAGACCTTTTTTGCCGGGCAACCCATGTTGATATCAATAATCTGTGCACCCAGCTCCACGTTGGCCCGGGCCGCATCCGCCAGCATCTGCGCATCACCACCGGCGATCTGTACCGAGCGCGGCTCGGGATCACCTTCATGGATCATGCGCATCCGCGATTTGCGGGTGTTCCACAAGCTCATGTCGCTGGTGACCATTTCCGAAACTACAAGGCCCGCGCCCAAACGTTTGCACAGCTGACGAAAGGGCTGGTCGGTGACACCCGCCATCGGGGCGAGAATCAAAGCGTTTGGCAATGTATATGGGCCGATGCGTACCGCCGACATAGGACTTCCCTGTTGTGGGGCCGGATCATTAGAGTTCGAAAAAGGGTTGGCATGATACCCGCTCTCGATGACTGGTTAAAGGCTGAATTGGATAAAATCTGAGCAGTTATTTTCTTATCGCCAGCGGTTTGGTCGTGGACGAGCAAGTCAATAACCTGCCGTCCGAACCTTGACGTGCGCTGCGAATCACTCGGGGGAGTGGAAACTGAGACTGTAGTTCACAGCCTTGTTGCCTGGGTCGAGAATGTCCAAGGCGATATGGATCGGGGTCTGGGACGGCATCTCGGTTTGGCCGGCCAGCTCCCCGCTGAGGTACTCGGCGGGCTTGAAGCGCCGGCTGGCGATCATCCGGCCATTGAGGTCGGCAAAACGCAACTCCAGCAGCGGGAACGGCTGGGAGAACGTCGCACGGTTGTAGATGATCGCATCCACCACCAGGGCGCCGGCGAACTCGGGATGGCTGCGCACCACCAGGTTGCTGCTCTTGATATGGGCAATATCGACCCGCGACGGCACGGTGCAGCCCAGTTTCGGGCACAGTTCCTGGAACCACGGGCGGTACTTGTCCTGGCGGGCCAGGTCGTCGAACTGATAGGCGATGTACTGGCCAGCGAGGGCGGCGGCGGCCAGCAGCACCAGGGTCAGCCAGAGCAGGCGGCGGCCCCAGCCGGCCGGGCGTTTGCCGGTGTACAGGTGCAGCGGGTCGTCTTCCAGGTCCTGCAGCATCTCGTCATGGGCGTTGCCCGTGGCGCGTGTGCGCTTGCGGCGTGGCTCAGGCTCGGGTTCGTCCAGCTCGCTGCTGAGCGTTGGCTCGGGCGGGTCGAGAGGCTCGTCAGCATGCAGTACGGGCTCGTCGTCCACCTCGTGGATGTCGAAGGACATCGAGGGCTCGGTACGCTGGGTTTTGCCCGTGGGGGCTGGGGCCGGTTCGGCGGCTTGCTCGGCGTGGGCGATTGTCGCAGCCCGTTCGTCCGGTGGGTCGCTGAACAGGCTGGCGGCCCATTGTTCTTCTTCAGCCTTGGCGGTGTCGCGGCTGGCGCTCATCGACTCGTCTTTTTGCCGGCGGTCCGCACCTGCCTGGCGTCGTTCGCTGCCCTGGGGCTGGGTGTGCTGGATTTCCCGGCGTTCCAGCTTGGCCAGTTCTTCGTCGAGGTCCAGGTGGTCCAGGTCCAGCTCCTCGGCGGTCCATTGCTTCTGGCTGATGGCGCGCGGCGGGGCTTCGGCGGCCTGCGTTTCAGGCGCGTGGGCGCGCTGCTCCAGCAGTTGCCGGGCGGCATTGAACACTTGCAGGCAAGAGCCGCAGCGAACCACGCCGCGGGCCACGCTCAACTGGGCATGGCTGACGCGGAAACGGGTTTGGCAATGCGGGCACTGGGTGACAAAACTGTCGGTCATGCGGCCATCCGATTCATGCAGGCGCTCATTCTAGCGCCGACGACCGCTGATGCGTACCCAGCCATCGCGGTTGGCGATGGGGTCCAGGTCGAAGTCCTGGGCATAGGCGGCGGCGACTTCTTCGCCCTGCTCGGCGAGGATCCCCGACAGCGCCAGGCGCCCGCCCGGCTTGACCAGGCTCGACAGTTGCGGGGCCAGTGAGACCAGCGGCCCGGCGAGGATATTGGCGACCAGTACGTCGGCCTGCACCTGGGGCAATTGCTCCGGCAGGTACAGTGGGAATTTGCCTTCAGGGATGTTGTTGCGCCCGGCGTTATCGCGGGAGGCTTCCAGGGCCTGCACGTCGATGTCGGTGCCGACGGCTTCGTTGGCGCCCAGTAGCAGCGCGGCGATGGCCAGGATCCCCGAGCCGCAGCCGAAGTCCAACACATTGCAGCCTTGCAAGTCCTGGCCATCGAGCCATTCCAGGCACAGGGCGGTGGTGGGGTGGGTGCCGGTGCCGAACGCCAGGCCCGGGTCCAGCAGCAGGTTGACTGCCTCAGGCTCCGGGGCCGCATGCCAGCTTGGCACGATCCACAGGCGCTGGCCGAAACGCATAGGCTGGAAGTTGTCCATCCAACTGCGTTCCCAGTCCTGGTCTTCGATCACTTCGCTATGGTGCTCGGGCAGCGGGCCGCCGGTGAGCAGTTCCATGTGGGCAAACACGCTGCTGGCGTCGGTGCCGTCTTCGAACAGCGCCAGCAAGTGGGTGTGGGACCACAGCGGGGTGGTGTTCAGCTCAGGCTCGAAAATCGGCTGGTCTTCGGCGTCCATGAAGGTCACCGACACGGCGCCCACTTCGAGGAACGCGTCTTCATAGGTTTCGGCTTGTTCTGGGCTGATGGCGAGACGGACTTGCAGCCAAGGCATGGCGGGCACCTTTGAAAAAATGAGTGTGCAGCGGGGTGGGGCTGCGAAAGGGCGCAAGTTTACGCGAGAGCAGGCCAGAAGACGACACCACTGACAGCACGGGAGCCAAATGTGGGAGCTGACTTGCCTGCGATGGCGGGGTGTCAGCTTGCTCATCAGTGCCAGGCCTACCGCTATCGCAGGCAAGCCAGCTCCTACAGGGTTTTGTGGTGTTCTTGTGTGCGCATAAACGACAAAACCGCCCGAAGGCGGTTTTGTGGGTGGAGCACAAACTTACTGGTTGGCCAGCTTGTGTTCCAGGTAGTGAATGTTCACACCACCTTCGCAGAAGCCTTCATCACGAACCAGATCCCGATGCAGGGGGATGTTGGTCTTGATGCCGTCGACCACGATTTCGTCCAGGGCATTGCGCATACGGGCCATGGCCTCGTCGCGAGTGGCGCCCCAGGTGATCAGCTTGCCGATCAACGAGTCGTAGTTGGACGGAACCTTGTAGCCGCTGTACAGGTGCGAATCGACGCGAACGCCGTTGCCGCCGGGTGCATGGAAATGCTTGACCAGGCCTGGACTCGGGATAAAGGTTTTCGGGTCTTCGGCGTTGATCCGGCACTCCAGGGAGTGACCGTGCATCTTCACGTCGTCCTGGGTGAAGGACAGCACGTTGCCAGCGGCGATGCTCAGCATCTCCTTGACGATGTCGATACCGGTGACCATCTCCGAAACCGGGTGCTCTACCTGCACACGAGTGTTCATCTCGATGAAGTAGAAGCGGCCGTTCTCGTAGAGGAACTCGAAAGTCCCGGCGCCACGGTAGTTGATATCGATGCAAGCCTTGACGCAGCGTGCCAGGACTTCCTGACGTGCTTTTTCATCCAGGCCCGGTGCCGGAGCTTCTTCCAGGACCTTCTGGTGACGGCGTTGCAGCGAGCAATCGCGGTCGCCCAGGTGGATGGCGTGGCCCTGGCCGTCGGACAGTACCTGGACTTCCACGTGACGTGGGTTGGTCAGGTATTTTTCCAGGTAGACCATCGGGTTGCCGAACCAGGCGCCCGCCTCGGAGCGAGTCTGCTTGGCCGCTTCGATCAGGTCTTCTTCCTTGTGCACCACGCGCATGCCGCGACCACCACCGCCGCCGGCGGCCTTGATGATCACCGGGTAACCGACTTCACGACCAATGCGCAGGGCGGTTTCCTCGTCCTCGGGCAGCGGGCCGTCGGAACCTGGAACGGTAGGCACGCCGGCTGCGATCATGGCGTCCTTGGCCGACACCTTGTCGCCCATCAGGCGAATGGTCTCGGCTTTCGGGCCGATGAAGGCGAAGCCGGATTTTTCCACCTGTTCGGCGAAATCGGCGTTTTCCGCGAGGAAGCCGTAGCCAGGGTGGATGCCATCAGCGCCGGTCACTTCAGCCGCAGCGATGATGTTCGAGACCTTCAGGTACGAGTTCGTGGCCAGTGGCGGGCCGATGCAGATGCTTTCGTCCGCCAGTTTCACGTGCATCAATTCGGTATCGGCCGTCGAGTAAACAGCGACGGTCTTGATGCCCTCTTCCTTACAGGCGCGCAGGATCCGCAGCGCGATCTCGCCGCGGTTGGCGATCAGGACTTTTTGCAGTTTCTTCGCAGGTTTCAACATCGAAGGCGCTCCGCGGTTCAAACGATGGTGAACAGCGGCTGGTCGTACTCAACCGGCTGACCGTTTTCTACCAGGATGGATTCGATGACGCCGGCTTTTTCGGCCGTGATGTGGTTCATCATCTTCATCGCTTCCACGATGCAGATGGTGTCGCCCACTTTCACGGTCTTGCCCACTTCAACGAAGGCTGGCGAGGTCGGTGCCGGGGTGCGGTAGAAAGTACCGACCATTGGCGACTTGACCACGAAACCGTTCAGCACAGGCGCTGCTGGTGCGGCAGGTGCAGCGGCAGCAGCAGGTGCGGCGGCTGGAGCAGCAGCGGCTGGCGCCGGCGCTTGCATCTGTGGCGCGTAGAACTGTTGGGCCGGGGTCTTGCTGTGACGGCTGATCCGTACGGACTCTTCGCCTTCCTTGATTTCCAGCTCGTCGATACCGGATTCTTCCAGCAGTTCGATCAGTTTCTTAACTTTACGGATATCCATGAATCATCAACTCCCAAGGGGCGGTCAGGGGCGTATAGCCTGTTCTTCAATGTGTTCCAGGGCGGCCTCCAGGGCCAGTCGGTAACCGCTGGCGCCAAGGCCGCAGATCACTCCTACCGCTACGTCGGAGAAGTAAGAGTGATGGCGGAAAGCTTCGCGTTTATGCACGTTCGATAAATGCACTTCGATGAATGGGATGCTCACCGCCAGCAGCGCGTCACGTAATGCAACGCTTGTGTGCGTAAAAGCGGCGGGATTGATCAGGATAAAGTCCACGCCTTCGCTGCGCGCGGCGTGAATGCGATCAATCAATTCATACTCGGCATTGCTTTGCAGGTAGAGCAGATGGTGGCCGGCTTCACGGGCCCGTCGTTCGAGATCGAGGTTGATCTGTTCGAGGGTCACTGCACCGTACACACCCGGTTCGCGGGTGCCGAGCAGGTTCAGGTTGGGTCCGTGCAGAACCAGTAAGGTCGCCATCGGCTGTTCCTTGTTATTGGAGGTAGGTACGTCAGAACCCGGCGACTATGCCGCAAAGCCTTTGTGACTGTCCAGTTCTCTGCAATAGCCAGCACGATTAGCGAGGATTGCGCAAAGTATGTGACTGGGGCGCACGATTCGGTCATTGGTAATACGGTCTGGAAAGCAATGAAGATCGACTGTAGGAGCTGGCTTGCCTGCGATAGCGGTGTGCTAGGCGACTAATCGGCTACTGATCCACCGCTATCGCAGGCAAGCCAGCTCCTACATTTGATCTTCATGGGGCGGGAGATGGCGTCAGACGCGAAATGCCTGCACCGCCGTATTAAGCTGCCCGCCGAGCACCAACAGATGCTCGCCCTGGCGGCGGCCCTGGCCGATCCGCAGCAGGTTGTCCTCGCCCAACTGGTGGATGCGCTCGCTGTTATCGCGGATTTCACTGACCGCGCCGCTCTGCTGGGCCGTCACCTCGGCAATCCGGGTGGCGGTGTCGGAAATGGTCTGGATCGCGCCGACGATTTCATCCAGCGCGCCGTCGGCCGCCTGGGCCTGCTGGGCGGTGGCTTCGGCGTGTTCGACCTGGGCGCGCATGCCTTCCACCGATTGCCGGGCTGCGGTCTGCAGGCCGGCAATCAGGGTCTGGATCTCGGCGGTGGCGCCTGCCGTGCGCTGGGCCAGGGAGCGTACTTCGTCGGCAACCACCGCAAACCCGCGCCCGGCCTCACCGGCGCGGGCCGCTTCGATGGCGGCGTTGAGCGCCAGCAGGTTGGTCTGGTCGGCAATCGAGCGGATCACCGTAAGCACGCTGCCAATGGTCGCGGACTCTTCGGCGAGTTTTTCGATCATCTGCGCATTGTCTTGCACTTCGCCCACCAGCGCGTGCAGGCCGGTGAGGCTCAAGCCGATCACCCGCTGGCCATGTTCCACGGCCTCGCCGGCACTGCGGCTGGCCCCGGCAGCCTGGCTGGCGTCACCGGCAACCTGCTGGATAGTGGCCTCCAACTCGCCCAATGAATCACGGATTTGCGCAGTGTCCCCGGCCTGGCGTTCGGCCCCGTCATGCAGGCCGCCGCTCAGTTCGGCCAGGGCGCGGCTGCTGCCGGCCACTTGCTCGGCATTCGTGCGAATAGTGCCCACCAGGTTCACCAGGTAAGCCCGCAGGCGATTGAGCGAGGCTTCAATATCATGCAGTTCGCGGTTGGTCGCACCCAGGGCGATCTCTTGGCTGAAGTCACCCTCGGCCCAGGTCGACAGGGCCGGCGCCAGGCTGGTCAGCACCCGCGCCAGGCGCCGTTGCAGGGTGTCGATGAGCAGGGCGATCAGCAGGATCAGGCCAATCATCACGCCTTGGATCACCCGCACTTCGCCCTGGATTCTGGCGTGCTGGGCGCGCACTTCGGGCTCCAGTGCGGCAATGGCTTGCTGCACGGTGTCGATTTTCAGATGGGTGGCGGCGGCCAGCTCAGTGCGTTTGTGGATTTGCTCGCGGGTGCGCGTCAGTTCGGCCGGGTAGCGTGTGAGCAGGCTGTTGAGCTCGCGCTTGAGGCCCACGCCGGTGTCTTCGGCGGCTGTGGTTTCGCTGCTTTCCAGGCCCATCAGCGCCGAAAAATCATCGCTGTTGGAGGCACTGCTGGCGGTCATGCCCAGCAGCGGCAGTTGCCCAAGCAGATCAGCCTGGCTGCGGATATTGGCCAGTTCGCGCTCTACATCGTCGGCCAGTTCGCTGCGCCCGCTGCTCACCAGCTTGTCCCGTGCCAGGGACAGTCGGCCCAGATGCTGGGAGGCGGCGAGCAACGGCGGCAGATAACGCGGCGCGTCTACTGAGCTGACGCCGATGGCGTACTGGCTCAATTGCTCCAGATTGGCCCCCAACTCCCGCTCGGCTTGCAGCAGCAGGGCTTGTGGGTCACCGGCCAGTTTGCCGGCGGCCAGCAGGTCGGTCTTGCTGAAGCCATCGAGGTCGAGCAGGCCGGGCCGCAGTTTTTGCGTCAGCTCAGGCGGCAGCTCGTCCAGGTGCAGCAGCAGGTTTTCCAGGCTCTGGCCGGCAGCGCTCAGGCGCAAGGCGTCGCCGCTGGAAAGATAATCGTCGATATTGCGCGCAGTCTGGTTCTGGAAGGCCTGGGACAGGCCCAGGTAGCGCTCCATCAACAGGTACGGGCGCTCAAGGGCCCGCTGCGACCACCAGAGCGTAGCGCCCAGGGCCAGGCAAACGGCGACCAGCAGAAGGGTGTTCAGATTCGTCAGCAGCTTCAGGCGCATGCGTGGTTTCAACCAACGGCGGAAAGATAAGTGCCTGAAGTTATTGCGTTTTCGTTACAGCGTTATGACGGACTGAGTGGAATCCGATGAAAAGGTGGCACTTTGCCTTGAGGTGCCTGCGGCGTGCACCCGGTTACGCCCGGCATCCTTGGCGCGGTACAGCGCCTCGTCGGCCTGGGCGGCCATCATCAGGCTGTCGGAGCCGTCGCACAACTCGACCACACCGGCGCTGAAGGTGCACCACAAATCCTGGGGCTGGGCCGGGTAGTGGATTTCGGCAAAGCGCCCACGGATTTCGTCGAGCACTTTGCAGGCCGCGTCCAGGTCGGTGTCGGGCATCACAATGGCGAACTCTTCGCCGCCGTAACGGCCGATGTAGTCGGTCTTGCGCAAGCGTTGCTTGAGAAACAGCGCCAGGCTCTTGATCACGCGGTCGCCCATGGGGTGGCCGTGGCTGTCGTTGACCCGCTTGAAGTGGTCAATGTCGAGCATGGCAAAGCTCAGCGGCTTGTTCTCGCGGCGCGAGCGGAAGCTGCAGTCTTCCAGCAGTTGCAGGATATGGGTGTGGTTGTACAGGCCGGTCAGGCTGTCGCGCACCATCCGCGCCTTGAGATGGCGGGCGCGGGCGGCGCGGTTGCGCACGGTGGTGATCAGGTGGCGCGGCTTGATTGGCTTGGTGAGGAAGTCGTCACCGCCTTCGCTCATGGCATCCAGCTGTTTATCCAGGTCGTCTTCGGCCGACAGGTAGATGATCGGCACGCTGACATAACGGTCATTGTGGCGAATCACCTTGGCCAGTTCGGTACCGGTGCAGGCCGGCATGTACATGTCGAGGATGATCAGGTCGGGCTGGAAGTCTGCCAGCTCGGCCATGGCCTGGATCGGCTCGATCAGGGTGCGGGTGACGATCCCGGCGCTGTTGAGCAGGCGCTCGGTGTGCATCGCCTGGGCGCGGGAGTCGTCGATGATCAGCACTTTATAAGGTTCGTACTGGGCGACGCAGGTCAGTACCTCGATTTTTTCCAGCAGGCTCGAGGCTTCCAGGGTCCCGGTGAGGAACTCCTGGCCACCGGCGCGCACCGCCGCCAGGCGGGTGGGGGTGTCGGTTTCGTGCAGGCTGAAGAACAACAGCGGCAGTTTCTGCTCCAGGCCTTCCTGGGCTTCGGCGGCCAGTTTCAGGCCCAGGCCGGCGCCGCAGAAGTCCACGTCCATCACAATCGCCGCCGGCAGGCGTTCGGCCATGGACGAGCGGAACGCGGCCACGCTGTCCAGGGACTGCGCGCTCAAGCCAAAGAATTCCAGCTGCTTGGCCAGGCGCTCGGCACGGTCGTGATCGGCCAGCATCACGTAGATCGGCTTGCGCATCGGCGGCAGGAAGGTCTGGTCCAACTGGTCGCCCTGGCGCAGGCCGGTTCGTGACAGGCGCTGCATCAAGCGGTTGAGGTCGGTGATCAGGTGGCTGCTCAGGCGGCCGCGGTTTTCATCCACCGCTTTGAGCGACTCGATGATGTGCCGGGCCAGTTGGCCATGCTCGGGTTGTTCAAAGCGCTCGGCAAAACGCAGCAGGCGCAGATTGGCCTCGCTGAGTTCGTTCAATTCGGCGTTCGACCATTCGCTGCGCTGCAAACGCTGCCAGATCTCAAGAATTTGACGCGCCTGATGAATTACCCGCTGGGCAAAGTGGTGCTTGAGACGCTCACGGCTTGGGTCTTCTGGCTCGGTCATATCCTGACTACTAGGTAAGGGTGCATGCTGAGGTCGACTGGTGGCTCTATGCTAGCACCTCTTTTCAATCGCACGAGTGTCATACGTCAATTAACTGCAAGGTCCCGGGGATTCATTTACTGACTGGCGGGTCGCGTAGGCGCATCAGTGCCCTTCCTTTATAGTTGAGTGCCAGCTTTGCGCCACCTTGATTAAAAGCCCCGCACAGACGGGCACGATGGGGTAGGGTTGTGGTCGTAGCTATTGAACTCAAGTGACTGAAAGGATATCCGCCATGCTGGACTGGAAAAACCGTGCAGGCAGCGCCCCAGGCCCAAGCCCTGCGCCCAAGTCGGCCTCCCGCAGCTATTTTCGTAACCTGTTGATGAGCCGGGCACTGCTGACCCTGGTGGTGATTTACCTGTTGGTCACCGGTGGCCTGGGTTGGTATTGGAGCCAGGAGCCGGCCTTGTTCCCGGTCCAGCAAAACGCGCAAATTGCCGCCGAAAAAGACGGCAAGCAAATGGTCATCGGCTTTACCACCGTCGAAACCGTCAAGACCGTAGTGGGCACCCTGCTCAACAAGCCTGGCGGCTACATTTCCAACGACCGCTTCCCGCCTGGGTTGTGGATGGACAACATGCCCAGCTGGGAATATGGCGTGCTGGTGCAGGTGCGTGACCTGACCCGTGCCCTGCGCAAGGACTTCGCCCGCTCGCAATCGCAATCGGCCGAAGACGCCGACCTGGCCAAGGCCGAGCCGCGTTTCAACTTCGACAACAAAAGCTGGGTGCTGCCTTCCAGCGAATCGGAATACCAGGAAGGCATCAACTCCCTGAGCCGCTACCAGGCACGCCTGTCCGACCCCAATCAGAAAGGCGCCCTGTTTTATGCGCGCGCCGACAACCTGAACAACTGGCTGGGCGATGTCGCCACCCGCTTGGGCTCGTTGTCGCAGCGCCTGTCGGCCAGTGTCGGCCGGGTCAAGCTCAACACCGCGCTGAAAACCGAAGCGCTGGCGCCGGGCGAAGTGCCGCAGGTCGATGAAGAAGTGGTGGAAACCCCATGGATGCAAATCGACAACGTGTTCTACGAAGCCCGTGGCCAGGCGTGGGCCCTGTCCCATCTGTTGCGTGCCATCGAAGTCGACTTTGCCGACGTCCTGGCCAAGAAAAACGCCACCGTCAGCGTGCGCCAGATCATTCGTGAGCTGGAAGCCTCCCAGGAAACCCTGTGGAGCCCGATGATCCTCAATGGCAGCGGCTACGGCGTATTGGCCAACCACTCGCTGGTGATGGCCAACTACATCTCCCGCGCCAACGCGGCAGTGATCGACCTGCGTCAACTGCTGAACCAGGGTTGAGTCATGGTCGATAGCGCCAAGGAGGTCGCGCACCGCGCGGCCTCGGATGCCGAGCACATCGCCTGGGTCGACGAGCAGGACAACCTGCTTGGCGCCCTGGTGCGTGCCGACCTGCGCGAGCGCGGGCTGATCGGGCGCGGCACCTACATCATGCTGTTCAACTCAAAAGGTGAGCTGTGCGTGCATCGACGCACCCTGAGCAAAGCCATCTATCCCGGTTACTGGGACGTGGCGGCGGGGGGCATGGTTGCGGCGGGCGAGACCTATGAGCAATCGGCCGCCCGCGAGCTGGCAGAAGAGTTGGGCGTCAGCGGTGTAAAGCTGACGGCCCACGACCACTTCTTTTTCGAGGACACGGGCAACCGGCTCTGGTGCTCGGCGTTCTCGGCGGTCTGGGACGGGCCGCTGCAATTGCAGCCCGAAGAGGTGCTGGAAGCGCGCTTTATGAGCATCGAGGCGGTGCTGGCCGATATCGAGCAAAAGTCCTATTGCCCCGACTCGTTGGCCGCCTTAAAACGCTATCTGGCTGCGCGTCGCTAAAGTTGCATAAATTGGCGCCATTTGGCTCTTAGCAAGTAGGCTTTTTGCCGTTACACTGCGCGACTTTTCAAGCCGAACCGCTCCAACGTTTCCTCGGTCCCTGTAGGAGCGAGCTTGCTCGCGAAAAACCCAATGTCACCGCGTGCTGTCTGGATGCCCGCGTTATCGTTGACGATTTTCGCGAGCAAGCTCGCTCCTACAGGGGCGGGTAGGCCTAAGCGGTTCGGTAGCGCTGCCCCTGCCTGAGTGGGGCTTCGCGGTTGGTGGCCGGTTGACGGGCACTGATCAGTCTTCATCCTCCCAAGAGGATTGCCGGTGGCCAAAAAAGCCGCATCCTTCGCCGCCCTTGGTGGCCTGGTGTTTTCCACCGACGCAGGTCGGCATTGCCCGGACTGTCGCCAGCCCGTGGACGCCTGTACCTGTAAACAGACCCTGATTCCCGAAGGTGACGGAATTGCCCGCGTACGCCGCGAGAGCAAGGGCCGTGGCGGCAAGACGGTGACCACCATCACCGGCGTGCCCCTGGCAGCCGAGCCACTCAAGGAGTTGGCCACGCTGCTGAAAAAGCGCTGTGGCACCGGTGGCGCCCTGAAAGACGGGATCATCGAAATCCAGGGCGATCACGTCGAGTTGCTGTTGGCCGAGTTGATCAAGCTCGGCTACAAGGCGAAGAAATCCGGCGGCTAGCAGCCTCTGTGAAACCCGCACCGACGAGCGCGCTCGTCGTCTCCATGGTTTCACAGAGCCTGTTCCTGACCGGTGTCTAAACTCTGTCCTGCAAGTGGGGTCTACCCCTCTCACAGGCAAATCGTCATTTTCACTCTTTAGACTGC
Source organism: Pseudomonas sp. WMBT8 (assembly GCF_050916005.1). NCBI lineage: Bacteria > Pseudomonadati > Pseudomonadota > Gammaproteobacteria > Pseudomonadales > Pseudomonadaceae > Pseudomonas > Pseudomonas sp. WMBT8. Next base: position 708,208 of record NZ_CP188096.1, read on the forward strand.
GCCAGCCTCTGACTTGGGTGGCGCTCTTCGACTTTATATAGGGGACTTCGATGTCCGTACGACGCACACGCAAAGACGATGGCAGCCAATGGACAGTTGCGGACAGCCGCAGTGTTTACGGGATTCGCCATTGGGGGGCCGGGTATTTCGCGATCAATGATGCCGGTCGCGTTGAAGTCCGTCCGAACGGCCCGAACAGCTCGCCCATCGATTTGTACGAGCAAGTGGATGAGCTGCGCAAAAGCGGCCTGTCCCTGCCTTTGCTGGTGCGCTTCCCGGATATCCTGCAAGACCGCGTGCGCCAACTGACCGGCGCCTTCGACGCGAATATCGAGCGCCTGGAATACCAGAGCAAATACACCGCGCTCTACCCGATCAAGGTCAACCAGCAGGAAGCGGTGATCGAGAACATCATCGCCACCCAGGACGTGTCCATCGGCCTGGAAGCCGGCTCCAAGCCTGAGCTTCTGGCCGTACTGGCCCTGGCACCGAAAGGCGGCACCATCGTCTGCAACGGTTACAAGGACCGTGAGTTCATCCGCCTCGCGCTGATGGGCCAGAAGCTGGGCCACAACGTGTTTATCGTGATCGAGAAAGAGTCCGAAGTAGGCCTGGTGATCGAAGAAGCCGCCAACCTCAAGGTCAAGCCACAGGTCGGCCTGCGGGTGCGCCTGTCGTCCCTGGCGTCGAGCAAATGGGCCGACACCGGTGGCGAGAAGTCCAAGTTCGGCCTGTCGGCGGCGCAGTTGCTGTCGGTGGTCGAGCGCTTCCGCGCCGCGGGCCTGGACCAGGGCATCCGCCTGCTGCACTTTCACATGGGCTCGCAGATCGCCAACCTAGCGGACTACCAGCACGGGTTCAAGGAAGCCATCCGCTACTACGGCGAACTGCGCAACCTCGGCCTGCCGGTGGACCACATCGACGTCGGCGGCGGCCTGGGCGTGGACTACGACGGTACCCACTCGCGCAACGCCAGCTCGATCAACTACGACATGGACGACTACGCCGGCGTGGTGGTGGGCATGCTCAAGGAATTCTGCGACGCGCAGAACCTGCCGCACCCCAACATCTTCTCCGAGAGCGGCCGCTCCCTGACCGCCCACCACGCCATGCTGGTGGTGCAGGTGACCGACGTCGAGAAACACAACGACGACGTACCGGTGATCGAGAACAAGGAGAGCCTGCCGGAAACCGTGCAATGGCTGGTTGACCTGCTGGGCCCGACCGACATTGAAATGGTCACCGAAACCTACTGGCGCGCCACCCACTACATGAGTGACGTGGCCGCCCAGTACGCCGACGGCAAGCTGACCCTCGCGGAAAAAGCCCTGGCCGAACAGTGCTACTTCGCCGTGTGCCGCCGCCTGCACAACTCGCTCAAGGCCCGCCAGCGCTCGCACCGCCAGGTGTTGGACGAACTCAACGACAAGCTGGCCGACAAGTACATCTGCAACTTCTCGGTATTCCAGAGCCTGCCGGACACCTGGGCCATCGGCCAGGTCTTGCCGATCCTGCCGCTGCACCGCCTCGACGAAGAGCCGCTGCGCCGCGCGGTACTGCAGGACCTGACCTGTGACTCCGACGGCAAGATCAAGCAATACGTCGACGAGCAAAGCATCGAGACCAGCCTGCCGGTGCACGGTTTGAACGAAGGCGAGGACTACCTGCTGGGGATCTTCCTGGTGGGCGCCTACCAGGAAATCCTCGGGGACATGCACAACCTGTTCGGTGACACCGATTCGGTGAACATCTACCAGCGCGAGGACGGCTCGGTGTACAGCGCCGGGATCGAGACCCACGACACCATCGAAGACATGCTGCGCTACGTGCACTTGTCGCCGGAGGAGTTGATGACCCACTACCGTGACAAGTGCGCCAGCGCGAAGATCACGGCGGCAGAACGCACCCAGTTCCTGGATGCGCTACGCCTGGGCCTGACCCGTTCGTCCTACCTGTCTTCCTAAGACCGGCAGGCACAGCGCCAAGCTGTGGGAGCGGGCTTGTGTGGGAGCGGGCTTGCTCGCGAAAGCAGTGGATCAGTCAATACAGGTGCTGACTGATCTGCCGTCATCGCGGGCAAGCCCGCTCCCACATTAGTGTGCGGCCAGCCACAGCCCCTGCCGATTCAGCCGCCAGGCAATCGCCCACAACGTCAAACTGCGCACTGCCATAAACAGCAGGAACGTTATCCACAGCCCGTGGTTACCCAGCCCCTGCAACGCCCAGGCAAGCGGCAGCATAATCAGCACCGTCAGCAGCATGCCGTTGCGCATCTCCCGCGCGCGGGTCGCGCCGATAAACAAGCCGTCCAACAGATAACTCCACACCGCAATCAACGGCAGTACCGCAAGGTACGGCAGGTAGATATCGGCGGTTTCGCGCACGCTGGGGATATCGGTCTGCATGGCGATAAACAAGTGGCCGGCGAAGGTAAACAACAGCACAAACCCGAGGCTGGCGATCAATGACCAGCCGCAGGCAACGACCAGCGAGCGGCGCAGGGCCTGGCGGTCATGGGCGCCGATGGCGTGGCCGCACAACGCTTCCACCGCGTGGGCCAGACCGTCCAGGGCATGGGCGGTCAGCAACAGCCCGTTGAGCAGCAGGGCATTGGCCGCGACGGTGGCGTCGCCCAGCCGGGCGCCTTGCACCGTGATCATGAAAAACACCGATTGCAGCGCCAGGCTGCGGATAAAGATGTCGCGGTTGACCGCCAGCAGCGCGCGCCAGCTTTGCCAGACCTTGAGCGCCGCCCAGGCGATGTGCCCGGGGTAGGCGCGCAGGGCTTTTTGCGTGAGGGCCAGGCCGAGCAGGGCGCCGGTCCATTCGGCAATCACCGAGGCCCGCGCCGAGCCGACCACGCCCCAGTCCAGGCCTAAAACGAACCACAGGTTCAGGGCGATATTCACAAGGTTAGTGGTCAACAGAATCGCCAGCGGGGCCCGGGCGTTCTGCGTGCCCAGGAACCAACCCACCAGGGCGTAGGTGGCCAGGGCGGCAGGGAGGCCGAACAGGCGGGTGTGGAAGAATTCGCGGGTCAGTTGATTCAACTCGGCCGAGGGCTGCATCCACTCCAGTGCCAGGTGGCTGAGGGGAATGCCCACCGTGCCCAGCACCATCGCCAACCCCAGCGCCAGCAGCAAACCTTGCAGCAGGATTTGCCGCAGCGCCGCGCCATCATTGCGCCCGGCGGCTTGGGCGGCAAACCCGGTGGTGCCCATGCGCAGAAAACCCATGGCCCAGGCCAGGAAGGTATACAGGCTGGCCCCAACGGCCACGGCACCCAGTTGATGGGCGTGGGGCAGGTGGCCGATGACCATGCTGTCCACCAGCGCCACCAACGGTACCGAAATATTCGACAGAATCATCGGCGCGGCCAGGGCCCAGACACGGCGGTGAGTGGGGCGGTGGCGCCAGTCGGTGAGTAAGGTGGGCATGGGGGCTCCTTGGGGGAGCGGCATTGTAACTGGCCCTCAACAGCGGCGCAGATCCAAATGTGGGAGCGGGCTTGCTCGCGAATGCGGTGGGTCAGTTGGCATCTCTATTGACTGACCCACCGCATTCGCGAGCAAGCCCGCTCCCACCTTTTTGATCGCGTTTATGCCGGGGGATGCAGGCACTCGATAGAGCGGTCGACCGTGGTCTTGGCGATCTCCAGCAAATGCCATACGGCCAAGACCTTGGCCCGTTCGGCGCCGGGCAAGAGTTCGCCACAGTCGAGCGCGGTGGCCGAGGCGCTGTTCAGCAGGCTGGCGGTGTAGAGCAGGGAGTCTTCGAAACTCAGTTCTTCACTGATGGAGTGGAAGCCCTGGGTCGGTAGGTAGTGGCTGAGGGCGCGACTGAAGGCGGCGCGGTCGTTGAGCAGGTCGCAGGGTGGGTCGGGGACAATCTTATGCATGGTGTAACTCCATATGGTTTGGAGCTGACATCCGTCGCGACTAAACGAAGGGTGGCGGCTGTACGCAGGTTAGTCGACCGGCCATATGGCAAACCGGCGCACCCGAAGGTGCCCTACGCACAGCCACCATGAAACTTCATGAGACCATGCGCCATATAGGATCCGGGCGACTAAACCCGATCACTGATAAGCAGTGACGGACCGCAGACTAGTCACCGATTCCAACAGGCACAAGGCGCTGAGGATTGTCTAGGAAACGTCCTGCAATTTAAAGCGACACGCCTTGCTGGCCCTTTACAAACCGTGACCAAATGCCAGCCCGGCGCCCCCACAAACCAGCTTTCACAGGAGGTCTTCAGTGTTTGTGGTGGCGATGTCGGCATGATGAAGGGTCATGGCTGTGCTGATGAGCTTTCGCTTCCGGCCGGCACGCGAGGTTGAGTTAAATACCCGCCTTCTCCTCTGAACAGCCAACCCCCATGGATAACTCCGATATCGCGATCACCCTGGTCCTGATCTCCGCCTTCATGCATGCCACCTGGAACGCTGTTGTCCGGGCCGGCAGCAGCCGCTTCATGACCCTGGCCCTGGTCGATGGCACAGCATTGCTGATCTGCCTGGCGGCGCTGCCGCTGGTCAATGTGCCAAGCCTGCAAGTCTGGGGTTATGTACTGCTTTCGGTGATATTGAATACGGTCTATCGCCTGTTTCTGATCAAGGCCTATGAGACGGGCGACTTCGGCCAGGTTTACCCGGTGATGCGCGGTGTGCCGCCGGTGCTGGTGGCGTTGTTTTCCTACTTTCTGCTGCATGAGCAACTGTCGTTCCATGCGATGGCCGGGGTGTTGTTGATTTGCCTGGGGATCATCAGCCTGACATTTGTACGCAGGATGACCGCGCAAATGCTCAAGCCGATCCTGATGGCGGTGGGCGCTGGAGTGTTTATTGCGTCCTACACAGTGGTGGACGCCAAGGGCGTGAGAGCCAGTGAAACGGTGCTGCAATACATTATTTACCTGACGGTATTCCAGAGCATTCCTATCCCGCTGCTGGCGTTTTTCAAGGAGCGTGCGGCACTTGTCCAGGCCATTGGCAGTCATTGGCGAGTGGGGGCCTTGGGGGGTATTTTTTACCTGGCATCCTACGGCCTGGTGTTGTTCGCGCTGTCGCTGGATGCGGTGGCCAAGGTCTCAGCGCTGCGGGAAACCAGTGTTATTATCGGCGCCATTATTGCCGCGCTGTTCTTCCATGAACGGTTCGGCTGGCGACGGATGCTCTCGGCGTTCGTCATTGTTTGCGGGATCATCCTGATCAAAGTGAGCACCTGATGGCTCAGCGCCCTCCACCCACTGCGATGCTCCAGGCTTTTGTCAGCGCCGCGCAAACGGGCAGTTTCGCGCGTGCGGCGTCTGAGCTTAACCTCACCGCCAGTGCCATCAGCCATCAAATTTCAGGCCTGGAAGCGTGGTGGGGCGTACAGTTGTTTGAGCGGCACTCGCGCGGCGTCAAGCTGACGTCGGCAGGGCAGGCCTTGTTGCCGGTCACTGATGGGTTTTTCAAAGGGCTGGAGGCGGCGTTGCAGGCGCTTAATCCGCGCACAGCCCAGCCGTTGTACCTCTTGTGCACCTCTTCGCTCTGTTCGACCTGGCTGATTCCCAGAATGCATGGCTCGCATACTGACGCCTCGTTCAATCTTGACGTGGTGCTGAGCAGCGCAGATATGAACCCTGCCAGCCTGGGGGCTCATCAATTTGATGTCGCAGTAGTCATAGGGGGCGGGGACTATCCCGAGCATCATGTCGAGTTGCTGATGCGCGATGCGGTGTTTCCCGTATGCTCGCCGGCGTTTTATCGCGAGCATGGCGATATTGCACCGACGGATATCGCCCGCTACCCGTTGATTCACCGGGCGGATGATCAGATCTGTCCGGGGTGGGAGATTTGGTTTGCGTTCCAGGGGGTGGCGGCGCCCCCGTATCACCCTGGGCCTCGGTTTCCGGATTCGAGCCTGGCTATAACCCTTGCGGTCAAGGGGGGTGGGATCGCTCTGGGCCGGACGGCGTTGGTATACGACCAATTGGAAGAAGGGGCGTTGGTTGCCTTGAACAGCCCCGTGATGATGTCGCCGGCGGCGTATTACGTTATTTGCCGCAATGGTCGACAGTCCGAGCCGGACATCGCCCGGTTGATTGATTGGCTCAAGGCCAGCGCGGGTGAGTTTCTGCGGGAGGTTCGGACCCGCCACCCGCAAATAGCGGGTGCTGGAGCACTTTAGCGGTAGGGTTTGGCCTGACTTGGCCTGCACGCAGAACCAAACCGCCCTCCGTCGGTCAATGTGATCACTGCCACAACCGCTTCACTGGCACTGATATATAGTTCACCCCTCAGACACCCCGACAACGAGTGCCCCATGCTTAACAAAGGATTGTTCCTGGCCTGTGCGCTGGCCCTGCTGAGCGCCTGCGATTCTTCCGACAAACCCGCAGCCCCCGCGCCCTCTGCGCCAGCGGTGACGGCCCCGGCCAAGGCCGCGGTGGATGTGGCGACGCTCAAGCAGCGTTATGCCGGCCGTGAGTTGAGCGTGGTGGACGTGTCTGAGGTGCAACTGGATGGCGCCAGCACCTTGTCGGTGAGTTTTTCGATCCCGCTGGACCCGGACCAGAAGTTCGCCGACAAGCTGCACCTGGTGGACAGCAAATCCGGCAAGGTCGACGGTGCCTGGGAGCTTTCCGACAACCTGATGGAACTGCGCCTGCGCCACCTGGAGCCCCAGCGCAAGTTGGTGCTGACCGTGGACGCCGGCCTGCGTGGGGTCAATGACGCCAAGCTCGCCGCCGAGTACGTCAGCCGCCTGGAAACCCGCGACCTGCAAGCCACCGTCGGCTTCGCCAGCCGTGGCACCCTGTTGCCCACCCGCCTGGCCGAAGGTTTGCCGGTGATCGCGCTGAATGTCGACAAGATCGACGTCGAATTCTTCCGCATCAAGCCCGAATCGCTGCCGGCGTTTCTCGCCCAGTGGGGTCGCAATACCAGCCTACAAAGCTATGAATCGCGCGAACTGCTGCCCATGGCCGACTTGGTGTACGGCGGCCGCTTCGACCTCAATCCTGCGCGCAACACCCGCGAAACCCTGCTGCTGCCCATCGCCGGCCTCAAGCAACTGCAACAGCCGGGCGTGTACCTGGCGGTGATGCGCGCCTCGGGCACCTACAACTATTCGCAGCCGGCCACGCTGTTTACCCTCAGTGATATCGGCCTGTCGGTGCACCGCTACGCCAATCGCCTGGATGTGTTTACCCAGGCGCTGGAAGGCGGCAAGGCGCTGGACGGTGTCGAGCTGGAAATCCTCGATGCCGAAGGCCGCGTGCTGGGCCAGGGCAAGACCGAGAAGGGCGGCCACGCCGAACTGCCGCTGCCGAAAAAGGCCCAGGTATTGCTGGCCAAACAGGGCGAGCAAACCAGCCTGTTGCGCCTCGACAGCGCGGCGCTGGACCTGGCCGAGTTCGATATCGGCGGCCAGCCTGCGCACCCGCTGCAATTCTTCGTGTTCGGCCCGCGCGACCTGTACCGCCCTGGCGAAACCGTGCTGCTCAACGCCCTGCTGCGCGACAAGGACGGCAATGCCGTCAAGCCGCAGCCCGTGAGTGTCGAAGTGCGCCGCCCGGATGAACAGGTCAGCCGCAAATTCGTATGGGACGCCGATGCCTCTGGCCTCTATCAATACCCGTTGCAGTTGGCCGGCGAAGCGCCGACCGGGCGCTGGCAACTGGTGTTCGACCTGGGTGACGGCAAGCCGCAGCTGTATGAATTCCTCGTCGAAGACTTCCTGCCCGAGCGCCTGGCCCTGGAACTCAAGGGCAGTGACACGCCGTTGAGCCCGGCGGACAACGCCGTTATCCAGGTCAATGGCCGCTACCTCTACGGCGCCCCGGCGACGGGCAATCGCCTGAGCGGGCAAGTGTATGTGCGCCCGCTGCGCGAGGCGGTCAAAGCCCTGCCGGGCTACGAGTTTGGCTCGGTAACGGAAGAAGAACTGAGCCAGGATTTTGAACTGGACGAAAGCGTGCTCGACGCCCAGGGCCAGGAAAAACTGACCCTGGAAAGCAAATGGAGCGAGGCCAAGTCACCGCTGCAACTGATCGTGCAGGCCAGCCTGCAAGAGTCGGGCGGGCGCCCGATCACCCGGCGCCTGGTGCAGCCGGTATGGCCGGCCGAGCAATTGCCGGGCCTGCGCGGCTTGTTCGATGGCAAGGAAACCGATGGCGATGGCCCGGCGGAATTCGAAGTGCTGCTGGCCAACCAGGACGGCCAGAAACTTGCCGTCGACAACCTCAAGGTCCGCCTGATCCGCGAGCGCCGCGACTACTACTGGAACTACTCGGACAACGACGGCTGGAGCTATCACTACAACGAGAAATTCCTCAACCTCGATGAGCAGACCGTCAACATCAAGGCCGGCGACACCGCCAAGGTCAGCTTCCAGGTGGAGTGGGGCCCGTACCGCGTCGAGGTCGAGGACCCGCAGACCGGGCTGATCAGCAGCAAGCGTTTCTGGGCTGGTTACCAGGCCCAGGACAACACCGAAGGCGGCGCCGTGCGCCCGGACCAGGTCAAGCTGGCGCTGGACAAACCGGCGTATGGCGATGGCGATACGGCCAACGTCACCGTCACCCCGCCGGCAGCCGGCAAGGGCTACCTGTTGGTGGAGTCCAGCGAAGGCCCGTTGTGGTGGCAGGAAATCGAGGTGCCGGCCGAAGGCAAGAGCTTTGCGGTGAAGCTCGACCCGAAATGGTCGCGTCATGACCTGTATGTGAGTGCGCTGGTGATCCGTCCCGGCGAGCGCAAGGCCAACATCACCCCTAAACGCGCCGTGGGCTTGCTGCACCTGCCGTTGGACCGTACCCAGCGCAAACTGGGCTTGACCCTGACCGCACCGGAAAAAATGCGCCCCAAACAGCCGCTGACGGTCAAGGTCGCGGCAAAAAATGCCGATGGCAGCGTGCCGAAACAGGTGCATGTGCTGGTGGCGGCGGTGGACGTGGGCATCCTCAATATCACCGAATACCCGACCCCGGATCCGTACTCCAGCCTGTTCGGCCGCAAGGCGTATGGCGTGGACCAGTTCGATATCTATGGGCAGTTGATCGAAGCCGGCCAGGGCCGCCTGGCCAGCCTGGCCTTTGGCGGTGACGCGGCGCTGGCCAAGGGCGGCAAGCGCCCGGACACCAGCGTCACCATCGTCGCCCTGCAAAGCGCGCCGGTGACCTTGAACGAGAAAGGCGAGGGCGAAGTCAGCGTCAATATCCCCGACTTCAACGGCGAGCTGCGCCTGATGGCCCAGGCCTGGAGCGATGACCGCTACGGCATGGCCGAAGCCAAGACCGTGATTGCCGCGCCGTTGATTGCCGAGCTGTCGGCCCCGCGCTTCCTCGCGGGCGGCGACCAGACGCGCCTGGCGCTGGACCTGTCCAACCTGTCGGGCAAGGCGCAGAAGCTCGATGTGCAACTGACCGCCGAAGGGCAACTGACCCTGCTGGGCGAACCATCGCAAAGCGTGCAACTGACCCAGGGCCAGCGCACCACCTTGCAGATTCCGGTGCGCGCGCTGGGCGGTTTTGGCCAGGGCAAGATCAAGGTCACGGTCAATGGCCTGGACCTGCCGGGCGAGAACCTGCCGGCGTTTACCCGCGAATGGACATTGGGTGTGCGCCCGGCTTATCCGGCGCTGCTCAAGCAATACCGCGCGGTGCTCAAGGACGACGCCTGGAGCCTGCCGGACAGCGAACTGGCCCTGTTTGAGCCGGCCGGGCGTGAGGCGCTGTTGAGCCTGTCGAGCCGCCCGCCGTTGAACCTGGGCGAGCAGATTCGTGCGCTCAAGGCCTACCCGTATGGTTGCCTGGAGCAAACCGCCAGCGGCCTGTACCCGTCGTTGTATGCCGATGCCGCCGTGCTGACGCGCCTGGGCTTGACCGGCGAGCCGGATGCCGAGCGCAAGCGCAAAATCGAACTGGGCATAGAGCGCCTGCTGGGCATGCAGCGCTACAACGGCAGCTTTGGTTTGTGGGGCGCCGATGGCGAGGAAGAATACTGGCTGACGGCGTACGTCACCGACTTCCTGCTGCGCGCCCGCGACCAGGGTTTTGCCGTACCGCCCGAGGCGCTGAAAAAGGCCAGCGAACGCCTGCTGCGCTATGTGCAGGAGCGCAATCTGATTGAGGTCGACTACAGCGACAACGCCGACCACACGCGTTTTGCCGTACAAGCCTATGCCGGGCTGGTGCTGGCGCGCAGTCAGCAGGCGCCGCTGGGGGCATTGCGCAGCTTGTTCGAACGTCGCAGCGATGCTCGCTCCGGCCTGCCTTTGGTGCAGTTGGCGATTGCCCTGCAGAAGATGGGTGACCAACCGCGTGCCGACCAGGCCTTGCTGGCCGGTTTGGCGGTCAAGCGCAAAGCCAATGAATGGCTGGCCGACTACGGCAGCCCGCTGCGTGATCAGGCGATGATCCTGGCCCTGCTGGAAGAAAACGACCTGGCCAAGGGCAAGCGTGAAGAGCGCCTGTTCGAGCTGTCGGACCAGATGGCGGCCAGCCCGTGGCTGTCGACCCAGGAGCGCAACTCGCTGTTCCTGGCCGGGCGTGGCTTGCTGGGCAAACCGGAAACCAACTGGACGGCGCAGTTGAGCAGCGGCGGCGAAACCCGCGAGCTGAACAACGGCCAGTCCGGCCTGAAGCTGGAAGGGCCGTTGCTGGCCTCACCACTGACCCTGCACAACCCGGGCAGCGAGCCGATTTACCAGCAACTGAGCATCTCCGGTTATCCACAGCACGCGCCGGCAGCGGGTGGCGAAAACCTGAGTATTCGCCGCGAGTACCTGGGGATGAATGGCCAGCCGCTGAACCTGCAAAACCTGCGCAGCGGCGACCTGGTGTTGGTGCACATTGCGGTCAGCGCCAACAAACAGCGGGTGCCGGATGCACTGGTAGTTGACCTGTTGCCGGCTGGCCTGGAGCTGGAGAACCAGAACCTTGGGCAAAGCGCCGCCAGCCTGGAAAACGCCAGCAGCCAGGTCAAGGAGTGGCGCGAGTCGATGCAGAATGCGTCGATCAAACATCAGGAATATCGCGATGATCGCTACGTGGCCGCGCTGAACCTGGACGGCTATGGCACCACGCACCTGCTGTACCTGGCCCGTGCGGTGACGCCTGGGACTTATCGCGTACCGCCGCCGCAAGTGGAGTCGATGTACCGGCCGAACTGGCAGGCAGTGGGGGAAACCCCGGCCGATATGGTGATCAAGGGCCGTTAAGCCCAACCCCTATAGGAACTGGCGGTAGCTTTATGTGGGAGCGGGCTTGCCCGCGATAGCGATCTTTCAGCCCATACATTCGGTGGCTGATACACCGTTATCGCGAGCAAGTCGCACCGCTGCTCCCACACAAGCCCGCTCCCACAGGGTCTGTATTTAATGCACAACCCAACTGAGCAGCCACAACCCCAGCATCAACCAGATAATCCCCATGATGATCGAGGCCCGCATAAATGCCCGGACTGCCGAGTACAGCAGCATCAGGCCGATGATCAGGGTGATGATGCTGATGATCGAGGTATCCATGCCCAGGGTGCGCGACAGGCCATCGATAAAGTTGCCACCGGCATTGGTCAGGGCGCCGAACAGGCCACTGAGCCCGTCGACGATAAAGCGGATGACCGAACCGAGCGCCTGGCCCAGCCATTCGAAAAAGCTTTCTACCTGCATATGAGTTTCCTGATGAAAGGGTGGGCGTATCTGCCGGACCTGAGCCTTTGGTCGCCAATCCCTTGGGCGAGTTCCCTAGAAGCATAGAGGTTTGCCCGTTTGAATTTGCGAATAGTTGCACGCGCTACCCTGGGTAGCCTGCTGGTGGTGATAGCCCTGCTGTGGCTGGCCGACCGCCTCTGGCCCCTGCCGCTGCCCAAGGATGACCTGGCCCGCGTGGTACTGGCGGAGGACGGCACGCCGTTGTGGCGGTTTGCCGATGCCAACGGCGTGTGGCGTTACCCGGTGGCCACCGATGAGGTCTCGCCGTATTACCTCGATGCGCTGCTGACCTACGAAGACCGTTGGTTCTACCAGCACCCCGGCGTCAACCCGCTGGCCCTGGTGCGGGCGACCTGGCAGAACCTCAGCGGTGCACGGGTGGTATCTGGCGGCAGCACCTTGTCGATGCAGGTGGCGCGCCTGCTTGATCCCCATTCGCGCACCCTGCCGGGCAAGTTGCGCCAGCTGTGGCGTACGGCGCAGTTGGAGTGGCATCTGTCCAAGGACCAGATCCTCAACCTGTACCTCAATCGCGCGCCATTTGGCGGCACCTTGCAGGGCGTGGCGGCAGCCAGTTGGGCGTATCTGGGCAAGTCGCCGCAACAGCTGACCCACGCTGAAGCGGCGCTGCTTGCGGTTTTGCCCCAGGCACCGAGCCGTCTGCGCCCGGACCGCCACCCGCAGCGCGCCCAGGAGGCCCGGGACAAAGTGCTGCGGCGCCTGGCCGAGTTTCAGGTATGGCCGCAACCTGCGGTCGACGAAGCCCTGGAAGAACCCCTGTTGCTGGCGCCGCGCCTGGAACCCAGCCTGGCGCCGCTGCTGGCGCGCCGCTTGAACCGTCCCGACAGCCCGCCGCTGATTCGCACCACTCTCGACGCGACCCTGCAACGGCGTCTCGAAGACCTGCTGCTGGGTTGGCGCGCGCGGCTGCCGGAGCACACCTCGGCCGCGATCCTGGTGGTCGAAGAAGAAAGCATGGCGGTGCGCGCCTACCTGGGCTCGGTGGATATCAACGATGCGCGGCGTTTTGGCCATGTGGATATGATCAGCGCCCTGCGCTCGCCGGGCTCGACCCTCAAGCCCTTCCTGTATGGCATGGCTTTGGACGCGGGGCTGATTCACTCCGAATCGCTGTTGCAGGATGTGCCGCGACGCTACGGCGATTACCGGCCGGGCAACTTCTCCATGGGCTTTACCGGCGCGGTACCGGCCAGCACGGCGCTGTCCAGTTCGCTGAACCTACCGGCGGTGCAGCTTCTGGAAGCCTACGGGCCCAAGCGCTTTGCCGGCGAAATGCGCATCGGCGGCATGCCCCTGGCGCTGCCGGCGCTGGCCGAGCCGAACCTGGCATTGATCCTGGGCGGCGCCGGCAGCCGCCTGGAGGACCTGGTCGGCGGCTACAGCGCGTTGGCCCGCGACGGCAAGAGCGCGGCCATCCGTTTGCAGCCTGATGATGTGCTCAAGGAGCGCCCGTTGTTGTCGCCGGGTGCGGCGTGGATCGTGCGGCGCATCCTCAGTGGCCAGGCGCGGCCGGACCGTGATCCCCGGGCCGAGTTGGTACAGCGCCCGGTGTTGGCCTGGAAGACCGGCACCAGTTACGGTTTTCGCGATGCCTGGGCCATTGGCGTCGGGCCGCGCTATTTGATTGGTGTGTGGATCGGCCGCCCGGACGGCACCCCGGTGCCCGGCCAGTTCGGCCTGGCCTCGGCGGCGCCGTTGATGCTGCAAGTGCACGATGTGTTGACCAACCGCGACAGCCAGCGCGGCATTACTGCGCCCGTTAAGGCGGTACCGATGAATGTCGGCGTGGCGGCGATCTGTTGGCCCCTGGGCCAGCCCATGAGCCGCAGCGATCCCAATTGCCGGCGTCAGCGGTTTGCCTGGACGCTGGACAACACCACGCCGCCGACCTTGCAAGCCCTGGACCAACCTTTGGGTGTCGGCTTGATGGAGACCGTGTGGGTCAATGCCAAGGGCCTGCGCGTGGCGGCCAGTTGCCCGGGCGCGGTCTCGCGGGACATAGCCCTGTGGCCGGCACCGCTGGAGCCATGGTTGCCCAGGATCGAGCGGCGTGACGCGCGCATCCCCGCGCCAGACCCGGATTGCCCACCCCCGGCCCTGGCGGCGGCGTCGCCGTTGTCGGTGGTGGGTGTACGTGAGGGGGACCAGTTGCGGTTACCGGCAGGTAGCCAGCAGCAACTGCGCTTGAAGCTATCGGCGTTGGGCGGCAGTGGGCGGCGCTGGTGGTTCCTCAATGGTGCACCGCTGGGGGACAGCGCCAGTCAGGACAGTATCAATGCCAGCCTGGAGCAGTTGGGGCGCTATCAACTGAGTGTGCTCGATGAGGCGGGGCAGACGGCCAGGGTTGAGTTCAGCGTGGTGGATTAGGTCGCCATCGCAGGCAAGCCAGCTCCCCCATGTTGATTTGTAAACACCGCCAAATATGGGAGCTGGCTGGCCTGCGATAGCGCCCTTGCGCGCGCCGTAAATTTATTTGCCATCCCCGCCTTTGAGCCCGAAGCTATACCCCTTCAGGAGCACCCCATGAATCTCGAACACCTTACCGAACGCATGCATCGCATCCGCGATAACAACGACTGGAAGCAATTCCACAGCCCGAAAAACCTGGCCATGGCCGCCAGCGTCGAGATGGCCGAGCTGGTGGAAATCTTCCAGTGGCTGAGCGAAGACCAGTCCCGCCAGTTGCCCGCCGACAAACTCGCCCACGCCGGGCAGGAAGTGGGGGACATCGTGCTCTATCTGCTGCTGTTGTGCGGCGAACTGGGCCTGGACATGAACCAGGTGGTCAGCGCCAAGCTGGCCGACAACGAACGGCGGTTTACCCATGAGTGATCGCCATTTCGACCAGTTGGCCACGCGCTTTGCCGAGAAGATCTACGGCGGGGCCAAGGGTGCGATTCGCCTGGCGGTGTTGCAGGCCGACTTGGCCGAGGCCCTGCCGGACCGGCCTCTGCGCGTGCTGGATATCGGCGCAGGCCTGGGCCATATGTCGTTGTGGCTGGCCGAACGCGGGCATCAGGTGACCTTGGCCGAGCCTGCCGAACCGATGCTCGAAGGTGCCCGCCAGCGGTTCGCCGAGGCGGGGCAGAGCGCAACGTTCATCCAGGCGCCGTGGCAGGACCTGCTGGGTCAACTGACCGAGCCCTACGACCTGGTGCTGTGCCACGCCGTGCTGGAATGGCTGGCCGAACCCCATGGGATCCTGCCGGTGCTGCACCAGTTGACGGCGCCGGGCGGCTGGTTGTCCCTGGCCTTCTATAACCGTGATGCGCTGATTTACCGCAACTTGCTCAAGGGGCACTTTCGCAAGATGCGCAAAAATGACATGGCTGGCGAAAAACAGAGCCTGACCCCGCAACAGCCCCTGGACCCGCGTGAACTGGCGGCGCAACTTGAAGGCCTGTGGCAGGTCGAAAGCCAGAGCGGGGTGCGGGTCTTCCACGACTATATGCCGGTGGAGTTCCAGGCCCGCGCCGACTTGCAGGACTTGTTGGAGATGGAGCTCGCTCACCGTCGTCACCCAAGCTTTGCCGGACTTGGGCGTTATTTGCACTGGATCTGCCGTCCGGTTTAAGCGGCCCAGTCTGCGGAGATCGAAATGAAGCGCTGTGCAATGATCCTGCTGTGCCTGGGGCTGGGTGCCTGCTCCAGCAACAATCCGTATGTCGCGGCCTCCAAGCCCATGCCACCGGCGCCTGCCCAGGCGGCCAACACCTTTGATGCCAGCGCCTACCCGGCGCCGGTGCGTGACTACGGCGCCTATCGCAACTGGGCCTGGCGCAACGGCCAATTGCCGGCGGGCTCGGCCTGGGCAGATCCTGCACAGATCGCCGAAGCCGTCAGCGGCGCCCTCGACCAGCGCGGCCTGCGCCCGGTACATGACCAGCGCGCGCCGGACTTGCTGGTCAGCGCCGATGTGCATCTGGAAAAACGCCTGCGCCAGGTGCAGGACGATTATGGCTACGGCTACGGTGGCTACAACCGCTATGGCAACGGCTATGGCATGTACAACTCGGTGCCGATCGTGCGCACCTATGAAGTGCAAGTGGTGGTGGTGCGCGTCAACCTGTTCGACGCCCGCACGGGCCAGCCGGTATGGAGCGCCAGCGCCGAAACGGGCAGCCAGGGCAGCCTGAGTGAACGCGGCGATGCGTTGCGCCAGGCTGTGCAGAAGGCCATGACGGCGTATCCTCCGAGTTAACAGCTATTCTCATCTCAGGTTCGGTTTGCCCTTTGGAGAACTACCATGTTGCGTCGTATCGCTTTGCTCGCTTTTGCCGTGCTTTTGGGCGGATGCCAGACCAGCCAGGTCAACCACGATTTTGACGCCAGTCGCGACTTTGCCGCCTACCGCAGTTGGGCCTGGAAAGACCCAGCGTTGCAGTACCGCCCCGATGATCCACGGATCAAGAGCGACCTCACCGAACAGCGCATCCGCCAGGCGGTGGCCGACCAACTCGACCAGCGCGGCTTGCGCCCGGCGGCCCCGGGGGCCAAGGCTGATGTGAACGTGCAGGCCTACCTGATCGTCGAGGATCGCCAGCAGCAAGTCACCACCAACTACGGTGGCGCCTGGGGCGGCCCGTGGAATGGCTATTGGGGCGCGCCGATGTACAACGAAACCCGCAACGTCACCTACAAGGTCGCCACCCTCCAGATCGACCTGCTCGACGGCAAGGACGGCAAGTTGGTATGGCGCGGCAGTGACGAACAGATGATGAGCAGCTCGCCCAACCCCCAGGACCGCAATGCGGCGATCCGGGCGACGGTGACCAAGGTGCTGTCCAACTACCCGCCTCGCTAAGTCGTACTCGGTCCGTGTAGGGCCGCTGCATCACTGCGATGCGGGCGCTGCGGTTTAGCAGGTACACCGAGGCGATCCCATCGCAGCCTCGCCGGGGCTCGACAGCTCCCACATTCGATCTGTGTTGCCAAGACAAATGTGCAGGTGTCGCGGCTCCCCTGTGGGAGCTGTCGAGCCTCGGCGAGGCTGCGATGGGATCGACTCCGTACAACTCGATACACCGAGGTGCCCGCATCGCTGCCATGCAGCGGCCGGACTAACCAGCGTCGAGCGGTGTTTCTTTCCGTCAGTCGCCAAAGTGGCGACTTGCCAGCGTACCTTGCAAGCCTTGTCTACACTGCTGTTGACTACAGGAGAGTAAGCGCTCGGCAGTTCGCCGGCAAAGGAGTGCTCGATGTCTCCCCGACTTCGTTCTGGCCAACGTGGCGCAATCGGTCTGGTATTCGCCGGCACCCTGGCATTGGCTCTGGTGTTTCTGTTGCTGGTGGTCGATAGCGGCCGCCTGTACCTGGAAAAACGCAAGCTGCAAGCCATCGCCGACACCGCCGCCCTGGAAGCCGCCAACCGCGGCGGGCAGTGCTCCGGCAGCACCACCGCCGTCGATTACGCCAAGCAGAATGCCACCCGCAATGGTTTCACCGTCGTCGCCAACGACACCAGCCGCGCCCTGGCGGTGACGTGTGGGACGTTGTTGACCAATGGCCTTAACACCCGTGTCTTCACTGCCGATGCCACCAAGAACGAGGCCATCCGCGTAGTGGCGAGCCGCACGGTCGCCACCGGTATCGCCAACGGGGTGTGGAAGCTGTTCAGTGGCACGTACAACGCCAATACCACATTGACCGCGACAGCAGTGGCGGCGCTGGCGCCGCCGGTGGCGCAATTGACGATTCGCAGTTCGCTGCTGACGGTCAATTCGGCTCAATCAGACATCTTGAACAAAACCATCGGTGGCTTGCTTGGTGGTGGCCTTTCCCTGACCGCCGTGGGTTGGCAGGGCTTGATCAATACCAATGTGAACCTGCTCAGTTACTTGGACCAACTGGCTATTCAAGCGAATGTGGCGGCGGGTGACTACGCGACGCTGCTCAACACCGCGGTTTCGGCGACGCAATTGATCGACGCGGCGGTCAAGGTGCTGCAAACCAACGGTTCGGCGGTCGCGGCGACCATCACCAACGTGCTTGCCATCGAGGCGATTGCGCCGAACACCAAAGTGCTCAAGCTGGGCGATCTGTTAGATGTCGCGACGGGCACGCCCACAGCGGCCTTGAATACGGACGTGCAGTTGTTCCAGTTGCTGCAGGGCGTGGCCCAGCTCTCCAATGGCAATAGTTTGGTGAGGGCAGATTTTCAATTGAGCGTGCCACTGGTCGCCACCTTCTCAGTCAAAACCAAAGTCATGGAGCCGCCACAGCTATCCGCCATCGGCAACCCCGCCCTGGCCAAGGCTGGCTTGGCTACGGGGGCAAATCAGATTTCCGTGCGCACTGCACAAGTACGCACGCTGATCTCGGTGGATGCGCCGATTTTGAGGACGGTTTCTTCTGTGATATCGGGGCTGGCAGGCTTGACCGACCCAGTGATCAAAGTAGTGAAGGGGCTTTTGAATCTGGACCTGGCAGCTATCGTAAATGCTCTTTTATGTGCTCTGTCTTGCGAGCGCACAGATATTGATATTGCCAGTACGCTGGACATTTACATCGAGGCTGCCAGTGGCGAAAGCCATGTTACCGACTTCACCTGTGCAACCTCCGCAACCAAGACATTAACTGCCCAGGCCACCAGTTCTTTGGCCACCCTGGCAGTCGGTAAAATTGACCCGGCCAAGGCGTTCTCCTCATCGACACCAGTGGATGTCCAGCCGGTCCGCCTCATTGATATCGGTACCCAGCACTGCACTTTGTTGGGAGGCTGCGACCCACGCAAAGCCAATGTCGGCGGCGGATTTTTGTTAAAGGCGCAATCAACTGTAGGGCAGAGAACAGAAAGCCTGTTTTATTCCCCGGTGGCAGAAATGAACCTCCCGCCGACCTACAAAAGTATTTCCAGTGTCAACATCATCAACAGCCTGGGTAACACGTTGAATGGACTTCAGGTGACCTACGCACCGCCTCCTGCCCCGGCGATTCCGAATGGAGCGCTGGCAGGTGTCGCGACGCTCCTGGCAACGATCACCACAACCCTTGTCGGGCTCGTCCAAGGGCTTTTGTCGCCGCTGCTGGACCCTATCGTCAATACGCTACTGAGCGCTCTGGGCATCAACCTTGGCAATGCTGAAGTCGGCGCCAACCTCACCTGCCACATGGGCCGCGCCTACCTTGTGATCTAACCCCCACCCACCACCGGCAACTCCACACAAAACCGCGCCCCCTGTTCACTGTTGGCGACGCTCAGGCGTCCGCCCATGTTTTCCACAATGCCGTAGCTTACCGACAACCCCAGTCCGGTGCCGACGCCAATCGGTTTGGTGGTAAAGAACGGCTCGAAAATCCGCTCCAGCAACCGCGCATCGATGCCGCCGCCGTTGTCTTCGACCCAGATGCGCACATGGCGGCTGTCGTGTTCGCTGTACAGGGCGATCCAGGGGTGGAAGTCGTGGTTTTTTTCGTGGCGTGCCATCAGTGCATCGCGGGCGTTGACCACCAGGTTGATCAGTACCTGTTCCAGTTGGTCGACATGGCCGTTGACCTGTACGCCCAAGTCCATCGGCGTGATGCGCAGGTCCACGCCTTTGCCGCGCAGGCCTTCTCCCAGCAGTGACTGGGTGCCTTCCACCGCCTGGGCCGGGTCGAAGGGTTGTTGCTCGACCTCCGAGCGGCGGCCGAACACGCGCATGTGGTCCACCACCCGGGCGGCGCGTTGGACCTGGGCGTCGATGCGCTGGAGTTTTTCCGTGAGGTAGTCGATCTGCACGTCGCCGTTGCCCAGGCGCTTGAGCACGTTGACGATGGCCATGCGCATCACATTCAGCGGCTGGTTGATCTCATGGGCCAGGCCGGTGGCCATTTCGCCGAGGGTGGCCATTTTTGCGCTTTGGGTCAGTTGCTGCTGGGAGCGACGCACTTCGGTGTTGTCGCGGCCCACGGCCTGGACTTCCTGCAACTGGCCGTGTTCGTCGAATACGCCACGGTCCGACCAGACCCACCACGCATGTTCGCGCCCCGGCAGTTGCAGGCTGATTTCAGCCGTACTGACGGGGAATTCCGGGCTCAACTGGCCGATGCGTTTTACAAAGGCGTTGCGCTGTTCTTCAGATAACCAGTGGCCCAGGTTGATCCCCGGCAACTGGGCCGGCGTGCATTCCAGGTAGTTGGCCAGGGGCGTGTTGCCGAAGGTCAGGGTCAGGTCCGGGCGGTAGCGGCAGATCATCGCCGGTGAGTCTTCGACGAGGATGCGATAGCGCTCTTCGCTGTCCTTGATCTGTTGCGCCGCCAGGGTCGCTTCGGTGACGTCCAGCCACAGGCCGACGGCCTCCACCGGCAAGCCGAGGTCGTCGCGCAGCAGCTTGGCTTCGTCCAGCAGCCAGTGGTAGTTGCCCTGGCGATCGCGCACGCGGTAGCGACTGCGCACGCTGCCTTCGCGCAGCAACTGCCGGGTGCGTTCGAAGTACAGGTCACGGTCTTCGGGGTGTACCCATTCCACGGAGGTGTCGTGGGTGCATTCGGCCAGGGTCCAGCCCAGCAGCGGCAGCAGGCTGTCGCTGAAGAACGCCGGGTGCAGCGCGCCGTTGACGTAGCGCTGCACGTAGATCACCGCCGGGGAGCTGGCGATCAGGTTGTCCAGGCGCGCATGGGCGGCGGCGGCCTGCAATTGTTGGTTCTTGATGTCGCTGATGTCGAGCATGAAGCCGATCCAGCGGCGCTGCTCGCCGGCACCCAGCACCTGGCCCTGGACGCGGTACCAGATGGGGTTCTGCTTGGCGTCGCTGCGCAGCAGGCGCACGCTGGTCAACAAGGGTTTGCCCAGGGTTTGCAGGTCTTGCAGGCGGCTGTTGAGTTCCTGGCGGTCGGCGGGGTGGATCAGTTCCAGCCAGTTGGCCAGTACCTGTTTGGTCGGTGCATCTTCCGGGCTCAGGCTGCGCATCAGCTGTGGGGCCAGCAGGATTTCTTCACCGCTTTCCAGCAATTCCCACCAGCCGGTACCGAGCAGGCCTTGCAAGGCTTCCACCCGTTCCAGTTGTTGGTGATGACGTTGCTCGCGCAGGCGGCTGAGCAAAGGGGCGGCGAGGGCGGCGGCGAGGTTCAGCCAGTCACGTTCGCTGACGTCGGGGTGGCCACTGTAGAACCCGCACAGCAACCAGGCGGCCACCCCCTGGCTATCGCGATAGGGCACCAGCAGGCCCTCGGCGCTGCCAAACACGCTGTACAGGCGCGGGTGTTCGCTGCGGCCCTGGAGGGTTTTCAGGCTCAGCGCGGTGTTGCCGTTGAGGCTGTCCAGGCAGGTACCCAGGCGTTGGCCCGGTTCCCACAACTGCGGCGCGTCGTGGGCGCTGTAGCCGCTGTAGACCAGCCAGTCCTGGTCCTGCTGGTCGAGCAGGACCATCGCCACGCACGGGATATGCCAGCGCTGGGCCAGGTTGCGCAGGTGCTCGCTGAACACTTGCGGCAGGCGTGTCAGGCTGCAGACGCGCAGCTGCTCGCTCATCTGGCTGGCCAATTGGTGGTTCTGTTCGCGCTGCTGGGCCAATTGCCGGCCGTTCAGCAGGTCGCTGATATCCAGCAGGCGCAGGATCCAGCCATCGCCGTCCGGCTCGATCCAGCCACGGGTATGCAGGATGGTATCGGCGGCGCCCTGGAAATCCAGGTCCAGGCTGTGCCGCTGCCAGTCGGCGGGAGTGCCTTCGATGCTCAATGCGCCAGGCAGGCACAGCAGGTCGCGCAACAGCGGGTGAGCCGGGGCGCCAAGGTGACGGGCCAACTGTGGGTGCAATGCCCGGCTGATATCTAGCACATGACCTTGCGGGTCCAGGCGCAGGTGCAAGCCTTGCGCCGGCGGGCTGGCGGGCGTCTCCAGGGCCTGGGCACTGCTGCGGCCCAGCAGCCTGCCGAAGATTTTGTCACCGGAGTTCAAAATTGCAGGCTCGACTGGGCGTGCAACGTGGTCGGCAAGCGGGGCACTGTGCCAATGCCCGGCAGCACAATAAACGGCAGGACGTTCTTCAGGTTGGCCGAGGGGTAGTTGATCTCGACGGTCAACACGCCTGCGGTGTAGGTCGGATTGATATGGGCCGCCTGGAACTGGAACGTCGCGGGGATCCACTGCAATTGGCTTTGCACGGTCTGGGTCGCCCGCAGGATCAGCGCCGCATTGTAGTTGGGGGTGCTGGGGTCCAGTGCCACGCTGCGGCGCACGGCTTCGGCGGTAGCCTGGTTGAACGACTGCAGCAGCAACAGCGGCAGGCTATAGCTGACCATGGCATAGAACACGGCAAAAAAAATCACGAACACCGCCGCAAATTCGATGGCGACGGCGCCTTTTTGCTTTCTAGGGAGGCTGGTTTTCATCACTGCGACTACCCTGACTGCTACTACCTGATATCAGCATAGAATCAATCGGCAAAAAGGGACGGTTTTTACGTGATCCAAGGCCTCGTGGTAGTTGTCTGGTTGGTGTTGTGTGCAATGCAGGATATTCGCCAGCGACAGATCGCCAATCGCCTGACCCTGGGCGTGGCGTTGCTGGCGCTGCTCTATCTGCTGTGGAGCGGTAGCACCTGGCTCGGCACGTCCCGGTCTGAAGGGCTGTGGGCGCTGATCCTGGCGCTGCTGTTGACGCTGCCCGGCTACGCCCTCGGGCGCCTGGGGGCCGCGGATGTGAAGATGCTCGCGGCGTTGGCGCTGGCGTCGAATTCGACCTACCTGTTGTGGTCGCTGATCGGGGCCGGCGCGGCCAATGTCGCATGGCTGGTCTATGGGCCTCGGCTGTTACCGCTTGCTAGTCAAGGCGTTAGAGCGCGCCTGGGTTACCTGGTGGTGGACCCGTCAAAAAAACTGCCCTTTGCACCGTTTCTTTTAGTGGGTTTTACCTTGGCCTGGCCGTGGCTCCATTAGTCGCGGGCGCTCTATATCGCTATGTACATAGTCGCAAAGTACGTCTACGTTTATTTGTACCGGTAATTAGGAAAGTTCCTCGGAACGGATAGGTCAATCTTTGGCTTGCCAGGCATGGAGTAGCGCGTGAACAAGCTTACATCTGCAGTAAAAGTGCTCGTGGTCGACGATCAACCGCTGATTGTGGAGGAGCTTTGCGAATTTCTTGAAAGCAGCGGTTATCGCTGTGTCCCGTGTGGCTCCAGCCAGCAGGCCGTGCAACGCTTCAGTGAAGACCCGCAGATCGGCCTGGTGCTGTGTGACCTGCATATGCCGGACATGGACGGCATTGAGTTGGTGCAGGCCCTGCAGAAAATTGCCGGCAAGCAGCGTGCCTTCGAAGCCATCATGCTCACTGGCCGGGCGGACAAGCAGGACGTGATCAAGGCCTTGCGCGTGGGCATCTCCGATTACTACCAAAAGCCCATCAACCTCAATGAGTTGCTCGAAGGCTTGCAGCGCCAGGAGGCCGCCCTGGAAGAGCGCCACAAGAATCTGCACCTGGGGAACTTGAATCAGAAGCTGCAATATCTTTCCGAGTCCATCGATGACTTGTACCAGGACCTGGACAAGGTCCGTCGCGGCCCGGCGCCGCAAGCCGAGGGCGAAGGGTCAAGCGAGGAGGCCGAGCGCCTGGAGGTGCCGGCGATCTTCAATCAGTTGTCGCCCCGGCAACTGGACGTCGCGCGGCTGGTGGGCAAGGGCCAGACCAACTACCAGATTGCCTGCGAGCTGGGTATTACCGAGAACACGGTCAAGTTGTACGTGTCCCAGGTGTTGCGCTTGACCCATATGCACAACCGCACCCAACTGGCGTTGGCGCTGTCACCGAGCAACTCGGCATTGCGCCAGCGGGTGACGGCGCACTGAAGCTTTGCGTACAGCCCTGTAGGAGCGGGCAAGCTTAATGCCAGTCAGTTAAGCGCAGATCCCCCTGTGGGAGCGGGCTTGCTCGCGAAGACGTCGGCCCGGCAAACATTGATGTTGACTGACCCACCGCTTTCGCGAGCAAGCCCGCTCCCACATTTGATCTTCACTGTCTTGAGCATTGCGTTCGCTTAACTGATCTGCATCAGGGCAAGCCCGCTCCCACATTTCTCCAGTGGCTGTGGTTTATTTGCTACTGCCCGAGCCCCCGCTTGCGTTGTCTTCGTCGAACTTTTCGGGGATCGCGAATTTCTTGCTCTCCAGCAAACGCTGTATCGCCAGTTCACGTTCGGCGGGCGTTGCCCTCTGTACCGTGGGTGAGGCGGCTTGCCCGTCGACTTGCAGCCTCAGCCAGTTCTCCGTTTCCTGCTGGGCCTTGGACGAGGGCCCAGGCTCGATGGCCAGTACCGTCAGGGGCAGGGCCAGCAGCGTCAGGCTGGCGAGGTAGGGGAATTTCATCATCGGCTCCTTCAAGCGCTTACTTGATTAGTGCGGGCGGTGCATCGCTGGCCGCTGCGACCTGGTCCTTGGCCTTGGCAGCCGGCGTGCCGGCGGCCTTGAGTTTCTCGGCCCGGGCCTGGGCCTCGGTGACCTGCTCGGGGCTCAGGCCCACTTGGCTGGCCAGTTGTGCGGCCTGGCCCCAGTTGTCCTGGTAGATCAGCAGGGTCACCAGGTTGACCGCCGCCAGTTGATCGCTTTGCTTGAGCTCCATGGCCGTCATGAACTCAAAGCGCGCCTCTTCCAGGCGCCGTTGGTTGAGGTAGACCACCCCCAGGTCGTTGCGGATTTTTTCGTCGGTGGGCGCCAGTTGCGCCGCCCGTTGCATATGGGCCAAGGCCTGGGCGTTGTCGCCCTGGGCCGCCGCCAGTTGACCCAAGCCGTGTTCCCCTTCGGCCGCCATGCAGGTGCCCAGCAGGCTGCGGTACAGCGGTTGCGCTTCACTGCGCCCGAGCAGGCGGTAGACCTTGGCCTTGCGCTGGCGCACTTGCGGCAAAGACTCCGGCAGGCTTTGCAGGTTGGCCAGGCTGGCGTGCATCTTTCCTTCATTGGCCATGTCGTCGGCCAGGTTCAGCGACAGCTCCTGCTCGGCGCTGGGCTTGGCACAACTGCCCGGGGTCATCAGCGCCGACCACGGCGTCTGGCCGTTACTGGCACAGCCGCCGAGCATCAGCAGGCCCAGGCCTGCAATCAGTGCTTTCATCGAGCGCTCCTCAAAAACTGCTCAGGGCCCGGGAGATCGCAATGAATGCCGGCCCCCCCAGCACAATCAATAAAGCGGGAAACAGGAAGACCATCATCACCACCGACATCTTGGCCGACATCTTCGAGATGAATTCCTGCAAGCGGGTCAAGCGGCGGTCATCGAGCAGTTGCTTGAGGGCCAGCAGCGACTTCATGGCGCCGCCGCCCTGCTGGATCAGTTGTTGGAGAATGATGCAGGTGTCGGTGAATTCGTCCACGGCCAGCAGCCGGGCAGTTTTGCCCAGTTCCTCGCTCAGTTCCAGGCCGGAGTCGACCCGTGCCAGGATCAGCCGCAGCTCCTGGGTCAGCGCGGGCAGCAGGCGCTGAGCTTCAACGCTCAATACCCGCAGCGACTGTTCAACCGCCATGCCCGACTCGAACAGAATGCGCAGCAGCGGGATGAAGGTCGACACCTCACGGGAGATTTGCTGCTGGCGGGCCTTGGCCGCGCTGGCGAGGATGCGCTTGGGTATCAGGTAGCCCACGCCCAGGCCGAGCAGGGGCGCGATCCACGGGGAGTCGGCGCCGGGAAAGATCAGTTCCTCACCCACCAGGATCAGCCCGGCCAGCACCAGCGGCACGCCAATCTGGCAGGCGGCGAAGATCGAGCGCTGATTGGCTTTGCGCCAGCCCACGCGGTTGAGCAGGATCTGCGTTTCGTTATCCATGCTCACCGAACGCTGGGCCAGTTGGCTGCTGCCAAACTGGCTGAGCAGGGTGCCGAGCCGGTCGCGGCGCACCAGTTGGCCTTGCAGGCGCTGGTTGACCAGGCGCTCGCGGCGACGCTGGGCCAGCAACTGGCCGGCGATCAGAACGAGCGCAGCCAAAAACAACAAGGCACTGATCAGCAGGACCATCTCAAATACTCCGCAACATGCGCCACATCGTCAGGCAGCCCAGCACCTGCATGGTCAGCGCGGCCAGCAGCATGTAGCGGCCGCTGTCGTCGTTCCACATGGTCAGCAGGTAGCCTGGGTTGATCAGCATGAAATAGCCCACCATGGCGATCGGCATGCCCGCCAGGACAAAGGCGGTGACGCGCGTCTCGCCGGTCATGGCGCGCAATTGCCGCGCGCCCTGTTCCCGTTCGCGGATCACCTTGATCAGGTTCTCCAGCAAGTCACTGGCATTGCCGCCGTAGCGGTGGTTGACCTTGAGGCCCAGGGCAAGCATGCGGAACTCGTCTTGCTCGTAGAACTCGGCAAAATCACTGGCGGCCTCGGGCAGGCTGACCCCCAGTTGCACATTGCGCTGGATACGCCCCATGGCGGGCTTCAAGGGCTCCTCGGTGCTGTCGATCGCACCCAGCAAGGCGTCGGCCAGGGTGCGTCCGGACTTCAGGCTGCGCACTGTATGGTCGAGCACTTGCGGCAGTTGTTCGATCATCCGCTTCACCCGCCGCCGATAGCGCCAGGCGATGTACAGCCGCAGCAGCAGCGGCGGCAGCAACACCATGCTCAGCAGGCCGACCCAGCTCCACACCAGGAACCCCAGGACGGCGCCCAACACCCAGCAGGTCACCCACAGGCCCAGGCTGTCGGTGGGTTTGCCCAGGCCCGCGCGCTGGAACATGCGCTCCAGGCCGACCCAACGCCCACGCTCTTCGGCCAGCAGCGGTTGGCCTTCGGCGAGTCGTTCCAGGACGCGGTCGGTTTCTGCCTGGCGCAGGCCACTGAGGAACAGGTGCAGCGACACGCCAATCAGGATCACGCAACTGAACATCAGGATGGCGCCGGTCATGGTGACGCTCCTATAGCGGCAGGGCGGATTCGCGGCGCAGTTTGTCACCCGCCGGGTTGACGGCCTCGCGCAGGAAGCCGAAGCCGGTGCGCCGGTCATGGCGGAACAGGGTGTTGGTGACATACACGTCATCGCGCACCCCCACCACTTCCACCACTTCACTGACGCAGCGCCGGCCGTCGGGCAGGCGGGTCAGCTGGATCACCACATCCAGCGCCGCGCAGATCATCTGGCGCAGGGTTTTCTCCGCGACCACCCGCCCGGTCAGGCCCACCAGGGTTTCCAGGCGCAACAGGGCGTCCTGGGCGTTGTTGGCGTGCACGGTGCTCATGGAGCCGTCGTGGCCGGTGTTCATTGCGGTCATCACATCCAGCACTTCCACACCACGGATCTCACCGAGGATGATGCGGTCCGGGCGCATCCGCAGGGCGTTGCGGATCAGGTCGCTGGCCTTCACCTCACCGTGCCCCTCGGCATTGGGCGGGCGGGTTTCCAGGCGCACCACGTGGGGGTGGCCCAGTTGCAGTTCGGCGACGTCTTCGATGGTCACCAGGCGTTCGTGGGGGTTGATCAACTGGCTGAGAATATTGAGCAAGGTGGTCTTGCCGGTGCCGGTGCCGCCGCTGATCAGAATATTGCAGCGCTTGCCCACCGCCTCCTGGAAAAACTCGAAGATCGACTGGTCGATGGTCTGCATCGCTACCAGGTCGCTGCTCTTGAGCATGTCCTTGCGAAACTTACGAATCGACAGGCACGGACCGTCGAGGGCAATCGGCGGGATGATCGCGTTGACCCGGCTGCCATCGGGCAACCGGGCGTCGACCATCGGCGAAGATTCATCCAGGCGCCGACCCAATGGCGCGAGGATGCGTTGCATGACCCGCTCCACATGGTGGGCGTCGATAAAACGCAGGTCGCTCTGGTGCAACAGGCCGTCCCGTTCGACAAACACCCGGTGTGGGCCGTTGACCAGAATCTCGGTCACTGACGGGTCGCGCAACAGCACTTCCAGAGGGCCGAAGCCGGTCAGTTCATCGACGATTTCCTCGGCCAGGCGCTCCATCTCATAACGGGAAATTGCCAGGTGCATGCGCGTGATGTATTCGGACACCTTGTCGATGACAAATTGCGCCAGGGATTGGCGCGAGCCTTCCAGCAGGTTTTTCCCCGACTCTTCGATGGCATCGATGATGTAGCGGTGCAGCACCAGTTTCAGGCCGTCGTGATCCACTGCGCTGCCAAGCCCACGGGCGGGCGCGCCGAAGAGCTTTTCGCCGTTCATTTGGTGGTCCCCCGCAGTCGCTCAAACCAGCGGGTGGAAGGTTTTTCAAGACCTTCGGAGCGCTTGGCCAGGCGTTCGCCCAAGACCTTCAGGTTTTGCGTCAGGGTCTCCCTGGGCGCCAGGCTGAACAAGGTTTGCCCCTGGTTCTTGGCGTTCAGGCGCACTTCCGGGCTCAATGGCAGCACGGCGATGACTTCCAGGCCGAAGCTCTTTTCCAGGGCCTCGCTGTCCGGTGCGGCGCCCTTGAGATAGCGGTCGATCAGCAGCCGTGCATGGTCCAGCTTCATACCCTTTTCCCGCCACTGATTGAGTACCGCCAGGTTGCGTCGGCAGTCGAGGACATTCTGGTCGGTGCACCACAAGAGCTTGTCGCAGTGGCTGACAAAAGTGCGCAGGGCTTCGCTGTCGCGCTGGCCGGTGAGGTTTACCACGATGTGCTGGAAGTGTTGGCGCAAGGCACTGAGCAGCATGTACAGCTCGGCGGCGCTGGTCAGTTCCAGGGGGTCGTCGCTTTCGGTGTAGGCGAGGATGCGCAGGCCACCTTCGGTGGCGGTAAAGGCGCTGTTGATCAGCGTGGTGTCCAGGCGGCGCAGGTGGCGCAGGGCATCGCCAAAGTTGAACGAGCTTTCCAGGCCCAGCAACGCCAGGCTGTCGCCACGGGGCAGGCCCAGGTCCAGCAGCAGGGTCTGTTGACCGCTCTTTTGCACCACCATCGCCAGGTGGCTGGCGAGCAGGGCGCCGTCGGCATTGCCCTGGGTGCCATACAGCACCGTCAGGCCGCCCAGGTGCGCATTGTGGGCGACTGGCGGCAGGCGTTTGCTCAGGCGCCGCACCAGGCCGGCGACTTCGCTGGAGCGTGAACCATAGGCGACAAAATCCCGCGCCCCGGCACGCATCGCGTTGAGTACCAATTGATTGTCCATGCCGTCGCCCAGGGCGACGATGGCCAGCATCGGCTTGGCTTCCAGGGCGCCCTCGATCAAGGCGCTCTGGGCCACTACATGCTCGCGGTCCAGGCCGACGAACACCAGGTTGGCGAAGGTCACGTCCACCAGGGCCAGCAGTTCGTCGAGGCTGCCACCACCGGCACTGACCACTTGGCCCAGGGGCGCCAGGGCGCCTTGCAGCCATTCCAGGTCGGTGGTGTTGCGGGTGATTGCCAGGAACGTCTGGCTCAGGCTATCGCTCATTGGGAAAGTCCTGTGCGTCGGTCGAAGTTGCCGTTTTCCAGGAAGTACAGGCGATACCAGTTGGGATCGTAGTTGCGCAGTTTTTCCCCGGGCAGGGACGGCAGGCGCGCGTTGGCGGCCAGGGGTTGGACCAGGTGCGGGGTAACGATCATCAGCAACTCTTTTTCCTCGCGGCTGACGTTGCTGTCACGGAAAAACGCACCAAGGATCGGTATATCGCCCAGGCCTGGAAACTTGCTGATGGTGGAGCGGTTGTTATTGCTGATCAGGCCGCTGATCACAAAGCTTTCGCCATCGGCCAGGGACACCGTGGTGTCGGTACGCCGCACCGTCAGGGCCGGTACCTGGATGCCTTCTACCTGCAAGGCGTTGGCGTAATCCAGCTCGCTGACTTCCGGTGCGACCTTGAGGGAAATCCGCGTGCGGTCGATCACGGTGGGGGTCAGGGTCAGGCGGATACCGAACTCTTTGTACTCGATGGAGATGGTGTCGCTGCCGGCACTGGGCACTGGGATCGGCACTTCGCCACCGGCAAGGAAGGTCGCACTGTGCCCGCTCATGGCAACCAGGCTCGGTCGCGCCAGCGTGTAGGCAAAACCGCTGCGTTCCAGGGCATTGATCAGCGCCGAAAAGCGCCCGCCGCCGATGCCGATGTTAAAACTCTCGTTATCCAGGGGCAGGCTCATCCCGGCTGTGCGCGGGCTGCCGAACAGGAAGTTGCGGGTGCCGCCGAAAATCGACGTGCTGGCCTCCTTGAGCTTGGTGCGGCTGACTTCGACAAAGCGGATATCGGTCTGCACCTGGCTCGGCAGGGACGGGTCGTCGGACGGCGCCAGGGCCTGGCTGGTCAGGCTTGAGCTGGCCTTGCCCTTGACGAACACCATGCTTTGGCGCGGCGCACTGGAGCAGTGGGTCCAGACCATCAGGCTGGTGGCGCCCGAGGCAACGCCGGTGAGCAGGAAGGCGCGGTCACCGTTGAGGTGTACATCGGCGATTTTCGGGTCGCCGATGGCCAGCCGGGTGATCGCTACAGGCGATTGCAGGGTCTGTTGCAGGCCTTCGCCGACCTCGACCACGGCCGGCAGGGCGCCCAGGCCGCTGCAACTGTCGGTAGCCGCGAACGCCAGGCTTACAGGCAGACTGGACAGCATCAGTGCCCAGGCCATTTGCGTGAACGCAGGTGCAAATCGATGGCGCATTCAAGGCATCCTTGCTCAGGGATTTTGTTGGATCGCTTGGTTACCGCGTATGACCTCGATGCCGGAGCGCCGGGGTTCGTTGGCGCCTCCAGCCTGTGCGACTCTTTTCGGCGCACCGAGCATGGCCAGTTGAGTGAACTGGTACAGCTCGCGATTGGCGCTTTGCAGTTTGGCGAAGGCCTCGTTGTCCCCGGCCCAGTACTGGCTCAGCAATTGTTCATCGGCACTGCGTACCGCCAGGCGCAAGGCGCCGACGCTGGTGGCCAGCATCAAGCGGCTCATCAACTGTTCCGGCACTGCCAGCACTACGGTTCGCGGTGGGCTTGCCTGGCGTTGTGCCTGGCGGGCTTTTTCTTCATCGGTGGTGGGCGGCGCAACGGCGGGCTTGCCATCGTTGGTCGGGCCGAGGGTATCGCCGACACTGAGCAGGCGCAGGGCCGGCACGATGATCTGTGACGTGGGCTCGGGGTTGGTGCCTTCCGGGCGCAGGAACAGCAGCACATCCACAAAATCCCCGGGGCTCAACTGGCCAGCCGCACCGATGACCTCATCGACGGCCACCGCCAGGGCGCGTTCGTCAGGGCGGATCATGCGGGCCAGCGGGCCTCCGGCATTGAAGCTGGAGTCATCCAGCCAGGTGCCGGCACGCAGGGCTCTCAAGGGCGTGCGGCCGATGGCCTGGTCGAGGCTGGTCAAGCTGCCGGCCGGGGCGGTGCGCAGTTTTTCCAGGGTCAGGTCGGCGGCGGTCAGGGCGATATAGGGCGGCACGTCATGGGCCAGGACCACCACGGGTTGGCGGGTCTGGTCTTCGACGGCGGCGACGGTTTTTTCCACAGAAACGCCAGATGGCGCGGGCGTGGCTGCCGGCTCAGGCGGACGACTCAGTACCAGTCCCCAATAGCCTGCAAACAGCGCACCGATTAATAACAACCCGGCCAGGATCATGCTGACACGACTGTTCATGAAGGCTCTCCCTTTCCTGTTGCACCACGCGCCCGTTTTTCCCAACGAGTTGATTTCGCAACCAGGCAGCTATGAACATCTAACGATTTCGCTATTTGACGGTAGCCGAGCTAGGACAAAATGCCATTAGCGTCCGCGATTTATTTTGGAACCCTCGCGCAGCTCCTTAAAACACGGGTTCATGACGCCAAGGTTGTGACTACTACTTTGTGATTAATCCGTTCTTACAGTTGTTGATGTGGGGTTTGTTGACAATGCTCTAGTGGCACGCAGCAATCACCGTGCAGCACCGCGATCTGCGCAAGCAAGCGCAAAGGAGAAGTCATATGTTCCTTACCTTCATGATGAAGCTCTACGTCCAACTCCAACTGTTCTTTCATCGCAAAGAGGGCGCGACGGCGATTGAATACGTGATTCTTGTCGCGGTTATCGCGCTGGTCGTGCTGGCGGCCGGTAAATTGCTTGGGCCTCAGATCGCGGCCATGTTCGCTAAAGTCGGAGCCGCCTTGACCTGATTGGCAGCAGTGCCTTGAGCATGCCCATCAGTGATTGTCTTGGAAGGTATTGCTCATGAGCGCTGTTGTTGCGAGCCGCCAGCAGATCCTGTTGGTGGATGACGAAGAAGATGCCCTCGTTGAACTGGCCGAATCGCTGGGAGACGAGGGCTTTATTTGTTTTTGTGCCACCTCCGTCACAGATGCATTGCAGCAACTGACACTGCATCCTGATATCGCGCTGGTTATCACCGACTTGCGCATGCCCGAGGAAAGTGGCATCTCCCTGATCAAGCGCTTGCGTGAGCACACGTCACGCCAGCACCTGCCCGTTATTGTCATGTCCGGCCATGCCGAAATGGATGATGTCAGTGACATGCTGCGCTTGCAGGTCCTGGACCTGTTTCGCAAACCCATCTACCTGGTTCGGTTGATCGACACCCTTAACAATCTGTTCCCCCGGGCGTAGGGAACAGTTGGCCCGTGCATAGCGCCCTGCTGAGGAGATGCCCTATGTTGCTTGCCCTGCTGCTGAGGATGTATGCGTGGTCGATGCTGTTCTGGCGCCGCCGGGACGGTGCGACGGCTATCGAGTATGTGATTTTGATTGTGGTGATTGCGCTGGTGGTGCTGGCGGCTGGGAAGTTGCTGGGGCCGCAGATTGCGACGTTCTTTGGCAAGGTGGGGGATGCTCTGACCTGAGGGCGGTGCCATAGGTATCTACACTGGGTTTGTGTACATATCCGTTGCTGCGGTCATGGCCACTTAGGGTTCCGCCCTGACGGCGGGTCACTTTCGAAGAGCGCGAAAGTAACCAAAGCGCTTTTGCCCCACCACTCGGTGCCTCGCCTAGGCTCGGCATGCCCGCAGTCAGGCATTGCTCCGTGGGCCCGCCGCGATCGTCCATCCATGGCCGTGTCGCGGCTACCCCGGCATCCATGCCGGGGTGCCCACTGCGCAATACCTGCCTGCGGCCAGCGTGGTTTGACGGGGCGTCTGAGATCAAGATCAAGATCAAAAGCAGAGCTACAGCGCAGAGCTGCATTTCCCTGTGGGAGCTGGCTTGTCGGGTCGCCGCATCGCCGGCAAGCCGGCTCCTACAGCTGATAGCTAAAACTCAAGGTATACCGCGGCCGCCGGTTAAAACTGTCCAATGCCATATCCGACATCGGCTTGGCCGCCTCCAACGCAATGTTGTAGTACTTGGCATCGCCAAAGCGCACGCCAACGGCGGCGGATGACATGTCACTGTCCTTGACCGGCAGGTTGTTGAACCAGGCCTTGGCGCGGTCGAGCACGACGTAAGGCTGCACGATCCTTACCCAGTCGCCAGCGCGGTTGTAGCTGTAGTTCACCTCGTAGGCCACCCCCCAGCCCTTGTCGCCCGAACCCTGGTCATCCGGGTAGCCGCGCCCGAAGTTCTGCCCACCGAACACCGCCCGTTCGCTGTCGGGCAGGGTGTCGTCGCTCCAGTACAGCGCCGCCGAGAGCACGCCTTGCCAGTTGTCGAAGAACTTGTCGCTCTGCACCCCGGATAGGCGCAGGCGGAAGAAGTCCAGGTCGGACTTTATGCCCTCGAAGTCACTGCGGGTTTTTGCGCCCAGGCCGTCGACGCCCTGGTACAGGCCGGCGCTGAGGATGCGCAGTTGGCGATTGTCGGCCTTGCGCCAATCCCCTTCAAAGGCCAGCGCGCGCAGGTCGGTTTCCACGTCAAAGCGTTGCGGGTAACCGACCAGTTGATAGCGAGTCTTGTCGTTCACCCCGTAGAAGCGAGTGCCGAGGGTCAGGGACTCGCTGGGCGAGGCGATCAGCGGGTGGCTCAGGCCGATGGAGAACCGGTCGTTTTCCCGGTGTGGCTTGAGCGAGAAGCCGCCGTCGAGGCGGATATGGGTGCTCGGGTCGCTGCGATAGCGCGCGCCATACAGGCTCAGTTGCGTGCCCTCGGCATTGATGAACTGGCTGTAGTCGAGCCGGTAGTAATGCTCTTTGTCGTCCCCCGGCGGGAACAGGCCGCTGAGGCTGACTTGTTCGCCCATTGATGTGTGGGAATTGCTGGTACCGGCGATCAAGGCTTGCAGGCCCCCGCGGCTGTCGTCGGTCATGCTCATGCTGCTGGTGAACGGTTTGCGGCTGGCCTGGATATTCATGTGCGCGGCACCATCGGTGGTGCCCGGTGGCGGTACTTGCGCTTGCAGCGTCACGCCGGGAATCCGCCCCATCAAGGTGGTGTAGCGCTCGAAAGTCTTGCGGGTCAGCGGGCGTTCGGCCTGGAGTTTTTGCGCCAACTTGTCGACGTAGGCCGACACCGAACCAATGTCGCCTTGTACCTGGTAGTCCTTGATATAACCCTCGACCAACACCACGCGCACCAGGCCCTGTTCGAAGCGCTGGTCGGGCAGGAAGGCGTAGGACAACAGGTAGCCGTCCTGCTGATAGCGCCGGGTGATGCTGCGGGTCGCTTCGATCAGTTGGGCGAGGTTGGTTTCATGGCCAATCAACGGCTCGAAAACCTGGGCGACTTCCTGCAGCGGATACACCGTGCCGCCTTCGATCTGCAGCTTGCGGATGGTGACTTTGGTGTCCATCAGCAGCGGTTGCGCTTGTGCCGCCGGGGTCTCTGGTAGCTGGGTCTGCGGCGTCACGGGCCGGTAGGCGTCGGCCGGCAGGTTGGGGACGGGGAGGTTGCGGATGGTGTCGTTGCTGTTGAGGAAGCTGGGTAGGGTCTCGGCGTGGACGTAAGCGCTGAGGGTGAGCAATAACAACGGCGTCAAAACGCGCATAGGACACTCCATGGTCAAAACTGCAGCGGCATTTCGCAGGGTCCCGCCGGGTTCTTGGGCACGGTTCGGGAGTTCCAATAAAAAAGACGAGAGACCCATTGGAATCTCTCGTCTCAACCAAGCGTAGGCGCTGTAGGGGAGGCCGTCTAATGGCCAGGTGCAATTCTTCTATTTGCCGGTCAGCCCCTTGAGCAGGCCGCCTACGCCGGTGTTTGTAGTGGCCGAACCAGACGCCGTGGCGTTGGCGTTGGCATTGATGTTCAGACCGCCCAGCAGGCCCCCGCCGCTACCACTGGTGCCGCCGGTAACCAGGCCGCCCACCGAGGACACCACGCCCCCGACTGCGGTGACGGTCTGGCCCACGGTATTGGTGACCGGGTTGGCGTTGGCCGCGCTGATGTTGCCGCCCAGGCCGCTGACTGCGCCGCCCACTTGCGTCACCAGGCCGTTGACCGGTGCACCGATACCAGTGGAGGTGCCGATGTTTTGGGTCAGGCTGCTGACACCCGAAGTCACAGGGTTGAGCGCTGCGCCCACATTGGTTGCCAGGCCTGCCACCGGTGCGGTTGCCGCCGTGTTGGCGACGCCGTTGCCACCGATCACTGTGCCGAGCGAGGCTACTGTGTTGCCCAGTGCGCCGCCTGCCACACCCCCTGCACTGACGGTGCCGTTGGTGTTGCCCGCATTCAGGCCGTTACCGACGTTGGCCACCAGGCCGCCCACCAGTTCAGGCAGACCGGATGCAGGGGCGCTGCCACTGCCGGTCCCGGCAGACGGTGCGACGTAACCACCGGCAGTGCCCGCTACTGCTCCGACACCGCCGAGCACGCTGCCCAAGGCGCCCGTTACCGGGTTGCCAGCGCCACCCGCGCCTGCCACCTGGGTGCCGAGGCCGGTGACGGTAGAGCCGACTTTGTCCAGCAGGCCATTGACCGGGTTGCCCAGGCCGGTGGCTTTACCCAGGTTGCCGGTGGTGTTTTCCACCAGCGAGACCACAGGCACCAGCACTTTGCCGCCCAGGGTATTGGTGACCGACCCCAGTGGGCCGGTGGTGCTGGCGGTGCTCAAGGTATCGCCGAGCATGGTGACCGCCTGGCCAACCTTATCCACCAGGCCGCCGGCTGCTCCACCGACGCCGCCGGTAAGGCCGCCCACTACCGGGATACCGCCCAGGGTGGTCGACAGTGTTTTGCCAGTGTTCGAAACACCCGTGCCCAGGTCGGCGACGCCGTTGGCCACACCGGCCACGGTAACGCCCAGGGAGTTGCTGTTAGTGCCCAGGGAGCCCAGGCCAGTACCGACGCCGGTGCCTACGCTGCCCACGGCGGTGCCCACGCTGGACACCAGGCCGCCTGCGGCAGTGCCGACTACTGGAACGCCGCCAACAGTGGTGCCGATGCCACCGATAGCTGTACCGACATTGCCGAGGGTGCCGCCCAGGTTGGCTGCAATCTGGCCAGTGACCAGGGGGCTGGTGGTCGAGCCAGTGCCGCCACCAGTACCACCGCCGGTTCCGCCGCCAGTGCCGCCGCCGGTTCCGCCGCCGGTTCCGCCGCCAGTGCCGCCGCCAGTACCACCACCGTCGCCGCCGCCAGTACCACCGCCGGTTCCACCACCGTCGCCACCGCCAGTGCCACCGCCGGTTCCGCCACCGTCGCCACCGCCAGTGCCACCGCCGGTTCCGCCACCGTCGCCACCGCCAGTGCCACCGCCGGTTCCGCCACCAGTGCCGCCGCCAGTACCACCACCGTCGCCACCACCTGTACCACCACCGCCGGTACCGGCGCCAGCATCCGGGGAGGAGGATGCAACGCTGCTCTTATGACCGCCACCACCACTGCTGCAGCCTCCCAGGCTCATCGCCAAGATAAGGGCCAATGCAGTACTTGCCTTCCACAACACGACTTGAGTTTTCATGATGAGTTCCTTAGCACCTGGTACAGCCTTTGTTGGTTTCGCAAGTTCGCCTGTTCTTTGGCAGGCAATACATGCGTCCGTTGTGGCTATAACAGTCTTCGGTACTCTTTCTCGCAACGCTCAACTTGGTATTAACGATTTATATACAGGCGCTGGTATGCATCTTGGTGATTAATACCAAAGGTATAGGGGGCGGTTTGTTGTTTGCGTCGATGTGTTATAAATCAAGCACTTGAATAAGTTAGCGGGCTATCGTTAGCCCGCTATAACTTAGGTTGTATATATACAATTAATCAGCAAATTACCCCGGTTTCAGGCAATCGGCTGCCACTTGCCGAGCATGTGTTCTATATCGCTGCGGCCCTTGAGTTGCAACTCACCGCTGGAGCCGGGGGCGCTGCTCAACAAGATGACCTCGCCAGGCAGGCGCACCGGTTTCTTGAACTCAACGTAGATCTCGATACTCGCCGTGGGCAGATGTTCATGCAGGGCCGCCACGGTGCGAGCCTTGTTCCACAGCCCATGGGCGATCGCCTGGGGGAAGCCGAACAGCTTGGCGGTGAGGGCGCTCAAGTGGATCGGGTTGTAGTCGCCGGATACCCGGGCATACCGCCGTCCGATGTCGGATGGCGCCTGCCAGCGGGTCAGTTCGCTGATCGAACTGGGCGCGGGCAGGGATTGCTCTGGCGCCTCACCATCGAGTTTCATCCCGCGACAGAGCATTCGGCTTTCACCTTCCCACAGCAGACCCAGGGAATCTTCGACGGTGGTGATCAGGTCAAAAGTCGCACCCTTGGCATGGGGTTGCAGGTTGCGCGTATGCACGCTGACCCGTACATCGCTGACCCCGCCCATGGGGCGAAACACGCGGATACGGTTACTCAAATGCACCAGCCCCAGCAGCGGGAAGGGGAATTCCCTTGCTGTCAGCAGTTGCAACTGCAGGCCGAACGCCAGGATGTGCGGATAAGTCGCCGGCAGCAGCGGGCTCTGGGCAAACCCGCAGACCTTGCGGTAGGCCGCGACCGCTTCGGGGTTGACCTGCACCCGGCAATGCAGGCCGAACGTGGGCAAGGTGGTGCCGGTGATCTTGCGCTTGAGCGCGGCGCGCCAATACAGCGGTGGCAGCGCCGGGCTGCTGGGTAATGTGTGCCACAGCATGGTTACGCTCCCAGCAGGCTTTGCCCGCATACGCGCAATGCCTGGCCACTGACGGCGCCTGACCCTGGCTGGCCCAGCCAGGCCACCGCCTCGGCAACATCCTGCGGCAAGCCACCCTGGCCCAGTGAACTCATGCGCCGCCCGGCTTCACGCAAGGCGAAAGGAATATGCGCAGTCATCTGGGTCTCGATAAAGCCTGGCGCCACTGCGTTGATGCTGATACCCCGTTGCGCCAGCAGCGGCGCCCAGGCCTGGGCCAGGCCGATCAACCCGGCCTTGCTCGCGGCGTAGTTGGTTTGCCCGCGATTGCCGGCGATGCCGCTGATGGACGCGAGCAAAACCACGCGGCCATTGTCGTGCAGGGTGCCGCTGTCGAGCAGGGCCTTGGTCAACACTTGCGGGGCGTTGAGGTTGACTGCCAGCACTGCGTCCCAGTATTCCGGGGTCATATTGGCCAGGGTCTTGTCGCGGGTGATCCCGGCGTTATGCACCACAATGTCGATGCCGTCCGGCAAGTGGTCGATCAGTTGCGTGGCGGCGTCATCGGCGCAGATATCCAGGGCAATGCCACGCCCGCCCAAGCGTGCGGCGAGGGCGTCGAGATCGGCCTTGGCCTGCGGCACATCCAGCAACACAATTTCGGCACCGTCGCGCGCCAGGGTTTCGGCAATCGACGCGCCGATGCCACGGGCAGCCCCGGTCACCAGGGCCTTGAGCCCGGCCAGCGGGCGCGTCCAGTCGTGCACCTGGGTTGTGCAGGCGTTCAGGCGCAGCACTTGGCCGCTGATATAGGCGCTTTTTGGCGAAAGGAAAAACCGTAGCGCACCTTCCAATTGCTCCTCGGCGCCTTCTGCGACATACAGCAGTTGCAGGGTGCCGCCGTTGCGCAGCTCCTTGGCCAGGGACCGGCTGAAGCCTTCGAGGGCGCGCTGGGCGCTGGCGGCAAACGGTTCGTCGAGGCTTTCCGGGGCGCGGCCGAGAATCACCAGGTGCGCGCTGTGATCGAGATTTTTCAGCAGCGGCTGGAAGAATTCACGCAGTTGCTTGAGTTGGTCGGTGTGCTGCAAGTGGCTGGCATCGAACAGTACCGCCTTGAGCTTGGGGCCGTGCCCGGGGATCCACGGTGTGGCCTGCAACGGCTCGGGCCCGTAGCTGTAGATGGCCTCGGTGAGTTTGTTGGCAAACCCCAGCACCTGGGCCGCGAGCGGGCCGCCGCCCAGCAGCAGGGCGCCATCCACCGGGCGCAGGCGTCCGGCTTGCCAGCGCTCCAGGCGTACCGGGGACGGCAGGCCAATGGCCGAGACCAGGCGGTGGCCGAGGCTTGAGTTGGCGAAGTCGATATAACGGTCAGACATGGAACGCTCTCCGGCTGCTGGGGTTCAAAGGGTGGACCATCAATAGGTGACAGTCGTTCCTAGTCTAGGCTCAGGATTGCACCTACCACCTAACAGGGAGCTTTCCATGACTCAGTTGCGCCGTGTCGCGATCATTGGCGGTAATCGCATCCCCTTCGCCCGTTCCAATGGCCCCTACGCCACGGCGAGTAACCAGGCCATGCTGACCGCTGCCCTGGAAGGCTTGATCGAGCGCTACAACCTGCACGGCCTGCGCCTGGGCGAAGTGGCCGCAGGCGCGGTGCTCAAGCATTCGCGCGACTTCAACCTGACCCGCGAATGCGTGCTGGGCTCGCGCCTGTCGCCGCAAACCCCGGCCTATGACATTCAACAGGCCTGTGGCACCGGGCTGGAAGCGGCGTTGCTGGTGGCCAACAAAATTGCCCTGGGGCAGATCGAATGCGGGATTGCCGGCGGTGTCGACACCACCTCCGACGCGCCCATCGGGGTGAACGAGGGCCTGCGCAAGATCCTGCTGCAGGCCAACCGCAGCAAATCCATGGCGGATAAATTAAAAGTCCTGTTACAACTTCGCCCGCAACACCTCAAGCCGGAACTGCCGCGCAATGGCGAACCGCGTACGGGCCTGTCCATGGGCCAGCATTGCGAGTTGATGGCGCAGACTTGGCAGATACCCCGCGCCGAGCAGGACCAACTGGCCCTCGAAAGCCACCAGAAGATGGCCGCGTCCTACGCCGAAGGCTGGCATAACGACTTGCTCACGCCGTTCCTGGGGCTGACCCGTGACAACAACCTGCGCCCGGACCTGACCCTGGAAAAACTCGCCAGCCTCAAACCGGCTTTTGAACGCAGCGCAAAGGGCACCCTGACCGCCGGCAACTCCACGCCACTGACCGATGGTGCATCCCTGGTGTTGTTGGGCAGCGAAGCCTGGGCCAACGAACGTGGCCTGCCGATCCTCGCCTACCTGCGCGATGGCGAAGCGGCGGCGGTGGATTTCGTCAATGGCGCCGAAGGGCTGTTGATGGCGCCGGTGTATGCCGTCCCACGCCTGTTGGCGAGAAATGGCCTGACCCTGCAGGATTTTGACTACTACGAAATCCATGAAGCCTTCGCTGCCCAAGTGTTGTGCACACTCAAGGCCTGGGAAGATGCCGATTACTGCAAGAGCCGCCTGGGCCTGGACGCACCGTTGGGCGCCATCGACCGCAGCCGGCTGAACGTCAAAGGCAGTTCCCTGGCCGCCGGGCACCCGTTTGCCGCTACCGGTGGGCGTATCGTCGCCAACCTGGCCAAGCTGCTGGACGCGGCCGGCAAGGGGCGCGGGCTGATTTCGATCTGCGCGGCGGGTGGCCAGGGCGTGACGGCGATCATTGAGCGCTGATCTCGGCTATCATCCGAACGCCTTGAGCAATAGCGGCTTTGTCGGATTAATCTGGCATATTGGATGCATTCTTTAGCAGATCAAGGCTCGTTACCCTCTCCCCGCTGTGCGAGGATTGCCGTATAACGAGTGCCATACGCGTGTTTGGTAATAAAGGACCCACAATAAAAGCTGATGAAGACTCCTAAACGCATTGAACCCCTGATCGAGGACGGTCTGGTCGACGAAGTGCTGCGCCCACTCATGAGTGGTAAAGAAGCAGCTGTTTATGTGGTGCGCTGCGGCAACGAGTTACGTTGCGCCAAGGTCTACAAGGAGGCGAATAAACGAAGTTTTCGTCAGGCGGCCGAATACCAGGAAGGCCGCAAGGTCCGCAACAGCCGGCAGGCCCGGGCGATGGCCAAGGGCTCCAAGTTCGGCAAGAAAGAAACCGAAGACGCGTGGCAGAACGCCGAAGTGGCGGCCTTGTTTCGCCTGGCCGGTGCCGGTGTGCGGGTGCCCCAGCCCTACGACTTCCTCGAAGGCGTGTTGCTGATGGAACTGGTGGCCGATGAATACGGTGATGCGGCGCCACGCCTGAACGACGTGGTCCTGGAGCCGGATCAGGCCCGTGAGTATCACGCATTCCTGATCTCGCAGATCGTATTGATGCTGTGTACCGGCCTGGTGCACGGTGACTTGTCCGAGTTCAACGTACTGTTGACGCCGACGGGACCGGTAATCATCGACCTGCCGCAGGCGGTGGACGCGGCGGGTAACAACCACGCATTCACCATGCTCGAGCGGGACGTGGGCAACATGGCTTCGTATTTCGGGCGCTTTGCCCCGGAATTGAAGGCTACCAAGTACGCCAAGGAAATGTGGGCGCTGTACGAAGCCGGCACGTTGCACCCGGCCAGCGTATTGACCGGCGAGTTCGACGAACCGGAAGAGTTGGCGGATGTGGGCGGCGTGATGCGCGAGATCGAAGCGGCACGCCTCGACGAAGAGCGGCGCCAGGCGATCCGCGCAGCGGACGATGCGCCACCGGGCAAACCGGCGGAGGAACCGCCGCCGCCGTGGATGCAGTGATCTGACAACAAAAAATCCGGCCCAGGCCGGATTTTTTGTACCCCCGCTCCTTACTCAGTTACAGCAACTGCCCGACGCCAACTTCTTGAGGATCGGGCAATCGGGCCGGTGATCGCCCTGGCAGTTCTCCATCAGGTCCTGCAAGGTATCGCGCAACTGCCCCAGCTCGCGGATCTTGTGGTTCAGCTCATCGATATGCTGGCGAGCCAACGCCTTGACGTCGGCGCTGGCGCGCTGCCGGTCTTGCCACAATTCCAGCAGCTTGCCGACTTCCTCCAGGGAAAACCCCAGGTCCCGCGAGCGCTTGATAAAGGCCAGGGTATGCAGGTCCTCGTGGTCGTACAGGCGATAGCCGCTGTCGCTGCGATGGGCCGGCTTGAGCAGGTTGATGGATTCGTAATAGCGAATCATCTTGGCGCTCAAGCCGCTTTGCCGGGCTGCTAGGCCGATGTTCATTGGCGGTGATCCTCCAGATCCTTGGGTTTCCAGGTTTTCAACAGCAGCGCATTGCTGACCACGCTCACGCTGGACAGGGCCATGGCGGCACCGGCCAATACTGGGTTGAGCAGGCCGAACACGGCCAGCGGAATGCCGATCAAGTTATACACAAAGGCCCAGAATAGATTCTGCCGGATTTTTGCGTAGGTCTTGCGGCTGATTTCCAGCGCTGCGGGCACCAGGCGCGGATCGCCGCGCATCAGGGTGATACCGGCCGCGTGCATCGCCACGTCGGTGCCGCCGCCCATGGCGATGCCGATATCCGCAGCGGCCAGGGCCGGGGCGTCGTTGATGCCGTCGCCGACCATGGCCACTACCCCGGTCTTTTTCAGCTCGGCGACGGTGGCGGCCTTGTCGGCAGGCAACACTTCGGCGTGCACATCGTCGATGCCCAGCGCTTGTGCCACCACGCGGGCGCTGCCGCGGTTGTCGCCGGTCAGCAAGTGGCTGCTGATATTGCGCGCCTTGAGCTGCTGCACGGCTTGCAGGGCACCTTCCTTGAGGGTATCGCCAAAGGCAAACAGGCCCAGTACCCGCAGCTGTGGGCTTTGCTCGATCAGCCAGGACAAGGTGCGGCCCTCGGCCTCCCACGCGCTGGCGTTGGCGGCCAGGTCCCCCGGCTTCAAGCCGGTCTCATCGAGCATGCGCCGATTGCCCAGGGCCAGTTGCCGGCCGTCCAGGGTGCCGGCAATGCCGCGCCCGGTCAGGGATTGGCTGGCGCTGACATCGGCAACCGGCAGGCCTTGTTCGTTACACGCGTCCAGTACTGCCTTGGCCAATGGGTGTTCGCTGCCGCGTTGCAGGGCGCCGGCCTGTTGCAGCAGCAACGCCTCATTGCCATCTACCGCATGCAGGTGGGCGATTTTCGGCGCGCCGGAGGTGAGGGTGCCGGTTTTGTCGAACACCACCGCGCTGACTTCGTGGGCGCGCTCCAGGGCTTCGGCATCCTTGATCAGAATCCCGTGACGGGCCGCAACGCCGGTGCCGGCCATGATCGCAGTCGGCGTCGCCAGGCCCAATGCGCACGGGCAGGCAATCACCAGTACCGCGACCGCGTTGATCAATGCGGTTTCCAGCGGCGCACCGTACAACCACCAACCAATCAGGGTGGCGAGGGCGATCACCAACACGGTCGGCACAAATACCTGGCTGACTTTATCCACCAGTTTCTGGATCGGCGCCTTGGCGGCCTGGGCGTCTTCGACCAGGCGAATGATGCGCGCCAGCACGCTCTCGGCGCCGAGGGCCAGGGTGCGTACCAGCAAACGGCCTTCACCGTTGATCGCACCGCCGGTGACTTTATCCCCAGGCTGTTTCGGTACCGGCAGGCTTTCACCGGTGATCAAGGCTTCGTCCGCATGGCTTTGGCCTTCGACCACTTCGCCATCCACCGGGAAACGCTCACCGGGCTTGACCAGTACCAAGTCGTTGAGGCGCAGCGCACTGATGGCGACATCCTGCTCGCGGCCATCAATCACCTGGATCGCCCGCTCCGGCCGCAAGGCCTCCAGGGCCCGGATGGCGCTGGCGGTCTGGCGTTTGGCGCGGCTTTCCAGGTATTTACCGAGCAGCACCAGGGCGATCACCACCGCCGAGGCTTCGAAGTACAGGTGCGGTTCCACCCCAGCCGGGGCGATGAGCCATTGATAGATACTCAGGCCATACCCGGCGCTGGTGCCGATGGCGACCAGCAGGTCCATGTTGCCTGCACCGGCGCGCACGGCTTTCCAGGCGGCGACATAGAAGCGCGCACCAAAGATGAACTGCACCGGTGTGGCGAGAAGGAACTGGATCCAGGCCGGGAGCATCCAGTGCAGGCCGAAGGGCTGCACCAGCATCGGCAACACCAGTGGCAACGCCAACACAATGGCCATCACCAGTGACCAGCGTTCGCGTTTCAGGCGCTGTTCCTGGCTGGCTTGGGTGGCGGTTTCGCTCTGCGGCAAGGTGGCGGTATAGCCGGCCTTTTCTACGGCGGCGATCAGTACGGCGGCGTCCATCTGGCCCGCCACCTCGACGTGGGCTCGTTCATTGGCCAGGTTGACGCTGACGCTTTGCACGCCGGGCACCTTGTTCAGGGCGCGTTCGACCCGCCCGACGCAACTGGCGCAGGTCATGCCGCTGATCGGCAGGTCGAAGGTGGTGGATCCATTCATGGGGCAGTCCTCCAGGAGTAGTTGCCTGTAGGATCAACCTTAACCTTAGGGGAAGGTCAAGCTCCATTATCCCGCGTGGTTCAATAGCCCAGTTTTGCAGGCTTTAGGTACATGCCGTCTGCGCCTTGGGCAATGCGCAGCTTGCGCACGTCGCCAGCTTTCAACTCGAT
This sequence comes from Pseudomonas sp. WMBT8, assembly GCF_050916005.1. Taxonomy (NCBI): domain Bacteria; kingdom Pseudomonadati; phylum Pseudomonadota; class Gammaproteobacteria; order Pseudomonadales; family Pseudomonadaceae; genus Pseudomonas; species Pseudomonas sp. WMBT8. Next base: position 752,350 of record NZ_CP188096.1, read on the forward strand.
GTTTTGTGCCTTGGACGCCAACAGTCCCGGCAGGCAGCCAGGCGCCTGGCCCGGCAACAGTTTGAGACGCAGCGAGACCCGGCCTGCGGGGAAGTTGAACGAGGTGGCCTGCTCCTGGAACAGCCGGCCGGCCAGTTGATCATTGACGTACAGGCCAATCTCGCAATTGGTGGGCACTTCCAGGCGTTCCCTGGAAATGATCAGCACCCCATAGTCCTCGGCGGCGCTGGCCTGGGGGACAGTGGCGAACAGGCTGAGCAGGCTCACAAGGCCAAAAAACGACCAGCGCATGGTGAATTCTCCGGGTTTCAAATCGTGGATGGTTGCAGCTTGGCCGACGCCGCCAGGGAATGCCAGCCCGGCAGTTGTTTTCAGCGCTTGACCTTGCCATCGTGGCAAGGATGAAACTGGGCGAAACCTCACTCAAGGAGTCATGTCATGCAAATATTCAGCGTTGAAGGAATGACCTGCGGCCATTGCGTTCGGGCCGTGACCCAAGCAGTACAATCCAGAGATCCGGCCGCTAGCGTGAATGTAGATCTGAAAGCCAAGGAAGTCGGCGTGGTAAGTCGCTTGTCGCCGGAAGAGGTGATCAGCCTGATCACCGAAGAAGGCTACAACGCCAGGCTCGCCTGATTATTTAATAGGTAGCGAGCTAACGTAATGTTCAAGGCACCCAAGCGCGGCTAGACTGTCGGGCTGCCGACTCTTCCGGGTGCCTGATGAACCTTCGCATAATCCTTATTCTGGGGGCCTTGAGCGCATTTGCGCCGCTGGCCATCGACTTTTATCTACCGGGCTTCCCGGCCATGGCTGTGGCGTTCGGTACCGACGAAAAACATATCCAGCTGACCCTGGCGGTGTACTTCACCGGCCTGGCGATCGGCCAGTTGATCTATGGGCCGCTGGCGGATCGTTTTGGCCGGCGTATCCCGCTGTTGAGCGGCGTCACCCTGTTCACCGTGGCCTCCTTGGCGTGCGCCTATGCGCCGTCCCTGGAGTGGCTGATCGGTGCGCGTTTCGTCCAGGCCCTGGGCGGGTGTGCGGGCATGGTGATTTCCCGGGCGGTGGTCAGCGACAAGTGCGACGCGGTGGGCTCGGCCAAGGTCTTTTCGCAGTTGATGCTGGTGGTCGGGCTGGCCCCGATCCTGGCCCCGATGCTCGGTGGGGTAATGGTCAGCCTGTGGGGATGGCAGTCGATTTTCCTCGCGCTTACGGTGTTCAGCGTCGGCGCCGGGGTGGCGGTGGCTGTCGGTTTGCCGGAGAGCTTTCCGGCTCATCAGCCTCGGCAGCCACTGTCCGGGGCGTTGCGCCAGTACGGGCGCCTGCTGGCCGACCGGGTGTACCTGGGCTATGCCGTGACCGGTGGCATCGCGATTGGCGGGATGTTTGCCTACATTGCGGGTTCGCCTTTCGTGTTTATCAAGCTCTACGGCGTGCCGGCCGAGCACTATGGCTGGCTGTTTGGCACCAATGCCGCGGGTTTTATCCTGGTGGCCCAGGTCAACGCGCGGCTGCTGGCCAAGCGCGGCCCGGCGTTTTTGCTGACCCGCACGGTGTGGGTGTACCTCGCGGCGGCGCTGGCGTTGCTGGCGGTCAGTGCTCTGCATACCCAGGCGCTGTGGCCGCTGCTGGTGCCGCTGTTCCTGTGTATCGCCAGCCTGGGTTGCATCATGCCCAATACCTCGGCGTGCGCCATGAACGGCCAGGGCGCGCGGGCCGGTAGCGCGTCGGCCCTTTTGGGTTGCATTCAGTTTGGGGTGGCGGCGGGGGCGGCATCGTTGGTCGGCGCATTGCACGACGGCACGGCCATGCCGATGTCGATCGTCATCAGCCTGTGCGGGGTGTTGGCGGTAGTGGTGGCCATGTTGACCCAGCGCCTGCAACGGCAGCGAGCCTTGCAAGCGCAGGTCTGACGGCGTTTTCAGCCAGTAGCGCGCTGCTGGCTTTCGGGAAAACGGTGGGGGGCCTGGATCCGGTTTTGCAGGGTGTTGGCGAAGGCGCGGGCCTCGGCTTCACTGCGGAAGGTAAAGGCATCGTGGTCCAGGCGCACCTGCCATTTGTCGCCTTGGGATTTTGCTAACGCTTTTATCAGGATCTTCATTGCTGACTTCCTCACGTAAAAGATTGCGTGGCAAAGGCGGCCAATATAAACCCGAATACGCTCACAAATATGACAAGGGTCAAGTGTCTGACTAGCGGTGCCGTCCGTTACCTACAACGATAGCGGACGACACTGACAGAGCCCGCGTCTTAGAAGCCTTCCAGCACAATTTTGCCCTTGGCCTTGCCGCTTTCCAGCAACCCATGGGCGCGGCGCAGGTTCTCTGCGTTGATCACGCCGAAGTGTTCGCCCACCGTGGTTTTCAGGGTGCCGGCGTCGATCAGCTCGGCCACGCGGTTGAGCAGGTTGTGTTGCTCGATCATGTCGGCAGTCTCGAACATCGACCGGGTGTACATGAACTCCCAATGCAGCGACAGGCTCTTGCGCTTGAGCTTGAGCACGTCCAGCGACTTGGGATCATCGATCAATGCCAGTTTGCCCTGGGGCACAAGGGCTTCGACCAACTGGTCCAGATGCTGGTCGGTCTGGGTCAGGCTGGCGACGTGGGTCACCTGCGGGTGGCCTGCGCGCTTGAGTTCTTCGCTCAGGGGCTGGCTGTGATCGACCACCAGGTCGGCCCCCAGGTCCTTGGCCCAGGCCTGGGTTTGCGGGCGCGAGGCGCTGCCAATGACCTTGAGCGCGGTGAGTTGCGCCGCCAGTTGGGTGAGGATCGACCCCACGCCACCGGCAGCGCCGACAATCAGCAGGCTCTGGCCTTGATCGGTCTTGCCTTCAGGGACTTGCAGGCGTTCGAACAGCAGTTCCCAGGCGGTGATAGCGGTCAGCGGCAGGGCAGCGGCTTCGGCAAAACCCAGGCTCTTGGGCATATGGCCGACGATGCGCTCATCCACGGTGTGCAGCTCGCTGTTGCCGCCCGGGCGTGTCAGGGAGCCGGCGTAGAACACCTTGTCGCCGGCCTTGAACAGTGTCACTTCGCTGCCGACGGCCTTGACCACGCCCGCAACGTCCCAGCCCAACACCTTGGCCGCGCCGTTTTCCGGGGCGACGTTCTGGCGGATCTTGGTGTCCACCGGGTTGACCGAGATGGCTTTGACTTCTACCAGCAGGTCGCGCGGGCCGGCCACCGGCTCAGGCAATTGGATATCTTGCAGGGACTTGGGGTCGTTGATTGGTAATGCGGCGTAGTAGGCGATGGCTTTCATGACGAGTTCCAGGGTGTGTGGAAGGGAATAGGTGGATCATTGGCTATTTCTCTTGCAGATAAAACCCGCTAAAAGAGCAGTCTCTTTCAATATATTTTTGATAATTAGTCGGGGCGATGCTCATGCTGCGTTTTGATGATTTGCAGTTGTTCGTGCGTGCGGCGGATTTGGGCAGTTTGTCTGCCGCCGCCCGGGTCATGGATATGTCGGCGGCGGTAGCCAGTGCCGCGTTGAAACGCATCGAGCAACAATTGGGCGTGCGCTTGCTGGCTCGCTCCACCCGCAGCCTGCGCCTGACCGCCGAGGGCGAGGGCTTCTTGCAGTACGCCCGTGGTGCCTTGAGCCAACTGGATGAAGGCCGGCGCCTGCTGGCCAGCGGTCAGGATCATGTCAGCGGAGTCTTGCAGCTGTCGGCGCCTTCGGACTTCGGACGCAACCTACTATTGCCGTGGCTCGACGAATTTCAACGTGAGCACCCGCAATTGAGCGTACGCCTGCTGCTGGGCGACCGGATCGCCGACCTGTTCCGCCAGCCGGTGGATATCGCCTTGCGCTACGGCGAACCCGAGGACTCGAGCCTGGTGGCTTTGCCTGTGGCGCCGGACAATCGCCGGGTGCTGTGCGCGGCGCCCGGCTACCTGGCCCGCCATGGCGAGCCGCGCCACCTGGAGCAGTTGGCCCAGCACAATTGCCTGCTTTACATGCTCGGCAGCCGGGTGCACGACCATTGGAGCTTTCGCGATGGCAAGCGGGAAATCAGCCTGACCGTCACCGGTGACCGCTTCAGTGATGATGCCGATGTGGTGCGGCGCTGGGCCGTGGCCGGGGTGGGCATTGCCTACAAGTCCTGGCTGGATGTCAGCGCCGACGTGCTGGCCGGCCGCCTGCAGTTGCTCTTGCCGGAGCTGCAGGGTGAGCGCACACCGCTCAATCTGCTGTGCGCCCACCGCGCGCAATTGAGTAAACCGATCAATCTCCTGCGAGAAATGCTCGTGGCACGTTGTGGGAAGTTGAGCGCGCAGTTGCCTGAACGGCGAGGGACTACGCAATAACCCCAGGGGATTCAGGAAATTTCAGGCAGTTGCTGTAGCTGATTTGGCTGTAAGACGCCACGGAATCTGCTGCTTACACACTTATACTTTTGCGCGGAATGGAGCAGACCAACGATTCAACAGGGAGTGAGTACATGGAACAGGCACCTTGCATCAGCCAGATCGCCACCTTGCTGGCCGACCCTAAGCGCACCGCGATGATCTGGGCATTGATGGACGGCTCGGCCAAGCCGTCTGAAGAACTGGCGATGTTGGCTGGGTTATCGGCGTCGTCGGCCAATGCGCATCTGGCGCGGTTGGCGGCGGGTGGATTGCTGCGTATTGAAGCCCGCGGGCGCAAACGCTTCTTCCGCATGGCGGCGGCGGATGTGGGCGCGGCAGTCGATGCGTTGGCCAGTACCACAATTGCCAGTGTGGCGCGCATTGCGCCCAGCCGGCCGGTGGCGGCGTTGCTGGCGCCGGCAGCGTTGCGCCAGGCGCGGCTGTGCCATGACCACTTGGGCGGGGAAATGGCGGCGGCACTTTATCAACGCATGCTGCTGGCGAAGTGGATCGAGCGCTACGAACAGCGGATCCATGTGACGCCCCTGGGCGCACGGCATTTGGCCGAGCACGGCATTTTTACCCAGGCCTTGTCCCATCAGGGTTACTCGACGCTGGCTTGCGACTGTTTTGACTGGAGCGAGCAGCAGCCGCACCTGGGTGGGGCGCTGGGGGCGGGATTGCTGCAATTGTTCATGCAGTCGCGCTGGTTGAAGACAATCAACGAGTCGAGCGCACTGCAGGTCACCGAGACCGGGCGCCTGGAAATTGCCCGGATAGCGGCTGTGTAGGAGCCGGCAAGCCGGCTCCTGCCTGGGTTGCTTACGGCTTGATCAGGCGTGCATCCAGGCTGTTTTGCGCCAGTCGGCTGGCCTGGTCTTGGGTCATGCCCAGCGAGGTGTGCAACGCGTGGAAGTTCTCGGTGACATACCCGCCGAAGTACGCCGGGTCATCCGAGTTCACCGTGACCTTCACCCCACGCTCGAGCATGTCGAGGATGTTGTGCTGGGCCATGTCGTCGAACACGCACAGCTTGGTATTGGACAGCGGGCACACGGTCAGGGGGATCTGCTCGTCGATGATCCGCTGCATCAGGCGCTCGTCTTCGATGGCGCGCACGCCATGGTCGATACGCTGGATCTTCAGCAGGTCGAGGGCTTCCCAGATGTACTCCGGCGGGCCTTCCTCACCGGCATGGGCGACGGTCAGGAAACCTTCGCCACGGGCGCGATCGAACACGCGCTGGAACTTGCTCGGCGGGTGGCCCATTTCCGAGCTGTCCAGGCCCACGGCGACAAACGCATCACGGAACGGTAGCGCCTGGTCGAGGGTTTTTTCGGCTTCTTCTTCGCTCAGGTGGCGCAGGAAGCTGAGGATCAGGCCGCTGGTGATGCCCAGTTGCTGCTCGCCATCTTTGAGCGCGCTGGCGATGCCATTGAGCACCACTTCAAACGGGATACCACGGTCGGTGTGGGTCTGCGGGTCGAAGAACGGCTCGGTATGAATCACGTTCTGCGCTTTGCAACGCAGCAGGTAGGCCCAGGTCAGGTCGTAGAAATCCTGGGAGGTGCGCAATACATCGGCGCCCTTGTAGTAGAGGTCGAGAAACTCTTGCAGGTTATTGAAGGCGTAGGCCTTGCGCAGGGTTTCGACGTCGTTCCACGGCAGCGCGATTTTGTTGCGTTCGGCCAGGGCGAACAGCAGCTCGGGCTCCAGCGAACCCTCCAGGTGCAGGTGCAGTTCGGCCTTGGGCAGGGCGTTGAGCCAGTCGTACATGTGTGCGTTCTCATCAGGTGCAATGGCGGCATTCTACAGGCCAGGGCGCAAATAATCGGTAAAACCTGACCGAGCGGTAAGCATTGTTCGTGCCTGCGGCAATGGGTGAATGAACTAAGGTGTAACGAAACGTTAGCGAATCGCCGCAGTCTGTACCCCATCAATGACTGAATCGCCGCTCGAAAAGGCCCGCAATGCTCACATCCCTCAAGCAAGAAAAATTCATGTGGCTGGCGCTGATCGCCGCCATCGCGGCCTACCCGCTGGAGCACTGGCTGCTGCACAGTGGGCAGGTGACGGCACTGCTCGGTGGCCTGGTGCTGATCGGTTTTATCGTCATGGCGTCGATGCGCGTGGCCCACCACGCCGAACTTCTCGCTGAAAAGGTCGGCGACCCCTACGGCACCATGATCCTGACCCTCGCGGCAGTGCTGGTGGAAGTGGTGATCCTGGCGATCATGATGAGCAACGAGGCGTCGCCGACCCTGGTGCGCGACACGATTTACTCGGCGGTGATGCTGGATATCAACGGCATCTTAGGCTTGGCCGCGCTGATGGGTGGCATCAAGCATGGGGAACAGTCCTACAACGATGATTCGGCGCGGACCTACAGCGTGATGATCCTCACCGCCATGGGCGTATCCATGGTGGTACCGGAATTTATCCCCGAGGCCGATTGGAAAATCTACTCGGCCTTCACCATTGGCGCGATGGTGGTGTTGTACGCCTTGTTCCTGCGCATGCAGGTGGGGCCACACAGCTACTTCTTCAGCTACAGCTATCCGGAAAAACGCCGCAAGCCGTTGCCGGAAGAACAGGCTTCGTCGGTCAACCTGACATTCTCCATCGTAACCCTGGTGTTTGGCGTGGTGGTGATTGGCGCATTGGCCGAAGTGATGTCCAAGACCCTGGACCTTGGCCTGGAGGGCACGGGCGCGCCGCCGGTGATCACGGCGATCCTGGTGGCAGCGATTTCCGCCGCCCCGGAGATCCTGACCGCCTTGCGCGCGGCATTGGCCAACCGTATGCAGTCGGTGGTCAACATCGCGCTGGGTGCTTCATTGTCGACGGTGATCTTGACCGTGCCGGTGATGGAAGCCATGGCGCTGTACACCGGCCAGCCGTTTCAGATGGCGATGACGCCGGTGCAAACCGTGATGGTGTTTATCACGCTGATTGTCAGCGCGATCAACCTCAACGATGGCGAAACCAACGCCATCGAAGGGATGACCCATTTTGTGCTGTTTGCGACCTTTATCATGTTGTCGCTGCTGGGCGTGTAGTCAGCCGGCGATCAACTGCCGCGCCGCCTGGCTGTGATCGGCGATCAGGCCCTTGAGGTCCATGCCCTCGATTTGCCCCTCGATCACCCGCCACTTGCCGCCCACCATCACTCGATCCGCACGGTCGGCGCCGCATAGCAGCAGCGCCGAAACAGGATCGTGGCTGCCGGAGAAGCGCAGCTCATCGAGTTTGAACAGCGCCAGGTCGGCCTGTTTGCCTACCGCCAGTTCACCGATATCGCTACGGCCGAGCAACTGCGCAGAGCCCTTGGTGGCCCAGCCCAGTACGCCTTCAGGGGTGATTTTTTCCGCGCCGTAGCGCAGGCGCTGGATATACAGGGCCTGGCGTGTTTCCAAAATCATGTTGGAGGCATCGTTGGAAGCCGAGCCGTCCACGCCCAGGCCAATCGGCGCGCCGGCGGCGATCAGGTCCAGGGTCGGGCAGATGCCGGAGGCCAGGCGCATGTTGGAGCTTGGGCAATGGCAAATCCCGGTGCCGGCCGCGCCCAGGCGGGCGATCTCCTCAGGGTTGAAGTGAATGCCATGGGCCAGCCAGGTGCGGGGGCCGAGCCAGCCGACGCTGTCGAGGTAGTCCACGGTGCGCAGGCCGAAGCGTTGCAGGCAGAAGTCTTCTTCGTCGAGGGTTTCGGCCAGGTGGGTGTGCAGGCGCACATCGAGCTGGTTGGCCAGTTCGGCACTGGCGCTCATGATTTGGGGGGTGACCGAAAACGGCGAGCAGGGCGCCAGGGCGATCTGGATTTGCGCGCCATCGCCGCGCTCGTGGTAGCGCTTGATCAGGCGCTGGCTGTCTTCGAGGATCACTTCGCCCTGCTGCACCGTCTGTTGCGGTGGCAGGCCGCCGTCGGCTTCGCCCAGGCTCATCGAACCGCGAGTGAGCATGGCGCGCATGCCCAATTCGCGCACGCTGTCGACTTGCACGTCGATCGCCTGCTCCAGGCCATCGGGGAACAGGTAGTGGTGATCGGCCGCGGTGGTGCAGCCTGAGAGCAGCAGTTCGGCGAGCGCGACTTTGCTGGCCAGGGCCAGTTTTTCCGGGGTCAGGCGCGCCCAGACCGGGTACAGGGTTTTCAGCCAGGGGAACAGCGGCTGGTTGAGCACCGGGGCCCAGGCGCGGGTCAGGGTCTGGTAGAAGTGATGGTGGGTGTTGATCAGGCCGGGAAGGATCACGTGCTCGCGGGCGTCGAAGGTGTGTTCGCAGGCCAAGCTTGGTTGTTGGCCGAGGGCGAGTACTTCAACGATCACGCCGTCTTGCAGCACCAGGCCGCCACGGGCATCGAGAGCATTGGCAGTGAAAATCGCGAGAGGGTTTTTTAACCAGGTACGGGTCGCAGGCATTGGCCGGCTCCTCTGAATGATGGGTTCAGGTTTGCCAGCTCAGTGTTGCCCTGTCTGCTGATCCAGGGTCGCCGGTAAAGGCGAGGTGGGAAGTCTACGTGGAGTGAGCGGTGGGGTCTATCCACCGCTCATCCGACATCCATTTATCCTGTAGGAGCCGGCTTGCCGTCGATGAGGCCCGCCAATATTGCGATGTTCTCAGTGACGCCATCGCCGGCAAGCCGGCTCCTACAGGGTGGGGTTACCAGGGAATGGTCTGGCCCTTGTAGTTGACGAAATGATGGCCGCCCTTGCCGGTGTAGGCGTTCACTTGGGCAATCAGGCCGCGCACGCTGGTCTCCACGTCCAGGTCGGCCCCTTCGCCGCCCATATCGGTCTTGACCCAGCCCGGATGCAACGACAGGACGGTCAGTTTCTGCTCGCCCAATTGCGACACGAAGCTGTTGGTCATGGAGTTCAGGGCGGCCTTGCTGGCCTTGTACAGCGCAAGGTCTGGTGCGTCGGGCATGGTCACGCTGCCCAGCACCGAGCTCATGAACGCCAGTACGCCGCTGCCCTGGCGAATCTGCGGGGCAAAGCGTTGAGCCAGGTTGATCGGCGCCACGGCATTGGTGAAAAACAGTTGGCCGACTTCGGCCTGGGTCGCGTGGCCCGGGGTCTGGTTGGCCGGGCCCTTGACGCCGGCGTTGACGAACAGCAGGTCGAAGGTCTGGGTTTTCAGGCGCTGGTTCAAGGCGATGACGGCCTGTTGGTCGTCCATGTCCAGTTGCTCGATCTGTACCGGGCCCAGGTTTTTAAGGGCGTCGGCTTTTTGCGGGTTGCGCACGGTGGCGGTGACTTGCCAGCCATCAGCCAGCAATTGCTTGACCAGGCCAAGGCCCAGCCCGCGCGAGGCGCCGATGATCAGTGCGGTTTTTGGCGTAGACATGAAGGCTTCCTTTGGCGTCGGAGTTTAGTGAACAACCTTATCAGGTTCAGCGTTGCAGTAGGATTCGTCCGCGGCTCAGGTCGGCCAACTGCGTTTGCAGGGTGTCGATATGGGCTTCGCCGAGTGCCAGTTGCAGCTCCACGCCGTTGGCGGTGAAGGTTTCTTCCACCACCAGGCCACCCAGTTCGGCGACACGCAGCTTTACCAGCGTCAACTCGGCAAAGCCGCAGGCGCAACTCAAGGGCACGCGGCTGATCAGTTCGACCCGTTCGGCGTTTTGCAGGCATTTATTCGCGCCGCCCCCATAGGCCCGGGCCAGGCCACCGGTACCCAGTTGGATACCGCCATACCAGCGGACCACCAGCACCACGACCTGGTCAAACCCCTGGGCCTCGATGGCGGCCAGGATCGGCCGCCCGGCGGTGCCGCCGGGTTCACCGTCGTCGTTGCTGCGGTATTGCCCACCGAGTTTCCAGGCCCAGCAATTGTGCGTGGCGTTGAGGTCGCTGTGCTGCTCGATAAACGCCTGGGCGTCCTGCGGGCTGGTAATCGGCGCGGCATAGGTGATGAAGCGGCTTTTGCGGATTTCTTCGCGAAATTCGCAAAAGCCCGTAAGGGTGAAAGGCATTGGATCGCTTCGTTCAGAGGGCAGGCTTGATGCCACAGCCCTTGAGAATAATGTGGATAAGGTTGCTGCCGGCGTCTTCCATGTCCTGCTTGGTCAGCTTGGTGCGACCGGTCACGCGGCAGATCTGGGTCGCGAAGTCAGCGTAATGCTGGGTGCTGCCCCACAGCAGGAAGATCAAGTGTACCGGATCCACGGGGTCCATCTTGCCGGCATCGATCCAGGCCTGGAATACCGCAGCCCGGCCGCTGAACCAGGCGCGGTAGTCCTGGCTGAAATATTCGGTAAGGCATTCGCCGCCGCTGATGATCTCCATGGCGAAGATCCGCGAAGCCTGGGGCTGGCGCCGCGAGTATTCCATCTTGGTGCGGATATAGCGGGTCAGCGCCTCGGCAGGATCATCCTCGGCGGTCAAGGTGTTGAAGGTGCTGTCCCACAGTTCGAGGATATTGCTCAGTACCGCGATGTACAGCCCCAGCTTATTGGTGAAGTAATAATGCAGGTTGGCCTTCGGCAGCCCGGCGCTCGCGGCGATGGTGTTCATGCTGGTGCCTTTGTAGCCATGCCGGGCGAATTCGTCTTCAGCGGCCTGGATGATCGCTTGTTCGTTCTTTTGCCGAATGCGGCTGGCGGGTTTTCCGGCGTGGCTGTTGTGGGCAGGAACTTCGAGGCTCATGGAGGTTTCCGTGCAGATCGATGAATGCGATTGCTGCACAGATAACCCACCCTCAAGCCTCAGACAAGTCCCGATACGATAAAAGCGTCAAAGCGGTTCCAGCGTGTCGTTTTCCACGAGTGGATTTGCGGCAGGCGTTGTCGCCTTGGATTCCGGCAGGATCAGGCACAACACAATCGCCGTCAGCCCGCCGCTGGTGATGGCTGAATCGAACAGGTTTTGCACCAGGGTTGGCATCAGGTGTAACAGGTTCGGTTGCGCGGCGATGCCCAGGCCGACCCCAAACGAGGTGGCGATGATCAGCATGCTGCGGCGGTCCAGCGGGGCTTGGGCCAGGATGCGCACGCCGGCGGCGGCCACGCTGCCGAACATCACCAGGGTCGCGCCGCCGAGCACCGGCTTGGGGATTTGCTGCAATACCGCGCCAATCATTGGAAACAGCCCGAGGCAAAACAGCACTACGCCGATGTACAGGCCCACATAGCGGCTGGCGACGCCGGTCAACTGGATCACGCCGTTGTTCTGGGCAAAGGTGGTGTTGGGGAACGCGCTGAAAGTGGCGGCGATCATGCAACTGACGCCATCCCCCAGCACGCCGCCCTTGAGCCGGCTTATATAGGAAGGGCCGCTGATGGGCTGGCGGGCGATCATGCAGTTGGCGGTGAGGTCGCCCACGGTTTCGATGCTGCTGATCAGATAAATCAGCGCGACCGGCAGGAAAGCGCTCCAGTCGAAGCTGAAGCCAAAATGGAACGGCGTCGGCAGGCTGATCAAGGGCAGGTCGGGCAGGGGCTGGGGCACCAGCTTGCCGCTGAACCAGGCGGCGAGGCTGCCCAATAGCAGGCCGATGATGATTGCGCTCAGGCGTACCCACGGCGTATTCGAGCGATTGAGCAGGATAATCGTCAGCACCACGAACAGGCCCAGGGCCAGGTTAGTTGGCGCGCCAAAGTCCGGCGCATTGAAGCCGCCGCCCAGGTCGGTGATGCCCACCTTGATCAGGCTGATGCCAATCAGGGTAATCACAATCCCGGTTACCAGCGGCGTGATGACCCGGCGCAGTTGGCCGATAAAACGGCTCAATATGACCTGCACCAGCGCGCCGAAAAAGCACACGCCAAAGATCATCGCCAGGATGTCTTCCGGGCTGCCGCCGCGCTGCTTGACCAGGAAACCCGCCGATAACACTGCGCCGAGAAAGGCAAAGCTGGTGCCTTGCAGGCAGATCATCCCCGCGCCAATTCCAAACGGCCTACGGGCCTGGATGAAGGTGCCGACACCGGAAACCATCAACGCCATGCTGATCAAGTAGGGCAGGTGGGCGGCCAGGCCCAGGGTCGAGCCGATGATCAAAGGCGGGGTGATGATGCCGACGAAGCTGGCGAGCACATGTTGCAGGGCCGCGAGCAATGCGGGCAGTGGTTTGGGACGGTCGTTGAGGCCGTAGATCAGGTCGCTGGCGCTGGAGGATTCTGGTGGCATGGCATGTGGACTCGGGGCTGACGGTTCATGGTCCCTGTGCCTTGCAAAAAGCTGTCCACTTGCTCAGGTTTTATGTGGGGCCCGTATCAGCGGGTCGCGGCCAGGCTGTCGAGAAAGCTTTCCAGCACCAAATGGGGGCGGCGGCCCTTGCGGGTGACCGAAGCCAGGCTTAAATCGTAAAAACGTGTAGGCGGTTTCAGCGCACGCAGTCGGCCTTGTTGCACCCACAGGCTGGCGTAGTGGTCGGGCAGGTAGCCGATATAGCGCCCGGTGAGGATCAGGAAGGCCATGCCTTCGCGGTCGGAAGCGCTGGCGGTGCAGTTGAGCGCCTGATAATGGGCCTGGATATCGGCGGGCAGGCGGAAGGTTGGTGCGATGGCGTCCTGGCTATTGATGCGGTGGTCGTCCAGTTGCTTGTCGTCCGCATAAAACAGCGGATGGCCCACTGCGCAGTAGAGCAGCGAACGCTCGCTGTACAGGGGTTGGTACTCCAGGCCCGACAGTGCGCTGGCCTGGGGCACCACGCCGACATGCAGGCGCCCGTCGAGCACACCTTGTTCCACTTCGTTGGGGGCGATCATGCGGATCTGGATCTGTACGTCCGGGCCGCGTTCTTTCAACTGCGCCAGGGCATGGGTGATGCGCATATGGGGCAGGGTCACCAGGTTGTCGGTCAGGCCGATGATCAGTTCGCCGCGCAGGTGCTGGTGCAGGCCGTTGACCTCGGTGCGGAAACTCTCCAGCGCACTTAATAGTTGCAGTGCGGACTGGTAGACCTCGCGACCTTCTTCCGTCAGAGAGAAACCGGCGCGCCCGCGCTGGCACAGGCGCAGGCCCAGGCGCTGTTCGAGGTCGCTCATTTGCTGGCTGATGGCCGAACGGCCGATGCCCAGCACGGTTTCCGCCGCCGAGAAGCCTCCGCACTCCACCACACTGCGGAAGATGCGCAACAGGCGGATATCGAAGTCGCTGACTTGGGCTAGCGGGTCGGGTCGACGGCTGCTCATAGTTTAGTGAATGCCTGACTGAAGGTTAGAAGAGTTGCATTTCCTAGACTTTATCCCCGTGGCAATTTAGCTGCAACAACGCTTTTCAATCCCGACGCTGCCTTTTGCCCTGCGAGGTTTTGCTGATGAACATGCCCGAAAACGCCCCATCCACCCTGGCCAGCCAATTGAAGCTGGATGCCCACTGGATGCCTTACACCGCCAACCGTAACTTCCAGCGCGACCCACGCCTGATCGTGGGTGCCGAAGGCAGTTGGTTGATCGATGACAAGGGGCGTCGGGTCTATGACTCGCTGTCGGGGCTGTGGACCTGCGGCGCAGGGCACACGCGCAAGGAGATCCAGGAAGCGGTCGCCAAGCAACTGGGCACCCTGGACTACTCGCCAGGCTTCCAATACGGTCATCCTTTGTCCTTCCAGTTGGCAGAAAAGATTACCGACCTGACCCCAGGCAACCTGAATCATGTGTTTTTCACTGACTCCGGCTCCGAGTGCGCCGATACGGCGGTGAAGATGGTGCGTGCGTACTGGCGCCTAAAGGGCCAGGCAACCAAGACCAAGATGATCGGCCGCGCTCGTGGTTATCACGGGGTGAATATCGCCGGTACCAGCCTGGGCGGCGTCAACGGCAACCGTAAGATTTTTGGTCAGGCGATGATGGATGTTGATCACCTGCCCCATACCCTGCTGGCCAGTAATGCCTTCTCCCGCGGCATGCCGGAGTTGGGCGGTATTGCCCTGGCTGACGAGTTGCTCAAGCTGATCGAGTTGCATGATGCTTCGAACATCGCTGCGGTGTTCGTCGAGCCGATGGCAGGCTCGGCTGGCGTGCTCGTACCACCCCAGGGCTACCTCAAGCGCCTGCGTGAAATCTGTGACCAGCACAACATCCTGCTGGTGTTCGACGAAGTGATTACCGGCTTTGGCCGGACCGGCTCGATGTTTGGTGCCGATAGCTTCGGTGTGACGCCGGACCTGATGTGCATCGCCAAGCAAGTCACCAACGGGGCGATTCCGATGGGTGCGGTGATTGCCAGCAGCGAGATCTATCAGACATTCATGAACCAGGCGACGCCTGAGTACGCGGTGGAATTCCCACACGGCTATACCTACTCGGCACACCCGGTAGCTTGCGCAGCCGGGTTGGCGGCATTGGATCTGTTGCAGAAGGAAAACCTGGTGCAGAGCGTGGCCGAAGTCGCGCCGCACTTTGAGAATGCGCTGCATGGCCTCAAGGGCAGCAAGAATGTGATCGACATTCGTAACTACGGCCTGGCCGGTGCGATCCAGATTGCACCGCGTGATGGGGACGCCATCGTGCGCCCATTCGAAGCAGGCATGGCGTTGTGGAAGGCCGGGTTCTATGTGCGTTTTGGCGGCGACACCCTGCAGTTCGGCCCAACCTTCAACAGCAAGCCGCAGGACCTGGATCGCTTGTTCGATGCGGTCGGCGAAGTGCTGAACACGATCGACTGATTTCTCCTTCTATATAGAACAACTGTCGGGCGCGACGCGTGTCGCGCCTGTGGACAACTTTTCAGGAGCCTTGCATGAGCCTTATCCAGCATTTGATCAACGGCGAACTGGTTAACGATAGCGGTCGTAGCGCCGACGTCTACAACCCATCTACTGGCCAGGTGATTCACCAGGTGCCATTGGCCAGCCGTGAAACCATTCAACAGGCGATCGACTCGGCCAAGGCGGCATTCCCGGCCTGGCGCAATACGCCACCGGCCAAGCGTGCCCAGGTGATGTTTCGTTTCAAGCAATTGCTGGAGCAGAACGAAGCCCGCATCTCGCAGTTGATCAGCGAAGAGCATGGCAAGACCCTGGAAGACGCCGCCGGTGAGTTGAAGCGCGGTATCGAAAACGTTGAGTACGCGTGCTCGGCGCCGGAAATCCTCAAGGGCGAGTACAGCCGTAACGTCGGCCCGAACATTGATGCCTGGTCCGACTTCCAGCCGCTGGGTGTGGTGGCGGGTATCACACCGTTCAACTTCCCGGCCATGGTGCCGCTGTGGATGTATCCACTGGCTATCGTCTGCGGTAACTGCTTCATCCTCAAGCCATCGGAGCGCGACCCAAGCTCGACGCTGTTGATTGCGCAGTTGCTGCAGGAAGCCGGTTTGCCCAAAGGCGTGTTGAGCGTGGTGCATGGTGACAAGGGCGCGGTGGATGCGCTGATCGAGGCGCCTGAGGTCAAGGCCTTGAGTTTTGTCGGTTCGACGCCGATTGCCGAGTACATCTATTCCGAAGCGACCAAGCGCGGCAAGCGTGTACAGGCGCTGGGCGGGGCGAAGAACCATGCGGTGCTGATGCCGGATGCGGACCTGGACAACGCGGTCAGTGCCTTGATGGGCGCAGCCTACGGTTCCTGCGGCGAGCGTTGCATGGCAATCTCGGTGGCGGTCTGTGTGGGTGACCAGGTGGCGGATGCATTGATCGCCAAGCTGGTACCGCAGATCAAGGCGCTGAAGATTGGTGCGGGTACTTCCTGTGGCCTGGACATGGGGCCGTTGGTTTCTGCGCAGGCGCGGGACAAGGTCAGCGGCTATATAGAAGACGGTGTGTCTTCGGGTGCTGAGCTGGTGGTCGATGGGCGTGGCTTGAGCGTTAGTGGTCATGAGGAAGGCTTCTTCCTCGGTGGCTGCCTGTTTGATCGCGTGACACCTGAAATGCGCATCTATAAGGAAGAGATCTTTGGCCCAGTGCTGTGCATCGTCCGGGTGAATAGCCTGGAAGCGGCGATGCAACTGATCAATGATCACGAATATGGCAACGGCACCTGCATCTTTACCCGTGACGGTGAGGCGGCGCGCCTGTTCTGTGACGAGATTGAAGTAGGCATGGTAGGGGTTAACGTGCCATTGCCAGTGCCGGTGGCTTATCACAGCTTCGGCGGCTGGAAGCGTTCGCTGTTTGGCGACTTGCACGCCTATGGGCCGGATGGGGTGCGTTTCTATACCCGCCGCAAGGCGATCACCCAGCGCTGGCCGCAGCGTGCCAGCCATGAGGCGTCGCAGTTCGCGTTCCCTAGTTTGTAAGGTTGGATGAGCAGAAGGCCGGCCCCTTGGGGTCGGCCTTTGCGTTTTCGGGGCTTTTTTGAGCGATATGACAGAATTGTGAAAGTAACGGTTGACGGCGATTTATATCTGTCTATAATTCGCCCCACTTCCGGCGCAGTCGAAACGGAAAACTCCTTGGTAAACAAAGAGTTATGTAGTTTTCGGCAGCAGGTTGCTTCAGTTCATCGAAGCCAAAAGGAAGTTGAAAAAGAGGTGTTGACAGCAGCGTGTAACGCTGTAGAATTCGCCTCCCGCTGACGAGAGATCGAAAGCGCAAGTGGTTGAAGTTGTTGAGGAAAATCTCGAAGCTTCTGAAAATAATCACTTGACAGCAAATGAGGCTGCTGTAGAATGCGCGCCTCGGTTGAGACGAAAGATCTTAACCAACCGCTCTTTAACAACTGAATCAAGCAATTCGTGTGGGTGCTTGTGGAGTCAGACTGATAGTCAACAAGATTATCAGCATCACAAGTTACTCCGCGAGAAATCAAAGATGTAACCAACGATTGCTGAGCCAAGTTTAGGGTTTCTTAAAAACCCAAAGATGTTTGAACTGAAGAGTTTGATCATGGCTCAGATTGAACGCTGGCGGCAGGCCTAACACATGCAAGTCGAGCGGTAGAGAGAAGCTTGCTTCTCTTGAGAGCGGCGGACGGGTGAGTAATGCCTAGGAATCTGCCTGGTAGTGGGGGATAACGTTCGGAAACGGACGCTAATACCGCATACGTCCTACGGGAGAAAGCAGGGGACCTTCGGGCCTTGCGCTATCAGATGAGCCTAGGTCGGATTAGCTAGTTGGTGGGGTAATGGCTCACCAAGGCGACGATCCGTAACTGGTCTGAGAGGATGATCAGTCACACTGGAACTGAGACACGGTCCAGACTCCTACGGGAGGCAGCAGTGGGGAATATTGGACAATGGGCGAAAGCCTGATCCAGCCATGCCGCGTGTGTGAAGAAGGTCTTCGGATTGTAAAGCACTTTAAGTTGGGAGGAAGGGTTGTAGATTAATACTCTGCAATTTTGACGTTACCGACAGAATAAGCACCGGCTAACTCTGTGCCAGCAGCCGCGGTAATACAGAGGGTGCAAGCGTTAATCGGAATTACTGGGCGTAAAGCGCGCGTAGGTGGTTAGTTAAGTTGGATGTGAAATCCCCGGGCTCAACCTGGGAACTGCATTCAAAACTGACTGACTAGAGTATGGTAGAGGGTGGTGGAATTTCCTGTGTAGCGGTGAAATGCGTAGATATAGGAAGGAACACCAGTGGCGAAGGCGACCACCTGGACTGATACTGACACTGAGGTGCGAAAGCGTGGGGAGCAAACAGGATTAGATACCCTGGTAGTCCACGCCGTAAACGATGTCAACTAGCCGTTGGGAGCCTTGAGCTCTTAGTGGCGCAGCTAACGCATTAAGTTGACCGCCTGGGGAGTACGGCCGCAAGGTTAAAACTCAAATGAATTGACGGGGGCCCGCACAAGCGGTGGAGCATGTGGTTTAATTCGAAGCAACGCGAAGAACCTTACCAGGCCTTGACATCCAATGAACTTTCTAGAGATAGATTGGTGCCTTCGGGAACATTGAGACAGGTGCTGCATGGCTGTCGTCAGCTCGTGTCGTGAGATGTTGGGTTAAGTCCCGTAACGAGCGCAACCCTTGTCCTTAGTTACCAGCACGTTATGGTGGGCACTCTAAGGAGACTGCCGGTGACAAACCGGAGGAAGGTGGGGATGACGTCAAGTCATCATGGCCCTTACGGCCTGGGCTACACACGTGCTACAATGGTCGGTACAGAGGGTTGCCAAGCCGCGAGGTGGAGCTAATCCCACAAAACCGATCGTAGTCCGGATCGCAGTCTGCAACTCGACTGCGTGAAGTCGGAATCGCTAGTAATCGCGAATCAGAATGTCGCGGTGAATACGTTCCCGGGCCTTGTACACACCGCCCGTCACACCATGGGAGTGGGTTGCACCAGAAGTAGCTAGTCTAACCTTCGGGAGGACGGTTACCACGGTGTGATTCATGACTGGGGTGAAGTCGTAACAAGGTAGCCGTAGGGGAACCTGCGGCTGGATCACCTCCTTAATCGACGACATCAGCTGCTCCATAAGTTCCCACACGAATTGCTTGATTCATTGAAGAAGACGAAAAGAAGCAGCCCGAAATTGGGTCTGTAGCTCAGTTGGTTAGAGCGCACCCCTGATAAGGGTGAGGTCGGCAGTTCGAATCTGCCCAGACCCACCAATTTTGTGTGGGAAACGCCTGTAGAAATACGGGGCCATAGCTCAGCTGGGAGAGCGCCTGCCTTGCACGCAGGAGGTCAACGGTTCGATCCCGTTTGGCTCCACCACTACTGCTTCTGTTTGTATAAAGCTTAGAAATGAGCATTCCATCATTGTGATGGTGAATGTTGATTTCTAGTCTTTGACTAGTTCGTTCTTTAAAAATTTGGGTATGTGATAGAAGATAGACTGAACGTTACTTTCACTGGTAACGGATCAGGCTAAGGTAAAATTTGTGAGTTACTCAAATTGAGTATTATCGAATTTTCGGCGAATGTCGTCTTCACAGTATAACCAGATTGCTTGGGGTTATATGGTCAAGTGAAGAAGCGCATACGGTGGATGCCTTGGCAGTCAGAGGCGATGAAAGACGTGGTAGCCTGCGAAAAGCTTCGGGGAGTCGGCAAACAGACTTTGATCCGGAGATGTCTGAATGGGGGAACCCAGCCATCATAAGATGGTTATCTTAAGCTGAATACATAGGCTTAAGAGGCGAACCAGGGGAACTGAAACATCTAAGTACCCTGAGGAAAAGAAATCAACCGAGATTCCCTTAGTAGTGGCGAGCGAACGGGGACTAGCCCTTAAGTGGCTTTGAGATTAGCGGAACGCTCTGGAAAGTGCGGCCATAGTGGGTGATAGCCCTGTACGCGAAAATCTCTTAGTCATGAAATCGAGTAGGACGGAGCACGAGAAACTTTGTCTGAATATGGGGGGACCATCCTCCAAGGCTAAATACTACTGACTGACCGATAGTGAACTAGTACCGTGAGGGAAAGGCGAAAAGAACCCCGGAGAGGGGAGTGAAATAGATCCTGAAACCGTATGCGTACAAGCAGTGGGAGCCCACTTTGTTGGGTGACTGCGTACCTTTTGTATAATGGGTCAGCGACTTATTTTCAGTGGCGAGCTTAACCGAATAGGGGAGGCGTAGCGAAAGCGAGTCTTAATAGGGCGTCTAGTCGCTGGGAATAGACCCGAAACCGGGCGATCTATCCATGGGCAGGTTGAAGGTTGGGTAACACTAACTGGAGGACCGAACCGACTACCGTTGAAAAGTTAGCGGATGACCTGTGGATCGGAGTGAAAGGCTAATCAAGCTCGGAGATAGCTGGTTCTCCTCGAAAGCTATTTAGGTAGCGCCTCATGTATCACTGTAGGGGGTAGAGCACTGTTTCGGCTAGGGGGTCATCCCGACTTACCAAACCGATGCAAACTCCGAATACCTACAAGTGCCGAGCATGGGAGACACACGGCGGGTGCTAACGTCCGTCGTGAAAAGGGAAACAACCCAGACCGTCAGCTAAGGTCCCAAAGTTATGGTTAAGTGGGAAACGATGTGGGAAGGCTTAGACAGCTAGGAGGTTGGCTTAGAAGCAGCCACCCTTTAAAGAAAGCGTAATAGCTCACTAGTCGAGTCGGCCTGCGCGGAAGATGTAACGGGGCTCAAACCATACACCGAAGCTACGGGTATCACCCTCGGGTGATGCGGTAGAGGAGCGTTCTGTAAGCCTGTGAAGGTGAGTTGAGAAGCTTGCTGGAGGTATCAGAAGTGCGAATGCTGACATGAGTAACGACAATGGGTGTGAAAAACACCCACGCCGAAAGACCAAGGTTTCCTGCGCAACGTTAATCGACGCAGGGTTAGTCGGTCCCTAAGGCGAGGCTGAAAAGCGTAGTCGATGGAAAACAGGTTAATATTCCTGTACTTCTGGTTATTGCGATGGAGGGACGGAGAAGGCTAGGCCAGCTTGGCGTTGGTTGTCCAAGTTTAAGGTGGTAGGCTGGAATCTTAGGTAAATCCGGGATTCTAAGGCCGAGAGCTGATGACGAGTTACCCTTTGGGTGACGAAGTGGTTGATGCCATGCTTCCAAGAAAAGCTTCTAAGCTTCAGGTAACCAGGAACCGTACCCCAAACCGACACAGGTGGTTGGGTAGAGAATACCAAGGCGCTTGAGAGAACTCGGGTGAAGGAACTAGGCAAAATGGCACCGTAACTTCGGGAGAAGGTGCGCCGGTGAGGGTGAAGGACTTGCTCCGTAAGCTCATGCCGGTCGAAGATACCAGGCCGCTGCGACTGTTTATTAAAAACACAGCACTCTGCAAACACGAAAGTGGACGTATAGGGTGTGACGCCTGCCCGGTGCCGGAAGGTTAATTGATGGGGTTAGCTAACGCGAAGCTCTTGATCGAAGCCCCGGTAAACGGCGGCCGTAACTATAACGGTCCTAAGGTAGCGAAATTCCTTGTCGGGTAAGTTCCGACCTGCACGAATGGCGTAACGATGGCGGCGCTGTCTCCACCCGAGACTCAGTGAAATTGAAATCGCTGTGAAGATGCAGTGTATCCGCGGCTAGACGGAAAGACCCCGTGAACCTTTACTATAGCTTTGCACTGGACTTTGAATTTGCTTGTGTAGGATAGGTGGGAGGCTTTGAAGCGTGGACGCCAGTTCGCGTGGAGCCAACCTTGAAATACCACCCTGGCAACTTTGAGGTTCTAACTCAGGTCCGTTATCCGGATCGAGGACAGTGTATGGTGGGTAGTTTGACTGGGGCGGTCTCCTCCTAAAGAGTAACGGAGGAGTACGAAGGTGCGCTCAGACCGGTCGGAAATCGGTCGTAGAGTATAAAGGCAAAAGCGCGCTTGACTGCGAGACAGACACGTCGAGCAGGTACGAAAGTAGGTCTTAGTGATCCGGTGGTTCTGTATGGAAGGGCCATCGCTCAACGGATAAAAGGTACTCCGGGGATAACAGGCTGATACCGCCCAAGAGTTCATATCGACGGCGGTGTTTGGCACCTCGATGTCGGCTCATCACATCCTGGGGCTGAAGCCGGTCCCAAGGGTATGGCTGTTCGCCATTTAAAGTGGTACGCGAGCTGGGTTTAGAACGTCGTGAGACAGTTCGGTCCCTATCTGCCGTGGACGTTTGAGATTTGAGAGGGGCTGCTCCTAGTACGAGAGGACCGGAGTGGACGAACCTCTGGTGTTCCGGTTGTCACGCCAGTGGCATTGCCGGGTAGCTATGTTCGGAATAGATAACCGCTGAAAGCATCTAAGCGGGAAACTAGCCTCAAGATGAGATCTCACTGGAACCTTGAGTTCCCTGAAGGGCCGTCGAAGACTACGACGTTGATAGGTTGGGTGTGTAAGCGCTGTGAGGCGTTGAGCTAACCAATACTAATTGCCCGTGAGGCTTGACCATATAACACCCAAGCAATTTGTTTCTCGAAAGAGCATCAGATTGCGGTGTGTGAAGACGAAATGAACCGAAAGTTCGAATCTCACAAAACACCGAAAGCTATCACATACCCAATTTGCTGAAGCGAGGCACTTGCCACGACTCAGTACCCGAATTTCTTGACGACCATAGAGCATTGGAACCACCTGATCCCATCCCGAACTCAGCAGTGAAACGATGCATCGCCGATGGTAGTGTGGGGTTTCCCCATGTGAGAGTAGGTCATCGTCAAGATTAAATTCCAAAACCCCAATTGCGAAAGCAGTTGGGGTTTTGTTTTGGGCGGTCGAAAAGGCGCTGAGGCGATTTGGCACGTCGTCCAACTCTGTCCATAACGCCC
Source organism: Pseudomonas sp. WMBT8 (assembly GCF_050916005.1). Classification (NCBI taxonomy): domain Bacteria; kingdom Pseudomonadati; phylum Pseudomonadota; class Gammaproteobacteria; order Pseudomonadales; family Pseudomonadaceae; genus Pseudomonas; species Pseudomonas sp. WMBT8. The sequence goes on from NZ_CP188096.1 coordinate 774,777, forward strand.
TTCAATGCTAAAGTCCCACCCTCGATTTTGCTTTTCCCAAGGAAGCCGTTATGCCGGATGCAACGTCCCTCAGCGCTGGATTCATGGTCGTCCACGGCAATCGCCTGGATGAACTGCGCAGCCTGGTTGTCAGTTGGATGCGTCGTTATCCGCTGGCTCCCCTGGAAAACGAAATCGCCCTGGTACAAAGCAACGGCATCGCGCAATGGCTCAAGCTGGCTCTTGCCGAAGACCCGGAAGAAGACGACATGGGTGGTTGCGGCATCGCCGCTGCAATCGACGTGCAACTGCCCGGCAGCTTTATGTGGCAGCTCTATCGCATGGTTTTGGGCCGTGACGAAATCCCGGTCAAATCCCTGCTGGATAAAGCCCCACTGACCTGGCGCCTGATGCGCCTGTTACCCGAGCTGATCGACCAGCCGCACTTCGAGCCCCTGCAACGTTTCCTCACCCACGACACCGACCTGCGTAAACGCTACCAACTGGCGGAACGCCTGGCCGACCTGTTCGACCAATACCAGGTCTACCGTGCGGACTGGCTGGAAGACTGGGCCGCTGGTCGCCACCAACTGCGCAATGGCCGAGGCGAAGCCAAGCCCCTGAGCCCGGCCAACTGCTGGCAGGCCGAGTTATGGCGGGCGTTGCTGCTGGACGTTGGCGAGCAAGGCATGGCGCAGAGCCGTGCCGGGGTCCACCAGCGTTTTATCGAACGCATCAACAACCTAGATGCCGCCCCGCAAGGCCTGCCGTCGCGAGTCATCGTGTTTGGCATATCCTCCCTGCCAGCCCAGGCCCTTGAAGCATTGGCCGGCCTGGCCCGTTTCAGCCAGGTGTTGCTCTGCGTACACAACCCTTGCCGTCACCATTGGTCCGACATCGTTGCCGACAAAGACCTACTGCGAAACGAATACAAACGCCAGGCGCGCAAGACCGGGATGCCCGTCACCATCGACCCGCAAACCTTGCACCAGCATGCCCACCCCTTGCTGGCCGCCTGGGGCAAGCAAGGTCGCGACTACATCAACCTGCTGGACAGCTACGACGACCCCAACAGCTACCGTTCGGCCTTCCGTGACGGGCGCATCGACCTGTTCAGCGACAGCGAACCGACCACCATCCTCAACCAGTTACAGGACGATATCCTCGAACTGCGCCCGCTCCCCGAAACCCGTGAGCGCTGGCCTGCCGTTAATCTGCAGCATGACACTTCGATCCGCTTCCACATCGCCCACAGCGCCCAGCGCGAAGTGGAAATCCTCCACGACCAACTGCTCCAGCGCTTCAGCGCGGACCCGACGTTGCGCCCCCGCGACGTTATCGTCATGGTCCCTGACGTTGACAGCTATGCACCGCATATACGCGCGGTGTTCGGCCAGTTGGACAAGAAAGACACACGCTTCATCCCCTTCACCCTGACGGACCAGGGCCAACGGGGCCGCGACCCGCTGTTGATCGCCGTCGAGCACCTGCTGAAACTCCCGGACAGCCGTTTCCCGGTCAGCGAAATCCTTGATTTGCTGGACGTCCCCGCCTTGCGCGAACGTTTCGCGATCCAGGAGCGCGACCTGCCCACCCTGCACCGGTGGATCGAAGGCGCGGGCATCCGCTGGGGGCTCGATGCCGAACAACGCGCCGGCCTGGGCTTGCCCAGTGCGCTGGAGCAGAACAGCTGGCGTTTCGGCCTGCGCCGTATGCTGCTGGGCTACGCCGTCGGCAGTGGGGCTGCCTGCGATGGCATTGAGCCCTATGACGAAATCGGCGGCCTCGACGCGGCGCTGATCGGCCCACTGGTCGCCTTGCTTGACGCATTGCACGCTGCACATCAAGCGCTGTCGCAACCCGCGACCCCGCACGCTTGGGGCGCACGCCTGCAAGACCTGATGCAACGCTTCTTCCTGGCCAGCAATGAACACGACGACTATCTGCTGGGCCAACTCGAGCAACTGCGGGAAGACTGGCTGGAAACCTGCGAGTCCGTCGGCCTGTGCGATGAATTACCGCTGACTGTCGTCCGTGAGGCCTGGCTTGCCGGCCTCGACCAGGGTCGCCTGTCCCAGCGCTTTCTCGCCGGCGCCGTGAATTTCTGCACCCTGATGCCGATGCGCGCCATCCCCTTCAAGCTGGTGTGCCTGCTGGGCATGAACGACGGCGACTATCCGCGTGCGCAACCGCCGCTGGATTTCGACCTGATGGGCAGCGACTACCGCCCCGGCGACCGCTCCCGGCGTGAAGACGACCGGTACCTGCTGCTCGAAGCCCTGCTTTCCGCACGCGACCAGCTCTACATCAGTTGGGTCGGCCGCAGCATCCGCGATAACAGCGAGCGCCCGGCGTCCGTGCTGATCGGTCAACTGCGCGATCACCTCGCCAGCGGCTGGCAGCACGCCCAGGAGCAACCACTGCTGGAGGCGATGACCCAAGAGCATCCGTTGCAACCCTTCAGTGCGCGTTACTTCCACGAGGGTGACCCTCTGTTCAGCTACGCCCGCGAATGGCAGCTACTGCACGAAGCCCAGGACGAAGTCCGCGAAACAGCGCGCCTGGCAGCCTACATCCAGGAAGAGCCCTTGAGCCTGGGCCAGTTGCAGGACTTCTTGCGCAACCCTGTCAGGCATTTCTTCAGCCAGCGCCTGAAAGTGTTTTTCGAAGCTGCCGAAGTGCCCCTGGCCGATGAAGAACCCTTCGTCCTCGACGCCCTGCAGCGCTACACCTTGAGCGACAGCCTGCTCGCCGCCGCGCTGACCGACCCGGATCATCTGGAGCAAGCCCTGGAGGCACAGGCACAACGTCTTCAAGGTAGTGGCCTGTTGCCCATGGTCGGTTTCGGCGAGTGCCTGCGCAACGAGCTGATTGAACCCTTGCCCGACTTGCTGCAACGCTACCAGCAACTCCTGACCCTCTGGCCCACGCCACACAACACCGCAGAGCCCGTCAGCTTCGCGCACCAGGGGATTGCGCTCGACGGCTGGATCAGCGGTTTGCACCGGCGCAGTGATGGCGGCTTGCTCAGCGTGACCACCATCCCCAACAGCATCGGCTCGATCAAGACCCGCAAGTGGCATCGCCTGATCCGCCCATGGGTCAATCACCTGGTGGCCTGTGCCTGCGGCTTGCCGTTGAGCACAGGGTTGGTGGCGAGTGATGACACACTCTTGCTGGCACCCCTGGAGCAAAACCTTGCCCAGGATGTGCTCGGTAATCTGCTATTGGCCTGGCAGGCCGGCATGAGTGAGCCGCTGCCGGTCGCGGTCAAGACGGCGTTTGCCTGGCTCGGCCAGACTGATCCGGATAAAGCCCAGGCCGCCGCCCTTAAAGCCTACGAAGGCGATGGCATCACCAGCGACGGCGAGCGCCGTGAAAGCCCGGCCCTCACCCGGCAGTTCCCCGACTACGCGGCCCTGGTCGCCAGCGAAGATTTCGAAGGCTGGGCTGAAACCCTGTATCGCCCCTTGATAACCGCACCCTGGCGATCACTGACCAGCGAGGAGGCCCGTCCATGAGTGCCATCAAACCCCTGGCCCTGGCCTTCCCCCTGCGTGGCAGCCAACTGATCGAAGCCAGCGCCGGCACCGGCAAGACCTTCACCATCTCCGCGCTGTACCTGCGCCTGGTACTGGGCCACGGCGGCGACGAGGCGGGTTTTGGTCGCGAATTGCTGCCGCCGCAGATCCTCGTAGTGACCTTCACCGATGCTGCCACCAAAGAGCTGCGCGAACGCATCCGCACCCGCCTGGCCCAAGCGGCGCGCTTTTTTCGTGACGAAATCGAGCAGCCCGACGCCTTGATCGCCGAGCTGCGCGCTCAGTACAGCGCCGAGCAATGGCCTGGCTGCGCCAACCGCCTGGATATCGCCGCGCAATGGATGGACGAGGCCGCCGTCTCGACCATCCACAGTTGGTGCCAGCGCATGCTGCGCGAACACGCGTTCGACAGTGGCAGCCTGTTTACCCAGACCCTGGAAACCGACCACAGCGATTTGCTCGGCGAAGTGTTGCGCGACTACTGGCGCCTGTTCTGCTACCCGATGCACGGCGATGCGCTGAACTGGGTCCGCAGCAACTGGGGCGGCCCTGCGGCGCTGATGCCCCGAGTGCGTGCGCTGTTTGGCAGCGAGCGCCCCGCTGACGATCCGCGCGAGCCCGCCGAACTGATCGAGACCTGCCTGCACGAACGCCGCGAAGCCCTGGTGGCGCTCAAGGCTCCTTGGCAGGAATGGGCCGCCGAGTTGCGCGAAATCTGCCTGCAAGCCGTCGCCGCCAAGGCGGTGGACGGGCGCAAGATGCAGGCCCGTTATTTCGAGCCCTGGTTCGAGAAAATCAGCGCCTGGGCTGCCGACGAAACCCTGGAGCAACTGGATATCGGCACCGGTTTCACGCGCCTGACCCCCGATGGCATGGCCGAAGCCTGGAAGGGCGATGCACCCCATCACCCCGGCCTGGATGCCATGGCGGGCCTCAAAGCCAGCCTCGACGCCTTGCCCACGCCCGACGCGGCGGTGCTGCAACACGCGGCCGCCTGGGTCGGTAAACGTTTTGAGGAAGAGAAGCGCCGGCGCGCCGAGATGGGTTTTGACGACATGCTCATCCGCCTGGACGCCGCCCTGCAAGCCGAGGGGGGCGAGCGCCTGGCCAGTGTGATCCGCGAGCAATTCCCGGTGGCCCTGATCGACGAATTCCAGGACACCGACCCGGTGCAGTACCGGATCTTCGAAAGCATCTACCGCATCGAAGACAACAACCCGCACAGCGGCCTGTTCCTGATCGGCGACCCCAAGCAGGCGATCTACGCGTTTCGCGGCGCCGATATCTACACCTACTTGCGCGCCCGCCAGGCCACCGCCGGGCGCTTGCATACCCTGGGCACCAACTTTCGCTCCAGCCATGCCATGGTCGAGGCGGTCAACCATGTGTTCGAGCGTGCGGAAACCGGGCGTGGGGCGTTTCTGTTTCGTACGCCCGACGGCGACAACCCGGTGCCTTTCCTACCGGTCTCGTCCCAGGGCCGCAAAGAGCAGTTGCAGGTCGATGGCCATACACTGCCGGCCTTGAATATCTGGCACCTGGCCACTGACCAGCCGATCTCCAATGTGCTGTATCGCCAGCAACTGGCCGGCGCGTGCGCCAGCCAGATTGTCGCGTTGCTCAATGGTGGCCAGCAGGGCACGGCGGGGTTTATCAAGGGGACGGACTTTACCCCCGTGCAACCGTCGAACATCGCCATCCTTGTGCGTGACGGCAAGGAAGCCCAGGCCGTACGCGGCGAACTGGCCGCGCGCGGTGTGCGCAGTGTGTACCTGTCCGATAAGGATTCGGTGTTCGCCTCCCAGGAAGCCCACGACCTGCTCGCCTGGCTCAAGGCCTGTGCCGAACCGGATGTCGAGCGCCCGCTACGCGCGGCCCTGGCCTGCGTCACCCTTAACTTGTCGCTGCCCCAGCTGGAGCAACTGAACCAGGACGAACTGGCCTGGGAGCAGCGCGTCATGCAGTTTCGCGACTACCGTGTGATCTGGCGCACCCAGGGCGTGTTGCCGATGCTGCGGCGCCTGCTGCATGACTTCAAATTGCCGCAAACCCTGATCGCCCGCAGCGATGGCGAACGGGTGCTGACCAACCTGCTGCACCTGTGCGAATTGCTGCAACAGGCCGCTGCAGAACTGGACGGCGAACAAGCGCTGATCCGCCATCTTGCAGAGCACCTGGCGCTCTCGGGCCAGGCCGGCGAAGAGCAGATCCTGCGCCTGGAAAGCGATGAGCAACTGGTCAAGGTGGTGACCATCCACAAGTCCAAGGGCCTGGAATACGACTTGGTTTTCCTGCCGTTTATCTGCTCGGCCAAGCCGGTCGACGGCAGCCGCCTGCCGCTGCATTACCACGATGCCAACGGTAAATCCCAGGTCAGCCTCAAACCCACCGCCGAACTGATCGCCCAGGCCGATGACGAGCGCCTGGCCGAAGACCTGCGTCTGTTCTACGTGGCGCTGACCCGGGCCAAACATGCCTGTTGGCTCGGCGTGGCCGACCTCAAGCGCGGCAATAACAACAGTTCGGTGCTGCACCTCTCGGCCCTGGGCTATCTGCTGGGCGGCGGCGCGCCCCTGGGTGAGTCCGCAGCCCTGGCCCGCTGGCTGATGGATGTGCAGGACGGCTGCGCGGCAATTGCCTACGGGCAAATGCCCCAAGCCGACAGCAACACTTACCAGCCACCGCGCAATGACGCGACCTTGCTCGCGCCGCTCCTGCCCAAGCGCAAGGCGGCGGAAAACTGGTGGATTGCTTCCTACAGCGCCCTGCGCATCGGCGAAAGCATGAGCGCCGCCAGCCTGGAAGCCCCGGAAAGCCCACAAGCCCAAAAGCTGTTCGACGACGAACGCCTGGACCCGGATGCACCGCGCGAAGTCGCCGCGTCTGGCGGGGATATTCACCGTTTCCCACGGGGCCCCAACCCCGGGACCTTTCTCCACGGCCTGTTGGAGTGGGCCGGCAACGAAGGCTTCGACGTAACGGGCGAAGCCATCGAAGATGCCGTCGCCCGGCGCTGCAACCGACGCGGTTGGGAGGGCTGGATCGGCACCCTCAGCGGCTGGCTCGGGCACCTGTTGCAAGTGCCGCTGGGCCTGGGCCATGGGCAGGTAGCGATGAGCCTTAGCGACCTGCAGCACTACCAGATCGAAATGGAGTTCTGGTTCGCCAGCCACAAAGTCGATGTGCTTGCCCTCGACCAACTGGTCTGCCAGTACACCCATGACGGCGTGTCGCGGGTCGCCGCCGAGCCGGTATTGCTCAACGGCATGTTCAAGGGCTTTATCGACCTGACCTTCGAGCACGACGGCCGCTACTACGTGGCGGACTACAAATCCAACTGGCTCGGTGCCGACGACGCGGCCTACACCCGCGAGGCCATGGAACAGTCGATTCTCGACCATCGTTATGACCTGCAATACGTCCTCTACCTGCTGGCCCTGCATCGCCAGCTCAAGGCGCGGCTGCCCGATTACGAGTACGACCGGCATGTGGGCGGCGCGCTCTACCTGTTCCTGCGCGGTAGCCAAGCCGTGAGCCAGGGCGCGTACTTCACCCGGCCGCCACGGGAGCTGATCGAACGCCTGGACTTGCTGTTCCAGGGCAAGCCGCAACCGCCCAAGGTCGAACCGGCCTGGGAACAAGGAGTCCTGCTATGAGCCTCTCGACAATGCCGCTGGAGGCACTGGCACCGCTGGATTGCGCTGACGACCTGATGCACCTGCTGGAGCGCTGGGTCGAGCGCGGCTGGCTGCGGGCGCTGGACAAGGCGTTCGTCGGCTTTCTCCACGAGCTCGACCCACAGGCCGACCCCCTGGTGCTGCTGGCCGCCGCCCTGACCAGTCACCAACTGGGCCACGGCCATGTGTGCCTGGATTTGTTCGAGACCCTGAATGCTCCGGATTTCGCCCTGTCGTTGCCCCCTGAAGGTGATCTTTCCAGTGGCGTGATGCTGCCCTCGCAACTGCTCGATGGCCTGGACGGTGGCCATTGGTGCCAGGCCCTGGCCGCAAGCCCGCTGGTGGCGCTGGCCGTGGATGGCAGTGTGGCGGCGCAGAGCCGGCCTTTGGTGTTGTCGGGCAAGCGCCTGTACCTGCGGCGTTACTGGACCTATGAGCGGCGCATCGACAGCGCCCTGCGCCAGCGTCTTGCCGCGCAGGAAGCGGTCTCGGCGGACCTGCCCCAGCGCTTGAATGGCCTGTTCCAGCAGCCGCCACCGGATGGCGTGGTCGACTGGCAGAAACTCGCCTGTGCCCTGGCCACGCGTGGCGCGTTCAGCATCGTCACCGGCGGCCCCGGCACCGGCAAGACCACCACCGTGGTGCGTTTGTTGGCCTTGCTGCAAGCGCCCGCGGTGGAGCAGGGCACGGCCCTGCGCATCCGCCTGGCGGCACCTACCGGCAAGGCGGCGGCGCGCTTGACCGAGTCCATCAGCCAGCAAGTACGCTCGCTGCAAGTGCCAGAGGCCGTGCGCGAAAAAATCCCCACCGAGGTCACCACCGTGCACCGCTTGTTGGGCAGCCGCCCCGGCACTCGGCATTTTCGCCATCACGCGGGCAACTTGTTGCCGCTGGATGTGCTGGTGGTCGATGAAGCCTCGATGATCGACCTGGAAATGATGGCCAACCTGCTAGATGCCCTGCCGCCCCATGCGCGCCTGGTACTGCTGGGGGACAAGGACCAATTGGCCTCGGTGGAGGCCGGCGCGGTACTCGGCGATTTGTGCCGCGATGCCGAAGCGGGCTGGTACAGCCCCGGCACTCGCCAATGGCTGGAAAGTGTCAGCGGCGAGAGCCTGGCGGGCAGCGGCTTGCAGGAAGACCTCGATGCCAGCCATCCGCTGGCGCAACAAGTGGTGATGCTGCGCTATTCCCGGCGTTTCGGCGAAGGCAGTGGCATCGGTCAACTGGCGCGTTGGGTCAACCAGCAAAACCCCGAACAGGCCCGGCTACTGCTGGATGCCGGTAGCCACGACCTGTCTTGCCTGCGCCTCAAGGGCGAGCATGATCGCGCCCTGGAGCGCCTGGTGCTGGATGGGCAGGGCGGTGATGCCCAGGGCTATCGCTACTACCTGAACCTGCTGCGCACCACGCGCCCGGCAGCCCAGACACCCCGCGACGACCCGCGCTGGACCGACTGGGCACGCCAGTTGTTGCAAGCCTTCGATGCCTTCCAATTGCTCTGCGCGGTGCGCAAGGGCCCCTGGGGCGTCGAAGGCCTCAACCAACGCATCACCGCCGCGCTGCTCAAGGCCCGGCTGATCGACAGCGACCAGCAATGGTACGAAGGCCGCCCGGTCCTGATGACCCGCAACGACTACGGCCTGGGCTTGATGAACGGTGACATCGGTATCGCCTTGAAGCTGCCCGAAAGCGACGGCGGGCCGCAGGTGCTGCGTGTGGCCTTCCCGCGCAACGACGGCCAGGGCGGGGTGCGCTTTGTACTGCCCAGCCGCCTCAATGATGTGGAAACCGTCTATGCCATGACCGTGCACAAGTCCCAGGGCTCGGAGTTCGCCCACACTGCCTTGATCCTGCCGGATGCGCTGAACCCGGTACTGACCAAGGAGCTGATTTACACCGGCATCACCCGTGCCAAGGACCGCTTCAGCTTGATCGAGACCCGTGGCGCAGTATTCGAGGAAGCGGTGCGGCGCAAAGTGAAACGGTTGAGCGGGCTGATGTTGGAGCTGGGTGTGTGATGCGTAGGAAAAACCTGACTGATATGTCGGTTTTTTCGTAATAAATGGCGGGATCTACCTAGGCCCCGTCTCGATGGGGTTTCCGCCAATATGCTATCGTTGCGGCATCATCCCGAGAAGATCATAGAGAATCGCTGCATGAACGTGGCTGTCTCGCCCGCAGAGCGTAGTTGGAGCTGGAGACGATTGCTGCTATCGGCCGTTCTGTGCCTCGTCACGCCTCTGGCTTTTGCCCAGGCGTCCACTGTCAGTGCGGCCGACCAGCGGGCCCAGGCCGTCACCCAGGTGGTACTGGGGATTCTCAGCTACGCCCGCTGGCCGGTGGAACCCACCCAACTGCGCTTGTGCATCGTGGGCCCGACCCAATACACCGATGACCTGGTCAAGGGCACAACCCAGGCCACAGGCCGGCCGGTGGTAGTCCAGCGCCTGCTGGCGGACAACCCCAATATCGTCAACGCCTGCGACGCGCTGTATATCGGCAAGCTCTCCACTGAAGAACGCAGCCACTTGTTCACCGCCTTGATCGGCCGCCCGGTGCTGAGCATCAGCGAAGGTGGCGACCAATGCACCGTGGGCAGCCTGTTCTGCCTGCGGGTGGGCGATGAGCAGGTGTCGTTCGAGGTCAACCTCGACTCCGTGGCCCGCAGCGGCGTGCGCATTCATCCCAGCGTGTTGCAATTGTCCCGCCGGCGAGCGCCGGAGCCATGAGGCTGCGTAACGCCACAAGCCGCCCCACTTTACGTTCGGTCTTAGGTCGCGGGCACCTGAGTGTGGCGCTGTTGGCGGTCGCCATGGCTAGCGTGTCCCTGACCCTGCTGGGCGTGCTGGCCCTGCGGGTATATGCCGACCACAACCTGCACCTGATCGCCCGCTCGATCAATTACACGGTGGAAGCCGCGGTGGTGTTCAACGACCGCGTGGCGGCCACCGAAGCCCTGGCGTTGATTGCCTCCACGGAAGAGGTGGCCGAAGCCCGGGTGCTGGACCTTAATGGCAAAACGCTGGCCCATTGGGTGCGCCCGGAGACCGGGATGTTGTCCAGGGTCGAGTTGGAGCTGGCCCATACGTTGCTGGAAGAGGCCATCAGCCAGCCGATCCTGCACCAAGGCAAGCAGATTGGCACCGTTGAGTTGAGCGGTCACGGCGGTAGCCTGTTGCGCTTTTTGCTCAGCGGCCTGGCGGGGATCATTATCTGCACCGCCTTGAGTGGCTGGGTCGCGATTTACCTGGCGCGGCGCATGCTGCGTGGCATCACCGGCCCATTGCACAGCCTGGCCGACGTCGCCCACGCCGCGCGCAGCGAGCGGGCCTTCGACCGCCGCGTGCCGCCGGCACAGATCGCCGAACTCGACAGCCTGGGCAATGACTTCAATGCCCTGCTCGACGAGCTCGAAGCCTGGCAAACCCACCTGCAAAGCGAAAACGAAACCCTCGCCCACCAGGCCAGCCATGACAGCCTGACCGGGCTGCCCAACCGCGCCTTCTTCGAGGGCCGCCTGATCCGGGCCTTGCGCAGTGCGGCCAAGCTCAACGAACGGGTGGCGGTGCTGTTCCTCGACAGTGACCGCTTCAAAGACATCAACGACAACTTCGGGCATGCCGCCGGTGACGCGGTACTGGTGGCCGTCGCCGCGCGCGTACGGGCGCAACTGCGCGAGAGCGACCTGGTGGCGCGCCTGGGCGGCGATGAGTTCGCCATCCTGCTCTCGCCCCTGCACAAGCTTGAAGATGCCCAGCGCATCGCCGACAAAATCATCGCCAGCATGGACCAGCCCATCCCGCTGCCGGGCAACACCGAAGTGTTGACCTCACTCAGTATCGGTATCGCGGTTTATCCCGATCATGGCGCCACTCCCGGCGCCCTGCTCAATGCCGCCGATGCGGCGATGTACCAGGCCAAACGCCTTTCCCAGGGCGGCCAGCACACGGCGGAGTCGGAGCACCCCGCTGCCAACGTTCAACACAGGAGTTGATCCCTTGTTTGCTAACACACGTGTTCTCTTTATCACCTTGTTTATCGCACTGCTGGCGCTGAGCGGCTGCCAGACCGCTCCGCCCAAGGGCCTAACACCGGCGCAAGTGGCGGTGCTCAAACAACAAGGCTTCGAACTGACCGACGAAGGCTGGGCGTTTGGCCTGTCGGGCAAAGTGCTGTTTGGCAGCGACGTCGAAAAGCTCAACAAACCCAGCACCGAGATCGTCGAACGCATCGGCAAGGCCCTCACCGGCGTGGGCATCGAACGCGTACGCGTAGACGGCCACACCGACGCTTCGGGCAAGGAAGCCTACAACCAGCAACTGTCCCTGCGCCGGGCGAAAAGCGTGGGCAAGGTCTTGGTGGACGTGGGTATGAAGGAGGAAAACGTGCAACTGCGTGGCCTGGGCAGCAGCGAGCCGGTGGCCTCCAACAGCACTGCCGCGGGCCGTACCGAGAACCGCCGGGTATCGATTGTAGTGATCGCCGACTAAGCCGACAGCTCGGCCTAACTGTGCAACCAAACTGTGGGAGCGGGCTTGCCCGCGAAGGCGGCGGTTCAGCCGGGTATGTATTGACTGACCCAGCGCTATCGCTGGCAAGCCAGCTCCTACAGTTTTTGTGTCGCCCCAAAACTGCGCCCGACGCTACTCACCTGTGGGAGCGGGCTTGCCCGCGAAGGCGGTGGTTCAGCCGGGTATGTATTGACTGACCCAGCGCTATCGCTGGCAAGCCAGCTCCTACAGTTTTTTGTGTCGCCCCAAAATTCTGCGCCCGCCGCTACTCACCTGAGGGAGCGGGCTTGCTCGCGAAGGTGGTGGTTCAGTCGGGTATGTATTGACTGACCCAGCGCTATCGCTGGCAAGCCAGCTCCTACAGTTTTTTGTGTCGCCCCAAAACTGCGCCCGACGCTACTCACCTGTGGGAGCGGGCTTGCTCGCGAAGGCGATGGTTCAGCCGGGTATGTATTGACTGACCCAGCGCTATCGCTGGCAAGCCAGCTCCTACAGTTTTTTGTGGCGCCCCAAAATTCTGCGCCCGACGCTACTCACCTGTGGGAGCGGGCTTGCTCGCGAAGGCGGTGGTTCAGCCGGGTATGTAGCGATTGACCCACCGCTATCGCTGGCAAGCCAGCTCCTACAGTTTTTTGTGTCGCCCCAAAATTCTGCGCCCGCCGCTACTCACCTGTGGGAGCGGGCTTGCTCGCGAAGGCGGTGGTTCAGCCGGGTATGTATTGACTGACCCACCGCTATCGCTGGCAAGCCAGCTCCTACAGTTTTTGTGTCGTCCCAAAATTCTGCGCCCGCCGCTACTCACCTGTGGGAGCGGGCTTGCTCGCGAAGGCGGTGGTTCAGCCGGGTATGTATCGATTGACCCAGCGCTATCGCTGGCAAGCCAGCTCCTACAGTTTTTGTGTCGCCCCAAAATTCTGCGCCCGCCGCTACTCACCTGTGGGAGCGGGCTTGCCCGCGATAGCGGTTCAGTCGGCAAACACCATCTCTCGCGTCTCGCCCATCAAAAGCCCCTGGTTCTGCTCCGTCACCTCACGGATGTAATCCCACAACAACGTAATCCGTTTCAACTTGCGCAAATCCTCCCGGCAGTACATCCAGAACTGCCGCGTAATATTGATCTCCTCCCCCAACACCGGCAGCAGCCGCGAGTCCTGCGCCGCCAGGAAGCACGGCAAGATCGCCAGCGAACGCCCCTGCTGCGCCGCTACGTACTGCGCGATCACGCTGGTGCTGCGCAGGCTGGCGCTGGCGCCCGGGACGACATTGGCCAGGTACAGCAGCTCTGAGCTGAACGCCAGGTCATCCACATAGCTGATAAACGGATGGTCGGCCAGGTCGGCGGGGCGGCGGATGGGTGGGTGTTGGTCGAGGTAGTCCTGGGTCGCGTACAGCTGCAACTTGTAGTCGCACAGTTTGCAGCACACGTAGGGCCCGTGCTCCGGGCGCTCCAGGGCGATGACGATGTCGGCTTCGCGCTTGGACAGGCTGATGAAGTGGGGCAGGGGCAAGATATCCACCGAGATCGCCGGGTAGGTATCGACGAAGTGGCTCAGTTGCGGGGTGACGAAAAAGCTGCCGAAACCTTCGGTGCAACCCATGCGCACATGCCCCGACAGCGCCACGCCGGAGCCGGAGACTTGCTCGCAGGCCATGTGCAAGGTGCTTTCGATGGACTCGGCGTAACCCAGTAAACGCTGGCCTTCGTTGGTCAGGACGAAGCCGCTGGTCCGGGATTTCTCGAACAGCAGGGTGCCCAAAGAGCCTTCCAGCGAACTGATGCGCCGCGACACGGTGGTGTAGTCCACCGCCAGGCGCTTGGCGGCGACGCTGGCCTTGCGGGTGCGCGCCACTTCGAGGAAAAACTTCAGGTCATCCCAGTTCAACGACCCTAAGGAGGTGATGTTTTTTTGCATGTTGGACCGGCTTTTATGTGGGTTCTTATTGGAAGTTTGCACATCTATACTCCAAAAATCGTCCGAACGCCTCATCCTCAAGGCGCTTCACGCCTTGGCTCTCTGCATAACTACAAGATCTGGAGACCACAATGAACGCATCGCTTACGTCTGCCGATACCACCGTCAAACAGGCCAAACTGTTGATCAACGGTGAATGGGTCGAGTCCAAGACCACCGAGTGGCAAGACATCGTCAACCCGGCGACCCAACAAGTCCTGGCCCGTGTGCCCTTCGCCACGGCCGATGAAGTCAACGCGGCCATCGACGCTGCCCATCGCGCCTTTCAGACCTGGAAGCTGACGCCGATCGGCGCGCGCATGCGCATCATGCTCAAGCTGCAGGCGCTGATCCGTGAACACTCCAAGCGCATTGCCGTTGTCCTCAGTGCCGAGCAAGGCAAGACCATTGCCGATGCCGAGGGCGATATTTTCCGTGGCCTGGAAGTGGTCGAGCACGCCTGTTCCATCGGCACCCTGCAAATGGGCGAGTTCGCCGAGAACGTTGCCGGTGGCGTCGATACCTACACCCTGCGCCAACCCATCGGCGTCTGCGCCGGCATCACCCCGTTCAACTTCCCGGCGATGATCCCGCTGTGGATGTTCCCGATGGCCATCGCCTGCGGTAACACCTTCGTGCTCAAACCGTCGGAACAGGATCCGCTGTCGACCCTGATGCTGGTGGAGCTGGCGCTGGAGGCTGGCGTGCCAGCGGGCGTGCTGAACGTGGTCCACGGAGGCAAGGATGTGGTGGATGCCCTGTGCACCCACAAAGATATCAAGGCCGTGTCCTTCGTTGGCTCGACCGCCGTTGGCACCCACGTCTACGACCTGGCGGGCAAGCACGGCAAGCGCGTGCAGTCGATGATGGGCGCGAAGAACCATGCGGTGGTGCTGCCCGATGCCAACCGCGAACAGACCCTCAACGCGCTGGTTGGCGCCGGTTTCGGCGCGGCTGGCCAGCGCTGCATGGCCACCTCGGTGGTGGTGCTGGTGGGCGCGGCCAAGCAGTGGCTGCCGGACCTCAAGGCCCTGGCGCTGAAGCTTAAAGTCAACGCCGGCAGCGAAGCCGGGACCGACGTGGGCCCGGTGATTTCCAAGCGCGCCAAGGCACGCATTCTCGACCTGATCGCAAGCGGCGTGAAAGAAGGCGCCAAGCTGGAGCTGGACGGCCGCGACATCCAGGTGCCGGGCTTCGAGCAAGGCAACTTCGTCGGCCCGACCCTGTTCTCGGGCGTGACCACCGACATGCAGATCTACACCCAGGAAATCTTCGGCCCGGTGCTGGTGGTGCTGGAAGTCGATACCCTCGACGAAGCCATCGCCCTGGTCAACGCCAACCCGTTCGGCAACGGCACCGGCCTGTTCACCCAGAGCGGTGCGGCGGCGCGCAAGTTCCAGAGCGAAATCGACGTCGGCCAGGTGGGCATCAACATCCCGATCCCAGTGCCAGTGCCGATCTTCAGCTTCACCGGTTCCCGTGGCTCGAAACTCGGCGACCTGGGCCCGTACGGCAAGCAAGTGGTGCAGTTCTACACCCAGACCAAAACCGTCACCAGCCGCTGGTTCGACGACGACAGCGTCAATGATGGCGTCAACACCACCATCAACCTGCGTTGATCAAGGAGACGACCATGAAGATTGCATTTATCGGCCTGGGCAACATGGGCGCCCCCATGGCCCGCAACCTGATCAAGGCTGGCCACGCGCTGAACTTGTTCGACCTGAACCAGACCGTGCTCAAGGAACTGGCCGAATTGGGCGGCAGCATCAGCGCCTCACCGCGCGCGGCAGCAGAAGGCGCCGAACTGGTGTTGACCATGCTGCCCGCTGCCGCCCATGTGCGCAGCGTCTGGCTGAATGAAGACGGCGTGCTCGCCGGCATCGGCAAAGGCGTGCCCGCGGTAGATTGCAGCACCATCGACCCGCAGACCGCGCGTGACGTGGCGGCTGCGGCAGCCAAGCACGGTGTGGCGATGGCTGATGCGCCGGTCTCTGGCGGCACGGGCGGGGCGCAGGCCGGGACGCTGACGTTTATGGTCGGCGCCACCCCGGAACTGTTCGCCACCCTGCAACCGGTGCTGGCGCAGATGGGCCGCAACATCGTGCATTGCGGTGAAGTCGGCACCGGGCAGATCGCCAAGATCTGCAACAACCTGCTGCTGGGGATCAGCATGGTCGGCGTCAGCGAGGCCATGGCCCTGGGCGAGGCGCTGGGCATCGACACCCAGGTGCTGGCCGGCATCATCAACAGCTCCACCGGGCGTTGCTGGAGTTCGGACACCTACAACCCATGGCCGGGCGTGATCGAGACCGCGCCGTCGTCCCGGGGCTATACCGGTGGATTTGGCGCTGATCTGATGCTCAAGGACCTGGGCCTGGCGACCGAAGCAGCACGCCAGGCGCACCAGCCAGTGATCCTGGGGGCGGTCGCGCAGCAGTTGTATCAAGCGATGAGCCAGCGTGGGGAAGGGGGCAAGGACTTCTCGGCGATCATCAACAGCTATCGCAAGCCCCAATAGGGGATTTTCCGGGAGCCCGCGTCGGGTGGGCTCCCGGGTTTTTCGTGCTCAGGCAAACACGAAGTACTTACGCACCGTCTCGACCACTTCCCACGTGCCCTTCATGCCGGGCTCCACCACAAAGATATCCCCCGCGCGCAAATGGATCGGCTCCAGGCCGTCCGGGGTGATCACGCAGTAGCCTTCCTGGAAATGGCAGTATTCCCACTTCACGTATTCCACGTACCACTTGCCCGGGGTGCAGATCCAGGTGCCCATGATCTTGCTGCCGTCTTCGCTGGTGTAGGCGTTGAGGTTGACGGTGTGCGGGTCGCCCTCGAGTTTCTGCCATTTGCAGGCATCCAGGACCGGCAGGGGATGGGTATCGCGCAGTACGGTGATCGGCTGGGACATGATGGCTCCAAGGCAGGGAAGTGAAGCCCAACCCTATAGCCCCGGGCCGGATGCCAGTGGTCTGAACTCGACACTGGGATGCCCAGAAGCGCAGCTCACACAATCTGAAAAACTACACAACCCCCCCTGTGGGAGCGGGCTTGCTCGCGAAGGCGGTAGGTCAGCCACTGCGTCTGGTGACTGACACACCGCCTTCGCGAGCAAGCCCGCTCCCACACAAGCCCGCTCCCACATTTGATCTGGGGTGGCTGATGGATCCATTCAATAATCAGACATTTCTTCGCAGTAAGTACGAAAGAAATCAGCCTTTGCGCCGGAATTCGCAAGAATATTTACCGCTGGCCCTCGTATCATTCACTTTAGAAACAACCGAGAGCCTCGTATGAATCCAATAAAAACGTGGTGGGATATCAGCCCGCCCTTGAGCACCGCCACCCCGACCTGGCCGGGCGATACGCCCTTCCAGGAAGAACGCGTCTGGCAGTTCGGCCCCGAATGCCCGGTGAACGTCGGGCGCATCACCCTGTCGCCCCACACCGGCGCCCATGTCGATGCGCCGCTGCACTACAGCGCCGACGGTGCGCCCATCGGCGAAGTGTCGCTGGATGTTTACCTGGGCCCGTGCCGGGTCGTGTATTGCCTGGGCAGCGGCGCGCTGGTGCAGCCCGAGCAGTTGCAAGGTCGCCTGGATAACCTGCCGGAACGGGTGCTGCTGCGCACTTATCAACAGGCGCCGCTGACCACCTGGGATTCGAACTTCACCGCCGTCGCCCACGAAACCGTCGAGCTGCTGGCCAGCCTCGGCGTGCGCCTGATCGGCATCGACACGCCGTCCCTGGACCCGCAACAGTCCAAGACCATGGATGCCCACAACGCCGTCGCCCGGCATGGCATGGCGATTCTCGAAGGTATCGTGCTCGACGACGTGCCGGAGGGCGATTACGAGTTGATCGCGCTGCCGCTGCGTTTTGCCAACCTCGATGCCAGCCCGGTACGAGCAATCCTGCGCCCGCTCAAGGAGCCCACGCGATGAGCCAGTGTCCTTTTTCCCCTGATTACCAGCCGCCTGAAGAGTGGCATAACGCCGAGCTGAATTTTTCCGAGTCCATGAGCTACGGCGATTACCTGGACCTGGGCAAAGTGCTCACGGCCCAGCACCCGCTATCGCCGGACCACAACGAGATGCTGTTCATCATCCAGCACCAGACCTCCGAGTTGTGGATGAAGCTGATGCTCCACGAACTCAAGGCCGCCCGTGAGCACGTGCGCCTGGGTGAGCTGGCGCCGGCGTTCAAGATGCTGGCGCGGGTGTCGCGGATTTTCGACCAACTGGTGCATGCCTGGGCCGTGCTGGCGACCATGACGCCATCGGAGTACAAGGCGATCCGCCCGTACCTGGGGCAGTCGTCGGGTTTCCAGTCGTTCCAGTACCGGGAAATCGAGTTCATCCTTGGCAATAAAAGCGCGGCGCTGTTGCGGCCCCACGCCCATCGCCCGGAGTTGCTCAAGGAGCTGCAAGTGGCGATTGCCACGCCGTCGCTGTATGACGAGGCGATCAACCTGATGATCAAGGCGGGCCTGGCGATTGACCCGCAGCGTGCGCAACGCGACCCGACGGCGCCCACGGTTCACGACGAATCCGTGGAGGCGGCATGGCGCGAGGTGTATCGCGATCCGAACCGTTACTGGGACTTGTATCAGTTGGCCGAGAAGTTTATCGACCTGGAAGACTCGTTCCGCCAATGGCGTTTCCGCCATGTGACCACGGTGGAGCGGATCATCGGCTTCCAGCCAGGCACCGGTGGCACTGAGGGCGTGGGGTACTTGCGCAAGATGCTCGACACGGTGCTGTTCCCCGAGCTGTGGCGGGTGCGCTCGACGCTCTGATTGAAACCCAACAAAAAGCCCCGGCACTCATTGAGTACCGGGGCTTTTTGTTGGCAATGCATTCTTATTGTGACCCTGTTCATGTGGGAGCCGGGCTTGCCCTAATGCCCGTCAGTCAAGCGCCGATCCCCTGTAGGAGCGGGCTTGCTCGCGATGCAGGCGGCGCGGTCATTCAGTTAGACCGAGTCGATGCCATCGCAGGCAAGCCAGCTCCCACACAAGCCAGCTCCTACACAGGTTATTGTGCGACGGCGACGGCCTTGGCCTTCTTCGAACGCAGCCAGTACGCCGCAAAGAGAATCCCCACCCACACCGGCATCGCATACACCGAGGGGCGCATGTCCGGGATGGCCAGCATCACGCCAACGATCACCAGCATGAACGCCAGGCACAGGTAGTTGCTGAACGGGAACCAGAAGGTCTTGAACGACGGCACCACGCCTTGCTCGCCCATGGCCTTGCGGAACTTGATGTGCGTCAGGCTGATCAGCGCCCAGTTGATCATCAGCGAAGCAACCACCAGGGCAAACAACAGCACCAGTGCATCCTTGGGTGCCACGTAGTTGATCACCACGCACAGCAACGTCACCAGGGCCGAAATGCCCAGGGCGCGTAACGGTACGCCTTGCTTGTTGAGCTTCATCAGCGCCTTGGGCGCGTCGCCTTGCTCGGCCAGGCCGAACAGCATGCGGCTGTTGCAGTACACGCCGCTGTTGTACACCGACAGTGCGGCGGTCAGCACCACGAAGTTGAGGATGTGCGCGGCGGTGTCGTTACCGATCAACGAGAAGATCTGCACGAACGGGCTGGCACTGTAGGCATCGCCGGACGCGCCGAGGGTTTGCAGCAGTTGATCCCATGGGTACAACGACAGCAGCACGGTCAGGGCGCCGACGTAGAAAATCAGGATCCGGTACACCACCTGGTTGATCGCCTTGGGGATCACCTTGCGCGGCTCGCTGGCTTCGGCAGCCGTAATACCCACCAGCTCCAGGCCGCCGAACGAGAACATGATGAACGCCATCGCCATCAGCAGGCCCATGCCGCCGTTGGGGAAGAAACCGCCGTGGTCCCACAGGTTGCTGATCGAGGCCTGCGGGCCGCCGGTACCGCTGAACAGCAGGTAGCAGCCGAGCACGATCATGCCGATGATCGCCACTACCTTGATGATCGCGAACCAGAACTCGGTCTCACCGAAGAACTTCACGTTCAGGGTGTTGATCAGGTTCACGGCGATAAAGAACACCACCGCGCTGACCCAGGTCGGTATTTCCGGCCACCAGAACTGGATGTACTTGCCCACCGCCGTTAATTCGGCCATGCCCACCAGCACATACAGCACCCAGTAGTTCCAGCCGGCGAGGAAGCCTGCATAGCCGCCCCAGTACTTGTGGGCGAAGTGGCTGAAGGAGCCGGCGACCGGTTCCTCGACGATCATCTCGCCCAGCTGGCGCATGATCAGGAACGCGATAAACCCGGCTATCGCATAGCCCAGGATCATCGACGGCCCCGCCGACTTCAGCACCCCGGCCGAACCGAGGAACAAGCCCGTACCAATCGCCCCGCCCAGGGCAATCAGCTGAATATGCCGGTTTTTCAGGCCACGCTTGAGGCCCACCGGGTTAACCATGTCATCCGCCATTAACATTCCCTTCTACTTGTTTTTTTCAGGGTTGATCCTGCACGCCAGACCCGCCCCTCACTGCTGAGGGGTCAGATATTACTCTCGGTAAACTTTTCGTAATACAGCTGAACGCCATCAAGTGCCTGTTCTTGCAGCCACTTCTTGATCGATTCGACCATTGGAGGGGGGCCGCAGACGTACATATCGGCCGATCTATCCCGCAATTCGGCCAGGTCGAAATGCTCGGTCAAATAGCCGCGCTTGCCAGGCCACTGCGGCGATGGGTCGCTGAGCACTTCGGTGTAGCGAAAACCGCGCAAGGTTTGGGCATACGCCTTGATGCGCTCTGCCTCGCACAAATCCTCGGCTCCGCGCACCCCGTAATACAGGTGCACCGGTTGCTCGCAGCCGCGCTCGGCTAATTCATCGAGCATCCCCAAGAGCGCCGACAACCCGGTGCCGCCGGCCACCAGCACCAGTGGCTGGGTGACGTGCCGCAGATAAAACGCACCCAGCGGTGCCTCCAGGGTGATTTCATCGCCGACCTGGCAGCGCTCGCGTATGTAATTGCTCATCACCCCGTCCGGCAGCAAGCGGATCAAAAACTGCAAGCGGTTGCCCGGGCGGTTGGCGAAGGAGTAGGAGCGCTGGTGCTCGGTGCCGGGGATCGACAGGCGCGCATATTGCCCCGGCAGAAAGTCCAGGGCCTGCTCCAGTTGCACCGCCAGAATCGCGGTGCTGGCCGACACCTGTTGCACCTCGCAGACCCTGGCGCTGACCTGCACCGGCCCTGGCGCATTGCACAGGCTCGAATCGAAATCGAAGTAAAACGCCGCATCCGATTGGACTCGGGTCTGGCAACTGAGCATCTTGCGCTGTTGCAGGTCGAGGCTGGACAAGGCCTCGTCATCCACATAGTCCTGGCTGTAGTCGCCGGACTCGCAACGCCCCTGGCAGGTGCCGCACACGCCTTCGCGGCAATCGAGGGGGATCTTGATGCCACTGCGCAATGCTGCATCCAGCAGGATTTCGTTGCTGCCCACCGCAAAGAACAAGGTCTTGCCATCGGCAAAACTGAAGGCCACTTTGTGATTCATCCACCGTTCTCCATGGATTGGGTAATACCTGTAGGAGCGAGCTTGCTCGCGAAAAACGTTAACGATGGCGCGGGCATCCCGAATGCACGCGCAGCCCTTGGTTTTTTCGCGAGCAAGCTCGCTCCTACAGTTGCAGGGAGGGCGTCAACGTCAGAGGTGGTAGAAATCCAGCACCGAGTTGATCGTGTCATTGAGCAGCAGCGCATGCTTGCGCGTGATCAGCCAGCTGTCGCCGTGGGGCTTGAGGGTGTAGGTGGCGTGGCCATAGAACTGCTCCGACATCGCCAGTCGATAAAACAGCGTGTGCCAGTTCAACCGCACCTGCAGGCAGCCATCAGCCTGCTCGGCGATCCGCACGTTATTGATCAGATGCAAGGTGCGCGGCATCGGCGTGGCGGACGCGGCCTTGCCGGTGCGCAGGCGGAACACCCGGTCTTCCAGGCCCGAACGGTTGGCGTAGTAGATCAGCGACATCTCGCGCTTGGGATCGCGGGTGTAGACGTGCTCCGAGTCCCACTGCGGCAGGTGGAACTCACTCTGCGGGTCGAACAACTGCACGTAGGCGTCCCAGTCCTGGGCGTCGCACAGCTCGGATTTGCGGTAGAAAAACTGCTCGATCTGATACTGCAATTGCGCGCTCATCATTTCACCTCGTGCAGTTTCAACGATTGTGCGTCCAGACCGTCCAGCAGGAAGGTCTGCCAGTTGCGGTGCTGGTTGACGTACAGCCCTTCGTGGGTGAATTCGGTACCGGTCATGGCCGGTTGGATGCCGATGGCTTCGCTGTTGGGCGTCGGCCCGGTTTCCCAGCGATGGCTGCCCCGGGAGATATCGCTCCAGCGTTCCAGGCGGCCCTGGAAGCCGCGCTGGGCTTCGCGAAATTCCACCAGGTCATCCGGGGTGCCCATGCCGGACACGTTGAAGAAGTCTTCAAACTGGCGGATGCGGTTTTCGCGGTCGGCGTCGGACTCGTGCTTGACCCCCAGGCACTGGCTGATGATCTCGGTCTTGTTCCACGCCACCGGGCGGATGATGCGCAGTTGCGAGCTGATCTGGTCGAGAAAGAACAGGCTCGGGTACACATTGAGGTTGCGCAGGCGGTGCATCATCCACTCGGCCTTTTGCTGGCCGTGTTCTGCCACCAGGCGCGGCATGATGGTGGCGTAGCCGGAGCGCACGCTGGGGTTGGGCATGTCGCTGAACAACACGCTGTGGCCGTTGTTGAAGGCAAACCAGCCGTCATCGGTATTGGCATCGCCGGCGCCGAGTTTGCTGTAGTCCAGGGTGCTGCCGGAGGCGCTGCCGTTTTCCGTATTGACCTGCTGGCGATGCTGCACCGTGGCCACGTAGTTATAGTGCACGGTGCTGACGTGGTAGCCGTCCAGGCCGTTTTCGTTCTGCAGCTTCCAGTTGCCGTCGTAGGTGTAGGCGGACTTGCCGGGCAGCACTTCCAGTTCGCCGGTGGCGGACTGCGCGACCATCATGTCGAAGAACACTTTGGAATCGCCGAGGAAGTCTTGCAGGCTGTCGGTGCCAGTCACGTCGAGGCTGATAAACACAAAGCCCTTGTAGCTCTCGATGCGCGCTTTCTTCAGGCCGCGGGTGGCCTTGTCGAAACCCTCCGGGTATTCCCCCGGCGCCTTGACCTTCACCAGGCGCCCGTCGCTCTTGTAGCACCAGGCGTGGAACGGGCAGGTGAAGGTCGACTGGTTGCCCTTGCCGACACGGGTCAGGGTGGTGCCGCGGTGCTGGCAGGCGTTGATCAGGGCGTTGAGCTGGCCTTCGCCGTCGCGGGTGATGATCATCGGCTGGCGCCCGGCGCGCATGGTTACGAAGTCGTGGTTGTTGGCCAGTTCGCTTTCGTGGCAGGCGTAGATCCAGTTCTTTTCGAAGATCAGTTCCATCTCCAGGTCGAACAGCTCGGGCTCGGTGAACATGTCCCGGGCGATGCGGAACACACCCTCGGCCGGACGAAAATCCAGGCAGCTTTCGATAAACGTTTTCCACTGCTCGACGCTTCTTGCACCACTCATGGGAGGCACCTTTTATTGGGTAGCTAATCGGTGGTTCATTAGAGGCGGGCAGGGGGGCGGCCAGCTATCCGCTTAATGGGGGAAGATGGGCCGCATAGTTGGGGAGCAAGTACCCACTCAGGTGCAACGGCGCCGGGGAATGCGCTACTGTCTGGCCAGGCAATTGTCGCAAAAGCCGGCTTCTTATCCACATAGTCGACGCTCGCTATCCACCCAGTGGACAAGTGCACGACGTGGCGCAGAACTTGCCTTGATCCACCGGACGCGCCGTCAGAGCGCGCTGGCCACAACCGCCGTGAGTGCAACCTGATGAGTAGCCATACACGCGATATCCGTATTGAACGTTTCGACCTTGAAGGCGCCCGCAGCTGGATGTCCGGCATCTGCGGGCCCCATCGGCTGGAAACCGCCACCCCGGAGCGCCTGCGCTTCCACCACAGTGCCAATGTGTTCAAGTCCCGCGCCACCACGCTTGGGGTGATCGAGTACGGCACTGACGTGACCATCGATATCGAAGACGCCGAGCACTTTCGCAGCTACAGCCTGAGCCTGCCGCTGGTGGGCGAGCAGGAGTTGAGCAAGGGTGGCCAGCGCCTGAGCTCCAACCGCGACCAGGGGGTGATCATCTCGCCCAATGAACACCAGGTGCTGGCGATCTCCGGCGACTGCCGCAAGCTGCAAGTGGTGATCACCCGCGCGGCGATGAGCGAAACCCTGGAGGGCCTGTTGCAGCGCCCGATTGATGCGCCGCTGCGCTTTGAGTCGGTGATGGATGCGGTGCAGGGTGCACCGGCGGCGTGGTGGCGCATGGCGCGGCACTTTATCGCTGAGCTGGAGCACAGCAGCGAGCTATACGACCAGGCCGCGTTTACCCGCGACCTGGAAAGCTCGCTGATCAAGGGCCTGATCCTGGCCCAGCCGAACAACTACTCCGAAGAGCTGCGCGACGTGCTGGGGGTCAAGCTGCCTCACTACCTGGTCCGCGCTCGCCAATACATCCACGACAACGCCCGCGAGGCGCTGCACCTGGAAGACCTGGAGGCGGCCACCGGGGTGTCGCGGTTCAAGCTGTTCGATGCGTTTCGCAAATACTTCGCGCTGTCACCCATGGCCTACTTGAAGAAGTACCGCCTGAGCGCGGTGCGCCAGGAAATTCTCGAGCATGGCGCCACCCGCACCATCTCCGAAATCGCCCTGGGCTGGGGCTTTACCCACCTGGGAAGATTCTCGGCGGAGTACCGCAAGCTGTTCGACGAATCCCCCAGCCAGACGCTGCAGCGTAACGACGCCCGACGCATGCGCGGTGCCTGAACACACAGCGGATCAAAATGTAGGAGCTGGCTTGCCTGCGATAGCGGTGGGTCAGCCACTGCATGTACTGACTGCCCCACCGCTATCGCAGGCAAGCCAGCTCCCACAGGGTATTAGTGGTGGCTGTGCTGTTTCAGATCAGCTCTTCCACCAATTGCAGGCAATGACCCAGCCCCGGCGACTGATCATTGATCCGCCGGCTGAGAATGATCGGCGAGGTCGCTGTAACCTCGACAATCGGCGTATAGCCGATATCCGCCCGGTGCAGCATCTGCACCGACGCCGGCACCAGCGTCACCCCCATGCCCGCCCCGACCAGGCCAATGGCGGTCTGCAACTCGTTGGTCCATTGCGCGACCTTGATCGCCAGGCCGTGGGTGTCGAACAGTGCGATCACATGGTCGGCGTAGCTGGGGCGTGGGTTGCCGGGGTAGAGCACCAACGGCTCGGCGGCCAGTTGCGCGAGGGTCACCGGTGCGCCCAGCAGCGCATGCCCGGCCGGCAACACCGCCACCAGCCGATCCTCGACTAACACGCGCTGGACGATGGCCGGGTCATCAATGCGAATCCGCCCGAAGCCCACGTCGATACGCCCGGCCTTGAGCGCTTCGACCTGTTGCAGGGTGGTCATCTCCGACAGCCCCAGCTCCAGTTCCAGCGCGTCATGGCTGCGCAGGCGGCGAATCAGCTCCGGCAACACGCCGTACAGGGTCGAGGGGGCAAAACCGATGCCCAGCCAGGTCTTCTGCCCCAGGCCGATGCGCCGGGTGTTGTCGCAGGTCTTGGCCAATTGCTCCAGCAGCACATTGGCGTGCTCATAGAAGTACCGCCCGGCTTCGGTCAGCCGCAGCGGGCGGCCACGCTCCAGCAGGACCACGCCCAGTTCGTCTTCCAATTGCTGGATCTGCCGACTCAACGGCGGCTGGGCGATGTGCAGGCGTTCGGCGGCGCGGGTGAAGTTCAGGGTTTCCCCCAGCACCTGGAAGTAACGCAGGTGGCGCAGTTCCATACGGGTTCCTCTCATACCTTGAGGGTATTGTTCGAGACCAATTCTATATTGGAAGCCAGCAACAATGGGCGACAGAATCGGGCAAGACCTATAAAGAACCCAACGGGTATTGCCATGCCGATTTGCGCCATCGAGTCGATCGAGACCATCATCGTCGATCTCCCCACCATCCGCCCGCACAAGCTGGCGATGCACACCATGCAAAACCAGACCCTGGTGATTATCCGCGTGCGGTGCGCCGACGGCATCGAAGGGATCGGCGAGTCCACCACCATCGGTGGCCTGAGCTACGGCAACGAAAGCCCCGACAGCATCAAGGTCAATATCGACCAACACTTCGCGCCGCTGTTGATCGGCCAGGATGCCAGCAACATCAACGCCGCCATGTTGCGCCTGGAGCGCAGCATCCGTGGTAACACCTTTGCCAAGTCCGGCATCGAAAGCGCCTTGCTCGATGCCCTCGGCAAGCGCCTGAGCCTGCCGGTCAGCGAACTGCTCGGCGGTCGCGTGCGCGATGCCCTGCCGGTGGCCTGGACGTTGGCCAGCGGCAATACGCAAAAAGACATCGACGAAGCCGAAAAAATGCTCGACCTGCGCCGCCACCGCATCTTCAAGTTGAAGATCGGCGCCGGTGAAGTCAGCCAGGACCTGGCCCATGTGGTCGCGATCAAAAAAGCCCTGGGCGAGCGTGCCAGCGTGCGCGTCGACGTCAACCAGGCCTGGGACGAAGCCGTGGCCCTGCGCGCCTGCAAGGTGCTGGGCGATAACGGTATCGACCTGATCGAACAGCCCATCTCGCGCAATAACCGTGGCGGCATGGCCCGGCTCAACCTCTCGAGCCCGGCGCCGATCATGGCTGACGAGTCCATTGAATGTGTCGAAGATGCCTTCAACCTGGCCCGCGAAGGCGCGGCCTCGGTGTTCGCCCTGAAGATCGCGAAAAACGGCGGCCCGCGCGCCGTACTGCGCACGGCGGCGATTGCCGAGGCGGCGGGTATCGGCCTGTATGGCGGCACCATGCTTGAAGGCGGTATTGGCACCCTGGCCTCGGCCCACGCGTTTCTCACCCTCAATAAACTGGCGTGGGACACCGAGCTGTTCGGACCACTGCTGCTGACCGAGGACATCCTCAGCGAGCCGTTGGTGTATCGCGATTTCCACCTGCATGTCTCGACCGCCCCGGGCCTGGGCCTGGCCATCGATGAGGAACGCCTGGCGTTCTTCCGTCGCGACAAACATTAAGAGGACGCCTGCGATGTTGTTTCACGTAAAAATGACCGTAAACCTGCCCGTGGACATGAACCCCGAGCGTGCGGCGGCCCTCAAGGCCGACGAAAAAGCCCTGGCCCAACGCCTGCAAGCGCAGGGCAAATGGCGCCACCTGTGGCGCATCGCCGGGCTGTATGCCAACTACAGCGTGTTCGATGTCGACAGCGTGCAGGAACTGCATGACCTGCTGATGCAACTGCCGCTCTATCCCTACATGGCCATCGAAGTGAATGCCCTGTGCCGGCATCCGTCGTCGATCCATGAGGATGATCGCTGAGTCTGTCTAGCCACCTAATAATTACAAGATGAGGATTGCACCATGTCCATTCGACTGTCCCAGACTGCCCACGCCCAACGCTTCCTCGAAGAAGCCAGCGGCAACCTCAATGACGCCGGCAACCCACGGGCCAAGGCGCTGATCTACCGGATCCTGCGCGATACGGTAAATATCATCGAAGACCTGGAAGTGACCCCGCAAGAGTTCTGGAAGGCGGTCAACTACCTCAACGAACTGGGCAAGAACCAGGAAGCCGGGCTGCTGGCCGCGGGCCTGGGCCTGGAGCATTACCTGGACCTGTTGATGGACGCCGCCGACGAGCAAGCCGGCAAATCCGGCGGCACCCCGCGCACCATCGAAGGGCCGCTGTACGTGGCGGGTGCGCCGCTGTCCAAATACGAAGCGCGGCTGGACGATGGCCTGGATGCGGCCGTGCCGCTGTTTATGCGCGGGCAAGTGCGCGATATCAACGGCAAGCCGTTGGCCGGGGCGATTGTGGATGTGTGGCAGGCCAACACCGGCGGTACTTACTCCTGGTTCGACCCATCGCAATCGGAATTCAACCTGCGTCGCCGGATCGAGACCGATGCCCAGGGCAATTATCGTTTCCGCAGCATCGTGCCGTCTGGCTACGGCTGCCCACCGACCGGCCCGACCCAGCAGTTGCTCGATCAACTGGGGCGCCACGGCCAGCGGCCGGCGCATATCCACTTCTTCATCTCGGCACCGGGGCATCGGCACCTGACCACGCAGATCAACCTGTCGGATGATCCGTATCTGCATGATGACTTTGCCTACGCGACCCGGGATGAGCTGATTGCCGAAATTCGCTTCAGCGAAGACCCGCAGCTGGCGCGGGAGTTTGGCGTGGAGGGCAAGTTTGCGCAGATTGATTTCGACTTCGAGTTGCAGCCGGCGGCCGCGCCCGTAGAGCAAACACGCATGCAACGCGTACGCGCCCTCGAAGACTGAATGCAGTAAACAATGTGGGAGCAGGCTTTTGTGGGAGCTGGCTTGCCTGCGATGGTGTCGCCTCGGTATTGCAGATAAACCGAGGTGTCTGTATCGCGGGCAAGCCCGGCTCCCACAAAAGCTAGCTCCCACAGGTGATCAGCGGTGTGTTGGTTATTTGCGTACAACCAGGTCCAGCACCTCATCCCGGTCCTTGATCTTCTGCAACACGATCTCCGAGCGGATATCCATCACCCCCGCCGTGCGGTTCAGGTGGTTCACGATAAAGTCCGAGAAGTGCTTGAGGTTGCGCGCCTGCACCCGCAGCACATAGTTACTGGCGCCGGTGATCACATAGGCACTGGCCACTTCCGGCCAGCCTTGGACCTTCTTGATAAACGTCTCGTGCCAGTCCTCCACATCCTGGCGTAACGACAGGTGGACGATGGCTTCCAACTCGATCCCCAGCTGCTCGGCATTGAGCACCGCGCGATAACCGCTGATCACCCCCTCACTTTCCAGCAGGCGCAAGCGGCGCAGGCAGGCGGACGGCGACAGGGCGACTTTCTCCGCCAGTTCCTGGTTGCTGATACGGCCATCCTGTTGCAGGAAATGCAGGAGGCGCAGGTCGGTGGCGTCGAGAATCATGCTTAGAATTAATCCGCGTATTTGGAGGTTAAATTCGAATTTCCTACAGCTTATTAAGCCAGTTGTAGCGCACTTTGCACGAAAATTCTGCAAATCTTCGTTCATTATTTGGTCCATCGTCACCTATAAAAACAGGACTTTTCATGACCAGCCGAAATCATTGCCAGACCCTCGACGCCCAAGACCCGCTGGCGCCACTGCGCCACCAATTTGCGCTGCCGGAAGGGGTGATCTACCTCGATGGCAACTCACTCGGCGCACGCCCGGTGGCGGCGCTTGCGCGGGCACAAGCTGTGATTGCCGAGGAGTGGGGCAATGGTTTGATCCGCAGCTGGAACAGTGCCGGCTGGGCCGACCTGTCCCAGCGCCTGGGCAACCGCCTGGCGCCGCTGATCGGCGCGGGCGAGGCCGAAGTGGTGATTACCGATACCACTTCAATCAACCTGTTCAAGGTGCTCAGCGCCGCCCTGAGCGTGCAGCGCCAACGCCAGCCGCAGCGCAAGGTGATTGTCAGCGAAGCAAGCAACTTCCCCACTGACCTGTACATCGCCGAAGGCCTGGCGGCACTGCTGCAGCAGGGCTACAGCCTGCGCCTGGTGAACAGCCCGGACGAACTGCCGGCGGCCATCGACCAGGACACCGCCGTGGTGATGATCACCCACGTCAACTACAAGACCGGCTACATGCACGACATGCAGGCGCTGACCGCCCTGAGCCACGAGTGCGGCGCGCTGGCGATCTGGGACCTGGCGCACTCGGCGGGCGCGGTGCCGATTGACCTGCACCAGGCCGGCGCCGACTACGCCATTGGTTGCACCTACAAATACCTCAACGGCGGCCCGGGTTCCCAGGCGTTTGTCTGGGTCAACCCGGCGCTGGTCGAGTTGGTGACGCAGCCGTTGTCGGGCTGGTTCGGCCATAGCCGCCAGTTCGCCATGGAGTCCAACTACGTGGCCGGCAAAGGCATCACCCGCTACCTGTGCGGCACCCAGCCGATCACCTCGCTGGCGATGGTCGAGTGCGGCCTGGATATCTTCGCCCAGACCGACATGGCCAGCCTGCGCCGCAAATCCCTGGCGCTGACCGACCTGTTTATCGAATTGGTGCAAAGCCGCTGCGCGGCCCATGACCTGACGTTGATCACCCCGCTCGAGCACGCCAGGCGCGGCAGTCATGTGAGCTTTGAACACCCTGAAGGCTACGCCATCGTCCAGGCCCTGATCGCCCGTGGGGTGATCGGTGACTACCGTGAGCCGAAGATCATGCGCTTTGGTTTTACCCCGCTGTACACCAGCTTTACCGAGGTGTGGGATGCGGTAGAAATCCTTGGCGAAATCCTCGATGAAAAAACCTGGGACCAGCCACAATTCAAGGTGCGCCACAGCGTCACCTGAAAACACCACAAAACCCTTGTAGGAGCTGGCTTGCCAGC
The DNA here is from genome assembly GCF_050916005.1 of Pseudomonas sp. WMBT8. NCBI lineage: Bacteria > Pseudomonadati > Pseudomonadota > Gammaproteobacteria > Pseudomonadales > Pseudomonadaceae > Pseudomonas > Pseudomonas sp. WMBT8. Next base: position 804,893 of record NZ_CP188096.1, read on the forward strand.
GATGAAATCGCCTCGGTCCGACTGACTACCGAGGTGTCTGCATCGCAGGCAAGCCAGCTCCCACAGCCAGCTCCCACAGGTGCTTGGCCAGCAGTAACAATCACAATAATAAAAGGGGCACGCACGTGACCACGCCAGACAACGGCTTTGCAGCAATCACCAACCGCGAACTGGGCCTGCGGCGCCAGCTCACTTCCGGGCAGATGAGCATGATCGCCATCGGTGGCGCCATCGGTACCGGGCTGTTCATGGGCAGTGCCTACGCCATCGGCTATGCCGGGCCCAGCGTGCTGGTCAGCTACGCCATCGGCGCGTTGATCACCTTGTTGTTGATGGGCTGCCTGGCGGAAATGACGGTGGCCCATTCCACCTCGGGCTCTTTTGGCGCCTACGCCGAGTTCTACATCAGCCCCCTGGCCGGTTTTTTGGTGCGCTATGCCTACTGGGCGGCGATTGTGCTGGCGGTGGGCGCCGAGGTCACGGCGGTGGCGATGTACATGAAGTACTGGTTCGCCAACGTGCCGGAATGGGTGTGGATCGTCTCGTTCTCCAGTGTGCTGATCGTGCTCAACGCCATCAGCGTCAAGACCTTCGGCAACTTCGAATACTGGTTCTCGACGATCAAGATCAGCGCGATTGTCGGCTTCATCATCCTCGCGGTGTATGTGGTGTTCGGCTCCGGCAACCCGGATTACGGGGTGCAGAACTACACGGCCCATGGCGGGTTTTTCCCCAATGGCCTGAGTGGCATGTGGATCGCGGTGATCGTGTCGATCTTCAGCTACCTGAGCGTGGAAATGATCGCGGTGGCGGCGGGCGAAGCGGCCGACCCTGAGCAGGCGGTGAAAAAAGCCTTCCGCGCGACGATTGTGCGGCTGGTGGTGTTCTACCTGCTGACCCTGGCGCTGATGCTGGCCATCGTGCCCTGGAACCAGTCCGGGCAGAGCCAGAGCCCGTTTGTCACGGTGATGCAGACCATTGGCATTCCCGGCGCCACCGGGGTGATGAACTTCGTGATCCTGATTGCCGCGCTATCGGCCATGAACAGCCAGCTCTACATCACCACGCGCATGATGTTCAGCCTGTCCCGCGCCGGCTTCGCGCCAAAATCCATGGGCGCCTTGAGCAAGAACGGGATCCCGCTCAATGCCCTGTTGCTGTCCAGTTCGGGCATCGCCCTGGCGACCCTGCTCAACGTGGTGTACCCGGAAAGCTCCTTCACCTTGATGATGGCCATCTCGATGTTTGGCGCGATCTTCACCTGGTTCATGATCTTCCTCACGCACCTGTTCTTCCGCCGCTATCGCAAGCGCCACGGCGGGCCGAAGTTGTCGTTCCAACTGCGGCTGTTTCCCTACAGCACGCTGCTGGGGCTGGTGCTGATGGGCGCGGTGATGATCACCACGTTCTTCACCGAAGCGTTCAAGATGACCCTGGTGTTTGGCGTGCCGTTCCTGTTGATTCTCTCGGCGGTGTATTACGTGTTTTTCCGCAAAGGCACGGACAAGGCATCGAGCAAGGCCCTGGCGTAACCCGGTAACTGCTCGAACGAGCGCGCGCACAACAGCAGTTTGCGACAGGCCCAGTCCTCCGTCAGGGGCTGGGCCTGGAATGGCCGCGCGCGGGGCCAGCGCTGCAACGCGGCCAGCGGCACAATTCCCAGGCCCGCGCCACGGGCGACCATGCGCATCACCCCATCAAAACCATCGGCCCGCACCCGGGTCTGCAAGCGAAAGCCTGCGTGCAGGGCCTGTTCCTCCAGGTACACCGCCAGCGCGCTGTCGGCGGCCAGGCCCACGTAGTCGTAGGGCAGGCTGTCGATAAAACTCAGCGCGCCGGCCGTCAGCGCGTGACCCGTCGGCAGGATCAACACCAACGGGTCATCGCGAAACGGCCGGGTCTGCAAGCCATGGGTGTCCACCGCATCGGAAATAATCCCCAGGTCCGCCGCGCCCTGGCGCAGGGCGTGGGTGATGCGCAGGCTGGGCAGCTCTTGCAGGTCGATATCGAGGTTGGGGTGGGCGCAGAGAAAATCCGCCAGCAACTCCGGCAGGTATTCGCTGAGGGCGGTGGTGTTGCACAGCAGGCGCACCTGGCCTTTGACGCCGTTGGCGTATTCCGCCAGCTCCTGTTGCAGGCGTTCGGCCTGTTGCAACAGCAGGCGCGCGTGCCGGGCCAGGGCGTTACCGGCGGCAGTCGGGGTCACGCCACGGCGGCCGCGCTGCAGGAACTCGACGCCCAGTGAGGCCTCCATTGCGCGGATGCGCGCACTGGCGGCGGCCAGGGACAAGTGGCTGCGGGCGGCGCCGGCGGTGATGTTGCCGGTGTCGAGGATGTGCAGGTAGAGGCGCAGGTCGGTCAGGTCAAAGTGCATGGCTGGGGTTCTCGGGTGCCTGGACGGGCCTTATCGCAGGCAAGCCAGCTCCCACATTTGGAAGGGTGAACACATTCAGAATGTGGGAGCTGGCTTGCCTGCGATAGCGGTCTGAGCCTCACGCAAAACAAGAGGCTGCCTCAGTATATGGCGAATTTCCAACCCCAAGGCAAACCCGCAAACTCCCCCCATGACTACCTTCCTCGCGTTCTACCAAAACCTGGGTTCAGCCCTGACTCTGCTGGTGATCGGCACCTTCCTGCTGGCCGGTGCCGTCAAGGGCGTGATCGGCCTGGGCCTGCCCACCGTCGCCATGGGCCTGCTTGGCCTGGCTATGTTGCCGGCGCAGGCTGCGGCTTTGTTGATCATCCCTTCGACGATTACCAACCTCTGGCAGCTGAGCTTCGGGGGGCACCTGGGCGCATTGAGCAAACGCCTGTGGCCCATGCTGCTGCTGGTTTTCTTGGGAACCGGGCTCGGTTCGCTGTGGCTGGGCATGGACGGTGGCCCCTGGGTGGTGCGGGCCTTGGGCGGGGCGTTGCTGGTGTATGCGCTGTGCGGGCTGTTGCTGCCGACGTTCCGTGTGCCCGCCCGCACCGAGCGCTGGCTGGGCCCGCTGTGCGGGCTGCTGACGGGGATCATCACCTCGGCCACCGGCGTCTTCGTGATCCCGGCCGTGCCCTACCTGCAAGCACTGGGCTTGAGCCGTGACCAACTGGTGCAGGCGCTGGGCCTGTCCTTCAGCGTGTCGACCCTGGCCCTGGCAGGCGGGCTGTTCTGGCGCGGCAACCTCGGGGCCGGCGAACTGAATGCTTCGTTGCTGGCGCTGGTGCCGGCGCTGCTGGGCATGTGGCTGGGGCAAAAGCTGCGCCAGCGCATCAGCGCTGTGCTGTTCAAGCGCGTGTTCTTTATAGGCATGGCAGCCCTGGGCGGGCACCTACTGATAGGCGGCTGACGCAACAATCAATTGAGCACTCGTGCCTGAAGGTCAAAAGTGTTTTGTCGATCCGTGGCTTACTCCCCCGAGGAGTTGCCCGTAGCCTGCGCTCATACATTTTCAACCTTCAGGTGAACCCCCATGAAAAAAGTTCTGTTGCTCAACGGTGGCAAGAAATTCGCCCACTCCGATGGTCGCTACAACAACACCCTGCATGACGCCGCCCTGGCGGTGCTGGACCGGGGTGGTATCGACGTGAAAGTCACTCATATCGACGCCGGCTACGACGTGGCCGAAGAAGTCGCCAAGTTCCTCTGGGCCGACGTGATCATCTACCAGATGCCCGGCTGGTGGATGGGCGCCCCGTGGATCGTCAAGAAGTACATCGACGAAGTTTTCACCGAAGGTCACGGCAGCCTGTACGCCAGCGATGGCCGCACCCGTTCCGATGCGTCGCAAAAATACGGCAGCGGCGGCCTGATCCAAGGCAAGCAGTACATGTTGTCGCTGACCTGGAACGCGCCGCAGGCCGCATTCGACGACCCGAGCGACTTCTTCGAGGCCAAGGGCGTGGACGCGGTGTACTTCCCGTTCCACAAGGCCAACCAGTTCCTCGGCATGAGCGGCCTGCCGACGTTCCTCTGTGTGGACGTGATGAAACGCCCCTCCATCGAGGCTGATGTGCTGCGCTACGAGCAGCATCTGGCCCAGGTGTTTAACCTGGCGCCGTAATACGGCTAGTATCCACGCAGCCGTATTCACGAGGATGCACGTTGAAAGCCCGATCCGATGAGCTACAGATCTTCGTCTGCGTGATTGAATGCGGTTCGATTTCCGCCGCCGCCGAACAAGTCGGGCAGACGCCCTCGGCGGTCAGCCGCACCCTGTCGCGGCTCGAAGCCAAGCTCGACACCACCTTGATCAACCGCACCACGCGGCGCATGGACCTGACCGAAGAGGGCAAGTACTTCTTCGAGCAGGCCAAGCTGATCCTGGAACAGATGCAAGCGTTGGAAGAGCGCCTGTCGTCGCGCCAGAAAACCCCGTCCGGGCGCTTGCGGATCAATGCGGCGTCGCCGTTCATGCTGCACGCCATCGTGCCGTACGTCGCCGAGTTCCGCCGCCTGTACCCGGATATCCAGCTGGAGCTCAACAGCAACGACCTGATCATCGACCTGCTGGAGCAGAGCACCGATATCGCCATCCGCATCGGCGCCCTGGCGGATTCGACCCTGCACGCCCGCTCCCTGGGCTGCAGCCCGCTGCATATCCTTGCCAGCCCGGCCTATCTGGCACAACACGGCACGCCAGCGACCGTGGCCGACCTGGCCAACCATACGTTGCTGGGCTTTACCCAGACCGAAACCCTCAACCACTGGCCGCTGCGCCATGTGCAGGGCGACCGCTGGCAGATCGAGCCGGGCATTGCCGCGTCCAGCGGTGAAACCCTGCGCCAACTGGCGTTGGAGGGGCAGGGGATCGCCTGCCTGTCGCACTTCATGACCATCGAAGACATCAACGCCGGCCGCTTGCAGACGGTCCTGGCTCCGTTCAACAGCGGTTACCGCCAGCCGATCCACGCGGTGTACTACCGCAACTCGCAACTGGCCCTGCGTATCCAATGCTTCCTCGACTTTATCCAGGAAAAACTGGCGCGCTACGCCTGTTGACCTGCCCGTTGTAGGAGCCGGCTTGCCGGCGATAGCGGCCTGAAGGTTGCGGGGTGATGCAACTGGCCTCATCGCCGGCAAGCCGGTTCCTACTGGTTCGGTTTCGTGGTTTTGCGTACCATCGCCGCCTCATTCCCCGCAACTCCCCCGGTAAACCCATGAAGCTCTCTCGTCTGCGCGCCGACGCCCTGGCCGGACTCACCACGTCTTTTGCCTTGTTGCCCGAATGCATCGCCTTTGCCCTGGTAGCCCACCTCAACCCGCTGATGGGCCTGTATGGCGCCTTTATCATCTGCACCTTGACCGCGTTGTTCGGCGGCCGGCCGGGGATGGTCTCGGGGGCGGCTGGGTCGATGGCGGTGGTGATCGTCGCGCTGGTGGTGCAACACGGGGTGGAGTACCTGCTGGCGACGGTGGTGCTCGGCGGCCTGATCATGATTGCCTTCGGCCTGCTGCGCCTGGGCAAGTTGGTGCGCATGGTGCCGTACCCGGTGATGCTCGGTTTCGTCAACGGCCTGGCGATCATCATCGCCCTGGCGCAACTGGAGCATTTCAAAAGCGCTGAGGCCTGGCTCAGCGGTACACCGTTGTACGTGATGACGGGGTTGGTGGCGGCGACCATGGCCATCGTCTACCTGCTGCCCCGCCTGACCCGCGCGGTGCCGCCGGCGCTGGTGGCGATTCTTGGCGTGGGGCTTGCGGTGTATCTGCTGGGCTTGCCCACTCGCACGCTGGGCGACATGGCCCACATCGCCGGCGGCCTGCCGACGTTTGCCCTGCCGCAGATCCCCTGGACCCTGCAAACCCTGGGCATCATCGCGCCTTATGCGTGTTTGATGGCCATGGTCGGGCTACTGGAAACCTTGCTGACCCTCAACCTCACCGACGAAATCACCGAGACCCGTGGCTACCCCGACCGCGAAAGCGTGGCCCTGGGCGCGGCGAACATGGTCAGCGGGGTGTTTGGCGGCATGGGCGGCTGCGCGATGATCGGGCAGACGGTGATCAACCTCAGCTCGGGCGGGCGCGGGCGGTTTTCCGGGGTGTTTGCCGGGGTGATGATCCTGCTGTTTATTTTGTTCCTGTCGCCGCTGATCGAGCGCATTCCCCTGGCGGCGCTGGTGGGGGTGATGTTCGTGGTGTCCCAGCAGACCTTTGCCTGGGCGTCGCTACGGGTGATCAACAAGGTGCCGCTCAATGATGTGCTGGTGATCATCGCGGTGACGGTGATCACGGTGTTCACCGACCTGGCCACGGCGGTGCTGTGCGGGATTGTGATTGCCGCGCTCAACTTTGCCTGGCAACAGGCGCGGGAGCTGTATGCCGATGAACATCTGGAGGCCGATGGCAGCAAGCTCTATCGCCTGCACGGCACCTTGTTCTTTGCCTCGACCACACCGTTTTTGAACCAGTTCGACCCGGCCAACGATCCGGCCCAGGTAACGCTGGACTGCCGGCACCTGAGCTTTGTCGACTACTCCGCCATCGCCGCGTTGATGACCTTGCGCGAGCGCTACGCCAAGGCCGGCAAGCACCTGCGGGTGCTGCACTTGTCGGAGCGCTGCAAGAAACTGCTCAAGCGTGCGCGGGTGCAGCACGACTGATCCTGGCGGGATAGGCGAGGGGGTTAGGGGCCGACGAGGTTTTCCAGTTCCTCGGCGCGGGTCTGGGTCATGTCCAGCACACAGCCGGAGCCGTTGACCTGATCGATGCTGGCGCCGGTCGCGGAGCCGACGAAGGCGCAATTGGCATCGCGGTATTTGATCCACAGGCGTTGCACATCCTGCAGTTGTTGCTTGCGCTGGCCCTGGGCATCCAGCGCGGCTTTATAGGCGTTGTTCAGGCGCAGGTCCTGAATCCTGGTTTGTTCGACGTTGCAACTGACCATCGCCGCCGTGGTGTTGGCGGCGTCCAGGCATTTTTGCAGGGCCGGGCTGCTGTCGGCGGCCACTGCGGCGCCGCACAAGGCCAGCCACAGCGTGCTGGCGGTGAAAGTTCTCAGGTTCATCTTGGGCTTCCTGGCGGTTATTGGGTTGCAGTTTAGGCCAGCAGTCTAGTTTCCCGTATCTGCTCTGTGCTGCATGTAAGAACTATCCCCCGATTTTCATCCTGGCTCTGCGGGCATGTCCCAAAGCGACAGCGCTTACCTGTGGGCGAAAATTACTTTCATAAAATTTGAAAACCTTCCTCGGTAATGATTTATGAGTTTCACAACCAATTCGACGTGACCCTTTCCGAGGAGTACCGCATGGCCGCATCACCGGGCGTCTGGCTGTTGGCATACGCTGCCATCGCCATCATTGCATTGATCGTGCTGATTGCACGTTACCGGCTCAACCCGTTTATCGTCATCACCCTGGTATCCATCGGCCTGGCGCTGCTGGCCGGGATGCCGGCGGATACGATCATGGGTTCCTACGAGGCGGGCGTCGGCAAGACCCTGGGGCATATCGCACTGGTGGTGGCCCTGGGCACGATGCTCGGCAAGATGATGGCCGAATCCGGCGGCGCCGAGCAGGTGGCGCGCACCCTGATCAACCGTTTCGGCGAGCGCAATGCCCACTGGGCCATGGTGTGCATTGCCTTCCTGGTGGGGCTGCCGCTGTTTTTCGAGGTCGGTTTTGTACTACTGGTGCCGATTGCCTTTACCGTGGCCCGGCGCGTGGGCGTGTCGATCCTGATGGTCGGCCTGCCGATGGTCGCCGGCCTGTCGGTGGTGCATGCCCTGGTGCCGCCGCACCCGGCGGCGATGATGGCGGTGCTGGCGTATAACGCCTCGGTCGGGCAAACCGTGCTGTATGCGATTTTGATCGGCATCCCCACCGCGATCATCGCCGGCCCGGTGTACGCCAAGTTCATCGTGCCGCGCATCCATTTGCCCGCCGAAAACCCGCTGGAGCGCCAGTTCATCGAGCGCGAGCCGCGCACCCGCCTGCCCAGTTTCGGCCTGACCATGGGCACCATCCTGTTGCCGGTGGTGCTGATGATGATCGGCGGTTGGGCCAACCTGATCTCCACGCCTGGCAGCGGCTTCAACCAGTTCCTGTTGTTTATCGGCAACTCGGTGATCGCCTTGCTGGTAGCGACCCTGGTCAGTTTTTGGACCCTGGGCCTGGCCCAGGGCTTCAACCGCGAGTCGATCCTCAAGTTCACCAATGAATGCCTGGCGCCGACCGCCAGCATCACCCTGCTGGTGGGCGCGGGCGGCGGTTTGAACCGGATCCTGGTAGATGCCGGCGTGACCCATGAAATCCTCGGCATGGCCAATGCCTTCAACCTGTCGCCGCTGGTGATGGGCTGGTTGTTCGCTGCGCTGATGCGCATTGCCACCGGCTCGGCGACCGTGGCCATGACCACCGCGTCGGGCGTTGTCGCCCCCGTGGCCCTGGGCCTGGGTTACCCACACCCGGAATTGCTGGTGCTGGCGACCGGTGCCGGTTCGGTGATCTTTTCCCACGTCAACGACGGCGGCTTCTGGCTGATCAAGGAATACTTCAATATGACGGTGATCCAGACCTTCAAGACCTGGACCGTACTGGAGACTTTGATTTCAGTGGTCGCCTTCGGCCTGACCTACGGCCTGTCTCTTGTTTTATGAGCCTCATCCTGTAACCCGGAGACCCCATGGACATCCTCTACCAGATCCGCGCCCGCCAGGATTCCTTCAGCGCTGGCGAAGGGCGTATCGCCCGGCTGATGCTCAATGATGTGGGTTTTGCCGCATCCGCCAGCCTGGAAGAGCTGTCCCAGCGGGCCGAGGTCAGCACCGCCACCTTGTCGCGCTTTGCCCGCAGCGTCGGTTGCCGCGACTTGCGCGACCTGCGCCTGCAACTGGCCCAGGCCAGTGGCGTGGGCAGCCGTTTTCTGGACCCGGCGGGGTTGCCCGAGCAGTCGGCGTTTCATCGCCAGATCCTCGGTGATATCGAAGCGACGTTGCGCCAGCACCTGTCGGGTTTCAACCAGGCCGGGTTTGTCGATGCGGTGAACCTGCTGGGCAAGGCGCGGATGATCCACGCGTTTGGCATGGGCGGCCCGTCGAGCCTGTGCAGTGAAGAGTTGCAGGTGCGCCTGGTACGCCTGGGCTACCCGATTGCCGCCTGCCGCGACCCGGTGATGATGCGGGTCACGGCCGCCACGTTGAGCGCCGAGCACGCACTGATTGTCTGCTCCCTCACCGGCCTGACGCCTGAGCTGCTGGGCGTGGTGGAACTGGCCCGCAATTATGGCGCGCGGGTCGTCGCCATCACCCTGGCCGGCTCGCCATTGGCGCAGTTGGCTGACGTACTGCTGCCGCTGCAACCGGCGGAAACCAGTTTTATCTACAAACCCACGGCGGCGCGCTACGGCATGTTGCTGGCCATCGATTTACTCGCCACCGAACTGGCCCTGGCCATGCCGGACGACAACCAGGAACGCCTGCGCCGGATCAAGCTGGCCCTGGACGACTATCGCGGCGGCCCTGACAGCCTGCCGCTTGGAGATTGAAATGAAGTACCACACGCTGATTCGCCAGGCGCTGATCATTGATGGCAGCAACACGCCGGGGTATCTCGCCGACGTGGGGCTGCGCGAGGGGCGGATCGAGAAAATCGGCGACTTGTCGGCCGCCCGGGGCGAGCATGAGATCGAGGCCAATGGCCGTGTACTGGCGCCGGGTTTTATCGACGTGCACACCCACGACGACACCGTGGTGATCCGCCAGCCGCAGATGCTGCCCAAGCTCAGCCAGGGCGTGACCACGGTGATTGTCGGCAACTGCGGCATCAGCGCCGCGCCGGTCAGCCTGCGTGGTGCCCCACCGGACCCGATGAACCTGCTGGGCAAGGCCGAGGCGTTCGCCTATCCGCGTTTCCTCGATTACCGCGCGGCGGTGGAAAACGCTCACCCGGCCCTCAACGTCGCGGCATTGATTGGCCATACCGCTTTGCGCAGCAACCATATGGACGACCTGCACCGCACCGCCACCGCCACCGAAATCGCGGCGATGCGCGAGCAACTGCAGGAAAGCCTGGCGGCGGGCGCCCTCGGCTTATCCACAGGGCTGGCCTACGCCAGCGCGTTCAGCGCCGACACCGACGAAGTGCTGCAACTGAGTGAAGAGCTGACGGCGTTTGGCGCGGTGTACACCACCCATCTGCGCAGTGAGTTCGAGCCGGTGCTGGAGGCCATGGACGAGGCGTTTCTGATCGGCCGCCACGCCAAGGCACCGGTGATCATTTCCCACCTCAAATGTGCCGGCGCCGGCAACTGGGGGCGTAGTCCACAGCTGCTGGCGTCCCTGGAGCAGGCGGCGAAGAGCCACCCGGTGGGTTGCGATTGTTATCCCTATGCCGCCAGTTCCTCGACCCTGGACCTCAAGCAAGTCACCGATGCATTTCGCATCACCATCACCTGGTCGACGCCGCACCCGCAAGTGGGCGGGCGCGATCTGCAGGACATCGCGGCCGAATGGGGCGTATCCCTGCTGGACGCCGCCCGCCGCCTGCAACCGGCGGGGGCGGTCTATTACGGCATGGATGAGGCCGATGTGCAGCGCATCCTCGCCCACCCACTGTCGATGGTCGGCTCCGATGGATTGCCGGAAGACCCGTTCCCCCATCCGCGCTTGTGGGGCGCATTTCCACGGGTGCTCGGACATTTCAGCCGCGACCTGGGACTGTTCCCGCTGCACACAGCCGTACACAAAATGACCGGCCTGTCGGCCGCGCGCTTTGGCCTGGCCGGGCGTGGCGAAATCCGCGAGGGGCATTGGGCTGACCTGGTGCTGTTCGACCCGTTGCGGGTAAGGGATGTGGCGGACTTCAAGGACCCGCAACGTGCCGCCGAGGGGATTGATGGGGTGTGGGTCAATGGTGTGTTGAGCTACTGCGAGGGGCAGGCGAATGGTCAGCGGGCTGGGCGCTTCCTGGCGCGTAGCGGGGATTTGCGGCGGGGTTTTGCCCAGGTGTGATCGGCCGTGAGGTGTGTCGGATTGTGGTCAATGAGGGCTTACAAAAGGTAGGTTGTGACGGTGGAAGCGCTATCTAAGATGGGCAGGACTTCTTACGGAGAGCCTGTATGCCAAATCAATATGATAGCGTCAGTCGTTTCGGTAACCCGCCCAACGTTGCGGCCGCGTTGTACGCCAGTGGCCCTGCTGCCAGCATTCATGCGGCGACCGCCAATGCGCTGGCAGCCTTTCCTTTCCCCCGCGATACGATCAAAGGCTGGATCCAGGAAAAAGTCTGGAACCTGACCAACCAATGGATCGACCCTGACAAGGTCTACCTGCATAAATTTTCGTCGGCGCACAGCACGCACAATCCCAGTGCGGTGACGGGCTGGGAGCACAACGGGGCTCCCGAATCCTCCATGACCCTCACCGAGGCCGTCGCCAGCGATTTTTTCTCGGCGCAGCGCTATGGCGCTGCCGGGAAGGCCCAGGCGGTAGCCCATTTCCTGTCTTCGAACACAAGCCCGTTCTCCCTGTTTGAAAGTGAAAGCGTCACGGACTTTTTCAGCCGTCTGGGCCGGTTCGTTCTTGATCGAACCGGGCCTGGCTTCATTTACTCGAAAATTCATGATGATGTACCCAATGCCCGGGAGGCCTGGCGGGACCTGGATTCAGTCTACGGCCTCTATCTGGATGGCCCGCAAAAGGGCAGCTACAACGCGGACAATCAACTGCGCATGAAGCCCAGCGAGTTGTTGGATTTGGTGCGCGAGGGCGACTTGCAGAAGAAGGTGATTGCCAAGCTGGATGACTTCTGGACCCAGCACGGCAGCGAGTGGCGCACGCTGGCGAAAAAGCAGTTTGTGATGCAAGCCCGAGCCGCCCGGAGCCTGAACCAGAAAGATCCCAGCCAGGGCTTGAGCCCGCAGGCGTATGCCAGCGTCATGCAGGCGGCTGCGCCCAACGTGCCGCTCGAAGGCCCGGTGTCAAAAGAACAGTTACAGGCCGAGGCGGCGCCAGGGTCGGACACCCGGGTGTTGTGCTTCGACATCAATGGCTACCGCTCCAACAACATCCTGCGGTTTGTCGCGAAGGATGGCAGCGAAACCTTGTATATCCCCGGGGGCCAGCCCTCCTTGCTGGCGTTCAAGGACCGTGCCGAAGTGGACCAGTGGGTACTTGCGCAGAGCAACGACCCGGCGAAGGCCACGGCGCTGGAGGCGCATTTTTCCTTGCGCGATCGCCAGCAGGGGGTATTCGGGGCCCTGAGTGCCAGCGGTGTGGACAGTACCCTGAAAAAACTAGGTTCCCGTGACCTGGCGGCCAACGACAGCCATATCGACACCCTGAATTACCCTGTCGGTGGTGATGTGTTTTCCTTCATGGCCAGCCAGACACGTGAGCGCATCAACAACGATGCCGATACCGAAATGAAGTCCAATGCCGAGGTGTACAAGGACGATGCCCTGGGCCTGTTGCAAGCGGGCAATGCGGTCTTTGCCATCCCGATGGCATTGCTCGGGCCGATTGGCCTGGCGCTTGGCACCGCATTGTTTGGAGCACAGGTGGGGCTGGAAATCGACACGGCTGTGCAAGGCGATACCCAGGCCGAGCGCGAGAGTGGCTTGCATGCTGCGGTGATGGACGTGGCGACGATGGGGTTTTTTCATGCGCTGGGCAAGTCTGTTCCCCTCACTGCCGATCCCGCCGTCGAGGCGGCCTCACCAGCGGGCCAGGGCGAGGCTGCAAACGGCGCGGGAGCCAGACCTTTTTTCAATTATCGACGAGTGAACGGCAAAATTGGCGTGCTGATGAGCCCCGACGGCCCGCCACGGTTACCCGCGCCGCTGGGGGGCAAGCTGAATCCTGCGTGGGATCCCTCCATGGAAATCTACCTGCAGTCGGGATCCCGGCGGCCGCAGGTTCAGCCCAGGTATGAGACCCCACAGCCCAGCCCCAAAAGACCCAGGCTTGACGACTCGGAGGGGGAACTGTCGGAGGATGAGCAGTCGCCACCTTCCGTGGCTTCGGATGCCACTTCATCCGGGGATTACGATCCCTATGAGGATAATGTCATCAAGACCAACCCCTTCAAGGCCGGCGTCACCCTGCCTGCCGGTGGGTATTTCAACAGTCGGGGCATGATCGAGCGCACCGACCGGCCCAAGTTGTATCGCGTCGAAAAGGCCGAGCGCGTGGAGCGCCGGGGGGACCCGTTGGATGTTGGTTTTCGGGACTCAAACTTCTTTTCCGGGCCCGAAAAAATGATGGATGGCAAGGTGCTGGTGGCCTCTGGCTCCAAGGCCGCGGCCATGCATTTTGGCGAGACAGAGTTCAGCGGCGACTACCATTTGTACGAAATCGACAGCCGTGGCATTCCTGCCGTGTCCTTCAATGAAAACATCGACGCCAACCCTCAGTTCGTCGAGGCCCGCCAGTGCGTTGCACCCGGTACCCTTGAGCGTCTGCGCAACGAGGGGCGCCTGGATGAGTTTGCGGCCAATGCCTATAGGTTCGATGAGGTGCATGTGTCCAATGAGGATCTGTCGAACGCGCGGATCACCAAAATCCCCCATGGTTGAACGCAGCGTCGTCAGGCATTCACAGTGGACGGGCTATGGGGTAGGGTGATGGCGCCTCAACAGGGAGTATTCTGGATTTGGAGAGTCTTATGCGGTTAGGAAACGTCACCCCCATCCTGCGGATTTTCGACGAGGCCAAGGCGCTGGAGTTCTACGTCGATTTCCTGGGATTCAAGGTCGATTGGCAGCACCGGTTCGAAGCGAATTTTCCGTTGTACCTGCAAGTGTCGTTGGGCGAGTGCGTGCTGCATCTATCCGAGCACCATGGCGATGCCTCACCGGGCGCAGCGGTGCGGATTCAGGCACCAGGGGTGGATGGGTTCCAGCAGCAATTGCAGGCCAAGAATTATCGCTTTGCCAAGCCTGGAGTGGAGGAAACTCCCTGGGGCTCGCGGGAGATGAGCATCAAGGACCCGTTTGGCAATCGGCTGGTGTTTGTCGAGGAAGGGCAAGCCTGATCGACAAATTTCAGGCAATAAAAAACCGCCTTGGTAGGGCGGTTTTTTATTGCAATCCCAGTTAGTGGCTGGGGTTGCTGTCTCAAAAGACGCAATCGACCTGCCCGCGAATATTAACGTTGACCATATCGGTTCGCAAGGTTCAACGATGATCGGCACCGATCGCTTCTGAAGCTTTTCTCGCGTCAAAGCTGACTGCAAAAAGCTGCAATAAATCTACCGTCAAATACTGGATGCTTGACCACTATTGGTCACACCTTTGGCCTAAATGTTGGTTAGGATCTCCCCCGTTCTGCGTCTGTCGCTTTTAGGTGAGTCGGGTATGCGGGCGAATTCCGGACCGGCCGCCACGGGCTAGTAATCCGTGCCGGATTCATGCGGAAGGACCATTAGCCCGGCCACCTCAAGAGACGTAATCGACCTGCGTCCAAAGGCTCACGTGTTCCGGTAAGTGCGCTGGAGGTAAGGCCCAACTCTTAGGAGGGCCGAGTATGTCCAAGTTTGCACGACGTACGTGGGACCTCGTAGTGAATTGCCTGCGTGTTTATCACGTCTGGAAATTCCTGCGAGACAGCTTCGATGACCGCTAAGGCCTGAGAAGTGGAGCCGCCCCGGTTTCGGCCGGGGCGGCTTTTTGCTTAGACTCGGAAGTGGCTGACCATCTGCTGCAACTGGCTGCCCAGCCGTGCCAGTTCGACACTCGACTTGGCGGTCTCGTCGCTGGCCGTTGCGGTCTGTTCCGATACGTCACGTACATTGACGATGCTGCGGCTGATCTCTTCGGCCACGGCGCTTTGCTGTTCGGCGGCGGCGGCGATCTGTTGGTTCATCGACTGGATGTTCGACACCGTGCGGGTGATGTTCTCCAGGGAGACGCCGGCCTTGCGGGTCAGTTCGACGCTGCTGTCGGTCAGGCTGCGGCTGTTGTTCATCACATTGGCCACTTGCTGGGTGCCGTTCTGCAAGCCGGCGACCAGTCCTTCGATTTCTTCGGTGGATTTTTGTGTGCGCTGGGCCAGGCCACGTACCTCGTCGGCGACCACGGCAAACCCACGCCCGGCTTCACCGGCGCGCGCCGCTTCAATCGCGGCGTTGAGCGCCAGCAGGTTGGTCTGCTCGGCCACGGCCTTGATCACGTCCATCACGCTGCCGATCTTGTTGCTCTCTTGTTGCAGGTGGGCCATGGCGTCAGTGGAGCGTGCCACTTCGTCGGCCAGGCGTTCGATCTGGGCGATGGCTTCGGCCACCACCTTGTCGCCTTCGCGGGCCTGGCCATCGGCGGCGGATGCGGCCTGGGAGGCTTGTTCGGCGTTGCGCGCCACTTCCTGCACGGTGGCGGTCATTTCATGCATGGCGGTGGCCACTTGATCGGTTTCGATTTTCTGGCTGTTGACCCCGGCGCTGGTCTGCTCGGTCACGGCCGACAGCTCTTCGGCTGCGCTGGCGATCTGCGTGACGCCGTCGCGGATCCCGGAAATCAGCTCGCGCAAGGTGGTGCCCATGCGCTGGATGCCTTGTTGCAGCACGCCCAGTTCGTCGCGGCGGGTCACTTGGATGTTGTGGCTCAGGTCGCCGGAAGCGATGCGCTCGACCACGGCCAGGGTTTCCTGCAGCGGGCGGGTGATCTGCCGGGTGATGACCAGCGCGGCGATAATCCCCACCAGCAGCGCCAGCACGGTGCTGATCAGTTGCAGGCTGCGGGCCTGGACGCTTTCGGCGTCGCGGCGTTGCAGCTGGATGTCATACAGCGCTTCGCTGCGCGACACGATATCGGCACCCTGCACGGTCATTTCCTGGCGAGCGAGGACGATATTGGCGTTGGCCGCTTTATACGCCTGTAGCGCATTGCGATAGGCGCCCAGGGCATTTTCCAGGGCGATCAGCTCGGCTTGCTGGGACTCGCCAAACACGTTCTTCAAGCCTTTGAGGCCATTGATCGCCGATTCAATCTGCGCCGCTGCACGGGCTTCGGTGTCCGGGTTGACGTTGCCGGTGTAGCCGCGCACTTCATAGCGGGCCACCTGGAACTCTTCCTTGGCGTGGTTGACGGCTTCGTACTGGGCGAAGCGTTCACTGCTTTCAGGCAACTGCCGCACGCTCTGGTCCAGTGCCGCAATCACCAGGCCGGCGGCGTCGGCGCGTTCGCCCATGGTCTGGCGAGCCGCGTTGCCGTTACGGTAGGCCTCGCGCATTTTGTTCAGCGACTGCCGGTAGGCGGTGATGATGTCTTTCTGCTCGTTGAGCAGCTTGAGGTTTTCCGGGCTCTTGAAGCTGTTGACCAACTGTTGCTGCTGCGCGGCAAAACTGTCGAGGGTGGTCTGGACGTTCTGCGCCACGGTTTCATCGCCGTTGGCGAGCATGTATTGCAGGCGCACGATCCGCAGTTTGGTCAGCGAGGCGTTGAGCTGGGTGATGTCGCTCATCCAGTTGCTGCGGTCGATCAGGCTGCCCAGGCTGGTCCAGCCGGTGAGCGCGAGGATCGAGGTGAGCACCAGTACCAGGCCGAAGCCCAGGCCCAGTTTCAAGTTGACGCTGATGTTGCCAAACCATGTATTCATCGAATTCCTCCAGGAACAGATTGCGTGTACATCAGTTGCTGGAAGATCGCCCAGCCGATGGATAGTCAGGAGATATCGGCAGGCAGGGCGAGAGCTGAAACGGTTTTTTAGCCAATGTGGGATTGGCGGATGAGCGGTCATTACTCCCGATGTAGGCGCTCTTCACCCGTTGGGCAGGATGCTCAGGACCAGACACGATGCGGCATCCCGGCTGAGGTGGATGCGATTGTGGGCAATGCGCGGGTCGTGGGCCTGGCCCTCGGCTTCGCCGCTGTTGGGGTTGACGTCGAAGCGCGGGAAATTGCTACTGGAAATGTCCAGGCGCAGGCGATGGCCCTGCTTGAACAGGTTGCAGGTGGCAAATGGCTCGATGTTCACCTTCACAAGCTTGCCGGGTGTCAGCGGTTTGGGCTGCTCCCACGCGTCGCGATAACGGCAGCGGCGGATGCCGTCGGTGATGTTCATCGCAAAGCCTTGCGGGTAAGCGGCGCTCGGCGGGTAGACATCCACCAGCTTGGCGGTGAAGTCGGTGTCCGGCGCGTCGCTGTCGATCCATAGCTCGATCTGCACCGTGCCGGCGACGATCAGGTCTTCGGTCAGGGGCGCGGTCTCAAAGCTCAGCACATCGTCGCGCTCGCACAGGGGGCGATTGTCACCATGGGTGCCAAAAAAGTCCGCGCGCTCACGCTGGTCGAAGGCACCACCGACGAAGATCGGCGCACCGGATGTCAGTGCGCCGCCCACGGTCGGCACCGGGTTGGCCGGGTCGGCGTAGTAACCCAGGACGGCCTCGTCAGCGCTGGGCGCAACCTCGGTCAATTGCCGTTGTTCATCCAGGTACAAGGTCAGCGCCTGGGTGCCTGGCAGCGGCCATTGCTCGGCCTGCAACCAGCGGCCGCCGTGTTGCAGGCGCCCCTTTTCATCCGGCAAGCCGCTGCCGCCGCCCATCAGGAACACCTGCACCTGGGCCTGCGGTGGCTGCGTCCCAGGCTTGAGGGACTGCTCGAACCATTGCAGGCGGCAACTCAACCAATCCTGCGCCACCTGGCCGTCAAACGCGGCCTGGGCGCCGAACTCCACATCGCCGCTATGGCTGATATTGCGGTCACCGTGCAACCACGGCCCCATGATCAACTGTTGCGGTGCACGGTTGGCGCGGGTGAATGCGGCGTAGTTGGCCAGGGTCGAGCTGACATAAGCGTCATACCAACTGGACATGAACAACACGGGAATATCCGGCAAGTCCGCGTAATGACCTTCGGCATAAATCCCCGACTTCTGCCAGTAGGGGCCGAAAGTGCCCTGGGCCCACTGCTCCAGCAGATAGGCTTCGTACTCGGGCACATGGCGCAACGGTGATTGACCCGCCTGCCAGGGCATGCGGCGGAACCACTCATGGATGTCTTCGTCTTCCAGCGCCTGGCGTACTTGCGGGTCGGCCAGGGCTAGCGGGCTTTCCTTGGCCTGGCGAAAGGCCCAGGTAGCCTGCTTGAGTTCAAACGCACCGCCCTGGCGAATCCCGCATTGGTAGGCGTTGGCGAAGCCGCCGCTGTCGAGCACCATGCTGCTCAGGCCCGGCGGGTGCAGGCAGGCCACCGCCAGTTGGGTGTGGGCCGCGTAGGACAGGCCCATGCTGCCGATCTTGCCGTTGCACCATGGCTGGCGAACGATCCAGGCCAGGGTGTCGAAGCCGTCTTCGCCCTCGGCGGTGTATTTGGTGAACACCCCTTCGGAGGCGTAGCGCCCGCGGCAATCCTGGAAGATCGCGACAAACCCTTGGGCGGTAAAACGCGCCGCCATCTGCTCGCGGGAGATGTGCTGGCCGTCGAGCTGTTTTTCCGAGCGCGACGGTTTGCGCTTGTCATAGGGCGTACGTTCGATCACCACCGGATACGGACCTTCGCCGCCCGCCGGCAGGTAGATATCGGTGGCCAGGTGGATGCCATCGCGCATGGCGATCATCTGGTTGTGCAGGGTTTGCATAGGTAAAACACTCATCGGCTCAATATCCGGTTTGCACGGCAATCGCCAACAGCACCATCGCCAGCACCGCGTAGATCAGGAACAGCGGCAGGATGTATCGCGCCCATTGGCCCCAGCCGACGTTGGCGGTGGCCAGCAGCACCAGCAGGCCGCTGGAGGTCGGGGTGATCATGTTGGTCAGGCCGTTGCCCATCAAAAAGGCAAACACCGTGGTTTGCGGGCTGACCCCGGACAACTGGCCCAGCGGCCCGAAGATCGGCATCGTCACCGCCGCCTGGCCTGAGGTAGACGGGATCAGCACGTCCAGCCCCAGTTGCGCGAAGAACATGCCGTAGGCCGAGACCACCGGCCCGTGGTCGCCCACCAGGTTGGCCAGGCTGTTGACGATGGTGTCCAGCACCTGGCCGGTGCTGAGGATGATTTCCACGGCGGTCGCCAGGCCGATCAATACGCCGGCGATCAGCACCTTTTTCATGCCATCGACAAACGCGCTGGCGGCAGTGCTGGCAGCCAGGCCGGCGATCACCGTAAAGGCCACGGTCAGCAGCAGGTAGAACGCCGACAGTTCATGGTATTTCCAGCCCCAGCGGTTCGAGGCATACACCAGAAAACCGATCCCGCCGCCCAGCACCAGCAGGTTCAGCAGGTGGCGAATCGGCAGGGGGTTGCTTTCAAAGGTGATCTGCGCGCTGGCATCAAAGCCGTGCTTGCGAATGCTCCACAGCACAAACGCGATACCCACCAGCAGGAAGGTGCAGTAAGCGGCGACGCGCATGCTCAAGCCGCTGAAGATCGGCAGGCCGACCATCGGCTGGGCCACGGACAACGCCACCGGGTTGGAGATGGACGCCAGGTAGCCGATCTTCACCGAGATGGTGACGATGGCCAGGCCAATCAGGTTCGACAGCCCCAGGCGGTTAGCCATGGCCACCATCAACGGCACGATCAGGATGAACTCCTTGGCCAGCCCCATGAAGGTGCTGCCGGCGGAAAACACCAGCATCAGGCTCGGCACCAGCACGTAGATATTGCCCCGCGTCAGGCCCAGCAGGCGCTCCAGCCCGGCGTCGATTACCCCGGCCTTGTTCAGCACGCCGAACATGCCGCCGATGAACAGCACCATGAAAATCAGCGCCGCACGCTTTTCGATGCCTTGGGGGATGGCCATGAAGCCTTCCACCAACGACACCGGGCGCGCGGTTGTGTCGCCGGCCTTGCGTGGTTCCAGGGAGAACAGTTGGCTGAAGGAGTCCTGCTTTTCCAGCACCTGGTACGAGCCCGGCACCACCAGGCCATTGTGGCGCTGGAACTTGCCGGCATTCACCGCATAGGTGAAGGCGACGGCGAGCAGGACGATACTCAGCAGAATGATCGCCGGGTTGATTTGCTTGCGTTGCACGGGTTTGTCTGCGGCCGCCTCGGTGGGCGGCGGGGTACGGAGGATCTGCGGTTCGGTCATGCTGGCGGCCCCGGCGCGACCCCGTCTGGGCGGGGTGAGTGCGCTGTTATTGTTGTGGTGGGCGGACACTAGGGCAAAGCGCGCAGGCCCACAACGTTATGCGTGGGGCGGGTTGGGGTATGCGTTTTACACACAGATTGCGCGCAACGACGAGCGGTTCGGCTGGGAGGCTGTGGTGTTGGCGCGGCTGTCATCGCCGGCAAACCAGCTCCTACAGTGGGGTGGCGAGGCGGCTTTTGAGGTGGTCGGCGAAGGCCGTTACCAACTGTGAGCGTGGCTCGTCGGCACGAAATGCCAGGCCGAATGCATAGGGCAACGCCGGGCGAAACGGCCGGCTGACAATCGGCAGATGCATGAAGTGGCTGGCCAGCAAACCGTTGACGATCGACACCCCTAGGCCTTCGGCGACAAAGCTGCAGGCGGCGCCCACCGAGTGCACCTCGACCCGCACCTGGGGCGTCAGGTTGGCGGCGCGGAACATCTGGTTCAACTCGGTACGCACCGCCCGTTGCCGGCCCAGCATCACCAGCGGCACGTTGCGCAGATGCTGCACCTCGATGAACTCTTGGCGACTCAACGGGTGATCGGCTGGCATCACGCACACGCCTTCGGTGTGCAGCACCGGCTCGATATCGAAGTCGGGAATCTCGGTGGGCAGGCGCACAAAACCCAGGTCGGCGGAGCGGTCCAGTACGGCGCGTTCGATCATGTCGTAGGAGCCGGTCAGCAGTTCGACCACGGTGTCGTCATGGTCCTTGAGAAAGTCCGCGACAATCCGCGGTAACAATTGCTGGGTCATGCTGGTGGGGACACCGACCTTGAGCAGGCTTTTGCGCGAGCGGCCGACGCGCATTTCGTCGGCCAGACGCTGGATACGCTGCATGCCGTCCACCAGGCCGGCGACCTCGGTGAGCAACTCCTCGGCCTCTGGCGTGGCCATCAGGCGGCCCTTTTTGCGCAGGAACAGGGCAAACCCCAGGGCGTCCTCCAACTGGCTCAACAAGCGGCTGACCGCAGACTGCGACAAGCCCATGCGCGTGGCCGCGCCGATGGTCGAGCCGGTGGACATGATCGCCTTGAAGGCTTCGAGTTGCTTGAGGTTCACCGTGGATTTCCTGTCGAAGGGCGGCTTTGCGCATAGCGTCATGCGCTTCTCGCATAACGTTGTGGGGCGTTCGGCAAGCCGTTAGTGTCCGCCCCAATGTGACCTGGCGTCCAGCCTGGCACACGGAGCAACTGCCCATAAAAATCGACAATACGGCATTGAGGAAACACTGATGCGTGAGCTTTTCACGAGAGGCGGCGTAGTTACCGCCGGCTTGCTGGCGAGTCTGTCGCCGGCGCTGATGGCCCAGGGGTTCTGGGAGGATTCCCAGGGCAAGCTGAGCCTGCGCAATTACTATTTCAACGACGGTTATCGCGACGGTGGCGAGGATCGCAAGGAGTGGGCGCAAGGCTTTCTGCTCAACCTGCAGTCGGGCTACACCGAAGGCACCGTGGGGTTTGGCCTGGATGCCCAGGGGCTGTCGGGGATCAAGCTCGACTCCAGCCGCACCCACGCGGGCACCGGTTTGTTGCCGGTCCATGATGATGGGCGCGCCGCCAATGAATTCTCCAGCCTCGGCGTGACCGCAAAAATGCGCATCGGCGCGGCCGTGGTGAAAACCGGCACGCTGTTGCCCAAGATCCCGGTGCTGGTGCACAACGATGGGCGCCTGCTGCCCCAGACATTTCGCGGCACCCAGGTCGAATACACGGGCATCCGCAACCTGTACCTGCACAGCGGGCACCTGGATCAATTCAAGCTGCGTAACTCCACCGACAGCGTGGATATTTATCCACAGGGCTACAGCGGCAAAAAAGGCAGCGACTTCGATTTCGCCGGCGCCACCTATGCCTTCACGCCTACGCTCAGTGGCACCTGGTACTACGGGGAAATGCGCGAATTCTATCGCCAGCAATTCCTCGGCCTGGTGCATAAGCAGCCGTTGGGCCCGGGCAGCCTGACCAGTGATTTGCGCTACTTCATCAGCAATGAAGCCGGCAAGGCGCGCAACGGCAAGGTCGACAGCGACATGTTCAGCGGCCTGTTCACCTATCGCCTGGGGCCGCAGGCACTGGGCGTGGGCTACCAGAAAGTCAGCGGCGATACCGCGCTGCCCTATGCCAGCGTGTCGACGGTGTACTCGTTCAGCAATGCTGGGGTCGGCAAGTTCATCCAGGCCGGTGAGCAAACCTGGATGCTGCGCTATGACTATGACTTCGCCGCCGTGCTGCCGGGCCTGAGCTTCATGACCCGTTACTACAAGGGCCAGAACGGCGACTTCAAGGGCCGCGAAGCGCGCGAGTGGGAGTCCGACACCCACCTGCGCTATGTGATCCAGGACAGCACCCTCAAAGGCCTGGGCGTGGAGTTGCGCAAGGCCACCTACCGTTCCACCTATGCCAGTGACCGCGATAACTACCGGGTCTACCTGACGTACGATCTGGCGCTCTGGTAGGCCTTACTGTTCGACAAACGAGTAGGGCCGGCTGCCCACGGTGATCTGCTTGAGAGCGGTGACCGGAGTCGTCAGTTGCTCGATACGGTCCAGCAACGCCACGTTGCCCGGCCTGGCATCGAGATAGGTGCGCAGTTGTGCCTCCGTCTGCAGGATCGGCAAGTTGCTCTGGGTGTAAAACACGCTGGCGCCGGCCACACGCTCGTTGGGCTGGTACAGCACCACCGTGTGGCCCTGGGCTTGTAATTCCTGGATTTGGCGGGTCAGCGGCACGAAGGATTCTCGCCGGTCGGCCTTGGGCGCATACCAGATAGCAGCGCCCAGGTAGCCGGCAATCACCACGGCAAACACGCCGCTGATCAAGCCACGGCGATAGGCGGGCACGCGGCTGAGCAGAACCGCGCCATATTCGGCCGCGAGGACCGCCGCCGCCGGGGTCAGGGCCATCAGATACACGATGCGTTTGCTGGAGGCGAAGGTCAGCAGGGTAAATTGCGCCACCAGCCACAGGCTGAAAAACAGCCGGTAACGATTGCTCGCCAGGCTTTTGCGAAAGTGCCACAGGCCCAGGTACACCAGGATATTCCACGGCAAAAAGGCTTCGGGCAATTTTGCGAGGTAGTAGTAGATCGGCTCGTAATGCCCGGCTTCGACGAAGGAGCCGCTGAAACGTCCGACACTGTTGGTCCACAACACCTCACCGACCGCCTGCATCCCACCCCGTTGATACAGAAACCCCAGCCAGATCAACAACGGCACCAGCGCCAGTAGGGTGTACATGCCGGGCCGCAGCCATTGGCCCGGTCGCACACGCTTGTCCAACAGGCTGGTGCAGGCCAGGTAGGCAAAAATCACAATGCCCGGCATCGCCAGGCCCAGCACGCCTTTGCTCAAGGTGGCGATGGTCATCCCCAAGGTAAACAGCAGCCATGTGCCGATATTGGCACCGGGCTGGGATTCCGCGCGGGTGGCCTGGTAGAACGCCAGCAGGGCCAGGGTCACGCCGAGGCTGAGCAGCGCATCCTCACCTACGCCGCGCACGTTGCTCCAGTAACTGGCCATGGTCGCCAGCACCAGCGCGGCGCCAAACGCCAGGGGCTTGGGCCGTCCGAAGCGGCGCAACATGCCGTACAGCAGCATCACACTGAACAACCCGGCAAACGCCGAGGCCAGTCGGACCGCGCCGGTGCTGGCGCCAAACAGGCGAATCGCCCCGGCATCCAGCCATAGGCTCAGGGGTGGTTTTTCCAGGAACGGCTCACCGAACAGGCGCGGCACCACCCAGTCATTGTCCAGGTGCATGGCCATGGCAATCCCGGCCACCCGGGCTTCGGTGGAGCCTTGCAACTCATGATTACCCAGGGCCACGAAGAACAGCAGACCGGCAAGCAGCAGCAACAGTGGGGCAGGGCGTGTCATGGGGTGGGTTACCGGATGCTAGAGGGGGGTAGCGTTGGAGTATACGAAGGCAATCCTTAACGAATTGTGAACGTAGCGCCCGTTGTAGATTGGCCTGCCAGGTGGTCTGGAAGTGGTCGGTTCGCCGCCGCCTTGGAAACCTACCATTGCCGGGTCCCGATCCATCCCGGACCGGGCTTCCCGATAGGAGAACGCGATGAGTAACGATCCACAGGCAATCGTGGTGAGAGCCTTGCAACCCGAAGACTATGAGCAATGGCTGCAACTGTGGCTGGCCTACCAGGACTTTTATCAAGTCACTTTGGATGAGACCACCACCCGCACCGCCTTCAGTCGCTTGCTCGATGCCGATGAAGCCATGGCCTGCGCCGTGGCGGTACAGGGCGATGAGTTGGTAGGGCTGGTGCATGCGCTGTTGCATCGTTCGACCTGGGCGGTCGCTGATTTTTGCTACCTCGAAGACCTGTACGTGGCCCCCACGGTGCGCGGCGGCGGCACCGGCAAGCTGTTGATCGAATGGGTCCAGCGCTATGCGCAACACCACGGCTGCGCCCGGTTGTACTGGCATACCCAGCAGACCAATAAACGTGCGCAGAAACTCTACAACTGGATCGCCAAAGACTCGGGCTGCATCGAGTATCGGATGGCCCTGTAGCGCCCGCCCGCAACGCTCGCCGATATTGCTCGTGGACATATCGGCGGCTTAGCACAAAGATGCATGGTTTTTTAGCCCTTGGCCAAGTCAATGACCCACAACCTGGAACTGGACACGCTGAAGATCCGCCTGACGGACCCCAAGCTGGCCTCGCTGGATTTGCGGGTGCGGGTGCAACGGGTGCTGCGCCAGTTGATCCTCGAGGGCATCCTCGCGCCCGGCAGCCGTTTGCCCGCCACGCGCACGCTGTGCAAGTCACTGGGCATCTCCCGGGATACCGTGGAAATGGCCTACGTCCAACTGCAATTGGACGGTTACCTGTGTCGGCGCGAAGGCTCGGGCAGTTTTGTCTCCGAGAAAATCGGGCCGAGCCTGCTGGGGACGCGCAAGCGCCAGCCAGTGATGGCGAACCAGGCGGCGGCGCTGAGTGCCAGGGGCGCGCAGATCCTCGCCAGCGGCGGCGTTACCGACCAGCAAGTGGTCAAGGCGTTTGCCACGGGGCTGCCGGAAACGCGCACCTTTCCCGTGGGCATCTGGGAGCGCCTGCACCGCCAGGCATTGAAGGATTATCGCCCGAACCTGCTGTTGCACGGCGACCCGCAAGGCGCCGAACCCCTGCGCCAGGCCATCGCCGACTACCTGAACCTGGAGCGCGGCGCGCGGGTTACACCGGATCAGGTGCTGGTGCTGTCGAGTACGCGCCAGGCCCTGTATTTGTGCGCGCAGGTGCTGGTGGATGAAGGCCAGCCGATCCTGATGGAAGACCCCGGCTACTTCGGCGCCCGCAAGGCGTTTGAAATGGCCCAGCTCAAGGTGGTACCGGTTGCGGTGGACGCCAAAGGCCTGTGTATCGACGCCTTGCGCGCCGACCGCAGTGGCGCCAATGCCGTGTATGTCACGCCGTCCCATCAATACCCCACTGGCGCCACCCTCGCGCTGGAACGGCGCCTGGACCTGATCGCCTGGGCCGAGCAGCGCCAAGGCTGGATCATCGAGGACGACTACGACAGCCAGTTTCACTACGAAGGCCTGCCGACCGCCTGTGTACAAGGCCTGGATAGTTACCAGCGCACGCTGTACCTCGGCACCTTCAGCAAATCCCTGTACCCCGGCTTGCGCATGGGCTTTATGGTGCTGCCCCGGGAGTTGGTCAAGCCCATGACTTACGCCCGCAGCATTCTCGACGGCCACACCCCGCAAATCGCCCAGTTGACCCTGGCGCGCTTTATGAGCGATGGGCATTTCGGCAGCCATATCCGCGCGATGCGCAAAATCTACGGCGAGCGACGTGATGCCATGGCCGAGGCGGTGGAGCGCCACTTGAGCCATGTGGTCACCGCCAGCTTGCCGCCCGGGGGCTTGCAGTTGCCTTGCGTGCTGCATGAGGGATGGTCGGAGCTGGAGACGATTCGCCAGGCGGCGCGGGTGGGTATCCAACTGCCTGGCCTCACGCGGCTCTACGCCCAGCCGCCGGCAAGGGGCGGCTGGCTGCTGGGGTTCTCGGCGCTGACGCCCGGTGAAATCGACAGCGCCAGCCGGCAATTGGCCAAGGTGCTCAAGGGTGGTCTGGTGCAAGGTCGGGAAGTGGACTGAACGGGCGGTCCGGTGCTTGTTAGCCTTTGCGGCCTCAACCAAAGGAATGCGCCATGAACCGACCCGCCCCACGCCTGCGTCTTGCCGACTACCTGTCACCGAGCATCAGCGCGCTGATTTCCGTCATCGTCAATTACGCCGGGACCTTTGTCCTGGTGTTCCAGGCCGCGCACCTGGCGCAACTGAGCGCGGCGCAAACCGCGTCCTGGGTCTGGTCGGTGAGTATTGGCGTGGGCGTGACCGGTGCGTGGTTGAGCTACCGCTATCGCGAGCCGATCATCACGGCGTGGTCGACGCCGGGGGTGGCCTTTCTGGCGACGGTCATGGCGTTTACGCCGTATGCCGAAGTGATCGGTGCCTATGTGATGTGCGCCATCGGTTTTATCGTGCTGGGCCTGAGCGGTGCGTTCGAGCGCTTGGTGCGGCTGATCCCCGGTGGCATTGCGGCGGGTTTGCTGGCGGGGATCCTCCTGCAATTTGGTGTGGCGGCGTTTGGCGGGGCCAACGCGGACCCGCTGCTGGTGATTGTCCTGGTGGTGTCCTACGCGGTGCTGCGCCGTTTCACTTCACGTTATGCGATGGTCGGAGTTCTGTTGATTGGCCTGGGGTTGCTGCTCGCCCAACAGCGGCTTGACCTGCACAGCCTGGAGCTGCAACTGGCCGCCCCGGTGTTTGAAATGCCGCACTTTTCCATCGCGGCGTTTTTTGGCGTGGCCTTGCCGCTGTTCGTGATTACCCTGACCGGGCAATACATCCCCGGCATGCTGGTGCTGCGCAACGACGGGTTCAAGACCAGCGCCAACCCGATCATCACTATCACCGGCCTGGGTTCTTTGCTGATGGCGCCGTTCGGCGCCCATGCATTCAACGTCGCAGCGATCACGGCGGCGATCTGCACCGGGCGCGATACCCATCAGGATCCGTCCAAACGCTACATCGCCGGGTTGGTGTGTGGGGCGCTGTACATCCTGGTCGGGGTGTTTGGCGTGACGCTGGCGACCTTGTTCATGGTCCTGCCACGCGCGTTTATCACCACTTTGGCGGGCCTGGCGCTGCTCGGGGCCATCGGTTCAAGCCTGGCCAATGCCATGGCCGATACACGCACCCGGGAAACCGCGTTGATCACCTTTTTGGCGACGGCGGCCAATGTCACGCTGCTGGGGATTGGCGGCGCGTTCTGGGGGCTGGTGGCGGGGTTGTTGGTGCATGGGGTGATTCACGGTGGGCGCGGGGTTCAGACGCGCGCGGCGGGCTAAAGGAGTTCGGCGCGTTTCACCGCGATACCCAACGGGCCGCTGAGCTTTTCGACCCTGACCTTGCCACCCGCCCGAAGCGCATCCGGGTGGCAGATTCTTATACGTTTTTCGAGTTCTCGATCGTAGACCTTTAACCCGCTACAGCCCTTGCCGCTGGAGGTGTATTCGTAGCTGGCGATGTAGGCGCCCGGCCTTGTGCTTGAAAAAAACACAAGCAATGACAACACGAAAAATTCGGCCACGGCGATAACGGCGAGCAGCGAGATCGCCTCTTGCAACGAGTCCATTATTGTAAATCTGAGGCGCGGACTCCTGCGCCGCACCCCCAGCACAAATGCCACCGCAGCCAATAGGGGCGATGTCACCAGGCAGATCATCACGCTCAACGTATTGAAGTACACGATGCGGTCGAGCCAGAACACCCATAACCCGATGGTTGCCACGAAAAGTACTACGCCCAGGCCGACGAGCAGGCGTGTAGAGGTCAGCGGTCTTCTCAATTCAAATGGCTTCCATGCAGTGAAGCAAAGGGGTAAACGCGACAGGCACTGTGTTTGGGTCGGATAAAACAGCAGGGAGTATAAACTTCTACTTGTCTCTAATGAGAAGTATTATCATACGCGCCTCCCGTCAGCTGCCAGTCCGGAAATCACCTCGATGGCCTCATCCTCTTCCTCCCACCGTGCTGTGGGTGAACTCTACGCCCAGCATCACGGCTGGGTGGTGCAGTTGCTGCGGCGCAAGTTGGGTGGGCAGGAGCAGGCACTGGACCTGGCTCAGGACACCTTCGTGCGCATCCTCAGCAGTGGGCCCTTGCCGCTGTTGCGTGAGCCGCGGGCTTATCTCACCACGGTCACCAGCCGCCTGTGCGGCCAGTATTTTCGCCGCCAGGCCCTGGAGCGTGCGTACGAACAATCCCTGTTGATCCTCGAGCCGGAACACGCGCCGTCGCCGGAGACCCGCTTGTTGGTACTTGAAGCACTGGATGCGGTCGGGCAGGTGCTGGACGGGTTGGGGAGCAAGGTGCGGGAGATTTTCCTGCTGTCGCAGTTGGACGGCCTGACTTATCCACAGATCGCCGAGCAACTGGGCCTGACCGTGAATGTTGTGCAAAAGGCCATGCTCAAGGCCTATCGGCATTGTTACCTGGCGGTGTACCAGGCATGACGATGTTCCAGCCAACCGACGATCAATTGTTGGATGAATACGTGCTGGACCAGGCGCTGATGTGGATGGTCACCCTGCAATCGGGCGTCAGCGGCGCCGCCGAGCAACGCGCGTGTGCAGCCTGGCGCAATGCAAATCCCCAGCATGAACTGGCCTGGCAGCGCTTGACCGGCTTGAGCCGCGACCTGCGTAGCAGCACCGTTGCCCTGCCGGCGCCCGCCGCCCGCCAGTTGTTGCGGGCGCGCAGCCTGACCTCGCGGCGCACGCTGCTCAAGGGTTTCGCCGGCCTGGGGATGGCGGCGGCCATGGGCCTGGGTGTGCGCGAGCGCGTGGTGTTGCCGCAGTTGTTCAGTGACTACCGCACCACCACCGGCGAGCGGCGGCCCTTGCAGTTGGCCGGCGCTGGCGCGGTGCAACTGGACACCCAGACGGCGGTGGATGTGCGCGGCCCGCAATTGGCCCTGAACCAGGGGCGCTTGCTATTGGCGACGGCGGCGGACACCTTCGTCGGCGTCAAGACCGCCCATGGCTGGGTGCGGCCGGTGGCGCTGTCGCGGCTGATCATCAGCCAGGATCTGCCAGGCCAGCGCGGGACCCTGGTGCAAGTGCTCGCAGGCCATGTCTGGATCGAACCGCAGCAAGGTGGCCGGGTGTCGATCGGCGCCGGCCAGCAGTTGGCCTTCGACAACCGCCAAAGCGGCCCGGCACAACCCCTTGCGCCCGCCGCCGATGCCTGGAGCCGTGGCTTGCTGATTGCCGAGCGCATGCCGCTGGCCCAGGTGGTCGATCAGCTCAACCGTTACCGGCGCGGGGTGTTGCGCTGTGACCCGGCGGTTGCCGGTCTGCAAGTTTCGGGTTCGTTCTCCCTCGACCGCCCGGATGCCAGCCTCGACCTGCTGGCCAAGGTGCTGCCGGTGCGCGTGCAGCGGGTCTTCGGCTACCTGGCGACGGTGGTGGCGGCCTAGGTAAAAAAAATTCCATGGGGCCGGCAGTATTTGCCATCTCGTGCATCAAGACAGGGAAGACGCTGAATAAGAGCGCCCCCAACCTTTCACCACAGGACAGTCTTTATGCACAGCCGCGTCACTCCGCTTGCCAGCGCCCTGCGCGCCATCATCGTTGGTTTAACCGTGGCCACGGCCAGCCACGGCGCCATGGCCGCCACTGCGCAACCGGCTACCGAACAGGCCCCGCGCCAGTCCTACGACATCGCTGCCGGCAGCCTGGACCGCGTGCTGGGTGCTTTCGGCAATCAGGCGGGTGTGATGATCGCCATCGATTCGGCGCTGGCCAAGGGTGTGCACAGCCAGGGCTTGCACGGCAGTTTTGCCCTGGCCGAGGGGCTTGAGCGCCTGCTGGCACCGCTGGGCCTGCAGGCCGAGTATGAGCAGGGCAGCTATCGTGTGGTGGCGCGGGCCGTCGCAGACGGGCAAGTGCAATTGCAGGCCACGCAGATCAGCGCCAACCAGTTGGGCTCGATCACCGAAGG
Organism: Pseudomonas sp. WMBT8; assembly: GCF_050916005.1. NCBI lineage: Bacteria > Pseudomonadati > Pseudomonadota > Gammaproteobacteria > Pseudomonadales > Pseudomonadaceae > Pseudomonas > Pseudomonas sp. WMBT8. Next base: position 834,926 of record NZ_CP188096.1, read on the forward strand.
CACTGGCTCCTACACCCCGGGCACGATTGCCACCGCCACGCGGATGGTGCTCACCCCACGGGAAACGCCGCAATCGATCTCGGTGGTCACGCGCCAGGTGATGGATGACTTCGGCCTCAATGCCATCGACGACGTGATGCGCCACACGCCCGGCATCACCGTGTCGACCTACGACACCGAGCGCACCAACTACTATTCCCGTGGTTTTTCCATCGTCAACTTCCAGTACGACGGCATCCCCACCCTGCGCGACGCGCAGTACTCGGCGGGGCAGACCCTGACCGACATGGCCCTGTATGACCGCGTCGAAGTGCTCAAGGGCGCCACCGGCCTGCTCACCGGCGCGGGCGGCCCGGGCGGTACCATCAACCTGATTCGCAAGAAGCCGACCTCGGAGTTCAAGAGCAGCATCGAACTGGGCGCCGGCTCCTGGGACAACTACCGCTCGCAGATCGACGTCAGCGGCCCGTTGACCGAAACCGGCAACGTGCGCGGCCGGGCGGTGGCGGCGTACCAGGATAAAAAATCGTTCCTCGACCACTATTCGCGCAAGACCGGCGTTTACTACGGCATCCTTGAATTCGACCTTGATCCCGACACCCTGCTGACCCTGGGCGCCGACTATCAGGACAGCGACCCGAAAGGCTCCAGCTGGACCGGTACGCGGACCATCTTCGACCCGGCCGGCAACAAACTGGACCTGCCGCGCTCGTTCAACAACGGGCCGAAGTGGAGCAGTTGGGAGCAGTACACCCGCACCCTGTTCGCCACCTTGGAACACACCTTCGACAATGGCTGGGTGACCAAGGGCCAGTACAACCATCAGATCAACGGCTACAACGCGCCCCTGGGCTACATCTCCCAGGACTCCCTGACCGCCAGCTCGATCTTTGCGCGTAAATACACCGGCGAGACCACCAGTGACAGCGTCGATGTGTACGCGTCCGGGCCGTTTGAGTTGTTTGGTCGTGAGCATCAACTGGTGGTGGGCCAGTCGTTGTCCATCTCCAAATGGAAGGGCAAGGACTACGGCAGCGCGACCTATTTCGACAACTCCTACGACTTCTACAAGTGGCACGGCGAAGCCATCGAGCCGCTGTGGAACCAACCGACCAGGATCAGCGACGAAACCACGCGCCAGACCGGCAGCTACATCACCGGGCGCTTCAGCCTGATGGAGGACCTGCACTTGCTGCTGGGCACGCGCATCGCCAACTACCAGGTCACGGGCACCAGCGACACCCGGGAAAGCGGCAAGGTCGTGCCCTATGCCGGCCTGACCTACGACCTCAACGACAACTTCACGGCCTACGCCAGCTACACCGAAATCTTCCAGCCACAAACCCAGTATCGCGACCGTACGCGCACCATGCTTGATCCCAACGAAGGCAAGAACTACGAACTGGGCCTCAAGAGTGAGTTCTTCGACGGGCGCCTGAACGCTAGCCTGGCTTACTTCGAGGTCCACGAAAAAAACCGCCCGGTTGCTGATACGGCCTACAACTCCCAGCCGGGCGTGGACTACTCCTACATCGGCACTAAAACCGAGACCAAGGGCTACGAAGCGGAAATCTCCGGTGAACTGAGCCCCGGCTGGCAGCTACAGGCCGGCTACACCCACAAGATCGCCCGCGATGCCGACAAGAAAAAGGTCGCCACCTGGGAGCCGGAAGATCAACTGAGTTTCTACACCAGCTACAAACTCCAGGGCCGCCTGGACAAACTCACCCTGGGCGGTGGCGCGCGTTGGCAGGCTGCCGGTTGGCAAAACGTCAACAACCCCGGCACGCGCCAGAGCGAAAAATTCACCCAGGACCCGTACTGGCTGGTGGACCTGATGGCCCGTTATCAACTGACGGAAAACCTGTCGGCCACGCTCAACGTCAACAACCTGTTCGACAAGGCGTACTACACCAACATCGGCTTCTACGACTCGGCGTATTACGGCGACCCGCGCAATGTGATGGTGACTACGCGCTGGGATTTCTAGGCCGCAAACGTCCCTGAAAACACCCATTCAACCGGCCCGGTAAGCAGCACCGGGCCGGTGCCACGCCATTGCACCGTGACGCTGCCCCCATCACATTCAACCTCAACGCAATCGTCCAGCAGCCCCCGACGTATCCCATTGATCGCCGCACCACACGAGCACGAGCCAGACCCCAACGGCACGCCACCACCGCGCTCCCAAATGCGCAGCCGGATATGCCGGCGGTTGATGACTTTGACGAAATGCACATTCGTGCGCGCGGGAAACAGCGGGTTGGTTTCAATCAACGAGCCGACGGCCGCGATGTCAATGTTCGCCAGATCATCGACAAAATAGGTGCAGTGCGGATTACCCATGCTGCATGCGGTGGGCTCTCCGGCCAGTGGCAGCCGTAGGCTATCCATGGCCGTGGCCAAGGGGATCTGCGACCAGCCGAGCAGCGGTTCGCCCATGCTCACGGTAATCGCGCCGCTGCTGGTTTGTTCGCAGGTAAGCAGGCCACGGTTGGTTCGCAGTATCACCGAGGTGCTGTTGGATTCGCGCATCAAGCGCTCGGCAACCCCTCGCGTGGCGCTGCCACAGGTATCCAGCGCAGAACCATCGGCATTCCAGAACTCCACCCGCGCCTGTGCATCGTCGCAATCGAGCATCACCGCCAGTTGGTTGAAGCCAACCCCACGGTGGCGATCCCCCATGCGCTTGGCCAGGGCGCTGGTGATAGGGTTGGTGGCGTTGCGTGCGTCGACAACGACAAAATCATCGCCATTGGCGTGCATCTTGTGAAAGTTCAGCGGCATGGCGAAGTCCTGAGGTCAGCGTGATTTACGCGCGGGTAGAGGCGTCAATTGTCCGCTTGCTCGACCAGCCAGTCGATCAGCGCCTTGAGCCGTCTGGGCAGGGTTTCGTGGGCGGGGTGGACCAGGTAGTAACCGTAATTGACCGCCTCGCTGAACCCGCCGAACGGCAGTACCAACTCGCCATCCTGCACGCGCTTGCGCACCAGTTGCTCGCGGCCGATGGCGACGCCCGCGTGGTTGATTGCCGCGAGGGTGCTCAAGTCGGAGCGGTCAAAAGTCATGAAGCGGCTTGGCAATGGGCTGCTGTCGCCCACCGCATCCAGCCATAAACGCCATTCTGCATCGAATGAAATGTTGTCCCATGCCGCCACATCGTGCAGCACCGTACACTGTGCCAAGCGTTCCGGGTGCCCCATCAGGCCATGGGCCTGGGCATATTGCGGGCTGCACACCGGGGCAATCCGCTCGGGCATCAGGCGCAGGCTTGCCAGGCCCGGATGCTCGCCGTTGGAGTAGCACAGCACCAGGTCAATGCGCCGGGTGCGATAGTCGATCGGTTCGTTGCCGACCCGCACATCCAGTTGAATCCCGGGGTAGCGGGCGGTGAAATCGGCCAGCCTTGGCACCAGCCAGCATTGCGCGACGGAAGGCCTGGCGTAGAAGCACAGCTGGCCTTCGATCTGCGTATCGGAACGCTCCTGCACAGCCTCGGACAGGGTGTCCATGGTGTGCTGCATGACCTTGAAAATGCGCTCGCCGTCATCGGTCAGGTCGACCTTGCGCGGCAAGCGATGGAACAGCTTGAGCGACAGTTCTTCTTCCAGGCGCGCTATGCGGTGACTGACCGCACTGGCGGTCAGGCACAGTTCGTCGGCGGCGCGGGCGAAGCTGAGGTGGCGGGCGGCGACCAGGAACGTATGCAGGTTGGACAGGTGGGCGCCGTTGAGCTTGGGCGCTTTGCTCAGGCCAAGTACTGCCATGTGGGTATCCCTCTTCGCGTCAGCCGCCGGCGATCAGCGGTGGATTGTCGTTTGCAGAGCACGCCCCTTATCCAGATAAGTCGCGTACTCCTGCGCAGGTACCATGCTGCCGCCGGTACCCCAGATCAAGTGCGTGGCGTTGGCCAGTTGTGCGGCACCGACGCCAATGCGCTGCAAATACTGCGCGTCCTTGAGTACCCGCACAATGCCTGGCGCGCCGGCCAGGGCCGAAGGTTCGAGTTTTACCCCTTCAAGGTCGTGGGCGAGGAACATCAGGCGGTAGAGCTCTTCGTCGGTGACGGTGTAGTAGCCATCGATCAGGCGCTGCATCGCCTTGCCGACGAAGCCGGAGGGGCGGCCCACTGCCAGGCCGTCAGCCGCGGTGACGTTGTCGATGCCGAAGTCCTGCACGCTCACCTGGTCGTGCAGCCCGCTGTACACGCCGAGCAGCATGCATGGGGAGTGGGTCGGCTCGGCAAACACACAATGCACCGCATCGCCAAACGCCAGCTTCAAGCCAAACGCCACGCCACCAGGGCCGCCGCCAACACCGCAGGGCAGATACACGAACAGCGGGTGCTCGGCGTCTACCCGCACGCCCGCCACGTCGAATTGCCGGGCCAGGCGCTCGGCGGCCACGGCATAGCCGAGGAACAGGTGGGGCGAGTTTTCATCGTCGATGAAATAGCAGGCCGGATCGTTTTGCGCCTGCAGGCGGCCGTTTTCCACGGCAACGCTGTAGTCAGAGGCGTATTCCACCACCGTCACGCCGCTGGCGCGCAGTTTGTCCTTCTTCCATTGGCGGGCATCGGAGGACATGTGCACCGTCGCCTGGAAACCCAGCTTGGCGCTGATGATGCCGATGGACAGGCCCAGGTTGCCGGTGGAGCCCACGGCGATTTTGTAATGGCTGAAAAACGCCAGTGCGCGCTCGCTGGCCAAGGCTGCGTAGTTGTCGTCGAGGGTGATCAGGCCTGCCTGCAGGGCCAGGTCTTCGGCGTGCTTGAGCACTTCATGGATACCGCCACGGGCCTTGATCGAGCCGGAGATCGGCAAGTCGCAGTCTTTTTTCAGCCACAGCGCGCCGCTGTCGGGGAGGGCGGCCTCGCTCAACAGCGCGTGCTGCATGGCCTTCAGCGGCTGGATCGCGGACTCGATGATGCCGCCCGCCGCCGCCGTCTCCGGGAACACCTTGGCGAGATAGGGCGCGAAGCGAAGCAGGCGCGCGCTGGCGTCTTGTACATCGTCCAGGGTCAGGCCGACATCCCCCAGCCCTACAGCGGCCGGGGCGATCGCGGGGTTGAACCAACTGACCGGCTCAAGCGCGACCAGTTGCTGGATAACGGGATGACTTGCATACCAGGCGTCTAGGGTTTTGCCTTGAATCATGGGAACTGCCTTTGGGGTGGGGTTCATCACACAAACCGGGAAAGAATCAGGGTAAAGACCAGGGCCGCTACCGAGGCGAGCACGGTGGCGCCGGTGAATTTCTTGAGGGCCTCGGAGAGGGAAATCCCCAGGTACTCTTTTACGACCCAGAACGCCGAGTCGGTCACGTGGGTCCAGCCGATGGCGCCGGCACCGATGGCGATCACCAGGATCTCGGGGCTGTATTGCGGGTTCTGTCCGAGGATCGGCAGCACCATGCCGGCGGTGCTGATCATGGCGACGGTGGCCGAGCCCACGGCGAAGTGCATCAGCCCGGCGATCAGCCACGCCAGGAGGATCGGGTTGATGTTGGACTGGCCCAGCACGTCCGCCAGGACTTTGCCGATGCCGCTGCCGACCAGCATGTCGTTGAACGCCCCACCTGCACCGATCACCAGCAGAATGCCGGCCAGTGGCGGGAAGCAGCGGTGGGTCAGGTCAAGCAGGTCGCCCATGCCCAGCCCACGGCGCAGGCCCAGGGACCAGTAGGCAAAGCAAATCGACAGTACGAGCGCAATCAGCGGGTTGCCTATAAAAGATACCCACTCAAACGCCATCGAGCCTTTGGCCAGCAAGGGGGTGGCCAGGGTTTTGCCCACCATCAGCGCCAAGGGCAACAGCACGGTGATCATCGCAATCGCGAAGCTGGGGGATTGGCTGTCGTCGATGTTCCCTTCGCCGCGCTCGGCCAGGAACTGCGCCTGGCCGGCCGGGGCCTGCCGCGCGCAGGTCAGCTTGACCCAGATCGGCCCGGCGATCACGGCGGTCGGCAACCCGACGATCAGCCCGTACAGAATCACCTTGCCGATATCGGCATTGAGCATGCCGGTAATGGCCGTGGCGGCAGGGTGCGGCGGCAGGATGCAGTGCACCACCATCAGCGAGGTCGCTAGCGGCACGCCCAGGTACAGCAGGTTGATCCGGGTCTGACGGGCAACCACATAAATCAGCGGGATCAGCAGCACAAATCCCACCTCGAAGAACACCGGAATCCCGGCAATAAAGCCCACCAGCATCATCGCCCACGCGGCGTTCTGCTCACCCAGCAGCCGTAGCAGCGTGGTCGCAATGCGCTTGGCGCCGCCAGACTCTTCCAGCAACTTGCCGAGAATACTGCCCAACCCAATGATGCCGGCGAGAAAGCCGAGCGTGCTGCCCATGCCCTTCTCAAATGCCGAGACAATCGCGGTGGGAGTCATGCCCGTGCCGACCCCCACCAGCAGGCTGGCGGCGATCAGGGCGAGGAATGGATGGACGCGACATTTACCGATCAGCATGACGATCAACAGGATTGACGCGCCGAGGATCAATAGAGAAAAGGTAGGGGACATGGGTGGGTCTGCTCCATCGCAGTTATTGTTAGTTGTTTGCGAGGGATTAGATTTCAGGCCTATGGCGGGGACAAACGATGATTCGTCAGGCGCTAGTTGAAGCCTGTTCACTTATGGCCAGGGGCTGGCGATTGCTCGACAATGCGCGGCGCCTGCGCAATCGTCAGGCCCTTACAGGAGTTCGAGCACTTGAAAGCATTACTGTTAACCGGATGTATTGCCCTGGCCCTGACGGGTTGCACCTTCACCGGCGTCAATGAAATCGCTCCCGGCCAATACATGATCACCAGCCACGGCAGCATCTTTAACTCCCGCGAAGGCTTGTTGGAAAACATCAACCAAAAGGCCGCCAAGGCCTGTGATGGCAAGCCATATCATCTGGAAGGTGATACCGGGGCCAATATGGTGGTTGCCACGCAGACGCATATTGGCAGCACGCCGACCACCGTCTTGGGGTTGAAGGCTGTTTGTGAAGAGGGCGGTCAGTAACCTGGCGGTGTACCGGGGATTACCCCGCGCAGCACCATTCGCGTAATAGTCGCGGCCGCGCACGCATAGTTGGCGTCGTCGGGTGTTGGCTTGCCGGTAATCAACGACATCTGCCAGCCGAGGTTGGTGTAGGTCCGCGTTGCCGACCAGATGAACAGCATCAAGTGTTCCGGATCAAAAGGGCCGAGCAGGCCACGGTCGATCCAGTTGCGCAGGCATTCGACATTACGCCGCACCTCGGCCTGGAGCAGGTCCCTGCATTCATCCGGGAGTTGCTTGCCTCCAAGTAGCAGTTCGTGGCTGAAGACCTTCGAGGTCAGCGGGTTTTGCTCAAGGATGCGAATCCTGGCATGGACATAGGCCTGTAGTGCCACCACCGGATCGTCGCTGGCGCGCAGTTCTGCAGACGCCTGGAGCAGGGGCTCTACAAAGCTGAGCAGCACCTGGGCGTACAGGTTTTCTTTACTGTGGAAGTAGTAATAGAGGTTTGCCTTAGGGACCCCGGCGCGTGCGGCGATGGTGCGGGTCTGGGTCGCGTCGAAGCCTGTGGCGGCGAATTCCTCGCAGGCAGCCTGCAGGATCACACGTTGATGATGCTCACGGGTGCGGCAACGCTCGGCACCGTCTTGCGCGCTAGAGGTGGTCATGATGAGGGCTCATGGCTGTATCATTGACGAATATCGCAATATACAAAACTACATAGCGAATGACCTGCGCTTTCTAACAGCGGCAGGTTTTATGAAGACTTACCCAAGGACACCCCATGACACATGACATCGAGCAAGCGGTTCTGTTGTTTTCCTACGGCACCTTGCAGGACAAGGCCGTGCAGCTGTCCAATTTTGGCCGCGAATTGAAGGGCCGCCCCGATACGCTGCCCGGTTACACGCAACAACTGGTCGAAATCACCGACCCCGCGGTGTTGGCCGCTAGTGGGAAAACCCATCATCCCATCGTGCAGGAGAGCGCCAACCTGCAGGATGAAATCGCCGGCACTGTTTTCGAGATTACCCAGCAGGAACTGATTGCCGCCGATGCCTACGAGGTGGCGGACTACAAACGAGTCAGCGTGGCCCTCAAATCGGGCAGCCGGGCCTGGGTGTATGTACGGGCTTGAGCCTGCTGCGCGAATCGCTGTCGTTGTCTTTACACAGCGCTAAGCGTAATGATGGCTGGAATTCTTAACTGAAAAGTCAAAAAAGGCCTCTCTCATGAAAGTCAGTGCACGCAACGTATTCAACGGCCGTGTCAGCCAGGTCCAGGCAGGGGCCGTCAACGCCGAAGTGGTATTGACCCTACCGGGCGGCGAGCAACTGGTTGCCGTGGTGACCATGGAAAGCATCCGCAACCTCGGAATTGCGGTGGGTAAAGACGCAGTCGCCCTGATCAAGGCACCGTGGGTGATGCTGATGACCGAATCCAGCGACATTCGCCTGTCGGCGCGCAACTGCCTGGAAGGCAAGGTGTTGAGCGTCAACGATGGTGCGGTCAACGCTGAAGTAGTTATCGAGCTGGCAGGAGGGTCGAAGGTCTACTCCATCGTCACCCGCGATGCCGTTGCAGAGCTGGGGCTGATGCCGGGCGTTGGTGCTACTGCGGTGATTAAGGCTTCGCATATTATTTTGGGGGTGCGGGGTTGAGGTTTTTTTTGGGGGGTGGGGGGATAGGATTAATTGTGGGGTGAAAAAAAGACGTTCTTGGGCGTCTTTAGATGATGAAGTGGTGGGCCGGCGTAAGTTGAGTTGAGTCTTTAAGTTTTAATTTTGGCTGGAGTATTACATTCCACGAGATCACTTGTGTGCGATCAGTCTTGTAACCACGGTTGGTAGTGAAACTGCGTATGGCTAGCTATTAGCACTGGCAAAGCCGCCCAAAAGTGGAGCCCTCATAACCTAAAGTGCACGCTCCGGATGGGTACCCTCAGGTGTTAGACTTGCGTTTTTGCCCGTACTCCAAGGAGTTATTGCGTGAACACGGAAAATCATTCCCAGACGGCCGCGTTTCTATGGTCCATTGCCGATCTGCTGCGCGGTGACTTCAAACAATCGCAATACGGTCGCATCATCCTGCCATTCACCCTGTTACGGCGGATGGAGTGCGTACTTGCGCCGACCAAAGTTGAGGTGATCAAACAAACCTTCGCTCAGGAAGGCCGTCCGGACCAAGTGCGTGAGATGATTCTGCTCCGCGCTGCCGGTCAGCAGTTCTTCAATGGCTCGCCGCTGACCCTTGGGACGCTGTCCGATACCCAGACCGCCGCCGATCTGATGAGCTACGTACAGGCGTTCAGTAAGGATGCTCGCGAGATTTTTGAGCATTTCCACTTTGAAGATTTCGTTCAGCAACTGGAAACCGCCAACCTGCTGTATCAGGTGGTGCAGCGATTCGCTGCCACGGATCTGAGCCCCGAGTTCATCAGCAACTTTGGTATGGGCATCATCTTCGAAGAGCTGATCCGCAAGTTTGCGGAAAGCTCGAACGAAACCGCCGGGGAGCACTTCACCCCGCGCGATATAGTGCACCTCACCACCTCGCTGGTGATCACCGATCAGGACCACAAGCTCGCGCCTAATAGCATCGTCACCATTTATGACCCAACCGCCGGCACTGGCGGCTTTCTGTCTGAGGGCGATGAGTACATCCAGTCCATCAGCGAGAAGGTCAGCGTGTCGCTGCACGGCCAGGAGCTCAACCCTGAGTCCTACGCCATCTGTAAGGCGGACATGCTAATTAAGGGCCAAGACGTGGCCAGCATCAAGCTCGGCAACACCCTGTCCAACGACCAACTGGCTGGCAAGCACTTCGACTTTATGCTCAGCAACCCGCCCTTCGGCGTGGAGTGGAAGAAGGTGCAGAAGCAGATCACCGACGAGCACAGCCACAAAGGCTTCGACGGCCGCTTCGGCCCCGGCCTGCCGCGGGTGTCTGATGGCTCGCTGCTGTTCCTCCTGCACCTGGTCAGCAAGATGCGTGACCCGCGCGACGGTGGTTCGCGCATCGGCATAATCCTTAACGGCTCGCCGCTGTTTACCGGTGGTGCGGGTTCGGGTGAGTCGGAGATTCGCCGCTACCTGCTGCAGAACGATCTGGTCGAAGCCATCGTCGCTCTGCCGACGGACATGTTTTACAACACCGGCATCGCCACTTATGTGTGGATACTCAGTAACCACAAAGCCGCTGCGCGCCAGGGCAAGGTTCAGTTGATCGACGGCAGCCAGCACTACGCCAAAATGCGCAAGTCGCTGGGCAGCAAGCGCCAGTACATCACCGAGGATCAAATCAGCGAGCTGGTGCGCCTATATGGCAGCTTCGAGCACAGCGCGCAGAGCAAGATCTTCCCCATCGACGCCTTCGGCTATCGGCGTATCACTGTCGAACGCCCGCTGCGCCTGAACTTTCAGACCAGCGCCGAACGCATCGCGAAGGTGTTGGAAGAAAAAGCCCTGCAGAAGCTCGACAGCGCCGCTCAGCAGCACCTGCTGGCTGTCCTGCAAGCGATGGACGCCAGAGTGCTGCACCGCAACCGTGAGCAGTTCAGCAAACTATTGAAGAAAGCCCTGACCACACACGGCGTCAGTCTCAGCACGCCGGAGCTAAAAGCCCTGCTGAATGCCCTCAGCGAGCGCGACGCCGAGGCGGATATCTGCACCACCAAGAACCAACCAGATGCCGATGCTGGCCTGCGCGACAACGAGAATGTGCCGTTGGGCGAGTCGGTGTACGAGTATTTTACGCGCGAAGTCCTCCCCCATGTGCCGGATGCCTGGATCGACGAAAGCAAAACCGATGCACTGGACGGCGAGGTTGGCATTGTCGGCTTCGAGATTCCGTTTAACCGCCACTTCTATGTGTTCCAGCCGCCACGCCCGCTGGCTGAAATCGACCGGGACCTAAAAGCCTGCACCAACATCATCAAAAAGATGATCGAGGAGCTGTCAGCATGAGCTTTCCTGCCTATCCGGAATACAAACAATCTGGTTTTGATTGGTTGCCTGAAGTTCCTTCACATTGGGTGGATAGGAAGATTGCAAGGGATATCCCTTTCGTGGTCGGTTGGACGCCGCCATCAGGCAAGGATGAATACTACGACGGTGATTTACCTTGGGTCACGATTGCGGACATGACACAGATGTCCGTCCAGGATACGAAATCGAAAATCAGCCACCTTGCGGTTCAAGATAAAGGTGCAAAAGTTGTTCCTGCTGGCAGCATGCTCTTTTCGTTCAAGCTGTCTGTGGGGAAAATCGCCTTTTTAACAATTGACTCGTATACAAACGAAGCGATAGCAGGGTTTCTCCCTTGCGGGCCACTTGATCTTGAATACTGGAAATACGCCGCCCCAGAATTTATTCCCAGGTATGGCAGAGAAAATATCTACGGCGCGACCTTGCTTAATCAGGAGCTTATTAGCTCTGTGAGGTTTTCTGCTCCAGTGCGGGCTGAACAAACCCAAATCGCCCGCTTCCTCAATTACGAAACCGCTCGCATCGACGCGCTGATCGAAGAGCAGCAGCGCCTGATCGAGCTGCTCAAGGAAAAGCGCCAGGCCGTGATCTCCCATGCCGTCACCAAAGGCCTCGACCCCACGGTGCCGATGAAAGGCTCCGGTGTGAAGTGGCTGGGAGAGGTACCGGCACATTGGGAAATCACTCAAATTAAACGTCGATGTGATCTGATTACTGATGGTGCGCATATTTCTCCTGAGACGGAAAGCGGGGTTTACTGCTTTGTCTCTACCAGAGATGTATCAGACGACGGTATAGACTTTGATGGTTGTCTTCGAACTTCTGCTGCCAGTTATGAGTACCTAGTAAAAACAGGCTGCCAGCCAGCGACCGGTGATGTTCTATTTAGCAAGGATGGGACTATAGGCCGGACTATTGTAGTCGGTGAAAATTCGCCAGATTTTGTCGTTGCGTCTTCACTGATTATTATCAGGCCCAACAGAGCGGAATTACTGCCAACATATCTCGACTTCCTGTGCCAGTCTTGGGTAGTTTCCCAGCAGGTAGACGGTTTTGTGAAAGGCGCGGGCTTGCCTCGCTTGTCAATTCAAAATCTTACAAAGGTTGTTGGCGTTTTCCCTCCACTTGAAGAGCAAGCACTTATTGCTGGTTTTCTGCAATTGCAGTGCGTAGCTGCACGCCAATTGTCTAGCGAAGCATGGCGCACAATGGGGCTATTAAAAGAACGCCGCTCCGCCCTGATCTCCGCCGCCGTCACAGGCAAAATCGACGTGCGCGCCTGGCAGCCACCCGCCAGCGTGCCAACTCCCAAATTAGTAAAAGAGGCCGTGTAATGGCGGACAGCAAGGAAGCGCAATTTCAGCAGGACATTATCGACGCCCTGGCCGTCCAAGGCTGGCTGGTCGGCACCGCCAGTGGCTACGACCGCCGCACGGCGCTGTATACCGAGGATGTGCTGGGCTACTTCAAGGACGCCTGGCCGGAGCGTTGGGACAAGTTCGCCAAGGCCAACCCTAATGATCCGGATAGCGTGCTGGTGCAAAAGCTGGTGCGCGAGTTGGAGCAGAGCGGCACCCTGGATGTGCTGCGCCACGGCTTTAAGCTGCCGGCGGTAAAGGTCGAGCTGTGCAGCTTCCAGCCCGACCACGGGATGAACCCGGACACCCTCAAACGCTACCAGTGCAACCGCCTGCGCGTGGTGCCGGAGGTGTCCTACTCGCCGCATGCGCGTGATGCCGCTAGCGGCGGGCAGAGCTACAACCCACGGCTGGATCTGGTGCTGTTCGTCAACGGCATTCCCACCGCCACCCTGGAGCTGAAAAGCGAGTTCAAGCAGTCGGTGGAAAACGCCAAGCGCCAGTATCGCCAAGATCGCCCGGTAAAAGACCCGCTCACGCGCAAGCCCGAGCCGCTGCTGACCTTCAAGCGCGGCGCACTGGTGCACTTTGCTGTGGGCCAGAACGAGGTGGCGATGACCACCAAACTGGCGGGCAAGGAGACCTTCTTCCTGCCGTTCAACCTCGGCAGCGCGGAAGGCGGCGCGGGCAACCCCATGCCTGAAGATGACAGCCAGTACGCCACCAGCTACCTATGGCAACGCCTGCTGTCGCCGGACGCCTGGCTCAAGGTGCTGGGGCGCTTTCTGCACCTGGAGAAGAAAACCAGCGAAGGCTTCGACGGCACGCCCGTGACCAAGGAAACAATGATCTTCCCGCGTTACCACCAGTGGGAAGTGGTCAACACGCTGATAAACACCACCCGTGCGGAAGGGCCAGGCAAGCGCTACTTGATCCAGCACAGCGCCGGCTCGGGCAAGTCCAACTCCATCGCCTGGACCGCCCATCAACTGGCCTCGCTGTACGACGATGCCGGCCGGCGCCTGTTCAATTCGGTGATCGTGGTCACCGACCGCACGGTGCTGGACAGCCAACTGCAAAACACTATTTACCAGTTCGAGCACGCCCAGGGTGTGGTCAAACCGATCAGCCGGGATGTCGGCAACCAAAGCAAGTCCGAACAGTTGGCCGAAGCGCTGGCCGAGCAGACGCGCATCATCATCGTCACCATCCAGACCTTCCCGGCGCTGTTCGATGCGCTGGACAAATATCCCAAGCTGGCCAGCGGGCGCTATGCGGTAATCGCCGACGAGGCGCATTCGTCGCAAACCGGCTCATCGGCCAGCAAGCTGAAACAGATTCTCGGCAGCGATGCACTGGAGGGTGAAGAAGTCAGCGTCGAAGAGCTGCTGGACGCCGCCGTGCAGTCACGCCAACCGAATGAGCGCATCAGCTACTACGCCTTTACCGCCACACCCAAGGCCAAGACCCTGGAGCTATTCGGTCGCCCGGCCGACCCGACGCTGCCGGCCAGTGCCAGCAATAAGCCGGAGGCTTTTCACCTGTACTCCATGCGCCAGGCAATTGAAGAGGGTTTCATCCTCGACGTGCTGCGCAACTACACCACCTACAGCACCGCCTGGAAGATCGCCCATCCGGATGGCGAAGACGACGAGGTGGACAGCAAAAAAGCTCGCATCAAGTTAGCGCGCTGGGTGCGTTTACACCCGTACAACATCAGTCAGAAGGTCGAGGTAATCGTCGAGCATTTTCGCGCGAACATTCGCGGTCTGCTCAATGGTCAGGCCAAGGCCATGGTAGTGACAAGCAGCCGTCAAGAAGCTGTCCGTTATCAGTTGGCATTGAAAGCTTATGTGCAGCAAATGGGTTACAACGATGTGCACCCGCTGGTGGCGTTCTCCGGCAGCGTGTTGCCGGATGAGGTTATCCCCGAAGAGGTCACGGAAAACAGCAGCCTGCTCAACGCGGGCCTGAATGGCCGCGATCTAGCGGACGCTTTCGACACCCAAGACTTCAACGTGATGATCGCTGCCAACAAGTATCAAACCGGTTTTGATCAGCCCAAGTTGTGCGCCATGTACGTGGACAAGAAACTGCAAGGCGTGGACTGCGTGCAAACTCTGTCACGGTTGAACCGCACCTTTGGTGACAACAAGCAAACCTTTATCCTCGACTTCTTTAACGAGCCGCAGGATATTCTCGACGCCTTCTTACCGTACTACACCAAGGCCGAGCTGACCGACGTAACAGACCCGCAGATCATCTATGACCTGCAGAAGAAGCTGGATGCCGAGGGCATCTATCACTGGCAAGAGGTCGAAGCGTTCGCTTTAGCCTTCTTCGACCCTAAGGCGCAAGCCAGCAAGCTCAGTTATTACTGCGTGCCGGCCAAGGAGCGTTTTGCTAAGCGCTATGCCTTCTCGCTGGATTCTCGTCAGCAGGCGCTGGATCACAAGCGCGCTGCCGAAGCCAATGGGGATAGCGCTGGTTTGAAAAAAGCCGAGCACGCATTGAAAGAAACTGGCGAGCAGATCGATCAGCTCGACCTGTTCCGCAAGAACCTGCAAAGCTTTGTGCGCCTGTACGAGTTTCTGTCGCAGATCGTGCCTTACGAAGATCGCGAACTAGAGCAACTGTGCGTGTACGCCAAGCACCTGCATCCGCTACTACGGGTAGATCGTCTACTACAAGACGATGTGGACGTCGGCGAGCTGCAACTGAGCCACTATCGTCTGAGCAAGCGTGCCGCACACCAGTTACGCCTCAGCGACGAAACCGGCGAATACAACCTCAAGCCAGGTAGCGACGTAGGTAGTGGTAAGCCGCATGATCCGGAGAAGAAGCGTCTGTCAGAAATCATCGAGGCGCTGAATGATATCTTCGGTGCAGAAGTGAGCGATGATGATCAGTTGCAGTTCCTCACAGGCATCGCCCAGCGCATCAGCCGCCAGGAGGATGTAATGGCTCAGGTGAACAACCACTCGGTCGATCAAGTGATGCACGGTTTGTTCCCCAAACGCGTGCTCGACACCGTGCTTGATGCCATGACCGATCACGAGAAACTGTCGTTGGAAGTGTTGGATAACGAGACTAAGAGCCGGGCGTTTGCGTTGGTGATTTTGA
This sequence comes from Pseudomonas sp. WMBT8, assembly GCF_050916005.1. Lineage (NCBI taxonomy): Bacteria > Pseudomonadati > Pseudomonadota > Gammaproteobacteria > Pseudomonadales > Pseudomonadaceae > Pseudomonas > Pseudomonas sp. WMBT8. Next base: position 850,387 of record NZ_CP188096.1, read on the forward strand.
AGATGCTCAAAACTGCGGCTGCTCTCGATAATGGCGACGTACGCGGTGCCTGAAAGTAGCTAGCAGGGATAGGAGTGAAGATGGCAATTCCGGACTTTCAAAGTGTTATGCGGCCGGTGCTGGCTACTGTGCAGAGCGGTGCGCCGCTGCCTCTTAATGAGTTGCGCGAGCGAGTGGCTGATCAGTTCCGACTGACCGAGGACGAACGTAAGGAACGTTTGCCCTCCGGCCACCAGACGGTAATCAACAACCGTGTGGGCTGGGCTCGCACCTATCTCAATAAGGCGGGGCTGTTATGCATTCCTGCCAAGGGACTGGTGCAGATTACTCCGCGCGGACTCGACGCCTTGGCCGATGGTCCGCAGCGCATCACAGTGAGCTGGTTGAAGCAGTTTCCTGAGTTTGCGGACTTTCATACGGCCAAGCCGCAATCTGTTGATGCGCCGGCCGTGCTGAACGTCGATATTGCCGAAACCACGCCTGACGAACAGTTGTCAGAGGCGCATCAGGCACTGGTGCAATCCCTTGCAGACGAGCTGCTGACACAAGTTTTGGCAGCCACTCCCAGCTTTTTTGAACAGTTGGTGGTCGATCTGATGATCGCCATGGGTTATGGCGGCTCGCGCAAGGAGGCCGGTAAAGCGACCCAGGCGACCAATGATGATGGTATCGACGGCATCATCAAAGAGGACAAACTCGGCCTGGATGTTATTTACCTGCAGGCTAAGCGCTGGAGTAACACGGTACATCGTCCGGAAATTGACAAATTTATCGGTGCGCTTACCCGCCAGCGTGCGCGCAAGGGTGTGTTTATCACCACTTCAGAGTTCTCCGATGGTGCCCGCACTGCCGCGTTGGGGCTGGATATCAAAGTAGTGCTGATTGACGGTGTCGAGCTGGCGCGATTGATGGTGGAAAACAACCTGGGCGTGAGCGTTAAGCAGGTGTATGAGGTGAAGCAGTTGGACAGTGATTACTTTGCGGGTGAGTAATCAGCAACGCTGCTAGCCGCGGAGAGAGGGCTGTCACAAAACGGGTACTACCCAGTTAAGAAAAATCTGACGGGCACAAAAAAGGCACTTTTGCTAAGCGCTAAGTGCCTAATTTGTATAGCTTATTTGGTGGAGCCGGGGGGATTTGAACCCCCGTCCGCCAGTACTCTGCTGTCGGTACTACATGCGTAGCCGTTTCTATTAAGTTAACCCTCAGCGACCCGAAGGGCAGGGTGCTTTGGGCGAGTTGTGTAAGTTTTAGCCGCTTCGTCCACAACGTACTGCACGGCGATTCTGTTCTATATGACAATCACTTTGGGTTTACAGACATCCCCTGATGATTGCTGGACCCGAAGGTACCAGGAGGGAAGGGCTAAGGCTGCTTACGCAGCGAGAGCGTATTCCCCGTAGGTTTCGTCATTGGCAACTATAGAAAGTTGCAACAGTGGATTTACGAGTTCTGTTACCAACTCGGCATGCACCTAAAGGTTCGCAACCGGCGTCGAATCCTAAACGGCCCCGTGCTTGTTGCTCGATGTGATCGTGAGCGACAAGCCTACGCAGTGTACGTCAAACGGTCACAGAAGGCCAACCCGAAAGGTTGGCCTTGAGCGGTTGGCGGGTTATGGGTTGCCGCCTTTGTCCAGGTTCTGCAGGTCTTGCAGGGCCTTGGAGGTGATCTCGATACACTTCTTCTCATCACCGGCCGTGTGGGCAGCCTTGGCTTGGGAGACGGCAGTGTCGATCTCGCCGCTTTTGCCTGTGCTGTCAGTGGCGAGCAAGGCCTTGCTGTTGTTGATTTTATCCAGGTTGATCTGGCACAGATCTGCCTCGTTACTTGCGGCAAACACGGGTGAGGCCAGCATCGCAGCGGTAACGAATACACCAGCCAGTACGGAACGCTTCATGGGTATCTCCTTGTGCAAAGAGGTCTCGATGCTGCGCGGTACGTGCGGGCAGCCGGCGAGGTCATGGGTCGGCCCCGGTTGCCCGGGGCTTAAGCAAGTGACTACGCCAGTGCGCAGGGGTTCGTTTTTATTGCGCGGGCCTGGGTCACCCGGTCGACCAGGTAGACCAGGCCGTGGTAATCAATCCCACCGTGCTGGGTCAGACCGATCTCACAGGTGCGGCTGGTGGAGATGCCTTCGCTGCAGTACTGCACCGCGTCTTTTAGGGAGCGCAAGGAGTGGGCATTGAGTTCCGGCGTGGTGAAGCCTTTATCGCCGGCGAACCCGCAGCAGTGGATGCCTTCGGGGATTACCACGTTGTTGCTGCAACGCCGGGCGAGGTCAATCAGGGCCTGGCTTTCGCCTAGGTGCTGGGTGCTGCAGGTGACATGCACGGCAATCGGCGCGTCCTGGGGTGTGAAGTCCAGGCGGTCCATCAGGTGGGTGCGGATAAAACGGACCGGGTCGTAGAGGTCCAGGCGTGTTTGCCCCAGGTCTTGGACCAGGCGCAGGGTGCAGGGGCTGGTGTCGCAGTAGATCGGGTCGAGGCCGCCACGGCTGGCGTGGAGCAGGGCGCCGATCAGTTCCTGGCGCTTGTGCTCGGCCTGTTCGGCGTAGCCTTTGGAGGCAAAGGGCTGGCCGCAGCATAGGCTGTCGGGATTGTCCGGAATGACTACCTGGTAGCCGGCTTTTTCCAGCAGGCCGCGGGTTTTGTCGTACAGCGACATTTGCTCTTTGTCGCCGGCTGCCGGGCCCATTGCCCGCGATACACAGGCTGCGAGGTAGACCACGCGTGGGCGTTCATCGGTGACGGCAGGGCTGAAGCGGATGGCTTTTTCTGGCTGCGGCATAGCGCTGGTCCACTGCGGGATTTGTCCCTTGGACAGCTTGGTCACGGAGGCTGAGAGTTTCGCCAGGCGTGGCGCGCCCAGTAGCATGCGGGCGCCGTTGGCCACATGCAGGGTGAAGCGTGCACCTTGCAGCGCGGTGGAGAAATGGCTGGCCAGCCACTCGGCGGTTTTCGTACTGCCTGCTTCACGGCTGCGCAGTTTTTTCACTAGGTCGCCGGTATTGATGCCTACCGGGCAGCGCTGGGCGCACAAGCCGGTGGCGGCACACGTGTCGATGCCTTGATAGTGATACGCCGCTTCCAGTTCGGTGGTGTCGATGCCCGCGCGTTTGCGTGCCTGGATATCGCGCCAGATCACAATGCGCTGGCGCGGGCTCAGGGTCAGGCCCTTGGAGGGGCATACCGGCTCGCAGAAACCGCACTCGATGCACTTATCCACAATCTCATCGGCGGCCGGCAGGGGCTTGAGGTTTTTGAGGTGGATTTGCGGGTCTTCGCTGAGCACCACGTCCGGGTTGAGAATGCCGTTGGGGTCGAGCAGGCGCTTGAGCTGCCACATCAATTGATAGGCATCGCTGCCCCATTCCAGTTCGACGAAGGGCGCCATATTGCGCCCGGTGCCGTGCTCGGCTTTCAGCGAACCGCCGAACTCCACGGCCACCAGTTGCGCCACGTCATCCATGAACGCCTGGTAGCGTGTGACTTCTTCCGCGCTGTTGAAGCCTTGGGTGAACACAAAGTGCAGATTGCCTTCCAGGGCGTGTCCGAAAAGGATGGCTTCATCGTAGTGATGCTTGTCGAACAACTCGATCAAGCGATTCACGCCAATGGCCAGTTGCTCTACCGGGAAGGTCACATCTTCGATGATCACCGTGGTGCCCGTCTTGCGTACGGCGCCGACGGCAGGGAAGGTGTCCTTGCGGATTGCCCACAGGCGTGCGTTTTCCAGCGGGTCTTCGGTGAAGTCGACTTGCTTCTCGACCGGGAAGTCGGCCAGCGAGGCCATGATCAGCGCCAGTTGCTCATGCAGCAATGTGGAGGAGGCTGCACGGGATTCGATCAATAGCGCGCAGGCACCTTCCGATAGCTGTTGTACGAAAGCGGGCATGCCGGGTTTGTCCTGCACCGAGCGCATGCTGCGTCGGTCCAGCAACTCGACCGCCGACACGGGCTGGGTTTTCAGCACGGTCACGGCGTTGCAGCAGGTTTCTACATCGGGGAACACGATCAGGGCCGATGCCTTGTGGGGGTGATCGATCACCGTGTCGTAGGTCACTGCGCTGATAAAGCCTAGGGTGCCTTCGGAGCCCACCAGCAAATGGCTGAGGATATCCAGCGGCTCGTCGAAATCCACCAGGGCATTGAGTGACAGGCCGGTGGTATTTTTCAGACGGTATTTATGGCGGATTTTCGCCGCCAATTCAGAATTGGCCCGGGTCTCGCGGCCCAGGGTGGCCAGGCGCTCAAGCAACTGGCTGTGTTGCTCGCGGAAGGCCGCGACGCTGGCGGCATCCTCGGTGTCGAGACGGCTGCCGTCGGCCAGCACCAGGCGAATCCCGGCCAGGGTGTGGTAGGTGTTCTGGGCAGTGCCGCAGCACATGCCGCTGGCATTGTTGGCGACAATTCCGCCGATCTTGCAGGCATTGATCGACGCCGGATCCGGGCCGATCTTACGCCCGAACGGCGCAAGCCAGGCGTTGGCCTGGGCCCCGATCACTCCCGGTTGCAGGCGGATTTGCGTACCTTGGCCCCGAATCTCGCGGCCGTTCCAGTTATCGCCGAGTACGATCAGTACCGAATCGCTGATGGCCTGGCCGGAGAGGCTGGTGCCGGCTGCACGAAAGGTCACTGGCACGCGGTCGCGTTGCGCCAGTTGCAGGAGTTCGACCACCTCATCTTCCGATTCGACGCGGATCACCAGCTGTGGGATCAGTCGGTAAAAACTGGCGTCGGTGCCGAAAGCCAGGGTGGAAAGAGGATCGTCGAAGCGCCGATCTTTCGGGATCAGTCGTGCGACAGCATCAAGGAACGCGATGGGCAGACTCATGGGTCCTCCAGGATCAGCAGCACCCAGTCTGGGGAGCCTGGACGCCACGGTCCAGCAGACTGGGTTGTGAATAGCTGACGCCGCAAGGCGGCTGCGGCGTCGGTTCTTACGGTATTGCCTGTGGTCTTAATGCACCAGCATGCCGGTGAACCAGTACGCCTGGGCGTAGGTAATCAGGCCGACAATCGTGGCGAAAAACAGACTGTGCTTGAGGGTGAAGCGGAACAGGTCGGACTCCTTGCCCACAAGGCCGGTCGCGGCGCAGGCCACGGCGATCGATTGCGGGGAAATCATCTTGCCGGTCACGCCGCCACTGGTATTCGCCGCTACCAGTAGGGTGTCGTTGACGCCGATCTGGTGGGCGGTGGTGGCTTGCAGGGAGCTGAACAGGGCGTTGGACGAGGTATCGGAACCGGTGAGGAACACGCCCAGCCAGCCAAGGAACGGCGAGAAGAACGGGAATGCCGCACCGGTGCCGGCCAGTACCAGGGCCATGGTCGAAGACATGCCGGAGTAGTTGGTCACGAACGCGAACGCCAACACCATGCCGATGGACAGGATCGGCCAGCGCAGCTCGTAGAAGGTCTCTTTCAAAGTGGTCAGACCAGTTTTGAAATTGATCTTCAGCACCAGCATGGAGATCAGTGCGGAGAAGAAAATCGCCGTGCCGGTGGCGGAAATCGGATCCAGCTTGAACACCGCGGGGATGGCGGTCGGGTTGGTGACGATCGGCGCAACCTTGATCACCATCTGGTCCAGGTGCGGAATCGCAAAGTTGAACACCCAGCTGTACATCGAGCCGCCGGCGGCGAACATCGCCTTGAACGGCTTGAGGGTCCAGATGGTCACCAGCACGGTCAGGATCAGGAACGGCGACCAGGCCTTGAAAATTTCCATCAGGCTGTAGGGCGATGCCACGGAAGTGCGCGGCTGGCCGAAACCGCCGACGCTGCCGGTGATCGAAACGCTGGAGGTGGCGCCAGCAATCTGTGCGCCCGCAGTGCGCTTGGGCTGCCAGACTTTCAGGAACAGGGTCAGGGAAATCAGGCTGGCCAGGGCCGAGGTGATGTCCGGCAGTTCCGGGCCGATAAAGTTGGAGGTGAAGTACTGGGTAATGGCAAAGCTCAAGCCGGCCACCAGTGCCGCAGGCCAGGTTTCCTTGACGCCGCGCACACCGTCCATCATGAACACCAGCCAGAACGGTACGAACAGCGACAGCAGTGGCAGTTGGCGGCCGGTCATGGCGCCGATCTTGAAGGCGTCGATGCCGGTGACCTGGCCAGCGACGATGATCGGGATCCCCAGGGCGCCGAACGCCACTGGCGCGGTGTTGGCAATCAGGCACAGGCCGGCGGCGTACAGTGGGTTGAAGCCCAGTCCTACCAGCAGTGCGGCAGTAATCGCCACGGGTGCGCCGAAACCGGCGGCGCCTTCGAGGAATGCACCGAAGCAGAAGCCGATCAGCAGCACTTGCAGGCGCTGGTCATCGGTAATCGACAGCACGGAGCTGCGGATTACTTCGAACTGGCCGCTCTTGACCGTCAGTTTGTAGAGGAACACTGCGGCGACGATGATCCAGGCGATTGGCCACAGGCCGTAGGCAAAGCCGTAGCCGGCAGCGGCGAATGCCATGTCGACCGGCATCTGGAAGGCGAAGATCGCCACCAGGATCGACAGCGCCAGGGTGATGCTCCCGGCAACATGGCCTTTAAGGCGAAACACCGCCAGGGCCAGGAAGAAAAATACGATGGGAATAACGGCGGCCAGTGCGGACAGGCCAAGGCTGCCGAGTGGGCTGTAAAGCTGTTGCCAGGTTTGCATATGGGGTGGCCCCTAATTGTTGTTGGTCATGCATGCTCAGCTGATTTGGGTAATTGGTAAGACCAATTTACAATCGCTGATGGCTAGGTTAAGAGCCTTCGGGGTGATGTGTCAATTTGCCGCCTGAGAAACTTTGGTCGCATGTCGGCGGGCGCGGGGTCTGATCGGTGTAATCAAAGGGGCTCTGATAGGTGCCGACAGCGCGGCAATAGGCCAGAATAGAGGGCCCGGCGAGTGGCCGGGATCGTGGAGAGTCAGTTATGGCGTTTGATCAGGTGCGTCAGCGCCGTTTGTCCGACGATATTGTCGAGCAGCTTGAGGGCATGATCCTTGAGGGCACGTTGAAGTCGGGCGAGCGATTGCCAGCCGAGCGCGCACTGGCTGAACAGTTTGGTGTGTCGCGGCCGTCGTTGCGCGAGGCGATCCAGAAGCTGGCGGCCAAGGGGTTGCTGGTCAGTCGTCAGGGCGGCGGCAACTATGTGGTGGAGACGCTGGGTTCAACCTTCAGCGACCCATTGCTGCATCTGCTGGAAAACAACCCCGAAGCCCAGCGTGATCTGTTGGAGTTTCGTCAGACGCTCGAGGCGTCTTGCGCCTATTACGCGGCGTTGCGCGCCACGGAAGTGGACCGCGAGCGGCTGACGGCAGCCTTTGATGCCTTGCAGGATTGCTACACGCGTGACGATGAGGTGAGCCGTATTGAAGAGGGCGCGGCCGATGCCAGGTTTCACTTGGCTATCGCCGAAGCGAGCCACAATGCGGTATTGCTGCACACTATTCGCGGTTTGTTTGATCTGCTCAAGCGTAACGTGGTGACCAATATCGGTGGCATGTACCAGCAACGCAGCGAAACCCGCGACATGCTGATCAATCAGCATCGCGACTTGTACCTGGCGATTATCGAAGGGCGGGCGGAACAGGCGCGGGAGGTTTCAACACGTCACCTGCTGTACGTGCAGGAAGTGTTGGAAGAAGTGCGTCAGGAAGTCCAGCGCATGGCGCGGGCGGAGCGGCGCAAGGGGATGTGACCGGCAGTTGCGGCGCAGGGAGCAGGCTCCCTGGCCACACGGGCTCGCATCAAGGGCCGGGGAAGATCAGTCTTCCTTGCCCTTGTTGCGTACGGCGCGCTGCAATTCCCGATTGGAGTCGCGCTCGCGCTCGGTATCACGCTTGTCGTATTCCTTCTTGCCCTTGCCCAGTGCGATCTCGCACTTGACCAGGTGCTTGCTCCAGTACCACGACAGGCAGACGCAGGCGTAGCCCTTCTGTTGTACGGCAGCGGCGAGCTTTTCCAGTTCGCGCGCATTGAGCAGCAGCTTGCGCGTACGCACTGGGTCGGCAATGACGTGGGTGCTGGCGGTCATCAACGGCGTGATATGACTGCCGAGCAGCCAGGCCTCGCCATCCTTGAGCAGCACGTAACTGTCGACCAGCTGCAACTTGCTGGCGCGCAGACTTTTTACTTCCCAGCCGGCCAGGACCAGACCAGCCTCGAACCGATGTTCGATGAAGTAATCGTGTCGCGCCTTTTTGTTCTGCGCGATGGTCCCTGTTGGGTGTTTCTTTTGTTTAGCCATAGGGGCGGCATTATAGGGAGTTGCGAGCGTGTCGGCTACGGTCAACCTGCGTGCTTGAGCGTGTTGGACGAATCCCGGACAATACCGCCAGTTTTCTGGTTTTTTTCTCTCGCGAATCGGGCAGTCTTTTCGCGATGTTTGCCGCTCAGCTTCGGAAATAACGTTCCCATGACGACGCATATTCAACGCTCGGCCCTGCTGCCGTATCCGGCGCAAGCGCTTTATGACCTGGTCAACGACGTGGCGAGCTACCCGGATTTCCTGCCCTGGTGCTCCTCATCCACGGTATTGGAGAGCAGCGATGAGCATATGCGTGCGAGTCTGGAGGTGTCCAAGGGCGGGCTTGGTCAGAAGTTTGTGACGAGCAACGTCCTGGTGCCTGGTCGATCCATCGAGATGAATCTGGAAGAGGGGCCGTTCACTCAACTGCATGGTGTCTGGGTATTCAAGCCATTGGGGGAGAAGGCGTGCAAGATCAGCCTGGACCTGACGTTTGATTACGCAGGCTCCATCGTGCGGGCGACCTTGGGGCCGCTGTTCAATCAGGCGGCGAACACCCTGGTGGATGCGTTTTGCCAGCGCGCCAAGCAACTGCATGGCTGAGTCCATGATTGAGATTGAGGTGGTCTGTGCGGCAGTGGATCGCCAATTGTTGTTGAATCTGGCGGTTGCGCCGGGGACGAGCCTGCGGGCGGCGGTGCTGGTTTCAGGTATTGCGGCTCAGTTTCCTGAACTGGATGTTGCCAGTTGCCCCTTGGGAATTTTCGGCAAGGTTGTGGCGGATGCTGAAACGCGTAGCGTGCAGCTCGGCGATCGCATCGAGATTTATCGCCCTTTGTTGGCGGATCCCAAAGAGGTAAGGCGCTTGCGAGCGGCTAAAGCAGCCGAAGCGCGACGGCAAAATCCATAACCTGCGAAATAGCAGGCAACAAAAAGCCCGGCATGCCGGGCTTTTTGTTGAGCGATGCAAATTATTGCGGGCCTGTATCCAGAGGTTCTGGTGTTGGCACCGGAACGGTTTCGACGCTGTCGATATCTTTCTGGATGGTGTCCAGCAAGGAGCCAGGCTTGGCCGGCACTTCGGACTTGGGTTTTTCAGCATTCTGCGCTGGCGCAGTGACGCTGGTCCCGCTGTCCTTGCCCAACAGGGCTTCATCGCGGCTTACGCCAGGCATGAAGTCGCCGGAAAGGCTGACGAGTTGGTCATTGCCATTAAAGATGACACTGACGCGCTCCTGTTGGCGTTCCCCGCCTCCAGGCTGCAGGCTATAGAGATAATCCCAGCGATCGGCATGGAATGTGTCGGTCAGCAGGGGATTGCCCATGATAAACCGTACTTGCCGTCGGGTCATTCCCGGGCGTAACTGGTCTATCATGTCCTGCGTGACGACATTGCCCTGCTGGATGTCGATTTTGTAAACCCCGGGGAATGAACAACCGGCGAGTGCGAGCAGTCCCACAAGGGTGAAACTGGTTAGCAAGAGCTTGGTGTTTTGCATCGGTGGGCGACTTCCACTATCTTGGCTGGGACAACGTAAACGCCGATCATACCCGTATTAAGAGAAGCTGCGAAGCAGCATCCGCGAGAAAGCTAACCATGGTTGAAAATAGCGAACTACGCAAAGCCGGTCTTAAAGTGACTCTGCCACGAGTCAAGATTCTACAAATGCTCGATTCCGCCGAGCAGCGCCACATGAGTGCCGAGGATGTCTACAAGGCACTGATGGAGTCTAACGAGGACGTCGGCCTGGCCACGGTTTACCGTGTACTGACCCAGTTTGAAGCCGCAGGGCTGGTGGTTCGTCATAATTTCGACGGCGGTCATGCAGTGTTTGAACTGGCTGACGGTGGTCATCACGACCATATGGTTGACCTGGATACCAATGAGGTAATCGAGTTCACCAGTCCTGCAATCGAGAAGCTCCAGCATGAGATCGCTGAGCAGCACGGATTCGATTTGGTGGACCATAATCTGGTCCTGTACATACGTAAGAAAAAGTAAGAAAGCTACGCAGATTCGCTCTGCGAAACGATCGAAGGCGACCTTAGGGTCGCCTTCGTGCTTTCTAGCGAGGGAAAACTCGCGATCAGACCTTCGCCGTCACCACCATTTTCTTCGCATGGGCCAGGGACTCCTTGGTCAGATCGATGCCGCCGAGCATGCGCGCGACTTCTTCCACCCGTTCGGTCTTGTTCAACTTAGACACCGCAGTGTGTGTGGCATCACTGCCCCGCACCTTATGCACAAACAGATGCTGATGCCCCTGGGCTGCCACCTGGGGCAAGTGGGTAACGGTCAATACCTGCCCGCGCTCACCGAGGCGACGCAGCAGTTGGCCGACAATTTCCGCGGTTGGCCCGCCGATCCCCACGTCCACTTCGTCGAAGACTAGGGTCGGTACGCGAGAGGTCTGGGCAGTGATGACTTGGATCGCCAGGCTGATCCGTGACAGCTCGCCACCAGACGCCACCTTGGCCAGTGCCTTGAGGGGTTGGCCCGGGTTGGCGCTGACCAGCAGTTCGACTTGCTCAAGGCCGTTGGGCATCAGTTCATTGCCGCTATTGGCGTGTAGCTCGATGGTGAAGCGCCCGCCGGGCATGCCCAAGCGCTGGATTTCCTGTTCCACCGCGCAGGCCAGTGCGGTTGCGGCCTGGTGTCGCAGGTCGCTCAACTCCCGCGCTTTTTCCTGGTAGTGGCGGGCGAAAGAGGCCAGTTCATCAGCCAGGCGCTCAATGGATTCATCGTTGGCGTTCAGGGTTTCGATCTCGTCCAGCAGTTTTTGCTGCATGGCTGCGACTTCTGTTGGTTGGATCCGGTGTTTGCGCGCCAAGGTATAAATAGTGTCGAGGCGTTCTTCGATCTCTTGCAGGCGAGCCGGGTCGGCATCGAAGTGGTCAAGGAAGCGGTTCAACTCGCCAACCGCCTCTTCTACCTGGATCTGCGCACTGGTCAGCAGTGTGGTGGCTTCATTTAGTGAGCCGGAGCCGCTGTTTACGCTCGACAGGCGGTTAAGGCTTGCCGTCAGTGCGTTCAGCACATTGCCGGAGTCACTTTCGCTGCATTGCTCGACAACCTGGCGGCAGATGCCCAGCAGGGTTTCGGCATTGGTCAGGTTCTTGTGTTCCTGTTCCAACTGTTCCAGTTCGGTTTCGCCCAGGCCCAGACTTTCCAGCTCTTCCAGTTGATAGCTGAGGAGTTGGTGGCGGGCCCGTTGTTCGTCGCCGGAATTGGACAGGCGCTCCAGTTCCAGGCGGGTCTGGCGCCAGCGCTGCGCGGCCAACTGCACTTGGCGAGCCAGGTCGGTGGCGCCGGCGTACTCATCCAGCAGGCGGCGGTGGGTGTCGGTTTTCAGCAGGGATTGATGCTCGTGCTGGCTGTGGATGTCGATCAACAACTCGCCGAGGGCCTTCAGGTCGCCGAGGGGGCAGGGCGTGCCATTGATGTAGCCTCGGGAGCGGCCTTCGGCGGTGATCACGCGGCGCAGGATGCATGGGCCGTCGTTGTCCAGGTCACGTTCGGCGAGCCAGGCGCTGGCTTCCGGGATATCTGCCAGGTCAAAGGTCGCCAGGATATCGGCCTTGTCTGCACCCGGGCGAACCACGCCACTGTCGGCGCGATCGCCTAGGGTCAGGCCCAGGGCGTCGAGCATGATCGACTTGCCGGCGCCGGTTTCGCCTGTGATTACGCTCATCCCGCGATCCAGTTCAAGATCCAGATGCTCAACGATGGCGTAGTTATGTACGGACAGGTGAACCAGCATAATGGCTGCTCCCAGGCTTTAGGTCTGGTTATTTATACAGTGTTTTGTTTGGCGCTGACAATCCTGCGGCTTAGCTCAATTTGCTTGGATGGCGATGTTTTTTAGCGCGATGTGGAATGTGCGGGAAAGTGTCGGTCAGGACATGTCGGCCCTTGAACCTGGAAATTGTGGCCCCATATACCGGAACAGAAGCGCGAGTTGAGTTCGCGCAGGATTTTGAAAGGAGAAAACTATGGCTGACGAACAGACGCTGGATACGCAAAACCCAGACGCCAACCAGGCCTCGCAGGCAGCGGGTGAAGACCTGGTGGCTCGTGTGCAGGTGCTCGAAGAGCAACTGGCAGGCGCTCAGGATCAGGCTTTGCGTGTTGCTGCCGATCTGCAGAACGTCCGCCGCCGCGCCGAGCAGGATGTAGAGAAAGCCCACAAGTTCGCGCTGGAAAAGTTTGCCGGTGATCTGTTGCCGATCATCGACAGCCTGGAGCGCGGCCTGGAGCTGTCCAGCCCGGACGACGAAAACATCCGAGCCATGCGCGAAGGGATCGAACTGACCCTGAAAATGTTCCAGGACACCCTGAAGCGTTATCAGTTGGAAGCCATCGATCCACAAGGCGGCGAGCCGTTCAACGCGGAGCATCACCAGGCCATGGCCATGCAGGAAAATGCTGACCTTGAGCCCAATAGCGTGTTGAAGGTGTTCCAGAAGGGCTACCAGCTCAACGGTCGCCTGTTGCGTCCGGCGATGGTGGTGGTGAGCAAGGCTCCCGCACCGGTTTCGCCATCGATTGACGAGCAGGCTTGAAATCGTTCGTAACGACCCCATTTATAAGTCAAGCGTTTAAGTGCTACCGCAGTTAGCCACCACTGCTGCGGCAACCAAATCCAAAGTTTCGGGAGAGTGAATCATGGGCAAAATTATCGGTATCGACCTGGGGACTACCAACTCCTGCGTCTCCGTGCTGGAAAACGGCGTATCCAAGGTTATTGAGAACGCAGAAGGCGCGCGTACCACTCCGTCCATCGTGGCTTATGCCAACGACGGCGAGATCCTGGTAGGCCAGTCCGCCAAGCGTCAGGCTGTGACCAATCCGCATAACACCCTGTACGCGGTAAAGCGTTTGATCGGTCGTAAGTTCGACGAAGAAGTCGTACAGAAAGACATCAAGATGGTGCCGTACAAAATCGCCAAGGCCGACAACGGTGACGCCTGGGTTGAAGTGAACGGCCAGAAAATGTCGCCACCGCAAATCTCGGCTGAAATCTTGAAAAAGATGAAGAAGACCGCCGAAGACTACCTGGGTGAAGCAGTGACTGAAGCGGTGATCACCGTTCCTGCCTACTTCAACGACAGCCAGCGCCAGGCGACCAAAGACGCCGGCCGCATCGCGGGCCTGGACGTAAAACGTATCATCAACGAACCTACCGCGGCCGCTCTGGCTTACGGTATGGACAAGGCCAAGGGCGACCACACTGTGATCGTTTATGACCTGGGTGGCGGTACTTTCGACGTTTCCGTGATCGAAATCGCTGAAGTTGATGGCGAGCACCAGTTCGAAGTGTTGGCGACCAACGGTGACACGTTCCTGGGCGGTGAAGACTTTGACATTCGTCTGATCGACTACCTCGTTGACGAATTCAAGAAAGAAAGCGGCATGAACCTCAAGGGTGACCCGCTGGCGATGCAGCGTCTGAAAGAAGCCGCTGAAAAAGCCAAGATCGAACTGTCTTCGAGCAATTCGACCGACGTGAACCTGCCGTACATTACTGCAGACGCCACCGGTCCTAAGCACTTGAACGTGAAGATTTCGCGCGCCAAGCTTGAATCGCTGGTTGAAGACCTGGTTCAACGCACCATCGAGCCTTGCCGCATCGCCCTGAAAGATTCAGGTATCGATGTAGGCTCGATCAACGACGTGATCCTGGTCGGTGGTCAGACCCGTATGCCGCTGGTGCAGCAGAAGGTCACAGAGTTCTTCGGTAAAGAAGCGCGTAAAGACGTCAACCCGGACGAAGCAGTTGCCATGGGTGCTGCCATCCAAGGTGCGGTACTGGCCGGTGACGTGAAGGACGTGCTGCTGCTGGACGTCAGCCCGCTGACCCTGGGTATCGAAACCATGGGTGGCGTGATGACCGCGCTGATCGAGAAAAACACCACGATTCCTACCAAGAAATCGCAAGTGTTCTCGACTGCCGATGACAACCAGGGCGCAGTGACCATTCACGTGCTGCAAGGTGAGCGTAAGCAGGCCGCGCAGAACAAGTCCCTGGGCAAGTTCGACCTGGCCGAGATTCCACCAGCTCCACGTGGCGTGCCACAGATTGAAGTGACCTTCGACATCGACGCCAACGGCATTCTGCACGTAGGCGCCAAGGACAAGGCTACTGGCAAGACTCAGTCGATCGTGATCAAGGCCAACTCCGGCCTGTCCGAGGAAGAAATTCAGCAGATGATCAACGATGCTGAAAAGAACGCCGAGGAAGATCGCAAGTTCGAAGAGCTGGCCGCTGCCCGTAACCAGGGTGATGCGCTGGTTCACTCGACTCGCAAAATGATCGCTGATGCTGGCGAAAAAGTGACTGCTGAAGAGAAGACCGCAATCGAAGCCGCCGTGGTTGCCCTGGAAGCCGCTGTTAAAGGCGACGACAAGGCCACCATCGACGCCAAGGTTGAGGAACTGTCGAAAGTCTCCGCGCCGGTCGCTCAGAAGATGTACGCCGAGCAGGACCCGCAAGGTGACGCTGCGGCGCAACAGGCAGAGCCTGAAGCCAAGCACGACGACATTGTCGATGCTGACTTCGAAGAAGTTGACGACCAGAAGAAGTAACTTGGTCGCCCGGTTGACCGCTATCAAGCGGTGACTGGTAGGATGTCGCCGCGCGGGAGCTTGCTCCCGCGTTGGCGTGTCTGGGGTACGGGAATTTTTACAGCATGCGACAAGGTTCGGATGCTGGCGGTGTGATCGGGAATGCTCCTGCTTTGCGATCAACAGTCACCGCGTTTTTAGCTGGGTCTCGGCTGAGAGCAGTAAAGACCAGGATCGTTGAATTTGACGTGAGTTGGGTCCGGGCCTGTATTGGGGCTCAACGAGTTTGGCAGGCTCAGGAGGGTTTTGCCGAACGTCCTTAAGAGTGCAAAGACTTATGGCAAAGCGTGACTATTACGAAGTGTTGGGTGTGGAGCGCGGCTCCAGCGAGGCGGACCTGAAGAAGGCCTATCGTCGCCTGGCGATGAAGCATCACCCTGACCGTAATCCGGATAGCAAAGAATCCGAAGAAATGTTCAAAGAGGCCAATGAGGCCTACGAATGCCTGTGTGATCCGAACAAGCGTGCCGCCTACGACCAGTACGGCCATGCTGGTGTCGATCCAAGCATGGGTGGCGGCGGTGCCGGTTTTGGCGGGCAGAACTTCTCCGACATCTTTGGTGATGTTTTCAGCGACTTCTTTGGTGGCGGTCGCGGCGGTCAGCGCGGCGGTGCTCAGCGCGGCAGCGACTTGCGCTACACCCTGGAGCTGAACCTGGAAGAAGCCGTGCGCGGCACCAGCGTCAACATCCGTGTACCGACGCTGGTCAACTGCAAGCCGTGCGATGGTTCGGGCGCCAAGAAGGGCTCTTCGCCGATCACTTGCCCAACCTGTGGCGGTATTGGTCAGGTGCGCATGCAGCAGGGTTTCTTCTCTGTGCAGCAAACCTGCCCGCGCTGCCATGGTCAGGGCAAAATCATTTCCGATCCGTGCGATTCCTGCCACGGCGAAGGGCGTGTCGAAGAGTACAAGACCCTGTCGGTGAAAGTGCCTGCGGGTGTTGATACCGGTGACCGCATCCGCTTGTCCGGTGAAGGCGAGGCGGGTACACAGGGTGGTCCGACGGGCGACCTGTATGTGGTGATCAATGTGCGCGAGCACGCGATCTTCCAGCGTGACGGCAAGCACCTGTTCTGCGAAGTGCCGATCAGCTTTGTCGATGCGGCCCTGGGTGGCGAGCTGGAGATTCCGACCCTCGAAGGGCGGGTCAAGCTGAAGATCCCCGAGGGGACGCAGACCGGCAAGCAGTTCCGGATCCGTGGCAAGGGTGTGGCGCCGGTGCGCGGCGGTGGTGCGGGCGACTTGATGTGCCGTGTGGCTGTCGAGACGCCGGTCAACCTGGATCGTCGCCAGCGTGAGTTGCTCGAAGAGCTGCGCGGCTCGCTGGCCGGTGATGGCTCCCATTCGCCCAAGACTGCTGGCTGGTTCGAAGGCGTGAAGCGCTTCTTCGGCGACCTGTAAGGACGTGGATATGCGACGTATAGCAGTGATGGGCGCCGCCGGGCGCATGGGCAAGAACCTGGTGGAGGCGGTGCAGCAGCGCTCGCCTCTGTCGGGGCTGACTGCGGCAATCGTACGCCCCGGCAGTACGCTGATTGGCGCCGATGCTGGCGAGTTGGCTGCGCTGGGGCGGATCGGTGTGGCGCTGTCCGGCAGCCTGGAGCAAGTGGCTGATGAATTCGATGTGTTGATCGATTTCACCCTGCCCGAAGTGATGCTGAAAAACCTGGCGTTCTGCCGCAAGGCGGGCAAGGCCATGGTCATTGGCACCACCGGCCTGAATGCCGAGCAGAAGCAGTTGCTCGTCGCGGCGGGCAAGGATATTCCTATCGTGTTTGCCGCCAACTTCAGTGTAGGCGTCAACTTGTCGCTGAAGTTGCTCGACATGGCTGCACGGGTGCTGGGTGATGATGCGGATATCGAGATCATCGAGGCCCATCACCGGCACAAGGTCGATGCGCCATCGGGGACCGCCATGCGCATGGGTGAAGTGATTGCCGATGCGTTGGGGCGCGATCTGTCGAAAGTCGCGGTGTATGGTCGCGAGGGGCATACCGGTGTTCGCGAGCGCGAGACCATTGGCTTTGCCACTGTGCGCGGCGGTGACGTGGTCGGTGATCACACGGTGCTGTTTGCTGCCGAAGGTGAGCGCCTGGAAATCACCCACAAGGCCTCCAGCCGCATGACTTTCGCCAAGGGCGCAGTGCGTGCGGCATTGTGGCTGGAGGGGCGCGAAGCGGGCCTCTATGACATGCAAGATGTGCTGGATCTGCGTTAATCAGTAGCAAAAACGGGCCCCGGGTATTACTCTAGGGCCCCGTTTTTACCCGCTAAGCGACGTCCTGTCGCATTCTCCTGCCTTTTCGGCTCATTAGCGGTGGACCAAAAAAGCCTTTTTCTGTAAGCTACAGCTTTAGTGTGTCCACTAAAAGCGCGCAGAATAATTCGGTGAAGAAGCGGGGTGACGTGTCCATACGTCACTCCGCTTTTTTACAACCTGCGATCGCCCTTTCAGGCTTTATTTACGGGAGGTCTTCTTGACTAAGCCAGCCATACTCGCCCTTGCTGATGGCAGCATTTTTCGCGGCGAAGCCATTGGAGCCGACGGTCAGACCGTTGGAGAGGTGGTGTTCAACACCGCCATGACCGGCTATCAGGAAATCCTTACCGATCCTTCCTACGCCCAACAGATCGTTACCCTGACCTATCCGCACATCGGCAACACCGGTACTACACCGGAAGACGTCGAGTCTGATCGTGTTTGGTCGGCCGGTCTGGTGATTCGTGATCTGCCACTGGTTGCGAGCAACTGGCGTAACACGATGTCTCTGTCCGATTACCTGAAAGCCAACAACGTGGTGGCAATCGCTGGTATCGACACGCGCCGCCTCACGCGCATCCTGCGTGAAAAAGGCTCGCAAAACGGCTGCATCATGGCCGGTGACAATATTTCCGAAGAGGCTGCGATTGCTGCAGCGCAGGGCTTCCCTGGCCTGAAAGGCATGGACCTGGCGAAAGTTGTCAGCACCAAAGAGAAGTACGAGTGGCGCTCCACTGTCTGGGACTTGAAGACCGACAGCCACGCGACTATCGAAGCCAGCGAGCTGCCGTACCACGTCGTGGCCTACGACTACGGCATCAAGTACAACATCCTGCGCATGCTGGTCGAGCGCGGTTGCCGCGTAACCGTGGTGCCGGCGCAAACCCCGGCCGCCGACGTACTGGCCCTGCAACCGGATGGCGTTTTCCTGTCCAACGGCCCGGGTGACCCGGAGCCATGCGACTACGCCATCAAGGCCATCAAGCAAGTGCTGGACACCGAGATCCCGGTATTCGGTATCTGCCTCGGTCACCAACTGCTGGCCCTGGCCTCCGGCGCCAAGACCCTGAAAATGGGCCATGGCCATCACGGTGCCAACCACCCGGTACAAGACCTGGATACGGGCGTGGTGATGATCACCAGCCAGAACCACGGTTTTGCGGTGGATGAAGCCACCTTGCCGGCCAACGTGCGTGCCATTCACAAGTCGCTGTTCGACGGCTCCCTGCAGGGTATCGAGCGCACCGACAAGAGCGCGTTCAGCTTCCAGGGCCACCCTGAAGCGAGCCCGGGCCCGAACGACGTAGCGCCGCTGTTCGACCGTTTCATCAATGAGATGGCCAAGCGACGCTGACTGAGTGGCTTGCGGGCGGCCCCGAATTTCGGTGGCCCCCGCAGGCTCTTCAAAGATTGTTCAAGACGGCTTGCCGACTGACCTGCGGATTTGAGTGACAAACCCATGCCAAAACGTACAGACATAAAAAGCATCCTGATTCTCGGCGCTGGCCCGATCGTTATCGGCCAGGCCTGTGAATTCGACTACTCCGGCGCCCAGGCCTGCAAGGCCCTGCGCGAAGAGGGTTACCGCGTCATCCTGGTGAACTCCAACCCGGCCACCATCATGACCGATCCGGACATGGCCGACGCCACCTACATCGAACCGATCAAATGGCAGACCGTTGCCAAGATCATCGAGAAAGAGCGTCCGGACGCACTGCTGCCGACCATGGGTGGCCAGACTGCACTGAACTGTGCCCTGGACCTGGAGCGCGAAGGCGTCCTGGAAAAGTTCGGCGTAGAAATGATCGGCGCCAATGCCGACACCATCGACAAGGCTGAAGACCGTTCGCGTTTCGACAAGGCCATGAAGTCTATCGGTCTTGATTGCCCGCGCTCGGGTATCGCCCACAGTATGGAAGAGGCCAACGCGGTTCTCGAAAAGCTGGGCTTCCCGTGCATTATTCGTCCGTCCTTCACCATGGGCGGCACCGGCGGCGGTATCGCTTACAACCGTGAAGAGTTCGAAGAAATCTGCGCCCGCGGCCTGGATCTGTCGCCGACCAAAGAGCTGTTGATCGACGAATCCCTGATCGGCTGGAAAGAGTACGAGATGGAAGTTGTCCGCGATAAAAAGGACAACTGCATCATCGTCTGCTCGATCGAAAACTTCGACCCGATGGGCGTGCACACAGGTGACTCGATCACCGTTGCACCTGCGCAAACCCTGACGGACAAGGAATACCAGATCATGCGTAACGCCTCGTTGGCGGTACTGCGTGAGATCGGCGTTGAAACCGGCGGTTCCAACGTTCAGTTCGGTATCTGCCCGGACACAGGCCGCATGGTCGTGATCGAGATGAATCCGCGTGTTTCGCGTTCTTCGGCGCTGGCATCAAAAGCTACCGGCTTCCCGATTGCACGCATCGCTGCCAAGCTGGCGATCGGTTACACCTTGGACGAGCTGCAAAACGAAATCACTGGCGGTGCTACGCCGGCGTCCTTCGAGCCGTCGATCGACTACGTCGTCACTAAGCTGCCGCGCTTCGCTTTCGAGAAGTTCCCGAAAGCCGACGCCCGCCTGACCACTCAGATGAAGTCGGTCGGTGAAGTCATGGCCATTGGCCGGACATTCCAGGAGTCCCTGCAGAAAGCCCTGCGTGGCCTGGAAGTGGGCGTTTGCGGTCTGGACGAGAAGCTCGACCTGAGCAACCCGGAAAGCATGAGCATCCTCAAGCGCGAGCTGACCGTCCCGGGCGCCGAGCGTATCTGGTACGTGGCTGACGCCTTCCGCGCGGGCATGACCGTCGAAGACATCTTCGGCATGAACATGATTGACCCGTGGTTCCTGGTGCAGATCGAAGATCTGATCAAGGAAGAAGAGAAGGTCAAGACCCTGGGTCTTTCCTCTATCGACCGCGACCTGATGTTCCGCCTCAAGCGCAAAGGCTTCTCCGACCAGCGTCTGGCCAAGCTGCTGGGTGTGACCGAGAAAAACCTGCGCACCCACCGCCACAAGCTGGATATCTTCCCGGTCTACAAGCGTGTTGACACCTGCGCCGCAGAGTTCGCCACCGACACCGCGTACCTGTACTCCACTTACGAGGAAGAGTGCGAAGCCGCGCCGTCGGGTCGCGACAAGATCATCATTCTGGGTGGCGGTCCAAACCGTATCGGCCAGGGCATCGAGTTCGACTACTGCTGCGTACACGCCGCCCTCGCCCTGCGCGAAGACGGGTACGAGACCATCATGGTCAACTGCAACCCGGAAACTGTTTCCACTGACTACGACACTTCTGACCGCCTGTACTTCGAGCCGGTAACGCTGGAAGACGTGCTGGAAATCTGTCGCGTCGAGAAACCAAAAGGCGTGATCGTGCAGTACGGCGGGCAAACCCCGCTGAAACTGGCGCGGGCCCTGGAAGCGGCCGGCGTGCCGATCATCGGTACCAGCCCAGACGCCATCGACCGTGCCGAAGACCGTGAGCGCTTCCAGCAAATGGTCGAGCGCCTGAACCTGCGTCAGCCGCCAAACGCTACTGTGCGCAGCGAAGACGAAGCCATCCGCGCCGCCAGCAAGATCGGCTACCCGCTGGTGGTGCGTCCGTCGTACGTGCTGGGCGGCCGGGCGATGGAAATCGTCTACGAAGAAGACGAACTCAAGCGCTACCTGCGTGATGCGGTGAAAGTGTCCAATGACAGCCCGGTGCTGCTGGACCACTTCCTCAACTGCGCCATCGAGATGGACGTGGATGCGGTCTGCGATGGCACCGACGTAGTGATCGGCGCGATCATGCAGCACATCGAGCAGGCGGGCGTTCACTCCGGTGACTCCGCATGCTCCCTGCCACCGTACTCGCTGCCGCTGCACATTCAGGACGAGATGCGCGAGCAGGTCAAGAAAATGGCCTTGGAGCTGGGTGTGGTCGGCCTGATGAACGTACAGTTGGCGCTGCAGGGCGAAGACATCTATGTCATCGAGGTCAACCCACGTGCCTCGCGTACCGTACCGTTTGTTTCCAAGTGCATCGGCGTATCCCTGGCAATGATTGCCGCCCGTGTGATGGCCGGTAAGACCTTGAAGGAAATCGGCTTCACCAAGGAAATCATTCCGAACTTCTACAGCGTGAAAGAGGCGGTATTCCCATTCGCCAAATTCCCTGGCGTGGACCCGATCCTGGGCCCAGAGATGAAGTCCACCGGTGAAGTGATGGGTGTGGGCGATACCTTCGGCGAAGCATTCGCCAAGGCCCAGATGGGCGCCAGCGAAGTGCTGCCGACCGGCGGTACTGCGTTTATCAGCGTGCGTGATGATGACAAACCACTGGTTGCAGGCGTGGCCCGTGATCTGATCAACTTGGGCTTCGAAGTCGTGGCCACTGCCGGGACCGCCAAGCTGATTGAAGCCGCTGGCCTGAAAGTGCGTCGCGTGAACAAGGTAACGGAAGGCCGTCCGCATGTGGTCGACATGATCAAGAATGACGAAGTCACCCTGATCATCAACACCACCGAAGGTCGCCAGTCGATCGCGGACTCCTACTCCATTCGTCGTAATGCCTTGCAGCACAAGATCTACTGCACCACCACCATTGCTGCTGGCGAAGCCATCTGTGAAGCGCTCAAGTTCGGTCCGGAAAAGACCGTGCGTCGCTTGCAGGATCTACACGCAGGATTGAAGGCATGATCAAATACCCTATGACTGTCCAGGGCGCCAAGGCCCTGGAAGAGGAGCACGCCCACCTGACCAAGGTCGTACGTCCAAAGCTGAGCCAGGACATCGGTACGGCCCGTGAGTTGGGTGACTTGAAGGAAAACGCCGAATACCACGCTGCTCGTGAGCAGCAAGGTATGGTCGAGGCGCGGATCCGTGATATCGAAGGGCGCATGCAGAATGCGGTCATCATCGATGTCACGACCATTCCGAAGACCGGCAAGGTGATTTTTGGCACGACTGTGGAAATCGCCAACGTCGAGACGGATGAAAGCGTGACTTACCATATCGTGGGTGAGGACGAGGCTGACTTCAAACTCGGCAAGATTTCCGTCGGTTCGCCGCTGGCCCGTGCCTTGATCGCCAAGGAAGAGGGTGACGTGGTCGCCGTCAAGACGCCTGGTGGCGTGATCGAGTACGAGATTGTCGAAGTTCGTCACATCTGAAGGAGGGCGCCCGCTTCCAGCGGGCGCCATGCTTTGGCAGTTGGCCCAGATGCTTTGGGTTGGCGGCCTGTGGCTGTTACACCTGGGTGTATTGCCGGTACTGGGCATGATTGGCCTGGCGCCGTTGCTGATCGATGAGATCGGCGGATTATTGAGTGCGCTGCTGGTGGGATTTGCGGCGGCGTGCGTGACTCTCCAGGCATTGGTGCTGGTCAAGGCCGAGGGCTTGGGGAGTTTGTGGCGGGATATGCGCGGGCAACTGCTGTTGATGGCGCTGTATGCGTGCGCAATGTATTGCGTGGTGCGCATATTGCTGCCGGAAGCGTTGCGCTGGCAGCTGTTCAGCTATCTTGTGCTAGGGTTTTCTGGCTTGGTGCTGGTGGTACAGCCGGTGCCGGGATGGAGTGGCAGGGCGCGCGAAGCACGCCCGTGACCCTTGTATCATTTGAAGCGGTGAACGTTCGACAATTGCTTGTTGGCGCTGAAATTCTTGCGATACAGCAGCGCCATCTTGCCGATGACCTGAACCAGGTCCGCCTTGCCCACCTTGCACAGTTCTGCAATGGCGGCCAGGCGCGCTTCGCGATCGAGGATATTGACCTTGATCTTGATCAGCTCGTGATCGCCTAATGCGCGTTCAAGTTCGGCTAACACACCTTCAGTCAAACCGTTGTCAGCCACGATCAAAACTGGTTTCAGATGGTGGCCAATGGATTTGTACTGTTTCTTCTGCTCTTGAGTGAGCGGCATAATCTGACCCCTGCGTCTGATCTTGTAAAAAGCGGCGGCCAGTTTACCCGAGCGAGTCCGGGACCGCCCAGTTAATCACGACCCGTTTTATTTTCGAGGTGGCCCGTGGCCCGTTCCAAAACTAGCCTTAACTGGCTTAAAGAGCATTTCAACGATCCTTACGTCAAAAAGGCGCAAAAGGATGGCTACCGTTCCCGGGCCAGCTACAAGCTGCTGGAGATCCAGGAAAAGGACCGGTTGATCCGTCCAGGCATGAGCGTAATCGATCTTGGCGCAGCCCCAGGTGGCTGGTCCCAGGTGACCAGTCGTCTGATTGGTGGGCAAGGCCGGTTGATCGCTTCCGATATCCTGGAGATGGACAGCATCCCTGATGTGACCTTCGTCCATGGCGACTTTACCCGCGATGACGTGTTGGCACAGATCCTCGAGGCTGTCGGAAATTCGCAGGTAGACCTTGTGATTTCGGATATGGCCCCCAATATGAGTGGATTACCAGCCGTGGATATGCCACGCGCCATGTTCCTGTGCGAATTGGCACTGGATCTGGCAGGAAGGGTTCTGCGTCCGGGTGGTGATTTTCTGGTCAAGGTCTTCCTTGGGGAAGGTTTTGACGAGTACCACAAGAACATGCGCAAGCTGTTCGACAAGGTGCAGACCCGCAAGCCTGACTCGTCGAGGGACAGGTCTCGCGAGCAGTATTTGCTGGGCCGCGGTTACCGCGGTGTCGAAGGCGCTGCCAGTGATGAGCGTCTTTAAAGGTTTTAAGGGAGTCGATAGGTTTTTTTATATCGCTTTCGTCACGAAGCTTTACGAATATTGTGTAGTCAAAGTTTCACAAAGGGTTACAGACGGCGCCTGCCAGAGTTGTAGGTAATGTAGTAAGTTAGGCCGGTGAATATCATGCGAAGCGCGCGCCAGTAGCGGAGCTTGCTTCAGAGGGTAGTTAATTGAACGATATGGCAAAGAATCTGATCCTGTGGTTGATCATCGCGGCTGTCCTGGTGACGGTGATGAACAACTTCTCCAGCCCTAACGAGCCGCAGACCCTCAACTATTCCGACTTCATCCAGCAAGTTAAGGATGGCAAGGTCGAGCGCGTAGCGGTTGATGGCTACGTGATCACCGGCAAGCGCAACGATGGCGACAGCTTCAAGACCATCCGTCCGGCGATCCAGGACAATGGCCTGATCGGCGACCTGGTGGACAACAAGGTGGTCGTCGAGGGCAAGCAGCCTGAGCAGCAGAGCATCTGGACCCAGTTGCTGGTAGCCAGCTTCCCGATCCTGGTGATTATTGCCGTGTTCATGTTCTTCATGCGCCAGATGCAAGGTGGTGCAGGAGGCAAGGGCGGGCCGATGAGCTTCGGCAAGAGCAAGGCGCGCCTGCTTTCCGAAGACCAGGTAAAAACCACCCTGGCTGACGTTGCCGGTTGCGACGAAGCCAAGGAAGAAGTCGGCGAGTTGGTCGAGTTCCTGCGCGACCCAGGCAAGTTCCAGCGCTTGGGTGGCCGTATTCCTCGCGGCGTACTGATGGTTGGTCCTCCGGGTACCGGTAAAACCCTGCTCGCCAAGGCGATTGCCGGCGAAGCCAAGGTGCCGTTCTTCACCATTTCCGGTTCCGACTTCGTCGAGATGTTCGTCGGTGTAGGCGCCAGCCGTGTGCGTGACATGTTCGAGCAGGCCAAGAAGCACGCGCCATGCATTATCTTCATCGATGAAATCGACGCTGTCGGTCGCCATCGTGGTGCGGGCATGGGCGGTGGTCATGATGAGCGTGAGCAGACCCTCAACCAGTTGCTGGTGGAGATGGACGGCTTTGAAATGAACGACGGCATCATCGTGATTGCCGCCACCAACCGTCCTGACGTACTTGACCCGGCGCTGCTGCGTCCGGGCCGTTTCGACCGCCAGGTGGTGGTTGGCTTGCCGGATATCCGTGGCCGCGAGCAGATTCTCAAGGTCCATATGCGCAAAGTGCCAATGGGCGATGACGTGGCGCCGGGCGTGATTGCCCGTGGTACTCCTGGTTTCTCCGGTGCCGACCTGGCCAACCTGGTGAACGAGGCCTCGCTGTTCGCTGCCCGTACCGGCAAGCGCATCGTCGAGATGAAAGAGTTCGAGCTGGCCAAGGACAAGATCATGATGGGCGCTGAGCGCAAATCCATGGTCATGTCCGAAAAAGAGAAACAGAACACCGCTTATCACGAAGCCGGTCATGCCATTGTCGGTCGCGTTGTGCCTGAGCATGACCCGGTCTACAAGGTGTCGATCATTCCTCGTGGTCGGGCGTTGGGTGTCACCATGTTCCTGCCGGAAGAGGATCGTTACAGCCTCTCCAAGCGTGCCCTGATCAGCCAGATCTGCTCGCTGTACGGCGGCCGTATCGCTGAAGAGATGACCTTGGGCTTTGACGGTGTAACCACCGGCGCGTCCAACGACATCATGCGTGCCAGCCAGATTGCGCGGAACATGGTCACCAAGTGGGGTCTTTCGGAAAAACTCGGCCCGCTGATGTATGCCGAGGAAGAAGGCGAAGTATTCCTGGGTCGTGGTGGCGGCGGTCAAAGTGCCAGCTTCTCCGGCGAGACTGCCAAGCTGATCGACTCTGAAGTGCGCAGCATCATTGACCAGTGCTACGGCACGGCCAAGCAGATCCTTACCGATAACCGTGACAAGCTCGACGCCATGGCTGATGCCCTGATGAAGTACGAGACTATTGATGCCGAGCAGATCGACGACATCATGGCTGGCCGTACTCCTCGCGAGCCTCGTGATTGGGAAGGTGGTTCGGGTACTTCTGGAACACCGCCAGTGGTACAGAATGAGCGCCCGGAAAACCCAATCGGCGGCCCGGCTGCCGACCTTTAAGGCTTGAAATGACTTCTGTGTTGTCCTCCACCCGGTTGCCTTGCGGCAACCGGGTTCTTGATTTGGCCCGTACCCACGTTATGGGCATTCTCAACGTAACCCCTGATTCCTTTTCCGACGGTGGTCGCTTCAGCCAGCTGGACGCGGCTTTGCGTCATGCAGAGGCAATGGTGGCTGCGGGTGCGACCATTATCGATGTCGGTGGTGAGTCGACCCGGCCTGGAGCACGTGCTGTTTCCCCGTTGGAGGAGATGGAGCGTGTTGCGCCGATTGTCGAGCGAATCCATCGTGAGCTGGATGTCATCATCTCGGTAGATACCTCGACGCCCGCCGTCATGCGTGAGACCGCGCGACTCGGCGCGGGGCTGATCAACGATGTGCGCTCATTGCAGCGCGATGGTGCGCTGGATGCTGCTGCTGCCACCGGGTTGCCTGTGTGCCTGATGCATATGCTTGGCGAGCCCGGGACGATGCAGGACGCCCCGCACTACGACAACCTGGTTGAAGAAGTGACGGAATTTCTGGTGAGTCGCATTGCCCAATGCGCCGTTGCAGGAATTGCACCTGAGCGGATCATTCTCGACCCGGGGTTTGGTTTTGCCAAAACCCTGCAGCACAACTTGAGCCTGTTCAAACATATGGAGTCGCTGCATGCCCTTGGTCGCCCCCTGTTGGTTGGGGTGTCACGCAAGAGCATGATAGGCATGGCCTTGAATCGTCCCGTGGGCGAGCGCCTGTATGGCGGCCTGGCCCTCGCGGCACTGGCCGTGGCCAAGGGCGCGCGCATTCTGCGGGTGCATGATGTGGCCGAGACAGTTGACGTAGTGCGGATGATCGAAGCGGTAGAATCAGCCGAATAAGAATGATGGAGCACTTATGACAAAGAAATATTTTGGCACCGACGGTATTCGTGGTCGGGTCGGCGAATTCCCGATCACTCCGGATTTCATGCTCAAGCTGGGCTGGGCGGCCGGGATGGCCTTTCGCAGCATGGGCGCATGCCGCATCCTGGTCGGCAAGGACACGCGGATCTCCGGTTACATGTTCGAGTCTGCGCTGGAGGCGGGCCTGTCCGCTGCCGGGGCTGATGTGATGTTGCTGGGGCCGATGCCTACGCCGGCGATCGCTTATCTGACGCGTACCTTTCACGCTGAAGCCGGAATTGTGATCAGCGCTTCGCACAATCCCCATGACGACAATGGCATCAAGTTTTTCTCGGGCCAGGGCACCAAGCTGCCGGACGAGATCGAACACATGATTGAAGAGCTGCTGGATGCGCCGATGACCGTCGTCGAGTCGAGCAAGCTGGGCAAGGTATCGCGGATCAACGACGCGTCGGGTCGTTATATCGAATTTTGCAAAAGCAGCGTGCCTACCAGCACCAATTTTGCCGGGCTCAAGGTGGTCATCGACTGTGCCCACGGTGCCACCTACAAGGTCGCTCCCAGCGTATTCAAGGAATTGGGCGCCGAGGTCACCGTGCTGTCGGCTCAGCCTAACGGCCTGAACATCAACGACAACTGCGGTTCGACCCACATGGGGCAATTGCAGGCAGCGGTATTGGCCGAGCACGCGGACCTGGGTATCGCCTTCGATGGTGACGGTGATCGCGTGCTGATGGTCGATCATACCGGCGCCATCGTCGACGGTGACGACCTGCTGTTCATCATTGCCCGCGACCTGCATGAGCGTAACAAGCTCCAAGGCGGCGTCGTCGGTACCTTGATGAGTAACCTGGGGCTGGAGCTGGCCCTGGCCGACCT
Source organism: Pseudomonas sp. WMBT8 (assembly GCF_050916005.1). Classification (NCBI taxonomy): domain Bacteria; kingdom Pseudomonadati; phylum Pseudomonadota; class Gammaproteobacteria; order Pseudomonadales; family Pseudomonadaceae; genus Pseudomonas; species Pseudomonas sp. WMBT8. Next base: position 878,041 of record NZ_CP188096.1, read on the forward strand.
GGGGATCCCGTTCGTGCGCGCCAATGTTGGCGACCGCTACGTGATTGCCGAGCTGCTGGAGCGCAACTGGGTGGTGGGTGGCGAGAATTCGGGCCATGTCGTGTGCTTCCAGCACACCACCACCGGTGATGCGATTATCGCGGCGCTGCAGGTACTATTGGCCCTGCGTCGCCGCGAAGAAAGCCTGGCTCAGGCGCGCCAGGCGCTACGCAAGTGCCCTCAAGTATTGCTCAATGTGCGTTTCTCGGGTGGTGAAAACCCTATCGAGCACCCGGCGATCAAGGAAGCCTGTGAGCGCGTTACCGTCGCCATGGCGGGGCGTGGCCGGGTCTTGTTGCGCAAGTCGGGGACCGAGCCTTTGGTGCGTGTGATGGTTGAAGGCGATGACGAAACACAGGTTCGTGGCTACGCCGAAGAGCTGGCAAAACTGGTAACTGAAGTTTGCGCCTGAATTCGGCTTGCCAGTGATGATGTGGTTGGGTAACATCTGCGCCCACTTTGACCGACGAGGTACAGCATGCGTCGCACTATGGTAGCTGGTAACTGGAAGATGCACGGTACCCGCGCCAGTGTCGCTGAGCTGGTCAATGGCCTTCGTCACCTGGCTTTGCCAAGCGGTGTCGATATTGCGGTATTCCCGCCTTGCTTGCATATCAACCAAGTGGTTGATGGCTTGAAAGGCAAGTCGATCCAGGTCGGCGCGCAGAATTCCGCAGTAGAAGCCATGCAGGGTGCGTTGACCGGTGAGGTTGCACCGAGTCAGTTGGTTGATGCGGGTTGTTCCTATGTGCTTGTTGGGCACTCCGAGCGCCGTCAGATGATGGGCGAGCGGGATGGGACGCTCAACCGCAAGTTCGCAGCGGCACAGGCTTGTGGCTTGATTCCAGTGTTGTGCATAGGGGAAACCCTGGAGCAGCGTGAATCGGGCAAGACTCTTGAAGTTGTCTCGCGTCAGCTGGGCAGCATCATCGAGGAGCTGGGTGTTGGTGCATTTGCAAAGGCAGTGATTGCTTACGAGCCGGTCTGGGCCATTGGCACCGGGCTGACTGCTACACCGCAACAGGCGCAGGATGTGCATGCAGCCATCCGCGCGCAGTTGGCGGCAGAGAATTCTGAGGTCGCACAAGGTGTGCGGCTTCTATACGGCGGCAGCGTGAAGGCGGCCAATGCGGTCGAACTGTTCGGCATGCCGGATATCGATGGGGGGCTCATTGGTGGAGCTTCCCTGAATGCAGATGAGTTCGGTGCGATTTGTCGCGCCGCGGGAAACTGAGAAAATGCTGGAAACAGTCGTAGTCGTTTTTCATCTGTTGGGTGCGCTGGGCGTTGTTGCCCTGGTATTGCTGCAACAGGGTAAAGGTGCGGACGCTGGTGCGTCTTTCGGGGCAGGTGCTTCAAATACTGTGTTCGGAAGCCAAGGTTCCTCTACCTTTCTTAGTAAGTTTACTGCTATACTTGCCGCCGGTTTCTTCATAACCAGCCTGGGGTTAGGTTACTTTGCTAAAGAGAAAGCTCATGTGCTAACTCAAGCAGGTTTGCCAGATCCAGCAGTGTTGGAAGTACCAAAAGCAAAACCGGCTTCTGATGATGTCCCGGTGCTTCAAGAGCAAAAGTCGGCTACTCCAGCGACTGACGTGCCTCCAGCTCAAGAGCAGAAGTAAGAAGGTTGTAAACGCTGTATGCCGAGGTGGTGGAATTGGTAGACACGCAACCTTGAGGTGGTTGTGCCCATAGGGTGTAGGGGTTCGAGTCCCCTTCTCGGTACCAATTATCAGGAGAGCCCGCTGTTGCGGGCTTTCTTGTAGGTGGAAGGTTACATTGACCCTGTAAGGGATCGGTCGTATACTTCCGCCCCAGCTTTGTCGCGGGGTGGAGCAGTCTGGTAGCTCGTCGGGCTCATAACCCGAAGGTCGTCGGTTCAAATCCGGCCCCCGCAACCAGTTTTAGCGGAGCCCCTTTTAAGGGGCTTTTTGTTAGCTGGACACTTTCAACGCCGCTGTTCGACGGCGTTTCAAGGATGGGCGTTTCGCCCATTTTTTTATTTTGCACAGCATGCACATACATGCACGAGGGGGTTCAGGTGTCGAGCAAGCTAGAAGAGTTGCAGGCCTTGCTGGCCCCGGTGGTCGTGGCCCTAGGCTATGAATGCTGGGGTATTGAGTTTTCGGCTCAAGGTCGCCACTCAATGTTGCGCGTTTATATCGATAAAGAGGGCGGCGTGCTGGTGGACGATTGTGCCATCGTCAGCCGTCAGATCAGCGGTGTCCTGGATGTTGAAGATCCGATCGCCGTTGAATACACCCTCGAAGTTTCCTCGCCAGGCATGGAACGCCCACTGTTCACTATTGAGCAGTTTGCTAAATATGCCGGTGAACAAGTGAAGATCAAGCTGCGATCTCCTTTTGAAGGGCGACGCAACTTTCAGGGCCTTCTGCGCGGTGTAGAAGAACAGGATGTAGTGGTGCAGGTAGAAGACCACGAGTTCCTGTTGCCGATCGATATGATCGACAAGGCCAACATTATTCCCAGTTTTGACTGAGACGTGCCAGAAACTGCGGATCCCGCGGATCCAATGGCTTGCGAAAGGCGAGGCGTACGATGAGCAAAGAAGTACTGCTGGTTGTTGAGTCGGTATCCAATGAAAAGGGCGTACCGGCTAACGTGATTTTTGAAGCGCTGGAGTTGGCCCTGGCCACTGCTACCAAAAAGCGTTTTGAAGACGAAGTTGATCTGCGTGTGGAAATCAACCGCCACACCGGAGCCTATGAGACTTTCCGTCGCTGGACAGTCGTCGAAGAAGCCGATCTTGATGATCCGGCCATCGAAACCTGGCCAAGCAAGGTTGCGCAAACGCATCCTGGTGCCCAGGTGGGTGACGTCGTCGAGGAAAAGATCGAGTCCATCGAGTTCGGCCGCATCGCTGCACAGACTGCCAAGCAAGTCATCGTGCAAAAGGTCCGCGAAGCCGAGCGCGCTCAAGTCGTTGACGCCTATCGCGAGCGCCTGGGGGAAATCATCTCCGGCACCGTGAAGAAAGTGACCCGCGACAACGTGATCGTCGACCTGGGTAACAACGCTGAAGCGTTGCTGGCCCGTGAAGACATCATTTCTCGCGAAACCTTCCGTGTTGGCGTGCGCTTGCGTGCGCTGCTCAAGGAAATCCGCACCGAGAACCGTGGCCCTCAACTGATCCTGTCGCGTACTGCGCCGGAAATGTTGATCGAGCTGTTCCGTATCGAAGTGCCGGAAATTGCCGAAGGCCTGATCGAAGTGATGGCTGCGTCCCGCGACCCGGGTTCGCGCGCCAAGATCGCGGTCCGCTCCAAGGACAAACGCATCGACCCGCAGGGCGCTTGCATTGGTATGCGCGGTTCGCGCGTCCAGGCAGTGTCGGGCGAATTGGGCGGTGAGCGTGTGGATATCGTGCTGTGGGACGATAACCCGGCGCAGTTCGTGATCAACGCCATGTCCCCGGCCGAAGTCGCGGCAATTATTGTTGACGAAGATGCCCATGCAATGGACATCGCCGTTGGCGCAGACAATCTGGCCCAGGCCATCGGTCGCGGTGGTCAGAACGTGCGTCTGGCCAGCCAGTTGACTGGCTGGACCCTGAACGTCATGACCGAATCGGACATCCAGGCTAAGCAGCAAGCAGAAACCGGCGACATCCTGCGCAACTTCATCGACGAGCTGGAAGTCGACGAAGACCTGGCACAGGTGCTGGTAGATGAAGGCTTTACCAGCCTGGAAGAGATTGCCTACGTACCGGTGGAGGAAATGCTCAACATCGACGGCTTTGACGAAGACACCGTCAACGAGCTTCGCGCTCGGGCCAAGGATCGCTTGTTGACTAAAGCCATCGCTACTGAGGAAAAGCTGGCAGACGCCCATCCGGCCGAAGACCTGCTCTCGCTTGAGGGTATGGACAAGGATTTGGCGATGGAACTGGCGGTGCGCGGCGTAATTACCCGCGAAGACCTGGCCGAGCAGTCTATTGACGACCTGCTCGACATCGACGGCATTGACGATGATCGTGCCGGCAAGTTGATCATGGCCGCCCGAGCCCATTGGTTCGAGTAATTAGGCGCGGCCTGAGGAGAGAAGTGCATGACGCAAGTCACGGTGAAACAACTGGCCGATGAGGTCAAAACACCGGTAGAGCGCCTGTTGCAGCAGATGCGTGAGGCAGGTCTGCCGCACACCGCCGCCGAGGAACATGTGAGCGACAGTGAGAAGCAATCGTTGCTGACTCACTTGAAAAGCAGCCACAAGGCGAAAGTGGAAGAACCGCGCAAGATTACATTGCAGCGCAAAACAACCAGCACCCTGCGGGTGGCTGGTAGCAAAAGCATCAGCGTTGAAGTGCGTAAGAAGAAAGTCTTCGTACAGCGCAGCCCGGAAGAAATCGAAGCCGAGCGCAAACGCGAGATGGACGAACGTCGCGCAGTAGAAAATGCTGCACGTCAGAAGGCTGAAGAAGAAGCCAAGCGTCGCGCCGAAGAAGAAGCGCGTCGCCAGCCTGCTGCTGCGCAATCCGCTACTGATGCAGTCGCCGCTCCTGCCGCGCCTGTTGAAGCTGTGCGTGAGGCCGCTCCTGTTGCCGCCGCACCTGCTCCTGCAGCCGACGCTCGCAAGCGCGACGAACCTCGTCGTCCGGACAAACCACGCGCAGACGATAACAATCGTCGCGGCAGTGGTGATGGTGAGCGCAAAAACGCTCCACATCGTGCTTCGGTCAAAGAGAAAGCGCCTGCTCCACGCGTTGCGCCACGTACTACCGACGAAGAAAGCGATGGCTTCCGTCGTGGTGGTCGCGGCAAGGCCAAGCTGAAGAAACGCAACGCCCACGGTTTCCAGAGCCCAACCGGCCCTGTCGTGCGTGAAGTGAAGATCGGCGAGACCATCACTGTGGGCGATCTGGCCCAGCAGATGTCGGTCAAGGCTGCTGAAATCATCAAGTTCATGTTCAAGCTGGGTACTCCGGCCACCATCAACCAGGTACTGGACCAGGAAACTGCCCAACTGGTTGCTGAGGAGCTGGGCCACAAAGTGACCCTGGTCAGCGACACCGCCCTGGAAGATTCCCTGGCCGAGTCCCTGAAGTTTGAAGGTGAGGCAGTTTCCCGTGCGCCAGTCGTGACCGTAATGGGCCACGTTGACCATGGTAAGACTTCCCTGCTCGACTACATCCGTCGTGCCAAGGTTGCAGCGGGCGAAGCCGGCGGCATCACCCAGCACATCGGTGCCTACCACGTTGAAACCGACCGTGGCATGGTGACGTTCCTCGATACCCCAGGTCACGCCGCGTTTACCGCAATGCGTGCCCGTGGTGCCAAGGCGACCGACATCGTGATCCTGGTGGTTGCAGCGGACGACGGCGTAATGCCACAAACCATCGAAGCCGTTCAGCATGCCAAGGCTGCTGGTGTGCCGCTGGTGGTTGCAGTGAACAAAATCGACAAGCCGGGCGCCGATCTCGATCGCATCCGTAGCGAACTGTCGGTTCACGGCGTGACGTCCGAAGAGTGGGGTGGCGACACTCCATTCGTACCGGTCTCGGCGAAGATGGGTACCGGCGTTGACGAACTGCTCGAAGCAGTCCTGTTGCAAGCCGAAGTCCTGGAACTGACCGCTACGCCATCGGCTCCTGGCCGTGGTGTCGTGGTTGAATCGCGCCTCGACAAGGGTCGTGGCCCGGTTGCGACCGTGCTGGTTCAAGACGGTACCCTGCGCCAAGGCGACATGGTCCTGGTCGGTTCGAACTACGGCCGTGTACGTGCCATGCTCGACGAGAACGGCAAGCCAATCAAGGAAGCAGGTCCTGCTATCCCGGTCGAGATTCTCGGCCTGGACGGTACCCCGGACGCTGGCGACGAGATGAGCGTAGTTGCCGACGAGAAGAAAGCCCGTGAAGTGGCTCTGTTCCGTCAAGGCAAGTTCCGCGAAGTCAAGCTGGCCCGTGCTCACGCCGGCAAGCTGGAAAACATCTTCGAGAACATGGGCCAGGAAGAGAAGAAGACGCTTAACATAGTCCTCAAATCTGACGTCCGTGGTTCCCTCGAAGCGTTGAACGGCGCCTTGAACGGCCTGGGTAACGACGAAGTGCAAGTGCGTGTTGTCGGTGGCGGTGTCGGTGGTATCACCGAATCCGATGCCAACCTGGCACTGGCCTCCAACGCTGTACTGTTCGGCTTCAACGTGCGTGCCGATGCTGGCGCACGGAAGATCGTCGAGCAGGAAGGCCTGGACATGCGTTACTACAACGTCATCTACGACATCATCGAAGACGTCAAGAAAGCCCTTACCGGCATGCTTGGCAGTGACGTGCGGGAAAATATCCTGGGTGTTGCCGAAGTGCGTGACGTGTTCCGTTCGCCGAAGTTCGGCGCGATCGCCGGTTGCATGGTTATCGAAGGTACTGTGCACCGTAACCGTCCAATCCGTGTACTGCGTGAAGACATCGTTATCTTCGAAGGCGAGCTGGAATCCCTGCGCCGCTTCAAGGATGACGCTTCCGAAGTACGTGCGGGCATGGAATGCGGTATCGGCGTCAAGAGCTACAACGACGTCAAGCCTGGCGACAAGATCGAAGTCTACGAGAAGGTCCAGGTTGCTCGCAGCCTCTAACTCGCGCACTTCAGGAGCCACGCCGCGTGTGGGCATGCAAATGTCCCGCGCAGTGTCCGGACTCTAAACGCAACGCCCGGTCTGGCTTTTGTCAGGCCGGGCGTTTGCCGCTTTCAGACCCCACGGGTTTCACCGTGTGGCAGTAACAGGTAACAAGACATGGCAAAAGAATACAGCCGTACCCAACGTATCGGCGATCAGATGCAGCGCGAGCTGGCCCAACTGATCCGTCGCGAAGTCAAAGACCCGCGCGTTGGCCTGGTCACCATTACCGCTGTTGAAGTGAGCCGTGACGTTGGTCACGCGAAGATCTTCATCACCGTGATGGGCCAGGACAACAGCGAAGAGATCGCGCAAAGCATCAAGGTGCTCAACTCTGCCGCAGGCTTCCTGCGCATGCAGTTGGCCCGTGAGATGAAGCTGCGCAGCGTGCCCCAGTTGCACTTCCACTACGACGAAAGTGTCGTGCGTGGTGCGCACCTGTCGGCCCTGATCGAGCGTGCCGTGGCTGAAGACAATCAGCATCCGTCCACACCTGAAGACGCCAAGGAGTAAGCGGTGGCTCAGGTCAAGCGTATCCGTCGTAACGTCAGTGGCATCATCCTGCTCGACAAGCCCATTGGCTTTACCTCCAATGCCGCTTTGCAGAAGGTCCGCTGGCTGCTCAATGCCGAGAAGGCCGGGCACACCGGCAGCCTCGACCCCTTGGCTACTGGCGTATTGCCATTGTGCTTTGGCGAGGCCACCAAGTTCTCGCAATACCTGCTCGATTCAGACAAGGGTTACGAAACCCTGATGCAACTGGGCAAGACCACCACCACGGCTGACGCCGAAGGTGATGTTCTGCAGGTTCGTGACGTGACCGTTGGTCGTGCAGATATCGAGGCCGCTTTACCCGCTTTTCGTGGGCAAATCAGTCAGATACCGCCGATGTACTCGGCTCTCAAGCGTGATGGCCAGCCTCTTTACAAGCTGGCACGTGCGGGCGAAGTAGTGGAGCGCGAACCGCGTTCTGTTACTATTGCGCGCTTGGAATTGCTTGCCTGTGAAGGCGAGACTGCCCGCTTGGCCGTGGACTGCAGCAAAGGCACCTATATCCGTACCCTGGTGGAAGATATCGGTGAAAAGCTCGGTTGCGGCGCGTATGTTGCAGAACTGCGACGCACCCAGGCTGGCCCTTTTACCCTGGCCCAGACGGTCACGCTGGAAGAGTTGGAAGCCGTGCATGCCGAAGGCGGCAATGAAGCAGTTGATCGCTTCCTGATGCCATCGGACAGCGGTTTGCTGGATTGGCCATTGCTGCACTTTTCGGAGCACAGCGCGTTCTACTGGCTCAACGGCCAGCCAGTACGTGCACCGGATGCCCCGAAGTTCGGCATGGTGCGGGTACAAGATCACAACGGTCGCTTTATCGGTATCGGTGAAGTGAGCGAAGACGGGCGCATCGCGCCGCGTCGACTGATTCGGTCAGAATGACCGGAACCAGTTTGTGGTAAAAGCGCAGTAGTTTTTACGCAAGCTGGAACGAGGGTGGCTGTTAACAGGCACGGTCACTACTCATTTTTAGATACAGGGATTTGTCCCTGGCCTGTTGAAACTGCCCTTTGGGTGGTTTCCTGAAAAAAGGATTGCCTCATGGCTCTCGACGTTCAAGAAAAAGCACAAATCGTAGCTGACTATCAGCAAGCTGTTGGTGACACTGGTTCGCCAGAAGTGCAAGTTGCGCTGCTGACCCACAACATCAACAAGCTGCAAGGTCACTTCAAGGCCAACGGTAAAGATCACCACTCCCGTCGTGGTCTGATCCGCATGGTAAACCAGCGTCGTAAGCTGCTGGACTACCTGAAAGGCAAGGATCTGGGTCGTTATCAGACTCTGATCGGTCGCCTGGGTCTGCGTCGCTAATCAGCGATTGCGCTAGAGGTTGGTTGGCTGTCGTGTGTCAGTGGGTTTCCCGCTGGCCCATGGCAGGCTTCCAGCCTCAAGTTTTATCTGGATACACGTTTTACCCTGGACAGGCGTTGGGCCGACTCCCGACATTGCCCAAGAATTTCGCAAGAAGACAAGTTCCCCAAGAGCCACAAAGAAGGTAGGACACCGTGAACCCGGTTATCAAAAAATTCCAGTTCGGTCAGTCGACCGTTACCCTCGAGACAGGCCGTATTGCCCGTCAAGCCTCCGGCGCAGTGCTGGTCACCGTTGACGACGACGTTACCGTACTGGTGACCGTTGTAGGCGCAAAGACCGCTGACCCAAGCAAAGGCTTCTTCCCTCTTTCCGTTCACTACCAGGAAAAGACTTACGCTGCCGGTAAGATCCCTGGTGGTTTCTTCAAGCGTGAAGGCCGTCCTTCCGAGAAAGAAACCCTGACTTCCCGACTGATCGACCGTCCGATCCGTCCGCTGTTCCCAGAAGGCTTCATGAACGAAGTGCAGGTTGTCTGCACCGTCGTTTCCACCAGCAAGAAGACCGATCCGGACATCGCTGCGATGATCGGCACCTCGGCTGCCCTGGCCATCTCCGGTATTCCTTTCGATGGCCCGATCGGCGCAGCCCGTGTTGCGTTCCACGAAAGCACCGGCTACCTGCTGAACCCGACTTACGAACAACAGAAAGCTTCGAGCCTGGACATGGTCGTTGCCGGTACTTCGGAAGCCGTGTTGATGGTTGAATCGGAAGCCAAAGAGCTGACCGAAGACCAGATGCTGGGCGCTGTACTGTTTGCTCACGACGAGTTCCAGGTTGTGATCAACGCTGTTAAAGAACTGGCTGCTGAAGCTGCCAAGCCAACCTGGACCTGGGCTCCTGCGCCTGAAGCCACCGCACTGCTGGGCACTATTCGCTCCGAGTTCGGTGCTGCGATCTCCGACGCCTACACCATCACCATCAAGGCCGACCGTTACGCTCGCCTGGGTGAACTGAAGGACCAGGTTGTTGCCAAGCTGTCCGGTGAAGAAGGCCAGCCTTCTTCCAGCGAAGTCAAAGCAGCCTTCGGCGAAATCGAATACCGCACCGTTCGCGAAAATATCGTTAACGGCAAGCCACGTATTGACGGTCGCGACACCCGCACCGTACGTCCGCTGAACATCGAAGTCGGCGTTCTGCCGAAGACCCACGGTTCGGCCCTGTTCACCCGTGGTGAAACCCAGGCCCTGGTAGTCGCGACTCTGGGTACTGCCCGTGACGCACAGCTGCTGGACACCCTGGAAGGCGAGAAAAAAGACCCGTTCATGCTGCACTACAACTTCCCTCCGTTCTCGGTAGGTGAGTGTGGTCGCATGGGTGGTGCTGGTCGCCGCGAAATCGGTCACGGCCGCCTGGCCCGTCGTTCGATTGCAGCCATGCTGCCTGCCGCCGACGTGTTCCCGTACACCATTCGTGTTGTGTCGGAAATCACCGAGTCCAACGGTTCCAGCTCCATGGCTTCGGTCTGCGGTGCTTCCCTGGCTCTGATGGACGCCGGCGTTCCGATGAAGGCACCGGTTGCCGGTATCGCCATGGGCCTGGTTAAAGAAGGCGAGAAGTTCGCCATCCTGACCGACATCCTGGGCGACGAAGACCACCTGGGCGACATGGACTTCAAAGTAGCCGGTACCGCCAAAGGTGTGACCGCGCTGCAGATGGACATCAAGATCAAGGGCATCACCGAAGAGATCATGGAAATCGCTCTGGGCCAAGCCCTGGAAGCGCGCCTGAACATCCTCGGCCAGATGAACCAGATCATTGGTCAGTCCCGCACCGAACTGTCGGAAAATGCTCCGACCATGATCGCGATGAAAATCGACACCGACAAAATCCGTGATGTCATCGGTAAAGGCGGCGCGACCATCCGTGCGATCTGTGAAGAAACCAAGGCCTCGATCGATATCGAAGACGACGGTTCGATCAAGATCTTCGGCGAAACCAAGGAAGCGGCTGAAGCTGCACGTCAGCGCGTCCTGGGTATCACCGCAGAAGCCGAGATCGGCAAGATCTACGTCGGTAAGGTTGAGCGCATCGTCGACTTCGGCGCATTCGTCAACATCCTGCCTGGCAAGGACGGTCTGGTTCACATCTCCATGCTGAGCGATGCTCGCGTTGAGAAAGTGACCGACATCCTCAAAGAAGGCCAGGAAGTGGAAGTGCTGGTACTGGACGTGGACAACCGCGGCCGTATCAAACTGTCCATCAAGGACGTAGCAGCAGCCAAGGCTTCGGGCGTTTAATCACTCCCAGGCTTCACGCTGAAAAAGAGGACTCTTCGGAGTCCTTTTTTTTGGACTGCGGGAAAGTGAAGGTAAATCAGCCGTTTAGCCCAGGACAAAAGCCGCAACTTGCATGCAGGCACGACGGGCTTCATGCAAGTTGCACGATTTCGAAAAAACAGCATTTATATAAGCTATTGATTTATAAGGGTTTATTTAAATTTTTGGACTTGGCACACTGTCTGCACTATTCCTGTTAACGCTGCAGTATGAAGGTTCACACGCTGCAGACTTTCAATAAAACAGGAGTTACTCGTATGAAGAAGTTCGCTCTCGCTACTGCTACCGCTCTGACCCTGGCCATGGGTGCTAACGTGGCCTTTGCCCAAACTTCCCAAGCTCCAATGACTCTGGCGGCTGGTGAAGCCACCAAAGCGAAAGAAAGCGTTTCGGATACTTGGATCACCACCAAAGTTAAATCTGATCTGCTGACTGAAAAAGGTATTCCTGGTTCGGACATCAAGGTTGAAACCAACAAAGGTGTGGTTTCCCTGTCGTCGACTGTAGCCATTTCGGATTCGCAGAAAGCAACCGCTGTAGCGATCACCAAGAAAATCAAAGGTGTAACCGCGGTTTCTGCTGACGGCCTGCTGGCTGGCGGCGCCACCAAGGCAGACAACATCGACAAAACCAAAAGCGCAGCAGCAGGCGCCAAAGAGTCCACTTCGGATACCTGGATCACTACCAAAGTGAAAGCTGACCTGGTAACCGAGAAAGGCATTCCAGGTACCGACATTAAAGTCGAAACCAACAAGGGCGTGGTTTCCCTGTCCTCTTCGGTCGCTGTGACTGAAGCGCAGAAAACTACTGCGGTGAATATCACCAAGAAAATCAAAGGCGTTAAAGCTGTATCGGCCGACGGCCTGAAAGCAGAGTAACGTGTAACCATTCGACTGGACCCAGGCGGCCACGAGCGAGGCAGATATCCGCTCAATGCACCTTACAGGTTCATGCGACCGACCACAGGGAAGTGGTCACTACGGGCCCCGGCACTTGTGTCGGGGCCCGTTTTATTGTGGCGGGGAATACATATTTGCCGATTTTTGAGATCAAATGTGGGAGCTGGCTTGCCTGCGATGACGGCGTATCAGTAGTAAGCAGGCTGGCTGACCCACCGCCATCGCAGGCAAGCCAGCCCCCACACTTTGCACTTATGGTGCCCGGTAGTTACTCGGCATCCAGGTGCATTGGCGTAACAACCCGGCCATCTTTCTCTGCCTGCCCAAGGTTGGCATCAATGAAGTACACCCGGTCATCTTCCAGCTGGCCCTTGTCGACCAGATAGTCTTTGATCGTGCTGGCGCGGTCCTGGCCCAGTTGGCGTAGCAGCACGTCACTGGCGCTCCAGAACTTGATCACGCCGTCACGCAGCTTCGACGAGCGCTCATCGCTACCCAGGTTTTTCCACTCGGCCGGTGGCTGTTGCTTCAAGCGAGTGCGGTAGATGCCTTCGAGCAGCGGGGCTTTTTCCTTTTCCGGTACTTCGAGCAACGACGCCTGGGCCGGGACTTTATCGCCACGGCGCTGGAGTATCTTGTAGTAGTTGTACTGATACTCGCGCTCAAGCCGCTCGGCAGCCAAGAACGGGCCGTCGCTGCTGGCTGCCGCGGTGCCTTCGATCTCCAGGCGCAGGGCAGGGCGCTCCTTGAGGGCCTTGGCGAGGCTGTCTAGGGCCGACTCGGCGTCCTTGTTCAGGGCGCTGGAGCCTGCGGCGAACGACACATTGCCCAGGTCTTGCGAACCGCCACCCGTCACCAGCCCGCCAATGAACTTGAACGGCGCCGTCGCCGCGCGTACCACCAGGTTGCGCAGGGTTTGCCAGACAATCGGCATCACGCTGAATTGCGGGTTGTTCAAGTCGCCGGTCACCGGCAATTCGATGGAAATCTTGCCGTCGGTGTCCTTGAGCAGGGCAATCGCCAGGCGAATCGGCAGGTCCACCGCGTCCGCACTGTCGACTTTCTCGCCCAGTTGCAGTTGCTCCACCACTACCTTGTTCTCGGCCTTCAGCTGGCCTTTGGTGATCACGTAGTGCAGGTCCAGGTTGAGCCGGCCCTTGCGGATACGGAACCCGGCAAACTTGCCCGAGTAAGGTGTCAGGGTGGTCAGTTCGACGCGTTTGAAGCTGGTGGCGATATCCAGTGCGGCCATCGGGTCAAACGGGTTCACGCTGCCCTTGATGGTTACCGGCGCATAGCGATCGACCTTGCCCTTGATATCGACGCTGGCCGGCTTGGCCTGGCGGCTGTCGATGGTGCCGATCTGGCCATTGAGTTGCTGGATCGCCGTGGCGAAGTTCGGTGTCAGGCTGAAGTCGGCAAAGTTGGCCGAGCCATCATTGATCGCGATCTGGCCGATACGGATGCCCAGGGGCTTCTCGTTGCTCGCGCTGGATTTGGCCGTCGATTTGGCACCGCTGTCGGCCGGCTGTGGGATCAGCAGGTCATCGACGTTGGTGGTGCGGTCATCGTTGATCATAAAGCGCGCATAGGGTTGCAGCAGGTTGATCTTGTCGATCGACAGGCTATTGCCGTGCTGGTAGTTCAAGCCCTCGACCACCAGGCGCTGCCACTTGAGGAAGTCACGGGTCTTGAGAGTATCGAGGGTGTGCAGTTGGTCCACTTGCGCGCGGCCGGTGATCTGCAGCGCAAGGGGCTCGGTACTCTTGAGGTTCACGTCCAGGTTGCTGCCGAGCATGCCGCTACGCAGTTCCAGGCGGATAAAGGGGCTGATATAGGACTGGGCAACCCGCAGGTCGATATCCTTGGTGTCGACCTTCAGCTTGGCGCTGACCGGGTTGAGGTTGACCTGGCCGCTCGCCTGGATCTTGCCCTGCTTGCCCAGGCCACTGTCGATCTTCAGCGTGAAGGGGCTTTGATTGAGGCTGTCGAAATCTTGTACATCGACATTCAGCGGGCCCAGCTCCAGTGCTACCGCAGGTTTTACCTGGCGATCAGCCAGATGCACCTGGTAGTTGCGCAGTTGCACATCCTTGAGCAGCACTTGCCAAGGCTTGCTCGGTGCTGTCGGTTCGGGTTTTGGCGAGTCGGCCGTGGCGGGAGCGCTTGCTGGCTCAGGCTGGGTGGCCGGCTTGCTCGGCTGGCTGGCGAACAGTTTCTGCCAGTCCAGTTGGCCGTCGGCTTCGCGGGCGGCCCAGGTTTCGAGCTTGTTACTGCGGATCTTGCCCACGATCACTTGCTGCTTGGCCAGGTCGATCGAGGTTTCGCTGACATCCAGGCGCTCCAGGCGCGCCAGTGGCCGGCCATCCGGGGCCTTGATCGCAAAGGGAGCGATGCTCGCGGAGACGTTGGTCAGGTTCAGTTCGGTTTCTTTGGCCAGGTTCAGCTTGTAGTCGGTGCTGAAGTTGAGGATGCCGTCTTCCAGGACCAGGGGCACGGCGTCCCGTACATAGGGCCACCAGACTTTCATCTTGCCATCCGTGACCTTGAGCTTACCCTCGGAGGCGATCGGCACCAGGCTGAAATTACCGGTCCAGTCGATCTGCCCACCCTCGGGGCCGGCGGCGACCAGGGTCATGTCGGCGTTGTCTTCGGGCAGGGTGCTGAGGTTTTTCAGTTCGAAGTCGAGTTTGTCGTAGAGAAACTCGATAGGTTCGCTGGGGCGCACATCTTCGAAGTGCACGTAGCCGCCCGCCAGCTTGATGCGCTCGATGCGCAGCGGGAACGGTTTGCTCTCGGGGTCATCGGGCGTCGGTTCGCTCGGCGGCAACTTGAACAGTTGCGCCAGGTTGAGCGTGCCGGCTTTGTCGAAGAGGATTTCGGTCTTCGGCTTGTCCAACTGCACATCGGCCAAGTGCAGGGCGCGAGTCCAGAGGCTGTCGATCTGCAGGTTGGCGTAGAGGCGATCAAAGCCCACCTGTTCCTTGCCCGGCTCACCGATTTTCAGGCCCCAGAGGGTTAGCTCCAGGCTGAACGGGTTGAGTTCGATACGCTCGATACGGGCCGGCACGGTGGCGTAGTTGGCCAACTGTTGGTTGGCCACGCGAAGCGCAATACCGGGCAAAATCAAAAAGCCCAGCAAGCTGTAGAGTGCAAGGGCGGTCAGCAAGGCGCCTGCGGCGCGAATCAATCCTTTGGGCATGGGTGACGCCATCTATGTCGATCAAGAGTGCCTTGGAGTATGGCACGGGTTTACGGTTCCGAAGAACCGAGCCTTTATTACGCCAGTCCAGGCCTTTCAGGGCAATCCTACAGCTGCAGGATCAGGGTCTTCAGAGGAGGCTGCTGGTCTTGTGAGGGAAAGTCAGCGCCGGGCGTCATCACTTTCCAGTCGAGTACCGGCCTGCCGGCCTTTTCAGCGCAACGCAAGACCTGCTCGCGCCAATCATCCATGCTGACTTTTGCCAGGTTGTTGCAGCAGATCAGCACGCCATTGTCTGCGGTGGCCAGCAGTGCGGGCTTGAGCAGGCTTTGGTAGTCGCGCAGCAGGTCCACGGTGCCAAAGGCGCTCTTGGCCCACGCCGGTGGGTCGAGCAGCACCAGGTCATATTGCCGTTGCTCCAGGCGTGGGTAGCTTGGCAGTTTTTGCCCGCGACGCTGGGTGATCGGCAGCCCGGCCAACTGGCGGATTGCCGGGAAGTAATCGGACTGTACAAACGTCATGGCTGGCAGTTGCGGGTTCAACTCGCCGTTTTCGCGACCGACCGCCAGGTTGCCCTCGGCAAAGTCCAGGTTGCACACCTCGCGGGCCCCACCGGCCGCTGCGCTGAGGCCGACGCCGCAGGTGTAGGCAAATAGGTTCAACACACTTTTGCCGGCACTGTGCGCCTTGACCCAGCCGCGGGTGTTGCGCAGGTCCAGGAACAGCAGCGGATCCTGCCCGGAGTGGCGACCGCGCACGCGATAGTTCAGGCCCCATTCATGGCCGACCAGGTCTTCCAGAGCTGCGGGTTCGGCGCGGTACACCGTGTCTTCGCGGTCGATACGCGAGTTGCCTCGGGAGCGGTCGTTATAGACCAGCAGCAGTTCCAGCCCCAGGTACTGGTTGATCATCAGGTGCAACTGCAGCAGCGCATCGCTATCTAGCGATTGGTGAAAGCTCTGCACCATCAATTGCGGGCCGTAGCGGTCGATGGTCAAGCCACCGGCACCTTCCTGGCTGCCATGGAACAACCGATAGCAATCGGTGCCTTGGGCATGCAGCTCGGCGAGCAGGTCTTGGCGGTGATCGAGGGCGGCGCGCAGCGCCTGATTCAGGGACGACATGGAGCGCGCCTTGCTGGGGAATTGAAGCGCGCAAGTTTAACAGCTCCTGTGGGCGCCGGCTTGCCAGCGATGGCGGTGGAGCAGGAATCGCTATCGCTGGCAAGCCAGCTCCCACAGGGTGTGTCGTTACAGCAGGCCCATCCGCCTGTGGGCGCGTTGCACCGAGCCATTGCGCATCGCCCAGCGTAGCAGCGGCGCGCTACGCCTGACCCCGGCGCGGATCAACTGGCGTTGCAGCGGGCTTTGCTGCTGCCCCAGCATGTCACCCGCCCAGTCCGGCAGCAGGTCGATGCCGGCTTGCATCATCAGCGCCCCGAACGGCTTGGCCAACGCGCTGGGAGCCGGGGCATCGAGCAACAGGCGCAGTACTTCGCGGCTGCGTTCGTCACACAACAGTTGTGGGCGAATACGTTGCAGATAATCAGATATTTCCTGCCTTGAACGCGGCACATGCCGAGCCCCCAGTTGTTCGGCGACCAGGGCTATCTCGCTGTAGTAGCGGTCCTGGTCCCTGGGTGATAACCCCGGGTTTTTGTAGCGCAGGTGCGCCGCCAGAAAGCTGCTGACTTCGGCGACGTGGACCCAGGTCAGCAATTGCGGATCACTGGCGGCATAGGGACGCCCATCCGGCGCGTGCCCGACCACCTGCAGGTGGATGGTGCGCACTTTTTCGATCAGCCACTCGGCATCGCGGCGCGAGCCAAAGGTGGTGCCGGAAATAAACTGCGACGTACGGCGCAAGCGCCCGAGCATGTCCTGGCGAAAGTTGGAATGGTCCCACACGCCGGCCAGCGCCAAGGGATGCAGCGCTTGCAACATCAAGGCGCTGATGCCGCCGATCAGCATGCTGCTGAAGTCACCATGGACCTTCCAGCTCACCGAGTCCGGCCCGAACAGCCCCGGATCGCCCTTGGGGCTTTCCAGGTCCAGGTTGCCCAGGGACAGGCCCGTGAGGCTCATCAACTGGGATTCGATACGGTTGCGCAGAAATTCCATGTGGCTTGAGGGTTCCTATCGGTTCAGGCGCTTGTCGATCAAGCCGTCGACCACGCTCGGATCGGCCAGGGTCGAGGTATCGCCCAGGCTGTCGAGCTCGTTGCAGGCGATCTTGCGCAGGATACGCCGCATGATCTTGCCTGAGCGGGTTTTGGGCAAGGCTGGCGCCCATTGGATCAGCTCGGGCTTGGCGAAACTCCCGATTTCCTTGCTGACCAGGTCCAGCAGGTGTTTTTTCAGTTCGTCGCTGGGCTCGACGCCATTCATCGGCGTGACAAACGCATAGATGCCCTGGCCCTTGAGGTCATGGGGATAGCCG
Source organism: Pseudomonas sp. WMBT8 (assembly GCF_050916005.1). NCBI lineage: Bacteria > Pseudomonadati > Pseudomonadota > Gammaproteobacteria > Pseudomonadales > Pseudomonadaceae > Pseudomonas > Pseudomonas sp. WMBT8. The sequence continues at coordinate 895,452 of NZ_CP188096.1, forward strand.
ACGACGGCGGCTTCGGCCACTTTGTCGTGCAGCACCAGCGCGCTTTCCACCTCGGCGGTGCCGATGCGATGGCCGGAGACGTTGATCACGTCATCGATGCGCCCGGTGATCCAGTAGTCGCCATCCTCATCGCGCCGCGCGCCGTCGCCGGTAAAGTAGTAGCCGGGGTAAGGCTTGAAATAGGTGTCGATCATCCGCTGCGGGTCGCCATACACACTGCGGATCTGCCCCGGCCAGCTGGCTTTGATCGCCAGGACGCCACTGCCGGCGCCGCTGATTTCCTTGCCCTGTTCGTCGAGCAATACCGGCTGCACCCCAAACATCGGCTGAGTCGCGCAGCCAGGCTTGATGCGCTGGGCGCTGACCAGCGGGCTGAGCATGATGGAGCCGGTCTCGGTCTGCCACCACGTATCGACAATCGGGCAGCGCTGCTCGCCGACGGCATTGAAATACCATTCCCAGGCTTCCGGGTTGATCGGCTCGCCGACACTGCCGAGCAATCTCAGGCTGGCCCTGGACGTGTTCTCCAGCGGGCCATGGCCCTCACGCATCAAGGCCCGCAGGGCGGTGGGCGCGGTGTAGAAAATATTCACCTGATGTTTGTCGATCACTTGCCAGAAGCGCGAGCTGTCCGGGTAACTCGGCACGCCCTCGAACATCAGGGAGGTGGCACCGTTGGCCAGTGGCCCGTACACGATATAGCTATGGCCCGTGACCCAGCCGACGTCGGCGGTGCACCAGAACACTTCGCCCTCGCGGTAGTCGAGCACGTACTTGAAGGTCATTGCCGCTTGCAGCAGATAGCCACCGGTGGTGTGCAGCACGCCCTTGGGCTTGCCGGTACTGCCGGAGGTATAAAGAATAAACAGCGGGTCTTCGGCGCCCATCGGCTCGGGCGGGCATTCGCCGCTGGCCGCGTCCACCGCCTGTTGATACTTGAGGTCGCGCCCCTCGGTCCAGGCCACTGCGGCGCCGGTACGCGCTACCACCAGCACCGTCGTGACATTCGGACAACTGGCCAGGGCTTTATCGACATTCTGTTTCAGTGCCACCGGCTTGCCGCCGCGTACACCTTCGTCGGCAGTGATCACCGTGCGGCAGTCGGCATCCAGAATGCGATCGCGCAGGGCATCCGGTGAGAACCCGCCAAACACCACCGAGTGCACCGCGCCAATTCGCGTGCAGGCCAGCATTGCGTAGGCGGCCTGCGGAATCATCGGCATGTAGATACACACCCGGTCGCCTTTCTTCACGCCACGGCTTTTCAGCACATTGGCCAGGCGGATGACGTTTTGATGAAGTTGGCGGTAGGTGATTTTGGACGATTTTGCAGGATCGTCGCCTTCCCAGATAAAGGCCGGCTGATCGGCACGTTGCGCCAGGTGCCGATCAATGCAGTTGTAGCTGACGTTCAACTGGCCGCCGGCAAACCACTGTGCGGCGCCGGTGTGGATATCGCAGTGTTGGACGGTTTGCCAGGGCGTGATCCAGTCGAGCAGCGCCTTGGCCTGTTCGGCCCAGAAAATATCGGGGTGTTCGATGGATTGCCGATAGAGGCGCTGGTAGTCCTCTTGACTGAGTTGCGCAGCCCGGCGCACGGCATCGGCATGGGGAAACTGGCTGATATCGAACATTAGGGATCCCTCTTCTTGTTATAGATACAAGAGTTCAAGGCTGGTCCCTGTGGGGGCTGGCAAGCCAGCTCCCACAGGGGGCGCTTGTGCAGGTTCAATCCCTGATTGTAGTGCCGATCACATCAACCGCGGTGACGACCACGGAAGTAGTTGATCAAGCCCTGGGTCGAGGCATCGTCGGCCAAGGTTTCCTCGGCGCCCGTCAGGCGGTTGTAGACGCCCTTGCCCAGTTCCTTGCCCAGCTCCACGCCCCATTGGTCAAAGGCGTTGATGCCCCAGATAACGCTCTGCACGAACACCTTGTGTTCATACATTGCCACCAGTGCGCCCAGGCGACGCGGGCTGATCCGCTCGACCACCAGGGTGTTGCTCGGGCGATTGCCCGGGATCACTTTGTGTGGGGCCAGTTTCTGCACTTCGTCTTCGGCCATGCCTTTGTCACGCAGCTCGGCTTCGGCTTCGCTGCGGGTCTTGCCGAGCATCAAAGCCTGGCTCTGGGACAGGCAGTTGGCATACAGCCACTGGTGATGGTCGGAGACCGGGTTGAAGCTGACGATCGGCACAATGAAGTCGGCCGGGATCAACTGGGTGCCCTGATGCAGCAACTGGTGGTACGCGTGCTGGCCGTTGCAGCCCACGCCGCCCCAGATAACCGGGCCGGTATCGGTGGAAACCGGCGTGCCGTCCTGGCGTACGCTCTTGCCGTTGGATTCCATGTCCAACTGTTGCAAGTGCTTGGTGATGTTACGCAGGTAGTGGTCGTACGGCAGGATCGCGTGGCTCTGTGCGCCCCAGAAGTTGCCGTACCACACACCCAGCAGGCCCAGCAGCACCGGCATGTTTGCCTCGAACGGCGCGGTCTGGAAGTGCTGGTCCATGGTGTAGGCACCCGACAGCAGTTCCTTGAAGTTGGACATGCCAATGGCCAGGGCGATCGGCAAGCCGATGGCCGACCACAGCGAGTAACGGCCGCCGACCCAGTCCCACATCGGGAAGATGTTCTCTTCACGGATACCGAAGGCCACGGCTGCCGCGTTGTTGCTCGACACGGCGATGAAGTGGCGATACAGCTCGGCTTCGGAGCCGCCCTGGGCCAGGTACCAGGCGCGGGCGGCCTGGGCGTTTTTCAGGGTTTCCAGGGTGTTGAAGGACTTCGACGAGACAATAAACAGTGTGGTCTCGGCGCGCAGCTTCTGGGTCAGTTCGTGGAACTCACTGCCGTCGATATTCGCCAGGTAGTGGCAGCGCACGCCTTTATGGGCGTAGGACAACAGCGCTTCAGAGACCAGCTCCGGGCCGAGGAACGAACCACCGATGCCGATGTTGACCACGTCAGTGATCGGCTTCTCGGTGTAGCCGCGCCACAGGCCGTCGTGGATGCGGCCTACCAGGTCGGTGATCTGGTTCAGCACCTTGTGCACGTCGGGCATGATATTGGTGCCGTTGACCGACAGCTTGTCGCCCACCGGACGGCGCAATGCGGTATGCAGCGCCGGGCGCCCTTCCGAAGAGTTGACCGACTCGCCGTCGAACAGCGCCTTGATTGCGCCCTTGAGGTCGACTTCGTTGGCCAGGCCCACCAGCAGGTCGCGGGTTTCAGACGTAATCAGGTTTTTCGAGTAGTCGAGGAACAGTCCGCAGCTGCTCAAGGTGAACTGGCCAAAGCGCTGGGGATCGGCATTGAACGCTTCGCGCATGCTGAAATCCTGCATGGCTTGGCGGTGTTGATTGAGCGCTTGCCAGGCGGGCAGAGCGGTAACGTCATGAGGAGTGCGGTAATACGCCATCGCTGCGGGTTTCCTTTTTATTACTGGGACTACTTTTGGGACACTTGAATGTCCGGAACGTCCGACTTTTATCAAGCAGGCACTGAGAAACGGCGGGTTCCGGTCGAATGCGTCAACGCCAACACTAGCGTCGGGCGTTTACATTAAACCTAGCGTGTCGATATGTCTTGGCTTTGTCTGCGCACAGGCCGGTACTTTTTTATACCGGGGCCTGGGAGGCGCTACAAACCGAATGTGGGAGCGGGCTTGCTCGCGATGTTGGTGGGTCAGCGACAAATACATCGACTGACAGTCCGCCATCGCGGCGATGCGGCGACCCGACAAGCCCGCCCCCACATGAGGATATTGCCAGGCTTAAACGCTGAGGTTGAGGTGCAGGTTGTCGATCAACCGGGTCGCGCCCAGGTACGCGGCGACCAGGATCACCACATCACGATCCTCGGCGGTTGCCGGGCGCAGATGCTGGCCCTGGCGAACTTCCAGGTAGTCTATGCGCAGGCCGGCGGCCTCGATGTGTTGGACCTGCTCGGCCCGCAGCTTGGCGAAGTCGCGGTCGCCATTCTCAATGGCAGTGGCGATATGACTAAGGCTGCGGAACAGCACCGGGGCGATGGCGCGCTGCTCTTGCGTCAGGTAACCGTTGCGCGAGGACAGCGCCAGGCCGTCCTCGGCGCGCACGGTGGGTTCGCCAATGATCTGGATCGGCATGTTCAGGTCGCGCACCATGGCGCGGATCACCGCCAGTTGCTGGTAGTCCTTTTGCCCGAACACCGCCAGGTCAGGCTGGACCATGTTGAACAACTTGCTCACCACCGTCGCCACACCCTCGAAGTGCCCCGGACGGCTGGCGCCGCACAGGCCTTCAGACAGTTGTGGCACGCTGACCCGGGTCTGCACGGTCATGCCGCCTGGGTACATTTCGTCGACCGTGGGTGCGAACAGCAGGTTGCAGCCCGCCACCAGCAGCTTTTCCTGGTCGGCGGCGAGGGTGCGCGGGTACTTGTCCAGGTCTTCGCCGGCGCCAAACTGCAGCGGGTTGACGAAAATGCTCGCCACCACGAAGTCGGCTTGCTCGGCGGCGCGGGTCACCAGCGTGGCGTGGCCCGCATGCAGGTTGCCCATGGTTGGCACGAAGCCGATGCGCTTACCGGCGCTGCGCGCGTGAGTGACCGCGGCCCGCAGTTCGCGCAGGGTTTTTACGGTGTTCATGCAGAGAATCCGTGTTCGGTGCCTGGGAAGGTGACGGCTTTGACTTCGGCGACATAGGCACCCAGCGCGGCGTGGATGCTGTCCTGGCCCGCCATGAAGTTCTTCACGAACTTAGGTGCGCGGCCGGTGAGGTTCAGGCCGAGCATATCGTGCAACACCAAGACCTGGCCGTCGGTAGCGCTGCCGGCGCCAATACCGATGACCGGGATTTTCACCGCCTGGGTGATTTCTGCGGCCAGTTCGCTTGGCACGCATTCGAGCAGGATCATTGCCGCGCCGGCCTGCTCAAGGGCGATGGCATCGGCGCGCATCTGCCGCGCCTGGGCTTCATTGCGACCCTGGACCTTGTAGCCACCGAGGATATTCACCGACTGCGGTGTCAGGCCCATGTGCGCACACACCGGCACGCCGCGTTCGGCCAGCAGGCGGATCGACTCGGCGAGCCATACGGCACCTTCCACCTTGATCATATGTGCCCCGGCCTGCATCAGCTTGCCGGCATTCTGGAAGGTCTGCTCAAGCGTTGCGTACGCCATGAACGGCAGATCGGCGATGATGAACGCACCCTCGTTGCCGCGCTTGACGCTGGCGGTGTGGTAGGCGAGTTCATCGGTGGTGACCGGGAGGGTGCTGTCATTCCCTTGAAGAACCATGCCCAGGGAGTCGCCCACCAGTAACACCTCGACGCCGGCCTGGCAGCAGGCCTGGGCGAAGGTGGCGTCATAGCAGGTCAGCATGGCGATTTTTTCACCCTTGAGTTTGAGGCTCTGCAAGGTGGTCAAGGTAATGTCTGGCATGAAAAGGGTCCTCGTTCAGGCGCTTGGAAACAGCGAGTAACGCGCGTGAGTCTTCGTTTATACAGGCGCACTTTCTTCAGAGCAGTGCTTATAAGGCCTGGATTGCGCCCTTCAGCGCCGGGTTGGCGGCAGCGGGACGCCTATAGTCGTGAGGAGGACTCTGGAAGTCAATTGGATGTGTTACCGCATTGTTACGAGGTAGGTGTTACCGCTGTTACTGATGCGATTCAGCAGGCTGTAATGCTTTTTGGCTGGCGCTGAGGATCAATGTAGGAGCTGGCTTGCCTGCGATGGCATCACCGCGGAGTGTCAGGCAGACTGCGGTGATGCCATCGCAGGCAAGCCAGCTCCTACAGGGATTGAGGCAGGCGTTCCAGGCCGACGAACGGGCATCCGGCGAGCAGATCACTGAGTAGACGGCCGTCAGGCAGTTGCAAAGTGGCAGGCGCCAGTTCGGCAAGTGGATACAGCACAAACGCGCGCAGATGCATTTGATAGTGCGGCACCTTGAGGCGCGGCTCATCAATCAGGCGATCGCCAAACAGCAGGATATCCAGGTCCAGCGTGCGTGGGCCCCAGCGTTCAAGGCGTTCGCGGCCCTGGTCGTTCTCGATGGCTTGCAGCGCATCCAGCAGATCCAGTGGCGTGAGGGTGCTGTCCAGCGCCGCCACCGCGTTGGTGTAGCGCGGCTGGCCAGGAAGCAGGGAATCGCTTTGATAGAAGGCAGAAACACCGACGAGTGTGGTGTTCGGCAACTGCGCCAACGCCTCGATGGCGTTGTGCAATTGCTGCTGCGGGGCAGCGAGGTTGCTGCCCATGCCGATGTAGATCCGTTCCACCGTGCTTATTCGCCCGAGGTATCGGCGGCACTGCGCTTGCGCTTGCTGCCACTGCTGCGGCGGCGCTTTTTCGGCCCCTCGCCCGTGGCTTCGCCTTTACTGCTGAGTTCACGAATCATCTCGCGACGTTCGCTGTCATTGGCGTCCTGATAGTCGGTCCACCATTCGCCCAGGCCATCGGTCTGTTCGCCGGCGCTTTCGCGCAGCAGCAGGAAGTCGTAGCCGGCACGGAAGCGCGGGTTGTCCAGCAGCAGGTCGGCGCGTTTGCCACTGCGACGTGGCAGGCGTTCCTGCATGTCCCAGATCTCGCGGATCGGCATGGTGAAACGCTTGGGGATCGCGATGCGCTGGCACTGTTCGGCGATCAATTCGTGCGCAGCTTCCTGCATTGCCGGAATCGGCGGCATGCCACGGTTCTGCAGGCGCAGTACCCGGGCGGGTAGCGCCGGCCAGAGCAGGGCGGCAAACAGGAACGCCGGGGTCACCGGTTTGTTCTGTTTGATCCGCAGGTCGGTGTTGATCAACGCTTCACTGATCAGCGTGTGGGTGTACGTCGGGTTGTGCTCCAGTGCATCGGCGCTGGCCGGGAACAGTGGGTCGAATAACTGCAGGTCCACCAGCATTTCGAACGTGTCGGCGGCATGCCCGGAAAGGAACAGCTTGAGCACTTCCTCGAACAGGCGCGCCGAGGGAATTTCCCGCAGCATCGGTGCCAGTTCGCGAATCGGCGCGGCTGTGTGTTTCTCAATGCCGAAGTTCAGCTTGGCGGCAAAACGCACGGCCCGCAGCATGCGCACCGGGTCTTCCTGATAGCGCTGCGTGGGGTCGCCGATCAGGCGAATCAGGTGATTGCGAATATCGTGCACGCCGTTGGCGTAATCGAGGATGCGCTCGCTGACTGGATCGTAATAGAGGGCATTGATGGTGAAGTCGCGGCGTTGCGCGTCTTCTTCCAGGGTGCCGTACACATTGTCCCGTAGGATGCGTCCGCTTTCGTTGCGGGAAGACTGGTTGCTGTCTTCCTCTTCATCGTTTTGCGGGTGGCCCGCGCGGAATGTCGCGACCTCGATGATTTCGCGACCAAAGTGGATATGCACCAATTTGAAGCGCCGGCCGATGATCCGCGCGTTGCGAAACTCGGCACGCACTTGTTCAGGCGTGGCGCTGGTGGCGACGTCGAAATCCTTGGGGGTGATGTTGAGCAACATGTCGCGCACGCAACCGCCGACCAGGTAGGCCTGGTAGCCGGCGTTCTGCAGGCGTTCGACGATGTTCACCGCATAACGGCTGAACTGGGCGCGCTGCAGCGAATGTTGATTGCTGTTGAGCACTTCAGGCGTGCTGCGAATGTGTTGCGTACGACGCAAGGGGGAACGGAATGACTGGAACAACTTCTTCAGCATGGGATGCACTGTTTGAAGGAATGTTCGGCCATAACGAAGAATGACCGCATGATGGGCCGGGATTCTAGCATTTAGTCAGGGGATGGTGTAGGAACTAGCTGCAAGCGTTGAGCCAGATGCTTAAAAAAGCCGGCGTGGCGCTCAAATCGCAGAAACTACAAGGGGAGCCGAAGCTCCCCCAGAAAGTAGTTGCGTGCTCTATTTTTATTATTGATTTCGGGCTTCTTGTTTTTGTTGATCGCCCTCGCCATGACATTTCACCTTCATGACACTCCCAATCGGGAGTCAAGAGCAAACGGATTGCTTTGGTCGCTGTGTTGCTATGATCAATGATCCAACCAGTTCAGGCTCTGCCTTAGGGCAGTTTTTGTTGTTCTCGGCCTGGTTGCGGGGCAAGCCCCAAATGCAACGCCTCTCCAAAAGAATCAGTTAGCTGCGCCTCCGCCGTGTTGTTTTTATTGTGCGTGAGTCGATTCGTCTTATTTTTATTGTGTGTTTACGGTGCTTTTTATTGTTCTTGTACTAAGCATATAGCAGGGTGCGTGCCAACTTTTGCGAGCCCCAGCAAAATCAGGGGTTTGACCGGTTCATGGGTGTTTGGCGGGCGAAAAAAAGCCGGGGCTTCGTTACCGTAAGCCCCGGCTTTTTGTTACGTGAATATCTGAGGTAACAGTTTTTTCACGTTTGGGGTGTTACCCAATGTGAGTTGATCTCAGCTTTCGCTGGCAACCCCGGTCTTGCGCCGTGGAATGCCCAGGCGCTGGCGCCGCTCCCACAGGCACTTGCGGCTGACGCCCAGTTTGCGCGCCAGCTCGGTCTCGGTCATATGGTCCTGGTGCTCCAGGACGAAGTGCTGGAAGTAGTCCTCCAGGGACAAGTCTTCTGTGGGCTCGTGGCTGGTGTTACTGCCGCCCTGTTGTGGTGCCAGGCCAATGAAGTCGTCATCGTCCAGGTCGCTTAGTTCGATATCGATGCCCAGCAGCTCAGCGGAGATCTGCGGGCTCTCCGAGAGAATCACTGCGCGTTCCACGGCGTTTTCCAGCTCGCGCACGTTACCTGGCCACGAATAGTGGCGGATGGCCTGTTCGGCGTCGGCCGCAAACGTCAGGTCGGTACGGTTGACCCGCGCGCTCTGGCGCAGCAGGAACGCATTGGCGATCTCGTTGACGTCGGCGCCGCGTTCGCGCAGGGCCGGCAACTTGAGGGCAATCACGTGCAGGCGGTAATAGAGGTCTTCACGGAACTGGCCGATTTTCGCCAGGCTTTTCAGGTCACGGTGAGTCGCGGCGATCAGGCGCACGTCGACTTTTTGCGACTGTACCGAGCCAACCCGGCGAATCTCGCCTTCCTGCAGCACACGCAGTAGGCGGGCCTGGGCTTCCAGGGGCAGTTCACCGATTTCGTCGAGGAACAGCGTGCCGCCGTCCGCCGCTTCTACCAAACCTGCGCGTCCGGCGCTGGCGCCGGTAAAGGCCCCTTTTTCGTGGCCGAACAGTTCGGATTCGATCAAGGATTCGGGGATCGCTGCACAGTTCACCGAGATCATCGGGGCCTTGGCGCGCTTGGACAGGTTGTGCAGGGCGCGGGCCACCAGTTCCTTGCCGGTACCGGACTCGCCCTGGATCAGGACATTGGAGTCAGTGGGCGCCACCTTGCGGATCTTGACGTACAGGTCCTGCATGGGTGGGCAGGAGCCGATGATGCCAATTTCGCCATTGCTGTTGTCGACGCCGGGTTTGTCGCTGGCGGCCTTGCCGGCCGGCCGTTCCGCCGGTGCGCTGCTGGCCGACTGGCGGTCACGCAGGATACGCGCCACCGCCTGGAGCATCTCGTCGTGGTCGAAAGGCTTGGCGATGTAGTCCACCGCGCCCATCTTCATCGAGTCGACGGCCGAGCGCAGGCTGGCATAGCTGGTCATGATCAGCACCGGCGTGCCCTGGCCCAGCTTGATCAGTTCGGTGCCCGGTGCGCCAGGCAGGCGCAGGTCACTGACGATCAGGTCGAATGTGGGAATGCTGAAACGCTCCTGGGCTTCCTGCACCGAGCCGGCTTCGCTGACCTGGTACTGATTACGTTCAAGCAGGCGACGCAAGGCAGAGCGGATAATGGTTTCGTCTTCGACGATCAAAATGTGCGGCATTGATTCAATTCTCTCGACGGTCTCAGTTCACAGCGGACGTCGCTTCGACATGACGCGGCAAGGTCACCCGAATACGGGTGCCGCGTTGGCTTTCGGTGTCAGCCGGGCTGTCGATGGTGATTTGTCCATAATGCTCTTCAACGATGGAATAGACCAGTGCAAGGCCCAGACCGGTACCTTCACCCGGATCCTTGGTGGTGAAGAAGGGTTCGAACAATCGGTCCATGATGTTCTGTGGAATACCGCTGCCTTCGTCTTCGACGATCAGGTCGACCGTGTGCTCGAAAGCCTCGCTCTTGACCCTTACCGCACTGCCGGCGGGGGTCGCGTCGCGGGCGTTGGACAGCAGGTTGATCAGCACCTGGGCCAGGCGTTGTGAGTCGCCCACCACCCAGTGTTCCGGGTCGCACAAGTTATAGAACTGTACTTCGAAATTGCGCCGGTTCAAGGCCAGCAGCCCAATGGCATCCTGGGCGACTTCGGCCAGGCACACCGCTTCGTCATGATTCTGGTGGCCGCCGGCGTGGGCAAAGCTCATCAGCGATTGCACGATGCGTGAGACACGCTTGGTCTGCTCGAGGATCTGCCCGCTGATCTCGGTGATTTCGTCGTCTTCTTCGCGCTCCTCGCGCAGGTTCTGCGCCAGGCACGCGATACCGGTGATCGGATTGCCGATCTCGTGGGCCACGCCGGCCGCCAGGCGGCCGATACTGGCCAGGCGCTCGGAGTGCACCAGCTTGTCTTCGAGCATCTGGGTTTCGGTCAGGTCTTCGACCAGCAACACCAGGCCGCTGTTACCGGGGGCCAGGGGCTCGTCGATCGCTGCCTTGTGCAGGTTCAGCCAGCGGGTCTGGCCGTCGAGGGCCAGGTGCTGTTTGTGCAAGTGCTCGTCTGGCAGGTTGATAAAACCCTGCAACAATTCTTTCCACGGATCGGCGATGGTGGTCAGGCGCGAGCCCACCACGCGCTGGGCGGCGATGCCGGTCAGCTCCTCCATGGCCTTGTTCCACATCAGGATCTCCTGGTCCTTGGCCAGGGAGCACACGCCCATGGGCAGTTCCTGCAAGGTCTGGCGGTGGTAGCGGCGTAGGGCGTCGAGTTCGGCGGCAAGGCCGGTGAGGCGCGAGTGGTAGTCCTCCAGCCGGCTCTCGATAAAGTGGATGTCTTCGGTGACATAGTTCTCGCCGCCGGCCTTGTACGGCAGGAAGGTCTCGACCATGTCCTGGGACACGCTGGGGCCCATCAACCCGGACAGGTTGGCCTCGATACGGTCGCGCAGGCGGCGCAGGGCGTAGGGACGGCGCTCGTCGAACGGCAGGTACAGATCGCGCAGCGCCTGCTCCACTTCCTTTTGCGCGGCCTTGGCACCCAGGGGCTTGGCCAGTTGCGTGGCAAACTCCTGGGGCGAGGCGGCATGCAGTTCGCGGCGTTGCGGACGGCGCACGTTATCCACCGCGCACGCCTCGGCGGCGCTGGTTTCTTCGGGGCTGGCGTTGGTGAACAGGGAAATCAGGGTGAACATCAGCACGTTGGCCGCCAGCGACGCGATCGCTGCCATGTGCCAACTGGTGTCGTCGAGCACGTAGATCATGTTCAGCAGCGGGATATAGAAACCCTGCAGATTACCGACCAGCGGCAGCAGCATGGTCACCAGCCATACCAGGATCCCCGCCAGCAACCCGGCGATAAACCCACGCCGATTGGCTGTCGGCCAGTACAGCACCGACAAAACCCCCGGCAAGAACTGCAAGGTGGCGACGAAGGCCACAATGCCCAGGTTGGCCAGGTCTTGCTCGGCCGCCATCAACAGGTAGAAACCATAGCCGGCCATGATGATCGCTACGATCAGCGCCCGGCGTGTCCATTTCAGCCAGCGGTAGATATTGCCTTCGGCGGGCGGCTGGTACAGCGGCAGCACCAGGTGGTTGAGGGCCATGCCCGACAGCGCCAGGGTGGTGACAATGATCAAGCCGCTGGCCGCCGACAAACCGCCGACATAGGCCAGCAAGGCCAGGGATTTACTGTTGGCGGCGATGCCGATACCCAGGGTGAAGTATTCCGGGTTGGTGGTGGCCCCCAGTTTCAGGCCGGCCCAGAGGATCAGCGGCACTGCCAGGCTCATCAGCAACAGGAACAGCGGCAGGCCCCAACTGGCGCTGACCAGCGAGCGCGGGTTGAGGTTCTCGGTAAAGGTCATGTGGTACATGTGCGGCATGACGATGGCGGAGGCAAAGAACACCAGCAACAGCGTGCGCCATGGGCCTTCTTGCAGCGGAGTGTGCAGGGCGGCGAGGGCGGTCTGGTTTTGCAGCAGCCACAGCTCCAGTTGTTGCGGACCGTCGAACACGCCGTACAGTGCATAGAGGCCGACGCCACCGATGGCGATCAGCTTGATCACCGACTCGAAGGCAATTGCAAACACCAGGCCTTCGTGCTTTTCCCGGGTGGCGATATGCCGCGAGCCGAAAAAAATCGTGAACAAAGTGATCAGCGCACAAAAGCTCAGGGCCACCCGATGCTGTACCGGCTCATGGGTGAGAATGCCGATGGAATCGGCCACGGCCTGGATTTGCAGGGCCAGTAGCGGCAGCACGCCGATCAGCATGAAAATCGTGGTCAGCGCGCCGGCCCAGGTGCTGCGAAAGCGGAAGGCAAACAGGTCGGCCAGCGACGACAGCTGGTAGGTGCGGGTGATTTTCAGGATCGGGTACAGCAGCACCGGCGCCAGCAGGAAGGCCCCGGATACCCCGAGGTAGCTGGAAAGAAACCCATAACCGTATTGGTAGGCCAGGCCCACCGTGCCATAGAACGCCCAGGCGCTGGCATAGACGCCCAGGGATAAGGTGTAGGTCAACGGGTGGCGAATGATCGCCCGCGGGATCATCCCGCGCTCACTGATCCAGGCCACCCCGAACAGCGCGGCCAGGTAGGCGGCGCTGATCAGCAGCATCTGGGTCAGGCTAAAGCTCATCGGCATCTTTTTGGCTCTGCAGGATGAAGGTCACGACGATCAGGATCAGCCACAGCAGATAGGGGCGATACCAGGCGCCCGTGGCGTCGATCCACCAGTCCATGATGGCGGGAGAAAACAGGTAGATCCCGACGACCAGCAGCAGGACCAATCGATAGATGTACATGTTGGCCTCTGATTGAAAAACTGCGGCGATGTTAACGGATGGCTGGCAGGCTGCAAGCGCCTTCAGCGCAATTGCGCTTCGGCCAGGGTCAGTGTGCGCGGGATCCGGCTGGCATCCCAGTGCTGGATGCCCCAATCGAGCAGTTCCCGTGGGCTGGCGTAGAGCAGTTCATCCCCCGGCATCTGGCCGAGGGCGCGCAGGGCCCTTAAGAGCAAAGGTGTGGCCTGGTCGGGCATTAGCGGTGGGGAGCGGTAGGATTTGCCCAGCTTGTTGCCGTCCGGCTGGATGATCAGCGGCACATGCAGGTAGCGCGGCTGGCGCAGGCCCAGCAGCTCTTGCAGGTACAGCTGGCGTGGCGTGGAGTCCAGCAGGTCGGCGCCGCGCACGATATCGGTGACACCTTGCCAGGCATCGTCGAGCACCACGGCCAGTTGGTAGGCATACAGGCCGTCGCGACGGCGGATGATGAAGTCGCCGACATCGCGGCCCAGGTGTTGTCGGAACTCGCCCTGTACACGGTCAGTAAAATGGTATTCCAACTCGGGAACCCGTAGGCGAATGGCGGCATCCTGCTGGTCGTGGCCGGCGTTGCGGCAGAGGCCAGGGTAAATGCCGTTATACGGTTCCAGTTGCTTGCGTGAACAGGTGCAGGCGTAGGCCAGGCCATGATTGAACATATCGTTCAGGACTTTGGCGTAGACATCATGCCGCTCGCTTTGTCGGACCAGTTCGCCGTCCCATTCAAAACCATAGCTTTCCAGGGCATGCAGGATCGCCGCCTGGGCGCCGGGCTCTTCACGGGGTGGGTCGAGGTCTTCCATGCGCATCAGCCAGCGGCCTTGATTGGCGCGGGCGTCGAGATAGGAAGCGAGGGCTGCAACCAGGGAGCCGAAGTGCAAATGGCCGCTGGGCGTGGGGGCGAAACGCCCGATATAGGGAGAGGCTGTCATGGCCTGGATATTACTGGAAAACCGCCAAACTCCAGAAACAAAAATGGGGCGTTTGCACGCCCCATTCGTCCAGCCCGGCAGGGATTACTTGCCGACCTGTTTTTCCTTGATTTCGGCCAAGGTCTTGCAGTCTACGCACATGTCTGCAGTAGGACGGGCTTCCAGGCGACGAATACCAATCTCGACGCCGCAGGATTCGCACCAGCCATATTCTTCGTCTTCGATCAGTTGCAACGTCTTGTCGATTTTCTTGATCAGCTTGCGCTCGCGATCACGGGCGCGCAGTTCAAGGCTGAACTCTTCTTCCTGGCTGGCACGGTCGGCCGGGTCAGGGAAGTTGGCTGCTTCGTCCTTCATATGGTCAACGGTACGGTCGACCTCCTGCATCAAGTCCTGTTTCCATTTTTGCAGGATCTTGGTGAAGTGCTTGCGCATGGGCTCGCCCATGTACTCCTCACCCTTCGTCTCGATATAGGGTTCGAAGCCGCTGATGCTCTGTTGCTTTGCTTGGGTGGACATGAATAGACCGCCTCTCACTCTTCTAATCCATTGCGCAGGATTGCAACATCACCGACACCTGCCGGCCCTGCGGCTGCAAGCGGGCGAACTTACCAGATAGATTCGGGGTGCGCCACTCCCGGTTGTCGAGGCCCGTCGCGCCGGGGTTGCAAACTGCTGCGACCCGCCGTGGCCGGGCATACACCGTCTGGAATGATGATTTTAGTCTTTTTGCAGGCGCTTGCCCGGCTCATCACGCCAGCCGGGCAGGCAATAGAACATGTTTTACCTCGCGGGTTCGGTAGAATCCCGATTTTGTCCTCATTGTTAAGGAAGGCTAATGGCTCAGCCCTACAGTGCTCGCAGTCGTGCTATCGAACCTTTTCATGTCATGGCGTTGCTGGCGCGGGCCAATGAGCTGCAGGCCGCTGGCCATGATGTGATTCACCTGGAGATCGGCGAGCCGGACTTCACCACCGCCGAGCCGATCATCCAGGCCGGCCAGGCCGCACTGGCCAACGGCAAGACCCGCTACACCGCCGCCCGTGGCCTGCCGGAATTGCGCGAGGCCATCAGTGGTTTCTACCAGCAGCGTTATGACTTGAGCATCGACCCCGAACGCATCCTGATCACACCGGGCGGCTCCGGGGCCTTGCTCCTGGCCAGCAGCCTGCTGGTGGATCCCGGCAAACATTGGTTGCTCGCGGACCCAGGCTACCCCTGTAACCGGCATTTCCTACGGTTGGTGGAGGGTGCGGCGCAACTGGTGCCGGTCGGCCCCGAGGTGCGTTACCAACTGACCGCCGACCTGGTGGAGCGCTATTGGGACCAGGACAGCGTGGGGGCGTTGGTCGCCTCGCCGGCCAACCCGACCGGGACCATTCTGACCCGTGATGAACTGGCCGGCCTGTCCAGGGCGATCAAGGCCCGCAATGGCCATCTGGTGGTGGATGAGATCTATCACGGCCTGACCTATGGCACTGACGCGGCCAGCGTGCTGGAAGTGGATGACGAGGCGTTTGTCCTAAACAGTTTTTCAAAGTATTTCGGCATGACCGGTTGGCGCCTCGGCTGGCTGGTGGCGCCCCCCGCTGCGGTGGGTGAGCTGGAGAAGCTGGCGCAAAACCTGTACATCAGCGCACCGAGCATGGCCCAGCATGCGGCATTGGCCTGTTTTACCCCGCAGACCCTGGAGATCCTTGAAGAACGACGGGCCGAGTTCGGGCGCCGGCGTGACTTTTTGCTGCCGGCCCTGCGTGAGCTGGGGTTCGGTATCGCAGTCGAGCCTGAGGGGGCGTTTTACCTGTATGCCGATATCAGCGCCTTTGGTGGCGATGCCTTCGCGTTTTGCCGGCACTTTCTTGAAACCGAGCACGTGGCATTCACGCCAGGGTTGGATTTCGGTCGCTTCAAGGCGGGTCATCATGTGCGTTTTGCCTACACACAAAACCTCGATCGCCTACAGGAAGCAGTGGAACGCATTGCCCGTGGCTTGCGGAGCTGGCAAGGCTGATGCGCTTTCATCCTCCCCTCGAAGAAGGTCGGCTGATTCGCCGCTACAAGCGTTTTCTGGCCGATATCGAAACCGTTACCGGCGAGTTGCTGACCATTCACTGCCCCAACACCGGCTCAATGTTCAACTGCATGATCGAGGGCGGGCCGGTCTGGTTCAGCCGCTCCAACGACCCCAAGCGCAAGCTGCCGGGCACCTGGGAGATCGCGCAGACCCCACAGGGCCGTCTGGCGTGCGTCAACACCGCGCGAGCCAACCCGTTGGTTGAAGAGGCGCTGAATGCCGGGGTGATCACTGAGCTCAACGGCTTTACCGCGTTAAAGCGTGAAGTGCCCTACGGCCAGGAGAAAAGCCGGATCGACTTTCGCCTGGACTACCCCGACGGCGCGGCCTATGTCGAAGTCAAAAGTGTCACCCTGGGGTTTGACGGCACGCCTATCGCGGCGTTTCCCGATGCAGTGACCCAGCGTGGTGCCAAGCATTTACGGGAGTTGGCGCACTTGGCCCGTAACGGTGTACGAGCCGTACAGTTGTACTGTGTGAATGTGTCCGGCATCGATGGCGTAAGGCCGGCCGAGGAGATCGATCCCGGGTATGCCGCTGCACTGCGTGAAGCCAAGTCCGCTGGGGTGCAGGTCCTGGCCTATGGCGTGAATGTCAGTGCACAGCAAATCTGCATTGATCGCCCTTTGCCCGTGCTGCTCAACGACTAGAGTTGCACCCACAGCCCCTGTGCGTCTTCGCGGCCGGGCAGAGGCGTCAGGCTTTGGCCTGCGCAGGGGCCGGCCACGCATTCGCCGCTTTCGATCAGAAATAACGCGCCGTGGGTGGCGCATTGGATCATGCTCGCGCTGGGGTCGAGAAACCGGTCAGGTTGCCATTCCAGTGGTACGCCGCGATGGGGGCAGCGGTTGATATAGAAATACACTCGGCCTTCGCGGCGCACGGCCAATAACTTGCGGCCATCGATATCGAAGCCGCGGCTGCTGTCTGGGGCCAGTTCGTGGGAGGAGCACAGAAACTTCATAGGTGTTCTCAGGTGGCGCGGGTCAAGGGCTGTGGCGCAATCCGGGGTTTACGGGTGAGCCCGGTGCTTGACGTTCAAATGCAAACAATTATCAAATGCTGGCTTCGCCCGTCAGCTGACTGCGTGCTCAGTACGATGCCAGACGGCCTCACCCTTGGAAGGAAACCCTTTTATGCGCCTGAGTGCCAGCGCTATTGCGCTTGTTGTCGGACTGCTGGTCAACCACGTGGCGCAAGCTGCTGAGCTGCCTCAACGCTGGGTCAGCGCCGGGGGCGCGTTGTCGGAGTGGGTGACGGCCCTGGGCGGAGAGTCGAAGCTGGTGGGCGTCGATACTACCAGCCAGCATCCGCAGTCGCTCAAGGCGCTGCCCAGTATCGGTTACCAGCGCCAGCTGTCCGCCGAAGGGATCTTGAGCCTGCGCCCGCAGATCCTGGTGGGCACCGAGGAAATGGGGCCACCACCGGTGCTGGCGCAGATTCGCAATGCCGGGGTGCAAGTGGAACTGTTCTCCGCGCAGCCGGACCTGCCGACCCTGCAAGGCAGCCTGCAGCACCTGGGCAAGCTGCTGGGAGCTGAAGACAAGGCCGCGGCACTGTTCAATGCTTATCAACAGCAACTAAACCTGCAAAAAGCGGCCGTGACCCAGGCGCAAACCCGGCAAAAGGCCCCTGGCGTGCTACTGGTGCTCGGGCATGCCGGTGGCAAGCCGCTGATTGCCGGCAAGGACACCGCCGCCGACTGGGTGCTGCAACAGGCCGGCGGGCACAACCTGGCGACGCACAGCGGCTATAAGCCATTTTCGGTTGAGTCGCTGGCGGGGTTGAGTCCTGAAGTGCTGGTGTTCTCTGACCGCGCCCTGAGTGGCGAGGCGGCCCGTGCGGCGTTGTTCAAGGAAAACCCGATTCTGGCGAACACCTCGGCGGCCAAGACCGGCCGGGTGTTTGAGTTGGATCCCACCTTGTTGGTCGGCGGCCTGGGCCCACGCTTGCCGGCCAGCCTGCAAATCCTGTCCGCCGGGTTCTATCCCGTTAAAGCCCAAGCCGCCCCATGACCACTCTGATTAAACCGCGCACCCTGTTTATCGGCTTGAGCCTGTTGTGTGTGTTGGCGACCTGGCTGTCCCTGGCCCTGGGGCCGGTCAGCCTGCCGTTGCTCGACACTCTGCGCGCTGCCTTGCGCCTGCTTGGCGTGCCTATCGAGGCCCAGGGCCTGGAGCAGGCTGAGCTGATTCTGGGGCAGATCCGTTTGCCGCGCACTTTGCTGGGGCTGGCGGTTGGCGGGGTGCTGGCGCTGTCGGGGGTGGCCATGCAGGGGCTGTTTCGCAACCCGTTGGCCGACCCCGGGTTGGTCGGTGTGTCCAGTGGCGCTGCGCTGGGGGCGGCGGTGGCCATCGTCGGCGGCGCGGCCTTTGGTGGCCTGCCGGACGCCGTGGCGCCGTATCTGCTGTCGCTGTGTGCATTTCTGGGTGGCTTGGGCGTGACCGCGCTGGTCTATCGCCTGGGGCGGCGCGATGGGCAGACCAATGTCGCAACCATGTTGTTGGCCGGTATCGCCCTGACCGCGCTGGCGGCCTCGGCGGTGGGCCTGTTCACCTACCTGGCCGATGACGCTACCTTGCGCACCCTGACGTTCTGGAACCTTGGCAGCCTGAACGGTGCCAGCTACTCGCGACTGTGGCCATTGCTGCTGGTCAGTGCCGGTGTGGCGCTGTGGCTGCCGCGCCGGGCCAAGGCGCTCAATGCCTTGCTACTGGGAGAATCGGAAGCCAGTCACCTGGGGATCAATGTCGAGGGGCTCAAGCGCGAGCTGGTGTTTTGCACGGCGCTCGGGGTTGGTGCGGCGGTCGCCGCTGCGGGGCTGATCGGTTTTGTCGGGCTGGTGGTGCCACATCTGGTGCGGCTGCTGGCGGGGCCGGATCATCGTGTGCTCCTGCCGGCCTCGGTGCTGGCGGGCGCGAGCCTGTTGTTATTCGCCGACCTGGTGGCCCGCCTGGCCCTGGCGCCGGCGGAGTTGCCCATTGGTATTGTTACTGCCTTTATCGGTGCTCCGTTTTTTCTATACCTGCTGTTGCGAGGACGCGCCTGATGCTGCGAGTGGACAACCTGCAGATCCGCCGCGGTCGCAAAACCGTGTTGGCCGACGTGACCCTGGACTTGAAACCCGGTGAAGTTCTGGGTGTGCTCGGCCCCAATGGCGCCGGCAAAAGCACGTTGCTGGGCGCGTTGTGTGCGCAATTGCATCCGGATGAAGGGCAGGTTTGGCTGGACGACCGCGAGCTCAAGGATTGGCAGGGCGCGCAACGGGCGCAGCGCCTGGCGGTGCTGCCCCAGGTGTCGACCCTGGATTTCGCGTTTCGCGTCGAGGAAGTGGTGGGCATGGGGCGCTTGCCCCATCAGACCGGGCGGGTACGCGACGATGAAATCATCGAAGCCGCCTTGCAGGCCGCCGACGTGGGCCACCTGAGCGGACGCAGCTACCTGGCGTTGTCCGGCGGCGAACGCCAGCGCGTGCACCTGGCGCGGGTGCTGGCGCAACTCTGGCCGGGCGAGGCGGGGCAGACCCTATTGCTGGACGAGCCGACCTCGATGCTCGACCCATTGCACCAGCACACCACCTTGCAGGCCATCCGCAGCTTTGCCGACCGTGGCGCGGCCGTGCTGGTGATTCTTCACGACCTCAATCTGGCGGCGCGCTACTGCGATCGCATCCTGCTGCTGGAGAACGGTCGCCCCCACGCCCTGGACACACCGGTGCAGGTGTTGCGACCGGAGTTGCTCAAGGCGGTGTTCGGCCTGGATGTACTGGTGCAGCCCCATCCTGAGCTGGGTCATCCCTTGATCATCGCCCGCTGAACCCTATCTCTGTAGGAGCCGGCTTGCCGGCGATAGCGGTGTATCAAGGCCCAGCACCTTCGCCGGCAAGCCTGCTACAGGGTGATATAAAACCCAGGCAAAAAAAGACCCGGCAAGAGCCGGGTCAAATAACCGTGATTAGCCTGATGAGGAGATAATCTGAGAGTCCGAACCAATGGTCTTTCAGTTATCGGCTGATCTCGCGACCAGTTGTGATAATCATAACGATTCTCATTTGAGAGTCAACACTTGTTTTTGCACCCATGGGGATTTTTCTCAAACGTCTGTTTGGAACCCCGCAAACATTGGGTTTTCACCTGTTTCAGTTCTTGTTCCGTATCGACAGCGCTTCCAGTTGGCGATTCAAGGCTTCCTTGCGCTCGGTTGGAATATCGTTCCAATGCACATCCATCAATGCGCCTTCGATGGCATACAGCAGGACTTTGGATGCCCGGAAACCACGGGTGCGTACCGCCCGGTAGGCGTCCACCGCGCCCAGGCGACGCAGGTCCGAAGCGCTATGGATGCCCACCGCATGCAGCCATTGCGCCGAGGTCTTGCCAAGGTTTTTCAGGTGTTGCAGCTCATCATTCATCAAGCCTCCTTGCGACGGCCGAATGGTTCGGTGGGTATCGTGACCAGGCAAGCCTGAAAGGAGTGTAGCGCTCAGTAGGAAAAGCGTAGTTCTTTGCTCAGAAACGACGTAAACGCTTCTAAGGCTGGCGCTGGAATCTTGACGGTGACAGGCGCAGGCCCCCAGCTCGCGTTGCGCTCAGCTGGGGATAAAGGTGTTCGGTCAGCGGGTGCGATAGCGCAGGCGCGTGCCGAAATTGACCGACATTAGGATCTCGTCAGCGCTCAGTTCGGCTGGGAAGTAAGTGCCCGAGATCTGCGCATGGGCCAGGCTGGCGCCTTCCAGCGGGCAGCCCCGCAGGTCCAGGCCACGCAAGTCGGCCGAGCGGAAGTAGGCGTCGGTAAAGTCCACGCCCTCGGCGTCCAGGTGGCGCAGGTCCAGACCACGGAAGTCGCCGCCGCGCATATCAATCGGACCATCCTTGGGGCGTTCCTGATTGAAACCCCGGATGTCATCTTTATGCAGCAGCGCGTAGAGCGGTGTATCAAGCAGCTTCGGCTGGCCCATGGCGGCAACTCCTGTTGGACTTATAATGCCATTATAGTGCCACTATTTGCGGCCGTGAGCTGTTAACCGCATCACGGCCGTGAAATATTTCCTACAGCCCTGGCAGGCGCTGGCGGACGTGGGCAACCAGCGCGTCCAGCGTCCCGCTTTCATTGGTCTCGACCCGCTTGCTCAGTAGCAGTTCTTCGGCGCTCAGGGGATCGCGGCTGGCTTGTTGCTGCTCAATGACTGCCAGGGTAGCGTCAGACGGATCGTTTTTATCTGCCTGACGTTTCGCCAGCCAACTGGCGATAACGGCCTGCGGTGCATTGCAATCGAGGATCAGGAAGGGCGCGCCGGTGGCTTCTGCGACTTTGGCGGCAGCTTCTCGTTGCTCGCGCTTGAGGTAGGTCGCGTCCAGGACTACCGGGAAGCCTGCGCGCAGTACGGTTTCGGCGAGGGTATGCAGGCGGGCGTAGGTTGCCGCGCTGGCGTCCGAGGCATAGATCCCGGCTTGGAGGGTGTTCTCGACCTGTTGCTCGCCAAACAGGCGCTTGCGTTCTACATCGGAGCGCAGGCGAATGGCGCCGAGCGCGTCCACCAGGCGCATCGCCACATGGCTTTTGCCGGTCGCCGATACGCCATGGGTAATCGCCAGGAAGCGCGAGGGGATGGTGCTGTAGCTTTCGGCCAGGTTGGCGTAGTTGCGGTACTGGCGCAGGGTGGTTGCGCGCTCGACCGGTGTTGCCTCGGGCGGCATGCTGAACAGCGCGATCTTGGCCCGCACCAGCGCGCGGTAGGCTTTATAGAAGTTCAGCAGCTCCAGGCTCTGGTAATCGCCAGTCAGCTCCAGGTATTGGCTGATAAAGCGCCTGGCTAGGGTCTTGAGGCCACGGTCTTCCAGGTCCATCGCCAGGAAGCCGGTGTCGGCGCACACGTCGGTGAAGCGGAACGGTTCGTTGAACTCGATGCAGTCGAAGATCACCACGTGATCGTCGATCATGGTTGCGTTGCCCAGGTGAATATCGCCGTGGCACTCGCGGGTAAAGCCATTGAGCTTGCGTTGCTCCAGCAGGGGCTTGAGGCGTTCGAAGCTGCTCTCGGCCCAGGCTTGCAGTGCGTCCAGTTGGGCCAGGTCGGCTTTGTCGCTAAGGAACGGACGGATCTGCTCGAAGTTCTGCCGCACCGGCGCCATCACCTCGTCGGGGGTGCCGGCGGGATGGGCCTCGGGAACCTTGGGGGCGTTGAGGTGGAAGTGCGCAATCTGGCTGGCCATCTCATCGATGTGGCCGTTGGTCAGCTCGCCATTGGCCTGCAAGGTGCTCAGCAGTTGGCTTTGCGGGAACTGGCGCATTTTCAGCACATATTCGATGGCCGGGCCTTCGCCGCCCAGTTGCGGTGCTTCAGCGCTGCCGGTGATCGGCAACACTTCAAGATACAAATCTTGTGTCAGGCGTTGGTTGAGGCGCAGTTCCTCGTTGCAGAAGTGGGCGCGGGCGTCCAGTTGGGTGAAGTCGAGGAAGCCGAAGTTCACCGGTTTCTTGATCTTGTAGGCATAGGGACCGGTGAGCAGGACCCAGGAAATATGGGTTTCGATGACTTGAAACGCTTCGACCGGATGAGGAAACAGGGCCGGGTTTTGCAGGGCGGCAATCAGGGGCTGGCTCACAGGCGATCCTTCGGAGTCTGGGAAAATAATGGAGCGCATTATGGCCGCTCAGGTCGGTCATGCAAACCGCCGTCCGGTTCATGTTGATCATCAATAAAATGCGTATAATCCGCCGCCATGACTCGTACCCGATCTCCCCGTTCCCGTAAAAAACCTCCTCCCCGCAGCCTGCGCCCCTGGCTAGGCTGGGCGCTCAAGCTCGGCCTGGTGGGCCTGGTGGTGATCGCAGGCATCGCGGTATACCTCGATGCCGTGGTCCAGGAGAAGTTCTCTGGCAAGCGCTGGACCATCCCGGCGAAGGTCTACGCTCGCCCGCTGGAGCTGTTTACCGGCCAGAAACTGAGCAAGGAAGATTTCCTTACCGAACTCGATGCGCTGGGCTATCGGCGCGAAGCCGTGGCCAACGGCCCGGGTGCGGCGGCGGTCAGCGGCAATACCGTGGACCTGAACACCCGGGGCTTCCAGTTCTATGAAGGCCTGGAAAAGGCGCAGCCGGTGCGCGTGCGTTTCTCCGGGGATTACGTGGCCGAGCTTTCTGCACTCAATGGCGGCAAGTTGCCAGTGGTGCGTCTTGAGCCGTTGCTGATCGGCGGGATTTACCCCAAGAACCTTGAAGATCGCATCCTGATCAAAATTGATCAGGTGCCGCCGTATCTGCTGGAAACCCTGGTTGCGGTCGAAGACCGGGATTTCTACAGCCACTGGGGCGTCTCGCCCAAGTCCATCGCTCGCGCCATCTGGGTCAACACCTCGGGTGGCCGCATGACTCAGGGCGGCAGTACGCTGACGCAACAATTGGTCAAGAATTTCTACCTGACCAGTGAGCGCAGCCTGACCCGCAAACTCACCGAAGCCATGATGGCGATGTTGCTGGAGCTGCACTACAGCAAGCCGGAGATCCTTGAGGCCTACCTCAACGAGGTGTTCGTCGGCCAGGATGGCCAGCGCGCGGTGCACGGTTTTGGCCTGGCCAGCCAGTTCTTCTTCGGCCAGCCGTTGTCCGAGCTCAAGTTGCACCAGGTGGCGTTGCTGGTAGGCATGGTCAAGGGGCCGTCCTATTACAACCCGCGCCGCAACCCGGAGCGGGCCCTGGAGCGCCGCAACCTGGTCCTCGACGTGCTGGAGCAGCAGGGCGTAGCCACCGCAGAACAGGTCGCGGCCGCGAAGAAGATGCCTTTGGGCGTCACCACCCGTGGCAAGTTGGCCGACAGTTCCTTCCCCGGCTTTATCGACCTGGTCAAGCGCCAGTTGCGCGAAGACTATCGCGACGAGGACTTGACCGAAGAAGGTCTGCGGATCTTCACCAGTTTCGACCCGATCCTGCAGATGAAGGCCGAAGCCTCGGTCAGCGATACCTTCAAGCGCCTGGCCGGGCGCAAGGGCTCGGACGAAGTCGAAGCGGCCATGGTGGTGACCAACCCGGAAACCGGTGAAGTCCAGGCCATGATCGGCAGCCGCCAGGCCAGCTTCGCCGGCTTCAACCGTGCCCTGGATGCCGTGCGGCCGATTGGCTCGCTGATCAAGCCGGCGGTGTACCTCACTGCACTGGAAAAGCCGAGCAAGTACACCCTGACCAGCTGGCTCTCCGACGAAGCGTTTTCGGTCAAGGGCGCCGATGGCCAGGTATGGAAGCCGCAGAACTATGATCGTCGCTCCCACGGCACGGTGTTCCTGTATCAGGGACTGGCGCATTCCTACAACCTGTCCACGGCGCGGCTTGGCCTGGAGCTGGGTGTGCCGAATGTGCTCAAGACCCTTGCACGGCTGGGTGTAAGCCGCGAGTTCCCGGCGTTCCCGTCGATGTTGCTGGGCGCAGGTGGCTTGAGCCCGATGGAAGTGGCGACCATGTACCAGACCCTGGCCAACGGTGGTTTTAATACGCCGATGCGCGGGATCCGCAGTGTCCTCACGGCGGAAGGCGAGCCGCTCAAGCGCTACCCGTTCCAGATCGAGCAGCGTTTTGATCCGGCCTCCATCTACCTGATCCAGAACGCCATGCAACGGGTCATGCGCGAAGGGACCGGGCGTTCGGTGTACAGCTCGCTGCCGGGTAACCTGACGCTGGCCGGCAAGACCGGTACCAGTAACGACTCCCGTGACAGTTGGTTCGCCGGTTTCAGCCAGGACCTGCTCGCGGTGGTGTGGCTGGGGCGCGATGACAACGGCAAGACACCGTTCACCGGCGCGACCGGCGCCTTGCAGGTCTGGACCAGCTTTATGCGCAAGGCCGACCCGCTGCCACTGAACATGCCGCAACCCGACAATATCGTGCAGGCCTGGATCGACCCCCATACCGGGCAGGGCTCCGATGCCAACTGTCCGGGCGCGGTGCAGATGCCGTATATTCGCGGCAGTGAACCGCCAGCCGGCGCTCCATGTGGCACAGGTGTGCCCACGGATGCGGATTCGGTGATGGATTGGGTCAAGGGCTGGATGAATTAAGCAAAGAGGATTTCAAGTGAACAAGTGGTTGATTCCGGCTATTACAACGTTAGCTTTGCTCAGCGGTTGCTCCAGCGTGCAGCGCGGCTCCATCCCGGTGGTGGATTCCGGCACGGCCGTATCCAACAATGACCGGATCTCGGCCAATGGCGGCTTTCGCCAGACCGTGACTACCCGTCCAAACCCTGCCACGACCCAGGCGGTACCGCAGGATTCCGGCGTAGTGGTGATGGTCCCGGGTGGGGGCGCCACCACATCTGCACCCATCAGCTCCGCACCATGGACGCCGGGGCCGATCACCCCTGGCCCGTCGAACTCGGCGCCGATTGATACCGCGCCGATCAACCAGGGCACCTACAACATGCCGTCGACCCCGAGCGGGATTCCCTCGGCCAATGCCGGCGGCCTGTCTGCCGACGAGCAGTTGGACGGCCCGGTCCTGGCCTTGCTCACCACTGCGCAGCAACAGCAGGCCGGTGGCGACTTGAACGGCGCATCGTCCAGCCTTGAGCGCGCCCAGCGGGTCGCGCCGCGTGAACCGCAGGTGCTCTACCGCCTGGCGCAAGTGCGCATGGCCCAGGGTGATGCGCCGCAAGCTGAGCAGTTCGCCCGTCGTGGCTTGACCATGGCCAACGGTCGTCCTGACCTGCAAGCCAGCCTGTGGGCCTTGATTGGTGATGCACGTGCTGCACAAGGTGATGCTGCCGGTGCTGCCCAGGCCCGGCAGAAGGCCAAGGTCAGTCTCTGATGGATCCTCGTTTTCCGGCGATTGCCGAACAGTTGTTGCTGATTGAGCGCGAATTGCGCGTGGCGGGCTGGTGGGATGAGGTGTCTCCCGGTGCAGAGGCGCTGAGCAGCGTCGAGCCGTTTTCCGTGGATACCCTGGATTTTCATCAGTGGCTGCAGTGGATCTTCCTGGTGCGGATGAAACAGATCCTCGAACAGGACCTGCCGCTACCTAATGCGTCGGGCATCCTGGAGATGGCCGAGATGGTCTACGCCGACCGTCCCCAACAAAGCCTCGGCCTACGCTCTGCGCTGAAAAAGTTCGACCAACTGATCGTCGGCGCTCGTTAATTGCCTGACTGCCGGGTTTTCCGGCAGTCTTGCGCACATTTCTACCGCTTGACGACATTCAGGCGAGTTTTATCCCTCCTCAAAGCCCTTTCTTCTACGTTCTCATGCGCTTAGTTGGAAAAAAGCGCAATTATTGCTTGACTTGAAGGGGCTGAAACAGAAGAATCCAAAGTCCGCTGTATCGGGACTGCCAGAAGCAGGCCCGCTCAGCAGATCATGAGGCGCACATCCGCGCCGACCTGTTACACCCGCAACGCGTTACCTCGCGCTGGGTGGGAAAAGCCCGCAACACTTGGGACGATCCCAATACTTGCTCAGTCAGTGCTGACGTAGTCGGCGACCACCGTCGCTCATGCTCTGTTGAGAAGTAAACCTATTAAGACCCGTCGGTTTTCAACGGACGGTATTCTGGCGTTTTAGAGGTGAACAACGTGGAGCTTTTATCTGGCGGTGAGATGCTCGTCCGCTTTTTGCGTGACGAAGGCGTCGACTATATCTACGGGTACCCAGGTGGTGCTCTGCTGCATGTCTACGACGCACTGTTCAAGGAACCGGCTGTCAACCACATCCTGGTTCGCCACGAACAGGCCGCGACCCATATGGCTGACGGTTATGCCCGTGCCACCGGTAAAGCCGGCGTGGTGCTGGTCACGTCCGGCCCTGGCGCAACCAATGCCATTACTGGCATCGCGACTGCGTATATGGACTCTATTCCGATGGTGATCATTTCCGGCCAGGTGGCGAGCACCATGGTGGGCACTGATGCATTCCAGGAAACCGACATGATCGGTATCTCCCGGCCGATCGTGAAACACAGCTTCATGATCAAGCATGCCTCGGAAATCCCGGAAGTCATGAAGAAGGCGTTCTACCTCGCGCAATCCGGTCGCCCGGGTCCAGTGGTGGTCGATATCCCGAAAGACATGACCAACCCGGCGGAAAAGTTCGAATACATCTTCCCGAAGAAAGCCAAGCTGCGTTCCTACAGCCCGGCCGTGCGTGGGCACTCGGGGCAAATCCGCAAGGCAGCAGAAATGCTCCTGGCGGCCAAGCGCCCAGTGCTTTACTCGGGTGGCGGCGTGATCCTGGGCGGCGGTTCCGCACCGTTGACCGAATTGGCCAAGATGCTCAACCTGCCGGTGACCAACACCTTGATGGGCCTCGGTGCCTTCCCGGGTTCGGACCGTCAGTTCGTCGGCATGCTCGGCATGCACGGCAGCTACACGGCCAACCTGACCATGCACCACGCCGACGTGATCCTGGCCGTGGGCGCGCGGTTCGATGACCGGGTGATCAACGGCGCGAGCAAGTTCTGCCCGAATGCCAAGATCATCCACATCGACATCGACCCGGCGTCCATCTCCAAGACCATCAAGGCCGATGTGCCGATTGTAGGTCCCGTGGAGAGCGTGTTGACCGAAATGGTCGCTGCGCTCAAGGACATTGGCGAGACGCCGAACAAGGAGTCCGTTGCCAGTTGGTGGAAGCAGATCGACGAATGGCGCGGTGACCGCGGTCTGTTCCCTTACGACAAGGGCGACGGCAGCATCATCAAGCCACAAACCGTGATCGAAACCCTGTGCGAAGTGACCAAGGGCGACGCCTTTGTGACCTCCGACGTGGGCCAGCACCAGATGTTCGCCGCGCAGTACTACAAGTTCGACAAGCCTAACCGCTGGATCAACTCCGGTGGCCTGGGCACGATGGGCTTTGGTTTCCCTGCGGCCATGGGTGTGAAGCTGAGCTTCCCGGATGTCGACGTGGCTTGTGTTACCGGTGAAGGCAGCATCCAGATGAACATCCAGGAGCTGTCGACCTGCCTGCAATATGGCCTGCCGGTGAAGATCGTCTGCCTGAACAACGGTGTGTTGGGCATGGTTCGCCAATGGCAGGACATGAGCTACAACAGTCGTCACTCCCATTCCTACATGGAATCGTTGCCTGACTTCGTCAAGTTGGTTGAAGCCTATGGCCATGTCGGCATGCGCATCACCGATCTGAAGGATCTCAAGCCGAAGATGGAAGAGGCGTTCGCCATGAAGGATCGCCTGGTGTTCATCGACATTCAGGTCGACACCAGCGAGCACGTCTACCCGATGCAGATCAAAGACGGCTCAATGCGCGATATGTGGCTGAACAAGACGGAGCGAACCTAATCATGCGGCACATTATCTCCCTGCTTCTGGAGAACGAACCGGGCGCTCTGTCTCGTGTGGTCGGCCTGTTTTCGCAGCGCAACTACAACATCGAAAGCCTGACCGTGGCCCCGACCGAAGACCCGACCCTGTCGCGCCTGACGTTGACCACCGTAGGCCATGATGAGGTGATCGAGCAGATCACCAAGAACCTCAACAAGCTGATCGAAGTGGTCAAGCTGGTCGATTTGTCGGAAAGCGCCCACATCGAGCGTGAGCTGATGCTGGTCAAGGTCAAGGCCACGGGTGCCCAACGTGCCGAGATCAAGCGTACTACCGATATTTATCGTGGGCAGATCGTCGATGTGAGCGCCAGCGTTTATACCGTTCAACTGACCGGTACCAGCGACAAACTGGACAGCTTCATCCAGTCGATCGGGACGGCCTCGATTCTGGAAACCGTACGCAGTGGTGTCACCGGGATTGCCCGTGGCGACAAAGTACTCAGCATCTAACCCAATTAGCGAATGGCCTTAAGGCCTGGATATATAGAGGAACCTCATGAAAGTTTATTACGATAAAGATTGTGACCTGTCGATCATCCAGGGCAAGAAAGTCGCCATCATCGGCTACGGCTCCCAGGGTCACGCACAAGCTTGCAACCTGAAAGATTCCGGCGTTGACGTGACTGTTGGCCTGCGCAAAGGCTCGGCCACTGTTGCCAAGGCAGAAGCCCACGGCCTGAAAGTGACTGACGTTGCTTCCGCTGTTGCGGCTGCCGACCTGGTCATGATCCTGACCCCGGACGAGTTCCAATCCGCGCTGTACAAGAACGAAATCGAGCCGAACATCAAGAAAGGCGCCACCCTGGCCTTCTCCCACGGCTTCGCGATCCACTACAACCAGGTTGTGCCGCGCGCTGACCTCGACGTGATCATGATCGCGCCGAAAGCACCGGGCCATACCGTGCGCTCCGAGTTCGTCAAGGGCGGCGGTATTCCTGATCTGATCGCGATCTACCAGGACGCCTCGGGCAACGCCAAGAACGTTGCACTGTCCTACGCTGCTGGCGTCGGTGGTGGTCGTACCGGCATCATCGAAACCACCTTCAAGGACGAGACCGAAACCGACCTGTTCGGCGAACAAGCCGTTCTGTGCGGCGGTACCGTTGAACTGGTCAAAGCCGGTTTCGAAACCCTGGTTGAAGCTGGCTACGCGCCGGAAATGGCCTACTTCGAGTGCCTGCACGAACTGAAGCTGATCGTTGACCTCATGTACGAAGGCGGTATCGCCAACATGAACTACTCGATCTCCAACAACGCCGAGTACGGCGAGTACGTGACCGGCCCGGAAGTCATCAACGCCGAATCCCGTCAGGCCATGCGCAACGCCCTGAAACGTATTCAGGACGGCGAATACGCCAAAATGTTCATCAGCGAAGGTGCTACCGGCTACCCTTCGATGACCGCCAAGCGTCGTAACAACGCCGCTCACGGTATCGAAGTCATCGGCGAGCAACTGCGCTCCATGATGCCGTGGATCGGTGCCAACAAGATCGTCGACAAAGCCAAGAACTAAGTCGCACGTGTCTACGGAAAACGCGGCCTAGGCCGCGTTTTTTCGTTTGAGGGCTGGTTCTGGTATAAAGCTGCATCGTTTGCGGGCGAAACTCGCCGCAAGTGTCTATCGAATTTTTTCACACCGTTGCAAGGTAAAGTCCATGAGCGAACGTCCCGAAGAGCCAAACCAGGCCTCTGACGCCG
Source organism: Pseudomonas sp. WMBT8 (assembly GCF_050916005.1). Classification (NCBI taxonomy): domain Bacteria; kingdom Pseudomonadati; phylum Pseudomonadota; class Gammaproteobacteria; order Pseudomonadales; family Pseudomonadaceae; genus Pseudomonas; species Pseudomonas sp. WMBT8. The sequence continues at coordinate 925,444 of NZ_CP188096.1, forward strand.
AAAGCCTGCTACCGATCGATGAGCATGTCGAAGAAGGGCATGACGCGGAAGGCCGCAAGGTCCGGCATCGTGGCATCTATCTTCTGCCCAACCTGTTCACCACGGCGAACCTGTTTGCCGGTTTCTACTCCATCATCAATTCCATGAGTGCCCAGAGCGCGCTGGCAGCAGGTGATGCGGCGAGTGCCAGCAAGTACTTCGGTTTTGCTGCCATCGCGATCTTCGTGGCCATGGTCCTCGATGGCCTTGATGGGCGCGTGGCGCGCATGACCAATACCCAGAGCGCCTTCGGTGCCGAGTACGACTCGCTGTCGGACATGGTGGCCTTTGGTGTCGCACCTGCGTTGCTGGCGTTTGCCTGGGCCCTGGGTGACATGGGCAAGGTTGGCTGGATGGTGGCCTTCATCTATGTCGCGGGCGCTGCGTTGCGCCTGGCACGCTTCAATACCCAGGTGGGCACTGCCGACAAGCGTTACTTCATCGGTCTTGCCAGTCCTGCGGCGGCGGGTGTGGTGGCCGGTATTGTCTGGGCGTTCAGTGACTATGGTATCCAGGGTTCGAAGATGTCGTTCCTGGTGGCCTTGATGGTTGCGGCGGCCGGTATGCTGATGGTCAGCAACATCAAGTACAACAGCTTCAAGGAATTCGACCTGAAGGGGCGTGTGCCTTTCGTGGCGATTCTGGTGGTGGTACTGGTGTTCGCGGTGGTCTTCAGTGATCCGCCGCGGATCCTGCTGCTGGCGTTCCTGGTATATGCGGCTTCGGGTCCGGTTCAGTACCTGTTGCATCTGCGCCGGGACAAAACATTGCCTTAATGTAATTTCCCCCATACTCCGCAGTCTATTGGTGCATCAGTTCTCCAATGCTGCGGAGTTGCCATGTTAATCAAGTTGCCCAAAGCGTCCGATTGTCACGAATCGGACGTCACCCCAGAATCCCTCTATTTCTCCCGCCGCAGTCTGCTCGGTGGCGCGCTTGCCGGTATTGCTGCCAGCAGCCTGCCGCGTTGGGTGAGTGCGGCTGACACTGCGCGTTATGCCGATGTCGAGCCAGGCAAGGCTCCCGGCTGGTTCGCCGAGAAACTTCCTGGCACGCAATGGCAGGCGGTGACGGTCAAAGACGAAGCCATCACGCCGTTCAAGGATGCGACCCATTACAACAACTTCTATGAGTTCGGCACGGACAAGGGCGATCCTGCGGCGAATGCCGGCTCGCTCAAGACCGAGCCATGGAGTGTCGTGATTGATGGTGAAGTCGCAAAACCAGGGCGTTACGCCCTGGAAGACTTCATGAAGCCCTATCAGTTGGAAGAGCGGATCTACCGTCTACGCTGTGTCGAGGCGTGGTCGATGGTCATTCCATGGATCGGCTTTCCCATATCGGCCTTGCTTAAACAGGTCGAGCCCACTTCCAAGGCCAAATACATCCGCTTTGAAACCCTGCAGGATCCCAAGAGCATGCCGGGCCAGCGCTCAAGTTTTGGCCTGATCGATTGGCCTTATATAGAAGGACTGCGCCTGGATGAAGCGATGAATCCTTTGGCGATCCTGGCTGTGGGCATGTATGGGCGGGAATTGCCCAACCAGAATGGCGCGCCGCTGCGTTTGGTGGTGCCGTGGAAGTATGGCTTCAAGAGCGTGAAATCTATCGTGCGGATCAGTCTGGTGAGCGAGCAACCGAAAACCACCTGGCAGAGCATTGCTGCGGATGAGTATGGGTTTTATGCGAATGTGAACCCCACCGTCGATCACCCGCGCTGGACCCAGGCGCGGGAGCGGCGCCTGCCCAGTGGCTTGTTCAGTCCGAATGTACGCGAGACGCAGATGTTCAATGGCTACTCGGATGAGGTCGCTTCTCTTTATACCGGCCTTGATCTGCGGAAGAACTACTGATGCGCTACCCCATCTGGCGCCTTGGCGTCTTTATAGCTGCGGCGGTGTGGCCGTTGTACTGGTTGTATGAGGCGTGGAGTCTCACCTTGGGGCCTGATCCCGGAAAAGTGCTGGTTGATCGGTTGGGGCTGGGAACGCTGATCCTGTTGCTGGTTACGTTGGGAATGACGCCACTGCAAAAATTGAGCGGTTGGGCAGGGTGGATCGCTGTGCGCCGGCAGTTGGGGTTGTGGTGCTTTGCGTATGTGGTTTTGCACCTCGCCGCTTATTGCGTATTTATCCTGGGGCTGGACTGGTCGCAACTGGGCGTTGAGCTGCGCAAGCGGCCCTACATTATTGTGGGGGCGTTGGGTTTTATGTGCTTGTTGGTGTTGGCGGTGACATCCAATCGCTATAGCCAGCGTCGGCTGGGCGCCCGTTGGAAGAAGCTGCATCGCCTGGTGTATGTGATTTTGGGGCTTGGTTTGCTGCATATGCTGTGGATCGTGCGTGCCGATCTGAAGGAGTGGGCTATCTATGCCTCTATAGGGGTGCTGCTTTTGCTCTTGCGGATTCCGCCTGTGATGCGCCGTATCCCTCGCCTTATTGCCAAAAAAGCACCTTCTGCAACAAAAGCGTAATTAACGCTTGACCGCAGATCCTGGAAGTCTATAATTCGCCCCACTTCCGGCGCAGTCGAAACGGAAAACTCCTTGGTAAACAAAGAGTTATGTGGTTTTCGGCAGCAGGTTGCTTCAGTGCATCGAAGCCAAAAGGAAGTTGAAAAAGAGGTGTTGACAGCAGCGTGTAACGCTGTAGAATTCGCCTCCCGCTGACGAGAGATCGAAAGCGCAAGTGGTTGAAGTTGTTGAGGAAAATCTCGAAGCTTCTGAAAATAATCACTTGACAGCAAATGAGGCTGCTGTAGAATGCGCGCCTCGGTTGAGACGAAAGATCTTAACCAACCGCTCTTTAACAACTGAATCAAGCAATTCGTGTGGGTGCTTGTGGAGTCAGACTGATAGTCAACAAGATTATCAGCATCACAAGTTGCTCCGCGAGAAATCAAAGATGTAACCAACGATTGCTGAGCCAAGTTTAGGGTTTCTTAAAAACCCAAAGATGTTTGAACTGAAGAGTTTGATCATGGCTCAGATTGAACGCTGGCGGCAGGCCTAACACATGCAAGTCGAGCGGTAGAGAGAAGCTTGCTTCTCTTGAGAGCGGCGGACGGGTGAGTAATGCCTAGGAATCTGCCTGGTAGTGGGGGATAACGTTCGGAAACGGACGCTAATACCGCATACGTCCTACGGGAGAAAGCAGGGGACCTTCGGGCCTTGCGCTATCAGATGAGCCTAGGTCGGATTAGCTAGTTGGTGGGGTAATGGCTCACCAAGGCGACGATCCGTAACTGGTCTGAGAGGATGATCAGTCACACTGGAACTGAGACACGGTCCAGACTCCTACGGGAGGCAGCAGTGGGGAATATTGGACAATGGGCGAAAGCCTGATCCAGCCATGCCGCGTGTGTGAAGAAGGTCTTCGGATTGTAAAGCACTTTAAGTTGGGAGGAAGGGTTGTAGATTAATACTCTGCAATTTTGACGTTACCGACAGAATAAGCACCGGCTAACTCTGTGCCAGCAGCCGCGGTAATACAGAGGGTGCAAGCGTTAATCGGAATTACTGGGCGTAAAGCGCGCGTAGGTGGTTAGTTAAGTTGGATGTGAAATCCCCGGGCTCAACCTGGGAACTGCATTCAAAACTGACTGACTAGAGTATGGTAGAGGGTGGTGGAATTTCCTGTGTAGCGGTGAAATGCGTAGATATAGGAAGGAACACCAGTGGCGAAGGCGACCACCTGGACTGATACTGACACTGAGGTGCGAAAGCGTGGGGAGCAAACAGGATTAGATACCCTGGTAGTCCACGCCGTAAACGATGTCAACTAGCCGTTGGGAGCCTTGAGCTCTTAGTGGCGCAGCTAACGCATTAAGTTGACCGCCTGGGGAGTACGGCCGCAAGGTTAAAACTCAAATGAATTGACGGGGGCCCGCACAAGCGGTGGAGCATGTGGTTTAATTCGAAGCAACGCGAAGAACCTTACCAGGCCTTGACATCCAATGAACTTTCTAGAGATAGATTGGTGCCTTCGGGAACATTGAGACAGGTGCTGCATGGCTGTCGTCAGCTCGTGTCGTGAGATGTTGGGTTAAGTCCCGTAACGAGCGCAACCCTTGTCCTTAGTTACCAGCACGTTATGGTGGGCACTCTAAGGAGACTGCCGGTGACAAACCGGAGGAAGGTGGGGATGACGTCAAGTCATCATGGCCCTTACGGCCTGGGCTACACACGTGCTACAATGGTCGGTACAGAGGGTTGCCAAGCCGCGAGGTGGAGCTAATCCCACAAAACCGATCGTAGTCCGGATCGCAGTCTGCAACTCGACTGCGTGAAGTCGGAATCGCTAGTAATCGCGAATCAGAATGTCGCGGTGAATACGTTCCCGGGCCTTGTACACACCGCCCGTCACACCATGGGAGTGGGTTGCACCAGAAGTAGCTAGTCTAACCTTCGGGAGGACGGTTACCACGGTGTGATTCATGACTGGGGTGAAGTCGTAACAAGGTAGCCGTAGGGGAACCTGCGGCTGGATCACCTCCTTAATCGACGACATCAGCTGCTCCATAAGTTCCCACACGAATTGCTTGATTCATTGAAGAAGACGAAAAGAAGCAGCCCGAAATTGGGTCTGTAGCTCAGTTGGTTAGAGCGCACCCCTGATAAGGGTGAGGTCGGCAGTTCGAATCTGCCCAGACCCACCAATTTTGTGTGGGAAACGCCTGTAGAAATACGGGGCCATAGCTCAGCTGGGAGAGCGCCTGCCTTGCACGCAGGAGGTCAACGGTTCGATCCCGTTTGGCTCCACCACTACTGCTTCTGTTTGTATAAAGCTTAGAAATGAGCATTCCATCATTGTGATGGTGAATGTTGATTTCTAGTCTTTGACTAGTTCGTTCTTTAAAAATTTGGGTATGTGATAGAAAGATAGACTGAACGTTACTTTCACTGGTAACGGATCAGGCTAAGGTAAAATTTGTGAGTTACTCAAATTGAGTATTATCGAATTTTCGGCGAATGTCGTCTTCACAGTATAACCAGATTGCTTGGGGTTATATGGTCAAGTGAAGAAGCGCATACGGTGGATGCCTTGGCAGTCAGAGGCGATGAAAGACGTGGTAGCCTGCGAAAAGCTTCGGGGAGTCGGCAAACAGACTTTGATCCGGAGATGTCTGAATGGGGGAACCCAGCCATCATAAGATGGTTATCTTAAGCTGAATACATAGGCTTAAGAGGCGAACCAGGGGAACTGAAACATCTAAGTACCCTGAGGAAAAGAAATCAACCGAGATTCCCTTAGTAGTGGCGAGCGAACGGGGACTAGCCCTTAAGTGGCTTTGAGATTAGCGGAACGCTCTGGAAAGTGCGGCCATAGTGGGTGATAGCCCTGTACGCGAAAATCTCTTAGTCATGAAATCGAGTAGGACGGAGCACGAGAAACTTTGTCTGAATATGGGGGGACCATCCTCCAAGGCTAAATACTACTGACTGACCGATAGTGAACTAGTACCGTGAGGGAAAGGCGAAAAGAACCCCGGAGAGGGGAGTGAAATAGATCCTGAAACCGTATGCGTACAAGCAGTGGGAGCCCACTTTGTTGGGTGACTGCGTACCTTTTGTATAATGGGTCAGCGACTTATTTTCAGTGGCGAGCTTAACCGAATAGGGGAGGCGTAGCGAAAGCGAGTCTTAATAGGGCGTCTAGTCGCTGGGAATAGACCCGAAACCGGGCGATCTATCCATGGGCAGGTTGAAGGTTGGGTAACACTAACTGGAGGACCGAACCGACTACCGTTGAAAAGTTAGCGGATGACCTGTGGATCGGAGTGAAAGGCTAATCAAGCTCGGAGATAGCTGGTTCTCCTCGAAAGCTATTTAGGTAGCGCCTCATGTATCACTGTAGGGGGTAGAGCACTGTTTCGGCTAGGGGGTCATCCCGACTTACCAAACCGATGCAAACTCCGAATACCTACAAGTGCCGAGCATGGGAGACACACGGCGGGTGCTAACGTCCGTCGTGAAAAGGGAAACAACCCAGACCGTCAGCTAAGGTCCCAAAGTTATGGTTAAGTGGGAAACGATGTGGGAAGGCTTAGACAGCTAGGAGGTTGGCTTAGAAGCAGCCACCCTTTAAAGAAAGCGTAATAGCTCACTAGTCGAGTCGGCCTGCGCGGAAGATGTAACGGGGCTCAAACCATACACCGAAGCTACGGGTATCACCCTCGGGTGATGCGGTAGAGGAGCGTTCTGTAAGCCTGTGAAGGTGAGTTGAGAAGCTTGCTGGAGGTATCAGAAGTGCGAATGCTGACATGAGTAACGACAATGGGTGTGAAAAACACCCACGCCGAAAGACCAAGGTTTCCTGCGCAACGTTAATCGACGCAGGGTTAGTCGGTCCCTAAGGCGAGGCTGAAAAGCGTAGTCGATGGAAAACAGGTTAATATTCCTGTACTTCTGGTTATTGCGATGGAGGGACGGAGAAGGCTAGGCCAGCTTGGCGTTGGTTGTCCAAGTTTAAGGTGGTAGGCTGGAATCTTAGGTAAATCCGGGATTCTAAGGCCGAGAGCTGATGACGAGTTACCCTTTGGGTGACGAAGTGGTTGATGCCATGCTTCCAAGAAAAGCTTCTAAGCTTCAGGTAACCAGGAACCGTACCCCAAACCGACACAGGTGGTTGGGTAGAGAATACCAAGGCGCTTGAGAGAACTCGGGTGAAGGAACTAGGCAAAATGGCACCGTAACTTCGGGAGAAGGTGCGCCGGTGAGGGTGAAGGACTTGCTCCGTAAGCTCATGCCGGTCGAAGATACCAGGCCGCTGCGACTGTTTATTAAAAACACAGCACTCTGCAAACACGAAAGTGGACGTATAGGGTGTGACGCCTGCCCGGTGCCGGAAGGTTAATTGATGGGGTTAGCTAACGCGAAGCTCTTGATCGAAGCCCCGGTAAACGGCGGCCGTAACTATAACGGTCCTAAGGTAGCGAAATTCCTTGTCGGGTAAGTTCCGACCTGCACGAATGGCGTAACGATGGCGGCGCTGTCTCCACCCGAGACTCAGTGAAATTGAAATCGCTGTGAAGATGCAGTGTATCCGCGGCTAGACGGAAAGACCCCGTGAACCTTTACTATAGCTTTGCACTGGACTTTGAATTTGCTTGTGTAGGATAGGTGGGAGGCTTTGAAGCGTGGACGCCAGTTCGCGTGGAGCCAACCTTGAAATACCACCCTGGCAACTTTGAGGTTCTAACTCAGGTCCGTTATCCGGATCGAGGACAGTGTATGGTGGGTAGTTTGACTGGGGCGGTCTCCTCCTAAAGAGTAACGGAGGAGTACGAAGGTGCGCTCAGACCGGTCGGAAATCGGTCGTAGAGTATAAAGGCAAAAGCGCGCTTGACTGCGAGACAGACACGTCGAGCAGGTACGAAAGTAGGTCTTAGTGATCCGGTGGTTCTGTATGGAAGGGCCATCGCTCAACGGATAAAAGGTACTCCGGGGATAACAGGCTGATACCGCCCAAGAGTTCATATCGACGGCGGTGTTTGGCACCTCGATGTCGGCTCATCACATCCTGGGGCTGAAGCCGGTCCCAAGGGTATGGCTGTTCGCCATTTAAAGTGGTACGCGAGCTGGGTTTAGAACGTCGTGAGACAGTTCGGTCCCTATCTGCCGTGGACGTTTGAGATTTGAGAGGGGCTGCTCCTAGTACGAGAGGACCGGAGTGGACGAACCTCTGGTGTTCCGGTTGTCACGCCAGTGGCATTGCCGGGTAGCTATGTTCGGAATAGATAACCGCTGAAAGCATCTAAGCGGGAAACTAGCCTCAAGATGAGATCTCACTGGAACCTTGAGTTCCCTGAAGGGCCGTCGAAGACTACGACGTTGATAGGTTGGGTGTGTAAGCGCTGTGAGGCGTTGAGCTAACCAATACTAATTGCCCGTGAGGCTTGACCATATAACACCCAAGCAATTTGTTTCTCGAAAGAGCATCAGATTGCGGTGTGTGAAGACGAAATGAACCGAAAGTTCGAATCTCACAAAACACCGAAAGCTGTCACATACCCAATTTGCTGAAGCGAGGCACTTGCCGCGACTCAGTACCCGAATTTCTTGACGACCATAGAGCATTGGAACCACCTGATCCCATCCCGAACTCAGCAGTGAAACGATGCATCGCCGATGGTAGTGTGGGGTTTCCCCATGTGAGAGTAGGTCATCGTCAAGATTAAATTCCGAAACCCCAATTGCGAAAGCAGTTGGGGTTTTGTTTTGGGCGGTCGAAAAGGCGCTGGCATTACACCATTGTTCATCCCGACAAATTTGCACAGTTATTTCCCAACCAGAACACTAGAATAGACCCCTGATCATTTTAGACTTAGAGCCCTATATGTCCGACCCGGTTGATACCACCCAGGTGTCCGACCTACCGCTGGAGGACCTGGTTGCCTGCCACGAGTGCGACTTGCTGATGCGCAAGCCAGAGCTTGCGCACGGTGAAAAGGCCCAATGCCCGCGCTGTGGTTATGAGATGTACGCCCACCGCTACAATGTCGTCGAGCGCAGCCTGGCCTTGGTGATCGCCGCGTTGTTGCTGTACATCCCGGCGAACTTTTTACCCATCATGCAGCTCAATCTACTCGGGCAGTCTTCTGAAGACACGGTCTGGAGCGGTGTAGTCGCCCTGTTCAATACCGGGATGCAAGGCGTCGCAGTGGTGGTGTTCCTGTGCAGCATGGGCATCCCGTTGCTCAAGCTGCTGTGCCAACTGGCGGTGCTGCTGAGTATTCGCTGGAACATAGGCCGCAGCTACGGCCTGTTGCTCTACCGTATTTATCACCATATGCGCGATTGGGGGATGCTTGAGGTCTACTTGATGGGCGTGCTGGTGGCGATTGTAAAGCTGGCCGACATGGCCGCCCTCAGTGTAGGCCTGGGGCTGGCCTGCTTTGTCAGCCTGTTGATGGTTCAGGTGCTGCTGGAGGTGGTCATGTCACCGCACCAAATCTGGCAGGCATTGTCCGGGGAGGACGAACATGCGGGCGATTGATGCTGGCATTCTGATCTGTACCGAATGCCACGAACTGAACAGGCAGGACCCGGAGACCGACGAGCAAACCTGCACCCGTTGCGGTGCGTTGGTCCATGCCCGCCGCCCGAACAGCCTGATGCGCACCTGGGCTTTGCTGATTACTGCGGCAATTCTGTACATTCCGGCTAACCTGTTGCCAATCATGACGATCAACTCCCTGGGGCAGGGTGCGCCGAGCACTATCATGGCGGGCGTGATCGAACTGGTTCAGCACGGTATGTTCCCGATTGCCGCCGTGGTGTTTATTGCCAGTATCCTGGTGCCGACCTTCAAGCTGGTGGGCATCGCCCTGTTGCTATTCTCGGTGCAGCGTCACCAGCCGCTTTCCGCCCGACAACGCATTATCATGTACCGTTTTATCGAATTCATCGGTCGCTGGTCCATGCTGGATATCTTCGTGATCGCCATTCTGGTGGCGGTCGTTAACTTTGGGCGACTTGCCAGTATCGAGGCCAATCTCGGTGCCGTGGCGTTCGCCAGTGTGGTGATCTTGACGATGTTTGCCGCAGTAACTTTCGATCCCCGACTGATTTGGGATAACACGGAGTCGGACGACGACCATGACTGATTTGCCAAAGGCTAAAACCCGCCCCGCTTCGAACTGGTCGGCCATTTGGGTACTGCCGTTGATCGCCCTGGTGATTGGCGGCTGGCTCGGATGGCGTGCCTACACCCAGACGGGCATCGAGATCCAGGTACGCTTTGAAAGCGGCGAAGGTATCCAGGCCAACAAGACCGAAGTGGTCTACAAAGGCATGCCCGTGGGCAAGGTCAAGACCCTGGCCCTGGATGACGAGGGCAGCAATCGCGGGGTGATTGCCACCATCGAGATGAACAAGGATGTCGAGCAATACCTCAAGGCCAATACGCGCTTCTGGCTGGTCAAGCCCAGCGTGAGCCTGGCCGGGATCACCGGCCTCGAAACCCTGGTCTCGGGCAATTACATCGCCGCCAGCCCAGGTGACGGCGAGCCTACGCGCAAATTCAAGGCGCTCTCCGAAGAGCCGCCATTGTCCGACGCCAAGCCCGGCCTGCACCTGACCGTCAAGGCCGAGCGGCTCGGCTCGCTCGACCGTGGCAGCCCGGTCTTCTACAAACAGATCCAGGTTGGCCAGGTCAAAAGCTACCTGCTGTCAGCCGATCAAAACACCGTCGAGATAAAAGTCTATATCGAGCCGACCTACGCCAACCTGGTGCGCAAACATACGCGTTTCTGGAACGCCAGCGGCATCAGCATCGACGCCAACCTGTCCGGGGTCAAAGTGCGCAGCGAGTCCCTGGCCAGCATCGTCTCCGGGGGGATTGCCTTCGCCACGCCGGAAAACCGCAAGGACAGCCCGCCCACCGACCCAAGCCTGCCGTTCCGTCTGTACGAAGACTTCGACGCCGCCGCCGCGGGCATTCGCATCAAGGTCAAGCTCAGTGACTTCGAGGGCCTGCAAGCCGGGCGTACACCGGTGATGTACAAAGGCATCCAGGTCGGCAGTCTCAAGGCCCTCAAGGTCGACTCCGACCTGTCCAGCGCCAGCGCCGACCTGACCCTCGACCCGTTGGCCGAAGATTACCTGGTGGAAGGCACACAATTCTGGGTAGTCAAGCCGTCCATCTCCCTGGCCGGTATCACCGGCCTGGAAGCCCTGGTCAAGGGCAATTACATTGCCATCCGTCCCGGCGACAAAGGCGCCAGTCCCCAACGTGAGTTCGTCGCCCGGCCCAAGGCGCCACCGCTGGACCTGCGCTCCCCAGGCCTGCACCTGGTCCTGCTCACAGAAAACCTCGGCTCCCTGGAGGTTGGCAGCCCGATCCTCTACAAACAGGTCAAGGTCGGTTCGGTCCAGAGCTATCAGTTCTCGCGCAAGCGCAAGCAGCTGGTGATCGGTGTGCATATCGAGAAGGAGTACGAAGGCCTGGTCAACGGCTCGACGCGTTTCTGGAACGCCAGTGGCGTGACACTGACCGGCGGGCTCACCGGCGGCATCCAGGTCAAAAGCGAATCCCTGCAAAGCCTGATGGCCGGGGGGATCGCCTTTGAGACCCCAGAGCCAAACGTACCGCTGAGAAATCGCATCCCGCGTTTCCGCCTGTTTGCCGATCACGAAGCCTCCACCCAGCGTGGCACCCTCATCACGATCAAGGTCGACCGCGCCGACGGCCTGCGCCCCGGTACGCCGATTCGCTTCAAAGGCCTGGACGTGGGCAAGATCGAAAGCGTCGACCTGAGCGCCGACATGCAGTCAGTGATGCTTAGTGCGCGCATCACCGAAGTGCCTGAGCGGATCGCCCGCACCGGCAGCCAGTTCTGGGTGGTCAAGCCCGAGTTGGGCTTGATGAAGACCGCCAACCTGGAAACCCTGGTCACCGGCCAGTACATCGAAGTCTTGCCGGCGGTGAAAAGCACCGGGGCACAAAAGAACTTCGTGGCCCTGGCCCAACCGCCCGAGGCTAACGTGCAGGAAGCCGGCTTGAGCCTGGTCCTCAGCGCGGCCCGCCGCGGCTCGTTGAAAGTCGGCGTGCCGGTTACCTACCGCGAAGTCACGGTGGGCAAGGTCACCGGCTACGAGTTGGGCAAGACGGCCGACCGTGTGCTGATTCATGTGCTGATCGAGCCCAAGTACGCCCCGCTGGTGCGTGGCGGCAGCCGTTTCTGGAACAGCAGTGGCTTTGGCCTGGACTTTGGCCTGTTCAAGGGCGCGACAGTGCGTACCGAATCCCTGGAAACCCTGGTCCAGGGCGGCATCGCCTTTGCGACGCCGGATGGCGAGCGCATGGGCAACCCGGCACTGCCCGAGCAGACCTTCCCGTTGTTCGACAAGTTTGAAGACGAGTGGCTGATCTGGGCGCCGAAGATTCCCCTGGGTAAATAAATCCAGGAGCCAAAAAAAAGGCCGCGATCCAAAAGATCGCGGCCTTTTTAATGCCCTGCTAGGCGCCGATCAGACCTCATCCAACTGCGGCTCATCCGCCTGAACATTGATCGTCGCCTTCACCACATCATGGCGGCGGATGTACTTCCAGTCCGCCTCATCGATGTAGATCCCGTTCGGCCCGCTGCCGCCTTCCAGGTCGATCGCCACCTGGGCGGAAACCTGCGGCTTCACACTGGCCAGGATCGGCACAAAGCCCAGTTGCAGGCTGGTCTCCAGCAATGCTGCCTGGTTTTTCTCGTCGATATCCGCCGCCTCGTCGAGGTAGTACGGCAGGCGCACGCGACCGGCCTGGTCGCGGTCCATCAAGTGCAGCAACAAGTACATGTTGGTCAGCGCCTTGATGGTCATGGTGGTGCCGTTGGACGCAGCGCCATCGATGTCGGTGTGAATGATCGGCTGGCCGTTGACCTTGGTAATCTCGAACGCCAGTTCGAACAGGTCCTTGAGCCCCAACTGGTTGTGGTTGGCGGCCACCAGGCGTGCCAGGTATTCCTTGGCCTCTTCGTTTTTGTTGTCCTGCTCGGCGCTTTGGCTGAGGTCGAACACCGACAGGGTTTCGCCTTCCTCATACTGACCGGCACTGTGAATGATCTGGTCGATATGCTTGAGCGCTTCCTTGTTCGGCGCCAACACGATACGGAAGCTCTGCAGGTTGGATACCTGGCGCTTGTTGATCTCGCGGTTGAACAGGGCCAACTGGTGCTCGAGGCTGTCGTAGTCGCTGCGGATATTGCGCAAGGTCCGCGCGATATCAGTCACCGCCGCGCGGCGCGCCTTGCCCAGGGTCAGGGCTTCGTCGGTGCGGTGCGCGTAAGCATTGATCAACAGGTGCAGGCGGCGCTCCATATCGTCTTCGCTGTCGAACTTGGCCACGCCCTTGAGGCGCACCTGGGCGTACAGCGCGTCGATCTGCCCGTCGGCGCGCAGCAACCCCTGCCAGCTGTCCTGATAGTCATTGAGCAGCGGCAGCAGATTGTCCATGGAGTCGTCGACCGGATCCATGAACGGCGTGCCAAACGGCAAGTCGGCCGGCAACAACTGGCGACGGCGCAGGGCGTCATCCAGGGTGCGCTGCTTGGCTTCCATATCGCCGATCTGGCGGCCGACCAGTTGCAGCTTGGCCGACAGCTGCTGCACACGTTCGGTAAACGCATCGCTGGAGCGCTTGAGTTCATCCTGGGCGGCTTCCATCTGCGCCAGGTTTTCCAGCTTCTCGCCTTCCTCGGCACTCAGGGTCTGGGCGCGACGGTAGTCTTCCAGGGCTTTCTGCGCATCGAGTACCTGCTGGTACAGCGCTTCGGTCTGGGTCTTGCTTGCCGCGCGGTCAGAGGCCACCGCCTGCTGGGTCTTGAGTTGCTTGAGTTCTTTTTCCAGGCGCTCCTTCTGGTCGCGCAATGCCGCGCGATCCGCGAGGGCCTGCAAGGCAGGGGGCTCGATGTGCGAGATGTCGATGGACAGCCCCGGTACTTCAAAGCGCTCGCCCTTGAAGCCATCGAGGATCAGCTCCAGGGATTTTACCCACTGGCCGTCTTCATCCAGGGTGATGCCATGCTCGCCCAGCGGCAGGCTGAACAACGAACTGTTGAACAGACGCATCAGACGCTCGACGTCCTGCTGTGAGAATTCTTCCCGCAGCTTGGCGTAGCTGTTGTTGTCGGCGTGATCGAGTTGTTGCTTGACCGACTTCAGGCGCTTTTCCAGGTCGCGCAGGCGCTCATCCAGGTCCTCGGCGCTGAACTGTCGCGATTGCGCGAGGGCGCCGGCCAGTTCGTCGTGGGCATCCTTGGCCGCCAGCAGTTGCTGCTCCAGGACCTTGACGTCATCCACCAGGGCAAAGCGATGCTTGAGCACCGACAACTCGCCCAGCCAGCGCTGGATGCCGCTGATTTCCCGCTCCAGGCGCATCAGCTCCTGGGTGCCGCCGCGCTGATCGTTCTGCAGCGCGTCCTGCTCGTTGCGGTAGTGTTCGGCCTGGATTGTCAGCTCTTCCTTGCGCGCACTGGCGTAGTCCGACCAGGTACCCAGCAGCGAATCGAGCAGCGGCGACAGGCGATGCAGTTTGCCGCGCAGGATGTCGCGCTGTTTCACGCCATTGGCCAAGGCCTCGACCAATGGGCCGGCGGCTACCAGTGAGTTGTAGTCCTGCTCCATGCGTCGCACATCGCGGAACGCTTCTTCACACGCCGCAATGTAATCCACACTGCCCGAGCGCAGGCTGTGTTCGAAGGCATCGAGGAACAGCTGCTTGAGCTTGGCCGCGGTGATTTCGCGCATGTGCAGCAGGTTGATAAACAGCGCACGGAAGGTCTTCAGGCTCTGCTCGCTGGTGGAACGCAGCGGAATCAGGGTCAGGTCCAGCGGGATCGAGGTATGGCCACCCACCAGCAAGCGCCGCAGCTCATCGGGCTTGAGTTCATAGGCCTTCAGGCCCTCGCGCTCAAGGTTGGTGAACAGCTCTTTCTGGCGCAGGCAGGTGTCGTTCTTCTGGTAGTGAGCCAGGTCCAGCTTGCCGGCGTAGGCGAAGAACTGGTGACCGAAACCGCCCCCTGGGCCGCGCCCGACCACGCCAATCACGTGCGGGCCGTGGGGCAGGGAGACTTCGACGAGGATGTAGCTGGTGTCGGTGGCAAAGTAGAAGCGCCGCGACTGTTCCAGGGTGTACTTGCCGAAGCTCATGTCCGACATGCGTGCCAGGATCGGGAACTGTAAGGCGTTGATCGAAGCCGATTTACCGAGGTTGTTTGCGCCGTACACCGACAGCGGCTCTTCCAGCGGGAACAGGCCCAGGCTGTAGCCGGCGGTGTTCAATAGGGCGAAGCGGCGAATGCCATAACGTTCCTTGCTCATGCATCGGTCTCCTGTTCTTCGGCAATGGCACGGGCGAGGGCATCTTCTTCGCTTTCAAACTCACTCAAGTCCAGCGGGTCATCGGTCTGCAGCAGCTTTTCATCACTGTCTTCGTCGATGATCACCGGCGCCGGCAACGGCAGCACACTGTGGACGCTGGCCGCCAGGTCGCGGTCGGCCTGGACCGACAGGCACACGTCGAGGAAACGGTGCATCGGTGGCAGGAAGCGGTAAACACCGTTGTCTTCACCGGCAAAGCCGAGCTGGGTCATGCGGCGCATGATTTTTTCTTCCAGCTCCTCAACGGTCTGTACTTCGGCCTGGATAAACAGGTCGCGGTATTTCTCCAGCAACGAGGGCAGCTCATCGCGGCCCAGGCTGCCACCGTCGAGCACGGCAATCGGGTCGCGGCCCTGGTCGGCCAGGTGTTCGACGATGATGAAGGTGAACAACGCCAGGCGCTGCGCGGTCTTGTTCACCTGCGCGGCGGCCACGGCGGTGTCCGGCACGAAGTAATAGAAGCCACGGGTATCGCATACCAGCTCAAAGCCCAGGGCCTTGAACAGCGTGCGGTACTGGTCCTGGAAGTTCGACAATTGCGCGTACAGCTCCGGGTCGCGGCGGCTGACGTGGTAACCCTTGAACAGCTCGCGAAAGATCGGCGCCAGCTGGGACAGTTCGGATAGATCAAGATGCATAGGGTGTGCTCGCAGAATTCTCGGCTACGTCGGTGCTGGCCGGGAGCAGGGCGAATGAGCGCAGGCTGACCTGGTGCTCGTGAGTGTGGTAATCCCGGCGTTCCAGGCGCTCGCGCTTGAAACGCTTCTCCCGCGACAAACGCGAGAACCAGTACAGCAACTCGTCGGTGGCCCCGTCCGGTTCCTGTTCCAGCAGCCAGGTCATCAGGTCCGGCATCGGCAGCGCGTCTTCGCAACGCTCCAGCATCTCCTTGACCGTGCGTGGCGCACGCTGGGCTTGGCCCTTGTGGGATTTGTGGGCCTTGGGGAACCGCGCAGGCTTGGGTTCGAAATTCGCCAGGGCATACACATAGGCTTCGACCTGGCTGGCACTGCCGAGGAAGGTACTTTGTGGCCGGGTGAACATCGGCATCGCCGCTTGCGGCACCGCGTCCAGGCCCTTGCGCCGGATCGCCGAGAGGGCCAGCGCCGCGCCACGGGTCACGGCGTTGTGCCGGCGTGCCTCTTCGCGCAGCGGCAGCAGCAGCTCGCGGGCATGACGCAGGGTCAGTTGGGCGCTGGTCTGCATTTCGAGGATGCGCGCGTGGGTGCGCAGCAACATATCGTCATCCACCAGGTGGCCCAGGCGCTGTTGTTCGGTGAGCATGCGCAGCAGCACGTTCTCAACCTTGCGCACGCCTTGCTCGAAGGCACCGTCGGCGTTCACCAGTTGGATCATCGGCTCGACGTACTCGTCCCAGGTCGCCAGGACCTCGGCATAGCGCTGGCGCAACGGGATCTGCCGGTCGCTGGTCTTGGCGCGGTCGGCCACGGCCGCGAGGGCCTGTTCGTCATTGGCGAGTTTTTTCAGCACGTCGCGCACGCGCATGTCCAGCAGCCGCAATTGGCGAGCCAGGTCGTGGCCGTCGCGGATGTCGAAGGCGTCCTGGATATAACCGGCCAGGCGCTCGAGGTGCCGCAGGTAGGCTTCGATTTCCAGGCACAGGCCTAGCCGGTGCTCCTTGCGAAGATAGGCCAGGAAGTCATGGATCTGCGCGTTGAGCTCGAAACGGTTCGGGCTCTTGGCGACAGGCACCAGGATATCCAGGCGAATCCACACGTCCAGCAGGCTGGTGATGTCCTGTGGCGTGCTGTCCAGTTGTTGGGCGGCCAGTTGCGCGCGCAACTCGCCAAGGCTCAGGGTGCCTTGGTCGAAGTGTTCGCACAGTGGCTCAAGCAGGGCCCAGTGTTCGGCGAGGGCGCGCAAGACGCGCTTGGGTTCGATCATCGGAATGGCCGGCTGGTTGGCGAATTAAAAGCAGCGATTGTACTGCATCAGGCGCGGGATTTATCCACAGCCGGTCAGGGCGCGTTCGCGATGGGCGGTCAGCAATGCAGAGAAAATCATCAACGGTGGGCGATCGTCGTCGAAGGGCGGTAGAATCTGCGCTCTTTAGTTATCCACAAGTGGTCGCGCCTTGCTTATCGAGTCCCGACGTCGCGCTTACTTGACCGCCATGCAGGTGGTCAACTGGCTGCCGCGCACCGAATTGCCCTTTGCCGCCCCGTCGCGGCCCGAACTGCTGCAGGCGCTGGAACCGTTCGAGCCATTCGACGCCTCGGGCGAGGAAGCAGCGCCGCCGGTTGCGCTGGTAAAGCCTGTGGCCGAGGTGCCTGTGCGGCCATCGGAGCGGGTCAAGATCGAAGTGCCACGCCCTTCGGCGGCGCCCAAGCCCGCTGCAGTGGCCGACGCTGCCCCGGTGGCCAAGGCCCCGGTCGTGCCGCCACCGCGTTTTGCCTTGCAATTGCTGCGGGCCGGGCGCTGCCTGTTGCTGGTCGAGCTGCCCACCGGCGAACGTTTCCAGGCGCGCGACCCGGCCTACCTGCTG
Source organism: Pseudomonas sp. WMBT8 (assembly GCF_050916005.1). Taxonomy (NCBI): domain Bacteria; kingdom Pseudomonadati; phylum Pseudomonadota; class Gammaproteobacteria; order Pseudomonadales; family Pseudomonadaceae; genus Pseudomonas; species Pseudomonas sp. WMBT8. The sequence goes on from NZ_CP188096.1 coordinate 942,861, forward strand.
CTCAAGGATATGCTGCGCGCTGCCGGCCTGCCCGACAGCCCGCAGATCGTCGGCGAGCCGGTGCGCTGGCCGTTGCTGGTGCGCGGCAATATGGACCAGGGGCCGGACGCCGCGCGTGACTTCGTGCAGGGCTTTGTCTCGGCCCGCCTGGAAGATGAACCCTGTGTGTGCCTGTGGCTGATCGGCCTGCCGGCCGTGCGATTTGCCGGCGAAGCCAACGCCGAGGCCTGGTACCGCGAACTGCAGGTCGAAGGCCTGGGTTCGGTCTGGGCCTTGCCGGGCCTGGAATTATTAATGGAAGAGCCACAGCGTAAGGCTGATGTCTGGCAAGCCATGCGCCGGCTGATGGCGCGCTGGAAAACAACCGATGAGTGAGGCTTTATCCTTCCGCCCGATGACCGAGGCTGACCTCGACGCCGTGCTGAAAATCGAATACGCGGCGTTCAGCCATCCCTGGACCCGTGGCATCTTTCTCGACGGGCTGGGCAAGTACCAGATCTGGTTGATGTTCGAAGGCGAGCAGCAGGTGGGCCACGGCGTGGTGCAAATCATCCTCGATGAAGCGCATTTGCTGAACATCACCGTCAAGCCGGAAAACCAGGGCCGCGGCCTGGGCCTGGCGCTGCTGGAGCACCTGATGTCCCGGGCCTATGCCGCCAGTGCGCGGGAATGCTTCCTGGAAGTGCGCGATAGCAATACCGGGGCATTCCGCCTGTATGAGCGCTACGGTTTCAACGAAATCGGCCGTCGCCGCGATTACTACCCGGCCGTCGGTGGTCGCGAAGACGCCGTCGTCATGGCCTGCACCCTGGTCGACTAAAACACACGATCCCGTGTGGGAGCTGGCTTGCCTGCGATAGCGGTGGTGAATCCAGCGCCGCTATCGCAGGCAAGCCAGCTCCCACACCGCCATGCTTCACCCTAGGTGTGGCGCTGTGTCAGCGGTTACCGTCGACCGGATCAATGTCCGCCAACTCGGCTTCATCCAACCCATTACCGCCGCCAATCTCGTCCTCATCGACGATACTCAGGTCCCAATCCGCCTGCTCGCCTTCACCTTCTTCGCGGGCATCGCGCGCGCCATCTTCATGGATCAGGGTTTCGGGGCTCATATCATCATCCGTGGGCTCATGATCCGCCGTCGAAGCCCCGGTCATTCCGGCCTCGCGCACCCGCTCGTCGGGCATCAGGTGCTCGCGCTCTCCACGCGGGATCTCATCGCCGATTTCCGCCGTTGGCTCTTGCTCGTCAAAATCCAGCTCGCGCATCGAGCCCATGCGATCTTCGTTGTCATCAATCGGTGCCGGCGTCGGGGCGCCGTAGGGACGTCGTGATTGCGTCATGGCCAATCCTCATACTGTGGGGCTTATAGTGTGTGGACAGGCCCGGCCTCCCAAAGATTCAAGCTAATTTGCGTGGGGCGTGACCTGGGCGAGAGGTTGTCAGTCACAAAACTGCGCATCATTCCTGAGGCTTTCCTGATGAACGAACTACAAGACCTGCTTGATAACAACGAACGCTGGGCGGATGCGATCAAACAGGAAGATCCCGAATTCTTCGCCAAGCTTGCCCGCCAGCAGACCCCGGAATACCTGTGGATCGGCTGTTCGGACGCCCGGGTACCGGCCAACGAGATCGTCGGCATGCTGCCGGGCGACCTGTTTGTGCACCGCAACGTGGCCAATGTGGTGCTACACACCGACCTCAACTGCCTGTCGGTGATCCAGTACGCGGTGGATGTGCTCAAGGTCAAACATATCCTGGTCACCGGCCATTATGGCTGCGGCGGCGTGCGTGCTTCGATGCAGGACCGCCAGTTCGGCCTGATCGACGGCTGGCTGCGTACGATCCGTGACCTGTACTACGAGAACCGCGAAGTACTGGCCCAGTTGCCCACGGAAGAAGAACGCGTCGATCGCCTGTGTGAACTCAACGTCATCCAGCAAGTGGCCAATGTCGGTCACACCAGCATTGTGCAGAACGCCTGGCATCGCGGGCAGAGCCTGTCGATCCACGGTTGCATCTACGGGATCAAGGACGGCCGCTGGAAAAGCCTAAACGCCACCATCACCGGGTTCGAGCAACTGCCGCCGCAGTACCGCCTGCGCCCGATCGAGGCCATTTAATAGCGTTTGCGCTGGCGCCACTGTTCCATGAACAGTTGGCCCTCGGCGTTCAAGGGCTCTTTCATGCCGGTGATCCAGCCTCGGCAGTTGCCGGCGCCGCAACGGCACGGGAACTGCCGGAACAGCACGTCCTCGGTGCTGGCGTAATCCATGGTCAGCAGCGCGCCGGGGCGGATCGCCTGGATCGACCACAGCTCCAGTTCGCTGATATCGAGGAACACATTCGGGTCGCATGAATGCAGGAGCAAGCCGCTGAACCATGGGTCGTACAAGTGGATGCGCGAAGACACCTGCAGCGTGTGCAAGCGCCGTTCGCTCAGGGCGTGCCCGGAAATCTTGGCGATACGCACTCGGCTGTCGAAGGCGACCTTGGCCTTGATCCCGGTTCCACGTCCGTTGCGGGTGCGCACCACCTCGAAGTCACGACGCGAGGGGTAACCTTTTTTCGCCAGCAATGTTGCGAAGGGATACAGACAGTCACTCGCGGCCGCAGGTGCTTCTTCCATGACTTGGGTTTTCATAGGGCTCCTTGTCGGGCTGCATTGACCTCCTGAGATTGATTAGACTGCCGGTCTTGCAGCAAATGGGCACCGTCCAAGACTTACGCAAAAAAACGCCGATAGCTACTGTCAAATCTGACAGTAGCTATCGGCGTTTTTTCGCGTAAGACAATGCTGATAAAGCCAGGAACCTACAGGGCCGGCGCCGGCACAGAGGCTTCTGGCATGGGGCTTTTCAGGCGCTTGAGCTGGGCCTTGATCGACGCGTTGCTACATTTTTCCTTGGCCTGCTCGGCGGGCAGCTCTCGCACCGAGGTATAGAACAATTCACAGGTCTGCTCCTTGCGCGTCACCTGCCAGGTATTCATGCAACCCTTGAGCAGCACATTGGGGTCGCTGGCGGGCTGCTGGCCCATTCCAGCCTGCCAGCAGGCGGCGCTCAAGTCCTGGCCCATGACTTTCAAGCCGGCCTCGTCGGCTTTCTGTTCGTCACCGCCGTAGCTGGCCGGGTCGGCGGCGTACCAGATGTAACTGGGGTGATTGGCCCCCAGTACGGCGACATAGCTGCCCTCGGCCGGGCTGATCTGCCCCAGGCCCAATACCCCGAGAGTTTGCCCGTACTGTTGCTGGATCCAACTGCGTACCGGTGCGCCGAAGGCGACCATGGGCAATGAGCCTGTGGGGTGCAGGCTCAACTCGCGAACTATCCGGGTCTGGTACTCGGTGAAGTAGCCATAGACCCCTTCCAGGTCCTTGCCAGCCGTGGAGGGCGCGGCAATCGGCGCAATATCGATGATGGTCTGGTATTCCGGGGTCTGGGCCGCCGCTATGCCATTGGCGGTCAATAACGTGGCCCAACGGTCGGTGGTGGCCGACTCCAGGTAGTCCTGGTAATGGGTCAGGGAATAGTCGGGCGGGAAATGCATCAACTCGATGCTCTTGCGGTTCTCCAGGGCCATGCCCAGCGGCAGGAACAGGTACCAGCTAAATTGCCATTTGCCATCGCGGTTCAACTGGCTGGCGCCTTCATAGGCCAGGTCGGCGGTATGCAACAACGCGGTCAAGGGCTGGCCATAGCCATCGGGTACACCCGTAAAGTGCGCGCGCACCTGATCCTGCTGGGTTTTCACACTGACCCTGGCCCGACTGTAGCCATCACGTTGCAAACTCTGGGTCAGGTAGTGTTCAACTGTCTGTTCCAACGTCAGCGGCCGAAAGCAGATCACACTGCAATTGTTGGGGTAGGCGAACAATTGCCTGACCCGTTGCGCAGTGCCCAGGTCGAGTTCGACATCGGCTTGTACGACCGTGCTCACACTAAGTGCGACAAGGGTGAAGGACAGCCTGGTCAGTTTAAACATGCGTGTTTCCTTGTCAGCTAAAGCCCGTCTGCGCGGGATGAATGCCTACCCTCACACAGTAGCGGCTGACCGGGAAAATGCGTCGGCAAATGCGGTTTTTTTGTAGGGCTTGGCCGCCTCTCATATATCGTGACGTGCAACGCATTGCTTCGGTTATCCATGGGATTGCAATTAGACCCGAGGTAGTTGCAACACTTGTAAGTGTTCAATATGGGCTGCGAAGCCGGAATGCTTGCTGAGAAGTTAGCCTTTAAACGATACAACAGGCTTGAAAAGATTTTTGTTAGGGTTTGACTCTGCAAAGACTATTCTTCCCGCCGGTTGGCCGAAAGCCGATTTGAACTGTTTGAATTTTTTTAGCTGGGGGTTTTGCTGTTGGCTGGCTTCTTGGGTGTTGCCCGTTTGAGCACTGTTTTGAGAGGCAGGCATGGTAGTTGTAGGCGTGATATTCATGGGCGCTCCAGTTATAGCTCTAAATAATTTAGTGGTGGTCTCTTAGTTAAGTTGAAGATTGTCCCGTGCTACTAAAAGACACTATGTAGGTGGTTTTACAGTAGTGGTGGGTTCCCTCCTTGAAATGTTCAGTGAGGGAAAAAGGCGCTCAATGTCGGCCTGGCTGCACCCGCCACAACGACGGGCGCAACATCCAATGACTAAGGCATCACCGGCGGCATGTACTTCAAGGTCGTCCCCAGCGCCCACAGTAAAAACAGCACCAGCGGCGTGTGCACCAGCAGTTGCACAAACGAGAAACCAATCAAGTCCCGTGCCTTGAGTCCCAGTACGCCGAGTAATGGCAGCATGTAGAACGGGTTGATCAGGTTCGGCAGGGCCTCGGCGGCGTTGTAGATCTGCACGGCCCAGCCCAGGTGATATTGCAGGTCATTGGCCACCTGCATCACGTACGGCGCCTCGATGATCCATTTGCCGCCGCCCGATGGGATAAAGAACCCCAGCACCGCCGAATACACGCCCATCAGCAGCGCATAGGTGTCGTGGGAGGCGATGGAGGTGAAGAAGGTCGAGATATGGTGGGCCAGGGTCTGGCCGTCACCGCCCTTGACCACGGTCATCAGCGCCGCGATGGAGCCGTACAGCGGGAACTGGATCAGCACCCCGGTGGTGGTCGGCACCGCGCGGGCCACGGCGTCGAGGAAGCTGCGGGGGCGCCAGTGCAGCAAGGCGCCGGCCATGATGAACAGGAAGTTATAGGTGTTGAGCCCCGAGATCGCGCTGATCGCCGGCTTGGTCGAGAACTCATGGAACAGCCAGCCGGCAGCCAGCAGCGCCAGCAAAATGGTCAGCAGCGGGCTGTGTTCCAGCCATTCTCCCGGACGGCTTGGCAGTTGTGGCTTGGGCAGGTTGAATGCCGGGTCTACGCCACACGCCTTGGCGTCACGGGCCGAGTTGGGGCCCGGTGCGGTGACGTAGGCGATGATCAGCGACACCACAATCAACGCCAGCAACAGCACCCCCGATTGCCACAAAAAGATGGTGTCGGTGAAGGGAATGGTCCCGGTGATCGCCAGGATCGAAGGCGGCAGGCTGGCCGGGTTGGCCTGCAATTGTGCGGCCGATGACGACAGCCCCAGCGCCCACACGGCGCCCAGGCCTAGATAGGCCGCCGCGCCGGCCGCGCGATAGTCCATGCGCAAATCCGTGCGCCGGGCCAGGGCTCGCACCAGCAACCCGCCGAACACTAGGGACAGGCCCCAGTTGAGCAACGAGGCGACCATCGAGATCAATGCCACCCACGCCACGGCTGAGCGGCCGTTTTTCGGGATGCGCGCCAGGCGGTCAATCAACTTCACGGCGGGCGGCGAGCTGGCGACTACATAGCCGCCAATCACCACGAAGGCCATTTGCATGGTGAACGGGATCAGGCTCCAGAAACCATCGCCGAAGGCCCTGGCTGCTTCGGTGGGCGCGGCGCCCATGCCCAGGGTCGCCACGGTGACAATGATCACGGCGAGGGCGGCAAACACCCAGGAGTCAGGAAACCAGCGTTCGGCGAAATTCGAGCAACGCAGGGCGAAGCGGGCATAACGGCTATCTTCGATAGGATCGGCCACGTGGGATTACCTCTTGTAGTTATTTTGGCAAGGTATCGCCGCATCTTGGCCCACGGCCATTTATTTGGGAATGTTGTTATTTTCATGGATCAATGAGTAAACCCAATATATCCGCGGCGATTGCCAGGATCCGGTCCAGCTCATAACCTGCACGCCATTTTGTCTGTCTGCCGAGCTTCTTTCATGACTGCCAGCACTTATCCACAGGCGCAGCGTTTTTCCCGCTCCGACTACAAGACCCTGGGCCTGGCCGCCTTGGGCGGTGCCCTGGAAATCTACGACTTCATCATTTTCGTATTTTTCGCCCTGACCCTGAGCCAGCTGTTCTTCCCCCCGGAAATGCCCGAATGGCTGCGCCTGCTGCAAAGCTTCGGGATTTTCGTCACCGGCTACCTGGCGCGGCCATTGGGCGGGATCCTGATGGCGCACTTTGCCGATCACCTGGGGCGCAAGCGCGTGTTCAGCCTGAGCATTCTGATGATGGCCCTGCCGTGCCTGCTGATCGGGATCATGCCGACCTACGCACAGATCGGCTATTTCGCGCCGCTGATCCTACTGGCGCTGCGGGTCTTGCAGGGCGCGGCGGTGGGCGGTGAAGTGCCCAGCGCCTGGGTCTTCGTCGCCGAACACGCGCCGGCCAACCACCGCGGTTATGCCTTGGGTTTCCTGCAAGCCGGGCTGACCTTCGGTTACCTGCTGGGGGCATTGACGGCGACCTTGCTGGCGCAGATGTTCACCGCAGAACAAATCCTGGATTACGCCTGGCGCTTCCCGTTTCTGTTGGGTGGGGTGTTTGGCGTGATCGGTGTCTGGCTGCGGCGTTGGCTGAGTGAAACCCCGGTGTTTTTGGCCATGCAGGCGCGCCGCCAGGCCGACGCCGAACTGCCGCTGCGCACGGTGTTGCGCGACCATCGCCAGGCGTTGCTGCCGGCCATGTTGCTGACCTGTGTGCTCACCTCGGCGGTGGTGGTGCTGGTGGTGATCACGCCGACCATGATGCAGAAAACCTTCGGCATGAGCCCCAGCCACACCTTCGCCCTGAGCGCACTGGGCATCGTCTTCCTGAACATCGGTTGCGTACTGGCCGGCCTGCTGGTGGACCGCATCGGCGCCTGGCGCGCGGTACTGGTCTACAGTCTGCTGTTGCCGGTGGGCATCGCCGTGCTCTACGCCAGCCTGATCGCCGGCGGCGTGTGGCTGGGCGCGGCCTATGCCATTGCGGGGTTGAGCTGCGGAGTGGTGGGCGCGGTGCCATCGGTGATGGTCAGCCTGTTTCCAGCGCAGATTCGTGTGTCGGGTATTTCCTTTACCTACAACATTGCCTACGCGCTGTGGGCGAGTACTACGCCTTTGATGCTGATTGCATTGATGCCCAGCAGCCCGTGGATCTGCGTTTTTTACTGTGTAGTGATGGGCGCAGTCGGCGTGGCCAGTGCATTGCGGTTTGGCCGGCGCCCGGTGTTTTAACGCCGCCGCATTCCCCTGTGGGAGCGGGCTTGCTCGCGAAAGCAGTGGGTCAGTCAACATCAATGTTTGCTGGGCCGACGTCTTCGCGAGCAAGCCCGCTCCCACAGGGGATCTGCGCTTAACTGACTGGCATTGGGGCTTGAGGGTGTACCGCTATCCCAGGCAAGCCAGCTCCCCCATGTGGTTAACACCCCGCTGGCAGCGTTATGACAATTGTGAAATCCATACCAAAGGTTTCCCCTTATCGCTCTATGATCAGCGCACATCCCCCCACGAGGAATCGCCATGAGTGCAGGACACAGCCACGCCACCGTACGCGCCGGCCACGAACGCAAGTTATGGCTAGCCCTGGGCCTGACCGGCAGTTTCATGATTGCCGAAGTGATCGGTGCCTTTGTCACCGGCAGCCTGGCGCTGTTGTCCGACGCCGCGCACATGATGACCGACACCCTGGCCCTGGCCATCTCCCTGGTAGCCATCCAGGTCGCCAAGCGCGCCGCTGACCGCAAGCGCACCTTCGGTTATGCGCGTTTTGAAATCCTCGCCGCCGCGTTCAACGCGTTGCTGCTGTTCGGGGTGGCGTTCTACATCCTCTACGAGGCTTACCTGCGCCTGCAGGCTCCGGCCGAGATCCAGTCCACCGGCATGCTGGTGATTGCGGTGCTGGGGCTGATCGTCAACCTGATCTCCATGCGCCTGCTCAGCGCGGCCAGTGGCGAGAGCCTGAACGTCAAGGGTGCCTACCTGGAGGTCTGGAGCGACATGCTCGGCTCCATCGGCGTGATCATTGCGGCCGTGGTGATCATGCTCACTGGCTGGGCCTGGGTCGACTCGGTGGTGGCCGCGGTGATTGGCTTCTGGGTCGTGCCCAGAACCTGGACCCTGCTCAAGGCCAGCATGAATGTGCTGCTGCAAGGCGTGCCGGACGGCATCGATATCGACGCGGTCGAGCAGGCCATCTGCGCGGTGCCTGGGGTCAAGGAGGTGCATGACTTGCATATCTGGGCCCTGACCAGCGGCAAGAACGTGCTCAGCAGCCATCTGGTGGTGGAGCCGGCGCTGGGCAGCGAGCAACAGATCCTCGCCCAGGTGACCGAGTTACTGCACGAACAATTCGATATTTCCCACGTCACCATCCAGATCGAAGGCGAGGGTTTTCATCCGGAACCGATCGCGCACTGACCGCTATTCGCGGTCTTCCAGCACGTAGCCAACCCCGCGCAAGGTGTGGATCAACTTGCGCTCGAACGGGTCGTCGATCTTCGCCCGCAGGCGGCGGATCGAGACCTCGACCACGTTGGTGTCGCAATCGAAGTTCATGTCCCACACAAACGAGATGATTTGCGTGCGTGACAGCACCACGCCGCTCTGGCGCATCAGCAGGTGCAACAGGGCGAATTCCTTGGTGGTCAGGTCAATGCGCTGGTTGCCGCGAAAGGCCCGGTGGCGACCCTGGTCCAGTTCCAGGTCGGCCACCCGCAGCACGTCCGGCACCGCCGCTTCGACGCTGCGGCGCATCAGGGTGCGGACCCTGGCCAGCAGTTCGGGAAACTCGAAAGGCTTGACCAGGTAGTCGTCGGCGCCCAGTTCCAGGCCTTTGATTTTGTCGGCCAGGCGGCCTTGGGCGGTGAGCATCATGATTCGCGTGTTGCTGGTCTGGCGGATCCGCTGCAGCACATCCCACCCGTCCATGAGCGGTAGGTTCACATCCAGAATCACCAGGTCATAGGTGTGTTGCCGCGCCAGGTGTACGCCGTCGGCGCCGCTGGCCGCGCAATCGACCACATAGCCACTTTCGCTCAGTCCCTGATGCAAGTACTCGGCTGTTTTCAGTTCATCTTCGATAACCAGGATGCGCATGTCGAGGGTGCCTCGGTGCAAGGGAAAGTATCTGCAATCGCCGCGAAGGTTAAAGCAAAAGCCCGGACCAGAGCCTTTGCTAACGGATTTGTAATGTTTCGGCCACCCCTCTGATAAGTAGCGAAAGTTACATTGCCCCTGCTTGGATTTGTCCGCCAACTCATGGGTGTGGAACGCTTGTTATGCCAACGTTTTTAAGAACAATTGTGTGCTCCGTAGTGGGGGTCTTGGCGATGGCCCAAGTGGCAAGCGCCCAGACCCTGACCCTCGAATCGGCCCTGCAAAGTGCGTTTGCCGACAACCCGGACCTGGCCGCTGCGCAATGGGAAATCGACATCGCCCAGGGCGGTCGGCAGCAGGCCGGGCTGATCCCCAACCCGGTGGCCTCCTGGGACGCCGAAGACACCCGCCGCAGCACCCGCACCACCACCGTCAAGCTAAGCCAGACCCTGGAGCTGGGCGGTAAGCGCGGGGCGCGCATCGATGTGGCCTCGCGGGCACAAGATGCGGCGGCCCAGGAGCTGGAACAGCGGCGCAACCTGCTGCGGGCCGAGGTCATCGATGGCTTTTATGGCGCGCTGCGGGCCCAGGAACGCCTGGAGCTGGCGCAACGCTCAATGGCGCTGGCCGAGCGCGGCCTGGTGGTTGCCAATGGCCGGGTCACGGCGGGCAAGTCGTCGCCGGTCGAAGCCACTCGCGCCCAGGTGCAGGTCTCGGAAATCCGCCTGGAGCGCAGCCGCGCCGAGATCGGCGTGAGCGATGCCTATCGCCGCCTGGCCGCCATCACCGGCAGCGCCAACATCAGTTTTGAGCGTGTCGAGGCAGGTGCCGTGAATACGCCAGCGCTGCCTTCGGCCACCCAACTGCTGGCGCGCCTGGAGAGCACCGCCGAGCTGCGCCTGGCGCAGTTGCAAATCCAGCAACGGGAGGCCGGCCTGGGCCTGGAAAAGGCCCAGCGGATTCCCGACCTGGATATATCCATCGGCAGCCAGTACGACGCCAGCGTGCGCGAGCGGGTGAACCTGGTGGGCGTGTCGATGCCGATCCCGCTGTTCAATCGCAACCAGGGCAATGTGCTGGCCGCCAGCCGCCGAGCCGACCAGGCCCGGGACCTGCGCAACGCCACCGAGCTGCGCCTGCGCACCGAAACCCGCCAGGCCCTGGACCTGTGGGCGACGGCCAACAATGAGGTGAGTGCCTTTAATAAAGTGATCCTGCCCGCCGCCCAAAGCGCAGTGGACAGTGCCACCCGCGGCTTTGAGATGGGCAAGTTCAACTTCCTCGATGTACTCGACGCCCAGCGCACCCTGATCGCCGCCCGTACCCAATACCTCGCCGCACTCGCCCAGGCCACCGACGCCTGGGTGCGCATCGAACGGATTTACGGCGACCTCGCCCGCATTTGATCTTTCAGGAGTTCCCCATGAACAAACAACAAGGCCTGGCTTTGGCCGTCGCAGTGGCCATTGCCCTTGGGGCGATGGTGTTTTGGCCGGCCACCAGCGTGGCGCCCCAGGCACCGGTCGTAAGCGTCGAAGCGCCGGAGGAAGAAGAGGAAGAGGGTGTGCTGGTGCTCAACGAGCAGCAGATCCAGGCTGCCGGCATTCAATTGGCCAAGGCCCAGCCCCGGCAGATCAGCACACTGCTGTCGCTACCGGGCGAGGTGCGCTTCGACGAAGACCGCACCTCCCATATCGTGCCCCGTGCCGCGGGTGTGGTGGAGTCGGTCAAGGTCAACCTGGGCCAGAAGGTCAAGCAGGGTGAGCTGTTGGCCGTGATCGCCAGCCAGCAGATTTCCGATCAGCGCAGCGAGCTGGCGGCCAGCGAACGCCGGGTCGAACTGGCGCGCACTACGTTCCAGCGCGAGCGTCTGTTATGGCAGGACAAGATCTCTGCCGAACAGGATTACCTGCTGGCCCGCCAGACCCTGCAAGAAGCCGAGATCGCCCTGAACAACGCGCGGCAAAAGATGAACGCCCTGAGTGGCAGCACGGTCCTGGCCGGCGGCAATCGCTATGAATTGCGTGCGCCGTTTGCTGGCGTGGTGGTGGAAAAACACCTGGGCGTCGGCGAGGTGGTGAGTGAGACCAGTGCCGCCTTCACCCTGTCGGACCTGTCCCAGGTGTGGGTCACCTTTGGCGTGTTTCCCAAGGACTTGAACAAGGTCCAGGTGGGGCGGCCGGTCAAGGTCAGCTCCACGGAAATGGGCACCGACGTGATGGGCACCGTGGCCTATGTCGGCAACCTGCTGGGCGAGCAGACGCGTACCGCGACGGTGCGGGTCACCGTGGCCAACCCCGACGACTCCTGGCGCCCCGGGTTGTTCGTGGCGGTGCAGGTGGCGACGGATAGCTACTTGGCAGCGGTCAGCGTGCCGGTGGATGCGATCCAGACCGTGGAAGACAAACCCTCGCTGTTTGTGCGCACCGCCGAAGGCTTTGTCACCCGCCACGTTGAACTGGGTGTCAGCGAAAACGGCTTTGTCGAAGTGCGCCAGGGCCTGGAGGCCGGCGCCCAGGTGGCGACCGTTGGCAGCTTCGTCCTCAAGTCCGAGCTGGGCAAGGCCTCGGCCGAGCACGCCCATTGATCCTGCGAGTGATTCCCCATGTTTGAACGTCTGATTCAATTTGCCATCGAGCAGCGCATCATCGTGCTGCTGGCGGTGTTGTTGATGGCCGGTGTCGGCATCGCCAGCTACCAGAAACTGCCGATCGACGCAGTACCGGACATCACCAACGTCCAGGTGCAGATCAACTCGGCGGCGGCCGGCTTCTCTCCGCTGGAGACCGAGCAGCGCATCACCTTCCCCATCGAAACCGCCATGGCCGGCCTGCCGGGCTTGCAGCAGACCCGCTCGCTGTCGCGCTCGGGCTTGTCCCAGGTCACGGTGATCTTCAAGGACGGCACCGACCTGTTCTTCGCCCGCCAACTGGTCAACGAGCGCCTGCAAGTGGCCCGCGAGCAACTGCCGGACGGCATTGAAACGGCGATGGGGCCGATTTCCACGGGCCTGGGGGAAATTTTCCTGTGGACCGTGGAGGCGCAAGACGGCGCGCGTAAGGAAGACGGCTCGGCCTACACCCCGACGGACTTGCGGGTGATCCAGGACTGGATCATCAAGCCGCAGTTGCGCAACGTGCCCGGCGTGGCCGAGATCAATACCATCGGCGGCTTTGCCAAGGAATACCAGATCGCCCCGGACCCCAAGCGTCTGGCGGCCTACAACCTGACCTTGAGTGACCTGGTGACGGCGCTTGAGCGCAACAACGCCAACGTCGGCGCCGGTTATATCGAGCGCAGCGGCGAGCAGTTGCTGATTCGCGCGCCGGGTCAGGTGGCGTCCATCGACGACATCGCCAATATCGTGATCAACACCGTGGACGGCACGCCGATCCGCGTGCGCAATGTGGCCCAGGTCGATATCGGCCGTGAGTTGCGTACCGGCGCGGCCACCGAAAATGGTCGCGAGGTGGTGCTTGGCACGGTGTTCATGTTGATCGGCGAAAACAGCCGCACCGTGTCCCAGGCGGTGGCGAAAAAACTCGAAGAGATCAACCGCTCCCTGCCCGAAGGCGTGGTCGCGGTCACGGTCTACGACCGCACCAACCTGGTGGAAAAAGCCATCGCCACGGTGAAGAAAAACCTCTTCGAAGGCGCGCTGCTGGTCATCGTGATTCTGTTTTTGTTCCTCGGCAACATCCGCGCGGCGTTGATTACCGCGATGGTGATCCCGCTGGCCATGTTGTTCACGTTTACCGGGATGTTCACCAACAAAGTCAGCGCCAACCTGATGAGCCTGGGCGCGCTGGACTTCGGGATTATCGTCGATGGTGCGGTGGTGATCGTCGAGAACGCGATCCGCCGCCTGGCCCATGCGCAGCAACGCCATGGCCGCCTGCTGACCCGCAGCGAACGCCTGCACGAAGTGTTCGCCGCCGCCAAGGAAGCGCGCCGCGCGCTGATCTTCGGGCAACTGATCATCATGGTGGTGTACCTGCCGATCTTCGCCCTGACGGGCGTTGCCGGGAAAATGTTCCACCCCATGGCATTCACCGTGGTCATGGCCTTGCTGGGCGCGATGATTTTGTCGGTGACCTTTGTCCCGGCGGCGATTGCGCTGTTCGTCACCGGCAAGGTCAAGGAAGACGAAAACTGGGTGATGCGCAATGCGCGCCGGGGTTATGCACCGGTGCTGGATTGGGTGATGGCGCACCGTACCTGGGCGTGTGGCCTGGCGCTGTTGACCATCGTGGTGTCTGGCGCCGTGGCCAGTCGCATGGGCAGCGAGTTTATCCCCAGCCTCAGTGAAGGTGACTTCGCCCAGCAAGCCTTGCGCGTGCCGGGTACCAGCCTCACGCAGTCGGTGCAGATGCAGCAGCAACTGGAGAAAACCTTGATGGAACAGGTGCCGGAAATCCAGCGGGTATTTGCCCGCACCGGCACCGCAGAAATCGCCTCCGACCCGATGCCGCCGAACATTTCCGACAGCTACCTGATGCTCAAGCCCAAGGACCAGTGGCCGGACCCGAAAAAATCCCGCGAGGCCTTGATCGCCGATATCCAGCGCGCCAGTGCGATTGTGCCGGGCAGCCAGTACGAGTTGTCGCAACCGATCCAGTTGCGCTTCAACGAGCTGATTTCCGGGGTGCGCAGTGACGTGGCGGTGAAGGTGTTTGGCGATGACCGGGACGTGCTGAACAAGACCGCCGGGGAAATTGCCGAAACCCTTCAGAAGCTCAATGGCGCCTCGGAAGTGAAGGTGGAACAGACCTCCGGCCTGCCGGTGCTGACCATCAATATCGACCGCGACAAGGCCGCGCGCTTTGGCCTGAACGTGGGCGACGTGCAAGACACCATCGCGGTGGCCGTGGGTGGGCGCCAGGCCGGCACGATGTATGAAGGCGACCGACGCTTTGACATGGTGGTGCGCTTGTCGGAAACCTTGCGTACCGATATCGAGGGTTTGTCGCGGCTGTTGATCCCGATCCCGGCGCTGGCCGGCAATACCACGGGGCAACTGGGCTTTATCGCCTTGTCGCAAGTGGCCAGCCTGGACCTGGTACTGGGCCCGAACCAGATCAGCCGCGAAAACGGCAAGCGCCTGGTGATCGTCAGCGCCAACGTGCGCGGGCGGGATATTGGCTCGTTTGTCGCAGAAGCCGAACGAGTGATGGCAGAGCAGGTGAAAATCCCTGCCGGCTACTGGACTACCTGGGGCGGCCAGTTCGAGCAACTCAAGGAAGCGTCCGAGCGCTTGCGGGTGGTGGTACCGGTGGCGTTGCTGCTGGTGTTCGGATTGCTGTTCATGATGTTCAACAACCTCAAGGATGGGCTGCTGGTGTTCACCGGGATTCCCTTCGCGTTGACCGGCGGGATCATGGCGCTGTGGCTGCGGGATATTCCGTTGTCGATTTCCGCCGGGGTGGGTTTTATCGCGCTGTCGGGGGTGGCGGTGCTCAATGGCCTGGTGATGATCGCGTTTATCCGCAACCTGCGTGAGGAAGGGCGCTCGCTGTCGGTGGCGATCAACGAAGGCGCGCTGACCCGCTTGCGCCCGGTGTTGATGACCGCGTTGGTCGCGTCCCTCGGGTTTATCCCCATGGCCCTGGCCACCGGCACCGGCGCCGAAGTGCAGCGGCCGCTGGCGACGGTGGTGATTGGCGGGATTATTTCTTCGACGCTGCTGACGTTGCTGGTATTGCCTGCGCTTTACCACTGGGCCCATCGCCGCGATGAAGAGCAGGCAGCGTCTTGATCGCGGGGGCGCTAGGGGACTTGTGGGGTGGCCGGGCGGTTGGGAAATATCAGCCGGAACAGGGTCACCTCGCCCGGCACACTGCTGGCCTCGGCCTGGCCCTGGTGCAGGCTCATGATCGAACGCACGATCGCCAGCCCCAACCCGGTGCCACCTTCGGAGCGGGCGCGGCTGTTGTCGGCGCGGTAGAAACGCTCGAACAGGTGGGGCAGGTGTTGCGCTTCAATCCCCGGGCCCGGGTTGCTCACGGCCAGCGATATGCGCTGCTCGTGGCTGTCGACCTGCAGGGCGATACGCGAGCCGTGCGGGCTGTGGCGGATCGCGTTGGACAGCAGGTTGGAAATGGCCCGCTGAATCATCAACCGATCCCCCTGGACCCAGGCGTCGCCGGCCTGGGTCAACTTCAACCCTTTGTCTTCGGCGCTCAAGGCAAACAGCTCCATGACCCGCAGCGTTTCATCCCGCAGGTTCACCGTGGTAAACGAAGCCCGCGCCGCCGGATGGCTGACCTGCGCCAGAAACAGCATGTCGGCGACAATCCGGGCCAGGCGGTCCAGCTCTTCGGTGCTGGACTCCAGCGCCGACTTGTACTCGTGCGGCGCCCGGGCGCGGGACAGCGTGACCTGGGCCTTGCCCATCAGGTTGGTCAGGGGCGCGCGCAGTTCGTGGGCCAGGTCGTCGGAAAATTGCGACAACTGCTGCACGCCAGCGTCCAGCCGATCGAGCATCACGTTGATGCCCCGGGCCAGTTCGCTGAGTTCCCTGGGCAGGTTCTCGACAGACAGGCGATGGCTCAGGTCCTGGGTGGTGACTTTGCCGGCGACGCGGCTGAATTGCTGCAACGGCGCGAGCCCGCGCTGCACCAGCCACCAGGCGCCCATGCCAATCAGGATCAGCAGCATCGGCAGGGCGATGACCGTGGATTGCAGGTAGGCACTGAGCAATGCCTGATCGTCGGAACGGTCCAGGGACAGCAACACCCGTACGTTTTCCCCGGTGTGCAGGCGCATCAGGCTCGATGCGCTGAGGATCTGGTTGTCGCGGCCATCGGTCCAGTTGAGAAAACCCAGGGTTTGCCCGGCGGCAAAGTCCAGCAGCAGCGGTTCCTGGGGCCTGGCGCCGACGCTCAGCAGCACCGCGTTGGCGGGCGCCGGGCCGATGATGGTCAGGTAGAAGTTGTCATGGCCCATCACCAGGTCCAGCAGTGAATGGGGCCGGGCGCTGATGTCGCGGGTGTTGAGGTCCTGGAGCAGGCTGTGCTGGATCTGCTCCATCTTGCTTTCCAGGCCCTTGCGCGCGAGGTTTTCCAGCTCGTGGGTGAGGGCCAGGTACGCCAGGCTCGCCAGCAACACCACCAGGCCCGCGCCCATCAGGCTGACGGTGAGCCCCAGGCGCATGGATAGACTGCCGGATCTCATTGGCGTACTTCCAGCACGTAACCCACGCCACGAATGGTATGGATCAGCTTGACCTCGCTCTGGTCATCGACCTTGGCCCGCAGCCGGCTGATCGACACCTCCACCACGTTGGTGTCGCAGTCGAAGTTCATGTCCCACACCAGGGAAATGAGCTGCGTGCGCGTCAGCACCTCGCCACTCTGGCGCATCAATACCTGCAACAGCGCGAACTCTTTGGTGGTCAGGTCAATGCGCCGCGTGCCCCGGTAGGCGCGATGGCGACGCGGGTCCAGCTCCAGGTCCGCGACGCGGAAGATCTCCGGCATCGCAATTGGCTCACTGCGCCGCAGCAACGAGCGCACCCTGGCCAGCAACTCGGGAAACTCGAAGGGTTTGACCAGGTAATCATCGGCGCCCAGGTCCAGGCCCTTGATCTTGTCGGCCAGACGGCCGCGGGCGGTGAGCATCATCACCCGCAGGGTGCTGTCCCGGCGCAGTTGTTCGAGTACCTGCCAGCCGTCCTTGCCCGGCAGGTTGACGTCCAGGATCACCAGTTCATAGCGCTGCTGCCCGGCCAGGTGCAGGCCGTCGATGCCGCTGGCGGCACGATCGACGACATAACCACTCTCGCTCAAGCCTTGATGCAAGTAGTCGGCAGTTTTTGGTTCGTCCTCAACCACAAGGATACGCATGCAGATTGACCTCTTACTGATAAGCAAACAGGCGACGGGAGCTACACCGAGTAGGGCTGTAGTCCCAAAAGTAGGAAAATTCTGAGCCTTGAAGTAGCTTCAGGGTCAAGGGCGGCGTTGGATGATATCGAGCGGGCAAAAAAAAGCGCCCGTGAGGGCGCTAAAAATTCATCTCCTTCCAAAGGAGCTCCACAAAAAAAGCTTCAAGAGATGAATGTGCACAGGGTGCGCCGCTCAGGTGGCCTTTGGGGCCGGCGTATCCGAGGGGGCTGGTGTTTGCTCGGTCACGGCTTGGCTGCCGTGGATCTGTTGCTGTTGCTGGCGAAACTCGACCAGCAACTGGCGGGATCGCTCACCGCCGTCGTCGGCCAGGGCAGCGGTGGATGCCGCGCTGATGACAGCGATGAATAAAATGTGCAGTGGCTTCATGAACGTTCTCCGCAAAAGACCCGTGCCGTTAGTTCGCGGTCGGTCGATGCAGGCAGTATATGAAGTGCAACTTAACGAGAACGTGAGGCGCATATTACAGTTCTGACAGGCTGCAAATTGTGAAGAAGTGCTAGTCAACGGCAAGTGAATGTAAGCACTTGCCGTTGAGTGTCATCAGAGGATGGCCAGCGGGTATTCCATGATCAGCCGGAATTCTTCCAGGTCCGACTCAAAGGCACTCGAGCGTACCGTCGCCTGGCGAATGCGCACCGACAGATCTTTCAGGCTGCCGCCCTGAAACACGTACTTGGCCTCGATGTCGCGCTCCCAGCGGCGCTGGTCAGTGAGCGGGTCACCCAAGGCGTCGCGGCGCATGTACACCGAGTTGGCGTTGCTGTAGTCAGCGCCCGTGCCCTTGCCATAGCGGGTCATGAACGACAGGCCGGGGATGCCCAGGGTCTGCATGTCGAGGTCATAACGCAGCGCCCACGAGCGCTCCTTGGGCGAGTTGAAGTCGCTGTACTGGATCGAGTTGTCGAGGAAGATCGAGTCTGACTGGCGCAGGTAGTCGAAGTCGTTGTTGCCATTGTTGCGCTGGTGGGACAGGGCCAGGCGATGGGCACCGACCTTCACCCCAAGCTTGGCGCTCCAGATATTGTTGTTGAGCTCGCCCAGCAATCGCTTGCCCTCGTCCTGGGCGTTGTAATAGTTGAAGCCGGCAAACATCGCCACCTCTTCGGTCAGCGGAAAATTGACCGCTGTACCGAAGTAGTACTGGTCCCATGCGTCCTTGAGGCGGCTGCTGTACAGGCTCAGGCTCCAATGTTCAGTGGCCTGGTAGTCGCCGCCGAAGTAGCCGACCCAGGGTGCATTCACATTACCTGCGTAAAACGTCGCAAAGCCCTCGCGCATACCGCTTTGGGTGGGCTGGCTCATGGCGTGCAGGCGCCCACCTTGCAGGGTCAGGCCTTCCAGGCTGGTGTTTTCCAGGGTCACGCCCCGAAAGCTTTCCGGCAGCAGGCGTGAGTCACCGTAGTGCACCACCGGGGTTTGCGGGAAGACGTCGCCGACTTTGACCACTGTATCGAGCAGGCGCATTTTTACCGCGCCGCCGAGTTTGCTGTAGTCGTCTTCGGGGCGGTTGCCGCTGTCCACCGGCAGCATGCCGAATGAGCCCTTGCCGCCGCTGCGCCCGGTGCCGGAATCGAGCTTGAGACCGTACATCGCGAACGCATCCAGGCCAAACCCCACGGTGCCCTGGGTGAACCCGGACTCGAACTTGCCGATCAGGCCCTGCGCCCATGCTTCTGAATAGCCATTGCCGGTCGGGCTGGACTGGCCCTTGCGGTCATCGCGGTTGAAGTAAAAGTTGCGCGCCAGCACGTTCAGCGTACTGCCTTCGATAAACCCCTCGGGTTTGTCTTCGGCGGCCATGCCCGCCAGCGGTGTAGCGCTGGCCAGTGCCGCGATGATGGAAAGGGAAAGTGTGCGGTTAGTGCGCATGTATCGCTCCTCGGTGTTGGCAGCTATGAGCTTTTTTAGTCGCCTTGGGCGTTCTTATTGGAGAGCTATCCCTGATGCGGGGAGCCCGGCTCATAGTTGCAAACAGCGGATAACGCGGAGGTGGCGCGCGCATTACAATTTTGCCAGTTCAGCGCTCTATTACGGATACGTAATGCGCCCGTGAAGCTGCTGACAGGAAGTGTTGGTTACCCTCGAGCCTGAACTTTCAACGACTTGAAATCAGACGAGGACACTTTAATGAAGCGTTTAACACGAGCCCTGGGTGTAGTGGTTTTTGCTCTGTCCATGGGGGCGATGGCCGAAGGGGGCGGGGATCGCGCCATCGCGCAAATGATGGAAAACAACCAGCAGGCCATGGCTCGCTACGCTGCCAACCAGGGCAAGCCGGCGCCTGAGGTGCAGGCCTATCGGTATGGGATGAAGCTGGATATCGCCCGGGTGGTGAGCGTCACGCCGCCGGTCCGTAGCTGCAAGGTGGTGCCCTCGCGCATGACGTATGAAGACTCCAGCGGCCAGCTCAAGACCCTTGAATATCAGGTCATGGGATTGTGCCGGAACAACGGCAGTTGAGGTGCTGAAAAAATAGTTGAGTCAGGGCCTCAAGCACTCTTCAGAAAATGCTGGATGCGCCGATGGTTAGACAATCCACTATTGACTGCCCTCCGGTGTTCCTATGTTCAATACCCGCTTGAAGCAGGAGCTGTCCGCTCTTCGCGAAGAACTGTCCAGCCTGCAGCAGGTCAAGGAAAGCCTGGAGAGCGAGATGCTGGCCCTGAGCCTCGACCCCGAGGGCCGGATCGAGTCGGTCAACCAGAACTTTCTCGAAGAAATGCTCTACAAGTCCAGCGACCTGCTGGGCCATGCCATCCATGGGTTTGTGCCCGAGCATGTGAAACGCGACGAGTTCCAGCAGCGCTTCAACAACGCCTTGAGCCGTGGCGAACATTTTGCCGGCACCGTGCGCCTGCTGCGCGGCAATGGCAAGGAAGCGTGGTTGCGCTCCATCGTGCAGCCGGTGCGGGGCGCGGATGGGCGCATCAAGCGGTTTTCGGTGTACTCCAGCGACCTGACCCGCACCATCGAGGCGTCGCGCGAGCACGAAAACCTGATCACTGCGCTGGTGCGTTCCACGGCGGTGATCGAGTTCGACCTCAATGGCAATGTGCTGGGCGCCAACGAGCGCTTCCTGCAGGGCATGGGTTACAGCCTGGCGCAGATCCAGGGCAAGCATCACCGCATGTTCTGTGAGCCCCAGGATTACAACAGCGCCGAGTACCAGGCGTTCTGGAAACGCTTGAACAGTGGTGAATTTGTCGCCGGGCGCTTCAAGCGCGTTGATGCCCATGGCCGCGAAGTCTGGCTGGAAGCGTCCTACAACCCGGTGCTGGATGCCAACGACCGACTGTACAAAGTGGTCAAGTTCGCCACGGTGATCACCGACCAGATCAATCAGGAGCGCGCGGTGGCCGAGGCCGCCAACATTGCCTACAGCACCTCGTTGCACACCGACAGCAGCGCCCAGCGCGGTACCGCCGTGGTCACCCAGGCGGTGGAGGTGATGCGTGACCTGGCCAAGCACATGGAACAGGCCGGCGAGGGCATCGAGGCGCTCAATGCCCAGTCCCAGGTGATTGGCAGCATCGTCAAGACCATCAGCGCGATTGCCGAGCAAACCAACCTGCTGGCGCTCAACGCCGCCATTGAGGCCGCCCGTGCCGGCGAGCAGGGGCGCGGGTTTGCGGTGGTGGCCGATGAAGTGCGGCAGTTGGCCTCGCGTACCAGCAAAGCCACTGAAGAAATCGTCGGCGTGGTGCGTCAGAACCAGGACATGGCCCGCGATGCCGTGGCGCTGATGACCGATGGCCGGTTGCAGGCCGAGCAGGGATTGTCCCTGGCGGCAGAGGCGGGCACGGTGATCGTCGAGATCCAGGACGGCGCGCAGAAAGTGGTGAGTGCGGTTGGCCAGTTTGCCAATCAGTTATCTACCTAGATGCCTGGCTCAAGGCCGGGGCATGCACCTCGAACAGCAGCAGGTCGAACCACTGGCCATCGAGCAGGAACGCCTTGCGTGAATGCCCGTACTGGGTAAAGCCGCTGCGCTGCAACACCCGCAGCGAGCCCGGGTTCTCTGGGCGTACAGTGGCTTCGATGCGCTTGAGGGCGTGCTCGCCAAAGGCTTTCTGCAGGCCCAGGGCCACGGCCTGTCTTGCCAGGCCGCGGCCGGTGAACTCGGCCCCCATGCGATAGCCCAGGGACGCCGAGTGATAGTAGCGGCGGCGCACCTGGGTAAAGTTGATGCGCCCCACCAGCACGCCGTTTTCGCGGATCAGGTACTGATAGGCGCGGTCTTCACTGGCCTCCAGCAGTGCGTTTTCGATGGCGCGCTGTACCCCTTCGACGTTGTAGTACGCCTCGGGCCGGGCATTGATCCAACGTTCGAAAAAGGCCCGATTGGCCAGCTCGAACGCCAGCAGCTCGTTCACGTCATCCCACTGGGGGGGCGTCAATGTCAGGTTCATCCGTGGAAAACCTCGCGGTGGCGATAGCGCATCCTTTCTTCTCACACTCGGGGCGCCGGGTTCAAGTTCTGCTTACCATTGCGCCTGTGCCAAGGCATCGGCAAAGGCGATCAACTTCGGCGAATACTGGCGTGACGGTGGATACACCAGGGAAATTGCGCGGCTGCGCCCCGCAAAGTCCTGCAGCAATGGCACCAGGCGCCCGGCGGCGAGGTCGTCGCGCACGGCAAAATCCATCACCTGGGCAATTCCGAAGCCGCCCACCGCACCGTCCACCAGGGCATCGCCAAGATCGAAAATCAACCGCCCCTCCACATTCACATCGCGCACCTTGCCGTCGAGCATGAACTGCCAGTCCACCATCCGCCCGCTGCGCAGGTTGCGCACCGTGAGGCAGTTGTGGTCGCGCAGTTCTTCGACGGTTTGCGGCGTGCCAAAGCGGGCCAGGTAGGTGGGGGAGGCGACGGTTACCCAGCGCAAGGGCGTCAAGGCGCGGGCAATCAGGCGCTGGTCCTGGATCTCGCCGGTGCGCAGCAATGCATCGAAACCCTCGTCGACAATATCCACCAGGCGGTCGGTCATCACCGCTTCGATGCGCAACTCGGGGTAGCGCAAGGTCAGCTCACCGATCACGGGCATCACCACCTTGCGCCCGAACAACGACGGGGTGCTGATTTTCAGCAAACCGGAAGGTGTGCAGCGCCGATCGAGCATGAGCTTTTCGGCTTCGGCCAGCTCGGCCAGCAACGGTGCGCTGCGTTCATACAGCATTTGCCCATCCGGGGTCAGTCTGACGCTGCGGGTGTTGCGTTGCAGCAGGCGTACGCCCAGCTCGGCCTCCAGGCGCGAGATCGCGCGGGACAAGCCCGATTGCGTGAGCCCCAGGTCAGCAGCAGCGCGGGTGAAACTGCGGGTTTCGGCGACGCGTACCAGCAGGCGAACGGCGTTCAGGTCCATGATTAAAGTCATAACTGAAAGAGTGGTAGGGCTATTTATCATCTGTTGGGCATGAAAGACACTGGCCGCACTCTTTTTTGCACAGGATGTTGTGATGCCCACCACTCCCTCAAGTCGTCCCTCGGGCTGGATGCTGATGTTGCTGGCTACTGCGCAACTGATAATCGCCCTGGACGCGACTATCGTGTTTGTTGCCTTGCCGCAGATCGGCAGCCACCTGGGCTTTTCTGCCCAGCAATTGCAGTGGGTGGTCAGTGCCTACACCGTGGCGTTTGGCGGTTTTCTATTGCTCGGAGGCCGGGCCACGGACTTGCTGGGCAAGCGCCGTTTGTACCGGGTGGGCCAGTCGCTGTACGCGCTGTCGTCGTTGGCGGCGGTACTGGGCGGTAGCGCGTTGCTGCTGGTGCTGGCGCGTGCGGTGCAGGGGGTGGGCGGCGCGCTGTTGTTTCCGGCGACCCTGGCCTTGATCAACACCCACTACGCCGAAGGGCCGCAGCGCAACCGGGCGTTTGCGGTCTGGAGCGCGGCATCCGCTGCCGGGCTGGCGTTGGGGGCGTTGCTGGGTGGCGTGCTGACTCAGTGGTGGGGCTGGGAGGCGGTGTTTCTGGTCAACGTGCCGTTGGCAGGTGGCTGTGCCCTGGCGGCGCGCTACTGGATCCCGGCCGACGGTGAGCGCAGCCGTGGCCGCAGTTTCGATCTGAGCGGTGCGTTGACCGTCACGGTCGGCGGCACGCTGCTGGTGTTCGCCCTGGTGCAGGGGCCGGAGTGGGGCTGGACGGCGCCCGCGACCCTGGGCTGCATGCTGCTGGCGCTGGTCTTGCTTGGGCTGTTCGCCTGGATTGAACACCGTGGCCGCGACCCATTGATGCCGCTGCGCCTGCTGGGCTACCGCGAGTTGCGCATGGCCATGGTGCTGACGGCGGTGTTTATGAGCAGCTTTGGCGTGCAGTACTACTTCCTCGCGCTGTACTACCAGCAGGTCTACGGCTACAGCGTGTTGCAGGCCGGGCTGGCGTTCTTGCCGGCGACGTTGGTGTGTACTTTGGGGATCTGGCTGGCGGAGCGCGCGCTGGTAAAAATCGGCTTGCGCAACACCCTGGTCAGCGGCCAGTTGGCGGGGGCGCTGGGGATTGCCCTGGTGTGCCTGGCGCTGCCCACCGGCGCGGGATTCTGGTGGTTGTTGCCTGGGATCTTTATCTTGAGCCTTGGTCAGGGCATGACCTGGACCGCGATGTGGGTGGCCGCAGGCCTGGGTGTCAAACCGGGGGAGCAGGGTGTGGCGGCGGGCATGGCCTCGACCACGCAACAGATCGGCGGCGCGCTGGGGTTGGCGGTGCTGGTGTCGCTGGCCAATGCCGGTGGGGCGACGGGGGCGGGTCAAGCCCAGGGCATCGAGTTGGCATTGTGGTGGAGCGCGGGGATTGCGCTGGCCGGGGCGGTGGTGGCGATGCGGCTGCGAGCTCCACGGCAGGAGGCGCTAGCCGAAGCCACATAGGTTGCCCACCGTTGATCGGGTTTTAGCGGCCGAGCATCTTCACCCACCGCGACGGTGGTATGCCAAAGGTGCTGCGAAACTGCCGGGTCATGTGGCTCTGGTCGGTGAAGCCTGCGATCAGCGCCGCATCCACCAGTGACTGGCCCTGGCCCAGCAGATTGCGCACCAGGTCGAGGCGGCGCATGGTCAGGTAGCGATAGGGACTGGTGCCGAACAACAGGCGAAAGTCCCGCGACAAGGCCCAGCGATCCCGCCCGCAGTGCGCGGCCATTTCATCCAGGGTGATGCTGCGCCCCAGGGCGCTGTGGATAAATTCCCGGGCGCGTTCGGCGGCCTGGTAATCAAACGTCTTGCGGCTGACGCTGATGCCCGACGCGTTGTTCAGGGCATGGGCCAGGTCGAACAACGCGTCCTGCTCCTGCATTGGGTCCAGCGGGCAGTCGAGCTGCTGCACAAAGGCCTGGCAGGCCCGGTGCAGCCATGGGTCGTTGGACAGCCCGTTGTGGATAAACGGCAACGGCTTGCCGCCGAGAACCTGCTGGATCTGCGCCGGCTCGACATAAATCATCCGATACTTGAAGCCCTCGTCGCTGCCGGCCCAGCCATCGTGGACCTCATCCGGATGGATCACCATGGTTGTGCCCGGCAGGCTGTGAGTCTGGCTGCCGCGATAATGAAAGCTCTGCACACCGAACAGGGTATGGCCGATGGCGTAGGTATCGTGGCGATGAGGGTCGAAGCCGAACCCGGAGAAATACGCCTCGATCCGCTCCAGCCCGCTGGCATGGGGCGCCCGGTGCAGCCAGTCGATGTTTGCGGTAGGTTTGCCCATGGGATGTTTTTCGAAAGATGTCGGATGGAGTTACGTTAACTGAGTCTGGGGCGGCTGTCTGCCAGGGTCTTGTACGATTGTGCGCGGCTTCAACGGTGGCAAATTGCTGACCGCTCGTGGTAATAAGCCCTACATTTCCAATGTGAGGCAGGCTATGAGCAAGTTGCGGGTGGGTATTATTTTTGGCGGGCGTTCGGCCGAGCATGAAGTGTCCTTGCAGTCGGCCCGCAACATCGTCGACGCCCTTGATCGCACACGCTTCGAGCCGGTACTGATCGGCATCGACAAGGCCGGCCACTGGCATCTCAATGACACCTCGAACTTCCTGCTCAACCAGGAAAACCCGGCGCTGATCGCCCTCAACCAGTCCAACCGTGAACTGGCGGTGGTGCCGGGCAAGGCCAGCCAGCAATTGGTGGAAACCTCGGGCCAGGGCTTGCTGGAACATGTCGATGTGATCTTCCCCATCGTCCATGGCACCCTCGGCGAAGACGGCTGCCTGCAGGGGTTGCTGCGCATGGCGGACCTGCCGTTCGTGGGGTCCGACGTGCTGGGCTCGGCGGTGTGCATGGACAAGGACATCAGCAAGCGCCTGCTGCGCGATGCCGGTATCGCGGTGGCGCCCTTCATCACCCTCAACCGCGGCAACGCGGCACGCACCACCTTCGACCAAGCCCGGCAAAAGCTCGGTTTGCCGCTGTTCGTCAAACCGGCCAACCAAGGCTCCTCGGTGGGCGTGAGCAAGGTGGCTGACGAAGCCCAGTACCTGGCTGCAATTGAACTGGCCCTGGGCTTCGATGAAAAAGTGTTGGTGGAGTCTGCCGTCAAAGGCCGCGAAATCGAATGCGCGGTGCTGGGCAACGAGCGTCCCATCGCCAGCGGCTGTGGCGAGATCGTGGTACGTGACGGCTTCTATTCCTACGACAGCAAATACATCGACGACCAGGCCGCCCAAGTACTGGTGCCGGCGGATATCAGCGCCCAAGCCAGCGAACGCATTCGTGCCCTGGCCGTTGAGGCCTTTGAAGTGCTGGGCTGCGCCGGGCTGGCGCGGGTCGATGTGTTTCTGTGCGAGGACGGTGAAGTCCTGATCAACGAGGTCAACTCACTGCCCGGTTTCACCCGCATCAGCATGTACCCCAAGTTATGGCAGGCGGCGGGGATGAGCTACAGCGAACTGGTCAGCCGCCTGATCGAACTGGCACTGGAGCGACATACGGCGCGCAAGGGGCTGAAGATCAGTCGCTAAGCTTCAAACGCCATCGCCGGCAAGCCGGCTTCTACAGGGTGTGGCGTATCCTGCCGTTAACCTTGTAGGAGCCGGCTTGCCGGCGATGAGGCCCGTAAAGGCGATACAACCCTGGGTCAATCCCCCAACGCTTCCCCCTCACGCCGCGGATCCGCGCCACCACTCCAGGTCGCCTTACCCTGGGCATCGCGTACCCGCACAATGGCCTGGGTGCCGCTGGTCATCTCGATCTCGCTCAAGGTGTGCCCTTGCGCCTTGAGCGCCGCCTTCAATTGTTCGCTGAACAGCCCTTGCTCCAGCTCGGTCGCGCCGTTGCGGCTGCCGAAGTTGGGCAGGCTGATAGCGGCTTGCGGGTCGAGGTTCCAGTCGAGCATGCCCACCAGGGATTTGCTCACGTATTCGATGATTTGCGATCCGCCGGGAGAGCCGACCGTGGCCAGCAGCTCGCCGCTTTGGCGGTCGAAGACCAGGGTCGGCGCCATGGACGAACGGGGGCGTTTGCCCGGCTCGATGCGGTTGGCTACCGGCTGGTCGTTTTCCTCGGGGATAAAGGAAAAGTCAGTCATCTGATTGTTCAGCAGGAAGCCCTGGACCATCACGTGGGAACCGAACGCGGCTTCGATGGTGGTGGTCATCGATACCGCGCCGCCCTGGTCATCCACGGCCACCACTTGCGAGGTGGAAATACGCAGTGGCGAGCGATCCGGCGCGTAGGCCACCTGAATCCCCGCCGGTTGGCCGGGCGTGGCCACGCCCATGCTGCGCTCACCCACCAATGCGGCGCGGCTGGCCAGGTAGCCGGGGGCGACCAGGCCCGCGACCGGCACTGGGACAAAGTCGGTGTCGGCGATGTATTGGGCGCGGTCGGCGTAGGCCAGGCGATCGGCCTCGGCAATCAAATGCACGGCCTCGGGTACGGGTTCCAGGCCGGCGGCTGTTGCGGCCTGCACCGGCTTGAGCGGCGCCAGGGCCCAGCGTGGGTCGCGGGCTTCGAGGGCCTGCAAGGTGCCGAGGATCTGCGCAATGGCCACCCCGCCCGAAGAGGGTGGCGGCATGCCGCACACTTGCCAGCGCTTGTAGTCGGTACACAGCGGCGCGCGTTCCTTGGCGCGGTAGCCCTGGAGATCGTTCAGCGCAAGGCGGCCAGTGTTGTGATGGCCCTGGACCTTGCGTGCAATCTCCTCGGCGATTGGACCGCTATAGAGTGCCTCGGGCCCCTCCTTGGCGATACGCTTGAATACATTGGCCAGCGCCGGGTTTTTCAACAGCGTGCCCGTGGCTTTCGGGCTGCCGTCGGCGTTGAGGAAGTACGCCGCCATGTCCGGTGACTGGCTGATGTAGCGGTCGGCGGCGATCAGGCTGTGCAGGCGCGCAGAAATCGCAAAGCCTTGTTCGGACAACTGGATCGCCGGTGCAAACAACTGCGCCCAGGGCAGGCGACCGCTGTGTTCGTGGGCCATTTTCAGCGCGCGCAGCACACCGGGGGTGGCAACCGAACGACCACCGATCTGCGCCTGGGCAAAGGCCATCGGTGTGCCGTCGGCATTCAACAGCATATCGGCCGTGGCGCTGGCCGGTGCGGTTTCACGGCCGTCATAGGCCCGTACCTGCTTGCCATCCCACAGCATGATAAAGGCGCCACCGCCGATCCCCGAGGACTGCGGCTCTACCAGGGTCAGCACCGCTTGCATGGCGATGGCCGCATCGATTGCCGAGCCGCCCAGGCGCAGGATCTTGCGCCCGGCTTCGGCCGCCAGCGGGTTGGCCGCCGCCGCCATATGGCGCTCGGCATGGCGTACTTTCATGTCGGTGCGATAACCCGAGCCCAGCTCCGGGGCGGGCGGCAGGTCGGGGGTGCTGGTGCTGTGGCAGGCGCCGAGGCTGAGGGCGGCGGCGATCACCGAAAGGCTGGTGAGGCGCTGCAAGCGTAGGTTGAAAAGCACGCGCTGAACTCCGTTCATTTTGAGAATGATCTGTTGTCCCTGGGATGATGCTTTGCGGTAAATCGCACCTGGCAGATATCTGCGGGGAAGGAGGGCGGACACTAACAGCGGGGATGCAAGAGCGTCAAAAACCGATGGGTAACAGAATCGATCTTGCGCAAATCCCGTGCGGGCAAGACAATGCGATTAATTATCAATTGAATTATTGGTCTTTACCGCCCATGTCCGCTCCCGATCATGCTGCGCTGCACGTGTTGTACAGCGAACACAATGGCTGGCTCAAAGCCTGGCTGCGCGCGCGCATGGGCAATGCCAGCGATGCCGCGGACCTGGCGCAGGACACCTTCGTGCGCCTGTTGACCTCCCGGGACGTGGCACAGATTCGCGAGCCGCGGACCTACCTCAGTGCCATCGCCCGGGCGCTGATGATCGACAAGTTCCGCCGCCGTGCGCTCGAACAGGCTTATCTGGAGGCCCTGGCCCTGCGCCCGGAACCCCTGGAGATTTCCCCGGAAACCCGCCTGCTGATCTTTGAAACCCTGGTGGCGGTGGACACCTTGCTCGACGGCCTGGGCGAACGTACCCGGCAGATTTTCCTCGCGGTACAGCTGGAAGGCTTGAACTATGTGGCGACCGCCGAGCGTTACGGCGTGTCCGTCACCACGGTCAAAAAGCACTTGATCCGCGCCATGACCCGCTGCCTGCTGCTCACGGAAGATTGATGAGCACCGCCCTGGATATCCAGACCCTGGAAGCCGCGGCCACCTGGTACGTGCAACTCAAGGGGACGAACCCTTGCGATGCCGACCGCCAGGCCTGGCGCACCTGGCTGCAGGCAAGTCCCCAGCATGCGCGGGCGTGGGCCCGGGTGGAAAAACTGCACAGCCAATGGGCCGGCCTGCCGGCGGATGTGGCGTTGCCCACGCTCGCTGGTGGGCGCGCCCGGCGCCGGGAGGTGTTGAAGATCCTTGCGGTGTTGCTGGCGGTGGGCGGCAGCGGTTGGCTGGCCACCGAGACCGTGCCTTACCAGGCGCTGATGGCCAATCAACGCACCGCTACCGGCCAGCGTCGCCATCTGCGTCTTTCAGATGGCAGCCAGGTCGACCTGAACACTGACAGCGCCATGGATATTGTCTTCAGCGGGCAACTGCGCGCGATCCATCTGCACCGTGGCGAGATTCTGGTGCAGACCGCCCGCGATGCCCTGGGCCGGCCGTTTGTGGTGCAGACGCCCCAGGGTACGGTGCGCGCCCTGGGCACGCGTTTCACCGTGCGCTGCGGGCCCGGTCACACCGATGTGTGTGTGATCGAACAGGCGGTGGAGTTGCGTCCCCTGGATAACCCCGCGCAGGTCTTGCGCCTCGATGCCGGGCAGCAGTCCGGTTTCAATCGCCAGCAGGTCGGCCCGATGACTGCGGCCCCGGCAGGCGCAGGCGCCTGGAGCCAGGGGATGTTGACGGTACTGGACTGGCGCCTGGCGGATTTCCTCGCCGAGTTGGGGCGCTATCGTGCCGGCGTGCTGCGCTGTGCGCCGGCGATTGCCGACCTGCGCCTGAGCGGGGCGTTTCGCATTGATGACACCGACACCGTCCTTGACAACCTGCGCCAATCCCTCGCGGTCAATGTGCGTTACGTGACGCGTTACTGGGTCACGGTGGAACCTGCCTGAGCGACCTCTGCTTTTTTTTTTGCGAATTATTCCCATTGGCGGTTGCTGATTTTCATTTTCGTTCGGCCATGTACCGAAAGCAGCGATTACGACTGTTGCTATGTTCTGCCAACGGAAGGAAACCCCCATGTCACGATTCTCTCTGCGGGCCGCCCGGCCGCTTGCCAAGGCGGTGCACCTGGCATTGGCCCTTGGTGCCTTTTCGGCCCTGAACCTGGCGCCAACCCAGGCCATGGCGCAAAGCCTGCCGGTGGTCTACCAGATCCAGCCGGGCGCCCTGGGCTCGGCGTTAAGCCTGTTTGCCACGGCCGCCAACGTCACTTTGTCGTTCAGCAGCGAGCAGACCCAAGGCATGACCACGCCGGGCCTGAGCGGTACTTATAGTGTCGAGGAAGGCCTGTCGCGCCTGCTCGCCGGCAGCGGCTTGCAGGCCCAGCGCCAGGGCAATGGCACTTACATCCTGGTGCCGGCGGTGCAGGGCGACACCCTGCAATTGGGCGCTACCACCATTTCCGGCCTGGGGACTACCAGCGAGGGTACGGGGTCCTACACCGTGGCGTCGACCCAGACCGCGACCAAGCTCAACCTTTCGCTGCGCGAAACCCCGCAGACCGTCAGCGTGATCACTCGCCAGCGTATCGATGACCAGAACCTGCGCAGCATCGGCCAGGTGCTGGAGCAGACGCCGGGGATCAACGTACAGAGCCCCGGCAGCGACCGCTTGTATGTATTTTCCCGTGGGTTGGCCATCGACAACTATCAGTACGATGGCATGCCGACCACATCCTTCGCGTTCAGTCAGGCATTGCCCCAGGCCTTGTCGGACATGGCCATCTACGACCGGATTGAAGTGCTGCGTGGCGCTTCGGGCCTGATGTCGGGCGCCGGTGATCCGTCCGGCACGGTGAACCTGATCCGCAAGAAACCGACCGATACGTTCAAGGGCTACGTCAGTGCCGGGCTGGGTTCGTGGGACTTGTACCGCAGCGAAGTGGACGTGTCCGGGCCCTTGACCGAAACCGGTAACCTGCGTGGCCGGGCGGTAGCGGCGTATCAGCAGGGCAACAGCTTCACCGACCATTTGCAGCAGGAAAAGACCATTGTGTATGGCGTGGTCGAAGCCGATTTGAGTGAGACCACCCTGCTGACGGCGGGCGTGGAATACCTCGATAACGACCCCAAGGGCTTTTCCACCACCGGCCTGCCGCTGCTGGACAGCAATGGCAAGCGCCTGCACACCTCGCGCTCCGACAACCCGGCCAGCCGTGACAGCAGCAACCGCCAGGAATCGGTCAACACCTTCGCCTCCATCGAGCAGAAACTGGCCTATGACTGGACCCTGAAAGTCTCCGCCAATGCCATGTATGGCACCCGCGACTACGACTCGATCATCGTCGGCACCACCACAGGCTTCGTGAATGCCCAGACCGGCAATGGCCTGAGCTATACCGCCACCAAGGGCGACAACACCCAGGAACAGAAAGGCCTGGATATCATGTTTTCCGGCCCGTTCCAGCTGATGGGGCGTGAGCATGAGCTGGTATTTGGCTTCAACTTCCAGGACTACGAAAACCGTCGTAACGGCTTCGGCAACCTGCTGGCCGACGGCACCAGCAACAACGGTGTCAGCGGCAAGCCGGTGAATATCTACAGCTGGAACAACTATGCGCCGCATGCGTCCTACAACTTCAACCGCGAAGACGACAACATCGACCAGTGGCAGAACGGGGTTTACCTGGCCACGCGCCTAAAACCCAGTGATGAGCTGTCGGTAATCCTCGGGGCACGGGTCAGCAACTATCGGTATGACGCCTCGCTGCATTACAACGTGGCGAACATGGTGCGCTTCAACACCGACGACAGCGTGCGGGTCAATGGTGAGGTCACGCCATATGCGGGCGTGGTCTATGACCTCACGCCCAACCACTCGCTGTACGCCAGCTACACGAGTATTTTCAAACCCCAGCCCTACCGTGACAGGAGCGGCAGGCTGCTGGACCCGCGTGAGGGCAACAACTACGAAATCGGCCTCAAGAGCGACTACTACGGTGGGCGCTTGAACACCTCTGTTGCCTTGTTCGAGGTCGACCTGGAGAACGACGCCGTGGCCGATGGCATGGTCGCCGGCAGTGACACCCTGACCGCCTATGCGGCGAAAAAAACCAAGACCCGGGGGGTGGATATGGAAGTCAGCGGCGAGCTGCTGCCCGACTGGAACCTTGCCGCCAGCTACAGCCACAGTGTGGTCAAGGATGAGCAGCACGAACGCGTCAAAAGCAGCATCCCCGCCGACCTGGTCAAGGTCTGGACCACCTACCACCTGCCCGGCGAACTGGAGCGCCTGACCCTTGGCGGCGGGGTGAACTGGCAAAGCGCGATCAACCTGACGGTGGACTCCTGGCGCTTCAGCCAGCCCGCCAAGGTCAAGCAGGGCGACTACGCCACTGTCAACCTGATGGCCCGCTATCAATTGACGCCACAATGGTCCGCGACCGCCACGCTCAACAACCTGCTGGACAAGAAGTACATCAGCTCCCTGGATGGCAACTTCTACAGCGGTTCCTACGGGGAGCCGCGAAACTTCATGCTGAGCACCAAATACGCTTTCTGATGGCATTGCTGCCCCGCAACGGTCCTGATTCAGGCCATTGCGGGGCGGCGAGCAGGGCATTAATTCGAATTTTTAGTAAATACTTTAACGTTGCAAAATATCCTCTGATTGACGATTTAATCGGATTTTCGCTGTATTTAGCAGAAAATAAATCTATTTGAAATGTATGGAATTGTGTCGACATTGTCATAAATGCTTTTCTAAATGATAAAGATTTGCATTACACTCCGCGACCTTTAGTGCTCCGTCTTGGTGCATATCGGCTCAACAAGGACTGTTTGCAATGAATAATCCCCCCTACCTGTTCAGCTCTCTTTTCCTGGCCGTCGGCATGCTGATCGCCGCCCCGGCGTTGCAAGCAGAAGAGATTGGTGAGGTCGATAAACACGCCGTCACCGAACTCGACACCTCGTTCGTCACCGCCACCGGCGGCGCCACGGACCTGCGCGATGCACCCGCGAGCGTCAGCGTGATTACCCGCGAAGAAATCGAGCGCCAGCCGGTGTATGACCTCAACACTCTGCTGCGGCGTGTGCCCGGCGTTACCGGTGGCTTCGGCCCGGTGGGCGAGCAATCGAAAATCAAACTGCGTGGCCTGGACGACAAGTACACCTTGATCCTGGTGGACGGCAAACGCCTCGGCGGTTCCGGGGATTTGAGCTATCGCCGCGACCTGGCGCGCCAGGACCTGAACTGGATCACCCCGAACATGATTGAGCGCATCGAGATCGTGCGCGGCCCCATGTCTTCGCTGTACGGCTCGGATGCCATGGGCGGGGTGATCAACATCATCACCCGCAAGGTCTCGAGCACCTGGAGTGGTTCGGCCAACATCAACACCACGATTCCCGAAGACTCCGATCGGGGCCAGACCACCCAGACCAGCCTCAACCTGTCCGGGCCATTGACTGAGTCGGTGGGCCTGCGCCTGGGCGCCAACCTGACCCGGCGGGCCGCCGATGAGGTCACGGCGCGCCTGGATAAGGATGGCGAGTTCATGTACGGCGACGGCGCTGGCGGCGCCAAGGACCACAGCGTCAACGCCTTGCTCGACTGGAAGATCAACGATGAGCAGAGCCTGTCGTTCGAGGCCGTGCATGGTGTGGAGCGGTCCTGGTCGAGTAAAAAGACCTTTGGTGACTGGGGCGAAACCATCGGTGGCAGCTTTGGTCCTGGCCGTCTGATTCGTGACAGCTACTCCGTTTCCCACAGCGGGGACTGGAGTTTCGGCACCTCGAAGGTCGACCTGTACCTGAACAAATTCAAGAACGATATCGATTGGGGCAAATCCAGCGCCGAAGAAAAAATCGCCGAAGGCAGCCTGAACATTCCGTTTGAATTGCTCCTCAGCCAGCGCATGACCGTGGGCGGGCAGTGGAAGCGTGAAGAGCTGACCAACAGCGACACCCTGGGCACGGTGCCCGTGGACTATCAGGGCGCTGCGGTTTCCGGCTCGTCGCTCAAGGGGGACTACTCGGCCGCGTTTATCGAAGACGAGTTGTACCTGCTCGACAACCTGGCCCTGACCCTGGGCAACCGTTTCGACCACAGTCAAGACTACGGCAACCACAACAGCCCGCGGGCGTACCTGGTCTACCATCCGCACCCGGACTGGACCGTGCGCGGTGGTGTGTCCAAGGGCTTCCGTGCGCCAAGCCTGAAAGAGGGCAGCGCCGGTGCCGCCACCGAGTCCGGCGGTCGCGGTTGCGGCTCGTTGAAACCCCTGGGTTATGTGAGCGGCAGTTGCTGGATGGCCGGTAACCCGAACCTGTCGCCAGAGACCAGCGTCAACAAGGAAATGGGTGTGTCCTTCGACCGTGATGGTTGGGAAGCCAGCCTGACGTACTTCCATACCGACTTCGAAGACAAGATCGAATATGCGCCACTGGGCCAATTCCAGGGTCGCTGGTGGACCATGCTGGAAAACGTCGAAAAAGCGCGCACCCGCGGCTGGGAAGGCTCGGTTCGCGTGCCGCTGACCGACTCCCTGGACTGGCGCACCAACGCCACCTACATGCTGGAAAGCAAAAACCTGTCCACCGGCGAAGACCTGATCAGCGCGCCCAAGTTGTCTGCTTTCAGTGCAATCAACTGGCAGGCCACCGACAAGCTCAACACCGAACTGTCGGCGCAGCATGTGGGTAAACAGCGCGGAGTGGGCAATGACTTCGTCAAGTCCTACACCACCTACGACCTGACGGCGAACCTGGCCGTGACCAAGTGGCTGACGCTCAATGGCGGCGTGCAGAACCTGCTGGACGAAGATGCGCGGGATGGTTCGACGACGTTCTATGTGCCGGGCCGGGCGTTTTTTGCCGGGGCTACGACTTACTTCTAAGGTGTAGACATGGCCCGTGAGCTATAGCTGCTCGCGGGCTTGCTCTCCAGGATTTCTGCGGGCATAAAAAAACGGCCTACCTTTCGGTAAGCCGTTTTTAGTACTTGGTGGCTACACAGGGACTTGAACCCCGGACCCCAGCATTATGAATGCTATGCTCTAACCAACTGAGCTATGTAGCCAAGTGGCGCGCATTATTCGCGGAGAACGGGAATGCGTCAAGCGCTTTTTTTGAAAATTTATCTACGCTATCAACTGTTTAAGCAAAAACATCGGGTGAGGCGACCAATGGCTGGGGATTTGTGCGGTTCCTCAGGTCGCGAAAATCAAAGTGTGGGAGCGGGCCTGCTCGCGATGACGGTGGGCCAGCCAATACAGAAGTTGACTGACCCACCGCCATCGCGGGCAAGCCCGCTCCCACCTTTGATGTGGGGTGTTCTTACCAGGTACAAGGCCGAAGGATTCTCTAGGAAATGTCCCTCAAATTAGACGGATCCATCTTGTTGGCCCTTTACAACCCATGAGCGCTGCATCGATTCACCTACTCGTTAGCCTGCTAACGGGATAGCCTTCCTGCCCCGAAAAATGGCACATTGTCGCACCTGCACCTGTGCATCCATCTGCTGTACGGAAACGTTCCTCATGGCTCTTACCAATTCCCAGCCTTCAGTGGCTACGACGCCGGCCGCGGCGCAATCCAGCCCGTTGGTCATGCGTATCATCGGCGCCGTGGCGCTGGCGCACTTGATCAATGACTTGATCCAGGCGGTGTTGCCGTCGATCTACCCGATGCTCAAGCAAAGTTATGGCCTGACGTTTACCCAGGTCGGCCTGATTACCCTGACGTTCCAGCTCACGGCCTCGCTGCTCCAGCCGTGGG
The DNA here is from genome assembly GCF_050916005.1 of Pseudomonas sp. WMBT8. Classification (NCBI taxonomy): domain Bacteria; kingdom Pseudomonadati; phylum Pseudomonadota; class Gammaproteobacteria; order Pseudomonadales; family Pseudomonadaceae; genus Pseudomonas; species Pseudomonas sp. WMBT8. The sequence continues at coordinate 978,537 of NZ_CP188096.1, forward strand.
TGGGGTATTACACCGACCGCCATCCCAAGCCGTTCCTGCTGCCCTGCGGGATGATCTGTACGCTGGTGGGGATTTTGATGATGTCCCAGGTCGGCAGTTTCCCGCTGATCCTACTGGCGGCGGCGTTGATCGGCATTGGTTCCTCGACCTTTCACCCGGAGGCGTCCCGCGTGGCGCGCCTGGCCTCGGGTGGGCGCTATGGCCTGGCGCAGTCGACCTTCCAGGTTGGCGGTAACGCAGGTTCGGCGTTTGGCCCGTTGCTGGCGGCGGCGATCATCATTCCGTATGGCCAGGGCAATGTGGCGTGGTTCGGCTTGTTCGCGGTATTCGCCCTGGGTGTGCTGTATGCGATCAGCCGCTGGTACCGCAACCATTTGAACCTGTTCAAGCTCAAGCAGGGCCAGGCCGCTACCCACGGCCTGTCGAAAAACCGCGTGCTCGGTGCGTTGGTGGTGCTGGGGCTGTTGGTGTTTTCCAAGTACTTCTACATGGCCAGCTTCACCAGTTACTTCACCTTTTACCTGATCGAGAAGTTCGACCTGTCGGTGGCCAGCTCGCAGTTGCATCTGTTCCTGTTCCTGGGGGCGGTGGCGGCGGGCACGTTCTTTGGCGGGCCGATTGGCGACAAGATCGGCCGCAAGGCGGTGATCTGGTTCTCGATCCTGGGTGTGGCGCCTTTTACCCTGCTGTTGCCCCATGTCGACCTGTTCTGGACCAGCGTGCTCAGTGTGGTGATCGGCTTTATCCTGGCTTCGGCGTTCTCGGCGATTGTGGTTTACGCGCAGGAATTGGTACCGGGCAATGTGGGAATGATCGCCGGGGTGTTCTTCGGCCTGATGTTCGGGTTTGGCGGGATTGGTGCGGCGTTGCTGGGCTACCTGGCAGACATCCACGGCATCGAGTACGTGTACACGCTGTGCTCGTTCCTGCCGCTGCTCGGGGTGCTGGCGATTCTGTTGCCACGTTCGAAAAAGGCTTGAAGCCGGGGGAGGGCCCTATCCATGGGCATTCCCTCTCCTATTGGAATGGATGAGATTTTGTCGCACGTTTGAGCTGTTCCCGTGCCCGGGACAGGCGGGAACGGACGGTACCAATCGGGATCGCCAGGGCATCGGCGGTGTCCTGGTAGCTACCGTCGGTTTCCAGTGAGGCATACAAGGTGTTGCGCATTTCCAGGGGCAGGTTCTGGATTGCGCTGAGGGTGTTTTCCAGCCGGCGGTTGATCTCGAATTGGCGCGCCAGGTCCTGCTCTTCGTTATGTCCATGGGACAGCGACTCGTCGAACTCGCAATGCACCGGCTTGGCATAGAGGCGGCGGAAGTGATTGCGGATCAGATTCAGCGCGATCCCGCACATCCACGTGCTTAATGATGCCTGCGCGCTGAAGTGATGGCGGTTACGCCAGGCCTCCAGGTACGTCAGTTGCAGGATGTCGTCCGCATCCTCCGGGTTCAAAACGCGTTTATGAATGAACCGGCGCAGGCGTTTGTGGTGGTCGTCGGACAGATCTTGGATGGATTGGCCAGGGTCACGGGGAAGATTAACTAAAACACTGATAGGGATATCCATGATTTTTCCTCAGGGTATAAGCAGTCGAAATGGCTTCGACGAGAACCCTGTTAGCACCGCTTGTGCCAATCGGAAATTGTCTGTATCTAATTGATATATATAGCGAAATATCTTGTTTTAGGTGTTTTTCATGCAAGAGCTTGCGCAAGCCGCCGTGGGTTTGTGCGGGTATTTTCATTGCTGATGCAAAGCGGATGAGGATGGAACCGTATGGGCTGTCCCAGCCACACAAGGATACGAATCTCTTGTGCTGGCACTCCCATGAAAGTCGATCCCAATCTTGAAGTGCAAACCCCCGCGCCCCTGAATCAACCGGCCCCGGCACGGATTGAGGGTGGGCTGCCGGTTCCGATAAACGCTCCGGTTGCTGACGATCTGAGTGTGCTGTTCACCCAGGAGGTCGAATTCAATGGCCGGGCGCTGGGCCAGCGCCAACTGGGCCTGCGGGCCCCAGCGGCCGAGCAGTTGACGCAGCTCTATGATCAACTGGGGCACCCGGCGCAGACGACAATGGCGACCGTTGCCCGTAACGTCAGGGTGCAACTGCTGGTCGGCGCCAAGGTCGGCAAGTTGATGGATATCACGGGCAACGACCCGGCGCGCGCGTATGTGGTGCTCAAGCACGTGGCGCTGCAGGCGGACGCCGAGGGGCGTACCGCCGAGGCGAGCCTGGCGCGCAGTTCGCTGGTTGACCTTGAGGCCCACTACAAACCACAGATCCAGGCGGGCCTGAACACCGCACTGGCATTGCAGGCCGGCAGTGATGACCCGCAGCTGCGCCAGGCGGTGCGCAGCCTGTATTACACCAGCGTGGTCACGACCCAATCGCTGGCGACCATTATGCAGTCGCTGCTGGGGCTGTTCGGGGGCGGGGACTTTGAGTCCGGGCTCAAGCTGATCCGCCGCGCCCTGGCCGACGATATTGCCGCGCAGACCTCTTCGGTAGACCGGGGCCAGTTGCGCACCCTGTTGCTGGGCTTGAATGACTGCAGCCGCCTGAGTGGTGTGCTCGCCCGCTGCAAGGATCTGATCGGCAAGTTCCTTCTGTTGTACCCCGAACTGCCCCTGGACGCGGTGGGCCTGTTGCAGCGCTTGCTGGGGTATGCGGCCAGCGGTCTTGCGCCCCACGAAATCAAGCACCTGGCCCGGGACCTGGGGGGCGATCAGTGGGCTCACCAATTACAGTCGCTGAGCACCTTTTTCCCGGAGCTCAAGGCCTTGCCGCTGGCCTGGTGGTGTGATGCAAGACGGCGCGAGGAGGCACTGAACAGCTACAAGCAGGTCCTGCTGGAGTACGCCACCCAGGAGCGAGGCACGCGGCATACCCACACGTGGCCGGAATTGAAGGCATGAGTGCTTTGCGGGCCATCAACGGCGTGCTGTTGAAGGTTGCACAACGCGCCGAGGTGCTGGGCGCGGTGGTGGTCATGGCCATTGTGTTTATCTTTATCGTGCCGCTGCCCACCTGGCTGGTGGATATCCTGATCGCCCTCAATATCTGTATTTCTTGCCTGTTGATCGTGCTGGCGCTGTACCTGCCGGGGCCGCTGGCGTTTTCATCGTTCCCGTCGATCCTGCTGCTGACCACGATGTTTCGCCTGGCGCTGTCGATTGCCACCACGCGCCTGATCCTGCTGGAGCAGGACGCCGGCGACATTGTCGAGGCGTTCGGCAACTTTGTGGTGGGCGGCAACCTCGCGGTGGGCCTGGTGATCTTCATGATCCTGACCCTGGTTAACTTCCTGGTGATCACCAAGGGTTCGGAGCGGGTTGCGGAAGTGGCGGCGCGTTTCAGCCTGGACGCGATGCCCGGCAAGCAAATGTCCATCGACAGCGACCTGCGCGCCGGCCTGATCGACGGCAACCAGGCCCGGGACAAACGTGAGCAACTGTCACGCGAAAGCCAGTTGTTCGGGGCCATGGACGGGGCCATGAAGTTCGTCAAGGGCGACGCCATCGCGGGGCTGATCATTGTCGTGATCAACTTGCTGGGCGGTTTCGCCACCGGCATGTTCCAGCATGGCATGAGTGCCGGCGAATCCATGGCTTTGTACTCGGTACTGACCATCGGTGACGGCCTGATCGCGCAGATTCCGGCCCTGCTGATCTCGCTGACCGCCGGCATGATCATCACCCGTGTAGCGCCTTCCGGGCGCAATAAAGGCAGCAACAACATGGGCGCCGAGATTGCCCGGCAAATGACCAGCGAGCCCAAGAGTTGGATGATTGCCTCGGTGGGCATGCTCGCCTTCGCCACGCTGCCGGGGATGCCCACGGTGGTGTTCATCCTGATTTCGTTGATGACCGGCAGCCTCGGCTATTTCCTGATGCGCCGCCGCCAGCGTGAGGAACAGTCGCAGGAACCGGCCACCGATACCGTCCCCCCAGAGCAGAACGGGGTGGAGGATCTGCGCGGCTTTGACCCGTCGCGGCCGTACCTGTTGCAGTTTCCGCTGGCCTTGCAGGAGAGCCCGCTGGTATCGGATGTGATCCACGGGGTGCGCCAGAGCCGCAATAGCCTGGTGACCCAGATTGGCTTGACCCTACCGCCGTTTGAAGTCGAGTTCGCCCCGGCATTGGCCGACGATGAGTTTCGTTTCTGCGTGCATGAAGTGCCGATATTGAAGGCCACGCTGGGACATTGGGTGGGTGTGGAAATGGCGGCATTTGCGGGCGAGCCCGCAAGTGGCAGCAGGGGCCTGGCGGAGCGCGACGAACAGGATTGGATGTGGTTTGCCCCTGATGACCCGCTGCTGGCGGACGAGCATCTGGCGCGCTCGACGGCCTACAGCCTGCTCCAGGAGCGCATGACGCGAGCGATGCTGCTCAGCGGCCCGCAGTTCCTCGGCATCCAGGAGAGCAAGGCGATTCTCAGTTGGCTGGAGTTCAACCAGCCGGAATTGGTGCAGGAACTGCAGCGGATCATGCCGTTGTCGCGTTTTTCGTCGGTGTTGCAGCGCCTGGCCGGCGAGGGCGTACCGCTACGGGCGGTGCGCCTGATTGTCGAGGCGTTGATCGAGCACGGCCAGCATGAACGTGAGCCGGATGCCCTGGCCGACTATGCGCGTATTGCCCTCAAGTCGCAGATCCTGCACCAGTACAGCGAAACCGATGGCCTGCATGCCTGGCTGTTGTCACCGCACACCGAAAACGTGTTGCGCGACGCCCTGCGCCAGACCCAGACCGGGGTGTTCTTTTCTTTGGATAACGAAAGCAGTGCGGCGCTGGTCAGCTTGCTCAAGCAGGCCTTCTCCGTGCGCCCCAAGAGCAAAAGCGTGCTGCTGGTTGCGCAGGATCTGCGCAGCCCCTTGCGCACCTTGTTGCTGGAGGAGTTCAACCATGTGCCGGTGCTGTCGTTTGCCGAGTTGAGTGCATCGTCCAAGGTCAAGGTGCTGGGGCGTTTTGATCTGGCCCAGGAGAATCTGTTTCGAGAGGAAGTGGCATGAGGCCTGGCGATGTTTGAGCTACGAGTGCTGGATGGTTCGCGCCAGGGGGCGGCGTTGCCGCTGTTTGGCGGGCAATGGAGTATTGGTGCCCATCCGGAGGCTGACCTTTCGCTATATGACGAGGGGATTGCCGAGCGCCATGTGGTGCTGCGCTATATCGAGCAGTGCTGGTCGGTACAGGCCCAGGAGGGACTGGTGCGCGCCAATGACGGTCGGCTCCTGGCACAGATTGCCGACCTGGCACTGGATGTGCCGTTTTCGATTGGCAATATTCGACTGTGTGTGACCCTGGCTGATCAGCCGTGGCCGCAAGCTCCGGCTGCCGCGCCTGTTCCGTCACCCGCCAGGTCGGTCAAGGAGGCGGCTGCGGGGCTGACGTTGTCGTCGATCTCCGGGTCGCAGCAAAAGCGGTTGATCAGCCTGGCGGTGGTGGTCGCGGCCATCATCATGGCGGTGGGGCTGGCCACAACGGGAGAGCACGAGGCCCAGGCATCGTTGATGCCGGTACAGAACCAGAAAAGCGCGCTGGACTCACCCTACGAAGTCCGTCAGCAACTGCTGAAAATGCTCGTCGAGCGGGAGTTGAGCCAGCGCGTCAGCCTACAGGTGGTGAATGGCCAGGTGGCGCTCGACGGTGATGTTTCCCAGGAGGATGTGGGGGTGGTATCACGCATGCTCAGTCGTTTTGGCGAGCAGTTCGAGACGCCTGTACCGGTGATCAGCCGGGTCAAGGAGCGCAGCTCGGTGTTCCCGTTCAAGATTCTGCAGATCGTCGGCGGGCCCAATGGCCATGTGGTCCTGGATGAAGGCAGCCGCCTGTTTGTCGGGGATGAAGTAGATGGCTTGCGCCTGGTGCTGATCGACAACAGCAAAGTGGTGTTCGACGGCGTACAGCGCTATGAGGTGCGCTGGTGAGTGCCGAATTGCAGGCACGCCTGGCCGCCTGGCAGCAGGACCGATCACAGGCACTGGCCAATTTCGCACCGGTCTCGGTGCGTGGGCGGATCCAGCGGGTCAATGGCATGTTGCTGCAATGCCGCTTGCCTCATGCGCGTATCGGCGATTTGTGCCAGGTGGAAAAGGCCACGGGCGACTACATGCTGGCCGAGATCATTGGCTTCGATCAGCAGGATGCGGTGCTCAGCGCCTTGGGCAATCTTGAAGGCGTGCGGGTGGGCGCCAGTGTCGAGCAGTTGGGCGTCTCACATCGGGTGCGTGTCAGTGATCAGCTGTTGGGCCAGGTACTGGACGGCTTTGGGCGCCCGATCACGGGGCAGGGCGCCAGTGCATTTGTCGAGGCGCAGGCCGAAGACACCAGCCTGGTGTTGTGCGAGGCGCCGTTGCCCACCGAGCGGCCGCGGATTCATCGGGCGTTGTCCACCGGGGTCCGTTCGATCGATGGCCTGCTGACCTTGGGCGAAGGCCAGCGCGTCGGCCTGTTTGCGGGCGCCGGTTGTGGCAAGACCACCTTGCTCGCGGAGATCGCGCGCAACGTTGACTGTGATGTGATTGTGTTTGGCCTGATTGGCGAGCGTGGCCGCGAGCTGCGCGAGTTCCTCGATCACGAACTCGATGACCAGTTGCGGGCCAAGGCGGTGTTGGTGTGTGCGACGTCCGACCGCTCGAGCATGGAGCGCGCCCGGGCCGCCTTCACCGCCACTGCATTGGCCGAAGGTTATCGACGCAAGGGCAAGCGGGTGCTGTTGCTGATCGACTCCCTGACCCGTTTTGCCCGGGCCCAACGTGAAATCGGCCTGGCTGCCGGTGAGCCGCTGGGGCGTGGCGGCCTGCCGCCGTCGGTGTACAGCTTGCTGCCGCGCCTGGTGGAGCGTGCCGGGCTGACCCGCGAGGGGGTGATCACGGCGATCTATACCGTGCTGATCGAGCAGGACTCCATGAGCGATCCGGTGGCCGATGAGGTGCGCTCGTTGCTCGATGGCCATATCGTCCTGTCGCGCAAATTGGCCGAGCGCGGCCACTATCCGGCGGTGGATGTGCTGGCCAGCCTGTCACGGATTTTGAGCAACGTCGCCGAGCCCGTGCATATCCAGGCCGGGACGGCACTGCGCCGCTTGTTGTCGGCGTACCAGCAGATCGAGTTGATGCTCAAGCTGGGGGAGTACCAGCCCGGCAACGATGCCCTGACTGACCTGGCCGTGGACAGTCGCCAGGCGGTGGATGGCTTCCTGCGCCAGGACTTGCGCGAACCGGCATCGATGTCGATGACCCTCGATCAATTGATGAGCCTGACGACCCATGTCCCTTTCTGAAATCGACACGTTGCGGCGCCTGCGCAGGCATCGGGCCGACCGTGCCGAGCGGGCGCTACGTGAAGCCAAGCGGCACCAGCAAGCCTTGCTGGCGCAAATCCAGCAGGCGCAAGACGCACTTGAGCAAACCCGCCTGGAGGAAATCCAGAAGTCCGCGCAGTTGTTGAATCAGCATCAAGGGCAGGTGCTCTCACTGCAGCAACTCAAGGCCTGGAGTACCCAGGAGCGCTCATTGGCTGCCGGAACCCAGCGCGAAGAAGGGCAGCTGCAGGCACTACAGGGCCGGCGCGAGGAACAGGTGGTTCACGTCGCCACTGCGCAAAAGCAGGTCACCCAATGCCTGCGCGAGGTTGAGAAGCTCCAGGAGTTGTCCGTTTTATTGACCCAGGAAGAGGTACAGGAAGAGCTATGACGCAAGTTCCAGCAAGCAAGCCTGAACGACCGCGCCCCCGTGAGCCACGCGCGGAACAGGAGCCTGCGCTGTCGGGTGTGGTGCATTGGGAGCAAGGACTGTTGTTTGCCCAACTGCTGGGCGGTGATGCGGAGGGTGCAGGTTACGGGACCTCGGCATCGGCAGCCGGAGTGTCAGCCGATGCCTTGATGATCGAGGCGATGACGGCGCAATTGACTCCCCGGATTCACGGGAGCGCGCAATGGCCTCTGCAGGCGGTGCTTTACCTGCCGCGCCTGGGGCGGATCAACGCCAGCGTGCGCCGTGAACAGGGGGGCTGGAACATCGAGCTGGCGGCAGAGCAGGAACTTGCCGCGCGCTGGCTGACCGGCGTGCGGCAGGGCTGCCAGGAGCGGCTGGCCGAGGTGCTGGGCCAGCTCGTCGATTTGCATCTGGTCAATGTGGGCGCGGCATGATCATGCCTGCTTTAGCGCTGCCGCAGGTCAAGAGCGCCACGGTTGCGGCACGCCTGCGACTGGGGCGAGGCCTGCGCATGCCGTTCCAGGTGACAGGCCAGCACGGAGAGCTGCTGCTCGAGCCTGGGCGTGCGCCCAGGAGTGCTGCCGCGCTGTACTTCGAAAGTGCCTGTGGGCTATTGGCCTTCAGCGAGCCAGGGCCAATGTTCAGCCTGCTGGGGGAGTGCCCGGTGACGCTGGCAGAGGCCGGCAATGATCCGGATTCCTGGTTCTGGGAGTTATTCCAGCATCACTTGAGCCCTCAAGTGCGAGCGCTGTTCGGTTACCTGCGGCTGCGCACGGCCCCTGGAAAACTGAACTTCGGTTGCCGGCTCACGGTGACGCTGGGGCCCTCCAGGGTGGTGGGGTATCTGTTGCTGGCCCCCGAGAGCTTGCTGGCGCTGTGTGAGACCGGGCGCTGGCAGCCGACAGCCTTGCCATTACCGCCCTCGTTTCAGTTGGCGATTGCCGTGACGCTGGGGCGCTTGCTGCTGCCCGTGACGCAGGTGCGCAGCCTGCGTGCCGGCGACGTGCTGATGCTCGAACAAGCCTTTTTTGATGTGCGGGGCAATGGCCAGGTGCGCGCTGGCAAGCATCGCTTGCGCGGGTGCATTGACGATGAATCCGGGCCTGTGTGCCTGACACTTACATCTATCGAGGAAACGTCCGTGGACGAGGATCTTTCAGCACAACACTACTCGGAGTATGAAGACAATGATCTTGATGAACCGGTGGTGGATGTCTTTGGCCATGAGCCTTTCGACGAGTTGAGCATGGCCCTGAATGTACGCTGTGGCACCCTGAACCTGACCCTTGGCGAGCTGCGCAACCTGGCCCCCGGCGCGGTATTGAGTATCGCCGGCTACGCCCCCGGCATGGCTGGCCTGTACTACGGCGACCGGCCGATTGGCCAGGGCCAGTTGGTCGAAATGGATGGACGCCTGGGCTTGCAGTTGTCCCGTGTGATTTTCGCGCGATGACGCTGCAGGGGGTTGAACCCCTTATCCTGGCGCTGTTCATCGGGGCATTGGCCTTGATGCCGATGCTGTTGATCGTGTGCACGTCCTTTCTGAAAATCATCATTGTGCTGATGATCACCCGTAACGCCATCGGCGTGCAGCAAGTGCCCCCGAGCATGGCGCTCAACGGCATCGCGCTGGCGGCAACGTTGTTCATCATGGCGCCAGTGGGCTATGCGATCGTCCAGAACGTCAAGGACGCCCCGGTAGACCTGAGCAGTGTGCAACGGCTCCAGGAGACGGGGCTGGTGGCCATCGAGCCGCTGCGCCTGTTCATGACCCGCAACACCGACCCCGACATCCTGACCCACCTGGTGGAAAACACCGCCCGCATGTGGCCCCCGGAAATGGCGCAAAACGCCCACCGTGACGATCTCATGTTGCTGATCCCGGCCTATGTGATCTCGCAATTGCAGGCCGGGTTCGAGATCGGCTTCTTGATCTACATCCCGTTCATCGTCATCGACCTGATTGTCTCCAACCTGCTGCTGGCCCTGGGCATGCAGATGGTCTCGCCGATGACCATTTCCCTGCCCCTGAAATTGCTCCTGTTCGTGCTGGTTTCCGGGTGGTCGCGGCTGCTCGACAGCCTGTTCCTTTCTTATCTGTGAGTGATCTATGGAACCGATCGTGCTGTTCAAGCAGGGCATGCTGCTGGTGGTGGTGCTCTCGGCGCCGCCGCTGATCGTCGCGGTGATTGTCGGGGTGATGACGTCCCTGGTGCAGGCCCTGATGCAGGTGCAGGACCAGACCTTGCCCTTTGGGGTCAAGCTGGTTGCCGTCGGCATAACCCTGATATTGACCGGGCGCTGGATCGGCGTGGAGTTGATTCAACTGATCAATATGACCTTCGACATGATTGCCCGCTCGGCACTGAACTGAGGAACAGCCTTTGCTCCTTTATCTGGAATTTTTGCCCAGCCTGCTGATCAGCATGGCCCGCATCTACCCGTGCATGTTCCTGGTGCCGGCGTTTTGTTTCCAGCATGTGCGCGGCATGACCCGGCATACGATTGTGATGGTGCTGGCCTTGTTCCCCACGCCCGGCATCCATGCCGCGTTGATGGGCAAGGATTACTCGGCGCTGCTGCTTGCCGGGCTGGTGCTCAAGGAAGCGGCCCTGGGCCTGTTGCTGGGGGTGTTGCTGTTCATGCCGTTCTGGATGGTCGAGTCGGTCGGCGCGTTGCTCGATAACCAGCGAGGCGCCTTGGCGGGCGGGCAACTCAACCCCTCGCTGGGGCCGGATGCCACGCCGGTCGGGCATCTGTTCAAGCAGTTGGCGATTTTTCTGTTGATCACCACCCTCGGGCTGGGGGCGTTGACGCAGGTGATTTGGGACAGCTATCTGATCTGGCCACCCACGGCCTGGGTGCCACTGCCCGCAGTCAATGGCTTCAGCGTGTTCCTGGGCCTGCTCGGCGATACCTTCGTGCACATGATGCTCTACGCCGCGCCGTTCATCGCGGTGCTGTTGCTGCTGGAATTCGGCTTTGCCCTGCTGGGGCTCTACAGCCCGCAGTTGCAGGTGTCGACCCTGGCCATGCCGGCCAAGAGCCTGGCAGGCCTGGCCTTTTTACTGCTGTACTTTCCCCTGTTGGAAGATTTGATCGCCGGGCGCATGGGCCTTTTGCTCGACCTCAAGCACTCCCTGGGCGTGATGATTGGGAGCGTGGGGTCATGAGTGACTCAGGCGAGAAAAAACACGCGGCGACCCCCAAGAAACTCAAGGACCAACGCAAGAAAGGCCAGGTCGCACAGAGCCAGGACGTGGCCAAGTTATTGGTGCTTACCGCGATCAGCGAGATCGCCCTGTTTACTGCCCAAACCAGCCTGCAGCGCTTCCAGCAGTTGATGGCGCTGCCGTTTTCGCGCATTGGCCAACCGTTTGTTCGCGCCCTGGAAGAAGTGTTGATGGACGGCCTGGTGGTGTTTTTTTCGTTCGGCCTGTTGATGTGTGGGGTAGCGATTGCCGTGAAGCTGATGAGCAGTTGGCTGCAGTTCGGTTTTTTGTTCGCTCCGGAGAGCTTGAAGCCGGACTTCAATCGCCTCAACCCGCTCAATCAGGTCAAGCAGATGTTTTCTGCCCAGTCAGTGATCAACCTGTTGATGGGGCTCGCCAAGGCATTGCTGCTCTCGTTGATTCTGTATGTGGTGATCACCCCGTCCTTGGGGGTGCTGATCAACCTCGCCACCAGCGACCTGCAAAGCTACATCGTGGCGCTGATTACCTTGTTCCGCCATTTGCTGCACGCCTGCCTCGGGCTTCTGCTGGTGCTCGCGCTGGTCGACCTGGCCATGCAGAAGTACTTCTTTGCCAAGCGCATGCGTATGACCCAGGTGGAGGTGGTCAAGGAGTACAAAGACATGGAGGGCGATCCTCACGTCAAGGGCCAGCGCCGCTCCCTGGCCTATCAACTCGCCCAGGAAGAACCCAAGGTCAAGCTGCCCAAGCTTGAAGAGTCCGACATGCTGGTGGTCAACCCGACGCACTATGCCGTGGCGCTGTACTACAGGCCTGGCAAGACGCCGCTGCCCATGTTGGTCGACAAGGGCACGGATGCCCAGGCCCGCAAACTGATTGGCCGGGCCAAGGCTGCTGATGTGCCGGTGATCCAGTGTGTGTGGTTGGCGCGCATGCTGTATGAACGCAAGCTGGGCGCGCCGATCCCGCGGGAGACCTTGCAGGCGGTGGCGTTGATCTATCGCACCTTGCGTGAGTTGGATGATGAGGCCAAGCGCCAGACCCTGGAGCTGCCGGAGTTGGCGCGCCGCTAGGGCGCGCGGTGCACATCCAGGGCCTCGAGCCTGGCCAGGGAGAGCAGGCGGCTGACGATGTCATCGGCCGAATGGCCTTTTGGCGACCATGCATGCCAGATCACCAGGCTGCCCTTGCCATCGAGATAGACAAAGCAGCCATCGAACCCGATCGCGTGGGCAAAGCGCCGCTTCAGCACCTGGTCCAACTGGCCAGGCTGCAACGCCTCAGGCGCAATCTGCAGGGCCAGGCCGGCTTGGCGCCCGGCATTCAGACGGCACAGGCCAATGCCCGGACACAGCGACTGGTAGGCGACATTGCCGCTTGCCAGGTTGTCCAGGAGTACCTGGCGACGCGCACCCTCGTCGGGCAATCCCATGCTTGTCATTGCTCCAGCGAGATCGTCTGGTAATCGGCCCTTTCGCCCGAGGGGCCGGGTTCGACCCGCATCTGCGGCGGCCACCAGACCACCAGCTTGCCGGCGCTCGATTGTGGCCGTGAACAGGAGTCACCTTTGCACGTTGGTGTACAACCGCCCATCAACAGAGCCAGTGCGAAGAGGGTGATGCCGGCGAGTGGTTGTTTCATGGCGCAGTCTTCCGTGTTGGGGTGAGCAGGGACGGGCGGGAGATACCGATGTGTTCATCCTTGACCACCGGGCGCATGGCGATGAACACCTCAGCCTCTTCGCCCGGCTTGAGCCAGGCCCGTGGCCAGACGCTGACGGCCAGGGTCTGGGCGTTGCTGCATTCGTTTTCATCGATGCGCACGTTGCGTTTGAACTGGTTGCGCATCACCACCACCGCCACGTTGAACTGCGGGCCGGCGTACCACTGGCTGCGTTCGGTATTGAGCGCCAGCAACTCGCGAGGGTTGCACAAGGTGTTCAGGCCCAGGGGCATGGGCGCGGCCTTGAACGCATCGGGTACCTGGCCGGTGACGAGGTGGGCGAGGGCGCTGGTGATCTCGCTGCGCTTGATCACCGGTGGGTGCCCGGCATAGCGCCTGGCCAGCGGCTTGAGGGCTGCTTGCAGTTCCACCTGGTCGTCCTGGGGCAGGTAGCGTGACGGGTCGGCCTGGTCGCCGATCACCCGTGGGGTCAGGATAAACAGGCGTTCACGCCGGTTGTTTTTGCGCTGGGTTGAAGAAAACAGCGCCTTGCCCAGCAAGGGAATATCCCCCAGTACCGGCACTTTGTTTTTCTGGTCGGCGCTTTCGGTGACATGGAACCCGCCGACCACCAGCGAGCGTTTTTCCGCCATCACCGCCTGGGTGCTGACCTTGCCCCGGCGCACATCGGGGCCGATGCGCTCAGGGTTGGACTCGTCGAAGTTGCCGTCCTCGATATCCACCGCCAGATAGACCTGGTGGCTGCCGCGCGAGGTGATGACCCGCGGCACCACCTGGAAACTGGTGCCCACGGTGATGGGCAGGATGGTTGCGTTTTCGACACCAGCGGTCAGGTACTGGGTGCGATTGAAGTCAATCACCGCCGGCTGGTTTTCCAGGGTCAACACTGACGGGTTGGACACCATGGTCGCCAGTCCCTTGGCCTCCAGGGCCCGGATGTCGGCGTAGAAACGGTCACGGTTCTCGATCGATATTTGCGCGGAGGTGCCGGGCGCCATGTTCACACCGGCGCGAAAGCGACTGTTCTGAAAGCCCCAGTTGACCCCGAACTCGCGCAGTTGCGTGCGCTCGATATCAAGGATGATGGCGTCTATCTCCACCAGCTTGCGTGCCACATCGAGTTGAGCGATCAGTTCGCGGTACATTGCCTGGCGCTCTGGCAGGTCATAGATCAATACCGCGTTGTTACGCACATCGGCCTCGACACGGATCTTGCCTCGGGCAGGCGGTGCCCGGGATGTGAGCGCCATGCTTGGCCCCGTCTGCCCCAGGGACGCTTGCGAGCCGAGCATCTGGTCCAGCATCGGGTTGCCCAGGCGGGGCAGGATCGGGGTTATGGGCGAAGGCTGCGATGACGAGGTGGGGCGTGGGTTCATTGACGACAGTGCCGAGGCATCGCGAGGCTCCAATAACCCGCGCAACATGCTGGCAACCCCCGGGATGACCAGCTTTTCGCCACGGTAATCAATCGGGCGGTCCGCCGCGTTGGCGAACTTGAGCGGGAACGTCAGCACGCTCTGTTTTTCGTCGGGAGATTTACGCTGGCTGCTGAAGTTCTTGATCTGCTCGATATAGCGCTTGGGGCCTGAGACCAGCACCACGCCATCGTCGGGCAGTTCGCCCCAGCCAAAACGGCTATCGAGCAGGCCAATATCGGTCAATGCCTGCTTCAAGTCAGCCACGGTCTCGGCGGACACCTCCAGGCGCGCGGACTCTTGCTGGTCCAGGGTGCTGATGTACAGCGTGTTGTTGTACATGTACCACTGGAAGCGGTGTTCTACCCCCAGCCTGTCGAGCATCGACTGCGGGGTGTTGGCGCGTATCTTGCCATTGACGTTGCCCTCCAGCAGGCCGTCGATCTGCAATTGCGTGCCAAAGGTCTGGGCGAAATCCTCCAGTACATCACGCACCGGCTTATGTTCGGCTTCATAGGCGTATGCGGTGTTTTTCCATTCGGCGGGGATAGCGGCGAGGGGGCTCTGCAAGGGCGCCAGCAACCAGGGCAGCACCAGCAGGCAGCACCAACGGCGGCTTTTTTGGGGGGATGCAGGCGAGACGGCGCGCAAGCAAGTGCGCTTGTGGTTTTTGTTATACATGGAGCGTTCCCTGATTAGTGCGGCAGCGATCGGAGTGACGTGGGCTGGAACCTTGGGGTTGGTTTTGTGAGGCGCGTAATCATTGCGCGCCAGGTATCGCGCTGGTTGAGCAGGGCTTCGAGACTGTCCAATAGATGCTTTTCGCCGGCGCTGTGCGGTAGACACTGGACGAGCCAGAGCACACCCGTTGCAGGCGCCTGGGCGAGCGCTCCCTGAAAGTGACTCAGGCTTGCATTGCCCAGGCGCATCCAGGTGTAGAGGTGTGATTTGTCAGGCCGGCTTGAGGTCAGTTGGACGCGCAGTAACAGGGTGTCAGAACCGCGGCTGAGGATTATTTCGTCGTCATCCTCAAACAGTATTAGTTCTTCAGTACGGCTGTTCAACCAGTTGCAAAGTAGCTCCTTCAATTTACTGCCCGCTGTCCAGGCCAGACTTGAGCAGCATATGCCTGGCTCTAATATGCTCGGTGTAAACGTATTCGGATTTGCGATTCTTCCTCAGAAGTTCGTAGAACAAAGCCATATCTTCCTCAGATCCAGAGTTGTCTTCCATCAAGTCGCGGACATCGTTTCTAGTGAGCTTCGCATCCTGTACAAGTCGTGCTCTATAACCTTCGTAGTAGTTCATGGCTTCGCTCCTTTTGTGTTTCCTCTCTGTGGTTTGTATTTCGAATTGGTTCCAGATGTAGCCATTTATTTTGGATACATATGCGTGTTTAAAATCAGCTGCCCAAGAACTTGTCGCTTTGTTCCTGGAAACTATCGCGCATGGCGGCCCAGCCGATACAGAAGTCTCCCTCTTCGGTCTGTAGCAGCAGTGTTTGAGGTTTGACCGTATCGTCGGCACGCAACGCCCAGAGCGTATTGTTGTGGCCGGCCAGGAAGTGCCTGGCGGCTTCCAGTTCCTGTGGATGGCATAGCAAAGCCGCCTTGACCAGCGGAACCTGGCTCGCCATCAATTGCTTGATCAGGGCCGCCATGCGTTGTGCAGGGGGCGTTTCTTCGAGCAGCAGATCAATAGCCTGGTTGGCGATAGACGAGGCATAGCGCTCAAGGTTGTCGTACATCGCCTGGCGCTCGACTTCCCAGCGTTTGAACTGCGCATCGGCACGTTGCCAGATCTCAAGGCCGGCCTGTTCCAGGAGCTTTTCACGCTGCTTTTCTGCCAACTTCAGCAATTTCCTGGCCTGGGCCTTGGCGTGTTCCAACACAGTGTTGGCCTGGGCATAACCCGCCAGCGTTTCGCGGGGGATCAGGGTTTCGGGAGTGGCAGCGGCACCTTTGGGCAAGTCGATTTTATGTCGGCAAAACATCGTTTTCAGTCTCCATGGTCCTTGGCATAAGGCGCTTTACCGTCGCTGTTGATCGTTGCAATCCGCCAGACTACGGCGTGCCAAAGGGTATCGAGGCGACTGTACGAGTCGCCCAGCGAAAGGGCGTTTTTCTCCAGCTCCAAGACGCGCCTGCGAGAAAACCTCAATCTGATTCTCTGCCAGGTTGGCGGGCTGACCCAGGTTCGTAGTAATTGCAGGGGGTCGTCATCGGGCAACAACATATCTGCAGGCAACGCCTTGGAGAGTCGGTTGCACCACTGGAGGAGGCTTTCATTCAATAGGCTGGCGTGGCTCGGGCGACACGTGCTGTCGACCAATGCCAGCACCAGGTCCAGTTGGTCCGGCGAGGCGAGCGCCAATTGAAGCAGGGTGGGCTGGGGCGGGGGAGGCAGGCAGGGGGCGATGCCGTATATCTTGCCTACCCATGAATGCCGACTGCGATACAGCCCATTCAGCGCAGGGTGTTCATCAGCCGCTCTCCAATCTTCACGCGAATACATCCAGGGGGTTGCCCACCACTG
The DNA here is from genome assembly GCF_050916005.1 of Pseudomonas sp. WMBT8. Classification (NCBI taxonomy): domain Bacteria; kingdom Pseudomonadati; phylum Pseudomonadota; class Gammaproteobacteria; order Pseudomonadales; family Pseudomonadaceae; genus Pseudomonas; species Pseudomonas sp. WMBT8. The sequence goes on from NZ_CP188096.1 coordinate 995,082, forward strand.
GACCCAAGCCAGGTTACTCATCGGGCGCGTGGGCCGGGGCGTTAGGGGATGGCGGCGGCAGTACGCGCTGGCCTCGGATCCGCCAGAACGTTACAGCGAGAATCAGCAGCACCAAAACGATCAGGGTGAATGTGACACTGGCCCGCCAAAATCCAATGTCGTCCCCGGGAACCAGGAATGGACCGAAATAGGCCAGGCGTTGCTGCTCCATGTAGGCCGTTGCCGGGACGAATACCACGGTCAATTTTTGCGGGTTTTCGGCAGTGTTGGTCATGCCAGGGATACTGCTGGCAACCAGCCGGCGCACACGGGCCTGGATGTTGTCGGGGTCGAGCCGGGGATCGTGTTTGATGAACACCGATGCGGAGGCGGGTTGCACCGGTTCACCCGGTGCGACTCGCTCGGGCAACACCACGTGTACCCGGGCGACGATGACTCCGTCGATGTTCGACAGCGTTGTTTCCAGCTCCTGGGACAAGGCATAGATATAGCGCGCCCGTTCCTCAAGCGGGGTCGAGATGACCCCTTCCTTGCGGAACGTCTCGCCCATGGTGGCGCGGGCGGCCTTGGGCAATCCCACTGCATCCAGGGTACGTACGGCGCGCCCGATGTCGGATGCGTTGACCATCACGACAACACCGTCTTTGGCGGGAACTTTGCTGGCGCGTATATGTTTGTCTGCCAACTCTGCGAGGACCTCGTTGGCTTCCTGCTCAGAGAGTTGACGGTGAAGTTCGACACGTTCACTACAGGCATTGAGCATAAATGAAAACGCTAGAACTAATGCAATACGCAGGGTGCGAGTCATGTTTATCTACTGAAGATTGCAGATTTTATCCACGCATTGTGCGGTTTTACCGACACTCTTGACGAGTAAATGCGTGAGCAATAGCGTATCGGACAGTTGGTCCGGGTATTTGCGCGCTTCGTCAAACTTATCGTCGCCACTCAGGGCACGCAGACTTTTGGTCATGCGTTGGGTTACGGAGGATAGTTTGCCTGATGCCTCGGAAAGCATACTTTGTGGCGTCGTATAAGTTGTCGCCGAATTTGCCGGCATTGACGGTGCCATGATTGAGGCAAAAAAGTTCACGTCGGTACTAGAGACAGATGATTCTTGTGCGCTTGCGGCGCCAGCAAGATTATTCTCTTCAAAAGAACTTACTCTTCCTATAAACATATGGCGCCTATTACGTAAGTACTCAGGAGGGGAGGTGTAGCGCAGACTTTAAGTGGCCTTCCCGCTGTCAAGCACCAGGAAGGCCAGAGGGCTGCCGGACTGATTACAAACGGAGTGCGTCAGCGGCTGTTTTTATACCTGCGGTATTTTGGTTCTCCGCAGTTTTCCAAGCGTTTTTCACACCATCTGCCCTCTTTTTTGCTTCTGCGGCTTCAAGGCCCGCGTCGGCCTGTTCTACACTCATACCACCAGCGCCGCTGCCGTAAGGGTTAGATCCGGAAGAGCCAATAGAACCGATACTCATATTTTTTACTCCGTACTTAACGTTGATCTCACTGGAATAGGGCGATCCTGAGAGGTGGTGTGTCACATCCAGTTTCGCTGTTCCATGATTTATGTGGCGCAGAAGATGTATGCGTTCCACGTGTTTCTGGAGGGTGTATTTCAAAAGGTGTAACTTTTTCAGCGCCGTGCGGGTGAGTTGTGCAAGGTACTCAGGTCAGTGATATTTCCAGTTGTTTCATCCGGTAATAAAGTGTGCGCTTGGCAACGCCTAGTTCGATGGCCACCACGTCGACGTTGTGGGCGTGGCGGTTCAGTGAGGCTTCAATCAGGGATTTTTCTATCTGCTGTAGCCGCTCCTTGAGAGGCATGTTCATGTCTGCGCGCTCTGCCTCGGGGACGCAAAGGGGGGCTAACCCCAGGACGAAACGCTTGGCCGTCGAACGCAGCTCGCGGACATTCCCCCGCCAGGGGTGACACAGTAATTGTGTTAACAGGTGGCTGGGGGGGGCCGGCACAGGGCATTTGAAATACTCGGCCTCCTGCCGGATCATTTTCAGGAACAAAGGGATGATGCGATCTCGTTGCTCGCGCAGGGGCGGCAGGTTGATGTTGACCACGTTCAGGCGAAAGTACAGATCGCGCCTGAACGCTCCTTGCTCGACCATCTCATGCAAGGATTGCTGCGCGGAGGCGATCACGCGCATATCCACTGGAATAAATCGGGTTGAGCCCAGGCGCTCAACCCCCCGCGACTCCAACACCCGCAGCAATTTGGCCTGCAGGGTCAGCGGCATGCTGTCTATTTCGTCAAGATACAAGGTCCCCAGGTGCGCGGCCTCGACAGAACCTGCACGTGACTGCATCGCCCCTGTGTAGGCCCCGCTGTTGACACCGAACAGTTGGCTTTCGGCAAGGCTCTCCGGTATTGCCGCACAGTTGAGTGCGACGAAATTCCCCCGCCGCCCCGATAAGCAATGAACACGTTGCGCCAAGGTGTCCTTACCCGTCCCCGTTTCCCCCAGCAGCAGCATGTCAATGTTGAGCGGGGCGGTATTTATGATAGTTGTTTCGATGTCTGGGTATTCGTTGAATGGTGTATCTGTTTCAACTTCGTTCTGATAGGAGGCCGACATATTGCTATTGCTCCAATAGAGTTGTCGCTTCACTATTGTTTGAATTAGCGAATGATATTGACCAGTAGACCGCAAAATATCCAGGTTGTCATCGCGAAAGGATGTTGGAATGCGCCGCTGTTGTGCTTTAAGTGTTTAGGGCGTTGTTCTTGGGAAATATTCAAGTTTTTGTAGGAAGGTTATTTGTAGCTGTTGGTAGGAGAAGTCTTAAATGATTTATGAATGTTATTGATTAGGCAAATCTCATGCTTGAAGTGGTTGCGTCCTGTTTTTTAGATGTCTTTATTAAAAATATTTAACGATTGCTTGATGTTTCATGGGGCGCTTGAGCTGTTGGAGATCGGTATCGTTATTGGTGCGGCCATAAAAAAAGCCGATGCTGGGCATCGGCTTTTTTTGTGGGGGCATAGGCCGCCGGTGAAGCGTTATACGTTGAAGCGGAAGTGCATCACATCGCCATCCTTGACGATGTATTCCTTGCCTTCCAGGCGCCATTTGCCGGCTTCCTTGGCCCCGGCTTCGCCCTTGAACTGGATGAAGTCGTTGTAGGCGATCACTTCGGCGCGGATAAAGCCTTTTTCGAAGTCGGTGTGGATCACACCCGCAGCCTGTGGTGCGGTAGCGCCAACCTTGACGGTCCAGGCACGCACTTCTTCGACACCGGCAGTGAAGTAGGTCTGCAGGTGCAGCATTTCGTAGCCCGCACGGATCACGCGGTTCAGGCCAGGCTCTTCCAGGCCCAGGGCCTCGAGGAACATGTCTTTCTCTTCGCCGTCTTCCAGTTCGGCGATTTCCGCTTCGATCTTGTTGCACACCGGTACAACCATCGCGCCTTCTTCTTCGGCAATGGCCATGACCACGTCGAGCAGCGGGTTGTTTTCAAAACCGTCTTCAGCCACGTTGGCGATGTACATCACAGGCTTGGTGGTCAGCAGGTGGAAGCCTTTGATCACGGCCTTTTCGTCGGTGCTCATGCTCTTCATCAGGCTGCGTGCAGGCTTGCCCAGGGTGAAGTGTGCGATCAGCTGCTCAAGCAGGGCCTTCTGGACCACTGCGTCCTTGTCGCCGCCCTTGGCGTTGCGCGTGACCTTTTGCAGTTGCTTTTCGCAGCTGTCGAGGTCGGCGAAGATCAGTTCCAGGTCGATGATCTCGATATCGCGTTTCGGGTCGACGCTGTTGGAGACGTGGATCACGTTCTCGTCTTCAAAGCAGCGGACCACGTGGGCGATGGCATCGGTTTCACGGATGTTGGCGAGGAACTTGTTGCCCAGGCCTTCACCTTTCGACGCGCCAGCCACCAGGCCGGCGATGTCGACGAACTCCATGGTGGTCGGCAGGATGCGCTTGGGATTGACGATGGCCGCCAGGGCTTCCAGACGCGGATCGGGCATTGGCACGATACCGGTGTTGGGTTCGATGGTGCAGAAGGGGAAGTTCTCCGCCGCAATACCGGACTTGGTCAGGGCGTTGAACAGGGTGGACTTGCCGACGTTAGGTAGGCCGACGATGCCGCAATTGAATCCCATGGTGTTTCCCCTCGGATAAGAGTCAGGCCTTCTGGCTGTGCAGGTTTTTCATCGCACGGTTCCATTCACCGGCGAAGATATCCGGCAGCACGCCGAGGGCAAAATCGATGCTGGCATCGAGTTTTTCCTGTTCGGCGCGTGGCGCACGACCCAGGACGAAATTTGAAACCATACTGGCAACGCCTGGGTGGCCAATGCCGAGCCGCAGGCGGTAGAACGTATTCTGATTGCCCAACTGCGCGATGATGTCGCGCAGGCCATTATGACCGCCGTGGCCGCCGCCTTGCTTGAGCTTGGCAACGCCGGGTGGCAGGTCCAGTTCGTCATGGGCCACCAGGATTTCCTCGGGTTTGATCCGGAAGAAGCCCGCAAGCGCCGCGACAGCCTGGCCGCTGCGGTTCATGTAGGTGGTGGGAATCAGTAGACGAACATCCTGACCCTGATGCGAGAAGCGTCCGGTCAGGCCAAAATATTTGCGATCGGCCACAAGGTTTACACCTTGGGCGTGGGCGATCCGCTCAACAAAAAGGGCCCCCGCGTTATGCCGGGTCTGTTCGTATTCGGCGCCTGGATTTCCCAGGCCAACGATCAGTTTAATGGCAGTCACGACAGGGGCCCTTCCTTTGGAGTTGTGGATAACATCGCCGCAACCAACGGGCGGCGAAAGTGGACAACAAGAGATCATTTACTCAAGAGTAAACGCCGCGTTATCGCCCGCTTTCTCGCTACGTTTCGGTCCGCGATGTTTCCTCAAGCTCCGGCATTACAGAGTGAATTACTCTGCAGCGCCTTCTTCAGCTTCTGGTGCAACGCGCGGAGCGTGAACGTTTGCAACAGCTTTGTCATCACCGTGAGCCAGTGCGACGAACTCAACGCCTTTAGGCGCCTTGAGGTCGGACAGGTGGATGATGTCGCCGATTTCAGCAGCCGACAGGTCGACTTCGATGAACTCAGGCAGGTCTTTCGGCAGGCAGGTCACTTCGATCTCGGCTACAACGTGCGAGATTTCGCCGCCTTTCTTGATCGGAGCAGCTTCGCCAACGAAGTGCACAGGTACGATAGCGGTCAGTTTCTGACCGGCTACAACGCGTACGAAGTCAGCGTGCAGCACGTGGCCTTTAGCTGGGTGACGTTGCAGGGCCTTGATGATGACGTTCTGCTTTTTGCCACCTACGTTCAGCTCGATGATGTGGCTGTAGGCCGCATCGTTTTCGAGCAGTTTGGCAATTTCTTTAGCCAGCATGCTGATGGATTCAGGGGCTTTTTCGCCACCGTAGACTACAGCTGGAACCAGGCTTGCGAGACGACGCAGGCGGCGGCTCGCACCTTTCCCCAGGTCGGAACGCACTTCAGCATTCAAAGTAAAATCGTTCATGTTGTATCTCCAAAATAACCACATTCGCCCCAGCGTTTGCGACCAGCGCTAAAGGCGATATGGGCAAAAAAGCCCCGCCCCAGCAGAGTGCTGGGGCGGGGCGCTTTTCGTCAGGTTGATGCTGCCAAGGTTTGACCCTTAGCGGAACATCGCGCTGATCGATTCTTCATTGCTGATACGGCGAACCGCCTCAGCAACAACCGGGGCGATATCCAGTTGACGGATACGCGCACAGGCTTGAGCAGCTGCGGACAACGGGATGGTGTTGGTCACCACCAGTTCGTCCAGCACGGAGTTCTCGATGTTCTCGATCGCTCGGCCCGACAGCACAGGGTGTGTGCAGTAGGCGAAGACTTTAGCCGCACCGTGCTCTTTCAAGGCTTTTGCCGCGTGGCACAGGGTGCCGGCGGTATCGACCATGTCATCGACCAGAATACAGGTACGCCCTTCGACATCACCGATGATATGCATCACTTCAGAGTGATTGGCTTTCTCACGGCGTTTGTCGATGATCCCGAGGTCCACGCCCAGGGATTTGGCAACAGCCCGTGCACGCACGACGCCACCAATGTCCGGGGACACGATCATCAGGTTTTCAAAGCGCTGGTCTTCGATGTCATCCACCAGGACGGGGGAGCCGTAGATGTTATCTACTGGAATATCGAAGAACCCCTGGATTTGGTCAGCGTGCAGGTCAACCGTGAGAACACGGTCGATACCTACCACGGTCAGCATGTCAGCGACGACTTTCGCGCTGATAGCCACACGTGCAGAACGCGGACGGCGATCCTGACGGGCATAACCAAAGTAAGGGATTACAGCTGTGATTCGAGTCGCTGAGGAGCGGCGGAAGGCATCAGCCATCACGACGAGTTCCATCAGGTTATCGTTGGTCGGAGCGCAAGTCGGCTGAATAATGAAAACATCTTTACCGCGGACATTTTCATTGATCTCGGCTGTAATCTCGCCGTCGGAAAATTTACCGACAGAGATGTCACCGAGAGGGATATGCAGCTGACGTACAACACGCCGAGCCAGATCGGGGTTGGCATTCCCCGTAAAGACCATCATCTTGGACACGCGCAGTACCTAGAGGCTGAGGGTAACCTGGATGAGTATAGAAAATGGCAGGGGCGGCTGGATTCGAACCAACGCATGGCAGGATCAAAACCTGCTGCCTTACCGCTTGGCGACGCCCCTGTATCTGTTGCAACGAGTACCCAGTACTCGGTTCCTTTAGAGCAGACTTTGCAACTTGCGATGCAACATCGAAACGTTGCTTCCCTTTGCTACAAACCCTGTAAGGGTCTCTGTAAGAAGGGCCGAGACTTTATCAGCTTCAGCTTTGTTTGGGAAGCCCCCAAACACACAACTTCCAGTTCCGGTGAGTTTTGCTTCGGTAAATTTACCTAACAAATTCAAAGCGTTACGTACATCTGGATAACGCCTTGCTACCACCGGTAAGCAGTCATTTCGACTGTTTCCCTTGGGAACGGGGCGCACTTTAATGGGAGAAGAGTTACGTGTCAACAACGGATCTGAAAAAATTTCTGCTGTACTTACAGATACTTGCGGAACAAGCACGACATACCACGGCTCTTCGGGGTCTACGGGTGTGAGTTTTTCCCCGACACCCTCAGCAAATGCGGCGTGTCCACGCACAAAAACCGGGACGTCGGCGCCCAGGGTCAGGCCCAGTGCGGCCAGGCGATCTTCGTCCCAACCCAGTTGCCATAAGTGATTGAGACCGAGCAGGGTGGTCGCGGCATTCGAGCTGCCGCCGCCGATGCCGCCGCCCATGGGCAGGATTTTATCGATCCAGATATCGATGCCCAGCGTACAACCGGATTGCTGCTGAAGTTTTTTTGCGGCCTTCACGATCAGATTGCTGTCGTGGGGCACATCGGCAAATTCGGTGTGCAGTTGAATCACGCCATCGTCGCGCACGGCGAAGGTCATCTCGTCGCCGTAGTCGAGAAATTGAAACAGCGTCTGCAACTCGTGGTAGCCGTCTTCACGACGACCGAGGATGTGCAGCATCAAATTGAGCTTGGCCGGGGACGGCAGCGTCAGGCGTTCAGTCATGTCACTGCCCCAGTTTGCGTGGTTGCCAGTCCTTGATCACCAGCGTGACATCAAGGTTGGAACCGTGCAGCTTGATACGTTCGGGCAGCCAGTAGCCGCTTTGTTCTACGTAGCTCAAGTATTCAACCTGCCAGCCATCCTGTTCCAGGGTGGCCAGGCGACTGTCGCCATTGAGGCTCAGGCGGCTCTTGCTGTCAGGTGCGGGCAGCCCGCGAACCCACCAGACCAGGTGCGAGACTGGCAGCTTCCAGCCGACCTGCTCTTCGAGCAAGGCCTCCGGTGACGGCGCTTCATAGCGGCCCTGGTTGGCCACCTCGAGGCTCACCTGCCCCGGTCGACCGGTCAGGCGTGCAGCGCCACGGCCCAGGGGGCCGGAGAGGCGGATGTCGTAATAGTCCTGGCGTTGCAGCCAGAACAAGGTGCCGCTGCCCGAATCCTTCGGTGCGCGAACCCCGATCTTGCCCTCGATCTGCCAGCCATCAATGCTGCTGAGCTGATCCTTGTGCTGTCGCCATTGAGCCGGGTTGCCCTGGCCTTCGACGGACTCACGGGCACCGAAGCCCGCACAACCGGCGAGCAAGGCGATAAAACTGAAAACGATGGCGTGGCGCAAAAACATAGAATTAAAGAGTCTCGGATCCGGTCAGGCGCTTGATGGTGCTGCGCAGGATAGGGCTGTCGGGTTGTTCCTTGAGGAACTTGGCCCAGATTTGTCGGGCTTCGCGCTGGTTGCCTTTGGCCCAGAGCACTTCGCCCAGGTGCGCGGCGACTTCCTGGTCGGGGAACCGCTCCAGGGCCTGACGCAGCAGGCGTTCGGCCTCGTCGAGGTTGCCCAGGCGGTAATTCACCCAGCCCAGGCTGTCGAGCACCGCCGGGTCTTCCGGGTTGAGCTGGTGGGCCTGTTCGATCAGGGCCTTGGCCTCGGCATAGCGCGTCGTACGGTCTGACAAGGTGTAGCCCAGGGCGTTCAGTGCCATGGCATTGTCCGGGTCGCGCTTGATGATCAGGCGCAGGTCTTTTTCCATCTGGGCCAGGTCATTGCGTTTTTCGGCCTGCATGGCGCGGGTGTACAGCAGGTTCAGGTCGTCGGGGTATTGCAGCAGGGCCTGGGCGAGGATTTTCCAGGCGCGCTCCCCCTGATTGTTGGCCGACAAGGTTTCGGCCTGGATCAGATACAGCTGGATAGCGTAGTCCGGCTCGGCATCACGGGCAGCGGCCAGGCGTTTTTCGGCTTCGTCGGTGCGGCCGTTATTCATCAGGATATCGGCCTGGCGCAGTTGTGCCGGCAGATAGTCATTGCCGGGGCCGACCTGGGCGTATTCGATCAGTGCGCCTTGCGGGTCATCCCGTTCCTCGGCGATGCGCCCCAGGTTCAGGTGGGCCGAATCGACATGGCTTTCCCGCGCGATCAGGTCTTCCAGGTAGCCCTTGGCTTCTTCCCAGGCCTTGGCTTCCAGGCAGACCAGTGCCAGGGAGTAACGCAATTCGTCATCGTCCGGGTATTGCTGGACCAGGCTGGCGAACTCGACCTTGGCGTCTTCCATGCGGTCCTGTTCCACCAGCATGCGAGCGTAGGTCAGGCGCAGGCGCTTGTCGTCCGGATACTTCTTGATGCTTTTTTGCAGCAGGGGCAAGGCTTCCTTGCCGCGATTGAGGCTTTGCAGCAGGCGTGCGCGCAGCAGCAGCGGGGCGATTTCACCTTCTTCCGGCGGGTTCTGCTCCAGCAGCTTGAGAGCCGCTTGCGGTTCATCATCCTGTTGCAGCAGCAGCGCCTTGCCAAAGACCAACTGGCCATTGCTTGGGTGCTTTTGCAGCAGGCGGTCGAAACTCTTCATCAGGCCATCGCGGGTGTCCTGGTCGGTGTCGGCGGCCGACAGGGCGAGGAAGTCGAAATGGGTGTCGCCCTTGCCCTGCAAGACTTTCTCCATATAGACCATGGAGTCGTCGTAGCGCCCGGCACGTGCCAGTTGGATCGCCGCGGCGCGCTGGGCTTCCAGGTCGTCCGGGGCGTTTTTCGCCCAGATCAGCGCGGTATCCAGGGCGGCCTGGTCGGCGCCCAGGTACTCGGCGATGCGAAACGCGCGCTCGGAGATCCCTGGGTCCTGGGTGTTGATGGCCTGGGTCACGTAGTTATCCAGGGCAATGTCGAAACGATTGCGCTGGCCGGCCAGCTCCGCGCTCAGCAGGCTGAACACTGTTTCTTCGCTGAACGAGGAATAAACCTTGGGTTTTTCAGGGGCGGGGGTGCTGTCTTCCACCGGCGCAGGATTCTGCGGCGATACGGGGGCCATGGACTGGCAGCCGCCGAGGAAGGCAAGGGCAAGGAGCAACGCGGAAGATCTATTCATATAGGAAGAGGACGACTAACCTGCGGTCGGATCATCATGACACAAGCCCTCGGCCAAACATAACCGAGTCTCAATTGGCGCCTTTATAGACACAAGGCATTAGGACAATAGACGACGGTGGTTGTTCTGGATGAGTCGAAGTAGGACAATTGTCGGCTTCTCGACATCATCAGCGATATTGAATGGCCTTCCTTGCTCTGGGTATCAACCACAAGACTGCTTCTGTAGACGTCCGCGAGCGCGTGGCGTTTACCCCGGAGCAGTTGGTTGAGGCTTTGCAGCAGCTGTGCCGGCTCACCGACAGCCGCGAAGCTGCGATCCTTTCCACCTGCAATCGCAGTGAGCTCTATATAGAGCAGGAACATCTTTCGTCGGATGGGGTGCTGCGCTGGCTGGCTGATTACCATCATTTGAGCCTGGATGACCTGCGCGCCAGCGCTTATGTGCATGAAGATGATGCGGCAGTTCGTCACATGATGCGTGTGGCATCCGGGCTCGACTCCCTGGTTTTGGGCGAGCCGCAGATCCTCGGCCAGATGAAATCGGCCTACGCCGTGGCCCGTGAAGCCGGGACCGTGGGGCCGTTGCTGGGGCGTCTGTTCCAGGCCACCTTCAATTCGGCCAAGCAGGTGCGTACCGATACGGCGATTGGCGAAAACCCGGTCTCCGTGGCATTCGCCGCTGTCAGCCTGGCCAAGCAGATCTTCAGCGACCTGCAACGCAGCCAGGCCTTGCTGATCGGCGCCGGCGAGACCATCACCCTGGTCGCCCGGCACCTGCATGACCTGGGGGTCAAGCGGATTGTGGTGGCCAACCGAACCCTGGAGCGCGCCAGCATCCTGGCCGAAGAGTTCGGCGCCCACGCGGTGTTGCTCGCCGACATCCCGGCGGAACTGGTGCGCAGCGATATCGTCATCAGCTCCACCGCCAGCCAGTTGCCGATCCTTGGCAAGGGCGCGGTAGAAAGCGCGCTGAAGCTGCGCAAGCACAAGCCGATTTTCATGGTGGATATCGCCGTTCCCCGGGATATCGAGCCGGAAGTCGGCGAGTTGGACGACGTTTACCTCTATAGCGTCGACGACCTGCACGAAGTGGTCGCCGAAAACCTCAAGAGCCGCCAGGGCGCTGCCCAGGCCGCCGAGGAAATGGTCGCGATCGGCGCCGATGACTTCATGGTGCGCCTGCGCGAGCTGGCCGCGGTGGATGTGCTCAAGGCCTATCGCCAGCAAGGCGAGCGCCTGCGTGACGAGGAATTGATCAAGGCCCAGCGCCTGCTGGCCAATGGCGGCAATGCTGAAGATATCTTGATGCAATTGGCCCGTGGCCTCACCAACAAGCTGTTGCATGCTCCCAGCGTACAGCTTAAAAAACTGACAGCCGAAGGCCGCCTCGATGCGCTGGCCATGGCCCAGGAACTCTTTGCCCTCGGTGAGGGCGCGTCAGACAGCTCTTCGGATAAAAAACTGCAATGAAAGCGTCACTGCTCAATAAACTGGACGTGCTCCAGGACCGTTTCGAAGAACTGACCGCCTTGCTCGGCGACGGCGAGGTTATTTCCGATCAGACCAAGTTCCGTGCCTATTCCAAGGAATACGCCGAAGTTGAGCCGATCGTGACCACCTATTCGCAACTGCTCAAAGTGCAGGCCGACCTCGAAGGCGCCCAGGCGCTGCTCAAGGACAGCGACCCGGACATGCGTGAAATGGCCGTGGAAGAAGTCCGCGAAGCCAAGGAAAAGCTCGTCGAACTCGAAGGCGACCTGCAACGCATGCTGCTGCCCAAAGACCCTAACGATGGGCGCAACGTCTTCCTGGAAATCCGCGCCGGCACCGGCGGTGATGAGGCGGCGATCTTCTCCGGCGACCTGTTTCGCATGTATTCGCGGTATGCCGAGCGGCGCGGCTGGCGCGTGGAAATCCTCTCCGAGAACGAAGGCGAGCACGGCGGCTACAAGGAAATCATCGCCCGCGTCGAAGGCGAGAACGTCTACGGCAAGCTGAAGTTCGAATCCGGCGCGCACCGCGTACAACGTGTGCCCGCCACCGAGTCCCAGGGCCGTATCCACACCTCGGCCTGCACCGTGGCGGTATTGCCAGAACCGGACGAGCAGGAAGCCATCGAAATCAACCCGGCGGACTTGCGCGTCGACACTTATCGCTCATCGGGCGCCGGTGGCCAGCACGTCAACAAGACTGACTCGGCGATCCGCATCACCCACTTGCCGTCCGGCATTGTGGTGGAGTGCCAGGAAGAGCGTTCCCAGCACAAGAACCGGGCGCGGGCCATGTCCTGGTTGTCGGCCAAGCTCAACGACCAGCAGACCAGCGCCGCGGCCAACGCAATTGCCAGCGAGCGCAAGTTGCTGGTGGGCTCGGGTGACCGCTCCGAGCGCATTCGCACCTATAACTACGCCCAGGGCCGGGTCACCGACCACCGGGTCAACCTGACCCTGTATTCCCTGGACGAAATCCTTGCCGGTGGCGTGGACGCAGTGATCGAGCCGTTGCTCGCCGAATACCAGGCCGACCAACTGGCCGCGATAGGTGAATAAATGACCATTATTGCCAGCTTGTTGCGCGCCGCCGACCTGCCAGATTCGCCTACCGCCCGCCTGGACGCCGAATTGCTGCTGGCCGCTGCCCTGGGCAAGTCCCGCAGCTACCTGCACACCTGGCCGGAAAAAATCGTCAACAGCGAAGACGCGCTGCGCTTTGCCGATTACCTGCAACGTCGCCGCAGCGGTGAGCCGGTGGCCTATATCCTCGGCCAGCAAGGCTTCTGGAAGCTCGACCTGGAAGTCGCGCCGCACACCCTGATCCCGCGCCCGGACACCGAGTTGCTGGTGGAAGCAGCCCTGGAGTTGTTGCCCGCCACCCCGGCCACTGTCCTGGACCTCGGCACCGGCAGCGGCGCCATCGCCTTGGCCCTGGCCAGCGAGCGCCCGGCCTGGCGCGTGACGGCGGTGGATCGTGTGCTCGAAGCGGTGGCCCTGGCCGAGCGCAATCGCCAGCGCTTGCACCTGGATAACGTCACGGTGCTTAACAGTCACTGGTTCAGCGCCCTGAAAGATCACACCTATCACCTGATCATCAGCAACCCGCCCTACATTGCCGACAGCGATCCGCACCTGGTGGCGGGCGATGTGCGTTTCGAGCCGGCCAGCGCACTGGTGGCCGGCCACGATGGCCTGGACGACCTGCGCCTGATCATCGCCCAGGCGCCGCAGCACCTGGAGGCTGGTGGCTGGTTGCTGCTCGAACACGGTTATGACCAGGCCCCGGCCGTGCGTGACTTGCTGCTGACCCAAGGTTTCGAAGAGGTCCACAGCCGTATCGACCTCGGCGGCCACGAGCGCATCAGCCTGGGGCGCCGGCCGTGCTGACCGATCAGGAGCTGTTGCGCTATAGCCGACAGATCCTGTTGCAACAGGTGGACATCGACGGCCAGTTGCGCCTGAAAAACAGCCGCGTGCTGATCGTCGGTCTCGGCGGCCTCGGTGCCCCGGTGGCGCTGTACCTGGCGGCTGCCGGCGTGGGTGAGCTGCATCTGGCGGACTTTGATACCGTCGACCTGACCAACCTGCAACGCCAGATCATCCACGACACCGACAGCGTTGGCCTGAGCAAGGTGGACTCGGCCATCCGCCGCCTGAGCGCGATCAACCCCGAGATCCGGCTGATTGCCCATCGCACGGCGCTGGACGCCGACTCGCTGGCCGCCGTCGTGGCCGATGTGGACCTGGTGCTCGACTGCTGTGACAACTTCACCACCCGTGAGGCGGTGAACGCGGCGTGCGTGGCGGCTGGCAAGCCCCTGGTCAGCGGCGCGGCGATTCGCCTCGAAGGCCAGCTCTCGGTGTTCGACCCGCGCCGCCCGGAAAGCCCGTGCTACCACTGTTTATATGGGCACGGCAGCGATACCGAATTGACCTGCAGCGAAGCCGGCGTCGCCGGCCCGCTGGTGGGGTTGGTCGGCAGCCTGCAAGCCCTGGAAGCCCTGAAGCTGCTGGCCGGTTTTGGCACACCGCTGGTTGGGCGCCTGCTGCTGATCGACGCCCTGGGCACACGTTTTCGCGAACTGCGGGTCAAGCGCGATCCCGGTTGCAGCGTCTGCGGTAGCCAGCATGGTTAAGGATGCACCGATTGGTGTGTTCGACTCCGGTGTCGGCGGTCTGTCGGTGCTGGACGAAATTCATCGGTTGTTGCCCCATGAATCGCTGCTGTACGTGGCGGATTGCGGGCATATCCCCTATGGCGAGAAAACCCCTGCATTCATTCGCGAACGTTCGCGGGTGGTGGCAGAGTTTTTCCGTGGGCAGGGCGCCAAGGCCTTTGTGATTGCCTGCAACACGGCAACCGTGGCGGCGGTCGCGGATTTGCGCAGTGATTACCCGGACTGGCCGCTGGTGGGCATGGAGCCAGCGGTCAAGCCAGCCGCCGCCGCAACCCGCAGCGGTGTGGTCGGGGTGCTGGCCACTACGGGCACCCTGCAAAGTGCCAAGTTCGCTGCGCTGCTGGATCGTTTTGCCACCGACGTGCGGGTGATTACCCAGCCATGCCCGGGGCTGGTGGAGCTGATCGAAGCCGGCGACCTGGACAGCCCGGCGCTGCGCCAGATGCTGCAAGGTTATGTCGCGCCGCTGGTCGAGGCCGGATGCGACACCATCATCCTTGGTTGCACTCACTATCCTTTCCTCAAGCCACTGCTGGCGACGATGCTGCCACCGTCGATCATCCTGATCGACACCGGGGCGGCCGTGGCGCGCCAACTGCAACGCCTGCTGGGTGAGCGTCAGCTGCTGGCCGAGGGCAATCCTCGGGCCGCGCAGTTGTGGACCAGCGGTGATCCGCAACATCTCAGAAATATCCTACCCACACTATGGAAATTCAGCGGCGTTGTGCGAAGCTTCGCCCTGTGAAAAATTCGTGAAATAGCGGGTTTTCCGGCTGAACTTCTGCGTTGTCCGTGATTTCTATAGCTCTTGATGAGCAGTACAAAACCATACAACTTCGTTTGGAAAGGATGTTTCTTATGAGGCGCTTGTTCTGTTTGGCTGCGATTGCGGCCGTCGTGGTGGGACACTCGGTTTCGGCCCAGGCTGCCGGCCTGGAGTTTGCGGTGGGGCATACCAGCGATTCGACCATGACTTATCGTCTTGGCCTGCAATCGGACTGGGACAAGAGCTGGTGGCAGAGCAATGTGGGGCGCCTGACTGGCTACTGGAGCGGCGCTTATACCTTCTGGGACGGTGACGAACGGGCGAGTGTCAGCAGCCTGTCGTTTTCGCCGGTGTTTGTGTATGAATTTGCCGGTGAGTCGGTCAAACCCTACATCGAAGCGGGGATCGGCGTGGCGCTGTTCTCACGCAGCCGGGTCGAAGACAACAACATTGGCGGCGCTTTCCAGTTCGAAGACCGCCTGGGCTTTGGCTTGCGCTTTGCCGGTGGGCACCAGGTGGGGATCCGTGCCACCCACTATTCCAACGCTGGCATCAGCAGCCACAACGATGGTATCGAGAGCTATTCGTTGAACTACACCATGCCGCTCTGATTTTCCCAGCACAGCAGAACCCATGTAGGAGCGGGCTTGCCCGCGATGCAGACGACTCGGTGCTTCAGACAAACCGAGGTGATGCTATCGCAGGCAAGCCAGCTCCCACATTTGCCCTGGGATCAGCGGTAGACCGTCGCAATCCCCAGGCGCTCTTCAAGGCACTCCGGCGCGCCCATCTCGAATTCCCGGCAAATCAGCGGTCGTTTCTCATAGATCGTGCACATCATCGTGTCGCGATCCAACGCCGCGCACCAGCCGTCGTCCAGGCGCAGCATGACTTCGCCGCCCCAATCGTCCGTATCGATAAAGCGATCAGGCACGCCAGTGTCGGTGATCAGCATGACTTCCAGCTGGCAGCAGCAGGCTGCGCACGTGGAGCAGGTGACGGCAGGTTCGGTGATTTGGGTGTGAGGGATGGTGGTCATAGGCGCGCAGTGTAAGGCAAGCCGGTCTAGCGCGTGTGAAAGCTCTGACAAACGTCAGCGCGCGAGCCGGTGCAGGCCAGGAAATACCACAGCCCACAGCAGCGCGATTGCCACCAGGGTTGGCACGGTGGCAAAGCCGAAGCTCACACCGGCCAACTGGCTGCCGGCGTAGTACGACAGCGGCCCGCCCGCAGCTCCGAGCAGGCTTGCGCGCCACCAGGGCCGGGCGCTCCAGGCCAGGCAGTGGCGTAGGGTGGTCGCCAGCAGCGCCCACAGCAGGATCAGCCACGCAGGAATCAACGGGCCTGGATCACTGAATTCAAACACCCCGAGCGTGCGCAGCAGCGTGTCCAGCAGGGTGCCCAGCACGGTCACGCTCAAGATCAACCGCCACTCAACGGCCCACGAAGTTATCCACAGCAGGTGGACCGCCAGCACGCCCAGCCCGACCAAAAACCACAGGCTGTCACCACCGATCACACAGGCAAACCAACCGCACTGGAACAACGCGGCATTGGCCAGGTTTTTAAGCATTGAAGCGCCCGAGCAACGGTTGTGTCACCGCGCAGGGCTTGGCCAGCAGCAACTGCGCGGTGCCGATGGTGCGTTCCATAAAGCCGCCTTCGCAGTAGCACAGGTAGAACTCCCACAACCGCAGGAAGTATTCGTCGTAGCCCAGTTCCGTCAGTCGACCGTGGGCGCGGCGAAAGTTCTCATGCCACAAGCGCAAGGTTCGCGCGTAATGCAGGCCGAAATCCTCCATGTGCAACAGGTTCATATCGGTGTCGCGGCTGACGATCTGCAACATCTTCTGCACACAGGGCAAGGCACCGCCGGGGAAGATGTAGCGCTGGATGAAGTCGACGCTGCCCTTGGCCTGTTCATAACGTTGTTCGCGAATGGTGATGGCCTGCAACAGCATCAACCCGTCGCTCTTGAGCAAGTGCGCGCATTGCTTGAAGTAGGTGGGCAGGAAACGATGGCCCACGGCCTCGATCATTTCGATGGACACCAGCTTGTCGTACTGCCCGCTCAGGTCGCGGTAGTCCTGCAATAGCAGCGTCACCTGGTCCTGTAGTCCCAAGGCCTGGATGCGCTGTTCGGTGTAGGCAAATTGCTCCTTGGACAAGGTGGTCGTGGTGACCCGGCAGCCGTACTGCTGCGCTGCATACAGGGCCATGCTGCCCCAGCCGGTGCCGATTTCCAGCAGGTGGTCCGATGGCTTGAGTGCCAGTTTCTGGCAAATGCGCTCCAGCTTGTTAAGTTGTGCCTGCTCCAGCGTGTCGTCGGCGGTAAGGAACTGCGCCGCCGAATACATCATGGTCGGGTCAAGAAACTCCTGGAACAGGTCGTTACCCAGGTCGTAATGGGCGGCGATGTTTTTTTGCGAGCCCTTGCGGGTGTTGCGATTGAGCCAGTGCAGGCCTTGGGTGAGTGGGCGGGCCAGCTTGGCCAGGCCGCCTTCGAGGGCGTCCAGTACATCGAGGTTGCTGACCATCACGCGCACCACGGCGGTCAGGTCCGGGCTGCTCCAGAACCCATGGATAAACGCCTCGCCGGCGCCGATGGAACCGTTGGCGGCCACCAGGCCCCACACCGCCGGGTCGAGGATCTGGATCTCCCCCAGCAAGTGCGCTTCCCGTGCGCCGAACACCTGGCGCTCGCCGTCCTCGATCACCACCAGTTGGCCATGGCGCAGCTTGCCGAGTTGGCGCAGCACGGCTTTGCGCAACAGCGCGCCGGTCAGGCCGTTGACGTTCAGGCGGTTGGATTTGACCGATAAGCTAGGGGATTTCATGGCGACGATCCTTGGGATAGCCAATTGCACAGGCGCCATCGGCGGCCTGATGGGGAAAAATCGGTGTGCGTTTAAAGAGCAGGCGCAGCGCTTGCCAGTAGATGGCCAGGCAGGTCTTGGCGGTCATCCACGGAAAGCGCCGCAAGTAGCGATGCAGGCTGGCGCGGTCGAGGGCTTCGCGTTGCAGGCTCAAGGTGGCATCGAACACCTTGGTCTCGCCTTGCCAGTCGGCCATATGCACGCCCAGGCGCTGGCTCGGCGGGCTGAAGCTCATGCGGTATTCCAGGTCTCGGGGCAAAAACGGCGACACATGAAACGCCTTGGCCACCGCGAAATGCTGATGCTCGCCAACCGCCAGGGCCTGGGCCGGCAGCACGTAGTGATAACGCTCGCGCCATGGCGTGTTGGTCACTTCACAGACAATCGCCGCCAGTTGCCCGTCGGCCTCAAAGCAATAGAAGAAACTCACCGGGTTGAACGCCAGGCCCCAACTGCGGGCCTGGGTCAGCAGGCAGATGTTGCCCTGGGGGGTATGCCCCAGCGCCGTGCCGACCACTTGGCGCACGGCATCGATCAAGCAGGTGCCGTCGCGGGTCAATTCACGCAGGTAATCCTGCTGGCGAAACGCAAAGGGCGCGAAGCGGCCATGACCTGCTAAGGGCGACAGCCCCAGCACCTGTTCCTGTTCGCTCAGATCCAGGTACAGCAGGCCAATGCGATAGCGAAAGGCATGGCCTTTGGGGGTGAAGCGCCGGTGGGCGATCCAGCCGCTGTAGAGCGCGCTGTTCACAGGGTTTCCCCAAAGGCTTGGGCCACGCGCAGGGCGCTGACCACGCCATCTTCATGAAAACCGCTGGCCCAGTAGGCCCCGCAATAATAGGTGTGCCGGGTGCCATGCAGTTCTTCCCAGCGCGCTTGCGCCGCCACTGCCGCCAGGCTGTATTGCGGATGGGCATAGGTATAGCGGGCGAGAATCTTCAGCGGGTTGATAATCGCCGTCTGATTGAGGCTCACACAAAAGGTGGTGGGGCTGTCGATGCCTTGCAGGATGTTCATGGCATAGGTGACGGCTGCCGGCTTGTGCGTGCTGGCGTCCATCCGATAGTTCCAGCTGGCCCAGGCCAGGGGGCGATCGGGCAGCAAGCGGGTGTCGGTGTGCAGGGCCACGTCATTGTCGGCGTAGGTTATCGCCCCAAGAATCTGCTGCTCCGCCTGGCTGGGATCGTCCAGCAGGGCCAGGGCCTGGTCGCTGTGGCAGGCGAAGACGACCTTGTCGAAAATTTCACGGCCATCGGCACTGTGGATAACCACGCCTTCTGGCGTGCGCTCGACTTTTTGCACCGGGCAGTTGAGGCGGATCTGCTGGCCAAACGAGCGGGTCAGCGGCTCGATGTAACGACTGGAGCCACCCTCGATCACGCACCACTGCGGCCGATTGTTCACCGACAGCAAGCCGTGGTTCTTGAAGAACCGCACGAAGAACTGCAGCGGGAACCCGAGCATGTCCGCCAGGGGCATCGACCAGATGGCTGCGCCCATGGGCACGATGTAGTGGCGGATAAACCGCGGGCCGTAGTTGCCCGCCTGCAAGTATTCGCCCAGGGTCATCTGTGCGCTGATGCGCTGCTCCTGCAAATCCAGGGGCGCCTGGCGATTGAAACGCAGGATGTCGCGCAACATGCCCCAGAAACCCGGGGACAGGAGATTGCTGCGCTGGGCGAACAGGCTGTTGAGGTTGTTGCCGTTGTACTCGACATTTTCCTCAGGGTCGCACACCGAAAAACTCATTTCGGTCGGCTTGAACGGCACGCCGATCTGCCCCAGCAGGCGGATGAAGTTGGGGTAGGTCCAGTCGTTGAACACAATAAACCCGGTGTCCACCGCATACCGCGTGCCCTCGACGGTCACGTCTACCGTATGGGTATGGCCGCCAATCCGGTCGGCGGCTTCGAACACCGTGATGTCGTGACGGCGGCTGAGCAGATAGGCACTGGTCAGCCCGGAAATACCGCTGCCGATTATGGCGATCTTCACAGGTCGTCCTTCTGCGGCGGCGGGCTGCGCAGCATGCGTTTGCCGATGATCAGTTGCGCGCGGTTCGGCAGTTTCGACAGTGGCCACAGTGTGGCGATGAACAGCGCTGGGAAGGCGATTTCCAGCGGGCGTTTTTCCAGTTTGCCGAAAATATGCCGCGCGGCCTTGTCGGCCGGCCAGCTCAGGGGCATGGGGAAATCGTTGCGTTCGGTCAGTGGCGTATCGACGAAACCGGGGCTGACTACCGTGACATCAATGCCTTCGGGAGACAGGTCGATGCGCAGGGATTCGAACAAGTAGCGCAGGCCGGCCTTGGACGCGCCATAGGCTTCTGCGCGGGGCATCGGCAGGTAGGTGACGGCACTGGCGACCCCCACCAGGTGCGGGGTGTGACCGGCACGCAGCAGCGGCAGCGCGGCTTCGATGCAATAACTGCTGGCCAGCAGGTTGGTGCGCACCACGTGTTCGATAATCGACGCATCGAACTGCCGGGCATCCACGTACTCGCAGGTACCGGCATTCAGGATCACGGTGTCCAGGGCGCCCCAGGTCTGTGCGATCTGCTCGCCGATTTCCCGTACGACCTGGCTGTTGGTCAAGTCTCCGGCCACCACCAGCACTTGGCCGGGGTAACGTTGGGCCAGTTGTTCCAGCGGCGCCTTGGAACGTGCACTCAGCGCCACCTGCGCGCCACTGCCGAGCAACTCTTCGGCCAGGGCGGCACCGATGCCACTGCTTGCTCCTGTCAGCCAATAACGGCGTGGCGATTTCAGGCTCATGCCATTCTCCCTTTCAACCAACGGACCAGCCGGCCAAGTACCGGCAGGTGTTCGTAAAGCAGCGCTCCAGCATCAAAGTAATCGCGGTGCCGGTAGACCTTGTCGTGCCATAGCAGGTGGGAGCAGCCTTGCACCTGAATCTGTTGGCCGCCCGCCAGGCGCGGGTGGCAGAAACTCATGGTCCAGCGTAGATAACCCTCGCCTTCGGCCACGTGGTCGAAGCCGTGGAAGTCAAAATGCAGTTGATTGACGTTGCTGTAAAGCTCGGCGAAATACGCATTCAGCGCGCTGATGCCGTGGACCTGGTGCAGTGGATCGCTAAACGATATGTCCTGGCTGTACAGGCTGTCGAGCCGGTGCAGGTTGTGTTTGTTAAGACCGGCGAAAGACTCGGCAAACTGGCGCAGGAAATCACTCATACCCACCTCCTGCCGCCTGGCGCGGGGGCAGGGCACGAAAGGCCGCCAGCGCCCGCTCGCGGGAAGACTTCAGGTCGACGATGGGCCGTGGGTAGTCGGCCACGCCAAACAGGCCGCCGACGGCGTCGGGGTTGTGCACTTGCTTTTTGTTCAATCCCGCCAGTTGCGGCAGCCACTGCTTGATAAAACGTCCTTCGCCGTCGAATTTCTCGGACTGGCTCAACGGGCTGAAAATGCGGAAATACGGCGCCGAGTCGGTACCGGTGGACGAACTCCACTGCCAGCCGCCGTTATTGGCCGCCAGGTCGCCGTCGATCAGGTGCCGCATAAAAAAGCGCTCACCCTCGCGCCAGTCGATCAAAAGGTTCTTGGTCAGGAACATCGCCACCACCATGCGCAGGCGGTTATGCATCCAGCCGGTTTCCAGGAGCTGGCGCATCGCGGCGTCGATGATCGGCAGGCCGGTGCGCGCCTCTTGCCAGGCGGCCAGGTCGGCGGGGGCGTGGCGCCAGGCCACGGCTTCGGTTTCCGGGCGAAAGGCACGATGGCGCGACACCCGTGGGTAGCCCACCAGAATATGTTTGTAGAACTCACGCCACAGCAGCTCGTTGATCCAGGTGATTGCACCGATATCGCCGCTTTCGAATTCGCCCTGATTGCTTTGCAGCGCCGCATGCAGGCACTGGCGCGGCGATACCACGCCAGCAGCGAGGTACGCGGAGAGTTGGCTGGTGCCGGGCTTGGCCGGAAAGTCGCGTTCGTCCTTGTAGTAGCTGATCTGGGCATCGGCAAATTGCCCGAGGCGCCGCTGTGCCTCGTCTTCACCGGCCGGCCACAGGGCGCGCAGGGTGTCGCTGGGCGGGATGAATCCTCTGACCTGTTCGGGAACCTCGTCGCTGGCCAGTGCCAAGGCCGCCTGGGCCTTGGGCGTCGGCACCCGGCGTGGCAGGGCACTGTGCAGGCGGTTGTAACAGACCTTGCGAAACTGGCTGAACACTTGGAAGTAGGTGCCGGTCTTGGTCAGTACGCTGCCGGGTTGGAACAGCAGTTGGTCCAGGTAACTGTAAAAATCCACCCCTTGTGCTTCCAGGGCCTGGGCTACGGCGGCATCACGCCGGCTTTCGTGGATCCCGTACTCTTCGTTGGCGTGGACGGTCTCGACCGCCAAGGCCTGGCACAGCTCGACCAATACCTGTGGCACTTGATCCCATGTATCCGCGTGGCGGATCAGCAGTGGGATATTCAATTCACCCAGGGCCAGGCCCAGACACTTGAGGTTGCGCAGCCAAAAGTCGACTTTGCACGGCGCATCGTCATGGGCCAGCCATTGCTGCGGCGTGATCAGGTACACCGCCGCCGTCGGCCCACGCTGGCAGGCAGCAGCGAGGGCGGTGTTGTCATGTAGGCGCAGGTCGCTGCGCAGCCAGATCAGGTGCATTTAAAGAAGCCCACGCTGGATCAGGAGCTGATGGGCCGACAACGGGTCTTCGGCCAGCAACAGTTCAGGGATGTCTTGGGTTAATACCGCCAACTCGGCCTGGTGGATGCACACCGTTGGTCCGGCGAGGAGGATTGGGCAACTACTGCCGCTCAAGAGTTTCGGCAGCGCCGCCAGATTGATGGCCTTGCTGGAGTAGAGCACCACGGCGCGTGGTTGCAGGTGTTCGACCGCCAGGGCCAGTTCGCCGGTGGGCAACGGCCAGTCGAAGACTTCCACCGGGCAATCGGCGCTGCTGGCCAACCAGGCGCTCAACCACAGGTGCGGCTCCAGCGGCAGGTCGCAATGGTTGATCAGCAATAACGGGGAGCCACTGAGTTGGCGATTGTTGTGATACATCCGCGCGCCAAATTTGCTGCGCAGCCAAGAGTGGAAAAACACCCGCTCCATCTGCGCGCCGAACTGGCCTTGCCAGCGCTGTTCCAGTTCCTTGAGCAGAGGCAGCAACAGTTGCTCGCACAGGGTGCGCGGCGGGTAGAGGGCCATGGCCTGGTTGAACACATCATCGACCCGGCGCTCGGCCAGTTGGCTGATGGCTTGCACCAGGGTCTGGCGCAGGCCCTGCCATTCGTTTTCGCCGCTGTCGTCCACCGGCTGGGCGCTGTCGATCAACTGCTTGACCTGGCTGACCGGCACGCCACGGTTGAGCCAGGTCAGGATGGCCTGGATGCGCTGCACATGCTCGGTGTTGAACAGCCGATGGCCCTTGGGCGTGCGCTGCGGCACGATCAGGCCATAGCGCCGTTCCCAGGCACGCAGGGTCACGGCGTTGACCCCGGTCTGGCGCGCCACTTCGCGAATCGGCAGCCAGCCTTGTTCCAGGGCCTGGGCGACGTCTTCGACGGGGTGGGTGGGGTGGTGCAGGGAAGCATTCATGGGTTAGATCGCATTACGCAGGCTGAGATTTTCCGGATGCGGTTGCAGGTAGGCCTGCTGCGCGATGTAGCGGTCCGGATGTTGGCGAAAGTGATGTTTGAGCAAGGTCAGCGGCACCACCAGCGGCACGATGCCGTGGCGGTATTGGCCGATCAGGGTTTGCATCTCCTGTTTGTCCTCGGCGCTGAGGGCTTGCTTGAGATAGCCGCTGATGTGCTGCAGCACGTTGGAATGGGTGCCACGGGTGGCGCACTTTTTCAGGGCGCTCATCAGCTCGCTGAAATAGTCCCTGGCCAAGGCATGCAGGTCGCAGCCCTTGCCCATGCTGCCCAGCAGATGGCCGAGGCTTTTGTAGTGGGCCGGGCTGTGGGCCATCAGCAGGTATTTGTAGCGCGAGTGAAAGGCCAGCAGGCGGTGGCGGGTCAAGCCCTCGGCCAGTAGTTGCTGCCAGCTGGCATACACAAACACCCGGGTGAGGAAATTTTCGCGCAGCACCGGGTCATGCAGGCGGCCATCTTCTTCCACCGGCAGATTGGGGTGGCGGGCACAGAATGCCTGGGCATAGATGCCGCGCCCGCCGCCATCCACCGGGGTGCCATTGTCGCGGTAGACCTTGACCCGTTCCAGGCCGCACGACGGTGACTTCTGCATGAAGATGTAGCCGCACAGGTCGGTGTGCTCGGCGGCCATGTCCTGGCCGTAGGTGTCCAGCGCGGCGGTCACGTTCAGTTCGCGGTGCACCGTGCCCACGGCTTGCGGTTGCTGCGGGTCTCCCACCAGGCGAATCGGCTCACGGGGGATGCCCAGGCCGATGGCCACTTCCGGGCACAGGGGCACGAAGTCGAAGTAGTCACCGAGGGTCTGGCTGCACAGAGGGGATTGTTTGTGCCCGCCATTGAAGCGCACGTTCTCGCCGAGCAGGCAGGCGCTGATGGCGATCTTGGGTTTGCCGGTGGCGGACACAGGGGTGGACATGGCAAAACCTCTACAAGATTCCTGTACAAAATGTAATTTCTGTACAACTTAATCTCATCATAGGTCTGAAGCTATACAAGTCAAATTATTTGTACAGGTTTTTACTGCCAGCCGATTTTCCACTGCCCGGCATCTTGCAGGCTTTGCCAGGCCAGGCGCTCTGCGCGACGGGTCAGGACCGCTTGCAGTTCTATCTCCAGCACGCGGCCTTGTTCATCGCGAAACAACTCAGTGACCAGGAAATGCTTTTCCTTGTGCCGAGGCTGGGTGGCGGTCCATTTCGAGAGCAGCAATTTCGCCGGGTTGATGCGCTTCATTGCAGGTGCTCAAGCAGGCGCCGCGCGGCTTCCTGGCCGCTGAGCCATGCACCTTCGACCCTGCCTGACAGGCACCAGTCGCCGCATACGTAGAGGCCCAGGTCGGCATCCGCCAGCACTCCCCATTCATGGCTGCCCGCCGGGCGGGCGTACAGCCAGCGGTGGGCGAGGCTGAAGGAGGGCGCCGGCATGCTGCAATGCAGCAGTTCGGCAAAGGCGCCGTGGAGCAGTTCGATGATGGCTTCCTTGGGCAGGTCCAGGTGCCTTTTGCTCCAGGCACTGGTGGCGTGCAGGATCCAGGTGTCTGGCGTGGCGTCACGCCCTGGTTTGCTGCGGTTGCGGGCCAGCCAGTCGAGGGGGCTGTCTTGTACGAAACAGCCTTCCATCGGCGTATCCAGCGGCGTGTCGAAGGCCAGGGCGACAGCCCAGGTCGGGTCCATTTTCACCCCGGCCGCCGTGCTCGCCAGTTTGGGCGCCGCCGCCAGCAATGCCGTGGCCTGGTGGGCCGGGGTGGCGATGATCACATGGCTGAAGGGGCCATGGTTGCCGCCGTCGGCGTCCAGCAGGTTCCAGTGTTGCTGGCCCTGGAACACTTCGGTGATCCGGCAGCCAAACTCCACCGGCAGGTCATCCAGCAATGCACGGGTGATGGCGCTCATGCGCGGGGTGCCGACCCAGCGGGTCTGTTCGTCGGGGGAGGGGCTCAGTTGGCCGGATTGGCAGTTGTAGAGTTGCGGTTCCCACTCGGCGGCCCAGCCATTGGCTTGCCAGCGTTGCACTTCATTGACGAAGCGCCGGTCGCGCGCGGTGAAGTACTGCGCGCCCAGGTCCAGTGCACCGGCCTCGCTGCGCTTGCTGGACATACGCCCGCCACTGCCACGGCTTTTATCGAAGAGTTGTACAACGTGCCCGGCATCTTTTAACGCTCGGGCGGCCGAAAGTCCGGCGATGCCGGTACCGATGATCGCGATGGGAACAGTCATGGGAGGCCTCGTTTTACCGTTGGGTACAGACTACGCCGACACCAATAGCTGTACAATATTGTTTTTTGGTATAAGTTTCGGCATGCCTGAATGTGTCGCGTGACCTATGGTTAAACCCAGGTCGCGGCCGATTAAAAAGATCCCTGCTTATAAAATAGACCAGCGATGCCCGGCCAACGTTACAGGAGGAAGATCTCATGCATATTTTGCTGACCGGCGGTACAGGTCTGATCGGCCGCCAGCTCTGCCAGCACTGGAGCGCCCAGGGGCATCGGTTGACGGTCTGGAGCCGCAACCCCGCGCAGGTCGCCACGTTGTGCGGTGCGCAGGTGCAGGGCGTGGCCCGTTTGCAGGATGTGACGCAGCCGGTGGATGCCGTTATCAACCTGGCCGGCGCGCCGATTGCCGACCGCCTCTGGACCCACAAACGCAAGGCGCTGCTGTGGAGCAGTCGCATCAGCCTGACGGAAACCCTGCTGGCCTGGCTTGAAGGCCTGGCGGTAAAACCTGCGGTATTGATCAGCGGTTCGGCGGTGGGCTGGTACGGCGATGGCGGTGAGCGCGAGCTGACCGAAGCCAGCGGCCCGGTGCAGGACGATTTCCCCAGCCAGTTATGCATTGCCTGGGAAGAAACCGCCCAGCGCGCCGAAGCCTTTGGCCTGCGGGTGGTGCTGGTGCGTACTGGCCTGGTGCTAGCGGCGCAGGGCGGCTTTTTGTCGCGGCTGTTGCTGCCCTTCAAGCTGGCGCTGGGCGGGCCTATCGGCAACGGTCGGCAGTGGATGCCGTGGGTGCATATCAAGGATCAAATCGCCCTGATTGATTTTCTTCTGCACAAACCTGACGCCAGCGGTCCTTATAATGCCTGCGCGCCGCAGCCGGTGCGTAACCGCGAGTTCGCCAAGACCCTGGGCCAGGTGCTGCACCGCCCGGCGTTCATGCCGATGCCGGCGTTTGCCTTGCGGGTGGGTTTGGGCGAGTTGTCCGGGCTGATGCTGGGCGGGCAGAAGGCGTTGCCCGAGCGGTTGTTGGCCGCCGGTTTCACTTTTCAGTTCACTGAGTTGCACGCGGCCCTGGACGACTTGTCCAGCCGCCTCTAGAGATAGGATGTTGCATGACGGATCACGCGTTGTTACTGGTCAACCTGGGCTCACCGGCGTCCACTTCGGTGGCCGATGTGCGCAGCTACCTCAATCAGTTTTTGATGGACCCGTATGTGATTGACCTGCCGTGGCCGGTCCGGCGCTTGCTGGTGTCGCTGATCCTGATCAAGCGTCCCGAGCAGTCGGCCCACGCCTACGCCTCGATCTGGTGGGATGAAGGCTCGCCGCTGGTGGTGCTCAGCCGTCGCCTGCAACAGCAGATGACTGCAGAGTGGACCCAGGGCCCGGTGGAGCTGGCGATGCGCTATGGCGAGCCGTCGATTGAGAGCGTGCTGACTCGCCTTGCTGGCCAAGGTATCCACAAAGTCACGCTGGCGCCGTTGTATCCACAGTTTGCCGACAGCACCGTGACCACGGTGATCGAAGAAGCGCGGCGTGTGGTGCGCGATCAGCAGCTCAACCTGCAGTTCTCGATCCTGCAACCGTTCTACGACCAGCCGGAATACCTCGACGCCCTGGTGGCCAGTGCCAAGCCGCATTTGCAGCAGGATTACGATCACCTGCTGTTCAGCTTCCACGGCCTGCCGGAGCGGCACCTGAACAAGCTCAACCCCGGGCATTCCCTGGAAGGCGCGGGCGACTGCTGCGCCAATGCGTCGCCGCAGGTGCGCACCACCTGTTATCGCGGGCAGTGCTTCAGCGTCGCCCGCGATTTTGCCGCGCGCATGGGCCTGGCGGACGATAAATGGTCGGTGGCGTTCCAGTCGCGCCTGGGCCGGGCGAAGTGGATCGAACCCTACACCGAGGCCCGCCTGGAGGCCTTGGCCCAGCAGGGGGTGAAGAAGTTGCTGGTGATGTGCCCGGCGTTTGTCGCCGATTGCATCGAGACCCTGGAAGAGATTGGTGATCGCGGCCTGGAGCAGTTCCGCGAAGCCGGCGGTGAGGAGTTGGTGCTGGTGCCGTGCCTCAATGATGATCCGCAATGGGCGGCGGCGCTCAATACCTTGTGCGAAAGAGCGCCTGTCAGCCTCTAGTGTGGGGGCTTGTGTAGGAGCTGGCTTGCCTGCGATGCAGGCACCTTGGTGTGTCATTCATACCAAGGTGATGCTATCGCAGGCAAGCCAGCTCCCACACAAGTCAGCCCCAGGCAAGTCCTACACAAGCAGGCTCCCACATGGCTTCAGTGGTGTTCACTCATGATGGGGCTGGCCGAGGAAGGTCAGTGAGCTGAACAGCGCGCGCGCCTGTACCTTGCTGTCACCCTTGACCGGCACTTCTGTCTGCGCCGCAATCACATTCAACGCCTCGTTGCGCACCAGTACCTGGGCCCGGCCATCCTTGTCGGTCTCGGTGCTCAGGGTATTGGGCGCGCTGCGGTAGTCACCAATCAACTTGATCCCGGCGGCAGGCTTGCCGTCGATCAGCACCCGTACGGGCAGCGATTGGCCGGGGCCGACGGTCAGCGGGTCGACCTCGGGCACAATCACCATTCTCAATTGATCCAGCTTGGGCAGCTTGGCCCCGGCCTGATAGATCGCCAGGCTGTACTTCAGGGCCTGGGTGGTTTCGACGGCGCCAGGTACCTGGCTGCGGCCCTTGTTCACCCACTTCTTGTCCGGGGTTTGCGACCACAAGCCGTTATCAAAGGCCACCGCCAGCACGGCAGGCGGCTTGAGCGGTTGCAGGCGCGCCTGATCGTCCAGGCGCTGCAGGGTCACCGGGATCATCCGGCCACTGGAGTCGTAGGCCCAGGCGCCGCTGACTTTCCTCGCCTTGAAGGCTTCATCCTCGGCACCGTGGCCGTAGACCACCTCGACATGGCCCCGGCGTTGTTCGGTCCACAGGCCATGGGCCGAGACCTGGGTGGCGAACAGCAGGCCGAGCACGGCCAATGATTTGAGCGCTTGCATGGTGAGGTCCTTTTACAGGTTGAGGGTCAGGCTGACGGTGAAGTTGCGCGGCTCTCCGGGGTTGACCCAGTAGTTGCTGTAGGAGCGCTCGTAGTACTTTTCGTCGAACAGGTTGTTGAGGTTCAGGCCCACGGTGACGTTATCGCTGGCCTTGTAATGGGCCAGCAGGTCGACGGTGTGGTAGGCCGGCAACTCGAAGCTTTTACCGGCCTCGCCCGAACGGTCGCCGACGTAGGTAAACGCCGCGCCCAGGTCCGAGCCACGCAGGGCGCCATCCTGGAACTCGTACACGCCCAACAGGCTGCCACTGCGCTTGGCCACGCCGAGAATGCGGCTGCCGGTGGGGATCTCTTTGTCGCCCTTGGTCACTTCGGCATCGATGTAGGCAAACGCGCCAATCACCCGTACGGCATCCGTCAGTTGCCCAGTCAGTTGCAGGTCGAAGCCCTGGCTGCGGGCCTTGCCGATGGCGCGCTTGGTGTCGGTGGCCGGGTCCGTGGCCAGGGTGTTTTCCTTTTCGATATGGAAGGCGGCCAGGGTAGTGCTCAGGCGGTCGTCGAACAGCTCGCTCTTGATCCCCACTTCATAGCCGATGCCTTCCTCGGGCTTGAGGAAATTGCCGGCTGCGTCCAGCTCACTTTGCGGTTTGAACGAGGTGGAGGCGTTGGCAAACAGGCCCACTTGCGGGGTCAGTTGATACAGCAGGCCCGCCCGTTGGGTCATGACATCGTGGGTTTTCTGGCTCTTGGCACCGTTACGGGTGAAGTCCTTCGAGCTTTGCTCGACATGCTCCAGGCGCACGCCAACCACACCGCGCAGGCGGTCGGTAAAGACGATCTGGTCTTGCAGGTTCAGCGCCTGGCTTTTCACCTGGGTGAAAAAATCACTGCCGGTGCGCTCGCCATTGGGCTTGGGCTGGCCATAGACCGGACGGTAGATATCAATCGGGTAACGGCCGGCGATGGCGGTCACCCGTTCTTTCTTGCGGTAGTCCTCGTACTCGGTGCCGATCAGCAGTTCATGCTGCCAACTGCCCACCTCGAACAGGCCGCGCAACTCCAGTTGGGTGATGCTGTCGTGCCAACCCATGGAGCGTTGGCGGTAGCGGCGGTTGATAGTATGGCCGTCGGCATTCAGCGCGCGGTTTTCCGACGCTTCGCCCCACAGGCTGCCCTGTTTGTAGTGGCTGGCCAGGCGCAGCTTCCAGGCATCGTTCAAGTGATGTTCGAGGGTGGCTTGCAGGCGGTTGTTGTGGTTGTCGATATCGCCGTCGTTGGGCTCGCCGAGGAAGGTCGAGCGGGACATGCCGCTCCAGCGGTTGTTGGGGGCGACGAGGCCGCGGTCGAAGGTCGAGCTGTGGCGCACGAACTCACTTTCCACCAGCAGGCTGGTGTCCGGGTCCAGTTGCCAACTGAACGAGGGCGCGACAAACACTCGCTTGCTCTGCACATGGTCGCGGAAGCTGTGGTTGTCCTCCACTGCCAGGTTGACCCGCGACAGCACATTGCCTTCGCTGTCCAGCGGGGTGTTCATGTCGATGGCGGTACGGTAGCGGTCCCAGCTGCCGGCGCTGGTCTGCACGGTGGTGAAGGCTTCGGCTTGGGGCTTCTTGGTGACGATGTTCACCGTGCCGCCGGGATCGCCACGGCCATACAGGCTGGCGGCGGGGCCCTTGAGCACTTCGATGCGTTCGATATTGGCCACGTCCGGCGTGCTGGGGTAGCCGCGGTTGGCGCTGAAACCGTCCTGATAGAACTGCGAGGTGGTGAAGCCACGAATGCTGTATTCGTAAAGGGTCAGGCCACCAAAGTTGTTCTGCTTGGACACGCCGCCGGCAAATTCCAGGGCGCGCTCGACGTTGTTGCTGCCCAGGTCCATGAGCACCGTGGCGGGAATCACACTGATCGATTGTGGGATATCGCGCAGGGCCGTGTCGGTCTTGGTCGCGCTGGCCGAACGGGTTGCGCGGTAGCCCTTGACCGGGCCGGTGGCGGACTCATAGGCCTCGCCGGTGATGCTGGTGGTGCCCAGTTCAAGGGGGTGGGTGTCTTCTGCAAATACCGGGTCTACCAGTAATCCCAAGGCGAGACCGGCCAGGGGCGCAAACTTTCGAGACGTCATGGTCTAACATTCCAATATCAATATTGAAATAATATAACATGACTATTGAGAGTGTATCTCTTTAAGGGTCGCCGTTTATTCCTGCTCTTTCACCGTTGCCGGTGCCGGCGGCGGGCGCAGGCCCACTTCGGCCAGCAGCTTGATTTCCTTGCCGTTGCGCATCACCTGGATCGCGACCTTTTCCGTCGGTTTGATTCGCGCCACCTGGTTCATCGAACGCCGGCCGTCGCCCGCCGGTTCGCCGTCGATACTGAGGATCACATCGCCCACCTGCATCCCGGCCTTTTCCGCCGGGCCGCCGCGCAGGATGCCGGCAATCACGATGCCTGGGCGCCCGGTCAGGCCAAAGGACTCCGACAGCTCCTTGGTCAGCGGCTGCACTTCAATCCCCAGCCAGCCGCGAATCACCTGGCCGTGCTCGATGATCGACTTCATCACTTCCATCGCCAGCTTGACCGGGATCGCGAAGCCGATGCCTTGGGAGCCACCGGATTTGGAGAAGATCGCGGTGTTGATGCCGGTCAGGTTGCCACTGGCATCCACCAGCGCGCCGCCGGAGTTGCCCGGGTTGATCGCCGCGTCGGTCTGGATGAAGTCTTCGTAGCTGTTGAGGCCCAGCTGATTGCGCCCGGTGGCGCTGATGATGCCCATGGTCACCGTCTGGCCGACGCCGAACGGGTTGCCGATCGCCAGCGCCACGTCACCCACTCGCAGGCCCTCGGAGCGGCCGATGGTGATGGACGGCAGGTTCTTCAGGTCGATCTTCAGGACGGCAAGGTCGGTTTCCGGGTCGCTGCCCACCACCCGCGCCAGGGTTTCGCGGCCATCACGCAGGGCCACGACAATCTGGTCGGCGCCGGTGCTCACATGGTTGTTGGTCAGGATGTAGCCTTGCGGGCTCATGATCACCCCGGAACCGAGGCTCGA
Source organism: Pseudomonas sp. WMBT8 (assembly GCF_050916005.1). Classification (NCBI taxonomy): domain Bacteria; kingdom Pseudomonadati; phylum Pseudomonadota; class Gammaproteobacteria; order Pseudomonadales; family Pseudomonadaceae; genus Pseudomonas; species Pseudomonas sp. WMBT8. The sequence continues at coordinate 1,026,729 of NZ_CP188096.1, forward strand.
CTCCATGCGGCGCTGCTTGGGCGAGTTGTCGCCGAAAAAGCGCCGGAACTGTGGGTCTTCGAACAGTGGGTGCGCCGGTTTATTGATGACTTTGGTGGTGTACAGGTTGACCACCGCAGGCGCGGCCACCACCACCGCATCGGCGTAGGTCACCGGGCCCTGTTGCACCGCGCTGGTTTGCGGCGCCTGTTGCAGGTTGACGTCCAGGCTTGGCAGGCCGACCCATTGCGGATAACGCTGAATGATCAGCATCGCGATCAGCACGCCGGCCAACAATGGCCATCCAAAATAACGCAGTGCCTTGAGCATCAAGTAAGTCCTGACAGGTTGCAGGGGGCGCGGGAGCGCCCATAATGTCGCGCATTATACGAGGCCGCGAGCGCCTCTGAACGGGATATTTAGGAGTCTTTTATGGCCGTCGCCCTGAGCACCTTGGTTGAAGAAGCGGATCGCTACTTGAACAGCGCGAAAATTGCCGATTACTGCCCCAATGGCCTGCAGGTCGAAGGCCGGCCGCAGGTGTTGCGCATTGTCAGTGGCGTGACCGCCAGCCAAGCGCTGCTCGACGCGGCGGTGGAGGCCAAGGCCGACCTGGTGCTGGTGCATCACGGCTATTTCTGGAAAGGCGAAAGCCCGTGCATCACCGGCATGAAGCAGCGCCGCCTCAAGACCCTGCTCAAGCACGACATCAGCCTCTTGGCCTACCACCTGCCGCTGGACCTGCACCCGGAAGTGGGCAACAACGTGCAATTGGCCCGCCAGTTGGACATTACCGTCGAAGGCCCGCTGGACCCGGACAACCTCAAGGTCGTGGGGCTGGTGGGCTCCCTGGCCGAGCCGCTGTCGGCGCGGGATTTCGCCCGGCGCGTGCAGGAAGCCATGGGCCGCGAGCCGTTGCTGATCGAAGGCAGCGCGATGATCCGCCGCGTGGGCTGGTGCACCGGCGGCGGCCAGGGCTACATCGACCAGGCCGTGCTGGCCGGGGTGGATTTGTACCTCAGCGGCGAAGCCTCGGAGCAGACCTTCCACAGCGCCCGGGAAAACGACATCAGCTTTATCGCCGCCGGCCATCACGCCACCGAGCGTTATGGCGTGCAGGCCCTGGGCGACTACCTGGCCCGGCGCTTTGCCCTGGAACACCTGTTTATCGATTGCCCCAACCCGATCTAAGCCCCCATTGCGTCCACTGTAGGAGCCGGCTTGCCGGCGACAAGGCCCTTGAGTCATGCATTGATTTCAAGGACGCCATCGCCGGCAAGCCGGCTCCTACGGGGCGATGTACGGCCAAACGAGGCGGTATATCCATATACCGTTTCGATCTAGCTGGCTCCCTGAATAGAAGAAGGTGCTGTGCTAGCATGCCCCGCTCGAACACGGCCCGCAGGCCGTCCAAAAAGAATCGTTTTTCCGTGAGTAGCCATGGTCGATAAACTGACGCATCTGAAACAGCTGGAGGCGGAGAGCATCCACATCATCCGTGAGGTTGCCGCCGAGTTCGACAACCCGGTGATGCTCTACTCCATCGGCAAAGACTCCGCCGTGATGCTGCATCTGGCGCGCAAGGCATTCTTCCCGGGCAAGCTGCCGTTTCCGGTGATGCATGTGGACACTCAGTGGAAATTCCAGGAAATGTACAAATTCCGCGACCGCATGGTCGAGGAACTGGGCCTGGAGCTGATCACCCACGTCAACCCGGACGGCGTGGCGCAGGGCATCAACCCGTTTACCCACGGCAGTGCCAAGCACACCGACATCATGAAGACCGAAGGCCTGAAACAAGCCTTGGACAAGTATGGTTTCGACGCAGCGTTCGGCGGCGCCCGTCGCGATGAAGAGAAATCCCGCGCCAAAGAGCGCGTGTACTCGTTCCGCGACAGCAAGCACCGCTGGGACCCGAAAAACCAGCGTCCGGAGCTGTGGAACGTCTACAACGGCAACGTCAACAAGGGCGAGTCGATCCGCGTGTTCCCGCTGTCCAACTGGACCGAGCTGGATATCTGGCAGTACATCTATCTGGAAGGTATCCCGATCGTGCCGCTGTACTTCGCCGCCGAACGCGAAGTGATCGAGAAGAACGGCACGCTGATCATGATCGACGACGAGCGCATCCTCGAGCACCTGTCCGACGAAGACAAAGCCCGTATCGTCAAGAAGAAAGTACGTTTCCGTACCCTTGGCTGCTACCCGTTGACGGGTGCGGTGGAGTCCGAAGCCGAGACGCTGACGGACATCATCCAGGAAATGCTCCTGACGCGAACTTCCGAGCGCCAGGGCCGTGTCATCGACCACGATGGCGCCGGCTCGATGGAAGACAAAAAACGTCAGGGTTATTTCTAAGGGGTTGTCATGTCGCACGTATCTGATTTGATCAGCGAGGACATCCTCGCCTACCTGGGCCAGCACGAACGCAAGGAAATGCTGCGCTTTCTGACCTGTGGCAACGTCGACGACGGCAAGAGCACCCTGATCGGGCGCCTGCTGCACGACTCGAAGATGATCTACGAAGACCATCTGGAAGCCATCACCCGCGATTCGAAGAAAGTCGGCACCACCGGTGACGATATCGACCTGGCATTGCTGGTCGACGGCCTGCAGGCCGAGCGTGAGCAGGGCATCACCATTGATGTGGCCTACCGCTATTTCTCCACCGCCAAGCGCAAATTCATCATCGCCGACACCCCCGGCCATGAGCAGTACACCCGCAACATGGCCACCGGTGCGTCCACCTGTGACCTGGCGATCATCCTGGTGGACGCGCGCTACGGCGTGCAGACCCAGACCCGTCGCCACAGCTTTATCGCCTCGCTGTTGGGCATCAAGCACATCGTCATCGCGATCAACAAGATGGACCTCAACGGTTTCGACGAGAGCATTTTCGAGTCGATCAAGGCCGATTACCTGAAGTTCGCCGATGGCATTGCGTTCAAGCCGAGCACCATGGCCTTTGTGCCGATGTCGGCGCTCAAGGGCGACAACGTGGTGAACAAAAGCGAGCGTTCGCCGTGGTACACCGGCCAGTCGCTGATGGAGATTCTCGAAACCGTCGAGATCGCCAACGACCGCAACTACACCGACCTGCGTTTCCCGGTGCAGTACGTCAACCGTCCGAACCTGAACTTCCGTGGTTTTGCCGGCACCCTGGCCAGCGGCATCGTGCACAAGGGCGACGAAGTCGTAGTGCTGCCGTCGGGCAAGAGCAGCCGCGTCAAATCCATCGTCACCTTCGAAGGTGAACTGGAGCACGCAGGCCCAGGCCAGGCCGTGACCCTGACCATGGAAGACGAGATCGACATCTCCCGTGGCGACCTGCTGGTGCATGCCGACAACGTGCCGCAAGTCACCGATGCCTTCGACGCCATGCTGGTGTGGATGGCCGAGGAGCCGATGCTGCCGGGCAAGAAATACGACATCAAGCGCGCCACCAGCTATGTGCCGGGTTCGATCACCAGCATCGTGCATCGTGTGGATGTGAACACCCTCGAGGAAGGCCCGGCCAGTGCCTTGCAGTTGAACGAGATCGGCCGGGTCAAGGTCAGCCTCGATGCGGCCATTGCCCTGGACGGTTACGCCAGCAACCGCACCACCGGCGCCTTTATCGTGATCGACCGTTTGACCAACGGCACCGTGGCTGCGGGCATGATCATCGCCCCGCCGGTCAGCCATGGCAGCGCCGCGCAGCACGGCAAGTTGGCCCATGTGGCCACCGAAGAACGCGCCCAGCGCTTCGGCCAGCAGCCGGCCACCGTGTTGTTCAGCGGCTTGTCGGGCGCTGGCAAGAGCACCCTGGCCTATGCGGTCGAGCGCAAACTGTTCGATATGGGCCGTGCGGTGTTTGTGCTGGATGGGCAGAACCTGCGCCATGACCTGAACAAAGGCCTGCCCCAGGATCGTGCCGGGCGTACCGAGAACTGGCGGCGTGCGGCCCACGTGGCGCGTCAGTTCAACGAAGCCGGCCTGCTGACCCTGGCGGCCTTCGTCGCACCGGATGCCGAAGGCCGGGAACAGGCCAAGGCGTTGATCGGCAGTGACCGCTTGCTCACGGTCTACGTGCAGGCCTCGCCGCTGGTGTGTGCCGAGCGTGACCCGCAAGGCCTGTACGCCGCCGGTGGGGATAACATCCCTGGCGAGTCGTTCCCGTACGACGTGCCGTTGAATGCTGACCTGGTGATCGATACCCAGGCACTGTCGCTGGACGACAGCGTCAAGCAAGTGCTGGAGCTGTTGCGCCAGCGCGGCGCGATCTAAACCTCGCCGCCACAAAAAAGCCCGCCACCGAGCACTCGGTGGCGGGCTTTTTTCACACTCTAAAGGTCAACACCGTCAATGTGGGAGCTGGCTTGCCTGCGATTGCAGGAGGCCAGGCAATGCACTTACCTCTGACAGACCGCTATCGCAGGCAAGCCAGCTCCCACATAGTGATCACCTATTGCCTGGGTACTCGATGTGAAGTCGGCTCAGCAGAGCATCCTTGTCTTCCCATAACTGGTTGATCCAGCCCTGGAACGCCAGCCGATATTCCCCATCCTGCTCATAATTCTTGCCAATGAACTCGGCCGGGATCTGCACCTCTTCAAACTGCACCACCACCTCCTGCACATTGCCGCACAGCAAGTCCCAGAAACCCGGGCGGCCGCCCGGATAGTGGATTGTCACGTTGACCAATGACTTCAACTGCTCACCCATGGCATCCAGCACAAACGCAATGCCACCAGCCTTGGGCTTGAGCAGGTAACGAAACGGCGACTGCTGCTGCGCATGTTTGCCTGGGGTGAAGCGTGTGCCTTCGGCAAAGTTGAAAATACCCACCGGGTTGTCGCGAAACTTCGCACAGGTCTTGCGGGTGGTTTCCAGGTCCTTGCCTTTCTTCTCCGGGTGTTTTTCCAGGTAGGCCTTGGTGTAGCGCTTCATGAAGGGGAAACCCAGCGCCCACCAGGCCAGGCCAATCACCGGCACCCAGATCAGTTCCTGCTTGAGGAAAAACTTCAGCGGGCGGATCCGCCGATTGAGCACGTACTGCAGCACCATGATATCGACCCAGCTCTGGTGGTTGCTGGTCACCAGGTACGAGTGCTGGTAGTCCAGGCTTTCCAGGCCCTTGAGGTGCCAGCGTGTGCGGCGCACCAGGTTCATCCAGGTGTTGTTATTGCTGATCCAGGCCTCGTGGGTCTGGTTCATCAGCCATTCGCTGAAGCGCTTGGCGAAGGGCAGTGCCTTGAACAGCGCGACGATAAACAGGAATGAACACAGCAGAATTGTGTTCAACGCCAGCAACAGCGAGGCGATTACCCCACGCAGGGGGGCAGGCAGGAATTCCAGCATTTAGGCATCCATAGGTCGGTTGGCGGCTTGAATCGCGGTCAGGGCGATGGTGTAAACGATATCGTCCACCTGGGCCCCACGGGGCAGGTCGTTCACGGGTTTGCGCAGGCCTTGCAGCATGGGGCCGAGGCTGACGCAATCGGCACTGCGTTGCACCGCCTTGTGGGTGGTGTTGCCGGTGTTGAGGTCGGGGAATACAAAGACCGTGGCCTTGCCCGCCACCAGGCTGTTGGGCGCCAGTTGCCGGGCGACGTTTTCGTTGGCGGCGGCGTCGTACTGCAACGGGCCGTCGATCAGCAGCGAGCTCTGTTGCTCGTGGGCCAGCAGGGTGGCTTCGCGGACTTTCTCCACTTCCTCGCCACTGGCCGAGTCACCGCTGGAATAGCTGATCATCGCCACGCGTGGGGTGATGCCGAAGGCGGCGGCCGAGTCGGCGCTTTGCAGGGCGATTTCCGCCAGTTCCGCAGCGCTTGGGTGTGGGTTCATCACGCAGTCGCCGTAGACCAGCACTTGTTCAGGGAACAGCATGAAAAACACCGATGACACCAGGGTGCAGCCCGGCGCCGTTTTAATCAGCTGCAAGGCCGGGCGGATGGTATTGGCGGTGGAGTGGATGACCCCGGAGACCAGGCCGTCTACTTCATCCAGCGCCAGCATCATGGTGGCGATCACCACGGTGTCTTCCAGTTGCTGCTCGGCCATCGGTGCGTTGAGGCTTTTGCTCTTGCGCAGCGCCACCATGGGCTCGACATAGCGCTCGCGGATCAGGTCCGGGTCCAGAATTTCCAGGCCTTCAGGCAGCTCGATGCCATGGGCGCGGGCTACGGCTTGGACATCGGCCGGCTTGGCCAGCAGCACGCAACGGGCAATGCCGCGGGCCTGGCAGATGGCGGCGGCTTGCACGGTCAGCGGCTCGCTGCCTTCGGGCAACACAATGCGCTTGTTGGCGGCCTGGGCGCGCTGGATCAACTGATAGCGGAACACTGCCGGCGACAGGCGCATCTCCCGTGGCGTACCGCAACGCTGGTGCAGCCAGCGCGCATCCAGGTGGCTGGCGACGAAATCGGTGATGATCTCCGCACGTTCGCGGTCATCAATCGGGATTTCCTTGTTCAGGCTGTTGAGCTGGTTGGCGGTGTCATAGGAGCCGGTACTCACCGACAGCACCGGCAACCCGGCCTGGAATGCGCCTCGGCACAGGTCCATGATCCGTGGGTCGGGCAGGGTGTCGCTGGTCAGCAGCAGGCCGGCCAGGGGCACGCCATTGATCGCGGCCAGGCTGACGGCGAGGATGATGTCGTCGCGATCCCCCGGCGTCACCACCAGCACGCCGGGCTTGAGCAGCTCCACGGTGTTGCGCATGGTGCGCGCGCAGATGATGATTTTGTTCATGCGCCGGGTTTCATAGTCGCCGGCGTTGAGCACTTGCGCGCCCATCAGGTCGGCCACATCGCGAGTGCGCGGGGCGTTGAGCTCGGGCTGGAACGGGATGCAGCCAAGCAGGCGGAAATCGCCACTGCGCAGCAACGGCGAATGCTCCTTGAGGCGGGCGGCGAAGGCCTCCATGCTCTCGTCGGTCTGCACCTTGTTGAGGATCACCCCCAGCACTTTCGGGTCTTTCGGGCCGCCGAACAGCTGCGCCTGCAATTCCACACGGCCGGACAGTTCGGTCAGCACCTCGTTTTCCGGGGCCGAGACGAGGATGACTTCGGCATCCAGGCTTTTTGCCAGGTGCAGGTTGACCCGTGCCGCATAGCTGGCGCTGCGGGTCGGCACCATGCCCTCGACAATCAGCACGTCCTTGCCCACGGCCGCCTGTTGATAAAGGGTGATGATTTCTTCGAGCAACTCATCGAGCTGGCCATCGCCGAGCATCCGCTCGACATGGGCCAGGCCCAATGGTTGCGGTGGTTTGAGGCCATGGGTACGGGCCACCAGCTCGGTGGAGCGCTCAGGCCCCGTGTCGCCGGGATGGGGCTGGGCAATGGGCTTGAAAAAGCCGACTTTCAGCCCGGCCCGTTCAAGGGTACGCACCAGCCCAAGGCTGATGGAGGTCAGACCCACACCAAAATCGGTGGGAGCGATAAAAAAAGTCTGCATGCGAATTCTCTGAAGGTGCATGGCTTCGGTGGTGCGCTATGGCTGCGCGCCGACCGGGAATCAGCTGCCAAGGGTATCGTTATCCGGGCGCTGCGCACACCAGCCACAGGCAAAGGGCTGGCCTATTTTTGCCAGGCGTTGCGCCGGATCCATCACCCAGCCCCGGGATTGCCAGGGCGGCTGGTGGCGCAGGTGCTGCGTATGGCCGCAGGACAGCGCGGCGACCCAGTGGCCATCTGCATCCTGGTGAAATCCGACGACCGTCGGGTCACCGGATCGACTCCGTCTGTCCGGGTTGTGTTCGCTTTCGGGCAAATCCTTGTTTAGACTTGTCCGTTCTTCATTCTTATGCAAAAGGTCTCGCCCCATGCCGATCGCCGCCAACAAGGCTGTCTCCATTGACTATACCCTGACCAACGACGCTGGTGAGGTCATCGACAGCTCCGCCGGCGGCGCGCCGCTGGTCTACCTGCAAGGCGCAGGTAACATCATCCCTGGCCTGGAAAAGGCCCTGGAAGGCAAAGAGGTTGGTGATGAACTGACCGTTGCCGTAGAACCTGAAGATGCCTACGGCGAGTACTCGGCCGAACTGGTCAGCACCCTGAGCCGCAGCATGTTCGAAGGCGTCGACGAACTGGAAGTGGGCATGCAGTTCCACGCCTCCGCTCCGGACGGCCAGATGCAGATCGTGACCATCCGCGACCTGGACGGCGATGACGTGACCGTCGACGGCAACCACCCGCTGGCAGGCCAGCGCCTGAACTTCCAGGTCAAGATCGTTGCCATCCGCGACGCTTCCCAGGAAGAAGTGGCTCACGGCCACGTACACGGCGAAGGTGGTCACCACCATTGATTGACGGGCCACGTCCAGTCAGTTGAAAAGAGAGGCGCCTTCGGGCGCCTTTTTTGATTGGCGGCTATTCTTGCCGACTTGGCGGCTGTAATCTCGAATGGCCGTTACACAGAATATGGGAAACCTGGAGTTCTTCATGAGTGCTTTCCACGACCTTAAACTCAAAGCCCTGGATGGTCAGGAGCTGCCTCTGGCGCCCTACAAGGGGCAAGTCGTGCTGGTGGTCAATGTCGCCTCCAAATGTGGGCTGACTCCACAATATGCCGCGCTGGAAAACCTCTACCAGCAATACAAGGGCCAGGGTTTCACCGTGCTGGGCCTGCCGTGCAATCAGTTCGCAGGCCAGGAGCCTGGGACCGAAGAAGAGATCCAGGAGTTCTGCAGCCTCAACTATGGCGTGAGCTTTCCCCTGGGCAGCAAGCTTTCGGTGAACGGCCCTGATCGCCATCAGTTGTACCGCCTGCTGGCGGGTGAGGGGGCAGAGTTCCCGGGGGATATCACCTGGAACTTCGAGAAATTTTTGCTGGGCAAGGATGGGCGAGTATTGGCGCGGTTTTCTCCGCGTACCGCGCCTGATGATCCGAGCGTGGTCCAGGCCATCGAAAAAGCCCTGGCCTGACCTGCTGTAGGCGCCGGCTTGCCGGCGACCCGCAGTAACGGCCATCGCCGGCAAGCCGGCTCCTACGGTGTTTTATGTGGCTCACGGCTTTTACCCCTTAATCACCGCAATCAATAGTGCTATCCGGCACTGCCCGCGTTCCATATTATCCGCATCATAAAATCCCTCTCGTGCGGAGTGCTCCCATGCCTGTCCAAGCCTTGTTCAAACCTTTCCAGCTCGGTGCGCTGCAATTGCCGTCCCGTGTGGTCATGGCGCCGATGACCCGTTCGTTTTCCCCGGGTGGCGTACCCAATTCCAAAGTGATCGAGTACTACCGCCGTCGCGCGGCGGCCGGCGTAGGTTTGATCATCACGGAGGGCACAGTGGTGGGCCACCAGGCTTCCAACGGTTATCCGAACGTGCCGCATTTCTACGGTGAAGCGGCATTGGCCGGCTGGAAGAAAGTGGTCGATGCGGTGCATGCCGAAGGCGGCAAGATCGTCCCGCAGTTGTGGCATGTCGGTAGCGTGCGGCGCATTGGCACCGAGCCGGATGCCAGCGTCCCGGCCTATGGCCCGATGGAAAAACTCAAGGATGGCAACGTGCTGGTCCATGGCATGACGGTCGAGGATATCAAGGAGGTGATTGCCGCCTTCGCCCAGGCCGCCAAGGATGCCCAGGCCATCGGCATGGACGGCGTGGAAATCCACGGCGCACACGGTTACCTGGTCGATCAGTTCTTCTGGGAAGGCAGCAACCAGCGTACGGACGAATACGGTGGCAGCCTGGCCAACCGTTCGCGCTTTGCCATTGAGTTGATCCAGGCCGTGCGGGCCGCCACAGGTCCTGGATTTCCGATCATTTTCCGTTTCTCCCAATGGAAGCAGCAGGATTACACCGCGCGCCTGGTGCAAACCCCCGAGGCGTTGGGTGAGTTTCTCAAGCCGTTGTCTGACGCGGGCGTGGATATTTTCCACTGCTCCACGCGGCGTTTCTGGGAGCCTGAGTTTGAGGGGGCCGAGCTGAACCTGGCGGGTTGGACCCGTAAGCTCACCGGCAAGCCGACCATCACCGTGGGCAGTGTCGGCCTGGATGGCGAGTTCCTGCAGTTCATGGTCAACACCGACAAAATCGCACAGCCGGCAAGCCTGGAAAAACTGCTGGAGCGCTTGAATAACGACGAGTTCGACCTGGTGGCCGTGGGGCGTGCGCTGCTGGTCGATCCGGATTGGGCGCTGAAAGTGCGTGAAGGGCGTGAGGGCGATATCTTGCCGTTCAGCCGTGAGGCGTTGACTACCCTGGTTTAAGGGGGGAATTGACGGGCTCTATCGCGGGCAAGCCCGCTCCCACATTGGAATGCAAGCAACCTGTGGGAGCGGGCTTGCCCGCGATAGGGCTCGTCAGGTCAGCTTCGAGCTGCCCGTCTCCAGCAAGTCCTCGCCACACGCCCCGCGCAGTTGATGTTCAAACCGCTCAATAATCGCCGGCCAGCCCTGGCGACTGGCATGCTGGCGCGCATTCAGGCGCACGCGGCGTAAACTCTCCGGCTCTTCCAGCAACCAACTGGCGGCATCGCAGAACGCATCCTCATCCCCCGGCATCGCCACGGCACCGCTGTAGCCGTGGCGGATATGCTGGGTGGCGGCCGCCTGGTCGTAGGCCACCACACCCAGGCCCGATGCCATGGCTTCCAGGACCACGTTGCCAAAGGTCTCGGTGAGGCTGGGGAATAGAAACAAATCCCCGGACGCATAGTGCCGGGCCAGCTCCTCGCCGCGTTGCGTGCCGCAGAACGCTGCTGCCGGGAGGGTCTTCGCCAGGGCTTCGCGCTGCGGCCCGTCGCCGACCACGATCAGCTTCAAGCGACGCTGTGGATAAGTCGCCTGCAACGCCTCGAAGCAACGTTTGAGCAAACCGAGGTTTTTTTCCGGTGCCAGGCGTCCGACATGCAGGACGGCAATATCTTCATTACCCAGGCCCCATTGCTCACGCAAGCCATTGTCACGCCTGGCCGGGTGGAACAATTGGCTGTCGACGCCGCGTGACAGTAGGTCCAGGCGCTCGAAGTGGCGGCGCTCCAGCTCCAGGCGCTGGCTGACGCTGGGCACCAGGGTCAGGGTGGAGCGGTTGTGGAACCAGCGCAGGTAATGGGTCAGGAAGCGGCTGAGCATGCCCAGGCCGTATTGGCTGGAATACTGCTGGAAGTTGGTATGGAAACCGCTGACCACGCTGATCCCCAGGCGCCGTGCCGCACGCAAGGCGGACAAGCCCAGCGGGCCCTCGGTGGCAATGTACAGCACGTCCGGGCGCTGGCGTTTCCAGCGCCGCAGCAGCTTGTGCATCGAGGACTGGCCCCATTGCAGGCCGGGATAGCCCGGCAAAGGCCAGCCGCGACACAGCAGCAGGCCGTCGTCACTGATGCGACTCAAGTCGCCACCCTGGCGCGGGCGCACCAACTCCACCTGATGCCCACGCGCGCGCAGGCCATCACACAGGCGGCCAAGGGTGTTGGCCACGCCGTTGATTTCCGGTGGGAAGGTTTCGGTAATCAGGGTGATGTTCAGGAAGGCTGTCGTCATGCAGCCAGTGTCGGCGCGGGCCATGTCGCCATTGTGTCATCGCAATGACGGATTTATGACGACAGGGCCCGGCATTGGCTTAGTTGAACGGCGTAGGACGCGGGGTCTTGGCCGAGGACGGCGGCAGGATCGGCAGCTTGAAGTCCGGCTGGTCGCCGGTCAGGGTGTCGAGGAACGCGACAATCTGGCTGACCTCATCGGTGCTCAACTTGCGGCCCAATTGCAGGCGGGCCATGACGTCCACCGCTTCGCTCAGGTTCCAATAGGCACCGTCGTGGAAGTAGGGGTAGGTCAGGGCGACGTTACGCAAGGTTGGCACCTTGAACATCATCCGGTCCTGATCCTTGCCGGTCAGGCCGGCCACGCCCTGGGCCGGGTTCTTGGTGGCGTAGGGTTCGACCATGCCCATTTTCTGGAAGGTGCTGCCACCGACCGCCTCGCCGTTGTGGCAGGCCACGCAGCCGATGTTCTTGAACAGCTGGTAGCCCTGGGCAGCCGTGGCGCTGATGGCTTTTTTGTCGCCCAGCAGCCAGCGGTCGAATGGGGCGTTGGGGGTGACCAGGGTTTCTTCGAAGGCCGCGATGGCGTTGGTCACATCGTCGAACTTGATGCCGTCATCGCCATACACTTTCTTGAACGCGGCCTGGTACTGGGGGATCGAGCGCAGCACGTCCACCGCCAGGTCATGGGTAAAGCCCATCTCACCGGGGTTGGCGATCGGGCCGCCGGCCTGCTCCTGCAGGGTCGCCGCGCGTCCGTCCCAGAACTGCGCGACGCTCATGCTCGAGTTGAGCACCGTCGGTGAGTTGATCGGCCCCTGGTGCCAGTTGTGCCCGATGGAGGTGGGCAGATTGTCGCTGCCGCCCATGCTCAGGTTGTGGCACGAGTTGCAGGAAATGAAGCCGGACTTGGACAAGCGTGGGTCGAAGAACAATTGCTTGCCCAGTTCGACCTTGTCGGCATCGGTGATCTTCGCCGGTTGTACCGGCAATATGGGCTCATTGGCGGCGGCGGCCCCCCAGGCCTCACCGCCCAACATCAATCCGAACATCAGCATCAACGGTCTGTACATGGTGCGCTCCCCACAGGCTTATAGTTTTAATAACCATGTGCTCTGTATGGGCAAATCGCCATGATCCAGGTCAATCGAACAGCCTAGGGATTTTTCGCCAGCATCGTTTCGGCGCCTTGCTCACGCACCCAGAACAACGTCGCCCCGGCCACCGCTGCTGGCATCATCAGCAGGTTGACTACCGGCACCAGCAGCACCAGGTAGACGATCCCGCCAAAGCTCATGCTCTGCCAGCGCTTCTGGCGCAGCCAGTCGAGCATTTCGTTCCAGCCCAGCTTGTGGTTGTCGGCCGGGTAGTCGATGTATTGGATCGCCATCATCCACACCCCGAACAGCAGCCACAGCGGTGCGGCAATCAGGTTGACCACCGGGATGAACGACAGGATAAACAGGCCGATGGCCCGGGGCAGGAAGTAGCCCAGTTTGCGCATTTCCCGGGCCAGGGTGCGCGGGACCATGGCAAACAGCTCGGCCCAGCTGAAGGCGGGGAAGTCATCGGTGCCGCGCACCACCACTTCGACTTTTTCCGCGAGGAAACCGTTGAAGGGTGCGGCGATGATATTGGCGAGCATGGTGAAGCTGAAAAACACCATAAACGCCACCAGCAGCACGAACAGCGGCCACAGGATGTAGCTGAGGAAACTCAGCCAACTGGGCAGCGTCGGCATCAAGGTGTCGACCCACAGGCTGAACTGATGGCCAGCAAAATAGATCAATCCGACGAACAGTATCAGGTTGATCGCCAGGGGCAGCAGGACGAACAGGCGCAGGCCTGGGCTCAAGACCAGTTTCAGGCCTTCACGCAGGTATTGTGGGCCTGACAGAACGGGGGCGGGCATGGATAACTCCGGGCAAAAGGGCGAACGCGCCGACCTTACCGGCTTTGCCGATACGGTGAAAGCACGGTCAGCAAGCCGACATTAACGGTAACAAACATGTTGATTAATAGGTGCCACGGAATAGAGACCGCCTATGAGCTGGATTGTTAATCCGTATTTCCTTAATCTTGCCCCCCTCTATACGCTGCACCCATTATTTTCAGGGCCTGCGAGTTCAAGCCTTCCCCAAGTGCTTCGCGGTCCTTTTTTATTCCAGCCGCCCTGTAGTCCGGGCGGTCGATAGGAGTGAGTCATGTCTGATACCCGTCATTCGCGAGTGATTATTCTCGGTTCCGGCCCTGCCGGTTACAGCGCTGCGGTCTACGCGGCCCGGGCCAACCTCAAGCCGTTGCTGATCACCGGCATGCAGGCGGGTGGTCAGTTGACCACCACCACTGAAGTCGACAACTGGCCGGGCGACGTCCACGGCCTGACCGGCCCGGTGTTGATGGAGCGCATGAAAGAACACGCCGAGCGTTTCGAGACCGAAATCGTCTTCGACCATATCAATGCCGTGGATTTCTCGAAAAAGCCCTACAGCCTGACCGGCGACAGCGGCGTCTACACCTGTGACGCGCTGATCATCGCCACTGGCGCCAGCGCCCGCTACCTGGGCCTGCCATCGGAAGAAGCGTTCATGGGCAAGGGCGTTTCCGCCTGCGCGACCTGCGACGGTTTCTTCTACCGCAACAAGCCGGTGGCTGTGGTCGGTGGTGGTAACACCGCAGTGGAAGAGGCGCTGTACCTGGCCAACATCGCCAGCACCGTGACCCTGGTTCACCGCCGCGAAACTTTCCGCGCCGAGAAGATCCTGATCGACAAGCTGCACGCGCGGGTTGCCGAAGGCAAGATCATCCTCAAGCTCAACGCCACCCTGGATGAAGTCCTGGGCGACAACATGGGCGTGACCGGTGCGCGCTTGAAAAACAACGACGGCAGCTTCGACGAGCTGAAAGTCGACGGCGTGTTCATCGCCATCGGCCACACCCCGAACACCTCCCTGTTCGAAGGCAAGCTGACCGCCAAAGATGGTTACCTGGTGGTGCAGGGCGGCCGTGAAGGCAATGCCACTGCAACCAACATCGAAGGTATCTTTGCCGCTGGCGACGTGGCTGACCATGTCTACCGCCAGGCCATCACCTCGGCCGGCGCCGGTTGCATGGCGGCCCTGGATGCCGAGCGTTACCTCGACGGCTTGAAAGACGCTTCTTTCTAAACCGTTGCCATAAAAAAACCGGCCAAAAGGCCGGTTTTTTTGTGTGTAACTGGACGAACAGCGCAATCTCAATTTGGCAATCCAATCAATGTGGGCGCTGGCTTGCCTGCGATGGCGGTGTGACAGCCACCACCGCCATCGCGGGCAAGCCCGGCTCCCACATTGACCGGGTTTGCAAGCTGGATCAGCGGCGGGTCAAAGGCGGCTGGACAAACTTCACTCCCGCCAACCCATGCTCGATCAGCGCGCGGATATTGGCGTGATCTGTGCCCTCAGGTGTCGCCAGCACCGAACGATAATGCTCGCCAAACGCCAGCAAGGCCTGCTGGTCGCTCAACCCTTCCAGCAGCGCCAGGCCCAGGGTCTTGCACGAGCCTTCGTTCTGCCCGGCGGCGTTTTCTACGCTGCCATTGGTGAAGGCTTGTGGCTGGTAGTCGTAGCCGGCGGCGATAAAGGCCAGGGTGTCGGCAAAGAGGTGTTCGCCGCTGTCGAGGCGGGTGCGCAGGGTGTTCAGGTCAGTCATGGGGTTTTCCTTTGGCAAACGCCGCTTGTTGTTCGGCGCTAGCTTCTTGCTGGTATTGGGCTTTCCACTCGGCGTACGGCATGCCGTACACCACTTCGCGGGCGTCATCGAGGCTGACCTCGATCTGGCGTTCGTCAGCCTCGGCTTTGTACCACTTGGACAGGCAGTTGCGGCAGAAACCGGCGAGGTTCATCAGGTCGATGTTCTGCACATCCTTGCGGCTGTCCAGGTGCGCTACCAGCCGGCGGAAGGCGGCGGCTTCGAGTTCCAGGCGTTGTTGGTCGGTCATGGGATTCACACAGATTCAGGGGGGTTAACGGCTGGCTGCCAGGGTGATCGACACCGACTCGGCAAAGCGCAGCGCATGGGGCTTGTCGACTTCGACTTCGGCGTACAGCACCGACTCGTTGCTCATCACCAGGTCCAGCAACTCCTGGGTCAGGCGTTCGAGCAGGGCGAAGCGGTTGCCTTCGACGTGGGCGATGATGGCCTTGGTGATGGTGCGGTAGTTCAAGGCGTGGTCGATATCGTTGTCGCGCACGGCGTCTTGTGCGGCATACAGGATGGTCAGGTTGATCAACACATCCTGCTTGTTGAGGATCTCTTCCTCGTTGATGCCAATAAAGGTACGCAGACACAGGTCCTTGACCCGGATGCGCGCCATACCTGGTTGAAGTTGTGGCATTGCTACTTGCTCCGTCCAATCAGTTGCAGGAACCCCAGGCCGCTGGTGTTCGGGTTTACTTGACATGCCGCCCGCCATTGACGGTCAGGGTGGTGCCGGTCACATAAGGGTTGTCCAGCAGGTAACGCACGCTCTGGTAAATCACCTCGGGCCCGGGTTCGATACCCAGTGCCGACTTGGCCAGGACCTTGGCACGATAAGCTGCGTCGTCGCCGTCGTTGAACATCACCATCGCTGGCGCGATGCCATTGACCTTGATCCGGGGCGCGTATTGGGCGGCGAAGGACAGGGTCAGGCTGTCGAGCCCGGCCTTGGTGGCACAGTAGGCAATATGCTGGCGGCTGCCCTTGCGGGTCACGTCGTCGCTGATGTGCACAATGTCGGCCGGCGTCGAGCGCCGCAACAACTCAGCACAATGCAGGTTGATCAGGTACGGCGCAAGCATGTGCACGCTGAACATATCGATAAAGGCGTTGGCCTCGTCACCGGGTGTTTCTGGGGCCCAGGTCGAGGCATTGTGGATGATCGCCCGCAGGCTGTCGGTATGGGTCTTGAGTTCGCTGATGAACGCCAGGATACCGGCCTCGGACGAGAAGTCGGCAAACACGCCAATCGCCCCGCGCTCGCGCAGGGCCTGCACGCCTGGACGTTCACTGCGATAGCTGAAGATCACCGGTTGCTGTGCGTCCAGCAGGCGCTGGGCGCAATGCAGGCCGACACGTTGGCCGGCGCCGGTAATCAGGATCGGGGCGGAAGAGGTCATGGGAGGCTCGGGTCGCGGGCAAGCTAAAACTATACCAGCGACCGGCCTGTTGCGGATCGGCTCAAACGGCCGCTTCGGCAGGTTTTACCCGCGGCGGGGCAGGATTGAGCCAGCCCGCCAGCAAATGGGTCGACAGCGGAATGAACAGATAGACCATCAACGGCGTCAGGGCCAGGGTGCTGACCAGCACGCGGCTGAACATGCCCAACTCGGCGAGCAACGGCTCAAGGCCAAAGTTGAACAGCAGTGAAACCGGGAAAAACGCCAGCCAGATCGCCACGGCCTGTTTCCAGCGCGGCGGACGCTGGCCCACGGCACCAAACCAGCCCTCCATGCCGCTGACCCGATGCTCCATGGGGTTGGCGAACAATTCGCTGCCACGGCCCAGCCAGGCGCTGCGCGAGGCCGAGAACTCCCAGGCATGCAGGGTCTGCTCGTCGGCGAAGCGGAAGATGATCTGGAATTCGCCGCCATCGGCAGGCGGGGCAAGTACGCCTGAACCCAGGTAGCCGGGGAAGTCCGTGGCCAATTGCTCGCCTTCGCGCAGCCAGCTCATCATGTCTTGATAACGGCCTTGGGCAGCACGGCGTGCAACCATCAAGGTGACGGGTTGGGTAGACATTGTGTATCTCCGAATGTGTGGGCGCGTTGCACCGGGTAGGTGGCGTCCCAGGCGAAGCCGCAGGGTAGGGTGGCGACGCAAAAAAACAGGCAAGGATTATTCCTGATTTGACGAAATACGCCAGCGGCATTGGACGGCTGGGCAGATCCCTTGAAAAAGACAGGTATAAAAGCGTTAAATGGGATCCAACTACGTGCCAATCTTCGGTCCTTTGATGTCTGTAATCACAGCTCCATCCCCCGGTCTTGAGCAAGGTGCCCTACGCACTGGCGATGAGTTGTTCCCGATTCGTGAAGTCTCAAGATTGACAGGTATCAATCCGGTCACCCTGCGCGCGTGGGAGCGCCGTTATGGGTTGATCCAGCCGGTGCGCACCGAAAGTGGGCATCGCCTGTACACGCAGAAGGACATCGAGACCGTTCATCGCATTCTGGATTGGATCGAGCGTGGTGTGGCGGTCAGCAAAGTCGGCAAGATTCTCGCTCGGGACGATGGGCAATCGTCATCACTGCACCACCTGCAGGAAGGCAGCGACCATCATGAATGGGCCCAGTGGCAGCAGCAGATGCAAACTGCCATCGGTGCGTTTGATGAGCTGCAGCTGGAGCGCCTGTACGGCCAGGTCTTTGCTGCGTACCCCGCTGCGGTGGTGTTCCAGGACATCCTGATGCCCCTTTGGCACCAGTTATTGCGCCATCAGGGACGTTTCGGCCAAGCCAGCGAATGGCTGTTTTTCGACAGCTTCCTGCGTGCGCGGATCTCCCAGCGCCTGCAACTGGCCCGCGCTGGCCGCACGCCGCAGGTATTGCTGGCGGCGATTGCCGGTGAGTGCCGCGAACTGGAACTGCTGGTGGCCGGGCTCATGCTCGGTGGTGATGAACGGGTGGTGCATGTGCTGAGCGTCGGCCAGCCCCTGGATGAGTTGACGCTGATCTGCGAGAAGATCCGCCCGCAGGCCCTGGTGCTGTTCTCCAATCGCGCGCCAACCCACGAACTACCCAAGCGCCTGGGGCGCCTGGCCTTGACCCTGGACTGTCCGCTGCTGCTGGCCGGTGATGCCTCGGACATGGCCCAGCAGCAACTGGCCGGTAGCGTTATCGGTTGCCTGGGCAGTGAAGGAAGGTTGATGCAGCGGCGCTTGCAGCAGTTTATCAGTGGAACCCTGGATACCTGAGATCAGGCATGCACTTCAGGGTGGGCCAGGCGATGCTGTTGCAGGATGAACTGGCGCAGGCGCTCGGTTTCATCCAGATCGCCCTGGTTCAAGCGGTAGGCAAACAGCCCGCGCGCGGTCTCGCGTTCCAGGGTGCCACGCACCGCAATTCGCTCGTAGCCAGAGGGGCTGAACCACATCGAGAACGTCCTGGGTGGTTTGCTACGGCCCCG
Organism: Pseudomonas sp. WMBT8; assembly: GCF_050916005.1. Taxonomy (NCBI): domain Bacteria; kingdom Pseudomonadati; phylum Pseudomonadota; class Gammaproteobacteria; order Pseudomonadales; family Pseudomonadaceae; genus Pseudomonas; species Pseudomonas sp. WMBT8. Next base: position 1,045,326 of record NZ_CP188096.1, read on the forward strand.
GGACTGCACCAGCAGGCCCTTGAACGACACTTCATGCACCCACAGTGAACCAGGCTGGCCCCTGACATTCTCCAGGGCCACCGGCTCTTCGAGCACCAGGCGCCACGGCCGGATCATCGGCCCGTCTTCGAAAATGCTCGGCACCCCAAGGCGCAAGTGCAGCGCATGGAACTCGTCTTCCACCAGTTGCAGAGGAAAGGTCATTTGCTGGTTATCGAACTGCGCCTGGATCGTCACCTGCTCATGGGCCGCGAGGCGTGTGAGCAGATCGCGGATCTGCGCGCCGCCATTGACCGTCAGGCTCGACGACACATCCCGCACATTCAGTTGTGGGTTGTGGTGCATGTTCTGGATGAAGTCCAGTTCGTCCTGCGTCAAAAGCGCGTCGCGTTGCATTGATGTGGCTCAAGGAAATGCGTGATTAAACGGATTATCACCCTAAAGACCGTATTTTCTAAAGTTTGTTAGATCCGCTCGTCGCCCGGAGCGCGGCCAACTCGGCTGTAAGCTGCGCCACCTGGGCTTCCAGCTGGGCAACACGCTGCTGGGCCTTGACCTGAACCGTGACGTCTTTCTGCACGCCGACGAAGTAAGTCTGCCCATCCGCCTGGTTATAAACCGTCGATAATGACAGCTCATTCCAGAAGTGCGTGCCGTCCTTGCGGTAATTGCGCAGGATTTCCCGGCAGGCTCCGCCACTGTCCAGGGCTTCGCGAATGGCCATCAGCGCTGGCTGGTCACGGTCGCCTGACTGCAGGAAGCGGCAATCCTGATAAAGGATGTCGTCCAGGTTATAGCCGGTCATGCGTTCGAAGGCCGGGTTCACGTAAATCAGCGGCTTGTCCTTGCCTTCCCGTTCCGCCACGACAATCCCGTCGTTGGAAGCATTGACCACCATCTGCATCAGCTTAGCGTTGATCATTGAACGATCCATAGCGTGTTTGTGGATTTCTTAGTGTAGGGCAACCGAGCCGGCTGCCAGCTGTTAATATCCCAGGTTTTCACTCAACTACAGGATCAGATTGATGAAAGTCGCCATCCTTTCCGGCTCGGTCTATGGCACGGCAGAAGAAGTTGCCCGCCACGCCATGGGTATCCTCAACGCAGCCGGTTTCCAGGCCTGGCATAACCCGCGGGCGACCCTGGCCGACGTGCAGGCCTTCGCCCCGGACGCCTTTCTGGCCGTCACTTCCACCACCGGCATGGGCGAACTGCCGGACAACCTGATGCCGCTGTATTCGACGATCCGCGACCAACTGCCCGCCGCCTGGCGCGGTTTGCCAGGTGCGGTGATCGGCCTGGGCGACGCCAGCTACGGCGACACCTTCTGTGGCGGCGGCGAGCAGATGCGCGAGCTGTTTGGCGAGTTGGGCGTGCGTGAAGTGCTGCCGATGCTGCGCCTGGATGCCAGCGAAAGCGTCACCCCGGAAGCGGATGCCGAGCCTTGGCTGGCGGAGCTGGTCACGGCACTGCGCGGCTGATCGGGTACTCGCGCAAAAGCGCGAGCCAGGCCTGGGCGGCTTTCGACAGATAGGCGCCTTTGCGCCAGATAAAGGCGATGTCCCAGCGTAGGAAATCGGGCGCCCTGAGTGTCAGGCGCACCACACCGGGGCGCTCCAGGCCGCGCGCGACCACACTGGGCAGCAGCACTACGCCCTGGCCTGCGGCCACCAGGGCGACGAGAAAATCCGCCTGGCCGCTGCGCCCACTTTCCCGTGGCGTGAAGCCCAGTTGCTGGCAGGCCTGGAGCAGCCGGTCATTGAGCACAAAGCTGCGCTGGTACATCAAGAACGGCGTGTCGGCCAATTCCTCCAGGCCAATCTGGGCCCGCTGTGCCAACGGGTGGTCCACGGGCAGCAGCGCATCCAGCGGCTCATCGCAGAAGGCTTGCCAGGCAAACGCCGGATCGGTGGGCAACAGGCTGCCGCCGACGTCCAACTCACCCGCGAGAATGGCCTGCTCAATATTGCGGCTGCCGCCTTCAAGTAATTGGATGCTGACATTGGGGTAGCGCCGGCGATATTCGGCAAACAGCCCGGCAAACAGCATATCGCCCCCCAGTTGCGGCAGGCCCATGCGCAACTCGCCACGGGTCATTTGATTCAGGTCGTCCAGCTCACTCACCAGCTCGGTCTGCAAGCGCAACATGGCTTCGGCCCGTTGCAGCACCACCTGCCCGGCGGCGGTCAGGCGCACGTGCGAACCGATGCGGTCGAGCAGGGGGGTACCGAGGCTCTGTTCCAGTTGCGCCACTTGCTTGCTCACGGCGGACTGGCTGATATGCAGGGTTTTCCCGGCCTGGGTAAAACCGCCACGGTGCACCACTTCGATAAAACTGCGCAGCTGTTTGAATTCCATTGCACCAATTCCAGTTTGGAATGGCTTGCAGTCTAACAATTCGCTTTGGGGATGCCAGAGGGCTCTTTAAAATGAGGGCCTGCGAGGAACCCATGTCGACTAAACGTTTCACCTTCAAACACCTGGGCCGGCTGCTGGTTGAGCTGCTGGTATTGCTGGCGATCTACCTGCTGGGCTGCCAACTGGCCGTATGGCTGGCCTGGCCGATCCCCGGCGGAGTGATTGGCCTGGGCCTGCTGTTGCTGGTGTTCGCCAGCGGCCTGATCAAGCCGGCGGCCCTGCAATTGGGCGCTGGCATGCTGATGGCAGAAATGCTGTTGTTTTTTATCCCGGCGCTGATGAGCCTGCTCGATTACGGTGGCCTGCTGCGCCATGACGGCTGGCGGATCATGCTGGTGATCGCCCTCAGTACCCTGATGGTGATGCTGGTCACGGCGTTTACCGTCGAACTGGTCTGCCGCTGGAAGCTGCGCCATGAAGCTTGAACTGATGCCGCTGTTCTGGCTGGCCCTGACCCTGCTGGCCTATGGTTTCAGCCGCTGGATCTACCGGCGCACCGGGCGCTACCTGCTGTCACCGCTGATTTTGGTGCCCGCGCTGCTACTGGCGGTGGCCGTACCGCTGAACACCGCCTATGCCGAGTACGCCACCGACACCCATTGGCTGATGCTGGTACTGGGCCCGGTCACGGTGGCATTCGCCATCCCGATCTGGCAGCAGCGCCAATTGTTGATGCGGCACTGGTCGGCGTTGCTCCTGGGGATGCTGGCCGGCAGCGCCGCGTCCATTGGCACCTCCTTTGGCTTGGCCAAGGCGCTGGCCCTGGACAGCGCGGTGACGATGTCGTTGGTGCCACGCTCGATCACCACCCCCTTTGCCATGCCCCTGGCCCACGATCTGGGCGGCGTACCGGAGCTAACGGCGGTGTTTGTGATGTTCACCGGTGTGTTCGGCGCCATGCTCGGCGGGGTCCTGCTCAAGTGGCTGCCGCTGCGCAGTGCCTTGGCGCGGGGCGCGTTGTTTGGGGTGGGCGCCCACGGAGCGGGCGTCAGCCGTGCCCACGAAGTGGGCGGCGAAGAAGGCTCGGTGGCCGGGCTGGTGATGGTCCTGACGGGCTTGCTCAACCTGTTTGCCGCACCTTTACTGGCGTCGCTTCTCTGACACCACATTGTACGAATCCGAACTATCCTCACGGTTGACTCGCTCGGTCATCAAGCTGGCTGCCAACGCAACTACGGCAGGCCTGTGGTCTGACTAGACTGGCCCTTCAGCCCAAAAATAATAAGAACACCACAGCGTCAGCGTCGAGGTCCTTGCCGTGAGCCTAGCCCCCGTTCCATCGACACAGAGTGTAAAAGACCAGGTCAGCGCCGCCGAATGGCAGGCACGGATCGACCTGGCCGCCTGCTATCGCCTGGTGGCCATGCATGGCTGGGATGATCTGATTTTCACCCATATCTCGGCCAAGGTGCCGGGCACCGAAGACTTCCTGATCAACCCGTTCGGGCTGATGTTCCACGAAATCACCGCCTCCAGCCTGGTCAAGGTCGACCAGGCCGGCAACAAGCTGATGGACAGCCCCTACGAGATCAACCCGGCCGGCTATACCATCCACAGCGCGGTACACGAAGTACGCCACGACGTGGTCTGCGTGCTGCACACCCACACGGCGGCGGGCGTGGCCGTATCGGCGCAGAAGCAGGGCGTGCTGCCCATCAGCCAGCAATCGCTGTTCGTGCTCTCGAGCCTGGCCTATCACGCCTACGAAGGGGTGGCGCTGAACCACGAGGAAAAGGCCCGCTTGCAAGCCGACCTGGGGCCGAGCAATTTTTTGATGCTGCACAACCATGGCCTGCTGACCTGCGGCGCGACCATTGCCGATACCTTCCTGATGATGTTCACCTTCCAGCGCGCCTGCGATATCCAGGTGCTGGCGCAAAACGGCGGGGCCGAATTGATCGCCATCGAGCCGCAGATTCTGGCGGGGGCCAAGGCGATGATTGCCGGTGTGACCAAGAGCGCCCAAGGCATGGGCGGCGCGCTGGCCTGGCCGGCGCTGCTGCGCAAGCTTGATCAACAAGACCCTGGATACCGACTCTGATGCCACTGGCCGAGATCCCCCTGAGCGCCTGGCGCAAGCGCGGGCAGAGTTTTGTCTTTCGCGGGCAGACCATCCGTTACTGGGTGGCCGGGCAGGGCGAGCCCTTGCTGCTGATCCACGGTTTCCCCAGCGCCAGTTGGGACTGGCATTACCTCTGGCAGCCGCTGGCCCAGCGCAACCTGGTGATTGCCTGCGACATGCTCGGCTTTGGCGACTCGGCCAAGCCCCTGGACCACACCTATTGCCTGCTGGAACAGGCCGACCTGCAACAGGCGCTGCTGGCCCATCTGCGGATTCAACAGCCGGTGCATGTCATGGCCCATGACTACGGCGACAGCGTGGCCCAGGAACTGCTCGCCCGGCACTATGAGGGGCGGTTCCAGCTGGCCAGTTGTGTGTTTCTCAATGGTGGGCTGTTCCCCGAGACCCACCGCGCGGCGCTGGTGCAAAAACTGTTGCTCAGCCCGTTGGGTTGGATGATCGGCCGCGCATTCGGGCGCAATGCCCTGGCCGACAGCTTCAAGCAGATCTTCGGCCCCGACACCCGCCCCAGCGAAAGTGCCCTGGATGACTTCTGGAGCCTGATCGAAAACAACGATGGCCCACGGATCCTGCACAAACTCATCGCCTACATCCCCCAGCGCCGCCGTCAACGCGAGCGCTGGGTGGCGGCGATGCAGCGCGGCGAAGTGCCGTTGCGGGTGATCGATGGCGAAGTCGACCCGATCTCCGGCGCGCATATGGTCGCGCGCTACCGCGAGCTGATACCGGATGCCGACACGGTGTTACTGGCCAACATCGGCCACTACCCGCAGATTGAAGCGCCGGTGCAGGTGCTCAAGCATTACCTGGCGTTTCGCGAGGGTATCGAGGCCAGCAAAGACTCGCTATGGGAACTGGCTTGTGTGGGAGCTGGCTTGCCTGCGATGGGTACACCTCGGTAAATCAGTTGTATTGCGGTGATGCAATCGCAGGCAAGCCAGCTCCCACACAAGCCAGCTCCTATACGAGCCGATCATCCCCGTGCCTTATTGCGCACCATTCACCCCCGCCCGTATTTATTGTGACCACAAGCCCCGTGCCTGACACTCAACCCATCGTCCACTGTCTTCGCTGGAGTTCCCTATGAGTGAGTCTGTGCAGTTCCAAGATAAAGTCGTGATCGTCACCGGTGCCGGGGGTGGCTTGGGGCGTGCCCATGCGCTGCTGTTCGCCAGGCACGGGGCCAAGGTGCTGGTCAACGACCTTGGCGGCTCGACTCAGGGCGAAGGCGCCAACGCTTCGGCGGCCGACCGTGTGGTGGCCGAGATCCGTGAGGCCGGCGGGATTGCCGAGGCCAACCACGATTCGGTGACCGACGGCGAAAAGATCGTGCAACACGCCCTCGAGGTGTTTGGCCGCATCGACGTGGTGGTGAACAACGCCGGGATCCTGCGTGACAAAACCTTCCACAAAATGGAGGACAGCGACTGGGACCTGGTGTACCGCGTGCATGTCGAAGGTGCCTACAAAGTCACCCGCGCCGCCTGGCCGCATCTGCGCGAGCAAGGCTACGGCCGGGTGATTTTCACCGCCTCCACGTCGGGCATCTACGGCAACTTCGGCCAGTCCAACTACGGCATGGCCAAGCTCGGCCTGTATGGCCTGACCCGCACCCTGGCGCTGGAGGGGCGCAAGCACAACATCCTGGTCAATGCCATCGCACCTACCGGCGGCACGCGCATGACCGAAGGCCTGATCCCGCCGCAGGTGTTCGAAAGGCTCAAGCCTGAACTGGTCAGCCCGCTGGTGGTGTACCTGGGCAGCGAGGCGTGCCAGGAAACTTCTGGGCTGTTTGAAGTGGGCGGCGGCTGGATCGGCAAGACCCGCTGGGAACGCAGCCTGGGCGTCGGGTTTGACCCCGAGGCGGGCTTCTCGCCAGAGGATGTGGCGGCGCACTGGCAGCAGATCTGCGACTTTGAAGGGGCGGCCCATCCCAAGGACAACATTGAAGCCTTGAAAGAGATGATGGACAACCTGCAGAAATACAGCCTGTGATCGTTACCTGAAAAACAGTAAATCCTGCGGGGCGCTTATGGCGCCCCGCTTTGTTTCAGGCATAAAAAAGGCCGCTGCATAAGCAGCGGCCGAAGTAAGACGTTGGATCAAGGAGCTACAAATCAACGTCAGTGAACACCGGTAACAGACTGAAAATACGCTTCAATCCGTCAAAAATTGGCTTTCGTGAAGCAGGCGGTTCGCCTTGAAAGCCCGGTAAGAATAGTCCGTTGTAACAGAATGAAAAACACTGATTCAGGACAAGGACTGTTACCAAAACAACAACAGTGGCGCGCCTGACGGGCGGGGTATCCATTCTCTTGATGGCGCTCCATCCACTGCGTCGATAGCCCCGCCAATACCCACGCTAGAGCCTGCGTTAATCCTTTGGAGCGACACAACGAATACCTCCTTGGTGCGCTTATCGCTCCTGATGGCGGGCAGTAGGGTGGGGCCTTCTGTCACACCACCGGGGAAGACGCATGACAAAAACAACAATGCGCGCCATCTTCAGGCCACAGGCGCTGGCCGCTGCGGTTGCTTTGGGTTGCTGCGTTCAGGCGCAGGCTGTTTCATTCAATATCGGCGAGATCGAGGGGCAGTTCGATTCGTCGCTGTCGGTGGGTGCCAGCTGGGGCATGCGCGATGCCGACCGCAAGCTGGTGGGCACGGTCAACGGCGGCAGTGGCCAGGCTTCCACCGGGGATGACGGGCGGCTGAACTTCAAGAAGGGCGAAACCTACTCGAAAATCTTCAAGGGCCTGCACGACCTGGAGCTCAAGTACGGCGATACCGGGGTGTTTGTACGGGGCAAGTACTGGTACGACTTCGAACTCAAGGACGAAGACCGCGAGTTCAAGCCGATCAGCGACCACAACCGCAAGGAAGGCTCCAAATCCAGCGGTGCACAGATCCTCGATGCCTTCGTCTATCACAACTATTCCCTGGGCGACCTGCCGGGCACCGTGCGTGCCGGCAAGCAGGTGGTCAGTTGGGGCGAAAGTACCTTCATCGGCAACTCCATCAACAGCATCAACCCCGTCGACGTCTCGGCCTTCCGCCGGCCTGGCGCCGAGATCAAGGAAGGCCTGATCCCGGTGAACATGCTGTTCGCCTCCCAGGGCCTGACCAACCAACTGACCGTGGAAGGCTTCTACCAGTTGGAATGGGACCAGACCGTACTGGATAACTGCGGCACCTTCTTTGGTGGCGACGTGGCGGCCGATGGCTGCACCAATAACTACACGGTCGGCAGCCCGGCGATTCGCCCGCTGCAACCTGTGGCCGCTGCGTTCGGCCAAGGCTTTGGCGTGACCAACGAAGGGGTGATCGTGCGCCGCGCTGCCGACCGTGATGCACGGGATTCCGGGCAGTTCGGCATGGCCTTGCGCTGGCTCGGCGATGACACCGAGTACGGCCTGTACTTCATGAACTACCACAGCCGCACGCCGACCGTGGGCACCCTCACGGCCAACACTAACCTTGCGACCATCGGCAATATCATCAATACCGCCAACGGCATTGCCCCCGGCAGCGGCGCCGGCCTGGCGCAGAGCGTGATGCTCGGACGCGGCCAGTACTACCTGGATTACCCGGAAGACATCCGCCTGTACGGCGCCAGCTTTTCCACGACCCTGCCCACCGGCACCGCCTGGACCGGGGAAATCAGCTACCGCCCCAACGCCCCGGTGCAACTCAACACCACCGACCTGACCCTGGCCCTGGTCAACCCGATTGCCGGTAACACCGTGTCGCCGATCAAGAGCTCATTCGGCGCTGACAACACCGGCTACCGGCGCAAGGAAATCACCCAGTTCCAAACCACCATGACCCAGTTTTTCGACCAGGTGCTGGGCGCTGAACGCCTGACCGTAGTGGGCGAGGCGGCCATCGTGCGGGTGGGCGGGCTGGAGAACAAAACCAAGCTGCGCTACGGCCGTGATTCGGTCTACGGCCAATACGGTTTTGGCGGTGATACCGACGGCTTCGTCACGGCGACTTCCTGGGGTTATCGCGCCCGGGCGATCCTGGACTACAACAACGTGATCGCCGGGATCAACTTCAAGCCCAACCTGTCCTGGTCCCATGACGTCAAGGGTTACGGCCCCAATGGCCTGTTCAACGAAGGGGCCAAGGCGCTCAGCGTCGGGGTCGATGCGGACTACCGCAACACCTACACCGCGAGCCTGAGCTACACCGACTTTTTTGGCGGTGACTACAACACCCTGACCGACCGTGACTTCCTCGCCCTCAGCTTTGGCGTGAACTTCTGATTCGGCTAAAAAAGAACAAGGACAACAACCATGCGTAAGATGATTTTGCAGTGCGGTGTACTGGCCCTCAGCCTGGTGGCCGCCAACGTGATGGCCGCCGTGTCACCGCAAGAAGCAGCCAAGCTCGGTACGACCTTGACCCCAGTGGGCGCCGAGAAAGCCGGTAACGCCGATGGCTCGATCCCGGCCTGGACCGGTGGCATCCCGAAAAACGCCGGCGCGGTGGACAGCAAGGGCTTTTTGGCCGACCCGTTTGCCAATGAAAAACCGCTGTTCGTGATCACCGCGGCCACGGTCGACAAGTACAAGGACAAACTGTCGGACGGCCAGGTGGCGATGTTCAAGCGCTACCCAGAGACCTACAAAATCCCGGTCTACACCACCCACCGCACGGTCAACCTGCCCGACGATATCTACGAGTCGATCAAGCGCAGCGCGCTCAACGTCAAGTCGATCAACGACGGCAACGGCCTGGAGAATTTCACCGGCAACCGCTACTACGCCTTCCCGATCCCGAAAAATGGCGTCGAGGTGTTGTGGAACCACATCACTCGCTATCACGGCGGCAACCTGCGACGCATCATCACCCAGGCCACACCGCAGACCAACGGCAGCTACACGCCGATCCGCTTTGAAGAAGAAGTGGCAGTGCCACAACTGATCCCGGACATGGACCCGGCCAAGGGCGCCAACGTGCTGACCTTCTTCAAGCAGTCGGTCACCGCGCCCGCCCGCCTGGCGGGTAACGTGCTGCTGGTACACGAAACCCTCGACCAGGTGAAAGAACCGCGCCTGGCATGGATCTACAACGCCGGCCAACGCCGCGTGCGCCGTGCACCGCAAGTGGCCTACGACGGGCCGGGCACTGCGTCCGACGGCCTGCGCACCTCGGATAACTTCGACATGTTCTCCGGCGCGCCAGACCGCTACGACTGGAAACTGGTGGGCAAGAAGGAAATGTACATTCCCTACAACGCCTACAAGCTCGATTCGCCGTCCCTTAAATATGACGACATCATCAAGGCCGGCCACATCAACCAGGACCTGACCCGCTACGAGCTGCACCGGGTCTGGGAAGTGGTGGGCACGGTGAAACCAAGCGAGCGGCACATCTACGCCAAGCGCCACATGTACATCGACGAAGACAGCTGGCAAGTGGCGCTGGTGGATCACTATGACGGCCGCGGCCAACTGTGGCGCGTTGCCGAAGGTCATGCGCAGTTCTACTACAACCACCAGACCCCGGCCTACACCGTCGAGACCCTGTACGACATCATCGCCGGCCGCTACATCGCCCTGGGCATGAAGAACGAAGAGAAGAGCAGCTTTGTATTCGGCTTCAACGCCAAGGCGGCGGACTACACCCCATCGGCCCTGCGCGCCTCGGGAGTACGCTGACCTGAGGTTGTAAAGCCAATCACTGTGGGAGCTGGCTTGCCTGCGATGGCGGTGGACCAGGCAAAACCCATCAACCTGACCCACCGCCATCGCAGGCAAGCCAGCTCCCACATAGGCTCGGGTTTTAACCTGCCAACCCTGTGCCGGGCTCAAATGAAGCCCGGCTTTTTTATGCCCGGCAATCAGCCCGCTGAATACTTCTTCAACAACGCCCATTGACAGGACTACGGTAGACCGCACGCCGCATAACAATAAAAAAGGGACGTTGTAATGACCGCCATGACCCGTCGCCTGGATCGCCCTGGATTCATGCCACGTCTGTCTTCCCACCATTTGCTGCGCCCACGCCTGGCCGAGCCGTTGCTGGGGGCCGAGGCGCGGGTCCGGTTGCTGTGCGCGCCGGCCGGTAGTGGCAAGAGTGCCTTGTTGGCCGAATGCGCCCTGCAGGCCCCGGCGAGTTGCCAAGTGTATTGGCTGCCCCTCAACGGTGCGGCCCTGGACCCGCTGGATTTCTGTCAGCGCCTGGCCCAAAGCCTGGGCCTGGTGTTTGTCGATCAAGCCAGCTTGTTGCTCGACCTGAGCCGCTGGCAAGCGCCGGCCTGGCTGTTTCTCGATGACTATTGCCGGGTGGCGGCGCCCGCATTGGATGCCTTGCTCGATCGGGTGCTGGCGGCCAGCAGCCCGGCCTTGGTCTGGTGGCTGGGCGCGCGGCGCCGGCCGGCCTGCAATTGGCCACGGCTGTTGCTCGATGATGAGTTGTGGGAGTGCGGCGGCACCGAGTTGGCGTTCGATCAGCGCGAGGTCCAGCAACTGCTCGAGCATCACGCCGCGGGCGGGCAGGCTGCCGATAAAGTCCTACAGTTCAGCGCCGGCTGGTGCGCCGGCGTGCGTATCGCCCTGCTCGAAGGCGACAGCCATCCCGACAGCGGTGCCTGGCATGGGCGCTCCCAGACCTTGCTCGATTACCTGCAACACGAACTGTTCAGCACCTTGCCCGAAGAGTTGGAGGAGGCCTGGCGCGTGTTGGCGCACCTGCCGCGTTTCAACCCGGGGCTGTGCGAACACCTGTTCGGGTTTGGCGATGGCGCCGACTACCTGCGCGAGCTCCAGGCCCTCGGCGCGTTTATCGAGCCCTGGGAAGATTCGCCGGAGTGGCTGCAGGTTTTCGCGCCCCTGGCCCAGTTACTGCGCGACGAACCCTGGCCGGCCCGGCGTTCCTGGCACCGGCGCGCCTGCCAATGGTTTACCGCAGCCCAGGACTGGCAGGCGGCGTTTGAGCAGGCGCTGCTGGCTGAAGAGTACGAAGTGGCGGTCAGCCTGTTGGAGCACTTCAGCTTTGAAGACTTGTTCCGCCAGCAAAACGCCGTGCTGTTGTTGCGCCTGCATGAGCAACATGGCGACGAGTTGATGCTCGGCTCGGCGCAACTGGTGGGGCTGGTCACGGCGGCCTTGCTGTTTGCCGGGCGTTTCGACCAGGCCGCGCAATGCATCGATCAACTGGCGCGCTTCACCCCGCAACCCACCGCCGCGCTGCAACGCCATCTGCTGGCGCGCTGGCAGGCGCAGTGGGGTTGGTTATTGCACCTTGGGGGGGAAGCGGTGCCTGCGCGTGGGCATTTTCTGGAGGCATTGAATGACTTGCCGGACAGCGCCTGGACGTCGCGCCTGATGTGCCTGTCCGGGCTGACCCAGCAAGCGCTGTTGCGCGGCGAACTGGACGTGGCCCAGGCACTCAATCGCGAGGCGCTGTGCCTGGCGCGGGCCCATGGTTCGTTGCTGCTGGAAGCGGTGCTGGAGCTTGATCACGCGCAACTGCTGGAACAGCGGGGCGCACCGTACCGGGCCCAGAGCCTGTTGGAAGGCGTGCAGGCCATGCTGGTGCAGCAGCGCCTCAAGGCCGGGCCGCTGATGGGCCGGATTGCCTTGCGCCGTGGGCACCTGGCACTGCGCCAGGGGCATGACGCGCTGGCCACCGACTGCCTCGAAGCCGGCCTGGGCATGTGCCTGCATAGCCAGGATAAGCGCGTGCTGTACGGCTTCCTTGGGTTGGCGATGCTGGCGGCCAACCGTGGCGACTACGCCCAGGCGTTTATCCAGTTGCGCGACGCCGAGCGCCTGATGCAGCGCCGGCAGGTGCCCGACACGGTGTACCGGGCGGTGTTGCTGTTGCTCAGTGGGCACTTCTGGTTGCAGCAGGGGCGCGCCGAACTGACCCTGGAGGCCGTCAGCCGGGTGCTGCGCCACTATCATGGCCCGCAGGCGAAACAGGCACCGCCGGCGACCCTGGAGCTGATCCCCCGGCTGGAATACTTGCTGGTGCTGGCCCAGGTCAAGCTGCGCCGGGCCGAGCAACCCATCCAGCGGCTCACGGCCTTGCTCGATACGGCCCGCGAGCGTGGCATGCAGTGCCTGGAAGTGGAGTTGCACCTGGTGTTGGGCGAGGTGGCCTGGCAACTGGGCGAGCGCGCGAACGCGGTGCGTTCGCTGCAAACCGGGCTGGCCCTGGCGGCGCGCTGCCAGGTGCAACAGGCGGTGCGCGAACTGCGTCTGCGCCAGCCGGGGTTGCTCAGTGAACTGGGGCTTGAACCTCAGGATGCAGTGGCGGCGCCAGGGGAAAACCCGTTGAGCCAACGGGAACTGGAGGTGCTGCAACTGATCGCGCTGGGTAACTCCAACCTGGAAATTGCCGACTTGTTGTTTATCTCGCTGCACACGGTGAAGACCCACGCGCGGCGGATTCACAGCAAGTTGGGGGTGGAGCGGCGCACCCAGGCCGTGGCCAAGGCCAAGACCCTGGGCCTGATGGCCTGATTACTCCCAGCAATGCCGATCAACAGGTGGGAGCTGGCTTGTCGGGTCGCCGCATCGCTGCGATAGCGGTAGGCCAGTCAACATATCCTCACATGACCCACCGCCATCGCGGGCAAGCCCGCTCCCACAGGGGATCTCGGCTGGGCACAGGACTTTGCACACACCACACACCAACTGTGGGAGCTGGCTTGCCTGCGATGACGGTGTATCAGTCGCAGAATGTATCACCTGACCCACCGCCATCGCGGGCAAGCCCGCTCCCACAGGGGATCTTGGCTGGGCACAGGACTTTGCACACACCACACATCAACTGTGGGAGCTGGCTTGCCTGCGATGACGGTGTATCAGTCGCAGAATGTATCACCTGACCCACCGCCATCGCGGGCAAGCCCGCTCCCACAGGGGATCTCGGCTGGGCACAGGACTTTGCACACACCACACACCAACTGTGGGAGCTGGCTTGCCTGCGATGACGGTGTATCAGTCGCAGAATGTTTCAACTGACCCACCGCCATCGCGGGCAAGCCCGCTCCCACAGGGGATCTCGGCTGGGCACAGGACTTTGCACACACCACACACCAACTGTGGGAGCTGGCTTGCCTGCGATGACGGTGTATCAGTCGCAGAATGTATCAACTGACCCACCGCCATCGCAGGCAAGCCAGCTCCCACATTGGCCTGTGCGCATTCAGTATGGGTGGATCAGGGTTGATAACCCATCCGCCAACTCACAGCCTGGCTCGCCGCCAGCAACTGCCGGGCCGCCGGTCCATCTTCATCGGCATGGAACAACGATGTCGGCCCCACCACCGTCATCACCGCCACCACCTGGCCCATGGCATTAAAGACCGGCGCCGACAGCGCATCGACCCCGGGCATCAGCAAGCCATGCACAAAGTGCAGGCCCCGCTGGCGAATCTGCGCACAGGCCTGCCCATACGCCTGGTCGTCCGCCAGCGCATGGGCGGTGCCGGCCTGGATCTCCTGCGTGCGCAGGTCGACGGTTTCGCGCTCTGGCAAAAAGGCGCTGAACACCAGGCCCGTGGATGAGCTGAGCAGCGGCAGCACCGACCCCAGTTGCGTCACCACCGTGACCGCGCGTACCGCCGGCTCGATATGCACCACCGTTGCGCCGTGGTTGCCCCACACCGCGAGAAAGCAGGTTTCATTCAACTCGTCGCGCAGCTGCGCCAGGGGCAGGGTGGCGACTTTCAGCACGTCCATGCTACCCAGCGCCGCCAACCCCACGCGCAAGGCTTCGCGGCCCAGGCCGTAATGGTTGGTGGCCGTGTTCTGTTCGGCAAACCCCGAGGCAATCAACGCCTGCAAATAGCGGTGGACCTTGCTCGCGGGCATCTGCACATGTTCGGCCAGGCGCGACAGGGACGTGGCCGGCGACAGTTCGGCCAGGGCCTTGAGGATGTCGGTGCCGACTTCGGCCGAGCGGACTTTCTGTTTACCGGTGTCGCGGGGGGCGGGGGGCTTTTCCATGGAGAGCGTGTGTCCGAAAGACGAATGGCGGTCTTTATAGCTTGACGGTCGATACGGAGCAAATTACGTTATGCGTAACTGGATTACGATAAAAACAACTTCCTTACTGAGGACGATCCATGACCCTCGATTACCAATCGGGCTTTGGCAATGAATTCGCCAGCGAAGCCTTGCCAGGTGCACTGCCGGTCGGCCAGAACTCCCCGCAAAAAGCGCCCTACGGGCTGTACACCGAACTGTTCTCCGGCACCGCCTTCACCATGGTGCGCAGCGAAGCCCGGCGTACCTGGATGTATCGCATCCAACCGTCGGCCAATCACCCGGCATTCATTAAGCTGGAACGACAACTGGCCGGTGGCCCGCTGGGCGAGGTGACGCCCAACCGCCTGCGCTGGAACCCGTTGGATGTACCTGCAGAACCCACCGACTTTATCGACGGCCTGGTCGGCATGGTGGCCAACGCCGGCGCCGAGAAACCCTCCGGCATCAGCATCTATCACTACCGTGCCAACTGCTCCATGGAGCGGGTGTTCTTCAACGCCGACGGCGAACTGTTGATCGTTCCCGAGCAAGGCCGCCTGCGCATCGCTACTGAACTTGGGGTGCTGGAGGTCGAGCCGCTGGAAATCGTCGTGCTGCCACGGGGCCTGAAATTTCGCATCGAACTGCTGGATGCCCAGGCTCGCGGCTACGTCGCCGAAAACCACGGCGCGCCGCTGCGCCTGCCGGACCTGGGGCCGATTGGCAGCAATGGCCTGGCCAACCCCCGGGACTTCCTGACCCCGGTCGCCCACTACGAAGACCTTTCACGGCCCACGCCGCTGGTGCAGAAGTTCCTCGGCGAGCTGTGGGGCTGCACCCTCGATCACTCGCCGCTGAACGTGGTGGCCTGGCACGGCAATAACGTGCCGTACAAATATGACCTGCGCCGCTTCAACACTATCGGCACAGTAAGTTTCGATCACCCGGATCCGTCGATCTTTACCGTGTTGACCTCGCCTACCAGCGTCCACGGCCTGGCCAATCTCGACTTCGTGATCTTCCCGCCGCGCTGGATGGTGGCCGAAAACACCTTCCGGCCACCGTGGTTCCACCGCAACCTGATGAACGAATACATGGGCCTGATCCAGGGCGCCTACGACGCCAAGGCAGAAGGTTTCCTGCCCGGCGGCGCGTCGCTGCACAGTTGCATGAGCGCCCACGGCCCGGATGGCGAGACCTGCACCAAGGCCATCGCCGTGGACCTGGCGCCGCACAAAATCGATAACACCATGGCCTTCATGTTCGAGACCAGCCAGGTGCTGCGCCCGACCCGCTTCGCCCTGGACTGCCCGCAACTGCAAAACACTTACGACGCTTGCTGGGCCACGCTGCCGGCAACCTTCAACCCGAATCGGAGATAAACCATGACTCAGTCCACTCTCACCCGTAGTTGGGTGGCCTCGGCCAACGGTCACCCGGATTTCCCCTTGCAGAACCTGCCCCTGGGCATCTTCAGCCTCAACGGTTCGGCACCGCGCAGTGGCGTGGCGATTGGCGAGCATATTCTTGATCTGCAAGCGGCCCGTGACCTGTTTGACGGTGAAGCGCGCCGCGCCATCGATGCCATGGCGGACGGCCAACTGAACGCCTTCTTCGAACTGGGCCGTGGCCCACGGGTGGCACTGCGCGAACGCCTGCTGGAACTGCTCGCCGAGGGCAGCAGCCAGCAAGCCAAGCTGCAAGCCCTGGGTGCCCAAGTGTTGCCATTGGCGGCTGATTGCCAGATGCACCTGCCAGCGAAAATCAACGATTACACCGACTTCTACGTCGGCATCGAGCACGCGCAGAACGTCGGCAAACTGTTCCGCCCGGACAACCCCTTGTTGCCCAACTACAAGTACGTGCCAATTGGTTACCACGGCCGCGCGTCGACGATCCGCCCGTCCGGCACCGAGGTGCGCCGGCCCAAGGGCCAGACCCTGCCAGCCGGCCAGACCGAACCGACCTTCGGCCCGTGCGCACGCCTGGACTACGAACTGGAGCTGGGCATCTGGATCGGCCAGGGCAATGCCATGGGCGACTCGATTGCCATTGGCGATGCCGCCGAGCACATCGCTGGCTTCTGCCTGCTCAACGACTGGTCGGCCCGCGATATCCAGGCCTGGGAGTACCAGCCGCTGGGGCCGTTCCTGTCGAAAAGCTTTATCACCAGCGTCTCGCCCTGGGTGGTCACGGCTGAAGCCCTGGAGCCGTTCCGCAAGGCCCAGCCCGCACGCCCGGCTGGCGATCCACAACCGCTGCCGTACCTGCTAGACACCCGTGATCAGGCCGCTGGCGGCTTTGATATCGAACTGGAAGTGCTGCTGACCACCGCCGCGATGCGCGAGCAGAACCTGGCGGCCCATCGCCTGACCCTGAGCAACACCCAACACATGTACTGGACCGTGGCGCAAATGGTCGCGCACCACAGCGTCAACGGCTGCCAGTTGCAGGCCGGCGACCTGTTTGGTTCGGGCACCTTGTCGGGCCCGGAAGCGGGGCAGTTCGGCAGCCTGCTGGAAATCACCGAAGGCGGCAAAAAGCCGATCGAGCTGGCCTCCGGCGAAGTGCGCAAGTTCCTTGAAGACGGCGACGAAATCATCCTGCGCGCCCGCTGCACGCGTGATGGATTTGCCTCCATCGGTTTCGGTGAATGCCGTGGCACCGTGGTCGCCGCGCGCTAAGGGGGCGAGGGGATGGAACTCTATACCTACTACCGTTCCACATCGTCCTACCGGGTGCGCATCGCTCTGGCGCTCAAGGGCCTGGACTTCACCGCGCTGCCGGTCAACCTGCTGGTGCCCAAGGGCGGCGCCAACCGCCAGCCCGAATACCTGGCGATCAACCCCCAGGGCCGTGTCCCGGCCTTGCGTACCGACGAGGGCGAACTGTTGATCCAGTCGCCGGCGATCATCGAGTACCTGGATGAACGTTATCCACAGGTGCCGCTGCTCGCCAAGGACCTGGCAGCCCGCGCCCATGAGCGCGCGGTGGCCTCGATCATCGGCTGTGACATTCACCCGTTGCACAACTCCAGCACCCAGAACCTGTTGCGCCAGTGGGGGCATGACGAGGCGCAATTGCTGGAGTGGATCGGGCACTGGATCAGCCAGGGCCTGGGCGCCGTGGAGCAATTGATCGGCGAGCAGGGTTACTGCCTTGGCGACCAGCCAGGGCTGGCGGATGCGTTTCTGATCCCGCAGTTGTACGCGGCAGAGCGCTTCAAGGTGGCACTGGATGGCTACCCACGAATCCTGCGCGTCGCAGCCTTGGCTGCCAAACATCCTGCATTTATCCAGGCCCATCCCTCCAACCAACCTGACACCCCCTAACCCCTGCAGGAGCCGGCTTGCCGTCGATGGCGCTTCACCTGATACACCGCCATCGCCGGCAAGCCAGCTCCTACAGGCGGATATCCAATAAAAAAAACAGGTACCTTGCGATGCACAATCAGATTGCCAGCTTTCGCGCGGCACTCGACGCCCGTCCGGTGTCGCGCTACCAGTGGTTGATTCTCCTGTTGTTGGCATTGTTGCTGGTCACCGATGGTTACGATGCCCAAGTGTTGGGCTACGTCGTCCCGGCCCTGGCCCAGGACTGGGGCCTGGAAAAAGCCGCCTTCGGCCCGGTGTTCAGTGCCAACCTGCTGGGGCTGACCTTAGGTTCCCTGGCCGTGACGCCCCTGGCGGACCGCTTCGGCGTGCGCCGCATCCTGCTCGCCTGCGTACTGATCTACGCCAGCCTCACGGTGCTGATGGTATTCGCCAATTCCCTGAACACGCTGATGGCCGCACGCTTTATTTGCGGCATTGGCATGGGTGGCGCGATGCCCAGTGCCATGGCCTTGATGTCGGAATATTCGCCACCGCGTATGCGCACGTTGATGGTGACGCTGGCGGCCTGTGGTTTCTCGTTCGGTGGCGCGGCGGGTGGTTTTGTCGCGGCGGGTTTTATCGACAGTTTCGGCTGGCAGGCGGTGTTCCTCGCCGGTGGTGTGACGCCGTTGCTGCTGTTTCCCTTCCTGGTATGGCTGCTGCCTGAATCCTTGCCACGTTTGTTGCGCGATGCGCCGCCCTATGCGCGCCTGCAGAAAGTCACGGCGCGCATGCTGCCTGGTTGGCAGGCGCCGGCGGCCAGCGAAGAACAGAATCGCCAGGAGCAGGGCAGCAAACTGACGGTGGTGGAGTTGTTTCGCAATGGCTATGCCCGGCCAACGCTGCTGATCTGGTCGACCTTTTTCGTCAGCCTGATCCTGCTGTATTTCATGATCAGTTGGTTGCCGTCACTGCTGCTGGAAAGTGGCATGGCCTTGAACAAAGCCAACCTGGTGACCTCGATGTTCCTGTTCGCCGGCACGTTGGGCGCGATTGGCATGGCGTGGTTCGCTGATCGCCTGAAAAGCAAGGTCCGCCTGCTCTCCGGTGTGTTGGCGGCCGCGGCGGTGTGCACGATTCTGCTGGGGCTCAATCACGACAACCCGCGTTACCTGGTGGCGTTTGTGTTTGCGGCGGGCTTTTGCATCATCGGTGGCCAGTTGACCCTCAATGCGTTTGCCAGCAACTTTTACCCGGCCCATGTACGTGCGACGGGCACGGGCTGGGCGCTGGGTGTCGGGCGGTTTGGTTCGATCCTCGGGCCGCTGTTTGGCAGCATGTTGCTGGCGATGCATGTACCGGTGCAGCAGATTTTCTTCTTCTGCGCGTTTCCAGCGGTGATCGCCGCGCTGCTGATCATTCAGGTGCGCTCCCCCGAGCCCAAGGCGCCGGTTGAGATCCTCCAGCACCCGCTTGAATCCTGAAGGGCAACCCCCTTATTTGTAGGAGCTGTCGAACCCCGGCGAGGCGGCGATGAGGGCGACGCGGTTCACCGGTCGCCCCCTTTAATGCACCACCGCCCCAGGCGGCAAATGCCCCAGCCGTTCCGTCAGACGCAGCCGCTGCACCGGGTCTTCACTGAGCAACAGCGCGTGCTCAAGATCGAAGCGCTCGGCATTCGGGCAATCCAGGTGCTTGTACAGACTGGCCCGCGCCAGATAGTCGGCGGCGCTGGCATCGCCCAGTTCCAGCACGCGCTCGGCGTCGATCAGCGCCGCGAGGTGATTGTCATTGGCCAGGTGCAGTTGCCGCAGGTTGCGCGACAGCCGTTGCAGGATCAGCCGTGGCTCGGCGCTGCGCAGGTGCTCGGCTTGCAGCTTGAGATTGGGGCCGTACTGGCGTTGCAGCAATTCGCGGCAGTCGTTGGGGTACAGCCGCCGCCCGCCACAGGGGTCGAGCAAATGATCGGCACCGCTTACCCGTAGCAGGAAGTGCCCGGGGAAGTTGACCCCGACCATCGGGATCTCCAGGCGCCGCGCCAACTCCAGGGCAATCAGACCCAGGGCCAGAGGCTGTCCGCGGCGGCGCTGCAACACCTTGTCCAACAGCGCGGCGGCGGGGCGCAAGGGGGTGAAGTCATCCTGGGCGAACCCCAGGTCGTTCAGTATCCGCAGCAACGGTTGGCCCAGCTCATCGGCCGGCAGCAGCGGCATGCCGAGGCTTACCTGCTGTTGCAGCACCGCGAAGTCAGCCAGGATCGCCCGTGGCTCCACGGCGGGGTCGTGCTCGGCAGCGATCCATAAGGCGGCTTCAAACAGCGCCGCAGGCGAGCGGTGCAGGCAGTCGAAAAAGGCTTGGCGGGGATTCATTGCATTCTCCGTCGGATGTCTCGTTTTAGCCTTGCCGAGAACTTTCGTCCAGCTTCTTGAGAACCAGCCTACTTGTTTATGTCACAAAGCCTGAAATTGCGGTCGGCTTATTCCCGCGTGCTCCGGCAATCTTTTACCGGCGGCCTATACTTGGCGACTACAAGAAGTGATTCGGGAGCTTGACGATGTTTGCTCTCATGCACAGCACCCGCCTTGAATCCCTGCACCTGAGCGTTGACCCGGTGAGCGGGTTGAAGGCGGTCATTGCCATTCACAGCAGTCGCCTGGGGCCGGCCCTGGGCGGCTGTCGCTACCTGGCCTACCCCGACGACGAAAGCGCCGTGGCCGACGCCGCGCGCCTGGCCCGAGGCATGAGCTACAAAGCCGCGCTGGCCGGCTTGCCGGTGGGCGGCGGTAACGCTGTAATCATCCGCCCGGCCCATGTGGAAAGCCGCGCCGCGTTGTTCGAAGCCTTCGGCCGGTGCATCGAGCAACTCGATGGCCGCTACATCACCGCCATCGACAGCGGCACCTCCGTGGCAGACATGGACTGCATCGCCCAGCACACGCGCTTTGTCACCAGCACCACCGCCGCCGGCGATCCGTCTCCCCATGCGGCCATGGGCGTATTCGCCGGCATCCGCACCGCCGCCATGGCCCGCCTGGGCAGCGACAACCTGGAAGGCCTGCGTGTGGCAATCCAGGGCCTGGGCAACGTCGGCTACGCCCTGGCCGAACAACTGCACGCCGCTGGCGCCGAATTGCTGGTGAGCGATATTGACCCTGGCAAAGTGCAACTGGCCATGGAGCAACTGGGCGCCCACCCGATTGCCAACGACGCCTTACTCAGTACCCCATGCGACATTCTCGCGCCGTGCGGCCTGGGCGCCGTCCTCAACCGCCAGAGCGTCGCCCAACTGCGCTGCGCCGCCGTGGCCGGTTCCGCCAGCGCACAGCTGACCCACCTGCAAGTGGCCGACCAATTGGAAGCGCGCGGCATCCTCTACGCACCGGACTATGTGATCAACTCCGGCGGCCTGATCTACGTCGCCCTCAAGCACAGTGGCGCGGACCTGGCGACCATCACCGCGCACCTGTCCAACATCGGCACACGCCTGACCGAAATTTTCGGCCACGCTCAAGCCGAAAAACGCTCACCCGCCCGAGTGGCCGATGAACTGGCCGAGCGCCTGCTGTACGCCTAGCCCTTATTAAAAAGGCCCTGAATCAACGATCCAGGGCCTGTTCAATTCGGGCTTTATTCCGCCGCCGGGTTCAGCAACTCGGACAACGCATCCGGCTGGCTCTTGAACGCCTTGGCAAACACATCGCGATTCTTCGCCATGTAGATCCCGGCTTCCTCCACCTGCTGCTCGCTCAGGGACGGCACGGCTTTTTGCAACACTTCTGCCAGCAACTCAGCGAGTTCAAGCATCTTGTCATGACGGTCAGCTTCGGCTTTATCCATGAACAAACGCTCCAGATCTCGGCTGCTGCGGTATACCACTTCGACGGCCATTCACCACCTCACATGCCTTCACGATAGTTGTCTATTGCGACTACTGTATTTATATACAGCTAAAAGGATAAGCCAATCCAGGGGGTTTGGGTAGCAGCTTTTTAATGTAGTTGGGAAATGGGGTTTGTCAGATGTCAGTGCCGCAGTCGCAAACCCCAAAAGGCAAGAGTAAGTGTCTCATGTCATTCCACCATCATCTCATTCTGCAATCTCTGGCCTTCTTTCTGCATGCAGAGAAATCGTCATGCCAAACGGGCATTATCCCCCGCGAGTCGAAGCATGGCTTAGGCAGTGGCAAATAGTTGGCTATTTTTTAAACAGTGGTGGTGAGCAATGACAGAAATGAAGTGGGCCGACAAAGTGCGCAAAAGCCTGCACGCGAATGCAGATTCCCTGGGCAATCTGGCGGTGGAGGCGTTTCACTACCTCGCGCTTTTTGGTATCGGTGCAATCACCGCTTATGCGGCAATAATGACCTTTATCGACATGTTGCAAAAAGGCGGCATCAGCGTTGATGACATCCTGCTGCTGTTTATCTACCTGGAGCTGGGCGCCATGGTGGGGATCTATTTCAAGACCAACCACATGCCGATCCGCTTCCTGCTGTACGTGGCGATCACCGCATTGACCCGCCTGCTGATCGGCGACGTGTCCCACCACAACGCCCCGGACTTGGGCATCATTTACTTGTGTGGCGGGATTCTGTTGTTGGCGTTCGCCATCCTGGTGGTGCGTTTTGCCTCGTCGCGTTACCCATCAGTCAAGGAAAAGTCCGACTCCTGAGTCAGAGCCCGGCCGTGATTGGCGGCCGGGGGCTCGGCGGGCGCTGCAACAGCTTGTGACTGTCGCTGTCGGTCATCACTGCCAAAATCTCCATGGCGCTGTGCCCCTGTTCAATGGCAATGCCAAATTGCACGCTTTGCACCAGGCGTTTGAGCCGTTGTGGGTCGTTGCGCTGTTCGGCGCTGATCATGCGTTTGGCAACTACGCCGCTGTCGTCGGAGAGGGTCAGCATGATGCTGCCGTCCAGGCGCTGGATGCTCAGGTTGACCCGGTATTGGGGGGTGAACGTGTCGGTGATCAGCTGAAAAGGATTGTCCATGGTGCGTTACCGCCTGATAAGAACATGCACTGATTGACGACCGGTATGGCGATTGGTTCGTGTTGCCTGACCACCGGTCGCAAGCTCCGTTTTCCTTCATGGGGTGTACAGCAAGGGCCGTGCCGTACAGCTATCTTTCTGACAACGAGTTGTCCCTGTGGGAGCGGGCTTGCCTGTGATTGCGGTGGATCAGCCAACCATTGCGTGACTGATGCAGCGCTATCGCGGGCAAGCCCACTCCCACAGGTTGATCTTTGCAGTGGGCTGTTTCAGGGCACCAGCGAGAAAATGACCGCAGACAGCGCAATCAGCCCCACCAACACCACAAACACATTCGACACCTGGCCCGAATACTGGCGCAAAGATGGCACGCGCCGGATTGCGTACATCGGCATCAGGAACAGCAAACACGCAATGATCGGCCCGCCGAGGGTTTCGATCATGCCCAGGATGCTTGGGTTGAACGTGGCCACGGCCCAGCAGCTGAGGATCATGAACACCGCGGTGCAGCGTTCCAGCCAGCGCGCCGACAGGGTGCGGTTGCGGCCACGCAGGGATTTGACGATCAGGCCCTGGAAGCCTTCGCTGGCGCCGATGTAGTGGCCGAGGAAGGATTTGGTGATGGCCACCAGCGCGATCAATGGCGCGGCGTAGGCAATAACCGGGGTTTGGAAGTGGTTGGCCAGGTAGGACAGGATCGAAATGTTCTGCGCCTTGGCGGCGGCGAGGTCGGCGGGCGACAGTGCCAGCACGCAACTGAAGCAGAAGAACATCACCGTCAGCACCATCATGCCGTGGGCCATGGCCAGGATGCCGCTGCTCTTGCGTTCGGCTTGGGCGCCGTACACGCGTTTCTGGTCCACGGCGAAGGCCGAGATGATCGGCGAGTGGTTAAACGAAAACACCATCACCGGGATCGCCAGCCACAGTGTCTTGAAGAACACCGGCAGGGGCATGCCCTCGCTGGCCGAGGCGAAGAACGCGCCGTTCCAGTTGGGGATCAGGCTCAGCGCCAGCAGCAGCAAGGCGGCGACGAACGGGTAGACCAGCACGCTCATGGCCTTGACGATCACGCCCTGGCCGCACCGCACAATGGCCATCAGACCGAGGATCAGCACCAGGGACAGGATCGCCCGTGGCGGTGGGGTCATTTGCAGTTGGTGTTCCATGAAGCTGCCGAGGGTGTTGGTCAGCGCGACGCTGTACACCAGCAGGATCGGGAAGATGGCGAAGAAGTACAGCAGGGTGATCAGCTTGCCGGCACCGACGCCGAAATGTTCTTCCACTACGTCAGTGATGTCGCCGGATTTGCCTGACAGCACAAAGCGCGTCAGCCCACGGTGGGCGAAGAAAGTCATGGGGAAGGCCAGCAGCGCCAGCACGATCAGCGGCCAGAAGCCGCCGACCCCGGCGTTGATCGGCAGGAACAGGGTGCCAGCACCGATGGCGGTGCCGTAGAGGCCCAGCATCCAGGTGGTGTCGTGTTTGCTCCAGCCGCTCGTTACGGTTTGTGTGGTAGAAGCGGGATTTTCGGCAGCAGGTGTACGTACATCGGTCATCGTTATTGCCTCGTTATTATTTTTGCGCGGGCTCACGTATGGGGCGGGTAGGCGTGCTCCTCAGCACTCCACCCAGCTGACCGCCAGGCCGCCCCGTGAAGTTTCTTTGTATTTGTCATGCATATCGGCGCCGGTATCGCGCATGGTGCGGATCACCCGGTCGAGGGAAATGAAGTGCTTGCCATCGCCGCGCAGGGCCATTTGCGTGGCGTTGATGGCTTTGACGGCGGCAATGGCGTTGCGCTCGATACAGGGCACCTGGACCAGGCCGCCCACGGGGTCGCAGGTCAGGCCAAGGTTGTGCTCCAGGCCGATTTCGGCGGCGTTTTCCAGTTGCTCGGGGGTGGCGCCAAGGATATCCGCCAGGCCAGCGGCGGCCATGGCACAGGCCGAGCCGACTTCACCCTGGCAGCCGACTTCGGCACCGGAGATCGAGGCGTTTTTCTTACACAGGATGCCGACGGCGGCTGCGGCCAGGAAGAAGTTGACTACATCGTCGTCGGACGCGTCGGCATTGAACTTCATGTAGTAGTGCAGCACTGCAGGGATGATCCCGGCCGCGCCGTTGGTCGGTGCGGTGACCATGCGCCCACCGGCGGCGTTTTCTTCGTTGACCGCAAGGGCGAACAGGTTGACCCATTCCATGGCCGACAAGGTCGAGGTGATCACATTCGGTTTGCCGATTTCCAGCAGGCTGCGGTGCAGCTTGGCGGCGCGGCGCGGCACATCCAAACCGCCGGGCAAGATGCCTTCATCGCGCAGGCCTTGCTCGACGCACTCGCGCATCACCGACCAGATATGCAGCAGGCCGCTACGGATTTCTTCGTCGCTGCGCCACGCGCGTTCGTTGGCCATCATCAATTCAGAAACACGCAGGCCATGCTTGTTGCACAGGGCCAGCAGTTCGACGGCGCTGGAAAAGTCGTAGGGCAGTTCTACATCGCTGGTGGGAGCAATACCCGACTCGGCTTCCGCAGCCTCGATAATGAAACCACCGCCCACCGAGTAGTAGGTCTGTTCGCTCAGCAGGCCGCTTTCGCCGTAGGCATGCAGGGACATGGCGTTGGGGTGGTAGGGCAGGCTTTCCTCCAGCAGCAGGAGATCGTGCTGCCAGTTGAAGGAGATTTCTTGGGTGCCGGCAAGCAACAAGCGGCCAGATTCGCGCAACTGCTGGATGCGCGGCCCGATGGAGGTAGGGGCCACTCGATCGGGCCATTCTCCCATCAACCCCATTACGCAGGCACGGTCGGTGGCATGGCCTACGCCGGTAGCCGACAGTGAACCGTACAGGCGCACTTCCACGCGCTGGGTTTGCTCCAGCAACTGTTGGTCGGTGAGGGCCTGGGCGAAGGTTGCCGCTGCCCGCATGGGGCCGACGGTATGGGAGCTCGACGGGCCAATGCCCACCTTGAATAGATCAAAAACGCTGATAGCCATGCTAAAGCCTTACAAGCAATGGAGTAGGAATCGCTGCCATGTTTTGTAGGACAAGCGGAAGTGGCGCGATACTGAGCCTCTAGATCGGCACTGACCAACGAATTATCCTAAGACACCCTTTAGCAGGACTAAACTCTATGGCTCGCCCTCTTCATGCCCAGACCTATGTCTGGTTGCACGTATTTGCCTGCGCCGCACGGCATTTGTCCTTCACGCGTTGCGCCGAAGAACTGCACATCACGCCGGGGGCGGTCAGCCAGCAGATTCGCCAATTGGAAGAACGCCTGGGCTTTCGCCTGTTTCATCGCCGGGCGCGTGGCGTGGAGCTGAGTGCCGAGGGGCAGCGGTTGGCGATTACGGTGAGTGAGGCCTACGGCAGCATCGATGCCGAGTTGCAGCGCCTGGATGCGGGGATGATCAGCGGCACCTTGCGCCTGCGCTCGATTCCGTCATTTCTCGGTAAATGGCTGACACCGCGCCTGCCGCGTTTACAGCAGCGTTTCCCGGATATCCAACTGCGCCTGGTGGCCGAAGACAGCAGCATTGCCCTGCACGAAGGCGACTTCGACCTGGCCATCGACCTTAACGACGGCAGCTATCCGGGTTTGTTATCCACAGCCTTGCTCGATGAGCAGATATTCCCGGTGTGCGCGCCGAGCCTGCTGCGCGGACGGCCGCCGTTGCACGGCCCGGCCGACCTGGCCCACTTCCCGCTGTTGCACGACATCACAGCCTGGCGTGGGAGTTATGAGTACGCCGAGTGGGAGTTTTACCTGAATGCTATCGGCTATCACGACGCCGACGTGCGGCGCGGGCATACCTTCAACCGCAACCACCTGACCATCGAGGCCGCCATTGCCGGCATGGGCGTGGCGATTGCCCGGCGCACCCTGCTCAATGACGAATTGGAGCGCGGCACCCTGATCGTGCCGTTCGGGCTCGCGGTGCCGAATCACAAGCGCTACGTGCTGTTGTATGCGCCAGGCGCGCTGAACCATCCCGGCGTGCGTGCGGTGCATGACTGGCTGGTGGAAGAGGCGGGGATTTTTCGCGGATTGCACCCCTTGGGAGAGGGGCAATTGTGAGGATTTGCCCGGGTGGGCGGGTGTACCCAACTCCCGACCATAACAGCGCTTTGGGCGATTGTCAGACTTAATTTGTAATGTAGGATTTATCTTTGAATAGGGGTTGAATTGTTCCCTCAGGTGCTCAATTGTGTAATCAAGAGGTCATGGTTTCACCGCATCGGTGTTGCAGTTGTGACCTCTGGCGAGCTAGCTGAAATAAGGGAAACACTATGCAAATCCTAGTCAACAGCGATAACCATATTGAAAGCAGCATCCGACTGGAGGAGTGGGTACGTACTACCATTGAGAGCACGCTCGAACTTTATGAAGAAGACTTGACCCGCATCGAAGTCTTTTTGAAGGATGAGAACGGCGACAAGCCGGGCCCACACGATTTAAGTTGCCGCCTGGAAGCGCGGCCAAAGGGTCATCAACCGATTTCGGTCATCCATAAAGCCGACACCCTGGAACAAGCCATCGACGGGGCGGCCACCAAGCTGGATAACGCGCTGGAGCATCTGTTCGGCAGATTGCAAGGCAAGCCGCGTGCAGAGAAACGCACGCCCAACAACCAAGTCGATGAAGCCGGGCTTGAAGAGGAATTCCTGGAAAACGAACAGGCTGCGCTTAACAGCTGATTGCTGAATGTTTTTCAACCCCATACAAAACGGGCCTGCAGATGCAGGCCCGTTTTTTTGTGGCGAATATATATCAAATGTGGGAGCTGGCTTGCCTGCGATGGCGATCTGCCATTTACTGAAGTTGCAACTGACCCACCGCCATTGCAGGCAAGCCAGCTCCCACATAAGCCAAGAGTGTATTCAGGCTATTCGTCAGAACGCGACCGAGGTCTGCACATACACCGTGCGCGGCTCACCCACGTATTTGCCCTTGTTGTTATCGTCAAACGAACGGGTGAAGTACTGGGTGTTGAAGATGTTCTTTACCCCCACCGCCACATTCAAATCCGACAACTGCGGGCCGAAGTCGTACGCCGCGCGGCTGCTGAACAGCATGTAGCCGGGGATGTGCCCATTGCTGCCATCCACGCTTTCGGCCTGGGTGTTGGCGTTGTCGGCGAACTGGCTGCTCTGGTAGGTGCTGTCCAGGTTCAACTTCCATTGGCCCTCGGTGTAGCCCACGCCCAGGGTGCCTTTGTGCTTGGACGAGAAGGGCACGCGGTTGCCTTTGTTCGGGCCGTCTTCGCGGATGGTTGCATCGACATAGGCGTAGCTTGCGTACACATCAAAGCCGGCCAGCGCGGGGCTCAAGCCGTCGAGGGCGTAGTTGAGGCTGGATTCGATGCCCTGGTGCCGGGTTTCACCCCGGGCGATCACCGAGTCGTTGGTCTGGTTGCTTTCATACTGGTTGTCGAAGTTGATCAGGAACGCACCGATTTCCGCGCGCAGCGCGCCATTGTCGTAGCGGGTGCCGACTTCCCAGGTGCGGGCCTTTTCCGGCTTGACCGCGCCGCTGCTCACACGGTTGGGCATCTGGCTGTACTGCACGCTGCCGAAGGAGCCTTCGGTGTTGGCGTACAGGTTCCAGTCGTCGGTCAGGTGATACAGCACGTTCAACGCCGGCAGGGCGGTGTTGTAGTCACCCTTGTATTTGACGTCGGTCAGGTTGTTGGTTTGCTGGGACTTGATCATCTCGTAGCGGATGCCAGGGGTTACGGTCCACTTGCCGATATCGATGCGGTCGTCGATAAAGAATGCGTTGGCTTCGGTGCCGCCGCGGGTGTCGCGGTCGTTGCGGCTGTCGGTATTGGGCAGTTGCTGGTTGGCGCTGATCGGCGTGCGGTAGCGCAATTCGTGCCCGGCCTCGTTGATGTAGCGGTAACCCACGCCAACCTCGTGGCTGGTCGGGCCGAGGTCGAAGCCTTGGGCCAGGCGGGTTTCCAGGCCGCGTACCCAATACTCGCGCGGTGACAGCGAAAGGAAGCTGCCCTGGTCCAGATAGCCGCTGCGCAGGGTCTTGGTAAAGAAGCTGTTGACGGTGAATTCCCGGCGATCTTCCTGGTAGCGATAGCCCACGTTAAACATCGTACGGCGGCCCCAGAATTTGTCGTAGGGGCGGGTGGACTGATACGGGTCGGCCTTGTAGGCCGCAGTGCTCAAGCCACCGGGCATATCGGCCTGACCTTCGTAGTACTGGGCCATGGCATTGAAGCTGTTGGCTTCGTCCAGTTGGTAATTGCCCTTGAGGATCAGGTCGTCGATTTGTGTGTCGCTGTGTTCGCGCCAGTCGCCGCCGCGGGTGCCGGAATACAGCAGCGCGCCGCCCAGGCCATTGTCGGCGGTGCCGCCGGCCAGCAGGTTGCCGGTGGTCTTGAAGCCATCGTGGCTGGAAGACGGGCTGGTCTCGGTCTGCAGGCCGCCCTTGACCGTCGGTGCATCAGGAATTGCCCGGGTCACGAAGTTGACCACGCCGCCGACGTTCTGCGGCCCGTAACGCACTGCGCCACCGCCGCGTACCACGTCCACTGCATCCATGTTGCCCATGCTGACCGGCGCGAACGACAACTGCGGCTGGCCATACGGCGCGAAAGGCACCGGAATGCCGTCCATCAATACCGTCGAGCGCGACGCCAGGCGTGGGTTGAGCCCGCGAATACCGAAGTTCAGCGCCATGTCGTGGCTGCCGGTGCCGTTGTTTTCCGGCGCGTTGACCCCGGGAATACGATTGAGCACGTCACGGGCCTGGGTTGCGCCCTGGCGCTCGAATTCTTCGCGGCGGATCACATCACGGGCGCCGGGGTGTTCGAAGACGTTGGTTTGCGCCGCGTCGCCGAGCCAGTCGCCCACCACATTGGAGGTGCCCAGCTCCAGGGTGGCCGGCGCGTTCAGTGGTTGCAGGCTGTAGGCATTGTTACCTTCGGCGCGGGCTTGCAGGCCGGTGCCCTTGAGCAATGCGTTCAAACCTTGCAAGGTGGTGTAGTTGCCCTGCAGGCCCTGGCTTTGCGCGCCGGCGGTCACTTCGGAACCAAACGAAATCAGCACGCCGGCCTCGCGGCCAAACTGATTCAGCGCCGCCTCCAGGGACGCCGGGGCGATGTGATAAGGCTTGGCCTCGGCCGCCATGGCGTAGGGCAGGGCGCTGAAACTGAGGCTGGCGCCCAGCAGCAAGTGGCGCAGCGTACGGGCAAGTGGCGTCAGGCGAGTCGGTTGCTGGGGCATGAAGAACGTTCCTCAGAGGTGGGAATCAGGGTGGCTTTCCCTCTCTGTCACGCGAGGTACGGAAAACGGCTCACGGGTGGCGAAAATAATTCAGGCGCGGGCTTCGACACTGACCCAATAGCGGGTAAAACGCCGAATTTTGACCGGCAGGCTGATTTGCAGCAGGTCGAGGATGCGTTCGCTGTCGTCCAGCGGGTAGCTGCCGGAAATCAGCAGGTTGGCCACTTGCGGATCACACTGCAATTGGCCCCGGCGATAACGGCTCAGCTCCTCGAGGAAATCTGCCAGGCGCATGTGCGACGCCACCAGCATGCCGTCGGCCCAGGCCCCGGTGTTGGCATCAGTGAGGCGCGGCGTATCCCAGCCTTTGCGGGTGAGGTTGGCCTGGTGGGATTTTTCCAGGGTCAGCGGTAAGCCGCTGTAGGACCTGGGTGCAATCTCGACCTGGCCATCCAGCACGGCGACCTGGGTGTGATCGTTGAACTGGCGCACATTCACCTGCGCTGCCCGGGCGGTGACGATGCCCTGGCCGGTGATGATCTGCAACGGGGTGCTGGCGCGCAGCAGTATCTCGCCTTCGAGCAGGCGGATCAGGCGCTGTGGGCCATCGAATTGCACATCCACCGCACTGGCGGTGTTGAGTTGCAGGTGGCTGCCGTCGGCCAGTTGGACCTTGCGCCGCTGGCCGAAGGGGCTGCGGTAGTCGGCGGTCAATGGCGCGATCAAGTGCTGCTGGCGCAAGCCCCAGGTCGCTGCCGAACCGGCGCCGAGAATCAGCAACAGCTTCAGCGCCTGGCGCCGACTGTTCGATTGCGGGGCGTTCAGCGCCGCGTGGGCCAGGGGCGAGGGCATTCCGCGCAAGCGCTGGTTGACCCGCTGTATATGCTCCCACGCCCGTTGATGCTCGCTGTGGGCATCCAGCCAGCGCTGCCAGTTTGCCTGCTGGCGCGGGTTGAGCGGGCCTTGCTGCATTTGCATCAGCCACTGCACCGCCTGTTCGGCGACCTGGGTCGAGAAGTTCGCGGCGCGGTTCATAGGGCGAAATAGCAGCGCATGGCGGCTTTATTCAAATGTCGTTTGACGGTGGCGATGGAGATCCCAAGTTCGGCAGCGATTTGCCCGTAGGTCAGGCCGTCGAGCTGGGCCAGCAGGAAGGCGCGCTTGACCGGCACGGGCAAACCGTCGAGCAACTGGTCGAGTTCCATCAGGGTTTGCAGGATGATCGCCCGCTCTTCTTCCGATGGTGCCGCAAGTTCCGGCATTTGCGCCAAGGCGTCGAGGTAGGCGCGCTCCAGGTCCTGGCGGCGGTAATGGTTGAACAACACGCGCTTGGCGATGGTGGTGAGGAAGGCGCGGGGCTCGATCAGCGTCGGGGTTTCGCGGGCGGTCAACACCCGGATAAACGTGTCCTGGGCCAGGTCGGCGGCGCTGTGCGGGCAGCCGAGCTTGCGTCGCAACCAGCCGGTCAGCCAGTGGTGATGGTCGTGATACAGGACTTCGACGGTATTGGACGGCCGCAACGCGAACACTCCGGCAGCATCAGCATGCTTTAGATAACGAGAATTGTTCGCATTGTAGGTTGGGCGGGTGGCATTCGGCAATCAGCATAAGACCGATAGCCGCTTTTATCGCCACAGAACCCTGTGGGCTGGCTTGTGTGGGAGCTGGCTTGCCTGCGATAGCATCATTTTGTTCTGCCAGACACACCGAGGTGGCTGCATCGCAGGCAAGCCAGCTCCCACACAAGTCCCACCTCTGTTTTTGGTGCCCGCTTCATCCGTTCTCTTTTGCTTATGAGAATATTTATCATTAGACTCTCGCCCCTGACGAACCAGGCGCCACTGGCATGAAAAGCAAAGCATCACTTCCTCTTTCCTACCGGCTCGGTGTGACGTCGCGGCTGCTGGCGGCTGTTGTCGGCGGCTATGTGCTGGCGTCCCTGGCCAGCGTGTGCCTGACCTTCTGGCTGCCAATCTCCCGCGCCGATGCGGTGGTCAGCGGCATGCTCAGTTCCTTTGTGTTCTACCTGCTGGCGGTGATCTGGTGCTTTGCCTGCCGCAGTGCGGCCCGCGCCTGGTTTGGCGTGCTGGTGCCCTGCGCGATACTGGCCACCCTGGCTGGCCTGGCCTATTGGATGGCACGCCCATGAAAGAGGGTTTCCGTCAGGCCATGGCCTGGTTGCACACCTGGGCCGGGTTGATTTTCGGCTGGTTGCTGTTCGCGATTTTCCTCACCGGCACCCTGTCTTACTTCAAGGGTGAAATCACCCACTGGATGCAGCCCGAAGTGCCAGCCCATGCGGTGGACGATGCGCGCAGCGTGGCCGTGGCGCAAAGCTACCTGGAGCAGCACGCACCCACGGCGGCCCGTTGGT
Source organism: Pseudomonas sp. WMBT8 (assembly GCF_050916005.1). Lineage (NCBI taxonomy): Bacteria > Pseudomonadati > Pseudomonadota > Gammaproteobacteria > Pseudomonadales > Pseudomonadaceae > Pseudomonas > Pseudomonas sp. WMBT8. Next base: position 1,077,736 of record NZ_CP188096.1, read on the forward strand.
TTATCGGCTTGCCCAACAGCCGCGACCCTGGTTTATCGGTGATGTGGCAAGACAAGATCGACCCTGGCCGGCGCGGCAATTTCATCGAGAAAATGCTCGACCCGGTCTCCGGCGAACAACTCCAGGCCCGGGAAACCATGGGCGGCGAGTTCTTCTACCGGTTCCACTTCCAGTTGCAGATGCCTCATCCGTGGGGCCGCTGGTTGTCGACCATCGCGGCGATGGTGATGTTCGTCGCGCTGATCACGGGGATCATCACCCACAAGAAAATCTTCAAGGACTTCTTCACCTTCCGACCGCGCAAGGGCCAGCGCTCCTGGCTCGATGGGCACAACGCGGTGGGCGTGCTGGTGTTGCCGTTCCACCTGATGATCACCTACAGCAGCTTGGTGATTTTCATGACCATGGTCATGCCTGCCAGCATCCTCGCGTCTTATGACGGCGACACCCGTGGGTTTTTCAATGAGTTGTTCCCGGCCACCGACAACGCCCCGGCCCTCGGCCAGCCGGGCAAGCTGCTGCCTTTGGCGCCGCTGGTGGAGCAGGCCCGGGCGCAGTGGGGCGGTGGTCATGTGGGGCGGCTGGCGGTGAACAACCCTGGCGATGTGAATGCCTCGGTCAACGTCTCCCGCGCCGGCTCTGACCGGGTGGTGCATGATTTCGGCAGCACCGTGTCCTTTAATGGCAGCACCGGCGAATTGCTGCGGGTCAGTGCCGAGCAGTCGCTGCCGATGGCAATCAGCGGCAGTTTCTACGGCCTGCACATGGGTCACTTCGCCGGCCCGGTGCTGCGGTGGTTGTACTTTATCTGCGGCCTGGCGGGCACGGCGATGATTGGCACCGGCCTGGTGATCTGGCTGGGTAAGCGTCAGCTCAAGCATGCCAAAACCGGGGTGATGCCGTTTGAGTTGCGCCTGGTGGAGGTGTTGAACCTTGCCAGCATGTCCGGGCTGGTCATCGCCATTGCTGTGTTTTTCTGGGCCAACCGCCTGCTGCCGGCGAGCTTCGCCGAACGTTCGGACTGGGAGGTGCAGAGCTTCTTTATCGCCTGGGGCCTGACCTTGCTGCACGCCATGCTGCGCCGTGGCCGCCGCGCCTGGGTCGAGCAACTGGGCCTGGGCGCCGTACTGTTTATGGCGGTGCCGCTGCTCAATGCGCTGACCACTTCCCAGCACCTGGGCGTGTCGCTGGCCAAGGGTGATTGGGCCATGGCCGGCTTTGACCTGACCTGCCTGGGCAGCGGCCTGTTCCTGGCCTGGGCCGCCTGGAAGATGCAGCACCGCAGCGCCGCCCAACCCCGTGCCGAGCGGGCCCGCCCACTGACCCTCAAAGGCGAGGTGCACTGATGTTGTTGGCCTTGTTGCTGTGCTACGCAGGCTTTGTTGCGCTGTGCCTGTCCCTGGACCGTCACCATGGCGAGTTGCTGCACAGCAAACCTTCGCCACGGCGGCGCCTGGGGTTGCGCGTGGGTGGCTGGCTGCTGTTGGGGCTGTCGATCTGGCCGGCGGTGCACCTGGCCGGCTGGAGCCGGGGCCTGGTGGACTGGTGTGCGGTGCTGATGCTCAGTGGGCTGTTGCTGGTGTTGCTGTTGCCGTATCGGCCAAGGCTGGCCTTGATCCTCGCGGGCGTTGGCCTGCTGGCCAGCCCCGTTGCGGCCTTCGCGACCCTCTGAGCACCGTTGATGATCACCACGCCGCCCGAGCCCCAGGATCACCCTCACGCTGAATCGTCGGGCGGGCGCGCACATTTCCTACAGGTGTTTTTGTCCCAGCGCTCACAGATGGAGGCGTTGGTCAGCCGCCGCGTAGGCTGCCGTGCGACGGCGGCGGACCTGGTGCAGGATTTGTTCCTGCGTTTCTGGCGCCGACCCCTGGTGCAGGTCGAAGAACTCAGCACCTACCTGCTGCGCTGCGCCGGCAATATCGCCATCGACCACTTGCGCAGCGAAAGCGCGCGGGTGCGCGGCAATGAAGGCTGGTTGCCGCAGCAGCAGGATCATCATGGCTCCGAGCCCCAGGCCGCGTTGGAAGCGGGCAACGATCTGCGCCATGTCGAAGCGGCGCTGCGCAGTTTGCCGGAGCGTACGCGGCAGATCTTTTTGCTCAACCGCATCCACGGGCGCAAATACGCAGAAATCGCCAAGGCCATGGGCCTGTCCCAAAGTGCCGTGGAAAAACATATGATGCGTGCCCTCGAAGCCTGCAAAGCCAGCCTTCGGCAAGCCCATCCGCCACGCTCGCCAGGGAAAGCACCGTGAACGTCACCCCGACGCCCGCCCAGGAACAGGCCGCCCTGGCCTGGCTCAGCCTGCTGCACGATGCGCCCAGCAGTGGCGACCAGGCCACCTTCAGCCACTGGTTGCGCGCCGACCCGGCCCACGTCGAGGCATATGCCCAGGCCCAGGTGCTGTGGGAATTGAGCGAAGTGCCGGCGCGCACCCTGGCCGCCGAAGACGCGTTGGCCCTGCAGCGTTACCTCAAGGCCATGGACGGCGCAAAACGCTCCCGTATGCGCCGCTGGTCGGCGGCACTGGCGATGGCGGCGTGCCTGGTGCTGATGGTGTCGATGGGCGCCGGTTGGCAGCCACAGCGCTGGGTCGATGACCTGGGCGCCGATTACGTCAGTGCGCCGGGTGAGGTCAAAACCGTGACCCTGGCCGATCAAAGCCAAGTCACCCTGGATGCCGACAGCGCGATTGCCGTGGATTTCAGCCACGGCGAGCGGCACATTCAACTGCGACGTGGCGCCGGTTTTTTCAGCGTGACCCACACCGGGCAAGCCTTTGTAGTGCACGCAGGCAGTGGCGAAGTGCGGGTGTTGGGCACGCAGTTCGAAGTGCGCCTGCAACCGGCGGGCGCCCAGGTGACGGTGTTGTCGGGGCGGGTCGGGGTTACACCCTCGGCCCAGGGTACTCAGCAGATTCTGACGGCCGGCCAGCAAGTGGCCTACGCCGAGGGTGTGGCTGATGAGCGGCACGCGGTGGACAGTGAATCGCGCCTGGGCTGGCGCGACGGCTGGCTCAACTACTACAAGACCCCGCTGGCCGATGTGCTCAAGGACCTTGGCCGTTACTACCCTGGCCGCATCCTGCTGCTTGATGACGAACTCGGCGCCCGCCGGGTCAGCGGCAGCTTCCCGAGCAAGGACCCGGAGGCGGTGCTCAACGCATTGCAAGCGGTGCTGGGTTTTGAGCAGCACAGTGTGTTGGGGCGGTTGATCGTCGTCCGCTGAAAACCAGCCACCCCCTGTGGGAGCGGGCTTGCCCGCGATGGCGTCTGGAAGAGCTGCGCAACCCTTCAGGAGCCATCGCAGCATGAGCATCGACATAACTCGCTCTGTGTACATATCCATTCCTGCGGTCACGGCCACTTAGGGTTCCGCCCTTACGGCGGGTCACTTTTGGGACCCAAAAGTAACCAAAAGGTCCTCGCCCCACCACTCGGTGCCTCGCCTAGGCTCGGCATGCCCGCAGTCAGGTATTGCTCCGTGGGCCCGCCGCGATCGGCCATCCATGGCCGTGTCGCGGCTACCCCGGCATCCATGCCGGGGTGCCCACTGCGCAATACCTGCCTGCGGCCAGCGTGGTTTAACGGGGCGCCTGAGATCAAAAGCCAGATCAAAAGCACAGCAACAGCAACAGCAGAGCCAGAGCGCGAAGCTGCGTTCCTGTGGGAGCTGGTTTAGGGGATGGTCCGAACAAAGGTTGATAACTATTCTTATTTGCATTTATGATATGTTATTACATCTCTACCAAGGAGCCACCCCATGAAAGTCCTGTCCTCACTCAAAGAAGCCAAGAACCGCCATCGCGACTGTCAGATCGTCAAGCGCCGGGGGCGGATCTATGTGATCTGCAAATCCAACCCACGCTTCAAGGCCCGGCAGGGCGGGGCGAAAAACAAGAACAAAGGCTGAAGGTGAAATTATTTTCAATTTCACCTGAGGTAAAACCCCGCGCCATTCGTGTAGTGCTTGAAACTGCGATCAATTCGCATTAACAGCGTTCTCTACACGGGTTCTCAAGTATGAAGTCCAGGGCAAAGTCGGCGGCAGGCAGTTCGGTTAAACAGTGGCTGGGAGCCTCCCTTCTGGCCGCTTCCGGCCTGGCATTACAGCCCCTGAGCCTGGCGCAAGCGGCGCAGGAGCAGAGCGCAGTCTTCAGTTTTGCACTGCCGGCCAAGCCGTTGCCCCAGGCGCTGAGCGATTTCAGCCGGGTGACCGGCATCAGCGTGGTCTACACCGACGAAGCTCCCTACAACCTCAACGCCCCGGCCGTCAGTGGGCGGATGAGCGCCGCCCAGGCCATGCAGCGCCTGTTGGGTAACTCCGGCTTGACCTTCCGCCAGATCGACGCCCGCACCCTGGCCCTGGAACCGCTGCCTAGCGAAGGCGCGGTCAATCTTGGCGCCACCACCATCAGCGGCGTCAACCAGCAGCAAGCCACCAGCTACCAGCCACCGCCCACCAGCTCGGTCATGCGCTCCCAGGGCCTGCTGCTGGAAACCCCGCAAACCGTGAACATGGTGCCGGCCCAAGTGATGCGCGACCAAGTGCCGCGCAACCTCGACGATGCCTTGGCCAACGTCAGCGGCATCACCCAGGCCAACACCTTGGGCAGCACCCAGGATGCGGTGATGCTGCGGGGCTTTGGCGACAACCGCAATGGCTCGGTCATGCGCGACGGCATGCCTGTGGTGCAGGGCCGGGCGCTGAACGAAACCGCCGAGCGCGTCGAAGTGCTCAAGGGCCCGGCGTCGTTGCTGTATGGCATCCAGGACCCCGGCGGGGTGATCAATATCGTCAGCAAGAAACCCGAGCTGACCCCATCCACCGCCCTGACCGTGCGCGGCTCGACCTATGGCAGCGGTAAGAACGGCAGCGGCGGCAACCTCGACACCACCGGCCCGATTGGCGACAGCGGCCTGGCTTATCGTTTGATTCTCGACCACGAAGATGAGGATTACTGGCGCAATTTCGGCACTTACCGCGAAAGCCTGATCGCGCCATCCCTGGCCTGGTACGGCGACGCCACCAAGGTGTTGCTGGCCTACGAGCACCGCGAGTTTCTCTCGCCGTTCGACCGTGGCACGGCCATCGACCCCACGACCAATCACCCCCTGGATATCCCCGCCACGCGCCGCCTGGATGAGCCGTTCAACAATATGGAAGGCCGCTCCGACCTGTATCGCCTTGAGGTCGACCATGACCTGAACGACGACTGGAAGGCCCACTTCGGCTACAGCTGGAACCGCGAAACCTACGACGCCAGCCAGGTGCGCGTGAGCAAGGTCAACGCCAACGGCGTGCTGACGCGCAATATGGACGGCACCCAGGGCGCGCTGACCACCGACCGCTTCACTACCGTCAGCCTCGAAGGCAAGGTGGACGTGGCCGGCATGCGCCATGACCTGGTGTTTGGCCTGGATGACGAATACCGCAAAATCTACCGCGCCGACCTGATCCGCCAGGCCAGCCGCAGCGTGTTCAACTACAACGACCCGGTGTACGGCCGCGAAGTGGCGGGCACCACCGTCAGCGCGCCGGACAGCAACCAGACTGACCTGCTGCGCAGCGACTCGGTGTTTTTCCAGGACGCCATCCACCTGACTGACCAGTGGATCCTGGTCGGCGGGGCGCGTTTCCAGACGTACGACCAGTACGCCGGCAAGGGCCGCCCGTTCACGGCCAACACCGACAGCAACGGCCAGAAGTGGGTGCCCCGCGCCGGCCTGGTGTACCGCTACACCGATGAGCTGTCGTTTTATGGCAGCTACACCGAATCGTTCAAACCCAACTCCACCATTGCGCCGCTGGACAACAAGATGGTGATCGACGGCAGCATCGCCCCGGAACAGTCCAAGTCCTGGGAGCTTGGGGCCAAGTTCGATATGCCGGGGCGCATTACCGCCAACGTGGCCTTGTTTGATATCCACAAACGCAACGTACTGGTGTCGATCACCGAGGGCGCGACCTCGATCTACAGCGTCGCCGGCAAGGTGCGCTCCCGTGGCCTGGAAATGGACCTGAGCGGGCAGTTGACCGACCAGTGGAGCCTGATCGGCAGCTATGCCTACACCGATGCCGAAGTCACCGAGGACCCGGCCTACAAAGGCAAAGGCCTGCAAAACGTGGCGAAGAATTCCGGCTCTGTTTCAGCCGTGTACGACTTCGGCACTATCGTCGGCGGCGACCAGCTGCGCGTCGGTGCCGGTGCGCGTTACGTCGGCGAGCGGGCCGGCGATGCACTCAATAGCTTCGACCTGCCGGGCTACACCGTGGCCGATGCGTTTGCCACCTATGACACCAAGGTCGACGGGCAGAAGGTCAAGTTCCAGCTCAATGTGAAGAACCTGTTTGACCGCACCTACTACACCTCGGCCGTCAGCCGGTTGTTTGTGTCCATGGGCGATGCGCGCCAGGTGTCGTTGTCCAGCACGTTGGAGTTCTGACCTTCGGCGATGACGCTGGCGGCCTGAGCTGCTAGCGTTGCGCTTTTTGAGGATTGCCGGGACGGTTTGATGCAGTTGGGACGATGGATACACACCAGCGCCATGCTGGTGGGCGTAAGCCTGTTGTTGGGTGGCTGTGCCAGCCCTTCGAAAACCGGCGAGCAGGCGCTGGAGCAATTGCTGGCCGATCCGGCCCTGGCCGGGGCCAGCGTTTCGTTGATGGTGCGTGACGCCCGCAGCGGCAGCACGCTGTACCAGCACAACCCCCGCACGCGGCTGGTGCCGGCCTCCAGCCTGAAACTGCTGACCACGGCGGCGGCCATGGATGTACTGGGCCCGCAGTATCGGTTTTCTACGCAGTTGCTGAGCACCGGTAGCCGACAAGGCTCGCGCCTGCTGGGCAATCTGTACCTGCGAGGCCTGGGCGACCCGACGATCCAGTGGGCGGATTACCAGGCCCTGGCGGCGAACCTGGCCGCGCAGGGCATCCGGCAGATCGACGGCGACCTGGTGCTCGATGACAGCTGGTTCGACGCCGAACGCCTGGGTGTGGATTGGGCCCACGACGACGAAGACAAGTATTACGGCGCGCAGATTTCCGCACTGACCGTGTCGCCCAATGCTGATTTTGATGCGGGCACCTTGATCGTCACGGCCAAGGCGCCCATGGCGGTCGGCCAACCGCTGGGCGTCACCCTCAGCCCGCCTACTGATTATGTGCAACTGAGCAACCTGGCGCTCAGCGGTCCGGGCAACAGCTATGGGCTCAATCGCCAGCATGGCAGCAACCTGCTGCGCCTCAGTGGCACGCTGACGCCGGGGACGCAAAGCCGGCAATGGGTCAGCGTGTGGGAGCCGACGCAACTGGTGGCCAATCTGTTTGCCCAGGCCTTGGCGCAGCAGGGGATCAGCGTGCAGGGTCGGCGCGTGATCGGTGGTGTCAGCCCGGCCACCGCCACGGTGTTGGCGACGCACCAGTCGGCGCCGTTGCAGGAACTGATCAGGCCCTTGCTCAAACTGTCCAACAACAGCATGGCCGAAGCGTTGCTCAAGGCCATGGGACGTCAACAGGCGAATGCCGGCACGGCGGCGGCCGGTGTTGCGGCGGTGGCTGACTTTCTCAAGCGCCAGGGCCTGGACCCGGCAACATTAAGCCAGGTGGATGGCTCGGGTTTGTCGCGACGTAATCTGGTGTCGGCGCAGAACTTCACCGACCTGTTGCTGGCCATGGGCAAACAGCCATGGTTCAACGCCTGGTACGACGCGCTGCCCATCGCCGGTAACCCGGATCGCCTCGGTGGCGGCAGCCTGCGTTACCGCCTGCGCGGGACTGCGGCGCAAAACAACCTGCAGGCCAAGACGGGGTCGATGGGTGGGGTGTCTTCGTTGACGGGCTACATCACCGATGCGGGTGGGCGGCGGTTGGTGTTTTCGATGCTGACCAACAACTATGTGGTGGAGGGGAGTCGGATCAAGGCGTTGGAAGATCGAGTGGCCGTGGTCCTGGCGCAAAGCCGCGATTGAACAATGTGTGAGCAAGCCCGCTCCCACAAAATCCCATGCCCACATTAGTTTTGTGTCAAGGCAACTAGGGTCGGAACGCCTGCCGATATTCCCCCGGTGTCGCTCCCATCGCCTGGCGAAACCGGTTGGTAAAGTGGCTGGCGCTGGAGAACCCGCATGCCAGGGCAATCTCCCCCAGCGGCATTGACCCGCTGCGCAACAGGGCCTGGGCCTGCGCGAGGCGGCGGGTCAGCACATATTGGTGGGGCGGCAGGCCAAAGCTTGTGCGAAACATCCGCGCAAAGTGGTATTCCGACAAGGCGCACAGCCCCGCCAGTTGCCCCAGGCTGATCGGCTCGGCCAGTTGCTGCTCGATGTAGTCCACTAACTGGCGGCGTTGATGCGCCGCCAATCCGCCCTTGAGCCGCAAGCCTTCGCGCAGGCCAACCTGGCTGAGCAGGGTGTGGCTGAGCATTTCATGGGCCAGGCTACTGGTCAGCAGGCGTTCGGCGGGTTCCTGCCAGTTCAGCCCGATGAGTTGGTGAAAGCGCCGGGCTTGCTGCGGGTCTTCCAAAAACGTGCTTTCGCGCAGTTGCAGCGCCCTGGGTTCGCGGTCCAGCAGGGTGATGCAACCCAGGGCAAATTGCTCTTGGCTGAAGTACACGTGGGCCAGGCGGATCTCGCCGTTGATCACCCAGGCCGACTGATGTTCGGCGGGCAGGATGCACAATTTATCGGGGCCGCCCTTGGTGCCGGGCTGGCCACGGCGAAATGTCTCGGTGCCGCCGCCCACGTAGCAGGACAGGGTGTGATGGCTGGGCGCTTCGTAGTCCTGGGAGTCGTGGTGGTTGCTCCACAAAGCCGCAGACAAGCCGTCACCGAGCTCGGCGCACAGCTCAAGGCGAGCGTTGGGCGAACTGTTCAGGGCTTTGAAGACTTGTAGGTTTTCCAGTGCAGGCATGGGGTTCTCTCCGACGCCTTGCATCCTACTCCCGGCGGCCGGCGCTGTGATCCCTCGGCCCGACAAAAGCGCAAGAATCTGCAAGTGCCTGGCAGCAAGGCGGGGTGAAACTGTGGCTCAACCACCGGAGTGCGCCATGAACCTATCTTTGTATTTACTGACCGTGCTGATCTGGGGCACGACCTGGATCGCCCTCAAGTGGCAGTTGGGCGTGGTGCAGATTCCGGTCTCCATCGTCTATCGCTTCGGCCTGGCGGCGCTGGTGCTGTTTGTGTTGCTGCTGCTCAGCCGCAAACTGCAGGTGATGAACCGCCGTGGGCACCTGATCTGCCTGGCCCAGGGCTTGTGCCTGTTTTGCGTGAACTTCATGTGCTTCCTCACGGCCAGTCAGTGGATCCCCAGCGGCCTGGTGGCCGTGGTGTTCTCTACCGCGACGTTGTGGAATGCGCTGAATGCCCGGGTGTTCTTCGGCCAGAAAATCGCGCGCAATGTATTGCTGGGCGGTGGCCTTGGTTTGCTGGGCCTGGGGTTTTTGTTCTGGCCCGAACTTGCCGGGCACACCGCCAGCCCCGAGACGCTGTTGGGGCTGGGCCTGGCGCTGTTGGGGACCCTGTGTTTCTCGGCGGGCAACATGCTGTCGAGCCTGCAACAGAAAGCCGGGCTCAGGCCGTTGACCACCAACGCCTGGGGCATGGCCTATGGCGCGTCGATGCTGGCGCTGTACTGCGTAGTGCAGGGCATTCCATTTGAGATGGAGTGGAACACCCGCTACATCGGCTCGTTGCTGTACCTGGTGATCCCCGGTTCGGTGATTGGCTTTACCGCCTACCTGACCCTGGTCGGCCGCATGGGCCCGGAGCGGGCGGCGTATTGCACAGTGTTGTTCCCGGTGGTGGCGCTGAACGTCTCGGCGCTGGTCGAAGGCTACCAATGGACCGCCCCGGCGCTGGCCGGGTTGGTGCTGGTGATGCTGGGGAATGTGTTGGTGTTTCGTAAGCCCAGGGCGGTTGCAGCTGTGAGGCCGCTTTTTCAACCGAAGCAAACCTAATGTGTAAGAAGATCTAATGTGGGAGCTGGCTTGCCTGCGATAGCGGTGAATCAGCAATGCCTATGCTGACTGACCCACCGCTATCGCAGGCAAGCCAGCTCCCACAGGGTGATCCGCGTTACTTCAGGCCCAGGCGCTTGGCCATGCGCCCCAGGTTGGCGCGGTCCAGGCCCAGTTCGCGGGCGGCGCTGGCCCAGTTGTGCTGGTGGCGCTCCAGGCAAGCGCCGATCACTTGCCTCTGGTAGTGCGCGGTCGCCTGGCGCAGATCGCCGGTCACCGGTGCGAGTTCCACGGGCGCTTCGATCAATGGCGCAGACTCATTGGGTAGGTCGAGGTCCTTGGCACTGAGGCTGAGGATCTTCGGCCGCTCGCGGCAATTGCCCAGGGCCTTCAGCGCGCTGCGGCCAATCAAGTGTTCCAGCTCGCGTACATTCCCGGGCCAGCCATAGGCCAATAACGCCGCCTGGGCATCGCTGGTCAGGCGCAGGCTGCCCAGGCCCATGCGCGAGCGGTTCTGTTCAAGGAAAAAGCCTGCCAGCAGCAACACATCGCGCCCGCGTTCACGCAGGGCCGGCACTTGCAGGGGGTACACGCTCAAGCGGTGATAGAAGTCGGCGCGGTAGCGGCCGTTGCGTACTTCTTCGGCGAGATCGCGGTTGGTGGCGGCGATCAGGCGCACGTCCACTTGATGCTCCTTATCCGAACCGAGCCGCTGCAACTGCCCGCTTTGCAGGACCCGCAGCAGCTTGGCCTGGACCGTCAGCGACAACTCACCCACTTCATCGAGGAACAGGGTGCCGCCATTGGCCAATTCAAACTTGCCCCGGCGCTCATTCAGCGCGCCGGTAAACGCGCCGCGCACATGGCCGAACAGCTCGCTTTCCACCAGGGTTTCCGGGAGGGCGGCGCAATTGAGGCTGATCAGCGGTTTCTCGGCGCGGGGCGAGGCCGCGTGGATGGCCTGGGCCACCAGTTCCTTGCCAACCCCGGTCTCGCCGGTGATCAACACGGTCAGGTCGCTGCCGCCCACCAGTTTGATTTCTTCCACCAGGCGTTTGTGGGTCTTGCTCTGGCCGATCATTTCCTTGTGCTGCTGGCCGCTGGCCTGGCGATAGATTTCCGCGCGCTGGTGTTCGTCCTCGGCACGCAGGGCCAGGTGTTCCATGCGTTCGGCCACATTGACCGTGGCGGCGGCGAGGCTGGCGAAGGCCTGCAAGGCGTCCAGTTCGACGCGCTCGAAGCGTTCGGTGTCCAGGGCGTCCAGGGTCAGCAGGCCCCAGGGATGATCATCGACAAACAGCGGGCAGCCCATGCAGTCGTGGACCTCCAAGTGCCCGTGCAGGCCATCGACCAGGCCGTCGTAGGGGTCGGGCAGTTCGCTGTCGCTATCGAAACGGGTCGGGCCGGGGCTGCTCAGCAGCACCGCAAAGCGCGGGTGTTCGCTGATCTTGAAGCGTCGGCCCAGGGTGTCCGGGCTCAGGCCGTCCACGGCCAGCGGCACCAGCCATTCGCCGTCCAGGCGCAACAGCGCGGCGGCGTCGCAGGGCAGCAGGGTGCGCATGGCTTGCAGCAGGCGTCGGTAGCGCTCGCCTTCCGGCAGTTCGCGGGACAGGTCAGCCACCAGTGGCAGCAGGGTGGTGAGCAGGGAGTGTGCAGTCATAATGACTCCTTGTAGTCCTAATGACTATAAAGTGTAGGAGGTCATATTGACTACTTCTAAATTAACTAACTGATAAATATAGGTTTATTAGTTGGCACGAATACTGAGTGCTACAGGGTAATCATTCAGAAGCCCCAAAGGCTCAGGAGTCTCCCCATGCTTAGCGTTCAAGACCGTGCCATCGTCAAGTCCACTGTGCCGCTGCTGGAAAGCGGTGGCGAAGCCCTGATCACCCACTTCTACCGCATGATGCTGTCCGAATACCCCGAAGTGCGCCCGCTGTTCAACCAGGCCCACCAGGCCAGCGGCGACCAGCCCCGTGCCCTGGCCAACGGCGTGTTGATGTACGCGCGGCATATCGACCAGTTGGACCAGTTGGGCGACCTGGTGGCCAAGATCATCAACAAGCACGTGGCGCTGCAAATCCTCCCGGAGCACTACCCGATTGTCGGCAATTGCCTGCTGCGGGCGATTTCCGAGGTGCTGGGTGACGAAATCGCGACCCCAGAAGTGATGCGCGCGTGGGGCGCGGCCTATGGTCAGTTGGCCGACATCCTGATCGGCGCAGAAAGCGCGATCTACGACGAAAAAGCCCAGGCCGTTGGCGGCTGGCGTGGGGCGCGCCCGTTTTTGCTGGTCAAGCGTGTGGAGGAGAGCAGTGAAATCATCTCCCTGTACTTTGCCCCGGTGGACAACGGCCCGATCCTCGCTGCCGAGCCCGGCCAGTACATCGGCCTGAAGCTGATCCTCGATGGCGAAGAAGTGCGCCGCAACTATTCATTGTCGGCGCGCACCGACGCGGGCCTGTACCGCATCAGTGTCAAGCGCGAAGCGGGCGGGCGCGTGTCCAACTACCTGCATGACCAGATGCATGTGGGCGCGACCATCGACCTGTTCCCGCCATCGGGGGAATTCACCCTGGTGCCCAGCGACAAGCCCCTGGTGCTGATCAGCGGCGGGGTGGGCATCACTCCCACCCTGCCGATGCTGGAAGCAGCGCTGGCCACCGAGCGCCCGGTGCACTTTATCCACTGCGCGCGTAATGGCGGCGTGCATGCGTTTCGTGATTGGGTCGATGCCCTGGCTGCACGTCATCCGCAATTGCAGCGCTTTTACTGCTATGCCGAAGACGACGGCATCAGCCCGGCGGCGGACAAGCTCGGCATGCTGACCCAGGAGCAACTGGCGGCGTGGTTACCTGAGGAGCGTGATGTGGATGCCTACTTCCTGGGGCCGAAGGGCTTCATGAGTGCGATCAAGCGTCACCTCAAGGAGCTCGGTGTGCCTGAGAAGCAGAGCCGGTATGAGTTCTTCGGGCCGGCGGCGGCGCTGGAATAAGCGGCCGCTCTTCAGCACCGTATTGGCGTCTTCGCGAGCAAGCCCGCTCCCACAATTTGATGTGTGAATACATTCAAATGTGGGAGCGGGCTTGCTCGCGATGAGGCCCGAAAGACCACCACATTAATGTGTCGTTAACCCGCCTGCGCCTAAGATGCCGACGCCTACTGCTAAATTTTCACCTCCTGTGTGTAAACTTGCGGCCATTGGCACACCCATCATTAGGCAAAGGGAAACGGGGATGATTGACGAAATGCGGTTGGGGCGGGAGCGGCGCTTCCTGGTGTTGCTGGGGATCATCTGCCTGGCGCTGATCGGTGGCGCACTCTATATGCAGATAGTGCTGGGCGAAGCGCCATGCCCGCTGTGCATCCTGCAGCGCTATGCCTTGCTGCTGATTGCGCTCTTTGCCTTTATCGGCGCGGCCATGCGTACCCAACGCAGTGTCACGGTCTTTGAAGTGCTGGTCGTGCTCAGCGCCCTCGGCGGTGTCGCTGCCGCCGGGCATCATGTGTACACCCAGTTCTACCCGGCCATCAGTTGCGGCGTCGATGTGCTGCAGCCGATTGTCGATGACCTGCCCCTGGCGAAGATCTTCCCCCTGGGCTTCCAGGTCGATGGTTTCTGCAGCACGCCATACCCGCCGGTGCTGGGCTTGTCCCTGGCGCAGTGGGCGCTGGTGGCGTTCGTGTTGACGGTGATCCTGGTGCCCCTGGGCATTTACCGCAATCGCAAGCACAGCGCTTAAATCGTCCTACAAAACGCCCCGGTCCTGCTGATGCAGGCCGGGGCGTTTTTGTGTGCGGGGATTTTGTGAAAGGACCGTGACGCTGGACAAGATTGGCGGCGCGCAACGTGCGACACGTTGTCACACTGAGGGCGTCGCAGGACGTTTCCCACCCCGCGCCAGGGCGCTTAATCGACCATTGGTCGGGGGCTGCTGCCTGTCACTTTCCACCCCGGCCGACCCCGCGCACGGCGTGCTCTCGAGAACTTCCGGTGATCGGCGAATGCCTTGCTTTTAGCGGGCTTGCCTGGGGTTTGGCGACCCTGAAAGGGGCCTTGAGGTGCGACACATTAGGCAATAACACAGCATTTTTTGTGGTTTTTGTTGAGAATCAAACGCGATAGGATCCCGAACCTTTGCAACAATGGCGCAGGATTATTGCTGGAATCGATAAAAATTATTTCTTTATAAGTCATGGTTTATACATCGCTAGCTAACTACAATCGCCCGCACTGAGTGTCCGGTGCTGCTCAACCCTAAGCAAATAGGGCGGTCGAGAGGCGAAAACATTGCTTCATGCGACCCCAGGTGCCGGCAGCCTTTCAACTATCCGCACCAAATGGAATTGGTCTGTAACAAGGCCTTTGACCAACGAAATCGAATAAGAATTCACCGCCAGACCTGGACGTGTCGATCAGCGCATGAAGCGCCGGGCAGGCCCTTATTCAATCGAAGAGAAATGCCAACCCTTGGCAGGGTGAAGTGTTGGCGATCAAAACCCAACTGCATTGCGCAAGCTGCTTTAGAGGTCGTGAGATGAGTAAAAACAGGTACACCCGATTACTAGGCATAGTGCCGCTTTTCGGCATGTTATTGCTGGGAGGCTGCAACTGGACGCTGCTCGACCCTGTGGGTCAGGTCGGCGTGGAGCAACGTAACCTGATCATCACGGCCACTTTGCTGATGCTGTTGGTCGTGGTGCCGGTGATCGTGATGACCTTCGCGTTCGCCTGGAAATACCGCGCGTCCAACACCAAGGCCACCTACGCGCCGAAGTGGTCGCACTCCACCAAGATTGAAATCGCGGTGTGGCTGGTACCTGTACTTATCATCATCGCCCTGGGTTACATCACCTATAAGTCGACCCACGAGCTGGACCCTTACCGTCCGCTGGAATCCGACGTGCCGCCAATCACTATCGAAGTGGTCGCGCTGGACTGGAAGTGGCTGTTCATCTATCCCGAGCAAGGGATCGCCACCGTCAACAAGATCGTGTTCCCGGCCAACACCCCGATCAACTTCAAAGTGACCTCGGATGCGGTGATGAACTCGTTCTTCATCCCGGGCCTGGGTGGCCAGATCTACGCGATGGCGGGCATGCAGACCAAGCTGCACCTGATTGCCAACCAGAACGCCGAGCTCGACGGTATCTCCGCCAACTACAGTGGCGCGGGCTTTACCGGCATGAAATTCAAAGCAATCGCCACCACCCAGGAAGACTTCAACGCCTGGGTACAAGAAGCCAAGAGCTCACCAAAACAGCTTGAAAAAGCTGAATACGAAGCCCTTGCCAAGCCAAGCCAGAACAACCCTGTAGAGCTGTACTCCTCGTACACGCCGGACCTGTTTCAGAAAATCATCGATAAGTATGAAGGGATGAAGCCAGGCAAGCCGGTCAAGCACGAGAAGAAAGAAGTGGCTGCTGTGGAAGGGACGGACGCAAATTCGCATTCAGCTGCCGGGGCAGAGGAGTAAACGATGTTTGGTAAATTAAGTTGGGAAGCGGTCCCATTCCACGAGCCGATCGTGATGGTGACCATCGCCATGATCGCGCTGGGTGGTCTGGCGCTGTTTGCGGCAATCACCTACTTCAAGAAGTGGACCTACCTGTGGACCGAGTGGCTGACGTCGGTCGACCACAAGAAAATCGGCGTGATGTACATCATCGTCGCCATGGTCATGCTGCTGCGTGGTTTTGCCGACGCCATCATGATGCGTACCCAGTTGGCCATGGCCACCGAGGGTTCGCCTGGCTACCTGCCGCCTGAACACTATGACCAGATCTTCACCGCCCACGGTGTGATCATGATCATCTTCATGGCGATGCCTTTCTTCACCGGCCTGATGAACCTGGCAGTGCCGCTGCAGATCGGTGCGCGTGACGTTGCGTTCCCGTTCCTCAACTCCCTGAGCTTCTGGCTGCTGGTTTCCGGCGTCGTGCTGATCAACCTGTCCCTGGGCGTCGGCGAATTCGCCAAGACCGGTTGGGTTGCCTATCCGCCGTTGTCGGGGCTGCAATACAGTCCGGGCGTGGGGATGGATTACTACATCTGGGCGCTACAGCTATCCGGGCTGGGTACGACGCTGACGGGGGTCAACTTCCTGGCCACCGTGCTGAAAATGCGTACCCCAGGCATGAAGCTGATGGACATGCCGATCTTCACCTGGACCTGCACCTGGGCCAACGTCCTGATCGTGGCTTCGTTCCCGATCCTGACCGCTACCCTGGCCCTGCTGACGCTTGACCGTTACATGGATTTCCACATTTTCACCAATGAACTTGGTGGCAATCCAATGATGTACGTGAACCTGTTCTGGGCATGGGGTCACCCTGAGGTGTACATCCTGATCCTGCCAGCGTTCGGTATCTTCTCCGAAGTGATCTCGACCTTTACCGGCAAGCGCCTGTTCGGTCACCACTCGATGGTCTACGCCTCTGGCGCGATCTCCGTACTGGGCTTCATGGTCTGGCTGCACCACTTCTTCACCATGGGTTCGGGGGCCAGCGTCAACGCCTTCTTCGGCCTGGCGACGATGCTGATTTCGATCCCGACGGGGGTGAAGCTATTCAACTGGCTGTTCACCATCTATCACGGCCGCCTGCGCTTCACCAGCCAGGTTCTGTGGACCCTGGGCTTCATGGTGACCTTCGCCATCGGCGGCATGACCGGCGTACTGCTGGCCATCCCGGGTGCTGACTTCGTGCTGCACAACAGCCTGTTCGTGATCGCGCACTTCCACAACGTGATCATCGGTGGTGCGGTATTCGGCTACATCGCTGGCTTCAGCTTCTACTTCCCGAAAGCGTTCGGCTTCAAGCTGCACGAAGGCTGGGGCAAGGCTGCATTCTGGTTCTGGATCACCGGCTTCTTCGTCGCGTTCATGCCGCTCTACGCACTGGGCTTCATGGGCATGACCCGTCGTCTGAACGCCACTACCAACCCTGAGTGGGTGCCGTACCTGTACGTCGCCATGTTCGGTGCGGTGATGATCGCTGTCGGTATTGCCTGCCAGTTGATCCAGCTGTACGTGAGTATCCGTGACCGCAAGCAAAACGCCTGCGACTCCGGCGACCCATGGAATGCACACACCCTGGAATGGTCGACTTCGTCGCCACCGCCGTTCTACAACTTCGCCGTGCTGCCTAAGGCCGAGACCATCGATCCGTTCACCGAAGCCAAGGAAAACGGTACTGCGTACCAGCGTCCTGTGCGCTACGAGCCGATCCACATGCCGAACAACACCGCCACTGGCGTGGTGATGGGCGCGCTGTTGACGGTCTTCGGTTTCGCGATGATCTGGCACATCTGGTGGCTGGCCATCGCAAGCCTGGCTGGCACCGTGATCTATTTCGTGATCCACGCGGCTCGTGATGATCAAGGCTACATGGTGCCGGTCGACGTGATCGAGCGCATCGAAGCCGAGCAGCACGCTCGCCTGGTAGCCGAGAAGAAGATTCCGGCCAACCGTGTTGAAACCTCGTTGGAACAGGCTTAAACCATGTCGAACTTAGTGACCAATGCTGGACACGCCCATGTCGATGACCATGGGCACGATGACCATCACCACGACTCGGGCGAGATGACCGTATACGGTTTCTGGCTCTACCTGATGACCGACTGCATCCTGTTTGCATCGATCTTCGCGGTATACGCGGTACTGGTAAACAACGTAGCGGGTGGCCCATCGGGCCACGACATCTTCGAACTGAATTACGTACTGGGCGAAACCGCCTTGCTGCTGTTCAGTTCGATCACCTACGGCTTCGCCATGCTGGCGTTCTTCCGTGGCAACAAGGCGGGCGTGCTGAAGTGGCTGGGCCTGACCTTCCTGCTCGGCCTTGGCTTTATCGCCATGGAGATCAACGAGTTCCACCTGCTGATCTCCGAAGGCTACGGCCCTAGCCGTTCCGGCTTCCTGTCGGCGTTCTTCACCCTGGTCGGTACCCACGGTCTGCACGTCACCGCCGGTCTGATCTGGATGGCGATCATGATGTACCAGGTCAACAAGCATGGCCTGACGTCGACCAACAAGACCCGCCTGAGCTGCCTGAGCCTGTTCTGGCACTTCCTGGACGTGGTCTGGATCTGCGTCTTCACCGTTGTCTACTTGATGGGGACTCTGTAATGGCTAATGCACACTCCCATGACAGCCATGATGCGAGCCACGGCAGCGTAAAGTCTTACGCTATCGGCTTCATCCTGTCGGTGATCCTGACGATCATCCCGTTCGGCCTGGTGATGTACCCAACCTTGCCGAAGGCCACGACACTGGCCATCGTGCTGTTGTTCGCGGTGATCCAGGTGGTTGTCCACCTGTATTACTTCCTGCACCTGGATCGCTCCCAGGCCCAGCGCAACAACGTGATTGCGTTTGTGTTCACGGCCATTGTGATCCTGCTGCTGGTCGGCCTGTCGTTGTGGATCATGTTCAGCATCCACACCTACATGATGGCGAAGTGAGGTAAGACCCGATGTCGCTCAAGCACTTTATCCAAATCACCAAACCGGGGATCATTTTCGGTAACGTGCTTTCTGTGGCAGGCGGTTTCTTCCTGGCCTCCAAGGGGCATGTCGATCTGGCCATCTTCCTGGCGGCAATGATCGGCACTTCCCTTGTTGTGGCATCCGGTTGCGTGTTCAACAACTGCATCGACCGTGACATCGATATCAAGATGGAGCGCACCAAGAATCGTGTGCTGGTCCAGGGCCTAATCTCCCTGAAACTGGCACTGATCTTCGCGACCGTCCTCGGTGTTGCCGGCGTGGCATTGCTGTACACGGTGGCCAATCCGCTGGCGGCGTTGTTTGCCGTGATCGGCTTTGTCATCTACGTCGGCCTCTACAGCCTGTACCTCAAGCGCAAGTCGGTTCACGGCACGCTGGTGGGCAGCCTGTCGGGGGCGATGCCGCCGGTGATTGGTTATGTCGCTGTGACCAATAGCTTCGACATGGCTGCGCTGGTGCTGCTGGTGATGTTCAGCCTGTGGCAGATGCCGCACTCCTACGCCATTGCGATCTTCCGTTTCAACGATTACCTGGCGGCTTCGATTCCGGTATTGCCGGTCAAGCGCGGCATCCAGGTGGCGAAGAAACACATCCTGCTCTACATCCTGGCCTTCCTCGTGGCGACCTTGATGTTGACCTTCAGTGGCTACGCCGGCATGAGCTACCTCGCCGTCGCCGCGGCCATGGGCATGTACTGGTTGTACATGGCCTGGACCGGCTACAAGGCGGTGGATGACACTGTCTGGGCGCGCAAGTTGTTCGTCTTCTCGATCTTCACCATCACGGCCTTGAGCGTGATGATGTCCCTGGATTTCCAGGTGCCGAAAGAGTTGCTGCTGACTTACGCCCACTGAGTTGGGATGCAATGAAAAGCCCCGCCTTCGAGAGAAGCGCGGGGCTTTTTTGTGGGGGTGGTTTGGTATGAGTACATATCCATTTCTGCGGTAACGGCGGCCTAGGGTTCCGCCCTGACGGCGGCTCACTTTGGAAAAGCCCCAAAGTAAGCAAAGGGCTCTTGCCCCACCACTCGGTGCCTCGCCTAGGCTCGGCATGCCCGCAGTCAGGCATTGCTCCGTGGGCCCGCCGCGATCGGCCATCCATGGCCGTGTCGCGGCTACCCCGGCATCCATGCCGGGGTGCCCACTGCGCAATACCTGCCTGCGGCCATCGTGGTTTAACGGGGCGCCTGAGATCAAAAGCAACAGCAAAACCAGAGCGCGGAGCTGCTTACCTGTGGGAGCGGGCTTGCTCGCGAAAGCGGTGTATCAATCAACAAATAAGTGACTGACACTGCGCATTCGCGAGCAAGCCCGCTCCCACATTTAGAGGGGGGTAGGGCTTATTGCTGGGCGATGCTGTAACCGTCAAACGCAGTCTGCTGTTGCAGCGCGGTGACGATGCTCTTGCGCGTCAAAGGCTGCTCGACACCGGAGTTATCCACAAAGCTCTCACTCTCAAGCTCCGCTTCATCCCCTTCGCCCACAAAGCTGAACCCCAGGAACTCCAGCGCCTCGCGGTCGACATTGAGCTTGGAGCGCGGCGTGCGCAGCGGCAGGGTCACGCTGATCCCGTCCTTGCTGATCACAAACACTTCCACTTCCTTCTTCGCCCGGGCGGCCTTGCCCTTGCCGGCGCTCGGGTTGCTGATGGCCTGGTGGGTCTGGTTCAGCACCTTGAGCGCCAGGCCATACACCAGTTCCTGGAACTCGGGGTCGTCCTTGAAGCTGGACAGGATGCGGCTGATCGAGAACTTGCTGCTCAGGTCTTCCAGGGCGGCGTTGTCGGCCGCTTCGGCGTCCTTGAGCTGTTTGAGCTGGCCCATCAGGTCGTAGGCCTGGTCATCGTCGAAGGCGTCGTGGGCCTGGCGGATGGCGATGCGCAATTCGCGGATCTGGTCGCTTTCCTTGGAGGTATGGAACGCGTCCAGCACCATTTCACTGATGTTCTTGGCCGCTGGCACATGCTGTGAAAGATTGATGGCGTTTTCGTATTCAGCTTTGGATTGCAAGGTGACTACGGATTCTTCAGTACGGGAATCGGACATTGAAATTTCACTACTTCTGTAAGCGGGGAGACGAAAAAGCGTCGGGCATTTTCAAGGGCCAGGGTAGCAAGGTCAAGGCGGCACTCTGCCTTCATCGTCATCCGCGTCTACAGGCCCTGTATCTGCTGCAGTTGTGTCTCCAGCCGCTCCCGCAGCTCGCTGCCACGTCGGGCGATGAACACCAGTTGCGATGAATCCTGCGCATGCTCGCCGCCGGCCAGGGTGAACTGGCTGCGGTTGCCCACATGTTGCAACCAGAAGGGTTGGTCGTTGCCCTGTAAATGCACCAGGCCTTTGAGGCGGAACAAATCCTTGGGCAGTTGCCCCAGCCAATCGCGCAGGGCTTTGGCCGGCAGGGCCTGGGTGCCCTGCCAGGTCCAGCTTTCGAACAGTTCGTGGTGCGGCGCCGGCACCGGCGTCAGGCCGTTGCGTGGGTTGCGTTCGCCCAGCAGCAGGGCGTCGGGGATCTGCGCCTGAACGGTACTGATCACCCGCGTACGCGCTCCGATCTCGGTGCGCAGGCGCTGCAGTTCGGCGGCGCTGACCAGGTCGGCCTTGTTCAATAGCACCAGGTCGGCACACGCCACCTGAGCGCGGGACAAGCGCGCGAATTCACCTTCCAGGGTGCTGTAGCCGCTGGCGTCCACCAGGGTGATCACCGTATCCAGGTACAGGTGCGCCTTGAGCTGTGGATAACCCAGGGTTTGTACAATGCGTTGCGGGTCGGACACGCCGCTGCACTCGATCACGATCCGATCCAGGCGTGGGCGCATCTGGCTCAGGCTCACCAGTTGCGCCAGCAGGTCCTCTTGCACGGTGCAGCAGATGCAGCCGTTCTGCAGGCTGAACACGGCGTCGGTGACTTCGGCGATGATCGCCGCATCGATATTCAGCTCGCCGAAGTCATTGACGATCACCGCCATGCGCCCATGTTGCGGCTGCTGGGCGATACGGTTGAGCAGGGTGGTCTTGCCTGCGCCGAGAAAGCCCGAGACTACCGTGACCGCAATACGCTCGCTATTCATTCGATCACCGGCGGCAGGCCTTGCCACACGGCTTGCAGCGCCGTGCCTTCAAAAGTGTTGAGGCGGTCGTACACCGGCCGCCCATCGACCAGGGTCAGCAGCACCTGGGTCTGGTGGATGTAGTTGCGCGCGGGCTGGGCGAACAGGTCGCGGTCGATCACGATCAGGTCGGCGCACTTGCCCACCTCCAGGCTGCCGGTGGAGTGCTCCAGGCCCATGGCGTGGGCGCCGTTGAGGGTCGCCACTTGCAGTGCCTGCTCCAGGGTGATCGGCTCGCCGAAGCAGTCCGGTTCCTGGTTCCAGGGGTTTTGCCGGGTGACCATGGTTTCCAGGGCCAACCACGGGTCAATCGAGGCCACCGGCCAGTCGGTGCCCATCACCGCCAGGCCGCCTTCGGCCAGCACGCCTTTGAAGTCGTAGATGCGCTTGAGGCGCTCGGCGCCGTAACCGGAGCGGGCGCCGCTGGCAAACGGCGTCGGGTACCAGGCCGCCGGGGAGAACTCGGCGATCACATTCAGCGCCTTGAAGCGCTTGAGGTTGCCCGGATGTAGCAGGGTGCTGTGGGCACATTGGTGACGAATGCCGCTGTCACCGTTGACCCGCCGCGCCTCGGCTACCGCATCGAGAAATACATCGGAAGCGCCGTCGCCGGTGCAATGGGCGATCACCCGCAGGCCGCGCCGGTCCATGTCCACCACCATGTCGGTGATATGTTCCGGGGTCAGGTTGAGCTTGCCGCGCCAGGTGGAGTCGGCTGCCCAAGGGGTCATCAGGTACGAAGACTTGGGCTCCACGGTGCCGTCGAAGTGGAACTTCACCGCGTTGGCGTTCAGCCGCGCGCTGCGATAGTAGTGACGCTCGCCGCCGAGCAATTCCCAACGCCGGCGCACCGGGAAGATGTCGTCCTGCCAACTGATCGCGGCTTCCACGCGCAGGCTCAATTCGCCCGCGTCGTCCAGCTCCTTGAGGGCGTCCAGGCGTCGCTCGCAGACGTGAACATACTTGGTCGCGGTAACGCCACGCGAGCTCTGGAAATGCACGCCGTCGCGATAGGCCCGGCGCAGCACCGCCACCGGGGTCGGCGGCATGGCCGCGTGGATCAGCGCGTAGGCGCCGTCGATCATCAGACCGTTGGGCTCGCCGCTGAGTTCGTCGCGCTCCATATAGCCGTTGCGCGGGTCGGCGGTGTGGCGGTCGATGCCGGCCAGTTTCAAGGCGCAGGAGTTGACCATCATGGTCCCCCACATACGGTCCAGCAGCGCCACCGGGCGGTCCGGCATGATGCTGTCGAGCCACTCGCGCCCTGGGGTCAGGCCGGCTTCGCGGAAGGTATAGCGCACCCAGTACTGGCCGTAGATCCAGCCATCGCCTGGGTGGGCATCGGCGTAGGCGTGGATCGCTGCCGCCAGTTGTTCGGGGGTGGGATCTTCGATGCCCACGTCCAGGTCATCGCTGTAGCGTGGCGCCAGGGCGAGGTCCGGATGGGTGTGCATGTCGTGCAGGCCGGGCATGCAGAATGCGCCCAGCAGGTCATGCTGGCGGGTCTGCGGGCCGATCAGGTGTTGCAGGTCGGCGAGTGTGCCGACTGCGATAAAACGTCCCCCGCGAATCGCCACCGCGTCGGCCCATGGCTGGGCCGGGTCGAGGGTGTAGAAACGGCCGTGGTGCAACACCAGGTCAGCGTGCTCGCCGACAACGGAGTGGGTGGAAGTGAATTGGTCGGAAGCGGTCACGGGGGAAACCTCAATATTCAGAAGCGGCGACGATCAAAGGGTGGGAGCTGGCTTGCCTGCGATGGCATCACCGTGGTGTGCCTGTGGGACCGAGTTGCCCGCATCGCGAGCAAGCTCGCTCCCACATAAAACTCAGCGGTTGGCGCGCAGGCCCTCGACAAACCCGGCAATCCGCTGGCAAGCGTCTTTGAGGGTGTCGTCGGCGACGGTAAAGGAGATGCGCACAAAGCCTTCGGCACTGGCGCCAAACGCCTGGGCATCGAGCACCGACACGCCGGTGGCGCGGAACAGCTGCCAGGCAAAGTCCATGCTCGACAGCCCCGTGCGGCGCACGTCCACCAGCATGAACATCCCGGCCTGCGGTACCCGGCAATCAAGGTCGGCGATGTCACCCAGACCGGCCACCACCAGGTCACGCCGGCGGCGATACACGGTGCGCGCATCGCTCACCACCTCGTCATCCAGCTCCAGGGCCTTGATCGCCGCTTCCTGGATAAACCCCGGCAAGCCATAGAGCATGCACAGCAGCAGGTTATCCAGGTGGCCCACCAATGCGGTCGGCGCCACCACCCAGCCCACGCGCCAGCCGGTCATGGCGTGGGTTTTCGACAGGCTGTTGAGCACCACGGTGCGCTCGGCCATGCCCGGCAGCGAGGCGATGCTCAGGTGCGGCTGGTCGTAAGTGATCTGGCCGTAGACCTCATCGGAAATCACCCACAAGTCATGCTCGCGGGCGACTTCCGCCACCAACTCCAGCTCTTCACGGCTGTAGACGTTCCCGGTGGGGTTGCACGGCGTGGCCAGGGCAATGCCCCGGGTCTTGGCGCTAATGGCTTTTTCCAGGGCCGCGCGGGTCAGGCGAAAGCCGTTGGCCGCCGGTTGCTCGATGGTCGCGATGCGCGCACCGGAGGCGTGGATGCATGCCTCGTAGGTCAGGTACATCGGCTCCGGCACCAGCACTTCGTCGCCATGGCTGAACAGGCACAACGAGGTGGCGAACAGGCCGTTTTGCGCACCGGCCACCAGGGCCACGTTATCGGCGTGTACGGCGATGCCTTGCAGACGGCTTTGCTTGGCGGCAATCGCCTCGCGCAGGGCCGGTCGGCCGAGGACGTGGGTGTAATGGGTGTCGCCGGCGCGCAGGGCGTCGACGGCGGTTTCGCAGATGGCACTGGCGGTGGCGAAGTCGGGATCGCCGACGCTCAACACAATCACATCTTCGCCACGGCCACGGGCTTCGACGGCCGCGTAGTGAATATCCCAGGCGCTGACGGACTCGCCACTAATGCGCTCGACAAACGGTGAATAACGCATCCTTGTTCTCCTAAAATTGATTCAAGCCTGGCGCTGCGGGACTTTGCCCCAGCGCGAGAAGACGTGTTCGATCACGAACGCCAGGACAATGTAGATCACCGCCACCGCCAACAGGGGCTCATACACCCGCAGCGTCTGTGCCCGCACCAGGTTGGCGGCGCCGAGCAGGTCGGTGACGGCCACGGTGGAGGCCAGCGCAGTCGCCTTGAGCAGCAGCACGGTTTCGCCCACCAGCGTCGGCTTGACCAACTCCAGGGCCCGTGGTAACCAGACCCGGCGCAGCACCATCAGGCGCTTCATGCCAAACGCCCGCGCCGCTTCCAGTTCGCCCCGTGGCACGGCGCGCAGGGCACCGCGCAGCACTTCGCCGACATAGGCGCCGACACACAAAATCAGCGCCAGGGCCACGTACCAGAAACCTTCACGCAAGTACGGCCAGAGGAAGCTGCCGCGAATCAGCGGGTAGCTGGCAAACACGCTGCCCACGCCGTAATACAGGATGTAGATCTGCACCAGCAGCGGCGTGCCCCGGAATACTGCGGTATAGGCGCGCAACGGCCCGCTGATCAGTGGGTTGGACGACAAGCGCCCCAACGCCACCAGCACCGCCAGCAAGAAGCCAAACACCCCGGACAAGGCCAGCAACTTCAGGGTGATGCCCAGGCCGTGCAGCAGTTCATTGCCAAAACTGTTGATCCATGAAAAGTCCATCGGCTGCGCTCCTTAGTGCTGCGGCATCCAGCGGTTGATCCGTCGCTCGAACACCCGGAAGGCGCCGTTGGAAATCAGGGTGATGATGAAATACACCGCCGCCACCGCCAGGTAGAACACCAGGTAATGCTTGGTGGAGCCGGCCGCCTGTTTGCCCACCGAGAGCAACTCGCTGTAGCCGACGATGCTGATCAGCGCGCTGTCCTTGACCAGCACCAGCCACAGGTTTGACAGGCCGGCCATGGCAAACGGCAACATGCTCGGCAGCAACACCCGGCGCACCAGCAGCCAGCGCTCGATGCCAAAGGCCCGCGCCGCTTCCAGTTGGCCCACGGGAATGGCCTGGATCGCGCCGCGAATGATCTCTGCCGAATACGCGCCCTGGACGATGCCCAGCACCAGCACGGCGGCGATAAAACCGTTGACCGTCACGCTGTCGCGGCCCATGGCGGCCATCGCCATGTTCAGCAGGTCGGTGCCGGCGTAATACAGCAGCAAAATCAGCAGCAGCTCCGGCACCGCGCGGTACAGCGTGGTGTAGAGGTTGGCCAGGCGCACCATCCAGCGTGGGCCCTTGAGCTTGATCATGGCCACCAGCAGGCCGATGCCCAGGCCCAGCACAAAGGCCCCGGCGGAAATCTGCAAGGTCACCACCGCCCCCTGGAGCAGGGCGTTGAGCCAGCCATCGGCGACGAACAGCTGGGTGAGTTCGGACAAAGAAATCATGGCGCGTTCCGTTGGACGTTATTGCGCGGAAATATCGACGCTGAAATAGCGGCTGCGAATTTTGTCGTAGGTGCCGTCAGCCTTGAGCGCCGCCAGTGCGGTGTTGAGCTGCTCGCGCAGGCTGTCATCACCCTTGCGCACCGCGGCACCGATGCCGGACCCAAACAGCGGGTCTTTGGGCGCCAGGCCCTTGTCGGCCAGGCCGCTGCCGGCATCAGACTTGAGCATCGGCTCGATGGTCAGCGCGTCGGCGAGCATCACGTCGATCCGCCCGCTTTGCAGGTCGGCGGTCATGTCGTCCTGGGTGTTGTAGTAGCGCAGGGTCGAGCCCTTGGCGTAGTAGGCCTTGAGGTAAGTGGCGTTGGAGGTCGAGCCCTGCACGCCGATCAACTTGCCCTTGAGGCCTTCGGGGGTGGTGACCAGCTCCAGGCTTTTGTCGGCGACCCACATGGCCGGAGTCTGGTAGTACGGGGCGGTAAAGGCGATGACCTTTTCGCGCTCCTCGGTGATGCTCAGGGAGTTGAGGATCACGTCGATCTGGCTCGATTGCAGCGCCGGGATCAAACCGTCCCAGGACACTTCCTTGAGCGGACACTGGGCTTGCAGGCGTTCGCACAGGGCCTTGATCAGGTCCGGCTCGAAGCCGCTCCAGGCGCCATTGCCGGCTTTTTCGGAGAACGGCGGGTAGGGTTCCAGGGCGATGCCGAAGACGATTTTCTCGGCGGCAATTGCACTGTGGGACAGCACGGCGAGCACGCAGCCGGCGGCGAGGGATTTCAGAGAGTTATGCATGGCTTGACCCTTTCGAAGTTATTGTTTTGAAGGATGGAAGCGGCAGTTCAAACGCGATTGTCCTGGGCCATGACGAACTGGCGGCAACGCTCGCTGGTGGGGTTGTGGAAGACTTGCTGGGGCGTGCCTTCTTCTTCAACCAACCCTTGGTGCAAAAACATGACCTTGCTCGATACATCGCGGGCAAACGCCATTTCGTGGGTGACGAGGATCATGGTGCGGCCTTCTTCGGCGATGCCCTGGATCACCTTCAGCACTTCGCCGACCAGTTCCGGGTCGAGGGCCGAGGTGGGTTCATCCATCAGCAACACGCGCGGGCGCATGGCCAGGGCGCGGGCGATGGCCACGCGCTGTTGCTGGCCGCCGGACAGGAAGGCGGGGAAGGTATCGCGCTTGCTGGCCAGGCCGACTTTTTCCAGCAGGTGCTCGGCGTGGGCGATGGCGTCCTTGCGGTCTTCACCCAACACATACACCGGTGCTTCGATGACATTTTCCAGCACGGTGCGGTGGGGCCACAGGTTGAAGCTCTGGAACACCATGCCCAGTTGCGTGCGCAGGCGTGCCACCTGGTCAGGATCGGCGATCAGCGGGTTGCCGGCGCGGTCCTTTTTCAGGCGCACTTCTTCGCCGTTGATGCGCAGGCTGCCGCTGCAGGGTATTTCCAGGAGGTTGATGCAACGCAGCAGGGTGCTTTTGCCCGAACCGCTGGAGCCGATCAGCGACACCACATCGCCTTCATTGGCGCGCAGGGAAATGCCTTTGAGAACATGGTGCGCGGCATAGCTCTTGTGCAAAGCATCGATGGCGACCACCGGGGTGACTGGGTTCAAGGGTTTTCCCTCTTTATTTTTGTAAATTGATCAACCTGGACACCGCCCCCTGTAGGAGCTGGCTTGCCAGCGAAAAACGCCAGAACACCGCATTTATCCAGAATGCCCACGTCATCGCTGACGACCATCGCCGGCCAGTCTGGGAATGCCGTGATGCAGGTCGAGAATAGCCACTGGCCACTTGAGGTCAATCGAGCATTTTTCGCTCGATATTGAAATTTAATTCAACTGTCCCGCGCGCCGGCGGCTATGTCTCAGGCGCGATTGCGGCTATGGTGCGGGTATCTTTGAGCAGGTGAACATCCATGCGTTACCCCTCCATGACCGCCTTGCGGGCGCTGGACGCGGTGGCCCGGCTGGGCAGCGTGTCCGAGGCCGCGACCGAGCTGAACCTCACCCCCAGCGCCATCAGCCACCAGATCAAGAGCCTGGAACAGACCCTGGGTTTTGCCCTGACTGAGCGCACCGGGCGCAATATCCGCATCACCTGGCAGGGCGAGCGCTATGCCCGGGATATCCACGGGCTGCTGGCCAATATCCTCGAGGCCGGGCAGCGTTTCGATGGCCAGCAGGTCAGCGGGCGCCTGTGTATCAGCAGCCCGGCGGGGTTTGCCACCTATTGGTTGTGCACCCATATCGCCGACTTCCAGGCACTTTATCCACAGGTCGAACTGCACCTGATTTCTCCGCGCACCCCGGACGACACCAGCGACCACGGCGCCGACCTGTTTATCGCCTACGGCATGGGCGACTGGCCCAACCAGCATGTGCAGAAGATCGTCTCGCTGCGCTACTTCCCGGTGTGCAGCCCGCGCCTGGTCAACACCATGGGCGGCCTGAAGAACCCGGAACACCTGGCCGGTGCGCCGTTGCTGCATATGATCGACTACTCCGACTGGCGCGTTTGGCTGGCCGCCGCCGGGGCGCCGAATGTGGACGTGCAGCGCGGCATCGTGTTTGCCGATGCGCACTTTGTGCAGTCGGCGTGCATCGCCAGCCAGGGTATCGCCATGGGCGACAACCTGATCAGCGGCGAGGCCCTGGCCAGGGGCTTGCTGGTGCGGCCGTTCGAGACCGAGATTGAGTCCAACCGTGGCTATTACCTGGTGGCCGATCACCAGAAAGTCGAGCGCCCGGTGGTACAGGCATTTGGCGAGTGGGTGAAATCGCAGCTGGGTGGCGGGCTTTGACGCGCGGCAATCCGTGAATTTTTTTTGCCAATGGCCGGTAAATTTTTTGCTTGTCCGCCCTCCGAGCGCGCCCTAAGGTCTGGCCAATCGACACAGAACAATAAGAAGGAAATGAGCAATGACCACCTGCGCCCAGTCCCTGGTTCGCCTGCTGGAAGGTTATGGGGTAGATACCGTGTTCGGCATCCCCGGCGTGCACACCGTCGAGCTCTATCGCGGCCTGCACGGCAGCCGCCTGCGCCATGTCAGCCCGCGCCATGAGCAGGGCGCCGGCTTTATGGCCGACGGCTACGCCCGCGCCAGCGGCAAGCCGGGGGTGTGTTTCATCATCACCGGCCCCGGCATGACCAATATTCTGACCGCCATGGGCCAGGCCTATGCCGACTCGGTGCCGATGCTGGTGATTTCCACCACCAACCGCCGCGAACACCTGCGCCTGGGCCACGGGCACCTGCACGAGCTGCCGGATCAGCGCGCGATGGTCGCTGGTGTGTGTGCGTTCAGCCATACCCTGCAATCGCCGGAGCAATTGCCGGAATTGCTGGCCCGCGCCTTCGCCGTGTTCAAGTGCGCGCGCCCACGCCCGGTGCATCTGGAAATCCCCCTGGATGTGCTGGACATGCCCGCCGTGGACCTCAACCTGATGCCCCGCAGCCTGCCAGGCGCCCCGGCCCCGGCGCCGGCCTCGCTGCGGGCGGCGTTGAGCCTGCTCAATGAGGCGCGGCGGCCGCTGATCCTCGCCGGCGGCGGCGCCCGTGATTGCGCCGAAGTCTTGCAGCAACTGGCCGAACGCCTGCAAGCGCCGGTGGCCCTGACCACCAATGCCCGTGGCTTGCTGCCCATGGGCCACCCGTTGTTGCTGGACGGCGTGCAGTCTTCCAGGCACGGCCGCTCGTTGTTTGACGAGGCCGATGTGATCCTCGCCGTGGGCACTGAACTGGGAGAAACCGACTACGATTTCTTCGGCCTTGGCCCACTGAAATTCAAGGCGCCGCTGATCCGCCTGGATATCGACCCGATGCAAGTCATGGGCGTGCAACGCGCCCATGTCGGGCTGGTGGGCGATGCCCGCGAAGGGTTGCAGGCGCTGCTGGATGAGGTCCGCCCACCCGCCCCGAGCGGGCGTTGGGCACAGGACAGCGTACAGCGCGTCAACCGCCTGGAGCGCGAGACGTGGAATGCCAAGCAGCAGGGGCTGCAAGGCCTGCTGGACCTGCTGCGCGACAGCCTGGTCGACCCGCTGATCGTCGGCGATTCGACCCAGCCGGTGTACCAGGGCGCGGTGGGCTACCAGGCCCCGGCTGCCAACAGTTGGTTTAATGCCGGAACCGGCTACGGCACCCTCGGCTACGGATTGCCAGCGGCAATCGGCGCCAAGCTGGCCAAGCCCGAGCGGCCGGTGGTGGCGCTGGTGGGCGATGGCGGCCTGCAGTTTGCCAGCAACGAACTGATCGCGGCCCGCGAGGCCGGCATCGGCGTGATCCTGGTGGTGTGGAACAACCAGTGCTACGGCGAGATCCGGGACTATATGCAGGCCCGGGAAATCACGCCGCTGGGGGTGGATATCCTGACCCCGGACTTTGCCGCGATGGCCCGCAGTTGCCACGTCGCCCACCACACGGCCGACACGCCACAGGCCTTGCACGCGTTGTTGCAAAGCCTGGCCGCCACCCCTCAACCGGTGATGATCGAACTCGACGCTGCGCACTACCTGCAAAACGCCTGAACCGCTTCGGCCCTGATCCATATCAACGGGCCACCATCGAAAATCCGCTACAACACAACCGGGGCTTACCCAGCCCCGGTTATCCGCCTGATGACCTCATAAAAACGAAGACAAAACCTGTACCCAGGGGCCAACCCCCAGGCCAGGTTATTAAAGGAATAATGCGATGGCCCTTTCTCTGTCACGTTTGGCCTTGATGGGGGCGACGCTGTGTCTTGCGCTTCCCCTGCACGCCAACGAACCCGCCAAACCCGATACCGAACTGATCGCCCAGGGCAAATACGTTGCCCAACTGGGTGACTGCATCGCCTGCCACACCGCCAAGCAAGGCGCCGAGATGGCGGGTGGCCTGGAGCTGAACACGCCCATGGGCACCATCTACTCCAGCAACATCACCCCGGACCGTGAGACCGGGATTGGTCAATACAGCTTCGAACAGTTCGACCGCGTGATGCGCGAAGGCGTGACACCGGCCGGTATGAACCTGTACCCGGCGATGCCGTATCCGTCCTACGCGAAGATGAGCGAAGAGGACATGCGGGCCCTGTTCGCCTACCTGATGCAAGCCGTCGAGCCGGTGAAAAAGGCCAACCTTGAGGCAGACATGGGCTTCCCGTTCAACCAGCGCTGGGGCCTGGCGTTGTGGAATTTCATGTTCCTCGACAAACAACCGTTCCAGCCCGACCCGGCCCGGGATGCCGTGCTCAACCGTGGCGCCTATCTGGTCCAGGGCCTCGGCCACTGTGGCTCGTGCCATACCCCACGCGGTATCGCCTTCCAGGAAAAAGCCATGAGCGACGCCGGCAGCAGCGGCGAGCACTACCTGGGCGGGGAAACCGTCGAACACTGGCGTGCCTTGAGCCTGCGTAACCTGTGGACGGTGCCAGACACCGTGCAGTTGCTCAAGACCGGGCAGAACCGCTTTGCAACAGTGTCGGGCAACATGGTGGACGTGATCCGTCACAGCACCCAGCACTTCACGGATGCCGACCTGACGGCCATTGCGACGTATCTCAAATCCCTGCCACCGGGCAAGGACGACTTGCCGATGCCGGCTGTCGCCAAAGGCCCTGTCGAACTGCCCAAGGACTTGTTCACCAGCCGGGGCGGCCTGGGCTATATGCAGTTTTGCAGCGATTGCCACCGCAGCGACGGCGCGGGCGTGAAGGGCCTGTTCCCGGCATTGGCCGGCAACGCCGGCGTGGTGGCCAGCAACCCGACCTCGCTGCTGCACATCACCCTCACCGGTTGGGAAACCGCCGAGACCGCAGCCCATCCCCGGGTCTACACCATGCCGGGCTTCGCACGCCTGGGGAATAACGAAGTAGCGGAAATCCTCACCTTTGTGCGCACGCGCTGGGGTAACGAAGGCACGCCAATCAGCACCGCCCAGGTGAAGAAAATGCGTGACCAGCTCAACCCGGTCAGCACCGACTCCTCGGCGTTCGAGACGCCGCGCCTGGCCAACCTGCTGGCGGCGCCGAATGCCGACCAGGTGGTACGCGGCATGCGCCTGCATCTGCAAACCAAGGAACTGCTGCCCGAGAATGTCGGCAACTCGCTGAACTGCACCAGTTGCCATCTCAACGCTGGCACTGTGGCTGATGGTTCGCCGTTCGTGGGTGTGTCGGCATTCTTCCCCAGCTACGCCCCGCGTGCTGGCAAGGTGGTGAGCCTGGAAGAGCGCATCAACGGTTGCTTCCGCCGCTCGATGAATGGCAAGCCCGTGCCACCACAATCGGCGGACATGCAGGCGATGGTGGCGTACTTCGACTGGATGAAAAACAACACCAAGCCCGAGGACAAAGTCCCCGGCCGTGGCGTAGGCAAGATCGACCCGGCCATCAAGCCCGACCTGGCCAATGGCGAGCAGGTCTACGCCAAGCAATGCGCGGTGTGCCACGGCAACGACGGCGAGGGCCTGGCCCGCGCCGACGGCAGCCTGGTGTACCCACCGTTGTGGGGCGATCAGTCCTTCAACATCGGCGCAGGCATGGCCCGCACCTACACGGCGGCAGCGTTCGTCAAACGCAACATGCCGATCGGCTTCCACGAGAAATTCCCACTGGGCCAGGGCGGCTTGTCGGACCAGGAAGCGGTAGACGTCGCTGCCTACTTCTCGCAAAAACCACGCCCTGACTTCCCGGACAAGGTGAAGGACTGGCCGAACGGCGGTAAGCCGGTGGACGCGCGTTACTGATCTGGGCTCCTACAGTCTGGTGTAGTGCGGACTGTCGGAGCCTGTGCGCGGTTACTGTGAAACCCGGTCCTTGCCCGCTGCCTTGGACCGGTACAGCGCCTGGTCTGCCCGGGCCATCAGGTTGGTGGGGGGCTCGTCAGGGAGGCGTTGCGCCACCCCCAGGCTCAAGGTCACCTTGAAATCGCCCACGGGGGGGATGTCGTGAATGGCCTGGCGGATGCGCTCGGCCAGCTTCCTGGCGGTTTCCATGGTGCTTTTGGGCAGGACCACCATGAACTCATCGCCTCCCCAGCGCGCGAGCAGGTCGCCCTGGCGCACGCAGTGTTCCAGGCGTTCGACCACCCGCAACAGCGTGGCATCACCTACGGCGTGACCGTGCTGGTCGTTGATGGGCTTGAAGTCATCGACATCCATGGCAATCACCGCCAACGGCAGGCGAAACCGCTGGGCGCGCTCGCACTCCTCCAACAGGACTTTTTCCAGGCGATAGCGGTTGGCAATCCGGGTCAGGGTATCGCGCTCGGCCAGGGAGCGGTTTTCGTCCAGTTGCAACTGCAGTTGCTGGTTGACCCGCGACAGTTCGCGGGTGCGTTCGGCTACCAGCGCTTCAAGGGATTGGTTGCGCCGCTCTAGCTGTTCCAGGGAACGTTTGCGTTGATGAATGCTGCGGTGGGCGCCGACCATGCGCCACACCGAGCCATCGGGGTTGTGGGCGATGATGTAGCCTCGGTCTTCGATCCACAACCAGGTGCCGTCTTTTTTGCGACAGCGATATTCGGCCTGATAAAGGGGGGTGCGACTGTTGATGTAGTCGTCGAAGAGTTTCATCACATGGGGGTAATCGTCGGGGTGGATCACGCTTTCCCAGGTGAAAACCGTGTTTTCCAGGGAGTGGTGATCGTAGCCCAGCATTTCGTACCAGCCGGGGTTGCGATAGACAAACCCGGTGTTGGCATCCCAGTCCCAAATACCATCGCTGACCAGTTCCATGATGGCATGGGCCAGGTCGGCGTTGACGTCGAAAAGCTCACTTTTCAACGGATCAAAATCGGATGTATCGCCCATCTGCGCGCTCCCTGCGAGGATGCTGGCTCACTGTGGCCAGTCAGGTGTTAACGCCGATACTCCGTGGCTGCGCGTACTGTACAACGAGGTTTGCCGGCTTAGAAGGGGCGATGAAAATGTGGCTAAACGCCATTATTGGCGCCGTCCGGGCTATTGCGGTTCCAGCATGCGCGTGGGTGGCGTGCCGTTGGCGTTGTGCTGGTAAATCGCCTCGGGCTGGCCCTGCTCGTTGAAAAACACCTGGCCGATGCCCGCACTGTTCCACAGGCGCTCGCCGGCCTCGGCATGTGCCGGGATGTATGGCACCACTTGCATGCGGCGACGGCGGGTGAGCCAGTTCAGGGGCGAACGGGGTGAGTACAGCCAGCGATTGAGGCGATCGAACCATTCCAGCAGGCGCGGCGGGAATTGGTTCTTGATGCCACTGCTGGTGATCTGCCAGATATGCGGCCCGGCATTGCGCTGGCGGATCAGTACTTTGTAGACGAACGAGTAATGCACATCCCCCGACAGAATCACGTAGTTACCCGGGGTTCGGGAGTGGCGGAAGATGTTCAGGATCACCTGCGCGGCGCCCCGGTGGGCCATCCAGTTTTCTGCATCGACCAACAGTGGGTAGCCGCACCAACTGAAGACTTTCTGCACCGTCTCGATCAGCTTGACGCCGAAGATCGGCGCGGGCGATACGATGATCGCCGAAGGGTGGTCGAGCAGTTCCTGTTGCAGCTCGCTCAAGGCTTCCCAGTCCAGCAGGCCGGAGGGTTGCTTGAGCGTGGATTCGCTGCGCCAGCGCCGTGTGCGGGTGTCGATGACCACCAGCGCCGGGGTGGTGGGCAGCACGTAGTGCCACTGCTGGAACTTCAGGAGGTCTTCGAGCAACTGGTCCTGGGCGGGCGCGGACAAATGGTTGGCGTGGTCCTGGGCAGTTGCCGCCAGGGCCAGGGTTTTTTCCACGAGTTGGGCGAAGGCATCGGGGTTATTGCCCCAGCCCTGGCAGAGCATATAGGCGAGCAGCGCGTTGCCGATGATGCGCTTGGAGAACGGGTGGCCATAGGCGGTCTGTTCCCATTGGGCGCTGAGGTTCCAGTCATCGGTGATGTCGTGATCATCGAAGATCATCAGGCATGGCACATGGGCGAACACCCGGGCCACTCCACCCAGGCCGTCGCGAAACTTATCCACAGGCACCTGCTCGCGGGCGTAGCGCTCCTGTTCCTTGGGCGTGAGCCCGCTGGGAGGTTGTGCGGCGATCAGGGTCCAGGGTGTCGGCGACCAGGCCAGCAGGTACATCGCCACGAGTTCGGCAAAAGTCACCAGGTGGTTGTCGGCGGTGCTGCTGGTGAAGATGGGCTTTTTCACCCCGCCAAAAAAGCGTTCGCGCAGGGTCTCGTTGCTTTCCAGGGCCGGCAGCAGGTCCGCGCGATGGTAGTAGCTGGCGGGGTGGTCGTAGAGCGTGGTGCTGTCGTCCACCACGGCGCCATCGAGGTGCTCGTCGAACAGGCCCAGGCGTGCAATCAGCCCGTGGATGGCGCGCAGCATCGGCCCGGCCACATCGTCGGCGTACACCTGGTCGCCACTCATCATCAACAGGGCCGGACGCTGGGCCAGGCTGCGGTTTGCGGCCAGCAGGCGATCGGCACAAAGCAGGCCTTCATCGGCGTAATGGTGCGGTTTGCGGCAAGAGCCGTGCAGCAACTGGTGGATACGGCTGTGCAGGATGAAATCCGGGGTCTTGGCACCTGGGTACAGCAGGTGCGGGGCCCATTGGATGATACCGGCTCCATCATTGATCAGCAGGTCGTAGCTGATGGGGACGTCCTGGGGCAGCGGCGTGGCCAGCGGTACATCGATCAGGTGGATAAAGGCTGCGCGGCCCACGGGGATCACCTGGCAGCGGGTGGCGTCGAGTTCAATATCCAGAACGCATGGGTGCTGGTCCTGGCTGAACTGCAGCCGCAGGGTCAATGCCAGCGCGCGACTGCCCACCAGCCACAACACCAGGCGCCCCGGCTCCAGGCGGCGCAACAGGGGGCCGGCGAGGACGGCGGGCAAAGTCTCGGGTTGCAGCATGAAAACATGGCTCTGTGCGGGATTGGACTGGCTAGGTTAACGCAGTGGATGTCGGTGTTTTGTCAAAGCAACCAACACCTGTAGGAGCCGGCAAGCCGGCGCCTGCAAAACGGTCAGCACAAGCCCGCCACCTTGGGTACGGTAAAGCGAAACTCGCTGCCTCGCCCCAGTTCGCTTTCGGCCTCGATCCGCCCGCCGTGGGCCTGGACGATGCCCTGGCTGATGTACAAGCCCAGGCCAGTGCCCGTCGGGTTGTTTTCGCCCTTGGTCCAATAGCGGTCAAACACGTGGGGCAGTTGGTCAGGGGCTATGCCTTCACCGGAGTCGCGCACCGCAAATACAATCTCCTCGCCATTGCTCATCGCCGAAATCCCGATATTGCCCAGGCGTGGGGTGAACTTGATGGCGTTGCCGATCAGGTTCGACAGCACCTGGAACAGGCGCTCCGGGTCGGCATTGATTTGCAGGCCGGGTTCGGCGTTGAACGACAGGTCGACGCCCTTTGCCAGAGCCAGGGGCGCGAGCAGCGCATAGGCCTCTTCAAAGATCTGGCTGACCTCCAGTCGCACGGGCCTGACGGTGTAGCGACCGGCCTCGATCTTGGAAGTGTCGAGCAAATCTTCGAGCAACACATTCATGCGTCCGGCGGCTTGCTGCATGGTGTCGATGGCCGAGGAAATACGCCGCGAAGAATGGGTGCCATCGGAGCTGAAGGCCTTTTGCATCATGCCGCAGAGCATCGAAATGATGGTCATCGGGTTGCGCAGGTCGTGGGACACCACTGCCACCAATTCATCACGGGCACGCACTGCCTGCTGCTCGCGCAGGACCTGGCGTGACAGGTCGTTTTCCAGGGCTGAACGGCGCAGGTCGTTGGCGGCAAAACGGTCGCCGTGGCTCCACTTGGTGGAGATGCCGGCCATTTCCACTTTCCAGATTTCAAACGAGGTGCGTGGGCGCAGGCGCAGGCCCGTGTCGGATTTTTCCAGGGCCAACGGTTTCTTCGGGTCGCCACTCCACTGGATGTTCTCTTTGACTTCCGGACGGAACCACAGCACGCCATTGTCCACCGGCTTGGGCAGGCTCATGGCGAGGACGCCGCTGGCCACTGGCTGGTAGTCCGCCGCCGGCGGGTAGAGCGCTGACAGGTGGTGGCTGGCAAACACCGGTTGCCCGGTTTCCTGTAGCCATTTGTGCAGCGAGCGGATCTGCGCCGGCTCCGGGCAGTGGCCGTAGCGGTGCAATTGCTGGCCGTCAATGATCGCCACGCCACCGGCCTGCACCAGGTCCATCAACACTTGCGGGTATTGGGCCAGGCCATCGAACACATTGTCGGTGGCAGCGTTCATCGCCTGGTTGAGCACGCCCAGTGCCGCGACCTTTTCCTCTCGCTGGCGGCTGGTGTCCAGGGCTTCCATGGCGCTGATCTGCAACGACAGCACCTGGCCGATGGTCTGGCAGGTGGTGCGCAAGTCGTTGGGCACGTGCAGTGGCGTGCGGTTGCCGCAACTGATCAGGCCCCACAGCTTGTCGCCCTTCATCAGGGAAATGCTCATGGACGACAGCACGCCCATGTTCTTCATGTATTGGCAGTGGATCGGCGACACGCTGCGCAGGGTCGAGAAACTCAAGTCCAAGGGTTGCCCGGTGTCCGGGCGTAGCTTGGGCAGCAGTGGCACCGGCTCGTAGTCGGCATTGGGGATGATCCGCAGCCAGTTGGTGCGGTACAGCTCGCGGGCCTGTTCCGGGATGTCGGACGCCGGGAAGAACAGGCCGTTGAACAATTCCATGGACGGCGCGGATGCTTCAGCGATGACCTGGCCGTGGCCTTCCTCTTCGAAGCGATAAATCAGCACCCGGTCGTAGCCCGTCATGGCCTGGATTTCACTGACGCTGATTTCGTACAAGGCTTGCAGGGTTTTCGCCGACTGCAAACGTTGCAACATCTTGCCCAGGTTGCTGGTGCGGCCATTCTGGGGCTTGGGCTGGAAATGCTTGTGCAACGGCTCGAACTCCAGCACCAGCACGCCCTGGTGGCGATGCAGCAGGCCCTCGAACTCGGCACCGTTGAGTGTGACGTGCAGCGCCGGGGCGTCGATGAAACTGGATTGGCTGGCCATCTGCTGCACGAGGTTGGCATTTTCCGCTCCCAGCAGCGTGTCCAGTGTCTGGCCGAGCAAGGCATCGGGCTGGTGATTGAACAGGCTGGCGACGTTGGCACTGACCTGCACGATCTGCAGGTCCGGTTCGCGCAGGGTCAGCAGCACGCCATGGGGCTGGATCGCGCCGGGAAAACGAATGGGCTCGTCGGCGCAGTTGGCAAGTAATTCTTCAAAATCCTGGGGTTTCACAGCAATACCTCCTGGCCGTCGAGCCATTGCTCAAAGCAGCGGAATGTCGAGCAGGCCGCGTCCACCGCCTGCTGACGGCCGAGGTCGTCCAGCGGGACGTGGCCCAAATAGTCGAGAAAATCTTTCCAGCGCCGACCGGTCTCGGCACCGTATACATTGAGAAAGGCCCCGCCGTTGCTGGCGTCCAGCGCCAGGCGTTGGGCCATCTCCCGGCGCAGCACCTGGCCGCCGAGGGTTGCGCCTTCCAGCACATACAGCGCCCCCAGGCAGGCGGCCGGTGTGTCGAGGCGGGGTAGCGCAGGGCAGACGGGCAACCCGGCAATTGCCTGGTTGGCCAAGCCCAAGGCGTTCAGGTCGGTGTGCAAGGTCGGCGTCTTTACCCGCAGGGCCTGGTCGAATCCCACGGGAATCAAGCCACTGTCGTACAGTCCCAATTCCATTGGGCGGTAAAAACCGTAGTAAGCCTCAAGCAATCGCTGATACCAGCCGGCATCCAGTTGTGCAGAAAAGAACGGCAAGCGCTTTTCCAGGGCCACGTGTAGCAGACCTGTGCCTGAACGCAGGGCTTCAAGCAGGGAGGGCACACCAACGTCATGGGCCTGTGGATGCATTCAATAAGCTCGAGCTGGTGGGCCAGGGCAGGCCATGGCTGGCGCGTGGATAAGGGTGGGGCGCAATTCTATACAACCTATAGTCTTTATCTGATGGGATGTATTGATAAATCTGACATTGGCGTCAGAAATATCAAAACTTACCCAAAGAAAGACCTCACGGCTTAGCGCGAAGTTCGATTGTGTAGGTGTCGCGATGCCATTAGTGCAGGGAAGGGCCCTGTTCCAAGGCGGTTTGCACGCAGTGCAGCAGCCTTTCGGTGCTCCATGGCTTGGGCAGGAACTTCACCGTATTGCCCAACTGCGCCGCCATCACCGTATTGCCCGACGTCAGCACGACGGGCAAGGACGGCCAGCGATGGGCCACCACCTTGCTCAGGTCATAGCCATTGAGCAGGCCGGGCATCTGGATATCGCTGACAATCAGGTCCACCGGGTCACTGGTGCGCTCGAGGAAAATCATCCCTTCATCGGCTGAAGAAAAAGACGTCACCACCGCGCCGAACTCCTCCAGCACATCCACCATCAACGAGCGAATGATCTCGTCGTCTTCCAATACCAATATCGATGGCTGAGCCATGATCACTACTCCACCATCCGGGTTGAGTAAGGTGGAGTGGGCTGTCAGCGGATAGGTTCGATTGGATGTTTTTTATTCGATGGGTGGTCATTTGATCGTATTAGAGGGCGCGGTAAACCGCCGTTGCTTGCGGATTACGCGTGGGATAAGCCAGGATGTGCAGCGCGAAAATTCACAGCAAGGGATGCCAGTGTGAAAGAAATGATCGGGGCGTTGATCGTCGTTTCCACCGTTTTGTTCGGGTGTACCG
This sequence comes from Pseudomonas sp. WMBT8, assembly GCF_050916005.1. Lineage (NCBI taxonomy): Bacteria > Pseudomonadati > Pseudomonadota > Gammaproteobacteria > Pseudomonadales > Pseudomonadaceae > Pseudomonas > Pseudomonas sp. WMBT8. The sequence goes on from NZ_CP188096.1 coordinate 1,117,427, forward strand.
GGGTGTTGGTCGCCGTTGCGTTCGGCACCAAGAAAAGTCGCCTGCAAATACTCAAGACCTTGAGTGGCATGAGCCTTGGTCGCGACCGGTTTATCGGGATCGCCCAGTTGTGGGCCAACCTCTTCCAGCGGGTGTTCGGGAGTACGTTCCTGGCCCGGCGCCAACTGATCAGCATCCCGCTGTACACCTTGCTGGTGTCGCTGGTGTTTTTTGTGGTGTGGCTGCTGGATCTCTACCTGTTTAAAAATCCCGAGCACGTGTTCAATGTGCCGCCGCCGCCGAACGTGCTGCAAGCCATCAAAGACTTCTATGGCAAGGGCCTGCTGGTGGCGATTGTGATCGACTGCGTGACCATCCAGTTGACCAAGTGGAGCATCAACGTGGGTATGCGCCGCGGGTTTGGCTCGTGGCGGTTCCTGTGGTGTTTTTCGGCGACGATTGCCTTGGCCTACGTGCTGTTCAGCGTGGCGGTCTACTGGTTTCGCTGGTCGGACGCGAACGAGCTGTACGCCTTGCTGCCCGCTGACGAAGTGCGGCCGACCATAGCCTTCGACCCGTTGCGCAATGTGCTGTATGCGATAGCGCTGTTTCAGCCCGTGACGTTTATCTATGCCACGTCCGAAGGCTTTATCTCCAGTTACTTCATGCCCGAGCCGATCCTGTTTTACTGTGCAGTCACCGGAACACTCTCCCTGCTGACCATCACCGTGGCCTACCAGTTCGCCAGGGGCGCCGACCTGCTGCGACGGTTGTGCATGGGCTTTGTCAGTCACGTCGGCACGCCCCGGACCAACGCCATGAGTGTGGTGTTCATGATGCTGTTGGGGCTGGTGTTGGTGCCGTTGTGTCTGATGGCTATTTATTTGGCCGTCTGAAGATTCGGCTCATTCAGTCAGAAGCGCTCATCCATCAGGGCCGGCAAGGTCAGTTCCTTGACGAAGCTGGCCGATGACAGGCTCAACGCCATGCGCACCACCTGCACCACGTCGTGTACCGGGATCAATTGCCCGTCGCCGCGCTGCGCGGCCTCAAGCCGGGAGGTGCTCAATGGATCCTCGGTATTCAGGTAACCCAGGTTCAGGCAGGTCACGCCCAGGCGCTGGTGCCGATAACCTTCGCGCAAGGCATCGGCCATGCCGCGCAAGGCGAACTTCGACGCACCGAACGTTACCTCCGGGCGCCCACTCTGGGGCAGGCCTGAGGTCGAGCCGGTAAAGATGATGCGTGGGTTGGCGCTTTTTAACAGCACGGGTAGCAGGCGCTTGATCAACAGCAGGGGCGCGGTGATGTTGCAACTGACGATGGCTTCCAACTGCGTGTCTTCATCCTTGAGGAAGCTGTAGGCCGCATCGAATGCCTGTTCTTCCCAGATACCCAGGTTATAGATCAGCGTGTCCAGGCCGTCCTGTGCCACTGCCTGCTCGATGAACTGCGCGGCCTGCGCCGGTTGGCCAAGATCGGCTTCTACCCACGACACTTCGGCGCCGGTGCTGGATAGCAGGTCGGTTGGACGGCTGCGCGAGACACCGATCAAGGTATCCCCCACGCCGCCCAGACCCTCCATAAAAGCCCTGCCCAAACCCTTGCTAGCACCGACCACCATGGTTCTCATCGATCTCTCCTGAACTGACGTGCTGATGGAAAGTGCGCATGCAAACAGAGGGCGAGAGTGATGGCAATTGAATGGCTGTATCCAAATGTTTACCGAGAGGCCCTTCAACAACCTGCACGAGAACAAGTAAACCGCAGGCATAATTGCCGCCTCTACTGCCTGAAGCCCCCGACCTGGAGCCCCTGATGAAACCCGCTGCCTTACTGACCCTGTTGTTCACTGCCATGCTTTTCAACACTTGGGCGGTGGCGGCAGGCGACGCCGAGGCCGGCGCCAGGCTGTTCACCAAGACCTGTGGCGGTTGCCACAGTGTCGGTCTGAATGCCCGTGGCGGCTTCGGGCCACAGCTCAATGGGGTGATCGGGCGGCTGGCGGGCACCACGGCGGACTATCAGTATTCCGACGCGATGAAAAATTCGGGCGTGGTATGGACTAGGGAAAAGCTCGCGGCCTATATCGAGAACCCAAAGAAAGTGGTGAGTGGCACGCGCATGATTTTCTGGGGGATCAGCGATCAGGAGAAGATTGAGAATCTGCTGGCGTATCTTGAGACCTTCCAGGGGCAGTAGCCGGGTACAGCCAAATCCATTGTAGGAGCCAGCAAGCCGGCTCCTACAGGTCAGGTGTCGATTTCAACTGCCTTGTGGGGTTTCCCCGCGCGCCAGCCGCGCATTGATGTCGTCGATCACCGCCGGCAGGTCGACGATGGTATCGATCAGGTAATGCGGCCGCGACCCTTCAAACATCTGGCTAATACGCTCGCGCTCCTGCGCCAGCTCGGCGGCTGGCAGCGCCTGGTATTGCGCGTAGTTCAGGCCCAGGGCGTTACCGGAGCAGGTCAGCGCCACCGTCCACATGCCGGCACTGCGCCCTTCCAGGATCCCCGGCCAGGTGTCATCGACCTTGACGCACGCCGCCACATCGCTGATGCCCAGGGCAATCACGTTGGCCAGGGCCTGGGCCGGATGCGGGCGGCCATTGGGCACTTCGTCAGTGGCCACGACATGGTCGGCCACGTAGCCATTTTGCCGCGCCAGCTCGACCACCTTGGCCATCACCACCGCCGGGTAACCGGAGCACGAGCCAATCTTCAAGCCCTTGCCTCGCAGGGTTTCAATCGCCTCCAGCGCGCCGGGAATCACCGCCGAGTGCAGGGCGATCTTCTCGATCTGCAGCGGCATGAAGCGTTCATACAGGGCGGTGACGTCGTCGTCGGTCGGCTGGCGGTTGAACACCGCACGATAGCGCTCGGCAATCTGCGGCTGGTTGCACAGGGTGCGGATGTGATCCCACTTGCCCATGCCCATCGGCCCGCGCGCTTCCTCCAGGGATACGGCGACGCCGAACTCGGCAAAGGCTTCGACAAAAATCTGCGTGGGCGCAAACGAGCCGAAGTCGACAACGGTGCCGGCCCAGTCCAGGACCACGGCTTGCAGCTTGGAGGGTGGTTGGTAGTTCATGGTGGATCTCCATTTTCGGGTATGAGCAGGCCGTCCCTCGATAAATGAGGTAAGCCGGTTGAGTGCAAAGAGGGTGAAGCCAATCAGGTAGCCGGTATGGGGCTGGCCTCGAACAGTTCGGCGATCATCGGGCGGTTGCGCCGGATGCCCAGGCAACACAGGTGGTAGTCGATGGAAAACGGGTGGTCGACAAAGGTGATCGGTGTGGTGCCCGGTGTTTGGGCATATTCCACCGCCGACACAAAGCCAATGCCGATGCCCTTGGCGATGGCGTGCACGATCGCCTCGCGGCTGTTGAGCTGCATCACGCAGTTGAGGTCCACCCCCAGGCGCTTGCAGCTTTCTTCCACCAGTTGCCGGGTGCGCGAGCTGCGTTCGCGCATGACCCAGCGCTCCTGGCTGATTTGCGCGACGTGCACTTCTTTCTGCGCTGCCCAGGGATGGTCGTCGCGCACCACCGCAATGATCGGGTAGCGCCGGTACAACTGCGTATCGAAGCGTTGGTCAAACTCCGAGAGGGCCAGGATTGCCACGTCGATATCAAAATTGAACAGGCGGTCGAGGGTCTCCTTCTCTGGGGAAAACGAGGTCTCCAGCTCGATATCCGGATGGCGCTGCATCAACTCGTACGTCAGGTTCATGGCGATCGGCGGCGAGACCGCGCCCAGGCGCAACATCCCGGTCTTGCGCTGCTTGAAGCTGTGCAGCAATTGCATGGCTTCATCCTCCTGGCCGAACAGGCCCTGGGTGATCCCGTAGAGCGCATGGCCGGCCGAGCTCATCTCGATAAAGCGCCCACGGCGGTGGAACAACTCCACCGAGAACTGCTTTTCCAGGGCATTCACCTGTTCGCTGACCGTTGGCTGGCCGACGCTCAGATACTCGGCGGCGAGGGTGAAACTGCCGGTTTTCGCCACCGCATGAAAGGAACGTAGCCACTTGTGGTACTGGTACATAACGCATCCTGTTCCAGGGGCATCAACGGCGGATAAACAGGGCCACCACCGCGCTGCACAGGCAGGCCGAGGTGACGACGATGAAGATCAGCGACGTATTGCCGGTACTGTCGAGCATACTGCCGATCAGGGGTTCCGCCAGGCCAGCAAACAGATAAGACGAGAAGTTCATCACACCCGTGGCCGTGCCTGCGCGCTTGGCGCCCACCAGGTCCGGGCACAGCGCCCAGAAGCTGGACGCCGGGCCGTAGACAAAGAACCCGCAGAGAAACAGCGCCACCAGGCCGATCGCGCTATGGGGCGGCAGGCTCCACATCCACAGGCTGGTGGCGGCGCCGAGGAACATATAGAGCATGATCGCCAGGTAGCGTTTGGAGCCGAACAGCTTGTCCGACACCCAGCCATTGCTCAGGGCGCCGACGGCCATGCCCACCGGCAGGGCGACGGTGATCCACTTCGGATCGACCATGCTGTCGCCGCTTTTCCAGTTGGCGCCGAGGAAGTGCACCGGCACCCACACGATCAGGCCGTAGCGCGCAGCGTTCTGGAAACCCAGGGACACGGCGGCAATGATCAGGCGTGCGTTTTTCAGCACCGCCTTGTAGCGCTGGGCCGAGGTTTCCTCTTCGCCGTGGGCCACTTCATGGCCCTTGTCCGCGGCGTTGGCCACGCCGGTATCGGCCAGGGGTTCGAAGCCCAGGTCCTGCGGGCGCTCACGGGCCACCAGGTAAAACAGGATGCCGCCGGCCAACATCAGCAGGACCGGCAGGCGGAAGATCCAGCGCCATTCCAGTTGCAGCACCTCCAGCACCACGATGGAGGTCACATAAGACAGCACCGACGCACAGCCCGCGGCGAATACATAGAAGCCATAGACCCGGCCGCGCTCGCTGGCACTCCACCAGTTGGAGATCAGGCGGCTGCCCGGCGCCCAGCCCAGGGCCTGGAAGTAACCGTTGATGCCCCACGGCAAAATCAACCCGGCAAAACCACTGGCAAAACTGGTGACCCAGTTCGCGCCACATGACAGCACGGCGCCCAGGGTCATGATGCGCCGGCCACCGAACTTGTCGGCCAGGTTGCCGTTGATCGCCTGGCCGATGGCATAGGACCAGAGCATGGCGGCCGAGATCCAGCCCAGCACTTCCTTGGTCAGGCCGAACTCGGCTTGTATCCCAGGGATGGCGAAACCAAACGTCTGGCGCCCGGTGTAGAAAAACAGGTAACAAAACATCGCCGCCAGCAGCATGCGCCACTGGGCAACACGGAACGACGCCGAGCGAACGGCAGGGACAGGCAGGGTGTGTGCACGATTCATGATGTTTTCCTTATTGTTATTCGCCCCCGAGGCCGCAGCGACGGGGAGGCACCCTTTACAGGTGCAAGAGGAAAGACTGAATTGCGTTGCCGCCTAGGCGGCTTGGGTACCGATAAAGTTCTTGCCGCGCGCGCCTTGCAGGGCGAAGCGGATCATCGCGGCGGCCTCGGTGGGCGTGACGCCGTAGTCGGCAAACTCGGTTTTTACCTCCAGGCTGTGCAGGAAGTTGCGCAACCGGGTCTGGGCTTTATCCAGGTCATCGCCGAACACCCGTTGCAGGGTGCGATCCCGGGACGCGTCATGCCCCCACGCCAAACCCAGGACCAGCGGCAGGGTGAAGGAGCAGGCGATGCCATGGGGCAGGCCGTGGTGCAGGGTCATCTCGTAGGAAATGGAGTGGGCCAGCGCAGTCTTGGTGTTGGAAAACGCCAGGCCGGCCTTGAGCGCGGCCAGGGCCATGCGTGAGCGTAATTCCTGATTGCCGAGGTCACGCCGCAGTTGCGGCAGGCACTCCAGGATGTCTTCGATGGCCGATACCGCGAAGGTGTCAGAAATCGGATTGGCGTTGATGTTCCAGATCGCCTCCAGGGCGTGGGACAAGGCGTCCAGTCCCGTCGACACCGTGACCCCGGCCGGTACGGTCAGCATTAGCTGTGGGTCGACAATCGCCACTTTCGGCCAGGTGCAATCCAGGTGCAGGGAATACTTCTTGTGGCTGGCCGAATCCCAGATCGTCGCCCAAGGCGTCACCTCACTGCCGGTGCCTGCAGTGGTCGGCGCTGCGATCAGGGTCTTGCAGTGTGCCGGCACAAACGGCTGGCCGGTCGCCAGCAATGCCAGCAACTCATCGAACTGCCCGGACTCGGTGCCGACAATCAGCGCCTTGGCCGTATCAATCGCACTGCCGCCACCGACGGCCAGCACCACATCGCAATCCCCGGCTTGCAGCCAGAAGCGCTCGTAGGTTTCACGCAACTGCGCGACATCGGGATTGGGCTGCACATCCTCGACGACATACACCAGACGCTCGCCCAGCAATGCCTGGATCCGCTCCACCAACCCCAGCCCACGGGCCTCCGGGAAGGTGACAAGGGCGACAGTCTGCTGGGCGGTGATACTGGCCAGGTCTTGCAGGCAGCCCCAGCCGAAGCGGGTGTCTACCGGGTTATGGAATCGGGCGGTCATGGCGGGTTCCTGGTTTTTGTTGTAGGAAGTGGCGCCAATAGTCGGGGAGGGTGGGGGAGAGCTCAAATCGATAGATTGGGGGGATGGATTGGTTGGGCCGATAGTGGGACACACAGCTGCACTGGGGCAGTGCCCAGGTCTTTTTAGCGGTTGACCTTCCAGGGCGGGTTCAAGCGGTTTTCACCTGCCCAATAGAGTTTGATGCAGTTGCCTGACGGGTCATGAAGGATTGCTTCGCGCCACAGGTAGGGCATATCGGTGGGTAGTTGATCGAAGGTTATCCCCTTACTGATCAGGTCACTCACCCAGCGATCCAGCGGTTCATGCTCGAAGTAGATTACCGCGTTGTTACCCCCTGCGGTTTCAACCAGGGATAAGGAAAATGTCGCTCCATTGCCGGGGCACGAAAATCGACAGTAGTGATCGGTGGAGACTATCTGGGTGAAACCCAGCGTTAAATAGAACGCGACGGCGGCCGGCATATCCGTCACGGGCAAGGTCACTTGGTTCATATTCATCGTTGATTCCTCAGGAAACGCTGAAAAGTCCAGCGATGACCGCTGACGACCTGTGTGCTTGCGAAGGTCGTATACCTCAGCTAGCTTGCTCAGCGTCGGTTCGCAATGATCAGGTTACATCAGGAGCTATGAGAGTGCATGGATGCGCAGTGCTTCGTAGAAATACAGGTACCACAAGGTACTGGCCTTCATCCTTCAGTGCACGAAGCAGTGCTGTTTCATCAGTGCAGTTGGCCATAATTCAAAGTCGTATTTATAGCCGTCATTATTAGGAATCCACCAGTGACTGGTCGGGTGATTACTACAATACCTAAGGTGATTATTAAATGGATTTTATTGATGAACTTGTGCGGTTGAATGAGTTGGAAACCCAGGATCAGTGGTTTTCAGCTATCGAAAAAATCAACGACAAGTATGGGTTTACCAAAGTCCTGATCGGGTTACTTCCCAAGTATGATGCCGATTTGAGTGCTGCGATGATTGTCAGTAACTATCCGATGGCCTGGCGAAGTCGTTATGACCAATTGCGTTATGCAACTATTGATCCTGTGGTTGTTTATTCGTTTAAAAATGTCAGGCCCGTTGTCTGGGATGAGTCATTGTATTGCACGCCCCGCCAACGAGAGTTTCGCGAAGAGGCCAACGCTTATGGACTTTCCAGGGGGATCACTTTTCCCCTGCATGGACCTCAGGGACAGTTCGGTACTTTCAGTCTGGCGGTAGACGCTCAAGACATTGCTGGAACGACACGTCATATCAATGCCATGATTCCAAAATTATCCATTCTCAAAGATGTCATTCTGCAAAGCGCTTTGGACGGTGCGGGCAAGTTGACTGGAGCAAGGGTGATTTCCCTGACGACTCGTGAGAAAGAGATTCTCAAGTGGTGCGCTGTCGGGAAAAGCTCCTGGGATATTTCCAGGATCTGTGGCTGTTCGGAAGCCAATATCAATTATCACTTTGCGAGCATCAACACCAAGTTTGGCGTTGCGTCCCGTCGGGCTGCCGCAGTGAAAGCTGTTTCGCTCGGGCTGATCAGCCTCTAGCGCTGCCACAATCTCCTTTCTATATCCAGGCACCCGCTCTGGCTTCACGGTCAGCGGGTTATCTGTGGTTTTTTGAAGGAGGGGCAACCGGCCATCATGCATTGGATCCAAAATCAATGCAACTGGTTACCCTACTAGTATGACCATTCTGTTAAGGCGGATAGATTGAGGTTTAAGTGTTCGTAGGGAAGGGAATCCAGTGCATTTCACAATCGGTCGGCGGGATGAAATAGATAGTGAGCAACTGTGCGCCATGCATAGGCTGCGCGCAGATGTTTTTAAAAAGCGTAAGGGCTGGGATGTTGCAATCATTGCCGATATGGAAATTGATGGTTATGACGCACTGGAGCCTCTCTACATGCTGATCAAGGATGGCGGAGACAGTGAGATCAAAGGGTGCTGGCGTTTATTACCTACTACAGGCCCCTACATGCTCAGGGATACTTTCTCCGAGTTGCTTGAAGGGCGACCAGCGCCTGTTTCTTCCCAGGTATGGGAACTCAGTCGATTTGCCGTAACCCCTCGATATCCCGGTAACAAGGGGTTTTCCGACTTTACCCTGGAGGCCGTAAAGGCCATCGTTGCCTATGGTGTCGAGCAACATATCCAGGGTTATGTGACGGTTACAACGGTAGCGGTAGAGCGAATGTTGATCAGGGCTGGCCTGGTGATCACCCGGCTTGGGCCGGTACGTGTCATTGGCCAGGAAAAGGCCATTGCCCTGGAAATAGATCTGGGTGCGGTGACTCAACGTGCGCTGTTTGGCGTATCCAGAAGTTGTTGTGGCGCTACGTTGCAGTAGCTAACGATCCGCAGGGTGGCGGCCAGAGCAATCTGTCGGCATCGCTAACCAGAGTACGAAACTTCAAGTCGTTCGAAGTGGTGTGCCCGGATTGGTTTGTCTTCGTAAATGTACTCTTCCTATAAAAAGCTGCAGGGCGAACTGCCTTGCCGAATAACTGTCGTCCAGGGAAACAATAAAATGGCTACGATTATTAAGGAAGTCGATATACCACTCATGTTGGACAGCGAAGTGGTTGCCACTTTCATTTCATTCGATGACTTGAAAGATCCTGTTGAGCATATTGCTATTCGCCTGGGCGGGTTCATGGCCGACGGTCAGAAGTTGCCGTTGGTCAGATTGCATTCCGAGTGTTTGACCGGTGATATTTTTCACTCCATGAAGTGTGATTGTGGCGACCAACTTTCAGAGTCACTACGCCTGATTAACGAAGTAGGTGGGTATTTGATTTACCTGCGCCAGGAGGGCCGGGGCATCGGTTTGTATAAGAAGCTGGAGGCCTATGCACTGCAGCAGCATTCAGGTGTGGATACATATGAAGCCAACAATATGCTCGGATTTGCCGATGACTTGCGCGATTACTTTGATGCTGCACAGATGCTGCAAGCATTGGGTTGCCCGAAAATAATTTTGCTTACGAATAACCCGGAGAAAGAGTTGCAGCTAAGAAACCTGGGTATCGAAATTATCGAGGTCAGGTCCACTGCCATGCATATTGGCAAGCATAACGAAGGCTATATAAAAGCAAAAATAGAAGTAACCAATCACCAGTTCACTGCCCAGGCAGGGGGTACTCAATGATTCAGCATCAGGCACCTATCAGCGGTCTCTCACTGTTTGAGCAACAGTACATTGCAACGGCAGGCTACGATAACCAGATAATTTTGTGGAATGCACAAACACGCCAACCCCTGCAACGCGGCTGGCATGACCATTTGGCCAACTACTGTGATTTTTCCCCTGACGGCAGCCTGTTGGTGACGGCGAGCAGTGATGGTTCGACCCGGCTTTGGAGCGTGCCTGAGTTTAAATTGCAATGTGTCATGACCAGCCACAGTGATGACGTCATGCAGGCCAAATTTTCTCCCGATGGTGAGAAAATCGCCAGTTGCTCTTACGACAGTAGTTTGTCGGTGCATCACAAAGATGGAAGTTTCATCTGCAAGATGCAAGGGCATAGTGGCCTGGTAGAGAGCTTCGATTGGACAGCCGACAGCCTGCAACTTTTGTCCTGCGGCACCGATGGGACCATTCGTGCCTGGGACGCGGCCACCGGGGAGTGCCTGGCGATCAAGGAGACGGAAGGCCACGATATGGACGCCTTGGTGACGCTCTCGGCGGGGGTCTTTATCGTTGGCAATAATGACGGTGAACTTCAGGTCATCAATGGCAATACGGTTGTAAATACCTATAAGGGGCATCGCTCCAGCGTCAAGAAGCTGGTGAAGTCAAAGTTCGACAATAGTCTGCTGAGCCTGGGGTATGACGGGATCGCGGTGCTGTGGTCGATCGAGGGGCAGACTCTGGTGGAGTGGAAACGTTCTGAGTATCCGAAGGAGATCTGGGCGCGCTCGGCGGAGTTTCAAAGACGCGACAAAATCTATTTCGCGACGTTTGGTTCTACGTTCGCCATTTGGGATATCGCCCGCAACCATTGGGACCTTGAGGGTTTTGTCCCTTCGGCCAGCTTGAACTCGGTGCATGCGGCAGAAGGCGTTATCTACAGTATTGGCGATGCGGGTCTGTTGAAGGCCGACGGCAAAGATATGGGCGGGCCACAATCGCTGTGCAATTTTGTGGTGAAGACCGGACCGGTCCTGGTATGTGGCGGACAGACCGGACAAGTGTTTGATGTCCTGAAAAACCGTATGGTTTATGCCCATCACGCCCCTCTCAACTGCGGGGTGAACTTTGAGTTGGATGGCGAGCAGCGCCTGGCGGTGGGGAGTTATTCCGGCGATATCATCATCTTCAAGGTTAACGATCGGCACTTGGAGTTTGTGTCCTGCCACAAGATTCATGAAAACGCGATCAAGGGCATCTCGTTGCATGGCAACTGCCTTTATACCGGGTGCGCCGATGGTGAAATCGGCGTAACCGATATCCGCTCTTATGAAGTGATCAACAAGATCACGCATGCCCATGAGGGCATATTGAATGACCTCTGTTCCTATGCAAGCGGTGTTGCCACGGTGTCCCGGGATCTGACCCTGAAGTTATGGGGTGAGCCGAGGGCGGCGATTCCCAGCCGTCACACTCACTCCATCAAGTGCATCGCGTCGAACGACGACGGCAACTTTATCGCCACTGGCAGTTATGGAGGCACCGTCGATGTTTACGACTGCACGGCCCGGGAGTGGTTGGGCAATGTGCGAAAAGTCAGTGCGGCAGGTATTTCCTCTCTCACCTGGGACGACGAAAAACAGCGTTTCCTGGCGTCGTCCTATGACGGGCGTATTTACGCCGTCGAGCTTGGCTGACCTTTAATTTTCAGCGTGGACTTATAACAATGAATGCACGAGAAAAAGTAGTTGTGGCAGAGAAATGTACGGTCACATCACCGCTCGATCCCTGTGAACAACCTGTTGTCTATCAACCTCAAACCGGGTTGCTTGAAACGTTGGAGCGGATGAACCGTTTCCGGGAAACGCCAGAAGCCGCAGCATTACTGCGCAGTTTCGAGGAGTCGACCGACTTGTCCCGGCGTTTGCAATTGGGCACGGAGTTGGCGATCAAGGGCGATCCCCGGATCATCGCGGGCGCGCTGAATAATCTGGTGTCCATTCCTGCGGGCGAGGCACATATTGGTATCGATGAGTCGAAAATCGATGCAGTCGTGCGTGAATATGCCGATGTGGGGGTTATTCGCGACTGGATTCTCAAGGAAGTACCTCGGCATACGGTGTCCCTGGCAGGCTTCAATATTTCGAAGTATCCGGTGACCAACCTGGAGTACCTGGCGTTTTTACGGGATTGCCCCAACGCTGAGGTGCCGACGTCCTGGCCTTTGCGGGCGTTTCCTCTGCACTACGCCAACCATCCGGTGTACTCGGTGAGTGCGGGCGCGGCGGATGCGTTCTGCGCCTGGCTTTCGGCCAGGACCGGCAGGACCGTGCGCTTGCCTGACGAGGCGCAATGGGAATACGCCGCCGGTGCCGGCAGGTTTGAGTACCCATGGGGCAACGAGGCCAGGACCGAAAACGCCAATACCGCCGAGCTTGGTCTGTTATCCACGACGCCGGTCGGTGTTTTCCCACAGGGCGCATCGCCGTTCGGCCTAATGGACATGGGCGGGAACGTCGAGGAATACACATCGAATGATTACGACGCGTATCCCAATGGTCCTTTTGTCATGGACGACTTGATTTCCGAGAGCCGGCCGACCTATCGAATCACCCGGGGCGGTTGTTTTGGCCGTTTTGCCGATCTATGCCGGGTTTCCCGGCGGCACGGGTTGAGCATTACCCCCTATGCCTCGTTGTATGCCGTGGGTTTTCGAGTGGTTGCCGAGTGAGACTGCGCGCGTTCGGAGCCCAGGACTTGTGGCGGTTGAGCAAAGATATCAACAGCCAGGCCATGCACACCATGTTGTCGTTCAGCGCCCTGATGATCGCGAATGCCATCGACATGGTGTTCATCGCTCACCTTGGTCATGAGTCTCTGACGGCAGCAAGCCTGGCCAGCCCTTTCATGTGGTTGATGAACACGATTGCCATGGGCATTGCCCTGGCGATCAGTGTCCATGTGTCCAAAGGGCAGGAAAGGGCCGAGGGCAATACCGTTATCGATGTGTTGCTGCCTGGCCTGCTGATGGGTGCCGTGGTCTATGGGGTCGTGCTATTGGGCGCAGGCCTGAACCTTGAGGCAGTGCTTGGAGCGATGGGGGCAGCGCAATCCATTTATGAGCAAAGCGAAGGCTATTTAAAGACTTGGCTGTACGGCTTCATTATTACCCTCACGTTTGCCATTTCCACGGCATACCTGCGTGGTCTGTCATTGTTCAAAACCCAGGCCATCGTGGTTGCGGTGGTTTGCCTGATGAACATTGTGCTCGATCCACTGCTGATGTTTGGCGTGGGTGGTTTCGACGGATTTGGCCTGGTCGGTTCGGTGTATGCCGCCTGGCTGGCACAGGCCTTCGGGGCACTTGTATGCATTTACTTTGGCGTCAGGAAAACCCGTGCCACCGGTCCCCGCAATCTGGGGGTGGGCAAGATAATCAAGGCCGCCGCGAACATCTCCCGATTGGCCTGGGTGACCAGTTCCACCGCAACCTTCTGGCCCATTTCTGGAATCGTGGCCACTTATCTGATCTCTAAACTGGGAGACGCGGAAGTTGCAACCATGGGGGTTATTTCAAAACTGCAACCCTTGATCATGATTCCCGTGTGGGGTCTGTCAGCGGTCACCACCGTGCTGCTGAGCAAGGCATTCGTTCAACAGCAGCAGGGCCAGGTAGGGATGATTTTCAAGTCCGGCTATGGACTGGTCCTGGTGTGGCAAACCGTCGTGGCATTGCCGTTCATTGTATTTGCCCTGCCGGTGGCGCGTTTCATGTTGGGTGGATATGAAGATGCACTGCCCTTTGTAGTGACGTACTTGATGATCATCCCGATCACGGTATTCGGCAGAGGCATGCTGTACCTGGCCGTTCATGGGTTGCCAGCGATTGAAAGAGCCAGGACCGCCATGGCGATTGATGCGGTGTATGTCCTGTTGCTTCACACAGGCTGTTATTGGGTGGGTTATCTGTTTAACGATTTCAATCTGGCCCTGCTGATGTTGTTGGCGTTGAATCTGCTGGGAGGCGTGCTGGCTGTCTGGGTGGCTAGAGGCGCCCGGCGCTCCCTGCCCATGCCGAAAACGCAGCACCGGCCGATGGAAACTATTTGATATTTACCGACGGGAGCGACTATGGAAGTGCTGATTATCGCTGGTAGCCCAAGAATGGATTCGCAAAGTTCGAGGGTTAGTAGAATCCTGGAAGATTATTTACGTGACTATTCAGTATTTACACCGACAGTCCTGAATTTGGCAACACAGCCCATCGGCCCTGAGAGTGATGAACTTGCAAGCAGGGCCGAGGCCTTCATTGTTATCGCGCCGGAGCACTCAGGCATGGCTCCGCCGGTACTCAAGGAGTTTTTTGTTTCCAGCGAGTACCCGGTGCTGGCGCACAAACCGGCATTGATTGTTTCGATTTCCAGCGGCATGGGGGGGAGTTACCCCGTCCTGGATCTACGTGCCACTACTTATAAAAATACAAAAATCTGCTACATGCCGGATCACCTGATTATTCGTGAAGTGCATAACTTTGGGGCGGATATGAGCAGCAGTCTTCATCCTGGTCTGGGGCGGCGTATCAGCGCCTGCGTGCAAATGCTGGAGTTGTACGCGCGCCAACTTTCGGTTGTTCGTGCTGCCCTGTTGGGGGTTGGTGCGGCGATCAGCTACGGCATGTAATCCTTATGGGCTGGATCGACTATGAAACCACAAGAACTTCACCAGTTGGTGTTCAACTTCAGGGCGGCTCGTGCTGTCATGTTCGCGGTACAGGCAGGCCTTTTTGAAGAGCTTTGCCAGGAAGACCTGACGATTGATGAACTCGTTGCCCGGCTTGAATTGCATCGTGTGTCTACAACGATCCTCCTGGAAACCCTTGTGCAACTCAACATCCTGAACAAACAAGGCATGCACTACCGCGTTGCGCAGGATCTTCGGGCCACGTTGCGCCGGGATACCGCGGGGTCGATCGCCAACTTGCTATTGCTGGACGCCAACCATTGGTCGAACTGGTCGGTGGCGGAGGACTTCTTCCGTCCGGGGCAGGCCACGTCGTTTGCCTATGACCGGCAGAGCAATTTTGCGGTGGCCATGCAACAGGGCGTCGGCGAGATGAATGTGCGTTTGGCCCAAGTGCTGCTAGCCCATGCCCCTCGGCATATCGTGGATGTGGGGAGCGGACCGGGATTGTTGATTGAACAGGTGTTGGGAACGGCGACTGATCTTAAGTACACGCTGGTGGATTTTGCGAGAACCCTGGACATAGCCAAGGGGAACCTGAGTGCTTATAAACAGTTTGATGTGAACTTCCTACCCCATGACATCGTGCTCGGGAAGTTGCCGATAGAGGCCGATTGTATTGTTATTTCGCGACTGTTGATGGGCTTTGACGAAACCGAGGCGAAGCAGATTCTGGCGAATATCTGTCATGGCCTGGTACACAACGGTGTGCTGGTAATCAATGAGTTCGATACCGATACGAAAGTAGGCGCATTGATGTCGTTGGATATGCTGGTTAATTGTGGGGCGAGAGTCTATGGCCGGGATCAACTTGCGAAACTTCTGGATGAGTTGGGCTTCGAGATAGTTTCAGAGCAAGCCACTACGGTCTTCACTCGCGCGTTGTCTGCCAAAAGGAAAGGGATATGAGTCAAGAAAAACTTGGAAAGACCCCCCAGGTGTTTGTCGATCAGCTCTACGATGGACTTGAAGTGATTAATGACATTTTTGCCGCCAATGGGCTCGAGTATTGCCTGGCAGCGGGTACTTTGCTGGGGGGCGTACGTCATACCGGTTTGATTCCTTGGGACGACGATGCTGATCTCTATATTCTCGAGGCCGATATCGAAAAGTTTTTTTCTTTGGAACAGCAATTTGCCGAACGGGGTTATCGCCTCAGTCAACAGCCTTGGGAACTATGGGGCGGTTATAAGGTGTTCTCGACAGCGGGCATTTCCATGCCGGAAGAGAACAATCGCGATTACTTATATCCCTCTGTGGACATCTTTCCGTTGTCCGAACAGGACGGGTATCTTCGCTATACCAGTCACCTGGCATTGGCTAATTGGCCCCGCGAGTATCTGACAGTGGAGGATTGGCATTCCCGAGGCGCTATGCGTTTTGGGCATCTCGATTTACCGGCTCCTGACGCATTGGCCTCCAGGCGCTATCTGGAGCGTGCGTACGGTAACGAATGGAGTAGCCATGCAGCCAAGGGGTTTGACCATCGGTATGAAGTTGATCTGGATACCGAGAAAGTGACCCTGAGTGACTTTCGGTGTGCGGTAAAAACCCGAGCCTGAACCCAGGCCGTCCCTGTTGATAGTCCAGCGTTACAAGGCGCCTTTAGGTAATCAACAGGTTTCGCTACTTCGCTTTTGCTCTGCAACAGGTGAACTGTGATGAAAAAAGCTATTGTCCTTGCCGCAGGCATGGGGTCTCGTCTTGGACGAGCCTCTGACTCTACTCCCAAGCCACTGACTGAGGTCAATGGCCTTAGTATCCTGGCTAATGCACTGAATATTCTCGTCGAGGCGGGTTACCAGGAGGTTGTAGTGGTGATCGGCTACAAGGGGCTGAAGATACGGGCCTTTGTCGCGGCGCTGGAGTTGCCGGTGACCGTGCGATTTATCGAAAACGCAGAGTGGGCCACTACCAATAATTTGTATTCGTTGTATCTGGCCTCCCATGAACTGGAAGGCGAGGAGGGGGTCACGTTGCTGGAGGGCGATATTTTCTTTCGCGCCTCGGTAATTACGGCTTTGGACGCACAAAGCGGTCGCGAATGCCTGGCAGTTGTCTCACCACTTACCCCACTGATGGAAGGCACCTTTGCCGAGGTGGATGCCCATGGACTTATCCGACAGTTTGGTAGCAGCAAAGCTGATGATCATCTGACCGCCGATAGGCCACTCAAAACGGCCAATATCTATTACTTGTCCGCCCAATTCTGCAAAAATTATTTGATCGGAGAACTTGAACGGAACGTCAGGAACAACCGGTTGAATGACTATTACGAAGTGACTTTCAAAACTGCGTGTACGCAAGGTATGGGGTTCAAGGCAATTGAAGTCGATCCGGGCACCTGGATTGAAATAGATAACTTATATGACCTGCGTATCGCGTCTTATCAGTTTTCCGAGCATAAGCATGCGTTGCTTTCCAGCCAGCATGGGGGGTATTGGCGCTTCCCTGTGACCGACCACGCCCTCATCTACAACCTGCACTTCCCGCCTGCGGGGCTGAAGAAGCTGATGGTTGACCGCTTCGCTGACATCGCCCTCAACTATCCTGCCTCGGCGGGTGCGAGCCTGCCGCTATTGTCGGACTTCCTGGGGGTGCCTACCGAAAACCTGGTGATTGCCAACGGTGTCTCGGAAATCATTCGTCTGATGCCCAGGCTCTTTGCCGGCAATTTGCTGGTGTTCGAACCTTCGTTCAATGAATTTGCCAATGCCTTCCCCGTGGAGCGTGTTACGACGATCAGGTTGACTGCGCAAAATCAGTTTGCGCTGGATATCGAGCACACGCTGCGCGTCATTGAGCAACAAAAGCCGAGTGCGATTGTGTTGGTGACGCCGAACAATCCCACGGGCGGGCTTATTCCCAAGGATACGATCCTGGAACTCTACAGGCGTACCCGGGATCAGGCGCCCTATCTGATAGTGGACGAGTCATTTCTTGATTTTTCCGGCGATGCACGGGATCAATCGTTGCTCCACGACCTCTTGGTTTTGCCAAGAATCATCGTACTAAGAAGCATGAGCAAAACCTTCGGTATTGGCGGCCTGAGGCTGGGGTACGCGGCCAGTGCGGACCAGGACTGGTTGGACGCTTTGCGTAAGGAACTGCCGATCTGGAACATCAACGGATTTGCCGAGGAGTTCATGCTCAACCTTCCGCAATACCGTAAAGAATATGCGGCCAGTTGCGCCCAGGTGCGCAGCGAGACGGATGATCTGGTTGCGCAGCTACGTGAAATCGAGGCCCTTGAGGTATTCGCTACGGCCAGCAACTTTGTGTTGTGCCGCTTGAAACCCGGCTACCCGTCGGCCCCGGAACTGGCTGCGTTGCTGGTTGATGACTTCAGCATCTTCATTAAGGAATGCAGCGGAAAAGTCATGGATGACGCCGATCGATACTTGCGCATTTCCTCCAGGAATCGTGAGCAGAACGACAGGCTTATTGACGCGTTAAAACACGTATTGCTTCTGGACGACTACACACTGTGCGTTCGAACTGGCGTCAAACTGACCCGCCCAGCCCTCAGTCAAGATGCAGCGCTCAGCGAGTGATGACCCTATGAACCCGATTGAGTGCATGCAAAGGGCAATCGAGCTGGCGCAGTTGGGACTGTATTCCACCAGCCCCAACCCACGCGTCGGGTGCGTCATCGTCAATTACGGGCGCATTGTCGGCGAGGGCTGGCATGTCCGGGCAGGGCACGCCCATGCTGAAGTGCACGCCCTGCGCCAGGCAGGCGCCGCCGCTGCCGGCGCAACGGCTTATGTGACGCTGGAGCCCTGTTGTCATTTTGGCGCCACTGCGCCTTGCGCCGATGCACTGATCAGCGCCGGGGTGAAACAGGTGGTTATCGCCATGGTCGATCCCAATCCGCAGGTTGCCGGCCAGGGCGTCAGGCGCCTGCGTGCTGCGGGTATCAGTGTCGCGTTTGGCCTGCTGGAGCAACAGGCACGGCAGCTCAATCGAGGGTTTATCAAACGAATGGTCACTGGCCTGCCACTGGTGCGGGTGAAAATGGGCATCAGCCTGGATGGCCGAACCGCCATGCACAGCGGTGAAAGCCAATGGATTACCGGGCCGCTGGCGCGGGCAGAAACCCAGCGCCTGCGGGCGCAGTCGAGTGCCGTCATCACCGGTGCGGACACGGTGCTGCGGGATCAGGCGCGGTTGACGATACGTAAGGCCGAGTTGCAGTTGGAGGAGTCCCAGGCCTGCCTGGCCATGGAGCGACCGCCCCTGCGTGTGCTGATTGACAGCCAAAGACGAGTGCCCCCGAACGCTGCCTTTTTCACCGCCGGCCCGACGTTGGTGGCGACCACTTCGACCTCGCTGACCGATCCGGGCGAGGGCCAGGAGTTACTGATGTTTGACGCGGTCGACGGGCAGGTGCCGCTTGAAGCATTGCTCAAGACCTTGGCAAACCGTGGAGCCAACGAGGTACTGATCGAGGCCGGCTCGCGGCTGGTGGCGGCGTTCGCGCGTTTGAACCTGGTGGATGAGTACATATTCCATATTGCTGCCAAGTTCCTGGGTTCAACTGCCAAGCCTGCGTTGGAGTGGCCGATCGACAAACTGGGTGAAGCTGTGAGGCTTGAATTCACGAGTGTAAGACCGTTGGGGGATGATATTTGTGTGACTGCGCGGCCGGCGGGTTCTGCAGTGCTGCATCCGGATAACAAGGCGTGCCATCAGGATTGATGTGATAGAACGCCTCATGCACGCACTGTTTACCGTCCTGAATGAAGCAACGGAACGAGGTGTTGGCGGTCAAGGGCAAGTGTCCGGTAGGGTTGACGGAGGAAGGACTTGAGCGCTGGGTGAGAGAGTTGGTGTAGGCGGGTAGTTCTAGGGTGCCGGCAAGCCAGCTCCCACATTTGATGGCGTACAGCCGCTGAATCACACGGCTTGCGGTAAAAAGACCTTGGTTTTACCGGCCGATCAACCCAGTAGGTGCTTGGAAATCAGCCTGGAGATTTCCACCATCGAGGTCTTGCCCGTGAACTCGAACTTCACTTTGCCCAATGACGAGAAGTAGATCTCCAACTCCGAATCCAGGTCGAACGTGCCGGAGGTTTCTACCGAGTACGCGACAATGTTTTTGTACGGCAGGGAAGTGAAGTCCTTCTTGCTGCCGGTGATGCCTTGCACGTTCACAGCGATGATGCGCTTGGTGGTAAACACCACACCGTCGCGCATGGCTTTGTAGGCATCGACCACGTGTTCGTCATCGAGCAGCAGGGATGCAACGCGTTCGGCGTATTCATTGTTTTGCTTGAGCTTGAAGAAGCCTTTGTTGTTGAAGTCGATCATTGGGCGGTCCTTGTGGTGGGGCAGGGAGGGTGCGTTACAAGATGGCCTTGAGGTAGTCCTTAAGTGCGGCGAGTGGGGGCTTTAGTTCCTCCAGCGTCGAGGCTTGCCGGACTTGGGCCGCCAGCTTTTGCAGCTCACGGCCCATTACCGTGTTGGCACCCCCCAACGTCTCCAGGGCCAACTTCATGCATTCATCCAACTTGCGTTGGATAGTTGCCAGGTCGCCACTGCGCACCAACAACCCAAACACCTCCCGCTCATACCCATCCATCACCAGATCGTCGCGCAGGATCGGGCTGCCATCTTCCGTCTCATGCACCAGCTTGAGGGCGAACAGAGCAACGGCTTCGAGTGTCAATTCCATGGTCCTGGGGCCTCTACTGTCTGGTGCGGGGGGAGATGATCACTTTTCTACAGGCGAAAAAAAAGACCTTGAATTTCAAGGTCTTTTTTTAAGATGGTGCCCGAGGGAGACTGTAGGGATCCATATAAATCAAGGCTTGTGGGGTGATTATACATTCAGGGATACAAGGAGGGATACAGGCTGATGCGTCCTGCCCTTGCCATCAAGATACCCTACTGCTTTGAGCGCGCAAGCTTATACGTGACGAAAGCGGTACTAAACATGGCGATAGAAATCAGTGAGCAAGCAAGAAAAACACCCTTGATACTCAATAAGAATTCAGACGTGCCTTCCAATTTTGGCGTGTTCCTTTTCGTTCGTTCTATGGCGGTCATACGAAGCCTCTCTGCCATTTCGACCTTCATTGCTCCGTAGGCAGAACGTCTAATGTTCTCTTCAACTCTGCCGAAGGGAGCGTCCTGCAAAGCGTCCTTATAGAAAGTGACTGCATCATTGCAGTAGTAATCCCTGTTGGGGTCACCGCTTTTTTGAGCATCAATGCATATCTCGATGTAGTCCAGGACACGCTTGTCGAGGTTTTCCTTATGTAGCAGTTGGTATTCACTAAAGAAATCGTCTGCTTTTTTCCTGTAGTCAACTACTGAAAAGGTGAGGTAGGCACAGTAAGACCCCATAAGAAGCGATCCAACCAGTGCCATCAGCAGAACCCTGGTCCAAGCGCGAGTAGCCGCTTTTTGGGCAATTGATCTTGCAAGGCTGACACCTTCGGTTAGGGTTTCAGTCATTTCTTTGATGCTGCCCATCGATCTCTCCCTTTTTGGATGGTAGCTAATGCTTATCCACCTGATACCTGTAAAGCATGATTAGCAGGAGCGTATCGGCCGATCGTTTTGGTACTTGATTCGAATGAAAGAGGAAGAAAATGAGCCTCTGGCCTTGGGAACATCGCCGGGGACCCTGTGGCTTTGAAGATGATACGGGGTCAGAAACCCGCAGGATCGTGGTAGCGGCAACCACACCAGCTTACTGAAATTTCAATGTTGAAATTGAAAGGTTCTTGAAGAAAAAAGGGCATCGTTACCGTATTGGTAACGGTGCTCGCAGATGGCCGAAAGGGTAGGGCATATGCACAAGTGAACAGGAGTTCACCAGGTTCACCTGTTCACTAAGCTGGGTGCCTTTCCGCTAATACGATCCCGCGGGTTTCCTACCCCGTACCCTCAAGAATGCTTCAGGGTCCCCACTATCGAATCAAAGCCAAGAGCATCACTCACTTCGCTTCGCTGAAGGAGCAATACTAATGGGGCTAGGGGATACCCTAATAAAACCGTGTTACGGGTGTTACGCGTGTTACATAAGTAGATAAGTATATGATTTTAAATGATTTTATTGGCGTTACACAGCTGTGACTGGTTTGCCGATATCCGTGTTACATGGCAAATAGGTGTTACATCAATGAATGCTCTGGGAGGAGCGGTTTGTGATGATTAAGGCGGGTGTTGTTAAGCTAGGGGCTTTCGCTTAGAAGGGCCGCTACCGGCCAGAAGCAGTCATTCAATGCTCTACAAAATCAGGGGCGCTTCAGTCTCCGAGATCGTAAAGCCAAAAAAATGATTTCAATAACCTATGAATGGTAGAGATAATGAAATAACAAAATCAGCCAAACACAGCGATTTATCATGACTAAACAGGTGGCACCCCAACAAGATCATTTCGACAGCGACGCTTTGCTTACCATAAGAGAAAGCGTGAGAGCCTTTCAAAAACTCGACTTGACATATATCGCGGCCGTTGGAGCAATAGTTACTGCTTTCAAGCTCAGCAGCAGCGACATCATCGAAATGACAGCACAACTTTGGATCGCGGTTCTAGCTGTCCTTGTCTTACTTGCATATGACACCATCTTAGAGAAAGTCATATTCTTGGACTGGATCGCCTCCCAACAACAAAGCGGTAAAAGACTTTCAAGCAAAACAATTATAGGAGCCATCTCGGTACAGCCAGTAATTCATTTAGTGTTTATCTCTATCTTAGTAGCTGGTGGCTTAGGCTACGCTCTAGGTTCCAACAGCAGGATGCAAATCTACAAAGGTGAAGCCGCTATTCAAGTCGCCGTCGAACATTTCCTTATAAAAGAAAAGCACCTACCGAAGAGCATTGAAGAACTTGAGAGCAAGTCCCCATACATAACGAAATATTTTGATCTGATAGGCCGATCAGAAATTCTAATCGAAAGTTCTACTGACGCTGTAGAAAAATATCGCATAACGTTTCCTGGAAGTGATGGCAAGATTGGCACACCCGATGATGAAATAGTTACTGATGCGATTAATCTTACAAAGATGTACGAAGAGATGAGGTCGAGTAAAAAAGGAGATTGAGCCGCCAGCCACGGCAATGGAGATAGTCGTAGTCAGCACCAATTTACAACCCAATTGCGGAACACATCCAAAAAGATGCGGGACACTTTACTTTTTTGCGGACATAAAAATCCCTTAGATCATTGAACTACGGGGTTTTAAGAGTGGAAGCCGACGTTGGAATCGAACCGGCATAGGTGGATTTGAAATCCCCGAACATCCCATCACCTGCTGTCAGCTTCGGGTCGGTTGCAGCCCGTAGCAACAGGCAACAACCGGCCAAAAGCGGACATCCCTCCTGGTTCGCTTTGTCCCCATAACTGGCCCTCATAGAACGCAGCAAGCGTGACTGGGACGTTTTGAGGGCTGCAAGGTATGTTGCACTATTTTAAATATGCTTTCGTGTGTGTGATATCTTCAAATGTTGAGATTATGTGCTCGCAAAGTAGTGCTATTAAGTTGTAGCGCGCCGTAAGAGTCTCGGAGGAAAATCGCCTTCCAACACTTGCAGCGGTTTCCCGCCCATGAGCTATGGCGTTGCGATGTTCTCGTAACTCGCTGAGGTGAAAAACTGCTACTCCGGCAGGGAGCGGGGAACCGGCTAGGTGGAAAATTTTCCAAATATGCTCTAATTGATCGAAAGCTATATTGGTTCCTGTGGCAGGAAAAATCGAATCATCAATTTTGGCAGCATCTTGTGAATGAAAGGCTTCAATGATGGACGTTTTTTTGCTCCAAAAGGTTTTGTCGCTACATGCAATTAAAGATTTAAAATTTGCGTCCAATGTTACTGCTAAATAAAATATCTTTAGTTCATGGTTTTTAACGACTTCTGTTTTGAGGTGAGTAAGAAATTCAGAAACAATTGAGGTTGCGGTATATTCTAATGCAGCATATAGCAATATGAAGACTAATCCTTTTTGCGTTTTTACCGCTTCCGCCACTTCGCTCTTGTCTTCGATCATTTTGATAGTATTGATTAGCGCAAAGGCTTGGCTAAGTCGGTCCGTCGCACCATTGCGCGTAGCCTCAAACATCGTCGCTGAATCTCTCGTAGCAGTATTGAACTCGTTTAAGTACCCTAACTCTAGAGTTGCTGGCCTCGGAAGTTAAAGCTGTAAGTTCATCATCATTCATGAAGGTGCTTGGGTCGCTTTGTGAGATGTCCTTGCCTTCGTCGATTGCCTGCGCTGCTCCGACTGCCACAGCTTCGTAAAGATTCACAGGGGTGAGCTTTCTGTTTCCGCGCCTAATGCCTTCGGGTAAAAGCTTTGAAAGCTCACTGAAGGTCTTCTCGAACAGCTTGCGATTCTTTTTGTAATTAAAGTTTTTTGATGATTCTGACATGTAGTCATTTAGGAAGCCGACCACGCTATGGTCAAAATTTTCCTTATTATGAAAATATGCAAAGAATCGCAGTGCCAGCTCTCCATAAGTTCCGTCATTTTCTTTTGAGGTAGGAACGTTGACAACGGTTCGGAAATCTTCGTTTTCGGAAAGCTCGCTAAGAAAGTCATTAAACTGGCCTCTGAAGACGCATGTTCTGATCTCTTGATCAGTTAATTTTATTCCTCCTGTATTCAGGCGTTCAAAAAGATCAAATCTTACTTTTAGGTCGCTTTTATCACTGAGCGTGGTAACTTTTAGAGGGCGAAGCGAAAACTTTAATCGCAGAGTTTGAGGGAGGTCGTTGAATCGAAGGCCATTGAACTTTGAGAGCACTTCGAGTCCCTGTAAGCGCAGGCCGCTGGGGAATCCAAACTTTTCAAGTTGTTCGTCGGTGCCTGAGAAATGTATAAGGGTGCTAAGTCGTTGCACACCATCAATTAGCTCCCAAGTACCATCTTTGTTGGCTGCCATGAATAGACTTGGGACTGGAATTCCGAGAAATACAGACTCAATCAGTTTAGATTGATTCGCTGCAGGCCAACGAAATTGGCGCTGATAGGCCGGAGCAATGTTTATAATGTCTTGCTCAGCCATTGAGGCGAGCTCTTTTACAGAGATATCAAACGTATCAAAGTCAACTTTTCGCCTTTCTTTCTCGAGCTGCTCTAGATGGTCGGTCATGTTATTACCTGGGGACTACGTAGGAATGGTCTGCTTTCTGCGACAATTCAGAGATAGCGCACGCGCGTGCTGGGTACTTTCATCGTTTGGCAATGCTGGTGTCAAGGTGACATTCTGGAAAATCCCAGCAATAGATGATAGCTGCTGATACAAAATTGGCGCGACGCATGTGATGCGTCGTCAGTAGGCGATCCGTGGCATACGTTCCTCGGCATCCTAGTAGGGCCGTTTGGTGATCTGCGATGGGCTCGTTCGTGTCGAGCGTTCAAAACTGGACGATTTATTGAGAGACATAGAGTCGGATGGGCCCATCCTTGAACGGCGGCTTCTGGCCGAGAGTGGTCGTTCGTGAGCAGTGTTTATCGACCAGAAGCGGGCGTTGGCAAGTGACCGCTACCGGCCAAAAGCGGACGTCGAGTATCTACAAAAGCAGGTGCTATTCACTTTCCCCTTTGCGTCGACTTCCTGGTCGAAGGCATATGCCAAGGCCTACGTTATCGCCTTTACGGAGCTAAAGGAGCGGGTACGGCACTTAGCCCATACGATTGGTGTGCGGAACCAGTAGCTCGTCGACGGAAGTCGTTATGCGTTTAACCACTGGAGCTAACTCACGGGCAAGCGCGCGGATTCCTTCCGCGTTATCACCCATTCCCAGCATGGCAGCCATGTACTCGACGCCGCCTTGGAAGAGTTCCTGCTGCAACTTCTGAGGCATATCTCGGTCTTGCGCTAGATGTGAATCTAGCAGATGACGAGCATGTTGAAGTGCCTGTTCGTAGTCACGGTTGTTCATCTCAATCATCGCTATCATGCCTTTGGCGCGCATGTAAAAGCGAACAACGTCTTTGGCCTGGTCGTACGGCAGTAGATTGAGCGCTTGTGGGGCAGAGTTGAAAAGGGGAAACGGTGAGTCCCCAATAGGGAATATCGCTAGGTAGGGTTCATCTGCGGCCTGAGCGAGCATCTCACTTCCGATCTCCCCCTCAAAGATCTGCCACGCCGTCTCTATCTCAGTGCGTAACAGCATCAATGTAGTGACCATTTTTTCATGGTCGGCTGCCGCTTCCTTCTGTAGCGCCAACCGATGCGCATGATTGGTTCCCTTGAGTGTACAAAATCCGCCAATGCCTGCGCCGATAAGTCCTACAGTCAAATTAACGAGCGTATCGATATTGAGGTAATCCATTGCTTCGGTCCTTGTTATTCCCGTTGCACTTGAAATCTATCTGGCTTTCGACGTGATGCCGAGTGGCGATTAGTGGCCGATTACCGCCTCTCATGAAGTGCTGCAATCGAAGCGGTCATTGAGTGCCCACGGAAGTGGGGGCGATTGGTAATCCCCCTATTTTTATGACCCGAAGTAGAGGCCGCTTGCGGAATGATATCGACTAGTTTTGCTGGGCTCTTATCAGCCTGAGGATGAACTTAAATCTTAAAAAATGCTGTTGGCGTTTTGGATGCATTGGAATGATAAGCTTAAATTAGATTTAAGCTTTTTCTGAGCTCTATAAGACATACATCCACTGTACTATTTTTACTAAAGTAGCCGTCTGAAAATATGTGCTTACTTGAGTCTGAGTCTGAACTTATACGCTGCGAAATCTCACGTAGCAAGAGTGCTATTTTCGCAAATGAAGCCTTTTCTAAGTGTTCTGCAGAGCAAGAGACTTTCTTGACCCATTTATCCAGAGTAGGAACCGACAAACCATCCAGCTCAGCAATGCTCTGAAATTTTTCATTGACAACATCAATGATTTTTCTCTCAAGCCTACTACGTTCTAGAAAACTAGTACTCATGATAAGACCTTTATTCCGCTCAAAACTCGATCAGACCAGCTCAAAACATTATCACAGATAGCTCTTAATTCCAATATATCAAGATCAGGTGATTTCTCACCTCTCATTGCGGCGTGTCTTGCCGCACAGAGCTTAGCATACGCTTCAGCGTGTACAGGAAAGGGAATGGGCCTCTCGCACAATGTTACTGAATAAGGGGATAGTCTAGAAAAATTCAAACCTGAGTCGGAATACCATGATGCACTTATACCTATGTTTCGTGCTGCAACATAGATCAATCCGGCCTCATACACCTTGGAAACAATATTTTTACCAAGGGAAGACTTTACATCAATCAACAGCTCTCTCAGTCTAGTTATATCAACAACCGCATTGACATACTCTCCTGGGGTACCCATCCTGCATCTAAACTCATCGTACCCGCTGAAGGGCCTGGATTCTAGGAAAATATGCCAAGCAAACAAATGGCCTTCAGCCCACATATCTTTAAAGCGCTGATAACCATAAATAGACAAGTCAACATGCCTGCGGCCTATTATTTTCGGGTCCGCGAGTTGCCGTACCTCTACGTCGGTAACCTTTGCATTCGAGTTTAATACGCACAATACATCCGCATCACTGCTAGCATCAGCATCCGCTCTTACAATTGAACCAAAATAGCCTAAATATAAAATATTCACCATAAATTAACGCCTTGAAAAACTGCGAAACATTACCGATACAAGCAAGCCTATGAAAATATATCTGGCAAAAGCAGCAAAGGCTGAAATTAAAAAAGGTACTTTTAGACTAAAAGAGTCTGTCGCATATAGGAGCCCTAAAAACTCACTTACAGAAAGCTTTATAGCCATAGCAAAGTTTTCGTAAAATCCTTCGCCTTCGAGAAATTGACCCTTACTATAACCATATGCAGAAAGTACGGCTGACATTATAAAAATGGTGAACAGGCAAGCATACAAAACCCTAATCGGCTTTTCACCATTCCCCCAAATAAGGCCTGAGAATCTTGACCTAATCCAACTAAAAAGAAACGAAATCCGATCAATGCCACTATACTTATTTCTATACCAGTTTTCACGACCCTTAAAGGCTGATATATAGAAATCATCGCTAGCTTCGATTTCCTTTCTGATATAGAGACTCTCATCCTCAACATTGCCCAGTTCTCGGGCATCAACACGTAAGTTACGCAACAAATCCCTACGGACATTTGGTTCGCGAGGGAGATTGGCGAGTATTTCAGCGGAATCAACTATTGTTCTGCGAAAAGATACGTAGTTAAATTTGCAGTGTACAAATTTGGCATCTTTTAAGTTGCAATCAATAAATTTAGCGCTGGTAAAGTCGCAACTTGTGAAAGTTACACCATTAAAGTAACACCCTACAAAAACAGTCGACCTAAAAGTGCAGGTACTCACTTGAGCGCCTTTGCGCTTCCTGCCAAGTAACTCTATATGGTCGTTATCAAACTGCATATTATCTATGCTTTCGAAAGTCTTTGAGAATATTTCTCTAGACGGCTTATCTATAAAATCATTTGCTTGGTCAGCTTCTGACATGCATTCGTCCCTGACAAAATTAAACCAGTCGCAATCAGACTAGCTTTTTTGCTTTTTTTCAACGGGAAAATTTTATAACCCACCAGCATGAATTTTAGATCATTTTCTAAAGATGAATCACGCCTCATTTTCTAGACGCGCCCGACCGCCCGTTTTCCGCTAACAGCGACAGGGGTTTACTGGCCTGTTCTGATCGAAAGCTATCTGAGGTCAAGCGTCCGCTCTTGGCCGAAAGCGGTCATAAGCCCACAGCCGCCACAGATCAGAAA
This sequence comes from Pseudomonas sp. WMBT8, assembly GCF_050916005.1. NCBI lineage: Bacteria > Pseudomonadati > Pseudomonadota > Gammaproteobacteria > Pseudomonadales > Pseudomonadaceae > Pseudomonas > Pseudomonas sp. WMBT8. The sequence goes on from NZ_CP188096.1 coordinate 1,145,579, forward strand.
CCGAAAAATCTAAAGCCTTGTTTGTAATGGAGAGTTCTAGCGAAGCGGAAGCTGCTTAAGCTTCCGCTTCTTTATCAACCGGTCTTTCTTTTGAGCTGGAGGTCAATGAAATCAGGCTCCGCCTTGATGGCGTCAATCGTGAGCGTCTCGACTTTAGTGTCTTTTTTTGCTCTTGCATTCAGCTTTTTCATACCGGCCAGGACGACAATTATCCCGTTCAAATGGAGCTTTCGGGCCTTTAGGTAATCAGGCATCTGTGCGCTGTTCTGTGGTGGTTTTTTCATGGGGGTCACCCTTGGTATGCCCGAAACAACCTGTATTTCGCAGGCTGTTTCGGGGAAGGTGTGGGTTAGGCGGCCAACAGGTCAAGTAGGCTGTGTTGGTGTGATCGCTCTGCAAGTTCTCGGAAGGTCCAGCTTCCGAAGCTTTCACCTTGCTCAGGGATGTCCAGATTCAGCAGCGCAACCGGATCACGATTAATCAGTTTGCGGGCAGCCCACAACTTGCCACCGGTCTCCAGTAGTGCTTTTGCGGCCTCGTTCCATTGCTCTTCCAGCACAGTGTTTGCCAGATGAGCCGCTTGGTTTTCGATCTTGGCGCGTTCTTTTTGTGCCTCTGTGATGTGCTGATCAATCGTCACGAGCTCCTGCTCCAGCGCCGTGATGAGCAACTGTTGGCGGCGGTGATGCTCAACCGCCACCGTAAGGTTTTTTGCTGCCTTTTGAGCTTCGGCGTTAGCGGCTTTCTCGCCTTCCACATCGCCCCAGGCGACAGCCTGCGCATAAGCGGTGGCTGCGTCCGTTTCAGCTTGTCGAGCCTTTGCCATGTCTTCCTGATCGCTCTGGCGGACTTGCTGCAACCTGGTCTCGATGCTGCTTCGCTTTTCGTTAAGCTCCATCTCGTCGGCTTTCCAGTTCGCAATGCCGCTCAGGTAACCCGCAGCCAAGCTCTCACGGTTCGCCAGAGCCTCGAGGCGATTGATTTTTTGATTCAGGCGATAGATCTCATGATCTCGTGAGTCGATGCGTCTTTTGTGATCGTTGATTTCATCTTGCACTGCCCGTTGACGGCCCTGCTGGATAACCTCCGGGTTTTCCAGCGCTTCTTCGAACGGCGCCAGGTCGAGCCGAATGCTCTCCATTTCTAGGGTCAGTTCGTCGCGGCGGTCTTTCAGTTCTTGGATAGTGTTCATCTGTATTGTCTCTGTGCATTACGATTGATAAGGATGGTTGAACGGCTGGCGAGGCCGGGAATAAGCCGGCGCTACCTCGATCAGCAGGCATGCCATCAGGCGGCCTTGGCCTCGCTTTCATCCGTTCCTGGAACCGTCTTCACCACGTAGCAGCGTTGAGGTCCTAACCCTGGCAGGCGAATCAAGCTGTAAGCCTTTCCGTCGCTTCCCGGCTCGAGCACGCCCCGTTGCAGCAACTCCTTGTTCACCGCGCTAATATTCATGCCCCTGAAGATTTCGGCCCTCCAGGCTTCAGGCAGCACGTAGTAGGTGTTGGTGGTGTGCAGCGCATCACCCATGCCGTGTTCTAGCGTTTTGCGAAAACCCAACCGATCAATCGTGCGTGGGCCGTGTTCATCGATCTTGGCGGCGGCAGATTCCCAGCGGGTAAAGCGGCTTTCTCCAAACCGCTCGATGACCTGTCTCAGCCGCGCCAAAATCGCATCGCCCTCGAAGTTTCCGGCGCCGCCACGTTCGGCCAGCCACGCATGCAGGCACACGCGTGCAGCGGTTGTAGCTGTGCCATCGGGCCAGCCAGTGACGCCGAAGGCGGTGGCCAACTCTCCGGCCGCTGCCGCGAGGCCGAAGCGAAGGGCAGCACGCTGGGCCTGACCACTGGCGGAGGCAGGCAGGTTTTGGGTGATGAACTGTTCTACCGTGCGGCGAACGATCACGGACCACCTGAGCATTTCTCCAGGCGCGCACAGTGCGTGCAGGAAGGAGGTGATAGGTGTGCCGTAGTACTTAGCTACGCGGGCCTTGAGCGCATCGGAGAGGGCGGCAGCGTCCTCAAAGCCGTTCAGTACGTCGAACATACCTAGCCCTTTGCTCGCATCCGCAGGCACGGCGAGCATGCGCACTTCCATACCGGCTTTCAGCTCCTTGTTGGCATCCGCCATGTGCTGCGCCAACGTCTTCTCCCCGGTCGAGAGAAACAGCAAGCGCCATTCCTGCACCTGTCGGCCCGCTTGTCCTCGATCATTTGCTCGGGCCTTGCCGGTGCCATTGCCGAGCATGTAGACCGTCTCGCCGATAATGCGTGGGTCACACATGCCGATTTCATCCAGCACCAGGAGGCCGTCTGAATGTGCGGCGGCGATGGACTCCAGAGCGTTGTCTGTTGATCGCCATGAGCGCACCACACGCGGCCCGCCATAAACCGAGGCAGCAACTTGCAAGTGAGTGGTCTTGCCTCCGGAACTGTCGCCATACAGGTGGAAGCCGCCCGACTCATGCCCTAGCAGGTTCAACAGCGGGCCTGCAAAGGCCACAGAGACGACAAACGCTAGGCGGTGGTTGCCAACACACAGCGCGCCGATTTGTTGCTGCCATTGCTCCAGGGAGCCCGCTTCGTTGATCGGTGGTAACTGCGCCCCAGCTTCATAAAAATGCAGGTGTTCGGCGTGGGAGCCGATCTGCTGTTCGGGCAGAAGGAAGGCGTTGCCGTGCCAGCCGAGACGCGTCACCAAGCGGGCACGCTGGGCGCTGTCGAAGCCGCCGAGGTAGCTCTGCAAGTCATTACGTGCGTTACGTCCCGAGCGGCTTCCGGCAAGGCGTAGGCCCATGTCTACCAGCGGTCCGAGGACGTCCTTGCCGAAGTCGCCGGTCATGGTCCTGGCCGGGATATTCCAGCGCTTTTTGGCGCCGTCCGGGTCGTTGAACTCGACCAATAAACCCCAGTTGTGGCCCTTGTCGTCGCGAGTGCGAGCGATGATTTCGAGAGGCGAACACACGGGACGCGCCTCACCATCATCGCCGGAATAAAACACCCCTTCAGGCGTCAAGCGAAAGCCGCCCGGCAACAGGTCATTTTTCGATTTCGAGGGGCGTTTTGCAGGTGCCTTAGCCTTCGGTTCTTGGGGCTCAGTGGGCTCAGCGAGAGTGCCGAAAAATACGCCGTTACGCACCAGCTCGGTCACGTGGTCAGCGGTCCAACCTTTGGCTATCGCGTCCGCTGCATCATCGCCATCCTCCCATTTGCCACCCTTGGTCAATGTAGGCTTGCCACCTTTGCTGCTGGGCTTGAGCTTGAACACGTCGAGCGAGATTCGTTGCACTGAAGCGGCGCCCAGCTCAATCAGCTTAAGCTCGATGGCTTCCATGCAGGTCTTGCCGCTGGCGTCGTTATCCGGCCACAGCACCACAGAGCGCCCTTTGAGGTGCGTCAGGTCGGCCTTGTGCCAGGAGTTGGATCCGTTCGGCCAGCAGGTGGCTACGTGGTCGGGCATCAGTTCGGCGGCGGAATCAGCAGCCTTCTCGCCTTCACACAACACCACAGGCGCATTGGTGCGCTGTGCCAGCTCATCCAGGCGCAGCAGTGGCCGAGGCTCGGGCAACCCCTGCCAGCGCCATTGTGTGGTTTGCCCATCGGAGCGCTTGCACCAGGTCAGCGGTGCAAAGACCTTCTTCGGTTTGCCGTCTTCATCCGGGGCCAGGTCGAAGCGATACAGCGCCATGACCGGCTGGCCCTGGGCATCACGATAGATCCACACCTTGGACGGAACACCGTGTTGCCGGTGTTTGGCAGGGCACTTGTTCATGGCCTCGGCCGGGATCGGTTGAATCGCAATCCAATCCGGCGCTGCGGGCTTGGTCGGTGCGCTTTTGGCGTTCGCGGATCCAGCGGAAACACTGAGCAGATCCGCCAGCCTTTTGCAGGCCTCAACGTCCGTGCCGCCGTCGATGTAGCACACCAGATCGATCAGGTCGCCGCCCTTATCGCCAGTGGCAAAATCTGCCCAGGTGCCTTTGCTCAAATTGACCTTGAGTGAGCCCGCACGTTTGTCCGTGCGCGTCGGATTGGGTGCGGTGTATTCCTTGCCGCCGTCGACGCGTTTGCCGTTCGGCAGCCAGTGAGTAAGGACGCGGTCGATGTTCTTCAAAGCGGCGCTTTTTACGTCGGCAAAGCTGGGACGTTTTGAGGTGTTGCCGGTACGCTGGGTCATGGCGTGGTACTCGCTGCACACAGCGCATCGTTCACGTCATCAATCAGCGCTTTAGCCATCTCGCCCAGGTAGAACGCCGGCCAACTAAACCGCTCGCCTTTGTCACTCATGGCGGCATCGAGGGTCAGTTGATTGGCGTAGTGCTGAAACAGTGAAATTGCTTCAAGCGCATCCTCAAGAGGCACGCCTGGATTCACCCGAAATAATTTCTGGTGGGTGTCGTTGGCACACGAGAACTCGGCACGCCCAAGAGTAGTGGCAGTGTTCACAATGCACCGCCTTTCTGGCCCATTGGCACAGAGGAGGCGTCACCGTACAAGGCGAGTGTTTTGATCAGACCCAAGGTGCCGCGCACGTCCCAAATAACGGATGACAGCACGCGGTTGGAGAGTACGGGTTTGTCGCCGTCTAAATGATCTTCCAGCAGCATCAGAACTGAATCGGCGCGGTCGAGCGCACAGGTGATGGCGTCGATAGGCAGACCGGCTTCGGCGTCCTGGCTGACGCAGAGGAGATCCTCGGGTAGTGCAAAGCCTGGGAGTATGCTCATTGGGCACCCCCTGCGGCTTCCAGGGCGCGAGCCTTGGACATATGGGCGTTGTAACGGGAAAGGCGTGTAGCGAGGCTGGAGTTGGCGTGTAAAGCGGCGAGAGCCATTGCTCGATGAGCAGCAGCGCGAATTTTGGACGGATTGAAGGCGTGTTTCATCTGTGTAGCTCCTTGATTTGAGGAGCTGCCACGTTCGTTACCAAGCGAATGGGTGGCAGCTGTGCGCAGGTTGGTAAACCGGGAATCAAGGAACCCGGCAGGCACGAATGCCTCCCACGCACAGCCGCCATAACACGTAACTGCGGGCACAAAAAAAGCGCCTGCAATCGTAATGGGGGCGCTGTTGCGCCTTGATTTCGTCGGGTTACCAAGCCCGGTCGCTGAATTTGCAGCGACAGCCAGAGAGTAACGCCCGTTTTTTGAAAGTGCAACTGTGCAGATCACTTGCGGATTTTTTCGATGCGGCATAAATTGATCAGGCATGTAGATTTACCTCAACGCCTCCGGTTGCCGCCGGGGGCGTTTTCGTTTCAGGCATGGATTTCCCAACTCAGGGAAACAAAGGGCAAGAAGTCGCTATCGAGGCAAGCGCGTGCATCTTCGTAAGCGTCTATCTGTTGGCCTTCGTCGACGATGATTGCTCGGGGGGCTTGGCAGGGAACTGACAATGCGCACCAGATGCCGTCTGCCCATCGCATCACCATCACGTCCCGATTTAGGCGTTTTTGCTCTTTGCGATAGCGTTCGAAACGTTGCATCCACCGAGGCGTAAATCCGACTGTTCTGAGTACAGAAAAGGGCTGCAAGATGGCCCTGTTGGCGACACGATTTTTCATGCTGCCACCTGATCGCGGGCAGCGATGCGTGCCCGTGTCCATGCCTGAACTTCCCCCAATACCCACGCAACCGGAGCACTTCGTGCATTGCTGTTACTCAGCTTTACCGGCAACGGGAATCCGCTTTCAGGTTGACGCATCAGCTTGTAGATAGTCGGGCGTGCGAGCCCTACGATTGAAATGACCTCGGGCATGCGGATGAGGGTCATGGAGGGATCATGCGAGGGAATTGCTTTTAATACGGTAGTCATAGCGAGCTAACCCTTTGTTAATTGAGACAACGGGTCATACGCTACGCAGGGGAGGGGGACTGGACTGTGTCCGCTCCCTTTTTTATTTCAGAGGTCTAAGGCCCAGAGCGACTAAGTGCTCTCGAATGGTTTTTTTCGTGCCGTTGCCGGCTTGGTCGAAAAGCAGATTGGTCAGTTCAGCATCGGACAGACTTCGTTTTTCACTTTTCCGGCCGCTAATGATTTGCTCTGCGGCTGCCTTAATTTTTGCCCGCCTATTCGTAGCGGAGGTCTGTATCGCTGAGTTGGGATTGCGGTTCCCATTACCTGCTTCCTGGCCCCTTCTCGTCGCCTTCGTCGAAAATGCGTCGTCGAGAACTCGATGCATCAGGCTTAATGTATTGAAGCCTTTTTTAAACACATCAATCTGCTCTACTTGGCGATAAAGACTCGCCATCAACAACGCCTGGTTCGCCTCACCTAACAACGTAGCGAAGTCTTCTCGAGCTCGGATCTCGTTTCCGCTACTACGGTCCCGCTCTTTTTCGATCAGTGCAAGGTACTGGCGGGGTGAGTCGTGTCTCAGTTGCTCTATCAGGTCTGCATCAATGTCGTAGGTCGCGAGTTCAAGGTCGAATAGCCAATTTGCGAGCTTCTCAACGGCCTGCGTTCCAAGTACCAGGGCGTAGGTAGCCACGAGCTGTGAGTCTGCTGCGGAAAGGCTGACCTGAAGGAGTCCTCGAATCACGCTTGGCAATGAGCCTGCTTCCGCAGAGTCGGCATGGTCGTAGATGGCATCACGTAGGGAGTAAAGGGTTCGTGTGATCGATTCTGCACCTGGGGAGTAGGAACCCTCCTCAAGCCAGAACGATGTGGCGGTGTTGATCAGATCGAAGGCACCTTTGAAGGGTTCTTTGAACTGCGGAAACAGCGCAAGACTGCGAACGGCTGCCTCGACGTCGTCCTGATCCCACACCAGGCATGTTACGTCGAAACCTGCGATTTCGAGCTCTTCTGCCTCGATGCCTCGCTCAAAGTCCATTTAGATCTCCCCTCCGCCCCGAAGCCGGTAGGCTGTTACAGCGATTCGCAAACGGAAACGCCGATGCCTGCAGGGTTGCGGATGTGGCCTTTCTGTAACACGACTGCTCGATGTAACACGTGGTGCTCAGAAGCTTTGCAGTGCGTGTAACGCTAAATATGTTAAATAAATACAATGGGTTATTGGTGTTCGTAACACGCGTAACACCCGTAACACGATTTTTGAGGGGGGGTAGGGTCAACGCCTTCACACGGCCTTCCCAAATTGACCTTGGACTACATTTCCGGCCACTAGGGAATCAAGATGATCGGCGTACCATTGCATCATTTTTACACGTTGCTCAAAGTATTGAGCCTTGTTGTATACCCCCGAGATGCCTTCCTCTTTGTGAGCCAACTGCGCTTCAACGTGTTCCTTCGGCCAGCCATGCTCTCTAAGTAACGTGCTCGCGGTGTGTCGAGTGCCGTGGCCTACGAGACGACCTTTGTAGCCGATGGTTGCGAAGACTTTGTTGATTGTGTTTTCGCTGATGGTTGGGTTCTTCGCTCCCACACCGGGGAAAAGCCAACGACTCCGCCCCGTTAAACTGTGCAGATCCCTCAAAGCTGTCACTGCTTGATGGGGAAGGGGGCATACAAAATCCCGGCGCATCTTCATCTTGGCAGCAGGCGTCGTCCAAATTGCCTTCTCAAGGTCGAACTCTTTCCATTCAGCCAAGCGAACCATGCCTGGTCGGGAAGCCGTCCAGATACAAAGCCATGCGGCGGTGCGTGCCGTCAGTCTGCTCGGAGTGTTTTTGAGTGCTTGGAGGAACTCAGCCAGTTCAGGCTCTAGCAAGTGTGGATGCTGCTGAGTCTTGGGTGCCTGGGCGGCAATATCGCGAAGTCGGCTACCTGGATCGTTTTCGGTGAGTCCTAAACCAATCGCTCGGCCGAAGATTTGGTTGATCCAGGTGCGGCACTTTTCTGCCACGTTGTGAGCGTCTCTGGCTTCGAGGGATGCCTGGAGATCTGCACAGTCGGTACGGGTGATTTCGTCGAGGGGCTTATCTCCCAATGCAGGGAGTATGTCCTTGTCGAGGTAGGTGCGAATTTTGTGAAGGGTGGAGGGTGCGAGGCCCTTTTCTTCCTTGGCCTTGAGCCAAGCTTCAGCAGCAGCTCTAAACGTTCGGGCCTTGGCCGCATCGATTGCAGCTTTAGCGGATCGTTTCTGCTCAAGGGGATCGGCGCCGCTACTCACTACTTTGCGTAGATCGGCAGCTTTGTCTCTTGCCAGCGCACCACTGACCTCTGGGTAACCCCCGAGCCCCATCCAAGCCCAATTGCCTGCCGGACGTTTGTAGCGGAGCTGCCAGGATTTACCACCATCAGGTTTGACCCTGAAGTAGAGACCGTTTCCGTCTAGCTCCCGGTATTCCTTTGACTCCGGCTCCAGCCCTGCAAGCGTCGTGTCGGCGAGAGGGCGGCGCTTGATATCTGCGCGCTTCATCCTTGTATCCCAAAGTTAGGTATTTTTCTCAGGATACAAGTAGGGATACAGGGATACAACGGATAAGGGGATACAGAGGTAGATAGCCAGACACAAAAAAACCGGCTCAAGTGGCCGGTTTCTCTGTTGCTGAGAGTCTGGTAGAGACTTTCAGATACTGCTATATGGTGCCCCGAGGGAGACTCGAACTCCCACTCCTTTCGAAAACGGATTTTGAATCCGCCGCGTCTACCAATTCCGCCATCAGGGCTCAATGGCGGCGAAGTATAGAGACGTGATTACCGTTGGTCAATCACGTTTCATGGTCTATTTTCACTATTTCCGCTAGACTTCCCGGCCCTGCTAGACGAACCCCATCATGCGCGTTGCTGACTTTACTTTTGAACTGCCGGATTCGCTGATCGCTCGCCACCCTTTGGCCGAGCGTCGCGCCAGCCGACTGTTGACCCTGGACGGGGTCAACGGTGCCCTTGCACACCGTCAATTTACTGATTTGCTTGAGCATTTACGCCCAGGCGACTTGATGGTCTTCAACAATACCCGGGTGATTCCGGCGCGGCTGTTTGGCCAGAAGGCTTCCGGCGGCAAGCTGGAAATCCTCGTGGAACGGGTGCTGGACAGCCATCGTGTGCTGGCCCATGTGCGCTCCAGCAAGTCGCCGAAACCGGGGTCGAGCATTCTGATTGATGGCGGTGGCGAGGCCGAGATGGTGGCGCGCCATGACGCGCTGTTCGAACTCAAGTTTGCCGAAGAAGTGTTGCCGCTGCTGGAGCGTGTCGGCCATATGCCGTTGCCTCCTTATATAGACCGCCCCGACGAAGATTCGGACCGCGAGCGCTATCAGACGGTTTACTCCGAGCGCCTCGGCGCCGTCGCCGCACCGACGGCTGGGCTGCATTTTGACCAGCCGCTGCTGGAGGCGATTGCCGCCAAGGGTGTCGAGACGGCCTATGTGACCCTGCACGTGGGGGCCGGGACGTTTCAGCCGGTGCGTGTGGAGAACATCGAAGATCACCATATGCACAGCGAATGGCTGGAAGTCAGCCAGGCCGTGGTGGACGCGGTCAACGCGTGCAAGGCGCGTGGCGGGCGGGTGGTCGCGGTGGGCACCACCAGCGTGCGTTCCCTGGAGAGTGCCGCGCGCGATGGTGTGCTCAAGCCGTTCAGTGGCGACACCGATATCTTTATCTACCCAGGCCGGCCGTTCCATGTGGTCGATTGCCTGGTCACCAACTTCCATTTGCCGGAATCCACGCTGTTGATGCTGGTGTCGGCATTTGCCGGTTACCCCGAGACCATGGCCGCCTATCAGGCCGCCATCGATAATGGGTACCGTTTTTTCAGCTACGGTGATGCGATGTTTATCACCCGTAATCCGGCGCCGCGCGGCCCAGAGGAACAACTATGAGTCGTATGTCGTTTGAATTGTTGGCTACTGACGGTAAAGCCCGTCGCGGCCGCCTGACCTTCCCCCGTGGCACCGTGGAGACCCCGGCGTTCATGCCGGTCGGCACCTACGGCACGGTCAAGGGCATGCTGCCGCGTGACATCGTCGCCACCGGCGCCGAGATCATCCTCGGCAACACCTTCCACCTGTGGCTGCGCCCGGGCACCGAAGTGATCAAGAAGCATGGCGACCTGCATGACTTCATGAAGTGGCAAGGCCCGATCCTCACCGACTCCGGTGGATTCCAGGTGTTCAGCCTGGGCGCCATGCGCAAGATCAAGGAGGAGGGCGTGACCTTCGCCTCGCCGGTGGACGGTTCCAAGGTGTTCATGGGCCCGGAAGAGTCGATGCAGGTCCAGCGTGACCTGGGCTCAGACATTGTGATGATTTTTGACGAGTGCACGCCGTACCCGGCCGATGAAGACGTGGCGCGGATCTCCATGGAGTTGTCGTTGCGCTGGGCCCAGCGTTCGAAGAATGCCCACGGCGACAACACTGCCGCGTTGTTCGGCATCGTCCAGGGCGGCATGCACGAAAGCCTGCGCAAGCGCTCGCTCGAAGGCCTGGACAAGATCGGCTTCGATGGCCTGGCCATTGGCGGCCTGTCGGTGGGCGAGCCCAAGCACGAAATGATCAAGGTGCTGGACTACCTGCCAGGCCTGATGCCTTCTGACAAACCTCGTTACCTTATGGGCGTTGGCAAACCAGAAGATCTCGTAGAGGGTGTGCGCCGCGGTGTGGACATGTTCGATTGCGTGATGCCAACCCGTAATGCCCGCAATGGGCATCTGTTCATTGATACAGGCGTGCTGAAGATCCGTAACGCGTTCCATCGCCATGATGATTCGCCGCTGGATCCCACCTGTGATTGCTACACCTGCCAGAACTTCTCCCGTGCTTATCTGCACCATCTGGACAAATGCGGGGAAATGCTGGGTAGCATGTTGAATACCATCCACAATTTGCGTCACTACCAAGTCCTGATGGCTGGTTTGCGCGAGGCTATTCAACAGGGTACATTGGCCGCCTTTGTCGATGCCTTCTATGCCAAGCGCGGGCTGCCTGTGCCGCCCTTGGACTGAGTTTCCCGACCCTAAGATTCACTATTTGCAACTGGAGTGCTAAATGAGCTTTTTTATCTCTAACGCTATGGCTGACGCCGCTGCACCGGCCGCTGCCGGTCCTATGGGCGGTGGTTTCGAGTGGATTTTCCTGGTCGGCTTCCTGGTCATCTTCTACCTGATGATCTGGCGTCCACAGGCCAAGCGCGCCAAAGAGCAGAAAAACCTGCTGGGCAGCCTGCAAAAAGGCGACGAAGTGGTCACCACCGGCGGTATCGCTGGCAAGATCACCAAGGTTTCCGATGCTTTCGTGGTACTGGAAGTCTCCGACACCGTTGAAATGAAGTTCCAGAAAGGCGCCATCGCCGCCACGCTGCCAAAAGGCACGCTCAAAGCGATCTGAGTAACAACTTTTACCAATCGACGGGGCGCGCAAGGCGCCCCGCGTCATAAGCGGGCGGCGTGATGCTGAACAAATACCCTCTGTGGAAATACGTACTGATCCTGGCGGTGCTGGCGATCGGTTTTATTTATTCCGCTCCCAATCTCTATCCAGATGACCCGGCGATCCAGATCAGCGGCGCTAGCACGTCGTTGCAAGTGACCGATGCCGACCTCGAGCGCGCGAGCAAGGCGCTTACCGAAGCCGGCTTGACGGTCAAGGCTTCCAGCCTGACGCCCAACGGCAAGGGCGGTTTGTTGCGCCTGGCCAAGCAAGAAGACCAATTGCCGGCCAAGGATGTTGTGCGCAAGGTATTGGGTGATGACTATGTAGTCGCACTGAACCTGGCACAAACCACTCCGCAATGGCTGCGCAGCCTCGGCGCGCACCCGATGAAGCTGGGCCTGGACTTGTCCGGTGGTGTGCACTTCCTGTTGGAAGTGGACATGGACAAAGCCCTCGATGCACGCATGAAAGTCTACGAAGGCGATGTGAAGAGCCTGCTGCGCAAAGAGCGCCTGCGTTATCGCAGCCTGCCGCAGCTCAACGGTGCCATCCAGCTGGGCTTTGCTGACGAAGCCACCCGTGAACAGGCACGCGCCCTGGTTCGCAAAAGCTTTAACGATTTCGACATTGTTCCTGCCGACCTCAATGGTCAGCCGGTGCTGCGTCTGGCGATGACCCCGGCCAAGCTGGCGGAAATCCGTGAATACTCCATCAAGCAGAACTTGACCACGGTACGTAACCGCGTCAACGAGCTGGGTGTGGCCGAGCCTCTGGTCCAGCGCCAGGGCGCCAACCGCATCGTGGTTGAGCTGCCAGGCGTGCAGGACACCGCTGAAGCCAAGCGGATTCTCGGCAAGACCGCCAACCTTGAGTTCCGTCTGGCTGCCGAGCCGGGTGCTTCCAAGGCTACTTCCGAAATGTTCGAGTTCCGCGAGGGCAATCGCCCAGCTGCGCAGATCGAGCGTGGCCTGATCATCACCGGTGACCAGGTGACGGATGCCAAGGCTGGTTTTGGCGAGCACGGCACGCCTGAAGTGAACATCCGCCTGGATGGTCATGGTGGCGAACTGATGAGCCGCGCCACCCGCAGCAACGTCGGTCGCAGCATGGCGGTGATCTTCATCGAGCAACGCCCGGTGACTACCTACACCAAGCAGATGGTCAATGGCGTCGAGAAAGACGTAGCCGTACAGACCTTCAAGGAAGAGAAGAAGATCATCAGCCTGGCGACCATCCAGTCGCCGTTGGGTGCTCAATTCCGTATCACCGGCCTGAACGGCCAGGGTGAGTCCTCCGAGCTGGCATTGCTGCTGCGTGCCGGTGGCCTGGCGGCACCGATGTACTTCGCCGAGGAGCGCACCATTGGTCCGAGCCTGGGTGCTGACAACATCACCAAGGGTATCGACGCTTCCCTGTGGGGCATGCTGTTCGTTTCGCTGTTCATCATCGCCATCTATCGCTTCTTCGGCATCATTGCCACGGTTGCGCTGGCGGTGAACATGGTGCTGCTGCTGGCCTTGATGTCGCTGCTGGGGGCTACACTGACCCTGCCGGGTATCGCCGGTATCGTACTCACCATGGGTATGGCGGTGGACGCCAACGTGCTGATCTTCTCGCGGATTCGTGAAGAGATCGCGGCGGGCATGAGCGTGCAACGGGCAATCAACGAAGGTTTCGGCCGGGCATTTACCGCGATTCTCGACTCCAACCTGACCACATTGCTGGTCGGCGGGATTCTCTTTGCCATGGGCACCGGCCCGGTCAAGGGTTTTGCGGTGACCATGTCCCTCGGTATCTTTACCTCGATGTTCACGGCCATCATGGTGACCCGCGCAATGGTCAACCTGATCTTTGGCGGGCGTGACTTCAAGAAGTTGTGGATTTAAGGGGCTGCCATGTTACGTACAATCAACTTCATGGGCGTTCGCAACGTTGCGTTCGGCGTCACTGTGCTCCTTACCGTCCTGGCGTTGTTCAGCTGGTTCCATAAGGGTCTGAACTACGGTCTGGACTTCACCGGCGGTACGCTCATCGAGCTGACCTACGAGAAGCCGGCCGATGTCACCAAGGTGCGTACCCAACTGAACGAGGCCGGTTACCACGAGGCGATCGTGCAGAGCTTTGGTGCGACCACCGACCTGCTGGTGCGGATGCCGGGTGAAGACCCGCAACTGGGCCACCAGGTGGCCGAGGCCTTGCTCAAGGTCGGTGGCGATAACCCGGCTTCGGTCAAGCGCGTCGAGTTCGTCGGCCCGCAGGTAGGTGAAGAGCTGCGCGACCAGGGCGGCCTCGGCATGCTGATGGCGCTGGCCGGCATCATGGTCTACCTGGCGTTCCGCTTTCAGTGGAAGTTCGGCGTCGGTGCCATTGTCTCGCTGATCCACGACGTGATCGTGACCGTGGGTATCCTGGCGTACTTCCAGATCACCTTCGATTTGACGGTATTGGCGGCGGTGCTGGCGATCATTGGTTACTCCCTCAACGACACCATCGTGGTATTCGACCGGGTTCGCGAGAACTTCCGGGTACTGCGTAAGGCGACGTTGATCGAGAACATCAACATCTCCACCACCCAGACCCTGTTGCGCACCATGGCGACGTCGATTTCCACTTTGCTGGCGATTGCCGCGCTGATGATCTTCGGTGGCGACAACCTGTGGGGCTTCTCCCTGGCGCTGTTTATCGGCGTCCTGGCGGGCACCTACTCGTCGATCTACATCGCCAACGTGGTGCTGATCTGGCTGAACCTCAACAGCGAAGACCTGATTCCTCCTGTTGCGACCGACAAGGAGGTCGACGACCGCCCTTGATGGGTGTTTGTTGATCTACTGTTGCAAAGAAGGCGCGAGTATTGAACTCGCGCCTTTTTTTTTGCTCCAAGGCTGGGTATAGCGCGGACGTTTCAGTCCGCTTGTGATGGTCAGGAGGTTCACGTGAACAAGTCGTTACTGGTTGGTGCGGTATTGGGTGCTGTCGGTGTGACTGCCGGGGGTGCTGTTGCCACCTACAGCCTGGTAAAAAGCGGCCCTGAGTATGCGCAAGTGCTGGCGGTGCAGCCGGTCAAGACCCAGATCAAAACTCCCCGTGAGGTCTGCAAGGACGTCACCGTGACCCGGCAGCGTCCGGTGCAGGATCAGCATCAAATCGCCGGCACGGTGGTCGGCGCCCTGGCAGGCGGCCTGCTGGGTAACCAGATCGGCGGCGGTACTGGCAAGAAGATTGCCACCGTAGCCGGCGCAGTGGGTGGCGGTTATGCCGGTAACAAGGTTCAGGAAGGCATGCAGAACCGTGATACCTACACCACCACGCAAACTCGCTGTAACACCGTCAACGACATCAGCGACAAGGTGGTCGGGTATGACGTGCGTTACAACCTGGATGGCAAGGAAGGATCGGTGCGCATGGAGCGTGATCCGGGTAGCCAGATCCCTGTGGATAAAGAGGGTCGCCTGATCCTCGGCCAGAATCAGCAGTAACCGACATATCCTGTAGGAGCCGGCTTGCCGGCGATAGCGGCGGGTCAGTATTAAGCAAGTTGGCTGGCCAACCGCTATCGCAGGCAAGCCAGCTCCCACAGTGGGGTCAGTGGGCATTGGTTCTTGGCCAAATCCCGGGCATAAAAAAGCACCCCTAAGGGTGCTTTTTTGTGCTCGCTCGCTTAGCGCTTCAGCGAAGCCGGCAGGTGCGGCTGGATCGCCGTCAGGACTGCCTTGAAGCATTTGGTGTTGCCTGCAACCACGTGACCCTTCTCCAGGAAGTCGTGACCACCGGTGAAGTCGCTCACCAGGCCGCCGGCTTCTTGAATCAGCAGGGCGCCTGCAGCCATGTCCCACTCGGACAGGCCCGACTCCCAGAACGCATCAAAACGACCGGCGGCCACATACGCCAGGTCCAGGCTGGCGGCACCGGCGCGGCGGATGCCGGCGGTCTGGCCAACCAGGGCGCGGAACATGCCCAGGTAGTTTTCCAGGTTGTCCATCTGGTCGTCACGGAACGGGAAACCGGTGCCCAGCAGGGCGCCGTCCAGGCTGGTGCGACCGCTGACGCGAAGGCGACGACCGTTCAATTGGGCGCCACGGCCACGGCTGGCGGTGAATTCTTCCTGGCGAACCGGGTCCAGGACCACGGCGTGCTCCAGGCGGCCACGGTATTTGCAGGCAATGCTTACGGCAAAGTGCGGGATGCCGCGCAGGAAGTTGGTGGTGCCATCCAGTGGGTCGATGATCCACAGGTAGTCTTCGCCTTCGCCGCTACCTTTGTGCAGGCCGGTTTCTTCACCGAGGATGCCGTGGGTAGGGTAGGCCTTGCGCAGGGCGTCGATGATTTTCTGTTCGGCGGCGCGATCCACCTCGGATACATAATCCTTGGCGTCTTTTTCGTCGACCTTGATGGTATCCAGGCGCTCGATGGAGCGGAAGATCAATTCACTGGCGCTGCGGGCGGCGCGCAGCGCGATATTCAGCATGGGCTGCATGGATGTGTCACCTAAGGTTGTTAAAGAAAGCCGAGCATTCTAGCAGAAACTTTCTTCAGGTGAAGGACGACGTTCGCTTTCATGGCATAACCTTAGGCTGTTCTGTAAGATTTGCTCCCCTTTCCCGTGTCCGCGAGCGCCTCCCTTGCTGCAAAACATTCGTGTCGTCCTCGTCAATACCAGTCACCCCGGCAATATCGGCGGGGTGGCGCGGGCCATGAAAAACATGGGGCTGACGCGCCTGGTGCTGGTGGAGCCGCGTGTGTTCCCGCACCACGAAGCCGACGCTCGTGCCTCCGGCGCCAATGACCTCCTGGAAAAAGCCCAGGTCGTCGCCACCCTGGAAGATGCCCTGGTGGGTTGCAACCTGGTGCTTGGCACCAGCGCCCGCGACCGCCGCATCCCCTGGCCGCTGCTCGATCCCCGCGAATGCGGGGCCAAAGTGGTCGAAGAGGCGGCTGGTGGCGCCGAAATCGCCTTGGTGTTTGGTCGTGAAGACTCTGGCCTGACCAATGACGAGCTGCAGCGATGTCATTATCACGTGCACATCCCATCAGACCCCGAATTCAGCTCGCTGAACCTCGGGGCAGCGGTGCAGGTGTTGAGTTATGAAGTGCGCATGGCCTGGCTGGCAGCACAAGGCCAGCCGAGCAAAATGGAGAAGGACGAGGTTGCATCCACCAAAAGTGGCGAATTGGCCACCATGGATGAGGTGGAGCGGTTCTATGAGCACTTGGAGCAAACCCTGGTGGCCATCGAATTTCTCGATCCGGAAAAACCGAGGCACTTGATGGCGCGCCTGCGAAGGCTTTACGGACGTAGCTCGGTCAGCCGGGCAGAGATGAATATATTGCGTGGCATCCTCACGGAGACCCAGAAAGCGGCCCGTGGCGAGCTTCTGAAGCGGAAGGATTAAAAATGTTCGAGCGTCTGCGAGAAGATATCCAAAGTGTTTTCCATCGTGACCCGGCGGCGCGCAACGCCTTTGAAGTGCTGACCTGCTACCCGGGCATGCACGCGATCTGGATTCACCGCTTGTCCGGCGCCTTGTGGGGCATGGGCTGGAAGTGGTTGGCGCGGCTGGTGTCGAACTTTGGCCGCTGGTTGACCGGGATCGAGATTCATCCGGGGGCCAAGGTCGGTCGTCGCTTCTTCATCGACCATGGCATGGGCATCGTGATTGGTGAGACGGCCGAGATTGGTGATGACGTGACCTTGTACCAGGGCGTGACGCTGGGCGGCACCACCTGGAACAAGGGCAAGCGTCACCCGACCCTTGAAGATGGTGTGGTGGTCGGGGCAGGCGCCAAGGTCCTGGGCCCGTTTACGGTCGGTGCCGGTGCCAAGGTTGGTTCCAATGCGGTGGTGACCAAGGCGGTGCCGCCGGGCGCAACCGTGGTGGGCATTCCAGGGCGGATCATCGTCAAGCCGGAAGTCGGCGATGAACAGGAGGCCAAGCGCAAGGCCATGGCCGAGAAGATCGGCTTCGACGCCTATGGCGTCAGCGAAGACATGCCGGATCCGGTGGCACGCGCCATTGGCCAGTTGCTCGACCACCTGCAGGCGGTGGACGGCAAGCTGGATGGCATGTGCGGCGCGTTGAAAGATCTGGGTAGTCCTTACTGTGCGAAAGATCTGCCTGAGTTGCGCGAAGAAGACTTCGCCGAGATCAAGGATGAGGCCGGTGCCACCAAGGCGGGTTAGGTTTTAAGATTGATAAAGTCCCCTGTGGGAGCTGGCTTGCCGGTGATAGCGGTCTGCCAGTCACCCCATGGGCGGCTGATCCACCGCCATTGCAGGCTAACCCGCTCCCGCATTTGACCTCCGTTGGTCTTGAGGTTGGGCCCTCGCCAGGTTCCTGCTGTTCGATTCCACCCCACCCTGCTATGATTCGCGCGCCCTTTTTACGGGTATTCCTGACTAAAGTACTAGGTCTTATAGTTGACTTAAATACTCGGGAATCGCATACTTGCTCCCATTCTGAAACACCTTGGTACTTGTCCATGAGACTGACTACAAAAGGCCGATACGCGGTGACCGCCATGCTCGATCTGGCTTTGCACGCGCAAAACGGGCCGGTGTCCCTGGCCGATATCTCCGAGCGCCAAGGCATTTCCCTGTCTTATCTTGAGCAACTGTTCGCCAAGTTGCGCCGCAGCAACCTGGTTTCCAGTGTGCGTGGCCCGGGCGGCGGTTATCAGTTGTCCCGCGACATGCAGGGCATCCAGGTCGCCCAGGTGATCGATGCGGTCAATGAATCCGTCGATGCCACCAAGTGCCAGGGCCTGGGTGATTGCCATGCCGGCGACACCTGCCTGACGCACCACTTGTGGTGTGACCTGAGCCTGCAGATCCATGAGTTTTTGAGCGGTATCAGCTTGGCTGATCTTGTGACTCGCCGTGAGGTGCAGGAAGTAGCCCAGCGTCAGGACCAGCGCCGATGCAATACCAAGGCGCCGCGTCTGGACAAGATTGAAGCGTCCGCCGTCGAGTGACAGCCGAAGAGCTAACGGCACGCCAGCCAGCCTGATTTAGGAGAAAGTCCATGAAATTGCCGATTTACCTTGATTACTCAGCGACCACCCCGGTTGATCCGCGTGTCGCGCAAAAGATGAGCGAATGCCTGCTGGTTGACGGAAACTTCGGCAACCCGGCGTCCCGTTCCCACGTTTTCGGCTGGAAAGCCGAGGAAGCGGTGGAAAACGCTCGTCGCCAGGTCGCCGACCTGGTCAATGCTGACCCGCGTGAAATCGTCTGGACCTCCGGTGCCACCGAGTCCGACAACCTGGCAATCAAGGGCGCCGCGCATTTCTACGCGACCAAGGGCAAGCACCTGATCACCACCAAGATTGAGCACAAGGCTGTCCTCGACACCATGCGCCAACTGGAGCGTGAAGGTTTCGAGGTGACTTACCTCGAGCCCACCACTGACGGTATCGTCACCCCGGCCATGATCGAAGCCGCGATGCGTGAAGACACCATCCTGGTTTCCGTGATCCACGTGAACAACGAAATCGGCACCATCAACGACATCGCCGCCATTGGCGAGCTGACCCGCTCCAAAGGCGTGTTGCTGCATGTCGATGCTGCCCAGTCTACCGGCAAGGTCGACATTGACCTGTCCAAGCTGAAAGTCGACCTGATGTCGTTCTCGGCCCACAAGACCTACGGCCCTAAAGGCATTGGTGCGCTGTACGTGAGCCGCAAGCCTCGCGTACGTATCGAAGCCACCATGCACGGCGGCGGTCACGAGCGCGGCATGCGTTCTGGCACCCTGGCGACCCACCAGATCGTCGGCATGGGTGAAGCCTTCCGCGTAGCCAAGGAAGACATGGCTGGCGAAAACGTGCGCATCAAGGCCCTCAGCGATCGCTTCTACAAGCAGGTCGAGAACCTTGAAGAGCTGTACATCAATGGCAGCATGACCGCCCGTGTACCGCACAACCTGAATTTGAGCTTCAACTACGTCGAAGGCGAGTCGCTGATCATGGCGCTCAAGGACCTGGCGGTTTCGTCCGGTTCGGCCTGCACCTCGGCTTCCCTCGAGCCGTCCTACGTCCTGCGTGCCCTGGGCCGCAACGACGAGTTGGCACACAGCTCGATCCGCTTTACGTTCGGCCGTTTCACCACCGAAGAAGAAGTCGACTACGCAGCGCAGAAAGTCTGCGAAGCGGTCACCAAGCTGCGCACCCTGTCGCCGCTGTGGGACATGTACAAAGACGGTGTCGATATTTCCAAGATCGAGTGGGCGGCACACTAAATATAGAAGCCGCCACCCAAGCTCTGTAGGAACGTGGCGGAAAACGCAGGCGTTTTTACAGGGTTCCAGAGCGGCCCTGATGAGTGAGGATTCAGTACCATGGCTTACAGCGAAAAGGTCATCGACCACTACGAAAACCCGCGCAACGTCGGCAAGATGGACGCGGAAGATCCTGATGTGGGCACCGGCATGGTCGGCGCCCCGGCGTGCGGCGACGTCATGCGCCTGCAGATCAAGGTCAACGACGCTGGCGTTATCGAAGACGCCAAGTTCAAGACCTACGGCTGCGGTTCAGCCATCGCCTCCAGTTCCCTGGCGACCGAATGGATGAAAGGCAAGACCCTGGATGAGGCTGTCACTATCAGCAACACCCAGTTGGCTGAAGAGCTGGCCCTGCCGCCCGTGAAAATTCACTGCTCGGTACTTGCAGAGGACGCCATCAAGGCGGCCGTTCGCGACTACAAGCAGAAGAAAGGCTTGATCTAAGCATTTGGCGACGAGTAAGGAGTCAACGATGGCTATCAGCATGACAGAAGCGGCTGCGCGGCACGTGCGACGCTCCCTGGATGGGCGCGGTAAAGGTGAGGGGATTCGTCTGGGTGTGCGCACCACAGGCTGTTCCGGCCTTGCCTATGTGCTGGAGTTCGTCGACGAGGTGGTTGCGGAAGATCAGGTGTTCGAAAGTCACGGCGAGAAAGTGATCATCGACCCGAAAAGCCTGACCTACCTGGACGGCACCGAGCTCGATTTCGTCAAGGAAGGGTTGAACGAAGGCTTCAAGTTCAACAACCCTAACGTGCGCGGTGAATGTGGCTGCGGCGAAAGCTTCAACATCTGAGGCTATTTGTGGGTACTCCTTGTCATTTCGCTTTATTCGAGTTGCAGCCGAGTTTTCGCCTGGACCTCGAGCAGCTTGCCACGCGCTACCGTGAATTGGCGCGTGGAGTGCATCCGGATCGCTTTGCCGACGCTTCCGAGCGTGAGCAGCGCCTGGCGCTGGAGCAGTCAGCCAGCCTCAACGAAGCCTATCAGACGCTCAAAAGCCCTCCCAAGCGCGCGCGTTACCTGCTCGCCATGGGTGGTGGCGAAATGCCGCTGGAAGTCACGGTCCATGACCCTGATTTCCTGATGCAGCAGATGCAATGGCGTGAAGAGCTCGAAGACCTGCAGGACGAGGCCGATCTGGCTGGCGTCGCGGTCTTCAAGCGGCGTCTGAAAGTGGCCCAGGATGCACTCAACGAAAGCTTCGCAGCCTGTTGGGACGATGCAGCGCAACGTGAGCAGGCCGAACGCCTGATGCGGCGCATGCAGTTCCTCGACAAGCTCACTTACGAAGTGCGCCAGCTAGAAGAGCGCCTCGACGATTAACCCAGTGCTGCACAGATTGCACGCCTGATAGACAGATAAGACCTGATTACCATGGCTCTACTGCAGATCGCCGAACCCGGCCAAAGTCCTCAACCGCACCAGCGTCGCCTGGCGGTTGGCATCGACTTGGGTACTACCAATTCACTGGTCGCCGCACTGCGCAGCGGTCTCTCCGAGCCGTTGCCCGATGCTGATGGCCAGGTGATCCTGCCGTCGGCGGTGCGCTATCACGCGGATCGCACCGAAGTGGGCGAGTCCGCTCGACTGGCGGCGTCTACCGACCCGCTCAATACCGTGCTGTCGGTCAAGCGCTTGATGGGTCGTGGGTTGTCCGACGTCAAGCAATTGGGCGACCAACTGCCATATCGCTTTGTAGGCGGCGAATCCCATATGCCGTTCATCGACACTATCCAGGGGCCGAAAAGCCCGGTGGAAGTGTCGGCCGATATCCTCAAGGTGCTGCGCCAGCGTGCAGAAACCACCTTGGGCGGTGAATTGGTTGGCGCGGTAATCACTGTTCCTGCCTATTTCGACGATGCTCAGCGCCAAGCCACCAAGGATGCAGCGAAACTCGCTGGCCTCAATGTGTTGCGCCTGCTCAACGAGCCGACCGCGGCCGCCGTGGCATACGGCCTGGACCAGCACGCTGAAGGCCTGGTTGCGATTTACGACCTGGGCGGCGGCACCTTTGATATTTCGATCCTGCGCCTGACCGGCGGAGTGTTTGAAGTGCTGGCCACCGGTGGCGATAGTGCCCTGGGTGGTGATGACTTCGACCACGCCATTGCCGGTTGGATGATCACCAGTGCCGGTTTGTCCGCCGACCTGGATCCGGGCGAGCAGCGTAACCTGCTGCAAACCGCCTGCGCCGCCAAGGAAGCCCTGACCGACGCCGCATCTGTTGAAGTTTCCTACGGCTCCTGGTCGGCCCAACTGACCCGTGACGCCTTTGATGCGCTGATCGAGCCAATGGTTGCCCGCAGTCTGAAAGCCTGTCGTCGTGCGGTTCGTGATTCCGGCATTGAGCTGGAAGAAGTGGGTGCGGTGGTCATGGTTGGCGGTTCGACTCGTGTGCCACGGGTTCGCGAAGCGGTGGCTGAAGCCTTTGGTCGCCAGCCGTTGACTGAAATCGATCCGGATCAAGTGGTGGCCATTGGGGCTGCGATCCAGGCCGATACCCTGGCCGGCAACAAGCGTGACGGTGGCGAATTGTTGCTGCTCGACGTGATTCCGTTGTCCCTGGGCCTGGAAACCATGGGTGGCCTGATGGAGAAGGTGATTCCGCGCAACACCACCATTCCCGTCGCCCGCGCCCAGGACTTCACTACTTACAAAGATGGCCAGACGGCCATGATGATCCATGTGCTGCAGGGCGAGCGCGAGCTGATCAGCGACTGCCGCTCCCTGGCGCGTTTTGAATTGCGCGGCATCCCGGCCATGGTCGCGGGTGCGGCGAAGATCCGCGTGACCTTCCAGGTCGACGCCGACGGCCTGCTCAGCGTAGCTGCACGCGAACTGGGTTCGGGCGTTGAGGCCAGCATTCAGGTCAAGCCGTCCTACGGCCTGACTGACGGCGAAATCGCCAAGATGCTCAAGGATTCGTTCCAGTATGCCGGTGACGACAAGGTCGCCCGTGTGTTGCGTGAGCAGCAAGTCGATGCCCAGCGCCTGCTTGAAGCGGTGCAGGGCGCGCTTGAGGCAGACGGTGAGCGCCTGCTGGATGCTGAAGAACGCCTGGTCATCGACCTGCAGATGCAGGAGCTGGCCCAATTGATGAAAGGCACCGATGGCTATGCCATCGAACAACAGACCAAGCGCCTTTCACAAGTAACCGATGCCTTTGCCGCCCGTCGTATGAACCAGACGGTGAAAGCCGCCCTGGCGGGACGCAACCTGAATGAAATCGAGGAATAACTGATGCCGCAGGTCATTTTTCTGCCACACGCCGAGCATTGCCCGGACGGTATGGTCGTGGAGGCTGAGACCGGCAAGTCCATTCTCGAAGTTGCCCACGACAACCACATCGAGATCGAGAGTGCTTGTGGTGGCGTTAACGCCTGTACCACGTGTCACTGCATTATCCGCGAAGGTTTCAATAGCCTTGAAGAGGCCGATGAGCTGGAAGAGGACTATCTTGATAGGGCGTGGGGCCTGGAACCGACGTCGCGTCTGAGCTGTCAGGCCAAGGTGGGAACAGAAGACCTTACCGTCGAAATTCCGAAGTATTCGCTCAACCATGCGGCCGAAGCGCCGCATTGATTCAAGGAAGTGTCATGAGTCTTAAATGGGTTGATGTGCAAGAGATCGCTATTCTGCTGGCCGATGGCCATCCGGATACGGATCCCTATTCCGTGAACTTTGTAGCTTTGCGTGACATGGTCATGGCCTTGCCAGGGTTCGAAGACGAGCGGGATCGCGGCGGTGAAAAGGTTCTTGAAGCTATCCAGACTGCCTGGAAAGAAGAACAGGACTGAAGCCTCCCTCACGCAGTTAGGCAATACCCAAGAACCCGCGTATAATTCGCGGGTTTAATTTTTCGCAAATTACCGTTTCTGGAGTTACACCATGGCTGTTCAACGTACTTTCTCCATCATCAAGCCTGACGCTGTTGCAAAAAACGTCATCGGCGAGATCACCACTCGTTTCGAAAAAGCCGGCCTGAAGGTTGTAGCTTCGAAACTCAAGCAACTGTCCAAGGCTGAAGCTGAAGGCTTCTACGCTGAGCACAGCGCTCGTGGCTTCTTCGGCGACCTGGTTGCCTTCATGATCTCCGGTCCTGTTGTTGTACAGGTTCTGGAAGGCGAAAACGCTATCGCTCTGAACCGTGAGCTGATGGGCGCTACCAACCCTAAAGAAGCTGCTGCCGGCACCATCCGTGCTGACTTCGCTGACTCCATCGACGCCAACGCTGTACACGGTTCGGACTCCGAAGCCGCTGCTGCTCGCGAAATTTCGTACTTCTTCGCAGCTACTGAAGTAACCACTCGCTAAGCATTGGCTTAAAGAGTGAAGGTGAATCCATGACTACATCGACTGTAAAAACCAACCTGCTGGGTCTGACTCAACAGGAAATGGAAAAATTCTTCGACTCAATCGGGGAGAAGCGTTTCCGTGCCGGTCAGGTAATGAAGTGGATTCACCACTTTGGCGTCGACGATTTCGACGCCATGACGAACGTCAGCAAGGCCCTGCGCGACAAGCTCAAGGCGATTGCCGAGGTTCGTGGTCCCGAGGTTGTCAGCGAGGACATCTCCAGCGATGGCACCCGTAAGTGGGTGGTGCGCGTGGCGTCCGGCAGTTGCGTCGAGACCGTCTACATTCCCCAGGGCAAACGCGGCACCTTGTGCGTTTCGTCCCAGGCAGGCTGTGCCCTGGACTGCAGTTTCTGCTCCACCGGCAAGCAAGGCTTCAATAGCAACCTCACCGCCGCCGAAGTCATCGGCCAGGTGTGGATTGCCAACAAATCCTTTGGCAGCGTACCGGCAACCGTCGACCGTGCCATCACCAACGTGGTGATGATGGGCATGGGTGAGCCGCTGCTGAACTTCGACAACGTGATTGCGGCCATGCATCTGATGATGGACGACCTGGGCTACGGCATTTCCAAGCGCCGTGTGACCCTGTCGACCTCCGGCGTGGTCCCGATGATCGATGAGTTGGCCAAGCACATCGACGTCTCCCTGGCGTTGTCGCTGCATGCGCCCAATGACGCATTGCGTAACCAATTGGTGCCGATCAACAAGAAGTATCCGCTTAAGATGCTGCTCGAATCTTGCCAGCGTTATATGGCGACCTTGGGCGAGAAGCGCGTGCTGACTATTGAGTACACCATGCTCAAGGACATCAACGACAAGGTCGAACACGCGGTCGAGATGATCGAGCTGCTTAAGAACACCCCGTGCAAGATCAACCTGATTCCGTTCAACCCGTTTCCCCATTCTGGCTACGAGCGGCCAAGCAACAACGCCATTCGTCGTTTCCAGGATCAACTGCACCAGGCAGGCTACAACGTCACTGTGCGCACCACCCGTGGTGAAGACATCGACGCCGCCTGTGGTCAATTGGTAGGACAGGTGCTGGATCGCACCCGTCGTAGCGAGCGTTACATCGCCGTGCGCGAGTTGAGCGCCGACAGCGATCTGGCGCAGAACGCCGCGACACGAACCTGAGAGAGGAACTCTATGCCCCTGCGCCTTGCGCTGCTTTTGCTTGTTGCCAGCCTCTCGGTTGGCTGTGTTTCATCGGGCTCTGACAGCCCGCTGCAAACTGGCAAGGGCCGTGACGAAGCGCGTGCTGCCTATGTGCAGCTGGGGTTGGGTTACTTGCGCCAGGGCTTGAGCGAGCAGGCCAAGGTGCCGCTGCAAAAGGCCTTGGCCCTCGATAATCAGGATGCCGACGCCAATGCGGCGCTAGCGCTGGTGTTCCAGGCCCAGGCCGATCCCGAGCTGGCCGACCAGTATTTCCAGAAGGCCCTGGCGGTTCGCCCCCATGATCCGCGCCTGCTTAACAACTACGGCAGCTTCCTGTTTCAGCAGGAGCGTTATAAGCACGCGGCCGGTTATTTCCAGCAAGCAGCTACTGATACCCTATATCCTGAGCGTTCGCGGGTTTTCGAAAACCTGGGAGTGACCTCCATGCGCCTTGGCCAACGTGAAGACGCCCGCCGGCAACTGGAAAAAGCCCTGCACCTGAACCAGCGCCAGCCACGGGCCTTGCTTGAAATGGCCCAGTTGTCGTTTGAAGACAGGCATTATGTGCCGGCACGTGACTATTACGAGCGTTTTAGCCTGCTCAGTGGGCAAAATGCACGTAGTCTATTGCTTGGTGTGCGCCTGGCCACAGTTCATGAAGAACGCGACAAGGCCGCACGTTTTGGCCAGCAACTAGAACGACTCTATCCCGGTACGCCGGAATATCAGCAATACCTGTCGGAGCAATGATGAAAGCCGCGCACCCGGAAGTTGTAGCCGCTAATCGCGTAAACCCAGGCGAGACCTTGCGTCAGGCCCGCGAAAGCAATGGTTGGTCGCTCGAAGAAGTGGCCCTCAAGCTCAATTTGACCACCACTTCCCTGGGCAACCTGGAAAACGGCGCGTTCGACAAACTGCCCGGGCATACCTTCGCCCGCGGTTATATCCGTGCCTACGCCAAGCTGCTGGGCACCGACCAGGCCATCCTGGTCCAGCAATTCGACCAGTTCACCGGTACCGATTCCCAGGGCAGCAACGTACACGGTCTTGGTCGTATTGAAGAGCCCGTGCGTGTTTCCCACACGATTTTGCGAATTGTCAGCCTGTTGCTGCTGATCGCAGTGATCGGTGGTGGTTTTGTCTGGTGGCAGGACCAGACCTCGCTGCGCAGCAAGGACTTGATCAGCAACGCTATGGAGCACGTCGAAGTCGAAAGCGCCGACGGCACCACCCAGATTCATCCCCTGGACGAGCCGGAAGACCAGGCTGTCGCCCAGGGCGAGGCCACGGCTGAAACCAATCTTGACCTGCAAGCAGGCCAACCGTCTGCCGAAGCCGGCACCGAGTCGGCCCCGGCCGTCGTTGCAGCCGCTCCAGCCGCGCCCGCAAGCCAGGTTCCGGCCACTGCGGCCCAGGCCCCCGTTGTGCCGGCACCGGTCGCACCCGTCGCACCAACGGTCGCCGCACCTGCCGCCCAGCCGCCTGCCAGCGTGGCGGGCGATGGCCGTCTTCAGATTACCTACGTCGCTGACTGCTGGACACAAGTCACCGATGGCAATGGCAAGGTCCTGTTCAGTGCTTTGAAGCGTAAGGGAGATACGCTTGATCAGGTCGGCAAGCCTCCTTTGACGCTGCGTCTGGGCTTTGCCCGTGGCGCGCAAGTGGCCTACAACGGCCAGCCTGTGGACGTGGCGCCGTTCACCAGTGGCGAGACCGCTCGCCTGAAGTTGGGACAATAGTCATGCACGGCGAATCTCCAATCAAACGTCGCGTATCGCGCAAGATCTGGGTCGGCTCGGTGCCGGTGGGTGGCGATGCCCCCATCGCCGTACAGAGCATGACCAACAGCGACACCAATGATGTGGCTGCCACAGTGGCCCAGATCAACCGCTTGGAAGCCGCCGGCGTCGATATCGTGCGGGTTTCCGTGCCGGATATGGACGCTGCCGAGGCGTTTGGCCGCATCAAGCAATTGGTCAAGGTGCCACTGGTCGCCGATATCCACTTCGATTACAAGATCGCGTTGCGCGTGGCCGAACTGGGTGTCGACTGCCTACGGATCAACCCGGGCAACATCGGTCGCGAAGACCGCGTGCGTGCCGTGGTCGATGCGGCCCGTGATCGCGGGATCCCGATCCGTATCGGCGTCAACGCCGGTTCCCTGGAAAAAGACCTGCAAAAAAAATATGGCGAGCCTACCCCGGCAGCCCTGGTCGAGTCTGCACTGCGCCACGTCGAGCACCTTGAGCGCCTGAATTTCCAGGACTTCAAGGTCAGCGTAAAGGCTTCCGACGTGTTCATGGCGGTAGAAGCCTACCGCCTGCTGGCCAAGGAAATCGTGCAGCCGTTGCACCTGGGCATCACCGAAGCCGGTGGTTTGCGTTCAGGCACAGTGAAATCTGCGGTGGGTCTCGGTATGCTGCTGGCCGACGGGATTGGCGATACCATTCGCATCTCCCTGGCGGCGGACCCGGTAGAGGAAGTGAAAGTCGGCTACGACATTCTCAAATCCCTGCATTTACGCTCCCGTGGCATCAATTTTATTGCCTGCCCGAGTTGCTCGCGGCAGAACTTCGACGTGGTGAAAACCATGAACGAGTTGGAAGTACGCCTGGAAGACCTGCTGGTGCCGCTGGATGTCGCGGTTATCGGTTGCGTGGTCAACGGGCCGGGTGAGGCCAAGGAGGCGCATGTGGGCCTGACCGGCGGTACCCCGAACCTGATTTACATCGACGGCAAGCCGTCGCAGAAATTGACGAATGATAATCTGGTGGATCAGTTGGAACGGCTGATCCGCGAGAAAGCGGCCGAGAAGGTCGCCTCTGACGCAGCGCTTATCGCTCGCGGCTGATCGAACGAATTTAAGGATTTGATGTGAGCAAGTCTCTGCAAGCCATTCGTGGCATGAACGACATCCTGCCCGAGCAGACGCCCCTGTGGCGCTATTTCGAGAGCACGGTCGCGCGCCTGCTGGATAACTACGGTTACAAGCAGATCCGCATGCCAATCGTCGAGTTCACCGAGCTGTTCAAACGCTCCATCGGTGAAGTGACCGACATCGTCGAAAAAGAGATGTACACCTTCGAAGATCGCAACGGCGACTCCCTGACCCTGCGTCCGGAAGGTACCGCTGCGTGCGTGCGCGCTGTGCTTGAGCATGGCATCACCGGTGGTGGCCAGACCCAGAAGCTGTGGTACATCGGCCCGATGTTCCGCCACGAGCGCCCACAAAAAGGCCGTTATCGCCAATTCCACCAGATTGGTTGCGAAGTCTTCAACCTAGATGGTCCGGACATCGACGCCGAGTTGATCGTGCTGACCTGGCGCCTGTGGGGCCAATTGGGCATCCGCGACGCGGTCAAGCTCGAGCTCAACAGCCTGGGCACCAGTGAGTCCCGTGGCCGTTACCGTGAGGCCCTGGTCGAGTATCTGTCGGCCCACCTGGACAAGCTCGATGAAGACAGCCAGCGTCGCCTGAAGACCAACCCGTTGCGCGTCCTCGATACCAAGAACGCCGACACCCAGGCCGTGCTGGTCGACGCGCCGAAAATGGCAGACTACCTGGATGACGAATCCCGCACCCACTTCGAGGGCCTCAAGGCTCGCCTGGATGCGGCCGGTATTCCCTACGTGATCAACCCCAAGTTGGTGCGCGGCCTCGATTACTACAGCAAGACCGTGTTCGAGTGGGTCACCGACAAGCTCGGCGCCCAGGGCACCGTGTGTGCCGGTGGGCGCTACGACGGCCTGGTCGAGCAGATGGGCGGCAAGCCGACCACGGGCGTGGGTTTTGCCATGGGCATCGAGCGGCTGATCCTGCTGCTGGAAACCCTGGAGCAGATCCCTGAAGAAATTTCCCGTCAGGTGGACGTGTACCTGTGCGCCTTTGGCGAGGCAGCTGAATTGGCTGGCCTGGCCTTGAGCGAGCAGCTGCGCGACCAACTGCCGAGCCTGCGCCTGCTGGTCAATGCCGGCGCTGGCAGTTTCAAGAGCCAATTTAAGAAAGCCGACAAGAGCGGCGCGTTGTACGCGCTGATCCTGGGCGACGATGAACTGGCCCAGCAAGTGGTAAGTGTCAAACCCCTGCGTGGCCAGGGCGAACAACAAAGCATTGCCTTTGATGCGCTTGCCGCGCACTTGGCCACCTGCATCGTGCAGGGTTGAAGCTGTCAAACAGCCGAATTTAGCGATTAAGGAGTATTGGGGTGTCGAGTACTGAAGATGATCAGCTGGCCGAGTTCAAAGACTGGTGGCAGCGTAACGGCAAACCCTTGGTAACTGGCGGCCTGCTGGCGCTGGTGGTGGTGTTCGGTTGGCAGGCGTTCCAGAAGTATCAGGGCAATCAGTCGCAAGGCGCCTCGATGCTCTATCAGCAACTGCTGGAAACCACGCTGACGCCCACTGGCAAGCCTGATCCTGCCCAAGTGGCGGACCTGGCCGGCAAGCTGAAAAACGAATTTGGTGGTAGCACCTACGCCCAATACGGCAGCCTGTTCGTCGCGAAAGTCGCGGTCGATACCGGTAAGCTGGATGATGCAGCCTCCGAGCTCAAAGCCATCGCCGACAAACCGAGCAACCCGACCCTGGGTGAAATCGCACGTCAGCGCCTGGCCCAAGTCCTGGCCGCACAGAACAAAGCCGACGAAGCACTGAAACTGCTCGACGGCGATGCTGACAAGGCATTTGTAGCCACTCGCGAAGAGCTCAAGGGCGACCTGCTGGTCCAATTGGGTCGTACCGACGAAGCCAATGCTGCGTACCAAAAAGCCAAGGCTGCGCTGTCTGATGAAGCAGCGGTCGGTGGCTTACAAATCAAGCTGGACGACTTGGCCAAAGGGGATGCGTGACGTGATCCGTTGGAAACATGCAGCATTGCTGGCTCTGGCCGTTTTGGCCGCGGGTTGCAGCAGCAACAGCAAAAAAGAACTGCCTCCGGCCGAGCTGACCAGCTTCAAGGAAGAAGTGGTCCTGCAAAAGCAGTGGAGCCGCTCCATCGGTGACGGCCAGGGCGACACCTACAACATGCTGGTACCGGCAATCGACGGTGACAACATTGTGGCCGCTGACGTGACGGGCGTGGTGATCTCCATGGATCGCATGAACGGCGACGTCAAGTGGAAGAAAGACCTCGAGCTCCCGGTTTCCGGCGCCGTCGGCGTGGGTTACGGCATGGTGATGATCGGCACGCTGAAAGGCGAAGTCGTGGCCCTGGATTCGAGCAACGGTGAAGAGAAATGGCGCGCTCGCGTGACCAGTGAAGTCCTCGCACCGCCTGCCACCAACGGCGACATCGTCGTGGTGCAGACCCAGGATGACCGTGTCATCGGCCTCGACGCCAACACCGGTGAGCAGCGCTGGCTGTATGACAGCACCCCAGCGGTGTTGACGTTGCGCGGTACCAGTGGTCCGGTTGTGACCAATAACCTGGCGCTGGCAGGTCTTTCGACCGGTAAAGTGGTCGCCCTGGATACCCAGAACGGCGTGCCGGCCTGGGAATCGCGGGTCGCCATTCCGCAAGGTCGCTCCGAGCTGGACCGTGTCGTGGACATCGACGGCGGCTTGCTGCTGTCGGGCGAAACCCTCTACGTCGCCACTTACCAGGGCCGTGTCGCGGCGCTGGACCTGCAAAGCGGTCGTGTCCTCTGGCAGCGTGATGCTTCCAGCTACGCCGGTGTCGCCCAAGGGTTTGGCAGCGTCTACGTGAGCCTGGCATCCGGTACCGTTGAAAGCGTCGACGAACGTTCCACCACAGCCCTGTGGAGCAACGACTCGTTGGCTCGCCGTCAACTGTCGGCTCCGGAAGTATTCTCCAGCTATGTAGCGGTAGGCGACCTGGAAGGTTACCTGCACCTGCTGAGCCAGGTGGATGGCCGCTTTGTCGGCCGTGAGCGTATCGACAGCGACGGCCTGCGTGCGCGTCCGCTGGTAGTAGGCAACATGCTTTATGTGTTTGGTAACAGCGGCAAGCTGGAAGCCCTGACCATCAAGTAAGAACTATGCTTGGGGTAACCCCCAGGCGGCCCTGCTTCGGCAGGGCATGCGGCACCTTCGGGTGTTGCCCCGAGCACCAGCCGCTGCCTTGCAGCGGCTTTTGTATTTTCTGAAATAACGCAGTGGAGAGCCGCATGGTTCCCGTAATCGCCCTGGTGGGCCGACCTAACGTCGGCAAGTCCACCTTGTTCAACCGCCTGACCAGGACTCGCGACGCCATCGTCGGCGACTTGTCCGGTCTGACCCGTGATCGCCAATACGGTGAGGCAAAGTGGCAAGGGCGCTCCTACATTATTGTCGACACCGGTGGTATCTCCGGTGACGAGCATGGCATGGACGAAAAGATGGCCGAGCAGTCGCTGCTGGCCATTGAAGAAGCCGATGTCGTGTTGTTCCTGGTGGACGCCCGCGCGGGCTACACCGCTGCCGACCAAATGATCGGCGAGCACTTGCGCAAGCGTAACAAGCGCTCCTATTTGATCGCCAACAAGATCGACAACATCGATCCTGAGGCGGCCCGTGCCGAATTCAGCCCGATGGGCCTGGGTGACGCGATTCCTGTCGCCGGTGCCCACGGTCGCGGCATCACCCAGATGTTGGAAATCGCCCTGCGCGACTTCCCCAAGGATGACGCCGAAGAAGTTGAAGGTGAAGAAGAGATCGTCGCCGAAGGCGAGGAAGCCAAGCGCATTCCTGGCCCGAGTGAAAAAGACGGGATCAAGATCGCCATCATCGGCCGCCCCAACGTGGGCAAGTCGACCCTGGTCAACCGCATGCTCGGTGAAGACCGGGTAATCGTCTATGACCAGCCCGGCACCACCCGCGACAGTATCTACATCCCGTTCGAGCGTAACGACGAGAAGTACACGCTGATCGACACCGCCGGTGTGCGCAAGCGCGGCAAGATCCACGAGGAAGTTGAAAAGTTCTCGGTGGTCAAAACCCTGCAGGCGATCAAAGACGCCAACGTGGTGATTTTCGTCATGGACGCCCGCGAAGGCGTGGTCGACCACGACCTCAACCTGCTGGGCTTTGCCCTGGAGGCCGGTCGGGCATTGGTGATCGCGATTAACAAATGGGACGGCATGACCCCGAGCGAGCGCGACTTCGTCAAGGTCGAGCTGCAACGTCGGTTGTTCTTCGTCGACTTCGCCGATATCCACTTTATCTCGGCGCTGCACGGCACTGGCGTGGGCAACCTCTACGCTTCGGTACAGAACTCGTTCAAGTCGGCGGTCACCCGCTGGCCGACCAACCGTCTGACCCAGATCCTCGAAGACGCCGTGGGCGAACACGCGCCACCGATGGTCAACAACCGTCGGATCAAGCTGCGTTACGCCCACTTGGGTGGTGCCAACCCGCCGATTATCGTGATCCACGGTAACCAGATCGAGAAGGTGCCCAAGTCCTACGTGCGTTACCTGGAAAACACCTACCGCCGTGTCCTGAAGCTGGTCGGTACACCGATCCGCATCGAGTTCAAAGGTGGTGAAAACCCGTACGAAGGCAACAAGAACAGCCTGACTGACCGCCAAGTGAACAAGAAACGTCGCTTGATGAGCCACAACAAGAAGGCTGACAAAAAGCGTAAAGATCGCCGCTAGCTCTGGGAGCAGGCTTGTGTGGGAGCAGGCTTACCCGCGATAGCGACAGGTCAGACACCGATGTGCTGACTGACCCAGCGCCATCCCAGGCAAGCCAGCTCTTATGTAAGTTAGGCGTTACCCAAGAAGGGGCTCTGAACGAGCCCTTTTTTGTGCCTCACGATTGACCCTTCGGCGCTTGCAGCTTACAACTTGTAACTCACCGCCAGGGGCCCACCGAATGATCACCAGCAAGCTGCCAAATGTCGGCACCACCATTTTCACCACCATGTCGCAACTCGCTGCCGAAACCGGCGCGTTGAACCTGTCCCAGGGATTTCCCGACTTCAATGGCCCCCAGGCCTTGCTCGACGCGGTGGGCAAACACGTTGCCAGCGGCCATAACCAATACGCGCCGATGACCGGCCTACCGGCCCTGCGCCAGCAAGTGGCGGCCAAGATCGCCCGCAGCTATGGCGTGCAGGTCAGTCCCGACAGCGAAGTGACCATCACACCCGGCGCCACCCAGGCGATCTTCTGTGCGATCCAGGCGGTGATCCGCAGCGGTGATGAAGTGATTGTCTTCGACCCGTGCTACGACAGCTACGAACCTGCGGTGGAGCTGGCCGGTGGGCGTTGCGTGCATGTGCAGTTGGGGCTGACGGACTTCAGCCTGGATTTCGAGCAGATCGAGGCGGCGCTGTCACCGCGTACGCGGATGATCATCCTCAACACCCCGCACAACCCCAGCGGCGCCCTGATCAGCCGCGCCGAGCTGGACCAATTGGCCGAGCTGATCCGCGACCGCGATATCTACCTGGTCAGCGATGAAGTCTACGAACACCTGGTTTTCGATGGCGTGCCCCACGTCAGCGTCCTGGCCCACGAAGAGCTGTATCAGCGCGCGTTCGTGGTCAGCTCCTTTGGCAAGACCTACCACGTCACCGGCTGGAAGACCGGCTACGTGGTGGCCCCAGCGGCCTTGAGCGCCGAGCTGCGCAAGGTACATCAATACGTCAGCTTCTGCGGTGTGACGCCGTTGCAGTTCGCCCTGGCCGACTTTATGGCCGAGCACCCGGAACATGTCGAGGAACTGCCAGCCTTTTATCAGGCCAAGCGCGACCTGTTCTGCGATCTGCTGGCCCCCTCGCGTTTCAGTTTTACGCGGGTGGCCGGTACTTACTTTCAACTGGTGGATTACTCACAGATTCGCCCGGACCTGGATGACGTGGCCATGTCGCTGTGGATGACCCGCGAGCATGGCGTGGCGACAATTCCGGTCTCGGTGTTCTATCGGACCCCACCCCAAGGCCAGCGCCTGGTGCGCCTGTGCTTTGCCAAACGCGAGGAGACGTTGCGCCAAGCAGCCGAGAAACTATGCATGATCTAAGTGCTTTACCCGACCTGAATATCGCCCTGGTACAGACCACCCTGGCCTGGCATGACCGCCAGGCCAACCTGGAGCATTTCGAGTTGCTGCTGGAGCAGACCGCGGGCGCCGACCTGATCTTGCTGCCGGAAATGTTCACCACCGGCTTTTCCATGGAATCCCAACTGCTAGCCGAAGCCGAAAACGGCCCGACCCATGAATGGCTCAAGGCTCAGGCACATAAGCACAACGCGGTGATTACCGGCAGCGTGATCATCCAGGCCGCCGATGGCAGTCACCGTAACCGCCTTTTGTGGGCGCGGCCCGATGGCGAGGTGTTGCACTACGATAAGCGCCACCTGTTTCGCATGGCCGGCGAGCACAATCACTACACGCCTGGCGAGCGTCAGGTGCAGTTCGAGCTCAAGGGTTGGCGGATACGCCCGCTGATCTGCTACGACCTGCGCTTCCCGGTGTGGAGCCGGGACGCCCAGGACACCGACCTGCTGCTGTACACCGCCAACTGGCCGGGGGCGCGGCGCCAGCACTGGAACCGCCTGTTGCCGGCCCGGGCCATCGAAAACCTGTGCTATGTGGCGGCGGTGAATCGGGTGGGGACGGATGGCAAGGGTTTTGCCTACACCGGGGACAGCCAGGTCCTGGACTTCCAGGGTGAAAGCCTGCTGAGCGCGGGGGAGGCGGACGGGGTGTTCCAGGTGTGCCTGGAGGCGGCGCAATTGGCGGAGTACCGCACGCGATTTCCGGCGAATCTGGATGCCGATAGCTTCCAGTTTGTCTGACAGGAGCCCGTTGCCAGTGAGGTAGCTATCGCGGGCAAGCCCGCTCCTACAGGGGACTGCATTGCAATGTGGGAGCGGGCTTGCCCGCGATAAGGCCATCAGCACCACCACAACCACAAATAAAAAAGGCCCCTGGGTTCTCACCCAGGGGCCTTTGCATTCCAGCAGGCAGTTACGCCGCTTTCGCTTCCAGCTGGCTCAACGAACGGTTCAGCGCGCTGAACACCGCCTTGAAGCTGGCCGTGGTGATGTTTTCATCAATCCCCACACCGTGCACCGGACGCTCGCCGTTCACGCGCAGTTCAATGTAAGCGGCAGCCTTGGCGTTAGTACCCGCGCCAATCGCGTGCTCGTTGTAGTCCATGATCTCAACCCCAATCGGCAGGCCGGCCACCAGCGCTTCCAGCGCGCCATTGCCCTTGCCGTGCCAGCGCAGGTTGGTTTCGCCCTGACCTTTGCCGGACACTTCAACTTCTACCGAGCTGTTGCCGTTCTCTTCCTGCAAGCGGTGGCTGACCAACGCGTACGGGGTGTTGGCCTGCAGGTATTCACGCTGCAACAATGCGTGGATCTGCGCGGCGGTCATTTCCAGGCCCACGCGATCGGTCTCGGCCTGTACCACCTGGCTGAACTCGATCTGCATGCGGCGTGGCAAGCTGATGCCGTATTCCTGCTCCAGCAAGTAGGCGATGCCGCCCTTGCCCGACTGGCTGTTGACGCGGATCACCGCCTCGTAGCTGCGGCCAATGTCGGCCGGGTCGATTGGCAAGTACGGTACTTCCCACAAGGTGTCCGGTTTCTGCTGGGCGAAGCCCTTGCGGATCGCGTCCTGGTGCGAGCCGGAGAACGCGGTGTGGACCAGGTCGCCAACATACGGGTGACGCGGGTGGACCGGGATCTGGTTGCATTCCTCGACCACTTTGCGCACGCCGTCGATGTCGGAGAAGTCCAGCTCAGGGTTCACGCCCTGGGTGTAGAGGTTCAACGCCACGGTGACGAGGTCGACGTTACCGGTACGCTCGCCGTTGCCGAACAGGCAGCCTTCGACACGATCGGCGCCGGCCATCAGGCCCAGTTCGGTCGCTGCAACACCGGTGCCACGGTCGTTGTGGGTGTGCAGGCTGATGATCACGCTGTCACGACGGTTGATATGGCGACCGAACCACTCGATCTGGTCGGCATAGATATTCGGCGTGGCGCATTCCACGGTGGCCGGCAGGTTGAGGATCATCTTGTGCTCGGGCGTCGGGTTCCACACCTCGATCACCGCGTCACACACTTCCTTGGCGAATTCCAGTTCAGTAGCGCTGAAGGTCTCCGGGGAGTACTCGAAGGTCCACTGGGTTTCCGGCTGCTGGGCAGCGTACTTGACGAACAGCTTGGCTGCGTCGACTGCGATGGCCTTGATCCCATCCTTGTCCTGGTTGAACACGATACGGCGGAACGACGGCGAAGTGGCGTTGTACAAGTGCACGATGGCTTTCTTGGCACCGCGCAGGGATTCGAAGGTACGGGCGATCAAGTCTTCACGGCCTTGGGTCAGCACCTGGATGGTGGTGTCCTCGGGGATGTGGTTGTCTTCGATCAGGGTGCGCACGAAGTCGAAGTCGGTTTGCGACGCGGCCGGGAACGAGGCTTCGATCTCTTTCACGCCCACCGCGACCAGGGTTTTCCAGAAACGCAGTTTTTTCACCGCATCCATGGGCTCGATCAGCGACTGGTTACCGTCGCGCAAGTCGGAGCTGCACCAGATCGGCGCGGTGGTGATGGTCTTGGATGGCCAGGTGCGGTCCGGGATATCAATGGTCGGGAACGCGCGGTATTTCGAAGACGGGTCTTTGAGCATGCTCATCAGAAGAATCCTTGTTGTAGGGCCGAGAAGAGGCGGCCTGCCAGAAAGCGTTTATTAGGGATGCAAATCGGGGACGAGGCAGATCGATTCAGCCTGGCAGTCGTGCGCTGACGAGGCACAGGCTGCGGTGCTGGCGGAGCTGAATGAGGGTGTGAGAGGTTTTCATAAGCTCAACCCTAACCGCCGGGGTGAAAGATGGCAAGCAGTCGGAAAAAATTGAGAGAAGTTCTGCTATTGCTGTAGGAAACGAGATTTTATTGTGGAAAAAGTCGGGAGGCTTTGTTCTATTTGCGTTAGGGTTTCCAGATGCGCAATCAGTGGCGACTGATCGGGCGCCCTCGCATGCAAGCCCGCGATGGCGCCAGTAAGCTCAACGATCACATCAAGGTTGGAACGCGCCAATAAAGATCGCCGGATCCACCCGCGCATCATTCAAGCTGATATTCCAGTGCATATGCGGCCCGGTCGCCCGGCCAGTCGCCCCGACCTTGCCGACCACCGCCCCTCGCACCAATTGCTGGCCCACCTTCACGTCAATCTTCGACATATGGCAGAACATGCTGATAAAGCCCTGGCCGTGGTCGACGAACACCGTGTTGCCGTTGAAGAAGTAATTACCCACCAGGATCACCTTGCCATTGGCCGGCGTCTTGATCGGCGTGCCGGCAGGCACCGCGAAGTCCAGGCCCGAGTGCGGGTTGCGCTCTTCACCGTTGAAGAAGCGGCGCACGCCGAACCTGCTCGACAGCGGACCATTCACCGGCTTGTCCAGCACCAGGTTGCTCGGCAGGTTCGGGCTGAAGCTGCGGTAAGCCTTGAGCTGCACCGCCAACTCGCCCTCGATGCGCTTGAGTTGCGCCGGCTCAGGGTTGACCTGGCTTTTATTCTTCAGGGTGATGCGCTGTTCCGGATACTTCTTGAAACCAACGATAAACGGCAGGGTGCGCCCGCCACTGCTGATCCGCTCGTTACCGGGCTTGACCGTCAACGGGATGCCGACAATCGCCAGCCAGTTGTCCTGTTCCTTGACCACCAGCACCGGTTTGCCTTGGTAAGTGGCTTTCGGCGCGGCGGCTCCAGGGCCCAGGTCGACCACGGCCACACCGCCAGGCACCGGCTTGTTAAGAGTGCGGGTGATGTAGCTGTCGGCGTGGGCATTGAAGGTCAGGCACAGCAACATCAACAGGCTAAATAGACGAGGCATCAATCAATCCAGTAATGAAAGGGTGACGGGTGTCAGGTGGTTGTCTTCCACCCGCACTTGCAATTGGCCTTCACCGAGACGCGCGGTCAGGCGCTGGCCGGTGTGGGTTTGTGCGGCATTGCGAATGGCCTGGCCGCGCTCGTCCAGCAGGATGCTGTAGCCACGGCCCAAGGTCGCCAGCGGGCTGACCACCTGCAACGTCTGCACCTGGCTTTGCAGTTGCAGGCGGTGCGCCTTGAGGCCTTCGCGCATGGCCCGGGGCAGGCGTTCGGCGAGGCTGTCCAGCCTTTGGCGCAGTAGCGCCAATTGCCGCCCCGGATGCTGGCCGGCCAGGCGGGTTTCCAGGCGGATCAGGCGTTCGCGGCGGGTATTGAGGCTGCGCTCGAACGCGCGGCGCAGGCGCATATCCAGGTCATCCAGGCGCTGGGCCTGCTGGCGCAGGCGCTCACCGGGGTGGCGCAGGCGCCGGGCCATGCCTTCCAGGCGCAGGCGGTCGTGGGTCAGGCGATTGCGCATCAGCATCACCAGCCGGCGATGCAGGCTTTCGACCTGACGCACCAGGTTGCTCGCATCCGGCGCCAGCAGCTCAGCAGCCGCCGACGGCGTGGGCGCGCGTACGTCGGCCACGAAGTCGCTGATGGACACATCGGTCTCATGACCCACGGCACTGACGATAGGCGTGACACAGGCATCGATGGCCCGCGCCACGGCTTCTTCGTTGAAGCACCAGAGGTCTTCCAGCGAGCCACCACCACGGGCCAGGATCAGTGCATCAAAACCACGGGCATCGGCCAACTTGAGGGCGCGGACAATCTGCGCCACGGCCTCGCGGCCCTGCACGGCGGTGGGGATCAGGGTCAGTTGCACATTCGGCGCGCGGCGGCCGAACACACTGATGATGTCGCGAATCACCGCGCCCGTAGGTGAGCTGATAATGCCGATGCGCCGCGGGTGGGCCGGCAGTGGCACTTTGCGCTCGGCGCTGAACAAGCCTTCGGCGCTGAGTTTTTCCTTCAGTGCATCGAAGGCCAGGCGCAGCGCACCATCACCGGCCGGCTCCACAGTGTCGAGAATCAACTGATAGTCGCCACGCCCCTCGAACAGCGAGACCTTGCCGCGCACCTTGACCGCCAGGCCATCCTTCAACGCCTGGCGCACCCGCGCAGCGTTATTGCGAAACAGTGCACAACGCACCTGCGCGCCACTGTCCTTGAGGGTGAAATACACATGGCCGGAGGCCGGGCGGGCGAGGTTGGAGATCTCGCCCTCGACCCAGATATTGGTGAACACGTCCTCCAGCAACACCCGCGCGCGGCCGTTGAGCTGGCTGACAGTCAGGACTTCGCGGTCCAGGCCCAGGCGGGCAAACGGGTCTTTAATCATGAGAGGCGATCTTTAGTCATGGGCGGCAGTTTATAGGCATTCGCCCAGTGTTTGACAGAACTGCGCAACCAGCGCGCTCGGCGCCTGCGCACAGGCCAGGGCCACAGTGCTGTGGCAGTCGGGGTCGGTCAGGGGCAGGAAGTGAATGTTGGCCGGGGCGATATCGCGCATCGACTCGGGCAGCAGGGCAATGCCAAACCCCGCCTGGATCAGTTGCAATTGGGTGGTCTTGCGCGACATCACCCGCGCCGCCTTGGGGAAAAATCCGGCGCGCATGCACAACTCGGCTGACAGGTAACTCAGGCCGCCGCGTTGCGGATGGGGGATCGAGATAAAGACTTGGTCCTGCAACTGCGCCAGCTCAATGGCCGAGGAATGCCCGGCCAACGGATGGCCTGGCGGGACTGCCAGCAGCAGCGGCTCCTTATATAAAGGCAGGATGCGTACCCCCTCGCGCTGGCGCAGCACCGGCAGGCGCAGCAGGCCGACCTCCAGGCGACCCTCGGCAATGTCTTCCAACTGCGCTTCAGAGGACAGTTTGACGATATCCAGCGACACCCCGGGGCCCTGTTCCAGCCAGGCGCTGATCCCGCGCAGTACACGTCCACTCATCGGCACCGTGCTGGAGTGGCTCAGGCGCAGGGTGCCGAGCTGGCCGTGGCCGACCTGGGTCGCCAGTTCACTGGCCTTGTGCAACTCGCCCAGCAGGTTGCGCGCCCGTGGATAAAACGCCTCGCCGGCGGCAGTCAGCCTGGGTTGGCGGGCGGTGCGCTCGAACAGCGGGGTTTGCAGGATAATTTCCAGCTCCTTGATCTGCCGGCTGAGGGCCGATTGCGCGACAAACAGGCGCTCGGCGGCGGCGCTGAAGCTGCCGCTCTCGGCGATTTCAACGAAGTAACGCAGTTGCCGGGTGGAAATCACGAGTCATGCCTTTTCGAGATGGGTGGAGGGCCTGGAAGATATTAGTCGCAACTCACCGGCTTGGCTAAAGTGAGGGCCATCGCTGACAAGGAATATTGCATGAGCCTGGTTGAATTGATGGGGCAGTGGTCGTTCGGGGCGGTGGACTGGCTGGTAATCGGCCTGGGGATTGCCCTGGCTTATATCGTGTTTGGCATCGCCGGCTTTGGCACGGCGCTGGTGGCCGGGCCGATCCTGATTATGTTTATGCCGCTGTCGAAGATCATCCCGCTGCTGGTGCTGCTGGATTTCGTCGCGGCCTTTGGCAACCTGCTGCAATCGCGGCGGGATGTGGTCAAGCCGGAGCTGTTGCGCTTACTGCCGTGCATGGCGATTGGCTGCACCCTCGGCGTGATCTTCTTGCTCAACCTGCATTCGGATCTGCTCCTGCTGTTGATGGGCCTGTTTATCAGCGCCTATGCCATCTACAGCCTGACGGTAAGGGCCAAGCCCACAGCCCTGGCTGCCGGCTGGTCGGTGCCGATGGGCGTGGTGGGCGGACTGTTTGGTGCCTTGTTTGGCAGTGGCGGCTTTTTATATGCGATCTATCTGAACAGCCGCCTGCCCAAGGACGGGGCACGAGCGACCCAAAGTGCGTTGATCAGCGCGAGCACGGTGGTACGCCTGAGCCTGTTTTTGATCGCCGGGGTGTATGCCGAGTTGCCGCTGCTGATGTTGGCCGTGTGCCTGCTGCCGGCGATGGCGCTGGGGCTGTGGGCGGGGCGGCGATTGACCCTGCGCATGTCCCGCGAGGCGTTTGTGCGGTTGGTGACGTGGCTGGTACTGGCCAGTGGCATTGCCTTGATTGGACGGTATTTGAGTACTTGACCTGTGTGGGGCAGAGATTAAGCTGCCAGCCTTCAGGGCCTCTTCGCGAGCAAGCCCGCTCCCATATTCGACTGCATTCCTACAGGAGAAATGCAGTCGAATATGGGAGCGGGCTTGCTCGCGAAGGCGTCAGACGCCACACCGCAGGACTCCCATGAATTCCCAAAGCATCCTTGTCCCGAAAATCTCCACCTTGCCCGTCCACGAACCCCGCGCCCGGGCCATCGTGCGCTGGCTGGTGCGCAAGAACATCATCAAGGAAGAACTGACCACCTGCGGGCGCACCGGCAACCGCATGGGCTATGCCCTGGCCGATGGTGCCCGCGCGGTGGTGCTGCACCCCGAGGCGCTGCCGTTCAACGAACCGGTCAACGGCCTGGAAATCATCTACAAACGCTGCATCTATACCCCCGCCAAGGGTTTTCTCGAAGAAGCCGGCTGCCCGCAATGCCTTAAAGAAGTTGGCGAAGCGCTGTTCGACAGCCTGGAAGACTGGATGCCCGGCCACACCGACAACTTCACCTGCCCGCTGTGTGGGCATGAAGATGACATCAACGGTTTCCTGTTCCTGCAGGAATGCGGCTTTTCCAACCTGGGCTTTATCTTCAACAACTGGGCGGAAGCGGGCTTCAAGCAGAGCTTTATCGACGAGTTTGCCGATTGGCTCGATCAGAAAATCAGTTGGGTCAAAGTCGAACTCTAAAACCACTGCCGCCCCCTACCTGTAGGAGCCGGCTTGCCGGCGATGGAGCCTGGGCCGTGCGCCAAACCAGAGACTGGTTTTACCCATCTATCAGTATTACCAAGTTTGTCAGAGTTTTACGTTGAGGCCCGAGGGGTGTCTGAGTATAATGACGCGCTTCCATTTTCCCGCTCGGGAGCCCCCGCGATGCTGCGTATCAGCCAAGAAGCTCTGACATTCGACGACATTCTCCTAGTGCCCGGTTATTCCGAGGTGCTTCCTAACGAAGTCAGTCTCAAGACCCGCCTAACCCGTGGCATCGAGCTGAATATTCCTCTGGTTTCCGCTGCCATGGACACCGTCACTGAAGCCCGTTTGGCAATCGCCATGGCTCAGGAAGGCGGCATCGGCATCATCCACAAGAACATGACCATCGAGCAGCAAGCTGCCGAAGTGCGCAAGGTCAAGCGTTACGAAGCCGGCGTGGTGAAAGATCCGATCACCATCGAAGCCGACGCCACCGTGCGCGACCTGTTCGACCTGACCCGCCTGCACAACATCTCCGGTGTTCCAGTGCTGCACGATGGCGACCTGGTCGGCATCGTCACTTCCCGTGACGTGCGCTTTGAAAACCGTCTTGAAGTCACCGTCCGTGAAGTGATGACGCCTAAAGAGCGCCTCGTTACTGTCAAGGAAGGCGCCGACAAGAACGATGTGCGTGAACTGCTGCACAAGCACCGCATCGAGCGCGTGCTGATCGTCGACGACAAATTCGCCCTCAAAGGCATGATGACCGTCAACGACATCGAAAAAGCCAAGGCTTACCCGCTGGCCAGCAAGGATGACCAAGGTCGTCTGCGCGTTGGCGCCGCCGTTGGTACCGGTAAAGACACCGGCGACCGCGTTTCGGCCCTGGTCGCTGCCGGGGTTGACGTGGTGGTGGTCGACACCGCCCACGGTCACTCCAAAGGCGTGATCGACCGCGTGCGCTGGGTCAAGCAGAACTTCCCTGACGTACAGGTGATCGGCGGCAACATCGCCACCGGCGCTGCCGCCAAGGCCCTGGCCGAAGCCGGCGCTGACGCCGTCAAGGTCGGTATCGGCCCTGGCTCAATCTGCACCACGCGGATCGTCGCCGGTGTGGGCGTGCCGCAAATCAGCGCCATCGCCAATGTTGCCGCTGCCCTCGAAGGCACTGGCGTACCGTTGATCGCCGACGGCGGCATCCGTTTCTCCGGTGACCTGTCCAAGGCCATCGTGGCCGGTGCTTCCTGCGTGATGATGGGCTCGATGTTTGCCGGCACTGAAGAAGCGCCAGGCGAGATCGAACTGTTCCAGGGCCGTTCCTACAAGGCTTACCGTGGCATGGGTTCGCTGGGCGCCATGTCCCAGGCGCAAGGCTCTTCCGACCGCTACTTCCAGGACTCCTCGGCAGGCGCCGAGAAGCTCGTACCGGAAGGCATCGAAGGCCGTGTGCCGTACAAAGGCACCCTGAGCGCCATCATCCATCAACTGATGGGCGGCCTGCGTTCCTCGATGGGCTACACCGGCAGCGCCGACATCGAAGAAATGCGCACCAAGCCAGAGTTCGTACGGATCACCGGCGCCGGCATGGCTGAATCCCATGTCCACGACGTGCAGATCACCAAGGAAGCGCCAAACTACCGCGTAGGTTGAGGCTTCCAGCAAAACGTTAAGTAACCGGGGCTGTTCTTTCAGCCCCGAGTTGTTTCTGATTCATTAGACGAGACTGACTTCATGGCCCTCGACATTCACGCCCACCGCATCCTGATCCTCGACTTCGGTTCCCAGTACACCCAGCTGATCGCCCGCCGCGTGCGTGAAATCGGCGTGTACTGCGAACTGCATCCGTTCGACATGGATGACGAAGCGATCCGCGAATTCGCCCCTAAAGGCGTCATCCTCGCCGGTGGCCCCGAGTCCGTGCACGAAGCCAACAGCCCGCGCTGCCCACAAGCGGTATTCGACCTGGGCGTGCCGGTATTTGGTATCTGCTACGGCATGCAGACCATGGCCGAGCAACTGGGCGGCAAGGTTGAAGGTTCCGAGCTGCGTGAATTCGGTTATGCCCGTGTCGACGTGGTCGGCAAGAGCCGCCTGCTGGACGGCATCGAAGATCACGTCGACGCCGACGGCCTGTTCGGCCTCGATGTCTGGATGAGCCACGGTGACAAGGTCACCCGGATGCCGGAAGACTTCCACATCCTGGCCAGCACCCCGAGCTGCCCGATCGCCGGCATGTTCAGCGACGAGCGTCGTTACTACGGCGTGCAGTTCCACCCGGAAGTGACTCACACCAAGCAAGGCGGGCGCATCCTGTCGCGCTTCATCCTCGACATCTGCGAGTGTGAAGCCCTGTGGACCCCGTCTAAAATCGCTGAAGACGCCATCGCCAACGTGCGCGCCCAGGTCGGTACCGACAACGTCCTGCTCGGCCTTTCCGGCGGCGTTGACTCCTCCGTGGTTGCTGCGCTGCTGCACAAGGCTATCGGTGACCAACTGACCTGCGTGTTCGTCGACAACGGCCTGCTGCGCCTGCACGAAGGCGAGCAAGTGATGGCCATGTTCGCCGAGAATATGGGCGTCAAGGTGATCCGTGCCAACGCCGAAGATCAGTTCTTGAACAACCTGGCCGGCGAGTCCGACCCGGAGAAGAAGCGCAAGATCATCGGCCGCACCTTCATCGACGTCTTCGATGCCCAGTCCAACAAACTGGACAACATCAAGTACCTCGCCCAGGGCACCATCTACCCCGACGTGATCGAGTCGGCCGGCGCCAAGAGCGGCAAGGCCCACGTGATCAAGTCCCACCACAACGTGGGTGGCCTGCCTGAGGAAATGAACCTCAAGCTGGTAGAACCGCTGCGCGAACTGTTCAAGGACGAAGTCCGTCGCCTGGGCC
This sequence comes from Pseudomonas sp. WMBT8, assembly GCF_050916005.1. Taxonomy (NCBI): domain Bacteria; kingdom Pseudomonadati; phylum Pseudomonadota; class Gammaproteobacteria; order Pseudomonadales; family Pseudomonadaceae; genus Pseudomonas; species Pseudomonas sp. WMBT8. The sequence continues at coordinate 1,190,223 of NZ_CP188096.1, forward strand.
TGGAACTGGGCCTGCCGTACGACATGGTCTACCGCCACCCATTCCCGGGCCCGGGCCTGGGCGTGCGCATCCTCGGTGAAGTGAAGAAGGAATACGCCGACCTGCTGCGTCGCGCCGACCACATCTTCATCGAAGAACTGCGCAAGGCCGACTGGTACCACAAAGTCAGCCAGGCCTTCGTCGTGTTCCAGCCGGTGAAATCGGTTGGCGTGGTTGGCGATGGCCGTCGCTACGCCTGGGTCGTGGCCCTGCGTGCCGTAGAAACCATCGACTTCATGACCGCCCGTTGGGCACACCTGCCGTACGAACTGCTGGAGACTGTCAGCGGCCGTATCATCAATGAAATCGAAGGCATCTCGCGCGTGACGTATGACGTGTCGAGCAAGCCGCCGGCGACGATTGAGTGGGAATGATTGGGCGTCCGGCATTGTCCGGCACCCTCTAGCAAAAAGTACCCTGAAGCCCGCTTAATTGCGGGCTTTTGGCTTTTTGGGGCTCGCCCTAATGCCCGTCAGTTAAGCCTTTTTGTAGGAGCGAGCTTGCTTGCGAAGAACTTGAGAGCGCCGCGTTTACCTAGCAAACACGCGTTATCGTTGACGTCCTTCGCGAGCAAGCTCGCTCCTACAGAAAGCAGAATCCGCTTAACTGACTGGCATCAGGGTTCGCCAGGTTCCCCGGTGATGGCGGTCGAGAAGGCGCAACTGTCCAGCGCTACTACCACCAACCCCCCCCAATGGATTACCGGCGGCCTTCGCACACCGGTGATTCGCCGAGGCGGCCTTCCTTGCACAGGTCAATGTTATCTGTGCGCTTGAAACCGGCGTCTTTCATGCAATAAAACCGCGTGAGTACCTGGTCAATCGGCGTCCTGTCCCCCGTCCCTATCAGGTTGGTATAGCCGCAGGCGGTCATAGCACTCTTGACGCCTTCTTCAGACACTCCGATTTTCTTCCAATTGGTAAATTCCGGCGGCGGAGGTTGAAAACCCCGGCCCGTGCAGCCAACCAATAACACAGCGCAAAAACTCAGCAACAGGCTCTTGATGAGCATGGCGTTCTTCCTCATGGTTTGACTCATATATCGGATGCGTCGTATCAGCGAGCTTGTCGAGGTAGTGTCGAGGGCTGCTCAGGAGCAATTAGAAAAACTCATCCAACAGGCAGTAAAAAGCCATTCGCTGCTCATCAGGCTCCACACCATACAGCTCAAAGAACGGCCTTACCCATTCCCGCCCCAGGTTGCGTTCGACACTGCGTGCCGCCAGGGCCAGGTCTTGATAGCGGTCACTGACCCCCAGGCGGCCGCAGTCGATGAAGCCGCTGAAGTGCGCGTCCGCCGCCATGAAGTTTGGCAAGCACGCATCGCCATGGGTCACTACCAGGTCATGGGTGGCAGGCCGTGTCGCGAGGAGTTCGGCAAACACATCGCGGACGCTGCGTCCCAGTCGCTCATCGTCGAAGTCCGTCCCATCAATCAACCCGGCGTCGACGTGTTCCCGGGCGACGGTGATGCGCTGTTCCAGGTTGTGATCGAAGGGGCATTGCGCCACGGGAACCTGGTGCAATGTGCGCAAGGCGGTGGCCAGGACGTCGATGATCTGCGCGGCAGAAAGCGCGCTGCTGGCCAGGTCCTGTCCCGGCATGGCGCTCATCAGCAGCCAGTGGTGATGGTTTTCCTGCACTTGGTCCAGTACCACTGGCGCTGGCAAGCCCTGTTGCTGCAGCCAGTGCAGGCGTTCGATTTCGTCGGCAAGCTCGGCGTGTTCGACCAGGGGCTCGGCTTTCAGGAACAGGTCTGGGCCGTTGTCCCTGCGCAGTCGAAACACGTCAGCCCGGGACTCGCCGATGGCCTGTTGTTCGATGAGCGCGAGGGGGAACTGTTCACGCCACTTTTCTGGAATGTTCACGGTGCTGTCCCGGTCCTCGCCTGAGCGTTGTCAAACGCCGATTAAACAACGTTTGGCCTCGGCTTGTCATGGGCGCCCCGCGCGGCAGGCGTTTTACTGCCTGGCGCGCGGGGGGGCGTCAAGCGGGCAGCCGGCATTGCAGGTTCAAGCCCATATTGGTGAGGGCGCTGGACAGCTTTTCCAGGGTCGCGAAGTGCACGTTATGTACCCCGGGCCAGGCCGGCCGGTCGATGGAGAAGCTACCATCGGCCAATCGGTTGATGGGGGTGCGGACGACGCTCATGGCGCGGCTGTGATGCAGCAGGGTATAGCGGCCCTGGCTTGCATCGATCAGGTACATGCCCTTGCGAAACAGCAACCGCTGGTTTTGCTCCAGGGTCCTGTGCACCAGCGGGGCCTCCACTTGCACCCGCAGGTCGGCATGCAAGGTGTCGAAGCTGTCACCGACGTGTTCGTGGGCAGGTGCACTGTCGCGGTCGATGTCGATGCCGGGGTCAATGCGTATGTCGCTGCCTTGCCCGGGAAGCACCTCCTCGACCCGCAGTCCGATGCCGCCGTGCAGTTCACTGATACCGGCAAAGCCATTGAAGGTATTGATGTTTCGCGCGCCAGTGAGCACCAGCCACTTGCCGCCGCCATTGAGGGTCTGGTCGGCCTGGATAATGGTATGGGCGAGGTAGTTACTCATCGCTTGCTCTGAAAGGTTGGCGGTGGGATTGGGGTACTTGTAGTGGGCGACGCAGTCCAGAGCCTGCACGCGGATGCCATTGGCCCTGGCAGTCTTGACCAACTCCAGCTCGTTGTACTGGCCTGCCGGGTCGGTGCCCAGCCGGTTCAGGTAGCTTTCCAGGTCTTCGGACATCACCCCGGTGCGCGAATAGAGGTTCAAGTCATCCTGGACAAAATCGTTGAGCAGGCGGCGCAGATATAGGGTCTTCACACCTTTGCGCGCGAAGAGGGGCAGGTTGTCGATCACCAGGCGGGTGCTGGCGATGCGGTCCAGGGTTTCACCGATGACGTATCCGGGTATGTCTTCGGGCAGGCGCTCGATGATTTCGGCAAAGGGCGTAGTGGGCTCGAACGCGGGGATGTCCGGGCGCGCTGGAAGTCGGTTCCAGGGCAGTTCGGTAAAGAAGTCTTTCGCCGATTGCAGCAGTTTGTCGTGAGTGACGCCGAAGTAATACGTGAAGCGGTCGATGCGCCCAAAGCGGCTTTGAACATGGGTTTCAGGCAGGCCCAGTACCCACTTTCTTATGTGCGTGCGGGTCGAGGGCGGGGTGTCGAAGGGGGTAGTGACCCGGCGCAGCGGGTTGACGGGGGCAGTCACCGGTTCCTCGCTAGGGGAGGGCGCTGGCGTGTGTGCGGCCTTGCTGGAGTTGCCGCCACCGCCTTTCAACCCTTTGCTGGCGCTGACGGGTTCCCATTCGTTGAGTTCGTTCAGGCGCACTGGCAGCGAGCCGGAAAAGCCATGGGGGTTACTTGGGTCGACGATCGCCCAGAAACCGTGGCCGTTGGGGTCGGCTTCGTAGCGTACGTAATAGGCTTCATCGTTGAGCATAATGGCGTGCTGCGGCATGCCGCTGGAGGTTTTGAGGGTATAGACCTGGTGAAACTTGCCGGGTGCGGTGTTGAGGGTTTCACCTTCCAGGATCAGGTTGCTTTGGTAGCTGGCAGGTACGGTCGGTTCTGGCGACATGGGTATAACGGCGGGCGTAGTGTGTTCAATCGCCACGGTATCGACTGTTTCGGCGATCTGCGGCATGACGCCGTCGGCCTTCAGCAGCGTCAGGTTGAACACCGCATCGATAGCACTGAGGACCGCGCCCAGCGCTCCCGCGCGGCGTTCGGCCGGGGTTTTGCCATTGATTGCCTGGTCGATATTCAGGCCCAGACTGGCCACGCTGGCGCCCATCACCACCAGGGCCACCGGCCAGCCTGCCACGGCCATTGGTCCGAAGGTCTTGCCAAAGGCGGCCAGGTAGCCGATCCACAGCTTCTTGCGCAGGTCGCCGTTGCTCTGCAGGGAGAACTGCGCATCGTTGTCCATGCGCGCACGGCTCGATTGTGCGAGCCAGGTAAAGGCGTCGCCGTCGAGGGGCTGGTCGGCTTGATTGATCAGGTGGTGGTCCCACGTGCCCCAGTCGATAAACAGCTGGTCGAGTTGGTGGTTCAGGCCTTTGTCCACCCAGTCTGGCGGCAGCGTGCCGGCCACGGCCTGGGCGGTGCGGTAGATCAGCACGGGCGTCAGCAGCATTTGCTTCCAGGTCACGGCGTCGGTGTCGTCCTGCTGGACCTGGGCCGACAAGGGGAAATGGGCCATGAAACGCGCGCGGTTATCGGCGCGGTTGGTCTGGTTCAACAGCCAGAAATGCAGGTCGGCAGGCGTTTCAAGGCAGTGGAAGGCCTGGGCCTCGCCGGGCACGTAGAGGATTTGCCGACCATCGCCATCGACAATACGCAGGATGTCCGTGGCGATATGCCCGCCAATATCCAGTGCCGCCACGCGTAGCCCGCTTGCCGGGGTTGCCTCGGCTTGCAGGTCGGGCAGGGTCGGCGGCCAGCCCAGGTTGCCGGCAAGGGCCTTGATCACCTTCTGCAACTGCTCCTCGTCGAGGTGCCCGGCCTGTCGCGCTTGCAGGGCCTGGGCCAGGCAATTGACCTTGGCCAGGGTGCGGAAATGGTGGTGGTGGGTACTCCAGAATTGCTCCACGCGCGTGGTGTAGCGATCGCTGAAATTGATCGCCCAGAAATCATGGAGCACGGCGCTGGCGGACAGCTGCACTTCGTTGTGCTGATCGAACACTCGCGCCTGGGCACCCTCGCTGTAGAAGCCGCCATCGCCGTCGAGCAGGTCGGCATTATCCTGGTCATGCACCTCGAAGCGGTGCATGACCAACTGCGTCAGGGTCATCGATGCCTGGGGTTTTTCGTTATGGCTCCAGCCGGTAAAGGTCGCCGGATCACCGGTGCCGCGGTTGAAGCGGTGCCAGTACACCTGATCGGGATCCAGGTGCGCCAGGCCATGTTTCGTGAGGATTTCACCGGCGGCCTCGATGGCCATCGCCTGCATGTTCGGGCAGGCATCCAGTACCACGGGGGCCAGGGCGCGAAGTTGTTGCTGGGCGGCGGGGGATGTGTCGGCAAGTGGCATGCTGCTCTCCTTGAGGGGGGGAGGCGAGCATGCCAAGCGCTTCAGAGTGGGTGTGGGTAGATAATTAACGCCGGGCGATATCGGAGAAGTAGAACTTATCCAGGGTATGCCGCGACTCGGTGTACTCGAACTGGCGCCCATCCTGCAAAAACGTCTGGTTGCTCACCACGATCACATGGCTCTGGCCGTCGAGGTCCAGGTGCGCCTGGTCGTCCTTGCTGCGGGGCAGGGCTTCGATGGTGCGCTGGGCGTAGCTGATCTGCAGGTGCAGGGTTTGTTCGATGAAGGCGTAGATCGACTGTTCGGCAATCGTCTGGTCCAAGCCCGGGATCAGCTCGGCAACGAAGTGGTTGATATCGAGGATCACCCGTTTGCCGCCAATGCGCCGCACGCGCTTGATGCGGGTGATCAGGGTGCCGGGGTCGGCCTCGATGTGTTGCAGCAGCGAACCTTCCAGCGGGAGTTGGGTGAACTCAACCACTTCGGTGCGTACGTCATCGCCCAGGTCGGCGTGGGTTTCGTGGAAGCTGACGATGCCGCCCAGTTGAAACTCAATCGGGTTGGGCGACAGCACGAAGGTGCCCTTGCCGTGGATTTTTTGCGCAAACCCGCGCTCCTGCAACTGCTCGATGGCCCGGCGCACGGTGCCACGGCTGGCCTGGTAGGTCTGCATCAATTCGGTTTCAGAAGGCAGGCGCGTGCCGCGTTGCAGGCGTTCGGTGGTGATGCTGGCAAGCAGATCGGTGTAGATCTGGTTGTATTTACTCATGGAGAGGGCTCTGTGCCGCGTTTGCGTTCAAGGCAGGAACCTTAGTGGCACAGGTGGGCTTTGTCCATTGGACCCTTGGAAAGCGCTGGGCGAATATTTTTACAACTCGTACAGACGAGTTGTTGCTTTAACTCGTACAGACGAGTACTTTTGCCCTCGGCGTGCTGCCAATAACAAGAATCTAAAGTGGAAGACCAAGCATGAGCCACGACTATTCCAACATTGCCCGCGAGATTCTCCTGAACCTCGGCGGCAGCGATAACCTTGAGCAAGCGGCCCACTGCGTGACGCGCCTGCGCCTGGCGCTCAAGGACCCGAGCCTGGTCAACGCCAGTGCGTTGAACCAGGTCGACCTGGTCAAGGGCTCGTTCTTCACCGGCGGCCTGTTCCAGATCGTCATCGGCCCCGGCGAAGTAGAAAAGGTCTACGCCGCCCTGCGCGAACAGACCGGCCTGGCCGCCGCCACCATCGCCGACGTGAAGAAAAAGGGCGCCGACAAGACCAACGCCATGCAGCGCCTGGTGCGGGTGTTCTCCGATGTGTTCATGCCCATCCTGCCGGCGCTGATCATTGCCGGCCTGCTAATGGGCATCAACAACCTGATGGGCGCCAAGGGCATGTTCATCGAGGGCCAGACGCTGCTGGAGGCCTATCCGAACCTGGATGGCCTGTGGAGCCTGATCAACCTGATGGCCAACACCTCGTTTGTGTTCCTGCCGGCGCTGGTGGGCTGGTCGGCGGCCAAGCGTTTTGGTGGCAGTGAAATCCTCGGCATCGTGCTCGGCCTGATGCTAGTCCACCCGGACCTGCTCAATGCCTGGAACTACGGCAAGGCGGTGGCCGGGCTCGACGGCCAGAGCCTGCCGTACTTCGACATTCTGGGCTGGTTCCAGATCGAGAAGGTCGGCTATCAAGGCCAGATCCTGCCGATCCTGATGGCCGCCTACGTCATGAGCGTGATTGAAAAATGGCTGCGGGCGCGGGTGCCGAATGCCATTCAATTGCTTGTCGTGCCGATCACCACCATCGTCGTCACCGGCGTGCTGGCCCTGGCGATCATCGGCCCGGTCACCCGGCACCTCGGCATCCTGATCACCGAAGGCGTGGTCACCCTGTTTGACCTGGCGCCAATGGTGGGCGGGGCGATTTTCGGCCTGCTGTATGCACCGCTGGTGATTACCGGCATGCACCACATGTTCCTTGCCGTGGACCTGCAACTGATCTCGACCCAGGGTGGCACGTTTATCTGGCCGATGATCGTCATGTCCAACCTGGCCCAGGGCAGTGCAGCCCTTGGCGTGTTCTACATGAGCCGCAATGCGCGAGACAAAAGCATGGCCTCGACCTCGGCGATTTCCGCCTACTTCGGCATCACGGAGCCGGCGATGTTCGGGGTCAACCTGCGCTTCAAGTTTCCGTTCTATGCCGCGTTGCTGGGTTCGGCCCTGGGCAGCATTTTCCTCTCGCTGAACAAGGTCCAGGCCTCGGCCATCGGCGTCGGTGGTTTGCCTGGGTTTATCTCGATCATCCCGCAATACATCCCAAGCTTTGTGATCGGCATGGCCGTCGCGATTGTGGTGCCGTTTGTTCTGACCTGTGGGTTAAGCATGAAAATTGTGCGGCCGGGTTATCGCGTCGCCTGATAGATCGCTATCGCAGGCAAGCCAGCTCCCACAGAGGAATGCATTTCAACTGTGGGAGCCGGGCTTGCCCGCGATGAGGCCCGCAAGGCCGCTACAACACTCAATTGAAGGAACCCACCATGCAAGACTGGCAACACTCGGTGATCTACCAGATCTACCCCAAAAGCTTCCACAGCCACGCGGGTAACGCCACCGGTGACCTGCTGGGCATCGTGGACAAGCTCGACTACCTCCAGTGGCTGGGCGTCGATTACCTGTGGATCACCCCGTTCCTGCGCTCGCCCCAGCGCGACAACGGCTACGACATCAGTGACTACTACGCCATCGACCCCAGCTACGGGACCATGGCCGACTGCGACCTGCTGATCAGCGAAGCGGCCAAGCGCGGCATCAAGCTGATGCTCGATATTGTGGTCAACCACACCTCCATCGAGCACGAGTGGTTCCAGCAGGCACGCAGCAGCCTCGACAACCCGTACCGCGACTTCTACATCTGGCGCGACCAGCCGAACAACTGGCAATCCAAGTTCGGCGGTTCGGCCTGGGAATACGAGGCGCAGACCGGCCAGTACTTCCTGCACCTGTTCGACCACACCCAGGCCGACCTCAATTGGGACAACCCCAAGGTGCGCGCCGAGGTCTACAAACTCATGCGCTTCTGGCGTGACAAGGGCGTGGGCGGCTTTCGCCTGGACGTGATCAACCTGATCTCCAAGCCGGCGGATTTCCCCGAAGACAACAGCGACGGCCGGCGCTTCTACACCGACGGCCCGAACGTGCACGCGTACTTGCAGGAAATGCACCGCGAAGTGTTCGAGGGCCACGCGCTGATCAACGTCGGCGAGATGTCCTCCACCAGCCTGGAACACTGCATTCGCTACTCTCGCCCTGAGTCGAAAGAACTGTCGATGACCTTCAACTTTCATCACCTGAAAGTCGATTACCCCAACCTGCAAAAGTGGGTGCGCGCCGACTTCGATTTCCTGCAGCTCAAGCAGATCCTTTCCGACTGGCAAATGGGCATGCAGGCCGGTGGCGGCTGGAACGCGCTGTTCTGGTGTAACCACGACCAGCCGCGGGTGGTCTCGCGATTTGGCGATGACGGCGAGCACCGCGTGGTCTCGGCCAAGATGCTCGCCACCGCTTTGCACTTCCTGCAGGGCACGCCGTTTGTGTACCAGGGCGAAGAGCTGGGCATGACCAATCCGGGCTTTGACAGCATCGAGCAGTACCGTGATGTCGAGACCCTGAACATCTACCGCCTCAAGCGCGATGCCGGTGAGTCCGAGGCCTCGAGCATGGCCGCGATCATGCAGAAGTCCCGTGACAACGGGCGCACGCCGATGCAGTGGAACAGCCAGGCCAATGCCGGTTTCAGCCGCGCTGAACCGTGGATCGGCATCCCGGCCAATGCGGCGCAGATCAATGTCCAGAGCCAGCTGGATGACCCGGATTCGGTGCTGCATCACTACCGGGCCTTGATCGTTTTGCGGCGCCTTGAGCCGCTGATCCAGGAGGGGGTTTACCGCCAACTGCTACAGGACCACGACAAGGTCTGGGCGTACCTGCGCGAAGGCCATGGCGAACGCCTGCTGGTGCTGAACAACTTCTACGGCCAGCCCTGCGAAATCCAACTGCCTCACAGCGTGATTGGCTCGGCGAGCGCGCAACGCCTGCTGATCAGTAACTACCCCGACTGCCCGGTGCGCACCGACACGCTCATCTTGCGTCCTTACGAGTCTTTTGTGCTGCACCTGACCGACTGAAACATCCCCTTTTCAGGAGCCGGTTTGCCGGCTCCGACAGGGAAAAAATAAAAAAAATAATGGAGCGCTTCATGAAAACAACAATAAAGCTGGGCCTCGTCGCATCCTGCCTGACCCTGCCCCTGGCGGCCCACGCCCTGGAATTTGCCGGCTACCTGCGTAGCGGCGCCGGCACCTCGACCGGCAGCGGCCCGCAGCAATGTTTCCAACTGCCGGGCGCTCAATCCAAGTACCGGCTGGGTAACGAATGCGAGCAATATGCCGAGCTGGAATTGCGCCAGGACCTGTTCACCCTGGACGACGGTTCGGTGCTGAGCGTGGATGCCATGGCCTCGCTGTATAACAAATACGACCGCGAACTGAAGTTCCAGGGCGAAAACAACGGCTCGGCGCGCATGCCACAGATGTATGCGCAATGGTCGAACATGCCCAGCCTCAACGGCGGCTCACTGTGGGCCGGTCGGCGCTACTACAAACGTAACGACATCCATATTTCCGACTTCTACTACTGGAACCAGAGCGCCACCGGCGGCGGCATCGAGGACGTGCTGATCGGCGATCTGAAGTACAGCTACGCCCTGTCGCGCAAGGACAACCTGTACCAGAAGCAATACGCCACCCGTCACGACTTCAACGTCGCAGGCTTCAAGACCAACCCCGGCGGCGAACTGGAACTGGGCCTGAGCTATATCGAACAGGCGGGCGGGCGCGACACCCACAGCGGCTGGGCCCTCACTGCGCAGCATGTGCAGGCCGCGTTCCTCGGTGGCAAGAACAAGTTCGCCCTGCAGTACGGCGAAGGGCCGGGCACCGGCCTGGGCTACACCGGGAATACAGCTCTGGAGCGCAGCAGCAAAAGCTACCGCGCGGTGGAGTTTTTTGACTGGCAAGTGACCCCGCGTTTTGGCGGCCAGGTGGAGGCGGTGTACCAGAAAGACGTGCGCCCCGGCAGCCAGGACCAGACCTGGATGTCTGTCGGTGTGCGCCCGGCGTATGCCATCAGCGAACAGTTCAAGCTGGTCACCGAACTGGGCCACGATCAGGTCGATGCCAGCGGTGGTACGCGCAAACTCAGCAAGTTCACCTTCGCCCCGACCTGGTCGCCCAAGGGCCCGGATTTCTGGGCGCGGCCGGAGGTGCGCTTGTATTACACCTATGCCACCTGGAACCAAGCAGCCAAGCGCGCGGCCAATGAACTGGCGGCGGGTTCGGCGTTGTCCGACACCGGCTCCTATGGCACCGCGCGCCACGGTTCCAACTTCGGTGTGCAGGTCGAATACTGGTGGAAATAAACAGCGGCTTTATGTGGGAGCCGGGCTTGCCCGCGATACAGGCGGCTCGGTGTTCCAATGAGACCGCGTTGATGCAATCGCAGGCAAGCCAGCTACCACAGGGGCCCATTTCACCCCGGGATGTGTACTCGGCCCATGTTTTTTACAGAACCAAACAGCAGGTGATGTCATGACCACAACTCAACCCCTGGAACTGCTGGCGCCCCTGGCGGGTGTGCTGTTGCCCCTGGACCAGGTGCCGGATCCGGTGTTCTCCAGCCGCCTGATTGGCGACGGCGTGTGTATCGATCCCACCTCGCAGACCCTCTGCGCGCCGCTGGCCGGGGTGATCAGCAATATCCAGGACAGCGGGCATGCGGTCAGCGTCACCGACGACCAGGGCGTGCAAGTGCTGATGCATATCGGCCTGGACACCGTGAACCTGGCGGGCAAGGGCTTCACCCGGCTGGTCGAGGAAGGCCAGCGGGTCGAGGCGGGCCAGCCTTTGATCGAATTCGATGGCGACTTTATCGCGCTTAATGCCCGTAGCTTGCTGACCCTGATGCTGGTGGTCAGCGGTGAGCCATTTGTGCTGCTGGCGGCGGGCGCGGGGTTGGTGGAAACCGGGCAACCGTTGTTGCGTGTGACGCCGGTAATACGCGCCGCCAACGATGACGAGGAGGAGGGTGACGCACTGTTCTCCAAGCCCCTGAAGCTGCCCAACGCCAACGGTTTGCATGCCCGCCCGGCGGCGGTGCTGGCCCAGGCGGCCAAGGCTTTTAAGGCGAGCATCTGCCTGCACAAGCAAACCCAGAGCGCCAACGCCAAGTCCCTGGTGGCGATCATGGGCTTGCAAACGGTACGGGGCGATACCCTGCAAGTGAGCGCGGCGGGGGAGGATGCCGCGGCGGCGATCCAGGCGCTGGTTACGCTGTTGACAGAAGGCTGTGGCGAAACCGTTGCGCTGGTGGCCGAGGTGGTTGAGCCAGTTGCGCCGCTGTCATCGGCAAGCGTGCTGCGCGGCGTATGTGCATCGCCGGGTTCGGCGTTTGGTCAGGTGGTGCAGGTGGCTGAGCCCGAGCTGAATGTGCCTGAACAGGGGGCTGGCGAGACGCTGGAGCATGCCGCCCTGGCACGTGGCTTGCGCGCTGCAACCCAAGCGCTGCAAGTGTTGCAGGACAAGGCCGGCGGCAGTGCCCAGGCAGAGATTTTCCGCGCCCATCAGCAATTGCTCGAAGACCCGACCCTGCTTGAACAAGCCCACGGCCTGCTCGCCCAGGGCAAGAGCGCCGCCTTTGCCTGGAACAGCGCCACACTCGCCACCGCCGGGCTGTTCGAGCAATCCGGCAGCTCCCTGCTGGCCGAACGCGCCGCCGATATGGCGGATGTTGGCCAGCGTGTGCTCAAGCTGATCCTCGGGGTGCAGGACGGCGCCTGGGAGTTGCCGGAGCAGGCAATCCTGATTGCCGAGCAACTGACACCCTCGCAAACCGCCAGCCTCGACCCGCGCAAGGTGTTGGGATTTATCACCGTTGCCGGCGGCGCCACCAGCCATGTCGCCATCCTTGCGCGTGCTTTGGGCTTGCCGGCGATGTGCGGGGTGCCAGCCCAGGTCCTGGACTTGCCCGAGGGCAAGCAAGTGTTGCTGGACGCCGATAAAGGCGAACTGCACCTGGACCCGGACCCGACGGTAATCGAGCGGCTGCGGGCCGCGCGCGCGCAACAGGTGTTGCGTCACCAGCGCGATGTGCAACAGGCCGCCTTGGCGGCTACCACGCGCGATGGTCATCATGTCGAGGTGACAGCCAACGTCGCTTCGCTGCAAGAAGTGCAGCAAGCCCTGGTCTTGGGGGCTGAGGGTGTGGGGCTGTTGCGCTCGGAGTTTCTCTACCTGGACCGCAACCGTGCGCCGAGCCCGCAGGAACAGGCCCAGACCTACAGCGCCATTGCCGGTGCCCTGGGCACCGAGCGCAACCTGGTGGTGCGCACCCTCGATGTGGGCGGTGACAAGCCTTTGGCCTACGTGCCGATGGACAGCGAGAGCAACCCCTTTCTTGGCCTGCGTGGCATTCGCCTGTGCCTGGAGCGTCCTGAACTGTTGCGCGAGCAGTTGCGGGCAATCCTCGCCAGCGCGGGCTTGGCCCGGTTGCACATCATGTTGCCGATGGTCAGCCTGCTGTCGGAGCTGCGCCAGGCCCGCCAGATCCTCGAAGAGGAAGCGGCGGCCCTGGGGCTCACTGAATTGCCGAAACTGGGGATCATGATCGAGGTGCCGTCAGCGGCGTTGATGGCGGATGTGTTCGCGCCCCACGTGGACTTTTTCTCGATCGGCACCAATGATCTGACCCAATACACCCTGGCCATGGACCGCGACCACCCGCGCCTGGCCAGCCAGGCCGACAGCTTTCACCCGGCGGTGCTGCGCCTGATCGCCACCACGGTCAAGGCCGCCCATGCCCACGGCAAGTGGGTGGGGGTGTGTGGCGCGCTGGCGTCCGAAACGCTGGCGGTGCCGATGCTGATCGGGCTGGGGGTGGACGAGTTGTCCGTCAGCGTACCGCTGATCCCGAGCATCAAGGCCACGGTGCGTGAGCTGGACCTGGCGGACTGCCAACTGATCGCCCACCAGGTGTTAAACCTGGAAGAAGCCGCCCAGGTGCGCGAGGCCTTGAGCCAGTACCACGCGGCGACTGTGGAAACCTCACTGGTTGTGGAGAACTGAATATGTTCGAGAAATTGCAGCAGGCGTTCTGGAAAGCCCTGACCCCGGACCTGGTGGCAGAAACGGTGGTTGCCGAGCCGGCGGCTGATGCGATGCTGGCGCCTGAGGTGCTGAGTGCGTTGGGTGGGGCGAGTAATCTCAAGTCACAGCAGCGCGTGGCATTGACCCGGATCCGCGTGCAGCTACAGGACCCGGCGCGGGTGGACGAGGCGGCGCTGAAGGCGGCGGGTATCACGGCGGTGATGGTACTGGCGGGCGGGGTGGTGCATCTGATCACTGGCCTGTAGAACACCACAAAACAAATGTGGGAGCGGGCTTGCCCGCGATAGCGGTGGGTCAGTCAAATACTCATCAACTGACCCACCGCGATCGCGGGCAAGCCCGCTCCCACATTGGGTTTTGTGGTGTCTGGTCGTTCCCAGGGGTCAGAGTTGGGGGGTATCTTGCGGCGGCTTGGTCTTGTCCACGCCCGGCACATGCAGATTGCCTTCCACCACCTGGTTGCCCTCCAGCTGTGGCTGGGTCACCCAGGTCAGGATGTCGTAGTAACGGCGGATGTTGGCCACGAAGTGCACCGGCTCACCGCCCCGGGCGTAGCCGTAGCGGGTCTTGCTGTACCACTGCTTCTGCGACAGGCGCGGCAGCATTTTCTTCACGTCCAGCCATTTGTTCGGGTTCAGGCCTTCCTTTTGCGCCAGCTTGCGCGCGTCATCCAGGTGACCGCCGCCGACGTTGTAGGCCGCCAGGGCAAACCAGGTGCGATCAGGTTCGAGAATCTTGTCGTCCAGTTCGCTCTTGATCATCGCCAGGTACTTGGCGCCACCCTTGATGCTCTGCCGGGCATCGAGGCGGTTGGATACGCCCATGGCCTGGGCGGTGTTCTGGGTCAGCATCATCAGGCCACGCACGCCGGTCTTGGAGGTGACCGCCGGCTGCCACAATGACTCCTGATAACCAATGGCCGCCAACAGCCGCCAATCGACCTTTTCTTCCTTGGCCGAGGTCTTGAAAAACTTCTCGTACTTGGGCAGGCGCTGCTGCAAGTGCTGGGCAAAGGTGTAGGCGCCCACGTAGCCCAGCACATCGACATGCCCGTAATAACGATCCTTGAGGCGCTGCAGGGTGCCGTTCTTCTCGACCTTGTCGAGGTAGCTGTTGACCTCGTTGAGCAGGCTGTTGTCTTCCCCGGCTGCCACGGCCCAGCTCTGGTTGCTGGCGTCGCCCAGGTCAAAGGCCACCCGCACGTTGGGGAAGTACACCTGGTTCATCGCCACTTCATTGGAGTCGACCAGGGTCAGGTCGATCTGCCCTTCATCGACCATGCGCAGCAGGTCGACTACTTCAACGGCGTCGGACTCTTCGTACTCAATCGCAGGATTCTGCTTTTTCAGCTCGGCCAGTTGCTCGGCGTGGGTGCTGCCCTTGAGCACCATGATCTTCTTGCCCACCAGGTCCGCTGCGTTGGTGGGGCGGGACTGGCCGTTGCGGTAAATGATCTGCGGGGTCACTTCCAGGTACGCATGGGAGAAGCGCACCTGCTGTTTACGCTGTTCGCTGCTGACCAGGCCGGCAGCGGCCAATACCGGGCCGTTGGGTTTGCCCAACTGGCCGAACAGGTCGTCGAGGTTGTCGGCAGTCTCGATTTCAAGCTTGACCCCCAGGTCGTCGGCAAAGCGCTTGACCAGTTCGTATTCGAAACCGGTTTCGCCGTTGCGGTCCTGGAAGTAGGTGGCCGGACTGTTTCGAGTGACCACCCGCAATACGCCATCCTCCTTGATTCGCTCGAGCGTGCTGGGCTTATCAACACAGGCGCTGAGCATCAGGAAGAGTCCGGTGGCGAGGAGCCATTTGGCACATCGCGGGCGCAAAGCAGTTGGGGAGAACATCTGCGCAGTATACGCAAACGGCCCATGGCGCCATATCTCGACAGCATCGGCGTTGTCTGCTAGCGCCCGCGAAACTGTGCTGCAGCCCGCAGAAACGTGGCCTGGGGCGCGATTGTGACGGTTAAAATAACTGCGCCGCCGGCCCTGGAAAACGCCCCGATACCGTGCAATCGGTGCCAACTGACGTTCGGCAGCGGCCAGCGGTGCCGTTTCGGGTGCCGTTGGCGCAGGTTTACGCTAGAATGCACGGCCTCAAAGCACACCCCCTTCCCGAGGCTGTCCCGAAGATGTTGATCCTGCGCGGCGCTCCTGCCCTTTCTGCCTTTCGCCACAGCAAACTCCTTGAGCAACTGAGCCAGAAGGTTCCAGCTGTCACAGGCTTGTATGCTGAATTTGCTCACTTCGCCGACGTTAACGGCGTTTTGACCGCCGACGAACAGCAAGTGCTGGCACGCCTTCTGAAGTACGGCCCCAGCGTTCCCGTTCAAGAGCCGACCGGCCGCTTGTTCCTGGTTCTGCCGCGGTTCGGCACCATCTCGCCCTGGTCGAGCAAGGCCAGCGATATCGCCCGCAACTGTGGCCTGGAAAAAATCCAGCGTCTGGAACGCGGGATCGCCTTCTACGTGGCTGGCCAGTTCAGCGACGCCGAGGCCGAGCTGATCGCCAGCAGCCTGCACGACCGCATGACCCAGATCATCGTCAGCCAGCTGGAACAGGCTGGCGGCCTGTTCAGCCACGCCGAGCCCAAGCCGCTGACCGCGATTGACGTGCTCGGCGGTGGCCGCGCCGCCCTCGAGAAGGCCAACACCGAGCTGGGCCTGGCCCTGGCCGAAGACGAGATTGACTACCTGGTCAACGCCTTCAACGGCTTGCAGCGCAACCCCCACGACATCGAACTGATGATGTTCGCCCAGGCCAACTCCGAGCACTGCCGCCACAAGATCTTCAACGCCAGTTGGGATATTGACGGCCAGAGCCAGGAAAAAAGCCTGTTCGGCATGATCAAGAACACCTACGTGATGCACAGCGAAGGCGTTCTGTCGGCTTATAAGGACAACGCCTCGGTGATCGTCGGCTCTGTCGCCGGCCGTTTCTTCCCGGACCCGCAGACCCGCCAGTACGGCGCGGTGCAGGAGCCGGTGCACATCCTGATGAAGGTCGAGACCCACAACCACCCGACCGCGATTGCCCCGTTCCCGGGCGCAGCCACCGGCTCGGGCGGCGAGATCCGCGACGAAGGTGCCACCGGTCGTGGCGCCAAGCCCAAGGCCGGCCTGACCGGTTTTACCGTGTCCAACCTGCAGATCCCAGGTTTCGAACAGCCGTGGGAAGTGCCATACGGCAAGCCTGAGCGCATCGTCACCGCGCTGGACATCATGATCGAAGGCCCCCTGGGCGGCGCCGCGTTCAACAACGAATTCGGGCGTCCGGCCCTGACCGGTTACTTCCGTACCTTCGAGCAGTCCATCACCACCCCCCGTGGCGATGAAGTGCGCGGTTACCACAAGCCGATCATGTTGGCCGGCGGCATGGGCAACATCCGTGAAGACCACGTGCAGAAGGGCGAGATTCTCGTCGGCTCCAAGCTGATCGTCCTCGGCGGCCCGGCCATGCTGATCGGCCTGGGCGGCGGCGCGGCTTCCTCCATGGCCACCGGCACCAGCTCGGCGGACCTGGACTTCGCTTCGGTACAACGGGAAAACCCTGAGATGGAACGCCGTTGCCAGGAAGTCATCGACCGTTGCTGGCAGTTGGGTGACAAGAACCCCATCAGCTTCATCCACGACGTCGGCGCCGGCGGTCTGTCCAACGCCTTCCCGGAACTGGTCAACGATGGCGACCGTGGCGGCCGTTTCGAACTGCGCAACATTCCAAACGACGAGCCGGGCATGGCCCCGCACGAGATCTGGAGCAACGAATCCCAGGAACGCTACGTGTTGGCGGTGGGGCCTGCGGACTTCGAACGCTTCCAGGCGATCTGCGAGCGCGAGCGTTGCCCGTTTGCGGTCGTCGGCGAAGCAACCGCCGAGCCGCAACTGACCGTCACCGACAGCCACTTCGGCAACAGCCCGGTGGACATGCCCCTGGAAGTGCTGCTGGGCAAGGCTCCGCGCATGCACCGCTCGGCGGTACGTGAAGCCGAGTTGGGCGATGATTTCGACCCAAGCAGCCTCGACCTGGCCGACAGCATCGAGCGCGTGCTGCACCACCCGGCCGTGGCGAGCAAAAGCTTCCTGATCACCATCGGCGACCGCACCATCACCGGCCTGGTGGCCCGTGACCAAATGGTCGGCCCATGGCAGGTGCCGGTAGCTGACGTTGCCGTGACCGCCACCAGCTTTGACGTGTACACCGGTGAAGCCATGGCCATGGGCGAGCGCACGCCGCTGGCCCTGCTGGACGCCCCGGCGTCGGGCCGCATGGCCATTGGCGAAACCATCACCAACATCGCCGCGTCGCGCATTGGCAAGCTGTCCGATATCAAGCTCTCGGCCAACTGGATGTCTGCTGCCGGCCACCCCGGTGAAGATGCGCGCCTGTACGACACCGTCAAGGCGGTCGGCATGGAGCTGTGCCCGGAACTGGGAATCACCATTCCGGTGGGCAAGGACTCCATGTCCATGGCCACCCGTTGGAACGATGAGGGCACCGACAAGAGCGTCACTTCGCCGCTGTCGCTGATCGTCACCGGCTTTGCGCCGGTCACCGACATCCGCCAGACCCTGACCCCGCAACTGCGCATGGACAAGGGCACCACCGACCTGATCCTGGTTGACCTGGGCCGTGGCCAGAACCGTATGGGCGCCTCGATCCTCGCCCAGACCCACGGCAAGCTTGGCAAACAGGCGCCGGACGTCGATGACGCCGAAGACCTGAAAGCCTTCTTCGCCGTGATCCAGGGCCTGAACGCCGACGGCCACCTGCTGGCCTACCACGACCGTTCCGACGGTGGTTTGCTGACCAGCGTCGTGGAAATGGCCTTTGCCGGTCATTGCGGCCTGAGCCTGAACCTCGACGGTCTGGCGGAAACTTCCGCTGACATCGCCGCCATCCTGTTCAACGAAGAACTGGGCGCGGTGATCCAGGTGCGCCAGGACGCCACTCCGGACGTGCTTGCACAGTTCAGCGCTGCTGGCCTGGGCGACTGCGTGGCGGTGGTTGGCCAGCCGATCAACAACGGCGTGATCAACATCGTCTTCAACGGCGACACCGTGTTTGAAGGCCAGCGCCGCCTGCTGCAACGCCAGTGGGCCGAGACCAGCTACCAGATCCAGCGCCTGCGCGATAACGTCGACTGTGCCGAGCAGGAATTCGACGTGATCCTGGAAGAAGACAACCCGGGCCTGAGCACCAAGCTCAGCTTCGACGTCAACCAGGACATCGCCGCGCCGTACATCAAGAAAGGCATCCGGCCACAGGTTGCCGTACTGCGTGAGCAGGGCGTCAACGGCCAGGTGGAAATGGCGGCCGCGTTCGACCGTGCAGGCTTCAATGCGATCGACGTGCACATGAGCGATATCCTCGCCGGTCGCGTCGACCTCAATGAGTTCAAGGGCCTGGTGGCCTGCGGTGGTTTCTCCTACGGCGACGTATTGGGTGCCGGTGAAGGCTGGGCCAAATCGGCCCTGTTCAACAGCCGCGCGCGCGATGCGTTCCAGGGCTTCTTCGAACGCAACGACAGCTTCACCCTGGGTGTGTGCAACGGTTGCCAGATGATGTCCAACCTCAGCGAACTGATCCCGGGCAGCGAGTTCTGGCCGCACTTTGTGCGTAACCGTTCCGAGCAGTTCGAGGCCCGTGTGGCCATGGTGCAGGTGCAGGAATCGAACTCGATCTTCCTGCAAGGCATGGCCGGTTCGCGCATGCCGATTGCCATCGCCCACGGTGAAGGCCATGCCGAGTTCGAAAGCGAGGAAGCGTTGCTGGAAGCCGATCTGTCCGGCACCGTGGCCCTGCGTTTTGTCGACAACCACGGCAAGGTCACCGAAAGCTACCCGGCCAACCCGAACGGCTCGCCGCGCGGGATCACCGGGCTGACCAGCCGCGACGGTCGCGTGACCATCATGATGCCGCACCCGGAGCGGGTGTTCCGCGCCGTGCAGAACTCGTGGCGCCCGGAAGAGTGGAACGAAGACGGCGCGTGGATGCGCATGTTCCGTAACGCTCGTGTGTGGGTGAACTAAGGCGGTGTACAAGCTCAGCTTCTTTGTGCCCGACAGCCATGTGGAGACGGTGAAAAGCGCCGTCTTCGCGGCCGGTGGCGGGCGCATCGGCAACTACGACAACTGTGCCTGGCAAGTGCTGGGCCGCGGCCAGTTCCGCGCGATGGATGGCAGCCAGCCGTTTATCGGGCAGGTGGGCCAGGTCGAGGTGGTTGCAGAATGGAAGGTTGAGCTGGTGGTGGCCGATGCGTTGATCGTGGCGGTAGTTGCTGCGTTGAAGCTGAGTCATCCCTACGAGACACCGGCTTATGAGGTCTGGCAATTGGCGGATTTCTGATCCGCTGGCCGCTAGAACAAGAAACCCGCTGGGCCAAACTGGCCAGCGGGTTTTTTTTGCCTGTCAGATCGCCGAAATCAAAGCCTCGTGATGTCTGGCGCAGGTTTTAGTCCCACCTCCACCTCCAGGGCGCTGATCAACGTGTTTTCGTAGCTGAAACGCTTGCCCTGCATCGGCGCCCAGCGTTCGACATAGAACAGGCCGTCGTGGTCGACCTTGATCGGCGTCGACACGATTTCGCCGCTGCGCGAGCGGTGCAGCAGGTTGGTCTGCGAAGGCGACGGGCGTTCGATCAAGTACAGGCCCGCGAGATTCAATCGACGACGGTCTACCGGGACAAAGGGCGCTGGCGCACGAATCCCCTCCACACCGGCTTCTAAAACAAGGTCGCCGCGTAACGCCCGCCTGAACGGCTTTATGCCCGAGGTCGAAACCTCCCAGGTCCCCGGGCGAATATTCTGCGCCAGCGCCGGGGCGGTATCCCGCACATGCAGGCTGACTGCACCTTGCAGTTCCGCAAGCCCGGCCACGCCCAGGTTGTTATTGGTGTGGGCGCTGCCAATAAAGGCCACCCATTTGTGCGGGCCCTGTGCTGCCTGGTCGGCCTGGATTACTTTTGACGCGAAGTAACTGAACATCTGGTTGCGCCCCAGATCGCCATCCTCCAGGCCCTTGACGTTATAGCTGGCGGTGCAGTCCAGGGCACGGATGCGCAGGCCATGCCTGGCCGCGACCTGGATCACTTCAGTGTAGGAATTTTTGCCCTTGTAGTGCGGCATCTGGCCGCGATCAAGCATGGCCAGGTAGCGCTTGAGGTTGTCCGGCAGGTGTTGGGTGCGCAGGAACAGATCCAGATCTTGCTGATGCATATCGGTCAACAGGTGTTCTACGTACAGCGTCTTGAATGCCTGTTCCTTGAGCTTTTTCATATGTTCACGCAGCCAGCGCTTGCTCGACTGCGCCTGGTGCGCTTCACCGACCACCAGCCCGGAAAACTCGCTGCTCCCAACACGTTCGAGCAGCGCCTGCGGGGTGGCCGGTGTGCCCAGGGTGGAGGGATCGGGCCTGGCTGGCGGTACATGCTGCTCCAGGTAAGCCGCCGCATCGCGACTCAGGCGCTCTCGGGCGTCCAGAAAGACGCTGAAAGCCCTTTGCTCGGTGGCGATCGGTGAGGCGTAGTTGCTGTCCAGCCCACGGCCGGCGGTGCTTTGCCGGCTGATGCTGTCCCGGAAGGCGTGGGGGATATCGTAGTCGCTGAAGTGCGTCACGTCCGTCGTAGACGCGACGCTGGCAGAAGCGGCTTGCCCGGGCTCCTTGTACGCCGTGTGCAGGGCCAAGCGATAATCGCCCTTGGCCAACGGGGCACCGGCTATGGCGCCGGGCGTGTCGACCCAGAGGCCCACCGGCTGGCCCGCCGCCACATCCTCCACGCGCAGGGCCACTGCTTCTTGCAAGTCGGCCAGGCCCGGCGTGCCCTCGAACGTGCGCAGGCGGCTGTGATCCACCAGGGCCACCCAACGTTCGTCCTGTTCGACGAGGGCATCGGCCCCGATGGCTTTATGGGAGTAGAAATTCCTGATGCTGTTGCTGCGCGGGATGGTCGGCGGGGTGTCGCGCATTTGCAGGAAATCGTCCAGCAAGTAGGAGGTAGAAGCGTCCAGGGCCAGGATCTTCACGCCCTTGTCCTTGGCCTTGCGTACCAGGGCAAGGTAGGAGTATTCGGCGTCCGGGGCAAGACCAAAGCCCTTGTCGACCGCTTCGAGATGCTGGCGAATGTTTTCCCAGGTTTTACCCTGATGCAGGCGCTGCAGGCGTGTGCGGAATGCATCGGCGGGCAGGTACTCAATGTACAAGTGTTTGAAGCCGTTGCTGACCAAGGCATCCATCTGCGTGATCAGCAGCTGTTTACTGGCGATGGAGCCCGGTATTGCGCCAATGATCAGGTTTTTGTTGCCGCTGAACGCATCGCTGGCGATCAGTTGCGCGAATGAGGTGCTGGCGTCCACGGCCGCGGGAGCGGTGCGCGCCGGTAAAGGCGTGAGTTGGGTGAAAAAGTCCTGGGCGTCAGTGCTCAGGCGTTCGACCTGTTGCAGGTAAACCGTACGCAGCGGGTTAAGGTCGAGGGCGAGCACGCCCCTGGCCACCCCCTCTGAGCCCACTAACTCACTCGTGTTCAGCAGCATCTGTGCGCGTGTATCCGGATTGATGGCCTTACCCAGATCGCGGGCATAGCTCGGTGGCATCTCATAGGCTTTCAGCGGTTCGGGGGGCTCGGGTAGTTTTTCGTACTTGGGTGCGCCACCAGTGACCCCGGTGCGGCGCCACACACCTTGGCTATCTGGCGCGGCCACCCGAGTGGTGGAGACCAGCCTGCCGGTGACAGGATCCAGTCGATACAGCAGGTAACGGCCGATCGGGTCCGGAACGGTTTTGGCCCATAGCGCCTGGCCTTCGAACAGCACCGCTTGCATATTTTCCAGCGCCAGGGGCTTGGGTTGCAGGGGCTGCACCAGCCTCACCGCTTCGCTCGGTGCAGCGTGGCTCCTGGTGACCTGGCGCAGGCCCGGCCGGGCGAGCTGTTTGACCGAGGCCAGGGCCGGGCGCAAATCGGTGACGGCGGCCCCGGCACTGTTAAGCACGTAGCCGAGCAAGTGTTCCAGTGCCGCCCCGGTATCGCCCTGCTGGTACGCGTGCAGGGCCAGCATGCCGTCCTTGAATGCCAGCAGCATGCCCAGGCTCAGGCTGAGGCTGGGAAACGGCGCGGTGGCAATCGCGGTGACCCACTCCACGCAGTTCCACAAAATGGCGCTGATCATTTGGTTGCGATTGACCGTGGTGCCTTGCACGTCATCGATCTTGCGCTGCAACGGCATGTTGTACAGGGCCTCGCGTAGATCCTGCAGCGGGGGTTGCCCGTGGGTCGAGTCATAGCGTGCCGGGCTGGTGTCGGTCTGGCTCAGGTCTTCGGGTAATTGGGCCTTGGCGTTTTCCAGGAAGGCCCGGACCCGCACCTGGGACTGGGCGCCGACCCGCAGGGTGAAATAGCCCACCATGCCGGGAATCTTTTTCAACCGGTAATTGAACAGCCGCGCTTCGCGAAAGCTGATGCCGTCCGGTGCGTTTGGGGTGTAGAGCAACGTCGGAAAATCGCCATGGCTGAAGAGCAGGTTGCCCATCACCCATTCGCCATCCACCAGCAGGCGATGGATAGCGTAGGTGCCACGGGTCTGGGCGGCGGTGTCGTGCATGCTCGCAATACTGCGTTGCAACCACGTCCAGTCTACCCCGGCGATATACCCCTCCAGCCGGCACTCCAGGGCGGCGTTCTGCAGTTGGTGCTGGGTGATGCTCAAGGTGGCATTGCGCCGCAGTGCATAGTCGGTGCTGCCGGTGTTGAGCAAGCGGGTCTTGACCTGGTTGATGTAGCGCTCGCCGACCCAGGTGCCGGTGACCGAGCGTGCAATTTTTTCTGCGCTTAATTGGCTCAAGTCAACGCCGGGCGGGCCTTTGAAACGAGCCGAACGCGAGAATTTCTCGTCGAGAAAACCTACGCCGTCGGCGTAGCCATCGCGGTACAGCTGGGTGTAAGTCAGGGGCGGCGGGGTCAGCGCGCCGAGCAACGACGGCGGTGAAAAGGCCCACACGGTGTCCGGGTCGACATCGTTCTGGGGGCGGTCCAGCAAGTCGTTGAGGCTTTTTCTCGCCTGTTCATGCAGGTAATGGGTAAAGCTGGGAAATCGGGCGTCAGACAACGGATGTTCATTGTAGGTGAGCAGCGCGCCCTCGCTGTCTTCGGCCAGTTTCAACAGCTTCTGGCGGTTGTCGACGCTGGCGGATCGGTACCAACTCGGGGTGCCGAATTCATAGTCGTCGATGCGGGTCGCCAGCACATGGGCCGACATCGCCTTGAGGCACATGGCGTGGCTGCCGATATTGCCAAAGCCGATCTCTTGGTATTCCTGGTCGTGGAACTTGAAGCTCAGGCCGCTCAAGACTTGCTTCATGGCCCCGCGAAAACGCAGGGCGACGCGCTTGATCAGATAGTCGGTGAGGGTACCCGGGGGGTGTTTGCTGCCATTGTCCAGGCTCCAGCCGAGGATGTGGTTCTGGCAGGCGAGTTCACTGTCAAACGCCATGAACTGCTGCGCGCGCGGCGCTTCGGGCGTGCACAGCAACAGGCGGATGATTGCGCCGCTCGCATCGCTTTGGCGCAGTACCCACAGGTCCTGCAATTGAGCGGCATGTAGCGACAGAGTGGCGGCGCTCAGGTGCGGGTTGGTGCCCTGGCGCAGGTCCTGCACCAATTGAAAGTCCTCGTCACTGAGGTGGCCTTGCAGCAGGGCGGTGTAGGCCAGTGCGGTGAGCCTTTGGTCGAGCATCCGTTCGATGCTACGGCTGACTTCTGGTTTGGCATGCATTTGCCGTTGCGCGTCGGCAAAGTCGATACGCGGCTGTAAGGTGGCCAGCGTCTGTGCGAGCCAGGCGGGTGTCAGGTCCTGGTAGGCGGTGGGCAGTGTCGCGCCCTGATAGGTGAGCGTGGTTTTGTTCAGGAAGTCCGAGCCCGGCAGGGCATCCCCGTCTTGCAACCCGCGCAGGGCCAGGTCGACCAGGCTGCGATCATGTTCATACTCGCCGATGGGGTAGACATAGCGCCGGGTGTTGATCAACAGGTGCTCTGGCGCCAGGTCCTGAATGTCCAGCTCGTCGCTCAGGCGTTCAAGCAACTGGTAGCGGGCCAGGGACTGCGGGGTGGTGACCGGGCCCAGCAGGTCGAGCAGGTCCTGGCGGGCTTCGTTGTAGTGCCAAAGGTGGGTGGCGAGGGTGGCGCGCCGCGCTTCGCTGGCGCTGCGATACCAGTCCGGCGCGCTGTGGCGCAGGTGGCGCTCCAGCAAGCGGCGCGCGCGCCACGCCAGGCGCGCGCGCAGGTCCGGCAAGGCGCCGGCAATGGCGCGGTCCAGGGCACTGATCAGTTGCGCGGGGCTCTGTGTGGGGTTGTCCACCAGGCTCAAGGCGCGCTCGATGTCCTGGGTGCGCTTGTCGATCAGGGCGTTGTAGGTGTGTTCAAACAGCGGCCTGTCGCTGATCGGTGCCAGTTGCAGCGGCCAGATGGCCTCGGGGCTGACATCGCGATAACGCACGGGCAGCAGTTGCATGAAGTCGCGACGTTGCTCGGCGTCGTCCATTCCTTGCAGTAGATGCCGGTTGAGTTGGGCGAGGGAACTGAAGGATGCGATCCCGCGGGAGGGGGTGAACAGCATCACTTCACCCACCGCTGGCCCGGCGTCCAGGTCGGCGACCAGCGGGCTGGATTGCTGAGTCAGGACAAAGGCGCCGGCCAATTCGACGGTGCGCTCCTGGTATTGGAACGACAGGGCGTACAGGCCCGGGCGTTGCGTGCTGCCCAGGGGCACCCGCTCAAGCATGGCCTGTTGTTGCGGATGCAGAAGGCGGTCCTGGGCGCTGAGTTTGGTTTCATGGGCCAGGGCGCTGAACCCGGCTTCGAAGGTCATATAGGACTTGCGTGGTTTGCCGTCGATCTGCTCGTCGCGATCAAGTTGTTGCAGGTACGTGTTCAGGGTGGTCTTGAGTGTCGCCACACGGGCGGGCAGGACGTTGGCTTTGATACCGATATAGAGGACCTGGCTCTTGTTCATGTATTGCTGGCGGTAGCGCGTCAGCTGGCCATTGATTTTTTCCAGGTAGGCCAGTTCGGCAACAGGTTTTTGTTCGGGCAACAGCGGCGCTTCGACCTGGAGCAGGTGATGGCTGATCTGGTTGAGGTGGCCTTTGATGCCTTCAAAGGTCTGGGGTGTTGTGCTCACGGGCACGCTCTCCATGCTTGAGGTAAGAACCCTCAGCATGGGGAGTTGTGCGTTTGGCTGGGCGGTAGATAAGTAGCGGTACGCCGCCCTGGACGCTCTGCGTCCGTTCGGATCAGGCGTTGACCGGGCGGCTAACCAACCGTTCCAAGGCCTCACCCAACCCCGCTGCCTTGTCACCGATCAACAGGTGCCAGACCCCACTTTCAAGCCGGCTCACGCCCTGGCAACCCAGTGCGGTCAACTGAGCTTCGGACAACACCGAATCATCCCCCAGTTCCACCCGCAACCGCGTCATCGCCACCGCTTCCAGCTGGCGTACATTCGCCCGGCCGCCCAAGGCGCCCAGCCATTGTTCGGCCTCCTGCACATTCACCATGACTGGCTTATCCACAGGCACAACCGCCACGGGCGCCGATGCAACAAACGACGGCATGGCCAGGCGAATCTCATCGGCAATGCTGTCGGCCATCGGCCCCACCACCACCTGTAAGCTGCCGCCATTGCCCGGGCGCACCACGGCCATCGCTCCCAGGGCCTTGAGTTCGGCGTCCATGGCCTTGTTGCGGTCCACCATGTCCAGGCGCAGGCGGGTGGTGCAGGCGCCGACGCTGAGCAGGTTGTCGGCACCGCCCAGGGCGCGGATATAGGCACTGGCCCGCTGGTGATCACTCATCGCTTCGGCCTGTGCCACCTGGCTATCTTCACGGCCCGGGGTCTTCAGGTTGAAGCGACGGATGCAGTAGTTGAACACGCTGTAGTAGATCACCGCGTAAGCCAGGCCCACCGGCAACACCAGCCAGCCATTGGTGGACTTGCCCCAGCCCAGGACCATGTCGATGAACCCTCCGGAGAAGGTAAAGCCCAGGTGAATATCCAGCAGGTTGGTGACCGCCATCGACAGGCCGGTGAGCAGCGCATGCAGCAGGTACAGGAACGGCGCGAGGAACATGAAGGCGAATTCGATCGGCTCGGTGACCCCGGTCAGGAACGACGTCAGGGCCATCGACAGGAAGATCCCGCCCATGATTTTGCGCCGCTGCGGCAGGGCGTTGCGGTACATCGCCAGGCACGCTGCGGGCAGGCCGAACAGCATCACCGGGAACATGCCGGTCATGAACTGGCCGCCTTTGGGGTCGCCGGCAAAATAGCGGGTCAGGTCGCCGGTGACCACCGCGCCGGTGGCGGGGTCGGTGAAGCTGCCGAACACAAACCAGGCCATGTTGTTGAGGATATGGTGCAGCCCGGTGACGATCAGCAAGCGGTTGAACACGCCGAACACAAAGGCGCCCAGGCTGCCGCTTTCCATCAGCAGCACGCCGAAGCTATTGATGCCGTGCTGCACCGGCGGCCAGATCAACCCGAAGATCACCCCCAGGCCCACCGCCGAAAACCCGGTGACAATCGGCACAAAGCGTCGCCCGCCAAAGAACGCCAGGTACTCCGGCAGCTTGATGTCCTTGAAGCGGTTATACAGCGCCCCGGCCATCAGCCCGCTGACGATCCCGGCGAGCATGCCCATGTTGATGGTGCTGTCCATCACCTTGAGGGTGGAGACCATCACCAGGTAGCCAATGGCCCCGGCCAGCCCGGCCGTGCCGTTGTTGTCGCGGGCAAAACCCACGGCGATGCCGATGGCGAAGATCAGCGCCAGGTTGGCGAAGATCGCTTGCCCGGCGTCGTGCATCACCGCGATGTTCAGCAGGTCGGTATCACCCAGGCGCAGCAGCAGGCCGGCAATCGGCAGGATGGCGATGGGCAGCATCAGCGCACGGCCCAGGCGTTGCAGGCCTTCAATAAACAGTTGGTACATGGCGAGTCTCCTTTTTCTTGTTGTTGTCAGCTCAACGGCCAGTGGTGTTGACAGGCTTGGCGTACGGCCCTGGCGCTGCTCAGGTCGAGCAGGCCCTGGCTCAGTTGCCTGCATTGCGCGGCGTCCAGGTGGCGCACGCGGTCTTTGATTTCGGCAATTTGCGGCGGGCTGACAGACAGCTCGCGCACCCCCAGGCCCACCAGCACCGGGGTGGCCAGCGGGTCAGAGGCGAGGGCGCCGCACACCCCGACCCAGCGCCCGTGTTTCGCCGCGCCAATGCAGGTCTGGGCGATCAGGCGCAGC
The DNA here is from genome assembly GCF_050916005.1 of Pseudomonas sp. WMBT8. NCBI lineage: Bacteria > Pseudomonadati > Pseudomonadota > Gammaproteobacteria > Pseudomonadales > Pseudomonadaceae > Pseudomonas > Pseudomonas sp. WMBT8. The sequence continues at coordinate 1,217,772 of NZ_CP188096.1, forward strand.
AGCGCCGGGTGCAGGGCGTCGACCCGCGCGGCCAGGCCGGCGTGGTCGCGGTCCATGGCCAGGGTGTACTGGGACAGGTCATTGGTGCCGATCGACAAAAAGTCCGCATGTTCGGCCAGTTGCTCGGCCATCAACGCGGCGGCCGGCACTTCGATCATCACCCCCAGTTCCGGGCGCTGGGTCAGTTCCAGCTCGGCGCACAGCTGATCGAGGCTCTGGCGGATGTGCAGCAATTCGTCGACTTCACTGACCATCGGCAACAGGATCCGGCAGCGCTGCAGCGGGCAGACCTGCAGCAGGGCGCGCAGTTGCTGGTCGAGCAACTCCGGGCGTACCTGGGCCATGCGAATACCGCGCAGGCCCAGCACCGGGTTGGCCTCGGCGGGCAAGGGCAGGTAGTCGAGCTGCTTGTCGCCGCCCACGTCGATGGTGCGGATGATCACGGATTTGTTGCCCATGGCATCCAGCACCGCCTGATAGGCCTGGCGTTGTTCCTGCTCGTCGGGTGCGGTGCGACGGTCGACAAACAGAAACTCGGTACGCAACAACCCCACGCCATCGGCGCCGTTTGCCAAGGCAATCTGCGCCTCGCTGCTGGAGGCGACATTGGCGGCCACTTCAATGCCCACGCCATCCAGGGTGCTGGCCGCTGCCTGGGCCTGGGCCTGTTGCTGCTGGCGCCGCTGCTGTTGCGCCTCGCGAATCTGGTGGACCTGGGCGTGGCGGGCATCGTCCGGGGTGAGTTCCAGGCGCCCATTGCCGGCGTCCAGCACGACCCGTTGGCCTTGCGGCACCTCCAGCACTGCACTGCCCAGGGCGACCACGCACGGCATGCCTTTGCCCCGGGCCAGGATCGCCACGTGGGAGGTGGCGCCGCCTTCGGCCATGCAGATGCCGGCAGCATTTTGCGCGCTCAGTTGCAGCAGGTCCGAGGGCGTCAATTCATGGGCGACGACAATCGCCCCGGCAGGCATTTGGAACTGCCAGGCCTCACCCAGCAGGGCGCGTAGCACCCGTTGCTGCAAGTCCCGCAGGTCGTTGGCGCGTTCGGCAAACAACGGCTTGCCCAAGCCCAGCAACACCGCGCACTGGGCCTGGATCGCATCGCGCCAGGCATGGGTGGCGGCGCTGCCGTGCTCGATGGCGGCGGTGGCGGCCTCCAACAGGGTTGGGTCTTCCAGCAGGGCCAGGTGGGCGGCGAAGATCTCTTCTTCCTCGACGGCCTTGCGCTGGCGGGCGTGCTCCAGGGTGTTGCGGATTTCTCCGCGTACCTGCTCCAGGGCGCTGTCCAGGTGCTGCAATTGTTCTTCGCGCATGTGGTTGCCCGGGTCTTGCGGCAACTCGATGGTGTGCAGCCGCAACAGCGGCCCGCAGACCAGGCCGGGTGCGGCACACACACCCTGCAATACGCCCGCTTCGGTATTGAGCGGGCGCGCAGTCACGATCACCGGGGCCTGCTCGTGTTCGTGGGTGGTGACCGATAGGGCTGCGACCAATGCCTGTAACGCCGCGTCGCAATCCTTGCCCAGGCAGGTGACCTGTACCTCGTCCTGCTCACCAATGCCCAGCCCCATCAGGCCGATCAGGCTGGCGCACGACGCCGACTTGCCGGCGAAATGCAGCTGCGACTGGCTGCTGAAACCCTGGGCGGTCTTGCGAACCAGGGCTGCGGGACGCGCATGCAGGCCGCCGCGATGGGTAATGCGCACGCTGGCGCTGGCATGTGCCTGGGAGTTGTCGGACACAGACTGCACGGCGGCAGGCTGACGCGCAACGATGCGCAGCAGGGCTTCGCCGACCTTGACCGTATTGACGGCCACCGGGCGCAACTCGAACTGCCCGCCGTTGGTGAGGATGATCAGGCTGACCAGGCTTTTGCACTGGCGGGCGATGCGGTCCAGGTCAAAGCGCACCAGGGGCTGCCCGTTGCTGACCCGCGCGCCTTGCTTGACCAGCAGGGCAAAGCCTTCGCCATTCAATTGGACGGTATCGATGCCTACATGCAGCAGCACCTCGGCGCCATTGTCGGCGCGGATCGTCAGGGCGTGGCCGGTACGGGCAACGTGGATCACCACGCCCGCGCACGGCGCATGCAGGCAGTCGTTGAGGGGGTCGATGGCAATCCCGTCGCCCATGGCGCCACTGGCGAACACGTCGTCAGGCACGTTGCCCAGGGTCAGCACCGGCCCGCTGAGGGGGGCGCTGAGGGTGAGGTCATTATTATTGTCGGGCATGGGCACGGTACTCATCAGGAAACGACAGAAACCAACTCAGTGGGTGCGGGTGACTTTGCTCAGGTGGCGGGGTTGATCCGGGTCCATGCCCCGGGCCTGGGCCAGGCCTGCAGCCATCACATAGAAACTCTGGATTGCCAGGATCGGGTCCAGTGCCGGGTGCTCGGCGCGGCTGAGGGTCAGGTCGCGTTCGGCAATATCGTCGGGCGCGGCCAGCAGCACCCGGGCCCCGCGTTGGCGCATTTCCGTGGCCAGGGTCAGCAGGCCCGGTTGTTCGGCGCCGCGCGGGGCAAACACCAGCAGCGGGTAGTTGTCGTCGATCAACGCCATCGGCCCGTGGCGCACTTCGGCGCTGCTGAAGGCTTCGGCCTGGATCGCCGAGGTTTCCTTGAGCTTGAGCGCGGCTTCCTGGGCGATGGCAAACCCGGCGCCACGGCCGATGACCATCAGGCGCTGGCAATCGCGCAGGGCGTCGATGGCCAGGCTCCAGTCCTGGGTCGCCGCTTCGCGCAGGCCGGCAGGCAGGGCGTGGCAGGCTTCGAGCAGGCCGTCTTCCTGGTTCCAGTGGCCGACCAACTGGGCGCTGGCGCTCAAGGTGGCGATAAAACTCTTGGTCGCGGCCACGCTGCGTTCGGGGCCGGCGCACAGCGGCACATGGAATTCGCAGGCGGCTTCCAGGGGCGAATCTTCGGCATTGACCATCGACACACTCAAGGCCCCGCGCTTGCGCAGCAGGCGTAGGCTGTTAACCAGGTCCGGGCTCTGCCCCGACTGGGAGAAGCCGAAGGCCGCCTGGCCGCTGACTTTCAGCGGCGCCTGCGCCAGGGTCACCACCGACATCGGCAGCGACGCCACGGGCACGCCCACGTGCTGCATGGTCAGGTAGGCGAAGTAGCTGGCGGCGTGGTCCGAACTGCCACGGGCGACGGTCATCGCCACTTGCGGCGGCTGGCGGCGTAGGCGGCCGGCAACCTCGGCCAGCAGCGGGTCGAGGCATTGCAGCTGGGCCGCGACGGCCTCACAGGAGGACAGGGCCTCTTCAAGCATTTTTGAAGTCAATGGTTTCTCCTTCGACCATTACGTCGGTGAGGTGCAGGGAGCGGTCCAGACGCACGCAGTCGGCAAAGCTGCCCGGTTGCAGGCGGCCGCGTTGTTCCAGGCCCAGGTAATCCGCAGGAAATTGCGACAGGCGCTGTGAGGCTTCGCTGATGGGCAGGCCGATCTTCACCAGGTTGCGCAGCGCCTGATCCATGGTCAGGGTGCTGCCGGCCAGGGTGCCGTCGGCCAGGCGTACGCCGCCCAGGCATTTGGTCACGGTGTGGCTGCCCAGCTTGTATTCGCCGTCGGGCATGCCCGCCGCAGCGGTGGAGTCGGTGACGCAGTACAGGCAGGGAATCGAACGCAGGGCCACGCGCATGGCCCCGGGGTGTACGTGCAACAGGTCCGGGATCAGCTCGGCGTATTGCGCGTGGGCCAGGGCGGCGCCGACGATGCCCGGCTCGCGGTGATGCAGCGGGCTCATGGCGTTGTACAGGTGGGTGAAGCTGGTGGCGCCGGCCGCCAGCGCAGCGACGCCTTCTTCATAGCTGCCCAGGGTATGGCCGATCTGCATGCGCACGCCGCGCTGGCTGAGGGCACGGATCAAAGCGTCATGCCCGGCGATTTCCGGGGCAATGGTAATCACCCGGATCGGTGCCAGGCGCAGGTACTCCTCGACCTCGGCCATCAATGCGGTGTGGGCAAAGTTGGGCTGTGCGCCGAGCTTTCCTGGGTTGATGTAGGGGCCTTCCAGATGCACGCCCAGCACCCGGGCGCTGCCGGCCGGGCGCCGTTCGCAGAACTGGCCGAGTTCGCCGAGCACCCGGGAGATTTCCTCGACCGGCGCAGTCATGGTAGTGGCCAGCAGCGAGGTGGTGCCGAAGCGCACATGGGTGCGGGTGATGGTCTCGAAGGCGCTGCTGCCTTCCATGATGTCCTTGCCGCCGCCGCCGTGCACATGCAGGTCGATAAAACCCGGCAGCAGGTAGGGCAGGTCATTGTCGGCCGGGTCGCAAGGCACGCCTTCGACGGCGCTGACCTTGCCTTCGTGGTGCACCAGGCGGCCGCGAATCCAGCCGTGGGGCGTGAGGATATTGTCTTCGGACATGGCAGTTCTCTAGGGCCGCAGTTCAGCGGAAAAATCGTACCTACGCAGCTCTGCGACGAAGTCGTAGTAGTCGTTGCGGCAGTAGGTGTCGGTGATCTCGATTGGCGTGTTGTCGGCGGTGTAGCCGACCCGAGTCATCAGCAGCATGGCGGTGCCGGGGGCGATACCCACCAGGGCGGCGAACTCGTCCGAGGCGTTGATGGCCTGGATATGCTGCAGGGCTCGCACCACCGGTTTACCGATGCCTTCCAAGTATTCGTAGAGCGAACTGCCGATGGCCTGGGGGTTGGGAATGATCGAGGCGGGCAGGGCGCTCATTTCGATGGCCATCACGGTGTCATCCGCCTTGCGCAGGCGTTTGAGCCGCGCCACTTTGTCGGTGGGCGACAGGCACAGGCGGATCAGCTCTTCATGGGTCGGCGGGGTGATTTCGTGCACCAGCCATTGCGAACTGGGGGCAAACCCCTTGAGCCGCAACATCTCGCTGAACCCCGAGAGGCGCGACAGCGGCTGTTCCAGGCGTGGCGTGATAAACGTGCCAGAGCCCTGGCTGCGGCGGATCAGGCCTTGGGCGAACAACACTTCCAGGGCTTTGCGGGCGGTTACCCGGGAGATGCTCAACTGTTCGCTGAGTACGCGCTCGGAGGGCAAGGCCTGCTCGGATTTCCACTGGCCGGCATGGATAGCCGCTTCGAGATTGCGGGCCAGTTGCAGGTACAGCGGCGTGGATTGCCGATCGTCAGGACGCAGGGTCTGGATGGGATTCATCTGTAGGGTTTCCGATGCGTTATTGGAGTGTTGTCGCCCGGTAATGGCCGGAAATTAATACCACTTAAATACCATGTCAATGCCGCCAAAAGCGTGCACATGCCTGTTTACAGGCACCCTAAAGGTGCCTGGTATCAAGTGGTATTAGAGAGGTCTTTATCGCACGCAGAAAGACGCAGCCCCTGTCGGTGAAATGGTATTCATCGACAGGGGCTGTAGGAGAGGTAGATTTTTTTTGAATTATTTTACCAACGGTCGAGGTTACGGACGGATCTCGATCATCGTGCCGTCCTTGACCAGGTTCCACACTTCGCGCATGTCGACATTGCGCATGCCGATGCAGCCGTCGGTCCAGTCCAGGGTGTGGAACCACTGTTCCGGGTATTCCTCACTGTCTGGCGTGCCGTGGATCATGATCATGCTGCCGGGCTTGACCCCTTCGCGGCGGGCGCGGGCGGCATCGCTGATATTGGGGTAGGAGATATGCATCGACAGGTTGAAGCGGTCGCTGGTCTTGCGCCAGTCGATCCAGTAGAAGCCTTCTGGCGTGCGGCGGTCGCCTTCGATCAGTTTGTGGCCCTTGGGGTTCTTGCCCAGGGAAATGCGGTAGGTCTTCAGCGGTTTGCCATCGTTGATCAGTTGCAACTGGTGCGCGGACTTGAGTACCAGGATCTTCTCGACGGGTTTACCGCCCAGGGTTTGCAGGGTGGTGGCGCACGACAGCGTGGCGAACGACAGGCAGAGCAGAGCAAGCAACCAACGCATTGAAGCGATATCCCTTTGAAGGTGACCTTCGATTGTTATTGTGCAGGCTGAGTCAAGGGTGGCACCGATTCGCTGCGCACGGGAAACACCTGTTGCCGACGGTCGGCAAAAAAGCATTCTAAGGTACGCCTGACCGTGCGGAAAGCCAGCTCGGACCAAGGGATGTCCGCTTCATCGAACAGTCGGACTTCCAGGCTCTCGGGGCCGGCGGCAAAGTCCAGGTCGACCAGTTCGGCGCGGTAGAAGATATGCACCTGGCTGATGTGCGGTACGTCGATCAGCGTGTAGATACTCAGGTTGCGCACCCTGGCGCAGGCTTCCTCCAGGGTTTCGCGCAGGGCGCCCTGTTCGACGGTCTCGCCGTTTTCCATAAAGCCAGCAGGCAGGGTCCAGTAGCCCAGGCGCGGCTCGATGGCGCGCCGGCACAGCAGCACCTGATTGCCCCAGACGGGCAGGGTGCCGGCGACGATATTGGGATTCTGATAGTGAATGGTCTGACAGTGGTCGCACACATAACGCAGGCGTGTATCGCCTTCGGGAATGCGCTGGGTGACCGGTTTACCGCACTGGCTGCAGAAGTTCATGCTTGGGTTCCTGGGGACTGCGCCTATCTTGGCGTGCAGGGCAGTGGCCTGCAAGTTGTCGTTTAGCGACACCGCCGGGGTTTTGGGGTTGGGCACCCGTACGCTTTGGTGCATGATGCAAGGTAGCCAACAGATCGAGATGACTCATGCTGGACGAGCTACTTCGCCGGGTAAGCAATCACACGCCACGCACGCTGGAAACTGACGGACGTTTCCCCGAGGCCGCGGTGCTGGTGCCGATTACCCGCAGTGACGAACCCGAGCTGATCCTGACCCTGCGTGCCAGCGGCCTGTCGACCCATGGCGGCGAAGTGGCGTTCCCGGGTGGGCGCCGCGACCCCGAAGACCCCGACCTGGTGTTCACCGCGTTGCGCGAGGCCGAAGAAGAAATCGGCCTGCCACCGGGCCTGGTGGAAGTGATCGGGCCCTTGAGCCCCCTGATCTCCCTGCACGGCATCCGCGTGACCCCCTATGTGGGGGTGATCCCCGATTACGTCGAGTACCTGGCCAACGACGCCGAGATTGCCGCCGTGTTCAGCGTGCCCCTGGAGTTTTTCCGCCAGGACCCGCGCGAGCACACCCATCGCATCGATTACCAGGGCCGCAGTTGGTATGTGCCCAGCTATCGGTTTGGTGAATACAAGATCTGGGGCCTGACGGCGATCATGATCGTCGAGTTGATCAACCTGCTCTATGACGATGCCGACATCAGCCTGCATCGCCCGCCAAAAAGCTTTATCAATACTTAAGCCATCGTTTGAATGGCAAGCCGTGAGGGAAGACTATGAAATACCGCCTGGGCGAGGCCCGTGTCGAGACCCATCCACACAGCTGGGTGGCTCCCAATGCCACGCTGGTAGGCAAGGTCAAGCTCGAGGAGGGCGCCAACGTCTGGTTCAACGCGGTGTTGCGTGGCGACAACGAGCTGATCCTGATCGGCAAGAACAGCAACGTGCAGGACGGCAGCGTGATGCACACCGACATGGGCTACCCGCTGACCCTGGGCACCGGTGTGACGGTTGGGCATAACGCCATGCTGCATGGCTGCACTGTCGGCGACTACAGCCTGATTGGCATCAATGCGGTGATCCTCAACGGCGCCAAGATTGGCCGGCACTGCATCATCGGCGCCAATTCGTTGATCGGCGAGGGCAAGGAAATCCCCGATGGCTCGCTGGTAATGGGCTCGCCTGGCAAGGTGGTACGGGAGTTGACCGAGCAGCAGAAGAGGATGCTCGAAGCCAGTGCTGCGCACTATGTGCACAACGCCCAGCGCTATGCCCGTGACCTGGTCGAGCAGCCGGAATGAACCCGGTTGAACGCCCCGTCGCCTCGCCCTGCGTGAGTATTTGTGCCCTGGATGACGACGATATCTGCACCGGTTGCCAGCGCAATGTCGACGAAATCACCCGTTGGAGCCGCATGGACAACGCCGAGCGCCGGGTGGTGCTGGGGCTGTGTCATGAGCGGGCAAAGGCCAGTGGGGTGTTGTGGATGATTCCCGGAAAGTCTGGCGCCTGAACCGGTGCTATCGCAGGCAAGCCAGCTCCCACATTGGAATGCATTTCAACAGGTGGGAGCGGGCTTGCCCGCGATGAGACCCGCCCAGACGACATATTTCTAAATGTGCAGTACCCTGTGCCCCTTGCCCACAGGTCCCTCGCCCCATGCTCTTCCTGATCGCCTATATCAGCAGCGTCGTGCTGATCAACTTCGCCTTTTCCACCGCCCCGCACCTGGATGTCATCTGGTCCGCCTGGGGTGGCCTGGTGTTTATCCTGCGGGACATGGTGCAAACGCGCTTCGGCCACGGGGCGATCATCGCCATGCTCGCGGCGCTGGCGCTGTCCTATATCACCTCCGATCCGTCCATCGCCCTGGCCAGCGCCACGGCGTTCGCGGTGTCCGAGTGCATCGACTGGCTGGTCTTCAGCATCACCAAGCGCCCGTTGCACGACCGGCTGTGGATAAGTTCGGCACTGAGCATTCCCCTCGATACCTTTATCTTTTTTGGCCTGATCGGCGCGTTGACGCCCGCTGTGGTCGGCACCGCCCTGGCCTCGAAATTTGCCGGGGTCACCGTGGTGTGGCTGGCCATGGCCTGGCGTTTGCGGCGCCAGCGTGTCGCTAACTGAGGCCAATGCCCGCCGTTCATGTAAAATGCCGGCCTTTCTCCCCCTGATCCGCTCCCCTGAGGACCTGAGATGACCCGAATCGGAACTCCATTGTCGCCAACCGCGACCCGCGTATTGATGTGTGGCTGCGGTGAGCTGGGCAAGGAAGTGGTAATCGAACTGCAACGCCTGGGCGTTGAAGTGATTGCCGTGGATCGCTACGCCAACGCGCCGGCCATGCAGGTGGCGCATCGCAGCCACGTGATCAACATGCTCGACGGCGCGGCCCTGCGTGCGGTGATCGAGGCGGAAAAACCGCACTTCATCGTCCCGGAAATCGAAGCCATCGCCACCGGCACCCTGGTGGAGCTGGAGGCTGAAGGCTTTACCGTGATCCCCACCGCCCGCGCGGCGCTGTTGACCATGAACCGTGAAGGAATCCGCCGCCTGGCCGCTGAAGAGCTGGACCTGCCGACTTCGCCGTACCACTTCGCCGACACCGTGGAAGACTATCGCAAGGCCGTCGAAGACCTGGGCTTCCCGTGCGTGGTCAAGCCGGTGATGAGTTCGTCGGGCAAGGGCCAAAGCCTGTTGCGCAGCGTCGATGACGTGCAGAAAGCCTGGGACTACGCCCAGGAAGGCGGCCGCGCCGGCAAGGGCCGGGTGATCATCGAAGGGTTTATCGACTTTGATTACGAAATCACCCTGCTGACCGTGCGTCACGTGGGTGGCACCACCTTCTGCGCGCCTGTGGGCCATCGTCAGGAGAAGGGTGACTATCAGGAGTCGTGGCAGCCCCAGGCCATGAGCCCGGCGGCCCTGGCTGAATCCGAGCGCGTCGCCAAAGCCGTGACCGAGGCCCTGGGTGGCCGTGGCCTGTTTGGTGTCGAGCTGTTTATCAAGGGCGACCAGGTGTGGTTCAGCGAAGTCTCGCCGCGCCCCCACGACACTGGCCTGGTGACCTTGATTTCTCAGGACTTGTCGCAGTTTGCCCTGCATGCGCGGGCGATCCTGGGCTTGCCGATTCCGTTGATCCGCCAGTTCGGGCCTTCGGCTTCGGCGGTGATCCTGGTGGAAGGGCAGTCGACCCAGACAGCGTTCGCCAACCTCGGCGCGGCCCTGAGCGAGCCGGACACGGCATTGCGTCTGTTCGGCAAGCCAGAAGTGAATGGCCAGCGCCGCATGGGCGTGGCGCTGGCGCGGGATGAGTCGATCGAGGCTGCCCGGGCCAAGGCTACCCGTGCTTCCCAGGCGGTGGTTGTAGAGCTGTAAAAGCATCGCGGGCAAGCCCGCTCCCACATTGGAATGCATTGCACATGTGGGAGCGGGCTTGCCCGCGATAGCGGTCTATCAGGCGACTTTGTTCAAATCGTTATCCCGCGTCTCTTTCAGGCACAGCACCGCAATCAAACTGAGCAACGCTGCCGCCGACACATACCCGCCGACATAACTCAGCCCACCCATCGCCACCAGTTTGGTCGCGAAAAACGGTGCGGCCGAAGCGCCAACGATCCCGCCCAGGTTATACGCCGCCGACGCCCCGGTATAACGCACGCGTGTCGGAAACAGTTCCGGCAACAGCGCCCCCATCGGCGCAAAGGTCACGCCCATCAGGAACAGTTCCAGGCACAGGAACAGCGCCACCGCCCAGGTCGAGCCATGGGTCAGCAACGGTTCCATGGTGAACCCTGAAAGAATCGCCAGCACCGCACCGACGATCAGCACCGGTTTGCGCCCATAACGGTCACTGGCCAGGGCTGCCAGCGGGGTGGCCGCGCCCATGAACAGCACGGCAAAGCACAGCAGGGCGAGGAAGGTTTCGCGGCTGTAGCCCAGGGTGCTCACGCCGTAACTCAGGGAAAACGCCGTGGTGATGTAGAACAGCGCATAGCACACCACCATCGCCGCCGCGCCCAGCAGCACCTGCAACCAATGCTGGCTGAACAGCTCGACCAGCGGCACTTTCACCGGTTTTTCCTTGGCCACGGCGTTGGCGAACACTGGGGTTTCGTGCAGTTTGAGGCGCGCATACAGGCCCACCATCACCAGCGCGGCGCTGAGCAGGAACGGAATGCGCCAGCCCCAGCTGCGAAATTGCTCATCGTCCAGGTTCATCGCCAGGATCAGGAACAGCCCGTTGGCCGCCAAAAAGCCAATGGAAGGCCCCAGTTGCGGGAACATGCCGAACCAGGCGCGCTTGCCCTTGGGCGCGTTCTCGGTGGCCAGCAGTGCGGCGCCGCCCCATTCCCCACCCAGGCCAAGGCCCTGGCCGAAACGCAGCACGCACAGCAGGATCGGTGCCCAGGCGCCGATGCTGTCGTAACCCGGCAACAGGCCGATCAGGGTGGTACACACGCCCATCAGCAGCAATGAGGCGACCAGCGTCGACTTGCGCCCGATCCGGTCACCGAAATGGCCGAACAGCGCCGAGCCCAGGGGGCGGGCGATGAACGCGATACCGAAGGTCAGGAACGCCGCCAGCATCTGCGCGGTGCCGGAGCTCTGCGGGAAGAACACCGGGCCGATCACCAGCGCGGCGGCCGTGGCGTAGATATAGAAGTCGTAGAACTCGATGGCGGTGCCGATGATGCTCGCGGTCGCGACGCGGCTGGTCGAGTTGGTCGGGGCGGCGGGAGCGGCCTCGTTATAGGTGGTGCTCATTGAGGTATCCCTGATGGTCATTGCGCCTTTGGCGCGGATTATTATTGGTCTTGCACCCATGGATCAGGGCAGTGCGCGGAGTCGGCTCGGGATGGGAGCGAGTACCGGTCAGACACGATGACGCGGTGCCTGGACACGCTCAGTGCGGGTAGCACGCGGTCGGGCGGGGCTTGGGTAAGCGGAGTTGATTATAGGAAGGGGTTTGCGCTGCAAACAAGGGCTGGAGCGCGGTCTTTGGGGCTGGAAAGATCAAATGTGGGCTTGCCCGCGATGCTGGCGCGATGGTGTATCAGTGACACTGAGGTGATGCTATCGCGGGCAAGCCCGCTCCCACACAAGCCTGCTCTCGGATTTAGGTAGCAATCGGCGCTGAGCCGATATGCCAGATCAACACCTTGCTCACCCGGTTGTCTTCAGTTTCGAGGATTTCCAGGCGATAACGGCCGATCTTCACGCACACCGCGCAATCGGGAATGGTCTCCAGCGCTTCGGTCACCAGGCCGTTAAGGGTCTTGGGGCCGTCGCTGGGCAGGTGCCATCCCAGGCATTTGTTCAGTTCGCGGATCGATACGGCGCCGTCAATCACGTAGCGGCCGTCTGGTTGGGGCTGGATCAGCGGGTTGTCCAGGCTCTGCTCGCTTTCGAATTCGCCGACGATCTCTTCCAGGATATCTTCCAGGGTGACGATGCCCAGCACCTCACCGTACTCGTCCACCACCATGCCCAGGCGGCGTTGTTGTTTGTGGAAATTCAGCAGTTGCAGTTGCAGCGGCGTGCTTTCCGGGACGAAGTACGGCTCGTGGCAGGCCGCGAGCAGGGCGTCCTTGGTCAGGCTGGCGTCGGGCAGCAGGTGCTGGATCTGCCGGGTGTTGAGCACCGCCTCGACCTGGTTGATATCACTGTGGAACACCGGCAGCCGCGTGCGCTGGGAGGTGCGCAGTTGTTCGATGATCTCTTCGATAGGGTCGTCGAGGTTGATGCCATCCACTTCGCTGCGCGGCACCAGGATGTCATTGACGGTGATGTTGTCCAGGGCGTGGATGCCCGGCATGCCTGACGTCGGGTCATCGTTCGCGTCTGACGCTTGCTCGTCGGACGGGTCGCTCTGTGGCTCGTCGCTTTTCTTGACGATCCCGGACTTGCGTGCGAAAGGGCGCAACAACAGCAGGCTGAGGCCATTGAGCACCCAGGCCAAGGGGTAGAGGATCTTCAGCGGCACGCCCAGCAGCGTATTGCCAAACCCCAGCACCGCCTGCGGGTAGCGGGTGGCGAGGGTGCGCGGCAGGTAATCGGCCAGCACCAGCAGCAGCCCGCTGGAGATCACCCAGCCGAGCCAGGGACCGTTTTCGGCCCAGGCATGAAGCGCCAGCAGGGTGCAGAGAATCACTACCACCGCGCGGCATAAGGTATTGCACAGGATCAGGCTATTGCGCGGGAAGCTGAGGCGGGCGGCGGCCTTGTCGCCCTGGCGTGTACCGGGGCGCAGGGCCAGCAAATGGTGCTGGGCGGCTTCGATGGCGGTAAACAGCGCTGACCACAAGACCAGCAGCGCGACTACGGCGAGCATCGGCTCCAGGGGCAAATTGTCCATAATCGCTGCCCGTCAGATATGCAGGATGAATTCGCGAACCAGCTTGCTGCCGAAATACGCCAGCATCAGCAGGCAGAAACCGGCCAGGGTCCAGCGGATTGCCTTGTGCCCACGCCAACCCAGGCGATTGCGGCCCCACAGCAGTACGCTGAACACCACCCAGGCCAGGCATGCCAGCAGGGTCTTGTGCACCAGGTGCTGGGCGAACAGGTTCTCGACGAACAGCCAACCGGAAATCAGCGACAGCGACAGCAGCGTCCAGCCGGCCCAGAGAAAGCCGAACAGCAGGCTTTCCATGGTCTGCAGCGGCGGGAAGTTCTTGATCAGCCCGGAAGGGTGCTTGTGCTTGAGCTGGTGGTCCTGCAAGAGCAGCAGCAATGCCTGGAACACGGCGATGGTAAACATGCCGTAGGCCAGGATCGACAACAGGATGTGCGCGAGGATGCCCGGCTCTTCATCAATTACCTGCACCGTGCCGGTGGGGGCGAATTGTGCCAGCAGCACCGTCAGCATGCCCAGGGGAAAGAGCAGCAACAGCAGGTTTTCCACCGGGATCCGCGCGCAGGCCAGCAGCGTCAAGGCGATGACCGCGGCGGCAATCAGGCTGGCGGCGCTGAAAAAATCCAGGCCCAGGCCCACTGGCGTCATCAGGTGGGTGAACAGGCTGGCAGCGTGGGCCACCAGGGCGAGCACGCCGAGGCCGGCCAGCAGGCGTTTGTCCGCCCTGGCGCGTTGGGCCAGGCGGGTGCCCTGATAGAGGGTCGCAGCGGCATACAAAAGTGCGGCGGCGAGACTGGGTAGCAAACTGGGTGACAAAGGGAGCATAAATCCTGTTAGGCAAGCCCGAAAGCCGATGAGTTTGGCACACACCTGCGTTCCACGAAAGACCACTGGGCCAGACAGCGGGTGTGCATGGCGGCAGTCTTCGCTATAATCCGCGACCTGCCCACGCCGCAGGCTCGCCGAGCGCTGTTTTTAATAGCGATTTATCACAGCCTGGGCCGCCATTACCTCGGTCTACCGATGCACTTCGATGAATAGGGCCTGAAAGGATCGCGCATGTTTGAAAACCTGACTGACCGTCTCTCGCAGACGCTGCGCCATGTCACCGGCAAGGCCAAGCTGACCGAGGACAATATTAAAGACACCCTGCGCGAAGTGCGCATGGCGTTGCTCGAAGCCGACGTTGCCTTGCCTGTGGTCAAGGATTTCGTCAACTCGGTCAAGGAGCGTGCGGTTGGCACTGAAGTGTCCCGCAGCCTGACGCCGGGCCAGGCCTTTGTGAAGGTCGTGCAGGCCGAACTCGAAAGCCTGATGGGCGCGGCCAACGAAGACCTGAACCTCAGCGCCGTGCCACCGGCCGTTGTGCTGATGGCCGGTTTGCAGGGGGCGGGCAAGACCACCACCGCTGCCAAGCTGGCGCGCTTCCTTAAAGAGCGCAAGAAAAAGTCCGTGATGGTGGTGTCGGCCGACGTCTACCGTCCGGCCGCGATCAAGCAGTTGGAAATGCTCGCCGGGGAAATCGGCGTGACCTTCTTCCCGTCCGACCTGAGCCAGAAGCCGGTCGACATTGCCAACGCTGCTATTAAAGAAGCCAAGCTCAAATTCATCGACGTGGTGATCGTCGATACCGCCGGTCGCCTGCACATCGATGAAGAGATGATGGGCGAGATCAAGGCGCTGCATGCTGCGATCAACCCGGTAGAAACCCTGTTCGTGGTCGACGCCATGACCGGCCAGGATGCGGCCAACACCGCCAAGGCCTTTGGTGATGCGCTGCCTTTGACCGGCGTGATCCTGACCAAGGTCGACGGTGATGCCCGTGGCGGTGCCGCACTGTCGGTGCGCGCAATTACCGGCAAGCCGATCAAGTTCATCGGCATGGGCGAGAAGACCGAAGCGCTCGAGCCGTTCCACCCGGAGCGGATCGCCTCGCGGATCCTCGGCATGGGCGACGTGCTCAGCCTGATCGAGCAGGCTGAACAAACCCTCGACAAGGACAAGGCCGACAAACTGGCCAAGAAGCTGAAGAAGGGCAAGGGCTTCGACCTCGAAGACTTCCGTGATCAGTTGCAACAGATGAAGAACATGGGCGGCCTCGGCGGCCTGATGGACAAGCTGCCGAACATCGGCGGTGTGAACCTGGCGCAAATGGGCAATGCCCAGGGCGCGGCAGAGAAGCAGTTCAAGCAGATGGAAGCCATCATCAACTCCATGACCCCGGCCGAGCGCCGTGACCCTGAGCTGATCAGCGGTTCGCGCAAACGTCGGATTGCCATGGGTTCCGGCACCCAGGTGCAGGACATCGGTCGCTTGATCAAGCAGCACAAGCAGATGCAAAAGATGATGAAGAAATTCTCGGCCAAAGGCGGCATGGCCAAAATGATGCGTGGCATGGGCGGTATGATGCCCGGTCGTGGTATGCCGAAGATGTAAAGAATTCGCGCAAGAGTTCGCTCTTGCGCAGACCCACAGGGATGTGGGATCTCCAGCAAACCCGCCGTTGGCGGGAGCTGACTCGCCGTTTTAACCGACGGCTCTATAGCAGATCTGAATGGCACGCGGTCAGGCGCCGGAAAAAGACATTTGCAAAAGTCCGGATATTCCTTAGAATATGCGGCCTTTCGGGCACCCATGCCCGCTGTGCATTTAGATTTGCAGCACCGACTACAGGAACGATGTTCACATGCTAACAATCCGTCTTGCCCTTGGCGGCTCCAAAAAGCGCCCGTTTTACCACTTGACCGTAACCGACAGCCGCAACCCGCGTGACGGTTCGCACAAGGAACAGGTTGGTTTCTTCAACCCTGTTGCTCGTGGTCAAGAAGTTCGTCTGTCCGTGAACCAAGAGCGCGTAGCCTACTGGCTGAGCGTTGGTGCACAGCCATCCGAGCGTGTTGCCAAGTTGTTGAAGGACTCGGCTAAGGCCGCAGCCTGAGCAATATGAACGCGACGCCAGCTGTTGCTGATGATTTGATCGTTATCGGCAAGATTTACTCTGTTCATGGCGTTCGCGGCGAAGTGAAGGTGTATTCCTTTACTGATCCGACTGAAAACCTGTTGCAGTACAAGACCTGGACGCTCAAGCGCGAAGGTAGTGTGAAACAGGTCGAGCTGGTCAGTGGACGCGGGAACGACAAGTTCCTGGTCGCAAAGCTCAAGGGTCTCGATGATCGTGAAGAAGCGCGTCTTCTGGCCGGTTATGAGATCTGTGTGCCGCGCAACCTGTTCCCTGAATTGACCGATGGCGAGTACTACTGGTACCAGCTGGAAGGTCTGAAGGTTATTGATCAACTTGGGCAATTGCTCGGGAAAATCGATCATCTTCTGGAAACCGGCGCCAATGATGTAATGGTGGTCAAGCCTTGCGCTGGCAGCCTGGATGATCGCGAACGCCTGTTGCCGTATACCGAGCAATGCGTGTTGGCCGTCGACCTGGCAGCGGGCGAGATGAAGGTGGAATGGGACGCGGACTTCTAAGCGTGGCTAATTTGCGCATTGAAGTGATCAGTTTGTTTCCCGAGATGTTTTCCGCCATCAGCGAGTACGGCATCACCAGTCGGGCGGTGAAACAAGGGCTCTTGCAGCTTACTTGTTGGAACCCGCGAGACTACACGACGGATCGACATCACACTGTGGATGATCGCCCTTTTGGCGGTGGCCCGGGCATGGTGATGAAGATCAAGCCCCTGGAAGACGCCCTGGTTCAGGCCAAGGCAGCAGCAGGGGAGAAGGCGAAGGTAATTTACCTGTCCCCTCAAGGCCGCCAGCTGAAACAGGCTGCGGTACGCGAACTGGCGAATGAGGAAGCACTGATCCTGATTGCCGGTCGCTATGAAGGCATTGACGAGCGTTTTATTGAAGCTCATGTCGATGAAGAGTGGTCGATTGGGGACTATGTCCTGTCTGGCGGTGAGCTGCCGGCGATGGTCCTGATAGATGCGGTTACACGACTGCTGCCTGGAGCTTTAGGGCATGCGGACTCCGCGGAGGAAGATTCCTTCACGGATGGTTTGCTGGATTGCCCGCACTACACCCGACCGGAGGTGTATGCGGATCAGCGTGTTCCCGACGTGTTGCTAAGTGGCAATCACGCACACATCCGGCGTTGGCGTTTACAGCAGTCCCTTGGTCGGACCTATGAACGACGCGCCGATCTTCTGGAAAGCCGCTCGCTTTCTGGAGAAGAGAAGAAGCTGCTCGAGGAATACATCCTCGCGCGGGACGATAGTTAACAACGTATCGATGGTAGATCCGACGATTTACCTTAGGAGCACAGCATGACTAACAAAATCATCCTTGCACTCGAAGCAGAGCAGATGACCAAAGAGATCCCTACCTTTGCCCCGGGCGACACCATTGTCGTTCAGGTGAAAGTGAAGGAAGGCGACCGTTCGCGTCTGCAAGCGTTCGAAGGCGTAGTAATCGCCAAGCGTAACCGTGGTGTGAACAGTGCTTTCACTGTTCGTAAAATCTCCAACGGTGTTGGCGTAGAGCGTACTTTCCAGACCTACAGCCCGCAAATCGACAGCATGGCCGTTAAACGTCGCGGTGACGTACGTAAAGCCAAGCTGTACTACCTGCGTGACCTGTCCGGTAAAGCAGCTCGCATCAAGGAAAAACTGGCTTAAGTCCAGCTTCCCGATGCAGAAAAAAGCAGCCTACGGGCTGCTTTTTTGTGCCTGAAATTTGCCCATTGCCCGGAACCCGTTCATGACCACCCGCCTCGAAGAAATCCAGCGCCGCACCGACCTGTCCGTGACCCACGTGACCAAGGCCGTATTCCCGCCGACCACCAACCACCACAACACCCTGTTTGGCGGCACTGCGTTGGCCTGGATGGACGAAGTGTCGTTCATCACCGCCACGCGTTTTTGCCGTTTGCCGCTGGTGACGGTGTCTACCGATCGTATCGACTTCAATCATGCGATACCGGCCGGTTCCATCGTCGAGCTGATTGGCCGCGTGATCAAGGTTGGCAACACCAGTCTCAAGGTGGAAGTGGAAGTATTTGTCGAGAGCATGAGTGCCGATGGCCGCGAGAAGGCGATCCAGGGTGTGTTCAGCTTTGTCGCAATTGATGACGATAAGCGGCCGGTGCCGGTGTTGCCTGGGTTTGTGGATTGACCCGTAGGAGCCGGCTTGCCGGCGATGAGGACCGCAGCAACACCGCAGTACGTGAGACCGCCATCGCCGGCAAGCCGGCTCCTACATAGAGCGCGGCTGCGATAGGATCTACCCATTCTTTTCTCCGTTCGAGCGCCCATGCCCGCCATTGACCACCCCCTGATCGACCGCTTCCTCGACGCCCTCTGGCTGGAAAAAGGCCTGTCGGACAACACTCGCCAGTCCTACCGCAGCGACCTGGCCCTGTTCAATGGCTGGTTGCTGGAGAAAAACCTCGAACTGAGCCATGCCGGGCGCGAGTTGATTCTCGATCACCTGGCCTGGCGTCTTGAGCAAAACTACAAGCCGCGCTCCACTGCACGATTCCTCTCGGGAGTGCGTGGGTTTTATCGCTATTTGCTGCGGGAAAAGCTGATTGCTGTCGATCCGACCCTGCAAGTCGATATGCCGCAGCTCGGCAGGCCGTTGCCCAAGTCCTTGTCAGAAGCCGACGTCGAGGTCCTGCTGGCCGCGCCCGACCTGAGCGAAGCCATCGGCCAGCGTGACCGCGCCATGCTGGAAGTCTTATATGCCTGCGGCCTGCGCGTCACCGAGCTGATCAGCCTGACCCTGGAGCAGGTCAACCTGCGCCAGGGCGTGTTGCGGGTGATGGGCAAGGGCAGCAAGGAGCGCCTGGTACCCATGGGTGAAGAGGCGATCGTGTGGGTCGAGCGCTACATGCGCGATGCCCGCAGCGAGTTGCTCGGCGGGCGCCCCAGTGACGTGCTGTTTCCCAGCCTGCGCGGCGAACAGATGACCCGCCAGACCTTCTGGCATCGCATCAAGCACCAGGCCAAGGTGGCCGGGATCGGCAAGTCGCTGTCCCCCCATACCCTGCGCCATGCATTTGCCACCCATCTGCTCAACCATGGCGCGGATTTGCGCGTGGTGCAGATGTTGCTGGGCCACAGCGACCTGTCGACCACGCAGATTTATACCCACGTGGCGCGCGCAAGGTTGCAGGACCTGCATGCCAAACATCACCCGAGGGGCTGACAGGCCCCAATTTGGCCGTCGGCGTCTGCCCTGACGCCCAATTGTGGTAGGCTTTGCCGGTTTGCAAAGGGGACGGTCCCGAGCCGTGTTTCCAGATCGGCGTCCTGGCCTTCGTCCCTGCATCTGCCTTCAGGAGTTCCCATGCGCTTGACCCAGATTTTTGCCGCCGCAGCCATTGCGTTGGTCTCAACCTTTGCCGTCGCCGATGACGCCGCCGAGAAGACAATCCGTAAGAGTCTGGAAAGCCTCCAACTCGAAACCCCGGTCGAAAGCATCAGCGCCAGCCCCATGGCCGGCCTGTATGAAGTCAAGCTCAAGGGCAGCCGCGTGCTGTATGCCAGCGCCGACGGCCAGTACATCGTCCAGGGCTACCTGTTCCAATTGAAAGACGGCAAGCCGGTCAACCTCACCGAGAAGGCCGAGCGCCTGGGCGTGTCCAAGTTGATCAACGCCATCCCGGTTGCCGAAACCGTGGTGTACCCGGCCATTGGCGAGACCAAGACCCACATCACCGTGTTCACCGACACCACCTGCCCGTACTGCCACAAGCTGCACGCCGAAGTGCCTGAGCTGAACAAGATGGGCGTCGAAGTGCGCTACGTCGCGTTCCCGCGCCAGGGCCTGGGTTCGCCGGGTGACAAGCAGTTGCAGGCGGTGTGGTGCTCGGCTGACAAAAAAGGCGCCATGGACAAGATGGTCGACGGCAAGGACATCAAGGCTGCTGCCTGTGCCAACCCGGTCTCCAAGCAGTTCAACCTGGGCCAGTCGATTGGCGTGAACGGTACGCCGGCCATCGTCTTGGCTGACGGCCAGGTCATTCCGGGCTACCAGCCGGCCCCACAAATCGCCAAACTGGCGCTGGGTGCCAAATAAACAGTATCGTCGAGCCTTTGACGGTCAGACCCGCCGACTCGTCGGCGGGTCATTAATAGCGAGCCGCAGTTGTGCGGCTGTTTTTCACGGCCGACCTTGAGTCGGCCGTTTCATGGGGAGTTCTTCAGTGAAACCGGTCAAAGTAGGCATCTGTGGGTTAGGGACCGTCGGTGGCGGCACCTTGAACGTACTTCAGCGTAATGCTGAGGAAATTTCCCGCCGTGCAGGGCGTGGGATTGAAGTGGCACAAATTGCCATGCGTACGCCAAAGCCTCAGTACCAAACGACCGGTATTGCGATTACCAACGATGTCTTCGACGTGGCCACAAACCCTGAAATCGATATCGTCATCGAACTGGTCGGCGGCTACACCGTCGCCCGTGAGTTGGTGCTCAAGGCCATCGAAAACGGCAAGCACGTGGTTACCGCCAACAAGGCGCTGATTGCCGTGCATGGCAACGAAATCTTCGCCAAGGCCCGCGAGAAGGGCGTGATCGTGGCGTTCGAAGCCGCAGTCGCTGGCGGTATCCCGGTGATCAAGGCGATCCGCGAAGGCCTGTCGGCCAACCGTATCAACTGGGTGGCCGGCATCATCAATGGCACCGGTAACTTCATCCTTACCGAAATGCGCGAGAAGGGCCGTACCTTCGAAGACGTGCTGGCCGAGGCCCAGGCCCTGGGTTACGCCGAAGCCGACCCGACGTTTGACGTGGAAGGCATCGACGCAGCGCACAAGCTGACCATCCTGGCGTCCATCGCCTTTGGGATCCCGCTGCAGTTCGACAAGGCCTACACCGAAGGCATCACCAAGCTGACCACCGCCGACGTGAACTACGCCGAAGCCCTGGGCTACCGCATCAAGCACCTGGGCGTGGCGCGCAGCACCGCTGCCGGTATCGAATTGCGCGTACACCCGACCCTGATCCCGGCCGACCGCCTGATCGCCAACGTCAATGGCGTGATGAACGCGGTGATGGTCAATGGTGATGCGGCCGGTTCGACCCTGTTCTACGGCGCTGGCGCCGGCATGGAACCCACCGCTTCGTCGGTGATCGCCGACCTGGTGGACGTGGTCCGCGCCATGACCAGCGACCCGGAAAACCGCGTGCCGCACCTGGCGTTCCAGCCGGATTCGCTGTCGGCCCACCCGATCCTGCCGATCGAAGCCTGCGAAAGCTCCTACTACCTGCGGATCCAGGCCAAGGATCATCCAGGCGTGTTGGCCCAGGTGGCCAGCATCCTCTCGGAGCGTGGCATCAATATTGAGTCGATCATGCAGAAGGAAGTCGAAGAACACGACGGCCTGGTGCCCATGATCCTACTGACCCACCGGGTGCTGGAACAGCACATGAACGATGCCATCGCCGCCCTGGAAGCCTTGCAAGGCGTGGTCGGGCCGGTGGTACGGATCCGTGTCGAACACCTGAACTAACGATAGGTTGCAGAGGCCCCGCAGGTTCGGCGGCCTCTGTTCAAGAATGTTGTAGAGGAGCCAGTCATGCGTTACATCAGCACCCGCGGCCAGGCACCGGCCCTGAATTTCGAAGACGTCCTGCTCGCAGGCCTCGCCACTGACGGCGGCCTGTACGTGCCGGAAAACCTGCCACGCTTCACCCAGGAAGAAATCGCCTCCTGGGCCGGCCTGCCATACCACGAGTTGGCGTTCCGGGTCATGCGCCCGTTCGTCACCGGCAGCATCCCCGATGCTGACTTCAAGAAGATCCTCGAAGAAACCTACGGCGTGTTTTCTCACAACGCCATCGCCCCGCTGCGCCAGTTGAACGGCAACGAATGGGTGCTGGAGCTGTTCCACGGCCCGACCCTGGCGTTCAAGGATTTTGCCCTGCAATTGCTCGGCCGCCTGCTGGACTACGTGCTGGAGAAACGCGGCGAGCGCGTGGTGATCATCGGTGCCACCTCCGGTGATACCGGCTCGGCGGCCATCGAAGGCTGCAAGCACTGCGAAAACGTCGACATCTTCATCCTGCACCCGCACAACCGTGTATCGGACGTGCAGCGCCGGCAGATGACCACCATCTTTGGCGAGAACATCCACAACATCGCGGTCGAAGGCAACTTCGACGACTGCCAGGAAATGGTCAAGGCCAGCTTTGCTGACCAGAGCTTCCTTAAAGGCACGCGCCTGGTTGCGGTGAACTCGATCAACTGGGCGCGGATCATGGCCCAGATCGTCTACTACTTCCACGCATCGCTGCAGTTGGGCGGGCCGGCGCGTTCGGTGTCGTTCTCGGTGCCGACCGGCAACTTCGGCGATATCTTCGCCGGCTACCTGGCGCGCAATATGGGCCTGCCGATCAACCAGTTGATCGTCGCCACCAACCGCAACGACATCCTGCACCGCTTCATGAGCGGCAACCAGTACGTCAAGGAAACCCTGCACGCGACCTTGTCGCCGTCGATGGACATCATGGTCTCGTCGAACTTCGAACGCCTGCTGTTCGACATGCACGGTCGTAACGGCGCGGCCCTAGCCGGCCTGATGGACAGCTTCAAGCAGGGTGGCGGTTTCAGCGTCGATCAGGAGCGCTGGACCGAGACCCGCAAGCTGTTCGACTCCCTGGCCGTGGACGATGCCCAGACCTGCGAGACCATCGCTGAAGTCTATGCCCAGACCGGCGAGCTGCTGGACCCGCACACCGCCATTGGCGTCAAGGCCGCACGCGAATGCCGGCGCAGCCTGGATATCCCGATGGTGATCCTCGGCACGGCCCACCCGGTGAAATTCCCTGAGGCGGTGCAGAAGGCCGGCGTCGGCAAGGCCTTGGAGCTGCCGCCGCACCTGGCTGACCTGTTTGAGCGGGAAGAGCGTTGCACGGTATTGCCTAATGATCTGACGGCTATTCAGGCGTTCGTCAGCCAGCATGGCAATCGTGGTAAGCCGCTCTGAGTCTTGGCTGACTCAATGTTGTTTGCTTGAAAAAAACGGCGTTTACCCCGTGATGGGAAACGTCGTTTTTATTTGGGGTACATCGCTCACCGAAGCACCAATGTGGGAGCGGGCTTGCTCGCGATAGCCGTGTGCCAGGCGCAGTATGTGCTGGCTGACCCACCGCAATCGCGAGCAAGCCCGCTCCCACAGGGGGTGTCGCTTGGTGTAAGGCTATGCTGTGTGCGCAATAACCAACAAGGAAACCCCCACGGTGCGGTTCACGACCCGATGGCGCCAGTGCCTCCTGAGCATGCTCTTGCTCGGTCATCTGCCTGCAAGCCTGGCCGCCGTCAGCCTGCCGTTCAACCTGGTGCCGGCGTTTATCACCCTGGCGCCCATGCCCCTGGCACCCGCCGAGCAGCAATGGCTGGCGCAGCATCCCAGCTTGAAAGTGGGGATCTCCATCGATGATTACCAACCCATCGATATCACCCGTGATCACAATCGCTACCAGGGCATCAGCGCCGACTACCTGAGCCTGGTGGGCGCGCGGCTTGGCGTGCCGATGCAAGTGATGGGTTTTGCCGAGCGGGCCCAGGCCGTGGAGGCGTTGCGCAGCGGGGCTATCGATATCCTCACCAGTGCCAACGGCTACGAGCGGGATGTGCCTGGCCTGGCCTTTACCCCGGACTATATGCCGGACCGTTCAGTGGTGGTGGTGCGCACTGACGAGGCCATGCAAGACGACCTCAAGGGCAAGAAAGTCGTGTTGCTTGATGGTTACGCCAACGTCAAGAACGTGCATGCGGCGTACCCGCAAAGCCATATCATGCTCGCGCCCAACCTCTACAGCGGCCTGGAGGCCTTGGCCCAGGGCGATGTGGATGCGTTTATCGGCAATGAAGTGATCGTGCGCGCCTACAAGTCCCTGCGGCCTTACCTGGGTATGCAGATCAAGGAGCAGAGCCGCCTGGCGCCGATTGGCTTTGCCTTCGCCACGCGCCAGGCCGACCCCTTGTTGGGCCGTATGCTGGACCGCGCGCTGCACAGCATCGATGACTCGGTCCGCCGTGAAATCCTCGCCCGCTGGACCACCGGCCTGGGGGTGGACGTTGACGGTGAGCGCATCCCCCTGACCGCCGCCGAGCAGGCCTGGATGCTGCGCCATCCCCAGGTGCTGGTGGCGGCCCAGCAATATTCGCCGTATGTATTCAAGGACAAGGACGGCCGCTGGGTCGGGCTGAACGTAGATCTGCTTAATCGCCTGTCGCGCATGACCGGTTTGCAGTTCGTCCTCGAGGAAGTGTTTTCCACCGCACAAACCCTTGAGCTCTTGGAAAACCACGCGGCGGACATGAGTACCACCCTGGTGGAAAACACCGAGCGCCGGCGCTTTCTGGATTTCAGCCATGGGTTTGGCGGCGCCGGCTGGGTGTTCGTCGAGCGGGCCGATGCACCGCCGGTGATCAACCTGCGACAGCTCTCGGGCAGGGTCTTGGCGCTGCCCGCGCGGCATGTGCTGGAGGCTTATATCCGCCGCGAATATCCGACGATCCGCCTGCGCCTGGTGCCCAACTACACCGAGGCCCGCGCCCTGGTGGCCCGGGGAGACGCCGCCGCGACCATCCAGAGTGAAGTGGAAGTGCAGAGCTACCCGGCCGATGAATTGCGGGCCGGTCGCAGCGTCGATGGCAAGTGGTCCAGTGACAGCCTGGCGGTGCGCAAGGACCATCCCGAGCTGCTGAGTATTTTGAACAAGGCCCTGGAAGCCTTGCCGGTGGCCGAGTTGAGTGCCCTGCGCCTGCGCTGGATGGGCGCGGTGGCGGTGCCGGTGCCGGCTTGGCAGCGTGTGCCATCGTGGGCCTACTGGACGGTCGCCACGGCGCTGCTGTTTGTGCTGGTGTCGCTGGTCTGGAACAGCCGGCTCAAGCGCCAGATCCGCCAGCGCGTCGAGGCCGAGCGGCGGCTCAATGACCAGTTGGCCTTCAAGCGGGCCTTGCTCGACGGTATCCCCAACCCGGTATTTGTGCGCGACCTCGCTGGCCGCCTGGTCACCTGCAACAAAAGCTATGAACAACAGTTGGCGACCCGGCTTGACCAGATTCGCGGCCTGACCCTGCCGCAGAGCGCAGTGCTGCCCGCCGCCACGGCCTTGCGTCTGCATACCGGGCACATGGAGCAACTGGCCACGCAGCAGTCGCTGTTTATCGACCGCCAGCTGGAGTTCAATGGCGGCATCGCCCATGTCTATCAATGGACCGTGCCGTTTTATGATGCCCAGGGCCAGTTGCAGGGGCTGCTTGGTGGTTGGGTCGACATCAACGAGCGCAAGGTCCTGGAAACCCAGTTGATGGATGCGCGGCGCGCCGCCGATGAAGCGAACTTCGCCAAGAGTGCCTTTGTGTCGAACCTCAGCCATGAGATCCGCACGCCGATGACGGCGATTATCGGCCTGCTGGAACTGGAGCAGGAACGCGCCCTGGCCTCGGGCGCACCCGTCTCCGAGGCGCTGCAGGTGGCCCATCGTTCGGCGCGGGAGTTGATTGCCTTGATGGGCGATAGCCTGGACCTGGCGAAGATCGAGGCCGGCCACCTGCAACTGGCGCCACAGACCACCGACCTGAAAGGGTTCTTCGAGGGCATCCAGCGGCTGTTTGAAGCCACGGCGCAGAAAAAGGGCCTACACCTGACCCTGGCTTTCGATCCCCAGGCGCAAGGCTTTTACTGGTTCGACCCGCTGCGCCTGCGCCAGGTCATGCATAACCTTTTGGGCAATGCGCTCAAGTTCACGCAGCACGGAGAAGTGCGCGTGCGTGTCGCCTGCCAGTTGGATGGCGAGGGGCATGAATACTTGCACCTGTGCGTCGAGGACACGGGCCCCGGTATCGGCGTCGACCAGCAGGCGCGGGTGTTCAAGCCGTTTATCCAGGGCAGCCCGCTGACGGCAGCCGAACATGGCGGTACCGGCTTGGGCTTGAGCATCTGCCAGCAACTGGTGGACTTGATGGGCGGGCAAATCACCCTGCACAGCGTCCTGGGCGAAGGCACCACCGTGTGTATCGACCTGCGCCTGGACCGGGTCGGCAGTGACGACCTGCCCGCGCCGGTGGCCGCAGCGTCTTTGCTGCCGGCAGATCGGGCATTGTCGGTGTTGATTGTCGACGACCTGTCGGCCAACCGCCTGGTGCTGGCCCAGCAGTTGCAGTTCCTCGGGCACCAGGTGGTCGCCGTGCACAGTGCCGAGGCGGCGTTGCAGCGCTGGCGCAGCGAGGCGTTCGATGTGCTGGTGACCGATTGTCATATGCCGGGCATGTCCGGTTTTGCCCTGGCCGAGGCCATTCGCCAGATAGAGGCCCAGGAGCAGCGCCCGCGCTGTGCGTTGGTCGGTTGCACCGCCGATGCCCAGGAAGACGAGGGCCAGCGCGGCCAGCGGGCGGGCATGGATGCGCTGCTGGTCAAGCCGGTGACCCTGGAGCAGTGGAACCAGGTGCTGGCCCGGGTCACGGCGGTGCCTGCCTTCGACTTGCAGGCCCTGCGCAAGATGACCCAGGCCGACGGTCCGATCCTGCAAAGCATGTTGCAGGAGTTGGCCAATAACCTTGAGCACGAGCACCACCTGTTGGGCCACGCCATGGCCGAACACGACTTGGCGCAATTGCGGGCCAGCCTGCACCGCCTCAAGGGCATTTGTTGCCTGGTGGATGCGCTGCCATTGGCCAAGGCCTGTATTGCCCTGGAAAGCAGTGCGCGCGAGTACCGTGAGGATGAGTTGGCGCAGCGCTGGCAAAATGTTTGCGTGGCCATACGGGTGTTGCAGGAGCAAATCCGGCCATATCTGAACAGGCAAGAATAGGACGCGTCCTATGGGGTCTTGTCGCAGTTTTGGCTAATGTGCAGCATCTTGCACGCAGCCCCAGAGTTTTCCATGCGCTCACTCAAAGTCCTGATTCTCGAAGATCACCCGTTCCAGCTGATGGCCCTGCACCAGATGCTCAACGCCAACGGCGTGTTCAACGTGCTGACGGCCGAAAGCGTCGAGGTCGCCCGCCAGTCGCTGGCGAGCAAGGGGCCGGTGGATATCGCCATCTGCGATCTGTACCTGGAGCATGGCGACTCACTGGGGCTGATTCGTGAAATGGCCGAGCAGAGCCAGGCCCAGGTGCTGGTCCTGTTGAGCGATGCCGATCCCGATGTGCTCGACGGCGTGGCGAGCATGGCGCGCCAGGCGGGGCTCAACGTATTGGGGTGCATGCCCAAACCGGCTTCTGCCACGGCCATCGGGCAAATGCTCGATGCCTGCCGGCAACGCTTGCGGCCTAGCCCGCACGCATTGTCCTGGGAGCGCGTGCACCAGATGCTGGGGGTTAGTGAATTCGCGACCGAGAAACTCTGCGCCGAGGTCGGCGAGGCGGCCATCGAGCGTTACGCCAGTGTCTGCTACCAGCCCATTGTCAACCAGGCCGGCGATCTGCAAGGCGTGGAGGCATTGGCCCGCTGGCAAGACCCGGAGCATGGCCAGTTGATGCCCAGCGAGTTTCTGCCGCTGCTGGAGTTGGCGGGGCTAGAGCAGGCCTTTACCTGGTACGTGCTGGATCAGGTGTTGCGTCTTTGCGCCCAGGTGACCCGGGACACAGGCCGGGAATTGCCGGTATCGGTCAACATTCCCGGGCGGCTGCTGGAGCAGGAGCATTTCGCGCTTACGCTGCAAGGCCTGCTGCAACGCTTTGCCGTACCCGCGCGCAACCTGACCCTGGAGCTGGTGGAAACCTCGCGCCTGAAGACCGACAGCGCCCATGTCACCGGTTTGCTGCGCCTGCGGATGATCGGCTGCAAGTTGTCGATTGGTGATTTCGGCATCGGCGGAACCAGCTTGCAGCGTTTGCTGGAGTTGCCGTTCACCGAGCTGAAGATTCCCCCGGTGTTTGCCAGTGGGATGGCGGGTGACGAGCGCAAATGCGCGGTGGTTGCCGGGGCCATGAGCATGGCCCAGCACCTGGGCGTCGGCGTGGTCGTGACCGGAATCGAAACCCCCGGCGACCGCGACGCCGTGCGCGCGCTGGGGCCGGCCTGGCTGCAGGGTTGCCTGATTGCCCATCCGATGAGTGCCCAGATGCTGCAACACTGGCTCGCCCAGTCCGCCGCGATAGCCCTGTAGGCGCTGGCTTGCCGGTGCCTACACAATCTAGGCCAGCCCATGTTCCTGCACGTAGATAAACAGCGCAGCATCACTGATCAGCCCCAGTTTGCGCATGGCACTGACCTTCTGTGTGCTGACCGTCTGCTTGCTGCGATTGAGGTGCGCGGCAATCTCGCCCACCGTCTTACCCCCCGCCAGCAGGCGGATCACTTCCAGTTCCCGGGGGGATAGCTGGTCCTGCGAATGCAGGCGATCAGCCCCCACGGCGCCGGCCAGGGCCAGCGCCTGCTCAATGGTACGCGCCACATAGGGCCGCTGCTGGCGCACCTGGTCGATAGCTTCGGGCAACTCGTCGGCCAGGCTGGCCTTGCTTAACAGGCCCATGACCCCCAGTTCCAGGATCGAGTGAAACAGCCCCGCATTGTTGAGCATGGTCACCACCACTATGGGCAGGTCGGGGTAATGCCGGCGCAGGTGTTCGATCAGGCGCAGGCCGTCGGCCTGGGGTTCGGCGGGCATCATGAAGTCGGTGACCAGTACATCGCAGGGGCGGTCTTGCAGCAGGGCGGCCAGGGCCTGGGGCGAGTTGGCCTCACCGACGATGCGCACCTGGGCGTCGCGCTCCAGCACTGCGCGCAAACCGATCAGGAAAATCGGATGATCGTCGGCTATGACAATGCGCAGGGGCAGTTCAGACGCGTCTCTCACGGTGGACTCCGGCAATAATCAGGGGATTCTAGCCTGTCGGCGGCTGTTTTCTCTCTGTCATATTTGCCATGCATGCTCGATAAGCTCAGCTCAAGGGCGAACTTTGTGCTTTTGGCGTAGGTCACTTACCTGTAGGAGCGAGCGTGCTCCTACAGTGGTTATTTATTTTTCTCATGATTGAGTGGTGATCGAGATGGAAAGTATCAGCCTATTGCTCGGCGAAGCGCTGAGCCCTTATCAGGTCACGCTGACTGCCTCGGGTGTACACGGCGAATGCCTGGTGACGGTGAAGAGCCCGACGGGCGCGATCATGGTCGAACGCGAAGTGGATCGCGCACAACTGACCGACAAGCGAGCCCTGGTGGACGTGGTGGACTGCCTGCATCGCGACCTGAAAATCGCCGAAGGGCGCCTGGAACCTTCGGTGATCGCGGCCTTGCGCAACGCCGCCCAGGCGCGCGCTCCCGCCCAGGCATGAAGAAATTTTTATCTTTGGAACCTTCCTACAGGAAGGCGAGTCAGACCTTGTAACAGCAGGATCAAGCATTGTGCTCCGGTGCTTGTAGCTTGTTGTACTGGTCTTTGTAGGCCACGTTTAACCCCGAGTTGTCTCCCCACTGCTCGGGGTTTCTTTTTGCCAAAAAATTATCAGGGCGGCGGTGTTTCGCTGAAAAACCTCGGGTTGTCTTTGAGGTATTGCTCGCGCATCAGCGGGTCCAGCCTGTTGGCGTAGGACTCAAGTAGCGCCGCCTGGGGAATATTCTGCAATTCGCGGTTGATATGGCTAATGGCCTGGCGCCCCTGCGGGGTGTTCGAGCAGCCGATATGGATCCGTTGATAGCGCGTCGTGCCCTTGATCGGATAGAACATCAGGTCTTGTGGGTCAATATCCTGTTGCGCTGCCTGATAGCGGATTTCCGTCCAGTAGCCCAACACGGCTTCCAGCCGCCCCAGGCGCTGCATCTGCAGCAAACTGCCCAGGGCATCGTTGCCGTAGTGTGGGGCCAGTTCGAGTGGGTCGGCGTGGATCAACTGTTCGTCAATCCCGGGGCCGTAGCTACGCTCGGCGACGATCCCAAGACGTGTCTGTCGCGCATCAAGAAACCTTGCCAGGTCGAACTGGCCCTCAACCACATAGCTTGCCAGGGCGTCCTGTCGGTTACGGCGAATCGCGATGCCATTGCTCAACACGGCAAACGCCGGTGTGGAAAAGACAATGTTCCTGGCTCGCGCGGGTGTCCATACCAGCGATGGATCGCAGGTGAAGGAGGGCGCATTGAGCATTTGCATGCCACGGGCGCGGTTAACGTGCAGGATCTGGTGGCGATACTGCGGCAGGCGCTCGATCAACAACGGTAGCAGTTTATCGACGCTGCCCTGGCCCTTTTGCGGACCATCGAAAATGGTCATCGGCGGCAGGTCGCGCACCAGCCAGGTCAAGGTGTCCTGTGCCTGGCCGGATAGCGGCCACATCCCAAGCAGCGGGGCGATGAGCCATAGGCGCCGCAGCGCCATGATGAAACGGCCGGCCATTATCTTGCGCATGCTCCGAGCGGCATCAGATCGCGCCATCCTTGCGCAAGCGGGCCACGGCGCTGCTGTCGTAGCCCAGAGTTTGCAGGATCACGGCATTGTGCTCGCCCAACTGCGGCCCGACCCACTCGCAACTGCCTGGGGTGTCGGAAAGCTTGGGTACGATGCCGGGCATCTTGAAATCCTTGCCGTCGGGCAACTGGGCCTTGAGGAACATTTCCCGGGCCAGGAATTGCGGGTCGCCCAGCATATCTTCGGCGCTATAGATCCGGCTGGCAGGCACTTGGGCCAGGTTCAACTGCTCCACCACCTGTTCCAGTGGCAAGCTGTTGACCCAGCGGTCGATCACGCCGTACAACTCGTCGCGCCGGGTATCGCGGCCATCGTTGCTGGCCAGTTGCGGGTCATTGGCCAGGTCCTCCCGGCCAATGGTCAGCATGAAGCGCTTGAAGATTGCATCGCCATTGGCGCCAATCTGCACATGCTTGCCATCGGCGGTGGTATGGATCGACGACGGGGTGATGCCCGGCATGATGTTGCCGGTACGCTCGCGAATAAACCCGAACACATCGAACTCGGGGATCATGCTTTCCATCATCGCGAAGATCGCTTCATACAGCGCCACATCCACTACCTGGCCGAGGCCACCGTTGACCTCGCGATGGCGCAGGGCCATCAGTGCGCCGATCACCGCCCACAGCGCCGCGATGGAGTCGCCGATAGAGATCCCCGTGCGCACCGGCGGGCGGTCCTCGAAACCGGTGATGTAGCGCAGGCCCCCCATGGATTCACCGACCGCGCCGAAGCCCGGTTGATCCTTCATCGGCCCGGTCTGGCCAAAGCCCGAGAGCCGGACCATCACCAGCTTGGGGTTGAGGGCGTGCAGGGTGTCCCAGTCCAGGCCAAGTTTTTCCAGGACGCCAGGGCGAAAATTCTCGATCAGGATGTCGGCGTCTGCCAGCAATTGCTTGAGGATCGCCAGGCCATCGGGGTGCTTGAGGTTCAGGGTCAGGGACTGTTTATTGCGCGCCTGGACAAACCACCACAGCGACGTGCCTTCATACAGCTTGCGCCATTTGCGCAGCGGGTCGCCGCCGTCGGGGGATTCGACCTTGATCACCTGGGCGCCGAACTCGGCGCAGATGCGCGAGGCGAACGGGCCGGCAATCAGGGTGCCCAGTTCGATGACTTTCAGGCCGGCAAGCGGTTTGGCGGTAAACGACATGAGGATCCTTACTAGCGCAGGAAGGTTTGTATTGCCTTTTAACATAGGCGAGCGGTGCAGGGATAAGGATGATGCAGCGCAGGATTCGTTGAATGAGCCCGCCATCGGTTAGACTGGCCGCCTTTCCCTGTCTCTAGAAGTCCGTTCATGGCCCAGCCGTCCACGACCTACAAGTTTGAACTCAACCTGACCGACCTCGATCGTTCGGTGTACGAGAGCGTCAAGCAAACCATCGCCCGTCACCCCTCGGAAACCGAAGAACGCATGACCGTGCGTTTGCTGGCCTACGCCCTTTGGTACAACGAGCAGTTGTCGTTTGGTCGCGGACTGTCAGATGTGGACGAGCCAGCCCTGTGGGAAAAAAGCCTGGATGATCGGGTTTTGCACTGGATCGAAGTCGGCCAGCCCGATGCCGACCGCCTGACCTGGTGCTCACGCCGCACCGAACGGACCAGCCTGCTGGCCTACGGCAGCCTGCGGGTGTGGGAAGGCAAAGTGGTGCCGGTGGCCAACAACCTGAAAAACGTGCATATCGCCGCGGTGCCCCAGGAAATCCTGGAAACCCTGGCCAAGGACATGCCACGGGTGATCAAGTGGGATGTGATGATCAGCGAAGGCACGATCTTCGTCACCGACGACCGCGGCCAGCACGAAGTGCAGCTGCAGTGGCTGGTTGGCGAACGCGGCTGACCCTGTGGGAGCGGGCTTGTCGGATCGCCGCATCGCCGCGAAGACGTCGGCCCAGCAAGCATTGATGTTGACTGACCCACTGCTTTCGCGAGCAAGCCCGCTCCCACACAAGCCCGCTCCCACATTTGATGTTCGTCGTTCCTGGTAGTGTTTTTTAACCGTTGTATTGCACAGAAGCCCCCATCACCCCATGCGCATCGATCCCCGCCCATTGCCCGCCGTCCTGCCGTTCCTTGGTGAATTGCCACCGTTGCTGACCCGTCTCTACGCCGCCCGTGGCGTGACTTCGCAGGATGAGCTGGATAAAAGCCTGGCGCGGCTGATTCCCTATCAGCAGCTCAAAGGGATCGATGCCGCCGTGGAATTGCTGGTGACGGCCCTGGAGCAGCGCCAGCGCATCCTGATCGTCGGTGACTTCGACGCCGATGGCGCCACCGCCAGCACCGTGGGCACCCTGGGCCTGCGCTTGCTCGGGGCGGCGCATGTGGATTACCTGGTGCCCAACCGCTTCGAATACGGCTACGGCCTGACTCCGGAAATCGTCGCCGTGGCCTTGCAGCGCGAGCCACAGTTGCTGATCACCGTGGACAACGGCATCTCCAGTGTCGAAGGCGTGGCGGCGGCGAAGGCGGCAGGGCTCAAGGTGCTGGTCACCGACCACCACTTGCCCGGTGATGAACTGCCGGCGGCCGATGCCATCGTCAACCCGAACCAGCCCGGTTGCGGGTTCCCCAGCAAGGCCCTGGCGGGCGTCGGGGTGATCTTCTATGTGCTGATGGCCTTGCGTGCGCGCCTGCGCAGCCTGGGCTGGTACGACAAGCAGCCGCAGCCCAATATCGGCGAGCTGCTCGACCTGGTGGCCCTGGGCAGCGTGGCCGACGTGGTGCCGCTGGATGCCAACAACCGCATCCTGGTCTACCAGGGCCTGGAGCGGATTCGCGCCGGGCGTGCGCGGCCAGGCATCAAGGCGATCCTGGAAGTGGCCAAGCGCGACCACACGCGCATCACCTCCACCGACCTGGGCTTTATCCTCGGTCCACGGCTCAATGCGGCCGGGCGCCTGGATGACATGAGCCTGGGCATCGAATGCCTGCTCACCAGCGACTTCGCCCAGGCCCGGGAAATGGCCGCGCAACTGGATGGCATGAACCAGGACCGTAAGGCCATCGAGCAGGGCATGCAGCGCGAAGCCCTGGCCCAGCTCAAGGACTTGCCGCTGGACTCGATGCCGTTTGGCCTGTGCCTGTTCGACCCGGAGTGGCACCAGGGTGTGATCGGGATCCTCGCGTCGCGTATGAAAGAGCGCTATTTCCGCCCCACCATCGCCTTTGCCGACGCCGGTGATGGCCTGCTCAAGGGCTCCGGGCGCTCGGTGCCGGGCTTTCATATCCGTGATGCCCTGGCGGTGGTGGCCAGCCAGCACCCGAACCTGATCGCCAAATACGGCGGCCACGCCATGGCGGCGGGCCTGACCTTGCCTGAAGCCAACTTCCCGTTGTTCGCCGACGCCTTCGACGCCGAAGTGCGCCGACAACTGCGTGAAGAAGACCTCACCGGGCGCTTGCTGTCCGATGGCACCTTGGCGGTGGAAGAGTTCCACCTGGAACTGGCCCGCGCCCTGCGCAACGCCGGGCCCTGGGGCCAGCATTTTCCCGAGCCGCTGTTTCACGGGGTGTTTCAACTGGTGGAGCAACGGGTGGTGGGCGAGCGTCACCTCAAGGTGGTGCTCAAGAGTGAGTGTGGCGCGGTAAAGCTCGATGGCATTGCCTTTGGCATCGACCGCGAAGTGTGGCCGAACCCGACCATTCGCTGGGTGGAGCTGGCCTACAAGCTGGACGTCAATGAATTCCGTGGCCAGGAAACCGTGCAGCTGATGATTGCCCACATCGAACCACGCTGAACCCTGTGCAATCCCCGGTTGTCGACTAGTCTCTAAGCACTGTGTGATTGGTCTTGTGACCTTGTCTGTTTTTTAGCCCGAAGGGGACGGGCCTTTCATCTTTTCGTCACCCGCACCGGTCAGACAGAACCCTGGAGCCAATGCCCACCGGATACGAGAAGAGGTGCCCCATGAGTCTGTTGCTTGAACCCTATACCCTGCGCCAGTTGACCCTGCTCAACCGCATTGCCGTGTCGCCGATGTGCCAGTACTCCGCCGTCGATGGCCTGGCCAATGACTGGCACCTGGTGCACTTGGGCAGCCGTGCCGTTGGCGGCGCCGGGCTGATTTTCAGCGAAGCCACCGCCGTCACTGCCGATGGCCGCATCACCGCCCAGGACCTGGGCCTGTGGAACGATGCCCAGATTGAGCCGCTGCAGCGTATCACCCGCTTTATCCGCGCCCAGGGCGCGGTGGCGGGGATCCAACTGGCCCACGCCGGGCGCAAGGCCAGTACCCATCGGCCATGGATCGGCAAGCACGGCAGCGTCAAGCCCGCAGACGGTGGCTGGGTGCCGGTAGGTCCGTCGCCCATCGCCTTCGACCCGCAGCACACCGCGCCCCGGCAGTTGGACGAAGGGCAAATCCAGCAAGTGATCGCCGACTTCGTGGCCGCCGCCAAGCGTGCCCTGACCGCCGGCTTCCAAGTGGTGGAAATCCATGCCGCCCATGGTTATCTGCTGCATCAATTTCTCTCGCCCTTGAGCAATCAGCGCCAGGATCAATACGGCGGATCCTTTGAAAACCGTATCCGCCTGGTGTTGCAAGTCACCCAGGCAGTGCGCGATGTGTGGCCGCAAGAGCTGCCGCTGTTTGTACGCGTCTCGGCCACCGACTGGGTGGAGGACGGCTGGAACCCCGACGAAACCGTGGAGCTGGCACGCCGCCTCAAAGACTTGGGTGTGGACCTGATCGACGTGTCCTCCGGTGGCACTGCCGCCAATGCCGAAATCCCTATCGGCCCCGGTTATCAAACGCGCTTTGCCGAGCGTGTGCGCAAGGAGTCCGGCATGGCCACGGGCACGGTTGGCATGATTACCGAGCCGGCCCAGGCCGAGCATATTCTGCGCACCTGCCAGGCCGACATCATCTTCCTTGCCCGCGAACTGCTGCGTGACCCGTACTGGCCATTGCACGCCGATGACGACCTGGGCGGGCGTAAGGCGATCTGGCCGGCGCAATACCAGCGGGCTACCCACCGCGACCAGCCGATCCATGAGTCTGACTTGCGCGACTGATTTTTTACATTCATCACCCAGACCCACCGCTGATCACGGTGGGTTTTTTCTTGCCTGTCGCCGGGGGAGTAGCGATCCTGAGCGTCCTGGACGCTGGAGGCCAAGATGCTGGTGGAACGTGATTTGAATGAAAGCGACATTCCCCTGCTGGCGTTGATTGACCGTACTGAGCTGATTGATGAGTGCTATCGCCTGGAACACGGCGAGTTGGTGCTCTACGCCGCTCACCACGACATGCGCGGCTGGCCCGAAGGCGAAGCCGAGCAGGATGCCCTGGAGCTGCATGGCTGCTGGCTGCGCGGCGGGTGGTTGCATGGGGTGTTTGCTGGCCCGACGCTGCTGGCGGCAGCGGTGGTGGATAACCGGGTGATCCATAACCAGGGCCTGCGTATGCATCAGCTCAAGTTCCTGCATGTCAGCCACAGTGGCCGAGGGCATGGGCTGGGCGGGCGCTTGCTGGCGCTGGCCTGCGCGCACGGGGTAACGCTGGGTGCGCAGGCGCTGTATATCTCGGCCACCGAGTCGCGCAACACCGTGGATTTTTATCTGCATCACGGCTGTCGTTTGCTCAAGCAGCCCGACAGCGAGCTGTACCACCGGGAACCCAATGACATCCACTTGTATCGCCCGCTGCCCTGACCTGTCCGGCATCAGGCGCGTACACGGCGGTCGGTGCGTGAGGATTTTCTGAAGGTCTTTTGCCTCAAGGCAATTATTTAAGTGAATACTCTAAAAAAATCTCACACGCGCCAGGATAGTTTCTACGCTTGAAGTAAGGCGGCTTCTGGCCCAGGAAGTCAGTCTGTTTGCTCGCTGAGGCATTGCACTTCGCGGGCAGGGTTATGGGCATCAGGAGTTGTTGTTTACTACACGGAGAAACATTCCATGACCAAGTGCATTGGTGTAGCAGGGGTTCTGACGCTTTTTTTCAGGCGCAAGCTGTCATTGCATGGCCGCCGGCTGAGCTCGGACGAGACGCAACTGCTGGAGCAGTACCGGGCCTTGACGGAAAACGATCAGGTTGCGATGCGTTATCTGATTGGCGCGATGAAGAGTATTTCGCGCTTTTGAACCGGCAGGGGGCGTTCCCACGCCATGAGCGTGGGAACGCCTGGCATCAGCTGTACTTGCGCTTGTCCGGTGCGGGTGGGAAGTACTGGTACAACCAGGTTTCACTCAAGGTACGGTCATTGGTGCGAATGAACAGACGCATCTCCACCGGCTCCACGCTGTCGCTGGTCGGGTACCAGTCGAAGAGGATGCGGTAGCCCTTGATGTCATCCAGCACCAGCACGCTGAAGTCTTTTACTTCGCCATGGGAGCAGGTGACCACCGGCTCGATCCCGGTGCCAGCGGGCAGGCGATCGAGGCCGCCGCCCTTGAAGTCCACGGCAAAACGACGAGCCCAGACCGGCGGGTAATGCTCACCCGGTGCCCAGCCTTCGGTGAAGCCGCCCATGCCGGAACGGGTCGCGTTGACTTGCGCCAGCGGCGTGCTGACCGGGGGTAGGGCGCTCCAATAGAGCTTGTAGCCAAAGTTCAGGGAGTCGCCGGCGGCCACCGGTTTTTTCGGGGTCCAGAAGGCGACGATGTTATCCATGGTCTCGCCGGTGGTAGGAATCTCCAACAGGTCGACGGAGCCTTCGCCCCACGCGGTGGTCGGTTCCACCCACAGGCTTGGGCGCTTGCTGTACCAGTCGACGGTGTCCTGGTAACTGGCGAACTCATGGTCGGTCTGCACCAGGCCGAAACCTTTCGGGTCTTTATCGGCGAAGGCATTGAATTGCAGGGTGGCCGGGTTGTTCAGCGGGCGGCAGATCCACTCGCCGTTGCCGCGCCACATCGCCAGGCGATCGGAGTCGTGGATCTGCGGGTGGATGGTGTCGCACATGCGCCGCTCATGGGTGCCGCAACTGAACATGCTGGTCATCGGCGCGATGCCCATCTGCTGGATCGCGGTGCGTGCGTTGATATGGGCGTCGATGGCCATCACCACCTGGGTGGCCTGGCAGTCGATATCGAAGCGATAGGCACCGGTGGCGCTCGGCGAGTCGAGCAGGGCGTAGATCACGAAACGGGTGCTGTCCTTGTCCGGCGTCTCGAACCAGAACTGGGTGAAATCGGGGAATTCTTCGCGTTTGTCGGCGTAGGTGTCGATGGCCAGGCCGCGTGCCGAAAGGCCGTACTGGCCTGTGTTATCCACCGCGCGGAAATAGCTGGCGCCGAGGAAAGACACCACGTCGTGGCGGTCCAGTTCCGGGGCCTTGAACAGCTTGAAGCCGGAAAAACCCAGGTCGCCCTTGAGCTGCTTGGTATCGACCGTGGTTTTTTCATAGTTGAACAGCGACGGACGGAAATGCACCTCCCGCGCCTGGCGGGTCTTGGGGTCGACACTGTGCATGCGCACCGGGGTCTTGAAGCCCATGCCGACATGGAAAAACTGCACGTCCAACTGGCCTTTGAGATCTTTCCACAGCGAATGATTGCCGTCGTAGCCGATGGCATTGAAATTCTGCGGGGTCATGGTCGCCAGGGTCGGCGGCAGCACCTGGCGGGTGTCCTGATACTGTTTGCCGGCCAGTTGCTTGGCTTGCAGCTTGAGCCAGTCGAAGTCGAACGCCTTGGCGTCGCCATCGGCTGCACGATTCCCGGCCCAGGCCTGGGCGGCCAGCAGGCCACTGGCCGACAGCCCGGTGTAGGCCGCGATGGCCATGGACGCTTTGAGCAAATTCCTGCGGTGCATAAATACAACCTGTGGTGAGCAATCCCGTGCCGTTCCTGGCGCGTGCTGGATCAGAAATAACGGTTCGGACATGCCTTCGGCCAAACGCAACGGACATTAAACAGATGCCAGATAGCTTAAGGGGTTCGGTAGGGAAGGAAAATTGATTGATAGCGGGATGATGGCGTTGCATATGAAACAAGACGTGTCAGCAGGGGAGGTTGCTGGGGATGGCTTTAGGTCGGTGTGTATATCCATTGCTGCGGTCACGGCCGCTATTGGTTCCGCTCTTACAGCGGGTCACTTTCGAAAAGCGCGAAAGTAACCAAAGCGCTTTTGCCCCACCACTCGGTGCCTCGCCTAGGCTCGGCATGCCCGCAGTCAGGCATTGCTCCGTGGGCCCGCCGCGATCGGCCATCCCTGGCCGTGTCGCGGCTACCCCGGCATCCATGCCGGGGTGCCCACTGCGCAATACCTGCCTGCGGCCATCGTGGTTTAACGGGGCGCCTGAGATCAAAAGCCAGATCAAAAACAGAGCAACAGCAACAGCAGAGATAGAGCGCGAAGCTGCATTCCCCTGTAGGAGCGGGCTTGCCCGCGATGGCGGTGTATCAGTCGATGAATCTGTTGGCAGACCTGCCGTCATCGCGGGCAAGCCCGCCCCTACAGGGGTACGCGCACGCTTCGATAACCAGGTCGGCTGTCAGGCCGCCTCGCTTTGCTTTAGATCTGAGGCGGCCCCCCAAATCAATGTCGGATGACGGGCACACCGAGCCTGGGCGAGGTGCCGAGTGGTGGGGCAGGAGCCCTTTTGGTTACTTTTGGGGCTCTTTTCCAAAAGTGACCCGCTGTAAGAGCGGAACCAATAGCGGCCCAGACCGCAGCAATGGATATACACACCGACCCAAAACCATCGCAGTTGAGTTACATCTGGAAGCACTCTATATCCAGGAATATTGGCACTTAGTTTTACGCTGACGGCCTATTAAACCTATGAACCCAAGTCTCTGGAGGCTATGAATGAATACCCGTGGATTGCTTGATCAGTTGCTCAAGTCCGGCCAGGACATGTTGCAAAACAAGGCTGGCGGTCAACGTAAAGGTGATGACAAAGGCGCCCTGGGCGGCCTGCTCGGCGGTGGCGGGCTCGGCAGCCTGCTCGGTGGCGCAGGTGGTGGGGCGTTGGCGGCCGGGGCCATGGGCCTGCTGCTGGGCAACAAAAAAGCCCGCAACTTTGGCGGTAAAGCCCTCACTTATGGCGGCCTCGCAGCGCTCGGCGTGATCGCCTACAAGGCCTACGGCAACTGGCAGGCACAACAGGCCGGTGCGCCCAAAGGCGAGCCGCAGACCCTCGACCGCCTGCCACCGGCCCAGGTCGAACTGCATAGCCAGGCCATTCTCAAGGCGTTGGTAGCCGCCGCCAAGGCCGATGGCCATGTCGATGAGCGCGAGCGCGCCTTGATCGAAGGCGAGTTCGTCAAGCTGGACAACGACCAGGAGCTGCAACACTGGCTGCATGCCGAGCTCAACAAACCCCTGGACCCCAGCGATGTAGCGCGCGCCGCCAGCACCCCGGAAATGGCCGCCGAAATGTACATCGCCAGCGTCATGCTGGTGGACGAGGAAAACTTCATGGAGAAGTCCTACCTCGACGAACTGGCCCGCCAGCTCAAGCTGGAGCCGGGCCTGAAGACCGAGCTGGAAAAACAGGTGCGCCAAGCCACGCTCTGACCCGCCCGGTACAGAAAAACACCCCGCCGCCATCCAGGTTGCGGGGTGTTTTTGTATTCCTTGAGACTTGGCCCACAACCCATTGATAAATGATGGCACGGCCTCAGCTATACTCCCCGGCATTTGATCGGCCCTCGAGGAAATACTGTGAAGAACTGGACCTTGCGCCAACGCATATTGGCGAGCTTTGCGGTCATTATCGCCATCATGCTGCTGATGGTTGTGGTCTCGTACTCACGGTTGCTGAAGATCGAAACGAGCGAAAACTCGGTACGCGACGACGCCGTACCGGGGGTGTTTTTCAGCTCGATGATCCGCAGCGCCTGGGTCGACAGCTACCTGCAGACCCAGGAACTGATCGGGCTGCGTGAGCACCAGGGCATTTCCGACGCTGATCGCCAGGATTACAAGTCGTTCGAGGCACGCCTCGAGCAGCATATGGCCAGTTACGCCAATACGATCAATATCGACCAGGATCGTACCGAGTTCGACACCTTCGAAGCCCTGCACCAGAAGTACAACCAGGTGCTGGCCCAGGTCCTGGAACTGCACCAGGCCAACAAGGAAGCCGAGGCGGTCAAAATGTTCGACGAGCAACTGACCCCGGCCTGGACCGCAGGGCGCATGAAGCTCAATGACATCATCAACGAGAACAAGCAGGTGGCCGATAAAGCCACTGCGGCCATCGATGACGCCGTAGCTGCCGCGAAAATCAGTATGGGCGTGTCGCTGCTCCTCGCGATCCTTGCCGCCGGCCTGTGCGGGCTGCTGCTGATGCGCGCGATCATGGCGCCGATGAAACGCATCGTCGACATCCTCGAAACCATGCGCACCGGTGATTTGAGCAAGCGCCTGAACCTGGAGCGCAAGGACGAGTTCGGCGCCGTCGAGACCGGCTTCAACGACATGATGACCGAGCTGACCGCCCTGGTCTCCCAGGCCCAGCGTTCGTCGGTGCAGGTCACCACCTCGGTGACCGAGATTGCCGCCACCTCCAAGCAGCAACAGGCCACTGCCACCGAAACGGCGGCCACCACCACCGAAATCGGTGCGACCTCGCGGGAAATTGCCGCCACGTCCAAGGACCTGGTGCGCACCATGACCGAAGTGTCCACCGCCGCCGACCAGGCCTCGGTGGCCGCCGGTTCCGGCCAGCAGGGCCTGGCCCGCATGGAAGAAACCATGCACTCGGTGATGGGCGCCGCGGACCTGGTCAACGCCAAGCTGGCGATCCTCAACGAGAAGGCCGGCAACATCAACCAAGTGGTGGTGACCATCGTCAAGGTGGCCGACCAGACCAACCTGCTGTCCCTCAACGCCGCCATCGAGGCCGAGAAGGCCGGTGAATACGGGCGCGGCTTTGCCGTGGTCGCCACTGAAGTGCGGCGCCTGGCCGACCAGACTGCCGTGGCCACCTACGATATCGAGCAGATGGTGCGCGAGATCCAATCGGCGGTATCGGCCGGTGTGATGGGCATGGACAAGTTCTCCGAAGAGGTCCGGCGCGGCATGTTCGAAGTGCAGCAAGTGGGCGAGCAACTGTCGCAGATCATCCATCAGGTGCAGGCCCTGGCGCCGCGCGTGCTGATGGTCAACGAGGGCATGCAGGCCCAGGCCACCGGTGCCGAGCAGATCAACCATGCCTTGGTGCAGTTGGGCGATGCCAGCAGCCAGACCGTGGAGTCCCTGCGCCAGGCCAGCTTTGCCATTGATGAATTGAGCCAGGTTGCGGTGGGTCTGCGCAGCGGCGTGTCGCGTTTTAAAGTCTGATGAGTGATCCAGCGGCTAAACGCGGCGCGGTAACGGCAGCCAGAAAAGCCTTGTTCCTGGTATTTCATATCGGCAGCGAGCGTTACGCCCTCAAGGCCACGGAAGTGGCCGAGGTGTTGCCGCGCCTGCCGCTCAAGCCCATCGCCCATGCGCCGGTGTGGGTCGCCGGGATTTTCGCCCATCGCGCCAACATGGTGCCGGTGATCGACCTCAGTGCCCTGACCTTTGGTACACCGGCCCAAGCCCGTACCAGCACGCGGCTGGTACTGGTCAACTATCGTCCAGAGGCGTGGCTGGAGCCGCGCTGGCTGGGGCTGATCCTCGAACAGGCGACTGACACCCTGCGCTGCGATCCGGCGGATTTCCAACCCTACGGCCTGGACAATCGCCAGGCGCCGTACCTGGGCCCGGTGCGCGAAGACGAACGGGGCCTGACACAGTGGATTGGCGTCGCCGACCTGCTCACCGCCGAGGTCCGCGCCCTGCTGTTTGCCCCCGACCTGACTGTTGGGGAGGCGTGATGAGCAGTGACCAACGCTTTTTCGACTTCCTCAAGGAGCGTATCGGCCTGGATGTCGCCTCGGTGGGCGAAGCGATTATAGAGCGCGCCGTGCGCCAGCGCAGCCAGGCATTGCAGGGGCTGAGCGCCGATCAATACTGGCAGCGCCTGCAAACCAGCAGCGAAGAACAACAGGCGTTGATCGAAGCGGTCATCGTCCCCGAGACCTGGTTTTTCCGTTACCCCGAATCCTTCGCCACCCTGGCACGGCTGGCCGTCACGCGACTGGGCGAGATCAAGCACATGCGCGCCCTGCGTATCCTCAGCCTGCCGTGCTCCACTGGCGAGGAGCCCTATTCCATCGCCATGGCCCTGCTCGATGCGGGCCTTTCGCCCCACCAGTTCAAGGTGCAGGGTATGGACGTCAGCCCGCTGTCGGTGGAACGGGCGCGGCGTGGGGTGTATGGCAAGAATTCCTTTCGTGGCCAGGACATCGAGTTTCGTGAGCGGCATTTCAGCGCCGAAGATGACGGCTACCGCGTCGCTGATCGGGTGCGTGAACAGGTGCGCCTGCAAGTGGGCAACCTGCTGGACCCGCAGTTGCTGGCCAACGAGCCGACCTATGACTTTGTGTTTTGCCGCAACCTGTTGATCTATTTCGACCAGCCGACCCAGAAGCAAGTGTTTGAAGTGCTCAAGGGCCTGACCCATATCGACGGTGTGCTGTTTATCGGCCCGGCCGAAGGCAGCCTGCTGGGGCGCCTGGGCATGCGTTCGATTGGGGTGCCGCAGTCGTTTGCCTTCAGTCGTCATGCCCAAACCACACCCGAACCGGTCTTCACCCCGACACCGCCTCCGGTGCCCCAGCGCAGCGCCGCGCCGATTGCGCGTAAACCCCGGCCATTCAGTGCATTCGCCACGCCGGTGCTGCCGACCAAGCCGGCACCCGTGCACTCGGATGCGGCGCAGCTGCTCGGGCAGATCGCAACCTTGGCCAATGAAGGCAAAAGCCTTGAGGCCCGTGCGGCCTGCGAGCGCTACCTGCAAAACCATCCACCGGCGGCCCAGGTGTTCTATTGGCTGGGCCTGCTCAGCGATGTAGCGGGTAGCGCCCTGGAAGCCCAGGGGTATTATCGAAAAGCCTTGTACCTGGAGCCCCAGCATCCGCAGGCCTTGATGCACCTGGCCGCGCTGCTGGAATCCCAGGGCGATACGGCGGGGGCGC
Organism: Pseudomonas sp. WMBT8; assembly: GCF_050916005.1. Lineage (NCBI taxonomy): Bacteria > Pseudomonadati > Pseudomonadota > Gammaproteobacteria > Pseudomonadales > Pseudomonadaceae > Pseudomonas > Pseudomonas sp. WMBT8. The sequence continues at coordinate 1,260,977 of NZ_CP188096.1, forward strand.
GGCGCTTGCAAGCCCGTGCTGCCCGTAGCGAGCGAGCCGCCGACAGTGAGCCTAAACGATGAGTAGCTCCGCACTCCCGGACACCGACCTGGACCTGACGGTGGCCGATACCCAGGCCATCGACGATTGCTGGAACCGCATCGGGATCCACGGCGATAAATCCTGCCCGTTGCTGGCCGAGCACATCCACTGCCGCAACTGTGCAGTGTATTCCGCTGCCGCCACCCGCCTGCTTGATCGTTATGCCCTGCAGCAGGAAGACCATCGGCATGCCGCCGCCGCGCAGGCGGACGATGAGGTGGCCACCCGGTCGTTGCTGATGTTCCGCCTGGGCGAGGAGTGGCTGGGCATCGCCACCCGTTGCCTGGTGGAAGTGGCGCCGCTGCAGCCGATCCATTCCTTGCCCCACCAGCGCTCGCGGGCGCTGCTCGGGGTCGCCAATGTGCGCGGCGCGCTGGTGGCCTGCCTGTCCCTGGTGGAACTGCTCGGGCTCGACAGCACGGGCGGCGGCCCCAGCGGCGGGCGGATCATGCCGCGCATGTTGATCATCGCCGCGCAGGACGGCCCGGTGGTGGTGCCGGTGGATGAAGTGGATGGCATTCATGCCATCGATGAGCGCACCCTCAAAGCGGCGTCTGCGTCCGGCACCCAGGCCAGTGCGCGCTACACCCAGGGTGTGTTGCAGTTCAAGGGCCGCAGCCTGCGCTGGCTGGACGAGGCGCAATTGCTGTCTGCCGTGACCCGGAGCCTGTCATGACCCCCGACCAGATGCGCGACGCCTCGCTGCTGGAACTGTTCAGCCTGGAAGCCGATGCCCAGACCCAGGTCCTGAGTGCCGGCTTGCTGGCCCTGGAGCGCAACCCGACCCAGGCCGACCAGCTCGAAGCCTGCATGCGCGCGGCGCATTCGCTCAAGGGCGCGGCGCGGATTGTCGGGGTCGACGCCGGTGTCAGCGTGGCCCACGTGATGGAAGACTGCCTGGTCAGCGCCCAGGAAAGCCGGTTGTACCTGCAACCCGAACATATCGACGCGTTGTTGCAGGGCACCGACCTGCTGATGCGCATCGCCACACCGGGCAACAGCGTGGGCCCGGCCGATATCCAGGCGTATGTGGCGCTGATGGAGCGCTTGCTGGATCCGTCGCAACCCACGGCCAAAGTGGTTGCACCGCCGCCTGTGACTGCGCCGCCTGCACAGCCGTTGCCGCCCCTTGAAGAGTCACTGCTATTGCCCCCGGAACCGGAGGCCGCGCCGCCCGTCAGCAGTGATACGCCGCGCCAGAACAAACGCATGACCGAAGGCGGCGAGCGCGTGTTGCGGGTCACGGCCGAGCGCTTGAACAGCCTGTTGGACCTGTCCAGCAAATCCCTGGTGGAAACCCAGCGGCTCAAGCCGTACCTGTCCAGCCTGCAACGCCTCAAGCGCATCCAGAGCAACGGCGCCCGGGCCCTGGACAACCTCGACGGCCAGCTCAAGACGGTCGACCTGAACCTCGAAGCCCAGGAAGCCCTGGCCGATGCCCGCCGCCTGTTGAGCGAAGCGCAGTTGCTGCTGGCGGAAAAGACCGCCGAGCTCGATGAGTTCGGCTGGCAGGCCGGGCAACGTGCCCAGGTGCTATATGACACGGCGCTGGCGTGCCGCATGCGCCCGTTTGCCGATGTGCTGGCGGGGCAGGCGCGCATGGTGCGTGACCTGGGCCGCAGCCTGGGCAAGCAGGTACGCCTGGAAATCGAAGGCGAGAAGACCCAGGTCGACCGCGATGTGCTGGAAAAACTCGAGGCGCCGCTGACCCATTTGTTGCGCAATGCCGTCGATCACGGCATCGAAATGCCCGAGCAGCGCCTGCTGGCGGGCAAGCCGGCCGAGGGCCTGATCCGCCTGCGCGCTTCGCACCAGGCTGGCCTGCTGGTGCTGGAGTTGAGCGATGACGGCAATGGCGTCGATCTGGAGCGCCTGCGCGGCAGTATTGTCGAGCGCAATCTGTCGCCGCTGGAAACCGCCTTGCGCCTGAGCGAAGAGGAATTGCTGACCTTCCTGTTCCTGCCGGGCTTCAGCCTGCGCGACAAGGTGACCGAAGTCTCCGGGCGCGGCGTCGGCCTGGATGCGGTGCAGCACATGGTCCGCCAACTGCGTGGTGCGGTGGTGCTGGAACAGACGGCGGGGCAGGGCAGCCGCTTCCATCTGGAAGTGCCGCTGACCTTGTCGGTGGTGCGCAGCCTGGTGGTGGAAGTTGGCGAAGAAGCCTACGCCTTTCCCCTGGCCCACATCGAACGCATGTGCGACCTGGAACCTGACGAAATCGTACAGTTGGAAGGCCGCCAGCATTTCTGGCACGAAGGCCGGCATGTCGGCCTGGTCGCGGCCAGCCAGCTATTACAGCGCCCGCCCGGGCAGGCCAACCAGGACACCCTCAAGGTCGTGGTGATCCGCGAGCGCGATGCGGTGTACGGGATTGCCGTGGAGCGCTTTATCGGCGAACGCACCCTGGTGGTGTTGCCGCTGGATGATCGCCTGGGCAAGGTGCAGGATATTTCTGCCGGCGCGCTGCTGGACGACGGCTCGGTGGTGCTGATCGTCGATGTCGAGGACATGCTGCGTTCGGTGGACAAGCTGCTCAATACCGGTCGCCTGGAGCGCATTGCCCGCCGCGCGCAGCAAACCGTGGAGGCTGCACGCAAGCGCATTCTGGTGGTGGACGACTCACTGACCGTGCGCGAACTGCAGCGCAAGCTATTACTTAATCGTGGATATGACGTGGCGGTCGCCGTCGATGGCATGGATGGCTGGAATGCTCTGCGTTCCGAAGACTTCGACCTGCTGATCACTGACATTGATATGCCTCGCATGGACGGTATTGAATTGGTCACACTTTTGCGCCGAGACACTCGCCTGCAGTCGCTGCCGGTGATGGTGGTGTCCTACAAGGATCGCGAAGAAGACCGGCGTCGCGGCCTGGATGCCGGCGCCGACTATTACCTGGCCAAGGCCAGTTTCCATGACGATGCCCTGCTCGATGCAGTGGTAGAACTGATTGGAGGCGCCCGGGCATGAAGATCGCCATCGTCAATGACATGCCCCTGGCGGTCGAGGCCTTGCGCCGGGCCTTGAGCTTCGAGCCGGCCCACGAAGTGGTGTGGGTGGCCACCAATGGCCTGGAAGCGGTGCAGCGCTGCGCCGAGCTGACGCCGGACCTGATCCTGATGGACTTGATCATGCCGGTGATGGATGGCGTCGAGGCGACCCGGCAGATCATGGCCGAGACGCCATGCGCTATCGTTATCGTCACCGTGGATCGCCAGCAGAATGTCAGCCGCGTGTTCGAAGCCATGGGCCATGGCGCCCTGGACGTGGTGGACACCCCGGCCCTGGGGGTTGGCGATGCCAAGGAGGCGGCCGCGCCCCTGTTGCGCAAGATCCTCAATATCGGCTGGCTGATCGGCCAGCGCGGCAGCCGGGTGCGCGCCGAACCTGTGCATCCGCGAGGGACGGGCAAGCGCCAGAGCTTGGTGGCGATCGGCTCTTCGGCCGGTGGCCCGGCGGCGCTGGAAACCCTGCTCAAGGGCTTGCCTCGGGACTTTGCCGCAGCCATTGTGCTGGTGCAGCATGTGGACCAGGTGTTCGCCGCCGGCATGGCCGAGTGGCTGAGCAGCGCCTCGGGCCTGCCGGTGCGCCTGGCGCGTGAAGGGGAGCCGCCGCAAAGCGGCGTGGTGTTGCTGGCCGGCACCAATCATCATATCCGGCTGCTGAAAAACGGCACGCTGGCCTACACGGCGGAGCCCGTGAACGAGATTTATCGGCCGTCCATCGACGTGTTTTTCGAGAGCGTCGCCAGCCATTGGAACGGCGATGCCGTCGGCGTCTTGCTGACCGGCATGGGACGCGACGGAGCCCAGGGACTCAAATTGATGCGTCAGCAGGGCTATCTGACCATCGCTCAGGATCAGCAGAGCTGTGCGGTTTACGGCATGCCCAAAGCGGCAGCGGCGATTGATGCCGCTGTTGAGATTCGCCCATTGGACAGAATTGCGCCACGATTGCTGGAGGTATTCGCAAAATGACCGATATAACTCGCTGTCCTGGCCTGCACGTAGTAATTCAGGTGACCGCAAATGAATGATTTACAGCTCGACGACTTCAAGACCGACGAAAACGCCGCCATGGTGTTGCTGGTGGACGACCAGGCGATGATCGGCGAAGCCGTGCGGCGCGGTCTGGCCCATGAGGACAATATCGACTTCCACTTCTGTGCCGACCCCCACCAGGCCATCTCCCAGGCGATCCGCATCAAGCCGACGGTGATTCTCCAGGACCTGGTCATGCCCGGGCTGGACGGCCTGACCCTGGTGCGTGAATACCGTAACCATCCGGCGACCCAGAACATCCCGATCATTGTGCTTTCGACCAAGGAAGACCCGCTGATCAAGAGCGCCGCGTTTGCCGCCGGGGCCAATGACTACCTGGTGAAACTGCCGGACAACATCGAGCTGGTGGCGCGGATCCGCTACCACTCGCGCTCCTATATGACCCTGCTGCAGCGGGACGCGGCCTACCGTGCGCTGCGGGTCAGCCAGCAACAACTGCTGGACACCAACCTGGTGCTGCAACGCCTGATGAATTCCGACGGCTTGACCGGGTTGTCCAACCGCCGGCACTTCGACGAATACCTGGAGCTGGAATGGCGACGCGCCATGCGTGACCAGACCCAGTTGTCGTTGCTGATGATCGACGTGGACTTCTTCAAGACCTACAACGACAGCTTTGGCCACCTGGAAGGGGACGAAGCATTGCGCAAGGTGGCGGCGAGCATTCGCGACGCCAGCAGCCGTCCTTCGGACCTGCCGGCGCGCTACGGGGGCGAAGAGTTTGCCCTGGTGCTGCCCAACACCTCGCCGGGTGGTGCGCGGCTGGTGGCGGAGAAACTGCGCCAGGCCGTTGCCGCGCTGAAAATCCCGCACATCGCACCCTCTGAAGGGGCGAGCCTGACCATCAGCATTGGTCTTGCGACCATGACGCCACTGCTGGGGACCGATTGCCGGCAATTGATCTCGGCAGCGGACAAGGGGTTGTACCTGGCCAAGCACAATGGGCGCAACCAGGTGGGGATCGAGTAGCCTGCGAACACCGCCAACCCAATGTAGGAGCTGGCTTGCCTGCGATGGCGTCTCCTCGGTCTACTTGATACACCTAGTCGTCTGTATCGCAGGCAAGCCAGCTCCCACATTTGATCTTTATCGGGCTGTAGATATCACACAAACCCAGCCTTTTCGGCCAAGCGGACTGCCGTTTCCAGCCTTTTGCCGTTATACTCGCCGGCTTTCAAAAGTTCGCCAACGAGTGCTGCCCGCCATGGAAATCAACCCGATCCTGAACACCATCAAGGACCTGTCCGAGCGCTCCGAAACTATTCGGGGGTATCTTTGACTACGATCAAAAGCATGAGCGTCTGACCGAAGTCAATCGCGAGCTTGAAGATCCGGCTGTCTGGAACAAACCTGAATACGCCCAGGAACTGGGCCGCGAGCGCGCTGCGCTGGCGCAGATCGTCGACACCCTCGACGAATTGAACACCGGTCTGGGCGACTGCCGCGACCTGCTGGACATGGCCGTCGAAGAAAACGACGAAGGCGCAGTGGGCGATGTCGTCGCCGAGCTGGCCCGTCTCGAGGACAACCTCGCCAAACTCGAATTCCGCCGCATGTTCAGCCACGAAATGGACCCGAACAACGCCTACCTGGATATCCAGGCCGGTTCCGGCGGCACCGAAGCCCAGGACTGGGCCAACATCCTGCTGCGCATGTACCTGCGCTGGGCTGACAAACGCGGTTTCGAAGCAACCATCATGGAACTGTCCGCCGGTGAAGTTGCCGGTATCAAGGGCGCGACCGTGCATATCAAGGGTGAATACGCCTTTGGCTGGTTGCGTACCGAGATCGGCGTACACCGCCTGGTGCGCAAGAGCCCGTTCGACTCCGGCAACCGTCGCCACACTTCGTTCTCTGCGGTTTTCGTCTCCCCCGAGATCGACGACAAGGTGGAAATCGAGATCAACCCGGCCGACCTGCGCATCGACACCTACCGCTCCTCCGGTGCCGGTGGCCAGCACGTAAACACCACCGACTCGGCCGTACGTATCACCCACGTACCGACCAACACCGTGGTCAGTTGCCAGAACGAACGTTCCCAGCACGCGAACAAGGACACCGCCATGAAAATGCTGCGGGCCAAGTTGTACGAGCAGGAAATGCAGAAGCGCAACGCCGCTTCCCAGGCACTGGAAGACACCAAGTCGGATATCGGCTGGGGCCACCAGATCCGTTCGTATGTGCTTGATGCGTCGCGGATCAAGGATCTGCGCACTAACATCGAACGCAGCGACTGCGACAAGGTACTCGACGGCGATATCGACGAATACCTGGAAGCCAGCCTGAAATCAGGCCTGTAATACATGCAACGCGGGATTGGCTGACACTCCTCGATCCCTGTGGGAGCGGGCTTGCCCGCGATCCCCAGCCGCAGGCTGGGGACAACGAACCAGATGGAATATTTAAAGACATGAGCGACCAACAACTCGATCAGGCCCTGCAACAGGAAGAAAACTCCTTGATCGCCCTGCGCAAGGAAAAGCTTGCTGCCGAGCGTGCCAAGGGTAACGCCTTCCCCAACGACTTCCGCCGCGAAAACTACTGCGATGCCTTGCAGAAGCAATACGCGGACAAGACCAAGGAAGAGCTGGCAGAAGCTGCGATCCCGGTCAAGGTGGCAGGTCGCATCATGCTCAACCGTGGCTCGTTCATGGTGATCCAGGACATGACCGGGCGCATCCAGGTCTACGTCAACCGCAAGACCCTCTCGGAAGAAACCCTGGCCTCGGTGAAAACCTGGGACATGGGCGACATCATTGCCGCCGAAGGCACCCTGGCCCGTTCCGGCAAAGGCGACCTGTACGTCGAAATGACCAACGTGCGCCTGCTGACCAAGTCGCTGCGCCCGCTGCCAGACAAGCACCACGGCCTGACCGACACCGAGCAGCGCTATCGCCAGCGCTACGTCGACCTGATCGTCAACGAAGAAGTGCGCCAGACGTTCCGCGTGCGCTCGCAAGTGATCGCGCACATCCGCAGCTTCCTGATGGCCCGTGACTTCCTCGAAGTCGAGACGCCGATGCTGCAGACCATTCCGGGCGGCGCGGCAGCCAAGCCGTTCGAAACCCACCACAATGCCCTGGACATGGAAATGTTCCTGCGTATCGCGCCAGAGCTGTACCTCAAGCGCCTGGTGGTCGGTGGTTTTGAAAAGGTGTTCGAGATCAACCGCAACTTCCGTAACGAAGGTGTCTCGACCCGTCACAACCCAGAATTCACCATGTTGGAGTTCTACCAGGCCTACGCCGACTACGAAGACAACATGGACCTGACCGAAGAACTGTTCCGCGAGCTGGCGCAACTGGTTCTCGGGACTACCGACGTGCCGTACGGCGACAAGGTGTTCCACTTCGGCGAGCCGTTCGTGCGCCTGTCGGTGTTCGATTCGATCCTCAAGTACAACCCCGAGCTGACCGCTGACGACCTGAACGACATCGACAAGGCTCGCGCCATTGCCAAGAAAGCCGGGGCCAAGGTCCTGGGCTTCGAAGGCCTGGGCAAGCTGCAGGTGATGATTTTCGAAGAACTGGTGGAGCACAAGCTGGAACAGCCGCACTTCATTACCCAGTACCCGTTCGAAGTGTCGCCGCTGGCCCGTCGCAACGACGACAACCCGAACGTCACCGACCGTTTCGAGCTGTTTATCGGTGGTCGCGAAATCGCCAACGCCTACTCCGAGCTTAACGACGCGGAAGACCAGGCCGAGCGTTTCATGGCCCAGGTGGCCGACAAGGACGCCGGTGACGATGAAGCCATGCACTACGACGCCGACTTTGTGCGGGCGCTGGAGTACGGCATGCCGCCAACGGCCGGTGAAGGTATCGGTATCGACCGCCTGGTGATGTTGTTGACCAACTCACCGTCGATCCGCGATGTCATCTTGTTCCCGCACATGCGGCCGCAAGCGTAACCTTAGCGAATCCCGAAGCCGCCTTTTATAAGGCGGCTTTTTTGTGTGGCCTGTACTAACGTCAAGCGTACGGCGCCAGACTTTTGTTGAGTGAGAGGACGATCTTTCGTGAAGCGCGTAATGGCTCAAGAAGGCGCCGCTGGCATCGCTGCCGCCGTGGCTGAAAGTGTTCAGTACCAGGGCCGCAAGGCCAGTCGCCAGGGCAGCGAACAGCGTCGCCAGGATATTCTCGACGCGGCCATGCGCATTGTCGTGCGCGATGGCGTGCGGGCGGTGCGCCATCGGGCGGTGGCGGCGGAGGCCGGTGTGCCGCTGTCGGCCACCACCTACTATTTCAAGGATATCGACGACCTGCTCACCGACACCTTTGCCCAGTATGTGGAGCGCAGTGCGGCGTTCATGGGCAAGTTGTGGGTGCGCAACGAAGGTTTACTGCGCGAGATGGTGGCCTACGGTGATGGCAGTGCCGAGTCGCGCTCGCAACTGGCCGATGATATTGCGCGGCTGACTGCCGATTACGTCCTGCGCCAACTGCTCAACCGGCGTGAGTACCTGATGGCCGAACAGGCCTTTCGCCAGGAAGCCTTGTTGAACCCGCGCCTGGGCGAACTGGTACGTTCTCACCAGCAGATTTTGTTGCAGGGCACTTGCCAGTTTTTCCAGGTGCTGGGCTCCCGCGAGCCGCAACAGGATGCCAAAGTGTTGACGGCGATTATCAGTCGGATGGAATATCAGGGCCTGCTGTTCGAGCCCGAGGCCCTGACTGGCGAAGAAATGCTCGAGATTCTCAAGCGTTACATGCACCTGGTACTGGCCTCGGTCTAGTCATGTGGGGGCCAGGCTGCCCAAAACAGCTGTGGAGTGATGGATGAAAACCTGGCGTGTGTTAGTGACCGCGATGGTGTCGCTGCTCCTGAGCGGCTGCCTGGTGACCTTCAAGGAGCCCCTGCCGGCCAGCGAGGCCGCACCTGACGCGCTGCTGGGCAAGTGGGCCAGCAGGAACGCCTGGGGCGAGCCGCTCGACCTGCAGATCAGCCGGGTGGGCCAGCATCGCTACAAGGCAGTGAGCACCTCGCAGACCCAGCCGATCAAGCGCGACGAGTATTTGTTCAGTGTGTCCCGCCACGGCAACCGCTGGTACCTGTCGGCGCCGCTGCCAAACAAGCTGGGCGGGCACTTTATCCTCGCCGGGTTTGAATTGAATGAGGCCCGCGAACTGGTGGTCTACAACCTCGATCCCGAGGCGATCAACCAGGCCATCACGCACAAAACCCTGAGTGGCAGCAGTGTCGAGACCGTCGAAGGGGACGGGACATTGATCGACAGCCCCATGAGCCAGGTCTTGGCTTACCTGGATGATCCGGCCAACGCCGATGTGTTTGTCGAAGCCGTACGCTATAAACATGTGGGCAAATAACGTTTAAAGAGGAAGCACCGGGTGGACGATTACCAGCAGACGATACGCACCTTGTCCGATCGCATTGTGCTGGCGCAAACACCGATTCGCGTCCTCGACGCCGTGAAGTGGGACGACAACATTCGCAAGGGCTTCCTCCAGGGCAAGGGCAAGCACATGCCGGCCGTGGACCGCGACTATTACCTGAACCGGCCATTGTCGTTCGACTCCAGCAAGGTGAAGCTGGAGTTCCAGAACATTGAGCGTGATATCACTCGCCAATTGGGCCAGTTCAACCCGGTCGGGCAGATCATGCGGCGTATGTGCAAGGAATACCGCATGGTGGTGCGCATGCTCGAAGCCCGTGGCACCGAGGATTTCGGCCTGATTTCCCAGGAACTCTACGGCGCGGCCTCCGATGCATTCCATGCCGGCGACCCGACCCTGGCCGACCTGGGCCTGATGCTCTCCGATTACCTGAACAATATCGACGGCCGTGGCGATCTCAAGGACGAAGCCAAGACCCTGACTGCCAAGGACGCCGTCAGCCTGCTGCAAAGCCGCCTGAACAAGGTGTTTGGCGAGGCCGAGGAAACCATCCGCGTATTTGAGTCCGATGGCATCGTCGCCGACGCGGCGGCGGGTGCCGACTACATCAAGATCCGCACCGATGCGATGTTCAACGAGCGCGATGTGCGGGCCCTGGAAGTCCACGAAGGGCTGGTCCATGTGGGCACCACCCTCAACGGCCAGAACCAGCCGATCTGCACCTTCCTGTCCAAGGGCCCACCGTCGTCGACCGTGACCCAGGAGGGCCTGGCGATCCTGATGGAGATCATCACCTTCGCCTCCTACCCCAGCCGCCTGCGCAAACTGACCAACCGCACCCGCGCGATCCATATGGTGGAAGAGGGCGCCGATTTCCTGCAGGTGTTCGAGTTCTTCCGCGAGCAGGGCTTTGAAATGGCCGAGAGCTACGGCAACGCCAGCCGGGTGTTTCGCGGCTCGACGCCGACGGGCCTGCCGTTTACCAAGGATCTGTCCTACCTCAAGGGCTTTATCATGGTCTACAACTACATCCAGCTGGCCGTGCGCAAGGGCAAGCTGGAGCAGGTGCCGCTGTTGTTCTGCGGCAAGACCACCCTGGAAGACATGCGCACCTTGCGCCAACTGGTGGACGAAGGCCTGGTGGTGCCGCCCAAGTACTTGCCGGAGCAGTTTCGCGATATGAACGCGTTGTCGGCGTGGATGTGCTTCTCCAACTTCCTCAATCACCTGAGCCTGGACCGGATCGAGGCGGACTACTCCAATATCCTCTGACCAAATCCCATCAACTGTAGGAGCTGGCTTGCCTGCGATCTCGGTCTGTCAGCCACCGGTGGAGTAACTGACAGCCAGCTCCCACAGTTTGTCTTCATTGATTATCAGGGTTGTGTCCCCACCCATTTACGAGGTTTCAACGGATGAGACTGCTCGGCATTCTATGCCTGCTCCTGACCCTCAACGGCTGCAGCTCGCTGCTGTTCTACCCCGAGCCCGGCCTGCCATTTACCCCGCAACAGGCGCGCCTGGAATACCGTGACGTCACCCTGACCACCGCCGATGGCCTCAAGCTGCGCGCCTGGTGGCTGCCGGCCAAGGCCGGTGTGCCGCTCAAGGGCACGGTGCTGCATTTGCACGGCAACGGGGGCAACCTGTCCGGGCACCTGGGGGGCAGTTGGTGGCTGCCGGCCCAGGGTTATCAAGTGCTGATGCTGGACTATCGCGGCTATGGCGTGTCCGAAGGCAAACCTTCGCTGCCGGCCATCTACCAGGACCTGGATGCGGCTTTCCAGTGGCTTGACCAGGCCCCCGAGACCCAGGGCCAGCCGTTGGTGGTGCTCGGCCAGAGCCTGGGCGGGGCATTGGCGGTGCATTACCTGGCGGCACATCCCGAGCGCCAGCCCCGGCTCAAGGCGCTGGTGTTGGATGGCGTGCCCGCCAGTTATCGTGATGTAGGGCAATTCGCCCTGAGCACTTCCTGGCTAACATGGCCGTTTCAGGTGCCGTTGTCGTGGCTGGTGCCGGACGCCGACAGCGCGATCCACGGCATGCCGCAGCTGACCGGCGTGCCGAAACTGCTGTTCCACAGTCTGGATGATCCGATCGTGCCGCTTTCCAACGGCATCCGTCTGTATCAAGCTGCGCCGCCGCCAAGGGTGCTGCAATTGACCCGCGGTGGGCATGTGCAGACTTTTGCCGACAAGACCTGGCAAACCGTGATGCTGCGTTATCTTGACGACCCGCAGCATTTCAATGGCCTGCGCCGCCTGGGGGAAATCCCCAATTACCCGGCGGCCGCCACTCCTAAAGTTGAATCATCAGAGAGCCCGCAATGAGCGAAGAACGCAACATGATCCCCCTGATCCTCACCGGTATCGGCACCATCATCGGCACCGTTGGCTGCCTGTGGTACTACGGCTACCTGCACTTCGCCAAGCCCGAGGACGCGTTGCTGCTCAGTGATTTCACCATGCTCAAGACGGTGCCCGGGGAGGACTATAAAGTCTCCCTGACCCCGGCTCCCCAGGTGGCGCAGTGCGTCGACGGTGTGCTGGTGCTGTTTGATACCGAGCAGAAAGGGTTGACCGGTGTACTGGTGAATAACAAGAAGCAGGCGGTGCGTTGCATGGGCCAGGAAACCCCGCAATTGCAGGAGTAAGCACGCTGGTAGTTTTTGGAACCATATTTTGTGTGAAGCCACTGATTGGGTTGTCAGCAGCGCTGACGAGCAACCCCCTTAATTATGTGGAGTATCGCTATGAGTATTGGTGGAGTAGGTGGTGGTAGCGGGTTCGGTAACTTCGGCGGCGCCGGCATGGGCGATTCCGGCAATATGGTCGGCAAGGGCGTCGAAGGGGGCCAGCAGCAGGGTGGTGCAGACCCGGAAGCGCTGAAGAAACTCCTGGCGCAACTGTTGGGCGGCGCGGGCGGTGCAGGCGGCTCCCAGGGCAGTGGCGCAAATGGTGGTGGCGAGGATGAGCAAGATCCTCTGCGCAAGCAGATGGATCGCGACGGCCAGCAAGGCATGCAGATGCCCCAAGAGAACACCAACTCAGTCAACTTCGGCTGATCCAAAGCCATCTGCCGCAGTTCTTCTACAAAAAAAGCCCTGCCTGGAATCCAGGCAGGGCTTTTTTAGCGGTGTACGTCAGTCGGTTACTGAACCGAAGAACGTGGCTTGACCGGCTGGTTGTCGTTGGAGATGGTCACTTCAACGCGACGGTTCATGGCGCGGCCCGAAACGCTGGCGTTATCGGCAACCGGGTATGCCTTGCCGTAGCCAGCAGTCACGATGCGGCTTGGGTTAACGCCCATCTTGATCAGTGCAACCTGCACCGAAGTAGCACGGCGCTCGGACAAGGTCTGGTTGTAGGCATCGCTGCCGGTGCTGTCGGTGTAGCCTTCGATAATGACTTTACGATCTGGGTTTTCCTGGAGGAATTGCGCCAGTTTGTTGATGTTCACCAGGCCGCTGGATTTCAGGTCGGCCTTGTTGGTGGCGAACAGCACATCACCAAAGGTCACCAGGGTCCCGCGTTCAGTCTGCTTGGCGTTCAAGCTGTTTTGCAGCTGCTTGATCTGCGCGTCGCGGGCTTCGAGCAGGGCGCGGGCACGTTCGTCGCCGGCGTTTTTCAGCTTGGCTTCGGACTCGCGCAGGGCGATGGTGTCCTTGGCCACTTCAACGCGCTGGTTGGTCAGGTAGGCCAGTTGGTCGACCTTCTTCTCGTCTTCCTTGTCGCGGTACGCCTTGTCGGCCTTGTCCAGCCATTCGCTGGCGTCCTTGGTTTCCAGGGCGGCGATTTTGGTCGCTTGTGGGTTGGCTTGCAGGGCCGAGAAGTTGGTCCGTGCGTTTTCCAGGTTCGCGTTAGGCGGGGTGGAGCAAGCCGCCAATGCAACGCTCATCGCCAGCAGGGCAGGGATCATCAATTGTTTACGCATAGTGGTGTCGTCCTTTCAATTCGATTTCGGGTGCGATGCAAACAAGGGCGCTGCTTACTTCTGCTGGATCACAGCAGGACGCATGCCTTCGTTACGCAGCTCCTGAACAGCCTTCTGGGAGTCCTTCAGCGCCAGGTCGGCCTTGGCAGCCTGGGCCTTGCGCTCTGCAACGCGAGCGTCCCACTCAGCCTGTTCGGCCAGACGACGGGCTTCGTCGTACTTCTTGTCGTGCATGGCCAGCTCGGCTTGCTTGAGCTTGTCCTGGGCAGCTTTCATTTCCACGGCAGCGTATTCGGTACCGCCAGCGCTTACAGCGCTGTTCACGGCCGATTGGGTCACCGCGTACTGCTCGGTCGGCGGGTTGCCGGCGCAGCCCGCGAGGACGAAGCTGGTGCCGATTGCCAACGCGGCCAATTTGAGCCCGCGCAGGTGGTTAAACGAGGATTTGGCAGTGCTGGTCTTCATCGTCTTCAACTCCATTGGATAACTCCAGAAAAACATCAAATCCATCTACGGTGTTCAGCGTCTGCGTTTTGGCGGTGAAGCTCAGTGTGCCTTTTCAAACGCCTGTTCCAAGTGATGGCTTACTGGCTGTGACCCGAGGCTTTTTTGAATAGTTCAGCCAAAGATGGCGATTTGCCCGAAAAAACATCTGAACAAATCTGACTGAGTGGTCAGTGTTTAAAAATCGGAACTTTTGCCATCCATAGCGGTATGCCGGGCCTATGAAAGGCCCGGTACGCTGGGGAATGGTTTTTTTCAGCGGATGTTTATCAGTGTTTCTGATCGTCAGGCGTGGCTGACATATCGTGCAGGTAGCGCCGTGACAACGACAGGAAGCGCGGTGTGGGGCCGACGTCTTCAGATGTTGGTTGAAAACCAAAATAGAGAATTATCAAAAGAGGTTTTTTGATAGTTTTTTACTATTGGTTGGTGTGCTGTATTGTGCTTATTCAGAATAATTGAATATGGCGGTTTCTATGCGGGCTTCGTGGCGTAGTGCTACTATTTTTCGGCATATCTTCTAGAGTTGAATGTGATTTTTTTTGAAGGATGTCTGCATCTACTATAAATGGAGTTATTGAGAGAGCCTATGTCTATAGTTCAAGTGGAAAAAGCACTTTGTAGTTTCGCGTCCCGTAAGTCTGGTTCGGCGATTGTGTTAAAGGGGGAGTGGGGTACCGGGAAGACATATTTTTGGAATAAAGTTGTTAAGGATAATTGGGCGTCTTTTTCTCGAAAAAAATACTCTTATGTATCATTGTTCGGTCTGGGCTCTTTAGGTGATCTTAAACGTTCTATTTTTGAAAATACCGTCGCGTGCTCTAACGCTGGAGAGGCTATTAGTAAAGAGTCAGTTATTGCGAACCTAAAAAACCTTGACTTGAGTGACGCCGCAAGCGGCGGGCGGAAATTATTTAACTTCGGCAAGGAGATAAAAATTCCTTTTGTTGGGAGCTTTGGTGGAGTTATCGATTCAATACAGTCCGCATTTATAAGGGATACAATTATCTGTATTGATGATTTTGAACGAAGGGGGACGGGTCTATCATCTCGTGATGTCCTTGGGTTGATATCTAATTTAGTTGAGTCAAAAAGTTGCTCGGTTATTTTAATTTTAAATGACGGATCACTAAGCAAGAATGATGAGTTTTTTAGTTTTAGTGAGAAGGTTTTTGATTATGAAGTGACTTTTAATCCTTCAGTGCAGGAGTCGGTCAAGCTTGTTTTTGATTCTGTGGGAGAAGCTCGTAATGTGTTGTCTGAAAATGCGATAAAATTAAATATAAATAACATACGATTGCTGAAAAAGATTGGTTTCTTTGCATCTGTGCTTGATGGGGCGTTAAAAGATGCTCATCCTAGAGTGCTTCAGCAAGCTCACAGCACTTTGCCTCTTGCGGTGTATGCTGTGTATGGTGGCGACAGGTGTGAAGTTGATATTGATTTTATTTTAAATTATCAGGGCAGTCTGCTCTCTTATATGCCGGATAATCCTAATGCATCTGCGGAAGAGGCAGAAAGTAAACGGGTTGAGAGGGAGAAAAGCGTTTATCTTGATGAGTACGGCTTTGGGAAGTGTGATGAATTTGATGTGGCAATAATTGATCTCATAAAGAAAGGTTACGCAGATGAAGGTTCTTTAGGGCTCCTTGTCGAAGCTTTAGAAAAAAAGATAAAGCATGATGCAGATATTGCTCTTCTTGGGCAGGCTTGGGATTTGTTTCATTCGTCTTTCGGGGATAATGAGGAGGAGGTGCTTGATGCATTTGAGCAAGCTATTTCTAAAGCATTACAATATTTTACTGTAAGTGATTTGGATTCTGTTGCATCTATTTATTGTGATTTAGGTCGAGAGGACTTAATTAACTCAGTAATTGATGATTACTGTTCTAATGCCCTTCCTGCTAAGGGTGTCCGGGAAAAAGATGAAATTTATCCTTGGCCGAGCAATGCTTATTTGGCGATGAAACTTGATCAGTATTTTGACAGCTTAGCGGTGAAAGGAAGTTTAGCTGATCTGGTTCTCGCAGTCGTTCAAGGTTCAGGCTTTCCAGATGGGGATTTAAGAAGAGGGATAGCCCAAAAAGACGATGATGAATTTTATGAGTATTTTAGTAGTTTAAATAGTAAGAATTTTACGCGGCATGCTAGGGCTTTATTAAAATGTGGTGAGGTTCGTTCGCCCGAAAAGGATATTACGGATGATTTCAGGACTATTTTTATGAAAACTTACGGTGCTTTGTTAAGGCTTTCAGAGCTCACGCCGTTGAATAAGACTCGTATGAGTAAGTTTCGTAATTACGATGATGTTTATAAAGGGTTTAAATAGTGTGGTGAGGATGTGGGGGGGATAAACACCGAAGCACACAAAAGGTTTAGTTGAAATTGTTTTCATCGTTTTATGGAGTGTTTTGTCACTCGGGTTAAAGATGTCAGACGCCGTCTCGGCGTCTGAGTGTTCCGAATTACTGCAGTGAAAGTATTTGTTTGAATTGCTGCCTTACCTTGCTGTACGGCCAGTTCGCTCTATCTCGATGTTTATCTTCATTTGCGGAGTCTAATATTTTTAATAGTGCCTCATGTAAGCATGTGAAAAGAGTTTTTGCTGTATTGGTTTCTACGCCCAAGAATCGTTCAGTTGGAAGAGGGTTTTGGCAGTTGGCTGATTTTATAAATGACCATTCGTAAGGGTTGACGAAGCTCCCGATTTCATCTGTCGAAAGCATGTTCGGATGTAGTTTTAAATTCATAAGGGAAGGTGTGTTCGGATCGATAATGATTCTTGGGTAAATACCTTTGGATTCTAATTCATATGCCCTGTTCATTGCTGGGCCAAAAACTATATCGTTCTCGTGGTGCAGTTTGCCAATTGTTACGCCTGCTCGCAAGAGAAAGCCCATCAAAGCACAGCCAACAAATGTATTTGATAGTCCGTAAATAATATTGGGTAATGATTCTTCACTATATGGAATGCTCAATACGCAGCAATCCGAAAAAGATGTGGTTCTTATACCGGCTGAGCTACTTGCTTCCGCGGCTTCTAAAATCTGCTCGCTTTTTAGTATTTTTGGAATTAACGCTAAATGTCCAATTTTTTGTGGATCATCTCCCGCATTGCGA
Source organism: Pseudomonas sp. WMBT8 (assembly GCF_050916005.1). Classification (NCBI taxonomy): domain Bacteria; kingdom Pseudomonadati; phylum Pseudomonadota; class Gammaproteobacteria; order Pseudomonadales; family Pseudomonadaceae; genus Pseudomonas; species Pseudomonas sp. WMBT8. The sequence continues at coordinate 1,278,030 of NZ_CP188096.1, forward strand.
ACGTGGCTTTTCCAGCCCAGTACGTCAAAAAATACCACAATCCTTTCTTCGTAAGATATCGGCGATAAAAGGTTTTCAATGTCCATTTTAGTCCTTTGCTATGAGGTTAACTTCCAATTAGGTCCCTTGTCAGTCATATAGTAGATGAGGTTGGCGGGACAAAAATCTTAAAATAGAAAATTCTATTTCAGATTTTACTGTCTTCTGATTTTTTATTGAATATTGCCAAGGCGAGTCTGTTCTCAGCGTCTACATATGCAGGTGTTCTCCCAGCGTCTGCATATACCTCTTCACCTTCCTCGACGCGGATCACTTGGGTTCCCTTGACGTAAGGGATTGCCCGTTCCGCTTCCTGTATAGCCGCCGATAGTAGGCCTTCGGTGACGACAGCTTCTGACAGCTCGTAAGCCTCAGCCAACGCTTTGATTTTCACAAGATCACGCTGGTGGATGGAGAGGGTGTACTCGACTTGCTCGCTGTCTTCGTGAGCCTTAGCTTCCCAAGTGCTTAACATCTGCTCAAACGTTTTCATGACGACCTTCTATATAAGGAGGGGAATGGCGAAATTGCTCAACTGAAAGCTGCGGTAGCTACGTATGGCTGGAGATACAAAGTTCGTGAATTTGGCCCCGTTTCACGATTTTCTCTATTGTGTGCCCCACATCTTCATACAACGGGTCACCCTCTTCATCAGTGGCAACCACATGCTGGCCCCGGATATAGGGAAAGCTGGCTTCCAGCTCTTCCAGGGCGGCGCCGATCAACTCGCCGAGCAATTCCTCGGTGCTGCGCTTGGGGTACATCTCGCGGATGGCCGCCAGCCGTGCGGCGGCCTCGACATCCAGGTGGATGGCATATTCGGTCTTGGTCAGGCGACCCTTGGCGGTTTCTTCCCATTGCTGGGCCAGTTCTCGGATTTTCATGGCAACCTCAGTGATGCCCAGGGTAGCGGGCGGTGATGAGTGACCGGTCGCGGCGTGGATAACGCGACGACGTATCCTTGAGACTAGCTGCAACCGCCAAGGTTTAAAGTTCCTTGTAAGAGCAAGGCTTGATCGGCACTCTTAAAGATCAAAGCGTCCCGGATTCCTGGCTGGAGATTGGCTGATGAGCGATATCGATGCACGTTTGCGTGAAGATGTTCACCTGCTGGGTGAACTGTTGGGCAACACGATTCGAGAACAGTACGGTGATGAGTTCCTCGCCAAAATCGAGCAGATCCGCAAGGGCGCCAAGGCCGATCGCCGGGGCGGGGCAACCGAGGCGGCAGCTGGCGAAGAGCTCAGCGCCAGCCTCAACCAGTTGCAGGAAGACGAGCTGTTGCCGGTGGCACGTGCGTTCAACCAGTTCCTCAACCTGGCTAATATCGCCGAGCAGTACCAACTGATTCACCGGCGCGATGAATCCCAGCCCGCCCCGTTCGAGTCGCGGGTACTGCCCGAGCTGCTGGCGCGCCTGCAGAGTGAGGGCCATAGCAGCGAATCCCTGGCCCGGCAGTTGGCGCGGCTGGAGATCGAACTGGTGCTCACCGCCCACCCTACCGAAGTTGCGCGCCGCACCCTGATCCAGAAATATGACGCCATCGCCGCCCAACTGGCGTTGCAGGATCACCGTGACTTGACCAGCGCCGAGCGCGAGCAGATTCGCCAGCGCTTGCAACGGCTGATCGCCGAAGCCTGGCACACCGAAGAAATCCGCCGCACCCGGCCCACCCCGGTGGACGAGGCCAAGTGGGGCTTTGCGGTGATCGAGCATTCGCTGTGGCACGCCATCCCCAACTACCTGCGCAAGGCCGATCACGCCTTGCACGCCGCGACCGGCCTGCGCCTGCCCCTGGAGGCGGCACCGATCCGCTTTGCCTCATGGATGGGCGGTGACCGTGACGGCAACCCCAACGTGACGGCGCCCGTGACCCGCGAAGTATTGCTGCTGGCGCGCTGGATGGCTGCAGACCTGTATCTGCGTGATATCGATCACCTGGCATCCGAGCTGTCGATGCAGCAGGCCAGCCCCGAGTTGCAGGCCAAGGTCGGCGAGAGCGTCGAACCTTATCGGGCCTTGCTCAAGCAACTGCGCGAACGCCTGCGCGCCACCCGCAATTGGGCGCACGCGGCGTTGACCGCCAGCCTCCCGGCGCCGGCTGATGTGCTGCAAAACAATCGCGACCTGCTGGAGCCGCTGGAGCTGTGCTACCAGTCCCTGCACGCCTGCGGCATGGGCGTGATTGCCGACGGCCCGCTGCTCGATTGCCTACGCCGTGCGGTAACGTTCGGCCTGTTCCTGGTGCGCCTGGATGTGCGCCAGGACTCCAGCCGTCACTCGGCGGCGATGACCGAGATCACCGACTACCTGGGCCTGGGCCGCTATGAGGATTGGGACGAAGACGCGCGCATCACCTTCCTGATGAAGGAGTTGGCCAACCGTCGCCCATTGTTGCCAGGCTATTTCAAGCCGTCGGCCGACACCGCCGAAGTGCTCAATACCTGTAAGGAAATTGCCGCCGCGCCAGCCGCATCCCTGGGTTCCTACGTCATCTCCATGGCGGGTGCGGCATCCGATGTGCTGGCGGTGCAGCTGCTGCTCAAGGAGTCCGGGGTGCAGCGGCCGATGCGTGTGGTGCCGCTGTTCGAGACCCTGGCCGACCTGGACAACGCCGGCCCGGTAATCGAGCGCCTGTTGCTGCTACCGGGCTATCGCGCGCGCCTGCAAGGCCCGCAGGAAGTGATGATCGGCTATTCGGACTCGGCCAAGGACGCCGGCACTACCGCTGCGGCCTGGGCGCAGTACCGGGCCCAGGAACGGCTGGTGGATATCTGCCGCGAGCAGCAGGTGGAACTGTTGTTGTTCCATGGTCGTGGCGGCACCGTTGGCCGTGGCGGTGGCCCGGCCCACGCGGCGATCCTGTCGCAGCCACCGGGCTCGGTAGCCGGGCGTTTTCGCACCACCGAGCAGGGCGAGATGATTCGCTTCAAGTTCGGCTTGCCGGATATCGCCGAGCAGAACCTCAATCTGTATCTGGCCGCAGTGCTGGAGGCGACCTTATTGCCACCGCCGCCCCCGGAGCCGGCCTGGCGGCATTTGATGGACGAATTGGCCGCCGATGGCGTCAGCGCCTATCGCGCGGTAGTGCGGGAAAATCCGCAGTTCGTCGAGTACTTCCGCCAGTCCACGCCCGAGCAGGAACTGGGCCGCTTGCCCCTGGGCAGTCGCCCGGCCAAACGCCGTGCTGGGGGCATCGAAAGCCTGCGTGCGATCCCGTGGATTTTCGGCTGGACCCAGACGCGCCTGATGTTGCCGGCCTGGCTGGGCTGGGAAGCGGCATTGAGCAAGGCCCTGGAGCGGGGCGAAGGCGAGTTGCTGGGGCAGATGCGTGAGCAATGGCCGTTCTTCCGTACGCGCATCGACATGCTGGAAATGGTCCTGGCCAAGGCCGACGCCGATATCGCCCGCCTGTATGACGAGCGTCTGGTGCAGCCGGACCTGCTGCCATTGGGTGCGCATTTACGCGACCTATTGTCGCAGGCGTGTGCCGTGGTGCTTGGCCTGACCGGGCAGTCGCAACTGCTGGCCCACAGTCCCGACACCCTGGAGTTCATCCGCCTGCGCAACACCTACCTTGACCCATTGCACCTGCTGCAGGCCGAGTTGTTGGCGCGGTCCCGCCAGCAGGAAGCGACACAGGACAGCCCTCTGGAACAGGCGCTGCTGGTGTCCGTGGCCGGTATTGCCGCCGGGCTGCGTAATACCGGCTGACATTTGTCGCGTGTTCTCAAGGGCTTGCACGCAAAACCGCCGGTTGACCCGAAAGGGCTCTGCCGGCGGTTTTGGGTTTGGGTTGCACCAAGGGATACCGCGACCAAAAGGCTTGTGTGGGGCGGGTTCTTCCGACTTTTGGCGGCTTGTGTGGTTAGGGCTCGCTGTGTATCTTGATCAGCCTTTGGCCGTTTGGGCGGCCTGGATTCGTATTTTTACGAGCATATTCTACGAGATTGGCCCCACGCGGCGAATCCGAGCGTCATCTCTATAAAAAATTGAGGAGCACATCGATGCGCGTCATTCTGCTGGGAGCTCCCGGGGCCGGTAAAGGTACTCAGGCAAAGTTCATCACTGAAAAGTTCGGCATTCCACAAATCTCCACTGGCGACATGCTGCGCGCCGCCGTCAAGGCCGGTACCGAGCTGGGCCTGATCGCCAAGAGCGTGATGGACAGCGGTGGCCTGGTCTCCGACGACCTGATCATCAACCTGGTCAAGGAACGCATCAGCCAGGAAGACTGCAAGAACGGTTTCCTGTTCGACGGTTTCCCACGCACCATTCCCCAGGCCGAAGCCCTGGTGAAGGCCGGCGTCGAGTTGGATGCCGTGGTCGAAATCGCCGTTGAAGACGAAGAGATCGTCCAGCGTATCGCCGGTCGCCGTGTTCACGAAGCCTCGGGCCGCGTCTACCACATCGTCTACAACCCGCCAAAAGTGGCTGGCAAGGATGATGTAACCGGTGACGACCTGGTGCAGCGCAAGGACGATACCGAAGAAACCGTGCGTCATCGCCTGTCGGTCTACCACTCCCAGACCAAGCCGCTGGTGGACTTCTACCAGAAGCTGTCGGCTGCCCAGGGCAAACCGAAATACAGCCACATCCCGGGCGTTGGCTCGGTGGAAGCCATCACCGCCAAGGTGCTGGAAGCGCTGAACTGATCTGACGATCGGCGTGATGTTCAACGGCCCGCTTGCGGGCCGTTGTTGTTTATACTGGCGCACTTTTTTTCGATTTGGACACCCACACCGATGAGCACCCTGCTGGCCCTGGACACCGCGACTGAAGCTTGCTCCGTTGCCCTGCTGCATAACGGCAAGGTCACGAGCCACTATGAGGTGATCCCGCGCCTGCACGCGCAAAAGCTGCTGCCGATGATCAAGCAGTTATTGCTCGATGCCGGCACCACCTTGTCGGCGGTGGACGCCATCGCCTTTGGCCGTGGCCCGGGCGCGTTCACCGGCGTGCGCATCGCCATCGGCGTGGTGCAGGGCCTGGCGTTTGCCCTGGAACGGCCAGTATTGCCGGTGTCCAACCTGGCCGTGCTGGCCCAGCGCGCCCTGCGTGAGCACGGCGCGGCCCAGGTCGCGGCAGCCATCGATGCGCGGATGGATGAGGTCTACTGGGGTTGCTACCGCGAGACCGCAGGCGAAATGCGCCTGGTCGGCGTTGAAGCCGTGCAGCCGCCCGAGGCCGCCGCGTTGCCGGCCGATGCCAGTGGCGACTGGTTTGGTGCCGGTACCGGTTGGGGGTATGGCCAGCGGATCGCCGTGCCCACGATGGGCCAGGATGCCGCGATGCTGCCCCATGCCGAAGACCTGCTGGCCCTGGCGCGTTTTGCCTGGGAACGCGGCGAGGCGATTCCCGCCGACCAGGCCGCCCCGGTGTACCTGCGCGATAAAGTGGCGCAGACCAAGGCCGAACGCGGGCTCTAGGCTTATTGCGGTTAGCCTCTAATGTGGGAGCTGTCGAGCCTCAGCGAGGCTGCGATAGCGGTGTGTCAGGTGCCATGAATAGTGGCAGTGTCGCCGCCATCGCAGCCTCGCTGGGGCTCGACAGCTTCCACCGTTGATCGCAGGCAATTGGCGCCAATCGTCAGAATTTGCCCGCGGTTTTAAACCTTTGCCCGTTTATGTGTTCTAGTTATCACCAGAGCATTTGCGCGCCAAGGAAAGTGCCGCTAAATTGCCATCATTGATCACGGATCTGCATGCATGCGTATAGACGGCTTTTCCTCCCAGTCCTACCCCCTCAAGCGCAAGCCACGCAAGGCGAACGTGAAGGTAGACGAGTCCGTCGAAGAATCCCCCGATTTTATTGAAATCCAGCCCGAAACCTCCCAGAGCGCAGCGGTTTCCGCTCGTGCCCAAGGTGCCAGCGGTGCGCGTATCGGCGGCGTTCCGGCCCGCCAGCAAGACATGGTCTTCCCGCGCTCCATGAGCAAGAACGTCGCCACGGCCCTGGCCAGCTACCTGACCACAGCAGGCTTTGTCGAATGGGATATGGAAGTGCTGGGTCTCGATATCCACATCTGATGTTGCTGCCTTATTTCCTCGGTTGCCCGTCCTGGAGTGAAAGCGCCTGGCGCGAGTACCTGTATCCGCAAGACGCCCGCACCACAGATTTTCTCGGGCTGTATTGCCAGGTGTTCAATGCCTGCGAAGGCAACACCACGTTCTATGCGCGGCCCTCCGTCGCGACTGTGCAGCGCTGGGCCGAGATCATGCCCGCGCACTTTCGCTTTACCGCCAAGTTTCCCGGTGATATCAGCCACAGCGCTGACCTGCGCGAACAGTTGCCCGCCGCCGAAAGCTTCCTCGGTTTGATGAGCCCGCTGGGCGAGCGGGTTTCGCCACTGTGGCTGCAACTACCGGCCAGCTTCACCCCGCAGCGGCTGGGGGAACTGGCAGGGTTTATCGACGGCCTGGAGCGGCCATTGGCGGTGGAGGTGCGTCACCGCGAGTTCTTCGCCAAAGGCGATGCCGAGCGCAGCCTCAACCGCCTGCTGCGTGACCGTGGTGTCGAGCGGATCTGCCTGGATCCTCGGGCGCTGTTCAGTTGCACGTCCACCTCGGCGGCGGTACTCCACGCCCAATCGAAAAAGCCCAAGGTACCGCCCCGGCCTGCGGCGTTGACCCAGTTTCCCCAGGTGCGTTTTATCGGCCACCCGGACCTGGAAGCCAACGATCCGTTCCTGGTGCCGTGGGTTGAAAAGGTCGCTGGCTGGATCGAGGAGGGCCGCACGCCCTATGTGTTCCTGCACACCTCGGACAACCGCCTGGCGGCCCAATTGGCCATGCGTTTTCATCAGCAATTGATGGTGCGATTGCCTGGGTTGCCGGCGTTGGCGCAGTTGCATCGGGAGCCCGCTGTGGAGCAACTGGGGTTACTCTAGGGTTCTTTTATGCCTGGAGTCAGTCATGGATGCCCAAACCCTTCGCGCCGAATCCTTTCGAGCCCTGCACGAGCGTGACCGTGCATTCGTGATGCCCAACCCGTGGGACGCCGGTTCCGCCAAGATGCTCGCCAGCCTCGGCTTTGAAGCCCTGGCCACTACCAGCGCGGGTTTTGCCTTCAGTCTGGGGCGTCCGGATGCCGAAGGTGCGCTGTCGCTGGAGGACACTTTGGGCAACGCCGGGATGATCGTTCAGGCCACCGCGCTGCCGGTGGCGGCGGACCTGGAAAACGGCTTCAGCGATACGCCTCAAGGTTGTGCCCAGAGCCTGTTGCGGGCCGCCGCTACCGGCATCGTCGGCGGTTCTATCGAAGACGCTACGGGGATTGCGGTCGACCCGATCTACCCCTTTGATCTATCTGTTGAGCGCATCGAGGCTGCCGTCGCTGCGGCGCGCAGCTTGCCATTCCCCTTCATGCTGACGGCCCGTGCGGAAAACCTCCTGCATGGTCGCCTGGATTTTCCCGACACTATTCGCCGTTTGCAGGCCTACGCCGAAGCGGGCGCCGACGTGTTGTATGCTCCGGGCCTGCGCAGTGCTGAGGAAGTACTGGCGGTGGTGCGGGCGGTGGCGCCAAAACCGGTGAATGTGCTGATGTCCGGTGGCCTCACGCTCTCGGTGGCGCAACTGAGCGAGATGGGCGTCAAGCGCATCAGCGTCGGCTCGGCCATGGCCCTGGCGGCCTACGGGGAGTTCTTCAGGGCCGCGCGGGAGGTTCAGGAACTGGGAACCTTCACCTTTACCGAGCGCTCGATGCCGTTCAGCCAGGCAAATCAGTTGTTCAAAGGTTGAGTCGTGGCTTTTTTCAAAGTGTTGGGTGTGTTGCTGCTACTTGCGGGCGGCCTACTCGTAGGCATCTGGCGCGGCTGGGTGCCGTTGCCCGCCGAATGGAACCCCTGGGCGCCCTTGGATGTGCGCGCCGTGCCCAACCTGCTGACGCGGTTCAAACTCGGACGGTTGCAGGATGATCCGGCACTGTGCGACCAGGTGCTGAAAAGCTCCGGGCTGCGGGTCAGCCATCAGGCGGACAGTCCCGCTGATGCGGCTTGCCCACTGCGCAATACCCTGCGGGTGCAGGGCGCGCAGGTGGGTTTGAGTAGCAGCTTTCTCGCCAGTTGCCCCTTGGCGGTGGCGTTTGCTCTGTTCGAGCGCCACAGCTTGCAGCCGGCCGCCCAGGCGGTGTTTGGCCAGGCGGTGACGCGGGTCGATCACCTGGGCAGTTTTGCCTGCCGCAATATGTATGGGCGTGCCGAAGGGCGGCTCAGCCAGCACGCCTCGGCCAATGCCCTGGATATCGCCGGGTTTCGCCTGGCGGATGGGCGCAGTATCAATGTGCTGAAGGATTGGCCTGGAGAGGGCGCCAACGCGCGCTTTTTGCGTCAGGTGCGCGACCGTGCGTGCAAAGATTTCAACGTGGTCTTGAGCCCGGACTACAACGCTGCCCATCGCAACCATTTCCATCTGGACATGGGGCGTTGGTGGGTGTGCCGCTAAGGGTCAGGCCGCCAGGCGCAGGTTGTTGAGGATCAGTGGGCGGGCCCAGCCGCAATCGAAGTCCAGGGCCTTTTGCTGCTGCACCAGTTCTTCATTCGGATACGGTTCGGCCGCCGCTGGCAGCAGGTCCAGTTCGAACTCGGCAATCGGCAGGAACAGCGGCTTGGGTTGTGGCGCCGGGCCTGGCTCGGGCAGTGGCTGGCCAGCGGTCAGGACGATCGGGCGTACCCAGCCGCTCTCGAAGTTCTGCTGGCGTTGCTGGGCGACGATTTCATCATCCGGGAACGGCACGGCCGCGGGTGGCAGCAGGTCCAGCTCGAATTCGGCAATCGGCAGGAACAGCGGTTCAGGCGGGGCGACCTCGGTGTCCTGGACGTCGCAATGACGTTGGGTAACGATTTGGGTCAGCAGGTCGCTGCCGGCGCTGGGTTCGATCGAGGTATCCACCGGCACCGGATCTGCGGCCAGCTGCGCACCTGGCACCTGGCCAAGTTGCTCGGCCAACGCCCGGGCGAAGAAGTCCTGCCACACATGACTGACGCCGGCCAGCGCTTGGGTATTGCGCAGGCCGAAGTGGTTGTGGGTCGGCAGGACACCGGTGAATAGGGAATGAATGTCTGACATTTCTCTCGGTCGACGCTCAGGGTCTGGCAAAATGCCTGATCCTTTTTTATCGGCCGCTTTTTGCCGATCCTTAATATTTTTGAGCGTAGTAAACGATGAGCGAACAACCCGCGGCCAGCCGCATTCGGGTCGAGGCCTTGGCCGAAGGTTTCCAGGCCCATGCCCAGTATTGGGCCGAGCAGCTCGGCCTGCCGTTGCAGCTGGCGGATGCCGATTTTGCCCTGCAAGTGGGTGAGCACGGCCTGCAACTGCAACAGCTGGGCGCCGATGCGCCTGGGCCGGTGCGGGTGGACTTTGTCGAGGGCGGCGCGGCCCATCGCCGGCTTTACGGTGGTGGCAGCGGGCAGATGATCGCCAAGGCGGTGGGCGTGTCTCAAGGTGTGCGCCCCCGGGTGCTGGATGCCACGGCGGGCCTGGGCAAGGATGCGTTCGTGCTGGCCAGCCTGGGCTGTGAGATGAGCCTGATCGAGCGGCAACCGTTGATTGGTGCCTTGCTCGAAGATGGTCTGGCGCGTGGGGCCGATGATTTTGAAGTGGCGCCCATCGTTGGGCGGATGATCCTGCTCAAGGGCAACTCCATCGAGCTGATGCGTAACTGGGAAGGTGAGCCGCCGCAGGTGATCTACCTGGACCCGATGTTTCCCCATCGTGAGAAAACCGCCTTGGTGAAGAAAGAAATGCGCCTGTTTCGCCCGCTGGTGGGCGACGATCCTGATGCCCCGGCGTTGCTGGCGGCGGCCTTGGCCCTGGCCAGCCACCGGGTGGTGGTCAAGCGCCCGCGCAAGGCGCCGTGCATTGACGGGCCCAAGCCGAGCCACGCGCTGGACGGCAAATCCAGCCGGTACGATATTTACCCTAAAAAAGCGCTCAAGGCCTGAGGGCCCCGTCGCCGGCAAGCCGGCTCCTACAATAAACGCAATCACCTGTAGGAGCCGGCTTGCCGGCGATGGCGTCAGATCGATCAACGACTGTTCAAGGTCGATACGCCCGCATAAACAACCCCACCACTTCCTGCACATGCTCTTCGGCGGCCGCTTCGCTCAAGCGGTCGCCGCAGCCATACAGCAAGCAGAAGTTCGCCGTGCCCTTGAGCAGGCAAAAGAAGTGTTCGGCTGCGGTAAACGGCTTGTCGATGCTCAGCGCACCGCTCTGATTGATCTTGCCCAGCAAGCGCTCCATCCCCTGCAGCATCCGCATGGGGCCGGCTTCGAAGAAAATCTGCGACAGCTTCGGATCCTGATTGCCCGACGTCATCATCAAACGGTGCAGGTTCACCGACTCCTCACTGTTGATCAGCAGGTGAAAGCCCCGGGCGATGTTGAGCAGCACCTTCTCCACCGGCACACCGTCGGGCAGCTCGAAATACATGACCGGCAGTTGCGCTTCGCACTTGGCCTCGACGGCGGCGGTGAATAGCGTTTCTTTGTCGGTGAAGTGGCTGTAGACCGTCAGTTTCGACACGCCAGCCTCAAGGGCGACGGCATCCATGCTGGTACTCGCATAACCGTTGCTCAAAAACAGGATTTTCGCCGCGTCGAGGATTGCCTGGCGTTTTGCCATGTCCTTGGGGCGCCCAGGGCTATTGGTGTTTACAGGATTGTCGGACATTTTCACTTTAATACTGGACTGGTGAGTTTGGTATTAATAACATACCGGCCAGTATAATTATTCCAAGCACCATTTGCGAAAGGTCCTTCAGCATGCGCAGCATCTTCCTGCACCTCGCGTTGCCTGCCAGCCTTGCTCTTTTACTGGCTGCCTGCGGCCATGAAGAAGCGGCCCAAACCACCGTCCGCCCGGCCATGGTGGTGCAGCCACAACCCTCTGCGTTGGCAATGGACAGTTATCCAGGCGAGGTGCGTGCCCGGTATGAACCGGACCTGGCCTTTCGCATCGGCGGCAAAGTCAGCCGCCGCCTGGTGGAGGAGGGCGAGCGCGTCAAGGCCAACCAGCCGCTGGCGGAGCTCGATCCCCAGGATGTGCGCCTGCAACTGCAGGCTACCCGTGCCCAAGTCACGGCGGCCGAGGCCAACCTGAGCCTGGTGCGGGCCGAGCGTGATCGCTACAAGACCCTGATGGACCGTCAGATGGTCAGCCGCTCCCAGTACGATAATTCCGAAAACCTCTACCGCGCAGGCGTCGCCCGCTTGCAGCAGATCAAGGCAGAATTCGACGTGGCCAACAACCAGGCTGGCTATGCCGTGTTGCGCGCGCCCCAGGACGGGGTGGTGGCCAAGCGTGCGGTGGAAGTCGGGCAAGTGGTGTCTGCGGGGCAGACCGTGTTCACCCTGGCTACCGATGGCGAGCGTGAAGTGTTGATCAGCTTCCCGGAGCAAAGCTTCGGCCGCTTCAAGGTCGGCCAGCCGGTCTCCGTGGAACTGTGGAGCCAGCCCGACCAGCGTTTCGAGGGGCGTATTCGCGAGCTGTCGCCGGCAGCCGATCCCAAGTCACGCACCTTCGCCGCCCGCGTCGCCTTCAACGCCGGCAAAGTCCCGGCCGAGCTGGGGCAGAGTGCGCGGGTTTTCATCCAGGCTGACGGCGTGGTTCCGTTGTCGGTGCCGCTGTCTGCCCTCAGCGCAGAGAACGGTGCGTCCTACGTCTGGTTGGTCAAGCCGGATAACACCCTCAAGCGCACAGCGGTGCGCATCGGCGCCTTCGGCGAAAAAAGCGTGCCGGTGCTCGAAGGCCTGACCCCCTCCGACTGGGTGATTGCCGCCGGTGTGCATGTGCTCCATGAGGGCCAGCAAGTACGCCCGGTGGATCGCTCCAACCGGGTGGTGAATCTGGCGGCCAACAAGGAGTAGTCCCCGATGGGTTTCAATCTTTCCGAATGGGCGTTGCGTAATCGCCAGATCGTACTGTTCCTGATGCTGCTGCTGGCCGTTGTCGGTACGTTGTCCTACACCAAGCTGGGGCAAAGTGAAGACCCGCCGTTCACCTTCAAAGCCATGGTGATCAAGACTAACTGGCCAGGCGCCACGGCCCAGGAAGTCTCGCGCCAGGTCACCGAGCGTATTGAAAAGAAACTGATGGAAACCGGCGAGTACGAGCGCATCGTCTCGTTCTCCCGCCCGGGCGAATCCCAGGTCACGTTTATGGCGCGGGACTCGATGCACTCGGCGCAGATTCCCGACCTGTGGTACCAGGTGCGCAAGAAGATCAGCGATATCCGCCAGACCCTGCCCCCGGATATCCAGGGCCCGTTCTTCAACGATGAATTCGGCACCACCTTTGGCAATATCTATGCCCTGACCGGCGAGGGTTTTGACTACGCCGTGCTCAAGGACTACGCCGACCGCATCCAGATCCAGCTGCAACGGGTGCCGGATGTGGGCAAGGTCGAGCTGCTGGGGTTGCAGGACGAGAAGATCTGGATCGAGCTATCCAACCTCAAGCTCGCCACCCTCGGCCTGCCCCTGGCGGCGGTGCAACAGGCGTTGCAGGAGCAGAACGCGGTGTCCACCGCCGGCTTCTTTGAAACCCCGAGCGAGCGCGTGCAACTGCGGGTGTCGGGTAACTTCAAGGCGGTGGAGGAAATCCGCGATTTCCCGATCCGCGTGGGCGGCCGCACCTTCCGCATTGGCGACGTGGCCGAGATCCACCGTGGCTTCAACGACCCGCCCGCGCCGCGTATGCGCTACATGGGTGACGATGCGATCGGCCTGGCCGTGGCCATGCGCGATGGCGGTGACATCCTGGTACTGGGCAAGGCCCTTGAGGGCGAATTCGCACGCTTGCAGAAGAACCTCCCGGCAGGCATGGAGCTGCGCAAGGTGTCGGACCAGCCCGCTGCGGTGAAGACCAGCGTGGGCGAATTCGTCCAGGTGCTGGCCGAAGCATTGGCGATTGTATTGCTGGTGAGTTTCTTCTCCCTCGGCGTGCGTACCGGCATGGTGGTGGCCCTGGCGATTCCGTTGGTGTTGGCCATGACCTTTGCCTGCATGTATTACCTGGGGATCGGCCTGCACAAGATCTCCCTGGGTGCCTTGGTATTGGCTTTGGGCCTGCTGGTGGACGACGCGATCATCGCCGTGGAAATGATGGCGATCAAAATGGAGCAGGGCTACGACCGTCTCAAGGCCGCCAGTTTCGCCTGGACCAGTACGGCGTTTCCGATGCTTACCGGTACGTTGATCACCGCAGCCGGCTTCTTGCCGATTGCCACCGCGCAATCGAGTACCGGTGAGTACACCCGCTCGATCTTCCAGGTGGTGACCATCGCGCTGCTGGCCTCGTGGGTTGCCGCCGTGGTGTTTGTGCCGTACCTGGGGGAAAAACTCCTGCCGGACTTGGCGAAGATTCATGCGGCCAAGCACGGCACTGATGGCCCGGATCCTTACGGCACGCCGTTCTATCAGCGCGTAAGGCGCTGGGTGGAATGGTGCGTGCGCCGGCGCAAAACCGTGATTGTACTGACCGTGCTGCTGTTTATCGGCTCGGTGGCGCTGTTCCGCTTTGTCCCGCAACAGTTCTTCCCGGCGTCCGGGCGCCTGGAGCTGATGGTCGACCTGAAACTGGCGGAAGGCGCCTCGCTGAGCAACACCGCCGATCAGGTCAAGCGTCTCGAAGGCTTGCTCAAGGCGCATGGGGGGATCGAAAACTACGTGGCCTATGTCGGCACCGGTTCACCGCGCTTCTACCTGCCGTTGGACCAGCAGTTGCCGGCGGCCAGCTTTGCCCAGTTCGTGGTGCTGGCCAAGACCATCGAGGAGCGCGAAACCCTGCGCACCTGGTTGATCGAAACCCTCAACGAGCAATTCCCCGACCTGCGTTCGCGGGTCACCCGCCTGGAGAACGGCCCGCCGGTTGGCTACCCTGTGCAGTTTCGCGTGACTGGCGAGTACATCGAAGAAGTGCGGGCCCTGGCGCGCAAGGTCGCGGCCAAGGTGCGGGAAAACCCCCACGTGGTGAATGTGCATCTGGACTGGGAAGAACCGAGCAAGATCGTCTACCTCAATGTCGACCAGGACCGCGCCCGCGCCTTGGGGGTGAGCACGGCCAACCTGTCGAAATTTCTCCAGAGCTCCCTGACCGGTTCCAGCGTCAGCCAGTACCGGGAGGACAACGAGTTGATCGAAATTCTCCTGCGCGGCACCGTGCATGAGCGCACCGAGTTGTCGCTGCTGCCGAGCCTGGCGGTGCCGACCGACAACGGCACCAGCGTGGCGCTGTCGCAGATCGCCACCCTGGAGTATGGCTTCGAGGAAGGCATTATCTGGCATCGCAACCGCCTGCCCACGGTGACCGTACGCGCCGATATCTACGGCAAGGAGCAACCGGCGACCCTGGTCCAGCAGATCCTGCCGACCCTGGCCCAGGTGCGGGCCGAACTGCCGGACGGTTACCTGTTGGACGTGGGAGGTACCGTCGAAGACTCCGCCCGTGGCCAGAACTCGGTGAAGGCCGGCGTGCCGCTGTTCATCGTGGTGGTGCTGACCTTGCTGATGCTGCAACTGCGCAGCTTCTCGCGCACGGCCATGGTGTTTCTTACCGCGCCCCTGGGGCTGATTGGCGTGACGCTGTTCCTGCTGGTGTTCCGCCAGCCGTTTGGCTTTGTGGCCATGCTTGGGACCATCGCGTTGTCGGGGATGATCATGCGTAACTCGGTGATCCTGGTGGATCAGATCGAGCAGGACATCAAGGCGGGCCTGGAGCCGTGGCAGGCGATTATCGAAGCCACCGTACGGCGCTTCCGCCCGATTGTGCTGACGGCGCTGGCGGCAGTGCTGGCGATGATCCCGCTGTCGCGCAGCGTGTTCTTCGGGCCAATGGCGGTGGCGATCATGGGCGGCTTGATCGTGGCCACGGCCCTGACCTTGCTGTTTTTGCCGGCGTTGTATGCGGCGTGGTTCCGGGTCCAGCCTAAGTCGGCATAAACCTGCGTAAAGCGGCTACACGGTTCAGGAACTGTTTCTTGCGTGCCTGCCACTCAGGGGTTACCTGGGTTGCAGGTGCCTTTTCCTGACAACGAAGTTGCTACAGGAAGAGGTTTAATTAGACGTGAGGAATGACCTATGGGCTTGTTTGCGATGGGTGGTATAGGTATTGGTATCGGCGTGATGCCGATGATGGCGTTCAAAATGGGCAAAAAGCGCAACAAGTGCAAGCCCCCCTGCAAGCCTACGCCATGGCAGCCGACGCTGCCGCGGCCTTGCGCGAGTAACGTCAAGTTCGAAGGTAAAATCACCTACGGCTGATAACGCCCCTGGTGCAGTAACACAAACGCCCCGATTTTTCGGGGCGTTTGTATTTGTTGCCGGCGATGGATCTACAGCGCGCCGAACACTTTCTTCGCCAGGCTGGTCGCGGCGGCTGCCGGGTTCTGGCGGATGCTTTCTTCCTGTTGGGCAATCATCTTGAACAGGCCGTCCAGCGCTTGTTCAGTCACGTAGTTTTCGACGCTGTCACTCTTGCCACCCAGCAAGCCCATGGGCGCTTTTTTGGCCAGCGCGTTGTACTGCTGGGCTACGCCGACCTTGTCCGTGGATTGCTTGACGATCGGCAGGAACTTGGCGCGGATCTGCTCGCGGCTGCTTTTGTCCAGATACTGGGTCGCCGAATCCTGGCCGCCGCTGAGGATGCCCTTGGCGTCGCTCACGCTCATGTTTTTCACGGCGTTCACCAGAATCGGCTGGGCCTGGGTCACGGCGGATTCGGCAGCCTTGTTCATGCTGGCTTCAAGCTGGGTGATCTGATCGCCCATGCCGAGCATTTTCAGGGCGCCGGCGGCTTTTTCAAGCTTGCCCGGCAAACCGATCTTGACCTCGGGGTTGTTGCTGAAACCACCGGGAGCCCCCAGTTGCTTGACGGCAACCTGTGCGCCTTGGGTCAGGGCGTCCTTCAGGCCACCCGTGGCGTCGCCCTGGGACAGGTCACCGAGGGACAGGGCCATGGCGTTGGCGCCGAGCAGCAGGCCGGCGCACAGGGCGCTGAGGCGAAGAGAGTTACGGAGCATGGGCGCTTCCTTTTAATCGACTGGATCAGTGGGCAACGGCATCAACGCGCAGGCGAAGCGGCTGGGGATCCTGGCCGTTCAACTGCACCGAATGACGCTCGGTGGTAATAAACATTAGCTTGCCATCCAGCTCGATGCGAGCGCTGACCGAATAGCTGTGGCCAGGCTTGACCTGGGCCGGGTCGTAGCTCAGGTGGAAGGGCAGCGGCACCTGGCCGTTGACCGGGCCTTTTTGCTCGGCCAGGGTCACGGCGGGCGCATCGGCCAGGGACACGTCCAGAAGGCTGACGCTCAAGGTGGCGGCCGGTGGCAGGGCGATGCGCTGCAGGTAGAACACTTCGCCATCAAGGCTGGCTTTGGGCGCAGGATTCATCGAGTGGCAGGCTCCCAGCAGGGCGGTCAGGCCCAGGAGAATGATCTTTTTCATGGTACAGCTCCTTGTCGACGGCGCCAGAAACACCCTGGCGCCCTGGTAAATCTAGCGGGTTTCGTCCGGCTCGACGTCTGGCGCGGGCGCTTCGTCGTTGCGGTGCAGCGCCACCTGGCGGATCGACAGGCGAATCTCTGCGGGCAACACCCGTTTGGCGGCGCCTTCGGCCAATTCGCCGAGCAGGTCGTGGTAGCTCAACTTGCCGGCTTCATCGCGGCGCAGCACATCTTGCTCGAGCAACGTCTGAATAAAATGTCGGAAAAGGCTCTTGTCGAAGAACTCCGGGGCATTCAGGCCATGCAGGATCGACAGGCGCTGGGCCATGACCGTGCACAGGTCTTCCAGCTCTTCGGCGCTGATGCTGTTCTGGCCGCTGTTAAGCAGCAGGGAAATGGCCATGTAGAAGCGTTGCAGGGTCTGGGCAATGCTCTTGGACAGCAGGGTCAGCAGCACAAAGTTGCGCGAGCTGGGCGCCGGGCGTAGGTAGATGTTGTTTTCAAAGCGCAGCAGGCCTTGTTCTACCAAGGCTTCGAGCCACTGGTCGACCACCGCGTCGAGCTCGTCCAGGGACCAGCGGATAAACAACTCCGATTGCAGGTACGGATACAGCGCGCGGGTATAGCGCAGGATCTGTTCGCGGCTCATGCGCGAACTGCTCTGGAAGAAGCTGGCCAACAACGCCGGCAGGGCGAAGATATGCAGCACGTTGTTGCGGTAATAGGTCATCAGGACCGCGTTTTGCTCGTCCAGATAGAGGATCTTGCCCAGGGCATCACTCTGTTCGGACAGCAGGTGCATGTCCTTGACGTGCTTGATCAAGGCCTGGCCGTCACCCTCGGGCAACGTGGTATGGGGCGAGTAGGGCACCCGGCGCAGCAGCGCCAGGTACAGGTCCAGCACCCGGGCCATGGCCTGGTCGTCCAGGGCCAGGCGGCTGGTGGACAGTAGCGCCAACGCCACCAGGTTCACCGGGTTGATCGCGGCGGCCTCGTTGAGGTGCTGGGCCACGCGCTCGCCGAGGCGGTTGGTGGTCTCGTTGAGCCAGGCGGGCTTGTAGTTGGGCGCCAGCTCCTGGGTACGCCAGTCCGGTTGCTCGTGGTCGAGGAACTCCGCCAGCTTGATCGGCTCGCCGAAGTTGACCGCCACCTGGCCAAAGCGCTGCTTGAGCGCGCCAATGACCTTGAAGATATCGAAGATCGACTCTTTCTTTTTCGTCGCCCCGCGCAATTCGCCCAGGTAGGTGCGACCTTCCAGCACCCGCTCGTAGCCGATATACACCGGCACAAACACGATTGGCATGCGCGAGGAGCGCAGGAAACTGCGCAGGGTAATCGCCAGCATCCCGGTCTTGGGCTGCAACA
The DNA here is from genome assembly GCF_050916005.1 of Pseudomonas sp. WMBT8. NCBI lineage: Bacteria > Pseudomonadati > Pseudomonadota > Gammaproteobacteria > Pseudomonadales > Pseudomonadaceae > Pseudomonas > Pseudomonas sp. WMBT8. The sequence goes on from NZ_CP188096.1 coordinate 1,295,883, forward strand.
TGCGCCCGGTCCGTGAGCGGCCGCCCTCGACGAAGTACTCCACCGGGAAGCCTTTGGTAAACAGGGTGTGCAGGTATTCGTTGAACACCGAGGTGTACAGCGGGTTGCCCTTGAACGTGCGACGCATGAAAAACGCCCCGCCCCGGCGCAGCAGGCTGCCGATCACCGGCATATTGAGGTTGATCCCGGCGGCGATGTGCGGCGGGGTCAGGCCGTTCTTGAATAGGAGGTAGGACAGCAGCAGGTAGTCGATGTGGCTGCGGTGGCAAGGCACGTAGATCACTTCGTAGCCCTGGGCGACCTTTTGCACACCTTCGATGTTGTTGACCTTGATCCCGTCGTAGATTTTGTTCCAGAACCAGCTCAGCACCACTTCGAGGAAGCGGATGGCGGTGTAGGTGTAGTCCGAGGCGATCTCATTGCCATAGCGCAGGGCCTGGGCCTTGGCTTTTTCCGGGGTAATTTTTTCCCGCTCGGCCTCGTCGAGGATTGCCTGGCGCACCAGTGGCATGTTCACCAGGCCCTTGACCAGGTTGCGCCGGTGGGACAGGTCGGGGCCGATCACCGCGGTCTTCAGGTTGCGAAAGTGCACCCGCAGGATCCGTTGGGCCATGCGCACCGTACGTTCGTGACCTTTATTGTGCTCGATCAATTCACGCAGGTTGATTGGCGCAGAGAATTGCACCCGGGTCTTGCGCCCCAGGATCAGGATGCTCAACAGCCTGCGCAGGCGCCCGGTGACTGCCCAACTGTCGGCGAACAGCAGTTTCCACGGGCTCGACTCGCTGGCCGGCGATTGGCCCCAGAACACGCTGACCGGGATGATCTGCGCGTTTTCTTCGGCGTGCTCGGTCAGGGTGTTGACCAGGCGCGTCAGGGTCGGCGGCGCGCCGCGCTTGTCCTGGCGGCCGAGCCAGTCCGGGTCGGGGGTCAGGTAGAAGAACGCCGCCGGCTCCATCAACGGGCCAACGGCCACTGGCAGCACCGGGCGCGGCAGGCCGGCCTTGGTGCACTCGGCATCCACCACGGCCAGTTCGGTCAGGGAGGGTGATTGCAGAACGTAGAACACCGGCCGGCTGCGGTCCAGGTTAAGGGTGAGGGACGACTGGTTGATCGTCTCCGAGCGAACCCAGAGGTACAACAGTCGGCGCAAGGTGCCAAATACCAGACGGCGGAACGGGGAGCGGGTCATAGGCGTGCTGCTTTGAGTGGAAAAAACCGAGCAGGCGCTCGGGCGGGTAGTGTGCCGTATTCGCCGAAAATCGGCAAAAAAGCAGCGAAGTAAAGTTGAGTTGATCGTTTTTGAGCCTGTCTTATACTCGGCAGTTCAATGCGACTGACTCAACAATAAAAACCAGTGGGAGCAAACAGATGACAACGCGCGAAACCGGCAATGTGAAGTGGTTCAACGACGCCAAGGGCTATGGCTTTATCCAGCGGGAAGACGGCAAGGATGTGTTTGTGCACTACCGCGCCATCCGTGGTGAAGGCCACCGCTCCCTGGCCGAGGGCCAGCAGGTGGAATACGCCGTGGTGACCGGCGAGAAGGGCTTGCAGGCGGAGGATGTGGTCGGTCTTTAAGGCAGATTTCTGCAACGCCGCTGAACCCATGTGGGAGCTGGCTTGTGTAGGAGCTGGCTTGCCTGCGATACAGGCACCTCGGTCTCTCTGTCAGACCACGGTGATGCTATCGCAGGCAAGCCAGCTCCCACACAAGCCAGCTCCCACACAAACCAGCCCCCACACTGACCAGGTTGGGTCAGGCAGTTTTCCAGGTGATCTGTTCTTCACCATCGGTGCTGATCCGAATCCAGGTGTCGGCGCTTTCTTCGCCCTCTTCCTCGACCCACGTTCCCGGCGCGCAGCGCACTTCAACGTTCAGCGCGGCAAACGCCGCACGGGCGCAGGCGATGTCGTCTTCCCACGGGGTCTGGTCGCTTTCCAGGTACAGGCTGTTCCACTTGCCCACGGCCTTGGGCAGCCAGGTCACTGGCACATTGCCGGCCTTGCACTTGTAGGTCTGGCCCTTTTGTACCCAGTCGGTACACGGACCCAGGGCGGCGCCCAGCCAGGCGGCGATGGCCTTGTGGTCGACGTCGGCGTCCTTGAGGTAAATCTCGATATCGGGTTGGCGCATGGATGTTCCTCGTTGCGGGATTCGAAAATCCATTCGCGGATTCAGGGTGGGCGCGAACGCCCGGAAAAGTCGGTTATTGAAGCACGAAATAGTCGTAGCGCATCGAAACGGTGACCCGCAGCGGTTCGGCCTGCTCGATCACCTGGGCGCGGCGCTCGGCGCTGGCGCGCCAGCCGTGGGGTGTCATCGCCAGCAGATTGGCGCGGTCCTTGGGGTCGGCCAGGCTGAGCTTGAACTCCAGCACTTCGCTGTGTTGCAGGCTCATGCCGTCCGGTACCAGTGCCAGGTGCTTATCGTCGGTGTACTCGCGCACTTCGTCGTACAGGCGTTCGCGCAGCTCCATCAGGTGGCCGTTGGTCGGGCCAACCTTCATCAGGCCGCCGCCAGGGCTGAGCAGGCGCTTGGCTTCCTGCCAGTCCAGCGGGCTGAACACGCTGGCGAGGAACTGGCAACTGCCGTCGGCCAACGGCACCCGGGCCATGCTGGCGATCAGCCAGGTCAGCGTCGGGTTGCGCTTGCACGCACGCTTGACTGCTTCCTTGGAAATATCCAGGGCATAGCCATCAGCGCGCAGCAGGGCATCGGCGATTTGTGCGGTGTAATAGCCTTCGCCGCAGCCAATATCCAGCCAGCGCTGGGGTTTGCGTTCCGCCGCCAGTGCCGCCAGGCGCTTGGCCACTGGCGCGTAGTGCCCGGCGTTGAGGAAGTCGCGGCGCGCTTGCACCATGGCCAGGTTATCGCCCGGATCGCGGCTGTTCTTGTGCTGCACCGGCAACAGGTTCAGGTAACCCTGGCGGGCCCGGTCGAACCGGTGCCCGGCCGGGCATACCACGCCATGGTCCACCTCATTGAGGGGGGCGCTGCAAATGGGGCAGGCGAGCATCAGGCGAGCAACTTGATCAGGGTCTGGTAGTAGATTTCGGTCAACACATCGAGGTCGCTGGCCAGGATACGCTCGTTGACCTGATGGATCGTCGCGTTGACCGGGCCCAGTTCCACCACTTGGGTGCCGAGGGTCGCGATAAAGCGCCCGTCGGACGTGCCGCCGCTGGTGGAGGCCTGGGTCTCGCGGCCGGTGATGGCCTTGATGCTGGCAGACACCGCATCGAGCAGCGCGCCCGGCTCGGTGAGGAACGGCAGGCCCGACAACGCCCACTCCACATGCCAGTCCAGGCCATGCTTGTCGAGAATCGCCGCGACCCGCTGCTGCAGGCCTTCGACGGTGGACTCGGTGGAGAAGCGGAAGTTGAACACCGCCGTCAGGTCACCGGGGATCACATTGGTGGCGCCGGTGCCGGAATTGAGGTTGGAAATCTGGAAACTGGTCGGCGGGAAGAAGGTGTTGCCATCATCCCAATGCTCGGCGGCCAATTCGGCCAGGGCCGGGGCGGCGAGGTGGATCGGGTTTTTCGCCAGGTGCGGGTAGGCCACGTGGCCCTGCACACCGCGCACGGTCAGGGTCGCGCCGAGGGAGCCACGACGACCATTCTTCACCACGTCGCCCACCAGGGCGGTGCTCGACGGTTCGCCGACGATGCACCAGTCCAGGCGCTCCTTGCGTGCCGCCAGGCGCTCGATCACGGCCTTGGTGCCGTGGTGCGCCGGGCCTTCTTCGTCGCTGGTGATCAGGAAGGCGACCGAACCCTTGTGGTCCGGATAGTCCTTCACAAAGCGCTCGGAGGCCACCAGCATCGCGGCCAGGCTGCCTTTCATGTCGGCCGCGCCACGCCCGCACAGCATGCCGTGTTCGTCGATCAATGCGTCGAACGGGTCATTCTGCCAGGCCTGCACCGGGCCGGTCGGGACCACGTCGGTATGGCCGGCGAAGCACAGTACCGGGCCTGCATGCTTGCCGTGGGTGGCCCAGAAGTTATCCACATCTTCGATGCGCATCGGCTCAAGCGCAAAGCCGGCGTCGCCCAGGCGCTGCATCATCAGCTTCTGGCAGTCGGCGTCGATCGGCGTCACCGACGGGCGGCGGATCAAGTCGATAGCGAGTTGGAGGGTCGGCGAAAGGTCGGCGTGGGCCGTCATGGGGGAGCTCCGAAAGCGTGTTATGGGCGCAGGACGAATTTGAACAGCGGCGCAAATCCAATGTGGGAGCGGGCTTGCTCGCGATAGCGGTCTGTCAGTTACAAGTGCACTGGCTGGTTCACCGCTATCGCGAGCAAGCCCGCTCCCACATAGAGCATGGCCTGAGCCAGCTCTGCAAAAGGGCCGTTATCTTATAGCAAAACGGCGACCAGAGGCCGCCGTTTAGTGCATTGCGCAAGTTTTTACGCAGCGGTTGCAGGCTCCGCCACCGCTGCCGGTTTCGGCAGTGACGACAGGAACGCCATGATCAGCGCCGCCACATACGGCAGCGATTGCACCAGCAACATCACCACCCAGAAGCGCATGTCGTTGCTCGGCAGGCCCTGCACCAGGTAGATCCCCAGCGCCGCGCCCCACAGCAGCAACATGATGAACATCTCTTCCCGCGCTTCGGAAATTGCTACCCAGAAGCCGTGGTTATCCGCGTTTTTCGGTGTACGAAAGAACGGAATACTGGTGGTGAAGAAACCATACAGCACCGCTTTGGCGATGGTGTGGGACAACGCCAGCCCAGCCAGGGCCGCGCAGAACGCATCCTTGAGGTTTACGCCAACGGCGCGGCGGTAGAGGAAGATGATCTTGCCGACCTTGAACACAAACAGCGCCAACGGCGGGATTGCGAAGATCAGCAGCGGCGGGTCGACCCGGGTCGGCACAATGATCATCGCCGCCGACCACAACAGGGCGCCGACGGTGAAGAAGATGTTCATGCCATCTGCCACCCACGGCAACCAGCCCGCGAGGAAGTGGTAGCGCTGGCCACGGGTCAGTTCGGTGTCCTTGCCGCGCAACAGGCTGGCGGTGTGGCGCTTGATGATCTGGATTGCGCCATAGGCCCAACGGAACCGCTGTTTCTTGAAGTCGATAAAGGTATCGGGCATCAGGCCCTTGCCGTAGCTGGTGTGGTAGTACGCAGCCGACAGACCTTTCTCGAATACCCGTAGGCCCAGTTCGGCGTCCTCACAGATGCACCAGTCGGCCCAGCCCAGCTCTTCGAGTACCGAACGACGGGTCATGGTCATGGTGCCATGCTGGATGATCGCGTCGCGGTCGTTGCGGGTGACCATGCCAATATGGAAGAAGCCTTTGTATTCGGCGTAGCAGAGCTTCTTGAAGGTGCTTTCGTTCTGGTCGCGGTAATCCTGGGGCGACTGCACCACGGCGATTTTCGGATCGGCGAAGTGCGGCACCATGTGCTTGAGCCAGTTGGGCGACACGCAGTAGTCCGAATCGATCACCGCGATCACTTCGGCATCCTTGGCGGTATGCGGGATCAGGTAGTTCAGCGCGCCGCCCTTGAAACCGGCCAGGGGCGCGACGTGGAAGAACTTGAAGCGCGGGCCCAGCGTCTCACAGTAGTCGCGCACCGGTTCCCACACGGCCGGGTCCTTGGTGTTGTTGTCGATGATCAGGACTTCGTAGTCTGGGTAATCGAGGGCGGCCAGGGCGTCGAGGGTCTGTTTGACCATCTCCGGTGGCTCGTTGTAGCACGGCACATGGATAGACACTTTCGGGCGGTAGTCCGAATCGCCTTCAACCGGTAGGAATTCGCGCCGGCGCTTGTGAGTCCAGACCGCTTCCGCCAGCTCATGGGCCTCGGTCAGCAGCACGATAAACACCCCGAGCGCACCGAGTGCCAGCAGGAAACCCACCGTCAGGCTGAACCAGGTGCTGTATTGCTGACTGTAGTCGTAGCCGATCCATACCAGCACCGACCCGCACAGGAACGCGATAAAGGTCAGGAAGGTGCGGCCACGCTGGCGCAGGGCCGAGCCGTCGATCATCAGCAGGGTCAGCGACAGCAGCGCCAGCACCACCGAGCCGATGGCCAGTACTCGCCACTGCGGGATCGCCACTACCGGGCCTTCAAAGTTGAATTTCTGCTGGCGCGCGGCGTTGAACACACCCCAGTAGGCGCCGACCGAGCCTTCGTCACTGGCTTTCCAGGGTTGGTCGAAGGCTTCGATCACGAAGTAGTTGTAGCCCTGGCGGTTCAGCTTGTTCACCAGGGTACGCAGGTAAATGGCCTGGTCGGCCGGGGAGGCGTCCGCGCCACCGCGCATGCGACCGTTGCTCGGCCAGCCCACTTCCGACAGCAGCAGTGGTTTTTTCGGGAAGGTCTTCTTCAGATCCTTGGCCCGGTCGAGGACGAATTGCCCGGCCTGGGCCATCGGCACATGTTCCCAGTATGGCAGGACGTGCGCGGCGATCAGGTCGACATGCTTGCCCAACTGCGGGTTGTGCTCCCAGATGTGCCACTGCTCGGAGGTGGTCACCGGCACTTTGACGGCAGCGCGCACCCGGTCCAGCAGGACAATCAGCTCCTCAGGGGTGATTTCCTTGCGAAAGATCGCCTCGTTGCCGACCACCACGCGCACTACGCTGCGCGAGGTGTTGGCGATCTCGATGGCCCGCTGGATTTCGCGCTCGTTGCGCTCCAGGTCCGGGCTGATCCAGATCCCCAGGGTCACGCGCAGGCCGAACTCTTCCGCCAGCTTGGGAATATCCCCCAGGGTGCCGTCGACCGAATAGGTACGGATGTTGTCCGTCAGCTTGCTCATGATCGCCAGGTCCTGACGCATCTGCTCATCGCTCGGATACTGGTCTTTCTGCGGGTACTGGCCCTGCTGGAACGGCGAGTAGGAAAAGCCGGAAATCTGCTGGGGCCAGTTGGGAGTAGTGACCGGGCGGTTGATCAGCGCCCAGAAACCAGTGAACAGCGCGGCAATTGCCAGCACCACCACCAGGTTGAGTCCAAATTTACGCGATGACATAGCTGTTTCGGGTTCCAAAGGGTGTGGAACGAATGGAGGTGTCGAACGGCGCGCATCCTACACCGGCCCTTCCCTGAGCGTACAGCAAGCCAGGAAAAACCGGGCATTGGGCAGCGAAAGCGCTGGTAAGTTCTTTACTTATAGCTTGTAGCTTAGAACTTATCGCTGCGTAGCCCTATAATGCGCGCCGGTTTTTGGGGTAATGGTCATGAGCACAGAAGATCCACGGTTTGCCGGTGTCGCCCGCCTATATGGCATTGAAGGTCTGGAACGCTTGAAAGCGGCCCATGTGGCCATCGTCGGCGTGGGCGGTGTTGGCTCGTGGGCGGCAGAAGCCATGGCCCGTTGCGGGGTGGGCGAGATTTCGCTGTTTGACCTGGACGACGTGTGCGTCAGCAACAGCAATCGCCAGTTGCACGCCCTGGACAGCACCGTGGGCAAGCCCAAGGTCGAGGTGATGGCTGAGCGCCTGCGCGCGATCAACCCCGATTGCACCGTGCACGCGGTGGCGGATTTCGTGACCCGCGACACCATGGCCGAGTACATCACGCCGACTATCGACTGCGTGATCGACTGCATCGACGCGGTCAACGCCAAGGCAGCGCTGATCGCCTGGTGCAAGCGCCGCAAGATCCAGATCATCACCACCGGTGGCGCTGGCGGGCAGATTGACCCGACGCTGATCCAGGTGTGCGACCTGAACCGCACGTTCAACGATCCACTGGCCTCGAAAGTGCGCTCCACCTTGCGCCGCGACTACGGCTTCTCGCGCACCGTGACCCGTCACTACAGCGTGCCCTGCGTGTTTTCCACCGAACAGCTGCGTTATCCCAAGCCCGACGGCAGCATCTGTTTGCAGAAGAGTTTTGTGGGCGATGGCGTGAAGCTGGACTGCGCGGGTGGGTTTGGCGCAGTGATGATGGTGACGGCGACCTTTGGCATGGTGGCGGCGACCAAGGCGGTGGACAAGATCGTGGCCGGAGTGCGCAGGCCTTCGGAGCGGGTCAAGCCTGCATAAATATCACTGCCCTGCATCAATCAAAAATGTGGGAGCGGGCTTGCTCGCGATAGCGGCAGATCAGTCGGTACATCGATTGGCTGACCCACCGCAATCGCGAGCAAGCCCGCTCCCACAGTTAGTTTTGCGTATGGCTCAAGTCGCGCATGCGCTGCAAAACTGCATTCAGGCCATTGCTGCGCGACGGCGACAGCTGGCGGGAGAGCCCCAGTTGGTTGAACCAGTCAGGCAAGTCGACTGCCTGTAACTCGGCCGCCGAGAGCCCATTGACTCGCGCCAGCAACAAGGCCACCAGCCCACGAATCATGCGCGCATCGCTGCTGGCGGCAAACTGCCAATGGCCGTCCTGCAGTCGCCCTACCAGCCACACCAGGCTTTCACAGCCCTGCACCAGGTTGGCGTCGACCTTGCCTTCATCCGCCAACGCCGGCAGCCGCTCGCCCCATTGCATCAGCAGGCGGGCGCGTTGCTCCCAACTGCCGACCGCCTGAAAGGCCAGCAGTGCGGCCTGCGCATCCACTGGCAGGCTCATCGCAGCATGTCCAGTGCCTGGTCCAGCGCTTCAAAAAAGCGCTCCAGGTCATCGGAGTCGTTGTACAGCGCCAAAGAAACCCGGATCGCCCCAGATAAATGCAGGCTCTTGAGCAGGGGCATTGCACAGTGATGGCCGGCGCGGACCGCGATGCCCTGCTCGGTCAGCAGGTGGGCGAGGTCGGCGTTGTGTACGCCGTCCACCACAAAGCTGGCCAGGGCCACCTGCGGCGCGCCCAGCAGGCGCACGCCATTGCGCGCCTGCAAGCCGCGCAACAGGTAGTCATGCAGCGCCGCTTCGTGGGCGAGCACCGCCTGTTGATCCAGGGAGTTGAGGTAATCCAGGGTCGCCCCCAGGCCAATCACCCCGGCAATCGGCGGCGTGCCCGCTTCGAAACCCAGGGGCGCGGGGCGGAAGCTGGCGCTGTGGTAGTCGGCCTGTTGCACCATCTCGCCGCCAAACTGCCAGTGGCGCAGCCGATGCAGGGCTTCGGTGCGGCCATAAAGCACGCCGACGCCGTCCGGGCCGTAGAGCTTGTGGCTGGAAAACACATAGAAGTCACAGCCCAGGGCCTGCACGTCATGGCGCCCGTGGACGATACCCTGGGCGCCGTCCACCACGGTCAAGGCGTCGTGGGCCTGGGCCAGTGCCAGCAACTTTGCGAGGGGCTGCCAGGCGCCCAGCACGTTGGACAGCTGGCTCACCGCCAGTAGCCGGGTGCGAGGCCCGATCAGCGCGGCGGCGGCTTGCAGGTCGATCAAGCCCTCGTCGTCGAGGGGCAGCACCACCAGCGTGAGCCCACGGCGTTTGGCCAACTGCTGCCAGGGCAACAGGTTGGCGTGATGTTCCAGGGCGCTGATGACAATTTCATCGCCCGGATTGAAGAGGTGCTCAAGGCCATAGGCCAGGAGGTTCAGCGCAGACGTCGCGCCGTGGGTAAAGATGATCTGCCCGCTGTCACCTGCGTTGAGCCATTGCGCCACTTTGCTGCGACTGTCCTCGAACGCCTGGGTCGCATGGGCGCCCGGCAAATGCTGGGCTCGGTGCACATTGGCTGCGCCATTGGCGTAGTAATGGCTAAGGGCGTCCAACAGGGCTTGAGGTTTTTGCGTGGTGGCGGCGTTGTCCAGGTAGGTCTGGTCTTGCCGTTGCAAGGTAGCGATGGCCGGGAAATCGGCGCGCCAGGGCGAGGGCACAAGCATGGGATTGAAGACTCATATGAACCGGCCGTGCTGCAAGGCACGGCCGGCTCCGGTGGCATCGAGTCGCTGCTTAGTTGTGAGCGTGCAGCGCTGCGTTCAGTTCGATGGCCGACTTGTGGGTTTTGCACTCCACGGCACCGGTCTCGGAGTTACGGCGGAACAGCAGGTCCGGCTGGCCAGCCAATTCACGGGCCTTGACCACCTTGACCAGTTGGTTCTGCTCATCGAGCAGCGCCACTTTAGTGCCAGCAGTCACGTACAGGCCTGATTCCACGGTGTTGCGGTCGCCCAATGGGATACCGATACCGGCGTTGGCGCCGATCAGACAGCCCTCGCCGACCTTGATCACGATGTTGCCGCCGCCCGACAGGGTGCCCATGGTGGAGCAACCGCCGCCCAGGTCCGAACCCTTGCCGACGAATACGCCAGCCGATACACGGCCTTCGATCATGCCCGGGCCTTCGGTGCCTGCGTTGAAGTTGATGAAGCCTTCATGCATCACGGTGGTGCCTTCGCCCACATAGGCGCCCAGGCGCAGACGCGCGGCATCGGCGATCCGCACACCGGCCGGGACCACGTAGTCGGTCATTTTCGGGAACTTGTCCACCGAGAACACTTCCAGCAACTCGCCACGCAGGCGTGCTTCCAGCTGGCGTTCGGCCAGTTCGCCAATGTCGATCGCACCCTGGCTGGTCCAGGCTACGTTCGGCAATTGCGGGAACACACCGGCCAGGCTCAGGCCATGGGGCTTGACCAGGCGATGGGACAGCAGGTGCAACTTGAGGTAGGCCTCTGGCGTGGAGGTCAGTGCGGCGTCTTCAGCCAACAGCGTGGCGACCAGCGGCTTGTGGCTTTCGGCCAGGCGGGTCAGCAGGGCGGCCTGGGTGGCATCTACATTTTTCAGTGCGTCAGCCAGTTGCGAGGCTTGGGCAATGGTGAAGGTGATCGCCCGGTTGCCTTCGGTGTAGCCAAGGATCGGCGCGATGGCGGCGACGATTTCGGCCGAAGGGTTGAGCAATGGCTGCGCGTAAAACACTTCCAGCCAAGCACCTTGGCGGTTCTGGGTGCCGACGCCGAAGCCCAGGCTGAACAGGGAATTGGACATGCTGTTACCTCTACAAAAATGAAGTGGCTGGCCTACTTGAGGGCCGCCGAATAACTTTCTGGCTTGAAGCCAATCAGGGTTCTGTCACCGAGATCGAGCACTGGACGCTTGATCATCGAGGGTTGTGCGAGCATCAGTTCAATGGCTTTCGCTTGGTCGAGATCGGCTTTGCGTTCGTCTTCGAGTTTGCGAAAGGTCGTGCCTGCACGGTTCAAAACCACCTGCCAACCGTGCTCGTTGCACCATTGGGTCAAGTGTTCGCGGTCGATACCGGCCGTCTTGTAGTCATGAAACTCATAGCTGATGGCATTTTCATCGAGCCAGGTACGAGCCTTTTTCATGGTGTCGCAGGCTTTGATGCCGAAAATCTGTAACTGATTGTTTTTATTGGGCATATTTCATTCCTAAAAATCTCCCCAATAGGGTCGCAAAAATTCAGCCAAGGATTATGCCACGTAGAGCCACTGCGCGCAGGCTACCTGGTCCAAAGGTGGGCAGGTCATGCGTGGGCTGCTTGATCCTCTGGAACCAGGCGGATTTCCACGCGTTGGCCCAGGGCCCTGGCAGCGCTGGCCAAAGTGGCGAGGGTCATACCCGAGTCATTTTGATCAAGGGCACGGTCCACGGCGGTTCTGCTGGTGTGCATCCGCTCTGCCAGCGCTTTTTTGCTGACTCGTTGGTGCTTCATCGCCTGCGCGATCTGCCAGGCGATGACACGCTTGAGGGCCGCCGCGCAGACTTCCTCGCCGAGCCCTTGCTCGACGAGGAAATCATCGAAGTCAGAACCGATATGCTTGTTCATGTGTGGTACCTCATAACCTTGCCTTACGCTGCTTGGCGGTTGCCATGTCGTACGCCGGTGTCTTTTGGCTTTTCTTGATGAAACCGTGGAGTAGCACCATGTTGCTGCCGATCACCGTGAAGATAATGCGGGCGATGGTGCCCTCCAGTTCAACCCTGACCTCCCATAGCCCTGAATCGAGCTTTCGCACTACGGGCATGCCGATTGGCCATCCCAGTTGCACGGTTTTTATTTCTATCCCAATGATTCGCCGGTGTTCACGGGGCAGATCTATCAGCCATTCACGTACCGGCTCGTTACCTGCGTCAGTGCGAAAAAAGCTCACATGTAAAGTGAGTGAGTTTTTACTCATGTGCTGGAGTGTACCTAAAATGGTGCATTTTTCAATGTGTCGCTCTGCGGTCCGCTATCCATTGGTCTAGGCCCTGGCTGCGACTTATGTGCAACGGTCATCCAGCAGCATAGGCAGCTAATATGGCACTTCAAAGGCGCGTTGTTGCCTCAAGTGTGTCATTGCAAGTCGATTGTCCAGGAACCCCGCTTTATGCAAACCGCCTACACCGTTCTTATCCTGCTGATGCTGGTCAGCGTTTCGCGTCTGGTCGGGCGTGTTATCCCATTGCCGTTGCCCTTGGTGCAGATTGCCGCTGGTGCCTTGCTGGCGTGGCCAACCCTGGGACTGCACGTGGCACTGGACCCGGAGTTGTTTCTTTTCCTGTTCCTGCCGCCGCTGCTGTTCTCCGACGGCTGGCGCATGCCCAAGCGTGAATTGTGGCGCCTGCGCGGGCCGATCCTGACGTTGGCGGTGGGGCTGGTGCTGTTTACCGTGGTGGGCGCCGGTTACTTTATCCATTGGTTGCTGCCGAGTATTCCGCTGCCGGTGGCCTTCGCCCTGGCGGCCGTTTTATCGCCGACAGACGCGGTGGCGGTGTCGGCAATTTCCCAGAACCGCCTGCCCACGCCCTTGATGCATATGCTCCAGGGCGAAGCCCTGATGAACGATGCGTCGGGCCTGGTGACCTTCAAGTTCGCCCTGGTGGCGGCGTTGACCGGAGTGTTTTCCCTGGCCGATGCCAGCCTTACGTTTGTGCTGGTGGCGCTCGGTGGCCTGGCCATCGGTGTGGCCCTGAGCTGGCTGGTGGGGCGCTTGCGGGCCTGGATGATTGCCCGGGGTTGGGATGACCCGGCGACCCACGTGGTGTTTATGTTGCTGCTGCCGTTTGCCGCCTATGTGCTGGCTGAGCGCCTGGGGGCGTCGGGGATTTTGTCGGCGGTGGCGGCGGGCATGATGCAGAGCTGGCTCGACCTGCTGCCACGCCAGACCAGTACGCGCTTGCTCAATCGCAGTGTCTGGTCACTGCTGGAGTTTGCCTTCAACGGGCTGATCTTCCTGCTGCTGGGCCTGCAATTGCCCGACATCATCAAGGCGGTGACCAGCCACGAAAGCATGCTGTGGCCGACCTTGTTCTATCGCTGCCTGGACGTGATCGCGATCTTCCTGGTGCTGCTGGTGCTGCGGTTTATCTGGGTGCAGAGCATCTGGCGCCTGTCCGGCCTTCTACGCCGCCTGCGCGGCAAAAGCGAGCTGACGCTGGTGCCAACGGCCCGATCCTGCTGGCTATTGACCGTCGGCGGGGTGCGCGGGGCGGTGACCCTGGCCGGTGTGATGTCGGTGCCGTTGCTGTTCGCCCCCGGCCAGGCATTTCCAGAGCGCGACCTGCTGATTTTCATTGCCGCCGGGGTCATCCTGTTGTCGTTGGTGGCCGCCTGTATTGCCTTGCCCCTGTTGCTGCGGGGCATCGAGAAGAGTCCGGATGACAAGCGCCGCGGCGAGGTGCGCGATGCCTGGAGGAAAACCGCCGAGGCCGCGATTCATGCCCTTGAGGTGGAGGAGGCGGCAGAGGCGCCCCTGGACGCGGCCCAGGCTGCGCTGGCAGCGGAGCTCAAGGCGCGGATCATGTCGGAATATCGCCATCAACTGGAGGTGTTCAATGACTCGGCCGAAGCCCAGGCGCTGGCGCTGCAGATGGATCAACTGGAGCGCAAGCTGCGGCTCAAGGCCCTGCGCGCGCAACGCCTGGAATTGTATAGCCTGAGCCGTCACCACCAGATTGGTGATGACGTGCTGCGCGAAGTGCTGGCGGACCTGGATATGAGCGAAGCCAACCTGGGCACGCAGAAGTAGGCCTGTGCGGTGCCGTCAGCTCATCCCGGGGATATTCGGCCGGTATAGCCTCCTGATGGCCTCCTGGTCACCCGGCGACAGAAAGAAGTTTTCCGAGGTGCCATGCCCCTTGCGGCTCAAGTGTGCGGGAAAGGGGTAGTGCATCACAGACTGTGGATCGTAGGCTGTGCTCTGCACGTCGGGACCTGTGAGTGGGTCGAGTATTTGTTCCTGGACCAGTTCTGCGGGGAAACGCTCACTGACGAAATAGTCACGCACCGCCTGCTCGTCCCAATCCAAGGTGCTTTGCGGGTGCTGGTGTTCATGCAGTAAGCCCAGGGCATGGCCGAATTCGTGCAAGGCATGAGTGCGTAACTGCTTGGAGTTATCGGTTCGGTCCAGGTGCAGGGTGGGCTGGTCTTCATCGACCAGCAAGGCGTCGGTACCGATGACCGACCAACTGCCGGTAAAACCCTCGTCGTCGGAGACACGAATATCGCCGCGTTTGCCCTCGACGATTTCAAACTGCAGGCCGGGCGTGTGATGGGCCCACTCCTTGAGTGCATCGATGACCAGGGCTTGGCTTTTCTTGTTTGCCAGGTCCAGGCTCACCGTGATAACGCCGGGCGACCAGCGTTTTGAGCTGTCTGCGACACCTCTTTTGTTGCGTGCTGTGCGGTCGGCCGGCGAGTTGTCGCTGGAGGGTGCGAATTGTTGGATAGGGACGTTGGGGAATAACGGGGTTACTTGGCTCATGGACTCTACTCATGGGGCGGTTGTCAGATAGTGATGAGATGAAAAGGGCTTCAAGCACCTACTCCGATTGCTCTTGCGCCGACGACGATTGCGGGGCGGCCAGGGCCCATTCGTAAGTTGAGAGCGAACCACGTTGGTCAGTGATGAGGAATGCCTGGCGCAAGGAACTGTTTTTGGGCGGGTAGAGGCTGTCTGCCAGATACTTTTCGCTGGATGAAAGTTCGTAGGGTTCGCTGTTGGTTATTCCGTCCGCCATATGTTTTGCGGGGAGATGGTCGTGCGTGACGGAGTTCTTATCGTAGGGCGTTAGTTTGATTGAGTTGCTGGCGCTTAACTTTGTAAAAAACTCATTTTTTCCAAAGTTATTAAGCTCGATAATAATAGGGGCGGGGTCGTACTTTAACGGGCTGTCGGGATGGGGTGTTGTTATTGAAGAATTGCTTGGGGCGGTATCGTTTGTGCTCAGGCTAGGAAGTGGGAAAGGGGTTGAACTTGGGTTTGCGATCATAGGCACTCCGGCGCCAACGTAAGAAAGGCGAAGGCTCTTTGTAAAGTTTGTTGCCTCTACAAAGTGGGAATTTAGCCGGAGTAGTTCCGCAGTAATTATTTCTGCGTATGAGTCGAGGTGGGCCTGGAGTGCAACTAATTACCAAAGGTGGGCGAATGTTGGCCGCCCCCGAGGTGGGAGCGGCCCCGTGTTTCAACGACGGCGCTGGATAAAGTCGCGAATTCGTTCGGCCGCCTCGACGCATTCGGCCAATGGCGCAACCAAGGCCAGACGCACCCGTCCAGCTCCTGGATTGAAACCCTCCACTTCCCGCGACAGGTACGAGCCCGGCACCACGGTCACATGTTCCTCCACGAACAGGTCGCGGCAGAACGCGGCATCATCGCCCTCAACGTTGGGCCACAGGTAGAAGCCCCCGTCCGGGTTCTGTACGTCCAGTACCGGTTTGAGGATCGCCAGCACGGCGTCGAATTTCTGCCGGTACAGGTCGCGATTGGCCTGTACATGGGCCTCGTCCTGCCACGCGGCGATGCTCGCCAGTTGGGTTTGCACCGGCATCGCGCAGCCGTGGTAGGTGCGGTACAGCAGGAAGGCCTTGAGGATCTCGGCATCCCCGGCCACAAACCCGGAACGCAGGCCCGGCAAGTTGGAACGCTTGGACAGGCTGTGGAACACCACGCAGCGCTTGAAGTCCTGGCGACCCAGTTCGACACAGGCGCTGAGCAGGCCCGGTGGCGGGGTTTGCTCGTCGAAGTACAGCTCGCTGTAGCACTCGTCGGCGGCGATCACGAAGTCGTATTGGTCGGCCAGGGCAATCAGTTTTTTCAGGGTGTCGACCGGGATCAGTGCGCCGGTCGGGTTGCCGGGGGAGCACAGGAACAGGATCTGGCAACGCTTCCAGATGTCAGGCGAGACCGCATCGAAATCCGGGTTGAAGCCGTTTTCATCCAGGCACGGCAAGTAATGCGGCTTGGCCCCGGCGAGGAACGCTGCGCCTTCGTAGATCTGGTAGAACGGGTTCGGGCTGACCACCAGGGCATCGTCGCCGCGGTTGACCACGGTCTGGGTGAAGGCGAACAGCGCTTCACGAGTGCCATTGACCGGCAGGATATTGCGCGCCGGGTCGAGCCAGCCCTTGGGCACGTTGAAACGCCGTTCGCACCACGTGCCAATCGCCTCGCGCAAGGCGGGGATGCCCAGGGTGGTGGGGTACACCGCCATCTGGTCAAGGTTGTTGGCCAGGGCCTGGGCGACGAAATCCGGGGATTTATGCTTGGGTTCGCCGATGGACAGGGCAATCGGGCGTTTGTCCGGGTTCGGCGTGACGCTGCCCAGCAAGGCTCGCAGTTTCTCGAACGGGTAGGGCTGCAGTTGGTTCAGGGCGTTGTTCATCGGGGCCTCTATCGTTGAGCGCGGCCCTGTGGGAGCTGGCTTGCCTGCGATGGCATCGCCTCGGTGTACCAGATACACCGCGCCGCCCGCATCGCAGGCAAGCCAGCTCCTACAAGGTCCGCACCCCCAGGGAAATTAAATTCAACTCAAATGGTTATTCTGGACAACTCCGCGCCAGGCTCCTGGTTCACGCTCAATTGCGCAACGATGGCGTCCTGCAAGCGGCGGCATAGTTCAGGGTCGGACAGCGGCTGGTTATCGGCATCGGTGATAAAGAACACGTCCTCGACCCGCTCACCCAGGGTGGCAATCTTGGCGTTTTGCAGCGACAGGTCAAACTCCAGGAAAATCCCGCCGATCCGCGCCAGCAGGCCAGGGCGATCCGGCGCGCTGAGTTCCAGTACGGTCACCGGGCGCTGGGCATCGTTGTGGATCGTCACCTGGGGCGCAAAGGCAAAATGCTTGAGCTGGCGCGGCACCCGGCGCTGGATGATGGTTGGGTAGTCGTCGGGGTTGCGCAGGGCTTCGGTCAGGCCTGCGCGGATCTTTTTCACCCGCTCGGGGTTGTCGCCGATGGACTCGCCTTCGGTGTCGAGCACGATGTAGGTGTCGAGGGTGAACTGGCTGCTGGACGTAATGACCCGGGCGTCGTGAATGTTCAGATTGAGCTGGTCCATCGCAGCCACGGTCACGGCGAAGAAGTCGTGCTGGTCCGGGGCGTAGATGAATATCTGCGTGCCGCCTTCGAATTCACGCTGGGTGGTTTCCTTGATCAGCACCAGCGGGCCACCGTCGGCCGGCTGCTGGAGAATCGCGTCGGTGTGCCAGGCCACGTCGCCTGCGGTGTGGCGCAGGAAATAGTCGTCGCCCAACTGCGACCAGAGTTGCTCCACATCGTCCGGGTCGTTGCCGCCACGCACCAGGATATCCAGGGCCGCGTTCTGGGTGCGGCGGATCTGTTCTTCGCGGTCCACCGGGTTTTCCAGGCCCCGGCGCAAGGCGCGCTTGGTCTCGGTATACAGCTGGCGCAACAGGCTGGCGCGCCACGAATTCCAGAGGGTCGGGTTGGTGGCGTTAATGTCGGAGACGGTCAGTACGTACAGGTAGTCGAGGCGGGTTTCGTCGCCGACGATCTGCGCAAAATCATGGATCACCTGCGGGTCGGACAAGTCCTTGCGCTGGGCGGTGGTGGACATCACCAGGTGGTTCTGTACCAGCCAGACGATCAGGCGGCTGTCCCACTGCGGTAACTGGTGACGCTGGCAGAAGGCTTGCGCATCCACCGCGCCGATTTCCGAATGGTCGCCGTGCCGGCCCTTGCCGATATCGTGATAAAGGCCGGCGAGGTAGATCAGCTCAGGCTTTGGCAGCCTGGCCATCAGCTTACTGGCCAGCGGGAATTTCTCTGACACCTGGGTGTATTGCAACTTACGCAGGTGTTTGATCAGGTTCAGGGTGTGGGCGTCGACCGTGTAGATGTGGAACAGGTCGTGCTGCATCTGCCCGACAATAAAGCCGAACTCCGGCAGGTAGCGCCCAAGGATGCCGTAGCGGTTCATGCGCCGCAGGTTGCGGTGGATGCCGATCTTGCACTTGAACAGCTCGATAAACAGGCTGGTATTGCGGATGTCGTGGCGAAATTCGTCATCGATCAGGTGACGGTTTTCCCGCAGCAAACGGATGGTGTCGGCGCGTACGCCCTTGATTTCCGGTTGCTGGGCCATCAGCACGAAAATTTCCAGCATGGCAAATGGCGTGCGCTTGAACACGTTGTCGTTGCGCGCCTCGATATAGCCATCGTGCAGTTGGAAGCGCGCGTTGATCGGTTGCGGCGGCGCTTCGTCTTCCGGGGCCAGGATCACTTCTTCAAAGTGCTGGATGATCAGGTCGCTGAGCTGGGCGATGCTCATGACCACCCGGTAGTACTGCTGCATGAAGCTTTCGATACTGGTCTTCGCGTCTTCGCCCTCGAAGCCCAGCAGGGCGGCGATGGAGCGTTGGTGGTCGAACAGCAGGCGGTCTTCGGAGCGTCCGGCCAGCATGTGCAGGGCGTAGCGCACCTTCCACAAAAACTCCTGGGACGAGGCCAGCAGGGCGTTTTCGCTCTCGACCAAAAAGCCTTCGCCGGCCAGGGCACGCAGGTTCAGGGTGCCGTACTGGCGCCTGGCTACCCACAAGATGGTCTGGATATCCCGCAGCCCGCCGGGCGAGCCCTTGACGTTGGGTTCCAGGTTGTATTCGGTGTCGTTGTACTTGTGATGCCGGGCTTTCTGCTCGGCGCGCTTGGCCAGGAAGAACTCCTTGCTCGGCCACATGTGTGCGGTGCTGGTGACTTCCAGCATGCGCTGGCGCAGGCGCTCGGGGCCGCAGATGGTACGGCTTTCCATCAGGTTGGTGACCACGGTCAGGTCGGCGCGGGCCTCTTCGGCGCATTCCGCCACCGAGCGCACGCTCTGGCCGACTTCCAGGCCGATGTCCCACAGCAGCGTCAGAAAACGCTCGATGGAATCACGAAAGATCTCATGGTCGGCACTGTCCAGCAGGATCAGCAGGTCGATATCGGAGTAGGGGTGCAGTTCGCCCCGGCCATAGCCGCCGACGGCCACCAGGGCAATGTCGGCGTCTTCGCTCCAGTCGAACTGTTCCCAGGCCTTTTGCAGGATGTTATCGACGAACCAGGCGCGATCCTCGATCAGTCGGCGAATCTCCCGGCCGCTGCGAAAGCGCCCGTCGAGCACCTCGCGGGCCTGGCGGATGGCCTTTTTGAAGGCGGCAATCGGGCTTGCCTTCAGCGCCAGTTCCGCCTGGAACTGGCCTCGGTCGAAGAGTTCGGGATCCACCTGGGGCATCGATCGGCTTTCCTTTCTATCTAGGTGTAGGTCACAACGTCGCTATCTGGAAAGCCCGCTGCAAGCATCAGGCCGAAACGCGAGGGATCGTGTCATCGGCGCGCAGGGTGAAGATCTCGTAGCCCGTCTCGGTGACCAGCAGGGTGTGCTCCCACTGCGCCGAGAGCTTGCGGTCCTTGGTGATGGCGGTCCAGCCGTCGCCCAGCACCTTGGTGTCGGCCTTGCCCTGATTGATCATCGGCTCGATGGTAAAGGTCATGCCCGCCTTGAGCTCCATGCCGGTGCCGGCGCGGCCGTAGTGCAGGATCTGCGGCTCTTCGTGGAACACTTTGCCGATGCCGTGGCCACAGAACTCGCGGACCACCGAGAAACCGTTCTTTTCTGCGTGCTTCTGGATCACTTCGCCGATATCACCCAGGCGGCAGCCGGGCTTGACCAGCTCGATGGCCTTGTACATGCATTCCTGGGTGACCTGGGACAGGCGCTCGGCCCACACCGGGACGTTGCCGACGTGGAACATGCGGCTGGTGTCGCCGTGGTAGCCGTCCTTGATCACCGTGACATCGATGTTCAGGGTATCGCCGTCCTTGAGCGGCTTGTCGCCCGGGATGCCGTGGCAGACCACGTGGTTGATCGAGGTGCAGATCGACTTGGGGAAGCCTTTGTAGTTCAGCGGCGCGGGGATGGCTTTCTGCACGTCGACAATATAGTCGTGGCAGATGCGGTCCAGGGCTTCTGTGGTGACGCCAGGCTTGACGTGTTCGGCAATCATTTCCAGGACGTCGGCCGCCAGTTTGCCGGCAACGCGCATGCCTGCGATGTCTTCGGCGGTTTTCAGGGTAACGGTCATACAGGCTCTCTCTAGCGCGACGCGCTGAAATCAATACGGTTTACGGGCGTGCGACAAAAAGGTGCAGCGTTCGCACAAGCCCAAAAAACGCGATTCTAACAGACGCAAGGTACAAACCATGAGTGTCTGGCTATCGCTTCTCTCTATAAGGTGTGGGTATTTTCACCCGATTCAATGGCTTGGGTGGCGGTGGCGGCAAGCAAATGCGATTGCGGGTTTCGTTTTTGTCGTTGCTGTGGTATAAAATGCGCCGCTTTCCGGGGATGCCCCGCAAAGCTTAAATCCACACACGTGTCGACACGATGACCTGGGTGCCGGAGGCCTTGAAGCCGCTGGTTGGTCATTGGGATACGTGGAGGCCAAACCCGACTTATTAAGGAACTATCATGTCCCAAGTCAACATGCGCGATATGCTGAAGGCCGGTGTGCACTTCGGTCACCAGACCCGTTACTGGAACCCGAAAATGGGTAAATACATTTTCGGCGCGCGTAACAAGATCCACATCATCAACCTTGAAAAAACCCTGCCAATGTTCAACGAAGCTCTGACTTTCGTAGAGCGCCTGGCCCAGGGCAAAAACAAGATTCTGTTCGTCGGCACCAAGCGTTCCGCTGGCAAGATCGTTGCTGAAGAAGCAGCACGTTGCGGTTCGCCGTACGTCGATCACCGCTGGTTGGGCGGCATGCTGACCAACTTCAAAACCATCCGTGCTTCCATCAAGCGTCTGCGTGACCTTGAAGTGCAAGCCGAAGACGGTACTTTCGCCAAGCTGACCAAGAAAGAAGCGCTGATGCGCTCCCGTGACCTGGAAAAGCTCGATCGTTCCCTGGGTGGTATCAAGGATATGGGCGGTCTGCCTGACGCACTGTTCGTTATCGACGTTGATCACGAGCGCATCGCGATCACCGAAGCCAACAAGCTGGGTATCCCGGTTATCGGCGTAGTCGATACTAACAGCAGCCCGGAAGGTGTTGACTACATCATCCCAGGCAACGATGACGCAATCCGCGCTATCCAGCTGTACATGGGTTCGATGGCTGACGCTGTAATCCGTGGCCGCAACAATGTTGGCGGCGGCACCGTAGAGTTCGCTGCTGAAGAAGCACCGGTCGCTGCAGCTGAGTAATTGACGCCCTGGCGTTGACTCAGTAAGCAAAAAGGGGGCTTGGCCCCCTTTTTGCCACCTCGAAAACCATTTGTGAGCGGCACAGCTACAGCATCTGTAACGTGCAGCGGTTAACAAGGGTGGTTCGGGAAGAATTGAACGCCCGTACAAGTCGGGTGGAATGGTTGAAAACCTATCCAAGAGGAATTTGAAAATGGCAGCAATTACTGCAGCGTTGGTTAAAGAACTGCGTGAGCGTACTGGCGAAGGCATGATGGATTGCAAGAAAGCCCTGGAAAAGGCTGACGGCGACATCGAAAAAGCCATTGATGACATGCGTGCTTCGGGCGCGATCAAGGCTGCCAAGAAAGCAGGCAACGTAGCTGCTGAAGGCGCGATCGCTCTGAAAGAAGACGGCAAATCCGCCGTTCTGCTGGAAGTGAACTCGCAGACCGACTTCCTGGCCCTGCAAGACGACTTCAAGGCATTTGTTGCTGCCAGCGTTGAAAAAGCGTTCGCCGACAAACTGACTGACGCCGCTCCGCTGATCGCAGCCCAAGAAGCTGATCGTCTGGTACTGGTCGGCAAGGTTGGCGAAAACGTCAACATCCGTCGCCTGGTACGTGTTGAAGGTGACGTGGTTGGTGGTTACCTGCACGGCAACAAGATCGGTGTTGCAGTTGTCCTCAAGGGCGGCAACGTTGAGCTGGCCAAAGACATCGCTATGCACGTAGCGGCCAGCAACCCAGAGTTCCTGCTGCCTTCGGAAGTTTCTGCCGAAGCGATCGAGCGCGAAAAAGCTGTGTTCCTGCAGCTGAACGAAGAAAAAATCAAAGGCAAGCCAGAAAACATTGTTGAGAACATGGTCAAAGGCCGTATCAGCAAGTTCCTGGCCGAAGCAAGCCTGGTTGAGCAGGCGTTCGTCAAGAACCCTGAAATCAAGGTTGGCGAACTGGCCAAGAAAGCCGGTGCTGAAATCGTTTCCTTCACCTACTTCAAAGTAGGCGATGGCATCGAGAAGCCGGTCGACAACTTCGCTGAAGAAGTTGCTGCCCAGCTGGCTGCCGCCAAGCAATAAGACAGTTTTCAACTGTCGCCCAAGAGAGGCTGCCCGCTCACGCGCGCAGCCTCTTTTCAAATGGGAGGCTCAATTTTATTTGGCTTCCCTTTGGAACTGGCTTACAAAGCCGTGTTCCGATGGCGCTGTGACAGCGTCCAGCTAGAGTGAACGCAAGCCGTAAACGGCTCGCCAAGAATTTTTTAAAAATACGCCGCAGGAGAGATTCGCAATGGCTCAGCAGGGCAGTGGTTATCAGGCTCGCTATAAACGCATTCTACTCAAGCTTAGCGGCGAGGCCCTGATGGGCTCGGAAGAGTTCGGGATCGATCCCAAGGTACTTGACCGCATGGCACTGGAAGTCGGCCAACTGGTCGGCATCGGTGTCCAGGTCGGCCTGGTGATCGGTGGTGGCAACCTGTTCCGTGGCGCGGCACTCAGTGCTGCTGGCATGGATCGGGTCACTGGCGACCACATGGGCATGCTGGCCACTGTGATGAACGCCCTGGCCATGCGCGACGCCCTGGAGCGTGCCAATATCTCGGCCATCGTGATGTCGGCCATCTCCATGGTTGGCGTGACCGATCACTATGATCGCCGCAAAGCCATGCGCCACCTGAATGCCAAAGAGGTGGTGATCTTTGCCGCCGGTACCGGCAACCCGTTCTTCACCACTGACTCGGCTGCCTGCCTGCGTGCCATCGAAATCGATGCTGACGTAGTGCTCAAGGCTACCAAGGTCGATGGTGTCTACACTGCCGATCCATTCAAAGACCCGCATGCCGAGAAGTTCGATCATCTGACTTATGATGAAGTGCTGGATCGCAAGCTGGGTGTGATGGACTTAACGGCAATCTGCCTGTGCCGCGACCACAAGATGCCGCTGCGCGTATTTAACATGAACAAGCCCGGCGCCCTGCTGAATATCGTACACGGCGGCGCAGAAGGGACTCTGATCGAGGAAGGCCAACAATGATCAACGAAATCAAGAAAGACGCCCAAGCGCGTATGCAGAAATCCCTGGAGTCTCTGAGCCACGCATTCGGCCAGATTCGTACCGGCAAGGCTCACCCAAGCATCCTGGGCAGCGTGATGGTGCCTTACTACGGTTCCGACACTCCGCTGAGCGGCGTGGCCAACGTGACTGTGAAAGACTCGCGCACCCTGCAGGTCGTGGCCTTCGAGCGCAACATGCTCGCTGCCGTCGACAAGGCTATCCAGAGCGCTGGCCTGAACCTCAACCCAACCAACCTGGGTGAGCTGCTGCTGATCTCCATGCCGGCCCTGACCGAAGAAACCCGCAAGGGCTTCACCAAGCAGGCGCGCAGCGCAGCGGAAGATGCCCGTGTTGCGGTGCGTAACATCCGTCGTGATGCCTTGGGTGACCTGAAGAAACTGGTCAAGGACAAGGAAATCAGCGAAGACGAAGAGCGTCGTGCCATTGCCGATATCGATAAGCTGACCAAGGAATCCGAGGCCATGATCACCAAGGCCACGGAAGAGAAAGAAAAGGACCTGATGGCCGTATAAGGGGTCAGGACGCTTTCATGGAAAAGACCAAGCAGACTGTGCCCTCCGCGGTGCCGCGCCATGTCGCGATCATCATGGATGGGAATAATCGCTGGGCGAAAAAACGCTTTATGCCAGGTGTCGCCGGGCATAAAGCGGGTGTCGATGCGGTACGGGCCGTGATCGAGGTGTGTGCCGAGGCCAAGGTCGAGGTATTGACCTTGTTTGCCTTCTCCAGTGAAAACTGGCAGCGCCCGGCCGACGAAGTCAGCGCCTTGATGGACCTGTTCTTCAAGGCCCTGCGTCGTGAGGCCAAGCGCCTGAACGACAACAACATCAGCTTGCGCATCATCGGCGATCGCTCGCGGTTCCATCCGGAGCTGCAGGCGGCCATGCGTGAAGCCGAGGCGATCACCGCTGGCAGCAACCGCTTCGTCCTGCAAATCGCCGCCAATTATGGCGGGCAATGGGATATCGCCCAGGCTGCGCAGCGCCTGGCGCGTGAAGTGCAGGCCGGCCATCTGCGCCCGGAAGACATCACGCCCGAGTTGTTGCAAACCTGCCTGGTGACTGGCGATCTGCCGTTGCCGGACCTGTGCATCCGTACCGGTGGCGAGCACCGCATCAGCAACTTCCTGTTGTGGCAGTTGGCCTATACCGAGCTGTACTTCTCCGACCTGTTCTGGCCGGACTTCAAACACGATGCCATGCGCAATGCGCTGGCCGATTTCGCTTCCCGTCAGCGTCGCTTCGGTAAAACGAGCGAGCAGATCGAAGCTGGAGCCCGGGTTTAATGCTTAAACAACGAATCATCACGGCACTGATCCTGCTGCCGATCGCTCTGTGCGGGTTTTTCCTGCTCGAAGGCGCAGGTTTTGCACTGTTCATTGGCCTGGTTGTGACCCTGGGCGCCTGGGAATGGGCGCGCCTGGCAGGGTTCGCCGAGCAACTGCCGCGGGTGGTGTACGCCGCCGTTGTCGCGTTGTTGCTGTTCCTGATGTACATCCTGCCGGATGTCGCACCCTGGGTGCTCGGGGCTGCGGTGCTGTGGTGGGCGTTGGCGACATTCCTGGTGTTGACCTACCCGCGTACCAGCAGCCAATGGTCCAGCGTCGCCTGCAAGCTGGTGATCGGCCTGCTGATCCTGCTGCCGGCCTGGCAGGGCCTGGTCTATATCAAGCACATGGCCCTGGGCAACTGGTTGATCATGGCGGTGATGGTACTGGTCTGGGGCGCGGACATCGGTGCGTACTTCTCCGGCCGTGCCTTTGGCAAGCGCAAGCTGGCCCCGGCGGTCAGTCCCGGCAAGAGCTGGGAAGGGGTGTACGGCGGGCTGGCGTTGACGTTGCTGATCACCCTGATTGTTGGCGTTGTGCGCGAGTGGGATGCCAAGCAAATCCTCCTGGCTCTGGTCGGTGCGGCGGTGGTGGTGCTGATCTCGGTGGTTGGCGATCTGACCGAAAGCATGTTCAAGCGCCAGGCAGGCATCAAGGACAGCAGTAACCTGCTGCCGGGCCATGGCGGCGTGCTGGACCGCATCGACAGCCTGACGGCGGCGATCCCGGTGTTTGCCGTGCTGTTGTGGATGGCCGCTTCGTGAGCCGCCTACAGCAAGTGACCGTGCTGGGAGCAACCGGCTCGGTCGGGTTGAGCACGCTGGATGTGATTGCCCGCCACCCTGAGCGCTATCAGGTATTCGCCCTGACCGGCTTCAGCCGCTTGAGCGAGCTGTTGGCGTTGTGCGTGCGGCATGTGCCGCAGTTCGCGGTGGTGCCGGATGCAACTGCCGCCCGTGGTTTGCAGGACGACCTGCGGGCTGCGGGCCTTTCGACCGAGGTATTGGTCGGCGAGGAGGGCTTGTGCCAGGTGTCCGCCGCCTCTGAAGTGGATACTGTGGTCGCCGCCATCGTCGGCGCTGCTGGCTTGCGTCCAACCCTCGCAGCGGTTGATGCGGGCAAAAAAATCCTGTTGGCCAATAAAGAAGCGCTGGTAATGTCCGGTGCGCTGTTTATGCAGGCTGTGCGCAAGAGTGGCGCCGTGCTGTTGCCGCTGGACAGCGAACACAATGCGATTTTTCAGTGCATGCCGGGCGATTTTGCCCGCGGCCTGAGCCAGGTGGGCGTACGGCGTATCTTGCTGACCGCCTCCGGTGGCCCGTTCCGCCAGACCCCATTGGGCGAGCTGGAGCACGTTTCTCCCGATCAGGCCTGCGCCCATCCCAATTGGTCGATGGGGCGCAAGATCTCGGTGGATTCGGCGAGCATGATGAACAAGGGCCTGGAGCTGATCGAAGCCTGCTGGCTGTTTGATGCTCGGGCCGAGCAGGTCGAGGTGGTGATTCATCCGCAAAGCGTGATTCATTCCCTGGTCGACTATGTGGATGGTTCGGTGTTGGCCCAGTTGGGCAACCCGGACATGCGTACGCCAATCGCCAATGCCCTGGCCTGGCCCGAGCGGATCGATTCGGGGGTTGCACCCCTGGACCTGTTCGCCATCGCACGCCTGGATTTCGAAGCGCCGGATGACCAACGCTTCCCCTGCCTGCGCCTGGCGCGTGAGGCGGCAGAGGCGGGCAACAGCGCTCCGGCTATGTTGAATGCGGCCAACGAGGTCGCGGTTGCTGCGTTTCTTGATCGGCGCATCCGCTTTCCACAGATCGCGAGTATCATCGAGGAAATTTTGAGTCTCGAGCCGGTGGTTGCCGTAAATGATTTGGGCGCCGTATTCGAGGCGGATGCCAAGGCCCGGGTCTTGGCCGAGCAATGGTTGAAACGCCACGCAGGTTAGTCGGCAGGCGCGGGATTGGAATGCGGAGAGATTAGATGAGTGCGCTCTACATGATTGTCGGCACCCTGGTTGCTCTGGGTGTGCTGGTCACTTTTCACGAATTTGGTCATTTCTGGGTGGCGCGCCGTTGTGGCGTCAAGGTCCTGCGTTTTTCCGTGGGTTTTGGCATGCCGCTGCTGCGCTGGCACGACCGCAAGGGCACCGAATTCGTGATTGCCGCCATTCCCCTGGGTGGCTACGTCAAGATGCTCGACGAGCGTGAAGGCGAAGTGCCGGCTGATCAACTGGACCAATCTTTCAATCGCAAGACCGTTCGTCAGCGTATTGCCATCGTGGCGGCTGGCCCGATCGCCAACTTCCTGTTGGCCATGGTGTTTTTCTGGGTCCTGGCAATGCTGGGCAGCCAGCAGGTGCGCCCGGTTATCGGTGCGGTGGAGGCGGGCAGCATTGCAGCCAAGGCTGGTTTGAGCGCCGGGCAGGAAATTGTTGCTATTGATGGTGAGCCGACTACAGGCTGGGGGGCGGTCAATCTGCAGTTGGTTCGCCGCCTGGGTGAGAGTGGCACCGTACAGCTGGTGGTGCGCGAGCAGGACTCCACGGCCGAGACGCCGCGCGAGCTGGTACTGGACAAGTGGCTCAAGGGCGCTGACGAGCCTGACCCGATCAAGTCCCTGGGGATTCGCCCATGGCGTCCGGCGCTGCCGCCGGTACTGGCGGAGCTCGATCCCAAGGGGCCGGCCCAGGCTGCCGGCCTGAAGACCGGTGATCGTTTGCTGGCCCTTGATGGTCAGGCGCTGGGCGACTGGCAGCAAGTGGTTGATCTGGTTCGTGTACGTCCTGATACGAAAATTGTGCTGAAAGTTGAGCGCGACGGTGCTCAAATCGACGTCCCTGTTACCCTTGCGGTGCGCGGAGAGGCCAAGGCGGCCGGCGGGTATCTGGGGGCGGGGGTCAAAGGTGTCGAATGGCCGCCATCGATGGTGCGAGAGGTCAGCTTCGGGCCGTTGGCGGCAATTGGCGAGGGTGCACGACGCACTTGGACCATGAGCGTACTGACCCTCGATTCGCTGAAGAAAATGTTGTTCGGCGAGCTCTCGGTAAAAAACTTGAGTGGACCGATAACCATTGCTAAAGTGGCGGGCGCTTCTGCCCAGTCGGGTGTTGCTGATTTCCTGAATTTCCTGGCTTATCTGAGTATTAGCCTTGGGGTTCTGAATTTGTTGCCCATTCCAGTACTGGATGGGGGGCATCTGTTGTTTTATCTCGTCGAGTGGGTGCGTGGTCGCCCCTTGTCGGATCGGGTGCAGGGTTGGGGGATACAGATCGGTATCAGTTTGGTGGTTGGGGTGATGTTGTTAGCCCTGGTCAACGATCTGGGACGTCTGTAACGCTTCGCTGAATTGCGAATCTGCCGCATTTTGCGGCAGTTTGTTTATTGCCAGTTGGAATAAGAAAGGACTTCATGAAACGTCTGCTGCTAACTGCGGTTCTCACCGTATTGATGATCGCCGAAGTTCACGCCGAGTCCTTCACCATCTCCGATATTCGCGTCAACGGCCTCCAGCGGGTTTCCGCGGGTAGCGTCTTTGGCGCCTTGCCGTTGAACGTTGGGGAACAGGCTGACGACCGTCGCCTGGTGGAATCCACTCGTGCGCTGTTCAAAACCGGCTTCTTTCAAGACATCCAACTGGGTCGTGAAGGCAACGTCCTGGTCATCACTGTCGTCGAGCGACCTTCTGTCGCCAGTATCGAGATCGAAGGCAACAAGGCGATCTCCACTGAAGACTTGATGAAAGGTCTCAAGCAATCCGGCCTGGCCGAAGGCGAGATCTTCCAGCGCGCCACCCTCGAAGGCGTGCGTAACGAGCTGCAACGTCAGTACGTTGCCCAAGGCCGCTACTCGGCTTCCGTGGAAACCGAAGTGGTGCCGCAGCCGCGCAACCGTGTCGGCCTGAAGGTCAACATCAACGAAGGCACCGTGGCGGCGATCCAGCACATCAACGTGGTGGGTAACACCAAGTTCGCCGACGAAGACCTGATCGACCTGTTCGAGCTCAAGACCACCAACTGGCTGTCGTTCTTCAAGAACGATGATAAGTACGCCCGTGAAAAACTCTCCGGTGACCTGGAGCGCTTGCGCTCCTATTACCTGGACCGTGGCTATATCAACATGGATATCGCTTCGACCCAGGTGTCCATCACCCCGGATAAGAAGCACGTGTACATCACCGTCAACGTCAACGAAGGCGAGAAGTACCGCGTTCGTGACGTGAAGCTCAGCGGCGACTTGAAAGTGCCTGAAGACCAGGTCAAGTCCCTGCTGTTGGTCCAAAAAGACCAGGTGTTCTCGCGCAAGCTGATGACCACCACTTCCGAACTGATCACCCGTCGCCTGGGTAACGAAGGCTATACCTTCGCCAACGTGAACGGCGTGCCGACCCCACATGATGATGACCACACCGTGGACATCACTTTTGTCGTCGATCCGGGCAAGCGTGCCTACGTCAACCGCATCAACTTCCGTGGCAACACCAAGTCCGAGGACGAAGTGCTGCGTCGTGAAATGCGTCAGATGGAAGGTGGCTGGGCTTCGACCTACCTGATCGACCAGTCCAAGACCCGTCTTGAGCGCCTGGGCTTCTTCAAGGAAGTCAACGTCGAAACCCCGGCCGTACCGGGTGTGGATGACCAGGTCGACGTGAACTACGCAGTGGAAGAGCAAGCGTCCGGTTCGATCACCGCCAGCGTCGGTTTTGCACAGAGTGCCGGCCTGATCCTCGGTGGCTCGATCACCCAGAACAACTTCCTGGGTACCGGTAACAAAGTATCCATCGGCCTGACCCGCAGCGAATACCAGAGCCGCTACAACTTCGGTTATGTGGACCCCTACTGGACTGCTGACGGTGTGAGCCTGGGCTATAACGCCTTCTACCGCACCACCGACTACAAAGACCTCGACGTCGACGTTGCAAGCTATGCGATCGACAGCCTGGGTGCCGGTGTGAACGTGGGCTACCCGATCAGTGAGACCTCGCGTCTGACCTTCGGCCTGACCGCGCAGCAGGATGAGATCAAGACCGGTGTCTACACCGTCGATGAGATCTTCGACTTCACCCGCCGCGAAGGTGACAAGTTCCTCAACTTCAAGGCCTCGGCCGGTTGGTCCGAGTCCACCCTGAACAAAGGCGTGCTGGCCACCCGTGGTCACTCCCAGAGCCTGACCCTGGAAGCCACCACACCAGGTAGCGACCTGTCGTTCTTCAAGCTCGACTACCGTGGCCAGTTGTTCACGCCGTTGAGCGATAACTACACCATGCGCCTGCACACGGAATTGGGCTATGGTGATGGCTACGGTTCGACCGATGGCTTGCCGTTCTACGAGAACTACTATGCCGGTGGCTTCAACTCGGTACGTGGCTTCAAGGACAGCACCCTGGGTCCACGTGGTACGCCAAGCCGTGGTGTTGCTGAAACCGGTAACGTCGGCACCGTGCGTGACTCAGACAATGATCCGCTGCCGTTCGGTGGTAACGTGCTGATCCAAGGTGGTGCGGAAATTCTGTTCCCGCTGCCGTTCGTCAAGGACCAGCGCTCCCTGCGGACCTCGGTCTTCTGGGATGTGGGTAACGTATTCGACTCCAAGTGCGAGCAGATCCGTAACCCTAGCGGCTTGAAGTCCAACACCCAGTGCAACGACGTAAGCCTGAGCAATCTGGCCAGTTCCGTGGGTGTGGGTGTGACCTGGATTACCGCCCTGGGCCCGTTGAGCTTCGCCTTGGCGATGCCAGTCAAGAAACCGGATAACGCTGAAACCCAGATTTTCCAATTTTCCCTCGGCCAGACGTTCTAAGCGTCCGACCCAAGATAACGACAACGGATTCTGTAGGAGTGCATCGTGCGTAAGTTGACTCAATTGGTTCTTCTGGCAACCGTGCTGGTCGCAACCCCGGCGTTTGCCGAAATGAAAATCGCCGTCCTGAACTATCAGATGGCCCTGCTGGAATCCGATGCGGCCAAGAAGTACGCCGTGGATGCCGAGAAAAAATTTGGTCCGCAACTGACCAAGCTCAAGACCCTGGAAAGCAGTGCCAAGGGTATCCAGGACCGCCTGGTCGCCGGTGGCGATAAAATGCAGCAAGGCGAGCGCGAGCGTCTGGAGCTTGAGTTCAAGCAAAAGGCCCGTGACTATCAGTTCCAATCCAAGGAGCTGAACGAAGCCAAGGCTGTTGCTGACCGTGAAATGCTCAAGCAACTGAAGCCTAAACTCGACAGCGCCGTGGAAGAGGTCATCAAGAAAGGTGCCTTTGACCTGGTCTTCGAGCGTGGCGCCGTGATTGACGTCAAGCCTCAATACGACATCACCCGCCAGGTGATCGAGCGCATGAACCAGCTGAAGTAAGCCATGACCGCGACTATCAAACTCGGTCAATTGGCCGAGTTCCTGGGGGCTACCTTGCGTGGCTCCAAGGAGAAGGAAATCACTGGGCTAGCCACCTTGCAGGAGGCTGGCCCAGCTCAGTTGAGCTTCCTCGCAAATCCCCAATACCGTAAATACCTGGGCGACAGCCAGGCCGCAGCCGTATTGCTGAAGGCCGCTGACGCCGAGACGTTTGCCGGGGATGCGCTGGTGGTGGCCGACCCTTATGCCGCATACGCGCGGGTTTCCCACTTGTTCGACCCGAAACCCAAGGCTGCCCCTGGTATCCATCCTTCTGCGGTCATTGCCAATGATGCACAGGTGGATCCTGCGGCCAGCATCGGTGCTTTTGCGGTTATCGAAAGTGGTGCGCGCATTGGTGCCGGCGTGACTGTTGGTGCCCATTGCTTTATCGGTGCTCGCAGCGAAATCGGCGCAGGCGGCTGGCTCGCGCCGCGCGTGACCCTGTACCACGATGTGCGTATCGGGCAGCGGGTAGTGATTCAGTCGGGTGCCGTGATCGGCGGCGAAGGCTTCGGCTTTGCCAATGAGAAGGGCATCTGGCAGAAGATCGCCCAGGTCGGCGGTGTGCTGATCGGTGACGATGTGGAGATCGGTGTCAACACTGCTGTCGATCGCGGGGCCTTGGCCGATACGGTGATTGGCAATGGTGTGAAGTTGGATAACCAGATCCAGATCGCCCACAACGTACAGATTGGCGATCACACGGCCATGGCCGCGTGCGTCGGCATCTCCGGCAGCACCAAGATCGGCAAGCATTGCATGCTGGCCGGCGGTGTCGGCTTGGTGGGCCATATTGAAATCTGTGACAACGTATTCATTACCGGCATGACGATGGTGACCCACTCGATTACCGAGCCAGGGGCCTACTCTTCCGGTACAGCGATGCAACCCGCGGCCGAGTGGCGCAAGAGCGCGGCCCGTTTAAGGCAGCTCGACGACATGGCGCGGCGCCTGAAACATCTGGAAAAGCGTGTTGGGGACGTGACCCCTGGCAGTAATGTTTCATCAGATGGCTGATACCATTTCCATATCAAGTGTGCACAGCAGCTAGACTGCCTTCTTGATTTGCTAGAGGGGCGTGCCTTAGTCCGCGCGCTCCCAATCTTTATTACAGGCTTCCCCCCGAAATGATGGACATCAACGAGATTCGCGAATACCTGCCTCACCGTTACCCGTTCCTACTGGTGGACCGTGTAGTGGAACTGAATGTTGAGGAAAAGCGCATTCGTGCCTACAAGAATGTCAGCATCAACGAACCATTCTTCAATGGTCATTTCCCCGCGCATCCAATCATGCCGGGCGTGTTGATCATCGAAGCGATGGCGCAGGCCGCTGGTATCCTGGGTTTTAAAATGCTCGACCTGAAGCCTGCCGACGGCACGCTTTACTATTTCGTGGGCTCCGACAAGCTGCGCTTTCGCAACCCGGTCACCCCAGGCGACCAGTTGATCCTGGAAGCCAAGTTCGTGAGCTGCAAGCGCCAGATCTGGAAATTCGAATGCCAGGCGTCCGTTGACGGCAAGCCTGTGTGTTCCGCCGAAATCATCTGTGCGGAACGCAAACTATGAGTTTGATTGACCCTCGCGCAATCATCGATCCGACGGCCGTGCTGGCCGCCGACGTTGAGGTCGGCCCTTGGTCGATCATCGGCGCAGGTGTGGAAATCGGCGAGGGAACAGTCATCGGGCCGCACGTGATCCTCAAGGGGCCGACCCGCATTGGCAAACACAACCGCATCTACCAGTTTTCCTCGGTAGGTGAAGATACGCCGGACATGAAGTACAAGGGTGAAGAAACCCGCCTGGTAATCGGTGATCACAACATCATTCGTGAAGGCGTGACCATTCATCGTGGCACTGTGCAGGACCGGGCAGAAACTACCCTGGGTGATCACAATCTGGTGATGGCCTACGCGCATATCGGACACGACAGCGTTATTGGCAACCACTGCATCCTGGTCAACAACACTGCACTGGCCGGCCATGTGCATGTTGACGACTGGGCGATCCTGTCTGGTTTTACCCTGGTGCATCAGTACTGCCATATCGGCGCCCACAGCTTTTCCGGCATGGGCACTGCTATTGGCAAGGATGTGCCGGCGTTCGTCACGGTATTTGGCAACCCTGCCGAAGCCCGCAGCATGAACTTCGAAGGCATGCGCCGCCGGGGTTTCAGCGAAGAGGCCATTCACGCCCTGCGTCGCGCCTATAAGGTGGTGTATCGCCAGGGCCTGACGGTTGAGCAGGCATTGGCCGAACTGGCCGAGCCAGCGGCGCTGTTTCCAGAGGTTGCCATCTTCCGTGATTCGATCCAGGCATCGACTCGCGGCATCACCCGCTGATCATGGCCACGCTGCGTATTGCATTGGTGGCCGGAGAAGCTTCCGGCGATATCCTCGGCGCTGGCCTGATGCGCGCCATCAAGGCGCAGCATCCAGCCGTTGAGTTTATTGGGGTCGGCGGCCCGCTGATGCAGGCCGAAGGCCTGACTTCCTACTTTCCCATGGAGCGTTTGTCGGTCATGGGGCTGGTGGAAGTGCTGGGGCGCCTTCGCGAGCTGCTGGCTCGGCGCAAACTGCTGATCCAGACCCTGATTGCCGAAAAACCTGACGTCTTTATCGGTATCGACGCACCGGACTTCACCCTCAATATCGAACTCAAACTGCGTCAGGCCGGAATCAAGACCGTGCATTACGTCAGCCCGTCCGTGTGGGCGTGGCGGCAGAAGCGCGTGCTGAAGATCCGCGAAGGCTGCGACCTGATGCTGACCCTACTGCCTTTCGAGGCGCGGTTCTATGAAGAGAAGGGCGTGCCGGTAAGGTTTGTCGGCCATACCCTGGCCGACACCATCCCGCTACAGGCGGATCGCGCCGCTGCGCGCGCCGAGTTGGGCCTGCCCGACGGGCCGCTGGTGGCGTTGATGCCCGGCAGCCGTGGCGGTGAGGTCGGTCGCCTCGGCGCACTGTTTTTCGATGCGGCCCAGCGCCTGCAGGCGTTGAAGCCAGGAGTGCGATTTGTACTGCCGTGCGCCAGCCCGCAGCGCCGTGCACAGATCGAAGCCTTGCTGGTGGGGCGCGACTTGCCGTTGACGCTGCTCGATGGTGGTTCGCATCTGGCCCTGGCCGCCTGTGACGCGGTGTTGATCGCCTCTGGTACCGCCACGCTGGAGGCCTTGCTCTACAAGCGCCCGATGGTCGTGGCCTATCGCTTGGCGCCGCTGACCTACTGGATTCTCAAGCGCATGGTCAAAAGTCCCTACATCTCCTTGCCCAACCTGCTTGCCCAGCGCCTGTTGGTGCCGGAGTTGCTGCAGGACGCTGCAACCCCCGAAGCATTGGCCCAGACCATTCTGCCGTTGATCGACGGTGGTGAAGAGCAGACCCGTGGGTTCGACGAAATTCACCGTACCTTGCGCCGTGATGCGTCGAACCAGGCCGCAGATGCCGTATTGACCTTGATCGACCGCCAGCAGGAAACCCTATGAAGACGCAAATAGGCCTGGATTTCAGCCTGGTCGCCCAAACCCACGAACTGGTTGCCGGTGTCGATGAAGTCGGGCGTGGTCCGCTGTGCGGTGCGGTGGTCACGGCGGCGGTGATCCTTGACCCGAATCGCCCGATTCTCGGCCTCAACGACTCGAAGAAACTCACCGAGGCCCGTCGTGAAAAACTTTTTGACGAAATTTGCGAAAAGGCCCTCAGCTGGCATATCGCCAGGGCAGAGGTCGAGGAAATCGACGAGTTGAACATCCTGCATGCCACGATGCTGGCCATGCAGCGCGCCGTCGAGGGCCTGCACATCACCCCGAAACTGGCGATGATCGACGGGAATCGCTGCCCGAAGCTGGCGATGCCGGCCGAAGCGGTGGTCAAGGGTGATAGCAAGGTTCCGGCGATTGCCGCTGCCTCGATTCTCGCCAAGGTCAGTCGCGACCGTGAAATGGCGGCGTTCGAGTTGATCTACCCAGGCTATGGCATCGGTGGCCATAAAGGCTACCCGACGCCCGTTCATCTGGAAGCCCTCGCCCGATTGGGCCCGACGCCGATCCACCGCCGCTCGTTTGCCCCGGTACGCCTGGCTTACGAGGTGCGCGAAAGCCTGGCCGAGATTTAGGCGCAGGCTGATGTTTTACTCAAGGCCCGGTACAATCCGGGCCTTGTTGTTTTCACACGTATCTAGACAGGATCACTATGCCGGCTTCATTCGTTCACCTGCGCCTGCACACTGAATACTCCCTGGTCGACGGCCTGGTACGGATCAAACCACTGGTCAAAACCCTGGTGGGCATGAACATGCCGGCCGTTGCGGTGACCGATCAGAACAACATGTGCTCCCTGGTCAAGTTCTACAAGAGCGCCATGGGCGCCGGCATCAAGCCGATTTGCGGCGCCGACTTGTGGCTGTCCAACAAAGATCCGGATAACGCCTTGAGCCGCATCAGCCTGCTGGCGATGAACGGCGTGGGCTATCGCAACCTGACCGAACTGATTTCCCGTGGTTTTATCGACGGCCAGCGCAATGGCTCGATCATCATCGAGCGCGAATGGGTGGCCGAGGCCAGCGAAGGGCTGATCATGCTGTCGGCCGCCAAAGAGGGCGAGATCGGGATCGCGTTGCTGGGCGGTAACCCGCACGAGGCCGAGGTGCTGGCCAGTGAGTGGATGCAAGTCTTTCCCGACCGCTTCTACCTGGAGGTCCAGCGCACCAATCGCCCCAACGATGAAGAACATCTGCACGCTGCCGTGGCCCTGGCCGAAAAGCTGGGTGCGCCGCTGGTAGCCACCAACGATGTCCGCTTTATCAAGAAGGAAGACTTCGAAGCCCACGAAACCCGCGTGTGCATCGGCGAAGGCCGGGCGCTGGACGATCCACGGCGCTCGAAGAACTACAGCGAAGAGCAGTACCTCAAAAGTGCCGAGGAAATGGCTGAGCTGTTCAGCGATTTGCCCGAGGCCCTGGAAAACTCCGTCGAAATTGCCAAGCGCTGCAATATCGAAGTGAAGCTGGGCAAGCACTTTTTGCCCAACTTCCCGATTCCCGATGGCATGACCATCGATGAATACTTTCGCAAGGTGTCCTTCGATGGCCTGGAGGAGCGTCTTGCCGTCCTGCTGCCCAAGGACACTACCGAAGACTACGAAGCCAAACGCCAGGTGTATGTCGACCGGCTGAATTTCGAGCTGGATATCATTATCCAGATGGGGTTCCCCGGTTACTTCCTGATCGTAATGGACTTTATCCAGTGGGCCAAAAGCAACGGCGTGCCGGTGGGGCCTGGCCGGGGGTCGGGTGCTGGCTCGCTGGTAGCTTATGTGCAGAAGATCACTGACCTTGACCCGCTGGAATATGACCTGCTGTTCGAACGGTTCCTGAACCCGGAACGGGTATCGATGCCCGACTTCGACGTCGACTTCTGCATGGATGGTCGTGATCGGGTAATCGAATATGTGGCCGAGAAATACGGCCGTAACGCGGTAAGCCAGATCATCACCTTCGGCTCCATGGCGGCCAAGGCGGTAATCCGCGACGTGGCGCGGGTGCAGGGCAAGTCCTACGGCCTGGCGGATCGTCTGTCGAAGATGATCCCCTTTGAAGTCGGCATGACCCTGGAAAAGGCCTACGAGCAGGAAGAAATCCTGCGTGACTTCATCAAGGTCGATGAAGAAGCCGCCGAAATCTGGGACATGGCCCGCAAGCTCGAAGGCGTGGTGCGTAACGTCGGTAAGCACGCCGGTGGCGTGGTAATCGCTCCGACCAAGTTGACAGACTTTTCGCCGATCTATTGCGACGAAGAAGGCGATGGCCTGGTAACCCAGTTCGACAAGGACGACGTGGAGGCGGCCGGCCTGGTGAAGTTCGACTTCCTCGGCCTGCGGACCCTGACTATCATCGACTGGGCGCTCAAGACCATCAACCGCGAGCGTGCCAAGGTCGATGAGGCGCCGCTGGATATCGCCTTTATCCCGCTGGACGACAAGCCGACCTACGCGCTGCTGCAAAAAGCTGAAACCACTGCGGTGTTCCAGCTTGAATCCCGCGGCATGAAGGAGCTGATCAAAAAGCTCAAGCCCGACTGCCTGGAAGACTTGATCGCACTGGTGGCCCTGTTCCGTCCGGGCCCACTGCAATCGGGCATGGTTGATGACTTTATCAACCGTAAGCACGGGCGCGCCGAACTGGCTTACCCGCACTCCGACTACCAGTACGAAGGCCTCAAGCCGGTACTGGCACCGACCTACGGCATCATCCTGTATCAGGAACAGGTGATGCAGATCGCCCAGGTCATGGCCGGCTACACCCTAGGCGGCGCGGACATGCTGCGCCGGGCCATGGGTAAGAAAAAGCCCGAGGAAATGGCTAAGCAGCGCGGCGGTTTCATTGAAGGTTGCGCCACCAACAACATTGACGCTGACCTGGCCGGTAACATCTTTGACCTGGTGGAAAAATTCGCCGGTTATGGCTTCAACAAATCCCACTCCGCCGCCTACGGCCTGGTGTCGTACCAGACTGCGTGGCTGAAGGCCCACTACCCGGCGCCGTTCATGGCGGCGGTGCTGTCGGCGGATATGCACAACACCGACAAGGTCGTGACCTTGATCGAAGAAGTGCGGACCATGAAGTTGCGGCTCGACGCGCCGGATGTGAACGCCTCGGAGTTCAAGTTCACCGTGAACGACGAAGGCCGCATCATCTATGGCCTGGGCGCGATCAAGGGGGTGGGCGAAGGCCCGGTCGAGGCAATCACCGAGGCGCGCCAGGATGGTCCGTTCAAGGACCTGTTCGACTTCTGCGCCCGGGTCGACCTCAAGCGCATCAACAAGCGTACCCTCGATGGCCTGATCCGCAGCGGTGCACTCGATCGTCTCGGTCCGTATTTCCATGACGAGCCGAAGGCCTACCAGGCCAATATCGACCGCAACCGCGCGGTGCTGCTGACCGCCATGGAAGAAGCGATCAAGGCCGCCGAGCAGACCGCCCGCACCCACGACAGCGGGCATGCCGACCTGTTTGGCGGGCTGTTCGTCGAAGAAGATGCCGATGTGTACGCTAACCACCGCAAGGCCAAGGAGCTGACCCTCAAGGAACGCCTCAAGGGTGAAAAAGACACCCTGGGCCTGTACCTCACCGGTCACCCGATTGACGAATATGAAGGCGAGATCCGTCGTTTTGCCCGCCAGCGCATCATCGACCTGAAGCCGGCGCGCGATACCCAGACTGTCGCCGGGATGATCATTGCCCTGCGGGTGATGAAGAACAAAAAGGGCGACAAGATGGGGTTCATCACCCTTGATGACCGCTCCGGGCGTATCGAGGCGTCGCTGTTTGCCGACGCGTTTCATTCTGCACAGTCGCTGTTGCAGACCGACGCGATGGTGGTGGTGGAAGGGGAGGTCAGCAACGATGACTTCTCCGGCGGCCTGCGCCTGCGGATCAAACGCGTAATGAGCATGGAAGATGCCCGCACCAACCTGGCCGAAAGCCTGCGCTTGAAGGTGAAAACCGAAGCGCTCAAGGGCGATCAGCTACGCTGGCTGGGGGACTTGCTCAAGCGTCACCGTGGCGCGTGCCCGGTGACCATGGAGTACACCGGCAGCGATGCCAAGGCGATGTTGCAGTTCGGTGAGACGTGGCGAATTGACCCGGCCGATGGCTTGATTCAAGCATTGCGTGACCAGTTCGGGCGTGACAACGTCTTCCTCCAATACCGTTGACGGTCAGGGCTGCCCTTGTACCCCTGACCTCGACTCGACATTTAATCTCGACCTTGACGCGCCTCTCCCTTAAGGTAGGGCGCGAATAGACAACCGGCTGGCCAGGCACTCCCTGGCCGTCGACCCAAGACGGACGCTTATGAACCCGAATTTTCTTGATTTCGAACAGCCGATCGCTGACCTGCAAGCCAAGATCGAAGAGCTGCGCCTGGTCGGCAATGACAATTCGCTGAATATCGGCGATGAAATCTCCCGCCTGCAAGACAAGAGCAAGACGCTCACCGAAGACATCTTCGGCAAGCTGACCAGCTGGCAGATCGCGCGCCTGGCCCGCCACCCGCGCCGTCCGTACACCCTGGACTACATCGATCACATCTTCACCGAGTTCGACGAGTTGCATGGCGACCGTCACTTCTCCGATGACGCGGCGATTGTCGGCGGTATTGCTCGCCTGGACGACCAGCCGGTGATGGTGATTGGTCACCAGAAAGGCCGTGAAGTGCGCGAGAAAGTGCGTCGCAACTTCGGCATGCCGCGCCCGGAAGGCTACCGCAAGGCCTGCCGCCTGATGGAAATGGCTGAACGTTTCAAGATGCCGATCCTGACCTTTATCGACACCCCGGGCGCCTACCCAGGCATCGACGCTGAAGAGCGCAACCAGAGCGAAGCGATTGCCTGGAACCTGCGAGTGATGGCACGCCTGAAAACCCCGATCATCGCGACCGTGATCGGTGAAGGCGGTTCTGGCGGTGCGCTGGCCATTGGCGTCTGCGACCAACTGAACATGCTGCAGTATTCGACTTACGCTGTGATCTCGCCGGAAGGTTGCGCCTCGATCCTGTGGAAAACCGCAGAAAAGGCCCCGGATGCTGCCGAAGCCATGGGGATCACCGCTGATCGCCTGAAAGGCCTGGGCATCGTCGACAAAGTGATCGCCGAGCCCCTGGGCGGCGCACACCGCGACCCGGCTGCCGCATCGGCGACCATCCGCGCCGAACTCTGCGCGCAGTTGGATATGCTCAAAAAATTCGACAACGAAGCGCTGCTGGCCCGTCGTTACGAGCGCCTGATGAGCTACGGCCTCTAAGCCACGGCATTACCCATGTGGGAGCGGGCTTGCCCGCGATAGCAATGTGTCAGTGCCAGATTGGTTGACTGGTACACCGCTATCGCGGGCAGGCCCGCTCCCACATTTGCGTTGTGTATGCTTGGCTAACGTATTCCAGTTTTGCGGCGGTAACGTGCGATGAAACCAACTCTAACCGCCGAACTCCTGCAAGCCCTGGCCCCGTGGCGCAACGCCTCGGCCTGGCACATCGCTTTCTCTGGCGGACTCGACTCCACCGTCCTCCTGCACTTACTCGCTGACCTGGCAAAAAACCAATCCCTGCCACCTCTGCAGGCTATCCATGTCCATCACGGTCTCCAGGCTGCGGCTGACGGCTGGCCAGCCCATTGCCAGGCGGTCTGTGATGCCGCAGGTGTGCCGCTGCGGGTCATGCATGTGCAAGTGCAGCCAGGTGCAAGCCTGGAACGTGCGGCCCGTGACGCGCGGTACCAGGCGTTCGCCGAGATAATTGGCCCAAGTGAACTGCTACTCACCGGCCAGCACCGTGACGATCAGGCAGAAACCCTGCTGTTTCGCCTGCTGCGGGGCGCTGGGCTGCGGGGCCTCACCGGCATGCCAGCCCTGCGTCCCTTGGGTAAAGGGCACCTGGTGCGGCCGCTGCTGGACATGTCGCGAGCCGAGCTGGAAACCTACGCCCGCGAACAGCAGTTGAATTGGATCGAGGATCCCTCCAACGGCGACTCACGTTTCTCCCGCAATTACCTGCGTCATCAAGTATTCCCACTGCTCACCGCCCGCTGGCCCCAGGCCGCGAATACCCTGGCGCGAACCGCTGGGCATCTGGCGCAGGCCCAAGAGCTGCTCGATGAATTGGCGCAATTGGATGTGCAGGCTGCGCAGCGGCCATCGGCGCTTGCCTGGCTACCGTTGCCATCATTGGCACTTGCGCCGCTGCGAGATCTTTCCGACGCTCGGCAGCGCAACGCCCTACGGTACTGGCTGGCGCCGCTGACGTTGTTGCCCGACAGCGAGCACTGGATTGGCTGGCACACCTTGCGCGATGCCAAGTCGGACGCACAGCCCGTGTGGCGTTTGGCCGATGGCCAATTGCACCGTTGCAACGATCGCATCTGGTGGATGCCTGCCGATTGGTCGGAAATTTCTGATACGCCGCTAAGCTGGTCGCACCCGCAAAACCCACTACAGTTACCGGGCAACGGCCAGTTGTATTTCAGCGGGCATGCCCCTGAAGGCCCTTTGGGCATCCGTTACCGCCAGGGTGGTGAAGTCATGGAAGTGCCAGGTCGTGGCCGGCGTGACCTCAAGCGTTTGCTCAACGAAAGTGCTGTGCCAGGCTTTATCCGTGGCAGATTGCCGCTGCTGTACCAAGGCACCCGTCTGGTGGCCGTGGCCAACCTGGCAAGGGCCTCGACAGGGCAGGGGGATGACTGGCAATTACATTGGGCGCCACCAACCTGCGATCAAGGTTTGAGCTGATAGCGCCTTTCCGGTAGACTACGCTCCCTTCTTGATACAACTTCTGTGGATTCTCCTGAAACACAGTCGTTGCCGATTACCAAGCAGTCTTTGCTGGGCGATTCCAAAAAATGTGTAGCGATCAACGTACCGGTGTTCCATTGCTGGTCTGTCACAACGCGGCGGTTTTTTTGAAAGGTGCACTGTGATTAATGCAGGTGATCGGGGGCTTCGGCCTTCCTTCGCTTTCCCCGGCGGCTCCGACCGCTTTAACGCAGACTTCTAGGGTTTTTCATGACGCGCTACATATTCGTCACGGGCGGTGTTGTTTCTTCATTGGGGAAAGGCATTGCCTCCGCTTCGTTGGCGGCCATCCTGGAGGCGCGGGGACTTAAGGTCACCATGCTCAAGCTGGACCCGTACATCAACGTCGACCCGGGCACCATGAGCCCGTTCCAGCACGGTGAAGTGTTCGTCACCCACGACGGCGCCGAGACCGACCTGGACCTGGGCCACTACGAGCGGTTCATCCGCACGACCATGACCCAGAACAACAACTTCACCACCGGCCGTGTCTACGAGCACGTGCTGCGCAAGGAGCGCCGTGGTGACTACCTGGGTGCAACCATCCAGGTGATCCCGCACATCACCGACGAAATCAAGCGCCGCATCATCAAGGGTGCAGGCGATGCCGACGTGGCGATGGTCGAGATCGGTGGCACCGTGGGTGACATCGAATCCCAACCGTTCCTCGAAGCCATCCGCCAGTTGCGTTTTGAAGTCGGCGCCAAGCGCGCGATGCTGATGCACCTGACGCTGGTACCGTACATCGCCACCGCTGGCGAGACCAAAACCAAGCCTACCCAGCACTCGGTCAAGGAACTGCGTTCCATCGGCCTGCAGCCGGATGTGCTGGTGTGCCGTTCCGATCACCCGATCGACATTTCCTCGCGTCGCAAGATC
Organism: Pseudomonas sp. WMBT8; assembly: GCF_050916005.1. Taxonomy (NCBI): domain Bacteria; kingdom Pseudomonadati; phylum Pseudomonadota; class Gammaproteobacteria; order Pseudomonadales; family Pseudomonadaceae; genus Pseudomonas; species Pseudomonas sp. WMBT8. Next base: position 1,338,185 of record NZ_CP188096.1, read on the forward strand.
GCCCAGTTCACCAACGTTGAAGAACGTGCGGTGATTGCCCTGGAAGACGCCGACACCATCTACAAGATCCCGGGCATTCTGCATTCCCAGGGCCTGGATGATTTTGTGGTCGAGCGTTTCGGCCTGCAGTGCAATGGCGCGGACCTGTCCGAGTGGGAAGCGGTGGTTGACGCCAAACTCAATCCTGAGCACGAAGTCACCATCGCCATGGTCGGCAAGTACATGGAGCTGCTGGACGCGTACAAGTCGTTGATCGAAGCGATGAGTCACGCCGGTATCAGCAACCGTACCAAGGTCAATCTGCGTTACATCGACTCTGAAGACATCGAAAACCAGGGCACCGCGCTGCTCGAAGGCGTCGATGCGATCCTCGTGCCAGGCGGTTTCGGCCTGCGTGGCGTGGAAGGCAAGATCACTGCGGTGCAGTACGCTCGTGAGAACAAGGTGCCGTACCTGGGTATCTGCCTGGGCATGCAAGTGGCCGTTATCGAGTTCGCTCGTAACGTGCTGGGCTGGAAAGACGCCAACTCCACCGAGTTCGATCACACCAGCGGCCACCCGGTCGTGGGCCTGATCACCGAGTGGGAAGATGCCACTGGCGCTGTCGAAACCCGTACCGAAAGCTCCGACCTGGGCGGCACCATGCGCCTTGGCGCACAGGATTGCCTGCTGGAGTCCGGCTCGCTGGTACACGACTGCTATGGCAAGGACGTGATCGTCGAGCGTCACCGTCATCGTTACGAAGTGAACAACAACCTGCTGCCGCAGATCAAAGAAGCCGGCCTGAAAGTCTCCGGTCGCTCCGGTGATGGCAAGCTGGTTGAAGTGGTTGAAGCCCCGGATCATCCCTGGTTCGTCGCTTGCCAGTTCCACCCTGAGTTCACCTCGACTCCGCGCGACGGTCACCCGTTGTTCAGCGGTTTCGTCAAGGCTGCACTGACGCAACATCAGAAGAAGGCGTAAACCTGATGGCCCAGAAGATCATTCGCGTAGGCGATATCGAAATTGCCAACGACAAGCCCATGGTGCTGTTTGGCGGCATGAACGTGCTGGAAAGCCGTGACATGGCGATGCAGGTCTGTGAAGAGTACGTAAAGGTTACCGAGAAACTGGGTATCCCTTATGTGTTCAAGGCCAGCTTCGACAAGGCCAACCGTTCGTCCGTGACCTCCTATCGCGGCCCGGGCCTTGAAGAAGGCATGCGGATCTTCCAGGACATCAAGCAAGCCTTCGGCGTGCCGATCATTACCGACGTCCACGAGCCCGAGCAGGCTGCAGTGGTCGCCGAGGTATGCGACATCATCCAGTTGCCGGCCTTCCTGTCGCGCCAGACCGACCTGGTCGTCGCGATGGCCAAGACCGGCGCTGTGATCAATATCAAGAAAGCCCAGTTCCTCGCTCCCCAGGAAATGAAACACATCCTGAACAAGTGCGTGGAAGCGGGTAATGACCAGTTGATCCTCTGCGAGCGTGGTTCGAGCTTCGGCTACAACAACCTCGTGGTGGATATGCTCGGTTTCGGCATCATGAAACAGTTCGAATACCCGGTATTCTTCGACGTGACCCATGCGCTGCAAATGCCGGGTGGTCGCGCCGATTCCGCCGGTGGCCGACGTGCCCAGGTACTGGACCTGGCCAAGGCCGGTATCAGCCAGTCCCTGGCTGGCCTGTTCCTGGAAGCCCACCCGGATCCGGACAACGCCAAGTGCGACGGTCCTTGTGCCCTGCGCCTGGACAAGTTGGAGCCATTCCTGGCCCAGCTCAAGCAGTTGGACGAACTGGTCAAGAGTTTTCCGACGGTAGAGACCGCGTAACCCGCGTTTCTCCGGTAAACTTTCCGCGCTTTATGCTCAGGCCCCCGGGCCTGAGTCTTGTCGTCTGCAAGCCTGCCCCGTTGTTCCACCCTTGCGGTCGGTCAAAAGATTTCCTTCAGCTGCGTCGTTTTCGTCAACTTTGGAGTGTTTACAACAATGGCAAAAATCGTCGACATCAAAGGTCGTGAAGTTCTCGACTCCCGTGGCAACCCCACCGTCGAAGCCGACGTGCTTCTCGATAACGGCATCATCGGCAGCGCCTGCGCGCCGTCCGGTGCTTCCACAGGTTCGCGCGAAGCGCTGGAACTGCGTGATGGCGACAAGAGCCGTTACCTGGGCAAGGGTGTCCTCAAGGCAGTAGCCAACATCAACGGTCCGATCCGCGACCTGTTGCTGGGCAAGGACCCGCTGGACCAGAAAGCCCTCGATCACGCGATGATCAAGCTCGATGGCACTGAAAACAAAGGCAGCCTCGGCGCCAATGCGATCCTCGCTGTATCCCTGGCTGCTGCAAAGGCCGCTGCTCAGGACCAGGACCTGCCGCTGTACGCGCACATTGCCAACCTGAACGGTACCCCAGGCGTCTACTCGATGCCGGTGCCAATGATGAACATCATCAACGGTGGCGAACACGCAGACAACAACGTCGATATCCAGGAATTCATGGTGCAGCCAGTCGGCGCCAAGACCTTCTCCGAAGGCCTGCGCATGGGCACCGAGATTTTCCACCACCTCAAAGCTGTGCTGAAGGCCCGTGGCCTGAGCACTGCGGTGGGTGACGAAGGTGGTTTCGCACCGAACCTTGCGTCCAACGAAGATGCACTGAAAGTGATCTCCGAAGCTGTGGCCAACGCTGGCTACAAGCTGGGCACCGACGTGACCCTGGCCCTGGACTGCGCGGCCAGCGAGTTCTTTGAGGACGGCAAGTACAACCTGTCCGGCGAAGGCCAGGTGTTCAACTCCGAAGGTTTTGCTGAATACCTCAAGGGCCTGACCCAGCGCTACCCGATCATTTCGATCGAAGACGGCCTGGACGAGTCCGACTGGGACGGCTGGAAAATCCTCACCGACAAGATCGGCGAGAAAATCCAACTGGTGGGCGACGACCTGTTCGTGACCAACACCAAGATCCTGAAAGAAGGCATCGACAAGAAGATCGCCAACTCGATCCTGATCAAGTTCAACCAGATCGGCACCCTGACCGAAACCCTGGAAGCGATCCAGATGGCCAAGGCTGCGGGCTACACTGCCGTGATCTCGCACCGCTCCGGTGAAACCGAAGATTCGACCATTGCCGACCTGGCCGTGGGCACCTCGGCGGGCCAGATCAAAACCGGTTCCCTGTGCCGCTCCGACCGCGTTTCCAAGTACAACCAACTGCTGCGTATCGAAGAGCAATTGGGCGGTAAAGCCAAATACAACGGCCGTGGTGAGTTTCGCGGCTGAGTAGTTGATGGTAAAAAGACAACGGATTGTGTCGGAAAACTCGCTATAGAGTGAATTTGCGCACTAATCTGATGCCTATCAAGCACAAGCCTGGGTCTTCCAGGCTTCGTGCTATCAGTTGCTTCAAAAGTTTTGCATGGCTGTCTTTTTTCACTGGATACCCGATATTCGATGCGCAGTCCCAATTGGTTGTTCCTCGTCTTGCTCTTGCTGCTGGCTGGCCTGCAGTACCGCCTTTGGGTGGGCAATGGCAGCCTGGCGCAGGTGACCGACCTGACCCAGCAAATTGCCGCGCAGCACGCCGAGAACGAGGTGTTGCTGGAGCGCAACCGTGTGCTCGATGCCGAAGTGCTTGAGTTGAAAAAAGGCATGGAGACCGTTGAAGAGCGGGCTCGTCATGAATTGGGCATGGTCAAGGAGGGTGAAACCCTCTACCAGTTGGCCCAATGAACGCCTGTTTGCCGGCCTTCTGGGCCGTGATTCCTGCCGCGGGCGTCGGTGCCCGCATGGCCGCGGACCGTCCCAAGCAGTATCTGCAGTTGGGCGGGCGCACTATTCTCGAACACAGCCTTGGCTGTTTCCTCGACCACCCGAGCCTCAAGGGGCTGGTGGTCAGTCTGGCTGTCGATGATCCTTACTGGCCCAACCTGGCGTGTGCTGGTGACCCGCGTATCCAGCGCGCGGACGGCGGGGCGGAGCGCTCAGGCTCGGTGCTCAATGCACTGCTGCAACTCAATGCCCTGGGCGCCAGCGATGACGACTGGGTGCTGGTGCACGATGCCGCACGGCCGAACCTGAGCCGCGAGGATCTCGACACGTTGTTGGCGCAGTTGGCGGATGACCCGGTGGGCGGCTTGCTGGCCGTACCGGCCCGCGACACCCTCAAGCGTGTCGACAAGCAGGGGCGGGTGGTGGAAACCATTGATCGCAGCCTGATCTGGCAAGCCTATACCCCGCAAATGTTCCGCCTGGGGGCCTTGCACCGCGCCTTGGCTGATAGCCTGGTGGCTGACGCGGTCATCACTGACGAAGCCTCGGCCATGGAATGGTCCGGCCAGGCGCCACGCCTGGTGGAAGGGCGCGCGGACAATATCAAGGTGACCCGGCCGGAGGATCTGGAGTGGCTCAGGTTGCGGTGGGCTAATCGCCGGTAGGCTGCTGGACCGAGGTGACTTCATCGCAGGCAAGCCAGCTCCCACACCTGACCGCATTCCAACAGGGATACGCGGTCAGGTGTGGGAGCTGGCTTGCCTGCGATGAGGCCAGGCCTGACGCCCCAGATCACCCGCCATACTCCGGCCGCCCAGCCAGCCCTTCCTTCAGGTAGTCCACCAACTTGCGCACCTTCGGCGACAAATGCCGCTGCTGCGGATACAGCGCCCACACTGCAGTATTCGGCGGTTGGTGGGACTCAAGTAGTGAAACCAGCGCGCCGCTGTGCAAGTGCTCCAGCACGTAATAATCCGGCAACTGGCATAACCCCACCCCTTGCAGCGCCGCATCCAGCACCGCCTGCCCACTGTTGCAGCGCCAGTTTCCCTGCACCCTTTGGGAAAATTCGCGCCCATCCTGGGCCAATTGCCAAATATCCGAGCTGCCGACCAGGCAGTTATGCCGGCTCAATTCCGACAAGCTATGGGGGCGCCCATACCGTTCCAGGTAGGACGGCGACGCACAGAGATACATGCGTCTGGGGGCCAGGCGGCTGGCGACCATTCGCGAGTCTTGCAGGCGGCCCAGGCGAATCGCCAGGTCCAGGCCTTCATGCACCAGGTCGAGGGGGCGGTTGCTCAGCTCTATATCCACGCGCAATTGCGGATACAGCCCCATGAAGCGCGTGACCAGCGGCACGATAAAGCGTTCGCCATAAGCCACGGCGCAGGTCATGCGCAACATACCCTTGGGTTCGCTGGTCAGGTCGCCTACGGCGCGCAGGGCCTCTTCGCGCCCATCCTGCAGGCGTTGGCAATGTTGCAGGAAGGTTTGCCCGGCCTCGGTCAGCGTAACGCGCCGGGTGCTGCGATACAGCAGGCGGGTTTGCAGGCGTTCTTCCAGGCGTGCGACCTGGCGGCTGATATGGGACGAGGACACGCCCAGGCGTTCGGCAGCCGCAGTAAATTGGCTGCATTCGGCGACGGCGACGAACTCATCGATGCCTTCCCAGCGGTTTTCCAGCATGGTGATTATCCCAGTACAGCAATAATGTTTTGCTTTTGCCTGGATTATTAATCAATGGGCCGTGTTTTACACTGTTCGTCTTACTTTTAAGCCCCAGGAGAAACCCGGATGATCAAGTCACGCGCCGCTGTCGCCTTTGAAGCCAAGAAACCACTGGAGATCGTGGAAGTGGATGTGGCCATGCCCAAGGCCGGTGAAGTCCTGTTGCGCGTGGTCGCTTCCGGGGTTTGCCACACTGACGCCTACACCCTGTCGGGCGCCGATCCGGAAGGCATCTTCCCATCGATCCTGGGCCACGAAGGCGGCGCGGTGGTCGAAGCGATTGGCGAGGGTGTGACTTCGGTGGCGGTGGGCGACCACGTGATCCCGCTGTACACCCCGGAATGTGGCAAGTGCAAGTTCTGCCTGTCGGGCAAGACCAACCTGTGCCAAGCCATCCGCGCGACCCAGGGCAAAGGCCTGATGCCAGACGGTACTACGCGTTTTTCCTACAAAGGGCAGCCGATCTTCCACTACATGGGGACTTCGACTTTTTCCGAGTACACAGTGTTGCCGGAAATCTCCGTGGCCAAGATTCCCAAAGAAGCGCCGCTGGAAAAAGTCTGCCTGCTGGGCTGTGGCGTCACCACTGGTATCGGTGCCGTGATTAACACCGCCAAGGTCAAGCCGGGTGACACCGTGGCCATTTTCGGCCTGGGCGGGATTGGTTTGTCGGCCGTGATCGGTGCAGTTAAAGCCAAGGCCGGTCGTATCATCGCCATCGACATCAACCCGGCCAAGTTCGAGATCGCCAAGCAGTTGGGTGCCACCGACTGTATCAACCCGAAAGACTACGACCGGCCGATCCAGGATGTGATTGTCGATTTGACCGACGGCGGTGTGGACTTTTCCTTCGAGTGCATCGGCAATGTCCAGCTGATGCGTGCGGCCCTAGAGTGCTGCCACAAAGGCTGGGGCGAGTCGGTAATCATTGGGGTCGCCGGGGCTGGCCAGGAAATATCCACCCGTCCATTCCAACTGGTGACCGGTCGTGTCTGGCGCGGTTCGGCCTTCGGTGGCGTGCGTGGCCGCAGCGAGTTGCCAAGCTACGTGGAAATGGCCCAGACCGGCGAAATCCCGTTGGATACCTTCATCACCCACACCATGGGCCTGGAAGATATCAATAAGGCATTCGACCTGATGCATGAAGGCAAGAGCATTCGTACCGTCATCCATTTCTGAGGTCGGCCATGAGTCTGGAAAACCTGTCATGCCAGAAGAGCTTCGGCGGCTGGCACAAACGCTATAAGCATCATTCCGAGGTGCTTGATTGCGATATGACCTTCGCCGTCTACCTGCCACCGCAGGCGGAGCAAGGCGGCAAGTTGCCGGTGCTGTACTGGCTGTCGGGCTTGACCTGCACCGATGAGAATTTCATGCAAAAGGCCGGCGCGCAGCGTATGGCGGCTGAGCTGGGGTTGATCATCGTCGCCCCGGACACCAGCCCCCGTGGGCCGGGTGTGCCGGGCGACCCGGACAATGCCTGGGACTTTGGCCTGGGTGCCGGGTTTTACTTGAATGCCACGCAGCAACCGTGGAGCAAGCACTATCGGATGCATGACTATGTCGTGCAGGAATTGCCGGCGTTGGTTGAAGCGCATTTCCCGGCGTCCGACAAGCGCGGCATCAGCGGGCATTCAATGGGCGGCCACGGTGCGCTGGTATGCGCCTTGCGCAATCCGGGGCGCTACCAGTCGGTGTCGGCGTTTTCGCCGATCAACAATCCGATGGATTGCCCTTGGGGGCAGAAAGCTTTTTCCCGCTACCTGGGGGAAGAGCGCTCCAAGTGGCGTGAATGGGATACCTGCGTGCTGATCAGCGAAGCCTCGGAAAAACTGCCACTGCTGGTGGACCAGGGTGATCGCGACGACTTCCTCGCCACTCAACTCAAGCCCGAAGCCTTGCAACAAGCCGCCAAGGCCGCCGGCCATCCGCTGGAGCTGCGCCTGCAACCGGGCTACGACCACAGCTACTTCTTTATCGCCAGCTTCATCGATGACCACTTGCGTCATCATGGACGTGCTTTGCTCGGTTAATGTCTGGCAAAAGTAGGTAGAATCACGCCCTGAATTAACTCGGGGCGTTTTTTTATGCGTATTGGCCACGGCTATGATGTGCACCGTTTCGCCGAAGGCGACTTCATCACCCTGGGCGGCGTGCGCATTGCGCACCACCATGGGTTGCTGGCTCATTCCGACGGCGACGTTGTGCTGCATGCCTTGAGCGATGCCTTGCTCGGCGCGGCTGCATTGGGAGATATCGGCAAACACTTTCCGGACACCGATCCCACTTTCAAGGGCGCGGACAGTCGCGTGCTGCTGCGGCATGTGGTCGGCCTGATCCATGCCAAGGGCTGGAAGGTCGGCAACGTCGATAACACCATCGTTGCCCAGGCACCCAAAATGGCCCCGCATATCGAATCGATGCGCGCAGTGATTGCCGCCGATCTGCAAATAGAACTGGATCAAGTCAACGTGAAAGCCACCACCACCGAAAAACTCGGGTTTACCGGTCGTGAAGAGGGCATTGCGGTGCACTCTGTCGCCTTGTTGCTGCGCGCATGAACGAACTGCAACTGTTGGGCCCGCGGGCCTATGGCGAGGCGCTGGGCAGCGCGGTGCTCAAGGCGACTGCCGAAGATTTCCAAGTGGATGAAGTGCTGGATATCCCGCTGACCGGCGAGGGTGAGCACCTGTGGTTGTGGGTGGAAAAGCGCGGCCTGAACACTGAAGAGGCTGCGCGACGTATTGCCAAGGCTGCCGGCGTGCCCTTGCGCACGGTGAGCTATGCCGGCCTCAAGGATCGCCAGGCGCTGACGCGCCAGTGGTTCAGCGTGCAACTGCCGGGCAAGGCCGACCCAGACCTGAGTGCGGCGGAAAACGACACCCTGAAAATCCTCAAGGCCGCCCGTCATAAACGCAAGTTGCAGCGTGGCGCCCATGCGGCCAACGGTTTTACCCTGCGCCTGACCCAACTGGCCGGCGACCACGGCGCGATTGATGCGCGCCTGCAATTGATCGCCAAGCACGGTATCCCCAACTATTTCGGCGCCCAGCGTTTTGGCCATGATGGCGGTAACGTCGTCGATGCCCGCGACTGGGCGGCCCGCAAGGTGTTGCCGGAACAGCGCAACGTACGTTCGCGCCTGCTATCGACCGCGCGCAGCTTTGTGTTCAATAAGGTGTTGGCGGCGCGGGTTGCCGATGGATCATGGCAGCGCGCCCAGGTCGGTGACCTGCTGGCGTTCACCGACAGCCGCAGCTTTTTCCCGGCGGGGGAGGCGGAGTGCAGCGATCCGCGCCTGGCCATCCTCGACCTGCATCCCACCGGCCCACAGTGGGGTGAAGGCGATTCGCCCGCCGCTGGCGCAACCCATGAGCTGGAGCAAGCTGTCGCCGCGAGCGAGGCGCACCTGTGCGAGTGGCTGGCCAAAGCCGGCATGAGCCAGGAACGGCGCATTCTGCGACTGCCCATTGGCGGGTTGACGTGGCATTATCCCGAGACTGACATTCTGCAATTGGAATTCGTCCTGCCGGCCGGATGCTTCGCCACTGTCTTGGTGCGCGAGCTTGTTGATCTGGTGCCGGTGGGGCAGACGGACAGCCCATGCGTATTCTGATATCTAACGACGACGGGGTCACCGCACCCGGCCTTGCCGCGCTTCATGCTGCGCTGGCAGATTATGCCGAGTGCGTGGTGGTTGCCCCGGACCAGGACAAAAGTGGCGCCAGCAGTTCGCTGACGCTCGACCGTCCCTTGCACCCGCAGACCCTGGCCAACGGCTTTATCAGCGTTAATGGCACGCCGACCGATTGCGTGCACCTGGCCATCAACAGCTTGCTGGCCGATGAGCCGGACCTGGTGGTTTCCGGGATCAACCTGGGCGCCAACCTGGGCGATGACGTGCTGTATTCCGGCACCGTGGCGGCGGCCCTGGAAGGGCGCTTCCTGGGGCGGACGGCCTTTGCCTTTTCGCTGGCGTCGCGGCAGGTGGATAACCTGGCGACCGCCGCTTATTTTGCGCGCAAGCTGGTTGAGGCCCACGGCACCCTGGTGCTGCCACCGCGTACGGTGCTCAACGTCAATATTCCCAATCTGCCCCTGGACCATATTCGCGGCATCCAATTGACCCGCCTGGGCCACCGCGCCCGCGCTGCGGCACCGCTGAAAGTGGTGGATCCCCGTGGCAGGGAAGGCTACTGGATTGCCGCAGCGGGCGACGCCGAGGATGGCGGGCCGGGCACGGACTTTCATGCGGTGATGCAAGGTTATGTTTCGATTACCCCGCTGCAACTCGATCGCACCTTCAATGATGCCTTCGGTGGTCTCGATCCCTGGCTGGAGGGGCTGCGCTGATGGCTCGTGAACAGGACGACCTGTTGCGCCGGGGCATCGGCATGACCTCCCAACGCACCCGTGAGCGTTTGATCCAGCGACTCTATGAAGAGGGACTGTCCAACGCCCAGGTGCTGGAAGTCATCCGCCGTACCCCGCGCCATCTGTTTGTCGATGAGGCCCTGGCCCATCGCGCCTACGAAGACACCGCGCTACCGATTGGCCACAACCAAACCATCTCCCAGCCCTATATGGTGGCGCGGATGAGTGAGCTGTTGTTGGCGGCGGGTCCCTTGGACAAAGTGCTGGAGATTGGCACCGGCTCCGGCTACCAGACTGCCGTGCTCTCGCAACTCGTGGAGCGGGTGTTTTCCGTCGAGCGGATCAAGGTCCTGCAGGACCGGGCCAAGGAGCGCCTGGTGGAGCTGAACCTGCGCAACGTAGTGTTTCGTTGGGGTGATGGCTGGGAAGGCTGGCCGGCCTTGGCGCCCTACAACGGCATCATCGTGACTGCGGTGGCCACCGATGTACCTCAGGCACTTCTGGACCAATTGGCTCCGGGCGGGCGCCTGGTGATTCCGGTGGGATCGGGCGAAGTGCAACAGTTGATGTTGATCGTGCGCGAAGAAGAGGGTTTTTCCCGGCATGTCCTGGGGGCAGTGCGTTTCGTTCCGTTACTTAATGGGCCGCTGGCCTGAACAATTGTCACGGTGTAGTGAATTCTATTGCTGGGTATGTGTCTTACAGCGGGGTTCATCGAGTCAACATCAAGTTGGGTAGTTATTAAACGAGATGAATTTTTCGTTTCTACCTTGTTGCCGGTTAAAGTCTGGCAGCCAGTTATACTTGCGACATATTTCAAGCCTGATACAGGCGTTCATGTTTCAGCCACCACAAAGGGAGCGGCGGGTGAGTCTCACAGTCATTGCGCAGCGTATGAGTAAAACTAGCTTTCAGCGACTGGTGATTGGCCTTGTCTTGAGTTCCTTGCTGGCTGCCTGCTCCAGCACAGGCAGCGGCGCGCGCGTGGTTGACCGCAATAATGCGGCACCGCAACGGCCGACGGTGACCACCGGGCAATACGTGGTGCGTAAGGGCGATACCATGTTCTCGATCGCCTTCCGTTATGGCTGGGACTACAAGGCGCTGGCCGCGCGTAACAACATTCCTGTGCCTTATACGATACATCCGGGGCAAACCATCCGTTTCGATGGGCGCACGGGTTCGGCGCCCACGGCAGTTGTGACAAAATCCGGTTCATCGGCCTCTTCTTCCAGCAAGACGACGGTCTTCACCCGGCCTGCAGGCACCGTTGCGCCTAAGGTTGCGAGCAAGCCGGCACCCGCGCCGTTGCCACCTGCGGGACCGGCACCGACCGGTTGGGGATGGCCCTCAAATGGCATTCTTATTGGAAAATTCTCTTCAAACGGTAGTTTGAATAAAGGCATTGATATCGCCGGAGATTTGGGACAGCCTGTTTTAGCTGCGTCTGATGGGACTGTTGTATACGCCGGGAGTGGTCTACGGGGCTACGGCGAATTAGTCATCATCAAACACAGCGATACCTACGTCAGTGCCTACGGTCATAACCGCAGGTTGTTGGTTCGGGAGGGGCAGCAGGTCAAAGTCGGACAGACAATTGCCGAAATGGGGTCGACTGGTACAGACCGGGTGAAACTGCACTTTGAGATTCGCCGCCAAGGTAAACCTGTAGATCCACTGCAATTCCTACCCCGGCGTTGATGTGTTGTCAGCCTGTTCCCTCACGTAGAAGGAGCAGGCTCCAGCGTTGCCAAGGATAAAGGCGTCGCTTGAGCTTGAGGTCGAACTCACCAAAGGACTATAACAATGGCTCTCAGTAAAGAAGCGCCGGAGTTTGACATCGACGATGAGGTTCTCCTTATGGAGACCGGCATCGGTACGGAATCGATGTCGAATGAGGGACCCGCTGTACCTTCAGTTCGTACCAAGTCCAAAAACTCCACAGCGTTAAAACAGCATAAGTATATTGATTACACCCGGGCGCTCGATGCGACCCAGTTGTACCTCAATGAAATCGGCTTTTCCCCCTTGCTCACTCCCGAAGAAGAAGTCCATTTTGCGCGATTGTCGCAAAAGGGAGATCCGGCTGGGCGCAAGCGCATGATTGAAAGCAACCTGCGCCTGGTGGTGAAAATCGCCCGACGCTACGTCAATCGTGGGCTTTCCCTGTTGGACCTGATCGAAGAGGGCAACCTCGGCTTGATCCGGGCGGTAGAGAAGTTTGACCCCGAGCGGGGTTTTCGCTTTTCGACCTACGCGACGTGGTGGATTCGCCAGACCATTGAGCGCGCAATCATGAATCAGACCCGGACCATCCGGTTGCCGATTCATGTCGTCAAGGAGCTTAACGTGTACCTGCGGGCGGCACGCGAGCTTACCCAGAAACTTGATCATGAACCTTCGCCTGAAGAGATCGCCAACCTGCTGGAAAAACCAGTGGGAGAGGTCAAGCGCATGCTCGGGCTTAACGAGCGTGTGTCTTCGGTCGATGTCTCGCTGGGTCCGGATTCGGATAAAACCTTGCTGGACACCCTTACGGATGACCGACCCACGGATCCGTGTGAGCTGTTGCAGGACGATGACTTGTCGCAAAGTATCGATCAATGGCTTTCAGAGCTGACGGACAAGCAGCGCGAGGTGGTGATTCGCCGCTTTGGCCTGCGTGGCCATGAAAGCAGCACCCTGGAAGATGTTGGCCTGGAGATCGGCTTGACCCGTGAGCGGGTGCGGCAGATCCAGGTAGAGGGTCTCAAGCGCTTGCGGGAGATCCTGGAGAAAAATGGCTTGTCGAGTGAGTCGTTGTTTCAGTAGCGGCTTGTAAGGTAGCTATGAGAACGCCCGGTGCATGGGAATGCACCGGGCGTTTTGCGTTGTGCCAATCCCCTTGCGGGAGCCCGGCTTGCCGGCGATGGCGACCTTGAGGGCGGCCCTCGCTGGCAAGGTCAGTATCAAATCCCAGGCATAAAAAAACCCCGCTTTTAAGGGCGGGGTTCTTTCGACTAAGTCAGTACAAGTTAGATAACTTGAACTTCTTCAGCTTGCATGCCTTTCTGACCGCGGGTAGCGATGAAAGAAACCTGTTGGCCTTCTTTCAGGCTTTTGAAGCCGTCGGATTGGATAGCTTTGAAGTGAACGAACAGGTCGTCACCGGATTGTGGAGTGATGAAGCCGAAGCCTTTTTCATCGTTGAACCACTTAACGGTACCAGTTTGGCGATTAGACATGGTGTATCTCCTTGGACAAAGTTAACTGCGACTCAGGAAAAGCCCTGGCCGAGACTGAGTGCAAAGAGCAGGAAAAATTCTTGGAGATGGTTGGATCGAAATTCAACATATCGTGTAGAGATTCTCAGTGACACAAGCAGCACAGTGGCGCCACCTTAACCCTTTTTCCGGAACGTGCCAATGGTATTTCCGAAGGTTTCTCTATTTTCGTGACTGGCGGTGCCTTTTACAGGCCTGCGGCCCTTAAATTCAGGGCCAAGGCCCGCCCCGTACGGCTGACAGTTGCCCGGCGCAACTTAATCAAGAAAAACCCCCGCGTCCTTTGAACCGCGAGGCCAGCCCCGGTAAGATGCCCAACAGAATTTTCCACCTCGCTATTCAGGACACCCGCCATGAGCATCAAATCGGACAAGTGGATTCGCCGCATGGCGCAAGAGCACGGCATGATCGAACCCTTCGTCGAGCGCCAGATGCGCGGTGAAGGCGCCGAACGCCTGATTTCATTCGGGGTTTCCAGCTACGGCTACGATGTGCGTTGCGCCGATGAGTTCAAGGTCTTCACCAACATCAACTCGGCCACCGTCGATCCGAAAAACTTCGATGAAAAGAGCTTTGTCGATGTGAAGAGCGACGTGTGCATCATCCCACCAAACTCCTTCGCCCTGGCGCGCACCGTCGAGTTCTTCCGGATCCCGCGCAACGTCCTGACCATCTGCCTGGGCAAGAGCACCTACGCGCGCTGCGGCATTATCGTCAACGTGACGCCGCTTGAGCCTGAGTGGGAAGGCCACGTGACCCTGGAGTTCTCCAACACCACCACCTTGCCGGCCAAGATCTACGCCAATGAAGGCGTGGCGCAGATGCTGTTCTTCGAATCCGACGAAGAGTGCGAAGTGTCCTATAAGGACCGTGGCGGCAAGTACCAGGGCCAGCGCGGCGTCACTCTGCCACGCACCTGATAGAAACGTCTTACAGCTCAAGGGAATTTGTCAGCGGGCAGGCACTCTATTGGGTGTACTGCCTCGGCGCGTGCACAGCGCGTCGAGCCACGCTTGAGGAGTACCCTATGAAGATCGACCCGCGAATCAGCGCCGAACTTGCTCGGCTGGAACCCAATCAGATTGGTGTTCTGGCCTGGTCCCTGATGGCCGACCCCGCCGCCGGCGGCATCCCAGGCCAGCCTGACCCCGATACCCCGGAACAACCTACCGAGCCTGGCGTACCCACCCTGCCGGACGAGCCACCACCCGCGCCAGTGGCCTGACGCCTCGCCCTTTGTAGGAGCCGGCTTGCCGGCGATGCGGTCTAAGTTTTTACAGCATCGGTACCTGAGACTCCGTTATCGCCGGCAAGCCGGCTCCTACAGGTTGCCGCGCAGGAACTGTTGCAGCCGCTCGCTTTTCGGATGGCCCAGCACGTCTTCCGGCGTGCCTTCCTCCTCCACCAGGCCTTGGTGCAAGAACAGCACCTGGCTGGACACTTTGCGCGCGAAACTCATCTCGTGGGTCACCATGATCATGGTCCGCCCCTCTTCGGCCAACCCCTGGATCACCTTCAGCACTTCGCCCACCAGCTCCGGGTCCAGGGCCGATGTCGGCTCGTCGAACAGCATCACCTCCGGCTCCATCGCCAGGGCACGGGCGATGGCCACCCGTTGCTGCTGGCCACCCGACAGGAACGCCGGATACTGCTCCGCCACCCGTGCGGGCAGCCCAACCTTGTCCAGATAGCGCCGGGCACGGTCCTCAGCGTCCTTCTTGCTGCAACCCAAGACCCGGCGTGGGGCCATGGTGATGTTCTCCAGCACGCTCATATGGCTCCACAGGTTGAAGTGCTGGAACACCATCGCCAGGCGGGTGCGCAGGCGCTGTAGCTCGGCTTCGTCGGCCACGCGCATGCCGTGGCGGTCGCTGACCATGCGGATCGGCTGGCCATCAAGGCTCATGGCGCCGTCATTGGGTTGTTCAAGGAAGTTGATACAACGCAGGAACGTGCTTTTGCCAGAGCCGCTGGCGCCGATCAGGCTGATCACATCCCCGCTTTTGGCCTTGAGCGAAACCCCTTTGAGCACCTCATGGTCGCCATAGCTTTTATGCAGGCCTTCAACGGTCAGTTTATACATGGGGCGTGCATCCTCAAGGCGATAGTAAATAGCCGCTGCGATAGGGCGTAAGGCCGGCGACATGGGCAATCACCATGCCCGCCGTGGCCATGCGCCGCAGCGAGCGGGCATACATCAGGCCGGCATGGCGGCAGTGGATGGGCGTGACGTGGTCGTGAATGGGGTCGATGATCTCGGCCACCAGTTCCCCGGCCTCCAGGTATTGCCCTGGCAACGCGTGGAACACCAGCAAGCCGCCCGCCGGGGTCGCCACTGGTTCGACGGCGGCCAGCGGCGTAGCGGGGTAGGGCAAGTCGGGCAGGGGCGCAGGATCGCCGCTGATCGCGCCAAATCGGATCAGGTAGTCGATGATCGCCTGGCAATCGAGGCTGGCCAGGCCGTGATTGACATCGCCCTGGCCGCGCAACTCCAGGGTCACGGAAAAGCTGCCCAGGGGGATCTGGAAACGCTCGCCAAAACGTTGCTGCAACTGCCACCAGAGCAGGGTGAAACACTCATCGAAGGATTGTCCGCCCGAATCGGTGGCCAACAGGCTGGCTTCGGCGCCGATATAACGGGCCAGCGGCTCGACCTGCGGCCAGGCCTCGGGGGTGGTGTAAAGGTGGGCCACGGCTTCGAAGTCGCAATGCAGGTCCAGCACCATATCGGCGTCACAGGCCAGGCGTTGCAGCACCAGGCGCTGGGATTGCAGTTGTGTGGCTGGTACATGGCGGTCGAGGGCCTGGCGCAGACTGTCGCGGATCAGTGCGACGTTGCGCCTGGGATCATCCCCCAACAGGCCCTCGACCTGATTGCCGACTTCTTCGCTGAGATCGAAGAACAGGCGATTGAAGTTCTGCCCGCTCTCCAGCTCGTAGCGGCCCAGGGGCATGTCCATCAGTACTTGCTCAAGGCCCGCCGGGTTGGCCACTGGCACCAGCACGATTTCGCTGCGCAGGCGGCCGGCCGCGGCCAGTTCCGCCAGGCGCACCTTCAAGTGCCAGGCCACCAGCATGCCAGGCAGTTCGTCGGCGTGTAGCGAGGATTGGATGTAGATTTTGCCTTCGGCCTGCTCTGGCCCGAAGTGGAAACTGTGGATCTGCCGTGCCGTGCCTAGCACCGGTGCGAGAAGGGGATGAATCTGTTGCCGCATAGGGGCTCCTTAGTGGCTTGGCCCGAGAAAGGCCAGCCAGCGACGCTCCGCCAGACGAAACAGACCGACCAGGGCAAAGGTCACGGTCAGGTAGATCAGCGCAGCGATACCAAACGACTGGAAAGTGAGGAAGGTGGCCGAGTTGGCGTCCCGGGCCACTTTGAGGATGTCCGGGATCGTCGCGGTAAAGGCTACCGTCGTCGAGTGCAGCATCAGGATCACTTCATTACTGTAGTACGGCAACGAGCGGCGTAGGGCCGAGGGCATGATCACGTAGGCGTACAGTTTCCAGCCGCTCAGGCCATAGGCTTTCGCCGCCTCGACCTCGCCGTGGGCCATGCTGCGGATGGCCCCGGCGAAAATCTCCGTGGTGTAGGCGCAGGTGTTGAGGGCAAATGCGAGGAGCGTGCAGTTCATTGCGTCGCGAAAAAAACCATCCAGCACCGGTTGTGCGCGAACGGCGGCGAGGCTGTAGATGCCGGTGTAGCAGATCAGTAGTTGGATATACAGCGGTGTGCCGCGAAACAGGTAGGTATAGAACTGCACCGGCCAGCGCACCCAGCGGTTTCGCGAGACGCGGGCGATGGACAGTGGGATCGACACCACGAAGCCGATGCAGATCGAGGCCGTGAGCAGCCACATCGTCATGGCCAGCCCAGTCATGTGGTTGCCATCGCTGTAGAGGAAGGGGCGCCAGTACTCCTGCAACAATTCAATCATCGCACTGCCTCCCGTGAGCCTGCGGCGTAACGGGCTTCGAGCCTGCGCAGGACGAAGTTCGACGCGCTGGTGATGGCCAGGTAGATCAAGGCCGCGACCACCAGGAAAAAGAACAGTTGGTAGGTACTTTTGCCGGCATCCTGGGCGGCCTTGACCACATCAGCCAGGCCGATGATCGACACCAGCGCCGTGGCCTTGAGCATCACCATCCAGTTATTGCCGATGCCCGGCAGGGCGAAGCGCATCATTTGCGGGAAGGTCACGTAGCGAAAGCGCTGCCCGCGCTTGAGGCCATAGGCCGTGGCGGCTTCCAACTGGCCGCGGGGCACGGCGAGGATCGCACCGCGAAAAGTCTCGGTGAAATACGCACCGTAGATAAAACCCAGGGTAATCACCCCGGCGCCGAACGGGTTGATTTCGATGTATTCCCATTCCATGTAGTCGGTGAAACTGGTCAGCCAGGTTTGCAGGCTGTAGAAAATCAGCAGCATCAGCACCAGGTCCGGCACCCCGCGAATCAAGGTGGTGTAGAGCTGCGCGGGAATGCGCAACAGCGCCAGGCTCGACAACTTGGCACTGGCGCCGAGCAGGCCCAGCACGACGCTGACCGCCAGGGACAGCACTGACAATTTGATGGTCATCCAGGTGCCTTGCAGCAACAGTGGGCCAAACCCTTGCAAGCTGAACGCACCAAGCCCGAGGGTCTGCAACAGGTCTTCAAACATGGGGTACGCCTTTGGCCATCGAGAGTGCGCCCACCCCGTTCCGGGGTGGGCGCCGCAGCGTTACTTGCCGCTGTAGAGGTTCAGATCGCCAAAGTGTTTTTTCTGGATAGTGGCGTAGGTGCCATCATCGTGTAACGCTTTGATACCTTTATCCAAGAGAGCTTTCAGCTCTTTGTTACCTTTTGCGATGCCCACGGCAGTCTTGGATGGCAGCATTTCGCTGTCCACTGGTTTGCTGACTTCGTAATCGGCACCTTGTGGCGATTTCAAAAAGCCCAGTTCGGCCTGCAGCATGTCCTGGATCGAGGCATCGAGGCGGCCCGAGGTCAGGTCGGCGTACACCTGGTCCTGGTTCTGGTAGGCCTGGGTTTTGATCCCGGCTTTGTCCAGCACGGCCTTGGCATAGGCTTCCTGGATGGTGCCTTGTTCATAGCCGACCGTCTTGCCCTTGAGGGACGCGATGTCTTCGCTCAGGCCGGAGCCTTTCTTGAACACGTAGGAAGTGGGGCCGGAAAACAGCTCGCTGGAGAAGTCGATGACCTTCTCGCGGGCCGGGGTCACGGTCATGGACGAAATCACACCGTCGAACTTCTTGGCCTTGAGGCCGGGGATCATGCCGTCAAAGTCACTTTCTACCCACTTGCAGGTGACCTTCAGCTCCGCACAAATAGCATTGCCCAGGTCGATATCGAAGCCCACCAGGCTGCCGTCGGCGGCCTTGGATTCAAACGGCGCGTAGGAAGGGTCCACACCAAAACGCAATTCTTTGTATTCCTTGGCCAAGGCGGTACCGGCGGCCATGCACAGCGCGAGTGCAGAAAGGGTCAGCAATGCTTTTTTCATTATGTAATCCCTGGAAACCAAGATAAGCGCTTGTGGCGCGATTAGGACTGTTACTGAACGGTGTCAGACGTATCGCAAGTAGCAATTTCTGCACCATAGTTCTGAATAGTCTTTTTAATTGGTGGGATTACACGAGGGGCGACGTGAGGCGCGCCCGATATCGGGCGCTACAGATCTTGCGCACCATTGCAGTGCGGGCCGCTCACGAACTGTAGGCGCTGGCAAGCCAGCGCCTACATGGGGTTATTTCCCTGGGACCAGGGTCAATCGGGTCTTGCCATACACCTTGTCAAAGTTCTGCGGCTGCATCGGGAAGCTCAGGTACTGCGCCTTGAGCCACGGATCAATGCCGTTGGCATAGTACGGGCTGGCAGGGTTGCCGGATTGGCCGATCCCGCCCTGGCCCATCATGGGTTCCACCTGGCCAAAATCCACGATCATGCGCAGGGCCTGGACCTGGGTGGTGGCGAAATCCTGCCCCCAGTTGTAGGGCGCAGCGTTCAACGTAGTGTGATCGCCACCTGCTGCCAATGGGCCGCGAATCGTCTGGCCGCTGGTGTTTTTCCAGGTGTAGCTGTGCAGTTTGCCCCACTGCCAAGCCTTGTGATCGGCGCCCAACTGACTGTCGCCGGCGCTGATCGCGGCGGCCAGGCTGCGGGCGAGAATCGCCGGTTTGTCTTCTTTGCCGGGGGTGCGCAGGTCATCCCAGAACGGGCTGTCTTCACGCCCCAGCAGATGGTCGGCCTGGGCCGCGTAGGACAGGTTGGCGTTGCTGACAAAGGCTTTCCAGGTGGCGCTGGATTCCGGGCCCAGTTCGTCGAGGAAAATCTGCCTGGCGCTTTCCTGCAGGAACAGTTGGTAGATCGCCGCGTCGGCCGAGGTGGCCGCCAGCCGCCCGTCGAACGCCATCAGGCGGCCCAGGGCCTTCTGAGCCTTGGCTCGTTCGGCGGCCGGCAGGGCATCGATCGCCTGTTTCAGAGGCTGGGCCATGCCCGGTGCCTGGAACATGCTTTTAAGTTTGGCGGCGAACAGCGTGGTCTGGTCGTACTGCATGGCAATCACGCTACGGCTGTCGTGCTTGCCGTTGCCGGCCAGCTGCGCCAGGCGCTCGCTGCGCTCCGGCGCGGCCCAGGAGTTGGACAGTTGCATGCCATAGCCATGGGGCACGCTGCGCTGGTTGGCCGTGCCGACCCAACCCTGTGGCGGGTCCTGGTCATAGGGGTGCAGCATCGCATCGGCATAGCCGTCCCAGTCAAAGCGCCCGTCCCAACCTGGGGATGGCAACAGGCCTTCACCTTCGCGACGGTTGGGGAAGCGCCCGGTGACCTGCCAGCCGATATTGCTGGCGTCGGCAAACACCATGTTCAGCGGGATCGCACGAATCTCCCGGCTGGCGTCCGAGGCTTTTTCCACGTTCTGCGCCCGGGACAGGTCGAAAAACGCATCCAGGCTCTTGTCGTCCTTGAAGTCGGCGGTTTGCAGGGCCAGGCCGTAGCCGCTGGTCAGCGACTGGGCGCTGTTGAGCAGCGGGCCGTGGCGGGTTTCGTACACCGCCTCGCGAATTGGCCGCTGGCCCTTGGCGAAGAAGGTTTCGTTACGCACGATGGCCGGTAGCCATTTGCCGTTGTGCTCGTAGTACAGCGCGCTGCCCTGGCGCTTGACCTTCTCCAGGAACAGGTCCTGGGTATCGCCGGACACCTGGCTCATGCTCCAGGCCACTTTGCCGTTGAAACCTGACAGCAGCGTAGGAATCCCGGCGATCGACACCCCGACGGCCTGGTATTTCGGCGCGCGGATTTGTACGAAATTCCACAGGGAGGGTGCCTGCAGCGGCGTCGACAGATCGTTCGCCAGCAGGCTGCGGCCACTGCGGCTGCGTTGCGGGGCGATGGCCCAGTTGCTGGAGGTGGAAACCCCAAGGGTGTTGAGGCTGGCCAGGTGCTCGTTGAGGCTGGTGAGCGCGGCAACGCCGGGAATCTGCCCGAGATTGATGCCCTTGAGCTTGTCGGACTCTGCCGTAGGCAGCGGTTCGTCCGGGTAGCTTGGGGTCAGCCAGGCGAGTTTGTCGGCGCCGACTTTTTGCGCCAGTACCAGGGCGGACAACTCTTCCTGCAAGTTGGCTGATTCGCTGAAATTGAGCAGGCAGAACAGCAGCGCCGAATCTTCCGGTTTCCAGTATTCGGGCTTGTAGCCGGTCTGGGCCAGGTCCGTCGGCAGTTTGTCGCGGTAGCGGAACAGGTAGGCGTTGACCCCGCGGGCATACACTTCAAAGAAGCGCTTGAGACGCGGCGAGGAGGCGTTGTACAGCTCGCTGGCGCTTTTCTTCAGGTTGACGGCGCGCATGAAGCGGTCGACATCCAGCACGTCCGGCCCGGACATCTCTGCCAGGCGGCCCTGGGCCAGCAGCCGTAGGGTGACCATCTGGTTGATCCGGTCGCTAGCGTGCACGTAACCGAGAGCGAACAGCGCGTCGTGAAAGGTATTGCTTTCAATCAGCGGCATGCCCTGGCTGTTGCGCCGCACGGAAACATTCTGCGCCAGGCCCTTGAGCGGCTGCACGCCGGAAACGGGGGGCAGGGTGTCCTGGCTGTTCAGTGACTGGCAACCGGCCAGGCCCAAGGCACTGGCCACTGCCGCGGCAACGCCGAACCGGGGAAGAAAACGTGAGAGGGCTGGCGAGGCCATGGCAAAGCTCCTGCGGGGGGTAGCGTCAGTAAAGGCGCTACGTTAGTGAGCGCGGCGAACCGACGCAAGCGGGAGGCGATGCTAATTTTTTCAAACACTCACAAAGCCTTGTAGGAACCGGCTTGCCGGCGAAAAACTGCCAGGCGCCACGCTTATCCAGGCACCCGGCGTTTTCGTTGACGATCTTCGCCGGCTAGCCAGTTCCTACAGGGCATGATCAGGATTTCGGCGGGTTGACCTTCTGCACCAGGTCATAGGCCCGCACCGTCGCCGGACGTTCCTTGATCAGGTTGAACCAGCGGTGCAGATGGGGGAAGTCTTCCAGGCGTTGGCTCTGCCATTTGTGGGACACGATCCACGGGTAGATCGCCATATCGGCAATGCTGTAGGCCTCGCCAGCGACGAAACTGCGGTCGGCCAGGCGCCGGTCCAGCACGCCATAGAGGCGTGCGGTTTCATCCACGTAGCGTTTGATGGCGTAAGGGATCTTTTCCGGGGCGAACTGGCTGAAATGGTGGTTCTGCCCCGCCATCGGGCCCAGGCCGCCCATTTGCCAGAACAGCCATTGCAACGCTTCCTGGCGACCGCGCAGGTCCTTGGGCAGGAACTGGCCGGTTTTTTCCGCGAGGTACAGCAAGATGGCGCCGGATTCAAACAGGGAAATCGGTGCGCCCCCGTCGCTCGGTTGCCGGTCGACAATGGCGGGAATACGGTTGTTGGGAGCTATCTTCAGGAAATCTGGCTTGAACTGGTCGCCCTGGCCGATGTTGATCGGGTGCACCTCGTAGGGCAGGCCGGCTTCTTCCAGGAACAACGAAATCTTGTGACCGTTGGGGGTGGTCCAGTAATACAGGTCGATCATGAAGCTCTCCAGGATTGGTGATGCTTGAACGGACAGGGCGCCCGCTGATGTGCCTGTAGGTATAGGTAGTGTCCACCTGCCGAAAATTCAATGAAATATTTGCGTCTATCGATAGAACTGTAGGAGCCGGCTTGCCGGCTCCTGCGGGACGCGTATCAGGCGCCGTGGCACTTCTTGAACTTCTTCTCGCTGCCGCATGGGCATGGATCGTTGCGGCCAACGTCCTTCAGGGCGTTGCGCACCGGTTCCTGATGGGCATGGCCGCAGTTCGGGCCGTGGACATGGCCATGGTCGTGATCGTGGTGATCGTGATCGTGGTTGCAGTCGGGACCATGGACATGGGGTTGCTGAGTCATTGGTGTCGCTCCGGAATAAAATCGCCGGGGATTATCTCGTCATTGCGCATCACGTGCACGTCGTTACCGATGAATAATCCGGTTTTCAGCTCACCTTCCAGGCGATAGGGGATGGGGCGGTCCGGGTTTTTCAACAGGTCGGCGATTTCCCGCACCTGCGGCCACAGGTTGGTGCGCACCGTGACCTTGAAAAATCCCCGGCCATTGGGCGGTATGGTCAGCCACTCGTTGGATTCGCCCTCGGTCAGTTCCACGTCAGCCAGGCTGATTTTGTAGATCAGGCCGCGCACGGTGAGGTCCGAGTCGTCACGGTTATCCACGCGAAAGTGCAGCTTGAACTTCTGCTCCAGCAGCTTGGCCCGCACCAACTCGACCTTGACCAGGTGGATTTGTGGTGCCGGTGTGTCATCGGCGAACCAGGACGCGCAGCCCGAGAGGCCAACGGTCAGTATCAGTAAACAGCTATAGGTTCGTAATCGGCTGACCATGGCTCAATCCCTTGTAGGAGCCGGCTTGCCGGCGATGGTCGTCAACGATGACGAGAGTTGTGTGGTTTAGCGCGGTGTCCGTGGTTTTTACAGGTAACTGGAACAGCACTTCTTGAACTTCTGCCCACTGCCGCACAGGCAGGCATCATTACGCCCGGCCTTCACCTCCACCGTAGGATCAATAAAGTACCAGCGCCCGTCGTTCTGTACGAAAGACGACTGTTCCCGGTGGCTGTGTTCGCCGGTGCTGTCATGCCAGCGCGCGGTAAAGGTAACGAAGGCATGTTCCGGCTGCCCCCCAAACACCTCGGAACTTTCCACCTCCAGACCCAGCCAGGTGCTTTGCGCGCTCCAGGCCCCAATGGCATCACGGTCGAGGCCGTTCTGTTGTGCCGGTAGCGTAGTCGCCACCAGATAATCCACCAGCCCCAGCACATAGGCGCTGTAGCGTGAGCGCATCAACGCGGTGGCGCAGGGCGCGGGGTGGCTAGTGTGGTAATGGCCGCAGCAGGCATCCAGCAAGTTGCCGCTGCCGCAAGGGCAAATGGATGTACTCATGGTTACCACCAATACTTTCCGAAGTTTTCCGGGTTGGCCCAGAACCGGGCGTTCAGCCAGTCCGGCACCTGTTTGTATTCAAGCAGATCGTAGGTAAACAGCGTCAGTACCTGATTGTCGCGGCAAAAATGCTCGCTGGTCTGCAAGGCCAGGGAGAAAAAATCAGTGTCCTTCCAGCTGCAGGCCGCCAGGTCGGCGAGGACGGCGATGCGGCTGGCGTTGAGGTTGCGCACGCCGCCCAGCAGCTCCAACCCTGCACGTTTTGACAGGTGCTCCAGGCAGTCGACCACCAGGGCCAGGTCAAATCGCTGGGCGGCCAACTCGGGTGGCAATGGTCCAGGCCCTGCGGTGCAGACCACGGTGTCTGGGTGGGCCTGCTTGAATGCATCCAGCGCAGGGAAGTGGCCGGCGCCCAATACCAGCAGGCGTTTGGGGGCTTGGCGATCAAGCAGGGCAGCGAGTGCTTGCTGCGGCGTACGGGAAGAATTGCCGGCGGTCATCGAAGATCCTCACATCAGAACCGTGAAGACTAGCCTGCTTGAGCGTGCGGGCCTAGAGCGCACGCTGGCCTGTTGCTCGCCAGAAGCCACTTCGGCCAATGAATACGGGGGTTGGCGGCCTGGCGCAGATGAAAATCGCGGTCTTTACTCCACCCATCGGCTTGCGGCCGATCCCCTCAGGAGAAATCAAATGAGCATCATGCGGACAGCTCTACCTTTGGTTCTGCTAACCGGAGTATTGACAGGTTGCGCAGGCTTGCAAAAAACCGACTGGCCCACCTGTGCTGCCCTCGGCGGCGTGACGGGTGCTGCACTGGGCGCTACTGAAAGCTCTTCATGGGCCGGCGGTGGCGCGTTATTGATCGGCGGCATGGCCGGCGCCTATTGCTGGGTCCATGGCGACGCTGACGAAGACGGCGACGGCGTGCCGGACAGCCGCGATCAGTGCCCGGGCACCCCCAAGGGCATACAGGTCGATGCCAATGGCTGCCCGCCAGTACCTGAGGCGGTCGTCGTCGAAGAAGTGGTGGTGCTCAAGGAAGAGACCATCGTGATTCGTGATGTGCACTTCGAGTTCGATTCGGCTCGGCTGACGGCCGCTGACAAAACCAAGCTCGACACGGTTGCCACACGCCTGAAACAGGAAGCGCCAAGCGCCCAACTGCGGGTTAGCGGGCATACCGACAGCGTCGGCAAAGATGCCTACAACCAAAGGCTCTCGGAAAAACGCGCGCATTCGGTCACTGATTACCTGGTCGGCGCCGGTGTGCCCCGTAGCAACTTTGTGTCGGTGACGGGCGCCGGTGAAACCCATCCAGTGGCCGACAACAAAACCGCCGACGGTCGTACCCTGAATCGCCGCGTGGAAATTCAAATCAACCGCTAAGACATTTCTGATATGCCCCTGGGTGTTGCCAGGGGCATTTCTTACGGCTGTGTCCGATGAATCTCGGCGATCTGGCCACCAAGTCGCCGCCTTCTCAAGTTTTTTAATCCTTCACTGGCAAATCGCCTGTAGAACTCGTTACTGTGCGCCCAAAGAATAATGTGCAGGGGGCGTAGGGCATGAAGCTGTTGTTGCGAGTGGGGAAGTTGCTGGCGTTGCTGTTCTGGGCGGTTGTGCTGGTCAATCTGTTCAAACCGCTGACCAATCCATTTCATCTGTTGGTCAACCTGGTCGGCAGCCTGTTGTTGCTGGTCCATCTTCTGGAGTTGGTGTTGTTCAACGCCAGCGTCAAACATCGTGCCCACCCCTGGCGTGACCGCCTGCTGATCCTGTTGCTGGGGATGTTCCATATAAAGAGCCTGCCTGCGCCTGCGGCTGACCACGACAACAAGGATGCCAATCATGCGTAAGGTTTTACTCCTGGCCCTATTGGTCAGCCCCATCGCCCTGGCCGAAAGCGTCAGTGTCGAGACCAACTCGTTGCTGCGCTTGCCCAACAGCACCAGCGTGCTGCAGCTGGAGCGCCTGGAAGTGGCCGACTATGGCACTTTGCTGATTCCGGCCAATATCACCCAGGTCACTGTCGACGAATTGCACCTGGGCCGCGAAGCGCGGATCGCCATCGTGCCCAGCGCCAGGGCCTTGCAATTGCAGGTGCAGCATGCGCAGTTGGAACATGGCAGCCAGATCACCTCCCGTGGCGCGCCCGGCACCCATGAAAAACCGGCCCGGCCTGGGCGTGACCTGACCTTGCGGATCAACCAATTGAGCGCGGCGGAACTGTCCGTCGATGCCCGTGGTGGCACCGGAGCCCAAGGTTATAGCGGCTTGGATGGCGCCAACGGTGAAGACCCGGGGTGCACCTGGGGCTCGGCCGGGCGTGGCGCCAATGGTGACAACGGCGGTGACGGCCTGCCGGGGGCCGCAGGCGCGGCGGTGCGTATTGAATTGCCGCTGGACTATCCGAGCGAGCAGATCAAGGTCTGGGTCGATGGCGGTGCAGGCGGCTTGCCAGGTGTGGCCGGCAAGCCGGGCAAGGGCGGGGTGTCCAAGGGCTGCCTGGTGTATCGCGCCGACGGCGGCGAGAAAGGCCGGCCGGGGTTGGAAGGCCAGGCTGGGCCGGCGGGGCCTGCCGGTTCAGTGAGCATCCAGCGGCTTTGAGCGATTGGCACCGGCCCTATCGCGGGCAAGCCCACTCCCACCTTTTTAAGGTATTCACAAATCAAAGTGTGGGAGCGGGCTTGCCCGCGATGAGGCACTGAGGAACACCCTCAGAACATCGGCCGGGCCGAAGCCACACCCACCACTACCAACCCAACAATCAGATTGATCCCTACCAACTTTCGGATTCTTCCCAGCGCCTGCGCGCCAGTCGCCCAGTCCTCGGCCGCCACGGCCGTGCGCAGTTCAGGCAGTTGTAACGCCTGGATGCGGATAAACAGCGCCGTCATCACCACATACAGGCCCATCATCACCTGTACATAACGCGGTGCGGTTTCAAACCCGTTGAAGCGCAACTGCAACAATCCAACGCCACTGATCGGCAAGATCAGCACCGCGACCCAAACCCACACGAAAAAACGCGGAAACACATTCATCCACAGTTTAAGTCGCGCCGGCCCCTCAAGCGCCGCCACAGCGGCTGGGCGCAGGATCATCCAGGCGAAAAACATACCACCGACCCAGACCAGGGCGGCCAATACATGCAGGGTGTAGGCAAGGCTAAACACGGTCATTGAGGTACTCCGTTCTGCGCGGGATTAATTAGCGGGGTATGATAGCGGCCGATCCGAACCACTGAAAATTTATCCAGCGTTTTTTGCGCCCGACTATCCATGATCAGCACTGAACTCAAAACCACGATCCAGGGCGCCTACTCGCGTTTTCTCGAAGCCAAGAGCTTGAAACCGCGCTACGGCCAGCGCCTGATGATCGCCGAAGTGGCCAAGGTCCTCGGGGATATCGACACCGACGATGAAGGCCGGCGCAGTGGCGACCCTGCGGTCGTGGCCGTCGAGGCCGGCACCGGTACTGGCAAGACCGTGGCCTACAGCCTGGCGGCGATTCCTACTGCCAAGGCCGCCGGCAAGCGCCTGGTGATTGCCACCGCCACCGTGGCCCTGCAAGAGCAGATCGTCTACAAAGACCTGCCGGACCTGATGCGCAACAGCGGCCTGAGCTTCACCTTTGCCCTGGCCAAGGGGCGTGGCCGCTATATGTGCCTGTCCAAGCTGGATGTGCTGCTGCAGGAAGGCCACGCGCAAACCGCCACGGCCTCGCTGTTCGAAGAAGAAGGTTTCAAGATCGAAGTCGATGAGGCCAGCCAGAAGCTGTTTACCAGCATGATCGAAAAGCTGGCCGGTAATAAGTGGGATGGTGACCGCGACAGCTGGCCCAACGCCCTGGAAGACGCCGACTGGGCGCGCCTGACCACCGATCATAGCCAGTGCACCAACCGGCATTGCCCCAACTTCGGCCAGTGCGCCTTCTACAAGGCCCGCGAAGGCATGGGCAAGGTCGACGTGATCGTCACCAACCACGACATGGTCCTCGCCGACCTGGCCCTGGGCGGCGGCGCTGTGCTGCCGGACCCGCGCGACACCCTGTATGTGTTCGACGAAGGCCACCACTTGCCGGACAAGGCCATCGGCCACTTTGCCCACTACACGCGCCTGCGTTCCACTGCCGACTGGCTGGAAACCACCGCCAAGAACCTCACCAAGCTGCTGGCCCAGCATCCGCTGCCGGGCGACCTGGGCAAGCTGATCGAGCAGGTGCCGGAGCTGGCGCGGGAGATCAAGACCCAGCAACAGTTCATGTTCAGCGCCTGCGAGCAGGTGGCGGACTTCAAGCCTGGCGAAGACGTCGAAGGCCGCGAACGGCCGCGCCATCGTTTTGTCGGCGGGCTGATCCCCGAGCATATGCGCGAGATGGGCGTGGAGCTGAAGAAGGGCTTCTCACGCCTCACCGATCTGTTCACGCGCCTGACCGACCTGCTCAAGGAAGGCATGGATGGCGAGGTCAATATCGGCATCGCCAGCAACCAGGCCGAAGAGTGGTATCCGTTGTTTGGCAGCCTGCTGTCCCGCGCCCAGGGCAACTGGGAGTTATGGACCGCCTTCACCGTTGAAGACCCGGAAGATAACCCGCCCATGGCCCGCTGGCTGACGCTGTCGGAGAGCGGCGCGCTGTTCGATATCGAGGTCAACGCCAGCCCGATCCTCGCCGCAGAAATGCTCCGACGCAACCTGTGGAACGTGGCCTACGGCGCCCTGGTGACTTCGGCCACCCTGACCGCCCTGGGCACCTTCGACCGATTCCGCATGCGCGCCGGCCTGCCGAAAAAAGCCGTCACCGCCGTGGTCCCCAGCCCGTTCCATCATGCCGACGCCGGTGTGCTGCGGGTGCCGGACCTCAAGGCCGACCCACGGGACGCGCCGGCCCATACCGCAGCAATCATTCGTGACCTGCCATCGCTGGTGGAAGGTTCCAAGGGCACCCTGGTGCTGTTTTCGTCACGCAAGCAGATGCAGGACGTGTTCGACGGCCTCGACCGTGACTGGCGCAAGCAGGTGTTTATCCAGGGCAACCTGTCGAAACAGGAAACCCTGAACAAGCACAAGGCACGGGTCGATGGCGGGGACTCCAGCGTGTTGTTCGGCCTGGCGAGCTTTGCCGAAGGTGTCGACTTGCCCGGCGCCTACTGTGAACACGTGGTGATCGCGAAGATCCCGTTCTCGGTGCCGGACGATCCGGTCGAGGCGGCGCTGGCCGAATGGATCGAAGCCCGGGGCGGCAATCCGTTCATGGAAATCTCGGTGCCGGACGCCTCGTTGAAGCTGGTCCAGGCTTGTGGCCGCTTGCTGCGTACCGAGGAGGACCGGGGCACCATCACCTTGCTCGACCGCCGTCTGGTCACCCAGCGCTATGGCAAGGCTATCCTGAATGCCTTGCCGCCTTTCCGGCGCGAAATTTCTTAATCCACAGTGGGCGAATTCGCCCACTTCGTGGTCTATCTCATGTATGTCATCAGGCCATTCACCGGCCGATTGGGAGAACCTTGTTCGTATGATCCGCACGCTGCCTGCTCTTTTTGCCTTGTTGTTCGCCGCGCCATTGCTGGCCGCGCCGGCCGGGCAACAGACGCTGTTCAACTTTGTCCGGCCGGCCGATGTGGTCAAGGTGGCGACCCAGGACGCCAGCTTGCCGCAATACAACGCCGAGCAGACCCCGGAAGGCGAGGTGCTGCGCCGCATCACCTTTAATCCGGCGGCACAGCCGAGCCTGGTGCTCAGCCCGCAGAGCGGGGTGTGGGACTGGTCGCAATCGACTGCCATGAGCCTGCGCATCCAGAGTGCGATGGACTGGGCGCTGACCTTGTACGTCAAGGTGCAGAGCAGCGACGGCAAGACCCTGGTCAGTCGTATCGATTTGCCGGCGGGGCCTGCGCAAACCCTGCTGGTGCCGCTGCAAGCCAATTCGCCCTTGAGCCAGGGCATGAAGGCCGGGCCGCCGATGCCGATCACCGTGGACGGGCAGCGTGTGATGCTGGCCGCCAGCGCTGGGGAAATCGATCGCAGCCAGGTGGTCTCGGTCACTCTATCGATGATCCAGCCGGTCGCGCCGCAAAGCATCCTGCTGGAACGCTTTGGCGTGCAGGACAGCGAACCGGTGCTCAAGGCCGCCTACAGTGAGCTGGTGGATGCCTATGGGCAGTCCACCCGCGCGCGCTGGCCGGAAAAAGTCAGCAGCGACGAGCAACTCAAGGCTGCGGCCGCCAAGGAGCAGCAACTGCTCAGGGGCTGGCTCGCGGAGCGTGACAAGGCCGATTTGGACAAGTTTGGCGGCTGGACCAAGGGCCCGGCCTTTGACGCCAGCGGTTTCTTTCGCACCGAAAAGCGCGACGGGCGCTGGTACCTGGTGACTCCGCTGGGGCATCCGTTCTACTCCCTGGGCGTCAACACCGTGAGCCCGGCCAACAGCCAGACCTATGTCGCCGGGCGCGAGTGGATGTTTGGCGCACTGCCCAAGGCGGGTGAGCCTTTCGACAAATATTATGGCAGTGGCGATAACCGTGGCGGCAATGGCGCGGATGTCGGGCGCGGCTTCAATGTGGGGCGCTGGTACGATTTCTACGGGGCCAATCTGCAACGCACTTATGGCTCCGAAGGTTTCGACCAGGCGCGCTGGGTCGGCCACACCCTGGACCGCCTGCAGGCCTGGGGTTTCAATACCGTCGGCAACTGGAGCGCCCCGCAGCTGGTTGGCGCAGATCGCGTGCCTTACACCTTGGCGCTGTCGATCATTGGCGACTACACCAGTATCAGCACCGGGATCGACTGGTGGGGAGGCATGCCCGATCCCTTCGACCCGCGCTTTGCCATGGCCACCGAGCGGGCCGTGGCGATTGCCACCCGTGACCATCGCGACGATCCCTGGTTGATCGGCTTCTTTGCCGATAACGAACTGGCGTGGGCCGGTCCTGGCAATGATGCAAAATCCCGTTATGCCCTGGCCTACGGCACCCTGCGCATGACTACCGATGTGCCGGCCAAACGTGCGTTCCTCAAGCAACTGCGCGATAAATATCGCAACGAAGACGGCCTGTCCAAAGCCTGGGGCATTCACCTGGCTGGCTGGGAGTTGATGGAAGATCCAGGCTTCGAGCCGCCGGTTCCCAACCCCGAACATCCGGAAATCGAGGCTGATTTCCAGTATTTCCAGAAGACTTTCGCCGACGCCTACTTCAAGACCATCTCCGATGCGCTGAAATGGCACGCGCCCAACCAGTTGCTGCTGGGTGGCCGCTATGCGGTCAGCACGCCGGAAGCCGTGGCGTCCTGCGCCCAGTATTGCGATGTGCTGAGCTTCAACATGTACACCCTCAAGCCCCAGGACGGTCATGACTTCGCCGCCCTGCGCGCGCTGGACAAGCCGGTACTGATCAGCGAGTTCAACGTCGGCTCGGCCGACCGTGGCCCGTTCTGGGGCGGCTTGACGCCATTGGCCAGGGAAGAGGCGCGCGGCCCGGCCTATGCGACCTTCCTCAAGCAGGCCATGGCCGAGCCGTCGATTGTCGGTGTGCACTGGTTCCAGTACCTCGACCAGCCGGTGACCGGGCGTTTGCTGGACGGTGAAAATGGCCATTTCGGCCTGGTGGGGATCACCGATGTGCCGTTCCAGGGCTTCGTCGACAGTGTGCGTAAAAGCAATCTGGCGGCGATCCAGCAATTGGGTCGGGAAGCCGAAAAAGCCAAGGTCGCCCACGCGGCAACGGGTTCCCAAACCCCGTAATGACTGGAACAATGGGCGCCATTTAACGCAAGTCTTTTCCGAGGGGGATGCAGGTGCAGATTCAGGGTCATTACGAGCTTCAATTCGAAGCAGTGCGTGAAGCCTTCGGCGCACTGTTTGACGACCCTCAGGAGCGTGGTGCGGCGCTGTGTGTGCAGATTGGCGGCGAAACCGTCCTCGACCTGTGGGCCGGCACCGCCGACAAGGACGGTGCCGAGGCCTGGCATAGCGACACTATTGCCAACCTGTTCTCCTGCACCAAGACCTTCACCGCCGTCACCGCCCTGCAACTGGTTGCCGAAGGCAAATTGCAGTTGGACGCCCCGGTTGCCAACTACTGGCCGGAGTTCGCCGCGGCAGGCAAGGAAAACATCACCTTGCGCCAACTACTGTGCCATAAGGCCGGGCTGCCAGCGCTGCGTGAAATATTGCCCGCCGAGGCCCTGTATGACTGGCCCTTGATGACCGCTGCCCTGGCCGCCGAGGCTCCCTGGTGGACACCCGGCGAGGGCCATGGCTACGCCGCCATCACCTATGGCTGGCTGGTCGGTGAACTGCTGCGTCGCGCCGATGGGCGTGGGCCGGGGGAGTCGATTGTGGCCCGGGTTGCCCGCCCGTTGGGCCTGGACTTCCATGTCGGGTTGGCCGACGCAGAGTTCTATCGCGTCGCCCACATTGCCCGGAGCAAAGGCAACATGGGGGATGAGGCAGCCCAGAGGCTATTACAGGTCACCCTGCGCGAACCTGCGGCAATGACTACCCGGGCGTTTACCAATCCGCCCTCTATACTAACCAGCACTAATAAACCCGAGTGGCGTCGTATGCAGCAGCCGGCGGCAAATGGGCATGGCAATGCGCGCAGTTTGGCCGGGTTTTATAGTGGTTTGTTGGATGGAAGTTTGTTGGAAGCCGAGATGCTTGAACAACTGACCCGCGAGCACAGTATCGGGCCGGATAAAACCTTATTGACGCAAACCCGTTTTGGCCTGGGTTGCATGTTGGACCAGCCAGATGTGCCCAATGCGACCTTCGGCCTTGGCCCACGTGCATTTGGGCATCCCGGGGCCGGTGGCTCTGTGGGCTTTGCCGATCCGGAACATGATGTAGCATTTGGTTTCGTGACCAATACTCTGGGGCCGTATGTACTTATGGACCCGCGCGCGCAAAAGTTGGTAAGAATATTGGCCGGTTGTCTGTAAATAGCTTGCTGTCTGGCGTTTTTTTGTTAAAAAGGCACCTACAAAAGGCGCTTGAAAAGTATTGTTACTTTAAACTTCGTGAAGCGTCTGTTTAACGGGTCATCCAGACCCCTGTGTTTTCTCATTTTGTGGATATCTCATGTTATCGAACAAGTCCTTGGCACTGGCGCTCTGCCTCACTATTACTGGCTGTGCACAAACTCCACAAAATGATGCGTCTGGCGAGCATTGGTGGTCATTCGGGTTCGACAAGTCGGCGACCAAGGATGTTACCGCCAAGGCCGATGCCAAGGCGGCTGATGCCAAGGCAGACCTCAAGGCCGATCTGCAGGCGGCAACGCCAGCCGCGGCTGCTGCCCCGGTGGTCGCCAAGACTGAAAGCGATACCAAATGGTGGTGGCCGTTTGAAAGCAAGCCAAAACCGCTGAGCAAAGTCGATGTGACCAACATCCCGATGCCCGACCCGAAAATCACCCAGGCCTGGCTGGACGACTACGAGCCGCGCCTGCGTGCCGCGATCAAGGACAGCAACCTGCAACTGGAACGTCGCGACAACGTGCTGGTGGTGATTGCCCCGGTCGATGGTTCGTACAACCCGAAACGCCCTGCAATGTTGTTGCCAGTGACCCTGGGCCCGTTCACCCGTGTCGCCAAGGCCGTTGAAAAGGATCCGAAGACTGCCGTGCTCGTCCTGGGTCACATCGATACCGTGCAGAACCAGCCCCTGACCAAGGAGCGTGCGCAGTCCATTGCCTCGATCTTCAGCCTCAGCGGCCTGAAGCAGGACCGCCTGATGCTGCGTGGCATGGGTGACCTGATGCCCCGCGCCGCCAACGACAGCACCCAGGGCCGTGCCTTGAACCGTCGCATGGAGATCATGTTTACCCAGCGCACCACCATGCTGGCACTGCTGAGCAAGTACAACTCGCCAAACCCACCGAAGCCTGAGCTGGTTGCGGTACAGGACGTTGTTGCCCCAGCACCGGTCGCCAAGAAAGCCGTTGCCGCCAAGAAAGCACCTGCCAAGAAGGCCGCCGCCAAGCCGGCCGCGAAGAAAGCCGCCGCCAAGCCGGCTGCCAAAAAGCCAGCTGCCGCCAAGGATGCAACGCCAGCGAAAAAAGTAGCGGCAAACGACCAGGCAAAAAACTGAGTAGTTGAGCGAGAAGGATAAAGCCGCATGACCCAGGCACTGGCTGATATGCGCCGTGACTACACACGGGACGGTTTGAGCGAGGCCCAGGCCCCGGACGAGCCGTTTGCCTTGTTCCACCAGTGGTTCAACGATGCGGTCAAGACCGAGCAGCCACCGGTGGAGGCCAATGCCATGACCCTGGCGACCGTGGACCAGGAGGGCCGGCCTCACTGCCGCGTCTTGCTGCTTAAGGGGCTGGATGCCCAGGGCTTTACCTTCTTCACCAACTACCAGAGTGCCAAGGGCCAGCAATTGGCAGCCCGCCCGTTTGCTGCCATGACCTTCTTCTGGCCGACCCTGGAGCGCCAGGTGCGTATCGAGGGGAGGGTGGTCAAGGTCACGCCCGAGGAGTCGGACGCCTATTATCAGGTGCGTCCCCTGGGTAGCCGCATCGGCGCCTGGGCTTCCCCGCAAAGCCAGGTGATCCGTGATCGCCAGCAATTGCAGGATTTGCTCACGCTGACCGAGCAGCGTTTCAGCGAGACCCAGCCGGATTGTCCGCAACACTGGGGTGGTTATCGCCTGCTGCCCGAGCGCATCGAGTTCTGGCAGGGTCGGGCGAGCCGCTTGCATGATCGCTTGAACTATCGTTTGCAGGGTGCCGACTGGACCCGCGAGCGACTGGCGCCCTGAGGGCCCTTTAAGCACCCGAGCCCGGGCAAGGCTGCGATGATGGCGGCGCTGCCCACTTCAGGTTGTCTGATACACCCCCTATCGCAGCCTCGCCAGAGCTCGACAGCTCTCACCTTTGATCTTGGTGTTCTTGCCGAGGTCTCTACTCCGGGGCTAGTGGTGTGTATTGCCGGGCTGCGTCCTGCAGCCACTGCGGCAAATCCTTACGCTTGACCTTCTCAGCCTTGGCGCGGTCCAACTGTTGCAGCATAAAGATGCGCTTGTGCTGATCGTCTCCAGCCAGGGACAGCGCCAGGTCGCGGTCCACCCAGCGCTTGATTCGCCGGTACAGCCACCAGTGGAAATACAGGCCGGCGGCGGTGGTAGCTACAATGATGAAGTAGTCCATGAAACTCCTTGTCTGGATGCGGTTGCTACCGTTCGTCGATTTTCGCGGTACAGCCTGTCTGTACTGGGGCTGAATGAAAGCAATTTTCTCCGGGCCTTGCCGTGACAGGCGTCAAGCAGCGGAGTCTAATTAAGATATGTCCTATGGAGTTGATGCTATGCGTAAGTCTGTTTTGCTGGTTGCCTGCTTTACCACCATGTCGTTGCTGCTGGGTGGCTGCGCCTCCAGTCTGACCGGCGACTCGTACTCCCGTGACGAAGCACGTCGTGTGCAGAGCGTGCGCATGGGCACCATTGAATCCCTGCGTCCGGTCAAGATCGAAGGCACCAAGACCCCAATCGGCGGCGCAGCAGGCGCAGTCATCGGCGGTGTTGGCGGTAGCGCCATCGGTGGCGGCCGTGGCAGCATCGTGACGGCTGTTATCGGTGCCGTGGCCGGCGGCCTGCTGGGCTCGGCCACCGAAGAAGGCCTGACCCGCACCCAGGGCGTGGAAATCACCGTGCGCGAAGACGACGGCAGCATGCGCGCCTACGTCCAGGCCGTGCAGGAAAACGAGATCTTCCGCATTGGTGACCGTGTGCGCATCATGACTGTAGACGGTACCAGCCGCGTTACCCGTTAAGGGGCCGGCGGTCAAAGAAAAACCCCGACCGGGTGACCGGGCGGGGTTTTTTATTGGGTGCTAAGTTGAGCGTGCCAGCGCGTTAAGCGCTGGTAGCCGCTTGCTTACGACTGGCCATCGCCGTCACTGCATAACCAATCAATGCCGCCAGGATCGAGCCCGTGAGAATACCCATCCGGTCCATCCCGGCGTATTCGCTACTGCCCGGCACGAACGCCAGCGAGCCGACAAACAGGCTCATGGTGAAGCCGATACCGCACAGGATGGCCACGCCCATGACCTGGCCCCAATTGGCGCCGGTCGGCAGGGCAGCCAGCCCGGTTTTCACCGCGAGCCAGGTCAGCCCAAACACACCGACCGTCTTGCCCACCAGCAGGCCGGCCGCGATACCCATTGGCACATGGTGGGTAAAGCTCTCCAGGTTGACCCCGGCCAGCGACACGCCGGCGTTGGCAAACGCGAACAGCGGCAGGATGCCGTAGGCCACCCATGGGTGCAGCGCGTGTTCCAGGCCCAGCAGGGGCGAGGGTTCGGCGTTCTTGGTGCGCAGCGGAATGCAGAACGCCAGGGTGACGCCAGCCAGGGTGGCATGAACCCCACTCTTGAGCACGCAGACCCACAGGATCAGACCGATGATCAGGTACGGCCCGAGCTTGACCACGCCCAGGCGGTTCATGGCTATCAGCGCGACAAGGCAGGCACCTGCCCCTGCCAGCGACGCGGTGGACAGTTCGCTGGAATAGAAAATCGCGATGACGATGATGGCGCCCAGGTCATCGATGATCGCCAGGGTCATCAGGAACAGCTTCAGCGACACCGGTACACGCTTGCCCAGCAGGGCCAACACGCCAAGGGCAAAGGCGATATCGGTGGCCATCGGGATGGCCCAGCCGCCCAGCGCCGCCGGGTTATCCTTATTCAGCGCCCAGTAGATCAGCGCCGGCACCACCATGCCGCCGATGGCTGCAGCGCCTGGCAGCACGACCTGGGAAGGCTTGGACAAGTGGCCATCGAGCAACTCGCGCTTGACCTCCAGACCGATCAGCAGGAAGAACAGGGCCATCAGGCCGTCGTTGATCCATAGCAGCGACGGCTTGGCGATTTGCAGGGCGCCGATTTGTACGGCGACGGGCACGTCAAGAAAGCTGTTGTAGAGATGGGACAGCGGCGAGTTGTTGATGATCAGCGCCAAGGCGGCTGCAGCGATCAGTAACAGGCCGCTGGCCGCTTCAAGCTGGAAGAAACGGGTAAACGTGCTACGCAGAGGCAAGGGATGCTCTCCAATCAAAGTTCAATAGGGGCGTACCCTAACCCGTACTGTTAGTTGTTAAAACAAAAGTTATATTCTTTTTTGTTATATAAAAGCGTCGTGGTAGGGCTTGCGTCAAAGACTAGCAATTGTGTGTCGAATTGAGTCATGACTGTATCTGTGAGCAGTGTAGGAAAGACCCTAACATTCAGCCTGAAAACCTAATGGAACTTGAGCATGAGCGACCATCGTCCGTGGGCCCGAGAGGCCATCCGCATTATTGAGGCGGACTTCCAGCGCAGCGCCGACACCCACCTGATCCCGCTGCCTTTACCGGGCTTGCCGGGGATCGAGTTGTATTTCAAGGATGAGTCCAGCCACCCCACCGGCAGCCTCAAGCACCGGCTGGCTCGCTCCCTGTTCCTGTATGCGCTGTGCAACGGTTGGCTCAAGCCCGGCGCGCCAGTGATCGAAGCCTCCAGTGGCTCGACGGCGATCTCCGAGGCGTACTTCGCGCGTTTGCTGGGCCTGCCGTTCATTGCGGTGATGCCGGCCACCACGTCCCAGGAGAAAATTGCGCAGATCGCCTTCTACGGTGGCAAGAGCCACCTGGTGCAGGATCCCACGCAGATCTACGCCGAATCCGAGCGCCTGGCGCAGGAAAGTGGCGGGCACTTCATGGATCAGTTCACCTATGCCGAACGCGCGACGGACTGGCGGGCGAATAACAACATTGCCGAATCGATCTTCCAGCAACTGCGCTTCGAGCGCCATCCAGAGCCGAGCTGGCTGATTTCCAGCCCGGGTACCGGCGGGACCACGGCGACCCTGGGGCGCTATGTGCGTTATCGCCAGCATTGCACCCGAGTCTTGTGTGCCGATGCCGAGCGTTCGGTGTTCTTCGAGTATTACCAGAGCGGTGACGCCAGTTTGCGCCTGGACTGCGGTTCACGGATCGAGGGCATCGGCCGGCCGCGGGTGGAGGCATCGTTCCTGCCCAAGGTGATCGATGCGATGGTCAAGGTGCCGGATGCCTTGTCGCTGGCGGCCATGCATTACCTGGCGCAACGCTTGGGCCGGCGGGTCGGGGGTTCCAGCGGCACCAACCTGATCGGCGCGCTGGTTGCCGCGCAGCAGATGCAGGCGGCAGGGGAGTCCGGGTCTATCGTGGCGATTCTGTGTGATGGTGGCGAGCGCTATGCCACGACCTACTACGACGATGCGTGGCTGGTCGGGCAGGGGTATGAACTGGAAGAGTTGATCGACGCGGTTGCCGCCAGTGTCGAGCGGGGCGAGCCGTTGCCGGACAGTATCCTGCGCGCCAATATCTAAACCGTCTGGCGCACGATGATCACTGTGGGAGCCGGGCTTGCCCGCTCCCACAGTGGAGGGCGTTTGCTCAGGCTTCGATCCCGAGGATGTTGCGCGCCACGGCTTCGGCAATCCGAATCCCGTCAACGCCGGCCGACAGGATCCCACCGGCATAGCCAGCACCTTCGCCGGCCGGGAACAGGCCTTTGACATTCAAGCTCTGCATCGACGCGTCGCGGGTGATCCGCAGCGGCGATGAAGTGCGGGTCTCGATCCCGGTCAATACCGCGTCATGCAACGAGTAACCCTTGATCTGCTTCTCAAAGGCCGGCAACGCTTCGCGGATGGCCTCGATGGCGAAGTCTGGCAAGGCCAGGGCCAAGTCGCCCAGGGCTACGCCTGGCTTGTAGGAAGGTTCCACGCTACCAATAGCCGTGGACGGCTTGCCGGCGATGAAATCACCCACCAGTTGCGCCGGTGCTTCGTAGTTGCTGCCGCCGAGGATGAACGCGTGGGACTCCAGGCGCTCCTGCAACTCGATCCCGGCCAGCGGGCCGCCCGGGTAGTCCACTTCCGGCGTGATACCCACCACGATCCCGGAGTTGGCATTGCGTTCGTTACGCGAATACTGGCTCATGCCATTGGTCACGACTCGATTCGGCTCGGAGGTGGCTGCCACCACCGTGCCGCCTGGGCACATGCAGAAGCTGTACACCGAACGGCCGTTCTTGGCGTGGTGCACCAGCTTGTAGTCGGCTGCGCCCAGTTTCGGGTGCCCGGCATATTTGCCCAGGCGTGCGGCGTCGATCAGCGACTGCGGGTGTTCGATACGGAAACCCACCGAAAACGGCTTGGCTTCCATGTACACGCCACGGCCGTGGAGCATGCGGAAAGTGTCGCGGGCGCTGTGGCCGAGGGCGAGGATCACATGCTTGGAAAGGATCTGCTCGCCACCGGCGACCACCACGCCATTCAACTGGCCATCTTCGATCAGCACGTCGGTGACCCGCTGTTCAAAACGCACTTCACCGCCCAGGGCGATGATCTGCTGGCGCATGTTTTCCACCACGCCGGTCAGGCGGAAGGTACCGATGTGCGGTTTGCTGACGTAGAGGATCTCGTCTGGCGCGCCGGCCTTGACGAACTCGTGCAGGACCTTGCGCCCGTGAAATTTCGGGTCCTTGATCTGGCTGTAGAGCTTGCCGTCGGAAAAGGTCCCGGCACCGCCCTCGCCGAACTGCACGTTGGACTCGGGGTTGAGTACGCTTTTGCGCCACAGGCCCCAGGTGTCCTTGGTGCGCTGGCGCACTTCGCGGCCGCGCTCGAGGATGATCGGCTTGAAGCCCATTTGCGCCAGCAACAACCCGGCAAAGATCCCGCAAGGGCCGAAGCCGACCACAATCGGTCGCTCGCTCAGGTCGGCCGGTGCCTGGCCGACGACCTTGTAGCTGACATCGGGGGCGGCATTGATATTGCGGTCGTCAGCGAACTTGAGCAGCAGGGCGGCCTCGCCCTTGACCTCAAGGTCTACGGTGTAGATGAAGCACAGCTCCGACGACTTCTTGCGTGCATCGTAGCTGCGTTTGAACAGGGTGAAATCGAGCAGATCATCACTGGCGATGCCCAGGCGCTGCACAATGGCAGGCCGCAGGTCTTCTTCGGGATGGTCGATGGGCAGCTTGAGTTCGGTGATTCGTAGCATGACAGGATCCGGTATGCGGCGTTTGGTAGGGCCGGCGGTTTTGCAAACCGGCGATTATAAGCCCCAACGGCGGTTTCCCGTCATGCTAAAACAGCGCAGGGCTGAATCAGTCGTCTCGCGAGCCGCCAAACGCCGCGCAGCCACGCTGCACCTGACCGTTGATCCGAAGTTCGGCGCTCATATGCTGCAGGCTGCCACTGACGCTATCGATGCAGCGTTGGGGCGCGACCCACAGTTCAATCTGCTGGCCGTTGGCTTCGGTGGTGAGGTTGAAGCGGCCGTCGCCCAGTTGTTCTTCGACATAAGGCACCGGCAACGGTGGCTGCCCCTCGCGTTGCAAGACCATGCCCTTATTGGTGACGTTCAATGCCCACGCCGGCTTGTGGCCATTGGCGCGCAGGATCATGCGCTTGAAGTCCGGGTCGTCGCAGGCCGAGGTCGAACGTTCGACGCGGTACAGTTGCTGCAGGTCCACCTGGCCCTGGGTGCCGCTGGCGACTCCGGAGAACTTGCCGCGCAGGTCGGCAAACAAGGCCCCTTGCTGGCCGGCCAGGGACGCAGCTTCCTGGAGGATGCTGGTGCCGCCGGTGTCGTTGACCACATAGTTGCGCTGATCATGGCAGGGCTGGAACAGCAATTTGTCGCCCACTGCGGTCAATTCGCCCTGCATGCGAGTCAGGCCCGTCATGGACGGCTTGGCCGCATCGCGGTCGAACAACTGGCAGGCGGTGAGCAGGGGCAACAGGGCAAACAGAGCAAGGGTACGGGCGGCAAGCATTATCGGGTCTCCTGATAAGTGCCGCCACGTTACGCAGGCTGGCGCTGCATCACAAGCCGGTGATGGGCGATTAGGTTGCAGCATTTTAACGGAGCCTGAAATTAAGCCTTTTCCGTGGATGTTACGGAAGCCTTATGCCAAGTTTAAGTTTTTCGAAAGGCGCATTCATATGAACATTCGATGGACCCTTTTCGCCCTGGCCTGCGTGGCACCCCTGGCCTGGGCCGAGGTACCGGCCAAGCTGTTCTACACCTCACAGACCGACTTCTCCGATATGACCTTGACCCTGAAAAGAGCCGGCGCCCTCCAACCCGAGTTTATCGAGGTCGACGTGACGCTGACGCCGGAAGCCAGGGAGCGCACGAAAGCGCTGACCCAGGCGGCCATGCATAAGCAGATGACCCTGTACCTCAATGGCCGGCAGCTCAATACGGCGACGGTCCAAGGTGTGCTCTACGGTCCGGGCCTGAGGTTCTCCATCCCCCGCAACCAGTTGTTAGAGATGATGCCGTCGCTGCTCAAGTGATCAACCGACGATGTAGGTCTGTCCGGTCTGTAAACCTTCCACACTCTTGGCGTAGGCCAAAGCCACTTCCGTCGCCGGAACCGGCTTAAAACCCCTGAAGTAAGGCGCATAGCTGCCCATGGCTTCCACCAACACGGTCGGGCTGACCGAGTTGATCCGCAGGCCCCGCGGCAATTCAATCGCTGCCGCTTTGACGAAAGCATCAATAGCGCCATTGACCAGTGCCGCCGAGGCGCCTGTGCGGATCGGGTCGCGGTTGAGAATGCCGCTGGTAAAGGTGAACGACGCACCGTCGTTGGCAAACTCGCGGCCGATCAGCAACAGATTGACCTGACCCATCAGCTTGTCTTGCAGGCCGAGGTCGAAATGGCTGGCCTCCATATCCCCCAGGGGCACGAAGTTGACGCTGCCGGCGGCGCACACCAAGGCATCGAACTGGCCGGTTTGTACAAACAGTCGGCGGATCGAGGCGCTGTCGCTGATGTCGACCTGAAAGTCGCCGCTCTTGCGCCCGATGCTGATCACTTCATGGCGCTGGGACAGTTCGGCCTTGACCGCCGAGCCCACAGTGCCGCTGGCGCCGATCAACAGGATTTTCATGGTGTGGTTCCTCAAGGGGTTTAGGTGAGCCTTGAGTCTAGAGTGGTTTTTTCTGCGGATAAGCGCACTAATAGGCAACCTTTGGTTTTCAAATGGAAACAATCCATGAGCGAGATGGATGATCTGGCGGCGTTTGCGGTATTGATCGAGGCCGGCAGTTTTACCCTGGCCGCCCAGCAACTGGGGTGCAGCAAGGGGCAGTTGTCCAAGCGCATCAGCCAGTTGGAGGCGCAATACTCGGTGGTGTTGCTGCACCGCACCACCCGCCGCCTCAGCCTGACGGCGGCGGGTGCGGCATTGTTGCCCCAGGCCCAGGGGCTGGTGGTCCAGGTCGAGCGTGCCCGACAGGCATTGGCGCGGCTCAAGGATGATTTGGCCGGGCCCGTGCGTATGACGGTTCCGGTGTCCTTGGGCGAAACGTTTTTCGACGGCCTGCTGTTGGATTTTTCCAGGCAGTATCCACAAGTCCAGATCGAGTTGGACCTCAACAATAGCTATCGCGACCTGGCCAGGGATGGGTTTGACCTGGCAGTGCGCTCAGAGGTTGCCAATGATGAGCGCCTGGTCGCCAAGCCTCTGCTGGCCTGGCATGAAATGACCTGCGCCAGCCCGGCCTACCTGGAGCAAAATGGTGAACCGCTGGTGCCGGCTGACCTGGTTGGCCACCGTTGCTTGCTCAACAGCCACTACAGCGGTCGCGAGGAGTGGCTGTATCACCAGCAACACGAATTGTTGCGAGTGCGGGTGGATGGCACCTTTGCCTCCAACCACTACAACCTGCTGAAAAAAGCCGCGCTGGTTGGCGCGGGTGTCGCGCGGCTGCCGTCCTACCTGTTGCAGATGGAATTGGCTGACGGCCGACTACGCTG
Source organism: Pseudomonas sp. WMBT8 (assembly GCF_050916005.1). NCBI lineage: Bacteria > Pseudomonadati > Pseudomonadota > Gammaproteobacteria > Pseudomonadales > Pseudomonadaceae > Pseudomonas > Pseudomonas sp. WMBT8. The sequence continues at coordinate 1,380,563 of NZ_CP188096.1, forward strand.
GATCCTGCGCGATTATCAGACCCGCAGTATGCCGATGTACCTGGTCCACCCCTATCAGGGCGGGCTGCCACGCCGTACCCAAGTGCTGGCCGATTACCTGGTGGGCTGGTTCAAGCGCAACGGCGAGGCGTTGGACCGGCTTTAACGCCAGCGCCGTGCGATCCAGTGATCAATGGACACGCGTCCTGGCCCCTTGGCCATCAGCACCAGTAGCAACGCGATCCAAGTGCCGTGGGTCGGGTAGGCATCCGGGTAGACAAACAGCTGGATCACCAGGGTCATGCCCAGTAACGCCAGGGCTGAAAGGCGCGTGGCAAGCCCCAGCAGAATCAGGACCGGAAAAAAGTGCTCGGCGCACGTGGCCATGTACGCGGCTGCTTCAGCTGGCACAAACGGTATCCGATATTCACTTTGAAACAACGGCACAGTGGAGCTTGCCAGGTGTGGCATACCCAGTTCGAAGGTGCCATCGACCAGGTCGATGGCCAAGCCCTCGACCTTGGTCTGGCCGGACTTCCAGAACACCGCCGCAATGGAAAAACGTGCGACAAGAGCGATCAGGCTGTAGGGGATTTTTTCAAAGGCCTGAATGACGCGGGACATCAGGCTCGGGGCGGCAGTGTTCATGGTTGTACCTTGATATGGGTGATGGCGCGGTGGCTGATCAGCAGTCCCAGGCATTGGTGCAGGTCAAACTCAGTCGCTGCGTCGAGGGCGTACGCCATCGCCATTTCCAGGGGCCATTGGTTGTTCAGGCTGTTGATAAACGCCACGCAGCCGCTGTCGATGCAAAACACCTCCACCTCCAGGCCATTGCGCAGGATCAGCGCGCATTGCCCGTGCCACGGGTCGAGTCTGGCGACGGTGTCGCTGGTTTGATGCGCGGCCCATAACGCCACCACGGCGTAGTTCGATTGCAGGGTGGTAACGGATGGATGCAATTGCAGGCGCACGTTGCCCAGGCTAGGCAACTGTTGCAGCTGGTTTATGACGGCCTGCGAGTCGGCGACGGGTGCGTCGGCAGCGTGATAGGCGTTGATCCGCAAGCGCTCCAGCCGCGCGACGTCAGCCAGGTACGGGACACTGGCGGCAGGGGCGAAGCCCTGGATAAAGTCGGCCAAGTCACTGCCGTACTCGTTGAGCAGCGGGTTGGTGGGTGGATACGCCTGGACATACATCCCGGCCATGGCCCGGAAAAATCGATCGCCCACCAGTTGCAGGGTCACGGGATAACTGTCGGCCAGGGCGTTGATCAACGAGCTGTGGACGTTGTTGCGATACACCGCAAAACGACTGGCAGGATCGGCGCCATTGCTGCTGAACAAACCATCCGGGCATGGTTGGTACAGCGCCAGCAGTGCCTGGGCAAACTGGCTTTGCAGGTTGTTCATGGGTGCACCGCCGCGGTCAGTAGATGCTGGTCGGCTTGCCGGGCTTCGGCGTGCAACACACTGAAGGCTGGCACATCGTTGTCGCGCTCAATCAGCGTCGCAACCGGTCCGGTGCGTTGTAAGGCTTGCTGATACAACTGCCACACCGCGTTGTCGATGGGGGCGCCATGATCGTCAATCAGCAGGCGATCACCCAGGCTGTCGGTGTCTTCGGCAAAGCCGGCCAGATGAATCTCACCCACGGTGTGCAAAGGCAAAGCATCAAGGTAGGCCAACGGATCCTGCTGATGATTGACGCAGGACACATACACATTGTTTACGTCCAGCAGCAAGCCGCAGCCGGTGCGCCGGATGACTTCGCTGATGAAGTCTGTTTCGTCCAGGGTGGAGCACTGGAACTGCAGGTAGGTCGACGGGTTCTCCAGCAACATGCGCCGCTTGAGCACGGTTTGTACCTGGTCAATGTGTGCGCACACGCGTTTAAGGGCGGCGTCGTCATAGGCCAGGGGCAGCAAGTCGTTGAGATACACCGGGCCGTGGCTTGACCAGGCCAGGTGCTCGGAAAAGGATTGGGGTTGATAGCGCGCCACCAGTGCTGCCAGGTGTGCAAGGTGCTCCTGGCTCAGCGGGCCTTCGCCGCCAATGGACAGGCCGACGCCGTGCAGCGACAGCGGGTACTGCTCGCGGATCAATCCCAGGTAATGATGAAAAGGCCCACCGGCCACCATGTAGTTTTCGGCGTGGACTTCAAAAAAACCAATGTCGGGCCGGGTGGCGAGCACTTCCTGGAAGTGCTCGCTCTTGAGCCCCAGCCCGGCCCGCCGGGGCAGGCCGGGGGCCTGAGCCCCGGAGATGTCAGGCAAGGATGAAAGAATCATCGTCGATACTCAGGCGTGGGGATAGTTCAGGACTTGGCTTTGAAGGCTTCCAGTTGGCCAAAGCCGGTCGACGAGGTTTTGCTTTCCATCTTCACGCAGGTGCCCTCGGGAACCAGCTTCCAGGCGTTGGCCTGGTAGTCGGTTTTCGAAGTGCCTGCACAGGTGGTGCCGGCGCCTGCAGCGCAGTCGTTCTTGCCTTTGAGGGCGACGCCGAAGCATTTTTCCATCTTGGCCTCGTCGGCATGGGCGACAGTGGTCAGGGCGCTCAGGCTCAAGGCAGAACCCAGGGCCAGGGCGAGGGCGGCGACGGGCAGCGAGCGGGTGGTAGCGGTCATGGTGTTTCTCCAGCAGTGAGGTGGTAAGGAAGCGTTTGTGCTTGCTTACCCCACTAGAGAAAGGGGGGAGGGGATTGTTACAGGTGGATCGAAGAAAACTTTAAAACAGCGCGAAATCTACGATTCACACAAAGCAAATGTGGGAGCGGGCTTGCTCGCGATAGAGGCGTGTCAGCCAATACATCCAGCACTGACACACCGCCATCGCGGGCAAGCCCGCTCCCACATGTTGGTCCTGTTCATCCAGCAACCGTTTTTAGCCGCCCAGGTACGCCTCGCGCACTTTCGGATCGGTCAGCAGTTGTTCGCCGCTGCCCTGCATCACCACCCGGCCGTTTTCCAGCACATAGGCGCGGTCGGCAATTTTCAACGCCTGGTTGGCGTTCTGCTCCACCAAGAACACCGTCACACCGTCCTTGCGCAGCTGCTCGATGATATCGAAGATCTGCTGGATGATGATCGGCGCCAGGCCCAGGGAAGGCTCGTCCAGCAACAGCAGCTTGGGCTTGCTCATCAGCGCACGACCGATGGCAAGCATTTGCTGTTCGCCACCGGACATGGTGCCGCCGCGCTGGCTGAAGCGCTCCTTGAGCCGAGGGAACAGGTGCAGCACCTTGTCCATCTGCTCCTGGTAGTCGCCCTTGTCGGTGAAGAACCCGCCCATGGCCAGGTTCTCTTCCACGGTCAGGCGGGCAAACACCCGACGGCCTTCCGGGACCACTGCAATGCTCTTGCGCATGATCGCCGCCGAGTGCTGGCCCACCAGTTCCTCACCCATGTAGCGGATGCTGCCGCTGTGAGCCTGGGGCGAACCGCACAGGGTCATCAGCAGGGTGGACTTGCCGGCACCGTTGGCGCCGATCAGGGTGACGATTTCGCCCTGGCGCACTTCCACGTTGACGTCGTGCAGGGCCTGGATCTTGCCGTAGAAAGTGGAAACGTTTTCGAATTGCAGCATTTACGCTTCCCCCAAATAGGCTTTGATCACTTGCGGGTTGTCGCGGATCTGCTCCGGCGTCCCGTTGGCCAATGGCGTGCCCTGGTTGATCACGACGATATGGTCGGAAATGCTCATGACCAGTTTCATGTCGTGTTCGATCAGCAGCACGGTGGCGTTGTTTTCTTCACGCAGCACACCGATCAACGCCTTGAGGTCTTCGGTTTCCTTGGGGTTGAGGCCCGCAGCCGGTTCGTCGAGCATCAGGATCCGCGGGCGGGTCATCATGCAGCGGGCGATTTCCAGGCGACGTTGCTGACCATAGGCCAGGGTGCCGGCCGGGCGGTTGGCAAACTCGGTCAAGTTGACCTTGTCCAGCCAGTACGCGGCGTATTCCATGGCCTCGCGCTCGCTCTTGCGAAACGCCGGGGTCTTGAACAGGCCCGCGAAGAAATTGGTGTTCAGGTGCCGGTGCTGGGCGATCAGCAGGTTTTCCACGGCGGTCATGTCCTTGAACAACCGCACGTTCTGGAAGGTCCGCACCACGCCCTTGCGGGCAATCTGGTGACCGGCCAGGCCCTGGATCGGCTGGCCGTCCAGCAGGATGCTGCCACCGGCCGGCTTGTAGAAACCGGTCAGGCAGTTGAACACCGTAGTCTTGCCGGCGCCGTTGGGGCCGATCAACGCGACCACTTGTTTCTCTTTGACGGTCAGGGCGACGCCATTGACCGCCAGCAAGCCGCCGAAGCGCATGCTCAGGTTTTCGACTTTCAGGATCTCGCGGCTCATTTGCGCAGCTCCATATGTGGACGTTGCATGGGCAGCAGGCCTTGAGGGCGCCAGATCATCATCAGCACCATCATGGCGCCGAACATCAACATGCGGTACTCGCTGAATTCACGCATCAGTTCCGGCAGCAGGATCATCACGATGGCCGCGAGGATCACGCCCAACTGCGAGCCCATGCCACCCAATACCACGATGGCGAGGATGATTGCCGACTCGATGAAGGTGAACGACTCCGGTGTCACCAGGCCTTGGCGAGCGGCAAAGAAGCTGCCGGCGAAACCGGCGAACGCGGCACCCAGGGTGAAGGCGGAGAGCTTGATGATGGTCGGGTTCAGGCCCAGCGCACGGCAGGCGATTTCGTCTTCACGCAGCGCTTCCCAGGCACGCCCGATCGGCATGCGCAGCAGGCGGTTGATCACGAACAGCGCGGCCAGGGCCAGCAACAGGGCGACCAGGTACAGGAACACCACTTTGCTCACCGGGTTGTAGGCAATCCCGAAGTACTCGTGGAAGGTCTGCATGCCCTCGGCAGCGGAGCGATCAAACGACAAGCCGAAGAACGTTGGCTTGGGAATGCTGCTGATGCCGTTGGGGCCGCCGGTGATATCAGTGAGGTTACGCAGGAACAGACGGATGATCTCACCAAAACCCAGGGTCACGATGGCCAGGTAGTCACCGCGCAAGCGCAACACCGGGAAGCCCAGCAGGAAGCCGAACGTCGCCGCTGCCATGCCGGCCAGAGGCAGGCAGATCCAGAAGCTCCAGCCCAGGTAGTGCGAGAGCAGCGCGTAGGTGTAGGCACCCACCGCGTAGAAACCCACATAACCCAGGTCGAGCAGGCCGGCCAGGCCCACCACGATGTTCAGGCCCAGGCCCAGCAGCACGTAGATCAGGATCAGGGTGGCGATATCCACCGCACCACGGGAGCCGAAGAATGGCCAGATCAACGCGGCCACGATCAGGCCGATGATGATGTAGCGCTGGGTGCGCGGCAGGGTCAGGAACTGGCTGACCTTGGGCGAGACCAGCGGGCCACGATTGGACTTGAGCAGTGCCCCGACCTGCTGGGTGAACAGCACCCGCAGGAACATCAGCACCGAGCACAGGGCAATGATGGTCAGCGTCACCGGCCCGGTGCCGTGTACTTCAAGGTTGATCCCGACAATGCTCAACTTGAGCCCGAGTACCGGAAAGGCCACGGCCCATACCAGCAAGGCGCTGAAAAACGCCGATTTAAGATATCTGCTCATACTTTCTCAACCTCCGGACGGCCCAGGATGCCGGTCGGCCGGAATAACAGCACCAGAACCAATAGACCGAAGGCCACCACGTCCTTGTACTGGTCGCCGAAGATATCGGCACCAAACGCTTCGGCCACACCCAGCACCAGCCCGCCGAGCATCGCGCCCGGAATACTGCCGATGCCGCCGAGGACCGCCGCAGTGAAGGCTTTGAGCCCCACCAGGAAGCCGGCGTTGGGGTTGATCACGCCATACTGCATGCTCAGCAACACGGCAGCGACGGCGGCCAGTGCGGCGCCGATGACGAAGGTCAGGGCAATGATGTTGTTGGTGTTGATGCCCAGCAGGTTGGCCATCTTGATGTCTTCGGCACAGGCCCGGCAGGCGCGCCCCAGACGGGAGCGGGAGATGAACAGGGTCAGGCCCAGCATGGCCACCAGGGTGACGACGAAGACCAGGATCTGCATGTAGGAAATCAGCACTTCTTGTGCGCCACCTGGACCGAAGGAAAAGCTCCCCGGGATCAGGTTGGGAATGGACTTGTCCTTGGAGTCCTGGGACAGCAATACGGTGTTCTGCAGGAAAATCGACATGCCGATGGCGGAAATCAACGGGATCAGGCGGTTGCTGCCACGCAGGGGGCGGTATGCAACGCGTTCGATACTGTAGCCGTAGGCACTGGTTACGACGATTGACGCAAGGAACGCGGCAGTCATCAACAGCGGCAGGGAGTGGATACCCATCATGGCCAGCCCGGCAATGGCGATGAACGCCACGTAGGAGCCAATCATGTACACCTCGCCGTGGGCGAAGTTGATCATTCCAATGATGCCGTAAACCATTGTGTAGCCAATGGCTATCAAGGCATAGGTGCTGCCAATGGTCAGGCCATTAACCAGCTGTTGGAAAAAATGATAGATCTCAGGCATTACAGCGCTCCTAAAAACCCGATACGCATTTCACTGGTGGAGTCATCTTCCAGCCTGGTGCTGTGTTCTGTGAGCACATTTGCACAAAGCATTTGCCAGCGAACCGCTGGTGACGGTTTTAAGATTTTCAGGTGAGCCAGCGCCCGGATCGCGGGTGCGTGGCCCATAAACCTCGTAAAACAAAACCCACTGCTTGCACAGTGGGCTTGTTGTCCAGTAACGCCTGGCTTACTGAGGGGATACTTCGGTTTTTGGTTGGCCGAAGTGCCATTCGTAGACCACGAACTTGAAGTCTTTCAGGTCGCCGTTCTTATCGAAGCTCAGGTCGCCGGTCGGGGTCTTGAAGGTACCCGCGTGGATGGCCTCGGCCACTTTGGTGGTGTCTTCGCTTTTTGCAGCAGCGATGCCGCCAGCGATGATTTCAACCGCCGAGTAGGCCGGGAACACGAACGGACCGCTTGGGTCTTTGCCGTCAGCCTTGAGTGCGTCGACGATGGCCTTGTTCGCAGGGTCGGCGTCGAAGGATTTCGGCAGGGTGACCAGCAGGCCTTCGGAGGCTTTCTGGGCGATTTGCGAGATGGAGTCGTTGCCCACGCCTTCCGGGCCCATGAACTTGGCTTTCAGGCCTTTTTCCTGGGCCTGGCGCAGGATCAAGCCCAGTTCTGGGTGGTAGCCGCCGTAGTAGACGAAGTCGACGTTGGCTTGCTTGAGCTTCTGGATAATCGAGGAGAAGTCCTTGTCGCCGGCGTTCAGGCCTTCGAACACGGCAACCTTGATGCCTTTGCCTTCGAGGGTCTGCTTGACCGCAGTGGCGATGCCTTCACCGTATTGTTGCTTGTCGTGCAGGACTGCGACGGCCTTTGGCTTGACGTGGTCGGCGATGTAGTTGCCGGCCGCAGGGCCCTGGGCGCTGTCCAGGCCGATGGTACGGAAGATCAGCTTGTAGCCACGGGCGGTGATTTCCGGGCTGGTGGCCGCCGGGGTGATCATGATCACGCCTTCGTCTTCGTAGATGTCGGTTGCAGGTTGAGTGGAGCTGGAGCAGAGGTGGCCGACCACGAACTTGACGCCGTCGTTGACCACTTTGTTGGCTACGGCAACGGCTTGTTTAGGGTCGCAAGCGTCATCGTATTCCTTGGCTTCGAGCATTTTGCCGTCGACACCGCCCTTGGCGTTGATGTCCTTGATGGCTTGCTTGGCACCCATGAATTGCATATCGCCGTATTGGGTCACAGGGCCGGTTTTAGGGCCGGCAATACCGATCTTGATGGTGTCAGCTGCGAACGAATGGCCGGCAACCCCAGCCAGGACCATAGCGGCAAACAGTTTGGAAATCTGCTTAGTAGCCTTATTCATAGTGCTCCACTCTTACTGTTGTATTTTTTATAGTTCTAGCGGCCTTGTGGGCTACAGAACCGGATCAGATATCTCGGATATCCCCCCGGCAGCGGCCTGGCAACTGTACCGGTACAGTGTAGAGCGCCGGTTGATCGCTTGAAAAGCTAGCTGCTGGGGGCAAACCCCGGGTATGTCGCTTAAATGAAAGAAAAAGACAGAATTGCGGCGGGTGAATGCCAGAGTCTCGGGCAATCCTTGGCGTTCCTGACACTTTCAATCGGTGCCTCAATTGCAACTGGGTTTTTCTGGGGAAGCCTCGACGGTATGATTGCGCCGATTTTTTCCTCAGGTGAGTTCCCATGACGCAAGAACCTAGCACCCTCTATGCCAAGCTGCTCGGCGAAACCGCGGAAATTTCCTGGAAGGAGCTTGAACCGTTCTTCGCCAAGGGTGCCCTATTGTGGGTCGACGCCGGTCTGGATTTGATCGAAGCGGCCGAGGGGATGGCCGAGGACAGTCGGGACAAAGTGGCTGCCTGGCTGGCCTCGGGGAGCCTTGGCGAAGTGTCTGCGACGCGGGCATTGGACCTGGTGGAGCGTAATCCGAGCCTGTGGGCGGTGGTGGTTTCGCCGTGGATTCTGATCCAGGAAAGGGCATCAAACTAAACGCAGGCACCGAAATGGTGCGAGTTTCGCGCCTTTAAAAGTGTGTAGCGGAGTAACCGCTTTGCCCATGATGGCAACTGGCCGTGAAGAAAGGTCACAAGGGAGGGTGACGTAAACGTCATGGGAACAGTTTTGCGGGCCGCGAATGGCCGGGGGAATTGTTTCTTGGTGTGGCAAGGTTATGGATATTGTCGCCTGGCAGACCGCTTTCGCGAGCAAGCCCGCTCCCACAGTCGACCGCATTCCAAGGGTAGACCTCGGTCAACTGTGGGAGCGGGCTTGCTCGCGAAGGCCGCGCCGCGGTCTAGGCGGTCTTGCCCGTATGGTTATTCAAGGAAATAACCTTGGTCTTGCCAATCCGGTGACGATAAATCTCACGCAGGTACTTGATCGCCTTCTTCACGCAATCGCGCGACAGACGTATGTCGTTGATCGAGACAAACTTCTCCTTGTCGTTGATCAGCTCGCGGTACTTCTTCTCATACATCGGCTTGATCGCGTACCAGTTGGTATCGAGGATTTTCGCCGGGTTCTCGAATTCGTTGAGCAACTCGTCGATACGGTCCTCGTCGAAGTCTTCGTGGATGATGAAATCCAGGATCGAGTTGTCCAGCGTCTCGTCGAAACGGTACGGGTTGCGGGCAAAGCAGCGTTTGATAAAGGCCACGATCAACGTCAGGAAATCATCCGACAGGCACGGGCTCTTGGCGATCAGGGTGGTCAGCGACAGGTTGGCCGAAGCGCCGATCACCAGGGCGTAGCGCTTGAGCGTGGTGTTGGGGAACAGGCTGTTGAGGTGGGTCTTGAGCCGGTTCAGGTCCATATAGGACAGCTTGTAGTCCTTGGGCAGGGAGACGATAGACACCACCGACGAGCAGTTCTTGAAGAAGTGCAGGTCATGCAGGGCCGCCGCGTCATAGCCGGAATTCTTGTATTGCTCCAGGGACGCCTTATAGCGCTTGGATTCGATCGGCAACAGGCTGATGCCTTCGATGGCCTGGGTGACCTTATTGAAGTGGGGCAGGTCGATGGAGCGGAAGAACAGGTCATCGATGTTCAGGCGCTGGGGTTCTTTTTCAAACACCTTGAACTTGTCGTTGCTCGGCGCCGGGGTTTCCGGCACGACCGACTCGGCATAGGCAATTGCCACCGGCCCGGCCAGGCTCATGAACAGGTCGTTGGCGTCCAGGCGAATGGTTTCACCGATATCGATGCCGGCACGGCGGAAATAGTTCTGGTCGTAGTCGGTCGTCACCGCCTGGGCCGTCAGAATGTTGAAGATCTGCTGTGAGATGTACTGGTTGGCGTGTTTTTCCATGGCATTGACGTCAATGTTCTGGATGTTGCCGTCGTCGCTTTCTTCGGCGTAACGCATGATGTCGTTGGAGATCAGCATCATCGCGTTCCACGGGCGGATACGGCCTTTGACGCTGGCCTCGCTGCTGTCTTCATTGTCGAAGTTGTACGAGAAGTCCCATTCCTCTGACAGGTACTTGCACAGCAGCCGACCGGCGTTGATATGCAGCGCCTCGGACATTTCGCTGCGGTGATCGGAGATGTTCGGCAGCACACAGATGCCGCTGGTGAAGATCGGCTCGAACACGAAGGCATGGCCGCTCTTGCTGTCGTGCTCGTCGGCGGGCTTGGTGTCGAAGGTCTTGTTCATGTACGAGTGTTGCTGGGCCAGGCCAAACTCCGAGGCCATGCCCGAGCCGGTGCCACCGCCGGCGCTGAAAATCGAGAAATACAGGCGCGACTGGTTGGCCTTGATCCCGCAGGAGTCGATCAGGTACGAGTGGATCATCTTCCAGTCGGGGCTGGAAAACCGCTGGGTATCCTTATTGAGGATGATCTTGGCCAGGTACTGGCCCAGGATCGGGGCGTTACCGGCGCCGCCGGCATGCACTTCCGACAGGTCCATGATCTTCATCTTGCTGTAGTCGCGCAAAAAGCCGCTTTTCTCGCCCTTGCGCGAGAAGCGGATGCGCCCGGCAATGTCCTTGTCCAGGTCGCCGAGCATCACCAATGGTTCTACCAGGAACACCGGCTTGCTGGCCTTGCTGGCGCCCAGGCGCAGGTTGTTGCGGATCCATTGGGCTGGGCTGTAGCCCTTTTCAACGTAGGATTTGTCTTCGGTGCTGAACTCGTTCAGGTAGAACTTGCGGGCGTTGTACACCAACTCCGCCACATCCAGGGCGATGTTGGAACCGCAGCGCCCCAGGCCGATCAGGCAGACCGAGGGAAACTCCTGCTCGCTGCGCAACTCGCTGTCACCCTCAAGGTGCGGCGGGCGCGGGAAGACCATGTCGCGCAGGCCGTCGAGGTTGTCGAGGATGCGGTCGGTGTTGGTCTCGGTGAAGTACAGGTATTGCTGGGTGCCCAGCGCACGTTGACTGTGCAATGACTTTGAGCCTGAGGGTTTTTCCGCAGGAGCTGTGAGCAACACGTCGGATACCGCAGTAACAGGGTTATTTTTAGAAGTCATTGTGCGCCATGTGCCTGGACGGATGGCTGGAAAGCATTAAAGAGCCATCACCGAGTGAGAGTTCGCGACTTTTACAGTGCGTTTTAGGCCTCGGCGATCAGTCTTAACCCTATTGTTTCTAGGGAAAAGCGACGCCGGACTCTCATGAATCGGCCGTTCGTCGGCGTTCTTTAATCAAAATGATGGCGAAATGCCAAGGCTGCTGCGCTTCAGCGGATGGGACGTACAACCGAAGAGGCGTCCTTGCCGCCCGCCAGGCTTAGCGGTGTGAGCGGGTTGTGCTGGTCAAGCGCGGTGATCACCGCGCTGACTTCACTGGCCGGCACCGCCGCGCTGAGCAGGTAGCCCTGCACGTAATCGCAGCCATGCTTGACCAGCAGCTCCAGTTGCTGCGGGGTTTCCACGCCTTCGGTGATCACCTGCAAATGTAGGGTGTGGGCCATGCCGATGATCGCCTGGACAATCTCCATATCGGTGGTGGACTTGGGGATGTCCTGGATAAAGGAGCGATCGATCTTCAGTGTATTGAGGGGCAGGCGCTTGAGGTAGGAGAGCGAGGAATAGCCGGTGCCGAAGTCATCGATGGACAGCGCGACACCCAGCGCGCGGATTTGCCGCAGCAGGACCAGGGTGCTGCTGATGTTGCCCATCAAGGCATTTTCCGTGACTTCCAGCTCCAGGCGGCTGGCGGCGATGCCACTGCTGCGCAAGGCGTATTCGATCTCATCGGCCAACTCGTCACGGGCCAGGTTCAGGGCCGAACAGTTGACGGCCATGGTCAGGTCCGGGTGGCCCTGGTCCGTCAGCCAGCCCAGGTCGGCACAGGCCTGGCGCAGTACCCAGTTGTCCAGCTCGGCGATCAGGCCGTTGTTTTCGGCAATGCCGATAAACCGGTCTGGCGCCAGCAAGCCATGCAGGGGATGTTGCCAGCGCACCAGGGCTTCGAGCCGGGTGACCTTGCCTTTGCGCAGGTCCAGGATGGGTTGGTAGTGCAGGACCAGTTCTTTTTGGCTGCGTAACGCGTTACGCAGCTCCTCTTCCAACTGCAGTTCAAGAGAGGCCCGGGTTTTGAGGTTGGAACTGAAGAAGTTGAGGCTGTTGCGCCCGCCATCCTTGGACTGGTACAGCGCCAGGTCGGCGGTTTTCAGCAGTTCCTCGCTGGTGGTCCCGTCCTCGGGAAATACACTGATGCCGATGCTGGTGGTCATCACCATGCGTCGGCCGGCCAGTTCGATGGGCTCTTTCATTTTTTGCATGATGCGCTGGGCCATGTGCCGCGCTTCATCGCGATGATGGATGTTGATCAGGATGCAGAACTCATCGCCGCCGAACCGTGCCACCACATCATTGTGGCTGCGCACCGAACTCTTGATATGGCCAGCCAGCACCGTCAGCAGTTCGTCGCCGGCGTCGTGGCCCAGGCTGTCGTTGATCCGCTTGAAGTGGTCGATGTCGAGGAAGATCACCGCCAGCATGCCCCCAGCCTGGGTTTTCTGCGCGAGTTTTTCAGCGAAGATCTGGTTGAAGCCCCGGCGATTGAGCAGGCTGGTCAAGGCGTCGTAATGGGCCACTTGCTGCAGGGACGCCCGCGCCTGGTCCAGCTCGCTCAGCAAGGCATTGACTCGCCGCAGGTCGCGCTCCTTGTGCTGCAGTTTCTTGTCGGCGAGGGCCGCGCTGATGCTGCTGCCGATCACCAGCAACGTAATGACAGCCACCGACAGCCCCAGCTGCATGGGGTTGTTATCGATCGGCAACGACGGCGCGGCCTCGGTGGGCACCAGCAATTGCATGGCGGCCATGCCGGTGAAGTGCATGCTGATAATGCCGGCGCCCAGCACCAGGCTGGCACCGTACTTGAGCAATTGGTGGAACATCCCGCTGCCATTGCGCAGGTAGCGGGACAGCAGCAAGGCCGCGAGGCTGGCGCCAATGGCGATTGCTATCGATACCCCGAACAGCCCGCTGGAGAAATACACCTGGGCCTCGGAGCGCATGGCGGACATGCCCACGTAATGCATCAGGGCGATGCCCAGGCCCATCCAGATGGACGCCACCAGGTACTGATGAAAGCGCAGTTGTGCATGACTGAGGGTTTGCATGGCGAACATCGCCGCGATCATGGCGATCAGCAACGAAGCAAAGGTCATGAACAGTTCGTAATGGATGGCGATGGGCGCCTGGAACGCCAGCATGCTGATGAAGTGCGTCGACCAGATCCCGCCAGCCAGGCAACCGGCGCCGATCCAGCGCCAGCGGCGTTTTGCCGTCAGGTTGTCGACGTGGCCGACCCGTTCGGCCATGTCCAGGGTGCCGAAGCCCGCTGCGCAGGCAACCAGGTACGCCAGTAGCACCAGGAAGGGGTTATGGGTGCAATCGACTAATAAATGCCCGCTCTCGGGAAGGGGGGTAAAAAAATGCAGACCCAGCCATTCCATAGCATGTCCCGTTACAGAGTCATCTCGTGTCACTGCGCGCGGCGATGACCTATGGAATCGAGTATAGAAGGCTCAACGGAATCGCAAGCCGTAATGGCATTTTGATTTCTTCGATTTTGGCATGCTGGCCATAGCCAATGGTGCTAAGCGCTGATGGGCAGCTCAAACTCGTAAGGCGGCTGTTCCAGCGGCGCCAGGCCAAATGCCGCGCGTGCGGCGTCGCAGTCGACGTTGACTTCACCCTGGCTCCACGACGCCTCGAACTCCCGGCACACGCTGGAACGCTGCTCATAGATTGAACAGCGGGTGCCGCTGCCCACTTCGCCCTCCAGGCTGCAACAGCGTGCCGGTTTCTGGTCGGTGCCGATCATCGCCACCCGGCTGGGGTTGATCTGTACCACCCGTTCATCGGGCACGGTGCCGCCTGATGAGGCGCATTCGCCCCAAAAGAAAGACACGCGAAAGTGTGAACAGCAGGCACCGCAATTCAGACACGGACTGGCATCGGACATGGCACGTCATCAATAAGAGGTAAGGGGGGAACTGCGGAAGGCTCGCTATTCTATTCCTGCCAAGGCGCTTGGGAAGGGGGGCGGGTGCTTATTTTTTTGCCGGGCAAAACCCCGCTGTCCAGGATGAAATTACGCCCTATCAGCTTTACGAATCATTACAGACAACCGCGCCGTGCCTGACTAGATTGCAGGTTCCGGGCAGGATGCGTCGGCATCGAGCCTCTATAACAATAAAAGAGACGGACCCATGCAGAACTCGACCCAAGCGGCGAATGCCTGGCGCATTCTGTTCCTGCTGTTCCTGGCCAACCTGTTCAACTTCTTTGATCGCACGATCCCGGCGATCATCATCGAGCCGATCCGCATGGAATGGCACCTCAGTGACTTCCAGCTCGGCATCATCGGCACCGCGTTCACCATCGTCTACGCCATTGCCGGCTTGCCCCTGGGGCGCCTGGCCGATACCGGTTCGCGCAGCAAGCTGATGGGCTGGGGCCTGGCGAGTTGGAGCGCGTTGACGGCAGTCAACGGCATGGTCGGCAGCTTCTGGACCTTCCTGCTGGTGCGCATGGGCATCGGCATTGGCGAAGCCAGTTATGCGCCGGCCGCCAACTCGCTGATCGGCGACCTGTTCCCGGCCCACCGTCGCGCCCGGGCCATGGGGATTTTCATGCTGGGCCTGCCCCTGGGGCTGTTGCTGGCGTTCTTCACCATCGGCGCGATGGTCAAGGCGTTCGACAGCTGGCGAGCGCCGTTCTTTATTGCGGCCATCCCGGGGCTGATCCTCGCGGTGTTCATGTTTTACATCAAGGAACCCAAGCGCGGTGCGGCCGAAACCGTGCAGGTTTCCCAGGAGAAAGTCGACCGGCCGATCCGCCGCGTGTTGGCGGTACCCACCTTCCTGTGGCTGGTGCTGGCGGGGCTGTGTTTCAACTTTGCGACCTATGCCTGCAACTCGTTCCTGGTGCCGATGCTGCAACGCTACTTTTTGATGCCACTGCAAGAAGCGGCCGTGGCGACCGGGGTGATTGTCGGCGTGACGGGCCTGTTCGGCCTGACCCTGGGCGGCCTGGTGGCGGACAAGATTCACCAGCGCATTGCCAACGGTCGGCTGCTGTTTGCCGCCTTCAGCCTGATCATCTCCACGGTATGCACGGCCTGGGCCCTGCATGCGGGGCGTATCGAGATTGGGGTGTTTGTCGCGGTGTTCAGTGTGGGCTGGCTGTTCGCCTATAACTTCTACACCTGTGTGTACACGGCGATCCAGGACGTGGTGGAGCCACGCCTGCGGGCTACGGCCATGGCGTTGTTCTTCGCCGGCCTGTATCTGCTGGGCGGTGGCATGGGGCCGGTGGTGGTGGGCGCACTGTCTGATCACTTTGCCCATGCGGCGATGTACGCGGCGGGTGCCGAGCAAATGACCGAGGCGTTCAAGGCCGTGGGCCTGCATGACGCTATGTACCTGATCCCGGTAGCGTTGTTCCTGACCATGCTGTTTCTGTTCCAGGCTTCACGGTGTTTTGTGCGCGATGCCAAGCGGATGAAGGATGGGTTGGGGAGGGTTGAGGTGCCGGCAGCGGCGGCTACAGCTTGAAACCGAGGTGATGCCATCGCAGGCAAGCCAGCTCCCACAGTTAACCGAGTTGTCAGTTAGCGCACCGATCACTGTGAGAGCTGGCTTGCCTGCGATGAGGCCCGCAAAACCCCATAAAAAAGGCCCGCATTGCGCGGGCCTTTTTGTTCATCAGGGCAGGGCGCGGATTAACCGGCGACCAACACCCGAATCGCCTCCAGCCGCAGCGCCGCCTTGTCGAGCATGGCCAGGCCTTGCTCGCGCTGTTGGCGCAGGGCAACCAGTTCGCTGTCGCGCACGGTCGGGTTGACGGCTTGCAGGGCGGTCAGGCGCGCCAGTTCTTCGTCGGTGTCCGCTGCCAGGCGGCGTTGCGCCTCGGCCACACGTTCGGCGTGGCGCGGGGCGATTTTCTCTTCGCCGGCGTTGATCCGAGGCGTCAGTTGGTCGCGCTGGGCCTGTACGAACTTGTTGGCGCTGGCCCGGGGCACGCTTTCCAGCTGGTCGTTCAGAGTGGTGAAGGACACCCGGCCCGACAGGTCATTGCCATTGGCATCCAGCAGGCAGCGCAGTGCTGCCGGCGGCAGGTAGCGACCCAGTTGCAGCGAACGCGGCGCCACTACTTCGCTGACGTAGAGCAGCTCCAGCAACACGGTGCCCGGCTTGAGCGCCTTGTTCTTGATCAGCGCCACGGCGGTGTTGCCCATGGAGCCGGACAGCACCAGATCCATGCCGCCCTGGACCATCGGGTGCTCCCAGGTAATGAACTGCATGTCTTCGCGCGACAGCGCCTGGTTGCGGTCGTAGGTGATGGTCACGCCTTCGTCGTCGCCGAGGGGGAAGCTGGCGTCGAGCATTTTTTCGCTGGGCTTGAGGATCAGCGCGTTTTCCGAATGGTCTTCGCTGTCGATGCCAAACGCATCGAACAGAGTTTCCATATAGATCGGCAGGGTGAACTGGTCGTCTTGCTCCAGGATATCCTCGACCAGTGCGTCACCTTCGCCAGCGCCACCGGAGTTGAGCTCCAGCAAACGGTCGCGGCCAGTGTGCAGCTCGGCTTCCAGGCGCTCGCGTTCGGCGCGGGCTTCGTCGATCAGCGCTTGCCATTCGCCGTCGTCGGCATTTTCCAGCAGCGGCAGCAGGCGCGGGCCGAACTGGTGCTGCAAGGCGTTGCCGGTCGGGCAGGTATTGAGGAAGGCGTTCAGGGCTTCGTGGTACCACTGGAACAGCCGCTCTTGCGGGCTGGTTTCCAGGTACGGCACGTGCAGTTCGATCACATGCTTCTGGCCGATCCGGTCCAGACGCCCGATGCGTTGCTCCAGCAAGTCCGGGTGCGATGGCAGGTCGAACAGCACCAGGTGGTGGGCGAACTGGAAGTTGCGGCCTTCACTGCCGATTTCCGAACAGATCAGCACCTGGGCGCCGAACTCTTCATCGGCGAAGTAGGCAGCGGCGCGGTCCCGCTCGAGGATGTTCATGCCCTCGTGGAACACCGTGGCCGGGATGCCGGAACGCACGCGCAGGGCGTCTTCCAGGTCCATGGCGGTTTCGGCGTGGGCGCAGATCACCAGGACCTTGGTGCGCTTGAGCATCTTCAACTGGTCGATCAACCACTCGACGCGCGGATCGAAGCGCCACCAGCGGTTTTCTTCTTCGATATCGGGCTGCGACTGGAAGCTGACTTCCGGGTACAGCTCGGCATGCTCGCCCAACGGCAGTTCCAGGTACTCGTCCGGGCACGGCAACGGGTAGGCGTGCAGCTTGCGCTCAGGGAAGCCTTGCACCGCGGCGCGGGTGTTACGGAACAGCACGCGGCCGGTGCCGTGACGATCCAGCAGCTCACGCACCAGGCGCGCACTGGCTTCGGTGTCGCCATCGTTGACGGCAGCCAGCAGCGCTTCGCCTTCGTTGCCGAGGAAGCCCTGGATAGTCTTGTGCGCGGCCGGCGAGAGGCGGCCCTTGTCCATCAATTCCTGGACCGCTTCGGCCACCGGGCGATAGTTCTCGCTCTCGGCGCGGAAGGCTTTGACGTCGTGGAAACGGTTCGGGTCCAGCAGGCGCAGACGGGCGAAGTGGCTGTCCTGGCCCAGTTGTTCCGGGGTTGCGGTCAGCAGCAGCACGCCGGGAATGGTCTCGGCCAGTTGCTCGACCAGTTGGTATTCAGCGCTGGCTTTTTCTTCGTGCCAGACCAGGTGGTGCGCTTCGTCGACCACCATCAAGTCCCAGCCGGCGGCGAACAGCGCGTCCTGGGCTTTTTCGTCGTCCACCAGCCATTCCAGGGCCACCAGCGCAAGCTGGGTGTCTTCGAACGGGTTGCTGGCATCGCTTTCGATAAAACGTTCTTCGTCGAACAGCGCGACCTGCAGGTTGAAACGCCGGCGCATCTCTACCAGCCATTGGTGCTGCAGGTTTTCCGGGACCAGGATCAGCACGCGATTGGCGCGCCCGGACAGCAGTTGGCGATGGATCACCAGGCCGGCTTCGATGGTCTTGCCCAGGCCCACTTCGTCGGCCAGCAGCACCCGTGGCGCGATACGGTCAGCGACTTCGCGGGCAATGTGCAATTGGTGTGCAATCGGCTGCGCACGTACGCCGCCCAGGCCCCAGAGCGCGGACTGCAATTGGCGGCTGGTGTGTTCCAGGGTGTGGTAGCGCAGGGAGAACCAGGCCAGCGGGTCGATCTGGCCGGCGAACAGACGGTCGCTGGCGAGGCGGAACTGGATGAAATTCGACAGTTGGGTTTCCGGCAGGGTGACCTGCTCGTTCTGCCCATTGAGGCCGTGGTAGACCAGCAGGCCGTCGACATCGTCGACCTCGCGCACGGTCATTTTCCAGCCTTCGAAGTGGGTGATGGTGTCACCCGGCGAAAACCTCACGCGAGTGAGGGGCGCATTCCGTAGCGCATACTGGCGGGTGTCGCCAGTGGCCGGATAGAGCACGGTCAACAAGCGGCCGTCCTGTGCGAGAACGGTGCCTAACCCCAGCTCTGCTTCGCTGTCACTAATCCAGCGTTGCCCCGGTTGATACTGCTGCGCCATGCTGCCTGACTCCCGCCGTGAAAAAGCCGACTATTCTAACGGAACAAGGCCCCCAGCCAAAGGACTCTGACAAAAACTACTCCGCTTGCAGGGATCAAAGAGGGCGATTCGACGGGTGGCAGGGCACGGGTAACTGACGACTGGGTCACAAGTTGGCGGCCCCAGGCTCAAGTCGCCAGTGCACCAGCCGACAGCCTGCTGACAGGAGACTAATAATTATGCTGCCACCGATCTTGCCCTTGAGTGTTGTGCCGGTCACGTCACAACTCGACCCCGTGCGCCCAAAGCCCGATATCCCGCCGGTGGTGCCTGCGCAGCCGAGCTCCAACGAAAGCACCATCGACCTCAAGCACCGCGACGCCGAGCAATCGACCCTGATGCTGCGCGAGGAACAACGACGCCAGCAGGAACAGCAGAAACGCCGGCGCGAGGCCGACGAAGATCCCGAGCAGCACCTGGCCATCCCGGGTGATGAGCTCAACGCCGACAATACGGTACCGGTCGCGCCGCTGATCGAGGACGCACCCCGCCAGGGGTTGTGGGTGGACGTCGAGGTTTGACCCCCGGGCGGGCCAGGCCGCATTATTGAGGCACTCCAGCCACCACGTAAGCCATGCCATGAGTGACGACAAGCTGATCGACCTGAATGCCGAGCGGGCCAAACGGGTCCATGACCTCAATGACAAGCGCCTTAATGACGTGCGCCAGGCGTTCGAGCAGGCCATGCCGTTGGGCAAGGCGAAGAAAAAGTCGAAAAACAAAGGCAAAAAGCGCTGAAATGCCCTGAATCTGTTGATTCAGGTCAGTTATTTCCCTTCTTTACGCCCCGTTGCGGGCGACATTGATCCCCGTCAATTTCTCCCCCCGACTTCTTGGTTAACTTAGCCCCATCGCAACAGGGCAAGAGCAGGAGGCCGGTCATGTTTTTCGATAATGTGGTTTTTGCCGGGGTGCTGACTGTCGGCCTCATGGTGCTGTTTTTTGTAGGGTTTGGATTTTTTATCTGGAAAGACGCTAACAAGCGTAAAAAACCATAGGTTTTTCCGGGTTACATGAGCACGCAAGGCATTTTGGGCGACTTCGGTCGCCCTTTTTTTTGCCCGGTATTTAGCTCCCTGTCCCACAGAAGCACAAAAAAAGGCGCGACCCTCGCAGGTCACGCCTTTTTTAATTGCGTTGTCGGTTAACTGCCCAACGCCTTGGACGCCAGCCAGAACAACCCGGCCGACAGGCTCACCGTGGCCGGCAGAGTCAGGATCCAGGCCATCAGGATGGTCTTCACGGTGCCGCCTTGCAGGCCGCTCTTGTTCGCGACCATTGTCCCGGCCACACCCGAAGACAGCACGTGGGTGGTGGACACCGGCAGGGCGAAGATATTGGCAAAACCAATCATGGTGGCGGTGGTGATTTGCGCCGACATGCCCTGGGCATAGGTCATGCCCTGCTTGCCGATTTTCTCGCCGATGGTCAGTACCACGCGCTTCCAGCCCACCATGGTGCCCAGGCCAAGGGCCAGGGCCACGGCAAGGATCACCCAGAACGGGGCGTATTCGGTGGTGGCAGTCAGGTCTTTACGCAGTTTTTCCAGGTCCGACTTCTCGCGGGAATCAAGGCCTGGCAGCTTGCCGACTTTCTTCGCGGTATCGTCCAGGCACAGCAGGTAGCGACGGACTTCAATGCGCTGCTCGGAGGTCAAGGAGTGGTAGTCGGATACACCCTTCAATGTGCCAAGGAGGGCGTTGATGGTCGGTTCGGTCTGTTGCGGGTTGCAACGGAACTTGCCGGGCAGGTCGTCTCTGACACTTTTGCCCAGGGCAAGGAATTCGCCGAGGGTTTCGTGGTTGCGCTGGTAGAACTGGTTGAGGTGCAGGGTGGCGTCGCGGGTTCGCTCGATCTGGTAAGTGGTGCTGCCCAGATCGAGTACGAACTGCGCGGGCACGATACCAATCAGCACCAGCATGATCAGGCCGATACCTTTCTGACCGTCGTTGGAACCATGCACGAAACTCACGGCCATCGCGGAAATCACCAGTACCAGGCGGTTCCAGAACGGCGGGTGTTTCTTGTCGTCGAGCTTGCGGCGCTGGTCCGGAGTCTTGTGCATCTTGGACAGCGGACGCCACCATTTAAGGCCAATCAACACCAGGGCTGCGACCAGGAAGCCGGCCATGGGCGAGAACACCAGCGAGGCACCGATATCAATGGCTTTCTGCCAGTTGACCCCGTCTGCCAGCGGAATGTCGTTGATCAGGGCATTGGCCAGGCCAACACCGAGGATCGAACCGATCAGGGTGTGGGAACTGGATGCCGGGATCCCGAAGTACCAGGTGCCGAGATTCCAGGTGATGGCCGCGGCTAATAATGAAAACACCATGGCCAGGCCATGGCCGGTGTTGACATTGATCAGCAACTCCACCGGCAGCAGATGCACGATGGCATAGGCAACGCCTACCCCGCCGAGCAACACGCCAAGGAAGTTGAACACCCCGGAAAAGAATACGGCCAGGTGCGGCGGCATCGCTTTGGTATAGATGACTGTGGCCACCGCGTTAGCGGTGTCATGAAAGCCATTGATGAACTCGAAGGCGAGGACAAAGGCGAGGGCGAGCAATAGGCTCACAAGAACCCAGGCATCCAGTCCGCTGAATAAATCGATCATGAAGGTTTTATGACCCGGTCGTAAGGGGGCGCGATTATGCCAGAAAACCTCAGTAATCTATGCACTAGCTGCTCGCCGGTAACATTCTTCAACGAATTAGTTTGGCAGCGGGGTGCGGCTACCAGATATTTCGGGGGTTTGGCAACTCATTGATTTGTAAAGAATACAGGGGGCAGAGCGGGGTGCGACACTTTGGGTGAAGTGTCTGAAACGCTTGTATGAAATTTCGCAAGGTCGCCGAAACTGACGATTGGAGGGCATGCCCAAGGCGCCCCTGCCAGGAGGTGCTGGCAGGGCAATGACTTGCCAGGAAGGCTCAGTCCGACAGGCTTATGGCTCTTCGGTCTTGAGGTCCTTTTCGATCTTTTGGATTTCCTGGGCAAACGCCTGGTCGAGCAGGCTGGCTCGTTTGCGCCATGGTTTGCGCTCCGGCTCTGGTTGGGCGGCGTAGGTGGTGACTTCCCCGCCGTAAACATCCTTGTAACGTTGTTCCTGGCGCTCAAGTTCCGCGCGCAGTTCGTCTTTCGTCACATTGTTACCTAATTGAGTTGAGTTTGATTCCGGTGAAGCGCGATATCAGTAAAGGGCAACGATCTACCACTTCTGTATTACACGCGGCCACGGCACCGGGGAAGAACAACTGTCGTAGCAACAGTTTTGATTTTCAGGGCTGGGTACTTGCGACCAAGGCCTGGACAAGGCAAAGGCCAGGTTCGGCGGGATCGAAGATCACGCGTCAGGCCAGCTCTACATTGTCACAGGGTGCATTATAGCGGCGCATTTGGATAAGACTATCGCCAACAAGTTAAAAATCGTCAACTTTGCCTTTTGAAACATCAGACCAATAGTGTCGAGAACTTGGCGCCACACTTGCTTAATTACCTGCATGTGACAGTTGAAATTAAGCTTGGCATTAATTGTTCAGTGCAGCGGCATCCCCGGCGCAACCTGGCTGTAAATTGCGATTATCGAATCACCGTCCGATAATCGCCCAATGTTGGCGCCCTTGCCTTGTACATCCGTGGCCTGCCGGCTTGTAATGGCGGTCGAAAATAAGAGAAAGGACCTGAAATGAACGATCAATTGCGCAACTCCTTTGCCTCAGTGGCGCCGCCGATCGTTGCGTCTCCGGCCAAGCGCATCCAGGCGTTTACCGGCGATCCGGATTTCATGACCTCCCTGGCCCGCGGATTGGCGGTGGTCCAGGCATTCCAAGAGCGCAAGCGCCACTTGACCATCGCGCAGATCAGCCACCGCACGGAAATCCCCCGCGCTGCCGTCAGACGTTGCCTGCACACCTTGATCAAGCTCGGCTACGCCACCACGGACGGGCGCACCTATTCCCTATTGCCCAAGGTCTTGACCCTGGGGCATGCCTATCTGTCTTCCACGCCCCTGGCGGTTTCGGCCCAGCCTTACCTGGACCGCATGAGCGAGCAACTGCACGAAGCCTGCAACATGGCGACCCTGGAAGGTGACGACATCCTTTACATCGCCCGTTCCGCCACGACCCAGCGCCTGATCTCGGTGGATCTGTCGGTCGGTGGCCGGCTGCCGGCCTATTGCACCTCCATGGGCCGGATACTGCTGGCCGCCCTGGATGATGCGTCGTTGCAGGACTACCTCGACCATGCCGACCTGCAAACCAAGACCAGCCGCACCTTGACCACCCCCGAAGCCTTGCTTGAATGCCTGCAGCAAGTGCGCCAGCAAGGCTGGTGCATTGTCGACCAGGAACTGGAGCAGGGCCTGCGTTCCATTGCCGTGCCGGTGTATGACGCGTCTGGCCAGGTGCTGGCCGCGCTGAACGTCAGCACCCACGCCGGGCGGGTCAGCCGTAGCGAACTAGAGCAGCGCTTCCTGCCGAGCATGCTCTCTGCTAGCCAGGAGCTGAGCGCCCAGCTGTTTGCTTAAGCTGTTCGGTGACCGCACAGATCCCGGTTTGACGAATTGACGGTGTTTGCCCTGGCTTATTAATGTCGCGGCAGCGTGATTGACCGCGACGGCGCCTACCGCCGCAGTTCTGGTTTCGCCCCAATAATAATGACGACTCACCGTCGTCCGCCCGCCATCGGTGTGGAAATAAAAATAATGAATCAGCCTTCGCCTTCTGTTGGTACGTGTCTGGACGTGCAGTCCTTTATCAATGCGCAACCGCTGTCCCGCTATCAATGGCGGGTGGTGATCCTGTGTTTCCTGATTGTCTTTCTCGACGGCCTGGACACCGCGGCCATGGGCTTTATTGCGCCGGCGCTGTCCCAGGATTGGGGCATCGACCGTGCCAGCCTCGGCCCGGTGATGAGCGCCGCGTTGATCGGCATGGTGTTTGGTGCCCTGGGCTCCGGGCCCTTGGCCGACCGTTTCGGGCGCAAGGTGGTGCTGGTGGGCGCGGTGCTGGTGTTCGGCGCGTTCAGCCTGGCTTCGGCCTACAGCAGCAACGTTGATCAACTGCTGGTGTTGCGGTTCCTGACCGGCCTGGGCCTTGGCGCCGGTATGCCGAATGCGACGACCCTGCTGTCCGAATACACCCCGGAGCGTCACAAATCGTTGCTGGTGACCAGCATGTTCTGCGGCTTCAACCTGGGCATGGCCGGTGGCGGGTTTATCTCGGCCAAGCTGATCCCGATGTTCGGCTGGCACAGCCTGCTGCTGCTCGGCGGCATCCTGCCGTTGATCCTGGTAGGCGTACTGGTGCTGTGGTTGCCGGAATCGGCGCGCTACCTGGTGGTGCGCAATCGCGGCACGGACAAGGTGCGCAAGGCCCTGGCACCCATCGACCCGGTCACCGTCGCCCAGGCCGCCAGCTTCAGTGTCCCGGAACAAAAAACCGTCAAGGCGCGCAATGTGTTCGCGGTGATCTTCTCCGGCACCTACAGCGCCGGCACCCTGTTGCTGTGGCTGACTTACTTCATGGGCCTGGTGATTGTGTACCTGTTGACCAGTTGGTTGCCGACCCTGATGCGCGACAGCGGCGCCAGCATGGAACAGGCAGCGTTCATCGGAGCGCTGTTCCAGTTTGGTGGCGTGCTCAGCGCCGTGGGCGTGGGTTGGGCCATGGATCGGTTCAATCCGCACAAGGTCATCGGTACTTTCTACTTACTGGCGGGGGTGTTTGCCTACGCGGTGGGCCAGAGCCTGGGCAACATCACTCTCCTGGCGACCCTGGTGTTGATCGCCGGGATGTGTGTCAACGGCGCGCAATCGGCCATGCCTTCGCTGGCTGCGCGGTTTTACCCGACCCAGGGGCGGGCGACCGGGGTGTCCTGGATGCTGGGGATTGGGCGTTTTGGCGCGATCCTCGGCGCGTGGATGGGCGCCACGTTGTTGGGGTTGGGTTGGAATTTCGAGCAGGTACTGACGGCGTTGGTGATTCCCGCTGCATTGGCCACCACGGCGGTGCTGATCAAGGGCTTCGTCAGCCACGCCGACGCCACCTGATGTAGGAGCCGGCTTGCCGGCGATGAGGCCTTGGAGCCTTGCAGTGATTTCAGGATCGCCATCGCCGGCAAGCCGGCTCCTACAGGGGATTTGAGGTGATTGATAGCCAGGCAACAATCTGTTCGATTATCGAACGGTTAGTCGATTATCGGATTGTTTGGCCCCTGACCCCGGCTTACTCTTCAAGCACTTCGGCGCTGCCTCCAGCGCCTTTTTCGACCTACATCGGGAGCCCAACCCCATGGCTGAAATCCTTTCGCTGGCTGATGCGGTAAAGCAGTTCGTCAATGATGGCGACACCGTCGCGCTCGAAGGCTTTACCCACCTGATCCCTACAGCGGCAGGTCATGAAATCATTCGTCAGGGCAAGAAAGACCTGACGCTGGTACGCATGACGCCCGACCTGATCTACGACCAACTGATCGGGGCCGGCTGTGCGCGCAAGTTGATTTTCTCCTGGGGCGGCAACCCTGGCGTAGGGTCCCTGCACCGCCTGCGGGACGCGGTCGAGAAGCAATGGCCGCAACCGTTGGAGATCGAAGAGCACAGCCATGCGGACCTGGCCAACGCCTATGTGGCCGGCGCATCCGGCCTGCCGTTCGCTGTGCTGCGGGCGTATGCCGGTTCCGACTTGCCCAAGGTCAACCCGCTGATCAGGACCGTGACCTGTCCCTTCACTGGCGAAGTGCTGGCGGCGGTGCCGTCGGTGCGCCCGGACATCACCGTGATCCATGCGCAAAAGGCCGACCGCAAGGGCAACGTGCTGTTGTGGGGGATCCTCGGGGTGCAGAAAGAGGCGGCATTGGCGGCCAAGCGTTGCATTGTCACCGTCGAAGAAATCGTCGATGACCTCAACGCCCCGATGAACGCCTGCGTGCTGCCGACCTGGGCCCTGACCGCAGTGTGCCATGTCCCAGGTGGCGCGCATCCGTCCTACGCCCACGGTTACACCGAGCGTGACAATCGCTTCTATCAAGCCTGGGACCCAATCGCTCGGGACCGTGGGACGTTTACCGCCTGGATCGATGAATACATCCATGGCACCGCTGACTTCAGTCAATTCCAGGCCAAGCTGGCGGCCGCGCAGGAGGCCAAGTAATGACTTACTCGACCAATGAAATGATGACCGTCGCCGCCGCGCGCCGCCTGAAAAACGGCTCGGTATGCTTCGTCGGTATCGGCCTGCCGTCCAAGGCCGCCAACCTGGCACGCCTGACGTCTTCGCCGGATGTGGTGTTGATCTATGAGTCCGGTCCGATTGGCGCCAAGCCCTCGGTATTGCCGCTGTCCATTGGTGATGGCGAATTGGCGGAAACTGCTGACACGGTAGTCCCCACCGGTGAGATTTTTCGCTACTGGCTGCAAGGCGGGCGCATCGACGTCGGGTTTCTCGGTGCGGCCCAGGTCGACCGCTTCGGCAATATCAACACCACCGTGGTCGGTGACTATCACCAGCCCAAGGTGCGCCTGCCGGGTGCCGGTGGCGCGCCGGAAATCGCCGGTTCTGCCAAGAGCGTGCTGATCATCCTCAAGCAGTCGTCCCGTTCGTTTGTCGACAAACTGGACTTCATCACCTCGGTCGGTCATGGCGAAGGCGGCGATTCGCGCAAGCGCCTCGGCCTGCCGGGCGCAGGCCCCGTAGGAATCATTACCGACCTGTGCATCATGGAGCCGGAGGAGGGCACCCACGAATTCGTGGTCACCGCCCTGCATCCCGGCGTTACTCGCGAGCAAGTGGTCGCGGCCACTGGTTGGGCGATCCGCTTTGCCGACCAGCTCAGCATCAGCGCCGAACCCACCGACATCGAACTGAACGCCTTGCGCGACCTAGAAGCCCGTACGGCCGCCGCCCATGGCCAAACCCCAGGAGAAGCCTGATGCGCGACGTGTTTATCTGTGATGCCATCCGCACCCCCATCGGCCGCTTTGGCGGTGGCCTGTCCACGGTGCGCGCCGACGACCTGGCGGCCTTGCCGATCAAGGCACTGATGGCGCGTAACCCGTCGGTAGACTGGACCGCGGTCGACGAAGTGTTCCTCGGCTGCGCCAACCAGGCCGGCGAAGACAACCGCAACGTGGCGCGCATGGCCGCGCTGCTGGCCGGCCTGCCGCCGAGCATCCCTGGTGTCACGCTCAACCGTTTGTGCGCCTCGGGCATGGACGCCATCGGCACCGCCTTTCGCGCCATCGCCAGTGGCGAAATGGAGTTGGCGATTGCCGGTGGCGTCGAATCGATGTCCCGGGCGCCGTTCGTAATGGGCAAGGCGGATGCGGCGTTCTCGCGCAACATGAAGCTGGAAGACACCACCATCGGCTGGCGCTTTATCAACCCATTGATGAAGGCGCAGTACGGCGTGGATGCCATGCCGCAGACCGCTGACAACGTGGCGGATGACTACAGCGTCTCGCGCGCCGACCAGGACGCCTTTGCCTTGCGCAGCCAGCAGCGCACTGCCGCGGCCCAGGCCGCTGGCTTTTTTGCCGAAGAAATCGTACCGGTGCGGGTCGCCCATAAAAAAGGCGAGACCCTGGTGGAGCACGACGAACACCCGCGTGCCGACACCACCCTTGAAGCCCTGACCAAGCTCAAACCGGTCAACGGCCCGGACAAGACCGTCACTGCCGGCAACGCTTCCGGGGTCAACGACGGTGCGGCCGCCTTGATTTTGGCCAGTGCTGAAGCGGTGAAAAAACACGGCCTGACCGCCCGCGCCCGGGTGTTGGGCATGGCCAGTGCCGGGGTCGAACCCCGGGTGATGGGCATCGGCCCGGTGCCTGCGGTGCGCAAATTGGTGGAGCGCCTGGGCCTGGCGGTCAGCGACTTTGATGTGATCGAACTCAACGAAGCCTTCGCCAGCCAGGGCTTGGCGGTGCTGCGTGAACTGGGCCTGGCGGACGATGCGCCGCAGGTCAACCCGAACGGTGGCGCCATTGCCTTGGGCCACCCGTTGGGCATGAGCGGTGCGCGCCTGGTGTTGACCGCACTGCATCAACTGGAAAAAACCGGCGGCAGCAAAGGCCTGGCGACCATGTGTGTCGGCGTCGGCCAAGGCCTGGCGCTGGCGATCGAACGCGTTTGAGACCTACAAGAATAAAGAGGATTGCTCCATGAGTGACAAGCCCGGATACCGGCGCCCGCAAGCGGGTACTCAGCCTGATTACCTGCACCCGGCATACCAGTCGACGAACCTGCGTTCGCCGTCCAAGCCGCTGGTGTTTTTGCCCCATTCGCTGTCGGAAATCACTGGCCCGACTATCGGCGCCGAGCGCATTGCCGAGCACGACAACGACCTGACTGCCCAGCACGATGGCGAGCCGCAAGGCGAGCGCATCATCATTCACGGTCGGGTCCTGGATGAAAACGGCCTGCCTGTGCCGGGCATCCTGGTGGAGATCTGGCAGGCCAACGCCGCCGGGCGCTACAATCACAAGCGCGACCAGCACGACGCGCCCCTGGACCCGAACTTCACCGGCACCGGTCGCACCGTCACCGATGCCGATGGCTGGTACCAGTTCCAGACCATCAAGCCCGGCGCCTATCCGTGGGGCAACCACCACAACGCCTGGCGCCCGGCGCATATCCACTTTTCGCTGTTCGGCCCCAGTGTGCTGACGCGCCTGGTGACCCAGATGTACTTTCCCGGCGACCCGCTGCTGGCCTACGACCCGATCTACAACTGCGTGCCGGACACCTCGGCCAAGGAACGCTTGATCGCCCGTTTCGACCTGGAAAAGACCGTGCCGCATTACGCCCTCGGCTACCGCTGGGACATCGTCCTGCGCGGCCGCGACGCCACGCCGATGGAGAAATGACATGACCCTCAACGCAACCACGTCCCACACCGTCGGACCGTATTACCACATCGGCCTGACCTGGCTGAACCGCGAAGACCTGGCGAATGCGGGCACCCTTGGCGAGCGCGTGGCCATCACCGGGCAAGTGCTCGATGGCAATGGCGAGGTGGTCAACGATGCGATGCTGGAAGTCTGGCAGGCCAACGCTGCCGGCAAATATGACCACCCCGAGGATGACCAGGACAAAGCCCTGGACCCTAACTTCGAAGGCTTTGGCCGGGTGCCGGTGGACGCGCAAGGGCGCTTTCGTTTCAGCACCATCAAGCCGGGCAGTGTGCCGGGCCTCAAGGGCACGACCCAGGCGCCGCATCTGGTGGTGCTGGTGTTTGCCCGTGGTTTGGTCAAGCACTTGCTGACGCGGATCTATTTCGACGGCGAGGCAGCCAATGGCGATGACCCGTTGCTGGCGTGTGTGCCGGCAGAGCGGCGCCGCACCTTGGTTGCCAAGGCGGATGCGTCGGGGGTGTATCAGTGGAATGTGATTCTTCAGGGCACCGATGAAGAAACGGTGTTTTTCGATTACTGAGTTGGCTGCAAGGGCGCCATCGCGGGCAAGCCCGCTCCCACAGTGGAATGCGTTCACCTGTGGGAGCTGGCTTGCCTGCGATAGGGCCGGCACAGGCAACTGCTATCCAAAGGTCTGCTTGCGGAACGAGGTTGTTGCAAAGTATGTCTAGACTCTAACCCGTTCCCCACGAGTGAAAACAACATGACAACCAATACCAGTCACTACACCGGAGAAGAGCGCAGCAAACGGATTTTTGCGATTGTCGGGGCCTCTTCCGGCAACCTCGTCGAATGGTTCGACTTCTACGTCTACGCCTTCTGCGCCATCTACTTCGCCCCGGCGTTTTTCCCCTCCGACGACCCCACGGTGCAACTGCTCAACACCGCTGGCGTGTTCGCCGCAGGCTTTTTGATGCGCCCCATCGGCGGCTGGCTGTTTGGCCGGGTCGCCGACAAGCATGGGCGCAAGAATTCGATGATGATCTCGGTGCTGATGATGTGTGCCGGCTCCCTGGTCATCGCCTTTCTGCCCACCTACAAGGACATCGGCGCCTGGGCCCCGGCCCTGCTGCTGATGGCGCGACTGTTCCAGGGCCTGTCGGTGGGCGGCGAGTACGGCACCACGGCAACCTACATGAGCGAAGTCGCGCTCAAGGGCCAGCGTGGCTTCTTTGCCTCGTTCCAGTACGTGACCCTGATCGGCGGGCAACTGCTGGCGGTGTCGGTGGTGGTGATCCTGCAACAACTGCTCACCGAAGACGAACTGCGGGCCTGGGGCTGGCGCATTCCGTTTGTGATCGGGGCCGTGGCGGCGGTGATATCGCTGCTGCTGCGCCGCTCCCTGAAAGAAACCACCAGCAAGGAAATGCGTGAAAACAAGGACGCCGGCAGCATTGCCGCGCTGTTTCGCGATCACAAGGCTGCGTTTATCACCGTGCTCGGCTACACCGCTGGCGGCTCGCTGATTTTCTACACCTTTACCACCTACATGCAGAAGTACCTGGTGAACACCGCCGGCATGCACGCCAAGACCGCCAGCTACATCATGACCGGCGCGCTGTTCCTCTACATGTGCATGCAGCCACTGTTCGGCATGCTCTCGGACAAGATCGGCCGCCGTAACTCGATGCTCTGGTTCGGCGCCCTCGGTACCCTGTGCACGGTGCCGATCCTGCTGACCCTGAAAACCGTGACCAGCCCGTTCCTGGCCTTTGTGCTGATTACCCTGGCGCTGGCGATTGTGAGTTTCTACACCTCCATCAGCGGCCTGGTAAAAGCGGAAATGTTCCCGCCACAAGTGCGCGCCCTCGGTGTGGGCCTGGCCTATGCGGTGGCCAACGCGATCTTCGGTGGTTCGGCGGAATACGTGGCCCTGGGCCTGAAATCCATCGGCCTGGAAAACACCTTTTACTGGTACGTGACCGGCATGATGGCCATCGCGTTCCTGTTCAGCCTGCGCCTGCCGAAACAGGCGGAGTACCTGCACCACGATCTGTAAGGGATGAGTTATGACACTGCGCACGAGCAACCAATTGTTCGACGCTTACTTCACCGCCGACAGCATGGCCGAGGTGTTCTGTGACCAGGGACGCTTGCAGGGCATGCTGGATTTCGAAGCCGGATTGGCCCGGGTGCAGGCCGGGGTCGGGTTGATTCCTCAGGCCGCCGTGGCGCCGATTGCCCAGGCGTGCCTGGCCTCGTTGTACGACGTGGACGCCCTCGGCGCGGCGATTGCCACGGCGGGCAATTCGGCGATCCCGCTGGTCAAGGCCCTGGGCAAGTTGATTGCCAGTGAAGACGCTGGCGCCGAGCGCTATGTGCATCTGGGCGCCACCAGCCAGGACGTGATGGACACTGGCCTGGTCCTGCAACTGCGGCGGGCGCTGGAGCTGCTCGATACGGACCTGGCCCGCCTGGGCACGGTGCTCGCGGCCCAGGCGCAGCGCTATGCCGATGTGCCATTGGCCGGGCGCACCTGGTTGCAGCACGCAACGCCGGTCACCCTGGGGATGAAAATCGCCGGTTGGCTGGGGGCGGTGACACGCAATCGCCAACGGCTGCTGGAGTTGAAGCCGCGCTTGCTGGTCCTGCAGTTTGGTGGCGCATCCGGCACCTTGGCTGCACTGGGCGAACACGCCATGCCGGTGGCGCAAGCCCTGGCGGCAGAGTTGCAACTGACGCTGCCCGAGCAACCCTGGCACACCCAGCGTGACCGTTTGGTGGAATTTGCCGCCGTGCTGGGCCTGATCGCCGGCAGCCTGGGCAAGCTCGGGCGGGATATCAGCCTGTTGATGCAGACCGAAGCGGGGGAAGTGTTCGAACCTTCGGCGCCGGGCAAGGGCGGCTCCTCGACCATGCCGCACAAGCGCAACCCGGTTGGCGCGGCGGTGCTGATCAGCGCTGCCACGCGCGTGCCGGGCCTGGTGGCGACGATGTTCAGCGCCATGCCCCAGGAGCACGAGCGCAGCCTGGGCCTGTGGCATGCCGAATGGGAAACCCTGCCCGAGATCTGCCGCCTGGTGTCCGGGGCGTTGCATCAGGCGCTGCTGCTGGGCGAAGGCCTGGAAGTCGATGCGCAGCGCATGGCGCGCAATCTCGACCTGACCCAGGGCCTGGTGCTGGCCGAAGCCGTAAGCATCGTCTTGGCCCAGCGTTTGGGCCGTGAAACCGCCCATCACTTGCTGCAACAGTGCTGTAAACGCGCGGTCGCCGAGCAGCGCCATTTGCGCGCAGTGTTGGCCGATGAGCCGCAAGTCACCGCCGAGCTGTCGGCGCTGGAATTGGATCGCCTGCTGGACCCGGCGCATTACCTGGGCCTGGCACAGACCTGGGTCAGCCGCGCCGTGGCCGAGCACTTTGCATTGTCTGCCTGAGGAGACTGCTGTGGGATTTGTACGACTCGCCGATGGCGAACTGAACTACCAACTGGAAGGCCCTGAAGGCGCACCGGTGCTGGTGCTGTCCAACTCATTGGGCACCGACCTGCAGATGTGGGATACCCAGATGCCGGCCTTCACCGAGCATTTTCGGGTGCTGCGCCTGGACACCCGTGGCCACGGCAAATCCCTGGTCACCGAGGGCCCCTACAGCATTGAACAACTGGGCCGTGACGTGCTGGCGTTGCTGGACGCCCTGGATATCCAGCGTGCGCATTTCTGTGGCCTGTCCATGGGCGGGTTGATTGGCCAGTGGCTGGGCATCAACGCCGGTGAGCGCTTGCTCAAACTGGTGCTGTGCAACACGGCGGCCAAGATCGGCACCCCTGAAATCTGGAACCCGCGGATCGACATGGTTCTGCGCGATGGCCAGGCGGCAATGGTGGGCTTGCGTGATGCATCGATTGCCCGCTGGTTCACTGCCGATTTTGCCCAGGCTCATCCCGACCAGGCCAAGCGCATCACCGACATGCTCGCGGCCACATCGCCCCAGGGCTATGCCGCCAACTGTGGCGCGGTGCGCGATGCGGATCTGCGCGAGCAACTGGCGTCCATCAAGGTGCCGACGTTGGTGATTGCCGGCACTGAAGATGCCGTCACACCCCCGGCGGGCGGGCACTTTATCCAGGCGCGTGTAGCGGGCGCCGAATACGCCGAGTTCTACGCGGCGCATCTATCCAACGTACAAGCCGGGGCTGCGTTCAGCGACCGGGTACTGACCTTCCTGCTGGATCGCTGAGGGCGTTTTTGTGGACGAGAAACAACGTTATGCCGAGGGGCTCGAGGTGCGGCGTGCAGTGCTGGGCGATGCCCATGTCGATCGCAGTCTCAATGCCCTGACCGAGTTCAACAGCGAGTTCCAGGAAATGATCACCCGTCATGCCTGGGGCGATATCTGGACCCGCCCGGGCTTGCCCAGGCACACCCGCAGCCTGATCACCATCGCCATGCTGATCGGCATGAACCGCAGCGAAGAGCTGAAATTGCACCTGCGCGCCGCCGCCAGCAATGGCGTGACCCGCGCCGAGATCAAGGAAGTGCTGATGCAAAGTGCGATCTACTGCGGGATCCCGGCGGCCAATGCGACGTTTCACCTGGCAGAGTCGGTGTGGGACGAGTTGGGGGTGGAGTCGCGGGACTGACGACAATTTGCCCGCCCTTATGCCAAGTCACTCTTCAGCCGCTGGAATGTAGGTGTTACGCCGTGGAAAACCGGTTTCTTCACGCAGCGCATTTTCGGTAAAGGTCTTGGGGTTGGTGGGAGTGGGGGGCGTCGTGGGGTCGTTGTCAAAATCAAAGGCGGGAGCAGTGGTCTGCAACCCAACAGCTTGGCGCTCCATATTGGACTCGCCATCGGTTTTGCCTGGGAGGAAGGTGCCGTGGGCGCCGTTATAGGCATGGGCCATTTCATGGTAGAGGATAACGACCGGCGGCTCTCGGAAGATAAAACCAGGGTTGCTGTTGATTGCTGCGCTAGTTGCTACCGAGCCTTTGGTATTACCTTGGATGTAACCTATCAAGGGTGACTCTGCGAGGTCGTCATATTCTTTTAGTTGTTTGTCATGCTCTCTCGTGAAGTTGTTGCCGTATGAATAACTAGTGTTGCCGGTGGTCTCTCGAATAGTAACGGGGGAACCATTGAGTTCGGCTGCCTGGTCTAGTTCAGAGAGCATATTTTGTGCGGTCGGCGAGTTTCTGAAAAATTCAAGATTGTCTTGGGTGTGTTGCTTGAACTTGTCTGAACCTTCGACTTTAAAGGCTTTGTGCCCCGCATCGCTTATGCGCACTTGTCTTAGGGTTGAGCCGGCAACCCTGGCAACCCGATCCCCCGCGTCAGCGTAGATCTGGTCGCTTGCATGGTTTGCCAGGACGATGTCCCGGCCTCGGCCGGTGTAGAAGGTGGTCGGCCTTGTGCTGTACATCACGTCTTCACCGGGGCCGCCATGCATCAGGTTAATCGGGCTGGCGCCGATCATGGTGTCGTTGCCCTTGCCACCATCCATGTAACTGAACGTTCCCTTGCTGCCGGGGCCGGAGAGCATCAGGTCATTGCCGTTGTTGCCATACATGACGGTCTTGCCTGTGCCGCCGCGCATTGTGTCATTGCCGCTATTGCCTTCGGCGTAGCTGTTGGCGCTGCCCAGAGTGATATCGTCATCGCCCGCACCGCCATAGACACGGGTTTCACCACTGCCAAGGGCTTCAATCCTGTCTCGCCCCCTGCCGCCCTCAATGACAATCGGCATAGTGACGCGAGGATCAACCCTGATGTGATCATCACCGCCTTTAGACTTGATGTGCAGTTCTTCAGGGTAATCTTCGTGGTTGTTGATTTTTAATAGGTAATGAATGCCATTGACTTCCAAGTGAATGTTGTCGCCTGAAGCGGGATTAACCTTTATGACGTCTGAATGATTACCTGTAACGACTTGCAGCGCGTTGCTTCTGTTTAGATATCCATCATCCGTGGATTTCTCCCATGTGACTTGATGGGTTATTTTTATAGTGTTGTCGCTAAATAGGGCGAATGCGTTTGTATAGACGGGATATTTTTCAACGTAGTTCTGATCGATTGTCAATGTTGAATGTGGCGTAAAGAGCGTATGTGATTTTTTCAATGGCGGGCTTTGAATCGTAATGGGGTTCGATACGGAGTTACCCGCCAGTGTTACCGGGTGCGTGCTTGGTGGCGGTAGATTTAACGGTTGTAAGCCAGTTGATATTGCCATTACGTACTCTCGCTTTAGTGTGTGCGTTGAGTACTAGTGGCTGAGCGGTGGCCAAGGATTCCCAAGGGAACCGATGCCGGTTTTTTCGGGACCCGTAGCAGGGTGGCGTTCAGTGAGCGTCGGCGTCCCACACCCAGTTCCACACTCCCGGCAAGTGCACCACCTCGTTGGTATCCTTCACCGTGCGCGCCAGGGCTGCGCGTTCCAGGCTCGCGCGGTCGGTGTAGAAGGGAGCGGCGGCAGTCTTCAGGCCATTGGCCTGGGCACTGTCCATCAGGATCTGCAGGTATTCCGGCAGGTGCCGGGCGGTGTAGCGGTTGATGTCGTGAAAGGTCACCACGACCGGAATCACCCCGTCCACGGTCGGCAGTTCGCCCAGCGCAATGCGTTCGCGCACCAGCGATAGTTGCCGCAGCAGGTTGGCCCGCCGCCTCGGGCTGGCATTGAAGCCCCAGATCTTGCCGTCATTGGCACTCAAGTCGGTCAGCAGGATTTGCATGCCGTGGTGCTGATAGGCGGCGAAGGTGCGCTTGTCATAGTTCCAGAAGGGCGGGCGCACCAGGCTGGGGGCGGTGCCAGTGATCGAGGCAATGCTTGCGGCGCCCAGGCTCAGGGTCTGTGCCAGGTCTTCGTCGTTCATCAGGCGATGGTTGCTATGCCAGCGGGTGGCGGTGTGGAAGGCCAGGATATGCCCGGCGGCGTGTTCGCGTTCCATGGTCTTGCGCCCGCGCGGGCTGCCGCCGGAACGCCAGGCCTGGGTCTGCAAAAAGAAAATTGCCTTGATCCCCGGCAGCACCGGGTTTTGAGCCAGGTCCTGGATTACCGAGCGGCTGGGATTGGCGTAGCCCGAGGCGCTGGGGCCATCATCGAACGTCAGCAGGAAACGGATCGGTGCCTGGCTTTGCAGGCGTTGTGCGGTCTGCGGGGTCAATGCCACGGGCGCGCCGATGCAGCCGCTGAGGCTGATCAATAGTGTGGCAAGCAAGAGGGCAATGAGTTTCATGGGGCTCTGGGGTCAATGATGCACATCCTTGTGATCGGGGTATGGAGGCCGGCAACATACAGCAAGCGCGTACCCCGTTCACTGTCAGTCTGCGTAGTGCTCACGCGGGCCATAGCCCATTTCCTCACGCAAGCCGTTCTCGGTGAACGGCTTGGGATTGGTTGAAGTAGGCGGCGTGAGTGGGTCGTTGTCAAAGTCGAACGGTGCGGCAGTAGTCGGCAGGCCAACGGCCTGGCGTTCTACATTGGGTGTATCCACTGGAGGGTTTGCGCCTACCTGCTCTTGGGTGTGGCCGCCGAAAGAGGTGCCCGTGCCGGCGTTCCAGGCATGGGCCGATTCATGTTGCAGGGTGACGATGGGTGCGGCAGGGACATTGGGGTCGGCGTAGATATCGAACGGATTGTACTGCAGGGTGCCGCTGTTGATTCGGCGACCTGCAGCCCCTTCTTTGATATGGCTTTGTTTTGTCTGTTCTGGCGACAGATGGTCGTCAAAATGACTGCTGGAACCTTCGATAATCGGCAACGGCGCGCCGTTTTGTCGAGCCACGGCGTCCATCCCCGCGAGCATTTGCTGGCCCACGGGCGAGCCGCGCAGCAATTCAAGGTCATCTTCGACCCGTTGCTTGAACGCCTGCGTGCCCTGGGCCTGGAACCCTTCTTTACCGGCGTTGCTTGGCGTCACCGGGGTGATCGTTGCATCAGACCCGCCCAAGAGCCGATCAGTGGGTTTTGCATAGATGCGGTTGTCCGGCCGGTTGGACCAGATCGTGTCGTGGCCTTTGCCGCTGTAGAAGGTCGTGCGGTCGTGCCCCACCAGCACATCGTCACCTTGGCCGCCGTTTATCACCGTATGCCCATCGCCAGCGTATAGCTGGTCGTTACCGCTGCCGCCATCCAGGTAGCTTTGCTTCTGGGCGGCCCCGGCACCTGCGTACAGCCGGTCATTGCCGTTATTGCCATACATGACGTTGGAGCCCGTGCCTCCCACTATCGTGTCATCACCTTCGTTGCCCTCGGCATACCCGTTGCCGCTGCCCAGGCGCAGGGTGTCGTTGCCCTTGCCGCCAAACAGCTGGGTGGGGCCGCCGCCCGCTTGCACGTCATCGTCGCCATCGCCGGCTTCGACCTTGACCGGGAGCATGACGCCGGGGTCGATTTTTATCTTGTCGTCACCGCCATGGCTTTTGATATGCAGGCTGGTGGGCGCACTGTCCTTGGGGTCTCTGACATTAAACAGGTAGGGCTTACCGTTGACCTCGACCTTGAGCCGGCCATCAGGGTGGTTGCTCAGATGAATAGTGTCGGCGCTGTTGCCGGTTTCAAATGTCAGGGCGTCGCTCACAATGATCGATTTTCCCGGCGCCAGAGGTACTTCGCTCAGGGACTGGCGGACTCTGAGGTTGCCGTCATCGACCAACGTCAGTTGCTTGTCCTGCGAGGAAAAATTCGGAAGCTCCGGTTGCGCCTGTGAAGGGGTTCGCGCAGAAGGAAACGGCTGGTGTTGGCCTTTGCCTGGCACGGCGGCGGGCTCGGCCTGCGGCGTGTGAGGGGGGAGGGCAGGCATGGCGTGATGTGGCGCGATCGTGTTCATGGTCAGTACCTTTCAGTTCAACGCAAACGCCCCTCCAGGGGGGGGAGGGGCGGTAGGTATGTCGTGCGATTGAATGAAAGTGTTCCGTCGCCGCCGTCGATCCTTTGTTACCGGGCGTAATAAAGTAGGCGCACCCGGTGCAGAAAAGTCGTCGGACGGCGCGGGCTTTTTGCCGTTCGCCCTGTCACTACAACAAGCTGATTGGATAGCTGACGATCAACCGGTTCTCATCAAACTCATTGTTGCTGTAGTCGCGGCGCATGCTGGAATTGCGCCAGCGCATTGTAAGATTTTTCAGGCTGCCGCTTTGCACGGTGTAGCCCACTTCGCTTTCCCGGCCCCATTCCTTGCCATCGTTGACAGTGGCGGTGTGCACGTTGCTGCCGCTGATGTAGCGGTTCATCAAGGTCAGGCCGGGCACGCCCAGGGCGGCGAAGTTGTAGTCATGGCGTACCTGCCAGGATTTTTCCTCGGCGTTGTCATAGCTGGCATTGAAGCTGTCGTTGGCCAGGGTGCCGCCGCTGGTGCCATTGACTCGCATCCACGCGCTGTTGCCGCTGAGTTTTTGCAGGCCGACGTAGAAGGTGTTGCCACCGTACTTGGCGGAGAACAGGCCGGACCAGGTCTTGTTGTCCAGGTTGCCGGCCCGGGCGCTGCCGTCGTCCTGGCCGTAGAAGAAGCCGAGGTTGGCCCCCAGGGTCCAGTCGCCCAGGGGCTGGGTGTGGGTCAGGTTGAGGTATTGCTGGCGGTAGATGTCCTTGAGCTGGGCATTCCACACGCCGACCTGGGTACGTTTGTCGTTGAACGCGTATTCGGCACCCTGGAAGTTGAAGCGATCGGAGGTGAACGCGGTTTTCCCGAACATCGACATGTCCGTCATACTGCTGTCGTCACGCGGGCTGTTGGCGCGGAACTGGCCGCCATACAGGGTCAGGCCGGCGATCTCTTTGGAGGTGATCTGCCCGCCGCGCAGGGTTTGCGGCAGGGAGCGGCCATCGTCCGAACGCAGGATCGGCAGTACCGGCATCCACTCGCCGACTTTCAACTCGGTCTGGGAAACCCGTGCCTTGAACGCCACCCCCAGGCGCCCGAAGTTATCGGCCGGCTTGCCATCGTGGTCCAGGGGCAGCAATTGGGTGCCGCCGGAGCCGCCGCCGCCGTCGAGCTTTTGCGAATACATGCCCAGCACATCCACCCCGAACCCCACGGTGCCCTGGGTGAAACCGGACTTGGCATCAAGGATGAAACTCTGCGTCCACTCCTGCGCGCCGCCCTGGGCCTTGGTCGGGTTGGTGAAATTGCGGTTGAAGAAGAAATTGCGCAGGTTGAGGTTGGCGCTGGCATCTTCCAGAAAGCCGTGTTCCTGGGCAACAACTGGGAGGGCAAGGCTGGCGACAGCGGTAGCCAGCAATAGCCGGCGAGGGTGCAAGGTGCTCATGGCATGGGACCTGTTGTTATTGGTGGTTTTCAGGTGCGGGCCATGGTGCGGGGCGTGTGTGGGGCGGTTCAATTGGGGGAGGGCGGGTTTTGGGCGGTGATCGCACGAAACTGTGCGCCCATGAAAAAGCCCACCAAAGGGTGGGCTTCATGTGTTGCTACGCCGATCAGAACAACTTGAGCTTCGGCGCTTCTTCTTTCACCGGCTCATTCTTCGCCGTCTGTTCGTTCCAGCCGCCACCGAGGGCCTTGTACAAGGTCACTTCGCTGGTCAGTTGCGCCAGGCGGTCGGTGATCAGCGTTTGCTGGGCAGCGAACAGCTGGCGTTGGGCGTCGAGGAAGGTCAGGTTGCTATCAACCCCAATGCGGTAGCGACGCTCGGCCAGGCGGTAGTAGTCCTGGTTGGCCGCGACGAAATCACGCTGGGCCTGCAACTGTTGGTTGTAGGTCGCGCGTGCCGCCAGGCCGTCGGAGACTTCCTGGAACGCGGTCTGGATCGACTTCTCGTAGGTCGCGACGTTGATCTCTTTCTGGATCTTCGAGTAGTCCAGGCTGGCGCGCAGGCTACCGGCGTTGAAGATCGGGATGTTGATCTGCGGCGCGAACGACCAGGTACCCGAGCCGCCCTTGAACAGGCCACCGAGGTCCGGGCTCAAGGTCCCGGCATTGGCGGTCAGGCTGATGCTCGGGAAGAACGCAGCCCGTGCCGCGCCGATGTTGGCGTTGGCAGCCTTGAGGTTGTGCTCGGCCTGC
The DNA here is from genome assembly GCF_050916005.1 of Pseudomonas sp. WMBT8. NCBI lineage: Bacteria > Pseudomonadati > Pseudomonadota > Gammaproteobacteria > Pseudomonadales > Pseudomonadaceae > Pseudomonas > Pseudomonas sp. WMBT8. The sequence goes on from NZ_CP188096.1 coordinate 1,420,016, forward strand.
AGGATGTCGGGGCGACGTTGCAGCAGGTCTGAAGGCAGGCCGGCCGGTACTTCGCTCAACAGGTCGTCGGACAGCGGCTGGGTGGCGAGATTCGCCGGCAGGCCGGTGCCCAGCAGCAGGGTCAGGTTGTTTTCGTCCTGGGCCACCTGGCGGGTGTAGCGGGCCAGTTGCACACGGGCGCTTTCAACCGAGGTGCGCGCCTGGCTCAAGTCCAGGGCCGAGGCCACGCCGACTTCGTTGCTGCGCGAGGTGAGCTTGAAGCTCTGCTCGTAGGCGGCCAGGGTGTCCTGGGTCAGCTTGAGCAGTTCCTTGTCCGCTTGCCAGGTCAGGTAGGCATTGGCCACGCTGGCCACCAGGCTGATCTGCGTGCTGCGGCGTGCTTCTTCAGTGGCGAAGTATTTCTGCAACGCTTCTTCGCTCAGGCTGCGCACCCGGCCGAACAGGTCCAGTTCGTAGGCGTTGATCCCGAGGGTCGCCGAGTAGGAACTGGTGATGTTCGATTCGCCGGTTTGCGAGGCCCGTGCCGGAACGCGCTGGCGGCTGCCGCTGCCATTGGCGCCGACGGCCGGGAACAGGTCGGCACGCTGGATGCGGTACTGCGCGGCAAAGGCGTCGATGTTCAGCGCCGCGACACGCAGGTCACGGTTGTTGACCAGTGCGACCTGGATCAGTTGCTGCAGGGCAGGATCGTGGAAAAACTGCTTCCAGCCTTGCTCGGCAGCGGCCTGGCTCGGCGCCTGGGCCGACGAGTACGCCGGCCCCTGCGGGAACTGGGCGGCAACCGGCGCTTCAGGCTGCTGATAATCAGGGATCAGCGAGCAGCCACTGAGCACGAATGCCGTGACTGCCAGGGAGAGTAGCGACTTGCGCATTAGCCAGCCTCTTTAGGAGTATTCGGTGTATCGGACTTGTCAGTTTTTTTCCGGCTACCCATGGCGGACACGGTCACGAAGAACAGTGGCACCCAGAAGATCGCCAGGACGGTGGCAGTGATCATACCGCCAATCACCCCGGTACCGATTGCGTGTTGGCTGCCTGAACCTGCGCCCGAGGAGATCGCCAGCGGCAGTACGCCGAGGACGAACGCCATGGACGTCATGATGATCGGACGCAGACGCATGCGGGACGCCTCGATGGCCGCCTCGACGATGCCCTTGCCCTGTTCATGCAGCTCCTTGGCAAATTCCACGATCAGGATGGCGTTCTTCGAGGCCAGGCCCACGGTCACCAACAACCCCACCTGGAAGAACACGTCGTTGGACAGTCCTCGCAGGCTGGTGGCCATCAGTGCACCGATCACGCCCAGCGGGACGACCAACACCACCGCAATCGGGATCGACCAGCTTTCGTACAGCGCTGCCAGGCAGAGGAACACCACCAGCAACGACAGGGCATACAGCGCAGGCGCCTGGGAGCCGGACAAGCGTTCTTCATACGACAGACCGGTCCAGGCATAGCCCACACCCGCCGGCAATTGCTTGGCGATGCGCTCGACTTCCGCCATCGCGTCACCGGTGCTGTAGCCAGGCGCCGGGGTCCCGAGGACTTCCATCGCCGCTACGCCGTTGTACCGCGACAGTTTCGGCGAGCCGAAGATCCAGTTACCAGAGGCAATTGCTGATAATGGCACCATCTTCCCGTCGTTGGCGCGCACGAACCATTTGTTCAGGTCTTCAGGGGACATCCGGCCAGCGGCCTCACCCTGGATGTAGACCTTCTTCACTCGACCGCGGTCGATGAAGTCATTGACGTAGCTGCCACCCAAGGCAATCGCCAGGGTCTGGTTGATGCTCGACAGGCTGATGCCCTGGGCACTGGCCTTCTCGTCATCAATGGTCAGCTCGTACTGCGGCTCATCGTTGACGCCGTTGGGACGTACGCCGGCCAGGATCTTGCTCTGCGCGGCCATGCCGAGGAACTGGTTACGTGCGTTCATCAAGGCATCGTGACCCACACCGCCCTGGTCCTGCAGGAACACGTCGAAACCGGTGGCGTTACCCAACTCCAGTACCGATGGGGGCACGATGGCAAACACCATGGCGTCCTTGAAGGTCTGGAAGAAGTATCCCTGGGCACGCTTGGCCACTTCGAACACCGACATCGATGCGTCGCGCTGGTCCCATGGCTTGAGCATGACGAATGCCAGGCCCGAGCTTTGGCCACGACCGGCAAAGTTGAAGCCGTTTACGGTAAATACCGATTGCACGGCCTTGCCTTCACCGGGCTCACCTTCCTTGTCGTTCAACAGGAAGGCACGCATGTCGTCGATAACGGTCTGGGTGCGTTCGGCCGAAGAACCAACCGGTGTCTGCACCTGGGCGAAGATCACACCCTGGTCTTCCTCGGGCAGGAACGCGCTTGGAATACGGGTGAACAGCCAGATCATGCCGGCGAAGATGATCAGGTACACCAGGAACGAAGGCGCCTTGTGCTTGATCATGTTGCCCACGCCACGCTCGTAGCTCAGTACGCCACGGTCGAAGGTACGGTTGAACCAGCCGAAGAAACCACGCTTGGGTTGGCCGTGTTTCTCGGGGTCGATCGGCTTGAGCATGGTGGCGCACAAGGCCGGGGTGAAGATCAGTGCAACCAGCACCGACAGGGCCATCGCCGACACAATGGTGATGGAGAACTGTTTATAGATCACGCCGGTGGAGCCGCCGAAGAACGCCATCGGCAGCAATACCGCCGACAGGACCAGGGCAATACCCACCAGGGCGCCCTGGATCTGGCTCATGGACTTGACCGTCGCCTCCTTGGGCGACAGGTGCTCCTCGGCCATCACCCGCTCGACGTTTTCCACTACCACGATCGCATCGTCCACCAGCAAGCCGATGGCCAGGATCATGCCGAACATGGTCAAGGTGTTGATGGTGAAGCCAAAGGCCGCGAGGATGCCGAACGTACCCAGCAACACCACCGGTACCGTCATGGTGGTGATGATGGTGGCGCGGAAGTTTTGCAGGAACAGGTACATCACCAGGAACACCAGGATGATCGCCTCGACCAGGGTATCGACTACCCCGGAAATCGATTCGGTCACCACCGGCGTGGTGTCATACGGAACCACGGCTTTCATGCCTGGCGGGAAGAACGGCTCCAGGGACGCGACCGTGGCACGGATGGCCTTGGCGGTGTCCAGGGCGTTGGCGCCCGATGCCAGTTTGATCGCCATGCCGGAAGCCGGCTTGCCGTTGAACTGGGCGCTGATGCTGTAGTTCTGGCCACCCAGCTCGACACGGGCGACATCGCCCAGGCGCACTTGGGAACCATCGCTGTTCACGCGCAGGAGGATCTTTTCAAACTGCTCGGCGCTTTGCAGGCGAGTCTTGCCGATGATGGTGGCGTTCAACTGAGTGCCGGGCAGGGCTGGCAGGCCACCCAACTGGCCGGTGGCCACCTGGACGTTCTGCGCCGCAATGGCACTGCTGACATCCACCGGGGTCATCTGGAAGTTGTTCAACTTGGCCGGGTCCAGCCAGATACGCATGGCGTACTGGGAACCGAAGACCTGGAAGTCACCCACCCCAGATGTCCGCGAAATCGGGTCCTGGATGTTGGAAACGATGTAGTTGGACAGGTCATCCTTGCTCATGGTGCCGTCTTCGGACACCAGGCCGATCACCATCAGGAAGTTCTTCACCGACTTGGTTACGCGGATCCCCTGCTGCTGCACTTCTTGCGGCAGCAATGGGGTCGCCAGGTTCAGCTTGTTCTGCACCTGAACCTGGGCGATGTCCGGGTTGGTACCCTGGTTGAACGTCGCGGTGATGGTCATGCTGCCGTCGGAGTTACTGTCCGAGGCCACATAACGCAGGTTGTCGATACCGTTGAGCTGCTGCTCGATCACCTGCACCACGGTGTCCTGCACGGTTTGTGCGGACGCGCCTGGGTAGGTCACCTGGATATCAATGGCGGTTGGCGCGATGGCCGGGTATTGGTTGATGGGCAACTTCAGGATCGACAATGCCCCGACCAGCATGATCACCAGGGCTATTACCCAGGCGAAAATGGGACGGTCGATAAAAAATTTCGACATGTATTACTCCCCTTTGCCAGCGGCGGCGGCAGGAGCAGAACCGGCGGGCTTGGCGTTGGTGGCTTCCTTCGCTTCAACCGTGATGCCCGGCTTGATGAACTGCAAGCCTTCGGTGATCACACGGTCACCGGCATTCAGGCCCTTTTCCACCAGCCAGTAGGCGCCGGCGGTACGGTTGGCCACCAGCACGCGCTGTTCGACCTTGTTGTCGGCGGTGACGACCAGCGCAGTCGGGATGCCCCGGATGTCGCGGGTCACGCCTTGTTGTGGGGCGAGGATCGCCTTGCTGTTCACGCCGGCCTGCAATTGTGCGTGGACAAACATGCCCGGCAACAGGGTGTGATCAGGGTTGGGGAACACAGCGCGCAGGGTTACCGAGCCAGTGGTCTGGTCGACCGACACTTCGGAAAATTCCAGGCGGCCTTGCTGGGTGTATTCGCTGCCGTCTTCCAGGGTCAGCTTGACCATGGCCGCGTTTTCACCGGCTTTCTGCAGTTGGCCGCTTTCCAGGTCGCGACGCAGTTTCAGCATCTCGGCGGAGGATTGCGTGACGTCGACGTAGATCGGGTCCAGTTGCTGGATCACGGCCATGGCGTCTGCCTGGCCATTGCTGACCAATGCGCCTTCGGTGACCGAGGAACGCCCGATACGCCCGGAGATCGGGGCGAACACCTTGGTGTAGCGCACGTTGATCTGAGCCGTCTGCAGGTTGGCTTCGGAAGTCATGCGGTTGGATACGGCGGTGTCGTATTCCTGGCGGCTGACCGCCTGCTCGTTGACCAGTTGTTTGTAGCGGTCGGCAATCGACTTGGTCTGTTGCAGGTTGGCCTGGGCGCTTTTCAGGGTCGCCTCATACACCGACGGATCGATCTGATAGAGCTGCTGGCCTTCCTTGACGTCGCCGCCTTCCTTGAACAGGCGCTTGAGAATGATGCCATTGACCTGGGGGCGGACTTCCGCGATGCGGAACGCAGTGGTGCGGCCCGGCAATTCGGAGGTCAGGGTATAGGCTTGAGGTTGAAGGGTGACCACGCCGACCTGAGGGGTTTGAGCGGGCGGCGCCGCTTCTTCCTTTTTACATCCGCTGAGCAGCGATGCCAGGGCGACGGCAGTGACCAGAGCGGTAACAGCTGGCTTAAGTTGCATGAAGATCCTCGGGTCAGGCGCGCTTGATGCGCACAAGAAGTGTGGAAGGGTAAAAAACAGACAGTGAGTAGATAAGTAGCTTGCTAGGCAATATACTTACGTTCATGGTTGTTTGTAAACTCTTGACAGGCTTCGCGGATTCCTTACAAAGCAATGCCCAAAGCCTCGATTCTAGTACGTTCGATGCCCATGAAGGCGTCGTCCCATAATTATTCAGAAGGTGGTTATCCACCACCGCCCGTGTCCTGATTGAGGTGTTACTGCCATGGTTCGTCGTACCAAAGAGGAAGCTCAGGAAACGCGCAGCCAGATACTTGAAGCCGCCGAGCAAGCCTTTTATGAGCGCGGTGTTGCGCGCACTACGCTGGCGGATATCGCGGCGCGGGCGGGCGTGACGCGGGGCGCGATCTATTGGCACTTCAGCAACAAGTCGGACCTGTTGCAGGCACTGCTCGACACGCTGCACGAACCCCTGGACGAATTGGCCAGGGCCAGTGAAAGCGAGGATGAGGTAGATCCGCTGGGCTGCATGCGCAAGCTGCTGATCCATCTTTTTCATCAGGTGGCCCTGGACCCGAAGACTCGGCGCATTAATGAGATCCTGTTCCATAAGTGCGAATTTACCGACGAAATGTGCGACATGCGCCGTCAACGCCAGACCCATAGCCTTGAGTGCAACCTGCGTATCGGCCTGACGTTGCGCAATGCAGTCCACCGCGGGCAACTTCCGGAAAACCTCGACACCGCTCGTGGGGCGGTGTGCATTCATGCCTACATCAACGGGCTTGTTGGCCAGTGGCTCCTGGTGCCTGACAGTTTCGAGCTGTATCAGCAGGCCGAGCGCCTGGTGGATATTGGGCTGGACATGCTGCGCTTGAGCCCCAGCCTGCGCAATTGATACAAAATGCGTAATTACGTCTGTTTGTGTCAATAGTAAAGCCCAAGGACGGTCAATCGTCCTTCCGGCTTATTTGTGGGGTGACTTTATATACGCGCTGGCGCCAGGTTGAAAGGTAGCCGGCTAAGTATTTTGTAGCGATATTGTTGCATTGCTGTGAAGGAATGTTACCGAACCTGTGGGAGCGAACTATCGCTAGGTGATGTGCTGGCTGGCCCACCGCTATCGCGGGCAAGCCCGCTCCTACATTGGGCAGCGGTGTTTTGAAGATCCAATAAAAAGCCCCGGCTCTTGTGAGCCGGGGCTTTTGCGTTGTTGCGGGTCAGAGCGCCAGGGTCGGGTAGTCGATATAGCCGACCGGGCCTGGGGTGTAGAAGGTTTGCGCAATGGCTTCGTTCAGCGGTGTATCGGCTTTGAGGCGCGCCGGCAGGTCCGGGTTGGCGATAAACGGAACGCCGAAGGCTACCGCATCGGCCTTGCCCGCTGCCAGCCAGGCATTGGCGCTGTCCTTGGTGAAGCGCTCGTTGGCGATAAACGGGCCACCGAACGCAGCTTTCAAGTGCGGGCCCAGGCTGTCGTCGGCGTCTTTCTCGCGGGCGCTGATAAAGGCGATGCCACGCTTGCCCAATTCACGGGCGACGTAGGTAAAGGTTTCTGCCAGGTTGGCATCGCCCATGTCATGGAGGTCGGCCCGTGGCGACAAATGCATCCCCACACGGCCAGCGCCCCAGACCTCGATCACTGCATCGGTCACTTCCAGCAACAGCCGTGCGCGATTTTCCACAGAGCCGCCGTACTCGTCGGTGCGCTGGTTGGTGCTGCTTTGCAGGAACTGGTCGAGCAGGTAGCCATTGGCCCCATGCACTTGTACCCCGTCAAAGCCGGCGGCCTTGGCGTTCTCGGCACCCACGCGGTAAGCGTCGACGATATCGGCGATTTCTGCGGTTTCCAGGGCGCGTGGGGTCGGATAGTCGGCCAGCGGGCGCACCAGGCTGACGTGGCCGGCAGGCTGGATGGCGCTCGGTGCTACCGGGGTCTCGCCGTTCAGGTACGACGGGTGGGAGATCCGCCCCACATGCCACAGTTGCAGGAAGATCTTGCCGCCGGCGCCGTGCACGGCCTTGGTGATGTTGGTCCAGCCGCGCACCTGGTCGTTGGACCAGATGCCCGGGGTGTCCGGGTAGCCCACGCCCATCGGCGTCACCGAGGTGGCCTCGCTGAGGATCAGCCCGGCAGAGGCCCGCTGCACATAGTATTCAGCCATCAGCGCATTCGGCACGCGGCCGGCATCGGCACGGCAGCGGGTCAGCGGCGCCATGATGATGCGGTTCGACAGCTGCACATCACCCAGTTTGATTGGATCGAAAATAGTCGTCATCGCAAACACTCGTCTGTTCTAAGTGGTTAATTAGTGGCGGGGGCCAGGTCGGCATCGCCGCTCTGGCGGAACGTGATCAGCGTGACCAGCAGCGCCAGGATCGCCAGGGCGGCAGCGGCCAATGGCACGCTGGTCAGGCCGAAACCATGGGCAATCACACTGCCGCCAACCCAGGCGCCCAGGGCGTTGCCGATGTTGAACGCGCCGATATTGAGGGTCGACACCAGGTTGGGCGCGGCCTTGCCGAAGGTCACCACGTTGATCTGCAATGCCGGCACGGCGGCAAACGACGCGGTGGCCCAGAGGAACAAGGTGATTTCGGTGGGGATGATGGCGACGCTGGTCCAGGTCAGTGCGGTGGACACCACGGCCATGCTGATGAACACGCCGATCAGGGTGGCCGCCAGGCGCTTGTCCGCCAGCTTGCCACCGATGATGTTGCCCACGGTCAGGCCCAGGCCGATCAGCAGCAGGGTCCAGGTCACACCCTTGGGCGAGATGCCGGTGACATCGCCGAGCAGCGGTGCGACGTAGGTGAAGAGGGTGAACATCGACGCGGCAAACAGCGCGGTCATGCTCAGCGACAACCAGATCCCGGCACCCTTGAGGGCCGCCAGTTCGGCGCGCATATCGAGTTTCTCTTCATCACGCTTGGCCGGCAGGAAGCGGATCAGGCCGATCAGCGCAATCACACCAATCACCGTCACCGCCCAGAAGGTCGAGCGCCAGCCGGCTTCCTGGCCCAGCGCGGTGCCCAGGGGCACGCCGAGCACATTGGCCAGGGTCAGGCCGGTAAACATCAGGGCCACCGCCGAAGCACGCTTGTTGGCCGGCACCAGGTTGGCGGCCACCACCGAGCCGATGCCGAAGAAGGCGCCGTGGCACAGCGCGGTCACTACACGGGCAAACATCAGCACGTTGTAGTCACTGGCCAGGGCGCAGAGCAGGTTGCCGATGATGAAAATGCCCATCAGCGCTACCAGGGCAGCCTTGCGCGGCAGCTTGGCGGTGGCCAGTGCCATGAAGGGTGCACCGATGGCCACGCCCAGGGCATAGCCGGTCACCAGCCAGCCGGCGCCTGGAATCGACACACCGAGGTCGGCCGCCACATCGGGCAACAGGCCCATGATGACGAATTCGGTGGTACCGATGGCGAAGGCGCTTAAGGCCAGTATGAGTAGCGAGAGAGGCATTGTGGGGTCCTTTACAGCGGTGGGCTGAGTTCTTCGGTGATGGCTTGGATAAACGCTTGGATCACGTCTTCATTGCGGCGGAAAAAGTGCCACTGCCCGGCTTTCTGGCTGCTGATCAAGCCCGCCCGTTGCAGGGTGGCCAGGTGCGCCGAGACGGTAGACTGCGACAGGCCGCAGCGTTGATCGATCTGGCCGGCGCAGATGCCGTACTCGTGGTTGTGCACTTGTTCGGGGAACTGCACTTTCGGGTCTTTCAGCCAGTTGAGAATGTCTCGCCGTACTGGGTGTGCCAGGGCTTTTATTATTTCGTCGAGGTCAATGGACATGGCAGGGCTCGGTGTGGGTAAAACGTTATATCGCGATGAGGCGAACTTTAAATCGCTATATCCCGATATACCAATACGATTTTGATCTTGTTACCAGATAAATCGGTATATCGGGTTATAACGATACGTTGGCGGCAGTGCTAAACTGCGCGCCATGAATTATCTCGCACATCTACACCTCGGCGGCCAACTTCCTGCACAACTGCTGGGCAGCCTCTATGGCGATTTCGTCAAAGGCCGCCTGCAGGGCCAGTACCACCCGCAAATCGAGGCGGCGATCCAGCTGCATCGCTCCATTGACCGTTTCACCGACAGCCACCCGTTGGTCGGGCAGGCGTTGTCACGGTTCACCCTGACCCGGCGCCGCTATGCGGGGATCGTCCTCGACGTGTTCTTCGACCATTGCCTGGCGCGCGATTGGGCACAGTATGCCGACCAGCCGCTGGAACGCTTTACCTCCCAGGTGTACCGGGTGCTGGCGGCCGAACCGCAGCTGCCAGGGCGCCTGGCGCAGATTGCACCGTATATGGCGGCCGATGACTGGCTGGGTTCTTACCGCGAGTTCGCGGTAATGGAGCACGTACTGCGGGGGATTGCCCGGCGCCTGAGCCAACCTCAGGAACTGGACCGGGCGATGCAGGAACTGCGGGTGCTGTATGAGCCGTTGAGCGAGGATTTCCGGGTGTTCTATCCCCAGTTGCAGGCCTATGCAGATAGTCAAATATCCACGCCGATCTAATGTGGGAGCTGGCTTGCCTGCGATAGCGGTGTATCAGTCGCCACTGCTATCGCAGGCAAGCCAGCTCCTACATTTTTTGCGTGTTTGCCTCAGGCCGCGTACGCCGGCCGAACCGGCACTTGCTCGCTTTGCGGCACCGCTCCAAACAACGCCTTCTGCACCGCCTGCTGCGCCTGGTACGCCAGCGCCGCACGCTCCTGCCCGGCGCAGGCAATGGGTTTGAGCAGATGAATCTCAACGTCGCCCTGATCGTTGCCAAACAGACGCATCAGGTGCGAGAGCAAATCATCGTCACCAATAAACGGCGCGAGCGGATCAATCTGCCCATCGCGCAGATAGCGGATCGCCACTGGTTGCAGCGCCACATCGGCATCAATCGCACTGGCCAGCAGCCGGCCATGAAAGGTGCGCAGGCTGCGGCCATCAGTGGTGGTGCCTTCGGGGAACATCAGCAGCGGGTGTTTTTGCTCTAGATGCCGGGTCATCTGCTTGCGGATCAATTGGCTGTCCCCCGAGCCCCGGCGGATAAACAGGCTGCCGGCCTTGGCGGCCAACCAACCCGCCACTGGCCAGGTGCGCACTTCGGCCTTGGACAGGAACGACAGCGGCGCCACCATCCCCAGCAGCGGGATATCGGTCCAGGACACATGGTTGCTGACCCACAGCATCGGCTGTTGCGGCAACTCACCGTGCACGCTCACACGAAAGGGCAGGGCATTGCTCAGGCGCGCCATGAAAAACCGCGACCAGCGCTGGCGCCGCACCATGGAATTGGCCACGCCCAAGCGTTCGAACAGGCCAAACACCCCGGCCATGCTCAAGCCCAGCGCCACCACCAGCAGCACGCGGGCGATCCGCCCGTAGACCCGCAGGCGGCCCATCACATGGCCGCCTTGAAGTGACGGGCATAACGCGGGCACAACTCGTCGCGCTTGAGCAGGATGAACACGTCGGCCACCTGGAAATCCTCGTCCCAGCACGGCTCGCCGCAGATCTTAGCGCCCAGGCGCATGTAGGCCTTGAGCAGCGGCGGCATTTCGGCGATGACGTTGGACGGCAAATCCAGGCTCGGCAGGGGCTTTTTCGGCTCGGCGCGCAGGTGTTCGTTGCACAAGTAGCGTTCGCGCAGGCGCTGCATGATTGCGTGGGCCTGGATGCCACCGTCATGCATCGGGATGCTCGCGCAGCCCATCAGGTAGCTGTAGCCGCCCTGGTTGAGGACTTCGGCCAACTCGCCCCAAAGCACCGCGATAGTGCCGCCGTTGCGGTAGGCTGGGTCGACACAGGTACGGCCGATTTCCAGGATCGGCCCCTGCAAATGCAACAGGCCGTGGAGGCTGAATTCTTCTTCGCTGTAGAACCGGCCCAGGGTGCTGGCCGCCTGGTGATCCAGCAGCCGGGTGGTGGCAACCAGTCGCCCGGTGTTCAAGTCCCGTACGCCAATGTGGCTGCAGTGAACATCATAGTCATCCATGTCCAAGCCCAGTTCTGCGCCTTTGAGCTTGGCATTGAACTCGCCGCTGAAAACGCTGAAACGCAAGGCCTGGGCTTCCTGCAAAGCCTGGGCGCCGATCAGGCGTTCGGCTTGCAGACGGCGTTCATTGCCGGTGTCACTGATGCGGGCGATCTGAGTCATGGCGAGTCTCCAGGTGCCGGCCAGGGTTGCGGCCAGTCGACTTTGTTGTGCAAAGTCAGGCTATGTACCCCCGGTGTCATCTCCATGAATCTACGGTGACGCTTAGATGACAGCCCCCAAGGAGCCCTCCATGCCCTGGCACGCTTTGCTCGATCGACCCGACCGACTGCCCGTCCACGCCAACCTGGCCGAGGGCTACAGCGTTTTATTGCAACGCCTGGGGCAGGTGGCGCCCTTTGAATTGGCGACCCAGGGCGCGCGGCTGATGGCCACGCCCGGCCTGGCGTTCCTGGTGGGCTATCAAGCGGCGTTGCGCGCGTTATGGCCCAGCGCGCCCCACAGCCTGGGCGCCTTGTGTGCGACCGAACAGCGCAGCCTGCGCCCGCTGGACATGCAAACGCGCCTGGACGACCTGCGCCTGAGCGGGCGCAAAGACTTCGTCACCGCCGGCGATGCGGCCGACTGGCTGTTGATCGCCGCCCGCTGCGAGGCCGCTGATGAAAAGCCACGCCTGACCCTGGCCGTGGTGCTGGCCGGCGAGCCCGGTGTACGCGTAGAACCCTTGCCCGCGATCGCCTTGATGCCCGACATCAGCCACGGCCGCGTCCACCTCGACCACGCCGCCTGCGAGCGCTTGCCGGGGGATGGTTGGGACGATTACGTCAAACCCTTCCGCACCCTGGAGGACAGCTATGTACTGAGCGCGATGACCGCCTGGCTACATGGCATCGGCCAGGAGTGCGACTGGCCCCAGGCCCTGCGCCTGCAGTTATTGGCGCTGCTGGCCGGCTGCGCCGAGGTCATTCGCCAGCCCAGCGCATCGGCGGCGGGGCATGTGTTGTTGGGAGGATTGTTTGCGCAGTTCGAAGCGCTAAAGCCGCAGGTCAATCAAGCGATGGCTCAAGGAGCGTGGGCCGCCATGTGGCAGCGCGACCAAGCCGTGCTGGACCTCGCCGCCAGCGCCCGCGCCAAACGCCTGGAAAAAGCCCTGAACCCAGGCCCCCGCTGACTGTGGGATGAGCGTGTGTGGGAGCGGGCTTGCCCGCGATAGCAGGGGGACAGGCAATACAGGCGGTGACTGATATACCGCCATCGGGGCATAGGTATCTACACAACTCTTTAGTGATTCTTAGGTTTGTGTACATATCCATTGCTGCGGTCATGGCCACTTGGGGTTCCGCCCTGACGGCCAGCGTGGTTTAACGGGGCGCCTAAGATCAAAAGCAAAGCGAGGCGGCCTGACAGCCGACCTGATCATCGAAGCGTGCGCGTACTCTGTAGGAGCTGGCTTGCCTGCGATGGCGGTGCATCAGCCAATACATTTATCGACTGATATACCGCCATCGCAGGCAAGCCAGCTCCTACAGGGGAAGGCAGCTTCGCGCTCTGGCTTTGCTGTTGCTCTGCTTTTGATCTGGCTTTTGATCTTAAGCGCCCCGTTAAACCACGATGGCCGCAGGCAGGTATTGCGCAGTGGGCACCCCGGCATGGATGCCGGGGTAGCCGCGACACGGCCATGGATGGCCGATCGCGGCGGGCCCACGGAGCAATGCCTGACTGCGGGCATGCCGAGCCTAGGCGAGGCACCGAGTGGTGGGGCAAGAGCGTTTTGCTTACTTTTGCGCTCTACAAAAGTGAGCCGCCGTAAGGGCGGAACCAATAGCCGCCGTAACCGCAAAAACGGATATGTTCACCACCCCAAGAACCACGAAAGAGTTGTGTAGATACCTATGGCCATCGCGGGCAAGCCCGCTCCCACAGGAGCTATATAGTGGCTCCCAGGCCTGTCGCCAAACCGTCATTTATCTGCATTAGGCTCGCGGGCCTGAATGCCCCCGAGTGCTAGTCCATGGTCAAAGGCCTGTTGTGCGTCGCCTTGCTGCTGTTCACCGCTACCGCACATGCCCAGGCCTGGCCGGCGCGGGAGTGGTCCCAGGGCCCGCAGTTGGCCGGTCCCGCCGTCAAGGCGCTGGAGGACTATGCGTTCCCGGCCCGCAATGACATCACCCGCGAAGGCATCCGCACCGACGCACTGTTGGTGATCCGCGACGGCGAAGTCATTTATGAACGCTACGCCGCACCCACTAGCGCAAGCACGCCGCACCTGACCTGGTCCATCAGCAAGAGCCTACTGGCCACGGTGCTTGGCGTTGCCTACGGCGAAAACCGCTTCAAGCTCAGCGACCCGGTCGCGCGCTTTTATCCACCGATGAAACAGCACCCGAACATCACCCTGGCGCACCTGCTGAACTGGACCTCGGGCCTGGACTGGCAGGAAGACTACGAATACGCGCCGCTGAAATCCTCGGTGGTGGCCATGCTCTACACCCGTGGCCGTGCCGACATGGCAGAGTTTGCCGCCGACACCCACGCCTTCAGCGCTGCGGGCCAGGCGTTTCGCTACTCCAGCGGCGACAGCAATCTGGCGTCCGCCGCCCTCAAGGGCATGCTCGGCCACAAGGCTTATGTCGATTACCCGTGGACCGCGCTGTTCACGCCCCTGGGCATTCGCAGCGCCACTTGGGAAAGCGACGCCAATGAAACCTTTGTTGCCTCGTCCTATGCCTATATGACCGCCCGCGACCTGGCACGGATTGGCTTGTTGATGGCGCGGGACGGGCGCTGGGGCGAGCGGCAGTTGCTACCCAAGGCCTGGGTCGACTTCAATCGCCAACCCCTGGCGCAGTACATCGCGGGTCAGGACGAAGCGGTGCCCGGCGGCCACTGGTGGCTCAACCGTCAAGTGCAGGGCGCTGCCCGGCCCTGGCCGGATGCGCCCGACGATACCTTCGCGGCCCTGGGTCACTGGGGCCAGGCGTTGTATGTGTTGCCCGAGGCAAGGCTGGTGATCGTGCGCTATGGCGATGACCGCGACGGCAGCTATCACCACAACGAACTGCTCAAGCGCGTGCTCGCGGCGGTGCAACCATGATCCGGCGCCGTCCGTTTATCAGCCTGTTTCTCCTGCTGTTGCTCGCTTTGCTGGGGTGGGCCTGGCACGAGCGCGTCAACCTGCAAGCGTTCCCCGACATCATCGCGGCGTATACGGCCAAGGAGTATTGCTCGTGTCGGTATGTGGCGGGCAATCCGGCTGACTATTGCCTGGGGTATGTGAAGCAGTACGTGCCGACCAGTGCGTTGGTCGACACGCCGGAACGCAGTGAAGTGACGGCGAGTGGGTTGGGGCGCACGCATACGGCGCGGTGGATAGGGGAACGACAGGGGTGTCGATTGTTGTGATGTTTAGCTCACCACTGCGCAAGGTAAAGAACTGCAGGCTCGGCGCTGACCAACAGCCAAGGGAAGCAGATTGGCGGACAGGATCGTAAATCGATGATGTGATTGTCCGATAGAAGGTTCTCAATATCGGTCATAAACCCGCACTTCCAAATATGTGATGTGGTGATTTACCTGACAGGCATGAGCAACTTGGTTTGTGAGTTTGAAAAGCCGCAGTAAGTGTCTATTACCGTAAACTTTCCGTGATAGTCACTTGCACGGATGGGGATTTTGTAAGTGTAGGTGTATTTGGTGGAAGAGATTAGTGTGAACTCTGGATGAAGCACTGGGGCAGGGGTTTCCATTTCCACACTAGGTACTTTTGATTTAGAAAGGTCAAAAGTGGCGGTGCCGCCTGCGGGTAAGGGATTTGGAAACGCAATATCGATGCTGATGGGTTTTTTGGTACCTACCATCTTATCGCTGCCATCGGGGTTTTTTAGCGGGGTGTCGCTGATACCTTTGGCGACCTGGATGTTGTCGTAACATTTCGGGTCTAGTGCTGCATTGGCGTTTGTGATTGCAGTCAAAACTACGAAGCAAGCCAATAGGCATTTTTCTGTGCTGAAGTTTTTCATGATAATTTTTCCTAGGTGTGGGTTGTGATGTTGTGGCTCGAAGGTAGTTTTATTTTTTTGTGCGTATTTTGAATACTGTGAAAAGTGACAGTTTTTTATATTGTTTTTTTGTTTTCTCTTGAACCTTTAGAGTTTTTTGCTTGAGAGATTTGGATAACTTTCCTCCACGTGCCCATCGCTCCTGGTTGTTTGGTGCCCAGAACTCATGGTGTAGATGTTGCTACGTGAATAAACTGGCTCTTTATCACTCTGATAGGCGATTCCGCTGTGAGGGATGAGCCTGTTGGGGGCAGTTCGTAGTTCAGTTCAAGCAAGCGTGCTCACCTATTGCCACAAGGTTCCACAGGGTGGAACCACCTTTGATTGTCCTCGCCCGCCCATCGCGGTTATCTGTGGCGGTGCCACAAAAAAGAACGGGAATACCCGCCTGCGAGGAGAGTCACCATGCGCCCACACCAGCACATCCTGGATTGGCTGAGCGATGTCGCCAGCGACCTGCACGCCGTACGCCAGGACATCCACGCCCACCCTGAACTTGGGTTCGAAGAAAACCGCACCTCGGCCCTGGTCGCCCAATCCCTGAAGAACTGGGGGTTTGAAGTACATACCGGCATCGGCCACACCGGCGTGGTGGGCGTGCTGCGCAATGGCAGCAGCCCGCGTACCCTGGGGATTCGCGCCGACATGGACGCCTTGCCGATTATTGAAAACACCGGCGTCGCCTACAGCAGCCAGCACGCCGGCTGCATGCATGCCTGCGGTCACGACGGTCACACCGCCATGCTGCTGGGCGCCGCGCGTTACCTGGCGGCGACGCGCCGGTTCGACGGCACCCTCAACCTGATTTTCCAGCCGGCCGAAGAAGGCCAGGGCGGCGCTGAAGCGATGCTCGCCGATGGCTTGCTGGAGCGCTTTCCCTGTGACGCCCTGTTCGGCATGCACAACATGCCCGGCTTGCCCGCCGGCCACCTGGGCCTGCGGACCGGGCCGATGATGGCTTCCCAGGACCTGCTCACCGTGACCCTCGAAGGCGTCGGCGGCCACGGCTCCATGCCGCACCTGAGCGTGGACCCGCTGGTGGCCGCCGCCAGTACGGTGATGGCCTTGCAGACGGTGGTCGCGCGCAACATCAATGCCCAGGAAGCGGCGGTAGTCACGGTCGGCGCCCTGCAAGCAGGGCAGGCCGCCAACGTGATTCCCCAGCAGGCGATCCTGCGCCTGAGCCTGCGCGCCCTCAATGCGCCGGTGCGCGAGCAGATGCTGGAGCGGGTCAAGGCGATCATCCAGACCCAGGCCGCCAGCTTTGGCTGCACCGCGCAGATCGAACACCGCCCGGCCTATCCGGTGCTGGTCAACCATGCCGATGAAACCGAGTTCGCCCGCCAGGTCGGCGTTGCCTTGCTCGGTGAAGCGGCGGTTGACGCCAACACGCCCAAGCTGATGGGCAGCGAAGACTTCGCCTGGATGCTCCAACGCTGCCCCGGCAGCTACCTGTTTATCGGCAACGGCGTGTCGCGGCCGATGGTCCACAACCCCGCCTATGACTTCAACGACGAGATCCTGCTGACCGGTGCCGCCTACTGGGGCGCCCTGGCCGAGAGCTGGCTCAAGCCGGCCTGACCACCTGCCTTTTTCCTGCCGCTGGACCTTTCCTCAACAGGTTGAATGGAGTGTTCTCATGCAGACTTCAATAAAAGGCGTGTCCCGCACCCGGCAAGTGGTAGCGGCGGTGGTCGGCAACGCGCTGGAGTGGTACGACTTCATCGTCTACGGCTTTCTGGCCAGCATCATCGCCCGGCAGTTTTTCCCCTCGGATGATGAATACGCGTCGCTGCTGATGGCCCTGGCCACCTTCGGCGTGGGCTTTTTCATGCGCCCGGTGGGCGGCATCCTGCTCGGTATGTATGCCGACCGCAAAGGCCGCAAGGCCGCCATGCAGTTGATTATCCGCTTGATGACAGTGTCTATCGCGCTGATCGTGTTTGCGCCCAACTACGCCGCCATCGGCATGGGCGCGCCGCTGTTGATCGTGGTGGCGCGGATGCTCCAGGGCTTTGCCACCGGCGGCGAATATGCCAGCGCCACGGCGTTCCTGGTGGAAAGCGCACCGGCCCATCGCAAGGGCCTGTACGGCTCCTGGCAATTGGTCGGGCAGTGTTTGGCTGTGTTTGGCGGCGCGGCGATGGTGGCGTTGGTCACCCATTTCTTCTCCCCTGAGACCCTCGACCTGTGGGGCTGGCGCCTGCCGTTTGTGTTCGGCCTGCTGATCGGCCCGGTGGGCTTGTGGATTCGCCGGCACATGGAAGACCCCGAGGAATTTATCGAAGCACGCAAACAGGCCACCGGCCCGGCGCCAAGCCTGATGACAGTGCTGCGTGAGCATCGGCGCAGCATTCTGGTGAGCATGGGCCTGGCCTGTGGTGCGACGGTGTCGTTCTACGTGGTGCTGGTGAATATGCCGACCTTCGCCCACAAGAACCTCGGCCTGCCTCTGGACCAGGTGTTGATGGTGCAGATGTTCGCCGTGGCGCTGATGACCGTGGTCATCCCTTTGTCGGGCCTGCTCTCTGACCGATTGGGCCGGCGGCCGGTGCTGATGGCCTTCACCCTGGCGTTTTTCGTGATGGTCTACCCGCTGTATGTATGGGTCGCGGCGGCGCCGTCCATCGAGCGCTTGCTGGTGATGCAGGTGATGCTGTGCATCGCCATCGGCGGCTTCTTCGGCCCGGCGCCGACGGCCCTGGCCGAGCAGTTTCCCATCGAGGTGCGCTCCACCGGCGTGTCGGTGGCCTACAACGTGGCGGTGATGCTGTTCGGCGGTTTTGCCCCGCTGATTGTGACGTGGCTGAGCAAGGTGTTGGAGACACCGGTAGCTCCGGCGTTTTATGTGCTGTTCGCTTGCGTCCTGACGCTGCTGGGCACTTACTGCATGCATGAGGCGCCAAGGGCTGCAGCGCCGGCGCGGTTTGCCAAGGGGGTGAAACCTTGAACATCGTTGAACTGGATGCGCTGGAGCTGTCCCAGGCGATCCATGCCCGGCAGGTGTCCTGCCACGAAGTGATGCAGGCCTATCTGGCGCAGATCGCGCGCTTCAATCCATTGGTCAATGCCCTGGTGTCGCTGCGCGACGAAGCCGATGTGCTGGCCGAAGCCCGCGCCTGTGATCTTGAGCTCAAGCAGGGCCGTTCCCGCGGCTGGATGCACGGCATGCCCCAGGCCATCAAGGACCTGGCGGCGACCAAGGGCCTGCGCACCACCCTGGGTTCGCCACTGTTCGCCGAACAGATTCCCACTGAAGACGCGATCGCCGTGGCGCGGGTGCGGGCCAGCGGCGCGATACTCATCGGCAAGAGCAACGTGCCGGAGTTCGGCCTCGGCTCGCAGACCTACAACCGTGTGTTCGGCACCACCGGCAATGCCTACGCCCCGACCCTGGTCGCGGGCGGCAGCAGCGGCGGGGCGGCGGTGGCCCTGGCGCTGCGCATGCTGCCGGTGGCCGATGGCAGCGACATGATGGGCTCGCTGCGCAACCCGGCGGCGTTCAACAACGTATTCGGCCTGCGCCCGTCCCAGGGCCGCGTGCCCCATGACCCGGCGCCGGAGGTGTTTGTCCAGCAACTGGCCACCGAAGGCCCGATGGGGCGCAGTGTGGCGGACGTGGCGCGGCTGTTGGGCACCCAGGCCGGTTATGACCCGCGGGTGCCGTTGTCGCTCAAGGACGACCCCAGCGTATTCGGCGCGCCGTTGGCCCGGGATTTCAAGGGCGCGCGTCTGGGTTGGCTGGGTGACTACAACGGCTATCTGCCGATGGACGACGGCGTAATGGCGCTGTGTGAATCGGCCCTCGGCGACTTCAGCGCGTTGGGTTGCGAGGTGGAAAGCTGCCAGCCGGATTTCTCCATGGAGCGCCTGTGGCAAACCTGGCTGGTCCATCGCCATTGGCTGGTGCAGGGCACGCTGGGGGCGGCGTATGCCGATCCGCAAAAACGTGCGTTGCTCAAGCCTGAAGCGCAGTGGGAAGTCGAGGGCGGCCTGGGCCTGAGGGCGGCGGATGTGTATCAGGCGTCGCTGGCGCGCAGTGACTGGTACCGCGCCCTGGCCAGGTTGTTCGAACGTTACGATTTCCTGCTGCTGCCCACGGCACAAGTGTTCCCTTTCGATGCACAACAGCCCTGGCCACGCGTCGTCGGGGGGCAGGCCATGGACACTTATCACCGCTGGATGGAGGTGGTGATCGGCCCCACATTGGCCGGCCTGCCGAGCATGAGTGTGCCGGTGGGCTTCAACCCGCAAGGCTTGCCCATGGGCCTGCAAATCATCGGCCCGGCCCAGGCGGATCGCGCGGTGCTGCAACTGGCGTATGCCCACGAACAACTGACGCACTGGGTGCAGCGTCGCCCTCCGGAATGCTTGAGCGGGTGACGGCCTGTATCTTGCTGTGAAATTCGCTCAACCATCAGCAACCGGGAGGTCAGCCATGGGCAGCAACGTCGACACAGGGACTGTGCGCTCCGTGGAGCGGGCACTGGCCATCATCGAGTTGCTCGGTGAGCACCAGGCCCTGGGGCTTGAGGAACTGCATTACCTGACACGCCTGCCCAAGGCCACGGTCTCGCGCATGCTGCTGACCCTACAAGAACAGGGCTGGATCTATCGCGGCCTGAGCGACCGACGCTACCGTCTCAGCGCCCAGCGCTTGTTCGGCGATACCCAGCAACGCTTTAAGCGGCGCCTGGTGGAGTGCGCGGCGCCCTGGCTGCTGGAACTCAGCGAACGCACCGGGCTGGTGGCGGACTTGTCGAACTTTGACGGTGAACGCCTGGAAGTCATGGAAAGCGCGATCCCTACGGTGTTGCGCAAGCTGTACCCGAACAACTGCCAGATCGTTGGCCAGCATGCCAGCCTGTTTCATTCAGCCATGGGCAAGGCATGCCTGGCTGAACTTGCCGCAGAAGAAGTGCAGCGCCTGGCCAGCCGCGAGCATGTGGCGGCCGATGATCAATACCGCGCCTGCGAGCAATCCCAGCACCAGGGGTTTGGCCAGCGTACCGAAGGGTACTGGGAATACCCGGTGCGCCTGCCGTTCCTGATCCGCGCGGTGGCGCTGCCGGTGCGGGCCAATGGCCGATTGGTAGGGAGCATGGCGTTGCACTGGCCGATGCACCAGGCGCCGGTGGAGCGGGTGCTGAGTTTGCATCTGGCGAGCCTTGAGGCCACCGTGCAAGGCGTGCAGCAGGCACTGGCCTAAGGTGCAAGCTGGTTTGTGTGGGAGCGGGCTTGCTCGCGATAGCGGTGGGTCAGTCAAATATCTATTAACTGACCCACCGCTATCGCGAGCAAGCCCGCTCCCACAGTTAAATTGCCGGGACCGTTACATTGCGTGCAGCAGGCCGGCCAGTTAATGTTCGAGCAGGTTTTTCTGCGCGCGAGTGTTTAATGTTCAACACATCCATCCTCAAACCCCTGGCCCTCTTGCTGCTGGCCGCTGCCGCCATGCCCGCGCAGGCTGCGTGGTACCTGGATAACGAATCCTCACGGCTGTCGTTCGTCACCACCAAAAACACCGATATCTCCGAAGTCCAGCGCTTCTTGGTGCTGCATGGCAAGGTCGAAGAGAACGGCGCGGCGCAGTTGCAGGTTGAACTGGAGTCGGTCAACAGCGGCATCCCGCTGCGCGATGAGCGCATGCGCAACGACCTGTTCCAGATCAAGACCTACCCCGACGCGCTGATCAACGCGCAAATCAATCTGCAGCCGATCAACGACCTGGCTACCGGCGCACAACTGGAGTTGCGCCTGCCGCTGTCGGTCACCCTGCATGGCAAGACCCAGACCTACAACGCCGAACTGCTGGCAACGCGCCTGGACGACCGGCGGTTCCAGGTGGTGACCCTGGAACCACTGGTGCTGCACGCCAAGGATTTTGACTTGCTCACCGGTGTCGAGACTCTGCGCAAGGCCGCTGGCCTGGACGCGATCAGCCTGTCGGTGCCGGTGGGTGCGGTGCTGATTTTCACGGCGCGCTGACATGAGCGGCGCGGTGTTCCCCTGGCGCAGCGCCAACCGCTTCGAATTGCTGATCGACGGCCCGAATTTTTTCCCGCAGATGCTCGTGGCGATCGCCCGTGCCGAGCGCCAGGTAGAGCTTGAGCTGTATCTGGTGGAGGCGGGCGCCTGCGCCGAAGAGATGGTCAAGGCCCTGGTGCAGGCGGCCGAGCGCGGGGTGCAGGTGCGTTGCCTGTTCGATGACTACGGCAGCCTGGCATTTACCCTCAGCCTGCGGCGCCGCTTGCTCGAGGCCGGGGTGCAGTTGCGCTTTTACAATCGCCTGCGCTGGCGCCGCTGGATGCGCAACCTCTACCGCGACCACCGCAAGCTGTTGTTGGTCGACCAGAGCATCGCCGTGGTGGGCGGCACTGGGGTCACCGATGAGTTCTGGACCCCTGGGCAGGACACCTGTGAGTGGCACGAGGTCATGGTGCAGATCAGCGGCCCGCTGGTGCAGGACTGGCAAGCCCTGTTCGACCGCCAATGGCGGGTCAACGACCACCGTCGTGCCTGGAAGCCGGCGACGCATTTTGGCTTGCCGCGCCTGCCCAAAGTGCCGGCGACCGGCCCCGGCCTGGGGCGGGTGGCGTATGCCGACGCCGGCCAACACCGGGACATTTTGCAATCGCTGATCCGCGCCTTGAACAGCGGCCAGCGCCGTATCTGGCTAGCCACGCCGTACTTCCTGCCCACCTGGGGCGTACGCCGGGCCCTGCGCCGGGCGGCCGGGCGTGGTGTGGACGTGCGCCTGCTGCTCACCGGGCCGCGCACCGACCATCCTTCGGTGCGCTACGCCGGCCACCGCTACTACCCACGCCTGCTCAAGTCGGGGGTGAAGATCTTTGAATACCAGCCGTGTTTCCTGCACCTGAAGATGGTGCTGGTGGACGATTGGGTAAGCGTCGGCTCGTGCAATTTCGATCACTGGAACCTGCGCTTCAACCTGGAGGCCAACCTGGAAGCGCTGGACCCTGAGTTGACGCTGGCGGTGGCGGGCAGTTTCGAGCGTGATTTCGCCCAGAGCCAGGCGGTCAGCCTGGAGGCGTGGAAGGCCCGACCGTTGTGGCGGCGGGTCAAGCAGCGGGTGTGGGGGTGGATCGACCGGTTGGTGGTCAATCTGCTGGATCGAAGAGGGTAGGGAACACACCGCAATCAACTGTAGGAGCTGGCTTGCCAGCGATGGCAGCACCTCGGTGTAACTGATAGACCGAGGTGCCTGCAGCGCAGGCAAGCCAGCTCCTACATTGACCGTGTTTACAGCTTCAATCAGAGCAGTTCAAAGCTCTGCTGCTGCACATCCTGGGAGTCCAGCCCGATCTGCACATTGAACTGGCCAGGTTCGGCGGCGAACTTGAGCTGGGTGTTGTAGAACTTCAAGTCATCCTCGGTAATGCTGAAGTGCACCACCTTCGATTCACCGGCCTTGAGCAGGATCTTCTGGAAGTTCTTCAGTTCCTTGATCGGGCGGATCATCGAGCCGGCCACGTCCTGGATGTACAGCTGCACCACGGTCTCGCCGTCGAGCTTGCCGGTGTTTTTCAGGGTGACGCTGGCGTCGAGCTTGCCGGTCTTGTTCAAGGTGGTGGACGACAGCGCCATGTCCGACAGGCTGAAACGGGTGTAGCTCAGGCCATAACCGAACGGATACAGGGGAGCTGTGGTGTCGTCGAAGTACTGCGAGGTGTAGTTGCCCGGTTTGCCCGGGGTGAACGGCCGGCCAATGGTCAGGTGGTTGTAGTAGGTCGGAATCTGCCCCACGGAGCGTGGGAAGGTGATCGGCAGCTTGCCCGACGGGTTGTAGTCACCGAACAGCACATCGGCAATCGCGTTGCCGCCTTCGGTGCCGGCGAACCAGGTTTCCAGGATCGCGTCGGCTTGCTGGTGCTCTTCGAGGATCGACAGTGGCCGGCCGTTCATCAACACCAGCACCAGCGGCTTGCCCGTGGCTTTCAGGGCCTTGATCAGGTCGCGCTGGCTTTGCGGGATGTTCAGGTCGGTACGGCTCGAGGATTCGTGGGACATGCCACGGGACTCGCCCACGGCGGCCACCACCACATCGGCGCTTTTCGCGGCCTTGACCGCTTCGTCGATCAGCACCTGGGCCGAGCGCGGGTCATCCACCACTTCCGGGGCATCGAAGTTGAGGAAGTTCAGGTAGTCCACCACCGCCTTGTCACTGGTGATGTTGGCGCCACGGGCGTAGATCACCTGGCCCTTTTCGCCGATCACCGCGTTCATGCCGTCCAGCAGGGTCACCGATTGCGCGGGCTTACCGGCGGCGGCCCAACTGCCCATCATGTCGATGGGGGCCTTGGCCAGCGGGCCGACCAGGGCGATGGTCGCGGATTTCTTCAGCGGCAGGGTGTCGTTGTGGTTTTTCAGCAATACCAGGCTGCGCCGCGCGATGTCGCGGGCTTCGCTGCGGTGCAGGCGGCTTTCGGCATAGGTGTCGGCCGGATCATCCTCGGCCTTGCCGATACGCAGGTATGGGTCGGCAAACAGGCCCATGTCGTACTTGGCACCGAGCACTTCACGCACCGCGTTGTCGATGTCGCTTTGCTCGATCTCGCCGGATTTCAGCAGCCCTGGCAGTTCCTTGCCGTAGAGCTGGTCGTTCATGCTCATGTCGATGCCGGCCTTGATTGCCAGCTTGGCCGCTTCGCGACCGTCCTTGGCCACGCCGTGCTTGATCAGCTCGAAGATCGCACCGTGGTCGCTCACCGTCAGGCCCTTGAAGCCCCACTCCTTGCGCAGCAGGTCGTTCATCAGCCAGGTGTTGGCGGTAGCAGGCACGCCGTTGATCGAGTTCAACGCCACCATCACCCCGCCGGCGCCGGCCTTGATTGCCGCGTGGTAGGGCGGCAGGTAGTCCTGGTACATCTTGACCGGGCTCATGTCGACCACGTTGTAGTCGCGCCCGCCTTCCACTGCGCCGTACAGGGCGAAGTGCTTGACGCTGGCCATGATGCTGTCGGCCTGGGCCGGGCTCGGGCCCTGGAAGGCCTTGACCATCACTTCGCTGATGCGCGACACCAGGTAGGTGTCTTCGCCAAACCCTTCGGAGGTCCGACCCCAGCGCGCGTCGCGGGAAATATCGACCATCGGCGCGAAGGTGATGTCGAGGCTGTCGGCGGCGGCTTCCTTGGCGGCAATGCGCCCGGAGCGGCTGATGGCGTCCATGTCCCAGCTCGAGGCCAGGGCCAGGCTGATCGGGAAAATAGTGCGGTGGCCGTGGATCACGTCATAGGCGAAGAACATCGGGATCTTCAAGCGGCTGCGCATCGCCGCGTCCTGCATCGGACGGTTTTCCGGGCGGGTGATGGAGTTGAACGTGCCACCAATGCGCCCGGCGGCGATTTCCTTGCGGATCATCTCGCGGGGCATTTCCGGGCCGATGCTGATCAGGCGCAACTGGCCGATCTTTTCATCCAGGGTCATCTGTCCGAGCAGGTCGCTGACGAACGCGTCCTTGTCCTTAAGCGCAGCGGGCTTGGTCTCGGCAACGACGGAGTGACTGGCCAGAGTGGCAACAAGGCCCAGCAAACACAGCTTTTTCATGAATATCCTTTTTCGGCGAACTGCGCAGTGTTCAGGTAAAAAACACGGCTCGGCCAAAATGTGGGGAGCGACTATTGTTGTTCGGGTGTTGTGTGGATAAATACCGCACACTTCTCAGCTCTTTATGAACTATCCATAAAGAAGGGCATCTTTTAGCTGATTGGCTCGCTGTAATCCAGTAGTGGCGGATTATGCCCCAAGCGCGTGATGTATAGGGTCAGTCGTCAAATTCCATAAGGTTGGTCAGGAGACACACCATGCAAGCAGCACAGACTATTCGATGGGGCTGGAAAGCCGCGGCCCTGCTACTGATCAGCAGCGTGCTGAGCGGTTGCGGCATCAACAAGATCCCGACCCTGGACGAACAGGTCAAGGCGGCCTGGGCCCAGGTGCAGAACCAGTATCAACGGCGTGCCGATCTGATCCCCAACCTGGTGGAAGTGGTCAAGGGCTATGCAGCCCATGAACAGGACACCCTCACCGCGGTGATCGAAGCGCGGGCCAAGGCGACCTCGATCCAGGTCGATGCCAGCACCCTCGACAACCCGGAAAAACTCAAGCAGTTCCAGCAGGCCCAGGAAGGCCTGAGCGGTGCCCTCAGCCGCCTGATGGTGGTGTCCGAGCGCTATCCGGACCTCAAGGCCAACCAGAACTTCCTGGCCCTGCAATCGCAGCTTGAAGGCACCGAAAACCGCATCAGCGTGGCCCGTCGCGACTTTATCGCCGCCGTGCAGGCCTTCAACACCGAGATCCGTACCTTCCCAGGCCGCCTGTGGCACAGCGTGATGTACAGCGATCTGCCGGTGCGCGCCAACTTCGAGGCCACCAGTGCCGATGCCGATAAAGCGCCGCAAGTGAAATTCTGATGACCTGGCGTGCTGGGTGGCTGGCGGCGCTGCTGCTGGCCTTTAGCCTGACTGCCCAGGCGGCGCCGGACTTCCCGGCGCTGACTGGGCGGGTGGTCGACAACGCGCAGATGATCGACCCGCCGGTGCGTGCGCAACTGAGCCAGCAATTGCAGGCGCTGGAGCAAACCAGCGGCGACCAGATCGTGGTCGTCACGGTGCCCGACCTGCAAGGCCTGCCCATTGAAGACTACGGTTATCAACTGGGCCGGCACTGGGGCATCGGCCAGAAGGGCAAGGACAACGGCGCGCTGTTGATCGTGGCCCGGGACGAGCGTCAGTTGCGCATCGAAGTGGGCTACGGCCTGGAGGGCGTGCTCACCGATGCGCAGTCGTGGGTGATCATCAACCAGGTGATTGCGCCCAAGTTCAAGGCGGGCAATTTCACCCAGGGCATCAGCGACGGCGTGGCGGCCATGATCCAGGTGGTCGGCGGCGAGCCGTTGGCGGTGCCCGCCCATGTGGCGGACCCCAACTTTGCCAAGGACAACCCGGTGTTTTCCATCGGCCTGTTCATCCTGTTGCTGGTGGTGTTGTGGCTGTGCAACCGCATGGGGCTGCCGGTGGGCGCCATCCTGCTGGCGATTCTCAGCAGCAGCGGGCGTGGCGGCGGTGGCGGCGGGGGCGGTGGCTTCAGGGGCGGCGGTGGCGGTTTTGGCGGCGGCGGGGCTTCGGGTGGCTGGTAATGACAATAACTAAAGAGCATCTACAACCATGGCTTTACTGACAGAACACGAGCAGCGCCAGGTCGCCGAAGCGATCGCCAGGGTCGAGCAACAGACCGACGCCGAACTGGTGACCGTACTCGCCGCCCGCGCCGACGACTACGCCTACATCCCGCTGCTGTGGGCCAGTGTGGTGGCGTTGGTGGTGCCGGGGATCGTGCATTACCTGTCGGGCTGGTTGACCATGCACACCTTGCTGCTGGCGCAATGGGCGACGTTCATTGTGCTGTGCCTGGTGTTCCGCCTGCCGGCCATCACCACTCGCCTGATCCCGCGCTCGGTGCGGCATTGGCGCGCATCGAACCTGGCGCGCCGGCAGTTCCTGGAGCAGAACCTGCACCACACCCTGGGCAGCACCGGGGTGTTGATTTTTGTCAGTGAGGCCGAGCGCTATGTGGAGATCCTGGTGGACGACGGGATTTCCAAGCGGCTGGATGACAGCAGTTGGGACGCTATCGTCAAGACGTTTACCCAGCAGGTGAAACAGGGGCAGACATTGGCGGGGTTTATCACGTGCATTGAGGCCTGCGGCGAACTGCTCAAGGTGCATGTGCCCCAGACCCACACGCGCAATGAACTGCCCAACCGCCTGGTCGTCCTGAAATAACCTGTAGGAGCCAGCTCCCACACAAGCCAGCTCCTACACAAGCGGCATTTTCAATCGCACTGACCGTTGGGCAAATAACTCCGTGCCCTGGCGCGCCATCCCCCCTAAAATGCCCGGCATTCCCTGCCCGAGGCGTTTTTGTTCATGTCTGTCACCGCTAAACCTGCCAGCCCCGCGCCGGATCATCATGCCCAGTTCATCGAGTTGCTGCGCGCAAGCCTCGAGCAGAATGCCTTTATCAAGCTGGTGCTGGCCAAGTACGTGGGCGATGAGGTTGAGCTGCAACGCCTGATCATCAAGGCAGTGACGGTCAAGGAGCAGGCGTGCCTGTCCTTTGTCTATCGCTACAAGACCCGCGATATCACCAAGAACTTCGCCCTGGCAGACGGCGTCGCGACGATTGCCGCGCTGTTGCCGGCCTCGTTCAAGAACGCCCACCTGTTGTCGTTGACCGACGAAGCGCAGCTGGAATACAGCAAGAAGAACAAAAGCTCGCTGTTCAAAAGCAAACCCCAGCAGTTGCGTGAATCGCCATCGGCCGAGCACAACCGTGAGAAAAACCGCTTCCTCGACCTTGGCCGGCCATTTCTCGCCGACCTGGGCGTGACCAACGCCAAGCACGAGCTGATCCCGGCGATGTCGCGCAAGTGGAAACAGATCAACAAGTTCATCGAAGTGTTCAGCCACGCGCTGACCTCATCCCCCTTGCAACTGGACCGGCCGGTACGCGTCGCGGATTTTGGCTCGGGCAAGGGTTACCTGACGTTCGCCATCCACGACTACCTGCGCAACACCCTCAAGGCCGAAGGCCAGGTGACGGGCGTGGAGCTGCGCGAAGACATGGTGACCCTGTGCAACAACGCCGCCGCCCGCCTGGAGCACCCGGGGCTGGTGTTCAAGTGCGGTGACGTGCGCAGCGTGGCGCCCAGCGAGCTGGACGTGATGATCGCCCTGCATGCCTGCGACATCGCCACCGACTACGCGATCCATACCGGCATCCGCTCCGGGGCGTCGATCATCATGTGCTCGCCGTGCTGCCACAAACAGATCCGCTTGCAGATCCAGAGCCCGGCACTGCTCAAGCCGATGCTGCAATACGGCCTGCACCTGGGCCAGCAGGCCGAGATGGTCACCGACAGCTTGCGTGCGTTGTTCCTTGAGGCGTGCGGCTATGAGACCAAGGTGTTTGAGTTCATCTCGTTGGAACACACCAACAAGAACAAGATGATCCTGGCCGTGAAGCGTGCCGAGCAGGTGGACAACGCTCAACTCCTGGAGAAAATCCAGGAGCTCAAGGCGTTCTACAACATCACCGAACACTGCCTGGAAACCCTGCTGCGGGCGGATGGTTACCTGGCCTGAGAATGACGCAAATCAAAATGTGGGAGCTGGCTTGCCTGCGATAGCATCACCTCGTTTTACCTGATACACCGAGGTGCCTGCATCGCAGGCAAGCCAGCTCCCACATCAGATCGTGCTCGCCTTGGAGACCGGTGCAGGCTGCACAGCTGTCTTGCGCCCCAGCATCACCGTGACGATCACCCCGCAGGCAAACAGCCAGGT
The DNA here is from genome assembly GCF_050916005.1 of Pseudomonas sp. WMBT8. NCBI lineage: Bacteria > Pseudomonadati > Pseudomonadota > Gammaproteobacteria > Pseudomonadales > Pseudomonadaceae > Pseudomonas > Pseudomonas sp. WMBT8. Next base: position 1,448,634 of record NZ_CP188096.1, read on the forward strand.
AATCGGCTCGATGTGCTCGCCAAAAAACAGCGCGGAAAAGGCGATGGTGAAAAAGATCTGCAACAGCTGGATCTGGCTGACCCGCGCGATCCCCCCCATGGCCAGCCCGGCATACCAGGCAAAGAACCCCAGGAACTGCGAGAACAGCGAGACGTAGCCAAACGCCCACCAGGTGCGCGCCGAGATTGCGCCTTCATGTTGCAGCGCCAGGTACGTCACCGGCCCGATCAACAGCGGCGTCGACAGCACCAGCGCCCAGCAGATCACCTGCCAGCCGCCCATCTCCTTGGCCAGTCGGCCGCCTTCGGCATACCCCAGGCCGCCCACGGCAATCGCCCCGAGCATCAGCAGGTCGCCAGCCTGGATGCTGCCGGCGCCCGTGATCAACGCATAGCCGAGCACCAACGCGCTGCCCAGTGCCGCGCAGGCCCAGAAAGCTTTTGACGGACGCTCATGGGACAGCCACGCCGCATACAGTGCCACGCACAGCGGTTGCAGGCCGTTGACCAGGGCGCCATGGGAGGCGGGCAGGGTTTGCATGGCCCAGGCCGACAACACCGGGAAGCCGAGGATCACCCCGGCAATCACCAGCGCCAGGCCGCGCACCTGGCGCCAGGTCGGCCAGGCTTCGCGGCGCCAGAGCAACAGCAGGGCCGCCGGCACCGCCGCGAACAAGGCGCGGCCCAGGCCATTGAGCAATGGATGGATTTCCTGCACCACGATGCGGGTGAAGGGCAGGGTCAGGCTGAAGATGATGACGCCGAGCAGGCCGAGGGCCATGCCGGTGTTTTCGCGCGAATTCATGGGAGCAACCGGATTGAATGGGCAGGCAGGTGCTGCCCATCTAGCCACAAAGCCCGCAGGACGCGGGCTTACAGCTGGGTGCAGATTGAACCGTACAGTTGGGCGGTTAGAAGAAGCGGGTCACGCTGATCTTGGCGTTGCGCCCGACGCTGGTGGCGCTGTCGCCGCTCAAGGCTGGCATGTAGCTGCGGTTGAACAGGTTGTCGACGGTGAAGTTGACTTCAGTGCCCTTGAGGTACGCCTGTTGCGGCGTCCATTTGGCGAACAGGCCCTGGGTGTCGTAGCTGTCGTTGGCGTACTGGTCGTAAAACAGGTCGCCAAAGCCACTGTTCAGGCCGCTCGAATATTTGTCGCTGGGCAAACGATCGGTCTTGCGCACGAACTGGCCTTGCCAGCCCACTTGTGCGTCCCAGGCGGGAATTTTGGTGCCAAGCACAGCGACCCACTTGGCCGGTGGAATGTCCCGGGCCCAGACGTGGATGTCGCTGGCCCACGGGTTGGTGTAAGGGTTTTCGCGTTTTCCGGTGGCCCACGAGTAGCTCAGGGAGCCGAACAGATAGGTCGAGTCGTAGTAGCCTTCGAGCTCGAAGCCCTTGATGGTCATGCTGCCGATGTTGCGGTAGTTGGCCTTTGACGCCATGTCGGTGCAGACATCGGCGATGGAGCCGACTTGGGAGTTTTGTTCCTTGCAGCCAATCCCGGTGGCCTTGAAGATCTCGTCTTCGATCTTGTTGTGGAACAACGTCGTACGCAGTTGCAGGCTGTCGCCGCTGGCCATCACGTTGGCAAAGCTGGTGACGTTACCCACGGTGATGGCAGTGATGCGTTCCGGGTCCAGATTGCGGCTGGTGGAGGTGCGGCTGCCCAGGCCCTGGACTTCGTATTGCTCGTCGATCACCGGGGCGCGCCAGGTGCGGCTCCAATTGGCGAACATCACCACGTCCGGGGTGACTTTCCAGAACGCTGCCAGGCGCGGCGACCAGCCGGCATAGGTGCGGTCGCTGTAGTCGTGGCCGTAGGCCGGGTCGGGGTTGCTGTAGTACGGCGCATCGTTGGCCTTGCCACGGTTGACCACGTGGTCATAACGCAGGGACGGGGTGATGGTCACGTCGCCCAGGGTCACCGCGTCCTGGATGTAGAACGCGTTGGTGTCGACTTTGCCGTGGGGCATGAAGGCCGGCTGGAAATGCCCGTAGTTGTATTTGGGCGTGTTGTAGGTTGCGCCGGGCATCCAGCTTTCTGTATCGCGGATGTGCTTGCGGATCTGTACGCCGGTCGTCAAGGCATGGTCCAGCGGGCCGCTGTTGAAGCGGCTGATGTTGCGCAGCTCCAGGATCTTGTCGGTGTAGGCGGTGTCCATCTTGCGCCCGCCGGTGGACAGACCGACGACGGCCGTGGCGTCGCGTTCGTCGGTCTGGTCGGTATTGGACTCCGAGTAGCTGAGCTTCATGTCGATCAGCGGGTTATCCAGGGGCTGGTATTCGTACTTGCCTGACCACGTGGTATCGACGGTGTGGCGGTTGGCCAGGAACCGTCTTACGGCCGCGTCGTAGCCATAGCGGTCGATATCGGTCTTGCGCGGTGGCGATGGGTAGCTTCTGGCCGAGAAAGGTGTCCAGCGTTCGCTGTTGGCCCGGGAGTAGGAGAAACCGAGGCTGTGCTCATCGGTCAGGTACATGTTCAGTTTGAACAGTTGACCGTCCACATCCTGGGCGCTGTTGGGCAGGCGCTGCGGGTTGATCGGGTATTCCTTGCTGTCATAGTCGCGTGCTGCGGCCAGCTTCATGTCGCCGCCGTCACGCTTGGTCAGGTAGGCCAGGGCGTCGATGCGCCCGTCATCGGTGCGGCCATACACGGCGCCGCTGTAGACCTGTTCGTGGTCGTTGCTGGCATAGCCGTACTTGAGCATCGCACCGCTGTTGCGCCCGTCCTTGAGCAGGTCCGGCGCATCCTTGGTGACCATGTTGACCGTACCGCCGAACCCGCCGTTACCGGTGAAGGCCGAGTGCGGGCCTTTTTCCACCTCGACGCTCTTGATCATCTCGGGCTCGATAAACACGGTGCCCTGCTGATAGCGCTCGAAACCGCTTTTGGTCGCGCCATCGACCGTCATCGGTACGTCTTCGGCCTCGCCCATCCCGCGAATATTGATGATCTGCCCGCCCGGTTTCATCGAGCCGCCCATGGTCACCCCCGGCAGCGTCTGCACCAGGCTGGCGATGTTGTTGGGCTGCAGGCGGTCGATATCGGCCTGGGACAGGGTGGAGCGGCCGACGGTGCTGGCGTCGACCTGGTTACCGGTACCGATCACGCTCAAGGCGTCCAACTGCACGCTGGCGCTGTTGGTGGTGCGGCTTTCCTCGGGGCGCACGACATAGGTGCTGCCTACTTTGATCAGAGTGAACTCGCCGGTCTTGAGCAGGGTACGGATCGCCACTTCGGGGGTGAAATCACCGTTGAGCGCGGGCGCCTGGATATTCTTGAGCAGGTCTTCATCGAACAGCAGCTGGATTTTTGCCTGTTGCGCAACCTGGCTCAGGGACGTGGCCAAGGGTTGGGCCGGCAGTTGCAGGGTGAACGACTCGGCCTGGGCCGTGAGGCTGACGGTCAGGCAGGCGGCGATCAGTGTCGGTCGAACAAACAGGTGCTGGGCAAGGCAAGGCGCGCGAAACATGAAATCCCCCAAGGCGGCTAAATAGCCAAAAAAGGCATGCGTATCAAACGCAGACCGGAGGAAGACGCGGCAGGAAAAAAAATCCTCACATGCGAATGCAAAATATTCTCAAGTGGTGCTATTTGCGTGCTTCGATGCGGATCCTGCCGTCGGCCAGGGGCACGGTTTTCACCGGCAACAAGGCCGGCAGGGCATTGAGTAGCGCGTCCGGGTCATTCACATCGAGGTTGCCGGAAACCTTCAGTTGCGCCACCGGGCCATCGGCCAACACCACGGCCTTGGGCCGGTACAGGCTCAGCTCATCTAGCAGGCTGGCCAGTTCACGGTTGCGAAAGGACAGGTGCCCGCTGCGCCAGTCGGCGACTTCGCCAACGGCCAGGCGTTGTTGCTGCACGGAGCCCTTGGCGTAGTTGTAGGTTGCCCGCTGCTGGGCGCCGAGCATGACGGCGCTGGCTTTTTGGTCGGGGGCGAAGGCAACCATCCCGTGGGCCACGCTGACCACCAACTGCTGCTGGCTGCGGCGCACATCAAACGCGGTGCCCACCACCCGCACATCGGCCTCGCCAGCGCGCACGAACAATGGCCGCTCCTTGTCGGGCGCCACCTCCACGTACAACTGGCCTTGGTCCAGATGGATCACGCGGCGATGGGCATCGAAGTCCACGCGCAACTGCGTGCTGGCGTTGACGTACAAGGTGCTGCCGTCCGGCAGGTCCAGGGTGCGCATGCCTCTGTCCTGTGCCGCGACCTCGGTGTGGTAGAGCCCGCGCGGGGCGCCCAGGTTACTGGCGAGCAAGGCGCAGACCAGCGCGGCCGCCACTGCCAGGGCGGGGCGCCAGGGCGCGGGCTGGCGCGTGGGCAAGGGCACGGGTTTATTCAGTTGCTGCAGTTCGCCAAGGTCGGTCCACAGCTGTTCGAATTCGGCGTAGGCGCGCGCATGGGCCGGCACGGCATGCCAGGTGGCGAAGGCCTTGCGCTCCTGCGTGCTGCTTGCGTTGCGATTGCGCGCAAACCAACTGGCAGCCTGGGCATCGATGGTGTCGTGCTCATCAATTTCGTGGCCGTCGCGGTTGCTCAAGCGGGTCATTCTGGCTGCTCCTTGCCCGGGTCTTTTTGAAGTCGCTGCTTGCAGTGCAGCAGGGCAAAGGCAATGTGCTTTTCCACCATGCTGATCGAAACGCCCATGCGCTCGGCAATCTGCGCCTGGCTCAGGCCTTCGAAGCGGTGCAGCATAAGGGCTTCTCGCCTGCGGGGCGAGAGTTCGGCGAGGACTTCTTTCAACTGTTCCAGGCGTTGGAGGCGCAGGGCGGCGGCCATAGGATCGTTTTGCTCGTCGGTGACAGGCTCGGCATCCCATTCGCCCTGTTCATGATGGACGCTGTGCCGCACCTTCTGTTTGCGCCAGTGGTCGCGCAGCAGGTTGCGCGCCATCTGAAACAAAAAGGCCCGTGGCTGCTCGACCTTGCTCCGGTCGCGGTAGTCCAGCCATTGGGTAAAGACATCCTGGGTCATGTCCGCCGCGTCGCTGGCGTTGTCCGTGCGTTTGCGCAGGTAATGCAGGATATCTGCATAAAACCCGCGAAAGGCGTCGGCCGACAACGGGTCGGGCTTGAAACGAGACATGGATATCCTTCTTGACGCAGCACGCTGCAGAAAAGTCGCGAATGATATCGAGAATTATTGCTATTTGTCTCCGTAAATTTAGCGATGCATGCATTCCCCTGTGGGAGCGGGCTTGCCCGCGATGGCGGTATGTCTGATCCACCGCTATCGCGGGCAAGCCCGCTCCTACAGGGGGTGTTTTAGCGCAACGCGGCCAGCAGCTTCTGCAACTGCGCCTGACCCGCCATGTCCAGTGGGAACACCGGCAACCGCGGATCACCCACCTCCAGCCCGGTCATGCGCAAACCGGCCTTGATCGTCGCCGGCAAGCCACCCTTGAGGATGAAGTCCAGTACCGGCAACTGCCGATAGAACAGTTCGCGTGCCCGGTTCAGGTCGTTGGCCTGCACCGCCTGGTACAGATCCAGGTTGAGCTGCGGGATCAGGTTCGGCGCAGCGGTGCACCAACCCTTGGCCCCGGCGGCGAACGCTTCCAGGGCCAGTGGATTGCAGCCGTTGTAGAACGGCACCTGGCCTTCACCCTGGCGGTACAACTGGTGCATGCGCTGGATGTCGCCGGTGCTCTCCTTGACCATTGTCACGTTATCAACGCTGTTGACGATGCGCAGGATCAACTCCACCGACATATCCGTGCCGCTGGTGGCCGGGTTGTTGTAGAGCATGATCGGCACACCAACGCTGTCGCCGACGGCCGCGTAGTGCGCCAGGATCTGCGCTTCACTGAGCTTCCAGTACGACGTTGGCAGCACCATCACCACATCGGCACCTTCGGCTTCGGCAAAACGTGCGCGGCGCACGGCCTTGGCGGTGGTCAGGTCGGACACGCTGACGATGGTCGGCACGCGCTTGGCGACTTTTTGAATGCTGTAGGCGCTGACTTCATCCCACTCGGCATCGCTCAGGTAGGCGCCTTCACCGGTGCTGCCCAGCGGCGCGATAGCATGCACGCCGCTGTCGATCAAACGGTCGATGGAGTGGCCCAGGGCGTCGAGGTCAAGGGTGCTGCCGTCGGCGCTGAACGGGGTGATGGTGTAGCCGATGATGCCGTGAATTGTAGGGCTGGACATGGAATGTCTCCGGTCGAAAAAGGCTTCAGTTCAGGCAATCGGCGTGTTGGCGCAGGTTCTGCCGAGCGTAGTAGTTGAACGCGGCGCCGTGGCGCTTGGGCTTGGAGATCCAGTCATGGGCCTCGCGTCCCAACTGCGGCAGGATCGGCTTGACGGTCCCGGCGGCCATGGCCAGCAATTGCAGTTTGGCCGCCCGTTCGATCAGTTGCGCGATCACGCAGGCTTCTTCGATGGTGCTTCCGGTGGACAACTGGCCGTGGTGCGACAGCAGGATGGCGCGCTTGTCGCCCAGGGCCTCGGTGATGATTTCGCCTTCTTCGTTACCCACCGGCACACCCGGCCAGGCTTCGAGGAACGCACAGTCTTCGTACAGCGGGCACAGGTCCATGTGTGACACCTGCAGCGGTACTTCGAGCATCGACAGCGCGGCGATGTGGGTCGGGTGGGTGTGGATGATGCAGTTCACATCCGGCCGGCCACGGTACACCCAGCTGTGAAAACGGTTGGCCGGGTTGGGCATGCCGTGGCCTTCCAACACTTCCAGGTCTTCGTTGACCAGCAGCAGGTTGCTGGCGGTGATTTCATCGAAACCCAGGCCCAGTTGCTGGGTGTAGTAGGTACCAGGCTGCGGGCCGCGGGCGGTGATCTGCCCGGCCAGGCCCGAGTCGTGGCCGTTCTCGAACAGAATACGGCAGGTCAGGGCCAGCTTTTGCCGGTCGGTCCACGTATTATCCGCCAGGGTACTTTGCATCTGGGTCAGCGCTTGCTTGACCAGTTGTTCTTTGGGGAGTGCTAATGTCTTGGCCATATCGGTGTCCTTTGGGTGGTTCATTGGACGTCGATTTGCTGGTTCCCGCTGCTCGCAAGGTCGTTGGGTTCTGCAAATGACACTAAAGAGGCTATATGACACAATGTGTCATTGGCAAGCAATAATCATCGCCTCCTGCTTGGATTAATCGCTGCGCATGTCTATCCGTTTGAAATTATTGAGAAAAAAACTCGGTGTCACCTTGGAGGCATTGGCCGAAAAATCCGGGATGACCAAGAGCTACCTGTCCAAAGTCGAACGTGGCTTGAACACCCCGTCGATTGCCGCTGCGCTGAAACTGGCCAAGGCGCTGAACGTCAAGGTCGAGGAGCTGTTCAGCGAAGACAGCGTCAGCCTCGACAGCTACAGCCTGGTGCGCAGCCACGAGCGGCCCGACACTGCACCGGGTTACGCGGTGCTGGCCCACCAGGTCAGTGAGCGCAGCCTGCTGCCGTTTATCATCTACCCGCCGGCAGAATTCAGCGACAAGACCTTCAAGGAGCATTTGGGGGAGGAGTTTCTGTTTGTGCATGAAGGCCGGGTGGAAGTGGACTTCATGAACGAACGGGTGCTGCTCGAGCGCGGTGATGCGTTGCACTTCAATGCACAAAAGCCCCACCGGATCCGCTCGGTGGGCGAGGTGCAGGCGCAGTTGCTGGTGGTGGTGCACAGCGCCGAAGAATAGGCCTGGAACGCGGTCAATGTAGGAGCTGGCTTGTGTGGGAGCGGGCTTGCTCGCGAAAGCGGTGTGTCATTCAACACATCCAGCGTCTGACCCACCGCTATCGCGAGCAAGCCCGCTCCCACATGGGGTCTCCAGTTAGGCTGGGATCAGTGCTCGACCGGCACCGACAATGCCGGCTTGCCCAGCGCATGGCTGCGCGCCGCAAAGAACCTAAGCTCCACTTCCATCCCCTCAAACAGCCCGGCAAACCTGCGTTTCTGCTGTTGGATAAACCCGTCGCTGCGGCCAAATACCGAGATCGCCAGGGTCTTGATCTTCGACCGGCGAATCGCCTCCACCAGGTGCCCGTCCTGTTCGCTCAGGTGATGGCCGAAGATGCACAGCGCACCTGCCTGTCCCAGCAATTGCTCATAGCAGAACGCCAGGTAATCCGAACTGCGAATGCTCTTGAGTTTCTCGCTGCTGGGGCCTTCGTTGATGAACAGCGGTACATCGTCGAGGGTCTTGATCGTGTTGTTGATGGCAAAGCTGCTGAGCAACGTGCTGTCAGTGGACGGCAATTTGCGCGCCGAGCCATCCAGGTTGCGCACCAGGTGCAGGCCGCCGTGCAGGTACAGGATGCGCGTTGCGGCGGTAGCGGTATCGCGCAGGTCAAAACGTGATTCGGCGCCGCGAAACAGGTCGTCGATGCCCGGTGTGTGCAGAATCGACCAGTAGTTGAGCAGGTCGTAATTGCTGGTGAACACCGTCTTGTAGCTCGCCAGTTCCTGGTTGATCGTGGCCAGGGTCGACGGCTGCACCAGGCGCCAGGGGATATGCACGGCGTGGATGGTATTGATCAGCGCTTCCTTGATCGCGTAGTAGCGATTGCGCGGCGCGGCGGAGCTGACGGCCAGGGCTTTGTTGACGCGGCTGGTGGTTTTCAGGGCGCCCAGCACCTGCTCGAAGCTGCGGGTCTGCATCGCGTCAAACACGCTCAGTTCGGAAGCGCTCAGGGGCTTTTCTTCGACGGTGCGCGCGTTTTCAAACAGCGAGTCGTAGGCAAAATCTTCCCACACCGCGCGACTGGCACCGTTGCCGATCAGGATGGCGTCGAAGGCGATGCTGTTGCGCAGTGCGTTCCAGTCTTCAAGGGTGGCGTCGATATCCTGGAAATCCTTCATTGCGGCGGGTCTACTCAAAAACGGCTGGGTGGTGACTTTATCACGGGCGGGCGTTGATCTTGGTCAAGATGCCGCAGGCGGGTGGGGTTGATGCTGTAGGCATCAACGTATCCCCGAGGGTTCATCATGAGCAGCACGTTCTTCATTCCCGCCGTCAACATCATGGGCATCGACTGCCTCGACGAAGCCATGAGCGCGATCCGCAACTACGGCTTTCGCAAGGCGCTGATTGTCACCGACGCCGGCCTGGCCAAGGCGGGCGTGGCCAGCATGATTGCCGAGAAGCTGGCAATGCAGGACATCGATTCGGTGATTTACGACGGCGCCAAACCCAACCCCAACGTGGAGAACGTCGAGAACGGCCTGGCGTTGCTGCAGCAAAGTGCCTGCGATTTCGTGGTGTCGTTGGGTGGTGGTTCGCCCCATGACTGCGCCAAGGGCATTGCCCTGTGTGCCACCAATGGCGGGCATATCGGCGACTACGAAGGGGTCGACCAGTCGAGCAAGCCGCAGCTGCCTTTGGTCGCGATCAACACCACCGCCGGCACCGCCAGCGAAATGACGCGTTTTTGCATCATCACCGACGAAACCCGCCACGTGAAAATGGCCATCGTCGACCGCAACGTTACGCCGCTGCTGTCGGTCAACGACCCGGCGCTGATGGTCGCCATGCCCAAGGGCCTGACCGCTGCCACCGGCATGGACGCGCTGACCCACGCCATCGAAGCCTATGTGTCCACGGCGGCCAACCCGATCACCGACGCCTGCGCGATCAAGGCCATCGAGCTGATCAGCGCCAACCTGCGCCTGGCCGTGCGCGACGGCAGCGATATGGCCGCGCGGGAAAACATGGCCTACGCGCAATTTCTCGCCGGCATGGCCTTCAACAACGCCTCCCTGGGTTTTGTCCACGCCATGGCTCACCAGTTGGGCGGCCTCTACGACCTGCCCCACGGCGTGTGCAACGCGGTGCTGTTGCCCCACGTGCAAAGCTTCAACGCCAGCGTCAGCGCGGCACGCCTGAGTGACGTTGGCCGCGCCCTGGGCGTGACCGACAAACACGCCACCTTCGAAGAGGGCGCACAAGCGGCCATCGCGGCGATCCGCTGCCTGTCCCAGGACGTCGACATCCCCGCCGGCCTGCGCGAACTGGGCGCCAAGCTGCAAGACATCCCGCTGCTGGCCACCAACGCCCTCAAGGACGCGTGCGGCCTGACCAACCCACGGCGGGCGGATCAGCGCCAGATCGAGGAGATTTTCCGTAGCGCGTTTTGAGTGGGGCAGCGGCAAGTAGCAAGCTTCAAGCGACAAGCTGTTAACCTGAGCACCTCGTACAGCGCTTAACTTGAAGCTCGCCACTGAGGCCCCCTATGAGAGTTCTGCTATTTGGCGCCACCGGCATGGTCGGCCAGGGCGTGTTGCGTGAGTGTCTGCTGGCCGCTGATGTGCAGGAAGTGGTGGCCGTAGGGCGCACGGCGTTGACCCAGGAGCATGGCAAGCTGCACCAGGTGTTGCATGCCGATATGTTCGACTTCCAACCCCTGGAGCATCTGCTGCAAGGTTTTGATGCCTGCCTGTTTTGCCTGGGGACGTCGTCGGTGGGCATGGATGAAGCCACCTACACCCGCCAGACCTATGACCTGACCCTGGTCGCTGCCAGCACTCTGGCGCGGCTCAATCCGCAGATGACCTTTGTGTACGTGTCCGGTGCCGGCACCGACAGTTCCGAGCAGGGCAAGGTGATGTGGGCGCGGGTCAAGGGCAAGACCGAGAATGCCTTGCTGCGCCTGCCGTTCAAAGCGGTGTATGTGTTCCGGCCGGGGATCATCCAGCCGCTGCATGGCGTGCGCTCGAAAACCGCGCTGTACCAGACGATCTACAACCTGATCGGGCCGCTGCTGTCACTGGTGCGTCGCGTGCGGCCGGCCTGGGTGGTGAGTACCGAGACCGTGGGCCGGGCGATGCTCAGTGTGGTCCGCCATGGCGCACCGCAACCGGTGATCGAGCCTGCCGACATCCATCGCCTGGCCGCCGAGGGGCGGTGATGGCTGTGGCTCAGCCCGCAGCGGCCAGGGCCTTGGCGGGCGCGGTGCTGAACTGAATCAACGCCACCCCACCGATCAGCATCAGCACGCCGAGCAGGCGCGGCGCGGTCAGTTGTCGTTCCACCAAGCCAAACAAGCCAAAGTGATCGAGTAACAACGAGGCGAGGATTTGCCCGGTCATGGCCAGGGCGATAAATCCTGATGCCCCGAGTTTGGGCAGAAGGACCAGGGCCAGGGAGATAAAACACACACCGAATGCGCCTCCGGTCCACATCCACAGTGGCGCCTTGCTGATAAAACCGAGGCTTGGCAGCGGCAGGCGTAGCGCCAGGATCACTGGCAACAGCACCAGGATACTCACCAGCAGCGAGGCCAGGGTCGCCCACAACGGATGCCCGAGGCCGCGCCCGAGGTTGGCATTGATCGCGCTTTGAAACGGCACCACCGCCCCGGCAATCACCGCCAACAGCAACAAGCCCAGCCAATGCAACGTGGTCATGATCAATCTCCCAAAGGTTTTACTGGACTGTACGGTATTCGTCGCGCAGATTTAAATTCCAAGTTCTTATGCTGAACATGCATGCCATGAATGATTTGCGCCGCATCGACCTCAACCTGCTGGTGATCCTGGACGCCCTGCTCAGCGAGCAGCACGTCACCCGCGCCGCCGAGCGCCTGCATCTGAGCCAGCCGGCGGTAAGCCACGCGCTGGCGCGGTTGCGGGATCTGCTGGGCGACCCATTGCTGGTGCGCCAGGGTGGCGGCCTGGTCGCCACCGCCCGCGCGTTGGAGCTGGCGGCGCCGCTGGCCGATGCGCTGGCCCAGGTCCAGTCGTTGCTGGCGCCGAACCGCTTCGACCCGGCGTCGGCCAGGCGTACGTTTCGCCTGGCCATGTCCGATTACGGCGCGGCGCTGCTGTTGCCCGGGCTGGTACGGGCGCTGCGCGAGCAGGCGCCGGGGATTGACCTGGCCATCACCCACGCCAGTCGCGAAGGCATGCAGGAAGGGGTGCTCAGTGGTGAGATCGACCTCGCGGCCGGGGTATTTCCCGACCTGCCCGCCGAGCTGCGCAGCACGCCGTTGTTCGAGGAGCACTACGCCTGCCTGGTCGACCGCGACAGCTTGCCCGCAGGCGGTGTGCTCGACTTGCCCACTTACCTCGCGCGGCCCCATGTGCTGCTGGAAATGCGCGGTAGCGGCACTCCGGAAATCGAACGGGCACTGACCGCGATCCGTGAACGACGCCACGTGGCAATCAGCCTGCCCCACTGGGGCATCGCACCGCAGTTGATCCAGGGCACTGACCTGATCCTCACCGTGTCTTCCCAGGGGCTGCTGAACATCGACTCCCGGCACTTGCTGGTGGTGCCGCCGCCGTTCCATATCCCGTCCTTCGGTTTTGTCTTGGCCTGGCATAAACGCCGTGGCGGGGATGGCGCCTTGCAGTGGTTGATCGCCCAAGTGCAAGACGTGTTGGCCAAACGCGCGGCCTAGCATTGCAGTGCCGGATGGATTGTGCACAATCGACGCGCCCCTCTTATTTATCTGAGCGTGTTACCCATGACTTCATCATTGCTGTTTGCCGTCATCGCCTCGGGCTTTATTTATGGCATCACGCCGGGGCCCGGGGTGCTGGCGGTATTTGGCATTGGGGCGGCACGCGGGCGTCGGGCCGGCGCGGGATTTTTGTGCGGGCACCTGTTGGGTGATGTGGTGTGGTGTAGCACCGCGTTGGTGGCGATTGTCGGTGCCCGGGAAATCGGCAGCAGTGCGTTTGATGTGTTGGGTGTGCTCAGCGCCCTGTATCTGTTTTGGCTGGGCATTCGGGCGATTCGTACCCGCAGCCGCAGCGGCGAGGCTGCCCAGGGCGCGGCGCGCCATCCGTTCTGGCACGGCATTTTGTTTGGCCTGACCAACCCCAAGGCGTACCCGGTAGCCGTGGCCACGTTCACCGCGTTGCTGTCGAGCCGGGCCGAGTTGCTGACCTGGGGCATGTTGCCGTGGTTGATTGTCCTGAGCTTTTTCGGTGGCCTGCTGGCTTACGGGATCCTGATCGGCGTCGTGGGCGCGCGGCAGGTGCGCACGGTGTATCAGCGCCATGAAGTGCTGATCACCAAGCTGTGCGGCGTGATGTTCATCGGATTTGCGATCAATGCCCTGGCCCACGCATTGCCGGGCCTGCTGGGCAGTAAAACCTCCTGATCAGCGACGACCGTTCGTCGCGCCAGCAAGTTTTTTCTAAACCTTTGCCGCCCTGAAAATTCAGATTCAGGGCGGGGCTCGTTCCCCGGCATGTCTTTATTACCTGGAGGAACCCATCATGAGCCGCATGGCTATCCGGTTACGCACCGCCACTTTCGCGATGCTGCTGGGCCTCGGCGCCAGCAATGCTTTCGCCCAAGGCCCCGCCGAATTCATCGAACAGGCCTCGGCCAAGGGCATGGCCGATATCGAAACCAGCCGCATGGCCCACGCCAAGACCTCGTCCCAGGAGATCAAGGACTACACCATCGAGGTCATCAACGAACGCACCCTGGCCAATCAACATTTGGCGGCCATTGCGAAAAAACTCGACCTGCCAGTGGCACCTCGCGACCAGATCGTCGACAAGGCCGAAACCCTGATGCCTGAACTGACCGATGGCGATTCCTTCGACGCCGCCTACACAGCCCAGCAGGTCAAGGCCAACGAAGATGCAATCGCGCTGTTCAAGCAGGAAGGCGCGGCGTCGGACATCCCCGAAATAAAGGCATTGGTTGACGAAACCCTGCCCAAGCTGGAAACCCGCCTGGAAAAAGCCCGGGCGCTGGCTTCATCCTATGGCAAGAGCCGTAACGGCGACGGTTGATCGCGGGCCTGGTCATGCAAGCGGCGGTTGGAGCTGATCCAACCGCCGTTTTTTTATGCCTGGTTCAGGTCGGTCTTGACTGAGTCGCCTGGGTCCGCCGCTGTGCTGTCGCCGCCGAGACTGACGGTTTGGCGCTCGCCCAGGGAACGGTATTCGCTGCGCAGTTTTTCCAGGGCTTTGAAGTCCAGGCCATCGAGGCTCAGTACCGCGTTCTGTGCATCCTTGGTCACCCGCAGCAACTCATCAATCTTGATATGCAACATGTCGCTGTCACGGTTCTGGGTGTTCTGGATCAGGAACACCATCAGGAAGGTGATGATGGTGGTGGACGTGTTGACCACCAATTGCCATGTGTCGTTGTAGTGAAACCAAGGGCCGCTGACGCCCCACAGCACAATCAACACCACTGCCGCAAAGAAGGTACGGGCGCTGCCTGCCCAGCGGGCAAGGGATTGGGAAAGGGTCGAGAACTTCATGGTGATGCTCCAGTTAGGTGCTGATGAAGTACTGACCGTGGCGGCACGCTGAAATTTCTTTTTACAATTGCTGACCTGCATGAATTTGACGGGGCTGTGCAACCGTTGGGCAGGTTCGAGGCGCAGGCATCGAACCCTGCTGGTGTAGGCCGGTCACTATTTCATCACCCCGCCAAAATGGAAGCGTGATCATGAGCCTCTCTCGTACTCTCTGCCTGGCCTGCTGCCTGGTGTTGTTGCAAGGCTGTTTCGACAGTTCTAACAATGAAACCCAAGACAACACCGGCGGCAGCAAATCCTCGGTGCAATTGAAGGATTCCAAGGCTGATCAGCCCTAGCGCTTGGTGGCTGTCAGAACAACCACCTTGTAGCCTCGCCATCCTCGAGGGTCAGCAAATACTGCTTGGCTTCAAGCCCGCCGGCAAACCCGGTCAGCCCGCCCGAAGCACCGATCACCCGATGGCAGGGCGCGACGATCGAAATCGGATTGCGCCCGTTCGCCGCACCGACCGCGCGCACGGCCTTGGGGTTGCCGATCTGCGTAGCGATCTGGCTGTAGCTGCGGGTCTCACCGAAAGGAATGGTCAACAGTGCGCTCCAGACTTTTTTCTGGAACTCGGTGCCGTCAAAGTCCAGTTCCAGCTCGAAGCGGTCGCGGGTGCCGGCAAAATACTCGTTCAACTGTCGCTCGGCCTCCAGCAGCACCGGGCTGTGGTTGACCTCTACCAGTTCGCCCAGGCGCACACGGTTGGCGCGCTCGGTTTCCCACAGGATGGCGGCGAGCTTGCCGTTGCGGGCAACCAGGGTCAGTTGGCCGACGGGGGAGGGCATCAGTTTGTATTCACACGGCATGAGTGGGCTCCTTGTTGCGCGGATCATTTAGCGGACAGGCCTGCACTTTAGCGCTCATCGCGGGTGGGTGAACTACGTTTCTTGCGGTCAAATTCGGCGGTGTCACCGCTGTTGTTACAGTAACTTCAACGCTGGCGACGCGAGGAACCCCGAGCGGCTTTTTTCTTCCGGGGGATGCAGTACGTACCCGTCAATTCGGTTGAGCAAATAGCCAGGCAGCGTGATGTTGAGCTTCTGCGCCGGCAGGTGCTGCAAGCAAGCAGTGTATGAGCGCGGGACAAGGCTGCAGGAGGGGGGGGGATTGCGGGTTTTACTGGCAAATTCCAGGCATAAAAAAACCGGCCACATGGGCCGGTTTTTTCTTCATCCCCAACCCCGGCGAAGCAGGTGGAGGAGGGCAATTGAGTGGAGCGGGTAGAGGGAATCGAACCCTCAACTAAAGCTTGGGAAGCTTTCGTTTTGCCACTAAACTATACCCGCTCAGAGCGGCTGACTTTGTACCAGAACTGCGCGGCGATTTGAAGTTTTTCTTTGAAAAATGTGCAAGTTGCGAGCGTCAGCCGAAATGTTCAGACAACCCTGGGCAGTCGTGCCCACCCAGGTCGCATTCAAATCGCAAGTGCATGCAGGGCCTGGCCCTGGTGATACCGCAGTCGATTCACCGACTGTTCCGGTTTCAAAAAGCCCATCAATGCCTGCCGGCTGTCGTTGCACGCGGCCTTGTGCTCCATGTCCAGGAAGTGCCCGGTGGCCTGGATGGTGCCGAAGCTGCTTTTGGCCACATGTTGCCCGAACAGTTTGGCGTCTTCGGCGCTGGTGTATTCATCCCACTCGCCGTTCAAGAACAGCACTGGAATGTCGATCTGCCGTGCAGCCTTGAGGTAGCACTGGCGGTCGCTATTGAGCACCTGGCTGATGTGATAGTGCATCTGCCCGTACTCGTGCTCGGCCAGGGTGCTGACGTGCCGATAGTTGAAGCGCTTGAACAGCGGCGGCAGGTGTTTGCCGATGGTGCTGTTGACCAGGTTGCCGACGCTGTGGCGGTCGAGGTTGCCGAGGTAGTCGACGCCACGTTCCAGGTAGTCGCGCATCGGCGCGTTGATCAGCGGCGAGAACGAGCTGATCACGGCTTTTTCCACGCGGCGAGGGCGCTGGGACAAGGCGACGAGGGTGGCGACGCCGCCCCAGGAAAACGACAGCACATGCTCGGCGGCGAAGTGGTCGATGAGTTCCAGGAGGATCTGGCCTTCAATGTCCTTCGTCAGCATTTGCTCATGGCGGTTGTGGGCTTTGGAGCGACCGGCGTAGGGCTGATCGTACAAAACCACATTAAATTGCGGGTACAGGCTTTTCACGGTCTGGGCGAAAGACGCAGTGGTGGCCATGGAGCCGTTGACCAGGATGATGGTCTTTTGAGCAGCGTCCGCGCGATAGAACTCCGTGTAAACCCGATACTGACCCTGTATATCCAGCACAGCGATTTCTGGCCTCATGTCGTAAGACTCCTGGCAAGCGGGTGGTGCGCGCAGATCACTCTGCACGAGCTTTGTGACAGGTAGGCATACGCCTTGAAAGGAGGCCCATGTCGGTCCGATGAAACTGGCCGACGGGTGTTGTTATGGCGGGCAACTTGCCATGGCCCGCACGTCAAGCGGTGTGGGCAGGCACAGTGTTTCTTGGAAGGTTGGGTGACTCGCCAGTCAGAATGCGGCTGGCGTTTTGATTCAAGCAGGAGGCGGGCCAGGTCGCAAGCTTCACCCCGCAGTTTGGGCTATCACCGGCTGAACGGTCATATCTGGCAGATTTCCGCGTCGCTCAGCGGCCGATACTGGCCGGGAGCGAGCCGTTCATCCAGCACCAGCGGCCCCATGCATTCGCGATGCAGGCGTATCACCTTGTTGTCGAAGTGCCCGAACATGCGCTTTACCTGGTGATAACGCCCTTCAATGATGCTCAGGCGCGCGCTTTTGGGGCCCAGCACTTGCAGGTCGGCCGGTTGGGTGGTCAGGTCCTCGAAGGCGAAGTACAGGCCGGCGCGGAATGTTGCGGCATACTCCGGGCCAATCTCCTGTTCGGTCTCGACGTAGTAGACCTTGGGCAGCTTGGTGCGGGGCTGTGTCAGGCGGCGGGACCACTGGCCATCATTGGTGATCAGCATCAGCCCGGTGGTGTTGAAGTCCAGGCGGCCAGCGATATGCAGGTCGCTCTTGTCCGGCTCATCCAGCAGATCAAGGACAGTGGGATGCTGTGGATCGACAGTGGCACTCACACACCCTGGCGGCTTGTGCAGCATGAAATAACGTGCGGGTTTGCCCGCTTGCAGGATCTGGCCATCACACTCCACGCGGCTGAACTCGCGAACGTCCTGGCGCGGGTCGGCAACCGGCTGCCCATCGACGCTGATCCGGCGCTCTGCCAGTAGCAGGCGCACTTGCTGGCGATTGAAGCGGGGCAGGTTACTGAGGAAGCGGTCGATACGCATTACCGGGGCTCGACCCCGCGCAATTGGGCGTCGACCTGGGCACAGCGCGGGCACAGGCAGGCCGTGTTGCGCAGTTCCGGCGCCAGGGCTTCGAGCAGCTTGGGGTCGATGGTGACGCTGTAGCACCAGCAGGCACGGTCAGCGGTGCGCGGGTCGGCCAAGGTGCAGTCGTTGCGGGCGCCGCAGGCGGGGCAAAGTGTGGGAGTGGTCATCGGTCGGTTCAGGCGTAATTCAGTCAAGATCCCGGTGAAACCCGGTGTCCCTGGCACGATACAGGCCTGGGCGGTTTATTGCGCCACAGATGTATCAATCTATGTCCAAGTCGCACCAGATTCGGTTTTTGATGTCTGATCTTCTGTCATTCAGCAAAAGCTGTGTGGCGCCCCCCAGCGTCGCTGGTGTGTGCTCTTCCGCGGTCCAGGAGGCCGCCATGTATCGTCGATTGCTCCTCAGCGCTGTGCTCGGCTTGACCCTTTCTGCCTGCGTGCCTTATTACGATGGAGGCTCCAGCTACTATCGATCCGAAGTCTATACCGCGCCCGCGCCGGTCTATTACTACGGCGGTGGCCCGTCCTACCAGTACCGGCGGGGCTATTACGCACCGCCACCACGCTATTACCCGGCGCCGCGCTATTACCAGCCGGCCCCCCGTTACTATCAAGCCGGGCCAAGGCCGGGTTACCGGCCATACCCCAGCCAGAGTTGGGGTGACCACCGGGGCAATGGTGGCCAGGGGCATAGAGGTGGCCGGGGTGGTGATCATGGAGGAGGCCGTGGCGGGCACAGGTAATCCGCTTATCTTTGGAACGGCGCGTCATGCGCCGTTTTTTGTGGCTGGCCGCCACATGTCATCGATCCGACAGATCTGCCAGCGGATGCCGTCCTTCCCAGGCCTTGTGAAAGTGCGCCTCGACCACGGCCTCGGGAATGCGCTTGATATCCGGCCAATGCCAGTGGGGCTGCTGATCCTTGTCGATCAGGCGGGCCCGTACTCCCTCGCTGAATTCCGGATGCCGACAGCAATTGAGGCTCAAGGTGTATTCCATCTGGAAAACTTCTGACAGGGACAGGTGCCGCGCCCGTCGGATCTGTTCCCACACCAGGTGCGCGGTCAGCGGGCAGCCCTCGCTCAAGGTCTTGCCGGCCCGGCTGAAGAGCGGGTCGGCATGCTCGCGCAGTTGGCTCAAGGCGCGCCAGGCGCACTGCACGTCGCCTACATCCAGCCATTCATCGATCTGTGGGCGTCGCGGCAGCCACTGTGGTTCTGGCTGCTGGCTGGCAGCTTCCTGGGCCAGGGCCTTGAACAAGCTGTTGAGCTGCATCGCGGTCTGCTCCTGCCAGTTCAATTGCAACAGGCCTTCGAGCATTTCGCCCTGTTGTTCATCCAGCAGGAAACGGTCGGCCAGGCCCAGGTCGAGGGCGTCGCGCCCATTCATATGGGCGCCGGTGAGGCCCAGGAACAGCCCCAGTTTGCCGGGCAGGCGCGAGAGGAACCAACTGGCGCCCACATCCGGGTACAGGCCGATGCTGATTTCCGGCATGGCCAGGCGGCTGCTCGGGGTGACGATGCGGATAGCGGCGCTTTGCAGCAACCCCATGCCCCCGCCCAGCACATAGCCATGGCCCCAGCAAATCAGCGGCTTGGGGTAGGTGTGCAGGTGGTAGTCCAGGCGGTACTCGGCCGCAAAAAACTGCGCGGCCAGCGCCGGCACTTCACCCGGGTGCTCTCGGCAGGCCTGGGCCAGGCTGCGCACTTCACCGCCGGCGCAAAACGCCTTGGCACCGTTGCCGCGCAGCAGCACGCAGACGATCTGCGGATTGCGCGCCCAACTGTCCAGGCGTTCGCCGAGGGCCTGGATCATCGGGAGCGAGAGGGCATTGAGGGACTTTTCCGCGTCCAGGCTGGCGATGCCGATACGGGCACCGTCTGTGCCAGTGAGCTCTTCGAAGTGCAGATTCATCATGACCTCAATCGGTAAATTGAACGTTGAGTATGATCCCTTCGGGGGAAAGTGCCGGTTCTGCGTCAGATCAATTGACAAGTGGAGTGGGCTTTCCTAGGGTTCGCCCATTCTTTTTACATGATGTGTTTGTGATGACTGCCGACGACCGTATCAAACTCGAACCGAGCTGGAAACACGCCCTGCGCGAAGAGTTCGAGCAACCGTACATGACCGAGCTGCGTGAGTTCCTGCGCCAGGAACATGCGGCGGGCAAGGAAATCTACCCGCCGGGCCCGCTGATCTTCAATGCGCTCAACTCCACGCCGCTGGACAAGGTCAAGGTGGTGATCCTCGGCCAGGACCCGTACCACGGCCCCGGCCAGGCCCATGGCCTGTGCTTCTCGGTACAACCGGGCGTGCCGACACCGCCGTCCCTGGTCAATATCTATAAAGAGCTCAAGCGCGACCTCAATATCGACATCCCCAGCCACGGCTGCCTGCAAAGCTGGGCCGACCAAGGTGTATTGATGCTCAACACCACCATGACCGTGGAGCGCGCGAATGCCAACGCCCATGCGGGCAAGGGCTGGCAGTTCTTCACCGACCGGGTGATCGAGTTGGTCAGCGAGCATCAGCCGCACCTGGTGTTCCTGCTGTGGGGCGCCCATGCCCAGGGCAAGCAAAAGCTGATCGACGCGACCAAACACCTGGTGCTGACCTCGGTGCATCCGTCACCGTTATCGGCTTATCGCGGGTTTTTGGGGTGTGGGCATTTCAGCCGGACGAACAAGTTTCTTGAGCAGAACGGCGAGACGCCGATCGAGTGGCGAGTGCCGCCGCTCTGATGTTCAACACCTGAGGAAGTGGGAGCGAGCAAGCCCGCTCCCACATTAGGCTGGTACCCGGTTCTAGAGGGTGCCCGGCTGGCGGTTCCAATGGCGGAATAACGGCTCCGCGAGGAACAACACAAACAACAGCCGCATCACCTGCATCGCCGTCACCAACGGCACCGACAGTTGCAAGGTTTCCGCCGTCAGACTCATCTCTGCAATTCCTCCTGGCATCATCCCCAGGGTCAGCGAACGCAAATCCAACTGCGTCAACGCACTCAGGCCTACCGCCGCCAGGGTGGCGATCAACATGGTCAGCAGCGTGCCGATCACCGTACGTCCCATGAACGACGGTGCCCGGCGGAAGAACTGCCGGTTGAAGTGGCAGCCCAGGCCGCTGCCGATCAACCATTGGCCGATCTGGCTGCCACCATCGGGCAGGCCGATGTGCAAATCCCAGGTGATGCTGGCGATGGCACTGACCAGCAACGGCCCGAACAACCAGGGGTTGGGTTGGCGCAGGCGCTGCCAGCCCCAGGCCACCAGGGCGCCGATCGGAAACAGCAAGGCCAGCCAGGCCCAATCCACGGGCGCCGGGTGAAACTGTGGCGCACCGCCGCCCAGCAAATACTTGAAGATCGCCGGCACGCACAGCACCACCAGCAACACCCGCAGACTCTGGCCAGCCGCCACGCGACTGAGCACCGCGCCATTGCGTGCGCCGAGGTTGACCATCTCCCCGGACCCGCCCGGCATGCTTGAGAAAAACGCCGTGGCGCGATCCTCACCGCTGCGGCGCATCAACCACACGCCGACAATGCTCGACAGGCTGGTGACCAGCGCGCCGAAGAAGATCAGGCCAAAGTGGCTCATCACCTGCTCGATCACCACCGGGGTGAAGTGCAGGCCGATGCCGATACCCACCACCCATTGGCCGCATTTGCGCCCGCCGGGAATTTCGGCCAACTGCCAGGGTGTGAGGCAACGCACCAGGATGATCGCCAGCAGCGAGCCGACCATATACGGCAAAGGCCAGCCGATCAGGCTGGCCAGGTAACCGCCGGCCAGGCCGACCAGCGGTGTTCCCCACCATTGTTTAAAGGTGACTTCAGACATCGGCCACGGCGCGACGCTGCAGGGCCCGTTTGCGGTAGATGCGGATCAGCGGGAAGGCCAGCATCAATGCCGTCAGCACCCAGACACCAAAGGTGATCGGGCTCGACCAGAGGATCTGCAGGTCACCGTTGGAGATCGACAGCGCCCGGCGCAGGTTCTGCTCCATCAGGCCGCCGAGGATAAAGCCCAGCAACACCGGCGACAGCGGGAAGTCCAGCTTGCGCAGGATGTAGCCGAAGATACCGATGCCCACCATCAGGAACAGGTCGAAGGTGGTGGCGTGCACCGCGTACACACCAATCGCGGTAATGATGGCGATCACCGGCACCAGCGCCCAGTTCGGCACGGCAAGGATGCGGGTGAAGATGCGGATCATCGGGATGTTGAGGATCACCAGCATGATGTTGGCGATAAACAACGAGGCGATCAGGCCCCAGACGATATCCGGTTGCTGTTGGAACAACAGTGGGCCCGGCGTGATGTTGTACAGCGACAGCGCGCCGATCATCACGGCGGTGGTGCCCGAACCAGGTACGCCGAGGGTCAGCATGGGGACCAGGGCGCCGCAGGCGGAAGCGCCGATGGCGGTTTCCGGCGCAGCCAGGCCGCGCATGTCGCCCTGGCCGAATTTGCCGCTGGCACCGGCCAGGCGTTTCTCGGTCATGTAGGCCACAGCTGACGCCAAGGTGGCGCCCGCACCGGGCAGTACGCCCATGATGAAACCCAGCAGGCCGCAACGGATATTGACGACGAATACCGAAGACGCTTCCTTCAGGTTAAACATCATCCGCCCGGTGGCCTTGACCGCTTCCTGGCCGCGGTGGGTTTTTTCCAGCAGCAACAGGATCTCGCTGATGGAGAACAGGCCCAGGACCAGCACTACAAACTGGATGCCGTCGGTCAGGTGAATGTTGTCCCCGGTAAAACGGTACACGCCGCTGTTGGCGTCGATACCGACTGCCGAGAGAAACAAGCCGATCAGCGCGGCCACAAACGTCTTCAGCGGTTTGTCACCGGCCATGCCGCCCAGGCAGACAATGGCAAATACCATCAGGACGAAATATTCCGCCGGGCCGAAGGCAATCGCCCATTTGGCCAGCAGCGGGGCAAACAGCACCATGCCGCAGGTGGCGATAAACGCGCCGATAAACGAACTCCATGCCGACAACGACAGCGCCACGCCGGCCAGGCCTTTGCGGGCCATTGGGTAGCCGTCGAGGGTGGTCATTACGGTGGAGGCTTCGCCGGGGATGTTCAGCAGGATCGAGCTGATACGCCCGCCATATTCACAGCCCAGGTACACGGCTGCCAGCAGGATCAACGCCGATTCCGGCGGCAGGCCCAGGGCGAAGGCGATGGGGATCAACAATGCCACGCCGTTGATCGGGCCCAGGCCCGGCAACAGGCCGACCACGGTGCCGATCAGGGTGCCGCACAGTGCGGTCACCAGGTTGTAGGGGCTCAGCGCGACGCCGAAACCCTGGCCCAAATAGCCAAAAGTATCCATATCAGTTCTCCAGAACGTCGAGCAGGCCGAGGGGCAGCGGAACATCCATGGCTTTATCGAAGAGCAGATAAAGGCCGATGGCCATCAGGCTGACGATCACCACGCTGGGCATCCAGCGGCCGCCATACAGGCGCGCCATGGGGATGCCGATCAGCATGCTGCTGAGAATGAAACCCAAGGGTTCGAAGGTGCCGGCGAACACGATCAGCAGTGCCACGCAGATGCCGATCTTGACCAGGGTCTGGCGGTCCAGCGCGGGTTCTTCTTCGGTATGCTTGGTCGGCTGCGGGCGAATCAGCATGTAGATCAATGCCAGGCTCATCAGCCCGAGCATCAACAGCGGGTAGGCCCGAGGTCCCACCGGCTCGTAGGAAAATGACGCCTGGTACGGCCAGGCCATCAGTGCCAGGCAGGCGCAGGCCAGCAGCAACACCGCGGCGAAAATGCGTTGTAAGAGCATAGGAAACTCCTTTGCGACTCTTGTAGGCGCAAGCTGGCTCACGAAGAACGCAAGGACATCGCGTGTATCCAGGCAGCACGCGTCATCGTTGCGGTTTTTCGCGAGCAAGCCCGCTCCCACAGAGGGGCGATTACTGGATCAGGCCGAACTCTTTGGCCAGCACTTTGTAGTCAGCCACTTGTTTCTTCACGTAGGTGTCCAGCTCCGGGCCGGTCAGGGCGAACGGGAACAACTCGCGCTGGTCACGCAGCTTGGCGAACTCTTCGGAGGCCAGCAGTTTGTCGAACGCCTCCTTCCACCAGGCGTAGTCGGCATCGCTGACTTTTGGCCCGAGGTAGAAGCCACGCACCACCGGCCAGACGATGTCGTAGCCTTGCTCTTTGGCGGTCGGAATATTCTTCATTTCCGGCTCGTCCAGGCGCTCTTCGGAGAACACCGCCAGCAGGCGCATGTCGCCGCTGAGGATGTGTGGCATGGAGTCGGAGATGTCGGTACTGCCCACCTGGATATGTCCACCGAGCAGGGCCGTGGCGATTTCACCGCCGCCTTCGAGGGCCACATAACGCAGGTCACGGGGGTTGATTCCGGCAGCCTTGGCGATCAGCGCGGTTTGCATCCAGTCCTGGCTGCCCACGGTGCCGCCGGAACCAATCACCACTTTGCTCGGATCTTTCTTCAGGGCCTGTACTAGGTCATCCAGGCTCTTGTAGGGAGAATCGGCTTTCACCGCAATCGCGCCATAGCTGGTGCCAACCGCCGCCAGCCATTTCACCGCGCTTTCATCAAACCTCCCGAACTTGCCCTGTGCCAGGTTCAGCAGCGAACCGCTGGACCACGCCACCAGCGTGCCAGCATCGGCAGGGCGCTGGGCCACCACGGCGTTGTAGGCCACCGCGCCCACGCCGCCGGGCATGTAGGTCACGCGCATCGGCTTGCTCAGCAGTTTTTCGTTGACCAGTGCGCTTTGCACCAGTTTGCAGGTCAGGTCAAAACCACCGCCGGGGGAGGCCGGTGCGATGCATTCCGGGCGCTTGGGTTCTTCGGCGGCCAGTAGTTGGCCGGCAAACAGCATGCAGCCGGCGGCCAGGGCAAATTTACGCAGGGATGAGGACATGGGGAACTCCGTCATTGTTGTTATTGGGGGATGACTTTCAGGGTTACCACAGGGCGACGCTGTAACTGACCAGCACGCGCACTTCGTCTGCGTCCCGGGCCGAGTAGTTGGAGCGGTAGGTGGCATTGCGCAGGCGCACGGCCACATCCTTGAGCGTGCCGCTTTGCACTACGTATTTGATCTCGGTGTTGCGTTCCCACTCTTTGCCGGTGTCGCCGTTCTTGAGTTGGATGTTGTCGCCGGACAGGTAGCGGCTCATGAAGCTCAGGCCGGGGATCCCCAGCTTGGCGAAGTCATAGTCATAGCGCGCCTGCCAGGAGCGTTCCTCGGCGCCGGCAAAGTCGTTGATCTGGACAAAGTTGACCAGGTACGGGTCGCTGCCATCCACATACGGGAATGCACTGTCGCCGGACATGTGCTGGTAGCCGGCGCTCAGTTTATGGCCGTTGAGGGCGTAGCTGAAAATGCCGTTGAGGGATTTGTTGTCAATGCTGCCGCCGCGTGCGCTGCCGGTGTCGTCACTGATGGCCAGGCGCAGATCGGTGCCGAAGGTGCCGGGACCCATCGGGGTGGCGGCGACCAGGCCGAGGAAGTGCTGGCGGTACACGTCGTCCAGTTGGGCGAAGTGGTAGCTGGCGGTGGCCTTCTCGGCAAACTTGTAGTCCACGCCGCCGAAGTTGAAGTGCTTGCCGGTGGCCCCGCCGACGAAGCGGCTGTTTTTGTTGTTGAGGGCGATGTCCTCGTAGTTGGTGTCATCGCGGTCCTTGGCTTTGTCCAGGCGCCCGCCGGTGAAGGTCAGGTTCTTGAACTCCTTGGAGGTCAGCAGGCCGCCGTTGAAGGTCTGCGGCAGGATGCGCCCGTCGTTGGGCTTGAGGATTGGCAGCTCGGGGATCAGCGAGCCGATTTTCAGCTCGGTGGCGGAGATTTTCACTTTACCGGTCAACCCCAGCTTCGAGTACTCGTCAGCGGCGCGGCCATCATCGTGGGTGGGCAGCAGGCCAGTGCCGGTGCGGTCTGGGCTGGAGTCGAGCTTGACCCCGAGCATGCCCAGCGCATCCACGCCAAAACCGACGGTGCCGTCGGTGTAGCCCGATTGCAGGTTGAGCATGAAGCCCTGGGCCCATTCGTCGCGCTTGGATTGTTGCGCGCTGGTACCGTCGCGAAAGTCGCGGTTGAAGTACATGTTGCGGGTTTCCAGGGTCGCGCTACTGTCTTCGAAGAAGGCAGCCTGGCTAAGCGGCGAAAAGCCGGCAAGGGCAGCGGCACTGGCGAGGGCGGTCTGGGTCAGGCGGGAAAAACGAACAGGCGGGCAAGCCTGGGGCTGTGTCGACAGCATCGTGATGCACTCCGTTATTGTTCTTATGGGGCGAAAACGCTTCGAGGCGTTTTTCGGGCGCTATGGGTGAAATAGCTCGGAAGGTGTAACCGTCCGTTTCTGGATGCTAATGGGCGAACCTTTCACTAACCTTTCAGCGTCCTTTCAATGTTTTCGGGCTTCACAGCAGAGGCCGCGGCTGTAAACTGCGCCGCGAGTTGGTAAACAGAGGGCGGCATCGGCCACCCCTTAACGAGGTATGAATCCATGCGTGTCCTGCTCGTCGAAGACCATCTGCAACTGGCCGAAAGTGTGGCCCAGGCGCTCAAGAGCACGGGGTTGACGGTGGACGTGTTGCACGATGGCGTGGCGGCGGACCTGGCCTTGAGCAGCGAGGAATACGCCGTGGCGATTCTCGATGTGGGCCTGCCGCGCATGGATGGTTTCGAGGTACTGGCGCGCCTGCGGGCTCGTGGGAAAAATCTGCCGGTGTTGATGCTCACCGCCCGCAGCGATGTAAAGGATCGGGTGCATGGCCTTAACCTGGGCGCCGACGACTACCTGGCCAAGCCCTTCGAATTGACCGAACTGGAAGCCAGGGTCAAGGCGCTGTTGCGCCGCAGCGTGCTGGGCGGCGAGCGGCAGCAGACCTGTGGTGTGCTGGTGTATGACGTGGAAACCCGGCGTTTCACCCTCGCCGGTGAGCTGCTGACGTTGACCTCCCGCGAGCAGGCCGTGCTCGAAGCGTTGATCGCCCGCCCTGGCCGGGTCATGAGCAAGGAACAACTGGCATCCCAGGTGTTCGGCCTGGACGAGGAAGCGAGCCCCGACGCGATCGAAATCTATGTGCACCGCTTGCGCAAGAAGCTCGATGGCCAGCCGGTCGCCATCGTCACCTTCCGCGGCCTTGGCTACCTGCTGGAAGCGCGCGATGCGTAAGCACAGCAGCCTGCGTTGGCGCCTGCTGTGGAACCTGGCACTGCTGTTGGTGGTGCTGATGCTGGCCAGCGGCCTGAGCGCCTACTGGAACGGTCGCGAGGCTGCAGACACCGCCTACGACCGCACCCTGCTGGCCTCGGCACGCACCATCGCCGCCGGCCTGTCCCAGCGCGACGGCACCTTGAGTGCCGATGTGCCCTACGTGGCGCTGGACACATTCGCCTATGACAGTGCCGGGCGGATTTACTACCAGGTCAATGATATTCACCAGAAGCTGATTTCTGGCTACGAACACCTGCCCGGCCCGCCGCCCGGTACGCCGCGCACCGACGATTACCCGGCCTTGGCGCGGTTCTATAACGCCAAGTACCAGGGGCAGAATGTACGGGTGGTGAGCCTGCTCAAGGCGGTGTCGGAGCCGAACATGAACGGCATGGCAGAAATCCGCGTGGCCGAAACCGACGAAGCCCGCGTCAGCATGGCCCGCAGCCTGATGGCCGACACCCTGTTACGCCTGGGAATGCTGGCCATCGGCGCCTTGCTGCTGGTGTGGTTTGCGGTGAGTGCTGCGCTACGCCCGCTGGAGCGTTTGCGCACGGCGGTGGAGGAGCGTCAGCCGGATGACCTGCGGCCGCTGCCGCTGGTTGAAGTGCAACACGAACTCGGGCCGCTGGTGCGGGCGTTGAACCACTTTACCGAGCGCCTGCGCGGGCAGTTCGAGCGCCAGGCACAGTTTATTGCCGACGCCTCCCACGAGTTGCGCACTCCGCTGGCCGCCCTCAAGGCCCGGCTGGAATTGGGCCTGCGCGCCGAGGACCCGGCGGTTTGGCGCAGTACCCTGGAAACGGCGGCACAAGGCACGGATCGCTTGACCCACTTGGCCAACCAACTGCTGTCCCTGGCACGCATCGAAAACGGGGCGCGGGCAATTGCCGAAGGTGGAGCGCAGTTGCTCGACCTCAGTCAACTGGCCCGTGAGTTGGGCATGGCCATGGCGCCCCTGGCCCATGCGCGGGGTGTGGCGCTGGCGTTGGAGGCGGATGAGCCGGTGTGGCTGCGCGGTGAGCCGACCTTGCTGAACGAGTTGTTGAGCAACCTGGTGGATAACGCCCTGGCGCACACGCCGTCAGGCGGCAATGTGATCCTGCGGGTGACGGCGCCAGCGGTACTGGAAGTGGAAGACGACGGCCCGGGTATTCCGCTGGATGAGCGCGACCGGGTGTTCGAGCGCTTCTATCGGCGTAACCAGCAGGGCGCGGGGTCGGGGCTGGGCTTGGCGATTGTCGGTGAAATCTGCCGCGCGCACCTGGCCCAGATCAGTCTGCATGATGGCGAGCTGAAAGGGCTCAAGGTGCGGGTGAGTTTTATCGCCGGCTGAGAGCGATCCACCGCTATTGCCGGCAAGCCGGCTCAGTAGAACATCGAGCGCGCTTCGTCCAGCTCGGTACGTACCGCTGCGTTGAGCGGGTCGATGCGCAGTTTCTTGAATGACGGCAAGTTCGACAGCGCAGTGTTGGCCAACGGGTGATGGGTATTCTTGTGGCAATACAGCACGGCCACTTGCACCAGGTCGACATAATCCAGGCTGGCCGAGTCGCGCTCAAGGTCCTGGTAGTGTGCGGGCACATTCACCAGCATTTCCGGGAAATCCCAGCCCCGTAACAGCTTGTCCCCCAGTAGCGGGTGGATGCTATCGATCACATGGTTGAGGCTGACCGGGTCGGAGAGCAGTTCATAGTGATCTTCGGCGTAGGTCAGGATCGGCAGCACGCCGATCTGGTGCACCAGCCCGCCGAGTGCGGCCTGGTCCGGCTTGAGCTGGCTGTGGTTACGGCACAAGGCGTAGCAGACGCCGGCCACTTCCAGGCTGCGGCGCCATACTTCACGCATTTTTTGTTCCACGGCTTCTGAGCGGGCGTGGAATATCTGTTCCATCACCAGGCCAATCGCCAGGTTGCTGCTGTAGTTGGTGCCCAGGCGCGTGATGGCGGTATGTAGGTCGGTGACCTCCTGGGAGGCCCGCAACAATGGGCTGTTGACGACCTTGATCAGTCGCGCCGTCAGGGCGGTGTCGCGGCCGATGACTTTGCTCAAATGGCTGATGCTGACTTCGGGGTCTTCGGCGGCCTGACGAATTTTCAGGGCCACTTCCGGTAACGTGGGCAGAACCAGGTCATCGTTATCGATGGCCATCACCAACGCCTGTTGGACTTTTTCCGCCAGTTTGTTCATTCATGCTCTCTAGGGTGTTGCAAAAGGGTACGGCGATTACCGCTGGATCTCGCGATCACGGTCCAGTTGGTAAGGCAGGTCAAGCAACTTGAGGCCCGGGCCTTCCAGCGTACCTAAATGCACGTCGCCACTGTCGGCTGCTTCGGCTTGCAGCACCGCCAGAAGTTCAATCCCTTCGTCGGCCCGCGCAGCGATCACCACTTCGCCGATGGCACTGTTGTGGCTGGGCGCGAACAGTGGCGTACCAGGCTCGGGCAATGCACTGCCGTTCAGGCTCAGGCGGTAGAGGCGGCGCTTGAGCTTGCCCAGGTATTGCATGCGGGCGACGATCTCTTGACCGGTGTAGCAGCCCTTTTTGAAGCTCACGCCACCGACCGCTTGCAGGTTGAGCATCTGCGGGATAAACAGCTCGCGGGTCTGGGCCATGACTTGGCCGATGCCGGCGCGGATCTGCCCCAGCAGCCAGCTATTGAGGTCGCCTTGGGCGAGTGTTGCGCCCAGTTGGCTGCGCAGGGTGTCGGCTTGCGCGGCGGGCGCCCAGAGTTCGGCGCGGCCGGGGGAGACGCGAATGGCGATCAGTTCTGCATGGCGCGCCACACTGTCGGTCTCGACGGGCAAGTCCAGGCCCAGGCTGGCGATTGCCTGATCGGCGTCGGCCAGGCCGAAGCGGACCCAGGCGGCGCTTTCGTCTGTCAGCTTGGACTTGGAAAACACCGCGTACTTCTTCAAGTCCGCCAGCTGTGGTTCAAGCAGTTCGCTGGCCATGGCCAGCAGCACACCGTCACCTTGCAGCACGATGCGGAAGCTCGACTGCATGCGCCCCTTTTGGGTGCAGCGCGCGCCGAGGCTGGCGTGGGTGTCGTCGAGGTAGTTGAGGTTGCAGGTCAGTTGCCCCTGGAGGAACTTGGCCGCGTCAGCGCCGCGAACGGCCAGGACGCCTTCGTGGGATAGGGGGCAGAAGAAAGCAGAGTCAGCCATGGGTCATCGCAGTTGGAAAGTCATGGGTGCATCATAGAGGGGCGCCCGGCAAATGGGTAGTTTCATAAGCCCGACCAAAGCCGACTGTTCCGAGGGGCGTGGGCCTGTATACTTGCGCCCTATTTGAGGAGCGCTCCATGGTCGAAGATGTAGAAATCAATCGCCTGTACTGGCACAGCCGTCGCGGCATGCTGGAGTTGGATGTGTTGCTGGTGCCGTTCACCAAAGAGGTGTACGCCACCCTCGATAAGGTGGACCGCGACCTCTACGTCAGGCTGCTGACCTGCGAAGATCAGGATATGTTCGGCTGGTTCATGGAGCGTGCCGAATCAGAAGATCCGGAGCTGCAGCGCATGGTCCGGATGATCCTGGATCGTGTCCAGCCCAAGTAATACCTTCGAATGCCGCTGGCAGGCCTGCGGGCTTCTGCTGGCGGCGTATCTCCTCGCCCAGGTGCTTGCACTCGGTGCGCTGTGCCTGCTGGCTGTACCCTTATCGATGGCTGCACTCGGTGTGCTGGTGTGCCTGGCCCATGCCGCGTGGGCGCTGCCGCGCCAGGTTCGCTTGACTCACCATTCGTCGGTTCGTGGCCTGCGGCGCAATGCCGACGGCTGGCAACTGTGGAGCGCGGCGCGGGGTTGGCACGCTGTGCAGTTGCGCCCCGACAGCCTGGCGTTGCCGCTGATCGTGGTGCTGCGCTACCGGTTGCCGGGGGAGTGGCGGGTACGCTCGGTGTGTGTGCCGCGCGGTTCGCAGGCCGCCGATGTGCATCGACGCCTGCGCGTGCGCTTGAAGTTCAGCCGCCGTAGGTGGTTGGCACCAGGATAGTGTCGAGGGCTTCGGGCAGCATCTGCGGGTAGTCGAGGGTGTAATGCAGGCCGCGGCTTTCCTTGCGCGCCATGGCCGAGCGGATCATCAGCTCGGCGACCTGGGCCAGGTTGCGCAACTCGATCAGGTCACGGCTGACCTTGTAGTTGCTGTAGAACTCATCGATCTCATCGAGCAGCAATCGAACCCGATGCTGCGCCCGCGCCAAGCGCTTGTTGGTGCGCACAATCCCCACGTAGTCCCACATGAAGCGCCGCAGTTCGTCCCAGTTGTGGGCGATGATCACGTCTTCGTCCGAGTCGGTGACCTGGCTGGCATCCCAGCGGGGCAGGGCGGCCGGCACCGGGATGCGCGGCAGTTGCTCGAGGATGTCGGCAGCGGCGGAACGGGCGTAGACGAAGCATTCGAGCAGTGAGTTGCTGGCCATGCGGTTGGCGCCGTGCAGGCCGGTGAAGCTGGTCTCGCCGATGGCGTACAGACCAGGCACGTCGGTGCGCCCGTGCTGGTCGACCATCACCCCGCCGCAGGTGTAATGCGCCGCCGGGACCACTGGGATCGGCCCTTTGGTGATATCGATATTGAAGGCCAGGCAGCGCTCGTAGACCGTCGGGAAGTGGGTCTTGATGAAGTCGGCGGGCTTGTGGCTGATGTCCAGGTAGACGCAATCGATGCCCAGGCGTTTCATTTCGTGGTCGATGGCGCGGGCCACGATATCCCGGGGGGCCAGTTCGGCGCGCGGGTCGAAGCGTTGCATGAAACGTTCACCGTTCGGCAGTTTCAAGTGCGCACCTTCACCGCGCAGGGCCTCGGTGATCAGGAAACTCTTGGCCTGGGGGTGATACAGGCAGGTGGGGTGGAACTGGTTGAACTCCAGGTTCGCCACCCGGCAGCCCGAACGCCAGGCCATGGCGATGCCATCCCCGCAGGCGCCATCGGGGTTGCTGGTGTAGAGATAGACTTTGGCGGCGCCCCCTGAAGCGAGGATGGTAAAGCGTGCGCCGTAGGTATCGACTTCGCCGCTGGCACGGTTGAGCACGTAGGCCCCGAGGCAGCGCTCGCCTGCCAGGCCCAGGCGTTTTTCGGTGATCAGGTCGACGGCGACCCGTTGCTCGAGCAGTTCGATGTTCGGTCGTTGCCGGGCCTGGGCGAGCAAGGTCGTGAAGATCGCAGCGCCGGTGGCATCGGCGGCATGGATGATGCGCCGGTGGCTGTGGCCGCCTTCGCGGGTCAAGTGGAACTCGAAACCACCGTCATCACTGCCGGCATGTTCATCGCGGGTAAATGGCACCCCCTGGTCGATCAGCCATTGGATGGCTTCGCGGCTGTGTTCGACGGTGAAACGTACCGCTTCTTCATTGCACAGGCCGCCGCCGGCGTTGAGGGTGTCTTCAACGTGGGATTGCACCGTGTCGGTGTCATCCAGCACGGCGGCAACCCCGCCCTGGGCCCAGAACGTCGAGCCGTTGGCCAGGTCGCCCTTGCTCAGTACGGCTATGCGCAGATGGCTCGGCAGGGTCAGCGCAAGGCTCAAGCCGGCGGCACCGCTACCAATCACCAGGACATCGTGTTGAAACTGTTGGCTCATTTATGGGATTCCGCAAAAAGCGATCCGAGGGGTGGCGCAAACAGGACGCCTGGATCGGCGAATCAAAGGGTCACACGGCCCACTAGTATATAGAGGGGGCTATCGGCACAATAGCCGGGCATTCGTGGCATTGTGAAACTATGGTGAACGAACTGCACGGCTTTGATGAGGCGGTCCGGTGTCGAGATGGGAACTTTTGCATCACGCCCGACTCCATAACAGGATGCCCGAAAGCTGGGAAAACGTTGGTTTTACTGATTGGCCTGGAACATGGGAGTGTCAGAAAACCGGCGACAAGATTATTCACGCAGCCGGCTATGCCCGCGCTGCGTTTTTCGTGTGTGCCAAAACAGAGCCCACCGGAAACTTGCTTGAAGGGGGAGAACTTTTGCGAAAAGTCCTAGTCTATGTTTGCAAGCCTGATCGTTTAGTTATGCAAGCCTCCTTCAAGTACAACGAGGAGTGTTCATGCTAACCCAGGAAGAGGATCAGCAGCTGGTCGAGCGCGTTCAACGCGGCGACAAGCGAGCATTTGATCTGCTAGTGCTGAAATACCAGCACAAAATTCTCGGGTTGATCGTGCGGTTTGTGCACGACACCCATGAAGCGCAGGACGTTGCACAGGAAGCCTTTATCAAGGCCTACCGTGCACTCGGTAATTTTCGCGGTGACAGTGCGTTTTACACGTGGCTGTATCGCATCGCCATCAACACGGCGAAGAACTATCTGGTGTCTCGCGGACGCCGCCCACCTGATAGTGATGTGAGTTCGGAAGATGCAGAATTCTACGATGGTGATCACGGCCTCAAGGATCTCGAGTCGCCGGAGCGTGCATTGCTGCGCGACGAGATCGAAGGCACTGTCCATCGCACTATTCAGCAACTGCCAGAAGATTTACGTACGGCATTAACTTTACGTGAATTCGATGGTCTGAGTTACGAGGACATTGCGAGCGTCATGCAATGTCCGGTGGGGACCGTACGCTCCCGGATTTTCCGGGCTCGGGAAGCCATCGATAAAGCCCTGCAACCGTTGTTGCAGGAAAACTAAAGACAGCGGCGACAGCCAAGAGAGGAACCGCCATGAGTCGTGATGCCCTGCAGGAATCGCTGTCCGCAGTGATGGATAACGAAGCGGATGAACTGGAACTTCGTCGAGTGCTCAATGCATTTGATGATGCCCAAACCCGTGATACCTGGTCTCGTTACCAAGTCGCTCGGGCGGTGATGCATAAGGATCTACTAATCCCTCGTCTGGATATTGCTGCGGCCGTTTCTGCTGCGCTGGCCGATGAAGCCGTTCCGGCAAAAGCCACCCGCGGTCCTTGGCGTAGCCTCGGTCGCCTGGCGGTCGCTGCCTCGGTGACAGTGGCCGTACTGGCCGGTGTACGCCTGTACAACCAGGACGAAATCGCCGGTGCCGAACTGGCCCAGCAAACCCAGCAGCCGGTCATGGCTGGTCCGCAAGTCAAGGGCCCGGCTGTCCTGGCCGGCTACAAGGAAAGCTCTGACGCGACAGGCCCCATGGCCAACGGCGTGCTTCAAGGGCAATCCGGCTGGCAGGACCAGCGTCTGCCAGGTTACCTGCGCCAGCACGCTCAAGAGTCGGCTGTAAAGGGTACCGAAAGCGCACTGCCATACGCTCGCGCTGCAAGCCTGGAAAACCGCTAGACCGCTAAGGAGCCTTATGCGCGCCATACCGCTCCTTGCGCTTTTGCTCAGTGGCTGGTTTGCAGTACCTGCCCATGCCGATGAAGCCCAGGATTGGCTGAAGCGTCTTGGGCGGGCAGAGCAGCAGCAAAGCTACCAAGGCACGTTTATCTACGAGCGTAACGGTAGTTTCTCTACCCATGACATCTGGCATCGTGTCCAGAATGGCCAGGTTAGCGAACGACTGCTGCAGCTCGATGGCTCGGCCCAGGAAGTTGTCCGGGTCGATGGGCGCACCCAGTGCGTCAGTGGCAGCCTGGTGGCGGGTCTGGGCAGTCTGCCCGGCGCTCCGGCCCAAGTCCTTGATCCACAAAAACTCAGTTCTTTTTACGAACTTGCCGTTATCGGTAAATCGCGTGTGGCTGGTCGCAAGGCGGTGATCGTCTCGTTGGCGCCACGTGATCAATATCGTTACGGGTTCGAGCTGCATCTGGACCGTGAAACCGCGCTGCCGCTCAAGTCATTGCTGATCAATGACAAAGGCCAGTTGCTGGAACGTTTCCAGTTCACTCAACTGAGCACCAAAACCCCGGATGAAAGCGATTTGCAGCCCGGCCAGGACTGCAAGCCACTGTCGGTCGCCAGCAGCAAGGCCGATGAAGTAATAGAGCCCCAGGCCTGGCATCCGAGCTGGCTGCCGCCCGGCTTCCAGTTGGCCCGCAGCACCGCGCGCAAGGATTCCCAGACTCAGGTGGTGGTCACCAGCCTGATGTATGAGGACGGGCTGGCGCGCTTTTCGCTGTTCCTCGAGCCCGTCAGTGGCGAAGCCGCGACCGAAAGCCGGGTGCAGTTGGGGCCTACGGTTGCTGTCTCTCGCCGCATGACCACCACTGAGGGCGAGGTCGTGGCCACGGTGGTCGGTGAGATTCCCCTGGGCACCGCCGAACGTATCGCCCTGTCGGTTCGCAGTGGCCCGGCACCCGAAAAGCCGTGAGCCGTTAATCCTATGCTCATCCAGATCGTTCACAGTGATGCAGGAAATGCCTGCTTTGCTGCGCAGAACATGAAATGTCTGGAGAGTATTTTCACTTGCAAAATCTCCTTATGTTTTTTATAGGTCAGAGCTTCTCGGCTCTGGCCTTGCGTTGTTCACGCAATATTGACGTCGCTAGTAGTAGTCTTCGGCGTTTATTGAACCCTGTCGCCCAACCCTGCTCGTCGTAACGGGAGCTGTATGTCGATACCACGTTTGAAATCTTACCTATCCATAGTCGCCACGGTGCTGGTGCTGGGTCAGGCCGTTGCCGCGCAAGCGGCGGAGTTGCCTGACTTCACCCAACTGGTAGAGCAGGCCTCGCCTGCCGTGGTGAATATCAGTACCACCCAGAAGCTGCCGGATCGTAAAGTCTCGAACCAGCAGATGCCTGATCTCGAAGGCCTGCCGCCGATGCTGCGGGAGTTCTTCGAGCGTGGCATGCCCCAGCCCCGTTCGCCCCGTGGCGGTGGTGGTGGCCAGCGCGAAGCCCAATCCCTGGGCTCGGGTTTTATCATTTCGCCTGACGGCTACATCCTGACCAACAATCATGTGATCGCCGACGCGGACGAGATCCTCGTGCGCCTGGCTGATCGTAGTGAACTGAAGGCCAAGTTGGTCGGCACCGATCCACGCTCCGACGTGGCCTTGCTGAAAATCGAAGGCAAGGACCTGCCCGTGCTGAAACTGGGCAAGTCCCAGGATCTGAAGGCCGGGCAGTGGGTGGTAGCCATTGGTTCGCCGTTTGGCTTCGACCACACCGTGACCCAAGGCATCGTCAGTGCCATCGGCCGCAGCCTGCCGAACGAGAACTACGTACCGTTCATCCAGACCGACGTACCGATCAACCCGGGTAACTCCGGTGGTCCGCTGTTCAACCTGGCGGGCGAAGTGGTGGGGATCAACTCGCAGATCTACACCCGTTCCGGCGGTTTCATGGGCGTCTCCTTCGCCATCCCGATTGATGTGGCCATGGACGTTTCCAACCAACTTAAAGCGGGTGGCAAGGTCAGCCGTGGCTGGTTGGGCGTGGTGATCCAGGAAGTGAACAAAGACCTGGCCGAATCCTTTGGCCTGGACAAGCCTGCCGGCGCCCTGGTTGCGCAGATCCAGGACGACGGCCCGGCGGCTAAAGGTGGCTTGCAGGTTGGCGATGTGATCCTGAGCATGAACGGCCAGCCAATTGTCATGTCGGCCGACCTGCCGCATCTGGTCGGTGCACTCAAGGCGGGCAGTAAGGCCAAGCTGGAAGTGATCCGCGAAGGCAAGCGCCAGAACGTCGAGCTGACCGTGGGCGCGATCCCTGAAGAAGGCCAGGAGCTTGGCGCGCTGGGTGGTAAATCGGGTGCAGAGCGCAGCAGCAACCGCCTGGGCATTGCCGTCGTCGAGTTGACCGACGAGCAGAAGAAGAGCTTCGACCTCAAGAGCGGTGTGGTGATCAAGGAAGTCCAGGACGGCCCGGCCGCCCTGATCGGCCTGCAACCAGGCGACGTGATCACCCACTTGAACAACCAGGCCATCAACTCCACCAAGGAATTCACCGACATCGCCAAGGCGTTGCCGAAGAATCGCTCGGTGTCGATGCGGGTCCTGCGTCAAGGGCGTGCCAGCTTCATCACCTTCAAGCTGGCCGAGTAATCCGCTAGCCGTCGTTCAATAAAAAGCCCCGCTCTTGATAGTCGAGAGCGGGGCTTTTTTGTGGGCGCTGGATTTAGCTCATCATGCCTTTGACGATGCGTTCCTGTTCGATCAGCTCTCGCTGGCGCGCATCAATACGTGACGACAGCGGGAAGTTGCTGCCGGCCCGGCGCTTGGCAAAGTCCAGTTGCTGGATCGCCTGCTGGAAGTCGCCGACCAACGCAAAGTACTCGGCGCGGGCTTGATGCAGGCCGATGATATTGCCGGATAGCCCGCGGGTTTCGGCGACCTGGTACCACACGTCGGGATCGTCGGAGCGCGACTTGAGCAGGCCTTCCAGGGCTTTTTCCGCGTCGGCGGTGCGGTTCTGCTTGAGCAGCAGGTCCACGCGCACCTGGTTCAGCGGGTAGTTGCTGGGGTATTGGGCCAGCATGCGGTCGGTGCGTTGCTGCGCGTCGGGCATGCGATTGTTGGTGATATCCAACTCGATCTGCGCCAGGTTGTAGGTGATGTCGTTGGGCGCCTTGGCCAGCAGCGGCTTGAGGGTTTCCCGTGCCTCGTTGAGCTGGGTGCCCTTGATCTGGGCGATGGCCAGGCCATAACGCGCCACATCGCTCTTCGGGTTCTCATCCAGCTGGGCGCGGAAGCGCTTGGCGGCCAAGCCGGGCGTATCTTCGTAATACAGCTGGACCCTGGCGCGAATCAGTTGATAGCGCAGGCTGTCTTCGGTGCCGCCGGTCTTGGCCTGTTCGGCGCGGTTGCGCGTATCGGCGATCCGCGATTCGGTGACCGGGTGTGTCAGCAGGAATTCTGGAGGCTTGGCATCGAAGCGGTATTGGCGCATCAAGCGCTCGAACATGGTCGGCATCGAGCGCGGGTCGTAGCCGGCCTTGACCATATTGAGGATGCCGATGCGGTCGGCCTCTTGCTCATTCTGCCGGGAGAAGCGCCGCTGCTCCTGGATCGCGGCGGCCTGGCTGCCGGCAATCGCGGCAATCCCGGCATCCCCGGCGCCGGCGGCAGCAGCGATAATCCCGCCGAGCAGCGCGGCCATCATCGGGATCTGCATCCGTTGCTGGGCTTCCACGCCTCGGGCGAAGTGGCGCTGTGACAAGTGCGCCAATTCGTGGGCCATCACCGAGGCGTACTCGCCTTCGGTCTGGGCATTGAGAAACAGGCCGCCGTTGACCCCGACAATCCCGCCCGGCGCAGCAAATGCGTTGAGCTGCGGGCTGTTGATCAGGATGAACTCCAGGCGCCGGTCATTGACCTGGCTGGTCTCCACCAGTTTGTAGACGCTGGTCTCGACGTAATCCTTGAGTTGCGGGTCATTGAGGACCGAGACCTGGCCGCGCAGGAATGCCAGCCACGCCCGGCCCAGTTGGTGTTCCTGTTGTGGCGAGACAATGGCAGAACTGGCGTCGCCAAGTGACGGCAGGTCGTCGGCGAAGCCTGGAGAGGCAAGCAGGCAAGCCAGCGTCAGCAGGGTAGGGCGCAAAAAAGTCATGCACAAAGCCTTTCGACAAAGACATTACTGTAGCCGGACACTGAGCTCGGGACCAGATATTCTAAGCGCCCCTTGACGCCGCCTGGAGCAAAACCATGACCGCTGCTGTAAACCACGACGCCGAGCTCGATGCCAGCGGCCTCAACTGCCCGTTGCCACTGCTCAAGGCCAAGATGGAACTCAATCGGCTGGCCAGCGGTGCGGTGCTCAAGGTGATCGCCACGGATGCGGGTTCGCAGCGGGACTTCCGCACGTTTGCCAAGCTGGCGGGGCATGCGCTGTTGCACGAGGAGGCCGATAACGGCGTCTATCGTTACTGGTTGCGCAAGGCCTGATGGCCCCATCGCGGGCAAGCCCGGCTCCCGCACTTACCGAGTTGTCTGGTCGAGCACCGAACCCATGTGGGAGCTGGCTTGCCTGCGATAGCTATCTAACTGCCACCAGCCGCATCAAGCCTTGTCCAGTGCCTGTGCCGCGGCCAATACCGCCTCCACATGCCCCGGCACTTTTACGCCACGCCATTCCTGGCGCAGCACGCCTTCCTTGTCGATCAGGAAGGTGCTGCGATCAACGCCCAGGTATTCCTTGCCGTACAACTTCTTCAGCTTGATTACATCAAACAGCTGGCAAACTGCCTCGTCCTTGTCGCTGATCAGCTCAAAGGGGAAAGCTTGCTTGGCCTTGAAGTTCTCGTGGGACTTCACGCTGTCCCGGGACACGCCAAACACTTCGGTGTTGGCGGCCTGGAACGCGGCGTAGTGATCGCGAAACCCCTGGCCTTCGGTGGTGCAGCCCGGGGTGCTGTCTTTAGGGTAAAAGTAGATCACCACTTGCTTGCCCTTGAGGCCGGCAAGGCTGAACGTCTGCCCGCTGGTCGCCGGGGCTTGGAAATCGGCGACCGG
This sequence comes from Pseudomonas sp. WMBT8, assembly GCF_050916005.1. NCBI lineage: Bacteria > Pseudomonadati > Pseudomonadota > Gammaproteobacteria > Pseudomonadales > Pseudomonadaceae > Pseudomonas > Pseudomonas sp. WMBT8. The sequence continues at coordinate 1,487,737 of NZ_CP188096.1, forward strand.
TGTGTCGATGACTACCGCCATGAAAAACTTCCTTACATTGGATTCTGTGGGCGCCAGGGCTCGATCAGTGCATCCAGGTTCAGCGCATCGGCGAAATCCAGGAACTGGTCGCGCAACCAACTGATCTGCACGCCGGCCGGCAAGGTCACGGTAAAGGTGGCGTTGAGCATGGTGCCGCCGGTCTGGGGGGCCTGATAGGTGTCGCAGGTCAGGTTTTCCAGCTCGACGTTATGGTCGATAAAGAACTGGCACAGTTCATTAACGATGTCCGAACGGTACGCCGAACTGACATAAGCCACGTACGGTAGCGCCTGGGGACGGTTCTCCAGGGCGGCACTGCGTACCACATTGACGGTGAAATCGTGCTTCTTGGCCAGGGCCGGCAAGCCAGCTTCCAGGCGCGCCAGGGCGTCCCAGCTGCCGGAAATCTGCAGGACCAGCGCGCTGCACTCGCCATGGCGAGTCAGGCGTGAGGTCACGACGGCGCAGCGGTTTTCATGGCTGGCGCGGCACAGGACGTTAGTCAGCTCCATGGGGTTGGCGCCAAGGGCACTGATAACAAGGAATTGTTCGCGGACTGTGGGGGTGGACATGCAGCATTCCTAAAGCGATGAGCGGTCGATACGAACGTGCGGTACCGATCAAAGGATCAAGGGTAGCGAAAAGCGCCGCCAAGGGCTAGGACGTGGCGTTTTCATTGCATATTCAGTGGCAGTTGGCCGTGCTTTGGCCCAATGATGGCATTGCCGGCAACTAAGTTGATCCAGAACGCGTCCTCGGAGGGTACTTCGCTTGTGCAAGCATCTTGGCGCCAGTACCATTACGGCTCTCTTTTTCCGGCAGGAGCGGTTGCATGATTGCGGGCAGTATGGTGGCACTGGTCACACCCATGGATGCACAAGGTAATCTCGACTGGGACAGCCTGGGCAAACTGGTGGACTTTCACCTGCAAGAAGGCACCAACGCCATTGTGGCCGTCGGCACCACGGGTGAATCGGCCACGCTTGATGTGGAAGAACACATCGAGGTGATCGAGTTTGTGGTCAAGCGCGTTGCAGGGCGTATCGCGGTGATTGCCGGTACGGGCGCCAACTCGACGCGCGAAGCGATCGAACTGACCAAGAACGCCAAGAAAGCCGGTGCCGATGCTTGCCTGCTGGTGACGCCGTACTACAACAAGCCGACCCAGGAAGGCTTGTACCAGCACTTCAAGGCCATCGCCGAAGCTGTCGACATCCCGCAGATCCTCTACAACGTGCCAGGTCGCACGGCGTGCGACATGCAGGCCGCGACCGTGATCCGCCTGTCGACCGTGCCGAACATCATCGGTATCAAGGAAGCCACGGGCGACCTGCAGCGCGCCAAGGACATCCTGGCCGGCGTGAGCAGCGACTTCCTGCTGTACTCCGGCGACGACGCCACGGCTGTGGAGCTGATCCTGCTGGGTGGCAAGGGCAATATCTCGGTGACCGCCAACGTGGCCCCGCGAGCCATGAGCGAACTGTGTGCCGCTGCAATCGCCGGTGATGCCGTCAAGGCCCGCGCGATTCACGAAAAGCTGATGCCGCTCAACAAAACCCTGTTTATCGAATCCAACCCTATTCCCGTGAAATGGGCGCTGCACGAGATGGGCCTGATGCCGGACGGTATCCGTCTGCCGCTCACCCAACTCAGCCCAGCCTGTCACGAACCGCTGCGACAGGCCCTGCGCCAGTCCGGCGTCCTGGTTTAATTGAGGAAGCACTACGCATGAAGCGATTGGCCGGACTTTCCGCACTTGCCTTGATTATCTCCAGCACTAGTGGCTGCGGTTGGATCTGGGGCCCGGAAGGCTACTTCCGTGACCGCGGTAGCGATTACCTGGAAGCACAACAAACCGCACCGATGCAATTGCCGCCGGACGTCAACGTCGCCAAGCGCCTTGACCCGTTGCTGCCGATTCCGCGCAATGTGGCCGACGACACCGTCAAGGGCGAGTACGAAGTACCGCGTCCACAGCCGATTTCGGCCCTGGCCGATGCCAGTGACTACAGCCTGCAGAAAAGCGGCGACTCGCGTTGGATCATGGCCCAGCGCCCACCTGCCGAAGTCTGGCCGGTTGCTGTGCAGTTCTTCCAGGACAACGGTTTCCGTATCGACGAGCAACGCCCGCAGACCGGTGAGTTCACCACTGCATGGCAGCAGTCGAACGAACTGTCGGCCAACATGGCCAAGCGCCTGCAGGCCGGTGGCGTCGCCGCTGATGGCGAAAGCCGCATCCGCGTACGCATCGAGCCAGGCGTACAGCGCAACACCAGTGAAGTCTATGTGGTCAGTGCCGAGCGTCCTGCCGGCAGTACCGCCAACGTCGAATTCACCAATCGCTCGGTCAACAGCGGTGTCGATGCTGCGCTGGTCGACGAGATGCTTGCCAGCATGAGCCGTATTTCCGAGAAGGGCGGTTCCGTATCCCTGCTCGCTGCCCGTGATTACGACACCCCTAACCGTGTCAGCCTCACCGAAGACGGTAGCGGCAACGTCGTGCTCAACCTGGGTGAAGACCTGGATCGAGCCTGGGCCAGCGTCGGCCGTGCCCTGGAGCAAGGTCCATGGCGCGTTGAAGACATCAACCGCAGCCTGGGCCTGTACTACATCAACGTGGCTGAAAAGGCCGAGAAGAAAGACGAAGAGCGTGGTTTCTTCAGCAAGTTGTTCGGCAGCGAGCCGACCAAGGAAGAGATCGAGACTCGCGCCGAGCGTTATCAGGTTCGCCTGAGCAAGGTTGGCGACAACGTGCAAGTCACCGTCGAGAAGAACATCAACACCGTAGCGCCTGCAGAAACGGCGCGCAAAGTGTTGGGCGTGATTCAGGACAACCTGGGCTGATCCGATGCGTTTTGCTGTTCTCGGCAGCGGTAGCCAAGGGAACGGCACGCTTGTAGCCCACGACGACACGTACGTCCTGGTGGATTGTGGTTTCTCCCTGCGGGAAACCGAGCGACGCCTGCTGCGCCTGGGGGTTCACCCGGCGCAGTTGAGTGCGATCCTAGTGACCCACGAACATGCCGACCACGTGCATGGCGTGGGTTTGCTGTCTCGGCGCTACAATCTTCCGGTGTACCTGAGTCGCGGCACCTTGCGCGGGATGCGCAAACCCATTGAACCCGCAGGTTTCCTGGCCGGTGGCGAGCAACTGCAGATCGGTGCCTTGAGCATTTCTGTGATTGCCGTGGCGCATGATGCCCACGAGCCCACGCAATATGTATTCAGTGATGGCGAGCGTCGCTTCGGCCTGCTTACCGACCTGGGTTCCTATTGTGCCAAGGTGCTTGAAGGCTATCGGGATCTCGATGCATTGATGATCGAGTCCAATCATTGCCGAGACCTGCTGGCGCGCGGTCACTATCCGTACTTTCTCAAGCAACGGGTTGGCGGCGAACTGGGACATTTGAACAACCACCAGGCGGCGTACCTGGTGTATGAGTTGGGCTGGCAAGACCTGCAACATCTGGTCCTGGCCCACCTGAGCAGCAAGAACAACCTGCCGCAGCTTGCCCGGCAATGTTTTGTCGACACCCTCGGGTGCGACCCGGACTGGCTGCAACTGGCCGATCAAGATTCAGGGCTCGACTGGCGACATATCGCCTAGCCCATCTACTTACCAAGCGGAGCCCATCATGGAAAAACGTGAAGAACTCTACCGCGGCAAAGCCAAGTCGGTTTACAAGACCGACGACGCCAACCGCTTGATCCTGCTGTTTCGCAACGACACCTCGGCGTTCGACGGCAAGCGCATCGAACAGCTCGACCGCAAGGGTATGGTGAACAACAAGTTCAACGCCTTCATCATGCAGAAACTCGAAGCGGCCGGCATCCCGACCCAATTCGATAAACTGCTGGGCGACAACGAATGCCTGGTGAAGAAACTCGACATGATCCCGGTCGAGTGCGTCGTGCGTAACTACGCCGCCGGCAGCCTGGTCAAGCGCCTGGGCGTGGAAGAGGGCCTCAAGCTCAACCCTTACACGTTCGAGCTGTTCCTCAAGGATGATGCCAAGGGCGATCCATTCATCAACGAATCCCACGTGGTGGCATTTGGCTGGGGCACCGCTGAACAACTGGCGCGCATGAAGGAGTTGTCGCTCAAGGTTAACGACGTGCTGAGCAAGCTGTTCGACGACGCCGGGCTGCTGTTGGTGGACTTCAAGCTGGAATTCGGCGTATTCCACGACGGCTCCATCGTCCTGGGCGACGAATTCAGCCCGGACGGCTGCCGCCTGTGGGACAAGGACACCCGTAAGAAGATGGACAAAGACCGCTTCCGCCAGGGCCTCGGTGACGTTATCGAAGCCTACGAAGAAGTCGCCAACCGCCTCGGCGTACCGCTGTAATCGACGCAAGCATCTGATAGCACGGAAAAAAATTGCTTCGGCGCTTTGCTTCCACGAAACAGGCTGTTATGATGCGCGCCGTTGGAGAGATGCCAGAGTGGCCGAATGGGACGGATTCGAAATCCGTTGTACCTTCACCGGTACCTAGGGTTCGAATCCCTATCTCTCCGCCATTATTTGTACTTGAAGGCCCCATTTATGGGGCCTTTTTGCATTCTGCAGGTTCTGTTTCTCCGTTCCGCCTTTATGTGCTGGTTAGGCATCTTATATAAGGCGTTCTATGAAGTCTGAGGGGTGTTAGGTCCTTGGAGGTTTTCATAGTGGCGGCCTGGGTTCTTTGCTCTGGAAAAGAATTTCCAGTTGGGGGTTGACCGGGTATTTTAATGCTGTAGTATTCGCCTCCCGCTGACGAGAGATCGAAAGCGCAAGTGGTTGAAGTTGTTGAGGAAAATCTCGAAGCTTCTGAAAATAATCACTTGACAGCAAATGAGGCTGCTGTAGAATGCGCGCCTCGGTTGAGACGAAAGATCTTAACCAACCGCTCTTTAACAACTGAATCAAGCAATTCGTGTGGGTGCTTGTGGAGTCAGACTGACAGTCAACAAGATTATCAGCATCACAAGTTACTCCGCGAGAAATCAAAGATGTAACCAACGATTGCTGAGCCAAGTTTAGGGTTTCTTAAAAACCCAAAGATGTTTGAACTGAAGAGTTTGATCATGGCTCAGATTGAACGCTGGCGGCAGGCCTAACACATGCAAGTCGAGCGGTAGAGAGAAGCTTGCTTCTCTTGAGAGCGGCGGACGGGTGAGTAATGCCTAGGAATCTGCCTGGTAGTGGGGGATAACGTTCGGAAACGGACGCTAATACCGCATACGTCCTACGGGAGAAAGCAGGGGACCTTCGGGCCTTGCGCTATCAGATGAGCCTAGGTCGGATTAGCTAGTTGGTGGGGTAATGGCTCACCAAGGCGACGATCCGTAACTGGTCTGAGAGGATGATCAGTCACACTGGAACTGAGACACGGTCCAGACTCCTACGGGAGGCAGCAGTGGGGAATATTGGACAATGGGCGAAAGCCTGATCCAGCCATGCCGCGTGTGTGAAGAAGGTCTTCGGATTGTAAAGCACTTTAAGTTGGGAGGAAGGGTTGTAGATTAATACTCTGCAATTTTGACGTTACCGACAGAATAAGCACCGGCTAACTCTGTGCCAGCAGCCGCGGTAATACAGAGGGTGCAAGCGTTAATCGGAATTACTGGGCGTAAAGCGCGCGTAGGTGGTTAGTTAAGTTGGATGTGAAATCCCCGGGCTCAACCTGGGAACTGCATTCAAAACTGACTGACTAGAGTATGGTAGAGGGTGGTGGAATTTCCTGTGTAGCGGTGAAATGCGTAGATATAGGAAGGAACACCAGTGGCGAAGGCGACCACCTGGACTGATACTGACACTGAGGTGCGAAAGCGTGGGGAGCAAACAGGATTAGATACCCTGGTAGTCCACGCCGTAAACGATGTCAACTAGCCGTTGGGAGCCTTGAGCTCTTAGTGGCGCAGCTAACGCATTAAGTTGACCGCCTGGGGAGTACGGCCGCAAGGTTAAAACTCAAATGAATTGACGGGGGCCCGCACAAGCGGTGGAGCATGTGGTTTAATTCGAAGCAACGCGAAGAACCTTACCAGGCCTTGACATCCAATGAACTTTCTAGAGATAGATTGGTGCCTTCGGGAACATTGAGACAGGTGCTGCATGGCTGTCGTCAGCTCGTGTCGTGAGATGTTGGGTTAAGTCCCGTAACGAGCGCAACCCTTGTCCTTAGTTACCAGCACGTTATGGTGGGCACTCTAAGGAGACTGCCGGTGACAAACCGGAGGAAGGTGGGGATGACGTCAAGTCATCATGGCCCTTACGGCCTGGGCTACACACGTGCTACAATGGTCGGTACAGAGGGTTGCCAAGCCGCGAGGTGGAGCTAATCCCACAAAACCGATCGTAGTCCGGATCGCAGTCTGCAACTCGACTGCGTGAAGTCGGAATCGCTAGTAATCGCGAATCAGAATGTCGCGGTGAATACGTTCCCGGGCCTTGTACACACCGCCCGTCACACCATGGGAGTGGGTTGCACCAGAAGTAGCTAGTCTAACCTTCGGGAGGACGGTTACCACGGTGTGATTCATGACTGGGGTGAAGTCGTAACAAGGTAGCCGTAGGGGAACCTGCGGCTGGATCACCTCCTTAATCGACGACATCAGCTGCTCCATAAGTTCCCACACGAATTGCTTGATTCATTGAAGAAGACGAAAAGAAGCAGCCCGAAATTGGGTCTGTAGCTCAGTTGGTTAGAGCGCACCCCTGATAAGGGTGAGGTCGGCAGTTCGAATCTGCCCAGACCCACCAATTTTGTGTGGGAAACGCCTGTAGAAATACGGGGCCATAGCTCAGCTGGGAGAGCGCCTGCCTTGCACGCAGGAGGTCAACGGTTCGATCCCGTTTGGCTCCACCACTACTGCTTCTGTTTGTATAAAGCTTAGAAATGAGCATTCCATCATTGTGATGGTGAATGTTGATTTCTAGTCTTTGACTAGTTCGTTCTTTAAAAATTTGGGTATGTGATAGAAAGATAGACTGAACGTTACTTTCACTGGTAACGGATCAGGCTAAGGTAAAATTTGTGAGTTACTCAAATTGAGTATTATCGAATTTTCGGCGAATGTCGTCTTCACAGTATAACCAGATTGCTTGGGGTTATATGGTCAAGTGAAGAAGCGCATACGGTGGATGCCTTGGCAGTCAGAGGCGATGAAAGACGTGGTAGCCTGCGAAAAGCTTCGGGGAGTCGGCAAACAGACTTTGATCCGGAGATGTCTGAATGGGGGAACCCAGCCATCATAAGATGGTTATCTTAAGCTGAATACATAGGCTTAAGAGGCGAACCAGGGGAACTGAAACATCTAAGTACCCTGAGGAAAAGAAATCAACCGAGATTCCCTTAGTAGTGGCGAGCGAACGGGGACTAGCCCTTAAGTGGCTTTGAGATTAGCGGAACGCTCTGGAAAGTGCGGCCATAGTGGGTGATAGCCCTGTACGCGAAAATCTCTTAGTCATGAAATCGAGTAGGACGGAGCACGAGAAACTTTGTCTGAATATGGGGGGACCATCCTCCAAGGCTAAATACTACTGACTGACCGATAGTGAACTAGTACCGTGAGGGAAAGGCGAAAAGAACCCCGGAGAGGGGAGTGAAATAGATCCTGAAACCGTATGCGTACAAGCAGTGGGAGCCCACTTTGTTGGGTGACTGCGTACCTTTTGTATAATGGGTCAGCGACTTATTTTCAGTGGCGAGCTTAACCGAATAGGGGAGGCGTAGCGAAAGCGAGTCTTAATAGGGCGTCTAGTCGCTGGGAATAGACCCGAAACCGGGCGATCTATCCATGGGCAGGTTGAAGGTTGGGTAACACTAACTGGAGGACCGAACCGACTACCGTTGAAAAGTTAGCGGATGACCTGTGGATCGGAGTGAAAGGCTAATCAAGCTCGGAGATAGCTGGTTCTCCTCGAAAGCTATTTAGGTAGCGCCTCATGTATCACTGTAGGGGGTAGAGCACTGTTTCGGCTAGGGGGTCATCCCGACTTACCAAACCGATGCAAACTCCGAATACCTACAAGTGCCGAGCATGGGAGACACACGGCGGGTGCTAACGTCCGTCGTGAAAAGGGAAACAACCCAGACCGTCAGCTAAGGTCCCAAAGTTATGGTTAAGTGGGAAACGATGTGGGAAGGCTTAGACAGCTAGGAGGTTGGCTTAGAAGCAGCCACCCTTTAAAGAAAGCGTAATAGCTCACTAGTCGAGTCGGCCTGCGCGGAAGATGTAACGGGGCTCAAACCATACACCGAAGCTACGGGTATCACCCTCGGGTGATGCGGTAGAGGAGCGTTCTGTAAGCCTGTGAAGGTGAGTTGAGAAGCTTGCTGGAGGTATCAGAAGTGCGAATGCTGACATGAGTAACGACAATGGGTGTGAAAAACACCCACGCCGAAAGACCAAGGTTTCCTGCGCAACGTTAATCGACGCAGGGTTAGTCGGTCCCTAAGGCGAGGCTGAAAAGCGTAGTCGATGGAAAACAGGTTAATATTCCTGTACTTCTGGTTATTGCGATGGAGGGACGGAGAAGGCTAGGCCAGCTTGGCGTTGGTTGTCCAAGTTTAAGGTGGTAGGCTGGAATCTTAGGTAAATCCGGGATTCTAAGGCCGAGAGCTGATGACGAGTTACCCTTTGGGTGACGAAGTGGTTGATGCCATGCTTCCAAGAAAAGCTTCTAAGCTTCAGGTAACCAGGAACCGTACCCCAAACCGACACAGGTGGTTGGGTAGAGAATACCAAGGCGCTTGAGAGAACTCGGGTGAAGGAACTAGGCAAAATGGCACCGTAACTTCGGGAGAAGGTGCGCCGGTGAGGGTGAAGGACTTGCTCCGTAAGCTCATGCCGGTCGAAGATACCAGGCCGCTGCGACTGTTTATTAAAAACACAGCACTCTGCAAACACGAAAGTGGACGTATAGGGTGTGACGCCTGCCCGGTGCCGGAAGGTTAATTGATGGGGTTAGCTAACGCGAAGCTCTTGATCGAAGCCCCGGTAAACGGCGGCCGTAACTATAACGGTCCTAAGGTAGCGAAATTCCTTGTCGGGTAAGTTCCGACCTGCACGAATGGCGTAACGATGGCGGCGCTGTCTCCACCCGAGACTCAGTGAAATTGAAATCGCTGTGAAGATGCAGTGTATCCGCGGCTAGACGGAAAGACCCCGTGAACCTTTACTATAGCTTTGCACTGGACTTTGAATTTGCTTGTGTAGGATAGGTGGGAGGCTTTGAAGCGTGGACGCCAGTTCGCGTGGAGCCAACCTTGAAATACCACCCTGGCAACTTTGAGGTTCTAACTCAGGTCCGTTATCCGGATCGAGGACAGTGTATGGTGGGTAGTTTGACTGGGGCGGTCTCCTCCTAAAGAGTAACGGAGGAGTACGAAGGTGCGCTCAGACCGGTCGGAAATCGGTCGTAGAGTATAAAGGCAAAAGCGCGCTTGACTGCGAGACAGACACGTCGAGCAGGTACGAAAGTAGGTCTTAGTGATCCGGTGGTTCTGTATGGAAGGGCCATCGCTCAACGGATAAAAGGTACTCCGGGGATAACAGGCTGATACCGCCCAAGAGTTCATATCGACGGCGGTGTTTGGCACCTCGATGTCGGCTCATCACATCCTGGGGCTGAAGCCGGTCCCAAGGGTATGGCTGTTCGCCATTTAAAGTGGTACGCGAGCTGGGTTTAGAACGTCGTGAGACAGTTCGGTCCCTATCTGCCGTGGACGTTTGAGATTTGAGAGGGGCTGCTCCTAGTACGAGAGGACCGGAGTGGACGAACCTCTGGTGTTCCGGTTGTCACGCCAGTGGCATTGCCGGGTAGCTATGTTCGGAATAGATAACCGCTGAAAGCATCTAAGCGGGAAACTAGCCTCAAGATGAGATCTCACTGGAACCTTGAGTTCCCTGAAGGGCCGTCGAAGACTACGACGTTGATAGGTTGGGTGTGTAAGCGCTGTGAGGCGTTGAGCTAACCAATACTAATTGCCCGTGAGGCTTGACCATATAACACCCAAGCAATTTGTTTCTCGAAAGAGCATCAGATTGCGGTGTGTGAAGACGAAATGAACCGAAAGTTCGAATCTCACAAAACACCGAAAGCTGTCACATACCCAATTTGCTGAAGCGAGGCACTTGCCGCGACTCAGTACCCGAATTTCTTGACGACCATAGAGCATTGGAACCACCTGATCCCATCCCGAACTCAGCAGTGAAACGATGCATCGCCGATGGTAGTGTGGGGTTTCCCCATGTGAGAGTAGGTCATCGTCAAGATTAAATTCCAAAACCCCAATTGCGAAAGCAGTTGGGGTTTTGTTTTGGGCGGTCGAAAACCCATAAGCCCGCAAGCAACTGGTCGCGCCCGCCAACTGCAACAAATGCGATTGCTGCTCTATGCTTAGTTGGCTTTACTCATTCTTAAGGACGGGAGGTAGGTATGACCACTGAACCTAAACCGCGCGATGACGCGGAGCAGGAGCGCGCCAGGCAGCGTCGCGAGGAAGAGAAGCCACAGACCTGGAAGCATCCGGATGACGGGACGGAGCTATCCGAACGCGATCAGGAACGCCCCCTGAAGCCATAACTGTAGGAACCGGCTTGCCCGCGATGGGCATAACGCTGACAGGCCCCCGCCGTCAAGCCGGCTTACAGGACATCGGCGTACACAACTCCACCAGCGTCCCATCCGGGCAGCGCACATAAGACACCACTTGGCCCCAGGGCTTGCTGCTCGGTGCTGATAGCTCGGTCGCACCTGCGGCCACAGCCTTGGCGTGGGCGGCCGGGACGTCATCGGTCACAAATCCCAGTTCCACACCCAGCGGTTGCTTAGAAGAATGAGCAGCGACGTGCCCACCCTTGAAATTCAACTCCCCCAGTTCATGCGCGGCGAAGGACAAGGTGGTGCCTGCGGTTTCCAGCTCGCCATAGGTCCCAGACTCATGCAGGAAGCGTCGACTGAAGCCGAAGGCCGTTTCAAAAAACTGCAGCGACGCGGCGACATCCGGGACGTAGACGATGGTGTAGGCGAATTTCATGGCTAAGCGCTCCGTGCTTGAAAAAGATGCCTATTAGAGGAAGTGCCAGCAGGCTCGTCAACCTGCCGATACCAGCAGCGCCGTGGGAAACCCCGACGCCAAGACCAGGTACGCCACGATGGCGGCCAGGCACAACCCGATAAATACCCGCAGCAGCGTCCTGGCGGTTGGATGGGCGATGAACCTGATACTCCAGATGCACAGCCCGGCCATCAGGATGGCCAGGGCAAGAATGACCAGCACGGGGATGTTCTCGGTTGCCATGGAAGCTGATTTATAGTCCCAAATACGTGGGTTGGATAGTCGGCGCATAGACGCAGGCCCCGCTGTGTTCCTAAACTGCCGACTGTCTTGGGCAGTGGGGCGCTTGCCATGAATCGCAATGAATTACGCAAGGCCGACATCAACCTGATGGTGGTCTTTGAAACACTGATGCTCGAGCGCAACGTAACGCGTGTGGCAGAGAAGCTGTTCCTTGGCCAGCCCACGGTCAGTTCGGCCCTCAACCGCCTGCGCACGCTGTTCAACGACCCGCTGTTTATCCGTGTCGGCCACCGCATGGAACCCACGGCGCGGGCCGAGGAGCTCATCCTGCATCTGTCGCCGGCCCTGGACTCGCTGTCGGCGGCGTTGAGTCTTACCCATGATTTCGACCCGTCTGTCAGTACCATGACCTTTCGTATCGGCCTGTCCGATGACGTCGAGTTCGGTCTGTTGCCACCGCTGTTGCGGGCCCTGCGCACCGAAGCACCGCAGGTGGTGTTTGTGGTGCAGCACGTCGATTACTGGCGGATTCCCGATTTGCTGGCCTCTGGCGATATCACCGTCGGCATCACCCAGACCCGTGGCCTGCCGGCCAATGCCAAGCGCAAACTGTTGCGCCACATCCGTCCCAGCGTGCTGCGCGCCGATGCCTCGGACCAGGCGCTGACCCTCGACGAATACTGCGCACGGCCCCATGTGCTGGTGTCCCACACCGCTAACGTCGCGGGGTTTGCCGATGAGTGGCTGGCGGAGATCGGTCGCAAGCGGCACGTGGTGTTATCCGTGCCGCAATACAGTTCCTTACCGGCATTACTGGCCGGCACCGATATGATCGCCAGCCTGCCGGACTACACGGCCCAAGCCATGGCGGCGGCGGGCAACCTGTTTTGTGAGCCGTTTCCGTTCGATACACCGACCCTGGACCTGTCCATGGTCTGGCTCAGCCACGTTGACAGCGACCCCGCCGAACGCTGGATGCGCTCGCGGCTGGAGGCGTTCATGGGGGCATGAGCGCGGCAACTTAGGCGTTTGCTTCTCTTGCCACGTCCACTTTGCAACTGGCCGCAACCGCCGCCACCTGCTCGCGAAACCACGCGTTGGCGCTTTCCTGCTCGCTGGCATCGTTCCACTGCATCTCCAGGGTAAACCCCGGCAGGCCGTTGGGGGCTTCGCAATGGCCGAACTGTGGTTCCACGGCCAGCAGTTGTTGCACGCGGCGGGGTAGGGTGACGATAAAGTCGGTGCCGGCAATCATCTTCAGCGCCGCGCTGTAGCTGTTGGCCCGGGCGATGACCTGGCGCTTGTGAGCCTGGCGGCTCAGCCAGCCGTCGATCATGTTGGTGTCCGAGGTCCAGGGCGTGGGGAACACATGGCGCCGGGCCACAAAGGACTGCAGGCTGAACGCCGGCTCCCGGGGGGCCGCACGCTTGTCGAAGACGCAGACCAAGTCGTCTTCCAGCAGCATCTGGGTCCTGAGGTCCTTGTGCTCACGGTGAAAGTGCGGACCGAAGCAGATCACCAGATCCAGGCGCCCGTCACGCAGCGCCTCGACAGGGATCTCGGTTTCCAGCTTCTGCACATTGACGATCACCGGCAGGTCGGCATGATCGAAGTGTTTCAACAATCTGGGCAGGATCAGTTGCTCGAAGTATTCGGGTGCGCAGAGGTTGAAGGTGACGGCTTTTTGCGTGGGATCGAACGTCTGCGCGCCCGCGTGGCACAGGTTGATGCTTTCGAGGATTTTCTGCACATGCCCGTACATGGTGCTGGCCTTGTAGGTTGGGCGCATGCCGGCACGGGTGTTGATAAACAGGTCGTCCTCAAAGCTGGTGCGCAGCTTTTTCAGGCTGTAACTGACCGTGGACTGGCTGACAAACAGGGTTTCGGAGACATCGGTGACGCTGCTTTGCTCATACACAGCGATAAACACCATCAGATCCTGCATATCGAGCTTTCTAAGCAAGTTACTGTTTAGCATTCGTTCCGTCCGTGAGCCTGTTGCGCGACCGCAGCGCAAACAAGACAAAATGTTAACGGAACGCTCGTCCCAATAGAAAGGTCTGTCGGACCTTTCTATGTTCATTGTGGGACAGATACTGTTTGGAACACGACGCCCTAACGAATATGCCGTGCATAGTGGCGCGGGTCGAAGCGCAGGACTATCAGTAACATCACCCCCACCACGGCGGTGAGTGACCACCAGGCCCATTCGAAGCTGCCCAGTTGGTCGCGGATCATCCCGGCAATCAGCGGCGACACCCCAGCGATCAGGTAGCCGATGCCTTGCACAAACGCCGTCAGGCCACCGGCGCGGCGCGGGTTGTCCAGGTGGTCGAGGGACAGGATCAGGCTCATCGGGAACAGCCCGCCAATGCCCAGGCCCAGCAGGCATGGCCACAGCAGTGTGAGGTGTTGCGGGGAAAGGATCAGGCCGCAGAAGCCGGCGATGATCAGTACCAGCAGCACGGCCACCACGCCGCGCTTGTCCTGGCGCCGGTTGGCGATAGCCGGGGTGATCAGCCCGGAGACCACTTCCATGGCCGTCAGGAAGCCCAGCAGCAGGCCGGCGTTCTGTTCGCTCCAGCCCTGCTCGACGTAGTACGGCGCCAGCCAAGCCAGTACACAGGTGTAGGACGCGGTACCGAGGCCGAAGAAAATCGCCAGCAACCACGCGCGGCGATTGCCGAAAAACGATTCCTGCGGGCCGCTGCCGGCTTGGGGCAGTGGTGGCAACGCGGCGCGCTGGGCATACCAGAACAGCAGCGCCAACACGGCAAGCACCGCCCAGATCGCCAGACCCATCCGCCAACTGCCAGTCTGTACCTGGATGAATGGCGAGAACGACGCCGCCAATGCCGCGCCGCCCATGATCGCGGTGACGTACAAGCCCATGAACAGCGAAACGTTGTCACTAAAACGCGACTTGATCAGCGCCGGCATCAACGCCTGGATCAGCGCAATGCCCACGCCGGCGGCGATGGCGCTGAGGATCAACTCGGCGGCAGAGTCGAGAAACAGCCGCGACAAGGTGGCAAGGCCAATCACCACCAGCGACAGGACAATGCTGCGATGCTCGCCAAAGCGTTTGCCCAGGCCCATGCCGAAGAACATCGCCAAGCCCATCGCCATCACCGGCAACATGGTCAGTAGCGAAGCAGTGCTGAAACTCAGCGGCACATCGCCGCGGATCGACGATAACAAAGGGCCGACCGCCGCCATGGACGGACGCAGATTGAGGGCCACCAGCACGACGCTGATCATCAGCCAGAGGGCGGTAGTGGGTTTTGCGTGGACGTTTTCCATGGGCGGGCCTTGAGCGGACAAGGTCGCCATTAGGCGACCGCGCGGGCCCGGCGGCAAATCAGAAAGTCGCAGGAGCTATTGAAAAACTACATCTGTAGGAGCCGGTTTGCCGGCGATAGTGGTCTGTCAGATAAGCCGCCATCGCCGCCATCGCCGGCAAGCCGGCTCCTACAGGGTTGTGGGCTTAGTAGCCCACGGTGAAACGCTGGCGCGAATGCTTGGGTGTTTCCACTTCGTCGATCAAGGCAATGGCGAAGTCGGCAAAGCTGATCCAACTGCGGTTCTCGCTGCTCACCAGCAGGTCATCCTGGCCCAGGCGGAACTTACCGGTGCGCTCGGTCTCGACAAACTCTGCCGAGGGCGAAAGGAAGGTCCAGTCCAGCTCCTTTTCCTGGCGCAAGGTGTCGAGGAACGCTGCGCCAGCACTGGCCTCGGCCTTGTATTCGGCAGGGAAGCCTTCGCTGTCGATGACCCGCCCGCCACCCGGCAGCAGCAGCGAACCCGCACCGCCCACCACCAGCAGGCGCTTCACGCCGGCCTGTTTTACCGGCCCGATCACCGCAGGCGCAGGCAGGGTGGCGAAGTGCGCGGCGCTGATCACCACGTCGCTGCCGCTGATGGCCTGTTGCAGGGCTTGGGCGTCCAGTGCGTCCACCTGTTTGACGGTCAGGCCGGGACGCGCGGCGATCGCGCCGGTGTTACGGGCAATGGCCGTGACGGTGTGGCCGCGACGCAGGGCTTCTTCCAGCAGTTGGCTACCGGCACGGCCGGTGGCACCAATGATTGCAATCTTGCTCATGACGTTCTCCAGTGTGGGTAAGGGTTGGATCAAATCACCACTTCATTTCGCCCTTGGCGACTTTGGCGCTCAGCTCCAGGGAGCTTTCATCGGCCAGGTTCGGGTAGCGTTTTTTCATGGCTGCGATCAGGGTCGAGGAATCCTTGGCCTTGGCGGTTTCTACATCGAAAGCCTTGATGTAGTCGGCCGTAAAGGCGACAGCTTTGACCGAAGGCGTGCCCAAGTAGTGGCCGGGAACCACGGTGACCGGCTTGAGTTTTTCGATACGTTGCAGGGTGCCCAACCAATCGGCATGGGACTGTGCGCCCTGGGTGTCGGCCATCCAAAGGTGGATGTTCTGCGAGACCACCACGCCGCCGACCACGGCCTTGATCGACGGGATCCACACAAAGCTGCGGTCCGGCTGCGGGCCGTCCAGGCCGATGACTTCCAGCGATTGCCCTTCGAGCGTCAGGCTATGGCCGTCGAGGACTTGGGGAATGAGGGTCTTGGCGGGTTTATCGGCGCCCATTTTCGGGCCCCAATATTCAATCTTTCCGGCAACGGTGGCCTTGATATGCTCGACCACCGGTTGTGGCGCGACGATCTTGGCCTGTGGGAAAGCGCTGGCCAGGGTGTCGAGGCCGAAGTAGTAATCCGGGTCGCCATGGCTGATGTAAATGGTGGTCAGCTGTTTGCCGCTGGCGCGGATCCTCTGCACCAGTTGTTCGGCCTGGCTTTTGCCGAACTGCGCGTCTACCAGGATCGCGTCTTTCTCGCCGCTGACCAGCACCGAACTGACGGGGAAGATCGCCGATTCACCTGGGTTATACACCTCGAGGGTCAGGTCGGCGGCGACGGCGTGGGCGGCAAAGCCAAGAACGGTAGTGGCCAGTACAAAGCGCTTGAGGGTAGTGAGCATGTTCAAGTCCAGGTCAGGGATGCCTTGGCAGGCGATGGACAGAGCTTAGTTGCACTGAACGCAGCAAAAAATGCGATGCTTGGACATAGTTTGTTTCTAAAACCGGGCAAATCATGGATCGTCTTCAAGCAATGCGGGTGTTTGTCACCGTGGTCGACCTGGGCAGCCAATCGGCCGCCGCCGATCATCTGGACCTGTCGCGCCCAGTGGTGTCGCGCTATCTGGCGGAGCTGGAAGACTGGGTGGGCGCGCGCCTGATGCACCGCACTACGCGCAAGCTCAGCCTGACCGCCGCTGGCAGTGAGACCCTGCCGCGTTGCCGGCAGATGCTGGAACTGTCCTACGACATGCAGGCCGCCGTCAGCGAACCGGACGACGCCCCTCGCGGCCTGGTGCGCCTGAGCGTCAGCACCTCGTTTGGCCAGGCGCAGTTGGCCGAGGCCATGGCCGAGTACGTCAAGCGTTATCCGCTGGTCAGTATTGACCTGCAAATGCTCGACCGCACAGTGAACCTGGTGGATGAGCGCATCGACCTGGCGATCCGCACCAGCAACGACCTGGATCCCAATCTGATTGCGCGTCAGTTGACCGTGTGCCGCTCGGTGATCTGCGCGTCGCCGGCCTACCTGCAGGAACACCCGCAGCCCCAGCGGGTAGAAGAGTTGGCGGATCACAACTGCCTGACCCATTCCTACTTCGGCAAGAGCCTGTGGCATTTCGAGGAGAACGCTGAGCCCGTGTCGGTGCCGGTGCATGGCAATATCAGCGCCAATGAAGCCAGCACCTTGCTGCGGCTGACCCTGGCCGGGGCAGGGGTGGCGATGTTGCCGACCTATCAGGCCGGCGACTACATCCGCAGCGGCCAGTTGATCCGCCTGCTGCCCCATGCCGAACCGCGGCAGATGAACATGTATGCGGTGTATGCCTCGCGCAAGCACATGCCCCAGGCATTGCGCAGCCTTCTGGATTTCCTGGTCTTGAGGTTCCCGCCAGAGCCGCAATGGGACGTGGGGCTGTAAGCTCTATAAGGCGTCTGAATACCCGTCAATACTGGCAACTGGCCCTGGCTGGCCTATGCTCAATACAGCACCTTCTTGATCTGTCCGGAGGTTGATGCCATGACGATCAAAACCAGAAAGTACCTGACGATTTTTGCCCTCTGCGCCTTTGCCACGGCCCTCTATGGCACCGCAGCCTACCGCGCCGAACAGGCCCGCCTGCAACCCGGCATGGCTTCTGCCTGCAACCATGGGCAATGCACCTACTCGGCGACCCTGAGCGCACTGCGCTGACACGCAACCTGTTGCAGCAGCCGGCTTGCGGGCTCCTGCAACAGTGCGTGGGTGGTCGGTCAGTCCGCGTTCAGTTGTTCGCGAAATGCCTTGGGTGAAAATCCTACGCGCCTGCGAAACAATCGAGAAAAGTTCGTCGGGTCAGAGAACCCCAGCACGTCAGACATTTCATTAATGGTCATGCTCGTGTAGGTCAACAGACGCTTGGCCTCCAGCAGTTGGCGGTCGTGCATGATCTGCAACGCCGGCTGCCCGCCCAGCTCGCGGCAGGTGCCGTTGAGGTGCGACACCGAGATCCCCAGCTTGTGCGCCAGGTCTTCGATCTTCGGGTGTTCGCGGTAGTGCTGCTCAACCAACTGGGTGAAGTGCCGGAAGTACTCGCGGCCCCGAGGTGCCCGTGGATGGCGGCGTTGGATGGCCTGGCGGCTGATCCACACCAGCAGCACGCTGACCAGCGCGTGCATCATCATGTCCCGGGCCGGGAAGTCATCGGTGTATTCATTCTGCAAGCGGGTGAACAGGCTATTGAGGTAGTCACTGTCCTGGCCCGCCGGGTAGCTGCCCAGGGCGCTCAAGCCGTCTACCGCCGAGCCCAACTGGCCCTGCAGGTGCGCCACCAGCGGCGCGGCCAGTGTCACCACAAACCCTTCTACATCCTCGGCAAACCGAAATCCGTGCACACACAGCGGCGGCAGCACTTGCAGGGTCGATTCGGTCAGCGTCGTGCGCTGGCCCTCGATCTCCAATTGCGCCTGGCCCTTGTACACATAGAGCAATTGGCACAGGTCCGCATGCCGGTGGGGCTGGATCTCCCACTGGTACTCGCGGCTGCGCCGGGAGATGGTCTCGCAATGCAGCAAATCCGGAGTCGGCCACTGCTGGCTTTCTCCGTAGAGTTTGAACACTGGAATCGCGGGACTGGCATTTTTGGTCATGTTTTTATCCGATACTCAGGACAGTGGTTCGGTAATCGCCCCGATTGGCGAAAAGCGCAGGCTTTGGCTCAGTTTTCACCTTCTTGTGGGGCTCACTCAAGGGAAAAATGCCAGTACCAAAACCAATGACAACGCTTTCACCGATAACGTTCGGGGGAAGCCGGCGGGCCATAAAAATAATGAAAACCCTAAAAACTCAAGTCGCCATCATCGGCGCCGGTCCTTCGGGGCTGCTGCTCGGCCAATTGCTGCATAACGCGGGGATTGAAACCCTGATTGTTGAGCGCCAGGCCCCGGACTACGTTCTTGGGCGAATTCGCGCCGGAGTGTTGGAGCAAGGCATGGTCGACCTGTTGCGCCAGGCGGGTGTCAGCCAGCGGATGGACGCCGAGGGCCTGGTGCATGAAGGCTTCGAGCTGGCCCTCAATGGGCGCTTGCACCACATCGACCTGAAGACCCTGACCGGCGGCAAGACTGTGATGATCTACGGCCAGACCGAAGTCACCCGCGACCTGATGGCCGCCCGCGAGCACGCCGGTGCGATCACCCTGTATGAAGCGCGCAATGTTCAGCCCCACGACCTCAAGGGCGAGCGGCCCTGGCTGACCTTCGAGCATCAAGGCCAGCAGGTGCGCCTGGACTGCGACTACATCGCCGGTTGCGACGGCTTCCATGGCGTGTCGCGCCAGTCGATCCCCGCCGATGTGCTCAAGACCTTCGAGCGGGTCTACCCGTTCGGCTGGTTGGGCATCCTTGCCGACACCCCGCCGGTCCACGGCGAACTGGTGTACGCCAAGCATTCGCGTGGCTTTGCCCTGTGCAGCATGCGTTCGCCCAGCCGCAGTCGCTATTACCTGCAGGTGCCGGCCGAGGAGTCGCTTGATGCATGGCCCGACCAGCGCTTCTGGGCGGAACTCAAGGCGCGCTTGCCGGCGGAGCTGGCGGCCAGCCTGGTGACCGGGCCTTCGATTGAAAAGAGCATCGCGCCGCTGCGCAGTTTCGTGGTGGAGCCGATGCAGTACGGGCGCCTGTTCCTGCTGGGGGACGCCGCCCATATCGTGCCGCCTACCGGCGCCAAGGGCCTGAACCTGGCGGCCAGTGACGTGAGCACCCTGTTCACCCTCTTGTGCAAGGTGTACCGGGAAGGGCGCGTGGAGCTGCTGGAGAAATACTCCCAGATCTGTTTGCGGCGGATCTGGAAGGCCGAGCGGTTTTCTTGGTGGATGACCTCGATGCTGCACCAGTTTCCCGAGGCGGATGGCTTCAGCCAACGGATTGCCCAGAGCGAGCTGGAGTACTTTGTCGAGTCGCAGGCTGGACGCGCAACCATTGCAGAAAATTACGTCGGGCTTCCTTACGAGGCTATCGAATAGCCGGCTATCGAGTAACATGGCGGGCATTGCCGCTTGCCTGCAGGTTCTGTCGTGACCCAATCCACACCCTCTGTACGCAGTGTCCTTGCGGCCCTGATGTTGGCGATTTTCCTCGGTGCGCTGGACCAGACCATCGTCGCCGTGTCGATGCCGGCCATTTCTGCGCGGTTCAACGACGTCAACCTGCTGGCCTGGGTCATCTCCGGCTACATGGTGGCGATGACCGTGGCGGTGCCGATCTACGGCAAGCTTGGCGACCTGTATGGGCGGCGGCCGATGATGTTGATCGGCATGGGCCTGTTCACCGTGGCCTCGCTGTTTTGTGGCATGGCGCAAAGCATGGAGCAGTTGGTGCTGGCGCGGATCCTCCAGGGCATCGGCGCGGGCGGGATGATTTCGGTGAGCCAGGCGATCATCGGCGACATCATTCCGCCCCGCGAGCGTGGGCGTTACCAGGGTTACTTCAGCAGCATGTACGCCGTTGCCAGCGTGGCCGGGCCGGTGTTGGGCGGCTATATGACCGAGTACCTGTCGTGGCGCTGGGTATTTTTGATCAACCTGCCATTGGGCGCGGGCGCCTGGTGGGTGGCCCATCGCACGCTGGTGGGGCTGCCGGTGCCACAGCGCAAGCCGATCATCGATTACCTTGGCACGGTGCTGATGATCATCGGCCTGACCGCGCTGTTGCTGGGCATCACTGAAATCGGCCAGGGCCATCATTGGCGCGATGATCAAGTACTGGGCCTGCTGGCCTGTGCGCTGGTGGCGTTGACGGTGTTTGTCTGGCATGAGCGCCGGGCGCGGGAGCCGTTGTTGCCCATGCACCTGTTCGCCAACCGCAGCGCGGTGTTGTGCTGGTGTACGATTTTCTTCACCAGCTTCCAGGCCATCTCGCTGATCGTGCTGATGCCCCTGCGCTACCAGAGCGTCACGGGGGCCGGTGCCGACAGCGCCGCCTTGCACCTGCTGCCGCTGGCGATTGGCTTGCCCATGGGCGCGTTCTTTGCCGGGCGCATGACCTCAGTCACCGGCCTCTATAAACCGATGATCCTTACCGGTGCGCTGCTCACGCCGATTGCCATCCTCGGCATGGCCTTCAGCGCACCTCAGTCATTGATCCTCAGCAGCTTGTTCATGGTGCTCAGCGGCATTGCCTCGGGCATGCAGTTCCCGACTTCCCTGGTGGGTACGCAAAACTCAGTGGCGCAACACGACATCGGTGTCGCTACCAGCACCACCAACCTGTTTCGCTCCCTGGGTGGCGCGGTCGGCGTGGCGTGTATGTCGGCCTTGCTTTTGGCGTTGTTGCAGGACTCGAGTTTTGCCCACCTGGCCAGTGGCTCGATGATGGCCGAAGGCAGCTCCGGCAACGTGCTGCTCGATGGCCTCAACGCGGCTCCCGGCCCGGCGCAGGACGCCTTGCGTGGGGAGCTGTTGAGGACCTTCCGGCATTTGTTGATGATCAGCGCGGCGGTGTCGCTGCTGGGGCTGGCAGCGGCGATTGCAATGCCCAACCAGCTGTTGCGCGGGCGCGAAGACAAGGCGCGCTAGCGTAGGCGCCGGCCTGCTCCTACAAGGCGTGCAGTTGCGCGCTTACGGGCTGTAGTAACCCACCGCTACCAGAAAATGCCCGCTCTTGCGCAGATAGGCATGCTTGTTTTCCACCTTGCCGGTCACCGGGTTTTTCCAGCGGTATTCATATTCTCCCTGACCCTGCTCCTTCATCAGTGCCAGGATCGGTTCACCCACGGGCTTGCCGTCCGGGTCCTTGATCTTGGCGAAGTCGGTGTTGATCAGGCGCAGGTTGGTGCCGTGGGCCACATAGCGCCCGGTATCCAGGTCGACCACAAACACATACAAGTCGTCCTGCAAAAAGCCGCCTTGCAGCGCATTGATTGCCTTCAACGTGCCGGCTTCGTTTTTCTCCAGTTCCCTGACTGCCTTGTCCCGCAGGGCCTTGGCCTGCTCGGGCGTAGCCCGGGGTAGGTAATAGCCGACGGCCAGGATGCGCTGGCCGATACGCTGGTAGAACACATGCTTGCGTTCCACCTTGCCGTCGTTCCAGTTCTGCCAGCGGTATTCGGCCTGTTGGATGCCATTGCCTTCCGGGATCTTCAGCGCGTCCTTGAACGACTGGCGCAGGTCCGGCCCGAGCACTTCGGACACGTCGCGACCGATCAGCGCCGAAGATGGGCCACCACTGGCCAGCAGCACGCCCTTGGTATCGACCACGAACACATAGCGGTCCTTGTCGACAAACTCGCCCTGGCGGCTGAAGGCGGCGAAGGCCTTGTCACCGTTGTCGTGGTAATAAGCCAGGGCCTTCTCCAGCAGCGCCTTGGCGGCCTGGGCGTCCTGTTCATGGGCGGTTGCGGCCTGGGCCTGGCTGAAACCCAGCAACAGCAGCAGCCAGGTGGCGCGGAGCATTCCCTTCATTACCCGTCCCTCGTTCTTGTGAATGTCCCAAGAGCGTAGACGGTTGCCCGGGGATTAGAACGGCTGGGTCGGCAGGTATTTTCCGTCCAGGGTAATGACCGCGCGGGAGCCGCCGTCCGGGTCTTCGACCTTTTTGATGTCTAGCTTGAAGTTGATGGCGCTGATGATGCCATCGCCAAACTGCTCGTGGACCAGGGCTTTGAGGGTTGAACCATAGACCTGCAGCATTTCATAGAAACGGTACACGGTCGGATCCGTCGGAATGCCACCGGGGATGCTGCCGCGCAGAGGCACGCTTTGCAGCAGACGGCTGGCGTCCGCGTCCAGGCCCAGTTTGGCGCACACCACATCGGCTGCGTCCTTGGGCAGCGGGTGTTGCCCGAGCAGGGCTGCGGTGACGAACGCCAGGCTCAGGCCGGTGCCGTCGCTGAGGTCCTGCCAGGACAGGTTTTTGCGGGCCTTGATATCAATCACGGTGTCGGCCAGGGCCAGGCGTGGGGTTTGGGACAATTGGGATTGCAGCATGATGACTTCCTCTTCGGTTAAATAAGGTTCAGGCGGCGTGTGCGCGGGTCTGTGGATTGTCCAGCAGGGATACAAAGCGAGCGGTGCGGCCATCCAGGGCGTTGATGCAGCCGCTTTCGATATCGTAGACCCAGCCATGCAGACTCAGCCGGCCCTGTTCAAGCGCCAGGGCGACGCTGGGATGAGTCTTGAGGTTGGCCAATTGTGCGACCACGTTTTCCCGTACCAGGGCGCTCAGTCGCTCTGCATCCGAGGCATGGGTACGTGCGGCGTTGATCACCTTGGCCGACTCGGCATGGCGCAGCCAGTTGGCCACGGCGGGCAAGTGATCCAGGCATTTGCAGGTGGAAATGGCCGTCATGGCGCCGCAGTCGGAGTGGCCGCAAATCACGATATCGCTGACCCCCAGCACGGCCACCGCATATTCGACCGTGGCCGAGACCCCGCCCGGCTCCGGGCCGTAGGACGGCACGATATTGCCGGCATTGCGGATCACAAACAGATCGCCTGGTTCCTGCTGGGTCAACAGCTCCGGGACTACACGGCTGTCGGAGCAGGAAATAAACAGCGTGCTGGGGTGTTGCGTGGTTGCCAGTTGCTTGAACAGGTCACTGCGCTGGCTGAAGGCTTCGCTCTGGAACTTGCGCAAGCCGTCGATGAGATGCTGCATGGTGTTTCTCCTTGCGTCGCTAATGGGGCAAGGATGGAAGTTTTTGGTTATAGCGTCCAAGACCGGATTATTATGGTTTCTATAAGTCATGCCTATAGTTGGAGTGTTTTGCATGCTGCTACGCCATATCCGCTACCTGCTGGCCGTCGCCGAGCACCGTAACTTCACGCGGGCTGCCGAAGCGTTGCATGTGTCGCAGCCGACATTGTCGCAACAGATCAAGCAACTCGAAGAGAACCTGGGGGCACCGCTGCTGGATCGTTCCGGGCGCAGTGTCAACCTGACCGACGCGGGCCAGGCCTATGTGCGGTTTGCCCGCCTGGCGCTGCAGGATCTGCAGGCGGGCACCCGGGCCATGCATGACGTGCAGGACCTGAGCCGTGGCAATTTACGCTTGGCCATGACCCCGACGTTCACCGCGTACCTGATCGGGCCGCTACTGGCCCAGTTTTATCAGCAGTATCCGGGGATCACCGTCAGCGTCGAGGAAATGCCCCAGGACCGTCTTGAGCGCGCGCTGACCGAGGATTTGCTGGATATCGGCATTGGCTTCAGCGGCGAGCACATGCCAGACATCGAATGCCAAGGGGTGTTTGTCGAGGAGTTGAGCGTAGTGGCCAGCGCCAGTCATCCAACCTTGAAGCGCAAACAGTGGCTCAAGCTGGCTGACTTCAAGCAGCAACCCCTGGTGCTGTTGAACAGCGGATTTGCGACGCGACGTTACATTGATGACTATTGCCGGACGCTGGAGATAACGCCGCAGATTGCCATGCAGGCCAATTCGATCAGTGCGGTGATTGAAATTATTCGCCATACCCAACTGGCGACGATCCTGCCCCGCGAGGTGGCCATGGCCCAGCAGGGCTTGCACGCGGTGCAACTGCGCCCGCCGTTGCCGCAGCGCACGGTGGCCCTGCTCAGTCGCAAGGGCGCTTATCGCAGTGCTGCATGCCGGGCGTTTGTCGATGTGGTGAGTGGGTGGCGAATGTTTAGTCATCCTGAAAGTGAACTCCATCAAGACTGAATTTAATGGCTTAACCCAGCGTGTGACGCTGGCGCTTATCTCTTCACTGTGATCCCTGCATGGACGGTTCCCCCGACACTCACCCCGAGGCCTTGCCTGGCGCCATCGCGCCGAGCCGCCCGGTGTGTCGGCTGGGCGTTGATGTATTGCCTTCTGAACTGGCCTTTTGGGCGCTGTGGCACTGCCGCCACGCCCGCCCGCCGGATACCGCTCCCTTACGCTGATTGCCCCCTCACGGGTGCGCCGTCGTGCGCGCCTGCCTGACGCATACGTAAGAGAGTTGCCATGAGTACCGTCTTTGCCAGCCTGCACGAAGCCCAATCGTTTCTTGACCAAAATCCCGATATCGAGATGTTCGAACTGTTCATCCTCGACAGCAACGGCGTGCCTCGCGGCAAGTTGCTGCACCGTGATGAACTGCTGGCGGTCTACGCCAGTGGCCGCCCGCTGCCCAGTACCATCCTGGGCCTGACCCTCAATGGCGACGACGTGGAAAACTCCGGCCTGGTGTGGGAGGTAGGGGATATCGACTGCCGCGCCTACCCGATCAGCGGCAGTTTGCAGCGCATGCCGTGGCGGTTGATTCCCACTGCGGCGGTGCAGGTCAGCATGCACCCGGTGGAGGGCTTGCCGGCGACGGTGGCTGATCCCCGGCACTTGCTGGCCAAGGTCATCGACGGGCTCAAGGCCGATGGTTATTACCCGGTGATGGCGGCGGAACTGGAGTTCTACCTGCTGGACCAGAAGCCCGACAGCAATGGCCGCCCGCAACCGGCGCGGGATATGGACGGCGGTCGCCCGCGCTCGAGCCAGGTCTATGGCCTGCGCGAGCTGGAGCAGATCGAGCCGTTTCTGGCCGACTTGTATAGCGCTTGCAAGCTGCAAGGCATTCCCGCGCGCACGGCGATCTCCGAATACGCGCCGGGCCAGGTGGAGATCACCCTCGAACACCGCAGCGATGCGTTGCAAGCGATGGACGAGGCGGTGCGTTACAAGCGCCTGGTCAAGGGCGTGGCCCACAAGCACGGGATGACGGCCTGTTTCATGGCCAAGCCGTTCGACGACCTGGCCGGCACCGGCATGCACATGCACGTCAGCCTGGCGGACGCCGACGGTAACAATCTGTTTGCCAGCGAGGCGCCCGATGGTACGCCGCTGCTGCGCCAGGCGGTGGGCGGGATGCTCAGTACTTTGCTCGATTCCTTGCTGTTGTTCTGCCCCAACGCCAACTCGTACCGACGCTTCCAGAGCAACAGCTATGCGCCGCTGGCGGCCACCTGGGGGGTCGACAACCGCACCGTGAGCCTGCGTGTGCCCGGCGGCCCGGCGTTTTCGCGGCATATCGAACACCGCATCTGCGGCGCCGATGCCAACCCGTACCTGGCGGCGGCGGCAATCCTCGCGGGGATCCACCGTGGCATTCGTGAGCAGCGCGATCCCGGCGCGCCAGTCACGGGCAATGGTTATGCCCAGGCTAAGGAGCTGCTGCCCACCGACTGGCTGACCACCTTGCGTGCATTGGAAGGTTCGACCTGGGCACGTGAAGCATTCGGCCAGGAGTTTCTCGGCGTGTACCTGGCGGTCAAGCGGGCTGAGTACCGGCAGTTCATGGGCGAGGTGGGCGAGCAGGACTGGCGCTGGTACCTGCACCAGGCGTGATGATGAAGCGCGACGCTTTCGACCTTTTTTTCACGAGCGGGTGGATAAGCTGAGGGTCCAGTGTCCGTAGAGACCGGTTCATCTACATGAGTCCCGTGATGTCGTCGCAACCCCCATCGTCCATCGAGGCTGAATTCGCCGCGCGCTGTGATCGTGACCACGCTCGGGTCTGCGGCGACCCGCGCCCCCCGACTTTACGGCGGCGCCTATGGTTATGGCGCGATGAGCGCCTGGTGCGCCAGGCCCTGAAAGTCGCGGGGGAGCCCGGGCTGCTGCTGGACCTGGCCTGTGGGGCGGGGCGCTTCTGGCCGGTGCTGGCCGAACACAGCAACCGTGTGATCCTCGCCTCGGACCCATCCCAGGCCATGCTCGATCATGCCCAGAGCCATCACGGCGCGGCATTTTTGCGCCGGATCAAGACGTTCCAGGGCTCGGCCTTTTCCATCGGCCTGTCGGCCAACGCGGTGGACTGCATTTTCTGCCTGGAACTGTTTCGCCACGTCCCCACGGCCGACGCGCGCCTGGCGCTGTTGCGCGAGTTTCACCGGGTCAGCCGCGACACGGTGATTGTCTCGGTGGACAGCGACAGCCGCCATCGTGAGCTCCACCCGCCAGGCACGGGGCAAGCCTTGCTGTCCCATCGTGTCGAGGTGGAAGCGGAGTTCCGCCAGGCGGGGTTCACGGTGCTCAATCAGCAAGAGTTCATGCCCGGCTCGACCTTGTGGCGGGTTTATGTGCTGCGCAAACGAGGATAACCCTCAGCTGTCGGGCTATTCTTCGTCTCCTGTCAGAGTTTTCATGATGGCTGGCACACTGCGGGTGCTCGAAAGTCCCTCTGGCGATATATACTGCGCGCCATTCTTCAAGGGAGAGCCGTGTGGCCATCGATATTCACTGGATCTGCGACAACGATAGCCTCGGCCAGCATTGCGCCGAATGGCAGCAGTTGCCATTCGTCGCCCTCGACACCGAATTCATGCGGGTCGATACCTTCTATCCCATCGCCGGGCTGATCCAGATTGGCGATGGTGTACGCGCTTATCTGATCGATCCCCTGACCATCGATAATTGGCAACCCCTGGCCGCGCTGCTGGAAAACCCAGCGGTGATCAAGGTGGTGCACGCCTGCAGTGAAGACCTGGAAGTGTTGCTGCGCCTGACCGGCAGCCTGCCGGCGCCGCTGTTCGACACCCAACTGGCAGCTGCCTACCTGAACCTCGGCTTCTCCATGGGCTACTCGCGCCTGGTGCAAGCTGTGCTCGACATCGAACTGCCCAAGGGCGAGACCCGTTCGGACTGGCTGCAGCGGCCATTGTCCGAGACCCAGGTCAGCTACGCCGCCGAAGACGCGGTGCACCTGGCGCAAGTCTACACACGGCTGCGCCCGCGCCTGTCCGACGAAAAATACGCCTGGATCCTGGAAGATGGCGCGGAACTGGTGGCCAACCTGCGTCGGGAAATCGACCCCTATGAGGTCTACCGCGACGCCAAGCTGGCCTGGAAACTGTCCCGTGCCCAACTCGCTGTGCTGCGCGAGCTGTGCGCCTGGCGCGAACAGCAAGCCCGCGCCCGCGACCTGCCACGCAACCGTATCCTGCGTGAACACTCGCTATGGCCCCTGGCCAAGTCGCAGCCGGATAACCTCGCGGCCCTGGGCAAAATCGAAGACATGCACCCGCGCACCGTGCGCCAGGACGGCGAGTTTCTGCTGGGCCTGATCAAACGTGCCGCCAGTGTGCCGATGGACCAATGGCCGCCGGCCGTGCCTGAGCCATTGCCGGTGGATGCCGCGGTGCTGATCAAGCAACTGCGCGCCCTGGGCCAAACCTTCGCCGAACGCCTGGACATGGCCCCGGAGCTGATGCTGCGCAAGAAAACCCTCGAGGCGCTGGTCAAGAGTGGCTACCCCGATGGGCCTTACCAATTGCCTGACTCGCTGCGTGGCTGGCGCCGCGAGTTGATGGGCCAGGCGCTGCTGGACAGCCTGGCCACTGCCGGAGAACAGCCTTGAAACATATTTGTTCCATCTACCGCAGCCCGAAACGCGCCGGCATGTACCTCTACGTGCTCAAGAGCGATGCCCTGGAGCGCGTGCCCGAAGGCCTGCTGACCGTGTTCGGCAAGCCGGTACACGCTTTCAACCTGGTGCTGACGGCGGAACGCAAGCTGCAGCAGGAAGATATCGTGGCAGTCCTGGCCAACCTGCAAAAGCAGGGCTACCACCTGCAGATGCCACCGCCGGACGATGAGTACATCGAACACCTGCCCGAAGAACTGCTGCGCCGTAACGACCCGATGTGATCGACCCGTGTCCCGCTCGGGACACGTTTGAATCGAATGACCTGGCGAGCCCCGAGCCCAGCAGTCAGTCTGCTGCCGGTGGTCGCCTGCACTGTTTTTGAAAGGTTTGAACCATGCGCGTTCTGATAGCAGAACAGGACCACCCGCTGTACGCCCGACTGCTGCGCGAAGCGGCGCCGGATATTGAAGTCCTGACCAGCGGCGACTCGGCTGAACTGTCACGCCTGGCCGCCGATTGCCCGGTGTGGCTGGGCCAGCCGGACCTGCTGGCAACCCTGCTGCGCCAGGGCCATCACCCGCAATGGCTGCAATCGACCTGGGCCGGTATCACGCCGCTGCTGGCCGATGGCTTGCCACGGGATTATCGACTGACCCGTGCCGTCGGCATTTTTGGCCAGGTGATGGCCGAGTACGTGCTCACCTACATGCTCGGCCACGAGCGCGAGGTGCTGGCGCGCCTGGTCAGCCAGGTCGAGCGCAAGTGGGACAACCGCATGGGCCAGAGCCTGGCGGGGCGCAAGGTACTGATCGTCGGCACCGGCGATATCGGCCAGAGCGTCGCGCAGTTCCTGCTGCCCTTTGGCGTGGAGTTATACGGCGTTGCCAGCCAAGCCCGGGAGCAGGCCCCGTTTCTCGAGGTGGCCGGGCCGGATCAACTGGGCCGGCTGGTGGGCGAGGTGGACTATGTGGTCAACCTGCTGCCCAACACGCCGAACACCCACGACCTGTACGATGCGGCGCTGTTCAAGCAGTTCAAGCCGACCGGCCTGTTCATCAACGTCGGCCGGGGCGTGGCGGTGGTGGATGCCGATCTGGTCGAGGCCCTGAAAGAAGGGCACCTGGCCGGTGCGGTCATCGACGTGTGTCGCCAGGAGCCTCTGCCCCAGCGCCATCCGTTCTGGACTGCCTGGGGCTTGTTGCTGACGGGCCACAGCTCGGCGCCGACCTGCCCGCGACGCATGGTGGCGCTGTTTGTCGAGAACCTTGGGGCATACCAGGCCAAGGATTCGCTGCGTGGCGAGGTGAGTTTCGAGCGCGGATATTGAACTCCCCCACAGGCTGCGTAGCCCGCATCTGATTTTATCGCTGACGGCATCGTGGGAGGCTCGCTGACCTTAATCAGGGAGGCCTCTCAATGTTCGATCTGCGTGCTATCCCCCCGCAAACACCTCTGTTTCCCGCGTCTTTGACTGACCGTGTCGCTGAAGGCGCCAGGCTTGCGCAGCCTGACCCTTTGCCGGCAACTGGCGCTGCTGGTGGCCCGGTCATCCCGACACAGGCCAAACCCAAGTCTGGCCTGCAGGCTGCCCTGGCCGACAGAGAAAACCTGAAGGTCCTGGGGCAAAAGCTCTTCGAGGTCGCCACGCGCCTGGGCGTAGATGCCACGCCGCAAGCTGTGCTGGCGGCGCTGGGCAGTACCCCGATGGGCATAGACCCTGGGTCGTCCTATCCGCTGGATGCCGGCAGCAGCATCACCCTGACGACCTTTATCCGGCATCTTGGATTTTTCCAGCCCACCAGCCATTTTCACCTTGCCAGCCTCGCCGATGCGGTCACTCAAAAAGCCCTGGAGCACCCACTTGGCGATCTTGGCGGCGGCTTATCGTGGCCGGTGCCTATCAGTCCTGATGAGCAACGCAGGCTGGGCGCGCTGGCTCTGGACCGGCTCGGTAATAAGGGGGTGCTGGATTACCTGAACGATCAGCAGCCCGTCGACCTGCAGGTACGCAGCAACCCCATCGAGGCCCTGCAATCGCTGATCAGTTGCGCGCCAGGGCAGCGGCTGGGACAGTACCTGCAAGAGCAAATGGATACAGTCGCTACCGACCGCAGTATCAACGACTATTTGCTGGCTGCCATTGCTGTGCAGATGGATCCCGAATCCATCACCGCGCCACATCGCACCAAGGTGGCGGGTTTTGACCTGGCAAGCGCTCGGCACTGGGGTAAACCCGCTTCAGTGGTGGTCGACGGGTTGCGCACGCACCTGAGCGCTAGTGGCAGGACCCGCCCGGAGATGGCTGGGGTAGGCGCCTATCTGTTGTTGGCCAGGATGGCCCCCGAGTTCCTGATCAAGGACATTCCCGTCAGTGTCACCTATGGCAGCTCGGCCTGGGTAAACCTGGCGGTTGCGGCGCGCACGATAGAAGCTCAATCGCCGGGCAAGGTACCGAACATGACTTTTGTGCAGGTCATGCAACAGGCCGAGAGTGCGGGCCTGGCTGATCCGGGCGTCACCTGGCGGGCGCAGAAGGCCGCCCTGCTGGACTGGGGGGTTGCCAATGGACTGCTGGAGCACCGGGATGATGAGGGCTACAGCGACCAGGAACTGAACATACTCAAAGACACCTTCAACAGCCGCCAGCGGCAAATGATCAGCGCCAGCCAGGCATTGGATAAGGCGATTCCCAGTCGAAAAGAGTTGGCGCTGGCCGAACTCAAGCGACGATTTGGCGACCTGGGCGGGTTGTTTGAAGAGAAACTGATCAGTACTACAGGCCATCCGCGAGGTGGTCCTGGAACGCCAGCAACCTACTTGCTTGGGCGCCATTCGCTGCTGGATATCGCCATGATGGACCTACCTTCGCCCGCCGTATTTGATTGCGCAGACAGCCGCATCCCCCTGGCCGAGTTGAACGCCAATCACCGATTTGGCACCACCGAGGCGTTCAACCAGCCGTTCGATGACACGATAAAAAATAAAAAGGCAGCTATCGGCATCACCATCAAGCATCTGGTCGCGCAGTTGCCGGTGGTCGATCGGGAGAACCTTGAGTATGGAAAGCTGACCTTCTATCAGAATCTATCCCACACCTTGGGCCTAGGCTTTACCGACAGAACCCAGCACCCCAAAGGCCAGGAACTGCTGCTGAAAGTTGAGCGCGAGGGAAAGCCTCCAGCAGCCTATGAAATCAACTTTGCCCAAGGGGTTATTCGGCCCGTGGATCTCTGGCGGGCGGCGCAGCGTAGTTCAAGAAATGCCAATGTCGTGTACGAGACCAAAGTGTTCAGCCCTGAGGGTGCCCCTCAGCAGAGAAATGAAAGAACCCCACGGGGTAACGGGTTGCTTGATAGCTTTGCGACGCCGCGTACTCAATACATTGCCGATGTATTCGTTGAGCATCTTGATCTGGATGACCCGCAGATAAAGGAACATGCCAGGGGGCAGACCACGCTGGACGAGCAGAAGGGCACAGCCAGGGCGGTTAAAGAGTTTGTGCTCAACCTTATTCCGTTGCGCTCGGCGATTGTCAATTTTCAGCAGGGCAACTACGGCGAGGGGGCTGTGGACCTGGCGCTGGACATCTTTGGCTTCCTGACTGCCGGCGCGGCAGTGGCGGGGAAACTGGGGCGGTTGGGCGGCGCTGCTGTCTCCGGGGTGACCAAGGTATTACGGGGGACGAAGATAATCGGTGTGGCCACGATTGGCGCGTTTAACCCCCTGGGAGGATTGGGCGACTTGGCCGTGGGCGGTGCGCAACTGGCCGGTAAAGGATTGTCCAAAGGTATCCAGGCGGTTAACAAGCTCAGGGGGAGCAGCGGCAGCTATGACCTATTGAAGGCGGTCAGTAGGGAGTCTGGTGTTGCGGCAACGGGCACCTACATAGTTGCAGGAAGGCGTATCGAAGGCGGCGCGGTGCTGCGCAACGGTAAATGGTATGCCTTCGATGTTGACAGGATACGGCCCTATGGTAGCCCCCTTGAAGGGTTTGTTGCCCAAACCACGGCCGTGGACGGCGCACTGGCCATGGCGCGTATTGCCCCGGGTAGCGAGCTGGGCAACCGGATGTTTGCCGAGTACAGCGTTGCGCCCTCGCGAATCGCCGGGCTTTCGCGCAACAGCCAGGGGGTTTATCTCGCCGCTGATGGCCATCTGTCTCATATCCGCCACATCGACAGTGCCGGTCAGACGGCGGTGTATGAAGTCCGGCAAGTCAGTCGTGCCGAGGACGGCACTGTCCAGGCACGGATCTATCACAATGGCCGGCAAACGCCGTTGCTGGTCGAGCATGTCCAGGGCGATCAATGGCGGCGGCTGACGCTGCGCGGGGCGGGGCCTGTGTCAGTCGCGGACGATCTGGGGCCGGAAATCGCGGCCGGTGGCGAGGGTGTGATTTACGCCAGCCGCGATGGCAAAAGTGTCTACAAGGATCTTGGGCCTACTTCACTGCAACCTTCGGCCAATTACCTCAACATGGAGGTGATATCGCTGAATAAATATTATGGCGATGGTTTTGCAAGAGGGATCATTGAGGACGGCTTTAAATACATAAAGATGCGCAAGCTTGATGGGGTGGCGCTCAGTCATTTTGAGAGAGGGAGTTTGCCGCCGCAAGCACGGTCCTTGCTGGATGATGCCCTGGCGCAAATGGAAGCGAAGGATATCTATCACAATGATCTGCAACTGAAGAACTTTATGTACTCGGCGAAAGACCAGAAGATCTACCCGGTGGATATGGATTCCCAGCCGTTGGAGTTCATGGTGCCGGTGGTGATGGCCGCGTATGTAAGTCAAAGGGAGGCGCTGCGCCAGGCCTTTGCGCGCCTGCTTGCCTGAGCGTCGTGATCTGCACCTTGGCGCTTTCAACAAGCTGCATACGCCAGGCGATGGCCTATGCAGCCGGGGGCTTAGAGCTTGAAGTCACCAGCAGATACCAACTCGCTCAACGGCCGGCGGGGGCTTGGGGCTTCCCGGGCCTGTAGGTAGTCGGCCAGGGTCGCCTTGTCCCCCAGCTTGCCCACCGCAACTGCCGCATGCAGCGCATAACCCTCGGGGATCTTCAGTTCCTTGCGGGTCAGCTCCTGGTCGAAGCCGGCCATGCCGTGGGTATGCCAGCCGCTGATGCTGGCTTGCAGCGCCAGGTGGCCCCAGGCCGAGCCGGTGTCAAAGGTGTGCCACAGCGCCGGGGTTTCTTCGCTGGCGCCGGGCACTGCGAAAGTGGTTTTCGACACCACGATCACCAGTGCGGAGGCATGTTGCGCCCAGCCACGGTTGAATTCATTGAGCAGGCCCAGGTAACGCTGCCAGTGCGGCGTATCGCGACGGGCATAGAGAAACCGCCAAGGCTGCGAGTTGTAGGCCGAAGGCGCCCAGCGCGCAGCTTCGAAGAAGCTCAGCAGGGTTTCCTCCGGAATGCTTTCCCCGGTAAACGCACGCGGCGACCAACGCTCGGTGAACTGCGGGTGGATCGGGTAATCGGCAACGCGTGGCTCAGTGCTCATAAGCGGATCCTGGTGAAAAAAACGGCTCTCAAAGCTACTGCGCCGCCGCGCGCCTGACAAGTCTTGCCCTACCGGCAGTCGTAAGCGCTTGGCCCCAGGGGGCTTGGGCACTAGACTGGCGGCCTTTTCACCTACCGATACTGATGTAGAGCCATGGCCGCCAAAGTCGAACCTTTCTGGATACGCAAAACCCTTGAGCACCTCGACCAGGAGGAATGGGAGTCGCTGTGCGACGGCTGTGGCCTGTGCTGCCTGCAAAAGCTTGAAGATGAAGACGACAACAGCGTCTATTACACGCGCATCGCCTGCAAATTGCTGGACCTGAAAACCTGCCAGTGCACCGACTACCCTAACCGTCGGGACTCGGTGCCCGATTGCATCCAGCTCACGCCGGGCCAGGCCGATCAGTTCAAATGGCTGCCGCCGACCTGTGGCTATCGCCTGGTCAGTGAGCGCAAGGACTTGCCGCTATGGCACCACCTGGTCTGCGGTGATCGCGACGCCGTGCACCACGAACGCATTTCCCAGTCCGGCCGCATGCTCAGCGAAGGCAGCGTGCCCGAGGACGATTGGGAGGATTACCTGATTTTTCGCGCAGGCTGAAAAGGAGAGCGTATGACGGTCCAAGCCAGGCTGGCGGCAAGCCTGCTGTTGCTGGGGTTGAGCACGTCGGCATGGTCGGCGAAAAAAGTCGACCTCGACTATCACGTCAAACT
This sequence comes from Pseudomonas sp. WMBT8, assembly GCF_050916005.1. NCBI lineage: Bacteria > Pseudomonadati > Pseudomonadota > Gammaproteobacteria > Pseudomonadales > Pseudomonadaceae > Pseudomonas > Pseudomonas sp. WMBT8. The sequence goes on from NZ_CP188096.1 coordinate 1,522,207, forward strand.
ATTACCCCAGAGCGATCAGGCCGAGGTGCGCCTGAGCCTGTCCGAGGGCTCGGCGGTGCGCAGCCTGAACTTCGACCTGGGGCGCGACGGTGACTACAGCGACTTCCAGGCTGACGGCCAGTGGCAGGTCACGCCCGATACGGGGGCCCGGCGTGGCCTGTGGCAGCCGGGCGCGGACAAGGCCAGCCTGACCTACCGCGTGCGCCTGAGCCATGCGCGCAAGCCCGGCATCTACGAATCGCGCATGACCCCCAGCTGGGCGTTGTTTCGTGGTGAAGACCTGGTGCCTGCGGCCCGGCTTGACCAGCAGGACGGCGTGGAGTTGGTGTCGCGGCTGACCTTCGAGCTGCCGCCAGGATGGAAAAGCGTCGAGACCCCCTGGCCGCGGATCGGCAAGCACAAGTTCCGTATCGACAACGTGTCCCGTCTGTTCGACCGGCCCACGGGCTGGATGCTCGCCGGTAACCTGGGCAGCCGCCGGGTACGCCTGGGCGAAACTGAAATCACCGTGACCTCGCCCAAGGGCCAGGCCATGCGCCGCATGGACGTGTTGACGTTGCTGACATTCGTTTGGCCCCAGGTGCAAGCAGCGTTTCCCCGGCATCCGGCCAAACTGCTGGTCGTGGGGGCCAGTGATCCGATGCGCCGTGGCGCGTTTTCCGGGCGCGATTCGGTGTACCTCAATAGCCGCACGCCGCTGGTCAGCGAAAACGGCAGTAGCCCGTTGATTCGCGAAGTGGTGCAGGCCATCGGCCGGTTCAACGACCATCAGGGCAGCGATTGGATCAGCGAAGGGCTTGCCGAGTATTACTCCATTGAACTGCTACGCCGCGCGGGTGGCATCAGCGACGAGCGTTATGAGGCAGTACAGGCGCGCTTGAGCAAGGACGGCAAGGGTGTGACGACCTTGCGCGGCGAGCACGTCAGCGGCGCCACGGTGGCGCGGGCGGTGGTGGTGTTGCAGGAACTGGATCGCGAAATCCGCCTGAAAACCCACAACAAGCGTTCCCTGGATGACCTGACGCAGGCGCTGATGCGCCTGGACAGCATCACGACCAGGGAATTTGTGCAGTTGGCCGAAAGCGTGATTGGCGAATCCTCGGTGGTGCTCGACAGCAAACTGCTGCGCTGAAACTCAATGGTGCAAACACAGCTTGTGTAGGCACTGGGTTTGTGTGGGAGCTGGCTTTCTTGCGATAGCATCACCTCGGTCTGACTAAAAGACCGAGCCGCCTGCATCGCAGGCAAGCCAGCTCCCACACAAGTTGCGTCACGGGGTGGTTTTTTCGGCAGCCACTTGCGCGCGGGTCTTGAGGTTTTTCAGTTCTTCGCCGGCGCGTTCGATTTTTGTGCGTACGCTGTTCATATCCTGGCGGCTTTTTTCCAGCAGCGACTTGGCCGAGCTATGCCCGCTGATCCCGCGTGCCAAGGCCACACCGCCAATCGCCACTTGGATCAGGCCAAAGAAACCGCCCCGGCGAATGCCCTTGCCCATCATCACCACGCCACCGGCCAAGGAGCCAATGCGCTCCCAGCCTTGGACATTCTGGGTCGGCTGGGTTTGGAACGGCGTCGATTCAATTACAGGGTTGAGGGTTTTGCTGTCGCTCATGGTCTGTCTCCAACAAAGGGCCATTGATATGCAACTGACTGCCGGCAGTTCGTGGATGTTCCCGCCAAATCAGTACTTGGGGCCCGAACGGGTGTTATTGCCCTTGGCCAGGCGATCGTAGAGCACCACGTTGACCGTGGCCGCGAGGTTCATGCAACCGGTGGTCGGGATGTAGATCACGTCTTCGCACCAGTCGCGGATCTCTTTGTCGAGGGAGCCGTCTTCGGGGCCGAAGATATAAAGCGCGCGATCCGGGTGGGTGTATTCGGGCAGCGGGCGGGCGCCGTCCACCAGCTCGACGGCGACCGGGATGCAGCCCAGGGGCAGGATCTTTTTCAGGTCGTCGATACCGATCAGCGGGATATCGTGGTGGACCTTCTTGGTATCGGTAATAAAGTCCCGGGCCCGCTCATAGCGTTTACCGGTGTAGAACACCGAAGCCACGCCATAGCAGCCGGCGGCGCGCATGACCGAACCGACGTTTTCGGGGGATTTGGGGTTGTACAGACCGATGCAGCTGTAGCGTTTATTGCCCACGGGAGAGGGTGCCTTCGAGAAAAACCGCAATTATACGGGGATTGCTCGAGCAGCGGTCGCTATAGAAATGGCGTGTTTGGGCGATTGTCATCGCGCCGCATCGCCGCGATGACGTCGTAACGTTCAGCGACGACCGTCAGTCGTCCTTCTTCATCAGCCCCGCCAACGCCGCAAACGGGTTGTGCGTGGCCTTGGCAATGGTCGGGCTGCTGGTGGAGCCTTCGCCGAAATACTGCTGGTCGGTGTAGCGCGAGTGTTCGTTGTCGTGGCAGTACAGGCACAGCAATTCCCAGTTGGAACCGTCCTGGGGATTGTCGTCATGGTTATGGTTGCGGTGGTGCACGGTCAGTTCGCTGAGGCGCTTGCCGGCAAATTCACGGGCGCAGCGGCCACATACGTGGGGGTACATTTTCAGGGCTTTGTCGCGGTAGCCCATTTCCCGGTCGCGCTGGGCATCGGCGAGGATACGGTCCAGCTTGGCGGTGTGGGAGGGCGGGTTGCTTGAGCTCATCATGGCTCCTGTTTTTAGTGGATCACGGATGGCGTTGATTCTAGCTGCTCGCGGAGCAATAAGCCCTTGGCTTTTTCAGTCCGGGCGCCGGGCGGCGATTGGGCGGCTTGGGGCACACTAACAATGGCTGGCCAACGCTGTGTTTGAATACCGTTGGGAAGTTAAATAAGGCCAACGTTAGTTTTAGCTGAGAAAGTGTTGGACTAACTTTACCAAGTTCTTTAATGTGGCGTCTCTTGGCCCACTGCCGCTGTTGTGTGGTGGTGTCAGGTTCTCAATAAGCCAGGTCTTGCCTGGCGACCGTTAGTTTCCCGTGCAATCGGGTTTTCCCATCACGATATCAGCCCCCGCGGCTGGCGTTGTGGCGTTTCAAATCAGAGGCGCTCGTGCAGAGCGTACTGCTGCCAATCACCGAAGTCGGGTTGGTTGAAGAGTTTGATCAGCGTCTTGCCAATAATAAAAACTCGACGAGTTACCCTGTGCTTATAAATTCATGACTCTGGAATTCTATTCTGTGTGAGTTGTAAGTTTGTGGTGCGCGTTAATAAGTTTTGATGTTCGTCTCGCTTACATTCAACTGCCAGCTTCAATTCAATACATGCAATTTGTTGTAGAGGCTGTTGTGTCTAAAGGTGTTGTTCTGGCGGTTTCCGCGTCCTTGCTGTTTGGTGTGCTGTATTTCTTTACTTCTCTTCTTGAGCCTTTGGACGGCCAGCAGATATTTGGCTGGCGAATCCTTATTTCGTTGCCCTTCATGACGCTGCTGCTGTGCCTGTCCGGGGATTGGAAATGGGTGCCGCTGATCTACCAGCGCTTGCGCGACAAGCCGGGGTTGTTGCCTTGCGTGGTGCTGACCAGCGCGTTGGTGGGTGTGCAGTTGTGGATCTTCATGTGGGCGCCGCTCAACGGCCATGGCCTGGACGTTTCCCTGGGTTACTTCCTGTTGCCGCTGACCATGGTTATCACCGGGCGTATCGTCTATGGCGAACGCCTTTCCCATCTGCAAAAGATTGCCGCCGTGTTGGCCGCAGTGGGCGTGGGCAATGAGTTGTACCGCACGGGCGGGTTTTCCTGGACCACCCTGGTGGTGTGTGTTGGTTACCCGCTGTATTTCGTCCTGCGCCGGCGCTGTGGCACCGACAACCTGGGCGGATTGTGGCTGGACATGATGCTGATGATCCCCGTGGCGCTGTGGTTCATCCTCGGCGGCCAACCCATTGGCGAAACGCTGGCGCAGCGCCCGGCGTTGTACTGGCTGGTGCCAGTGATGGGCCTGGTCAGCGCGGCGGCAGGCTATTGCTACATCCTGGCCAGCCGCCTGTTGCCCTTCAGCCTGTTCGGCCTGCTCAGTTACGCTGAGCCGGTGTTGCTGGTGGCGGTGTCGTTGATGCTGGGCGACAGCCTCAAGCCGGGCCAGTGGATGACCTACCTGCCCATCTGGCTGGCGGTGGTGGTGTTGGTACTGGAAGGCTTGCGGCACCTGAGTCGACTGCGTCGCTCGATCTGAGCGGCGCGCCGTTCAGCCCTTGAGTTTCTCGGCAATCCAGATGGTATGCCGGGTGCCCTTGTTGCCATGGGCAAACACTTGCACTTCCTCGGCCTTGAAGCCGGCCTTGCGCAGTTTGTCGCTGAACTGCTTGTCGGCGCTGGCCGACCACACGGCTAGCAGGCCCTTGGGGCGCAGGGCCTTGGCGCAGGCGCTGAGGCCACCGGCGGAGTACAGCCAGCTGTTGGCTTTCTGCGTCAGGCCTTCGGGGCCGTTGTCGACGTCGAGCATGATTGCATCAAAGCCCTGGGGCTCGGCTTGCAGCACCTTGGCCACGTCTTCCAGGCGGATTACCGTGCGCGGGTCCAGCAGCGGGTTGCCGGATTTTTCCCCGAGCGGGCCGCGATTCCACTCCACGACGCCCGGTACCAATTCAGCCACCACCACTTCGGCCGTCTTGCCCAGGTGCTTGAGCGCCGAGGCCAGGGTGAACCCCATGCCCAGGCCGCCAATCAATACCCGTGAACCAGGGCGGCCGGCGACCTTGCGACAGGGGATTTCGGCCAGGGCATCTTCGGAGCCGTGCATGCGCGTGTTCATCAATTGCCCGCCGTCACCGCCCTGGATCTTGATCACAAAATCCTCGCCGTACTCGAACAGGCACAGGGCGCCGCCGTTATCGGGGATCGGGGTGGTGTCGAGCAGCACGAAACGTTTCATGGAAATCTCATTGGGAAGGGCATTCTTGCGCGGTTGGGAGTAGCCTTGGGACTGGTTAACAGTCAGGCCATGGAGCCATCGATGAAGTGCAGCATTCTAGCGGTCATTGTAGGGAGTGTGCTCACATTGGGTGCCGCACATGCCCAGCAGTTGCAACCCGTGCCGAACACGCCGGCGACCACCACGGGGGCGCCGGGCACTGCCACGCCGACCCCCTATCCGCAAGTCACGCCGCCAACGGCGCCCAAGCCACAAGGTAGCGGGGCGCCATTGTTGCCGCCGATTGAAATGCCCAAGCCGCCCAAGGACCAGACCTTGCCCGGCTTGCAGCAAAACGACAGCAAGCCCAAGGCGGCGGGTTCTTAAACCAGCCCCAGGGCCTTGAACACAAAGGCGTATTCCAGGGCCACGTCACGCAAGCCCTGGTAACGCCCGCTCATGCCGCCATGGCCGGCGCCCAGTTCGGTCTTGAGCAGCAGCAGGTTGTCGTCGGTCTTGGTGGCGCGCAGCTTGGCCACCCACTTGGCGGCTTCCCAGTACTGCACGCGGCTGTCGTTATAGCCGGCGATCACCAGCATCGCCGGGTAGGCCTGGGCGCTGACATTTTCGTACGGCGCATAGGCCTTGATCCGCTCGTACACTTCGGGTTCCTGAGGGTTGCCCCATTCGTCATATTCGGTGACGGTCAGTGGCAGGTCCGGGTCGAGCATGGTGTTGAGCACATCGACAAAGGGCACTTCGGCAATGGCTGCCTGGAACAGCTCCGGGCGCTGGTTGAGCACGGCACCGATCAACAGCCCGCCGGCGCTGCCGCCGCTGATGGCCAGTTGCTTGGAGGTGGTCAGGCCCTCGGCGATCAAGTGTTCGGCGCAGGCAATAAAATCGCTGAAAGTGTTTTGCTTGTGCTCCTGCTTGCCGGCGCGGTACCAGGCTTCGCCCAATTCGCCGCCCCCGCGCACATGGGCAATGGCAAACGCCACGCCGCGGTCCAGCAGGCTCAGGCGCGCATGGGAAAACCACGGGTCGAGGCTCGAGCCGTAGGCGCCGTAGCCGTACAGGTACAGTGGCGTCGGCTGGCCCACCTGGTCACGCTTGACCACCAGGCTGATCGGCACCTGGGTGCCATCGGCAGAGGTAGCCCACAGCCGCTGGCTGACATAATCGTCGGCATTGAACACGCCCAGTACCGGGGTTTGCTTGAGCACGTGCTGCGCGCCGCTGGCCAGCTCCAATTGGCGGACCTGGGCCGGACGATTGAGTGCTTCATAGCGCAGGCGGATTTTGTCGCTGTCGAATTCCAGGCTGTTTTGCACATACAGGCTGTAGGCCGCGTCCGGCAGTTCCACGCGATAAGCCGGCAGGCCTTGTGGGTGCACGTCGATCACCGGCAGGCCGCCAATGCGCAGGCTCAGGGTCATGGCCCGGGCATTGAGCGTCACGCCATCGAGCATCACCGCGTCATCGTGGGCAATCAGGTTGTGCCACTGGTCTTCGGTGGGCACGCCGCCGGTGTCGGCCGCCTGGAACAGCGCAAAGTTGATGCCATCGCGGTTGCTGCGGATAAACCAGGTCCATTGGTCGTCCAGCTTGCCGTGATCGACATCGTATTCATGGCCTTCAACCCGTGGCGCCAGGCAGGCAAACGCCTGTTGCGGCTGCTCGGCGTCCAGGGCCCAGATTTCACTGGTGGTCTTGCTGCCCAGGGACAGCAGCAATTGGCGCTCGGAACTGGAGCGGTAGCAATGCAGGAAGAAGCGGCCGTCGGGCTCGTGGAACACTTCTTCGGCAGCGGTACCGTCCAGGCGGTAGCGATACAGCTTGTGCGGGCGATGGGTGTCGTCCAGTTCACCGAAGAACAGCGTCAGGCTGTCGTTGGCCCAGGTCATGCTGCCATCGCAGTCTTCGAAGGCCAGTTCACTGACCTTGCCCGAAGACAATTCCTTCACGTACAGGGTGTAGATCTCTTCGCCATTGGTATCCAGGCTGTAGGCCAGGCGCTTGTGGTCCGGGCTGATGCTGAAGGCGCCGAGGGAGAAAAAGCCGCCATTGGCCAGCACATTTGGGTCCAGCAGCAGTTCTTCGGCGTTTTCATCGATCTGCTGGCTGTCGTCGGCCGGGCGCGGGCAGCGGTAATGGCGCGCGTATTCGTCACCGGCGGTGGTGCGCGTGTAATACAGGTACGGGCCCCAGGGCGAGGGCAGTGACAGGTCGGTCTCGAGGATACGGCCCTTGATCTCCTGGAACAGGCTTTCGCGCAACGCTTTCTGGTCCTCAAGCTGCGCCTCTTGCCAGGCATTTTCGGCCTTGAGGTAGTCGAGCACCTCGCTGTTGTCGCGTTCCTGCAACCAGGCATACGGGTCCTGGCCTGAGTCCTGGCGGGCAATCGGGGCGGCAGCGGCGTGGGTCGATGAAGGCATGGATCACTCTCTGTCTGGTGGCGGGCCGACGGCATTGCAGCCGTGGCACTCAAAAGCCGTTATCATACGGGCCTGTTTGCCTACCTTGCCATGGACACCATGACCGAGAACGACTATCTGACCGCTTGGGGCCTCTACGCCTTCGCCGCTTTGGGCTGCCTGCTGGTGTGGTTTCGCCTGACCCGCTGGATCTGGCGCTGGCTGCGCGAACCGCTGCGGTTGCTGATGGCAGTGCTGCTGTTGAGCCCGACCATTGTCGACCCGGTCAAGGAGCAATTCGCTCCGGCCGTGGCCATCACCGCCCTGGATCTGTTGCTCAAAGTGGGCAATAACGCCTGGCGGGCGGTGTCCGATTTGCTGATGTACGCCATGATCGCCTTTGGCCTGTACCTGGTCTTTGTGCTGATTCGCTGGCCCATCGAGCGTGCCGCCAAGGCCCGGCGTGAGCAGAAGGCCGCCGCTGCGGCAGCGGTCGCGGCCGAGCCTGAGGACGACGAGCCCTATGGCCGTGCGCCGGCCCCGGTCAGTGGTATGCGGGTCGAGCCGCGTCTTTAACGTTGTAAGCCCTGCATCGAGAGTCCTGGCATGTGTGAATTATTGGGCATGAGTGCCAACGTACCGACCGATATCGTGTTCAGCTTCACCGGGCTGATGCAGCGCGGTGGGCGCACCGGGCCACACCGCGATGGCTGGGGCATTGCCTTCTATGAGGGCCGTGGCCTGCGGCTGTTCCAGGACCCGGCGGCCAGCAGCGAGTCGGAAGTGGCCCTGCTGGTGCAGCGTTATCCGATCAAAAGTGAAGTGGTGATTGGTCATATCCGCCAAGCCAACGTCGGCAAGGTGAGCCTGTCCAACACCCATCCGTTCGTGCGCGAACTGTGGGGGCGCAACTGGTGTTTCGCCCATAACGGCCAACTCGCCGACTTCACGCCCCAGGCCACGTTCTACCGCCCGGTGGGCGATACCGACAGCGAAGCGGCGTTCTGCGACCTGCTCAACCGCATCCGCGAGGCGTTTCCAGAACCGGTGGATATCGAGCAAGTGCTGCCGGACCTGATCGCGGCCTGCGCCGAATACCGCAGCAAGGGCGTGTTCAACTGCCTGCTCAGTGATGGTGATTGGTTGTTCTGCTACTGCTCGACCAAGCTGGCGCAGATCACTCGCCGTGCGCCGTTTGGCCCTGCACGGTTGAAAGATGTCGACGTGATCGTCGATTTTCAGGCTGAAACCACGCCAAACGATGTGGTGACGGTGATTGCCACCGAACCCTTGACCGAAAACGAGACCTGGACCCGCTACGAACCGGGCCAGTGGAGCCTGTGGCGGCGCGGCGAATGCGTGCGCCAGGGCACAACCGCATAAGGACGTCGATTATGTTGCTCAGCTATCTGCGCCTGGTGTTGTTTGCCATCGGTTTGTTGGTCGGGGTGCAAGTCCCGGGGTTTATCAACGACTACGCCAAGCGGGTCGAGGCCCACCTGATCGAAGCCCAGACCGGTTTGCGCGGTTTTGAAAGCACGGCCCAGCAGTTCTTCAATGGCGATTTGCAAGCATTGGTGGCGCATTATCGTGCCAGCGATGACCCGGTGTTCCGCAGCGATGCCAACAGCCTCGGCACTTTGCTCGATCGCCAGGTGGCGTTGGACAAGCAATTTCAGGCCATGCAGGGGCCGTGGTACATCCGCGCCTTGCAGGTGGCGGTGGCCGCCGACCCGGATATCCGCCGGGAAACCTGGAATGGCTACAGCTACCAGATCCTCCTGACCCCCGAAGCCATGGGCTGGGGCCTGGGTGGGGCGATGCTGCTGTCGTTCGGCCTGGAGTGCCTGTTCCGCCTGATCGACTGGGTGGTGCTGGGCGGCAAGCGCTTGCGCCAGAGCCGGCCGATTGAAGAGCGGGACCTCAAGGGCCTGTAACTACGCCACAAATCCCAAGGTTGCAGCGGGTTTGTGTGGGAGCTGTCTTGCCTGCGATGGCGTCACCCCGGTGCAGCTGATGTACCGAGGTGCTTGCATCGCAGGCAAGCCAGCTCCCACAGGTTTAATCGGGTGTCCTCAGCGGGTTTGGTTGGTTGAGCACCATGCGCTCTTCACCCACTTCCTCGGCATACCGCGCCACTACGCTCTGGCACAACGCCACAATCTCTTCCACCAACTCCACCCCCACGCGCCACGACACCACCACCTGCAGGTTCGGCAAGCGCTGCGCCATCGGCAGCACGAGCAACTCGCCCCGCGCCAATTCTTCGCTGACCAGCACCGGCGGCAACGCGCCGATACCGAAGCCGTCGCGTAGCAGGCGGGTGATGGCCGACACCGAGTTCACGCAGTTCATGCGCGGCGCCGCCACGCCATGGGCCTGCATCAGGCTCAACACGTCCTGGTGGGGATGGGAGTTTTTTGAGTAGGTAATAATCCGTTCCTGGGCCAGTTCGGCGAGGGAGGCGTAGTCGCGGTTGTAGATCGAGTGGCTGGCGACTATCCAGCCCATGGGGTGGCTGGCCAGTTCCAGGCTGCGCACCGATTCCTGACGCATCAGGTCGGTTTGCAGGATCAAGTCGAGGAAGCCTTTTTGCAGCTGATCGCAGAGATTCAGCGCGGTATCGGCGACCAATTCGATCTCAACCAAGGGGAAGTTGTCCATCAGTTCGGTCACCAACGGGCTGAGCCAGGTGTGGATCACCGTGTCCATTGCGCCGATGCGGATGCGTCCGACCTTGCTGCTGGTGGTTTCCAGCGATTGCTTGAGCCCCTGCATGGTGACCATCATCTGTTCGGCATAATCGAGCACCTTCATCCCGTCCGGGGTCAGGCTTACGCCACGCGAGTCTCGCAAAAACAGCTTCACCCCCAGCTCGCTTTCCAGCACTGCAATGCGGCTGGAGATCGAGGCCTGGGTGGTGAACAGCTTCTCTGCGGTGAGCCGGAAGCTCTTGAGCCGGGCCACCCAGACGAAGGTTTCGAGGAACTTCAAATTCATGGGATCAACTTTTTCTTATGCATGGATCGGTTTTTATTAGTTGGACGCAGCAGGGGCTGCGCGCCAAAAATCGGGCAGTCTCACGATAAGCGTCGTCGGGGCTCAGGACAACATCGTTGCGGGATCTTGGTAAAAGATCCCACACTACAAAAAAATAAAGCCTACAGGAGTCTTCAGTGTGAGCCGCCTGCTACTGAACTGCGACATCGGCGAAAGTTTTGGCGCCTGGACCATGGGTCTGGATGCCGAGGTCATGCCATTCATTGATTGCGCCAATATCGCCTGCGGTTTCCACGCCGGCGACCCGAGCATCATGCGCAAGACCGTCGCCCTGGCGTTGCAGCATGGCGTGCAGATAGGTGCGCACCCGGCATATCAGGACCTGGCAGGCTTCGGCCGCCGCTCCATGGCCTATGCGCCCCAGGAACTCCAGGACCTGTTGCATTACCAGATCGGTGCCCTCGACGGTATCTGCCGGGCCCAGGGTGGCCGGGTCAGCTACGTCAAACCCCATGGCGCGATGTACAACGACATGATGGCCAAGCCTGCGCAACTGCGCGCAGTGATCCAGGCCGTGGCGGCGTACGACGCCAGCCTGCCGTTGATGCTGATGGCCACCCGCGACAACAGCGCCGCCCAGGCCCTGGGGGATGAATATGGCGTGACCCTGTGGTTCGAAGCCTTCGCCGACCGCGCCTACGACAGCGCCGGGCACCTGGTCTCGCGCCAGTTACCGGGCGCGGTGCATCACGATGCGCAGGTCATCCTTGAGCAGGCCTTGACCATTGCCCGTGGCCAAACCCTGGTCGCCAGCGATGGCAGCCCGCTGTTGCTGCAAGCCAACACCCTCTGCGTGCATGGCGATAACGCCAGCTCGGTGGCGGCGGTGCAGCGCATTCGCCAGGCGTTGACGCCAGCATGAAGCCACGGATTGAAGTAGTCGCCATCGACTGTCTGATGGTGCGCCTGTTTGACGTGATCGCCGAAGACAACATGCCCTGGATGCTTGCTGCCACGCGCCGGCTGCGCGAGGGGTTTGGCGCGGCGCTGGTGGATTTGGTGCCTTCCTACACGACGCTGATGGTGCATTACGACCTGCTGGCACTGAGCCCGGCACAGGCCCGGGAACTGATCGATCACGCCCTGACGGACTTGCAGCCGCAGGCCCAGGGCAGTGGGCAGTGTCATGTATTGCCGGTGTGGTACGACCTGAGCGTCGGCCCTGAGCTGACCTTGCTCGCCCAGCGTAGCGGGCTTGCGGTCAACGAGGTGATTCGCCGCCACAGCCAGCATCACTATCAGGTCTTCGCCCTCGGGTTTGCTCCTGGGTTTGCGTTTATGGGCCTGGTGGAAGAACAGCTTGCCGCGCCGCGCCTGGGCACCCCGCGCAAACGGGTGGCGCCGGGCAGCGTCGGCATTGCCGAGCGCCAGACCGCAGCCTATCCGGTGGAATCTCCTGGTGGCTGGAACCTGATCGGCCGCACCCCGGCCAAACTGTTCGACCGCGAGCGCGACGGCTACAGCCTGATGCAGCCAGGCGACAGCGTGCGTTTCGAAGCTATCGGTCGCGCTGAGTTCATCAACCTGGGTGGCGATGACACGCCCTTGGAGGCCCAGGCATGAGCCGCTTGTTGATCGAGGCCAGCACCGCGCTGTGCCTGTTGCAGGATGCCGGGCGTTTTGGTGTGCGGCACCTGGGCGTGACCCAGGGCGGTGCGCTGGATTGGGTGTCGATGTCCTGGGCCAACTGGCTGTTGGGCAACCCGCTGGATGCGCCGGTGGTGGAAATCACCCTGGGCGGTTTTACCGTGCAGGCCGAGGCGCTGTGCGTGCTGGCCCTGGCCGGTGCGGACCTGGGGGCGTATATCGACGAACGCGCCATCAGCCCTGGCCGCAGTTTCATTCTGCAAAAAGGCCAGCGTCTGCGTTTCACCCAGCCACACCGTGGTGCGCGGGCTTACCTGGCGGCGCCGGGCGGGTTTGACGCGCCCAAGGTGCTGGGCAGTTGTGCCAGCGTCGGGCGCGAAGCCCTGGGCGGGCTGGACGGTTTTGGCCGGGCCCTGGCCGAAGGTGCGGCCCTGGGGTATTCCGGCACCGGCAGTCAGTTGCGGGAGTTGCCGGTTGAGCGGTTGCAAGCTACCGCGCCCCTGGACGTGATCCTCGGCGCGCAGATCGGCCAGTTCAGCGGCCAGAGCCTGTTCGATGCCTTCAATACCGAATGGGCCGTGGACAGCCGCGCCGACCGCATGGGCATGCGCTTGCTGGGCACGCCGTTGGCGTATCAGGGGCCGTCGCTGATCTCCGAAGGCATCCCCTTGGGTGCGATCCAGGTACCGCCGGATGGGCAGCCGATTGTATTGCTCAATGATCGCCAGACCATTGGCGGCTATCCGCGGTTGGGGGCGTTGACGCCATTGGCGTTGGCGCGCCTGGCGCAGTGCCTGCCGGGGGAGAAGGTGAGGCTGGCGCCGGTGATGCAGGAGACGGCGCATCGCGAGCATCTGAGCTATTTGCAGCGATTTACGAATCGCTAAAGGCATCGCAGGCAAGTCAGCTCCCACAGTTGAGCGGCGTTCACATCTTTTGATTTGTGAATGCAATTCAACTGTGGGAGCTGGCTTGCCTGCGATAGCGGCGGTGAATTCACCGCCTATTTAGAGAGAAAACGCATCCCTTCTTCAAGCCCGCGCAAGGTCAACGGATACATCTGGTCCTCAATCAAATCCCGCACGATGTTGGTCGACGAGGTATAGCCCCAGGTGTCTTTCGGGTAAGGGTTAATCCAGATCAGCTTCTTGTACTTCTCCATGAACCGCTGCATCCACACATACCCCGGCTCCTCGTTCCAGTGCTCCACGCTGCCACCGGCCTGGGTGATTTCGTAAGGTGCCATGGCCGCGTCGCCGATAAAGATCACCTTATAGTCGGCGCCGTACTTGTGCAGCAGGTCCTGGGTCGAGGTGCGCTCGGAAGTGCGGCGCATGTTGTTCTTCCACACCGACTCATAAATGAAGTTGTGGAAGTAGAAGTACTCCAGGTGCTTGAACTCGGTCTTGCAGGCCGAGAACAGCTCTTCACAAGTCTTGACGTGGGCATCCATCGAGCCGCCGATGTCGAACAGCAACAGCAGCTTGACCGTATTGCGCCGCTCCGGGCGCATCTGAATATTCAGCAGGCCGGCGTCGCGGGCGGTGTGGTCGATAGTGCCGTCGATATCCAGCTCCTCGGCCGCCCCCTGGCGCGCAAATTTGCGCAGGCGGCGCAGGGCCACCTTGATATTGCGTGTGCCCAGCTCCACCGAGTCATCGAGGTTTTTGTACTCGCGCTGGTCCCAGACCTTGACCGCCTTGCCCTGGCGCTTGCCGGCATCACCCACGCGAATGCCCTCGGGGTTGAAACCGCCGGAACCGAACGGGCTGGTACCGCCAGTACCGATCCACTTGTTGCCGCCGGCGTGGCGTTCCTTTTGTTCTTCCAGGCGTTTCTTGAACTCTTCGATCAGCTTGTCCAGGCCGCCCAGGGATTGGATCTGCGCGCGCTCTTCATCGCTCAGCGAACGCTCGAACTCCTTGCGCAGCCAGTCTTCGGGAATCAGCGCCTGCAGGTGATCGTCGAGTTTTTCCAGGCCGTTGAAGTAGGCCCCAAAGGCCCGGTCGAACTTGTCGAAATGGCGCTCGTCCTTCACCAGGATCGCCCGGGACAAGTAGTAGAACTCGTCCATGTCGGCGAAGGTCACCCGTTGTTTCAGGGCGTTGATCAAGTCCAACAGCTCACGCACCGAGACCGGCACCTTGGCTGCACGCATTTCATTGAACAGGTTGAGCAGCATGGCAAAAGCCCTTATCGAGTGCCGCGACGGCTCATGAACGCCAGGCGCTCAAGCAGTTGCACATCCTGCTCGTTTTTCACCAGGGCGCCGGCCAGTGGCGGGATGGCCTTGGTCGGATCACGCTCGCGCAGCACCGCCTCGCCAATATTGTCGGCCATCAGCAGCTTGAGCCAGTCCACCAGTTCGGAGGTGGAAGGCTTTTTCTTCAGACCTGGCACCTTGCGCACGTCGAAGAACACGTCCAGCGCTTCGCTGACCAGGTCTTTCTTGATGTCGGGGTAGTGCACGTCGACGATTTTTTGCAGGGTGGTGCGGTCGGGGAAGGCGATGTAGTGGAAGAAGCAGCGACGCAGGAACGCGTCTGGCAGCTCTTTCTCGTTGTTGGAGGTAATGATGATGATCGGGCGTTTCTTGGCCTTGATGGTCTCGTCGATTTCGTAGACGTAGAACTCCATCTTGTCGAGTTCTTGCAGCAGGTCGTTGGGGAACTCGATATCGGCCTTGTCGATCTCGTCGATCAGCAGGATCACCCGCTCTTCGGACTCGAAAGCCTCCCACAGCTTGCCTTTTTTCAGGTAGTTGCGCACGTCATGGACCTTGTCCACACCCAGCTGCGAGTCGCGCAGGCGGCTGACCGCATCGTATTCATACAGGCCCTGGTGCGCCTTGGTGGTGGACTTGATGTGCCAGGTAATCAACCGCGCGCCGAACGATTCGGCCAGTTGTTCGGCGAGCATGGTCTTGCCGGTACCCGGTTCGCCCTTGACCAGCAGCGGGCGCTCCAGCGTGATGGCAGCGTTGACGGCCAATTTCAGGTCATCGGTGGCAACGTAGGCCTGGGTGCCTTCGAACTTCATTTCTCAATCCTCGAACATGACGCCGGTAGTCAGCATGCCTGCGACTATAGCGCGCAGCCCCGGTGACTGTGAACGCAGACGGGTTATTCAGTCTCTGAATGACCAGTCACGCCAGGTTCAATCGGCGCTGGGTTTGGGTTGTTCGTAGCGGGCGTTGAACGCCTGGACGAAACCATTGCGCAAAATCTGCAAAAACGCCTGGAACGCGCTGATATTTTGCTGGTGAACGCTGCCACTGAGCTCGACTCGGGTGGCGAACTGGTTTTTGCTCTGGTTCTTCAGCACGGTTTCGCTGGCGCCGACCACGGCCTCCCAGATCGAGCGGAAAATCCCCTTGTCCTTGTTCTGCACATCCTGTTGCCAGTCGAAGACTTCCACATCCCGCAACAGTGGCTTGATATAGCCGGTCAGTTGGGCTTTCTCGGCCTGGGCCTCGATTACCACGTCGCCGGTGCCGGCATTGAAGTCGAACTTGCCGTAGGCCGAGGCGAAGTCGTTCATGCGCTTGAGCTGGATGTCGCGGGCGCGAAAGCGGAACTCGAAGTCTTCAAAGTTGCTCAGCGGGTCGAAAGTCGCGCTGGCTTCCAGCGGCGCATGCCCCAGCAACAGGGCCTTGCCGTCAAAGCGCGCATCGCGCTTGCCTTCGACGTCCACCACATTGGTCAGGTTGTAGAAACTGGCGTTGACCTGAGTGGCCCCGATGTTGACCGGCGGTTTGGAGTTGAAGTTATGGAAGGCAATCTTGCCGTCGTCGATGCGCACTTCGTTGAGCGTGATGGGCAGCAGTTTGCCCAGTTGCGCCCGCCAGTCGGTGCCACGACCGGTCTGGGACGCCTGTTTGTTGGCGCCACCGTCGACGAAGTTGAGCTCTGGCTTGACGAATTGCACTTGGGCCACCACCGCATGGTCGTACCACAAGGAATGCCAGCTCACTGACAGATCAATGACCGGCGCCTTGACGAACGGTACGGGCACCTTGCCGTCGACCTTGACGATCTGCAGGCCATTGATCCGGTACGCGCCGCGCCACAGGGCCAGGTCTACGTCCGTCACTTGGCCACGGTAGTCGCCCATGTCGGCGAGTTTTTCATTGAGGTAGTTGCGCACCAGGTAGGGCAGTGCGATGTCCAGTGCCACCAGCACGACCACCAGCCCGGCGACCGTCCATATCGGCCAACTGTAGCGACGCTTCATGGGTTTTTCCTCCCTGTGTATAGGCGGTTGACTACGCCGGCAGCGGCAACGTTCCTCGACTGGACGCCTTGGAGTACGAGGCATACCCTTGTTGCCTTCATGAAAACTGCCTAAAGGACCCCGCCATGAGCCGCATTTTTGCAGACAACGCGCACTCCATCGGTAACACGCCCCTGGTTCAGATCAACCGTATCGCGCCCCGTGGCGTGACCATCCTGGCCAAGATCGAAGGGCGTAACCCTGGGTATTCGGTGAAGTGCCGGATTGGCGCGAGCATGATCTGGGATGCGGAAAGCAGCGGCAAACTCAAGCCAGGCATGACCATCGTCGAACCGACCTCGGGCAACACGGGGATTGGCCTGGCCTTTGTCGCCGCCGCCCGTGGCTACAAACTGTTGCTGACCATGCCTGCGTCCATGAGTATCGAGCGGCGCAAGGTGCTCAAGGCCCTGGGCGCCGAACTGGTGCTGACCGAGCCGGCCAAGGGCATGAAAGGCGCGATCGAGAAAGCCGGCGAAATCCTCGCCAGCGACCCGGCGACCTATTTCATGCCGGCGCAGTTCGACAACCCGGCCAACCCGGCCATCCATGAGAAAACCACTGGCCCGGAAATCTGGAACGACACCGATGGCGCGGTGGATGTACTGGTGGCGGGCGTCGGCACGGGTGGGACGATCACAGGCGTGTCGCGCTATATCAAGAACACGGCGGGCAAGCCGATCCTCTCGGTGGCGGTGGAACCCATCAGTTCGCCGGTGATTACCCAGGCGTTGGCCGGTGAAGAAATCAAGCCCAGCCCCCACAAGATCCAGGGCATTGGTGCCGGTTTTGTGCCGAAGAACCTCGACCTGTCGATGGTCGACCGGGTGGAGTTGGCCAGTGACGAGGAATCCAAGGCCATGGCCCTGCGCTTGATGCAGGAAGAGGGCATCCTGTGCGGGATCTCCTGTGGCGCGGCGATGGCCGTTGCGGTGCGCCTGGCCGAGAAACCGGAAATGCAGGGCAAGACTATCGTGGTGATCCTGCCGGACTCCGGCGAGCGTTACTTGTCGAGTATGTTGTTCAGCGATCTGTTCACCGACCAGGAAAACCAGGCCTGACCCTGGTAGGTGCCGTTCCAGGGAAATCGAGTTGATCCATATCAGCCCGGTTTTATGCCCCTTATGCATAATTGATTGCTCGCCGCGCGCCCCTTAAAACGGATTGTTGGATGACGCGGGTTTTTCCTCCGGCCCGGAGTGTTTATCATGGCCGGCTGCTATGTCTGGTTTCCCGCTGCCGGGAGGCTATTTCCAGGAGTTGCTGCATGACCTTTTCTTTGGCCGCCAAGCTGTCGGTGCTGTTGCTGTTTATCGGCAGTACGCTCTACGTGCATTTGCGCGGCAAGGCGCGTTTGCCGGTGCTGCGCCAGTTCGTCAACCATTCGGCGCTGTTCGCCCCGTACAACGCGTTGATGTACATCTTCTCGGCTGTACCGTCCAAGCCCTACCTGGATCGCAGCAAGTTCCCGGAACTGGATGTGCTCAAGGACAACTGGGAGGTGATCCGCGAGGAGGCCATGCACCTGTTCGACGAAGGCTATATCCGCGCTGCCGAGAAGAACAACGATGCCGGGTTTGGCTCGTTCTTCAAGAAGGGCTGGAAGCGCTTCTACCTCAAGTGGTACGACAAACCGCTGCCATCGGCCGAGTTGCTGTGCCCCAAGACCGTGGCCCTGGTCAGCAGCATTCCCAACGTCAAGGGCGCCATGTTCGCGCTGTTGCCGGGCGGTAGCCACCTCAACCCCCATCGCGACCCGTTTGCCGGCTCCCTGCGGTATCACTTGGGGTTGTCGACGCCCAACTCCGACGACTGCCGCATTTTCGTCGATGGCCAGGTCTACGCCTGGCGCGATGGCGAAGACGTGATGTTCGACGAAACCTACGTGCACTGGGTGAAGAACGAAACCGAGAAGACCCGGGTGATTTTGTTCTGTGACATCGAGCGGCCACTGAGCAACCGGTTGATGACTCGCGTCAATCGCTGGGTCAGTGCCCAATTGGGCCGCGCAACCGCGCCGCAGAACCTGGATGACGAGCGCGTGGGCGGGATCAACCAGGCCTATGCCTGGAGCAAGAGCTTCAGCGATCGCTTCAGTGGGGTGGTCAAGCAGTGGAAGCGCAAGCACCCCAAAGCCTATCGCATCATGCGGCCGGTGCTGGCGGCGGTGGTGGTTGTGGCGTTGGTGTATTGGTTATTTGGCTGATGGGTTCAAAAAAAACCGCTCGTATGAGCGGTTTTTTTATGACTTTTATTTTTCCGGGTGACCCGCCAAAAGGCTTGGTTCTTCAACGTTGCCGGCCATGGCCGCGTTTAGAAAACGGCGCTGATTGGCAGTCAGTACAGTGCTTTTAAGTTCCTGGCGGGCCTTGGACGACGCTTTTCGGGCGCCGGGTTTTTTAATAAGTTCTCCCATGCAGCCTCCACAATTGATCATTAATTGAACATTTTTTCGATGCTATTCGTTCTCTACCGCTATCACAAGCCTGCCCCGTGAATCGAAGTCAAAGCCCAGGTTTTGATAGAGGGCAATAGCACCGGGTGCGGGCTCCTGAATCTCTATCCATTGGCTGCCAATGATTCTCGCGTAATGGTCGATGGCAATCATCGTCAGTGAAGCTATGCGGCTTTTCAACGGGTGGGATTTTCCAGGTCTTCCCTCCAGGCGGATGACCTTGATCCGCAATCGGCTTTGATTGGGATTGGCAAAGCACAGCCCACAGAGTTCCTCTTCGTACCAGAGGGACAAATCGAACGCCATCGGTTCACGGCCTTTCCACGTCGCAACCTCGTCCCATGAGAAGTGAGAGTCTGCTGCCCAGCCCTGATAGGCAGCCAATGCATGGCTGTCGATCAATTCAAAACGGACATGGGTTAAGTCGATCTCTGTGCCTTGGGCGGCGGTGTGTTTCAGGTTTTTGTACCACTGTTGAGTCGATGCATTCACAAGGCGTAAGGCTTTTGATCGGTAGAGCTGGTATCGCAAGGGGTCGCGTTTTTTTGGCATTGGCGGTCATGAGTCGAGAGCCTCCTGAAGCGGAGGGCGTTGGGTTTTCCCAAGGCTAGAGGTGGTTTTTCAACATGTCCTTACTGGCCTTTTGGCAAAGCCATTGCAAAGCGTGTCAGCGGCTGGTTATAGTCGGCGCCAGGTGTTTCGCAGCACCTTTCATCCCTTCAAAAAAGATCAGCCCATGCCTGCTTCCCCACGCATAGCGGTAGTCGATTCAGCGGTCAACGCTGCGGTCGTGCCGTGCGGGAATCAGCAGCCTGTGCAGATCAGTCATTACCCCCCACCTGTCAGTAGCACCCCGGTGTACGCACTCGTATCACCGCCGGGCGTTGGCGTTTCGGGCTGATCAGCAGACCGCTGCTCCCCGTTGCCTGCCTGTACCGAACCTACTGAATTTCAGCCTTGGCTGAGTTGGCTTTTTGCCTGACTACAGGTGTTCATCATGTCTGTTCTTTCGAAACAATCCGTGGCCGCGGCGGCCTCGACGAGCCTGTTTGTGCTGCTGTGGAGCAGCGGGGCGATTTTCTCCAAGCTGGGCCTGGCCCATGCGTCCCCCTTTGCCTTCCTGTTGATCCGCTTTGCCATTGCCCTGGCGGGCTTGGTGCTGCTGGTGCCGATTCTCAAACTGAGGTTGCCGCGCCCGGGCAAACCGCTGTGGTATGCGGCGGCCACCGGGCTGGTGTTGCTGGGGGCCTATCAGATTTTTTATCTGCTGGCCCTGGACCTGAAGGTCACCCCCGGCGTGATGGCGACCATCATGGGCGTGCAACCGATCCTCACCGTGGTGCTGATGGAGCGCCAGCGTTCATGGCGCCGGGTGTTCGGCCTGGCGTTGGGGTTGGCGGGCCTGATCATGGTGGTGTACCAGGGCATCGGTCTGGCTGGCATGTCCCTGGCCGGCATGCTGTTTGGTTTGCTGGCGCTGGCGAGCATGACCCTGGGCTCGATCATGCAAAAGCGCATCACCGATAACCCATTGGGTACCTTGCCGGTGCAGTACCTGGCGGGTTTGTTGTTGTGCGCGGTGTTTGTGCCGTTCCAGCCCTTTGCTTTCGAGCACAACAGTGGCTTTTACCTGCCGGTGCTGTGGATGGGGCTAGTGGTGTCACTGTTGGCGACGCTGCTGCTGTACCGCCTGATTGCCCGGGGCAACCTGGTGAATGTCACCAGCCTGTTCTACCTGGTGCCGGCAGTCACTGCGGTGATGGACTACTTGATCTTCGGTAATCGGCTGGCAGTGCTGAGCGTGCTGGGGATGGGGTTGATCATCATCGGGTTGGTATTCGTCTTCCGTAAAGCTTGATATCCCTGTGTAGGAGCCGAAAAGCCGGCTCCTACACAGCTTTGATCAATTTCCCTCGCCGTAGCACCAGCCACAGCGCCCCCGCGATCAACAACCCGCCATACAGATGGGCCATGGACAACGGCTCGTCCAGCAGCAATGCGCCCCACAACACGCCGAATGGCGGAATCATGAAGGTGACGGTCATCGACTTCACCGGCCCGATGGAGGTCAGCAAACGGAAGTACAGGATGTAGGCGAATGCCGTGCATAGCAGCCCCAGGCCCAGTAGGGACAGCCACACATTCCAGCCGCCCCAACTGGCGGGCGGGTGGTTGATGGCGCTCCAGCCAAACCACGGCAATAGAAACAATGTGGCGCCGAGCATGCTGCCCAGTGCCGAAAGGCGGCTGTCCAGGCCACCCTGTTGATCCAGCCAACGGCGTGCCAGGAAACCGGCGAAGCCGTAGCAGGTGGTTGCCAGCAGGCAGGCGAGGGCGCCCATCAGCAACTCCAGGTCAAACGCCACCGGCCCGGCGCGCGTGAGGATGCCCACGCCGAACAGGCCCAGGCACACCCCGGCAATTTTCGAGGGTGTCAGCCGCTCATGGAAAAACAGCCCGCCAATCAACACCCCCATCAACGGCGTGGTGGCGTTGAAAATCGCCGAGTAACCCGCTGGCAAGACCTGGGCCGCCACCGAATACATGGTCGCGGGAATCCCCGAGTTGATCACCCCCAGCAACAACACGATCTTGAACTTGCCCTGGAAATCCCAGCGCACCCGTAGCATCGCCAGGATCACCAGCAGGCCGGCGGCGGCAATCGAAACGCGGAAAAACGCCGTAGGCAAGGTGCCGATCTGCGGCGCGATAATCCGCATGAACAGAAAGCTCGCGCCCCAGATGGCGGCCAGTAGCAGCAGGTAGAGGGTGTCGACAGGTCTCACGGACAGCTCCTTTTCAACAAGGGCGAGAGTGTTGCCCAGGGGCCTGCCTGACACAATCTTTTACGTATCAACTACACAATAAAGCGCGTCACCAGGCCGTTGAGGTCCACCGCCAGGCGCGACAGCTCCTGGCTGGCGGCCGAGGTCTGGGTCGCACCGGCGGCGGTTTGCGTCGACAGGTCGCGGATATTCACCAGGCTGCGATCCACCTCCCGGGCCACCGATGCCTGTTGCTCGGCGGCACTGGCGATCACCAGGTTGCGTTGGCTGATCTGCGAGATGGCGGCGGTGATTTTTTCCAGGGCATTGCCGGCGCTGTTGGCCCGTTGCAGGGTCTGGCTGGCGTGCTCGGCGCTGCTGGTGAGGGCGCCGACCGTGGCCTGGGTGCCTTGCTGGATACCGGTGATCATCTGCTCGATTTCCTCGGTGGAATCCTGGGTCCGCTGCGCCAGCGAGCGTACCTCGTCGGCCACCACCGCAAACCCCCGCCCGGCCTCGCCGGCGCGGGCGGCTTCAATGGCCGCATTGAGCGCCAGCAGGTTGGTCTGCCCGGCAATCCCGCGTATCACTTCCAGCACCTTGCTGATGTCTTGCGCCTGTAGCGCCAGGCCCTCGGCCTTGCCCGAGGCGTCGAGCACCTCGTTGACCAGGCTCTGGATCGAGCTGATGGTTTCGCTGATCTGGAAATGGCCGTGCTTGCTGTCCTCATCGGACGCCTGGGATGCCTCGGCACTGGAGACCGCATTCCCCGCCACTTCATCCACCGCTGCGCTCATCTGTGTGACGGCGGTGGCGGCCTGTTCGATTTCATCGTTCTGCGCTTGCAGGCCGCGAGTGCTTTGCTCCATCACCGAACTCATCTCTTCGGCTGCCGAGGCCAGTTGCTGGGCGGACTCGCTGATGCCGCGAATAGTCGCCTGCAACTGTTCCTGCATGGTGGCCAGGGCGCCCAGCAACTGTGCCGGTTCGTCCTTGCCATGCACGTGGATCGGCTGGCTCAGATCGCCGGCGGCAATCGTGCGTGCCGCGTGTAATGCCTGCGCCAGGGGCGTGGTGATACTGCGGGTCAACAGCCAGGCCAGCAGCAACGTCGCGATCAGGGCGACCGCGATGATGAGGCCGACGATCCACTGTGCGCTCTGGTACATCTGCGCCGCCGATTGCGCCGCATCCTGGGCGCCTTGCTGGTTGAAGTCGATCAAGGCGCCCAGGCTCCGGTTGAGGATCACGCCTTGGGGCGTCAACGTATCGGTGAGCAGGGTCAGGGCCTGCATCTGGTTATCCTGGTCCACCAGGTGGATCAATTGGTCGACGATGGTCATATAGGCCGACGCGGTGGCCTTGAGCTGCTCCAGTAGCTGGCGCTCCTGGTCATTGCTCAGCAGGGCCTGGTGATTGTCCAGGCGTTCCTGCAAATAGCCGCGCTCCTTGGTGATCACCTCTTTGCTGCGCTCGCGCACTGCCGATTCATCGGTGGTCAGCAAGCGCAACGCCTCCAGGCGGATAGTCGCGACGTTGGCGGCGCTGTTGTGGATGTTCTCGATACTCGGCATCCAGGCCGTTTCAATGATGGCGGCGCTTTCGCGCAGCTTGGCCATCTGCCCCAGGCCAAACAACCCGACCAGCACCAGCAGGCCGGCCAATACCGCAAAACTCAGACTGGCACGCAGGCCGATTCCCATGTTCCTCAATGACATATCAATGCTCCTTGGGCGATTTAAATCGATTCCCGAGCCGGTCTTAGGACCTTGTTATCAGGGAAAACGCTGGGCTATATAGCAAAGTGCCATCATTGAGGTAATCGGGGTTTCCCTTACGTTGGATCCAAGTCCGTATAAGGTCGCCAAACCCCGCCCGGCCTGGGGGGCTTCCTGTTCGCGGTGCCAGCGCCCGTGTTTTGTGGCCTTCAGATGAATCGATTAATCAGCGCGAGGTGACTTTATGGGTGTTTTATTGACCCTGTGGTCGAATTAAAAAATCGTAAACAATTGTTTGAGTCGCCCCCGTGAAGAGCCAGCGCCCGGTAAAAAATGTACTTCTCCTGCATGAGGACTCTGGCTAATCTCAGGTCTTCCGAATGCCCGCAGAGGTCTACGACATGCCGCAGCAAACGCCTGCCATCGACACCGCGCAGTCCATCGCCAAGATGATCCTCGATGGCTTCGACGATTACCGCGAGCACTTTCGCCAGATCACCGACGGCGCCCGCGAGCGTTTTGAAAAGGCCCAGTGGCAAGAGGCGCAAGCCGCCTCGGCGGCGCGGATCAACCTCTATGAAGAGAAGGTCGGCGAAGTCACCACGCGCCTGCGGGCCACTTTCGATGTGGGGGCGCTGCTGGATATCCAGTCCTGGCCCCTGGTCAAGAGCGCCTATATCAGCCTGATCGACCTGCGGTTTGACGATGAACTGTCCGAGACCTGGTACAACTCGATCTTTTGCGGGCTGTTCAGCCACGACCTGATCAGCGACGGCTGCATGTTCATCCACACCACCCGCCCGAGCCTGCGCCGCGCCCGTGCCGCGCAAACCCGCACCTACAAGCCCCAGGGCCAGTTGGCCGGGATGCTCGAGCAAATTTTCAGCGACTACCGCTTCAGCGAACCCTACGCCGACCTGGCCGGCGACCTGCAGCGTCTCGAAGCACAACTGCGCGAGAACCTGCCGGACTGGGTATGCAAGGACCCGGACCTCAACGTCGAGCTGTTTTCCTCGGTGCTTTACCGCAACAAGGGCGCGTACCTGGTGGGCCGCCTCTACACCCGCGATGAACAATGGCCGCTGGTCATCCCGCTGCTGCACCGCGAAGGGCAGGGCATCCGCATCGACGCGCTGATCACCGATGAAGCCGATGTGTCGATCATCTTCTCGTTCACCCGCTCCTATTTCATGGTGGATGTGCCGGTGCCGGCAGAGTTCATCGGCTTTCTCAAGCGCATCCTGCCGGGCAAGCACATCGCCGAGCTGTACACCTCCATCGGCTTCTACAAACACGGCAAGTCGGAGTTCTACCGGGCGCTGATCAACCACCTGGCCAGCACTGACGATCAGTTCATCATGGCCCCGGGCGTGCGTGGGATGGTCATGAGCGTGTTTACCCTGCCGGGCTTCAACACGGTGTTCAAAATCATCAAGGACCGTTTTTCGCCGTCGAAAAACGTCAACCGTGCCACGGTGATCGAGAAGTACCGCCTGGTGAAGAGTGTCGACCGGGTCGGGCGCATGGCCGATACCCAGGAGTTCGCCGATTTCCGTTTCCCCTTGAGCAAATTCGAGCCGCAATGCCTGGCCGAACTGCTGGAAGTGGCCGCGGGCACGGTCGAAGTCGAAGGCGACACGGTACTGATTCGCCACTGCTGGACCGAACGCCGCATGACCCCGCTCAACCTCTACCTGGAAAACGCCAACGAGGCCCAGGTACGCGAAGCCCTCGAAGACTACGGCCTGGCCATCAAGCAACTGGCGGCGGCGAATATCTTTCCCGGCGACATGCTGCTGAAAAACTTTGGCGTCACCCGTCATGGTCGCGTGGTGTTCTACGACTATGACGAGATCTGCTTTCTTACCGAAGCCAACTTTCGCCACATCCCGGCACCGCGCACCCCGGAAGACGAAATGGCCTCCGAGCCCTGGTATTCCATCGGCCCGCTGGACGTGTTCCCCGAGGAATTCCCGCCGTTCCTGTTTGCCGACGCCGGGCAGCGGCGCCTGTTCGATGAACTGCACGGCGAGTTGTACAACGCCGACTACTGGAAAGGCCTGCAAGAGGCGATTCGGGCGGGGAAGGTGATTGATGTGTTCCCGTATCGGCGCAAGGGCCTGGATAACGAATAAGGGCATCAATACCGCCAGACCCTGTGGGAGCTGTCGAGCCCCGGCGAGGCTGCGATAGCGGTGGGCCAGCCAACAGCGATGCCGACCGGGCCAGCCCCTTCAGGTGATTTACGCGGCCTTTAACGTTGTGTGCGCTTTTCTGCCACAATTGCCGGCCGTGCATAAATAGACGACCTTCAAAGTACCTGATGACTGACCAAGCGCCCGCTATCGACCAACTCCTGAAAAACCTCGATCACGCCATGCTCGCCGACCGCCACCGCTTGCGTCGGCAGTTGCTTGAGCTGCGCAAGAAACCCGATGAGGAGAAGCTGGCGCAGTGGGTGGCGCGCATGCAGGCATCGTGTGCCCAGGTCACGGCGCGCGCGGCCAGCGTGCCGCAGGTTCGCTATGACGACAGCCTGCCCATCGCCGCCAAGCGCGACGAGATCAAGGCCGCGCTGCAAAAGCATCAGGTGCTGATCATCGCGGGCGAGACCGGCTCGGGTAAAACCACGCAGTTGCCGAAGATCTGCCTGGAAATCGGTCGCGGCCAGTACGGCTTGATCGGTCATACCCAGCCCCGGCGTATCGCCGCGCGCAGTGTGGCGAGCCGGGTCGCGGACGAGTTGGCCACGCCGCTGGGGGCGCTGGTGGGTTATCAGGTGCGGTTCGAGGACCAGAGCGATTCCAACACCCTGATCAAGTTGATGACCGACGGCATCCTGCTCGCCGAGACCCAGAACGATCGCTACCTCGAACGCTACGACACGATCATCGTCGACGAAGCCCACGAGCGCAGCCTGAACATCGATTTCCTGCTCGGCTACCTGAAGACCCTGCTGCCGCGCCGTCCCGACCTCAAAGTCATCATCACCTCGGCCACCATCGACCTGGAGCGCTTTTCCAAGCACTTCGACGATGCGCCGATTGTCGAGGTCTCGGGGCGTACGTTCCCGGTGGAAACCTGGTACCGCCCGCTGACCCTGGAGCAGGACGAAGAGGGCAACCGCGTCGAAGACGACTTGACCGTGGACCAGGCGATCCTCGCCACCCTCGATGAAATCGCCGCCTTTGAGCGCAGCGAGCGCAAGAGCCCTGGTGATGTGCTGGTGTTCCTGCCCGGTGAGCGCGAGATCCGCGATGCCGCCGATATGCTGCGCAAGGCCCAGCTCAAGCACACCGAAATCCTGCCGTTGTACGCGCGCCTGTCACCGGCCGAACAGCAGCGCATTTTCCAGTCCCATCCGGGGCGGCGCGTGGTGCTGGCGACCAACGTTGCGGAAACCTCGCTGACCGTGCCGGGCATCCGCTACGTGATCGACAGCGGCACCGCACGCATCAGCCGCTACAGCTACCGCGCCAAGGTCCAGCGCCTGCCGATCGAGGCGATTTCCCAGGCCAGCGCCAACCAGCGTAAAGGCCGTTGCGGCCGGGTCGAGCCGGGCATTTGCGTGCGCCTGTTCAGCGAAGAAGATTTTATCGGGCGCCCGGAATTTACCGACCCGGAGATCCTGCGTACCAACCTTGCGGCCGTG
Organism: Pseudomonas sp. WMBT8; assembly: GCF_050916005.1. Taxonomy (NCBI): domain Bacteria; kingdom Pseudomonadati; phylum Pseudomonadota; class Gammaproteobacteria; order Pseudomonadales; family Pseudomonadaceae; genus Pseudomonas; species Pseudomonas sp. WMBT8. The sequence goes on from NZ_CP188096.1 coordinate 1,548,978, forward strand.
ATCCTGCAGATGCTGCACCTGCGCCTGGGCGAAATCACCGACTTCCCGTTTATCGAGCCGCCGGATGGCAAGGCCATCAGCGATGGTTTCAACCTGCTGCAGGAACTCTCGGCAGTAGACCGCAATAGCCAACTGACACCCCTGGGCCGGCAACTGGCGCGCCTGCCGGTGGACCCGCGCATGGGTCGCATGTTGCTGGAAGCGGCCAAGCTTGGCAGTTTGCAGGAAGTGCTGATCGTCGCCAGCGCCATGTCGATCCAGGACCCGCGCGAGCGCCCGCCGGAGCGCCAGCAAGCGGCCGACCAGGCCCACGCGCAATGGAAGGATCCCGATTCGGACTTCGCCGGGCTGGTCAATTTGTGGCGCGGCTTTGAAGAGCAGCGCCAGGAACTGACCGCCAGCCCGCTGCGCAACTGGTGTCGCAAGAACTTCCTCAACTACCTGCGCCTGCGCGAGTGGCGCGATTCCCATCGCCAGTTGAGCCTGATCTGCCGCGATATGCAGCTGACGGTCAACAAGGAACCGGCGGACTTCCCGAAACTGCACAAGGCGGTGCTGTCCGGCCTGCTGAGCCAGATCGGCCAGAAAACCGAAGACGGCGATTACCTGGGGGCCCGTCAGCGGCGCTTCTGGATTCATCCCTCCTCGGGGATCGGCAAGAAACGTCCGCAATGGTTGATGACCGCCGAACTGGTGGAAACCACCAAGCTGTATGCGCGCATGGTGGCCAAGATCGATGCCGATTGGATCGAACCGTTGGCCGGGCACCTGATCAAGAAAAACCACTTCGAACCCCATTGGGAGAAGAAGCGCGGCCAGGTCGTGGCCTTTGAGCAGATCACGTTGTTCGGTTTGATTGTGGTGGGGCGCAGGCCCGTGCATTACGGGCCGGTGGACCCTGTGGTGTCCCGCGAGCTGTTTATCCGCGAAGGCCTGGTGCGTGGCGAGATCCAATCCCGGGCCAAGTGCCTGGCCGCAAACCAGCAGTTGCTGGAGCAATTGGACGAGCTGGAAGCCAAGGCCCGGCGCCGCGATATCCTGGCCGACGAGGAAACCCTGTACGCCTTCTACGACGCGCGCCTGCCGGCGGAGATTCATCAGACGGCGACCTTCGACAGTTGGTACAAGATCACCAGCCAGAAAGACCCGCAACTGCTGATCATGCGCGAAGAAGACGTGCTGGCCCGCGAGGCCAGCGAGGTCACCGCCGCCCATTACCCCGACACCTTGCACCTGGGCGACCTGGCCCTGGCCTTGAGTTACCACTTTGAACCCAACCACCCGCGCGACGGCGTGACCTTGCGCGTGCCGGCGCCGCTGTTGCCGGCCTTGCCCGCCGAGCGTCTGGAATGGCTGGTGCCCGGGCTGATCGAAGCCAAGTGCATTGCCCTGGTGCGCAACCTGCCCAAGGCCCTGCGCAAGAACTTCGTGCCGGTGCCGGACTTCGTCAAGGCCGCGCTGCAACGTATCGAATTTGCCCAGGGCTCGCTGCCCCAGGCGCTGGGGCGCGAACTGTTGCGCATGACCGGTGTACGGGTCAGCGATGAAGCCTGGAGCGAAGCGGCGCAGCAGGTGGAAAACCACCTGAAGATGAACCTGGAAGTGGTCGACGCCCAGGGGAAGTTCCTCGGCGAAGGCCGCGACCTGGCAGCGTTGACTGCGCGGTTTGTCGAAGCCAGCCAGGCTGCCCTGGCAGTGCCGCAGACTGCCAAAAGCCAGCAGCCGGTGGAGGCCAAGGTCTTCGCTGCGGTTGCCGAGACTACCCAGCAGAAGATTGCTGGCCTGTCGATGACGGTGTATCCGGCGCTGGTAGAAGAAAACGGCACGGTCAAGGAAGGACGTTTCTCTACGGCTGCCGAAGCCGAGTTCCAGCATCGCCGCGCCTTGCAGCGCCTGTTGATGCAGCAATTGGCCGAACCGGCAAAATTCCTGCGCGGCAAATTGCCGGGCCTGACAGAGCTGGGGCTGATGTACCGCGAGTTGGGACGTATCGAGGCCCTGGTGGAGGACATTCTGCTGGCCAGCCTCGACAGCTGCGTGCTGGAAGGCGAGGCCAGCCTGCCCAGGGATGGCGCGGGCCTGGCCGCCCTGGCCGAGCGCAAGCGCGGCAGTTGGACCGAACATGCCGAACGCCTGGCGCGCCTGACCCTGGAAGTGCTGAAACTGTGGCATGGCCTGCAAAAGCGCTTCAAAGGCAAGATCGACCTGGCCCAGGTCGTGGCACTCAACGATATCAAGCAGCAACTGAGCAACCTGGTGTATCCAGGGTTTGTGCGCGAAACCCCGGCGCAGTGGTTCAAGGAACTGCCGCGCTATCTCAAGGCCATCGAGCTACGCCTGGAAAAACTGCCCAGCCAGGTGCAGAAGGACCGGGTCTGGAGCGGTGAGTTGAGCGGCCTGTGGAGCCAGTACCAGACGCGCCTGAACAAGCACACCCAGGAAGGGAAGCGCGACCCGCAACTGGAGCTTTACCGCTGGTGGCTGGAGGAATACCGGGTGTCGTTGTTTGCCCAGCAGTTGGGCACCAAGGCGCCGATTTCCGACAAGCGCTTGAGCAAACAGTGGAGCCAGGTCGAGCCTTGACCTGGCGTACCGGGGGCGGGTGCGCGCGCGACAGGCGCCAAACCCCCCGGTTTATGGCAAACTTCGCCGCTATAAATGCCAGGATCGTCTAGATTGGCTGTATCAGCCTCGACGCGCCGGGACAAAGCGTTTCCCCGTTTGATGTCCGCGCGGCGGACTAAAGCGATTTACGGTTTGGTACGAAGGTACCAATCCCTTCTGCCTGAACAGATTTAGAGGAACGACCGTGCATAACGTCGTCATCAGCGGCACAGGCCTGTACACCCCGGCCAACAGCATCTCCAACGAAGAGCTGGTGCAGTCTTTCAATGCTTACGTTCAACAGTTCAATGCCGACAACGCCGTGGCCATCGAGCAGGGCGACGTTCAGGCGTTGACCGAATCCAGCGCCGCCTTTATCGAAAAGGCCTCAGGTATCAAGAGCCGCTTTGTCATGGACAAGGAAGGCATTCTTGACCCCCAGCGCATGACCCCGCGTTTGCCCGAGCGCTCCAACGACGAGTGGTCGATTCTCTGCCAGATGGCCGTGGGCGCCGCCGAGCAAGCCCTGCAGCGCGCTGGCAAGACTGCCGCCGATATCGATGGGGTGATCGTCGCCTGCTCCAACCTGCAACGCGCCTATCCGGCCATTGCCATCGAAGTCCAGGAAGCCCTGGGCATCCAGGGTTTTGGTTTTGACATGAACGTGGCGTGTTCTTCGGCGACTTTCGGTATCCAGAACGCTTGCAACAGCATTCAGCTGGGCCAGGCCCGGGCGATCCTGATGGTCAACCCGGAGATCTGCACCGGCCACCTGAACTTCCGCGACCGTGACAGCCACTTCATCTTCGGCGATGCGGCGACCGCGGTGATTCTGGAGCGTGCCGACCTGGCCACTTCCGAACACCAGTTCGACGTTGTCAGCACCAAGTTGCTGACCAAGTTCTCCAATAACATCCGCAACAACTTTGGCTTTCTCAACCGCGCGGCGGAAGAGGGCGTTGGTGCGCCAGATAAACTTTTCGTGCAGGAAGGCCGCAAAGTCTTCCGTGATGTCTGCCCAATGGTTGCCGAGTTGATCGGCCAGCACCTTTCGGAAAATCAGTTGAGCGTCACCGATGTGAAGCGTTTCTGGTTGCACCAGGCCAACCTGAGCATGAACCATCTGATCGTCAAGAAGCTGCTGGGCCGTGAAGCCGAGATCGAAGAAGCACCGGTGATCCTCGATACCTACGCCAACACCAGTTCGGCGGGTTCGGTGATCGCGTTCCACACCTATCAGGACGACCTGCCCAAGGGCGCACTGGCGGTACTCAGCTCGTTTGGCGCCGGGTATTCGATTGGCAGCGTGATCCTGCGCAAGCGCTAGGAACCAGGCGATTGCGGCCACGTCCTGCACAATGAGGTTTTGAATGGCAGCAGCCGACGACGCGCACCTGCTTGAACGCCTGCTCAAGGGCGAGCAGCGGGCCTACAAGGAATTGGTCACCACCTACCAGAGCGCGATGCGTGCGGTGGCCTACGCCATCGTAGGCCAGCGCCATGCCGACGAAGTGGTCCAGGACGCATGGCTCTCGGTGGTGCGCAGCCTCGCTCGGTTTGAAGGGCGTTCCAGCCTCAAGACCTGGCTGCTGACCATCACCGCCAACTCGGCCAAGGGGCGCTACAAGCAGAATCGACGGGAAGTGCTGCTGGACGACCTGCCATCGCCCCACGGCACCATCGGCGATGAGCGTTTTGCCGCCGGCGATGAGCATTGGCTGGTCGCGCCATTTGCCTGGCACCAGGACACCCCCGAGGCGTTGCTCACCGAAAACGAGCTGCGTGAATGTCTGGAGCACACGTTGCTAAGTCTGTCCGAGCTGCAAAGCAGTGTGCTGCTGCTGCGCGAGCGCCAGGGGCTGGAACTGGAAGAGATTTGTAATCTTCTGGAGATCTCGCTCTCCAATGTGCGAGTGCTGCTGCACCGGGCGCGGCTTAAAGTCTTCGCTACGGTGGAGCATTTCGAGGAGACCGGCGAATGTTGACCTGCAAAGAACAAGTGGCGCGTTCCAGCGATTTTCTCGATGGGCAACTGACCTTTGGTGATCGCCTGCGTATGCGCCATCACCTGATGTTCTGCGCCAATTGCCGGCGCTTCATTCGCCAGATGCGCCTGATGCAAGCCACGTTGCGCATCCTGCCCGAACCCGAAGTGGCCGATGCGCAAGGGTTGGCCGAGCGCCTGGCCTCGGAGCTCAAGCGCAACTCCTGACCCAACGCTGTCTGCGGTTGCCAAGGCCTGCGACGTCCCCGTCGCGGGCTTTTTTGTGTCGGCGAAAAGCTATGCGCTGAAAAACCTTGCAGGTTTGTCATTTTTTTTCACCTTTTTTTCACTTGGCATTTCTCGTACTTTTTTAGCTCAAACCCACGCCGGCCGTAGCGTTGCGCTTATTCCAAGTGGTTGTAAGAAAGTTCCCCTGTAATAAAATATTTATCTTGCAGCAACTTGGCTGAAATATCCCCTCGCCAAGATCCCCTCCCAACACCAGCGGGGCAGAACCCGTGTGTTTTCCAACGCAAAAGACCACCAATTAGGGGAATTCTTCGATGATCCGTAAGCACTTCGCCGGTTTCGCGGCCAGCGCCCTGGCCCTGGCCGTTACCGCCCAGGCTTTCGCTGGTACTGTCACTACTGACGGCGCCGATATCGTTGTCAAAACCAAGGGCGGCCTTGAGGTTGCTACTACCGACCAGAACTTCAGCTTCAAGCTGGGTGGTCGCTTGCAAGCCGATTACGGCACATTTGACGGCTTCTACACCAAGAACGGTGATTCGGGCGACGCCGCTTACTTCCGTCGCGCCTTCCTGGAGCTGGGTGGCACCGTTTACAAGGATTTCAAATACCAGCTCAACTACGACTTCTCCCACAACTCGGGTAACTCCGACGACGGTTACTTCGACGAAGCGTCCATGTCCTATGTGGGCTTCAAGCCGGTGACTATCCGCGTTGGTCGTTTTGACCCGGATTTCGGCCTGGAAAAAGCTACCAGCTCCAAGTGGATCACCGCCATGGAGCGTAACTCGGCCTACGAGGTTGCAGACTGGGTCAACACCCACGAAAACGGCATGGGCATCCAGGTCAGCGGCACTGCGGCTGAGATGTTCTACGGCTCCGCCAGCCTGGCTTCCAAAGACATCAACGACGAAGACGGCAAGGGCGTGAAGCAATTCAACGGCCGTATCGTGTTGGCGCCGATGAACAAAGGCGGCGACGTCCTGCACTTCGGCTTGAACGTGGCGGCACGTGACCTCAACGACGCGGCCTTCGACTCGCGGATCCGTCCGCGTCTTGGCGCCCGTGGCGTGGCGACGACCGGTGGCAACGATGCTGGCTCCAACGGCAACCGCGCTACTTTCGGCGGCGGTGTGGGCCTGAACGCCAGCAACCTGACCGCAGTCGGCGCCTATGACACCGACACCGTGTTCGGTGGTGAGTTTGCCTTCGCCACTGGCCCATTCTCGGTACAGGCCGAAGCCCTGAGCCGCAAGATGAAGGCTGACAGCAATGCCTACCAGGACGTGAAAACCAGCGGTTTCTACGGCCAACTGGCCTACACCCTGACCGGCGAATCCCGTGCCTACAAGCTCGACGGCGGCAAGTTCGACGCCATCAAGCCTGAGAACAAGCAGTACGGCGCCTGGGAAGTGTTCTACCGTTACGACAGCATCAAGGTTGACGACAAGAACATCGTCGTCAGCAGCGCTACCCGCGAAACCGGCGACGCCAAGGCCAACGTGAACACCCTGGGTGTGAACTGGTACGCCAACGAAGCGGTCAAGCTGTCCGTGAACTACAGCAAGGTCAGCACCGACAAAATCACCAACGCCAATGGCGATGACAGCGGTGACTCCATCGTCGGTCGTGTGCAGTACGTGTTCTAAGCAACTGTAATACCGCTCCAACGCGCTCTTTCTTCATCCGTTAAAGCGCGATCCTCTTTTTCACCCCGCCAACTGGCGGGGTTTTTTTTTGCTGACCGCGCGGGTGGCAGGTTCTGTCAGAATGGCCTGAATATCGTGAGCGAGCGTTTACCGTCGGGGAATGGCATGCCGTTGAAACGTTTGAATAGCCTGTCCGAAGTATCGCCTGATGAATGGAACGCATTGGTTCCCGAGGATCAGCCGTTTCTGCGCCATGCTTTCCTCAGTGCGCTGGAAGACAGTGCCAGCCTTGGCCGGCATTCTGGCTGGCAGCCGGAGCACTTGCTGCATTACGAGGGCGAGCGGCTGGTGGCGGCGCTGCCCAGCTATCGCAAATGGCACTCCTATGGCGAATACGTATTCGACCATGGCTGGGCTGACGCCTGCGCGCGCGCGGGCATCGACTATTACCCTAAGCTGCTGACAGCGGTGCCTTTCAGCCCGGTCAGCGGGCCGCGCCTGTTGACGGCCAGTGGCGCGGATGGCCTGGAGCTGCTCCAGAGCCTGCCTGGCTACTTGGAGATCGAAGGGCTTTCCAGTGCCCACATCAACTTCACCGATGCCATGGCCGATGCCGCGCTGGGCCAGCAACCCGGTTGGCTTGCGCGCCTGGGTTGCCAGTTCCACTGGCAGAACCGTGGTTATCGCGACTTCCAGGACTTCCTCGACGCCTTGAGCTCGCGCAAGCGCAAGCAGATGCGCAAGGAGCGCGAACAAGTGGCGGGGCAGGGCATCGAGTTCGAGTGGCTGCACGGCCATGAGCTGAGCGAGGCCCAGTGGGATTTTGTCTACGCCTGCTACGCCAACACCTATGCGGTGCGCCGGCAGTCACCGTACCTGACGCGGGCGTTTTTCAGCCTGCTGGCCGAACGCATGCCGCAGGCAATACGGGTGGTGCTGGCCAAGCAAGGGCCGCGCCCGGTGGCCATGGCGTTCAGCCTGGTCGGCGGCGACAGCCTATATGGCCGCTATTGGGGCTGCCTGGGCGAATTCGACCGGCTGCATTTCGAGACCTGCTTCTATCAAGGCATGGACCACGCGATTGCCAATGGCCTGCAACGTTTCGACGCCGGGGCCCAGGGCGAGCACAAGTTGATCCGTGGATTTGAGCCGGTGATTACCCACTCCTGGCACTACTTGCGCCATCCAGGCTTGAAAACCGCCGTGGCGGATTTCCTGGAGCGCGAGCGGGTGGGGATTCTGGCGTATGCCGAGGAGGCGCGGTCGGCGTTGCCGTATCGACAGGAATAACGCTCAGGGAACTCAACCTGTTCCCCTGTAGGAGCGAGCTTGCTCGCGAAGAACTCAAGTACACCGCGTTCATTCTGGATAAACGCGGCGCCCTCAGGTTTTTCGCGAGCAAGCTCGCTCCCACAGGGTGGGTCAATACTGTTGGATCAGGCGGTTTCTTCTTTGCCCAACCAACGGTAGGTGATGCCACCGATCACTGCGCCAAGGATCGGCGCCAGCCAGAACAGCCACAGCTGCTGGATCGCCCAACCGCCGACAATCAGCGCAGGGCCGGTGCTGCGGGCCGGGTTGACCGAGGTGTTGGTGACCGGGATGGAGATCAGGTGGATCAGTGTCAGCCCCAGGCCAATGGCGATGGGTGCCAGGCCAGCCGGTGCGCGACGGTCAGTGGCGCCGAGGATGATCAGCACGAACATCGCGGTCATCACCAGTTCGGTGACAAACCCAGCCGCCATCGAATACCCGCCCGGCGAGTGTTCACCGTAGCCATTGGATGCCAGGCCCGAAGCCAGTTCAAAACCCGGCTTGCCGCTGGCAATGAAGTACAGCAGGGCCGCTGCCACTACGCCGCCAATGACTTGCGCGACGATATACGCTGGCATTTCCCTGGCCGAAAACCTGCCGCCGACCACCAGGCCCACGGTGACTGCCGGGTTGAGGTGGCAGCCGCTGATATGGCCAATGGCAAATGCCATGGTCAGTACGGTAAGCCCGAATGCCAGCGAGACACCCAGCAGGCCGATTCCGACATCGGGGAACGCTGCGGCCAGAACCGCACTCCCGCAACCACCCAACACCAGCCAAAACGTACCTAACCCTTCTGTAACGGAACGTTTGAACAGAGACATGAACGCGTCCTTCTAAATCAACTGGTCGGTGAGGCTTCCCTGCAGTCTGATGTCAGGGCCCTCCCTGGGCCCTGATTGCAGTACAGCAGGATTGTGATACACGGCCAGCGAGTTAGAAAAAACTGTCAGAATTGTTCGGAATTGATCGCGCGGTTAGTAGTCCAGAATCAGTCGATACCCACGAATCCTCCGGTCTGGTGCTGCCACAATCGCGAGTACAGGCCGCCATGTGCCAGCAATTGCGCATGGCTGCCACTTTCGGCGATCTGGCCTTTTTCCAGGACCACCAACCTGTCCATTCGAGCAATCGTGGACAGGCGGTGAGCGATGGCGATTACCGTCTTGCCCTGCATCAGGGTTTCCAGGCTTTCCTGGATGGCCGCTTCCACTTCCGAGTCCAGGGCCGAAGTGGCTTCGTCCATGATCAGGATCGGTGCGTCCTTGAGCAGGACCCGGGCGATTGCGATGCGCTGGCGTTGCCCGCCGGAGAGTTTCACCCCGCGCTCACCCACATGGGCATCCAGGCCAATGCGGCCCTCGGCGTCCGACAGCAGCGGGATAAATTCATCGGCACGCGCCTTGCGGATCGCTTCCCAGAGCTCTTGGTCAGTGGCATCGGGTTTGCCGTACAGCAAGTTGTCGCGGATCGAGCGGTGCAGCAGCGAGGTGTCCTGGGTGATCATGCCGATGCGTTCGCGCAGGCTTTCCTGGGCCACTTCGGCGATGTCCTGGCCGTCGATCAGGATGCGTCCGCCTTGCAGGTCGTAGAGGCGCAGCAGCAGGTTGACCAGGGTCGACTTGCCGGCACCGGACGGGCCGATCAGGCCGATCTTTTCCCCTGGCTTGATCACCAGGTTCAGGCCACTGATGATGCCGCTGCTCTTGCCGTAGTGGAAATCCACCTGTTCGAAGCGCACTTCGCCGTGGGGCACGCGCAGGCGCGGGGCGTTCTCGCGGTCGATTACCGCCAGCGGCTGGGCGATGGTTTTCAGGCCGTCCTGGACCATGCCGATGTTCTCGAAAATGCCATTGACCACCCACATGATCCAGCCCGACATGTTGACGATGCGGATCACCAGGCCGGTCGCCAGGGCGATGGCGCCGACCGAGATCAGCGATTGCGTCCACAGCCACAGGGCCAGGCCGGTGGTAGTGACGATCAGCAGGCCGTTCATGGTCGTGATGACCACGTCCATGCTGGTGACCACGCGGCTGGCCAACTGGGTTTTTTCGGTCTGCTCGATGATCGCTTCCTTGGCGTACTCCTGCTCGGACTGGGTGTGGGCGAACAGTTTCAAGGTGGTGATATTGGTGTAGCCATCGACGATGCGCCCCATCAATTTGGAGCGCGCCTCGGAGGAAATCACCGAGCGTTCCTTGACCCGTGGCACGAAGTAGCGCAGCGCCAGGCTGTAGGCAATGATCCAGGTGACCAGCGGGATCATCAGGCGCCAGTCGGCCTCGGCGAACAGCACCAGGGAACTGATGGCATAGATCGCCACGTGCCAGATGGCATCGACGGCGGCCACGGCCGAGTCACGCAGCGAATTGCCGGTCTGCATGATGCGCTGGGCAATGCGCCCGGCAAAATCGTTCTGGAAGAAGTTCAGGCTCTGCTTGAGCACATAGCTGTGGTTCTGCCAGCGGATCAGGCTGGTCATGCCGGGGCTGATGGTCTGGTGCACCAGCAGGTCGTGCAGGGCGCCGAAGATCGGGCGCAGCAGCAGGGCGACCACGGCCATCCAGATCAACTCGGTGGCGTGGATCTGGAAGAAATTGGCCGGCGGCGTGCCCTGGGCCAGGTCGATGATGCGGCTCAGGTAGCTGAACAGCGCCACCTCGATCAGCGCGCCGATCAGGCCCACCACCAGCAGCGCGGCAAAGCACGGCCAGACCTGGCGCAGGTAATAGAGGTAGAAGGGCAGGACTTTATCGGGAGGTGCCGCGCTGGGAGCGTCGCGGAAGATATCGATCAGTTGTTCAAAACGACGATAGAGCATTAGGTCTGACGCCCGCCGGGCGGGCTCTCCTTGTTGAATACGCGCGCGGCCTTGTGGGCGGCGCGCGGAACTCCTGTCGATCAGTCGATGATTTTGGCCGACTTGATAAGCACAGGATCGACGGGCACGTTTTGCATGCCTTGCTTGGTGGTGGTCTGCGAGTTGACGATCTGGTCCACCACGTCCATGCCACTGACGACTTTGGCGAAGACTGCGTAACCGGCATCGCGACCTGGGTCGAGGAAGGCATTGTCGGCAACGTTGATGAAGAACTGGCTGGTGGCCGAGTTGGGGTTGGAGGTCCGGGCCATCGACAAGCTGCCACGCACGTTATGCAGGCCGTTGCTGGCTTCGTTGCGGATAGGGTCCTTGGTGTCTTTCTGGACCATTTGCGAGGTGAAGCCACCGCCCTGGACCATGAAGCCTGGAATCACACGGTGAAAAATGGTGTTGGTATAAAAACCACTCTTCACGTATTCCAGGAAGTTCTTGCTGGAGATCGGCGCCTTGACCGGGTCCAGTTCGATTTCGATTTTGCCAAAGCTGGTGTCCAGCAAGACATGCGGTGCCTTGGCGTCCGCCGCCATCAGGTTGGCAGCAAACAGAACAGAACCGGCAAAAACGGCGATTTTTTTCAGCATGGGTCAGTGATCCTGGGAAGTGGTTTGGACGGTCTTGAGAAAATCGAGCAGGGTTGTATTGAAGGTCTCGGGTTGGTCCAGCGGTGTCGCGTGACGTGAGTCCGCAATCACCACCAACCGCGCATCAGGCAGCAGTTTTACATAGATTTGTTTTTGCGCCACCGGGGTGTAGTCGTGGTCGGCGCTGATGACCAGGGTTGGACAGGTAATCCGCGAAAGTCGTTCCTGCACCCCCCAGCCCACAATCGCATCGAAGCTGGCGAGGTAAGCACGTTTGTCGTTTTTTGCCCAGCGTTCGGTCATCTTGCGCCGCAGGTCGGCCTGTGAGGGCTTGGGGAACAACCGGTCGCCAAGCGCCTTGCCGATGGTATTCAAGCTCAGCACGCGCGCCAGGCTCCAGCGCTTGGCCCATTGCCAATAATCATCGGCGCTGCGCACCTTGACCTCGGGTGTGCTGTTGACGATGCACAGGCTTTTGAGCAACTGCGGTTGGTCGACCGCCAGTTGGAAGGCGATCATCCCGCCCATCGACAGGCCTACCACGTGGGCGGCGGGCAGTTGCAGGTGTTCGATCAGCGCCACCAGGTCGGCGGTAAAACCGGCGATGCTGTAGCGCTCCCGGGGCTTGTCGGAGCGCCCGTGACCGCGCACATCCAGCACCACCAGGCGGTAATGCCGGGACAATACCGGTATTTGCAGCTCCCAATCCTGGCAACTGGAGCCCAGGCCGTGGATCAGGATCAGTGGCTCGCCGTGGCCGTATTCCTCGTAATGCAGGGTGCAGCCTTCATGTTCGAAATAGGCCATCGGTGAACTCCGTGTCAGGCTTGCCGGGGAGCGGCAAAGGGTGCGTCCAGCGGTGCGGTGTCGAAGGTGCGCAGCAGTTCGACGAGAATCTGCGTGGCCGGGCCCAGGGGCTTGTCCTTGTTCGAGTACAGGTAGAACGTCGGGTGGCGGCTGGCGCCTTGCTCCAGGGGCAGTTGCTTGAGCACACCCTCCTTGAGTTCGCGCTCGATCATGTGCCGGGGCAGCCAGGCAAACCCCAGGCCGCTGCCGACGAAGGTGGCGGCGGTGGCCAGGCTGCCCACGGTCCAGCGCTGTTCGGCGCCGAGCCAGCCGACGTCCCGCGGTTGCTGGCGACCGGAGTCGCGGATCACCACTTGCATCTGGCTTTCCAGGTCCTGGAAGCTCAATTCGCGGTTGAGCCGGTGCAACGGATGTTCGGGGTGGGCCACGGCGACAAATTCCACGTCGCTCATTTCCGTGCCCAGGTAGCCGGGGATGCTGAAGCCGCTGATCGCCAGGTCGGCCACGCCTTCGATCAGCAGTTCCTCGACACCCGACAGCACTTCTTCGCGCAGGCGCACACGGCAGCCACGGCTTTGCGGCATAAAGGCGGTGAGGGCGCGTACCAGGCGGGCGTTGGGGTAGGCGGCATCGACTACCAGGCGTACTTCGGCTTCCCAGCCTTGTTCCATATGGTGGGCCAGGTCTTCCAGTTGGCTGGCGTTTTTCACCAGTTGCCGGGAGCGACGCAACAGCACTTCGCCGGCGTCGGTGAGTACGGCCTTGCGCCCATCGATGCGCAACAGGGGCACGCCCAGTTGGTCTTGCATGCGGGCCACGGTGTAGCTCACCGAGGATTGCGAGCGGTGCAGCACTTCGGCCGCCTGGGCGAAGCCGCCATGGTCGACCACGGCTTGCAACGTGCGCCATTGATCAAGGGTCACGCGGGGCGCTTTCAAGATGAGCTCCTCTTGTCCTAAGCTGGCGGTCCTTATTGGAGACTGCCGAATGAGAAAATTCTGTTGTGTAGTGCTGGCATTGTTGCCGTTGAGCGCGTTTGCCTATCCGATCGACGTGTCAAAGTCGATCAAAGGGGTCAGCATCGATTACAACGCCTCCGATGTGGACGGCGATATCAGCTCCATCCAGCTCAGTAACTTTGGCAGCAATGACGCTGCGTGTACGGTCGCGTTTACCAATGGCCCGGAGCCAGCGCGGGTGCGCAAGGTCACGGTCCCCGCCGGCAAAAGCACCAACACCACGGTCAAGTTCAGCCGCGCGATTATCAAGATGCGGATCAAGCTGACCTGCGAACCCAAGTAAGGTGCTGCGGAGCACTGACGATGCTCCGCTTATAAACAACTTTATAGATGGGTTATAGCAGTTTTTTGCGCTTTTTTATCGAACGGGCTCTGTTTAACCTTCACTCCATCGACTTACAGCAATTACCGATGGAGCTTACAAAGCCATGTCCAACGTTCTGATCATCGAAAGCAGCGCCCGCCAGCAGGACTCTATCTCCCGCCAGTTGACCCAACAGTTCATCAGCCAATGGCAGGCGGCCCACCCGGCCGATCAGATCACCGTGCGCGACCTGGCTGTCAACCCGGTGCCGCACCTGGACGCGAACCTGCTGGGTGGCTGGATGAAGCCGGTCGAGCAGCGCAGTAGCGACGAGCAGGCTTCCCTGGATCGTTCCAACCACCTGACCGACGAGTTGCTGGCCGCCGATGTGCTGGTGATGGCCGCGCCGATGTACAACTTCGCCATCCCCAGCACCCTCAAGGCCTGGCTTGACCATGTGCTGCGTGCCGGCGTGACCTTCAAGTACACCGCCACCGGCCCCCAGGGCCTGTTGACCGGCAAGCGCGCCTTTGTGCTGACCGCCCGTGGTGGCATCCACACCGGCGCGAGCAGCGATCACCAGGAACCGTATCTGCGCCAGGTCATGGGGTTTATCGGCATCCATGATGTGACCTTCATTCATGCCGAAGGGGTGAACCTGGGTGGCGATTTCCAGGAAAAGGGCGTGAACCATGCCAAGGCCCTGCTGGCACAAGTTGCCTGAAGCGTTAATCGCCAGATAATCGCGCGATGTTTTTATAGCTCCACGCAACCCTTCAAGTACGCGTATCGAACCTCCCTTTGCGCTCGTTGCTCCTGAGTGCTCCTGCCCGACTGGCGCTTTAGCGAGGTCGGGTTTTTTTTGCCCCGAGTTTCGCCCCGCCGTGAAAGACGCTAATGTCGCGCCCATTCAAATATGAGGCGCACATGGGCTACTTACTGATTGTCACCCTGATCCAGGCGTTTTCCTTCAGCTTGATCGGCGAATACCTGGCCGGTCATGTCGACAGCTACTTCGCCGTGCTGGTGCGTGTGCTGCTGGCTGGGTTGGTGTTTATCCCCCTGACCCGCTGGCGCTCGGTGGAGCCTGCGTTCATGCGCGGCATGCTGCTGATCGGCGCGTTGCAGTTCGGCGTGACCTACGTGTGCCTGTATTTGAGCTTTCGCGTGTTGACGGTGCCGGAGGTGCTGCTGTTCACCATCCTCACGCCGTTGCATGTGACCCTGATCGAAGACGCGCTGAACCGGCGCTTCAACCCCTGGGCGCTGATCGCCGCGCTGGTGGCGGTAGCGGGGGCGGCGGTGATCCGTTTTGACCAGATCAACCCGGACTTCTTCATGGGCTTTTTGCTGCTGCAACTGGCCAACTTCACCTACGCCGCTGGGCAAGTGCTGTATCGGCGCCTGGTGGCGCGGCACCCGAGCGACCTGCCGCACTACCGGCGCTTTGGCTACTTCTATTTGGGGGCGTTGGCGGTGGTATTGCCGGCGTTCCTGCTGTTCGGCAAGGCCAACTTCCTGCCCGAAGCGCCGTTGCAATGGGGTGTGCTGCTGTTTCTTGGCCTGGTCAGCACCGCCTTGGGTTTGTACTGGTGGAACAAGGGCGCGTGCCTGGTCAATGGCGGCACCCTGGCGGTGATGAACAACCTGCATGTGCCGGTGGGGTTGCTGCTGAATCTGCTGATCTGGAATCAGCATGAGCCGCTGGGGCGGTTGTTCCTGGGCGGGGCGGTGATTGTGGCGGCAGTGTGGATCAGCCGGTTGGGGATTCGCCCGGCGCCACTCTGCCGGCAATGATCGTTCCCAAAGGTGGGAGCGGGCTTGCCCGCGATAGCGGACGATCAGTAACAGCTGTGTTGACTGACACACCGCTATCGCGGGCAAGCCCGCTCCCACAGGGGGCAGCTTCGCGCCTGGTTAGAGCGTAGCCTTCTCCGGCGCCGGCAAATGGCTGGCACCCAACACCGCCGGCAGTACTCCGGCCCGCAGGTCGTTGCCACTCGGTTGCTGGTACAGGCTCAAGCCAAACTCCGGCAGCACCGCCAGCAGGTAGTCGAAAATATCCCCCTGGATCCGCTCGTAATCCGCCCACGCCGTGGTGCGGGTGAAGCAGTAGATTTCCAGCGGCACGCCCTGGGAGGTGGTCTGCATCTGGCGCACCATGCAGGTCATGTTCGGCTGGATATCCGGATGGCTCTTCAGATAAGCCAGGGCATAGGCACGGAAGGTGCCCAGGTTGGTCATGCGCCGGCGGTTGGCCGACAGTTGCGCGCTGTGGCCCTGGGCTTCGTTCCAGGCTTTCAATTCTGCCTGTTTGCGGCTGATGTAGTCGGTCAGCAGGTGGACCTGGGTCATCCGCACTTCTTCATCGTCACGCAGGAAACGCACGCCGGCCGCGTCGATAAACAGGCTGCGCTTGATCCGCCGCCCGCCCGAGGCCTGCATGCCGCGCCAGTTCTTGAAAGACTCGGACATCAAGCGCCAGGTGGGGATCGAGACGATGGTCTTGTCGAAGTTCTGCACCTTGACCGTATGCAAGGTGATGTCCACCACGTCGCCATCGGCGCCGACCTGGGGCATTTCGATCCAGTCGCCGACTCGCAGCATGTCGTTGCTGGTCAATTGCACGCTGGCGACAAACGACAACAAGGTGTCCTTGTACACCAACAGGATCACCGCCGACATCGCACCCAACCCCGACAGCAGCAACAGCGGCGAGCGGTCGATCAAGGTTGCGACGATGATGATCGCGCCAAACACGAACAACACCATTTTCGCCAGTTGCACATAGCCCTTGATCGAGCGCGTGCGGGCATGTTCGGTGCGGGCGTAGATATCCAGCAGGGCGTTGAGCAGGGCGCTCATGGCCAATACCTGGAACAGGATGGTGAACGCCAGCGCCACGTTGCCGATGAACAGCGCGCTGGTCTTGCTCAATTCCGGCACCAGGTGCAGGCCGAACTGGATCACCAGCGACGGCGTCATCTGTGCCAGGCGGTGGAAGACTTTGTTGTGGCGCAGGTCATTGAGCCAATGCAGGGCAGGTTGGCGGCCGAGCAACTTGACGGCATGCAGGATCAGGTAGCGTGCCACCCGTCCGACCAGCAGGGCCACCACCAACAGCACCAGCAAAGCCAGGCTTGAATGCAGCAGCGGGTGTTGGTCCAAGGCACCCCAGAGGTCTTGGACGTTGAGCCAGAGCTGTTTGATATCCATGGTTTAACGCGATTCTTCTGTAAGACATGACGGGGCGATTAGAGCATTTAAGTGCTGCAAAGTTGTGCAGGCAGACAAATCACCTGACAAAAAACCACCTGATTGGCCCACTTCGCGTAAAGAAACTCGGCCTGAGCGCCCGAAACCGTTACCCTATGCAGCTGATTTTTTGTATTTCTTCGAGGTAGCACCCGTGTTTTCCCAATTCGCCCTGCACGAACGCCTGCTCAAAGCCGTGGCCGAGCTTAAATTTGTCGAGCCTACGCCTGTGCAAGCAGCGGCCATCCCGCTCGCGCTCCAAGGGCGTGACCTGCGGGTGACGGCTCAAACCGGGAGTGGCAAGACCGCCGCTTTCGTCCTGCCGATCCTCAATCGCCTGATCGGCCCGGCCAAGGTCCGCGTCAGCATCAAGACCCTGATCCTGCTGCCTACCCGCGAACTGGCCCAGCAGACCTTGAAGGAAGTGGAGCGCTTCTCGCAGTTCACTTTCATCAAGTCCGGCCTGATCACCGGTGGCGAAGACTTCAAGGTGCAGGCCGCCATGCTGCGCAAGGTCCCGGATATCCTGATCGGCACCCCAGGGCGGATGATCGAGCAATTGAACGCCGGCAACCTGGACCTCAAGGAAGTCGAAGTGCTGGTGCTCGACGAAGCCGACCGCATGCTCGACATGGGCTTTGCCGACGATGTTCAGCGCCTGGTCGAAGAATGCGTCAACCGCCAGCAGACCATGCTGTTCTCCGCCACCACCGGCGGTTCGACCCTGCGCGAGATGGTCGCCAAGGTCCTGAACAACCCCGAGCACCTGCAGGTCAATAACGTCAGCGACCTGAACTCGACTACCCGTCAGCAGATCATCACCGCTGACCACAATGTGCACAAAGAGCAGATCCTCAACTGGCTGCTGGCCAACGAGACCTATCAGAAGGCCATCGTGTTCACCAACACCCGGGCCATGGCTGACCGTATCTACGGGCGCCTGGTGGCTCAGGAGTACAAGGCGTTTGTGTTGCACGGTGAGAAGGACCAGAAGGACCGCAAGCTGGCCATCGACCGCCTCAAGCAGGGCGGCGTGAAGATCCTGGTGGCCACCGACGTCGCCGCGCGCGGCCTGGACGTCGAAGGCCTGGACATGGTGATCAACTTCGATATGCCACGCAGCGGCGACGAGTATGTGCACCGTATCGGCCGTACCGGGCGTGCCGGCAACGATGGCCTGGCCATCTCGCTGATCTGCCATGGCGACTGGAACCTGATGTCGAGCATCGAGCGCTACCTCAAGCAGTCGTTCGAGCGCCGCACCATCAAGGAAGTCAAAGGCACCTACACCGGGCCGAAGAAGGTCAAGGCCTCGGGCAAGGCCGTGGGCGTGAAGAAGAAAAAGGTCGACGCCAAGGGCGACAAGAAGAAAACCGGCGCCAAGTCGCCGACCAAGCGCAAGATCGCCAACCGGCCGAAGACCGACAACCTGTCGTTGGTCAGCAAGGACGGCATGGCGCCGCTCAAGCGCCGCAAGCCAGAAGCGCCGGCTGCCGAGTAATACGCCAGCGCACTAAAAAACCGGACAATGTCCGGTTTTTTTATGCCCTCAGTTTTTCGCCTTGGCCGCCGCTTCCTTCAACTCCTTGAGCCGCGCCTCGATCAACTGGCACTTGTCCGGAAACTTCGCGCTTTCGGTGTCCAGGTCCATCTGCTGCAGTTCGTCGTTGATTTCCTTGGCCTTGGTCGGGTTCTGCTGGGTGAGGGTGCTGACCTCCTTGGCCAGTTGTTCGCGTTTTTGCGTGGCTTCTTCCGGGGTACAGGCCCAGGCGGGCAAGGCGCTCAACAGGGTGGCGGCGACAGCCAGTTGCATCAGGGTTTTCATGGGGTAGACCTCCTTGGCGGTGATACCCGGTTGAGGGCACCGGCCGGCGAAAAGTTCAGTGCAATCACGCCCGTCGACCCGGCTGAACGGCGCCCGCACCCACAGGTCACAACCTTTGAAGGCAGCCAGCCGGTGTGCCTGCAGGAGGATTGAGGATGAGCACTTACAATTGGGATCTGATCGAACGTCTGTTGCATGAAGTGCAAAACGGCGAGGGCAGCTTTGCCCCGCGCAAATATGCCGAACAGGAAGCCGCCGAGAAGGCCACGGCGGGTGAGTTCAACGGTGACCTTGATGCGCTGAAGAAGACTGCCGCCGACTACGAGGCATTGTTGTTCAAGCGCGGCTTTATCGAGTCCCGGCCCGAGGATGAGGGCGGCAACGGTGAGAACTTCATTTTGACGCCGCTGGGTGCGCGGCTGCTGGCGCTGATCGACAGCTCCATCCCGGGTAACAATCATCCGCGCCAGGTGCTGGACGAGCAGGCTGACGCGCTGGACCCGGCGACGTTCGAGGTGGTGGCCTCCAAGGCGCAGATCGCCTGAGCACGCGCAAACTGTCAAATAGGTAATCTGGCGCTAAGCCAACTGACAGGCGCCGGTCCCTACTCTGCGGTCATTCAATTGACGGGAATGGAATCGGCATGCACTCCAACACTTCTCGACGAACCTTCGTCAAAGGCTTGGCTGCGGCCGGCCTGCTGGGTGGTGCAGGCCTGTGGCGGCCACCGGTCTGGGCCCTGGCCAGCCCCGGGGAGCCAGGTGTGCTGGCGGGCCGCGAGTTCGAGCTGTCTATCGGCCAGACTGCGGTCAATATCACCGGCCACGTGCGCACCGCGCTGACGATCAACGGCAGCCTGCCGGGCCCGCTGCTGCGCTGGCGTGAAGGCGATACCGTGACCCTGCGCGTGCGCAATCGCCTGGCGCAGCCGACGTCGATCCACTGGCATGGGATTATCCTGCCGGCCAATATGGATGGCGTGCCGGGCCTGAGTTTCAAGGGGATCGAGCCGGGCGGGGTGTATGTCTACCAGTTCAAGGTCAACCAGCACGGCACCTACTGGTATCACAGCCACTCCGGGTTCCAGGAGCAACAAGGGGTCTATGGGCCGCTGGTGATCGATCCGCGGGAGCCGGAACCCTTCACCTACCAGCGCGACTATGTGGTGATGCTCACGGACTGGACCGATGAAGATCCCGCCAGCCTGATGAAGACGCTGAAGAAACAGTCCGATTACTACAACTTCCATAAACCCACCGTGGGCGACTTCATCAAGGATGTGGCCGACAAGGGCTGGTCGGCCACCGCTGCCGACCGTCTGATGTGGGCGCAAATGAAGATGAATCCCACGGACTTGGCGGATGTCAGCGGCGCGACCTACACCTTCTTGATGAACGGCCAGCCACCTGCGCAAAACTGGACCGGGCTGTTTCGCGCCGGTGAGAAGATCCGTCTGCGGTTGATCAACGGTTCGGCCATGACCTACTTCGATGTGCGTATTCCGGGCCTGAAGATGACGGTGGTGGCTGCCGATGGCCAGCCGGTAAAACCGATCCGCGTGGACGAGTTGCGCATCGCCGTGGCCGAGACCTACGACGTGCTCGTCGAACCGAGCGCCGCCGCCTACACCCTGTTCGCCCAATCCATGGACCGCACCGGCTACGCCAGCGGCACTCTCAGCCGCCAGCCGGGCTTGCGGGCGCCGGTTCCCGCGCTGGACCCGCGCCCCTGGTTGACCATGGACGACATGGGCATGGGCGGCATTGATCACGGTGCCACGGGGGCTATGCCTGGCATGGACCACAGTGCGATGCCCGGCATGGACCACGGCGCAATGGCAGGGATGGCGATGCCGATGCAAGGCCACCCGGCCAGCGAAACCAATAACCCGCTGGTGGACATGCAGGCCATGAGCACCTCACCCAAGCTCGATGATCCGGGTATGGGCCTGCGCAACAACGGGCGCAGGGTCCTGACCTATGCCGACTTGCGCAGCAGCTTTGCCGACCCCGATGGCCGCGAACCCGGCCGCACCATCGAGTTGCACCTGACCGGGCATATGGAGAAGTTCGCCTGGTCCTTCGACGGGGTGAAGTTCTCCGATGCCGAGCCGCTGCGGCTGACCTATGGCGAGCGCGTGCGGCTGGTGCTGGTCAACGACACCATGATGACCCACCCCATCCATCTGCATGGCATGTGGAGCGACCTGGAAGACGAAAACGGCCAGTTTATGGTGCGCAAACACACCATCGATATGCCGCCAGGTTCCCGCCGCAGCTACCGGGTGACGGCCGATGCCCTGGGGCGCTGGGCCTTCCACTGCCATCTGCTGTACCACATGGAAATGGGCATGTTCCGTGAAGTCCGGGTGCAAGAGTGAGGAGCCGAGCATGAACCCTCTATTTCGCCGCGTTGCGCTGCTGATTACGACATTCGCCCCCGTAGCGCTGGCCCACAGCCAGATGCACGGCATGACGCCGCCCAGCCAGAGCCGCACGCCGATCCCGCTGCTGACCGATGCCGACCGCGCAGCGGTGTACGACGCGCCGGGTGGGCATGTGGTGCATGACAGCGCCCTCAACTCACTGTTTGTGATCAACCAGCTGGAATGGCAGGGGGCCGGCGATGGCCATGCCGTGAGCTGGGATGCCAAGGGTTGGGTCGGCGGGGATATCGATCGCCTATGGCTGCGCAGCGAGGGCGAGCGCGCCAAGGGCAATACCGAAAAGGCCGAGGTCCAGGCGTTATGGGGCCACGCCATTAGCCCCTGGTGGGATGTAGTGGCCGGTATGCGCCAGGATTTCAAGCCGGGCGACAGCCAGAGTTGGGCGGCGCTGGGCCTGCAAGGCATGGCCCTGTACAACTTCGAGGCCGAGGCCACGCTGTTTGTCGGTGAAGGTGGCCAGACTGCCGCGCGGCTGGAGGGCGACTACGACATTTTGCTGAGCAATCGCCTGGTGCTGCAGCCCACCGCCGAGGCCAACGTCTACGGGAAAAACGACCCTCAGAGAAGGATTGGTTCCGGCCTTGCGGACACCGAGGTCGGGGTGCGGCTGCGTTACGAAATCCGCCGCGAGTTTGCCCCTTATGTCGGCGTGACCTGGAATCGCGCCTATGGCCAGACGGCCGAATACGCCAGGGATGAGGGCGAGGACCGCAGCGAAGTGCGCTGGGTCCTGGGCGTGCGCCTGTGGTTCTGAGGGCGCTGCAGTCGCCTAGGCCGCGCTGCCCTTGAGGCACTTGAGTGACTGGAAGTCGCTGCGCACCTTATCGATCCGCTGCACCAGCTTCTGGCGTTGCTGCACGGTGCTTTCGGCCATCAAGTCCACCAGCAGGCTGCGGGCCGCCGCTTCGGTCTGGGCGTAGGCCTGGCGATAGTCCGTCGTCCACAGGCTTTCACGGTCCACCAGCAGTTGCTCCATCTTGCGCGGGAAATCGCTATTGGCCCGTTGATTGACTGCCGCGATGAACTGCGCCTGCCAATGGGCGCGGTTGCCGATCCATTGCTGGTTCTGCGCACCGAGGGCGGTGGACCAGGCCCGCACACGCTCCTGCTGGCTGGTGCTCAACGGGCCAAGCCAGGCATTCAGGCGTTCGCTCATGCGCTCGCTGCGGTCCTTGATCTGCTGTTCCAAGGGCGGCTTGAGGTATTCGTCCTGGCGTTTGCGCAGGTCCTTGGCCAGCGCTTGATCCATCTCGCGCACCTGCTGCTCATCCAGCCCACGCAGCAACTCGATGGCTGACGGGGTAATCTGCCGGGCGACGTCGGCGATTGCCTGCTTGGCTTCGAGGGTGCGGGTTTGCAGGGCGGCATCGCTGACTTGATGGTTGTCGACCATCTGTTGCAGGCGGTCGAGCCAGTCCAGGTAGCCGGGCAATTGGGTGGTGCAGTGCCAGGCCAGGTGTTCCTTGAGGGTGTCGTTGAACCAGCTTTTCTGCCCGGCGTTCATGTCCAGGTAGTCGTTGAGTGTCCATGGGATGATCACATCGAGATTGCGATAGGCCAGGCCCACGCGATTGCAGCCGGCCAGCAGGACGCTCAGGGCCAGCAAGGCCACCAGGATTCTTAACCGACGCAGCATGGGCGAGTCCTTGCACAGACCAGGGATGTTCATCTGAACCCGCCGGGGGCGTGACAGTTCAGCCCATCAATAAAACGACCGCTCGGCCTTTAGGGTCAACAGGCCATCACATTGCGAATTGTGTCCGGAGTAGGCCGAGCAGTCGCTGCCGTTGAGGCTGGAGTCGCTGTAAATCAGGTCCAGGTCCATGCCCATCCATGGCCGCGAGAATTTCACCGACCAGTCGCTGAAGCTGCGGATTGAGCCGCCCTCCACCGAGGCTGGGGCGCCCAACTGATGAGTGGTGTACTTCATGCTCACGCCAATGCCGAAGGGTTGGGTCCCGCCCAGGTCGGCAAACAGGGTGCTGTCGCGCCGGTCGGGGTCGTTGCCCAGTGACACGCCAAACCGATTGCCCAGCAGGTTCAGGCCGCCGTAGAACTCCTGGCTGTCGAGGGGGCTGAGCTTGGGGTAGCTGTAGTGAATCATCCCCAGCTCATAGCCCAGGGTCTGGTCGAACGGGCGCTTGAAGCCCATGTAGGAATCGACTTCGAGGTTGCTGGCGGGCGACAGGCCCATGCTCGGTGAAAACTGGCCGAAATACAGGCCGCTGGCGTGGGTGAGGTCGAGGCCGCCGTGGAACGAGTTGCTGCCCGGAGCGGTGGGTTTGACCAGGCCCTGGGCCATGCTGCGGCTGGGGGTGGTTCCCAGTTTCAAGTCGAAGTCGCCCAGTTCACGCTGGAAAACCTGCGCTTGGGCGAGGGGGCTGGCGAGCAGGGCGCTGACCAGGAATATGCAGGGCTTGAGCATGCGTCACTCCATGAAAAGCGAGGAGCAGTAACCGAAGGAATCGGGCAAACGCCCGTTCTAGAGGTGTGCAAGCATACCGGCGAAAGTCCGGGGTTGAGGCCCGTTCGTCGATTGGCGCAGTTGAATGTGTGTCAGGGGGAGGTTGCTTGCTCTAGTCCTAGCGCCTTGATGGCAAGGCGCTTAGGGACCAGGTGGGGTGCGTAGGCGGCTGCGCGCTTACTTTTTACCCAGGGTGATCTGCTTGGACGGGCCGAAAGTCTGGCCGCTCACGCCCTTGGCGATCTGCTGGATTTCGCCACCGGACTTGAGGAACGCGGCGATTTGGTTGTTGATCGATTCGCTGGTTTCAACGGCGGGAGCTGGCTTTGCTTTGCTGTTGGATGCTTTTACGCGCATGGCGGCCACTAACCTGTAGAAAATTAACTTGGCCAGGCATCGTACATGAAAAGCTTGACAATTGCTTGGTAAATATCTCCCAGGAATAAGCTGCGCTATTATAAAAGCCCGAAGTTGGTCTTTGATCGAAGGCCCTAACTCGCTGTTTTAAATAGAAACCATGGGTAAAAACAGCACCTGGCCATTGCTGCACAGCTCGGGCTTGACCTGACGAGCGGGGCAATTGCCCACAACTGCCCGGCAAACCCGCGATTTTTCAGGGTTGCGCGCCCGGACACGGGACCGCCGCCTTCAACTCGGGTAGAATGCCGCCCACGCAATGAGGGTATTGGAAATGGCTTTAGTCGGGCGCTACAACAGTTTGCAAGTGGTTAAACACACTAACTTTGGTTTGTATCTGGACGGTGCGCAAGATGGCGAAATCCTCTTGCCCAATCGTTATATTCCCAAAGATATTCCCAGTGAAGATGAAGACTGGCTTAACGTTTTTATTTATCTGGACAGCGATGACAAACTTATCGCCACCACTGAAAAACCAAAAGTGCAGGTGGGTGAGTTTGCCAGCCTGAAAGTGGTCGAAGTCAACAGTATCGGGGTGTTCCTCGACTGGGGCCTGCCCAAGGACCTGCTGCTGCCTTACTCCGAGGAAAAGCGCCAACTGACCGCCGGTGAATACTGTGTGGTGCACGTCTACCTCGACAAACACACCAAGCGCATCACCGCCACCGCGCGCCTGGACCGTTACCTGGACAAGACGCCGGCCAACTACACCGTGGGCCAGGAAGTCGACTTGCTGGTTGCCGAAGCCACTGATATGGGCTTCAAGGCAATTATCAACAACAAGCACTGGGGCCTGATCCACAAGAACGAAGTGTTCAAGTTCCTGCGTCCGGGCAAGGAAGAGAAGGGCTTCATCAAGGAAATCCGCGCCGACGGCAATATCAGCCTGAGCCTGCAGCCGGTCGGCGAGCAAGCGGCGTCCAGCCTGAACTCGAAGATCCTCGCCAAGTTGCGTGAAAACAACGGCAGCCTGCCGGTCAGCGACAAGAGCGATCCGACCGTGATCAGCAACTTGTTTGGCGTGAGCAAGGGCAACTTCAAGAAGGCCATTGGTGCGCTGTATAAGCAGGGTCAGATCGTGATTCATGCCGATCGCATTGAACTAAGCTGACTGCAAGCTGCTCTTGGGTGGGAGTCGCTATCGCCGGCAAGCCGGCTCCTACAGTAGGTTGTCGTCATGGGCAAAAAAGTCGTGTTTGCTTACCTCGGTACGTTATTGGCTTTTTTGGTGCTTGATGGCCTCTGGCTTGGCGTGTTGATGGGGCCGACCTACAAGGCCTTGCTGGGGCCGCTGATGCTTGAACAACCGCGATGGCTGCCGGCGGCGCTGTTCTACTTCCTTTATGCATTGGGCTGTGTAGCCTTTGTGGTGGTGCCGGCGCTGGCCAGTGGTGGCTGGCAACGGGCCGCCCGCCTGGGCGCGTTGCTCGGGTTGGTCGCCTATGGCACCTATGACCTGAGCAACTGGGCGACCTTGCAAGGCTGGTCTGCGGGCCTTGCATTGATGGACATGGCGTGGGGCACCTGCCTCACGGCGGCCTGTTGTGCGTTGGGGTACGGCGCGGCGCGCCGCGTCAGCGGCTGACCCGCGCCCGGCAATCAATCAGTGCCCGGGCAGGTCGAAGCAGCAATGCGCCGGCCAGTATCAGGCCGCTACCCGCTACCATCAGCGCCGGTTGCAAGCCGCCGCTCAGGTGACTGCTTAACGAGGCCAGCAACGGCCCACTCAACTGGCCCAGGGCAAAGCACGCCGTCAGCAACCCCGTGCCGCGTTGCGCCGCGTGCGGCGCGATTTCCCGCAGGCGTTGCATCACCAGTTGCATGCACGCCAGGAACGGCAGCCCGCAGAGCACGACGCCCAGGGCCAAACCCACGCCATTGCCCAACAAACACGCGAAGACGCCAGCCGCTTGCAGCCATAGTGTGGCCATCAACCAGTAGCGCGTGGTGTCGGGGTTGGGCTTGCGCAGGCTGACCAGCAACACGCCCAGGGCCGCCGCCAAGCCAAAGCATGGCCAGAACAGGTCTGCCTGCCAGGCGCCCTTGAACTGCGCGCTGGCCATTTGCGAGAGGAAGGTGGCGGGAATGATGTAGCCCAGGCCATACAGCAGGTAAACCCAGCCCAGATGCATGATGCTGGCGTTGCGCCCGGCAGCGGCGCTGCTTTGTAGCGCCTCCCTGTGCGGCTTGGGCAGCAATGGCAGGATCACCAGCAACATGCCCAGAGCGACCACGCCATACACCAGCCACAGCGTCGCCGAATCCTTGCCCAGCAGGTTGGAGGCCAGTGCCAGCAATCCCGTCAGCAGGATTCCCAGCCCCGGCCCGGCAAACACCAATGCGCCCAGCCGCGGGCGCCCGGCGGCAATCGCCAGGGGTTGGCTCAGGCCGGTAATCATCACCAGCACCCAGGCGCTGGCCACGCCCGTGCCAAAGCGCAGCAGCAGGTGCGACCAGAAGCCGTTGGCCCAGAACGACGCCAGGGTCAGCAGCACACACAACCACAACCCGCCGAGCAACCGCCCGCGTATGTGGTGATGACTGCGCGCGAACATCGAGTCCACGGCCCCCACGAAGTAGCCCAGGTAGTTGGCTGCGGCGATCAGCCCGGCCTCGGTCAGGTCGATTTGCCCTTCGCTGAGCAAGTGCGGCATCTGTGGGGTAAGGGCGAAGCGGCCAATGCCCATGGCCATCATCAGGGCGATAAAACTGGCGAGTAAACGGATCAGGGGAGACATGGGGCACCTTCCTGCAGAAGCGATGACCCCAGGTTAAGGTGGATTGTTGTTCAGTAAAAATGAATAATACTGAGTAACTTGTTCAGTTAAGGAGAATGGTCGTGGAGTTCAGCCAATTGCGTATTTTCCAGGCCGTGGCCGAGGAGGGCTCCATCACCCGTGCTGCAGAGCGTCTGCACCGGGTGCCGTCGAACCTTTCGACCCGGCTCAAGCAAATGGAAGAGCAATTGGGTGTCGAGTTGTTCGTGCGCGAGCGCCAGCGCCTGCAACTGTCGCCCGCGGGCAAGGTGCTGCTCGACTACAGCACGCGGCTGTTGGCCCTGCATGATGAAGCGCACGGCGCCGTGCAGGGCGGGCAGCCGGCCGGGGACTTTGTGCTGGGCAGCATGTACAGCACCGCCGCGATCCATTTGCCAAAACTGCTGGCGCGCTATCACAAGGCTTACCCGATGGTGAACCTGCAAGTGCAGTCGGCGCCCAGTGGCGAGCTGCTCGAGGGCCTGATCACCGGGCGCCTGGATGCGGCATTGGTGGATGGCCCGCTGGCGTTGGCGACCCTGGATGGTGTGCCATTGTGCGAGGAACGTTTGCTGCTGATTTGCGAGGCGGACCACCCACCGGTACGCGGCCCGCAGGATGTGGCCGGGCGCGCGGTGTTCACCTTCCGACGCAGTTGTTCCTATCGGGCGCGCCTGGAGGCGTGGTTTTCCCACGATCGCGTGGCCATGGGCCGGGCCATCGAGATCGAGTCCTATCAAGGCATGCTTGCGTGCGTGATCGCCGGTTCCGGGGTCGCGTTGATGTCCGAGTCGATGCTCGACAGTCTGCCGGGCAAGGACAGTGTGTCGATCCACCCCCTGGCCGAGCCATTTGCCCATGCCACCACCTGGCTGATGTGGCGCAAGGGCATGCTCGGCGCTAATCTCAACGCGTGGATTGACCTGCAGCAAGCGGGCAAGACGCGTCCAGAACAGCAGGCGCAAGCGATTGCCTGACCACCCCGTCAGGATTTGTATCAATTCAGTAATGGTTCGTTGCGGTTTCAGGCAAGCATTGCGTAGGACTTAGTACTACTATCTGTAGGAAGCAGCCACAGAATTCCAGCTGCTCGGCACTACCCTCAAAGGGGGCACCATGAAAGAAAAACTGCAAAACTGGCTGCACGACCTCGGCGTCGCACTCGGCTTGATCGAGCCACCGCTGCAACCGGTGCCAATCCGCACCGATGACGAACAGCGCCGCCCGCGTCGCAGGTAAGTCCGTAAAAGCGCTCAGACACAGGGTTTGAGCGCGGTTGTAGGACCACGCAACACCGCAGATTCGATGTGGGAGTGGGCTTGCTCGCGATTACGCTAAATCAGTCACTGAAAGTTTGACTGACCTACCGTAATCGCGGGCAAGCCCGCTCCCATTTTTTGTTTGATGTTTATCGCACCCGCTCAAGCCAGCTTCACTCAGGCTGCGTCGGCCGCCGCCACCTCTGGCCGACGCGACAGCACACTCACCAGCACAAAACTCACCACACTCACGCCCAGGCTGTAGTAGATCGGTGTGTTTGCCTCCAAACCATCCTTGATCATGAACCCCAGGGATGTGACAAACCCCAATGCCATGGCGCTGATCGCGCCCGCGGTAGTGGCACGTTTCCAGTAGATCGCCCCGATCAATGGAATCAGCATGCCGCCGACCAGCAGGTTATAGGCCAGGGTCAGTGCGCTGATCACATCGCTGACCACCAGGGCGATAGCCAGCACGGCGCAGCCGGTCAGCAGGGTGAACAGGCGGTTGATGTTCAGGCTCGACTGCTTGCCGCCGCGCAGGCGCGGCAGCAGGTCCTCGGTCAGCACGGTGGATGCGGCGAGCAGGCCGGCGCTGGCGGTGGACATCATCGCCGCCAGGGCCGCCGCAATCACCAGGCCGCGCAGGCCATCGGGCAACGACAGTTTGACGATGGCGGCGAAGGCGTTGTTGACGTTGTCCAGGTCCGGGATCAGCACGTGGGCGGCCATGCCGATCAGGGCGCAGGCCAGGCCGTAGAGGATGCAGTAGAAACCGGCGAAGGTCCCCGCATACTGGGCGACCTTTGCGTCGCGGGCGGTAAATACCCGTTGCCAGATGTCCTGGCCGATCAGGATGCCGAAGAAGTAGATCATGAAGTAGGTGATGATGGTGTCCCAGCCGATGCTGGTGAAGCTGAAACTGGCCGCCGGCAGCTTGGCCACCAGCTCATCCCAGCCGCCTACGCGGTACAGGCAGATCGGCAGCAGGATAAACATCAGGCCGACGGTCTTGATCACGAACTGTACGATATCGGTCAGGGTCAGCGACCACATGCCGCCGATGGTCGAATACACCAGCACCACGCCACCGCCCAGCAGGATGGCAGCCCAGAACGGCAGGTCGAACATCACTTGCAATACGGTGCCAATCCCCAGGATCGAGGTCACCGCCAGCATCAGCGCGTAGGCCAGCATGATCAGGCCGCTGGCCTGGCGGGCCGTGGGGTTGTAGCGCTGCTCCAGGACCTGGGTCACGGTGAAGATTTTCAACTTGAGCAAGGGTTTGGCCAGAAACAGGTTCAGCGCAATGATCCCTGTGCCCAGCGCCGCGCACAGCCAGAAACCGGAAATGCCATGCACATAGCCCAGGCGCACGCTGCCCACCGTGGACGCGCCGCCCAGCACCGTCGCGGCCATGGTGCCCATGTACAGCGTCGGCCCCAGGTTGCGCCCGGCGACCAGGTAGTCTTCATGGGTCTTGGCCCGGCGCATGCCGAAATAGCCGAGCACAAGCATGCCGGCGGCGTAGATAAGTACGACGAACAGATCCAGGGCCATGGTGGCGCTTCTCCAGTTATTGTTTTTATTGACTGATCAGGTAGCGCGCTACATCAGCGGTGCGTGACGCCCGGCAGTACGCAGAGCATTTCGTACAGCAGGTTGGCGCCCAGCAACGAGGTGTTGCCGGTGGTGTCGTAGGGCGGCGAAACCTCCACCAGGTCACAACCAATCAGGTTCAGGCCCTGGCAGCCACGGATGATCTCGATCGCCTGGATGGTGGTCAGCCCGCCGATTTCCGGGGTGCCGGTGCCCGGCGCCCAGGCCGGGTCGATGCCGTCGATGTCAAAGCTCAGGTACACCGGGCCACCGCCGACCTTCTCCCGGACTTCGGCCATCAACGGCGCGAGGGAGTGGTGCCAGCACTCTTCGGCCTGGACCACGCGAAACCCCTGTTTGCGGCTCCAGTTGAAGTCTTCGGCGGTATAGCCCTGGGCGCGCAGGCCGATTTGCACCACGCGGTCGCAATCGAGCAGGCCTTCTTCGACGGCCCGGCGGAAGGTGGTGCCGTGGGCGATTTTCTCGCCGAACATATGGTCGTTGACGTCGGCGTGGGCATCGATATGCACCAGCCCGACCTTGCCGTGCTTCTTGTGGATCGCCCGCAGGATCGGCAGGGTGATGGTATGGTCGCCGCCCAGGGTCAGCGGGATCACATCGTGCTTGAGGATCTCATCGTAGGACTCTTCGATGATGCGCACGGCGTCCAGCAGGTTGAAGGTGTTGATCGCCACATCGCCGATATCGGCCACCGACAGCGAGTCGAACGGCGCAGCGCCGGTGGCCATGTTGTAGGGGCGGATCATCACCGATTCGGCGCGGATTTCACGCGGCCCGAAGCGGGTGCCGGCGCGCAGTGAAGTACCGATGTCCAGGGGCACGCCGATAAAGGCCGCATCCAGGCCGGCGGCGGTTTGCAGGTGGGGCAGGCGCATCATGGTGGCGATGCCGGCAAAGCGCGGCATTTCGTTGCCGCCCAGTGGTTGGTGAAAGATCTTGTCCACGGCAGGGCCTCATCGTTGTTGTGGTTATCAGGGGTCGATTCTGCGAAATGCCAGACAAGGGAAGAATCGCTGTGGGGAAATACTTAGTTCAGATTTTTCTGAACTAATGCCTGGGGTAGACTCCACCGGGTTGCAAACCCTGTTCCCTGTAGGAGCGAGCTTGCTCGCGAAAAACGTTAACGATTACGCGGGCATTCAGAATGTACGCGGCGCTCTCAGGTTTTTCGCGAGCAAGCTCGCTCCTACAGGGAATGGGCCTGTCAGCCGATTTTTTGCCTGGAGGTTCCATGGCCAGCGCCTTGCCCGACCTGAAACTGTTGCGCATCTTCGCAAGCGTGGTGCGCCACCAAGGGTTTGCCAGTGCCCAGCACGAGCTCAACCTGTCGACCTCGGCCATCAGCACCTACATGAGCCAGCTGGAAGGCGCCTTGGGCCTGGTGTTGTGCCATCGCGGGCGTGGCGGCTTCAGCCTGACCAGCAAGGGTGAGTTGTTTCACCAGGAGACCCTGCGCCTGCTGGGCGAACTGGAGGGCTTCGAGCAATACGCGGCGGCGCTCAAGGGCGAACTGCGCGGCACGCTCAAGCTGGGTGTGCTCGACTCCACGGTCAGCGACAAGGCCCTGCCATTCGCCGAAGTCATCGGCGCCTACAGCCTTGAGCACCCGGCGGTGCATCTGCACTTATCGGTCATGAGCCCCTACGAACTGCAACTGGGGGTGCAGGACAATCGCCTGGACCTCGCCATCGGCGCCTTCTCCAACCGCATGAGCGGCTTGGTCTACATGCCGCTGTACCGCGAACAGCACTGGCTCTATTGCAGCTCGCGGCATCCGCTGTTCAGCGAAAGGCGCATTCCGGAGCAGGTGATCACCCAGCAACGCATGGTCGGGCGCGGTTACTGGAGCCAGGCGGAACTGGCGCGCCACGGCTTCAAGCACAGCGCCGCCACCGTAGAAAGTATGGAGGCGCAGTTGATCCTGGTGCTGTCCGGCGCCTACATCGGCTATTTGCCCGAACACTACGCCCAGGCCTGGGCCGACAAGGGCGACTTGCGGGTGCTGCTGCCGGCGACCTTTGGCTACCAGGCGCCGTTTTCGCTGATCATGCGCCGTGGGCGCAGCCGCGAGCCGTTGATCCAGACCTTCCGCGATTTACTCAAAGCACAGCTCAATCAGGCCTGAACATGTCCAGACCCCAATGCCCCCGCTGCCTGCGGCCAACCACCCACTGCCTGTGCGCACTGATCCCGCGCCTCGACAGCCGCACCCGGGTGTTGCTGTTGCAGCATCCCAGCGAGGTCAACCATGCGCTCAACACCGCACGCCTGGCCGCGTTGGGCCTGGTGAATGCGCAACTGGTGGTAGGTGAAATATTCGAAGACTTGCAGACCTTGCTCAACCCGCCGGGCTATCAGGCGCGGCTGCTGT
Source organism: Pseudomonas sp. WMBT8 (assembly GCF_050916005.1). Classification (NCBI taxonomy): domain Bacteria; kingdom Pseudomonadati; phylum Pseudomonadota; class Gammaproteobacteria; order Pseudomonadales; family Pseudomonadaceae; genus Pseudomonas; species Pseudomonas sp. WMBT8. Next base: position 1,580,786 of record NZ_CP188096.1, read on the forward strand.
TTCCCGCCGAGGATGCGCAGCCTTTGCAGGCCTACAGCCCATCCAGCCAGCCGTTGCTGCTGGTGGTGCCCGACGGCACCTGGCGCAAGGCGCGCAAGTTGCTGCACCTCAACCCGCTGCTGGCGGCGTTGCCACGGGTGACGCTGGCTGAAGGGGCCGTGTCCCGCTACCGGCTGCGCAAGGCACCGGGGCCGGGGGCGCTGTCGACGGTGGAGGCGATCGTGCAGGCGTTGCAGGTGCTGGAGGCGCCGCAGTCATTCGAGCCCTTGTTGCGGCCGTTCGAGGCGCTGATCGAGGGGCAGATTGCGGCGATGGGGAAAGAGGTTTTCCAGCGCAATCATGGGGGTGACTAGCAGGGGCACCGAGGTGGGGCCATCGCTGGCAAGCCAGCTCCCACATTGACCGCGTTGCTCAAGACATGCGCGGTCAGTGTAGGAGCCGGCTTGCCGGCGATGGCGCCCACCCAAACACCGCTAACGCTCGCGCATCGCCTCCGTGCGCGCCTTCAACACCGGCTTGAGTAAGTAATCCAGCACGCTTTTCTCCCCGGTAATGATGTCTACCGTCGCCACCATCCCCGGGATGATCAGCAGCGGTTTTTTCTCCCCACCCAGATGGTTCTTATCGGTGCGCACCTGGATCAGGTAGAAGCTGTTGCCCTTGTCGTCGGTAATCGTATCGGCGCCGATCAGTTCCAGTTTCGCCGCCAGCCCGCCGTAGATGGTGTAGTCATAGGCACTGAACTTGACCATCGCCTTCTGCCCCGGATGCAAGAACGCCACGTCCTGGGGCCGCACCTTGGCCTCGATCAGCAGGTTGTCTTCCAGCGGGACGATTTCCACCATGTCGCTGCCTGGCTGGACGACGCCGCCGATGGTGTTGACCTTCAATTGCTTGATCACCCCATGCACCGGCGAGACCACGGTGGTGCGGCTGACGCGGTCATCGATGGCGATGCTGGTGGCGGTGATTTTTGACAGGTCGGTGCGTTTTTCGTTGAGTTCCTTGGCGGCTTCCGAGCGGAAAGTCTGTACCGATTCGTCGATTTTGCTCTTGATCTCATTGATCGCCGATTCCGCCCGGGGGATCGCCAGGGTGGTGGCGTTCAGCGAACCGCGGATCTCCACGGCGCTACGTTTGAGGCGCAGGATTTCCACCGGCGATACCGCACCGGTGCCCACCAGGGGCGCCGACATGTTCATCTCTTGTTGCAACAGCGCCAGGCTGGAGCTGAATTGGCCCTGCTTGGAGCGAAACTCCGCCAGTTCCTGGGTTTTCTGCCGCAGTTGTTCACTCAAGGTCCGTTGCTCGCTGCTCAAGCGGCGCTGGCGTTGTTCGAACAGTGAACGTTCGTCTTCGGCCACTTGCGGGGCCTTGGCGATCACTTCATCGGACAATTTGAACGGCCGCCCCTCGGCCTCGGCCGACAGGCGCTCGACCTGGGCGGTGAGGGCATACCGGTCGACTTCGCTTTCGCCCTTGTTCGAGCGGAACCGCGTGTCGTCCAGTTGCAGCAGTTTGTCGCCCTTGTCCACCATCTGCCCTTCACGCACATAAATCTGGGTGACGATGCCACCCTCCAGGTTCTGGATCACTTGCACCTTGCTCGACGGGATGGCCTTGCCTTCGCCCATGGTTACTTCATCGAGTACGGCAAAGTTGGCCCATAGCAGGGCGCAGATGATCAGGCCGGCGGTCAGCCACACGATAATCCGTGAGCGGCGCGGCGAGTCCTGCAGCGCAGCGCCCGCCAGTTCGGGCATGAATTCGCTGTCGGCGGTTTTGCCAAAACTCTTGAAATAGCCCGGTGACGTGGGAGTGGCTGACATGGTGGGGCTCCTAGACGGCGGCCGAGCCGACACGGCCCTTGCGCAGAGCATCGATCACACTTTCTTTGGGACCATCGGCAACGATGCGGCCGTTGTCCAGCACGATCAGGCGGTCGACCAGGCTGAGCATCGAGGTGCGGTGTGTGACCAAGAGCAACGTCTTGCCCTTGACCCACAGTTCCAGGCGCTGGCGCAGAGTTTCTTCGCTGCTGTTGTCCATGGCGCTGGTGGGTTCGTCCAGCAGCAGGATCGGCGGGTCGAGCAGCAGCGCGCGGGCCAGCAACACCGCCTGGCGCTGGCCGCCGGACAGCAACTGCCCGCGCTCGCCCACCGGCCGGTCGAAGCCTTGAGGGTGCTGGCGGGCCAGTTCGCTGACACCGGTCAATTCGGCCACTTCGAGCATCCGCGCATCGCTGATGTAGCGCGCGCCCAGGGTCAGGTTGTCGCGCAGGCTGCCGGCCAACAGCGGCAGGTCATGGGCCACATAGCCGACTTGCTGGCGCAGGTCGGCCACATCCAATTGGCGCAGGTCGAGGCCATCGAGCAGCAACTGGCCTTCTTCTGGCGCGTAAAAACCCATCACCAGGCGGCCCAGGGTGCTTTTGCCCGAGCCGCTGCGGCCGATAATCCCCACGCGTTCGCCGGCCTTGAGCTGGAAACTGACCTGGCTCAGGGCCGGGGCATTTTGCCCGGCGTAGCGGAAGGTGACCTGGCTGACTTCCAGGGCGCCGCTCAGTTGCGTGCGTTCCAGTGGGCGCTGCTGCGGGTCGCGCTCCTGGGGCAGGGCCATCAGCGCGTCGGTGCTGCGCATGGTCAACTGCGCCTGCTGGTAGCGGGTGATCAACCCGGCGATCTGCCCCAGCGGCGCCAGTACCCGGCTGCCGAGCATGTAGGTGGCCACCAGCGCGCCGACGCTGAGGCTGCCGGCGATGATGCTGTAGACCCCGGCGACAATCGTGGCCATCCCGGAAAACTGCTGGATGAACAGCGTGCCATTGGTGGCCAGCGCCGAGAGGTTGCGCGCGTGGCTGTCGAGGCGGGTGAGGGCGCCGTGGGTGCTTTCCCACTGGTGCTGGCGCTCGCTTTCGGCGCTGCAGGCCTTGAGGGTTTCCAGGCCGCTGAGGGTTTCGATCAACAGCGCCTGGCGTTCGGCGCCCAGGCTCAGGCTTTTTTGCACGGTGTCGCGCAGGCGCGCCTGGATCAGCATCGCAAAGCCGATGGTCAGCGGGAACGCACACAACGGGATGATCACCAGCCAGCCGCCGAGCAGGCCGATCACCACCAGCATCAGCACGGCGAAAGGCAGGTCGATCAGGCTGGTGAGGGTCACGGCGGTGAGGAATTCGCGCAGGCCCTGGAAGTCATGGATGCTCTGGGCAAAACCGCCGATGGTCGCGGGGCGCGCTTTCATCGACATGCCGGTGATGCGCTCGAACAGGGTGGCGGAAAGAATCACATCGGTCTTTTTGCCGGCGGTGTCCAGCAGATGGGCGCGTACCACTCGCAGCACCAGCTCGAAGCCCGTGCCGATCAGCAGGCCGATCACCAGCACCCACAAGGTCGAGGTGGCCTGGTTCGGCACCACGCGGTCGTAGGTCTGCATGACGAACAGCGGCACCATCAGGCCCAGCAGGTTGATCAGCAAACTGGCGAGGATCGCATCGCTGTACAGCCAGCGCGACAGCTTCAGGGTGTCGCGAAACCACGCCTCGACCCGTGGCACCAGCGGCGCGCGCAGGTCTTCGATCTCGTGCCGGGGCCGGGCGAACAGGGCCTGGCCGCTGTAGGCCGCCTCGAGCTCCTCGCGGCTGACCCACTGTTCGCCGCCCTCGGCTTCGCTGGGCAGGATCAGCGCCTGGCCATCCTCGCCCCAGCGCCGCAGCACCGCGCAGCGGCCTTCTTTGAGCAGCAACAGCACTGGCAGGTTCAACGCCGAGATGGCCTTCAAGTCCCGGCGCAATACCCGCGCCTGCAAGCTGGCCCGGGCCGCCGCCCGTGGCAGCAAGTCCAGGCTCAGGCGTTGCTCTGCCAAGGGCAGGCCGGCGCTCAGGCTGGAGCGGCTGACGGTACAGCCGTGCAGCTTGCACAGGATCAGCAGGCCGTCGAGCAACGGGTCATCAAAGCTCTGGCGCGGGTCGACACCCGGGTTCAGCGGTTCCATCTGGCTCACGGCGATCTGCTCCACGTGTTGGCTACTTCAGGTCAGGCAGGTGGGCTTCGCTTCTGACTTCCGACTGGGCAATGGCTTCGGCCGGCACCACCACGCGCTCCTTGTTCAGCAACTCGCCCATGTTGGCCAGCACGCGGTACATGGAGAACTCTTCGGTGTAGCGCACTTCGGTGTAGCGCCGATTGGCGTTGTACAGCTCGTTTTCACTGTCCAACAGGTCCAGCAGGGTGCGTTGGCCCAAGCCGAACTGGTCCTGGTAGGCCGCGCGTACGCGCTGGGTGGTTTCGGCGTATTCGCGGGCGGTGGGGGTCTGGATGCGCGCGTTGTCCATGGCATGCCAGGCCAGGTTGAGGTTCTCGTTGAGCATGCGCAGGGCGTTGTTGCGGATGTCCATGGCCTGGTTGATCTTGTGCGAGTCCGACGCCAGGCGGGCCTTGTCGCTGCCGCCACGGAACAGGTTGTAGTTCATCACCACGCCCACCCGCCATTCGTTGTCGTGGCCCAGGTCGCCCTGCACATTGTTATTGGCACCCACCGCCGCCTCGGCATCGAAGCGTGGGTAGAACGGCGACTTGGCCACTTCGTACTGGCTCTCGGCGGCCATCACGTCGGACTGGGCCGATTTCAGATAGGGGTTGTTCTCCAGCATGCTGCGCCGGGCGCCGAGTTGGTCGCTGGGCAGTTCGCCCTTGATCGAGGCCGGGCTTTCCAGTTCGTCCGGCATGCGCCCGACCACGCTGTAGAAGTTCGATTCGGCGTCTTGCAGGTCGACCAGGGCGGTTTGGTAGTTGTTGTCTGCCAGGGCCCGGCGGGCGGTGGACTGATCGCGGTCAGCGGTACTGCCGATGCCGCGCTCGGTGCGCAGGCCAATCTGGTCGGTGACCCGCAGGTGCGCCTGCAGGTTGTTCTTGGCCAGTGTCAGCAGGTCGCGGCGCTTGAGCACTTCCAGGTACACCTCGACGGTGCGCAGGGCCAGGCTTTCGGCGGTGCCCCGGGTGTAATAGGCGCGGGAGTTGACCACCGCCCCGGTGCGCTGCACTTCGTTGGAGGTGTTGAAACCGTCGAACAGCATCTGACGCAGGCGCAGTTCCGACTGGGTGTAGTTGTCGGTCTCGGTGTGGTGGTTGCCGCCACGGGCGCGGGTGGTGCTGTTGTCGCTGTAACCGCGGCCGTAGGCGGCGTTGAGGTCGAGGCTGGGGTAGAAACCGCCCTTGGCGACTTTCACATCTTCATCAGCCGACAGCCGGCTATTACGGCTGGCATTGAGTTCCGGGTGAGTGTCCAGCGTGCTTTGGATCGCTTGGGTCAGCGACATCGCTTGGGTGTTGGTGCAGGCCATGGCGATCAGAATCGCGCTGCAGAGGGGGGTAAAGACGCGCATGGGTACCTCTCCTGTGTATCAATGTTGCTGGTCTGTCGCCATTTATTTGACGAATTTAAGGGGTCAAACCGTCTCAGGCTTGTAACAACAGAGCTAAGAACATTTGCGGGAGGACCTAAGAAGGATTTCTCATAATGGTTATGTCCAAAAAAACTTATGCGTTCTGCGCGAAGCAAGACATTGTTCAAAGCACAAGCCTTGAGTTATGTGCGCTTCGGCGCGTTTTGAGGCTCTTGGAAAGTTCAATCGCAAGTGCAAGCGGATGATGGGGTAGCGGAAAAAAGGGAATTTCAGGGTGACGGTTTTTTGTCACTTGTTCCCTTGGAAGGCTCTCTGCAGGTAGGTCAAAACGCTGGTTGGCGGCTGATTTGAATCAGTTTTGTGCCACCTGCGGGCCACCCGATCCACTGCGCTTGTGCACGTAACCGAGGTGCCGACTACTGGGGTCGGACAGGGAGATAAGCACATGGCCAAGTTAATCGGTGTTGTCAGCAAGGTGGTTGGTGAAGTCTTCGCGGTGGCGGGAGATGGCAGCCGCCGAAGCCTGGTCGAAGGCGACCGACTGTTTGCCGGCGAGCAACTGCAGACCGGCGCGGCCGGTGCGGTGGCGGTGCAACTGACCAACGGCCATGAGCTGACCCTGGGGCGCGACAGCAGCCTGGGCCTTTCCCCGCAATTGCTGGCTGGCCAGGCGCCGCAGATTCACGCCTCCGAAGACCTTGCGCCGAGCCAGGCGCAGTTGACCGATGTGCAGCAGTTGCAAAAAGCCATCGCCGCCGGTGACGACCCGACCCAGACCGCTGAAGCCACGGCTGCCGGGCAAACCGGCAGCACGGCGGCGGGTGAGTTGGGCGGCGGGCACTCCTTTGTGCTGTTGACCGAAGTCGCCGGGCGCGTGGAGCCGGTCATCGGCTTTCCTACGGCAGGGTTTGGTGGGATTCCCGAGTTTCCGTTGTTCCAGGTCGCCGGCCAGCCGGACACCGGCAACGGCCAGCCTGTGGTGGTGCCTCCCGACAACCCGGTGAGCCTGGGTGGGCTGGAGGTCGAGGGCGGCGAGTTGACGCTCAACGAGGCCAATCTTGCCCAAGGCTCGGCCAGCAACCCGGCGGCGCTGGTGCAAAGCGGCACCTTCAGCGTCACAGCGCCCGACGGCCTGCAAAGCCTGACGGTGGGCGGCATCAGTGTGGTCAGCGGCGGGGTGGCCAGCAGCTTTCCGCAAACTATCACCACCGGGCTGGGCAATACCCTGAGCATCACCGGTTATAACGCGGCCACCGGGGTGATCAGCTACAGCTACACCTTGACCGGCAACGAGGCCCATCCGTCAGGTGGCGGCACCAACAGCCTGGGCGAGCAATTTGCGGTAGTGGCCACCGACAGCGATAACGACACCGCCACCGGCTCGCTGGATATCACCATTGTCGATGACGTGCCCAAGGCGCTGGATGACAGCCATGAGGGCAGTGCTTCGGAAAGCCTGTTGACCCTCAGCGGCAACGTCCTGGACAACGACACCCAGGGCGCCGACCGAGTCGCCAGTGGCCCGATCACGGGCGGTACGTTCACCGGTCAATATGGCACTTTGGTGCTGGCGGCCGATGGCAGCTACACCTACACGTTGAACAGCGCCGACCCTGATTTTGTCGCGCTGCAGGGCGGCGGTAATGGCACGGAAACCTTCACCTACACCCTGACCGACGCCGATGGCGACAGCAGCACCGCCAACCTGGTGCTGCAAGTGCACAACAACGACGACCCGGTGGTGATCGGCGGCATCAGCGTGAATGGCGCTGACCTGACCCTTTACGAAAAAAACCTGGTGGATGGCAGCAGCCCCGACGCTGGCGCGCTGACCCGCACCGGCAGCCTGACCGTATCGGCCGTGGACGGTTTGCAGAACCTGTCCGTGGGCGGTATCAACGTGGTGTCCGGTGGTGTCGCCGCCGGCTTCCCGCAATCGATCGCCACCGGCCTGGGCAATACCCTGACCATCACCGGGTTTGACCCGGCCACCGGGGTGATCAGCTACAGCTACACCCTGACCGGCACCGAGGCGCACCCGTCGGCGGGAGGGGTGAATGAGCTGACCGAGAGCTTCAGCGTTATCGCCAATGACACCAACAACAGCACCGCCACCGGCACCCTGCACGTGAGTGTGGTGGACGATGTACCGACAGCTGCCGATGACAGCAATGCACAAGTGGCCTCCGAAAGCCTGCTGACCCTGAGCGGCACGGTATTGACCAATGACGTGCAAGGCGCTGATCGGGTCGCGTCCGGGCCGGTGACGCCGGGCTCCTTCACGGGGCTCTACGGCACGCTGGAGTTGGCGGCGAATGGCACTTATGTGTACACGCTGAACCCGGCCGACAGCGACTTCCTGGGGTTGCACGGTGGCGGCAATGGGACGGAGACGTTTACCTACACCTTGACGGATGCCGATGGCGATACCAGCACCGCGAACCTGGTGTTGCAGGTGCATAACAACGACGACCCGGTGGTGTTGATGGGACTCGAGGTGAATGGCGGGGAGGTCACGGTCTACGAGAAAAACCTGCCGTTGGGCAGTGCTATCGATGGGCCTGCTTTGACTCAGTCCGGCACCTTCACCGTGACGGCATTGGACGGCTTGAAAAACCTCACTGTGGGCGGCATTAGCGTCGTCACTAACGGTGTCGCCGCGACGTTCCCGCAGTCGGAACCCACCGGCTTCGGCAACACCCTGACCATCACCGGTTACAACGCCAGCACCGGGGTGATCAGCTACAGCTACACCCTCAACGGCACCGATAGCCACCCAACGGGCGCTGGAACTAACAGCATCAGTGAGTCGTTTGCGGTGGTTGCCACTGACAGTAACAACAGCAGCGCCAACGGTTCACTGGACGTGAATGTGGTCGACGATGTGCCAAAAGCCGTCGACGACAACCCCGCAGGTATCGCCTCCGAGAGCCTGCTGACCCTGAGCGGTAGCGTGCTGGGCAATGACGTACAAGGCGCCGACCGCATCGCTACCGGCCCCGTCACGCCAAATACCATCGTCGGCACCTACGGCACCCTGCAACTGTTCGCCGATGGCAGCTACATCTACACCCTCGACAAGACTGACCCGCAGTTCATGGCCCTGAATGGCGGTGGTAGCGGCACTGAAACCTTCACCTACCAACTGAACGACAGCGACGGCGATACCAGCACCGCGAACCTGGTGCTGCAAGTGCATAACAACGACGACCCGGTGGTGCTGACCGGCTTAGACGTCACCGGCGGCGAAGTCACGGTCTACGAGAAAAACCTGCCGCTGGGCAGTGCTATTGACGGGCCTGCGCTGACCCAATCCGGCACCTTCACCGTGACGGCGTTGGATGGCCTGAAAAACCTCACTGTGGGCGGCATTAGCGTCGTCACTAACGGTGTCGCGGCGACGTTCCCGCAGTCGGAACCCACCGGCTTTGGCAACACCCTGACCATCACCGGCTACAACGCCAGCACTGGGGTGATCAGCTACAGCTACACCCTCAACGGCACCGATAGCCACCCAACCGGAGCGGGCACCAATAGCATCAGTGAGTCGTTTGCGGTGGTTGCGACCGACAGCAACAACAGCAGTGCCAATGGCTCCCTGGACGTCAATGTGGTCGACGATGTGCCAAAAGCCGTCGACGACAATCCGGCTGGTATCGCCTCCGAGAGCCTGCTGACCCTGAGCGGCAGCGTGCTGGGCAATGACGTGCAAGGCGCCGACCGCATCGCCACCGGCCCGGTTACGCCAAACACCATCGTTGGCACCTACGGCACCCTGCAGCTGTTCGCCGACGGCAGTTACACCTACACCCTCGACAAGACTGACCCGCAGTTCATGGCCCTGAATGGCGGTGGCAGTGGCACTGAAACGTTCACCTACCAACTGAACGACAGCGACGGCGATACCAGCACCGCGAACCTGGTGTTGCAGGTGCATAACAACGACGATCCGGTAGTGCTGACTGGCCTGAACGTCACCGGCGGCGAAGTCACGGTCTACGAGAAAAACCTGCCGTTGGGCAGTGCTATCGACGGGCCTGCGTTGACCCAATCCGGCACTTTCACCGTGACGGCATTGGACGGCCTGAAAAACCTCACCGTTGGCGGCATCAACGTCGTCACCAACGGCGTCGCGGCGACGTTCCCGCAGTCGGAACCCACCGGCTTCGGCAACACCCTGACCATCACCGGCTACAACGCCAGCACTGGGGTGATCAGCTACAGCTACACCCTCAACGGCACCGATAGCCACCCAACCGGAGCGGGCACCAATAGCATCAGTGAGTCGTTTGCGGTGGTTGCCACTGACAGTAACAACAGCAGCGCCAATGGTTCACTGGACGTCAATGTGGTCGACGATGTGCCCAAAGCCGTCGACGACAACCCCGCAGGTATCGCCTCCGAGAGCCTGCTGACCCTGAGCGGCAGCGTGCTGGGCAATGACGTACAAGGCGCCGACCGCATCACCACCGGCCCGGTTACGCCAAACACCATCGTCGGCACCTACGGCACCCTGCAACTGTTCGCCGATGGCAGCTACATCTACACCCTCGACAAGACTGACCCGCAGTTCATGGCCCTGAATGGCGGTGGCAGCGGCACTGAAACCTTCACCTATCAACTGAACGACAGCGACGGTGATACCAGCACCGCCAAGCTGGTGCTACAGGTGCATAACAACGACGACCCGGTGGTGCTGACCGGCTTAGACGTCACCGGCGGCGAAGTCACGGTCTACGAGAAAAACCTGCCGCTGGGCAGTGCTATCGACGGGCCTGCGTTGACCCAGTCCGGCACCTTCACCGTGACGGCATTGGACGGCCTGAAAAACCTCACTGTGGGCGGCATTAGCGTCGTCACCAACGGTGTTGCCGTGACGTTCCCACAATCGGAACCCACCGGCTTCGGCAACACCCTGACCATCACCGGCTACAACGCCAGCACCGGGGTGATCAGCTACAGCTATACCCTCAACGGCACCGATAGCCACCCAACCGGAGCGGGCACCAATAGCATCAGTGAGTCGTTTGCGGTGGTTGCGACCGACAGTAACAACAGCAGCGCCAACGGTTCACTGGACGTCAATGTGGTCGACGATGTGCCAAAAGCGGTCGACGACAATCCGGCGGGTATCGCTTCCGAAAGCCTGCTGACCCTGAGCGGCAGCGTGCTGGGCAATGACGTACAAGGCGCCGACCGCATCGCCACCGGCCCGGTTACGCCCAACACCATCGTTGGCACCTACGGCACCCTGCAACTGTTCGCCGATGGCAGCTACATCTACACCCTCGACAAGACTGACCCGCAGTTCATGGCCCTAAATGGCGGTGGCAGTGGCACTGAAACCTTCACCTACCAACTGAACGACAGCGACGGCGATACCAGCACCGCGAACCTGGTGTTGCAGGTGCATAACAACGACGACCCGGTGGTGCTAACCGGCTTAGACGTCACCGGCGGCGAAGTCACGGTCTACGAGAAAAACCTGCCGTTGGGCAGTGCTATCGACGGGCCTGCGTTGACCCAATCCGGCACTTTCACCGTGACGGCATTGGACGGCCTGAAAAACCTCACCGTTGGCGGCATCAACGTCGTCACCAACGGCGTCGCGGCGACGTTCCCGCAGTCGGAACCCACCGGCTTTGGCAACACCCTGACCATCACCGGCTACAACGCCAGCACCGGGGTGATCAGCTACAGCTACACCCTCAACGGCACCGATAGCCACCCAACCGGAGCGGGCACCAATAGCATCAGTGAGTCGTTTGCGGTGGTTGCGACCGACAGCAACAACAGCAGCGCCAATGGCTCCCTGGACGTCAAAGTGGTCGACGACGTGCCAAAAGCTGTCGACGACAATCCCGCGGGTGTCGCCTCCGAAAGCCAGCTCATCCTCAGCGGCAGTGTTCTCGGTAACGACGTACAAGGCGCCGACCGCATCGCCACCGGCCCGGTTACGCCAAACACCATCGTCGGCACCTACGGCACCCTGCAACTGTTTGCCGATGGCAGCTACACCTACACCCTCGACAAGACCGACCCACAATTCGTCGCCCTTCACGGTGGGGGGAACGGCACCGAGACCTTCACTTATCAGTTGAACGACAGCGATGGCGATACCAGCACCGCCAAACTGGTGCTACAGGTGCATAACAACAACGATCCGGTGGTGCTGACCGGCCTGGACCTCACCGGCGGTGAGTTGACCGTCTTTGAAAAAAACCTGATCGATGGTTCCAGCCCCAACACCCCCTTGCTGACCCAGACCGGTACCTTCACCGTGACGGCCCTGGACGGTTTGAAGAACCTCACGGTCGGCGGCCTGAACGTGGTGACCAACGGCGTCGTAGCCACCTTCCCGCTGTCGGAAGGCACCCTGCTGGGCAACAATTTTACGGTGGTCGGCTACGACCCCAACACCGGGGTGGTCAGCTACCGCTACACCCTGCTCGACAATGAAATGCACCCCAATGCCAGCGGTGACAACAGCCTGCCCGAGCACATCACGGTCACGGCCAGCGATTACGACACCAATACGGCCACGGGCACGATCGATATCAACATCATCGACGACCTGCCCACCGCCAACCCTGACGTGCGCTCGGTGGCAGAAGGCGGTGTGGTCAGCGCCAATGTGCTGGGCAATGACGTCGGCGGCGCCGATAGCCCCACGTTGGCCGGCGCGGTGGTCGGGGTGCGGGCGGGGAGCAATACCGGCACCCCGGCCAGTGGTGGCCTGGGCGTGAATATCAACGGCAACTTCGGTTACCTGACCCTGGATGCGAACGGCAATGCCGTGTACCACAGCAACCCCAACTCGGTGAGCCCGCCGGGAGCCGTGGATACCTTCGTGTATACCGTGCGCGATGGCGACGGTGACTTGAGCACCACGACCCTGACCATTACGGTGGCCGACAGCGGCCTGGTGGCGACAGTCGACGGCGACGTCACGGTCTACGAGAAAGCCCTGGACTTGAACCTCGACGGCCAGGACCTGGCGCCCGGCACCGTGGTCGGCAGCGACCCGACCGCCACCAGCGAAACCGCCAGCGGCACCCTGGTGGGGTCGGCCACTGGCGGCAGTGGCCCGTTGAGTTTCAGCCTGGTGGGCAGCGCAACGGGCAGCTATGGGCAGATCCTGCTCAACCCCAACGGCACCTACACCTACACCCTGACGTCGGCTCCCAAGACTTTGCCCAACAGCAACGATGGGCCGAATGTGCTGACCGAGACTTTCACCTACAAGGCCACCGACCAACTGGGCAACTCCACCACCAGCAGCATCGTGGTGAGCATCGTCGATGACGTGCCCAAAGTGGTGTCCAGCGCACGTGAGGTCACGGCCACGGAGGTAGATTCCAACCTGCTGCTGATCATCGATATTTCCGGCAGCATGAACGACCCGTCCGGGGCCGGTGGTTCGCGGCTCGACCTGGCCAAGGCCTCCATCGTCGAGTTGCTCAACCGCTATGACGAGATGGGTGATGTGAAGGTGCAGATCGTGACCTTCAATGACAGCTCCCAGCAATTGAGCAGCCAGTGGGTCAGCGTCGCCACGGCCAAGTCCTTGGTCAACGGCCTCACCGCGTTCAACGGCACTAACTACGATTCGGCCCTCGGCACCGCGCAGACCGCCTACGGCACTGCCGGCAAGCTGGAAGGTGCGCAGAACGTGGCGTATTTCTTCTCGGACGGTAACCCCACCACGTCCAACACCAATAACCCGAACAACCCCGGCAACGTGGTCAACCCGGAATACGGTGATGGGATCGACGCCACTGAAGAAGGTGTATGGCGCGCCTTCCTCGATGCCAACGGCATCAAGGCCTATGCCATCGGCCTGGGGGCCGGCGTCAACAGCATTTACCTGGACCCGGTGGCGTACGACGGCAGCACCCACACCAACACCAATGCGGTGGTGGTGGCCAACCTGGCGGGCCTGGATGCAGTGCTGGCCGGCACGGTACAGGGCGCGCCAGTCACCGGCAGCCTGCTGACGGACGGCACGTTCGGCGCCGATGGTGGCTTCGTCAAATCCCTCACGGTGGACGGCATCACCTATACCTACAACCCCGCGGCGGGGGGCTCGATGAGCGCCAACCTGCCGGGCGGGCATGGCACGTTCGACACCGTCAGCAACAGCGTCACCATCACCACCAACCAGGGCGGCACGCTGATAGTGGACATGGACAACGGCGAGTTCCGCTACACACCGCCCAAGCTGACCGGCTCGCTGGTCACCGAAACCTTTGGGGTGATCGTCAGCGACAACGACGGCGACCTGGCGAGTTCCAGCCTGGTGGTCAAGGTCAACCCCAACGTGGCGCCGGTGGCCGGTGACGACCATGTGATCACCAATATCCTGTCGGGCAATATCGTGGTGCCTGCCGAGTTGCTGCTGGCCAATGACAGCGATGCCAACCATGACACCCTGACGGCTATCCCTACCAGTTTTCCAACCGGCTGGGTGGCCACCAAGGGCGTCAGCTTTACCGGGTCGGGGAGCCGATCGTTCATCAACCCCAGCAGCACGACCCTGGCGGATGTGCGTACCTCCTTTGCCCGCGACTCGGCGGCCATGACCGCTTTACTCGTGGTCAGCGGTAACCTCGGCGCGGTCGGCAACAGTAATGCCGAAGACCGCATTACGGTCAGCCTCAAGGCGGGTGAAACCCTCAACCTGGATCACAACCTGGCGAGCGGTAACGTCATCATGGCGTACTCGATCAATGGCGGACCCGAGACTGTCATTCCCGATGGCACGACCTTGCCTGCTGCAGCGATGGACAGCACCTATCAGATCCATATCACCAACGTCACTAACCCGACAGGCAGCGGGGTCAATAGCGCCGAAAACTACCAGTTGAACATGAAGATCAACTACTCCGGCGCCCAGGACTACACGCCGGACTACCACGGTAACTACTCGGTCAGCGATAACCACGGCGGCAGTGACAGCGCTGCCGTGGACATCAGCTACCAGGCCGGCACCACCCTCAACGGGACCAGCGGCGATGACATCATCCTGGCCGGAGCGGGCAACAACATCCTCAATGGCGGCGACGGCAACGATGTGCTGAGCGCTGGTAACGGCAACAACGAGATGCACGGCGGCAATGGCAATGACCTGCTGTTCAGTGGCATCGGCAACGACCTGCTCGATGGCGGGGCGGGCATCGATACGGTCAGCTATGCCCACGCCACGGCAGGCGTGACCGTCAACCTTGGCCTGGCGAGCGCGCAAATCACCGGCGGGGCCGGGACCGATACATTGATGGCCCTGGAAAACCTGGTGGGTTCCAACTTCAATGACTTCCTCACTGGCAACGGCAACAACAACCTGATCTCCGGCGGGCTGGGCAATGACACCCTCAAGGGCGAGGGTGGCGATGACATCCTGATCGGCGGCCCGGGCAACAACACCCTGACCGGTGGCCCTGGTGCCGATACGTTCCAGTACCTGACGGGCAACAGCGGGCACGATGTCATCACCGACTTTGGCGTGGGCACCGACAAGCTGGACCTCTCGCAATTGTTGCAAGGGGAGAATGCGACGGCGGCGTCCCTGGATGACTACCTGCACTTCAAGGTCACGGGCAGTGGGGCCACGTTGTTGACCACCATCGACATCAGCGCCGTGGCCGGTGCCACGCCGACCCAGACCATCGACCTGGCCGGGGTCAACCTGGCGACCCAATACGGTGTGACACCGGGCGCGGGCGGGCTGATTGCGGGTGGCGCGGATACCGCGACGATCATCAACGGGATGTTGAATGACCATTCGTTGAAGGTGGATACGGTCTGAGCGGATCCTTGCAACGCAAAACACTGTGCAGCAGCCGGCTTGCCGACGATGGCGATCAATAGGTCGCCATCGCCGACAGGCGTTTTTGGCGCTGTTAGCGCATTGAGTTATAAGCACCATACTTTGCGTGATATGGCCCGCCAGCGTTTGCCGGTATGATAGGCGCCCCCGCAGTCTGGATTGCGAATACGCCATGACCCTGCAATACCCAACCATCGCCGATTGCGTCGGCAACACACCTTTGGTCCGCTTGCAGCGCATGGCGGGTAACACCAGCAATACCTTGCTGCTCAAGCTCGAGGGGAATAACCCGGCGGGCTCGGTCAAGGACCGCCCGGCGCTGTCGATGATCGCCCGTGCCGAGCAGCGCGGGCAGATCAAGCCCGGCGACACCCTGATCGAAGCCACTTCCGGTAATACCGGGATTGCCCTGGCCATGGCCGCGGCGATCAAAGGCTACAAAATGATCCTGATCATGCCCGACAACGGCAGCGCCGAGCGCAAGGCGGCGATGACCGCCTATGGCGCCGAGTTGGTACTGGTGACCCCGGAAGAGGGCATGGAAGGCGCGCGTGATCTTGCCGAGCGCATGGCCGCCGAAGGCCGTGGCCAGGTGTTGGACCAGTTCGCCAACGGTGACAACCCCGAGGCGCACTACACCAGCACCGGCCCGGAGATCTGGCGCCAGACCCAGGGCACCATCACCCATTTCGTCAGCTCCATGGGCACCACCGGCACCATCATGGGCAACTCGCGCTACCTCAAGGAGCAGAACCCGGCGATCCAGATCGTTGGCCTGCAACCGATGGAAGGCGCGGCGATCCCGGGGATCCGTCGTTGGCCCGAAGAGTATCTGCCCAAGATCTACAACGCTGCCCGCGTCGATCGCATCATCGACATGGCCCAGCGCGAAGCCGAAGACACCACCCGTCGCCTGGCCCGTGAAGAAGGCATCTTCTGCGGCGTGTCCTCCGGTGGCGCCGTGGCCGGCATGTTGCGCCTGTCTGCAGAACTGGAAAACGCGGTGATCGTCGCGATCATCTGTGACCGAGGCGACCGTTACCTGTCGACCGGCATTTTCGACGCGCCCAACTGATGGCCAAGCAAGAGCGAGGCCTGCGCTTCCAGCCCACGGGCGGCAGCCGGGCGCCCCAAATCCCGGTCGGCAAGAAACAACGCCTGACCATTGAGCGCCTGGCCAATGATGGCCGGGGGATCGTGTTTTTCGAAGGTCGCACCTGGTTTGTGGTGGGCGCCCTGGCCGGCGAAGAGGTCGAGGCGCGGGTGCTCGGTGCCCATGGCAAAGTGGTCGAGGCCCGCACCGAGCGGGTGTTCCAGGCCAGCGAACTGCGCCGCCCGGCGCCGTGCGTGCATGCTGGCCGTTGTGGCGGTTGCAGCCTGCAACACCTGCCCCATGCCGAACAGCTTGCCCTGAAACAGCGCATGCTCGCCGAGCAATTGTCCCGTGTTGCCGGGGTCGAGCCCCAGGAGTGGGCAGCGCCGTTGAGCGGCCCCGAGTTCGGCTATCGCCGCCGGGCGCGGGTCGCCGTGCGTTGGGATGCCAAGGCCAAGCGCCTGGACGTGGGTTTTCGCGCCGTGGCCAGCCAGGACATCGTCGCCATCGATGATTGCCCGGTGCTGGTACAGGCCTTGCAACCGATCATGCAGCGCCTGCCCAACATGTTGCGGCGCCTGAGCAAACCTCAGGCCCTGGGGCATGTGGAACTGTTCAGCGGCTCGTCGATTGCCGTGTTGCTGCGGCATATGGCGCCGTTGTCCGACGCTGACCTGCTGGTGCTGCAAGAATTCTGCGGGTTCCATGACGCCCAGTTGTGGCTGCATGGCGAGGGCGAGCCGCAGCCGTTCGCGGCCGGGGCGGCCCTGGGCTATCGTCTGGAGCAGTGGGACCTGGAGCTGGCGTACCGGCCGGGGGATTTTGTGCAGGTCAATGCCGGGGTCAACGAGGCGATGGTGGCCCAGGCGCTGGATTGGTTGGCCCCGCGTTCCGACGAACGGGTGCTGGACCTGTTCTGCGGCCTTGGCAACTTTGCCTTGCCCCTGGCCCGCCAAGTGCGTGAAGTGGTGGCGGTAGAGGGCGTGCAGGCCATGGTGGACCGCGCAGCCCTCAACGCAGGTAGCAATAATTTGCATAATGTGCAGTTTTTTCAGGCCGATTTGTCCCAGCCTTTGAGTGATGCGCAATGGGCCAAAGCAGGCTTTTGTGCGGTACTCTTGGACCCACCCCGCGATGGTGCCCTGGAGGTTGTGCGCAAGCTCGCCACTCTGGGGGCTGATCGCCTGGTGTATGTGTCCTGCAATCCAGCCACGCTGGCGCGGGACACTGTCGAGTTGGTCAAGCAAGGCTACCGGCTAAAACGTGCCGGGATCCTCGATATGTTTCCGCAAACCGCGCATGTCGAGGCGATGGCGTTATTTGAAGCGAGCTAGGATGCTCGCTTAGTCCGACTGGCCTGCGTTCTCCAGGGCCTGTGACCTGCCAGGGAGTTCGCGGTACAAGGGTCAGCGATTTTGACGCGCTACAGGCGCGTCGTAGGGAAGGTAAGCAAGATGGTACAGGTGAGAGCACACCAGCCGATCAACACCGACGGCAGTATCAATCTCGAGGCATGGCTGGATCATGCCATCAGTGTCGATCCGGCACTGGACCGTGAAGCCTTGAAAGCCGCCTGCGAGTTCGCTCGCGAGGCTGAACAGCAAGACAATGCGGCCAAGAATCTTTGGGCCGAAGGAACCTCCAGTTTTCGTACCGGGCTTGAAATCGCCGAGATCCTCGCCGACCTCAAGCTGGATCAGGATTCGCTGATCGCCGCGGTGCTCTATCGCGGCGTGCGCGAAGGGCATATCGCGTTGCCCTTGGTCAGCCAGCGTTTCGGCGCGGTGGTGGCCAAGCTGATCGATGGCGTGCTGCGCATGGCCGCGATCAGCGCCAGCCTCAGCCCGCGCCAGTCGATGGTGCTGGGCACCCAGGGCCAGGTAGAAAACCTGCGCAAGATGCTGGTGGCGATGGTCGACGACGTGCGCGTCGCCCTGATCAAGCTGGCCGAACGCACCTGCGCGATCCGTGCGGTGAAAACCGCGGATGACGAAAAGCGCAACCGCGTCGCCCGCGAGGTGTTCGATATCTACGCGCCCCTGGCCCACCGCCTGGGGATCGGCCATATCAAGTGGGAGCTGGAGGACTTGTCCTTCCGCTACCTCGAACCCGATCAATACAAACAGATCGCCACCCTGCTGCATGAGCGGCGGCTGGACCGTGAGCGCTTTATCAGCGATGTGATGGGCCAGTTGCGCTCGGAGTTGCAGGCCACCGGTGTCGAGGCCGATATCAGTGGTCGCGCCAAGCACATCTATTCGATCTGGCGCAAAATGCAGCGCAAGGGCCTGGCCTTCAGCCAGATCTACGACGTGCGCGCCGTGCGTGTGCTGGTGCCGGAAATGCGCGATTGCTACACCGCGCTGGGCATCGTCCACACCCTGTGGCGGCACATTCCCAAGGAATTCGACGACTACATCGCCAACCCCAAGGAAAACGGCTACCGCTCGCTGCACACCGCGGTGATCGGCCCCGAGGGCAAGGTGCTGGAAGTGCAGATCCGCACCCACGCCATGCACGAGGAAGCCGAGCTGGGGGTTTGCGCGCACTGGCGCTACAAGGGCACCGACGTCAAGGCGGGCTCCAACCAGTACGAAGAGAAAATCTCCTGGCTGCGCCAAGTGCTCGAATGGCACGAAGAACTGGGTGATATCGGCGGCCTGGCCGAGCAGTTGCGGGTGGATATCGAGCCTGACCGGGTCTACATCTTCACCCCCGACGGCCACGCCATCGACCTGCCCAAGGGCGCGACGCCGCTGGACTTCGCCTATCGCGTGCACACCGAGATCGGCCACAACTGCCGTGGCGCCAAGATCAACGGGCGCATCGTGCCGCTCAACTACAGCCTGCAGACCGGTGAACAGGTCGAGATCATCACCAGCAAGCACGGCACGCCGAGCCGCGACTGGCTGAACCCGAACCTGGGCTACATCACCACATCGCGGGCGCGGGCGAAGATTGTCCACTGGTTCAAGCTGCAGGCGCGGGACCAGAACGTCGCCGCCGGCAAGACCCTGCTCGAACGCGAACTGGGACGCCTGGGCCTGCCCCAGGTGGATTTCGACAAGTTGGCCGAAAAAGCCAACATGAAGATTGCCGAGGATATGTTCGCCGCCCTGGGCGCCGGCGACTTGCGCCTGGCGCAACTGGTCAACCTGGCCCAGCAGTTGGTGGAACCGGAGCGCGGCAGCGAGCAACTGGAGCTGATTCCGCGCAAGGCCACGGGCTACAAGCCGGGCAAGCGCGGCGATATCCAGATCCAGGGCGTGGGCAACCTGATGACCCAGATGGCCGGCTGCTGCCAGCCGTTGCCGGGCGACGCGATCGTCGGCTACATCACCCAGGGCCGTGGGGTGAGCATTCACCGCCAGGATTGTGCCTCGGTGTTGCAACTGGGCGGGCGCGAGCCGGAGCGGATCATCCAGGTCAGCTGGGGTCCGGTGCCGGTGCTCACCTACCCGGTGGACATCATCATCCGCGCCTACGACCGTTCGGGGTTGCTGCGTGACGTCTCGCAAGTGCTGCTCAACGAGCGGATCAACGTACTGGCGGTCAACACCCGCTCGAACAAGGAGGACAACACTGCGTTGATGTCCCTGACCATCGAGATTCCGGGGCTGGACGCGTTGGGGCGGCTGCTGGGGCGTATTTCCCAGTTGCCGAACATCATCGAGACCCGGCGTAACCGCACGCCATGAGTCGCTGGATGAGTGCGGCCTGAAATGTGGGAGCGGGCTTGTGTAGGAGCTGGCTTGCCTGCGATGCAGGCGCCTCGGTCTACCCGATACCGAGGTGCCTGCATCGCGGGCAAGCCCGGCTCCCACATTTGCTCGGTGGTTTTCCCACTTGATCGGATAGAGAACGATGTATTCACTTGAAGACCTGCTACACCTGATGAACCGCCTGCGCGACCCGCAATACGGTTGCCCGTGGGACATCAAGCAAACCTACGCCAGTATCGTGCCCCACACCCTGGAAGAAGCCTACGAAGTCGCCGACGCCATTGAGCGCGGGGATTTTGATCATCTGCAAGGCGAGCTGGGCGACCTGTTGTTCCAGGTGGTGTATTACAGCCAGTTGGCCCGGGAAGAAGGGCGCTTCGAGTTTGCCGGCGTGGTCGACAGCATCACCCGCAAGCTGATTCGCCGCCATCCCCATGTGTTCCCCACCGGTGACCTGTATGCGCCGCTGGATATTCCTCAGTTAAACGAAGAGCAGGTCAAGGCGCGCTGGGAGCAAATCAAGGCCGAGGAGCGCGCAGAAAAATCCGACGCCCCGCAGCAACTGTCCCTGCTCGATGATGTGCCTACCGCCTTGCCATCCCTGTCCCGCGCGGCCAAATTGCAAAAGCGCGCGAGCCAGGTCGGCTTCGACTGGCCGGCGGCGTTGCCGGTGGTGGATAACGTACGTGAAGAGCTCGATGAAGTGCTCCAAGCCATGGCCGACAACGACCCGGCAGCGATTGCCGATGAAGTCGGTGACCTGCTGTTTGCGGCGGTCAACCTGGCGCGGCACCTCAAGGTGGACCCGGAAACCGCCCTGCGCGGTGCCAATGCCAAATTCGAAAGGCGATTCCGATTTATCGAACAGGCATTGCGCGACACCCACCGTCCCATGGAAGATTGCACCCTCGAAGAGTTGGACGCCCTATGGGGCGAAGCCAAACGCCAGGAAAAGAATGTGTCCAACTGCGGTTGAGCAGTTGCCTAAGTGAGTAAGCACCATGAGCATTTCCCTTCGCGACCAGTTGCTCAAAGCAGGCCTGGTCAATCAGAAGCAGGCCAAGCAGGTCGGCAAAGACAAGCAGAAGCAGCAGCGCCTGGTTCACAAAGGCCAGGCCCAGGCCGATGACACCCAGCAGCGCCTGGCCCTGGAAGCGCAGGCCGAGAAGGTCAAGCGCGACCAGGAGCTCAACCGCCAGCAGCAGGAAAAGGTCGAGGCCAAGGCCCGTGCCGCGCAGGTCAAGCAATTGATCGAGACCTCGCGCCTGCCCAAGTTGACCACCGAGGACTACTACAACTTCGTTGACGACAAGAAGGTCAAGCGCCTGTCGGTCAACACGTTGATGCGCAACAAGCTGAGCAACGGCTCGTTGGCGATTGTCCATCACGGCGGCGGCTACGAAGTGATCCCGCGGGAGGCCGCGCTGAAAATCCAGGAGCGCGCACCGGAGCGTATCGTACAGATGAACATCCTCACCGAGGCTCAGGTGCCGGATGAAGATGATCCGTATGCCGCCTACCAGATCCCTGACGATCTGATGTGGTAAGGCGTTAAGACAACAAACCCCGCTCAAAAGGCGGGGTTTGTGTTTATAGGCACTGCGGCTGCGTGGGCCGGGTGGCTATGGGATTTCAGTTATTCAGGAGCTAGATGCCTGGCGTCTCATTTCGAGGGTTTCGAGCTCGTTTTTATAGTTATGGGCGTCGGACTCGTTGTGAAACATACCTACCAGCAGGTCTTGTTGATGCACATCCCAGATATGAATCCCGTGGGCCAGGGCCTCGTGGGACATATGGGCATCGTCGCGTTCCGTTACTTTTACTGTCATCTGCTTGCTCCAGTCTCTGGTTGATCTGCGGCAAGGCGTCGCAGGCCTTTGTTATATATTTTGTTAGCTTGCTAAGTAAACTGACTTTGCGCGCAACAATTCATTGCAGCAAACGCAACAATGCTCCAGGCCACGTAAACCGCGACATTGCGTCGCAGGGGGCGGGGTTTTATGACAAAAGTTTCATGTTTGAGTGAGGCTTTGGCCGTGTGCCGGGCATCCCACCGCTATCGCAGGCAAGCCAGCTTGGAATGCGCTCACCTGTGGGAGCTGGCTTGCCTGCGATAGATAGCGCCAGTCGCCTCACCACAAACTCCAGGCGAAAAAAAGCCCCGCATTTAGCGAGGCTCTTTCAACCCATCAACGATCAGATGCCTTTCACAGCCTTGCCATTGACCGTGCCGTCCAACAGCATGATGTTGTATTCCTTGCCGTCGGTTTCGACTTGCTGCAGGCGAACCAGCAGGTAGTCCCAATCCTTGGCAAACCACATCACGGTGGTGCGCTTGCTTTGCGTCGGGTCGCGCACGCGTTCAACCTTGATGGCGTCGATCTTGCCGGCCTTGGTGTCGACTTTCTCGGCACCCAGCACGCGGAAGTCATAGGTGTCGACTTCGCCGTCATCCACCACCTGGTAGCTCATGGTTTTCTTGCCGGCGGCCACGTCATGCTGCAGGGCCAACTGGTAAGTGGATTTGTCGACCATGCCACGGTTCAGCGGGATCTTCACTGCATCGCCGCGATCGGTACCGGTGACCATCTTGGCGGTCCAGTCGAAGTCCAGGTCGGCTTTCTTGGCTTTACCCAGCCCACCTCGTTCAAAGTGGTAGGACTGTGGCAGCAAAGTATCCTTGTCCAGGGTCAAGGTACTTGTTTCGGTCAGGCTGGCGATCATCATCGAGGCCTTGAAGCTGAGCTTCCAGGTACCGTCGGCGGTTTTTTCCAGGCTGCGTTCCGCAGTACCGCTCATGGGCAACTGCTTCCAGTCGGCGGTATAGCTGGCGGAGAAAGGCTGAAGATCTGCCGCGTGCACGGTAGGCAGGGCAAGCAGAGCAAAAGCGAAGAGCAGGGCGCGACGCATAAAATCTCCTAGGTACGAATCAAGTGGCCGCTGGCCGCAAGTAACTGGCCGTCCAACAATGCACCCTGTTCACCGAGAACCAAGCGTCCTTCGGCAAACCAGCGAACCGCCAGCGGGTAAATCCTGTGTTCCTGGGTGTGAACCCGTTGCGCAAGGCTCTGCGCTGAGTCCGCAGACTCTACCGGAACTACTGCCTGTACGACCAGTGGCCCGCCATCGAGTTCCTCGGTGACAAAGTGCACGCTGCAGCCGTGCTCTGTATCGCCGGCCTCAAGGGCCCGCTGGTGAGTGTGTAACCCTTTGTATTTGGGCAGCAGGGAAGGGTGGATATTCAGCAGGCGCCCCTGGTAATGGCGCACGAAATCAGCGCTGAGAATGCGCATGAAGCCGGCGAGCACCACGAGTTTGGGGTTGAAGGCGTCGATCAGCTCGATCAAGGCTGCATCGAAGGCCTCGCGACCTTCGAACGCCTTGTGATCCAGGGAGCGGGTATCGATACCCGCGTCCTGGGCGCGTTGCAGGCCGTAGGCGTCGCTGCGGTTGGAAATCACCGCAGCGATGCGCACCGGGCTGTCGCCGGCGCGCGTGCTGTCGATCAGGGCCTGCAAGTTACTGCCGGTGCCGGAGAGCAGCACCACGACATCACAGGTTGCTGGCATCAGTGAGCCTTGAGGTTCTTCAGTTCAACCTGGGCAGCGCCTTCGGCAGCGGTGGCGATCTGGCCGATCACCCATGGCTGCTCGCCGGCTTCACGCAGTACGTTCAGCGCGCTTTCCACGTGTTCTTGCGCCACGCAGATGACCATGCCCACGCCGCAGTTCAGCACGCGGTGCATTTCGGTTTCGTTGACGTTGCCTTTCTCTTGCAGCCAGTCGAAGACCGCCGGGCGCTGCCAGCTGGCCACGTCGACGATGGCCTGGGCGCCTTTTGGCAGCACGCGCGGGATGTTGTCCAGCAGGCCGCCACCGGTGATGTGGGCCATGGCCTTGACTGCGCCAGTGTCCTTGATCAGCTTGAGCAACGGCTTGACGTAGATGCGGGTCGGGGCCATCAGCAGGTCGGTCAAAGGCTTGCCATCGAGCTGGGTGTTCTCGATGTCGGCGCCGGACACTTCGATGATCTTGCGGATCAGCGAGTAGCCGTTGGAGTGCGGGCCGGACGATGGCAGGGCCAGCAGGGCGTCACCGGCAGCTACCTTGGAGCCGTCGATGATCTCGGCTTTTTCCACGACGCCGACGCAGAAGCCGGCCAAGTCGTAGTCTTCGCCTTCGTACATGCCCGGCATTTCAGCGGTTTCGCCGCCGACCAGGGAGCAACCCGACAGTTCGCAGCCAGCGCCGATACCGGTGACCACTTGTGCAGCGGTTTCCACGTTCAGTTTGCCGGTGGCGTAGTAGTCGAGGAAGAACAGCGGCTCGGCACCGCATACCACCAGGTCGTTGACGCACATGGCCACCAGGTCGATGCCGATGGTGTCGTGCTTGTTCAGGTTCAGCGCCAGGCGCAGCTTGGTGCCCACGCCGTCGGTGCCGGAGACCAGCACAGGCTGCTTGTAGCCGGCCGGGATCTCGCAGAGGGCGCCGAAACCGCCCAGGCCACCCATGACTTCGGGGCGCGCAGTGCGCTTGGCGACGCTCTTGATGCGTTCGACCAATGCTTCACCGGCGTCGATGTCTACACCGGCGTCCTTGTAGCTCAGGGAGGGTTGCTTGCTCATGATCCAGGCCTTTAGGGGGGGATTCAGGGGTAACGACCGATGCGGTGGGGGTACGGAAGTCGAACACTTCAGGACGCCCAGCCGTTGACGGTCTGCGAAGGCGCGCGATTTTATCAGGCTTGAGGGGCAGCGGCCATCCTCGGGCCGACGGGCAGGGGCATATGGTGCTAAAAAAACCTTAATCGGCGCCGCGATCGCCTGTATTAAGGTATAGCCTTTAACCCGCTATCGTTATGACAGTACGAAAACTTACCGGGGCCTTGTGAATGTTTTGCCGGTCGCTGTGGTCACAGCCTTGCTTAACCTTCTTCACGCGGCCTGTTCCAGCCGCTTTTTTGTCGTTCGGGAATCTTTTTTCATGGGTCTGAGTAGATATTTTTTTGTGGGCTGTTTGTCGTTGGTCAGCCTGGCCAGTCATGCCGAAACCGTTAATGGTCTTTATCAAGTGCTGGAGCCGGTCAGCAGCCAGGCGCCCGAGGAGCGCGCACAAGCTACCCAGCGCGCCCTGGAAACCCTGGTGATCCGCCTCACCGGCGACACCAAGGCCGCCCAGGGCCCCGGCCTGGCGGCAATTCGCAAGGATCCGCAACAGATCATCAGCCAGTACGGCTACGACGCCGGTCCGCCGGAAAGCCTGCAAGTGGATTTCGATCCGGTCAGCACCGACCGCGCCCTGCGTGATGCCGGCCTGGCGCTGTGGGGTAACAATCGGCCATCGATCCTTGGCTGGTGGCTCAGCGATTCCACCGAAGGCAGCAGCCTGGTGGGTGATGGCCAGGCCGCTGCCGAGCCGCTGCGCCGTGCGGCCCAGCACCGGGGCTTGCCGTTGCGCCTGCCGCTGGGTGACCTCGATGAACAGATCGTTGCCACCGCGCCTAATCTTGAGAGCGCAGATCCCGCGCCCCTGCGTTCGGCCTCCGAGCGTTATGGCGCCGATGCGCTGCTGGCGGTGCATGCCCGTGAAGACGCGGGCCAATGGCAAGCCAAGTGGCGCCTGTGGCTGGGTGACAAAGCCGAGCAGGGCACCGTACAGGGCGCCGACACTGCGGCCTTGGCCGATGCCGTCTTGCTGGCGGTCAGTGAGCGGCTTGCCCCACGGTTTGCGGTAAAAGCCGGGGTGTCCAGCGAGCAGTTGCTGCAAGTGCAGGGCATGACCCTGGAACGCTACGCCGCCCTCGGTCACCTGCTGGAGCCCTTTGGTGCGCAGTTGCAGCGAGTGGATGGCGACCGGATCGTCTATCGGGTCAATGGCAGCAGCGAGCAACTGCGCAGCCAGTTGAGCCTGGCCAAGCTGCAGGAAGTGCCGGCCGGCGAGGCGCTCGCGCCACAACCTGTGCCGGCGCCAGTGGCTGAAGGCGCTTCACCGGCACCCGTGCCACAAGCCGAGCCCGAGCCGCAGCTGCGTTTTCGTTGGTAAATGTTCTTCCTTATATAGAAGCAACTGACAGATGGAGTGGTTTATGGCGGATACGCGTCGTTGGGTGTGGCTTGGCGGGATTGTCCTGCTGTGCGTCTTTGTGTTCTTGCTGCATTCGATCCTGACGCCGTTCCTGGTCGCCTTGCTGCTGGCTTATCTGTTCGACCCGGTGGTCGATCGCCTGGAAAAACTCGGCCTGTCGCGCACCTGGGGCGTGGTGGCGGTATTTGCGCTGTTTACCCTGATCGTCATGGCGCTGCTGTTGGTGCTGGTGCCGATGCTGGCCAAGCAGATGATCCGCCTGTACGAATTGGCGCCGCAAATGCTCGACTGGCTGCAACACACGGCCATGCCGTGGGCGCAGTCCAAGCTCGGCCTGGCCGATGGCTTCTGGAAGTTCGACAAGGTCAAGGCCGCGATCAGCGAGCATATGGGCCAGACCACCGATATCGTCGGGGTGATCCTCAGCCAAGCCACGGCCTCCAGCCTGGCGCTGATCGGTTGGCTGACCAACCTGGTGTTGATCCCGGTGGTGGCGTTCTACCTGCTGCGTGACTGGGACATCATGATGGCCAAGATCCGCAGCCTGCTGCCCCGTGATAGCGAGGAGCGCATCGTGTCCCTGGCCGGGGAGTGCCATGAGGTACTGGGTGCGTTTGTTCGCGGGCAGTTGTTGGTGATGGTCGCGCTGGGGATTATCTACGCTGGCGGGCTAATGGCGATTGGCCTGGAACTGGGCCTGTTGATCGGCATGATCGCCGGCCTGGCGGCGATTGTGCCGTACATGGGCTTTGTCATCGGGATTGGCGCGGCGCTGGTGGCCGGCCTGTTCCAGTTTGGCGGCGACTTGTACCCGATGCTGGGGATTGTCGCGGTGTTCATGGTCGGCCAGGCCCTGGAAGGCATGGTGCTGACGCCGTTGCTGGTGGGCGACCGCATCGGCCTGCATCCGGTGGCCGTGATCTTTGCGATCCTGGCGGGCGGCGAGCTGTTTGGCTTTACCGGCATCCTCCTGGCGCTGCCGGTGGCGGCGGTGATCATGGTGCTGGTGCGCCATGTGCATGATGTGTACAAGGATTCGGACGTCTATACGGGCGCCGATGACCCTCAGTTGTAAGGCTGATCACAAACCCGGCTCAAGGCCGGGTTTGTTGCCTCTAGGGCTTGGCATTTAGCCATCGCGTCAAACAATCTCCAAAAAATCCAATGAGTTAACGCAAACCTTTGATTTTGCTTGTGGTCTGTTGCATTGTGCGCCCGGCGTCACGGGTATAAACTTTGCAAACTTTTCACAGAGGCCACTAACGGTTCGATTGGAACCGTTCAGTCAGCATGAAACCGATTCAGCTGCCCCTAGGTGTGCGTCTGCGTGACGACGCTACCTTCATCAATTACTACCCAGGCGCCAATGCCGCTGCACTCGGCTATGTCGAGCGGCTCTGCGAAGCCGACGCCGGGTGGACGGAAAGCCTGATCTACCTCTGGGGCAAGGACGGCGTGGGGCGGACCCACCTGTTGCAGGCCGCCTGCCTGCGTTTTGAGCAGTTGGGTGAGCCGGCGGTGTACCTGCCGTTGGCCGAGCTGCTGGACCGTGGCATCGGCATCCTCGACAACCTTGAGCAATACGAACTGGTGTGCCTGGACGACCTGCAAGCGGTCGCCGGCCGGGCAGACTGGGAAGAAGCACTGTTCCATCTGTTCAACCGCCTGCGCGACAGTGGCCGGCGCCTGTTGATTGCCGCGTCCACTTCGCCGCGGGAATTGCCGGTCAAGCTGGCAGACCTCAAGTCGCGCCTGACCCTGGCGCTGATCTTCCAGATGCGCCCGCTGTCCGACGAAGACAAATTGCGGGCCCTGCAACTGCGTGCCTCGCGCCGTGGCTTGCACCTGACCGATGAAGTCGGGCATTTCATCCTCACCCGCGGTACCCGCAGCATGAGCGCGCTGTTCGACTTGCTCGAGCAGCTCGACCAGGCCTCCTTGCAGGCCCAGCGCAAGCTCACTATCCCCTTTCTCAAAGAAACCCTCGGCTGGTAGCCAGCCCTTTGAAACCGGTGCTCCTGGCAAATTCCAGGCGCCAGAAAACCTGCGCTTGAGCCGCTATGGCCACGCAAAAGGGTTTAAATGGGGTGTAAGGGCTTAGATGACATAGGTCAAACAAGAAGTCACATAGATCACGATTGAATTTGCAAATCGATGTCATAGAAGGCATAGTCTCGACTTCTTTACATATCAGCCACGGTCGTGCCCATGCTAAATCGCTTCGCACCCCTCGTGCCTCTCGCACTCGTTACCCTGTTGTTTGGTTGCGCCACCCACCCCCAGCAGGTGGTCGAGCAGCAAAAGCCGCAACAACAGCATCAAGCCAAATTCGTCGCAGCACAGTCTTCTTCTGTTTATGAAGAAGAGGTGGCGACCGAAAAAGAACTGGCCCAGTTCGCCGATAGCAAGCCTTATCAGCTGCCTCTGCTGGCCGATAGCATTCTCGAACGCGGCATGTCCCTGATCGGTACCCGTTACCGTTTCGGCGGTACCTCTGAAGCCGGTTTCGACTGCAGTGGCTTTATCGGCTATCTGTTTCGTGAAGAGGCCGGCATGAACCTGCCGCGCTCCACCCGCGAAATGATCAACGTGGATGCACCGTTGGTCGCACGGAACAACCTCAAGCCTGGCGATCTGCTTTTCTTCAGTACCAATGGCCGTGGTCGTGTCAGCCACGCCGGTATCTACCTGGGCGATGACCAGTTCATCCACTCCAGCAGCCGCCGCAGCGGTGGGGTGCGGGTCGATAAGCTGGGCGACAGCTACTGGAGCAAAACCTTCATCGAAGCCAAGCGTGCATTGGCGATGGCCCCGACTACCGTTACCGCTCGCAAGTAAAGTTAAAGTGATACTTGAAGTTTGACGCGTAACCGCTAGAATCCTGAGATATTGTTGCGAACCTGACCGCGCAAGCTTGCTTGCGCGGTCTAGTTTTCAGCGTTCGGCAGCGAAAGCCGCATCCAGATCAGGATTGTTCTGCCCATGTCGACCTCGGCCCGCCTAATTCTTCTTGTTTGCGCCGCACTGCTCAGTGCCTGCGCCAGCCGTCCTCCGCCTGCGCCTGTGGCCGTCAAGCCCAAGCCGGTCTTCAACTACGCCACCCAGAACTTTTCGCCAGCGGCTGAAGATGTGCTGTTTCGTGCCCTGGGCCTGGTCGGCACGCCTTATCGCTGGGGCGGCAATACGCCGGATTCGGGGTTTGATTGCAGTGGCCTGATTGGTTTTGTCTACCGCGATGCCGCTGGTATCTCCCTGCCGCGCACCACTCGCGAGTTGATCGTGATGCGGGCCCAGGACGTGCGTGAAGATGCGCTGCAGACCGGCGACTTGCTGTTCTTCGCCACGGGCGGCGGCTCGCAGGTCAGCCATGCCGGCATCTATGTGGGTGAAGGGCGTTTCGTCCATGCACCGCAAACCGGCGGTACGGTGAAGCTTGATACCTTGTCCAAGGCCTACTGGCAGAATGCCTATCTGAGCGCCAAGCGCGTATTGCCGTCGGAGCATCTGGCGCGTAATCCCTAGAAGCACGCCCCCTTGTAGGAGTCCGCAAGCCGACTCCTACAAGGGGGTGTCGGTTTTGCGAGTGGCCATATGCTTCAAATAGCCCACCAGCAACTCCAGGTCGGCCTCTGGCAACACGCTGGCGGTAAATGCCGGCATCTTGGCTTGCGGCCAATGCCTCAGGCTCTGGGGATCACGGATGTAACGCTTGAGAAAGTCGCCGCCGAAATATTCGGTGGGGCTGTAGGGCAGATTCAGGTCCGGGCCTACCTGCGCGTCACCCGCGCCGTTTAGGCGATGGCAGGCCAGGCAGTTCTTCTGGAACAGGGCGAACCCCTGGTTGACCGGATCGTCCACCGCCAGCGCAGGGTCCGGCAGCAGCGCCGGGAAGCGTTCGGCAACGGTTTTCAACTGTTTGATCGTCGAGATCTGGAAGGGCCATTGTTCCGGGCTGATCCCGCTCGCCTGGGGTTGGGTCCACACCAGGTAAAATGGCCCGGCGCTGGGCTTGCCCTTGGCCAGCGGGGGCCATGGCTGGGCCGGATCCTCCACCGCCAGCCACGCCTGGGCGCCGCTTTGCGAAAGCAGCGGGGCGGCAGCCAGTTCGGCGGCGAAACCATCGAGCGCTACCGCCTGCACATGGTTCTGCGCCAACACGCCCGGCAAGAGTACGGCCAGCGGTACTGCGCGATAGGTCATGTTGCGCTTGTAGGAAACGTCATCAACGATCTGCACGGTTTGCGCTGCCGGGTGCTTGAGCAACTCGGCGGTTTGCCAGGTTGTGCGGCTGTGATCCAGCTCGATGGTCAACGAGGCGGCGCTGGCGGGGTAGGCCAGGATCAGCATCAGCAGGACGATAATGTGTTTCAAGGCGAGTCCCATTCGGCAGTGGCGGTCTGGGCTCAGGATACCGGACATCGACGACGAAACCGTACGCAAAAAAGACAGCCCCGGCCACGGGAACGCTCTACGCGGTTTCCCGGGCGGTGCTGCCAAAGGCTGCAATATCTAGGTGTGATCGGCCCGCTCAACCAATGATCTTGGTCAGGTTGGGCAAAATCAGAATCAGTGTGGTGGCGAAGAGAATGAGCCCCGCCTGGCGGACTTTCGATTGTTTGAACATGGCTGACTGCCTTTTGTTGTTATTCCTGAGCGTCAAATGCGCCGATGTAAGCACCATCATTGACTACGTTAGGCCTGCGAGATGGCATTTTTCTTACAGCTGCTCCAGCAAGACCCGGCAGCAGCGTCATACACTTCTTACTGATTCAACCTTAGAGCCCATGTCGGGCGTGGCTTAGATCGCTTTCATATCAACTTAGATTGAAATCCTTTTAAAAGCGCATGAGGCATATGGCCATCTTCGCGCCAGCCCCTTGGCTAGACAGCTAAAACGATTAACCTGGGGTTTTCGCCAGCCTCCTACCGTTCGTCTGAGCGTGCTCGTCAAGGTCAATGAGCGCATCGGTCATTGAATCTGCCCTGGCGGCGCTTAAGGTAAGGGCACGGTCGGCTCTCCCCTTGAGAGCTCCATTGCACAGTGGTTCGAGGACGTCATGACTCAAGCTTTGATCTTTGATGCGATACGTACGCCCCGGGGCAAAGGCAAGGCCGATGGCGCCTTGCACAGCGTCAAGCCGGTGAACCTGCTGGCCGGCTTGCTCAGCGCCCTGCAACAGCGCAGTGACCTGGACACGCGCCAGGTGGATGACATCGTGCTCGGTTGCGTCACGCCAGTCGGGGACCAGGGCGCGGATATCGCCAAGACGGCCGCGTTGGTAGCCGACTGGGACGTCAGCGTCGCCGGTGTGCAGGTCAACCGCTTCTGTGCGTCGGGCCTGGAGGCGGTCAACCTTGGGGCGATGAAGGTGCGTTCCGGCTTCGAGGACCTGGTGGTGGTCGGCGGTGTCGAGTCCATGTCCCGCGTGCCCATGGGCAGCGATGGCGGTGCCTGGGTGCTGGACCCGCAGACTAATATGCACAGCCACTTCACGCCCCAGGGGATTGGCGCCGACCTGATCGCCACCCTGGAAGGCTTCAGCCGCGAAGATGTCGACACCTTCGCCTTGCACTCCCAGCAGAAAGCGGCGCGGGCCAGATCAGATGGGTCCTTCAACAAATCCCTGATCCCGGTGCAGGACCAGAACGGCATCGTACTGCTCGATCACGACGAATTTATCCGTGGCGACTCGACGCTCGAAGGGTTGGGCAAACTCAAGCCGAGCTTCGAAATGATGGGGCAGATGGGCTTCGATGCCACGGCCTTGCGGGTCTACAGCCATGTCGAGCGCATCCAGCATGTGCACACACCGGGTAACAGTTCCGGGATTGTCGATGGCGCGGCCTTGATGCTGATCGGCTCCGAGGCCCGGGGCCGTGAATTGGGCCTGCAAGCGCGTGCGCGTATCGTCGCCACCGCCGTCACCAGTACCGATCCGACCATCATGTTGACTGGCCCCGCGCCGGCCACCCGCAAGGCCCTGGCCAAGGCCGGCCTGCGGGTCGAGGACATCGACCTGTTCGAGGTCAACGAAGCCTTCGCCTCGGTGGTGCTCAAGTTCATCAAGGACATGGGCATCGACGCCGCCCGGGTCAATGTCAATGGTGGCTCGATTGCCATGGGCCACCCGCTGGGGGCCACGGGGTGCGCGATCCTCGGCACCTTGCTCGACGAACTGGAGGTGCGCCAGCAGCGCTACGGCCTGGCCACGCTCTGTGTGGGCGGCGGCATGGGTATCGCCACCATTATCGAACGCCTCTGAGCCTAAGGAATTTGTCATGACCGACGCCATTCGTTACGAAAAAGGCCAGGACCAGATCGTGGTGCTGACCCTCGACATGCCCGGCCAGAGTGCCAATACCATGAACGCGGCCTACCGCGAGGCCATGGCCGCCACCGTCGCACGCCTGGATGCGGAAAAGGATGGGATTGCCGGGGTCATAATCACCTCGGCGAAAAAAACCTTCTTTGCCGGCGGTGACCTCAATGAGCTGATCAAAGTCGACAAGCCCCATGCCAAGGCGTTCTACGACATGGTCCTGGGCCTGAAGGCGCAGTTGCGCAGCCTGGAAAACCTCGGCAAGCCGGTGGTGGCCGCGATCAACGGCGCCGCCCTCGGCGGTGGCTGGGAGCTATGCCTGGCGTGCCAGCACCGCGTGGCGCTGGATCATCCAGCCGTGCAGATCGGCTTGCCGGAAGTCACCCTCGGCCTGTTGCCGGGCGGCGGCGGGGTGGTGCGCATGGTGCGCATGCTGGGTCTGGAGAAGGCCTTGCCGTACCTGCTGGAAGGCAAGAAGATCAGCGCGCAGAAGGCCCTGCAAGCCGGGTTGATCGACGAGTTGGCGGCGGATCACGATGAACTGCTGGCCAAATCCCGGGCCTGGATCCTGGCCAACCCGACGGCCAAACAGCCTTGGGATATCAAGGGTCACCAGATTCCAGGTGGCACACCGTCCAATCCAAAAGTCGCGCAAATGCTCGCCATTGCGCCGTCGATCCTGCGCAGCAAAACCAATGGCTGCTTCCCGGCGCCGGAGAAAATCCTCTGTGCGGCCGTGGAGGGCGCCCAGGTGGACTTCGACACCGCGCACCTGATCGAGACCCGCTACTTCACCGAGCTCACCACCGGCCAGGTGGCGAAGAATATGATCGGCACCTTCTGGTTCCAGCTCAACGAAATCAACGCCGGGGGCTCACGGCCTGCGGGGTTTGCGCCGTATGTCACGCGCAAGGTCGGCATCCTCGGCGCCGGCATGATGGGCGCGGGGATTGCCTACACCAGTGCATCGGCGGGAGTGGACGTGGTGCTCAAGGACGTGACGCTGGCGGCGGCAGAGAAGGGCAAGGCCCACTCGGCGGCGCTGCTGGACAAGAAAGTCAGCCGTGGGCAACTGACGCCTGAGCAGCGGGAAAGCACCCTGGCGCGGATCCATCCTACAGACAGCGATGCCGACCTGGCCGGTTGCGACCTGATCATCGAAGCCGTATTCGAAGACCGTGACCTCAAGGCCAAGGTCTCGGCGGCGGCCCAGCGCGTGGTAGGCGCTGACGCGGTGATTGCTTCCAATACGTCCACCTTGCCCATCAGCGGCCTGGCGAATGCGGTGCCAGACCAAGGCAAGTTTATCGGCCTGCACTTCTTCAGCCCGGTGGAAAAAATGCCACTGGTGGAAATCATCAAAGGCGCCAATACCAGCGACGAAACCCTGGCTCGTGGTTTTGATTTCGTACTGCAAATCAAGAAAACCCCGATTGTGGTGAACGACAGTCGCGGCTTTTTCACCTCGCGGGTATTTGGCACCTTCACCAACGAAGGCATCACCCTGCTCGGCGAAGGCGTGGCTGCGCCGATGATCGAGACCGAAGCGCGCAAGGCCGGGATGCCGATTGGTCCGCTGGCGATTTCTGACGAAGTTTCCCTCAGCCTGATGAGCCATATCCGTCAGCAGACAGCCAAGGATCTGCACGCCGAAGGCAAGACGCTGCCCGAGCATCCGGCGTTTGCGGTGATCGACCTGTTGCTCAATGAGTACAAGCGCCCGGGCAAGGCGGCGGGCGGTGGTTTCTACGAATACCCCAGCGGTGGCCAGAAATACCTGTGGCCAGAACTCAAGGTGCGCTTCGAGAAGCCCGGCCAGCAGATTTCGGCACAGGATGTGCGCGACCGCCTGCTGTTTATCCAGGCCATCGAAACGGTGCGGTGTGTGGAGGAGGGCGTGTTGATGTCCACCGCCGATGCCAATATCGGTTCGATCTTCGGCATCGGCTTTGCGGCGTGGACCGGCGGGGCGCTGCAGTTTATCAACCAGTACGGTTTGAACGACTTCGTGGCGCGGGCGCGTTACCTGGCCGAGCAATACGGCGAACGGTTCACCCCGCCAGCCTTGTTGCTGGAAAAGGCCGCCCAGGGCACAACGTTCTAACCTCCTGACAGGTCATGGGTGGGGGCTTGCCTTGACAGGGTATTTCAGGGCAGGCTGGCGGGTGTGCGTTATTCCCATCACCGTGTCAGGTATTTTTTATGTCGCTACGCGTCTGCATTCTGGAAACCGATATCCTGCGTCCGGAACTGGTCGATCAATATCAAGGTTACGGGCAGATGTTCCAGCGCCTGTTTTCGCAGCAGCCGATTGCCGCCGAATTCGTCGTCTACAACGTGATGCAAGGCCACTACCCGGCGGACAGCGAAGTGTTCGACGCGTACCTGGTCACGGGCAGCAAGGCGGATTCCTTCGCTACCGACCCGTGGATCGAAACCCTCAAGGCCTACCTGCTGAACCGTTACGAGCGGGGCGACAAGCTGCTCGGCATCTGTTTCGGCCATCAACTACTGGCGCTGCTGCTGGGCGGCAAGAGCGAGCGGGCGAGCCAGGGCTGGGGCGTGGGCACGCACAACTATCAATTGGCCGCCAAGGCGCCGTGGATGAGCCCGGTGGTAGAAGAACTGACCCTATTGATCAGCCACCAGGACCAGGTCACCGCCTTGCCGGAAAACGCCACGGTGATCGCCTCCAGCGATTTCTGCCCGTTTGCCGCTTATCACATCAATGATCAGGTGCTGTGCTTCCAGGGGCATCCGGAGTTTATCCACGATTACTCCCGGGCCTTGCTCGACATTCGCCAGCTCAACCTTGGCGAACAGATCTACCAGCAGGGCGTCGCCAGCCTTGCCCATGACCACCACGGGGTAACCGTGGCGGAATGGATGATGCGTTTTGTAGCCCACAAGCCGCAGGTCGCCTGATCCCGGCCGGCCGGGGTGGGCAGGTTACAGCCACCCCGAGCGCTTGAAGCTGGCCCACAGGCCCGTACACCCCACCGCGATAAAT
The DNA here is from genome assembly GCF_050916005.1 of Pseudomonas sp. WMBT8. Taxonomy (NCBI): domain Bacteria; kingdom Pseudomonadati; phylum Pseudomonadota; class Gammaproteobacteria; order Pseudomonadales; family Pseudomonadaceae; genus Pseudomonas; species Pseudomonas sp. WMBT8. Next base: position 1,616,244 of record NZ_CP188096.1, read on the forward strand.
CCCAGCACCGCAAAATAGCCGTAGTGCCATTGCAGTTCCGGCATGTTCTGGAAGTTCATCCCATAGATCCCGGCCACCGCCGTGGGGAATGCGAGGATCGCCGCCCAGGCTGCAAACTTGCGCTGCACTACGCTCTGGCGCGAGGCTTCGAGCAGCACGCCGATCTCGATGGTCTGGCTGGCGATGTCGCGCAGGGTCGAAAGGTCTTCCATCTGCCGCGTGACGTGGATCTCTACATCGCGAAAGTATGGGCGCATGTTCTTGTCGATAAACGGGAAGCTCAGCTTTTGCAATTCCTCGCTGATTTCCACCATTGGCGCCACATGCCGGCGCAGCCGCAGTACGTCGCGGCGCAGGCCGTGCAGGTTCTGGATATCGCGCTCGTTCAGGGAGTTGCACAACACGTTGTGCTCCAGCGCATCGATCTCGGCATGAATCGCCTCACTCACGGGCTGGTAGTTTTCGGTGACAAAATCCAGCAGGGCATAGAGTACGAAATCTTCCCCGTGCTCCAGCAGTAGCGGCCGCGCCTCACAGCGCTGGCGTACATAGCCGTAGGACGCCGAGTGGCCGTTGCGCGCGGTGATGATATAGCCGTTGCCGGCAAAAATATGGGTCTCGATAAACTCCAGCTTGCCTTCATGGCGCACCGGCGAATAAGTCACGATAAACAGTGCGTCGCCAAAGGTTTCCAGCTTCGGCCGGCTGTGTTTTTCGAGGGCGTCTTCGATGGCCAGTTCATGCAGGTTGAACTGGCGTTGCAGGTTGGCCAGTTCCTGGGCGTCGGGCTCTTCCAGGCCGATCCATACAAAGTGATCAGGCTTGGCCGCCCAGGCGGCGCCTTCATCGAGGGTGATATCCCGGACTTTTTTACCGGCGCTATAGACGGCCGCCGCAACAACTCTACCCATAATGCTGATCGCTTCTTCACAAGTGGCAGTAACCGGCCAGCTTAGCCTGAAACGCCACATTGTAGGAGCCGGCTTGCCGTCAGGTTTTTTGCAGTGCTTGATCCATGGCTTCAATGCACTCGACCATTTGCGTCCGGCACTTCTCCATCAGCCCGGGCATGTCATCCATCGTCAATCCTGCTGTAGGAATCGGCGCCAATGACCGGATCAAGATATCGCCACTGTTCCAGCGATTGAGCTTCATCTGCGTCACATAGGTACTGACGCACACCGGCACAATCGGCACTCCGGCGGCAATCGCCATTTGGAACGCGCCCTTCTTGAACGGCAGCAACGATTCACCCAGGTTGCGTGTGCCTTCCGGAAACACCCAGATCGAGGTTTCTTCGTGTTGCAGGGTATGGGTGGTGGTCAACATCGACCGCCGCGCCTTCTGCGCATTGCCCCGGTCAATCAACACATTGCCCGCCAGCCAGAACAGTTGCCCGAACAGTGGCACCCACTTCAGGCTTTTTTTGCCGATGCACACGGTGCGATAGGGCACCACATTGCCGAACACGAACAAATCATAGTTGGACTGGTGGTTGGCAATAATCACGCAACTGCTCGGCTTGTTGCGCAGCGAGTCCACTTGCGGCTTGACCCGCAGCCGCAGGATCCACATGGCCGGCAGAGCATACAGGCGTGCGCACAGGCGGCTGTTATCCGGGTTGAACGGCCGGCAGATCCCCAGCAGCACGCCCAGCACACCGGCAATCAGAAAATGCAGGCCCATCAATAACATGCGTAAACAATAGAGCATCGACACGGACCATCGGGACAAAAGGTGGCGCAGTGTACGGACGTGCACTGTATTCGGCAATTACCCCTGTAGAGGTAGGAGATGGGCGATGTTTAAGTACATGTTTCAGCAGATGGAGACAGATGCCATCTAGAGCGGTTGCAAGGTGATTCAGAACGGGCTGTAAGAAAAAGCCCGACACAGGGTCGGGCTTTGTTTGATGCGGTCTCGGGAGACTCAGCCCAGATGTTCCTGGTCCTGAATGATCGCGTTATCCAGCAGATCCAGCAGGGCTTTACGCACCTTCAGCTTGGTTTGCTTGTGGGCGTTCATATTGATCTTCTTCAACTGCCGCGCCGCTTCCAGGGCCGCGGCTTGCAGCTCTTCGGGTGCCACCACCTTATCGAGGAAACCGGCGCTCAAGGCGTCTTGCGGGGTGAACATCTCGGCATTGATCACCGAACGATGAAACGCCGAATTACGCAGGCGATCGCGGGCCAGTTCAATCCCGGCATGGTGCATGGTCATGCCGATCATCACTTCATTCAGACCAATGCTAAAAGGCCCCTCGACACCAATCCGGTAATCGACCGACAGCAACAGGAACGCCCCCTTTGCCACCGCATGCCCAGGGCACGCCACAATCACCGGAAACGGGTGCGACAGCAGGCGACGCGCCAGGGTCGAGCCCGACGTCACCAGGCTGACCGCCTCTTTAGGGCCGGCCGTCATCACTTTCAAATCATAACCACCCGACAGAATCCCCGGCGTACCGGTGATAATCACCACCGCGCGATCCTTCTCGGCCTGGTCCAGCGCTTCATTAAACGCACTGACCACGGCAGGGGAAATGGCATTGACCTTACCGTTGCTCAAGGTCAGGGTCGCGATACCGTCTTCGAGGTGGTAGGCAATCAACTCACTCATGACGCGATTCCTTGTAATACGTTTAATAGAAGGGCAGGCCGCAGACGTTACCCAGCATGGCCGCCCCGGTAAAGCGCCATGACTGACTGGCCAGTCAGCCTTTTCCCAACCTCCCGGCCCAGAGTAGGCTACGTCAGGGCTCGCCAGCCACCTTGGCCCCATACCGACACGCCTTGAGAATGGCACAATCGCCGCCCTCCACGCCGTGCCAGAGGGAGGCGGCATGGGATAACCGTCTAAGCGCATGAAAATTCTGAAAAAAACCTTTGCCATCGGAAAAGCTTTCGACTACATTAGCGCGCCTCGACAGACTGAATCAGTTTGACGAGATACGGTGAAGTGTCCGAGTGGCTTAAGGAGCACGCCTGGAAAGTGTGTATACAGGAAACTGTATCGAGAGTTCGAATCTCTCCTTCACCGCCATATTGTTATGAAAAAGCCCCGTTTTACGGGGCTTTTTCATGTCTGATGTTTTTTGTTCCCCCATCCGCCCCCCCTACGTTTTTTTGCGTGTCGGTTAAGCTGGCAATGAATGTCGCTTGGTCATTTGCTGGCTGGCCTCCTGAGGCCTTGCGTGAGTTCTACTGGACATGTCGATGGCGCTCGTGCGAGTGAGGTGATCCAACCGCAGGTCGCCTTACGGATTATTTAATTTCTGGCACGGTAATTAAGGCTATCCCTGGGAAATTTCCTACATGTCGGGAGGATGTTTCTCTAAGGGCGCAGGATAGTTAGTTGGCAAAGTCCTACCCATTAATAATGGGTAGGTTGAAACAGATGGTTGAGGGGTGTGTTCTCGTCATAGAAAGCCATGCGTTGCAACGCAGTGTGTTGGTCAACGGGTTGCTGAATCTGCAGGTGGCGAGCGTTGTGTCGGCCGGAAATGCAATGCAAGCAGTGGATCACATTCGCAGTCAAGCAGTGATCGACATCATTTTTTTTGACCTGGCTGACGGTTCGATTAACAACCTTGAGTTTCTGCGCGTGGCCAGCGAACTGGGTAACGTACGTGCGCTGGTTATACATGGAGAGTTGCCGCTGGCATTGCGGCGTTCGGTCGAGAAGTTGACCACTTTATCTTCTATCCGTTTACTCGGTGTGTTGGAAAAGCCCCTGCAACTGCGGGCTTTGCAAAAGATCCTGTCTGATTTCACCCCGTTGTACTGCTCTGCACTGAGGGGGACTCTGACAGCGATTGAGTTGATCCCTCGCCAGCAGGTTCTGCTGGGTTTGATGGCTGGAGAGTTTCAGGCCTGGTACCAACCCAAGTTCAACCTGCACGATGGCCGATTGTTTGGTGCCGAGGTTCTAGTGCGCTGGAATCACCCCCAGCGCGGGCTTTTACTGCCTCGGGATCTGTTGGCGGCAGTGGTGGCTTATGACCTGCTCGATGAGATGTTCAAGCGGCTTCTAGACCAAGGGCTCGAACTCATGAGCCGGCTACGCGAGCAAGGGTTTGATACGGGGCTAGCGTTCAACCTGACAGCCTCTCAATTGGTGAGCAGCGACCTGGTCGAACACGTTATCCAGCGCTTGCATCAATATGAATTGCCGGGTGCTGCACTGATGTTCGAGATCACCGAAAACGGTCTGCTGGATTTGCCAGCCTCTGCTGTGGAAAATTTGTTGCATCTGCATCAAGCCGGCTGTGGTTTGTCGGTCGATGACTTCGGCATTGGCTTTTCCTCTTTGACGCAACTGGCGCATTTGCCCTTCAACCAACTCAAGCTAGACGGTGTCTTTGTCCGGGATGTTGACGATTTGGGGAACAGGGCGGTCATTTCAAGTAGCGTGGCGCTGGCCAGGGCGCTGAAGATGGATCTGGTTGTCGAGAACATTGAAAATGCCTATACGCTCAACGCCCTCGTCGATCTGGGCTGTTCATTTGGCCAGGGTTTTCATCTGGCGGTCCCCATGAGTGCTGACGACTTTGCAGTGTGGTTGCAATGCCGCGCCTCGGTTGCATAAAAAATAGATGCCATAATTTTGCCAGGCGCGTTTTAAGCTACTTTGTATAGAGCTTAAGGTCGGGATGTCTTGTTCTGGTGATGGTGTGTTGTTGTCTCCCGAAGAGGTTCATATGTTAAAAGCGTTAGTCGTTGATGATCATTCGTTTGTTCGTGCCTCTGTAAAGTTACTGGTTGGTGCCGAACAGTTTGAAATTGTGGCGGAGGCGGCTAACGGTGTGGAGGCTGTACGCCTAGCGCGAGAGCATGTCCCCGATCTGATCCTGCTCGATATCGCCATGCCATTACTTGATGGTCTGGAGGTGATCGGTCGCATCTCGGCGCTTGGATTGCCCTGTAAAATTCTGGTGCTGACATCCATGGAGGCTTCTTTTTATGCCATGCGCTGCATGAAAGCCGGAGCCTCGGGCTATGTTTCCAAGACGGGGAGCCTTGAGGAGTTGACTCGCGCGATCAAGGCGATAAAGGATGGTTACAGCTATTTTCCATTGCTCTCCAACAGCTCGGTGCGCGCTGGTGACAATCAGGTCAGTGAGTCTGACTTGATTGGTCAACTGTCCGACCGTGAGCTGACCATTTTGCAGCAACTGGCTCGGGGTTTTAGCAACAAGGAAATTGGCGACTCGATGCTTCTGAGTAACAAAACCATCAGCACCTATAAAACCCGACTGATTGAAAAGCTCAACGTCAAGTCAGTGGTCTATCTTGCCGAGTTTGCCAAACGCAACAACCTTCTTTAAGCATGAAGCGGCCAATCGGGTTTCTGTTTTTTTTACTCTGTATCAGCCCTCTTGTTCAGGCGGTGCATTTTCACGACGATATCGAGCCGTTGAGGTTATTGGGACGCTCCCATCTCACCGGGTTGAACCTGAAGTTGTCGGACGCCGACAACCGTTTGTTGCGCGATAAAAAAAACGTGCGAGTCGGGGTTGCCATCACCGACTCGGCGCCTTTGGGCTTGAGTGCAAGTACCTACGATTACGAAGGGGTGACGGCTGACTATGTGGAGCTGATTTCGGACCTGTTGAACATCGACATCCAGGTTCAACGCTATCCCGACCGTGCACACGCGATAGAGGCACTTAAAAGAGGTGAGTTTGACCTGCTCGGGATCGCCACGCATGTCGACGAGGCCGATCCCGAGCTTGTAGTTTCAAGGTCTTACTTCGATGATCAGCCGGTGTTGGTTAGCCGGCGTGATGCCGGCGTGGAGTTGCCTAAGGATCTTGGCGGGCAGCGTTTGGCTATGTCTGCGAATGGCCTACCCCCTTCCGAGGTCATGGCGTACTACCCGTTGGCTAAACTGCAGATCTACCCGACCGATCTGGACGCCATCAGTGCTGTGGTTTTCGACCAGGCTGATGTGTACTTGGGAGGGGCGGTTACTTCCAATTATCTGATCAACCGAAATTTCCTGCACGACGTTCACCTGTCAGACTTCGCGAGCCTGGAGGTGAGCAGCATTGGTTTTGCATTACGGGTTGAAGACCGTCAGCTTCTTGAAATCATCAATCGGGCGTTGGCGGCGATTCCTGCCGAAGAAAGCATGACCATCTTGCGACGCTGGGGGGCAGATACGATCACCGTACGCGACCAAGGCCCGGTTGACCTGAGCGCCAAGGAGAGGCGCTGGCTCGCAGACCATCCGCAGTTGAGGGTAGGGGTATTGGAGAGCAGTCCTCCACTGGCGTTTTTCGATCAGCAGGGGAGTTTTCGCGGTATCAGCGCTGATTTGTTGGCGATGATTCGTCGGCGTACCGGCCTTACCTTCGAGGTGGTACGTGCAGATTCGATGGATGGCCTGGTGGCGTTGGTCAAGAAGGGCAAAGTGGATTTCATTGCCGCGTTTCACCAGAATACGGATAACAGCGACCTGCGTTTTACCCGGTCCTATTTGACCAACCCTTATGTATTGAGTATTCGTAAGGGCGATGGGGCATTTGGCCGTTTGGAAGATCTGGCCGGTAAACGCTTGGCAATCAGGCACGACAGCGGCGTCCGGAATTACATTGAACTGCAGTACCCGGGCATTGTTTTGGTTGAAGCGCGAGAGGCGGGTGAAGCGTTGTCGATGGTCGCACAGGGTAAAGCAGATGGCGCTGTCACGACCCTGGTCAATGCCCGCTATCTGATTGCTACCCAGTATCCATCCAGTTTGCGTGTAAGTGGTGCCGTGGGGGCTCCACCCGCGCAGATGGCACTTGCCACCGATCGAGGATCGCTAGAACTGTACTCGGTCCTGGACAAGGTGATGCTCAGCATCTCCCCGAAGGAGTTGGACGAACTGACCAATCGCTGGCGCGGTGAAGTGGCGGTGGATAACAAGCGCACGCACGCCAATCAATCGGAAATCATCCGCGGTTCTGCTATTGCTGTGATCTTGTTGCTGGTGGCATTCGCCTGGATTCTCTATTTGCGACGCCTGATCCAGAAGCGCGACGTGGCCGAACAGGCATTGAAAGAACAAATGGAGTTCATGCGCGTACTTATTGATGGGTTACCTCATCCCATCTACGTACGCGATCGCCAGACACGCTTGTTATTGTGCAATCGCCGTTATCTGGAGGAGATTGGCAGCACCCTTGAAACAGTTATTGGTAAACGCCTATCTGAAACGCAAACGCTGGACGACGATTCTGCCCAGGTTGCGGCCTATGAGCAGCTCTATCTGGAGGTGATGGACGGCGGCCAGGAGCTGCTGACCGACCGTGAGATTGTGTTTTTTAATGGGCAGACGATTACCGCTTATCACTGGATTCTCCCGTTTCGCAATAACGCGGGTGAGGTCAAAGGAATCATTGCGGGTTGGATCGATATCAGTGAGCGTGAGCGTTTGCTGGTGGAGCTCAAAGACGCCAAGCAGGATGCTGAGAAGGCCAATCGGGCGAAAACCACCTTTCTGGCCACCATGAGTCATGAGATCCGCACACCGATGAACGCAGTGGTGGGGATGCTGGAGTTGGCCATGAAAAAGGCAGACCAAGGCATTCTTGACCGTTTTGCCATCGAAGTGGCGTCGGGCGCCGCGCGTGGGCTTTTGGAACTGATCGGCGACATTCTGGACGTGGTGCGCATCGAGTCCGAGCGCTTGACGCTGTCACCGCAACGGGCGGCACTCAAAGACCTGGTGGTGTCGGTGGTACGGATGTTCGAGGGATTGGCCCGGCAGAAGCAACTGAATCTTGCGCTGTCATTCGATGAAGACGCCAACCAGGAGGTCTTGATCGACCCGCTACGGTTCAAACAGGTGCTTTCCAACCTGCTGGGTAACGCCATCAAGTTCACGGACGTCGGGCAAGTGCAGGTCTGTGTAGAGGTCACGCGTGCGGCCGCAGACGAAAGCATGGGTGTTCGTGTGCTGGTGCGCGATACCGGCATTGGGATTTCCCAGGACGATCAGCAGCGGCTGTTTGTACCGTTCAGCCAGGCCAGTCATGCGGGGGCTGGAGGCTCAGGCTTGGGGCTGGCGATCAGCCGTAAACTGTGTTCGATGATGCAGGGTGAGTTGAACTTGAGTAGCGTGATGGGGCAAGGCACGGAGGCCGAGGTGTTACTGGAGCTGGCGGTTCTTGCGCCATTGCCGCTCATCCGGCCGGAACCCGTATTACCCGAATTCAGCCAGCCGTTAAAAGTGCTGGTGGTTGATGATTATCCGGCCAACCGCCTGCTGTTGTCGCAGCAGTTGAGTTACCTGGGGCATACGGTTGCCGATGAATCCGACGGAGCCCACGGCTTGCGTGCCTGGCGCAATGGTCATTTCGATGTGGTGATTACCGACTGCAACATGCCGGTGATGACAGGCTACGAACTGGCCAGGGCGATCCGCGCCGAGGAGGCTGATTCGGGCGCGGCGCCTTGCTTGATCCTGGGTTTCACCGCCAACGCGCAACCGGAGGAAAAGGATCGTTGCCTGGAGGCGGGCATGGATGATTGTCTATTCAAACCCATCAGTATGAAGGACCTGACTGCGCGCTTGTCCGGCGTGGAGTCGGTGTTCGAGGAAGCAGGGGACACTGATGCGTCAGTACCACTCTCCGACGACATTGACCTCAGCAGCCTCGAACAACTGGCTCATGGTGACCGCACGCTGGTTAACAGCTTGTTGAAGGATCTGGCCAGTAGCAATGAAGAGGATTTGTTACGGCTGCTCAAGCTCTACAGTGATCACGACTTGACCGGGCTGTCTGACCTGAGCCATCGAGTCAAGGGGGGAGCACGTATCATCAAGGCGCATCGACTGATCCAGTGCTGCGAGCAACTGCAAGCTGACTGCAACGGGCATGATGCCGTGCGTTTGACCCAATCGGTGGATGCTCTGCACGAGGCAATGGAGGCATTGGCGCAGCGTCTGGAGGAGTGTACTGGCTAGCCAGGCGTCAGGGGAACCAGATGCGTTTACGCAGGAGCGGAAGCTTGGGGAATGGCCAACGACCCCGCTGTATCAATGGGTCGTTGGCATTGTTGATCGTCAATCGTTTATCGATCTGGGGTGATGATCACTGATAAACGATGTTCAGCGTAGCAGTTGCCCTGACTTCACCGCTGGTAAGTTGAGCGGGGTTGTAAGGGAAGTAGTAGGCGCCCATGCCAACCGAGAAATTGCTATTAACCACAGCACCTGCTGCGGCACTGAAAATGGAGGTGGCACTTCCCCGGTTTAAGGTGGAGGTGGAAAAGACAACCGGTGCGTTGGGAGTGTCGCGTTTGGCTACCTTTATACCGACGCCTTTCGCCGAGCCAGGCGTGCTGTCCATCAATACGCTATTGTCGGATGGAAGCAGGTTATTGCTGGATAAAAACATGTCGATTGCGCGGTCGGTGCTGCCGTTAGCCAGCAGGTTGTTACAGCTGAAATTCAATGTAAATGGCGTATAACCCGGTTGAGGGATTTTTGTCAGCTGCGCAACGCCTATTTTAGGAAGATTTACCATCAATCCTGCATTGTTGAAGGTGCAAGTTGTCATCCTTGGGGTGTATTTTACTATTATGTTCTGGGCAAACATATCCTGGAAGTCTTTTGGCCAATAGGTGAAAAAACTCCCTACATAACGGAGGAATTTCCCGAGCCATTCAAAAAAACCCATACCGCCGCTAGTTGTATCTCTCGCAATAGCTACGTCATTAATATTTAATGTATCTTGGCCTTCTTCGGCTACAACCTGATCGCCACCACCCCGGGGCACCAAAGTAAAACGCAGAGTCACAGGCGTGTTAAATTCTCCAGATGAGTGAGTACCTGCCGGAATGGATTGCTCTGGGAACGATCCAACGATGCTCATTTCTACCCAGCGTGCCCCTTTATCAAATCCCAAGCGTAATTTTTTATTGCCAATTGGGGAATAAGCTTCGATTTTTGAGTTTCCATTGCAATTGACAGACGCTGCCGGAAACTGGGTATAAAACGTCTTCTCAAATACAGGGTTTTTTGCGCTCAACTCATTTGAAATGTCGATCAGTATTGGGTTTCCGTATTGGGTGGGTGTTTCACCGTAGCAACGTGCATAGCCATTGCTACTGAATAGTCCAGCTACTAAAAAAATAAGAAAAAATCTGTTCATGATAATTTATTGTCTCGAATTAATGGCAGATATTTTTTGATGTGGTTTCGGCCAAGTCAGGCCGGTGAATAATGCAACTGCCGTTGTTAAGTCGAACCTCAAGGTACTCTGGCTTTTCATTGGACTTTACATACAGAACGCTGGCCTGGCCGATGAAACCGATAGACTCGCCTGATTTATCTAATACCTCCGCGCCAAACGGTAGAGGGCCACCATCTGCCTTGCGTGCCTGCACGATGTAAGACTGGCGTTGGTCAGTCTCAAATTTTACATGGTTGACTGTGCCGGCGAAGGGCACTGCATTGGCAATGTTTCCGACGATCTCTGCGCCGGAACTGTTACCGCTGTCGGACAACGTAACTGAGTTCAACCGATAAGGTGTTGCGTACGGAATCAGCGCCAAGCCATCTTTATTGGTCACAATACTTTGGTCTCCATTGACGATCAGGCCCTCGGCCTTGGGGGCCTCGACTACCATCATGGTGCTGCCGATTTCATTGGAGGCCAATATATGCCCAGGAATCATCACGACACTGCCTCGCGCACCTAGGCCGGTTTGCCGATAATCGGACGACTCACCGTAAGAGGCACCTACTGTTGTGACATTGCTACGGTAGGAGGTATTGACGCTGGCGGTGTTATCCCCTCCGTTTTGATTGCTGGCAGCTACGGTGTAACTCAGGCGGTTTGATTCCAGTGCATTGCCACTCACGCTAACGTTACTTTGCTGGTAGCGCGAGTCCACCAGTGATGCACCACTGTTGAGATACACCCTGTTGCCGGCGATATCAAAGGGCATGGTCATTGAGAGATAGAATCGCGTCTCTTCGTCACGGTTGGAGTTTCTGACGCGGTTGGCAGAGATACTGTAATTAACCTGCCCCACAGCGTTTGTGTAGCCAAATTGGTACTCACGGCTTTTAGTGTTGTTTGTCCAGTAGTCGCGTTGTGTTCCGGAAAAAAACACGGTGCCCCAGTTATCTTTCAAACGCTGGTTCAGACTTAAATTGAAGGTGTTGCGTGGGCGTGCGCTTCGCAGAGCATCCCAAGTATTCAAGTCGAGGATCGGAGCATCATCTTCGTCAAGTCTGTTTCGATAGTCGTTGATTTGTCTTTCGAGTTCACGGTATCCCTCTTGGGAATAAATGGCATCGCTGAAGCTGTAGTAGCCTTCGGTAGAATATCGATACGCCGCCAGGGTAAAGTTGGTATCCGTTACATCCAGGAACTTACTGTAGGACACCCGTACACTTTGCCCGCTTTTGCTTTGGTTTTTTAACTGAGTATTGGATTGGGTCACGTCAACAGAGACTGCACCGATCGGCAGGTTCAAGCCGCTGCCGACAAGGTAGGCGCGGTAATCATTGCTGAGGGTTGTGCCGGTATATCCGGTTAACAGATTGTTAAGCCCATACTGGAACGTACCCTGCACAAAACCAGGGTTATAGTCGGTATTGGTCTGGTTTACGTTACCGGCCACCAGGCTGTACTTACTGATCCCTTCCTTGAGCATATTAGGCACGGCGGAAAACGGTACGCTGAACGACTGCTCGCGACCGTCGGCCTCGTGGACCACCACCGTCAGGTCGCCAGCAGAGCCGGTGGGCTGGATATTGTCGAAGGTAAAGGCGCCTGGCGGTACGCTCTCCTGATAAACCACGCTGCCGTTCTGGATGACTTTTACCAGGGCATTGGTTTGTGCGACGCCACGCACAATGGGTGAAAAACCCTGTTTGGAGTTAGGCAGCATATTGATGTCGGACGTCAACGCCACACCTCGAACTCTAATCGAGTCAAAGAGATCACCTTCCGAGTAAAAATCACCGAGCTTGAAGTTGGAGGTGATGGAGGCAATGTTCTTCTGAAGATAGCGTGTATTTTTTTGGTACTTTAAATTTTCCGAGGAGCTTTTTCTTAACGAGCTATTTTCCCGGAACTGCCAACCAGCAAAGTTGATACCGAAATCCAGACCAGAGTACAGTTCGTCGCTGGATGAGCCGCCTTTTTTCGATTGTATGCTGTAATGCATTGCATTGTAGCCAAATAAAAATGCAGGCACGCCATGATCCCAGAATTTCGGGTCGACATAACCAGCTTCCGAACGATTCACATAAGACTGGGGCACAGTCAGCTTCAGGCTCAGGGTGCTAATATCTAAAATAAAAGAACCGCCTTGAACCAATTGGCTGACTTGTAGACTGTCCGCGCCTGGCTGCGCAGCGGGCAAGCCACCCATGTTGATCCCAAGAAGTGCGCTATCTTCGTAGCTGATCTTGATGTCGTCTTTTACGCCGCCAAACACTAATGAATAGCGACCTTTCCAAGTGTTATTGACATAAATATCAACATCTTGTTTGCCCGCAGGTATCTCGGAGTTTGCATAGAAGCGTGAAAGATCGGATTCGCGAGATTTACCGGCCATAAGCGAAGTATCAAAGGTTTCTGCATAGGCTTTGTCCAGTAGAAACAGCGAGGACATCGTGAGAGCTTTAATAAGGGGTTTATGCTGTTTCATTCTGGGGCTTCACCTTAGTGCGATACTACAGCTTTAGTTTTGTAGGCACCCAAATCATCAATATACATCATGGTGTAGGGTGTATTTTTACTGACGGACTCTTTGCTCTCGACGAATGCGGAGGAAAAAGGAGCGACCATGACTGAGTCAACGAGCAGGTGTTTTTTATCGTGCTGGTCAATGTTGGCGAGTGTGAAAAAGTACGCGCTTTTATTGATCACGTTAAAACCTTTCGCGACCGCTTGCAGTTCGATTTTTTCGACGCTGCTGCTGGCTTTCTCTTTTAGTCCGCTCGGGCGATAGAACATTTTTATGCGAGACTTGATCGCCAGTTGCAGTGTGTTTGCACCCTGCAAATTTTCTGGAGTTGGCGGGATGTCCAGCACGTTTAAAAAGAAAACAGACTCCCGATCCGCAACCAGTGGGGCGCCGATTTTTGTAATTCGGAGCTGTTGACCGCTATCGCCGGATACTTTGACAACCGGCGGAGATAGCAGAAACGGAACATTCGCTGTTTCCGGCGTGGAGTTGATGTCGCCATCATCTATCCAGGCTTGTACCAAGGATGAGTCACTCCCATTATTGATGAGTTGAACTATCACATCTTTGTTTGCTTCTGGATAAACCACCCGAGTGCCATTGATGATAATGTTGGCCTGCGCAGACACCGAGCCAAGTAGTAACCCTGCTAAAACTAGTTGCTTTATCATGATGTTTTCCTGAACCAGGCCCATGGGATGGGCCTGGCACACGGGTTGTATTACAAGTAGGAAATGGTGTAGGTCAGGTTGGAGCTAAGGGCACCAACTTTGGCGGCGGCGGTGTTGGTTTTGTAGTAGTACGCATCAAGTACTAGTGTTTCAGGTGTTGTACCGGCTCCGCTGATGAGCGTGTTGAACGGCACGTTCAATTGGATCGGTGTGGTGGAACCTGGTTTCGCCAACGAGAAGCCGACGTTTTTGGCAACAGCAGCATCACTTTCGTTGACTGTGTTGTTCAGCAAGAACTTACCGTCTGTGGAAATGTTATCTGCGGACGAGAAATACATTTTCAATGGAGTGCCAGCAGTTCCTGCTGCTGGGGTGCAACCCGAGAAGGTCAGCGAGAACGATTTTTTGTTTTTGGTCAGCGGGCCAACAGTGGTGCCGGCGTCGTTAACAGAGATAGGCGACAGGGCAACGGTGAAGTCTGCACTTTTACCGCCGTTAATAGTGCAAGTAGTGTCGGTAATTGCGCCACTGAAGGAAATAACACCACCGGCGGCGTTGTCGGCAGCCATTACATTTGCAGAGGTCAGTGCGGCGGTCAGTGCTACCAGGGAGAAAGCGTGCTTGATCATAAAAATTCCATTGCTTGGTTAAGGTACGTATTAGGTTTTTACCTTGCAAGACCAGTGAATCTCTGCAGAGTAGAAACCAACTTCGACGAGCACTAACGTTGCGTAGTGGTTGTATGGTGCAGATCGAATTGGCAATAGTTTGTCTGGGGGGAATGAAGGTGTGTGTAGTCTCGTTCCTTCTGAATTGTAGGAAATTTCCTCGTGACGTTCGGACGCGAGCGGTCATTCCGTATTTCTTTCTGTGAGAAATTTCCTACGTTGTGGCGGGAGATTTCTAGGCGTTTGCACGGTGAAGGATAGCGATAATAAGGAATCCAACTAGATCGTACTAAAGCACCAAGATACGTGTTTGACCCGCGTGTAGTACGTCATGTTTAGAGGAAGGGAAAAGCACTCGAAAGTTAAGGAGTATAGAAAATTAAAGTTTTACCGTATTCCGGAGAGCTATTCATGCAAGTACTACCATTACGTGTTCTGGTCTTGAACGACAATTTTTTTCAACGAGCAATCTCCGTCAATATGTTGCGGCAATTGGGCTGTGAGTCGGTGTTCAGTGCTCTCTCGGCGCTGGATGCGCTACACACCCTGCAAAGCGTCGGGCCCGTAGATGTTGTGTTATGCGATCTACGTATGCACGGCCTCGATAGCCTCGATTTTTTACGGTGCTCGGCACAGAACGGTTTAGTCAAGTCGGTCATTGTCAACAGTTCGCTTGCGGAGGACGTGCGCAGAGCCGCCACAAAACTGATCCCTTTATTAGGATTGAGAATGTTGGGGGAGCTGGGGCAGCCTCTGCAGTTTGATACGTTGAGCAGGTTGCTGAAAAACTACTTGAATCAGCCGGCTACCCCATCGGATTCCCCTAACATCGATTTGGTAGCTGATGAAGCGCAGGTCCGCCGTGCAATGGAATGCGCGCAGATGGAGACTTACTTTCAGCCCAAAATCAATCTGTTGAGCAATGAGGTATCAGGTGTCGAGGCTCTGACGCGCTGGAACCACCCAACCGGTGGCGTTGTTTCACCGGTCGTTTTTATGCCGACTCTTGAGCGTTGCAACTTGATGGATGAGTTGTTTTTCGCCCAGTTTGATCAAGGGTTGCAGTTGCAGCGGCATTTTTTGATGCACGGAACCCCTTTGAACATTGCATTCAATCTGCAACCTTCACAGCTTTCCAATGCGGCTTTGGTCACAAGGATTAAAGCAACCCTGGCGAGTTTCAGGTTGCCTGGAGCCGGCGTCACTTTCGAACTGACCGAAACAGGCCTTGTGGAAGCTTCAGCTACCTGCATGGAAAATCTCGTGCGGCTGCGCATGATGGGATGCCGGCTATCCATTGATGATTTCGGCAGTGGTTTTTCGTCATTGCAACGTTTGTGTCAGTGGCCTTTCAACGAGATCAAGCTGGACGGTGAGTTTGTTCAGTCACTGGGTGATGGGCCTCGTTCCCGGGCTGTCATCAGCAGCACCATCGCGTTAGGAGAGTCCTTAGGTATGACGGTGGTGGCTGAGGGTATCGAAACCCAGGAACAACACCACCAATTAGTGGATCTTGGCTGCGTGCATGGTCAGGGCTACTTTTTTGCCAAACCGATGACGAAGCACGGCCTGGAAAGTTGGCTTCAATCGCGTTATCCAAATCCCGAGGAGCGAAGGTTGCGCTCGCTCACACCCCGATAACACGTTGGCATCAGTTTGTAGGCCTGCATCGCTGTCTGCATGCAGTTACTGCGTGCTTTCGCAATTTACAAGGATCAAGAATGCCGACCCCCTATTTACGAATTTTGGTTGTTGACGATCAACCTGCACAACGGTTGAGTATTGAGAAAATGCTGAATCAGCAGGGGTATCACCGAATCGCACCCGTGGAAACATTTGCGGAATTGTTGGCAATGGTTGAAAACGCCGTCGAGCCCTTTGACCTTTTGGTGATAAACAGTGCTTTGGGAGTAGATGTAACATTTAGCCTGGATGATTTTTTTATGAACTGTCCGGCTGTTCGTCATACGTTAGTTTATGACGGCCTCCCAGTTGACAACCTGGTGACAGTCCCGGCGCCGGGATCAAAAGTAATTAGTAAACTCACGCGAACACCTGATGAGCGGGCGATAAGAAGCCTTATGCGCACGATCGACCCACCAAAAGTTCAACCCACACGTAGTATTCGTTTGCGCAGGGTGCTTTGAACTCAGACCGTTATAGCGATTACCGAACAGGGCTCGTAGACATTTCCATTTCCGGCATCAAGCCGTCCATGCATCGCTGGACAAAACATCAGACTCGCAGTCGATTTCCAGTTTTAAGGGAACTATTGACTGTTGCACTTTGCTCTCGCCATCGCCCGCGAATGCTGTGAATGTACGGACGAAGCCGTTTGAATCGCCCCGGTTTTCCTAGAGAAAGCCGGGGGTTTGTGGTTTTTGCTGCATGAAAACCAGCGATATGGGAATAATGTGGCCACACGCGCAGTGTCTGCCGTGCATTGCATCCCATCAAGGAAGATTCCCATTGAAAGCAGCCCTAATCGCTCTGCTCCTTACCTGCGTTACTTCCACCGTTTTTGCCAGTAACCCTGTCGGCTTCCAAGCCTCGACCTTGCCAGACCCCAACAACGAGCGCCCGCTGGAGATGGTGGTCTGGTATCCCAGCTCCACTACCGCCACGCCAAAGGTGATCGACGACAACCCGGTGTTTTTCAGTGCCCTGGCCGTGCGTGATGCGCCTGCGGCGGTGGGTGAGCATCCGTTGGTAGTGCTTTCCCACGGTTTCGGCGGCAGTTGGGGCAATCAGGAGTGGTTGGCCAGTGCGTTGGCCCAGCGGGGTTTTATCGTGGCGGCGGTCAATCATCCTGGCACTACCAGTAAGGACCGCAGCGCTCGTGCCGCCGCGCAGTTATGGCAGCGGCCGGTGGATATTCGCCGCGCTATCGACGCGGTGCTGGCGCAGCCAAACCAGTTTGGCGAGGTGCTGCCCGGTCGAATTGCAGTGGTGGGTCATTCGCTGGGCGGTTGGACGGCGCTGGAAGTCGCCGGTGCCCGTTTCGACCCTGAGCGTTTTGCCCAGGACTGCAAGGTTCACCGGCAGTTGGCCCCTTGCGCGGTCTACCAGCAGTTGAACCCCGCGCAGGCGCCGTTGGCAGAGGATTTGAGTGACAAGCGGGTCACTGCCATTGTTTCGCTGGACCTGGGCCTGTCGCGTGGGTTTACCGATCAAAGCCTGGCGGCGTTGCCGGTGCCGACGTTGGTGATTGCTGCGGGCGTGCCCTCAACAGAGCTTCCCGCTGAGTTGGAGTCTGCTGACTTGGCCAAGCGCCTGCCCCCGGCATCGACGCGCTATGTCGAAATCAGCGACGCCACTCACTTCAGTTTTATGGCCGTGTGCAAGCCGGGCGGGGAGGCGTTGATTGAAAAAAGCTCGCCAGGCGACGGCATGATCTGCCGCGATGGCGAAGGTGCCCGCCCGCGTGAGGTGATCCAGCAGCAGGTCACTTCCCTGATTGTTGAATTTCTGGCTCGTTAAACAGGCTAGGCCAGCAAATCCTCATAAAACGCCCCATAAGCCTTGCTCGGGTGGGCAATCTGAATCTCCAGGATCCACAGCCCTTCATTGGGGTAATGTTCGAAATCCCCCAGGTCGCCGCCACGGTGGATGGCATGGGGGAAGTCGCTGACGCGGTGCCCCTTGATGCTTAGGTTCAGTTCCCAGCCCATGTCCCGGGCCTGTTCTTGGGCATAGCGATAGAGCTCAAGGCCGACGACTTTTTCGGTTTTCCAGCGCAACTGCACCCGCTCGAACAGCGCTTTGGCTGCGCTGGCACAGGCGGCCATTTGTGGGTCGCTGCCGGTGGTGAAGGTGGCGCCGGCGTCGCCTTCATGGCCCTGCCACACTGCGCCCATGTCGATAAAGAAGATGTCGTTCTCGGCTAGTACCGGGTCGCCGTCGGAGCGTTGCTTGAAGGTCTTGAGGGTGTTGGCGCCAAATCGCACCAGCAGCGGGTGCCAGATGCGTTGCATGTCCAGATCGGCAAGCACCTGCTTGCCCAGTTCCCGGGCTTGGGATTCGAGCATGCCGGGGCGGATCTGCTGGGACAATTGCTCGATGGCGCGCCAGGTCATGGCTTGGGCGTGGCGCATGGAGTCGATGCTGTAGGCGGCGCCCACGGCTTCCTTCGAAGGTGCGTTCAACGGGGTATCCTCGATTTTTATTGGCTAATCGCTATATCTTTTACTATATAGCGAGCGGTAGTGATCGGGGTACCCATGCATGCAACGAAGCCAGGCTACGAGCGCCTGGCCAGGCGCGTATACACCGCAATATTGATCAGCAGGACCAGGGCGCCCAGGCCCAGTTGGATCTGGGGTGTCAGGCCCGCCGGATAGATCAGGGCAATGATGTAGTGCTCGATAAAACCCGCGCCATAACCTTCTTGCCCGGCGAGGTGGCGCAGCAGGTTTTCCCAGCGGGTCAGGGGGCAGGGCAGGTGGAAGAACTCGACGGCCATGCCCCAGGCGGCGGCGGGCAGGTGCAGCCAGATGACTCGGCGCCAGCGCAGGGCGAGCAGGCCACCGAACAGCACAAACAGGATAAAACACAGGTGAAACAGCACCAGGCTGTCGGCGGCAATGCGCAAAAGCATATCGGGTTCGCTTGAACGGTTAGGGCGCCAGTCTAAGGGATAATGGGTTGCTTGCAGGCTGGCAGGGCCGTTATTGTGCTGAATCCTTTTAGTCCTTTGCCACGGATCTTTTGTGATGAGCGCATCGCGTACTGCTGTCGGCCCGATCAAGGCCGTGATTTTCGATATGGACGGGTTGTTGCTGGACACTGAAGGCATCTATACCCAAGTCACGCAGATCATTGCCGAACGCTATGGCCGTACCTACGACTGGGGCATCAAGCAGCACATCATCGGCCGTGGCGCCCAGGACCTGGCCGAGTATGTGGTCAAGGCGCTGGACTTGCCGATCACTCCCGAGGAGTTCCTGCGCATCCGTGAGCCGTTGATGAGCGAGCGTTTTCCCAAGGCGCTGGGCATGCCGGGCGCCGAGGCGTTGGTGCGGCATTTAAGTGCGCACAATATCCCCATAGCCGTGGGCACCAGTTCGTCGCGCAATTCGTTTGGCCACAAGACCACGCTGCACCGGGAGTGGTTTGGCCTGTTCGGCACCATCGTCACCGCCGACGACCCGGAAGTCGGCGCAGCCAAGCCTGCGCCAGACATCTTCCTCACCGCTGCCCGCCGCCTGGGCGTTGCGCCCGAGGATTGCCTGGTGTTTGAAGACTCACCGTTTGGCGTGACCGCAGCCAAGGCCGCGAACATGACGGCCATCGCCGTGCCTGATGAGGCCATGGCCGACAGCAAGTACGCTCATGCCGACCAGATCATCCGCAAACTCGCGGACTTCGACCTGGCGGCCTACGGCCTGCCACCGATGCGCTGAAAGCTATCGGCGCCTGCGTAGGCGCCGGCGGCCGGCGATGGCGCCCGATAGCACACTGCAATCAGGCGCTAAAGCCACCATCAATAGTCAAGCTGGCCCCGGTGATATAGCCCGCCTCCGGCCCTGCCAGGTAGGCGACAAAGCTGGCGATCTCTGCCACCTGCCCATAACGGCCCACCGCCATAAAGCCAATCAGGCTCTCGGCAAACTCACTGTTGGCCGGGTTCATATCGGTGTCCACCGGGCCCGGCTGCACGTTGTTGATGGTAATTCCCCGTGGCCCCAGGTCGCGCGCCAGGCCTTTGGTCAAGCCCACCAGCGCGGCCTTGCTCATGGCATACGGGCCGCCGCCGGCGAAGGGCATGCGCTCGGCGTTGGTGCTGCCGATATTAATGATGCGACCCCCTTCGCCCATGTGTCGCGCCGCTTCCTGGGTGGCGATAAACACGCTGCGCACGTTGATGGCCAGGGTCTGGTCAAAGTCTTCCAGTTTGAACTCTTCCAGCGGGCCGACCGCCAGCACCCCGGCGTTGTTCACCAGGATGTCCAGGCGCCCGAACGCTTCAACCGTGGCGTTGACCGCATTGCGAATGGCCACGGCATCGGCGCTGTCGGCGTGAATCGCCAGGGCCTTGCCGCCATCGTTGATCACACTGTCCTGCAGGGCCTGGGCCTTGGCGGCAGAGCTGACGTAAGTAAAGGCAACGGCTGCACCTTGCGCGGCCAGGCGTTTGACGATGGCGGCGCCGATACCGCGGGAACCGCCCTGGATCAAGGCAACTTTGCCGCTGAGGTTTTGCGTGGTCATGTCGATCTCCAATTAGGCAAGGCGCGAATGCCTTGTGTTGTTGCCGAGTATCGACCTCGCGGGCATCCCTCGGTAGACCGTGATTGCTATAGTCTGTGTAAACCAAAAGTTTAGAGTGAGGTGGTATGGAGAGCTTCGGTAGTATCGAATGCTTCGTGCGCAGCGCCGAAGGCGGCAGCTTTGCCGAAGCGGCGCGGCACCTGAGCCTGACGCCGGCGGCCGTCGGCAAAAGCGTGGCTAAGCTTGAAGCGCGCCTGGGGGTGCGGCTGTTCCAGCGCAGCACCCGGCGGCTTACATTGACCGAAGCCGGCAAGTTGTTCCTGCAAGAGGTCAGCGCCAGCCTCACCACCATCCAGAATGCGGTGGCCAACCTGGCCAGCGCCGAAGGCCGACCGGTGGGTACGCTCAAGGTGAGTATGGGGACGGTATTTGGCAACCGTTATGTGGTGCCGTTGCTGGCGGAGTTTTTGCGGCGCTTTCCCGATATCAGCCCTGATTGGCATTTTGATAATCGCCAGGTCGACCTGATCGGCCAGGGCTTCGACGCCGCCATCGGCGGCGGGTTCGAGCTACCCCAGGGCGTGGTCGCACGCAAGTTGACCCCGGCCCACCGGATTCTGGTGGCCTCGCCCGATTACCTGGCCAAGCGCCTGCCCGTGCGTGTTCCCGAAGACCTGGGCTTGTGCAATGGCATCCTGATTCGCTCGCCGCAAACCGGCCGCGTGCGCACTTGGCAACTGACCAACCGCGCCCGCGAACAGCGGCCCCTGATGCTCAAGCCACGCATGACCATGGGCGACTCCGAAGCCGCGTGCTGCGCCTGCACCCAAGGCCTGGGGATTGCCCTGGTCAGCATGCCGATGGCTGTGCCGTTCCTCGACAGTGGCGCCGTGGTGCGGGTGCTGCCCGACTGGTACGTCGATGACGGCAACATCTCCCTGTACTACGCCGAGCACAAACTGCTGCCGGGCAAGACCCGAGTGTTCGTCGACTTCATCCTCGAGCAGTTTGCCCAGCAGCAGTTGGCGCAGCGGTTCAGCGCGGTATAGCACTCACTGCTGAACTCGCTGCCCGCTAGTGTTCTAAGCTGATACGGGCCAATGGGGCTTGCGACTGTCGAGACCGATCATGTCCATATCACGCGCTTTACTCGTATTTACCAGCCTGGCGTTGATTGCAGGCTCCCCGGCGCTGCTGGCCGATCCCGGCAATGGCAACGGCAAGGACAAAGGCAGTGCCCATGGCAATAAGGGTGGCGGCCAGGGTAATCAGGTCCAGGGTGGTGGCAAGAAGGGTGCAGGCGCCCATTACAGCGGCCCGCAAATTGATATCGGGGGTGTGCGGGTAATCCTTGGTGACAGCCGCGACTACTGGCGCGGTGGTTCGTCCCTGCCGCCAGGCATCCAGAAAAACCTGGCCCGTGGCAAACCCCTGCCACCGGGAATCGCCAAGAAACTTGATGGACGCCTGTTGGGGCGCCTGCCCCATTACGACGGCTACGAATGGCAACAGGCTGGCACCGACCTGATCCTGGTGACGATTGCCACCGGGATCATTTATGAAGTGCTCAATGACGTCTTGAACTGATCGAGATCGGCGATTCAGCGTGCGAACCTGCCAGGCCAGCCGATGATGGTCTTTGGCCGGGGTGTTCCATAGGTGCGCACCTTCGACGTCGACAACCCCAGCCTCACCAAGGATTCGGCCAGGGTTACCGCTGCAGTCACGCCATCGACCACCGGCACGCCGGTGCGCTGGCGGATCTGCTCATCGAGCCCGGCCATGCCGCCACAACCCAGGCAGATCACCTCGGCCTTGTCTTCGCTGATGGCCAGCTCGGCCTGGCGCACGATGGCCTCCATGGCCCGCAGCGGGTGTTCCTCCAGTTCCAGCACCGCCATACCGCTGGCGCGCACCGAGGCACAGCGCTCAAACAGCCCGGAAAGCTTGAGCCGGTCTTCGATCAGCGGCACTGTGCGGTCCAGCGTGGTGACCACCGAGTAAGCATGGCCAAGGAACATTGCGGTGCTGGCGGCGGCATCGGTGATATCCACCACCGGCACGTTCAACAGTTCCTGCAGGCCTTCGCGGCCATGTTCGCCGTAGCCGGCCTGGATGACCGCATCGAATGGTTGGTCGTAGGCCATCACCCGGTCCATCACCGCGATGGCTGCCAGGTAACTTTCAAAATTGCCTTCCACCGACTCGGCGCCGAAAAACGGGGTCAGGCCGACAATTTCGGTGCCCGCTGCCGCAACGCTGCGCGCCTGTTGGGCGATGGCTTGGGTGATGGATTCGGTGGTGTTGACGTTGACGACGAGAATGCGCATGGAATGCTCCCTGATCAATGACTGACGTTGTCGACAGCGATGCTCTCGCCGCTGATATCGGCATAGAACGGCTGGCGCTTGGCGATCAGCCGATACAGCACCCCGGCAATCCCCGCGCCAAACAGCCAGGAGAACGGCGAGACACTGGCAAAACCCGGCAACAGCGCTAGCACAATGGCAATCACCGCAGCTGGGACAAACGCGGCGACCGCCCGCATGTTCACCCCACGGCTGTAGTAATACGTCCCGTTGGGGTCCTCGCTGTACAGCTGCGGCACGTCGATCCGGCCCTTACGGATCAGCCAGTAATCCACCATGATCACGCCATACAGCGGGCCCAGCAGCGCACCCAGGCCGGAGAGGAAGTACACAATCACCAGCGGGCTGTTGTAGAGATTCCACGGCAGGATCAGCACCGCGAGGAACGCGCTGATCAGCCCCGCACGCCGGAAATTCAGATACTTGGGCGCCAGGTTGCTCAATACAAAGGCTGGGGCAACGAAGTTCGCCATGATGTTCACCGCCACGGTGACGATCAGGAATGCCAGGCAGCCCAGCACCAGGAAGAAGGTGTTGGGAATGGCCGCGATGATCTGGGTGGGGCTTTCGATCACCTGGCCATTGAGTTGGAACTGCCCGCCGCACAACAGGATGGTGATGATCGCGAACACCAGGATGTTCACCGGCAGGCCCCAGAAGTTGCCGACCTTGATGGTCCTGCGGCAGGGCGATGAGCGGGCGAAGTCGCAGAAGTTGAGGATCAGGGTGCCGTAGATCGCCAGCCACAAGGCGCCGCCGGCAAAGATATTGCGCCACATCTCGCCACCGCTCAGGGGCTCGCGGATCGACCAGGCGATAGTGCCGCTTGCCTGGAAATACATCCAGCCGGCCAGCGCCGCAACGGTCAGCAGGATCACCGGGCCGGCAAAGCCCTCGTAGCGCCGGACCATTTCCATGCCGTAGGCCAGGATCACCAGTTGCACGAACCAGATCATCACAAAACAGGCCCAGCCCAGGGTTGAGAGGCCGAGTATCGAGTTGTGGTCGTAGTCGGCGAACCCTGGATGAATCGCCACCAACAGCACGCGGAACACCACTGATGCGAGGTAGGTTTGAATCCCGAACCAGGCGATCGCGATCACGGCCCGGATCAGCGCAGGTATTTGCGCGCCATAGATGCCAAAACTGATCCGGCTGATCACCGGGAATGGCACGCCGGTTTTCTGGCCCATGTAACCCGACAAGTTCATAAAGAAATACACCAGCGCCGCGCCGATCCCCAGCGACAACAAAATCTGCCAGGCACCGAGGCCCAGGGCGTACAAGCCGATGGCGAAGGAGTAGTTGGCGATGTTGTGCACATCGTTGGTCCACAGGGCAAAAATGCTATAGCCACCCCAGCGCCGGCCTTCGGCCTTGGTGGGTGCCAGGTCCTTGTTATGCAGGCGCGGGCTGAGTACCAGTGGCCCGTTGGGGGCCGTGGGTATTGCTGTGGAGGAGGGCAGATCCAGTGCGAGAGTGTTGGGCAGAGTTGTACGCATTCCGGCAAGCTCCTGGCATCTGCAGCGAGCACGCGGGTAAGGCGCGGCTAGCGTGCGGACACAAAGTGTATGAGGGTTGTTGTTGAAGTTGTATACAAAGACTTCAGCTCCCTTAGCCACTTGTGTGCCAGGTTTTCATCTATCAAAAGTTCGGCTAATTTCGTTTTTGCAGGGTTTATTAATAATTGGCTGAATTTAAACAGTTATAAATTGACCGTTTGAACAGGTATTTATTTTTTTGCGGGATTGTGGGAATGGAGGATGTAGGAAGTAGGCAAAAACAGGGTGTAACTTTTCGGTGCGTAATTATTAAAGTGCACACAAAAATGGCACTGGTTGTAACGTTTGTGTGTACAGGTTTTATGGTCGATGGAAACAAATGTGGGAGCTGGCTTGCCTGTGATCGCATCATCCCGGTATTCAACTACACCGAGGTGATGCGATCACAGGCAAGCCAGCTCCCACACGAGTTTGTTGCGACATGCTTGGCAGGCCAGGCTTCAGGCCTTGCTGATGATATTTCCCGCGTGCAGCCCACATTCCTTCTGGGTTGCCTCTTCCCACCACCAGCGGCCTTCGCGCTCGTGCTGGTTCGGTAGCACCGGGCGGGTGCAGGGCTCGCAGCCGATGCTGATAAACCCGCGTTCGTGCAGGCTGTTGTACGGCAATTCGAGCATGCGGATATAACCCCAGATTTCTTCGCTGGTCATTTGTGCCAGGGGGTTGAACTTGTAGAGGGTGCGCTCGGGCGTGGAGAACGCGCTATCGACTTCCAGGGCCGCCACCTGGCTGCGAGTGCCGGGGCTCTGGTCGCGGCGCTGGCCGGTGGCCCAGGCGCGTACGCCGGAGAGTTTGCGGCGCAGCGGTTCGATCTTGCGCACGCCGCAGCATTCGCCATGGCCGTCCTTGTAGAAGCTGAACAGGCCCTTTTCCTTGACGAAGGGTTCCAGCTTGCTCTGGTCTGGCGAGATCAATTCGATATCGATCTTGTAGAAATCACGCACCTGCTCGATGAACCGGTAGGTCTCCGGGTGCAGGCGGCCGGTGTCGAGGCTGAAGACCTTGACGTTCTTGTTGAGTTTCCAGGCCATATCCACCAGCACCACGTCCTCGGCACCGCTGAAGGAAATCCACAGGTCATCGCCGAACTGGCTGAACGCCAGCTTGAGGATGTCCTGGGCGGACTTGTTGGCATAGGTCGCGGCGAGTTCAGCGACGTCGAAGGCTTGGTTCATCAGGACGGTTCCTACAGGTCAGTGGCGCTGAGCGCTCTATAGGAGTGGGATGTTAACAAAATCCGCCCTGCGTTGCGGCGGCCAGCGCGAATCGCTAGAGTTCGGCAGTCCTTTTGCTCGCTCAACTGAAAAAAAATCCAAATGGGAGTGTCTTGTGGAAATTGCCTGTCTCGACCTGGAAGGGGTGCTGGTTCCGGAAATCTGGATCGCCTTCGCTGAAAAAACCGGTATTGAATCCTTGCGGGCCACCACCCGGGACATTCCCGACTACGACGTGCTGATGAAGCAGCGCCTGCGGATTCTCGACGAGCACGGCTTGAAGCTGTCGGATATCCAGGAAGTGATTGCCACGCTCAAGCCGCTGGAAGGTGCGATCGAGTTCGTCGATTGGCTGCGCGAGCGCTTCCAGGTGGTGATCCTGTCGGACACCTTCTATGAGTTTTCCCAGCCGTTGATGCGTCAGCTGGGCTTTCCGACCCTGCTTTGCCACCGCCTGATTACCGATGAAAATGACCGGGTGGTGAGCTATCAATTGCGCCAGAAAGACCCCAAGCGCCAGTCGGTGCTGGCCTTCAAGACCCTGTACTACCGGGTCATCGCTGCGGGCGATTCCTACAACGACACCACCATGCTCGGTGAAGCGGACCGTGGGATTCTGTTCCATGCACCGGAAAACGTGATCCGCGAGTTCCCGCAATTTCCGGCGGTGCATACCTTTGAGGACTTGAAGCGGGAGTTCATCAAGGCTTCGAATCGTTCGTTGAGCCTGTAAGTGATTTAGCGAGGCTGGATGCCTCATCGCCAGCAAGCCCACCTCGACCGTGTTTATCCTTTGGGAACGCAGTCGAAGGTGGGCTTGCTCACGATGAGGCCCTTGAAAAAGGGCTGTGCTTCAACGGCGCAAGCGACAAAAACGATCAGGGCAACAAGCAGTTGCGCCATGTGATCCCTCACGGACGGCAGACGCTATTGTTGCGCTGCAGTACGGTCCACGGCGGTTCTGATTCAGGTTCTTTCCTTGGGATAGGCGCTTACAGCCCTTCCAGCGTCTCCAGCAACACCCGCACCTTGGTCATCGATTCCTGGTACTCCTCTTGCCACTGGGAATCGGCGACGATCCCGCCGCCACCCCAGCAACAGACCTGGCCGTCCTTGACCAGCAGGCTGCGGATGGCGATGGAACTGTCCATCTCGCCGCGTACGTCAAGGTATAGCAGCGAGCCGCAGTACAGCCCGCGCCGGGTCGGTTCCAGTTCGTCGATGATCTGCATTGCACGGATCTTCGGTGCGCCGGTAATCGAGCCGCCGGGGAAGCTGCCGGCGATCAGGTCCAGGGCGTCTTTGTCGTCAGCCAACTCGCCCGTGACGCTGCTTACCAGGTGATGCACATTCGGGTAGCTTTCCAGGCTGAACAGCTCCGGCACCTTGACCGAGCCGGTGCGGCAGGTGCGCCCCAGGTCATTGCGCAACAGATCGACGATCATCAGGTTCTCTGCCCGATCCTTGGGGCTGGCCAGGAGTTCGGCGGCGTTGGCTGCATCCTCGTTGGGTGTTCGCCCTCGGGGGCGGGTGCCCTTGATCGGGCGGGTTTCCACCTGGCGCTGGCTGATCCGCACGAAGCGTTCCGGTGACAGGCTCACGACCGCGCCGTCATCCGGCAGGCTCTGGAAGCCCGAGAACGGCGTCGGGCAGGCGGCCCGCAAGGCGCAATAGGCGACCCAGGGATCGCCGTTGCACGCCGCGCGAAAGCGTTGGGCAAAGTTGACCTGGTAACAGTCACCCGCCTGGATATAGTCCTGGATCCGCGCCAGAGCCTGTTCATAGGCGGCGGCGCTCAGGTCTGGGGTCATTCGGCTGTGCAGCTTGAAGCTGGCCGGGGTGTGGGCGGCAGGGTGGCGGAACAGGTCCAGCAGCCTTTGCCGTTCGCTTTGCGGCAGTTTCGGGTGGAACACCAATTGGCTGGTGCGTGCCTGGTGGTCGCTGATCAACGCCCAGGAGTAGAGGCCAAAACGTGCGTCGGGCAGGCCGATGTCATCGATTGCCTGCTGCGGGAGTTGTTCCAGGTGGCGGCCAAAGTCGTAGCTCAGGTAGCCGATCAAGCCGCCGGCAAACGGTAGTTCATAAGGCGCGGGCAGGCTGGCGTCACCCAGCAGCGTCAGGTTTTCCCTCAGACGCTCCAGGAAATCGCTACCGCTTTCATCCGGCCACACCGCCAACGTTGCTTCCGGCCAGGCGCTGAGCAGGTCATAACGACCACGCTCGGCTGCCGGCCGGCCACTGTCCAGCAGCACGGCGCCAGGCGCATGGCGGATCGCCGCAAAATACTCGGCGGGGTTGGCGTGGTAGGGCAGCGGGTGTACGGAGCAGGTCGACATGCGGGGGTGTATCAGCCATGGGCGCGGGGGAGGGGATTGTAGTCCCCTGTAGGATTTGCTCCTAGAGGGGATGTCGGGGATTGTTGGTTGAGGGGCGCGGCCGGGTGGGTTACTCAGCCTTCTACCGGTGGAATATGCCCAAACATTTCCTGGGCAAACCGCACGCGTTCTTCAGCCGTTTCCGTCACGCCCGCCGCCTTCAGCTCTTCAAGGCGGGCTTCTACCGCATGGGTACGCAAGGTCAGGCCGCAATCGTTGGCGATCTGGATATTCAGCCCCGGCCGGGCATTGAGTTCCAGGATCAGCGGGCCTTTTTCCTGGTCCAGCACCATGTCCACGCCGATGTAACCCAGCCCGCACAACTCGTAGCAGCCGGCGGCGAGTTTCATGAAACCGTCCCAGTTGGGCAGTTGCACACCGTCCACCGCGTTGGTGGTGTCGGGGTGCTTGGTGATGATGTTGTTCAGCCAGGTGCCGCGCAGGGTCAGGCCGGTGGCCAGGTCCACACCGACACCAATCGCGCCCTGGTGCAGGTTGGCCTTGCCGCCGGACTGGCGGGTCGGCAAGCGCAGCATGGCCATCACCGGGTAGCCCATCAACACGATGATGCGGATATCCGGCACGCCTTCGTAGCTGATGCTCTTGAAGATCTGGTCGGGCACCACGCGGTACTCGATGAGTGCGCGGTCACGGTGGCCGCCCAGGGAATACAGGCCGGTGAGGATGCTGGAGATCTGGTGCTCGATTTCCTCGTGGCTGATGATCTTGCCGGATACGGTGCGATAGCGCCCTTCAAAGCGGTCGGCGATCACCAGGATGCCGTCGCCGCCGGCGCCCTGGGCCGGCTTGATCACGAAATCGCTGCGGCCACCAATGATTTCGTCGAGCTTGTCGATTTCTTTTTCGGTGGAAATGATCCCGTACATCTCTGGCACATGGATCCCGGCCGCAATCGCCCGCTCCTTGGTGATGATCTTGTCATCGACAATCGGATACAGGCTGCGCTTGTTGTACTTGAGCACGTAGTCGGCATTACGCCGGTTGATGCCCATGATGCCCCGCGCCTCCAGGGCCTTCCAGGTCTTCCAGAACCCGAACATTACGAATCAGCCTTGAGGAAGGCCTTGAAACGCACCAGCTCGGTCAGGCGATAGCCACGATAGCGACCCATGGCCAGCATGAAGCCCACCAGGATCAACAGGATCGCCGGGAAGGTGAACACGAAGTAGATCAGCTCCGGCACGCTCATGATGATGTGGGCCAGGGACGCGGCGAACAGGGTGCCAATCGCGACTTTCATCGCATGGCCGCCACCGCGCTCTTCCCAGGTGATGGACAGGCGTTCGATGGTCATGGTCAGGATCACCATCGGGAACAGCGCCACCGACAGGCCGCGTTCCAGGCCCAGCTTGTGGCTGAACAGGCTGATGGCCGCAATCAGCACCACGACGAAGGTCAGCACCACCGACAGCCTCGGCAGCATCTGCAACTTCAAGTGCTCCAGGTACGAGCGCAGCGACAGCCCGAGCGCCGTAATCACGGTAAACAGCACGATGCCAAAGCCCAGCTGCGTCTCGCGAAATGCCAGGGCGATCAGTACCGGGGTGAATGTACCCAGGGTTTGCAGGCCGATCAGGTTGCGCAGGATCAGAATCACCAGCACGCCAATGGGGATCATCACCATGATCATGAAGGTCTGCTGGGTTTGCAGCGGCAGGCCGTAGAGCGAGTATTCGAGGAAGTTGGCGTCGGTGTTCTCGTCCGTCAGCTTGGCCAGGCGGATCGCGTTCATCTCGCTGTTGTTCAGGCTGAAGGTCACCGCGGCTTTCTTGCCGCCATCGACGGTGATCAGGTTTTCATCGCCAGTCCACCACAGCAGGCGGTCCGAGGGCAGGCCCTGTTCGCCGGTTTCCGGGTTGAAGTACAGCCAGTCGTTGCCATTGAAGCTGCGCAGCCACAGCTCCGGGGTTTGCGGTTGGTCGGCCACCAGGCGGATGGTGTGGACTTTTTCTACCGGCACGTGGGCGATGGACAGCAGCAACTCGACGATCTTGGCCTTGTGGGGCGTCGACGGATCGCCCGCCAGCAGCAGCTTGACGTTATCGTCGTTAAGGTTGTTGGTGCGCTTGATGGCTTCGCTGATAAACGTCTCGACATCGGCCGAGTGCTGGCGGATCGGTGCCAGCAGGGCCTCGGCGGCGATTTTTTCCGGGCCTTCCACGGCAATGCTGTCGCGGAAGGTCGGGCCCTTGACCTTGACCTTCTCGCCGCTGTAGCGCTTGGTCAGCACCAGGCGGTAGTAGAGGGTCTGGTTGCCCTTGGCGCGCCGGGCCGACCAGGTGACCTTGCGGTTGCCGTCGATGCGGTTGACGCTCACCCCATAGTTATTGGAGATGAAGCTCTCATTGAGGCTGACGAAGTCGCGGCTCAGGGGCGGCACGAACATCTGGACCTTGACCGGGTCCTTGGCATTGGCGACGAACTCGACCTTGGCGTCGATGTTCCACAGGTCGTCAGTGGCGTCTTCGGTCACCGGGATGCCGAGGACGAAGATCTGATAGGCCGTGACCGAAATGCCCAGTACCACCAGGACGGCGATCAGAATCTTCAGGTGCATAGTAAGAGAGCGCATTGGAATTACTCGGCGGTATGAGCGTCGGTGGCGCAGGCAGGTTTGCCCGCTGCGTATTTAAGACTGGGGTCGACCAGCGCATCAAAGCGTTTCAAGGCTTCGGAGCCGATCAGCAGCGGATATTGGAAGGCGCTGCGGTCAGTCAAGTTCACTTCGATGCTGCGTAAAGCGGTGCCCATGCAGATGTCCAGGGCAATCACCGGACGGGCGGTGTAGTTCTTGTCCTCATCGGGGTCGTAGTCGCCGGCGCGACGCTTGATCTTGCTGACGCGGGCCAGGGGGCGCTCGATGGGGTGCGAATGGGCGGTGTCGATGGCCAGGTAGAAGCGGACCCAGGACTCACCATTGCGCTTGAAGCGCTTGATATCCCGGGCACTCAAGGACGCAGTCTTGGCGCCGGTGTCGAGCTTGGCGGCGACTTCCAGGTCAATGCCCGCCAGCTTGGCGTATTCATTGAGGCCGTAAACCGTCTTCTCGGCAGCGATGCCAAGGCCCGGAAACATCAGTAGGCAGAACAATAGGGGGAAGGGCTTGAGTCTCATAGATCCTGAGGCGGTGCAGTGCGATGTTTGATTCAAGGCGACTGGCATTGCTGCGCAAGCTCCCTCGTGCGCCTTTTCATCCGGAGATGTCAGGCAAATGCGGCGGGCATTCTAACATGAAGGTTTTCTGGCGCCAGCGCTGGCAGCCGGCCATGCCTTGTCGCGTGCAGGGCGGGTTATTAGACGATTGTCGACAATGTGCATTTATTCTTTGACTATCAGGGGCTGATTGGCTAGTTTTTGCGGCATTGCTTTTAAAGGTGTCGACAATCATGCTGGATCAGCTGGAAATTCCGGTGGCAGGGCAGGACGATTCCCAGACGATGTCCGAGAACGTCTTCCGTCGTATCCAGGCCGCCATCGTCAAGGGCGAGATAGCCCCCGGCAGCAAGATCTCTGAGCCTGAGCTGGCGCGCACCTACGGCATCAGCCGTGGCCCGTTGCGCGAGGCGATCCACCGCCTGGAAGGCCAGCGCCTGCTGGTGCGCGTGCCCCATGTCGGCGCGCGGGTGGTGTCCCTGAGCCAGGCGGAACTGGTGGAACTCTACGAAATCCGCGAATCCCTCGAAGGCATGGCCTGCCGCCTGGCCGCCGAGCGCATGACCGACGCAGAAATCGAGGAGCTGCGCCAGGTCCTGCACACCCACGAGCGCGATGCTGCGTTCCAGGCCGGTGTTGGCTATTACCAGCAGGAAGGCGACTTCGACTTTCACTACCGGATCATCCAGGGCGCGCGTAACCGCACCTTGACCCAGATGCTGTGCGGCGAGCTGTATCAACTGGTGCGCATGTACCGCATCCAGTTCTCCGCCACCCCCAATCGTCCACGCCAGGCATTTGCCGAGCATCACCGCATTCTTGACGCGATTGCCGATCGCGACGGTGAACTGGCCGAGTTGTTGATGCGCCGTCATATCGGCGCTTCCAAACGCAATATCGCCCGTCACTTCCCCGACGGCGCCCCCTCGAGAGGTGAGTCATGAGTTCCGATAAAAACAGCACCCCAGGCCAGCGTTTCCGTGATGCGGTAGCCAGCGAACACCCGCTGCAAGTGGTTGGCGCGATCAACGCCAACCATGCCTTGCTGGCCAAGCGCGCCGGTTTCAAGGCCATTTACCTGTCTGGTGGCGGTGTCGCCGCGGGCTCCCTGGGTGTGCCGGACCTGGGCATCACCGGCCTGGATGACGTGCTGACCGACGTGCGCCGGATCACCGACGTATGCGACCTGCCGCTGCTGGTGGACGTGGACACCGGTTTCGGTTCCTCGGCGTTCAACGTGGCGCGTACCGTCAAGTCGATGATCAAGTTCGGCGCCGCCGCGATCCATATCGAAGACCAGGTGGGCGCCAAGCGCTGCGGCCATCGCCCGAATAAGGAAATCGTCTCGCAGCAGGAAATGGTCGACCGCATCAAGGCTGCCGTGGATGCCCGCACCGATGACAGCTTCGTGATCATGGCGCGCACCGACGCCCTGGCCGTGGAAGGCCTGGAGTCTGCCCTGGAACGCGCTGCCGCGTGCATCGAGGCCGGCGCCGACATGGTCTTCCCCGAGGCCATCACCGAGCTGGAGATGTACAAGCTGTTCGCCTCCCGTGTGAAGGCGCCGATCCTGGCCAACATCACGGAATTCGGCGCGACGCCGCTGTACACCACCGAACAGTTGAAATCTGCCGATGTTTCCATCGTGCTGTACCCGTTGTCGGCATTCCGCGCCATGAACAAGGCCGCCGAGAACGTCTACACCGCGATCCGTCGCGACGGCACCCAACAGAACGTGATCGACACCATGCAAACCCGCATGGAGCTTTACGATCGCATTGACTACCACACCTTCGAGCAGAAGCTCGACGCGCTGTTCGCCGCCAAGAAATAAGCGCAGCGCCTCCCAGATAACTACAAAATTGGAGAAGAACCATGGCTGAAGCAAAAGTACTCAGTGGCGCCGGCCTGCGTGGCCAGGTGGCCGGGCAGACGGCACTGTCCACCGTGGGCCAGGCCGGTGCCGGCCTGACCTATCGCGGCTACGACGTGCGTGAACTGGCCGCCGACGCGCAGTTTGAAGAAGTCGCCTACCTGCTGTTGTACGGCGAATTGCCGAGCAAGGCCGAGCTGGCGGCCTACAGCGCCAAGCTGAGCAAGCTGCGTGACCTGCCCCAGGCGCTCAAGGAAGTGCTGGAGCGCATCCCCGCCGACGCCCACCCGATGGACGTGATGCGCACCGGTTGCTCGTTCCTCGGCAACATCGAGCCGGAACAAGACTTCAGCGTGCAGCGCGATGTCACCGACCGCCTGCTGGCCGCGTTCCCGGCGATCATGTGCTACTGGTACCGCTTCAGCCATGACGGCAAGCGCATCGACTGCGTGACCGACGAGCCGAGCATCGGTGGGCATTTCCTGCATCTGCTGCACGGCGAGAAGCCGAGCCCGCTGCACGAAAAAGTCATGAACGTGTCGCTGATCCTGTACGCCGAGCACGAGTTCAACGCCTCGACTTTCACCGCTCGTGTGTGTGCCTCGACCCTGTCCGACTTGTATTCCTGCGTCACCGCCGCCATCGGCTCGCTGCGCGGCCCGCTGCATGGCGGCGCCAACGAAGCGGCGATGGAAATGATCGAGCGTTTCTCCTCGGCCGAAGAAGCCGTGAAAGGCACCCTTGGCATGTTGGAGCGCAAGGACAAGATCATGGGCTTTGGCCACGCGATCTATAAAGACAACGACCCGCGTAATGAAGTGATCAAGGGCTGGTCGAAAAAACTCGCCGATGAAGTGGGCGACAAGGTGCTGTTCCCGGTCTCCGAAGCCATCGACAAAACCATGTGGGAACAGAAAAAACTGTTCCCCAACGCCGACTTCTACCATGCCTCGGCGTACCACTTCATGGGCATCCCGACCAAGCTGTTCACGCCTATCTTCGTCTGCTCGCGCCTCACCGGCTGGGCGGCGCATGTGTTCGAGCAGCGTGCCAACAACCGCATCATCCGTCCAAGCGCCGAGTACATCGGCGTCGAGCAGCGCAAGTTCGTGCCAATCGAACGTCGCTGAATGAGGAGACCGACAATCCCGAATTGGTAACCGAATCAGAAGTGTGGGAGCGGGCTTGCTCGCGAATGCGGGGTAACAGTCACTGAATGTGTTGAATGACACACCACATTCGCGAGCAAGCCCGCTCCCACATTTTGACCTCATTCCAATTCTGGGTCGGTACAGGTCTTCCTTCTGTAACTACCGTGACCGAGTCCTGACGATGAACACTGAATTTCGCAAACCGCTCCCCGGCAGCCGCCTGGATTACTTCGACGCCCGTGCGGCTGTCGAGGCCATCACCCCCGGTGCCTACGCCACGCTGCCCTACACCTCCCGCGTGCTCGCCGAAAACCTGGTGCGCCGCTGCGACCCGGCGACGCTCAACGCGTCCCTGAGCCAGTTGATCGAACGCAAGCGCGACCTCGACTTTCCCTGGTTCCCGGCCCGTGTGGTATGCCATGACATCCTCGGCCAGACCGCCCTGGTGGACCTCGCCGGCCTGCGTGATGCCATCGCCCTGCAAGGGGGGGACCCGGCCCAGGTCAACCCGGTGGTGCCGACCCAACTGATCGTCGACCACTCCCTGGCGGTCGAGGCCGGTGGTTCTGACCCACAGGCCTTCGAGAAAAATCGCGCCATCGAAGACCGCCGCAACGAAGACCGTTTCCACTTTATCGAGTGGACCAAAAAGGCCTTCAAGAACGTCGATGTGATCCCGCCGGGCAACGGCATCATGCACCAGATCAACCTGGAGAAAATGTCCCCGGTGATCCAGGTGCGTGACGGCGTGGCCTTCCCGGATACTTGCGTCGGCACCGACAGCCACACCCCCCACGTCGACGCCCTGGGCGTGATTGCCATTGGCGTCGGCGGCCTGGAAGCCGAAAGTGTGATGCTTGGCCGCGCGTCGTGGATGCGCCTGCCGGAAAGCGTTGGCGTCGAACTGACGGGCAAGCTGCAACCGGGCATCACCGCCACCGACATGGTGCTGGCCCTGACCGAGTTCCTGCGCCAGCAGAAAGTCGTCGGTGCCTGGCTGGAGTTCTTCGGTGAAGGCGCTTCGGCCCTGACCCTGGGCGACCGCGCCACCATCTCCAACATGGCCCCGGAATACGGCGCCACGGCGGCGATGTTCTACATCGACGCGCAGACCATCGCCTATCTCAAGCTCACCGGTCGCGAAGACGAACAAGTCGCCCGGGTCGAGCAGTACGCACGGCACACCGGCCTGTGGGCCGATGACCTCAAGGGGGCGCAATACGAGCGTGGCCTGAGCTTTGACCTGTCCAGCGTCGTGCGCAATATGGCCGGCCCGAGCAACCCGCATGCACGTGTGGCTACCAGCGACCTGGCGGCCAAGGGCATTTCCGGGCAATGGGATGACGTGCCGGGGCAAATGCCCGACGGCGCGGTGATCATCGCTGCCATTACCAGTTGCACCAACACCAGCAACCCGCGCAACGTGATCGCCGCCGGCCTGCTGGCGCGCAATGCCAACAAGCTGGGGCTGGCCCGCAAGCCGTGGGTCAAGTCATCCCTGGCCCCGGGTTCGAAAACCGTGGCTATGTACCTCGACGAAGCCGGGCTGACCAGCGAGTTGGAGCAGTTGGGTTTTGGTGTCGTTGCCTTCGCCTGCACCACCTGCAACGGCATGTCCGGTGCACTCGACCCGGTGATCCAGCAAGAAATCATCGACCGCGACCTGTACGCCACCGCCGTGCTCTCGGGTAACCGCAACTTCGACGGGCGCATCCACCCGTACGCCAAGCAAGCGTTCCTGGCGTCGCCACCGCTGGTGGTGGCCTACGCGATTGCCGGCACCATCCGTTTCGATATCGAAAAAGACGTACTGGGCCTGGACGCGAGTGGCAAGGAAATCCGCCTGCAGGACATCTGGCCGAGCGACGAAGAAATCGACGCGGTGGTCAAGGCCTCGGTCAAGCCTGAGCAGTTCCGCCAGGTCTACATCCCGATGTTCGCGATCCATGAAGACACCGGCCCGAAAGTCACCCCGCTATACGACTGGCGCCCGCAAAGCACCTACATCCGTCGTCCGCCGTACTGGGAAGGCGCCCTGGCCGGTGCGCGTCCGCTCAAGGGCATGCGCCCGCTGGCGGTGCTGCCGGACAACATCACCACTGACCACCTGTCGCCGTCCAACGCGATCATGCTCGACAGTGCCGCCGGCGAGTACCTGGCGAAAATGGGCTTGCCGGAAGTCGACTTCAACTCCTATGCAACACACCGTGGCGACCACCTGACCGCCCAGCGCGCGACCTTTGCCAACCCCAAGCTGTTCAATGAAATGGTCCAGGAAAACGGCAAGGTCAAGCAGGGTTCCCTGGCGCGCATCGAACCCGAAGGCCGGGTCACGCGGATGTGGGAAGCCATCGAAACCTACATGGAGCGCAAGCAGCCGCTGATCATCATTGCCGGCGCCGACTACGGCCAGGGTTCGTCCCGCGACTGGGCGGCCAAGGGCGTGCGCCTGGCGGGTGTGGAAGCGATTGCCGCCGAAGGCTTCGAACGCATCCACCGCACCAACCTGGTGGGCATGGGCGTGCTGCCCCTGGAGTTTTTGCCGGGCACCGACCGCAAGACCCTGCAGATCGATGGCAGCGAAACCTATGACGTAATCGGCGAGCGCACCCCGCGTGCGCAGTTGACCCTGGTGATCAACCGCAAGAATGGCGAACGTGTCGAAGTGCCAGTGACCTGCCGCCTGGACACCGCCGAAGAAGTGTCGATCTACGAGGCGGGCGGCGTGTTGCAGCGTTTTGCCCAGGACTTCCTGGAATCGGCGGCGACCGCCTGAAGAGGATAACCATGACACACGTAGCGCAAATCAAGATCGCCGCCACCTACATGCGTGGCGGCACCAGCAAGGGCGTGTTTTTCAACCTCAAGGACTTGCCCGAATCGGCCCAGGTCCCGGGGGCGGCGCGCGATGCCCTGCTGCTGCGGGTGATCGGCAGCCCCGACCCCTATGACAAGCAGATCGACGGCATGGGCGGTGCCACGTCGAGCACCAGCAAAACCGTGATCCTCGCCAAGAGCACCCGCGCCGAGCATGACGTGGACTACCTGTTTGGCCAGGTGTCCATCGACAAGCCTTTTGTCGACTGGAGCGGCAACTGCGGCAACCTGTCGGCAGCGGTGGGTGCATTCGCCATCAGTGCTGGCCTGGTGGACGCTGCGCGTATCCCCTCTAACGGCGTGGCCGTGGTGCGGGTTTGGCAGGCGAATATCGGCAAGACCATCATCGCCCATGTGCCGATCACCGACGGCGCGGTGCAGGAAACCGGCGACTTCGAGCTGGATGGCGTGACCTTCCCGGCGGCCGAAGTGCAACTGGAATTCCTCGACCCGGCAGCCGAAGAAGAGGGCGGCGGCGGTTCGATGTTCCCCACCGGCAACCTGATCGACGACCTGCAAGTGCCGGGTGTCGGCACCTTCAAGGCGACGCTGATCAACGCGGGGATCCCGACGATTTTTATCAACGCGCAAGACCTCGGCTACACCGGCACCGAGCTGCAAGGCGCGATCAATAGCGATCCGAAAGCCCTGGCCATGTTCGAGACAGTGCGGGCCCATGGGGCGTTGCGCATGGGCCTGATCAAGCACCTGGACGAAGCGGCCCAGCGCCAGCACACACCGAAGCTGGCGTTCGTGGCCAAGCCTGCGGATTACCTGGCCTCCAGTGGCAAGGCGATCAAGGCCGGCGATGTGGACCTGCTGGTGCGGGCGCTGTCCATGGGCAAGCTGCACCACGCGATGATGGGCACGGCCGCGGTGGCGATTGGCACGGCGGCGGCGATTTCCGGGACACTGGTCAACCTCGCGGCGGGCGGTGTGGAACGCAATGCCGTGCGCTTCGGGCATCCGTCCGGCACCTTGCGCGTGGGCGCAGAGGCCAGCCAGGTCAACGGCGAATGGGTGGTGAAGAAGGCCATCATGAGCCGCAGTGCGCGGGTCTTGATGGAAGGCTACGTGCGCGTGCCCGGCGACGCATTCTAAAGCCGGCCCCAATGTGGGAGCGGGCTTGTGTGGGAGCGGGCTTGCCCGCGAAAGCAGTGGGTCAGTCAATGTCAATGTTTGCTGGGCCGACGTCTTCGCGAGCAAGCCCGCTCCCACACAAGCCCGCTCCCACAGGGGGCTAGCGGTGGCTTCTCGATTTTTGTATTAGAGCAGGCGAGAGACCTGCCACAAACGACCAACCCTGAGCCTGAGGAAGGAACACACCCACCTATTTTGGAGTACTGCCATGAGCGCCAACGTCGACCAGAACAACCGCCCCGACTATGACCAGGTTTTGCAGGACATCGCCGATTACGTCCTCAACTACCGCATCGACTCACGGGACGCCCTGGACACCGCCCGCAACTGCCTGATGGACACCCTCGGCTGCGGCCTGCTGGCCCTGCGCTTTCCTGAGTGCACCAAGCATTTGGGACCGATTGTCGAAGGCACAGTGGTGCCGTTCGGTGCCCGGGTGCCGGGTACGTCCTATCGCCTGGACCCGGTCAAGGCCGCGTGGGACATCGGCTGCATCGTGCGTTGGCTCGATTACAACGACACCTGGCTCGCTGCCGAATGGGGCCATCCTTCGGATAACCTCGGCGGCATCCTGGCCGTTGCCGATCACCTGTCGCAAAAACGCGTGGCCCATGGCGAGGCGCCGCTGACCGTGCGCGCGGTGCTGGAAGCGATGATCATGGCCCACGAAATCCAGGGCGTGATTGCCCTGGAAAACTCCTTCAACCGCGTCGGCCTCGACCATGTGCTGCTGGTCAAAGTCGCCTCTACGGCGGTCTGCGCCAAGTTGATGGGTGCCAATCGTGAGCAACTGCTGGCGGCGTTGTCCCAGGCGTTTGTCGATGGGCAGGCGCTGCGCACTTACCGTCATGCGCCGAATGCCGGGTCGCGCAAGTCGTGGGCGGCGGGGGATGCGTCGAGCCGTGGCGTGCGCCTGGCGGATATCGCCCTGCGCGGCGAAATGGGCATCCCGGGTGTGTTGAGCGCGCCGCAATGGGGTTTTTATGACGTGCTGTTCAGCCACACCAATAAGGACCTAGCCCTCAAGCCTGAGGACAAGCGCGCGTTCAGCCTGCCCCAGCCCTAT
Source organism: Pseudomonas sp. WMBT8 (assembly GCF_050916005.1). NCBI lineage: Bacteria > Pseudomonadati > Pseudomonadota > Gammaproteobacteria > Pseudomonadales > Pseudomonadaceae > Pseudomonas > Pseudomonas sp. WMBT8. The sequence goes on from NZ_CP188096.1 coordinate 1,655,292, forward strand.
GGCACTTATGTGATGGAAAACGTGCTGTTCAAGATCAGCTTTCCCGCCGAATTCCACGCCCAGACCGCCTGTGAAGCCGCCGTCACCTTGCACCCGCAGGTCAAGCAGCGCTTGCATGAAATCGAGCGCATCGTGATCACCACCCACGAGTCGGCCATTCGCATCATTTCCAAGGTCGGCCAACTGGCTAATGCGGCCGACCGCGACCACTGCCTGCAATACATGACCGCCGTGCCCCTGGCGTTTGGCAACCTGGTGGCCGAGCAGTACGAAGATGAATTCCATGCCGCACACCCGATCATCGATGAGTTACGCAAAAAAATGGTCATCGTCGAAGACCCGCGTTACAGCCGCGAATACCTGGAAGCTGACAAGCGTTCCATTGCCAACGCCGTGCAGGTGTTTTTCACCGATGGTTCGAGCACCGAACAGGTTGCGGTGGAATACCCGATTGGCCATCGTCGGCGCCGGGCGGATGGCATTCCGTTGCTGGAAGACAAGTTCAAGGCCAACCTGGCGACACGTTTCACTGCGCAGCGCAGCGCTGAGATTTTTGCACTGTGCAAGGACCAGGCACGGCTGGAAGGGACGCCGGTGAATCGATTTGTGGATCTGTGGGTGATGTAATAAAAGCCGCTGCGAGGTGGCAGGATTTGCAGTCGACACACTTTGCCAATCGTATGTCCTACATCTTCGGAACCGTCTTCAGATAATTGCCAATCAGGTAGCCAGATGACCTTTTGTACCGGGTCGTCTGGCAAGCAATACCTGTGAATTAAATGAGAGGTTCGCCATGACTAGCGTAAACCAGCAGCAGTACGCGCCCTACCACGGCTATGAAATGCCCTCCAAGCCTGCATCCGCGCCGCCAGAAAACAGCGCCAAAACCCAGACTCCCGGCCAGACTCCAGCAGATTCAGCATCCCCTCGAAAGCCTATGACTGCACAGCAGCGCGGGCAGTTTGCGGCCCACAAGGGCTTGGTCAACTCACCGTCATCTGCGACCAATACCGCCCCGGCCCAGCTCGCTCAGCTTTCCCAGCAAAACAATCAGCTGCGCGACCAGCTTAACCAGTTGGTGGCCAGGTTCTCGCCGATAATCACCGCGCTGCAGCAGCAAGTGGCTGAGCTGACTCAGCAAGTCAACACGATGCAAAAACCGCAGAAAGAGGACGCTCCATCCAATCAGGGCGCGGGTGAAAAACCAGCGGCTCGGCAGGACAGCACAGCGGTGCAGCAGGACGGAACAGCGCCTGCAGCATCGGCCCACGCAGAAAGTACGCCGGCTTCAGGCCCCGAAGCGCCGGGTAATCTTGAGCAGTTGACTGCTGAAAACGACCAACTGCGTGAAACGGTCGAGCGGTTGCAAACCCAGTTCACGACGGTGGTTACCAGGCTGCAAGAGCAGATCCAGGCGTTGAGCCAGAAAATAACGGGGGCCGGTACTTCCGCAAACCAGGCTCCTAGCGCAGGCCCGAAGGCTGACAGCAATACCGCGGCGGACTCTGCGCCGGCTGAGCAAGCGCCCCGTGCCAAGGGCGCCACCCCATCGGCCCAGGCCGATGAAGCCACGGCGCCGTCGGCCCGCAGTGTTGATGATCTTATGCGCGAGAACGAGCAATTGCGCGCTCGCATCGATCAAATGATGACTGAGTTCACCCAGGTGATTTCCCAACTGCAACAGCAAATAGCGCAATTGAGTGCCCAGGTCAAAGCCCAGTCGAAGTAAGGGCAAACGCGTCGATAAGGGGAGGCTGGGCCTCCCTGTTGGCTGCTTGCCGATTCACTCGAACCGCAGGATCACCCGTCGGTTGTGCTTGCTCTTCTTCTCGATTTTTTCGCAGAACACACGACCGATTTCCTCGGTGTTGACCACATGGGTGCCGCCACACGGCTGGATATCGATGTCGGCAATTTCTATCACCCGTACCGCGCCCTGGATCACCGGAGGCGCGACGGCCTGGGTGCGGGTGATTTGCAGCAGGGTGGAATATTCGGAGGCCGGCATCGACAGCGACTTGACCCCATGGGCCTGCTCGATCAAGGCATTGAGGTCGCGGGTGATGCTTTCCTTGTCGAGGGTCATTTCCGGCAGGTCGAAGTCCAGGCGGCCCTTGTCGGCGCTGATGCTGCAACCGGTTACCGGTGCGTCGATGATCGAGCATAACAGATGCAGGCAGGTGTGCATTTTCATGTGTTGGTAGCGACGCTCCCAGTCCAGGCCGGCATCTACCTGTACCCCCGCACGCAATGACTCGGGGCAGTGTTCCACTTGGTGCCAGATGATCGAGCGCAGGACCGGGTCGCGTACGGTGCCGGTCACATTGACCCGGCTGCCGTCCGGCAGGGTGAAGTAACCGGTATCGCCGGGTTGCCCACCGCCGGTGGGGTAGAACAGCGTGTGTTCGAGGGCCACGCCCTGTTCGCTGACGGCGATTACCCGGGCGCTGAAGGCGTTCTGGTAAGGCGCGCTGTCGAACAGCGCCAAGGTTTCCATGGTGTGTACGGACATGTTCATCCTCCAACGATCAGTGGGCTGGTTTGCAGCAGGCGCCGCACCATTGCGCTCAGCCCGGGTGGGGAGAGCAGGGTGACCTCGAACCTCGGTCCGCACACCTTCAGGTTCAGCGGCAGGCGCGGGGGGTAGGTGGGGGCCTGCAGCGTGCGCAGGCGAAACTGCAGGTGATGACGCTCCTTGACCGTGGGCTCCAGCACCAGGCCTGACAGTGGGTGGAAGTCGGCATCCAGCACCGTGACCCGGTGGCTGATGTTGACTTCGCCGACCACGTGCAGGCGCTCGTCGAGGGCAAATGCCCCGAGGTAATTGCTGGCGTCAGCTTCGTCGTTTTTCTGCAACTGGATCTGGTTGACCACCTTGACCTTGGTGCCCGCGGGCACGTCCTGGGTGATGACACAGGAGGGGCTGATAAACACGTTGTCGCCAATCAGCACATACCCGAGCACCCTCGCGCCCGCGCCGACTTCCACGTTGTTGCCCAGGCGTGGGTGACGCTTGCCGTCCGGGTTGTTGGCGATGCCCCGGGCGCCCAGGGTCACGCCACACAGGATGTAGCAGTCATTGCCGATCTCGCAGGTCTCGCCGACCACCGTGCCAAAGCCATGATCCAGAACGAAGCGCCGGCCAATGCGGGCGGCGGGGTGGATTTCGGCGCCGGACAGGATCTTGCCCTGGTTGCTCAACGTCAGCGCGATCGCACAGAACTGGCCGTGGGCCTGGTCGGGTAGATTCCATACCCGATGCGCCAGCCGGTAATACAGCACGGCCTTGAATGAGGCGTAGGACTCCAGGATCAGTTCGCCGCGGCCCCTGGACGCCGGATCGCGCCAGGCATAGGCGATCAAGTCCTCGGCCACCTCCTGCGCGGCGGGCTGGATCAACGCCGCCAGGTGTGGCTGCAACTGTGCCATCTGCGCCGGCGACAGGGTCTTGATGAGGTGGGTCAGCAGCTCATCGTGCAGCTGTTGCATGTCGATAAAGCCTCCCATGGAAGGCACCCCCGTAATTGTCGTTATTCGAAGCAGGGCAGATAACTGTCGGCGCTGTCGTACACCATGGTCAGGACGACGGTGTCGGTGGGCAGTTCCGGTGCGAGCTTGGCGATGGCCACCATATTGGCGGCCGACGACAGCCCCAGGCTGATGGCATCGGTACGCATGATGCGTTTCATCATTTCCAGGCAATCGAGGCGCGAGACCTTGAGCATGCCGTCCAGCACGTTCAGGTTGAGAATGCTCGGGATCAGGCCGATGGACAGGCCCTGGATATGATGCGGCGCATGGCTATCACTGAGCAGGTCGCACTCCTCGGGCTCCACGCCCATCACGCGGATCTGCGGCCAGGTGGCCTTGAGGGTTTCACCGATCCCGGTGATGTGGCCCCCGGTGCCTATCCCGCTGACGAAATAGTCGACCTGGCGCTCGCCAAAGGCACGGATGATTTCCGGGGCGGTGGTGTCGCGGTGGGTCTGGGGGTTGGCGCCGTTGCGCTGTTGGTTGAGCATGACGAAGCTGGGGTTTTCCAGCTGCAACTCCATGCACTTTTCGCCATGGGAGTTGTTGCCCAGGCGGCTATCGGACAGCACCACCTTGGCGCCATACAGGCGCAGCAGCTTTTGCTTTTCGGGGCTGTAGTTGTCGGGAATCACCAGCACCACTTTGTAGCCCAGCACGTTGCCGGCCATCACCAGGCCGATGCCCGTGTTGCCACCGCTGGGTTCGATGATGGTTTGCCCCGAATCGCGAATCAGGATGCCCCGGCGCTCGGCGTCGAGGATCATTCCCAGGGCAATCCGTGCCTTGTGGCTACCGCCCGGGTTCAGGGATTCAAGCTTGGCGAAGACCTCGATACCGAGGTCTTCGGAGAATTGTTCCAGGCGCACGATAGGCGTTTGGCCAATGGCGTCGAGTATGGAGTTATGCAGCATCGGATAAGTACCCCAAGGCCTGTGGTCAGTACAACGGCATGTCGGGTTCGACGTCGCGTACCCAGTGTTTCATGCCGCCTTGCAGCACCCGGGTGTTGGCAAAGCCTGCGGCCAGCAACGTACTGGCGGCTTGCTCGGCGCGGCTGCCGGCATAGCAGATCAGGTAATGGGTGTTGTCACGGCTGAGGGTATCGAGTTGCTCGTCGAGCTGGGCCAGGGGGATGTGCACCACGCCGGGCAGTTGGCAGACCTCCAGCTCGCTGGCGTCGCGTACATCCAGCAGGATATCGGCGCTGCGGCGCTGCTCCAGCAGTTGCTTGAGCACCTGGGGCTTGATGTAGTGCTCTTCTGCCAGGCCCTGGGTGCCGCGGAGGGTATCGGCACACACGGCGGCGGGTTGGTGTTCTTCACGCAAGTCGGAACAGCACGGGCAGTCGGCGCGGCGCTTGAAACGCAGTTCACTGAATTTCATGGCCAGGGCATCAAAACGCATCAACCGGCCGGACAAGGATTCGCCGAGGCCGATCAACAGCTTGATCGCCTCGGTGGCCTGGATCATCCCGACCACACCGGGCAATACACCGATCACCCCACCGGCGCTGCAATTGGGCGCCAGTTCCGCGGGTGGCGCGTGGGGGTACAGGCAGCGGTAGCAGGGCCCGCCTTGATAGTTGAACACGCTGATCTGGCCGTCGAAGCGGTAGATCGCGCCGTACACCAACGGCTTGCCCAACTGTACGCAGGCATCATTGACCTGGTAGCGGGTCTCGAAGTTGTCAGTACCGTCGATCACCAGGTCGTAGGCGCCGACCAGTTCCAGGGCGTTGTCGGCATTCAGCGCGGTGTCGTAGGTGTTGATTCGGATATGGGCGTTGAGGTCCTGCAGCCGGCGCTTGGCGGATTCGACCTTGGGCAGGCCCAGGGTGCTGTTGCCGTGCACGACCTGGCGTTGCAGGTTGCTGCTTTCCACCACATCGAAGTCCACCAGCCCCAGGGTGCCGATGCCGGCTGCGGCCAGGTACAGGCTGATGGGCGAGCCCAGGCCACCGGTACCGATGATCAGCACCTTGGCTTTCTTCAGGTTCAGTTGCCCTTCGCGGCCGACGCCGGGCAGGGTGATATGGCGCACATAGCGCTGCACTTCCTCGTTGCTCAGGGACTCGATGTCGATGCCGCCGGAGGTGGCGAGCAGCACTTCGATCCTGGCTTTCTCGGGCAGCGGCTCGTCGGGGCCGATCAGTTCTTCCCCGGCCGTGAACAGGAAATGTTCCTTGAGTCGACCGTTGTTTTCGTGGAACAGGTGCGCCCGTAGCTGCGGGTAGCGGGCACAGAGGCCTTCAATGACTTCGCGCAATGTCGATCCGGCACCCTCGAGGGTCGATTCTGGCAACTTGGCCACACGGGCCAGGATGTCGGGGAAAGAGACAGCGTTCATGTACAACTCCGTTTGCAGGTCGTTGAAGGGGGTGAGGGCGAAGTGCGTGCCATCCCAGGCAAACAGCTTCGACCCAAGGGCCTTGCCTTGGCGGACATCCACCACCAGGTAGCTGACGGGGTAGATCGGTTCCCCCATGTAGAGGGCCTTGTCCTGATCCTCGTCGCTGAAATAGGCACCGACATCCGGGTGGGAGTGGTAGATCACCACCACCGGGTTATCCGTGCGAAAGGCCTTGTTCATCAGCAGCGTGTCGGTCACCGAGAAGGTGTAGCCGTTGGCCGCGCTGCGGGGGTAGGCCTCGGGGTTCTTGCGGTGTAACTCGTTCTGGATATTGCTGCCCAGGTACACACTGCCGTCGGCGAAGACAAAGCCGCAGCACTCTTCGGGGTAGGTGCTGCTGGCGTGGGCGTAGATCTGTGCCAGGGCGGTTTGGCGGAGGACGTCCATGTTTCTCTCGCGTGGTGGGGAAAGGGTCAATTGGGTTTTGCCAGCAGCTTTTCGATCGGCAACTTGGTGATGGCAAAGCCGACCAGCAGGATCGCCGAATACAGCATCAGGTCCCGGGACAGTTCCAGGCCTTCGTACCAGGCGCCGATGATCACGGCGAACACCGGGAAAATAATGAAGACGAACGACAGGATGATCGGGCTCAGGCGCTTGAGCAGCATGAAGTACACGATAAACCCACCGACCGAGGCCACCAGGCCCAGGTAGAACAGGGCGCTCCAGGAACGCAGGGTAATGGCCTCGAAGGTCGGTGATTCAAACCACAGCCCGGCGACGAACAGCATCAGCCCGGCAATCCCGATGGGCAGGGTGTTGTAGGTGATCACACTGATGGCGCTGCCTTTTTGCTTGGTAATGACATAGCACAAGGCATGCATGATCGCGGCGCTCAGAATGGCCAGGACGCCAAAGAACTCGGCATGGTCAAGGTGCAGCCCCTGGCTCTTGATGATCATGTACAGGCTGGCGAAACCGATGCCGATCCCCACGACCTGGGAAAAGTAGATGCGCTCGCGCAGGAACAGCGCGGAGAAGATCAGGATGAACACCGGCATGCAACTGAACAGCAGGGCGGTGAGGCCGGACGAGACGTGCATCTCGCCATAGTTGAGCAGGTAGTAGGGCACGCTGAAATAGCAAAGGGTCACGAACACAAAGAACCAGCGGCTTTCCCGTGGAAACAGGATCGGCTCGCGACGCAGGAAGGCAAAACACAGGAACAGCGGGAAGGCGATCAAAAAGCGCAGGCCCGCCGACGTCAGGGGCGGCACGCTTTCCACGGCGATCTTGATCCCCAGCCAGGTGGTGCCCCAGCTTAGGCAGACAATCAGGAACATCACACTGGTGATCAGGCCAGCCAGCCATTGTTTGGGGGATTTGGTTTTTTCGGAATTTTCGAGAACGGCGGACATTGGCATCGTTTATTGCTTCCCTGAGCCGGAATTGAACTCTATATTGGACTTGTAATTAGAGGTTTCACCCGGTGATTGAACCCGTAAAAGCACACTATTAGGGCGAATGATGGCTGTCAAAACAAATATTGACATGGTGTCAATTATGCGAGAGGGACTGTCCAGTGGGCAGGGCGTGAAGTACAAACGCCTGTCTGATGTGATGGAGCGGGGCATCCTCGAGGGCTTGATCGAACCAGGGCGCAAACTGCCGCCTCATCGGGTGCTTTCCGACAACCTGGGGGTGACCATCGGCACGATCAGCCGCGCCTACGGCGAACTGGAACGCCTGGGCCTGGTGGTGGCGCGGGTGGGCGACGGCACATTCGTGCGCAAGCGTGGGATGGAGCGCCAGCGCGACGAAGGCTTTCGCAACGTCAGCGAGGAACCGCGCCAGTACTTCGATATGAGCCGCAATATGCACATCCCGGGGCAGGAGACCACGTTCCTGGCCCAGAGCTTTGAAACCCTGGCCACCAATGCCAAGTTCCTGCAGGACATCAGTGCCTACACCCCGGACGCCGGCTTGCCCCGCTACCGCGCGGCGGGCGCGCAATGGTTGGTGCAGCGTGATTTTCATCCGATTCCCGAGCAGGTCATCTGTGTCAACGGCGGCCAGCACGGTTTGTTGTGCGCGTTGATGGCGTTGGTGCGCGCGGGCGATACGGTCGTCACCGAGCAGTTGACCTATCCCGGCCTGATCACTGCCGCACGGATGCTTGGCATCCGCCTGATCGGCCTGGAAATGGACGAGGAGGGTGTGCTGCCGACGGCCCTGGAGGAGGTGTGTCGTAATCACCGGGTTTCTGCCCTGTACTGCACGCCGACTATCCAGAATCCGACGACGGCGGTCTTGTCGGTTGCCCGTCGCGAGGCGCTGGTCAGGGTCTGCCGTGAGCACAACCTGCTGATCCTGGAGGACGAGGCCCATGGTGTGTTGGTGGAGGATCGCCCGCCGCCCCTGAGTCATTTTGCCCCGGAGCGCACGATTCTGATCAGCAGCCTGAGCAAGGCGGTATCGGCGGGCTTGCGCGTGGGGTATGTGCATGCGCCGCCGGCGTTGGTCAGCCGTATTTCCGCAGCGCTGCGCTCAACCTGTTGGATGGCCACCCCTGTGACCCTGGAACTGGCCACGCAGTGGATTGAAAACGGCACGGCAGCGCATCTGTTGCGTCAGCAGATCCACGAAATCAGCCGGCGCAAGGCGTTGGTCGAGGACCTGCTGAGCGGCCTGGAATACCGGACGCACCCCAATAGCCCGCACTTCTGGATTGAAGTCCCGGAGCCATGGCGTGCGTCGGAAATCGAGGCTGAGCTCAAGCAGAACAATTACCTGATCGCGACGGCCGAGGCCTTCGCCGTGGGGCAGACGGCCGTGCCGCAGTTTATTCGGGCGAGTATCTGCAATACGTCTGGGGATGATCAGCTGCTAAGGGCAGGGTTTGATGCGCTGGCCACGGCGCTGGGCCAGGGTGGGGACCGGTTTCATCTGTGAGGCTGGGTTATCGTTGATCGCAGGCAAGTCGAATTGTCCCACCGCAGCTCCCGCATTTGACGTGTGAACCCGATCAAATATGGGAGCTGGCTCAAGCAATGCAAATTACTTGAAGCGCCGCTCGACGCCCTTTTCCACAAGGATCTTCGCCGAAATCTCTTCCACCGAAAAATGCGTGGAATTGATGTGTGCAATGTTCTCCCGACGGAATAGATTTTCCACTTCCCGCACCTCGAACTCGCACTGGGCATAGCTCGAATAGCGGCTGTTGGGCTTGCGTTCATTACGTATCGCTGTCAGGCGGTCCGGGTCGATGGTCAGGCCGAACAGCTTGTGCTGATGGGTGCGCAGCACCGCCGGCAGTTGCAGGCGCTCCATGTCGTCCTCGGTCAGCGGGTAGTTGGCCGCGCGGATGCCGAATTGCATGGCCATATACAGGCAGGTCGGGGTCTTGCCGCAGCGCGACACGCCGACCAGGATCAGGTCGGCCTTGTCGTAGTAATGGGTGCGGGCGCCGTCGTCGTTGTCCAGGGCGAAGTTGACCGCCTCGATCCGCTCCATGTAGTTGGAGTTGTGGCCAATGGAATGGGACTTGCCTACGGAGTACGAGGAGTGTTCGCTCAACTCCTGTTCCAGGGGCGCTAGGAAGGTCGAGAAGATGTCGATCATGAAACCATTGGAGGTCGCGAGGATCTCACGGATGTCCTGATTGACGATGGTGTCGAAAATGATCGGGCGCACACCGTCTTTTTCGGCGGCCAGATTGATTTGTTGTACCATGGCCCGCGCTTTATCCACGTTATCGATATAAGGCCGGGTAAATTTGGCAAAGGTAATGCTTTCGAACTGCGCCAGCAGGCTCTGACCCAGGGTTTCGGCGGTAATGCCGGTGCCATCGGAGATAAAGAAAGCAGATCGTTTCATTTGAGCCTTGGGCCTTAAGCTGATGACGAATCTTGGATATGATAGGCGCGATTTTGCCGTCCCACAGTGGGCCGCATTCTCACTTATTTTCCAGGTCCAGGCCACAAACGCCGGTAAATGCTCCTACTGAGCCGCCGGCGCCCTGAGCTTTTCCAACACAGTTAGTGGAGAGATCACCTTGGTAGAGTACGTAGTTTCCCTCGATAAGCTCGGCGTCCATGATGTAGAGCATGTGGGGGGCAAGAACGCATCCCTCGGCGAGATGATCAGTAATCTTGCGGGCGCTGGTGTCTCGGTGCCCGGTGGTTTCGCCACCACGGCCCAGGCATACCGCGATTTCCTCGAACTGAGCGGCCTCAACGATCAGATCCACGCTGCCCTGGACGCGCTGGACGTCGATGACGTCAACGCCCTGGCCAAGACCGGCGCACAGATCCGCCAGTGGATCATGGAAGCCGAGTTCCCCGAGAAGCTCAACGCCGAAATCCGCACAGCCTTCGCCACCTTGTCGGCCGGCAATCCGGACATGGCCGTCGCCGTGCGTTCCTCGGCCACCGCCGAAGACTTGCCCGACGCCTCGTTCGCCGGCCAACAGGAAACCTTCCTGAATATCCGTGGCGTGGAAAACGTTATCCGGGCAGCCAAGGAAGTATTTGCCTCGCTGTTCAACGATCGCGCCATTTCCTACCGTGTACACCAGGGTTTCGACCACAAGTTGGTAGCGTTGTCTGCCGGCGTACAGCGCATGGTGCGTTCGGAAACCGGTACTGCCGGCGTGATGTTCACCCTGGATACCGAATCGGGCTTCCGTGACGTGGTGTTCATCACCGGCGCCTACGGCCTGGGCGAAACCGTCGTACAGGGCGCGGTCAACCCGGACGAGTTCTACGTGCACAAGCACACCCTTGAGGCCGGTCGCCCGGCGATCCTGCGCCGCAACCTGGGCAGCAAGGCCATCAAGATGATCTACGGCGACGAGGCCAAGGCCGGTCGCTCGGTGAAAACCGTTGATGTCGACAAGGCCGAGCGTGCGCGCTTTTGCCTCAGCGATGCCGAAGTCAGCGAATTGGCCAAGCAGGCGATGATCATCGAGAAGCACTACAAGTGCCCGATGGACATCGAATGGGCCAAGGACGGCGACGACGGCAAGCTGTACATCGTCCAGGCCCGTCCGGAAACCGTGAAGAGCCGCACCTCGGCCAATGTCATGGAACGCTACCTGTTGAAAGAAACCGGCACCGTGCTGGTAGAGGGCCGTGCCATCGGCCAGCGCATCGGCGCGGGCAAGGTGCGGATCATCAAGGACGTGTCCGAGATGGACAAGGTCCAGCCAGGTGACGTGCTGGTCTCCGACATGACCGACCCGGACTGGGAACCCGTGATGAAGCGCGCCAGCGCCATCGTCACCAACCGTGGCGGGCGTACCTGCCACGCGGCGATCATCGCCCGTGAGCTGGGGATCCCGGCAGTGGTGGGTTGTGGCAACGCCACCCAACTGCTCAAGGATGGCCAGGGCGTCACCGTGTCCTGCGCCGAAGGCGATACCGGCTTCATCTTTGAAGGTGAGCTGGGCTTCGATATCAAGCAAAATTCCATCGACGCCATGCCGGACCTGCCGTTCAAGATCATGATGAACGTCGGCAACCCCGACCGCGCCTTCGACTTTGCGCAGTTGCCGAACGCCGGTGTGGGCCTGGCCCGCCTGGAGTTCATCATCAACCGCATGATCGGCGTGCACCCCAAGGCCCTGTTGAACTACGACGGCCTGCCGGTGGAAATCAAGGACAGCGTCGACAAGCGCATCGCCGGCTACAACGACCCGGTGGGCTTCTACGTCGAGAAGCTGGTGGAAGGCATCAGCACCCTGGCGGCGGCCTTCTGGCCGAAGAAAGTCATCGTGCGCCTGTCCGACTTCAAGTCCAACGAATACGCGAACCTGATCGGCGGCAAGCTCTACGAGCCGGAAGAAGAAAACCCGATGCTGGGCTTCCGTGGCGCCTCGCGTTACATCAGCGAAGCATTCCGTGACTGCTTTGAGCTTGAGTGCCGCGCCCTCAAGCGTGTGCGCAACGAGATGGGCCTGACCAACGTCGAGATCATGGTGCCCTTCGTGCGTACCCTGGGCGAAGCGAGCCAGGTCGTTGACCTGCTGGCCGAGAACGGTCTGACCCGCGGCGAAAACGGCCTGCGCGTGATCATGATGTGCGAGCTGCCGTCCAACGCCATCCTCGCCGAAGAGTTCCTGGAGTTCTTCGATGGATTCTCCATCGGTTCCAACGACCTGACCCAGTTGACCCTGGGCCTGGACCGTGACTCCGGGATCATCGCGCACCTGTTTGACGAGCGTAACCCTGCGGTCAAGAAGCTGCTGGCAAACGCCATCCAGGCCTGTAACAAGGCCGGCAAGTACATCGGCATCTGCGGCCAAGGCCCTTCCGATCACCCGGACCTGGCCAAATGGCTGATGGAACAGGGCATCGAAAGCGTCTCGCTGAACCCCGATTCCGTGCTGGAAACCTGGTTCTTCCTGGCTGAAGGTCAAGCCTCGGCGTAATTGCCATTTGCCGGCCAGCCAGTGCGGCTGGCCGGCATTTCTCATTCTGTACAGGGCGGAACTCCTACCGGACGCCGCCCTTTTTTGTGCAAGAACATTATGCAAAGCAGCAGCAACCTGTTTCCCGTCGCCTTGATCAGCGCTGAGCGTCGTGGCGACCTGAGTGAAGATGTCTATCGCCTCAAGCCTGGCAACAGCCCCGACAGCACCGTAGAGCTGGCGGTGACACGCCTGGGCCTGGCCGATGTCGCGCAAAGCCGTGGCATACCGGTGGTGCTGGTGCATGGCAGCTTTTCCAACCGGCGCTTCTGGTATTCGCCCAAAGGTATCGGCCTGGGGGCGTACCTGGCGCGCCAGGGCTTTGATGTATGGATCCCGGAAATGCGCGGCCACGGGCTTTCCCGGCGCAACCAGGACTACGCCAAGAATCGTGTCGCCGACTATGCTCGTTACGATTTGCCAGCCATTGCCGCCTTTGTGCGTGAGCAAAGTGCGCAGATCCCGCACTGGATCGGCCATTCATTGGGTGGCACGACTCTGGCGGCAGCCTTGGGCGGCCACTATCTGGGCGCGCCGGCGGTGGCGTCGGTGGCGTTGTTTGGCTGCCAGGTCAGCCGCACTTACTGGCCGTTGAAGATTCCGCCGGTGGAGTGGGGTGGACGCTTGATTCTCAAGCGCTTTGCCCAGCTCTCCGGCTCGCGCCTCAAGCGTGGTCCGGAAGACGAGCCTATCGGCCTGGCTCTGGAAAGCATGCGCTGGCATGGCTTGTTCGGGCGTTTCGGCGATGCCGAGCGCGACTGGTGGAAAGGCCTGGCCGAGGTCGATGTGCCGCTACTGGCCGTGAGTGCCGCTGGCGATCATCAGGACCCGGACTGGGCCTGCCGCAAGCTGTTTGAGCAGGTGGGCAGCGAGCATCGCCACTATCTGTGCCTGGGGCGCAAGCATGGGTTCAGCGGTGATTTCGGGCATGTTGAGATGCTGGTCAGCAAAGCGGCGCAGGCCGAAGTATGGCCACTGGTGCAGCGCTGGCTGAAAGATCCCCTGACACCTCCGGTGGATGCACAGGCGCCGGTGCCTGCGACTGTCTGAGAAAAGGCTCTAAAGAGGGCGTTTCGCTTGAAGTGGCTTACGGCTAAGATATGACGCACCGAGCTATTTTGGTCATATTCAGTCGCGTAGTGGCTATTGCGTTACAGTCTGGTGGGTCTGATCATTGTCGCCCTTGCAGCGGCAGGTCTTAAAGAATGCCCGTTGCGATGCGTTTTCTTGATGTGGCTGTGGATGTTCGACACCTTCTTTCACCGACAGGAGTTTCTCGATGAACCATTACGTTACCCCCGACCTGTGTGACGCCTACCCGGACCTGGTGCAGGTGCTGGAGCCGATGTTCGCCAACTTTGGGGGCCGGGACTCCTTCGGTGGGCAGATCGTGACCGTCAAGTGTTTTGAGGACAACTCCCGGGTCAAGGAACAGGCCGAGCTGGACGGCACTGGCAAAGTGCTGGTGGTCGATGGTGGGGGTTCGCTGCGTTGCGCCTTGCTGGGCGACATGATCGCTGATCGAGCCGCAAAGAATGGTTGGGAGGGCTTGGTGATCTACGGTTGTGTGCGTGACGTTGACGTACTGGCGCAGACCGACCTGGGCGTGCAGGCCCTGGCCAGCCACCCTAAAAAGAGTCATCGCCAGGGTGTGGGTGACGTGGGCGGGGCCGTGACCTTTGCCGGCGTGACATTGCGTCCAGGCGAATATGTCTATGCCGATAATAATGGCGTGATTGTTTCGCCAAGCCCTTTGAAAATGCCTGAATAACTGCAGCAGCCGACAGGGGTGAGGATGTTCGAGGAAGAAAACGCGCAGTGGGGGCTGGTGCATGCCCTGGTGCTGGACGGTAAAGGCGGTGCGCGTTCAATTGCCCGGACTGAGCTTGACGAGCTGCAACTGCAGCCTCAGGAAAGCCTGTGGCTGCATTGGGATCGCAGTCATCCCCAGACCCAGACCTGGTTGCGCAAATCCAGTGGCCTGAGCGAGTTTGCCTGTGACCTGCTGCTGGAGGAGAACACCCGCCCGCGTCTGCTGCCGTTGCCGGACGACGAATTGCTGCTGTTTCTGCGCGGGATCAACCTCAACCCAGGAGCCGAGCCGGAAGACATGGTGTCGGTGCGTATCTTTGCTTCGGCTGACCGGGTCATCTCCCTGCGTCTGCGGCCATTGCGCGCCACCGACGAGTTGCTGGTGCAGTTGGCGGATGGTAAAGGCCCCAGGACTGCTTCCGAGCTGATCCTGTACATGGCGCAGTACCTGACCCATAAAGTGCAGGATCTGGTCAGTGACCTGTCTGAAATCGTCGATATCGAAGAAGAAAAACTCGATACCGACGAACGGTATACCCCGGAGCATGGCAGTGTCCTGCAGATCCGTCGGCGTGCCGCCGCGCTCAAGCGTTTTTTGGCGCCGCAGCGCGATATTTTCGCGCAACTGACACGCATAAAACTGCCATGGTTTGCCGATGACGATGCCGACTATTGGAATGAATTGAATAACAGTCTGACCCGTTACCTGGAAGAGCTGGAACTGAGCCGGGAGCGCGTGGGGCTGGTGCTGGAGGCCGAGGATCGGCGTTTGAGCGTGCGCATGAACCGCACCATGTACCGCTTCGGGATCATCACCGGGATCTTTTTGCCGATGAGTTTTCTGACAGGGTTGCTGGGGATCAACGTGGGCGGAATTCCGTTCTCCGAGAGCCCATATGGTTTCGCGCTAGCGTGCCTGTTGATGGTCTCGGTGGCCCTTGGGCAGTGGTGGTTGTTTCGACGTTTACGCTGGGTTTGACCTGAACGTGACCTGAACGGCGGGAGAGGTCATGTGACCCGACGAATTTTGCCCTCGTCTTTTAACTCACTTGCGAGAGGTCCCTATGCACGATCCGTTTGAACAGTCTCTGCGTGACATGCTTAATGCTTCGCCGTCCAACCGTGACGACGACGCTTGCCTGGGCCGCGTACTGAAAACTGCCAACCGCCAGGTAGGTGCGGGCGATCTGTTTGGTCTGCTCGGCCGCTGGGTGCCGGCATTGATGATGGCCCTGAACAATGGTTCGGCCCACGTATCACCTGTTTCTCGTCGTAAACCTATTGCTCGCACTGCTGATAAGGCTGATTGAATATGGAACTTGATCTCTGGACGCAGAGTCTGGTCACTGCAATGACTGCGTTGTGGACCAAGGTGGCGAATTTCATTCCCAACCTGTTTGGTGCGCTGGTGTTGGTGCTGCTGGGTTTTGTCGTGGCCAAGCTGCTCGACACCCTGCTCTCAAAATTGCTCGCCAAGCTGGGCCTCGATCGCCTGATGGCCGGCACCGGATTGACCAAGCTGCTGGGGCGTGCCGGGCTGCAAGTGCCGATCTCGACACTGATCGGCAAGATCGTCTATTGGTTTGTTTTGCTGATTTTTCTGGTTTCTGCGGCGCAATCACTTGGACTTGAGCGAGTTTCAGCTACGCTCGACATGCTGGCGCTGTATTTGCCGAAGGTATTCGGCGGCGCGCTGGTGTTGCTGGTGGGGGTTTTGCTGGCGCAACTGGCCAATGGGCTGGTACGCGGCGCTGCCGAAGGAGTGGGCCTGGACTATGCCAGCGGCCTGGGGCGAATCGCCCAGGGGCTGGTAATCATCATCAGTATTTCGGTGGCGATCAGCCAGTTGGAGGTCAAGACTGACCTGCTCAACCATGTGATTGTGATCGTTTTGATTACCGTTGGTCTGGCCGTTGCACTGGCCATGGGGTTGGGAAGCCGGGGAATTGCCGGTCAGATTCTTGCGGGAATCTATGTGCGTGAGTTGTATCAGGTTGGGCAACACGTGCGTGTTGGCGAGGTCGAAGGGCAGATTGAAGAGATCGGTACGGTGAAAACCACGGTGCTGACCGATGATGGCGAACTAGTGTCGCTGTCCAATCGGGTTCTGCTGGAACAGCAGGTCAATAGCCGCTAACCCGGTAAACCCTGCTAATGTACGCCGCCGCAAACCTGGGTATCCAGGCTGTGGCGGACATTGACCTGACTGTCGGCACGACTTGTTTTGAATAAAGCCCAAACGCTGTCCACGCGCTATGACCCCCGTGAGCTCTCTGATGAGGAGTTGGTCGCGCGCTCGCACACGGAGCTGTTTCACGTAACACGCGCGTACGAAGAATTGATGCGCAGGTATCAACGCACTCTGTTCAACGTTTGTTCAAGATATTTAGGGAACGATCGTGATGCGGATGATGTCTGTCAGGAAGTGATGCTCAAGGTGTTGTATGGCCTGAAGAACTTCGAGGGTAAATCGAAGTTCAAAACCTGGCTCTACAGCATCACGTACAACGAGTGCATCACGCAGTATCGTAAGGAACGGCGAAAGCGTCGCTTGATGGACGCATTGAGCCTGGACCCCCTTGAGGAGGCGTCTGAAGAAAAGACGCCGGCACCCGAGGAGAAGGGCGGGCTTGATCGCTGGTTGGTGCATGTGAATCCAATTGACCGGGAAATTCTGGTGCTACGATTTGTCGCAGAACTGGAATTTCAGGAAATTGCTGACATTATGCATATGGGTTTGAGTGCTACAAAAATGCGTTACAAACGTGCTCTTGATAAATTGCGTGAGAAATTTGCGGACAGTACTGAAACTTAGTTCGGTGCAAATATCTCTTACGTGTAGGCAAGTTCTGTTAGACTTGTCGCCGAGTTGTCCCCCGGTATGTGGGACTGCTTTACAATCACCAGATGGGGATTTAACGGATGAAACTGAAAAACACCTTGGGCTTGGCCATTGGTTCTCTTATTGCCGCTACTTCTTTCGGCGTTCTGGCACAAGGCCAAGGCGCAGTTGAAGGCGAGCTGTTCTACAAGAAGCAGTACAACGATAGCGTCAAGCACATCGAAGACGGCTTCAATCCTGGCGCTCGCATCGGTTACTTCCTGACCGACGACCTGTCCTTGAACCTGTCCTACGACAAGACCAACCACACCCGTTCGACTGACGGTACTGGCAACCAGAAGATCAAAGGTGATACCGGCAGCCTCGTTGCTCAGTACCACTTCGGTCAAGCTGGCGTCGACTCCCTGCGTCCATACGTAGAAGGCGGTTTCGGTCACCAGAGCCGTGGCAACGTACGTGCTGATGGCCACACTGGTCGTGATCAGACTACTTTCGCTACCGTTGGTACTGGTGTTAAGTACTACTTCACCAACAACCTGTACGCTCGTGCCGGTGTTGAAG
This sequence comes from Pseudomonas sp. WMBT8, assembly GCF_050916005.1. Taxonomy (NCBI): domain Bacteria; kingdom Pseudomonadati; phylum Pseudomonadota; class Gammaproteobacteria; order Pseudomonadales; family Pseudomonadaceae; genus Pseudomonas; species Pseudomonas sp. WMBT8. Next base: position 1,672,859 of record NZ_CP188096.1, read on the forward strand.
CTGACTACGGTCTGGACAACGGCAAGTGGGACTACTCCGCACTGGTCGGCCTGGGCGTAAACTTCGGCGGTAACGCTGGCGCAGTTGCTCCAGCTCCTACCCCAGCACCAGCTCCAGAGCCAGTTCCAGAGCCAGAAGCTCCGGTTGCTCAGGTTGTTCGTGTTGAGCTGGACGTGAAGTTCGACTTCGACAAGGCCGTTGTTAAGCCTAACAGCTACGGCGACGTGAAAAACCTGGCCGACTTCATGAAGCAGTACCCAGCTACCAACGTAGAAGTTGCTGGTCACACTGACTCCGTCGGTCCAGACGCCTACAACCAGAAGCTGTCCCAGCGTCGTGCTGACGCTGTTAAGAAAGTCCTGGCCAATGATGGCGTTGAAGCCAACCGCATCACCGCGGTAGGTTACGGCGAATCCCGCCCAGTTGCTGACAACGCAACTGAAGCTGGTCGTGCTGTTAACCGTCGTGTAGAAGCGTCGGTTGAAGCTCAAGCTCAGTAATTACTGAGTGGTAGAAAAAAGCCCGGCTTAGGCCGGGCTTTTTTTCGCCTGCCATTTGCCTCAGGCGCTGGCCTGCAAGGCGACCTCTACCACGTTGCCCGCCACAGCTCCGATCACCAGGATCGCCGGGCTCTTCAAGGCAAACGCCTTGGCATCCTCCTGCATGTGCGCCAGGGCGCTGCGGCACTCACGCTGCTGGGGCAGCGAGGCGTTTTCGATCATCGCCACCGGCATATCAGGGGCCATGCCCCCTTCGAGCAAGTGCCGGGCAATCTCTGAAAGCTTCGCCACACCCATGTACACCACCAGTGTCGTGCCACCCTCGGCCAATGCCCGCCAATTGAGGCGGCTGTCGTCCTGGGTATGGGCGGTGACAAGCGTTACGCCGCGACTGATTCCCCGCAACGTCAGCGGTATATCGCAGTTTGTGGCACCCGCCAGCCCCGCCGTGATGCCATTGACCAACTCCACGCTCACCCCTCGATCCCTCAGCCAACTGGCCTCTTCGCCGCCGCGCCCAAAAATGCACGGATCGCCGCCTTTCAGGCGCACCACACATTTGCCCTGGCGTGCATAACGCAGCATCAAGCGGTGAATGAAATCCTGGGGCGTAGAACGACATCCCCCGCGCTTGCCGACGGTTATCACCCGCGTACCGGGGCAATGCTCAAGTACCGCAGGGTTGACCAAGTCATCAATCAGTACCACATCGGCCTCGTGCAGGGCCCGTACCGCCTTGAGGGTCAACAACTCCGGATCACCTGGGCCTGCGCCCACCAGCCAGACTTTTGCGTTCATAGGTATTGCCCTCACACACTGATAGCGATTGGCTGCGAGGTGCTCGCCAATAGCCGTTTGATTTCGGGCACGCAGGAGCCACATTGCGTGCCGCAGCCCAACGCTTGTTTCAGCCCATCCAGATCCAAACCACGGCCGATGCCGGCGCATATCGCGCTTTCACTGACGTTCTTGCAGTTGCAGAGGGTTCTGTTGCTGGTCATTTCACCACCAGGTGGCGCACTCAGCGGTGCCAGCAGCCAACGGCGCAATTGCTCGTCGGCCCGACCTTCCAGCCACAGGCTTTGCAGCCAGTGGCGGGCTAGGGTTTCGCCGGCCAGGCGGATCGCGGTAATCCGGCCTTTCTCGATTTTTACCCGTTTGCCGATAGAGCGCCGCGGGTCGTCATAGGCCATGACCGGGCCGTCATTAAGGCCCAGCAGTTGGTCGATGGCCTTGAGCAGTTGCAGGTCCGGCGCCTCGCTATGTGCCGCGCGTACCAGCAGGGCAGGCCGTTCGCGCCCGGCCAGGCTCAGGCTGACATAGGCAAAACCCTGGCACAGGGGGCGCAAGGCTTCGAAGTGTTGCTGTACATCGCCCTCGATCAGCGCGAACAAGTGCCAGGGCAATTGCACGGCTTCCAGGCGCACGCCGCTGTGCTTGAGTTCCGGTTGTTTCGACAGTGGATCGAACGCCGGCTGGGTCAGGGCGTTGACGCCGCCCTTGAGGAAGCGATCGCCCCAATGCATCGGCAGGAACGCCTGGCCGGGGCGCACGCTGTCATCACTGCTCACCGCCACGATCACATTGCCACGACGGCTCTTGAGGTTGACCAGGTCGCCTTCCTTGAAACGATGCCGACGCAATTCGTCCGGATGCAGGCTGAGCAACGCTTCGCTGACGTGCCCGAAAAGTTGCGCCGCCGTGCCGGTACGGCTCATGCCGTGCCATTGGTCACGTAGGCGGCCGGTGATCAGGGTCAGGGGAAAGCGCGCATCACGCTGCTCCTTGGCGGCGCGATAAGGGTCGGCGACAAACCGCGCCCGACCATTGGCGGTTGGGAAGATACCGTCGGTGTACAAGCGTGCCGTGCCGGCCTGGGCCTCTGCGGGAAACGGCCATTGCTGCGGGCCGATCCAGTCGAGCAGCGCGTGGCTGAGGCCTGACAGGTCCAGGTCTTGGCCACGAGTCAGCTGTTTGTATTCATCAAACACCTGCGCCGGGTTTTCGAAGGTGAACAGGCCGGTTTTCTGCGGGCGCAGGCGGCGTTCCAGGCGCTGGGCGAAATCCACGGTGATTGCCCAGTCCGGTCGCGCTTCGCCCGGTGGGGTGATGGCCTGGCGGACGTGGGAAATGCGCCGCTCGGAATTGGTCACCGTGCCGTCCTTCTCGCCCCAACTGGCAGCCGGCAGCAACAGGTCGGCAAAGGCCGCGGTTTCGGTAGTGCGAAAGGCCTCTTGCAATACCACGAACGGGCACGCGGCCAAGGCCAGACGCACGCTGTTCTGGTCCGGCATTGATTGCGCCGGGTTGGTACAGGCGATCCACAATGCCTTGATCTTGCCGGCCTGCACCTGCTCGAACAGTTCGATGGCGGTCAAGCCGGTGCTGGATGGCAGTTGCTCAACCCCCCAATAAGCGGCGACTTGGGCGCGGTGCTCGGCATTGCCGGCGTCGCGATGGCCCGGTAGCAGGTTCGACAGGCTGCCGGTTTCCCGGCCGCCCATGGCATTCGGTTGGCCGGTCAGGGAAAAGGGCCCGCAACCTGGGCGGCCAAGGGTGCCGGTGGCCAGGTGCAGGTTGATCAATGCACTGTTTTTCGCGCTGCCGGCAGTGGACTGGTTCAACCCCATGCACCACAAAGACAGGAAACTCGGCGAGGTGCCGACCCACTCTGCACACTGGCGCAGTTGTTCGACGCTGATCCCGCACAATTGCGTGACCATCTGCGGCGTGTAGTCATGCACCAGCCGTTTCAGCTCGACCAAACCCTCGGTATGGGCCTGGATAAAGTCGCGGTCGATCCAGTCTTCCCACAGCAACAGATGCAAAATCCCATGGAACAACGCCACATCAGTCCCCGGCAGGATCGCCAAGTGCATATCCGCCAGGTCGCAGGTGTCGGTGCGTCGGGGATCGATGACCAGCACCTTCATGTCCGGTCGGCGCGCCTTGGCTTCTTCCAGCCGGCGAAACAGTACCGGGTGGGCGTAGGCCATGTTACTGCCGACGATCATCACGCAATCGCTGGCCTCCAGATCCTCATAGCTGCACGGTGGCGCATCGGCACCCAGGCTGCGCTTGTAGCCGACCACCGCCGAGGACATGCACAGCCTGGAATTGCTGTCGATATTGTTGGTGCCCACCAGGGCCCGTGCGAGTTTGTTGAAACTGTAGTAGTCCTCGGTCAACAGTTGCCCGGAGATATAGAACGCCACGCTGTCGGGGCCATGCTCGGTGATGGTATCGGCGAACACATTGGCCGCGTGTTCCAGGGCCGTGTCCCAGTCGGTGCGGCTGCGGGCCAGGCCCTTGCCCAGGCGCAGTTCCGGGTACAGCGCCCGCGCCGACCGGTCGCCGGTCAGGTGCAGGGTGGACCCCTTGCTGCACAGTTTGCCGAAGTTGGCCGGGTGCGCCGGATCGCCGCTGACCCCGAGGATCTGCGTGCCATCATGTTCGATCAGCACGCCGCAGCCGACCCCGCAGTAGCAGCAGGTCGATGCGGTGACCTGGCGGTTCATCAACCGGCGTCCCGCAGGGCCAGCATCACCCGGCCGTTTTCCACCCGGGCGTGGTGATGGTGGGCGCAGCCGATATCCGGGGCCTGGGCTTCGCCGGATGCCAGGTCGATCTGCCAGTTGTGCAGCGGGCAGGCCACGCGTTTGCCATAGATCAGCCCCTGGGACAGCGGCCCGCCCTTGTGCGGGCAGCGGTCGTCGAGGGCGAACACTTCATCGTCACTGGTACGAAAAATCGCGATTTCCCCTTTCGGGCCGCTGATGATGCGCGAGCCCAGGGCGTTGATTTCTTCGAGGGCGCAGATATCCAGCCAGTTCATAGCACTACCTCCAGCTGTTTGACGGCGATGGTGTCGAATTCCTTTTTCAGCAATGGCTGCTCCAGGCGCTCTTTCCACGGGTCCTGTTCAAACGACAGGGAAAATTGCAGGCGCTCATTGAGGGCCTGGCGCCGCGCCGGGTCTTCCAGCACGGCCTTCTTGATGTGGTCCATGCCGACCCGTTGCAGGTAGTGCACGGTGCGCTCCAGGTAGAAGGCTTCTTCGCGGTACAGCTGTAGGAAAGCGCCGTTGTACTCACGCACTTCCTCGGCGGTCTTGAGCTTGACGAAAAATTCCGCGACCTCGGTCTTGATCCCGCCATTGCCACCGATATACATCTCCCACCCCGAGTCGACGCCGATTATTCCCACGTCCTTGATCCCGGCTTCCGAGCAGTTGCGCGGGCACCCGGAGACCGCCAGCTTGACCTTGTGGGGCGACCACATATTGAACAGGTCATGCTCAAGCTCAATGCCCAGTTGCGTGGAGTTCTGCGTACCGAAACGGCAGAACTCGCTGCCGACACAGGTCTTCACGGTGCGGATGGATTTGCCGTAGGCATGCCCGGACGGCATATCGAGGTCTTTCCAGACCCCGGGCAGGTCCTGTTTCTTGATGCCCAGCAAGTCGATGCGCTGGCCGCCAGTGACCTTGACCATCGGCACGTTGTATTTGTCGGCCACATCGGCAATCCGCCGCAGCTCGGAAGGATTGGTCACACCGCCCCACATCCGTGGGACTACCGAGTAGGTGCCGTCTTTCTGAATATTGGCGTGGGCCCGTTCGTTGATCAGGCGCGATTGCGGGTCGTCCTTGGCTTCGCCTGGCCAGGTGGAGATCAGGTAGTAGTTCAAGGCCGGGCGGCAGGTGGCGCAGCCGTTGGGCGTGCGCCAGTTGAGGTAGCCCATGGTGTCGGCGATGGTCAGCAGGTGCTGGTCGCGGATGGCCTGGCGGATTTGCCCGTGGTTGAGGTCGCTGCAACCGCAGATGGCTTTTTCGCTTTTGGGCTTGACGTCGGCGGCGCCGCCCACGGTATTGATCAGGATCTGCTCCACCAGCCCGGCGCAGGAGCCGCAGGAACTGGCGGCCTTGGTGTGTTTTTTTACCTCATCGACGCTGAACAGGCCCTGTTCCTGGATCGCCTTGACGATGGTGCCCTTGCACACCCCGTTACAGCCGCAGACTTCGGCGCTGTCGGCCATGCTCATGGCTTTGTCCTGGCCTTGGTGGCCTACGTCGCCCAAGGCGTTTTCGCCGAACATCAGGTGATCGCGGATCTCGCCAATGCCATGGTTCTCACGGATCTGCCGGAAATACCAACCGCCGTCGGCGGTATCGCCGTACAGGCAGGCGCCGACCAGTATGTCGTCCTTGATCACCAGCTTCTTATAGACGCCGCCAATGGGGTCGGAAAGGGTGATGGTCTCGGTGCCTTCGCCGCCCATGAAGTCGCCAGCAGAAAACAGGTCGATGCCGGTGACTTTGAGCTTGGTCGAGGTCACCGAGCCTTTGTAGGTGGCGAAGCCCAACTGCGCCAGATGGTTGGCACACACCTTGGCCTGTTCGAACAGCGGTGCCACCAGGCCGTAGGCAATCCCACGATGGCTGGCGCACTCGCCGATGGCATAGATGCGCGGGTCGTAGGTTTGCAGCGTGTCGTTGACCAGGATCCCACGGTTGCACGGGATGCCGGACCGTTCCGCCAGTTCGGTGTTGGGGCGGATACCGGCGGCCATCACCACCAGGTCGGCCGGAATCACTTCGCCATTTTTGAACTGCACCGAGCCCACGCGGCCGTTGCCGGCGTCATGCAGGGCCTGGGTCTGTTCGCACAGGCGAAACACCAGGCCCCGGCTTTCCAGTTCGGTTTGCAGCAACTGGCCGCTGGTCTTGTCCAGCTGGCGTTCCAGCAGCCATTCGCCGATATGCACCACGGTCACGTGCATGCCGCGCAACATCAGGCCATTGGCGGCTTCCAGGCCCAGCAGGCCGCCGCCGATGACCACCGCGTGCTTGTGGGTTTTGGCGGTGTCGATCATGGCCTGGGTGTCGGCGATGTCGCGGTAGCCAATCACGCCCTGCAAGGTGTTGCCGGGGATCGGCAGGATAAACGGGGTCGAACCGGTGGCGATCAGCAGGCGATCGTACTCGGCCTCGGTGCCGTCTTCGGCGATGACTTTGCGCTTGACCCGGTCAATCTGTACCACCTTGCGGTTGAGCAGCAGCTTGATGTTGTTTTGCAGGTACCAGTCCAGGTCGTTGAGCACGATCTCTTCGAACGTCTGCTCGCCGGCCAGCACCGGCGAGAGCAGGATGCGGTTGTAGTTGGTGTGGGGCTCGGCACCAAACACCGTGATGTCGTACAGCTCGGTGCTCAGTTTCAGCAGTTCTTCAAGGGTGCGAACCCCGGCCATGCCGTTGCCGATCATCACCAGTTTGAGTTTCTTCATGTCGTTCTCCGCAGTGGCTCGACAAATCACGCGCAAACAAAAAAGGCGTCCCGCTAGTTGCCTAGCGAGGACGCCTTTGTCCTGGTCCCGTTCTCTCGGGAGAGCCCCACCTTCGTCGTTGAAGGGTGGGCTGTATGTGGGGGTGTTGCAGGAGCTAATGCAGCGGTTGTGCCAAGTCGTGAAAAGCCGGATTTACTGAGGTTCTGGCGGCTGCCACAAGGCTGTTTCGCACCATTTAAAGGCGCGATGCCCACAACTGGCGCGTCGACCTCCTGTAGGAGCCGGCTTGCCGGCGAAGGACGTTAACGATAACGCGAGGTACCTGGATGAATACGGTGATTGTGGGTTTTGCGCCGGCAAGCTGGCTCCTACAGGGATAACAGATACAGCAACAGCAGATTGATCAGCAGCGACACCAACGCCAGGGTTTGCCAGACCTTCAGCGGTTCGCGTTCCAGCAGCGGCCGCGGGCGCAGGCTCAGTTCGCGGCGGTCGGCCTGTTCCAATACCAGCAGCCATTGCTCGGCGGTTTCGTAACGCTGATCTGCTTGCGCGGCCACCGAGCGTTCCAGGCTTTGCTGCAACCAATCGGGCAGGTCCGGCCGGTAGCGGCTGGCGTTGACCGGCGTGTTGAACCGGGGCCGCTGGAAAGCTTCGATCTCACCGTAGGGATAATGCCCGGTGAGCAGGTAATACAGGCTCACACCGGCGCTGTACAAATCCTGCTGCGGGGTCGGACGTTCGCCGCTGAAGGCTTCGGGCGCGATAAAGCTGGGCGTGCCCGGCAACAGGTGAGCGCGGTCTTCGGACAACCCAGGGCAATAGGCCAGGCCAAAATCCAGCACCCGCAGTTCGCCGTCATCGCCCAGCAGCAGGTTTTCCGGCTTGATGTCGCGGTGCAGGATTTGCCGGCGATGCAGCATGCCCACTGCCCGCAGCAAGCGTTCGGCAATGGATTGCCACTGCGCCAGTGGCAACGGGCCTTGCCGCTGGAACAGCTGCGCCAGGGTTTGCCCGCTGTATTCACGCATCACGTAGTACAAATGCTGACGCCCGCCGCCCGGATGGACTTCAGGAAATGCCCGTCCGGCCACCCTGCGCAGAAACCATTCCTCCGCGAGCAGGGCCTGGGCGGCATCGTGATCATCATCGTGGTCAGGGGGCAGGGTCTTGAGCAGCCAGGGTTGCTGCTGGGCATCCCGCACCCGGTACAGCAACGACTGGCGACTGTGTGCCCGCAGGCATTCCACCTGCCAGCCTTCGAAGGATTGCCCGGCCTTCAACAGTGGCGGCAATGGCCACTGTTGCAACTGCACCAGCGCATCACCCAGGGTCGCGGCGCCGAGCCGGTCGATGCGCACCAGCAGGGCACTGGCGTTGTCCTGGCTACCTGCCAGGTGCGCGGCGTTGACCAGCGTATTGACCGCCACGTCCAGGTCGGCCTGTTCGCGCAGGATCGCGCGGATGCTGTGGTCGGCGAGGGTCGCCCACACACCATCGCTGAGCAGCAGGAAACATTCGCCCTGGCGCAGTTCACCGTCGAGAAAATCCACCACCAGATGCTGGTCCAGGCCCAGGGCGCGCTTGAGCACATGCTGCATGCCGGGCTGCTCCCAGACATGCTCTTGAGTGATGCGCTGCAACTCACCGTCAAACCAGCGATACACCCGGCAATCACCAACATGGGCCAGGGTAAAGCGCTGGCCGCGAAACACCAGGGCGCTGAGGGTGGTCAGTAACGGTTGGCCGCCGCCATTGGCCTGCAGCCAGCGATTCTGTGCCAGCAACAGCCGCTCCAGGGCCTGGGCCACGCCCCAGGTCTGTGGCGTGGCGTAGTAATCCAGGGCCAGGGCCTGCAAGGTCGAGCGCGCGGCCAGGCCGCCGTCGGCGCATTGGCTGACGCCATCGGCGATAGCACACAGATAGCCTTTGCTGGCGGCCAGTTCCGGAGCCGGCGTGACCAGGCGCAGGGCGTCCTGGTTTTCCGCGCGTGGCCCGATGGCGCTGGCCTGGGCCACGCTCAATTGCAGGCTCATCAGACCCGCGCGGCGGTGACGGCCGCCGAACCCCAGGTGGTCCTCCAGCGGCGCTTCACGCCATACAGGCCGAACCACGCCAGCACGCCCAGGCTGGCGAATAGCCACAGTGCCAACTGGTAGCTGCCGGTGCTTTGCTTGATCGCGCCCATGCCCGCTGCCAGGGCGAAACCGCCGATACCGCCGGCCATGCCGATCAGCCCGGTCATCACGCCAATCTCGCGGCGAAAGCGCTGGGGCACCAGTTGGAATACCGCACCGTTACCCGCACCCAGGCCGAGCATGGTGCACACGAAAAGTGCCAGTGCCGCGTAGGAACTCGGTAGGTTGAAGCCCACTGCGGCGATGCACACGGCCGCCACGCCGTACATGCCCAGCAGGGTGCGGATCCCGCCGAAACGGTCAGCCAGGGCGCCGCCCAGGGGCCGCATCAGGCTGCCGCCGAACACGCAGGCGGCGGTGTAGTAACCGGCGGTGACCGGGCTCAGGCCGTATTGGTCGTTGAAGTAGCCGGGCAGGGCGCTGGCCAGGCCGATGAAACCACCGAAGGTCACGCTGTAGAAGAACATGAACCACCAACTGTCGCGGTCGCCCAGGGCCTTGAAATAGTCGGCCATGGATTTGGCTTTGGGTCGCTCAGGCGCATTGCGTGCCAGCCAGGCGAACACGATCAAAGTCAGGATCAGCGGGATCAGGGCAAAGCCAAACACGTTGCTCCAGCCAAATGCGGCGGCGATCAGCGGTGCCAGTAGCGCGGCGAACACCGTGCCGGAGTTGCCGGCCCCGGCGATGCCCATGGCCTTGCCCTGGTGTTCGGCGGGGTACCACTGGGAGGCCAGCGGCAGGGCGACGGCAAACGAGGCCCCGGCCATGCCGAGGAACAGTCCTAGCAGCAACGCCTGTTCATAACTGTGGATCCCCAGTTTCCAGGCACAGAACAGCGCCACAATCACGATCACCTGGCCGATCAGGCCGGCAGTCTTGGGCGACAGCTTGTCCGCGAGCATGCCCATCAGGAAGCGCAGGATCGCCCCTGCCAGGATCGGCGTGGCGACCATCAGCCCGCGTTGCTGGGTGGTCAGTTGCAGGTCGGCGGCGATCTGCACCGCCAGCGGGCCCAATAGGTACCAGACCATGAAACTCAGGTCGAAATACAGGAACGCGGCAAACAAGGTCGGGGTGTGCCCGGATTTCCAGAAGCTTGATTTCATCACGCACCTCAGATTGGGGATCTTGTAGAAGGCCTGGTGATGGAACGGCCAGCGAAGGCCGCCCCATCCAAACGAAAAAACGCCGCCACCGGGTTCGCCTGGGCAAACCGGATGTGCGACGTCTTTGTCGTGGAGGGGCAACCGCCGTTGGCTACCTGTGGTGTTTAGTTAGCAAGTCTTGCGCCAACCGTGACATTGCCCTCGCGGGCAGGCCCGTTCCCACCTTGGGCGATTGCGGTTGTGTGGCTCAGCCTAGCAATTCACTCATGGCAATAATCTGCTCCGCCACCTGGATCAACTTCTGCTGGCGGCTCATGGCCTGGCGGCGCATCAGGGTGTAGGCCTGTTCCTCATTGCAGTCCTTCATTTTCATCAGCAAGCCCTTGGCCAGCTCGATGCGCTTGCGTTCCGCCAGTTGCTGGTCGCGGGCCAGTAGTTGTGCGCGCAAGGCCTGGTCGCTCTCGAAGCGCGCCATGGCGACATCGAGGATCGGTTGCAGGCGCTGGGCCTGGATGCCTTCGACGATGTAGGCGCTGACCCCGGACTTGATCGCCTGGCGCATCACCCCGGGATCATGTTCGTCGGTAAACATCACGATGGGCCGCGGCTGGTCGCGGCTGACCAGCACCACTTGCTCCATCACATCGCGCCCGGGTGATTCGGTATCGATCAGAATCACGTCCGGGCGCACCGTTTCGACGCGCGCCGGTAGGTCGATGGTCAGGCCGGACTCGTCGATTACCTCAAAACCGGCTTCGGTCAGCGCGCTCTTGAGGCGCCCGACTTTGCGTGGGGTGTCATTGATCAGCAGGATTCGCAACATGGGTGGCCTCCGGTCAGCGCAAGGCGTGGCGGACGACATCGTCGGCCAGGGCATGCAGGCGGAAACTGCGGGCATAACCGGCCGGGTCCGAGCCGTCCCAGACCTTGCCGTCGATCAATTGGCTGCTGCGCATCTGCGTGTCCATGGCCGCCACGCCCACGGCGCTTGCGGCCTGGCGATAGAGATCCAGTTGCTGCACCTGGCGGGCCACGGCGAGGTAATCGGGGTCTTCCCGCAAAAGGCCCCAGCGGCGGAACTGGGTCATGAACCACATGCCATCGGACAGGTACGGCAGGTTGACCTCGCCCTCGCCATGGAAGCGCAGCGCGTGCGCGTCCTGCCAGTGGTTGCCCAGGCCGTCGGCATAGGCGCCCAGCAGCCGTGGCTCGATGCAGTCGAGCGGGGCGTCCAGGTATTCCCGGGCGCTCAGCAGTTGCGCGGTGGAACGTCGGTTTTCGATGCTGTCGTCGATAAAGCGGCTGGCTTCCAGGACCGCCATCACCAGCACCCGGGCGGTGTTGGGGTACTGCTCGACAAACGCCTGGGTGCAGCCCAGGACTTTCTCCGGGTGGTCCGGCCAGATCGCCTGGCTGGTGGCGAGGGTAAAACCCTGGTGCTGTTGCGCCGCGCTGGCGCACCAGGGTTCGCCGACACATAGGCCGTCGATCCGCCCGGCTTGCAGGTGCGCGACCATCTGCGGTGGCGGCACTACCACACTGTCCACATCCCGCAATGGATGAATGCCCTGGCTAGCCAGCCAGTAATACAACCACATGGCGTGGGTGCCGGTAGGAAACGTCTGGGCGAAGGTCAGTTTTGTCCGGCTTTGGTGCACCTTGCGCGCCAGTGCCTCAGGACTGGTCACGCCCTGTTGTTGCAGGCCCTGGGACAGGTTGATGCCCTGGCCGTTCTGGTTCAGGCCCATCAGCACCGCCATGTCGGTCGGCGCAACGCCGCCGATGCCCAGGTGCACCGCATAGATCAGGCCGTACAGGCTGTGGGCGGCGTCGAGTTCGCCGCTGACCAGCTTGTCCCGCAGGCCGGCCCAGGATGACTGGCGCTTGAGGTTTAGCGTCAGGCCGTAGGGCTGGGCAAACCCCTGGGTCGCCGCGACCACTAGCGAGGCACAATCGCTCAAGGCCATGAAGCCCAGGTCGAGGCTGCTCTTTTCCGGGGCATCGCTGCCGTTGACCCAGGCCAGAGGGTTGTTGGCCTGGCTGTTGCCGAGCTGATCACTCATCTACACCTACCTTCTGTATGAAAAAAGGCGTCGTTATGCCAGGCGGCATGCAAGCCGCGGCAGGTAACGACGCCTTTGTCTGTGAGCCCGTTCCGGCGTTGGCGCGGGCTGCGCTGGGTAGGGCAAAGCAAGGCACATGCCACGGCGCCCGGGCGAGTGGTGGTTGATCAGGTTTTCATCAAGATTGCACCCGGGTGGGCTTTCACTATGGCGCTCTTTCACGCAACACCGTCCAGGAAACCCGGCGTGCTCCTTGATCGATCTAACGCAACGACCTGTCGTGGCTTTTTACAGCGCTGGCTGCTGGGCGGTCTGTTGATGCTCAATGCCTTGCCGGCCATGGGCGAGTCCTATCTGATGTGGGACGAAAGCCTACAAGGCTTCTTCAGACGGCTTGCGGTGCCCCTGGGCCAGCCCATCGTGGTCAGCAAACTGGCGGCGGGCAAGCGCATTATCGGGCATTTTGATTTTGCCCATGCACTAGCGGTCCTGGAGAGCGTGGCGTTGCAGCACGATCTGATCTGGTACAGCGACGGCCAGGTGCTGCATCTCTACGACGCCAGCGAGGCCAAGAGTTCCGGGGTGACCCTGCGCTACATGACCGTCGACCGATTGCGCCAGGTCATGCGCCGCGCGGGGCTCGAAGAGGCGCGTTACCCCCTGCGCAAGGCCGGCGCCCGATTGTTTTATGTGTCGGGGCCCGCCAACTACGTCGACCACGTCCTGCGCCTGGCCCAGTTGATGGATCGCCCGCGCCCGGCGCGACGCGAGGCCCCGCCTGAAGTGGGCGTAGTCCAGGTGCAGAATGCCGACGTCTCGGACCGTCGGTATGACATGGGCTCGCAGACCATCACCGTGCCGGGTGTCGCCACGCTGCTCGAGAAACAGCTCGCCACGCTGGGGCGCAAGGCCGGCACCGGCGCGGTGGTAATCGCCTACCCAGAGACCAACAGCCTGCTGGTCAAAGGCAGTGAGCAGCAGTTGAGGCTGATCAAAAAACTGGTGGCTGAGCTGGACACACCCGCGCATTCCGTCACTTCGACGCCCTTGAGTGCCGAGCAATACGAGCGTGTGCGGCGTGCATTTGCGCGGATCGCCGAGCCGTAGCGGGGTTTGTACAGACTTCGAAAGTTCCTACGCAACACTCCCGGAAAACTTCGAAGCAGCGGGCTTTTTCCTAACGTGAAACTGGCTGCGGGTTTCTATAGTCGCCCTATCTCCCAGACGGTGCGCTATGGAAAATCAGGGCGCCGTGAATGTCCGCAGACAGGTACAGAGGTTTGAATGGTTGTTGCAGTTGAGGGCTTGATGGCGGCGTCCCTCGCCTTTGGTCATTGGAGGTTGCAGGCGGATGGCAGGTTGACCACTGAAGGTCGCGACATTCAGCTACCACCCAAGGAATGTCACGTGTTGCGCCTGTTGCTGGCCACGCCCGGCGTGCTGGTCAGCAAGGACCACCTGCTGGAGCAGGTCTGGCCCCATACCGATATCGCCGAAGAGTCCCTGACCCGGTGCATCTACGCGCTGCGCAAGCAGTTGGAGGGCGACCGGGCGCTGATCGCGACCGTGTATGGCCGTGGTTATCGCTTCAATGGCCGGGTGCGGGTGATCGAGCCACCTGGCCCGGCGCAGGCGGCGGGCAAAGCGCCCCGTGCGTGCCCTGCCTGTGGATGGTATGGCGAGCGGGCATGAAACGCGCCTGCCGGCTGGGACTGTTGTTGCTTTGCCTGGGCGGGGCAGGCGAAGCCCGGGCGTACTGCTGGGCCGAGGCCGCTCGTCAATACGATATCGAGCCGGAACTGTTGCAGGCGATTGCCGCTGTGGAGTCCGGCTACCGTGCCGAGGCCATGAACTACAGCAATAACAACGGCACCTATGATATTGGCCTGATGCAAATCAACAGCATCCATCTGCCTCGCCTGCTCAAGCAGGGCATTACCGAGCAGCGCCTGTTGGATGAGCCCTGTCTGTCGGTCGAGGTGGGGGCCTCGATCCTGGCCGGCTTCATCAAGCAGTTTGGCTACAACTGGACTGCCGTGGGCGCCTATAACGTCGGGCCTGGGGCGGGGACCGAGCGTGACGCGTTGCGCCTGCGCTACGCGCAGAAGATCTGGAGCCGCTATGAAGAGTTGATGGCCCATCGCAATGGATGATCGACCGGCGGTGTGCCATGCCTCGCACGGACCCGCCACCCCGGCTATAATCGCCGCCACCTTTTGCCGCCATCCGAGTCAAGCCCGCCCATGTATACCCTGGCCCGCCAGCTGTTGTTCAAACTCTCCCCGGAAACTTCCCACGATCTGTCCCTGGACCTGATCGGCGCGGGTGGCCGCCTGGGGCTCAATGGCCTGGTGTGCAAGGCGCCGGCGAAGATGCCGGTGTCGGTGATGGGGCTCGATTTTCCCAACCCGGTGGGCCTGGCGGCTGGCCTGGACAAGAATGGCGCGGCCATCGATGGCTTCGCGCAGTTGGGGTTCGGTTTTGTCGAGATCGGCACCGTCACACCGCGCCCGCAGCCGGGCAATCCCAAGCCGCGTATTTTCCGCCTGCCGGAAGCCGAGGCGATCATCAACCGCATGGGCTTCAACAACCTGGGGGTTGACCACCTGCTGTCCCGGGTACAGGCCGCCAAGTACAAGGGCATCCTGGGGATCAATATCGGCAAGAACTTCGATACCCCGGTGGAGCGTGCGGTGGATGACTACCTGACTTGCCTGGACAAGGTATACGCCCACGCCAGCTATGTGACAGTCAACGTCAGTTCGCCCAACACCCCGGGCCTGCGCAGCCTGCAGTTTGGCGACTCCCTCAAGCAGCTGCTCGAAGCCCTGCGCCAGCGCCAGGAAGACCTGGCGGTACGCCACGGCAAGCGCGTGCCGTTGGCAATCAAGATCGCCCCGGACATGAGCGACGAAGAAACCGTGCTGGTGGCCCAGGCCCTGGTGGATTCGGGGATGGACGCGGTGATTGCGACCAACACCACCCTCAGCCGTGTCGGCGTTGAAGGCCTGGCCTATGGTGACGAAGCCGGTGGCCTTTCCGGTGCGCCAGTGCGTGACCAGAGCACTCATATCGTCAAGGTGCTGGCGGCCGAACTGGCCGGTCGTTTGCCGATCATCGCCGTGGGCGGGATCACCGAAGGCAAGCACGCTGCCGAGAAAATCGCCGCAGGGGCCAGCCTGGTGCAGTTGTATTCCGGGTTTATCTACAAGGGGCCAGCGCTGATTCGCCAATCGGTCGACGCTATCGCGGCGCTCCCCAAATCCTGAGCCCCTGTAGGAGCCGGCCCATAAAAAAGGGCTCCTCGAAGGAGCCCCTGGGCCGAAGCCCGCCGCCCGGATGGGGCGTGCGTGGTTAAGTCGTTACATTCTTCAAGGTGGTTGTCGGAATTAAGTGCCCTGATTAGCCGACGGCGTGAAGTTCGTTGAGTCTGTGGATCCCCGCAGTGCCGGTCATACCGTCCCAATTGTCGCCGCGTCCTTCGCGCCAGCCGTTAATCCAGGCTTGGCGTACCGACGGTAGAGTAAAGGGGCAAAGCTCACGGGATTTGCCATGAACGCCATACTGATATCCGCGTAAAAATGCTCTTTCCAACGGATCACGCTTAAGTCTTCTCATAGGGTGTTTCCCTCACTTGTTGACTGTCTTGATATCCTTCGACCTCATCCGAGGCCGGGCAGAGTTTTTCTGCCGTTGGTGTGGCTCGCTGCCGGCGTGGCGAGCCTCTGTGTCAGCGTCGTTGCGGCGCTAACCTGTGTTGAGTTCTAACCAATAGGTCACATGGATTCAATGATCGTTTTGTCATAAGCACGTAACGATAACGATGCTATAGCCATAAGCTGGGATGGCTTTTCGCCCCATTTACAGGGCAAAGCCAGCTATGATGTGCCCTGTATAGAGGATGGGTTTAATCCTTTAGTGAGAATACCCGCCGCTTGCAGTCGGTTATTATTCGACGAAGGGTCAGAATATTTCATTTTGTTGCACAAATTATCTCTCTGCCCCGGCAATCAAGGCCAATAGGCCAGGAGACCGGGGTGGAACGGCACACATTCGTGCCACGCGAGCGCTCTTCAAGAAAAGCGCTTGATTGAAAACCGAACGCGCGATGCGTCGCCCGTTCACTTATTGCTGAAAAGCCTGGAATGCCCATGTCGGACCGTTACGAACTCTTCCTCACTTGCCCCAAGGGCCTCGAAGGCCTGCTGATCGAGGAAGCCGTCGGGCTTGGCCTTGAAGATGCGCGCGAGCACACCTCGGCCGTGCGCGGCATGGCCGACATGGAAACCGCCTACCGCCTGTGCCTCTGGTCGCGCCTGGCCAACCGTGTGTTGCTGGTGCTCAAGCGCTTCCCGATGAAGGATGCCGAAGACCTGTACCACGGCGTGCTGGATATCGAATGGCAAGACCATATGGTCCCTGATGGCACCCTCGCGGTGGAATTCAGCGGCCATGGCTCGGGTATCGACAACACTCACTTCGGCGCGCTGAAGGTCAAGGATGCGATTGTCGACAAGCTGCGTACCCCGACCGGCGAACGTCCGTCCATCGACAAGATCAACCCCGATCTGCGCATTCACCTGCGCCTGGACCGTGGCGAAGCGATCCTCTCCCTTGACCTGTCCGGCCATAGCCTGCACCAGCGCGGTTACCGCCTGCAGCAGGGCGCGGCACCGTTAAAGGAAAACCTCGCGGCGGCAATTCTGATTCGTGCCGGCTGGCCGCGCATTGCCGCTGAAAACGGCGCGTTGACTGACCCGATGTGCGGCGTCGGCACTTTCCTGGTCGAAGGCGCGATGATCGCCGCCGACATGGCCCCCAACCTCAATCGCGAGCAGTGGGGCTTCACCGCCTGGCTCGGCCACGTGCCTGCCTTGTGGAAAAAACTGCACACCGAGGCCAGCGAGCGTGCGGCTATCGGCATGAACAAGCCACCACTGTGGATCCGTGGCTACGAAGCCGATCCGCGTCTGATCCAGCCCGCGCGCAACAACATCGAGCGCGCCGGCCTGAGCCACTGGATCAAGATCTACCAGGGTGAAGTCGGCACCTTCGAACCGCGCCCGGACCAGAACCAGAAAGGCCTGGTCATCTGCAACCCGCCGTACGGCGAGCGCCTGGGTGATGAAGCCAGCCTGTTGTACCTCTACCAGAACCTTGGCGAGCGTCTGCGCCAGGCGTGCATGGGCTGGGAAGCGGCGGTGTTCACCGGCGCCCCGGACCTGGGCAAGCGCATGGGTATCCGCAGCCACAAGCAGTACTCGTTCTGGAACGGCGCCTTGCCGTGCAAGCTGCTGCTGATCAAGGTCAACCCGGACCAGTTCGTCACCGGCGAGCGCCGCACCCCGGAACAGCGCCAGGCCGAACGTGAGCAAGCCGCTTACGACCAGGCCCCGACCGAGCCGCAAGAGCGCCAGTACAACAAGAACGGTAACCCGATCAAACCCGCGCCGGCAGCGGCTCCGGTGGTCGAGCAGGCGCGCTTGAGCGAAGGCGGGCAGATGTTTGCCAACCGCCTGCAAAAGAACCTCAAGTTGCTAGGCAAGTGGGCCAAGCGCGAGGGTGTGGATTGCTACCGTGTGTACGACGCCGATATGCCGGAATATTCCATGGCCATCGACCTGTACCACGACTGGGTGCACGTCCAGGAATACGTGGCACCCAAATCCATCGACCCGGAAAAAGCCTCGGCGCGCATGTTCGATGCCCTGGCCGCAATTCCCCAGGCGCTGAACATCGACAAGAGCCGTGTGGTGGTCAAGCGCCGCGAGCGCCAGAGCGGCACCAAGCAGTACGAGCGCCAGAGTGCCCAGGGCAAGTTCACGGAAGTCAGCGAAGGCGGGGTAAAGTTGCTGGTCAACCTGACCGACTACCTGGACACCGGTCTGTTCCTCGACCACCGCCCGATGCGCATGCGCATCCAGAAAGAAGCCGCCGGCAAGCGCTTCCTCAATCTGTATTGCTACACCGCCACTGCCAGTGTGCACGCGGCCAAAGGCGGTGCGCGCAGCACCACCAGCGTCGATTTGTCGAAAACCTACCTGGACTGGGCACGTCGCAACCTGTCCCTCAATGGCTTCTCCGACAAGAACCGCCTGGAGCAGGGTGATGTGATGGCGTGGCTGGAAGCCAGTCGTGATGAGTTCGACCTGATCTTCATCGATCCGCCGACCTTCTCCAACTCCAAGCGCATGGAGGGCGTGTTTGACGTCCAGCGTGACCACGTGCAGTTGCTGGACCTGGCCATGGCCCGCTTGGCGCCGGGCGGGGTGCTGTATTTCTCCAACAACTTCCGCAAGTTCCAGTTGGAAGACAACCTGGGCGAGCGCTATGCCGTCGAGGAAATCAGCGACAAAACCATCGATCCGGATTTCGCCCGTAACCCGAAAATCCACCGCGCCTGGAAAATCACCGCACGCTGATCGACCTTGAAGCCGCGAGCCTGGATTTTTCCGGGCTCGCGGCTTTTTTGCGCTGGTCAAAAGTGGGCTCGATGGCTATAACTATTCTCTTAGCCAAAGTGGCGCCCCTGCACGCTGGTGTTGCGAGTTTTGCCTATGCCGTTGCAAGCCGTCCGCCCGAAAATACTGGGATTTATCAGCGAACAGGCGTCGGCTTGGCTGGTGGCTTTGGTGGTCTTGCTGGTGGGTATGGCGCTTACCGGCGTACTGGCGCTGGCCACGGCCGACCTGCATCACCAGGAGGTCCGCCAGCGTTTTCAGTTGTTGGTCAACGAACGCTATAGCCGCCTGGAAGAGCGTTTTGAAGACCAGGAACAGCGCCTGGGCAGCCTGCGGCGTTTTTTCGTCAACTCCCATGATGTTTCCCGCGAAGAGTTCGATGGGTTCGCCCAGCCGCTGCTGTTGCGCGCGCGCGCCTACGCCTGGGCGCCACGGATATTTCGCGATCAGCGCCAGGCTTTTGAACAGCAAGTGTCACTCCAGCGTGGCATGTCGTTCTCCATTCGCGAGCTGAACGAAGCCGGGACTCTGGTGACGGCGGGCGAGCGCGACGAATATGTGCCGGTGTTGTACAGCCAGACCCAAAGCCTGCTCGGCTCACCCTTGGGGTTTGACTTGCTGGCGCAGCCACTGCGCCGATCGACGGTCGAGCGGGCGTACCGCTCCGGCACCATCGCCGTGTCCCAACCGATGTCGCTGGTGGGCGTCGAGCCGGCGTATGCCATGGGGGTGTTGCTGGTGGCGCCCGTCACTCGAGCGCCCACCGCGCAAATGCCCTACAACGAACCCTACGGTTTCGTCATGGCGGTGATCAGCATGCGCCAATTGGTCGCCGACGGTCTGCCCAAACCTGCGCGGGACAACCTGGTGATGCAGATTGTGGATACTTCCGATACCCAGCAGCGGGTGTTGTATGCGTCGGACAATGCCCTGGGCGATAGTGGCCTGGAAGCGATCCGCCGGCTGACCCTTGGGGATCATGTCTACGCCCTGAGCCTGCGCCCCAGCCAGGTATTCGCCCAGGCCAATCATTCCTCCGTCGCCAGTATCCTGACCATGGGCTGTTTGCTCAGCCTGTTACTCAGTGCCTTGCTCTATGTGCTGGTCAGCCAGCGTCAACGGGCGGTGCGGCTGGTGCAGCAACGCACCGGGCAATTGCACCAGCGCGAGTACGAGTTGCGCGGTGCCCACGGCCAGTTGCGCAGTGTGCTCAACGCCGCGACCCAGGTGGCGATCATTGCCACAGATTTGCGGGGCGTGATCAGCACCTTCAATGCCGGCGCCGAGCAAATGCTGGGTTATCCGGCTGACCAGGTGCTGGGCCACATGACCCTCGAAAGCCTGCACCTGGCGGTGGAGCTGGAAACCCGTGCCATGCAACTGAGCCATGCTCTCGGCAAGCGGATCATGCCCGGCCAGGCGATGCTGGTGGAGGGCGCCGACAGCCTGCATGAGGCCCGGGAGTGGACGCTGGTGCGCCAGGACGGCAGCCAGTTGACCGTGAATATGCTGGCCACAGCCTTGCTTGATGAACATGGTTTGTGGGTCGGGCACCTGGCGATCTGCCTGGATGTCACCGAACAGAAACGCGCCTATGAGGCCCTGGCGGCGAGGGATCGGTTGCTGAAAAAACTCAGCGCCCATGTGCCGGGCGGGATCTTCCAGTTCACCCTGGAGCCCAACGACAATTGGCGGTTTATCTACGCCAGCGACGGTATTCGCGATATCTACGAAATCGATCCGGGGTTGCTGCAACAGGATGCCAAGCAAGTCTTCGAGCGAATTCATCCCCAGGACGCCGAGCGGATCCGCGCCTCCATCCGCCTGTCAGCGCTGCAATTGAGCCACTGGCGTGAAGAGTACCGGGTGCAACTGCCAGGTCGGGGCCTGCGTTGGATTCGCGGCGAGGCGACGCCGGAAGAGTTACCTGGCGGCGGTACGCTATGGCATGGCTATGTGTCGGATATCTCCGATCTCAAGCGGGTAGAGGAAGAGTTGCGGGCGTTGTCCATCACCGATTCGTTGACGGGTATCCATAATCGTCGCTATTTCCAGGACCGGCTGAAGGCCGAGATGAGCCGGGTGCGGCGCACGTCGGGAGCACTGGCAGTGATCATGCTGGATATCGATCACTTCAAACGTATCAATGACCAGCATGGGCACGCGGCGGGAGATGGCGTGCTGCAGGAGCTGTGCCGGCGTATCCGCCTGCGTGTGCGCCGCAGCGATGTGTTCTGTCGTCTGGGCGGTGAGGAGTTCATGGTGTTGTGTCCGAACACCGATGGCGTTCAGGCCTACAGCCTGGCCGTTGAGTTGTGGGAAGTGCTGCGCAGTACACCAATGGACGGCGTCGGCACGGTAACGGCCAGTTTCGGCGTGGCCAGTTGGCGGCTCGATGAGGGCGTGGATAGCTTGTTGCTGCGTGCGGATTCGGCGGTGTATGCGGCCAAGCAGGCGGGCCGGGATCGGGTCGAGGCGCAGCGCTTGCCTGCCTGAGTACCGTATACCGAATGTGGGAGCGGGCTTGTGTGGGAGCGGGCTTGCCCGCGATAGCTGTGGGTCAGTCAGCACATTTGGCACCTGATACACCGCCATCGCGGGCAAGCCCGCTCCCACACAAGCCCGCTCCCACATTGAGTCCCCATCTATAGACCTGGTGCCGCTGCTGCCAGCTTCGGCTGGCGATACAGGTCCAGCAGCACCTGGTCGAGCACCGATGAAGCACCCCAAGGCTTCGGATCGTTGAGAATCGCCACCACCGCCCAAGTATTGCCATTGTTATCACGGCTGAAGCCGGCAATGGCGCGCACGGTGTTCAGGGTGCCGGTCTTGACGTGGGCTTCGCCACGCAGGGCCGTGGTCTTCAGGCGCTTGCGCATGGTGCCGTCACTGCCGGCAATCGGCATCGAGCTGATGAACTCTGCCGCGTACGGGCTTCTCCAGGCAGCCTGCAACATGGTCGCCATTTCCCGGGCACTGACCCGTTCGGCACGGGACAGGCCGGAGCCGTTTTCCATCACCAGGTGCGGCGCGGTGATGCCTTTTTTCGCCAGCCACTGGCGCACCACACGCTGCGCAGCCTTGGCATCGTCGCCATCGGCATCGGTGCGGTATTGCGCGCCGAGGCTGAGGAACAGTTGCTGGGCCATGGTGTTGTTACTGTATTTATTGATGTCGCGAATGATCTCGGCCAGGTCCGGGGAGAACGCCCGGGCCAGGACCTTGGCGGTTTTCGGCACTGGGGCCAGCACGTCGCGGCCCTGGATCGTGCCGCCGAGTTCTTTCCAGATCGCGCGCACGGCACCAGCGGTGTAGGTGGCATGGTCGAGCAGCGACAGATATGTCTGCGAGCTGCAGCCATCGCCCAACTGGCCGCTGACGGTCACGGTGACACTGCCATCGGCGGCGGTGACCGGGTTGTAGCGCACGTCACCGGTGCACTGCTTGGCGTTGGTGGCCTTGACCTGATTGTCGATCTGGATGCTGGCAATCGGCGGTTCCACCGACACCAACACCCGTCCTGAATCGTTGCGGGTCACGAAACGCAGGGCCTTGAGGTTGACCAGCAGGGCGTCCGGCTTGACCAGGAACGGTTTGTTGGCGTCGTTGCCGTCGTCGTTGAATTCCGGCAATTGCGGCTGGATAAAGAAGCCACGGTCCAGCACCAGGTCACCGGTGACTTGCTGTACGCCATTGGCACGCAGGTCGCGCATCAGCAGCCAGAGTTTTTCCATGTTCAGCTTGGGGTCGCCGCCGCCCTTGAGGTACAGGTTGCCCCGCAGGACGCCGCCACTGAGGGTGCCGTCGGTGTAGAACTCGGTTTTCCATTGATGATTGGGGCCGAGCATTTCCAGGGCAGCGTAGGTGGTGACCAGCTTCATGGTCGACGCCGGGTTGACCGAGACGTCAGCGTTGAACACCGTGGCAGTGCCGGGGCCATTGAGCGGAATCATCACCAGGGACAGTGCATTGTTCTGCAGCTTGGCTTTCTGCAGGGCTTCCTGGACTTTAGGTGGCAAGGTGGTATTGATCGGGGCGGCGGTGACAGAGAGGGCCAGGGGCAAAAGGAAACTGGCGAGTAACAATGGACGCAAGGATTTGATCATAAGAAGTAAGACCCTACTGCATAGGAGGGTGAATATAGCGGGGGCTATGTAAGAAAATCCCCCAGTGGTCATGAAAGTGTCGGCATTATGCCCCAAGGTGGAGCTACTTGTGCCTCAACGATAGCTGCAAATCACGGTTTTTTTTCGCGCTATCGTGCCACCCGTCTTGGATTGCCGGGCAATCAGCGCCTTAAACTGGTAGAGTGCCGGCCGTTAATACTTAAGAGGATTGTTCCAATGGCGACTAACCGTTCCCGGCGTCTGCGCAAAAAACTGTGCGTTGATGAATTTCAAGAGCTGGGTTTCGAACTGAACCTGGATTTCAAAGAAGGTTTGGACGACAAAGCGGTTGACGCTTTCATCGACGCCTTCCTGACCGAAGCGATGGATGGCAATGGCCTGGACTACGTGGGCGGCGACGACTTCGGTCTGGTCTGCAAAGCCACCCGTGGTTCGGTTACCCCTGAGCAGCGTGCAGTTGTCGAAGCGTGGCTCAAGGCTCGCCCAGAGCTGACCCGCGTTGAAGTCAGCGAACTGCTGGACGCCTGGCACCCAGAAAAGCCGATCAACCCGGCTGTCTGATGTCATGAAAAAGCGACCCTCCCGGGTCGCTTTTTCGTTTCAGGGTATTAAAGTCAGGCTTTGCGCCAGTTCAGAATCACCAGCGTCAACACCCCCGCCACAATCCCCCAGAATGCCGAACCGATGGAAAACAGCGTCAGCCCCGACGCCGTGACCATAAAGGTAATCAGCGCGGCTTCCCGCTCCTTGGGCTCATTCATGGCGATGCTCAGGCCATTGATGATCGAGCCAAACAACGCCAATGCCGCGATCGACAGCACCAGCTCCTTGGGCAATGCGGCGAACAAGGCCGCCAAGGTTGCGCCAAATACCCCGGCGATACCGTAGAAAATCCCGCACCACACCGCGGCGGTGTAGCGCTTGTTGCGATCTTCATGGGCGTGAGGCCCGGTGCAGATGGCCGCACTGATGGCTGCCAGGTTGATGCCGTGGGAGCCGAACGGTGCCAGCACCAGCGAGGCCAGGCCGGTGGCGGTGATCAGTGGCGAGGCCGGTACATCGTAGCCATCGGCGCGCAACACCGCGACCCCCGGCATGTTCTGCGAAGTCATCGCCACCACGAACAGCGGAATACCGATGCTGATGGTCGCCGCCAGGGAGAAGTGCGGCGTGGTCCACACCGGCGTCGCCACTTCCAGGCTGAACCCGCTGAAATCCAGGAGCCCCATCAGCCCGGACAAGGCGGTGCCGATCAGCAGCGCCGCCAGCACCGCATACCGGGGCGACAGGCGCTTGATGATCAGGTAGGTAAAGAACATGCCCAGTACCAGGGCGGTGCGGTGCTGCGCGGCGACGAAAATCTCGCTGCCGATCTTGAACAGAATCCCGGCCAGCAGCGCGGCGGCCAGCGAGGCGGGGATCTTCCTCACCAGCTTCTCAAAGCTGCCGGTGAGGCCGCAGATCGTCACCAGCACCGCGCAGGTGATGTAGGCGCCAATGGCCTCGCCATAGCTGACCCCGCCCAGGCTGGTAATCAGCAGCGCCGCACCGGGGGTCGACCAGGCAATGGTGATGGGCGTGCGGTAGCGCAGGGACAGGCCGATGCTGCACACCGCCATGCCGATGGAGATCGCCCAGATCCACGAGGAGATTTGCCCGGTGGTCAGGCCGGCAGCCTGGCCGGCCTGGAACATCAGCACCAGCGAACTGGTGTAGCCGGTCATCATGGCGATGAAGCCGGCGACAATGGCCGAGGGTGAAGTGTCGGCCAGTGGGCGCAGGGGCGCCTGGGTCGCGTCGGTCATGGGGCGGTGTTCCTTGTACCTGGGAAATCGTGGAATCAAGCCTAAACTCAAACGTAACTGACTGTTGCAATACAGCCGGCCGCGCAAACAGCCGTACAGTGTGTTGGCGCAACGGGTTGTGTACAATGTGCGCTGTTTTTACGCGATACTTGCCAGCGACCCGCTATACCCTTATTACAGTCAACGTCAATTCGCCGCCGTTCTCCCGACCCGAGTGCCCATGAACGAACAGTTGCAGCCCCTCAAGAAACAGCCGCGAGCCGGTAAGGCCGGTCGCAGTGGAACCCAGGACGATATCGTCTACGCGCATATCTTCGAGGCCATCCTCGAACAACGCCTGGCGCCCGGTACCAAATTGAGTGAAGAAGCACTGGGCGAGATCTTTGGCGTCAGCCGCACCATCATCCGCCGCGCCTTGTCGCGCCTGGCCCATGAAGGCGTGGTGTTGTTGCGCCCCAATCGGGGTGCGGTCGTGGCCAGCCCAAGTGTCGAGGAAGCCCGCCAGGTATTCCTCGCCCGGCGCCTGGTCGAGCGGGCTATCACCGAACTGGCGGTGCAGCATGCCTCCACCGAAGAGTTGGCCGAGTTGCGGCAGATGGTCAACGATGAGCGCGACAGCTTCTCCCGTGGCGACCGTGGCGCGGGTATCCGGTTGTCCGGCGAGTTCCACCTCAAGCTGGCCGAGGCGGCGAAGAATGCCCCGCTGATCAGCTTCCAACGCAGCCTGGTGTCCCAGACTTCGCTGATCATCGCCCAGTATGAAAGCGGCAACCGCTCGCACTGTTCCTACGACGAGCACACCCAGTTGATCGATGCCATCGAAGCCCGGGACGTGGGGCTGGCGGTGAACCTGATGATGCACCACATGGATCACATCGACAGCAAGCTCAACCTCGATGAGGAAAGCGCGTCGGATGATTTGCATGCGGTGTTCTCGCATTTGCTGCAGACCAAGAAGCCGGGCCGCTCCTCGATCAAGTTGTAAACCCGATCAAACTGTGTAGGAGCTGGCTTGCCAGCGATGCAGGCACCGCGGTGTATCTGTTCACCGCGGTGATGCTATCGCTGGCAAGCCAGCTCCTACAGGGTTTTGTGGTGTTCTTTGGGTCAGCGTTGGTGTACCAGATTGCCCGCCGCATACGTCTGCATCACCGCCCGATCATCCCCCAGTGTCATCAATACAAACAACGTCTCGGCAATGTTCTTGGCCTGCTTCAGGCGATAGCTGAGCAGTGGCGTGGCGTTGTAGTCCAGGACCAGGAAGTCGGCATCGGTGCCCGGCTGCAAGGTGCCGATCTTGTCTTCCAGGCGCAGCGCTTTGGCACCGCCCAGGGTCGCCAGGTACAGCGATTTGAACGGACTCAACCGCGCGCCCTGCAATTGCATGACCTTGTAGGCCTCGTTCAGGGTCTGCAGCAGCGAGAAACTGGTGCCACCCCCCACGTCCGTGCCCAGGCCCACATTGAGCTGATGCTTCTCGGCCATCGGCAGGTTGAACAGGCCGCTGCCGAGGAAAAAGTTCGACGTCGGGCAGAACGCCACTGCTGAACCCGCTTGCGCCAGTCGCGCGCATTCGTCGTCGCACAGGTGCACGCCATGGGCGAATACCGAACGTTCCCCCAGCAGCTTGTAGTGGTCGTACACGTCCAGGTAGCCGCTGCGCTCCGGGAACAGCTCCTTGACCCATTGCACTTCCTGCAGGTTTTCACTGATGTGCGTCTGCATGTACAGGTCCGGGTATTCCCCCAGCAATTGCCCGGCGAGGGTCAACTGTTCCGGTGTGCTGGTAGGCGCGAAGCGCGGGGTCACGGCGTAGTGCAAACGGCCCTTGCCGTGCCAGCGCTCGATCAGCGCCTTGCTCTCCTGGTAGCCGGACTCGGCGGTGTCGGTCAGGTAGTCCGGCGCATTGCGGTCCATCATCACCTTGCCGGCGATCATGCGCAGGTCGAGTTTCTCGGCGGCTTCAAAGAATGAGTTGACCGATTGCGGGTGCACGCTGCCGAACACCAGGGCGGTGGTGGTGCCGTTGCGCAGCAGTTCCTTGATAAAGATATCCGCCACTTCTTCGGCGTGGGCCTTGTCGGCGAACTGGCTTTCGCAAGGGAAGGTATAGGTGTTGAGCCAATCCAGCAGTTGTTCGCCGTAGGCCCCGACCATGCCGGTTTGCGGCAGGTGGATATGGGTGTCGATCAGGCCGGGGGTGATCAGCGCGTCCTGGTAATGGGTGATTTCGATATCGGCCGCCAGCGTCGGCAGCAAGTCGCTGGCATGCCCCAGGGCGCTGATCTGGCCGTTGTCGATCACCAGCAGGCCGTCTTCGAAATACTCGTAGGAGGCGTCGATCCCAACCACGGCAGGGTCGGCGAGGCTGTGCAGGATGGCGGCGCGGTAGGCTTTGCGAGTCAAAGGCATGGTCGTCTCAATTGATAGCTTGGCTGCGGCGCGAGGCCGGCAGCAGTTTGGCAATGGGTTCGGCACTCGCGGTGTGCTGGCCGAAGTTGGCGTTATAGGTGGCGATGATCTCGCCGGCGATGGAAATGGCGATTTCCACCGGCAATTTGCCCTTCACCTCGGTGAGGCCCATGGGGCAGCGCATGCGTTGTAACTGCGCGGCCTCGAAGCCGCGCTCACGCAGGCGGTGTTCAAACTTGACGCGTTTGGTCTGCGAGCCGATCAGGCCGAAGTAGGCAAAGTCATTGCGCTTGAGCAGGGCTGCGGTGAGTTCCAGGTCCAGCGCGTGATTGTGGGTCATGACGATGCAGTAACTGCCCGCCGGCAGGTCGGCAATTTCATCGACCGGCTCTTCGCTGACGATTTTACGCACGCCCTGGGGGATATGCTCCGGGAATTCCTGTTCCCGCGAGTCGATCCAGCGCACCCGGCACGGCAGGCTGGCCAGCAGTGGCACCAGCGCGCGGCCGACATGGCCGGCGCCGAATACGGCAATCTGCGCCTGCACCTGGCCCATGGGCTCAAACAGCAGCACAGTCACGCCGCCGCAGCACTGGCCGAGGCTGGCCCCCAGGCTGAAGCGCTCCAGATGGGTGTTGTGCTGACCGCTGGTGAGCATCTCGCGGGCGATCTGCATCGCTTTGTATTCCAGGTGGCCGCCGCCGATGGTGTCGAAGGTCCGGGCGGCACTGATCACCATCTTGGAACCGGCGTTGCGCGGCGTGGAGCCGAGTTCTTCGATGATGGTCACCAGCACGCAGGGTTCACCCTGGTGTTGCAGGTCGGCGAGGGCGCTGATCCAGTTGTTCATGTCTACCTCAACATTTCTGTTGTCAGTTCGGCCGTCTTCGCGGGCAAGCCCGCTCCCACAGGGGAATGCAATCCAAATGTGGGAGCTGGCTTGCCTGCGATGGCAGCACCTGGGTCTAGAGCGAAGCCATCTCGGTCTCAGCCTCAACCACCGTCGCCACCTGCAACTGGCGCATCTGCTCACACCCCCACAACACCCGCTCCGGGGTCGCCGGCGCATCGATCTTGGGTTGATGGCGATAGTCACCCAGGCTCGCCACCGCATCCTTGATCGCGCACCACGAGGCAATCCCGAGCATGAACGGCGGCTCACCCACGGCCTTGGAGTGGAACACCGTGTCTTCCGGGTTCTTGCGGTTTTCTACCAGCTTGACCCGCAAATCCAGGGGCATGTCCGCTACCGCCGGGATCTTGTAGCTGGCCGGGCCATTGGTCATCAATTTGCCCTTGTTGTTCCACACCAGCTCTTCCATGGTCAGCCAGCCCATGCCCTGGATAAAACCGCCTTCCACCTGGCCGATATCGATGGCCGGGTTCAGCGAGGCGCCCACGTCGTGGAGGATGTCGGTGCGCAGCATTTTGTACTCGCCGGTCAGGGTGTCGACGATCACTTCGCAGCAGGCCGCACCGAAGGCGAAGTAGTAGAACGGCCGACCCCGTGCCTGGCTGCGGTCGTAGAAGATTTTCGGGGTCTTGTAGAACCCGGTACTGGACAGCGACACCTGGGCGAAATACGCCTGCTGGATCAGCTCCTCGAACGTCAGGATCTGCTCGCGCACCCGCACATGGCCGTTGTGGAACTCAACATCGGCCTCGCTGACGTCGTATTTGCGCGCGGCAAATTCCACCAGGCGCTGCTTGATGGTCTCGGCGGCATTCTGCGCGGCCTTGCCGTTGAGGTCGGCACCGCTGGAGGCGGCGGTCGGCGAGGTGTTGGGCACTTTGTCGGTGTTGGTCGCGGTGATCTGCACCCGGTCGATTTCCACCTGGAAAATCTCGGCCACCACTTGCGCGACTTTGATGTTCAAGCCCTGGCCCATCTCGGTGCCGCCGTGGTTCAAGTGGATGCTGCCGTCGGTGTAGATATGGATCAAGGCGCCGGCCTGGTTGAGGAAGCTGGCGGTAAACGAAATACCGAACTTGACCGGGGTCAGCGCCAGGCCTTTTTTCAGGATCGGGCTGTGGGCGTTGTACAGGCGGATCGCTTCGCGGCGCTCGGCGTATTGGCTGCTGGCCTCAAGCTCGGCGGTCATCTCTTCGAGCATGTTGTGCTCGACAGTCTGGTAGTAGTGGGTGATGTTGCGCTCGGTCTTGCCATAGTAATTGGCCTTGCGCACCGCCAGCGGGTCCAGCGCCAGGTGGCGGGCGATGGCGTCCATCACTTCCTCGATGGCGACCATGCCTTGCGGGCCGCCGAAGCCACGGTAGGCGGTGTTGGAGGCGGTGTTGGTCTTGCAGCGATGGCCGTTGACGGTGGCGTCGCCCAGGTAATAGGAGTTGTCGGAGTGGAACATCGCGCGGTCGACAATCGAGTTAGACAGGTCTGGCGAGCAGCCGCAGTTACCCGCCAGGTCCAGATTGATCCCGTGCAGGCGGCCGTTGTCGTCAAAGCCCACGTCGTATTCGATATAGAACGGGTGGCGCTTGCCGGTCATCAGCATGTCTTCGACCCGTGGCAGGCGCATTTTGGTCGGCTGGCCGGTCAGGCGCGCGACCACTGCACACAGGCATGCCGGGCTGGCCGCCTGGGTTTCCTTGCCACCAAAACCACCGCCCATGCGGCGCATATCCACGACGATTTTGTTCATCGACACGTCCAGCACTTCGGCCACCAGTTTCTGCACTTCGGTGGGGTTCTGGGTGGAGCAGTAGACGATCATGCCGCCGTCTTCGGTGGGCATCACCGAGGAAATCTGGGTCTCCAGGTAGAAGTGTTCCTGGCCGCCGATATGCAGGGTCCCCTGGATACGGTGTTTCGCGCTCGCCAGGGCGCCCGCCGAATCCCCGCGCTGGTGGGTGTGGCTGTCCAGCACGAAATGTTTGTTGCGAAAGGCCTCGACCACATCCAGCACCGGCTCCAGGTCTTCGTATTCGATCACCGCCGCCATGGCGGCCTTGCGTGCGGTCTCCAGGTCGCGGGCGGCGACGGCCAGCACCACCTGGCCGACGAACTGCACGGTGTCGATGGCCAGCAACGGGTCGCCGGGCATCAGCGGGCCGATGTCTTTGAGGCCCGGTACGTCTTCGTGGGTGATGACGATGCGCACCCCCTCGAAGGCGTAGCAGGGCGCGGTGTCGATGCTGAGGATCCGGGCATGGGCGCGGTCGGACATGCGCGCATACAGGTGCAACTGGTTGGGGAATTCCAGGCGGTCATCGATGTACTGCGCTTCGCCCGACACGTGCTTGGCGGCGCTGTCATGCTTGACGCTGCGCCCGACCCCGGACGTCAGGTCCTGGGCAAACAGCGCGGCCATTTCGGCTTGGGTTTTTACCACGGCGTGATGGTTAGACATAAGCGGTCACCCGAGTCTCGATGTGCGGCGTTTGCAGTTCGATGAAGTATTTGCGCAGCAGGTTCTGTGCGCTGAGCAGGCGGTATTCCTTGCTCGCGCGAAAGTCCGACAGCGGGGTGAAATCCTCGGCCAGGGCCGCGCAGGCTTTCTCCACGGTGGCACTGTTCCAGGTGGCGCCGATCAGCACCGTCTCGCAGTGTTGCGCGCGTTTGGGCGTGGCGGCCATGCCGCCGAAGGCGACGCGGGCATCGCTGATCACCCCGTTGTCGATTTTCAGGTTGAACGCCGCGCACACCGCCGAGATGTCATCGTCCAGGCGCTTGGAAACCTTGTAGGCACGAAACAGCGCGTGGCCCTTGGGTACGATGATTTTTTCGATGAACTCGCTGTCCTGGCGGGCAGTGACGCGGTAGTCGATAAAGTAGTCTTCCAGGGCCAGGGTGCGGCGCACGCTGCCCTTGCACAGCACGATCTGCGCGCCGAGGGCGATCAGCAGCGGCGGCGAATCACCGATGGGCGAGGCGTTGCCGATATTGCCGCCGAGGGTGCCCTGGTTGCGGATTTGCAGGGAGGCGAAGCGGTGCAGCAGGTCGCCGAAGTCCGGGTATTCATGGTGCAGCGCGCTGTAGCAGTCGGAGAGGGCGGTGGCGGCGCCGATTTCCAGGCGGTCGTCAAAGGTCTCGATGCGCTTCATGGCCTCGATGTTGCCCACATAGATCATCACTGGCAGCGTGCGGTGGAACTGGGTCACTTCCAGCGCCAGGTCGGTGCCGCCGGCCAGCAGTCGGGCCTGTGGATAGGCGTCGTAGAGGTCGGCCAGGTCGGCGACGGTCAGGGGCACCAGGCAGCGTTTGTCGCCGCTGTTCAGTTCACCGGTTTGCGTCGGGGCGATGGCCTTGAGGCGGGCGATGGTCTGCGCCTGGCGGCTGTCGAACTGGTCCTGGGGCTTGTTGCAGCAGGCCTGTTCGGCGGCGGCCAGGATCGGCCGGTAGCCGGTGCAGCGGCACAGGTTGCCGGCCAGGGCTTCATGGGCCTTGGCGCTGTCCGGGGCGTCGCTGTTTTTTTGCAGGGCGAACAGTGACATCACAAAGCCCGGTGTGCAGAAACCGCACTGCGAGCCATGGCACTCGACCATCGCCTGTTGCACGCTGTGCAGTTGGCCCTGGTGCTTGAGGTCTTCGACGCTGATCAGTTGCTTGCCGTGCAGGGACGAGACAAACGTCAGGCACGAATTGAGGCTGCGATAGCGAATCTGCTCGGCACCTTGCTCGTCGGTATGCAACTCGCCGACCACCACGGTGCAGGCACCACAGTCGCCGCTGGCGCAGCCTTCCTTGGTTCCGGATTTGCCCAGGTGCTCACGCAGGTAGTTGAGCACAGTCAGGTTCGGGTCCAGGGCGTGCTCGCTACGGAGCTCCTGGTTTAGTAAAAACTGGATCACGGAAGGCCTCGCAGACTCATTATTGTTGTTAACCGCTTTGCGCCGAATCTAGTCATGTCTGACTTTTCGGTCAACGATTTTCTGACCAGAAGGTCAAGAAAATGCGATTGCAACACCTTTGATTATGGTTCAGATCCCTGTAACCGCCGTTTTCAGGGGCGCCTGGGCTTTATCGTCTGCTTATTTCATGCCAAATTCGGCGTTGCTGGCCCAGTGATTGCGCTACACTGCCGCCCTTGTACCGATAGACGATTTTGAAGGGAAAACATGACGTTCAAGGCGCCGGATAGTCTCGCCGAGCAAATCGCTCACCACCTCGCCGAACGCATCATTCGCGGCGATCTCAAGCCTGGGGAGCGGATCCAGGAACAGAAAGTCACGCTGGCACTCAATGTCAGCCGTGGCTCCGTGCGCGAAGCCTTGCTGATCCTCGAGCGGCGGCACCTGATCGCCATCCTGCCGCGCCGTGGCGCCCACGTCACCGAGCTCACCGCACACAAGGTGCAGAGCCTGTGCACGCTGATGAGCGAGCTGTACATCCTGCTGGGCAACGCGGTTGCCGAAGGCTGGCAGACCCAGGTCGACATGGCGCCGTTCGTGCAGATCCAGCAACGACTGGTGAGCAATTTCGAACGCCAGGACATCCGCGCCTTTGTCGAGGAATGCTTCAATGTCATGCGCGCCGCATACCCCTTTGCCAACAACCCGTACCTGCAGGAAACCGTCGAGAACCTGCAGCCGGCGATGAATCGCGCCTATTACCTGGCCCTGGATCAACGCAAGGCGTCCATGAGCGAGTACCTGGTGCTGTTCGAGCAACTGCTCGCTGCCGTACTGGCCCGTGACTTGCCGCAGATTCGCCAAGTGTTGTCGGCCTATGGCCAGCGCAGTTGCACCCTGGTTATCGCAGCCCTGGCGGACGCCTAAGCGTGCGGCTCAAGTGCATCAAACTGGCGGGGTTCAAATCCTTCGTCGACCCGACTACGGTGAACTTCCCCAGTAACATGGCGGCAGTGGTCGGGCCCAATGGTTGCGGCAAGTCGAACATTATCGACGCCGTGCGCTGGGTGATGGGCGAGAGCTCGGCAAAAAACCTGCGTGGCGAGTCGATGACCGACGTCATCTTCAATGGCTCCACCAGCCGCAAGCCGGTGAGCCAGGCCAGCATCGAACTGGTGTTCGACAACTCCGACGGCACCCTGGTGGGCGAATACGCGGCCTACGCAGAAATTTCCATCCGCCGCAAAGTGACGCGCGACAGCCAGAACAGTTACTTCCTCAATGGCACCAAGTGCCGGCGCCGCGACATCACCGACATCTTCCTCGGCACCGGCCTGGGCCCGCGCAGCTACTCGATCATCGAGCAAGGCATGATCTCCAAGCTGATCGAAGCCAAGCCCGAGGACTTGCGCAACTTTATCGAGGAAGCGGCCGGCATCTCCAAGTACAAGGAGCGCCGGCGCGAGACCGAGAACCGCATCCGCCGCACCCACGAAAACCTGGCGCGCCTGACCGACCTGCGTGAAGAGCTGGAGCGCCAGTTGGAGCGCCTGCACCGCCAGGCCCAGGCCGCCGAGAAATACCAGGAATACAAAGGCGAAGAGCGCCAGCTCAAGGCACAACTCTCGGCCCTGCGCTGGCAGGCCTTGAATGACCAGGTGGGCCAGCGCGAAGCGATCATCGGCACCCAGGAAATCAGCTTCGAAGCCCTGGTGGCCGAGCAGCGCAATGCCGACGCCAGCATCGAGCGCCTGCGTGACGGTCACCATGATCTGTCCGAGCGCTTCAATCTGGTGCAGGGCCGTTTCTATTCGGTGGGCGGCGATATTGCGCGGGTCGAGCAGAGCATCCAGCACGGCCAGCAGCGCCTGCGCCAGTTGCAGGATGACCTCAAGGAAGCGGAGCGGGCGCGGCTGGAAACCGAATCCCACCTGGGCCACGACCGCACCTTGCTGCTGACCCTCGGCGAAGAGCTGGACATGCTCACCCCCGAGCAGGAAATCACCAGCGCCGCCGCCGAAGAAGCCGCCGCCGCCCTGGAAGAATCGGAAACCACCATGCACGGCTGGCAGGAGCAGTGGGACGCGTTCAACCTGCGCTCCGCCGAGCCACGGCGCCAGGCTGAGGTGCAGCAGTCGCGCATCCAGCAACTGGAAACCAGTATGGAGCGCCTGGCCGAGCGTCAGCGCCGGGTCCTGGAGGAGCGCGCGTTGCTCGCCTCCGCTCCGGAAGACGCGGCGATCATGGCGCTGAGCGAGCAGTTGGCCGAAAGCGAAATGACCTTGGAAGAGCTGGAGGCCAGCGAAGAACAACAAGTGGAACGCCTGGAGCAATTGCGTCAGGAGCTGCAGCAGGCGACCCAGGCGCAACAGCAGGCCCAGGGCGATTTACAGCGCCTTAACGGGCGCCTGGCCTCCCTTGAAGCCTTGCAGCAGGCCGCATTGGACCCAGGCACCGGCACCGCCGAATGGCTGCGCGACCAGCACCTGGCCGAGCGCCCGCGCCTGGCCGAAGGCTTTAAGGTTGAAGCTGGTTGGGAATTGGCTGTGGAAACCGTGCTCGGTGCGGACCTGCAAGCGGTGCTGGTGGACGATTTTGGCGGCTTTGACCTGGCGGGCTTCACACAAGGCGACTTGCGCCTGCTCAGCCCGGCAGCCGATGGCACCCGCGTGCCCGGCAGCCTGTTGGATAAAGTCGAGGCGCAGATTGATCTGGCGCCGTGGCTGGGCCAGGTCAAACCGGTGGACTCGCTGGAACAGGCCCTGGCGCTGCGTGGCCAATTGATCTCTGGCGAAAGCCTGATCAGCCGCGACGGCTACTGGGTAGGCCGGCACTTTTTGCGGGTGCGCCGCGCCAGTGAAGCCGAAAGTGGCGTATTGGCCCGTGGCCAGGAAATCGTCAACCTGAGTGCCGAGCGTGAAGAGCGCGAAGCCACCCTTGAGTCCCTGGAAACCCAACTGCAAACCCTGCGCGCCACTCAGCGCCAGCAAGAGACCGGCCGCGAACACTTGCGCCGCCTGTTGCAGGACGAAGCGCGCCAGCAGGGCGAATTGAAAGCCCAACTCTCGGCCAGCAAGGCCAAGGCCGAACAGCTGACCCTGCGCCGCACCCGGCTCGACGAAGAAGTGGCCGAAATGGGCGAACAGCGCGCCCTCGAACACGAACAAGTCGGTGAGGCACGCCTGCAATTGCAGGAGGCCCTCGACAGCATGGCCCTCGATACCGAGCAGCGCGAACTGTTGCTGGCCCAGCGTGACAGCCTGCGCGAGCGCCTCGACCGGGTACGCCAGGAAGCGCGCCAGCACAAGGATCACGCCCACCAGTTGGCCGTGCGCCTGGGCTCCTTGCGCGCCCAGCACGATTCCACGCGCCAGGCCCTGGAGCGCCTGGAGATGCAGTCCGAAC
Organism: Pseudomonas sp. WMBT8; assembly: GCF_050916005.1. Classification (NCBI taxonomy): domain Bacteria; kingdom Pseudomonadati; phylum Pseudomonadota; class Gammaproteobacteria; order Pseudomonadales; family Pseudomonadaceae; genus Pseudomonas; species Pseudomonas sp. WMBT8. Next base: position 1,707,970 of record NZ_CP188096.1, read on the forward strand.
GCCTGACGGAAAAGCGCGAGCAACTGAGCCTCAACCTGGAGGAGGGCGAGGCGCCGCTGGAAGAGCTGCGCTTGAAGCTCGAAGAGTTGCTCGATAAACGCATGAGCGTCGACGAAGAACTCAAGACCGCACAAATCGCCCTGGAAGACGCCGACCGCGAACTGCGCGACGCAGAAAAGCGCCGGACCCAGGCCGAGCAGCAATCGCAATTGATCCGCGGCCAGCTCGAACAGCAGCGCATGGAGTGGCAAGCCCTCACGGTGCGCCGCAAAACCCTGCAAGACCAGTTGCTGGAAGATGGCTACGACCTGCACGGCGTACTCAATACCCTGACCGCCCAGGCCAACGAGAAGGACGCCGAGGAAGAACTTGAGCGCATTGGCGCACGTATTCAACGACTCGGGGCGATCAACCTCGCGGCCATCGACGAATACCAGCAGCAGTCCGAGCGCAAACGTTATCTGGATGCCCAGGACGCCGATCTGGTGGAAGCCCTCGACACTTTGGAAAACGTCATTCGCAAGATCGACAAAGAGACCCGAAACCGCTTCAAAGATACCTTTGATCAGATTAATAGCGGTTTACAGGCCTTATTCCCAAAAGTTTTCGGTGGTGGCAGCGCTTACTTGGAACTGACGGGCGAAGATCTACTCGATACAGGGGTAACGATCATGGCGCGGCCTCCGGGCAAGAAGAACAGCACCATCCATTTGTTGTCCGGCGGCGAGAAGGCCCTGACCGCATTGGCCCTGGTGTTTGCCATCTTCAAGTTGAACCCGGCGCCGTTCTGCATGCTCGACGAAGTTGACGCGCCGCTGGATGACGCTAACGTTGGACGGTATGCCCGCCTGGTTAAAGAGATGTCCCAGACGGTGCAGTTCATCTATATCACCCACAACAAGATCGCCATGGAAATGGCTGATCAATTGATGGGGGTGACCATGCATGAACCGGGCTGTTCGCGACTGGTGGCGGTGGATGTGGAAGAGGCGATGGCGATGGTGGAAAGTTAGCGGCAAGTTGCTAGCTTCAAGGGGCAAGAGTGTCGGCTTGAAGCTTATGATTTGTAGCCTGATTCCTGCGTTAGCCGACACATTTTGCGCCAACTGTGTAAAGTTATCTTTGGTCGTGCTAGTTTAATGTCAATTTTTCGTATGCGTGGGCAAAACGTCAGTCAGAACATAGAGTTGGCGCCACGTTTTAAAGCGGTTTGCACGGTGCTAAACCCCTTATTTTTCAGCATTTTTTATAGAGGCAAGGGATTACATGGAAATCGGTCTGCGCGAGTGGCTGATCGTCATCGGCATTATTGTAATAGCCGGTATTCTTTTTGATGGCTGGCGCCGTATGCGCGGCGGCAAGGGCAAGCTGAAATTCCGCCTGGACCGAAACCTGTCCAATCTGCCCGACGACGATGGCGCCGCCGAGCTGCTGGGGCCTCCCCGTGTCCTGGATACCCATAAAGAACCGCAACTGGACGAACACGACCTGCCGTCGATGAGCGCGCCGGTGCGCGAGCCCCGCGAGCCGTCGTCCAAGCGCGGCAAGCGTGGCAGTGCTGTCGTGGCCGAGCCGCATCAGGGCGACCTGAACCTCGACGTCGACGAAGGCCCGAGCTTCAGCAGCCGTGACGGTGATTTTCCGGATGAAACCCCGGCCAAGAGCGCACCGCGTGAGTCCTCCAAGGATCAGCCGGCGGCTGAAGAAGTGCTGGTGATCAGCGTGATCTGCCGCGACGCGGCCGGCTTCAAGGGCCCGGCGCTGTTGCAGAACATCCTGGAAAGCGGCCTGCGTTTTGGCGAGATGGATATTTTCCACCGTCACGAAAGCATGGCGGGCAACGGTGAAGTGCTGTTCTCCATGGCCAACGCGGTCAAGCCGGGCACCTTCGATTTGGACGATATCGACCTGTTCAGCACCCCGGCGGTGAGCTTCTTCCTCGGCCTGCCAGGCCCGCGCCACCCGAAACAGGCGTTCGACGTCATGGTGGCCGCCGCCCGCAAGCTGTCCCAGGAACTTAACGGTGAGCTCAAGGACGACCAGCGCAGCGTACTGACCGCCCAGACCATCGAACACTACCGTCAGCGCATCGTCGAGTTCGAGCGTCGCGCCCTGACACAGAAACGCTGAGGATTGGTCTTCAGCGTTGTCAGTAGAATTAAGCGCACTAACATATTGAGCAGCTTCGGCTGCTCTTTTGCTTTATGAGAGAACACCCATGACCGCCGCCCACACCCGCATCCTCGAACTGCGCGCTGAACTGGATCAGCACAACTACCGTTATCACGTACTCGACGAGCCGAGCATCCCGGACGCCGAGTACGACCGGTTGTTCCATGAGCTCAAGGCCCTGGAGTCCGAGCACCCCGACCTGGTGACCCGTGATTCACCAACGCAACGGGTGGGTAGTGCGGCGTTGTCGGCGTTTACCCAGGTGCGCCATGAGATCCCCATGCTCAGCCTGGGCAACGCGTTTGATGAAACCACCATGCTGGAATTTGATCGTCGGGTCACCGAGGGCCTCGACCTGCCGGTGGGCGATCTGTTTGGCAGTGGTGCGGCGGTGGAATACAGCTGCGAACCCAAGCTCGATGGCCTGGCGGTCAGCCTGCTGTACCAGAATGGCGAGTTGGTACGCGGCGCGACCCGTGGCGACGGCACCACGGGCGAAGACATCAGCGTCAATGTGCGCACCGTGCGCAATATCCCGTTGAAACTGCACGGCACAGGCTGGCCGGCGACCCTGGAAGTGCGTGGTGAAGTGTTCATGTCCAAGGCCGGTTTCGAGCGTTTGAATGCCTCGCAACTGGAAGTCGGCGGCAAGACCTTCGCCAACCCGCGCAACGCCGCCGCCGGCAGCCTGCGCCAACTCGATTCGAAGATCACAGCCAGTCGCCCCCTGGAGTTTTGCTGCTACGGCGTGACCACGGATATCAGCGACACTCATATCGGCAACCTGCAGCAGTTGCAGAAATGGGGCATGCCCATCAGCCATGAGTTGAAGCTGGCCAAGGGTATTGAGGATTGCCTGGCGTACTACCGCGACATCGGTGAGCGGCGTAGCAGCCTGCCCTATGAAATCGACGGGGTGGTGTTCAAGGTCAACAGCATTGCCTACCAGCGTGAACTGGGCTTTCGCGCCCGCGAGCCGCGCTGGGCCATCGCTCATAAGTTTCCGGCGCTGGAAGAACTCACCGAATTGCTGGACGTTGAGTTCCAGGTCGGCCGCACCGGCGCCGTGACCCCGGTAGCACGCTTGAAGCCAGTCAAGGTGGCGGGCGTCACTGTGTCCAATGCGACGTTGCACAATATGGACGAAGTGGCGCGCCTGGGCTTGATGATCGGTGACACCGTGATTATCCGCCGTGCCGGTGACGTAATCCCACAGGTCGTGTCGGTGGTTGCCGAGCGCCGCCCGGAAAATGCCCGCGCCGTACAGATCCCGCAAACCTGCCCGGTGTGTGGCTCCCATGTGGAACGCACGCAGTTGGTCAAGCGTAGCAAGGGCAAGGAAACCGTCAGCGAAGGCGCGGTGTATCGCTGTGTCGGGCGGCTGGCCTGTGGTGCGCAGCTCAAGCAGGCGATTATCCATTTTGTCTCGCGACGGGCCATGGATATCGACGGCCTGGGCGACAAGACCATCGAGCAACTGGTCGATGAAAAGCTCATCGGTTCGCCGGCTGACCTGTACAAGCTCAAGTACGAACAGATCATCGACCTGGAAGGCTTCGCTGATGTTTCCAGCAAGAAACTGATCGCTGCCATCGAAAACAGCAAGACCCCAACCCTGGCACGGTTTATCTACGCCCTGGGCATTCCCGATGTCGGCGAGGAAACCGCCAAGGTGCTGGCGCGCTCCCTGGCGTCCCTGGAGCGCGTGCAGCAAGCCTTGCCCGAAGTGTTGACGTACTTGCCGGATGTTGGCCTGGAGGTGGCGCACGAGATCCACAGCTTCTTTGAAGACAGCCATAACCAGCAGGTGATTGGCGCGTTACTGTCGCCGGATGAGTGCGGCCTGCAATTGCAGGACCAGGGCGAACTGAGCGCCGAGTTCGCGGCCAGTACCACCCTGGGCGGCTTTCTCGACAAGCTGCACGTGCCTTCCGTGGGGCCGGGGGCTGCGCAGAAGCTGGCGGACAAGTTCGGCTCCCTGGAGGGCGTTATCCAGGCCGATTGGCTGGATATGCGCCAGGCACTCCCAGAGAAACAGGCCAAGGCCGTGCGCGAGTTTTTTGATAATCCGGACAATGCCCAGCGTGCGCAAGCCATCGAGCAGCAGCTCAAGGACTTTGGCATGCACTGGCAGAGCGAGAAGAAAGTCCTCGAGGGCTTGCCCGAGGCGGGCCATACCTGGGTACTGACCGGCTCGCTGGAGTTGATGAGCCGCGACGTGGCCAAGGAAAAACTCGAAAGCCTGGGCGCCAAGGTCGCCGGTTCGGTGTCGGCGAAAACCTATTGCGTGGTCGCGGGGCCAGGCGCCGGGTCGAAGTTGGCCAAGGCCAGTGAGCTGGGGTTGAAAGTCATGGATGAAGAGGCTTTTGTCGCCTTTCTGACCCGCCACAACATCTCCATCTGATGATGACGATCGTTCCCACGCAGAGTGTGGGAACGATCTTGCGTGGTAAATGATCTAGTCTTGGGCACGCCCCTGGAGAGATCGCCATGTACCGCTTCTTCGAACAGCTCAGTTCGCGCATCGCCGCACCGTTCATGGCCGGGACTTCGCGCAATAGCAAGGTGTGGCAGTGCCGTTGCGGGCAATCCCTGTTCTTTCGCAACAGCCAATGCCTGTCCTGTTCGGCGCTGCTGGGCTATCTGCCCGAGCAAAGCCGGCTGTCGTCCCTGCAACCTGGGCCTGTCGTCAATACCTGGCTGCAGGACGATAATCTTGACGCGGGCGCCTGGCGCCGCTGCGCCAACCTCGACACGCCTGCTGCCTGCAACTGGCTGATCCCGGCCTACAGCACCGCACCGCTGTGCGTGGCGTGTAGCCTTAATCGCACCATCCCCGACCTGTCGATTGCAGAAAACCCCGAGCGCTGGCGCAAAGTCGAAACCGCCAAGCGCCGGCTGGTGGCGCAACTGATCAGCCTGGGGTTGCAGGTGGTCCCCAAGTCCGTCGATGAAGCCAATGGCCTGGCCTTTGACTTCGTCGGTATCGATCTGCAAGGCAAGGCCCCCACTACCGGGCATGCCAACGGCTTGATCACCTTGGATATCAAGGAAGCCGACGACGAACACCGTGAGAAAATTCGCGTGCAGATGCGTGAACCGTACCGCACCTTGCTCGGTCATTTCCGGCATGAAGTCGGTCACTATTACTGGGATCGCCTGGTCGCCGGCAGCCACTGGCTGGAGCCGTTCCGCCAGGTGTTTGGTGATGAGCGTGCCAGCTATGCCGATGCTCTCGAGCAGCACTACCAGAACGGCCCGCGCCCGGGCTGGCAGCAAACCTGCGTCAGCGCCTACGCCACCATGCACCCTTGGGAAGACTGGGCGGAAACCTGGGCCCACTACCTGCACATGATGGACGCGGTCGATACCGCCCTGGGCTTTGGCATGAGCGCGCGGGAGATGGACCTGGACTACCAGCCGTTTCCCCTCGCCACGCTCTACGATCCGCAACACCCTGGCGGGGCGGCGTTCCTGTCGTTCGTCAACGCCTGGATCGAACTGGCCGGCATGCTCAACGAACTGTCCCGCAGCATGGGGCAACCGGATTTCTATCCCTTCGTGCTGCCACCGGCGGTGATTGCCAAGCTGCATTTCATCCACCTGGTGATCCAGGAGGAGGGCGGCCGGGCGGATGAGGTATTGAAAGCCCAGTGATCCAGTGTGGAAGCGGGCTTGCCCGCGATGACGTGACCACCGCCATCGCGGGCAAGCCCGCTCCCACACCACATAGAGGGTGTTCTTCAGGGCTATGGCAAGTACTTGAGCCCCTTGGCTTTTTAATCCTGCACCAACGGTTGTAACTTCCGATGAGATCGGTACAATGGCGCGGCTTGCCGAGAGGCCAGCGTCGTTATGGTGACCCCATCGGTCCCCCCGCAACGATTACCCGTGAACCTGGTCAGAGCCGGAAGGCAGCAGCCACAGCGGGAACATTGTGTGCCGGGGTGTGGCTGGTGGGGTTGCCTCCATAACGCTCCCTTCGTAACAACTCTCCCTCTGATCAAAAATTATCACTTTGCCGTGCGTTATTGCGCAGCGGTCGAAGCCGTCTGTACGCCGCGTTTTTTTCGCGGCGTTTTCGTGTCTGGCTATCGGCCTTTATTGCGGTTGAAGAACTAGCGCGCGCCTGCCAGCAACGCAACCACGTCAATCACCAGAAGCTTCTTCGCCGCCAGCAGGAAGATGCCGGTCTTGCAGGCAGGTTCTAGGTGCCAGCCACCGCCAGCAGGCGCAGGTAGCTCATGGTAGTCCCTTGCATTTTGAAGTAATTGCGCGAAAGGATGCCGAGTCCGCTTGGGCTGCGCGAGCATATTGGCAAAAGGCGTGGCCCAGCGCCTGCCAGGAGAGGCGCTGTCCGGTTGGATCATGTCAGTAGGCAAAGAGCAAAGAACAGGCGGCATCAGCGACCTGCTCTTTTTTATGTCGTACGAGCTCTAAGGCTTGGACAAGGCCTGGTCTACCGCCGCTATCAGCTTTCCCAGATCCTTCGGGGTGGCTTTATGAATGACACCGAACAGATAAGCGCGCTGTTCGTCCTCATCGCCCAGATCGGCAAAAAAGACTTTCAGCTTCACTCCCAGAGCCTCTGCAAACAAGAAGAGAGCGTCAACGCTGGGTGTATAGGTGCCGGTTTCGAAGCGGCTGATGGTTTTAGGGTCAAAACCGGTTTTCTCACCTAGTTCAGCCTGAGTAAGCCCCGCTACCTTTCGATAACGTCTGATGGCTGGACCCAAACTTGAAATTTGCATCGCTCAATTCCCATTTAGAATCAAGAACTTAACGATAAATATTGGCATTAGACAACGGCACGCACCATCACCTTTTCTTGCAAAATGTGATGTAATTCGTAGAATCGGCGTTTAGGACAAGTATTTGGCGGTGTCGTTTCACAGGGCACCTTTATGAAACGGGAAATCATTGCTTTCTCCTCTCTTTCATAAAGGTAGTTGCAAAACAGTTGCTTGGCCGCAGCGCCAGGCTCGCTCTTGCGCGCCCCCGCAGCCCCCGCCTTTCACACCAGACGCTCGAATTAAAGCCTAGTTGATCTTCGCTAAACCGAAGCTCAGGTGCTGGGCAAAACCTGGTTTGGCCGCCCAATGGCGCCAGCCAGCCGATTGACGGTTTACCCGTCTGGAAATACCCCTCTACCTGCCGGATCTACCCGATCCCGGGCCGGTAGATCGAATGCTGTCCATGGAGCTTTAAAGTGCGCGTCAATTTGCCGGTCACCACAGTTGAACAGACTTTCGGGGAGCAGCAACGGCTCATTTCCGCGACGGACATCAATAGCCACATTACCTACTGCAACGCCGAGTTTGCTGCCATGAGCGGCTTCACCCAAGCCGAGCTGATCGGCAGTACCCACAACCTGGTACGCCACCCGGATATGCCGCCGGCGGTCTTCGAACTGATGTGGCGCTACCTCAAGGCCGGCCAGAGCTGGATGGGCGTGGTCAAGAATCGCTGCAAAAATGGCAACTTTTATTGGGTCAGCGCCTATGTGACCCCCATCCTCGAAGACGGCCGGTTGGTGGGCTATGAGTCGGTGCGGGTCAAGCCGACGCGCGAACAGGTGCGGCGTGCCGAAGCGCTCTACGCGCGCTTGCGTGCCGGGCGTTCGGCGGTTTCGCCGCTGCAACGCCTGGGCCAGTTCGGCAATGCCCTGGCCGTGCCCGCCCTGGCGGCGGTGGCGGCTGGCGGCGCGGTGCAATGGCTGCCCAGCGGCTGGGCTCAGGCAACGACTGCGCTGCTGTTTCTCGGTCTGGGCGCCTGGGCGCACCTGCGTCTGGGGCAGCAGCTCAAGCAGATTGTCGAGCACACTCCCAACACCTTTTCCGATCCGATCAGCGCCATGACCTACAGCGATGCGCTAGGTCCGGCCGCGCAATTGGAGATGATCCTGATCAGCGAAGAGGCGCGCTTGAAAACCGCCCTCACGCGGCTCAGCGACCTGGCCACACAGATGGCCGAGGCGGCTACCGATTCCAGCGTGTTGTCGGGCAATACCGAGTCGGCACTGCTGGAACAGCGCGCCGAAACCGATATGACCGCCGCGGCCATGACCGAAATGGCCGCCTCCATCGCCGAAGTGGCGACACATGTACAGCAGACCGCCAGCGAAGCCCGTACCGCCAACGACCTGGCCGGGCATGGCAGCCAGGTGGTCGGAACCACACGCGACGCGATCCAACTGCTGGCGGCCACCGTTACCCAGATCAACCAGGCGGTGGGCCACCTGGCCGGCCAGACCCAGGAAATCCGCGTGGCGGCGAGCATGATCCAGGCGATTGCCGACCAGACCAACCTGCTGGCCCTGAATGCTGCCATCGAGGCGGCGCGGGCTGGTGAACAGGGCCGTGGTTTTGCGGTGGTGGCCGATGAAGTGCGGGCGCTGGCGGGCAAGACCCGGGAGTCGACCGAGCAGATCCAGGGCATCATCCAGAATCTACGCGCGGGCGCCGATGAAGCAGTGGAAATTGCCAGCACCGGTATCCATGAAGCCGAGCAGGGCGTGCAGCAGGTATTGCAGGCGCAACAGGCATTGCTGGGTATTCGCCAGGCAGTAGAGCGCATTACCGGCATGAGTCAGCAAATGGCTGCTGCCTCGCAGGAACAATCCCACGTCGCAGAGGATGTTTCACAACAGATCAATAACGTCGCGGCCACGGTACAAAAGACAGCGGGCAATGCCAACGCTGCAGTCACCCGGGGCCGGGAACTTGAAAGCATCTCTTCCGGGTTGCGTGCCCTGGTCGAGCGGTTCAACCGCTAGCCACCTAGAGCCTCATTCATGGATGAGAAATACCGCAGGGCCGTGGATGCCGCCGCCATTTTCTCCGAGACAGACCTCACCGGCCGCATCACCTATGTAAACGACCAATTCTGCGGCATGTCCGGCTACAGCCGCGACGAGTTGCTGGGGCGCAACCACCGGATCCTCAGTTCCGGGTTGCATCCTGCCGGGTTTTTCCAGGGGATGTGGCGCACCATCACCGAGGGTAAGGTCTGGCGCGGGGAAATCTGTAACCGCGCCAAGGACGGCTCGCTGTACTGGGTCGACAGCACCATGGTGCCGCTGGTCGATGAGCGGACCGGCAAGGTGCAGAAGTACGTGTCGATTCGTTTTGATGTCAGCGAAAAGCGCCAGTTGTTGCAGACCCTGCAATGGCGGGTCGGCCATGATGTGCTGACCGGGCTGCCCAACCGTGCCTATCTGTCTGAACTGCTCGTGCAATCCTTGGAGTTTTCCCGCAGCGAGCACATCCCCCTGGCGGTGTGCATGCTCGACCTGGACGGCTTCAAGGCGGTCAACGACGGCTACGGCCATGCCTCTGGCGACCTGTTGCTGGTGGAGGTCGCCAGCCGCCTGCGCGACATCATCCGTGGCGAAGACGTGGTCGCAAGGCTTGCCGGTGACGAGTTTGTGCTGATCCTGCGCTACGTGCGCGATGCCGAGGAGTTGAACCGCGCTTTGCGGCGCATCCTCACGGCCATTTCCGAGCCGTACTCGATCCTCGGCGCGCAGATCAACGTGTTTGCCAGCATTGGCGTCACGCTGTTCCCGTTGGATGACGAGGATGCCGACACCCTGCTGCGCCATGCCGACCAGGCGATGTACGTGGCCAAGCAAAGTGGCCGTAACCGCTACCAGCTGTTTGATGTGTCCCTGGAGCAGGAGGTCAAGGCCACCCACCAGACCGTGCAGCAGATTCGCCAGGCCCTGGCAGCGGGGGAGTTGTGCCTGCACTTCCATCCCAAGATCAACCTGCGCCACGGCCAGGTCGTGGGTTTTGAGGCATTGCTGCGCTGGCAGCACCCGATTCGCGGGCTGGTGTCGCCCAAGGATTTCCTGTCGTTGATCGAGCAGACCGACCTGATCGTCGATGTCGGCGAGTGGGTGATGGACCAGGTGCTGGCGCAGATACGCCAGTGGCAAGATGCCGGGCACTGCTGGCCGGTCAGCGTGAATATCGCGGCGCGACACTTCCAGCGCGCGGATTTTGTCGAGCGCTTGCAACAGCTGCTGGCCCAGCATCCTGACGTTGCGCCGCACATGCTCGACCTGGAGATCGCCGAATCGGTAGCCATCGATCATATCCAGCGCGTCACCGAGCACCTGGCGGCATGCCAGGCGCTGGGAGTGCGGTTTTCCCTGGACGATTTCGGCACGGGCTATTCGTCCCTCAGCTACCTCAAGCGCCTGCCCACCCAGACCATCAAGATCGACAAGTCGTTTGTGCGCGACATCCTGCACGACAAGGATGACCTCGCGCTGACCCAGGCGGTGATCGGCCTGGCCCGGGCATTTGGTCGCGAAGTGATCGCCGAGGGCCTGGAAACCCTCGAGCATGGCCAGTTGCTGCTGCGCATGGGCTGTGAAGTGGCGCAGGGCTATTACTTCGCCCAACCGATGCCGGCAGCCGAGGTGCCGGCCTGGGCGGCGGGGTTTGATCTGCTCAACTATGGCGCTGGCGGGGATTGAGGCAGGCGCCCAGCGTCGCCGGTATAGAGCAGGATGATTGCGTCAATCTCCCCGGACATTTTCATACGCAGCAGTGTGCGCAAAATCCGCTGCACGGGTAGGGCTGGGTCGTTGCGCACGTAGCAGCCCAGGCTCTGCTCTTCAATCACGGCCACCACGTGCAGCTTGCGACCTGCCGGTAACTGCTGATTGAAGCGTTCCAGGGTCCATTCGTTGGTGACCGCGTACTTGAAGCGTCCCGCCACCAGCTTTTGCAGCACTTGCTCTTCGCTGCGGGCGTCGTCGCGCTTGAGCTGGCCCTTGGCAAACAGCGGTTCGAGGGTCGGGTAGCTGTAGTTGAGCACCGTGCCGATATTCTGTGCCGCCAGCTGCGCCACATTCACCGACAGCGGCGGCACATGGGCGCTGGCCAGGACATTGCGCTGCACCCATAACGGAATGCTCCATACGTAGTCCCCGGACAGATTATTCAGCCACGCTTGTGCGACGTAGCAGCGCACATCAATCTCGCCGTGCTCCATGGCTGGAGCGATACGGGCCCGGGCCAACACCTGGAACTGCGCCGGGTGGCCGACCTGGGTTGCCAGGCTGAGCATCAAGTCATACAAAATGCCCTGGGTCGGCTGGGCCCCCTCGATCTGCACCATGGGCATGGCCCAGCTGTCGGAAATGGCGAAGCGCAACGGGGCGGGCGCCGCCAGGCTCAGTGTGGTGATCATCCATAAAGCGCCCAGGACTACGCGCATAAACTCTCCGGGATCAGCCCTTTGCAGGGCGTGCCACTACCAGCTTAGTCAGATTAGGCGAGCGTGCCGGATGCAATTTCCCCCCTGCTCCGCTAGCATTACCGGCTTCCGCTTCCCAGTTGCGACGGTTTTCGATGAGTTATCAGGTTCTTGCACGTAAATGGCGTCCGCGCTCGTTCCGCGAAATGGTCGGCCAGACCCATGTGCTCAAGGCTCTGATCAATGCCTTGGACAGCCAACGGCTGCACCACGCCTACCTGTTCACCGGCACGCGCGGGGTGGGCAAGACCACCATTGCGCGGATCATTGCAAAGTGCCTGAACTGTGAGACCGGCATCACCTCGACGCCCTGCGGCACCTGCTCGGTGTGCCGGGAGATCGACGAAGGGCGCTTTGTCGACCTGATCGAAATCGACGCCGCGAGCCGCACCAAGGTCGAGGACACCCGCGAACTGCTGGACAACGTGCAGTACGCCCCCAGCCGCGGGCGCTTCAAGGTCTACCTGATCGACGAAGTGCACATGCTCTCCAGCCATTCCTTCAACGCCCTGTTGAAGACCCTGGAGGAGCCGCCGCCCTATGTTAAGTTCATCCTGGCCACCACCGACCCGCAGAAACTTCCTGCAACGATTTTGTCGCGGTGCCTGCAGTTCTCCCTGAAGAACATGACCCCTGAGCGGGTGGTCGAGCATTTGACCCACGTATTGGGTGTGGAGAACGTGCCGTTCGAAGACGATGCGCTGTGGCTGCTGGGCCGCGCCGCCGATGGCTCGATGCGCGATGCCATGAGCCTGACCGACCAGGCGATTGCCTTCGGTGAAGGCAAGGTAATGGCCGCCGACGTGCGCGCCATGCTCGGCACCCTCGATCACGGCCAAGTGTTCGACGTGCTGCATGCGCTGATCGAAGGCGACGCCAAGGCGCTGCTCGAAGCCGTGCGCCATCTGTCGGAGCAGGGGCCGGACTGGAATGGCGTGCTCTCGGAAATTCTCAATGTGCTGCACCGCGTCGCTATCGCCCAGGCCCTGCCTGAGGGGGTCGACAACGGCCACGGCGACCGCGACCGCGTATTGGCACTGGCCCAGGCGCTGCCGGCCGAAGATGTGCAGTTCTACTACCAGATGGGCCTGATCGGGCGCCGCGACCTGCCGTTGGCACCAGACCCGCGCGGCGGTTTCGAAATGGTCATGCTGCGCATGCTGGCGTTTCGCCCCGCGGATACCGCCGACGCGCCGAGACAGCCACTAAAGCCAGTGGGGATCAGCCAGGCCACAGTTGATTCCGCCAAACCAGTGGCTGGCGCGGCGGTCGTTGCGCCAGTAAGCGCGCCGCAACCTGTGGCCGCTGCTCCAGCCATGGTCGCGGTGGAGCCTGTGGCGCCTGTAGTGGCGCCGCAGCCGATGGTCGAGCCCGAGCCCGCGCCGGTAGTCGATCTGCCCTGGAATGAGCCGGCAGAGGCCGTGGTCGAGCTGGCTCCTGCCGTCGAGCCTGTCCTCGAAACCACCGGCGAGCAGCCTGAACTGACGCCGATGCCGACGCCAACCCCCGACAGCGTGGTACCCGACGCGCCGGAATGGGTCTCGGCACCCGTGCCCGAGCCGACTATTGCCGAAGTGGACGCCGCTACCCCAGGCATCGACCTGGATGACGAACCGCCGCTGGACGAAGATTACATCGAGCCGGACATGGATTCGGCCTACAGCTACCTGGACGACCTGGCCAGCGAGCACACCGCCGAGCCTGCGCCCGAGCCCGAGGCGGAACCTGCCGCCATGCCGGCCACCGGCCTGGCCCTGCAATGGCTGGAGCTGTTCCCGAAATTGCCGATTTCCGGCATGACCGGCAGCATCGCCGCCAACTGCACGCTGATCGCTGTCGATGGCGATCACTGGCTGTTGCACCTGGACCCGGCCCACAGCGCCCTGTTCAACGCGACCCAGCAGCGCCGGCTCAACGATGCCCTGAACCAGTTCCACGAACGCACCCTGACGGTGACCATCGAGCTGATCAAGCCCGAGCAGGAAACCCCGGCCCAGGCCGCCACCCGTCGCCGGCTCAACCGCCAGCGCGAGGCCGAGGAGTCGATCCAGGCCGACCCGCTGATCCAGCAGATGATGGAGCAGTTTGGCGCGGTGGTGCGACACGATACTATTGAACCTGTCGAAGCCCAGGCTGCAGCGGGCTGATAATTGCAGGCGCCGTGCCCCGAGGCTCGGCGCCGTATTGATCCACGTACTTTTGAGGTGATTCCCATGATGAAAGGTGGCATGGCCGGCCTGATGAAGCAGGCGCAGCAGATGCAGGAAAAGATGGCCAAGATGCAGGAAGAACTGGCCAACGCCGAAGTCACCGGTAAAGCCGGTGGCGATATGGTCAGCGTGGTGATGACCGGTCGTCACGACATCAAGCGCGTGAGCATTGACCCAAGCGTATTGCCGGGCGTTGGCGAAGACGACCTGGAAATGCTCGAAGCCCTGTTCGCCGCGGCCGTCAACGACGCCGTGCGCAAGATCGAAGCCAACAGCCAGGACAAAATGTCCGGCGTGACCGCGGGCATGCAACTGCCGCCGGGCATGAAGCTGCCGTTCTGACCGGCCAGCGCAAGACTGAAAATGCCAGGCATCGCGCCTGGCATTTTTGTTTGTGTCGGGCACAATCGAACGTCAGCCCTGCAACAGCTGTCTGCACCCTATACCGCTGAATTCAATCACCGATATAAAGGAGCCTCGCTGATGACCCAAGCCATGACCCTTAACCAGCGCATCGTCCTGGTATCCCGCCCGCAGGGTGCGCCCGTGCCGGAAAACTTCCGCCTGGAGCGCGTGGCGCTGCCCGACCTGGCAGACGGCCAGGTCCTGCTCAAGACCCTGTTCCTGTCCCTGGACCCCTACATGCGTGGACGTATGAGTGACGCGCCGTCCTACGCAGCCCCGGTAGAAATCGGCGAGGTGATGACTGGCGGCGCTGTCAGCCGCATCGAACAGTCGCGCAACCCCAAATTTGAGGTGGGTGACCTGGTGGTCGGCGCCACCGGCTGGCAAAGCCATAGCATCAGTGACGGCCGCAATTTGATACCGGTACCCAACGGCTTGCCAAGCCCGTCCATGGCCCTGGGTGTGCTGGGCATGCCCGGCATGACGGCCTACATGGGCCTGATGGATATTGGCCAACCCCAGGCCGGGGAAACCCTGGTGGTGGCGGCGGCCTCCGGTGCGGTGGGCTCGGTGGTTGGCCAGGTGGCCAAGCTCAAGGGCCTGCGGGTGGTCGGCGTGGCCGGCGGTGCGGACAAGTGCCGTTATGTGGTGGAGGAGCTGGGGTTTGACGCGTGCATCGACCACAAGAGCGCGGACTTTGCCGATGAACTGGCCAACGCCTGTGTTAACGGGGTGGACATCTATTATGAAAACGTCGGCGGCAAGGTCTTCGACGCCGTGCTGCCCCTGCTCAATCCCAAGGCGCGGATCCCCCTGTGTGGCCTGATTGCCGGCTACAACGCCCATGAAGCGCCCACCGGTCCCGATCGCCTGCCGGCGCTGCAACGCACCTTGCTGACCAAGCGCGTGCGCATCCAGGGCTTTATCGTGTTCGACGACTATGGCGACCGCCACCCGGAATTCATCAGCGCCATGGCGCCGTGGGTGCGGGACGGCAAGGTCAAGTTTCGCGAAGACGTGGTCGAGGGCCTTGAGCAGGCGCCCGAAGCTTTTATCGGCCTGTTGGAAGGGCGCAATTTCGGCAAGTTGGTCGTGCGTATTTGACGCTTATCCGAGGCGCGGGTATAAACCGCGTCTCGTTGTTTTGTCGGACCTTTGCCCCATGAGCTTCAGCCCTCTGATTCGTCAACTGATCGACGCCCTGCGCATCTTGCCGGGCGTGGGCCAGAAAACCGCCCAGCGTATGGCGCTGCAACTGCTGGAGCGTGACCGCAGCGGTGGCTCGCGGCTGGCCCAGGCCTTGAGCCAGGCCATGGAAGGCGTGGGCCATTGCCGTCAGTGCCGCACCCTTACCGAAGAAGAACTGTGCCCGCAATGCGCCGACCCCCGTCGCGACGACACCCTGCTGTGCGTGGTCGAAGGGCCGATGGACGTGTATGCGGTGGAGCAGACCGGCTACCGCGGGCGCTACTTCGTGCTCAAGGGCCACCTGTCGCCGCTTGACGGCCTGGGGCCTGAAGCCATTGGTATCCCGCAATTGGTGGCGCGCATCGAAGAGCAGGGCACCTTTACCGAAGTGATCCTGGCCACCAACCCTACGGTGGAAGGGGAAGCCACGGCGCATTACATCGCGCAACTGCTGGCCAACAAAGGCCTGATCACCTCGCGCATCGCCCACGGCGTGCCGTTGGGTGGTGAGCTGGAGTTGGTGGACGGCGGCACCCTGGCGCACTCGTTTGCCGGGCGTAAACCTATCGCGCTGTAAGCCAAACTCCCTGTAGCACGCTGGCTTGTGTAGGAGCTGGCTTGCCTGCGATGCAGGCACTGCGCTGTATCAGGGGGACCGAGGCGATACCATCGCAGGCAAGCCAGCTCCTACACAAGCATGCACATTGCATTTGCGTTCGGCTTGATAACCAAGCAAGCGCTTGGTAAGTTCGCTCCATCTCTGCATGGAGCTTGCCGATGTCTGCCTACCAGGAATATTTCGACCCCAGTCACCAATTGGTCCGCGACAGCGTGCGCCGTTTTGTCGAGCGCGAGATTGTGCCGGGCATCGAGCAGTGGGAGGAGGCCGAACACTTCCCTCGCGAGCTGTACCTCAAGGCCGGTGCGGCGGGGATTCTCGGGATCGGTTACCCCGAAGCCCTCGGCGGCAGTCATGAAGGCGATCTGTTCGCCAAGGTGGCCGCCAGCGAAGAGCTGATGCGCTGTGGCTCCGGCGGCGTGGTGGCGGGGCTGGGCTCGTTGGATATCGGCCTGCCGCCCATCGTCAAATGGGCCCGCCCCGAAATCCGCGAGCGCGTGGCCCCGCAGGTCTTGTCTGGCGAGAAGATCATGGCCCTGGCCGTCACCGAGCCCGGTGGTGGCTCCGACGTGGCCAGCCTGCAAACCCGTGCCGTGCGCGACGGCGATTGCTATCGGGTCAGTGGCAGCAAAACCTTTATTACCAGTGGCGTGCGCGCCGACTACTACACCGTCGCCGTACGTACCGGCCGGCCGGGCTTTGCCGGCATCAGCCTGTTGCTGATCGAGAAGGGCACGCCTGGCTTCACCGTCGGCCAACCGCTGAAGAAAATGGGTTGGTGGGCGTCGGACACTGCCGAGTTGTTCTTCGACAATTGCCAGGTGCCCGCAGGCAACCTGATCGGCAGCGAAAACATGGGGTTTGCCTGCATCATGGGCAATTTCCAGAGCGAACGCCTGGCCCTGGCATTGATGGCCAACATGACGGCGCAGATGGCCCTGGAAGAGAGCCTGAAGTGGGCTGCGCAGCGCGAGGCCTTTGGCAAGCCGATTGGCAAGTTCCAGGTGCTCAAGCACCGCCTGGCGGAGATGGCCACGGCGGTCGAGGTTTCCCGCGAGTTCACCTACCGCCAGGCCGCGAAGATGGCGGCGGGCAAGAGTGTGATCAAGGAGATTTCCATGGCCAAGAACCTGGCCACCGACACCGCCGACCGGGTGACGTATGACGCGGTGCAGATCCTGGGAGGCCTGGGTTATATGCGCGGCAGCCTGGTGGAGCGGCTGTACCGGGATAACCGGATTTTGTCGATTGGTGGCGGGACGCGGGAGGTGATGAATGAAATCATCAGTAAGCAGATGGGGTTGTGAGTGAGGGTGTTATCACTGGCCTCATCGCGGGCAAGCCCGCTCCCACATTTTGATTTGTGAACCCATTCAAAGGTGGGAGCGGGCTTGCCCGCGATGAGGCCCGCAAGACCAGCGCAAATTACCGCTCAGTCAAGCCAAACTGCGTCAAACAGAAGGTCGCAATCCCCATATCCTCCAAACGCTGCGAGCCCCCCAGCTCCGGCAGATCAATAATCGCCGCGGCCTCGAAAATCCGTGCTCCCATGCGCCGCGCCAGATTAGCCGCAGCAATCAAGGTGCCACCCGTGGCGATCAGGTCATCGAACATCAATACCGAATCCCCTTCGCACAGGCTGTCGGCGTGTACTTCGAGGAACGCTTCGCCATATTCGGTCTGATAGCCCTCGGACAGTACGTCTGCTGGCAGCTTGCCCTGTTTGCGGAACAGGATCAGCGGCTTGTTCAGTTGATAGGCAATCACCGATCCGATCAGAAAGCCGCGGGCATCCATCGCGCCGATATGGCTGAACTCGGCTTCGACGTAGCGATGGATAAAGGTATCGGCCACCAGGCGCATGGCCTTGGGCGACTGGAACAGCGGCGTGATATCACGAAAGATCACCCCAGGCTTGGGGAAGTCGATGACGGGGCGAATCAGGGATTTGATGTCGAAGGAGTCGAAAGCCATCGTCGGGAGTCCTGGGCGCAAAGACTTCGCAGTATACCTGCGGCCTCGCCGGTTGGCTTGGCCGCAAGTGTCGCGCCCCTGGTCCGGCGGTCAGCCGTCGAGGGAGCCGCCGGCCAGTGCGCAGAGCTGGATCGGGTCGAGGATGTGTACTTCCTTGCCCTCGGCGGCAATCAGTTCGTTCTGCTGGAAGCGCGTGAATACCCGGGATACGGTTTCCACCGCCAGGCCCAGGTAATTGCCGATTTCGTTGCGCGACATGCTCAGGCGGAACTGATTGGCCGAGAAACCCCGGGCGCGGAAACGCGCCGACAGGTTGACCAGGAAGGTGGCAATCCGTTCGTCGGCGGTTTTTTTCGACAACAGCAGCATCATTTGCTGGTCGTCACGGATTTCCCGGCTCATCACGCGCATCAACTGGCGGCGCAACTGCGGCAATTGCAGGGCCAGTTCGTCCAGGCGTTCGAACGGGATCTCGCACACCGACGTGGTTTCCAGGGCCTGAGCCGACACCGGGTGAATCTCGGTGTCCATGCCCGACAGGCCCACCAGCTCGCTGGGCAGGTGGAAGCCGGTGATCTGTTCTTCGCCGCTGTCGCTCAGGCTGAACGTCTTCAAGGCGCCCGAGCGTACTGCATAGACGGAATCGAACTTGTCACCCTGGCGAAACAAAAACTCGCCTTTCTTCAGGGGGCGACCACGTTTAACGATTTCGTCCAGCGCATCCATGTCTTCCAGATTCAGCGAAAGTGGCAAGCAGAGGGGCGCCAGGCTGCAATCCTTGCAGTGAGCCTGGCTATGAGCGCGCAGTTTAACTGGCTCGGACATTTCTTAAATCCTTGTGGGAAAACACACATAAGACGTAAGGGTACCGCACTGAGGGACTATCAGGCCAGCCTGTACAAAAAACCGGCAGGGGTATAAAGAATTTTACCCCGCGGCCGATGAACTGCTAACGACCAAGAGCTTGGAGGCTCACGATATGCTTTCCATCGACGGCAATCTTCCGTCCCGCACCACTGTGCCGACGCTGCTTGAACCGAAAAAAACCAGCACCGTGGGCGCCGGTACCGAATCAACGGCGCTGGGTGAAACCCAGCCTGCCGAAGGCGTGAGTGTGACCTTTTCCGGTGCGTCGCTGAAGGCTGCCAGCGCCGAGAAGACCGCCAACGACGATATCGAAGAAAGCGGGCTGGACGAGAACGTGCAGAAACTGCTGAAAATGATTCGCCAGTTGAAGCAGCAGATCGCGGAAAAGATGGCTGAGATGTCGGCGATCATGTCCGACAAGCGCCTCAGCCCGGAGCAGGTCCTGGCGAAACTGAGCGGCGTGCAATCGGCGTTGGGCGGCTTGCAAGCCTCGCTGACCGGCGCCTATGCGTCGTTGAGCGAAGCGATGAAGAACCTGAGCGCCGAAGACGCGGTGAAGGCCGCCTCGTTGATGGCCAAGTAACCCGGCTTAGATCACCCGCGAAAATCGCTGCCTATTCTGTTGCTCCAGATAGGCATCGAACACCATGCACACCGAGCGCACCAGCAGGCGTCCGGCCGGCAGTACCCGAATGCCTTCGGCGTCGAGTTCGATCAGGCCGTCACTGGCCATGGCTTGGAGTTGTGGCCAAAGCTCGGCGAAATAGCCGCGAAAATCCACGGTGAAGGCCTGCTCGATGCTTTCGAAGTCCAGGCTGAAGTGACAGATCAACTGTTGAATCACCGCCCGGCGCAAACGATCGTCCGCCGTGCAGAGCAGGCCGCGACTGGTGGCCAGTTGCGCCCCCGCCAGGGCGTTCTGGTAGTGATTCAGGTCGCTGCTGTTCTGGCAGTACAGGTCACCAATCTGACTGATGGCCGAAACGCCAAGCCCGATCAAATCGCAGTGACCGTGGGTGGTGTAGCCCTGGAAGTTGCGCTGCAGGGTGGACTCTTCCTGGGCAATGGCCAATTCGTCATCGGGCAGGGCGAAGTGGTCCATGCCGATGTAGTTGTAGCCAGCCGCCGTCAACTGTTCGATGGTTTCCTGCAGCATCTGCAATTTGACGGCGGGGGCCGGCAGGTCTTCGCAGTTGATCCGCCGCTGGGGCAGGAAGCGTTCGGGCAGGTGGGCATAGTTGAACACCGACAGGCGGTCGGGTTGCAGGCTGATGACCTCGGCCACCGTGCGGGCGAAATGCTCCGGGGTCTGCTTGGGCAGGCCGTAGATCAGGTCGATATTGATCGAGCGAAACTGCAGGGTGCGCGCCGCGTCGATCACCGCGCGGGTTTCTTCCAGGCTTTGCAGGCGATTGACCGCCCGCTGTACCTCGGGGTCCAGGTCCTGCACGCCGATGCTCACGCGGTTGAAGCCCAGTTCACGCAGCAGGCCCATGGTGGCCCAGTCGGCTTCCCGGGGGTCGATCTCGATGCCGTAGTCGCCGGAGTCGTCATCCAGCAGGTTGAAGTGCTGGCGCAGTTGCGCCATCAGTTGGCGCAATTCGTCGTGGCTGAGAAAGGTCGGTGTGCCGCCGCCAAAATGCAGCTGCTGCACCCGTTGGTTGGGGTCCAGGTGGCAGGCGACCAGTTGAATCTCTTGTTCCAGGCGTTGCAGGTAGGCCTGGGCGCGACCGCGGTCCTTGGTGATGACTTTGTTGCAGGCGCAGTAGTAGCAAATGTTCGCGCAGAACGGCACGTGCACATACAGCGACAGCGGGCGCACCGCCTTGCGGCTGTCGCGCAGGGCGTGCAGCAGGTCGAAAGTGCCGACCTGGCTGGTGAATTGTACGGCGGTGGGGTAGGAGGTGTAGCGCGGCCCCGCGAGGTCGTAGCGATGAATCAGATCAGTATCCCAACGAATGGCGTCGAGCATGCGGGCGTTCCCCGGATTGGCTAGTGGGCCGAGTCTAGGGGCATGGCCGGGCGGTCATCTTGATTTGTATCAAAGGGGAGCGGCGCTATGCCACATGGCCTTTTAGTGGCCCATCAGCCAGTGCTGATGGGGGCCGGGTAGGGTCCAGATCCCGAACACCATCACCAGCAGGCCGCCCGCCACGCGCACACTGCGCTTGCGCAACAGCGCGGTGACACGCTCCGCCGCCAGACCGGTGGCGAGCAAGACCGGCCAGGTGCCAAGGCCGAAGGCCAGCATTAGCAACCCGCTATCCATCGCATTGCCCTGGCTGGCCGCCCACAACAAGGTGCTGTAGACCAGGCCGCACGGCAACCAACCCCACAGCGCGCCCAGCAGCAAGGCGCGGGGCAGGCTGGACACCGGCAGCAAACGGCTGGCAAACGGCTGGATATGGCGCCACAGGCCGCGGCCGAGGCTTTCGATACGGGTCAGGCCGCTCCACCAGCCGGCCAGGTACAGGCCCATGCTGATCAACAGCAGGCCCGCGAGGATGCGCATGAACATCGCCGCCGGGCTGTTGGCCACGGCCCAGCCGGCCAGGCCAATCAATACGCCGGCGCAGGCATAGCTGAGGATGCGTCCCAGGTTGTACGCCAGCAGCAGGCGAAAGCGCCGGCTGCGTTGCTCCGGGGGGATGGCCAGGGTCAGCGCGCCCATCAGGCCGCCGCACATGCCCAGGCAATGGCCGCCGCCCAGCAGGCCGAGGATCAGCGCAGAAACCAGCAGCGGCGCGAGGTCAAGCATGGGGCGGCGCCGGCTCGTCAGGCTTGGTCGGTGGTTGCGCATGGCTGCTGGCTTCGTCGACAGCGGCCAGGTGCTTGGGGTCCTGGTCGTCGAACAACACGCTGTGGGCCGGCCCGTCGAGGTCGTCATACTGGCCGCTGTCAACCGCCCAGAAGAAGATGTAGATGGCGATGGCGACGATCAGCAGCGCCGCTGGAATCATTACGTAAAGAGCTGGCATCGCTACTCCATGCCCGCGCGGCTCAAGCCGGCAGCGGGCGAGGCTGTGGGGTGGTGCTCGCGGCACTGGCGCGCGGCAGGCGTGTCAGGCGCAGGGCGTTGATCACCACGGTCAACGAACTGAGGGACATGCCGATCGCAGCCCAGATCGGCGTGATCCAACCGAGGGCGGCGAACGGCAACATCAGGCCATTGTACAGCCCGGCCCACAGCAGGTTTTCAATGATTACCCGGCGCGTGCGCCGGGCCAGGCTGAAGGCTTGCACCAGGGCGTCCAGGCGGTTGGACAACAGCACCGCATCGGCGCTGGTTTTCGCCAGGTCAGTGGCCGAGCCCATGGCCACGCTGATATCGGCGGCGGCCAACACCGGCACGTCATTCACGCCGTCCCCGAGCATCAGCACCTTGCGGCCTTCCTTGTGCAGTTGTTGCAGCACCTGCAGCTTGTCATCCGGGCGCAGGCCGCCACGGGCTTCATCAATCCCCAGTTCGGCGGCGACGCTGGCGACCATCGGCGAGCTGTCACCCGACAGCAACAAGGTACGCCAGCCCCGCGCCTTGCACGCGGCCAACAGCGCAGGAGCATCGCTGCGCAGGCGATCATCCAGGACAAACCAGGCCAGGGCCCCGCCGGTATCGCCCAGCAGCAGCCATTGGCCGGCATCTTGCGGCGAATCGGGAATCCCACAGCCGCTTAACTCACAGACGAAAGCGGGTTGGCCAATGCGCAGCAGGCGTTCGCCGACCCGCCCTTCGAGCCCCAGGCCAGGGGTGCTGAGCACCTCATCAGCTGCCAGCGGCGCGCGGCCAAAGGCCCGGGCAATCGGGTGTTCGGAGCGGTTTTCGAGGGCGGCGGCCAGGGCCAGGGCGAGGTCGCTGCTCATGCTGCCCAGCGGCCGGATGGCGCGCAGGGCCAGGCGACCTTCGGTGAGGGTGCCGGTCTTGTCGAAAATCACTGTGTCGATCTGGTTCAAGCCTTCCAGCACATGGCCACGGGTCAGCAGCAGGCCGAGTTTGTGCAGGGTGCCGGTGGCGGCGGTCAAGGCCGTGGGGGTTGCCAGGGACAGGGCGCACGGGCAAGTCGCCACCAGCATCGCCAGGACAATCCAGAATGCTCGCGATGAATCCAGCTCCCACCACAGCAGGCCGATCACAGCGGCGGCGATCAGTGAGCAGAGCAGGAACCATTGCGCGGCGCGGTCGGCGATTTCTGCCAGGCGCGGTTTTTCGGCCTGGGCCCGCTCCAGCAGGCGCACGATGGCCGACAAGCGGGTGTCGTGGCCCAGGGCGCGCACTTGCACGGTCAACGCGCCTTCGACGTTGAGGGTGCCAGCGGTGACGCTATCGCCGGCCTGTCGCGGTTGTGGCAGGTATTCGCCGGTGAGCAGGGACTCGTCGATGCTCGATTGGCCCTTCAGGATCACCCCGTCGGCCGGCAGGATCGCGCCCGGATGCACCAGCACCCGGTCGCCCAGGGCCAGTTCGGTGAGCAGGATGCGTTCGCTCTGGCCATCGCCTTTGAGGCGCAGGCACGAGGCCGGCAGCAGGTTGACCAACTGCGCGGTGGCGGCGGCCGTGCGCTCGCGGGCACGGCGCTCCAGGTAGCGGCCGGCCAGCAGGAACAGGGCGAACATGCCCACGGCATCGAAATACAGCTCGCCCACCCCCGTTATCGCGGTCCAGATCCCCGCGAGGTAAGCGCCGCCGATGGCCAGTGACACCGAGACATCCATGGTCAGGTGGCGAGTGCGCAGGTCGCGCATGGCGCCCTTGAAAAACGGCGCGCAGCTGTAGAACACGATGGGGGTGGTCAAAAACAGCGCGACCCAGCGCAGGATCACGTGCAGCTCGGGGCTCAGGTCGATATTGAATTCCGGCCAGGTGGCCATGGTTGCCATCATCGCCTGGAACCACAGCAGGCCGGCGACGCCGAGTTGGCGCAGGGCCAGGCGGTTTTCGCTGGCCAGTTGTTCGGCGGCGCGGTCGGCTTGATAGGGGTGGGCGGCGTAGCCGATCTGGCGCAGCTCGCTGAGCACCTGGCTCAACGGCAACTGCCCATCGGCCCAGCGCACATGCAGGCGATGGTTGGACAGGTTCAGTCGCGCCTCGGCCACGGCGGGCAGGCTGCGCAGGTGTTTTTCGATCAGCCAGCCGCAGGCGGCGCAACTGATGCCTTCCATCAACAGGGTGGCTTCGGCCAGGTCGCCGTCGTGGCGCACGAAGGGTTTTTGCACATCGGCGCGGTCGTACAGCGCCAGTTCGTCGACCAACTGCACGGGCAGCGCTTCGGGGTTGGCCGAGGCCTCGCTGCGGTGTTGGTAATAGCTTTCCAGCCCGCCTGCGACAATCGCCTCGGCCACCGCCTGGCAACCCGGGCAGCAGAGCTCGCGGGACTCGCCAAGGATCACCGCAGTGAAGCGGCTGCCGGGCGGGACGGGGAGGGCGCAGTGGTAGCAGGGGGTTGGGGTGGTCATGGTTTTGGATCTGTGTGGGCGGGGAGGGCCTCATCGCGGGCAAGCCCGCTCCTACAAGGTTATCGCACACTCCCTGTAGGAGCCGGCTTGCCGGCGATGCGCGAAGCGCGGCTGTCAGTTCTTCAGGTCTTCAGCACCCTGCAACGGCTCGTCACCTAACTTCAAGTCGGTGCCATGGCTGACTTCTTCCTCTTCAAACATGCGCCAGGTTCTGTCGCCTTCGACCCCCAGCAGTTCGACGAAGCGCCGCCCCTCGACCTTGTCGGTCACCTGGCCGATGTACCGCCCCGGCTCGCTCTGGCTGCGGGTGAGCACGACCTTGCGGTCTTTCTCCGGCTGGGTCGGCGAAATCAGGTTCAGCTCCAGAGTGGTCGGCCCGCTGTTGCCGGTGAGGAACAGTTCCACTTCACCGGTCAGTTCATCCAGGTGCAGGGTGGCGCGCATTTGCAGGGTCTGGGCCAGCAGTTCGCGGTCCAGGGAGCGGTTGATGCCTTTGCCGGCCTCGTAGTAGTTGTCGTTGACCAGGTTGTCCGGGTTGTTCACCGCGATGGTCACCATGGACAAGGTCAGCGTCACCGAGCAGGCCAGGATGGCAATGATGATCCAGGGCCAGAGGTGCTTGTACCAGGGGCTTGCGGCAGTTGCTACGGGCATTGTTCTGCTCTCTTTTAACGAATTTGTGGGCCGATGAACCGGCTCTTGGCTTCAACGTGGACGCTGTCATCGTCAGCATCCTTGAGGATGAATTTCACCTCGTTGGTGCTCGATGGCAATTGTTCCGGCGCGCTCGACAGCTCCACCGGCATGGTGAAGATTTCCCCGGCGGCGACCTTGATCTCGCGCTTGCCTTGCAGCTTGAGGTCCGGCAGGCCGCTGGCGTCCAGCACGTAGGTGTGGTCGTGCTGGTCCTTGTTCATGATTTTCAGGCTGTAGACGTTCTCGATCCGCCCTTCGGCGTTTTCGCGGTAGAGCACGCGGTCCTTGCTGACGTCGAAACCCACCAGCGAGCGCATGAAAAACGCCGTGGCCAGCAGGCTGATCATCGCCAGCAGCACCAGCGCATAGCCGATCAGGCGCGGGCGCAACTTGTGGGTCTTTTGCCCCGACAGGTTATGTTCGGTGGTGTAGCTGAT
The DNA here is from genome assembly GCF_050916005.1 of Pseudomonas sp. WMBT8. Classification (NCBI taxonomy): domain Bacteria; kingdom Pseudomonadati; phylum Pseudomonadota; class Gammaproteobacteria; order Pseudomonadales; family Pseudomonadaceae; genus Pseudomonas; species Pseudomonas sp. WMBT8. The sequence goes on from NZ_CP188096.1 coordinate 1,733,259, forward strand.
CAACCCGCGAGGGTAGTCCATCTTGTCCATGATGGTGTCGCAGGCGTCGATGCAGGCCGCGCAGCCAATGCACTCGATCTGCAGGCCGTCACGGATGTCGATCCCGGTGGGGCAGACCTGCACGCACATGGTGCAGTCGATGCAATCCCCCAGGCCCTGGGCCTTGTAGTCGATGCCTTTCTTGCGTGGGCCACGCACTTCGCCACGGCGCGGGTCATAGGAGACGATCAGGGTGTCCTTGTCGAACATCACGCTCTGGAAGCGCGCATACGGACACATGTAGATGCACACTTGTTCACGCAGCCAACCGGCGTTGCCGTAGGTGGCGAGGGTGAAGAAGCCGACCCAGAAGTACGACCAGCCATCGGCTTGGCCTGTGAAGAAATCGAAGACCAGTTCGCGGATCGGCGAGAAGTAGCCGACAAAGGTCATGCCGGTAACAAAACCGATGATCAGCCACAGGCTGTGCTTGCTGAGTTTACGCAGGAACTTGTTGGCGCTCATCGGCGCCTTGTCCAGCTTGATCCGCTGGTTGCGGTCGCCTTCGGTGACCTTTTCGCACCACATGTAGATCCAGGTCCACACGCTTTGCGGGCAGGTGTAGCCGCACCAGATCCGCCCGGCGTACACGGTGATAAAGAACAGGCCAAAGGCCGAGATGATCAGGATGCCCGACAGCAGGATGAAGTCCTGGGGCCAGAATGTCGCACCGAAAATGAAGAATTTACGCTCTGGCAGGTTCCACCAGACGGCCTGGTGCCCGCCCCAGTTCAGCCACACCGTACCGAAGTACAGCAGGAACAACCCGGCACCGCCGAGCATCCGCAGATTGCGGAACATCCCGGTGAAGGCACGGGTGTAGATTTTCTCCCGCGAGGCGTAGAGATCGACGGTGTCGCTGGTTTTTTTGGCAGGCGGGGTAACGTCATGTACCGGAATCTGGTTGCTCATCATTGCATCCCACGGCAGTGGAGATTTGCCTCGGCCAGTACGTGCCAGCCGGGGTCAAAATAGGGGTCTTGCAGTGGCGTAATGATACGCCTGTAGTACCGATGAACGGGTGCGACCTTTGGTCGCGTTGGGGGAAATCAATTGATGGTGTACGTGACTTGAATCAATTGACAGGATGAGTATGGACGGTTTTTCAGGGCTCGAAGGTCATTCGTCCCATGGGTTGATCAGTGTCACACCGCTGCTTTGGAAGTCGGTGACATTGCGGGTGACCACGGTCAGGCCGTGAGCCAGAGCGGTTGCGGCGATAAGCGCATCACTTTCGTTGGCACAATCGGGCACATGCAAGCTGGCGCAGCGCAATGCCACGGCAGCGTCAATTGGCAGGATTCTGGCATCGAAGGCCGGCATGACGTGGCGTTTGAGCCAGGTGCGCAAGACCTTGCCCTGCGCGGGGTCACGGCGCTCCATTCGCAGCACCCCAGTCTCCAGTTCCTTCAAGGTAATCGCCGAAATATACATGCGCGGTGCGGCGACGGTTCTGGCCCAGGCCACCACATTTTTGTCGGCTTGGGGTTTGCGTAACTCGGAAATGACGTTGGTATCGAGCAGATACATCAGGAGAGGTCCACGGGTCGGTGTGTAATCACGGCACGCTCGGTTTCAAACTCGATATCCGCCGCTTCGGGCATCACCAACAGGTCAACGATATCGGCGTTGATACCTGTCAATTTTTGGTAGTCCTCAATACTTAGCAGTACATGGGCAGGCTTGCCTCGATCGGTAATAAAAACCGGTCCTTGGCGCGCGGCTTTTTTGGCACCGCTTGTGTCCTGGTTGAATTCGCGGCTGGAGATTGTCGTGATAGTCATGGGGCGCCTCCCAGCGGGATGGGTGAATGTAGTTACGTTACTACTACGCAGTTGCAAGCCACAAGCTTGAAGCTACAAACGGTCGATAGGCTTCACCAGAACCAAAAAAGCCCCGCCAGCATGCGCTGTACGGGGCTTTTTATCGGGGCTTGCAGCTTACTTCTGCTCTTGCTGCTCTTTGTGCGACAGGCTGTAAACATACGCTGCCAGCAAGTGCACCTTGTCGTTACCTTGCAGTTGCTCTTGCGCAGGCATCTGACCCTGGCGGCCGTAACGGATGGTCTGCTGCAGTTGGGCGAAGCTGGAGCCGTAGATGAACGCGCCCGGGTGGGTCAGGTCGGGTGCGCCCATTGCTGGCGTACCCTTGCCGGCCGGTCCGTGGCAGGCCACGCAGTTGGCGGCGAACAGTTTCTCGCCGTTGGCCACGTCGGCCTTGGCGCCTTCCGGCAGCTTGCGGCCATCGAGGTTGGTCAGCACGAAGCCGGCCACGTCAGCCACGCCTTGTTCGCCGATGACTTCAGCCCAGCCCGGCATCACTGCATGGCGGCCGGCCATGATGGTGGCCTTGATGGTTTCCGGCTCGCCGCCCCAGCGCCAGTCGGCGTCGGTCAGGTTGGGAAAGCCGTAGGCACCCTTGGCGTCGGAACCGTGGCAGACCGAGCAGTTGGAGGCGAACAGGCGGCCTCCCATCTTCAGCGCTTGCGGGTCCTTGGCCACTTCTTCAATAGGCATGGCCGCGAATTTGGCGAAGATCGGCCCGAACTTGGCGTCCGAGCGCGCCATTTCCTTTTCCCACTCGTGCACGCCAGTCCAGCCGCTCTGGCCGTTGGCGAATGGGGTTTGCTTGTCGTTATCGAGGTAGGCATAGCCCGGCAGCAGGCCTTTCCAGTTGCCCAGGCCCGGGTACAGCACCAGGTAGCCCAGGGCAAACACGATGGTGCCGACGAACAACATGAACCACCACTTTGGCAGTGGGTTGTCGTATTCCTCGATGCCATCGAACGAGTGGCCAACCGTCTCGTCCGTTTGTTCGGCGCGCTGGCCCTTGCGGGTCGACAGCAGCAGCCAGGTCAGGGCAAAAATGGTACCCAGACTGAGGACTGTGACGTACAGACTCCAGAACGTAGTCATTCTTTGTTACTCCTAGAAGCTTGCTCGACGTGCTTGATGGCTTCGGGATCATCCGCAAAAGGCAGCAAGGTCGCGTCTTCAAACTCTGACTTGCGCTTGGGGCTGAACACCCACAACGCCAGGCCGATAAAGGCCACCATCACGACAACGGTGCCCAGGCCTCGAATCATCCCGATATCCATTCAGATCACCGTTTGCTTTTGATGATGGTGCCCAGGCCTTGCAGGTAGGCCACCAGCGCGTCCATTTCGGTCTTGCCCTTGACGGCTGCCTGGGCACCGGCGATGTCTTCGTCGGTGTAAGGCACGCCGAGGGTGCGCAAGACTTCCATTTTCTTGGCCGTGTCTTTGCCGTCGAGCTTGTTTTCCACGAGGAACGGGTACGCCGGCATTTTCGACTCGGGCACCACGTTGCGCGGGTTGTACAAGTGCGCACGCTGCCAGTCATCGGAGTAACGACCACCCACGCGGGCCAGGTCCGGACCGGTACGCTTGGAACCCCACAGGAACGGGTGGTCCCACACGCTTTCGCCGGCGACCGAGTAGTGGCCATAGCGTTCGGTTTCAGCACGGAACGGGCGGATCATCTGCGAGTGGCAGCCGACACAGCCGTTGGCGATGTACACATCGCGACCTTCCAGTTCAAGGGCGGTACGTGGCTTCATGCCTTCGACCGGCTTGTTGGTCACGTCCTGGAAAAACAGCGGAACGATCTGGGTCAGGCCGCCGATACTCACGGCGATGACCATGAAGAAGGCCAGCAGGCCGATATTCTTCTCGACTACTTCATGCTTCATCAGTGAGCTCCCACGACGGCGATCTTGGTGGCGGCTTCAGCCTCTACAGGGTTGGAGGCACGCACGGTGCGCCACACGTTGTAGGCCATGAACAGCATGCCGCTGGCAAAGAACGCACCACCGAGGGCACGGACGATGAAACCAGGATGGCTGGCTTGCAGCGCTTCGACGAAGGAGTAGGTGAGAGTGCCGTCGTCGTTGATCGCACGCCACATCAGGCCCTGGGTGATGCCGTTGACCCACATCGAGGCGATGTAGAGCACGGTGCCAATGGTGGCCAGCCAGAAGTGGGTATTGATCAGGCTGGTGCTGTGCATCTGCGCCCGGCCATAGAGCTTGGGAATCATGTGATACAGCGCGCCGATGGAGATCATCGCTACCCAGCCGAGGGCGCCGGCGTGGACGTGGCCGATGGTCCAGTCGGTGTAGTGGGACAGCGAGTTGACGGTCTTGATGGCCATCATCGGCCCTTCGAAGGTCGACATGCCGTAGAACGCCAGCGATACCACCAAAAAGCGCAGGATCGGGTCGGTGCGCAGCTTATGCCAGGCGCCGGACAGGGTCATCATGCCGTTGATCATGCCGCCCCAGCTCGGAGCCAGCAGGATGATCGACATGGCCATGCCCAGGGACTGTGCCCAATCTGGCAGTGCGGTGTAGTGCAGGTGGTGCGGACCGGCCCAGATATACAGGGTGATCAGCGCCCAGAAGTGCACGATGGACAGGCGATAGGAGTAGATCGGACGCTCGGCCTGTTTTGGCACGAAGTAGTACATCATCCCCAAAAAGCCGGTGGTCAGGAAGAACCCTACGGCGTTGTGGCCGTACCACCACTGGATCATCGCATCGGTCGCACCGGCGTAGGCCGAGTAGGACTTGAAGAAACTCACCGGCAGGGACGCGTGGTTGACGATGTGCAGCATCGCCGTCACGACGATGAATGCGCCGTAGAACCAGTTGCCGACATAGATGTGCTTGGTCTTGCGCTTGACGATGGTGCCAAAGAACACAATGCCGTAGGTCACCCAGACGATCGCCAGAAGGATGGCAAGGGGCCATTCCAATTCCGCGTATTCCTTGGTGGTGGTGAAGCCCATTGGCAGGGTGATGATGGCGCCGACAATCACCGCTTGCCATCCCCAGAAGGTGAAGGCGGCGAGACCATCGGAAATCAGTCGCGTCTGGCAGGTTCGCTGCACGACATAGTAGGAAGTGGCAAACAGTGCACATCCGCCGAAGGCGAAGATCACCAGGTTGGTGTGCAGTGGGCGTAGGCGTCCAAACGTCGTCCATGGCAGGTCGAAGTTCAACTCCGGCCAGACCAGTTGCGAGGCGATGAAGACACCGAGCCCCATGCCAAGGATCCCCCAGACCACCGTCATGATGGCGAACTGGCGGACTACCTTATAGTTATAAGCAGTCGGACTGATTGCTGTGCTCATTCTAAGGTTCCACGGTTTAGGTGTTTTATTAGGATAAAAATCGGTCGCAAGTATGGAGAAAGCGAGGTGCCATTGCAACGTAACGCTGACCTGCGTCAATGCTTTACAAACCAGATTCTGCGCCCTTTCCATGTTTGGCGTAAGGACAAAATCAAAAATGAAAAGCTGACGGGTTGGACAGGAATTTTGAGGGGGCGCAGGTACTTGTAGCGAGGTATGTACAAACAAGCTGGCGAAGTGACGAATGGTCAATGGCACGACAGCCGGTAACTGCCAGCCTTTGCGCCTGTCACCCTGCTGGAGTGTCTGACTCATCGAGTGCAAGTCTAGCTGCGACCGATCAACGCCGGCCCACTGTGGAAACAAGCGTAGACCCGAATGGCGAGAGGGGAAAGGTGTGCTTTAGAAGGGTGTGACAATCTGGCGCAGGGCGCAGTGGTTAGTAGCAAGCTGCAAGGGGCAGGTTTGGAGCGGGGAGAGGGAGGGCTGCAAGAGCCGAGTTGAGAACTCTTCTCTTGCAGCGTGTAGCTTGAAGCTTACTTCTGCTCTTTCTGCGACAGGCTGTAGACGTAGGCCGCCAGCAGGTGGACCTTGTCGTTGCCTTGCAGGGCTTCCTGCGCCGGCATCTGGCCCTGGCGGCCGTGACGGATGGTCTGCTGCAACTGCGCAAGGCTGGTGCCGTAGATGAAACCGGCAGGCTGCGTCAGGTTTGGCGCGCCCATGGCTTCAACGCCGTGGCCTTCTGGGCCGTGGCAGGCCACGCAGGTGGTGTCGAACGCTTGCTTGCCAGCAGCCAGGTCGACCTTGCTGTCAGCCGGCAGTGGCAACTTGGCCAGGTCGTGGCGCACATAGGCCGCGACGTTTTTCACCCCGTCCTCGCCCAGCACTTCACCCCAGGCCGGCATGGCGGCGTGGCGCCCGTTCATGATGGTCAGCTTGATCGCGTCTGCCGAACCGCCCCAGCGCCAGTTGTCGTCCGCCAGGTTCGGGAAGCCGTAGGCGCCCTTGGCATCGGAGCCGTGGCACACCGCGCAGTTGGAGGCAAACAGGCGGCCGCCCATTTTCAACGCTTGCGGGTCCTTGGCCACTTCTTCCACGGGCATGGCTGCGAATTTGGCGAAGATCGGCCCAAACTTGGCGTCGGCCTTGGCCATTTCCTTGTCCCATTCCTTGGTCTGGGTCCAGCCGTCTTCATAGCCCGGCAACACGCCTTTCCAGTTGCCCAGGCCCGGATAGAGGATCAGGTAGCCGACGGCAAACACCAGGGTACCGGCGAACAACATGAACCACCACTGGGGCAGGGGGTTGTCGTACTCCTCAATCCCGTCGAAGGCGTGGCCCATGGTCTGGTCGACGCTGCCCTTGGTCTCGCCCTTGCGGGTGCCGAACAGCAGCCAGGTCAGGCCGATCAGGCTGCCGAGGGTCAGTACACAGATCCATGTACTCCAAAAGGTAGTCATGGCCGAATGCTCCTTGTTACAGGCTCTTCTTGAGCGTCGGATGGGGTGTCGATGGCGTCAGGCTTAGGCTCATCGGCAAATGGCAGCAGGCAGGCCTCGGCGAACTCCGGGTTGCGCTTGGAGTTGAACACCCACAGCGACAGGCCGATGAAGGCAATTGCCACCACCAGCGTGCCGAGGCCGCGGATCATTCCGGTATCGAGTTCAAAACCCATGGTTCACCTCTTGCTCTTGATTGCAGTGCCGAGCACTTGCAGGTAGGAGACCAGGGCGTCCATTTCGGTCTTGCCCTTGAGGCTGTCCACGGCCGCGGTGATGTCTGCGTCGGTGTACGGCACGCCGAGGGTGCGCATGACCTTGAGCTTGGTTTCGATGTGGCTGCTGTCGACCTGCGCGGTGACCAGCCAAGGGTAGGCCGGCATCTTCGACTCAGGCACAACGTTGCGCGGGTTGTACAAGTGCGCGCGGTGCCAGTCGTCGGAGTAGCGCGCGCCAACACGGGCCAGGTCCGGACCGGTACGCTTGGAACCCCACAGGAACGGGTGATCCCACACGCTTTCGCCGGCGACCGAGTAGTGGCCGTAGCGTTCGGTCTCGGCGCGGAACGGCCGGATCATCTGCGAGTGACACTGTACGCAGCCTTCGCGGATGTAGATGTCACGGCCTTCCAGTTGCAGCGCGGTGTAGGGCTTCATGCCTTCGACCGGCTTGTTGGTGACGTCCTGGAAGAACAGCGGGACGATCTGCGTCAGGCCGCCGATACTCACGGCAAGCACCATCAGCAGCATCAATAGGCCGACGTTCTTTTCAATCGTTTCGTGTTTCATCATCGACTCCTCAGGCCATCTGCGCCGCAGCGGCCACTTCGGCAGGTTGTGCCGAACGCACGGTGCGCCAAGTGTTGTAAGCCATCAGGAACATGCCGCTGAGGAAGATCGCTCCGCCCACCAACCGCACGATGAAGCCTGGGTGGCTGGCCACCAGGGTTTCGACGAAGGAGTAGGTCAGGGTGCCGTCTTCGTTGACCGCACGCCACATCAGGCCCTGGGCAATGCCGTTGACCCACATCGAAGCGATGTAGAGCACGGTGCCGATGGTCGCCAGCCAGAAGTGCGCGTTGATCAGGCCGAGGCTGTACATCTGCTCGCGACCGAAGATTTTCGGGATCATGTGGTACAGCGCGCCGATGGAGATCATCGCTACCCAACCGAGAGCGCCGGCGTGTACGTGGCCGATGGTCCAGTCGGTGTAGTGGGACAGGGCGTTGACCGTCTTGATGGCCATCATCGGCCCTTCGAAGGTCGACATGCCGTAGAACGCCAGCGATACAACGAGGAAGCGCAGGATCGGGTCGCTGCGCAGCTTATGCCAGGCGCCCGAGAGGGTCATCATGCCGTTGATCATGCCGCCCCAGCTTGGCGCCAGCAGAACCAGTGACATCACCATGCCCAGGGACTGTGCCCAGTCCGGCAGCGCGGTGTAGTGCAGGTGGTGAGGACCGGCCCAGATGTACAGGGTGATCAGTGCCCAGAAGTGCACGATGGACAAGCGATAGGAGTAAACCGGACGCTCGGCCTGCTTGGGCACAAAGTAGTACATCATCCCCAAAAAGCCCGCAGTGAGGAAGAAACCTACGGCGTTGTGGCCATACCACCACTGCACCATGGCATCCGTCGCACCGCCGTACAGCGAGTAGGACTTGGTCAGGCTGACCGGGATTTCCAGGTTGTTGACGATATGCAGGATCGCCACGGTGATGATGAACGCACCGAAGAACCAGTTACCGACATAGATGTGCTTGGTGTTGCGCTTGGCCACGGTGCCGAAGAACACGATGGCGTAGGCGACCCAGACGATGGTGATCAGGATGTCGATCGGCCATTCCAGTTCGGCGTATTCCTTGGAACTGGTGTAGCCCAGTGGCAAGCTGATTGCTGCCAGCAGGATCACCAACTGCCAGCCCCAGAAGCAGAACGCGGCGACTTTCGGCGCGAACAGCTGGGTCTGGCAGGTGCGTTGCACCGCGTAGAAGGAGCTGGCAAACAGCGCGCAGCCACCAAACGCGAAAATCACCGCGTTGGTGTGCAGTGGGCGCAATCGACCGAAACTGGTCCAAGGCAGGTTGAAGTTGAGTTCGGGCCATACCAACTGGGCGGCGAGAAAAACCCCGAGCCCCATGCCGACGATGCCCCACACCACCGTCATAATGGCGAATTGGCGGACCACCTTGTAGTTATAGGCGGTACTTAAAGTAGTGTTCATGGTTCCCCATCCACGGTTCAACCCAAGCAGATGCGGCACTTGGGCTGGAGTTATAGGCAGACTAAAAAGCGAGGCAAGCATGGGCAAAGAGCACAAGGCCAGTATTGACGGGGATCAATGGGCGCAGTGTGTGCGTGAACACGGGTGGTTGTGGAATGCGGCCACGAGCGTTGACGCGGGCCAATCACCGACGCTGATCCTGGCTCACGGTGCCGGCGCGCCGATGGACTCGGGCTTTATGGACGACATGGCTGTACGCCTTGCCGGGCATGGCGTGAGCGTGTTGCGCTTCGAGTTTCCTTACATGGCCCAGCGCCGTGTGGATGGCGGCAAACGCCCGCCGAACCCGGCGCCAAAACTGCTGGAATGCTGGCGCGAGGTATATGCCCAGGTGCGACGTCATGTCGCTGGGCCTTTGGCGATTGGCGGCAAGTCCATGGGCGGGCGGATGGCCAGTTTATTGGCCGATGAATTGGCGGCTGATGCACTGGTGTGCCTGGGGTATCCGTTCTATGCGGTGGGTAAGCCAGAGAAGCCACGGGTCGAGCATCTGGCAGGGCTGAAGACCCCGACCTTGATTGTGCAGGGCGAACGCGATGCGCTGGGCAATCGGGCGGCGGTGGAGGGGTATGTATTGTCGCCGAGCATCGAGGTGATGTGGCTGGTGGCGGGGGATCACGATTTGAAGCCGTTGAAGGCTTCGGGGTTTACCCATGAGCAGCATCTGGAAGCTGCGGCGCGGAAGGTGGCTGGTTTTCTCGGCACCCGTTAGGGCCTCATCGCAGGCAAGCCAGCTCCCACATTTTGAATGTATTCACAGATCAAAATGTGGGAGCTGGCTTGCCTGCGATAGCGATCTAGCGGTTAAACCGCTCCACCAGCGAATACTGCGTATTGGCCGTATGGGTCAGCTCTTCACTCAACTGCGCCGAATTCAACGCCTGCTCCGAAGTCTGGTCCGCCAGCAGCGCAATGGTGCTGATATTGCGGCTGATCTCTTCGGCCACCGAGCTTTGCTCCTCGGTCGCGGCGGCGATCTGGGTGGTCATGTCGGTAATGTGCGCCACCGCCTCGCTGATCCCCACCAGCGCCGCGTCCGCTTCCATCACCCGCGCCACGCCTTCTTCGGCCTGGCGATGCCCGGCATCCATGGTCTGCACGGCGGTGCTGGCGGTCTGTTGCAACTTGGCGATCAGGGCATGGATCTGCCCGGTGGATTCGCTGGTGCGTTGCGCCAGTTGCCGCACTTCATCGGCCACCACCGCAAACCCGCGGCCCATTTCACCGGCGCGCGCCGCTTCGATGGCGGCGTTCAGGGCCAGCAGGTTGGTCTGGTCGGCAATGCCCTTGATCACATCCACCACGCCGCCGATCTCGTCGCTGTCCTTGGCCAGTTGGGTCACGGTCACACCGGTTTCCCCAACCACCACTGACAGGCGCTGGATGGCTTCGCGGGTTTCGCCCGCGATATCACGCCCGCGCCCAGTCAGGCGATTGGCCTCCTGGGTGGCGTCAGCCGTACGTTGTACATGGCTGGCGACTTCCTGGGTGGTGGCGGCCATCTGGTTGACGGCGGTGGCTACCTGCTCGGTCTCCACGCGCTGGCGTTCCAGGCCGGTAGAGCTGTTGTGGGCCAGGGTGTTGGACTGACGCGCCTGGTCGTTGAGGTGTTCGGCGGTGTCCTGCAAGCGGGTCAGGCAGGTCTTCAGGCGGGCTTCCTGGCTGAGGATCGACATCTCCAGGCGTGCTTGCGCGCCACGGCTGTCGGTGTACATCTGCGCGATCAGCGGGTCGGAGGTGGTCTGTTCGGCCAGGCGCAACAGGCGCTTGAGACCGCGCTGCTGCCAGCTCAGGCCGAGCAGGCCCAGCGGCACCGACAGTGCGGCGGCCAGGGCAAAACCCCAGTGGGAGTTGAACCAGATGCCGATCAGGAAGCTCAACTGGCTGACCAGGATAAACGGCAGCCAGTCCTGCAACACCGGCAGCCATTTATCACTGCGCGGGATGGCCGACTTGCCCTGATTGATCCGCTGGTACAGCGCTTCGGCACGGCGGATCTGCTCGGCGGTCGGCTTGACCCGTACCGACTCGTAGCCGATCACCTGTTCGCCGTCGAACACCGGGGTCACATAGGCGTTGACCCAGTAGTGATCGCCGGTCTTGCAGCGGTTCTTGACGATGCCCATCCATGGCAAGCCTTGTTTGAGCGTCGCCCACATATGCGCGAACACCGCGGCCGGCACATCCGGGTGACGTACCAGGTTGTGCGGGGCGCGCATCAGTTCATCCCGGGAAAACCCACTGATCTCGACAAACGCGTCGTTGCAGTAAGTGATCACGCCTTTGGCATCGGTCGTGGAGATCAACCGTTGTTGAGCGGGGAAGGTACGTTCGCGCTGGGTAACGGGTTGGTTATTACGCATGATTGATCAATCCGCAAGGCTTTGACAGGTTGTCGGCCCCGGCGGGCTTTTATTTAACTTATTTTTGCAATAATCGGCGGGCGCTTATCGGGTGCTCAGTATGTCGATCGCCATGTGTTGCTGGATGGTCGTGCGCGCGTAATCGCGAATGAATGCCGAACGGTCGGTGGGCTCGAGCCTGAGTCGAGCCAGGGCGGCGATGGCGGACTCCAGGTCTGCGGGGGCAAACACTGCGGTGTTGGCGATATGGGTGGTGGCGAAGTGTTTTGAGTAACCATCCAGGCCCGCCAGGATCGGCTTGCCGGTGGCGGCGTACTCGAACAATTTTGAGGGTATGACTTTGAGGAATGCCTTGAACGTATTCAGGTGCAAAAACAGCACATCGGCCTGGCGATAGTGATTGATGAGCTGGGCGCGGGACATGGGGGCAATCAGCTCGACATTGGTGATGCGCAGGCGTTGCAGCTCATCGCGCAATTTGTGCAGTGTGCCGCCATGGCCAATCACATAAAAGCTGGCACGGTCGGTCAACCGTTGCGCCAGTTGCGGGATGATTTTCTCCAGGCCCTGGCCGGCGCCGATGTTGCCGGCATACACGATTTTCAATCGGCCGGCAGGTGCGCAGGGTATGCCTTGGGAGAGCGCTGACTGGAAAAACAGATCGTCAATGCCATTGGTAAAGGTGGCAAACCTCTTGTGCGGATAGCGCGCGACGAAGTAACCGAGAAACCCCGGTGACACCAGGTTGATCCGCGAGGCCTGGTTGATCGTCAGTCGCTCGACCACGGCAAACAGCCGGGCGAGGATGTTGCCGCGCAGGCCAGGGAAAAGCTCGGGCAGCACATCGACGAAAATATCGCGGATATCCAGATAGAGCGGGGTCTTGCGTGCCCGGGCAATCGAGGCCGCCAGCGCGGCGGTCATCAGCCGCGAGGAGGAGGCAAGGATCAAGTCGTACTCCTTGCCTTTTATCGCCTTGCGTACGCCATGGGCATAGGCCGCAAACCCCCTTGCCTGATCGCGGAAGTTGTTGGGGGCCCTGGGCAGGGCTATGCGCGTAATACAAAGCCCCGGTCGTTGTGGGCCATCGCTGCCTGCCACGTAAGAGGCGGCATAGCGGTTGGGACAAGTGGTGAGCAAGTCGATCTGCGCCTCGCCGCCAGGGTGTGCGAGCAGGGCCTCGACCATCGCTTCGACCCGAAATGCTGCCAGGTCAGGTGGGTAGTAGTAGCTCAACAACAGGATACGCATCGTCATGGATGCACCTGGCCCATGCCCGTCAACCGGTAGTACAGCGTTACCAGCTCTGCCTCCTGCTGTTCCCAGTTCAGGTACCTGGCGGCAATTCGTGTGTTGCCGGCATACCTGCGGCGTAGCACAGGGTCATCCAGCAAATGCCTGAGAGCCGCGCGCAATTGCAGGTCGTCACCGGCCGGCACCAGCAACCCGATGTCATGGGCTTTGACAATCCGGCGAATCTCCGGGAAGTCCGTGGCTATTACCGGCAGCCCGGCGATCACGTACTCGAACAGCTTGTTGGAGTCGGTGGTGAAGTGGTTCAGGCAGGTGTGTTCGATGGGTTGCACGCCAATATCGGCTGATACGGTGTAGCTGGGCAGATCCGCCAGGGGCACCACGGGGATAAAATGCACGCGCTCGGCCAGGCCCAGTTCATCGCGCAATGCCAGCAGCGGCCCGCACAGATTTCCGCCCCCAATCAACACGAAATAGGCATCCGGTACGCTTGCCGCTACCCGCAGCAGGCGCTCCAGCCCGCGTCCCTGCTGCAATCCGCCCTGATAGACGATGATCGGCCAGGGCTGCACCAGCCCCAGTTCATGGCGGATCCGTTGTGTTGGCGGGCTGCTGCTCAACCGTGGCCGATTCTGCAGCACCAGCGGGCGGGCAATGGCGTAAGCGCGGGCAAAGAACTTCGCCCGCGTCTCGGTGGTGGTGATGTTGCCGTCAGTCCTGGGCATCAGCGTGCGCTCGACCCGCGCCACCCACTGGCGATAGCGCCCGTAACCTTCGCGGCTGGTGCTGATTTCGTGGGCGTCATACACCAGCTTGGCCCCGCTGAGCCGGGCGGCGAGCCAGGCGCTGGGCAGGGTATTGACGTCATGGGCGTGGATCACCGTTGCGCGATGCCAGGCGATACGGGTCACCAGGCCGATATGTGTCCATACCCGCGCAAGTACGCGCAGCACTGACATTGGCTTGCCAGTCGCCGACGCGCCCCTCGATTGTTGCGCCTTGGCGCTGCGCCACCGCCATAACGGACGCCGCGCGACTCGTATCACCTGAGTGCCATCCGCGAGGGTTTCTTTTTGGCAGGTTATACCTGGGGTATGCAGGGCAAACACCGTGACTTGATAGCCCGCCGACTGAAGTGTCTGGGCCTGTTTCAACACGCGGGCGTCGTTGCGAAATTCGTTCCATACGAGCATGGCAATACGAGTCACGGGAACCCACTCCTGTTCGGCACGTTGGCAATCAATAGGCGAAGAACAGCGCATTGATTTTCTGTTGATGGTTTTTCAGGTAGATAGCGTCCTCAATCATCGACTTGAGCCGGGCAAGGCTTTGCCGGACCAGAATCAATGAAATGAGCGCGATAGAGATGGGGGCAGGTGTCATGTACAGAAAGTCCATGACCATGAAGGCAAACGTCCCCAGGAACCCCAGGGACGAAAGTGCATTGAGCAACGCATGATGATGGCGCTGCACAATTGAACGTATGCGGTGTTTACGGTTGTATAAAACGATGATCAGTGTCGTGACCCCCGCAATATAGGCCAGGGCAATGGTCAGCAGCGCCGGGTAGATGTAAAGCAATAGGCTCAGGGCAATGGTCACAAAACTGGCCGCAGACAAGCCCCGAGTGAACCTGGAGAACGCCAGTACTGCCAGAGGTCGCTGGTTACCCAGACTGTTGGACTTCTGGTTGTGGTTCATTAGTTGGTAGGCGCCCGTTCTTGAATAACGTGACGCGATAACTTCCGACAGCAAATAGAGGCCATAAAACACAGCGGTCAATAAACTGAGGCCAATAATCAGCCAGGGTTTGCTGAACGACTTGAATGCCTGCGGCAAATATTCGGGAATTGCCTCGGAGCCCAGCAGGATGAGGATTTTCAGCGGTAACAGAAACGTTACGATCAATAGGCCTTGCGCACAAAAATGTGCGGTATGGGCGGTGAAAGTTGCTGTCGGAGTGACTCGTATGAATTTACGAGCCAATGACATGCACCAGCCGAGTGTCGATAGCAGGATTATCTGGAGTGTCGACTCTTTCTCGATGGTCATTTGTGTCTCGTATGAGGTTGAGTTCAGCTTTTGAAATCTGCAGCGTGTCGCTTTGCATGACCACGCGTTGTCTGGCGCTCAGGGATTTTTCCTGGAAAGTGCAGGGGTGCAGGAACAGGGTTTCAATGGCTTCGCTCAGCTCGATGAAACTTTCCGGGGCCGCTAGAAAACCACTGTTGTCATCGACAAACTCCGGTATTGCCCCGACTCGATTGGTGATCGGTACCAGGCCCGAGGCCATTGCTTCATCACGAGAGACACCTTGGGTATCCATGCGGCTGGGGCACAGGAATACCCCATAGTGTTTGTGCAGTTCGGCGATTTCGGACTGTTTCAAGTAGCCCCTTTCAATCTGTACGTTGGGGTATTGGCGCAGGGGCGCCAATGTCTCCTCGAATAACGGCCCATCCCCGATCAGGCGAAACTGCAGTTCACTGAACCAGGGCTTTTGCGCCAGCAACTGGATGGCCTTGACGCTCAGGTCATTGGCATAGGTGCGCGATGCATAAGGGCGGATCGAGAGGATTTTCTTGCGCTGTTCCGGCGGTTTTTCCTGATAGGAAAACAACTGGGTATTGATCGGGTTGTGAATGATCCGGTACTGGTTTTTTGGCAGGCGAAAGCCCAGGTCTTCCATGACCTCTTCGGCAAAGTGATGCGATACGAACACCAACTGCAAATTGGCCGGCATGGGGTTTAGCAGCTTGCGCCAGAAGCCCATGCGCCGCTCGCTTTCGAGCTTGCCCAGTTGCCGTTGCGCATCGCTGCCGTAGTTGTGCGCCCGACGCCACCATGGCTGGATTTCGGAACCGTGCACCCAGACGATGGTGGGGATGGCGTGCAGGCGCAGGACTTCCCACATCTGCGGGTCCAGAAAATGCACCAGCACCGATTGATAACACCTTGACCCAAGCATGTTGGCCAGGGCTGCCTGGGAGCCAGTGATGACATCGACGTTTTCAAACTCTTGATAGCTGACCGGCTCATTTGCGCGCAGGCGAAACACATCCACCGGCAAGCCTTGTGTTTGATAGGCGCTTACACGGGTGTGCAAAAAGCCGTTGCGGTACAGATCGTCATAGGCCGGGTAGTGGTTGGTCAGCAGTAGGTGCCCGGCCTTGGCGAGCAGTGTGGATGGCTGGATATCACGATGGCCGAGGACCAGTTCCTTGATCGTGGAACTGCCGCTTGCGTAAGCACGGATTCCCAGGCGCACGTAGGCGGTTTCGGGAGGGACCTCGCAGCTCTGGTTGCGATTGGCCGTTTGCAGCAGATGGCTGATGCGTTGTTTCTGTGCATCCAGGAACAGGACGACCAACTGAATGTTCAAGCCTGGGGTGGCGTCGAGGAACAGTTGCAGAGGCGCGTCGGTTGCCAGTTGGGCCACGGGCAGTTCCTGCCTGGCGTAATGGTACTCGTGCCTACCGTCCGCCAGGGATGAGGAGATATGCCAGGTATCGGCATCGACCTTGGTTTGCAGGAACTTGCTGGCGATGGGGGCAAACAGTTTCGCCAGGGCTGCACCACTGATGTACGGCGTACTGGCGCTCGCTTGCAGCGGGGGAATGGTTTCGGCGTGCCGTTGCAGGGTGGCGAGGCTCACACCGCTATCCACCGCAAGATCATCCACCATGGCGCTGACCTGCTGCGGGTGGGTGCCCGCCGCGTTTTTGCAGTAGTTGAAGACGTCGCTCGCCAGGGCCTTCGGGTTGCGGTACTCAAGGGAGGGCAGGGCGCGGAGCCAGTCGCCAACCGTTTGGCTGGCCAGCAATGAGGGCTTGATCAGCGCGCAACGGGCGGCGATGGCGCTGGCGCAGCGGTAGTCCTGCCCGGCATTGTGCAGGTGGATGCCATGTTCATCGGCTACGTAGTGCGCCGCCTTGCCGATCACGTTGGCCTGGCTGTAGCGCGTGGCCAGGGCCAGGTCGAGCAGGTAGTGGGGGCCGTAGTAGTCCTGCGCGACCATCGCGCCAACCCAGGCGGCGCCGTTGGCCAGTTCAGCCACGGTAACGGCGTTCAACTGCGTGCGGCTGATCAGGTGTAATCGCGGGTCTGTTGCGGTTACGCCCGTGTTCACCACGACCTTCATGATGATATTGCTGTAGCGCTGGCGCTGCAGGTGCCGGGTCAGTGCCAGCAGCTCGGCATTGTTGAGCGCATTGGCGATGATGCAAATCGTGGGCAAGGGATCGTCTTGGGGCGTGCCGCTGACTTTGGCCATGACATAGCGCAAGCGATGGGCGTAGGTATGTTCCTGCATCACCTTGCGCAAACCGGCCAGACGCAGTCTGGCGCTATGTTGCGGGTTATCCGCCAGCGCCTTGAGCCGGTTGAGCATGTGCGCACTGTTGTCGGTGGTAATTACCAGATCACCCAGTAATACGCGCAGGCCACGGGAAAAATTGCTGACAGTCAGGGTGTTGGAGCCCAGCAGCTCGAAGACGCGCCGCGCGAACATGGACTGGGATTGCTTGATCGAGTTGAGGTTGACCCCGTAGCGATAGCCTTTGTAGGCCAGGTCCATGTGTGCAGGGCTCAACGTGCCGACGATGTAGGGTTGATATTCGGCGGGGAACTGATAGTTGGCGTCTTGTTTGCCGAAGTTGCGATCAAAGATCTCCAAGGGGCGCAAGCGTGGCAGTTCGCTGATGAGATTGACCAGGTCACGGGTCCGTTCGGGATAACGGACGTAGTAGGCACCGGCAAAGCAGAACCCGTCCTTGCGTTCATACAGCTCAATCGGGTTGTGCACCACGGGCTGGCAGGCAAAGGGCAGCAGGTAGACACGCTCGTGACCCAATGCGCCTTTATAGCGCTGAATGCAGTCGATATCGGTGGTGAATACAAAGTCCAATTGCTTGGCCGTGTTGAGGAAGGTTTCGTAGTGCACGGGGTCTTCCTTGTTCCAGAACACCGTGGGCACGCCGTGCTCCTTGCACCACTGCAAGGTGCCCCGCAGTTCCTCGCAGTTGTGCCCCACTTTGTTGTGCCACAAGTCATCCTTGCCGCGCCAAGCCGACTCGATAAACAGAAGCTCGGGTTGGAACGCTTCAAGTTCTGCCAGGTAGTGGGCCGGGGTCAGTTGCAGCAACTGGCATTCGTGGCGGTAGGCATCGTAGGTAAACGGGTCCATCACGCAGGCCACTCTCAGTGGCTGGGCATTGTCCTGGGCGCCTGGCAACAGGTGGTCGTGGATGTAGTCGGCCTCTGCCAGCGGACGGGGCCGGGGTGTCGCTGTAACCGGTGCCGTGGCTGGCAGCGGCTGTCGTGGGTGCTCAGCGCTTGCTTGCTGGGTGTTCGGACGGCTCCTGCGGGCCTGGCGGTACAGCCTGAACAAGGTCGCTGGCAGGCGCAGCAATGCGCCCAGCGAGCGGGTGCCGGCCTTCAATTGATAACCCAATTGATAGGTGAGGCTGGCGCGCGTCTTGATCAGCCGCTGTTCTGCCAGATGGCGCTTGGCATTGGCACTGTGCAGGTTGTCATTGAGCGTGGCGATCTGCTCACGGGCTTGGCTGAGGGCAGCCTGCAGCTGTTCGCTGGTAGCGCGTTGCTCCTCCAGGTCGTGGCGCACTTGCTTGTGTGCGGCGCGTTCCATCGCATTCATTATCGGTACCTCTCAGGCTGCCAGCACGCCGGCAGCATCAATCACCAGAAGGCCATCGCGCAGGGCGGGCATCGAGACGAACTCGCGGTGCCTGACCAGCAACACATGAATCTGTGCGCGCTCGAGGGCGTCGACGGTGTCGGTCAGCGAGTGCATGGCCATGTCGGCGGGCAGCGCCTCGATGTTGGGCTCCACCAGCAGCAGCTTGACCCCCAGTTCCTGGCCCAGTTGCCGGGCGATACTCAAGGCCGGGCTTTCACGCAAGTCATCGATATCGGCCTTGAATGCCAGGCCATAGCAGGCAATGCGCACGCTGCCGGCCTGCAGGTCGGTACGCTTGAGCAGCAGGGATGCCAGCGCCAGCTTGACCTGCTGGATCACCCACTGCGGCTTATGCTCATTGACCTCCCGCGCCGTGCGGATCAAACGCGCCAGGTCCGGGCTCTTGCTGACGATGAACCACGGGTCGACGGCAATGCAGTGCCCGCCCACACCCGGCCCTGGCTGGAGGATGTTCACCCGCGGGTGATGGTTGGCCAGGCGAATCAGCTCCCAGGGGTTGATCTTCAACTGTGCGCAGATCATTGAAAGCTCATTGGCAAAGGCGATATTGACGTCGCGAAAGCTGTTTTCCGTGAGCTTGCACATCTCTGCCGTGCGTGCGTCGGTCTCGATGCATTGGCCTTTGACGAATGTCCGGTACAACTGGGTGGCGGCCGCCGAGCACGCCGGCGTCAGGCCGCCGATGATCCGGTCATTGCTCACCAGCTCGCGCAGTACATGGCCCGGCAACACACGCTCCGGGCAGTGGGCAACGCGGATATCACTGGTTTGGCCGTGGGTCGCCGGGAAGGTCAGGTCGGGTCGTGCCCGGGCGAGCCACTGGGCCATGCGCTCGGTAGTGCCCACTGGTGAGGTGGATTCGAGGACGACCAGGTCGTGTTTTTTCAGCACCGGAGCCAGGGCTTCGATAGCGGCCCGGATGTAGCTCAGGTCAGGTTCATGGTTGCCCGTGAACGGCGTGGGAACGGCGATCAGGAACGCCTCGGCAGGCTCCACCGTAGTGGTTGCCCGTAGGTAGCCTTGGGTGATCACCCCGTGGACCAGCAGCTCCAGCTCGGGCTCGACAATATGCACGGCTCCGCGATTGATGATGTCCACGGTGCGCTGGTTGATATCCACGCCGATCACCTGCTTTTTGCGCGAGGCAAAAATGGCCGCGGTGGGCAGGCCAATGTAGCCCAGGCCCATGACGCAAATCTTCTCGACATTCATGCAGCGGCCTCGCTTTTTTGCGGCAGGTCCAGCAACGCAGCCCGGATACGCACGCAAGCATTCCCGTCGCCATAAGGGTTATGGGCGATGCTCATTTGCCGATAGGCGGCCTCGTTCTCCAGCAACTGGTTAAGGTGGTGGGTGATGCAACTGACCTCGGTGCCGACCAGCCTGACGGTGCCTGCCGCCACAGCCTCGGGGCGCTCGGTGGTATCGCGCATCACCAGTACCGGCTTGCCCAGGGCGGGCGCTTCCTCCTGGATGCCGCCCGAGTCGGTGAGAATCAGGTAGGCGCGGGTCATCAGGTACACGAAGGGCAGGTAATCCTGCGGGGCGATCAGGTACACATTGTCGATCCCGGCCAACAGGCGTTTTACCGGCTTCTGCACATTGGGGTTCAGGTGCATCGGGTAAACAAAGGCCACCTCTGGAAAGCACCGGGCGCTGTCTGCCAGGGCCTGGCAGATACGCTCCAGACCCTCGCCAAAGTTTTCCCGGCGATGCCCGGTTACCAGCACCATGCGTTGCCCCTTGGGCAGGAACGAAAACTGTCGATCAAGCCGGGCGCGCATCGGCATCAGCTTCTCTACCACGCTGAGCAGCGCATCAATCACGGTATTGCCCGTGACATGGATCCTGTCCGGGGCCACGCCTTCCTTGAGCAGGTTTTGCCGGGAGGTTTGCGTGGGGGCAAAGTGCAGCGTCGCCAGGCTGCCGGTCAGGCGTCGATTGCCTTCCTCCGGCCAGGGTGAATACAGGTCGTTGGTACGCAGCCCGGCCTCGATGTGGGCAATCGGAATCTGCCGGTAATAGGCCGCCAGGCTGGCAGCGAAGGTGGTAGCGGTGTCGCCATGGACCAGGATCACATCCGGCTTGAAGTCATCCAGCACTGCCTGGAGCCCCTGGATGATGGCCGTGGTCACATCTGTCAGGTTTTGCCCGGCTTTCATGATGTTCAGGTCATAGTCCGGCACCAGTTCAAACAGCTCGAGAACTTGATCCAGCATCTCGCGGTGCTGCGCGGTGACGCAGACTCTCGAGTCGAAATGGGCATCGCTTGCCAGTTGGATCGCCAGCGGTGCCATTTTAATGGCCTCCGGGCGAGTGCCGAAGATGGACAGGGTCTTGAGAGGCATGGGCGTGGGTTCTTATTGGATGCCTGACACACAGGCGTGGGTTGCCTCATCGCAACCCCGGCAATTGAAACGCTGCTGGTTGGGTGAGTACGAAAGCTCCTAGGCATTCTGCCGAACGGGGGGAGGGGCGACCACTGACCGTCCGGCTAGGTTTTATCGAGCGCCGAACACACAAAAGCCGCCCGAAGGCGGCTTTTGTGTTCAGTGCAGAGGGACTGCTCAGCCCGCCAGCATCGGGTAGGTAAACAAGCCGAAATGCAGGAGGTTCAAGCCAAAGTGCGTGGCAATCGCTGCGCCCAGGCCGCCGAAGCGGTAGGCCAGGCCGTACCCCGCGCCGGCGATACTGGCCAGCAGCACCCACTGCCAACCCGCGCCCACATGCACCAGGCCAAACAGCAGCGAAGCCAGTAGCAAGGCGAGGTTTTCGCCGTAGGGCAGTTGTTTGAAGCGCCGGCTCAGGCCGCCCTGGATGTAGCCGCGAAACAGTGCCTCCTCAACCAGGGTCACCAGCAACAGGTTGTTCAACACCCAGAGCCAGGCCTGGTCCGGCCATTTGGGGGCCCAACTGATGATGCCCAGCAGTACCGCACCGCCAAGGGCGGCGATGGTGGTCAGGGTCAAGGCCAGGGCCGTGGCGTAGATCGACAGGCGCAACGGGCGGCGAGCGACGATCCACGGGCAGGCGAGCAGCAGCCAGAAGCCGATCAGCGGCTTGTCCTGGTTCAGGTACATCGAGAAGGGCACGGCATCGGCCGTGAAGCGCTGTGGGTCGATGCCGCGACCGTTGTAGAAACCGGGCAGCCAGTGCATCGCCAGGCCCAGGGCCAATACGATGAACAGGCCATGGCCGAGGTAGCGGGCCCAGGGGATGTGTTGTTGGCGCACGGCATACCCGGCGCCCCCCAGTAAACCGACCGATACCAGCGCCAGCAACCCCAGTTGTCCATAGGTCAGGGCCAGCGCATAGCCAATCGAAAGAAGCGCCAGGTACAGCCAGGGTAAAGCAGCAAACATGAGAAGTCCTTGTGACGGTCAAGCGGGCGCTCAGCATTAATCGGCGCCCAGGAATCAGCGGCCGATTATACGGAGCGCCATTGATCACTTAAATGAAAAAACCGCCATCTGGACATTGGTTGGATGGCGCGGAGGCAACTAAGCTTTTTTCACGCTTACGAACAGAGGGAGTATCTGCTCAGCAGGAGTTGAAGGTGTATCTGTCAGGCGGAGTATGCAGCGCAAGAGGCGTGTTCCCGACTTTCAGAGGCATTTACAATGAATGATCATCAACTGATTAAAGAATGGGCCGACGCATGGTCCACTTCCTCCAAACAGCGATTTCTCGCGATCTTTGCAGATGATTGCATTTACGAGGATGTCGCGGCTGAAATGAAAATGAAGGGAAAACCCGAGTTAGGCGGGTTTTTCGACTTGATCAGGCAAGCCTTGCCGGACTTCAAGGTGTTCGAGGAAGTGATCAGCCTGGGAGAGGGCGGCGGCACTATTCAATGGCATATGACAGGCACGCACAAAGGGACGTTGTTTGATCGGGCTGCAACCCATAAAGAGATTTTGGTTCGCGGGGTGTGCGTGATTAAAACCGCCAATAGTAAAATCATCGAGTGCACGGATTACTACAATATGGCCACGTTGTTCAAACAACTGGGATTTAAAGACCAATAAACCTGTGCTGAACAAACAGCACACCCCTCAGCGAGAGGTGTGCTGCGCGGTTTACGAAGCGATCAGTTGACGCAGTACATAGTGCAGAATCCCACCCGCCTTGAAGTATTCAACTTCATTGAGGGTGTCGATCCGGCACAGCACCTCGACCTTCTCGCTGCGGCCATCCTCGCGGGTAATCACCAGCGTCAGGTTCATCCGTGGCTCGATCTGGGCATCGGTCAGGCCGAGAATGTCGATCTTCTCCTTACCGGTCAGTTGCAGCGCCTTGCGGTTCTGGTCCAGCTTGAACTGCAGCGGCAGCACGCCCATGCCCACCAGGTTGGAGCGGTGGATGCGCTCGAAGCTCTCGGCAATCACCGCCTTGACCCCCAGCAGGTTGGTGCCCTTGGCGGCCCAGTCGCGGCTGGAGCCAGTGCCGTATTCCTGGCCGGCGATCACCACCAGTGGCGTGCCGGACGCCTGGTACTTCATGGCCGCATCGTAGATCGGCATCTTCTCGCCGGTGGGAATGTAGAGGGTGTTGCCCCCTTCTTCGCCGCCAAGCATTTCGTTGCGGATACGGATGTTGGCGAAGGTACCGCGCATCATCACTTCATGGTTGCCACGGCGCGAGCCGTAGGAGTTGAAGTCCCGCGGTTCCACGCCCTGTTCGCGCAGGTAACGGCCGGCCGGGCTGTCGGCCTTGATATTGCCGGCCGGGGAGATGTGGTCGGTGGTTACCGAGTCGCCAAGCAGGGCCAGGATATTGGCACCCTGCACATCCTTGATCACCGGCAGCGGCCCGGCGATGTCATCGAAGAACGGCGGGTGCTGGATATAGGTGGAGTCTTTTTGCCACACATAGGTCGCGGCCTGTGGCACTTCAATGGCTTGCCATTGTGCGTCACCGGCGAACACCTCGGCGTATTCCTTGTGGAACATGCTGGTGCTGACCTGGGCCACCGCGTCGGCGATCTCCTGGCTGCTGGGCCAGATATCGCGCAGGTAGACCGGCGCACCATCCTTGCCGGTGCCCAGGGGCTCGCTGCTGATATCAATGCGCACGGTCCCGGCCAGGGCATAGGCCACCACCAGCGGCGGCGAGGCCAGCCAGTTGGTTTTCACCAGCGGATGCACGCGGCCCTCGAAGTTACGGTTGCCGGACAGCACCGACGCCACGGTCAGGTCGGCTTTCTGGATGGCTTTCTCGATAGGCTCGGGCAATGGCCCGGAGTTGCCGATGCAGGTGGTACAGCCATAACCCACCAGGTCGAAGCCCAATTGGTCCAGGTAGGGGGTCAGGCCGGCGGCGTTGTAGTAGTCGGTGACCACCTTGGAGCCTGGCGCCAGCGAGCTTTTTACCCAGGGCTTGCGGCTCAGGCCCTTTTCCACGGCTTTTTTCGCGACCAGGCCTGCAGCCATCATCACGCTGGGGTTGGAGGTGTTGGTGCAGGAGGTGATCGCGGCGATCACCACCGCGCCGTTTTTCAGGCGATAGGTCTGGCCTTCAAAGTCGTAGTCGGCTTCACCCACCAGGTCGGCGTTACCCACCGCGACACCGCCGCCGCCTTCACTTTCCAGGCGACCTTCTTCCTTGCTGGCAGGTTTGAACTGCAAGTCGAGGAAGTCAGTGAACGCCTGGCTCACATCCGGCAGCGAGACTCGGTCCTGCGGGCGTTTGGGCCCGGCCAGGCTGGCTTCGACGGTGCCCATGTCGAGGGCCAGGCTGTCGGTGAACACTGGTTCTTCACCGGCATTGCGCCACAGGCCCTGGGCCTTGGTGTACGCCTCGACCAGCTTGACGGTGGCCGCAGGCCGGCCCGACAGGCGCAAGTAGTCCAGGGTCACCTCATCGACGGGGAAAAAGCCGCAGGTGGCGCCGTATTCCGGGGCCATGTTGGCGATGGTCGCGCGGTCGGCCAGGGGCAGGTCGGCGAGGCCGTCGCCATAGAACTCGACGAATTTACCCACCACGCCTTTTTTACGCAGCATTTGCGTGACCGTCAGCACCAGGTCGGTGGCGGTGATGCCTTCTTTCAATTTGCCAGTGAGCTTGAAGCCGATCACTTCCGGGATGAGCATCGACACCGGCTGGCCGAGCATCGCCGCTTCCGCCTCGATCCCGCCCACGCCCCAGCCCAGGACGCCGAGGCCGTTGATCATGGTGGTGTGGGAATCGGTGCCCACCAGGGTGTCCGGGAAGGCGTAGGTGCGGCCGTCCTCGTCCTTGGTCCACACCGTGCGGCCCAGGTATTCCAGGTTGACCTGGTGACAGATGCCGGTCCCCGGTGGTACCACGCTGAAATTATCAAAGGCGCTCTGGCCCCAGCGCAGGAACGCATAGCGTTCACCGTTGCGCTGCATTTCGATATCGACGTTTTGCTCGAAGGCATCGGCGTTGCCGAACTTGTCGACCATCACCGAGTGGTCAATCACCAGGTCCACCGGCGACAACGGGTTGATGCGCTGCGGATCGCCACCGGCCTTGGCCACGGCGGCGCGCATGGCGGCCAGGTCGACCACGGCGGGTACGCCGGTAAAGTCCTGCATCAGTACCCGGGCCGGGCGGTACTGGATCTCGCGGTCGGAGCGACGCTCCTTGAGCCAGGCGGCCAGCGCCTTGAGATCGGCGCCGGTGACGGTTTTTTCGTCCTCCCAGCGCAGCAGGTTTTCCAGCAGCACCTTGAGGGACATCGGCAACTTGTCCAGGTCACCCAGGCTCTTGGCGGCTTCGGGCAAGCTGAAGTAGTGGTAGGTCTTACTGTCGATTTGCAGGGTCTTAAGGGTTCTCAGGCTATCAACGGATGACATTACATGACTCCTTATGGTCCGCACGGCTACGGACCTGACGGGACGAACAGAGCTTTCAACTTAGCCCTGTTTTCAGTAGCAGGCTAATAACTGGACTCTATGGACAAGTCCAAGGTTCCGAACTCAGCTATCATGCGCGCGTTTTCATGACAGGCATTGCGATAGAGCAAGCCAGTTGCCAGGAGATTCAATGAACACCCTTTTTATGCACTGCCGCCCGGGTTTTGAAGGCGAAGTCTGTTCCGAGATCGCGGAACACGCCGCGCGCCTGAACGTTTCCGGCTATGCCAAGGCCAAGACCGGCAGCGCCTGCGCCGAATTTGTCTGCACCGAAGAAGACGGCGCCCAGCGCCTGATGCGCGGCCAGCGGTTTGCCGAGCTGATCTTCCCAAGGCAGTGGGCGCGTGGGGTGTTCATCGACTTGCCAGAGACCGACCGCATCAGCGTGATCCTCGCGCACCTGCGCGATTTCCCTGTGTGCGGCAGCCTGTGGCTGGAAATGGTCGATACCAACGACG
The DNA here is from genome assembly GCF_050916005.1 of Pseudomonas sp. WMBT8. Classification (NCBI taxonomy): domain Bacteria; kingdom Pseudomonadati; phylum Pseudomonadota; class Gammaproteobacteria; order Pseudomonadales; family Pseudomonadaceae; genus Pseudomonas; species Pseudomonas sp. WMBT8. The sequence continues at coordinate 1,758,908 of NZ_CP188096.1, forward strand.
GCAAGGAACTGTCGAACTTCTGCAAGAAATTCGAAGTGCACCTGCGCAAGGCCCTGCTGGCCGCCGGCAAACTGGTCGAAGACCCGAGCAAGCCGCGCCTGCTGCTGACCTTCAAGAGCGGCCGCGAAGTGTTCATGGGCCTGGCCGAGTCAAATAACTCGGCGATGTGGCCGATGGGCATCCCGCGCCTGAAATTCCCCCGTGACGCGCCAAGCCGCTCGACCCTCAAGCTGGAAGAGGCCTGGCACCACTTTATCCCCCGGGACCAGTGGGACGAGCGCCTGCACGGCGACATGACCGGCGTGGACCTTGGCGCAGCGCCGGGCGGCTGGACCTGGCAGTTGGTCAACCGTGGCATGCTGGTGACGGCGATCGATAACGGCCCCATGGCCGAAAGCCTGATGGACACCGGCCTGGTGCAACACCTGATGGCGGATGGGTTTACCTTCACCCCCAAGCAGCCGGTGGACTGGATGGTCTGCGATATCGTCGAGAAGCCGGCGCGCAACGCAGCCCTGCTGGAAACCTGGATTGGCGAGGGGCATTGCCGCGAAGCGGTGGTCAACCTCAAGTTGCCGATGAAACAGCGTTATGCCGAAGTGAAGCGCCTGCTGGAGCGCATCGAAGAAGGCTTCAAGGCGCGAGGCATTCGCGTGGAAATCGGTTGCAAGCAGCTGTACCACGACCGCGAGGAAGTGACCTGCCACCTGCGCCGCCTGGACGTAAAGAAACCCAAGGCCCGTTGATCCTGTGGCGGGCACCGCTCCAAAATGTGGGGGCGGGCTTGCCCGCGATAGCGTTATAACAATCGAAATCAATGTTGAATGTGCCCACGTCATCGCGGGCAGCCCGCTCCCACACAGGGGCGGATCTGTTTTCGGAGTGAAGTATGAGTCAGTTTTCGGATATACCCGTCGACGGCACCCTCGACGCCACCGGCCTCAACTGCCCGGAACCGGTGATGATGCTGCACCAGCACATCCGCGACCTGGCGCCGGGCGGCCTGCTCAAGGTCATCGCGACCGATCCCTCGACCCGTCGCGATATCCCCAAGTTCTGCGTGTTCCTGGACCATGAACTGGTAGAACAGCGCGAAGAGGCCGGTACTTACCTGTACTGGATCCGCAAGAAGCTCGCTTAAACCGCCGTGCGGATGCGCTTGCGCGCACTGCGTGCCAGGCGCACTACCAGCATCGCCGCCGCGCAGCTGAGGCCGACGATCAGCCCCTGCCACAAGCCGCTCGGGCCGTTGGCCTGGCCCAGCCAGTCGGTCAGGCCCAACAAGTAACCCACCGGCAGGCCCACGCCCCAATAGGCGAACAGGGTCAGGATCATGGTCACGCGGGTGTCCTGGTAGCCACGCAGGGCGCCGGCGGCGGTCACCTGGATCGCATCGGAGAACTGGAACAGCGCCGCAAACACAATCAGCATCGCCGCCACCTGGACCACCTGCGGGTCGGCGGTGTAGATCGTGGCGATCTGCTCGCGAAACAACAGCATCAGGCTGCACGACAGGCAGGCATAAGCCAGTGCGGTGCCCATCCCCACGCCTGCGGCGAAGCGCGCTTCACGGGGTTCGCCACGGCCCAGGGCCTGGCCGACCCGCACGGTCACGGCCATGCTCAGGGAGTAGGGAATCATGAACACCAGGGAGCTGAAGTTCAGGGCGATCTGGTGCCCGGCCACCACAGTTGCGCCCAGGCTGCCGATCAGCAGGGCGATCACCGCAAAGATGCTCGACTCGGCAAACACGGCGATGCCAATCGGCAGGCCGATGCCCAGGATGCGCTTGATCACCGACCATTTCGGCCAGTCGAAGCGCTTGAACAGCTCGCTGGCTTGATAGACCGGGGCCCAGCGCGTCCAGGCGGCGAAGCCCAGCATCATTGCCCACATCACGATCCCGGTGGCCCAGCCGCAGCCCACGCCGCCCATGGCCGGCACGCCGAAATGGCCATAGATGAACACGTAGTTCAGCGGGATATTCAACGCCAGCCCGCCCAGGCCGAGGATCATGCTCGGGCGCGTGCGGCCCAGGCCGTCACTGAAACAACGCAGTACGTAATACAGCGCCACCGCCGGCATGCCCGCCGCGATGCCGTGCAGGTAGCCCATGCAGGGGGCGATCAGCTCGGGGTCGACGTTCATCGCATGCAGGATCGGCTCGGCGCTGATCAACAGCAATGCCGCGGTGCACCCCACCACCAGCGCCAGCCACAACGCCTGGCGCACCAGCGGGCCGATCTCGGTGTGGCTGCCGGCGCCAAAGCGCTGGGCGACTTTGGGGGTGGTGGCCAGCAAGGTGCCGGTCATCAACAGATACACCGGGATCCAGATGGAATTGCCCAGGGCCACCGCCGCCAGGTCCCGCGCACTCACGCGCCCGGCCATCACTGCATCGACAAACCCCATGGCAGTGGTTGCCAGTTGCCCGATCATGATCGGCAGGGCCAGCGCCAGCAGGCTGTGGACTTCCCGGCGAACGCGGGCAGGGCGGGAGAGGGGCAGAGTGGCAGTGTTCACGTGCAGATGTCCGATAAGGGGGAGCGCAGGACGGCGCATTCTACGCCTTGACGGGTAGGTCAGGAAAATACCTGTGTAGCGGATTTGTAAACGCGCCACAGGCTGGTGCCTGTACACTGCGGGTCCGCCAAAGGAGCCTGCCATGTTGATTGTTGCCGACGAAAATATCCCGCTGCTCGATGCGTTCTTTGAAGGTTTTGGCGAGATCCGCCGGGTGCCGGGCCGCGCCATCGACCGCGCCGCCATTGAACAGGCCGATGTGCTGCTGGTGCGTTCGGTGACCAACGTCAACAGGGCGCTGCTCGAAGGCACGCCGGTACGGTTTGTCGGCACGTGCACCATCGGCACCGATCACCTGGACCTCGACTACTTTCAAAAGGCCGGTATCCAATGGTCCAGCGCGCCGGGCTGCAACGCCCGTGGGGTGGTGGACTATGTGCTGGGCAGCCTGCTGACCCTGGCTGAAATCGAGGGTGCGGACCTGAACCAGCGCACCTATGGCGTCGTCGGTGCCGGTGAAGTGGGCGGGCGCCTGGTCAAGGTGCTCAGGGGCCTGGGCTGGAAGGTGCTGGTCTGCGATCCGCCCCGCCAGATTGTCGAAGACGGTGATTACGTAAGCCTTGAGCAGATCATCGAGCAATGTGATGTGATCAGCCTGCATACCCCGCTGAAAAAATCCGGCAATGGCTCGACCTGGCACCTGCTGGATCGCCAGCGCCTGGAGCAACTCAAGCCCGGTACCTGGCTGATCAACGCCAGCCGTGGCCCGGTGGTGGATAACACGGCGCTGCGCGAGGTGTTGCTGGAGCGCGAAGACCTGCAGGCGGTGCTGGACGTGTGGGAAGGCGAGCCTGAGGTGGATGTCGAGCTGGCCGAGTTGTGCGTGCTGGCGACCCCGCATATCGCCGGCTACAGCCTGGACGGCAAGCAGCGCGGCACGGCGCAGATCTACCAGGCGCTGTGCGCGCACCTTGGCCAGCCGGCGAGCATCCAACTGAGTGACTTGCTGCCCGAGCCTTGGCTGGCCGAGGTCAACCTGCATGCCAGCACCGACCCGGCCTGGGCCCTGGCGACGCTGTGCCGCAGCGTCTATGACCCGCGCCGTGACGATGCGGATTTTCGCCGCAGCCTGGTGGGCACTGTGGAGCAGCAGCGCAAGGCCTTCGACCTGCTGCGCAAGCATTACCCGGATCGCCGCGAGATTGACGGCTTGAAGGTGCGGATCAGCGGGGAGTCGGCGGCGTTGCACGGCCTCGTCAACGCCCTGGGCGCAAACCTTTGCTGATGTACACAGCGTAGGCATAAAAAACCCGGCCACCGGGGCCGGGTCTGAAAGAGCTGGGGCGTATCAGCCTTGCTGGGCAGGCTTGACCAGTTTCTGCTCCAGTTCGGCGCACGCGCCCTGGATCATCTCTTCGGTAATCTGCACTTCGCGGCCCTGGGCATCGATGTACGAGCAAGGCAACTGTTGTGGCTGGCGGATTACTTCAACTTTGTCAGTGCTGCTGTTTTGCAAGGACATGGCCTGTCTCCTCATCAGGTTGTGTACCTACTCTAATTCCCCCGCGTGACCGAGCTGTTACAACTCCATGGCCCGTCGACGGATCGAATGCCCAGTCCAGCAGAAATCACTTTGGATTTCCAGCCGCACTTTAGACCGATAGCCTCTAGGGCCTAGTCTTGCCGGGCATAATTAACCTGACTCATTGTGATTTACCCAAGTTCAATCCGATTGCGGTGTAGGCTTGAGGTTGTCTTCCTCAGGTGATGCTCTCCATGCTTTCAGCCCGTCAACGCCGCGCCATTCGCCTGGCCATGCGCTTTATCGCCCCCTATCGCTGGCAGGCCGTCGGCGCCTTGCTGGCGCTGATCGTCACCGCAGGCATTACGTTGTCCATGGGCCAGGGCATCCGCCTGTTGGTGGACCAGGGCTTCATGACCCAGTCGCCGCACCTGCTCAACCAGTCCATCGGTCTGTTCATGATCCTCGTGCTGGGCCTGGCGGTGGGCACGTTTGCACGCTTCTACCTGGTGTCGTGGATCGGCGAGCGGGTGGTGGCGGACATTCGCCGGCAGGTGTTCAATCACCTGATCTACCTGCATCCGGGGTTCTACGAGAACAATCGCAGCTCGGAAATCCAGTCGCGCCTGACCGCCGACACCACCTTGCTGCAATCGGTGATCGGCTCATCCCTGTCGCTGTTCCTGCGCAATGCGTTGATGGTGATCGGCGGGATTGTGCTGTTGTTTATCACCAACCCCAAGCTCACCAGCATTGTGGTGGTGGCATTGCCGCTGGTGCTGGCGCCGATCCTGGTCTTTGGCCGCCGCGTGCGCAGCCTGTCGCGCCAGAGCCAGGACCGGATTGCCGACGTCGGCAGCTACGTGTCCGAGACCCTGGGCCAGATCAAGACCGTGCAGGCCTACAACCATCAGGCGCAGGATGAGCAGCGCTTCGCGGTGACGGTGGAGGAGGCGTTCACCACGGCGCGCAAACGCATCGTGCAGCGGTCCTGGCTGATCACCCTGGTGATTGTGCTGGTGCTGGGCGCTGTCGGCGTGATGCTGTGGGTGGGTGGCATGGATGTGATCGCCGGGCGCATCTCCGGCGGTGAGCTGGCGGCCTTTGTGTTCTACAGCTTGATCGTCGGCAGCGCCTTTGGCACCTTGAGCGAGGTGATCGGCGAGTTGCAACGGGCCGCCGGGGCGGCGGAGCGGATTGCCGAGCTGTTGCAGTCGAACAATGACATCCACGCGCCTGCCACGGGCGTGATCACGTTGCCGCAGCGGGTCAGTGGCCGCCTGGAGCTACAGGATCTGTACTTTTCCTACCCGTCGCGTCCCGATCGCTTTGCCATCGAGGGCCTGAGCCTGAGTATCAAGGCCGGAGAAACCCTGGCCCTGGTCGGGCCGTCCGGGGCGGGCAAGTCCACCCTGTTCGACTTGCTGTTGCGCTTCTACGACCCGCAACAGGGGCAGGTGCTGCTCGAAGGCCGACCGCTGACCAGCCTCGATCCTTTGGACCTGCGCCGCTGTTTTGCCTTGGTGTCCCAAAGCCCGGCGCTGTTTTTTGGCAGCGTCGAAGACAACATTCGCTACGGCAACCCAAAGGCCAGTTTTGCCCAGGTCGAAGAGGCGGCGCGCATTGCCCACGCCCACGATTTCATCCTGCAAATGCCTGACGGTTACCAGACCCACCTGGGGGATGGCGGCATGGGCCTTTCCGGCGGCCAGCGCCAACGCCTGGCGATTGCCCGGGCCTTGCTGGTGGATGCGCCCATCCTGTTGCTGGACGAGGCCACCAGCGCCCTGGACGCGCAGAGTGAACACCTGATCCAGCAGGCATTACCGCAATTGATGCAGGGGCGTACCACCCTGGTGATCGCCCACCGCCTGGCCACGGTGAAAAACGCCGACCGGATTGCGGTGATGGATCAGGGGAAATTGGTGGCTGTGGGCACACATCAGCAGCTGATTGCCAGCAACCCGCTGTATGCGCGGCTGGCGGCCCTGCAATTTAGCGAAGAACCCGTGTAGGGGGGGCTGGCGATGGCGTCCGTGAGATCGCCATCGCCAGGTCGGCTCCTACAGGTCATCGAAATAACGTTCGTGCCAGTCCACCAGCGGTTGTGGTGAATTGAGCTTTTGCCCGTAGATCACCGAATAAGACAGCACGTTTTGCACATACTGGCGGGTTTCGTCGAAGGGGATGCTTTCCACCCACACGTCGAAACTCAGGTGGTCCGCGCCACGCAGCCATTGGCGTACGCGCCCAGGGCCGGCGTTGTAGGCGGCGGAGGCGAGCACGCGGTTGCCGTTGAACTGGCTGTGGACCTGGCTCAGGTAGGCGGCGCCGAGCTGGATATTTTTGTCCGGGTCCAGCACCTGCTGCGGTGACGCCAGCGGGATGCTGAACTTGCGTGCGGTTTCCTTGGCGGTGGCGGGCATCAATTGCATCAGGCCGCTGGCGCCCACGCCGGAACGGGCGTCATCCATAAACGCGCTTTCCTGGCGGGTGATAGCAAACACCCAGCTCGAATGCAGGCCACGGACCTTGGCTTCACGCACCAGGGTGTCGCGGTGGGCCATGGGGAAGCGGATGTCCAGGTCGTCCCAGTACTTGGCTTGGCTGATAGTGCGGATCGCCGGGAAGTACCACTTCATGTCATAGGCGAGCTTGGCCTGGGCGACCATTTCGTCACGGTTGAAGTGACGGCTGACGTGATACCACTCGCGGCGGCCGTCGACGATCTGGCCGCGGGCATAAAACTCCAGGGCGCGGCGTACACCCGGGGTATTGCGCACCTTGTTGACCAGGGCCTGGCTCATCACCAGCGGCTGGTTATTCAGTTGATACGGAGCCTGGGAGCGGTCTGCGGCAAGGAAGCCATAAAAATCCCGCTCCTTTGCCAGGCCTTTGTACAGGACCAGCGCTTGCGGGTTCTTCGGCTCGGCCAGCTCCAGGGCACGGGCCTGCCAATAGCGCCAGCGGTTGGTGGTGGCCAGGTCCTGGGGCAGCTTGCGGGTCAACTGATAGGCATCTTCCCAGCGGGCCAGGCGCAGCAGCAGGCGCAGGCGCCATTCGGAGACGGTATTGTCACGCAGCTCCGGGTCGTATTTGGTCATCACGTCCAGGGCGCGCGGGTCGTAGCGGCGCGCCAGGGTCAGGCCGATTTCCCGGGCGATAGAGACTTTTTCGTCGCGCGAGAAGTGCATGCTGCTGGCATACCCATCCAGCAGGGCCATGGCTTGTTCCGGGTCCTGGCGCGCCAGGCGGCGCAGGCCCAGGCCGACGGCGTCGGACATGGCTTCAGTGGCGGGCAGGAAGCGCGATGGGTCGCTGAGCATGGTGGGCTTTTGCGCCACATCCACCATCAGGCGGCCCTGGGCACCCAGGGTGGGCAGGGTTTTCACCAGGCTGTTGGCCAGGGGATAGTTGCGGGCCTCGGCGGCCAGCTTCGCGCGGTCCCAGATTTTCTGTTCGGTCAACTGCCCAGCGGCGGCCCACTGGCCAAACGTGGCATCACAGGCGGCCGGTTGGGATTTGCCAGTCATCCACAGGGCTTCGGCAGTCTTGTAGCCTTCGGCCTTGAGGTTGTGGCTCAACTGGTACTGGCCATGCAGGCAGTCCAGTTCGGTGAAATTGAGCTTGGCGTCGTAGTACTTTTCAAAGGTCTGCCAATCACCACGCTCGGCCAGCCAGCGCAACCAGCGCAGCTTCATCCAGTTGGCCTGGGGCAGGTCGCCATGCTTGGCCAGGAACTGTTCGATTTCCTGGTTGTTCGCGGACTTCAGGCGAGCGGTCAGTTCGTCGTAGGCCAGGTACGGCGTCAGCGGATAATCGGCCAGGGCCTGGCTGTATTGCATGTAGGGACCGGTATCGCCTTTGGCCAGGGCGCGCTTGGCTTGGTCGTAATATTGGCGTTGGGTGGTCAGGTCCACTGCCTGGGCGGTCTGGACGGCGGTGGAGGAAAGAAGCAGGCAAGATAAAAAGCTGAAAAGGCGACTGCGCATGAGACGTCCGTGCAAAGAAATCAGGACTAGTGCCGGCGCCGCCGACACTGATTGCCCCTAGCTTAGCCTTTTGCCCGCAGCCGGTGAAAGCTTTGCAGGCCGCTTCGCTGAAGTTCTCAAGAAATGTCCTACAGAACGTGTCGGGCACGAAAATGCCGGCCGCTTCACCCCCCAACTCAGGTAGAATGCGCGCCCAGTTTTTGGAGAAGCGTATGACCCTGCTCAAATTCAGCGATGTGTCCCTTGCTTTCGGCGCTATGCCGTTGTTGGACAAGGTGTCCTGGCAGATCGCCCGTGGTGAGCGGGTGTGCATCATCGGCCGCAACGGCACCGGCAAGTCCAGCATGATGAAGCTGGTAAAAGGCGACCAGAAGCCCGATGACGGCTCCGTGTGGCGCGCCCCGGGCCTGAAGATCGGCGAATTGCCGCAAGAATTGCCGGTGGCCGACGAACGGACCGTGTTCGACGTGGTTGCCGAAGGCCTCGACGGCGTGGGCGCATTGCTTGCCCAATACCATCACCTGGCCCAGAACTGCGTCACCGATGCCGACCTGGATAAACTGATGCACGTCCAGCAAGACCTAGAAGCCCGTGATGGCTGGCGCTTGCAGCAATTGGTCGACAGCACCTTGAGCCGCCTGCAACTGCCGGCCGACAAGACCCTCGCCGAATTGTCCGGCGGCTGGCGTCGCCGCGTCCTGCTGGCCCAGGCCCTGGTTTCCGAACCGGACCTGCTGCTGCTCGACGAACCGACCAACCACCTGGATATCGGCGCGATTGCCTGGCTTGAAGAAGCCCTCAAGGACTTCCAGGGCGCCGTGTTGTTCATCACGCACGACCGTTCCTTCCTGCAGAACCTCGCCACGCGCATCCTCGAACTGGATCGCGGCGGCCTGATCGACTGGAACGGCGACTACGCCAGCTTCCTCGTGCACAAAGAGGCCGCGCTGTCCGCCGAAGAAACCGCCAACGCGCTGTTCGACAAGAAACTGGCCCAGGAAGAAGTCTGGATCCGCCAGGGCATCAAGGCCCGTCGCACCCGTAACGAAGGCCGCGTACGGGCCCTGAAAGCCTTGCGTGTGGAGCGTAGCGAGCGTCGCGAACGCACTGGCAAGGCCAATATCCAGCTCGAAACCGCCGACAAGTCGGGCAAGCAGGTCATGGTCCTGGAGAACGTCAGCTTCCATCACCCGGATGGCCCGTTCCTGATCAAGGACTTCTCCATGGTCCTGCAGCGCGGCGACCGCATCGGCCTGCTGGGCGCCAACGGTACCGGCAAGACCACCTTGCTCAAGCTGATGCTCAGTGGCCTGCAACCGACCAGCGGTACCGTGGAAGAGGGCACGCGCATCGACGTGGCCTACTTCGACCAACTGCGCCACCAGTTGGACCTGGAAAAGACCGTGATCGACAACGTCGCTGAAGGCCGCGACTTTATCGACATCGACGGCCAGAGCCGCCACGTGTTGAGCTACCTGGGGGACTTCCTGTTCAGCCCGCAACGTGCGCGTACGCCGGTCAAGGCGTTGTCTGGCGGTGAGCGTGCGCGTCTGCTGCTGGCCAAGCTGTTCAGCAAGCCGGCCAACCTGCTGGTGCTCGACGAACCGACCAACGACCTCGACGTGGAAACGCTGGAGTTGCTGGAAGAGGTCCTGCTGACGTTCAACGGCACCGTGCTGATGGTCAGCCACGACCGGGCATTCCTCGACAACGTGGTCACCAGCACCCTGGTCTTCGAGGGTGAAGGCAAGGTGCGCGAATACGTCGGTGGTTACCAGGACTGGCTGCGCCAGGGCGGCTCGCCGCGCCTGCTGGGTGTGACCGAGAGCAAGTCCGGCAAGGCCGACTTGAACTCTGCGGTGGTTGCACCGTCGGCTGCTGCACCGGTTCAAGAAGCCGCGCCGGCCGCCAAGAAGAAGCTCAGCTACAAGCTGCAGCGTGAGCTCGAAGCCCTGCCGGGTGAGATCGAGGCCAAGGAAAAGCAGATCGCTGGCGTGGAGGCCGACATGGCTGACGCGGGTTTCTACCTGCGTCCTGCGGCAGAAACGGCCAAGGTCATCGAGTCCCTTGAGAAGCTGAACCAGGAGTTGGAAGTATTGGTTGAGCGTTGGGCCGAGCTGGATGCCTGAATGATTTGGCGGCAATAAAAAACCGGCGCTCTTACGAGCACCGGTTTTTTTATATGAAATGCACTTCAATAGGTAGGAGCTGGCTTGCCTGCGATAGCGGTTTGCCAGCCACCAGATGTATCAACTGACAGACTGCTATCGCAGGCAAGCCAGCTCCTACATTTGATTTGCAGTGTTCTTACGAGCTTTTTACCAGCTTCACTGCCAGTACGTCGCAAGGCGCGCCGTGCAGTACATCGTTGGCAGTGGAGCCCAGCAGCAACGCCAAGCCGTGACGACCATGGCTGCCGACCACGATCAGGTCGCAGCTCTGTTCCTTGGCCAGGTGGTGGATTTCCTGGCGCGGCTGGCCATAGGTCAGGTGGCTTTGGTCTTTTTTCAGCGCGGGATACTTGTCAATCAGTCGGTCCAGGCGTTCCTTGGCCTGGTCGAACTGCTGCTGTTGCAGTTGCGAAAGATCCATCGGCACGTCGCCGCCAAAGGCCATGGCCATGGGTTCGACGATATGCACCAGGGACAGCTTCACGGTATCGCCGGCAATGGCCACGGCGCGCTTGATCACCGGATCGCACTCTTCGGTCAGGTCCACGGCGACCAGAATATGTTCGTAAGTCATGAGGCGTTCCTCCAGGGGACTGCAATAAGTTCAGTATGGCTGCTTTCAAGCGGATGGGGTTGAGTCAGGTCAAATCCGCTCATCTAGAAATTCGGGAGTACACATATGACGGTCTGGATAGTGGTGTCAATCCTTCTAGTGGTCTTGAGCCCCCTGGCATGGTTGCGACCGTCGCGCCACCAGAGCGGGCGCATGGCCCTGCGCATGGAGGCGCGCCGCATCGGCCTGGCGATGCAATTGTCGCCCCAGGAGTGGCCGCACTGGCTCAAGCAAGAGCCGCCCAGCCCCTGTGCGCAGTACTGTCGGCCACGGCGCGGCAGCAAGCCCGCACTCTGGGTTTACTGGCAGCAGGAGCCCGGGGTGTGGGTCAACCAATGGCAGGAAACCTGCGTGGACGAGAAGTTGTTGCCGCATTTTGCAACGCTGCCGGCCAATGTCTACAAAGTGGAGGCGGACAAGCAAATGATCGCCGTGTATTGGGGTGAGAAGGGCGAGTCCAGCGACTTGCAGGCCATCAGTGCGTTACTCAAGGCCTTGGCCTGACACACCCGTAGGAACCGGCTTGCCGGCGATAGGGCCGTTGAGCACGCCATCGCCGGCAATAAAACGTAGGCAATAAAAAGCCCGACATCGTCATCGGGCTGGAACTGGCCAGGCAGGCCGGTAAATCTGTAAATCGTCACGCCGCGCATTCGCACAGGCGTTCTCACATGCGGCTAGCCTAGCCGGATATCCGCCGCTGTACAGGCCGTTGCTGGCTCTTTCGCATTATTGATCGGGTGAATGCCTGCGCATTGATTAGCCTTGGCGGTTATGAAATGACTGAAAAGTCGCGTTTTTACGGTGCTTTCGGGCGATTGACAATTGCCTGGAATTGGCTGAAGGTGGCGTACCCAAATCAAACGGGCGTATGAATTGAGTGTTTGTCTGTCAGGCATCTCATACATAATCCCGACTATCGCATTGGCGGGTGTGCCTGGCGCGTTGGTATGAGCATTGACGAAGTGATCAATGCCCGACCAGGGGCCAGCGTCCGATGTGTACTGTTCAGCTTCCATATCGTGGAGATCAGTTGATGATTTACGAAGGTAAAGCCATCACGGTTAAGGCTCTTGAAAGTGGCATCGTCGAATTGAAATTCGACCTCAAGGGTGAGTCCGTCAACAAGTTCAACCGTCTAACCCTGAACGAACTGCGTCAGGCCGTAGACACCATCAAGGCTGATGCATCGATCAAGGGTGTGATCGTCTCCAGCGGCAAAGACGTGTTCATCGTCGGCGCTGACATCACCGAATTCGTCGACAACTTCAAGCTGCCCGATGCCGAGCTTGTGGCTGGCAACCTCGAAGCCAACAAGATTTTCAGCGATTTCGAAGACCTCAACGTGCCGACCGTTGCCGCGATCAATGGCATCGCTCTGGGCGGCGGTCTGGAAATGTGCCTGGCCGCGGACTTTCGCGTCATGGCCTCCAGCGCGAAAATCGGCCTGCCGGAAGTCAAGCTGGGCATCTACCCGGGCTTCGGCGGTACCGTACGCCTGCCGCGTATCATCGGTGCCGACAACGCCATCGAGTGGATTGCCGCCGGCAAGGAAAACCGTGCTGAAGACGCGCTGAAAGTCGGCGCCGTGGATGCCGTGGTTGCTCCGGACAAACTCGCAGAAGCTGCACTGAACCTGATCAAGGGCGCCATCAGCGGCGAATTTGACTACAAGGCCAAGCGTCAGCCGAAGCTGGAAAAACTCAAGCTCAACGCCATCGAACAAATGATGTCGTTCGAAACCGCCAAGGGTTTCGTCGCCGGTCAAGCGGGCCCTAACTACCCGGCCCCGGTCGAAGCGATCAAGACCATCCAGAAAGCCGCGAACTTCGGTCGCGACAAGGCCCTGGAAATCGAAGCCGCCGGCTTCGTCAAACTGGCCAAGACTTCTGCTGCGCAGAGCCTGATCGGCCTGTTCCTGAACGATCAGGAGCTGAAGAAAAAGGCCAAGGCCTACGACGAAATTGCCAAAGACGTGAAACAGGCTGCCGTCCTCGGCGCCGGGATCATGGGTGGCGGTATTGCCTATCAGTCGGCGTCCAAAGGCACACCGATCCTGATGAAAGACATCAACGAGCACGGTATCGAGCAAGGTCTGGCGGAAGCCGCCAAGCTGCTGGTAGGCCGCGTTGATAAAGGTCGCATGACCGCTGCGAAGATGGCTGAAGTGCTTAACGGCATTCGTCCTACGCTTTCCTACGGTGATTTCGGCCACGTCGACCTGGTGGTCGAAGCGGTTGTCGAGAACCCGAAGGTCAAGCAGGCGGTCCTGGCTGAAGTTGAGGCCCAGGTCAAAGAAGACACGATCCTGGCTTCCAACACCTCGACCATTTCCATCACCTTGCTGGCCAAGGCCCTCAAGCGTCCGGAAAACTTCGTCGGCATGCACTTCTTCAACCCGGTGCACATGATGCCGCTGGTAGAAGTGATCCGTGGCGAGAAGTCCAGCGAGCTGGCAGTTGCCACCACCGTTGCCTACGCCAAGAAAATGGGCAAGAACCCGATCGTGGTCAACGACTGCCCGGGCTTTTTGGTCAACCGCGTGCTGTTCCCGTACTTCGGTGGTTTCGCCAAGCTGGTCAGTGCTGGCGTGGACTTTGTGCGTATCGACAAGGTCATGGAAAAATTCGGCTGGCCAATGGGCCCGGCGTACCTGATGGACGTGGTCGGTATCGACACCGGCCACCACGGTCGCGACGTCATGGCTGAAGGCTTCCCGGACCGCATGAAAGACGACCGTCGCTCGGCTGTCGATGCGCTGTACGAAGCCAAGCGCCTGGGCCAGAAGAATGGCAAGGGTTTCTATGCCTACGAGACCGACAAGAAAGGCAAGCAGAAGAAAGTTGCCGATCCATCGGTTCACGAAGTGCTGGCGCCAATCGTCTACGAGCAGCGTGAGGTGTCCGACGAGGACATCATCAACTGGATGATGATCGCCCTGTGCCTGGAAACCGTGCGTTGCCTGGAAGATGGCATCGTCGAAACCGCTGCCGAAGCCGATATGGGCCTGGTGTACGGTATTGGCTTCCCTCCATTCCGTGGTGGTGCGCTGCGTTACATCGACTCGATCGGTGTGGCCGAGTTCGTTGCCCTGGCTGATCAGTACGCTGATCTGGGCCCGCTGTACCACCCGACCGCGAAGCTGCGCGAGATGGCCAAGAATGGCCAGAGCTTCTTCGGTTAAGTGCCCAGACGACTAGAGCGAGAATATTTATGAGCTTGAATCCAAGAGACGTCGTGATTGTCGACTTCGGTCGTACTCCGATGGGCCGCTCCAAGGGCGGCATGCACCGCAACACCCGCGCCGAAGACATGTCGGCGCACCTGATCAGCAAGCTGCTGGAACGCAACGTCAAGGTCGACCCGAACGAAGTCGAGGACGTGATCTGGGGCTGCGTCAACCAGACCCTGGAGCAGGGCTGGAACATCGCGCGCATGGCCTCCTTGATGACCCAGATCCCGCACACCGCTGCCGGCCAGACCGTCAGCCGCCTGTGTGGTTCGTCCATGAGCGCACTGCACACCGCCGCCCAGGCGATCATGACCGGCAACGGTGATGTGTTTGTGGTCGGTGGCGTGGAGCACATGGGCCACGTCAGCATGATGCACGGCGTCGATCCTAACCCGCACATGTCGCTGTACGCGGCGAAAGCCTCGGGCATGATGGGCCTGACCGCAGAAATGCTCGGCAAGATGCATGGCATCACCCGTGAAGCCCAGGACGCCTTCGGCCTGCGCTCCCACCAGTTGGCCCACAAGGCGACTGTGGAAGGCAAGTTCAAGGATGAGATCATCCCGATGAACGGCTATGACGAGAACGGTTTCCTGAAACTGTTCGACTACGACGAAACCATTCGTCCGGACACCACCCTGGAAAGCCTGGCGGCCTTGAAGCCGGCATTCAACCCAAAGGGCGGCACCGTGACTGCCGGTACTTCGTCGCAGATCACCGATGGTGCTTCGTGCATGATCGTGATGTCGGCCCAGCGCGCCCAGGACCTGGGGATCCAGCCTCTGGCAGTGATCCGTTCCATGGCTGTGGCGGGTGTGGACCCGGCGATCATGGGCTATGGTCCAGTACCGGCCACACAAAAAGCCTTGAAGCGCGCAGGTCTGAGTATCTCCGACATCGACTTCTTCGAGCTCAACGAAGCTTTCGCCGCACAGGCCCTGCCAGTGCTGAAAGATTTGAAAGTACTCGACAAGATGAACGAGAAGGTTAACCTGCACGGCGGTGCAATCGCCCTGGGCCACCCATTTGGTTGCTCCGGTGCGCGTATCTCCGGCACCTTGCTTAACGTGATGAAGCAAAATGGCGGCAACCTTGGGGTTGCAACCATGTGCATTGGTCTCGGCCAAGGCATTTCTACCGTCTTCGAACGCGTCTAAGCGTTGGGTTGACGGAAGCCGGGGCCCAGTGCCCCGGCTTTTGTTTTTTGGAATTTTTAATTTTTTTTTATAAATTTTGTAAGAGGGCCACAGCATGAAAGTCGAACCAGGGCTCTACCAGCATTATAAAGGTCCCAGGTACCGCGTTTTTAATGTGGCGCGGCACTCCGAGACCGAAGAAGAAGTGGTGTTCTACCAAGCACTGTATGGCGATTACGGCTTTTGGGTGCGCCCCTTGAGCATGTTCCTGGAGACCGTCGAAGTTGACGGCAAGCAGGTCCCGCGCTTTGCTTTGGTGCAGGTCGAACCCAGTCTTTTTTCAGGGCAATAACGGCAGGTTGCGCAGAATGCTGTGCTTGACCTCACTGTGTTGCCACTATATATAGCGTTGCCGCGTCAGGCGCCAACCGCCTTTCTCTTCTCGAATTCAGGAATTTTCCGATCCATGGGCAAATCGCTGGTCATTGTGGAATCCCCGGCTAAGGCCAAGACCATCAACAAGTACTTGGGTAACGAGTACGTGGTGAAGTCGAGTATCGGCCATATCCGAGACCTGCCCACCAGCGGTTCGGCTAGCGCCAGCAAGGAGCCTGCTGCCAAGCGCGGCAAGGCGGCTGCGGGCGAAGGTCCGGTGCTCTCGCCCAAGGAAAAAGCGCGCAAGCAACTGGTCTCGCGCATGGGTGTGGACCCGGATCATGGCTGGAAGGCCAAGTACGAAATCCTTCCGGGCAAGGAAAAGGTGATCGAGGAGCTGCGCCGGCTCGCCAAGGATGCTGACACCATCTATCTCGCGACGGACTTGGACCGCGAAGGGGAAGCCATTGCCTGGCACCTGCGCGAAGCCATCGGTGGGGACGACAGCCGCTATAAACGCGTGGTGTTCAACGAAATCACCAAGAAGGCGATCCAGGAAGCCTTCTCCAAGCCGGGCGAACTGGACATCGACCGCGTCAATGCCCAGCAGGCTCGGCGCTTCCTCGATCGCGTGGTCGGCTACATGGTCTCGCCGCTGTTGTGGGCGAAGATCGCCCGTGGCCTGTCCGCTGGTCGCGTGCAATCGGTAGCGGTCAAGCTGGTGGTGGAGCGTGAGCGCGAGATTCGTGCGTTCAACCCTGAAGAGTACTGGGAAGTCCACGCGGACCTCGGCACCGCCAAGGGCAATAACGTGCGCTTTGAAGTGGCCCGCGAGAAAGGCGAGGCCTTCAAGCCGCTCAACGAAGCCCAGGCCATGGCCGCGCTGGAGAAGCTCAAGGCTTCCAGCTACAGCATCGTCAAGCGTGAAGACAAGCCCACCAGCAGCAAGCCGTCGGCGCCGTTCATCACCTCCACCCTGCAACAGGCCGCGAGCAACCGCCTGGGCTTTGGCGTGAAGAAGACGATGATGATGGCCCAGCGTCTGTACGAAGCGGGCTACATCACTTACATGCGTACCGACTCCACCAACCTGTCGGTGGACGCGGTGGCGATGGCGCGTACTTATATTGAAAGCGAATTCGGCAAGAAGTACCTGCCGGAGAAGCCAAACGTCTATAGCAGCAAGGAAGGCGCACAAGAGGCCCACGAAGCGATTCGTCCCTCCGATGCCAATACCGAGCCAAGCAAGCTGAGCGGCATGGAGCGCGACGCTGAGCGCCTCTACGAGTTGATCTGGCGCCAATTCCTGGCTTGCCAGATGCTGCCGGCGCAATACCTGTCCACGACCGTCACAGTGGGTGCCGGGGACTTCGAGCTGCGCGCCAAGGGTCGTATCCTCAAGTTCGACGGCTATACCCGCGTGATGCCGCAAATTGCCAAGCCGGGCGATGACGACGTCCTGCCAGACATGGCCCAGGGCGATGCGCTGAAGCTGATCAAGCTCGACCCGAGCCAGCACTTCACCAAGCCGCCACCCCGTTATTCGGAAGCCAGCCTGGTCAAGGAAATGGAAAAACGCGGTATTGGTCGTCCTTCGACCTACGCGGCGATCATCTCCACCATCCAGGACCGCGGCTACGTGGCCCTGCATAACCGTCGTTTCTATTCGGAAAAGATGGGCGATATCGTTACCGAGCGTTTGTCCGAGAGTTTCTCCAACCTGATGGACTACGGCTTTACCGCCGGCATGGAAGAGAACCTCGATGACGTGGCCCAGGGCGAGCGCGATTGGAAAAACGTCCTCGACGAGTTCTATGGTGACTTCAAGAAAAAACTCGAAGTAGCCGAGAGCCCGGAAAACGGCATGCGCGCCAACCAGCCGGTGATGACGGATATTCCGTGCACCACCTGCGGCCGGCCGATGCAGATCCGTACCGCGTCTACCGGTGTGTTCCTGGGTTGCTCGGGCTATAGCCTGCCGCCCAAAGAGCGCTGCAAGGCCACCGTCAACCTGGTGCCGGGTGATGAAATCGCCGCCGACGACGAGGGTGAATCCGAGTCGCTGGTTTTGCGTGGCAAGCACCGTTGCCCGATCTGCAGCACGGCCATGGATGCCTACCTGCTGGACGAGAAGCACAAGCTGCACATCTGCGGTAACAACCCCGATTGCAACGGCTACGAGATCGAAGAAGGCACCTATCGCATCAAGGGCTATGAAGGCCCGAGCTTGGAGTGCGACAAGTGCGGCAGCGAGATGCAGCTCAAGACCGGTCGCTTCGGCAAGTTCTTCGGTTGCACCAATCCGACCTGCAAGAACACCCGCAAGCTGCTGAAAAGCGGTGACGCGGCGCCGCCGAAGATGGACCCGGTGAAGATGCCCGAGCTCAAGTGCGAGAAGGTCAACGACACCTACATCCTGCGTGATGGCGCTTCGGGCCTGTTCCTGGCCGCCAGCCAGTTCCCGAAAAACCGCGAGACCCGTGCACCACTGGTGATGGAGATCGTGCCGCATAAGGACGAGATCGATCCCAAGTACCACTTCCTGTGCGAAGCGCCGAAGAAGGATCCCGACGGTCGTCCGGCCGTGATCCGCTACAGCCGCAAGACCAAGGAGCAGTACGTGCAGACTGAAGTGGACGGCAAGCCTACGGGCTGGAAGGCGTTCTACGACGGTGGCAAGTGGAAGGTCGAGGACAAGCGCCAGGGCGCTTGATCCCGCTCCTGCATTGAAATAAAGGCCGCCTTCACAGGCGGCCTTTTGTTTTGCGCTTGCAGTGGGCTTGTCTCATCCGTGACACTGTTCAGCCAGCATCACGTTTATGTCGTTGTGGAGACTGCCGTCATGGCCAACGAACTCTATACCCGTACCAACCAGAAAATTTACTTCGCGGGTTTGTCCCTGGAAGCCCTTGGTCGTGCCGAGGAAGGGAAGGAGATGAATGCTATTGCGCTGGTCCAGGCGGGGCGAGAGTCGGCCTTGTTCCATCTATATGGGGCTTTGCTGGGGTTGTGTCATGAAATTGCAGGTTTCTACCGCCTGCCCCAGGCGAATGCGCCTCGGGCCGAGGATATCCTGACCCGTGAGGTGCTCGAGTCTATGGCCATCCCCGAGTTGGCCGAGCTGGTGGAAATGGCCCGCAGCCCTGACAGTTGGCTGGCTCGCTTGTTGGCTGCCCATTCGGCGCTGTTCCAGCCGCCGCGTGTGCCGCACAAGCCCAAGGGCGATGTGACCCAGCCGTTGATCGTTGCGGTCAGCCTGGAAGAAGAAGGGCCGGAGCCGCTGAGCCGGGCTGAGTTGGAGAGCTGGCGCCAGGAACTGAAGAAGCTGGCGATCCGCTTTCGGGATGGCTTGAACGAGTGCTGAGCGGCAAGACAATGTAGGCGCCGGCTTGCCGGCGATAACAATTGATCAAGCAATGCCAAGTTGACTGCCAGAGCGCTATCGCTGGCAAGCCAACGCCTACAGACCATTCATCAAGCCGTAAAGAAAGCTGTTCAGATCCTGAGCGAGGCCGCGTTGATGACTGATATAATGCCGGCCTTTCGTGGAGAACAGACTTTTATGCCAACGTCCTTTCTGGAAATTGTTGAATTGCCCGACGGCCGAATTGAGCTGCGCAGGGCTGAGGACGAGGGTTCTCTGGTGACTTTGGACTTTTCCGAGGACGCCAAGGCGTTCCTGCAAGGCCAGCATGTGGAAGTGGCAAAAGCCATGTTGAGCGTGGGTGTGCAGATGGCGGGGCGCCTGGCTGAAGGTGAGCCAGAGAAAGACGACGGTCCACGGGTTCTTCACTGAGTCCGTTTGTCGTTTTTAAGATTCAAATGTTCAATCGGCTTCTCAATTCTGTAGAAGCCTTGCGTCCATCGCAGGCACTGACCTGACGTCAGGCTGCAATCGGACGACCTGTACCACTCCCGATAACGCGTTGCGCGTCAGTCTCGGGCTTATCCCAATCGAATATTCAAGCTTTGTGCATCGCCCGTGCGCGCTGCGCTGATCAACTGCTGCTTGGCCGAAGCACCCAGCGGGTTCAGCCAGCTGACAACAGTGTGGCTACGCCCCAGGCGCAACGCTTCGCAGGTCAGTTGCTGGGCGCTCTGGGTGCCGCGCGGTTGCAGCAGCAGGATACGCTCGCGGTTCAGGCCCGCATCCCGCAGCCAAGCCTGGGTCAGGCTGGACGGCGGGGCGATCAGGGTCAGCCAGCGGGCGTCCTGTTCCTCACTCAGGTCACGCAGGATTGGCGCCAGCAAGCTCAGGCAGTTCCCGGCAGCGCCACGCAACGACAATTCACTGAATACCTCCGGTTCGGCGGGGGCGGTCCATGGGGACTCCACCGTCTCGCTGAGGATAGGTGCAAGCGGCTGGGCCAAAAAGGCCTCAAACAGTGGCAGTTGTGTATGTTGTTGCGCATGTGGGAACTGCATGATGCCTCCGTTAGCGGCGAATAACGCCGACACTCAAGCCTTCGATCACCAGGTCCTGATCCTTCAGGTTGACTTCAATCGGCGAAAACTCGGGGTTTTCTGCCAGCAGCCAGACTTTGCTGCCTTCGCGCTTGAAGCGCTTGACCGTCACTTCATCGCCGATGCGGGCCACGACGATCTGGCCGTTGCGCGCTTCGCGGGTGGTGTGTACGGCCAGCAGGTCGCCGTCGAAGATACCCACGTCCTTCATGCTCATGCCATGGACCCGCAACAGGTAATCGGCGCGAGGATGGAAGAAGGTCGGGTTGATATTGCAGGACTCTTCGACGTGCTGTTGTGCAAGAATCGGCGCACCGGCAGCGACCCGGCCGATGATCGGCAGCGTCGATTCGTCAGCCTTGGCTTCGAAACCAGGGATACGAATGCCACGGGATGCGCCCGGGGTCATTTCGATCGCACCCTTGCGGGCAAGGGCTTTCAGGTGTTCTTCGGCAGCATTGGGGGATTTAAACCCCAGCTCCAGGGCGATTTCTGCCCGGGTCGGCGGATAACCGTTGTCGTCGAGGCAGCGCTTGATAAAAGCGAGAATCTCAGCTTGGCGTGGCGTCAGTTTTAGCATGTTGATCGCTCTGTCTTTTTATACAGTGACTGGGATTATATACAGTGAACTGCGCTTGGCAATCATCGTTTTTGCCGACTCCGCCGGACGGTCATCCGTCGGTCCTTGCAAAGCCCGGAGATAGCGCGGCCTACAGGCCGTTGAAGATGTGATTAAATAGGTGCGAATCGGGTGACTGCCCGGCCGGAAAACGGACCTGCAGGCTTGACATTGCACAAGGTGAAACGTATGTTTCAAACAAGTGTTTGTCAGGCGGAGTAGCCATGGCCCAGTCGGAAACCGTTGAACGCATTCTCGATGCTGCCGAGCAGTTGTTCGCGGAAAAAGGATTTGCTGAAACCTCATTGCGCCTGATCACGAGCAAAGCCGGGGTCAACCTGGCGGCAGTGAACTATCATTTCGGCTCGAAAAAAGCCCTGATCCAGGCCGTCTTCTCACGTTTTCTGGGGCCGTTCTGCATCAGCCTCGACCGTGAGTTGGAGCGGCGCCAAGCCAAGCCCGACAATAAGCCGAGCCTGGAAGACCTGCTGGAAATCCTCGTCGAACAAGCCCTGGTGGTGCAGCCACGCAGCGGCAATGACCTGTCGATCTTCATGCGCCTGCTGGGCCTGGCCTTCAGCCAGAGCCAGGGCCACTTGCGCCGTTACCTCGAAGACATGTACGGCAAGGTCTTCCGTCGCTATATGTTGCTGGTCAACGAGGCGGCGCCACGTATTCCGCCTATCGAATTGTTCTGGCGCGTGCACTTCATGCTCGGCGCAGCGGCGTTCAGCATGTCCGGGATCAAGGCCTTGCGCGCTATCGCCGAGACCGATTTTGGAGTCAACACCTCCATCGAGCAGGTCATGCGCCTGATGGTGCCGTTCCTGGCCGCTGGCATGCGCGCTGAAAGCGGTGTTACCGACCCGGCAATGGCGGCCGCCCAACTGCGCCCGCGCAGCAAGTCCGTACCGGTGGCGGCCAAGGTTTAGCCACTGGCGTCTGGGCGCAACCGCTTGCATCCGCTAAGCTAGCCGCCCATGCCGATTTCAACTAGTTACCCGCACCCCATCGCCTTGCCCGGCTCGACCTGGCGAAGCGGCGGGGTGCGCGCGTCATTCAAGGAAAATTTATGACTGCTGCCCTGCAAGGCTCTTTGATGGTGGACGTCGCCGGCACCTGGCTGACAGCTGAAGATCGCCACTTGTTGCGCCAGCCTGAAGTGGGCGGCCTGATCATTTTTGCGCGCAATATCGAGCATCCGCGCCAGGTGCGGGAATTGAGCGCCGCCATTCGTGCGGTGCGCCCGGACCTGCTGCTGGCCGTCGACCAGGAAGGCGGTCGGGTCCAGCGCCTGCGCCAGGGGTTTGTACGCCTGCCGGCCATGCGTGCGCTGGCGGACAATCCGAACGCCGAATACCTGGCCGAGCAGTGTGGCTGGGTCATGGCCACGGAAGTACTGGCGGTTGGCCTGGACCTGAGCTTCGCCCCCGTGCTGGACCTCGACTACCAGCGCAGCGCCGTCGTAGGCACGCGTTCGTTCGAAGGTGATCCCGAACGTGCAGCGCTGCTGGCCGGTGCCTTTATCCGGGGTATGAACAGCGCCGGCATGGCCGCCACCGGCAAGCACTTCCCAGGGCATGGCTGGGCCGAGGCAGATTCCCACGTCGCCATTCCCAATGATGAACGTAGCCTGGAACAGATTCGCACCCACGACCTGGTGCCCTTTGCGCGCCTGAGCAAGCAATTGGCCGCGGTCATGCCGGCCCACGTGATCTACCCGCAGGTCGATAACCAACCGGCCGGCTTCTCGCGCCGTTGGCTGCAAGACATCCTGCGCGGCGAGTTGCAGTTCGACGGGGTGATTTTCAGTGATGACCTGTCCATGGCCGGTGCCCATGTGGTGGGGGATGCGGCAAGTCGGATCGAGGCTGCGTTGAGTGCTGGCTGCGACATGGGCCTGGTGTGCAATGACCGTGCGGCCGCCGAGCTGGCCCTGAGTGCCGCCCAGCGCATGAAGGTCACGCCGTCGGCGCGCATTGCCCGTATGCGTGGGCAGGCGATTGCGTCGACTGACTACAAGCAGGACCCACGTTGGTTGGCGGCGCTCGGCGCGCTTCGGGATGCGCAGTTGATCGAATGAGATTGAGCTGCGCCCATCGCAGGCAAGCCCGCTCCCACATTTGATTTGTGGCGGTACCAAAAATCTCTGCCCCAGTGAGCCCCCCCCCTGTGGGAGCGGGCTTGCCCGCGATAGCTATCTAACTATCAACGCTTCTCTAGCTTTTGGGGCAATGGCGCGAACAGCGCCTCGATATCTTCGTTGCCCAACTTCCAGTCGCCCGTGGTACGACCATCCAGCACACCCGCCGCCAGGTCTGACTTTTCTTGCTGCAACGCCTGGATCTTCTCTTCCACGGTGCCCCGGGCAATCATCTTGTAGACGAATACCGGCTTCTCCTGGCCGATGCGATACGCACGGTCAGTCGCCTGGTTTTCCGTGGCTGGGTTCCACCAGGGGTCGTAGTGGATCACGGTATCGGCTTCGGTCAGGTTAAGCCCCACGCCGCCAGCCTTGAGGCTGATCAGGAAGATCTGCAGCCTGCCACTCTGGAAGTCCTTGACCGGCGTGCGCCGGTCGCGGGTCTGGCCGGTCAGCAAGGCATAGGCGACCCCGCGTTTTTTTAGTTCGATCTCAATCAGGCTGAGCATTGAGGTGAACTGCGAGAACAGCAAAATCCTGCGCCCTTCGGCAAACAGTTCGTCGAGCATCTCCATCAGGCTGTCGAGCTTGCCCGAGCTGCTGCCGCGCGCGGGCGGGGTGGCGTCGTTCACCAGGCGCAGGTCGCAGCAGACCTGGCGCAGCTTGAGCAGCGCTTCCAGAATGATGATCTGGCTACGAGCCACGCCCTTGCGGGTGATCTCGTCGCGCACCTTCTTGTCCATGGCCAGGCGCATGGTTTCGTACACATCACGCTGGGCTTCGTTGAGATCGACCCAGTGGATGATCTCAGTCTTGGGCGGCAATTCAGTGGCCACCTGTTCTTTGGTACGGCGTAGCAGGAACGGCTTGATCCGACCGTTGAGGTGTTGCAATCGCACGTCGCTGCCGCGTTTTTCGATGGGCACGCGGTAATCACGGTTGAAGCTTTTTACATCGCCCAACCAACCCGGCAGCAGGAAGTGGAACAGCGACCACAGTTCGCCCAGGTGGTTTTCCAAGGGCGTGCCGCTCAGGCACAGGCGCTGGCGTGCATTCAGCTCGCGGGCGGCCTGGGCGGCCTTGCTGGTGGGGTTCTTGATGTATTGGGCTTCGTCGAGGATTAGCACATGCAGCGGCTGCGCGGCCAGTTGCTCGATGTCTTTGGGCAACAGGGCGTAGGTGGTCAGCAGCAGGTCGTAATCCTGTAACTGGGCGAAGTGTTTCTTGCGCCCGGCACCGTACAGCGCCAATACCTTGAGCTGCGGGGTGAAGTGCGCGGCCTCGTCGAGCCAGTTGGGGATCAGGCTGGTGGGCATCACCACCATGCACGGCCGGTCCAGGCGCCCGGCGATTTTTTCGCTGAGAATATGTGCCAGGGTCTGCAGGGTTTTGCCCAGGCCCATGTCGTCCGCGAGAATCCCGCCCACTTCCAGTTGGCGCAGGGACTGCATCCAGCTCAGGCCTTCGAGCTGATAGGGGCGTAACGTGGCGTTCAGGCCTTCGGGGGCGATGCAGGTGAAGTCCTTGATGTCGCGCAGGCGCTGGGCAAAGCTGCGGATCTGCTCGCCGCCTTCCCATTGCAGGGGCAGGTCTTCCAGCGGGTTGAGCCGAGTGGCGTCGGCCTTGGCCAGGCGCAAGGTAGTTGTGCCGGGCTCTTGCAGGTAGAACTCGCCGAGGGTCGCCAGCACCGGTTTGAGCCGGCCATAGGGCAGGGCGACTTGCAGTGGGCCGTGGCCACCGTTGGGTAGGCCGGGGATGTTCACCAGGATCAGTTCGTCGTCGCGACGGCGCGCGAGTTTTTCCGGGTTGAGGATTTCGGTGTGGGAGCGCATCAGGTTCAACAGGATCGGCAACAGGCTCAGCCGTTCGCCATTGACGATGATCCCCAGCTCCAGGTCGAACCAGTCGCGCTCCGGCACTTCATCGACGCTGGCGTACCAGTCATCGACCGGGCTCAGGTCAAAGCCGAAATCCTCATCGATCTGCAATTCCCAGCCTTCAGCGCGCAGGCTCGGCGAGGCGTTGAGGGTGAAGTTCAGCCAGGCGCTGTCATTGACCATCTCAAACAACTCGCCGGCGCTTTCCGGCAGGGCCTTGCTCTGGCGGGTGGCGATCTTGAAGCCAAGCAGGCGCAGGTGTTCGCGAAAGCCTTGTTCCACCTCGGGGTGACGCTTGATCCGCAGGCTCTGGGTTTCCTGGCGCACGATGATATCGGCGTTTTTCTGGCCGCTGACGTAATTGCCCAGGTAATTGAACGACAGCGCCGCTCGGTGCTGGATATAGCGCTGCATCTTGCCGTTGCGCGGCTCAAAGGCGCTGAACTCGATGCTGGCCAGCCACAGCCGTGGAATCGGCTGCACGTCCTCAAGCACCACTTGCGGCAGGACCACGCGGTTATCCAGCACGGCCTGCAGCTTCTCCAGCAGTTCGGCATCCTTGGCCGCTGCCGGGTAGGCCAGGGTTTCCTGGACCTGCAGCAGCACTGCCGCGATGTGTTTGCAATTGGTGTGCACGGGGCAGGTGCAGCGGCTGTCCACCAGGATCAAGGTGCCTTTGGCCGACTCGCGCAGAGAGATGGTCTGGCGATACACATTGCCGCCCGAGCCTTCGCAACTGGCGATGATGGTGCTGTCGCCCGACTCGACAATCCGCACGCGGTTTTCCAGGGCGTAGCGCCGGCCGCGCTCCAGGCTTTGTTCCTTGAAGCGGTTGGCCCAGGAGGGGGCCAGGGGCTTGGTCAGCGAGGGCGTCAGGGGCATGGCGCTGGATCAGTCCGCGAGGCCGGGCGGCGGTGCGCTCGGTGGCTTGGCGGTGAGGGAGGTGATCTTGATCAGCAAGGCCAGGTGGCCGCCGTCCAGGTAGTTGAGTTGGTTGTTCTTGGTGCGCACGTCTGGCTGGCTCAGGTGTTCGCTGGCAATCACGCTGCCGTTGTTGTCGAACTGATTGAGCCACAGGCTTGCGTCAATACGGGTAAAGCGCCCCAGTTGCAGGTCCAGGGTGCCCTGGATGGGGTACTGGCCGAACTGTTCCTGGCCGTCGGTGATTTTCACCTTCACCGGCTGCTCGCCCAGGTTCTGTTCCCAGGCCTTGTGCAGCAGTACGGTGTAGTCGCCGTTGGCCTTTAGTTTCTCGACGATGTTGTTCAGGCGCGGCGGGCTGATTTTCTCGATCCCTTGGCGTGGCGCCCCGGCGGCCCAGTCTTCCGGGGCTGGCCGGCTGTTGATCACCGGCTCCGCATTTTGGCGGATCAGGATCATTTCCACCTGGTAGAGGCTGTCGGCAAACGCCGAAGGTGCAACTACCACCAACAACAGGCTCAGGATACGAAGCAGGCGCATGGGGCGTCCTTCAAGCAGATTTCGGGATGAGGCGCTCAAACAGCGCCTCCAATGTATTAAAGCGCTCTTCTGCACGTTCCATCGGCACCATGAACTTGAACAGCGTGGCGCCTTCGAATTTGTAGCGGTTGGGCTGGCCCTGGATCAACTTGATCAGTACCAGCGGGTCTACCGGCGTCTGCGCTTCGAACTCGATACGCCCGCCCTGCGGCCCGGCGTCGACCTTCTTGATTCCCAGTTGCTCGGCCTGCAGTTTGAGCAGGGTCAGGCGCACCAGGTTCTTGGTCGGTTCCGGCAACAGGCCGAAGCGGTCGATCATCTCCACTTGCAGGTCCTTGAGGCCTTCTTCGTCGGTGGCCGAGGCGATGCGCTTGTACAGGATCAGCCGTGCATGCACATCCGGCAGGTAGTCCTCGGGAATCAACGCCGGCAGGCGCAGGTTGATTTCCGGGCCGCCGCCCAGGGGTTGATCGAGGTTCGGTTGCTCGCCTTTGCGGATGGCCTTTACCGCCCGCTCGAGCATCTCCATATAGAGGGTAAAGCCCACGGCCTGGATCTGCCCGCTCTGGCCGTCGCCCAGCAGTTCGCCGGCGCCACGGATTTCCAGGTCGTTGGTGGCCAGCACAAAGCCTGCGCCCAGGTCCTGGGTGTTGGCGATGGCCTCCAGGCGCTTTTCGGCGTCGCCAGTGATTTGCTGGCGCGGTGGCGTCAGCAGGTAGGCATAGGCCTGGTGGTGACTGCGGCCGACCCGGCCACGCAACTGGTGCAGCTGCGCCAGGCCGAACTTGTCGGCGCGCTCGATGATGATGGTGTTGGCGCTCGGCACGTCGATGCCGGTCTCGATGATGGTCGAGGCGATCAGCACGTTGAAGCGCTTGTGGTAGAAGTCGCTCATCACCTGTTCGAGTTCGCGCTCGCGCATCTGCCCGTGGCCGATGCCGATCCGTGCTTCCGGCACCAGTTCGGCGAGGTCGGCGGCGCATTTCTCGATGGTTTTCACATCGTTGTGCAGGTAGTAGACCTGGCCGCCGCGCAGCAACTCGCGCAGCAGGGCTTCCTTGATCGTGCTGTTGTTCTGCTCCATGACGAAGGTGCGCACCGACAGGCGTCGCGCCGGCGGCGTGGCGATGATCGACAGGTCGCGCATGCCCGACACCGCCATGTTCAACGTGCGCGGGATTGGCGTGGCGGTCAGGGTCAGGATATCGACCTCGCTGCGCAGGGCCTTGAGTTGCTCCTTCTGGCGTACGCCAAAGCGGTGCTCTTCGTCGATGATCACCAGGCCCAGGTTCTTGATCTTCACATCGTCCGACAGCAGCTTGTGCGTGCCAATCACGATATCGATCTTGCCTTCGGCCAGGTCGGCGACGGCGGCGTTGACTTCCTTGGCCGACTTGAAGCGGCTCATCACCTCCACGGTCACCGGCCAATCAGCGAAGCGGTCGCGAAAGCTGTTGTAGTGCTGCTGGGCGAGCAGGGTGGTCGGCACCAGGATTGCCACCTGGCGGCCGCCATGCACCGCGATGAACGCGGCGCGCATCGCCACCTCGGTCTTGCCAAAGCCCACGTCACCGCAGACCAGGCGGTCCATGGGCTTGGGTGCAAGCATATCGGCGCGCACCGCATCGATGGTGGTTTGCTGGTCCGGGGTTTCTTCGAAGGCGAAGCCTGCGCTGAACGTGGCGTAGTCGGCCTTCGGGTCGGCGAACGCATAACCTTCGCGGGCCGCACGGCGGGCATAGATGTCCAGCAGTTCGGCGGCCACGTCGCGCACTTGCTCGGCGGCCTTGCGCTTGGCCTTCTGCCAGGTCTCGGAGCCCAGGCGGTGCAACGGCGCGAGGGCGTCGTCGCTGCCGGTGTAGCGCGCGATCAGGTGCAGGTTGGCCACCGGCACATAGAGCTTGGCGCCCTCGGCGTATTCCATGGTGAGGAATTCGGCGGCCTGGTTGTCGATCTCCAGGGTCTGCAGGCCCAGGTAGCGCCCCACGCCGTGGTCGATGTGCACCACCGGCGCGCCTTCGCGCAGTTCGGTGAGGTTCTTGATCACCGCGTCGTTGTTGGCGTCGGCGCGTTTTTCCCGGCGCCGGCGCTGCATCACGCGTTGGCCGAACAGCGGGCTCTCGGCAATCAGCGCCAGGGCCGGATCATCCAGTTGCAGGCCTTCGTTCAGCGGCGCAATGGTGATCGCCAGGCGATCCTTGCCGGCGACAAAGTCTGGCCAGCTGTCGACGGTTTTTGGTCGCAGTTTCAGGCGTTCCAGCAACTCCAGCAGCACTTCGCGGCGCCCGGCGGATTCGGCGGTAAACAGCACACGACCGGGGAAGTCACCGAGAAAGTCGGACAACGCTTGCAGCGGCTGGCTGGCCTTGGCCTCGATGGCCAGGTTGGGCAGGGTTTGGGCGGGGAAGCGTTCGCGACCGACGCCGGCTTCCACATCCTGCTGGCTGGCGACCACGCGCGGCCAGTTTTTCAGGCGGGCGAAGCAGTCCTCTACCGGCAGGAACAGCTCGGCAGGCGGCAATAAAGGCCGGGAGGGGTCGACGCGGCGTTCTTCATAACGGTTGCGCACGTCGTTCCAGAAGTTTTCCGCCGCCTGCTCGATGCCCGGCAGCGAGAACACCTGGGTGTCCTGGGGCAGATAATCGAACAGGGTCGAGGTTTCGTCGAAGAACAGCGGCAGGTAGTACTCGATACCGGCGGGCGTAATCCCGCTGCTCAAGTCCTGGAAGATCGGGCAACGACGGAAGTCCACGTCAAAGCGTTCGCGAAAGCGCGCCTTGAAGCGCGTGACCGCGTCTTTTTGCAGGGGGAACTCCCTGGCCGGCAGCAGTTTGATCGACTGTACTTTGTCGATGGAACGCTGGTTTTCCGGGTCGAAGGTGCGCAGGGTCTCGATTTCGTCATCGAACAGGTCGATGCGGTAGGGCAGTTTGCTGCCCATCGGGAACAAGTCGATCAGTGCCCCGCGCACGGCGAACTCGCCATGTTCGTACACCGTATCGACGCAGCGGTAGCCACTGGCTTCCAGGCGCGTGCGCATTTGCTCCACGTCGAGTTTCTGGCCGATATCCAGCACCAGGCTGCTGCCCAGCAGGAACTTGGTCGGCGCCAGGCGGTGCAGCGCCGTAGTGATCGGCACCACCAGTACACCGTGGGCCAGTTCCGGCAAGCGGTACAGGCTGGCGATGCGCTGGGAGATGATGTCCTGGTGCGGCGAGAACAAGTCGTAGGGCAGGGTTTCCCAGTCCGGGAAGTGCAGTACCGGCAAATCGGGGGCGAAGAAGCTCAGCTCCTGCTCCAGCCGCTCGGCACTTTGGCTGTCGGCGGTCAGGAGCAGGGTAAAGCGCTTGGCTGCACTGGCAGCCTCGGCAATGGCCAGG
Organism: Pseudomonas sp. WMBT8; assembly: GCF_050916005.1. Classification (NCBI taxonomy): domain Bacteria; kingdom Pseudomonadati; phylum Pseudomonadota; class Gammaproteobacteria; order Pseudomonadales; family Pseudomonadaceae; genus Pseudomonas; species Pseudomonas sp. WMBT8. The sequence continues at coordinate 1,788,416 of NZ_CP188096.1, forward strand.
CTCAGGGCGGCACCGGGCAGATTGCCCCAATGCTGTTTACCTGCCTGGGCAGGGAGTAGCGGTAGACGCAGGACGGGCACGGAAGGTTGAGCTCCAGCGTTGCGACAAAGTCGGTAATTGTAACGGCCTGGAGTGCCGCCTGTCAGTTGCTGACTGTGCCTATTACGGTTTGTAGGAAATGTAGTGGCTAAGACAAACAATGCGCGGTTTTGACTCAATATGTAGTGCCGAAATGCACATATGTTTCGGAGGGTTACGGACAAGTCGCCTGGGGCTCTCTCCGAGGGGTTCGCTGGAAGCCGCGTATTTACTGGCCTGTAGCGCGGTGAAAATTATTTGCAAGGGCTTTTGTTGCGTGACGCGCATTGCTCAGGGGGCGGTCGGGCGGCATAATGTAGCCCCTTTTTTCAGCCCCTACATGTGGAAGGTTCCCGTGACTCAGAAGCCCGACCAGTGTCTTGGTGAATGGATCGACCGTGAAGCACTCGCAGAAGCGATGATCCCGCTTATCGGTCAGCTGTACCGCAATAACAATGTGGTGAGCTCGATCTATGGCCGCAGCCTGATCAACCAATCAGTCATCGCGATTCTCAAGGCTCATCGCTTTGCTCGCCATCGTTCTGCCGACGATAGCGAACTCTCCGTCCACGAAACATTCCCTCTGCTTAAAGCCATGAGCGAGCTCAAGCTCGGCGCGGCCTCGGTAGACCTGGGCAAGTTGGCGTTCAAATTCCGCGCCCAAGGCAATGGCCGCAGCGCCGAGCAGTTCGTGCGTGAAGAGCTGGCCGACGTGGTTGGCCAGCAAAATGCCGCGTCCCGCAAAGGTACCGACGTGGTGCTGTACGGCTTCGGTCGTATCGGCCGCCTGCTGGCACGTATCCTGATCGAAAAAACCGGCGGTGGCGACGGCCTGCGCCTGCGGGCCATTGTCGTGCGCAAAGGCGCCGAGAATGACCTGACCAAGCGCGCCAGCCTCTTGCGCCGCGACTCGGTACACGGTTCGTTCAATGGCACCATCACCATCGACGAAGAAAACAACACCATCACCGCCAACGGTAACCTGATCCAGGTGATCTACGCGAAGAACCCGACCGAGGTGGATTACACCCAGTACGGCATCCAGAACGCCTTGCTGGTGGACAACACCGGCGTCTGGCGTGATGCCGACGGCCTGGGCCAGCACTTGGCGTGCCCAGGTATCGACCGCGTTGTGCTGACCGCGCCTGGCAAGGGCAAGCTGAAGAACATCGTTCACGGCATCAACCACAACGAAATCACCGCTGACGACAAGATCGTGTCTGCCGCTTCCTGCACCACCAACGCCATCGTGCCGGTGCTCAAGGCTGTGAATGACAAGTTCGGCATCATCAACGGTCACGTCGAAACCGTTCACTCGTACACCAACGACCAGAACCTGATCGACAACTTCCACAAGGGCGATCGCCGTGGCCGTAGCGCCGCGCTGAACATGGTGATCACCGAGACCGGTGCTGCCACCGCTGCTGCCAAGGCCCTGCCTGAGCTGGCCGGCAAGCTGACCGGTAACGCGATCCGTGTACCTACGCCGAACGTGTCGATGGCCATTCTCAACCTCAACCTTGAGAAAGCCGCCACCCGTGAAGAGATGAACGAGTACCTGCGCTACATGGCGCTGCACTCCGATCTGCATAAGCAAATCGACTTCGTCAATTCCCAGGAAGTGGTGTCCACCGACTTCGTTGGCTCGCGCCACGCCGGTGTGGTCGATGCTGAAGCGACCATCACCCAGGATAACCGCGTTGTACTGTACGTCTGGTACGACAACGAATTCGGTTACAGCTGCCAGGTGGTGCGCGTGATGGAAGACATGGCTGGGGTCAACCCGCCGGCGTTTCCGCGCTAAGCATTAGCGGTAGATGAAAAAGCCCCGACTGGTTCGGGGCTTTTTTGTGTCTGGGGGATTGTGATGGATTTGAAGGCCTCATCGCGGGCAAGCCCGCTCCCACAGTTTGATTTGCGAATACATTCAAATGTGGGGGCGGGCTTGTCGGATCGCCGCATCGCCGCGAAGACGTCGGCCCAGCAAACATGGATGTTGACTGACCCACTGCTTTCGCGAGCAAGCCCGCTCCCACAGGGGATCTGCGCTTAACTGACTGGCATTAGGGCTTGCCCGCGATAGCGATCTATCAGGCCCCACCGACTACCGAAGCCTGTGCAGTGCTCAGTTCATGCCGATTCCCCTTGAACAGCACTAGGGTCGCAATCAACCCCAGCACCGCCGCCCCACTGAGCCAGATCCCCGGCGCTGCCTTGTTATCCAGCACATGGATCAGGTAAGTGCAGGCGGCCGGGGTAAAGCCGCCAAAGGTTGCGGTCGCCAGGCTGTAGGCCAGGGAGAAGCCGGTGGTGCGGACTTCCACCGGCATGATTTCGGTCAGTGCAACGACCATGGCGCCGTTATACGAGCCATACAGGAAGGACAGCCACAACAGCACGATCAGCAGGTGGCTGAAACTCGGATTGACCACCAGCCACGACAACGCCGGGTATGCCGTGAGAATCGCCAGAATCGTCGCGCCGAGCAGTAAGGGTTTGCGGCCGATCTTGTCGGACACGGCGCCCATCACCGGCAGCCAGATAAAGTTGGAAATGCCCACGCACACGGTGACCAATAGCGCATCCAGGTCCGACAGGTGCAACTCGGCTTTGCCAAAGGTCGGTGTGTAGGCAGTGATCAGGTAGAACGACACGGTGGTCATCACCACCAGCGCCATGCCTGCCACGACGATGCCAAAGTTCTGACCAATGGAACGGATGATTTCCTGCAGGGTAGGGCGGTGTTTGCGCGCCTGGAACTCAGGCGTTTCTTCCAGGGAGCGGCGAATCACGAAGATCACCGGCACGATCAGGCAGCCGATCAGGAACGGCACGCGCCAGCCCCATTCGCCCATTTCCTCGGGGCTTAGCCAATGGTTCAGGCCTACGCCCAGCAGGCCGGCGAAGACCACGGCGGCTTGCTGGCTGGCGGACTGCCAACTGACGAAGAAGCCCTTGCGCCCCGGCGTGGCGATTTCTGCCAGGTACACCGAAACCCCGCCCAGCTCGACACCCGCGGAGAAGCCTTGCAGCAACCGGCCAAGCAGCACGATCAGCGGCGCGGCCACCCCGAGCGTGGCGTAGCCGGGCACGCAGGCGATCAACACCGTACCGGCGGCCATCATGGCCAGGGTGATCACCAGGCCTTTTTTACGGCCATGGCGGTCGATGTAGGCACCGAGAAAAATCGCCCCCAGCGGGCGCATCAGGAACCCGGCACCGAAGGTCGCCAGGGACAACATCAGGGAGGCAAAGGCGCTGTCGGCAGGGAAGAAGGTCTTGGCGATGGCCGTGGCGTAGAAGCCGTAGACCATGAAGTCGAACATTTCGAGGAAGTTACCGCTGACAACGCGAAAGATCGCCTTGCCTTTGCCCGTGGTGCTGGACATGTCATTTACTCAACTGGCTATCTTGTTGGAAATCCCTGGTTGTTGTTCGTCCGTGCTGCAGAATCTGGGCGCGCGGTGGCGCCAAAGAGTTTTGTAACCATATGTGTATCCGTGTTGCCGAGCAACAAAAACCGTTAGCACGCTGGCTATTTGCCGCAAGTGGTCCTGAGCAGGCGACGACATGCCGCATAATGGCTCGCCCGGGAAATATGCTTGAGTGCGGCATCATTTTGGTTTTCAGCAGCGAGAAGGTTGTGTGGCTTATGGGCGGTTTGCGATACGTAGTGGTGGGCGCTGCACTGGCGATCCTGGCGGGCTGCGGTAAGGGTGAGCCCGTGGAGGTTTTTGGCGGCCCGACCATGGGCAGCACTTATTCGATCAAGTACGTCCGCACCCCCGGTACGCCGGCGGCCAGTGCTGTACAGCCGCAAGTCGAGCGCATCCTTGCCGAGGTCGACCGGCAGATGTCGACCTATCGTAGCGATTCCGATATCGAGCGTTTCAACGACTTGCCGGACAACCGCTGTCAGGCGATGCCCGAATCGATCCTGCGGTTGGTGCGCACAGGCGAGCAACTGTCCCAGGCCAGTGGCGGCGCTTTTGACCTGACGGTCGAGCCGCTGCTGAACCTGTGGGGTTTTGGCCCCCAGGCGCGCCAGGTAAAAGTCCCGGAGCCCATGGCGCTGGCCCTGGCGCGCCAGCGGGTCGGCCATCAACACCTGCGTATCGACGCTGGCCAGTTGTGCAAGGATGCGGCGGTACAGGTGGACTTCAACAGCATCGCCGCCGGCTACACGGTGGACCGGATTGCCGAGCGGCTTGATCAGTTGGGCATTGAGCGGTACCTGGTCGAAGTGACCGGCGAGCTCAAGGCCGCCGGGCGCAAACCTGACGGTACGCCCTGGCGTGTGGCCCTGGAGGAGCCCCGCGATGACCAGCAGGTCGCTGAGCGCGTTATCGCAGTGGACGGCTTTGGCGTGTCTACTTCAGGTGACTATCGCAATTATTTCCAGCAGGATGGTCGCCGCTATTCCCACACCCTCGATGCGCGAACCGGTGCGCCGATCACCCATCACCTGGCGTCGGTCACGGTGCTGGAGGCTTCGGCGTTGATGGCCGATGGCTTGTCGACGTTGCTGCTGGTGCTGGGGCCTGAAGAAGGCTGGGACTATGCAGAAAAACACCAGATCGCGGCGTTTTTTGTGATGCGAGAGGGGGATGCTTTCGTCACACGCAGCAACAAAGCGTTCGAACAACTGACGGCGGTCAAGCCGTAATCAATACTGTGTAGTAAAGGCAAAACTGGCCTACGACGCGACCAAGGGTTAATGTGCGCGGCGTTGAGCCTTATATAGACTGTGCCCCGGCTCACACACCTGAGCCTATTTGATCCTTCATGACCGCTGGCCGCGGCATGATTTAGCCAGGCGCCCAACCGTGCGCCCTGGCCTGTTCTGAGGAGTACGCATGGCTGTCTACAACTACGACGTGGTGGTACTGGGTTCTGGCCCAGCTGGAGAAGGTGCGGCGATGAATGCCGCCAAAGCAGGACGCAAGGTGGCGATGGTCGATAGCCGTCGTCAGGTCGGCGGTAACTGCACCCACCTGGGCACCATCCCGTCCAAGGCCTTGCGTCACTCGGTGCGCCAGATCATGCAGTTCAACACCAACCCGATGTTCCGGGCCATTGGTGAGCCGCGCTGGTTCTCGTTCCCGGATGTGCTGAAAAGCGCCGAGAAAGTCATTTCCAAGCAAGTCGCCTCGCGTACCGGCTACTACGCCCGTAACCGTGTCGACCTGTTCTTCGGCACCGGCAGCTTCGCCGACGAGCAAACCGTCGAAGTGGTCTGCGCCAATGGCGTGGTCGAAAAACTGGTGGCCAAGCACATCATCATCGCCACTGGCTCGCGCCCGTATCGCCCGGCCGATATCGATTTCCACCACCCGCGTATCTACGATAGCGACACCATCCTTAGCCTGGGCCACACCCCACGCAAACTGATCATCTACGGCGCCGGCGTGATCGGCTGTGAATACGCCTCGATCTTCAGTGGCCTGGGTGTACTGGTGGAGTTGGTGGACAACCGTGACCAGTTGCTGAGCTTCCTCGACTCGGAAATCTCCCAGGCGTTGAGCTACCACTTCAGCAACAACAACATCACCGTGCGCCACAACGAGGAATACGATCGCGTTGAAGGCCTGGACAACGGAGTGATCCTGCACCTCAAGTCCGGCAAGAAGATCAAGGCCGACGCCTTGCTCTGGTGCAACGGCCGTACCGGCAACACCGACAAGCTGGGCATGGAAAACATCGGGGTCAAGGTCAATAGCCGTGGCCAGATCGAGGTGGATGAGAACTACCGCACCTGCGTCACCAATATCTATGGTGCCGGCGATGTGATCGGCTGGCCGAGCCTGGCCAGTGCCGCCCACGACCAGGGCCGTTCTGCCGCTGGCAGCATTGTCGACAACGGCAGCTGGCGTTACGTCAACGACGTGCCGACCGGGATCTACACCATTCCCGAGATCAGCTCCATCGGCAAGAACGAGCACGAGCTGACCAAGGCCAAGGTGCCTTACGAAGTGGGCAAGGCGTTTTTCAAGAGCATGGCGCGTGCGCAGATCGCCGGCGAGCCGCAAGGCATGCTGAAGATCCTGTTCCACCGCGAGACGTTGGAAGTGCTCGGCGTGCACTGCTTCGGCTACCAGGCCTCGGAGATCGTGCACATCGGCCAGGCGATCATGAACCAGCCGGGCGAGCAAAATACCCTGAAGTATTTCGTCAACACCACGTTCAACTACCCGACCATGGCTGAAGCCTATCGGGTAGCGGCCTACGACGGCCTCAACCGGCTTTTTTGAGCGGCTCCGGCCGGTGGCCTGAGCCGGCCGGGGAGACCGATTTCAGTAATTCCCGAGAGTGGCAGTGGCCAAACCGGGAAAGTCTGTAATCAGGCTATCTACGCCGAAGTCGGCGAGCCTGCGCATCAGCGCGGGTTCGTTGACTGTCCACACGGACACGTGCAGCCCCTGGCGCTGGGCCTTGGCCAGGCGTTCAGGGGTACACAACGTCCAGTTCAACGCCAAAATCTCACAGCCATAGTTCTGCGCGACCTTCAGCGGGTCGAGCCAGGCGTATTCGGCCACCAGTCCACGGGACAGGTCCGGCGTCAACTCCAGGGCAGCCTTCAACACTTCCCGCGAGCTTGAGGTCACGGTGACCTTGTCCAGCAAGCCAAAGCGCTGGGCCATTTCGCGGATCGCCAGCACAGTGGTCGCGGCGCGGGTGCGCGAGGCGCTCTTGACTTCCAGTTGCCAGTGATCGAAGTCGCACTTCTCGAACAGCTCTTCCAGGCGCGGGATCGGGCAGGGGCTGACCCAGCCCGGGCCGCCGTTGCGCGCGTCCATCCTCACCAGGTCGGCGGCGGCATATTCCACCACCTTGCCGCGCCGGTCGGCGGTACGCTTGAGGGTTGGGTCGTGGATTACCATCAGCTCGCCGTCCATGGACAGGTGCAAGTCCAGCTCGCAACGGCGCACGCCGTGCTTGAGGCATTGCTGGAAGCTGGTCAGGGTGTTTTCCGGTGCTTCGCCTTTAGCGCCGCGGTGGCCATAAATCAGGGTCACAGTTGCTCCTTTTCGCCAGGTGTATGGCTGGATAAATATCAAATCAGGTGTCTTGGCCGTCGCTTTGTTCCCGGGCCAGGCGCCGTTCCTGGGCCTGTTTTTGCAATATATAGCGCGCCAGCAACTGGCGCTGGGCGTCGGTCATGGATTCGAATTCGGTGCCCACGTCAAAACCATCGCCCTTTGGATCGCAGTGGGTGACCTTGGCCCGTAACAACAGGCCCAGCGCCTGGGGCATCAGCACCAGCTTGACTGCCAGGTGGCTGCCCGGCGCGAGCACCGTGGGGTGCTGGAAGTCGATACCGCCTTCGGAAATGATCACCGGCTGCGGCGCACCGATTTCGCCCAGCAGGCTTTGCGCCATGACTTGGCTGAGCAGGTCCATGCGTTTGTTCTGCACCTTGAGGAAGGCGGCGAGGGTGCGGTCGCGCTCGCCGAGCTGGCGCAGCAGGTGCTGGGACTCGAATTCGCTCAGGTGCAGTTCACTGAGCAGGTTGAACAGCGGGGAATCATCCAGCAACACTTCCTTGCTCGCCGCTTGCGGGGCCGACAGGCTTTTGATTTGGAGTGCGATCATGTCGTCGATACGGTAGTATTCGCGGCGATCTTCTTCATCTAATGTCGTCATGGCGAACCCCAGGTAACGGTAATGGTCTGAGTGTAAAGCTGCTTACCAGACCCCGCCACCGGGACGTCTTCTTTTCCTCCGAACAAGCCCCGACATGTTCAGACCTCTCTTCGTATTTATCGGCACGCGTTATACCCGTGCAAAGCGTCGCAATCATTTTGTGTCGTTCATTTCCCTGACCTCCATGATCGGACTCGCCCTGGGCGTTGTCGTGATGATCGTGGTGCTATCGGTGATGAATGGCTTCGATCATGAGATGCGCACCCGCGTGCTGGGCATGGTGCCCCACGCGACCATCGAGTCCGGCGAGCCCCTGGGTGACTGGCAAGGCCTGGCCGACAAGGTCAAGCAGAACCCCAAGGTGCTGGCCGTCGCGCCATTTACCCAGATGCAGGGCCTGCTGACCAACGACGGCAAGGTGCAGAAAGTCCTGCTCAATGCCATCGACCCGGCGCAGGAGCGCAAGGTCTCGATCATTGACCAGTTCATGCAGCAGGGCCAACTCGATGCCCTTACGCCTGGCAGCTTCGGCATCGTGATTGGCGACCGGGCGGCAGCCAAGCTGGGCGTGGCTATCGGCGACAAGCTGACGTTTGTCGCCCCCGAGGTCACGGTGACCCCGGCCGGGATGTTCCCGCGCATGAAGCGCTTTACCGTGGTCGGCATCTTTCATGTCGGCGCCGGCGAGATCGATGGCTTCCTCGGCCTGACCAACCTCACCGACCTGGCCCGCCTGCATCGCTGGAAGCCGGACCAGGTGCAGGGCCTGCGCCTGAAATTCAACGACTTGTTCGAAGCGCCGCGCGGCGCTTGGGAAATTGCCCAGCACCTGGGTGAAAGCCAGTACTACGCCCGCGACTGGACCCGTACCCACGGCAATCTGTACCAGGCGATCCGCATGGAAAAAGCCATGATCGGCCTGTTGTTGCTGCTGATTGTCGCCGTGGCCGCGTTCAACATCATCTCCACCCTGGTGATGGTGGTGAACGACAAGAAGGGCGATATCGCCATCCTGCGTACCCTTGGCGCCACGCCGGGGCAGATCATGGCGATTTTCATGGTCCAGGGCACGGTGATTGGCGTGGTCGGCACCTTGATCGGTACGGCGGTGGGGATTTTTGCCGCGCTGAACGTCAGCGCCGCCATCGCCGGCGTCGAAACCCTGATCGGCCACAAGTTTCTCAACGCCGACGTCTACTTCATCGACTATTTGCCATCCCAGGTGCAGAGCCAGGATGTGCTGATGGTCGGCGGCGCCGCGTTGGTCCTGAGTTTCCTTGCCACCCTATATCCAGCCTGGCGCGCGGCACGTACCCAGCCGGCGCAGGCTTTACGCTATGAGTGAATCGGGCATGAGTGAAAAAGCAATCCTGAGCTGCCGCAACCTGGGCAAATCCTACGAGGAAGGCCCGGAATCGGTAGTGGTGCTGTCCAACCTGCAACTGGAACTGCATCCCGGCGAGCGCGTGGCGATCGTCGGCAGTTCCGGCTCCGGCAAAAGTACCTTGCTCAATCTGTTGGGCGGCCTTGATACGCCGTCCCACGGCAGCGTGTGGCTGGCCGGTGAAGAGCTCTCGGCGTTGAACGAGAAGGCCCGTGGCCAGTTGCGCAACCGCTCCCTGGGCTTTGTGTACCAGTTCCACCATTTGCTGCCAGAGTTCACCGCCCTGGAAAACGTGTGCATGCCGCTCTTGATCGGCAAGACCGCGATCCCGCAGGCGCGCCAGCGTGCCACGGCGTTACTGGAGCGCGTCGGCCTTGGCCATCGCCTGGAGCACAAGCCTTCAGAGTTGTCCGGTGGCGAGCGCCAGCGTGTGGCGATTGCCCGCGCCCTGGTGAACAACCCAGGCCTGGTGATGCTCGACGAGCCGACCGGCAACCTCGACTCCCACACCGCCCAGGGCATCAAGGACTTGATGCTGGAGCTGAGCACCCAGATGCGCACCGCGTTCCTGGTGGTGACCCATGACATGAGCATGGCCCGGCAGATGGACCGCGTGTTGCACCTGCAGGAAGGTCATCTGGTCGCCATCTGACCTGTTTCAAGCCCGGGCGCCTGTGCCTGGGTTTTCTTTTTTTTCAGGCGGTGCAAGCGAATGTTCAGACCGTTATCGATTTTTATCGGCGCGCGCTATACCCGCGCCAAGCGCCGCAACCGTTTTGTCTCGTTTATTTCGATGACCTCGATGATCGGCCTCGCCCTGGGCGTGCTGGCGATGATCGTGGTGTTGTCGGTGATGAACGGTTTCCAGCGGGAAATGAGTTCACGCATTCTGGGCATGGTGCCGCACGCCACCATCGTCGGCGTAAACCCGATCAGCGACTGGCAGCCCGTGGCCGCCGCCGCCCTGAAAAACCCCGAAGTGACCGCCGCCGTGCCGTTCACCGAGATGGAGGGCATGCTGTCCTACAAGGGTTCGATGCAGCCGATCCAGATCAGCGGGATCGACCCGGCGCAGGAAGGCAAGGTCTCCATCGTCACCCAGCATATCGTCCAGGGGAACCTGGCAGACCTGCAGCCGGGTGAGTTTGGCGTGGTGATCGGGGAAATCACCGCACGCCGTTTCCGCCTGAATGTGGGTGACAAGCTGACATTGATCGTCCCGGAAATCAGCACGGCTCCCGGCGGCATTACTCCGCGTATGCAGCGTTTGAATGTGGTCGGTGTGTTCAAGGTCGGTGCCGAGCTGGACGGCTCGATGGCCCTGATCCACGTCGCCGATGCCGCGCAGATGCTGCGTTGGCAGCCCAACCAGGTGCAAAGCGTGCGCCTGGCGGTCAAGGACCTGTATGCGGCGCCCAAGGTTTCGGCAGACATCGCCAGTGGGCTGGGTGCGGCCTACAAGGCCGATGACTGGACCCATACCCAGGGCAGCCTGTTCAGCGCGATGAAGATGGAAAAGACCATGATCGGCCTGTTGCTGCTGATGATCGTCGCCGTCGCGGCCTTCAATATCATCGCCACGCTGATCATGGTGGTGAACGACAAGGGCGCGGACATCGCGATCCTGCGCACTATCGGCGCCACGCCACGGCAGATCATGGCGATCTTCATGGTCCAGGGCACGGTGATCGGTATTGTCGGCACTCTGATTGGCGGCGTGCTGGGGGTGATAGCCGCGCTCAACGTCAGTGAGCTGGTGGGCTGGATGGAGCGTGTGACCGGGCAGCATATCTTCAGTTCGGACGTGTATTTCGTCAGCAACCTGCCATCGGAGCTGCAAGGTGGCGATGTGCTGCTGATTTGCAGCGCGGGGTTTGTGTTGAGCTTTTTGGCGACGATCTACCCGGCGTATCGGGCGGCGAAGATCGAGCCGGCGCATGCCCTGAGATATTCGTAGGTCTTGAGATCGCTATCGCAGGCAAGCCAGCTCCCACATTTGACGGTGTTCGCAAATCAACATGTGGGAGCGGGCTTGCCCGCGATGAGGCCCGCCCAGCTTGCCTCAAACCCCCTGTGGCAACTCAATCACAAACCGCGTCCACCCCGGTTGTGATTCACAGAAAATCCTCCCCCCATGCGCCCGCACAATCGACTGGGTAATCGCCAACCCCAGCCCCGCATGCTCACTGCTGCCTTCATGCCGAGCCGGATCTGCGCGGTAGAACCGGTCAAACAGCTTGGGCAGCAGCCCTTGGGGAATCCCGGTCCCGGTGTTTTCCACACTTAGTGTCACGCCCTGGGCGTTTTCGCTGATCCTCACCCGTACTTCGCCACCCGGCGGGGTAAAGCGCACGGCGTTGTCCAACAGATTGGAAAACGCCCGGCGCAGCATGCTGCGGTCACCGGCGGCACTGGCGCTGCCGTCGCGCAGCAGGTTGACCTGGGCGTCCTCGGCCAACGGCGCGAAGAACTCCAGCAAGGCATCCACCTCGTCGGCCAGGGCCAGGTGTTCGCGTTTGGGGTTGAGCAAACCGTGGTCGGCCTTGGCCAGGTACAGCATGTCGTTGACCAGTTGGGCCATCCATTGCAGCTCTTCCAGATTGCTGTGCAGCGCTTCGCGGTAGTCTTCCAGCGGCCGGGGTTGGGTGAGGATCACCTGGGTCTGGGTCAGCAGGTTGGATAACGGTGTGCGCAGTTCGTGGGCGATATCGGCAGAGAACGCCGATAGCCGCTGGAACGCATCATCGAGGCGGCCAAACATCGCATTGAAGGCCTGGGCCAGTTCCGCCAGTTCGGCGGGCATCTGTTCCTGGGGCAGGCGCTGGGTCAGGGAGTGAGCGCGGATATTGCTGGCCACTTCGGTCATTCGCCGCAGGGGCCGCAGCCCGCTGCGCGCGGCCCAGGCGCCAAGGAGCGCGGTCGCCAGGGCGGACAGGCCGACTGTCAGCCAGATCAGGTGTTGCATGCGTTGCAGGAAGTGCTGGTGATGGGTGATGTCGAGCATCAGGACCAACTGCGCAGAACCGGGCTGGGCGGGGTTCAACGCAGCGTTGTACACCCGGTAGCTGGTGCCGGCGCTTTGCAGGCTGTGCAGGCCGGGCGCGGTGGGCAGGTCGACGGGGATGCGCGGCGCGCTGTCAAACCAGCGCTGGCCGTCGGCGGCGTTGACGCGCACGGCCAGGTCCGGTTGATGGCTCAGTTCGTCTGTCAGTGCGGCCACGCGTTGGGCGAACAGCGCCGGGGTGTCGGCGCCTTGCAGGGCACTGCGCAGGGCCAGCAGCTTGCTGTCGAGCAATTGCTGGTCGAGTTCGATGAAGTGCTTTTCGCTGGCCTGGCTGAACAATACGCCTGCCAGCAGCGAGACCACGGCGGTGCAGCCGGCAAACAGCAGGGCCAGGCGGCTGGCCAGGGAGAGGCGTTTCATCAACTGAATCGCTCTTCCAGCACATAGCCCATGCCGCGCACGGTGTGGATCAGCTTGTTGGGGAAGCCGTCATCGATCTTCAAGCGCAGGCGGCGGATGGCCACTTCGATGATATTGGTGTCGCTGTCGAAATTCATGTCCCAGACCTGGGAGGCGATCAGCGACTTGGGCAACACTTCGCCCTGGCGGCGCAGGAGCATTTCCAGCAGGGCGAACTCCTTGGCGGTGAGGTCGATACGCTGGCCGCTGCGCTCCACGCGGCGCCGGATCAGGTCCAGGCGCAGGTCGGCCAGGTGCAGGTTGGTTTCCTGGGGTGTGCTGCTGCCGCGGCGCAACAGGCTGCGCACCCGGGCCAGCAGTTCGGAGAACGCGAATGGCTTGACCAGGTAGTCGTCAGCGCCCAACTCCAGGCCGTGGACCCGATCTTCCACCGCATCCCGTGCCGTCAGGAACAGCACCGGGATTTCCAGGCCGGCACTGCGCACCGCCTGCAGGATCTGCCAGCCGCTGCGGCCCGGCAGCATCACATCGAGAATCAGCAAGTCGTAGTCACCCGTCAGCGCCAAGTGCTGGCCGGTGGTGCCGTCGGCCACCAGTTCGGTATTGAACCCGGCTTCGGCCAGGCCCTGGCGCAGGTATTGGCCGGTTTTGGGTTGGTCTTCGACGATCAGCAGTTTCATAGGCAACTCATGACGGGGTAGCAGCGGGCTTTATACCGTGCGCGCCGGTGGGCTGGCGCAACCTGACAAAGTTGTAATCTAGCAGTCAGGGAACTGGCAGCGGTGCATTATTAGAGTGTCCCACAGGCTGGTCTTATACCTTTGGAGGATAAACATGTTTTTGCGTAAATCTGGGTGGCTGGCAGGTTGCTTGATGATGTTGAGCGTCCCGGCGCTGGCCGATGGCGCTCACACGTTTGCCTTTGGCGAGGCGGCGCCGGCGACCAAGGCCACTCGTACGGTGGAAGTGGTGCTGCAGGATATTTCCTTTGCACCCACCTCACTTGATGTAAAGGCCGGTGAGACGGTGCGCTTTGTGCTGGTCAACAAGGGGCAGTTGCTGCATGAGTTCAACCTGGGTGACGCAAGCATGCATGCCGATCACCAGAAAGAAATGCTCAAGATGCAAGCCAGTGGCATGTTGACCTCCACCGGCATGGGCCAGATGGATCACGCGGCGATGGGCCATGGTGATATGGGTGGCATGAAGCATGACGATCCCAACAGCGTGCTGGTGGAGCCAGGCAAGACCGCGCAATTGACCTGGACCTTCAGCAAGGCTGGGGCCCTGGAGTTCGCTTGCAACCTCCCCGGGCATTACCAGGCGGGGATGGTCGGCAAGCTGACTGTTGCCCCCTGACGCGCGGGTTAAGGCCGGGAGCAAAGGCTGGTAGACTGGCGGGGTTTATTTAGCCAGGTTTCCGCCATGCATCCCGCAGCCGAACATTCGCCGCTGGGCAAGTCCAGTGAATACATCTCCACTTACACCCCTTCATTGCTGTTCCCTATCCCTCGCGCCGCCAAATGGGCCGAGCTGGGCCTCACCGCCCAGACGCTGCCTTACAAGGGCGTGGATTTCTGGAACTGTTTTGAACTGTCCTGGCTGCTGCCGTCTGGCAAGCCGGTGGTGGCTATCGGTGAGTTCAGCATCCCGGCTGACTCGCCGAACATCATCGAGTCAAAGTCCTTCAAGCTCTACCTCAACTCGTTGAACCAGACGCCGTTTGCCGATGTGTCCAACCTTGAGGCGACCTTGCGTGCCGACTTGAGCGCGGCGGCCGGCAAACCCGTGGGTGTGCGCATCCGCAGCCTGGCCGAGGTGGAAGACGAAGGCGTGGTGCACCTGCCGGGGGTGTGCATCGATGACCTGGATATCAGTGTCAGCAACTACGAGCATCCGCGTCCGGAATTGCTGCGTTGCGATGATTCCCGTGTGGTGGAGGAGAGCGTGCACAGCCACCTGCTCAAGTCCAACTGCCCGGTGACCAGCCAGCCGGACTGGGGCAGCGTGGCGGTGGAATACCGTGGCGCGGCGCTGGACCATGCGAGCCTGTTGGCATACCTGGTGAGCTTCCGCCAGCACTCGGACTTTCATGAGCAGTGCGTGGAGCGGATCTTTCTCGACCTGCAGCGGTTGCTCAAGCCGCAGAAGTTGACGGTGTATGCGCGGTATGTGCGTCGCGGTGGGTTGGATATCAACCCCTATCGCAGTACCGAGGCTGTGCAGTTCCAGAACCTGCGCCTGGCTCGCCAGTAAGCTTTACACCACACAAATGTGGGAGCGGGCTTGCTCGCGATAGCGGTGTTTCAGTCAATATCTTCGGTGACTGGCACTCCGTTATCGCGAGCAAGCCCGCTCCCACATTTTTTGGTTCTGGGTTTGGCCTGGATGCGGATTAGATCCCGATATTGCCCAGGGTCACCACAATATTGCGCAATGTCCCGGCTATGCCCGGATGCTCCAGCTCGAAGCGTTCTACAGCCAGGTTGACACCGTCGGCAAGGCTGGGGTTCTGAGTGGCAGGTTCTAGTTCCAGTTGCACTTCAAACTTGGCAATCAACGCTTCCAGCGCTTCGCGTTTTTCCAGCGACAGAGGCGGGTCCTGGTTCAATTGCTCGCGCAGGATGGAAACCTGTTCTTGCAGTTTTTCGCGGGCAGGCATGGCGTTCTTCCTTTTATCAATAGGCACTGGCATAGACCACGGCACGCCGAGAAAGGTCTACGGGACGACCTGTAGATTAATCCACTGGCGGCGACTGTGCATGATCTTGATCAGGGCTTCTCGCCTTTGAGCCGGCGCAGGCCGATGTCCGCCAGGCAGGTGCCCAGTTCACCCAGGTGATCAATCACCGAGTGCACGCCAAGCCCGTACAGCGCGACGGTGGCCTTGGCGCGCTTGTGTTCGCGTGCCTGTTCGTCCAGCGCTTGCCATTGGCCAGGGGAGAGCCCGCAGAGGGAGCCGCAGGACGCCAGGCCAATCGTCCAGAGCCCAGCGTTGAGCCCTGATTGCAGCAGCCGCGGCTCACCACTGACCAACACGCAGCCATCCAGGTGTGCGATGTTCAACTCCATCAACGCTTGCCAGCAGGCATGGGGCGCAGGCCAGGGGGCGGTCGCAGGGCGAGAGCCATGCACCCAGCCGGGCAGAGCTGCGGCCAACGGCGTGGTGACGGCGCAAGGCAACTCATCCAGCCAGGCGCAGGGGGTGCCTTGGGTGTTGAGCCATTGCAGGATATTCAGGGCACCAGGGGTGGCCAGGGTTTCGGCTGCGGGGACGGTGTTGGCGTGGGCCGTGGAACCGAAGTCCACCAGGCAACCACTGAGCCCAAACAACACGGCGGTCAGGGAAGGGGCGTTGTCTGCAACGATCTGGGGGTGGGGCATTTCGACGTCCCTGAAAATAGCTGTGACGCTATCGGAGGTCCGTGACAGGCAGATGACACCTGATGAGATTGTAGGGAATTTGTACATTTTCTGAATGACAATTCCGTCAAGCTGCCTAATCCTACACTTCCGTCATATACTGCCGCCTTATTCAGGGCATAGCGCCCATGACAGATCATTCAAGGAGTTCAAGCTATGCGCTGGAGCCAGTGTCTTGCTCAACTATCGGTATGTGCCAGTGTCCTGCTGGTGCCTTTCGCCGTCCAGGCTGCAGAAGAAGATCCGTGGGAGAGCATCAACCGCCCGATCTTCACGTTCAACGACACCGTTGATACCTATGCACTGAAGCCATTGGCCCAGGGCTACCAGTTCATCACCCCGCAATTTGTCGAAGACGGTATCCACAACTTCTTCCGCAATATCGGCGATGTGGGCAACCTGGCCAACAACGTGCTGCAACTCAAGCCGCATCAGGCCGGTGTCGATACCGCGCGCTTGCTGGTCAACACCACGTTTGGCGTGCTGGGCTTGGTTGATGTCGGCACCAAAATGGGGCTGCAGCGCAGCGATGAAGACTTTGGCCAGACCCTCGGTTACTGGGGCGTGGGCAGCGGTCCGTACGTGATGCTGCCGCTGCTGGGCCCGAGCACCCTGCGTGATGCACCGTCCAAGTATGTCGACAGCTACACCGAACCCTACCGCTACATGAACGACATTCCTACGCGCAACAGCGCCATGGGCCTGGATATCATCGATACCCGCGCCAGCCTGCTGTCGGCTGAAAAGCTGATCAACGGCGACAAATACACCTTTATTCGCAATGCCTACCTGCAGAACCGCGAGTTCAAGGTCAAGGACGGCAATGTAGTGGATGACTTTTAAGGTTAAACCTTGAATGAAAAAGGCGGCCCTTGAGGCCGCCTTTTTTGTGTGCATTGATTTCAGTACATCGTGAGGATTTTCAGGCCCAGGTGTTGGTCGTTGCCTTCTTTCCTGGCCCAGACCACCTCGGTGTCCGCCTCAAGGCCCTTGAGCGCGGCGTGTTCTGAGTCGATGCGCACCTTCAGTTGGTCGCCAACGTTGAACGGATGCTGCGCCTGGACCTGCATGCCAGAGCTGGAGAGGTCCAGACAGACCCCGGCAATCTCTTGCCCGGCATGGATCAGCGACACGTCCGCCTCCACCCGCATGCGGATGAAATCGCGCTTTTCTGCGTAGTCACATTCATTTGCGCTCATAGCTTTCATCCTTCCATTGCGTTGTGGTTTTGCCTGTTCTTATAACTCCCGGTGATTTGCGATGTAAAGACGCCCAGCGACCATCGGCATGAGCTTGAAACCCCTGGCGGATGGGAGTACCGTCTGCGCCTTAGAAGGGCAACTCTGCTTTACCTTTGTGCGTGGGCCAACAGCTCATGTTTTGTAGGACAGAGAGGCTAGAAAGCGAATCCAGTAGTGCGAGCCGGGCCATTGCCTGACTGCCTACGCCAACCTAATTCTGGCGCCGTTTGCCCACATGCAAAAAACCAGTGCCACGCTGCTGATAATCGATGACGACGAAGTAGTGCGCGCGAGCCTCGCGGCCTATTTGGAAGACAGTGGCTTCAGCGTCCTGCAGGCCGGCAATGGTCTTCAGGGTCTCCAGGTGTTCGAGCGCGACCAGCCCGACCTGGTGATCTGCGACCTGCGCATGCCCCAGATGGGCGGCCTTGAGCTGATCCGCCAGGTGACCGAGCTTGCCCCGCAGACGCCGGTCATTGTCGTGTCGGGTGCCGGAGTGATGAACGACGCCGTGGAAGCCTTGCGCCTGGGCGCCGCCGATTACCTGATCAAGCCCCTGGAAGACCTGGCCGTCCTGGAACACTCGGTGCGCCGTGCACTGGACCGTGCCCGCCTGCTGCTGGAAAACCAGCGCTACCGCGAAAAGCTCGAAACCGCCAACCGTGAACTCGAGGCCAGCCTCAACCTGCTCCAGGAAGACCAGAACGCCGGTCGCCAGGTGCAGATGAACATGCTGCCGGTCAGCCCCTGGAGCATCGACGAGTTCCAGTTTGCCCACCAGATCATCCCTTCATTGTATTTGTCGGGTGATTTTGTCGACTATTTTCGCGTTGATGAGCGCCGTGTCGCGTTCTACCTGGCCGACGTCTCCGGGCACGGCGCATCTTCTGCATTCGTGACTGTGTTGTTGAAGTTCATGACCACACGGCTGTTGTTCGAATCCAAGCGCAACGGCACTTTGCCGGAGTTCACTCCCTCGCAAGTGCTGGGCCACATCAACCGGGGCCTGATCAGCTGCAAGCTGGGCAAGCACGTGACGATGGTGGGCGGCGTGATTGATGAAGAAACGGGTCTTTTGACTTACAGCATTGGCGGTCATCTGCCATTGCCGGTTTTATACACTCCAGACAGTGTGCGTTATCTGGAAGGGCGTGGTCTGCCGGTGGGTTTGTTCAACGAAGCCACCTATGAAGATCACATCCTGGAACTGCCACCGGCCTTCAGCCTGACGCTGATGTCCGATGGCATCCTGGACCTTCTTCCAGAGCCTACACTCAAAGAGAAAGAAGCCGCCTTGCCCCAACGGGTAAGGTCGGCGGGCGGCAGCCTGGATGGCCTGCGGCAGGTTTTTGGATTGGCCACGCTAGGGGAGATGCCGGATGATATCGCCCTATTGGTGTTGAGCAGGAATCTTTGATGAGTACCGGAAGAATCCAATTCGCCGAGCAAGACGGGACCTTCGTCCTGAAGTTTGTCGGTGAAGTGCGCCTGACCTTGTGTTCGGCGCTGGATGCAACGATTGAGCGGATTTTCACAGCCTTGAATTTCTCGGCGATCGTGATCGATCTGACCGAAACCCGCAGCATCGATAGCACAACCCTTGGGCTGTTGGCCAAGTTGTCCATTCTGTCGCGGCAGAAGGTTGGACTGCTGCCGACCGTCGTCACCACACACGAAGACATCACCCGGCTGTTGCAGTCGATGGGTTTCGACCAGGTGTTCAACATCGTCGATCGCCCGATCCCCTGTCCGGAATGCCTGACCGACTTGCCTTCCCAGGACCAGTCCGAGGAAGTGGTGCGGCTCAAGGTGCTGGAAGCGCACAAGATCCTGATGGGCCTGAACGAATCCAACCGCGAGGCGTTTCACGACCTGGTCAACGCCCTGGAGCGTCACTGATCTCACTGTTGAGCAAGGTCAAAATGCAGGAGCTGGCTTGCCTGCGATAGCGCCAGCCCAACCACCCATATTGAGCGGGTACAAAAAAGGGCGGCATCCCAAAGATGCCGCCCTTTTTGCCGCGCTCGCTTTTTACAGCTTGGCGCTCAACAACGCCTCCAGCTTCTCCTGATCCCGGGCAAACTGACGAATCCCCTCAGCCAGCTTCTCAGTGGCCATCGCATCTTCGTTGGACTCCCAACGGAACTGCGCCTCGGTCATATGCACGCGAGGTTCGCCGGCGTGGCCTGGCGCCAACTTGCGCTCGAGCTTGCCATTGTCGGCCGCCAGCTTCTCCAGTAAGTCCGGGCTGATGGTCAGGCGGTCGCAACCGGCCAACTCCTCGATCTGGCTCAGGTTGCGGAAGCTCGCGCCCATCACCACGGTCTTGTAGCCATTGGCCTTGTAGTAGTTGTAGATGCGGGTGACCGACTGCACGCCTGGATCATCGGCGCCGATGTAGTCGTTGCCGTTGGCCTTTTTGTACCAGTCGTAGATACGACCGACAAACGGTGAAATCAGGAACACCCCGGCTTCCGCGCAGGCCACGGCCTGGGCGAAGGAGAACAACAGGGTCAGGTTGGTCTGGATGCCTTCCTTTTCCAGTTGCTCGGCGGCACGAATGCCTTCCCAGGTGGACGCGATCTTGATCAGCACGCGGTCGCGGCCAATACCTGCCTTTTCGTACAGGTCGATCAGACGATGCGCACGCTTGAGTACCGCGTCAGTGTCGAACGACAGGCGCGCATCCACCTCGGTGGAAATGCGTCCTGGCACCACTTTCAGGATCTCCTGGCCCACAGCCACCGCAAAGCGGTCACTGGCCAGGCCCACATCACCGTTGCAATCCTGCACGCAGGCATCCAGCAACTTGGCGTAGCCTGGAATTGACGCAGCCTTGAGCAAAAGGGAAGGGTTGGTGGTGGCATCCTGTGGCTTGACGCGAGCGATAGCTTCAAAATCGCCGGTGTCGGCAACTACAGTGGTGAATTGCTTGAGTTGTTCCAGCTTGGAAGTCATGGGCGTGCTCTGTCCTATGGGTCTGATGACATTACCCGAGGGTTGCTAGCCGCTCAAGGGTGCAAATGCGTTCGATCGTTTGCGAGGGCAACAACCTGAAA
Source organism: Pseudomonas sp. WMBT8 (assembly GCF_050916005.1). Classification (NCBI taxonomy): domain Bacteria; kingdom Pseudomonadati; phylum Pseudomonadota; class Gammaproteobacteria; order Pseudomonadales; family Pseudomonadaceae; genus Pseudomonas; species Pseudomonas sp. WMBT8. The sequence goes on from NZ_CP188096.1 coordinate 1,808,669, forward strand.
ACAGCCGTTTGAATGACCGGCCGTGCTGCTAGATAGGAGGGCAGAATCGCCATCAGGTTCCGCCTGCACCGCGATCAAAATGTGGGGCTGGCCCGCGATAGCGCTGGACCAGTCGTCCAATCAACCGACTGACCCGCTCCGTCAGTGGCCCTCCAGCAACGCCCCAGCCTGATCCAACAAAGCCAACGGATCGCTGGCCTTATGAATATCCACCGACAACAACTGCCGAAACCTGCGCGCCCCCGAAAATCCGGTGCCCAACCCCAACACATGCCGCGTAATGTGATGCATCGCCCCACCAGTGGCCAGGTGCTCGGCGATATAAGGCCGCAACTTCGCCAACGCCTCGGCCCGACTGATCACCGGCGCCGTACTGTCAAACAGCCGCTGATCCACTTCTGCCAGCAAATACGGATTGTGATAAGCCTCACGCCCCAGCATTACCCCATCAAACACCTGCAAATGCTCTTCGCATTGCTCCAGCGTCTTGATCCCGCCATTGAGAATAATCTCCAACTCGGCAAAATCCCGCTTCAATTGCGCCGCTACGTCATAACGCAACGGCGGAATGTCCCGATTCTCCTTGGGCGACAACCCCTCCAGAATCGCAATCCGCGCATGCACTGTAAAACTGGTGCAACCCGCGTCTTTCACCTGCCCGACGAAATCACACAACTGGGCATAACTATCCCGGCCATTAATCCCGATACGGTGCTTGACCGTCACCGGAATCGACACCGCATCACGCATCGCCTTTACACAGTCCGCCACCAGAGCGGGGTGCCCCATCAGGCACGCGCCGATCATATTGTTCTGCACCCGGTCGCTGGGGCAGCCGACGTTCAGGTTCACTTCGTCGTAGCCTGCATCCTCGGCCATGCGGGCACAGGCAGCCAAATCGGCTGGAACACTGCCACCCAGTTGCAACGCCAGTGGGTGCTCGGCCTCGTTGTGACGCAGGAAACGTTCGTGGTCACCGCGGAGGATGGCGCCGGTGGTGACCATTTCGGTGTAGAGCAGGGCGTGCTTGGAGAGGAGACGTAGGAAAAAGCGGCAGTGGCGGTCGGTCCAATCCATCATAGGTGCAACGCTAAAGCGCCGAGACAGTGCGGGGCTTGATTCTGCTGGGCTAAAGCTCTGTTTATCTAGCATTTTACTCAACGTGTTCTTGGCGTGTTTTAGGGCGTTTTCAGGCGTTTTTCAAGGCTCGGTGGTACGATGTACCACCTCAAAACTGACGCGTACCACTTTCGATATGGCGACTATCAGGGCAAGAAAACTGGCGGATGGGACTGTGAGCTATACGGCTCAGATCCGCATCAAGCGCGACGGAGTGCAAGTCTACCAAGAGAGCCAGACCTTCGCCCGGAAACAGGCAGCCCAGGCGTGGACGCGCAAGCGCGAATCGGAGCTGGACCAGCCTGGTGCTATCGAGCGGGCGAGCCGGCAGGGCGTCACCGTCAAAGAAATGATCGAGCAGTACCTGCGGGAAGTGGAAAAGGCCCGGCCGTTGGGCAAAACCAAGAAGTTCACGCTCGAAGCCATCGGTAAGATGGATATCGGCAAACTGAACGATACCGACGTTACCACCCAATGCCTGGTCGACTTCGCCCTCTGGCGAATGAGCCGAGAGGGTGGCGGGGTTCAGCCACAAACCGCTGGCAACGACTTGGCGCACCTCGGCGCTGTCCTGGCCATCGCCAAAGATGCCTGGGGCTATCAGGTCGATCCGCTCGCCATGGGCGGCGCCAGGCGTGTGCTGCGCAAGCTGGGCTACAACCTGAAAAGCCGGGAGCGTGACCGCCGGCCGACCTTGGACGAGTTGGGAAAGGTGCTGATGCACTACCAAGCCATGCAGGCCAGGCGCCCGACCGCCATCAATATGTTGAAAGTCGTGGGGTTTGCCCTGTTCTCCACACGCCGCTTGGATGAAATAACCCGTATTCGCTGGGCGGATGTCGACGAGCCTGGTCAACGGGTGCTGGTGCGCGATATGAAGAATCCCGGCCAGAAGATTGGCAACGATGTTTGGTGTTTCCTGCCGGATGAGGCATGGCAGATCCTCCGGACAATGCCAAAAGCTGGCGACGACATATTCCCCTACAGCCCTGAATCAATCTCGACGTCCTGGGCGAAAGCCTGCAAATTCCTGGAAATTGCAGATCTTCACTTTCATGACCTTCGCCATGAAGGTGTGAGCCGCCTGTTTGAAATGGACTGGGATATCCCGCGTGTGGCGAGTGTTTCCGGGCACCGGGATTGGAACTCTATGCGGCGATACACCCACCTGCGTGGCAAGGGTGACCGATATGTTGGCTGGGAATGGCACGAGAAAATATTGAGGGCGCCCGTCCAACTGGGCGCCGCATCAATGAAGTGGCTCAAACGGCGGGTTTTAACCCGTTGAGTTGGTTGTGCTCTTTTACCGCGGCGGCGCGCTGTAGGTCGAGGTAGACGGCCAGGTCGGTGATGTGGACGCCCTTGGCAGACTTCTGACTCGGCTCCAGGCGGGTAATTGGCAGCTTGATCTGACCACTCATCACCTTGCGCTGGAACATGTCCGGTGTCAGGTGTGTGAAGTAATCCCGACACACCAACTCCAGCGAGATAATCGCTTGGCCGTCGTATTGGGCCATAAGAATGAAGGCTGTGTTCATAGCTAAACTCCCGGACGGCCTTTGAAGGCAAGCCAAATGTAGTGGCGACCTTTGGCGGTAACCTTGATTTTTCCCGACTGCTTGTTCCAGTTGATCAGGCGAAGCTCTTGCAGAATTGTGGTAAGCGTGTGCCCCTGGTGCCAGCCGGCCAGTGCTTTAATGCACCCCTGGGCCAATAGGCCACGGTAGTCGTTGTGCCCGAAGTTGGTACCCTGGAATGTCACCAGCATCTGTTCATCAGTCACAAGGTCGGTGATGGCGTTAACAGCTGGGTCACGCCGGTAGCATTTATGTGTCATTGCTATCCCCTCACATCCGAAACGATTGATGAATGAACGCCGGCTTGGCTTGATGCCTAACGCTTTGCTCGCTGTCCGGCTGGACCTCGCACACAAATCGGTGTCGATTACGGTTGGGCGCCGTCAGGGCCTCGGTCAGGCCTGGCACTGCACCGATGCATTGTTCGTATGCATCTGGTCCCTGCCAGAGTTGAGCCGGCAACACCTGGCAATCTGTGCGGGTTGCGTCTGAGCACAGGTACAGCAGGAGAAGGACGTTCATAGCGCTACCTCCCGCTGTGCCACGCTCAGGGCAATCGCTACCGGCTGCACCCAAACCGGCATGCTGTTGAGCATGAAAGTTTCTCCGGACTGGGCCAGCAACAAGGTGGTGCCCATCACATGGGCGATTGCTTCGGCTGCGGCCGGTGGAACTGCGTTCCCGATCCGCTCGCGCCAGGCCTGGTCGCTCAGTCCTTCCAGCTCAAACCATTCCTCAGGCTCAACCAGGCTTTGCAGTGCGGCCAGCTCCAGCGTGGTGAATGGCCGGTGCCATGTGCCGTCGAGGCTTTCGATAACGCAGGTCAGCCGCTCGTTGGCTTCTGGCATGCGGGGATCTGCAACAGACCAGCGCCCATTGTCCTGGCGGGCGCTGGCTGAAACCGCGCCGCACTGGTCGCTCCAACCCACAACCCCGTAATGGCCGCCGGTTAGGTAGGCATCGCCCTTGGTGCGCTTCATGCCTGGGCGTGGGTCTTGAACAGCGAAAGCGCCCTGGCCGGTGGTGCTGCCAGAAATTACCGTGCGCGAGGTGCCGTCCCACTGGGCCACGTTGTACTTGGCGTGCCCAATGCCAGGGTCGCGGGGGTCAGCAACGCTGAATGTCCCTTGCCCGGGTGACTTGACGCCGATCACTGCACCGCTCGTCTCATCCCAACGGCGGACACCGTACTGCTGGTATTGCAGGGCGCCGGCCCTGGCCCGTGGATCCGCTACCGAGAACTTGCCATTGGTTGGGCCGCTACGTGCGGCGACGGTACCGGCGGTTTCGTTCCAGTCATGCATACCCAGGAAGCCGTCACGGAATTGCGGAACGATGACCAGGTCGCGCAGGTAGCCGTCCTCGATCGCTAAGTCGTTCAGGCAGCGCCAATCCTTGCCAGCCTCGACAAGGGCGAGGCGAACCCACGTTTTCCATTGCAGCGCCGGAAGTCGATGCATTGGACCTGCGGCGGCAACATCACCAGCCATTGGCATGCGGCCGAGGATCGAACCAACAGACTTGAGCGTCTTTTTCTCTGGCTCGTACAGGAAGGGCGGCACCTTCTCGATGTGCCTGGCCACGAGCAAGAAACGCTTACGGCTCTGGGCCAGGCCACCGATAACACCGCAATCGTGCGTGGTTTCTGCAACTGCATAACCGTAGTGGTTCAGCAGCTTGTTGATCTGGTCCAGCAGGTGCCGGCCACGGGTGGCCAGGCGCGGTACGTTCTCGAAAACGATCAACGATACCGGGTCATCCTTCCAGGCTTCACACATCAACCACACGCAGCGTAGCGTCAGTTCGTTGAGGGCCTGGTATTTCGGGGTCAGGCTCATTGTTTCGGATAGCAAGCCCGAGGCGCCTTTGCAGGGGCTGGAGATAAACACCGCATCTGGGCGCTCGTAACCGGCAGCCTTGCGTACATCGTCGGGGCCAGCCTCAACCCAACCAGGCGATGGTGGCTTGCCGTGAAACGCGGTGTACATGCTGAGGGTGAACAGATCCATCAACGTGCCAGAAACACCAGACAGCCGCTGGAAGTCGCGCAACCCGGCCGGGTCAACATCAATGCCACCGATGCACTGCCACTCGGCCTGCATGTTGCCCACCACGGGCTTGGCGTTGTTGAACCCTTTGGCGCCGCCGCCGAGGCCGCAGCAGAAGTGAAAATGCTTAAAAACACGCTTAAGCATGGTCACTGCCCTCCCATGAGCATGCGTGTCAGCGCGTTGGGCTTACCGTCAGGCGTCAGCTTGTCGAGTGGTTGGGTGGTGCTACGACCGTTTGAGGTACGCAAGGTGGCGACGTTGCCAGCGATCCTTGTGATCACGCCTGTACGAGCTCTGAGACGGTATTCCCGACCTCCACCGCTCATTGCGACATAACTGACCTTGTCGCCGACGGCGAGTGGGGTTGTGGTAGCCTCTACAGTGCCGCCTTGGGGTTGATTCACTTGCATGGTGCTTCTCCTTTGGGTGGTCGGTGTCGAGGGGTTGCAGCCCCTCGACACCATCTTCTTACTGGCCTTCGCCGATTGGGTTTTGCTTGCGCACGAGGTGCAGCAGCAGGTTTTCAAACTCGACAACTTCATCTGTCGCGGATTGCCATTCCAGGACTGCCTGGATCTGTTCCCGGCTGCACTCCAGCACCAGTATTTCTTTATCGCCTACGGCACGAACCTCCAGGATTGCGACCAGCCCGGCAGGGTCGTAGGCTTCAGCGTGAACAATTTTCCCGGACTCGTTAAACCAGGCTTTCAGCTCTTTCAAATGCCGAAGGCGGTTGGTTTCCCCCTCCTTGCCGTCACCGGTGATTACTTGTATGTGCATGGTGCTTCTCCTTTGGGTGGATGGTGTCGAGGGGTTGCAGCCCCTACACGCCCTGGAATACCCAGCAGCGAATGGTTTTCGGTTTGTCGAAAGCGTCCAGCGCCCGCGCCGAGTTGACGGCCTTGTTGGATTCCAGAAACTTGGGTGACTTGCTGGTCTTGAGCAGGCGTTTCAGGTCACTGAGGGCGGGCACCTGCTGGCGCTTGTTCGCCGCCATCTCTACAAATTCGTTGAGGTTTACCGCGATCAGCCCATCTCGACGGGCGTGGTTGAGCGCCCCTGTTTCGTCCATACCGTTGAGGAAGTCGTACAGGTCCCAAAACTCGGTAACGGTCGGGTGGTCGGCGTTGATTGCCTGCTGGCGCTCCAGGGCCATGCGGCTGACCTCGGCGTGCGCCAGGGCTTTACGGTGCTCGCCAAGCGGGACGACGTCGGCCAGGGCATCCACCAGGCTTCGCAACTGGGCGTGGTTCTTCGCGATACGCACTGTGCGGATGCCGGGTTGTGCCAGCAGCTCCTGCTCGTAGCCGGAGGTGTTTTCTTCCATCAGGCGCATGGTGTTGGCTTCGCGTTGCAAGGCCTTGACCAGGAAGCCGCTAATCCTTTCCATCGGCATGCGCTCCAGCTGCTCGGCGAACTGCTTGGTTTCCGGGGTGTGGTGCTCGCGGGTCAGATGGACGTGGCAGAGGCGCTGGAGGATCGGTTCTGAGGCGTTCACCGCGTTGTTCTGCGCAATCAGCAGGGCGGCGCGGAATGGCGGTTCGTGGGTGTCGTTGCCGTTGTTTTTCACGCCAGTGGAGCGAACGCTGCGGCCGTTGTAGGCGGTTTTCAGTTCGTCCCAGTCGAAGTGCTTTACGGGCTGGCCTTCCTTCTGTTCACGCTCGGACTCGATCAGCACCACCGGCAGGTTGCTGACCTGCGAGAAGTTGCGCGCACGGCTGGCTGCTGTTGCTTTGGACGGGTCGAAACCTTCGTAATCAGTGCGTCCGACCAGTTTCCACAGCAGCTCGACCAGGGTGGTTTTGCCCGACCCGGCTTCGCCTACCAGCTCCAGGAACATCAGCGACTTGTGGATCTGGCGGATCTGCTCGGCATGCAAAGCGCCAAGCCACCAGGCCAGCACTACCAGACCTTGGACACCAAAGCAGCGCCAGTAGATGTCGAACCAACCTTCGTTGTAGGCGTTCAGGTCGGTATTGATGTGCAGCACGGGCGACTGGCTCTGTGACTTGATACTCAGCTTGCCCAGGTCAAAAAAGTCTTCTTTGTTGCGCACATGCACCGCCCCGTCGAAGAAGGCCAGGTCGTTGAAAACATAAGCACCGTGTTCGCGGCTGTATCCGATCCATTCGATGGTGTTGACGGCTTTCAGGCAGTCCAGTTGAGGTGCCAGAATCCGTTTCAGTTGTTGGGCGCTGCCCTCGAACATCGCGCCATTGGAGACGTTGAGCAGGCGATTCGCGAACTCAGGCGCCGACGTGAGTTGCTTGGCCGTGAACGTGCTTTTAATGGCAGGCCCTTGCGGGCGCTCGATACGGAAGTAGTACCAGGCCTCATCGGTCAGGTCGTTGCGCATGTAGTACAGCGCTTGGAAATTGCAGTTGGCGATGCAGGTCACTGAGCCGGATTGGCGCAGTGCCTTGTAACGCTTTTGTTCATCGTTGAGCAGTTGGTCCTCGTGATGTTGTGAACTCTCAAGGTCACTCATGGCGCGGTCGTGCTTATCAAGGTCAATCCGAAACCAGTACAGGCGCTTGCGGAATGTGAAGTTGAATTCTTTGCGTTCGTCGCGCAGGTAGATGAGGAAACCTTTTTCTTCAGCCGAGTCAGCCAGCAGCAGGTCACCCTGGTGGCGAGCGTTATCAAGGTCTTGCTCGATGCGCTCGGCACGTTTCTCGTCGCCCTCGATCGACTTCCAGCGGTGGTGCAGATCGTTCCAGTCGACCTTTTTACCGTTGGGCTGTGGGATCACTGCCGCTTTGCAGGTGAAGCCCAGGTCGCGGGCCTCTTTGACCCAGCGGCGTGTATTGGCTTTAGCCACCGGTTCGTTATCCAGTGCCCACACCAGAGTCGGCAGGCGCTTGTCAGCGTCATGGCGCAGCTTGACCAGGGCCTTGAGCGAATCAATCGGGCAGGGCGCGCTGGACATCATCGACACGGCCGACACGTCGTTATGCAGCAGGGCGATAGCGTCGAATATCCCTTCGACGATAAACAGTTCGTCGACCTCCAACAGGTCTACGCTCGGCGGGCACCACCAAACTCCTTTGTAGCCTGTTGCACCTTCGCCGGTAGGGCGGAAGCGCGCTTTCATCTTGCCGAAGCGGTCAGGCCGATCTATCAGGCGTTCCCAGTAGCCACCTTTCTCCAGGGCAAAACGCACCGTGGCGCTACCGATATTGAGCCGGCTATCCCAGTAGTTTTCCTGGGTGAACCATCCGGCGATCAGCTCAAATTTGAAGCCCCGCGCAAACTCCAGGTAGGCGCGGGCGGTGGCAAGGGGATTGTCCGGTGTCGACGGGGCGGTCTTGCTCCAGTCGTTGAACAGGTCGTCATACACGTCCTTTATATAGACGCGGTGGTCGCACTTTTCCGGCCGTCCACAGATCAACGTCCAGGGCGAATCGTAGAAGGTGTACAGAGTCTTCTGGCCGCAGGCAGGGCAAACACCCTTACGCATATAGTCCGTGCCGCGCATGTGCTTGAGCTGGTAGTCCCGCTCAATGCGTTGGATGACGTCGGCGCGCAGCCTTTCTTTCATTTCCATCGGGGCTTACTTCGCTTCGTCGAGACTGTGTTTAAGGGCGCCGATCAGGCGTTTCTGTGCAGCCATCACCGGGAAGGCGACGAGCAGCGAGCCATGCCGCAAACCCTCGGGGATCATGCGAAAGCGGTCGTCGTACCAATGCTCGTTGAACTGCTGTGCGTACTGAGCACGTAGCACCTGAAGCAGGGCTTCGGCCTGGTCGCGGGGCAGTTTTGCGGTGATGGCGACGTCGATTTCCATGGTCCACCTCGGATTTCGGGCAAAGCTCACCCAAACCCACGGCAGCCGGGGAAGGGCGGGATGTTTTAAAGGGGTTTACTGAGGGTGAGGCTTGAGCGCGGTATCGCGCTGGTCGAGCAATTTCTGCGGGAGCAGTCGTGCCGGTACCGGATATCGCAAGTGGGCGCGGGTATCGATCAGATGCACGACCGTTCTGTCATCACCGGCACCCCAGTCCACACCCAGGTTTTGCCGTTGTTTGATGACCTGCAGTTCGGTCCAGGCGTTGTGTACCAGCTTGGGCGCCATGAACACCGGCACTTCCAGAGCCAGGGTCAGATGACGTATGCACCGGTCGAACAGCAGATCGGAGTCCACCAGGTGTTCGGCGTCATGGCGTTGCAGGTAAGCGAAAGCAGCGTGTTGCATGCTGCTGCGGTAGTCATGAGTCAATTGCTCGGGCTTCATCACGCACGCTCCATTTCCAGTTGATCCAGCAGATCGGGTTGATCGTTAGCGGTTTTCATTGCCTGTCGACGAATGACCACGTCTGCAACTGGCAGCTTTACAGCTGGGTTGGGCATGCCGCTGGGGCTCAGCTCGTGGGTCATTTGAAACAAAGCACGCACCGACCAGCCACAGGCTTCGTTGGTGCATTGCATGTAGGTGATACGCAAGAAAATGTGCTGTCCTTCGCTGGTGCGGATACGCATGCGGCCTTGGCAGTGGGGGCAAACCAGCTTGTAAGTGCTCAATGTTGGGGCCCCTTGCTGTGCAACTGGATGGTCGCAAGTACTTCTGAATGACGAGCCGACATATAGCGGTTGTGCGCGGCAAGGATCGCTTCCGCCTCGTCACGTTCGATGCGACCGTCGTCCAAGGCTTTGGCAATGATCTGGTCGACGACTCCGCGCTTGGCAGCAGCGTTGACCGACCGGCTGTAGAGGTCGACGTTGTCCAGGGTTTCGGGATTTGCCAGTGGGACGAACATGCCGCCGTACAAGGCTGCGATGTATTCCGGCAGATGTGTGGTGCCAGCGTCCTGCTCCAACACATGAATCTGCTCATCGCTTAAAGGTCGGCTGCCGGCATTTTCATAGATGTGGTTATCGAACTTCTTGAGCTCGTAACCAAGGCGAGCTGAAGCGCATTCGCGTCCGCCTGGGTAGTCGCAAATAACTGCACTCATTACTTGCCGCTTGGTCGCTAGAACTGGGCGTTTCATCTTCTGGTTTCCCCTTGGAGCCAGAGGCCCTAGTTTGTAATGACGCCGTCTTTGATTCCGAGCAGCACGGCGGCGCGATGAGCCTCACCGCGTAAACACTTCTTCTGTCCGTTCAGAACCGCGTAGACCGTCGACGGGTTGAATTCATTTTTTTCGGCCCAGTCTTTTGCCGAGATCCCGAGACGTGCGAGACGATCACGGGCCTCTTGGCAGGCTTGCTCGATGGGGGATGCGTTCGGCATAGTCTCGTTTCGTGTGGTTTCGTGTGGTGATAGGCGAAGTATTTCCCATGTACGTGGGATCGTCAAGTCTTGATGGAGACAAATGTGGGTATTGGTGACCGCCTCAAAGAGGAACGGGAGCGCTTAGGGTTCAGTCAGACTGAATTTGCGGCCGTCGCAGGGGCTTCGAAAAATAGCCAGTACAACTACGAGAAAGGTGAACGAAGCCCAGATGCGGTTTACCTCGCAGCTGTGGCTGGGAAAGGGGTGGACATTCTTTATGTGGTGACTGGCGAGCGTAAGCCGCGGTCGACCGACAGCATCGGTGCTGATGCTTCAGAGTTGCTGGCTGCTTATCAGCACGTCACTGAAGAAGATCGCCAGGTTTTGCTACGCATGGCCTTAGCGTTCGCAGTAGTGGGTAGGGCAGCAGCCGAGTAGCTGAGGTTAGGCGAACGGAAGTAACACACCGACCAAGATGGCCGGTTTTTCAAGGAAGTTCAAAGGAGTAGAGGAATGGCGCTGAAGCCCTGTAAGTCCTGCAAACATAATGTCGATACATCGGCGAAAACATGCCCTAACTGCGGTGTGGCAAATCCAGGTGTTTCCACGGGAAGCGCTGTTGGAGGGGCCATATTTTTGGTGATCATCATCGCTATCGTCGTTTCAATGTGCTCTGGCGGTGAAAGCGATAAAGCGGATGATAAAAAAACCAAGGTCGATGAAGCTGCCTGCCGTAAGGACCTACAGTGCGCGGGAGACAAGTACGGAATTGCCGCCAGTGTCTATTGCAAAGATCCGGTATCTCGCCTGGCCAAATACACCTCCCGCTGGACTGATGGCACTTTCGAGACGAAATTCAGCCATTTCCGTTGGCTGAATCAAGAGCAAGGCCTGCTGACCTTCATCGGAGACAAAATCGAATTTCAGAACGGCTTTGGCGCTTTCCAAAGGCATACCTACGAATGCGACTTCAATCCGGCGAATAACCAAGTACTTGATGTTCGGGCTCGACCTGGGCAGTTGTAGGGTTACAAAGCCTCACAGTTTTTTGTTCGTCAGCTGATGACACACCGATTTTGTGATGAACATCCGTTGTTCTCCGGGAGACCTTGACGGTGCCGTGTTGGCACCGGGCTCCCGTTGCATGTGAAAGGAGTAATCGCATGATGGGGAACAATAGCGTCTCGAACAGCCAGTCGTCAGCCGTAAACTCGGACTGCCTGAGTGAGCAAGAAGTCATATTGTTGGTATTGTTTCGGGCCACAAGTGCCCAACAAAAAAATGATGTGATGCGACTTTTGGAAGTGTTTGCGCAGGCTCCTGAGTAACGCCCACAGGGCCCCGGCCGAGCGCCGGGGTTTATGCCGACTTTTCGGCTTGTGCCTTTTTCCACTCTCGATCTACGGCACGCTTGGCCGTCTTCTCACTGGCATACAGCCACCGCAATCGCCTCGGTTTCGCCTGATCCCCCGCCGTGATTGTCTTTTCCTTTCCGGTTTTCTCATCCCGGTAGTACGCGATTATTCCCGTGTAATCCCCTGGATTGTCCTCTGCCAGATCCTCGACATTGTCCTCTGGCAACTTGCTCTCCAGCTCCAGGCTCACGATGTAACCGCCGTCAGCAGTCAGGCTGTGCTGCACATTTCCGCCGTACCAGATGATCTCGTCGATTTCTGCCTTCACTCCCTGGAGCGTGTAGGTCAGTTCTGGAATCAGGTCCGGCCGCCCCACGGCGAGGGTGTAGCTGAGGGTGGCGCTGCCGCGTTGCAGTCGTCGGAATTCGGCACGGGCAGCGCGCAGGGCTGACTGTTGGTCGCTGTAGGTGTGGCGCAGGTCTTTGAGGTTGTCACCGCCGCCGGCAATGGCTTCCTGTTTTTTTGCGCTGTTGACGTCGTAGTAATAGGCGCGGACTCCGTCGTAGCTGTCGCGGTCTGCTTGCAGGTACCGGTGCTGGTCGCCGTCGATGCGGGTCAGGGTGATGTGGGGCAGGTCCAGGCCGCTGGCGGTCTTGCCACCACCGGCTGGGAGGCACAACAGGCAGCCGGCTTTGACGCTGGCCACCGCGTCGAATTCTTCGCCCAGGCGGCTGATCAGGTTGGCGTCGGATTCGTTGGCCTGGTCGAGCTGCAGGATCGGCAATCCGTCCAGGGCACCGGCAATGGTGGCGGTGAGGTTGTTGCCGATGGCGATATCGCCCAGGACTTTGCCGAGGGTGGTGTTGCTCCAGCTGCGTTCGCGTTTGGTCTTGAGTCCTTTGCGCAGGTCCGCCGAGCGGGCGCGGATGCTCAGTACATCCGGGGCGCCGCTGTGTTCGGTTTCGTCGACGGTGTAGGTGCCTTTGTCTACCAGGCCTGTATCACTCCAACCCAGCCACAGTCGCAATACAGCGCCCTTGGGCGGGATGGTCAGCAGGCCGTCGTGGTCGCTGAGGGTGATGGTGAGTTGATCGGCTTCGACGCCACGGTTGTCGGTCAGATCCATGCTCATCAGTCGCGGGCTGATCTTCTGGGCGATATCGAGGCCGTCTACGGACAGACGGAATGCCGGTACCGGGTAGGCCGCGTCGCGGATGAAGCGCTGGGCGGTGTCTTTGAGGTAGCCGGTGACCTTGGACAGCGCAGCGTCAATCACAGCAGCCCCCGCAGGATGTTGACGCCGATGTTGGTGGCAGCGCCGAGCAGATCGATCCGGTCATCGTCGGTTCGTTTGAGGTTCAGGGTGAACTCAATGCGCCGTGGCGTGCCGTTGCTGAAGAATATGGTTTTGGTTTCGCTGAGGCTCTCGATCACCCACAGGCCGTAGATCCGGCCACTGCCTTCGACCATGGGCCAGGCCTTACCGGTGTTTGCCATCAGGCGCAGGGCGTCCAGGCTGAGGGCACTGCCGGCCAGTTCCGGGAAAATGATGCCGGGGAGGGTGATGGAGTCGTCACCACGGCCCACGAACTGCCGCGCAGGAGCGGCGCCGACGCGGTTGTTGCTGGCGTGGCGCCAATCGGTTTGGCGTTGCAGCTCCTGGTAAGCGGCGGTGGAGAGGCTGAACACGAACATGCCGAGGGCACACATCATGGTGATTATTCCAAGTCTTTTAACTGGCTGCGTTGACGTACTTCTTTAGCTCTCAGTATCCGATCAACCTGTTTTGCTACTTCCCGAGCGATGGTGCCTTCATCCATGCCTGGTGCCGCGTGAACATGGATGGTCACTTCTGCCGGGGCGGACATTGTGGTTGTCGCAGTCGAGGCAGCAAGGGGCGGTCGGTCATCTACGGCCAACGCCGGCATAGCGGTGGCGCTCAGGGCCAGCGTGCCGGCGGCTGTCAGTTGCTTGCCCATGCTGCTCAGTGCGTTGAGCGGGCCTTTCTGGCCGCCCTCCAGGCCTTTGGTCAACCCAGCCATGGTGAACCCGCCCAACTCGGCGAACACCCGCGACGGGCTGTGAATACCGAGCTTTTCCTTGAACCAACCAATGCTGGCGTCGCCGATTGAGCTGATGGCGGTCTTGACGCTGCCCAGCCCAGCCATCAGTCCGTTGACCAGGCCATTGACAATCATGTTGCCGAACTCGGTAAAGCGGCTGGGCAGATCCACGCCCAGGTAACTCAGCACCCCGGCGAAGGCCTGGTAAATCAGGCCGATGGGGCTGAAGTTGGCCAGGGTGTTGATGATGCCGACGATCCCACCGCTGAAGCCGGCTTTGATCTCGGTCCAGGCGTTGGCGAAGTAGTTCTTCACCGCGTCCCAGTTGGTGTAGATCAGGTAGGCGCCGGCAGCCAGGGCGGCGACCACGGCGGCGATGACCAGGACAATCGGGTTTGCTGCCAGCCCCCACAGCGCAATCCCTACGGTGCGAAGGGCGGTTAAAAGCGCACCGCCCATGGTTGTGGCGAGCAGGCGTATGCCCTGGGTGAACATCGGAAATACGTTGCGAGCAAGTCCAGTCAGCGTGGGGAACAGCCCCTTCACCATTTTGGAGACGCCACCGCCCTGGATGCCAAACATGGTCATGCCATAGCGCAGCATGGCAAATGGTCCCAACAGACTCGCCATGGTCAATGCCAGGCCCCCGAAGCTGAACGCCAGGACCGCCACAAGGCCCACTACCTTAACTAGACCACCAGCCAACTTCGGGTTTTCTCGTGCCCAGGTCCCGACGCTGTTGGCGATGTCGCCCAGCGTTTTAATCAGGTCTTTCAAGTCGGGCGCGACGGCCGCGCCGAATTCGGCCAAGGCGTTGGTAAAACTGCCCTCTGCGGCTTCCATCACGTTGGTCAGGGTACCCAGCTGTTCATTCACGCGGGTGCGTAGATTAGCCTGGGTTTGTAGTTGCTGCTGCACCTGCTGATACCCGGCCAGCCCTTTGTTCATCATGACGTTGAGGGTCGTGATGGTTTCCGCGTCGTCGCCAAACAGCTTTCCGATAACCGCTGTTCTGTCGACCTGATTCAGATCCTTGATCTTGTCGATTTGGGCGTAGAGGTTCTCCACGCCAGAGAAATTCCCTTCCTCATTGGTAAAGCTGAAGCTGATTTTCTGCCCTTTGTCGGCGAGCATTTTGTTGATGCTGTCGACGTTGCTTTTCTTCAGCGATGCCTGAAATATTTTTCGAAAGGCATTACCTGCTTTGCTCCCCTCGATACTGGCCTGATCCATCATGATCAGCAGTGGTGCCAGGCTTTTGGTTGCCTCCAAACCTGACTTGTTGATGATGTCCATCACGGGCGAAATGCTGCTGAAGCCGGCAAGCATGTTGGTCGGATCAACACCCGCGTAGAACCCTCGCTGGATGGTATCCATCAGGCTCATCATGTCTTTTTCAGTGGTGCGCGTAGCGTCCTGCATCTTGGCAGCGAACTCAGCGGCTTGAGTCGCTTCCATTTTCAGCAGGACGCCGAGGTAGGCGGCGGCTTCACCAGTACCGCCCAAGATATTTTTCGAACTCAGGCCCTGGCGGCGAAGCATGGTCATCATGTTTTGAAAGTCTGCCGTGGAACCGGGCAAAAGGTCGCCGAGCTTGGTGGCCTGCTCGGTGATCTTCTGGAAGTCCTCTGACACCTTGCCGGTGTCGCCCATCATGGACACTTTGAGCTGGGTGGCTGAGTCTTCATTGGGTGCAAAGGCCCTGACTGCCGCCATGATAGGCCGACTTGCCGCGTATCCCACACCCAATCCAGCAGCGCCATTGACTGCCAGGTTCCCGGCTGCTCTCTGGGTTTTCTCCATCTGGCTGCGGGCTGTCGCCGCTTGCTTATGCTGGGCGGCCAGCTCGCCCATTCGCTTGCCCTGCGCACTGATGCTGGCGTTGGTAGCGTTGATTTGCTCGCGCAGCTGGCGCTCGTGAGTGCCCAGGTTCTTGGTGCTGATACCCGCGTCATACAGTCGGGAGCGCAGCCCCTGGAGCTGCTCGCTCTGCTGCTGGTGCTGCTGTTTCAGCCGCTGGGCCTCGCGCAGGGCCGTTCGAAAGTCCTTCGCCATTGCCCTGGTCGGCACGCCGGTCGCGGCAAACTGCTGGCTGAGGGTTTTGACTTTGGTCTGGGCGGCACTCAACGCCTCGTTGGTCTGCTCGACAGCTGCACGCTGCGACCGCCAGGCGGTGACGTCTTTCTGCTGGGTGTTGAGTTCCTTCAGGCGGTCGCGGGCAGCCTTGAGCGCGCGAGCGGTCTCCAGGCTGCCGTTGTTGATTTGCTTCAGTGGGCGAGTGGCTTTGTCGATGGCACTGAGCAGCACCTGAAGTTTCAGATCATTTGCCATCGGTGGAACTCCGCACCCTGGCACGCTCGCGCCAGTCCATCAGGTCTTGCAGGCCCAACTGATCCATATCGGCCGGTGCCCAGTGAAAAACCACGGCTAGATCGGCCATGGCGTCCTCTACGCGACGAGGGATGCATCCGTCTTCGCCGACTTCTGCAACAAAAAACCGCTGATCTTGCTGCTGAGAGCGAGCAGATCGGCCGGGTCCATGCCGGAGACCTCAATGGCGGTGAGGGTTGGGCTGCTGATACGCGGTACGACCTTGATCAGGCTGGCGACGTCCATTTGCAGCAGTTCCACCAGGCTCACGCCGCGCAGCTCGCCCGAGCTGGGTTTGCGCAAGGTTATGCTGTCGATGGTGGTGACGCCGCGACGGATCGGGGAGTCGAGGACGACGGTGTTGTCGTCGGCCAGTGGCTGGAGGTCGGGTTGTTCGGTGGCGGCTGTTTTCATTGGAAAAGCTCCTGGTGATGAACGTATGGGATTGTCGATCGAGGGCGGGGATCAGACCCCGATGGCCTTGCGCTGTTTCTCCAGCATGTCCTTGCCACCTACGTTCTCGATGAAGTTGAGCAGGTCAATTTCGATGATTTCTTCGTTGTCGACCGTCAGCTTGTAGTAGGTGCAGGTGGTGGTGATGGCGTGTTCGGTGTCCTCGCCTGGCTGCGCGTCACCCATTTCGATGGTTTCGTGACGGCCGCGCACCACGATTTCCACCGCGCTGACTTCGCCGGTGTCGTCCTGCTCATAGGCGCCAGAAAATCGCAGCGCCACGCCCGAGGCGTTGACCGCGCCGAATTGTTTGAGGCTGATCAGATCGAGGCCACCGGTTTTCCATTCCAACTGGATGCCGTCATCGGAAAAGCCCAGGTCTGCCTTGACCGGGCCGTTCATGCCGCCGCCGCGATAGGCTTCCATCTTGCGGCCGAGGGCGGGCAGGGTGACGGACTTAACCAATCCACGGTAGATGTTGGCGTCGTTGAACAACATGAGGTTTTTGAGCTTATGGGGCAGGGCCATGGCGGTGTTCTCCGGGGGTATGGCACAGGGTTAACTCCCCTCGCGGGGGAGGCCCGGTTTAGCTGTTGATCTGGCTGGCGAACTGCATCAGGTAACGGTCGGTGATGCGCTGGCGAAGCGTGAGGTCTTCCAGGGGCGGCACTGGGGTGTAGTCGTAGTCGAGGGTCAGCTTGCCGGCCTTGAGGGTGTCCTTGTCGTTAATGTCTTCGGGGTACCAGCAACTGCCGCCGATCAGGTAGCCCTGGGCGATCCATTCGCGGAACTTGGCGTTAACGCCCTCGATGATGTCCCGCACCAGGGAGGCGTGCATGGGCTTGTCTACCGCCCACATGTGCGCCTCGGCCATGGTGTCGGCGAGGATCTGCGCGGTGCGGGTGTAGTTTTCAAAGGCGAACAGTGGATCGTCGCTGCACGTACGGCTGCCCCAGAATCGGAAGCCGCCCTCGTTGATCAGCGTGGTGACCTCATTGCTGTTGAGGTAGTTGGCATCGGTGGCCGGGTTTTGCAGATCCCAGAACACGTCGGCGCTGATACCGGTCACGCCATTGACGGCGACGTTGGAGATAGTCTTGTGCCAGCCGGTTTCCTGATCGATCTTGGCCCGCAGGCCCAGGGCACGCGCCACGGCCGAGGCAGTGACGGTCGCATTGGTGACGGTGCTCCAGTTCTGGAACTCCGGCCAGATCACCATCACTTCACGGGCGCCGAAGTTTTCGCGGTAGGCGACCACCTCTTCCTTGGTTTTGCAGCCCCAAGCACTGACGTAAGCGAAGGCGCGCAGGTCCTTGGCAATCGATACCAGCGCGGTGGCTACCGGCTGGCTGTCGAGGCCAGGCACGCCGAGAATGCGCGGCGTCATGCCCACGCGGGCCTTGGCTGCGAGCAGGGCTTTCATGCCGGTGTACTTGCCATCGGCGGTGGTGGTACCGATCAGGGCGCTGGTGGTGGCGGCTTCGTCCGCGCCTTCCTTGACCCGCACCACGATGGTGTAGGGCTTGGTCTGGTCGGCAATGGCTTGCAGGCTGGATGCCAGGGTGCCTTTGACGCCGGCTTTGGCGATGGCGCTTTGCACATTGGTCAGCAGTACCGGGGTGTCCAGCGGAAACATCAGGGGGTCTGCATCCTCAGCCGTGCAAACCAGGCCGATGACTGCGGTGGAGATGGTGCGAATGGGGCGGGTGCCGTCGTTGAGTTCGATGACCCGCACGCCGTGGAGATAGTCTGAACCGGCCATGGGTGGTTGCCTGCGTTGTGATGGAATGACAGTGCACAGGCTGCCGCGCGCGCGCCGGTTGGGCGAGCGCGCGGGCTTGTAGTCGCAACGCTTACAAGTTCTTGGCAGCGACCCAATCTGGTATTACTGGCCGGAATTGTCTGTCTGGAAAATGTTCCGCGACGGGCCAGGCTCGCAGGTCCAAGCGATAACGCTGCAACTGCTGATACTGTTCAGTTGTAAGCGTTGTAGCCTGTTGAAGCTCTAACTCGTCACGATGGCGCACAACCAAACCGTCAGTGTTTGCCAGCGATGAGTCGCGCCAAATACGCTCGCGCCGTTCAAGCTCTGCGTCACTGGGCGGAGGTGGAGCAACAGCAACAGGCTCTCCCTTTGAATTGGCTTGAATGACTTTACCTTGGGACTGTGCGACTAGGAGCGCCAGGTACTTGTCCTGGGGCAGGTCCCGCAGTTCGGCCTTCGGAGGCAGCGAGCATTTGGGGTTCGGCACTTCAATTAGGGGCGGAACCGCGTCAGGGTCGGGGACGCTAATCAGCGGGGGCTCTGCGTCTTTATCATCGTCACCAGGAACCCAATCGGGATCAGTAATCTGGATTTCTGGCTGCTTCCACTTGGGATCAACTACCAAGATAGTCCGGGGGCCGTGAACCTCATCGGTATAGAACCCGACACTTTTTGAGTGAAAATACGCGCTCATCTTAATAACCCTCCGCTTCTACGATAAGTGTCAGCCCGTACTGCGGATTTAACCCCCATTCATCTACGCGCAAATTGCACCCTGTGCGGGTCAGGTCGGCATACGCACATGAGACGGTTGCCGGCGAACCATTGGTATGGAGAAACGAAAGCTTCACTGAATCAGCTTGCTCTGCAAAGGCAACAGGCCATGTAACCGCACCCGCCCATGCCGTTGAGACATCACCGATATAGATGGAGACCCGCTGACGTAGTAAGCCGGTATCGGCGCATTTCCACCAGCCTGGAATACCCTTCTGGCAGGTGTTTTTCGGCAGGGTGGTTTGGGTGATGAAGTAAACCGGCTGTTCATCAAAAGCCCTCCGGAAGTACGGAAGGTTGATGTCGCCGCCCCATAATCCAGCCACGCTAATCGCATCGCGGGTCAGCTTTTGATTGAACTTTATATCTGACTGAGATACGGAGTAGACGTCGTAGATCCCATGCCCAACAGCTGTAGGCGGAAGCCCATCCAGATCGGAAAATGCGTGACGATGCACCCGGCGAGCAAGCTGCAAAATAGCGCCGGTCGAAGTCTGCATGACGTAAGGAAGGTCCGGGTTATCCGAAATCAACCCTGCGTGAGATATCCAATCGCTGACAACTCGCTGCGATAAACGAACATCTGTTTGCCCAATGGTGTAGGTATTGGACTTGTCTGCCTTCGTGTCAGGATTGAAGTTCGACGTCAGCCATAACGCACCGAGGTCAGTAACATCAACAGCGGCTTTTAACCCCTCCGCAGCCCAGGAAAGAGCGATGCGGTTTTCCGAACCGGCTGCAACAAAACCGGCTCGTGTTTCGGTCTTTGTAAAAACATCGCGGAGGTCATAGCCATCGCGTGTTGTTGGCTTGTCACTCAAGCTAGCGAAGGTGTGACCATGAGATGACAGTGACAGGTTGATTATATGGCCCGCAGAGCCATCAGGATTCTTGAACCTGAAGTACGGTAAGCCTGGATCTCCATTAACCACACCCGCCGCCAGTATGCCGTCTGCTCCAGCCCGCTGATCAAGCAGGTTATCGGTCTGGTCTTTGGTGTAAGCGTTTTTGATACCGAAACCGTCGAGCGTGGTTGGATTGCTTCCCGACACCACAATGCCCCGCGCGTTGATCGTAACTCGGTGATAAGTACCGGGCGTTTTATCCGCCGGCAGCACCTCACCAATCGAGCGGTCCACATAATCCCGAGTTGCTAGGACTACTGATGGATCAATCTTCAGCACGATGTTGGCCAGGCTGGAAACGATCAGGTTCATACGAATGATCTGAGTCCGACCCGATCCTTGGGCCAACAACGGCTTGAACGTCGGCGCGCAGTTGGCGACGGCCACCAGATCGCCGTCCTGGTCGTACAGACCGATTTCCCGAATCCAGAAACCACCGACGTTTTCCGGGATGACCTGTTCGGCAATGATGATGCCGGGGTTCTTCGGGTCGGGTTTGAGCTGGTTGAGCGGTGCACGGCGCCGCTCGTTGATCAGCTTGGTTTGCAGGCGGTCGGGGAATGGGTCGGTGCCGTTGGCATCACCCACGCCCATCTGTGCGAACGTCCAGGGGATGCCGAGGGCGTCCGCGTTCGCCTGTTTGGCCTCGCCGATGGCCGTAAGAATGGCTTGAAACTGGCTGTTCTGGTCGATCATGGGAGGATGTCCATCGTATCAATGTGATGTTCGCGACCGCCCAGGCGCAGGTAACCGCTGACTTCGATGTCGCGTTGGGTCGGTGGGTAAACGCTGAGTTCATCGCCTTCGCTGACGCAGGCGCCGATATAGAAACTGCCGGTGGTTTCCAGGCTGATGGCCAGGCCGGTGAGGTGGCGGCTGCGGGGTTTGGCGTCATCGATCAGGAAGGTCAGTTCCTGATACATCTCTTCGGTGATGCCGGTGTCTAGCACGCCGACCTTGAGTTTGAAGGTGCCCGGGATGCCGACCGGCACGTCCTGCCACCACTCGATAATCTCGATCAGATAGCCCAGGGGCTCGACCACGCGCCGCAGCGCGCCGATGGTGCCCTTGCGCGAATGGATGTAGTAAGCGGCACGGATGGCCGCGCGCTTGATGGACTCCGACCAGGTGCTGTCCCAGCGGTCGACGGAAAACGACCAGGCCAGATACGGCAACACCGCGAGCGGGCATAGGTCCGGGCTCCACAGCAGGCGAATGGGAATAGGCACCCGCTGGATCTGCGCCAGTGCGACGGCCGCGTCACGCTCTAACTGCGTCGAGTTGCTGGGTAGCAGGTGCTGGGCGCCCATCACTCCACCCCAACCGATAATTTAATGTCGGTGCAAAACGGCGCCTGGTAAGGCGTGGCGGCAATATCGACCCAGTTCTCCAGCTCGACCTTGCGCACGCCCTCGACGTGCAGCGCGGCGTGGATCGCTGATTCTGAGACTTCCATGCCCAACCGGCGGCGCTGGTGGACGTAGTGCTTCAGGCGTTGTTCGGCAGCCGCTCGGGCAGGCTCAGTTTCTGGCCCACTGGTTTTCAGGTAGAGCTTGGCTTTGACCTGGTAACGCAGGATCTGCGCGGCCTGGACGGTCAGGCGGTCGCCGACTGGGCGGCGGTCCTCATCGCTGAGATAGGCGTTCACAACGGCCAGCAACTCAGGCTCTGCGCTCCCATCGGCCAGCATGCCCTGGACCGTCACCACGACCACGGCCGGGGAAGGGCTTTCCGCTGTGGCATCGGCAACCCGCCCGTCAGCTGCGCGGGCGTGGAAGATGTAGCTGTTGCGCGGGCCTGCGGTGCTGAGGCCTTCCCAGGCCATCTGCGTGCGTTCGCGCAGGCTGTCGTCATCTTCCATGACCCGCGCCACGGGCGGGGATGCTGATGCATTGCCCTCCTGAATAACCAGGCGCTTGACGTTGAAGTTGGAGGCCAAGTTTTCCAGGTCGGAGCCCTTGGCAAAGGCCAGCATATTGGCGGTTGATGCTTCGTTGACCCGTTGGCGCCAGATCGTCTCGCGGTAAGCGTTCTCTTGCAGCAGCTTGGTCAGAGGCTCCGACTCTAGCTCAAGGCGCGCGGCGATTTTTGGCTGTTCCTCGACCGGCCACAGGCTGATGGCGTAGGCCTTGCGCTCGGCAAGGATCTGCTCGTAGTCGATCTGCTCGACGATCTGCGGCGCGGGTAACAGGCTGAGGTCGATGGCGGCGAACGTGTTCATACACTGGCCCCCAGTTGCAGCGGCAGGCTCATGCTCAACGGCTCATTGGAGTCCACCAGGGTGCAGTCCAGGTCCAGCACCGATTGGCCTTGCAGATTGGCGCCGAGGAACTGCACCCGGTTCAGGCTGATACGCGGTTCCCAGCGCATCAATGCCATGACTGCTGCCGCGTACACGCGCAGGCGGGTGGCATCGTTGAAGGGATGGTCCACCAACTCGGGCAGCAGGCTGCCGTATTCGCGGCGCATGACGCGGGTGCCGATGCGGGTGGTGAGGATGTCGGTAATCGCCTGGCTGATGAGGTCCAGATCGCCGATGGCGCCGCCGGTTTCTCGGTTCATTCAGGTTTCCCCGTCTTGCCGCTGCCTGGCATGACGCCGCCGTGCGGATGTTCCACCAGGCTGATACCAGCCGCGACCACGTCCTCGGTGACGGTCACGGTACCGGTGACGTTTTGGTTGCCGGTCTGGGTGTAGTCGCCGTGGTGCGTGATCGGGCCGACGATGTTGATGCCGCCTGTGCTGGTCAAGTTGGTGGTGCCACCTTCGGCCAGGGTGGCGTTGAGGTGGTGGGCGACGCTGTCGTAATCGATCACCGTGCCGTCGGCGTAGGTGCGACGGTGCAGGCCAGGGCGGTTGCCGTTGGCGGGAATGTGATCGCTGGGTAGGCCGGTGATGACGACGCCGTTGGCGAGTTGGCCGGACGGGCTGATCAGGATGACCTGTTCGTCGACGGTGGGCGGGTCCCACTCACGGTCGGCCCCCGCACGCAGGGCCAGCCAGGGCAGCCAGGCGGTTGTCAATTCGCCGGTCTTTACTTTCACGCGCGGGGGCACCATCTGGACTTCAGCGATGACGCCGAGGCGGATGAGGTTTTCGAGCATGCGGGAGAGGGCGGCGAAATTGTTCATGGCGCCGATGGTGGCGCCACGCGTGCGCGGGTGCAGCTTCGCTGCCTTGTAGGGAGGGGTTTTACAGTGTCAGGTGCGCAAGCAAGCTGTCACGGATCACATCAAGATCCGCCTCGGTGAATCCCAGCACTTCACGTTGTTCGTATTGCACGTCTGGAGCGCCACGCTCTGCGCGGTCCTTCAGCCCATACTGGTGAACCCTGGCAATTCGGGCGATTCGCCCGGTAAAGCCCACAGATATGGCGTTGCTGTCGCCTCGGGCCTTGAGGTAGGTGGCGTTCTTCAGCTTCTTGAACATTTCCAACTTGCGGCGGATATGCCCCTGCTTACCACGCAGATTGCGCTGTTTACGGGGGGCAAACTTGCTGCCGTCCGGGTTCTGCTGGGCAGTAACCCGTTTTTGTTGGCTGCGACGCAGGTCCTGGCCGATGCTGCGGGCCAGTTGATTGCGTGCCCCAGGCTCAAGCCGTTCCAGCAGCGTCGCTGCCCAGGTCTCGAGGGCTTCCAGATCATTTGCCATCTGGGACAAACCATTCGCTGGTGTTGCCCTGGGCGCCAGGCTTCCAGTTCGGGTCGAGGTAGCCCGCTACACGCTGCGGCTCGTTTGGGTGCTTGACGGTGGTGTGGCCCTGGTCATCTTGGCCGACGATCACTTTCTCTGTCAGCGGCAGGGTAATACTGAGGTCCACCAGGTCTTTATTGAGAATTTCGGCCTCAAATTGGAAGCCGTTCTTCACTTTATCGAGGTTGTCGAGCAGCTCGGATTGGTTGACGCTGAGCCAGCCCAACAGTGGGAGCATCACGCTATCAGGGTGTCCTGCGAACTCTGTGAGGATGATCTGCAGTTCGAAGCTGTACTCAAAAGAGAGGCTTGGCGCAGAGGTGCAGCGAACTTTGCCGTTGTTGATAAAGATCAGCAGCCGGTCAGGGTTGTGCTTGAATTCGGCGACGGTGGCCAGGAGGTGGGCGCGTAGGCTTTCAGGCTTGTTCATGGCGCTGCCTGCTGATGTTGGTAAACCATGTCGACCTGCGCCGCACAGTCGGCCCAGGCGGCTTCGACGCGGTCCTGGTCGGTGAGCTGGTCACCATTATTGCGTGGGCTGGTCGCCGGCAACTGGCACGGCACTACGGCCGGACAACCACTGACGATAAGCGTCGGCGCCGGTAAGGGCGGGGCGCTCTCGCAACCTGCGAGCAGCATCAGGCAAAGGCTGAGTAGCCCAGGTGCGTAGTTCGGCGTTTTCACGTTTCAGCTCCTCTATGGTTCGCTCGCGCTTTGCCAGGCCCTGGCGTAACTGATCCTGCTGAGTTCGCAGGGCACTTTGGGCGTCACGTTCCTGTTTTAGGGCGGTCTTGAGCGTGTTGGCGGTGGTCAGGTTGCGGTCGGCGTCTGCGCGGGCGGTCTTAGCCGCAGATTCTTCCCGTTCGGCTTTACCCACGGCGACGTTGATGCGCTGTTGCTGGCCCCAGATCAGCAGCGCCAGGGCACCGAGCAAGGCAATGCCGTACAGGGCCTGGCGCAGGGTGCTCATGCGCGGTACCAGCCGAGCTTATTCATGGCTTCGGTATCGAGTTGTTTAATAGGGCCGCGAACGATCACGGCCCTGGCACCGCTCATCAACTGAATGGCCTCGGCCAGCACTTGCATATCGTCCTGTTCGGTGGATTCCGGCACCACCAGCAGATCGCCGTCCTGCACTCGCAGTTTTTGCACCGCTTCGAAGTCGATCATGCGGCTACCCCTTGCCCGCAACCGCAGTCGGCGTGCCGTTCGTAGGCACGCTGTAGCTTCACGTCGTAGAGGTTTCGCTGATAGTCCGGACCGTTGTAGAGCTTGGCGAATTCGGCCCATTTGCGGGCTTTCAGCGCTTTTTGCAACACCGGGTCGGTTTCAATGAAGCGGGTGAAGGCGTCGAACTGTTGCGATTCGCTGGCACTCATGGCTGCCACGAAGTCCTGCACGCTGGTATAGCCCAGGCGCTGCCAGTGGAAGCCCATGATCTGGAAAGCCCCCCATGACGCAGATTCAAGGGCGGCGGTGTCATCGATCAGCCGGGCCATGGCCAGGCGCTGGTGTTCGGCGGTACCGCCGGAGTATCCGCCCGACTTTGGGTTTACCAGGGCGGGATTGACGGCGGCGAGCTGGTCGGCGTGGTGCTTGAGTTCGGCCGGGTCATCGCCGTCGTGCCGCACCTTGGCGAGCTGGCGGTACATGATGTGCCGTTCGAAAAGGATCACTGGCTTGCCGTTGTCGAAGAAGCCCTTGCCCTTGGATTCCACTTCGTTGATGGCGTAGATGCTTGCCAGCGGCACGCCGAGGCGTTCGGCGGCAGCGATCAGATCGTTGTTGCGCAGCAGCTTGGCGCAGTCACCGCCGGCCAGGCTGGTTTGGGTTTTTTCGCCGGCTACGCCATCAACGACCAGACCAACCTTGAGCTGATAGGCACGGACAGCGGTTTCGGTGCTGTCGCCATAACTGCCGTCCACATCCAGCTTGGCGCCGTGGCTGTTGAGATTCTTTTGCAGCGTGCGTACTGCCTGCGAGCGGTCGCCGTGTCGTAGGGTCGTCATAGCTGTTCTACCTTGCGGGTGAAAAACTTCTTGGCGACCGCGCGCGTGCCCTCCACGCCGAGCAAACCAATCACACCGCCGAAAAACGGCGCGGTGGTGGTTGGGATGCCGAGCAAGGCCAAGCCATGGCTGGCAGCCAGGGCCAAGGTGCCGCACAGCGGCGCCTCGATCAGCATGCGGCGCACCGTGCCGCCGCCGTACATGATCCTTAGGGCTGCGATGATCACGGCGAGGACTCCGGCGTAAAGAGTCGGCCAGTTCTGTTCGAGCCAGGCGGCGAGCCAGGCCCAGGTGTCGGGACGTTCAGGCATGCGCTTCATTCCGTTGTCCAGGGTTGGTGGGTTCAAGGTCCGGGTGCAGCTCAGTCAGTCCCATAGGTTCACCATTTGCCGCTGCGGGGCGCTGGTTTGGGCTTCGGGCATGTTGACGACAAAGCCTTGCGGCAGGATTGGGCCCTGGTCGGCCAGGCCGGGGTTGGCTTCAAGGACGGCCTCGGTGACGCCTGCGGTGCGGCCGTAGAAACGCCAGCACAGGGCGTCGACCGTGTCGTTTTGATTTGCACGGACCGCGACGGCCATCAGATCAACTCCACGGTGGTGCGGGTGCGACCAAGAAAGTCGCGCACAGCCCAACGCAGGTCGCGGCGGTAGTCGTCAATGGTGGGGGTGACTTCTTCGGCCTTCTGGCTGCCGGCATTCGTGGCGCTGTAATCGCGGTAACGCTCGCAGACTTCGGCGCCGGTAGCGGCTTCGATGGCACGGCGGTAGAGGTGGGCCTTTACCGACACGTAATTGATGCGATCACCGGGTACGTCGTCCAGCTTGGCGTGGCCGGCTGCTTGCTGGGCTTTCCGCCACTCGGCCAGCTCGCGGTTGAGGTTGATGGCGGCAGAAATCACGGCGGTTTCCAGTCGGGCCGGGGTGACGCTGTCGTTGATGCGCAGGGTGGCGCGCAAGTGGTCCAGGTCAATCGACGGCCAGAAGGGGTCGGTGTTGATATGACCGCCTGCGACAGGGCCGCTGGCTACAAATGCGCTCATGAACTGCACTCGAAAATAGGTCGCCGGTGGTCGGGGCTTCACGTTCAGGAGGAGCGGCCTGGCCGATCCGCCCCGAGCCGGCGGGGTGCGTGGGGACGCTCGGTTAGCTGCTTGGTGCAGCGTGTTTTTTCAGGAGGCGCTCGGCGCCGTCCAAATCCTTTTTGCCGCCGCAACCGTCATGCAATTCGATTGCGCGCTTAAGCAGGTCGATACCGGCCTGAATCTGTCCAGGCTGGCCCGGTTCTTCGGCGGTAATGCCGTGCAAGGTGGCTCGGCCAGTCGCCAGGAACAGCTTGGCGCGAGCCTGATCAGGCATGTCTTCGGCGTCGGTCAGCTCGACGGTGCGGTGCAGGATGCTCAGGTCGAAATTGCCATTGGCCTTCTGTGCTTTCAGCGCGGCTGTGGCGATTTCTTCCGCGACCAGGCAACCGGTGGTGCGTTCGAATCGGTCCGGCATGATCAGCTTGTGCTTGAGCACGTAGTCGGCGATGTCCAGAGCGCCGCTGTAGTCCTCGACGTCGACACGCCACACCATGACGGTGGTCATGACGTCGTCTTGGGCACCATGGCCGGCCTCAAGCACACCTTCGACATACGGGACGTACTCGGGCAGCAGTTGCAGCTTGAGCGCGGCTTTGCCTTCGTTGGACTGGATGGCTTTGAGGCGCAAGCGGTCTTGCAGCAGCTGATTCAACTGATGCTCGTAGGCGGTGGCGCCGGCCATGGATTGCTGTGGTGCTGTTTTCGCTGCCTCCATTGCCGCGCGTGCGCGGCGTTGGTGGGCTTGGGCGATGCTGAGTGCCATGGGATTAACCCTCGCTGCTTGCGTCTTCAACCGGCTTGATGTTTTCCAGCAGGCATCCGAGGCCGTATTCCTCGACGACGTAGGCTTCGTTCGACGATTCGAAGTTACTGACGCGGTTCCACTCCGGCTCTTCCTTGAGGTAGCGGCGGCGAGCACCGATCTGCCAGTACACCGACAGGTTGGCGAAGGTGGTGATCAGGATCGTGCCTTCTGGGATGTACGGCACTTCGTACAGCGGCAGGCCCCCGACGCGACGTTGAGAGATGATCAGGTCGCTGGCCAGGGTGTTGGTGGAGTCTTGGTCCTTGTTGACCAGGGCCAGGAACTTGTCGTGTACCAGCTCGCGGCCTGTCAGCACCACCAGGCCAGGGTTACGGCGATACCACGGATCCAGCAATTGGATGGCGTCGTAGACCAAGGCGTCGATGTTCTTGAAGTCGCCGGTTTTGCCGATGGTGATCTTGCCAGCGATAGCGCCTTCCTTCAGCACTCGGTCGGGTGCATGAGTGCGGTACTGCTGGAGCCAGCCGATGTTGACGTCTTCCAACAGAGGGTGTGCCGTGCGGTCGGTTTGCTCGGCTGCCGAGGTGCCGTAGAAGCCGATCTGGATGCGGTCGAGCGCCTGACGCTGGGCAATGGCGCTAGACAGGCGGGTTTGGAAGTCCGGGAACTTGGCCCAGGCGTCGAGCTGTTTGTAGCTGACGTAGGTGTCGAAGTCGGTTTGTTCAGCGCGGTATTTGTCGCTGGACAGAGTGCCGATGCTGCTCGGCTCGCGCTTCTTGATCTTGGTGTTGGTGCGGCTGGCAACGGTGCTGCCCACGCCCATGCCCACCTTTTCGCCTTCCTGTTCGTCGACGCCGAGGACGTTGATCTTGGTCAGGAACTCGCTCGACTCCTGGATCTTGGTTTCCAGCTTCTGCTGGATGGTCGGATCGACGCTGAATGTTGCAGTGGCCGACTCAACGCGGTTGAGCTGGGCAACCTGACCGAGGTAGCCGGTAAAGAGTTTTCGAGTGTCGTTACGCATGGGTGTCTCCGATAGTGGGCTGGGCGGTTAAGGCCGCAGGTCAGAATTCAGCCAGGGCTTGTTTGCCGCCGCCGGTTACCGGTGGGCGCTGGATTTGGGAATGGTCCTGAGTGTTGCCGAGCGTAGTTTTTAGCTCGGTCAGGTCTTTGCTGAGCTGCTCGACCGTCGTTTTCAGTTCTCCTGAAAATTTCTTCTCTGCGGCCAACTGGTCGGGCAGATCCTTAACGTGGTCGGCAATCGCTTCGACGGCCTGGCCGATCTGCGCAAACTCGGCGTCGTCCTTGGCCTGTTTGCCACCCAGAAGAGCCTGAACTTTGCTGAAAAGCTGGGCGCCGAGGCTGGGTTTTTCTTCGACTTCTTCAAACAGCAGCTCGGTTTCCACTGCCTCGGTGAACATCGACGTCGCGGAATAATGACGGTCTTTGAATGGGCTGGATTCTGGCTTCTGCGCGGAGAAAGACAGCACATCGGTGCCCAGGCTGGCCGGGGAATCGGTCACCGCCAGGCCGACGATGTAGGCCTCGCCGGTGTCCGAGAAGCTGTCGTCGATTTCGATCGAGGTGTAAATCTTCTGCTTGGCCTTGTTCATGGCGATCAGATCGGGCGTCGGCTCTACCTGGGCGAACAGGGCCAGCTTCTTCTGGCCGTTGATTTCCACTTCTTCAGTCTTGACCGCGAGCACGTCACCGTAGGCCTTGAAAGGGCTGTCGGGCAGCAGGCTGCGGAAGTGTTCCAGCCAGATGCGAGCACCATAGGTGGCTGGATTGAAGTTCTTCGCCGCCTGTTCCAACCAACTGCGTTTGATGGTGCGCTTGTCAGAGGTAGCGCCCTCGACGGCGACGCGAAACCAATTACTGCGAAATTTCTTCATGCCGGGAATCCTCAATGCGTTGGGCGCTAAGTGCGTTGCAATGAGGGGCATGGTCGTGACGCGCGCGAGTTGCGGCAACGAGGCGGGATTGTAGGAAGGGCTGTTACAAGAGGCGGAGCTACTGACTCGCAGGCATGGGCGGCAGCATCGCGGCCATGACTACGACCGAACTGCTCCCCATCGATCCCCGGCGCCAATCCAAGTTTCTGTATTGGATGGGCTGGCGTATCTGCGAGATCGCCGAGGCTACGGGCGAAAAGGAAAAAACGCTACACAGCTGGAAGGCCCGTGACGAATGGGATCGGGCCGACAACGTTGAACGGATCGGCGGGGCTTTGGAAGCACGGCTGGTGCAACTGATCCTCAAGGAGGGGAAGAGCAGCGGCGACTTCAAAGAGATTGATTTGCTGCACCGGCAGTTGGAGCGCCAGGCTCGCATTCAGCGCTTCCAGGGTGGTGGTACCGAAACCGAACTCAACCCGAACCTTGCCAAACGCAACGAAGGACCGAAGAAAAAGACTCCGAAAAACGACATCAGCGAAGACCAGATTGAGCTGCTGCGCGAGGCGTTTATCGATGGCTGCTTCGATTACCAGAAAGACTGGCATCGGGCAGGCAATCAGCGCACTCGCGTCATCCTCAAGAGCCGGCAGATCGGTGCCACTTACTACTTTGCTCGCGAGGCTTTCATTGATGCGCTGGAAACCGGGCGCAATCAAATCTTCCTGTCAGCGTCGAAGAACCAGGCCTATCTGTTTCGTGGGTACATCCAGGCGTTTGCGCGTGAGGTGATCGGCGTCGAGCTGACCGGTGATCCCATCGTGTTACCGAACGGCGCCGAGCTGTTTTTCCTCGGCACCAACGCTCGGACGGCCCAGGGCTACCACGGCAACTTCTATTTCGACGAATTCTTCTGGACCTTCAAGTTTGAGGAGTTGAACAAGGTCGCCTCGGGCATGGCGATGCACAAAAAGTGGCGCAAAACCTACTTCTCGACGCCATCGACCATGGCACATGAGGCCTACACCTTTTGGACCGGTGAGCGCTTCAACAAAGGTAAACCAGCGGCGCAACATACCAAAGTCGACGTCTCCCACGGGGCTCTCCAACAGGGGCGGCTCTGTGAGGATCGGTTGTGGCGCCAGATTGTCACCATCCTCGATGCGGAGCAGGGCGGTTGCGACCTGTTCGACATTGAAGAACTGCGTCGTGAGTACAGTCCCGAGGCTTTCGCCAACCTGCTGATGTGCGAGTTCGTCGACGACGGCGCGAGCATCTTCCCGCTGACCGTGCTGCAGCCATGCATGGTCGACAGCTGGGTCGAGTGGGCCGAGGACTACAAGCCGTTTGCCATACGGCCCTTCGGTGACCGCCAGGTATGGGTGGGTTATGACCCCGCTGAAACCGGTGATTGTTCAGGCTTGGTGGTGGTCGCGCCGCCGCTGGTGCCAGGTGGAAAATTCCGCGTACTGGAACGCCACCAGTTCCGGGGCATGGACTTCGCGGCCCAGGCCAGCGTCATCAAAGCTGTCTGCGACCGTTACTGGGTGACCTACATCGGGATCGACGTTACCGGGCTGGGCAGCGGCGTGGCGCAGCTGGTTCGCCAATTCTTCCCCAACGTCACCACCTTCAGCTACTCGCCCGAGGTCAAGACGCGCCTGGTGCTCAAGGCTTACGACGTGATCCACCGGGGCCGGCTGGAGTTCGACGCCGGCTGGACTGACATGGCGCAGTCGCTGATGGCGATTCGCAAGACCATCACCGCAGGCGGTCGCCAATTCACCTATACCGCCGGCCGCAACGATAACACCGGCCATGCCGACCTGGCATGGGCGCTCTTTCACGCATTGCACAATGAACCGCTGGAGGGGCAGACCACTGCCAACACCGGGCGGATGGAGATTTTTTGATGTCGAACCGCCGCAGAAGTACCAAACAGATGGCCCAGGTGCCCGCAGTGACAACGCAGGAGTTTATCCCGCGCAGTGAGGGCAAGATCGAGGCGTTCAGCTTCGGTGACCCTTCGCCGGTCCTGAGCGGTCGGGAGGTGTTTGATTATCTGGAATGCTGGTTTAACGGGCGCTGGTACGAGCCACCTCTGTCGCTGGATGGCCTGGCGCGGTCGGTGGGTTCCAGCGTGCATCTGCATTCGGGTCTGATGTTCAAGCGCAACCTGTTGAGTAAGACCTTCGTCCCGCACCGGTTGCTATCGCGGGCGGCGTTTGAACAGTTTGCCCTGGACTTCCTTTGCCTGGGTAATGGGTACTTGGAGGCCCGCCGCTCAATGCTCGGCCCAGTGCGTGAGCTGGTACCGCCGCTGGCGAAGTACATGCGCTCTGGCAAGGATGGTCGGCAGTTCATGGTTCAGGGGTGGAACGAAGAACATGAATTTGAACCGGGCACGGTCTTCCATCTACGCGAGGCGGATCTGCACCAGGAGGTGTATGGGCTGCCAGAGTGGATCAGTGCGTTGCAGTCGGCATTGCTGAATGAATCCGCCACGCTGTTTCGCCGCAAGTATTACGAGAACGGCAGCCATGCCGGTTTCATTCTCTACATGACCGACGCCGCTCAGAACGAGGCGGACGTTGATTCCCTACGCAAGGCACTGAAGGACTCCAAGGGGCCTGGCAACTTCCGCAACCTGTTCGTGTACTCGCCGAACGGCAAAAAGGACGGCCTGCAGATCATCCCGGTCAGCGAAGTGACGGCCAAGGACGAATTCAACTCGATCAAAAACCAGACCCGCGATGACGTGCTGGCCAGCTTGCGCATTCCGCCGCAGCTCATGGGCATCGTGCCGCAGAACGCGGGTGGATTTGGGTCGATCAGGGAGGCGGCGCAGATTTATGCGGCCAATGAACTGGAGCCGATTCAGGCGCGAATGACGCAGTTGAATGACTGGATTGGGGAGGAGGTAATGCGCTTCAAACCTTATGAAGTTAGCGAATCCATCTGAGGTTTTTGAGAATAATGAGGGGTTGTTGCTTTTTTGATAGCTACCCCGGATTGGTGAGGGTTTAAAGACCCTATGCAATATTGCAGGTGCTGTATAAAAAATACGTTGTGAGGTGATGGTGACTTAACTAAATTGTAACCGAGAATAATTCTCTCATTGTCATGTAAGGCTATAGGAGCGGTGAAGTACCATCTTCCTGGACTCGTTGGTTTATAATTTTACTGCGAGGCATAATTTTTATTGTTGTGCCGGTCGCAAGCACAGTCCTAAGACCTTCTGAAACCTAGAGGGACGATGAGGGGAGTACGCATTATACATCTCAAGAATTTCTAGTGTCAGTGACGGATCTCCTTCTCAAGTTTTCAATAGTTAGAAGCCTGCTGGAGGACTGAAGGTGGTCGATATGCAATGGAGGGCTTTTTAATTAATCCATTGGTTGGTGGTGAAGTTGCACCTTGATATATGTCTTGATTGTGAATGCATAATAATTGCCCCAGCTCAGAAGTTAAGCGTAAGTTGTGAATGTCTTGTGCTCTGCCTCTATTGATGGATGGGCAAGCTCCAGTATCTCTAGGTATCCAGATAAGGCAAGCCGGTTTTTATACGAGTCAACTGTAATAGTCTTTGAAATGCTCGGTTTTTGAAGTGTGGCCAGTTCTTGGAACTGGCTTAGCTCTTTGCTGGTAATTGTTTCTCTATTAGAAAAGTGTTGTTGCTGATGGTTAGCTTGAGGTTAATAGAGTTTTTGCTTGTTGAGGTAATCTCGATTGAGATTTTATCGCAGAAACTTGATGAGTTGTGGGCTGGGCTCGAGGGAAGATTGCTAATGATAATGCGATCACCAAGCGCGGCGCTAAAAACCTGGCTAAACGAGTGTGCAGGAATTAACTGTCGCTTGTTTAAATCGAGGATCTGCTGTTGGTAATCCTTCGACAGTTGGTCGTATTCGACAAAACTGTTGGCATTATTGGCGTTCGACTTATTTTGCATGTTCGTTGCTCCACAATTCGTTACGTCAAATTTGGAGGTTGTTTAACGCTCGGTCAAATCATTGATCGTTTATTAATTTTATTTGCTTGGGGGTGAGAGAGATTTTGTAGTCGGGGGTTTCCTTTGCGTTTCTACTGCTTCAGTATCGTCTATATTGATTTTGAGTCCGATCTAGAGTGAGAAACGGCTATGCCTGATCAGGAAATAGGTGTGGGGGTTGAAGTTTTTACAGTCTATATGGACTCTGGGAAGAAGAGGTGGGCTCGTTTGTTTTTTGACGGTCCTAAAAAAAGGTTGAGGGTGAGAGATCTCGAGGAGCAGCCTATCATCTGCAACCTGGGTACAGCGGAGATTAGGGTCTTGTATCAACTTATCTCTAGGTCGGGAGAAGTGTTTAACAAGGAGCAGCTAATTCTATTTGGTTGGCCTGGGCGTGTAGTGGCAACTGGTAGCTTGGCGCAGGCTATTTTTAATATAAGGTCTTTCTTTGGTGCAGATGGGCATGGAATTATTGTCACTAGCCCAAAAGCTGGCTATATGTTTAATTCGGATTTTTTAGTTGGCTCTCTCAGTGTTGAAAAGCATCCGGTTCAGGAGTTGGATGTAGAAGTTAATAGTGCAGATCTTACTTTTACGGTTGATGAGAGAACTAGCAAGTCTTTTGAGAGGGGAGGCCGGAAGCACGTTGTTGTGCGTTTGTTGAGGGCAGTTGTTTTTTTGTTTTTTTTGGCTTCCTTGATCTACTTGCTTAAGCCGGAATTTGAGATTTTAACTAGGGATCCTCTAAGAATTACAAAATTTAATGTTGGAGAGCTTGATGTTGAGTTTATTATTTCATTAAAAAAAGATATTGCGGCTCCTTTGGAGGCTCAAATCAAAAATATTCCTATGGGGGCTTATGGGAAGGTCATGGTTAGGGTTCATGAAAAAAGATATAGGGTTGTATGCTATGTTTCCGCAGGTTTCAGCTCTTTTACAGTGCCGATCTCGGTACCGTTAGATTATGCTGTTGCGAATTGCCTGTCGCGCGCAGGAGGGGAATCATGAGCTTCAAAAAGTTTATGTTCTTGGTTGTTCTGGTCTGTAGTTTGGTCTTGGTTACACTGGCAGTTTATTTACGAGAATGGGGCGTTGAAAAAAATGTCGAGTATAAAATGCGCACTGCAATATACATCGAGAAAGATGATGCTTTGAAAAATGAGCGCGTGATAAATAATGTTGAAACTATGACGCTGGGACACCGTTCGTTTCAATATACTTCGACTTGGCAAAAGGCGGGAGAAACGGAGTACTTATATGTGACCGGGGATATTACTCCTATTTGGGGCGCATACGCCTATATGTCCATCGAAAAGCAAGTTGTGACGGATGGACTGCGCACTTTATTAAGTGAGCTTGGAGTTCCTATTATATTAGATAGGCAGCTGGAACTCTCGGAGGGGAGTACTTCGTATGTCCGCCTACTAAAAAACGACTCTTCAGGGATGTGTTTCTATCACTACGATAATAATAGCCTGTTCTGCTTCGGCCTTAGATAGACACGTCGACGATGTCGAGCGCCAAGTGTCCTTAGACGCTTGGCGCCCTGAGTGGGCCCACCGTTTTCCCCCAGGATGCACTCCACAGGCGGCTACACGCCGACCAGGTCTTCGGTGTACCTCGGGCTCTCGGAACTAAATAAAAGCCTGAAGACGCGGTGAAGCCAGTCAACGCCTTGTTCCGTAATCTGAGCAGTTCCTACCAACCGCCGTCGTCCCCGCACCTCTCCTGCCGACTAAATAATCGAGTTTTCTGCACCCATCCTCATTCAGCCTGTCGCTCAAACACCCAGCATTTGATGATCTTTCCGGTTAGTCGACTGTGAACAGCATGGTTCTTGTGCAGGCAGCGGGGGCTCTGACTTTGCCACATGGCTTGGCGTTGGACGGTGTCGATTTGTAGCGTTCGGCCGTTCTCGCTGAGCAAGCGGGTTAGCTCTCGTAGATTGATGGCCAGGGTATTTGAGCGAGCAGTGTGGTTATAGTCCACGCCTTTGCTGTCGAGTAAATTCAAAGCCTCCCAAAAGGTCCTAAGAACATCCGGTACGGTGGGCGCGGTGCGACCTAAACTGTCGATATCCGGGGTAGGTAGGCCCAATGCATTGGACACGTCAGCCAGTTGTTGGTGAATGAGCGTGCGCAGCGCTGGGTCTCGGGTGCGATGGAGTTCTTTGCCTAACGATAAGCGAAGTCGGTGGTTAGCAATGCGCGCGGAGGCTGTCGAGCGGCTTTCCAATTGATAGCTGCCGGTCTTGCGCAGAGCTGGAAGTACCTCGTCGCAAACCCATGATTCGAAATGCTTAGCCTCTTCCTTCCTGCTTCTGATGATGAGCCTGTATAGGTTGCCTTCATCAATGAATTGCAGTTCCTGCTTACCTTTTTCCGTAAGGGTGTCCGTCCTACGGACACCTTTCTCGCGGCAGTTGTCGCTGATCACCTGTCTTGAGTTGCTGTAGCCGAGAATCGTGCAAACATCCTTGGCGCAAAACCAATGCTCTCCGTTCTCTTCGGTCACGACTCGCACCGGCAATGCTTCAAACTCAAACAGTATGGGCATGGTCATCGATGCGTTCCTTGCGAAGTCTTGTCCAGGATGTGGCATCGAGCAGTTTGCCCAGCCTGGCAGCGATCGGCAACTCGATCTGCACCTGGCGCGCGCCGTCGTCCCCCCACCTCGCCTGCGGGCTAAATGGGTCGCTTTTTCTGCATACCTGCAACCCCCTCAACACGGCGCTGGCTAGGGGCCGCTTTCCGATTTCCGAACTCGGAAATACCTGCGGAACCCTGCACCGAGGGGGTATTTTGTGGAAGGGCCTTGGAGGCTATGTTGTTTATGGGGAGGGGGGGAGTCTCAAAAAGAGTAATTTCAGTAATCTCCCCACGGAAACGGTCTGGAGCCCTCGTATTTCGTGGGTTAAGAGATTACAAAAAGGAGTAACAGAGAAGTAATTGAAAAGGTAATTTTTTGTCAAGCTATTGATTTTAAAGGGTTTTATAAAAGTGGGGAATTACATTTGTAAAGAGTAATCAGATTACTTCAATATTACTTAAAAATTACCTTTTGCTCTAAATATAAAACCCTTAAATATCAATTGTTTGAGCGTAAAAAACGGTCAAGATTACTTATGTTACTCTTTTTGTGCCCCCTCTAGATTTTGAATTTCAGGCCCCTCTACGTGTGATGCGCACGCGTACTGAGGTGCATGCTGATGCGCGTGGGAATGGAGTGGGCATGCTTTTGCGCAACTGGCACCGCTGGAGCCCTTGTATTCAGGGGAGTCGGCTGACAGATCAGGGGGACGGATGCTTTCGAATTTCTCCTTCACTGCAGATTGATCAAGGCTAGCTAACTGATTTAATTATATAAAATAGAGTTTCTGGTTTTGATCGTATGAAAAAATGACCACATGGGAAGATTAGGGGTAGATGCTATTTTCTGGTACGGAAAGTTAGTCCAGGATGGCTTAGTGACCTAAACTAGCGGCCAGATGAGCTATGCTTTTGCAGAAATCTCGCCAAGGATGACTTACATGCCAGAAAACTCAGTATCCAACATCGCAACGGCAGATGCTTTGACTTTGCTTTTGCATAATCAGCATGCTCTTGCTGCTGCAATAGAGGAGGTCACTAAATGGCTTTCAGAGAATGGAGTAGAGAGTGCTGCATATAATGCAGCCGGTGCCATGGAAGCTCTGGATACAAATGCCAAAGAGATTGCAAATGCGATTATGCGCCTACGACAGGCGTAGAGAGTCTACCTCCCCACCGATAATATTGAGAGAATTCACCCATGAGTGAAAATGATTTGATCGAACTTTACGACCTTCCGCTCTCTGACAAAGAAGCGATACTCATCGGCAGGATCATTGCTCTTTGGGGGGCGCTTGAGTCCGAAGTGTTTGCACAGACAATTGCAACTTTCGATGTGCAAGATGTCGAGAAGTTACCAAGGGTGATGAATAACCTAAATTTTCTCAAGGTACTGGAATTATGGAAAGCTCGGGTTGCCGAAGTAGAAGAGGGCGAGCGTGCTGTATTGTTAGAGCAGCAGTTCGAAAATATCACTCGCCTGCATGAATCTCGAAACGCGCTAATTCATGGCATGTGGACCTGGTCTATGGCCGAACCAGAAAAAATAAGCACCACGCGAGTGTCTAAAAAACAGGTCATAACCTTGCACTTTCCAGCAGGAAGCCTAGCAGATTTCCATAAGGAGCTGAGTGTAATCAATTTTAAAATCAGATATCCAGGTGGAGTGGAGGATCTTGCACGCGAGAGGGAAAATGAAGGAGGTTTCATAAGCCGCAGGATGCTCTGCATACTTACAGGCAATCCTGCTGCCGATGACTGGCTCCCACGCCGGACAATGCCGAAAGGCAAACACAACTGATCTTAAACGACAGCTAAACGGAAGGAGTTTATCTTAAATTCACATCCTTAAATACTCGCTGCTCAGAGTGTACAAACCTTTACTTGCCGTCCAACAGCGAATCAATCTCTACGTTTATTGTTTTCTGACTGGATGCGTTTGTTTGCTCTGGCGGTTTTAAGGTTTGAGTAAATAGTATAGAGCTTGCCAAATACGTAGTAATAGGAGGCGCTATAGCGCTCTGCTTCTATTGCTTCGCCTCGATATAGCTCGTTTATTTTTTTCTTATGTTCATAAAAATCATAGACTTTGATAGATGATCCTTTAGAAATAAGGTTGTTTTCCAATTTTTCTTGCAGGAAATTCTCCAAAGATTCTTTGGTTGAAAGGCTTTCCTCCGTAAGTATAAAGTTTTTGAAAATGACTAGCTGGTAATCGTCGCTCATTAGCTCAATGGTTTCTATGTCTCCGTCAGTATTAGTTATGTCGACTATAAATCGGACATTGCCACCTATGTCTTTTTTGTTGTGAGAAACTCTAACGGTTCGTATTACTCCAGTCAGATAGTTTCTAAAAAAATCCCCTACAGGCGACCATCTTTTGACTTCCTTTGGTACGATATATTTACCTTCGCTTGTTGAAAGTACTAAACGTTTTTTTGTTTTTTTGTCTTGGAGAAGTTTTTCCATTTTTATTATATTCGTGTTAACGCTATAGAAAATTATTTCCCCCATCGTCCTGTGGTATGTTTCGTAGGGCTTCAAGACAAGCGGGTTGTCTTCATGGCTTTCTAAATCGATATAAAAATTGTGCCCTACTTTTAAAAAAATACCGTATATTGTAACTGCTCGATCTTTTAGATTTTCTAGTACTATATGTGACACGTAGCTTTCTTCGCATCTTGAGCTTGATGCAATTCCAAATCCTCCTCGGATCGATATTCCTGACTTTCGCTGATAGTTTTTAATGGCGACGAATAAGGCCAAGATTGCTATCGGCGCTGTTATCAGTAATGCTCCCCAGTTTTTAGGATCTGAGAACCAATTAGATAGTATTGTGAGCATGGTCTTTTTCTTTTTTAGTTGTACTGCAGTGAGTGTTGTTTGGTGCAAAAGGCTAAGGTGTATAATAAATAAGGAATAGGGTGTGGTTTTATATTCTTTGCGGGTTTTGTAAGGGGTTCGTTTTTCACTTCCTAGCTGGTCTAATTAATCACCTCTGAAGCTGGTGATTTCGAGCGTTGCCGACCGAAATTGATTAAAGGTGTGCACTCAACTAATTTAAAAAAAACGTTCCTGGCTGATAATTAATCTTATGTAATATCTTCCACTGTTTGAGGCTCAACACCTTCGTGTGCTAGAAGCCGGTTGAAAAGTCGTTGTTCGGCGGTATACATCTGCCTAAGTCCCAAAACCTTAGTACTGCAAGATAAATAACCGGCGAGAGCATGGCAGACCGCACAAAGTAAATCCTCTAGTTGTAGCTGTGTTGCTTTTGGGAAGTCCTCCACGGTGGGGTCGGGCGGAAGGTATGCTTGATAAAAATAGCTCACGCCGTAGGGGGATCCGTGGATGATTTCTGAAGAGGTGGAGTAGACAAGCGCATAGGCTGCCAGCAAGCGCGAGCCAGCCTTACCACCAGCGAGTTCGGCCACTCTTCTCAATCGGGTAGGTGTGTCGTATTCGCTCCATTCACGAGACACGCCCCTTCTCGTGAACTCGCTTGCTTCTTCGGGGGCAGGGGTATCGTTGGAGATATGTAGGGAAAACGTCCCAGTCCCAACGCTACGATTGTGTTGTTTCCAAGCACGATACTTCAACCACCGGACTGCACGCTCGGCTTTTGCATCGTCTTCCGCCAGCAGGAAAGATGCATTTATGAACGACTCAATACAGCTTCGCGCTAGAGGATAGAGATCCCGAACCGGTACTCCTCTCCAGTCGGAGCACTTAAGTAGCGTATTTACAGTCTGTCCTGCGGCCATTGCGATCGGTTGTGAGGTCCTCTGCTTTTCTTCTGAGAGGGTACAGTTGTACGTCTCTCCGCTGTACTCCAGAGGGCCCTGAGTCGTCACGTACAACGTGAGGCGAAGCAGCTCGAGTTGCTCATTGATGATATTGCGCAGCACTTCCATGTCTACATCCTCAGCGTGTATCGCCGTGGGGAACTCATCACTTTACGACTGACCTATTTTGGCAGTGATCAAGCATAGCAGTGACAGCGCACAGAATCGCTACAGCCTGTGAAAAGGGGCAGGCCCTGAGTATTGGAATTGTGTTGGTACGAAAGTGGTACGAGTGGTTTTGAGTCATGCCACAGGTGCCGGGCTCTAAGGTCTGTAGATTTAAGTGTTCCAATCCATCACCGATAAAGCTGGTGATTTTGCGCCTGACTGGCAGCAATCGACCCTAAGCGGCCGGTCAGCGTCGATAGAAATTGGCCGGTTTCTTTCCGTTGTGACGTGCAGGAGCCGACCTCTAAGGGACATCCGGCTAAGAGCGAACTCGTGAATCAGCTTCCGATCCAGAGCATCGTCTGAACCGTAATATACGGATGACTTTCTAACGGCTCCCATTCATCCATGAAAATAAAACCTTGCTTGAGATAGAAGTTCGAGGCTCTCGCATTGTCGGGCGATACGTCGAGAAAAACGCGATCAAAGCCTTCCGCGGTAGCGCGAGCTTTCACAACTTCTACCAACTGAGTTGCTACTCCTGAGCCCCGGGCAGCAGGATCAACCCACATTCCTATCAAGTTAAAGCGATGTGCACTATTGACTGCGGCACCGATCATTCCGACAGGTCTACCTTTGTCGAGTGCCAGCCAAAATGCTGTTCCGGTTGATGAGGCTCTAACTTTCCACTGTTCATCAGTGTATGCGGCAGCAGTTTGATAACTGACACCAAATGCCGTTGGCGTGTCCAAAAGCGCGGCGAGTCGGACTTGCTTTAGTAGCATCCAATCCTCTGTTTCTGTCGATCGAATGTCCATGATCTTCCTTGATGAATCAGCGTCCCTCAACCTCTCACAAAAAAGATTAAGGGGCAACCAAGCTCGTGTCGCGTACGTCCGCTTCTGGCCGTTATCTGCCTGATGCCTAAGGCGGCTAGTCAGGGCGTAGGTATGGATCGAAAGGAGTCCAGTGGTACATAAGTGGTACGAGCTAAAGCTGGGTGAGCTGTAGGCCTTTGTTTTAAAGACTCTTTGGCTTAGTAGTTCCAATCCATCATAGGTGCAACGCTAAAGCGCCGAGACAGTGCGGGGCTTGATTCTGCTGGGCTAAAGCTCTGTTTATCTAGCATTTTACTCAACGTGTTCTTGGCGTGTTTTAGGGCGTTTTCAGGCGTTTTTCAAGGCTCGGTGGTACGATGTACCACCTCAAAACTGACGCGTACCACTTTCGATATGGCGACTATCAGGGCAAGAAAACTGGCGGATGGGACTGTGAGCTATACGGCTCAGATCCGCATCAAGCGCGACGGAGTGCAAGTCTACCAAGAGAGCCAGACCTTCGCCCGGAAACAGGCAGCCCAGGCGTGGACGCGCAAGCGCGAATCGGAGCTGGACCAGCCTGGTGCTATCGAGCGGGCGAGCCGGCAGGGCGTCACCGTCAAAGAAATGATCGAGCAGTACCTGCGGGAAGTGGAAAAGGCCCGGCCGTTGGGCAAAACCAAGAAGTTCACGCTCGAAGCCATCGGTAAGATGGATATCGGCAAACTGAACGATACCGACGTTACCACCCAATGCCTGGTCGACTTCGCCCTCTGGCGAATGAGCCGAGAGGGTGGCGGGGTTCAGCCACAAACCGCTGGCAACGACTTGGCGCACCTCGGCGCTGTCCTGGCCATCGCCAAAGATGCCTGGGGCTATCAGGTCGATCCGCTCGCCATGGGCGGCGCCAGGCGTGTGCTGCGCAAGCTGGGCTACAACCTGAAAAGCCGGGAGCGTGACCGCCGGCCGACCTTGGACGAGTTGGGAAAGGTGCTGATGCACTACCAAGCCATGCAGGCCAGGCGCCCGACCGCCATCAATATGTTGAAAGTCGTGGGGTTTGCCCTGTTCTCCACACGCCGCTTGGATGAAATAACCCGTATTCGCTGGGCGGATGTCGACGAGCCTGGTCAACGGGTGCTGGTGCGCGATATGAAGAATCCCGGCCAGAAGATTGGCAACGATGTTTGGTGTTTCCTGCCGGATGAGGCATGGCAGATCCTCCGGACAATGCCAAAAGCTGGCGACGACATATTCCCCTACAGCCCTGAATCAATCTCGACGTCCTGGGCGAAAGCCTGCAAATTCCTGGAAATTGCAGATCTTCACTTTCATGACCTTCGCCATGAAGGTGTGAGCCGCCTGTTTGAAATGGACTGGGATATCCCGCGTGTGGCGAGTGTTTCCGGGCACCGGGATTGGAACTCTATGCGGCGATACACCCACCTGCGTGGCAAGGGTGACCGATATGTTGGCTGGGAATGGCACGAGAAAATATTGAGGGCGCCCGTCCAACTGGGCGCCGCATCAATGAAGTGGCTCAAACGGCGGGTTTTAACCCGTTGAGTTGGTTGTGCTCTTTTACCGCGGCGGCGCGCTGTAGGTCGAGGTAGACGGCCAGGTCGGTGATGTGGACGCCCTTGGCAGACTTCTGACTCGGCTCCAGGCGGGTAATTGGCAGCTTGATCTGACCACTCATCACCTTGCGCTG
Source organism: Pseudomonas sp. WMBT8 (assembly GCF_050916005.1). NCBI lineage: Bacteria > Pseudomonadati > Pseudomonadota > Gammaproteobacteria > Pseudomonadales > Pseudomonadaceae > Pseudomonas > Pseudomonas sp. WMBT8. The sequence continues at coordinate 1,850,821 of NZ_CP188096.1, forward strand.
GAACATGTCCGGTGTCAGGTGTGTGAAGTAATCCCGACACACCAACTCCAGCGAGATAATCGCTTGGCCGTCGTATTGGGCCATAAGAATGAAGGCTGTGTTCATAGCTAAACTCCCGGACGGCCTTTGAAGGCAAGCCAAATGTAGTGGCGACCTTTGGCGGTAACCTTGATTTTTCCCGACTGCTTGTTCCAGTTGATCAGGCGAAGCTCTTGCAGAATTGTGGTAAGCGTGTGCCCCTGGTGCCAGCCGGCCAGTGCTTTAATGCACCCCTGGGCCAATAGGCCACGGTAGTCGTTGTGCCCGAAGTTGGTACCCTGGAATGTCACCAGCATCTGTTCATCAGTCACAAGGTCGGTGATGGCGTTAACAGCTGGGTCACGCCGGTAGCATTTATGTGTCATTGCTATCCCCTCACATCCGAAACGATTGATGAATGAACGCCGGCTTGGCTTGATGCCTAACGCTTTGCTCGCTGTCCGGCTGGACCTCGCACACAAATCGGTGTCGATTACGGTTGGGCGCCGTCAGGGCCTCGGTCAGGCCTGGCACTGCACCGATGCATTGTTCGTATGCATCTGGTCCCTGCCAGAGTTGAGCCGGCAACACCTGGCAATCTGTGCGGGTTGCGTCTGAGCACAGGTACAGCAGGAGAAGGACGTTCATAGCGCTACCTCCCGCTGTGCCACGCTCAGGGCAATCGCTACCGGCTGCACCCAAACCGGCATGCTGTTGAGCATGAAAGTTTCTCCGGACTGGGCCAGCAACAAGGTGGTGCCCATCACATGGGCGATTGCTTCGGCTGCGGCCGGTGGAACTGCGTTCCCGATCCGCTCGCGCCAGGCCTGGTCGCTCAGTCCTTCCAGCTCAAACCATTCCTCAGGCTCAACCAGGCTTTGCAGTGCGGCCAGCTCCAGCGTGGTGAATGGCCGGTGCCATGTGCCGTCGAGGCTTTCGATAACGCAGGTCAGCCGCTCGTTGGCTTCTGGCATGCGGGGATCTGCAACAGACCAGCGCCCATTGTCCTGGCGGGCGCTGGCTGAAACCGCGCCGCACTGGTCGCTCCAACCCACAACCCCGTAATGGCCGCCGGTTAGGTAGGCATCGCCCTTGGTGCGCTTCATGCCTGGGCGTGGGTCTTGAACAGCGAAAGCGCCCTGGCCGGTGGTGCTGCCAGAAATTACCGTGCGCGAGGTGCCGTCCCACTGGGCCACGTTGTACTTGGCGTGCCCAATGCCAGGGTCGCGGGGGTCAGCAACGCTGAATGTCCCTTGCCCGGGTGACTTGACGCCGATCACTGCACCGCTCGTCTCATCCCAACGGCGGACACCGTACTGCTGGTATTGCAGGGCGCCGGCCCTGGCCCGTGGATCCGCTACCGAGAACTTGCCATTGGTTGGGCCGCTACGTGCGGCGACGGTACCGGCGGTTTCGTTCCAGTCATGCATACCCAGGAAGCCGTCACGGAATTGCGGAACGATGACCAGGTCGCGCAGGTAGCCGTCCTCGATCGCTAAGTCGTTCAGGCAGCGCCAATCCTTGCCAGCCTCGACAAGGGCGAGGCGAACCCACGTTTTCCATTGCAGCGCCGGAAGTCGATGCATTGGACCTGCGGCGGCAACATCACCAGCCATTGGCATGCGGCCGAGGATCGAACCAACAGACTTGAGCGTCTTTTTCTCTGGCTCGTACAGGAAGGGCGGCACCTTCTCGATGTGCCTGGCCACGAGCAAGAAACGCTTACGGCTCTGGGCCAGGCCACCGATAACACCGCAATCGTGCGTGGTTTCTGCAACTGCATAACCGTAGTGGTTCAGCAGCTTGTTGATCTGGTCCAGCAGGTGCCGGCCACGGGTGGCCAGGCGCGGTACGTTCTCGAAAACGATCAACGATACCGGGTCATCCTTCCAGGCTTCACACATCAACCACACGCAGCGTAGCGTCAGTTCGTTGAGGGCCTGGTATTTCGGGGTCAGGCTCATTGTTTCGGATAGCAAGCCCGAGGCGCCTTTGCAGGGGCTGGAGATAAACACCGCATCTGGGCGCTCGTAACCGGCAGCCTTGCGTACATCGTCGGGGCCAGCCTCAACCCAACCAGGCGATGGTGGCTTGCCGTGAAACGCGGTGTACATGCTGAGGGTGAACAGATCCATCAACGTGCCAGAAACACCAGACAGCCGCTGGAAGTCGCGCAACCCGGCCGGGTCAACATCAATGCCACCGATGCACTGCCACTCGGCCTGCATGTTGCCCACCACGGGCTTGGCGTTGTTGAACCCTTTGGCGCCGCCGCCGAGGCCGCAGCAGAAGTGAAAATGCTTAAAAACACGCTTAAGCATGGTCACTGCCCTCCCATGAGCATGCGTGTCAGCGCGTTGGGCTTACCGTCAGGCGTCAGCTTGTCGAGTGGTTGGGTGGTGCTACGACCGTTTGAGGTACGCAAGGTGGCGACGTTGCCAGCGATCCTTGTGATCACGCCTGTACGAGCTCTGAGACGGTATTCCCGACCTCCACCGCTCATTGCGACATAACTGACCTTGTCGCCGACGGCGAGTGGGGTTGTGGTAGCCTCTACAGTGCCGCCTTGGGGTTGATTCACTTGCATGGTGCTTCTCCTTTGGGTGGTCGGTGTCGAGGGGTTGCAGCCCCTCGACACCATCTTCTTACTGGCCTTCGCCGATTGGGTTTTGCTTGCGCACGAGGTGCAGCAGCAGGTTTTCAAACTCGACAACTTCATCTGTCGCGGATTGCCATTCCAGGACTGCCTGGATCTGTTCCCGGCTGCACTCCAGCACCAGTATTTCTTTATCGCCTACGGCACGAACCTCCAGGATTGCGACCAGCCCGGCAGGGTCGTAGGCTTCAGCGTGAACAATTTTCCCGGACTCGTTAAACCAGGCTTTCAGCTCTTTCAAATGCCGAAGGCGGTTGGTTTCCCCCTCCTTGCCGTCACCGGTGATTACTTGTATGTGCATGGTGCTTCTCCTTTGGGTGGATGGTGTCGAGGGGTTGCAGCCCCTACACGCCCTGGAATACCCAGCAGCGAATGGTTTTCGGTTTGTCGAAAGCGTCCAGCGCCCGCGCCGAGTTGACGGCCTTGTTGGATTCCAGAAACTTGGGTGACTTGCTGGTCTTGAGCAGGCGTTTCAGGTCACTGAGGGCGGGCACCTGCTGGCGCTTGTTCGCCGCCATCTCTACAAATTCGTTGAGGTTTACCGCGATCAGCCCATCTCGACGGGCGTGGTTGAGCGCCCCTGTTTCGTCCATACCGTTGAGGAAGTCGTACAGGTCCCAAAACTCGGTAACGGTCGGGTGGTCGGCGTTGATTGCCTGCTGGCGCTCCAGGGCCATGCGGCTGACCTCGGCGTGCGCCAGGGCTTTACGGTGCTCGCCAAGCGGGACGACGTCGGCCAGGGCATCCACCAGGCTTCGCAACTGGGCGTGGTTCTTCGCGATACGCACTGTGCGGATGCCGGGTTGTGCCAGCAGCTCCTGCTCGTAGCCGGAGGTGTTTTCTTCCATCAGGCGCATGGTGTTGGCTTCGCGTTGCAAGGCCTTGACCAGGAAGCCGCTAATCCTTTCCATCGGCATGCGCTCCAGCTGCTCGGCGAACTGCTTGGTTTCCGGGGTGTGGTGCTCGCGGGTCAGATGGACGTGGCAGAGGCGCTGGAGGATCGGTTCTGAGGCGTTCACCGCGTTGTTCTGCGCAATCAGCAGGGCGGCGCGGAATGGCGGTTCGTGGGTGTCGTTGCCGTTGTTTTTCACGCCAGTGGAGCGAACGCTGCGGCCGTTGTAGGCGGTTTTCAGTTCGTCCCAGTCGAAGTGCTTTACGGGCTGGCCTTCCTTCTGTTCACGCTCGGACTCGATCAGCACCACCGGCAGGTTGCTGACCTGCGAGAAGTTGCGCGCACGGCTGGCTGCTGTTGCTTTGGACGGGTCGAAACCTTCGTAATCAGTGCGTCCGACCAGTTTCCACAGCAGCTCGACCAGGGTGGTTTTGCCCGACCCGGCTTCGCCTACCAGCTCCAGGAACATCAGCGACTTGTGGATCTGGCGGATCTGCTCGGCATGCAAAGCGCCAAGCCACCAGGCCAGCACTACCAGACCTTGGACACCAAAGCAGCGCCAGTAGATGTCGAACCAACCTTCGTTGTAGGCGTTCAGGTCGGTATTGATGTGCAGCACGGGCGACTGGCTCTGTGACTTGATACTCAGCTTGCCCAGGTCAAAAAAGTCTTCTTTGTTGCGCACATGCACCGCCCCGTCGAAGAAGGCCAGGTCGTTGAAAACATAAGCACCGTGTTCGCGGCTGTATCCGATCCATTCGATGGTGTTGACGGCTTTCAGGCAGTCCAGTTGAGGTGCCAGAATCCGTTTCAGTTGTTGGGCGCTGCCCTCGAACATCGCGCCATTGGAGACGTTGAGCAGGCGATTCGCGAACTCAGGCGCCGACGTGAGTTGCTTGGCCGTGAACGTGCTTTTAATGGCAGGCCCTTGCGGGCGCTCGATACGGAAGTAGTACCAGGCCTCATCGGTCAGGTCGTTGCGCATGTAGTACAGCGCTTGGAAATTGCAGTTGGCGATGCAGGTCACTGAGCCGGATTGGCGCAGTGCCTTGTAACGCTTTTGTTCATCGTTGAGCAGTTGGTCCTCGTGATGTTGTGAACTCTCAAGGTCACTCATGGCGCGGTCGTGCTTATCAAGGTCAATCCGAAACCAGTACAGGCGCTTGCGGAATGTGAAGTTGAATTCTTTGCGTTCGTCGCGCAGGTAGATGAGGAAACCTTTTTCTTCAGCCGAGTCAGCCAGCAGCAGGTCACCCTGGTGGCGAGCGTTATCAAGGTCTTGCTCGATGCGCTCGGCACGTTTCTCGTCGCCCTCGATCGACTTCCAGCGGTGGTGCAGATCGTTCCAGTCGACCTTTTTACCGTTGGGCTGTGGGATCACTGCCGCTTTGCAGGTGAAGCCCAGGTCGCGGGCCTCTTTGACCCAGCGGCGTGTATTGGCTTTAGCCACCGGTTCGTTATCCAGTGCCCACACCAGAGTCGGCAGGCGCTTGTCAGCGTCATGGCGCAGCTTGACCAGGGCCTTGAGCGAATCAATCGGGCAGGGCGCGCTGGACATCATCGACACGGCCGACACGTCGTTATGCAGCAGGGCGATAGCGTCGAATATCCCTTCGACGATAAACAGTTCGTCGACCTCCAACAGGTCTACGCTCGGCGGGCACCACCAAACTCCTTTGTAGCCTGTTGCACCTTCGCCGGTAGGGCGGAAGCGCGCTTTCATCTTGCCGAAGCGGTCAGGCCGATCTATCAGGCGTTCCCAGTAGCCACCTTTCTCCAGGGCAAAACGCACCGTGGCGCTACCGATATTGAGCCGGCTATCCCAGTAGTTTTCCTGGGTGAACCATCCGGCGATCAGCTCAAATTTGAAGCCCCGCGCAAACTCCAGGTAGGCGCGGGCGGTGGCAAGGGGATTGTCCGGTGTCGACGGGGCGGTCTTGCTCCAGTCGTTGAACAGGTCGTCATACACGTCCTTTATATAGACGCGGTGGTCGCACTTTTCCGGCCGTCCACAGATCAACGTCCAGGGCGAATCGTAGAAGGTGTACAGAGTCTTCTGGCCGCAGGCAGGGCAAACACCCTTACGCATATAGTCCGTGCCGCGCATGTGCTTGAGCTGGTAGTCCCGCTCAATGCGTTGGATGACGTCGGCGCGCAGCCTTTCTTTCATTTCCATCGGGGCTTACTTCGCTTCGTCGAGACTGTGTTTAAGGGCGCCGATCAGGCGTTTCTGTGCAGCCATCACCGGGAAGGCGACGAGCAGCGAGCCATGCCGCAAACCCTCGGGGATCATGCGAAAGCGGTCGTCGTACCAATGCTCGTTGAACTGCTGTGCGTACTGAGCACGTAGCACCTGAAGCAGGGCTTCGGCCTGGTCGCGGGGCAGTTTTGCGGTGATGGCGACGTCGATTTCCATGGTCCACCTCGGATTTCGGGCAAAGCTCACCCAAACCCACGGCAGCCGGGGAAGGGCGGGATGTTTTAAAGGGGTTTACTGAGGGTGAGGCTTGAGCGCGGTATCGCGCTGGTCGAGCAATTTCTGCGGGAGCAGTCGTGCCGGTACCGGATATCGCAAGTGGGCGCGGGTATCGATCAGATGCACGACCGTTCTGTCATCACCGGCACCCCAGTCCACACCCAGGTTTTGCCGTTGTTTGATGACCTGCAGTTCGGTCCAGGCGTTGTGTACCAGCTTGGGCGCCATGAACACCGGCACTTCCAGAGCCAGGGTCAGATGACGTATGCACCGGTCGAACAGCAGATCGGAGTCCACCAGGTGTTCGGCGTCATGGCGTTGCAGGTAAGCGAAAGCAGCGTGTTGCATGCTGCTGCGGTAGTCATGAGTCAATTGCTCGGGCTTCATCACGCACGCTCCATTTCCAGTTGATCCAGCAGATCGGGTTGATCGTTAGCGGTTTTCATTGCCTGTCGACGAATGACCACGTCTGCAACTGGCAGCTTTACAGCTGGGTTGGGCATGCCGCTGGGGCTCAGCTCGTGGGTCATTTGAAACAAAGCACGCACCGACCAGCCACAGGCTTCGTTGGTGCATTGCATGTAGGTGATACGCAAGAAAATGTGCTGTCCTTCGCTGGTGCGGATACGCATGCGGCCTTGGCAGTGGGGGCAAACCAGCTTGTAAGTGCTCAATGTTGGGGCCCCTTGCTGTGCAACTGGATGGTCGCAAGTACTTCTGAATGACGAGCCGACATATAGCGGTTGTGCGCGGCAAGGATCGCTTCCGCCTCGTCACGTTCGATGCGACCGTCGTCCAAGGCTTTGGCAATGATCTGGTCGACGACTCCGCGCTTGGCAGCAGCGTTGACCGACCGGCTGTAGAGGTCGACGTTGTCCAGGGTTTCGGGATTTGCCAGTGGGACGAACATGCCGCCGTACAAGGCTGCGATGTATTCCGGCAGATGTGTGGTGCCAGCGTCCTGCTCCAACACATGAATCTGCTCATCGCTTAAAGGTCGGCTGCCGGCATTTTCATAGATGTGGTTATCGAACTTCTTGAGCTCGTAACCAAGGCGAGCTGAAGCGCATTCGCGTCCGCCTGGGTAGTCGCAAATAACTGCACTCATTACTTGCCGCTTGGTCGCTAGAACTGGGCGTTTCATCTTCTGGTTTCCCCTTGGAGCCAGAGGCCCTAGTTTGTAATGACGCCGTCTTTGATTCCGAGCAGCACGGCGGCGCGATGAGCCTCACCGCGTAAACACTTCTTCTGTCCGTTCAGAACCGCGTAGACCGTCGACGGGTTGAATTCATTTTTTTCGGCCCAGTCTTTTGCCGAGATCCCGAGACGTGCGAGACGATCACGGGCCTCTTGGCAGGCTTGCTCGATGGGGGATGCGTTCGGCATAGTCTCGTTTCGTGTGGTTTCGTGTGGTGATAGGCGAAGTATTTCCCATGTACGTGGGATCGTCAAGTCTTGATGGAGACAAATGTGGGTATTGGTGACCGCCTCAAAGAGGAACGGGAGCGCTTAGGGTTCAGTCAGACTGAATTTGCGGCCGTCGCAGGGGCTTCGAAAAATAGCCAGTACAACTACGAGAAAGGTGAACGAAGCCCAGATGCGGTTTACCTCGCAGCTGTGGCTGGGAAAGGGGTGGACATTCTTTATGTGGTGACTGGCGAGCGTAAGCCGCGGTCGACCGACAGCATCGGTGCTGATGCTTCAGAGTTGCTGGCTGCTTATCAGCACGTCACTGAAGAAGATCGCCAGGTTTTGCTACGCATGGCCTTAGCGTTCGCAGTAGTGGGTAGGGCAGCAGCCGAGTAGCTGAGGTTAGGCGAACGGAAGTAACACACCGACCAAGATGGCCGGTTTTTCAAGGAAGTTCAAAGGAGTAGAGGAATGGCGCTGAAGCCCTGTAAGTCCTGCAAACATAATGTCGATACATCGGCGAAAACATGCCCTAACTGCGGTGTGGCAAATCCAGGTGTTTCCACGGGAAGCGCTGTTGGAGGGGCCATATTTTTGGTGATCATCATCGCTATCGTCGTTTCAATGTGCTCTGGCGGTGAAAGCGATAAAGCGGATGATAAAAAAACCAAGGTCGATGAAGCTGCCTGCCGTAAGGACCTACAGTGCGCGGGAGACAAGTACGGAATTGCCGCCAGTGTCTATTGCAAAGATCCGGTATCTCGCCTGGCCAAATACACCTCCCGCTGGACTGATGGCACTTTCGAGACGAAATTCAGCCATTTCCGTTGGCTGAATCAAGAGCAAGGCCTGCTGACCTTCATCGGAGACAAAATCGAATTTCAGAACGGCTTTGGCGCTTTCCAAAGGCATACCTACGAATGCGACTTCAATCCGGCGAATAACCAAGTACTTGATGTTCGGGCTCGACCTGGGCAGTTGTAGGGTTACAAAGCCTCACAGTTTTTTGTTCGTCAGCTGATGACACACCGATTTTGTGATGAACATCCGTTGTTCTCCGGGAGACCTTGACGGTGCCGTGTTGGCACCGGGCTCCCGTTGCATGTGAAAGGAGTAATCGCATGATGGGGAACAATAGCGTCTCGAACAGCCAGTCGTCAGCCGTAAACTCGGACTGCCTGAGTGAGCAAGAAGTCATATTGTTGGTATTGTTTCGGGCCACAAGTGCCCAACAAAAAAATGATGTGATGCGACTTTTGGAAGTGTTTGCGCAGGCTCCTGAGTAACGCCCACAGGGCCCCGGCCGAGCGCCGGGGTTTATGCCGACTTTTCGGCTTGTGCCTTTTTCCACTCTCGATCTACGGCACGCTTGGCCGTCTTCTCACTGGCATACAGCCACCGCAATCGCCTCGGTTTCGCCTGATCCCCCGCCGTGATTGTCTTTTCCTTTCCGGTTTTCTCATCCCGGTAGTACGCGATTATTCCCGTGTAATCCCCTGGATTGTCCTCTGCCAGATCCTCGACATTGTCCTCTGGCAACTTGCTCTCCAGCTCCAGGCTCACGATGTAACCGCCGTCAGCAGTCAGGCTGTGCTGCACATTTCCGCCGTACCAGATGATCTCGTCGATTTCTGCCTTCACTCCCTGGAGCGTGTAGGTCAGTTCTGGAATCAGGTCCGGCCGCCCCACGGCGAGGGTGTAGCTGAGGGTGGCGCTGCCGCGTTGCAGTCGTCGGAATTCGGCACGGGCAGCGCGCAGGGCTGACTGTTGGTCGCTGTAGGTGTGGCGCAGGTCTTTGAGGTTGTCACCGCCGCCGGCAATGGCTTCCTGTTTTTTTGCGCTGTTGACGTCGTAGTAATAGGCGCGGACTCCGTCGTAGCTGTCGCGGTCTGCTTGCAGGTACCGGTGCTGGTCGCCGTCGATGCGGGTCAGGGTGATGTGGGGCAGGTCCAGGCCGCTGGCGGTCTTGCCACCACCGGCTGGGAGGCACAACAGGCAGCCGGCTTTGACGCTGGCCACCGCGTCGAATTCTTCGCCCAGGCGGCTGATCAGGTTGGCGTCGGATTCGTTGGCCTGGTCGAGCTGCAGGATCGGCAATCCGTCCAGGGCACCGGCAATGGTGGCGGTGAGGTTGTTGCCGATGGCGATATCGCCCAGGACTTTGCCGAGGGTGGTGTTGCTCCAGCTGCGTTCGCGTTTGGTCTTGAGTCCTTTGCGCAGGTCCGCCGAGCGGGCGCGGATGCTCAGTACATCCGGGGCGCCGCTGTGTTCGGTTTCGTCGACGGTGTAGGTGCCTTTGTCTACCAGGCCTGTATCACTCCAACCCAGCCACAGTCGCAATACAGCGCCCTTGGGCGGGATGGTCAGCAGGCCGTCGTGGTCGCTGAGGGTGATGGTGAGTTGATCGGCTTCGACGCCACGGTTGTCGGTCAGATCCATGCTCATCAGTCGCGGGCTGATCTTCTGGGCGATATCGAGGCCGTCTACGGACAGACGGAATGCCGGTACCGGGTAGGCCGCGTCGCGGATGAAGCGCTGGGCGGTGTCTTTGAGGTAGCCGGTGACCTTGGACAGCGCAGCGTCAATCACAGCAGCCCCCGCAGGATGTTGACGCCGATGTTGGTGGCAGCGCCGAGCAGATCGATCCGGTCATCGTCGGTTCGTTTGAGGTTCAGGGTGAACTCAATGCGCCGTGGCGTGCCGTTGCTGAAGAATATGGTTTTGGTTTCGCTGAGGCTCTCGATCACCCACAGGCCGTAGATCCGGCCACTGCCTTCGACCATGGGCCAGGCCTTACCGGTGTTTGCCATCAGGCGCAGGGCGTCCAGGCTGAGGGCACTGCCGGCCAGTTCCGGGAAAATGATGCCGGGGAGGGTGATGGAGTCGTCACCACGGCCCACGAACTGCCGCGCAGGAGCGGCGCCGACGCGGTTGTTGCTGGCGTGGCGCCAATCGGTTTGGCGTTGCAGCTCCTGGTAAGCGGCGGTGGAGAGGCTGAACACGAACATGCCGAGGGCACACATCATGGTGATTATTCCAAGTCTTTTAACTGGCTGCGTTGACGTACTTCTTTAGCTCTCAGTATCCGATCAACCTGTTTTGCTACTTCCCGAGCGATGGTGCCTTCATCCATGCCTGGTGCCGCGTGAACATGGATGGTCACTTCTGCCGGGGCGGACATTGTGGTTGTCGCAGTCGAGGCAGCAAGGGGCGGTCGGTCATCTACGGCCAACGCCGGCATAGCGGTGGCGCTCAGGGCCAGCGTGCCGGCGGCTGTCAGTTGCTTGCCCATGCTGCTCAGTGCGTTGAGCGGGCCTTTCTGGCCGCCCTCCAGGCCTTTGGTCAACCCAGCCATGGTGAACCCGCCCAACTCGGCGAACACCCGCGACGGGCTGTGAATACCGAGCTTTTCCTTGAACCAACCAATGCTGGCGTCGCCGATTGAGCTGATGGCGGTCTTGACGCTGCCCAGCCCAGCCATCAGTCCGTTGACCAGGCCATTGACAATCATGTTGCCGAACTCGGTAAAGCGGCTGGGCAGATCCACGCCCAGGTAACTCAGCACCCCGGCGAAGGCCTGGTAAATCAGGCCGATGGGGCTGAAGTTGGCCAGGGTGTTGATGATGCCGACGATCCCACCGCTGAAGCCGGCTTTGATCTCGGTCCAGGCGTTGGCGAAGTAGTTCTTCACCGCGTCCCAGTTGGTGTAGATCAGGTAGGCGCCGGCAGCCAGGGCGGCGACCACGGCGGCGATGACCAGGACAATCGGGTTTGCTGCCAGCCCCCACAGCGCAATCCCTACGGTGCGAAGGGCGGTTAAAAGCGCACCGCCCATGGTTGTGGCGAGCAGGCGTATGCCCTGGGTGAACATCGGAAATACGTTGCGAGCAAGTCCAGTCAGCGTGGGGAACAGCCCCTTCACCATTTTGGAGACGCCACCGCCCTGGATGCCAAACATGGTCATGCCATAGCGCAGCATGGCAAATGGTCCCAACAGACTCGCCATGGTCAATGCCAGGCCCCCGAAGCTGAACGCCAGGACCGCCACAAGGCCCACTACCTTAACTAGACCACCAGCCAACTTCGGGTTTTCTCGTGCCCAGGTCCCGACGCTGTTGGCGATGTCGCCCAGCGTTTTAATCAGGTCTTTCAAGTCGGGCGCGACGGCCGCGCCGAATTCGGCCAAGGCGTTGGTAAAACTGCCCTCTGCGGCTTCCATCACGTTGGTCAGGGTACCCAGCTGTTCATTCACGCGGGTGCGTAGATTAGCCTGGGTTTGTAGTTGCTGCTGCACCTGCTGATACCCGGCCAGCCCTTTGTTCATCATGACGTTGAGGGTCGTGATGGTTTCCGCGTCGTCGCCAAACAGCTTTCCGATAACCGCTGTTCTGTCGACCTGATTCAGATCCTTGATCTTGTCGATTTGGGCGTAGAGGTTCTCCACGCCAGAGAAATTCCCTTCCTCATTGGTAAAGCTGAAGCTGATTTTCTGCCCTTTGTCGGCGAGCATTTTGTTGATGCTGTCGACGTTGCTTTTCTTCAGCGATGCCTGAAATATTTTTCGAAAGGCATTACCTGCTTTGCTCCCCTCGATACTGGCCTGATCCATCATGATCAGCAGTGGTGCCAGGCTTTTGGTTGCCTCCAAACCTGACTTGTTGATGATGTCCATCACGGGCGAAATGCTGCTGAAGCCGGCAAGCATGTTGGTCGGATCAACACCCGCGTAGAACCCTCGCTGGATGGTATCCATCAGGCTCATCATGTCTTTTTCAGTGGTGCGCGTAGCGTCCTGCATCTTGGCAGCGAACTCAGCGGCTTGAGTCGCTTCCATTTTCAGCAGGACGCCGAGGTAGGCGGCGGCTTCACCAGTACCGCCCAAGATATTTTTCGAACTCAGGCCCTGGCGGCGAAGCATGGTCATCATGTTTTGAAAGTCTGCCGTGGAACCGGGCAAAAGGTCGCCGAGCTTGGTGGCCTGCTCGGTGATCTTCTGGAAGTCCTCTGACACCTTGCCGGTGTCGCCCATCATGGACACTTTGAGCTGGGTGGCTGAGTCTTCATTGGGTGCAAAGGCCCTGACTGCCGCCATGATAGGCCGACTTGCCGCGTATCCCACACCCAATCCAGCAGCGCCATTGACTGCCAGGTTCCCGGCTGCTCTCTGGGTTTTCTCCATCTGGCTGCGGGCTGTCGCCGCTTGCTTATGCTGGGCGGCCAGCTCGCCCATTCGCTTGCCCTGCGCACTGATGCTGGCGTTGGTAGCGTTGATTTGCTCGCGCAGCTGGCGCTCGTGAGTGCCCAGGTTCTTGGTGCTGATACCCGCGTCATACAGTCGGGAGCGCAGCCCCTGGAGCTGCTCGCTCTGCTGCTGGTGCTGCTGTTTCAGCCGCTGGGCCTCGCGCAGGGCCGTTCGAAAGTCCTTCGCCATTGCCCTGGTCGGCACGCCGGTCGCGGCAAACTGCTGGCTGAGGGTTTTGACTTTGGTCTGGGCGGCACTCAACGCCTCGTTGGTCTGCTCGACAGCTGCACGCTGCGACCGCCAGGCGGTGACGTCTTTCTGCTGGGTGTTGAGTTCCTTCAGGCGGTCGCGGGCAGCCTTGAGCGCGCGAGCGGTCTCCAGGCTGCCGTTGTTGATTTGCTTCAGTGGGCGAGTGGCTTTGTCGATGGCACTGAGCAGCACCTGAAGTTTCAGATCATTTGCCATCGGTGGAACTCCGCACCCTGGCACGCTCGCGCCAGTCCATCAGGTCTTGCAGGCCCAACTGATCCATATCGGCCGGTGCCCAGTGAAAAACCACGGCTAGATCGGCCATGGCGTCCTCTACGCGACGAGGGATGCATCCGTCTTCGCCGACTTCTGCAACAAAAAACCGCTGATCTTGCTGCTGAGAGCGAGCAGATCGGCCGGGTCCATGCCGGAGACCTCAATGGCGGTGAGGGTTGGGCTGCTGATACGCGGTACGACCTTGATCAGGCTGGCGACGTCCATTTGCAGCAGTTCCACCAGGCTCACGCCGCGCAGCTCGCCCGAGCTGGGTTTGCGCAAGGTTATGCTGTCGATGGTGGTGACGCCGCGACGGATCGGGGAGTCGAGGACGACGGTGTTGTCGTCGGCCAGTGGCTGGAGGTCGGGTTGTTCGGTGGCGGCTGTTTTCATTGGAAAAGCTCCTGGTGATGAACGTATGGGATTGTCGATCGAGGGCGGGGATCAGACCCCGATGGCCTTGCGCTGTTTCTCCAGCATGTCCTTGCCACCTACGTTCTCGATGAAGTTGAGCAGGTCAATTTCGATGATTTCTTCGTTGTCGACCGTCAGCTTGTAGTAGGTGCAGGTGGTGGTGATGGCGTGTTCGGTGTCCTCGCCTGGCTGCGCGTCACCCATTTCGATGGTTTCGTGACGGCCGCGCACCACGATTTCCACCGCGCTGACTTCGCCGGTGTCGTCCTGCTCATAGGCGCCAGAAAATCGCAGCGCCACGCCCGAGGCGTTGACCGCGCCGAATTGTTTGAGGCTGATCAGATCGAGGCCACCGGTTTTCCATTCCAACTGGATGCCGTCATCGGAAAAGCCCAGGTCTGCCTTGACCGGGCCGTTCATGCCGCCGCCGCGATAGGCTTCCATCTTGCGGCCGAGGGCGGGCAGGGTGACGGACTTAACCAATCCACGGTAGATGTTGGCGTCGTTGAACAACATGAGGTTTTTGAGCTTATGGGGCAGGGCCATGGCGGTGTTCTCCGGGGGTATGGCACAGGGTTAACTCCCCTCGCGGGGGAGGCCCGGTTTAGCTGTTGATCTGGCTGGCGAACTGCATCAGGTAACGGTCGGTGATGCGCTGGCGAAGCGTGAGGTCTTCCAGGGGCGGCACTGGGGTGTAGTCGTAGTCGAGGGTCAGCTTGCCGGCCTTGAGGGTGTCCTTGTCGTTAATGTCTTCGGGGTACCAGCAACTGCCGCCGATCAGGTAGCCCTGGGCGATCCATTCGCGGAACTTGGCGTTAACGCCCTCGATGATGTCCCGCACCAGGGAGGCGTGCATGGGCTTGTCTACCGCCCACATGTGCGCCTCGGCCATGGTGTCGGCGAGGATCTGCGCGGTGCGGGTGTAGTTTTCAAAGGCGAACAGTGGATCGTCGCTGCACGTACGGCTGCCCCAGAATCGGAAGCCGCCCTCGTTGATCAGCGTGGTGACCTCATTGCTGTTGAGGTAGTTGGCATCGGTGGCCGGGTTTTGCAGATCCCAGAACACGTCGGCGCTGATACCGGTCACGCCATTGACGGCGACGTTGGAGATAGTCTTGTGCCAGCCGGTTTCCTGATCGATCTTGGCCCGCAGGCCCAGGGCACGCGCCACGGCCGAGGCAGTGACGGTCGCATTGGTGACGGTGCTCCAGTTCTGGAACTCCGGCCAGATCACCATCACTTCACGGGCGCCGAAGTTTTCGCGGTAGGCGACCACCTCTTCCTTGGTTTTGCAGCCCCAAGCACTGACGTAAGCGAAGGCGCGCAGGTCCTTGGCAATCGATACCAGCGCGGTGGCTACCGGCTGGCTGTCGAGGCCAGGCACGCCGAGAATGCGCGGCGTCATGCCCACGCGGGCCTTGGCTGCGAGCAGGGCTTTCATGCCGGTGTACTTGCCATCGGCGGTGGTGGTACCGATCAGGGCGCTGGTGGTGGCGGCTTCGTCCGCGCCTTCCTTGACCCGCACCACGATGGTGTAGGGCTTGGTCTGGTCGGCAATGGCTTGCAGGCTGGATGCCAGGGTGCCTTTGACGCCGGCTTTGGCGATGGCGCTTTGCACATTGGTCAGCAGTACCGGGGTGTCCAGCGGAAACATCAGGGGGTCTGCATCCTCAGCCGTGCAAACCAGGCCGATGACTGCGGTGGAGATGGTGCGAATGGGGCGGGTGCCGTCGTTGAGTTCGATGACCCGCACGCCGTGGAGATAGTCTGAACCGGCCATGGGTGGTTGCCTGCGTTGTGATGGAATGACAGTGCACAGGCTGCCGCGCGCGCGCCGGTTGGGCGAGCGCGCGGGCTTGTAGTCGCAACGCTTACAAGTTCTTGGCAGCGACCCAATCTGGTATTACTGGCCGGAATTGTCTGTCTGGAAAATGTTCCGCGACGGGCCAGGCTCGCAGGTCCAAGCGATAACGCTGCAACTGCTGATACTGTTCAGTTGTAAGCGTTGTAGCCTGTTGAAGCTCTAACTCGTCACGATGGCGCACAACCAAACCGTCAGTGTTTGCCAGCGATGAGTCGCGCCAAATACGCTCGCGCCGTTCAAGCTCTGCGTCACTGGGCGGAGGTGGAGCAACAGCAACAGGCTCTCCCTTTGAATTGGCTTGAATGACTTTACCTTGGGACTGTGCGACTAGGAGCGCCAGGTACTTGTCCTGGGGCAGGTCCCGCAGTTCGGCCTTCGGAGGCAGCGAGCATTTGGGGTTCGGCACTTCAATTAGGGGCGGAACCGCGTCAGGGTCGGGGACGCTAATCAGCGGGGGCTCTGCGTCTTTATCATCGTCACCAGGAACCCAATCGGGATCAGTAATCTGGATTTCTGGCTGCTTCCACTTGGGATCAACTACCAAGATAGTCCGGGGGCCGTGAACCTCATCGGTATAGAACCCGACACTTTTTGAGTGAAAATACGCGCTCATCTTAATAACCCTCCGCTTCTACGATAAGTGTCAGCCCGTACTGCGGATTTAACCCCCATTCATCTACGCGCAAATTGCACCCTGTGCGGGTCAGGTCGGCATACGCACATGAGACGGTTGCCGGCGAACCATTGGTATGGAGAAACGAAAGCTTCACTGAATCAGCTTGCTCTGCAAAGGCAACAGGCCATGTAACCGCACCCGCCCATGCCGTTGAGACATCACCGATATAGATGGAGACCCGCTGACGTAGTAAGCCGGTATCGGCGCATTTCCACCAGCCTGGAATACCCTTCTGGCAGGTGTTTTTCGGCAGGGTGGTTTGGGTGATGAAGTAAACCGGCTGTTCATCAAAAGCCCTCCGGAAGTACGGAAGGTTGATGTCGCCGCCCCATAATCCAGCCACGCTAATCGCATCGCGGGTCAGCTTTTGATTGAACTTTATATCTGACTGAGATACGGAGTAGACGTCGTAGATCCCATGCCCAACAGCTGTAGGCGGAAGCCCATCCAGATCGGAAAATGCGTGACGATGCACCCGGCGAGCAAGCTGCAAAATAGCGCCGGTCGAAGTCTGCATGACGTAAGGAAGGTCCGGGTTATCCGAAATCAACCCTGCGTGAGATATCCAATCGCTGACAACTCGCTGCGATAAACGAACATCTGTTTGCCCAATGGTGTAGGTATTGGACTTGTCTGCCTTCGTGTCAGGATTGAAGTTCGACGTCAGCCATAACGCACCGAGGTCAGTAACATCAACAGCGGCTTTTAACCCCTCCGCAGCCCAGGAAAGAGCGATGCGGTTTTCCGAACCGGCTGCAACAAAACCGGCTCGTGTTTCGGTCTTTGTAAAAACATCGCGGAGGTCATAGCCATCGCGTGTTGTTGGCTTGTCACTCAAGCTAGCGAAGGTGTGACCATGAGATGACAGTGACAGGTTGATTATATGGCCCGCAGAGCCATCAGGATTCTTGAACCTGAAGTACGGTAAGCCTGGATCTCCATTAACCACACCCGCCGCCAGTATGCCGTCTGCTCCAGCCCGCTGATCAAGCAGGTTATCGGTCTGGTCTTTGGTGTAAGCGTTTTTGATACCGAAACCGTCGAGCGTGGTTGGATTGCTTCCCGACACCACAATGCCCCGCGCGTTGATCGTAACTCGGTGATAAGTACCGGGCGTTTTATCCGCCGGCAGCACCTCACCAATCGAGCGGTCCACATAATCCCGAGTTGCTAGGACTACTGATGGATCAATCTTCAGCACGATGTTGGCCAGGCTGGAAACGATCAGGTTCATACGAATGATCTGAGTCCGACCCGATCCTTGGGCCAACAACGGCTTGAACGTCGGCGCGCAGTTGGCGACGGCCACCAGATCGCCGTCCTGGTCGTACAGACCGATTTCCCGAATCCAGAAACCACCGACGTTTTCCGGGATGACCTGTTCGGCAATGATGATGCCGGGGTTCTTCGGGTCGGGTTTGAGCTGGTTGAGCGGTGCACGGCGCCGCTCGTTGATCAGCTTGGTTTGCAGGCGGTCGGGGAATGGGTCGGTGCCGTTGGCATCACCCACGCCCATCTGTGCGAACGTCCAGGGGATGCCGAGGGCGTCCGCGTTCGCCTGTTTGGCCTCGCCGATGGCCGTAAGAATGGCTTGAAACTGGCTGTTCTGGTCGATCATGGGAGGATGTCCATCGTATCAATGTGATGTTCGCGACCGCCCAGGCGCAGGTAACCGCTGACTTCGATGTCGCGTTGGGTCGGTGGGTAAACGCTGAGTTCATCGCCTTCGCTGACGCAGGCGCCGATATAGAAACTGCCGGTGGTTTCCAGGCTGATGGCCAGGCCGGTGAGGTGGCGGCTGCGGGGTTTGGCGTCATCGATCAGGAAGGTCAGTTCCTGATACATCTCTTCGGTGATGCCGGTGTCTAGCACGCCGACCTTGAGTTTGAAGGTGCCCGGGATGCCGACCGGCACGTCCTGCCACCACTCGATAATCTCGATCAGATAGCCCAGGGGCTCGACCACGCGCCGCAGCGCGCCGATGGTGCCCTTGCGCGAATGGATGTAGTAAGCGGCACGGATGGCCGCGCGCTTGATGGACTCCGACCAGGTGCTGTCCCAGCGGTCGACGGAAAACGACCAGGCCAGATACGGCAACACCGCGAGCGGGCATAGGTCCGGGCTCCACAGCAGGCGAATGGGAATAGGCACCCGCTGGATCTGCGCCAGTGCGACGGCCGCGTCACGCTCTAACTGCGTCGAGTTGCTGGGTAGCAGGTGCTGGGCGCCCATCACTCCACCCCAACCGATAATTTAATGTCGGTGCAAAACGGCGCCTGGTAAGGCGTGGCGGCAATATCGACCCAGTTCTCCAGCTCGACCTTGCGCACGCCCTCGACGTGCAGCGCGGCGTGGATCGCTGATTCTGAGACTTCCATGCCCAACCGGCGGCGCTGGTGGACGTAGTGCTTCAGGCGTTGTTCGGCAGCCGCTCGGGCAGGCTCAGTTTCTGGCCCACTGGTTTTCAGGTAGAGCTTGGCTTTGACCTGGTAACGCAGGATCTGCGCGGCCTGGACGGTCAGGCGGTCGCCGACTGGGCGGCGGTCCTCATCGCTGAGATAGGCGTTCACAACGGCCAGCAACTCAGGCTCTGCGCTCCCATCGGCCAGCATGCCCTGGACCGTCACCACGACCACGGCCGGGGAAGGGCTTTCCGCTGTGGCATCGGCAACCCGCCCGTCAGCTGCGCGGGCGTGGAAGATGTAGCTGTTGCGCGGGCCTGCGGTGCTGAGGCCTTCCCAGGCCATCTGCGTGCGTTCGCGCAGGCTGTCGTCATCTTCCATGACCCGCGCCACGGGCGGGGATGCTGATGCATTGCCCTCCTGAATAACCAGGCGCTTGACGTTGAAGTTGGAGGCCAAGTTTTCCAGGTCGGAGCCCTTGGCAAAGGCCAGCATATTGGCGGTTGATGCTTCGTTGACCCGTTGGCGCCAGATCGTCTCGCGGTAAGCGTTCTCTTGCAGCAGCTTGGTCAGAGGCTCCGACTCTAGCTCAAGGCGCGCGGCGATTTTTGGCTGTTCCTCGACCGGCCACAGGCTGATGGCGTAGGCCTTGCGCTCGGCAAGGATCTGCTCGTAGTCGATCTGCTCGACGATCTGCGGCGCGGGTAACAGGCTGAGGTCGATGGCGGCGAACGTGTTCATACACTGGCCCCCAGTTGCAGCGGCAGGCTCATGCTCAACGGCTCATTGGAGTCCACCAGGGTGCAGTCCAGGTCCAGCACCGATTGGCCTTGCAGATTGGCGCCGAGGAACTGCACCCGGTTCAGGCTGATACGCGGTTCCCAGCGCATCAATGCCATGACTGCTGCCGCGTACACGCGCAGGCGGGTGGCATCGTTGAAGGGATGGTCCACCAACTCGGGCAGCAGGCTGCCGTATTCGCGGCGCATGACGCGGGTGCCGATGCGGGTGGTGAGGATGTCGGTAATCGCCTGGCTGATGAGGTCCAGATCGCCGATGGCGCCGCCGGTTTCTCGGTTCATTCAGGTTTCCCCGTCTTGCCGCTGCCTGGCATGACGCCGCCGTGCGGATGTTCCACCAGGCTGATACCAGCCGCGACCACGTCCTCGGTGACGGTCACGGTACCGGTGACGTTTTGGTTGCCGGTCTGGGTGTAGTCGCCGTGGTGCGTGATCGGGCCGACGATGTTGATGCCGCCTGTGCTGGTCAAGTTGGTGGTGCCACCTTCGGCCAGGGTGGCGTTGAGGTGGTGGGCGACGCTGTCGTAATCGATCACCGTGCCGTCGGCGTAGGTGCGACGGTGCAGGCCAGGGCGGTTGCCGTTGGCGGGAATGTGATCGCTGGGTAGGCCGGTGATGACGACGCCGTTGGCGAGTTGGCCGGACGGGCTGATCAGGATGACCTGTTCGTCGACGGTGGGCGGGTCCCACTCACGGTCGGCCCCCGCACGCAGGGCCAGCCAGGGCAGCCAGGCGGTTGTCAATTCGCCGGTCTTTACTTTCACGCGCGGGGGCACCATCTGGACTTCAGCGATGACGCCGAGGCGGATGAGGTTTTCGAGCATGCGGGAGAGGGCGGCGAAATTGTTCATGGCGCCGATGGTGGCGCCACGCGTGCGCGGGTGCAGCTTCGCTGCCTTGTAGGGAGGGGTTTTACAGTGTCAGGTGCGCAAGCAAGCTGTCACGGATCACATCAAGATCCGCCTCGGTGAATCCCAGCACTTCACGTTGTTCGTATTGCACGTCTGGAGCGCCACGCTCTGCGCGGTCCTTCAGCCCATACTGGTGAACCCTGGCAATTCGGGCGATTCGCCCGGTAAAGCCCACAGATATGGCGTTGCTGTCGCCTCGGGCCTTGAGGTAGGTGGCGTTCTTCAGCTTCTTGAACATTTCCAACTTGCGGCGGATATGCCCCTGCTTACCACGCAGATTGCGCTGTTTACGGGGGGCAAACTTGCTGCCGTCCGGGTTCTGCTGGGCAGTAACCCGTTTTTGTTGGCTGCGACGCAGGTCCTGGCCGATGCTGCGGGCCAGTTGATTGCGTGCCCCAGGCTCAAGCCGTTCCAGCAGCGTCGCTGCCCAGGTCTCGAGGGCTTCCAGATCATTTGCCATCTGGGACAAACCATTCGCTGGTGTTGCCCTGGGCGCCAGGCTTCCAGTTCGGGTCGAGGTAGCCCGCTACACGCTGCGGCTCGTTTGGGTGCTTGACGGTGGTGTGGCCCTGGTCATCTTGGCCGACGATCACTTTCTCTGTCAGCGGCAGGGTAATACTGAGGTCCACCAGGTCTTTATTGAGAATTTCGGCCTCAAATTGGAAGCCGTTCTTCACTTTATCGAGGTTGTCGAGCAGCTCGGATTGGTTGACGCTGAGCCAGCCCAACAGTGGGAGCATCACGCTATCAGGGTGTCCTGCGAACTCTGTGAGGATGATCTGCAGTTCGAAGCTGTACTCAAAAGAGAGGCTTGGCGCAGAGGTGCAGCGAACTTTGCCGTTGTTGATAAAGATCAGCAGCCGGTCAGGGTTGTGCTTGAATTCGGCGACGGTGGCCAGGAGGTGGGCGCGTAGGCTTTCAGGCTTGTTCATGGCGCTGCCTGCTGATGTTGGTAAACCATGTCGACCTGCGCCGCACAGTCGGCCCAGGCGGCTTCGACGCGGTCCTGGTCGGTGAGCTGGTCACCATTATTGCGTGGGCTGGTCGCCGGCAACTGGCACGGCACTACGGCCGGACAACCACTGACGATAAGCGTCGGCGCCGGTAAGGGCGGGGCGCTCTCGCAACCTGCGAGCAGCATCAGGCAAAGGCTGAGTAGCCCAGGTGCGTAGTTCGGCGTTTTCACGTTTCAGCTCCTCTATGGTTCGCTCGCGCTTTGCCAGGCCCTGGCGTAACTGATCCTGCTGAGTTCGCAGGGCACTTTGGGCGTCACGTTCCTGTTTTAGGGCGGTCTTGAGCGTGTTGGCGGTGGTCAGGTTGCGGTCGGCGTCTGCGCGGGCGGTCTTAGCCGCAGATTCTTCCCGTTCGGCTTTACCCACGGCGACGTTGATGCGCTGTTGCTGGCCCCAGATCAGCAGCGCCAGGGCACCGAGCAAGGCAATGCCGTACAGGGCCTGGCGCAGGGTGCTCATGCGCGGTACCAGCCGAGCTTATTCATGGCTTCGGTATCGAGTTGTTTAATAGGGCCGCGAACGATCACGGCCCTGGCACCGCTCATCAACTGAATGGCCTCGGCCAGCACTTGCATATCGTCCTGTTCGGTGGATTCCGGCACCACCAGCAGATCGCCGTCCTGCACTCGCAGTTTTTGCACCGCTTCGAAGTCGATCATGCGGCTACCCCTTGCCCGCAACCGCAGTCGGCGTGCCGTTCGTAGGCACGCTGTAGCTTCACGTCGTAGAGGTTTCGCTGATAGTCCGGACCGTTGTAGAGCTTGGCGAATTCGGCCCATTTGCGGGCTTTCAGCGCTTTTTGCAACACCGGGTCGGTTTCAATGAAGCGGGTGAAGGCGTCGAACTGTTGCGATTCGCTGGCACTCATGGCTGCCACGAAGTCCTGCACGCTGGTATAGCCCAGGCGCTGCCAGTGGAAGCCCATGATCTGGAAAGCCCCCCATGACGCAGATTCAAGGGCGGCGGTGTCATCGATCAGCCGGGCCATGGCCAGGCGCTGGTGTTCGGCGGTACCGCCGGAGTATCCGCCCGACTTTGGGTTTACCAGGGCGGGATTGACGGCGGCGAGCTGGTCGGCGTGGTGCTTGAGTTCGGCCGGGTCATCGCCGTCGTGCCGCACCTTGGCGAGCTGGCGGTACATGATGTGCCGTTCGAAAAGGATCACTGGCTTGCCGTTGTCGAAGAAGCCCTTGCCCTTGGATTCCACTTCGTTGATGGCGTAGATGCTTGCCAGCGGCACGCCGAGGCGTTCGGCGGCAGCGATCAGATCGTTGTTGCGCAGCAGCTTGGCGCAGTCACCGCCGGCCAGGCTGGTTTGGGTTTTTTCGCCGGCTACGCCATCAACGACCAGACCAACCTTGAGCTGATAGGCACGGACAGCGGTTTCGGTGCTGTCGCCATAACTGCCGTCCACATCCAGCTTGGCGCCGTGGCTGTTGAGATTCTTTTGCAGCGTGCGTACTGCCTGCGAGCGGTCGCCGTGTCGTAGGGTCGTCATAGCTGTTCTACCTTGCGGGTGAAAAACTTCTTGGCGACCGCGCGCGTGCCCTCCACGCCGAGCAAACCAATCACACCGCCGAAAAACGGCGCGGTGGTGGTTGGGATGCCGAGCAAGGCCAAGCCATGGCTGGCAGCCAGGGCCAAGGTGCCGCACAGCGGCGCCTCGATCAGCATGCGGCGCACCGTGCCGCCGCCGTACATGATCCTTAGGGCTGCGATGATCACGGCGAGGACTCCGGCGTAAAGAGTCGGCCAGTTCTGTTCGAGCCAGGCGGCGAGCCAGGCCCAGGTGTCGGGACGTTCAGGCATGCGCTTCATTCCGTTGTCCAGGGTTGGTGGGTTCAAGGTCCGGGTGCAGCTCAGTCAGTCCCATAGGTTCACCATTTGCCGCTGCGGGGCGCTGGTTTGGGCTTCGGGCATGTTGACGACAAAGCCTTGCGGCAGGATTGGGCCCTGGTCGGCCAGGCCGGGGTTGGCTTCAAGGACGGCCTCGGTGACGCCTGCGGTGCGGCCGTAGAAACGCCAGCACAGGGCGTCGACCGTGTCGTTTTGATTTGCACGGACCGCGACGGCCATCAGATCAACTCCACGGTGGTGCGGGTGCGACCAAGAAAGTCGCGCACAGCCCAACGCAGGTCGCGGCGGTAGTCGTCAATGGTGGGGGTGACTTCTTCGGCCTTCTGGCTGCCGGCATTCGTGGCGCTGTAATCGCGGTAACGCTCGCAGACTTCGGCGCCGGTAGCGGCTTCGATGGCACGGCGGTAGAGGTGGGCCTTTACCGACACGTAATTGATGCGATCACCGGGTACGTCGTCCAGCTTGGCGTGGCCGGCTGCTTGCTGGGCTTTCCGCCACTCGGCCAGCTCGCGGTTGAGGTTGATGGCGGCAGAAATCACGGCGGTTTCCAGTCGGGCCGGGGTGACGCTGTCGTTGATGCGCAGGGTGGCGCGCAAGTGGTCCAGGTCAATCGACGGCCAGAAGGGGTCGGTGTTGATATGACCGCCTGCGACAGGGCCGCTGGCTACAAATGCGCTCATGAACTGCACTCGAAAATAGGTCGCCGGTGGTCGGGGCTTCACGTTCAGGAGGAGCGGCCTGGCCGATCCGCCCCGAGCCGGCGGGGTGCGTGGGGACGCTCGGTTAGCTGCTTGGTGCAGCGTGTTTTTTCAGGAGGCGCTCGGCGCCGTCCAAATCCTTTTTGCCGCCGCAACCGTCATGCAATTCGATTGCGCGCTTAAGCAGGTCGATACCGGCCTGAATCTGTCCAGGCTGGCCCGGTTCTTCGGCGGTAATGCCGTGCAAGGTGGCTCGGCCAGTCGCCAGGAACAGCTTGGCGCGAGCCTGATCAGGCATGTCTTCGGCGTCGGTCAGCTCGACGGTGCGGTGCAGGATGCTCAGGTCGAAATTGCCATTGGCCTTCTGTGCTTTCAGCGCGGCTGTGGCGATTTCTTCCGCGACCAGGCAACCGGTGGTGCGTTCGAATCGGTCCGGCATGATCAGCTTGTGCTTGAGCACGTAGTCGGCGATGTCCAGAGCGCCGCTGTAGTCCTCGACGTCGACACGCCACACCATGACGGTGGTCATGACGTCGTCTTGGGCACCATGGCCGGCCTCAAGCACACCTTCGACATACGGGACGTACTCGGGCAGCAGTTGCAGCTTGAGCGCGGCTTTGCCTTCGTTGGACTGGATGGCTTTGAGGCGCAAGCGGTCTTGCAGCAGCTGATTCAACTGATGCTCGTAGGCGGTGGCGCCGGCCATGGATTGCTGTGGTGCTGTTTTCGCTGCCTCCATTGCCGCGCGTGCGCGGCGTTGGTGGGCTTGGGCGATGCTGAGTGCCATGGGATTAACCCTCGCTGCTTGCGTCTTCAACCGGCTTGATGTTTTCCAGCAGGCATCCGAGGCCGTATTCCTCGACGACGTAGGCTTCGTTCGACGATTCGAAGTTACTGACGCGGTTCCACTCCGGCTCTTCCTTGAGGTAGCGGCGGCGAGCACCGATCTGCCAGTACACCGACAGGTTGGCGAAGGTGGTGATCAGGATCGTGCCTTCTGGGATGTACGGCACTTCGTACAGCGGCAGGCCCCCGACGCGACGTTGAGAGATGATCAGGTCGCTGGCCAGGGTGTTGGTGGAGTCTTGGTCCTTGTTGACCAGGGCCAGGAACTTGTCGTGTACCAGCTCGCGGCCTGTCAGCACCACCAGGCCAGGGTTACGGCGATACCACGGATCCAGCAATTGGATGGCGTCGTAGACCAAGGCGTCGATGTTCTTGAAGTCGCCGGTTTTGCCGATGGTGATCTTGCCAGCGATAGCGCCTTCCTTCAGCACTCGGTCGGGTGCATGAGTGCGGTACTGCTGGAGCCAGCCGATGTTGACGTCTTCCAACAGAGGGTGTGCCGTGCGGTCGGTTTGCTCGGCTGCCGAGGTGCCGTAGAAGCCGATCTGGATGCGGTCGAGCGCCTGACGCTGGGCAATGGCGCTAGACAGGCGGGTTTGGAAGTCCGGGAACTTGGCCCAGGCGTCGAGCTGTTTGTAGCTGACGTAGGTGTCGAAGTCGGTTTGTTCAGCGCGGTATTTGTCGCTGGACAGAGTGCCGATGCTGCTCGGCTCGCGCTTCTTGATCTTGGTGTTGGTGCGGCTGGCAACGGTGCTGCCCACGCCCATGCCCACCTTTTCGCCTTCCTGTTCGTCGACGCCGAGGACGTTGATCTTGGTCAGGAACTCGCTCGACTCCTGGATCTTGGTTTCCAGCTTCTGCTGGATGGTCGGATCGACGCTGAATGTTGCAGTGGCCGACTCAACGCGGTTGAGCTGGGCAACCTGACCGAGGTAGCCGGTAAAGAGTTTTCGAGTGTCGTTACGCATGGGTGTCTCCGATAGTGGGCTGGGCGGTTAAGGCCGCAGGTCAGAATTCAGCCAGGGCTTGTTTGCCGCCGCCGGTTACCGGTGGGCGCTGGATTTGGGAATGGTCCTGAGTGTTGCCGAGCGTAGTTTTTAGCTCGGTCAGGTCTTTGCTGAGCTGCTCGACCGTCGTTTTCAGTTCTCCTGAAAATTTCTTCTCTGCGGCCAACTGGTCGGGCAGATCCTTAACGTGGTCGGCAATCGCTTCGACGGCCTGGCCGATCTGCGCAAACTCGGCGTCGTCCTTGGCCTGTTTGCCACCCAGAAGAGCCTGAACTTTGCTGAAAAGCTGGGCGCCGAGGCTGGGTTTTTCTTCGACTTCTTCAAACAGCAGCTCGGTTTCCACTGCCTCGGTGAACATCGACGTCGCGGAATAATGACGGTCTTTGAATGGGCTGGATTCTGGCTTCTGCGCGGAGAAAGACAGCACATCGGTGCCCAGGCTGGCCGGGGAATCGGTCACCGCCAGGCCGACGATGTAGGCCTCGCCGGTGTCCGAGAAGCTGTCGTCGATTTCGATCGAGGTGTAAATCTTCTGCTTGGCCTTGTTCATGGCGATCAGATCGGGCGTCGGCTCTACCTGGGCGAACAGGGCCAGCTTCTTCTGGCCGTTGATTTCCACTTCTTCAGTCTTGACCGCGAGCACGTCACCGTAGGCCTTGAAAGGGCTGTCGGGCAGCAGGCTGCGGAAGTGTTCCAGCCAGATGCGAGCACCATAGGTGGCTGGATTGAAGTTCTTCGCCGCCTGTTCCAACCAACTGCGTTTGATGGTGCGCTTGTCAGAGGTAGCGCCCTCGACGGCGACGCGAAACCAATTACTGCGAAATTTCTTCATGCCGGGAATCCTCAATGCGTTGGGCGCTAAGTGCGTTGCAATGAGGGGCATGGTCGTGACGCGCGCGAGTTGCGGCAACGAGGCGGGATTGTAGGAAGGGCTGTTACAAGAGGCGGAGCTACTGACTCGCAGGCATGGGCGGCAGCATCGCGGCCATGACTACGACCGAACTGCTCCCCATCGATCCCCGGCGCCAATCCAAGTTTCTGTATTGGATGGGCTGGCGTATCTGCGAGATCGCCGAGGCTACGGGCGAAAAGGAAAAAACGCTACACAGCTGGAAGGCCCGTGACGAATGGGATCGGGCCGACAACGTTGAACGGATCGGCGGGGCTTTGGAAGCACGGCTGGTGCAACTGATCCTCAAGGAGGGGAAGAGCAGCGGCGACTTCAAAGAGATTGATTTGCTGCACCGGCAGTTGGAGCGCCAGGCTCGCATTCAGCGCTTCCAGGGTGGTGGTACCGAAACCGAACTCAACCCGAACCTTGCCAAACGCAACGAAGGACCGAAGAAAAAGACTCCGAAAAACGACATCAGCGAAGACCAGATTGAGCTGCTGCGCGAGGCGTTTATCGATGGCTGCTTCGATTACCAGAAAGACTGGCATCGGGCAGGCAATCAGCGCACTCGCGTCATCCTCAAGAGCCGGCAGATCGGTGCCACTTACTACTTTGCTCGCGAGGCTTTCATTGATGCGCTGGAAACCGGGCGCAATCAAATCTTCCTGTCAGCGTCGAAGAACCAGGCCTATCTGTTTCGTGGGTACATCCAGGCGTTTGCGCGTGAGGTGATCGGCGTCGAGCTGACCGGTGATCCCATCGTGTTACCGAACGGCGCCGAGCTGTTTTTCCTCGGCACCAACGCTCGGACGGCCCAGGGCTACCACGGCAACTTCTATTTCGACGAATTCTTCTGGACCTTCAAGTTTGAGGAGTTGAACAAGGTCGCCTCGGGCATGGCGATGCACAAAAAGTGGCGCAAAACCTACTTCTCGACGCCATCGACCATGGCACATGAGGCCTACACCTTTTGGACCGGTGAGCGCTTCAACAAAGGTAAACCAGCGGCGCAACATACCAAAGTCGACGTCTCCCACGGGGCTCTCCAACAGGGGCGGCTCTGTGAGGATCGGTTGTGGCGCCAGATTGTCACCATCCTCGATGCGGAGCAGGGCGGTTGCGACCTGTTCGACATTGAAGAACTGCGTCGTGAGTACAGTCCCGAGGCTTTCGCCAACCTGCTGATGTGCGAGTTCGTCGACGACGGCGCGAGCATCTTCCCGCTGACCGTGCTGCAGCCATGCATGGTCGACAGCTGGGTCGAGTGGGCCGAGGACTACAAGCCGTTTGCCATACGGCCCTTCGGTGACCGCCAGGTATGGGTGGGTTATGACCCCGCTGAAACCGGTGATTGTTCAGGCTTGGTGGTGGTCGCGCCGCCGCTGGTGCCAGGTGGAAAATTCCGCGTACTGGAACGCCACCAGTTCCGGGGCATGGACTTCGCGGCCCAGGCCAGCGTCATCAAAGCTGTCTGCGACCGTTACTGGGTGACCTACATCGGGATCGACGTTACCGGGCTGGGCAGCGGCGTGGCGCAGCTGGTTCGCCAATTCTTCCCCAACGTCACCACCTTCAGCTACTCGCCCGAGGTCAAGACGCGCCTGGTGCTCAAGGCTTACGACGTGATCCACCGGGGCCGGCTGGAGTTCGACGCCGGCTGGACTGACATGGCGCAGTCGCTGATGGCGATTCGCAAGACCATCACCGCAGGCGGTCGCCAATTCACCTATACCGCCGGCCGCAACGATAACACCGGCCATGCCGACCTGGCATGGGCGCTCTTTCACGCATTGCACAATGAACCGCTGGAGGGGCAGACCACTGCCAACACCGGGCGGATGGAGATTTTTTGATGTCGAACCGCCGCAGAAGTACCAAACAGATGGCCCAGGTGCCCGCAGTGACAACGCAGGAGTTTATCCCGCGCAGTGAGGGCAAGATCGAGGCGTTCAGCTTCGGTGACCCTTCGCCGGTCCTGAGCGGTCGGGAGGTGTTTGATTATCTGGAATGCTGGTTTAACGGGCGCTGGTACGAGCCACCTCTGTCGCTGGATGGCCTGGCGCGGTCGGTGGGTTCCAGCGTGCATCTGCATTCGGGTCTGATGTTCAAGCGCAACCTGTTGAGTAAGACCTTCGTCCCGCACCGGTTGCTATCGCGGGCGGCGTTTGAACAGTTTGCCCTGGACTTCCTTTGCCTGGGTAATGGGTACTTGGAGGCCCGCCGCTCAATGCTCGGCCCAGTGCGTGAGCTGGTACCGCCGCTGGCGAAGTACATGCGCTCTGGCAAGGATGGTCGGCAGTTCATGGTTCAGGGGTGGAACGAAGAACATGAATTTGAACCGGGCACGGTCTTCCATCTACGCGAGGCGGATCTGCACCAGGAGGTGTATGGGCTGCCAGAGTGGATCAGTGCGTTGCAGTCGGCATTGCTGAATGAATCCGCCACGCTGTTTCGCCGCAAGTATTACGAGAACGGCAGCCATGCCGGTTTCATTCTCTACATGACCGACGCCGCTCAGAACGAGGCGGACGTTGATTCCCTACGCAAGGCACTGAAGGACTCCAAGGGGCCTGGCAACTTCCGCAACCTGTTCGTGTACTCGCCGAACGGCAAAAAGGACGGCCTGCAGATCATCCCGGTCAGCGAAGTGACGGCCAAGGACGAATTCAACTCGATCAAAAACCAGACCCGCGATGACGTGCTGGCCAGCTTGCGCATTCCGCCGCAGCTCATGGGCATCGTGCCGCAGAACGCGGGTGGATTTGGGTCGATCAGGGAGGCGGCGCAGATTTATGCGGCCAATGAACTGGAGCCGATTCAGGCGCGAATGACGCAGTTGAATGACTGGATTGGGGAGGAGGTAATGCGCTTCAAACCTTATGAAGTTAGCGAATCCATCTGAGGTTTTTGAGAATAATGAGGGGTTGTTGCTTTTTTGATAGCTACCCCGGATTGGTGAGGGTTTAAAGACCCTATGCAATATTGCAGGTGCTGTATAAAAAATACGTTGTGAGGTGATGGTGACTTAACTAAATTGTAACCGAGAATAATTCTCTCATTGTCATGTAAGGCTATAGGAGCGGTGAAGTACCATCTTCCTGGACTCGTTGGTTTATAATTTTACTGCGAGGCATAATTTTTATTGTTGTGCCGGTCGCAAGCACAGTCCTAAGACCTTCTGAAACCTAGAGGGACGATGAGGGGAGTACGCATTATACATCTCAAGAATTTCTAGTGTCAGTGACGGATCTCCTTCTCAAGTTTTCAATAGTTAGAAGCCTGCTGGAGGACTGAAGGTGGTCGATATGCAATGGAGGGCTTTTTAATTAATCCATTGGTTGGTGGTGAAGTTGCACCTTGATATATGTCTTGATTGTGAATGCATAATAATTGCCCCAGCTCAGAAGTTAAGCGTAAGTTGTGAATGTCTTGTGCTCTGCCTCTATTGATGGATGGGCAAGCTCCAGTATCTCTAGGTATCCAGATAAGGCAAGCCGGTTTTTATACGAGTCAACTGTAATAGTCTTTGAAATGCTCGGTTTTTGAAGTGTGGCCAGTTCTTGGAACTGGCTTAGCTCTTTGCTGGTAATTGTTTCTCTATTAGAAAAGTGTTGTTGCTGATGGTTAGCTTGAGGTTAATAGAGTTTTTGCTTGTTGAGGTAATCTCGATTGAGATTTTATCGCAGAAACTTGATGAGTTGTGGGCTGGGCTCGAGGGAAGATTGCTAATGATAATGCGATCACCAAGCGCGGCGCTAAAAACCTGGCTAAACGAGTGTGCAGGAATTAACTGTCGCTTGTTTAAATCGAGGATCTGCTGTTGGTAATCCTTCGACAGTTGGTCGTATTCGACAAAACTGTTGGCATTATTGGCGTTCGACTTATTTTGCATGTTCGTTGCTCCACAATTCGTTACGTCAAATTTGGAGGTTGTTTAACGCTCGGTCAAATCATTGATCGTTTATTAATTTTATTTGCTTGGGGGTGAGAGAGATTTTGTAGTCGGGGGTTTCCTTTGCGTTTCTACTGCTTCAGTATCGTCTATATTGATTTTGAGTCCGATCTAGAGTGAGAAACGGCTATGCCTGATCAGGAAATAGGTGTGGGGGTTGAAGTTTTTACAGTCTATATGGACTCTGGGAAGAAGAGGTGGGCTCGTTTGTTTTTTGACGGTCCTAAAAAAAGGTTGAGGGTGAGAGATCTCGAGGAGCAGCCTATCATCTGCAACCTGGGTACAGCGGAGATTAGGGTCTTGTATCAACTTATCTCTAGGTCGGGAGAAGTGTTTAACAAGGAGCAGCTAATTCTATTTGGTTGGCCTGGGCGTGTAGTGGCAACTGGTAGCTTGGCGCAGGCTATTTTTAATATAAGGTCTTTCTTTGGTGCAGATGGGCATGGAATTATTGTCACTAGCCCAAAAGCTGGCTATATGTTTAATTCGGATTTTTTAGTTGGCTCTCTCAGTGTTGAAAAGCATCCGGTTCAGGAGTTGGATGTAGAAGTTAATAGTGCAGATCTTACTTTTACGGTTGATGAGAGAACTAGCAAGTCTTTTGAGAGGGGAGGCCGGAAGCACGTTGTTGTGCGTTTGTTGAGGGCAGTTGTTTTTTTGTTTTTTTTGGCTTCCTTGATCTACTTGCTTAAGCCGGAATTTGAGATTTTAACTAGGGATCCTCTAAGAATTACAAAATTTAATGTTGGAGAGCTTGATGTTGAGTTTATTATTTCATTAAAAAAAGATATTGCGGCTCCTTTGGAGGCTCAAATCAAAAATATTCCTATGGGGGCTTATGGGAAGGTCATGGTTAGGGTTCATGAAAAAAGATATAGGGTTGTATGCTATGTTTCCGCAGGTTTCAGCTCTTTTACAGTGCCGATCTCGGTACCGTTAGATTATGCTGTTGCGAATTGCCTGTCGCGCGCAGGAGGGGAATCATGAGCTTCAAAAAGTTTATGTTCTTGGTTGTTCTGGTCTGTAGTTTGGTCTTGGTTACACTGGCAGTTTATTTACGAGAATGGGGCGTTGAAAAAAATGTCGAGTATAAAATGCGCACTGCAATATACATCGAGAAAGATGATGCTTTGAAAAATGAGCGCGTGATAAATAATGTTGAAACTATGACGCTGGGACACCGTTCGTTTCAATATACTTCGACTTGGCAAAAGGCGGGAGAAACGGAGTACTTATATGTGACCGGGGATATTACTCCTATTTGGGGCGCATACGCCTATATGTCCATCGAAAAGCAAGTTGTGACGGATGGACTGCGCACTTTATTAAGTGAGCTTGGAGTTCCTATTATATTAGATAGGCAGCTGGAACTCTCGGAGGGGAGTACTTCGTATGTCCGCCTACTAAAAAACGACTCTTCAGGGATGTGTTTCTATCACTACGATAATAATAGCCTGTTCTGCTTCGGCCTTAGATAGACACGTCGACGATGTCGAGCGCCAAGTGTCCTTAGACGCTTGGCGCCCTGAGTGGGCCCACCGTTTTCCCCCAGGATGCACTCCACAGGCGGCTACACGCCGACCAGGTCTTCGGTGTACCTCGGGCTCTCGGAACTAAATAAAAGCCTGAAGACGCGGTGAAGCCAGTCAACGCCTTGTTCCGTAATCTGAGCAGTTCCTACCAACCGCCGTCGTCCCCGCACCTCTCCTGCCGACTAAATAATCGAGTTTTCTGCACCCATCCTCATTCAGCCTGTCGCTCAAACACCCAGCATTTGATGATCTTTCCGGTTAGTCGACTGTGAACAGCATGGTTCTTGTGCAGGCAGCGGGGGCTCTGACTTTGCCACATGGCTTGGCGTTGGACGGTGTCGATTTGTAGCGTTCGGCCGTTCTCGCTGAGCAAGCGGGTTAGCTCTCGTAGATTGATGGCCAGGGTATTTGAGCGAGCAGTGTGGTTATAGTCCACGCCTTTGCTGTCGAGTAAATTCAAAGCCTCCCAAAAGGTCCTAAGAACATCCGGTACGGTGGGCGCGGTGCGACCTAAACTGTCGATATCCGGGGTAGGTAGGCCCAATGCATTGGACACGTCAGCCAGTTGTTGGTGAATGAGCGTGCGCAGCGCTGGGTCTCGGGTGCGATGGAGTTCTTTGCCTAACGATAAGCGAAGTCGGTGGTTAGCAATGCGCGCGGAGGCTGTCGAGCGGCTTTCCAATTGATAGCTGCCGGTCTTGCGCAGAGCTGGAAGTACCTCGTCGCAAACCCATGATTCGAAATGCTTAGCCTCTTCCTTCCTGCTTCTGATGATGAGCCTGTATAGGTTGCCTTCATCAATGAATTGCAGTTCCTGCTTACCTTTTTCCGTAAGGGTGTCCGTCCTACGGACACCTTTCTCGCGGCAGTTGTCGCTGATCACCTGTCTTGAGTTGCTGTAGCCGAGAATCGTGCAAACATCCTTGGCGCAAAACCAATGCTCTCCGTTCTCTTCGGTCACGACTCGCACCGGCAATGCTTCAAACTCAAACAGTATGGGCATGGTCATCGATGCGTTCCTTGCGAAGTCTTGTCCAGGATGTGGCATCGAGCAGTTTGCCCAGCCTGGCAGCGATCGGCAACTCGATCTGCACCTGGCGCGCGCCGTCGTCCCCCCACCTCGCCTGCGGGCTAAATGGGTCGCTTTTTCTGCATACCTGCAACCCCCTCAACACGGCGCTGGCTAGGGGCCGCTTTCCGATTTCCGAACTCGGAAATACCTGCGGAACCCTGCACCGAGGGGGTATTTTGTGGAAGGGCCTTGGAGGCTATGTTGTTTATGGGGAGGGGGGGAGTCTCAAAAAGAGTAATTTCAGTAATCTCCCCACGGAAACGGTCTGGAGCCCTCGTATTTCGTGGGTTAAGAGATTACAAAAAGGAGTAACAGAGAAGTAATTGAAAAGGTAATTTTTTGTCAAGCTATTGATTTTAAAGGGTTTTATAAAAGTGGGGAATTACATTTGTAAAGAGTAATCAGATTACTTCAATATTACTTAAAAATTACCTTTTGCTCTAAATATAAAACCCTTAAATATCAATTGTTTGAGCGTAAAAAACGGTCAAGATTACTTATGTTACTCTTTTTGTGCCCCCTCTAGATTTTGAATTTCAGGCCCCTCTACGTGTGATGCGCACGCGTACTGAGGTGCATGCTGATGCGCGTGGGAATGGAGTGGGCATGCTTTTGCGCAACTGGCACCGCTGGAGCCCTTGTATTCAGGGGAGTCGGCTGACAGATCAGGGGGACGGATGCTTTCGAATTTCTCCTTCACTGCAGATTGATCAAGGCTAGCTAACTGATTTAATTATATAAAATAGAGTTTCTGGTTTTGATCGTATGAAAAAATGACCACATGGGAAGATTAGGGGTAGATGCTATTTTCTGGTACGGAAAGTTAGTCCAGGATGGCTTAGTGACCTAAACTAGCGGCCAGATGAGCTATGCTTTTGCAGAAATCTCGCCAAGGATGACTTACATGCCAGAAAACTCAGTATCCAACATCGCAACGGCAGATGCTTTGACTTTGCTTTTGCATAATCAGCATGCTCTTGCTGCTGCAATAGAGGAGGTCACTAAATGGCTTTCAGAGAATGGAGTAGAGAGTGCTGCATATAATGCAGCCGGTGCCATGGAAGCTCTGGATACAAATGCCAAAGAGATTGCAAATGCGATTATGCGCCTACGACAGGCGTAGAGAGTCTACCTCCCCACCGATAATATTGAGAGAATTCACCCATGAGTGAAAATGATTTGATCGAACTTTACGACCTTCCGCTCTCTGACAAAGAAGCGATACTCATCGGCAGGATCATTGCTCTTTGGGGGGCGCTTGAGTCCGAAGTGTTTGCACAGACAATTGCAACTTTCGATGTGCAAGATGTCGAGAAGTTACCAAGGGTGATGAATAACCTAAATTTTCTCAAGGTACTGGAATTATGGAAAGCTCGGGTTGCCGAAGTAGAAGAGGGCGAGCGTGCTGTATTGTTAGAGCAGCAGTTCGAAAATATCACTCGCCTGCATGAATCTCGAAACGCGCTAATTCATGGCATGTGGACCTGGTCTATGGCCGAACCAGAAAAAATAAGCACCACGCGAGTGTCTAAAAAACAGGTCATAACCTTGCACTTTCCAGCAGGAAGCCTAGCAGATTTCCATAAGGAGCTGAGTGTAATCAATTTTAAAATCAGATATCCAGGTGGAGTGGAGGATCTTGCACGCGAGAGGGAAAATGAAGGAGGTTTCATAAGCCGCAGGATGCTCTGCATACTTACAGGCAATCCTGCTGCCGATGACTGGCTCCCACGCCGGACAATGCCGAAAGGCAAACACAACTGATCTTAAACGACAGCTAAACGGAAGGAGTTTATCTTAAATTCACATCCTTAAATACTCGCTGCTCAGAGTGTACAAACCTTTACTTGCCGTCCAACAGCGAATCAATCTCTACGTTTATTGTTTTCTGACTGGATGCGTTTGTTTGCTCTGGCGGTTTTAAGGTTTGAGTAAATAGTATAGAGCTTGCCAAATACGTAGTAATAGGAGGCGCTATAGCGCTCTGCTTCTATTGCTTCGCCTCGATATAGCTCGTTTATTTTTTTCTTATGTTCATAAAAATCATAGACTTTGATAGATGATCCTTTAGAAATAAGGTTGTTTTCCAATTTTTCTTGCAGGAAATTCTCCAAAGATTCTTTGGTTGAAAGGCTTTCCTCCGTAAGTATAAAGTTTTTGAAAATGACTAGCTGGTAATCGTCGCTCATTAGCTCAATGGTTTCTATGTCTCCGTCAGTATTAGTTATGTCGACTATAAATCGGACATTGCCACCTATGTCTTTTTTGTTGTGAGAAACTCTAACGGTTCGTATTACTCCAGTCAGATAGTTTCTAAAAAAATCCCCTACAGGCGACCATCTTTTGACTTCCTTTGGTACGATATATTTACCTTCGCTTGTTGAAAGTACTAAACGTTTTTTTGTTTTTTTGTCTTGGAGAAGTTTTTCCATTTTTATTATATTCGTGTTAACGCTATAGAAAATTATTTCCCCCATCGTCCTGTGGTATGTTTCGTAGGGCTTCAAGACAAGCGGGTTGTCTTCATGGCTTTCTAAATCGATATAAAAATTGTGCCCTACTTTTAAAAAAATACCGTATATTGTAACTGCTCGATCTTTTAGATTTTCTAGTACTATATGTGACACGTAGCTTTCTTCGCATCTTGAGCTTGATGCAATTCCAAATCCTCCTCGGATCGATATTCCTGACTTTCGCTGATAGTTTTTAATGGCGACGAATAAGGCCAAGATTGCTATCGGCGCTGTTATCAGTAATGCTCCCCAGTTTTTAGGATCTGAGAACCAATTAGATAGTATTGTGAGCATGGTCTTTTTCTTTTTTAGTTGTACTGCAGTGAGTGTTGTTTGGTGCAAAAGGCTAAGGTGTATAATAAATAAGGAATAGGGTGTGGTTTTATATTCTTTGCGGGTTTTGTAAGGGGTTCGTTTTTCACTTCCTAGCTGGTCTAATTAATCACCTCTGAAGCTGGTGATTTCGAGCGTTGCCGACCGAAATTGATTAAAGGTGTGCACTCAACTAATTTAAAAAAAACGTTCCTGGCTGATAATTAATCTTATGTAATATCTTCCACTGTTTGAGGCTCAACACCTTCGTGTGCTAGAAGCCGGTTGAAAAGTCGTTGTTCGGCGGTATACATCTGCCTAAGTCCCAAAACCTTAGTACTGCAAGATAAATAACCGGCGAGAGCATGGCAGACCGCACAAAGTAAATCCTCTAGTTGTAGCTGTGTTGCTTTTGGGAAGTCCTCCACGGTGGGGTCGGGCGGAAGGTATGCTTGATAAAAATAGCTCACGCCGTAGGGGGATCCGTGGATGATTTCTGAAGAGGTGGAGTAGACAAGCGCATAGGCTGCCAGCAAGCGCGAGCCAGCCTTACCACCAGCGAGTTCGGCCACTCTTCTCAATCGGGTAGGTGTGTCGTATTCGCTCCATTCACGAGACACGCCCCTTCTCGTGAACTCGCTTGCTTCTTCGGGGGCAGGGGTATCGTTGGAGATATGTAGGGAAAACGTCCCAGTCCCAACGCTACGATTGTGTTGTTTCCAAGCACGATACTTCAACCACCGGACTGCACGCTCGGCTTTTGCATCGTCTTCCGCCAGCAGGAAAGATGCATTTATGAACGACTCAATACAGCTTCGCGCTAGAGGATAGAGATCCCGAACCGGTACTCCTCTCCAGTCGGAGCACTTAAGTAGCGTATTTACAGTCTGTCCTGCGGCCATTGCGATCGGTTGTGAGGTCCTCTGCTTTTCTTCTGAGAGGGTACAGTTGTACGTCTCTCCGCTGTACTCCAGAGGGCCCTGAGTCGTCACGTACAACGTGAGGCGAAGCAGCTCGAGTTGCTCATTGATGATATTGCGCAGCACTTCCATGTCTACATCCTCAGCGTGTATCGCCGTGGGGAACTCATCACTTTACGACTGACCTATTTTGGCAGTGATCAAGCATAGCAGTGACAGCGCACAGAATCGCTACAGCCTGTGAAAAGGGGCAGGCCCTGAGTATTGGAATTGTGTTGGTACGAAAGTGGTACGAGTGGTTTTGAGTCATGCCACAGGTGCCGGGCTCTAAGGTCTGTAGATTTAAGTGTTCCAATCCATCACCGATAAAGCTGGTGATTTTGCGCCTGACTGGCAGCAATCGACCCTAAGCGGCCGGTCAGCGTCGATAGAAATTGGCCGGTTTCTTTCCGTTGTGACGTGCAGGAGCCGACCTCTAAGGGACATCCGGCTAAGAGCGAACTCGTGAATCAGCTTCCGATCCAGAGCATCGTCTGAACCGTAATATACGGATGACTTTCTAACGGCTCCCATTCATCCATGAAAATAAAACCTTGCTTGAGATAGAAGTTCGAGGCTCTCGCATTGTCGGGCGATACGTCGAGAAAAACGCGATCAAAGCCTTCCGCGGTAGCGCGAGCTTTCACAACTTCTACCAACTGAGTTGCTACTCCTGAGCCCCGGGCAGCAGGATCAACCCACATTCCTATCAAGTTAAAGCGATGTGCACTATTGACTGCGGCACCGATCATTCCGACAGGTCTACCTTTGTCGAGTGCCAGCCAAAATGCTGTTCCGGTTGATGAGGCTCTAACTTTCCACTGTTCATCAGTGTATGCGGCAGCAGTTTGATAACTGACACCAAATGCCGTTGGCGTGTCCAAAAGCGCGGCGAGTCGGACTTGCTTTAGTAGCATCCAATCCTCTGTTTCTGTCGATCGAATGTCCATGATCTTCCTTGATGAATCAGCGTCCCTCAACCTCTCACAAAAAAGATTAAGGGGCAACCAAGCTCGTGTCGCGTACGTCCGCTTCTGGCCGTTATCTGCCTGATGCCTAAGGCGGCTAGTCAGGGCGTAGGTATGGATCGAAAGGAGTCCAGTGGTACATAAGTGGTACGAGCTAAAGCTGGGTGAGCTGTAGGCCTTTGTTTTAAAGACTCTTTGGCTTAGTAGTTCCAATCCATCATCGGCGCAACCGAAAACCGGCGGGAAAGTGGCATTGATGCAATTTGTAGGGGCATTGAAGTATCTGGACGGGGAAGGCGAAGGGCGATCAGTTTATCAGGAACGGAGTGGCCTCGTTGAGGCCAGGTATCCGGGGCGTTCCCACATCAGTCGACGCGCCCCGGCAGCATCCCCGCCAGTACCTTGTCCTTATCAACAAAGTGATGCTTCAGCGCCACCATCACATGCCCTCCCACAAGAGCACCGCATAACCACGCGCTGTAGGTATGAATTGCCTTTGCCAGGTCATAGAGACTCTTATCCGCCTCCACCAGCGGCGGTAGCAGGAATAAGCCGGCAACCAGGATGGGTTTGTCCGCCACCGAACTCCAGTACCAGCCGGATATCGGCAGTCCGACTAGCGCCACGATATACAGCAACAGGTGGCCAATGAGCGCAGCACGCTTGACCATCGGTGTCATGGTGTCGGGCATCGCCGGCGCTGCATGGGTCAGGCGCCAGGCGATACGTAGGACGATAAGCAACAGCAGGGTGCTAGCCATCGCCTTGTGTAAAAAAGTGAGTTGATGCTGCGGGTTTAATTCATCGCGCCAGTGAACGGCCACGATTCCCACCAGCCAGGCGGCAATCCAGATGAGCGCCATGCTCCAGTGCAGCCACTTTGCCGTGGCTGTATAGCTTTTTGCCTGTGTCATCTGGATACGCGCTTCCCTTTTGAGTAGGCGCGATTATCGACAATTGGGCAGGGCTGAAAACCATAAAAACTTGATGATTCCCATCGACTTTCCTGATTCCAGCACGCCCGAGGTTGTTCCGTCACTCCTCTGGCCTGAGCCTTTAGCTTTCAGGATGCGCCTGCAGAAAACCAAGCAGATGTTCCACGAATGCCTGCGGTGCCTCCTCCATCACAAAATGCCCGCAATCGGCGATGATCGCCCCGCGCAGGTCGGTTGCGTGCCCCTGGAGCGTCACCAGGGGGGCGTCGTTAGTGGCATGTTCGGCGCCGATGGCCAGTACCGGCATTTCCAGCATGCGGGTAGCGCGCTCGGTGTTTTGCCGGATGGTTTCGGGAATCGCGCGGTAATAGTCGAACCCTGCGCGCAAGCCACCGGGTGTCGAATAGGCGCGAATGTAGACGTCGGACGCAACGGAGTCGCGGTGAAATGACCAGCGGTCGAACATAAAGTTGAGGTACGTTTCCTCCCGCCCGGTGGTGAGGGCTTCGGGCAGGTCCTGGATCTGGTTGAAGAGGAAGTGCCACAGGAAGATGTTTTGTTCCGGCGCAACAAAAATCGGCGGCGGTGGGGCCAGGCCGGGTATGACGGCTTCGGTTACGGTCAGTGTGCGCACGGCGTGTGGCTGGTCACTTGCCAGCGCATAGCCGATCCACATGCCGACATCGTGCCCGACCAGGTGATAGCGCGGGATGCCGAGCCCCAGCATCGTCCGATGGAGCACGTCGGCAATATTGCCGGTGTCGAAGCCCAGTGCAGGACGGTCTGAGTTGCCCAGGCCTGGCGGGTCGACGGCAATGGCCTGGAAGCCCTGAATTGCCAGGGCTTGCATGATATGCCGGAAGGCGTACCAGGTTTGTGGCCAGCCCGGGACCAGCAACACCGGTTGCCCGGCGCCGGCCATGACGCAGTGGATTTTCTTGCCGTCGATTCGCACGTAGTGGTGTGTGAAATCGTCACTGGTATCGAGGGATAGGGCGGTGCGAGCGTTCATGGTCGTGCCTCGTGCTGAAGGCCGAGCATGGCCTGGATCTGCCGCTGATCGACCGGCGCACCGGCGAAGTCGTCAAAGGCCCGGTCGGTGACTTTAATGATATGTCGATTGATGAACTCGACGCCTTCGCGGGCTCCGTCCTCCTGGTTTTTCAAGCAGCACTCCCATTCCAGCGTGGCCCAGCCCGGATAGTCGTATTGGGCGAGTTTGGAGAAAATGCCTTTGAAATCCACCTGGCCATCACCCAGTGAGCGAAAACGCCCGGCACGGTTGGCCCAGTCGCTGTAGCCACCGTAGATACCTTGGCGGCCGGTGGCGTTGAACTCGGCGTCCTTGACATGAAACATGCGGATGAACGATTGGTAAATGTCGAGGTAGCTCAAGTAGTCCAGTTGTTGCAGCACGAAGTGGCTGGGGTCGAACAGGATCCGACAGCGCGGATGCTGGTCAACCCGTTCGTAGAAACGCTCGAAACTGGTGCCGTCGTGGAGGTCCTCGCTGGGGTGGATTTCGTAGCAGAGGTTGACGCCTTGCTCGTCGGCAAGGTCCAGCAGCGGTCGCCAGCGTCGGGCCAGTTCATCGAATGCAGCATCGATAAGACCTTCCGGGCGTTGCGGGAAGGGGAACAGATAGGGCCAGGCGAGGGAGCCGGAAAACGTGCCCAGGTCTTCAAGGCCAAGCCGTTGCGAGGCCGTGATGGTCCATTTCATGCGTTCGATCGCCCATTCGGTACGGGCCTGTGGTTTGCCCCGCAGCGGTGCTGGAATGGATGCGTCCCACAACGCGTCGTAGGCAGGATGCACCGCCACCAGTTGGCCAAAAATATGGCTGGTCAATTCACTGATCTGCAGGCCGTGGTCGCCGAGCATGCCCTTGATGTCATCGCAGTACGCCTGGCTTTGCGCGGCTAGTTCGATATTGAAGAGTCGGCTGTCCCAGGCCGGAATCTGCAGCGCCTTGAAGCCTTGCGCCTTGGCCCACTGAGCGATGTTCTCCAGGTTGTTGAAAGGCGGCTCGGCGGCACTGAATTGTGCCAGGTGCAAACTGGGTCCTTTAAGCGTACGCATCATGTGTTCCTATTGTTTGTCGATTGACAAAGAATAGGCCCGTCCATTCATTACCGTCAACTCGATATGGGTTAAAGTGATGAAATCACACCCACAGGTAAGCAATTAATGGCCGGACGTCCGCGCGAATTTGATAGGGAAGCGGCATTGCAGCGCGCCATGTTGTTGTTCTGGGAGCAAGGGTACGAGGGTACCAGCATGTCGGCGCTGGTTGAGGCGCTGGGCATTGCCTCGGCGAGGATTTACGCCGCTTTTGGCAGCAAGCAGGCGCTGTTCCGTGAGGCGGTGGCGTTATATGAAAGCGGCGAGGGTGGTTTTGCCGACTATGCGCTGGCGCAGGCAGACCTGAAAAGCGCGATCAGGGGCATGCTGGACGATGCCATCAGCACTTACACGCAATCGGGTCGGCCCGGCGGCTGCCTGGTGGTGAGTGCCGCAAGCAGTACCAGCCCGGACGGCGCCGAGGTTCAGCAATGGCTGCGCGAGCACCGCCTGCAACGTACCCAGTCGATTATCGACAGGTTGCAGCGCGGGCAGGAAAGCGGCGAGCTTGGCGCGGGTGCCGACGTGCAGGCACTGGGGGACTTTTATGCGACCTTTTTGCACGGTATTTCCATCCAGGCGAGGGATGGCGTTACACCTGAGCGTCTTCGCCAGTCTGTCGAGGTGGCGCTGAGCCTGTTGCCAACACGACCGTCAAGTCCAGAACAGACGCCCGATCCCGCCGGAGCATGATATTCTGCGCGCCATCTTGGTCTATTCTCTCTCTGGTACGCACTCCCGAATGCGTACCGGCAGGGTAGCTGTCGCCGAGGTAGCTGAAGCCAATAATGATAAGAAGTCAGCGCAGAAGGGACATAAAAGTGAGGTCGATACGTCGGCCTTGTGTGCCCACCCTGCAGTACTTGCGAGTACGGGAACCCGCCAGACGTTGCCTGATGTTTGGCGCACCACGGTTGCCGGAAGGTCGAGGGCGGTAGGGCGGAAGGCGTTTTATCATAGGTGCTACGATGTTTAAAAAAGTGAACACTGCCCTGCTGGGTCTGGCTTTGTCGATGGGGATTACTTCCGTCCAGGCGGAAGAGGCAAAGAAAGTCGATGTGCTGCTGATCGGCGGCGGCATCATGAGTGCGACCCTGGGTGTATGGCTCAATGAGCTGCAGCCGGATT
Organism: Pseudomonas sp. WMBT8; assembly: GCF_050916005.1. Taxonomy (NCBI): domain Bacteria; kingdom Pseudomonadati; phylum Pseudomonadota; class Gammaproteobacteria; order Pseudomonadales; family Pseudomonadaceae; genus Pseudomonas; species Pseudomonas sp. WMBT8. Next base: position 1,892,912 of record NZ_CP188096.1, read on the forward strand.
GGTCGATGGAGATGGTCGAGCGCCTGGATGGCGTCGCCGAAGAAAGCTCCAATGGTTGGAACAACGCCGGTACCGGTCACTCGGCGCTGGCTGAGCTGAACTACACCCCGGAAAACAAGGACGGCACCGTTGAGATCCCGAAAGCGGTCGAGATCAACGAAGCGTTCCAGATCTCCCGCCAGTTCTGGTCGTGGCAGGTTCAGCAAGGCGTTCTGAAGAACCCGCGTTCGTTCATCAACTCCACTCCGCACATGAGCTTTGTGTGGGGCGATGACAACATCAAGTTCCTGAAAAAGCGTTACGAAGCGCTGCAGGCGAGCCCGCTGTTTGCTGGCATGGAATACTCCGAAGATCCGGTACAGATCAAGAAGTGGGTTCCGCTGATGATGGAAGGGCGTGACCCGAACCAGAAAATCGCCGCGACCTGGACACCAATCGGTACTGACGTTAACTTCGGCGAGATCACCCGCCAGTTCGTCGCTCACCTGCAGACCACACCCAAGTTCGACCTGAAACTGTCGAGCGAAGTGCAGGACATCACCAAGAACGCCGACGGTTCGTGGCGTGTCAGCTACAAAAACCTGAAAGACGGCAGCAAGACCGAGACCGACGCCAAGTTTGTATTCATCGGCGCGGGCGGCGGTGCCCTGCACTTGCTGCAGAAGTCGGGCATTCCTGAAGCCAAGGAATACGCAGGCTTCCCGGTGGGTGGCTCGTTCCTGGTGACCGAGAACCCAACGATTGCCGAGCAGCACCTGGCCAAGGCCTACGGTAAAGCTTCGGTTGGCGCGCCACCGATGTCGGTACCGCACCTGGACACCCGCGTGCTGGATGGCAAGCGCGTGATCCTGTTTGGCCCATTCGCGACCTTCTCCACCAAGTTCCTCAAAGAAGGCTCGTACCTGGACCTGCTGACCAGCACCACCACCCACAACATCTGGCCAATGACCAAAGTCGGTATTCGTGAATACCCACTGGTCGAGTACCTCGCTGGCCAACTGATGCAGTCCGATGACGACCGCTTCAAGGCGCTGCAAGAGTACTTCCCGAACGCCAAGAAAGAAGACTGGCGCCTGTGGCAAGCCGGTCAGCGTGTGCAGATCATCAAGCGTGACGAAGAGCAGGGCGGCGTCCTGAAACTCGGTACCGAAGTGGTCAGCTCCGCCGACAACACCATCGCCGGCCTGTTGGGTGCATCGCCAGGTGCGTCCACTGCAGCGCCGATCATGCTGACCGTGCTGGAAAAAGTGTTCAAGGACAAGGTCGCTACTCCGGCCTGGCAGGAAAAGCTGAAGCAGATCGTGCCGAGCTATGGCACCAAGCTGAACGGCAGCCCTGAGCGCGTTGCGCAAGAATGGGCCTACACTGCCAAGGTTCTGCAACTGACGCCTCCGCCAGCCATTCCGCAAATGGCTGCCCCACAGGCGACCGAGGCTGCCAAGCCTGCGGCCGAGCCGAGCAAGCCGGCGGCTGACATCGCGCTGTAAGCGGTCGACACAGTCCTGAGACAGGATTGAATCGACAGTTAAAAACCCGCTGAACCGGTAACGGTCAGCGGGTTTTTTGATTGTGGAGCTTTATTGGAGCGCAACTGGGCTGGCTTTAGCCCGGCTTTTTCGTTCCCAGCAGCCGCACTTCCTTGAGCAGTGCCGCCCCCAATTGTTCGGTACCTAGCTCCTTGTACCCAACCGCCTTGATCTCGCCGTTCTCTTCCGCCTGGATGATGATCACCGGCGTCTCCTTGCCTGTAACTGCTTCGACGTGCATGGCGTATTGGGGGATATCCAGCTTGATGGGCGTGCCTGCCGCCTTGCCTTTCACATTGATCAGAAACGCCGCACAGCCATTGTCGACATCGTCGTTGGTGGCAGAACGGCCGCTGACGAAACAGGTCTCTGGAAGGTCCGGCCAGGCGATGGTTTCTGCCAGGGCGAGGGTGGGTGTCAGGAGCAGGGCAGCGAGCAGAAGCGTGCGCACGTTGGGCAGTCTCTAATAAGGGCGGTGGAACACAGGTTTTACCAAAGCAGGTCCGTTGCAGCAACGCCAAGGTATCTTGGCCAATCATCGCGCTTTTGCTCCCTGCGCGGCGACTGCCTGGCTCACCTGTTCAATGCTGACGGCCGTGGCGGGTTTGCGAATCAGGCCCTTGAGGTCCTGGACGCTATGGTAGGTGTCGCTGGTCTGAATAGGTAAAACCCTAGTCCGCCTTCATACCCTCGACACCCATCAGACAGCCCTAAAGCAATCCAACCTATGATCTGGCGATGTGCCTTACTGCACCACGCGATAGCACGGCACATACGCCGCGCCACCGGGCAGTTTCATCCGGTGTTGCTCCACAAACGCCTTCAACAGCTCATCCAGCGGCTTCATGATGCTCGGGTCGCCGTGGATCTCGTACGGGCCGTTCTGTTCGATCAGGCGGATACCCTTGTCCTTGACGTTACCCGCCACAATCCCCGAGAACGCCCGACGCAGGTTGGCCGCCAGTTCATGGGGCGGCAGGGCATGGCTCAGTTGCAGGCTGGCCATGTTGGCGTGGGTCGGGTCGAACGGGCGCTGGAAGCCTTCGTCGATCTTCAGCAGCCAGTTGAAGTGGAAGGCATCGTTGCGCTCGCGGCGGAACTGTTTGACGGACTTGAGGCCCGCGGTCATCTGCCGGGCGACTTCGGCGGGGTCATCAATGATGATCTGGTAGTGGGCCTGGGCCGCCTCACCCAGGGTCGCGCCGACAAACGCATGCAACTGTTGCAGGTACGGCGCTGCCTGTTTTGGCCCGGTGAGGATGACCGGGAAGGGCACGTCACGGTTGTCCGGGTGCATGAGGATGCCCAGCAGGTACAGGAATTCTTCGGCCGTACCGGCACCGCCCGGGAAGATAATGATGCCGTGGCCGACACGCACAAAGGCCTCCAGGCGTTTTTCGATATCCGGCAGGATCACCAGTTCGTTGACGATCGGGTTCGGCGCTTCGGCGGCGATGATGCCAGGCTCAGTGAGGCCCAGGTAGCGCCCGCCGGTGATGCGTTGCTTGGCGTGGGAAATAGTCGCGCCCTTCATCGGGCCTTTCATCACGCCCGGGCCGCAACCGGTGCACACATCGAGGCTGCGCAGGCCCAGTTCGTGCCCGACTTTCTTGGTGTATTTGTATTCTTCGGTATTGATCGAGTGCCCGCCCCAGCACACCACGATCTTCGGCTCGACACCCGGGCGCAGGGTGCGCGCGTTGCGCAACAGGTGGAACACGTAGTCGGTGATGCCCTGGGAGGTGCTCAGGTCGATGCGTTGGCTATCGAGCTCGTTTTCGGTGTAGACAATGTCGCGCAGGGCGCTGAACAGCATTTCCCGGGTGCTGGCGATCATTTCGCCATCCACGAACGCGTCGGCGGGCGCGTTCAACAGTTCCAGGCGCACGCCGCGATCCTGTTGATGGATGCGTACTTCAAAGTCCTTGTAGGCGTCGAGGATGGTCTTGGCATTGTCGATATGGGCGCCGGTGTTGAGAATTGCCAGGGCGCACTGGCGAAACAGCGTATAGATGCTGCCGGAACCGGCTTCGCTCAGTTGCTGGACTTCACGTTGCGACAGCGTTTCGAGACTGCCCTTGGGGCTGACGGAGGCATTGATGACTTGGCGTTGAGGCATTCTTATTCCCTGAAAGCGCAGCCACCGGGCGCTGAACAGCCAGTGGCATGAGGATGACGAGCGCCGAATACGGTCGCACAGGACGGGCATTTTCCCTGCCCTACAGGCAGGACGCAAACTCCGCTCTGCCTCATCATGCCGCAGAATTTGCTGAATTCACGCCCTTGTCGGAAAAATATAGTGCCTTTGGCCAGTGTGGATTGGATTTTGCGAACAGAAGAATTGCGACTATCGTGACGCTTCGGTTTTTCGGACGTCATAGACCAGTACGATTGACGCCGTAATGGCCACCATTGGCCATCGGCACCTTGGAAGAGGCAGAAATTTTATGATCATCAAACCGCGGGTTCGTGGCTTTATCTGTGTGACCGCCCACCCTGTTGGCTGCGAAGCGAACGTCAAAGAGCAGATCGACTACGTGACCCAGCACGGTGCCATCGAAGGCGGCCCGAAGAAAGTCCTGGTGCTCGGTGCGTCCACCGGTTACGGCCTGGCTGCGCGTATCAGTGCCGCTTTTGGTTGTGGCGCCGACACCCTTGGTGTGTTTTTCGAAAAAGAAGGCGAGGAAGGCAAGCTCAGCTCTGCCGGCTGGTACAACAGCGCCGCTTTCCACAAGTTTGCCGCACAAAAAGGCCTGTACGCCAAGAGCATCAATGGCGATGCGTTCTCTGACGAGATCAAGCGCCTGGCCATCGAAACCATCAAGAAAGACCTGGGCAAGATCGACCTGGTGGTCTACAGCCTGGCCGCGCCACGCCGTACCGACCCGCAGGGCGTGGTGCACAACTCCACCCTCAAGCCGATCGGCAAGGCCGTGACCCTGCGTGGGATCAACACCGACAAGGGCGTTGTGGTCGACACCACGCTGGAGCCGGCGACCCAGGAAGAAATCGACGGCACCGTCAAAGTGATGGGCGGCGAAGACTGGCAGCTGTGGATCGACGCCCTGCGTGACGCCGACGTGCTGGCCGAAGGCGCCAAGACCACCGCGTTCACCTACCTGGGCGAAAAGCTCACCCAGGATATCTACTGGAATGGCTCCATCGGCGAGGCCAAGAAAGACCTCGACAAGAAAGTCCTGACCCTGCGCGACAACCTCGCCGCACTCAAGGGCGATGCCCGTGTCTCGGTGCTCAAGGCCGTGGTTACCCAGGCCAGTTCGGCGATCCCGATCATGCCGCTGTACCTGTCGCTGCTGTTCAAGGTGATGAAAGAGCAGGGCACCCACGAAGGCTGCATCGAGCAGGTCTACGGCCTGTTCAAGGACAGCCTGTACGGCAGCGAGCCGAAGCTTGACGCCGATGGCCGCCTGCGTGCCGACCTGGCTGAGCTGGAACCGAAAGTCCAGGACGCCGTGGCGGCGCTGTGGAACCAGGTGACCGATGACAACGTCAACGAGATCAGCGATTTTGCCGGCTACAAGGCAGAGTTCCTGCGCCTGTTCGGTTTTGAGATTGATGGCGTGGATTACGACGCTGACGTCAATCCGACCGTGAAGATCGAAGGTCTGGTCCAGGCTTAACCCCTTGTAGGAGCCGGCTTGCCGGCGAAAATCGTCAACGATTACGCGGGGTGCCTGGCGCCCCGTGGCGTTCTCGGGTTTTTCGCCGGCAAGCCGGCTCCTACAAAAGCTCACATTTAGGAGCCGTCCTACCTTTCCTTGCTTGCCCCTTCTTGACCTCGGTGTGCCAGACTGCGTCCGTTATCACACTCGGCTAACGGAGGATCTTCATGACGATTCGTGCAGTAGTTTTTGACTTTGGCGGTGTCCTGTTCGATTGGAGCCCGCAGCATCTGTACCGCAAACTGATTACCGGTGACGAGGAGCGCCAATGGTTCCTCGAGAACATCTGCACCCAGGCCTGGAATACCGAACAGGACGCTGGACGCACCCTGGCTGAAGGCACCCACAGCCTGATTGCCAAACACCCGCAACATGAGGCGCTGATCCGGGCCTACTACGACCGCTGGCATGAAATGCTGCGCGGCCCGCTCGCCGACGGCGTGGCGATACTCGAAGACTTGCATGAGGCCAAAGTGCCGCTGTTCGGCCTGACCAACTGGTCCGCAGAAACCTTCCCCTACGCCCGCGCCAACTATCCCTTCCTGAAACACTTTCGCAATATCGTGGTGTCCGGCGAGGTGAAGCTAATCAAGCCTGACCCGGCGATCTACCATGCCAGCCTCGACCAGGTGTGCGCCCATCTGCCGGATATCCAGCCCGAGGAGCTGGTGTTTATCGACGATGTGGCCGAAAACGCCCATGCCGCCAGCGCCCTGGGCTGGCACGGTATTCATCACGTATCACCCGCGCAGACCCGTCGTGAGCTACAGGCCCTGGGAGTGAGTTTCTAGCGCGCCCATTGTTCGATCGCAAAGTCGACGAAGGCCCGCAGCTTGGGCAGGCGATAGCGATCCTGTGCATATAAGAGGTGCATCGAGCGCGAGGGTGACTGATAGCCTGGCAGTAGCGCCACCAGCCGGCCGGCCTGCAGGTCGGCGCCAACCAGCGCGTCGGGCAGCATCACGATGCCCATGCCTTCCACGGCCGCACCCTGGGCACCATGGCCGCCAGCGACGGGCTATCGGTGCGCCTGCGTGGCCAAGCTCTTCACCCCAGGCCGCCCATGATTGTGCGGGGCATCGCTCGGTTACTGTGAAACGGGCCCGTTGAGCCACTCCTGGTTCATGGTCTGGCTATCCCCCAGGTAGTCCAGGAGCCAGGCCATGGCCGGTGACAGTTTGTCCTGGGCCCAGGCCACGCAGGACGGGCTGGCCGGGAAGGGCCGGGACAGTTCCAGGGCGGCCAGTTCGCCGCTGTCGATCAATGGCTGCACCAGGTGCGCCGGGACCATGCCCACGCACAGCCCGTCCTGCAGGCAATCCATGGCCGAGGCCCAGTTGGGGACCACCAGGCGTCGCTGGTTATCCAGGGTCCAGGTGTCGCGCTTGGGCAGGTTGCGTGAGGTGTCGGTCATGCACAGCGACGCAAAGGGCCGCAATTGATCGTCGCTGAGCAAACCCTCGACCTGTGCCAGCGGATGCCGGGCGCTGACCACGCACAGCCAGTTCAACAAGCCCATGTCGCGAAACGTGAAGTGGCTGGCCACCGGCACCGCGCTGGTGGCGCCGATCACAATATCGGTGCGCTCGTCTGCCAGGGCATCCCACACACCGTTGTACACCTCGTACTCCAGCAGCAGTTCCACTTCCGGGAACTGGCGATAGAAATCCAGCACCAGTTGCCGGCAGCGTTGCTGTTTGACGATGGAATCCACCGCCACTTTCAGCTGGCCGCTCCAGCCATTGGCCACTTGCTGGCACAGTCGGCGGGTGCCCAGCATGGTTTTCATCACGCCACGGGCCTCGTCGATAAACAGGCGGCCGGCGGGGGTCAGTTCCACATCCCGGTGGCGACGGATAAACAACGGCACCGCCAACCACTCTTCGATTTGCCGTACGGTGTAGCTGATGGCCGAGGGTACGCGGTGCAGTTCCTGGGCGGCGGCGCTAAAGCTGCCGTGACGGGCCACGGCATCCACCACGTCCAGGGAGTATTCGGACCACATGGGCATTGCCTTCAAAAATATTGATAAGAGTGTTCAATTATTATCGCTTCACAGCGCAACTGTCAGCCTCATAATAGGCGCCAGTCAGCAAATTGTTTGATGGCAGGATTAACAAGGCTTCAATGAAAAACTCTTTTGGTTTCACCTGGTACCTGGCGGGGCTGAGCATGCTCGGCTATCTGGCCATGGATATGTACTTGCCCGCGTTCGGCGCCATGGGCGAACACTTGCAGATTTCCCCCGGTGCGGTGGGGGCCAGTTTGAGCATCTTCCTCGCCGGTTTTGCCGTGGGGCAACTGCTCTGGGGCCCGCTGTCTGATCGCCTGGGGCGCAAGCCGATCCTGTTGGCCGGCCTGAGTCTGTTCGTGCTCGGCTGCCTGGGGATGTTCTGGGTCGAGACCGCGCCGCAACTGCTGGCCTTGCGTTTTGTACAGTCGATTGGGGTGTGCAGCGCCGCAGTCAGTTGGCAGGCGTTGGTGATTGACCGGTACCCGGCTGACAAGGCGCACCGGGTGTTTGCCAGCATCATGCCGCTGATGTCCCTGTCACCGGCGCTGGCGCCGCTGTTGGGCGCGGTGGTATTGAATCACTGGGGCTGGCAGGCGATCTTCGCCGTGTTGCTGGGTATCTCGCTGTTGCTGCTATTACCGACCCTGTTTCTCAAATCCATGCCCAAACGCCTGGCCGCCGACGGCGAAAAAGCCCGGCTGAGCTACGGGCAACTGTTCAAGTCGCGGGTGTTCATCGGCAATGTGCTGATCTTCGCCGCGTGCTCCGCCAGCTTCTTCGCCTGGCTCACGGCCTCGCCGTTTATTCTCGGTGGCATGGGCTACAGCCCCAATGACATCGGCCTGAGCTATGTGCTGCCGACCCTGGCGTTTCTGGTGGGTGGCTACAGTTGCCGCAGCGCCTTGCAACGGTTCCAGGGCAAACTCTTGTTGCCCTGGTTGCTGGTGGCGTATTGCGTGAGCATGGTGGCGCTGTATTTGGTAGCGACCTTGACGGTGCCGACGCTGACCACCTTGCTGATTCCGTTCTGCTTGATGGCCCTGGTCAACGGCGCCAGCTACCCGATTGTAGTGGCGAATGCGCTGATGCCGTTTTCGGAAAACTCCGGCAAGGCTGCGGCACTGCAAAACACCCTGCAACTGGGCTTGTGCTTTGTCGCCAGCCTGCTGGTGTCGTCGTTGCTGGAGCAGCCATTGCTGGTCACGGTGATCGTGATGCTGGCGACCGCGCCGCTGGCGGTGTTGGGTTACTGGCTGGCGCGGCCCAAGTCGGACGAGTCGCAGTTGGCGGCAGCTTAAAACGTCACTTCCATATTCAGGGTTGGCGTTGAGGTGCGGCTGCCACGGCCGCCGTCCACGCCAAACTTGTTATGCCAGTATTCGTAGCCCACGCCCAGGTATAGGTTGGGCTTGACGCTTTTGCCCGGCCGGACGGCGACCATCAGTGCCGTGCGCATCAGCGTTTCTGCGGCGGTGTCGCGACTGTTGTAGTCGTGGCCCTTGTCGCCGACATGGTTGATGAACCCCTGGAACTTCGCCCCATGGTTGCCGAGCTCGAACGGGCGCATCCAGGTCAGGTTGAGCATGTAGGTGTCGTCGAAGGTGTGGTTCGGATCTTTCGCGCCTGGGATGCCGGAATGGTTGTTTTCCTTGTAGTACATCAGGCTCAGGTCCAGCACCCCGACCGTATTGAACTTCAGGGTCGGCCCGATCACCAGGGCGCGTTTTTTCGCCGACGCCAGGTTGTTGTTGCGGTTGGCGTCGAACCCCAGGGTCAGCGCGTAATCCTTGATCAGCCCGGTGCCCTGCGGCATGTCGAATACCCGTGATGCATACAACTGGTGCCGGTAGACCGCATACACCTCGCTGCCACCGTGATCGGTGCCCTTGCGCGGATCGCGGCTGTCGGACAGGAATACATCGAGATGTAGGAAGTTGCTGCCGTACTGGTAGCCGCTGGCGTGGGTGAAGCTGTAGATGCGCTTGCTGAACTCGTCAGGGTTGTTCGGATTGGTGAACTGTTGCCCGTAGCGAAATCCTACGCTGTTGTTCATCCATTCCACCGCGACAGCCTCCCCGCCGCCGAGGAGTGTGAGTAATACGGTTGCGCCGTGCAGTGCCTTTTTCATTGTTTTAGTTCCTTTGGCGTTTGGCTCATGGCAGCCGTGCAGGGGCCGCCGGGCGCAGTATCGACACAACCGCCGTGCTGCTCAAAGAACAGAATATCGACTGGGCTGCTGCCGAATCGGCAGCACTGAAGCTGGCCTGAAGGTCAGGAAATACACGGTGTACAGGGTGATTCTTCGCGTTCGCGCAAAGCGATTTCCTCGCTGATCAGGTGGGCCATCGACTCCACTGCCGTAGGCAAATCCCGACCTTTGCGCGCATACAGCCCCAGGTCGCTGAACATCCCGCCCTGGTCGCTCAAGGGGATGTGCAGCAACTCACCCCTGGCCAAATCGGCCTCGATCCCGATCCGCGTCTGGAACGCCACCCCCAATTGCTGGCGCGCCAACTGCCGCGCCAGTTCCATGGAATTGCTTTGCAGCAACGGCTTGTGCGCAGCCGGCGAACGTTTGTGCAGCGGGGCAATCAGGTGATGGATCGACAGCTCGCTGTTGGCCTGGATCACCCCGTGTTCAGCGCACAGGGTGTAGCTGACGCTGGCGTGTGAGGCCAGTGGATGTCCCGGTGCCACCAACGCACCCAGGCGGAAATGCCCGACACACAACTGTGTGGTTTCCGCACTGCGTGGCAGGGCAAAGGCCAGCCCCAGGTCTGCCTGGCCGTTGATCACCGCCGCCGGAATCGATTGTGAACCCTGCACGGTCACCCCGATGGTCACCGCCGGGTAGCGCTGGCGCATGCGCTTGAGCACGGCTGGCAGCAACTCCACTGTCGCGCCTTCCACCGTGGCGATTTCCACATGCCCGGTCTGCACCTGGTTCAGGCCTTCGAGTTCGCCGCGCACCCGTTCCACATCCTGCAACACCAGGGTGACATGGCGGGTCAGGATTTCCCCCGCAGCGGTCAGGCGCAACCCACCGGGCAAGCGCTCGAACAAGGCCGCGCCGACTTCGTCTTCAAGTTTGAGGATCTGCCGGTTCACCGCCGACGACGCCACGTTCAGCCGGCGCGCAGCTTCGCGGATCGAATGGCAGCGGCGGACCATATCGAAGTAGCAAATGGCCGCAGAGTGGATGCGCAGCGTGCGGTTGAGCATTTTTTTCAGATCCTTGTGGGCACGGCTTCAAGCCTTGGGGCAGGGCGGCTGAATGGATTTTTGTAACGTCGATGCCGGGTATCTTGTGGAAATGATTGTATACAACTCTATGGACATCCAATCTTTCTATTGCATACAGTGAGCGCACAACAAAAACAGAGATCCCCTCACCATGACTATCCCGAAGGCGTCACCGCAACGGCCAGAAGATGAGAATCTTGGCGTCGCTGCCAACATGGCTTACGGCCTGCAGCATGTACTGACCATGTACGGCGGTATCGTGGCCGTGCCGTTGATTGTCGGCCAGGCGGCCGGGCTATCCCCCGCCGATATTGGCCTGTTGATCGCCGCGTCGTTGTTTGCCGGTGGCCTGGCCACGCTGTTGCAAACCCTGGGCCTGCCGTTTTTTGGCTGTCAGTTGCCCTTGGTGCAAGGGGTGTCGTTTGCCGGTGTGGCGACCATGGTGGCGATTGTCGGCAGCGATGGCGCAGGCGGTGTGCCGGCGATCCTGGGGGCGGTGATGGCCGCGTCGCTGATCGGGCTGCTGATTACCCCGATATTCTCGCGAATTACCAAGTTCTTCCCGCCGCTGGTGACCGGGATCGTGATTACCACCATCGGCCTGACGCTGATGCCGGTCGCCGCCCGCTGGGCCATGGGCGGTAACAGCCGTGCCGCTGATTTTGGCAGCATGCCGAACATCGGCCTGGCGGCCATCACCCTGGTGCTGGTGCTGTTGCTGAGCAAAGTGGGCAGCGCCACCATCTCGCGCCTGTCGATCCTGCTGGCGATGGTGTTTGGCACATTGATCGCGGTGTTTTTGGGCATGGCGGACTTCTCTACCGTGACCCAGGGCCCGATGATCGGCTTCCCTACGCCGTTCCATTTCGGCATGCCGACCTTCCATGTGGCGGCGATCCTGTCCATGTGCATCGTGGTCATGGTGACCCTGGTGGAAACCTCGGCGGACATTCTGGCGGTGGGCGAGATCATCGACACCAAGGTTGACTCCAAGCGCCTGGGCAACGGCCTGCGTGCCGACATGCTGTCGAGCATGTTCGCGCCGATCTTCGGTTCGTTCACCCAAAGCGCCTTCGCCCAGAACGTCGGCCTGGTGGCGGTGACCGGGGTCAAGAGTCGTTATGTGGTGGCCACGGGCGGCCTGTTTCTGGTGATCCTTGGCCTGCTGCCCTTCATGGGCCGGGTGATTGCCGCAGTACCGACCTCGGTGCTGGGCGGCGCCGGGATCGTGTTGTTTGGCACCGTGGCGGCCAGTGGGATACGTACGCTGTCCAAGGTTGATTACCGTAACAACATGAACCTGATCATCGTCGCCACCTCCATCGGTTTCGGCATGATCCCCATCGCCGCGCCGAGCTTCTACGATCAATTCCCCAGCTGGTTCGCGACCATCTTCCACTCGGGGATCAGTTCCTCGGCGATCATGGCGATCCTGCTGAACCTGGCGTTCAACCACTTCACTGCCGGCAACTCGGACCAGCAGTCGGTGTTCGTCGCCGGCACCGAGCGCAGCCTGTGCTTCCAGGATGTGGCGGCGCTGCGCGACGGGGATTATTTCAGCAAGGGCAAATTGTTTGATGCCGAGGGCAAGGAGATCCCGCTGGTGGATGCATCACTGCAGAAAGCGACGGTGGCGGGGCGGGCTGAAACCAGCGAGGTGTAGCCAAAACACCGCAAAAAACTGAATGTGGGAGCGGGCTTGTCGGATCGCTCCTACATTTGATTGGTGGTGTTTAGAAGACCGTTGGTGAGCACACCTCATCCAAAAACTTCACCACCGTGCCCATGCACGGCTGGCGCTCCTCCACATGGGGCATATGGCTGGAGTCTTCAAACAGCGCTGCGCGTACATCGGCGATTTCATCGAGGAACGCCTTGAATTCCAGCGGTGTGGCCTGGTCATGCCGCCCGGAAATTATCAGGGTTGGCACTTGGATCTGCGTCAGCCGGCCAATGCTGATCGGGCCGTGCAGGGCGTTGTAAACCGTAGGATCGGCCGCCATCTGGGCGAAGGTACGTGCCACTTCTTCGGGCCACGGGTTGATCCGGCACAAGGGTTGGTCATCGAAGCCGGCCGCCAGGTTGGCGGCGATCAAGGCGCGCAAGCCCCGGGGTTGGCGAAGCGCGTGTTCACTGCCGAGCCTGCCGCCCCAGGCATGCCCAAGGATTGCGTAATGGTCGCTGATGCGCAGATGGTCGAGCAGGTTGTCCAGCTCTTCGAGAAACAGCTCAACCGTCCAGAAACCGGCGGGCTGGTGGGGCAGGTGGGTGGAGTGGCCATTGCCCAGTTGGTCGTAGTGAATCACCGCATGCCCACTGGCGGCCACGTCCTTGAAGGCGTCCAGGTAGTCATGGGTGCCACCGGGGCCGCCGTGGAGGACGACCAGTGGGGTCTTGCCGCTGTCGAGATTGCCGGTCACGCGGTACCAGGTCTGGTAGCCGCGAAAGGCGGCGTAGCCCTGGCGGATCTGTTCGATGAATTCCATTTCCGGCCCTGCCATCAAAAATTGGTGGGGTACACGATAGTTTGAACAAAACGTTTAAGTAACTGGCAAAACGGCTAGGTTTTCCAGGGGGATTGGTGCGAGTGCCCATTGGAGAAACCGGCTTGCCGGCGATAGCGTATTGGCCTGACGCGCCGCTATCGCCGGCAAGCCGGCACCGACAGCGGGGTTATTGTTTTTGCGGGTCAAACTGCTTGTCGCGGATGAACAGCGCCGGGATCACCCCGCAGATGAAGTACGCCGCGCCCATCACCAAAAAGCCCACGCCAATCGAGCCGTGGGACGCCAGGAAGCCAATGGCCGCCGGCGCGACCGCCGCGCCGATCCTCCCGATGTTGTAGGCGCCGCCCACGGCTGAGCCGCGGAATTTCGCCTCGAAACTCTCGGTCATGTAGGTCGCGTTCACGCCGTAGGGAATGCCATACAGGAAGCCGAAGACAATCAGCAGCCAAAGGATATTCTCCGGGCTCTGGTACAGCACGATCACCGGCAGGAACACCGCCGTCCCCAAGGCGCCGAAGGCGAACACCACGCGCCGCCCCAGGCGATCGGCCGCGAGGCCGGCGAGGATCTTGCCGAAAATCATTGCCGCGTAGGTGCCGACCATGTAGCTGGTCATCGACTTGAAGTTCATCCCCAACTCGCCTTCGAGGTAGGAGGGCATCCAGTTGTTGACCCCGTAGTAGCCAAACTGCAGGAAGCCTGCGGTCAGCGCCCAGAGCAGGAACATGCGGCTGGCCTTGGGATCACTGAAAATCAGCTTGAACATGCCATCGGGCTTTTTCGCCGAGACGCGCTGGGTGCCTTCGGCTTTTTCCCGCGCGCGTTCGGCCTGGGCGTTGAGCCAGGCCTGGGGCTCCGGCACCAGGCGTTGCATCAGCACGGCGAGGATCACCGGGATGATCGCCACGTAGAACAGCCAGCGCCAGCCGTGGTCCGGCAGGATCCAGCCGGCCAACAAGGTCGCGACGATATAGCCCACCGACCAGCCGGCCTGCAAGGTGCCAAGCACGGTGGTGCGGTAGCGGGTCGGCACGTATTCGGCCATCAGGGTGTTGCAGGCGACATACAGCGCGCCCAGGCCGAGGGAGGCGAAGAAACGGGTGGCCGCAAACTGCCAGTAGCTGTGGGTCAGGCCAAGGATCGCGGTGCCCACCGAGAACAGCACGATGCTCCACACCACGGTCTTGACCCGGCCAAAGCGGTCACAGGCCCAGCCGCCGTAAATCCCGCCGACCGCCATCCCGGCCAGGGTGAAACTGCCCAGGCTGCCGGCCTCGACACTGGTCAGGCCGAACTCGGCTTTCAGGCTGCTGAGACTGTAGGACAGCAGCATCAAATCTGCGCCATCGATCAAGAGGCCGAGGAAGCAGAAAATGAAAACAATGATCCACAGGTTGTTTTTTGCGGGCGACAACGCACCCGCCGATGCGGCGACTTCCATAGCGATACCTTGTTGTAGTTGTAGGGCACGGTTTATGGGGGTTTGTAGGAGCCGGCTTGCCGGCTCCCACCGTAGAGGCGGGGTTAGTGCTGGGCCTCGCGAATCATGTTGCGTGCAATCACCAACTGCTGGATCTGGGTCGTACCCTCATACAGCCGGAACAGCCGTACATCGCGATAGAACCGTTCGATCGCATACTCGCTCACATAACCTGCGCCACCATGGATCTGCACACAGCGGTCTGCCACCCGGCCGCACATCTCGGTGGCGAACATCTTCGCGCAGGAGGCTTCGGTGCCGATGTTCAGGCCGTCGTCACGCTTGCGCGCCGCGTCCAGCACCATGCAGCGGGCCGCGTAGATTTCAGCCTTGCTGTCGGCGAGCATCGCCTGGATCAACTGGAACTCGGCAATCGGCTGGCCGAATTGCTTGCGGTCGATGGCGTAGTGCAGGGCATCGTCGAGCATGCGCTCGGCGGCGCCGACGCTGACCGCTGCGATATGCAGGCGGCCCTTGTCGAGCACCTTCATCGCGGTCTTGAACCCCACGCCTTCGACGCCGCCGATCAGTTGCCCGACGGGGACCCGCACATTGTCGAAAATCACGTCGCTGGTATGGGCGCCTTTCTGGCCCATCTTGTGGTCGCGCTTGCCCAGGGACACCCCCGGCGTATTGCGCTCGACGATAAACGCGCTGATCCCGCCCGAGCCCTTGATATCCGGGTTGGTGCGGGCCATCACCGTGAAAATCCCGGCGTGGGGCGCATTGGTGATAAAGCGCTTGGTGCCATTGATCAGGTAATGCTCGCCATCACGCACGGCGGTGGTCTTCAGCGAGGCAGCGTCGGAGCCTGCGTCCGGTTCGGTCAGGCAGAACGAACTGAGCAACTCGCCACTGGCCAGCTTGGGCAGGTAGTGCTGTTTCTGCGCCTCGGTGCCGTCCAGCAGAATGCCGATGGAGCCGATGCCATTATTGGTGCCGAAGTAGGAACGGAATGCCGGCGAGGTGCGCCCCAGCTCGAAGGCGATGCAGACTTCTTCTTCCATGGTCACGCCCAGGCCGCCATAGGCTTCGGGCAGGGTCAGGCCGAACAGGCCCATGTCCTGGAATTGCTGGACGATGTCCGCCGGGATCTCATCGGTCTCGGCGATTTCGTTTTCCCGTGGGATCAGCGCTTCATTGACGAACTGGCGAATGGAATCCAGCAGCAGATGCAGCGTTTGCGGGTCTCGGATCATGTGCATTCCTCGGCGGCCCGTTCGGCGGGCCTGTTGTTTGATCTGCCGAGGCCGTGCACCGATCTGTCTAGCGGGCGGCGGCCTCGATGTTGTTGACCATGTGCTTGAGACGCGGCCCGATGTCGTCTTCGAGTTTTTCCCGGGAAAGGTGGAAACTCGGCCCGCCACAGTTGAACGTCAACAGCCCATGTTGTGCGTGCAGCATGGGCACGGCGATGGCGTTGACATCGCGGTGCCATTCCCCGATCGACATGCAATAGCCGAAGTCGGTGTAGTCCCTGAACGCGCGCTCCAGCCCTTTGCGAATCGTCGGCCAATCCTCCAGATGGCGCTGGCGGATATGGTCGAGCATGAACTCACGCTCGTTTTCCGGCATCGCCGCCAGGCAAGCGCGGCCCGCCGAACTCAAGTGCAGCGGCAGGCGCGTACCGACCTGGCGGCGCATGGTCATGTTCGCTTCGCCCTGGACCACGTCCAGGTACACCATGTCCAGGCGGTCCCGGGTGGCCATTGCGACGGCGGCCTGGGCGTACTTGGCCATGGTTTCCATCAGCGGGTGGGCCACGGCCCGCACCGACAGGTTGGAAAGCATCGCGTAACCAAACGCCATCACCCCCACATCCAACTGGTACCGGCCCGACTGCGGCAGGTGCTTGAGGTAACCCAAGCGGGTCAGGGTGTGCGTCATGCGGGTAATCGTCGGCTTGGGCAGGCCGGTCTTGCGCGCCAGTTCCTGGTTACCCAACACGCTTTCGCTGGGGGTAAAGCAGCGCAGCAGTTCCAGGCCACGGGCCAGGGCCGTGATGAACTGGCGGTCCTTGTCTTCCTCCTCCTCGCTATTCATCGGATCCACCCGCAGATGTTCGAACCCGTTGCTGCCTGCAGGTGCCTCTGGTGTGCGGCGCATGGTAGTCCCTCTTTTTTTATAAAATCAACAAAACAAAATTGTATTCCGCAGTGCGAAACTAAGCAACTGATTGGTTTTCTCCGTGCGTTCCTAATTAACCTTCAATAAACAATGAGTTAATCGAGATTTCATTGGGCGTTGCGGTTTTTGCATTTACACCCGCCGGGTCGATACCTATGATCATGGCTAAATACGGAATGTTATTTCGCATAGCGAAACTAACATTGACCGCACTAACAAGAACATTGCAGCAGGAGTACATGTGGCTAATCCTGATCAACCCGTGGTCTACCTCGACGTCCAGGACAATGGCGTTGCCGTGGTGCGCATCCATCGCCCCGACGTCAAAAATGCCCTTAACGCCCAGGTGCGTGAGGAACTGGCCGGGCACTTTCGTGCCTTGGCCCGGCGCCGGGATGTGCGCGTCATTGTGCTGACCGGTGGCGAGCAGTTTTTTGTGGCGGGCGCCGACATCAAGGAGTTCGCCAGCGCCAGTCCTATCGAGATGTATCGCCGACACACCGAGTACCTGTGGGAAGCGATCAGCCGTTGCCCGAAACCGGTGATCGCTGCGGTCAACGGCTTTGCCCTGGGCGGTGGCTGCGAGTTGGCGATGCATTGCGACATGATCGTGGCCGGCGAATCGGCGCGTTTTGCCCAACCTGAGGTCAAGCTCGGCCTGATGCCGGGTGCCGGCGGCACACAACGCCTGGTGCGTGCGGTGGGAAAATTCCAGGCCATGCGTATTGCCCTGACTGGCTGCATGGTCAAGGCCCCCGAAGCCCTGGCCATGGGCATGCTTAGTGAGGTGGTGGCCGACGACCAGACCTTGCCACGAGCCCTGGAGCTGGCGGCGCAGATCGCCGCGCTGCCGCCGCTGGCGGTGGAGCAGATCAAGGAAGTGATGCTTGCGGGCGCCGACCTGCCGCTGGAAAGCGCCCTGGTACTGGAGCGCAAGGCGTTCCAATTGCTGTTCGATTCTGCGGATCAGAAGGAGGGCGCCGCGGCGTTCTTCGAGAAACGCACACCCAACTACCTCGGGGAATAACCATGGCCGATTCGATCAACATCATGGGCCTGGTGGGCACTGGCGTCATGGGCGCTGGCATCGCGCAGATTGCCGCCCAGGCCGGCGTGCGCGTGCGCTTGTTCGACGTCCGCGATGGCGCGGCGCAGGCGGCTCGCGACAGCCTCGACGCGACCTTCGCCAAGCTGGTCGGCAAGGGCAAGCTCACCCAGGCGGCCACGGACAGCGCGTTGCACAACCTGCACGTGGCCACCAGCCTTGACGCCTTGCACGATTGCGACCTGGTGGTTGAGGCCATTGTCGAAAACCTCGATGCCAAGCGTGGCCTGCTGCACCAGTTGGAGGCCATCGTGACGCCGGGGTGCATCCTCGCCAGCAACACCTCATCGCTGTCGGTCACGGCGATTGCCGCGGGTTGCCAGCATCCTGGGCGAGTCGCCGGCCTGCACTTTTTCAACCCGGTGCCGCTGATGCGCGTGGTGGAAGTCATCGACGGCCTGGCCACCGCGCCAGCCGTCGGCGAGGCCTTGCTGGGATTTGTTGCGCGCACCGGCCATCGTGGCGTGCGTGCCAAGGACACTCCCGGTTTTATCGTCAACCACGCCGGCCGTGCCTACGGCACCGAAGCCTTGAAGATGCTGGATGAAGGCATTGCCGAGGGGGGCGATATCGACCGCATCCTGCGCGACGGTGCGGGTTTTCGCATGGGGCCGCTGGAGCTGCTGGACCTCACCGGCCTGGACGTTTCCCACCCGGTCATGGAATCAATCTACAACCAGTTCTACCAGGAGCCGCGCTACAAACCCTCGGCCCTGACCCGGCAGATGCTGGTGGGTGGGCGCCTGGGACGCAAGACCGGCCAGGGTTTCTACCGCTACGAAAATGGCCAGAGGATCGACGGCCCACAGCCGCAGCCGGTGCCGACTATTACCACGCTGCCACCGGTGTGGATCGCCACGGAAAACCCCGAAGACCACGAACGCCTCAGCACCTTGCTGATCAACCTCGGCGTGCAATTGGAGACGGGCGCGCAGCCGTCGCCCGCTGCGTTGTGCCTGCTGGCACCTTACGGCCGCGACGCGACCGCCACCTGCGAGTGGTTCCACACCGATCCGGCGCGCACCTTGTGCATTGACCTTCTGCCCGACCTGTCGCGCCATCGCACCCTGATGCAAAACCCGCTGACTGCCGCGCCGATGCGTGACGCTGCCCACGCCTTGCTCGCCAGGGATGGCGTGGGGGTGACGGTGATTGGCGACAGTGTTGGCTTTGTGGCCCAGCGTACCTTGGCGATGGTGGTCAACCTGGCCTGCGACATTGCGCAGCAGCGCATCGCCAGCGTCGAGGATATCGATCAGGCGGTACACCTGGGCCTCGGTTACCCCCATGGCCCGCTGGCTTGGGGCGACGCCCTCGGGCCCCGCAGGATTTTGACGATTTTGCAGCGCCTGTGCGAGATCACCCACGACCCACGCTACCGCCCCAGCCCCTGGCTGAGACGCCGTGCGTTGCTGGGGATTTCCTTGCGCCATCCAGAGCCGGCAATCGGCTGACACAGACTTTCAGGAATAAAAACAATGGGTGCATTAACAGGTTTGCGTGTACTGGATTTGAGCCGGGTATTGGCCGGCCCATGGTGTGGCCAGGTGTTGGCGGACCTCGGCGCGGAAGTGATCAAGATCGAGCGCCCGCAGAGCGGCGATGACACTCGGGGCTGGGGGCCACCATGGATGAAGACCGACACCGGCGAGTCGTCCGGGCAGGCGTCGTATTACCAGTCCACCAACCGCGGCAAGCTGTCGGTGGCCATCGACCTGGCCAGTACCGAAGGCCAGGAACTGGTACGGGCGCTGGCGGCCAGCTCCGATGTGCTGATCGAAAACTACAAGGCCGGTTCCCTGGCGCGCTACGGCCTGGACTACGCGACACTGGCCCAGATCAACCCGCGCCTGGTGTATTGCTCCATCACCGGCTTCGGCCAGACCGGCCCGCGTGCGCAAGAGCCCGGCTACGACTTCATCATCCAGGGCATTGGCGGCCTGATGAGTATTACCGGTGAGCGCGACGACTTGCCGGGCGGCGGCCCGCAAAAAGTCGGCGTGGCATTTTCTGACCTGATGACCGGGCTGTATTCCACCGTGGCGATCCAGGCCGCGCTGCTCAGCCGCGAACGCACCGGCGTCGGCCAGCACATCGATATGGCCCTGCTGGATGTGCAAGTGGCAACCCTGGCCAACCAGAGCATGAACTACCTGGCCTCCGGCAAAGTGCCCCAGCGCTTTGGCAATGCCCACGCCAATATCGTGCCGTACCAGGTGTTTCGCGCCGCCGACCGCGACTTCATCATCGCCTGTGGCAACGACAGCCAATTTATCGCCTTGTGCCACAGCATCGGTCTGCCACACCTGCCGGACGACCCGCGTTTTCGGCGCAATGCCGACCGTGTCGCCCATCGGGCCGAAATCGTCGAGCTGCTGTCGGCGCACTTCCTTGGCCGCACGGCAGATGAGTGGGTCAGCTGCATCCATGCCTCGAAAGTGCCGGTGGGTGCGATCAACAACATCGCGCAATCCCTGGAAGAGCCGCAGGTGATTGCCCGTGGCTTGATGGTGAAGATCCCCCATCCGCAAAACCCCGACTTCGCCATGGTTGGCAGCCCGATCAAGATGTCTGGCACGCCAGTGGAGTACGTGCGACCAGCGCCGATGCTGGGGCAGCACACGGATGAGGTGTTGGCGGGGCGGTTGGGGTTGTCTGGTGAGGAGTTGGGGCAACTGAAGAGTAACGGGGTTATTGAGCAGTTGCCGTGATGGGCGCGCGTTGGGTTGCTACTGAAATATTTTGCTCAACGCGCCCATATCCATGGCTTCATTCATTTTCAAGGGCGCAGAAAAGGTGAAGGGCTCCTTGTAGAGTGACTCGTAGTCCATCTGCACAAATACGTCATTCCTTTGTAGGAACAGGCTCATTTGCAGCAGGCACAAGGGGCCGAACTGGGTGCTTTTAGTCGGCTCCAGAATCACGATGTCGTTTCCCGGCCTTACGGCTGAGCCTTTGGTGGGCCAGCCTTTGGCGAAACATTCAGGATTCAAGCGCGCTTTCTCCAGCACGGCGGGCCAGCGACTGTCCCCCAGCCCATCGAAGTGTTCATCGCCAACGCGAATGCTGAACGCAGTGATGATGCCCGGCCCAATCCCTTCATTGGACAGGTACAGGCCGCTTTTTTGTGCCGTTAAATGCGGAGTGATCATCAGGTAGGGCCGTACGGACAGTCGGTTGTGCTCACGCATCAGGTCCAGTTGCCAGAAGGAAATCGACGCGGCGGCAATCGAGATCACCACGGCTGCCAGTGAGAGCAGCGTACCTAAAGATAGCTTGGGTGTTTCCGGCGTCAGGGGAGTGATGGGGTGGCGCGGTTTGAAAAAGGGATGGTCATGCAGTTTTTTCACGTAGTCCGACTCCTTGTCGAATGGGTAGGTCTTGGTGGGTTAATGTTGGCTGGGATGGTAAAGCAATGAGTCAGGAGGAAATGACATTCCCGTAAATCTCGTAAAGGTTTTTGATGATAGGAAACCCAAAGCAGATGACCAGAAGCCAGAACTGCCAGCGCAGCAGGGTCATGCCCGACTCCAGCTTTGAAATAGCCCCTTGAAATTGACTCGCCTGACTTTCAACCAGTGCGCGTAGCTCCACGCCCTGCTCTCTGATGGACGCGCCTTGGTCTTTGATCACTGCGGTCAGGTCGGTACGTAATGTTGCGATCGAACCCTCAAGATGGGATTCGGTGCGTTCTAAGTCAGCCTTTGATGCGAAATTTTTCACATCGTCCTCCCAAGCATTAACGGCTGCTTTGGCTTTGTTGTTTGGCACGCTGATGGAGGTCAGTGCGTCATATAGGGCAAGCGAGATTTTCATCGTGTCTCCTGCGGCTGGCAAGTGACGTAGAACCCCACCGGACGGCAGGTCCTGTCACCGTGAGGGGTGTTGCACTCGATCGACGAGAGCTTCGACGACAGCGCTACCGGCGAAATATTCGACTTAAGCGCTTTGATGATCCAGTCGGACGGTTCCTGCATTTTTGTAGGTTGAGTGAGATGGCTTTGAACAGGCCGTATCGATAAAGGCTGTTGATGCTAAATTTCAATATTTTTTATTTGGTAGGCTAAATGTAAGTATGATGTTTTGTGGTGGTGAGTTATGCGCATATTAAATAGTGGTCAAGGAAGTAGTTTTTGGTTTGTCGTTCTGGTGTTTTTCAGTTTGAATTGTGTATATTTCCATATGGCGGTGATCGTGAAAGCTAAGATGTAAAGAGCGTAAATCAGAATTTCGTAAGCAATAAAATTTAGGTGGTGTAAGTCGACTATGTTTTTTTCAATTTCTATTATTTCTATTTTTAGCTGTCTAGAAAATGCCGGAATGACAGTGCTGGCGATGCTGTAATTCTTGTTCAGATTTTCGTTATAAATATTTGAGAGTTTTAGCTTGGCATTTTTTGAGTTTGGATTTTCAAAAAAATCACTGAAGCCTATTGCTACTTCGGTGGTTAAACTCATTCCGGAAAGCAACTCTTTGTGTAAGGATCGACACTCGCTGCACGCGAGTCTGATTCCTGCCGATGAGGCGTAATTGATGCGCAGTTTTTCAACGGTTTTAGTAGCGTAATTTCTACCAGTGCTCTGCTCTTCTTTGTTGATGTGTTCTTTGTTTTCGAGTGATTTGTAATAAAGTAATATAGGCCCTAGATCGGTGTGGCTCTCTTTGTACAGGTCAATGATTTTAAGTTGAAGCTTTTGTTCGGGGCCGGTGTCATCTAATAGTATGGAGTGGTCTAGTTGGTTTTTAGCTGTTTTACGTATTTCCGATAAGCTGGAAGAAATTCCACTTAGGCAGTATGTTAAAATTAGCGTGGCGATAAACCAGGTTTTTGCGTGCCAGATTTTTTGCAGAAAGTCTTCCATGATAAATGCCTGATTTGAGGTTATCTAATTTTTAATGGGTAAGTGCTGTCGAATCCTCAACTCGCAGGTCACGTTCTTTGTCGCCGACGTCAACCATGGCGTAGTCTTTTCGCTCGTATTTTTTGAAGCTATCTTCAGTGGGGAGCGAGTAACGTTTTGATGACATGCGGGCAGCCGGGAGAAGATAATACTATTCTTTTCCACCTGCATAGCATTTTGCCATAACTGCAAGATTTTGACTCCTCCTGGATACGTTGACCCAAATAAGCTCAGGGGGCATGATCCGTGCATTTGCTAAGGCTTGCGGCAAGAAACTCATCCCTAGGGCTCGAGATCGTTCAAAGTGTAGATCTTCTGCGTGTCAACTGACGAAACGAACCCGAAAAGGATCGTTTCGTCGACATCCTAGGGAGGTTTATTGCAGCACTGTTTCTCTCCTCAAATAGTAAATCGCCTCATGCTCGATATGTCTCGCGGTGCCGGACAGGTCTCCCAGCAGCTCGAGAAGCCACCCCAGGTTGCAAATGTGTACCTCGCCCAACTCGTCAGCGCAGATACCAAGTGCGGCACCTATCGCGCTGACTCCCAACTCCGCAGCAAGCGCTGAGTTCTCAGCGCCTCTTTGAAGGGTTTTAAGTCTTTCAGCCTGCTCTTCGGTAGGTACTGCTTTGGGGTTGAGTGCTAGCGTTGAGAACTCTTCCAGCATGCAGGGAAGGAGCGCGTTTATCGACAGTGTTTTCATGGTGTGCGCTCCAGAGAGTTGAGAAAGTCACATAAATCGTTGTGAGCTAATTCACTGAGGAAGGTGATCGCTGAGAAAATAGCGTCCTCTCCATGAATGTCGATTTGTGCTGGATCAGCGCAGCCGTTGTGTCCCAAATTATTTGTGAGTACTTTTGCCAACTGATTGATGGTCAATAATTGGCATTCCAAACGGTAGGGGATCTTGTCTACTTACTTCATGGGCGCCCTCCGTATGCTTCAGGCGATGCACCATTTCGTTGCTGTTTCAAATCCTCGACAAGTGCCGCGGTGAACCGGTTTTCAAAATCTTCATGCATGCAATCAATACCGTTTGCTTGATCCATGCAGAACAGCTCTCCCATGCGCGCCATGTGGTGAGCATCCGAGTGTTCATCGGTTGTCAGTTTCAACGCCTTGAATGCGGTTTCAGCTGATTTGAGCGTTTGATATGCATCCTCCAAGGCGCTCAACGTCTCATCGGTGATGGAAATGATGGTATTCAGAGGGCTGCTCATTGACCTGCCTCCTGTAGTGCAGGCTTTCTCACGACTTTATGCACCCAGGTGAGCGTCGAGGTGGTATCAGACGCTCCTATTGATTCTTTCCAGGCCTGCTTACTGTCTTCTTCGCAGATGTATGTGGGGTTGTTTGCGTTCTCCCAGGCATCGGTGACAGCCTCCTCCAGTTCCAGACCCAGGCACTGTATTGCGCGCAGATAGCCTTCCATGTGTTGCTGGCGAATCGCACCAGGTGCTTTGGTTATGTCTTCGAGAATCAAGTCGTTGATCAGCACCTCTGTGAGGGCATTTAAACCCTGAGCGGCAAACATGAGGCGTTCGGCTTTTGGCATGCAAATCATTGGGCACCTGCGCGGCGATTACCAAATTCGACATCGTGGGTTGCTGAGTCCAGTAACGCTTTGCTGGCTTCGATCAGGAAGCGGATCGCATAGATTTCATAAGCGCCCAGTTCACCGTCAATCAGATGGTCAAGCAGGCGTTCAGCGGAGCCCAGTAGGCAGCTTGAAGTGTTCATTGCATCAATAACCGGAGTGCCGGGTTGAACCTGCAGTAAATATTTCCTTTGGTGGACTCCCGAGAACATATGGAAGGGCTGAGCGGTGGTGAGTAATTGCTCACCGGGATTCTGGCTATCTGTAGAACCTTTCATTTCACATCTCCGTCAGTGTCAGGCTGCGAGCGATGTCGAACTAAGGCTGGGCTTGGGCATTGTGACCGTTTCACAGATTTGGCTTCGAGCCAAGCCTGATGCCAAATTTCCTGCTCGCGTTCAGAGCATAGAAATTTTGGTGCTCATGTTCTCTAGGTGTGACCTTGGAAAACTCCTAAAGCTTTGGCAGAAATTGCTTACCAATGGGAATGAAAAATCAGGAGTGAATGCAGGAAATTGCTAACACCTATTTCTTGGAAGGTGAGGCAAAACCAAACAGAGCTTTTTAAACATAATCTTGAGATAAAGGCTTTAACTTTAGTGCGCTCGGCTTATGGATACTGTCCGGATTTACTAAGCTAGAGGCTCTGGAATACAGGCATTACGCGGGAAGTAGGTATCGTTGCCATGATGAGTATTTTTTTGGGGGGGACGTGCCGCAGATAGGTTGTGAATAGGCATTATGGTTTTGAGTAACCATGGGTTAAACATACTAACGGGCCTCATGCGTGATCGTATAAAAGATGACGACGAAGGCCGGTTGTCCAGATCAATGAGGTGGGTGTGAAGACTTGAGTCGGCACAGAACGCGCCTAGACTGGCTGTGACCGTGGTTTTCCTCGGTCCGCCTTTTGTTGAGAGTACTGCAGCGATTTTCATGGCGATGGTCTCTAAAGTGAAGAATCAGAGACGACGCGTAGATCAGGCTATGCCTGGATCACCAGCTTGGGTGACCCGATTGAGATATGGCTCCACGACCTGGACTCGAACCAGGGACCCAATGATTAACAGTCATTTGCTCTACCAACTGAGCTATCGCGGAATGCGGCGTATCTTACTGATTGAAAAGGATAAGTCAATCGATTTGTGTGATTTCCAGCAGGATATGCGCGGTTCCTTTGGCACCTTTTATCTGGTGTTTGAGTTCAGCGACTCGCCGTTTACGTTGATCGTGAACCTGGGGAGTGCGTAGCGTATGGCTTATGTGCTGTCGTTGCTGCCACCCAGCATGTCGCTATCTGAACGGGCGCAAACTGCGCGCCTTCCAGGGAATGCTGCCAAACAGAGCCGCCCATACGCTGCCACCAACTGCTCCAACGTAAACGCCAGATTCCGCCCGCTGGGATTGGGCAGCACCCACACCGCAGCATCCCCCAACGTCCGCGGTTGCAGCCCCCACGCCACCTCGCGTTGCCCCGACAACGCGCAATAACCCGCCTTGCCCAGGAACGCCACATAGCGCGGTGCATACTGGCGGATTTTGTTTTCAAAGCCCTCGGCCGCCGCCTTGAATTCATCCTGGGACAACTGATCGGCCCGCGCCGTTGGCCGTTCCACGACGGTCGTCAGCCCGCAGTGGTACTGCAAGATTGTCCGATCATTCTCGGGCTGAACTTGATGTGGGGTAAACCCAGCCAGGTGCAAGGTGCGCCAGAAGCGGTTGCTGCGTCCGGCAAAATGATGGCCCTGGGCGGCTGCCAGCAGGCCCGGATTGATCCCGCAAAAAATCACGGCCAGCCGCTCGGCCAGGATGTCTTCCAGTCCTTGACTCATGTCGGGGCACCCTGCGCCAGGTTGTCCAGCAACCACTGGCTGAAGCTGCGCGCCAGTGGGTCGTTTTCGCTGTCGCGGTGGGTCAGCAAGGCCCAGTTGGGGCCGCGAATGGTCGCGTCGACCAAAGGTTGCAGCAGGCCGTTGTCCCGCGCGTGCTGGCTCAGTAACTGGCTGACCAGTGCGATGCCCAGGCCACCGCAGGCTGCGTCCAGCAGCAGGCCGGGGTCGGAGAAGTTCAGGCCCTGGTCCTGCTGGCCCACGTCGATCCCGGCTTCCACCGCCCAATGGCTCCAGTCCATTTCCCGCTCGCCATGCAGGGTCGTGCGTTGCTCGCGGGGCAGGGCCAGTACGCTGGGGTGCGCGGCGGGATATAGACGGTCGGTGTGCAGCACTTTGAAGCTGCACTCGGCCTGGGCGCTGATGTCGTCACGCACGGCGAGGTCGATGGTCTGGGTGGCCATGTCGGGTACTTCGTCGGTGCTGAACAGCCACAAATCCACGTCCGGGTGGTGTCGGCGGAAGTCGGCCAGGCGCGGCAACAGCCAGTGGCGGGCAAAGGCGGGCGTGGTGTTGAGCACCAGTTGATTGGCCTTGCGGTACTGCCCCAGCCGGCGTACGCCCACTGACAACTGTTGCAACAGGGCCTGGGTGGTGCTGAGGAAATCATGGCCGGCATCGGTCAGGGCGACGCTGCGCCCGTTGCGAAAGAACAGCGGCTGTTCCAGGTACGCTTCGAGGCTGCGGATCTGTTGGCTGATGGCCGATTGGGTCAGGTGCAGTTCGTTGGCAGCCTTGTGAAAACTGCCCAGCCGCGCCGCCGCTTCGAAGCCGCGCAGTGCCCCCAGGGGCGGCCAGTGTTTAAGCATGCTGATAAGTTTCTCTAATCATTTTCCTGCAAAATCCATCGTTTGTTTGGCGGTTTGGCCAAACGTAGCATGGATCCCCATAGCGTGTACGTCGTTTTCGGTGAACACAAAGGCTTAACTCAGAAGGGGGTTGTCATGCTGCAGAACGAGATGCCACACAGCGGCTGGAGGATGCCGGCGGAATGGGCCAGGCATGCCGCGACCTGGATGGTCTGGCCCCATAACCAGGCACTCTGGGAGGCGGGATGGCGCGTGACCCTGGCCCAAGTGCAGGCGGATTTTGCGCGGGTCGCCAATGCCATCGCGCGGTTCGAGCCGGTGAAGCTGGTGGTTGACCCTTGTGCACTCGACACGGCCAAAGCCCTGTGCGGCCCCAACATCGAACTGATCGCGCTGGCGGTCAACGACAGTTGGTGCCGCGACTCCGGCCCCAGCTTTATTGGCCACCCGCAATTGGGCCTGGCCGGTGTGAGCTGGCGTTTTAACGCGTGGGGCGGCAAGTCGGCCCACGACCTGGACGAAAGCCTGGCCCGGCGCACCCTCAACCACTTGGGCCTGCCATGCTTTGGCACGCCGTTGAGCAATGAAGGCGGGGCGATTCATGTGGACGGTGAGGGCACGTTGATTACCACCGAGTCGGTGTTGCTCAACCCCAATCGCAACCCGGGCATGGGCAAGGCCGAGATGGAGGCGTTCTTTGCGCGCTGGCTGGGGGTGACAAAAACCATCTGGCTGCCGGGCGATCCGGATTACGTCACCGGGGATATGACCGACGGCCATGTCGATGGTGTGTGCGCCTTTGCCCGCCCCGGCGTGTTGCTGGTGGACGCCACCCACGACCAGGGTTCGGTGTACGCCGAGGTAGCACGGGAAAACCGCCGCGCCCTGGAGCTGGCGACCGATGCCAAGGGCCGCCGGTTCGAGTTGATCGAGCTCTTTGAGGCCAGCGAGGCGGTAGATGCCGACGCCGAGGTGTTTTGCGCGTCCTACACCAACTTTTACATCGCCAACGGCGCGATCATCATGCCGGCCTATGGCATTGCGGCCGACCAGGTGGCTGCCGAGGTACTGGCCCAGGCATTCCCGGATCGCGTGGTGGTACCGGTGCGTATCAACCACCTGGCCCATGGCGGCGGCGGCGTGCATTGCATCACCCAGCAGCAGCCGGCCTGGCCGGTGGAGGGCTGATGCCATGACCTTGCTGACCATCGCCACCACCCAGATGCCCTGCACCTGGGATTTGCCGCACAACCTTGATCAAGCCGAACGGCTGGTGCGTGAAGCGGCCAGCCAGGGCGCCCAGGTCATCCTGCTGCAAGAACTGTTTGCCACGCCGTATTTCTGCATCGAACAGCAACACAAACACCTGGCCTTGGCTGAGGAGTACCGACATAGCGCGGTGCTCAAGCGCTTCGCCGCGCTGGCCGGGGAGCTGGGCGTGGTGCTGCCGTTGAGCTGGTTCGAAAAGGCCGGCAACGCCTACTTCAATTCTCTGAGCGTGGCCGATGCCGACGGGCAACTGCTGGGGGTGTATCGCAAGACCCATATCCCCAACGCCATTGGCTATCAGGAGAAGGAATACTTCAGCCCCGGCGACACTGGCTTCAAGGTCTGGGACACCGCGTTCGGCCGCCTCGGCGTGGGTATCTGCTGGGACCAGTGGTTCCCCGAGACCGCGCGTTGCCTGGCGTTGCTGGGCGCCGAGGTGTTGCTGTTTCCCACCGCCATCGGCTCCGAGCCGGGTTGTGCCAGCCTGGACTCCCGTGATCACTGGCAGATGACCATGCGCGGGCACGCCGCCGCCAATCTGTTGCCGGTGGTGGCGGCCAATCGTGTCGGCCGGGAAGTGGCGACCAGCGACCCGGCCTTGCAGATGGCGTTCTACGGCTCGTCGTTTATCTGCAACCACAAAGGCGCACTGCTGGCCGAGGCCGACCGCGCCAGCAGCGGCGTGCTGCTCCAGTGCCTGGACCTGGCGGCCATGGCCGAAGAGCGCCTGACCTGGGGCATCTACCGCGACCGCCGCCCGGACATGTATGGCGGCTTGCTGACCCAGGACGGTCGCCATCTGCATCCACGCTGGCAGACCCAAGGGGTATGACATGAAGCTGATCCACTGCACCCTGGCCCTGAGCATCGTCATCCCGACGGTACAGGCCGACGAAAAGATCCTGCGCCTGTACAACTGGGCCGACTATTTTGCCGAGGACACCCTGGCTCGCTTTACTGCCGAAACCGGGATCCAGGTGATCTACGACGTGATGGATGGCAGCGAGACCCTGGAGGCCAAGCTGATGGCTGGTGGCAGTGGCTATGACCTGATCTTCCCCGGCGATACGGTGGGCGAGCGCTTGATGCGCGCCGGCAGCCTGCAACCGCTGGATCCGGCGAAACTTGCGGCGCTGGAGGATATCGAACCAGGCCTGCAACAACTGCGCAGTCATTACCGCGCGTCCAATCAGGCCACAGTGCCCTACACCTGGGGCACGATTGGCCTGACCTATAACGCCGAGCAAATCCTACAGCGCATGCCGAATGCGCCGGTCAATAGCCTGGACCTGTTGTTCAAGCCGGAACTGGCGCGCCAATTTGCCGATTGCGGCATTTCGCTGATCGACTCGCCCGACGAAGTACTGGCCGTCGCGCTGATCTACCTGGGGCGCGAACCGCGCAGTGCCAAGCCCGAAGACCTGGCCGCGGCCAGCGCCCTGTTGCTCAAGCTGCGGCCATACATCCGCAAGTTCCAGTCGCAGCCGGTGACTGACCTGGTCAATGGCAACCTGTGCCTGTCCCTGGGCTACAGCGGCGACATGACCCAGGCGCAACGGGCGGCGGATGCGGCGGGTAAAAAGGCGCGCTTCCAATACCACATCCCCCGCGAGGGCACGACGGTATGGATGGACACCATGGCCATCCCCGTGGATGCGCGGCATCCGGAATATGCCTACGCGTTTATCAACTTTGTCATGCGCCCGGAGAACATGGCGGCCATCAGCAATTTCACCGGCTACCCCACGGCCAATGCCAAGGCCCGCGCCAGCGTGGATCCGGCCATGGGCAGCAACCCGGACATTTACCCGGACGACGCCACCTTCAAGCGACTGGTGGCCGGCCAGGATATTCCCCAGGCCGATATGCGCGCACGCATGCGGGTTTGGACTAAATTCAAGACGGCCGTCGGTCAATGACGGCACCTACAGAGGTACACATGAGCACACGTCGCCAATTCATCAAACAGGCCGCTGTGGTGGCCAGCCTGGGCGCCGCCGCCTCCATGGGGCTGCCCGTGCAGGCGGCACTCCTGGGCCGCTGGTTCATGCCCGACGAGGGTGAGAAACACCAGCGTGCCTTTATCGCCTTCGGCGCCCAGGAGGCGATTCACCAGGACTTTACCCCCGCTGTGCAGGACGCCCTGGGCCGTATCGCCCGGGCGATTGCCGCGTACGAGCCGGTCACGGTGTTCTGCCGCGAAGAAGAGCGTGAGTTGGCCGAAGAAAAATGCGGCACCCGCAACATCACCTTCGTGCACACCGAACTGGATGACATCTGGATGCGTGACACCGGCGCCAACTTTGTCGTGGATGATAATGGCCAGTTGGGCGCGGTGGACTTCAACTTCAACGGCTGGGGCAACAAGCAGCAGCACGCCGACGATGCCGAACTGGCGGCTCACGTTGCCGAGCTGGCAGGCGCCACCTATATCCGCAGCGAACTGGTGGGCGAGGGCGGTGCCATCGAAGTGGACGGCCACGGCACCGGGATCATGACCGAAAGCAGTTGGATCAATAGCAACCGCAACCCCGGCTGGAGCAAGGCCGACGTCGAGGCCGAACTGAAGAGCCGGCTGGGCTTGCGCAAGATCATCTGGTTGCCGGGCATCAAGGGCAAGGACATTACCGACGCCCATGTCGACTTTTACGCACGCTTTGTCTCGCCGGGCGTGGTCATCGCCAACCTGGACACCGACCCCGAGTCCTACGACCACCAGGTGACCTTGGCCCACCTGGATATTCTCAAGCAGGCCACCGATGCCGATGGCCGGCCGTTGCAAATACACACCGTATCGCCGCCGCTCAACCCGCGCAGCAACCGTTTCAGCCGTGACAATCCGGACTACGCCGCCGGCTACATCAACTACTTCGTGATCAATGGCGCCGTGATCGCCCCGCAGTTTGGCGACAAGGCCGCCGACCGCAAGGCATTCGACCTGCTGTCCCGGCTCTATCCGGGACGCAAGGTGGTGCAGCTGGATATCGACGCCATTGCGGCCGGCGGTGGTGGCATTCACTGCGTGACCAGCCATCAGCCTTGGGTTTAGCTTGTGGCCCCGGCCAGGCGCCCGAGGCGCAACCAGCCAATCAACACGGCCGCGATCAGCAAGAAACCCAGGTAGCCAAACAGCGGGTAAACCTGGCCGACCAGGCTGATAAAACCGATCAGGCTGCCGGCAAAGGCCAGTGTGGCAAAGGCCGCCGAACCGACCCGGAATGTACGGGTGCCGGGTGGCAGCAGGCGGGCCGAGAAGGAGTACAAAGTGCCGACGGCGGTATTGAGGATCATCAGGAAGATAATCACCGCCATCAGCAGCCCGAGCGCCGGCGAGACTTCGCTGGCGATGGACAGCATCGGCATCGGCAGATCCGCCACGCTGT
The DNA here is from genome assembly GCF_050916005.1 of Pseudomonas sp. WMBT8. Classification (NCBI taxonomy): domain Bacteria; kingdom Pseudomonadati; phylum Pseudomonadota; class Gammaproteobacteria; order Pseudomonadales; family Pseudomonadaceae; genus Pseudomonas; species Pseudomonas sp. WMBT8. The sequence goes on from NZ_CP188096.1 coordinate 1,924,445, forward strand.
CCAGGCGCGACAACAACCCCAGGCTCATGACCAGCATCAGCAGGCCCAATATGGCACCGCCGAGAATTCCGCCCCAGACCGCCTGTTTTTCGCTTTTCGCCGCGCCGCCCATGATTGCCAGGATCGGTACGCCGGCCACAATGTTGTAGGACACGTACAGCAATGCGCCGAGCAGCCAATGGCTGGCGCCGGCACTCTGGCGGGCGGCCAGTTGGTCCAGCTCAGGGAAGCTCAGGCCTCGGGTGGCAACGCCGTACAGCGCCACGCCGACTGCCGTGAGGATCAAGAACGGGGTGACCGAGCCGATCAGGCCGATGACCTTGTGCACGTCCAGGCACACAATAACGATCACCACCAGGGTGACCGCCACGCTGCCCAGGGTGGCCGGGATGCCGAACTGCTGTTCCAGTAATGCGCCGCCGCCCGCGAGCATCACCACCGTTACCGCAAACATGAAAAAGGTGATCATCAGGTCGACCAGCACCCCCAGGTGCCGCCCGCACAACGCATACACCACATCTTTATGGGAGGTGGCGCGCAGGCGGTTTCCCATGCCCGCCAGCGCCATCCCAAGGAAGGTGAACAACGCCGCGCTGAGCACTGCGCCGAGCAATCCCCATACGCCGAAATCGACGAACATCAGCAACAGTTCCCGACCCGAGGCGAACCCCGCACCAACGATCACGCCGACAAATGCACCGGCAATCTTCAGACTCTCTTTCATGACGACTTCCCTTGAATTGTTTTTGTTAAGGGGCGTGCGAGCTTGCTTGTGAAACACCGCAGGCGTAACGCGCAGTCCTTGAACCAACGCGTTGCCTTGAGGTTTGTGGCGAACTATCAGCGGGTAGGCGGGCCGACCCAGGCCTGGACTTCGATTTCTACATCGACCCCCAGCGCCAGTTGCGTACCACCCACCGTGGAGCGCACCGGGAAACCCTGCTTGAAGTAGCGTGCGTACACCTCGTTGAAACCGGCGAAATACTGCATATCTGATAACCACACCGTGGCCTTCACCACCTGGTCAAACCCGGCACCGCATTCGGCCAGGGTTTCGCCGATGCGGCTCATGACGGCTTCGGTTTGCAGTTGGATATCACCGCGTACCACTTCGCCCTTTGGGTCCATGGGTACTTGCCCGGAGAGGTACAGCAGATCGCCCGCCCGAATGGCTTTGGAGAACGGGTAGGGCAGGTGGCTGGGATAACGCTGGAGACTTTCTGACATGACAAGGAACCTCGGCAGAGGGAATGATCAGCGCAAGCGGGCCGCAGCCAGGCGCTGTGGTTCTACGCCCTGGCGCCGCAGCGCTTCAGGCAAGGGTTGATCGAGCAATAGGGCGCAGGCCAGTTGCGAGACGCCTGCCGCCGACTGGATGCCATAACCGCCCTGGGCGGCAAGCCAGAAGAAGCCTTCACACTGTTCGTCCCAGCCGACCACCAGGTCGCCATCGGCCACGAAGGAGCGCAGGCCGGCCCAGCTGTGGCGTGGCCGTCGAATGCTCAGGGAAGTGGCGGCTTCGATGTGATAAATCCCGGTGGCAACATCCAGCTCTTCGGGCATCACGTCCTGTGGCGGGACCGGGTCGGCGTTGGCCGGTGAGCCCAGCAGTTGGCCGGCGTCGGGTTTGAAGTAGAAGCTTTCATCGATACCGATAACGGCGGGCCAGCGTGAAAAGTCGACGCCCTCGGGGCCATCGAAGGTGAATGCGGTACGGCGGCACGCTTGCAAGCCGACCGGTGCTACGCCGCATAGCTGTGCAACCTGGTCGGCCCAGGCGCCAGCGGCGTTGACCAGGTTACGTGCGCGCATTTGCCGACCGTCGGCCAATGTCAGCAGCCAGTAACGGCCCTGGCGGGTGGCGCCACTCAACTGCGCGTTGCACTGCAAGACCCCACCGGCACGGCGCATCGCCCGCAGGAAACCCTGGTGTAGCGCATGCACATCCAGGTCACGGGCCTCGGTTTCAAGCATGGCACCGGCGATCGCCTCCGGGCGCAGGCAAGGCACCAGTGACAGCGCCTGTTCGCGATCGATCAGCGACACATTGGCTGCGGTAGCCAAGTGGCTGTCGAAGGTTTTTTTCAGCAATGGCTGCTGTTCGTGATTGGCAACATACAGGCAGCCGCGAGGCTCCAGCAGTGCGTGCTCGGTAAAGTCTGCCGGTGGTTGCTCGTAGAAGGCCCGGCTGGCGCGGGTCAGCGCTTGAATCTGCGGGGTGCCGTAGGTTTCCATGAACATGGCGGCAGAACGGCCAGTGGCGTGATAACCCGGCTGGCTCTCACGCTCGAGCACCACCACACTGGCCTCACTTGCCAGGCGATAGGCCAGTGAAGCGCCTGCAATGCCCCCGCCGATAATGGCGAAATCGAAACAATCGCGGTCCTGCATGCCTGAGTACCTTCTGTGTGCGAATGGGTTTTTCTCGTTTTTGATAATTCTCACATAAGAGAAATGTAGGGTATGAGAATTTCCCAGTCAAGCCTTCCTCGTGGGTTAATATTCCGGGCTTGGTCCACGACAGAGAGTCAGCATGAGTTCCGATCAGACAGCGCCCGCTTCGTGTTCCACGGCCCATCCGCTGATAGATCGCAGCCAGGTAGGCGCCCGCCTGCGGGGAATCCGCAAAAACCAGCAGATGACGCTCAAGCAATTGTCTGAGCGTTCGGGCGTGGCGCTGTCGACCTTGTCGAAGATGGAACTGGCGCAGGTATCGGTGAGCTACGAAAAACTGGCGGCGGCGGCGCGGGCGCTGGGCGTGGATATTGCGCAGTTATTCATCCCGGAAACGACCGCGCCCAACCAGGTCCAGCCCACCGTGGTCAGCACCGCCATAGATAGCGCGGCGGGCTACAGCACGGGCAATTATGACTATCACCCGATGGCCGGGGACTTCCCCGGGCGGCGCATGACGCCGATGTACGCACGCATCTTCGCCCGTGAACTGACCCAGTTTGACGACTACATCCGCCACCCCGGCCAGGAGTTCGCGGTGGTGCTGTCCGGACGGGTGCGGATTCAATTCGAAACGGGCGAGTCCATCAGCATTGGCTGTCGCGAAACCGCTTATTTCAATAGCGGTATCGGCCATATCTACCTCGCCGAAAGCGAGGCGGACGCTGAAGTGATGGTGGTGATGACGGATTACTGAGGTGTGCTGGCGACGCTGCTCATCCAGTATTGCGCTTGGCCGCTGTGCTCATCGATCTCCTCATGGGTGACCACAAACCCTTGTGACAGGTAGAACTGGTAACTGGCGCTGTTGTTTTTATAAACCGCCAAGGTCAGTACGGGCCGCTGCTTCCTGGCGTGCGCCACCAGCTGTTTGCCGAGGCCCTGGCCCTGGCAGTCGGGGGCGACAAACAGCGCGGCCATCTGCTGCTCGAGCAACGAGTAAAACCCCACCACGGTCGATTGACGCTCAATGACGAAGGTCTGGGATGCAGGGAGGTAAAGGTTGCGCATGTTCTCGACCTGCGACTGCCAGAAGGCGGCGTCGATAAAGTCGTGGGCTATGAGCGAGGCATCCAGCCAGATCTGCAGGACGCAATCGAGGTCTTTGGGGTCAAGGGGTCTGATCATTTTTTAAGTCTTGCGATGGGTTATTCGACGCTCAGGCCGGCCGCTTTCCAGTCGTCAAACCCGGCGCGCAGCCGGCGTGCGGGCAAGCCATGGGCGTGCAAGGTGTTGATGGCATCGGTGGACAGCACGCAATAAGGCCCGCGGCAGTAGGCGACCACGTGCTTGCCTTTGGGCAGCTCTGCCAAACGCTGTTGCAGGGCCTCAGCCGGGATGTTGAGCGCGCCTGGCAAGTGCCCTGAAGCGAACTCGTCTTCGGGGCGCACATCCAGTAGCACCACGCTCTGGCTTTGCATCTGCAGCAGCAACTCCTCGATGGATATACCCTCCAGGCGGTCACGTCGCGACAGGCTATCGAGGGCTACCTCGCGTATCTCGGCATGCTGGAACGCCAGGTAGCCACGCAATGCTTCCAGCAAAGGCGCCACCGGACCGGCCCCCAGGCTGTACAGCACCCGTTTGCCATCACGGCGCGTCTGCACGATGCCCGCGCGCTTGAGTTGCTGCAAATGCTGCGAAGCATTGGCCACAGACACGCCGGACAGTTGCGCCAGTTGTTCGACAGAGCGCTCCTCCTGGGCAATGTGTTCAAGCAGCGCCAGGCGATGGGCGTGGCCCAGGGTCCGGGCAATGTCGGCCAGGGCGATGAAGTGATCGGCGGGGAATAAGGGGCTTGACGGTTTCATGGCAAAGATCCTAGCATCGGCCAAACATTCAATCAATTAATTGAATGTTTTTTTGCTGGCGCTTCAGCACCGCTGCTGCGCTCACCGCCAATGGTCAAAGGGAGTAGGGACGTGCTTGAGTTTGTTGGGTTTTCGGTGTTTATCGGGGCCGGTGCGACCCTGGTCATGGATCTTTGGGCGTTGTTGCTCAAGCGCTGCCTTGGCATGCCGTCCCTGGATTTTTCCATGGTCGGTCGTTGGGTCGGCCACCTGCCGCGTGGGCGCTGGATGCATGCCGGTATCGCCCAATCATCACCCGTGCCGGGGGAGGGGCTGCTGGGTTGGGTCACCCATTACCTGATCGGGGTGTTCTTTGCGGCGTTGCTGCTGTTGATGGTGGGTCTTGAATGGGCGCGACAGCCTACGTTGCTGCCGGCCCTGACCTTCGGTGTGCTATCGGTGGTCGCGCCGTTCTTCATCTTGCAACCGGCGATGGGTGCCGGCATCGCAGCGTCCAGAACCCCCAGGCCCAATACTGCGCGGTTGCGCAGCACGGTGGCCCATGGGGTGTTTGGGGTGGGTCTGTATCTGGCCGCCTGGGCGCTGCTCCTGCTTACAGGGTCTGCACGATGATCTGGCTCTTGAGGTCGTTGACCATGCTTTCGATCACCGGCTTCATCGCCTTGAAGTCCTCGGGGCTGCACACCGTATTGGCATGGGCGAACTTGAAGTGGCGGGTGATCAGCACCGTGTTGCCTTCCTTGGCGTAGGTGGCCTGGTAGTCAAAGCCGGCCTGTTGCAGGGACTGCGGCTTGGGCACGGCGAGCACGGTGACTTCCTTGGGGAACTCGAAACGGGCCTGCTCCTGGGTTTCTCCGGAGAGGCAACCGAAGCCTTGGGTGCGGTCTTTCTCGGAGGCGAAGGCAAACACGTTCTGCGCAATGCCGCCGACCAGGCTGCTGAGCGCTGGCACGCCGGTGGGGCCTGGCAGGTTGACCAGGTTGTCGGTGCGCCCTTCAAGGGTGTTCTTGAACGGGTTGACTTCATCCTGCAGGGAGTCGCTTTTGAACGTGCCCTGGCCCGTTTGCCCGTACCAGCCGAGGACGTTGCGGATCATCGAGTCGCGGTCAGCCGGTTTCATCGCATTGAGCAGGTAGCGATTGAACTCCGAGCCCCAGCCTTCCACGGTGGTGGCATGCACAAAGTCCGCCGCGCCGTTGCTGTCGACCTTGAATAGCAGGTCGTTGGTGACCTTGCCGGTTTGCGCGGCCGGGGTCTTGGCCAATTCGCCGGACTGCGTCAGCAGTACTGGCTTGCCCAGCACCGGGATCGGCAGGTAGCCGGCGGCGATGGCCGTGGCGGTGGAGTCCAGGTACAGATCCAGGGCCGGCACATACGTGATCGCATGGTTGAGCACGCCCAGGGTGGGTACTTTGGCCAGGGTGTAGCTGTTACCCAGGTTGACCAGCACCGGCGAACTCTCGATCGCTACTGCGCGCAGCATGGCTTCCAGCAGGGCCACATGGTCCTTGCAGTCGCCATAGCGGTTGTCCAGCACGGCCTGGGCTGGATGCGGTACTACGCCGCCAGCGCCGACATACACCGCGACATAACGAATGTTCTTACGCACCCAGTCGCTCAGGGCCAGGGCTTTGCTGCGCGGGGTGCTCAGGTTGGCCGTAAGTTGCTTGGCCAGCGCGGCAATGGCCGGCGTCACTTCGACCTGCGCCCTGGCCTCATAGGCCTGGGCGAAGTCCTTGTAGCTGGCGAACGTCGAGACCGCGAGGAATTGGCCGTAATCGACATAGGACACGGCGCCGTTTTCCATGCGCGCTTTTTCCTGCGGTACGTAGTCCCAACGGTACACCTTGCGCCCGGCTGCCGCGGCCGGGGTGCTGGCCTTGAAGCCCCGGGCATCGACGAACAGCGGCTTGTCGGCTGGCAAGTCGTAGCTCAGGCTCAACTGCTCGGCATCGTAGAAGTCCGGCACGAAGAAGTCTTCGAACTGCTGCGGGAACAGCGCCGTAGTGCGCTGGCGCTGGTAGCGCAGGACCAGCCGGTCACCGACCGCCACCTCTGGAAAAATCACCACCTTGACCCGCGAGTCCTGGAACATCGGCGCCTGGGAAGAGGCAGTTTCCTGCTGCTCCTTGATCTGTTCGGCGCCCACCTTCACCTTGCGGCCATCGGGTTTCTGGGTGAAGGCTTGCAGCACTTCGAGGTTTTCCAGGGAGCGGTTGTAGCTCAGCGAACGTTGCGCGTTGTGCTTGATCGCCCGTTCTTCGTTGATCCGCGTGACCAGCTCGATGGTCTGGACGAAACTGCCATCGGCATTGATCACGTAGGACTGTTGGTTTTTTTCGAAGGTGGCCGAGTGGTCGGTTTCATCGGTAGCGGCCTGGGCCGTCAGTGAACAGACAGCCAAAAACAGTGCGCCCAGCAGGCGCACAGAGGGCAGGTAAAAGCCTTGCATAGAGATCCTTCTGACTAATGCGACGCTCACTCGGCGGGGAAGAGCGCGGTGTGATAAACGAATCGTTTAATGCGACGCATTATTATATAGATGCCCGAAAAATGCAGGCTTTTTAGTGGCCCCTGCGAACATCCCCCAACGAATCACGCTGCATCGACTGCAGGTTTTTCTCGATGGTTTCGCAGATGGCTTCGGTCTGGATCTGGTGTTCGCTGGAGCGAAACGGGCTTTGCAGGTCAGTGCCGATACGTTCGATGGCCAGCAGCATAAACCCCACCACCGTCGATGCCAGCGGGGTGAACCAGCCCAGGGACTCCACCAGCCCCACCGGCACGATCAGGCAGAACAGCGAGATAAACAGCCGTGGAAAATACACATACGGGTAGGGCAGTGGCGTATTGGCAATGCGCTCCATGCCGCCCTGGCTGTTGGACAAGTCCACCATGGTTGATTCGAGCCGCGCCAGGCGAATACTGTCCAGGCGCCCGGCCTTGTACTCGCGCGCCAGCAGGGCGGCGGAGCCGGTCAGGATGTCGTTGGCAAAGTTGTTGGTAGCACCGTTGCGCGCAAACTCATCCCCAGGAATAAACGCCCGCACTTCCTCCGGGCACGGCTCGCCCCGCAGGTGCGCCGCCAGGCAGTTCACATAGGCCACGTGGCGGCGCAGCAGGGTCGACTTGATCGGGTTGACCTCGCTGCCTGGGTCATCGAGCAACGTCAGCACCTGCCGCGCAAAGCTGCGCGAATTGTTGACCATCGCGCCCCACAGCGTGCGCGCTTCCCACCAGCGGTTGTAGGCGCTGGTGTTACGAAAACTGATCAGCACCACCAGCGCTGAACCGAGCAGCGTCAGGGGCATCAGCGGTAGGTTGATCTTCGCGTTGAGAAACAGCATGAAGTCCACGGTGACCGCAATGTCCCAAAGCAGCAGCCAGAACAGTGCCCAGCCGACATAACCCATGGTCTTGATAATCAGGCGGTACTTTTTGACGATGGCAGCTTTCAAACACAAACCTCCGAGCGGGCGAAAAGCATCAGTGCCCTAGCTCGGACGGTGTTTGCGCAAGAAAGGTTCGCCGCGCCTTACGCGTCGTGCAGGGAAATGCGCGAGGTCTCCGGCAAGGCCAGGCCCCCGGCCAGCGCGAGCAGGGCCACGGCAATCAGGTAAAACGCCGGTGACAGGTTGCTGCCGGTGGTGCTGATCAGCCACGTCGCCACTAGTGGCGCAGTGCCGCCAAAGATCGTGTAGGCCATGTTGTAGGTAATCGCCGAGGCGGTGTAGCGCGTGCGGGTCGGGAACGTTTCCGAGAGCAGGGCCGCCGTGACCACGCCGCACAACACCGCGCCCACCGCCAGCAGCATCACGCCGACGATGGACGCGGCGAACGAGCCGGAACTGGCCATCAGGAACGAGGGATACACCACCATCATCAACAGCCCGCAGGCGGTCATCACCGTGACGCGCCGCCCGACGCGGTCGGAATACCAGCCGGCCAGCGGGCACATTGCCGCAGCGAAGATCAGTGCAATCAGCGACACCAGCAACGCCGTCGCCCGGCTCAGGCCACCGGCCACTTGCAGGTACGTGGCAAAGTAGGTGGTGAACATATAAAACGACAGCGCCGTCAGCGACACAAAGGCGCCCAGGCAGCAGATCGCCGCGCCATGGTTGCGCAGGGTTTCCTTGAGCGGCGAATGGGCCACCGCGTGCTCCTGCTTGACCGCCTGGAACGCCGGGGTCTCATCCAGCCGCCAGCGCAGGTACAGGCCAACCAGGCCCAGTGGTGCGGCAATCAGGAACGGCAGGCGCCAGCCCCAGCTGCCCATGGCTTCGGCCGACAGCGAGGCCTCCAACGCATAGGCCACCACCGCCGCCGAGGCGAAGGCGGCAAAGGTCGACACCGGGATAAAGCTGCCGTACCACGCCCGTTTATCGCTGGGCGCGTGTTCCATCAGGTAGGCGCAGGCGCCGGCGTATTCACCGCCGGCGGAAAAGCCCTGGGCGCAGCGGATCAACGACAGCAGGATCGGCGCGGTAACGCCAATCGCGGCATACGTGGGTAGCAGGCCGATCAGGGTGGTGGCCCCGGCCATCAGCAAAATCGTCATCGCCAGGGTGCGCTTGCGGCCGATGCGATCGCCCAGCATGCCGAAAAAAATCCCACCCAGGGGCCGAAAGGCAAAAGCCACGGCAAACACCGCGAACGTCTTGAGCAACGCCGCGCTGGCATCGCCACTGGGGAAAAACTGTTGCGCGATAGTGGTGGCGAGAAAGCCATACACGGCGAAGTCGAACCACTCGACAAAATTGCCGATACCGGCGGCGGCGATGACTTTTCTCAGGATTTGCGGCGGGACCTGTTCGGTAGATACGCGCGTCATGGCGGGGCCTCGGCATTTTGTCAGTAAGCCCTCGATTATCGGGAAAGCGCCCGGGGCGGCTTACTTCAAAAGTGTCATCGGCGTAGTCAGCACCGACCTGGCAAGGCCCTGAAGATCAAATGTGGCTGGCTTGCCAGCGATAGCGGTGGGTCAGCCAACATCAACTCCAGCAATGCCGCCGCCATCGCAGCCTCGCCAAGGCTCGACAGCTCCCACCTTGATCTTCAGGGATTGGATGATTGCATTTCAGATGCGCTAGCGGCGCGCTCGAGGATCCTCGGGCCCGGTCCTTCCTGGCTCAAGGTATCGCCGGGGTTGCGCAACGGGCAGTCGTTAAGCGACAGGCAACCGCAGCCAATACAGTTGTCCAGGCTGTCGCGCAGGGCTTGCAGGGTTCGGATGCGTTCGTTGAGGTTGTCGCGCCAGGCCGAGGACATTTCTGACCATTGCGCGGCGGTCAGTTTGCTGTTCGGCGGATAGCGGCCCAGGGCGCGCTTGATCTCTTCCAGAGGGATGCCGGTACGTTGCGCCACTTTGATAATCGCGATGCTGCGCAGCACCAGCGACGGGAAGCGCCGTTGGTTGCCCGCGTTGCGGGTGCTGGCGATCAAGCCCTTGGACTCGTAGAAGTGCAAGGTGGAGATCGGTACGCCGCTGCGCCTGGCCACCTCGCCGATGGTGAGTGAGCGCACGCCGTCCGGGTGCTTTTCTGCTGCCATGGGGGTTGCCCTCAAGTTAAGTTGAGGTTTTATAGTCCTGCCCGATCTTTGCTGCAACCGCTTTGCGCCTGTGTGGGGTGGAGCGGCAGCGAACACACCACAAATCAGCGGAGCAGGGCATGGGCAGAAGGATGCTAGTGGGCGGGGGCGTGGCAGCGGTAGCGGTGCTGGCCCTGGTTATCACGTTATGGGGCAATCAATCCTCAACCCAGGCAGCAGCGGCGTGGCCGGTAGCCAAGGTGGCGCTGGCCAAGGTGCGCCAGGGCGAGGCGCCTCGCCAGGCCTTTGCCGCCGGGGAACTGGAAGCGGCCAACCAGGTGCAGGTGGCGGCGGAAACCCCAGGGCGGATCACGCGGATCGCGTTCGAGTCCGGGCAAGCGGTCAAGGCCGGGCAGTTGCTGGTGCAGCTCAATGACGCCCCCGAGCAGGCCGACCGTTTGCGCCTGCACGCGCAACTGCGCAATGCCCAGAGCCTGTTCCAGCGCATTCAAAAGCTTGAGGCCGTGAATGTCGCGACCCAGGAGCAACTGGACAACGCCACCGCCGCCCTGGACATGGCCAAGGGCGAGCTGCAACAGGTCGACGCGCGGATTGCGCAAAAAGCCATCCGCGCGCCGTTCGCCGGGCAGTTGGGCATCCGCCGTGTGCATCAAGGCCAATACCTGCAGACCGGCGAAGCCATCGCCAGCCTGGTGGATGCCCAGCGCCTGCACGTGAATTTCGCCCTGAGTGAACAGTCGGCCCCAGGCTTGAGCATCGGCCAGACCGCCGAACTCACGGTGGATGCCTTGCCCGGCCAGCATTTTTCGGCGCAGATCAACGCCATTGACCCGCTGATCGGCCAGTCGCGCTCGGTGCGGGTGCAAGCGACCCTGGCCAACCCCGGCGGGCCGTTGCAGGCCGGCATGTATGCCAGCGTGCGCCTGTCGGCGGTGCAGTCGCCCAGGGTGCTGGTGGTGCCGGAAACGGCCATCACCTATACCGCCTACGGGCAGACCGTGTTTGTCGCCAATGCCGATCCGGCCGGCGCCTTGAGTGTGCGTCGCAGCCAGGTGACCACCGGGGAGCGTTGGCAGGGCGTGGTGGAAGTCACCTCGGGCCTGGCGCTGGACGACCAGGTGGTGGTTTCCGGGCAGCTCAAGCTCAGCGACGGCATGCCCGTCGAAGCGGTCGAGCAAAACACCCTGGACGTTGAAGGGAAACCCGCCTCATGAGCTTCACCGACAGTTTTGTGCGGCGCCCGGTGCTGGCGCTGGTGGTCAGCAGCCTGATCGTCCTCGCCGGCCTGTTTGCCCTCGGCCAGTTGCCGGTACGCCAGTACCCGCTGCTGGAAAGCTCGACCATCACCGTGAGTACCGAGTACCCCGGGGCCTCGGCCGAATTGATGCAAGGCTTCGTCACCCAGCCGATCACCCAGGCCGTGTCGTCGGTAGAGGGCATCGACTACCTGGCGTCGTCGTCGGTCCAGGGGCGCAGCGTGATCACCCTGCGCATGACCCTCAACCGCGATTCGACCCAGGCGCTGGCCGAGACCATGGCCAAGGTCAATCAGGTGCGTTACCGCTTGCCCGACGATGCCTACGACCCGGTGGTCGAGCTGTCGGCCGGCGACTCCACCGCCGTGGCCTACGTGGGGTTTGCCAGTGACACGCTGTCGATTCCCGAGCTCAGCGACTACCTGTCGCGGGTGGTCGAACCGCAGCTGTCCGGGATCGACGGGGTAGCCAAGGTGCAGACCTTCGGCGGGCAGAACCTGGCGATGCGCCTGTGGCTGGACAGTGATCGCATGGCCGGGCGCGGAGTCACCGCCGCCGACGTGGCGCAAGCGGTGCGCCGCAATAACTACCAGGCCACGCCGGGGCAGATCCGTGGCCAGTTCGTGCTGGCCGACATTCACATCGACACCGACCTGACCAGCGTCGAGGCCTTCCGTGACCTGGTGATTCGCAACGATGGCACGGCCCTGGTACGCCTGCGCGATGTCGGCATCGTGGAGCTGGGCGCTGCGGCAACCCAGACCAGCGCCACCATGAATGGCCGCCCGGCGGTGCACCTGGGGTTGTTCCCCACGCCTTCGGGCAACCCCTTGGTGATCGTTGATGGGATCCGCAAACTGCTGCCGCAAATCCAGCAGACCCTGCCACCGGGGGTCAATGTGGCCCTGGCCTACGAGACCGCACGGTTTATCGAGGCGTCCATCGAGGAGGTGCTGCATACCTTGCTCGAGGCCATGCTGATCGTGGTGCTGGTGATCTGGTTGTGCCTGGGCTCGCTGCGCAGCGTGGCGATTCCGGTGCTGGCGATTCCGTTGTCGATGCTCGGCGCAGCAGCCTTGATGCTGCTCTTCGGCTTCAGTCTCAACCTGCTGACCCTGCTGGCGATGGTATTGGCCATCGGCCTGGTGGTGGACGATGCGATTGTGGTGGTGGAAAACGTCCACCGGCATATCGAAGAAGGCCTGACGCCGGTGGCCGCCGCGTTGGTCGGTGCCCGGGAAATCGCCGGGCCGGTGATTGCCATGACTCTGACGCTGGCGGCGGTGTATGCGCCCATCGGCCTGATCGGCGGGCTGACCGGCACGCTGTTCCGCGAATTTGCCCTGACTCTGGCGGGGGCGGTGATTGTCTCGGGCGTGGTCGCCTTGACCCTGTCGCCGGTGATGAGCTCGCTGCTGCTCAAGCCCGGGCAACAGGAAGGGCGCATGGCCAAGTTGGCCGAGCGGGTGTTTGGCGCACTGGTCGCGACCTATGGCCGGGTGTTGGGCTACTCCCTGGCGCGACGCTGGATCAGCGGCGGCGTTGCCGTGCTGGTGTGCCTGAGCCTGCCGTGGTTGTACACGCTACCGCAGCGCGAACTGGCGCCGCCCGAGGACCAGGCGGCGATATTGACCGCAATCAAGTCACCGCAGTACGCCAACCTCGACTACGCGGAACGCTTTGCGAGCAAGCTCAATCGGGTCATGGAAAGCCTGCCGGAAACCACCGACACCTGGATCATCAATGGTACCGACGGGCCGGCGGCCAGTTTCGGCGGGATCAACCTCAGCGCCTGGCAGGCTCGCGAGCGCTCGGCCGAGCAGGTCCAGGCCCAGTTGCAGCAGGCCGTGGGCGAGGTCGAGGGCAGCAGCATCTTTGCCTTCCAAGTGGCGGCGCTACCCGGCTCCAGCGGCGGCCTGCCGGTGCAGATGGTGCTGCGCAGCGCCCAGGACTACCCGGTGCTGTACCAGACCATGGAAACCCTCAAGCAGCGTGCCCGTGACAGCGGCCTGTTTGCCGTGGTCGACAGCGACCTGGACTACAACAACCCGGTGGTCAAAGTCACGGTCGATCGGGCCAAGGCCGCGAGCCTGGGCATTGGCATGCGCGACATCGGCGATTCGCTGGCGGTGCTGGTGGGCGAGCAGTACATCAACCGCTTCGCTTTGTATGGACGCTCTTATGATGTGATTGCGCAAAGCACCGAGGAGCAGCGCCTGACTCCGCAGGCCCTGGCCCGCCAGTATGTGCGCACCGAAGGCGGGCAGTTGATCCCGCTGTCGGCGCTGGTGCACCTGGATATCACGGTGGCGCCGAACCGCTTGCTGCAGTTCGATCAGCAGAACGCCAGCACCTTGCAAGCCATTCCGGCGCCGGGCGTTTCCCAGGGGCAGGCGGTAGCCCTGCTGGAGCAACTGGCCGGCGAACTGCCGCCGGGGTTCAGCCACGACTGGCAGTCCGAGTCGCGCCAATACGTGCAGGAGGGCAGTGCGCTGGTGCTGGCGTTTCTCGCCGCCCTGGTGGTGATTTATCTGGTGCTCGCGGCGCAGTACGAGAGCCTGGTCGATCCGTTGATCATTCTGGTCACCGTGCCCTTGTCCATTTGCGGCGCGTTGATTCCGCTGGCGCTGGGTTGGGCCACGTTGAATATCTACACGCAGATCGGGCTCGTGACCTTGATCGGCCTGATCAGCAAACACGGGATCCTGATGGTGGAGTTCGCCAATGAGCTCCAGGTGCGCGAGAACCTCGACCGCGCCAGCGCGATCATCCGCGCCGCGCAGATCCGTCTGCGGCCAGTGCTGATGACCACGGCGGCGATGACCTTCGGCGTGCTGCCGCTGCTGTTCGCCAACGGTGCCGGGGCCAATAGCCGCTTTGGCCTGGGCGTGGTGATCGTCTGCGGGATGCTGGTTGGCACGTTGTTTACGCTGTTTGTCCTTCCCACTATTTATGCCTGGCTGGCCCGTGATCACCGGGTGCGGGGCCTGCGCCAGCAGCAATTGGCCGATGCCGAGCAGTACCTGGCGCCCGGGCATGTCGAGGTACGCCCATGAAGACGTTTATCCATTACCCACTGTTGCTTGGCGCGTTGGCCGGCCTGGGCGGGTGTTCGGTGGGGCCACACTACCGCGTGCCCGAGATCGCGCCGATTCAACTGGCCAGCCCGCAGGCCCAGGAATTCGCCGGGCCCAAGGTGCAGCCGGTGGCCGCGTGGTGGACTTTTTTCGACGACGCCCAACTGGCGCGCCTGATCGATAGCGCCGTGGCCCACAACCACGATGTGCGCCAGGCGCGCGCAAACCTGCTGCTGGCTCGCGCGTATGTCGACGAGCAAGCGTTGCAGCGCCTGCCCACGGTCACCAGTACGGCGGCGTACCAGCGCAGCCTGGAGCAGCAGGCGGTGACGGGCGCGCGGCCGAGCCGCAGCTTGTCCGAGTCCTGGCGTGCCGGCCTGGACCTGCAATGGGAGCTGGATCTGTTTGGCCGTCTCGATCACTTGAACCGTGCCGCGCAATCCCGTGCCGAGGCTTCGCAGGCTGACCTTGAGCAGGTGCAATTGAGTATTGCCGCGCAAGTGGCCCATGCCTATTACGCGGCGCAGGGCCAGCGCGAACAACTACGGTTGGCACAGGATGCGGTGCGCAGTTGGCAAGAGACGGTGGCCCTGACCGAGGCGCAAAGCCAGGCCGGCAGTGGCTTGCCTGAAGAGTTGGAGAGCGCCCGCGGCAATGCGCTGCGCGCCCAGGCGGCGATTGCGCCGCTGCAAAGCCAACTGCAACGCAGCCTGTACCGCTTGCAGGTGTTGGCGGGGCAGCGGCCGGGCAGTTTTAGCGTCGACCTCGACGCCCTGGCGCCGGGGCCTGTAGCGCGGCAATTGCCGTTGGGAGATGTCGACCAGTTGATTCGCAATCGACCGGACGTGGTGCAGGCCGAGCGGCTGCTGGCGGCACGTGTCGAGGATGTGGGCGCGGCGACTGCCGACCTGTACCCGCGCTTGAACCTGGGTGGGTTTGTCGGTTTTTTCGCCTTGCGCGACGGTGACCTGGGCAGTGCATCCCGGGCATTCGAGCTGACCCCAGGCCTGACCTGGCCGGCACTCAACCTGGGCACCGTGCGTGCGCGCCTGCGGGGCGCCCAGGCGCTATCGCAGCGCGAGACCGCGCACTTTGAACAGGTGCTGCTGGTGGCCGTGGAAGAAGTGGAGGGTGCCATCACCCAACTGGCCGAGCATCAGCGACACCTGCTCAACCTGGTGCAATCGGCACGGCATGCCGAAGCTGCACTGGACATCGCCCAGCGACGTTATGGCGCGGGTTCCGGCAGTTACCTGTCGGTGCAGCAAAGCCTGCGCGACCTGCTCAACCTGCGCCAGGCCATTGCCCAGGCGCAGGCTGCGTCCTATGGCAATGCGGTGGACCTGTACAAGGCACTGGCCTGGCGGGCGCCGAGGCTTTACCCTGCGGCCCTCAGCGAGGCCAACGGTGCCTTGAAAAGGAACAGCAGTTGAACCACAACACATTGTCCAAGCGCCTGGAGCGCGTGGCGGCGCAGGTGCCAGCCGGTGCGCGCCTGGCCGATATCGGCTCGGATCACGCCTACCTGCCGGTAGCGTTGATGAACCGCGGCGCGATTGTCGCGGCAGTGGCCGGCGAGGTGGCGTTGACGCCATTTCGCGCGGCCCAGCGCACCGTGTGCGACAACGGCCACGAACTGCACATCCACGTGCGCCTGGCCGATGGCCTGGCGGCTATCGAACCGGCCGACCTGCTCGACGCGGTGAGTATCTGCGGCATGGGCGGCGAGACCATCCGCGACATCCTCGAGCGCGGCAAGGCGCATCTCAGCGGCCGGGAACGCCTGATCCTGCAACCCAACGGCGGCGAACAACCGTTGCGTGTGTGGCTGATGGACAACGGCTACCGCATCCTTTGCGAGGAGTTGCTGCGGGAAAACCGCTTCGACTACGAAATCATCGTCGCCGAGCGCAGCGGGCCGGTGAGCTACAGCGCCGAGCAACTGTACTTCGGCCCCTTGCAGATGCAGGCGCGCAGCCCGGCCTTCCTGGCCAAGTGGCAGCGCCTGCTGCGCTACAAACAACGCACCTTGGGCCAGCTCGCCGAGGCGCGACAGGCGCTGCCCGAACAGAAAGTGCAGGAACTGGCGCAAGAGGTGCGCTGGATTACCCAGTTGCTGGAGGCGACGCACCCGGTCTAGGGTCATGCCTGCGGTAAATATTTTGATGACACCCTTATCCCATCCAGGTGCTCCACCATGCCAGACGCTACAGACCAAGCCTTTTATGACCGTGCCGACGCGCACATCGAGCTGTCGAACGAGCAACTCAAAACCCTCGAGAACCTGGGCCAGGTCAGCGCCTCGATGATGTTCGGCACCACACGTTTCAACGCCTGGGCGAGTGCGCGCAACTTCAAGTCCGGCGCCGAGATGGCCGAGGCGCGAGAAGCGATGCTCAAGTACTTTTGTGAGCAGTACCGGATGATGCTCGAAGACAATCTGGATGATCACATCAACAACTTCAGCCAGTACATGACGGCCCCGAAGCCGTAGTGATCCCCAGCGCCCAGCTGGATCTTTGTCCAAGCCCTGATTAGCGTTTGCTCAATGCCAGGCGGGCCGCGAACAGCACAAAGAGCAGGCCGGTGCTGCGGTCCATCCAGGTGATCACCTTGCCCCGGCGCAGCACTGCGGCCAGTGGCTGGGTGGCGCCGATCAGGGTCAAGGACCATGCCAGGCCGAGCACCACATGGATGCTCACCAGGCCGAATGTCCAGGCGATCAACGAATGGCCCTGGGGAATGAACTGCGGCAGGAACGACACATAGAAAATCCCGATCTTGGGGTTGAGCACATTGCCCAGCATACCTTTCAAGAACCAGCGGGTGCCGGGTGTGGCATGGGCGTCGCCGACCGTCAGGGAAGTACGTGGGCGCAGCAGCATATTCAGCCCCAGCCAGGCCAGGTAAGCGGCGCCGCAGTACTTCAACAGGTTGAACGCCAGCTCCGATACTGCGATCAACGCCCCCAAGCCAAAGGCCACCGCCGCACCCCATAAGAAACAGCCCGCATTGATCCCCAGCGCCGCGCGCAATGCTTTCTGCTTGCCCTCCACCGTGGCGGTACGCAACACCAGCGCGGTGTCGAGCCCGGGAGTGAGGGTCAGTAGGGTGGCGGCGAGGGTAAAGGCGAGCAGATTATCGGCGATGGACATGGGGCGGGTGCCTGCACAGTGGGCCTGGGGCACGTTATCACACGCCGATGGCAAGGCCAGGCAAGCGGTCGAGAAAATCTGCCACCTGCCGGTTACCGCGCAAATGCACTGTCGGAACATCCGGCCCCACTGCCAGGCGCATCGCCTCGATACCCGGCCGATAGCCGCGATCAAAATTCCATACAAAGTCCAGAAACGTCAGGAACTCCCGGTCGAGCTTGTCGGTACACCCCACGGGCCGATCCGCGCGAGGGCGTTTCATGGCGCTGCGTATCAGTACCCGGGTGAAACAGGTGAGTCGCGGTGTATCCAGCCAGATGATCAGGTCGGCACGGGGCAGGCGCAGGTCGAAGGTGCGTCGGGCGTAGTTGCCTTCACACACCCAGGTGTCCGACGCGACGGCTTCGCGTACCCGTGTGCGGAATTGTTCGGCGTCGGTCTCGACCCAGTTGGGTTCCCAGAACAGGGTGTCCAGGTGCACGACGGGCAGGCCGAGGCGCTGGCCAAGGGCGCGGGCGAGGGTGGATTTGCCGCTGCCGGCGTTGCCCAGAATTACAATCCGTTGCATGGGGACGTCCCGAAAAAAGCCGGCAATTATGCCGGCTCTGGAAGAGGAGTCAAACGCCCGGTGATTTACTGGGCAAACGCGTATTCCCCACCCTTCTCCAGCGCCTTGCGATAGGCCGGCCGGGCCTGGAACCGCTGGACCCACGCGGCCAGGTTCGGGTACGCCGGCAACTTGCCCTGGGCCTTGGCGATTTCGCCGATAAAGCTCATCTGGATATCCGCGCCGCTCAGTTCCTCGCCCAGCAGGTATGGCGACTGCGCCAGGGCGTCGTTCAGGTAACCCAGGTAGTTGGCCAGTTCCGATTCGATCCGCGGGTGCAAAGGCGCGCCGGCTTCACCCAGGCGGCCGACGTACAGGTTGAGCATCAGCGGCAGCATGGCCGAGCCTTCGGCAAAGTGCAGCCATTGCACGTAGCTGTCGTAGGCAGCGGTGGCCGGGTCGGGTTGCAGGCGGCCCTGGCCATGGCGGCGGATCAGGTAGTCGACAATGGCGCCAGACTCGATCACCACGCGGGTGCCGTCTTCAAGCACCGGCGATTTGCCCAATGCGTTGATCGCCTTGAGCTCTGGTGGGGCGAGGTTGGTCTTTGGGTCGCGCTGGTAGAGCTTGAGCGCGTAGGGCAGGCCGAGTTCTTCGAGCAGCCAGAGAATGCGCTGCGAGCGTGAGTTGTTGAGGTGGTGAACAATCATCATGGGAAGCTCCGCCGGGCGAGAGTGGGTGTCTGTAAGCAGACTGCTGCGCCGGCGTAGAGTGCCCTGAATCAGCTGGGCGTGTCAGAGGAAATCGGCGCGTCCTGAGCGGGCTCGGTCTCCAGTTTCAGGCGATCGGCCTTGCTGATGTACTTCTCTTTGCTTTTGGGGGCCAGTTTGGCATTGGCCTTTTTGGCGTTGGCTTTCAATATCTGATTGAGTTTCTTACGACGGTTCATGCTTTCTACTCAGCGCGTTAATGCCTGGATGATATCAGCTCAACCCCCAGTAGGCGCCGGCTTTGCGGCGAAAAACCTGGGCATCTGCCGGGTTGTTCGCACAATCTGGCGGGGTAGCAGCACTCGCTCCCGCGCCGCGCTTCAACCCAACAGGCGGGGCCCCCAGTCTTCGGTCATGCCTTTTTCCAGGCGCCGCTCCAGCGTGCGCCGCCATGACGGGACCAACGGCAGCGCCAGGCATTCGCGCAACAGTTCGCTCTCCATTCGCTTGTCGAACAGCACAGCGGACAAGCGTGCCAATGACCAGTCGGCAAATTGCCGCTCGACCAGTTGCAGGCTGTCGCCGGCGCTCACCACACCTTCCTCCAGCACCCGGTAGTACCAGCCGGTGCGGCCCGACTGCTGCACGCGCAGGGCCAGTTCGGCCACGGCGAAGCGGTCGCTGAGTTTCCAGCACGGCATACGCCCCTGGGACACCTCAAGCAACGCTGTCCCGGCCCGGATGCGATCGCCCAGGCATACGTCATGCTCGCTCCAGCCGGTGGTGCTGAAGTTCTCGCCAAAGGCTCCCGGCTGGGCGAGCAATGGATGGGCCCCCAATTCCTCGGCCCAGCGGGCGTAATGCTCGAGTGGGTAGTGGTGGATGGCTTTTTCTACTCCGCCATGGATGCGCAGGTCGCCCTGTTCGTCGCCACTGAGGCCCAGGGTGGCGACCTTCAGGGGGCCGGGTCGCGGCTGTTTGTCGATGGCGCTGCGGGAACCGGGCCGGGTGAAAGGCTGCGCACGCCCGGTGAGCAGGGTGTCGAGGCGAATCGTGGTCAGGCTCATGCAGGCACCTGCGGGGTTTGATGTTCACGACAGATCAGCGCGGCATCGCTCGGCGCCAGGGGTTCCTGGGTCAGGCCGCAGAACGGCAGATCGTCGACGTGCTGATGGAAACGGCAGGTGCGGCACAGGCCAAAGCTGGGCACGTCCGCGCTGCGCTGCACTTCGCGCAGCAACTCGCCAAGCAGTGTCTGCAGTTGCCCGCCGCGCGCGCCCATGCGTGCCTCACCGGCGGCGAGGAAGTCCGGCGGCAACAATGCGTCCAGCAGGCCGCGCGCCGTGTCCGTCAACTGCAGATGCACGCTGCGCTTGTCGTGCACATCCTGGGTTTTGACGATCAGCCCCTTGGCCTCCAGCGCCTTGAGTGACTGCGACACTGTGCCTTTGGTCAGGCCCAAATAGTCAGTCACGCCCAACGGCGTATTGGAGTAGCGGTTGCAGCGCGAAAGGTACATCAGCGCGCTCAACTGGATGGGTTGCAAATCGGCCAGCAACGGGTGCTGGCGGAACCAGATGCGGCTGAGGCTGGCAAGCCGTTCAAGCAGATCGAAAAGGGTTGTGTCGGACATGAGTCACTCCTGTCGACATATAGTATCGATTAAATACTATATTGACAAATACCGACGCGCGGGTAATTCTTGGTTAGGTATCGAATCGATACCAACTCAATGAAGGAGACGCAAAATGTCTAACGCACGCTTCTACCACGCTGGTTGCTCCGTCTGTATTTCCGCTGAGCAGACCTTGCTCAACCTGCTGGACCCGGCACTCAAGGTCGAGGTCGTCCACCTTGGCCAACAACCCCAGCGCATTGGCGAAGCCGAACTGGCCGGGGTCAAGTCAGTCCCTGCGTTTGTTCACGACGGCCAGGTGTTGCACCTGAATTTCGGTGCGTCCATCGATGACCTGAAATAAGGCGCTGGAAAACATCATGAACGCGTATCAGCCCCTGAACCGCGATGTGCACGACTACCTGGAGATCGCCTGCATGCACCGTTACCGCCTGCAGGTAGAACTGATCGACGGGCGCAGCTTCGTCGCCAGGGCGCTGACTACGCGAACTGCGGCGAGCAAGGAAGAGTTTTTGCTGCTGGCCCGCGACAGTGGCCAGTGTGAGGTGCGACTTGACCAATTGCTGGCCATTTCCCCGCTTGGCCTTAACGTCAGTTTTGGCCGCATTGAACGTGTGAGAACAGAATGAATAGATACCGACTCATGATTAGTAGCAACGACAGGCTGCTGGGGCATTTCGAATCCGCCACCCCGTGGGCGCACGACGCCGCGCAGGAAATCGCGCGGTGCCTGGCGGCTGCAGGGTACGGCCTTGAACTGCTGGTCGCCGATAGCGAGCGCCGGCTGCTTGAAAGCGGTCCGGATGGGGTGCGAGTGCTGCACAGCGAACCGATTTTCAAGAGCGCGACCTTGCCCTAGGCAAGCCGGCGCCTACCCGCGGAAAAATCGACCCGGACGACATCCCCCAAGCGCCTCTGCTGGCTTGTCTTCAAGCATCTCTTCACTGGCAAGCCGACCCACGACCGCAGCCAGTGCGACCCCAGGGTGCATGGTGCAAACGTACACACCTGCCACCTGGGGCAGATAGCCAATGATCGGGATGCCATCGGCAGCAATTGGCCTGAGCCCGACACAGGCCAGCTCCGGCTCAAGGCACACCAGCCCATTGAGCTCATGGTCGATCGCCTTGGCTGTGCGTAGTGCTATCGCGTCTGCCCGGTTTTCCTCGGCGTCGCCCAGGTAATCCTCGGCTGCCAGCAATACGCCATCCGCGTTTTGCCGCACTTCCATGTGCGGGTTGGAAATGAGGGTGTGCACAAGCTTGGGTTGTGGCTTGTAGCGGATGAAGATGGACGGCGATGCGGTTATCGGCAGGGATACGTGCAACATGTCTGTCAGCCTGGCGGTGCCTGTCCCGGCTGCCAGTACAACGATATCGGTGTGGATGATGCCCTGTGAGGTTTCGACGCCGGTCACCTGTTGGCCCTCGGTGACAAACCTCAGCACCGGCGCCTGAGTGAGCAGCTTCGCGCCATGCGCCTGGGCGCCGGCGACCAGCGCATGGGTTGCCGCCACTGCGTCGAGGGCACCTTCTTCGGCTACGTACGTTGCATAGTCAGGGGGCTGCTTGAGGTTGGGCTCAAGCTCAAGAATCTGCGCGCGTGATACCCGGTTTGTCGAGGCCGGTGGCGAGCCATCGTAAGACAAGGCGCCCGTCCATTGGATCTGCAAGCCGGGCAGCTGGGTTTGGAGGCGGTGGTATTCCTGGATTGCGGCGCCGCGTAATTGGGCAATGGGGTCGGGCCCCGGATGGGTGGCGTGGAGCCAGGCGAATGACGTGGCGGTGACGCCTGACGCAATCTCATGCGCCTCGACCAGGCTGACCTGCGCGCCCTTTTGCGCCAGGTGATAGGCCAAGGATGCGCCGACGATACCGGCGCCAATCACCACGACTCGTTTGCCCTGCGGGTTTTCCATTTAGACCTGCGCTCCATTGCCTAGGCGATGCCACGAAAGGTGAAAGATCCTACAGCATCGGCGCCTGATCGTTTATACAACCCTTTTCCTCCGTCCCGGTCTACCATGCCTGCCCGGCAGTGGTTCCACGCGCTATCGGCCCCAAGCCATCAAGGTATCGCATATGACCTCGTTTACCCGCAGCACCCCATCCCCAACCTTCTGCGAGGTGGTGCAATGAGCATCGACCAGATCAGCCTGCCCAAGGGCGTTGGCCCGCACGCTACCAAATTGCTGGACGCGATCACTGGCGCCAGCACCGCCGAAGACCTGAACCGCGCTGGCGGCAAGGCCGAAGGCTTTGTGTTGGGGCTGGAGGCCAGCAAGGCCATCAAGAGCCAGGTCGCCGAGTCGCTGTATGTGGCTTATGACGACGCCGCGAGTAATCGCGCCGGCGAGTTGAAGGGCTAGCCAGTACCGTTGCGGTTCAGATTGTCGTACCGGGAAATACTGAACTTTTCAGGGCCCCCGGGGCGTCCAATCCTGGGACACTTTCCAGATTGCTGACTTGAGCCAAGGACCGCCAATGACCTTCTTTATCTTCCTGCTCGCCTGCGCCACCGCTGCCAGCACCGGCATCATGTTCAAGCCCGGTGCCTGGTATGAGTCCCTGGTCAAACCCCGCTTCACCCCGCCCAACTGGCTGTTCCCGGTGGCCTGGACGCTGATTTACCTGCTGCTCGCCTGGGCCGGTTACCGCCTGAGCCTGATCCCCGGCAGTCAAACGGTGCTGGCCTTGTGGGCGGCGCAGATTGCGTTGAATACCCTGTGGACGCCGGTGTTTTTCGGCGCACATCGGATTTTCGCCGCGATGGTGGTTATCACCCTGCTTTGGCTCACCGTGGCGGCCATGGTGGTGCTGGCGGTGCGCCTGGACCTGATAACCGGGTTGATCCTGTTCCCTTACCTGGCGTGGCTGTGTGTTGCCGCGGCGTTGAATTTTTCGATCCTGCGCAGTAACCGTTGATGGCCAGCGTGGGTAATCGCCAGGGCAGGGGCGACTTTCACCCCGCCGCGCGGTGCAGTTTTTTCACCCGGTACATATCGCCATCGGCATGGCTGAGCAGGGTGTCGGCATCTTCCCCGTCATCCGGGTAACGCGCTACGCCGATACTGCATGATGGCATTTTCACCGGGCCAAACTCAGGGCCAAGGGGGGCGGCCATGATGGCGAGGATCTGCTGCACCTTCTCGGCCACGGCGTTTTCGCAATGAAGGTCGGTCAACAGCACGGTGAACTCATCGCCACCCATCCGCGCCACCGTGTCGGTCTCGCGCACACAGGCTTCCAGGCGCCTGGCGATGGTGCACAGCACGCGGTCGCCGGCGACATGCCCATGCACATCGTTGATGCCTTTGAAGTCATTGATATCCAGGAACAGCAGCGCCAGCGTGCTCTTCTGCCGGCGCGCGTTGCGCAGGGCCGAATCGAGGCGATCATTGAACAGCGAGCGGTTGGTCAGGGCGGTCAGCGGGTCGTGATGGGCGAGGAAGCGCAGTTCTTCCTCGGCCTGGGTGAGGGCGGTGATGTCCCGTGCCACGCCGATCCGCGCGCCGACATCCTCGGACCAGAACGCCGCCCACAGGATATGGACGAGGCTGCCATCCTTGCGGATATAGCGGTTACGGAAATCCACGTGGGGCTGGCCGTTCATCACCCGAATAATCGAGGCCCGGGTGGCTGCCAGGTCTTCGGGGTGCATGTAGTCGGTGATCAGGCTGCCGGTCAGCTCGTCGGCACGGTAGCCGAGCAGTGCCTCGCAGGCGTCGCTGACAAATGCAATCTGGTTGTCCCTGTCGACCACGAAAACCGTATCCAGCATCAGATGGATCAGTTTGGGATAGAGCGCTTGCAGGTCAACGGGCATGGGTCAGTGCAGTCCGGTTCAAATAACGGCCTGATCATATCCTGAACCCGCAAGCTGGCAACGAGGAATCTTGATGATCGGCCTACCGCCGATCTACCCAAACCGTCTGCGCATTGCAGAATTCGCGCACGCCGAAATGTGACAATTCGCGGCCAAATCCACTCTTTTTCACCCCGCCAAACGCCACCCGAGGATCGGACACGCTGTAGGCGTTGATAAAGATGCCGCCGGTTTCCAACTGGTTGGCGATCGCGCGCGCCTTGGCCGGGTCGCGGGTAAAGACGCTGGCGGTGAGGCCGAACTCGCTGTCGTTGGCCAGGGCCACGGCGTGGTCGGCGTCGCGGGCGGTGATGATCGAGGCGACGGGGCCGAACAGTTCCTGCTTGAACGATGTCATCTGGTCGGTGACATCGGCCAGGACGGTGGGGGCGTAATAGTTGCCTGGCCCGTCGATGGGGTGGCCGCCCAGCAGCAGGCTGGCGCCTTCGGCCAGGGTCGCCTGGACTTGTGCGTGCAGTTCGTCGCGCAGGTCGAAGCGGGCCATGGGGCCGATATAGGTGTCGTTCGATGTCGGGTCGCCCATCACCAGTTGCCGGCTGGCTTCAAGAAATTTGGCGGTGAAGGCCTCGACCACGCCTTGCTCGATGATCAGGCGCTTGGCGGCGGCGCAGACCTGGCCGGAGTTCTGGAAGCGGCCGGTCACCGCGGCTTGCACGGCGGCATCGAGGTCGGCGTCGTTGAGCACGATGAAGGGGTCGGAGCCGCCCAGTTCCAGCACACATTTTTTCAACGCAGCGCCGGCCTGGGAGCCGATGGCGATACCCGCGCGTACGCTGCCGGTCAGGGTCACGGCGGCGATGCGCGGGTCGGCGATGGCCTGGGACACACCGTGCGCGGTGACGTTGATCACTTCAAACAAGCCTTCGGCGAAGCCGGCTGTGTGGAAGGCCCGTTGCATCAGGTAGGCGCTGCCCATCACGTTGGGCGCGTGCTTGAGCACGTAGGTGTTGCCGCTGAGCATGGTCGGCACGGCACCGCGCAGTACCTGCCAGACCGGGAAGTTCCACGGCATTACGGCGAGGATCGGGCCCAGCGGGCGATATTCAATCCGGGCGCTGCCGTTGTCGACCAGGGTCGGCTCCGGCGCGAGCATGGCCGGCCCGTGGGCGGCGTACCACTCGGCCAGCAAGGCGCATTTCTCGATTTCACCACGGGCCTGGGCGATGGGCTTGCCCATTTCCAGGGTGATCATTTGCGCCATTTCTTCAGCTTGTTCGCGCAGGGCGCCGGCCAGGGCCAGGAGCAATTCGGCGCGCTGTGCCACGGGTGTATGGCGACCTTTGCGAAAGGCGGTGCTGGCGCGGGTGAGGGCGGCGTCCAGTTGTGCGGCGGATTCGTACGGGTAGCTGCCGACGGTTTCGCCATTGGCGGGGTTGATCGACAAGGCATGGGTCTGGTGAGAAATAGCGGTCATGGCACCGTCCTGCGCAGTGTTGGAGAAGATGCCCAGCGTACGGGGCTGTATCTTTTCCGGGAACTGAATAATATTAAGCAATACGTTCACGATTGGAGAATGACTTGGATCTGGTGCAACTGGAGATTTTCAAGGCCGTGGCCGAGCAAGGCAGCATCAGCGCTGCCGCACAATTGATTCATCGGGTGCCGTCGAACCTGACCACGCGTATCAAGCAACTGGAGCAGGACCTGGGTGTGGAGTTGTTTATCCGTGAGAAAAGTCGCCTGCGCCTGTCGCCTGCCGGCTGGAATTTCCTCGGCTATGCGCGGCGCATCCTCGACCTGGTGCAAGAGGCTCGCGCCACCGTGGCGGGTGAGGAACCCCAGGGGCCATTTGCCCTGGGGTCGCTGGAAAGTACCGCCGCCGTGCGCATCCCGGCGTTGCTTGCGGCCTACAACCAGAAACACGCCAAGGTCGAGCTGGACCTGACCACCGGGCCCTCGGGGACGATGATCGAAGGCGTGCTATCGGGCCGACTGGCGGCGGCATTTGTCGACGGCCCGGTGTTGCACCCCACCTTGGAAGGCGTGGCGGTGTTTGAAGAGGAAATGGTGGTGATTGCGCCGTTGCATCACGGGCCGATCACCCGTGGGCAGGATGTGAACGGGGCGAGCATCTATACCTTTCGCTCCAACTGCTCGTACCGGCATCACTTTGAGCGTTGGTTTTCCCAGGATGGCGCGGTGCCGGGGAAGATTTTCGAGATGGAGTCGTACCACGGCATGCTCGCCTGCGTCAGCGCCGGCGCCGGTTTGGCGCTGATGCCACGCAGTATGCTGGAGAGCATGCCGGGGTTTACCACGGTCAGCGTGTGGCCGTTGGCGGACGAGTTCCGCCTGCTCAACACCTGGCTGATCTGGCGCCGGGGCACGGTGTCGCAGAGTCTGGACAGCTTTGTGCAACTGCTGGAGGAACGCATTCCCCTGCAGGAGCCGGCAAGCTAGCCACCAAATTGCAGGGTGCCCATCGCCAGTTTCGCCATCAGCGCCGTGGCGCCCAGCTGTACCAGCCACAGGGCCAGGCCGCCGAGGAAGACGCCCAGGGCGACTTGCAGGACCAGGCTTTTTGGCCGCTTGGCTGGGGGCGTGCGCGGGGTGAAGTGGTCCAGTTCGTCGCGGTCGGCACGCAGGTCCAGGTCGTCGTTTCTCATAGGCGGCTCATATCAATGGTGAAGGAACACGGCCTCTGTAGGAGCCGGCTCCTACAGAGTCTCGCACAAAAAAGGGGAAGCCATTGGCTTCCCCCTTCGTACCTCGCACTCAGGCTTACAGCACCTGCACAATCGCCTTGGTCACGGCAGCGATGTTCGCCTGGTTCAACGCCGCCACGCAGATGCGGCCGGTGTCGAGGGCGTAGATGCCGAACTCGTTACGCAGGCGGGTGACTTGCTCTACGGTCAGGCCGGAGTAGGAGAACATCCCGCGCTGGCGACCGACGAAGCTGAAGTCGTGGCCCGGCGCTGCCTTGGCCAGCTCGCTGACCATCTGCTCGCGCATGCCGCGGATGCGCAGGCGCATTTCGGCCAGTTCCGCTTCCCACTGGGCGCGCAGCTCTGGGTTGTTGAGCACCGCCGCCACAATCGCCGCGCCGTGGGTCGGCGGGTTGGAGTAGTTGGTGCGGATCACGCGCTTGACCTGGGACAGGATGCGCGCGCTTTCTTCTTTCGACTCGCTGACGATCGACAGTGCGCCCACGCGCTCGCCGTACAGCGAGAACGATTTGGAGAACGAGCTGGACACAAAGAAGGTCAGGCCCGACTCGGCGAACAGGCGCACAGCGGCGGCATCTTCGTCGATACCGTCGCCAAAGCCCTGGTAGGCCATGTCGAGGAACGGCACCAGGTTCTTGGCCTTGACCACTTCCAGCACGTCTTTCCAGTCGGCCGGGCTCAGGTCGACGCCGGTCGGGTTGTGGCAGCAGGCGTGCAGCACGACGATGGACTGGGCGGGCAGGGCGTTGAGGTCTTCCAGCAGGCCGGCGCGGTTCACGTCGTGGGTGGCGGCATCGTAGTAACGATAGGTCTGCACCGGGAAGCCGGCTTTTTCAAACAGCGCCTGGTGGTTTTCCCAGCTCGGGTCGCTGATGGCAACCACGGCATTGGGCAGCAGCTGCTTGAGGAAATCGGCACCGATTTTCAGCGCGCCGGTGCCGCCAACGGCCTGGGCGGTGATCACCCGGCCAGCGCTCAGCAGTGGCGACTCGGCGCCAAACAGCAGCTTCTGTACGGCCAGGTCGTAGGCGGCAATGCCATCGATCGGCAGGTAGCCACGAGCGGCGTGTTGCGCCACGCGAATGGCTTCCGCTTCGGCAACGGCACGCAGGAGTGGAATCTTCCCCTCCTCGTTGCAGTAAACGCCTACGCCAAGGTTGACCTTGGTAGTACGGGTATCGGCGTTGAATGCTTCGTTGAGGCCCAGGATAGGATCGCGTGGTGCCATTTCGACAGCGGAGAACAGGCTCATTTTTGCGGCAGCTCTATGGGGGAATGGAGGGACGTGTCGCGCTCCAGCCGAATGCACTAGAGCGGTGCACAAACGGGGAGCTAGTATAGAGGCCAACACCGCTCGCGGCGACAGCCGAAACGGCTTTTCGGCCAAGTTTTTCGGTTTATTTATCGACCGTTAGTCTTATTGCAACATTGATGGCCACAGGCATGTAGGGCGAGTGCCTTGAAACCCGTCACATTCGCCTCCACTTCTACAGCTATCATGGTTTTTTCCTACGGTCTGCTCTGAAACTTCGCGGGCTGTGGTCTTTTTCGTCCCCGACGGGTTTACAGTCTGGGGTGACTTCAAGAGGTACGTTATGTCGGATTTCCAACTAGTCACCCGCTTTGAACCTGCTGGCGACCAGCCCGAGGCCATCCGCCTGATGGTCGAAGGCATCGAGGCCGGCCTGGCTCACCAGACGTTGCTCGGGGTGACCGGTTCGGGCAAGACCTTCAGCATCGCCAACGTGATCGCGCAGATCAACCGCCCGACCCTGGTGCTGGCGCCAAACAAGACCCTGGCCGCGCAGTTGTATGGGGAGTTCAAGGCGTTCTTCCCGAACAACGCGGTGGAGTACTTCGTTTCCTACTACGACTACTACCAGCCCGAAGCCTATGTGCCGTCCTCCGATACCTTTATCGAGAAGGATGCGTCGATCAACGACCATATCGAGCAGATGCGGCTGTCGGCGACCAAGGCGCTGCTGGAACGCAAGGACGCGATCATCGTCACCACCGTTTCTTGCATCTACGGCCTGGGCAGCCCGGAAACTTATCTGAAGATGGTGCTGCACGTCGATCGCGGCGACAAACTCGACCAGCGCGCCTTGCTGCGACGCCTGGCGGATTTGCAGTACACCCGCAACGACATGGACTTTGCCCGCGCGACCTTCCGCGTGCGTGGGGATGTGATCGACATTTACCCGGCAGAGTCGGACCTGGAAGCGATCCGGATCGAGCTGTTCGACGATGAGGTCGAGAGCCTGTCGGCCTTCGACCCGTTGACCGGCGAAGTGATCCGCAAACTGCCGCGCTTTACCTTCTATCCAAAAAGCCACTATGTGACGCCACGTGAAACCCTTTTGGATGCCATGGAGGGGATCAAGGCCGAGCTGGCCGAGCGCCTCGAATACCTGCGCGCCAATAACAAGCTGGTGGAAGCCCAGCGCCTGGAGCAGCGCACGCGTTTTGACCTGGAGATGATTCTCGAGCTGGGCTACTGCAACGGCATCGAAAACTACTCGCGCTACCTGTCGGGCCGTGAGTCCGGTGCGCCGCCGCCGACCCTCTACGACTACTTGCCGGCGGATGCGTTGCTGGTGATCGACGAATCCCACGTCAGCGTGCCGCAAGTCGGCGCCATGTATAAAGGCGACCGCTCGCGCAAGGAAACCCTGGTGGAATACGGCTTCCGCCTGCCTTCGGCGCTGGATAACCGGCCGATGCGCTTTGACGAATGGGAAAGCATCAGCCCGCAGACCATCTTTGTGTCGGCCACGCCGGGCAACTACGAGGCCGAGCATGCGGGCCGGGTGATCGAGCAACTGGTGCGCCCCACCGGCCTGGTCGACCCGCAAATCGAGATCCGCCCGGCCCTGACCCAGGTCGATGACCTGCTGTCGGAAATCACCAAGCGCGTGGCCCTGGAAGAGCGGGTGCTGGTCACCACGCTGACCAAGCGCATGTCCGAAGACCTTACCGATTACCTGGCCGACCACGGCGTGCGCGTGCGTTACCTGCACTCGGACATCGACACCGTGGAGCGCGTGGAAATCATCCGCGACCTGCGCCTGGGCACCTTCGATGTGCTGGTGGGGATTAACCTGCTGCGTGAGGGCCTGGACATGCCCGAGGTGTCGCTGGTGGCAATCCTGGATGCGGACAAGGAAGGTTTCCTGCGCTCCGAGCGCTCGTTGATCCAGACCATCGGCCGTGCCGCGCGTAACCTCAACGGCCGCGCGATCTTGTACGCCGACCGCATCACCGGCTCCATGGAGCGGGCCATCGGCGAGACCGAGCGCCGCCGCGACAAGCAGATTGCGTTCAACCTGGCCAATGGCATCACCCCCAAGGGCGTGTTCAAGGACGTCGCCGACATTATGGAAGGCGCCACCGTACCGGGTTCGCGCAGCAAGAAGCGCAAAGGCATGGCCAAGGCTGCCGAGGAAAGCGCCAAGTACGAAAACGAATTGCGCTCGCCGAGTGAAATCACCAAGCGTATCCGCCAGTTGGAAGAGAAGATGTACCAGTTGGCGCGGGACCTGGAGTTTGAAGCGGCAGCGCAGATGCGCGATGAGATTGGCAAGTTGCGCGAGCGGTTGCTGGCGGTCTGAATTTGCGTTGACTGCTCGGGCCTCATCGCAGGCAAGCCAGCTGCCACATTTGATCGAGTTCCACCTTTGGAATGCAGTCGAATGTGGGAGCGAGCTTGCTCGCGATAGGGGCAACTCGGTCTAGTGGGCTTCCCCAGCCTTGAGCCCCGCCGGCAACGCCTTGGTCAAAAAGATCGCCAGCATGCTCACCGCCAACGCCAACCCCACAAAGTGAAATGCATCGTTGTAGGCCATGATCTGCGCCTGTTGATGCGCAATCTCACTGAGCTTGCCCAGCGCTGCCGTCTCATTGCCAAACTTCTGGGTCAGCATCGCCATGCGCTCGGCCACCTGCGGGTTGGTCGGCACAATGGCTTCGCGTAGGTAGTCAAAGTAGGTCTTGGTCCGCGCATCCAGTAACGTCGCCAGCAGCGCAATACCGATGGCACCGCCCAGGTTTCGCAGGATATTGAACAGGCTCGACGCCGAGCCTGCGTCCTGGGGCAGGATGTACGCGGTGGCGATCAACGAAATGGTGACCATGATCAGCGGCTGGCCGAGGGCACGGATGATCTGGATCTGGTTGAACTGGCTGCCGGCAAAGTCAGGGTTGAGCACGCCCGAGGAAAAACTCGCAAAGCCAAACAGGCCAAATCCCACCGCGCAAAGCCACTTCGGCGACACGTATTTCATCAGTTTCGGCACCAGCGGGATCAGGAACAACTGCGGCACCCCCATCCACATGATCACTTCGCCGATTTGCAGGGCGTTGTAGTTCTGGATCTGCGCCAGGTACAGCGGCAGCAGGTAGATCGAGCCATACAGCCCCACGCCCATGCCCAGGCTGGAAATGCTTGAAAGCCCAAAGTTGCGGTTGGCGAGGATGCCCAGGTTGATCAGCGGGTTGGGCTTGGACAACTGCACGATGACGAAGGTGATCAGGCTCAACAGGGCAATGCTGCCCAGGCTGACGATCAGGCTCGATTCCAGCCAGTCCTTGCGATGCCCCTCTTCAAGAAATACCTGCAAACAGCCCAGGCCCACGGCCAAGGTGAGGATGCCCATGTAGTCGGTGCTTTTGAGCAATTCCCAGTGCGCGGCCTTTTTCTCCAGGCCATACAGCAGGCCGGCGATCATCAGCAGCCCTGGCGGTACGTTGATATAGAAGATGTATTCCCAGCCCCAGTTTTCCGTGAGCCAGCCGCCAATGGTCGGGCCGATGGAGGGGGCAAAGGTGGCCGTCATGGCGAACATCGCCATGCCCTTGGCGCGATGGTGTTCGGGCAGCTTGATCAGGGTCAGGGTGAAGGCCAGGGGGATCAGCGCACCGCCGGTAAAGCCTTGCAGGGCGCGGAACACGATCATGCTTTCCAGGCTCCAGGCCATGGAACACATCAGCGAAGCGATGAGGAACCCCACCGAGACCCACACCGCCAGGCGCCGTGCCGAGAGCAACTGCACCAGCCAGGCGGTGAGGGGGATCATGATGATTTCGGCTACAAGGTAGGAGGTGGAAATCCACGAGCCTTCTTCCAGGGTGGCCGACAGCGCGCCCTGGATGTCCTTGAGCGAGGAGTTGGTGATCTGGATGTCGAGCACCGCCATGAAGGCGCCGAGCATGACGCTCATTACCGCGATCCAGTCGCGCCGGGTCGGTTCGCCGACCGGGCGCAGCAGTTGATCACCGGCCATGGTCAGGGTCTTGGATCTTCACTTTGACGGTCACCGACATGCCAGGGCGGATCTTGCCGTGCAGTGGGTTGTCGGCGGCAAAGGTGAGTTTTACCGGGATCCGTTGTACGACTTTGGTGAAGTTGCCGGTGGCATTGTCTGGCGGCAGCAGGCTGAACTGCGCGCCGGAGGCGGCGAACAGGCTGTCGACCCGCGCCTCGATGGGGGTATCGCCGTAGGCATCGAAGGTCAGCTCGGCCGTCTGCCCGGGGGCCATATGGCCGATCTGGGTTTCCTTGAAGTTGGCCTGGATCCAGATGTCCTGGTCGGGAACGATGGACAGCAGGTACGCGCCGGCCTGCACATACTGGCCGTTGCGCGCGGCGCGCTGGCCAACCAGGCCGCTGATGGGCGCGTGGATTTCGCTGCGGGTCAGGTTCAGTTCGGCCTGGGCGATGTCGGCGCGGGCATTGGCGATCTGCGCGTCGAGGCGCTTGATCTCGGCGTTCAGGGCGCTGACTTGCTGGCGCTGGCCTTGGGAGTCAGCCTGGGCCTTGGCGACCTGGGAGCGGGCGATGTGGTTGTCAGCAGACAGGGTGGTGACGCGTTCTTCCGAGACATAGCCGGGCTTGCGCAGGGTTTGCGCGCGGGACAAGTCGATCTGCGCGCGACCCAGGGTCGCCTGGCTGGACGCCACCTGGGCATCGGCGGCCGCGATCAGGCTGGCTTGTTGGGTTAGCTTGCTCGTGGCCTGCAAGCGCTCGGCTTCGCGGGTGGCGAGGGCGGCGTTGGCGCGGTCGATGGCCAGCAGGAAGTCGTCCTGCTCCAGGATGACCAGCAACTGGCCTTTTTCTACGTGCTGGTTATCGCCCACTTTCACCTCGGCGATGCGCGCGCCCAACTGGCTGGAGACCCGGGTGATCTCGCCCTGCACGTAGGCGTTATCGGTACTTTCATAAAAACGTCCCTTGAAGAACCAATGGGCAAAGAAGCCCGCGGCGACCAGGGCGACGATAAACAGGAAGATAAACAGGCGGCGTTTGAGTTGGGCAGGCATGGCGGCGCAGTGTCAGTTACAAAAGGTAATGGAATATAGCCAGCTAACGATTTGGCAAATAGCCATGTCGAGGTTCCAGCCCCAACCTTGGCTTATATGCCCTTTGTTGATCGGCCTACGCTGGAGCCAGGGGGCTTGGGGCTGTTACCATTCGCCCCTTGTTTTATTTTCAGCTTTATTGCCCATTCGAGACCCGCCATGACCACCGTCCGCACGCGCATCGCGCCATCGCCTACTGGGGATCCCCACGTCGGTACTGCCTACATCGCCTTGTTCAACTACTGCTTTGCCAAGCAGCACGGCGGTGAATTCATCCTGCGGATCGAAGACACGGACCAGGTGCGTTCGACCCGTGAGTCGGAACAGCAGATTTTCGATGCCCTGCGCTGGTTGGGCATCACTTGGGCTGAAGGCCCGGATGTTGGCGGCCCGCACGGCCCGTATCGCCAGAGCGAGCGCAGCGACATCTATAAGCAATACACCCAGCAACTGGTTGATATGGGCCACGCCTTCCCGTGCTTCTGCACTGCCGAAGAACTGGACCAGATGCGCGCCGAGCAACAGGCCCGCGGCGAAACCCCGCGCTACGACGGCCGCGCGCTGCTGCTGTCCAAGGAAGAAGTGGCCGCGCGCCTGGCCGCCGGTGAGCCGCACGTGATCCGTATGAAAGTGCCGAGCGAAGGCGTGTGCGTGGTGCCAGACATGTTGCGTGGCGACGTGGAGATCCCGTGGGACCGCATGGACATGCAAGTGCTGATGAAGACCGACGGCCTGCCGACGTACTTCCTGGCCAACGTGGTTGACGACCACTTGATGGGCATCACCCACGTGTTGCGTGGTGAAGAATGGTTGCCGTCGGCACCCAAGCTGATCCTGCTTTACGAATATTTCGGCTGGGAACAGCCGCAGCTGTGCTACATGCCGCTGCTGCGTAACCCGGACAAGAGCAAGCTGTCCAAACGCAAGAACCCGACTTCGGTGACCTTCTACGAGCGTATGGGCTTCATGCCTGAAGCGATGCTCAACTACCTGGGCCGCATGGGCTGGTCGATGCCGGACGAGCGCGAGAAGTTCTCGCTGCAGGAGATGGTCGATAACTTCGACCTGTCCCGCGTCTCGCTGGGTGGGCCGATCTTCGATATCGAGAAGCTGTCGTGGCTCAATGGCCAATGGCTGCGTGACCTGCCGGTGGAAGAGTTCGCCAGCCGTGTGCAGCAGTGGGCGTTGAACCCCGAGTACATGATGAAGATCGCACCGCTGGTGCAGGGCAGGGTGGAGACTTTCAGCCAGGTCGCCCCGCTGGCCAGCTTCTTCTTTGCCGGTGGCGTGAACCCGGATGCCAAGCTGTTCGAGTCGAAAAAACTCTCGTCTGACCAGGTTCGCCAGTTGATGCAGTTGATCCTGTGGAAACTCGAAAGCCTGCGCCAGTGGGAAAAAGAGGCCATCACCGCGACCATCCAGGCCGTGGTCGAATCCCTGGAACTGAAGCTGCGCGATGCCATGCCGCTGATGTTTGCCGCGATTACCGGGCAAGCCAGCTCGGTGTCGGTACTCGATGCGATGGAAATCCTCGGTCCGGACCTGACCCGTTTCCGTCTGCGCCAAGCCCTTGATTTGCTTGGCGGTGTATCGAAGAAAGAAAACAAGGAATGGGAAAAGCTGCTGGCTGCTATCGCCTAGTTAAGCGCTGGTGAGGGCAAAACCCCGGCTTTGCGGGGTTTTGACGGTAAGTGATTGTTATCCCGGCAAAAAACTTTGGAAATTGTTGAAAATAAATTTGACAGCCTTTCAAAGCGCCATTAAGATTCGCCCCGTCCTCACCGATGAGGGGCTATAGCTCAGCTGGGAGAGCGCTTGCATGGCATGCAAGAGGTCAACGGTTCGATCCCGTTTAGCTCCACCAATTTACAGGTTCAAGGTCTGGCCACACCGTCCTTGAATCGATCAGGCCCAGCTTGATCATGTTGTACAGAAGGTTTTGTCCCCTTCGTCTAGTGGCCTAGGACACCGCCCTTTCACGGCGGTAACAGGGGTTCGAGTCCCCTAGGGGACGCCAGTTTCAACAAGCAGCTCGCAAGGTCTGCTGCGCCGCCAGGCGAAAAATCGGGGCTATAGCTCAGCTGGGAGAGCGCTTGCATGGCATGCAAGAGGTCAACGGTTCGATCCCGTTTAGCTCCACCAATTTACAGGTTCAAGGTTCCGGCCACACCGTCCTTGGATCGATCAGGTTCAGCCTGATCAGTTGTATAGAAGGTTTGTGTCCCCTTCGTCTAGTGGCCTAGGACACCGCCCTTTCACGGCGGTAACAGGGGTTCGAGTCCCCTAGGGGACGCCACGATTACCCGCTCTGCGGGATTTTTAAGGGTCATTCAATTATTGAATGGCCCTTTTGTTTGTCTGGCGTTTGGGTTTTCTCCCTCCCTCTTTCAAAGAACTTCTTCTGACCAACGGTCGAATTCAGCGCTTGCTAAAAATTATTATGAAGATAATATTTTAACCGTAATATTCGGAGGCCGTCATGAGCGATAAGAAAGCGCAAACCCGTGAACGTATTTTGCAGGCCGCCAGCTCCGCGCTGATCCAGCGTGGCCCGGCCGAACCGAGTGTGGGTGAAGTCATGGGGGCGGCGGGGCTGACCGTTGGTGGCTTCTACGCCCACTTTGAAAGCAAGGACGCCTTGATGCTGGAGGCGTTCGAGCAGCTATTGGCCACGCGTCGGGCGTCTATCGACGATATGGACCCCAGCCTGACAGGCGAAGAGCGCCGAGCCCTGGTGGCGGCGTTCTACCTGTCGCGCAAGCACCGTGATTCCACCGCCCAGGCCTGTCCGATCCCGGCCACGGTCGGCGAGATGAGCCGCCTGCCAGATGAATTTCGCGATGTATTGAACCGGCACGTCGAACTGATGGCCGCACAACTGGCTGCCAGCCCGGAAGACACCGATAAGGCCCTGGCCGACATGGCCTTGATGATTGGTGGTCTGGCATTGGCCCGGGCGCTGGGGCCTGGCGAATTGTCGGACCGTGTATTACGCGCCTCCAAGTCGGCAGTGCGCTGAACAAGGCTTGCGGGCCTGGGGATTGAATGGATGAGCACCTTGAGCTGGATTCGTCGTGTCAACGGCACCGTGGGCAGGCTGGCGCCGCAGACCATCGCCAACCAGATGCGTCGCGCTTTCATGACGCCGCGGGACCTGCCGCCGCGTGATTGGGAATTGCCGCTGCTGGCGCAGGCCGAGCGCATCACCTTGCGCTTTGGCCTGTCGGCCCTGCGCTGGGGCCAGGGCCCGGCGGTGCTGATGATGCATGGCTGGGAAGGGCGCCCGACCCAGTTCGCCAGCCTGATCAACGCATTGGTGGGTGCCGGCTACTCGGTGATTGCCCTCGACGGTCCGGCCCATGGCCGCTCGCCGGGCCGCGAGGCCCACGTGGTGCTGTTTGCCCGGGCGATGCTGGAGGCTGCCGCTGAGTTGCCGCCGTTGCACGCGGTGGTCGGCCACTCCATGGGCGGCGCCAGTGCGATGCTGGCCATCCAGTTGGGCCTGCGCACCAATGCGTTGGTGAGCATTGCCGCGCCTTCCCGCTTGCTCGATGTATTGCGCGGCTTTGCCGGAGTGGTCGGCATGCCGGCGCGGGCACGGGCGGCGTTTATCCAAGAGGTCGAGTACTCCCTGGGCATCCCGCTCAAGCACCTGGATGTGGCGCACTATCAAATGAATATCCCGGGCCTGATCGTGCATGCCGAAGACGATACCTTCGTCCCGGTCAAGGCTTCGCAGATGATCCACGAGGCCTGGTTCGACAGCCGCCTGTTACGCCTGGAGCAAGGCGGGCACCAGAAAGTCCTGGCCGATCCCCGGGTGGTCGAAGGCGTACTGGCGCTACTGGCCGGCTGTCGTGAACCAGCGCGGCAAACCGCTTGAGCCGAACGATGGGTTACACTGCTCGCCGCCGACACTAATCGACCGGGAGCAGGGCATGGGCTGGGACTTGGCAAAGCCGTTTATCATCGATCTGCAGGTGGCCCCTGAGGATATCGACGGCCTGGGGCATGCCAATAATGCCGTCTACGTATCCTGGCTGGAGCGTTGCGCCTGGCGCCATTCCCAGCGCCTGGGCCTGGACCTCAGCGAGTACCGGCGCCTGGATCGGGCCATGGCGGTAGTGCGCCATGAAATCGATTACCTGGCGGCGGGCTACGAAGGTGATGAGTTGCAATTGGCGACCTGGATCGTCGATTGGGACCAGCGCCTGAAAATGACCCGGCGCTTCCAACTGATACGCCCCAGCGATGGCACCACCTTGCTGCGTGCACAAACCACCTTTGTCTGTATCGAACTCTCCAGCGGCAAGCCCAAGCGCATGCCGGCGGAGTTTATCGAGGGCTATGGCGTGGCGTTGCACATCTGACAAGGGGGTTAACGGTTACTGTGGGAAACCCAGTAAACTGCGCCACGTTTTTCGTTGAGTGTTTTCCATGCAAATTGCCTTGGCGCCCATGGAGGGGTTGGTCGACAACATCCTGCGGGACGTGCTGACCCAGGTGGGCGGTATCGATTGGTGCGTGACCGAATTTATCCGGGTCAACGACCGCCTGCTGACCCCGGCCTATTTCCACAAGCTTGCCCCTGAACTGCTGCACGGCGCCAAGACCGCTGCGGGCGTGCCGTTGCGCGTGCAGTTGCTTGGTTCCGACCCCGTGTGCCTGGCGGAAAACGCCGCGCTGGCCTGCGAGCTGGGTTCGCAGGTAATCGACCTGAACTTCGGCTGCCCGGCCAAGACCGTCAACAAATCCCGTGGCGGTGCGGTGCTGCTCAAGGAGCCGGAGCTGCTCAACCAGATCGTCGAGCACGTGCGTCGTGCGGTGCCGGCGCATATCCCGGTGACCGCCAAGATGCGCCTGGGCTTCGACAGCCCGGATGGCGCACTGGTGTGCGCCACGGCCCTGGCCGAAGGTGGCGCGGCGCACATCGTGGTGCATGCGCGGACCAAAGCCGATGGCTACAAGCCCCCCGCCCATTGGGAATGGATCCCGCGCGTGCAGGACGTGGTCAAGGTGCCGGTATTTGCCAACGGTGATATCTGGAGCGTCGAGGACTGGCGACGCTGCCGCGAGATCAGTGGGGTCGAAGACATCATGCTCGGCCGCGGCCTGGTAGCGCGTCCCGACCTGGCCCGGCAAATCGCCGCCGCGCGTGCAGGTGAAGAGGTGGTAGAGATGACTTGGGAGGAGATGCAGCCCATGCTCCGGGAGTTCTGGACGCAGTCTGTAGCGCAACTGACTGAGCGCCAGGCTCCTGGCCGCTTGAAGCAGTGGCTGGCGATGCTGACGCGCAATTACCCGCAAGCCGTGGAGCTGTTTACCGCGCTGCGCCGGGAAACCGATCTGCTGCAGGTCAGTCGTTTGCTCGGTATGCCTCACCCGCAAGCGGCCTGAAATTTTTCTTACAGCCTCTCTTGAAATGTAATGGGTGGTCCTTATCTAGGGATTACACGATGCCGAACTCGGGTCGTGGAGATAAAGAACCTTGCTGATATTTCAGGAGATTTGACCTATGAGTACCGCATTTTCCCTGGCGCCGTTGTTCCGCTCTTCCGTGGGTTTCGACCGTTTCAACGACCTGTTCGAGACCGCATTGCGCAATGAGCCGGGCAGCAGCTACCCACCTTATAACGTCGAGAAACATGGCGAAGACCAATACCGCATTGTGATCGCGGCCGCCGGTTTCCAGGAAGACGATCTGGAGTTGCAGGTGGAGAAGGGCGTGTTGACCGTCAGCGGCGGCAAGCGCGACACCAAGGCTGAGAGCGTCACCTATCTGCATCAAGGCATTGCCCAGCGGGCCTTCAAGCTGTCATTCCGCTTGGCGGACCATATCGAGATCAAGGCTGCTGACCTGAGTAACGGTTTGCTGAGCATCGATCTGTTGCGGGTCGTGCCGGAAGAAGCGAAGGCCAAGCGTATCCCGATCAATGGGGCGCAGAAGCCGGCGCTGCAACACTAAGCGCATATTTTTAAATCTTTCATCATCTGCAAAAAGGGCGCCTCTGGCGCCCTTTTTTTGTTTAGGGGCTTGAAGGAGGTTGCAGGTGTTTTAATCGATAGCGAGGGGAGTTTTGTTTAGTTGAGGGTGTGTTGTTTTATTTGTTTGCTAGCAGGTGTGTGTAACTTTCTTGGTTGGGTGCGTGTTTGCATAGTTAGAGTGTTTCTTTGTTTGGATGCATGGCAGCAGTCTTAGTCGCGCGGGAAATATCATGGGCGCTGTCATGCACACTCGGCGAATCATAACGGTTTTTTTCCTCGCAGCAGTTTATTAACGGGTATGACGTGTTTTTATCAGGCACAAGCCGTAGAAAAGCAGGTTTTCGGCAGAAGTCCATGGGTAAAAGTCCTAAGTTACCTTTTAGTGTCCTTATGTTTTCCGCGATATCTGGAACCAGAACGCTTATTTCCCCACGAATCCAGTGACTTCGATACGGTCGCTGCCGTTTCAAGTCATAAAAAACAGTGTTTGTCATGGGCGTCTGAACGTCCTGGTGCTTTTCTGAAAGAGGGATGAATAATGTCTTATCTGTCTGTTAATAATCCTCCGAGCGTCAATGTTGCTAATCATCAGCTTGATCTGGTCGCGCCGCCTGGAAGTGGTGATGTGAGTAAGTTGTTAAATACTAAGTCGAGCGTAGTGCCGGAACACACTCGGCATGTTGAAGTTGGGCGGGAAAATACAACTGTCAGTACGGATGCTCTTGCAAAGCTGCTGGATATGTTCGAACTGCTCTTCAAGGCAATGCGAGATGTGTTGTCGGGTAAAAAGCATCCTTCCGAGGCCTTGCCCACGGCGGATAAACCGTCTGAAACCAAACCCGCTCTTGGGGACAGAGCCGCCATTACCACTAAGGATGCAAAGGCACAGGTGGGTGGAGACAAACCTACTACGCACACACCGCAGACCACCGGCAAACTGTTGATTTCAGGCCAGGCTTTAAAAAAGCAGCTCGATGCGGACAAGCTAGCCGAGAAGAAACCCGACACTGAGAGCAAGCCTGCGATTGCGAGCAACGACACCAAACTACTGCTTGATACAGACAAGAAGCCCCAGCTAAAACCGGACGCCGAAAGCAAGCCCGTACCTGCGGGCAAGGACGCCAAGGTCCTGGTTGATAGCGACAAGAAACCGGAGCTAAAACCGGACGCCGAAAGCAAGCCCGTGCCCGCGGGCAAGGACGCCAAGGTCCTGGTTGATACCGATAAGAAACCCGAGCAAAAACTGGACACGGACACCAAGCCCGCGACTCCCGGCAAAGAAGTCAAGGTACTGTTGGATGGCGGCAAACAACCTGTGGTGCTGCCGCAGGTCAAGGTTATGCCAGGGACTCCAGAAGCGCAGGCCAAGGTGTCGTCGGACAACCATGTGCAGGTGAACGTGAATGTGAACAACTGCCACTGCCCATCGACTCACCAGCCACCCAGCCCGCGCGGCGGCGTCACAGTGACGCCTCGTTTCGAACCCGAGCCAGGTGTGGTGATACGCCACGACGCTCAGGTGAGGCCTGGCCCGCAGTCCAAGCCGACGGTAGTGCCCGGTAACGATGCGAAGGTGACGCCTGATACCCAGGTGCCTGGGAGTGATGGTCGGGCGAGGCCGGGCTTGGTGCCCAACCGTGTTGCAGCGGTGACACCCGACGCGGTGCCTGAACCGACCGTCCCGAATGACAGCCGCGTAAAGCCTGAGGTATCCCCGCTGCCAAACCCTGAAGTGCTACCGGATAAGCCTGGGCCTGAGCCGGATGTGACCGCTGCGGGGCCGGAATGCCGCCCTGATGAAATGGGGTGGTCGGCGCGTCCCTATCGCCGGTTTTAACGCGCCTCTTGGGCCAATAGACCTCTAACTTCAATCGGTTGCTTCTCCGGTCAGCGATCGGCCGGAGGGGCACTTTGTGCGAGAAAAAACATGTCTGTTTCAAGCGTTAACCGTGCTTCCAGCGTCATGTGTAATGGTTCCGGGTACTTGGCAGGAGCTTTTAGTATTGAGACCGCTAGTCCCTCGCTACAGGGCTCGGCTGTCAGCAGGTTTTCCCATCAGCACTCGCCCAGGCATGTCGCTGAACTGGACGGCTGTGGGGCAAACCAGGCGGCGGACTTGCAAACCATCATTTCAATGTTCAGTACGTTCATGAGCCAAATTACAGCGCTGCTGTCGGGTGGCAGGGAACTTGATAAAGCCAAGGTTGTTCCCGCGCCTGTCACGCCTGAAATCAAGCCCTTACCGTTAGTGCCAAAGCCCCAGACACCTCTTCCGGATTTGTCGACCAAGCGCAATGGGGCCAAAAGCGATGATATCTGGGGTGGTTTTCGCCAAGGGCCGGATGGCAATTGCGTAACGGTTTCAGCGATCAAGGCCGCCATGCACAAGTTTGGACAAAGCCCCACTGATATCTACAAAAATGTCAGTAAAACAGAGCGCGGCTATGACGTGACGATGCGTGACGGTTTTCATTTGACGTTGACCAGCCAGGAGTTGAAACAGGCGGCAGCGGGCGCACGTTTTTTTGGGCGCGACAGGGGCAT
Source organism: Pseudomonas sp. WMBT8 (assembly GCF_050916005.1). Lineage (NCBI taxonomy): Bacteria > Pseudomonadati > Pseudomonadota > Gammaproteobacteria > Pseudomonadales > Pseudomonadaceae > Pseudomonas > Pseudomonas sp. WMBT8. The sequence goes on from NZ_CP188096.1 coordinate 1,966,081, forward strand.
GCTCAAGGACGCTGAGTTTTTGTTTGCTGCCAGTGCCAAGCGTGCGCAGATAGAAAACAACGATGGTCGAGCGGCGAGAAGTTTCAGCGCGGCCATCCGCAGTCTCAATGATGGTGAAGATGAGCGTGGCGCAGGGGAAGGGTTCGAGCGCTTGGGCTTAAAGAAGCATATAAAAAATGTCCCGGTAAATACCTTGGCCCGCGGCCAGGTCGGGATGGTCAACCGCGCCCGGCATTCGGTCGCAGTGATCGACGGCAAGGAAGAGTTATGGGGTCGAAAAGGCAGGGCGCCGCGGTATGGGGATGCAGTGGCGTTAATCGGGTGATCAGTAGTGTTGTGTAGTTGTCGTTTTAAATTATAAGAGTGGCTGTTGTTTTCCTGCGCAGGTTTTTAACGTTAATTTTACTTTGGGTTTTCCTGATGTTTGGCATGCGCGGGTTTGCGCGATGTCTTGTTTGTCATACTTTTAATAAGTCTGTGGTTAGGAGGTTGTCATGAATGTGAATATGCTCAATCGGTCATTTACTGACAGTTATAGGCTGGGTGATAAACCTGTCAATGCTGTTTCTGCTGACGTTTTTTCAACTAGTAGCGGGGAGAAGCCCCAAGATATCGTGAATGCCTTTACCGCCACCCCCCGTGGATTCGGTGAGCATTTTGACAATAGTACCCATGCGGCTGTTATCAAAATGATGATGATGACCTTTGGTCAAAGCCCCCGCGATATGTTTGATGAGATTAAATCGACCGGTGATGGTTATGACATTACGATGAAAGATGAGTTTAAGGTTCATGTGTCCCATGATGAACTAAAACTTACGGCGCAGGCCTCGCGATTTTCCGGCAACGACCGAGCAGCCATCAACGACGCCAACGTTGTACTCGCCGCTTTTGCCAAGCGCAAACAACAAGCAGGTGGCTATGACAGTTTCGACAAGGTCCTGCACAAGAGCCTTGAGGGTGAAACGATGCAGAACTGCCTGCGGGGCATGGGGATGATTGGTTTTGCCCAGTTTGTGCCTGCCACTTACATGGCCGCCAGCGGCGCCGTAGGTGTGGTGGAAACCCATAATTTTGGCTCCGCGTTTGTCATGGACAATACCCAACATAATTATGGGCAAAAACAGCGGGTTGATAGAAGTTACGGTTATATGTTGTTCAATGACCAGACTGTGCCTGGCGTATCGCCCGCAACCGTCGATTTACCTGACCTGAAATTATCCAGTGTGCCCATAGGCACCCAACCCGCAGATATCTGGAACGGTTTTTACCAGGGGGCAGAAGGCAACTGTGTCACCGTGTCGGCGATCAAGGCGGCCATGATGCGGTTTGGACAAAATCCCCAAGGCATCTTTAAAAAGATCACCGCCACGGCTGAGGGTTATGAAGTGCTCATGAGGGATTCCTTCAAGCTGACCCTGACCCACGATGAACTGAAACAGGCCAAGGCTGCCTCCAACTTGAAGGGTAGCAATCCGGCGCTGCTGGACGATGCCAACTTCTTGTACGCCGTGAGTGCCAAGCGGGCCCAGGTGGAAAACAACGATTCGCGTGGCAACCAAAGTTACGAGGTTGCCATGGCAACACTCAACGATGGTGAATACCCCGGCGCCGCATTGCGTCGGCTTGGGTTGTTTGCCTATATCCGTGAAAGTACGGTTGAAGAACTGGCTCGTGGCACCACGGGCACCTTGGCCAACACCTACCACTCGGTGGCGGTGATCGACGGCAAGCTGGACCTGTATGGGCAAAAACTCAGCCTGGAAAACTCGCACTGGCAGGGGCACTTCCACCGGGCATTGAAATTAGTGTGATACCCGGCGCAGGGACCCAGAGCGCTCTTCAGGTCCCGGCGCCTGGCCGTAACAGCTCTATAAATGCATCCAGGGGTAACGGCCGGCTGTGCAAATAACCCTGATACAGATGGCAACCCAGCCCCTGCAGGAACGCCAGTTGCTCGGGCGTTTCTACGCCTTCGGCAATCACCTCCAGGTTCAGGCTGCGCGCCATGGCCACGATCGCGCGGATGATCTCGGCGTCGTTCGGGTCGTGGGTGGCGTCCCTCACAAACGATTGATCGATCTTCAAGGCATCGACCGGCAGGCGCTTGAGGTAGGTCAATGACGAATAACCGGTGCCGAAATCGTCCATGGCGAAGCTGACCCCGAGTTTTTTCAGGCGGCGCATTTTGCCGATGGTGTCGTCCAGGTTCTGGATCACGATGCCTTCGGTGATTTCCAGTTTCAGCAAGGTGAACGGCAGTTGATGCTGCTTGAGGCTGCGCTCTACCCGTTCGACAAAATCGTTCTGGCGAAACTGTCGAGGGCTGATATTCACGCACAGGCTGAAGCCGTCCGGCTCCACCAGGCCTTCGGCGATCAGCCGGGCAAAGGCACCACAGGCTTCGTCGAGGATCCAGGTGCCCACCTCGAGAATCAGCCCGCTGTCTTCCAGAACCTTGATGAACTCCGTCGGCGATTGCGCACCCAACTGCGGATGCTGCCAGCGCACCAGGGCCTCGGCGCCGACAATGCGATTGCCCCGGGCATCGACCTGGGGTTGGTAATGCACACTGAACTCGCCCCGCGACAACGCCAGGCGCAGGTCTGTCTCCATGCGCAGGCGCTCGCTGGCGGTGCGTTGCATGCTGTTATGGAACATCTGCGTGGTATTGCGCCCCGAATCCTTGGCCCGGTACAGGGCAATATCGGCGCGCTTGAGCAGGTCGGCTGGGGTCGAGCCGTGGTCGGGAATCAGCGCCACGCCGATGCTGGGGGTGACCTGCAAGCGCTGGCCATCGAGAAACATCGGCTCGGACAACAGTTCGCGCAGGGTGTCGGACAGCAACTGCACCTGCTTGCTGACCTCTAACCGAGTACCTTCCAGCCCGCTGAGCAGCACCACGAATTCGTCCCCTCCCAGGCGCGCTACGGTGTCCTCCATGCGCACGCTGGCCTCCAGGCGCGCAGTGACGATTTTCAGCACGGTGTCGCCCACCGGGTGGCCGAGGGAATCGTTGATATGCTTGAAGTGATCCAGGTCCAGAAACAGCAGCGCACCCCGCAGGTTGTGGCGTTTAAGCAGGGCGATCTGTTGGCTCAGGCGGTCCATCAGCAAGGCGCGATTGGGCAGGTTGGTCAGCGGGTCGTGATAGGCCAGGTGGCGGATCTGCGCCTGCGCGCTCTTGAGCAGGCTGACATCCCGTGCGGTCAGCAGCAGGCACGGGGTTTCATTGAGGGTAATCGGCTCGACCGACACTTCTACCGCCAGCAACTCGCCACGTTTGTTGTGCCAGAGCATGTCCAGGTGGTGGATGCGGCCCTTGATCTGCAATTCGGCCAACAGCGCGGCGCGCTGGTTTTCATCGGCCCAGATGCCGATCTGGTACAGGGTCAGGCCAATGGCTTCTTCGGCGCGGTAGCCGGTCAGGCGGCAGAAGCCGTCATTGACCTCCACATAGCGCCCGGTGTCGCGCTCGGTAATGGACACCGCATCGGGGCTGGAATGGAAGGCCTTGGCGAATTTCTCCTCACTGGCCTTGAGCGCCGCCTCCGAGCGCTGTTGCTGGGTGATATCGCGCAGGGTGGTGACCACACAGGGCTGGTTGCCGACCTTGATCAGCCGGCTGGAAATCATGCAGGTCAGGCGCTGGCCGTTCTTGTGGTGGACGATGATCGCCACGTTGTTCAGCGCCTGCTCGCGGATCACCTGCTCGATGCGCTGCAGGCGCTGGGTTGGCTGATCCCACAGGCCGATCTGCTCGGCGGTGTGGTTGATGACTTCGGCGGCGGCCCAGCCAAAGGTCTGGCTGAAACTGGGGTTGATTTCGATGAACTCGCCGCTGGCCAGGCGTGTGACGCAGATCGGGTCGGGGCTGGCGAGGAACAGGCTGGCGAATTTCTCTTCAGACGCACTCAGGCGCTGTTCGCGTTCCACCTGGTCGGTGATATCCAGCAAGGTGCCGGCCATGCGCACCGGCGTGCCCTGCGCGTCACGGTAGAGGCGGGCGCGGCTTTCCAGGTAGCGCGAGCTGCCGTCTTCCAGTTGCACGCGGTAGGTCAGTTGGTAGTTGCCCGCCGGCCCCTCACGCAAGGTGCGATAGGCATCGCGCATGCTGGCGCGCTCTTCATCGGGCATGCCTTCAAAAAACGCGTCGAACGACTCATGGAACGGGTGCGGATCCAGGCCGTGCAACTGCGCGGCCCGCGCCGAGCCGTAGAGCATGCCGCTGGGGATATGCCAGTCCCAGGTGCCCAACTGGGCCGAGTCCAGGGCCAGGTCCAGGCGTTCCTGGCTGTCCTTGAGGGCCTGCTCGGCGTTCTTGCGTTCGGTGGTGTCGAGGAAGGTGCTGATCAGGTAGGCCTGGTCCTCGAGCTCGACCTTTTGTGCGCTGAGGGTGCCGTCATGGATTTGCCCGTTGCTGGCGCGAAATTGCACCTCCATGGTGATGGGCTCGCCCTTGCGCTGGGTCGCCCTGACCAACAGGGCCCGTTGCTCCGGGTGGACCCACAGCCCCAGGTCGAGGGTGGTGCGGCCAATGGCATCGGCCACCGGCCAGCCGAACAGGCTTTCAAAATACTGGTTGGCTTCGCTGATCAGACCATCTTCCTGGCGGGTCAGCAGGACCATGTTCGGGCACAGGTGGAACAGCGTGGCGAAGCGTTTTTCGGAGTGGCCCAGGGCATGTTCGCGTTCGCGCTGCTGGGTGGTTTCGCGGATCACCCCGATCATGCGCCGGCGCCCGGACGCATCCGGCAGCAGGCTGCCATTGATTTCCAGCCAGTGCAGGCTGCCGTCCGGCCACTGGATGCGGTGATGCATGGCTTGTTCGAAGGGTGCGCCGGCCAGGACCGCGTGAAACGCCCGGATCACGCGGCCGCGGTCCTCGGCGGCCAGCAGGTCGAGGTAGTCCAGGTCCTTGGGCAATGGCTGCCGGGGGTCGAAGCCGAATAGCGCCTGGGTGCCGCGCGACCAACTGATCCGCCCGCTGTCGATATCCCAGCTCCAGGCGCCAAGCCGTGCGGCATTGAGCGCCGCCAGCAGTTGCGGGGCGTTTTCCCAGCTTTGTTCCGCCTGCTGGGGGTCCAGGGCGTGAATGCGCGGCAGCGGCGGCACGGGATCGACAGGGTTGGGCATTATCAAGGGGCCTTGGCTCTATGGGCATTCGGCGCGGGAGCAGGGTCTACAGGCCGCACGGCCTCATGCCGGCATCCCAGCCGGATCGACCTGTGCATCCAATAGGCTCATGAAAGCCCGCGCAGCGTTCGACAGCGTCCTTTCGGTGTGCACGATATAGCCTAGCTGGCGACTGAGCTGTATGCCCGGTAAAGCGATACTGGCCACTTGATCATCGAGCATGGTGCGCGGCAACACGCTCCAGGCCAGGCCGATGGAGACCATCATCTTGATGGTTTCCAGGTAGTTGGTGCTCATGGCGATGTTCGGCGTCAGGCCCTGGGCCTCGAACAGCCGGTGCACGATATGGTGGGTAAAGGTGTTGCCGCCGGGGAATACCGCCGGGTGCCGGGCAATGTCGGCCAGGCTGATGCTGGCGTTGCTGGCCAGGCTATGTTCGGGCGCCACCACGAAATCCAGGGGGTCGTCCCACACCGGGGTGGCTCGCACCAGGCTGTGGGGCTCCGGGGCCAGGGTGATGACGGCCACTTCGGCACGGCCATGGAGGATTTCCTCGTAGGCGACTTCCGAATCCAGGAACTGAATATCCAGTGCCACGTTCGGGTATTCCCGGGTGAACGTGCGCAACACCGGGGGCAGGCGGTGCAGGCCGATGTGATGGCTGGTCGCCAGGGTCAGGCGTCCGCTGACTTCGCCAGTCAGGTTCGTCAAGGCGCGGCGAGTGTCATCCAGCACATTGAGGATCTGATAGGCGCGGGGCAGCAGGGCACGCCCGGCCTCTGTCAGGCCCACTTCCCGGCCCAGTCGATCAAACAGGCGCACCTTCAGTTGTTGCTCAAGGCCGGCGATGCGCTTGCTGATTGCCGGTTGCGTCAAGTGCAGGCGTTCCCCGGCCCCGGAGAAGCTGCCGGTTTCGGCGATGGCAATAAAAGCATTGAGGTTGGCCAGGTCCATGGTCGTATTCCAGTTGGTTATCCAAAGCATGAAAAATATGAATTTGAGTTATTTAATGTAACGCCATAGCATCAGCCTCACAAGCCAAAGGGTTATTGAATCGTTCAACGCCCAGGGCATAGAAAGACGCTGATGAGGACCGACTGATGGCCGGCAAAACGCTTTACGACAAACTCTGGGATTCCCATGAAGTGAAACGGCGCGATGATGGCTCGTCGCTGATCTACATCGACCGTCACATCATCCACGAAGTGACCTCGCCCCAAGCGTTCGAAGGCCTGCGACTGGCCGGGCGCAAGCCATGGCGCGTCGACTCGATCATCGCCACCCCGGACCACAACGTGCCGACCACCCCGGAGCGCAAGGGCGGTATCGAAGCCATTGCCGACCAGGTCTCGCGTTTGCAGGTCCAGACCCTCGACGACTATTGCGACGAGTACGGCATCACCGAATTCAAGATGAATGACGTGCGCCAGGGCATCGTCCACGTAATCGGCCCGGAGCAGGGCGCGACCTTGCCGGGCATGACCGTGGTCTGCGGCGACTCCCATACCTCGACCCACGGCGCGTTCGGCGCCCTGGCCCACGGTATTGGCACTTCCGAGGTGGAACATGTGTTCGCCACCCAGTGCCTGGTTGCTAAAAAAATGAAGAACATGCTGGTGCTGGTCGAAGGCACCTTGCCCTTTGGTGTCACCGCCAAGGACATCGTGCTCGCGGTGATCGGCAAGATCGGCACCGCTGGCGGCAACGGCCATGCCATCGAATTCGCCGGCAGCGCCATTCGCGACCTGTCCATCGAAGGCCGCATGACCATCTGCAACATGTCCATTGAAGCCGGTGCCCGCGTGGGCATGGTCGCGGCGGATGAAAAAACCGTCGAATACGTCAAGGGTCGTCCGTTTGCACCGGCGGGCGCCGATTGGGATGCCGCCGTAGAAGCCTGGAAAGACCTGGTGTCCGACAAGGATGCGGTGTTCGATACGGTGGTTGAACTCGACGCGGCCCAGATCAAGCCGCAAGTCAGCTGGGGCACCTCGCCGGAAATGGTCCTGGCCGTTGACCAGAACGTGCCGGACCCGGCCAAGGAAGCCGACCTGGTCAAGCGCGGCTCCATCGAGCGCGCCTTGAAGTACATGGGCTTGAAAGCCAACCAGGCGATCACCGACATCCAGTTGGACCGTGTGTTTATCGGTTCCTGCACCAACTCGCGGATCGAAGACCTGCGCGCCGCGGCGGTGATCGCCAAGGGCCGCAAGGTGGCCTCGACCATCAAGCAGGCCATTGTGGTGCCAGGTTCGGGCCTGGTGAAGGCCCAGGCGGAAGCCGAAGGCCTGGACAAAATCTTCCTCGAAGCCGGCTTTGAATGGCGCGAGCCGGGCTGCTCGATGTGCCTGGCGATGAACCCGGACCGTTTGGAGTCCGGCGAGCATTGCGCGTCCACCTCCAACCGTAACTTCGAAGGGCGTCAGGGCGCCGGTGGTCGTACTCACCTGGTCAGCCCGGCCATGGCCGCTGCGGCTGCCGTCAACGGTCGTTTCATCGACGTTCGCGAATTGATCTGAGGAATACCCGATGAGAGCTTTTACCCAACACACAGGTCTGGTCGCGCCGTTGGACCGTGCCAACGTGGACACTGACCAGATCATCCCCAAGCAGTTCTTGAAGTCGATCAAGCGCACCGGCTTTGGCCCCAATCTGTTCGATGAGTGGCGCTACCTGGACGTGGGCTACGCCTACCAGGACAACTCCAAGCGCCCGTTGAACAAGGATTTCGTACTCAACGCCGAGCGCTACCAGGGCGCTAGCGTGTTGCTGGCCCGGGAAAACTTCGGTTGCGGCTCCAGCCGCGAACACGCGCCGTGGGCCCTGGAAGAATATGGTTTTCGCAGCATCATCGCGCCGAGCTACGCCGACATCTTCTTCAACAACAGCTTCAAGAATGGCTTGTTGCCGATCATCCTGAGCGATGCCGAAGTGGACGAGTTGTTCGGGCAAGTGGAAGCCAACGTGGGCTACCAGTTGACCGTCGACCTGGCTGCACAGACCGTGACCCGTCCGGATGGCAAGGTGTACCACTTTGAAGTGGATGCCTTCCGTAAACACTGCCTGATCAACGGCCTGGACGACATCGGCCTGACCTTGCAGGACGGCGAGGCAATTGCCGCGTTTGAAGCCAAGCACCGGGCCAGCCAGCCTTGGTTGTTTCGTGATGCCTGATTTGCGGTAACCGTGCGGGCCCCATCGCGGGCAAGCCCGACTCCCACACTGGAATGCATTCCAACTGTGGGAGCTGGCTTGCCTGCGATAGCGCCCGTACAGCCACCCCAAAACCTGAGGAAAGCCACCATGACCAACACCGCCCACACCCAAGTCGTGCAAAAACAATTCGGCGAACAGGCCTCGGCCTACCTGAGCAGTGCCGTGCACGCCCAGGGCAGCGAATTCGCACTGCTGCAGGCCGAACTGGCCGGGCAGGGCGCTGCACGCCTGCTGGACCTGGGCTGTGGCGCCGGTCACGTGAGTTTCCACGTAGCACCGCTGGTCAAGGAAGTGGTGGCCTACGACCTGTCGCAGCAGATGCTCGACGTGGTCGCCGCCGCTGCCGCAGAGCGTGGCCTGGACAATATTCGTACCCTGCACGGCGCCGCCGAGCGCCTGCCGTTCGCCGATGGCGAGTTCGACTTCGTGTTCAGTCGCTACTCGGCCCATCACTGGAGCGACCTGGGCCAGGCCCTGCGCGAAGTGCGCCGGGTGCTCAAGCCGGGCGGCGTAGCGGCGTTTGTCGATGTCTTGTCACCGGGCAGCCCGCTGTTGGACACTTACCTGCAAACCGTCGAAGTGCTGCGCGACACCAGCCATGTGCGCGATTACTCCGCCGGCGAGTGGATGCGCCAGCTCAGCGAAGCCGGCCTGCATGTACGCAACAGCAAGCGCCAGCGCCTGCGCCTGGAATACACCTCGTGGGTCGAGCGCATGCGCACGCCAGAGGTATTGCGCGCCGCGATCCTGGAGCTGCAAAAGGCGATGGGCCAGGAAGTGCGCGATTATTTTGAGATTCAAGCCGATGGCACCTTCAGCACCGACGTGCTGGTGGTCTGGGCCGAACGCTAATAATTTTCCCGACCTGCCCGAGGGCGGGTCGCTTGATGAAATGAGGAACCCATGAGCAAGCAGATTCTGATTCTCCCTGGCGACGGCATTGGTCCGGAAATCATGGCCGAAGCGGTCAAGGTCCTGGAATTGGCCAACAGCAAGTACAGCCTGGGCTTTGAACTGAGTCACGACGTGATCGGCGGCGCTGCCATCGACAAGCATGGCGTGCCCCTGGCCGACGAAACCCTGGACCGTGCCCGTGCTGCCGACGCGGTGCTGCTCGGCGCCGTGGGTGGGCCGAAATGGGACAAGATCGAACGTGACATCCGTCCGGAGCGCGGCCTGCTGAAAATCCGTGCGCAACTGGGCCTGTTCGGCAACCTGCGCCCGGCAATCCTCTACCCGCAACTGGCCGACGCGTCGAGCCTCAAGCCGGAAGTGGTGGCGGGCCTGGATATCCTGATCGTGCGTGAGCTGACCGGCGGTATCTACTTTGGCTCGCCACGGGGCGTGCGCGAGCTGGAAAATGGCGAGCGCCAGGCCTACGACACCCTGCCGTACAGCGAGAGTGAAATCCGCCGTATCGCCCGTGTCGGTTTCGACATGGCCCGGGTGCGCGGCAAGAAGGTCTGCTCGGTAGACAAGGCCAACGTCCTGGCCTCCAGCCAGCTGTGGCGCGAGATCGTCGAAGAAGTGGCCAAGGACTATCCGGACGTCGAACTCAGCCACATGTACGTCGACAACGCCGCCATGCAGTTGGTGCGTGCGCCCAAGCAGTTCGACGTGATCGTCACCGACAACCTGTTCGGCGACATCCTGTCCGACCAGGCCTCGATGCTCACCGGTTCCATCGGCATGCTGCCGTCGGCGTCCCTGGACACCAACAATAAGGGCATGTACGAGCCATGCCACGGTTCGGCGCCAGACATCGCGGGCCAGGGCATTGCCAACCCGCTGGCGACCATTTTGTCGGTGTCGATGATGCTGCGCTACAGCTTCAACCTCAGCGAAGCGGCGGATGCCATCGAGCAAGCGGTGAGCCTGGTGCTGGACCAGGGCATGCGTACCGGCGACATCTGGTCGCAGGGTTGCACCAAGGTCGGGACGCAGGAAATGGGCGACGCAGTAGTCGCCGCGCTGCGGAATCTGTAATCTCTCGGGCCCGCTTGCAGTTGTTGCTGCAAGGCGGCCCACTTTTTAACAAGGTGTAGTTGCGATGAAACGTGTAGGTCTGATCGGTTGGCGCGGTATGGTCGGTTCCGTGCTCATGCAGCGGATGCTGGAAGAGCAGGATTTCGATCTTATTGAGCCGGTGTTTTTCACCACTTCGAATGTCGGTGGCCAAGGGCCGTCCGTGGGCAAGGATATCGCCCCGCTCAAGGACGCCTACAACATTGAAGAGCTCAAGACCCTCGACGTCATTCTGACCTGCCAGGGCGGCGACTACACCAGTGAAGTCTTCCCCAAGCTGCGCGAAGCCGGCTGGCAGGGCTACTGGATCGATGCAGCGTCCAGCCTGCGTATGCAGGACGACGCGGTGATCATCCTCGACCCGGTCAACCGCAAGGTCATCGACCAGCAACTTGATGCCGGCACCAAGAACTATGTCGGCGGCAACTGCACCGTCAGCCTGATGCTGATGGGCCTGGGTGGCCTGTTCGAAGCCGGGCTGGTGGAGTGGATGAGTGCCATGACCTACCAGGCGGCCTCCGGTGCCGGCGCGCAGAACATGCGCGAGCTGATCAAGCAGATGGGCGCGACCCACGCGGCCGTCGCCGATCAACTGGCCGACCCGGCCAGTGCGATCCTCGATATCGACCGCCGTGTGGCCGAGGCCATGCGCAGCGAAGCCTACCCGACCGAGAACTTCGGCGTGCCCTTGGCCGGCAGCCTGATCCCGTGGATCGACAAGGAACTGCCGAACGGCCAGAGCCGCGAAGAGTGGAAAGCCCAGGCCGAGACCAACAAGATCCTTGGGCGCTTCAAGAACCCGATCCCGGTGGACGGTATTTGCGTGCGGATCGGCGCCATGCGTTGCCACAGCCAGGCGCTGACCATCAAGCTCAATAAAGACGTGCCGATCGCCGATATCGAAGGGCTGATCAGCCAGCACAACCCATGGGTCAAGCTGGTGCCCAACAGCCGTGATATCAGCATGCAGGAGCTGAGCCCGACCAAGGTCACCGGCACCCTGAATGTACCGGTGGGCCGTCTGCGCAAGCTGAACATGGGCACCCAGTACCTGGGCGCCTTCACTGTAGGTGACCAATTGCTGTGGGGCGCGGCCGAGCCGCTGCGTCGGATGTTGCGGATTCTGCTGGAGCGTTGATCGCTTAGTGGTGTTGAAGAAACCCGCGTTCTGGTGACAGGCGCGGGTTTTTTATTGCGCCTTAGGCCCTCATCGCGGGCAAGCCCGCTCCCACACTTGAATGTGTTCACAAATCCAAATGTAGGAGCGGACTTGCCCGCGATGACGGCCCGCGCCACACCACAAACCCCAGGCCAATTGCCTCACCCCCCACCACCCGGTAAAGTGCCGCTCCCCCCGCAATGCCCGAGGCAGCCTCCATGACCCAGACCTTTGATATCGCCGTGATCGGCGCCACCGGCACGGTGGGCGAAACCCTGGTGCAGATCCTCGAAGAACTTGAGTTCCCGGTAGGCGCCCTGCACCTGCTGGCCAGCAGCGAGTCGGCCGGCGCGTCGGTGCCGTTTCGCGGCAAAAACGTGCGGGTACGGGAAGTCGATGAGTTCGATTTCAGCAAGGTGCAACTGGCCTTCTTCGCCGCAGGCCCGGCGGTCACCCTGAGTTTCGCGCCGCGCGCCACGGCAGCCGGTTGCTCATTGATCGACCTGTCCGGCGCCCTGCCGGCCGAACAGGCGCCCCAAGTGGTGCCGGAAGCCAATGCCCAGGTACTGGACGGCTTGAAAAAGCCGTTCCAGGTGGGCAGCCCAAGCCCTTGCGCCACCCACCTGGCGGTGGTGCTCGCACCGTTGCGCGGCCTGTTGGACATCCAGCGCGTGAGCGTCACCGCCAACCTGGCCGTGTCTGCCCAGGGCCGTGAAGCCGTCAGTGAACTGGCCCGGCAAACCGCCGAGCTACTGAATGTGCGGCCCCTGGAGCCCAAGTTCTTTGATCGGCAGATGGCCTTCAACCTGCTGGCCCAGGTCGGCACGCCGGATGCGCAGGGCCACACCGCTCTGGAAAAACGCCTGGTCCACGAACTGCGTAGCCTGCTTGAATTACCTTTACTGAAGATTTCCGCAACCTGCGTTCAAGCTCCGGTGTTTTTTGGCGATAGCCTGAGCGTGTCCCTGCAACTGGCGGGGGCCGTGGACCTTGGCGCCGTCAATCGCGTGTTGGAGGCGGCGCCAGGCATCGAACTGGTGGAAGAGGGCGATTACCCCACCGCTGTTGGGGATGCGGTCGGTCAGGACGTGGTCTACGTGGGTCGGGTGCGGGCCGGTATTGATGACCCGGCGGAACTAAACTTGTGGCTGACGTCAGATAACGTACGCAAAGGCGCGGCGCTTAACGCGGTGCAACTGGCACAGTTGTTGATAAAACACCTTGTGTAAAAGATACTTGGCGGCAATTTGTAGATTGATTCTAGCCAAGCGCTATGCTTGGCCCCATGCAGGAAAAGTTGCGCGTCGGTGACCTATCGGCTCGCCATGCCGAATGGCAGCGGTACCCAACCTTCTCGCGGGCCGAGGAGTGTTCAAACAAAGGATGAGGCTATGGTTCAAGTTCGCAAACTGGTGTTAGCAATAGCGGCCGTCTCGGCGCTGTCCTCCGGTATGGCGCAAGCGCTGCAACTTGGGGAGATGACCCTCAAGTCGAAGTTGAACCAGCCGTTGTCGGTGGAGATCGAGCTGCTCGATGTGGGCGGGCTCAGCGCCTCCGATATCGTGCCCAGCCTCGCGTCTTCCCAGGCCTTTGTGGATGCGGGTGTCGATCGCCAGGCGTTCCTCGATGAGCTGACCTTTACCCCGGTGCTCAACCCCAGTGGCCGCAGTGTGGTGCGCGTCACCTCCAGCAAGCCGTTGCCCGACTCCTACGTACGCTTCTTGTTGCAGGTGCAATGGCCCAATGGCCGGTTGATGCGGGACTACAGCGTCTTGCTGGACCCGGCCAAGTTCGAGCAAAAGGCTCCAGAGGTCATTGCCCCAGCGCCGCGCCTTGCCACACCGGCTGCTGCCAGCGTGACCAAGGCGGCTGAACACACCACGACTTCTCGCGACACCCTGTGGGAAATCGCCGCGAAAAACCGCAATGGCGGCTCGATCCAGCAAACCATGCTGGCGATCCAGGCGCTGAACCCGGACGCCTTTGTCGACGGCAATATCAACCGCATGAAGACCGGCCAGGTATTGCGCCTGCCGGATCCGGTGCAAAGCACCAGCCTGCCGCAACCCCAGGCGATTGCCGAAGTGACCGCGCAGAATGCGGCCTGGCGCCAGGGGCGTCGCGGTGCCGCTAATCAAGCAGCGGGGCGTCAGCAGCTGGACGCCACCAAGCGCGCCCAGGCTGGCGCAGCGCCGTCGCAAACGGCCGCCAAGGACAACCTGAGCCTGGTCTCGGCCGAGGCCGCCAAGGCCGGCGTCAAAGGCGCCGCAGGTGACAGCAAGGCCCTGAACAACAAGTTGGCCGTGACCCAGGAAAGCCTGGATTCGACCCGCCGCGAAAACGAAGAACTCAAAAGCCGCATGTCTGACCTGCAAAGTCAGTTGGACAAGCTGAAGCGGCTGATCGAACTGAAGAACAACCAATTGGCCAAATTGCAGGCCGAAGGCGGTGCCCCGGCGCAGCCGGCGGTAATACCTGCCGAACTGGCTGCGGCGCCGACTGCGCCTGCTCCGGCGGCCGAAACGCCGGTGGTTGCGCCCGTGCAAAGCCCGGCTGAGTCTGCGCCCGAGTCCAGCACCGAAGGCAAATTCAATGACCTGCTGACCAACCCCATTGTTCTCGGGGTGATCGGCGGCGCTGCCGGCCTCTTGGTGCTGTTGCTCCTGCTGCTGTGGGCACGTCATCGCAATGCGCGCCTGGAAGAGGAAAAACACCTGCGCATGGCGCGGGCGCTGGCAGAAGAGCCAGAATTTTCCGCAAAACTTGAACAAGACTTGTCGCTCGATAGCTTCGAAGGCCTTGAAGTCCCGGCGGCAAACGTCAAGCTGGCTCCAGCTCCAGCTCCAGCTCCAGCTCCAGCTCCAGCTCCGGTTGCCGTGGCGCCTGTAGCTGCAGTTGCGACCAGCATGGCGCCGCCGAGCAAGCCCATCATCGAGCCCGGTTCCGCTGATGCCCTGGCCCAGGCCCAGTCCCATCTGGACCGTGGTCACTTGAACCAGGCCGCTGCGGTGCTGGAAGAAGCGATCAAGCTGGAGCCCAAGCGCAGCGATCTGCGCCTCAAACTCCTGGAGGTCTACGGCCAGCAGGGCGACAAGGATGGTTTCGTGACCCAGGAGCGCCAACTGGTCGCCAATGGCGAGAACCACGCCCAGGTCGAACTGTTGAAAAATCGCTACCCGGCCATGGCCGTGCTGGCTGCGGGCGTGAGTGCTGCAGTCGCCGCTGCCGCGCTGGATGCGCAGTACGTCAAGGATCTGCTCCAGGAAGAACCGGCGCCTGCCGCCACACCTCAAACCGATGCGTTCGACACCGACTTCGACCTGAGCCTGGACGACCTGGAGGCGGCGTCGCCGGCGGTGGTCGCCCCCGAGGTCGATGACCTGAGCTTCGACTCGGTCTTGCAGCAGCAGACCGAAGCCAAGGCCAGCGACGACGACTTGTCTGACTTTGATCTCGACTTGCAACTGGATGCACCGGCTTCCCAGTCCGACGACGACTTCCTCTCGGGCCTGGAAGAAGAGATGAAGGACCTGCCACCGGTAGAGCCGCCGACCCTGACACCCGCCGCGCTGGAAGATTTTGACCTGCCGGAAGACTTCGACCTGTCCCTGGCCGACGAACCTGCGCCATCGGACAAGCCCGATGCGTTCACCTCCGAGCTTGACGATGTCAACGCCGAGCTGGAGCGCCTGTCCCAGAGCCTGGAAAGCCCGTCGATCGAGCCGAGCTTCACCGCTGAAGATGCCGCCAAGGGCGACGATGAGCCGGAGTTCGACTTCCTGTCGGGCACCGACGAAGTCGCCACCAAGCTCGACCTGGCCCAGGCCTATATCGACATGGGCGATGAGGGCGGTGCACGTGACATCCTGGCCGAAGTCCTCACCGAAGGCGACGACGGCCAACGCAGCGAAGCCAAGGAAATGCTTAGCCGCCTGGCGTGATTACTGGCAATTAACGCAGCGGCGGCCTTCGGGTCGCCGTTTTGCATTTAAAGGTGGGAGCCGGGCTTGGCCGCGATAGAGGCGACTCGGTCCTTCGGTAGAATCGAGGCGAGGCTATCGCAGGCCAGCCAGCTTCCACAAAATGCCCCAGGACCAGGCCCGGCACTTTATAATGGCCGCCTTTGCGCAACTATCAGGCTCTCAGCTCTTGGCAAATATAGATAACGCGGCCGCCGAAATGGCGGCCGCCGGCTTTTTCAGAATCGCCCTGGGCGTGGAATACAAAGGTTCGCGCTATCGCGGCTGGCAGCGCCAGGCCTCTGGCGTGCCGACTGTGCAGGAAACCCTGGAGAAGGCCCTGTCGAAGGTCGCCGACTCGCCGGTTTCATTGATGTGCGCAGGGCGCACCGACGCGGGCGTGCATGCCTGCGGGCAAGTGGTGCATTTTGACACCCAGGCCGAGCGTTCGATGAAGGCGTGGGTCATGGGCGCCAATATCAATCTGCCCCACGATGTCAGCGTCAGTTGGGCCAAAGTCATGCCGGCGCACTTCCATGCGCGGTTCAAGGCCATTGCCCGGCGTTACCGCTATGTGATCTACAACGATCAGATCCGTCCGGCGCACTTGAACGAAGAAATCACCTGGAACCACCGCCCGCTGGACGCCGAGCGCATGGCCGAGGCGGCCCAGCATCTGGTGGGGATCCACGACTTCAGTGCCTTTCGCGCCGGGCAGTGCCAGGCGAAGTCGCCGATCAAGGAAGTCCACCACCTGCGGGTGACACGTCACGGCAAGATGATTGTCCTGGATATCCGCGCCGGGGCGTTCCTGCACCATATGGTGCGCAATATCGCCGGGGTGCTGATGACCATTGGTACTGGCGAGCGCCCGGTGGAGTGGGCCAGGGAAGTGCTGGAGAGCCGGGTGCGGCGGACCGGCGGGGTGACGGCGCACCCGTTCGGCCTGTATCTGGTGGATGTGGAGTACCGAGATGAGTTCGAGCTGCCGCAGCGTTTCATCGGGCCACACTTCCTCACAGGTTTCACTGAACTTGGCGGCTGACGCCCGGAAAAGCATTTGTTACCATCCGGGACTTTCCTGGACAGCCCCCTGAGGTTTTGACGATATGTCAGGCGTTCGCAGCAAGATTTGCGGGATTACCCGCATGGAAGACGCGCTGTCGGCAGTCGAGGCGGGGGCTGACGCTATTGGTTTTGTGTTTTATGCCAAGAGCCCGCGCGCGGTGTCGGTGCAGCAGGCCCGGGCGATCATTGCCGGCTTGCCGCCGTTCGTGACCACGGTGGGGCTGTTCGTCAACGCCAGCGCCTGCGAGCTCAATGAAACCCTGGATGCCGTGCCGCTGGACCTGTTGCAGTTCCATGGCGACGAAACCCCGGAGGACTGCGCCGGCTACCATCGCCCGTATATCAAGGCGTTGCGGGTCAAGGCCGGTGACGATATCGCCGCCAGTTGCGCCGCCTACGCCGGGGCCAGTGGGATATTGCTCGATGCCTATGTCGAGGGCATTCCCGGTGGTACAGGCGAGGCTTTCGATTGGGCGCTGATTCCCCAGGGCTTGAGCAAGCCGATCATCCTGGCGGGCGGTTTGAACGCTGGCAATGTGGCGCAGGCCATTGCCCAGGTTCGCCCGTATGCCGTCGACGTCAGCGGCGGGGTGGAGCAGGCCAAGGGCATCAAGGATCCTGGCAAGATTCACGCATTCATGCAGGCAGTGCGCAGCAGCAGTGGCGCGATGTGACGGCTGGCAGTCTGCCGCCGTCAGTAACTACCACTGTGTAAAACAGGCCGGCGTTGCCCTCGGGCGGCGCCAATGAAGTGGCAGCCACGCACTGGCGGGTTGTCTGGAAGGCTGAGGGCAGGTGCAGGAAATGGCTGGTCGAACGTCTGACCCCGTCCTGTGATTGTTATCGCCACATCAATGAATTTAGCTCAAGGGCATACGCGGGGCTGTGTTCAAGCCACCGGTACTGGAGAAAGAAAGCATGAGCAACTGGTTAGTAGACAAACTGATCCCCTCGATCATGCGTTCCGAGGTGAAGAAAAGCTCGGTTCCTGAAGGTCTATGGCACAAGTGCCCATCCTGCGACGCGGTGTTGTACCGCCCGGAGCTGGAAAAGACCCTGGACGTTTGCCCCAAGTGCAACCACCACATGCGTATCGGCGCCCGCGCCCGTATCGACATCTTCCTCGACGCCGATGGCCGTGCCGAGCTGGGCGCTGACCTGGAGCCGGTGGACCGCCTCAAGTTTCGCGACGGCAAGAAGTACAAGGACCGCCTGACCGCTGCGCAAAAGCAGACCGGCGAGAAAGACGCGCTGATTTCCGTCAGTGGCAAGCTGCTGGGCATGCCCGTAGTGGTGTCGGCGTTTGAGTTTTCCTTCATGGGTGGCTCCATGGGCGCCATTGTCGGTGAGCGCTTTGTACGCGCCGCCAACTACGCCCTGGAAAACCGTTGCCCGATGATCTGCTTCGCCGCCTCCGGTGGTGCACGGATGCAGGAAGCGCTGATCTCGCTGATGCAGATGGCCAAGACCTCTGCGGTGCTGGCGCGTCTGCGTGAAGAGGGCATCCCGTTCATCTCGGTGCTGACCGATCCGGTCTACGGCGGCGTTTCCGCCAGCCTGGCGATGCTGGGCGACGTAATCGTCGGCGAGCCCAAGGCGCTGATCGGTTTTGCCGGCCCACGCGTGATCGAGCAGACCGTGCGTGAAAAGCTGCCCGAAGGCTTCCAGCGTAGCGAGTTCCTGCTGGAACACGGCGCCATCGACATGATCATCGCCCGTTCCGAACTGCGTCCGCGTCTGGGCAGCCTGCTGGCACAGATGATGGGCTTGCCGACACCGGTGTACGTCGCGCCCAAGGTCGAACCCATCGTTGTGCCGCCGGTGCCTGCAAACCTATGACCCAACGAACCCTGGGCGAATGGCTCGCCTACCTTGAGCAGTTGCATCCGTCAGCCATCGACATGGGTCTGGAGCGCTCGCAACAGGTAGCGGCCCGCCTTGGGTTGGGTCGGCCTGCGCCACGGGTGATCACGGTCACAGGCACCAATGGCAAAGGCTCTACCTGCGCCTTTGTCGCGGCGTTGCTGCAGGCCCAGGGCTTGAAGGTTGGCGTCTACAGCTCGCCACACCTGCTGCGCTACAACGAGCGCGTGCAACTCAACGGCGTCGAAGCCACTGACGAGCAGTTGTGCGAAGCCTTTGCGGCGCTGGATGCCGGGCGTGGCGAAATTTCCCTGACCTATTTCGAGATGGGCACCCTGGCCGCGTTCTGGCTGTTCGAGCGTGAACAGCTGGATGCGGTGGTGCTGGAAGTCGGCCTCGGTGGTCGCCTGGATACCGTCAATGTGGTGGATGCCGACCTGGCGTTGGTCACCAGTATTGGTGTGGACCATGCCGATTACCTGGGCGATACCCGCGAATCCGTGGCCTATGAAAAAGCCGGGATCTTCCGTCAGGGCAAGCCGGCTTTGTGTGGTGACCTGGACCCGCCGCATACCTTGCTGGACAAGGTGCGCGAGCTGGATTGCCCGTTTTTCCTGCGGGGCCGTGATTTTGCCCTGGAGGTGTCTGGTGACCAATGGTCGTGGCGCGGTGTCGATACGCGGGGCCAGGGCGTCGAGTTGCACGGCCTGCCGCTGCTGAACCTGCCCATGGAAAACGCGGCACTCGCGCTGCAGGCCTACCTGTTGCTGGATCTGCCGTGGAATGGCGCGCAGATCGCCGATACCTTGCAACGTACGCAGGTGGTCGGGCGCCTGGATCGTCGTTCGTTCGAATGGCAAGGCAAGCGCTTGAACCTATTGCTGGATGTTGGGCACAACCCGCATGCTGCACAGTACCTGGCACGCCGTTTGGCCGGCCAGGTGCCAGCGGGTCGGCGCCTGGCGGTGTTCGGCCTGCTGGCGGACAAGGATCTGGACGGTGTGGTCGCGCCTTTGCTGAGCAGTGTGCAGTCCTGGGCAGTCGCCCCGCTGGATACGCCGCGCACCCGTACGGCCGATGATGTGCAGGCGGTGCTGCAGAACCTTGGCGCGACGGTGACGTCCCATGCAAGCGTAACCGCTGCATTGGAGGCTCAATGCGCGGTGGCAACGGCCGAGGACGAGATTCTGTTGTTCGGATCATTTTATTGTGTTGCCGAGGCGCTTGAGTGGTTGGCCCGGCGCTCCACGGAGGAAGCTGCACATGGCATTACTGGATAGCGCATACAAGCAGCGAATGGTCGGAGCCCTGGTATTGGTGGCGTTGGCGGTGATTTTCCTGCCGATGCTGTTTTCTCGCCAGGACGAGCAGCGCCAGGTCACGGTTGAGGCCCCGGCTGCGCCCCAGGCCCCGGTGATGCCGCAGGTCCAGGTCGAGCCAGTGGTGGTGCCTGAGCCGCAGGCGTTGCCCGAGGAAGAGCCGGTGCCGACTGATACGGAAATTGCCGAACAGCAAGCACCTTCGGCGCCGATCCAGCCGAGTGTGCCGGTGGTAAAGCCTGCTCCTGCACCGGTGGTGGCGGCCAAGCCTGCTACACCTGCTCCGGCCCCGAAGCCAGTGGCGCCGCAGCCGGCAGCCCCGGGCAAGCCTGATGTGGGGCAAAGTCGTATTGATCCGAATGGCTTGCCGATCAGTTGGTCGGTGCAACTCGCCAGCCTGTCCAATCGCGAAAGTGCCGAAGCCTTGCAGAAAACCCTGCGCAGCCAGGGTTATAACGCGTATATCCGGACTGCCGATGGCAAGAACCGGGTATTTGTCGGGCCGCTGATCGAGCGCGCCGAGGCGGACCGCCTGCGTGACCTGTTGGGTCGCCAGCAGAACCTGAAAGGTTTTGTGGTGCGCTTCCAGCCAGAGCGCGGCTGATTCTGCCAATGCGGTCTCAGTGTGGGAGCGGGCTTGCCCGCGATGACGGTGCACCAGTCGATATTACAGTTGGCTGGCACACCGCTATCGCGGGCAAGCCCGCTCCCACATTGGTTTGTGCCTGTCTTGAGATGGTCGTAGCTTGCCACAACCCATTGATTTGCAATGGACCACCAAACACCGCTTACCGATAGCCCGGCGCTCTGCTAAAATGCGCCGCCTTATCCGTCTGTAGGCTGCACTGTGCCATTTACCTGGGTTGATTGGGCGATCGTAGCCATCATCGCCATCTCCGCATTGATCAGTCTAAGCCGCGGCTTCGTCAAAGAAGCATTATCGCTGCTGACCTGGATCGTTGCAGGAGTCGTCGCCTGGATGTTCGGCGGATCCCTGGCCGTTTACCTGGCCGGTTATATCGAAACACCTTCGGCTCGTGTCATCGCGGGCTGCGCCATCATGTTCATCGCCACGCTGCTGGTGGGAGCAATGGTCAATTATCTTATCGGCGAATTGATACGTGTCACCGGCCTCTCCGGGACCGATCGATTTCTCGGCATGGCCTTCGGTGCCGCGCGTGGCGCGCTGCTGGTGGTCATTGCGGTCGGGCTGTTGAGCCTGGGCCCGGTACAGCAGGATTCGTGGTGGCAGGAGTCGAGTCTCGTGCCAAAATTTCTATTAGTTGCAGACTGGTCCAAGAACCTCATATTGGGGTGGAGCAGTCAGTGGCTGGCCAGCGGAATCAGCGTACCCGCTGATCTTCCGTTCAAGGAGCACCTCTTGCCGGGCAACACGCCGCAGTAAGTAGTGTTCAGTCAAGATTCATTAAGTAGGGGTTGCGTCGCATGTGTGGCATCGTCGGTATCGTCGGTAAGTCGAACGTCAATCAGGCGCTGTATGACGCGCTAACCGTCCTCCAGCACCGCGGCCAGGACGCTGCCGGTATTGTGACCAGCCACGACGGCCGGTTATTCCTGCGCAAGGACAATGGCCTGGTACGTGACGTGTTCCATCAGCGTCACATGCAGCGCCTGGTCGGGCACATGGGTATTGGCCATGTGCGTTACCCGACTGCCGGTAGCTCGACTTCGGCCGAAGCTCAACCGTTTTACGTCAACTCGCCCTATGGCATCACCCTGGCGCACAACGGCAACCTGACCAACGTTGAGCAACTGGCCAAGGAGATTTACGAATCTGACCTGCGCCACGTCAACACCAATTCCGACTCGGAAGTGCTGCTCAACGTGTTCGCCCACGAACTGGCCCAGCGCGGCAAGTTGCAGCCGACCGAAGAAGACGTGTTCGCCGCCGTGACTGACGTGCACAACCGCTGCGTGGGTGGCTACGCGGTCGTGGCAATGATCACCGGCTACGGGATCGTCGGTTTCCGCGACCCCCACGGCATCCGCCCGATCGTGTTCGGCCAGCGCCATACCGACGAAGGCGTCGAGTACATGATCGCCTCCGAAAGCGTGTCCCTGGATGTGCTGGGTTTCACCCTGGTGCGTGACCTGGCGCCGGGCGAAGCGGTGTACATCACCGAAGATGGCAAGCTGCATACCCGTCAGTGCGCGATCAGCCCGAAACTCACCCCATGCATCTTCGAGCACGTCTACCTGGCGCGTCCGGATTCGATCATCGACGGTGTCTCGGTGTACAAGGCGCGCCTGCGCATGGGTGAGAAGCTCGCCGAGAAGATCCTGCGCGAGCGTCCGGAGCACGACATTGACGTGGTTATCCCGATCCCGGACACCAGCCGTACCGCCGCGCTGGAGCTGGCCACTCGCCTGGGCGTCAAGTTCCGCGAAGGTTTCGTCAAGAACCGCTACATCGGCCGCACCTTCATCATGCCGGGCCAGGCGGCTCGCAAGAAGTCGGTACGCCAGAAGCTCAACGCCATCGAGCTGGAGTTCCGCGGCAAGAACGTGATGCTGGTGGATGACTCCATCGTGCGGGGTACCACGTGCAAGCAGATCATCCAGATGGCCCGTGAAGCCGGGGCGAAGAACGTGTACTTCTGTTCCGCTGCGCCTGCGGTGCGGTACCCGAACGTGTACGGCATCGACATGCCGAGCGCCCACGAGTTGATTGCGCACAATCGTTCGACCCAGGATGTGGCTGACCTGATCGGCGCTGATTGGCTGATCTATCAGGATCTTCCTGACTTGATCGAAGCGGTTGGCGGCGGCAAGATCAAGATCGAGCATTTCGATTGCGCGGTTTTCGATGGCAAGTACGTGACCGGTGACGTCGACGAGGCTTACCTGAACAAGATCGAGCAGGCGCGTAACGACTCCTCCAAGATCAAGACCCAGGCGGTCAGCGCGATCATCGATCTGTACAACAACTGAGTAACTACCGGCCCTGAGGGGCCGGTTTTGTATCTTAAATAAAGAATTGAGTGAAGGAGTGGCAGCATGAGTCAGGAATGGGATGCCGGTCGGTTGGACAGCGACCTCGATGGCGTGGCTTTCGATACCCTGGCTGTGCGCGCCGGCCAGCACCGCACGCCGGAAGGTGAGCATGGTGACCCGATGTTCTTCACCTCCAGCTACGTATTCCGCACTGCGGCAGACGCGGCGGCACGCTTTGCTGGCGAAGTGCCGGGTAACGTCTATTCCCGCTACACCAACCCGACGGTACGCGCTTTCGAAGAGCGCATCGCGGCACTGGAGGGGGCAGAGCAGGCCGTCGCCACGGCAACTGGCATGGCGGCCATCCTCGCGGTGGTCATGAGCCTGTGCAGTGCCGGTGACCACGTGTTGGTGTCGCGCAGTGTGTTTGGTTCGACCATCAGCCTCTTCGAGAAGTACTTCAAGCGCTTTGGCATTGAAGTCGACTACGTGCCGCTGGCGGACCTTTCTGCCTGGGATGGGGCCATCAAGGCCAATACCAAATTGCTGTTCGTCGAATCGCCGTCCAACCCTTTGGCAGAGCTAGTGGATATCGCCGCCCTCGCCGAAGTGGCCCACGCCAAAGGTGCGATGTTGGTGGTGGATAACTGCTTCTGCACGCCTGCCTTGCAGCAGCCGCTGAAGCTGGGCGCAGATATTGTGGTGCATTCGGCCACCAAGTTCATCGACGGCCAGGGGCGTTGCATGGGCGGCGTGGTGGCCGGCCGTGGCGAGCAAATGAAGGAAGTAGTGGGTTTCTTGCGCACCGCTGGCCCGACTCTGAGCCCGTTCAATGCCTGGATTTTCCTCAAGGGCCTGGAAACCCTCAGTCTGCGGATGAAGGCCCATTGCGCCAACGCCCAGGCCCTGGCCGAGTGGCTGGAGCAGCAGGACGGCATCGAGAAAGTCCACTACGCCGGCTTGAAGAGCCATCCGCAACACGAACTGGCCCAGCGTCAGCAGCGTGGGTTCGGTGCGGTGGTCAGTTTCGAGGTCAAGGGTGGCAAGGAGGGCGCATGGCGCTTTATCGACGCCACGCGCCTGATTTCCATCACCGCCAACCTGGGTGATAGCAAGACCACCATTACCCATCCAAGCACCACGTCCCATGGCCGCCTGGCCCCGCAGGAGCGTGAGGCGGCCGGTATTCGCGACAGCCTGATCCGCGTTGCGGTGGGGCTGGAAGACGTGGCTGACTTGCAGGCCGACCTGGCTCGCGGGCTGGCTGCCTTGTGATCGAGTGGTCCCTGGAGGCGGCTGGCGCCAGTAATGGCAGGGTCGCGTTGGTGACAGGTGCGGCGCGGGGTATCGGCCTGGGGATCGCGGCCTGGTTGGTCAGCGAAGGCTGGCAAGTGGTGTTGGCCGACCTGGATCGCGAGCGGGGCGCCAAGGTGTCCAAGGTGCTGGGCGATAACGCCTGGTTTATCACCATGGATGTGGCCGATGAGCAGCAGGTGGCGCTGGGAGTTGCCGAGGTGCTGGGCCAGTTCGGGCGCCTGGATGCGCTGGTGTGCAATGCTGCTGTGGCCGATCCGCGCAATATCACGCTGGATAGCCTGGACCTGGCGTACTGGAACCGGGTGCTGGCGGTGAACCTCAGTGGGCCGATGTTGCTGGCCAAGCACTGCGCACCTTATCTGCGGGCCCATGGTGGCTCCATCGTCAACCTGGCCTCGACCCGGGCCCGGCAGTCGGAGCCGGACACCGAGGCCTATGCGGCGAGCAAGGGCGGCCTGTTAGCCCTGACGCACGCGCTGGCCATCAGTCTTGGGCCGGAGGTGCGGGTCAACGCCGTCAGCCCTGGCTGGATCGACGCCCGTGATCCCGCTGCGCGCCGTGCAGAGCCACTGAGTGACGCCGATCATGCGCAGCATCCTGCGGGCCGGGTAGGCACGGTTGAGGATGTGGCGGCCATGGTGGCATGGCTGCTGTCGCGTAGCGCCGGGTTTGTCACCGGGCAAGAGTTCGTGGTGGATGGTGGCATGAGCAAGAAGATGATTTACAGCGAGTAGAGCGGGGAGCGGTCTTGAAGCGATTTTGTCTTTTTCAGAAAAACTTCAAGCAGGCTCTTGACTTAGGTCCGCTACCTGCGTAAATTTCGCGGCCTCAACGAAGCAAAGGGTGATTAGCTCAGCTGGGAGAGCATCTGCCTTACAAGCAGAGGGTCGGCGGTTCGATCCCGTCATCACCCACCACTTCTTGAGAGTTTTGCCCTAGGGCAAGACGCAACGTTAAAGGTTGCACCGACGCGCAGCGGTAGTTCAGTCGGTTAGAATACCGGCCTGTCACGCCGGGGGTCGCGGGTTCGAGTCCCGTCCGCTGCGCCATATTTTCCAGGTCCGATGTTTCGGATTTGAGATTGAACAGCCAAGGCTGTTCGGTCAGATGTTTGAAGGCGGTTGAAGGTGACACTTCGGCAGTCTGAGCGATACGCAGCGGTAGTTCAGTCGGTTAGAATACCGGCCTGTCACGCCGGGGGTCGCGGGTTCGAGTCCCGTCCGCTGCGCCATATCTGTTCCAGGGTCCACTGAACACCCTGAGAGCGCCAAGAAGAGCTTTATGCTTGATTGGATCGATAGCAAAGACCCTGGTCGAAAGACCGGGGTTTTTTGTGTCTGCGATTTGATGATGCAACTTGTAGGAGCCGGCTTGCCGGCTCCTACAGGGTATCGATCAGAAACCCAGCTTGTCCCGCAGCCCGTAGTACCACGCGCCCAGCGCCGCAAATGGCGTGCGCAGCAGTTGGCCGCCCGGGAACGGGTAGTGCGGCAGGTCGGCAAACGCATCAAAACGTTCTGCCTGGCCTCTGAGGGCTTCGGCCAGTACCTTGCCTGCCAGGTGCGTATACGTCACGCCGTGGCCGCTACAGCCTTGGGAGTAGTAGATGTTGTCGCCGATGCGGCCGACCTGGGGCAGGCGCGAGAGGGTTAGCAGGAAGTTGCCGGTCCAGGCGTAGTCGATTTTTACATCCTTCAATTGTGGAAAGGCCTTGAGCATCTTCGGCCGGATGATCGCTTCGATGTTCGCCGGGTCCCGCGCGCCATACACCACGCCACCGCCGAAGATCAGGCGCTTGTCGCTGGTCAGTCGGTAGTAGTCGAGCAAGTAGTTGCAATCTTCGACGCAGAAGTCCTGGGGCAGCAAG
Source organism: Pseudomonas sp. WMBT8 (assembly GCF_050916005.1). Classification (NCBI taxonomy): domain Bacteria; kingdom Pseudomonadati; phylum Pseudomonadota; class Gammaproteobacteria; order Pseudomonadales; family Pseudomonadaceae; genus Pseudomonas; species Pseudomonas sp. WMBT8. The sequence goes on from NZ_CP188096.1 coordinate 1,991,965, forward strand.
CTTTTAGCCAGCTCATCACCCAGGGGCGCCGTGGTAATCACTTGTGTGCCGCAAGGCATCGACTTGGCCGCCAACTCGGGCACCAGGTTGCCCAGGTAGGCATTGCCGGCGACGATGATGAATTTGGCCTTCACCTTGCCTTGGGCGGTGTGGACGACAGGGTTGGCGCCACGCTCGATGCGCACGGCGGCGGACTGTTCGTAGATCGTGCCACCCAGGGACTCCACGGCTGCCGCTTCACCCAATGCCAGGTTGAGCGGATGGATATGCCCGCCACTCATGTCCAGCAGGCCGCCCACGTAGTTCTCACAGGCCACCACCTCGCGGATGCGCCGCTCGTCGAGCAGTTCCAATTGGGTATGGCCGTAGCGTTCCCACAAGCGCTTCTGCGACTCCAGGTGGCCCATGTGCTTGCTATTGAGCGCGGCGAATACACCGCCGTCCTTCAAATCGCACTGGATCTGGTACTTGGCGACCCGCTCACGAATGATCCTGCCGCCCTCGAATGCCATTTGCCCCAATAGCTGTGCCTGCTGCGCACCGACGCTACGCTCGATCACGTCGATATCACGGCTGTAGCTGTTGACGATCTGGCCACCATTGCGCCCGGATGCACCGAAACCTACCTTCGCGGCTTCCAGCACCGTCACACGAAAGCCGTTCTCCAGCAGGAACAGCGCGCTCGACAACCCGGTATAGCCCGCACCGATCACGCATACATCGGTTTCGACTTCACCTTGCAGCACTGGCCGGGGAGGTACCGCATTGGCGGACGCGGCGTAATAGGACTGGGGGTAGGGGGTGTTCGCCATACTGGAACCTCTGTTTTATATTTTTTACGAGTGCGCCGATCCTACCTCAGTTGAAAATGCCCTGCCAGCCACCCGGAAAAAGCAGCGGCGCCAATAAAAAATAAAAAATTCGCATATTCATAGGCTTAGCTGCAAAAAAGGTGTTGACACCCCTCGGGAATTCCGTAGAATGCCGCCTCACAGCAGGCACGTAGCTCAGTTGGTTAGAGCACCACCTTGACATGGTGGGGGTCGTTGGTTCGAGTCCAATCGCGCCTACCAAACAAAATCCGCTCTGCTGGGCGGTCTAGAAGGGCTCACCGAAAGGTGGGCCCTTTTTTGTTGCCTGGGATTTCATGCAAAGCTTCGCCCCGACAATTGCACTGCACCTTCAGGTCGGCTTTCAGCTTCATGTTTCTGCGCTTGAAGGCCGACGACCTACCCGGTAGAGGTAGCGTTGCTTATCCCGAGAAATTTGCCATTTCTGACCCGCTTAGCGATTGCGCCTAAAGGTCCATCTCTACGCTTCAAATGTAAAACATTCGCATTTATACTGCGCGCAATCGCACCTTTCTCCAGGTCATCCGTTCCTCTCATCGCGCAGGTCATTGTGCAGGCCGACCCTCCAAAACCCACACTGCTGGCAGCATTGGTTCGGCACTACGACGAGTTGGTGGATCATGTGCGCCGGCGTTTTGGCGAACGGATTTTCGCTCGTGAGGTGATACACGACTTGTGCCTGCAGTTGCTTGAGCAGGATGAAAAGCAAGGTGTGCGCACGCCAGTGGCCTTGTTGCGCAAGATCGCCAGCGATATGGCGATCAGCCGGTATCGCAGCGAGCGTCGGCGCCAGGGTTGGGTGGTCGGTGTTTCGGTGTTGCCACAAGTGGTCTGCGGTGCGCCGAGCCAGGAGCGTCATCTTGATGGGGAAAGGGCCCTGGAGCTGCTGACCGAGGCGATTGCCAGTCTGCCGCCGCGCTGCCAAATGGTGTTTGTCATGCACAAAGTGCATGAACTGCCCCAGGCCGAAGTGGCTGCGCGCCTGGGTATTTCCCTGAAAACCGTCGAAAAGCACCTGCGCCTGGGTATGGGGATCTGCCGCGCACATCTAGGCTCGGAGGTCTTGCCATGAGTCGCGACCCGCACAAGAGCAAGGACTTCAGCCAGGAAGACGAGGCCATCGCGCGGGTTCGTGAGGACCTCAAGCAACGATTTCCGTTGCCCCCGCCGACGCCCGCGAAAAACAAACGCCCGGCAGGAAAAACCCTCGGGCTGCTGCTGTTGGCGATTGTTGCAGGTGTGGCCTGGATTGATCCTGCCTACCGCAGCGAGCATGTTGCCAGCCAGGTAGGGCAGCGCCAGGCGCTGCTGCTGGCTGATGGCACTCAGGTGTTGCTCGACAGCAACACCGAGATGACGATCAGTTGGCACCTGCGCAGCCGCCAGGTCGAGCTGAAGGCGGGGCAGGCGTTGTTTGAAGTGTCGCCGATGGTCTACCGGCCGTTTCTGGTCGATGCCGGGTTGGCTGTGGTGCGAGTGGTGGGCACCCGTTTTAACGTCAGGCGCCAGGAACAGGATGTGCAGGTCACGGTGGCTGAAGGCAGGGTCGCCGTGCGTGCGGCCGCTACGGGGGCAGTGGCTGCGCTGGAGCCCGGGCAGCAGTTGCGTGTGCATAAGGGGCAAGAGGCTCGGTTGGGACGGGTGGACGTGGATGACGTCACCGCCTGGCAACAAAGCCGGCTGGTCTTTGAAAGCACTCCGCTCGAAGACGTCATCGACACACTGCAGCGCTATCACCGCCAGCCCATAAGGCTCATGGACCCCCGGCTTGCGCGCCTGCCGGTTTCCGGTGTGTTTGACAGTGGTCACGTTGATCGCTTGCTGGCGCTGTTGCCCGGGATCCTGCCGGTGCGCGTTTCCACTGCGACCGATGGCTCGGTCCTGATCGATTCCCCCGGCCAGAAAAAATAATCTTCAACCGAGGTAGGGTTGCGCCGCAGTGCTGACGGCTATCTCCCTGTAACCCTACTTCGTGGAGAATAAAAACGTGAGTCAGTCCTTCCTGCGCGCGCCGGTGCGCATGTCCTTGCTGGCCAGCAGCTTGCTCCTGAGCCAATGGTCGTTGGCAGAGTCTGCCCCGGTTGATTTCGATGTCCCGGCCGCATCGCTGGAGAAATCCCTGAATGCCGTAGCCCGGCAATCTTCGGCACAGATCCTGTTCGCCAGTGAAATCACGGCCGGCAAGACCGCACCGGCCTTGCGCGGGCGCTACACATTGCAGGAAGCGCTTGAACGGTTGCTCGGCCAAAGCGGGCTGACGGTGCAGGCGCGTGATGAGCAAACGTTCCTGGTGGTCCAGGGGCATACCGCCAACACCTCCCAGGCGCCGGCCCCCACGCCAGGCACAATGGAGCTGTCCAGCCTGACCATCAGCGCCTCGCGGCTCGACAGCGACCTGGTGCCCCAGGCTCGCCAGGTCAATGTCATCGAACACAAACAGTTGGAGCAACTGCGCCAGGGCTCGGACAGCCTGGCCACCTTGCTGGCCAAGAGCATCCCGGGCATGGCCGACTCAAGCCGGACCATTACCGACTACGGGCAAACCTTGCGCGGGCGGACGATGCTGGTGCTGGTCGACGGTGTTCCGCTCAATACCAACCGCGATTCCTCGCGCAACCTGGCGAACATCGACCCCGCGCTGATCGAGCGTATCGAAGTGATCCGTGGCAGCAGTGCGATCTACGGCGCCGGTGCGACTGGGGGCATCATCTCCATCACGACGCGTCCGGCAGGCGGCGAGCCGCGAGCGACCACCAGCCTGAGCGCCGTCTCGCCCTTGAGCAAACTGGGTAGCGATGGCCTGGGCGGCCAGTTGCAGCATCATGTTGCCGGGTCCCAGGGCCGGGTGGATTACGCACTGGACTTTGGTGCCCGCCACATTGGCGCCTCCTACGACGCCAAGGGGCACCGCCTTGCGCCAGAGCCAAGCCAGGGCGATCTGTTCGACTCCAATACCTTCAATGTCGGCGGCAAGTTGGGCTTGCGCCTTGATGATGTGCAGCGCATCCAGCTTTCTGCCAGCCATTACAACGCCGAGCAAAACAGCGACTACACCTCCGACCCGTCCGTGGCCAGGCTTCCTGCGGGCTCGGTGCCTGCGCGCCCGTTGTCCGGCCTGTCGTTGGAGGAGCAGAACCAGATCAAAAACACCCTGCTCAACCTGGAGTACGCCCATGCCGACGTGCTGGGCGGCACGCTCAATGCGCAGATCTACTACCGGGACTACTTCACCCGGTTCACGCCGTTCGATGCCCGCGCAGTGGCGACCCGTGGACGCAATGTCGACCAGGTCATGCAGAACAGTGAAGTGTTTGGCAGTCGGGTCACGCTACGCACGCCGCTGGGGAGCCTGGGCACTACAGAGTTGTTATGGGGCGCTGACTTCAACCAGGAGCGCAGCGATATGCCCATCGACATCTTCGACCCGCGAGCCTTTGACGCCAGCGGCGGCAGGGTGTTTGACAAGATCGGCAAGCTCACCTACATGCCCGACCTGACAACCCGCAGCCTTGGCGGCTTTGCGCAGTTGCAGCATAAGCTCAACGAACAATGGTCGGTGGAAGGCGGCGTACGCTACGAATATGCCACTGCCCAGTACGATGACTTTATCCCGCTCTCGGAGTCGGCAGCGACCCAGCCGGCCACTGTTCGCGGGGGCAAGGTGCACTATGATTCGGTGCTGTCCAACATCAGCCTGACCTACTCGCCGGTAGCGGGCCAGGAGGTCTACGCGGCGTTCAGCCAGGGGTTCCAGCTGCCCGATATCGGGGTGCAAATGCGCAATGCCCGGCGTGGATTCGATATCGGCTCCTCCAACCTGGAGCCGGTGAAAACCAACAACTACGAACTGGGCTGGCGCGGCGCGCTGGGCGAGCAGACATTGGCCTCCCTGGCCGTGTTCTACACCACGTCCAAGCTTGGGGATGTGCAGAGTTTCAACAATGGCCTGATCCTGACCCGCACCCAAGAGCGAATCTACGGTGTGGAAGGCAGTGCCGACTGGCTGGCCGACGATGAGCGCTGGGGCGCCGGCGGCACCTTTACCTGGATCAAAGGCCGGGAGCAGCCCGAAGGCCGTGGCTGGCAAGACATGACCGGGTATCGCATCCCGCCGCTCAAACTGACCGCGTACCTGGAGTTCAAGCCGACTGAAGCCTGGAGCAACCGCTTGCAGGCCAACTTTTTTGACGGCGCCGACTATCGCCTGGATGGTGTTGCCAGCTTTGGGCGGCGCAAGGTCGACAGTTACACCACCGTCGATATGATCAGCCAGTACCAATTCAGTGAAAATGATCAGGTCAGCATGGGGATCCAGAACCTGTTCAATCGCAGTTACTACCCGCTTTACAGTCAACTGATGCGTAGCAGCAACAACACCAGCCACCTGCCTGCGCCAGGCACCGTACTGACGGCGAGCTACACACATCAGTGGTAAACCGCACAGTGTGTGCGCAAGTTGCGTCTGATTGATCCATGATCGCGACACCCATATTGAGCCGGCCTGCCGGGTGTTATAGAACAACACCCTTGCAGTGCCTGCTGAGGCTGTCTAGAGCTTAACTATGGGTTTGAAAATGAAAGTAGAGAAAACCAACAAGATCCTGGCCGCTCCCATTCTCTTCTCGCTTTTGATGCTTCAGTGCGCGCCCGCATGGTCCGGGCAAGTCACAGGCGCTGTTTCCAATGATTTGACGGCAGCCGTTGCCTGGAGGCAGACGGCTGCTGAATTCGAGGCGCTCTACTATCAAGGTTTCAACGTCGCCAAGATGCGCCTGGACAGCGCTCTGCAAGCGCATAAGGCCGGTGATCGGCCGTTGGCGATCATCAGTGACATCGACGACACCGTGTTGAGCAGCAATAGCTATTGGGGCTACATGATCAATTCGGACAAAGAGTTCTTCGATGATGCCGCCTGGGACCAATGGGTGGCTGAAAACGGCCCGGTGGCCACCCCCGGTGCAGTGGAGTTCTTGAGTTATGCGCAAGCCAAAGGGGTCGAGGTTTTCTACGTCACGAGCCGTGACCAGGGCGAAAAAACCTATGAGTACGCCTTGGCCAACCTGCGTAAGAACAAGCTGCCCTTTGCCGATGAAAAGCACCTGACGGTTTATCGCGACTCTTCCAATAAAGAGCCCCGGCAGATAGAAATTGCCAAGGATTATGAGGTGGTCGTGATGCTGGGCGACAACCTCAATGACTTCAAACGCAAGTACTACGTGTCTGATGTGCAGCAACGCATGGCGTTGATGACCGAGGATAAACAACAGTTCGGGCGCAAGTTTATTCTCTTCCCCAACCCCACCGATGGGCATTGGCTCAAAGCCATCTTTGGTGATTCCGAGCCGCCCGCCACACCGCAAAACAGCGCCAAATTCAAGGCTGCAGCCGGCTCCAAGGCTTGGCAGCCCTGATCAAGCAGGTTGACCCAAAAGGGCTTGCCACGGTTTGAGCCTTGCACATCGTGGCAAGCCCTGATTGGATTACATCCCCTCACAAACTTTATTGATTTGCAGCAACAATTTTTCTTGTTGGACACCCTCCGCTCCAAGCGGCAAAGATGCCCGCCAGTGACCCTCGACCTACCCGGTCAATAATAAAAATCCGCGTCGGGCTGCCCGTTATCGTTTATCGGCGATGCAGGCGTCGCAGCACGCAATCAAGGACTCAACGCCATGCAAACTGTTGTGAACCTGTGGCCGCTGATTGGCGTGCTCGTCATCGTGGTCGGCTTTGTGTTGCGCTTCAATCCGTTGCTGGTGGTAACGGCGGCGGCGATTGCCACCGGATTTGCCGCGCACTTCCCCCTGGAAAAAATCCTCGCCACCATGGGCGATGGCTTCCTGCAGACCCGCGCCTTGCAACTGATCCTGTTGCTGCCCCTGGCCGTTATCGGCCTGCTGGAGCGCCATGGCCTGCGCCTGCACGCGCAGAACTGGATTGCGCGCTTCGAGCGCGCCACCGTCGGGCGCCTGCTGATCATCTATCTGTTTGTTCGTGAGTCCACGGCGGCCATGGGCCTGACCAGCCTTGGCGGGCACCCGCAAATGGTGCGCCCGTTGCTGGCGCCCATGGCGGAAGGCGCTGCCGAGAAACGCTTCGGAAAACTGCCGGACAAGGTGCGGCACAAGGTCCTGGCGATGTGCGCCGCCACAGACAACGTGGGGCTGTTTTTTGGTGAAGACATCTTCGTGGCCTTTGGTGCGATTGCCCTGATGCATACCTTCCTGCTGGGTTCGGGTATTGATGTCGAGCCGCTGCATATTGCGGTGTGGGGCATCCCCACGGCGATTTGTGCGTTCATTGTGCATGCCATACGCTTGCATCGCTTTGACCGAAGGCTGACCCGTGAGCTGACGGCCACTGCGCCAGTCACCGCTCAGTCGGAGGCCGCGCAATGATCATTTCCATCCAATACCTGTACTGGCTCGCCGGCGTTTTGTTGCTGATTACGGCGGGCATGATCCTGGCTGACCGGACCCATCCCAAGCGTTGGTCAAGCGCGTTGTTCTGGTTGCTGTTCGCCATTCCGTTTTTGGTGGGCGAGCACCTGCCGTCGGTGGTGGTGGGTGTTGGCGTGGTGCTGATGGCACTGATCGCCGGGCTCGGCGGGGTAGGGCGTGGCACCCATGCCGAGTTGCATGACAAGGCGTCCCGCGCCAGCGCTGGCCGGCTGGGCCATAAACTATTTATTCCGGCCCTGGCCATTCCGTTGACCACGGTGATTGGCTCGGTGCTGCTCAAGAACACCGAGATTGGTGGCGTGCCGCTGCTGGATCCGAAGAACACCACGTTCGTGTCCCTGGGGCTCGGTTGCCTGATTGCCCTGGGGTTGGCCTGCTGGCTGACCCGCGATACGCCGGTGCAGGCCTTGCGTGAATCGCGACGCCTGACCGAAGCCCTGGGCTGGGCCATGGTGCTGCCGCAGATGCTGGCCATGCTCGGCCTGCTGTTCAACGAAGCCGGCGTTGGCACGGCCGTGGCTCATGTCACCACCACCTACATCAACCTGGATTACAAGTTGGTGGCGGTGATGGTCTACGTGCTGGGCATGGCGCTGTTCACCGTGATCATGGGTAACGGCTTCGCCGCCTTCCCGGTCATGACCGGCGGGGTTGGGGTGCCGGTACTGGTGGGCATTTATGGCGGCAACCCGGCGGTGATGGCGGCCATCGGCATGTTTTCCGGGTACTGCGGCACGCTGATGACCCCGATGGCGGCGAACTTCAATATTGTGCCTGCGGCGCTCCTGGAGTTACCGGACAAAAACGCGGTGATCAAGGCGCAGATGCCCACGGCGTTGATGATGTTGCTGGTCAATATCGTCCTTCTTTATGTATTGATGTGAGGTGGTGATGGGGACTGTGCTGCTGACGGGTTTCGAGCCGTTCGATCAAGACCTGATCAACCCGTCCTGGGAGGCAGTGCGCCTGCTGGATGGGGTGCAACTGCAAGGCGGGGTGACAATCGTCGCCCGCCAATTGCCCTGTGCCTTCGCCACTGCCGGCGCCTGCCTGGAACAGTTATTGGCCGAGCATCGACCGCAACTGGTGATTGCTACCGGGCTGGGGCCTGGGCGCAGTGATATTTCCATCGAGCGGGTTGCGATCAATCTCAACGATGCACGGATCCCGGACAACCTCGGTGCCCAGCCCGTGGATACGGCAGTGATTCCTGGGGGGCCTGCTGCCTACTTCAGCACCTTGCCGGTCAAGGCCATGGTCAAGGCGCTACGCACGGCCGGAATTGCCGCCTCGGTCTCGCACACAGCGGGCACTTTCGTATGCAATCAGGTGTTCTACAGCTTGCAGCATGCGTTGGCGGGGTCGGGAGTGCGCAGTGGGTTTATCCATGTGCCTTTTCTGCCAGGGCAGGCGGCCGAGCCTCAGCCCTCGATGGCGTTGGCGACAACGGTTGAAGGGCTGCGGGTGGCAATCCTGGCCGCCTGGAATACTCCACGTGACATCGCCGAGAGCGCTGGCCAGGTCTGTTGATGACGGCCGATCCGCCGTTTACAACGCCTGGGCTGATCCGTAGATTGCATCACGGCCCAACCACGGGCGACGAGCGCACGAGGAAACCCAGCAGTGTCCGCCAAACATCCGGCCGTATTTGATCGCCAGTACCGTGCATTTCTGTTTGATATGGATGGCACGCTCCTTAACTCCATCGCCGCCGCAGAGCGGGTCTGGGCTGCCTGGGCGCTGCGCCATGGCCTGGACGTCGAGGCGTTCCTGACCACCATCCATGGCGTGCGGGCCATCGACACGATCAGCCGCCAGGCCTTGCCAGGGGTGGACGCGCACGCGCAAGCGCGCGCTATTACCGAGGCAGAGATCGAGGACGTGGAGGGCGTGGTGGCAATCCCAGGTGCCGTGGCCTTTTTGCAGAGCTTGCCTGCGCACTGCTGGGCCGTGGTCACTTCTGCGCCCAAGGCCCTTGCGTTGAGCCGTATGCACGCCGCAGGCCTGGTCCCGCCGGCCGTCATGGTTACGGCTGAGGATGTGACCAATGGCAAGCCGGACCCGACCTGTTATCTGCTCGGCGCGCGGCGTTTGGGAGTGCCGATAGGCGAGTGCCTGGTGTTCGAGGATGCAGCGGCGGGCATTCGTGCAGGCGAGGCGGCGGGCGCGGACGTGGTAGTGGTGACATCCACCCATGGCGAGCCGATGCTGACGGAGCATGGGGCTATTGCAAATTATAACGACGTGCGTGCCCAGTGCGATGCTGATGGCCGGCTGCGCCTGCTGCCGTCTACAACGGCTTGAATGCCATGCCGCGCCGGGTCAGCAGGATGTTTTGCGCGCCAATCCACTGGTGGCCCAGAGGGTCGACAATGTGCCCAAGGGTGAAGGTGCCCGTGATCAGTTTCAGCAGATAAAGCTCGCGCAGGCCTGCGAGGATTTCTTCGGGCTTGCCCCGCAGTTCGCTGGAGGATTTCGGGTTATCTACCGAGAGTTGTTCGATCAGGGACTGTAGGTGCTTGGCGTTATGTTCTATGTCCATATCGATAATGTTTTTTATGAAAGATATGGGTATGGGTGCTACCGACGTGGATAGTTCCTCATAGTTTGAATATAGGATCCAATCGGTGCTTCAAGAGGGGGTTTTCTGGCGATCACGCCCAAATGCGCGGCGGTTGAGTTTGCGCTGGATCGCAGCCTGGAGGGGCTTGAGGCAGAAGCAGAACAGATAGCCACCGAGAAACAGCGCCAGGTCAGGCCAAGAATCGGCATCCTGCGCGGGGGTACTGCCTTCCATGTAAAACCTGAGGCCGTATCCGATTGTCACGAAAGCCAGGGCAATCAGTAGGGCAATCATCCAGGATTTGTAGGCATAAGGCTCTTTGAGGGATCGCCTCATCAACGCGCTCCGAATGCACCGTAAGGTTTTGTTACGTTCCTGGAGAGATTTGTCTGCTAAATGTGCAGCAAGTTCCGTGGCTGAACCTGTGTGCTGACCACTGGTGGCGGGGCCTGGCGCAAGTTGCGCGGATCACGGGATTCCGTGGGCAGGCCAAGGGGCTTTCGCCAGCCGTTACAGGGGCGAGCGGGCTGGCTACTGGGGAGGCTTCAAGGTGTTTCGCGTTTGTCCGGTGCAGTCAGGCCTGCCTGGATGCGCTGGTAAATCTCTTCGCGATGCACGGCAACATCCTTGGGAGCATTGATGCCGATTCTTACTTGCTGGCCGCTAACGCCCAGAATGGTGATAGTAATGTCATCACCGATATTTATGCTTTCACCGACTTTGCGGGTGAGTATCAGCATGGACTTCTCCTTGATTGCTTTGAAGGACGCATGTTTCTAACAGGGCGGATGTCGGTTGTGTGTAGCTTACTGTGAAGCGCTTCCCTGTGGCTGCCTCTTTAGGACGCATGGAGGCGGCATTAATTCCCATGGCGCCATCATACAGGTCTGGGAAACATCCTTCGCAATGTTTAAGCCAACGTTTATGACGGCCAGAATAGACAGTGAATGATAAAGTTGCCTCTTTGATCCTTAAAGGGGCAGGGCAGTGCGTAAAGTAGCGATGGCATTTGTGGTATTGGCGTTGGCTGGATGCGGTGACGGGCCCAATCTCGACACCCCCCGAGACAAGGCTGAAGCCGCCAAGGCCCAGGCTCCTGCGGTTGCCGCTGTGCAGTGGGACATCCTGGTGCGCTCGCCCGACAACAAGCTGCAGGCGCTGAGTGACCTGACCGCCTGGTTGCTGGAAAACGGCTTCACGTTCTATCTGGCCAAGGAAGACGGCAAGGACCTGGTGCTGTTAGGGCCGTTCGCGAGCAAGGCCGAGGCCGAAGCAAAGCAGGCCCAATTGCAGGAAAGGCTGGTGAAAAAGAAGAAAACCGACGCCGAGTCGCTGGTGATCGAGCACAAGGCCCGCCCGTAATACGGCGGTTGGCGGGATCCGTGGATCCCGCTCGCGTTTATCCGCAGGCCTTGAGGTTCACCGGGCCGACGAACTCGTTGCCACGCCCCATCACGCAGGCCACGGTCTGATTGCGCTGGCGCTCCCAGGGCTGAACGGGATAGGTACGGTTCCAGGCTTCATACAACTGGCGGTCCTGTTTCGACAGGCGCAGGCCGTATTGTTTGCTCATGTAAAAGTACGTCCGGGCAATCATGCCGCGGATGGATGGCCTGGGCATGACCTTCTTGGCCTTGAAGTCCACCTGGGTCAGGCATGAACCATATTGCCCACCCTGCACCGGCAACCAGCCAAAACTGAAGTTGTTGCGGTCACCATTGACCTCGCCGATGCTCGGCACCAGGTTGTGCAGGTCAGCTTCGGCGCGTTTGAAGACGCTATCGGTACGTGTGCAGTTCTTGCGACCACCGTCCTGCCAGCACTGGCGTTGATGGCCGATCTGCCACGCCGGGACAATGTGCTCCCACTCGATGCGCGCCGCGCGGTTGGCGTTTTTACGGGGAATGTAGCCGCAGGCTTTCAGGTCTACCCGGTTACCCGTGTATTTGCAGCCGCAATAAAACTCCGTGGATTGCGGGGCGTAGAGTTTCCAGGCGATTTTCTTGGCTTCACTGAAGGTGCGTGGGGCTTGGGCGTGGGCGGTGGTGGCAAAAAACACACAGAGCAGGGCGATAAAACGGACACTCATTGACTCAATCTTCCTTCGGTACGACCCAGAAAATCTGCACGCCGCCATCATCGCGATAGGCGAGGGTGACGTTGTCGTTTTCTGCGATTTCCTCCAGTAGTCGTGCCCATTCGTCCTCGGGTTCCTCGGGCAGGCGAAAAATCAGCGCGGCCTTGTTTTTTTGCGCGTTGGTGGAATTGATGATTTTTTGCACGCGGATCGCCAGGCGTTGATAGGCGTCGGGAGGTGTCGGTGCTGCGGAGGAGGGCTTGGCCACGGAGGAGTCCTTAATTAGCTGTACGAACATACAGTATTTAACTGTGAGGAAATTCGCAACTGCTTAAAATTCAAGAAGTCCGTGTGACAACGGTTTACGCGGATTGGTGTACAGCGAGGATTTTTTGTAGGAGCCGGCTTGCCGGCGATGGCATCCCTGGGACCACCATCGCCGGCAAGGGTTATATCAGTGACTCAGTATTCCCAGAACATGCGTTGCAGTTCTTTGCTGTCCTGGGTCTTGGTCAGGGCGACCATGGCCAGGATGCGGGCTTTTTGCGGGTTCAGGTCATGAGCCACGACCCAGTCGTATTTGTCGTCAGGCTGTTCGGCGTTGCGCAGAACGAAACCGCCGGCATTGACGTGGGAAGAGCGAATGATTTGCACGCCTTCCTTACGCAGTTCCTGCAGGGCAGGTACTACCTTGGCCGGTACCGAGCCATTGCCGGTGCCGGCATGGATGATGGCTTTGGCGCCAGCCTGGGCCAGGGCTTTGTAGGCGGTGTCGCTGACGTTGCCATAGCCGTAGGCAATTTCAACATCCGGCAGGCTCTTGATGTTCTTGATATCGAACTCAGAGTTCATGGTGTGACGCTTGGCCGGCTGGCGGAACCAGTAGGACTTGCCTTCTACAACCATGCCCAGTGGGCCCCAGGCGCTTTTGAAGGCTTCGGTCTTGATGTTGATCATTTTGCTGACGTCGCGACCCGACTGGATCTCGTCGTTCATGGTCACCAGTACGCCTTTGCCGCGTGCGTCTTTGCTACCGGCTACAGCCACGGCGTTGTACAGGTTGAGCATGCCATCGGCAGACATGGCAGTGCCTGGACGCATGGAGCCCACGACTACGATTGGCTTGTCGGTTTTTTCCACCAGGTTGAGGAAGTAGGCGGTTTCTTCAAGGGTGTCGGTGCCGTGGGTGATCACGATACCGTCCACGTCCTTGCTGTCGGCAAGTTCGGCGACACGACGACCCAGTTGCAGTAGGTTTTCGTTGGTGATGCTTTCGGAAGCAATCTGCATCACCTGCTCACCACGCACGTTGGCGATCTGGCTGAGCTCGGGAATGCCGGCGATCAGTTGTTCGATACCGACTTTGGCGGCCTGGTAGGTGGCGCTGTTGGCAGCGCTGGCGCCGGCGCCGGCGATGGTGCCGCCAGTGGCCAGCACGACCACGTTGGACAGCTTGGTCTTGGATTCAACTTCCTTGGCCTGGGCGGCAACCGGGAAGAGCAGCAGCAGGGCTAAGGCGCCCGGAACAAAGTTCTTGAGTGCAGATTTCATTATTTTTCTCTCTAGTTTTGATGAGTGCGTGTGCAGGTTCATCCAGAACACCCAGGGCTGCGCTGAGCGCCACAAGGTGCTGTTTAAGAGCAGGATTTGTACCAGGCGGATTTTGTTCTAAGTTTGATTTTAACTTATTGATTTAAATCATTTTTTTACATTTAGAAAATTTGCTGGCTTTAACTCGTGTCCGAATTTCCGAACGCTGGCGGCTTCGGCGTTCGGTTGTCCGAAAATCACCCTGGAAAAATCAGCGTCACCCTCCTGAAGTGTTCCTGCGCAACTGTCGTTTTGGAGAACGATTACCCAACCCGAATGTTTAGCCCGCACGCGGTCAAGTTGTAAGGCAGGCGCTAGAGCCTGCGCAGGAAAAGCACATTTCTCTCGTTGACAAAATTCAGCAGTCTTCGCATAGTTTGTTTAGCGCAAACGTTTGCGAGCTGTTTCACGAGCACTCCATGAGTGAGGTGAAGGTGCAGGCGTTGCTCACAATAATCATAAGATCGGAGTGAACCCATGAAGCTGCCATTCGCTGGACGTTTACTGGCTGCCGCTGTGCTGGCTGCCGCATCCGCTACCCTGCCTCTCTCCTCTGCATTCGCTGATGACACCGCCGTCAAACCCAAGGTCGGCCTGGTGATGAAGTCTTTGGCCAACGAGTTTTTCGTCACCATGCAAGACGGTGCCAAGGACTATCAGAAAGCCCACGCCGCTGATTTCGACATGATCACCAACGGCATCAAGAACGAAACCGATACCTCGGCGCAGATCGATATCGTCAACCAAATGATTCTCGCCAAAGTCAACGCCATCGTCATCGCGCCCGCCGACTCCAAGGCGTTGGTCAACGTGCTGAAGAAAGCCTCCGACGCCGGGATCAAGGTGGTCAACATCGATAACCGCCTCGACCCTGAAGTGCTGAAAAGCAAAAACCTCGACGTTCCCTTTGTCGGCCCGGATAACCGTAAGGGTTCGCGCCTGGTCGGCGAGTACCTGGCCAAGCAACTGGCGAGCGGTGACAAGGTTGGGATCATCGAAGGTGTGCCGACCACCACCAACGCCCAGCAACGCACCGCCGGGTTCAAGGATGCGATGGATGCGGCCGGCATGAAGATTGTCTCCGTGCAGTCCGGTAACTGGGAAATTGACCAGGGCAACAAGGTCGCGGCGGCCATGTTGAGCGAATACCCGGACCTCAAGGCACTGCTGGCCGGTAACGACAATATGGCTTTGGGCGCCGTTTCTGCGGTGCGTGCGGCGGGCAAGGCGGGCAAGGTGCAGGTAGTTGGCTACGACAACATTGCCGCGATCAAGCCGATGCTCAACGACGGTCGCGTCCTGGCCACCGCCGACCAGGCGGCTGCACAACAAGCAGTGTTTGGTATCCAGAATGCGCTGAAGCTGGTCAAGGGTGAAAAAGTCGAGTCCGTGGACGGTGTGATCGAAACACCGGTTGAACTCGTCCTCAAGCAATAATCCCTGGCTGCGCACTACAGCGCCCGCTCAGGTCGAGCGGGCGCCTGGAGACTTTCCTATGTCATCTTCCGCACCGGCCACTGTCCTCTCGGTCAGCGGTATCGGTAAGACCTATGCCCAGCCCGTCCTGTCCGACATAACCCTGACGCTCAATCGCGGCGAGGTGCTGGCACTGACCGGCGAGAATGGCGCGGGCAAAAGCACCCTGTCGAAGATCATCGGCGGCCTGGTCACGCCAACCACTGGGCAGATGCAGTTCAACGGCCAGGACTATGCCCCGGCCAGCCGCACCCAGGCAGAAAAGCAGGGGGTTCGCATGGTGATGCAGGAGCTCAACCTGCTGCCGACCCTGACCGTGGCCGAAAACCTGTTCCTCGACAACCTGCCCAGCCGTGGTGGCTGGATCAGCCGCAAGCAACTGCGCAAGGCCGCGATCGAGGCCATGGCGCAAGTGGGCCTGGATGCCATCGATCCAGACACCCTGGTCGGCAGCCTGGGCATCGGCCATCAACAGATGGTCGAGATCGCCCGTAACCTGATCGGCGACTGTCATGTACTGATCCTCGACGAGCCGACAGCGATGCTCACCGCCCGTGAAGTCGAGATGCTGTTTGAACAAATCACCCGCCTGCAGGCCCGGGGGGTGGCAATTATTTATATTTCCCATCGGCTGGAAGAGCTGGCACGGGTGGCCCAGCGCATTGCGGTGCTGCGTGACGGCCAGTTGGTATGTGTCGAGCCGATGGCCAATTACAACAGCGAGCAACTGGTCACGTTGATGGTCGGTCGCGAACTGGGCGAGCACATCGACCTCGGCCCGCGCACCATCGGCGCGCCGGCCTTGACGGTGACGGGCCTGACCCGTTCGGACAAGGTTCGTGATGTGTCCTTTGAAGTGCGGGCCGGTGAAATCTACGGCATCTCTGGGTTGATCGGCGCCGGCCGTACTGAGTTGCTGCGCCTGATCTTTGGTGCCGACCTGGCCGACAGTGGCACGGTCGCCCTTGGCTCGCCGGCGCGGGTGGTGAGCATTCGCTCGCCGGTGGACGCGGTGGGGCATGGCATTGCGCTGATCACCGAGGATCGCAAGGGCGAGGGCCTGTTGCTCAGCCAGTCCATCAGCGCCAACACGGCCCTGGGCAATATGGCCAAAGTGTCCAGCGCCGGCCTGGTCAATGGCCGCGATGAAGCGGCCCTGGCCAAGCGCCAGATCGACGCGATGCGTATCCGCAGTTCCAGCCCGGCGCAATTGGTGTCCGAGTTGTCGGGCGGCAATCAGCAAAAGGTGGTGATTGGCCGCTGGCTGGAGCGCGATTGTGCGGTGATGCTGTTTGATGAACCGACCCGTGGCATCGACGTGGGCGCCAAGTTCGATATCTATGCGCTGCTTGGTGACTTGACCCGCCAGGGCAAGGCGCTGGTGGTGGTGTCCAGTGACCTGCGCGAGCTGATGCTGATCTGCGACCGCATCGGGGTGCTGTCTGCCGGGCGCCTGATCGAGACCTTTGAGCGGGACAGCTGGACCCAGGACGAATTGCTTGCCGCCGCATTTGCCGGCTATCAGAAACGTGATGCGCTGCTCAATGAAGCGGCGCCCAGGACAACCCCATGAAAACAGCTACTCCAACCGCAAAAGCCGGCGGTAATTTCTACGGCCTGGGCACTTACCTGGGCCTGGCCGGCGCCTTGCTGGCCATGATCGCGCTGTTCTCGGCTCTGAGCAGCCACTTTTGGTCCTATGACACGTTCAGCACCATCGCCAACCAGATTCCCGACCTGATGGTGCTGGCGGTGGGCATGACGTTCATCCTGATCATTGGCGGCATCGACCTGTCGGTGGGTTCGGTGCTGGCCCTGGCCGCGTCTGCGGTCAGCGTGGCGATCCTCGGCTGGGGCTGGAGCGTGGTCCCGGCAGCGCTGCTCGGCATGGGTTGCGCGGCACTGGCGGGGACCATCACCGGCTCGATCACCGTGGCCTGGCGGATTCCGTCGTTCATTGTGTCCCTGGGCGTGCTGGAAATGGCCCGTGGCGCGGCCTACCAGATGACCGGGTCGCGCACTGCCTATATCGGCGACTCTTTCGCCTGGCTGTCCAACCCGGTGGCCTTTGGTATCTCACCATCATTCATCATTGCGCTGCTGGTGATTATCGTCGCCCAGGCAGTGCTGACGCGTACCGTCTTTGGGCGCTACCTGATCGGCATCGGCACCAATGAAGAAGCGGTGCGTCTGGCGGGGATCAATCCAAAACCCTACAAGATCCTGGTGTTCAGCCTGATGGGGCTGTTGGCTGGGGTGGCAGCATTGTTCCAGATTTCCCGCCTGGAAGCGGCTGACCCGAATGCGGGCTCCGGCCTGGAGCTGCAGGTGATTGCCGCAGTGGTGATCGGCGGCACCAGCCTGATGGGCGGGCGTGGCTCGGTGATCAGCACGTTCTTCGGGGTGCTGATCATTTCGGTATTGGCGGCCGGCCTGGCGCAGATCGGCGCGACCGAACCGACCAAGCGCATCATTACCGGCGCCGTGATCGTGATTGCAGTGGTGCTCGACACCTACCGCAGTCAACGCGCCAGTCGGCGGGGCTGAGCCATGGCAACCATCAAGGATGTGGCGGCGCTGGCGGGCATTTCCTACACCACGGTATCCCATGTGGTGAACAGGACCCGTCCGGTCAGCGAGCCCGTGCGGCTCAAGGTCGAAGCTGCGATCAAGCAGCTGGACTATGTACCCAGTGCCGTCGCCCGCTCGCTGAAGGCCAAGACCACCGCGACCATCGGCTTGCTGGTGCCCAACAGCCTCAACCCGTATTTCGCTGAGCTGGCCAGGGGCATCGAGGACTACTGCGAGCGCAATGGCTACTGCGTGATCCTGTGCAATTCCGACGATAACGCCGAGAAGCAGCGCAATTATTTGCGGGTGCTGCTGGAGAAGCGTGTCGACGGCTTGATCGTCACCTCGGTCGGCGGCGATGACAGTGGCCTGGCCACGGGCCTCAAGGCGGTGCGCACGCCCATGGTCATTGTCGACCGGGGCCTGGAGGGCGTTGATGTGGATCTGGTGCGCATCGATCACGAGCAGGGCGCGTACCTGGCAACCCGGCATTTGCTGGAGCTGGGGCACCGGGATATCGCCTGTATCGGTGGGCCCGCGCACACGCGTGTCGCGCAGATGCGCCTGGCCGGTTACCAGCGTGCGTTGCAGGAGGCCGGGATTGTCGTGTCTGCCAGTCGCGTGCTGGAGAGCGATTTTACCAGTACCGGCGGCTATGCGGCGGCGGTGCAGTTGTTGGCGGACCAACCGCCCAGCGCGATATTCGCCGGCAACGACATGATCGGTTTCGGTGTGCTGCGCGCGGCCGCCGAGCGCAACCTGCGGGTGCCTGCCGAGCTGTCGGTGATAGGTTTTGATGACATTCAAATGAGCCGCTATGTGTACCCCGCGTTGACCACCGTGGGCCAGTCGATCCTGCAATTGGGGGAAACGGCGGCGGAGTTGTTATTGCGACGGATTGCGACACCACAATTGCCGGCTGACCAGCGCATTGTCACGCCGAGCATTGTCTTGCGTGAGTCAACGGCGCCGTTGGCTGGCGTGTTTGCCTCAAACCGCTGAACGAATTGATGAGTATTGATGTATGCCAGCAACAGTAGTGGTAGTAGGCAGTTTGAACATGGACCTGGTGACCCGGGCCAGCCGGCTGCCTCGCGGCGGTGAAACCCTGGTGGGCCAGTCGTTTGCCACGGTGCCGGGCGGCAAGGGCGCCAATCAGGCGGTCGCTGCGGCGCGTCTGGGGGCTGACGTTGCGATGATTGGCTGTGTGGGCAGCGATGCCTACGGCGCCCAACTGCGCGATGCGCTGGTGGTGGAGGGTATCGACTGCCAGGCGGTCAGTGAGGTGCAGGGCTCCAGTGGCGTCGCGCTGATTGTGGTCGATGATAGTAGCCAGAATGCGATTGTGATTGTCGCTGGTAGCAACGGCCAGCTGACACCCGCGTCGCTGCTGGCGTTCGACGCCGTGCTGCAAGCGGCGCAGGTGATTGTCTGCCAGCTCGAAGTGCCGATGGATACCGTGGGGTATGCCCTCAAGCGCGGTCGTGAACTGGGCAAGACGGTAATCCTCAACCCCGCGCCCGCCAGTGGCCCGTTACCGGCAGACTGGTACGCCGCGATCGATTACCTGATCCCCAACGAGAGTGAAGCGTCGGCCTTGAGCGGTGTGCCGGTGGACTCGCTGGAAACAGCCAAGGTCGCGGCTGCCCATTTGCTAAAAGCCGGGGCAGGCAAGGTCATTGTGACCCTTGGCTCGCAGGGCGCACTGTTCGCCGATGGCCAGGGCTTCGAGCATTTGCTGGCGCCCAAGGTGCAGGCCGTGGATACCACAGCGGCGGGCGACACCTTTGTCGGTGGTTTTGCCGCGGCACTGGCCAATGGTCAGGGTGAGGCCGAGGCCATTCGTTTCGGCCAGGTCGCGGCGGCCCTGTCGGTCACCCGTGCCGGAGCGCAACCCTCCATTCCTACACTGCATGACGTTCAAGGCGTTGCTCGCCCATGAAAAAGACTCCATTGCTCAACATTGCCCTGTCGCGGCTGATTGCCTCTCTTGGCCACGGCGACATCCTGGTGATCGGTGATGCCGGTCTGCCAGTGCCGCCGGGCGTGGAACTGATCGATCTGGCGCTGACCCAGGGCATTCCCGACTTCATCAGCACCCTGCGCGTGGTGCTCAGCGAGATGCAGGTTGAAAGCCACGTATTGGCCGAGGAAATCCTGCTCAAGCAGCCGCCGGCGCTGGCGGATCTCAACGCGCTCGACCAGGGTGGCCTGGGTGAGCGTCGCCTGCTCAGTCATGAACAATTCAAGTTGCTCAGCCACAAGGCACGCGCGGTGGTGCGTACAGGCGAGTGCCAGCCCTACTGTAATATCGCGCTGGTGTCTGGCGTGACTTTCTAGCATTTCCCACAATGACAAGGAGTGCGTCATGCAACGTAGAACCCCAACCCTGCGACACCTGTTTCGGAGTGTGCTGCTTTTGTCCGTACTAACTGCTGCAAGCGCCCAGGCGGCGGAAAAAATCGACCTGATCATTGATACCGATCCGGGTGCAGACGATGTGGTCGCGCTGCTGTTTGCGATGGCGTCGCCACAGGAACTGAATATCCGGGCATTGACCACCGTGGCTGGCAACGTGCGCCTGGACAAGACCTCGCGTAATGCCCGGTTGGCCCGTGAGTGGGCGGGCCGTGAAGAGATTCCGGTGTATGCCGGCGCGCCGCAGCCGCTGCTGCGCACGCCGATCTATGCCGAGAATATCCATGGCAAGGAAGGCATTTCCGGGGTCACCGTACATGAGCCGAAAAAAGGCCTGGCCGAAGGCAATGCGGTGGACTACCTGATCAAGACCCTGAGCACCGCCAAGCCCCATAGCATCACCATTGCCATGCTCGGCCCGCAGACCAACCTGGCGCTGGCACTGACCCAGGCGCCGCAAATCACCCAGGGCATCAAGGAGGTGGTGGTCATGGGCGGCGCGCATTTTAATGGCGGCAATATTACCCCGGTGGCCGAGTTCAACCTGTTTGCCGATCCGGCGGCTGCTGAAATTGTCCTCAAAAGTGGCGTCAAGCTGACCTACCTGCCGCTGGACGTGACCCACAAGATACTCACCAGCGACGCGCGCCTGAAGAAGATCGCCGACCTGAACAACAACGCCAGCAAAGTGGTGGGCGATATTCTCAATGAATACGTCAAAGGCGATATGGAGCACTACGGTATGAGCGGCGGCCCGGTGCATGATGCCACCGTGATCGGCTACCTGCTCAAGCCTGAGCTGTTCACCGGGCGCCAGGCCAATATGGTGGTCGATAGCCGCGAAGGCCCGACGTTCGGCCAGACCATCGTCGATTGGTACGATGGCCTCAAGCACGACAAGAACGTGTTCTGGGTGGAAAGCGGCGATGCCCAGGGCTTCTTCGACCTGCTCACCGAACGCCTGGCGCGCCTGAAGTAAGCGGCCTGTTGGCGGGTTTCTATTCGCGCTGGGGGTCTTCGACGCCCATATGGTCGGCCGGGTATTTTTCGAATATCTGGCCGATAAAGGCTTGTGCGGCCTGGGTGCCCAGTTCCTTGACCAGCAGGTCTATGCCGATGATTGCCAATTCTTCCGGGCTGCCTGGGCTGTAGGAGCTTTGCCCTTGGGGCCACTTGGCTTTGATATCGGCATTGATGGTAACGATGGTCATCGGGTTCTCGCGGTTCGCAAAGGCTGGAATGGCCTGCAGAGTTAACCATCTTGCGCCGCGTTTGGCACTGCTACTTAGGCATGAGGGGAGGGCTGTGCGACACTGGTACTTTGTTTAATTGCCAGGACAAGCCACGTGCACATCGATTTGACCAACCCCAAGAGCCTCACATTGGAAGCCGTTCGCCAAATGATTGCCAGTGCCAGCGACGACCAGCACACCCAATTGCGGGTGACCAAGGCTGGTATCGCCTATATCTCCTCCTGCGTGGTGGGCGGGATGGACGTCAACGGCCTGTTGTTTCGCCTGGAGACCTGGGCGGCAGGGTCGGGCTATGTGGGCCGGATAGCGGCCAGTGATGAGGTATGGGTGACACAGATTTATAACGCGCTGAAACAGAATTGGCCGAATCCGCCGTTTGACTACATCGACGTCTACTGACACTTGTTCATATCTGGTGACGAATGATTCATCCGGCCGTAGGGCCGAGTCAGGCAGACTCGCTTACGGCCAATTGTGACAATTCTGAAACCAATTGGCCAAATCACGGTCGCACGATCTCTGTCCATTTTTATCATAGGAGGCTTCATGCCTTGGAAGCTCGCATCATTCGGTACTTTGTTGGCGGCAACCGTCCTGGCGGGCTGCAGCACTTCGGGTACCTCTGAGCCGGCCAAAGACACGGCTGCGGCTGTTCATACACGCTGTGAATCGAAGGCTGCGGAGTTTGCAATCGGGCAGAAAGCCTCGCCGCAATTGCTGGAGCAGGCCCGTACCCGCGCAGGTGCGCAGAATGCACGCATTCTCAAGCCCAACGATATGATCACCCTTGAATACCGCTCCGATCGCCTGAACCTCAATACCGATGACAACCTGGTGATCACCCGCGTCAACTGCGGTTGATAACGCAGCGCTTTTGTATCGCCCATAAAAAACCCCGTCACATGGACGGGGTTTTTTAGCTCAGCGGAGAATTACTCGCCGCGAACCTGTGCAGCTTGCATACCCTTTTGGCCTTTCTCAGCCACGAAGGAAACGGTTTGGCCTTCTTTCAGGCTTTTGAAACCGTCGCTTTCGATAGCTTTGAAGTGTACGAACAGGTCGTCACCGCCACCTTGAGGAGTGATGAAGCCGAAGCCTTTTTCATCGTTGAACCATTTAACGGTGCCGGTTTGGCGATTAGACATGGTGTATCTCCAAGAAACATATATTTTCAGTAGTACTGTGCTGCTCAGGCCAACTGGGCACACTGGGCTATCATAGTCGAAATGTTCGGCTTGGGAGCCCCCCCAAGGCACTGTTTGCTAATCAATCGCGTTTTCTTCAGTGCCCTGGCTGGCTGTAAGCCCCGGTTTACGGGGCTTTAGCACGAAATATCCGCTAGTAAAAAAAGCCGTAAAAGCTGTGTAAATTGTGCGAAATAGCAGTTTTCACAGGGTTTTCAGGTCCTTTTGATGGACTGAATTCTCGTCGTGCTTACTTTTTCTTTACGACCTTGCAGGACGAAATAGCCGCGACTGCTTTGTTTCTAAGCTCCGGGCTGGCGTTCTGGTTGGTCATCAGCTCCTTGATTTCCGCGGTGCTCAATTCTGCGTTGATCTTGTCCGCGCCACATTCGCAATGGGCTTTGGCGGTTTTGGCATCAACGTTCTGGCTTGCAGCAGCGCTGCAGTCCTGAACAAAGCTGTCCCGGGCGCCGGCAGGCCAGTTGGAGGGCGCGGCGGCTTGTGCGCCGATGGAGAACAGGGCCAGGGAAGCGGCAAGGGCGAAGATCGAGGTGCTGCGCATGGTTAGATGCTCCTTGAGTCGATATGACGAACGGCGATTTTCAGTGTGTTTGAGGCCCGTCGTACAGCCCAAGTTCACTTTTGGCTGCAAAAGCCTGGAGTTTGTCGCTACAAGGCGGTAGGGCAGCGCCATGACCGTTCATCTGTGCTAGCATCCACGACCTGGCTTTTTTCATGCCAGGCTTCTTTTGTTTAACTCCAGTCACTCTGGTTCGATTATCGGTTGGCCGAAAGGCTCCTGCCGCTGTAAGGCAGGCGCTCAGCAATGAGCGGCCTGGTGTTGGATCTTGTACTGGCTCATCCCAACCCACGTGACCTTTGGTAGGGGTCACCACTAGGAGAGGAGGCGCCATGCCAACTATTACTCTTCCCGACGGCAGTCAACGTTCATTCGATCATCCGGTTTCCGTAGCCGAGGTCGCCGCATCCATCGGTGCAGGCCTGGCCAAGGCCACCGTGGCTGGCAAGGTCGACGGCAAGCTGGTTGATGCCAGCGACCTGGTCACCTCCGATGCCAGCCTGCAAATCATCACGCCCAAGGATCAAGAGGGGCTGGAGATCATTCGCCACTCTTGCGCGCACCTGATTGGCCATGCGGTCAAGCAGCTGTACCCCACCGCGAAGATGGTGATCGGCCCGGTCATCGACGAAGGCTTCTATTACGACATCGCCTACGAGCGTCCTTTCACTCCGGACGAC
Source organism: Pseudomonas sp. WMBT8 (assembly GCF_050916005.1). NCBI lineage: Bacteria > Pseudomonadati > Pseudomonadota > Gammaproteobacteria > Pseudomonadales > Pseudomonadaceae > Pseudomonas > Pseudomonas sp. WMBT8. The sequence goes on from NZ_CP188096.1 coordinate 2,015,669, forward strand.
CTGGCCGCCATCGAACAGCGCATGCACGCGCTGATCGAGAAAGATTACGACGTCATCAAGAAAGTCACGCCGCGCGCCGAGGTGATCGACGTGTTCACCGCCCGTGGCGAGGACTACAAGCTGCGTCTGGTGGAAGACATGCCGGACGAGCAGGCCATGGGCCTGTATTACCACGAAGAATATGTCGACATGTGCCGGGGTCCGCACGTGCCGAACACGCGCTTCCTCAAGTCGTTCAAACTGACCAAGTTGTCCGGTGCCTACTGGCGCGGCGATGCGAAGAACGAGCAACTGCAGCGGATCTACGGCACTGCCTGGGCTGACAAGAAGCAGCTGGCTGCCTACATCCAGCGCATCGAAGAAGCCGAAAAACGTGACCATCGCAAGATCGGCAAGCGCCTGAACCTGTTCCACCTCCAGGAAGAAGCGCCGGGCATGGTGTTCTGGCACCCGAACGGCTGGACCCTGTACCAGGTGCTTGAGCAATACATGCGCAAGGTTCAGCGCGAAAACGGCTACCTGGAGATCAAGACTCCGCAGGTCGTTGACCGTAGCCTGTGGGAAAAGTCCGGGCACTGGGCCAACTACGCCGACAACATGTTCACGACCCAGTCGGAAAACCGCGACTACGCCATCAAGCCGATGAACTGCCCGTGCCATGTGCAGGTGTTCAACCAGGGCCTGAAGAGCTACCGCGAGCTGCCGATGCGTCTGGCCGAGTTCGGTGCCTGCCACCGTAACGAGCCATCGGGTGCACTGCACGGCATCATGCGTGTGCGCGGCTTCACTCAGGACGACGCCCACATCTTCTGCACTGAAGAGCAGATGCAGGCCGAGTCCGCCGCGTTCATCAAGCTGACCATGGACGTTTATCGCGATTTCGGCTTTACCGAAGTGGAAATGAAGCTGTCCACTCGTCCGGAAAAACGCGTCGGCTCCGACGAGCTGTGGGATCGCGCCGAAGCTGCACTGGCCGCAGCGCTAGACAGTGCGGGCCTTGCGTACGATCTGCAGCCGGGCGAGGGCGCGTTCTACGGTCCTAAAATCGAGTTCTCGCTGAAAGATTGCCTTGGCCGTGTCTGGCAATGTGGTACCTTGCAGCTCGATTTTAACCTGCCGATCCGTCTGGGAGCCGAATACGTCTCCGAAGATAACAGTCGTAAACACCCGGTTATGCTGCACCGGGCGATCCTCGGTTCGTTCGAACGGTTCGTCGGGATCCTGATCGAGCACTACGAGGGCGCGTTCCCTGCGTGGCTGGCTCCGACCCAGGCAGTGATCATGAATATCACTGATAAACAGGCCGATTTTGCCGCTGAAGTTGAAAAAACACTCAACGAAAGCGGATTTCGTGCCAAGTCCGACTTGAGAAATGAAAAGATCGGCTTTAAAATCCGCGAGCATACTTTGCTCAAGGTTCCCTATCTTTTGGTTATCGGAGATCGGGAAGTCGAGATGCAGACTGTCGCTGTGCGTACTCGTGAAGGTGCTGACCTGGGCTCGATGCCCGTCGCCCAGTTCGCTGAGTTCCTCGCGCAAGCGGTTTCCCGGCGTGGTCGCCCAGATTCGGAGTAATTATTATTAAGCGTGAAATGAGACAAGATAAACGAGCTGCACCGAAAGCCCCGATCAACGAGAATATCTCGGCACGCGAGGTTCGGTTAATTGGGGCTGAGGGTGAGCAGCTTGGGATTGTGTCAATTGAAGACGCGCTTCTTAAGGCTGAAGAAGCCAAGCTCGATTTGGTGGAAATTTCCGCCGATGCTGTACCTCCTGTCTGCAAGCTGATGGACTACGGCAAATCGATCTTCGAAAAGAAGAAGCAGATTGCCGCAGCCAAGAAGAACCAGAAGCAGATCCAGGTTAAAGAAATCAAGTTTCGTCCAGGGACGGAGGAAGGGGATTACCAGGTAAAACTGCGCAACCTGGTACGTTTCCTGAGTGATGGGGACAGGGCCAAGGTATCCTTGCGATTCCGCGGCCGTGAGATGGCCCACCAGGAGCTGGGTATGGAACTCCTCAAGCGGGTTGAAGCTGACCTGCTGGAGTACGGTTCCGTCGAACAGCATCCTAAGATGGAAGGACGCCAGCTGATCATGGTCATCGCCCCGAAAAAGAAGAAGTAATCAATAGGGCACGGCAGGCCTTCTGATTATGTTTATCAACTGAATGCGGAGTATCCGAACATGCCAAAGATGAAGACTAAAAGTGGTGCTGCTAAGCGGTTTCTGAAAACTGCTAACGGTATCAAGCACAAGCACGCTTTCAAGAGCCACATCCTGACCAAAATGTCGACCAAGCGTAAGCGTCAACTGCGCGGTAGCAGCTTGCTGCATCCGTCTGACGTGGCAAAAGTCGAGCGCATGCTGCGCCTTCGTTAATTTTGGATCAAGAATAGAGGAAGTAACTCATGGCTCGTGTAAAGCGTGGCGTCATTGCCCGTAAGCGTCACAAAAAAATTCTGAAACTCGCTAAAGGCTACTACGGCGCGCGTTCACGCGTATTCCGTGTTGCCAAGCAAGCGGTAATCAAGGCAGGCCAATACGCCTACCGTGACCGTCGTCAGAAAAAACGTCAGTTCCGCGCTCTGTGGATCGCTCGTATCAATGCTGGTGCTCGTGTTAACGGTCTGTCCTACAGCCGTTTCATCGCTGGCCTGAAAAAAGCGTCCATCGAAATCGACCGTAAGGTTCTGGCTGAACTGGCCGTGAACGAAAAAGCGGTGTTTGCTGCGATTGTCGAGAAAGCTAAAGCCACCTTGGCTTAAGTACCCCCGACAGTCACCCTGGGCTACGCCGTAGTCCAAGGTGGTAAACGTCATAAATAGGGGAAGAGCCTTCAAGCTCTTCCCCTATTTTGTATCTGGAGTCTGTACATGGAAAACCTGGACGCGCTGGTCGCTCAAGCTCTTGAGGCTGTGCAAAGCGCTGAAGATATCAATGCCCTGGAGCAAATCCGGGTTCACTACCTTGGCAAAAAAGGTGAATTGACTCAGGTGATGAAGACCCTGGGCAATCTGCCGGCCGAACAGCGCCCGCAAGTCGGCGCGCTGATCAACGTTGCCAAGGAGCGTGTCACAGAGGTTCTCAATGCGCGCAAGGCGTTGTTCGAGGAGGCCGATCTTGCGGCCAAGCTCGCCGCCGAGTCCATTGACGTGACCCTGCCTGGCCGCGGCCAGACCTCTGGCGGTCTGCATCCGGTTACCCGGACTCTGGAACGTATCGAGCAGTTCTTTACCCACATCGGCTACGGCATTGCCGAAGGCCCTGAGGTCGAAGACGACTATCACAACTTCGAGGCGCTCAACATCCCAGGCCATCACCCGGCCCGGTCGATGCACGACACCTTCTATTTCAATGCGAACATGCTGTTGCGCACCCATACCTCGCCGGTACAGGTCCGCACCATGGAATCGCAGCAGCCGCCGATCCGCATCGTCTGCCCAGGCCGTGTGTACCGTAGCGACTCCGATATCACCCACTCGCCGATGTTCCACCAGGTCGAAGGCCTGCTGGTTGATCGCGATATCAATTTCGCCGACCTCAAAGGCACCATCGAAGAATTCCTGCGGGTGTTCTTCGAAAAAGAGCTGGCGGTACGTTTCCGCCCGTCCTACTTCCCGTTCACCGAGCCATCCGCCGAAGTTGATATGGAGTGTGTGATGTGCAGCGGTAAAGGCTGCCGGGTCTGCAAGCAGACTGGCTGGCTGGAAGTCATGGGCTGCGGCATGGTTCACCCCAACGTGCTGCGCATGTCCGGGATCGATCCAGAAGAATTCTCGGGCTTTGCCTTCGGCATGGGCGTCGAGCGTCTGGCCATGCTGCGTTACGGCGTGAACGACTTGCGCCTGTTCTTCGACAACGACTTGCGGTTCCTCGCGCAATTTCGCTAGTCGTAACGAACCTTTAGGAGAGCAGGATGAAATTCAGTGAACAATGGCTGCGTGGTTGGGTAAGCCCGCAGGTAAATCGCGATGAGCTGGTTGCTCGTCTGTCGATGGCCGGTCTTGAGGTCGATAGCGTTACGCCGGCCGCCGGTGTTTTCAGTGGCGTGGTAGTGGGCGAGGTGCTGAGCACCGAGCAGCACCCGGACGCCGACAAGCTGCGTGTGTGCCAGGTCAGCAATGGCGCGGAAACTTTCCAGGTCGTGTGCGGTGCGCCAAACGTGCGCCCGGGCCTGAAAATCCCGTTTGCGATGATCGGTGCCGAGCTGCCCGGTGACTTCAAGATCAAGAAAGCCAAGCTGCGTGGCGTCGAGTCCAACGGCATGCTGTGCTCCCAGGCGGAGTTGCAGGTTGGCGAAGGCAATGATGGCTTGATGGAGCTGCCGGCTGATGCGCCAGTAGGCCAGGACATCCGTGTCTATCTGGACCTGGAAGACGCCAGCATCGAAGTCGACCTGACTCCGAACCGCGGCGACTGCCTGTCCCTGGCTGGCCTGGCCCGTGAAGTCGGTGCGCTGTACGGCGTGCCTGTCACGCGTCAGGTAGTGACAGCGGTCCCAGCAGTCCACGACGAAGTGCGTTCCATCGAAGTGCTGGCACCAAACGCGTGCCCGCGCTACCTGGGTCGTGTGATCCGCAATGTCGACCTGTCCCGGCCGACCCCGCTGTGGATGGTCGAGCGCCTGCGTCGTGCCGACGTGCGCAGCATTGATGCCGCTGTCGACATTACCAACTACGTGATGCTGGAGCTGGGTCAACCGCTGCACGCCTTCGATCTGGCCGAGATCAACGGTGGGATCCGCGTGCGTATGGCCGAGGAAGGCGAAAAGCTGGTCTTGCTCGATGGCCAGGAAGTCACCCTGCGCAGCGATACCCTGGTGATTGCTGATCATTCCCGCGCCCTGGCCATTGCCGGTGTGATGGGCGGTGAGCACAGTGGTGTGTCCGCGACGACCCGTGACGTGTTCCTTGAAAGCGCGTTCTTCGACCAGATCGCTGTGGCGGGCAAGGCTCGTTCTTACGGCTTGCACACCGATGCCTCGCACCGCTACGAGCGTGGCGTGGACTGGCAACTGGCCCGTGAAGCCATGGAGCGCGCCACCGGCCTGCTGCTGGAAATCACCGGCGGTGAAGCTGGCCCGATCACCGAGACGGTCAGCGAGCAGTATTTGCCGTCGATTGCACCGGTGACGTTGCGCGCTCAGCGCGTCGAGCAAATGCTCGGCCTGGTGATTGAAGAGGCGCAAATCGTGCGCCTGCTGACCGGTCTGGGCCTGGGCGTCAGCGCTGATGGGGAAGGGCAATGGCGTGTAGAAGTGCCAAGCCATCGCTTTGATATCAGCCTTGAAGTCGACCTGATCGAAGAGCTGGCCCGTCTGTACGGCTACAATCGCCTTCCGGTTCGTTACCCGCAAGCGCGCCTGGCCCCGCAACCCAAGACCGAAGCCCGTGCACACCTGCCTGAGCTGCGTCGCCTGCTGGTCGCCCGTGGTTATCAGGAAGCGGTGACCTACAGCTTCATTGATCCCAAGCAGTTCGAACTGTTCACCCCGGGTGTCGAGCCGCTGTTGCTGGCCAACCCGATCTCCAACGACATGGCAGCCATGCGCTCGTCCCTGTGGCCAGGCCTGGTGAAAGCACTTTCCCACAACCTGAACCGTCAGCAGGACCGCGTGCGCATGTTCGAAAGCGGCCTGCGCTTTGTCGGCCAACTGGACGGCCTGAAGCAAGAGCCGATGCTGGCTGGTGTGGTCTGCGGCAGCCGTTTGCCGGAAGGTTGGGCGCAGGGTCGCGACCCAGTGGACTTCTTTGACGTCAAGGCGGACGTGGAAGCGGTGCTGGGCTTTGCCGGCGCGCTGGATGCCTTCGCGTTTGTCCCTGGCAGCCACCCGGCCTTGCATCCAGGCCAGACTGCGCGCATCGAGCGCGAAGGTCGCCTGGTCGGTTTCGTCGGTGCGATCCACCCTGAACTGTCGAAAACCCTCGGTCTCGACCGTCCTGTGTTCGTCTTCGAGCTGGTGTTGGCTGAAGTCGCTGCGGGCAAGATGCCTAAATTCAGCGAGCTGTCGCGTTTCCCGGAAGTGCGTCGTGACCTGGCCCTGGTGGCGGATCGTGATGTCGCGGCCAGCGCCGTGCTGCAAGTAATCCGAGAAAATGCAGGCGAATGGCTGACGGACCTCAGGCTATTTGACGTCTATCAGGGTAAAGGCATTGATCCGCATAGAAAAAGCCTTGCAGTTGGCTTGACCTGGCAGCATCCATCGCGCACTCTTAATGACGATGAGGTGAATACCACGACGCAAAATATCCTCACCTCGCTCGAACAAAGGTTGAACGCCACGTTAAGGAAGTGACGTATGGGGGCTTTGACGAAAGCTGAGATGGCGGAACGTCTGTACGAAGAGTTGGGTCTGAACAAGCGCGAGGCCAAGGAATTGGTCGAGCTGTTTTTTGAAGAAATCAGGCACGCTCTGGAAGACAACGAACAGGTCAAATTGTCCGGTTTCGGCAATTTTGACCTGCGGGACAAACGCCAGCGGCCTGGCCGCAATCCAAAAACGGGAGAAGAAATCCCGATCACGGCTCGCCGTGTGGTCACCTTTCGTCCAGGGCAGAAGTTGAAGGCCCGAGTTGAGGCTTATGCTGGAACCAAGTCATAACGACGAGCTACCCGTCATCCCAGGCAAACGCTACTTCACCATTGGTGAAGTCAGCGAACTCTGTGCGGTAAAACCGCATGTGTTGCGCTATTGGGAGCAGGAGTTTCCTCAACTCAACCCCGTCAAACGCACCGGGAACCGTCGGTATTATCAGCGCCAGGATGTGCTGATGATCCGACAGATCCGCGCGTTGCTGTACGACCAGGGGTTCACCATCAGCGGCGCACGCCAGCGTATGTCCGGTGATGAAGCCAAAGACGACACCACCCAATACAAGCAACTGATACGCCAGATGATCTCCGAATTGGAAGATGTACTGGTGGTTTTGAAAAAGTGAAACAAGCCTTTAAAATACTTCCACATTTCAAATGCTTGCGGTATATTCCTGATCGCTTCGTTATGAAGCGAACCCAGTTTCACGCCTAGTCGGGGCGTAGCGCAGTCCGGTAGCGCACTAGCATGGGGTGCTAGGGGTCGAGTGTTCGAATCACTCCGTCCCGACCATATTTTTCAATGACTTAGCCCAATCTGAAAAGGTTGGGCTTTTTCATGCGTAGGGACTTTTGCGGGGGTCATCCCGTTTTTCTCCTCAAGATAGTCAGCGCCGGCCCGCGAGAGTCGGTTGCAGATACTTTGTTCGCAGCCTCAATCAGATGCTGCAGCTCCGGGGTAGAATAGTGGCTCGTAATGCTGCCGTTCTTATGCCCCAACAATGCTTTGCGATCTTCCTCTGTCACGCTTGCTGCACGTAGCCTTCTGCCAAAGGTGTGTTTCAGGTCGTGAATCCTGATCGATCTAAACCCAGGATGTGCCGGCGCCTGGTGAGTCTTCTCCCACTTGTCCGCTGCGCGCACCCTGGCTTTCTTCCAGGCCGAGTCATTCATGCGATGAATTGCCGTTGGCCCGAACTGATCTGGTTGCCCGTACGGGAACACCAGGTCTTTGTGCAGGCCGCGCTGCTTGTCGATGATCGACATGGCCACCTTGTTCAGGATCACCAGGCGTTCATCGCCATTCTTCACCCCAGCTTTCTCACTTCGCCCGCCGAACCCGGCAGGTATCAGAAACACGCTGGTGTTAAGCGCCGGCACGCGTATCTCCCAATCCCACCGCAATTTGCAGACTTCCTGTTCCCGGCACCCGGTGTTCACTTTGTAGAGGGCCATCCTCAAAAGGTGGTCCGGCAGCTCGGCGAACAGCATTGACTGCTCATCCCATGACAGCGGGTAAGGTTTCCTGCTGGACTTCTTTTCTTCCATCATCGATATCATCGGCACGCTTTCCAGCCACGGCCGCTTTTCTGCATCCCGCCACTTGCGGTGGCATAGGTTCAAGATCCTGACGACTCGTTGTAGGGCGATGTTCACCGTCCTGTTCGATACGCCTGGCCTGACCTTTCCCTGTGCTGTCCTGGTCGGCCTCTGCCGATCACGCACAAACGGCGCCAGGGTGCCGTCATCGATGTGCGTGATTGGCAGATCGCCGAGGTACGGGTCGAGCTGCTCAATATGTGAAGCGGAAAGCCCGATTGATGCTTGGTCTTTGAACTCCACCAGGAACCGCGTGGCAGCCTCACGCCAGGTTCGCACCTGGCGCACGCCGTAAACCTTCTCCTGGCGCAGCTTTTCCAGCCGATGGATCAAGTACTGCTCGGCTTCTTCCCTCTCGCTTGTTCCAGTGCTTTCTTGAAGTCGGCAACCTCTGACGACTTTGTCGATGTGCCAAATCCCGTTCCTCTCGTAGAGGCCCGACATTGTTTTTCGCGCCATTGTTTTGCTCCTTGGCGCCCACTGCGGGGCGGATTGTTGTCCTGATCGGTCTGTTTTTCAATCGCCATGGCTTCGACGTAGGCGTCTGCCCACTGGTCCAGCTCGTGGCGGTCAAAGCCAACGCCCTGTTTTCCAATGGGGAATTCACGGACGTGAGGACGGACGGTGTTTTTGAAAACCTCTCGGCACATGCCGAGATATGCGGGTGCTGCCGAAGCGCGGATGAAACGCGGCGCGGTCTCTAGGACCGTCGCCAGCTTTGTGTTGGCCATAGAAATACCTCGCCAGGCCGTCGCCGGCTGGTGCTGTTGAGAGTGGTTAGGTGTTGAGTTGGGGTGGTCTCGGCTGTGCAGATAGCTGGCGCCAGAGGCCATCGGGAATTGAAAACCGGCTAACTTTCTTTAAAATTGTGCCGATCGTTTAGTAAACTTCATCGCTCGCTATAGAGTGCGTTGATGAAGTTGTTGAGATGTTTTGTAGAACCATGGTTTTTGGTCGGTGTACCTGCTTTGGTTCTTGGTTTGTTTTTCACATGACCGACCCTACTTGGGCTTGGCGCCTCGCTGCTTGTTTGTTCATTTGTCAGCAGGTAAAGGAGCGTTTCTATGAGCACATACTGGAATGAAGTAGCGGTTTTGATTCGGCGGGTCGCCAGTGCTGGCAAGCGCCTGGAAGACTTTCTGCAGCGTGTCCCTGATCCCTGGAAGGCGGCTGACAAGAAAGAGTTTTCCGCTCTGCATGCTGATCTTTTACAAGCGCAGGAAGCCTATTCAGCGTTTGAGCATTCCAAGCTCGATTTTTGAGTCTGATCACGGGTAAGAGTGGAGGGGAGCGCTTACTTGTTGTTGAGGCTGGCGGCTTGCTTTAATGCGCCATATCCACGCTCCTGCAAAAACCGCTGGTTGATTTCGTTGGCTTGCTCGCGGGTCATTGGGTAGCAGGTGGAGCACTCTGGGTCGCCACATGAAAGCTTTGTAACTTCGTCAGTGACAGGGCTTTTAACTGAAAGGCCGCAAAGTACTGATGGTTGAACCCGAACATTTTCAAAGGTTGTCGATGGGCGGATCCTGAGGGACGGCTTTCCAGCAAACCCGACTGCTGGACCGTGTGAATAGTCGCAATACGCCTCACCATAGATCTGATGCATGTCCAACTTCTCGCCTTCGGACTCCCTTGAAATCTTTGCATTCCACCACTCGCCACCAATGGTTCCAATAAATATGCCTGCCAGTAGGCCGCAGCTGGCACCGGTAACCCACAGAGTTACTGGATCAGTCATCACTCATCCTCCCCAGCTTTGGCGCGGGACTGGAACTCGGCGGCAGGTGTAAGCGTGCGTGCGTAGTCCAGCAGTGGTGCAGACCAGTCACGTCCTACGCCGTCGTCGAACGCGAACAGCATGCCAGCGAGGGCTTTCTCCAGGCCGAGTGCGCGTTGCGCCAGCGCATCCATCGCGCCAAGCTGGCTATTAATGGCCTTAAAGGCCAGGTCTACTGTGACGCGCTCTGACCTGTTGATTGTTTCAAGCTCGCGAATGTGCGCAATAGCAGCATCTAAGTCATCTTTGATCTTGTCGCTCATACGACCTCCACAGCCTTGAATTGACCCGGCATCCAAAGCCGGCTTGGCTCGCCACGGTAGAAGCTGACGTAGCTCCCTGACTTGGCGGTTGACTTCGACACGCGGTGCCATCGGCCGGCGTTGTCTTTGATTCGGTGGGTGGTCATGGCTGATCTCCACTGCCCATGGCGTCGTCGATTGCCTTGTCGAGCGATTCCATCGAAAGGATGTCTTCATGCTCTGCATAGCCGCAGATGATTGGCGGCATCAGGTAGTCGCTGTCCGGCTCAAGGTCTTCCTGGTTGTCCGGGTCACGCAGCCATCTATATCGCTCGGCATCAGCTTGATCTTTCCGCCATTCATCTCGCAGCGCCGCTGCAGCAGCCACTAAGGTTTCGTTCTCGGCCTTTAGCTTTTCGATGTCTGCCACTAGGTGCATCGCAACTGATGGTGTGCACACCATGTTCCACAGGTCTTCCTTGAGGGGGAAATCATCGTTAACTTCCTGGGCCAGCCGCTTCAGTTCGCTGTAGTCGCTCATGCATCACCCCGTAAAATACGATCGTGCTTGATCAGCGCTTTAGATTTGGAGGCGATATGCCAGCGCTTCATGGTTCCGTTTCCGGCAATCCAGGCTATCGTGTGCTCCCACTCGCGGAATTGGCGCCACAAGACGGCCAGCGCCCGGCCAGTAATTTCAATGTGCTGACTCATGCCTTCCTCCCAGCTTCACGCTGTGCTTTGTTCCAGCCGGCTGCCCAGCGATGGTTAGAGACGGGTGATTTTTCCCCGTCGAATGGGTTGTCTTTGGGGCCTGCACCCTTGATGAAGGCCAGAAAGCCCTGCTCGAATGGGTTGATCTTCTGGCCGTGCAGTTCAGCTGCTGACATGGCGGGCCACCTCGATCACCTGGCGCATTCCCTTCGCGTAATCCGCCGGCCGAACCTGGGACGCCGTTTCAAGGTTGCGCACCATCGTCTCCACCGGCCCGCAACCATCAAACATGCACTTGGGTAGGTGGGATGCCTGCTCAATCATCTGCGCGGCGAACCGTTGTCCTTCCCATATTTCAATCTGAGACATAGGGGGTTCCTTGCCGCACCTGGCGGCAGTGCTTTGATTAGTCGAGGGTCGCCTGACTTTCAGGTTCGTACGGCTTGCCGTCTGGGTCGTGGACCATTACCGGAACATGCTGGCGGATGAACTCGTCGAGACACTTTGGGCATGGGACAGTGCTATCGAAATACCCAGTCGTTCCGCACTTGGGGCACTTCATTGGTTTTGGAATAAAGAACATGGGGTGTCCTTGCCGCGCTGGGCGGCAGAAGGTGGGTTAGGGTTTCTTCATGAAGGTGATCCAGTGCGTTTTCTCGCGCTTCCCAGACTTGTGGCCAAACAGCGGCTGTTCGTCGGTAAGCGCCAAGATTTCGCTGACCCGGACCTGGGTCTCGTTCCACTTGAAGATCAGGAACTGTCCGGGCCGAAGAACCCGGAAGCACTCCGCGAAACCTTTGCGCAGATCGTCGCGCCAGTCGTCGGTCAGGATTCCGTACTTCAGCCGCAGCCAGCTTTCGCGGCCGGCGCGCACCAGGTGCGGGGGATCGAATACCACCATGTTGAAGGTGGCATCGGGGAATGGCAGGTTCCGGAAGTCCATGATCACGTCGGGCTCGACCTTCAGCACCCGCCCATCACACAGCACATGCTCTTCATCGCGGATATCACCGAACAGGGTGCGCTGGTCGCCTTTGTCGAACCACATCATTCGGCTGGCGCTGCATGGGTCGAGGACTTGTGCGTTCATGGCCTCGGCCCCTTGTAGATGAAGACGTAGGCGAACCAGAGGGTGGCGCTCATGGCGTCACCGCCTGATTTCCGAAGCGCTCCAGCAGTTCCTGTTCGAGCTGGGCGGCCAGGTCGTCGTAATTATCGAGGCGCATGGTTCGCATGCACTGATTGTCCGCATCCCAGCCGCTCGGCACTCCATGGTCTGCCCACCAGTTACGTGCAAACCGGAACACGTCCATGGCTGCATCGGTACGAAACTCGTATACATGGCCGGGCGCCCCCTGCCATTGAAGGTTTTCCCCTCCGATCAACGCCTTTAAGCGCCGAGCGAGCTGGCCCTTGCCAAGCGCAATGCCAAGGTTCCCGCGACCGATCATGTATTGATACTGAGAAAAGTGTCTGTCCTGCTCGCTATCGCGCTTCAGGCCCTTGGTGCCGCCGATGTAGTTGTCGATCACGCCACGGGCTGTTTTTTTGACCTGCGCGCGCCATATGGCCTGCAGGATTTCTGCGTCGGTAACTTTCATTGGGCGAACGCATCCTTGCCGCTATAGCGGCTGACTTTGAAGGGGGAGGGGTTACAGGTTTTGCGGGTGGAGTACGGATGTACTCCTTTCAGGTTTTGGCTGACTCAGCCTTCATGGCCAGGCCCGATACGGCCTTGCTGTAGATGAATTTGATCTGATCCCACGGGATGGTGTGTTTCTGCCCGTACTCGCCTTCACCGTCGCATATTGAGCAGCCTTCGACTGGCTCTTCAAGCTCGCAGCACTCAGGGCACTCTTTGGTGACCAGCAGCTTGAACTCGCCGAGCAGCAAGGCTTTGGCGCCATTCTCAGCGGTAAGTTGGCGGGGCATGATGCAGTAGCCATCGGGCACCTCCGCTATTGGCGTGGGCCGCTCTATGCCAGCAGACATTTCACCGATAGCCATGGTCGCAATCTCAAAAGGCTTTTCACCCATCCGAGAAACCTTGGCAATTTCGTTCAGCGCTGTGACTGCATGATCCAGGCGATCATCCGCTGCGGTCAGGCGCTGTTGCAGAGCGTCACGCTCGGCGGTTACCCGGTCGAAGTCGGATGCGCGCACGGCATCCTCGATCATTGAGCCGCCGATCTCTTGCGGAACCCAGGTTTTAAATCGAAGAACTTCACTCATGACCCACCTCCAAATAATCAGAAATCACAACCGACGGCCTCTGTAGGCAACCGGCATAAACACATAATTGCCTCGGTCATCTTGAATGACCGTCCACTCAGCATTGGTCAGTCGAGCCATTAGCTCGCTGAATCAGTATTGGCGGATCATGGGGATACCTCTATGTTTCGAGATAGGCGGCTATGAACTGCGTTGCTGCTTTAGCGTCAAGGCCGTTTCCGTAGGCGCGCAGTCGTCCCACTCTGCTGGCAGATTCATCAACCAGCGGGTAAATGCCGGGTTCAATTGGCCGCTTCTTGCCATCGGGTCCGTTGAACCATGCTTGGCCAAAGCTAATAGCATTGGTAGCGTCTTGCCCTTGGGGTGAGCAAGCCACTTTGTGTAGAACTCCGGGCTTGCTGATTCGCTCCGCCAGTCCCTGGCCGCCGGCGTTGGCCACAAAGTAAATCCTGTCCCGTAGGTGGAACGCACCAGCGCTCGCGGCCTGGATAGGCATTGCCCCGAATGCGTAACCCATTCCTTCCATACCACCTCGCACAAGTGAGAGCCATTCAGATGCACTCGCAACCTGCTCTCCAAAGATGACTGGAGGTTCGCACTGGCCGATGAGCCAGGCGAAGCTTGGCCAAAGGTGTCTTGGGTCCTCAAACCCAGCTCCAGCGCCTGCCGCGCTGAAAGGTTGGCAAGGACAGGAACCGGTCCAAACAGGTCGATCATCTGGGAACCCGGCACGGCGAAGGGCGAGCGACCAAACTCCGATCCCTGCAAAGAAGTGGCATTGCGTGAACCCGCGCAGGTCGCTTGGGTGGACATCTTCGATACTCCTTTCATCCACGATGCCTGGCGCGATGTGGCCGGCCTCTATCAGGTTTCTCAGCCACTGGGCTGCGTAGGGGTCGAACTCGTTATAGTAAGCGGCCATACGCGTCTCTCAGGTAGGCGCCGCCCTCCGGTTACCGGATGCAGCGAGTAGGGTGGGTTATTCGTCGTGGCAGATGCGCAGCGATTCGCGGTTGTAGGCGAGTTGAAGTTTCGCCGACACGTTTTCGCTGATGGTTATTTCGTGTCGCGGCGGAGCGAGAAGCTGAGCTGATCCCGCCGGACCCAGGCCGTGCAGGTGGTGAATCATCAAGGTCATGGCCTCGCCCTGTTCCTCGATGCCGTGCCAGGCCATCAGGTCAGCTAAGGCCTGGCGGGTGCCGGCCATGGTGTGGAGTCTCAACTCTTCCTCGCCGCGGCTCTTTCGCTTCGCCGCGGTCTTTGCCGATCGTTCTTTCTGTTGGGCCGCCATGATCAGGCCTGCTGGGCTGGTTTCGCGAAAAAGGCAGGCGCTGGGCCTTTGGTGTCTTTCGGATAGTCGATGCCGAACTTCTCAAGCAGCCGCTCGAAACTCTTCCGAGTGGTCTGAGTACTTTCGCGCGCCTGGTTTCTGCTGAAACCTCGCGCCAGGAATTCACGGATCAGACCGGCGTTTCTGGCGTCGCGCTCTTCATCGATAAACCGCAGATCCTTGTTGCTGCGCGAATCTGATCGCTGAAACTTGAATCCGCCTTTCTCCGCAAGCCTGTGCAGCGTCCGCAGGTGCATGCCGGTTATCAGGATGGCCTGGGTGTAGGTCATGGTCTCGGCCAGCTTCCTGACGTACTCCAGCTCTTCATCCTTGGCTTTATCGCGCAATGCCTTCATTTCATCGCGCTCTATATCGCGGAGCGCCATTTTGTCCAGGCATGTCATTTGCTTGGGCTCCTGGCTTGCTGCCTTGGCTGGCTTGGGCCTTGGAGCTGGGTGGTGTCTTGCCGGTGGCGGCCTGAAGTTCGGCCCCTCCAGCACCTGGATAGTCCCTCCACTGATCAAGAAGGCTTCGATGTCGTGGGCCAGTTCGTTGCATGCTGGCCGAAGAGCCTCGACCATGCTTAGGTGGTTGCTGATCATGATGACCTCACTTGATGCTGATCGAGCTTTTGCCGATCTCAGGGTGGGCGCCTGGGACTTCCTGACCATCCTTCAAAGCCTTGGCGATGGCCGCCTTGTCCGGTGCGCTGGTTACTTTGACGTTTACGAAGTCATCAGGGATGGCCTTCTCGTCGTCAATGACCACGACAGGCTTGCCCTTGCCGCAGGTGATGGTGAACAACGGGTGGGTGATCTTGGTGATCCCCGCCGCTTCCATGTTGCTGCGCAGGTACTCCTTTAGGCTTTCCTTGCGGTTGTTGATGATCCGCTTGCGCTCGGTCAGCCGATCAATCTGTGACTGGATGGCCTCGAGGTCGCCGTCGATGTTCAGGGTGATCATGGCGATGGCCTTTCCCTTCTCCTGGAACTCGCCTTCGATCCCTTCCATGGTGTCGCGCAGGGCGACTGCCAGGTCTTCGTCGGCGGTATCAGCCAGGGCGGCCAGCTCTTTGAACTGCTCAGCAATCGTGTAGAGCGTGGTCATGCTGCTGACTCCTGATCAAAGCGGGCTTTCTGCTCGTCGTACTCGCGCACGATCCGGGTGACGGCCTTGGTGTCGTTGCGCAGCGTGAGGCGGCGCACGGCCACGTCATGGAACGACTTGAGTTCCTTCGGCGTCCTGGCGGTCTTGAGAGATTCGATGACGGAAGCGATGTAATCCAGGCGCTCCTGTTTCTGCCGGTCTTCCTCGGCAGCCTGATCCTCGGCCTGCTCGATGGCCTGCTCGTCCGCCAGGGCGCTGACATAATCCTTGTCGTCGAACATCCCCAGGAACACGTCGGCGCTGAACCCGAGCATCGACAGGGACTTCTTGATGGCGTCGGTGAGGGACTTCTTTGGAGCCTCGCCATCGGTCGTTGTGCCGTACTTGCTCTTGTAGAGGTACGGTGTACAGCCATACTGTTCGAACTCGCCGCGTTCGCCGTCCTGCTTGATCCAGAAGCGGATCTTCACAGTGTGGTTCAGCTCAAACCCCAGCGTGGCGCGCTTATCGCCTTCGCCGACGAAGATCTCGGCGCCCTTGTCGAAGCGTTCTTCCAGCACCGTCCAGCCAAAACCAATGCCGACCGGGCCGAATATCTCCGTGGCCTTCATGATCATCGCCGTGCCGTTCAGGCTGGTGATCTGCTGGCCGCCGACCTTGGCGTCTTTGGTGTACCGGGTATCGGTCTTCTCGACGCGATTCCAGATCTGCATGTTTTTATCGGACATGACTATCTCTCCGCGCCACCGGAGAGGGGCGCTGTGAAGGGGGTTATTGGGCTGGCGGAGTTGGAAGTGGCATCCAGTGTGTTATCTGGCTTGGCGGGATTTCGTTGTAGGTATTCCATTGCGCCCATGGCGTACCCACCCAATTACCAGCATCGAAGTCGCACTGGCGGACGATATGTCCATCGGTTGCAATTACGGGTATCGACTCGAAAACTTCCACTTCGCCGATTTGCAAGGGCAGTCGTTCGCTACATGCAATCCATTCGGTCATGACGTTTACCTATTGAGTGATGAGCCCGCCGATAGCGGGGCCCAGGAATAGGACGGCGTAGAAGATCAGGCCGGTGATGAAGAAGGCCCAGCGGATGGCGCGGCGCCTGTGCTGCTGGTGGGTGGTCACGACAGCAGCTCCTTTGGCACTTTTACGGTGTCGCCGAGGACTGAGGCAGCGATGGCGCGGCAGGCGGCGATGAGTGGAGTTGAGCCGCACACAGGAAAGCAGTTCTGATCCCAGGGCTGAACAAGCCAATACGAAGGCGATCCGCCGAAACTGATGGCAAAGGGTGTCAACGTAACGGCGTGCTTTTCGATCAGCGGGCCGCCCTGGCTCCAATCGGTGGATGGCGAATAGCAGTACCAGCCATTGATAGCCTCGGCGTCTTCCACCATCTGCCGACAGCTTGGGGAATTGGGGTCAGTGACCACGGCAACGCCTTCAGCCTTCGCCACAGCCCAATCAAGCGCTACACCCGACAGGTCTTTCGTCTTCACTTCTACGAACTCACTCACATCGCCACCTTGCAAGTCCAGCGGCCCGCACACTTGCAAGGCTGCTCGATCCATTTCACGTCTACCAGAAACAAGAAACCCTGATTTCTCAGGGCCTCGGCGATACCTTTGAATGATCCGGCGATGATGGTCATAGCGCTCGCCCATATTGGAGTTCGTAGTCTGCAAGCCGCTTGGCCGCGCTCTGTTGCTGTAGTTCCCGACGCCTTTCCGATACGGCGTTGACCAGAAGCTGCATCAGCTCCACCGATTCCTCGGTGCTGATATGGCCTTGCCCGACATTCGCCTGGATCAAGCCTTCGCAGAAGTCTTCATCGGGTCGGCATGACTTGCAGATCTGCGTGATCTGCTGCTGGATCATTTCAATGGCGCGCTGGTGATAGTTTTTCATGCTGCCAGCCTCCCTTTTCCAAGCTTGCGGGCGTCAATTTCGAACCACAGCTCCCTTTCGATCATGGGAACGTATTCCTTGCTTTCGGCAATCACGGCCAATTCCATCTGGCACACGTCCATCGGGACGCGGTCGGCGTCGTACATGGTCCCGGACAACACGTTGAACGTCAGTTCCCGGCTGCCATTCCGGTACTCGTCTGGCAGAGCTTCCTCGCAATACGTCACCTCCACCTGGAGGACGTACCCTTCAACTATTACTTCGTAAGTCATGGTCGCCTCCACATGGCGGGGTTATTCGGTTGGTTCTGTTGGTCGTTGTTCCATTTGCTTCCTTCGATAGCTAGATGGCGTATCAATCTTCCACCACCCGCTATTCCTTGATGTGGCGTAATACCACCGACCCATTTCGTCTTTTTTGTAGAACCCCGCCATGAACTTTGTTGTTTCTGGCGCCCATGCTTGCGCTCCAGTAGGGGATCGACTCCAATTCACGTCGCTCATGGCGACCTCCAGTGTTTGGGGTTAGGCGGAACGGGCGGACGCTGAATAGTCAGCGATCTTGATTGCCAGATCTTCGGCTGAGCATCCAAGGGCGCTTGCCACGAACGAAACCAGTTGCGCAGATTCAGCTCGGCTCAGCTTCGTACTGAGGCCGTCTTTAGCCTTCTCAGGGATGCTCCGAAGAGCGTCGTATGCTTCTGTGTACGGGTAACGGCTCATGACTCTCTCCATTCGTTGGTTCACCCGGTTGGCGGGCGTAAAAAAGCCCGAGCATTGCCCGGGCTTTCGGTGCTCCACATAGACCTCCCTACGTGGCGCGGGGTTGGCGACTGAGCGCCTATTTAGTTCCACTTCATGGCAAACCCTCCGTTGTTCGCTCACTGGGAAGGCAGTGGCCACCTATTGAATCAATCCGCATGTGCGGGCTTCTGCTACCTTTCGGCTCCCTCCCGGCGGGATGTGCAGTGGGCCCCGGGGTTGATGCAGAGGCCGGAGCTGATCCCGGCACGACTATTAGCGGCCTTAGTGACACCGGAGTTTCACCGGGGCGAAGGTTTCAGCCGCTTATTCTTGGACTCGCCGTGGCCATCTGGGCGCTTACTCACTTTACCGGCCACGATTCCCGCGATCCCTCAGGTCTTACACTTACCCATCAGCCTGGGCATTCATCTGCATCGGGGATCACCCTGCCTGTAACGACATTTGATCAGGACGATTCAAGGTGATTTCCGATACGTCCTCTCCCTATACGAGTCTCCCCAAGGAAAGGATCGGGCCAATTTTCGTCTGGCGGACGTGCAAGGAGTGGGTTCATGCAGCGAATAGATCTTGCTGCAGCGGCTGAGGTTTGCAGCGTTGAAGTCCGGCGCGAATCGCCAATTCCAGCTCCTCAGCATCCTGCTCCAATTCAGGAAACTGCCCTGCAAACTCGCTTACGGCCTTGCGAATTTCGGCAGCTTCGCGCTGCAGTGAAGGGATCACGATGCTGAGCATGTTTCCTACCGTTCGCAGATCAAGGCTGCACTCCCGGCAAAGTCGGATGTAGTCGATCATGTACTTGGGCATGTCTTGGTCTCCTGGGCTTCCAAATACCTCCAGGGGGACTAGAGGCATTTGTGAACCCAGATGGCAGGCCTGAAACAGCAGGTCGCCATCTGTGAGCCGTGAGCAGCTACTGGCTGCACTCATCGGCGTGTATCTAATGTCAAAGAACGGTTGGTTCCAGTCGGTCCCCGGTTAGGGGGCTGGGAGATCACTTCGCTGATCCCTGGCTATCTGGCGGCTTCACCAGTCGTGTGGCGGGTCTTGGTAGGCCCTTCGCAGTCCCTGAAGCGCTGCGATGTCGACAATTTAGAAAACTTAACAAAATACGTCAACACATATTTTAAGAAAACTTAACAGGCGATGCGAATGGGCTCTTGGGCAGGGGTGTTAGATCAAAGGTTTACGGCTCATAAAACGATGGGTATCATCGGGCTATAACTGTATAGATATACAGTCAAATGGAGCGTGAAATGGCCAATAAGAAAAAGCAGGGGCAGCAGGAGAGGGCGGTGATGAGCGGCCTAGAAAGCCTCGGGCTACGAGTTTCGTCGATGATCAATCATCCAGTCGCCCAGCAGCAGCGATGGGTGACAATTCATCGCCTCGACACGGATGGAGACCGTGAATGGGATGAGGTCATGGGGCTCCTGTCTGAGACAGACGGTATAGAGATGACATTCAACGATGACGGCACGGTCACGCTTAAATGGGAGGCCTTATCCGAAGATGACCCTCAGGTTGAAGAGGTTGAGGAGTTCATTTCAGTCGAAGAGGTGGCACCTTTTTGACGGGAACAAAAAAGCCCGCTCAGTGGCGGGCTTTTTCATGGTTTTGGCAAATTATCCGCGTCTAGCGCCTGCCAACGTCCCGTATTTTGATTCGTACTTATAGAGCTTGTCCAAGCACGTCCACTGGATATTATCCCTAACCGCCGGCACCGGATTAGCGTCACGGTCTCCCCAGCAAAGGTCTATTTCGTGCTGCGCATATTCTTGATCGGACATAGGTCCAGAAAGCCATGCGACCACAAAAATGACACCAAAAAGGGCGATGGTTGCGATGATCCCCAAGAGCCATTTCGGTTTTTTAGGCTGGGTAGAAGGTTGGCTCTGCGTCGGATCCGAAATACGGCTAGCCCCAGAGTAGTTGTCGCGGTTGGTCATTCTAATTCCCTAAGTGGCCTCTTTTGATCAGCGGCGCATCTGCTGGATATGGATCGGGTCGAGGGGTTATTAAGCTTTACGGGCATTCCAGATGAGCAGAACTTTGGCGTGGATGGTTACGTCATCAATCCGTGCTGTCTGGTTTTCGTAATGCTGATTGTCGGAGATCAGTCTGTAATGGTCTTCGTCTAGCCGCATCATCCGCTTTATGTACAGCTCCTGATGCCAGGTCACGACGTAGATTCCCTCTCCAATGAACTCGGTAATTCCCCGGTCCACAATGACTAGGTCCTTGTCATTGATAGTGCCTTCCATACTCTGGCCCCAACCGGTGATCATGGCTAGGGCAGAAGTTGACGTGTAGGTAACACCCTTCTCGCGCAGCATTTCCTCGCGCACGACCAGGTTGCGCACTGCTTCATTATAGTCGGCTGGCACCTGGCCATGCCCCATAGCGCCACGGACATCGTACTGAGGGATGAGTATTTCTTCCTTTAGCGGTCGTAAGGTCGCCAGATTGGCCGGCAGGTACGACTGATCATCTTCGATAGATGTATCCGCCTGAACTGCCGCCGCCAGAACCATTTCGCGCGCCTTTTCTGACAGATTTTTCCCTGCCTTCGATGCCAGCATGTGCGCGACGAGCTCAGCGCTCGATGAGCCTGCCTTAGGGGAATAGACGGCGCCGGAGTCTTCAGGCTCTCCAGTACCCTCTGAAAGCCAATCAGGTGAGCACTCCAAGGCCTTGGCCAGGGAAAGCAAGTTCTTCCCCTTGGCGCCATTGGTTCCGCTCAACCAAAAGCTGACCGTCGCTTTAGAAACGCCAGTCAGTTTGCTGATGTCGGTTGCGTTGAGGTTGAGCTTCCTCATGCGCGTCATTACGCGGTCTTTGAATTCCATATTTAGGATTCTAAACACAACAGTGTTTAGATAACTTGCCTTGTGCTGTTAAGAACTCTAAACTCGGCGTAGACACTGGAGACACAACCATGACCTACGACCAAGCACTTGAACATTTCGGCACTGGCCGCGCTATCGGCGACGCCCTTGGCGTGACCGGCAGCCGGGTATCTCAGTGCCGGACCACGGGCGGGTTCTCCTACCCAATGCAATGCGTCCTGGAGAAGGAATCGGGCGGGGTGCTTGTAGCCAAGCGCGAAGACGACCCATCCCAGCCGCTCAAGAAATCCGCCGCTTAACCCTTTCGAACAACCAAGGAGCCTCACCAATGGCATATGACGACCCGTCACACAAACGCAGCGCTGTGATCAAGGCGCGATACACCCCTGAAGATTTGCGCTACCTGCGCATGGAAGCCAAACAGGCCGGCATGCAGCTCGCTACTTACATCCACGAACTTTCAATGGTTGCACGCCGCTTAGGTGCCGCCCAGCTGATACGAGAGATGAATGCCTGTGCACAGGATAAATCAGCTTAAGAGCCCTATGGAGGACCTAT
The DNA here is from genome assembly GCF_050916005.1 of Pseudomonas sp. WMBT8. Taxonomy (NCBI): domain Bacteria; kingdom Pseudomonadati; phylum Pseudomonadota; class Gammaproteobacteria; order Pseudomonadales; family Pseudomonadaceae; genus Pseudomonas; species Pseudomonas sp. WMBT8. The sequence goes on from NZ_CP188096.1 coordinate 2,037,060, forward strand.
GCCTGAAAGAACCTTCGACCTCCTGGAAGAAGGGGCTCAGGACGAGGTTAGACAGTTAAGTGTCGAGCTCGGATGGAGCCTTGAAAACGCGACGAAAGAGTACCTGCGTGCAGGTAGATCACTCGCGATCCAGGCCCAGATGGAGCAGATGAAGCGCAAAGCGCCTCTGCTTTCTCTGGTTGAACACAAAAAGGGCCTCGAAAGGGCCGAAAAAGGAGGGGCTGATGATGGTCCTGATTAGCCACAACCAAACAGCAGACGAAAAAAAACCACCTGGCCGGGTGGTTTCTTCAACAGCGCATTGCAAAACGTTCTGGAGTGAATAATGCCAATTCCCCAATCAGTCGTCAATAACAACGAATCCGCGCCACGTTTTCTGCAATCGCAAAACGTGGCGCGGACAATGACCAGCATTGAGCTACGTGAATTGATCAACGGCGCACGGTCTCTCGCGGGCGAGCCAACAGTTAGGAATGACCACTTCCTTTCTCGCATCGAGGATGAGCTTGGCGATGAGCTTGAGGGGGTGCAAAAGTATTTCACCCCCTACCACGGAAACCAGGTCGCCACTTATAACCTGAGCCTTGATCAGTGCATGTTGGTCGGCATGCGTGAGTCGAAGGCCGTCCGCAGGTCGGTACTTCAAAAGCTCAAGACTCTGGAAGGGCCTCGCGTTATCGCGACGCTTCCTGACTTCTCCAATCCGGCAGCAGCGGCTCGTGCCTGGGCCGAACAGTTTGAACTACAGCAGCAGGCTAATCAGGCCCTCATTGAGGCTGCGCCTAAGATCGCCTTCGTAGAACGTTACGTCGAATCAACTGGACTGAAAGGCTTCCGCCAGACCGCCAAGTTGCTCAAGGCCAATGAATCACGATTCCGCGAATTCCTCTTAGACAAAAAAATCATGTACCGAATGGGCGGTGAGTGGCAGGCCTACCAGCCTCACATCGACGCAGGGCGCTTTGAAGTGCGCGCCGGCACCAGTGACAGCGGTCATGCCTACAACCAATCCAAATTCACCCCCAAGGGAGTCAACTGGGTTGCCGGCCTGTGGGCTCAGTACAAACTGGAGGCCCAATGATGGCGCGCATCCGAACAGTCAAACCCGAGTTCTGGTCGAGTGAGCAGGTGATGTCCTGCACGCCGCTGGCTCGCCTCCTATTCATCGGCATCTGGAACTTCTGCGACGACGGCGGCAATCACCCGTTGTCGCCGCGGACCATTAAGGCCCTCGTGTTCCCTGGCGACGACATAACCGTTGAATCGGTTGATGGCCTGCTGGGCGAACTGAAGTCATCCAACCTGATTGCTCTCTACTCAGTCGAGAGCAAAACCTACCTGCATGTGCGCGGTTGGCGGCACCAGAAAATCGACAAGCGCACCTTCAAATACCCTGCATTTATCGGAGGCCCTGACCAAAGCTCGCCGAGTGGTAGTCGAGTGCTCGACGAGGAGTCGTCGAATGGTAGTCGAGTCCTCCCCCCCGGAAGGGAAGGGGAAGGGAATGGAAGGGATCAACACCACTCTCTCAACGCGGGTGAAGAAATTCAGGGATCGGGCTTCGAAGGCTTCGATGATCTTGAAGACCTTCCCCTGGAAGATGACGAACCGCCTGTTGACCCAAAGGCTCCAGTCGAGATGACCCTTGATTGGATGCCTGACGCCAATCTGCTGAAGACCTACTGCATCCACTTCGGCGTCTCGACTGACCTGTTCACCAAGGAGGCCGTGGCCCCTTTCACAGCCCACCACGAAACAACCGGTCTTCTGCAAACCCAAACCAAATGGGTATCCCTGCTCGTGAAGTGGGTGAAAGACGACAAGAACCGGGCCAGCAACGTCAGGCCATTCGTGAAGCGTGAGGTTTCATCTCGCCACACCGGCTTTTCTGAGCGCGACTACACCGCCGGCCTGATCCAGCGGGAGGATGGTACCTATGCGTTCTGAAAAAGTCGTTTCGATGCCCGGCACTACCCCGGCTCCGCAGCAAACCACCGGTGCCTGTGAAGACCACGGCCAGTTCCCGCAACAGGTCAACGTAATTTTCGGCAAGGAGTTCAAGACCGGTTGCCCTGAATGCAGCCGTATCCGCAACGAGGAAGAAACCGCCCGCAAGGAGGCTCAGGAAGCCCAGGCGCTGCGTATTCGAATGGCTGAGAAGCTGGGCTCTGCACTGATCCCTAAGCGCTTCTCTGGCAAAACCTTCGACGGTTACATCGCGGACACTGCCGAGCAGAAGAAGGCGCTGAAGACCTGTGCCCGGTACGCCGCTGAGTTCAAGCAGATCGCCGCCGCCGGCCGCTGCCTACTGTTGCTGGGCAAGCCCGGTACCGGCAAGACTCATCTGTCGGTCGCTATCGCCAACCAGATCATGGCCACGTCGAGCGCTACCGCCGTGTATCGCACCATCGGCTCAGTGCTCCAGGCCATCAAGGCGACGTTCAACGATTCCTCCACTGATCAAAGCGAAAGCAAGATCCTGTCGAGCCTGATCAGCCCATCACTGCTGATCCTCGACGAAATCGGCGTGAGCAAGGAAAAGCCCAGCGACTTCGAGCTGACGACCCTGTTCGCCATCATCAACGGCCGCTACGAAGAGCTGCGGCCTACCGTCATCGTCTCCAACCTCGACGCGAAGGCCTTGGCCAGCGCTATCGGTGAGCGTTGCGCAGACAGGCTTCGGGAAGGCGGGGTGATCGTCATTCCGTTTGAGTGGGAATCGCAACGTGGCAAGGAGGGTTTTTGACATGGCCGACATCTGTGATGACGCCGACATCGTAATCCAAGAGGCCCTGAATCGGTCCCTTGCCCAGATCCCAAGCTACACCGGAATAAGCGCCACAGAGTGCGTGGAGTGCGGAGAGGGGATACCGGAGGGTCGTCGTGTGGCTATTCCGGGGGTTCAGCTTTGCGCTCCGTGCAAGGCGCTGGAAGACGTGCGGAAGCTGGGGGTGCGCCGTGGGTGATCATTCCGAACTGAAGCGGCTGGCTACGCGCATCGTCGAAGTCCAGACATCCCAGGATGTGCCGATCAGCAAGCTTTTCGATGATTTCGACGCAGCTACGAGCCCAGAGGTAGTCCTGGCCCTTATCGCCGAGAACGAGAGGCTTGAGCGACTTGCGCTTGATTCAGTCAACGCAGAGTACGCGGGCAGCATGGATCTTGAATCCATTTGCGCCGAGCGCGACCAGCTCCGCGCCGAAGTCGCCGGCATACGCACCGGCTACGAAGCCTACGAGCAGGTGAATGCTGAGCTGAAGGCTGAGGTGGAGGTACTGCGCAAGGATTCGGACAAGTGGAAGATCGTGCAGCGTGCCGGGGACCAACTCCTAGCCGATGAAGGTCGCGCCGCTATCTGGTCGGCATGCTCGCGAATCCTGATCAGCGTTGCTAGTGAGCTGAATTCAGGTCGCAGCGTTGTCACCGAAGAAGGTGTAACCAGCGGCGGCGTGGAGATTGGTGACTGGCGCGTCACGGTTGAGCGCATCAACGGCGCCAATCAGGGTGTCGAGCCTGACCTCGACACCCAGCGCAAGGATGCTGAGCGGTATCGCTTCCTCTGCGAAAAATTCGGCGAGACAAAGCTCCCGTGCGCCCTTGAGCGAATCCTTGCCGGCGGCCTGTACATAGCCGACGGCAAGCCATCCATTGATTCAGCCATCGACGCCGCCCTGGGCCAGGGAGCGCAGTCATGAAGCCGCTTGACGAGAAAGTACTCGCTCACCTTCGTGGAATCAACGGCTCTACCGCCTGGGCCATGCACAGCGGCCTCGGCTCAACCCGCGAGGAAGTCAGCAAGGCGTGCCAGCGCTTGAAGCGCAAGGGGCTCGTTAAAACCTCGGAAGGCCAATCGACCTACTGGCAGGCGGTGAAGCCATGACCAACGTAATCCACAAGCCGCGCCACTTCTGGATCTCTGGCCGTAACCGCGTCCGTGACGTGTTCAAGCTGGCCTACCTGTTTGCTTTCGAGCTTTCGGCGGATAGCGCCGTCGAGATTATCGTCCGCCCGGTCAAGTCCCGCCGCACCCTGGAGCAGAACGCCAAGCTGTGGGCAATGCTTGGCGACATCTCCCGCCAGGTTGAATGGCCGGTCAATGGCGTCATGCAGAAGCTCGACAGCGAGGACTGGAAGGCGCTGATGACGGCTGCGGCGCGCCAGGAGATCCGCATGGCCCAGGGCATCAACGGTGGCGTGGTCATGCTGGGGGTCAGCACCAAGCGCATGACCGTGGCCGAGCTGGGCGACGTGATCGAGTGCATGTACGCCTTCGGCGCCGACAAGGGCGTCACCTGGAGCGAGCCGAAAGGGCAGATGCCAGAGCAATGGGAGGCTGCGGCATGAGCCAGATAAAGCGATTTGAGATGAACACTGCCGGCCGAGATTTCGCGGTTGGCGACATTCACGGGCACTTCACCCGGCTGCAGAGCGCGCTGGATGCCACCGAATTCGATCCTGCAGTTGACCGACTCTTCAGCGTTGGTGATCTAGTCGACCGGGGGCCTGAGTGCCGTGACGTGCTGGCCTGGCTTGACAAGCCATGGTTCAACGCGGTGCGCGGAAACCATGACGATTATGTCGTGCGCTTCGACACCTGCGATGCGGAAAACTGGATCTATAACGGCGGCTCCTGGTTCGCCGGGATGAATCGCGACGAGCAGGAAGAGTTCCGTGTCCAGTTCGCCGAGCTGCCATTCGCCATCGAGGTCGAGACTGCTGGCGGATTGGTCGGCATTGTTCACGCTGAATGCGGTCGCGCCACCTGGGCTCAGTTCCGGGCCGAGTTGCTTGAGCCAATCCACAGCCGCCAGGAACAGAAGAACATGCGCAACACAGCTATGTGGAGCCGCAAGCGTATCGATGCTATGGACGAATCAGGTATTCCAGATTTGCTAGCAATGATCGTCGGGCATGAGGTCGTAAGCGAGGCGACTTGGCTGGGGAACGTTGCCTATATCGACACTGGCGGACATCGTGGCGGGCACTTCACGCTGATGAATCTCCAGACGCTCGAATTCATCCCACCGGTGAATCCAAAAATCCACTGGGATTGGGAGGGACGCGCATGAGCCTCTCTGCCAAACAACCCAAGCCCAAGACATGCCGCAACCCAGCATGCAGGGACTCATTCGTCCCGCAGCGGCTGGGGCAGGCGGTGTGCAGCCCTAAGTGTGCGCTGGCCACCGTAGAAGTGCAGAAGGCCAAGGAGAAGAAGTCGCTGGCCCAGGCCGGCCGCCGGGATATCAAGGTGCGCAAGGAGGCGCTCAAGACTCGAGCGGATCACCTCAAGGACACGCAACACGCTTTCAATGCATGGATCCGCCAGCGTGACGCGGGACAGCCATGCATTAGCTGCGGGACCACGGCTGATGTTCAGTACTGCGCCGGCCACTACAGGACGACTGCAGCCGCCCCAGAGCTCCGTTTCGAGCCACTCAACGTAAACCTTCAGTGCAATCGCAACTGCAACATGGGCAAGTCCGGGAACCTTCTGGGGTATCGGCCTGGCCTGATCGAGAAGATTGGCATCGAGGCTGTCGAGTGGCTTGAAGGCCCTCATGAGCCAAAGAAGTACACCGTGGAAGAGCTGAAGGCGATGGCCGCCGATTACCGGGCAAAGACCAGAGAACTCAAGAGGGCTGCCGCATGAACTACCAAAACGTTATTTCTGCAGTCGTCCGCGCCCTGGCAGCGGAAACTATCAACAGTGCCGGCGGGTGCAACGTCGAGCCTCGAGTGCAGACCAGCAAACTGAAGGGGGAGATCACCGGTAAGGATGCGGCCCTGCTTGCTGACTGCATCGTGCACAAGCTTCTGCATGCCCAGCTCAGCCCGCGCCACTGGAATGCATTGGTGGCGAAGTACAGCACGCACCGCGGGCGCAAGATCGACTCCATCGGGCGGCTTGTCGCGGTTGTGCCTTCGCCGGCGCCGCTGCGCTTCACTCAGCAGGCGGTACTAGTGTGGGCTGTGCCGCAGCAGTCGAAAGGCATAAAGCGCGCCGTGATCGAGGTCAAAGCTCCAAAGCATCGGGAAAACAAGGATGAGGGCCAGTGGGACTGGCGCAACAAAGCAGCCGACGCAGATGTTGCGCGCGCCAACAAGCACGCCAGGTCAGTGGCCGAGTCGAAGCCTGGGGAGATGATCGTCCTATCCGAGTCAAACTACGATATGACGAACTGGGATTCACAGGGCCTGACAGAGCGCACCTATCAGCGTTGGAACAAGGCCATCAAAGGAGTGCTGGAGTCGATGGTGGACGAGGCTTTGGTCGATGCACAGCACATGCTTGAAGCGGTTGGGGTGCTGTCCGTGGAGGCGGCTTGAAAATAGTCCCTCAAAAGGGCTTGCAATATCATGTCGCCATGTCGCATTATTAGCTCATCCTGTCATTCCTGCGCGTAACGAGGTTGACTGTAAAGAAACCCGGCCATTGAGCCGGGTTTTTGCGTTATATCTCCACGCCCATCTTGGGATGGCTATGGGTTCCGACCGCATAGGCATTAACGCTGGTGATCTGTAGCCGAAGCCCAAACAGTGCCAATGCGTTTTCGATGCTTCCCAGCTTCGACGCATGCTCAAAGTCAATCAAACGGCCCGCTGCAGTTGGTGAGATCTTGAGCATTTCCGCCAGATCGCCACGAGTCTTTCCGTCGCGTACAAGCAGATTCCACAACAGGGCCTTGGCGATGATTACGCCAGGCAGTCGAACCGGCAAATCTCCACGGTCGGTAGATTCTGGGATGGACTGGCGGCGCTCCACGTAAATCGACATAGCCAGAGCTATGCCTTCTTCTGCGTTCGCGACCAGCTCTTCCAGGGTATCCCCGACGCTGTGAGCTTCTGGGATGTCCGGGCAGGATGACCAGTAATGGCCGTTTTCCTCGTGAGCCACGATTTTGTAGTCGAACATGATTCCTCTCTTAGGGCTGACTTGTAGCGCGTTCAGGTGGTTGGGGCCTCACTTGAGGCCCAGTTGTTTGATTATTTCCTTCCTAAGCCCTTCACCTATTTCCTTTGATCCGTGGCTTGGGAAGATCGTTTGGCGGCCTTTGTAGCGAATTTTGAAGTGGCTTCCATTTGCTGACTTCGAAAACTCGACCCCTTGGGCCTCTAACCACCTCCTGAACTCGCTGTACTTCATCAACCCTCCTATGTGTGTTGATGGGCTCAGTATATAAACATTTATGTGTCATGTAAACACATATGTTTATTTATATTCATTTTTCTATGAAATGATCGCTATTTACGGCTCCACCACACCCATCGCTATGGCTGGGAGTGCTGTTGGAGCCGACCTATTCAAAACATGCCCCACGGAGTCGAGCGCATGGAGTATCTACAGCGCCTGCTCGACAAGATCGACAGGTTCGAATTGTTGATTGCGGGCCTGATTGGGGCCGTTGTTGCAAGCTGGTGGCACAAGGATGACTTGTCCGACTGGCGTGCTTGGATGGTGTTCTTGATCACTGGTGTGGCCTGCTCGCTGTATTTGACGAGCATGGTGAGCACTTACCTGAATGTCACTGAGCCGAAGATCGTCGCCGGCATTGGCTTTCTCCTGGGCACGTTCGGCGGTTCGCTCCTTGCAGCAATCAACCGAGCCATCAAAGCCGCTGACCTCTGGGCGCTTATCCGCCAGCGGTTCGGGGGAGGCAATCCACCATGAACCTTGAATTGATCAACTCCATAGCTTGCGGCCTGATCGCACTGTGGGCGACCTGGTGCGTACTGAGCGGGAAGGTGAGGGACGGCATCCTCGGGAAGCTGATCTACTCGACCATCGCCATTACCGGTTTCGTCGTGATGGTGCGCAGCCAGAACATCTTCTTCGGCCCGACCACCGCAGGTCTGACGCTTCATGTGTCCCTGGCCCTGGCCGGTGCCCGCCACATCTTCATGGTCACCTACTGGCAGCGGGTGAAGGTCTGGCTGTGCCGGACGCTTAACTGCGAGCACTGTCTTCGCTGTGAAAAAGCGCCTGGCATAAGCAAGCGCGAGGGCTGAGCATTGAAAATCACACCTTCCCATCTGGTGGCGATCATGCGCTGCCAGGATGCAACAGCACGCCTGTGGGCTGACCCGCTGAACGATGCCTGTGCGTTGTATCAGATCAACACCAAGCTGCGTATTGCTGCCTTCCTGGCCCAGATAGGGCACGAAAGCGGCAGGCTTTCCCGTGTGGTCGAGAACCTGAGCTATAGCGCCTTTGCGCTGCAGCGTACTTGGCCGCGCCTGTTCGATGCCAAGTTGGCCGCCGATTACGCCCACCAGCCAGAGCGCATTGCAAACGTCGCCTACAACAGTCGCATGGGTAACACAGCACCAGGCGATGGCTGGAAGTACCGCGGTCGTGGATTGATCCAGATTACCGGTAAGTCGAACTACGCCTTGTACGGCCGCCTGATGGGTATTGACCTGGTTAATACGCCGTCACTGCTCGAATCCCCCAAGAACGCGGCCATCTCCGCTGCCAGCTTCTGGAGCGAGAGCGGGCTTAACGCGCTGGCCGACGCCGGCGATATCCAGAACATCGGCAGCATCATCAACACCGGTAAGCGCGGACGCACCCCAAACGGGGCGGCTGAACGCGAAGCGCTCTACCAAGTGGCCTTGAAGGTGCTGGCATGAACTCACCAACCACTAAGGATGGCCCCATGGCTGACACCAAAGCATTGACCGAATACCAGCAAGGCGTATTGGCCGAAAAGGCCGACGAGATTGAAAAAATCAAGAAGCTTGAAGCGTTCATGGGCACAGACGAGTGGCTCGCGCTTGGCTCTGCGGAACACAACCGTATCGTCTTCAAGCTCGGCGCCCGGAATGAAACGCTGAAGGTGATCGACAAACAGATCGAGGCGTTCGACGAGCCTCTGGCTGAGTAAGGAGTCCCTCAATGGTCCGCTACCTGATTGCCGCCATTGTTGCGCTGGTGATCGGCGTAGCCATCCAGACGCACCGCCTGGACAACGCCCAGACGGATCATGCCGAGTACGTGGCAGGCATTGCGACCAAAGCCAAGGACGACAGCGAGAAGGCTAGGAAGGCGGAACAAGAACTCCAAGACACCATTGAGCAGGTACGCACCGATGCAGCCAATCAAAAGATCAGCGATGACTCTCATGCTGCTGAGCTTGTTGCTATGGGTGTCAGCCTGCGCGAACAACAGACCAAGCTGCTTGCCGATCGCGCCAATCTCCGTGCCCGCCTTGCCGCAAGAGGCAAGACAATCGAAGACCTTACCTATCTGCTCGCCCAGTTGCGCACAGAAGCTGATAACCATGCGGGCCAACTGGCAGCAGCGCTTGACTCAAGTCGTCGGGCCGGATTCGCCTGTGAAGCCAGCTACGACGCCATGAGAGCAAAGCCATGACCACCATTGCGTACAAAGACGGCGTGATCGCCTATGACGGCCGCCAGACTCGAAACGATCGCATCGTTTCTGACACCGCGCAAAAGTGCCAGGTTGTCGATGGTGTCAGCTTCTTCCTATCAGGCGCGGTATGCGATGAGAGGGCTTTGATCGCCGCCTACTTCGGTACGCCCTCAGCAGTTCCCGTGGAGTGCTCAGGCTATGCCGTCGACGGTGGAAGGCTGCTGATGGTCGGCTATGACGACAAGACGGGCATCTGGAAGCAGGATCTCGATTTGGCAAACCCTGATGCGATTGGCAGTGGCTATGCATATGCCATCGCCGCAATGGATATGGGCGCAAGCGCAGAAGACGCAGTTCGCGCGGCCATCAAGCGAGACATCTACACCGGCGGCGCTGTTCGCACTGTGATCATCAACGAGGGGGTGGCCGATGCAAAGACCAATGCCCCCGGCGTCACTGCTTGAGCTGTCTGACCTCTCCGACTTCGGTATTCGCCTGACTCCAGCGCCTGAGGTGTGGGAATGGCTCCAGGCTGAGATCCTCGCCGACACCGGCACCATTCACAACGAAGACCATGCCCACCTACTGGATGCAGGCATCCGGGTTATGTGGGCGTCGTCGAGCTTCGAGAAGCAGGGTAGAACAGTCCTGGGCCAGGCCGAGCAGGTAGCGTTCCGCGCCGGTGGCTGGCAGAAAGCCAGGATGGAGCAACAGATGCGTGATTGGTTCGGCGATGTGCCGGCCTTCATTGTCACCTTGGCTGCTGACTACTGCGCCCAGTGCAGCGACACCGACTTCTGTGCCCTGGTAGAGCATGAGCTTTATCACATCGCCCACGCCAACGATAAGTACGGTCAGCCTGCCTTCAACAAGGAAGGGGCGCCGAAGCTGGAGATGCGTGGTCACGATGTCGAGGAGTTCGTCGGTGTTGTCCGCCGCTACGGTGCAAGCCCTGACGTTCAAGCGTTGGTGGACGCTGCAAACAGTCCTGCCGAGGTGGGGAAATTGAACATTGCGAGGGCCTGCGGAACCTGTCTGCTCAAGTCGGCCTGATTTTTGACAGGCATTAGACGGAACCAAATCTATGGCAGCCCTGAAAAATGAGGTGAAAGGCTTCATCGTTCAGGCGTTGGCGTGCTTTGACACTCCCTCCCAGGTGGTGGAGCAGGTCAAACAGGAGTTCGGCATTGAGATATCTCGCCAGCTATGTGAGTCGCACGACCCCACCAAGCGCGCCGGGGTGAACTTAGCGGTGAAGTGGGTGACCTTGTTCCATGACACCCGTAAGCGATTCCGTGAAGAGACGGCTGAGATACCAATCGCTAACCGCGCCTATCGTTTGCGCGCCCTCGGGCGGATGGCCGTAAAGGCCGAAAACTCAAAGAACATGGCGCTTACTGCCCAGCTACTGGAGCAGGCCGCTAAAGAGGTTGGCGACGTCTACGTGAATCGTCGCCTTGAACCTGAAAAGCCCCTTGGCTCTCAGGCGGATCAGCAGCACGCCATTGCTGAGTACACGCTGGAGCCAGACGAGAATGTCCCGACTACCCCGTACCTATGATGCACCGGTTCAGCTGACGAAGAAGCAGGCCAACATTTACGTCTGGGGATTCCAGCCCAATGCGCGCTTTCGCGATGCTGTGTGTGGGCGCCGGTTTGGTAAGACTTTCCTCGGCAAGGCTGAGATGCGCCGAGCTGCGCGACTGGCTGCTGAGTGGGGCGTGAGCGTCGAGGATGAGATTTGGTACGCGGCCCCTACACAGAAACAGGCCCGGCGCGTCTTCTGGCGCAGGCTGAAGCAGGCCATCCCGCCAGAGTGGCGTGAGAGCAAGCCAAACGAAACCGACATGCTGATAACGCTCAAGAGCGGTCACTTGATCCGGTGCGTGGGTCTTGAGAACTACGACGATCTGCGCGGGTCGGGCCTGTTCTTTGTCCTGGTGGATGAATGGGCGGACTGCAAATACGCAGCCTGGGAAGAAGTGCTGCGCCCGATGCTTTCGACCTGCCAGTACACGATTCCCGACGTAGGAGTCCGCAAGGGCGGCCATGCGCTACGCATTGGTACTCCGAAAGGCTTCAACCACTGCTACGACACTTATCTGGACGGCAAGCCAGGCGGCGAGCCGGATCACAAGAGTTGGCAGTACACGTCACTCCAGGGCGGGAACGTCCCTCCTGAAGAGCTCGATGCGGCCAAACGCAAGATGGACCCGCGTACTTTCCGCCAGGAATACGAGGCTGGGTTTGAGAACTACTCGGGCGTTGTCTACTACACCTTCAGCCGTGAAGAGTGCCGGACCAGCGAGCGAATCAAGCCGGGAGAGGCCCTGCATATCGGCATGGACTTCAACGTCATGAAGATGGCGGCGGTTGTCTATGTCGTGCGTGACGGCCTGCCCCTGGCGCTAGATGAGTTCCACTCTGTGCGGGACACGCCTGACATGATCGAGAAGATCCAGGCGCGGTTTGTAGGGCACAGCATCGCGGTCTACCCGGATGCCAGCGGACAGAACACTAGCAGCAAGAACGCCAGCGAGTCCGATCTATCACTGCTCAGGAAGGCAGGCTTCACGGTTGTGGTCGATTCGACCAACCCAAGCGTGAAAGACCGCGTGAATTCAGTTAATGCCATGTTCCTGAACACCTACGGCGAGCGCCGGATGAAGGTGAACATTGATCAATGCCCTCAGTTCACTTTGTGCCTTGAGCGGCAGACCTACAACGACAATGGCGAGCCTGACAAGGATCCTAAGAAGGGTCACGACCACATGAACGATGCCGGCGGCTACTTCATCGCCAAGCGTTACCCGATTAATGCAGAGATGACATCAACCCAACCACTGAGAATGTAACCATGAGCGATAACCCGGCAATCACGCTGCCTGCTGTCGACGCCATGCGCGCCTACTGGGCCGTGATTACTCCGCTCATGAGCGGTACGATGGCAATGAGGAATGAAGGCAAGAGCCTGCTGCCTCAGTATCCGGCAGAGGACGATTGTTCATACAAGGAGCGCCTGAGGCTGTCCACGTTGCTTCCTGCCTACTCGGAGACGGTCGGCAACATGACCTCCAGGGTGTTCGCCGAGCGTTTGCAGATCGGTGACGATGTCCCGGATCAGATCAAGGAAATGGCCAAGGACATTGACCATGCTGGCAATGACCTGAATTCCTGGTCTGTCGAGTTTTTCCGCCAGGGCTTGAGTCACGGCCTTTGCCATGCGCTTGTGGATCACCCCGTTGCCGAAGGTGTCCGCACCCAGGCCCAGGAAATCGCAGCAGGTGTTCGTCCGTACGCAATACTGATCAAGCCAGAACAGGTTCTTGGCTGGCGCTCCAATGGCGGCCAACTCACTATGTTCAGGTACTCCGAGTCTGTCGAAGAGCCGGATGGCTATTTTGGCGTCAAGTGCGTCTATCAGGTTCGGGTCCTTGAGCCTGGGTCGTGGCGGACCTACCGCGCACAGGAGAAGGGTGGGGCGATGGTTCTGCATGACGAGGGCACGAACAGCCTAAAATACATCCCCCTGGTGACCTTCTACACGGGCCGCACAGGCTTCATGACCGCGAAGCCGCCACTGCTGGAGCTTGCTCACCTCAACGTCAAGCATTGGCAGAGCCAGAGCGACCAGGACAATATCCTTCACGTTATCCGTGTACCGATTCTGGTGCGGATCGGTGTGCAGGCTATGTACGACAATCAGGGAAAGCCTGTACCGCCAGAGTTCAAGGTGGGTACCGGTTCGCTGACAGACCTTCCAAAAGATGGAGATCTCAAGTACGTCGAGCACACCGGAGCTGCCGTCAAGGCTGGCCGGGAGGCGCTGCAAGACCTACTCGACGAGATGCGCATGGCAGGCGCCAAGCTGCTCACGCCAGAGAAGAGTGCCACCAAAACTGCCACGCAGGCCGAAGAAGAGGCCGCTCAGGATCTTTCCCCTTTAGCAAGGATGGCAAGCCACTTCGGCGATTGCCTGGCTCAGTTGCTCCAGGCCATGGCTGACTATCGTGGTCTTGGCGATGGCGGAGCGGTCGAGATTCGTGGCAACTTCGATGTTGACTACATGCCAGAGGTGTCGCTGCCGACGCTGGTGTCTATGGCCAATGCCGAGATGCTGTCCAAGGAAACCCTGTTCGCCGAGATGCAGCGCCGTGGCGTCATCAGTGACGAATACGAATGGTCCCTGGAGTTGGCCAAGATTGAAGGCCAAGGCCCTGCACTCGGTACGCTGTGATGAAAACCGCAAACGAGAAGCTGTTAGATAAGCTGATCGGGCATGAGGTTGACCTGCAACATCTGAGCAATGCCCAGGTCGTGGCAATCATAAAGATCGTCAACTGCAGGGATTCTGAGCTTCGAGCTGCGCTGATTGCGGCGATCGACAGCCTCGGCCCTAACCTGTCGGCGGCATCGGTGGATGCGGCTCTATCCACAGTCCTGCGCCTGAATCAGTCAACTTTCGTGGATGTCCGTCAGGCACTTGACCAGGCCACTGACGGCGTTATCAGTTATGAGATCGCATTCCAGCAGGGCGCGCTTCAGGCTGTGATCCCCGCCGTTGTGCAGGAGTCCTTCCCGATTGCCGTTGCGCAGTTCAGCCAGGTCAAGGCGATTGCCCAAGCCCGTCCATTCCAGGGGCGCCTGCTCAGGGAGTGGATGGATGGCATCGAGGCGTCTCGTGCTGCTTCGGTGCGCGATGCTGTGCGTGCTGGCGTGGTCGAGGGGAGAACTACTGCCGAAATCGTCCGCAACATCATGGGTACCAGGGCAGAGAAGTACGCCGACGGAATCCTGCAGAAGTCGCGCAGGGAGATCGAGACCGTTGTCAGGTCTGCCGTATCGAGTACCGCCGAGGCTGCCAGTGATAAGGCTTTCGAGGCGAACAGCGACATCATCAGTCACGTTGAGTGGATAAGCACCCTCGACACGCGCACGTCGACGACCTGTCGCATCAGGGACCGGTTGCCTTACACCCTTGGGACCTACCTGCCTATAGGGCACAAAATCCCATGGCTTGCCGGCCCTGGGAGAATCCACTGGTGCTGCCGATCGACCAAGCTGCCGATCCTCAAGAGCGCAATATCTCTTGGGATTCGCGACGAGGCGACCAGAGCTAGCATGGATGGTCAGGTTCCGCAGTCAACGAACTATGCCAAGTGGCTGGGGCAACAGTCGGCGGCGCGACAGGATGAAATCCTCGGACCAGAGCGTGGAAAGCTGCTGCGCCAGGAAAAGCTAACGTTGGGCGACTTCTACAACGACAAGGGCAGAATCCTGAACCTAGACGAGCTTCGCAGGCGCATGTCTAGTGCCATATAATCCGCAGCTTTTCCAGGCGCTGGTACGTTTCGATGAAGATTGTCGCAGTAGTTGTTGCGGTTCTGTTTGTAGTTGGCCTGTCTGCGCTAGGAGGCCTGACTGCAGGCATTAACCTGAATCCTCAATCAACGGTTAAGTACGTGCCCGACTGGGGCAGCGTAGGTGATTGGGTGTCAGGTATTGGCGCTCTGCTTGCAGTTATCGCTAGCCTTTGCATGGTAAGGCGAAGTGAGCGCTTTCAGCTGGCGCGTGATAGCGAGCAGCTAATGTTGGTTCAGGAGCAAGACCTCGCCTGGCTTACTCTGAGAGTCGGCTGTAGTGGGCTGAGAGCATGCGCTGTCAAAGATATTAGGATCTGTCACGGAAACAAGCACAGGTCTTTGCGGTATGACCTGCCGGACAAGAGCAAAGGAAAGATCCCTTGCAAACTAGAGCCTGGTGAGTCATTTGAACTTGACTGGAGCGGACATGATCTTAAGCCGATTATTACAGCTGTTAACAATCTCGGGTTGAAAAAACTGGATGGGCTTTGTTTTGAGGTTGTTACCGGTATATCGGTACACAAATTCGATTTCGACGAGTGGACTATAGATCTACTGAAACAAGCAGCAGAGGCATTTGATCTGCGCCTCATACCAGATGACGAACTCCCATTCTGATAGTACAGAAAACGATACCCCAGCAACCGCTGGGGTTTTTTTTGCCTGCGGTTCGGACGGACGGGGCGCGACAGGGCCGGATGGCTCACCAACTAATGGCCGGATGGCCTAGAGAGACATGATGAAACTCAAGACTGTTGAAGTGGACGGCAAGCAATACGCTGAGATCCTGGATGGCAAGCCCGTATATGTCGAAGACGATGGCAAAGAAGTCGCCTTTGATGCTGCGGGCACTCGCAGCACCATCACCCGCCTGAACGCCGAAGCCAAAGACCACCGCGTACGCGCCGAATCCGCCGAGAAGATCGTAAAGAGCTTCGAAGGCATCGACGACCCTGCGGCGGCCAAAAAGGCCCTGGGCATTGTTGCAAATCTCGACGCTAAAACGCTGGTGGATGCCGGCGAGATCGAGAAGGTGAAGGGCGAGATCAGCAAGGCCTTCCAAAGTCAGCTGGACGAAGCCAACGGCAAGGCGCAGACCTTCGAGCAGCAGCTGTATGCCGAAAAGATCGGTGGCAGCTTCGCACGCTCCCAGTTCATCGCCGAGAAAATGGCTGTTCCGGCCGATATGGTCCAGGCCGCGTTTGGCAGCAACTTCAAGATTGAGGAAGGCAAGGTGGTCGCCTATGACACCCAGGGCCAGAAGATCTTCAGCCGCGCTCGCCCAGGCGAACTGGCTGACTTCAACGAAGCGCTTGAAACCCTCGTCTCACAGTACCCCCATCGCGATCACATCCTGAAGGGCTCCGGCGCCAATGGCGGCGGTGCTCCCAACGGCGGTGGATCGAACAACCAATCCAAGGGCAATTTTGGTGGCAGCAAGGAAGATCGAGTCGCTGCTATCAAAGGCCTGACCGCTAGCGAATAAGGAGGCCCAATGGCCCTTTCGAATATGAAGGTATTCAACGAATACCTCAAACGCGTTACCATCGAGACCCTGGCGCAAGACGTTGAGAAATTCAACGCTGCTTCGGCAGGTTCCATCCGCCTGACCACTCAAGGCATTGACGGCGACTTCCTTCAAGAGTCGTTCTGGGCCGGCCTGCATGGCGCCCAGCGTCGCGTAGACCGTTACGCCGCAAACGGTGCCCAGGCTGCAACGCCTCTGGCACAGAAGCAGTACGACTCTGTGAAGATCGCGGGCGGCTTCGGTCCCATCCTGTGGGAGCCGGCGCAGTTGTCGTGGGTGCAGAAGAACCCGGAAGAGGCGCTGGAAGTAATCAGCCGCAACCTGTCAGAAGCCATCATGTCGGACCAGCTGAACACTGCGATTGCCGCCCTGGTAGCTGCGATTGGTAACCAGCCGTCTGCCACCAACGATGTTTCGGCCACTGCCGGCGTGAGTTACATCGCCATCAACAATGCCCACGCGTTGTTCGGTGATGCCTCTCAGCGCCTGGTTGCCCAGGTCATGACCGGCGCCATGTACCACAAGCTCCTGGGTCAGAACCTGGCGAACGCCGAGCGACTGTTCCAGTTCAGCGGTGTGCAGGTGGTCGACATCCTGGGCAAGGCCGTAATCATCACTGATGCCGCGGCCCTGTACGAAGCCGGCACGCCGAACAAGCAGAAGGTGCTGAGCCTGGCCGACGGTGCCGCGGTGGTGATGGACGGTTCCGACCTGATTACCAACATCCAGACCTCCAACGGCAAGGAGCGCATCGAAACCACCATGCAAGCCGACTACACCTTCGGCCTGGGCATGAAGGGCTATACCTGGGACACCGCCAACGGCGGCAAGTCGCCAACCAGCGCCGAGCTGGCCACCGGCACCAACTGGGATCTGGTTGCGAACAGCATCAAGGCCTCGGCTGGCGTTATCACCATCGGCGACGCTGCTCAGTAATCGAGAAGGCGGCCTTCGGGTCGCCTGACCCACCTTCCAGGAGTCCACCATGGACGAAAAAATCGTTTACGAGAAACACCCGGTCACCGCCGAGCGCAAGGCTGAACTACGGCAAAAGGGCTACAAGATCATCGACGCCAAGTTCGCGCCGGATGACTACAAGCACCCGGAACCGATCAAGAAGGGGGCTTCGGTTGGCGACAAGCCGTCCAAGGGGCTGCGGGTAGAAGAGATCAAGGCCAAGCTGACCGAAAAAGGCATCCAGTTCGACGCTGAAGCCGAGCGCCCAGCACTCGCCGAACTGCTCGATAAAGCCGGCCAGGAGTAAATCCGTGACGACTTACATCAGCGTTGCGCAGGTGGACGACCTGCTGGGTTCCAGTTGGGCCACGGAAGACAAGAAGCCGCGCGCGGTGCTGATGGCGAACACATGGCTTACCAATTTCGGTCTGCCAGCGTTCGACCCGATCCCGGATGATGTGGTCCAGGCCGGAGCCGAGATTGCCAGGGAGGCAGCAGCCGGCCGGATCTACGGAACGAAGGAAGCCGGCGTGACGGAGAAGTCCGTGAAGGCTGGTAGCGTGTCCAGCAGCAAGTCGTTTTCCGAGTCGTCCCGAACCATCAGCGCGGGCGAGTCCTTCGCCTTGGCGCTGCTGGCCAGCTACCTTGGCTCAGGCCAGGTCAAAGTCGTGAGGTGCTGAAATGGGCCTGCGCGACGATATCCAGACCGACCTGGCCGAGGCGTTTGATACTGACCTGGCCGACGCGGTTCAGCCGTTCACCGGTGAATACCTGGGCCCAGGCGTTTACGACCCAGTGACCGAAGAGACGACCGCCCAGCCAGTTACCTACACCGGGCGCGGCGTTCTGGAAAGCTACGACAGCCGGCGGGTTGACAACATCAACATCAAGGTCGGTGACGTGCTGCTGATTTGCCTGGCGAACGAAACAACTGACGTTCCTGCGGTTGGCCACAAGATCACGGCTCCCGACTTGCTCACCGGCGCGCAGGTCGCTTACCAGGTTGTCAGCCCTGGAATCGACCCCGTCAAGGCGCACTACGAAATCCAGCTGAGGAAGTAGTCATGGCTAAGTCGAGAGGCTGGAGTACTCCACCGAGCTTCTTCTCCGGCGTGGTCAAGGACGAACTGAGCAAGCGCGTCCGCGTAATCGCAATGGCCATGCTAAACGAGATAGTGCTGCGCTCACCGGTGGACACAGGCCGGTTCCGTGGCAACAACATCGTCAGCGTAGGCGCACCGGTTTACACCAGCACCGTGAACGTCGACCCGACTGGCGCAGAGACGATCAATCAGGGGCTTTCAGCAATGACCGGCCTCGAGCCGTTCACTCAAGTGTTCATCCAGAACAATCTGCCCTATGCGGTGCCGCTTGAGGATGGGCACTCGAAGCAGGCTCCGGCCGGCATATACGCAGTTTCCTTTAATGGCGTATCCCAGGCGTACAGCTCATGACCTT
The DNA here is from genome assembly GCF_050916005.1 of Pseudomonas sp. WMBT8. Classification (NCBI taxonomy): domain Bacteria; kingdom Pseudomonadati; phylum Pseudomonadota; class Gammaproteobacteria; order Pseudomonadales; family Pseudomonadaceae; genus Pseudomonas; species Pseudomonas sp. WMBT8. The sequence continues at coordinate 2,055,743 of NZ_CP188096.1, forward strand.
TGAACAGATTCGCGGCATCGTCATAGGCCGCATGACTGAGTGGGCAGGGATTTCTGCAAGCTCCGTAGATTACCCGAACGCCCCAGCGCCATTTGACCCGATCGGGAAAACGATCTGGGCCAGGCTCGCAGATGTTCCGGGCCTATCCAGTACCCCAGAGGTCGGCATAGGCCCTTGCGTGCGACGAACCGGGATAATCGTCATTCAGCTATTCGTTCCGACGTACAAGGGCACGCTGGCGATAACCAAGGCCGCTGACACGCTTGTCGAGCACTTCGAGTACTACAGCGACCCATCTGGTCCTTTTGATTGCTTCGCCGCCTCAGCGCAAGTTGTAGGCGACGACGGGCTGGGCTGGTACCAGGTCAACGTTCGTATTCCATACAGGGCTTATTGATGGCCGACATGATGAAGGTCCAGATCAACGGCGTGGTCGTTGATCGAGAGGTTGCGCACACCACCAGCGCGATACAGCCTGACGGTTCGCTGGTCGAGTATCCAGAGCCACTACTGCACCACAACGAGGTTGTGTTCAGGGCGGTCGGGAAAAATGTCCCGATCATCGTAGCCCGCACGCAGCCTGCATAAACGCAAACACTCTTCCTGCACCGCCACATGGCGGTTTTTTTACGCCTATTGATAGGAGAAACACCCCATGTCCAGTGGTGCTAAGCGCTCGACAGCGTGGATTCGAGAAGTAACTCCGGGGATTACCCCGCCAGGCAACTGGAACGTCCTGACTCGCGTCAGCTTCGGACTGGTGCCCACGTACAACACCGAAGAGAACAACGAAATCGGTGAAACGCGGATGTCACAAGGCACCGCCCAGACCACCGTGGATGTCGGCGGCGACATCGGAACCAAGTTCCGCTACGGGGCCTTGGACGAGTTCCTGGCATCCTGCTTCGGCGCGAATTGGGTCGGTAACACCCTGACCATGGGTAACGAGCGTATTTCGTTCTCCATTGCTGCCTATGACGCCGACGTTGGTATCGCCGGCATCGCTCGCGGAGCCCAGGTTGACACGATCAACATCGAGGTCCCGAACGACAACGAAATCAGCGTCACTACTACCTTCATGGCCACTTCGTGGGATGACAAGGCCGACAACACGTCGTTCATCGTCAATCCCGCTGCAGAAGTAAGCCAGCGACGTTACGGCTTCAAGGACGTGACAGGCCTGAAGATCAATGGCGTGCAGTTGGGCGAAGACAACGCATGCGTTGATACTTTTAACCTGCAGTTCGCCAACAATTCGCAGACCCAGCGCTGCATAGGCAACGGTAATCCATTCGCAGGCAACATTATTCAGACGACCTTCGTGCCGGGCGGATCGGTAACCGTGAGCTGGTCGAAGACTGCCTACCAGTACTGGAAGTCTCAGCAGACCGGCGGCGCGCTCAGTTTTGAGTTCACTCTGAACAACGCCGACGGTGGTTACACCTTCTTCATCCCCGAGATGGAAGTCAGCGCCGACTGGCCCGACGGCGGCGCCACCGACATCATCCAGGTGGAGCTGAGCTATACCGCTCGCCGTGTGCCGCCGACCATCACCCGTCTTCCGGCGCCAATCGTTATTGCCGCTGTAGCCGTAACCCCGGCCACCGCCAGCGTTGCCGTGGGCGCAACTGTCGACCTGGAAGCTGCAGTAACTCCGGTAGGCGCAAGCCAGCTTGTGACCTGGACCACTTCCGATGCCACCAAGGCCAGCGTCAGCGCTACCGGCCTTGTCAAAGGCGTGGCAGTTGGTACCGCGACCATCACGGCTACCAGCAAAGCGGATGTCACCAAAACGGACACCGCTGAAATCACCATCACCGCTTAAACCCTTTGCCTGGCACGCCCTGCGGTGCGTGCTGGGCCTTTTACCGCAGAGGAATACCCATGGCCTTTACAATCAAGAAGCCCGAACTTGACTCCGATGGAACACGGTGGGTCGAGTTTTCCAAGGGGGCGAAGATCCTTGTGGCGTCATTCGGTAACCCACTGTTCAAGTCGCACAAGGCCCTGGTTCAGCGCCATCTCGATGCAATCGACACTCAGACCAAATCTGGCACCAAGGATTTCCGTCTCTCGGAAGTTCCAGATGTTGAGTTTGAGTCCGGAGATGATTTGTTTTTCGAGCTGGCAGCGCGATACCTGATAAAGGATTGGGAAGGTGTTGACGTTGCAGAGAACCCGGGGGTTCCAGCTAAGTACACGCCAGAACTTTGTATTCAGCTCATGGGGATGATGCCGGAAGTCTACTGGCTAGCTATTCGCACATCACTAGACATCATGACCCGCGCCAAGGAGAAGGCCAAGATCACTTCGGGAAAGCCGTCGCCGCGTACATCTGGGGTAGAGAGTGGGCGGGCGAAGCCAACGAGAAAGCCCGCTGGAAGCGTGAAAGGCTGAAAGATGTTGCGCCAGTTCCGCCTCAGCCAGAAATCGATGGGCTGACTGCTGAAATTCTTGAGGCCTATTCCTACATAAGCCGATCCCGGCAGTACGTCGGCATGGTCGGAGCTCCCGCACCTGTCTCTCCAGCCGCCATAACCGAATACCTATCTCGATACCCATCCGGAATTGATCGCGACGAGTTCGACGGGGCGATATTTGCCCTAGACGACGAGTTCCGTCGACGCTGGGAGGATGAGCAGGAGAAGGAACAGGCCATGGTGAAACCGAAGAAGTAACGGCCCGCCAAGCGGGTTTTTTTACGCCTGGAGATTGATATGGCCGAGCAGGAATCCCGCCTTGCGGTGACCATTGACTCGCGTGACGCACAGCGTGATGCAAAGTCGATGACCAAGGACCTAAACGCCATGGAGGCGGCAGGAAACAAAGTTGATCCGGCCATGCGAAAAGCTGGCGCATCAATGGATGATATGGGCCAAAAGGCATCAAGCAGCGGATCGAAAGTCAGGGGTCTTGAGGGCAGCACAGGACGCCTCATATCTACTGTGTCCGGCCTGGCAGCCCCACTGGCTGCAGCATTTAGCGCGGCTAAAATTGTGGCGGCCGCAGAGCAATACACAAACCTGACAAATAGGTTGCGCCTTGTTACAGAGGGGACTGAGCAGCTTGCATACGCGCAGCAGTCTGTCTATGACATCGCGCAGAATTCAAGGCAGTCACTTGAGACAACCGCACAGGTTTACCAGCGAATAGCCCAAAACGGCCGGCAGCTTGGCCTTAGCTTTGAAGATGTCGCAAAGGTAACCGAGACGGTAGCAAAGACTGTCGCACTCAGTGGCTCAAGTGCTCAGGCGGCAGATGCAGCCATGGTCCAGTTTGGTCAGGCGCTCGCGTCTGGCACCTTGCGCGGCGATGAACTGAATTCAATCCTTGAGCAAACACCAGCACTGGCGCAGGCAATTGCGCGCGGCCTTGGCGTCACCATCGGCCAACTTCGTTCGTTAGGGGCCGAGGGAAAGCTGACGTCAGCCGCTATCGTAGAGGCCCTGCAAAAGCAGAAGGATCAGGTAGACCAACTCAGCTCAAGCCTAAATCTAACCGTCGGCCAAGCCATAACAGCTTTCAACAATGCTCTAGTTGCTACGGTAGGAAGACTGGACGAGGCGGCAGGCGCTAGCAGTAGGCTTGCAAACGGTATTGCTTCTTTGGCAAGGGCCATGGACGGGTTCAACTCCGGTGAGTTTCTGGATTTCTTCCGAGCCGACAAGCAGACCGTTGCCGGGCTGAACAATGAGCTTGGGGTGACTCTGGCCGGTATTCGTGACCTGCAGGGGGCCCGTGCTCGGCTATCCAAAGATGATTCTAGCGACACTGTTCTGTTTAAGTTTCGGTTCTATGACCGAAAAGAGCTAGATGCTCAAATTTCAGAACTGGAGGGGAAGGCCGGCACCATTCGTACGATTGTTACGAGAATGGAGAAGTCTGCATCCAGCATTGGCGACCAGAAGCCTGCAGGTGAAGGTCCCGCAGCGCCTGTGAACGCGGAGTTTGACAAGCTTCTTGCGAGCCTCAAAAAGCAAGCTGCACTACAAGGGCAGAATTCGGAAGCGGCAAAAGTTCGATATGCGATTGAGACCGGTGAGATCGGAAAGCTTCTTCCTGAGCAGGAAAAGCTACTTCTCAAGTACGCCGAAGAGAAAGATGCAAAGGTAGCGGCTGAGAAGGCAACCAAAAGCGCTGCGGCGGCTACGGCTAAGGCTCAGGCAGCTGCAGGAAAGGGTGTTCCCGAAGCATTAAGTACATTCGCCAAGCTTTACGCCCAGTACGACCCAGCTGCGGAAGCGGCGCGGGCCCTACAGAAGGAGCAGGTCCAGCTTCAGTTGGCTATGGACAAGGGCAAGATCAGCCAGGAGGAGTACGGCAAGGCGCTGGCCCAGGCCTCGACGAACTACGCCGCCGCCATCAAGGGCGCCCAAGGCCTTACCCAGGCCGAGCAATACCGGGCGCAGCTTGAGAAGCAGCTCAGCACCCAGCGCACGCAGTACAGCCTGGAAGCTGCCGGCGTCGGGATGGGCGACCAGCAGTCACAGCGCCTTCAGCAGCGCGTGCAGCTTGAGCAGCAGACCAATGACCGAATCCTGCAACTGCGTACCGAACTGGCCAACGCCACGACGGAGAAGCAGCGTCAGGACTTGCAGGCGCAGATCGCGCTAACGCAGGAGTTTCTGCCGAAGCAACAGGCAGCGCTGACAGCTGGATGGGCGCAGATGGATCAGGCAATGCTCAGCCCGCTCAATGGCTGGACTGCCGCCCTGCAGAACTTCCAGGCCAGCGCCACCAACGTTGCTGGACAGACCCAGTCAATGTTCACCGGGGCGTTTAGCAACATCACCACCAGCGTCGGAAGCGCGTTTGAAAAGATGACCTTCGATGGTCAGACGTTTGGTGAGTCTGCAACCCAAGTTATCCGGGGGCTTGCGGGTGGTGTGGTGAACAGCCTTGGTCAGATGGCCGCTCAATGGCTAGTAAACCAGGGCATTCAGCTTGCATTCGGGCAAACCTCTGCGGCACTAGCGGCGCAGCAGATCGCCCAGGTAGGCGCGGTGACAGCCGCTGAAGCTACCGGTGCGGCTGCAGTGGCTACGGCGAAGGTTGCCGCAGACGGTGTTGCTACAGCCTCTAGCGTGGCAGCAACAGCTACTACGACGGCGGTACAGACAGCAGCAGCCGGCACAACGCTGGCAGCCTGGCTGCCGGCGGCACTCGTCGCGTCTATTGGCTCGTTCGGTGCTGCGGCGGTGGTTGGTGGTGGCGCTCTGCTGGCTGCCTTCGCGCTGATCAAGGGGTTCGAATCTGGCGGGTATACGGGGGGCGGCGGAAGGAAGGCGCCTGCTGGCATCGTGCACGGGCAAGAGTTTGTCGTAAATGCCGAAGGCACGAGGCGGAACAGGTCTCTTCTTGAGGCTATCAACTCCGGCGAGCGCGTATCTATGGCCGGGAGTAGCGTCTCTGTCAACAAAGTGCAAGGGGCCGAAACCTCTCAGCAGCAAGGGACACAGGTGAGCCTTACCGTGAACCTTATCGAGGACAAGGCCAATGCTGGGAAGGTGTCGAAGACAACCTCAGAAGACGGGCAGAGCGTCTTACAAATCTGCGTGGCCAGCATCATGGGAGACGGCGAGTTGTATCAGGCCATGAGCAGTAAATTCGGAATGGCAGGGGTGGGTTCATGATTGAGTATCCAGCAGAGCTACCCGTCCCGCTGCAAGACGGCTACGCGCTCGAAACCCCTGTAGACCCTATGCTTCGTACGCAGATGGAGTCAGGCCGAGCGCGTCAGCGGCTCAACTTCGACGAGGTTCCCTACCTGATCAACGCCAAATGGAATTGCGACAGCAACCAGATGGCGTTTTTTCAGGGGTGGTACGCCCGGGCGCTTTCACAGGGCGTTGAGTGGTTCAAGGCAACGCTTCTTACGCCGACCGGCTTCAAGGAGTACGAGTGCCGGTTTACTGGGCACTACACCGGGCCGACGCTCGTTCAGGTCCGGCGCTGGGAGTTCGCCGGAACCCTTGAGCTTCGAGAGCCGCCACTGATCCCGCCAGGCTGGGAATTGTTCCCGCAGTACTGGTTCATGATGAACATCATCGACATGGCAGCTAATAGGGAGTGGCCAGAACCATGACCGACTCAGCCATTCTTGGGCAGATTTATCGCGAAGCTCTTGCTTCGGGAGGCAAGGAAGCCTTCGTCAGGACTCTGGAGCTAACGTGTCCTGCCTGGGATTCCTCTGTGCTGATTTGTAACGGGTTCAAGGATCGAATCTGTGGCACGGAGGACGGTCGACTATTGACGTTTGAGGCGGCCAACATCGGCATCGCCTTGGCATCGAAGAACAATAAAGGCAACCAGGCGCTGGCGTTTGGGGTGGACAACACCACTGGACGAGTTCAAGCGTTTGCTGATCAGGCCCTGGATGCTAATGCCAGGGTCACAGCTACATATCGGGTTTATCTCGCCAGCGACCTGTCAGCGCCGTGTGAAAAGCCGTATCGGATGTCAGTCGACAGCGATTCCTTCGAGCAGAACCAAGCAACCATGCAGTGCGGGTTCTTCGACCTGATTGGTACCGCATGGCCGCGCGCGCTTTACAGCACCAACTTCACCCCCTGCCTCAAATACCTCTAAAGGCCTCCTTATGGAATGGATCAATTCGTACCTGTCTTGCAGGTATGAGGATGGCGCGCGCGGTCCTGAAAAGTTCGATTGCTGGGGAATGGTTCGGGACGCACGCCACCGGTACCAGGGCATGCGCCTCCTGCCTAGCTGGGGCCATGTGCGCAATACCGAGCCGAAGGAGTTCACCCGGGCGTACCGCAATGAGGCCGAGCACATGGAGGTTTGCCAGCCGGAGCCGGGGGCTATCGCCGCCGTCATGCGCGGGCACATCTGCATCCACGTAGCCCTTGTGGTCGATGCCGGAGACCGCCTGAAGGTCTTGGAGATCAACCCTACGCGCGGCGCCCGATGCCTTCCGCTGAGCCAGTGGGCGCGCGACCACAACACCGTCATCTATTACCGGGACAGACAATGATCTCAATCTATCCAAACAAGATCGTTCCGTTCCCGGCCGAGACGCGCGGGGTATCGCAGCGACAGAGTTTGCTTTCGTGGTTTCACGCAGACGGCATGCCCGAGGAGGTTGAGCCCGCGGCGCTGCCGGTGAGCGTGTTCATCAATGGTGAGCGCGCGCTGCCGACTCAATGGGCAACTATCGAATTCGGCCCCGAGGACTGCGTCGATATCTACCGGGAGCCCAAAGGCACCGATCCGTTCTCTATTACCCTGGCGCTGGTGTTCGGCGCCAAGGCCGTGATGAGCGCGCTGATGCCAAAAATGCCATCGCTGAACAATGGCGGCGGCATGAAGCGCGGTAATGATCTCGGCTTGGCCACCGTCAAAGGAAACCAGGTAAAGCTGAACTCCCTAATACGGGAGATCGCCGGCAGACAGCGGCCGTACCCGGACTATGCGATTCCGCCAAACCGTTACTTCAGAGACCCGCGATCTCAGTGGATTGAGATGCTCTTGTGTGTTGGGCGCGGGAAATACCAGATTCCTGTCGGCAACATCACTATCGGCGATACGCCGGTAATCTCTTTGGGGGCTGATGCCGAGATCAAGATCTATGGCCCAGGCGCCGACTTGACCGCTGAATCTGCCGCCAAGTGGTGGCATTCCGCGCCAGAGGTTGGGGCTACCTCGACCGGTACCGCAGGCATCGAGTTGAAAGCAACGTATGCCGTTGCGCCGGTACCGGTGGCTCAGTCCTACCAGTTTGCTGGTTTCACCATCTCTATTCCGGACGGCGCAGGCGAATTCCCACTTGGCTGGGCCGCCGGCATGCTCGTTCGTGTCGAAGTTGGCTATCCCTACACCGTCGTTGATGGTGGTGCGGCTCGGGACATTATCAAAGGAGACCTTGGCCAGGTCGCCCCATTCGTTGGGATGGAGATCGAGATCGTTGGTGCAAACGCCGGCAACTACGTTGTTCACTCGTATACGCCAGGCGTTGGCGGTGCACCAGATGAGATGACCCTCAACTGGGCGGATGGCGGTGCTGCTGTTGGCCTGCAAACCGGCGATGTGTCCATGGGTATAGGCTTTCGCGGCCTTCGCTACAGGATCACCTCTGCGAGTACATCGGCGATCACAGTCGATCGCCTTACGAGTGATGGCGAAGATGATGAGGCGTGGCCAGGGTTTGACGCACTTTCGACAACGCTTGCAACGCTGAGGCTTGATGGCTCCACGCAGGAGGGTGATTGGGCTGGTCCATTCCCGGCCTGTCCGGATGGCGTCACCACCAAAACTATTGCATGGGACGTCTTCTTCCCCCAGGGCCTGGCGATTGTCGACTCAAAGGGGTGGGTAGGGCAGAACGGCGTACAGGTCGAATTGCAGTACCGGGATATCACCACTGCCGGTGCCTGGACCTCCGTCTCAATACCGTACTACGCCGCCACGCTCGACCAGCTTGGGTGGACAGAAACCATCACGATTCCTGTCGCTATGCGTCCAGAGGTGAGGATGCGCAGGATTGGGGCGAAGTCCACAAGCACCCAGCACGCCGAGACAGTTCAGTGGTACGGGCTTCGGGCGAACTTGGCGGCTCCAACGAGTTATGCCGGCGTAACCATGATTGCTCTAAGGGTCAAAGGCGGCAACAGGATTGCCTCGCAATCTGAGAGCCAGGTATCCCTCATCGCAACCCGTATCCTGCCGGTTCGTCGTGGCGGGGCCTGGGCGGCCGAAGAGCCAACGCGTGATATTTCGGCCTGGATTGGCCATGTTGCGCGCAGTGTTGGGTACTCGGTTGAGGATGGGAATTCTGACATTGATCTTGCCGAACTGGATCGCCTGCACGCCATATGGACGGCGCGCGGCGACTATTACGACAGATCAATTGACACGCCCAGCACCGTTAAGGCCTGCATGATCGAGGCTCTGCAAGCTGGGTTCGCCGAGCTTACGATTGATCGAGGGCTGATCCGTCCGGTGCGGGATGAGCCCCGCGGGCCAGAGTTCGACCACATCTATAACCCGCAGGTCATGACCAAGCCGCTGAAGCGTGAGGCTGAGCATGTGACAGCCGACGATTTTGACGGTATCGACGTCGAGTACCTGAGCAGCAAGACCTGGCAGGTAGAAACGGTTGAATGCCGACTCGCAGGTGACCAGGGCTTAAGGACCGAGAAGGTTCGGCTGGAGGGCGTAGGCGATAAAACACGGGCCTGGCGTTGGGGGATGCGCCGCCGCCGTCAGCAGGTCTACCAGCGTAAACGCTACAGCTTCACGACGGAGCTGGACGCACTCAATAGTGGCTACCTGGACTATGCGCTGCTGGGAGATACAACCCCGGGATACGGCCAGAGCGCCATGCTCAAGGGGTATGCCCCGATGGGTTCCGAGCACATGCTGGTCTCATCCGAAAGGCTCAACTGGTCCGCCGGCGGTGAGCACTGGATTGCATTGCGCCGCCGCGATGGGAGTGCATCCGGGCCCTATAGGGCAACCCGCATTGACGACTACCGACTGACCATTCCAAGTCTGGACTTCACGCCAGTACTTGATAGCGCCATGGACGCGCCAGTGCTCCAGTTCGGGCCAAAGACAAAATTCTGCTACCCCGCGCTCATCAAGGAGGTGAACCCAAGCGGAACTGTCAGCTGCAGCGTCACAGCCGTTAATTACGATGCTCGCGTCTATCTAGACGACAACAACTTCCCGCCGGCATAGCCGGACACCTTGCGCAAGCCCGCCACTGAGCGGGCTTTTTTTCGTCTGGAGAAAACATGCGATACAACACTGGCAACCCCGTAGAGCCCGATGGCTCCAGCGATCCACGCGATCTCTTTGACAACGCAGGAAATATTGACCTCTTCGCCAATGGTTCAAGCCCTTCATATCTGGACCGCAAGGGGGTCAGCAGGAAGTCCATTCGCGGAATGGAACAGGACTTCTCCGATTTCCTGGCCAACTCCGGCTTTGAACCGGTGCACCTTGTTTATGTAGACGGCCAGCCACTCACCGTAAGCAGACCGACCCAACTGATTGATCGTGACGGTCGGACCTACAGAGTGAAGTTCCCCGCTGCCTTCCCAGTAACGCTCACAGGGACCTGGGCAACTGACCTTACCAAGCTGGTTGAGATTGACGATCAAGCATTGCGGCAGGACCTGGCCTCACCAGAAGGCTATGACCAGATCGGCGCAACACTGCCGACCGGCGTCGTATCCACCGTCAAAGGCTTCTTCAACTGGATCCTCGACCGGATCACGCTGAGTACCTCGGGGTCTGCGGGCCTTGTGGCGGCCGTCGCAAAAGGCGGAAAGGTCGTTATCAAGAATGGCGTGCACTACATGTCCGCCCCAGCTATTTGCGATTACGCCGCCGACCCTGAGGTCGGATTTCCAGGTCATGCAAGCAAGCGTTACGACATTGAAGGGGAGACTCCAGGGGGGACCATCATCAGCAACCAGCATGGTGACTTCGCCTTTAAGTTTTCCGGTTCATCGCCAATGACTCAAAACTTTGGTGGGTTTGATCGCATTGGCAACCTGACCATTGTTGGCCCAAACGTAACGACCCCAAATACGGATAACAGCGGCGGGGCCGGGATTCAGATCAACAGCAAAACGCGGACTGAAATTTATAACTACAACGCGCAGAACCTGACTCTTGCTATGGAGTTGAATGATGTTGTCACTAGCACCATTCGAAATTTCAACGCTATTGGCTGCTATGCAGGTATCCGTGGCGGTCCGACGCTTGGTATCAGCGGTCCGAATGCAATGCATTGGACTAACACGCGTCTCGCCAGTACTTGGGGTAATGCCATTGATATGGCGGTTGGCGCCTGCTTAACGTTCGATGGTCTTACGCTAGAGGGTAATGGCACTCCTGGGTTTTCTCATACGGGCCTGCTACTTACTGCAAGGGCTGGCGATATTGCTAGTGTTATCAACATTCTGGGGCTCTATGCAGAGCTCAATGCTGGGGTTTCTGATGTTTTTGTAAACAATACATCTGTGTATCCAGTACTCGTAAATATTGAAGGATCCATGTTTGCGAGAGTGGACCCTGCGCGGTACGTGCTCAACCACATCCAGGCGGTAAGCTCTGGAGGTGGGAGGGTTACGATAAATCTCGGCAGCGCATCGAGGTTCTTAGCTGGATTTGGTTACACCCCCACCGCCGGTAGGCCATTTTGGTCAGTTGGGCCTAACTGTGAAGTAATCTGGAATGAACACTGTTCTTTTGCGGAAACTACGTCACTGGTTTATTGGTTATGCCTTGATAGGGACTACTCGTTCACCATTGCGGCGAATGGGACCATTCTCGCCGGGCCTGAAGGGTTCGCATGTACGTCCCTAGGGAGCGGACACTACAGGCTATATAGGACTGCCGGCCTGTCTGATTTTGCAAAGTTTGCAGATGACGTAGCTGTTAAGGTGACTCCAGGCGCAGGAGGGTTTACTGCATACATCCCAACCAAGACATCATCTACAATTGATATCCAAACCCATAACGGCGGGGTGGCCGGAGACGCGAAGTTTGATATTTCGATCAAGCGCATAAATGGGTACTACGCATAGTTCGCGAGTGGGCCCAGGCTGAAATGCCTGGGCCCTTTTTTGCGGGGCTTTATTCTTTCTCTACTACCGTGAACCTGAATGGGAACCCGGTATTTTTTGCTTGCAGTATTTCGCCTTCCACGAACACGTTTAGCCGGTCATCGGTGATTGACGTGTTTGTGATTTTGCGTGTCGTCTTGTCGGCGAACTGAACGGTGTTCCCGATCTTGAAGGCAGCAGCATTTTCAGGCGTGTTGTGCAGGAAGAACCCCGGCCACCGCCTTGCAATGCCGTTTGCCCAGTTAGGGTCGGTGACATAGTAGGACGTGTCTTCTTGCATACATGTGACCGTTCCCGCCGAGGCCGTCACCATTTCTTTCGGAAACAATGCAGCCCAGCCTATAGGGTACAGAGCGACGGTGACGTTGCCCGCAGCATCTGCAGGCAGCAGCGATGCCGAGCAAAGCTGATCCTGGAAACTCTCTGCGCCAGCGATTGATGTGCGGGTAGCCTTGCCTTCAAACAGCCAGCCGATGTTGGCCAGATACAGCGCGGCGAACGAAGCCAGGCACAGTGCACCGAGAACACGCACTGCTTTGCTACCGCGCAGGGCCGAGCCGGCGAGCACCAGGAACGAGAAGGTGACGATTATGTTTAGGCCCATGAAGTAGCGGTCTGGGAATGTTCCCGCGTAACCACCCAGGACTTCTGTCAGGTTTTTGCGCATGTAGACGGTGAAGAATGCATAAATCACGTATGCAATTGCACACATGGAAATGAGGCTTTTGATCTCTCGGGACTTTTCCTTTGTCAGCAAGACGGCGAACAATGCCAGTAGCGCCAGCGACAAAATCACAACGACTGTGTCGGTGAGGTGGTTGTAGAAAGGAAATACGAACGGATATATGAAAGACCGCGCAAGGCTGACTTCGATCAGGCTTTCAAATCTAAAGTTACCGATCACACCTTTGGCTGGTGATTCGATCATTCTAAAGAAGATGAGAGCGCCAATGACAAGGCAGCCAGCCGTTACAGCGCCATATTTCTTGATCCACTTCTTGATATCACGATCAATCAGCGTGAAAACAGAAAACGCCAGGGTCAGCACCAGGCATACCGGGTTTGTTGAAGCACAGAGCAGTAGTGCGATATCTGTGATTGGGGTCGCTTTGGTGCTTCTGCTTTTTGCGAACATCAGCAGCGCAGTGATGAACACAAAGTAGAACCCAATGTTCGATATCTTTCCGAACACCTCGCCCGAAGAATCCCCCAGCGGGATCATCAGCGTGGCGAGAAACACCGCCCACCGCATTGCTGTCGGCAGAAACCCTTTCGTGACGTAGTAGCAAAGGACGCTCACTGAGGCGTAGAAAAAGTAGGACCAGAAAGATAGTGCTTGCGGGTAGCAGGCCAGCTTATCACCACAGAAAAAATCAGATACTAGGGTCGCCAAGTAAACGAACAGCAGGTTGCCCCACACAAAGTAATCTGTCTTGGCATTTACTATGGTGTACCACCAACCCTTGGTCATGGCTGTACCGAGCCATACCCCATCCTCTGTGTAGGCTATGTTGTTTGTCAGAGGCTCAAGGTTCCTGAGCATCAGGACCAGTCCTGCAATAACGAGCATGGCTATAACGCCAAGTACCGATAATGTCCTAGTGCTGGAAACGAAATCTCTGTAGCTGCTTTGCATTCATAGCTCCATGTTGTGAAAATGGCCCCCTCATTGGTTCTAAGGGTTATGTTTTTTTGTGTGGATTAATTCCATATCTGATTAAACATTGGCACCAACTTCTTGTTGCCTGATTCGCTCAAATGGTTGTCGTCCCAGTACAGCGACTTTCCATCGACAGAGCCATAGCAGGCGGTCGCATCGCAAAGGGCCGGTTCAGGGTCCAGTAGGTTGATTCCGCAGGCTACGGCCGCATCGCTCATCACCGACACCACAAACGCATTGCGCTCGCGGTAGCTGTCCAGGGATACCGTGATGTCAGCGGTTTTGCCGAACTTCACTTCATCCCTGGCAAGTTTAGTCGGAACGTTTACGCCCATTTCCGGGATTGGCTTGGTCACGTACACAGGCCTGTGCTTGGCAAGTTCGCACATCGAAGACACGTAGCGCTTCCGAAACTCTTCCTTATAAGCAGCATCCAGTGGGCCAGGCTCGCTGAAATACATCGGCGGTCCAGTGGTCGGGTCTTTGCGCTCGTTGTGGCCCAGGACATAGACGGATGATCTGTTTGTCACCACCAAAGGCACGCCTGGCAGGGTGCTACTGAGTTCCTGAATCTGCTTGCTGACAAAGTCACCACACCGGTAATCGGCGGGCATCCCTTGCAGCTTCATACCTGGGATCGTCATGCAGCTGATGTATCCCAGGTACAGCGTTGAGCGTTCTGGGCCGGCGGCATCAGTCACCGCGCTAACGATGGCGTCGGCGTGGCTGTCACCCATAACGATAACGCCTACCGGCTTCTCTGGGTTGCCGAAAACGCACTTGGGGGAGTCGACGCCAGACTCAATAAAGCAATCCTTGCTCGCCGGGTTCTTGTTGGTTCGCTCCCGATCTGCTGCCGCCACGATGTCGCTGACTCGGGATTCAACGCCGCGCTTCACGAATACAAGCGAGGCCGAGGCGCCAACTACAAGGACCAGGGCCGCGTAGCAGGCGAGGTGTGGCAATTGAGGGAGCGGCACCTTAATGATCCGGGAAGGCGTTTCCACCAGGTACAGAGACGCAAAACCAAGAATTACAGACGCAGCAATCCCCGCAGCTACGACTGGGACGTTGTTCGCCATGCCGTAGTAGCCGATCAAAACCACAACTGGCCAGTGCCATAGGTAGATTGAGTAAGAGGCTTCACCGATCCAGCCGGCTACTTTGTTGTTGGTGACGATCGAGGTTTGATCTGCCGCGCAGACCATCAGGGCGGTCCCCAGCACCGGGAGCAGGGCAAGCCAACCCGGCCAAACATCTGTAGCTGTGAAAAGCCAGACACTGGCAGCGATCATCATCAGGCCAATGATGCTGGCCGACTGCTTGTGAGATTTCTTCATCTGCACAGGGAACAGGTAGACAAGGCCGCCAACGATCATTTCCCAGGACCGGGCAGGGAGCGTATAGAAAGCCGTGTTCGGGTAGTGCGTGCTTGCGTACAGGCAAAGTGCGAATGAGCCCACGCCGAGCAAAACCAGAAGCATCCTGGTGGTGTTGAAGCTGAACAGCTTGCGCGCTGCAAGGATGATCAGTGGGTACACCATGTAGAACTGCCATTCGACGGACAGCGACCATGTGTGCAACAACCACTTTTCATGTGACGCGGTATCGAAGTAGCCGACCTCCTTCCAATAAACCATGTTCGACAGGAAGGCGATGCTCGATGCCGCGTGCTTGCCCAGCTCTTTATAGTCGCTGGGGATAAGTAGGAACCATCCGCCAACCAATAGTGCCAGGCACAGCACGGCCAGGGCCGGGATGATTCGCTTGGCGCGTGACAGGTAAAAGCCGATTAGGCTGAATTTCCCGGTGTCCGTCTGCCGGAAGATAATGCCGGTCATGAGGAAGCCAGATATCACGAAGAAGATATCAACTCCGGCGAACCCACCAGAAAAGCCCTTCACACCAAAGTGATATAGGACCACGGCAATGACCGCTATGGCGCGCAGGCCGTTTATGTCAGACCTGAAGCCTGTGTTTTTGGTTTGCATGACTTCCCTTTCTCCGGCGTAACCGGGGGCAAATTGATATCGCGCCGGATTCTACAAGCGAACGCTGGGCGTGTCAGGCTTATGACGGACAGATCAAGCAGCCGCCTATCAGCCGGGACTTGAAAAGAGGCACGAAGCTTTTACGATGCTGTATCCATAACCAGTATCGAGAGAGCCATGCATTTCCTTGTCACCCCTATGAGAGAGCGAGGCGTAGCGCGGCCTTGGCCAGACATAAGGGCGGCCGTCCCAGTCCGTGGTGACCTGCTGGTCAACAACGAGATGTGCGAGTCTATGAACCGCACGAGTAATATTGCTCGGGTTAACGTCGGCATGCCGCTTGATGCGGATCCTCTGCCCGCGCTTCTGGACGCATTCATGTCAGGAATGGCCACCAATGCGTTTACGATGAGCGGCGTGGAGTTGGTTGATGGTGTGCTGTATGCGCAGTCGTGGTGGTGCAGGGGGGGTTGATTGTGCTTGGTCGGCAGAACGCCGTGGCGCAGGGGCTTTCTGTCCGAAAGCCTGTAGGGAGTTTTGCGGGGATTCGTGATACCTTGCCCAACCTTGTTAGACGTCGATTGCAGTGGGCGTCCGCGTAAAGTATTGGTAATTAAGGCTTTTGGGAATGCCCGCAAGCATGGGGTGCTAGGGGTCGAGTGTTCGAATCACTCCGTCCCGACCATATTTTTCAATGACTTAGCCCAATCTGAAAAGGTTGGGCTTTTTCATGCGTAGGGACTTTTGCGGGGGTCATCCCGTTTTTCTCCTCAAGATAGTCAGCGCCGGCCCGCGAGAGTCGGTTGCAGATACTTTGTTCGCAGCCTCAATCAGATGCTGCAGCTCCGGGGTAGAATAGTGGCTCGTAATGCTGCCGTTCTTATGCCCCAACAATGCTTTGCGATCTTCCTCTGTCACGCTTGCTGCACGTAGCCTTCTGCCAAAGGTGTGTTTCAGGTCGTGAATCCTGATCGATCTAAACCCAGGATGTGCCGGCGCCTGGTGAGTCTTCTCCCACTTGTCCGCTGCGCGCACCCTGGCTTTCTTCCAGGCCGAGTCATTCATGCGATGAATTGCCGTTGGCCCGAACTGATCTGGTTGCCCGTACGGGAACACCAGGTCTTTGTGCAGGCCGCGCTGCTTGTCGATGATCGACATGGCCACCTTGTTCAGGATCACCAGGCGTTCATCGCCATTCTTCACCCCAGCTTTCTCACTTCGCCCGCCGAACCCGGCAGGTATCAGAAACACGCTGGTGTTAAGCGCCGGCACGCGTATCTCCCAATCCCACCGCAATTTGCAGACTTCCTGTTCCCGGCACCCGGTGTTCACTTTGTAGAGGGCCATCCTCAAAAGGTGGTCCGGCAGCTCGGCGAACAGCATTGACTGCTCATCCCATGACAGCGGGTAAGGTTTCCTGCTGGACTTCTTTTCTTCCATCATCGATATCATCGGCACGCTTTCCAGCCACGGCCGCTTTTCTGCATCCCGCCACTTGCGGTGGCATAGGTTCAAGATCCTGACGACTCGTTGTAGGGCGATGTTCACCGTCCTGTTCGATACGCCTGGCCTGACCTTTCCCTGTGCTGTCCTGGTCGGCCTCTGCCGATCACGCACAAACGGCGCCAGGGTGCCGTCATCGATGTGCGTGATTGGCAGATCGCCGAGGTACGGGTCGAGCTGCTCAATATGTGAAGCGGAAAGCCCGATTGATGCTTGGTCTTTGAACTCCACCAGGAACCGCGTGGCAGCCTCACGCCAGGTTCGCACCTGGCGCACGCCGTAAACCTTCTCCTGGCGCAGCTTTTCCAGCCGATGGATCAAGTACTGCTCGGCTTCTTCCCTCTCGCTTGTTCCAGTGCTTTCTTGAAGTCGGCAACCTCTGACGACTTTGTCGATGTGCCAAATCCCGTTCCTCTCGTAGAGGCCCGACATTGTTTTTCGCGCCATTGTTTTGCTCCTTGGCGCCCACTGCGGGGCGGATTGTTGTCCTGATCGGTCTGTTTTTCAATCGCCATGGCTTCGACGTAGGCGTCTGCCCACTGGTCCAGCTCGTGGCGGTCAAAGCCAACGCCCTGTTTTCCAATGGGGAATTCACGGACGTGAGGACGGACGGTGTTTTTGAAAACCTCTCGGCACATGCCGAGATATGCGGGTGCTGCCGAAGCGCGGATGAAACGCGGCGCGGTCTCTAGGACCGTCGCCAGCTTTGTGTTGGCCATAGAAATACCTCGCCAGGCCGTCGCCGGCTGGTGCTGTTGAGAGTGGTTAGGTGTTGAGTTGGGGTGGTCTCGGCTGTGCAGATAGCTGGCGCCAGAGGCCATCGGGAATTGAAAACCGGCTAACTTTCTTTAAAATTGTGCCGATCGTTTAGTAAACTTCATCGCTCGCTATAGAGTGCGTTGATGAAGTTGTTGAGATGTTTTGTAGAACCATGGTTTTTGGTCGGTGTACCTGCTTTGGTTCTTGGTTTGTTTTTCACATGACCGACCCTACTTGGGCTTGGCGCCTCGCTGCTTGTTTGTTCATTTGTCAGCAGGTAAAGGAGCGTTTCTATGAGCACATACTGGAATGAAGTAGCGGTTTTGATTCGGCGGGTCGCCAGTGCTGGCAAGCGCCTGGAAGACTTTCTGCAGCGTGTCCCTGATCCCTGGAAGGCGGCTGACAAGAAAGAGTTTTCCGCTCTGCATGCTGATCTTTTACAAGCGCAGGAAGCCTATTCAGCGTTTGAGCATTCCAAGCTCGATTTTTGAGTCTGATCACGGGTAAGAGTGGAGGGGAGCGCTTACTTGTTGTTGAGGCTGGCGGCTTGCTTTAATGCGCCATATCCACGCTCCTGCAAAAACCGCTGGTTGATTTCGTTGGCTTGCTCGCGGGTCATTGGGTAGCAGGTGGAGCACTCTGGGTCGCCACATGAAAGCTTTGTAACTTCGTCAGTGACAGGGCTTTTAACTGAAAGGCCGCAAAGTACTGATGGTTGAACCCGAACATTTTCAAAGGTTGTCGATGGGCGGATCCTGAGGGACGGCTTTCCAGCAAACCCGACTGCTGGACCGTGTGAATAGTCGCAATACGCCTCACCATAGATCTGATGCATGTCCAACTTCTCGCCTTCGGACTCCCTTGAAATCTTTGCATTCCACCACTCGCCACCAATGGTTCCAATAAATATGCCTGCCAGTAGGCCGCAGCTGGCACCGGTAACCCACAGAGTTACTGGATCAGTCATCACTCATCCTCCCCAGCTTTGGCGCGGGACTGGAACTCGGCGGCAGGTGTAAGCGTGCGTGCGTAGTCCAGCAGTGGTGCAGACCAGTCACGTCCTACGCCGTCGTCGAACGCGAACAGCATGCCAGCGAGGGCTTTCTCCAGGCCGAGTGCGCGTTGCGCCAGCGCATCCATCGCGCCAAGCTGGCTATTAATGGCCTTAAAGGCCAGGTCTACTGTGACGCGCTCTGACCTGTTGATTGTTTCAAGCTCGCGAATGTGCGCAATAGCAGCATCTAAGTCATCTTTGATCTTGTCGCTCATACGACCTCCACAGCCTTGAATTGACCCGGCATCCAAAGCCGGCTTGGCTCGCCACGGTAGAAGCTGACGTAGCTCCCTGACTTGGCGGTTGACTTCGACACGCGGTGCCATCGGCCGGCGTTGTCTTTGATTCGGTGGGTGGTCATGGCTGATCTCCACTGCCCATGGCGTCGTCGATTGCCTTGTCGAGCGATTCCATCGAAAGGATGTCTTCATGCTCTGCATAGCCGCAGATGATTGGCGGCATCAGGTAGTCGCTGTCCGGCTCAAGGTCTTCCTGGTTGTCCGGGTCACGCAGCCATCTATATCGCTCGGCATCAGCTTGATCTTTCCGCCATTCATCTCGCAGCGCCGCTGCAGCAGCCACTAAGGTTTCGTTCTCGGCCTTTAGCTTTTCGATGTCTGCCACTAGGTGCATCGCAACTGATGGTGTGCACACCATGTTCCACAGGTCTTCCTTGAGGGGGAAATCATCGTTAACTTCCTGGGCCAGCCGCTTCAGTTCGCTGTAGTCGCTCATGCATCACCCCGTAAAATACGATCGTGCTTGATCAGCGCTTTAGATTTGGAGGCGATATGCCAGCGCTTCATGGTTCCGTTTCCGGCAATCCAGGCTATCGTGTGCTCCCACTCGCGGAATTGGCGCCACAAGACGGCCAGCGCCCGGCCAGTAATTTCAATGTGCTGACTCATGCCTTCCTCCCAGCTTCACGCTGTGCTTTGTTCCAGCCGGCTGCCCAGCGATGGTTAGAGACGGGTGATTTTTCCCCGTCGAATGGGTTGTCTTTGGGGCCTGCACCCTTGATGAAGGCCAGAAAGCCCTGCTCGAATGGGTTGATCTTCTGGCCGTGCAGTTCAGCTGCTGACATGGCGGGCCACCTCGATCACCTGGCGCATTCCCTTCGCGTAATCCGCCGGCCGAACCTGGGACGCCGTTTCAAGGTTGCGCACCATCGTCTCCACCGGCCCGCAACCATCAAACATGCACTTGGGTAGGTGGGATGCCTGCTCAATCATCTGCGCGGCGAACCGTTGTCCTTCCCATATTTCAATCTGAGACATAGGGGGTTCCTTGCCGCACCTGGCGGCAGTGCTTTGATTAGTCGAGGGTCGCCTGACTTTCAGGTTCGTACGGCTTGCCGTCTGGGTCGTGGACCATTACCGGAACATGCTGGCGGATGAACTCGTCGAGACACTTTGGGCATGGGACAGTGCTATCGAAATACCCAGTCGTTCCGCACTTGGGGCACTTCATTGGTTTTGGAATAAAGAACATGGGGTGTCCTTGCCGCGCTGGGCGGCAGAAGGTGGGTTAGGGTTTCTTCATGAAGGTGATCCAGTGCGTTTTCTCGCGCTTCCCAGACTTGTGGCCAAACAGCGGCTGTTCGTCGGTAAGCGCCAAGATTTCGCTGACCCGGACCTGGGTCTCGTTCCACTTGAAGATCAGGAACTGTCCGGGCCGAAGAACCCGGAAGCACTCCGCGAAACCTTTGCGCAGATCGTCGCGCCAGTCGTCGGTCAGGATTCCGTACTTCAGCCGCAGCCAGCTTTCGCGGCCGGCGCGCACCAGGTGCGGGGGATCGAATACCACCATGTTGAAGGTGGCATCGGGGAATGGCAGGTTCCGGAAGTCCATGATCACGTCGGGCTCGACCTTCAGCACCCGCCCATCACACAGCACATGCTCTTCATCGCGGATATCACCGAACAGGGTGCGCTGGTCGCCTTTGTCGAACCACATCATTCGGCTGGCGCTGCATGGGTCGAGGACTTGTGCGTTCATGGCCTCGGCCCCTTGTAGATGAAGACGTAGGCGAACCAGAGGGTGGCGCTCATGGCGTCACCGCCTGATTTCCGAAGCGCTCCAGCAGTTCCTGTTCGAGCTGGGCGGCCAGGTCGTCGTAATTATCGAGGCGCATGGTTCGCATGCACTGATTGTCCGCATCCCAGCCGCTCGGCACTCCATGGTCTGCCCACCAGTTACGTGCAAACCGGAACACGTCCATGGCTGCATCGGTACGAAACTCGTATACATGGCCGGGCGCCCCCTGCCATTGAAGGTTTTCCCCTCCGATCAACGCCTTTAAGCGCCGAGCGAGCTGGCCCTTGCCAAGCGCAATGCCAAGGTTCCCGCGACCGATCATGTATTGATACTGAGAAAAGTGTCTGTCCTGCTCGCTATCGCGCTTCAGGCCCTTGGTGCCGCCGATGTAGTTGTCGATCACGCCACGGGCTGTTTTTTTGACCTGCGCGCGCCATATGGCCTGCAGGATTTCTGCGTCGGTAACTTTCATTGGGCGAACGCATCCTTGCCGCTATAGCGGCTGACTTTGAAGGGGGAGGGGTTACAGGTTTTGCGGGTGGAGTACGGATGTACTCCTTTCAGGTTTTGGCTGACTCAGCCTTCATGGCCAGGCCCGATACGGCCTTGCTGTAGATGAATTTGATCTGATCCCACGGGATGGTGTGTTTCTGCCCGTACTCGCCTTCACCGTCGCATATTGAGCAGCCTTCGACTGGCTCTTCAAGCTCGCAGCACTCAGGGCACTCTTTGGTGACCAGCAGCTTGAACTCGCCGAGCAGCAAGGCTTTGGCGCCATTCTCAGCGGTAAGTTGGCGGGGCATGATGCAGTAGCCATCGGGCACCTCCGCTATTGGCGTGGGCCGCTCTATGCCAGCAGACATTTCACCGATAGCCATGGTCGCAATCTCAAAAGGCTTTTCACCCATCCGAGAAACCTTGGCAATTTCGTTCAGCGCTGTGACTGCATGATCCAGGCGATCATCCGCTGCGGTCAGGCGCTGTTGCAGAGCGTCACGCTCGGCGGTTACCCGGTCGAAGTCGGATGCGCGCACGGCATCCTCGATCATTGAGCCGCCGATCTCTTGCGGAACCCAGGTTTTAAATCGAAGAACTTCACTCATGACCCACCTCCAAATAATCAGAAATCACAACCGACGGCCTCTGTAGGCAACCGGCATAAACACATAATTGCCTCGGTCATCTTGAATGACCGTCCACTCAGCATTGGTCAGTCGAGCCATTAGCTCGCTGAATCAGTATTGGCGGATCATGGGGATACCTCTATGTTTCGAGATAGGCGGCTATGAACTGCGTTGCTGCTTTAGCGTCAAGGCCGTTTCCGTAGGCGCGCAGTCGTCCCACTCTGCTGGCAGATTCATCAACCAGCGGGTAAATGCCGGGTTCAATTGGCCGCTTCTTGCCATCGGGTCCGTTGAACCATGCTTGGCCAAAGCTAATAGCATTGGTAGCGTCTTGCCCTTGGGGTGAGCAAGCCACTTTGTGTAGAACTCCGGGCTTGCTGATTCGCTCCGCCAGTCCCTGGCCGCCGGCGTTGGCCACAAAGTAAATCCTGTCCCGTAGGTGGAACGCACCAGCGCTCGCGGCCTGGATAGGCATTGCCCCGAATGCGTAACCCATTCCTTCCATACCACCTCGCACAAGTGAGAGCCATTCAGATGCACTCGCAACCTGCTCTCCAAAGATGACTGGAGGTTCGCACTGGCCGATGAGCCAGGCGAAGCTTGGCCAAAGGTGTCTTGGGTCCTCAAACCCAGCTCCAGCGCCTGCCGCGCTGAAAGGTTGGCAAGGACAGGAACCGGTCCAAACAGGTCGATCATCTGGGAACCCGGCACGGCGAAGGGCGAGCGACCAAACTCCGATCCCTGCAAAGAAGTGGCATTGCGTGAACC
This sequence comes from Pseudomonas sp. WMBT8, assembly GCF_050916005.1. Classification (NCBI taxonomy): domain Bacteria; kingdom Pseudomonadati; phylum Pseudomonadota; class Gammaproteobacteria; order Pseudomonadales; family Pseudomonadaceae; genus Pseudomonas; species Pseudomonas sp. WMBT8. The sequence continues at coordinate 2,078,236 of NZ_CP188096.1, forward strand.
CGCGCAGGTCGCTTGGGTGGACATCTTCGATACTCCTTTCATCCACGATGCCTGGCGCGATGTGGCCGGCCTCTATCAGGTTTCTCAGCCACTGGGCTGCGTAGGGGTCGAACTCGTTATAGTAAGCGGCCATACGCGTCTCTCAGGTAGGCGCCGCCCTCCGGTTACCGGATGCAGCGAGTAGGGTGGGTTATTCGTCGTGGCAGATGCGCAGCGATTCGCGGTTGTAGGCGAGTTGAAGTTTCGCCGACACGTTTTCGCTGATGGTTATTTCGTGTCGCGGCGGAGCGAGAAGCTGAGCTGATCCCGCCGGACCCAGGCCGTGCAGGTGGTGAATCATCAAGGTCATGGCCTCGCCCTGTTCCTCGATGCCGTGCCAGGCCATCAGGTCAGCTAAGGCCTGGCGGGTGCCGGCCATGGTGTGGAGTCTCAACTCTTCCTCGCCGCGGCTCTTTCGCTTCGCCGCGGTCTTTGCCGATCGTTCTTTCTGTTGGGCCGCCATGATCAGGCCTGCTGGGCTGGTTTCGCGAAAAAGGCAGGCGCTGGGCCTTTGGTGTCTTTCGGATAGTCGATGCCGAACTTCTCAAGCAGCCGCTCGAAACTCTTCCGAGTGGTCTGAGTACTTTCGCGCGCCTGGTTTCTGCTGAAACCTCGCGCCAGGAATTCACGGATCAGACCGGCGTTTCTGGCGTCGCGCTCTTCATCGATAAACCGCAGATCCTTGTTGCTGCGCGAATCTGATCGCTGAAACTTGAATCCGCCTTTCTCCGCAAGCCTGTGCAGCGTCCGCAGGTGCATGCCGGTTATCAGGATGGCCTGGGTGTAGGTCATGGTCTCGGCCAGCTTCCTGACGTACTCCAGCTCTTCATCCTTGGCTTTATCGCGCAATGCCTTCATTTCATCGCGCTCTATATCGCGGAGCGCCATTTTGTCCAGGCATGTCATTTGCTTGGGCTCCTGGCTTGCTGCCTTGGCTGGCTTGGGCCTTGGAGCTGGGTGGTGTCTTGCCGGTGGCGGCCTGAAGTTCGGCCCCTCCAGCACCTGGATAGTCCCTCCACTGATCAAGAAGGCTTCGATGTCGTGGGCCAGTTCGTTGCATGCTGGCCGAAGAGCCTCGACCATGCTTAGGTGGTTGCTGATCATGATGACCTCACTTGATGCTGATCGAGCTTTTGCCGATCTCAGGGTGGGCGCCTGGGACTTCCTGACCATCCTTCAAAGCCTTGGCGATGGCCGCCTTGTCCGGTGCGCTGGTTACTTTGACGTTTACGAAGTCATCAGGGATGGCCTTCTCGTCGTCAATGACCACGACAGGCTTGCCCTTGCCGCAGGTGATGGTGAACAACGGGTGGGTGATCTTGGTGATCCCCGCCGCTTCCATGTTGCTGCGCAGGTACTCCTTTAGGCTTTCCTTGCGGTTGTTGATGATCCGCTTGCGCTCGGTCAGCCGATCAATCTGTGACTGGATGGCCTCGAGGTCGCCGTCGATGTTCAGGGTGATCATGGCGATGGCCTTTCCCTTCTCCTGGAACTCGCCTTCGATCCCTTCCATGGTGTCGCGCAGGGCGACTGCCAGGTCTTCGTCGGCGGTATCAGCCAGGGCGGCCAGCTCTTTGAACTGCTCAGCAATCGTGTAGAGCGTGGTCATGCTGCTGACTCCTGATCAAAGCGGGCTTTCTGCTCGTCGTACTCGCGCACGATCCGGGTGACGGCCTTGGTGTCGTTGCGCAGCGTGAGGCGGCGCACGGCCACGTCATGGAACGACTTGAGTTCCTTCGGCGTCCTGGCGGTCTTGAGAGATTCGATGACGGAAGCGATGTAATCCAGGCGCTCCTGTTTCTGCCGGTCTTCCTCGGCAGCCTGATCCTCGGCCTGCTCGATGGCCTGCTCGTCCGCCAGGGCGCTGACATAATCCTTGTCGTCGAACATCCCCAGGAACACGTCGGCGCTGAACCCGAGCATCGACAGGGACTTCTTGATGGCGTCGGTGAGGGACTTCTTTGGAGCCTCGCCATCGGTCGTTGTGCCGTACTTGCTCTTGTAGAGGTACGGTGTACAGCCATACTGTTCGAACTCGCCGCGTTCGCCGTCCTGCTTGATCCAGAAGCGGATCTTCACAGTGTGGTTCAGCTCAAACCCCAGCGTGGCGCGCTTATCGCCTTCGCCGACGAAGATCTCGGCGCCCTTGTCGAAGCGTTCTTCCAGCACCGTCCAGCCAAAACCAATGCCGACCGGGCCGAATATCTCCGTGGCCTTCATGATCATCGCCGTGCCGTTCAGGCTGGTGATCTGCTGGCCGCCGACCTTGGCGTCTTTGGTGTACCGGGTATCGGTCTTCTCGACGCGATTCCAGATCTGCATGTTTTTATCGGACATGACTATCTCTCCGCGCCACCGGAGAGGGGCGCTGTGAAGGGGGTTATTGGGCTGGCGGAGTTGGAAGTGGCATCCAGTGTGTTATCTGGCTTGGCGGGATTTCGTTGTAGGTATTCCATTGCGCCCATGGCGTACCCACCCAATTACCAGCATCGAAGTCGCACTGGCGGACGATATGTCCATCGGTTGCAATTACGGGTATCGACTCGAAAACTTCCACTTCGCCGATTTGCAAGGGCAGTCGTTCGCTACATGCAATCCATTCGGTCATGACGTTTACCTATTGAGTGATGAGCCCGCCGATAGCGGGGCCCAGGAATAGGACGGCGTAGAAGATCAGGCCGGTGATGAAGAAGGCCCAGCGGATGGCGCGGCGCCTGTGCTGCTGGTGGGTGGTCACGACAGCAGCTCCTTTGGCACTTTTACGGTGTCGCCGAGGACTGAGGCAGCGATGGCGCGGCAGGCGGCGATGAGTGGAGTTGAGCCGCACACAGGAAAGCAGTTCTGATCCCAGGGCTGAACAAGCCAATACGAAGGCGATCCGCCGAAACTGATGGCAAAGGGTGTCAACGTAACGGCGTGCTTTTCGATCAGCGGGCCGCCCTGGCTCCAATCGGTGGATGGCGAATAGCAGTACCAGCCATTGATAGCCTCGGCGTCTTCCACCATCTGCCGACAGCTTGGGGAATTGGGGTCAGTGACCACGGCAACGCCTTCAGCCTTCGCCACAGCCCAATCAAGCGCTACACCCGACAGGTCTTTCGTCTTCACTTCTACGAACTCACTCACATCGCCACCTTGCAAGTCCAGCGGCCCGCACACTTGCAAGGCTGCTCGATCCATTTCACGTCTACCAGAAACAAGAAACCCTGATTTCTCAGGGCCTCGGCGATACCTTTGAATGATCCGGCGATGATGGTCATAGCGCTCGCCCATATTGGAGTTCGTAGTCTGCAAGCCGCTTGGCCGCGCTCTGTTGCTGTAGTTCCCGACGCCTTTCCGATACGGCGTTGACCAGAAGCTGCATCAGCTCCACCGATTCCTCGGTGCTGATATGGCCTTGCCCGACATTCGCCTGGATCAAGCCTTCGCAGAAGTCTTCATCGGGTCGGCATGACTTGCAGATCTGCGTGATCTGCTGCTGGATCATTTCAATGGCGCGCTGGTGATAGTTTTTCATGCTGCCAGCCTCCCTTTTCCAAGCTTGCGGGCGTCAATTTCGAACCACAGCTCCCTTTCGATCATGGGAACGTATTCCTTGCTTTCGGCAATCACGGCCAATTCCATCTGGCACACGTCCATCGGGACGCGGTCGGCGTCGTACATGGTCCCGGACAACACGTTGAACGTCAGTTCCCGGCTGCCATTCCGGTACTCGTCTGGCAGAGCTTCCTCGCAATACGTCACCTCCACCTGGAGGACGTACCCTTCAACTATTACTTCGTAAGTCATGGTCGCCTCCACATGGCGGGGTTATTCGGTTGGTTCTGTTGGTCGTTGTTCCATTTGCTTCCTTCGATAGCTAGATGGCGTATCAATCTTCCACCACCCGCTATTCCTTGATGTGGCGTAATACCACCGACCCATTTCGTCTTTTTTGTAGAACCCCGCCATGAACTTTGTTGTTTCTGGCGCCCATGCTTGCGCTCCAGTAGGGGATCGACTCCAATTCACGTCGCTCATGGCGACCTCCAGTGTTTGGGGTTAGGCGGAACGGGCGGACGCTGAATAGTCAGCGATCTTGATTGCCAGATCTTCGGCTGAGCATCCAAGGGCGCTTGCCACGAACGAAACCAGTTGCGCAGATTCAGCTCGGCTCAGCTTCGTACTGAGGCCGTCTTTAGCCTTCTCAGGGATGCTCCGAAGAGCGTCGTATGCTTCTGTGTACGGGTAACGGCTCATGACTCTCTCCATTCGTTGGTTCACCCGGTTGGCGGGCGTAAAAAAGCCCGAGCATTGCCCGGGCTTTCGGTGCTCCACATAGACCTCCCTACGTGGCGCGGGGTTGGCGACTGAGCGCCTATTTAGTTCCACTTCATGGCAAACCCTCCGTTGTTCGCTCACTGGGAAGGCAGTGGCCACCTATTGAATCAATCCGCATGTGCGGGCTTCTGCTACCTTTCGGCTCCCTCCCGGCGGGATGTGCAGTGGGCCCCGGGGTTGATGCAGAGGCCGGAGCTGATCCCGGCACGACTATTAGCGGCCTTAGTGACACCGGAGTTTCACCGGGGCGAAGGTTTCAGCCGCTTATTCTTGGACTCGCCGTGGCCATCTGGGCGCTTACTCACTTTACCGGCCACGATTCCCGCGATCCCTCAGGTCTTACACTTACCCATCAGCCTGGGCATTCATCTGCATCGGGGATCACCCTGCCTGTAACGACATTTGATCAGGACGATTCAAGGTGATTTCCGATACGTCCTCTCCCTATACGAGTCTCCCCAAGGAAAGGATCGGGCCAATTTTCGTCTGGCGGACGTGCAAGGAGTGGGTTCATGCAGCGAATAGATCTTGCTGCAGCGGCTGAGGTTTGCAGCGTTGAAGTCCGGCGCGAATCGCCAATTCCAGCTCCTCAGCATCCTGCTCCAATTCAGGAAACTGCCCTGCAAACTCGCTTACGGCCTTGCGAATTTCGGCAGCTTCGCGCTGCAGTGAAGGGATCACGATGCTGAGCATGTTTCCTACCGTTCGCAGATCAAGGCTGCACTCCCGGCAAAGTCGGATGTAGTCGATCATGTACTTGGGCATGTCTTGGTCTCCTGGGCTTCCAAATACCTCCAGGGGGACTAGAGGCATTTGTGAACCCAGATGGCAGGCCTGAAACAGCAGGTCGCCATCTGTGAGCCGTGAGCAGCTACTGGCTGCACTCATCGGCGTGTATCTAATGTCAAAGAACGGTTGGTTCCAGTCGGTCCCCGGTTAGGGGGCTGGGAGATCACTTCGCTGATCCCTGGCTATCTGGCGGCTTCACCAGTCGTGTGGCGGGTCTTGGTAGGCCCTTCGCAGTCCCTGAAGCGCTGCGATGTCGACAATTTAGAAAACTTAACAAAATACGTCAACACATATTTTAAGAAAACTTAACAGGCGATGCGAATGGGCTCTTGGGCAGGGGTGTTAGATCAAAGGTTTACGGCTCATAAAACGATGGGTATCATCGGGCTATAACTGTATAGATATACAGTCAAATGGAGCGTGAAATGGCCAATAAGAAAAAGCAGGGGCAGCAGGAGAGGGCGGTGATGAGCGGCCTAGAAAGCCTCGGGCTACGAGTTTCGTCGATGATCAATCATCCAGTCGCCCAGCAGCAGCGATGGGTGACAATTCATCGCCTCGACACGGATGGAGACCGTGAATGGGATGAGGTCATGGGGCTCCTGTCTGAGACAGACGGTATAGAGATGACATTCAACGATGACGGCACGGTCACGCTTAAATGGGAGGCCTTATCCGAAGATGACCCTCAGGTTGAAGAGGTTGAGGAGTTCATTTCAGTCGAAGAGGTGGCACCTTTTTGACGGGAACAAAAAAGCCCGCTCAGTGGCGGGCTTTTTCATGGTTTTGGCAAATTATCCGCGTCTAGCGCCTGCCAACGTCCCGTATTTTGATTCGTACTTATAGAGCTTGTCCAAGCACGTCCACTGGATATTATCCCTAACCGCCGGCACCGGATTAGCGTCACGGTCTCCCCAGCAAAGGTCTATTTCGTGCTGCGCATATTCTTGATCGGACATAGGTCCAGAAAGCCATGCGACCACAAAAATGACACCAAAAAGGGCGATGGTTGCGATGATCCCCAAGAGCCATTTCGGTTTTTTAGGCTGGGTAGAAGGTTGGCTCTGCGTCGGATCCGAAATACGGCTAGCCCCAGAGTAGTTGTCGCGGTTGGTCATTCTAATTCCCTAAGTGGCCTCTTTTGATCAGCGGCGCATCTGCTGGATATGGATCGGGTCGAGGGGTTATTAAGCTTTACGGGCATTCCAGATGAGCAGAACTTTGGCGTGGATGGTTACGTCATCAATCCGTGCTGTCTGGTTTTCGTAATGCTGATTGTCGGAGATCAGTCTGTAATGGTCTTCGTCTAGCCGCATCATCCGCTTTATGTACAGCTCCTGATGCCAGGTCACGACGTAGATTCCCTCTCCAATGAACTCGGTAATTCCCCGGTCCACAATGACTAGGTCCTTGTCATTGATAGTGCCTTCCATACTCTGGCCCCAACCGGTGATCATGGCTAGGGCAGAAGTTGACGTGTAGGTAACACCCTTCTCGCGCAGCATTTCCTCGCGCACGACCAGGTTGCGCACTGCTTCATTATAGTCGGCTGGCACCTGGCCATGCCCCATAGCGCCACGGACATCGTACTGAGGGATGAGTATTTCTTCCTTTAGCGGTCGTAAGGTCGCCAGATTGGCCGGCAGGTACGACTGATCATCTTCGATAGATGTATCCGCCTGAACTGCCGCCGCCAGAACCATTTCGCGCGCCTTTTCTGACAGATTTTTCCCTGCCTTCGATGCCAGCATGTGCGCGACGAGCTCAGCGCTCGATGAGCCTGCCTTAGGGGAATAGACGGCGCCGGAGTCTTCAGGCTCTCCAGTACCCTCTGAAAGCCAATCAGGTGAGCACTCCAAGGCCTTGGCCAGGGAAAGCAAGTTCTTCCCCTTGGCGCCATTGGTTCCGCTCAACCAAAAGCTGACCGTCGCTTTAGAAACGCCAGTCAGTTTGCTGATGTCGGTTGCGTTGAGGTTGAGCTTCCTCATGCGCGTCATTACGCGGTCTTTGAATTCCATATTTAGGATTCTAAACACAACAGTGTTTAGATAACTTGCCTTGTGCTGTTAAGAACTCTAAACTCGGCGTAGACACTGGAGACACAACCATGACCTACGACCAAGCACTTGAACATTTCGGCACTGGCCGCGCTATCGGCGACGCCCTTGGCGTGACCGGCAGCCGGGTATCTCAGTGCCGGACCACGGGCGGGTTCTCCTACCCAATGCAATGCGTCCTGGAGAAGGAATCGGGCGGGGTGCTTGTAGCCAAGCGCGAAGACGACCCATCCCAGCCGCTCAAGAAATCCGCCGCTTAACCCTTTCGAACAACCAAGGAGCCTCACCAATGGCATATGACGACCCGTCACACAAACGCAGCGCTGTGATCAAGGCGCGATACACCCCTGAAGATTTGCGCTACCTGCGCATGGAAGCCAAACAGGCCGGCATGCAGCTCGCTACTTACATCCACGAACTTTCAATGGTTGCACGCCGCTTAGGTGCCGCCCAGCTGATACGAGAGATGAATGCCTGTGCACAGGATAAATCAGCTTAAGAGCCCTATGGAGGACCTATGCCTGAAAGAACCTTCGACCTCCTGGAAGAAGGGGCTCAGGACGAGGTTAGACAGTTAAGTGTCGAGCTCGGATGGAGCCTTGAAAACGCGACGAAAGAGTACCTGCGTGCAGGTAGATCACTCGCGATCCAGGCCCAGATGGAGCAGATGAAGCGCAAAGCGCCTCTGCTTTCTCTGGTTGAACACAAAAAGGGCCTCGAAAGGGCCGAAAAAGGAGGGGCTGATGATGGTCCTGATTAGCCACAACCAAACAGCAGACGAAAAAAAACCACCTGGCCGGGTGGTTTCTTCAACAGCGCATTGCAAAACGTTCTGGAGTGAATAATGCCAATTCCCCAATCAGTCGTCAATAACAACGAATCCGCGCCACGTTTTCTGCAATCGCAAAACGTGGCGCGGACAATGACCAGCATTGAGCTACGTGAATTGATCAACGGCGCACGGTCTCTCGCGGGCGAGCCAACAGTTAGGAATGACCACTTCCTTTCTCGCATCGAGGATGAGCTTGGCGATGAGCTTGAGGGGGTGCAAAAGTATTTCACCCCCTACCACGGAAACCAGGTCGCCACTTATAACCTGAGCCTTGATCAGTGCATGTTGGTCGGCATGCGTGAGTCGAAGGCCGTCCGCAGGTCGGTACTTCAAAAGCTCAAGACTCTGGAAGGGCCTCGCGTTATCGCGACGCTTCCTGACTTCTCCAATCCGGCAGCAGCGGCTCGTGCCTGGGCCGAACAGTTTGAACTACAGCAGCAGGCTAATCAGGCCCTCATTGAGGCTGCGCCTAAGATCGCCTTCGTAGAACGTTACGTCGAATCAACTGGACTGAAAGGCTTCCGCCAGACCGCCAAGTTGCTCAAGGCCAATGAATCACGATTCCGCGAATTCCTCTTAGACAAAAAAATCATGTACCGAATGGGCGGTGAGTGGCAGGCCTACCAGCCTCACATCGACGCAGGGCGCTTTGAAGTGCGCGCCGGCACCAGTGACAGCGGTCATGCCTACAACCAATCCAAATTCACCCCCAAGGGAGTCAACTGGGTTGCCGGCCTGTGGGCTCAGTACAAACTGGAGGCCCAATGATGGCGCGCATCCGAACAGTCAAACCCGAGTTCTGGTCGAGTGAGCAGGTGATGTCCTGCACGCCGCTGGCTCGCCTCCTATTCATCGGCATCTGGAACTTCTGCGACGACGGCGGCAATCACCCGTTGTCGCCGCGGACCATTAAGGCCCTCGTGTTCCCTGGCGACGACATAACCGTTGAATCGGTTGATGGCCTGCTGGGCGAACTGAAGTCATCCAACCTGATTGCTCTCTACTCAGTCGAGAGCAAAACCTACCTGCATGTGCGCGGTTGGCGGCACCAGAAAATCGACAAGCGCACCTTCAAATACCCTGCATTTATCGGAGGCCCTGACCAAAGCTCGCCGAGTGGTAGTCGAGTGCTCGACGAGGAGTCGTCGAATGGTAGTCGAGTCCTCCCCCCCGGAAGGGAAGGGGAAGGGAATGGAAGGGATCAACACCACTCTCTCAACGCGGGTGAAGAAATTCAGGGATCGGGCTTCGAAGGCTTCGATGATCTTGAAGACCTTCCCCTGGAAGATGACGAACCGCCTGTTGACCCAAAGGCTCCAGTCGAGATGACCCTTGATTGGATGCCTGACGCCAATCTGCTGAAGACCTACTGCATCCACTTCGGCGTCTCGACTGACCTGTTCACCAAGGAGGCCGTGGCCCCTTTCACAGCCCACCACGAAACAACCGGTCTTCTGCAAACCCAAACCAAATGGGTATCCCTGCTCGTGAAGTGGGTGAAAGACGACAAGAACCGGGCCAGCAACGTCAGGCCATTCGTGAAGCGTGAGGTTTCATCTCGCCACACCGGCTTTTCTGAGCGCGACTACACCGCCGGCCTGATCCAGCGGGAGGATGGTACCTATGCGTTCTGAAAAAGTCGTTTCGATGCCCGGCACTACCCCGGCTCCGCAGCAAACCACCGGTGCCTGTGAAGACCACGGCCAGTTCCCGCAACAGGTCAACGTAATTTTCGGCAAGGAGTTCAAGACCGGTTGCCCTGAATGCAGCCGTATCCGCAACGAGGAAGAAACCGCCCGCAAGGAGGCTCAGGAAGCCCAGGCGCTGCGTATTCGAATGGCTGAGAAGCTGGGCTCTGCACTGATCCCTAAGCGCTTCTCTGGCAAAACCTTCGACGGTTACATCGCGGACACTGCCGAGCAGAAGAAGGCGCTGAAGACCTGTGCCCGGTACGCCGCTGAGTTCAAGCAGATCGCCGCCGCCGGCCGCTGCCTACTGTTGCTGGGCAAGCCCGGTACCGGCAAGACTCATCTGTCGGTCGCTATCGCCAACCAGATCATGGCCACGTCGAGCGCTACCGCCGTGTATCGCACCATCGGCTCAGTGCTCCAGGCCATCAAGGCGACGTTCAACGATTCCTCCACTGATCAAAGCGAAAGCAAGATCCTGTCGAGCCTGATCAGCCCATCACTGCTGATCCTCGACGAAATCGGCGTGAGCAAGGAAAAGCCCAGCGACTTCGAGCTGACGACCCTGTTCGCCATCATCAACGGCCGCTACGAAGAGCTGCGGCCTACCGTCATCGTCTCCAACCTCGACGCGAAGGCCTTGGCCAGCGCTATCGGTGAGCGTTGCGCAGACAGGCTTCGGGAAGGCGGGGTGATCGTCATTCCGTTTGAGTGGGAATCGCAACGTGGCAAGGAGGGTTTTTGACATGGCCGACATCTGTGATGACGCCGACATCGTAATCCAAGAGGCCCTGAATCGGTCCCTTGCCCAGATCCCAAGCTACACCGGAATAAGCGCCACAGAGTGCGTGGAGTGCGGAGAGGGGATACCGGAGGGTCGTCGTGTGGCTATTCCGGGGGTTCAGCTTTGCGCTCCGTGCAAGGCGCTGGAAGACGTGCGGAAGCTGGGGGTGCGCCGTGGGTGATCATTCCGAACTGAAGCGGCTGGCTACGCGCATCGTCGAAGTCCAGACATCCCAGGATGTGCCGATCAGCAAGCTTTTCGATGATTTCGACGCAGCTACGAGCCCAGAGGTAGTCCTGGCCCTTATCGCCGAGAACGAGAGGCTTGAGCGACTTGCGCTTGATTCAGTCAACGCAGAGTACGCGGGCAGCATGGATCTTGAATCCATTTGCGCCGAGCGCGACCAGCTCCGCGCCGAAGTCGCCGGCATACGCACCGGCTACGAAGCCTACGAGCAGGTGAATGCTGAGCTGAAGGCTGAGGTGGAGGTACTGCGCAAGGATTCGGACAAGTGGAAGATCGTGCAGCGTGCCGGGGACCAACTCCTAGCCGATGAAGGTCGCGCCGCTATCTGGTCGGCATGCTCGCGAATCCTGATCAGCGTTGCTAGTGAGCTGAATTCAGGTCGCAGCGTTGTCACCGAAGAAGGTGTAACCAGCGGCGGCGTGGAGATTGGTGACTGGCGCGTCACGGTTGAGCGCATCAACGGCGCCAATCAGGGTGTCGAGCCTGACCTCGACACCCAGCGCAAGGATGCTGAGCGGTATCGCTTCCTCTGCGAAAAATTCGGCGAGACAAAGCTCCCGTGCGCCCTTGAGCGAATCCTTGCCGGCGGCCTGTACATAGCCGACGGCAAGCCATCCATTGATTCAGCCATCGACGCCGCCCTGGGCCAGGGAGCGCAGTCATGAAGCCGCTTGACGAGAAAGTACTCGCTCACCTTCGTGGAATCAACGGCTCTACCGCCTGGGCCATGCACAGCGGCCTCGGCTCAACCCGCGAGGAAGTCAGCAAGGCGTGCCAGCGCTTGAAGCGCAAGGGGCTCGTTAAAACCTCGGAAGGCCAATCGACCTACTGGCAGGCGGTGAAGCCATGACCAACGTAATCCACAAGCCGCGCCACTTCTGGATCTCTGGCCGTAACCGCGTCCGTGACGTGTTCAAGCTGGCCTACCTGTTTGCTTTCGAGCTTTCGGCGGATAGCGCCGTCGAGATTATCGTCCGCCCGGTCAAGTCCCGCCGCACCCTGGAGCAGAACGCCAAGCTGTGGGCAATGCTTGGCGACATCTCCCGCCAGGTTGAATGGCCGGTCAATGGCGTCATGCAGAAGCTCGACAGCGAGGACTGGAAGGCGCTGATGACGGCTGCGGCGCGCCAGGAGATCCGCATGGCCCAGGGCATCAACGGTGGCGTGGTCATGCTGGGGGTCAGCACCAAGCGCATGACCGTGGCCGAGCTGGGCGACGTGATCGAGTGCATGTACGCCTTCGGCGCCGACAAGGGCGTCACCTGGAGCGAGCCGAAAGGGCAGATGCCAGAGCAATGGGAGGCTGCGGCATGAGCCAGATAAAGCGATTTGAGATGAACACTGCCGGCCGAGATTTCGCGGTTGGCGACATTCACGGGCACTTCACCCGGCTGCAGAGCGCGCTGGATGCCACCGAATTCGATCCTGCAGTTGACCGACTCTTCAGCGTTGGTGATCTAGTCGACCGGGGGCCTGAGTGCCGTGACGTGCTGGCCTGGCTTGACAAGCCATGGTTCAACGCGGTGCGCGGAAACCATGACGATTATGTCGTGCGCTTCGACACCTGCGATGCGGAAAACTGGATCTATAACGGCGGCTCCTGGTTCGCCGGGATGAATCGCGACGAGCAGGAAGAGTTCCGTGTCCAGTTCGCCGAGCTGCCATTCGCCATCGAGGTCGAGACTGCTGGCGGATTGGTCGGCATTGTTCACGCTGAATGCGGTCGCGCCACCTGGGCTCAGTTCCGGGCCGAGTTGCTTGAGCCAATCCACAGCCGCCAGGAACAGAAGAACATGCGCAACACAGCTATGTGGAGCCGCAAGCGTATCGATGCTATGGACGAATCAGGTATTCCAGATTTGCTAGCAATGATCGTCGGGCATGAGGTCGTAAGCGAGGCGACTTGGCTGGGGAACGTTGCCTATATCGACACTGGCGGACATCGTGGCGGGCACTTCACGCTGATGAATCTCCAGACGCTCGAATTCATCCCACCGGTGAATCCAAAAATCCACTGGGATTGGGAGGGACGCGCATGAGCCTCTCTGCCAAACAACCCAAGCCCAAGACATGCCGCAACCCAGCATGCAGGGACTCATTCGTCCCGCAGCGGCTGGGGCAGGCGGTGTGCAGCCCTAAGTGTGCGCTGGCCACCGTAGAAGTGCAGAAGGCCAAGGAGAAGAAGTCGCTGGCCCAGGCCGGCCGCCGGGATATCAAGGTGCGCAAGGAGGCGCTCAAGACTCGAGCGGATCACCTCAAGGACACGCAACACGCTTTCAATGCATGGATCCGCCAGCGTGACGCGGGACAGCCATGCATTAGCTGCGGGACCACGGCTGATGTTCAGTACTGCGCCGGCCACTACAGGACGACTGCAGCCGCCCCAGAGCTCCGTTTCGAGCCACTCAACGTAAACCTTCAGTGCAATCGCAACTGCAACATGGGCAAGTCCGGGAACCTTCTGGGGTATCGGCCTGGCCTGATCGAGAAGATTGGCATCGAGGCTGTCGAGTGGCTTGAAGGCCCTCATGAGCCAAAGAAGTACACCGTGGAAGAGCTGAAGGCGATGGCCGCCGATTACCGGGCAAAGACCAGAGAACTCAAGAGGGCTGCCGCATGAACTACCAAAACGTTATTTCTGCAGTCGTCCGCGCCCTGGCAGCGGAAACTATCAACAGTGCCGGCGGGTGCAACGTCGAGCCTCGAGTGCAGACCAGCAAACTGAAGGGGGAGATCACCGGTAAGGATGCGGCCCTGCTTGCTGACTGCATCGTGCACAAGCTTCTGCATGCCCAGCTCAGCCCGCGCCACTGGAATGCATTGGTGGCGAAGTACAGCACGCACCGCGGGCGCAAGATCGACTCCATCGGGCGGCTTGTCGCGGTTGTGCCTTCGCCGGCGCCGCTGCGCTTCACTCAGCAGGCGGTACTAGTGTGGGCTGTGCCGCAGCAGTCGAAAGGCATAAAGCGCGCCGTGATCGAGGTCAAAGCTCCAAAGCATCGGGAAAACAAGGATGAGGGCCAGTGGGACTGGCGCAACAAAGCAGCCGACGCAGATGTTGCGCGCGCCAACAAGCACGCCAGGTCAGTGGCCGAGTCGAAGCCTGGGGAGATGATCGTCCTATCCGAGTCAAACTACGATATGACGAACTGGGATTCACAGGGCCTGACAGAGCGCACCTATCAGCGTTGGAACAAGGCCATCAAAGGAGTGCTGGAGTCGATGGTGGACGAGGCTTTGGTCGATGCACAGCACATGCTTGAAGCGGTTGGGGTGCTGTCCGTGGAGGCGGCTTGAAAATAGTCCCTCAAAAGGGCTTGCAATATCATGTCGCCATGTCGCATTATTAGCTCATCCTGTCATTCCTGCGCGTAACGAGGTTGACTGTAAAGAAACCCGGCCATTGAGCCGGGTTTTTGCGTTATATCTCCACGCCCATCTTGGGATGGCTATGGGTTCCGACCGCATAGGCATTAACGCTGGTGATCTGTAGCCGAAGCCCAAACAGTGCCAATGCGTTTTCGATGCTTCCCAGCTTCGACGCATGCTCAAAGTCAATCAAACGGCCCGCTGCAGTTGGTGAGATCTTGAGCATTTCCGCCAGATCGCCACGAGTCTTTCCGTCGCGTACAAGCAGATTCCACAACAGGGCCTTGGCGATGATTACGCCAGGCAGTCGAACCGGCAAATCTCCACGGTCGGTAGATTCTGGGATGGACTGGCGGCGCTCCACGTAAATCGACATAGCCAGAGCTATGCCTTCTTCTGCGTTCGCGACCAGCTCTTCCAGGGTATCCCCGACGCTGTGAGCTTCTGGGATGTCCGGGCAGGATGACCAGTAATGGCCGTTTTCCTCGTGAGCCACGATTTTGTAGTCGAACATGATTCCTCTCTTAGGGCTGACTTGTAGCGCGTTCAGGTGGTTGGGGCCTCACTTGAGGCCCAGTTGTTTGATTATTTCCTTCCTAAGCCCTTCACCTATTTCCTTTGATCCGTGGCTTGGGAAGATCGTTTGGCGGCCTTTGTAGCGAATTTTGAAGTGGCTTCCATTTGCTGACTTCGAAAACTCGACCCCTTGGGCCTCTAACCACCTCCTGAACTCGCTGTACTTCATCAACCCTCCTATGTGTGTTGATGGGCTCAGTATATAAACATTTATGTGTCATGTAAACACATATGTTTATTTATATTCATTTTTCTATGAAATGATCGCTATTTACGGCTCCACCACACCCATCGCTATGGCTGGGAGTGCTGTTGGAGCCGACCTATTCAAAACATGCCCCACGGAGTCGAGCGCATGGAGTATCTACAGCGCCTGCTCGACAAGATCGACAGGTTCGAATTGTTGATTGCGGGCCTGATTGGGGCCGTTGTTGCAAGCTGGTGGCACAAGGATGACTTGTCCGACTGGCGTGCTTGGATGGTGTTCTTGATCACTGGTGTGGCCTGCTCGCTGTATTTGACGAGCATGGTGAGCACTTACCTGAATGTCACTGAGCCGAAGATCGTCGCCGGCATTGGCTTTCTCCTGGGCACGTTCGGCGGTTCGCTCCTTGCAGCAATCAACCGAGCCATCAAAGCCGCTGACCTCTGGGCGCTTATCCGCCAGCGGTTCGGGGGAGGCAATCCACCATGAACCTTGAATTGATCAACTCCATAGCTTGCGGCCTGATCGCACTGTGGGCGACCTGGTGCGTACTGAGCGGGAAGGTGAGGGACGGCATCCTCGGGAAGCTGATCTACTCGACCATCGCCATTACCGGTTTCGTCGTGATGGTGCGCAGCCAGAACATCTTCTTCGGCCCGACCACCGCAGGTCTGACGCTTCATGTGTCCCTGGCCCTGGCCGGTGCCCGCCACATCTTCATGGTCACCTACTGGCAGCGGGTGAAGGTCTGGCTGTGCCGGACGCTTAACTGCGAGCACTGTCTTCGCTGTGAAAAAGCGCCTGGCATAAGCAAGCGCGAGGGCTGAGCATTGAAAATCACACCTTCCCATCTGGTGGCGATCATGCGCTGCCAGGATGCAACAGCACGCCTGTGGGCTGACCCGCTGAACGATGCCTGTGCGTTGTATCAGATCAACACCAAGCTGCGTATTGCTGCCTTCCTGGCCCAGATAGGGCACGAAAGCGGCAGGCTTTCCCGTGTGGTCGAGAACCTGAGCTATAGCGCCTTTGCGCTGCAGCGTACTTGGCCGCGCCTGTTCGATGCCAAGTTGGCCGCCGATTACGCCCACCAGCCAGAGCGCATTGCAAACGTCGCCTACAACAGTCGCATGGGTAACACAGCACCAGGCGATGGCTGGAAGTACCGCGGTCGTGGATTGATCCAGATTACCGGTAAGTCGAACTACGCCTTGTACGGCCGCCTGATGGGTATTGACCTGGTTAATACGCCGTCACTGCTCGAATCCCCCAAGAACGCGGCCATCTCCGCTGCCAGCTTCTGGAGCGAGAGCGGGCTTAACGCGCTGGCCGACGCCGGCGATATCCAGAACATCGGCAGCATCATCAACACCGGTAAGCGCGGACGCACCCCAAACGGGGCGGCTGAACGCGAAGCGCTCTACCAAGTGGCCTTGAAGGTGCTGGCATGAACTCACCAACCACTAAGGATGGCCCCATGGCTGACACCAAAGCATTGACCGAATACCAGCAAGGCGTATTGGCCGAAAAGGCCGACGAGATTGAAAAAATCAAGAAGCTTGAAGCGTTCATGGGCACAGACGAGTGGCTCGCGCTTGGCTCTGCGGAACACAACCGTATCGTCTTCAAGCTCGGCGCCCGGAATGAAACGCTGAAGGTGATCGACAAACAGATCGAGGCGTTCGACGAGCCTCTGGCTGAGTAAGGAGTCCCTCAATGGTCCGCTACCTGATTGCCGCCATTGTTGCGCTGGTGATCGGCGTAGCCATCCAGACGCACCGCCTGGACAACGCCCAGACGGATCATGCCGAGTACGTGGCAGGCATTGCGACCAAAGCCAAGGACGACAGCGAGAAGGCTAGGAAGGCGGAACAAGAACTCCAAGACACCATTGAGCAGGTACGCACCGATGCAGCCAATCAAAAGATCAGCGATGACTCTCATGCTGCTGAGCTTGTTGCTATGGGTGTCAGCCTGCGCGAACAACAGACCAAGCTGCTTGCCGATCGCGCCAATCTCCGTGCCCGCCTTGCCGCAAGAGGCAAGACAATCGAAGACCTTACCTATCTGCTCGCCCAGTTGCGCACAGAAGCTGATAACCATGCGGGCCAACTGGCAGCAGCGCTTGACTCAAGTCGTCGGGCCGGATTCGCCTGTGAAGCCAGCTACGACGCCATGAGAGCAAAGCCATGACCACCATTGCGTACAAAGACGGCGTGATCGCCTATGACGGCCGCCAGACTCGAAACGATCGCATCGTTTCTGACACCGCGCAAAAGTGCCAGGTTGTCGATGGTGTCAGCTTCTTCCTATCAGGCGCGGTATGCGATGAGAGGGCTTTGATCGCCGCCTACTTCGGTACGCCCTCAGCAGTTCCCGTGGAGTGCTCAGGCTATGCCGTCGACGGTGGAAGGCTGCTGATGGTCGGCTATGACGACAAGACGGGCATCTGGAAGCAGGATCTCGATTTGGCAAACCCTGATGCGATTGGCAGTGGCTATGCATATGCCATCGCCGCAATGGATATGGGCGCAAGCGCAGAAGACGCAGTTCGCGCGGCCATCAAGCGAGACATCTACACCGGCGGCGCTGTTCGCACTGTGATCATCAACGAGGGGGTGGCCGATGCAAAGACCAATGCCCCCGGCGTCACTGCTTGAGCTGTCTGACCTCTCCGACTTCGGTATTCGCCTGACTCCAGCGCCTGAGGTGTGGGAATGGCTCCAGGCTGAGATCCTCGCCGACACCGGCACCATTCACAACGAAGACCATGCCCACCTACTGGATGCAGGCATCCGGGTTATGTGGGCGTCGTCGAGCTTCGAGAAGCAGGGTAGAACAGTCCTGGGCCAGGCCGAGCAGGTAGCGTTCCGCGCCGGTGGCTGGCAGAAAGCCAGGATGGAGCAACAGATGCGTGATTGGTTCGGCGATGTGCCGGCCTTCATTGTCACCTTGGCTGCTGACTACTGCGCCCAGTGCAGCGACACCGACTTCTGTGCCCTGGTAGAGCATGAGCTTTATCACATCGCCCACGCCAACGATAAGTACGGTCAGCCTGCCTTCAACAAGGAAGGGGCGCCGAAGCTGGAGATGCGTGGTCACGATGTCGAGGAGTTCGTCGGTGTTGTCCGCCGCTACGGTGCAAGCCCTGACGTTCAAGCGTTGGTGGACGCTGCAAACAGTCCTGCCGAGGTGGGGAAATTGAACATTGCGAGGGCCTGCGGAACCTGTCTGCTCAAGTCGGCCTGATTTTTGACAGGCATTAGACGGAACCAAATCTATGGCAGCCCTGAAAAATGAGGTGAAAGGCTTCATCGTTCAGGCGTTGGCGTGCTTTGACACTCCCTCCCAGGTGGTGGAGCAGGTCAAACAGGAGTTCGGCATTGAGATATCTCGCCAGCTATGTGAGTCGCACGACCCCACCAAGCGCGCCGGGGTGAACTTAGCGGTGAAGTGGGTGACCTTGTTCCATGACACCCGTAAGCGATTCCGTGAAGAGACGGCTGAGATACCAATCGCTAACCGCGCCTATCGTTTGCGCGCCCTCGGGCGGATGGCCGTAAAGGCCGAAAACTCAAAGAACATGGCGCTTACTGCCCAGCTACTGGAGCAGGCCGCTAAAGAGGTTGGCGACGTCTACGTGAATCGTCGCCTTGAACCTGAAAAGCCCCTTGGCTCTCAGGCGGATCAGCAGCACGCCATTGCTGAGTACACGCTGGAGCCAGACGAGAATGTCCCGACTACCCCGTACCTATGATGCACCGGTTCAGCTGACGAAGAAGCAGGCCAACATTTACGTCTGGGGATTCCAGCCCAATGCGCGCTTTCGCGATGCTGTGTGTGGGCGCCGGTTTGGTAAGACTTTCCTCGGCAAGGCTGAGATGCGCCGAGCTGCGCGACTGGCTGCTGAGTGGGGCGTGAGCGTCGAGGATGAGATTTGGTACGCGGCCCCTACACAGAAACAGGCCCGGCGCGTCTTCTGGCGCAGGCTGAAGCAGGCCATCCCGCCAGAGTGGCGTGAGAGCAAGCCAAACGAAACCGACATGCTGATAACGCTCAAGAGCGGTCACTTGATCCGGTGCGTGGGTCTTGAGAACTACGACGATCTGCGCGGGTCGGGCCTGTTCTTTGTCCTGGTGGATGAATGGGCGGACTGCAAATACGCAGCCTGGGAAGAAGTGCTGCGCCCGATGCTTTCGACCTGCCAGTACACGATTCCCGACGTAGGAGTCCGCAAGGGCGGCCATGCGCTACGCATTGGTACTCCGAAAGGCTTCAACCACTGCTACGACACTTATCTGGACGGCAAGCCAGGCGGCGAGCCGGATCACAAGAGTTGGCAGTACACGTCACTCCAGGGCGGGAACGTCCCTCCTGAAGAGCTCGATGCGGCCAAACGCAAGATGGACCCGCGTACTTTCCGCCAGGAATACGAGGCTGGGTTTGAGAACTACTCGGGCGTTGTCTACTACACCTTCAGCCGTGAAGAGTGCCGGACCAGCGAGCGAATCAAGCCGGGAGAGGCCCTGCATATCGGCATGGACTTCAACGTCATGAAGATGGCGGCGGTTGTCTATGTCGTGCGTGACGGCCTGCCCCTGGCGCTAGATGAGTTCCACTCTGTGCGGGACACGCCTGACATGATCGAGAAGATCCAGGCGCGGTTTGTAGGGCACAGCATCGCGGTCTACCCGGATGCCAGCGGACAGAACACTAGCAGCAAGAACGCCAGCGAGTCCGATCTATCACTGCTCAGGAAGGCAGGCTTCACGGTTGTGGTCGATTCGACCAACCCAAGCGTGAAAGACCGCGTGAATTCAGTTAATGCCATGTTCCTGAACACCTACGGCGAGCGCCGGATGAAGGTGAACATTGATCAATGCCCTCAGTTCACTTTGTGCCTTGAGCGGCAGACCTACAACGACAATGGCGAGCCTGACAAGGATCCTAAGAAGGGTCACGACCACATGAACGATGCCGGCGGCTACTTCATCGCCAAGCGTTACCCGATTAATGCAGAGATGACATCAACCCAACCACTGAGAATGTAACCATGAGCGATAACCCGGCAATCACGCTGCCTGCTGTCGACGCCATGCGCGCCTACTGGGCCGTGATTACTCCGCTCATGAGCGGTACGATGGCAATGAGGAATGAAGGCAAGAGCCTGCTGCCTCAGTATCCGGCAGAGGACGATTGTTCATACAAGGAGCGCCTGAGGCTGTCCACGTTGCTTCCTGCCTACTCGGAGACGGTCGGCAACATGACCTCCAGGGTGTTCGCCGAGCGTTTGCAGATCGGTGACGATGTCCCGGATCAGATCAAGGAAATGGCCAAGGACATTGACCATGCTGGCAATGACCTGAATTCCTGGTCTGTCGAGTTTTTCCGCCAGGGCTTGAGTCACGGCCTTTGCCATGCGCTTGTGGATCACCCCGTTGCCGAAGGTGTCCGCACCCAGGCCCAGGAAATCGCAGCAGGTGTTCGTCCGTACGCAATACTGATCAAGCCAGAACAGGTTCTTGGCTGGCGCTCCAATGGCGGCCAACTCACTATGTTCAGGTACTCCGAGTCTGTCGAAGAGCCGGATGGCTATTTTGGCGTCAAGTGCGTCTATCAGGTTCGGGTCCTTGAGCCTGGGTCGTGGCGGACCTACCGCGCACAGGAGAAGGGTGGGGCGATGGTTCTGCATGACGAGGGCACGAACAGCCTAAAATACATCCCCCTGGTGACCTTCTACACGGGCCGCACAGGCTTCATGACCGCGAAGCCGCCACTGCTGGAGCTTGCTCACCTCAACGTCAAGCATTGGCAGAGCCAGAGCGACCAGGACAATATCCTTCACGTTATCCGTGTACCGATTCTGGTGCGGATCGGTGTGCAGGCTATGTACGACAATCAGGGAAAGCCTGTACCGCCAGAGTTCAAGGTGGGTACCGGTTCGCTGACAGACCTTCCAAAAGATGGAGATCTCAAGTACGTCGAGCACACCGGAGCTGCCGTCAAGGCTGGCCGGGAGGCGCTGCAAGACCTACTCGACGAGATGCGCATGGCAGGCGCCAAGCTGCTCACGCCAGAGAAGAGTGCCACCAAAACTGCCACGCAGGCCGAAGAAGAGGCCGCTCAGGATCTTTCCCCTTTAGCAAGGATGGCAAGCCACTTCGGCGATTGCCTGGCTCAGTTGCTCCAGGCCATGGCTGACTATCGTGGTCTTGGCGATGGCGGAGCGGTCGAGATTCGTGGCAACTTCGATGTTGACTACATGCCAGAGGTGTCGCTGCCGACGCTGGTGTCTATGGCCAATGCCGAGATGCTGTCCAAGGAAACCCTGTTCGCCGAGATGCAGCGCCGTGGCGTCATCAGTGACGAATACGAATGGTCCCTGGAGTTGGCCAAGATTGAAGGCCAAGGCCCTGCACTCGGTACGCTGTGATGAAAACCGCAAACGAGAAGCTGTTAGATAAGCTGATCGGGCATGAGGTTGACCTGCAACATCTGAGCAATGCCCAGGTCGTGGCAATCATAAAGATCGTCAACTGCAGGGATTCTGAGCTTCGAGCTGCGCTGATTGCGGCGATCGACAGCCTCGGCCCTAACCTGTCGGCGGCATCGGTGGATGCGGCTCTATCCACAGTCCTGCGCCTGAATCAGTCAACTTTCGTGGATGTCCGTCAGGCACTTGACCAGGCCACTGACGGCGTTATCAGTTATGAGATCGCATTCCAGCAGGGCGCGCTTCAGGCTGTGATCCCCGCCGTTGTGCAGGAGTCCTTCCCGATTGCCGTTGCGCAGTTCAGCCAGGTCAAGGCGATTGCCCAAGCCCGTCCATTCCAGGGGCGCCTGCTCAGGGAGTGGATGGATGGCATCGAGGCGTCTCGTGCTGCTTCGGTGCGCGATGCTGTGCGTGCTGGCGTGGTCGAGGGGAGAACTACTGCCGAAATCGTCCGCAACATCATGGGTACCAGGGCAGAGAAGTACGCCGACGGAATCCTGCAGAAGTCGCGCAGGGAGATCGAGACCGTTGTCAGGTCTGCCGTATCGAGTACCGCCGAGGCTGCCAGTGATAAGGCTTTCGAGGCGAACAGCGACATCATCAGTCACGTTGAGTGGATAAGCACCCTCGACACGCGCACGTCGACGACCTGTCGCATCAGGGACCGGTTGCCTTACACCCTTGGGACCTACCTGCCTATAGGGCACAAAATCCCATGGCTTGCCGGCCCTGGGAGAATCCACTGGTGCTGCCGATCGACCAAGCTGCCGATCCTCAAGAGCGCAATATCTCTTGGGATTCGCGACGAGGCGACCAGAGCTAGCATGGATGGTCAGGTTCCGCAGTCAACGAACTATGCCAAGTGGCTGGGGCAACAGTCGGCGGCGCGACAGGATGAAATCCTCGGACCAGAGCGTGGAAAGCTGCTGCGCCAGGAAAAGCTAACGTTGGGCGACTTCTACAACGACAAGGGCAGAATCCTGAACCTAGACGAGCTTCGCAGGCGCATGTCTAGTGCCATATAATCCGCAGCTTTTCCAGGCGCTGGTACGTTTCGATGAAGATTGTCGCAGTAGTTGTTGCGGTTCTGTTTGTAGTTGGCCTGTCTGCGCTAGGAGGCCTGACTGCAGGCATTAACCTGAATCCTCAATCAACGGTTAAGTACGTGCCCGACTGGGGCAGCGTAGGTGATTGGGTGTCAGGTATTGGCGCTCTGCTTGCAGTTATCGCTAGCCTTTGCATGGTAAGGCGAAGTGAGCGCTTTCAGCTGGCGCGTGATAGCGAGCAGCTAATGTTGGTTCAGGAGCAAGACCTCGCCTGGCTTACTCTGAGAGTCGGCTGTAGTGGGCTGAGAGCATGCGCTGTCAAAGATATTAGGATCTGTCACGGAAACAAGCACAGGTCTTTGCGGTATGACCTGCCGGACAAGAGCAAAGGAAAGATCCCTTGCAAACTAGAGCCTGGTGAGTCATTTGAACTTGACTGGAGCGGACATGATCTTAAGCCGATTATTACAGCTGTTAACAATCTCGGGTTGAAAAAACTGGATGGGCTTTGTTTTGAGGTTGTTACCGGTATATCGGTACACAAATTCGATTTCGACGAGTGGACTATAGATCTACTGAAACAAGCAGCAGAGGCATTTGATCTGCGCCTCATACCAGATGACGAACTCCCATTCTGATAGTACAGAAAACGATACCCCAGCAACCGCTGGGGTTTTTTTTGCCTGCGGTTCGGACGGACGGGGCGCGACAGGGCCGGATGGCTCACCAACTAATGGCCGGATGGCCTAGAGAGACATGATGAAACTCAAGACTGTTGAAGTGGACGGCAAGCAATACGCTGAGATCCTGGATGGCAAGCCCGTATATGTCGAAGACGATGGCAAAGAAGTCGCCTTTGATGCTGCGGGCACTCGCAGCACCATCACCCGCCTGAACGCCGAAGCCAAAGACCACCGCGTACGCGCCGAATCCGCCGAGAAGATCGTAAAGAGCTTCGAAGGCATCGACGACCCTGCGGCGGCCAAAAAGGCCCTGGGCATTGTTGCAAATCTCGACGCTAAAACGCTGGTGGATGCCGGCGAGATCGAGAAGGTGAAGGGCGAGATCAGCAAGGCCTTCCAAAGTCAGCTGGACGAAGCCAACGGCAAGGCGCAGACCTTCGAGCAGCAGCTGTATGCCGAAAAGATCGGTGGCAGCTTCGCACGCTCCCAGTTCATCGCCGAGAAAATGGCTGTTCCGGCCGATATGGTCCAGGCCGCGTTTGGCAGCAACTTCAAGATTGAGGAAGGCAAGGTGGTCGCCTATGACACCCAGGGCCAGAAGATCTTCAGCCGCGCTCGCCCAGGCGAACTGGCTGACTTCAACGAAGCGCTTGAAACCCTCGTCTCACAGTACCCCCATCGCGATCACATCCTGAAGGGCTCCGGCGCCAATGGCGGCGGTGCTCCCAACGGCGGTGGATCGAACAACCAATCCAAGGGCAATTTTGGTGGCAGCAAGGAAGATCGAGTCGCTGCTATCAAAGGCCTGACCGCTAGCGAATAAGGAGGCCCAATGGCCCTTTCGAATATGAAGGTATTCAACGAATACCTCAAACGCGTTACCATCGAGACCCTGGCGCAAGACGTTGAGAAATTCAACGCTGCTTCGGCAGGTTCCATCCGCCTGACCACTCAAGGCATTGACGGCGACTTCCTTCAAGAGTCGTTCTGGGCCGGCCTGCATGGCGCCCAGCGTCGCGTAGACCGTTACGCCGCAAACGGTGCCCAGGCTGCAACGCCTCTGGCACAGAAGCAGTACGACTCTGTGAAGATCGCGGGCGGCTTCGGTCCCATCCTGTGGGAGCCGGCGCAGTTGTCGTGGGTGCAGAAGAACCCGGAAGAGGCGCTGGAAGTAATCAGCCGCAACCTGTCAGAAGCCATCATGTCGGACCAGCTGAACACTGCGATTGCCGCCCTGGTAGCTGCGATTGGTAACCAGCCGTCTGCCACCAACGATGTTTCGGCCACTGCCGGCGTGAGTTACATCGCCATCAACAATGCCCACGCGTTGTTCGGTGATGCCTCTCAGCGCCTGGTTGCCCAGGTCATGACCGGCGCCATGTACCACAAGCTCCTGGGTCAGAACCTGGCGAACGCCGAGCGACTGTTCCAGTTCAGCGGTGTGCAGGTGGTCGACATCCTGGGCAAGGCCGTAATCATCACTGATGCCGCGGCCCTGTACGAAGCCGGCACGCCGAACAAGCAGAAGGTGCTGAGCCTGGCCGACGGTGCCGCGGTGGTGATGGACGGTTCCGACCTGATTACCAACATCCAGACCTCCAACGGCAAGGAGCGCATCGAAACCACCATGCAAGCCGACTACACCTTCGGCCTGGGCATGAAGGGCTATACCTGGGACACCGCCAACGGCGGCAAGTCGCCAACCAGCGCCGAGCTGGCCACCGGCACCAACTGGGATCTGGTTGCGAACAGCATCAAGGCCTCGGCTGGCGTTATCACCATCGGCGACGCTGCTCAGTAATCGAGAAGGCGGCCTTCGGGTCGCCTGACCCACCTTCCAGGAGTCCACCATGGACGAAAAAATCGTTTACGAGAAACACCCGGTCACCGCCGAGCGCAAGGCTGAACTACGGCAAAAGGGCTACAAGATCATCGACGCCAAGTTCGCGCCGGATGACTACAAGCACCCGGAACCGATCAAGAAGGGGGCTTCGGTTGGCGACAAGCCGTCCAAGGGGCTGCGGGTAGAAGAGATCAAGGCCAAGCTGACCGAAAAAGGCATCCAGTTCGACGCTGAAGCCGAGCGCCCAGCACTCGCCGAACTGCTCGATAAAGCCGGCCAGGAGTAAATCCGTGACGACTTACATCAGCGTTGCGCAGGTGGACGACCTGCTGGGTTCCAGTTGGGCCACGGAAGACAAGAAGCCGCGCGCG
The DNA here is from genome assembly GCF_050916005.1 of Pseudomonas sp. WMBT8. NCBI lineage: Bacteria > Pseudomonadati > Pseudomonadota > Gammaproteobacteria > Pseudomonadales > Pseudomonadaceae > Pseudomonas > Pseudomonas sp. WMBT8. The sequence continues at coordinate 2,103,577 of NZ_CP188096.1, forward strand.
GTGCTGATGGCGAACACATGGCTTACCAATTTCGGTCTGCCAGCGTTCGACCCGATCCCGGATGATGTGGTCCAGGCCGGAGCCGAGATTGCCAGGGAGGCAGCAGCCGGCCGGATCTACGGAACGAAGGAAGCCGGCGTGACGGAGAAGTCCGTGAAGGCTGGTAGCGTGTCCAGCAGCAAGTCGTTTTCCGAGTCGTCCCGAACCATCAGCGCGGGCGAGTCCTTCGCCTTGGCGCTGCTGGCCAGCTACCTTGGCTCAGGCCAGGTCAAAGTCGTGAGGTGCTGAAATGGGCCTGCGCGACGATATCCAGACCGACCTGGCCGAGGCGTTTGATACTGACCTGGCCGACGCGGTTCAGCCGTTCACCGGTGAATACCTGGGCCCAGGCGTTTACGACCCAGTGACCGAAGAGACGACCGCCCAGCCAGTTACCTACACCGGGCGCGGCGTTCTGGAAAGCTACGACAGCCGGCGGGTTGACAACATCAACATCAAGGTCGGTGACGTGCTGCTGATTTGCCTGGCGAACGAAACAACTGACGTTCCTGCGGTTGGCCACAAGATCACGGCTCCCGACTTGCTCACCGGCGCGCAGGTCGCTTACCAGGTTGTCAGCCCTGGAATCGACCCCGTCAAGGCGCACTACGAAATCCAGCTGAGGAAGTAGTCATGGCTAAGTCGAGAGGCTGGAGTACTCCACCGAGCTTCTTCTCCGGCGTGGTCAAGGACGAACTGAGCAAGCGCGTCCGCGTAATCGCAATGGCCATGCTAAACGAGATAGTGCTGCGCTCACCGGTGGACACAGGCCGGTTCCGTGGCAACAACATCGTCAGCGTAGGCGCACCGGTTTACACCAGCACCGTGAACGTCGACCCGACTGGCGCAGAGACGATCAATCAGGGGCTTTCAGCAATGACCGGCCTCGAGCCGTTCACTCAAGTGTTCATCCAGAACAATCTGCCCTATGCGGTGCCGCTTGAGGATGGGCACTCGAAGCAGGCTCCGGCCGGCATATACGCAGTTTCCTTTAATGGCGTATCCCAGGCGTACAGCTCATGACCTTTGAACAGATTCGCGGCATCGTCATAGGCCGCATGACTGAGTGGGCAGGGATTTCTGCAAGCTCCGTAGATTACCCGAACGCCCCAGCGCCATTTGACCCGATCGGGAAAACGATCTGGGCCAGGCTCGCAGATGTTCCGGGCCTATCCAGTACCCCAGAGGTCGGCATAGGCCCTTGCGTGCGACGAACCGGGATAATCGTCATTCAGCTATTCGTTCCGACGTACAAGGGCACGCTGGCGATAACCAAGGCCGCTGACACGCTTGTCGAGCACTTCGAGTACTACAGCGACCCATCTGGTCCTTTTGATTGCTTCGCCGCCTCAGCGCAAGTTGTAGGCGACGACGGGCTGGGCTGGTACCAGGTCAACGTTCGTATTCCATACAGGGCTTATTGATGGCCGACATGATGAAGGTCCAGATCAACGGCGTGGTCGTTGATCGAGAGGTTGCGCACACCACCAGCGCGATACAGCCTGACGGTTCGCTGGTCGAGTATCCAGAGCCACTACTGCACCACAACGAGGTTGTGTTCAGGGCGGTCGGGAAAAATGTCCCGATCATCGTAGCCCGCACGCAGCCTGCATAAACGCAAACACTCTTCCTGCACCGCCACATGGCGGTTTTTTTACGCCTATTGATAGGAGAAACACCCCATGTCCAGTGGTGCTAAGCGCTCGACAGCGTGGATTCGAGAAGTAACTCCGGGGATTACCCCGCCAGGCAACTGGAACGTCCTGACTCGCGTCAGCTTCGGACTGGTGCCCACGTACAACACCGAAGAGAACAACGAAATCGGTGAAACGCGGATGTCACAAGGCACCGCCCAGACCACCGTGGATGTCGGCGGCGACATCGGAACCAAGTTCCGCTACGGGGCCTTGGACGAGTTCCTGGCATCCTGCTTCGGCGCGAATTGGGTCGGTAACACCCTGACCATGGGTAACGAGCGTATTTCGTTCTCCATTGCTGCCTATGACGCCGACGTTGGTATCGCCGGCATCGCTCGCGGAGCCCAGGTTGACACGATCAACATCGAGGTCCCGAACGACAACGAAATCAGCGTCACTACTACCTTCATGGCCACTTCGTGGGATGACAAGGCCGACAACACGTCGTTCATCGTCAATCCCGCTGCAGAAGTAAGCCAGCGACGTTACGGCTTCAAGGACGTGACAGGCCTGAAGATCAATGGCGTGCAGTTGGGCGAAGACAACGCATGCGTTGATACTTTTAACCTGCAGTTCGCCAACAATTCGCAGACCCAGCGCTGCATAGGCAACGGTAATCCATTCGCAGGCAACATTATTCAGACGACCTTCGTGCCGGGCGGATCGGTAACCGTGAGCTGGTCGAAGACTGCCTACCAGTACTGGAAGTCTCAGCAGACCGGCGGCGCGCTCAGTTTTGAGTTCACTCTGAACAACGCCGACGGTGGTTACACCTTCTTCATCCCCGAGATGGAAGTCAGCGCCGACTGGCCCGACGGCGGCGCCACCGACATCATCCAGGTGGAGCTGAGCTATACCGCTCGCCGTGTGCCGCCGACCATCACCCGTCTTCCGGCGCCAATCGTTATTGCCGCTGTAGCCGTAACCCCGGCCACCGCCAGCGTTGCCGTGGGCGCAACTGTCGACCTGGAAGCTGCAGTAACTCCGGTAGGCGCAAGCCAGCTTGTGACCTGGACCACTTCCGATGCCACCAAGGCCAGCGTCAGCGCTACCGGCCTTGTCAAAGGCGTGGCAGTTGGTACCGCGACCATCACGGCTACCAGCAAAGCGGATGTCACCAAAACGGACACCGCTGAAATCACCATCACCGCTTAAACCCTTTGCCTGGCACGCCCTGCGGTGCGTGCTGGGCCTTTTACCGCAGAGGAATACCCATGGCCTTTACAATCAAGAAGCCCGAACTTGACTCCGATGGAACACGGTGGGTCGAGTTTTCCAAGGGGGCGAAGATCCTTGTGGCGTCATTCGGTAACCCACTGTTCAAGTCGCACAAGGCCCTGGTTCAGCGCCATCTCGATGCAATCGACACTCAGACCAAATCTGGCACCAAGGATTTCCGTCTCTCGGAAGTTCCAGATGTTGAGTTTGAGTCCGGAGATGATTTGTTTTTCGAGCTGGCAGCGCGATACCTGATAAAGGATTGGGAAGGTGTTGACGTTGCAGAGAACCCGGGGGTTCCAGCTAAGTACACGCCAGAACTTTGTATTCAGCTCATGGGGATGATGCCGGAAGTCTACTGGCTAGCTATTCGCACATCACTAGACATCATGACCCGCGCCAAGGAGAAGGCCAAGATCACTTCGGGAAAGCCGTCGCCGCGTACATCTGGGGTAGAGAGTGGGCGGGCGAAGCCAACGAGAAAGCCCGCTGGAAGCGTGAAAGGCTGAAAGATGTTGCGCCAGTTCCGCCTCAGCCAGAAATCGATGGGCTGACTGCTGAAATTCTTGAGGCCTATTCCTACATAAGCCGATCCCGGCAGTACGTCGGCATGGTCGGAGCTCCCGCACCTGTCTCTCCAGCCGCCATAACCGAATACCTATCTCGATACCCATCCGGAATTGATCGCGACGAGTTCGACGGGGCGATATTTGCCCTAGACGACGAGTTCCGTCGACGCTGGGAGGATGAGCAGGAGAAGGAACAGGCCATGGTGAAACCGAAGAAGTAACGGCCCGCCAAGCGGGTTTTTTTACGCCTGGAGATTGATATGGCCGAGCAGGAATCCCGCCTTGCGGTGACCATTGACTCGCGTGACGCACAGCGTGATGCAAAGTCGATGACCAAGGACCTAAACGCCATGGAGGCGGCAGGAAACAAAGTTGATCCGGCCATGCGAAAAGCTGGCGCATCAATGGATGATATGGGCCAAAAGGCATCAAGCAGCGGATCGAAAGTCAGGGGTCTTGAGGGCAGCACAGGACGCCTCATATCTACTGTGTCCGGCCTGGCAGCCCCACTGGCTGCAGCATTTAGCGCGGCTAAAATTGTGGCGGCCGCAGAGCAATACACAAACCTGACAAATAGGTTGCGCCTTGTTACAGAGGGGACTGAGCAGCTTGCATACGCGCAGCAGTCTGTCTATGACATCGCGCAGAATTCAAGGCAGTCACTTGAGACAACCGCACAGGTTTACCAGCGAATAGCCCAAAACGGCCGGCAGCTTGGCCTTAGCTTTGAAGATGTCGCAAAGGTAACCGAGACGGTAGCAAAGACTGTCGCACTCAGTGGCTCAAGTGCTCAGGCGGCAGATGCAGCCATGGTCCAGTTTGGTCAGGCGCTCGCGTCTGGCACCTTGCGCGGCGATGAACTGAATTCAATCCTTGAGCAAACACCAGCACTGGCGCAGGCAATTGCGCGCGGCCTTGGCGTCACCATCGGCCAACTTCGTTCGTTAGGGGCCGAGGGAAAGCTGACGTCAGCCGCTATCGTAGAGGCCCTGCAAAAGCAGAAGGATCAGGTAGACCAACTCAGCTCAAGCCTAAATCTAACCGTCGGCCAAGCCATAACAGCTTTCAACAATGCTCTAGTTGCTACGGTAGGAAGACTGGACGAGGCGGCAGGCGCTAGCAGTAGGCTTGCAAACGGTATTGCTTCTTTGGCAAGGGCCATGGACGGGTTCAACTCCGGTGAGTTTCTGGATTTCTTCCGAGCCGACAAGCAGACCGTTGCCGGGCTGAACAATGAGCTTGGGGTGACTCTGGCCGGTATTCGTGACCTGCAGGGGGCCCGTGCTCGGCTATCCAAAGATGATTCTAGCGACACTGTTCTGTTTAAGTTTCGGTTCTATGACCGAAAAGAGCTAGATGCTCAAATTTCAGAACTGGAGGGGAAGGCCGGCACCATTCGTACGATTGTTACGAGAATGGAGAAGTCTGCATCCAGCATTGGCGACCAGAAGCCTGCAGGTGAAGGTCCCGCAGCGCCTGTGAACGCGGAGTTTGACAAGCTTCTTGCGAGCCTCAAAAAGCAAGCTGCACTACAAGGGCAGAATTCGGAAGCGGCAAAAGTTCGATATGCGATTGAGACCGGTGAGATCGGAAAGCTTCTTCCTGAGCAGGAAAAGCTACTTCTCAAGTACGCCGAAGAGAAAGATGCAAAGGTAGCGGCTGAGAAGGCAACCAAAAGCGCTGCGGCGGCTACGGCTAAGGCTCAGGCAGCTGCAGGAAAGGGTGTTCCCGAAGCATTAAGTACATTCGCCAAGCTTTACGCCCAGTACGACCCAGCTGCGGAAGCGGCGCGGGCCCTACAGAAGGAGCAGGTCCAGCTTCAGTTGGCTATGGACAAGGGCAAGATCAGCCAGGAGGAGTACGGCAAGGCGCTGGCCCAGGCCTCGACGAACTACGCCGCCGCCATCAAGGGCGCCCAAGGCCTTACCCAGGCCGAGCAATACCGGGCGCAGCTTGAGAAGCAGCTCAGCACCCAGCGCACGCAGTACAGCCTGGAAGCTGCCGGCGTCGGGATGGGCGACCAGCAGTCACAGCGCCTTCAGCAGCGCGTGCAGCTTGAGCAGCAGACCAATGACCGAATCCTGCAACTGCGTACCGAACTGGCCAACGCCACGACGGAGAAGCAGCGTCAGGACTTGCAGGCGCAGATCGCGCTAACGCAGGAGTTTCTGCCGAAGCAACAGGCAGCGCTGACAGCTGGATGGGCGCAGATGGATCAGGCAATGCTCAGCCCGCTCAATGGCTGGACTGCCGCCCTGCAGAACTTCCAGGCCAGCGCCACCAACGTTGCTGGACAGACCCAGTCAATGTTCACCGGGGCGTTTAGCAACATCACCACCAGCGTCGGAAGCGCGTTTGAAAAGATGACCTTCGATGGTCAGACGTTTGGTGAGTCTGCAACCCAAGTTATCCGGGGGCTTGCGGGTGGTGTGGTGAACAGCCTTGGTCAGATGGCCGCTCAATGGCTAGTAAACCAGGGCATTCAGCTTGCATTCGGGCAAACCTCTGCGGCACTAGCGGCGCAGCAGATCGCCCAGGTAGGCGCGGTGACAGCCGCTGAAGCTACCGGTGCGGCTGCAGTGGCTACGGCGAAGGTTGCCGCAGACGGTGTTGCTACAGCCTCTAGCGTGGCAGCAACAGCTACTACGACGGCGGTACAGACAGCAGCAGCCGGCACAACGCTGGCAGCCTGGCTGCCGGCGGCACTCGTCGCGTCTATTGGCTCGTTCGGTGCTGCGGCGGTGGTTGGTGGTGGCGCTCTGCTGGCTGCCTTCGCGCTGATCAAGGGGTTCGAATCTGGCGGGTATACGGGGGGCGGCGGAAGGAAGGCGCCTGCTGGCATCGTGCACGGGCAAGAGTTTGTCGTAAATGCCGAAGGCACGAGGCGGAACAGGTCTCTTCTTGAGGCTATCAACTCCGGCGAGCGCGTATCTATGGCCGGGAGTAGCGTCTCTGTCAACAAAGTGCAAGGGGCCGAAACCTCTCAGCAGCAAGGGACACAGGTGAGCCTTACCGTGAACCTTATCGAGGACAAGGCCAATGCTGGGAAGGTGTCGAAGACAACCTCAGAAGACGGGCAGAGCGTCTTACAAATCTGCGTGGCCAGCATCATGGGAGACGGCGAGTTGTATCAGGCCATGAGCAGTAAATTCGGAATGGCAGGGGTGGGTTCATGATTGAGTATCCAGCAGAGCTACCCGTCCCGCTGCAAGACGGCTACGCGCTCGAAACCCCTGTAGACCCTATGCTTCGTACGCAGATGGAGTCAGGCCGAGCGCGTCAGCGGCTCAACTTCGACGAGGTTCCCTACCTGATCAACGCCAAATGGAATTGCGACAGCAACCAGATGGCGTTTTTTCAGGGGTGGTACGCCCGGGCGCTTTCACAGGGCGTTGAGTGGTTCAAGGCAACGCTTCTTACGCCGACCGGCTTCAAGGAGTACGAGTGCCGGTTTACTGGGCACTACACCGGGCCGACGCTCGTTCAGGTCCGGCGCTGGGAGTTCGCCGGAACCCTTGAGCTTCGAGAGCCGCCACTGATCCCGCCAGGCTGGGAATTGTTCCCGCAGTACTGGTTCATGATGAACATCATCGACATGGCAGCTAATAGGGAGTGGCCAGAACCATGACCGACTCAGCCATTCTTGGGCAGATTTATCGCGAAGCTCTTGCTTCGGGAGGCAAGGAAGCCTTCGTCAGGACTCTGGAGCTAACGTGTCCTGCCTGGGATTCCTCTGTGCTGATTTGTAACGGGTTCAAGGATCGAATCTGTGGCACGGAGGACGGTCGACTATTGACGTTTGAGGCGGCCAACATCGGCATCGCCTTGGCATCGAAGAACAATAAAGGCAACCAGGCGCTGGCGTTTGGGGTGGACAACACCACTGGACGAGTTCAAGCGTTTGCTGATCAGGCCCTGGATGCTAATGCCAGGGTCACAGCTACATATCGGGTTTATCTCGCCAGCGACCTGTCAGCGCCGTGTGAAAAGCCGTATCGGATGTCAGTCGACAGCGATTCCTTCGAGCAGAACCAAGCAACCATGCAGTGCGGGTTCTTCGACCTGATTGGTACCGCATGGCCGCGCGCGCTTTACAGCACCAACTTCACCCCCTGCCTCAAATACCTCTAAAGGCCTCCTTATGGAATGGATCAATTCGTACCTGTCTTGCAGGTATGAGGATGGCGCGCGCGGTCCTGAAAAGTTCGATTGCTGGGGAATGGTTCGGGACGCACGCCACCGGTACCAGGGCATGCGCCTCCTGCCTAGCTGGGGCCATGTGCGCAATACCGAGCCGAAGGAGTTCACCCGGGCGTACCGCAATGAGGCCGAGCACATGGAGGTTTGCCAGCCGGAGCCGGGGGCTATCGCCGCCGTCATGCGCGGGCACATCTGCATCCACGTAGCCCTTGTGGTCGATGCCGGAGACCGCCTGAAGGTCTTGGAGATCAACCCTACGCGCGGCGCCCGATGCCTTCCGCTGAGCCAGTGGGCGCGCGACCACAACACCGTCATCTATTACCGGGACAGACAATGATCTCAATCTATCCAAACAAGATCGTTCCGTTCCCGGCCGAGACGCGCGGGGTATCGCAGCGACAGAGTTTGCTTTCGTGGTTTCACGCAGACGGCATGCCCGAGGAGGTTGAGCCCGCGGCGCTGCCGGTGAGCGTGTTCATCAATGGTGAGCGCGCGCTGCCGACTCAATGGGCAACTATCGAATTCGGCCCCGAGGACTGCGTCGATATCTACCGGGAGCCCAAAGGCACCGATCCGTTCTCTATTACCCTGGCGCTGGTGTTCGGCGCCAAGGCCGTGATGAGCGCGCTGATGCCAAAAATGCCATCGCTGAACAATGGCGGCGGCATGAAGCGCGGTAATGATCTCGGCTTGGCCACCGTCAAAGGAAACCAGGTAAAGCTGAACTCCCTAATACGGGAGATCGCCGGCAGACAGCGGCCGTACCCGGACTATGCGATTCCGCCAAACCGTTACTTCAGAGACCCGCGATCTCAGTGGATTGAGATGCTCTTGTGTGTTGGGCGCGGGAAATACCAGATTCCTGTCGGCAACATCACTATCGGCGATACGCCGGTAATCTCTTTGGGGGCTGATGCCGAGATCAAGATCTATGGCCCAGGCGCCGACTTGACCGCTGAATCTGCCGCCAAGTGGTGGCATTCCGCGCCAGAGGTTGGGGCTACCTCGACCGGTACCGCAGGCATCGAGTTGAAAGCAACGTATGCCGTTGCGCCGGTACCGGTGGCTCAGTCCTACCAGTTTGCTGGTTTCACCATCTCTATTCCGGACGGCGCAGGCGAATTCCCACTTGGCTGGGCCGCCGGCATGCTCGTTCGTGTCGAAGTTGGCTATCCCTACACCGTCGTTGATGGTGGTGCGGCTCGGGACATTATCAAAGGAGACCTTGGCCAGGTCGCCCCATTCGTTGGGATGGAGATCGAGATCGTTGGTGCAAACGCCGGCAACTACGTTGTTCACTCGTATACGCCAGGCGTTGGCGGTGCACCAGATGAGATGACCCTCAACTGGGCGGATGGCGGTGCTGCTGTTGGCCTGCAAACCGGCGATGTGTCCATGGGTATAGGCTTTCGCGGCCTTCGCTACAGGATCACCTCTGCGAGTACATCGGCGATCACAGTCGATCGCCTTACGAGTGATGGCGAAGATGATGAGGCGTGGCCAGGGTTTGACGCACTTTCGACAACGCTTGCAACGCTGAGGCTTGATGGCTCCACGCAGGAGGGTGATTGGGCTGGTCCATTCCCGGCCTGTCCGGATGGCGTCACCACCAAAACTATTGCATGGGACGTCTTCTTCCCCCAGGGCCTGGCGATTGTCGACTCAAAGGGGTGGGTAGGGCAGAACGGCGTACAGGTCGAATTGCAGTACCGGGATATCACCACTGCCGGTGCCTGGACCTCCGTCTCAATACCGTACTACGCCGCCACGCTCGACCAGCTTGGGTGGACAGAAACCATCACGATTCCTGTCGCTATGCGTCCAGAGGTGAGGATGCGCAGGATTGGGGCGAAGTCCACAAGCACCCAGCACGCCGAGACAGTTCAGTGGTACGGGCTTCGGGCGAACTTGGCGGCTCCAACGAGTTATGCCGGCGTAACCATGATTGCTCTAAGGGTCAAAGGCGGCAACAGGATTGCCTCGCAATCTGAGAGCCAGGTATCCCTCATCGCAACCCGTATCCTGCCGGTTCGTCGTGGCGGGGCCTGGGCGGCCGAAGAGCCAACGCGTGATATTTCGGCCTGGATTGGCCATGTTGCGCGCAGTGTTGGGTACTCGGTTGAGGATGGGAATTCTGACATTGATCTTGCCGAACTGGATCGCCTGCACGCCATATGGACGGCGCGCGGCGACTATTACGACAGATCAATTGACACGCCCAGCACCGTTAAGGCCTGCATGATCGAGGCTCTGCAAGCTGGGTTCGCCGAGCTTACGATTGATCGAGGGCTGATCCGTCCGGTGCGGGATGAGCCCCGCGGGCCAGAGTTCGACCACATCTATAACCCGCAGGTCATGACCAAGCCGCTGAAGCGTGAGGCTGAGCATGTGACAGCCGACGATTTTGACGGTATCGACGTCGAGTACCTGAGCAGCAAGACCTGGCAGGTAGAAACGGTTGAATGCCGACTCGCAGGTGACCAGGGCTTAAGGACCGAGAAGGTTCGGCTGGAGGGCGTAGGCGATAAAACACGGGCCTGGCGTTGGGGGATGCGCCGCCGCCGTCAGCAGGTCTACCAGCGTAAACGCTACAGCTTCACGACGGAGCTGGACGCACTCAATAGTGGCTACCTGGACTATGCGCTGCTGGGAGATACAACCCCGGGATACGGCCAGAGCGCCATGCTCAAGGGGTATGCCCCGATGGGTTCCGAGCACATGCTGGTCTCATCCGAAAGGCTCAACTGGTCCGCCGGCGGTGAGCACTGGATTGCATTGCGCCGCCGCGATGGGAGTGCATCCGGGCCCTATAGGGCAACCCGCATTGACGACTACCGACTGACCATTCCAAGTCTGGACTTCACGCCAGTACTTGATAGCGCCATGGACGCGCCAGTGCTCCAGTTCGGGCCAAAGACAAAATTCTGCTACCCCGCGCTCATCAAGGAGGTGAACCCAAGCGGAACTGTCAGCTGCAGCGTCACAGCCGTTAATTACGATGCTCGCGTCTATCTAGACGACAACAACTTCCCGCCGGCATAGCCGGACACCTTGCGCAAGCCCGCCACTGAGCGGGCTTTTTTTCGTCTGGAGAAAACATGCGATACAACACTGGCAACCCCGTAGAGCCCGATGGCTCCAGCGATCCACGCGATCTCTTTGACAACGCAGGAAATATTGACCTCTTCGCCAATGGTTCAAGCCCTTCATATCTGGACCGCAAGGGGGTCAGCAGGAAGTCCATTCGCGGAATGGAACAGGACTTCTCCGATTTCCTGGCCAACTCCGGCTTTGAACCGGTGCACCTTGTTTATGTAGACGGCCAGCCACTCACCGTAAGCAGACCGACCCAACTGATTGATCGTGACGGTCGGACCTACAGAGTGAAGTTCCCCGCTGCCTTCCCAGTAACGCTCACAGGGACCTGGGCAACTGACCTTACCAAGCTGGTTGAGATTGACGATCAAGCATTGCGGCAGGACCTGGCCTCACCAGAAGGCTATGACCAGATCGGCGCAACACTGCCGACCGGCGTCGTATCCACCGTCAAAGGCTTCTTCAACTGGATCCTCGACCGGATCACGCTGAGTACCTCGGGGTCTGCGGGCCTTGTGGCGGCCGTCGCAAAAGGCGGAAAGGTCGTTATCAAGAATGGCGTGCACTACATGTCCGCCCCAGCTATTTGCGATTACGCCGCCGACCCTGAGGTCGGATTTCCAGGTCATGCAAGCAAGCGTTACGACATTGAAGGGGAGACTCCAGGGGGGACCATCATCAGCAACCAGCATGGTGACTTCGCCTTTAAGTTTTCCGGTTCATCGCCAATGACTCAAAACTTTGGTGGGTTTGATCGCATTGGCAACCTGACCATTGTTGGCCCAAACGTAACGACCCCAAATACGGATAACAGCGGCGGGGCCGGGATTCAGATCAACAGCAAAACGCGGACTGAAATTTATAACTACAACGCGCAGAACCTGACTCTTGCTATGGAGTTGAATGATGTTGTCACTAGCACCATTCGAAATTTCAACGCTATTGGCTGCTATGCAGGTATCCGTGGCGGTCCGACGCTTGGTATCAGCGGTCCGAATGCAATGCATTGGACTAACACGCGTCTCGCCAGTACTTGGGGTAATGCCATTGATATGGCGGTTGGCGCCTGCTTAACGTTCGATGGTCTTACGCTAGAGGGTAATGGCACTCCTGGGTTTTCTCATACGGGCCTGCTACTTACTGCAAGGGCTGGCGATATTGCTAGTGTTATCAACATTCTGGGGCTCTATGCAGAGCTCAATGCTGGGGTTTCTGATGTTTTTGTAAACAATACATCTGTGTATCCAGTACTCGTAAATATTGAAGGATCCATGTTTGCGAGAGTGGACCCTGCGCGGTACGTGCTCAACCACATCCAGGCGGTAAGCTCTGGAGGTGGGAGGGTTACGATAAATCTCGGCAGCGCATCGAGGTTCTTAGCTGGATTTGGTTACACCCCCACCGCCGGTAGGCCATTTTGGTCAGTTGGGCCTAACTGTGAAGTAATCTGGAATGAACACTGTTCTTTTGCGGAAACTACGTCACTGGTTTATTGGTTATGCCTTGATAGGGACTACTCGTTCACCATTGCGGCGAATGGGACCATTCTCGCCGGGCCTGAAGGGTTCGCATGTACGTCCCTAGGGAGCGGACACTACAGGCTATATAGGACTGCCGGCCTGTCTGATTTTGCAAAGTTTGCAGATGACGTAGCTGTTAAGGTGACTCCAGGCGCAGGAGGGTTTACTGCATACATCCCAACCAAGACATCATCTACAATTGATATCCAAACCCATAACGGCGGGGTGGCCGGAGACGCGAAGTTTGATATTTCGATCAAGCGCATAAATGGGTACTACGCATAGTTCGCGAGTGGGCCCAGGCTGAAATGCCTGGGCCCTTTTTTGCGGGGCTTTATTCTTTCTCTACTACCGTGAACCTGAATGGGAACCCGGTATTTTTTGCTTGCAGTATTTCGCCTTCCACGAACACGTTTAGCCGGTCATCGGTGATTGACGTGTTTGTGATTTTGCGTGTCGTCTTGTCGGCGAACTGAACGGTGTTCCCGATCTTGAAGGCAGCAGCATTTTCAGGCGTGTTGTGCAGGAAGAACCCCGGCCACCGCCTTGCAATGCCGTTTGCCCAGTTAGGGTCGGTGACATAGTAGGACGTGTCTTCTTGCATACATGTGACCGTTCCCGCCGAGGCCGTCACCATTTCTTTCGGAAACAATGCAGCCCAGCCTATAGGGTACAGAGCGACGGTGACGTTGCCCGCAGCATCTGCAGGCAGCAGCGATGCCGAGCAAAGCTGATCCTGGAAACTCTCTGCGCCAGCGATTGATGTGCGGGTAGCCTTGCCTTCAAACAGCCAGCCGATGTTGGCCAGATACAGCGCGGCGAACGAAGCCAGGCACAGTGCACCGAGAACACGCACTGCTTTGCTACCGCGCAGGGCCGAGCCGGCGAGCACCAGGAACGAGAAGGTGACGATTATGTTTAGGCCCATGAAGTAGCGGTCTGGGAATGTTCCCGCGTAACCACCCAGGACTTCTGTCAGGTTTTTGCGCATGTAGACGGTGAAGAATGCATAAATCACGTATGCAATTGCACACATGGAAATGAGGCTTTTGATCTCTCGGGACTTTTCCTTTGTCAGCAAGACGGCGAACAATGCCAGTAGCGCCAGCGACAAAATCACAACGACTGTGTCGGTGAGGTGGTTGTAGAAAGGAAATACGAACGGATATATGAAAGACCGCGCAAGGCTGACTTCGATCAGGCTTTCAAATCTAAAGTTACCGATCACACCTTTGGCTGGTGATTCGATCATTCTAAAGAAGATGAGAGCGCCAATGACAAGGCAGCCAGCCGTTACAGCGCCATATTTCTTGATCCACTTCTTGATATCACGATCAATCAGCGTGAAAACAGAAAACGCCAGGGTCAGCACCAGGCATACCGGGTTTGTTGAAGCACAGAGCAGTAGTGCGATATCTGTGATTGGGGTCGCTTTGGTGCTTCTGCTTTTTGCGAACATCAGCAGCGCAGTGATGAACACAAAGTAGAACCCAATGTTCGATATCTTTCCGAACACCTCGCCCGAAGAATCCCCCAGCGGGATCATCAGCGTGGCGAGAAACACCGCCCACCGCATTGCTGTCGGCAGAAACCCTTTCGTGACGTAGTAGCAAAGGACGCTCACTGAGGCGTAGAAAAAGTAGGACCAGAAAGATAGTGCTTGCGGGTAGCAGGCCAGCTTATCACCACAGAAAAAATCAGATACTAGGGTCGCCAAGTAAACGAACAGCAGGTTGCCCCACACAAAGTAATCTGTCTTGGCATTTACTATGGTGTACCACCAACCCTTGGTCATGGCTGTACCGAGCCATACCCCATCCTCTGTGTAGGCTATGTTGTTTGTCAGAGGCTCAAGGTTCCTGAGCATCAGGACCAGTCCTGCAATAACGAGCATGGCTATAACGCCAAGTACCGATAATGTCCTAGTGCTGGAAACGAAATCTCTGTAGCTGCTTTGCATTCATAGCTCCATGTTGTGAAAATGGCCCCCTCATTGGTTCTAAGGGTTATGTTTTTTTGTGTGGATTAATTCCATATCTGATTAAACATTGGCACCAACTTCTTGTTGCCTGATTCGCTCAAATGGTTGTCGTCCCAGTACAGCGACTTTCCATCGACAGAGCCATAGCAGGCGGTCGCATCGCAAAGGGCCGGTTCAGGGTCCAGTAGGTTGATTCCGCAGGCTACGGCCGCATCGCTCATCACCGACACCACAAACGCATTGCGCTCGCGGTAGCTGTCCAGGGATACCGTGATGTCAGCGGTTTTGCCGAACTTCACTTCATCCCTGGCAAGTTTAGTCGGAACGTTTACGCCCATTTCCGGGATTGGCTTGGTCACGTACACAGGCCTGTGCTTGGCAAGTTCGCACATCGAAGACACGTAGCGCTTCCGAAACTCTTCCTTATAAGCAGCATCCAGTGGGCCAGGCTCGCTGAAATACATCGGCGGTCCAGTGGTCGGGTCTTTGCGCTCGTTGTGGCCCAGGACATAGACGGATGATCTGTTTGTCACCACCAAAGGCACGCCTGGCAGGGTGCTACTGAGTTCCTGAATCTGCTTGCTGACAAAGTCACCACACCGGTAATCGGCGGGCATCCCTTGCAGCTTCATACCTGGGATCGTCATGCAGCTGATGTATCCCAGGTACAGCGTTGAGCGTTCTGGGCCGGCGGCATCAGTCACCGCGCTAACGATGGCGTCGGCGTGGCTGTCACCCATAACGATAACGCCTACCGGCTTCTCTGGGTTGCCGAAAACGCACTTGGGGGAGTCGACGCCAGACTCAATAAAGCAATCCTTGCTCGCCGGGTTCTTGTTGGTTCGCTCCCGATCTGCTGCCGCCACGATGTCGCTGACTCGGGATTCAACGCCGCGCTTCACGAATACAAGCGAGGCCGAGGCGCCAACTACAAGGACCAGGGCCGCGTAGCAGGCGAGGTGTGGCAATTGAGGGAGCGGCACCTTAATGATCCGGGAAGGCGTTTCCACCAGGTACAGAGACGCAAAACCAAGAATTACAGACGCAGCAATCCCCGCAGCTACGACTGGGACGTTGTTCGCCATGCCGTAGTAGCCGATCAAAACCACAACTGGCCAGTGCCATAGGTAGATTGAGTAAGAGGCTTCACCGATCCAGCCGGCTACTTTGTTGTTGGTGACGATCGAGGTTTGATCTGCCGCGCAGACCATCAGGGCGGTCCCCAGCACCGGGAGCAGGGCAAGCCAACCCGGCCAAACATCTGTAGCTGTGAAAAGCCAGACACTGGCAGCGATCATCATCAGGCCAATGATGCTGGCCGACTGCTTGTGAGATTTCTTCATCTGCACAGGGAACAGGTAGACAAGGCCGCCAACGATCATTTCCCAGGACCGGGCAGGGAGCGTATAGAAAGCCGTGTTCGGGTAGTGCGTGCTTGCGTACAGGCAAAGTGCGAATGAGCCCACGCCGAGCAAAACCAGAAGCATCCTGGTGGTGTTGAAGCTGAACAGCTTGCGCGCTGCAAGGATGATCAGTGGGTACACCATGTAGAACTGCCATTCGACGGACAGCGACCATGTGTGCAACAACCACTTTTCATGTGACGCGGTATCGAAGTAGCCGACCTCCTTCCAATAAACCATGTTCGACAGGAAGGCGATGCTCGATGCCGCGTGCTTGCCCAGCTCTTTATAGTCGCTGGGGATAAGTAGGAACCATCCGCCAACCAATAGTGCCAGGCACAGCACGGCCAGGGCCGGGATGATTCGCTTGGCGCGTGACAGGTAAAAGCCGATTAGGCTGAATTTCCCGGTGTCCGTCTGCCGGAAGATAATGCCGGTCATGAGGAAGCCAGATATCACGAAGAAGATATCAACTCCGGCGAACCCACCAGAAAAGCCCTTCACACCAAAGTGATATAGGACCACGGCAATGACCGCTATGGCGCGCAGGCCGTTTATGTCAGACCTGAAGCCTGTGTTTTTGGTTTGCATGACTTCCCTTTCTCCGGCGTAACCGGGGGCAAATTGATATCGCGCCGGATTCTACAAGCGAACGCTGGGCGTGTCAGGCTTATGACGGACAGATCAAGCAGCCGCCTATCAGCCGGGACTTGAAAAGAGGCACGAAGCTTTTACGATGCTGTATCCATAACCAGTATCGAGAGAGCCATGCATTTCCTTGTCACCCCTATGAGAGAGCGAGGCGTAGCGCGGCCTTGGCCAGACATAAGGGCGGCCGTCCCAGTCCGTGGTGACCTGCTGGTCAACAACGAGATGTGCGAGTCTATGAACCGCACGAGTAATATTGCTCGGGTTAACGTCGGCATGCCGCTTGATGCGGATCCTCTGCCCGCGCTTCTGGACGCATTCATGTCAGGAATGGCCACCAATGCGTTTACGATGAGCGGCGTGGAGTTGGTTGATGGTGTGCTGTATGCGCAGTCGTGGTGGTGCAGGGGGGGTTGATTGTGCTTGGTCGGCAGAACGCCGTGGCGCAGGGGCTTTCTGTCCGAAAGCCTGTAGGGAGTTTTGCGGGGATTCGTGATACCTTGCCCAACCTTGTTAGACGTCGATTGCAGTGGGCGTCCGCGTAAAGTATTGGTAATTAAGGCTTTTGGGAATGCCCGCAAGCATGGGGTGCTAGGGGTCGAGTGTTCGAATCACTCCGTCCCGACCATATTTCCTGAGTAAAATCAGACACTTAAGCCGATCAGCTAGATCGGCTTTTTTGTGCCTGCGCAAAACCCGCGCAAAACTATCCGGCATCTCTTGAGCCTTCCATCCCTTATAACAACCGCCTCCTCCCGATCCTCCTTGAGCGCGCGCGTCAGATATCTCTCATCGATCTGCGTCTAGCCCCCGCAGCCGCGCACCCGAGATTGCATGTGCTCGAAAATCACCCCGCACGCTCAAGCCTCAAACAAACCCCACCTGTCATTTTCATAACACTTGACCTTCCCCTCATGGCAAGCCGGATAAAACCTCAAGTGTTGGTTTGTCCTGAAAATTACAAGGAGGTACACGATGTACGGCAAGCGAATAACCCTGGGCGCCGTGGCGATAGCTGTCGTGTTCACGCTGGGTGGCTGTAAGGAGAGCGCGCCTGTGGCTGATGCCGCCAAGCCGCCTGGTGTGCCGGTGGCCGAGGTGGTTGCGCAGCCGGTGACTCCGTTTGTCGAATACACCGGTTCCTTGACCGCGATTGAGCAGGTTGAGCTGCGCCCGCGTGTCAGTGGTTACCTGCAACAGGTCAGCGTGCCCGAAGGCCAATCCGTGGCCAAGGGCAGTCTTTTGTTTGTGATTGACCCACGGGAATTCCAGGCCGCGCTGAACGCTGCCAAGGGGCGCTTGCGTGAGGCGCAGGCCAACGCATTGCTGGCCCAGGCCGAGCATGGCCGAGCCGAGCAACTGTTCGCCAAAAAAGTGGTGGCGCGTGATCGGCTCGACACTGCCATTGCTTCGCTGAACGCCGGCAGGGCCCAGGTTGATGCCGCCAGGGCAGCGCTGGACGCCGCCCAACTGGATTTGAGTTACACCCGTGTCACCGCGCCCATCAGCGGTCGCGTGGACCGTGCCCTGGTCACGGAGGGCAACTACGTCACCCGTGGGGTGACGCCGCTGACGACGATCGTCTCCATTGACCCGTTGCATGTGTATTTCGATGTCGATGAACGCACCTACCTGCGCTCGCTCGCCGCGACTCGGGAGGATGCCGCGTCCAAGGGGGAAAAGGCCGCCAAGGTCATGGTGGCGATGCTTAACGACGCAAACTATGCGCGGGCCGGGCGGGTGGACTTCCTGGCGAATGCGGCCGACCGCAAGACCGGCACAGTGCGTGCGCGTGCAGTGGTCGATAACCCCGACGGGCGCCTGACGCCGGGGCTGTTCGCCAAGGTCAAGCTGGACACCGGCGCGCCGCAACCCCGGGTGTTGGTGGCCGACCACTCCATCGGCACTGACCAGGGTCGCCGCTATGTATTGGTGGTCGGCGCAGGCGACAAGACCGAATACCGTCCCGTCGAGCTGGGGCCGATGGCCAACGGCCTGCGGGTGATTGAGCAGGGCCTGCAGCCGGGTGAGCGCATTGTGGTCAAGGGGCTGGTGCGCCCCGGCATGCAGGTGACGCCGCTGGCCGCCAACATCGACGGCGCGCCGTTGGATGCACCGCTGGTCATGGGGGGCGTGCAATGAGCTTCCCACGCTTTTTCATTGACCGGCCGATCTTCGCCATCGTGCTGTCGGTGTTGATGATGATCGCTGGCATCGTGGCCTTCTTTCATTTGCCGCTCAGCGAATACCCCGCCGTGACGCCGCCCACCGTGCAAGTGACCGCATCCTATCCGGGCGCCAACCCCCAGGTGATCGCCGAGACGGTGGCGGCGCCACTTGAGCAGGTGATCACCGGGGTCGAGGGCATGCTGTACATGACGTCGCAATCGGCGACCGATGGCCGCATGATCCTGACCGCAACGTTTGCCCAGGGCACCAACGCGGACATGGCGCAGATCCAGGTGCAAAACCGCGTCTCGCGGGCCCTGCCGCGTTTGCCCGAAGAGGTACAGCGCCTCGGCGTGGTCACGCAGAAGACCTCCCCGGACATCCTCATGGTGGTCCACCTGCTGTCGCCTGACCAACGTTACGACCCGCTCTATATCTCCAACTATGCCTACCTCCAGGTGCGCGATGAGCTGTCGCGGATTCCGGGGATCAACGACGTGCTGGTGTGGGGGGCGGGCGAGTACAGCATGCGTCTGTGGCTCGACCCGGACCTGATCGCCGCCCGTGGCTTGACCGCAGGCGACGTGATCAGCGCCGTGCGTGAGCAGAACGTGCAAGTGGCGGCCGGCTCGGTCGGCCAGGCGCCTGACTCCAGTGCGGCATTCCAGGTCACGGTCAATACCCTCGGGCGCCTGACGGACGAGGAGCAGTTTGGCGACATCATCATCCGCACCGGCGATAACGGCCAGGTGACGCGCCTGCGCGATGTGGCCCGTGTGGAAATGGGCGCCGATGCGTACGCGTTGCGCAGCCTGTTGGATGGCGAGCCGGCCGTTGCCTTGCAGATCATCCAGAGCCCGGGCGCCAACGCGCTCGATGTGGCGCAGGCGGTGCGCGATACCATGCAGCGCCTGGAGGCCAACTTCCCCGAGGGGATGGTGTCGCGGATTGCCTATGACCCGACAGTGTTTGTGCGTGCATCGCTGGAGTCAGTGGCCATCACCCTGATGGAAGCGATCCTGCTGGTGGTCCTGGTGGTGGTGGTGTTCCTGCGTAACTGGCGCGCATCCCTGATCCCGTTGATGGCCGTGCCGGTGTCGATTATCGGCACCTTTGCGGTCATGCATCTGATGGGCTTTTCCCTCAATACCCTGTCGTTGTTCGGCCTGGTGCTGTCCATCGGGATCGTGGTCGACGATGCAATCGTGGTGGTGGAGAACGTCGAGCGGCATATCGAGAACGGCGAGGAGCCGACGCAGGCTGCGCGACGAGCGATGGGCGAGGTGACCGGGCCGATCATTGCGATCACCTCGGTACTGGCTGCGGTGTTCATCCCCACGGCCTTCCTCAGTGGCTTGCAAGGTGAGTTCTATCGGCAGTTCGCGCTGACCATCGCGATTTCCACGATCCTGTCGGCGGTCAACTCCCTGACCCTCAGCCCGGCACTCGCCGGACTGTTGCTGCGCCCGCGCGGTGCCGCCGTGGTACATGATCCGCGTAGCCTGCGCGGTCGCGCCGCGCACCTGGTGCAGGTGCTGAGCCGGCCGTTCCAGCGGGCACCGCAGGCGTATGGCAACACGGTGCGCAAGGTGGTGGGCCGTCGCGGCGTGGCGCTGTTGGTTTATGGTGGGTTGCTGGCGCTGACCTGGTTCGGCTTCAGTGCTGTACCGGCGGGCTTCGTACCGATGCAAGACAAGTACTACCTGGTAGGCATCGCCCAATTGCCCAACGCGGCCTCCCTGGATCGCACCGACGCAGTGGTGCGGCAAATGTCGAAAATCGCCCTGGATGAACCAGGGGTCGAAAGCGTGGTGGCATTCCCTGGGTTGTCGGTCAACGGCTTCGTTAACGTACCGAATGCCGCGGTGATGTTCATCATGCTTGATCCGTTCAAAGAGCGTACCTCTGCGGACATGGCGGCGGTTGCCATCGCCGGGCGCCTGCAAGCCAAGTTCGCGAACATTCCCGACGGTTTCCTCGGCGTATTCCCTCCGCCGCCAGTGCCCGGCCTTGGGGTGACCGGCGGCTTCAAGCTGCAGGTCGAGGACCGTGGCGGGGTCGGGCTCCAGGCTCTGGTGCAGCAGACCCAGGTACTGATGACCAAAGCCACCGAGTCGGGCCAGGTCGCCGGGTTGATGACCAGCCTTGACGTCAACGCGCCTCAGTTGAATGTCGATATCGACCGCACCCAGGTCAAGAGCCAGGGGGTGCGGCTGGCGGATGTGTTCGAGTCCTTGCAGGTCTACCTCGGTTCGCTGTATGTCAACGACTTCAACCGTTTCGGCCGCACCTACAAGGTGACGGCCCAGGCCGACGCGGACCACCGCATGCAGGCCGAAGCCATCGGCCGCCTGCAGGTGCGCAACGCGGCCGGGGACATGCTGCCGTTGTCGGCGTTTGTCACCGTTACACCGAGTTCCGGACCCGATCGGGTGATTCACTACAACGGCTACCCCTCGGCCGACATCTCCGGCGGATCGATGCCGGGGGTCAGTTCGGGGCAGGCCGTCGCGCTCATGGAGCGCCTGGCGCAGGAGGTGCTGCCCGAGGGCGTGACCTTTGAATGGACGGACTTGACCTACCAGCAAAAGCTCGCCGGGTCATCGGCCCTGTTTATTTTCCCGCTGTGTGTGTTGCTGGCCTACCTGATCCTGGCCGCGCAGTACAACAGCTGGCTGCTGCCCCTGGCGGTCTTGCTGATTGTGCCCATGTGTCTGCTCAGCGCGATCATTGGTGTCTGGTTGGTGGACGGCGACAACAACGTGTTCGTGCAGATCGGGCTGGTGGTGCTGGTGGGGCTGGCGGCGAAAAACGCGATCCTGATTGTCGAGTTTGCCCGCAGCCTTGAAGCCGAAGGCGCCAGCCCGCTGGAAGCGGTTATCCACGCGTGCCAACTGCGCTTGCGGCCGATCCTGATGACCTCGCTGGCGTTCATCGCTGGCGTGGTGCCGCTGGTATTTGCCAGCGGAGCCGGGGCCGAGATGCGCCATGCCATGGGGGTTGCGGTGTTTGCCGGGATGCTGGGGGTGACGCTGTTCGGTCTGTTCCTGACGCCGGTGTTCTATGTGGTGATGCGCAGCCTTGCCCTGCGTTTGCAGCGCAAGGGCGCGAGTCCCAAGCTGCAATTGGAGGAGAGCGCGTCATGAGATTGGCCTATCAAGCGTTTCTGTTGTCGTCGCTCCTGGTGACTGGCTGCACCGCAGTCGGGCCCGATTATTCCGCGCCGGTGCTGCCCGCCGCGCAACGGCCGGCGAGCTTCGGCGCACCCATCGCCGGTCTCGGTACGGGCGATGTCGAGGTGCAGTGGTGGCGTGTGTTCGATGAGCCGGCCCTCAGCCAACTGATCCAGCAGGCGCTGGCGGCCAACCACGATATCGGCATCGCCACCGCGCGGCTCGACGAAGCCAAGGCGATGCTGCGCGAGAGCCGCCAGGGCTTCTTGCCCAGCGGCGGTGCCGCGTTAGGGTATGAGCACCGACAGCGCAGCGAAGTCGAGACGCCGTCCGGCCAGCAGCGCTCCCTTGAAACCACGCGCGCAGCGCTGGATGCCGCCTGGGAAATCGACTTGTTTGGCCGCGTCCGGCGCTCGGTGGAGGCCGCGCAGGCCCAGGCGGGCTCGCGCCAGGCGTTGCTGCGCAGCGTACAGGCGAGCGTTGCCGCCACGGTTGCCGCGACCTGGTTCGAGCTGCAAGGAGTCGAAGCCGAGCAGGCGGTGGTGGCGGACATCAGTCAAAGCCAGCGCGACAGCCTGGGCCTGGTGGAGCACTTGGTCAGTGTGGGGGCCGCCACCGAGTTCGATCGGCTGCGAGCCGAGGCCTTGCTGCGCAATGTCGAGGCGGTCGCCCCCGGCCTTGAGCGGCGTCGCGCAACCACTACCAATGCACTAGCGGTCTTGCTGGGGCAGGCGCCGCAAGGGTTCAAGCCACCGCAGGCCAGGCCCGGTCGTGAGACCTTGAACCTGCGCACCCTGCAGGTGGGCGACCCGGCCGGCTTGCTGGCCCGGCGCGCCGATATCGCCGCAGCCGAACGTGTGCTGGCGGCCGAGACCGCGCAGATCGGCGTGGAAACAGCCGGTCTGTATCCGGACATCCAGGTGCAGGGCTCCATCGGCCTGCTGGCCGGAAGCCTCGGCGCCTTGGGCGATTCGGGCATGCAGTCGAACTTTATTGCACCAGTCATTCGCTGGTCGCTGCTGGACACTGGGCGCGTACGTGCGCGGATTGCCGCCAGCGAGGCGCGCACCCAGGCGGCATTGATCAGCTACGACCAGACCGTATTACGCGCCCTGCAGGAAACCGATGACGCGTTCCAGGCCAACAGTGCGGCGGGCAGCACCCTGGGCCTGCGACTGCTGGAGGCCGCGGCCAATCGCGAGGCGGCGAGGTTGGCCCGCACGCGCTTCACGGACGGTGAGGGGGTGTACCTGGACGTACTGGAGGCAGAGCGCGCGGACTTCACCAGCCGCCGCGCACTGACCGTGGCGCGCACCGAGCAGCGCTTGGCGGTGGTCGGCATCTACAAGGCGCTCGGCGGTGGCTGGCAGATCTGCGAGCAGGCGGGGCAGGTGTGCAGCGGCGCTGCGGCGCTGCGTTAGACGCCGTTGTTGTACGCAAGCGCTGTGCTTGCGGTGTTCGGCGAAGGACGGCGAGGCGGCAGATTTCCTGGCGCAAGCCACCATTTATCGAATGAGGAGTCACCCATATGGATACCAAGCAGGTTCTGACCGTTGGCCTGGCAGTGCTAGGCGCGGCGGCAATGCCGTCGATGGCAGCCCAGGAAAGCATCAAAGGCACGTTCGCCTTGCCCGGCGAGAGTGAAAAGGCCGTGGGAGCGCTGATCGTCAAGGAAACCGGGCCGCTGACACGTGAGTTGTCGATCGCCTTTACCGACAAGGCCACCGGGCAACCGATCGTGCAGTTTGACGAAGAACTGACCCAGCGCCTTCATGTGCTGGCGACCGACAGCCATTTCACCAGCTTTATCCATGAGCATGCGGCCAAGCTGGGCGCTGACGGTCGTTTCAAGGTCGCGATGAAGTTTCCTCGGCCGGGCACCTATTACGTCTATGCCGATGCCGTACCGAGCGGGCTCGGCCAGCAGGTGGTGCGCTTCGAGGTGCCGGTGCAGGGCGCCACCGAGGCGGTGGCCCAGGCGCCGGCCAAACCGGAGCAGGGTAGCGATGGGCCCTACACGGTCAAGTTGGACACTTCGGCCCTGCGTGCCGGCAGCGAAAGCATGATGTCGCTGACGGTGCTCAAGGATGGCAAGCCGGCCCAGGACCTGGACACCTACCTGGGGGTGGCGGCCCATGCGGTGTTCGTCAGTACCGATGAGCTGGACTACGTGCACGCGCATGCCATGGCGGCGCCAATGCCAGGGCAGGCCGCCCACGCCGGGCATGGCGAGCCAGGCGCGGTGTCGGCGCAGTTGATGCTGCATGCCAAACCTGCGCATGCGGGCCCTTACGCCTTGTGGATTCAATTCAAGGGCGGCGACCAGATTCGTACCGTGCCATTTCTTGTGACGGTTCCCGCGGCGTCCTGAAGCCTGTTCACCTCGCCGTTGGTCAGCCATCGGCGAGTGAATCACCAATGGATGCTGGCTGTTTCAACTCTATTAAAAAGAATTGTCCTACAGGTATTGACCTTGCCACTGGAGGAACCTTTAGGCTTTTTTTTCGAGTACGCAAAAAATCATAAAAACAAGGATCAAGGGGTTATCAATGGATACTGCTACCCTGCAACAACGCTCGGACGCCCATCAGTGCAACAACGCTTCGGCGCTGATGGCTGATGCTTTAAAGCCCGGCGCGCAATACGCCCAAGTCACTGGCGCGCTGGACGCGCTGCTCGCCCTGACCCGCCAAGGCCTGTCGGGAGACACCGGCGCCTACGCCCACTACCAGTCAGCACTGCTGCAACTGCACATTCCCGGCGATCCGCGCACCGAGCCGACCCGGCGCTGGATGGCCAGTGAGGTGTACCGCGTCGAAGATGAGTTCGCCGCCGACCTGCCAAGTTTCACCGCGCTGCCGGTGGATGAGTTCCGCAAGCAGGTCGACGCAGAAATCGCCGCTCGCAGCCGGGTCAACCACCCCATGTCGCTGCACCTGTTCCAGGGCACGCCGCCTGCGCAAGACGTGCGTTTCTTCCTGGAACACCACTGGACCCGCTCCTACAACTTCTACAGCCTGTTGGCGGAACTGGCCTTTCGCTTCGAAGCCATCGAGGACGCCTCGGTGTTTTACCGCAACCTCTACGGCGAAGCGGGGGCGGAGACACCTGAGCGCTCGCACCCGGCGATGCTGGCCCACCTCATGGAGTATTTCGATATTCCGTTGGCAATCGATTTCCCGGCACTGCATCCCCTGGAAAAGGCCTACCTGAACAATCGCATTCGTTGTGTGCGCCACACCGATGTGGCCTGGGGACTGGCGCTGCTGTACGCCGTCGAGTCGGTCAGTTGCGTCAACCATCGGCGCATCTATGAGCTGTTGCAGCGCCTCGATGTGCCAGAGGGGCCTAGTGAATTCCACCGCCTGCACGGCACCCAGGATGAGATCGATACCGAGGAAATGTGGGCTCTGATTGCCAAGTTCGCCAGCGACGACGGCTTCCAGCGCACGTTCATGCGTGCGCTCAAGCGTCACTTCGAGATCAACAAGGCCTACTTCGACAGCCTGTGGCAGCAGATGCAGGCACAACGCCTGTCCGCGTGATCCTCCCAGCGACCCCAGAACAAAAAAATGGAGCACATGATGAGCCCACGTAATTTCTCGTTGCCGCAATTGCAGAATATTCACACCGCTGAAGCCCGCCTGTTGGCCGAGGCGCTCAAACCCGATGCGACGTTCAACCGCATCGAAATCGCTGCCAATATGCTGCGCGCCCTGTGTGAATCGGGCCACCAGGGCGATGCTGCGAACGCCGCGCAGTGCCAGCAACTGTTGTACATCCTGTCGCTGAGCGATGACGTTGCGACAGCCTCGACCCGGCGCTGGCTGGCCAATGCCATCTATAGCGTGCAAGAGCGCTTCATGCCGTCTGCGGACCTGGCATCGCCCCTGTCCGAAGCCGGTTTCCAGCAGCGCCTGGAAGAAGAGATCGCCGCGCAGTCGCGGGAAAACCACCCGATGTCGCAGTACATATTTGAAGGCAAGGCCTCCCGTGATCAACTGCAGGTGTTCCTGCATCACCAGTGGTTCCGCACCTTCCGCCTGTACCGCGATGCCGCGGACTTGCTGGTCAACCTGACCGACGTGGACGAGGCGGCCGCGCTTGGCCGTTACCTGTACGGCGAGCTGGGCGAAGAGGACGAGCAGCGCTCCCACCCCCGGCTGTTGGCCAAGCTCCTCGGCGCCGTGGGCTTGTCTGCCGATTTCGAGGCCATCTCGACCATGCCCGAGGAAGTCGCCTACCTGAACAACCGGGCCCGATGCTTTCGCAACCCGGATGTCGGCTGGGGCCTGGCGGTGTTCTACATCACCGAGCTGGTGGTCCCCGGCAATCACGGCAAGCTGTACAACGCCTTGCGCAACGCTGGCCTGAGCCAGGACGACGCGGAGTACTACGAGGTGCATATCAGCCTGGTCCCGCCGCGGGCCAAGCGTGAGTGGGCGCTGATCTCACGGCGGATTCCGGACCTCGCGTTCCAGAATTCATTCCTGACCTCCCTGGCCCAGCATTTCCGGCTCGAGAGGGCTTATTACGACGCTGTCTGGGCACACGTGCAGCGCGTTAAGTAGCCCTCCCTGGACAACGCGAGTACCCAGACATGCCGAGTCATATAACAGAGTCCCGTATCCACGGGGGCGCTTACTCGTCCCCGGAATTTGCCGCGATCTTCTCTGATGCCAATCAGGTGCAGAAGTGGCTCGATGTTGAAACCGCGCTGGCGGCGACCCAGGCGCAGATGGGCATCATCCCCCACGAAGCGGCACGGGAAATCGCCCGGGTGGCCAGTGTGGAGCTGCTCGACCTTGACGCCTTGGGTCGCGAGAGCATGGAAACCGGGCACATCCTGGTGCCGACCATTCGCGCCCTGGAGGCCTTGTGTGCCGATGGCTTGGGTGAGTACGTGCATTACGGCGTGACCACCCAGGACATCCTCGACACCGGGCTTATCTTGCAGGTCCGCGATGCCTGGGGCCTGGTGTTGCAGCGCCTGCGGGGGATTCGTGGGCATTTGCTCACGCTCGCCCTGCGGCACAAGCACACTCCGATGGTCGCCAGGACCCACGGGCAGCAAGCACTGCCCACCACGTTCGGCTACAAGGTCGCGGTGTGGGTCGATGAAATCGATCGACACCTTGAGCGCTTCGATGAGGCCTATGCCCGGGTAATGGTGGGCAACCTGACCGGCGCGGTGGGCACCCTGGCGGCGTTTGGCCCACAGGGGCTTGAGGTGCAGCGCCGGACCCTGGAAAGCCTTGGCCTGGGGGCGCCGTTGAGCAGTTGGCACAGCGCCCGCGACCGGATCCTGGAGGCGGCCTGGCTGCTGGTCCAGGCTTCGGCGACCTTGGGCCGGGTCGCCAATGAGATCTACCACCTGCAGCGCACCGAGATCGATGAAGTGCGCGAAGGCCGCCGGGCAGGGCAAGTGGGCAGCAGCACCATGCCCCACAAGCAAAACCCGTCGACGGTGGATCTGATCAGCGCGCTTTCGCGGCTGGTGCGCGCACAGATGCTCGCGCTGACCGATGCGGCGTTCCAACTGCATGAACGCGACGGCACCACGTGGCGCATCGAATGGGCGGCCTTGCCGGAGCTGTTCATCTACGCCGGTGCCTTGCTCGCCCGTATGGAGGGCGTGCTGCTGGCCGGGCTGGATGTACGCGAAGCGCGCATGCGCAGCAACCTGGATTTGCTGGGCGGGCTGATCCTGTCGGAACGGGTGATGCTCGCGCTGGCGCCTCGCTTGGGCAAGCAGACGGCCCATCACCTGGTCCACGAAATCGCCCAGCAGGCCCAGGGCGCGGGCGCTTCTTTTCGCCAGGCCCTGCTCAACGACAAGCGTCTGCACGGCTGTTTTACCCGCCAAGCGCTCGACGACCTGCTCGACCCGACCACTTACACCGGGCTTGCAGCACAGATGGTCGACCTGGTGGCGAACAAAGCAATACCCCGCTGTTCAAGCGAAGGCCTTGAAGCGGTGATGGCAACCCAAGGAAACCCCGGTCAGCCCCAGTACGCGATGGAGGGTATGTGATGGATTCGCAAACGATGGAAATGGCAGCCCGTGCGTCTTGCACCGCACGTTCGGAACACCTCGGCCTTGGTCATGACGGCGAGCAATGCCGCCACGAACACAGCCACATTCTCGACTCGAAAACCCATGGCTCAGGCTATGCCGGCCCGCAGAGCCGCAAGATTTTCTGCAGTCACTGCCGCTTGCAGCGCTGGCTGGATGTGGAAGCCGCGCTGGCCATGGCCCAGGCCGATGTCAATATCATCCCGCGCGAGGCGGCCCTGGAAATCGAAAAAGCCGCCTTGCTGTCGGGTATCAATGTGCGCCAGCTGGCCGAGGGCGTGGCTGCCACCGGCCATTCGCTGATGCCATTGCTGAGCGCCCTGCAAAAAAACTGCAGCCCGAGTGCCCGTGAATTCGTGCACTACGGCGCCACCACCCAGGACATCCAGGACACCGCCCAGTCCCTGGAAATGCGCGACGTCCTCGACGCGATGGACCTGGCCCTGGAGACTTTGCTGGGCAAACTGTCGACGCTGGCCGATGCGCACCGTGATTCGCTGATGGTCGCCAGGACCCATTCGATCCCTGCGTTGCCGACCACCTTCGGACTCAAGGTCGCCGGCTGGATCGACGAACTGTTGCGCCACCGCCAGCGCCTGGCCGAGGCCCGCCAGCGAGTACTGGTGGTGCAGCTGTTTGGTGGAGTCGGCACGATGGCAGCGTTTGGTCCGCACGCGATGCCTATGCTTGAGCGCTTCGCGCAGCGCTTGTCGCTGCAAGTGCCCCTGGCGGGATGGCATGTGTCCCGAGACCGTGTCGCAGAGTTCGTCAGCACCTTGGCCATGGTCACGGCATCGCTGGCCCGCGTGGCCGACGAAATCCGCACGCTCAATCGCTGGGAAATCGGCGAAGTTGAAGTGGGCTGGAGCGACCAGCAGATTGGCAGCAGCACCATGCCCCACAAGCGCAACCCCGAAGGCTGCGAGCAGGTCGTGGTCCTGGCGCGGTTGGCCAAGGCCCAGGTCATGCTGGCGCTGGATGCGATGATCCTCGAACACGAGCGCGATTACCGTGGCACACGCCTGGAATGGTGTGCGGTGGCGGACGTTTCGCACTATGCGTTGATGGCACTCTCGATCCTGACCGAGACCATCGACGGGCTGACCGTTAACGTCAAGAAGATGGAATGCACCGCCCAGGCCTATGGCGATGCGATCTGCACCGAAGCCGTGGTGTTCGAAATGGCCCGCAAGCTCGGCAAGAGCAGTGCCTACCAGATCATCTTCGAAGTGTCCCAGGCGAGCCAGCGCGATCACGTGTCGATCCGCACGGCGATCGAGGCCGATGCCCGGGTTGTCGCTGTCATGGATGCAGGCGTCCTGGCGCGGCTGTTCGAGCCCCGAAGCCATCTGGGGATGTCCGAACGCATTGTCGATAACGTGCTGTCCAACGTGACGGCCCGCTGACTATTGCTTACTGAGAAGGCTTGCAATCTTATCAAGGAGAGACAGATGTCAAACGTTATGGAAGTTGATAAAGCCAAGGTCCAGCAGTTTTCCGCACGGATCATGGAGGATTACGGCAACACGCTGCGCGGTGCGATGCTCTACATCGGCGACCAGCTTGGCTTGTTCAAGACACTGGCCGACGGCGAGGCCGTGACCCTGGAGCAACTGGCGCAAAAGAGTGGCTACAACCAACGCTATTTGCGCGAATGGCTGGGCAGCATGGTTACCGGCAATTATGTGACGTACGACGCGCAAACCCGCCGCTACCAGATGCCCGCCGAGTTTGTGCCGGTACTCGCCGACGAAGACTCGCCGTATTTTGCCGGGGGGATCATCCAGCTGAGTGTGCCGTTCGTGAGCATGGCGCCCAAGGTCATCGAAGCCTTTCGCCATGGCGGTGGTTGCGCTGAAGAGGCGTTTCCGCTGGAAACCTGGAAAGGCATGGAACGCATGACCATGCCTTGGTACAAGCACTACCTGGTCCAGCACTGGATTCCCTCCCTGGACGGTGTTGAAGAAAAACTCAAGACCGGCGGCAGCGTGCTGGATTTCGGCTGTGGCGCTGGCCTGGCGGCGATCACCATGGCCAAGGCGTACCCTGAGGCCCGTATTGTCGGCTGCGACTTCCACCTGCCTTCCATCGAACTGGCACGGGCCAACGCCAAGGCCGCCGGGGTCGGTGACCGGGTGCAATTTGAAGTGAACGATTCGGATGCCCTGCGAGGCCAGCAATTCGACTTTGTGACCACCTTTGTGGTGATCCACGATGCCACCGATCCCCAGCAGATGCTCAAGGACCTGCGCGCAGCGACGGCCGAAGACGGCACCTACCTGATGGTTGAGCTCAACCTGTCCGATGAGCTTCACGAGAACATGAACCTGTTCGGTCGAGTGATGTACCCGCAGAGCACCCTGTACTGCATGACCTGTTCACTGTCCCACGGCGGGGCAGGGCTGGGGGCGTTCATGGGCGAGAAGCGCGCACGGCAAATGGCGCAAGCCGCCGGGTTCAGCCACTTTCGCAAGGTGCCTTCCGAATGGCCGCCGATGCCGGCGTTGTTTGAACTCAAGCCGTGATCTAGCGTGCCCGGGGGCGTGTCGTACACGTTCCCGGGCATGCTCTTGCTACACCTGCGTGGTGGATGGCCCAACTCTGTTATCGTGGCGCCCATCTGAACGCAAGGAAGCAATCACCCATGCATTTGCGCAAATCCCTGGCAATCGTCCTCCTGGCATCGGTTGGCAATCTGGCGGTAGCCGCGGAAAACAACAACCCGTTCCAGGGGGCGCTTATGCTCACCTCGGTAGCGCTCTTCGTGATTACCTCGGGTGCCACCGCAGGAACTTCATACATTCCAGAGCTTTTCAAATCATCCAAAAGCGATGCCCTGGCGTTCATCGGCTCCGATGGCGAGATCCGTGGAGCACAGTTCGAGCAGGCGTGCAGGTTTTACCGCTCGACCTACACGCCACCGCTGATGTCCGACGCACAACTGGCCCTGGCGATCGCAGCCGCCGGCTGATGGGGGCTCACCCCGCGATGTACAGCCCCCCATTCACATGCAGCACTTCCCCGGTCATGAAGCTTGCGCCGTTGCTGCACAAAAAGGCGATCACCGAGGCGATCTCGCTGGGCTGTCCCAGGCGTTTGAGCGGCGTTTGCTCCACCGAGTCACTACCACGGGTGGCGATCAGGCTTTGGGTCATCGGGGTTTCGATGATGCCGGGGGAGACAGCGTTGACCCGGGTGTTCGGGCCCAGTTCGCGGGCCAGGGCGCGGGTCAGGCTAAGCAGACCGCCCTTGGAGGTGCCGTAGTGGGCGTTGGAAAACGCACCGCGGTGGGCGGCGACTGAGGTCAGGTTGACGATTGCGCTGTTGGCGCGCAATGCCGGGATCGCCCGCTGGCACAGATAAAATACGCCGTCGAGGTTGATGCCCAGGGTCTGGCGCCATTGTTCGTCGGTCATCTGGCGAATCGGTTGTGACTGGTACAAACCGGCCGATGGCACCAGGAAGTCGATGCCGCCAAAGCGCTCGACGGCCAGTTGCACGGCCTTGGCCGAATCTTGTGGGTCGGCGGCGTTCATGCGCAGGGTTGCAACGCGCTCGCCGCTGGCGTCGAGTTTCTGGGCGAAGTCCGCCAGGCCATCGCCGTCCAGGTCAGTGAGCACCATCGAGGCGCCGTATTGATAGAACAGCTTCGCCACTTCACGGCCAATGCCGCCGTTGGCACCCGTCAGTAGCAGAACGCGATTGTTGAAATCGTACATGGGTGTTGTCTCCGAAAGGATGCCAGGGTTCACGGGCCGAGAATGCGCGCCAGGTGTTCGTGCTGCAGATCAACCCCCAGAAAGCGGCAGATCTGCACGATTTGCCCGTAAATCATGTGTTGCCCGTGGTGTACGCGGCAGCCGCGCGCCCGTGCCGCTGCCAGCAGAGCGGTATCGGCGGCGCGCATCACGGCCTCGCAAACCAGCGCATCAGCCCGCAGGGTGCCCGGGTCCAGGGGCAGGGCGTCGTCGTCCTTGAGCCCCAGGGAGGTGGCGTTGATGATCACGTCAAAGTCCTGGGCATTGCCGTCGCTCAGGCTTAATTCGACGTCGGGGAACTGTGTTTCGAGGCGCTCCAGCAGGGCCGCGGCGCGGGCCGGGGAGCGGTTGTAGATCGCCAGCCGCGCCGGTTGTTGCCCGGCAATCGACCAGGCAATCGACTTGCCGGCCCCACCGGCCCCCACCAGCAGCACACGCTTGCCTTCCAGCCGGTGTCCCTGCTGGTGCAGCCCGGCGAGCATGCCTTCGCCATCGAAGTTGCCTCCAATCAGCCGACCGCTCTCGGGCTCGATCCGTACCGCATTCACCGAGCCGACCTGCCGCGCGGTGTCGGTCAGTTCGTCGCACAACTCAACGATGCTTTCCTTGAATGGAATGGTCACCACCAGGCCATGCAGGTTGGCTATGCCGGCCACGCCGAGCAGCACCTTGTGCAGGTTCGAGCCGCGCACGTGGAGGGGCACGCAGACCAGGTCCAGGCCCTGACTGGCGGCGCTATGGTTGATGACTTGCGGGGTTTTTACATGGGCGATCGGGTCGGCAACGATGCCGATCAGTTGGGTCTGGCCACTGATGTGTGGCAGAGCTCTGGTAGGACTCATAAGTAGGAACCTGTCTGACATATTTTATTGTTGTCTGACAGGATGGTAGGAGGCTTCGCTTTTCGGTGTCAAGGGTGCTGCAGGCAGATCAGGCCTGCAGGTACATGTTCATACGCTTGGCAGCATTGCGCAGGTGACGCTCGGCGGCCTCGCCTGCCAGCACCGGGTCGCGGGCCTGGATGGCCTGGAAGATCGCCTGGTGTTCGTCCTGCACGTCCTGGATCAGCTCGTTGTAGATCTCGGCGGTGTTGCTGCGTGCCTCGCGAATCAGGCGTCGGACGCTGTGGTCGAGGTACTCGTTGAGCGACTTGAAGTGCGGGTTATGGGTGGCCGCGACAATCGCCTGGTGGAAGGCGTAATCCTCCTCGTCACCCAACTGGTCATTGACCATGGCGTACTCCATGCCGACCAGGGCCTGGCGGATCTTCTTCAGGTCTTCGGGGGTATGGCGCAAGGCTGCCAGGCGCGTGGCGCCCACTTCGATGGTGATCAGGAATTCGAGGATATGCAGCAGGGCGTCGGCTTCTCCGAGCGAAACTTCCTTCAAGCGAAACGCATGACGCTCACCACGCTTGGCGACAAATGCACCCTTGCCCTGTTGGGTGGTGATCAGTTCTTCGAACTTGAGTTGCGACAAGGCTTCACGCACCACCGCGCGGCTGACCGAAAACTGTTCGCACAGTTGCCGTTCGCTGGGCAGTTGATCGCCGGTGGCCAGCCGCCCGGACTGGATCTCGCCACTGAGCCAGTGAACGATCTCCATGGGCAGGGGCTGGTTGGGGTGCACGTTATCGCTTTTCATTGTTCGGTCCTCTGCCGGGAGGCAGCACGGGTACGGGCATCGAAGTGATGGCGGTTGATAGTGAAGGATTGAGCTGTGGTCTTACAAGTGTTTGAAAAAATTATCCCGGGGTGGATTGGCTGTTCTCAAGGCCTGCAACTGAGGTCGTAACAAAAAAGATCATAAATCTTGACTCATGTGCTTTGACTTCGGGACAGGCTTGACGTAGTTTTCGCCAACTGGTCAGACATGTTAGGCCTGATGTTCTACCAGATTGTAAATAACAATAAAAAATCGAGGTTTCCATGCACTCCAAGACCACGCTGCGTCTGCTCACCCTTGGCACGACCCTGTTCGCCGGTTTCGCCTGCGCTGATCCTTTGAAGGTGGCGTTGGTCGAGACCCTGTCGGGGCCTTCGGCTGCCACCGGGCAAATGTTCCGCGCCGCGACGCGTTTCCAGATCGAACGGCTGAACGCCGAAGGCGGCTGGAATGGCGAGCCGATCCAACTACTCGAGTTCGATAGCCAGGGCACCCCAGCGGGGGCCTCCGAAAAACTCAAGGCTGCCATTGGTAGCGGCGCGCAAATGATTGTCCAGGGCGCTTCATCCGTGGCTGCCGGGCAAATTACTGAAGATGTGCGCAAGTACAACCTGCGCAACAAAGGCAAGGAAGTGGTGTTCCTCAACGTCGGCGGTGAAGCGCTGGAGCTGACTGGCAGCAAGTGCCACTTCTACCACTTCCGTTTCAACGGCAACGCGCCGATCCGGGTCAAGACCCTGGTTGCGGCCATGAAAGAAGCCGGCACCCTGGGCAGCAAAGTCTATTCCATGAACCAGAACTACAGCTGGGGCCTGGACATGGAAAAAGCCATCACCGAAAACTCCGCGGCGGGTGGTTATCAGTTGGTCGGCAAAAGCCTGCACGACACGCAGAAGGTCCAGGACTTCTCGCCCTACATCGCGCGTATCCAGGCTTCCGGCGCCGAAACCGTGCTGACCGGCAACTGGGGCAACGACCTGTTGCTGTTGATGAAGGCCAGCCGCGCCGCCGGCCTGAAACTGCGCTTCGGTACCGCCTTCCTCGACCAACCGGGCAACCTGGCCAATGCCGGTGATGTTGCCCTGGGGCATTACGTGTCCCACCCGTTCAATATCGAGGCGGCGGGTGAGCAGGGCGAGCGTTTTGCCAGCGAGTACCAGGCCAAGACTGGCCATCTGCCGGCCTATATCGAGCCGCAGACGGTATTTGCCTTGCAGATGGTCGGCAATGTGCTCAAGAAGCTGGCGGCAGAAGACGGCCGCCTCAATACCCGCAGCTTCGCCCTGGCCCTGGAAAAAGCCAGCGATAGCAACCCATTGGGTGAGGTGCGCATGCGTGCCGAGGATCACCAACTGCTGATGCCGTTCGTGGTGTCGGTGGTGTCCAAGGACGCACGCTACAAAGTCGACGGCACTGATATGGGCTTTGTGCCGATCAAGTCGTTCAGTGCCGATCAAGCCGCCGCGCCAGTGCAGGATGCCTGCCAGATGCAACGCCCCGAGTGACGCCGCATGGCGCGCCGCTCGGCGCGCCTTTCTGTCCATCGCGAACGCTGGAGTCGCCTATGGAATTTCTCACTGTTTCACTGCTTAACGGCGTGATCTACGGCCTGCTGTTGTTTATGGTTTCGGCCGGTCTGACGCTGATTTTCGGCATGATGGGCGTGCTCAACTTCGCCCATGCTTCCTTCTACATGGTGGGTGCCTACCTGGCCTACACCCTACAGAAGTTTGTCGGCTTCAGCGCTGCGGTCGTGCTTTCGACGCTGCTGGTGGGCCTGCTCGGGGTCATCGTCGAGCGCTTTTTCCTGCGCCGGGTACACAAGCATGGGCATGCCCACGAACTGCTGCTGACCTTCGGCCTGACGTTCATCATTGCCGAGCTGATCAAGTTGTTCTACGGCAACTTTTCCGTTGAATACCGGGTGCCGGAGTTCCTCAACTTCGCCGCGTTCCAGGTGTTCAGCACCGACTATCCGTTCTATCGCCTGTTGATGGGCGTGGTCTCGCTGCTGGTGTTCGGCCTGATCTACCTGCTGTTGACCCGCACCCGGGTCGGCATCGTCGTGCGTGCAGCCATCCATCGTCCGCAAATGGCCGAGGCCCTGGGGCATAACGTGCCGCTGGTGTTCATGGCGGTGTTCGGCATCGGCGCGGCCCTGGCCGGCCTGGCCGGGGCGTTGGCCGGCGCTTTCTATACCACCAACCCGAACATGGCCCTGGAGCTGGGAGTGATTGTGTTTGTGGTGGTCGTGGTTGGCGGCCTGGGGTCGATGGCCGGGGCGATGATCGCTTCGTTGTTGATCGGGCTGATTTCCTCGTTCGCCGTGGGTGTGGACCTCAGCCTGGCGTCGCTGCTGGCCCTGGTCGGGGCGGGTGACTGGGCGCAGCAGATGGGCGGGCTGATGACCCTCAAGGTGTCCAGCGTCGCCGCGACGATTCCGTTCGCGCTGATGCTGCTGATTTTGCTGATCCGGCCGTCCGGGCTGATGGGCGAGAAGGGATAAACCATGAAACTGACGAAAATCTTCCTGGCGCTGCTGTTGCTGGCATTGCTGGTGCTGCCCGCCATCCTGCCGGCGGCGATGGTCAACGCGGCCATCCAGATGCTGATCGCCGCCTTGTTTGCCTGCGCCTTCAACCTGTTGTGCGGGCAGGGCGGCATGCTGTCGTTCGGCCACGCGGCGTACTTTGGCGTAGGCTCGTTCGCCACCTTGCATGCAATGAATGCACTCAATGGCGAAGGTCTGCTGCCAACCCCATTGTTACCGCTGATTGGCGCCATGGGCGGCTTTATCTGCGGCCTGTGCGCCGGTTGGTTCGCCACTAAGCGGGCGGGCGTGTACTTCTCCATGATCACCCTGGCCCTTGCCGAGTTGCTGCACTCCCTGGCGCCGCACCTGAGCACACTGTTTGGTGGCGAGGCCGGTATTTCGTCCATGCGCACCGCCGCCTGGGGCCTGGATTTTGCGGACGCCAGCCAGGTGTATTACCTGACGCTGGGCTGGGTAGTGCTGTCGATTGCCTTGCTCTACGCCTTCACACTGACCCCCATGGGGCGCCTGACCTTCGCCTTGCGCGAGAACGGCCACCGTCTGCAATTTCTCGGCTACAACGTGCATCGCCTGCGGGTGCTGGTGTTTGCCTTGTCGGCGATGTTTGCCGGGATTGCCGGCGGCTTGCAGGCGCTGAACCTGGAGTCGGCCAACTACGTGCTGTTTGACATGCGTTTTTCTGCCGAGGTGGTGCTGAACACTTACATCGGCGGAGTCAACGTATTCCTCGGCCCGGTGCTCGGCGCGGCCCTGATGACCTTCTTTGGTAACGCCGCCTCCGACCTCACGCAATCCTGGTTGCTGTATCAGGGTCTGCTGTTTGTGCTGGTGATGATGTTCATGCCCAGCGGCCTGGCCGGGCTGGTGCTGTGCTGGAGTGCACAGATTCGTCGGCGCGGCTGGTTGGCGATCATCCCCGCAGCGTTCTCGGCGCTGCTCAGCGCCGGGTTGTTGAGCCTTGCGGTGGTGTTTGCCATCGAGACGCTGCAACGGGTGTTCAGCCAGGACTATCAGGCGCTGCTGGTGGCGGACCAAGTCTGGCCGGCGATTAGCCTGTTCGGCCGTGAATGGCTGCCGGGTGCGCTGCTGACCTGGGCCACCCCGCTGTTATTGGGCCTGGCCGGGCTGTTGCTGTTGAAACTGGCCCGCCGCCAATGGTTGCAACTGCTGGACGATGAATCGCCGGCCAGCACCTCCGCCCTCCAGCCCAGGACCCAAGGAGAACAACCATGAGCGATGCGATCCTGCAGTTACGCGATGTGCACAAGTCCTTTGGCGAGGCCCATATCATTCGTGGGGCGCATCTGGAGTTGCGCGCGGGCGAGCGGCATGCGGTGATCGGTC
Source organism: Pseudomonas sp. WMBT8 (assembly GCF_050916005.1). Taxonomy (NCBI): domain Bacteria; kingdom Pseudomonadati; phylum Pseudomonadota; class Gammaproteobacteria; order Pseudomonadales; family Pseudomonadaceae; genus Pseudomonas; species Pseudomonas sp. WMBT8. The sequence continues at coordinate 2,140,687 of NZ_CP188096.1, forward strand.
CCAACGGGGCCGGCAAGTCGACCCTGTTCCATCTGATCTCCGGGCAATTGCAGCCGAGCAGCGGGCAGATCCTCCTGGGAGACGAGGCAATCCAGGGCTATTCGCCGCAGCACATCAACCACCTGGGGCTGTCGCGCTCGTTCCAGATCACCAATATTTTTCCCGGGCTCTCGGTGTTCGAGAACCTGCGCATCGCGGTGATGCGCAAACACCGGATGCAGTACCACTTCTGGCGCTCGGTCCAGTGTTACCCCGAGGTACGCGAACAGACCGAGCAACTGCTCGAACAGGTGCGGCTGCAGGGCAAGCAGGCGGTGTGCGCGGCCGAGTTGTCCTACTCCGAACAGCGCGCCCTGGAGATTGGCATGACCCTGGCCTGTGACCCGCGGGTGATCCTGCTCGACGAGCCGATGGCGGGCATGTCCCATGAAGAAACCGACTACGCCCTGAACCTGATTCGCGAGGTGACCCAGGGCCGCTCGCTGCTGATTGTCGAGCATGACATGGACGTGGTGTTTTCCCTGTGTGACCGCATCAGTGTGCTGGTCTACGGCGAAGTGATCGCCACCGGCACGCCGGACCAGATCCGCGCCGACCGACGTGTCCAGGAAGCCTACTTGGGTGAGGAGCAATGCGCATGAACCCGACCCCGCAAAACCTGTTGTCGATCAGCGATCTGCATGTGCACTACGGCAAGAGCCATGTGCTGCATGGTGTCGATCTGCACATCGGCCACAACGAAGTGGTCAGCCTGCTCGGGCGCAATGGCGCCGGGCGTTCCACCACCATGAAAGCGGTAATGGGCCTGGTGCCGCCGAGTGCCGGCAGTATCCGCCTGGCCGGGCGCGAGCTGACGGGGCTGCGTCCGTACCGCATCAGCCGCGCCGGTATCGGTTTTGTCCCGGAAGAGCGCGAGGTGTTTGCCAACCTCAGCGTCGAGGAAAACCTGCGCATGGGGCAACAGTTGGCGAATGATGGCGCCACCGCGTGGACTGTCGAGCAGATGTTCGACTACTTCCCCCGGCTGCGGGAGCGGCGCAATACCGGTGCTGGCAACCTGTCCGGGGGCGAACAGCAGATGCTCACCCTGTGCCGCTCGTTGCTGGGCTGCCCCAGGGTGCTACTGATCGACGAGCCCACCGAGGGCTTGGCGCCGAAGATTGTCGCGGTGGTGGCCGAGGCCATTCGCGATATTCACCGGCGCGGGGTGTCGATCCTGCTGGTGGAGCAAAAGCTGACCATCGCCCTCAAGGTGTCCAGCCGGGTGTGTGTGATGGGACATGGGCGGATCGTCTTCGAGGGCACGCCCCAGGCGCTGACAGACGACCCGAACCTGATGAAGGAGTGGCTGGCGGTCTAGGGCCGACACCGCATTCAACCGGCAGGTTCGCCTGCCATTACCACGCTGATCCTGTGGCGGCCCTGAGGCCCGCCAGGGGTCGCTGCGTCTGCAATCCAACGGGAATAACAATAAAAATGAACCTGATCAAACACTTCACCGCACCACCGCTGTTGTTGCTCAGCACCTTGCCGGGCCTGGCTATGGCCCAGGAGCACGGCTTTATCGAGGATGCGACGGCCAATGTGCAGATGCGCAACTTCTACTTCAACCGCGACTACCGCGACAGTGGCTCCGCCAAGGCCAAGAGCGAGGAGTGGGCCCAGGGCTTTCTGCTCAACGCCCAGTCCGGCTACACCCAGGGCACCGTGGGGGTTGGCGTCGACCTGATCGGCCGCCTCGGGGTCAAGCTCGACAGCGGCGGTGGGCGCACCGGCAGCCTGTTGCTGCCGGCCGATGGCAATGGCTCGGCGGATGACTTCTCCAGCCTGGGGGCCGCGGTCAAGTTCAAAGTGTCGAAAACTGAGCTTAAAGTCGGCGAATTGCTGCCGACCTTGCCGATCCTCCAGTACAACGATGCGCGCCTGCTGCCTCAGACCTTCCAGGGTGCGATGCTGACGTCCAGGGAAATTACCGGGCTGACCTTCAATGCCGGGCAGATGCGCTCTTTCACCCAACGCAACTCCAGCGACCGTGAAGACCTGTTTATCGACGGTCGCGCCTTCGCCACGTCCGATCGCTACAACTACCTGGGCGGCGAATACCGCTTCAACCAGGACCGCACCATGCTCGGCCTGTGGGGCGCGCAACTGGAGGATATCTACCGCCAGCGGTTTATCCAGTTCACCCACAAGCAACCGGTCGGCGCCTGGACGCTGGGCGCCAATATCGGTTTGCTGGACTCCGAGGAGGAAGGCCAGGCCAAGGCCGGGCAGATCGATAACCGCTCGTTCTATACCGCCCTGAGTGCCGGTACCGGTGGGCATACCCTGATGGCCGCCTGGCAACGCATGTATGGCGAGGACGGCACTATCTGGTTGAGCCCGACCACCACCGTGCTGCCCAGTGATATCCAGGTGCGCAACTTCGCCGCCGCCCAAGAGAAGGCCTGGCAAGTGCGCTACGACTACAACTTTGCCGCCCTCGGCGTGCCGGGGTTGAGCGCCTTTGTGCGCTATGTCAATGGTGACAATGTGGCGGTGGCCGGTGGCAACGGAGGCAAGGAATGGGAGCGGGACTTCGACCTGTCCTATGTGATCCAGAACGGGCCATTGAAGAACCTAGGGCTGCGCTGGAGAAATGCCATGGTGCGCTCCAACTTCGGCCCTTCGGTGGACGATAACCGCCTGATCGTCAGCTACAACCTGGCGTTGTTCTAATTGCTCGGGTACTACTTTTTCGATAAATCCCTTTGACAGACCCCTGGCTGCGAGTTAGCTTTTATCTACTGGTCTGACAAGTTTGTTTAAATGTATGACCAGACATAAAAACAAGTGAGAACCCCATGTCCCATCCAGATCATTCTCCCGCTACGCCCCAGCACGATGCCGACGTTTTTCAACACAGCGCCTACGCCGGAATCCACGGCAAGGTGGTGGTGGTGACCGGTGGCGGCAGCGGTATCGGCCTGGCCCTGGCCGAAGGCTTTGCGCGCAATGGCGCGCACCTGCTGCTGATCGACATCAACGCCCAGGCCATGGCGGACGCCAAGGTTGCGCTGCAGGAAAATTTCCCGGCGACCCGGGTCGAATGTTTCCAGGCCTCAGTCACCGACGAAGCCGCTGTGGAGGCCGCTTTCGCGCATGCCAAGGCGTGCTTTGGACGCATCGACGTGTTGCTCAACAACGCTGGCGTGTCGATCAACAAGCCGTCCCTGGACATCACCCCCAGCGAATGGCGGCGCGCCATCGAGATCAATCTCAACAGCGTGTTCTTCTGCGCCCAGGTGGCGGCGCGCTACATGGTAGAACAGCAGGCCGGGGTGATCATCAACACCTCGTCGATGTGGGGCGTGTCGCACGCTGCCGATCGCACCGCGTACTGCGCGACCAAGGCCGCCGTGGTCTCCATGACCAAATGCCTGGCCGTGGAATGGGCACGGCACGGCGTCCGAATGAACGCCATCGGCCCAGGCTATACCCGTACCCCGCTGGTGGAAGAACTGCAACGGGCCGGGCGCCTCGACGTCGAGGCCCTGCGCCAGCGCACCCCCTTGCAACGCCTCGGCGAGCCGGGGGAGATGGCCGAGCTGGCGCTGTTCCTCGCGTCCAGCAGCGCGACCTTTATCACCGGGCAGATTTATGTGTCGGACGGCGGCTGGACGGCCAACGGCTTTTAGTTCGCCCCTCGTTGTGCGGGCCCGCCGTGACCCGCGATTGAACTCATTTGTGGAGAAGTAAAATGCCGAAAAGTGTTGCCTTGTCGCCGGCCTCGCCGTGGGTCGAGCTCAGTACCACCGACGCCGACTGGAAGCAGGCCGACCCTGCATTGCTGGGCACTTTGCTCAGCCAGTTGCACCTGATCCGCGCCTTCGAGGAGACCGTGCTGGAGCTGGCCGGTGAAGGCCTGGTGCATGGCCCGGCACATTCGAGTATCGGCCAGGAAGGGGGCGCGGTCGGTTCGATTGTCGCCCTGGGCGCGGCCGATGAAGTCAATGGCTCGCACCGCGGGCACCACCAGTTCCTGGCCAAGGCGCTGGTGTACCTGATGCCTGAAGGGATCGACCCGAACGCCGCGGTCAACGCGCCGATCCAGGACCTGCTGCAACGCACTCTGGCGGAAATCCTCGGCCTGGCCCAGGGCTTCTGCAAAGGCCGTGGCGGCTCGATGCACCTGCAGTGGGCCGAGGCAGGGGCCCTGGGCACTAACGCTATCGTCGGTGGCGGCGTGCCGCTGGCCGCCGGTGCCGCCTGGGCTCACCGGCATGCGCAGACCGACACCGTGGCGGTCACTTATTTTGGTGACGGCGCGGTGAACATCGGTTCGGTGCTGGAGACCATGAACCTGGCGGCGGCCTGGAAGCTGCCGCTGTGTTTCTTTATCGAGAACAACCTGTACGCCGTGTCGACCACGGTTGATGAGGCCACGGCCGAGCCACGCCTGTCGGCACGCGGGCTGGGCTTCAATATCCCGAGCTGGAAGGTCGATGGCATGGACCCGCTGGCGGTGTACCTGGCCATGCAGCAAGCGCTGGCGCATATGCGCGCCGGCAACGGTCCGACCGTGATCGAGGCTGATGTGTACCGCTTCTTCCATCAGAATGGCCCGTTCCCCGGCAGTGCATTCGGTTACCGCAGCAAGGAAGAAGAGCAGAGCTGGCGTGCCCGTGATCCGCTGGAGCGCCTGGCCCGGGAAATGCAAAAGCGCGGGCTGATCGACGATGCCGGCCTGGCCAACCTGCGTGACACCGTCAAGCAGGCAATGGCCCAGGCGGCAGCGGCTCTGCTGGAAGCCGACCCCGCGGGCAAGCCGGGCAAGCGGCGGATTCGCCCTGAGTTGTGGCCATCGCCGGACTTTCGCGATGTCGGTATCCGGGGCGATCTCAGCGAACTGGCCGCTGCGCGCACCAGTGAACAGGCCACCTATCGCGGCGCCATGGAGCCACGCAAGTTCATTGACGCCATCGCTGATGTGATGAACCGACGCATGGAAACCGATGCCAGCATCGTCGTGATGGGCGAGGATGTACACCGTCTCAAGGGCGGCACCAATGGTGCCACCCGTGGCCTGAAAGAGCGCTTTCCAGAGCGCATCCTCGGCACCCCGATCAGTGAAAACGCCTTCTGCGGGCTGGGTGGCGGTATGGCCCTGGACGGGCGTTTCAAGCCGGTAGTGGAATTCATGTACCCCGACTTCATGTGGGTTGCCGCCGACCAGGTGTTTAACCAGATCGGCAAGGCCCGGCACATGTTCGGCGGGCAAAGTGATGTGCCGCTCGTGCTGCGCACCAAGATCGCCATGGGCACCGGCTACGGCTCGCAGCACTCCATGGATCCGGCCGGGATCTACGTGACCAACCCGGGCTGGCGCATCGTCGCGGCGTCCACGCCGTTCGACTATATCGGCCTGATGAATGCCGCGCTGGCCTGCAAGGACCCGGTGCTGGTGATCGAGCACGTCGACCTTTACAGCCACAGCGGAGAGGTGCCGGTGGACGACCTCGACTACCAGATCCCATTCGGCACCGCCGCCGTGCGCCGCGAAGGCCGCGACCTGACGATCCTCACCTACCTGAGCATGGTCGGGCATTCCCTGGAGGCGGTGGAGCAGACTGGTGTCGACGCCGAAGTGATTGACCTGCGCTTCCTCGACCGCGCCAGCTTCGACTGGGCCACGGTGGAGGCGAGCATTCGCAAGACCAACAATGTACTGATCGTCGAGCAGGGTGCCCGGGGGACATCCTATGGGGGTTGGCTGGCTGACGAATTGCAGCGCCGTTGCTTCGACTGGCTCGACCAGCCGATCCAGCGCGTAACCGGCGGCGAAGGCTCGCCAAGTATTTCCAAAGTCCTGGAGCGCGCCGCGTGTGCCCGCACCGAGGAAGTGATCGAAGGCCTGCAACAGGTCATCCGCGAAAAAGGGGCGCACCAATGAGCGTGAAGATGCTGGTTCCAATGGAAGTAGGGATTTGCTGTGTCGATCTGCCGGCCCTCAGCCGGTTCTACCAGCAGGTGCTGGGTTTCACCTTTGTCACCCAGGTGCAAATGCCCGCTGCCGCCGCGCAGCAAGTCGGCCTGAGCGACGGCGGCTACAGCGTAGTGCGCCTGCAGACGCCCTATGGCGAACGCATCAAGCTGCTGGCGCCAGAGCACACGCCGAGCCGGCAAGCGCCGGGATTGATCCTCGACCGCCAGAACGCGAGTTACCTGACATTCATTGTTGAAGACATCGCCAGCCTGGTGGCCGACCTGAAAACCGCCGGCGCGAGTTTTTTTGCCGGCGACGCGCCGATCCAGCTGCGCCCTGACGTCAAGGCGCTGTTCTGCCGCGATCCGGAAGGCAACGTGCTGGAGTTGGTGGAGTACACCGACATCGCCGCCTACCGTCCTGACCTGTTCAACCAGCGGAGTGCCTGATGGCCAAGCTCTTACATATGCCCGAGGTGTCGGCCAACGCGACCCACGCCGCGATCCAGGCCTGGACCCTCAAGGAAGGCGACACGATCAACGCCGGCGACTGCATCGCCGAGATTGAAACCGAAAAGGCCTTGGTCGAACTGACGGCTGAAGAAGATGCGGTGCTGGGCAAGATCCTGGTCGAACCGGGCCGCGAAGTGGAAGTGGGGTCGCCGATCGGGGTGCTGTTTTCCCGGGGCGAAACCGAGGTTGATATCGCCGCGCTGCTGGCCAAGGCCGGTGCGTCGGTGCTGGTTGATGCGCCTGTGCCGCAACCTGCGGTCGAGGCCGCGCCGCTGAGGCAAGGGCACAGCCGCGCGCGGGTGTTTGCCAGCCCCCTGGCCCGTCGCCTGGCAGCGGCCAAGGGCCTGGACCTGGCGAGCCTCAAGGGCAGTGGGCCGAATGGGCGCATCGTCAAGCGCGACGTCGAGGCGTCAGCCGTTGCTGGGGTTGCCCTGGTGCCTGCGGCGACACCGGTATCGGCCAGCGAGTTTGAGGACATCCCCCACAGCAGCATGCGCAAGACCATTGCCCGGCGTCTGGTGGAGAGCAAGGCCACGGTGCCGCATTTTTATCTGGATGTGGAGTGTCGCATGGAGGCGCTGCTGGCCCTGCGCGAGCAGATCAACCAGACCGCCCCACGGAAGATTTCGATCAACGACTTTATCGTCAAGGCTGTCGGCGTGGCCCTGCGCCAAGTGCCGGCGATGAACGTGACCTGGACCGACACCGCGCTGCGCCGCTACCAGCAGGCGGATGTCTGCGTGGCGGTGTCCACCGACAGCGGACTGATCACCCCGGTAGTGCGCAATGCCGACAGCAAGGCACTGTCGCAGATCAGCACGGATGTAGCTGAACTGGCCGGGCGCGCCCGCGACGGGCGCCTGCGCCCCGAGGAATACCAGGGCGGCAGTTTCACCATCAGTAACCTGGGTATGTTCGGCGTCGAGCAGTTCAGCGCCATCATCAATCCACCCCACGCGGCGATCCTGGCGGTGGGCGCGACCCAGCAAAAACCGGTCGTGGAAAACGCTGAGCTGAAGGTCGGTTCGGTGCTGCGCTGCACCCTGTCCGTGGATCATCGGGCGGTGGATGGCGCGCTGGCGGCGCAATGGCTGGCGGTGTTCAAGGGCCTGCTGGAAAACCCGCTGGGCATGCTGATCTGAGGAAGTACCCATGAGCGACATGAAATTCGATGTGATCGTCGTCGGTGGCGGCCCCGGCGGCTACGTGGCGGCTATCCGCGCCAGCCAGTTGGGCCTGCGCACGGCGTTGGTGGAGAAGGACCAACTGGGTGGGGTGTGCCTGAACTGGGGCTGCATTCCAACCAAGGCGCTGCTGCGCAGCGTTGACGTGCTGCGCCTTATCGGCAGTGCGGCGAGCTTTGGCATCGAGGTCGGGCCGGCGACACCGGACCTCAAGGCGATCGTCAAGCGCTCCCGCGATGTAGCGGTGCAGTTGCAGCGGGGCGTCAGCGGGCTGATGAAAAAACACCGCATCCAGGTGTTCAACGGCCATGCGCGCCTGGATGGGCCGCGGTGCCTGAACGTCCGTGGTCAGCAGGGCGACCTGCGCCTGACGGCGCCGCACATTATTCTTGCCACCGGGGCCCGGGCCCGGATGCTGCCGGGCATGGAACCGGACGGCAAGCATTTCTGGAGCTACCGACAGGCCCTGGTGCCGGACAATGTGCCCAAGCGCCTGGTGATCATTGGCGGCGGGGCAATCGGCATCGAATTTGCCAGTTTCTATCACGCGCTGGGCGCCCAGGTCAGCGTGGTGGAAATGGCCGAGCGGATCCTCCCGGTGGAAGACCATGAGGTCAGTGCCCATGTAGCCCAGGCCCTGACCCGCGACGGGATCCGCCTCTACACCGGCTGTACGCTGCAAGGCAGCCAGGTGGTGCAGGGCGCGGTGCAGTTGCGCCTTGAGGGCAAGAGCAGTGAGACCCTGCAGGCCGACGTGGTGCTGGTGGCGGCGGGCATTGTTGGCAACGTCGAGGAGCTGGGGTTGGAGGGCACCGGGGTCAAGGTGCAGCATAGCCATGTGTTGGTGGACGAGTTCTGCCGCACGGGCGAGCCGGGCGTGTACGCCATTGGCGACCTGGCAGGAGCGCCGTGGCTGGCGCACAAGGCCAGCCACGAAGCGCTGATTTGTGTCGAGAAAATCGCTGGGCTCAACCCCCATCCCCTGGACCCGCGCAGCGTGCCGGCCTGCACCTATAGCCACCCGCAAGTCGCCAGCGTCGGCTACACCGAGGCCCAGGCCCGCAGTGCCGGCAAGGCGCTCAAGGTCGGCAAGTTTCCCTTCGCGGCCAACGGCAAGGCGATTGCCATGGGCGCTACCCAGGGCTTCGTCAAGGTGCTGTTCGACGCGCACAGTGGCGAGTTGCTGGGCGCGCATATGGTTGGCGAGGAAGTCACCGAGATGATCCAGGGCTACACCATCGCGCGGCGCCTTGAGACCACCGAGGCCGAACTGATCGACAGCATCCTGCCGCACCCGACGCTGTCAGAAGCGATGCATGAGGCCGTGCTGGCCGCCTACGAACGGGCGTTGCATAGCTGAGCCTGGCTGCTGCTGGATCATGTGGCGGTCTGGGTGCTGTTCCATGAACCCCTGTAGGAGCTGTCGAGCCCCAGCGAGGCTGTGACAGCTCCTACAGTTGATTTTCGTTACCGCCTACTCCTCGACCCGTGCGGCTGGCAGTGTGTTGTCATCCACGCGGGGGACGGTCTCGGGCTTGAGCATCGACAGCACCCAGACAAAGAACACCGGCACAAAAACCACTCCCAGTATCGTTGCGCTGAGCATCCCGCCGACCACGCCGGTGCCGATCGCACGTTGGCTGGCGGCGCCTGCGCCGGTGGCGATGGCCAGAGGCACGACGCCGAGGATGAAGGCCATGGAGGTCATGACGATGGGGCGAAAGCGCAGGCGCGCGGCTTCGATGGCGGCGTCGCGCAGGGAGTAACCCTGGGCCCACAGGTCCTTGGCAAACTCGACGATCAGGATCGCATTCTTGGCCGCCAGGCCAATGATGGTGATCAGCCCGACCTTGAAGTACACGTCGTTGGGCATGCCCAGGCTGGTCACGGCCAGCACCGAACCGAGGGCGCCCACCGGTACGATCAGCATCACCGCAAAGGGGATGGCCCAGCTTTCATACAGCGCCACCAGCAGCAGGAACACCACCACGAAAGCCAGGGCAAACAACTGCAAGGCCTGGCCGCTGGCGATCTTTTCCTGGTACGACAAACCGGTCCATTCATAACCGATACCCGCCGGCAGTCCGGCCACCAGGCGCTCGATCTCGGCCATGGCTTGCCCGGTGCTGACCCCGGGTGGGGCATCGCCGGCGATACGGATCGAGGGGTAGCCGTTATAGCGGGCAATCTGCACCGGGCCTTGCTCCCACTGGGTGCTGACAAAGGCACTCAGGGGCACCAGGGCGCCGAGGTTATTGGGGATGAACAGCTTGAGCACGCTGTCAGGCGTCATCCGGTCGCGCTGGTCGGCCTGTACCACCACCCGCTGCTGACGCCCGGCATTGGCAAAGTCATTGACCACCGCCGAACCGAACGCAGTCGACAGGGTGTGGTTGATGGCATCAAACCCGACCCCCAGGGCTTGGGCTTTTTCCCGGTCGATGGTCAGGCGCAATTGCGGGGCCTCGGCCAGGCCTTCCATCATCGCGTAGAGGATGTTCGGGTTGCCGTTGGCCTGGCCCAGCAGTTGGTCCCGTGCCGCCAGCAAGCCTTCGCGGCCCAGGCCAGCACGGTCCTGCAGGCGCAGGGAGAAGCCTCCGGAGTTACCCATGCCGTCGATGGGCGGTGGGCTCACCGCCATGATCGTGCCGTCGCTGGGGTTGGCAAATTGTTGATTGACCCCTGCGGTTTCGGCTTCGGCAGACTGGTCGCTGTCGCGCAGTGACCAGTCCTTGAGGGTCGGGAAGGCCAGGCCGGCGTTCTCGCCCATCCCGGAGAAGCTGAAGCCCAGTACCAGGAAGGTATTGGCGACCGCCTCGCGGGAGGCGAGAAATTGTTCCACTGCCTGGCCAGTGGCCGAGGTTCGCTCCCGCGAGGCGCCGGGCGGCAGTTGCACGTCAACGATCATGTAGCCCTGGTCTTCCACGGGCACGAAGGATTCCGGCAGGCGCAGGTAGGTAAAGCCCAGCAGGGCCACCAGCCCAAGGTATACCAGCATCACCCGCCCGGTGCGTTTGACCAGGTGATGATTAAGGGCGCTGTAGCGGTCGGTCAGGCGCCCGAACAGGCGGTTGAAGGCGCCAAAGAACCCGCGTTTTTCATGATGCCCCTCGGCCACGGGCTTGAGCAGGGTCGCGCACAGGGCCGGGGTGAACGTCAGGGCGAGGAAGCCGGAGAACAGAATCGACACCGCCAGGGTCAGGGAAAACTGCTGGTAGATGACCCCCACCGAACCGGCCATGAAAGCCAGGGGCAGGAACACCGCCGACAGCACCACGGTAATCCCGATGATCGCCCCCGACACCTGGCCCATGGCCTTGACCGTCGCGGCGGCCGGCGACAGGCCCTCATCGGCCATGATCCGCTCGACGTTTTCCACCACCACAATGGCGTCGTCCACCAGGATGCCGATGGCCAGCACCATGCCGAACATGGTCATCATGTTCACCGAGAAGCCCAGCAGGTACATCACCATCAGCGTGCCCAACAGGCACACCGGCACCACGATGCTCGGGATCAAGGTGTAGCGCACGTTCTGCAGGAACAGGAACATCACCAGGAACACCAGGACCATGGCCTCGACCAGGGTATAGATCACTTTCTCAATGGCCACGTCGACAAACCGCGAGGTGTCATACGGCACCGAGAACTCGACGTTGGGCGCAAAATTGACTGACAACTCCTGCAGGCGCTCCTTGACCGCACTGGCCGTCTTCAGCGCGTTGGCCCCCGGCGACAATTGCACCGCCGCACCCACTGCCGGCTTGCCATTGAGGCGCGTGGTGAAGTTGTAGTCCTGGCTGCCGACCTCGATCCTCGCCACATCGGCCAGCGTCACCTTGGAACCATCCTGATTGGCGCGCAGTACGATGCGCCCGAATTCCTCGGGGTTGTCCAGGGTGCCCTTGACCGCCAGGGTCGCGGTCAATTCCTGGCCGACGGCGCCGGGCGAGCTGCCGAAGCTGCCCGCTGGAACCTGGACGTTCTGCGCGCTGATCGCCCGGCTCACGTCATCGATGGACAAGCCGTAGCCCACCAGGCTCTGGGGGGCGAGCCAGATACGCATGGCCGCTTCCGAGGCAAAGAATTGCAGCTTGCCCACGCCTTCGACCCGGCGGATTTCATTGTTGACGTTACGCGCGGCGTAGTCGGCCAGCAGGGTTGTATCCTGCTCGGCCGTGCCGTCCTTGTAGCTCAGGGCGTAGATCAGCAGAAAGCCGGCGCTGGTCTGCTCCACCTGGATCCCCTGGCTGAGCACCGCCTGGGGCATGCGCGCCTCGGCTTTTTTCAGGCGGTTCTGGACCTCGACCTGGGCCATGTCCGGCTGGGTGCCGGGCTTGAAGGTCACGACGATTTCCGCCATGCCGTTGGAGTTGCTGGTGGAGTCGAAGTAGAGCAGGCCCTTGGCGCCATTGAGCTCTTCCTCGATGACGCTGGTCACAGAATCCACCAGCACCTTGGCCGACGCCCCGGGGTAAGTGGCGGTGACGGTGATTTGCGGCGGGGCGACACTCGGGTACTGGGCCACCGGCAGGGCCGGGATGATCAGCAGCCCGGCCATGGAGATGAATAACGCAATGACCCAGGCAAACTTGGGGCGCTTGATAAAAAACACAGACATGGTGAGACCTCGAACGCGGTGATGCCGGGCTTACTGGAGTGCTGCTTGTTGTTGGGCGGTGGGGGCAGCGGAGGCTTTGAGCACCACTTTGTCACCCGGGACGAGGCCGGCCTGGCCGCCGATAATCACCCGGTCACCGGCCTGCAGGCCTTGGGTGATCTGCCAGCGCTGGCCCTGTATGGCGCCGGTTTGTACGGCGCGTGGGCTGACGTTGTCGTCAGCATCCACCACCAGCACCTGGGCCTGGCCGTCGCTGCCGCGCTGCACCGCACGCTGGGGCACGAGCAAGGCTTGCTGGTCGGTGCCCTGGGGCACTTTCACGCGCACATACATGCCTGGCAACAACACCCCTTCAGGGTTGCTGAAGCGCCCACGCAACGACACCTGGCCGGTGCCACGGTCTACTGCAATATCCGAGAACAGCAGCGTGCCCTGGCTGTGATAGTCGGTGCCTTCGACTTGCAGTGACAGCTGCGACGGGTCGCCTGCCGACAGGCTGCCTTGCTTGAGGGCCTGGCGCAGTTTCAGCGCCTGGGCCACAGGCTGGGTGAAGTCGGCGTAGATCGGGTCCAGTTGCTGGATGCTTGCCATCAACGTCGCTTCGCCTTGGCCGACCAGCGCGCCCTCGGTCACCAGGGCGCGGCCGATACGCCCGGAGATCGGCGCGCGCACGGTTGCGTAGCCCAGGTTCAAACCCGCGGTTTCCAGATCGGCCCGCGCCGATTGCTGGGCGGCCTGGCTGCTTTTCAGGGCGGCGCGGGCGGTGTCGAGGTCCTGGCGACTGATGGCTTCGACGTCGGCCAGTTGTTCATAGCGCTTGACCTTGGCCTGGTTCTCGAACAACTGCGCTTCGATCCGTGCCAGCTCGCCCTGGGCCCGTGACACGGCGGCCTTGAGTGGCGCGGGATCGATCTGGAAGAGCAGGTCGCCGGCCTTGATCTCGGCGCCTTCCTCGAAGTGGCGCCGCAACACGATCCCGGCCACCCGGGCCCGTACCTGCGCCACCCGGACCGGCTCGATGCGCCCCGGCAGTTCCGTGGACAAGGAGAAGGCTTCGGGGGCGACGGTCACAGTCTCCACTTCCCGGGGCTGTGGGGCCGCTTCGGGCTGGGCAGGAGCACCACAGCCGGTGAGGCCGACAAGGGCCACTGCGGCAAAGCTGAAAATACGCAGGTCGCGCAAAGCGTTCATGTGTCACCTGGGGGCTAGGTCTGGAAAGGTGCGCATGATATATATTTGGTTCTAGTGAGACAATAATGTCTCAAAAGATTCTTTTATGTTTAAAAGTGTCATTTTTCTTGAGGTCAGAGGGATTTTCGGCACAATGCCTTCCTCTTCACGCCCAACCAATGAGCCAGTTGCCATGTCTTCGCCCGCTCCCAACGAAAAACTCCTCAAGGCCCTGGCGGTTGCCATCGTTGAACAACCCCGGGCCACGCTCCAGGAACTGGCGCGCGCGGCCGGCATCAGCAAGGCCACCTTGCACCGCTTTTGCGGCACGCGGGAAAACCTGGTCGAGGTGCTGTTGGCGTACTCGCGCGACGTCATGCAGCAGGTGGTCGACGACTCGGACCTTGCGCGCGCAGCCCCGGCCGAGGCCCTGCGGGACTTGATCGACAAGCACCTGGCGCACCGTGAGTGGGTGCTGTTCATGGTGTTCCAGTACCGGCCAGACACCTTGAACATCCATGGCTGGCAACCGTACCTGAGCGTTTTGGACCGCTTCTTCCTGCGAGGCCAGCAGGCTGGGGTGTTCCGTATCGATATTGGTGCGGCGGTGATGACCGAGTTGTTTACATCGCTCCTGTGTGGCCTGGTCGAGGCCGAGCGTTTGGGCCGTGCGGCGCCAGCGGGAACCGCCTGGGTGATGGAGCAGATGTTCCTGCATGGGGTGACGGCTGCGCAGCCGCACTCAGCGTTGTCGCAGGGTCTGCGAGGGTAGTTCGCCAAACAGGGCCTTGTACTGACTGGCAAAGTGGCTCAGGTGGTAAAAACCCCATTGGGCCGCCGCATCACCGATGCTCAACTCGGCTGGCGATGACATGGCCAGCCGCCGCCGTACCGCGTTCAGGCGCACGCTGCGCAAGTAGTCCACCGGGTTGGTGTCGGCGATGGTCTGGAAGCTGTATTGCAGGGCACGTCGGCTGACGTGCAGGCGCTGGCACAGATCGAGAATGGTGATGGGCGCGTCGTGACTGGCGAGGGCGATCTGCTGACTCATCTTCACCAGGTACTGGCGGGTTGGCGCGCTGGGGCGCCGGCGTTTTTCATCGGCCTCGACGCTCGCCAGCAGGTCGAGGAAACCACTGAGCAGGCCATGTTCCATGAGTTTGGCGGTGGCGTCGTTGAAGTACTGCGGCGTGCAATCCAGGGCCTGCTCCAGTTGCTGGCGGACACGCTGGTGCAAGGCACTGGCGCGCTGCCACGGCGACTGCGACGACGGAGCGGCAGTCAATTGCCGGTAGCTGCGCGGGCTCAGATTCAGCGCCGCCAGCGCCAGGACTTTGTGGCGGGCAAAGGTCGCGGCATAGATCTGGGTGTTTTCCGGGGAATGGAACATGAATTCTTCGTGGTTGTTCAGGGTCGCCAGGCAGTTCTGCGTGCCGTGGCTGTCGGTGCACAGTGGTATCGAAAAACACATGCGCTCGGCGGGCGACTGGCCGTATTGCACGATGCGCCGGTTCAACTGCTCATGGAAGACCTGGAAGGGCCCGCTGCACAGCTGCCGCAAGCGGCTGGCGAAGCGGCCGGGGGACAGTTGGTCGTAGGTCTGGTCCCAGTCGTGTACCGAGCGCGCG
Organism: Pseudomonas sp. WMBT8; assembly: GCF_050916005.1. Taxonomy (NCBI): domain Bacteria; kingdom Pseudomonadati; phylum Pseudomonadota; class Gammaproteobacteria; order Pseudomonadales; family Pseudomonadaceae; genus Pseudomonas; species Pseudomonas sp. WMBT8. Next base: position 2,155,767 of record NZ_CP188096.1, read on the forward strand.
TGCTGGCTGGCGTCGGTAAAGCTAAGGCTTTCGATCTGCGTCATGGTCATCACCGGTGCGCGGGTTTGCGCCTGTGGTTGAAAATGTCCAGCGGCGGTTCGCGCATCAATACATCACGGTTGCCCCAGGTCCTGCAACCTATGGGCAAACCGCTGCCAAAGTGTGCCGATTTGGGATAACGGCCCATGCACCTCGCTCCCTACAGTCCAGGCTGGCCCGAAACCTTTCGGTCCGCCTCTTCGGAAGGGAGTGCAATCATGTACGCGCATTATCAGAACGCCGAAAAAAAATTCTGGCACCCAATGCGAGCGGCCGCGGCCGCTGCGGGAGAACAGACCCTGATCATCGCCAGGGGCAATGGCAACTACGTCACCGACATCCATGGCTGGCGCATGCTCGATGGCATCGCCGGGCTGTGGAACGTTAACGTCGGCCATAACCGCGAAAGCGTCAAGCAGGCGATCCATCGGCAAATGGACGAGCTGGCGTACTACCAGACCTTCGACGGCATTGCCCATCCCCGGGTGTATGACCTGGCTGAGCGCTTGACCGGGATGTTTGCCCAGGAAGATATGCAACGGGTGCTGTTTTCCAGTGGTGGCTCCGATGCCATCGAAACCGCCTTGAAAATGAGCCGCCAGTACTGGATTGCCGCCGGTGAGCCCGAGCGCACCCGGTTCCTGTCCTTGCGCAACGGCTACCACGGCGTGCACATGGGGGGCACCTCGGTCGGCGGGATCAGTGCCTATCACTTCAACCATGGGCCACTGCTTGAAGGCTGCACGCTGCTCGACAGCCCCTGGTCTTATCGCAACCCCTGGGACTGCAGCGATCCCCAGGCCCTGACCGCCCACTGCATTCGCCAATTGGAGGAGCAGATCCGCGCGCTGGGGCCGCAGTCCATTGCGGCGTTCATCGCCGAGCCAGTGCAGGGCGCCGGCGGGGTGATCGTGCCGCCCGCAGGCTACTGGCCACAGGTGCGTGCGGTGTGTGATCGCTACGGTATTTTGCTGATTGCCGATGAAGTGGTCACCGGCTTCGGCCGCACCGGTTCGATGCTGGGGTCGCGGGGCTGGGGGGTGGCGCCGGACATTCTGTGCCTGGCCAAAGGCATCTCCGCTGGCTACATCCCGTTGGGCGCCACGCTGTTCAATGGGCGCATCGCCCGCGCCATCGAAACCGCCGACAACTTCGGCCAGGTGATCATGCACGGCTACACCTACAGCGGCCACCCAACGGCCTGTGCGGCCTCCCTGGCGGTGCTGGATATCGTCGAGCAAGAAGACCTGCCGGGCAACGCGGCGAAGGTCGGCGCCTACCTGCTAAAGCGGCTCAAACCGTTGAGCGAGCGCTTCGACGTGGTCGGCGAGGTACGGGGCAAAGGCCTGATGATTGCCCTTGACCTGGTAAGCGACAAGCACCTGCGCACGCCCATCGATCCGGCCCTGGGCTACGCCTCGCGCCTGGCGGAGCGGGTACGCCTGGAAGGGGTGCTGGTGCGTCCGGTGGGGACCAAGATCATCCTCTCGCCGCCCCTGACCCTGACGATTGAAGAAGCCGACCTGATCTGCCATGCCCTGCAAGTGGGCCTGGCGCATACCTGATCCCCCGCAAACGGTGCCCATCGGGCGCCGCACTGACGATTGCCTTGAGGAATCCTGTTTATGAGCGACATTGCCTTGCTGCCTGCGGTCACCGAGTTCCTTGCCCGCGCGCCGGCCAACTTTATTGATGGGGCCTACCGGCCCAGTACATCCACCCAGCAGATTGCCGTGCACAACCCGGCGACCGGCCAGGTGATCAGCCACATCGTCGATGCCAGCGACGACGATGTCGAGCGTGCCGTCGCCAGTGCGCGCAAGGCCTTCAAAGGCGCCTGGGCGGGCACCTCGCCCTATGCCCGTGGCGTGATCCTGAATAAATTTGCCGATCTGCTGCAAGCCCATGGCGAAGAGTTGGCGCAGCTGGAAACCCTGTGTTCAGGCAAGTCGATCAACCTGTCGCGCGGCCTGGAAATAGCCCAGAGCGTGGTGTTCCTGCGCTACTTCGCCGGCTGGGCAAGCAAGATCAACGGCCAGACCATGAGCCCCTCGATTCCGTCCATGGGCGCCGAGCAGTACATGGCCTACACCCTGCGTGAGCCGGTGGGGGTGGTCGCCGGGATTGTGCCGTGGAACTTCTCGGTGATGATTGGCATTTGGAAGATTGCTTCGGCGCTGGTCACCGGTTGCACCATCGTGGTCAAGCCCAGTGAGTTCACCCCCCTGACGTTGTTGCGGGTGGCCGAATTAGCCTGCGAGGCGGGGGTGCCGGCCGGCGCATTTAATGTAGTCAATGGCACCGGGCAGGTGGGGCAGCAATTGATCGCCCATGCCCAGATCAGCAAAGTCGCGTTCACCGGCTCGGTGCCGACCGGAATTGCCGTGGGCAAGGCGGCGATGGCTGCGGACCTGACGCGCGCGACCCTGGAGCTGGGCGGCAAGAACCCGGCGGCGTTGTTGGCCGATGTCGATATGGGCCAGGCCGTGGCCGGGATGGTGCAAATGGCCTATGTGCACCAGGGCCAGGTGTGCGCCTCGCCAGAGCGGCTCTATGTGCATCGCTCGCGGATCAGTGAGTTCCTTGAAAAACTCGGGCAGGCCCTGGGCACCCTGACGATTGGCTCGCCTCTGGATGAGAGCACCCAGTTCGGCCCGCTGGCCAACCAGGCGCACCTGGAGAAAATTCTTGATTTCTTCGCCCGGGCCAACCAGAACAACACTGTGATCTGCGGGGCCAAGGCCGTTGACCGGCCGGGCTACTTTGTCGAGCCGACGCTGATCCTGGCCAATGGCCCTGATGACCCTTTGCTGCGCGAAGAAGCCTTTGGCCCGGTGCTCTGTGTACTGCCCTATGACACGGAGGAGGAATTGGTGACCCTGATGAACGACTCGCCCTACGGCCTGACGGCCAGTGTCTGGACCAACGACCTGTCCAAGGCGCTGCGCCTGATCCCGCAAATCGAGGCCGGCACGGTGTGGGTCAATATGCACACCTTCCTTGATCCGGCGCTGCCGTTTGGCGGGGTCAAGGCCTCGGGTATGGGCCGCGAGTTTGGTGATGCGTTTATCGAGGCCTACACCGAGCTCAAGTCGGTGATGATCCGCTATTGATTCACGCCCCCCTAGGCGCCAGCAAGCCGGCGCTTCAGTCTTCGGGCAGGTTGTCGAACAGGGTCTCGAGCAAGCTGTTGAGCTTGTTGAGCTGCGCGTCCGTCAAGCCCTTAAAGCTGTTCTTGAAGATATCTGCCGTGACCTTGTGGCTCTGCTCGATGGTCTGGTACCCGGCCTCTGTCAACGAAACCTGGGTAACGCGCCCGTCGTTGGAGCAGACATTGGTCTGCACCAGACCGTCGGCTTTCATGCGGTAGACGATCTTGGTGACCGTGGGCAGCTTGGCAATGGCGTGGGTGGAGATTTCCGAGATGCTCGACGCGCCGTTGTCCTTGAGGATCAGGAGGATGCGCCAGCGGGGGATATCCATGTCGACTTTTTTCAGGGCCTTTTCCATCGCCATGGAATAGCGCCCGTTGACCCGTGCGAGCCAGTAGAAGGGGAACTCTTCTTTCTTGAAATCCTGGCTGGCAGGGTTATGACGATTCACACGTTTTTTCGCGGTGGTCATGCTCGGGCTTCGAATAATGGGCAACGGTCAATTGTTGCATATTCACGAGATTGACGTCGCACCCTGTGGCAGCATCGCTTGCCTGCGATGCAGTGCTCCAGTCAGCATTTCTGGTGGCTGACACACCGCTATCGCAGGCAAGCCAGCTCCCACAGGGGATCTTCGCATGCTAGACATCTTTGGCCCCACCACAACTCAAATGTGGGAGCTGTCTCGCTCAGCGAGGCTGCGATAGCGGTGGGGCAGCCAACATCAAGGCTGGCAATGCCGCCGCGCTGAGCGAGACAGCTCCCACAGTGGGTGTGCGTGGGGCTGTCAGGTCGCGAGCATTTCCTGATGCTTGCTGCTCAGCCCCAGGTACGCCTCGATCACCCGTGGGTCGTCGGCCAGTTGCCGGGCGGGGCCGTGCATGGCGATCTGGCCGGTTTCCAGGACGTAGGCGTAGTCTGCGACCCGCAGCGCGGCCCGTGCATTCTGCTCCACCAGCAAGATCGACACCCCTTGCTCGCGCAGGCTGCTGATGATGCGGAAGATCTCGCGGGTGACCAGCGGCGCCAGGCCAAGGCTCGGCTCGTCGAGCATCAGCAGGCGTGGCTTGGCCATCAGTGCCCGGCCCACCGCAAGCATCTGGCGCTCACCGCCGGACAAGGTGGCCGCCAATTGTTCACGCCGCTCCCACAGGCGCGGGAACAGGTCGTACACCTGCTTGAGGGTGTGGCCGTGGTCGCGCTCGCCCCGGCGGTGGCGCTGGAAGGCGCCCAGCAGCAGGTTGTCGGCCACGCTCATCGAGGTAAAGAGTTCACGCTTTTCCGGCACCAGGCCCAGGCCCCGGCCGACCATCACCTCCACTTCGGGCACGGTTTCCAGGGTGCCGTCGAAGTTGACCTGACCCCGGGAGCCCAGCACGCCCATGATTGCCGACAGCAGGGTGGTCTTGCCCGCGCCATTGGGGCCGATCACCGTAACAATCTGCCCTTCGCCGACGCGCAGGCTGGCGTTGCTCAAGGCTTCGACCTTGCCATAGGCCACGCTCAGGTTATCGATTTGCAGCAGGGTCGTGCCGGCGTTGCAGGGTTCCATTGGCATATTCATGCGTCTGCGCCTCCCAAATAGGCTTCAAGCACTGCGGGATTGTTTTGCACTTCTTCAGGCAGGCCTTGGGCGATGGGCTGGCCGAACTCCATGACCACCACGCGATCCACCAGGCCCATGACGAAGTCCATGTCGTGCTCCACCAGCAGGATCGCCATGCCTTCGGCGCGCAGGCGCCTGAGCAAGGCCGCCAGCGCCTGTTTTTCCTGGAGGCGCAGGCCTGCGGCGGGTTCGTCCAGCAGCAACAGGCACGGGTCGGTGCACAGGGCGCGGGCGATTTCCAGGATGCGTTGCTGGCCCAAGGCCAGGCTCGCGGCGTCTTCCTGCAAGTAGTCGCCCAGGCCAACCCGTTCCAGTTGATAGCGCGCTTCGGCCAGCAGTTGCTGTTCCTCGGCACGGTCCAGGTTCAGGCTGGCGGCGATCACTCCCTTGTGCCCGCGCAAGTGGGCGCCGAGGGCGGCGTTCTCCAGCACGCTCATCCCCGGTAGCAGCTTGACGTGCTGAAAGGTGCGGCTCATTCCCAGGCGGGCGACATGCCGCGAGGTTTTGCCCGTGATCGGCTGACCCTTGAAATGAATGGCCCCTGAGGTGGGCGTATCGACCCCGGACAACAGGTTGAACAGGGTGCTTTTGCCGGCGCCGTTAGGCCCGATCAGGGCAAGGATCTCCCCGGCGTCGATATGCAGGTTCATCTGGTTGTTGGCCACCAGCCCGCCGTAGCGCTTGGTCACCTGGTTGGCTTGCAGGATGCGCGTCCCCTGTTCGGCGGCGTCACGCCGGGGCAGGGCCTGCGCCTGGGGCAGCGGCGCCGTGCGGGTACGGGCCTTGAACCATCTGCCCAGCCACGGCGCCAGGCCGCCCGGCGCGCAGTGCATCAGCAACACGATCAGGATGCCGAAGACGATGGTCTCGTAATTGCCGCCGTCGCCCAGCAGATGGGGCAGCCAGTCTTGCAGCCACTCCTTGAGCACGGTGAGGATGCCGGCGCCCAGTAATGCGCCCCAGATACTTGCCACGCCACCGATCAGCGCCATGAACAGATAGTCGATGCCCATGCCCAGGCCGAACGGGGTCGGGTTGACGAAGCGCTGGGTGTGGGCGTACAGCCAGCCCGACACGGCGGCAAACAGCGCGGCGATGACAAAGATCACCATTTTTGACCGGAAGGTGTTGACCCCCATGGACTCGGCCATCAACTGGCCGCCCTTGAGCGCCCGGATCGCCCGGCCTTCGCGGGAGTCGAGGAGGTTGTGGGTGATCAGCATCGCGGCGCCCAGCACCAGCCAGATCAGGTAGAACATATCTTCACCCTGGTCCAGGGAGATCCCCGCGAGGGTAATGGCTGGCAGGCCGCCGACGCCGGTATGGCCGCCCAGGGGTTCCAGGGTGCCGAACAGGTAATAGAGCGAAAGCCCCCAGGCGATGGTGCCCAGTGGCAGATAGTGCCCGGACAGGCGCAGGGTCAAGGCGCCCAGCATCAGCGCCACCGTCACCGTCAGGGCCACGCCCACCAGTAGGGTCAGCCACGGTGAGGCGCTCGCCCATTGCAACCAGGCCGGCAGTTGCCCGGCGGTGGTCAGCCAGGCGGTGGTGTAGGCCCCAAGGCCGACAAACGCGGCCTGGCCAAAGCTGGTCATGCCGCCGACGCCCGTCAGCAGCACCAGGCCAAGCACTACCAAGGCATACAGGCCGATGTAGTTGAGCAAGGTCACGTAGTAGGGGGCGAGCACCAGCGGCGCCAGGCCCAGCAGGGTGATCAGCGTGAGGATCAGATAGCGGGGTTTCATTCGTGTTCCTCCACGTGACGGCTGGTGAGGGAGCGCCACAGCAGGAACGGAATGATCAGGGTAAAGACGATCACTTCCTTGTAGGCGCTGGCCCAGAACATCGAGAACGCTTCGATCAGGCCCACCGCGAGGGCGCCGAGGGCAGCCACCGGGTAGCTGACCAGCCCGCCCATGATGGCGCCGACAAAGCCCTTGAGGCTGATGATGAAGCCGGAGTCGAAGTACAGCGTGGTGATGGGCGCGATCAGAATCCCGGACAGGGTGCCGATCAGGGCTGCGAGAACGAAGGTGCTCTTGCCGGCCATTTCCGGGGAAATCCCCATCAGGCGTGCCCCCATGCGATTCACCGCCGTCGCACGCAGGGCCTTGCCGTACAGAGTGCGTTCAAAGAACACAAACAGGCCGATGATCAAGCCCAGGGACGCGGCGATGATCCACAGCGTCTGGCTGTTGAGCGCCACCGGGCCCAGTTCCAGGCCTTGTTCGGAGAACGGCCGGGTGCGCGCGCCTTCCGGGCCGAACAGCAGCAGGCCCATGCCTACCAGGCTCACATGCACCGCAATCGAGACGATCAGCAGCACCAGGGAACTGGCCGATGCGATGGGTTGGAAGGCCAGCCGATAGATCAGCGGCCCCAAGGGCACCACCAGCGCCAGGGTCAACAGGGCCTGCAACGCCATGGGCAGTTGCGCCAGTGGCAGGTTGTTGACCAGGCCCACCATCGCCACGGCGTAGGCGATCTTCACCAGGCTCATGCGCGGCAGGCGCCAGGCATGGGGGCGGCGGATCGCGGCGAGCAGGTCGAGGGCGCCATCGAGCAGCGTCAGGCCCAGCAGCAGCCAGACCAGTGCGGTCGGGTGACCGGCCTGCAGGCTGGCCATGGTCAGGGCGCCATAGGTGACGAACTCACCCTGGGGGATCAACAGGATCCGGGTCACGGTAAACACCAGGAGTATCGACAAGGCCAACAACGCATAAATGGCGCCATTGGTGATGCCGTCCTGGCCAAGCAGTAAGGCTATCTGGGCATTCATAGGGCAACTCTTTGCACGGGGTCATCAGGCTTTGGGCGTCCGCCGGACACGGCTGGCCGAGCGGGCAGGGAGGGCGCGGTCTCACTCTTTGAGCAGGGTCCAGGTGCCATTTTTCACCTGGATCAGCTCCCGGCCGCGTTCATCGAACCCGCTGTGGTCATCCGGGGTCATGCTGTAGACGCCTTGGGTGCCGGCCAGCTCGTGGGTGGTTTCCAGGGCGTCACGCAGCGCTCGGCGAAACTCCACGGTGCCCGGTGCGGCTTTGGCGGCGGCCAGGGGGATTGCGGCTTGCAGCAGCAGGCCGGCATCGAACGTGTTGGCGCCAAAGGTGGCGGGTTTGCTGCCATAGAGCTTCTGGTAGGCGGCGGTGTAGTCGGCGGCGATTTTCTTCGACGGATTGCTGTCGGGGATCTCATCGAGGACCAGCATCAGGCTGGCGGCAAGGATCGTCCCTTCGACCTTCTTGCCGCCCAGCTTGAGGAAGTCCGGCAGCGCCGCTCCGTGGGTCTGGTAGACCTGGCCACGGTAACCCTGGTCGAACAGCGTGGCCTGGGGCATCACCGCCGGGCTGCCCGGCGCCGCGACCAGCACCGCGTCGGGGCGGGTCGCGAGCACTTTGAGGCTTTGCCCGGTGATGGAGGTGTCCTGGCGCTGGAAGCGTTCGTTGGCGACGATCTTGATCCCATGCTCGGTCGCCAGGGCCGTGGCGACCTTGGCCCAGTTCTCGCCATACGGGTCGGCGGTGCCGATCAGGCCCAGGGTTTTCACCTGGTGCCGGGCCATGTGCTCGAACAGCGCCTTGGCGATCAACTCGTCATTTTGCGTGGTCTTGAACACCCATTTCTTCTCTGCCGTCATCGGCAGGATCACCGCCGCGGTGCCCACGGGCGACAACAGCGGTACCTGCGCCTCGGCGACAAACGAGATCACCCCGATGGCATTGGGCGAGCCGCTTGGGCCGATGATCGCATCCACTTTGTCTTCGCTGATCAGCTTCTTCAACGCCTTGACCGTGGCCGTCGGGTCGCTGCCATCGTCCAGCGCGATGTAGCGGATGGCTTGGTCCCCGACCTGGGTCGGCAGCAGCGCCACGGTGTTTTTCTGTGGCACGCCGATCATGGCCAAAGGGCCTGCGGCCGAGGTGATCACGCCGACCGTGACTTGCGCCTGGGCCAGGGATACGCAGGCCGCACTCAGTAGCAAGGTGGACACAGCTTTTTTCAAGAGCATGGAATTCTCCGAAGCATTGCAAGGCTAAGCAAGCGCCCGTCCCTCGGTTCGTCGCCGCTTGAACAGCGGTCGCGATGCGCGATGGAGGCGAGCCCTTGGCGGTTGCCGCAACGGCGTGAGCCGCTGTTGATGGGCGAGTAGGGCGATAGCAGGTTGCATGCCAGAAAAATCTGCGGTGGCTGTGTGAAGCAGGATTTGCCGCGGCCGGTGGCCGAAGAGTTTGTGGCCTGAAGGGGGGCACAAGCGGGTGTTGGGCGAAGGCGCTAGCTCGCGGTTCTTTCGCCATTTTTTTCTGAGTTTTTTATAGAAAAAACACCTAATAAATCAGCCATTTTTTGCTAGTTTTTTCATAGATAAAACAATCGGTAACTTTTCGTTTCTGCGTAATTTTCTAGATTTTCTGCACCTCAGGTAAACAGAAGGAAATCGTGATTGTCGTCTTTGTATTTAAGTAAATACATGAAATATAACGGTTTATTTATTTTTTCATATTGAATTTACCGATTTTCAGAGTGTTACCGAAATGCACGGCTCCAGTGCATCCCGTAAAAAATGTGCACCGAAAATACCCATAATTTTAAATAGACAAATCAATTGACATTTCACGTAAATATTATGATTTTAGATTTAAGCGTTGGGCAGGGTTTACCTGCCCAGTCCGCTGGCAAGCGACGCACCGGCGTCGCCATATTGAGCGGGAGGGGAACATGACCATCGTCGTCGAGCATTTGGCTTTGGGAGGTAATGGTCTGTCGGTGATGGTCAAGGACACGATCGACATCGCAGGCTATGCAACCCGTGCTGGCAGCCGGGCCCTGGAGCATGCTGCGCCGGCGCAGGAACATGCCGCAGTGGTCAGGGCCCTGCTCGCGGGCGACTGCCGGATTCTCGGCAAGACCAGCCTGCATGAACTGGCCTTTGGCACCACCGGGATCAATCACTGGAGCGGCACCGCCGACAACCCGCTGTACCCCGGCTACATTCCTGGCGGCTCCTCCAGTGGTTCGGCGGCGGCGGTCGCGGCGGGGCTGGTGGACTTCGCCCTGGGGACCGACACCGGTGGGTCGGTGCGTGTGCCCGCCGCCTGTTGCGGGGTGTTTGGCCTCAAGCCGACCTATGGACGGATCAGCCGCGCGGGGGTGATGCCCAGCGTTTCCAGCCTCGATTGCGTTGGCCCGTTTGCCGCCAGCATGGCGCTGTTGATTGCGGCCATGCAGGTCATCGACCCGGGGTTCGTTGCCCAGGCCTGTCCAGCCGACCTCAGCATTGGCGTAGTGCCGGTCGCGGCGCATCCGCAGATCCTGCAAACCCTCGACCAAGCATTGGCCCGCAGCGGTTTTGCCCTGCACCCAACGCCGCTGCCCGGCATGCAGGCGGCCTACGACGCAGGCCTGGCGGTGATCAACCGTGAGACCTGGAACGCCTGCGGGCACCTGTTGCCCGGCGGCCTGCTGGGCGCGGATATCGCCGCGCGCGTGCAAGCTGCGGGCTTCACCGGCGACGACGAACTGCAGCAGGCCGAACAGGTACGCCAGGCATTTACCCGTGAGGTGGATGCGGTCCTGGCGCAGCACCCGATCCTGGCCTTGCCTACCCTGCCCGATTACCCCCTGGCGGTGGCGCAAGCGGCGGACACCCGCGCTGCCATCGGCATGACCAGCCTAGTGCGCCCATTCAACCTCTCTGGCCACCCGGCCCTGAGCCTGCCGCTGCAAGGCCCGAATGGCTTGCCGGTGGGCCTGCAACTGATCGCTGGCAAAGGTCAGGACGCCTTGCTGTGCGCGGTGGCCCTGATGATTTCGCAACGCCTAGAACAACAATCAGCCTGATTATTTTTGGAGGTATTCCATGACTGCACTCCGTGCACAAAGTCCGAGGTCCGACCTGTCGATCGTCGGCGGTGATGACTTCCAGCAACTGCTGGACGACATCCGTCGGCGCGCGCGCAGCGGTGAGTTCGACCAGCAAAAACACATCAGCCAGGACATCATCGAGCGCTTTCGCACACTTGGGGTGTACCGCGCCCTGGTGCCCAAGCGTTTTGGCGGGGAGGAGTGTTCGCCGGCGCAGTTCTGCCAGATGGTCGAGGATATCGCCCACGCTGACGGCTCCGCCGGCTGGGTGGCGAGTTTCGGCATGAGCCTGGTGTACCTCTCGGCGTTGCCCCTGGCGAGTATCGAGCAGGTCTACGCCAACGGCCCGGACGTGGTGTTCGCCGGGGGGATCTTCCCGCCGCAACCGGCCGCGTTTGTCGACGGGGGCCTTGAGGTCAACGGGCGCTGGAAGTTCTCCAGCGGGTGCATGGGTGCCTCGTTGATCGGGGTCGGCATCGCGCCGAAAAACGGCGACATGCTCGGCCTGCCACGCATGGCGGTGATGCCCCGGGACAAGGTGCGCATCGAGCAGACCTGGGACGTTACCGGCTTGATCGGCACCGGCAGCCACGACCTGGTGGTCGAGGGCGTGGTGGTGCCCGAGGAGTGGACTTTTGTGCGCGGCGGGCCGTCGAGCCTGACCGAACCGCTGTTTCGCTACCCGTCGCTGTCGTTCGCCACCCAGGTGTTGTCGGTGGTCGGGCTGGGTGTGGCGCGGGCTGCGCTGGATGAACTCAGCGGCATGGCCAACGGGCGCATTTCGGTGACCGGCGCGCCGTCCTTGTCTGACCGGCCCCTGGCCCAGGTAGAAGTGGCCAAGGCCGAGGCGGCCTTGCTCTCGGCCCGGGCCTGGTTCTACCAGGCCATCGATGACGCCTGGAGCAGCATCCTGGCCGGCGACCCGGTGTCGGTGGCGCAAACCAACCTGCTGCGCCTGTCGTCGACCCATGCGACTCGGGTGGCCGCAGATGTTGCGCGCACCGCGCAGATGCTCTCGGGGATGAGCGGGGTGTACCGCAGCAGCCCGCTGTCGCGCTTCGTCAACGATGCCCAGGTCATCACCCAGCACGCCTTTATGGGCGACATGACTTACCAAAGCGCCGGCGCGATTTTCTTCGGCAACAAGCCGTTGCCCGGCTATCTGTGACGTTCAATTTTCAACAAAAAGGTGACTGCAATGAGCGATACCAAAGCCTTGCGCGTGCTGTTTTGCATGGGCATCAACCAGAATTTCTTCGACGCCCCACGGGACGAGCAACTGCAGGTGTGGGCTGCATTCAGCCAGATGTGGAATGGCATCCATGACCTGCCGGGCGTCAAGGTGTTCGGCAACATGGACGATGACCAGAGCATGGTCGGCCCGTCCACCGGCTACCCCTGGACCACCTACCTGTTGGCCGACGTGCCGGACATTGCCAGCGTGCATGCGGCCTGCAACCTGTTTCGCAGCACCCCGGTGGGTGATGGCACCTACAAGCTGTGGAAGTACTGCAAGGTCGAGGCCCGCACCGGCCGCGAACTGATTATCCAGCGCTGAGGCCCGGCCATGAACGAACACCTCGAAGCCCTGGCGCAACGCCTGGAAGCCCTGGAAAGCGCCAACGCCATCCGTGCCTGCATGAACCGCTATATGCAGCTGTGCGATGACCTGGGCGCCCACTCGCCGCTGGATGAACTGGCGGGGCTGTTCACCCCCAAGGCGATCTGGGAAGGCAAGGGCAGCAAGTACCAGGAGGCCTTTGGCGGCTACCACGGGCGTGCTGCCATTCGCGGGATGTTTGCCACCTACATGGTCCAGCCCGCGCACTTTGCCCTCAACGTGCACTTTCTGACCGGCGAACAGATTGACGTGCAGGGCCAGCGGGCCAGTGGTTCCTGGGTGATGTTGCAGGCCTCGACCTTTGCCAGTGGCGCGTCCCATTTGAACAGTGCGCGCCTGAGCGTGACCTTCGAGCGTAACGACGGCCAGTGGCGCATCGCCCGTTTCCAGACCGAGAACCTGTTCAGCCGCCCCGTGAGCCTGTGGAACCACAGCGCCCGGTTGCCGGTGCCCCATAAGCCGGGTGAGTGAAACCCGCATTCAAGTAAGTCGGCCCGGCGGGTCGACGAGGAGACATCGTGAATAACCTGATTCAAGCCGTGAACCTTGAGAGTTACCCCTCCGAACGCGTCCTGTCGGACCGTGTGCACACGTCGCTGTACACCGATGCCCAAGTCTTCGACCAGGAGCTGGAGAAGATTTTCTACAAGACCTGGATCTGGGTCGGGCACGTCAGCGAAATTCCCGACGCCGGCAGCTACAAGACCACCTACGTCGGCAAGCAGCCGGTGATTGTGGTACGTGACCGCAAGCAGGCGATCCATGTGCTGCTCAACCGCTGCCGTCATCGCGCCGCGACGGTGTGCGAGCACAAAAAGGGCAAGACCAACAGCTTCGTCTGCCCCTACCACGGCTGGAGCTACGCCCTCGATGGTTCGCTGCGCGGCGTGCCCCACCCGGAGAGCTACGCCGACATGCTGGACAAGGGTGAACACCCGCTGGTGAGCCTGCGGGTCGAGCAATACGCCGGGATGATTTTCGCCACCTTCAACGATGCCATCGAGCCGCTGGAGGAGTTTCTCGGCGCGGCCAGGAAATGGATCGACCTGTTTATGAAGCAGGGCGGTGGCTACCCGATCAAGGTCGCTGGCGAACACCGATTCCGTTTCCCCGGCAACTGGAAAATCCAGCTGGAAAACACCACCGACGCCTACCACTTCCCGTTGGTACACAAGTCGTTCCTGTCGTCGGTGGATAAGCAGACTGAAGAGATGCTCAATTTCGTCGGCGGCAGCGGCTACGTCGAAGACCTGGGCAACGGCCATAGCGTGATGGTGATGATCCCGGACTTGATCGATCTGGAAGCCAACCTTGAGTTGCCGATCCCGGCGCGTTTCGAGGAACTCGCCGGGCAATTGCGCGAAGAAGGGCATGACGAGCAGGCGGTGCGCCGCATTGTCCGCGCGGTGGGCGGCTCGGGGTTCAACCTCAATCTGTTCCCCAACATTGCGTGCTCGATGGCGTTCTTCCGGGTGCTGCAACCGATTGCCGTGGACGAGACCGAGATCCACCACGCGGTGATCACCATGGACGGCGGCCCGGCGGTCGCCAACCGTTACCGCTTGCGCCTGCATGAGCACTTCCAGGGCCCGATGGGGTTTGGCACGCCGGACGATTCCGAGGCGTGGGAGCGGGTGCAGAAGGGCGCCAGCGCGGGTACCGACCTGTGGGTCATGCTCAATCGCGGCCTGGCTGGCGAGCAGGCCAGCGCCGATGGCCTGGTCAGTGATGTCAGCGCCGAAACCGGCATGCGCGCCGGCTATCAGCAGTGGAAAAAAATGATGTCGGCCCAGGAGACCCAGTGATGATCAACGTACAACTGCTCAACCAGGCCAGCGCCTTTATCTGGCAAGAAGCGGACATGCTTGATCACGGTGAGTTCCAGGCATGGCTGGCGCTGTGGACCGAGGGTGCAACCTACATCATCCCCATCGACCCCTTGGAAACCGACTTTGAAAACACCCTCAACTATGCCTATGACGACCATCACATGCGCCAGTTGCGGGTCACGCGCCTGACCAGCGGCGAGTCGATTTCCACCACGCCACGGGCGCGTACCGTGCGCACGCTGTCGCGGTTTCGCCTGCTTGCCGATGACGGCGCCACCGTCACTGTGCGCTGTGCGCAGAACCTGCGTGAATGCCGCAAGGATGTGCTCAAGCACTACACCGCCGATATCACGTTCGAGCTGCTGCGTGACGGCGACAGTTTCAAGATCCAGCGCAAGCTGATTCACCTGATCAACTCCACCGACACCCTCGCCGGTATCGGTTACATCCTGTGAGGGCGCCGGCATGACACAGATAGCCTTAGTGACGGGTGCCGCCCAGGGCCTGGGGTATGCCATCGCTGCCCAGTTGTACGCAGCGGGGTACGCGATGGTGCTCAGCGACCTGTCCCTGGTGGCGGCAAATGCCGCTGCCCGACGCCTGGATCCGAGCGGCGAGCGCGTCCTGGCGCTGCGTCTGGACGTGGGCTGCAAGGCCGACTTCGAGCAGGCGCTGGCGGCGACTGTCCAGCGTTTCGGCGCCCTGCATGTGGTGGTCAACAATGCGGCCATGACCCTGGCCACGCCGTTGATGCAGATCAGCCCCGAGGAGTTCGAGCGGGTCACCAACATCAACCAGCGCGGCACCTTTCTCGGATGCCAGGTGCTGGGGGCGTACCTGGCCGACCGGGGCTATGGGCGGATCATCAATATGGCGTCCCTGGCCGGGCAGAACGGCGGGACCGCTACCGGTGGGCATTACGCGGCGTCCAAGGGCGCGATCATCACCTTGACCAAGATCTTCGCCAAGGAGCTGGCGGCGCGTGGGGTGACGGTCAATGCCATCGCCCCGGGGCCGATCGACTCGCCAGCGGTGCATGCGGTGGTCGCGCCCGAGCGCATGGAGCAATTGCTTGAGGCAATCCCGGTAAAGCGCCTGGGCAGCGCCGATTACATCGGCCGCCTGGTGGTGCAACTGGCAGAACAAGATGCCTATTTCGTCACAGGCGCGACCTGGGACGTCAACGGTGGGCTGTTTATGCGCTGACGCGACAACGGGCCGACCGTGATCGGCCTTGGCCAATAATAACCAGCGGAACGAGCCGATATGAGCGTGCAAACATTATTGAAAGTGGTGGTGCAAAAGCGCCAGGAACAGGGGCAGGGGGTGGTGGTCCTCGACCTGGCCGACCCGGATGGCCAGGCCTTGCCGGCCTTCGAGGCCGGGGCCCATGTGGATATTCACCTGCAACCGGGCCTGATCCGCCAGTACTCGCTGTGCGGCGACCCGGCCAACCCCCAGGTCTACCGCTTGGGCGTACTGAAAGACCCGGGTTCGCGCGGCGGCTCCCTGGCGGTGCACGAGCAACTGCTGGAAGGCCAGGTGGTGCAGATCAGCGCGCCGCGCAACCTGTTTCCCCTGGCGGCCGATGCGCAACGTTCGATCCTGATCGGCGGCGGCATCGGCATCACGCCCATGGTGGCCATGGCGTATGCCTTGCAGGCCCAGGGGCGTGAGTTCCAGCTGCACTATTGCGCGCGTTCGCGCAGCCTCTGCGGCTTTATCGACGAGCTGCAGCACGCGGCATTCGCGTCGCGGGTCCACACCCATTTCGATGACGAGGACCAGGGGCAGCGCCTTGATTTGCAAGCGGTGCTCGGGGTGCCCGGTGCGGGGGTGCACGTCTATGTCTGCGGGCCGGCCGGCTTCATGGACTGGGTGATCAGTGAGGCGGTCAAGGCCGGACATGCCCAGGACCATATCCATCGAGAGTACTTCCAGGTCGAAGTCGATAGCAGCGGCCAGGGCTTTGAAGTGGTCGCCGCGCGCAGCGGCAAGCAGGTGCAGGTGCTGGAAGGGCAGAGCATCCTCGATGCCCTGGCCAGTGTCGGCATCAAGATTGAAATTTCCTGCGAGCAGGGGGTGTGCGGGACGTGCCTGTGCGATGTGCTGGAAGGTGAGCCCGACCATCGGGATGTCTACCTCACCGACGACGAAAAGGCCGCCAACGACCAGATCCTGGTGTGTTGCTCGCGGGCTAAATCGAAAAAACTGGTGCTGGACATCTGAATCGGCGGAGGGCAAGACCATGGTAGATACAACAGGTTTTCGCAATGCAATGGCATTGCTCGGCGGCGCCGTATCGGTGATCGCCACCGATGGTGCGGCCGGGCGCTTCGGCTTTACGGCTTCTGCGGTGTGCAGCGTCACGGACCAGCCGCCGACACTGCTGGTGTGCATGAACCGGGCGTCGACATCCAATATCAGTTTCAAGAGCAACGGCGTGTTGAGCGTCAACGTGCTGACGGCCGATCACCAGGCGATTTGCGGGGTGTTCGCCAACCGCGACATGAATACCGAGCAGCGTTTTGCCTGTGCCCAGTGGCTGACCCTTGAAAGTGGCGCGCCGATTCTGCAGGAGTCGCTGGTGAGTTTCGATTGCCGCATCGCCCAGGCCCACGAGGTGGGTTCGCATACGATTTTCTACTGTGAGGTGCTGGGTATCTGCAATGGCGAAAGCCAGGAAGGCCTGGTGTATTTCAATCGTGCCTATCATCGCCTAGGGGACGCATCGAAGGCCGCCTCCTGATAGTTGCCAGGCAACTTGTCCGGTTCTCTAAAACAACAATAAGCGTGCCCCGCACGCGTGCGTCTTTTTGCAGCAAGTGGTTATAAAAATAAGACTGCGGATTAACTGCCCATTAGTGATCTGCCCCACTCAAATGTTTTGCGCGCATATAAAGGAACCACCGATGCCTCTTGAAAATAGAATGGGCCGCGACTGCGTGTTCGTCGGCCTGCTGGGCTGCCTGATGCCGCTGTTTGCCCAGGCAGACTTTATCAACGATCGGCAAATCAGCCTGGGCCTGCGTAACTTTTACCTGGACCGGGACTTTCACCAGACTGACGCCCCCAAATCCCGGGTCGGCAGTTGGACCCAGGGTTTCGACTTCAAGGCCGCCTCTGGCTACACCGAAGGCCCCGTACAGTTTGCTCTCGATCTCTACGGGCAGTACGCGTACCGCCTGGACGGCGGCGGCGGGCGTGGGCCGGACTCGGTGATCCCCTATGACGACAGCCGTGGCGAACCGGTGCAGGATTACGGGCGGGCGGCATTCGCGGCAAAAGTCCGCTATTCGAAGACCGAGTTGAAGTTGGGCGAACACCGTCCGACGTTGCCGGTGGCGTATTACGACGATACCCGGCAATTGGTGACCACCTTTAATGGGGTCAGTATCGAGTCCAAGGACATTGATAAGTGGACACTGACCGCCGGGCGTTTCAACCAGATCAGTTCGCGGGAGTCTTCCGACCGTGAAAAGATGTACCTGTTTAATGGCCCGGATATAAAACGCCGCAGCGACGGCCTGAACTTTGCCGGTGCCACTTATGCGCTGACCCCGCAGTTATCCGCGACGTATTTCTACGGCCAGTTGGAAGATATCTACCAGCAGCAATACTTCGGCCTGAGCCATGACCTCGACCTGGGGGGTGGCTATGCGTTGAAAAGTGACCTGCGTTATTTCGATAACCAGGAAGACGGCAAGGCGCTGTACGGAAAAATCGACAACCGCTCCTATGGCCTGATGACCGCCTTGAAAAAAGGCGGCCATACCTTTGGCGTCGCCTACCAGCGCATGCTCGGTGAAAGCGGCTTCCCCACCATCAACGGCTACGCCCCCCAGCCGTACCTGGTGAACTGGTCCGTGGTGTCTTACGTCAAGCCCAATGAAAGTTCCTGGTCGGTGAGTTATGACTACAACTTCGCGGCAATGGGCATCCCCGGGTTGAAGTTCAAGACCCGCTACTTCCGTGGAACAGGCATCGACCGTGGCAACAATGCCCTGGACCAGAACGTTGAAAGCGAACGCTGGCTGGGCCTTGGCTATGTGGTGCAGGACGGCACTTTCAAAAACCTGGGTGTGGAGTGGCGCCGTTACGACGTCAAGACCCGCTACGGCAACGGCAGCACGGCGGGGCCGGACTATACGGAAACGCGCTTGATTACGACGTATGTGTTTAGGTTTTGAGGTTACCTGAAATCTTGCGAGGGTCATGCTGAGTTGGCGCTAAGCCAAAAGAAAGCTCCGGCCGTGATGGCCGGGGCTTTTTGCTTGGTTTTATATCTGCTCAATCACAACGAATTTAAATGGGAAACCAACTTTTTTTGCTATCAGTATTTCGCCCTCCACAAATACGTTTATTGTTTCATTGCTGGTCGAAATGTCGATGATTTTTCGTGTTGTTTTGTCTGGGAATTCAACAGTGCTTCCGATCTTGAATGTCGCTAAGTTTTCTGGAGTGTTGTGCAGGTAAAATCCTGCCCACTTTCTTGCGATGCCTTTTATCCAATTAGAGTCGGTGACATAGAATGAGATATCTTCCGGGGCACATTCAATTCTGTTGGTTGCGGCGGATACCTTGTCTTTAGGGAGTGTCGCGAACCAGCCTGCCGGGTATAACGAAACAGATACGTTGCCCTCAGTATCTGCTGGCTGTCGTGCGGCCGAGCAGAGTTGATCTTGGAAAGTTACAGTTCCAGCGAACTGCATCCTTGCGGCTTCCCCCTCAAACAACCAAGCGACATTCGCTGCATACAGCGCAGTGAAAGAGACCAGCGTTACTGTGCCTGCAATGCGAGCCGTGCTGCTTGCGCGCAAAGCTGAACCAGCAAGTACCAGGAGCGAGAAGATAACAATAACATTCAGCCCCATAAAGTACCGGTCGGGAAATGTACCGGCGTAACCACCTAGAACCTCTGTCAGACTTTTGCGCATATATACTGTAAAGAATGCATATATGAAATAAGCTATTGCACACATTGATATAAGGGTTTTGACTTCTCTCGATTTTTCCTTGGTCAGTAGTACCCCTAGTAAGGTGATGAGCGCTAGGGAGAGCATTACCACAATTGTATCGGAGAGTTGGTTGTAAAAAGGAAAGGCCAGCGGGTAAATGAAGGCTCTCGCGAGGCTCACTTCGATTAGGCTTTCGAGTCTAAAGCTACCAATCACACCATTGGCTGGGGAGGCAGTTATCCTGAAGAAAATCAGTGCGCCAATGACGAGGCAACCAAATAAGACAGCTCCGTATTTTTTAAAGAATTTTTTGAAATCGCGATCAAGCAAAGTGAAAGTGGAAAGCGCGAGAGTCAGTATCAAGCACACTGGATTGGTAGCGGCACATAGCAGCAATATCGTGTCGATGAGTGGAGTTGCAGTGGCCGTCCTGCTTTTTACGAATATCAGCAAGGTGGTAATGAAGACGAAGTAGTAGCCGATATTGGATATTTTTCCGAATATCTCGCCCGAAGAATCCCCCAGGGGAATCAGCAGAGTAGCTAGAAAAACAATCCATCGAACGACTTCTGGAATTAGACCCTTGGTTACGTAATAGCAGAGGACACTGACTGACGAGTAAAAAAAATACGACCAAAAAGAAAGTGCTTCAGGGTAACAAACCAGCTTGTCGCCACAGAAAATATCAGAGGTTAATGTCGCCAAATAAATGAACAGTAGGTTTCCCCACACGAAGTAGTCTGTCTTGGCGTTAACTATGGCGTGCCACCAGCCCTTACTCATGGCATGTCCCAACCAAACGCCGTCCTCGGTGTAGGTAAAGGAGTTGGTCAGGGGCTCGAGGTTCCTGAGCGTTAGAATCGCTCCTGCAAGAATGAGCATGGCAATCACCCCAAGGACCAACCCCGCCCGGGTGTTGGAAAAGAACTCTCTGTAGCGGACGTGCATTCGCGGCTCCATGTTGTAAGGATTTTCCTATGTTCATTTGAACAGGGTGTCAAAATGACATCGCGCGAGATTCTACTAGCGAATGCTGGTATGTGTCAGGGTGGAAATGGTGATTTGGCGGGGTATTTGTTCAGAAGGGCGCCGAAACGAGGAACTTTTCGCAAGGAAGTCTGTCTCGGCTGTGCGAAGGGGGAGGCTTTGCAGGTGTCGGGTCAAATTCCAGACAAAGAAAAGCCCGCGATGGGGAGTGCGGGCTTAAAGGGTTTCACTAGGAGCTGGGACCACCCTAGGCGCCCGACTGTGAAAGGGATGTGAAAGCGCTAGGCGATCAGCGCTGTGTCGATAAGCGATAAACCGCCACTGGCCACTGCACCAGGGATTTACCCTTGTTGAACAGCGCTACCCGGTCCATCTGTGGGGTGGGTAGCCACAACGTCCCATCCTTGTCCAGGAAGGGTGCATCAACCCAATGCAGGCGCTCGTCCACGATCAGGGTGTCGATCTGTCCGTCAGGTCGGCGTACCCGCATGGCGTCGTGGGCCAGGTCGGAAAAGTACAGGTTGCCCTGTGCATCCATGACCGACCCGCCGGTTGCCGGGATGTCGGCAAAGAACTCCACCCGTGCAGCCAGTTGTTCCGGGGGCAGGGCCGGGTTCGTAAGGTCTTGGATCCGCACCTTGAACCACGGGCCTTGCAGCGCGCCGTAATACAGCCAGACGCCGTCAATGCTGACTTCCAGCGGGTCGGCGTTGACGCGCAGGGGTTGGCCGTCGGGGGCCTTGACCACCTGGTTGCTGAGGATCAAGTCCCGGTCAGGCCGGGCGACCACTGAGGTGTGTTGGTCCAGCACGCGCCGGGCCGCGCCGGTCTCCAGGTCGACGACAATAATGCCGGCATTGCCCGCATCGGTGAGGAAGGCCTTACCGGCGCTGAAGCGGACGTCATCCACGTAGCTGCCGGCCATGGCGATATCCGGCCCGAAGAAGTAGGTGCGAACCACCTGGTTGGTACGCAGGTCGATACACACCAGTTTCGCACCCTGGCTGACGGGGTTGCCGCCGAACTCGGGCGAGCCGGTGTCCACGACCCACAGTTTGTCGCCTTCCAGGCGCAGGGCATTGATGTTCACGAAGACGTTGGCAGCATCCCGCCCTGGTGCCCAGCTGTTCCAGGCACCGCTTGGATAGGCAGCGCGCTGGCCATTTTGGTCGATTGCCGTCAGTTGTGGCCCCTGGGTCCCGGTCCAGCGTGGCCCAGAGAGAAACGTGCGGCCGCTGTAGTGCGCTACGGCGTTCCAGATCTGCCCGGAGCTTTGGACCGCAACGTCCAGCTCGGGCTGTTTGACGGTGGCGCACCCGGCAAGCAGTGCCAGCATGGCGGCGCCCAGCAGCAAGCGGGTCATGAGCGAGCGCCCCCTGCGCGGGCACAGGTATCCCACAACTCGGTGAGACGTTGATGGAGGGTGTGCATGAACTGGCTGACGGTGGCTTTGGACATGATGATTCTCCTGCATCCGGTGAAGTGACCTAACGAGGAGATAGCTTGATTGTTGGTGTTTAGCTGAAAAAGCCCAGGTTCCACGGATTCAGTTTCTTCAAAATATTGATAATCCGCGCCCAAACAGCTCAACACGCAACGTTCGTTGCGCAATGTTTCTCCGGATGAGAAACTGGCCTAATTGTGAACAATTATCATCCACTACCTAAACCATCTTCTTCCGCACGCATCCTGGTCATCGAGGATGACGTCGAACTGTGCGCCCACCTTTGTAGCCATCTGAGCCGGCGCGGCTTCATTTTGAGCAGTGCTCATCGTGGCGATGAAGGCTTGAGTTTGGCCCTGGATCCAGCGGTCGAGCTGGTCCTGCTGGATATCATGCTGCCCAACGAAAACGGCCTGAAAGTACTGGCGCGCTTGCGCAGCGAGCGGGGTACGCCGGTGATTCTGATGTCGGCACTGGGCGCCGAGCAGGATCGCATCACCGGTTTCAGCCAGGGCGCGGACGACTACCTGCCCAAGCCTTTCAGCCTCGCCGAACTGGATGTGCGTATCGACGCGTTGCTGCGGCGTGTGGCACTTGATCGCGGCGCACCCGCCAGCAGGCCGCCATTGCTGGACCTGGATGCAGGCGCCCGGGATCTCATGTTCAACGGCTGCCCGGCAGGCCTGACCGGTTCGGAGTTCCGCTTGCTGTGCACCTTGCATGAACACGCCGGCGAACCCCTGTCCAAGGCGTTCCTGTACCAGCATGTGTTGCACCGCGCCTATACCCGGCTGGATCGCGGCCTGGATGTGCATGTGTGCAATGTGCGGCGCAAGCTCGCGGCGATCAACCTGCAAGGGGTGCGCATCGAAGCGGTGCGGCATCAGGGGTATGTGTTGCTGTGCGAAGGCTTGAGCTGATGCAGCGCCGGCACCCACTGCTGTGGAAAATGGCACTGCTGCAAGTGTGTTTCTGCCTGCTGCTGGTGTGGTTGGTGTGGGGCTGGGGCTTGCAGGTCGAGCGCAGTACTTACTTTCTTGAACAACCCGACCGCGATGCCCTGAGTGCCTACGCCGCCCAGGCCGAAGAGGTGGCCGCCACCGGCGATGCCCAGGCTGTGGAGCAATGGCGACTCGCCCTGCAACAGCGCGAGCAGACCTGGGTCGGCGTGCTCGATCCGTTCCTGCAAAGCCTCGGCACCCAACCGCTGACGGCGGCCGAAGTCAGTCACCTGACCTTTATGCGCAAGCCCAGTTGGCCCATGAGCAAGCGTCTGGAGGATGAACTGCCCTATGTCAGCATCGCCTTCCCCCAGCACCCGGAGCGCGGCCGTTTGGTCATGCAGTTGCCCGAGCGCTTGCTGCCACCGGGGCTCACGCCTTGGACGCACCTGTTTACCCACGGCGTGGTGCCGGTGGTGTTGGCCTTGGGCCTGGGGCTGTTGCTGTATCGCCACCTGGTGTTGCCATTGAACGAATTGCGCGAGCGCGCGAACGCCCTGAGTGCCGGTGACCTGGCGCCGCTGGCCAGCAGTTCGGTGACCCGGCGCGGCGATGAGCTGGGTGAGTTGGCGCGAGCCTACGAGCACATGGCCGAACGCCTGCGCCAGAGCCTGCAGCAGCAACGCCAACTGCTGCGCACCCTGTCCCATGAAATCCGCACGCCCTTGGCCCGTTTGAAAATCGCCAGCGAAAGCGGCCTGGCGCGCCAGCAGTTGGAGCAACGGCTGGCGCGGGAAGTCGAGGAGATGCGGCGCCTGGTGGATGACTCCCTCAACCTGGCCTGGCTGGATACCGAAAAGCCCCGGTTGCAGTCTGAGGACGTGCGGGTGGCCTCGGTGTGGGAAGCGCTGGTGCAGGACGCGCATTTCGAAACGGACTGGCCATTGCAGGCGCTGGTGTGCGAAGTCGACGGTGATTGTGAAATCAGGGTCCATCTCAACAGTTTCGCCCAGGCCCTGGAAAACATCTTGCGCAACGCCATCCGCCATTCACCTCCAGGGGGGGTCATTCGCTTGAGCGGCGAGCGTGAAGGGGATACGTGGCTGTTGACCGTCGAGGACCAGGGCCCGGGCGTCGATGAAGCCGATCTGGAGCGGATTTTTGAACCCTACCTGCGCCTGGACGGCGCACCCGGCACTGGTTTTGGCCTGGGCTTGAGCATTGCCCGCCGCGCCCTCCAGTTGCAGGGCGGGCAGTTATGGGCCAGCCACGGCACGCAGGGTTTGCGCATGAACCTGCGGGTGGCGGCGGCAAATGTTTAGAAAGTTAATGTTCTTTACTCGCAATTGCATCTGATTATCATCTGCGATCTTTGCTGGCCTACCGCTATCGGTGGGCTTGACGTTTCGGAGATACCTCATGCACCGCCTGCCGCCCCTGTCCCTGCTTGCCCTGAGTATTTGCAGCCTGCTGCCCGCCAGCGGCTTTGCTGCCGAGCCCGAGACCCCTGCGCGTCTTGAACTGCAAACCCAGACCGTCCTGGGCACGGCGCAGGAAGAGATCAAGCAGGCGCCCGGTGTGTCGATCATCACCGCCGAAGACATCAAGAAGCGCCCACCGGCCAACGACCTGTCGGACATCATCCGCACCATGCCCGGCGTCAACCTCACGGGCAATTCCAGCAGCGGCCAGCGAGGCAACAACCGGCAGATCGATATCCGTGGCATGGGCCCGGAAAACACCCTGATCCTGATCGATGGCAAGCCGGTGGGCAGCCGCAATTCCGTGCGCTATGGCTGGCGCGGCGAGCGTGACAGCCGTGGCGACAGCAACTGGGTGCCCGCCGACCAGGTCGAGCGTATCGAGGTCATCCGTGGCCCGGCTGCCGCCCGTTACGGTAACGGCGCCGCCGGTGGCGTGGTGAACATCATCACCCAGCAACCCGGCACCGAGACCCACGGCTCGGCGACGATCTATCACAACTTCGCCCAGCACAGCGCCGAAGGCGAGACCGAGCGCATGAACTTCGGCCTGAACGGCCCGCTCACCGACACCCTCAGCTACCGGGTGTACGGCAATGTGGCGAAAACCAATGCCGACGACGCCGATATCAACAGCGGCCATGAATCCAGACGCACCGGGAACCAGATCGGCACCTTGCCTGCGGGGCGCGAAGGGGTGCGCAACAAGGACGTCAACGGCCTGTTGAGCTGGAAGATCACGCCCGAACAAACCCTCGACCTGGAAGCCGGTTTCAGCCGCCAGGGCAACATTTATACCGGCGATACGCAGAACACCAACAGCAACGCCAACGTGAAAAAACTGCTCGGCCACGAGACCAATGTGCTGTACCGCGAGACCTACGCCGTGACCCATCGCGGCGACTGGGAGCTGGGCACCAGCCTGGCCTACCTGCAATACGAAAAGACCCGCAACAGCCGGATCAGCGAGGGCCTGGCGGGCGGTACCGAAGGGATCTTCTCCAGCAGCAATTTCAACACCACGGTGTTGCGCGACCTGACCGCCCATGGCGAAGTCAGCCTGCCGTTGCATGCCGGGGTGGACCAGGTGCTGACCGTGGGCACCGAGTGGGTCGAGCAGCAACTCGATGACCCAAGTTCCAACGGGCAAACCACCACTGCCGGCGGCAACGTCGCCGGGCTTGCCGGGACCAACCGCAGCAGCTCGTCCTCGGCGCGGATCTTCTCGGTATTTGTCGAGGACAATATCGAACTGCGCCCCGGCACACGCCTGACCCCCGGCCTGCGCCTGGATCACCACGACATCGTGGGCGACAACTGGAGCCCGTCGCTGAACCTGTCTCAGGTGCTCACCGACACCTTGACCCTGAAAGCCGGGATCGCCCGCTCCTACAAGGCGCCCAACCTCTACCAGCTCAACCCCAACTACCTGCTGTACAGCAACGGCCAGGGTTGCTACGGGCAAACCACCAGTTGCTACCTGCAAGGCAACGCCGAGCTGGACGCCGAAACCAGCGTCAACAAGGAGCTGGGAATCGAGTACCGCAATGACGGGGTCGTGGCCGGCCTGACGTACTTTCGTAATGACTACAAAAACAAAATCGAGTCGGGCCTGACCCCGGTCGGCAACGCCAGCGGCGGCACCGGCAGCACGGCCAACGCCAGCATCTTCCGCTGGGAGAACGTGCCCAAGGCTCTGGTCGAAGGGCTGGAAGGCACCCTGGCCCTGCCACTGACCGAACAGTTGAACTGGACCAACAACTTCACCTACATGCTGCAATCGAAAAACAAGCAGACCGGCGATGTGCTGTCCGTCGCGCCCAAGTACACCCTGAACTCGATGCTCGACTGGCAGGCCACAGATGACCTGTCCTTGCAAATGAGCGTGGCCTGGTACGGCAAGCAAACCCCGAAAAAATACGATTACCACGGCAACCGCGTGACGGGTTCGGGCAATAACCAGCTGTCGCCCTATGCCATCGCCGGCGTCAGCGGAACGTACGCTTTGAGCAAGAACCTGAGCCTGACGGCCGGCGTCGATAACCTGTTCGACAAACGCCTGTGGCGTGAAGGCAACGCCCAGGGCGTGGCCAATATCGAAGGGGCGGGGGCTGCGACCTATAACCAGTCCGGCCGTACCTTGTACACCAGCCTGACGGCATCCTTCTGATGGGGCGCTTAATCAGCCTGGCGCTGCTGTTGATCGCCCAGGCCGCCGTCGCCCGGCCTGCGCCGGACCAGTTGATGGATGCGAAGGTGTTGCGCGAAGCCAGCGCCTATAGCTTCAGCACCCTGGAGCTGGATTCGGCCGATGGCGCGCGCCATTACCGGATCTGGCTGGGGCAGCCGCCTGCCGTGAGTGCGGCCACCCCGGTGGCGTACTTGCTCGATGGCAACGCCGCGATAGCCGCGCTGGACCACCAGGGCCTGGAGCAACTGGCGCACAGTGTGGCGCCGCCGGTGCTGGTTGCCGTGGGCTATGCCACGCCACTGCGGATCGAGCGCACGGCGCGCACCTTTGACTACACGCCAAGCGTCGGCAGCGCCGTGGAACAACGGGACCCGTTGACTGCGGTGCCCAGTGGCGGTGCGGATGTGTTTCTTGACTTGCTCACGCAGAACATTCGCCCGCTGGTCAATCAGCGCCTGGGCATCACCCCGCAGCGGCAATTGCTGTGGGGCCACTCCTACGGTGGTTTGCTGGTGCTGCATGCGTTGATGACACGCCCGCATGCCTTTGATGACTACGCGGCGGCGAGCCCTTCGTTGTGGTGGAACCGAGGGGTGGTGACGGCAGAGGCCCACGGCCTGGCGCAACGCCTGCGGGGCAGCCAGCCCCGCTTGCTGCTGATGCGTGGCGACCAGGAACCGGCCAGCCCGGCCGCCGCGGCGCCGGCCAAAGAGGCCAGTGACACGGCATTCAAGGCGCTGCTGGGCACACTGCATCAGGTGGATGGGTTACAGGTGCGCCACCTGACCTTTGCCGGGTTGGGGCATGGGCCGATGTTGCCGGCGTCCTTGCGCTATACCCTGCAGATGCTCAGCCAGGGGCGTTAGCCTCGCCAGGTTGGCACGCCCGCGTCAGCAAGTGGCCGGGCACGATCTGCTTGCACAAACCTTGCGCGCTTTAAGGTTGGGAGTCGTGGTGATGAGGTCTGCAGGCATGTCCTGGGCGCGGCCCTTGCACGGTTGATTGCAAGGCGTTCTGTTTCTGGATGTTGAAATGTGCAGTTTCTCCAGGAGTTGGCAAAACCCTTGGGGTAGCCTTGTTTCCTACAGATAACAAGGAGTCGTCATGCAGCGAAAAACCCTCAACCCTCCGACCGTCTTCAACTCCCTGCAATACGGTTTCAGCCAGGCCATGGAAGTGCGCGATGGTCGGCGAATTCTGCTGTCCGGCCAGGTGGGCGTGGACGCTGACGAGCGCACCGTCGGCCCTGGCATCGCCGAACAGACCGCGACCGCCCTGGACAATATCGAAAAAGTCCTGGCGGCGGCCGAGGGCGATCTGTCCCATGTGATCATGCTGCGCCTGTATATCGTCGAGTCCGCCCGCGATCAGCAGGAGCCTATCGCTGCCGCGTTGCGCGAGCGGTTTCCCGAAAACCCGCCGCCCTCGTCGTGGATCATCGTCAGCGGCTTGTCGCTGCCTGAATGGTTGATCGAGATCGAGGCGGAGGCGCTGATCCCGCAGTGATCAGTAACGCATCATCACCGACTTGAGCTCGGTGTAGTCCTCGATAAAGGCGCTGCCGAACTCCCGGCCAATCCCCGAGGACTTGTTGCCACCGAACGGCACGGCGGGGTCGAGCAGGGTGTGCATGTTCACCCACACCGTGCCGGCGTTGATCGCCGGGACCATGCGCAGGGCCTTGCCCAGGTCGTTGGTCCACAGGCTGGCGCTGAGGCCGCTGGCGGTGTGGTTCATCAACGCCAGCAACTCGTCCTCGTCGTCGTAGGGCAGGAACGTGGCGATGGGGCCGAAGGTTTCTTCGGTAAGCAGCGTGTCGTTGATGCTGTTGGCGAGAATGATCGTGGGTTGCACATAGCAACCGGGCCGCTCCATCGGTTGGCCGCCGTGGATGATCGTGTTGTTTTCGGCGCGGGCGGTGGCAAAAAAACCTTCCAGCTTCAATTGGTGCTGGCGATGGGTAACCGGGCCAAACTCGGTGCGCTCATCCAGTGGCGAGCCGATATTCAGGCGGCTCAAACGCTGGGCCAGGGCTTCCATGACCGGGTTGATCTGCGAGCGGTGGACGAAAAACCGCTCGGCCGCCGCGCAGATTTGCCCCGAGTGCAGGAAACCCGCTTCGATAATGCCGTTGACGGCGGTTTCCAGCTTCACATCGCGCAGGAACGCCGCCGCGTTCTTGCCACCCAACTCCAGGGTCGCGCGCGTCAGGCCGGCGCCCATGGCCGCGCGGCCGACCGCAATGCCGGTGGGCACCGAGCCGGTGAACGACACCTTGTCAGTGCCTGGGTGTTCGATCAGCCCCTTGCCCACCTGGCCGCCGCCGGTCAGCACGTTCAGTACCCCAGCGGGCAGGCCGGCTTGCACCGCCAGTTCGGCAATGCGCAGCAGGGTCAGCGGCGTGAATTCGCTGGGCTTGATGATGATGCTGCAACCGGTCACCAGGGCCGAGGCGAGTTTCCAGATGGCGATCATGGTCGAGAAATTCCACGGCACGATGCCCACCACCACGCCCACCGGTTCGCGCAGGGTGAAGGCGCTGTAGCGCTCGCCGGCAAACGAGGGCAGTGACGGGGTGAGGGTCTGGCCGCTGATCTTGGTTGCCCAGCCCGCGTAATAACGCAAAAAATGCGCGGCCTGGTCCACTTCAAAGGCGCGGGAAATCTGGATGATCTTGCCTGACTGGCAGGTCTCGATCTGCGCCAGTTCCTCGCGGTTGCGCTCCAGCAGGTCGGCGAGTTTGAGCAGCACATTGCCACGGACCGCCGGAGCGGTCTGCGACCACTGTTTGAAGCCGCGCCGCGCCGAGGCCACGGCCCGCTCGATATCACTGGCTTGCGCATCGGCGACCGTGGCGATGGCCTGGCCGGTGGCTGGGTTGATCACCTCCAGGGTCTGACTGGACTGGCTGGGGACGTAGCCACCGTCGATAAACAGGCCGTGGTCTCGACGCAAGAAGGCTTCGACGGCGGGCAGCAGCGTGATATCGCTCATGGGGGTGTTCCTGATCAGAAAGGAAAACCCGAGGCTAACCAACGCGGGTAGCTAGAGCTTGACTGTGCCTGCCGGGGCGTATGTCTGTGGCTGCCATGCCCCTGTGGGAGCGGGCCGGCCTTATGCCATTCAGTTAAGCGCGGATCCCCTGTAGGAGCGGGCTTGCCCGCGATGGCTGAGTGTCAGTCGATACATTCGGCGGATGAACTACCGCTATCGTGGGCAAGCCCGCTCCTACAGGGGAAGTGCGGTGGTTCAGGGGCAACCCAGGTCTTAGAACGGCACCGCCACCACCAACTGGCTATAGACGTTGGTGCCGTTGCCACCGACCTGGTTGCCGCCGGTGTCCTGGTCCTTGTCCGGTTGGTACAGGCCAATCAATGGCGTGATGATCAGGTGCTCGTTCACCGCCCATTCGGCATACAGGTCCAGCTCGCGGCCATCGAGGTCGAGCATGTTGCGCTTGCTGACGGTCTGGTAGTCGAAGAACAGCGCGCCGAGGGTCAGGTTGTCCAGCGGCTTGACCTTGAGCGCCACGTGCTGCACCGAGGTGTTGCTGTTGTAGGGCCCGGAGTAGTTGCCCGCCACTTCGCCCTGGACCCAGGTGCCAAACCCTCGATTGAAGCCAGCGAACAGCGCGTCCCAGTTTTTCGAGTAGCGCGCATAACGGTAGGTCAGGTCCGGCGACCAGGGCAGGTCGGCGAAGGTATAGCCGGCCTCGGCGTACCAGGCTTTTTCCGGGCCGGGGTCCTTGTCTTGCCAGGCGTACTCGAACGAGAAGTGCGCGTTGTCGATCCCGGCGTTGCCGGTGCCGCGCAGGCTGTAGAGATTCATGCCCTTGCGTTGCTTTTGCAGGTCGTTGGCAAAGCGCTCATCCACATCGATGCCATGCAGGTAGGTCAGGCCCAGGGTGCCTGGCGCAGCGCTGTACTCCAAGGTGCCGATGGCCATTTCGGTCAGGGCCTGGGCGCGGTTGTCGGACTCGATCCACATCAGGCTGCCATGCAGGCCGTCCTTGCCGCCCAGGCGTACCACGGCTGCCTTGTCGAAGGCATGCCGGGCCGCGATGTAATAGGCACCGCCACGGTCGAACTGACCGTCGGCCACGCCATTGCCCAGGTTCGGGCCGTCGTCGTTGATGATAAAGCCGTCGCCCACGGTAATGATCTGGCGCCCGTACGACAGGTCCAGGCCATCCTTGCCCAGTGCTGGCAACAGGTCCCCGGAGCGCCAGCCGGCAAAGGCTTCCTCGAACTTGGTGGTGCGCTCGCTGCCGTCGGTCACGCGGGAGGCATCGCCATCGCCCCAGGTGCCGGAGCTCACCAGGTTGGCGGTGCCGTACACACTGCCCAGGCCAGCCAGGGTCTGGTCGATGCTCAAGCCGTACTTGATGAAGCCTTCACGCCAGGTCGAACCGCCCTGGCTGCCTTCGTAGTTCTTGCGGCTATTGAACATGCCGTAAACGGCCAGGAAGTTGCCGGTGACGGTGGTGTCGTCGTCGGCATACAGTTCAATCGCCTGGGCCGCCGGTTGGCCGATCAACAGCGCAAGACCCAGGCCGACAGCCGGGCGCAGGTGGCGGGTTTTTAGTGTGTGCTCCATTGTTATAGTCCCCAAGAGTTAAGTTGAGGGCGCATTAGGGCGAGCGTCGGCGGCGCAAGTCTTTCACCTGCGTGCCAGGCAATTGATCCTGGCCGCCAGGCCGCAGGCCCTGGCAGGGAGCAACAAAACCGGCGGCAGCCAGGGGCAAGACGATCAGGTTGGGCGGGGCGCACAGTGCAAACACTTCTAAAAAATCCCTTTCGAGGATCTGCACCATGTCGATCAATGACAGACTCACCGCGCACCTGAACCGGGGTACGGTGGGTTTCCCCACCGCATTGGCCAGCACCATTGGCCTGATCATGGCAAGCCCGGTGATCCTTACCGCGACCATGGGCTTTGGCATCGGCGGCAGCGCGTTTGCGCTGGCCATGCTGATTGCCGTGGTGATGATGCTGGCCCAGGCCACGACCTTCGCCGAGGCCGCCTCGATACTGCCCACCACCGGCTCGGTGTACGACTACATCAATTGCGGCATGGGGCGTTTTTTTGCGATCACCGGCACCTTGTCGGCCTATTTGATCGTGCACGTGTTTGCCGGCACCGCCGAAACCATCCTGGCCGGGGTCATGGCCCTGGTGAACTTTGAACACCTCAATACCCTGGCCGAATCCGCCGGTGGCTCCTGGTTGCTGGGGGTGGGCTTCGTGCTGGTGTTCGGCCTGCTCAATGTGTTTGGCGTCAGTGCCTTTGGCCGCGCCGAGATCATCCTCACTTTCGGCATGTGGACCACCTTGATGGTGTTTGGCGTGCTCGGCCTGATCGCCGCGCCAGCGGTACAACTGGACGGCTGGTTTGGCCAGTCCATGGTGGGCAGCGACCTGGTGACGGTGTTGTCCCTGGTGGGCATGGCGATGTTCATGTTTGTCGGCTGCGAATTCGTCACCCCGCTGGCGCCGGACCTGCGCCAGTCGGCCAAGGTCATGCCGCGGGCGATGATGCTCGGCCTGATGGGGGTGGCGACGTGCATGTTCATCTACGGTGCGGCCATGAAGCGCCAGGTGCAAAACGTAGTGCTGGACGCGGCCAGCGGCGTGCATTTGCTGGATACGCCCATGGCCATTCCACGCTTTGCCGAGCAGGTGATGGGGCAGGTCGGGCCGCTGTGGCTGGGGATCGGCTTTCTGTTTGCCGGCGCCGCCACCATCAATACCTTGATGGCCGGCGTGCCAAGGATTCTCTACGGCATGGCGGTGGATGGCGCGTTGCCCAAGGTGTTCACCTACCTGCACCCACGCTTCAAGACCCCGGTGCTGTGCATCCTGGTGGCGATGCTGATTCCCTGCCTGCACGCGCTGTACCTGGGCGGCAACACCGACAACATCATGCACCTGGTGCTGGCGGCGGTGTGTGCGTGGAGTTTCGCTTACCTGTTGGTCACGGTGTCGGTGGTGATCCTGCGCATTCGCCGTCCCGACTTACCACGGGCCTACCGCTCGCCGTGGTTCCCGCTGCCGCAGCTGCTGTCCAGCGCCGGCATCCTGCTGGGGATGTGGTTTATCACACCGCCGGGGATGGACCCGGCGGATATTTATGTCCCGTTCGGCGTGATGCTGGGCGGCACTGCGGTGTATGCGCTGTTCTGGACCCTGGTGGTGCAGAAGGTCAATCCATTCACGCCGGCGTCGGTGGAAGACGTGCTGGCCAAGGAGTTTGCCAATGAACCGGGTCACTCTCACAACGGCTATGTCAGCACTGCGGCAAAAGCTGTCTGAGCTGTTCAGCGCACAACGGGCGCCAGCGGGCTATCAGCCGGGGCGCACCCTGGGGCAACTGCGGCGCAATTTGGGGCTGGCGCGTTTCGAGCAGGTGTCGCCGACCTTGGCGCGGGCGGCACTGGACGACGGCAGCCTGCACCTGGAAATCCGCGAGCGCACCGAATCGCAGCTGTTGATGCACCTGGTCATGACCGAGTTCAGCTTGTGCCTGCCCGCCTCGACAGAGGGCGCGGCACGCTTTGAATTGCACCATGGCGGGGCCGTTCGACGTACCGGGATCCGCTGCCGGCAACGCTCGGGCGAGGGTGCATTGCTGGGGCAGCTGCAGGTGCGCTTGCAACAGGACAGTGCCTTGCACCAGGCATTGATGCCCCTGGATTTCAAGCGCCTGCACATTGAATTGCACGCCCGGCACTGGCACGTGCGCCTGGAACACATGGGCGGCAGCGAGGTGGTCAACCGTATGCCGGCCTTTCGCCGCTACATCGCCCTGAGCCGCGAACAGCGGGACGTGCTGCTGGCAGCGCTGCTCGGCTTGCAGCGTGTATTGCGCACGCTCTGATTGGCATCATTAGTGCAAACACAAGGGTGGACAGGTACTTGTTGCGCGCATATAGATAACATGTTAACTATTGCCCGACAAAAACAATAAGCCATTGTGGAGACACCCATGGGTATCCAACAGAGTGCACAACAGGGGCTCGACACCTGGAACCGCGACTTGCGTGCGATGTGCGGCCACTTCGACACCGAACTGGCCTTTAACCGTTCGCTGTTTATCGGCGAGTTTTCCATGCTTTCAAACGGCGGGTTGCCCCTGGCCAGCCTGCGTACCAACGCCGGCCTGATCAAGCGCCAGGTCAGCAACCCCGACCATGACAATGACCAGGATTGCTTTTTGGTCAGCCAGCGCAGCGGCTATTCGCAGGTCGTGCAGAACGGCCAGCGCGTACAACTGGCCCCTGGCGAACTGCTGCTGATGGACTCGGTGGGCTCCATTGAAATCACCCCGTTCGGCTTGATCGAACATATCTCGCTGTCGTTGCCGCGCGCCCAGGTGTGCAAGCAGATGGGCAGCCAAGCAAAAACCTTTGGCAAGATTTCCTCCAGCAAAGCCTGCGGGCGCATGCTGCATGTGTTGATGGACCAGTTGTGCAAGGGCGGCGAAGGTGCCGAGGATGAGGTCGAGGCGTTGCAGTGTGCCTTTGTGTCGCTGCTGGGCTCAGCCCTGGAGCAGGACGAGGACGCGCGCGACGACACCGGCGCGTTGCAAGGTAACAACCTGCGCAGCTACGTGCAGAAGGTCATTGATGAGTCCCTCAGCCAGCCTGGCCTGAGCCCCGTCGGCCTGGCCAGCCGCTTGAACATCTCGGTACGCCATTTGTATCGGCTGTTCGAAGAACAGGACGACAGCGTCTGCCGCTACATCCAGCGCGCAAGGCTCAAGCGCAGCGCCGATGACTTGACCAACCCGTTCCTGCGTAGCGAATCGATTACCTCGATTGCCTATAAGTGGGGTTTTACCGATTCGGCGCATTTCAGCCGCTCGTTCAAGAAGCAGTTCGAGCAGTCACCCAAGGCGTTTCGTTCCAGCCGAATGGCCTGAACAGGATCTGACCCGCCCAGTAGATTGAACGTAGGAGCCGGTTGACAGACTGCCATCACCGGCAAGCCGGCTCCTACAGGTTGGGTTTCAGACTTCCGGCAGGGTTGAGCCGCCATCTACCACCAGCGTTTGCCCGGTGATATAGGTGGCCAGCCCCGAAGCCAGAAACAGCATGGCCCCGGCGATATCGGCGGCGCTGCCCAAGCGTCCCAACGGCACGCGGCTGGCAATACTGGCGTTGAGTTGGCCATCTCCCAGGTTGCTCATTGCCGGTGTCGCGATCATGCCCGGTTCAACCCCGTTGACCCGTACATTCAACCCCGCCAGTTCCAGCGCAGCATTGCGAATGAAGCCGTTGACCCCGGCCTTGGACGCCGCATAGTGGCTCAGCCCGGGGTACGCCACCCTGGGGCCGGTCACTGATGAAGTTACCAGTACACAGCCGTGGCCCTGGCGGCGGAACATCGGCAGGGCGCCTTGGGTCAGCCAGAACAGGGCCGAGAGATTCACCGCCAGGGTGCGTTCGAGAATGGCCGGGGTGATGTCCTCAAAGCAGGTCAGCGGGAAGTACCCGGCGTTGTGGACCAGTACGTCGAGTCGTTCCTGGCGTTGCATCAGCGCGAACACCGCGCTGGCATCCGCCAGGTCGATACCAACGGCCGCGACTTGGCAACCATGGGCTATAAGTTCGTCAGCCAGGGCCTGGGCCGTGGCGACTTGACGGTCGGCAATCAGCACCTGGGCGCCGCGCCTGGCAAACCCTTCGACAATCCCACGACCGATGCCCTGGGCGCCGCCAGTGACCAGAACCACTTGGCCGCTGAAGTCCAGGTCATGGGGCATGAGTGGGCTCCAGATGGGCGAAGGCCAGTGTCGGCACATCGACAATGCTTGAACCGCCGTCGGCCACCAGGGCTGCGCCGGTGATGATCGACGCGTCAGCCGATGCCAGGAAGCGACAGACCTTGGCGATCTCGTCGGCACTGGCCGGGCGGCGCAGCGGTACATCGGCGCACACGCGGGCATAGGCTTGCTGCAGGCTCTCGTCATACGCCTGCATCAACGGCTGCATTTCCTGATCCGCCATGGGCGTGCGCACCCAGCCCGGACACACCGCATTGACCCGCACCCCGCGCGGCCCGTAATCCCGGGCCAACGAGCGGTTGAGCCCCAGCAGCGCATGTTTGGCGGTGGTGTAG
Organism: Pseudomonas sp. WMBT8; assembly: GCF_050916005.1. Classification (NCBI taxonomy): domain Bacteria; kingdom Pseudomonadati; phylum Pseudomonadota; class Gammaproteobacteria; order Pseudomonadales; family Pseudomonadaceae; genus Pseudomonas; species Pseudomonas sp. WMBT8. The sequence goes on from NZ_CP188096.1 coordinate 2,190,997, forward strand.
CCGCACACCTCGGGGCCTGCCGCTAGTGAGGCGATGGAGCCGATCAGCACAATATTGCCGGCGCTTTCCAGCAACAGCGGCAGGCAGGCCCGCGCGCTGTAGAAGGCGCTGTCGAGATTGCTGCGCAACGCTGCTTCCCAGGTGGCCGGTGGGGTTTGCGTGGCACTGCCCACGCCATGGCCGCCGGCGCAGGCCAGCAGCACATCGAGACGCCCATAGCGCTGGCGGATCTGCGTGATGAACCCTTCCCAGGTCACGGGGCAGGCCGCGTCGCCCACCAGGATCAGCCCGCCGGTGTCTGCGGCCACCTGCTCCAGCGGTTCGCGACGCCGGCCGATCAGTACCAGTTGTGCCTTTTCGCCCGCATACAGCCGGGCACACGCGGCGCCGATACCGGTGCCGGCCCCGGTGATCAGCACCGTGCGTGGCTCAGTCATCGGCATACTCCGTGCGGTTGAGCACCTGGCAATAGGAACTGATGGGGAAGTTCGATAGCGCATCGAACGAGGAACCTGCATAGCCGAAGATCTTGCCGTCGCTGCGGTGCTGTTGCAGGTCAATCAGCACCAGGCCCAGGGTGGGAATGATTTTTTCGCGCCAGACAAATAGGTACAGCTCATCGGCAATCTTGTAGTAATGGCAGCGATCGGTGTCGCACAGGCCTTGCTCGACACCTTTGAGGCACTGCCAGGCATAGAACTGGTCGTTGAGGTAGAGGTGCTCGTAGACCTCGCTCGGGCTGTAGCGGTATTGGTTGCGCAGGCCCACCAACTCGCGTGTCGGCGTGTGGGGGCACAACCCTTCCTGCCACGGGCGGTCGAGGCTGCCATGCAGGAAGTCCACGGCCACCGCGGTTAACGGCTTGCCCGCCAGGGCGCGGCTGTACAGGCCCTCGGCGGTGTCTGCCGGGGAGGGCAGGCGGCCGATGACGGCGGTGAACGAGGCACTGTGGGTGTCGAGCACCAGGCTGATGGACCAGTCCTGCCCGCCTTCATGCTTGATGAAGTCCACCAGGTACAGGCCCGGGCGGATCGACGTGGCACGGTAGGGCGCCGTGCCGCTGGAGTGCCCGTCCAGGGTGCTCCAGGACAGGCTCTGCTGAGCGAAACGATGCGCTATCTGCCAGCCATTGGCGAAGTGCAGGGTGAACGTCTTGCCGTCCAGGTCCGCCAGGTTGGGCAGGATAAAGGCCTGGGGGGCAAAGCCGTCGGCGAGGGCGCCGACGGTGATCCAGTCAGATGGGTGAGTCATCACCGGCCTCCGTTCATACGACCGCGAAGTAATGTTTGACGAAACTTGCGCTGAGCACTTCCCACAGCACTGGCGTGCCCTTGGTCACGAACCAGCTGTCGCCCGCCTTGTAGGTGGTGGTTTGGCCGCTGGACTCGTCGGTCAGCCGCACCTCGCCGGTGACCACGGTGGCCTGTTCGTTAAAGGGGTAGACCATGCGGAACTTGCCCTGGGTGGTACCGAAGTAGGCGCTGCTGACCGGGTCGGTCGGCGCGCCGAAGGTCATTTTGCCGAAGGCCTTGAGTTCGCCGGCGAGGATTTCGCTGCCGAGATCGGCAACGGTGCCCCAGGCATCGAGTTCAGACAGTTGGATATCTTTCTTGAGGGTGACGAGGGTCATGGCAGTTGCTCCATAGGGATAAAAACGGGGTTAGCGGCGACCATTCCAGTAACCGGACAGTTGGTGCCAGGATTTGCCGGCGGTCAGCAGCAAGGGGCGGATTGCGTCCTTGCCGATGATCGTCGGGCGGTGGATCGAACTGACCAGGTCATAGCGCGCCGAGCCTTCGCTCATGCCTTCGGCCAGGACCTTGCAGATGATGTGGCTGGGGGTGACGCCAAAGCCCGAGTAACCCTGGACAAAGAACGCATTGCTGCGCCCCGGCAAGGTGCCGATCTGTGGGAACAGGTTGGGGCTGCAGGCCATCGGGCCGCCCCAGGCGAGGTCGATCTTCACGTCCTTGAGGTAGGGGAAAATCTTCAGCATCAGCTTGCGGTTCCAGGCTTTCAAATCGCCGGGAATGTGCTCGACCAATGGCGTGGCGGCGCCGAACAGCAGGCGGTTTTCATTGGTCACGCGGTAGTAGTCGATCACCGGGCGGATATCGCTGTAGGCCCCGCGAATCGGGCTTATCCGCTGGATCAGCTCTTCGCTCAACGGCTCGGTCATCATCTGGAACGCGTAGGTGTTGATGGTCGAGCGATGCAGCTCCGGCTCCAGCTTGTTGAGAAAACTGTCACACGCCCACAACAGCTTGCTGGCCCTGACCGAGCCGCGCCCGGTGCGCACGGTGATGCGCTCGCCATAGCGGACTTCCAGCGCCGGGCTGTTCTCGAAGATCCGCACGCCATGGCCAGCCAGGGCGGTGGCTTCGCCCAGCAGCAGGTTCAGCGAATGCACATGCCCGCCGCCCATATGCAGCAGGGCGCTGCCGTAGGCGTCGGAGCCGATGATCTGCTTCACGTCGGAGCCGCCGAGGAAGCGGATTTCGTGCTTGCTGTTGATCGACTTGAAGTCTTTTTCCCAGGCCCGCAGGGTTTTTTCCTGGCGGGCGTTGAAGCCCATATAGCCGTAGCCGTGGCAAAAGTCGGCATCGATGTTGTACTTGGCGATCCGGTCTTTGATGATGTCGGCGCCCAGGTCGCTGATCTCGAACACCTGGCGCAGGCCGTCCTCGCCGACGTCTTGCTTGATCTTCTCGAGGTCGTGGCCAATGCCGGCCATGATCTGCCCGCCATTGCGCCCGGTGCCGCCAAAACCCAGGTAGCGCGCCTCCAGCACGACGATATTGGTGATGCCCTTTTCTGCCAGTTCCAGAGCCGTGTTGATCCCGGAAAAGCCGCCGCCAATTACCACGACGTCGGCCTCGATGTCCTGTTCCAGGGTGGGAAAGCTCAGGTTGTACTTCTTGGTAGCGGTGTAATACGTGGGGGTTTCAATAGTGATCATGGCGCAGCCTGAAAAGTGAAGGAAGGCTCTAAAGCAGATGTCTTCATTAGGGGCCTTGGCGCGATCAATGTCTTGATCCTGCCTGCCGGGGCTTTTGATTCAGCGCGCCATGGACGTGCGCGACCCTTAAGTTATAGCGCGAGCGTGGAGCGGGGATGTTAGAGTTTCGTTAAAACATTAACTAAATATCACGTGACCCTGACTCTATGCTCAAACCCCGGCAGTCCCTGACCCTCACCCTGTTACAGGCCCGCGAAGCGGCCATGAGTTTTTTCCGCCCCTCGCTGAACGAACACGGCCTGACCGAGCAGCAATGGCGGGTGATCCGCATCCTCAATCAACACGACGAACTGGAGATTTACCAACTGGCGGAACTGGCCTGCATCCTCAAGCCGAGCATGACTGGCGTGCTGGTACGCATGGAAGCGGCGGGGATGATCCATCGGCGCAAGGCCGAGCAGGATCAGCGACGGGTACTGGTGACCCTGGCGGACAAGGGCCGGGCGAGTTTTGCGTCCATGAGCCAGTGCATGGAGGCCAACTACCAGCGTTTGCAGGAGCAGTTTGGGGAGGAAAAGTTGCAGACCTTGCTGGGGTTGTTGGATGAGCTGAAAAACATCAGGCGTTGAGCCCTACCCATCAAAAATGTGGGAGCGGGCTTGCCCGCGATAGCGGTGGTTCAGTCACCGAATATATTGACTGACACACCGCTTTCGCGAGCAAGCCCGCTCCCACATCGGGTCCTGCGGCGTTTGAAGGTGATTAGTACACGCCGCCAGTGCTCGCTGGCGCGGGTTTGTCTTTGAACTTGCCCACCAATCCCTGCAACCCACGCATCAGCACCGTGGTATCTACCCCCACTGCGACAAACCCCGCGCCCAGCTCGATGTACCGCCGGGCGAGTTTCTCATCGGCACTGAGAATCCCCGCCGCCTTGCCCGCCTGGCGGATCCGCGCAATGGCATCTTCGATTGCCGCTTGCACGTCAGGGTGCCCCGGATTGCCCCGGTGGCCCATGGATGCACTCAAGTCCGCCGGGCCGATAAACACGCCATCCACGCCTTCGACAGCCGCTATCGCGTCGAGGTTGGCCAGCCCTTGCAAGCTTTCGATCTGCACCAGCAGGCACATCTGTGCGTCGGCCTGGTCCAGGTAGCCGTCGATGCTGTTCCAGCGTGAAGCCCGCGCCAGGGCGCTGCCCACGCCGCGGATGCCCTGGGGTGGATAGCGCATGGCGCGCACCAGTTCCCGGGCCTGGGCGGCGCTTTCGACCATCGGCACCAACAAGGTTTGCGCGCCGATATCCAGCACCTGCTTGATCAATGCGGTGTCGCCAATGACCGGACGAATCACCGCCTCGCTGGCGTAGGGCGCCACGGCCTGCAATTGGCCGAGCATGCCGCGCAAGTCGTTGGGGGCGTGTTCGCCGTCGATCAGCAGCCAATCGAAACCGGCATTGGCCGCCAGTTCCGCGCAGTACGCGTGCGCCAGGCCCAGCCACAGGCCGATCTGCGGCTCCCCGCAGGTGAGCCGCTGTTTGAAGCGGTTGACAGGCATGTCCATGAATCAGTCCTCCAGGTGTCAGACGAAGCGGCAGGAAATCGAGCCGAGCATGTCGTAGTCGACATGGAAGGTATCGCCCGGGCTGGCGGCCACCGGCCGGGTAAACGAGCCGCCGAGGATGATCTGCCCTGGCAGCAAGGTGACGTCGTAGGGCGCCAGCTTGTTCGCCAGCCACGCCACGCCCTTGGCCGGGTGGTTGAGCACGGCGGCCGAGACCCCGGACTCTTCGATCACGCCGTTGCGATACAGCACCGCCGGCACTTTGCGCAGGTCGATCTCGGTTGGCCGCACCGCGCGGCCGCCCATGACCACGCCGGCATTCGCGGCGTTGTCGGAGATGGTGTCGAACACCTTGCGCGTGGCCTTGGTGTGCGGGTCGACCTGCTGGATGCGCGCGTCGATGATCTCCAGGGCCGGGATCACCCACTCGGTGGCGTCGAGCACATCGAAAATCGTGCAGTTGGGGCCCTTGAGCGGCTTGCCGAGGATGAAGGCCAGTTCGACCTCGACCCGTGGCACGATAAAGCGCTCGAATGGAATGTCGGTGCCTTCCTCAAACAGCATGTCATCGAGCAGCGCACCGTAGTCCGGTTCGGTGATGTTCGACGACACCTGCATCGCCCGCGAGGTCAGGCCGATCTTGTGCCCGACCAGCTTGCGCCCGCCCTTGATCTTCTGGGCGACCCAGGCGCGCTGGATGGCGTAGGCGTCCTCGATCGTGATCGCCGGATGATCGAGGGAAAACTGGCGTACCTGTTCGCGGCTGCGTTCGGCATGGTCCAGTTGGGCAGCGGCTTGCAGGATGAGCTGTGGATCGAGCATGACAAGGGTCTCTTACTGAGGGTTGACGATGGCGGCGTTGGTGCGCAACACCAGCAGGCCGCCAAGGGCGATAAACAGCGCCAGCACGTACAGGGCGAGGCTGGCGCTTTGGGTGGTGTCGCGCATCCAGCCGATCAGGTAGGGCGCAAGGAACGAGGCGATGCTGCCAAACGAGCTGATCATGGCGATCCCGGCCGCCTGGGTGCAGTTGGACAGGAAGGCCGGCGGCAGTTGCCAGAACATCGGCAGCGCGGCGCTGGCGCCCATGCCGGCGACGATCAGGCCGCCCATCACCACCAGCGAGTTGCCCGGTGCCAGGCCGGCCACGGCAATCCCGGCGGCGGCCATCAGCAGCGGCACGCACAAGTGCCAGCGGCGTTCGCGGTTGCGGTCCGAAGAGCGCCCGCAGCCGATCATGAAGAAGCAGCCGGCCAGATACGGCACGGCGCTCAGCAGGCCGACCTGGCTGTCGCGGCCGATGCCGGCGCCATGGATCAGGGTGGGCATCCAGAACGCCAGGGTGTTGACCGCCAGCATCACCGCAAAGTAAATCGCCACCAGCAGCCACACTTGCGGGTCGCGCAGGATGCCGCCGAAGGAGGTGATGGACTTGCGCTGTTCCTCGGTGCTCAGTTGCTCGCGCAATTGTTGCTTTTGCGCAGGTTCCAGCCACTTCACCGTTTCAAAACTGTCCGGCAGGTACTTGAGCACCACCAGGCCCAGCAGCACCACGGGGGCGCCTTCGATGAGGAACATCCACTGCCAGCCGCGCATGCCGCCAAAGTCGTGGAAGTTTTCCAGGATCGCCCCCGAGAGCGGCCCGCCAATCACCCCGGCCATGGGCACGGCGATGGCGAACAGGGCGGTGATCTGCGCGCGTCGGCGCGCCGGGTACCAGCGGTTGAGAAACACCAGGATCCCCGGGAAGAAACCCGCCTCGGCCACGCCCAGCAAAAAACGCAGGACATAGAAGCCGGTGGAACTTTCGATCCACAGCATGCTGGTGGACAGGATGCCCCACACCACCATCAGGCAGGCGATCCAGCGCCGTGGCCCGACGCGGTCCAGGGCGATATTGCTGGGCACGCCGAACAGCGCGTAGGCGATAAAGAACAGGCCGGCACCGAAGCCATACACCGTGTCGCTGAAGTGCAGGTCGCTGCTCATCTGCATCTTGGCGAACCCGATGTTGATCCGGTCCAGGTGGGCAAACAGGTAACAGATCAGCAGCAACGGCATCAGGCGCCAGGTGACGGTGCTGTGGGTGCGATCATGCTCGGCAAGGGTGACGCTGTGGGCGGTATTGGCTGTGCTCATGATGTTGTACTTTTTGTCTGAGAGGCCGTTGGGGGAGGCGGGGTCAACCCGCCTGGTTGCTTAAAAACGCGTGGACGTTGTTCTGTTTGAAATTCAACTGCGGGTGCAGCTCGACCATCTCGAAGGACAGGGCCAGCAGCCGTTGTGCCTGCAGGGTGGCGAAGTGCTCGGTGATCACCCTGAACAGGGTTTCAGCCACCGCCTGACGGGTAGGCAGGTCGCGACCGTGGCCGACCTTGAGGGTCATGTGGACGAAGGCGTAGTCGTGCTTGCCATCGGCCATGCGCCAGGTGTCCAGGCGCACCGCGCGGCTGCGGATGCCGCCGAGAGGGAACACGCCACTGTCTCCCAGCACCTGGTGGACCTTTGCAAACAGCCCCGGCAGGTCGGCCTGGTGTTCGAGGTTGTCGGTGTATTCGGCGATGAAATGCGGCATTTTGCTCTCCTTGTAGGAGCCGGCTTGCCGGCGATGGCGGCCGGACTGCAGGCGCGTGGGTGCCAGGCACACCGCGATCGCCGGCAAGCCGGCTCCTACCGTGTTAAATCGGGAAAATGGCGTTGATCTGGCCAGTGCCGGAGCTGCCGAACGGCTCGGTGATGATCTCTGCCGGGCGGTTGTACTCAGGCCCGCCGAGCAAACCCAGGAGCATCGCGGTGTCGTGCATCTTGCCCTCGCCAAAGCAGTGTTCGGCGTAGTCCGGGAGCATCGCGCAGAACTCCTTGAAGCGGCCTTCGCGCCACATCTGCACCACGTGCATGTCCACTTGCTTGTCGAACTCGCGGGTCCAGTTGTGGATGTTGGCTTCGGCTTCGCGGTCGTCGGAGAAGCGGTGCGACAGGGAGCCTGAGGCCAGCACCAGCACCTTGCGATCACTCTTCTCGATGGCCCGGCGCACGGCGGCACCGAAGGCGAAGCTGTCTTCCAGGCGATGCCAGGCGCACCAGGCGGCGATGGAGATCACCTTGAATTTCTGCTCCTGGGGCACGTCCATGTGCATATAGCGCATGGGCACCAGGGTGCCGTATTCCAGCTCCAGGCTCGGGATGTTGTGGGCCATGGTGCGCACCCCGGCCAGGTTGGCTTCGGCGGCAATCAGCTCGCCCAGCTGCGGGCAGCCGGGGTAGGCGTACTCCATGTTCTTGATGAAGTGCGGCAGTTCGTTGCTGGTGTAGGTGCCCTGGAATCGCTCGCCACTGTTGACGTGGTAACCGCTGTTGACCAGCCAGTGCACGTCGAATACCACGGCGGTGTCGGCCCCCAGTTCACGGGCGCGGCGCCCGATTTCCTTGTGCCCGGCAATCGCTGCGGCGCGGCAACCGTGGTGCTTGCCCGGCAGTTCCGACAGGTACATGGAAGGCACGTGGCAGATTTTCGCCGCCAGGACTACTTCACCCATGATCATTCTCCTGATTTCATTATTCTTGTTGGTGCGCTACGGACTGTGTAGGAGCGAGCTTGCTCGCGAAAAACCCAAGGTCAGCGCGTTAATCCTGAAAGCCAGCGTTATCGTTGACGAGCATCGCGGGCAAGCCCGCTTCCACAGTTACACGCCCCAGCGCGGGATGTGATGGCTGCCCATGGAGATGCACACGTTCTTGATTTCTGCGAACACTTCGAAGCTGTACTGGCCGCCTTCACGACCGGTCCCCGAGCCCTTTACCCCGCCGAACGGCTGACGCAGGTCGCGCACGTTCTGGCTGTTGATAAACACCATGCCGGCCTCGATGCCACGGGCCAGGCGATGAGCCTTGCCGATGTCCTGGGTCCAGATATAGGACGCCAGGCCATATTCGGTATCGTTGGCCAGTTGCAGGGCCTCGGCTTCGTCCTTGAAGGGAATCAGGCACACCACCGGGCCGAAAATTTCTTCCTGGGCGATGCGCATGTTGTTGTTGACGTCGGCGAACACGGTCGGCTGGATAAACTGCCCGCGTGCCAAGTGCGCCGGCAGGTTCGCCGGCCGCTCCAGGCCGCCTGCCACCAGGTTGGCGCCTTCTTCGAGGCCAATCTTGATGTAACCGGTGACTTTGTCATAGTGGGCTTGTGTGATCATCGAGCCCACCTGGGTGTTCGGGTCTTGCGGGTCACCGACAATCAGGCGTTTGGCGCGGGCGGCGAACTCGGCGACGAACTGCGGGTACACGCTCTGCTGGATGAACACCCGGCTGCCGGCGGTGCAGCGCTCGCCGTTCAGCGAGAAGATGGTGAACAGCGCGGCATCCAGGGCCCGTTCGAGGTCGGCGTCTTCAAAAATCAGCACCGGTGACTTGCCGCCCAGCTCCATGGAGTACTTTTTCAGGCCGGCGGTCTGCATGATTTTCTTGCCGGTGGCGGTGCCGCCGGTAAAGGAAATCGCCCGCACATCCGGGTGACGCACCAGGGCATCGCCGGCGGTGGCGCCGTAGCCCTGGATCACGTTGAGCACGCCCTTGGGAATCCCCGCTTCCAGGGCCAGGCGCCCCAGTTCGTTGGCAGTCAAAGGCGACAGCTCGGACATCTTCAGTACCGCCGTGTTGCCCAGGGCCAGGCACGGTGCGGTCTTCCAGGTGGCAGTCATGAACGGCACGTTCCACGGCGATACCAGCGCGCACACACCTACCGGTTGGTACAGGGTGTAGTTGAGCATCTGGTCGTCCACCGGGTAGCTGTGGCCGTCCATGCGCGTGCAGACTTCGGCGAAGAAATCGAAGTTGTGCGAAGCCCGTGGGATCAGCACGTTCTTGGTCTGGTGGATCGGCAGGCCGGTGTCCAGGGTTTCCAGTTCGGCCAGGTGTGGCACGTTCTGCTCGATCAGCTCACCGAGCTTGCGCATCAGGCGCGCGCGCTCCTTGGCCGGGGTGTTGGCCCACTTGGGGAAGGCTTCCTTGGCCGCAGCCACGGCCTGGGCGACTTCTTCGGCGCCACCGCTGGCCACTTCGCCAATCGCCTCGCCGGTGGCGGGGTTGTAGTTGATGAAGGTGTCTTTGCTTTCGACCTCACGGCCGTTGATCCAGTGTTTGATCATGGGGTTCAAGCCTCTTTCCGGGCGGCGAAAAAGTCCGCCTCGCTGACAATTCGGTTGACCAGGCGGCCGACGCCTTGCACTTCCACCACCACTTCATCCCCTGGCACCACGTCGGCCAGGCCTTCGGGGGTGCCGGTGGCGATCATGTCGCCGGGTTGCAGGGTCATGAAGCTGGACAGGTATTCGATCAGGTAGGGGATATCGAAAATCATGTCGCGGGTGCTGCCTTCCTGGCGCAACTCACCGTTGATCCAGGTGCGCAGGGTCAGGTTGCCTGGGTCCGGCACATCGGCCACGTCGACGATCCACGGGCCGACCGGGGTCGTGGCGTCGCGGTTTTTCACCCGCAGGTTGGGGCGGTAGTAGTTTTCCAGGTAGTCGCGGATCGCGTAGTCGTTGCACACGGTGTAGCCGGCCAGGTACTCCAGGGCGTCCTCGCGCTTGACGTTGCGCGCCGGCTTGCCGATCACCGCCACCAACTCGCACTCGTAGTGCATGTAGGCGATGTTGTCCGGGCGCCAGGTGATCTGGTTGTGCCCGGTGTAGGTGCCCGGCGACTTGATGAATGCCAGCGGCTCGGTCGGCGGGGCGAAGGCAAGTTCGGCGGCATGGTCGGCGTAGTTCAGGCCCAGGGCGAACATATTGCCGGTGGCCGGTGGCAGCCACTGCACCTGGTCTTCGGCCAGCAACCGACCATCGGCCAGGCGCACAGCATTGAAATCTTCGACGTGGACCTGATGGACCTGGCCTTCAAAACGGATACGCGCGTGCTTCATGGCTGTTCCTCGGCCTGGATGTGGTTGACCAGGCGGCCCAGGCCGCTGATCTGGACTTCGACGGTGTCGCCGGGCTGCACATCCACCCGGCCTTCGGGCGTGCCGGTGATCAGCACATCGCCTGCATGCAGGGTCATGAATTCGCTGATCTCGGCGATCAGCCGGGGAATGTCGCGGACAAAATTGGCCGTGGTGTTCTGCTGGCGCAACTCGCCGTTGACCAACAGCTTGAGGCTCAACTGATGGGGGTTGGCGATCTGTTCGCGGGCCACCAGTTCAGGGCCCAGGGCGCAGAACCCGTCGCGGCACTTGGCTTTGACGGCGGGGCGGTAGTAGCTGTCTTCCGGCAGGCTGAACTCATTGACGATGACATAGCCCGCCACATGCTCCAGGGCATTTTCCACGCTGACGCGGCTGGCGCTTTTGCCGATCACCACGCCCAGGGCCGGGCCCGGTTGCAGGCGCTCGCCGTGGGGCTGGTGCACGATGCCGTCATGGCTGTTGCGGGTGTTGGGGGTCTTGATAAACAGCACCGGCTTGACCGGGGGCTTCTGGTACGGCGGCTGCTCGAATTCGGCGAGACGCTGGTTCAGCAAGCCCTGGTAGTTCAGCGCGACGCCGAACAGGGTGCCGCTGGCAACATCATGCAGGGTACGGCTCATGGATTTCTCCTGGCGATGGCGACTGCTCTAAAGGCAGTTCGTTAATGTGTTAACGTTATAATTAATATGTTAACTACCGTCAAGCGTGGCAAAATCATCGGGTGCAAAAAACACTAAAGAGAAGCCTGTGAAACCGATCCCCAACATCAACATCGGCCAGGTCTACGACCAGCGCTACAGCGATGCCGACGTGCATTACGATCGGCTCGGCAACCTGGCGGGTTTTTTCGGGCGCAACATGCCCGTGCATCGGCATGACCGGTTCTTCCAGGTGCATTACGTCAAGAGCGGCGCCGTGCGGGTCTACCTCGACGATCAGCAGTACCTGGAATCGGGGCCGATGTTTTTCCTCACGCCGCCCACGGTGGCCCATGCCTTTGTCACTGAAGCCGACGCCGATGGCCACGTACTGACCGTGCGCCAGCAGTGGGTGCGGGCGCTGGTCGATGCCGACCCGAGCCTGGCGCCAGGCCCACAGATCCCACCCGCCTGCGTGGCGTTGGCCCGCCTGGCACCTGAGTTCGAGCCCGAGATCAAGCGGCTGGACTGGCTGTTCGACGAGTTGAGTGGCGAGATCAACAGCACCGGCGCGGGGCGGGCGGCGGCCCTGGAAAGCCTGACGCGGTTGATCATGATCAGCCTGCTGCGCCTGTGCGCCAACTCCCTGCAAGCACGCCCGGCGCGCCATGAAGACCTGCGCATCTTCCACCGCTTCAATGAGCTGATCGAAGACCACTATTTGCGGCATTGGCCGCTGTCGGCGTACGCCGAACAAATCGGCGTGACCGAGGCGCGGCTCAATGACGTATGCCGGCGCATTGCCGACCTGCCGTCCAAGCGCCTGGTGCTTGAACGGCTGATGCAGGAAGCCAAGCGCCTGCTGCTGTTTACCGGTGGTTCAGCCAATGAAATCTGCTATCAGCTGGGGTTCAAGGACCCGGCTTATTTCAGCCGGTTCTTCCAGCGCTATGCGCACATGACACCGGGGGAGTACCGCCTGCGCCAGGCAGGCCTGCGTTGATCACCACAGCGCCAGGCTGTAGCCGACGATGATGCGGCTTTCGTCGATATCGCTGGTCAGGCCGTTGCTCGAACGCAGGGTCGCGTTACGCAGCCTGACGTTGACGTTTTTCAGTGGCCCACTCTGCACGGTGTAGGTCAGGTCGGTATCGCGCTCCCATTCGCGGCCATTACGCACGCTGGCGGTCTGCACGTGGCTGCCATCCACATAGCGGGTCATGAAGGTCAGCCCCGGCAGGCCGAGGGCGGCGAAGTTGTAGTCGTAACGCGCCTGCCAGGCATCGGTCTGGGCCTTGGTGAAGACGTTGATGGTTACCAGGTTGACCGAATAGGGGTCCATGCCGGGGTAGGCGAAATCGCCGTCGCCCGAGAGGTTCTGATAGCCCAGGCCAAACTTGTGGGCCCCCGTCGACAGGCTCAGCATGCCGTTGAAGAACCGGTTGTCGATGCGCCCGCCGTCCACTCGCGATGCGCCACGCAAATCATGGCTGCCTTGCTCGCGGGTATCGAAGTAACGCAGGTCGCTGCGCAGGCTCATGCCGTTGCCCAGCGGCAGGTCGTGCACCAGGCCGATGAAGTGCTGGCGGTAGATGTCCTGCATCTGTGCGTAGTAGTAAGTCGTCGCCAACTGCGGGGTGATTGCATAGGTGCCGCCGGCCAGGTCCAGGTGGCTGCTGTCGACGCCGGCGTAGCTCATCTGGTCGTTGCTGGAAGAATCGCGCAGGTTTTGTTTTTCCAGGCGGCCCAGGTTCAGGGTCAGGCCGGCGATGTCCTGGGATGTGAGCAACTCGCCGGTATAGGTCGAGGGCAGGAGCCGGGTGTCGTTGTAGGCGGCCACCGGCAGCTGCGGCTGCAGGGTGCCGGCCTTGAGCACGGTTTTCGACACTCGCACCTTGGCCGTCAGGCCCAGTTCACTGTAGTTGTCGACGGGCTGCTGGCTGGCGCCATACGGCAGCAGGCCGGTACCACGACGGTCACGGCTGGAATCGAGCTTGACCCCCAGTTCACCCAGGGCATCCACGCCAAAGCCCACCCGGCCTTCGGTGTAGCCCGACTCCAGGCGCAGCACAAAGCCCTGGGCCCACTCATCGGCCTTGTTCTGCGGCGCGTTTGTCTGGCGAAAGTCACGGTTCATATAGAAGTTGCGCAGGTCGAGGCTGGCCTTGCTGTCCTGGATAAACTCGGCGTAGGCGCTCAGGGGGCTGAACGTAGCGCACAGGCCCGCGCTGGCCGCCAGGGGAAGGAGGCGCAAATGCATGACAGATTCCTTTTGTTGTTTTTGTAGGTATCGCCCTTCGGATCACTGAAGGGAGTGGCATATTGTTAACATGTTATATTTATTCTGGGTAGACAATTTGCATCGTCATAAAATAATTCGTGTCGAGATTAACGAGTTTGTGCGGCGGCCGGCTTGCATGCCCGTGGAGCCGACCCTAAGCTTCGACGCTTCGATCTCTTATGCGCGTGAGCCATGTCCACTCCCAGACCTTCCCTGACGCTGACCCTGCTGCAGGCCCGTGAAGCCGCCATGGCGTTTTTCCGCCCGTTGCTCAATGAACATCAATTGACCGAACAGCAGTGGCGGGTGATTCGGATCCTGCGCCAGCAAGGCGAACTGGAGAGCCATCAACTGGCGCACCTGGCCTGCATCCTCAAGCCGAGCATGACGGGCGTGCTGACGCGCCTGGAACGCGACGGCATCGTGCGCCGGCGCAAGTCCAGCGAAGACCAGCGCCGCGTGTTCGTGAACCTCACCGAGCAGGGGCAACAGTGCTTCGTCGAGATGAGCGCGGGGATGGAAAGCAACTACCAGAAGATCCAGGAACAGTTCGGCGAAGAGCAATTGCAGCAACTGCTCGAATTGCTCAACCAGTTGAAAAACATCAAGCCCTAAGCTGTTGCTGGCGATGGCGCCTCATACAGCGCCGCAGACAGGTTGAACACTCATGGAAAGACGGCAATTTAGCGGCGGGATGAAAGGCAAGAACCTGCGCTACCTGAACGAAACCCCGGGCCAGGCCCCACGCCTGGTTCGCGCGGGGTTTGTGCTGTTGGAACATTTTTCCCTGCCGGCCTTCACCCAGGCGCTGGACACTCTGATCACCGCCAACCTGCTGCGTCCTGGGCTGTTCACCTCGCGCACCTTCGGCCTGGACGAGCAGGAGGTGATCAGCGACCTGGGCCTGGTGATTCGCCCGGACGCGCGCCTTGAGCACAGCGCGCTGGCTGAGCTCGACCTGCTGGTGATCTGCGGTGGCTATCGGACCCAGCTCAAGGCCGGTGAAAGCTTTATCGAACTGCTCAAGGCCGCCGCGCAGCAGGGCGTGATCCTCGCCGGGCTATGGAACGGGGCGTGGTTCCTGGGCAAGGCCGGGGTGCTGGATGGCTATCGCTGTGCCATTCATCCGGAGCATCGCCCGGCCCTGACGGAAATCGCCAAGGCCACCGAAGTCAGCAGCGAGCCCTATGTGATCGATCGTGACCGTCTCAGCGCATCCAGCCCATCCGGTGCGTTCCATATGGCCCTGGACTGGATCAAGAGCCTGCACGACAAGGCGCTGGTGGAAGGTATCGAAGATATCCTGGCGTTCGAGGAGTCGCGTTACCGGCGGATCAAGCCCGCTGAAAATATCTGCGTCAGTGCGCCGCTGCGCGAGGTGGTGCGCCTGATGGATGCCAACCTCGAAGAACCCCTGGCCCTGGAGCAACTGGCGGTGTATGCCGGGCGTTCGCGGCGCCAGCTGGAGCGCCTGTTTCGCGAGCAGTTGGGCACCACACCGCAGCGCTATTACATGGAGTTGCGCATCACCGAGGCCCGGCGCCTGCTGCAGCACACCGAACTGTCCCAGGTCGATGTGCTGGTGGCCTGCGGGTTCGTGTCGCCCAGCCACTTCAGCAAATGCTACAGCGCCTACTTCGGCTACCGGCCTTCGAAGGAAACCCGGCTGGTGAAGTGACCCCCATTCCTACACAGAATGGGTCGCCGGTTTGCTCGCCGGCGCACGCTTGACGCAATGCGCCAGCGCCTGCTGGATATCGGCCAGCAGGTCTGCAATATCCTCCAGCCCTACCGACAAACGCACCAGCCCTTCGGCAATTCCGTGTTGGGCACGTTCCTCTGGGGTGTAGGTGGAATGGGTCATGCTCGCCGGGTGCTGGGCCAGGGATTCGGCGTCGCCCAGGCTGACCGCGCGGCTGAACAGCTTGAGCGCGTTCATGAAGCGCTTGCCGGTGGCGATGCCGCCCTTGAGTTCAAAGGCAATCATGCCACCCGAGAGTTTCATCTGCCGCGCCGCCAACTCGTATTGTGGGAAGGAGCGCAGGCCGGGGTAGGTTACCGACGCGACCGCCGGGTGCGCCTGCAAGGCTTCGGCCACGGCCTGGGCATTGCTGCAATGGCGATCCATGCGCAGGGCCAGGGTCTTGAGGCCGCGCATCAATAAAAAGGCGTCCTGGGGCGACAGGACGGCACCGGTCAGGTCCTTCAAGCCTTGCAGGCGGATGCGTTGTGCCAGGTCATGGCGGCTGACGGCGATCCCGGCGGTGATATCGCCATGCCCGCTGAGGTACTTGGTGGCTGAATGCACCACCACATCGGCGCCCATTTCCAGCGGGCGTTGCAGGTACGGGGTGCAGTAGGTGTTATCGATGACCACAGTAATGTTGGGTTGCTGGTGAGCGATCTTGGCCACGGCGGCAATGTCGATCAATTGCAGGTTGGGGTTGGCCGGGGTTTCGCAGTAGATCATGCGGGTCGCGGGGGAGAGTGCGGCGCGCAGGGCGTCGAGGTCCGACAGGTCGACATGGCGCACCTTGACGCCGAACTGGCCGATGCCATGGTGCAGCAGGGAGAAGGTGCAGCCGTACAAGGTCTGGCTGACGATCACCTCATCGCCGGGGCGCAGCAGGGTCCAGAAGGTCGCGGCAATCGCGCCCATGCCGGAACTGAATGCCACTGCTGCCTCGCCGCCCTCCAGGGTGGCCATGCGTGACTCCAGCAGCGCCAGGGTCGGGTTGGAAATGCGCGTGTAGAAGTGCCCGCTTTCTTCACCGGCAAAACACCCCGCGCCGTATTCGGCGGTCGGGAAGGCAAAGGTCGCCGACAGGTAGATCGGCGGCACCAGGGCCCCGTGATGGTCTTGCGCATCGTAGCCGTAGTGAATGGCGCGGGTAGAAAAGCCGAATGTATTGTGTTTATTGTGCATGTCGGACGCTCCTTATTTCCTACAATGCTATGCTCATAACCGAGGCCGAACGTTGCCTACTTTGCCGAGAAAAACCGCTGGCGAAGGATGAAGTCCCATAAAAATAACAATTTGAGGCAAGACATGCCCAGCAGCCTGGACCGTACCGACAAAGCCCTGTTAAACGCCCTGCAAGGCAACGCGCGCCTGACCGTTGCCGAACTGGCCGAGCGCGTTTCCCTGACCACCTCGCCGTGCTGGCGCCGGATCAAGAACCTGGAAGACAGCGGCGTGATCGGCGGCTACCAGGCGATTCTCTCGCCCAAGGCCCTGGGCTATGGGGTCACGGCGTTTGTCAGCATCATGATGGACACCCACTCCAAGGAAATCGCCCGGGCGTTTGAACAGCGGTTGCTGGACATCCCGGAAATCGTCGCCTGCCATAACGTGTCCGGGCGCTATGATTTTTTGCTGGAAGTGGTGGCCAAGGACCTGGAGTCCTTCGGCGAATTTGCCCGGGAGGTGTTGCAGACATTGCCGTGTGTGAAGGAAATCTATTCGAGCTTTTCCTACAAGTCGGTCAGGCCGTTGCGGGTGATTCCGTTGCCGGGGTGACGACGGTCTTTGTTTGAAACAACCAGCCTGCGCGTCGCTGTTTCCCATAACAAATGCAGACTTTTCGTGATACCGCAGCCAGCCAGGCTCCTTCAAGGTTCGGCCGGTAGAGCGCACGCAACGGTGCCTCTCGGATCTGAAACGACCCAGGAGCCAGAGCCATGTCGACCCCCGCAATGCAAGGCAGTCCACTGTTCCAGACGATTGATCAGTTTCGCCATCGCGATGATCGTGGCAATGGCATCCAGCACAATGGGCTGGCGTCCAAGACCACGGGGGATGCGGCCAAGTCGCTGTGGCGTTCCAGTTCGGGCTGGCCGGACACGAACGCTGATGGCACGCGCTTGGTTTCCTACGAGTTCCGCGCCCCGCCCGCCGACCCCAAGCAGGTTTGGCAGAACAAGACCGGGTTCAGCCATATCCTCGAGAACCAGAGGCAGCAGACCCGGCGCAGCCTTGAGTCGATTGCAGATGTGGCGAACGTGAAGTTCAGCGAAGGGCCCAGGACGGCAAAAAGCGAAGGGCATATCAGCATTGGCAACTATGGGCAAAAGGTCGACCGCAACGGCCGTTCCCAGAGCGGTAACCCCCATGCGGTGCTGCCGGGCAGTGGCCGTGGGGGGGAGGTGTGGTTTGTAAACACGCCAGAGGAGCACAGCGTTGCCAACGCAGCCCTTGGCGATGCCGGCCGGCACACGATTGTCCATGAACTGGGGCATGCGATGGGGTTACAGCATCCTGGGCGCTATGACGGCAGCTTCACGCGCAACCAACTCGACTCCCACGAAGATTCGCAAAGCCACACCGGCATGAGCTACAGGGGCGAGCGCACCGCCTACATGCGGCATGACGGCTTTCGTTCATCGGCGCCACAATTGGACGATATAACGGCTTACCAGTCCCGATATGGCGCCAATCTCAAGACGCGCAATGACGACACCACCTACGGTTTCAACTCCAATACCCAGCGTGACTTCCTGAGTATCCACAGCAAGAACGACAAGATGGTCGCTGCTATTTGGGATGGCGGCGGGACCGACACGCTGGACTTTTCGGGTTATGAGCAGGACCAGAAAATCAGCCTCAAGGCGGGGACGTTTTCCGATGTGGGTGGCCTTAAAGGCAACGTTTGCATTGCTTATGGCGTCACGATCGAGCATGCCACGGGTGGCAAAGGCAACGATTGGCTGGTGGGCAACGCAGCGAATAACCAGTTGCGCGGTGGTGACGGGAACGATGTGCTCTACGGCGCTGAAGGTGCCGACACGCTGTGGGGCGGCAAGGGCAACGACACCTTCGTCTATGGAAAAATCAACGAGTCCAATGCTGCGGCACCGGACCGGGTCCAGGACTTTGTCAGTGGCCAGGACAAAGTCGATGTGTCAGGGATCACCGCGCAGTTGGGCGGCAGACCGTTGCAGTTTGTCAGCAGGTTTTCTGGGGCGAGCGGCGAAGCCATCGTCAGTTATGACCGCCAGTCGAACATGAGCACGTTGCAGATTGCTGGAAAGCCTACCGAGCCGCCCTTCATGCTGCAGGTGCAGGGAGAGTTGCGGCGCAGCGATATTGTGAGCTGACCGCTAGAGGTGGCCAAGGGCGGCGGCCCAGTCCTGGCTGTTCAAGACGCCCAGTACCTTGAGTTTGCCGTTGGTGCCGACCCGGACAAACAGCGAGCTGCCGTATTCGGCACCGTCGGCGTGGGGGTAGCCCAGCACCCGCTCCAGGTCGCCGATGCATTCGCTATGGGTGACCAGCAACAGGTTGCGCCCGGCAATCTTGCGTGCCGGCAGGTCATGCGCGAGGGCGGTGCCACACAAGGTCAAGCGGTCGGGTAACACGTGGACGTCGCCGAACATGAACTGCGAAGTTTGCACGGTACGCGTGGTGGGGCTGCTCAACACATCGCTGTGGGACATGCCCAGGGTATGGAATGCGCTACCCACCGCCACTGCCGAGACACTGCCGGGGCGGGTCAAGCCATCGACAGGGCCCTGGCACGGATTGCTGGAGCGGTCGCAGCGTTCTTCATGGCGCACCAGCACGATCAGGTTGCCACTGCGCCAGGCTGCCAGGGCCCCGGAAGTGACCAGGCGATTGTCGACGCCCAGGTTCTGCGGCGTGGTGGGCCAGAGCATGGCGCCCATCACTACAAGGCTCAGGGCGATCAGCGCACCGAAACGCAGCCCTGACTGCTTGAGGGTTTTCGCCCGGCGTTCATCCGGGCAATTCATTTCAACCACGCTCTTCACCCTGGCACCTGAGGTACAGCTGTTTGTGTTGCCGGGCAATGTAGGGGCAGGGGCGTGGTCGGCCAGTGAAATCGATGTGAAAAAATTGCCTTGGCGGTGACGGTCTTTCGCACATTCATCTTAAAAAATACTGTACATATATACAGTCATATCCTACAGTCCATCCCAGGTGAACGGATTTCACCGCGCACCGACGCCACAATTTTTTAACTATGGATGGATAAAAAATGAAATCGAAAAAAGCCTTTATGCTGGGCGCGGCCATGGCGGCCTCCTGCTTCGTTTCGGCCTTTGCCCTGGCCGAGCAGTACCCTTCGCAAGCCCCCGCCAAACTGTCCGCCCAGGCGGTCAAGCAAGCGGTGGACCAGGCGCTCAAAGTGGGGGGCAAGGTTGAGTCCTCGAAGCTTTCGGCCGAACTTACGCAAAAACTCAAGGCGGCCAAGGCGGGCAAGGCCAAGGCGCTGGCAAGCAAGGCCGCAGCCAGCAGCGCGCCGGTGGACACGCGGGTTGATGAGCTGAAAAAACCTGGCGAGAAGCAGTTGCAAGGTGCAGCGATTGCCGCTTTCACTCCCTTGTTCCCAACCCTGGATATCAACACCCTGTACACCGTCAGCGGTGTGGAAACCGGGGCGCAAGTGGCCTACCACTTCAACCTCGCGCAAAGCGCGCGCATCCAGGTTCAGCTGCTGAACCAGAGCGCCGGTACCGATATGTCGTTGAGCCTGTTCCATGACGACGGCCAGGGTAACCTGACGCTGGCGGGCACCTCTGATAACGCCGGCAGCGCCGATGAATACCTCAACGGCGTGATGCCTGCCGGCGATTACTACTGGTACATGGTGGCCAACACCGCGAGCAATTCGCAGTTCAGTTTTGGCGTGGCGGTGGACAGCAACATCGACGCCTTCGAGCCCAACGACACCGCGCAAACCGCGTTCGCCTTGCCAGACGCGCTGAACCAGGTGGCCGGCAACCTCGACAGCGTCAACGATGTCGATTACTTCGACTTCACCGCGCTGCGCGGCCAGGGCGTGGGCATGTTCCTTGGCGATGACGGCGCGGGCACCCGCAACCAGTGGATTTTCGAGCGCTTCGATGGCAATAACTGGGTGGTGATCCAGCCAAACAACACCTCCACGTACCCCAACCTCACGCCTGGCTACACCGTCAAGGTGCGGGTGCGGGCCAACCCGGCAGTGGCGCTCAACCCGCAGGCGAGATACATCTTGTCCTTTGGCTCGGCACCACGACTGAACCAGAACAATGTGAATGGCGACAACGTGGTGCGCATTCCCAGTTCGATCATGCAACTGGCCACCCAGGCCTCCCGTAGCCTGAGCTGGAGCACCCAATGGTCGGACAGCACCGGTGAGCCGCTGCGCGGCGTGACCCCGGTACTGCGGGTCGACAAACGCTTCGATAACACCATCAACTACCACTGGGTCGACTACGAGGCCAAGACCGGTATCACCGGCGCAGGCTCCGGCAACGTCGACCTGGGCACCTGCTCCGGCGATCTGAATGTGGTCTACCCGGACAGCTCGTCCGGCCAGACGTACAACTGGCGGACCTGGTTCAACATGGGCGGCTGGCGCATCGAGCTCAAGGAGTTCCCGGGTGTTGGTGTAGGCGGCAATATCACGCAGTACGTAAGCCTGGGGCATATCTGCAGCCAGACCATCGTGCGCTAACCAGAAAGCGGCTTGCCGGCGCCCGCCGGCAAGCCAGCTTCTACAGGGCCAGTTTCAGCGGCAAGCGGGCCATGCTGGTGTTCTTCAGCGAGCCCAGGTACAGCCATTCACCGTGTTCGCGGGCGCTGGTAATGGGTGAGTAGTTGCCCGCGCTACCATCCTGCAGGTTGGCGACCACCTGGCCATGCACATCCAACCCCAGCACAAAGGCTTTGCGCTCGATGGGCTTGGGCACCACCATCAGCGCCCGCACCATCATCTTGCGTATCGCGGGGTAACCGGCCAAGCCATCGAGCAGGGGGTTACGCGGCGAATACAGCGCCACCCAGAACCGATCCCGGCCGTTGAAGGTGAGGTTGTCCGGCAGCCCCGGCAGGTTGTCGATAAACAGACCGTGGGTGCCAGCCTTGTCGCCCTTGAGCCAAAAGCGGCTGATGCGATAGGCCCCGGTTTCATTGACCAGCACATAGCTTTCATCCGGCCCCAGCGCCACGCCGTTGGCAAATTGCAGGTGGTCCAGCAGCACCTCGGTCTGGCCGTTGCTGAAGTCATAACGCAACAACCGGCCATCGCCCCCGTGCTCGATCACCGCTTCACCATCCTGGCCATAGCCCCAGCGGCTCGACGCGTCGCTGAAGTAGGCGTAGCGCCCGGCAGCATCCACCGTTACATCATCGGTAAAGCCGAAGGGCAGGCCATTGGCACTGGTGCTCAGGGTGCTCAGTTGGCGCTGGCCGTCCAATGCCAGCAGGCCCTTGACCCCATCGGCAATGATCAGGCGCCCGTCCGGATGCTGCGCCAGGCCCAGCGGGCGGCCGCCGGTGTTGACCAGCACGTCCAGGGTGTTGCTGTCTGGCGCGGTGCGGATGATTCGCCCGTCATGCAGGCCGGTAACCAGTAAACCCTGGGCATCCACCAGCAACGCCTCGGGCCCGGCGATGCCCTGGGCGCCAACCCGCTGGACATCCTTCAGGCGCTGGTTTTCGCTGTAGGGCCCATCCCGCATGGATGGCGCCTTGGGCGCAGCCCAATTGACTGGCTGCACCTCGGTGGGCATCAGCAGCAAAAAGGCGGCGACAAGGATCAACACCAGCAACAGCAGATGACGGATTGTTTGGCTCATGGTGCTTCCCGCGGGTCTTTGGAGGAGGGTGTGGCGGGCTCCCAGTGCAACGTGCCGAACAGATAGTCCATCAGCGGCAGCACGATGTTGAAGTTGCGCCCTTGCATCAACTCACGGCGGTGATGCAGTGCGTGCAACTGGTGCATGTGCCGGATCCACGGCAAGCGGGCCAGGGGATGCGCGGCAGGCAGGTGCTCGCAGGCGTGGAAGGTTTCGTAGAGCAGGTAACCGAGGATCATGCACCCGGCGAACAACCCGGCGACGTTGGGGTTGAACTGCTTGAGCAGCCACCAGGCGGGGAGGGTGATGGCCAGGCTGTGGAGGACGATCAACCAGGCCGGAAACAGGATCACCCGCCAATCCCTGGGGCTGTCATAGGTCATATGGCCGGGGGTGAAAAAGCTGTGGTGGTCGCCGGTATGGCGCGCATAGAACAGCTTGGCGAGGCCGTGTTTATGATGGCCGAGGTGACGGTGGACGAGGTAGATGCACAGATTGAAAAACACCAGTGTCAGGGGAATGGTCAGCCATTCCCAGGCCTGGATGTGCTGGGTGCTGCCCCAGGCCAGGAGGATGCAGGACAAACCGTAGATCAGCACAAAACCGGCATGCAGCCACGGGTTGTAGCGCGGGTGGACCGCGGCACGGTAGCGGTGGCGAAAGGCCTCGGTGGGATGGGTCATGGCGCAGCCTGTTGTATTTTTTATTGGTGAGTGAGCTTAGCCCGGCCTGCCGATTTTGCGAACTGAGCTTGCCCCTGCAGGGGTCGGCTTGCCGGCGATGGCGCCAGCCAGAACACCCGCAGCGTCAACTAATACCCCGTCATCGTGAAAGACCATCGCCGGCAAGCCGGCTCCTACAGGGAAAGCGCAAGGGGCTTGCGCCAGCCTCATTTCCTTGTTAGCTTCTGGCAAAATGTTAACGATAACATTTGCTCTAAAAATAAAAACAAAACAGAGACCCATGCCATGAAAATGCTTCGCAAAACCCTGTGTTTGTTGGCTTTAAGCATCTCCACCGTCGCCCTGGCCGACACCAAACCTGCCCCCATGCGCATCGGCGCATCCTTCCAGGAAATCAACAACCCGTACTTCGTCACCATGAAAGACGCCCTGCAAGAAGCGGCGGCGACCATCGGTGCGCAATTGATCATCACCGATGCCCGCCACGATGTGTCTAAGCAGGTCAGTGACGTCGAGGACATGCTGCAAAAGGGCATCGACATCCTGCTGATCAACCCCACGGATTCGGTTGGCGTGCAGTCCGCCGTCAAGTCGGCCCACGCAGCAGGTGTCGTGGTGGTGGCGGTGGATGCCCAGGCCGATGGCCCGCTGGATTCCTTCGTCGGCTCAAAGAACTTCGACGCCGGTTTCCAGGCCTGTGAATACCTGGCCAAGAACATCGGTGACAAAGGCAATATCGCGATCCTCGACGGCATTGCCGTGGTGCCGATCCTGGAGCGGGTCCGCGGCTGCAAGGAGGCCGTGGCCAAGCATCCGGATATCAAGATCGTCAGCATCCAGAACGGCAAGCAAGAGCGTGACCAGGCGCTGACCGTCACCGAAAACATGCTCCAGGCCCAGCCCACCCTCAAGGGGATTTTCAGCGTCAATGACAACGGCTCCCTCGGCGCACTGTCGGCCATCGAGGCCAGCGGCATGGACGTCAAGCTGGTCAGCGTCGATGGTGCGCCGGAAGCGATCAAGGCCATCCTCAAGCCGGGCAGCAAGTTCATCGCCACCTCGGCGCAGTACCCGCGCGACCAGATCCGCCTGGCCCTGGGCATTGCCCTGGCCAAGAAGTGGGGCTCCCATGTGCCGGCCAGTATCCCGGTGGATATCGCCCTGATCGACCAGGCCAAGGCCAAGGACTTCAGCTGGTAAACCGTCCACGCCCCGCGTCAATCGTGGGGCGCGGGGCTCCCTTCTGAACGAGAGGTCGGCGGCATGAGCAGTCTTTTGCAACTGGAAAACATCTGTAAACGCTACCCCGGGGTGCAGGCCCTCAAGTCCATCAACCTGCAAGTGGAGCGTGGCGAAATTCATGCCTTGCTCGGGGAAAATGGCGCGGGTAAATCGACCCTGATGAAAATCCTCGGCGGGGTCGAGCACCAGGACGAAGGGCGCATCCTGATCGATGGCCAGGCGCAGCAGTTCGCGACCTATCGTGATGCGATTGCCGCCGGCATCGGCATTGTGTTCCAGGAGTTCAGCCTGATTCCCTACCTCACGGCGGTAGAAAACATCTTCCTCGGCCATGAACTGAACAACCGCTTCGGCCTGCTGCGCAAGCGCGATATGCAGCAAGCCGCCCAGGCATTGTTCCAACGGCTTGGGGTGAGCATCGACCTGCAATGCCCGGTCAAGCACCTGAGCGTGGCCGAGCAGCAGTTTGTCGAGATCGCCAAGGCCCTGGCCCTGGATGCGCGGCTGCTGGTGCTCGATGAACCCACCGCGACCCTCACGCCAAGCGAGGCCGAACTGCTGTTCGAGATCATGCGCGAACTCAAGCGCCAGGGTGTGGCGGTGATTTTCATCTCCCATCACCTGGAAGAAATTTTCCAGGTGTGCGACCGCATCAGCGTGTTGCGCGACGGCGGCAATGCCGGCGTCACCGACGTGGCCGACAGCGACATCGACCGCCTGGTGGAAATGATGGTCGGCCGGCGCCTGGAGTGCAGTTTCCCAGCCAAACCCAGCACCGAGCGCGGGCCGTTGCTGCTGGAGGTCAAGGACATCCAGCTCAAGCGCAATGGCCCGCACAATAGCTTCCAACTGCACCAGGGCGAGATCCTCGGTTTTGCCGGGCTGGTCGGCTCGGGCCGCACCGAGCTGGCCCTGGGCATGATGGGCGCGCTGGCGTCGGTGACCAAGGACGTCTGGCTGCGCGGGGTAAAGGTCAGCCTCGACGACCCGGCCCAGGCCCTGGCCCATGGGATCGGCCTGTTGCCGGAAAGCCGCAAGAGCGAGGGCCTGATCACCGATTTCAGCATTCGTGAAAACATCTCCATCAACAACCTGCACAAGTACCAGGGCGCCAGCGGCCTGATCGACAAGGGCAAGGAGTGCGCCAGTGTCGATGAGCTGATGCAGCAGCTGTCGATCAAGGCGCCGAGCGGCGAAAGCCGGGTATTCAACCTCAGTGGCGGCAACCAGCAAAAAGTGGTGATCGCGCGCTGGATCAACCATCACTGCGACGTGCTGGTGTTCGACGAACCCACCCGTGGCATCGACGTCGGCGCCAAGGCGCAGATCTACGCGCTGATGCGCAAACTCACCGAGCAAGGCTACGCAATCATCATGATTTCCTCCGAACTGCCGGAAATCATCGGCATGTGCGACCGCGTCGCCGTGTTCCACAAGGGCGCCATCGTCAAGGTACTGGAAGCGTCTGCCGTCAACCCACAAGAGGTCATGCGCCATGCAACAGGGGGCTCAAGTGAATACGTCCATTAACCGCGCAGGCACCCAGGGGCTACGCCCGAACCTGGCGCGGCTGGTGCGCTCGCCGGCGTTTTATCCGTTTATCGGGCTGTTGCTGGTCACGGCGGTGATGATCGTGGCCAGCGACAACTTCCTCACCGCCAGCAACCTGTCCAACATCGCCCGCCAGGTGTCGATCAACGCGATCATCGCGGTGGGCATGACCTGCGTGATCCTCACCGGTGGCATCGACTTGTCGGTGGGGCCGGTGATGGCCTTGTCCGGCACCTTGACCGCCGGGCTGATGGTCGCGGGCCTGCCGCCGGGCCTGGCGATTGGCGCCGGGCTGCTGATTGGCGTGGCGTTTGGTATCGGCAACGGGTTGTTCGTGGCGTACCTGCATATGCCGCCGATCATCGTCACCCTGGCGACCATGGGCATCGCCCGGGGTTTTGGCCTGATGTACACCGATGGCTACCCGATTTCCGGGCTGCCGGAGTGGTTCGGCTTCTTTGGTCGCGCCAGCCTGCTGGGGATCCAGGTGCCGATCCTGATCATGCTGGTCACCTACCTCGTGGCCTATGTGCTGCTGCAACACACGCGCATCGGTCGCTACATCTACGCCATTGGCGGCAACGAAGAAGCGGTGCGCCTGTCCGGGGTGCGCGCGGCGCGTTTCAAATTGCTGGTGTATGGCATCAGCGGCTTGACCGCAGCGATTGCCGGGCTGGTGCTGACCTCACGCCTGATGAGCGGCCAGCCCAACGCCGGCATCGGTTTTGAGCTGGATGCGATTGCCGCGGTGGTCCTGGGCGGTGCCTCGATTGCCGGTGGGCGCGGGGTGATTGTCGGCACCTTGCTTGGCGCCATGCTCCTGGGCGTGTTGAACAATGGCCTGAACATGCTCGGGGTCTCGCCCTATGTGCAGAGCGTGATCAAGGGCGCAATTATTTTGCTGGCGATCTTTATCAGCCGTCAGCGCCACAAGTAAAAAAACGCAGTACCTCAACGCGGCCGCCGTGGCCGCGACGGGCTCTCTCATCTTCAATAAAGGTCAGTACCTCATGGAAAAGCACAGCCAAATGCAAGCCGTCGTCTGCCACGGCCCCAAAGACTACCGCCTGGAGCGCATCAGCAAACCCCAGGCGCGGCCCAATGAACTGGTGATCCGCATTGCCGCCTGCGGGATCTGCGCCAGTGACTGCAAATGCCACTCGGGCGCGGCGATGTTCTGGGGCGGCGACAACCCGTGGGTCAAGGCGCCGGTGGTGCCGGGGCATGAGTTTTTCGGCTATGTGGAGCAAGTGGGCGAGGGCGCCGAGGAACACTTCGAGGTCAAGGTCGGCGACAAGGTGATCGCCGAGCAGATCGTGCCCTGTGGCAAGTGCCGCTTCTGCAAGTCCGGCAAGTACTGGATGTGCGAGGTGCACAACATCTTCGGCTTCCAGCGCGAAGTGGCCGAAGGCGGCATGGCCCAGTACATGCGCATCCCCAAGACCGCCATCGTGCACAAGATTCCCGAGGCGGTGTCCCTGGAGGATTCGGCGTTGATCGAGCCCATGGCCTGCGCGATCCATACGGTCAACCGTGGCGACCTGCAACTCGATGACGTGGTGGTGATTGCCGGCGCCGGTACCCTGGGCCTGTGCATGGTGCAGGTGGCCGCGCTGAAGACCCCGAAAAAACTGGTGGTGATCGACATGGTCGACGAACGCCTGGCGTTGGCGAAAAAATACGGCGCCGATGTAGTGATCAACCCCGCCCGGGACGACGCCCGCGCGATCATCAATGGCCTGACCGACAACTACGGCTGCGACGTGTATATCGAGACCACCGGCGTGCCGGCCGGCGTGACCCAGGGCCTGGAGTTGATCCGCAAGCTGGGGCGTTTTGTCGAGTTCAGCGTGTTCGGCGCCGAGACCAGTGCCGACTGGTCAATCATTGGCGACCGCAAGGAACTGGACGTACGCGGCGCGCACCTGGGGCCGTATTGCTACCCGGTAGCCATCGACCTGTTCGAGCGTGGCCTGGTGACGTCCAAGGGCATCGTCACCCATGACTTCCCCCTGGATAACTGGGCCGAAGCGTTCGACCTGGCCAACTCGGTGAAGTCGATCAAGGTGCTGCTCAAGCCGGGGCAATGAGTATGAAATACGTGATTGGCGTGGACATTGGCACCCAGAGCACCAAGGCGCTGTTAGTGGATGGCGAGGGGCGGATCATCGCCCAGCACAGCCAGGGCTATCGCGTGGACACGCCAAAAGTGCGCTGGGCCGAGCAATGGCCACAGGTCTGGCTGGACGCGGTTCAGGCCTGTGTGGCCGAGTGCATGGGCAAGTCCGGGGTCGCCAAAGAACAGGTCAAGGCGCTGTGCATCAGCAGCCTGTACGGCGGCTCGGGGATAGCCGTGGATGGCGCCATGAAACCGTTGCACCCCTGCCTGATCTGGATGGACCGCCGCGCCGGCGAACAGGTGGCCTGGGTGCGCGAGCAGGTCGACCTGGAGCGCCTGTTCGCGGTCACCGGCAATTCGCTGGACAGCTACTACGGTTTCACCAAAATGCTCTGGCTCAAGCAGCACCAGCCCGAGGTCTGGGCCAACACCCGCTACCTGTTGCCGCCCAACAGCTACATCAATTACTGCCTGACCGGTGAGGTGGCGGTGGATCACAGCAGCGCCGGCAATATCGGCGGGGTCTACGACGTGGCGGCGCGCGGCTGGTCGGCCGAGATGCTGGCGGCGCTGGATATCCCGTTGGCGATGATGCCCGAGCGCTTGCTGTATTCGGGCGAAGTGGTGGGCGGCCTGCTGCCGGAATGGGCACAACGCCTGGGCCTAGCGGCGGGCATGCCGGTGCTGGCCGGGGGCGTCGATGCGGCCATGGCGACCCTGGCGGCCGGTGTCACCCAGCCGGGCAACCACGTGGCGATGATCGGCACCAGCATGTGCTGGGGCTACCTCAACCAGCAGGTGGATGCCCGGCATGGCCTGGTGAGCATGCCCCATGTCTACAACGGCCAGCAGGACCTGTACATCTTTGGCGGCGCGATTACCGCCGGGGCCTCGGTGAGCTGGTTTCGCGAGCAGTTCTGCCAGGCCGAGGAGCAACAGGCCCGGGACACCGGCCAGGACAGCCTGTGGCTGCTGGAACAGAGCGCGCGCCAGATCCCGGCGGGCAGTGAAGGGCTGTTGTTTTTGCCGTACCTGATGGGTGAGCGCAGCCCGGTGTGGGATGACCAGGCCAGCGGCAGTTTTGTTGGCCTGAACCTGTATCACAGCCGCATCCACCTGTACCGCGCGGTGCTCGAAGGCGTGAGTTTTGCCCTGCGGCACAACATCGAGGCGGGCATGCGCGGCGCCCATTCACTGGACCCTCGGCTGATCGTGGTGGGTGGCGCGAGCCATTCGGATTTGTGGATGCAGATTATCGCGGATGTCACCCGTTACCCGGTGTACACCATCGTCCAGGAAGTGGAGGCGGCGCTGGGCGCGGCGTTGTTGGCGGCGCATGCGGTGGGGTTGGTGGACGAGGGGCAGATGGCGCAGGGGTGGGTGCAGTTGGAGCTGCGGGCTGAGCCTGGGGCTGAGAATGTACAGGCGTATGACCGGGCGTTTGCCGACTACCTGAAGCTGTATCCGGCACTCAAGCCGGTGATGCACAGCCTGCAAACGAGTTAAGTGAACACGGACCAAAATGTGAGAGCTGGCTTGCCTGCGATAGCGGTGTATCGGTCACCAATGTGTTGGCGCACACGCCGCCATCGCCGGCAAGCCAGCTCCCACATGGGCTCTCTATTGCTTTGGGATATTCATTGATGACCACCACCTTCGATTTCACCCACCAACGCATCCTCGTCACCGGCGCCACCAGCGGCATTGGCCGGGAAATCGCCCTGCAACTGATCGCCAGCGGCGCCCAGGTCTGCGCCATCGGCCGTGACGCCCAGGCCCTGTCCCTATTGGGCTGTGAAACCCTGTGCCTGGACATCGCCAACAGCACCGCCCTGGACCTGGCCCTCAAGGACCTGCCGCCGATGCACGGCCTTGTCAATTGCGCCGGGATCTCGCGCCTGGAGCCGGCAGCAGCGATCAGCAGCGCCGCTTTCGACCAGGTGATGAACGTCAACGCCCGCGCCGCCGCGCAAGTCGCCAGCCGGGTGGCGGCGGCGATGATTGCGGCAGGTATCGCCGGCAGTATCGTCAACGTCTCCAGCCAGGCCTCGCTGGTGGCGCTGGACGATCATCTGGGTTATTGCGCGTCCAAGGCCGCCCTGGATGCGATCACCCGTGTGCAATGTGCCGAATGGGGACGTTTCGGGATCCGGGTCAACAGCGTCAACCCGACCGTGACCCTCACGCCCATGGCGCAACAGGCCTGGGCCGACCCGGCCAAGCGCGACCCGGCCCTGGCGGCGATTCCCCTGGGGCGCTTTGCCCAACCCCGGGAAGTGGCGTTGCCGGTGCTGTTTTTGTTGAGTGACGCGGCGAGCATGATCAGTGGGGTCAGCCTGCCGATCGATGGCGGCTACACCAGCCGCTAGCCGTTCTCCAACTTGCCGGCGATCACCACCTTGTCCCGGGGTTTGTACGGGTCTTGCAGGCGGTCGAGCAACAGGCGCACCGCACTGCTGCCGGCCAGCGACGCATCGTGGGCCACGCAGGCAATCGGCACGCCGAAGATATCGGCAAACGGCAGGCGGTCGATGCCGCAGATGGTCAGGCTGTCGTGGGGGATATTGTGCATGCGCAAGGCGCGCAGGGCGCCCAGGGTGATCAACTGGTTGAAGCCCATGATCGCATCCGGCGCGCAGTGGGCGGCCAGGTAGTCGAGGGTGTGCAGGTAGGAGGGCATCAAGGTGTAGTCGCCGGCGCACACTTGGACCTGCACCTGGGGATGCTCGGCGAGCACTTCGCGCAGGCCCTTGAGGCGCTCTACGGTGATGCGCGAATGCTCGGGCCCGGTCAGCACCAGCAGGCGCTTGAGCGCGGGGTTGTGGCGCAACAGGTACTGCGCGGCCTCGATCCCGCTGTGGTAGTTGTCCAGCACCACGCGGCTGAACGGGCTGTCGTGGATCGTGCGGTCGAGCAGCACCACCGGGGTCTTGCCGTTGCCCAGGCGCTCCAGGTAATCGGGCTGGTAGTCGGGCTCGTCGGAGACCGGCGAGAGGATGATCCCCGCCACGCGATAACCGAGCAGGGTGTCCACGGCCTTGCTTTCCAATTCCTCCAGCTCGTCGGTGTCCACCAGCATGATGGTGTAGCCGTGCTTTTTCGCCTCGCGGGAAATCGCCTTGATCATTTCGCTGTAGAACGGGTTGTCCACTGACGCGGTGATCACGCCGATGATCAGGCTTTCGCTGCGCTTGAGCCCGCGAGCAAAGGCGTTGGGCACGTAGTCCAGCTCGCGCGCCACCTCAAGGATCCGCGCCAGGGTGGCGGGCTTGACCAGATCGGGTTTGCTCAACGCCCGCGACACCGTGATGGTGGTCATGTTGACCCGTTTGGCGATGTCGCTGATGGTGACGGATTTTTTCTTGTTCATCGGCAGGTGGGACCAGGAGAAAACATCAGGAGGCTAACATGGGCACCGGTTCAAAGCACCGGATCCCAACGCTGTGACCAATCGCTCTCGGCCTTGACCACCCCGCGCAGCAGCACCAGGGCCTGTTGCAGGATCGCCGAATCACGCTCGCGCGAGTACACAAGGTAAGTCGGGAAACTGAACTCCGGGGCCTTGGGCACGCGTTCCATCACCCCGCTTTCAAGGTAACTCTGCACCACCCGCGTGCGGAAATAACCGCTGCCGCCATTTTCCAGGATGTACTGCAAGGCCAGCGGCCCGAGGTTGAAACTCACGGCGGCGCGGGCCTTGTCCGGCAGGGCGGCGTCGTGTTGCTGGCGAAAGCCCGGGCCCCAGTCGATATACACATAGGGATCGGGACGGCTGGCCAGGCGCACCAGGATCAGTTTTTCCTCCAGCACCTGCTCCACCTGCAACCCCGGCCAGTACTGCGGCTGGAACACCAGCGCGGCGTCCAGCACGCCCAACTCCAGCTGGCGCAACAGGTATTCACCGTCACGCACTTCGGTGCGCAGCGCATGGCTGGGGATGTGTTCGCGCAGGGCCTTGGCCCAACCGAGCATCAACGGGTTGCACAGGCTGACTTCGCCGCCGATATGCAACACATTGCGATAACCCTCGGGCAACGGCAGGTCACGGCGCGCCGCTTCCCAGGTTTGCACCAGTTGATTGGCATACACCACAAACGCCTCGCCATCGGCCGTCAACCGCGCCCCGGCGCGGTTGCGCACAAACAGGGTGCTGTCGAGCTGGCTTTCGAGCTTTTGCACGCGAGCGGTGATGGCGGTCTGGGTGACGTGCAGCTTCTCGGCGGCTGCGGCCAGGCTGCCGCAGCGGGTGATTTCGAGGAAAGTGCGTGCCAGTTCGATGTCCATGTCGGCTCCGGAGGGGGTGGAGGGGCATTGTAGTGTGACAATCGCAGATCAGTCTGTGAAATGCGCTTCAATGTGGGAGCTGGCTTGGCTGCGATCGGCATGAGTCTCTACGCCGCTCGCACTTTTGGGTGTGTGTACATATCCGTTGCTGCGGTCATGGCCACTTAGGGTTCCGCCCTTACGGCGGCTCACTTTGGAAAAGCCCCAAAGTAAGCAGAGGGCTCTTGCCCCACCACTCGGCACCTCGCCTAGGCTCGGTGTGCCCGTCATCCGACATTGATTTGGGGGGCCGCCGCGATGGGCCATCCATGGCCCAGCGCGGCTAACCCGGCGTCCTGCCGGGTTACCCCCCAAATCAATATCGGATGACGGCCAGCGTGGTTTAACGGGGCGCTTAAGATCAAAATCACAAGCAAAGCGAGGCGGCCTGACAGCCGACCTGATCATCGAAGCGTGCACGTACCCCTGTAGGAGCGGGCTTGCCCGCGATGACGGCAGGTCTGCCAACAGATTCATCGACTGATACACCGCCATCGCAGGCAAGCCCGCTCCTACAGGGGAATGCAGCTTCGCGCTCTGGCTCTGCTGTTGCACTGCTTTTGATCTGGCTTTTGATCTTAGGCGCCCCGTCAAACCACGATGGCCGCAGGCAGGTATTGCGCAGTGGGCACCCCGGCAGGATGCCGGGGTAGCCGCGACACGGCCAGGGATGGCCGATCGCGGCGGGCCCACGGAGCAATGCCTGACTGCGGGCATGCCGAGCCTAGGCGAGGCACCGAGTGGTGGGGCAAAAGCGCTTTGGTTACTTTCGCGCTTTTCGAAAGTGACCCGCCGTAAGGGCGGAACCAATAGCCGCCGTGACCGCAGCAACGGATATGTACACCCCCCCAAAAGAGCGAGCTGCCTAGAGACTCATGCCCCAAGCAGGCAATCCAGCCCCCCCATCAGACTGGCTATCAACCCAAGTCTTTCGGCGCCTGCAAGTGCTGGGTCGGGAATGCCTGGGCGTACACCTGGCACACCCGCAACACCTGCTCATCGGCAAACCGCGCACCCACCACATGCAAGCCCACCGGCAATCCATTGGCCGCCAACCCGCAC
Organism: Pseudomonas sp. WMBT8; assembly: GCF_050916005.1. Taxonomy (NCBI): domain Bacteria; kingdom Pseudomonadati; phylum Pseudomonadota; class Gammaproteobacteria; order Pseudomonadales; family Pseudomonadaceae; genus Pseudomonas; species Pseudomonas sp. WMBT8. The sequence continues at coordinate 2,223,963 of NZ_CP188096.1, forward strand.
GGCACCGAGGCCGCCGGCTGCTGGGTGAGGTTGAACGGATAGCTGAACGGCGTCCACTCCATCCATTCGCCCAGCCCAGAGCCCGGTGGCACGTTATGCCCGGCGTCAAAAGCGGTGATCGGCAGCATCGGCGAGACCAGTAGGTCGTAGTGCTCATGGAACGCCGCCATGCGCGCCACCAATGCCGCCCGGGCTTCCAGGGCCGCGTTGAAGTCGCCCAGGCTGAGGCGTTCGCCCTGTTGCGCAATGCGCAGCAGGCCGGGGTCGAGCAGGTCGCACTGGGCGCCGCTAAACTGCCCGGTCAGGCGCGCCGCGCCGGCGAACCACAGGGTGTTGAACACCTCCAGCGGGTCGCTGAACCCCGGGTCGATCTGTTCCACATGCGCCCCGAGTTGCACCAGGCCCGCGACTGCCTGCGCGACCACCTTGGCCACCTGCGGGTCGACGTCCACGTAGCCAAAATCAGGGCTGTAGGCGATGCGCAGGCCCTTGAGGTCCGTGCCCGGCGTGAGCCATGGCGTGTTGCGCGGCGCGCCGATCAGGCCGTCACGGGCGTCCGGTTGGGCCACGGTTTGTAGCATCAGCACGGCATCTTCCACGGTGCGGGTCATCGGGCCCAGGTGCGAGAGGATCGTCATCGAGCTGGCCGGCCATTGCGGCACGTAGCCAAAGGTCGGCTTGATCCCGAAGGTGCCGGTAAAGGCGCAGGGAATGCGGATCGAGCCGCCGGCATCGCTGCCCTGGTGCAATACGCCAAGGTTCAGCGCCGCCGCCGCGCCCGCGCCGCCGGACGAACCACCGGCCGTGGTGCGCGTGTCCCAGGGGTTGCGGGTGATGCCGTACAGCGGGTTGTCGGTCACGCCTTTCCAGCCGAATTCCGGGGTGGTGGTCTTGCCCAGCAACACTGCACCGGCCTTGCGCATAAACGCCGAAAAAGGCGCATCGACGTCCCACGGCCCGGTGGCGGATGAGGTGCGTGAGCCCTTGCGCGTGGGCATGCCTGCCGTCAGGGTCAAATCCTTGATCGACGCTGGCACCCCGTCCAGCGCACCGCAGGGTTGGCCCTTGAACCAGCGCTGTTCCGAGGCCCGTGCGGCGTTCAAGGCGCCCTCGGGGTCGACGTGGCAGTACGCGTTGACCACCGGGTTGTAGCGCTCGATACGCAGCAACGTGTCTTCGGTCACTTCCACCGGCGACAGGCTTTTATCGCGGTAGCGTGCCAGCAGTTGCACGGCCGTCAGGTTGGCGATATCAGTCATGCTGCGGGACCTCCCTGGGCTGCATTGACCATGGCCCGCAGCAAGACCGCGCAGCCGGCGGCCAAATCATCCGGCGCGGCATTTTCGATTTCGTTGTGGCTGATGCCGCCTTCGCACGGCACAAAAATCATCCCGGCCGGGCCCAGTTCAGCGACAAAAATTGCGTCGTGCCCGGCGCCGCTGACAATGTCCATGTGGCTCAGGCCCAGCACCTGGGCGGCATCGCGCACGGCGTTGACGCAGGTGGGATGAAAGTCCAGCGGCGGGAAGTCGGCGGTGGGCGTCAGTTCATAGCTCAAGCCATGCTGCTGGGCTGTGGCCTCGATCACCTGGCGCACTTCATCGACCATGGCCTGCAGCTTGTCGGCATGCAGGTGGCGCAGGTCGATGGTCATCTGCACTTGGCCTGGGATCACGTTGCGCGAGCCCGGATGCAGGGTCAGGCAGCCGACCGTGCCGCAGGCGTGAGGTTGCTGTTGATGGGCAATGCGGTTGACCGCGCTGACCACCTGCGCGGCACCCACCAAAGCATCCTTGCGCAGGCGCATGGGCGTGGGGCCGGCGTGGGCCTCGACGCCGGTGAACGTCAGGTCGAACCACTTCTGGCCCAGGCAGCCCATGACCACGCCAAGGGTGATGGCCTGATCTTCCAGCACCGGGCCCTGCTCGATATGCGCCTCGAAATAGGCGCCCACCGGGTGCCCGAGTACCGCGCGCGGGCCGGCGTAGCCAATGCGCTGCAACTCGGCGCCCACCGACAGGCCTTGCTCGTCCTGTTTGTCGAGGGTCTCCTGCAGGTCGAATTTGCCGGCAAACACTCCCGAACCCATCATGCACGGCGGGAAGCGCGAGCCTTCTTCGTTGGTCCACACCACCACTTCAATCGGCGCTTGGGTCTGGATCTGCAAGTCATTCAGGGTGCGGATCACTTCCAGGCCGGCCATCACCCCATAGCAGCCGTCGAACTTGCCGCCGGTGGGCTGGGTGTCGATATGGCTGCCGGTCATCACCGGTGGCAGGTCCGGGTTAAGTCCGGCGCGGCGGGCAAAAATATTGCCGATCGCATCCACAGTGACGCTGCACCCGGCCGCCGTACACCACTGCACAAACAGGTCGCGGGCCTGGCGGTCGAGGTCGGTCAGGGCCAGGCGGCACACGCCGCCCTTGGCCGTGGCGCCGAGTTGGGCCAGGTCCATCAGCGACTGCCACAGGCGGTCGCGGTTGATCAGCGGGGCGTTGCTCTTGAGCGGTTGCGCAAAACTATTCATCAGCAGTCTCCGGTCAGGCACTCAGGGCCAGGTAGCGGTTCTTGATCGTCGGGTCGGCGCGAAAGGCCTCGGCGCTGCCTTCGTAGACCACGCGGCCCTGTTCGAGCACGTAGTGGCGGTCGGCAAGCTTGTCGCAGACCAACAGGTTCTGCTCCACCAGCAACACCGGCAGGCCGTCCTCCTTGATCTTGCGCAGGATCTTCACCAGTTCGTCGACGATCACCGGGGCCAGGCCTTCGGTGGGTTCGTCGAGGATCAGCAGCTTGGGATCGTTGAGCAGGGCGCGGGCGATGGCCAGCATCTGTTGTTCGCCCCCGGACAACGCATGGCCGGCGTTTTTGCGCCGCTCCTTGAGGCGCGGGAACATCGCGTACACGTCCTCCATTTGCCAACGGCTGGTCTTGCGCACGGCGATGCGCAGGTTTTCTTCCACCGTGAGCAGGCGGAAGATCCCGCGGTTCTCCGGCACCAGCGCTAATCCCTGGCGGGCAATTTCAAAGATTTTCTGCCCCACCAGCGGTTTGCCGTTGAAGTGAATCTGCCCCTGGCGCGGGCAGATAATCCCCAGGATGCTGCGCAGGGTGGTGGTCTTGCCGGCGCCGTTACGGCCGAGCAGGGTCACCAGTTCGCCGGGGTTGACGGTCAGGGACACGCCCTCCAGGACGTGGCTCTTGTCGTAGTAGGAATGGATATTGTCGACGGTCAGCATCAGGCGGCCTCTCCCAGGTAAGCAGTGCGTACGCGCTCGTCGGCGCGCACGAACTCCGGCGTGCCTTCGACCAGGATCTGCCCGTGGCTCATCACGGTGATGCGTTGGCTGATGGACATGACGATGCTCATGTTGTGCTCGATCAGCAGCACCGTATGGTCACGGCCCAGGTCGCTGATCAGTTGGGTCATGATCGGGATGTCATCGATGCCCATGCCCGACGTGGGCTCGTCGAGCATCAACAGCTTGGGCTTGGAGCAGATCGACATGCCCACCTCCAGCACTCGTTGCTGGCCGTGGGACAGTTCACCGGCCAGGGTCTCGGCGCGGGCGGTGAGTTGCAGGCGCTCCAGGACCTGGTCGGCCATCTCCAGGTGTTCGCGCTGGCTATCCACCCGCCGCCAGAAGTTCAGGGCCCGTGCGCCGTCACGGCCCTGGGCGGCCAGGCGCAGGTTTTCGCGCACGCTGAGGTTCTGGAACAGGCTGGTGAGCTGGAACGAACGGGCCATGCCCAGGCCCACACGGCCGTGGGCCGGTTTGCGCATCAGGTTCTGGCCGTCGAAGTGGATTGCGCCTGCGGTGGCCTGGCGCTCGCCGGTCAGGCAGTGAAACAGGCTGGTCTTGCCGGCACCGTTGGGGCCGATGATGGTGTGGATAGTACCGGCCTCGACCTTGAGATTGACGCCGTTGACGGCATGGAAGGCGCCGTAGGCCAGTTCCAGGTCTTTGGTTTCCAACAGGATGCTCATAGCAGCTCCTCCTTGGTCACGGCGGCGGCCTTGCGGCTGCCACGCACACGTTCGAACAGCGCCGACAGGCCGCCCCACAAGCCACCGCGCATAAAGATCACCACCAGGATCAAGATCACCCCCAGCAGCATCAGCCAGCGTGGCCACAGGTCGGAGAGAAAGTCCCCCAGCAGCACAATGGAGCCGGCGCCCAGCAATGAGCCGAACAGCGAGCCGGTGCCGCCGACGATGGTCATGATCAGGATGTTCTCCGACATCACCAGGTCGATATTGGACAGCGGCACAAAGTGCAGGAGCATGGCGTACAGCGCCCCGGCAATCCCGGTGACCGCGCCAGACAGCACAAACACCAGGATCTTGAAGTGGCGCGTGTCGTAGCCGATGGCCGAGGCGCGGGTTTCGTTTTCGCGGATCGCCATCAGCGTGCTGCCGAACGGTGACGCGATGACCCGGCGTGCGCCGATAAAGATCAGCAGGAACAGCACCGCGACAAAGCCATAGAACACCCGGGCGTCGGCCAGGGACAGCAGCACCGTGTCACCGATGCGGATTTGCGGGCGTGGCACACTGAGCAGGCCGTTGTCGCCGCCGGTCCAGTCGCTCAGGGTGTAGGCCAGGAAGTAGGCCATCTGGCTGAAGGCCAAGGTCAGCATCACGAAGTAGATGCCGGTGCGGCGGATCGCCAGGGCGCCCACCAGGAAGGCCAGGAACCCGCCGACCAGGGCCGCGCCGAGCAGCGCGCTGAACAGGCCCAGTTGCAGGTGGATCATCAGCAAGGCGGCGCAATAGGCACCGGCGCCGAAGAAGATGCCTTGGCCGAACGACAGCAGCCCGGTGTAGCCCAGCAACAGGTTGCAGGCCAGGGCGGCGAGGGCAAAGATCAAGATCTCGGTGGCCAGGGTCGCCGAGGGCAGGATCAACGGCAGGCCGATCAACACCGCCAGCACCCACAGCAACATGGCCCTGGATTGGGTCTTGGCGAACGGCAGGGGGTTTTTCTCACTCATCTCAAGCTCTCCCGAACAGGCCATAAGGGCGTACCAGAATCACCACGGCCATGGCGCCGTAGATCATCAGGCTCGCGCCTTGGGGCCACAGGGTGGTCATCAGGCTCTGCACCACGCCCACCAGCAGGCCGCCCACCAGGGCGCCGCCGAACGAACCCATGCCGCCGATCACCACCACCACGAAGGCGATGCCGAGGATCTCCGGGCCGACAAAGGGCTGGGCACCGCGCAACGGGGCAAACAGCACCCCGGCGATCCCGGCCAGGGCCACGCCAAGGGCGAAGGTCATGGAGAACAGGCGGAAAATATTGGTGCCCAGCAGGGATACCGTCTCGGTGCTTTCACTGCCGGCCCGCACCAGGGCGCCAAAGCGCGTGCGCTCCAGCAGCAGCCACAGGCCCAGGCCCACCAGCCCCGAGAACACAATCAAAAACAGGCGGTAGTAGGGGTACACGAAGTCGCCGACCACCAGTACCCCGCGCAGCAGTTCCGGCACGGCGACGCTCTTGCCCACCGGGCCCCAGATCATCACGCTGGCTTCCTGGATGATCAACGCAATGCCCAGGGTCACGAGGATCTGGAACATGTGCGGCAGGTGGTAGATGCGCTGGATCAATAATCGCTCGATCAGCCACGCCAGCGCGGCCACCACCAGCGGCGCGATCAGCAGGGCCAGCCAGAAGCTTTCGGTGAGGCTGACGACGGTGTAGCAGATGTACGCGCCCAGCAAAAAGAACGCGCCGTGGGCGAAGTTGACGAAGTTCAGCAGGCCGAAAATGATCGTCAGCCCGACCGCAATCAGAAAGTAGATCATCCCCAGGCCCAGGCCGTTGAGAATCTGGAACAGGTAAAGATTGAGCATGCAGGAATCCTCCAACAGGCGGCCGCGGTCAACGGCCCTGTCGTGTGTTACCGGTGAAAGTGGGCGGATCAGCCGAGCTTGCAGCCCGTGGCTTCTACCGGTGGGAACGACTGGCCGGCGCTGAGGACTTTGGCCAGGTCATCCTTGTCGGCCATGTCGCCCGTGGCCTTGCCCACCAGCAGGTAGTAATCCTTGATCACCTGGTGGTCGCCGGCGCGGATCGTTTCCTTGCCGGTCGGGCCGTCGTAGCTCAGGCCCTGCATGGCCTTGGCCACGGTGGGGCCGTCGAAGCTGCCGGTGGCCTTGATGGTGTCGAGCATGACCTTGGTGCTGATGTAGTCGGCGGCCAGCGGGTAGGTGGGGTTGATCCCGTACTTGGCCTGGGTCAGCTTGACCAGTTCGCGGTTGAGCGGGGTGTCGACCTGGTGCCAGTACTGCGCGCCGAGGTACACGCCTTCGAGCACATCGCTGCCCAGTTCCTGGAACTGGTCGAGGCCTGCGGACCACACCAGCAGCACTTTCATGCGCTCCTTGATACCGAAGTTGACGGCCTGGCGCAGGGTGTTGGAGGACTGGCTGCCGAAATTCAGCAACACCAGCACATCGGGCCGGGCGGCGATGGCGTTGGTCAGGTAGCCGGAAAATTCCTGTTCCTGCAATGAGTGATAGCTGTTGCCCACGTGCTCCAGGCCGCTTTCGGCCAGCACGCTCTTGGCGCCTTCGAGCAACGCTTCGCCGAACACGTATTGGGGGGTGATGGTGTACCAGCGCTTGGCCTCGGGCAGCAGCTTGATCAGCGGCACCAGGGTTTCGCGGATCGCGCCATAGGTGGGCACCGACCAGCGGAAGGTCGCGCCGTTGCAGTCCTTGCCGGTGACTTCATCGGCGCCTACCGGGGTCATGAACACCCCGCCAACCTTATCGACTTCCTTGGCCACCGCCAGCGCCGAGGACGACAGGGTGCAGCCCTGGAAGAACCGCGCGCCGTCCTGGCCAATCGCCTCCTGGACCTTGCGCACCGCCTTGCCGGCGTTGCCTTCGGTGTCGATCACCTTGTAGTTCAGTGGGCGCCCGAGGAGCTCGGGGTACTGCGCCACGGCCAGGCGTGAACCCATGTCGGCAAACTTGCCATAGCTGGCAAAGGCGCCAGACATGGACTTGAGGCCGTAAAAGGTAAACGGTTCGGCGGCGAATGCCCCGCGCACGCTCAGCGGAAGGCTGAGCGCGGCGGCGGCGGTGAGGCTGGCTTTCAACAACGTACGACGCTGCATGGGGTGACTCCCTGGTTTAGTTATTGGCAGGAGTGGCAATGGCGATACGGTGGAGCACGGCCTGTGGGCAGGCCTTTTTTATTGAAGTCAAACACGGTCGAAACTGTAGGAGCTGGCTTGCCTGCGATAGCGGTTGATCAGTTGAGAAAATTTGCCTGACCGACCGCTATCGCAGGCAAGCCAGCTCCTACAGGGATTTGTGGTGTGTTCAGGAGTGGTCGAACTCCAGCAAAAAATGCGGGCTGACCTGGCCTTCCAGCGCGGTCATGTGGTGTTCGGCGTCGCACATGTGTTCATGCATCAGGCTGCGCACGGCCGCTTCATCGTTGGCACGAAACGCACTCAACAGTTGCTTGTGATAGTCCAGGTTGGCCGCGTCGAACTGCTTGCGCTTGGGCTTGTAGGCCTTTTTCAGCACCACCAGGTCGCGCAGCAGGTCGTTGAGGAACTGCGCCATGAAACTCAGCAGCGGGTTGGGGCAGGCCCTGGCCAGCAAATTGTGGAACTCCAGTTCCGCCAGGCGTTGCTCACGCTGGCCGGCTTCGCTGTCTTCCGGGGCGCTGCAAAAGTCCACGTTGTCTTGCAGGGCGCGATAGTCGTCTTCGCTCAGGCGCCCCAGCACCGACACGGCCAGCTCCACCTCGATCACCTTGCGCAACTGGTACACCTGCTCGCCATCCAGGTGCTGGAAGTGCAGGTAGTTGCGCAAGGCACGGCTGGCCGGCTCCGTGCCGGCCTGGTTCAGGTACGCGCCACCGGTTGGGCCGGTGCGGGTGCTGACCAGGCCTTCGACCTCCAGGGCCTTGAGCGCTTCGCGGGCCGAGCCCTTGGAGCACTGGAAGCTCTCCATCAGCTCGCGCTCGGTGGGCAAGCGGTCGCCGGGCTTCAAGGCATCGGTGACGATCGAGCGCTTGACCGACTCGACAATCACATCGGAAAGCTTCTGGCGTTTGCGTCGCAGGGGGCGGCTGAGCATGGTTTTCTATTTATCGTATTAATGCGGATAAATAGCACTTAATAGGGGTTGGGACGGGGCGTCAACGGCGGGGGTCGTTTTCAGGTAAAACAGGTCGTAAACCACCTTTGGACTAGCAGGCCAACTCAAATCAACGGTGGGAGCTGGCTTGCCTGCGATAGCGGTTTATCAACTGAGAAAATATTGCCTGAGCCACTGTTATCGCAGGCAAGCCAGCTCCTACAGTTGAGTTGTGGAGTTAGGCAGATTGAGCCTGGCGCAGTAATTGCGTGCCTTGGTGCTCCAGTCTTTGTGCAGGAGCACCCGAGCATGCAATTACGAGCCTTGCGGTATTTTCACGAGGTGGCGCGCTGCGCCTCGTTGCGTAAGGCGGCCGAGCGTTTGTACGTCACGCCCACTGCCGTCAGCCGGCAGATCGAACACCTGGAACACTTCTTTGGCGCCGCGCTGATTGAGCGCGGCCCGCGCGGTATCCGCCTGACGGTAGAGGGCGAGTGCCTGGCCGAGCAGGTCACCAGTACCCTGCGCGGCCTCGATCAGGTGCGCGATGTGATCGCCAGCCGGCAAAGCCAGGTGGCGGGTAACATCAGCATTCATGTGTCAGAAAGTATCGTTTCCACGGTACTGGCGCCGGTACTCGCGGCGTTCTACCGGGCGCACCCCAAGGTCACGTTCAATATCGTGATCGCCAGCGCCTCGGCCACTCTGGATGCACTGTGCAGTGGCGAGGCCGACCTGGGCCTGGCGTTCTATCTGCAGGAGCGGGCCGATGTGGAAGTCACCGCGCAATGCGAGTTGTGGCACCGCGTACTGGTCAGCGCCGAACACCCGTTTGCCCAGCGCGACAGCATTGAGTTGCGCGAGCTTGAAGGCCAGCCCCTGGCCATTCCCGACTCGGCGTACGGCGTGCGCCAGGCCTTGGAGGCGGCGGCGAAAAAGCGTGGGGTGACGATCCAGCCGGTGTTTACCACCAGCTCCCTGGAAGTGCAGAAAAGCCTGGCCCGGCAACGGGCGGCGGTCTTGATCCTGCCCCAGGTGGATGCCGATTCCCGCGACCTGGGTGATGGCCTGGTGGCGGTGCCGATTGCCGATGAGCACCTGGGGCGGATTCGCATTGACCTGTGCGGCTACCGCAACCGACCGCGCTCGGTGGCGGTCCTCAAATGCCAGGACATGCTGGCCAGCGCCATGCAGCGTTGCGCGCTGGTGGATTAATCGGCCAGGCAACGGGTCGACGACGGCGGCTGTCTGCCCTGGGCCAGGTAGATGCCGGCCCAGCGGTTCACGCACTGGCTGGCATCGGTGGTGGTGCTCTGTAGATAGGGGCCCTTGAGCCGTAGGGTGGCGGGCAGTGTGTCGGATGCCTGGGCGGTGCTTGCGTCGGGCTCGATCAGCACCATGCGCTCGACACGGTCGGCAAACAATTGGGCGTACTCGGCACCCAACAGATTGCCCTGGGCGATGCCCAGGAAGCTGACGCGTTGCTCCCCCAGTTGCTGGCGCACGAACTCCATGTCCCACGCCGATTGTTCATTGGCCACGCCCTTGCGCGGGCTTAGTTCAACGACGTCGTAGAGGCGCGTCAGCGTGCGGTATGCCTCGGTGTTGTAGTACTTCCAGACGGTTGCCAGATGCACCGCGAACACCCCATGCAAATTTGCCTGGGCCGTGGCCGGTCGCGCGAAGATCACGCCCCGGCGCTCCAGGGGCTGCTGGGCACCGACCCGGGTGAGGGTCAGGCGGTAGGTGCGTGCGTCGGGGGCCTGGTGGTCCAGCGGCACGGTGACGATGCCGCACTGGGTACGCGCCACCACCTCCTGGTCAAGCGCCCGCCCGGGCAGGCGCGGGCAATCCACCAACCATTCGATACCGGGCGCCGCGGCATGGCCGGGAGAACTCAAGAGCATCATCCATCCACTGATGAGGCAAAGCGCTGCTGCTTTCAAAGGTTTCATCCGCGTTCCTGGGTAACCGTCCATAGGGAACAGGCTTTTTACCAAGGGCGGCGGCGAGCCAATGCCGGAGCAGTCGCATGTAGGGTGTAAGAATTCTGAATTTTACCCGTCGGCAACTGCTGATGCCGACGGGCGGGTGTCAGAACAGGTTGATGGGGAAATTGCCGACGATCCTGAATTCGTCATAGCTGCCGTCAATCTGCCCGCCACTGGCGCGGTGGTTGTAGACGATGGTGCGCAGGACCGAGTTTTTCAACTTCCCCGATTGCACCACATACGCCAGCATCAAGCCGTTTTCGTTGTGCTTGGCGTTGTCCAGCCCGCGCACGTTGTAGCCGGTGTTGTGGCCGTTGCGATCACCCTCGTAGTGCGTGCCGTCGATGCCCCAGCCCTTGGCGTGCCACAGGCTGGCGGTCAGGCCGGGCACGCCGTAGGCGGCCAGGTCAAGGTCGTAGCGCAGTTGCCAGGATTTTTCGTTGGGGCCGTTGTAGTCCGAGTACAGCGAGTTGGCCATGTAGTTGCCGGTGGACTCCCACACATAGTCGAAGTACTCGTTGCCGAACACCTGTTGCCAGGCCAGGGTCAGGCTGTGGGCCTGGTGGTTGGCAGTCACGGCCAGGCTGGCGGCGTCGTTGTCGATGTAGCCCAGGCGCTGCTGGCCGGAGTCCTCGGTGTGGTAGTAGTGCAGGGCGGTCTTGAGGGCGAGCGTGTTTTTGTCGCCGATGCGATGGGTCAGCCCCAGGTAGTACTGGTCCCACATGTCCTCGAAGCGCGAGCCGTAGAGGCTGGCTTCCAGGCCGTAGCCCGGCTTGAGCGTGGCCCCCAGGTAACTGATGCGCGCGCCGCTGTAGGCGCGGTTGCCGAAGGTGGTGGTCAGGCGCTCGGCGCCGGTGCCGGTGCGCGGGATGGCCCGGTCGAAACTGCCGCCCTGGATCGACAGCCAGTCCAGTTCATTGCTGTACAGGCCCACGCCCTGGAAGCTGGAGGGCAGGGCGCGGTTGTCCTTGTAGCGCAGGATCGGGTTGTCGGTCATCAGGCGCCCGGCCTTGAGCTCGGTATTGGACAGGCGCAACCGCACATCGCCCACCCCCAGCCGGCTCCAGGTCGGGATCGCATCGCCGTCGCTGTCCACCAGCACGCGGTCGCCGCCATTGGCCACCTTGCCATGCCCGCGCTGCAGGTTGACCGCACTGAATACGCCGATATCCACCCCCACGCCAATCACACCCTGGGTGTAGCCGGAGCTGTATTTGAGCATGGCGGTCTGCACCCAGGTTTCGCGCACGCGGGTGCGTTCGATGCCACCGGGTTTCTTGATGCTCAGGTAGGTGCTGCGCTGGGTGTGCTGGTTGGAATAGTAGTGACGCAGGTTCAGGTCCAGGCTGCTGCCCTCGATAAAGCCCGGAGCGCTGGCCTGGGCGTTTTCTTGCGCATAAGCCTGGGTGCCGGTCGCCAGGGTGGCGGCCAGGAAAAGACGTGGATACATGGTTCATCCCCACACAAAGAAGAAACTGTAGGAGCGAGCTTGCTCGCGAAAAGCCGGAGACCGCCGCGTGCATCCAGAATGCGCGCGTTATCGTTGACGGTCTTCGCGAGCAAGCTCGCTCCTACATGAAGGGTGCATACGCGCTGTTCAGCGAACCGGGGCTTCTGTGAGCCGGGTTTCGCGGGCCGGGGTGCCGGGCAGCACGGGCCGGGTTTCCTTGGCGAACCAGGCAGCGGTGAGGCACACCAGGTTGGCGATCAGCAGGTACCACACCGGTGACATCGGGTCGCCTGTGGTGCCGATCAACCAGGTGATGATGATCTGCGCAGTGCCGCCAAACGCCGCCACACCAAACGCGTAGACGATGGAGAAACCGGTGGAGCGCACGGATTTGGGGAAGCTCTCCACCAACAACACGATCAACGCCGCGCCGCTCATGCCATGCAGGCCCGAGAGCACTGCCAGGGTCAGGAGGAAGGTCGACGGGCTGGGGTGTTCGGTCATCAATTGCAAGGCCGGGAACAGGATCAGCAACAGCACCACCCGGGGCGTCATCAGGATCACCCGGCGCCCGAAACGGTCGCACAACATGCCGCCGGCCACCGCGCACACTGCCATGGCCGCGCCGGCCACCAGGGTCGAGAGCATGGAAATACTGGTGGGCAACTTCAGCTCTGTCAGGGCAAAGGTGGTCATGTAGTTGAGGAAGTACTGGGTGATGGTGCTGCCCGAGAGGATCAGCAAACCCAGGACCAGCGCGCGCCGATGCTTGCCGCAGACTTCGCGCACCAGATCGCCGGTGCTGGTGGTTTCGCCCTGGCCGTGGAAGGTCTCGGCCAGGTTACGGCGGATATAGATCCCAATCGGCAACACCAGCAGGCCAAACACGAACGGCACGCGCCAGCCCCAGCTGTTGAGGTCTTCGGGGGACATCACTTTGGTCAGGGTATAACCCACCAGCCCTGCGGCCATGGCGGCGACACCCTGGGCCACCACTTGCCAACAGGCATAGGTGCCGCGTTTGTGCGCTGGCGCGGCTTCCAGGATATAGGTGGTGGCGGGGCCGGCTTCACCGCCCCAGGCCAGGCCCTGGATCATGCGGGTGACCACCAGCAGGATCGGCGCGGCAATCCCGATGGTCTCGTAGCCGGGCAATATCGCAATACTGCCGGTGCCCACCGCCATCATCACCAGGGTCAGCAACATCGCCGGCTTGCGCCCGACGCGGTCGGCGTAGGCGCCAATCAGCACCGCACCCAGGGGCCGGACGATAAAGCCGATGCCAAAGGCGGTGACCGAGAGCATCAAGCTGACGAAGGCGCTGTCGGACGGGAAAAACGTGTGGCCGATCATCACCGCGAAGGTCGCGTAGACCCCAAAGTCGAAAAACTCCACGGCATTGCCCAGCACCACGGCGAAGATGCTCTTGCGGCCGGCGTCCGGTGATGGCGTTTCGGGTGTGTGCTCGGGACCCTCGCGAGTCAATTGTTCAGTGTGCATACCAGCCCCTCGGTTTTAGTTATAGGTCGCCCAGGCCCCGGCCTTGTGGCCAGGGAGCGGGCGTGTGGGTGGGCAGTTCAGTTACAGCGTCAAGGTCAGTTCGGGTTCGGCCATTGGTGGATTGCGCCACGCCAGCTCTCATAGGTTTTTGCGATTTGCAGCAGCCAGATATCGGCAAAGCGGGGGGCGATCATCTGCAGGCCGATGGGCATGCCATCGGCGGCGAAACCACAGTTGATCGACAGCGCCGGTTGCTCGCCCATGTTCCAGGGCACGGTGAACACGATGTGTTCGAACGGCAATTGCGGGTCATTGCTCGGCGATGGCCATTGGGCGGGGAACGCGTTGACCTGGTTGGTGGGCGACAGGATCAGGTCCAGGTCGCTGAAGGCCTGGGCGGCGCGGCGGCGCATCTCGAAGGTCTGGTTGAACCCCTGCACCGCCTGTACGCCGCTGATGTCGGCACCAGGGGCGGCCCAGTCGCGGATGTACGGTAAGACTTTATCGAACTGCTCGCTGCTCAAGGCCGACAAGTCGCCCCATTGCCGGGCGCGCCAGAACTGGTCGAGGCCGTCGAGCTGGGCGCGGTCCATGATCGGCGGGATCAGCGTGACCCTGGCGCCATGGGCTTCGAACAGGCGTGCGGCGTGCTCCACCGCCTCACACACGAAACCTTCCGGTTGCAGGCCGGCACCTGGCTCGAGCATCAGCCCGACCCGCAGGCCCCTGACCGACAGCGGCTGGTTGCTCCACTCGCTGGTGAGCGGCGGCAGGCTGGTGGCGTCGCGGGTATCGGGGCGGGCCAGGTGCTGCATCATCAAGACGCAGTCGTCCACCGTGCGGGTCATGGGCCCGGCGGTGCGGCCGGTGTAGTACGGGTCGATCGGGATGCGCCCCAGGGTCGGCTTGAACCCCACCAGGCCACACCAGGCGGCGGGCAGGCGCACCGAGCCGCCGATATCGGTGCCGATATGCAACGGCCCGTAACCGGCGGCGGCCGCCGCGCCAGCCCCCGAGCTGGAACCGCCGGTGTTGTTGGCAGTGTTCCACGGGTTGCGGGTGATGCCATGGAAGCTCGACAGGCCGGAGGAGAGCATGCCGAAATCCGGGACAGTGGTCTTGGCCAGCACAATCGCCCCGGCTTCGCGCATCCGCGCGGCGGGCGGGGCGTCCCTGAGGGCCGGGGTCAGGCGGGTGGCGGCGCTGCCGAGGGGAATCGGCGTGCCTTCGGTGGCTATCAGTTCCTTGATGGTCACGGGCACACCATCGAGCACGCCGTTGGGCTGGCCTTTGTTCCAGCGCTCGGTGGCGGCCTGGGCTTGCCGGCGTACCTGCTGTGGATCGAAGGCGTACAGCGCGCGGATCTGCGGCTCCCAGCGGTCGATATGGCCCAGCAGGTGGTCGTAGTAGTCGATGGGGGAGAGTTGGCGGCTGGCGAACTGCGCCAGCAATTGCGTGGCCGTGAGGTCGTGAAGATCGGTCATTGAGCGCTTCCTGGTGATGGGCCCTGGGGCTCATGGCGGGTGGCTGTTGGACCCGACTATATAAACCCTGGGCAGCAGCGACCATCACATTCGAAGCGGTGCAGTGTTGCGTTTTTGTGTGCACTCAATTGTCACGACTCTGGGCGCCGGCAAGCCCTAATACCAGTCAGTCAAGCGCAGATCCCCTGTGGGAGCGGGCTTGCTCGCGAAAGCGGCGGTTCGGCCACTATTTGTGGCGGCTGGTATACCGCCATCGCAGGCAAGCCAGCTCCTACCTTTGATTTGTGGTGTGGCCCAAACTACTGCCCCGACGCACATCCCCTGTGGGAGCGGGCTTGCCCGCGATAGCGGCGGTTCAGCCACTATTTTTGGCGGCTGGTATACCGTCATCGCAGGCAAGCCAGCTCCCACCTTTGATTTGTGGTGTGGCCCAAACTACTGCCCCGACGCACATCCCCTGTGGGAGCGGGCTTGCCCGCGATAGCGGCGGTTCGGCCACTATTTGTGGCGGCTGGTATACCGTCATCGCAGGCAAGCCAGCTCCTACCTTTGATTTGTGGTGTGGCCCAAACTACTGCCCCGACGCACATCCCCTGTGGGAGCGGGCTTGCCCGCGATAGCGGCGGTTCGGCCACTATTTGTGGCGGCTGGTATACCGTCATCGCAGGCAAGCCAGCTCCTACCTTTGATTTGTGGTGTGGCCCAAACTACTGCCCCGACGCACATCCCCTGTGGGAGCGGGCTTGCTCGCGAAAGCGGCGGTTCAGCCACTGTTTTTGGCGGCTGGTATACCGCCATCGCAGGCAAGCCAGCTCCTACCTTTGATTTGTGGTGTGGCCCAAGCTTTTGCCCCGACGCACATCCCCTGTGGGAGCGGGCTTGCTCGCGAAAGCGGTAGTTCGGCCATTATTTTTGGCGGCTGGTATACCGCCATCGCAGGCAAGCCAGCTCCTACCTTTGATTTGTGGTGTGGCCCAAGCTTTTGCCCCGACGCAGATCCCTTGTGGGAGCGGGCTTGCTCGCGAAAGCGGTGGGTCAGTCAACATCAATGTTTGCTGGGCCGACGTCTTCGCGAGCAAGCCCGCTCCCACATTTGATCTTCACTGCGTTGAGCATTGCGTTCGCTTGACTGATCGGCATTACGGCAAGCCCGCTCCCACACTGGATCAGCGCAACAATTGCTCGATGGCGTTGCATACCCGTGGATCATCACAATGCGCCACATTGAAGCGCATAAAATCATGCAGCCCCGGCTCATACCCAAACAGTGCCCCCGGCGCGAACACCATGCCGCGCTTGAGCCCGGCCTCGGCCAGTTGTTCACCCTTGACCCCGGCCGGCAGGCGCGCCCAGATAAACATCCCCGCTTCATACCCCATGGGCAGCTCACAGCCACAGCGGCGCAACCACTGTTCTACCCGGGCACCGGCTTCCAGCAGGCGCTGGACCATGCGCTTGCGGTGCCGCGCATAGCTGCCTTCGCTGAGCAGGCGGTAGACCAGTTGCTCGAACAACTCCGAGGTCACGCCGCCGCTCATCAACTTCATGTTGGTCAGGTTGGCCGCCAATTGCGGCGCCGCCACCACATAGCTGACCCGGGTATTGGCGCTGAGGGTTTTCGAGAAGCCCGACAGATAGGTCACCTGCTCCAGCCCGGCGAGTGCCGCCAGGCGGGGCGGCGGGTTGGGGTGCAGGTCGCCGTAGAGGTCGTCCTCGATGATATGGCAGTGATACTGGCGCATCAGTTGCAGCAGCCCAAAGGCCTGGGCCGCGCTGAAGGAATGGCCGGTGGGGTTGTGCAGGATGCTGGTGGTCACATACAGGCTGGGCCGTTCCTCGCTGAGCAACTGCTCCAGGGCCGCCAGGTCGAAACCATCCGGGCCGCGCGGCAGTGTCACCACCTTGACCCCATGCAACGCCAGGTTGGCGTGGAAGTTGAAATAGCACGGCGCATCCAGCAGCACCGTGTCACCGGGGCGGGCCAGCAGGCGCATCAACATGTCCAGGCCTTGCAGGGTACTGGGGGTGGTGATGATCTGTTCCACCGGCACCGCCAGCCCATCGCCCAGGAGTTTTTGTTGCAGGGCCTGGCGCAGCGGCAGGAAACCCGCCGGCGTGCCCATGCCGGCAACCCGCAGGGACGGGGCCCGTACCACACTGCGCAGGGCCTGGCGCATGGTCTCGGAATCGAGCCAGTCTTCGGGCAAGTGGCCGCCACCGGGGCGCAGTTCGCCCTGGCCGGTCAGCATCGGCCGGCGCAGCACACTGAGCAAATCCTGGGGCAGCAGGTCCACCCAGTTGCTGGACGATGGCTGCGTCTGGCGCTGGGCCACAAAGTGCCCGCGGCCCTGGCGCGAGGTCAGCAGGTGTTGGCCGCGCAGGCGGTCCAGGGCTTCATTGACGGTGAATTTTCCGACACCCAACTGTTGCCCCAGCTCACGCACCGACGGCAGTTTGCTGCCAGCGGCCAATTCGCCTTGTTCGATGGCACGGGCGAACGCCTCGACGATCTGCTGGACCTTGGGGGCGCGCTCATGAAAGTGGATCTGCGGAAGGGCCATCGCGATGTCCTGAAGTTTTCCGGTCACTTTACCGGTAAAGCCTGCATGAATAACCGCCGAGTTTACCTGCCCGGCGCCGGATCTGCGCCCTAGACTGCGCAACATTCCTTGCCGCCGTGAAATTACCCACCATGGTCACTGCCCTTACGCTGTCTTCGTTCCTGTATTTCCTGGTGTTGTGCAGCACCCTGGCCTTCAGCCCCGGCCCCATGACCCTGCTGCTGCTGAGCCTGGGGCTCAAGGACGGCCTGCGCCACTCCTTGCCGGCACAGTTCGGGGCCAGTGTGTCGTACCTGATTTCGATCCTGATCTTTGCCGTGGGCTTTTCCGAGCTGATCAAGGGCTACCCGCTGATTACCCAGGGCATCCAACTGGTGGGCGTGGCTTACATTCTGTACCTGGCCTACAAACAGTGGACCAGCAGCGGCGTGCAGATCAACACCAGCGGGCAAGGGCCAGAGACACCCCGTGGCCTGTTCGGCAAGGGCTTGCTGACCGGCCTGTCCAACCCCAAGGCGATCATTCTGTTCAGCGCAGTGTTCCCGCAGTTTGCCGCCGTGGGGCAGGACAGCGCCGCCGGCGACATCGCGATCCTCGGCCTGACCTTCCTGGTCCTGCAGTTCGCCAGCGGCTGCCTGTATTGCTACTTCGGCCAGCGCATCAAGCATGTGCTCGAGTCGCCGCGCAAGCGTGTGCTGTTGCAGAAGGTCACGGCGGTGTTGCTGCTGGCCGTGGCGATGTTACTGGCCCGTGGATTCTCCAGCTAGGCGCCTGGCGTCAAGGGTTTGGCAAGGTGATGGGCGCCTGGGATAACCCTCTGAGCGGTAGTGGCTATTTGCCGGTCCCCTGATAGACTTCCAGCATTCATCCAGGATCAGCCAGATCATGCCAGCCGCAGGAGGAAAAGGACTTCCGCTCGCCAGACGCCTGTACAAATCGCGGACCCTGGGGCTCACGCTCGGTTTCGTCTGTGTATTGGCCGGCATGTACCCGCTGGATCCGCCAGGCTGGGTCTGGGCCTGGATGCTGCTCAACGCCTTCGCCTGGCCGCACCTGGCCTACCAACTGGCACGCCGCGCCGAAAACTCCCTGCGCGCCGAACGCCGTCATCTATTGGTGGACTCTTTTTGTGGCGGCTTCTGGGTCGGTGCCATGCACTTCAACCCGCTGCCCAGCGTCACCACGCTGTCGATGATGACCATGAACAACGTCGCCATCGGTGGGCTGCGGTTCATGTTGATGGGCTGGGTGGCCCAGGCACTGGGCATCGGGGTGGCGCTGCTGCTGTTCGCCCCGGCTTACATCGCCCTGACCACGCCCGCCCAGCTTTACGCCTGCTTGCCGATCCTGATGCTCTATCCGCTGGCCCTGGGCTGGATCTGTTATCGCCAGGCCATCACGCTGGCCCGGCACAAGCGTGAACTACTGGCCCTGAGCCGCACCGACAGCCTGTCCGGCCTACTCAACCATGGCGCCTGGAAAGACCACCTGGAAATCGAGTTCGAACGCTGCCGGGGCGGCCAGCAGGGCGCTGCGATTGCCCTGATCGATATCGACCATTTCAAGATCATCAACGACACCTACGGTCACGTCACCGGCGACATCGTGCTGCGCCAACTGAGTAAGATCCTGCGCCAGAACCTGCGCGCCACCGACCTGGCCGGGCGCTACGGCGGCGACGAATTCTGCGTGATCCTGCCGGACATGCCCCTGGGCCACGCCACCGAAGTGATGGACGCACTACGCGACCGCTTCAGCTCCCTGGGCTACGCCCAGGATCCGACCTTGCGCGCCAGCCTGAGCATTGGCCTGGCGCCGTATCAAGCGTCCCACGGTGATGCGACCAGTTGGTTGAATGATGCCGACCAGGCGTTGTATGAGGCCAAGAGTAGCGGGCGCAATCGGGTGCGTTCGGTGCAGGGCGGGTGGGTGCGGTCGGTTTGAACTGCCGGAACTGAATCCGCGCTCAGCGCGCCAGCGGCGGCCCGCCCGCACCCAGGGGTTTTTATGATGTGTGCAGGGTTGTCGTGCGCCCCAACACCAAACTGCACAGCGCCGGCAAGAACAGCAGCGTCAATAACGTCCCCACCAACACCCCGCCAATCAGCACATACGCCAGGGACGACCAGAACACCGACAAGGTCAGCGGAATAAACGCCAACGCTGCCGCCAGCGCGGTCAAGATCACCGGCCGCGCGCGGCGTACGGTGGCTTCGACGATCGCTTCGCCACTCGCCATGCCCTGTTCCTGGTTCTGGCGGATCTGGTCGGTGAAGATCAGGGTGTTGCGCATCAGGATCCCGCCAATCCCGATCAGGCCCAGGATCGCATTGAAGCCAAACGGCTGGTTGAACAGCAGCAAGGTCGGCACCGCGCCGATCAAGCCCAGCGGGGCGGTGGCGAAGACCATCAACATCACGCCGAACGAGCGCACCTGGAACATGATCACCGTGAGGGTCAGCAGGATCATGATCGGGAACAGTGCCGCCAGGGCCACGTTGGCCTTGGCGCTTTCTTCCACCGGGCCACCGATGTCCAGGCGATACCCGGCCGGTAGCCGCGCGATCAGGGGTTGCAGGTCTTTGTAGACCGCCATCTCCACGTCGGGCGGTTGCACGCCGTCGATGATGTCGGCGCGCACTTCGACGGTGCTCGCGCGGTTGCGACGCTTGAGGATCGGCTCTTCCATCACCGCCTGGAAATGCCCGACCTGGGCCAGGGGCACCGACACCCCGGCGCTGTTGGTCAGGGTCATGTTGTCGAGGTTGCCGAGGTCTTCACGCTGGCTGCCCTGGGCGCGGGCCACCACCGACACGGTGCGGTTGCCTTCGCGCACTTCAGTGATGGGGTTGCCGCTGAGCAGGGCGTTGAGCTGGGATTTCACTTCGTTGGGGGTGAAACCCAGCAGGCGCAGGCGATCCTGGTCCAGCACCAGGCGATAACCGCTGCTGCGCTCGCCCCAATCGAGGAACGCGTCCTTGGTCAGGCGGTTGGCGGCAACCACCTGGCGTACTTCCTCGGACAGGCTGCGCAACACGTTCACGTCGGGGCCAGACACGCGAAACACCACCGGGAAGGGCACCGGCGGGCCGAACAGCAATTGCGTGACCCGCACCCGCGCGGCGGGGAATTCGCCGCTGGCGATACGCTCGCGCATACGCAGTTTCAAGGCGTCCCGGGCATGGGCGTCGGGGGTTTGTACGATCAGCTTGGCGAACGCCGGGTCGGGTAACTCGGGGTTCAGCGACAGGAAAAACCGTGGTGCACCGCCGCCCACATAGGTATCGACCATGCGGGTCTGCGGCTCTTGCAGCAGCGCCTTTTCCAACTGCGCCGCCACCGCCTCGGTGCTTTTGAAGGCACTGCCCGGCGGCATATACACCTCCAGAATCAGCTCGGAGCGGTCGGAGTTGGGGAAGAACTGCTTCTTCACCACGCCCAGGCCCAAGCCGCACAGTACAAAGGCCGACACCACCAGCCCGGTCACCAGCCAGCGCCGGCGCACGCAGGTTTGCACCAGGTGGCGCAGTTTCTGGTACCAGGGGCCGGCGTAAATCGCGTCGTGGCCGCCGGGCACCGGCTTGATATTGGGCAGCAGCTTGACCCCCAGGTACGGGGTAAACACCACCGCCACCAACCAGGAGGCGATCAGGGCAAAACCGACGATCCAGAAGATATTGCCGGCATACTCGCCCGCGCCCGAACGGGCAAAACCCACCGGCAGAAAGCCGATGATCGTCACCAGGGTACCGGTCAGCATCGGTGCGGCGGTGGAGCTCCAGGCGAAGGTGGCAGCATGGATGCGGTCGAAACCTTCTTCGAGTTTGACCACCATCATCTCAATGGCAATGATCGCGTCGTCCACCAGCAGGCCCAGGGAAATGATCAGCGCACCGAGGGTGATGCGGTCAAATTCGCGGCCGGTCAGCAGCATGATCACAAACACCATGGACAGGGTCAGCGGCACGGCTGCCGCCACCACCAAACCGACACGAAAGCCCAGGGCCAGCAGGCTGATGACCATCACCACGGCCAGGGCGACGAAGAATTTGAGCATGAACTCATTGACCGCCAGGCTGATGTTTTTCGCCTGGTCGGAGACTTTTGCGAAGTTGACACCCAAGGGCAGGTCCGCCTGGATTTTGCCCTCCTGGGCCTTGAGGCTCTTGTCCAGGTCCAGGCCGTTCCAGTGTTTCTCCATGATGATGCCCAGCATCAAGGCCGGGTCGCCCTGGTGCCGGA
Organism: Pseudomonas sp. WMBT8; assembly: GCF_050916005.1. Classification (NCBI taxonomy): domain Bacteria; kingdom Pseudomonadati; phylum Pseudomonadota; class Gammaproteobacteria; order Pseudomonadales; family Pseudomonadaceae; genus Pseudomonas; species Pseudomonas sp. WMBT8. The sequence continues at coordinate 2,245,292 of NZ_CP188096.1, forward strand.
TACGGTAGCTGGGCGGGTCTTCATAGCCACGGCTGACGGTGGCGACATCGGCGATGCGCAACACTTTGCCGTCCACCGGCAGCGGCACGTTCTCGATCAGCGCCAGGCTGTCGAAGGCGCCGTCGATACGGATATAGGCGCGGGGGCCGGCGGTTTCGACAAACCCCGACGGCGCCACGGCGTTTTGTGCGGCGAGGGCGGTGAAGATCTGCTCGGGCTTGATCCCCAGGGTCGCCAGGCGCTCATAGGAAAACTCGACAAACACCCGCTGCGCCTGTTCGCCGAGAATATTGACCTTCTTCACCCCTGGCAGCCTGAGGAAGTCCTGGCGCATCGTTTCGGCCATCTGCACCTGCTGGCGATGGGGCAGGTGTTCGGCTTCCAGGGCGTACAGGGCGAAGTACACATCGGAATATTCATCGTTGAAGAACGGCCCGATCACGCCCTTGGGCAGTTTGGCAGCCTCGTCGCTGAGTTTTTTGCGGGTCTGGTAGAACAGGTCCTGGATTTCATTGGGGCGCGTGGACTCGAGGAAGGTCATGCGCATCGACACAAACCCCGGTTGGGCGATGGTTTCCACACGATCGTAGTAGTCCAGCTCCTGCAGGCGCTTTTCCAGGCGGTCGGCCACTTGTTCCTGCATCTCCTGGGCCGTGGCGCCGGGCCAGGCGGCGGTGATGGTCATGACCTTGACGGTGAACAACGGGTCTTCGGCGCGCCCCAGCTTGGCGAAGGAAAATATCCCCGCGGCGAGGATCGCCAGGATCAGGAACAACGTGACGGCGCGGTATTTGACCGCCAGGGCGGAAAGGTTGAGGCCATGCATGCTCAAGGTTCCTGGCGGCGATTGAGGGTCAGTGCCTGGGCGGGCAACAGGCGTACGCTGTCCCCTGGGTGCAGCAGGTGCGCACCGAGGGCGACGATCAGTTGGTCGGGGCTGACCCCGCCGCAAAGCAGGGCGTCTTCCTGGCCCAGGCTGGCCACCGTGACCGGGGCGAAGCTGACTTTGTCATCCGCGCCAATCAGCCACACGCCGGTTCCGTTACCCGCATCGTGCAGGGCGCCGATCGGCACGCGGGTGTGTGGCGGCTGGCCGTTGCCTTGCAGGCGCAGGGTGATGGTGGAACCGAGGGCGAAACGCTCAACCCTGCCGTGCAGCACATAGCGCGCGCGGTAGGTGCGGGTGACGGGATCGGCGCTGGCCGACAGTTCGCGCAGGGTTGCGTTGACAGCCTGGTCCGGCGCGCCGAACGGCAGGGCCAGGGCTTTTTGCGAGGCGCGGTCGCGCAGGTTTTCCGGCAGGTGGATGATCGCTTCCCGTGCGCCGTCGTGGGCCAGGCGCGCGACGATCTGCCCTTCGGCCACCACCTGTCCGCGTTCCACCCGCACATCGGTGATCACCCCATCGCCATCGGCCCGCAGCACCGAGTAGGTGCGACGGTTTTCGATCTGGCTGGCATCCGACTGGGCGGCGGCGAGCTGCGCTTGAGCGACCTGCAGGTTAGTCGCGGCCTGGTCGAAGATCTGCCGTGATACCGCGCCGGTACTGGCCAGGCGTTGATAGCGGTTGGCGTCATCGCGGCGCTGGCGCAGTTGCGCCTGGGCGGCGTTGACGCGGTTTTTTGCCGAGCGCAGTGCCAGCTCGAAGTCGCCGATATCCAGGACCAGCAGGGTGTCGCCCCGGGACACATGCTGGCCGGGATCGACCTTGCGTTCGATCACCTTGCCGCTGACCCGAAAACCCAGGTCACTTTCGGTACGCGCCGCGACCACCCCGGTATAGGCATTCTGCTGGCTGGCGGCGGCTTCGACTTTGGCCGCCAGCACCGGGCGCGCAGGGGCGGCGTTGGCGCTGGGGTCGGCCTGGCTGTTGCAGCCGCTGAGCAGGATCAACAGCGCCAGGGGCGGGAAAAGGCGGTGAAGGGGAGGGCGTGGGCTCATTTCAGGCTCCTGGTGGCGCTGGGCGAATAAAATTACGGTCGTAATATTTCCATGAATATTACGACCGAAATATTATTTAAGCCAGCCCTCGATCAGGTTTTGTACGAGCCGGCTTGCCGGCGATCGCGGTGTATCAGTCGATAAATCCATTGGCGGGCCTGCCGCCATCGCTGGCAAGCCAGCGCCTACAAAAGCGCATGCCGGTGCAGTTGTCACACTTTGTCCAAGTTATCCGGGCGTAGATGATTACGATTCTCTTTTGAGATAAATCCTGAAGGTCTACGCCCATGCTTCCTGCTTTTCGTTTTGCGCCGCTGGCCCTGCTGGTGGCTGGCAGTCTCAACGCTCACGCCGATGAGCCAGCGTCACTGCAAATCAATGAGGTGGTGGTGACCGCCTCGGGCTTTGCACAGAATGTCGAAGACGCGCCGGCCTCGGTCACGGTGATCGATGGCGAGGCCTTGCGCCGCAAGTCGTACCGCGACCTGGGCGATGCGGTGCGGGATGTCGAGGGCGTCACGGTGAATGGCGGGGCCAATGAAACCGACATCTCGATCCGTGGCATGCCCGCCGACTACACGCTGATCATGGTCGACGGCAAACGCCAGAGCGCCCGGGAGTCGCGGGTCAATGGCAACAGTGGCTACGAGCAGAGCTTTGTGCCGCCGGCCGCCGCCATCGAGCGCATCGAAGTGGTGCGCGGGCCGATGTCGTCGCTGTACGGTTCCGATGCCATCGGCGGGGTGATCAACGTGATCACGCGCAAGGTGTCGCCGCAGTGGGGCGGCTCCATTGGCTATGACTACTCGGCCCGCCAGCACAGCGACCAGGGCAATGCGCGCCAGACCCAGTTCTACCTCAGCGGCCCGCTCAAGGAAGACCTGCTCGGCTTGCAGGTGTGGGGCCGTTACCTCGACCGCCAGGCCGATGACGATATTGAGCAGACCAATGGCTTCAGTAAAGCCGATCACCGCGACCTCACCGCGCGCCTGGCCTTCACCCCGGGCATCGACCACGACATCCTTCTTGAAGCCGGCGCCACGCGCCTGAAAAACGGCGATGGGATCAGCGCCAACTGGGCCACCCGCGAGCAGGAAAACAACCGCGATCACTGGTCGCTGTCGCACCAGGGTCGCTGGGGCTGGGCCACCTCGGACATTGCCTTTGCCCAGGAAACTTCCACCCGCGAAGGCCGCGCCACGCCGGCCCAAACCGATATTTTCGGACGCAAGCCCGAGGTCAAGAACAGTGTGTTCGACGCCAAGTTGGTGGTGCCCACGGCCCATAACGTCAGCACCGTGGGCATGCAGTGGAACGAAAGCCAGCTGACCGACTGGAACCAGGGCCTGGGCGACCGTGTGGACTACGAGTTCTCGGTGGTGCAAAAAGCCCTGTTTGCCGAGAACGAATGGTCGGTCACCGACAGCTTCGCCCTGACCACCGGCCTGCGCCTGGATCATCACGAAGAATACGGTGCCCATGTCAGCCCACGGCTGTATGGGGTGTGGCGCGCCAGCGAGCAGTGGACGTTCAAGGGCGGCATCGCCCGTGGCTTCAAGGCCCCGGAGATCCGCGCGGTGGTGGCGGACTACGCCTACCTGCGGCGCAACCGTTTCGTGATGTTCGGCAACCCCGACCTCAAGCCGGAAACCAGCACCAACTACGAAATCTCGGCGCTGTGGAGCAACCGTGACGATCTGTCGGCGGGCGCGACCCTGTTCTACAACGACTTCCAGGACAAACTGTCCACCGTCACCACCGACCAGCGCTGGAACGGCTACACCATCATGGAGCGGGTCAACGTCGACAAGGCGATCATCCAGGGCGTGGAGCTCAACGGCCAATGGGATATCAACCCCAGCGTGCTGCTCAAGGCCAACTACACCTACACCGATTCCGAACAGAAAACCGGTGCCAACGCTGGCGCGCCCCTGGCCTTGACCCCCAAGCAAAAGGCCAATGTGCGTAGCGAATGGAGTATCAACGACCGCGCCCAGGCCTGGGCTTCGTTGAGCTATTACGGTGAGGAAACCGGTAACACCATCACCAGTGAAAAACCGGCGCCGGGCTACACCACCGCCGACCTGGGCGGCTCCTTTGATGCGACCGAATCCCTGACCCTCAATGCCTCCCTCAACAACCTGGCCAACAAGCGCCTGGACGACGAGACCTACGGCACCGTGAACTACGGGCGCACCTTGTGGATGGGGGCCACGCTCAACTTCTAAGGCGCTGCAGGCAACCGCATCACCGCGCAGAGACCTGCCGGTGGGCGGTTCTCCAAGAGCAGTTCGCCGCCATGGGCCTGGATGCACGACCGTGCAATCGCCAGGCCCAACCCCAGGCCACCGCCGCTGGCGCCCAGCTGTACGAAGGGTTCGAACACCTTGTTCAGCCAGTCCTGGGGCAGGCCGGCGCCATGGTCGAGAATCTCTACGCACAGCACCCCCGTGTCCTCGCGCTTGAGGCTGATACAGGCATCGCCGCCATGTTTGACCGCGTTGTCGATCAGGTTGGCCAGGGCGCGCTTGAGCGCCAGCGGCCGGCAATCGAGCAGCAGCGGCGGGGCGCCCAGCCAGGTCACTGGTTGTTGCAGGCGCCGGTAACGCTTGGCCAGGTCATCCAGTAATGCGCTCAACGAGGTTCGGCGGGTGGCTTCCTGCACGGCGTCGTCGCGCACGAAGTTCAGGGTTTCGCGCACCATGGCACTCAGTTCGCCGAGGCTGTCGAGCATGTCGTCCCGCTCAGGGCCTGGCTCCAGCAACTCAACCTGCAAGCGCAGTTCGGTGAGCGGGGTGTTGAGGTCATGACTGATCGCCGCCAACATCCGCGTGCGCCCTTCGACATGCCGCGCCAGGTTGGCCTGCATGGTGTTGAAGGCGGTGGTCAAGTCACGGGCTTCCTGGGGGCCGCTCAAGGGCAGCGGTGCGATCCATTCGCCCCGGCTGACCCGTTCGGTGGCCTGGGCCAGGGTTTTCACCGGGCGCACCACCCGCGCGATGAAAAACATCACGATCAGCAGCACCGGCACCGTGGTCACCGGCAGGCTGTAGGCCAATACGCGGCCCCATTCATACGCTCCGGCGGGATGCTGCAGCGCATTCAGGTACTGGCCGTCCGGCAGGGCGATGCTGCTGCGCAACCGCAAGGGCGCCCAGCCGGCGGGGCTGAACACATGGGTGCGGGCGTTGGCACCACTGATGCGTTCCAATTGCATGCCGATGGGCACGTCTGGCGGCAGTTGCAGGTGTTGGCGCAGTTCGTTGGCCAGGCGCCGTTCTTCGGAGCGCAGTTCAAACGGCTCGACTTCGGCCCGGGGGGCGATCCAGAAACGTGCGTTCTCGGTGTTCATCGCAGTCAACAGGTGCGCCGGCTCTTCGCCGCCCAGACCGGCGGCATGGTGCGCGATCACCAGGCGTTCCAGGCTGAAACTGCGCGACAGCGGGTGGATCAGGCTGCCGGTGCGTTGCAGGAACAGCATGGCGATGGCGTTGGAGGCCAGCAGCGCCAGCAGCAACAACAGGCTCAGTTGCTGCACCAGGGTGCGCGGCCATAGGCGGCGCCAGCGGTTCAAGCGGCGCACGGGGTGACGTCGGCCGCCAGCAGGTAGCCGCCGCCCCAGATGGTGCGCAACAGGTCCGCCGCCGCGCCGTCGTGGGCCAGTTTGCGGCGCAGGCGGCTGACCTGGCGGTCGATGGTGCGGTCACTGACATCACTGTCGGCGGCGGCGGTCAGGTCGATCAGGCGCTCGCGGGGCAACAGGGTGTTGGGATGCTCGAGGAACACTTGCAGCAGCCGGCTTTCGGCGGTGCTCAGTTGGATCGGCGGGCAGCCTGCGCGGGTCAGCAGTGCGCTGATGGCGCTGAAGTGCCAGCCGGCGAAGCCGTAGCTGCGGCTGGCCGGCGCCATGGGGGCCTGGCTGCGGCCTTGGCGGCGCAGCACGCTGTGGATGCGCGCCACCAGCTCACGGGGTTCGAAGGGCTTGGTGATGTAGTCGTCGGCGCCCAGGTCCAGGCCGCGAATGCGGTCGGCGGCGGCATCGCGGGCGGTCAACAGGATCACCGGGGTGTTGCTGCGCCGATGCAGTTGGTTGCACAGCTCAAAACCGTCGCCATCGGGTAGCAGCACATCCAGCACGATCACATCGAAGGCCTGGGTCTTGAGCAGTTGCCACATGCCCGCTGCATCTTCAGCGGTGCGCACCTCGAAGGTGTGGCGACGCAAATAGATGGCCAGCGGCTCGCGGATCTTGCGGTGGTCGTCCACCACCAGGACGCGCGGCGCTACAGGCGCAGGGGCAAATGGCATGGCGGCCCTCGGGGGAGTTGAGCGGAAGAGCGGGGATATTACTACGAGTCATTATCATTCACGTACTTTATGAAGCGCCGCCATCAAGTCGTCCCATGTATGGAACGATGCGAGCCAAATCCGCTGTCTACCGCCTTATTGGTATTGGATTTAAGGTGTATGCACATTGGAGGATCCTCATGAAAAACATCATCGGTATCTACACCAGCCCACGCAGCCACTGGGTAGGCGACGGTTTCCCGGTTCGCACGCTGTTTTCCTACGACACCATGGGCAAGCACATCAGCCCGTTCCTGCTGCTGGACCACGCCGGTCCGGCGGATTTCACCCCCACCACTCAGCGGCGTGGTGTAGGCCAGCATCCCCATCGCGGCTTTGAAACCGTGACCATCGTCTACGAAGGCGAAGTCGAGCACCGTGATTCCACCGGCGCCGGCGGCACCATCGGCCCGGGCGATGTGCAGTGGATGACTGCGGCCAAAGGGATCCTGCACGAGGAGTTCCATTCCCAAGCCTTCGCCAAACGGGGCGGGGCCCTGGAAATGGTGCAACTGTGGGTCAACCTGCCGGCCAAGGACAAAATGAGCGAGGCCGGCTACCAGACCATCCTCGACGGCGATATCCCGTCGTTGCCCCTGGCCAATGGCGCCGGCAGCCTGCGCCTGATCGCCGGTGAGTTCGCGGGCCGCACAGGGCCGGCGCGCACCTTCACGCCGATTGACGTGTGGGACCTGCGCCTCAACGGCGGCAAGGCCGTGACCCTGGACCTGCACGCCGGGCGCAATACCGCGCTGGTGGTGCTCAAAGGCACCGTGCAAGTCAACGGTCAGGAACTGGCACGCGAAGGGCAATTGGTGCTGTTCGAGCGTGATGGCGCGCAGATCAGCCTGGAGTCCAACGCCGACGCCATGGTGCTGCTGCTCAGTGGTGAACCCATCGACGAGCCCATCGTCGGTCACGGCCCGTTCGTGATGAACACCGAGCAAGAGATTCACCAGGCCTTCGCCGACTTCCAGTCCGGCCAGTTCGGCCAAATGCACGGCGCCTCCCGCTGATTGGGGGGGCCCTATACCCGCCAACGCCATTTCATGCGATCTTCAGGGCATTCGCCCTGGAGTCGCCTGGATGCTGTCTTTCATCTCCGCTCACCCGATGCTGTGCGCCCTGGCGCTGATCCTTATCGATATCGTCGTCTGGCGTCTGTTTTCAGCCAGTTCCGGCAACTGGAAACTGATCGCGCGCCTGGGCATCTTCGCCGTGTTCAGTGCCGTGCTGTTCAACGACGGCATGAACCCCATGCAACTGGCGCCCTATGCCGACAACACCCCACTGCACCTGGCCGCCACCGCCTTGCAGATCGGCTGGTGGTTGTTCGCCGCGCGCACCCTGACGGTGTTGCTCGGGGCCTTGATGATGCAGCGGGTCGGCCACACCGGGCGCTTGCTGCAAGACCTGATGGGCGCGGTGATTTTCCTGATCGCGATCATCGCGGCCATGGCCTACGTGCTCGACCTGCCGGTCAAGGGCGTGCTGGCCACCTCCGGCGCGGTGGCGATCATCGTCGGCCTGGCGCTGCAAAGTACGTTGAGCGACGTGTTCTCCGGGATTGTGCTCAACACCACCAAGCCCTACCAACTCGATGACTGGATCTCCATCGACGGCACCGAAGGCCGGGTGACGGATATCGACTGGCGCGCCACGCGTCTGCAAACCTCCCAGGGCAGCATGGCGGTGATCCCCAACTCGCTGGCGGCCAAGGCCAAGATCATCAACTTCTCGCGCCCGGCCGACATGTTCGGCCTGGCGGTGAGCCTGCAAGTCAGCCCTCACGCGCGCCCGCAAACGGTATTGGAAGCCCTGGAACGGGCCATGCAAGGTTGCCGGCAATTGCTGGCCAAGCCGGCGCCGAGTGTGGCGTTCAAGACCTCCACCGGGGGGGGCGTGGAATATGAAATCAGCGGCTTTGTGCCGGCCATGGCCCTCAAGCGCGAGGTGCGCAACCAGCTTTATGACCTGGCCTACCGGCATTTGCAGGCGGCCGGCGTAAGCCTGTTGTCCAGCGCCGAAAGCCCGACCTCGCCGGCCACCACGCCCGCACGTGCACTGCTGGAAAGCTCGAATATCTTCTCGACCCTGCGCCAGGAAGAGAAGGAAACCTTCAGCCAGAACATGACCCTGCACACCTTCCGCGCCGGCGAGATGATCCTGCCGACCGGGGAGGTCAGCGATCACCTGTTTATCATTGAGTCCGGGGTGGTTTCGGTGATGCTGGTCAAGGCCGGGCACAAATTCGAAGCCGGGCGCATGGGGCCGGGCGAGGTGATTGGCGAAGCGGGGATTCTGGGGGAGCAAAGCGTGCCCGCGGACTTTGTGGCCAAGACCTACTGCACCCTCTATCGCATCGAAAAGGAATACCTCAAGCCGTGCCTGGACGCGCGCCACGACATCAGCGAGGCCATGCAGAACCTCCTGGATTTCCGCCTGCACGCCGCCCAGCACCTGACCCAGGACGCACCCATCGTGCCGGTGAAAAAGGGCTTCTTGCATTGGCTGCGCAGCCGGGCCTGAAGCGCCTGGCATTGGCTACCTGTTCTTCGTCAGGATTGGCTATTTGTGCGAGGCAGTGGGGTGATTAAGCTGGGCGCCAATTCCCACTGTCCAGGAGTCACACAATGCACGCCCGCACCGATTTCTACACCGCGTCCCCTGACGCCATGAAAGCCATGCTCGCCCTGGAAGCCGCCGTCGGCAAACTGTCCATTGAACTGCCGCTGCTCGAACTGGTGCGCCTGCGCGTCTCCCAGATCAACGGCTGCGCCTTCTGCCTGGACATGCACACCGCCGATGCACGCAAGGGCGGCGAGACCGAACGGCGCCTGTACACCCTCTCGGCCTGGCGCGAAACGCCGTTCTTCACCCCGCGCGAGCGTGCCGCCCTGGCCTGGGCCGAAAGCTTGACGCTGATCAGCCAGACCCACGCGGCGGATGAAGATTATGCGTTGCTCAATGCCGAGTTCAGCGCCGCCGAGCAGGTTGACCTGAGCGTGGCCATCGCCACCATCAACAGCTGGAACCGCCTGGCGGTGGGCTTTCGCAAGATGCCCAAGTAACGACATTCAAGGGTAGGCGCTGGCCATTGTAGGAGCTGGCTTGTGTGGGAGCTGGCTTGCCTGCGATGCAGGCGCCTAGGTCTTACAGATGCACCGAGGTGATGCCATCGCTGGCAAGCCAGCTCCTACATAAGCCAGGTTTCCCATAAGCCAGGTTTCACATTGGGTCGGGGGTTAGAAGTTGATGGAAGCACTCAGGCGCGCCGTCAATGGTGCACCCTGAAACAGGTAGTCATCGCCCATGTATTCGCCCGCATCACGCCAGTAGCGCTTGTCGAACAGGTTGTCGACGCTCAGGCGCAACACCGTTTCATAGCCATCGACTTTGGTGGTGTAGCGGCTGCCGACGTTGACCAGCGCATAATCCCCCACTTCCACATTGCCGGTGCGGTTGGCGTTCTTGCTGGCGCTGTATTGCACGCCGCCGAGCACTGCCAGGCCGTTGACCCAGGGCAGGGCGTAGTCGGCGTACACACTGGCGCGCAGCTTGGGCACGTTGATTGTCTGGTGATCTTCGTACTGCGGGGTGCCGCTACCGTTCACCCGTGCGCGAATCGCCGCCACGCTGGTGGCGATCTGCAGACGCTCGGTGGCCCAGCCGTTGGCGGACAGTTCCAGCCCGGTGTTCTTCTGCTGGCCCTGCTGCACGTAGGTGAAGTCGCCGGCGCTGTCTGGCTTGGCGTACTGGTAGGCCTGGCGCGTCTGGAACACTGCGGCGGCGAAGCTGATGCGGCGCCAGTCGTATTTCACCCCGGCTTCGATCTGCCGCGAGACGGTCGGGGCGAGGATTTCCCCATCGTTGTTCGCATACCACGGTGCCTCACCGCCCAGTGACAGGCCCTTGCTGTAGCTGGTGTACAACGAGATGTTTTCCACTGGCTTGTAGATCAGCGCAGCGTTGGGCAGGAACTCGTACTGCTGGGTGTGACGCTCCTGCACGCCATTTTGATCGAAAGATTTTTCATCCAGGCGCACTTCGCGGCCACCGAGCACGGTTTGCCATTGCTCGTTGAAACTGATGCGGTCGGTGACGAACAACCCGTACTGGCGGCTGTCGAGGCGCCGGTGGCTGTCGTTCAGGGGCTTGTCGGTGGGCGGGAAGGTTTCCGGGTCCTGATCGATATTGCCGCTGCCGACGTATTCATTGACTGACTTGCGCTTGTCGATCACCCGGCGAAAAGCGCTGGTGCCGAAGGTCAGTTCATGGCTCAGGCCGGCCGTGCTGAACAGGCCGGTCATGGCCGCCTGGACTTCATCATTGCGCCGGGTGTCGTCAGGGCTGCGGTAGTCAGCGATATCGTAGTTGCCTTCCGGGCTGAAGTAGTTCGGCACTTTGACGCCGGCGCAGCTTGGGGAGCCGTAGCAACCCCAGGCAAACGAACTGTAGTCATCAATCACCACCTTGCTGCGGGTCGCGCTGACGCTGCCTTTCCACTGGTCACTGAAGCGGTACTCGAACTTGCCGTTGAGGTTCAGCGACTCGATGCCTACCTGCTTGGCGCCGCTCTGGTGGCCGAGCAGTTTTTTCGGTGAGGCGTCGTGGGGCACTTCGGTGCCGCCGAGCAGTTGGTAACCGGGAACCGAGCGCTGTTGCTTGTCCTGGTATTCGGCATCCAGTTGCAGCACGGCGTCGGGGCTGATGTTCCAGTCGAAGGCCAGGGACACAAAGTCCCGCTGGCCATTGGCGTGCTCGACATAGGAATTGAGGTCTTCATGGGCGACGTTGGCGCGCAGGCCAAATTGCTGCTCGCTGCCAAACCAGCCGCCGACATCGGTGGCGATATAGCCGCTGCCGCGATCATCGGTGGATACCGTGACCGAGCGCACGTCTTCCGGGCGTTTGGTCACGTAGTTGATCACGCCGCTGGGCTCGGAAATCCCGCTTTGCAGGCCCGCCAGGCCCTTGAGCAACTCCACCCGCTGCTTGTTTTCCAGGGCCACGTTCTGCTCGCCGGTGATGGTGCGGCCGTTGATCTTGTAGCTGCTGGCGGCATTCAGGGAAAAGCCCCGGACCACGAAATTTTCGTAGTAGCCAATCGGTGCGTAGCTTTCGCCCACCGAGGCGTCGTTGCGCAGCACTTCGCTGAGCAGGCGTGCCTGCTGGTCCTTGATCAGCGCGGCATTGATCACGGTGATCGAGGCCGGGGTGTCGAGCAGCGGCGCCTCATCGAAGCCGCCGACCGACGCGCTTTGCGCACGATAACCGGACTCATCCTGGCCCTGGATGTTCAACGCCGGCAGTTCCAGCTCAGCCGCCAGGCTGTTGCCAATGCCGCCGCTGAGCAGCAGGCCGAGGGCCAAATGTGAGGTGACGACGGGGCGAAAACGCAAAACCATGGGGGCAAGGCCTTAAAGCGCGGGGCGGGGGCGCATAAGCTAGGCATAAGTGCGCGTCTTTACAAGTACTCGCCTTGGCCTGGCTGTTTGAGACGTTGCGTCTCAAGCCCCACGCCAATCCGTCCGGGCCTCGACAGCGGGACCCCGCACCTGCGATAGACAAGGCTTCGCTTATCGTTGCAGGAGATCATCATGGGTATCGCTGGAAAAGTTGCACTGGTGACCGGTGCCGGGCAAGGCATTGGCCGGGCCATCGCCCTGCGCCTGGCGCGGGACGGGGCGGATATTGCCCTGGTCGACATCAATGGCGCCAAGCTCGAAGCCGTGGCGGCCGAGGTGGTGGCACTTGGGCGCAAGGCCTCGGTGTTCATCGCCGACGTGTCCAAGCGTGAACAGGTGGTCGCGGCGGTCGAGCATGCGCACCAGACCCTGGGTGGCTTTGACATCATCGTCAACAACGCCGGGGTGGCGCAGATCGATTCGCTGCTGGACGTGACCCCGGAACAGGTCGAACGCACCCTGGGCATCAACGTGCAGGGCGTGTTGTGGGGCATCCAGGCTGCCGGCAATAAGTTCAAGGCGCTCAAGCAGAAGGGCAAGATCATCAACGCCTGCTCGATTGCCGGGCATGAAGGCTTTGCCCTGCTGGGCGTGTACTCGGCGACCAAGTTTGCCGTGCGCGCCCTGACCCAGGCGGCGGCCAAGGAACTGGCAAGCGCGGGGGTGACGGTGAATGCTTATTGCCCGGGCGTGGTGGGCACCGATATGTGGGTCGAGATCGACAAGCGCATGGCCGAGATTACCGGCGCGCCAGTGGGGGCGACGTACAAGAAGTACGTGGATGGGATTGCCCTGGGCCGTGCAGAAACGCCGGAGGATGTAGCGGGGCTGGTGGCTTACCTGGCCGGCCCGGATTCGGACTACATGACCGGGCAGGCGCCGTTGATCGACGGTGGCCTCGTGTACCGCTAACCCCCAGACTCGACTCGGTAAAAAATCTGGGAGCGGGCTTGGATCTTCGTACATTGAGCACCGTGTGCATCCTGCGGTGGCAGTGAAATGCAATCCTCCAATCCCTGAGGATCAATGTAGGAGCTGTCGAGCCTTGGCGAGGCTGCGATAGCGGCGGCATTGCTGGGATTGATGTTGGCTGACCCACCGCTATCGCTGGCAAGCCAGCTCCTACATTGGATCTTCAGTACATTGAGTGCCGTATGCATCCTGCGGTGGCACTGAAATGCAATCTTCCAACCCCTGAGGATCAATGTAGGAGCTGTCGAGCCTTGGCGAGGCTGCGATGGCGGTGGCATTGCTGGGATTGATGTTGGCTGACTCGACGCTATCGCTGGCAAGCCAGCTCCTACATTGGATCTTCAGTACATTGAGTGCCGTATGCATCCTGCGGTGGCAGTGAAATGCAATCTTCCAACCCCTGGGGATCAATGTAGGAGCTGTCGAGCCTTGGCGAGGCTGCGATGGCGGCGGCATTGCTGGGATTGATGTTGGCTGACCCACCGCTATCGCTGGCAAGCCAGCTCCTACATTGGATCGTCGTACATTGAGTACCGTGTGCATCCTGCTCTGGCAGTGAAATGCAATCCTCCAATCCCTGAGGATCAATGTAGGAGCTGTCGAGCCCCGGCGAGGCTGCGATGGCGGCGGCATTGCTGGGATTGATGTTGGCTGACTCGACGCTATCGCTGGCAAGCCAGCTCCTACATTGGATCTTCAGTACATTGAGTACCGTATGCATCCTGCGGTGGCAGTGAAATGCAATCTTCCAAACCCTGAGGATCAATGTAGGAGCTGTCGAGCCTTGGCGAGGCTGCGATGGCGGCGGTATTGCTGGGATGGAAGTTAGCTGACCCGCCGCTATCGCTGGCAAGCCAGCTCCTACATTGGATCTTCAGTACATTGAGTACCGTGTGCATCCTGCGGTGGCAGTGAAATGCAATCTTCCAAACCCTGAGGATCAATGTAGGAGCTGTCGAGTCTTGGCGAGGCTGCGATGGCGGCGGCATTGCTGGAGTTGATGCTGGCTGACCCACCGCTATCGCTGGCAAGCCAGCTCCTACATTGGATCGTCGTACATTGAGTACCGTCTGCATCCTGCAGTGACAGCTGAAATGCAATCTTCCAATCCCTGAGGATCAATGTAGGAGCTGTCGAGCCTTGGCGAGGCTGCGATGGCGGCGGCATTGCTGGGATGGAAGTTGGCTGACCCACCGCTATCGCTGGCAAGCCAGCTCCTACATTGGATCTTCAGTACATTGAGTACCGTATGCATCCTGCGGTGGCAGTGAAATGCAATCTTCCAACCCCTGAGGATCAATGTAGGAGCTGTCGAGCCCCAGCGAGGCTGCGATGGCGGCGGCATTGCTGGGATTGATGCTGGTTGACCCGCCGCTATCGCTGGCAAGCCACATTTGGATTGCATTGTGTCAGGGGTGTTTACCGGGCATATCAATGCCCAGCTGCTTGACCCGGCGATACAGGGTCGCGCGGGAAATCCCCAGCGCCTGCGCCGCCGGCAATGGCTTCCAGCGATGGCGTACCAGGGCATCCAGCACCACTTGCCGCTCCGGGCTCATACTTTGCTCAAGCTCGAGCTCCAGCCGCTCACCACGCACCTCCACCGGCAAGTCCGCCAGTTGGATCGTGCCGCCTTCACACACCGCACAGGCATACGCCAGCACATGGCGCAGTTGCCGCACATTGCCCGGCCAGGCATAGCCCAGCAGCAACTCCAACGCAGCCTGGCCGATGCCGACCGTGACCCCGCTGCTGCGAGCCTCCTGTTCCAGCAGCCGGTTGATCAACGTCAGTTTGTCGGTGCGCTCGCGCAGGGGCGGCAGGGTGACGCGGGCGCAGCCCAGGCGAAAGTACAGGTCTTCACGGAAACGCCCGTCACTGACCAGGGTCGCCAGGTCGCGGTGGCTGGCGCAGATCACCTGGATATCCACCGCGCGGGTTTTTGCCGCGCCCAGCGGGGCCACTTCACCTTCGGCCATCACCCGCAGCAAGCGTGTTTGCAGGGCCAGGGGCATATCGCCGATTTCATCGAGAAACAGCGTGCCGCCGTGGGCCTGCTGCAACAGCCCGGTCATGCCCTTGCTGGACGCCCCGGTAAACGCGCCGGCGACATAGCCGAACAACTCGCTTTCGATCAGGTTCTCCGGGATCGCCGCACAGTTCACCGCCACGAATGGCCCGTCGCGGCGTGCGCTGCGGGCGTGCAGTTGGCGGGCGAAGACTTCCTTGCCGGCCCCGGTCTCACCCTGCACCAGCACCGGCAGGTTGCGATCCTTGACCCGCACGGCCAGGCGCAGGTGTTCTTCCACGCGTGGGTCGACCTGGGAGCTCGGCAGCGCCCGCGCCGGTTGGCGTCGCGGGGTGTTGACGCGCACTTGCAGCACCCCAGGTTCTCCCAGCCACTGCAGTTGCTGGACCGACTGATCGGTCACTGCGCGCAGGGCATCGAGGTCGAATACCTCGCCGATATGCACCGGCACCTGGCCAAAACGCCGGCGCAAGGCCTGGCGGGCCTTGCTGTTCAAGGCTTGCAGGCGCCCGTCGTGGTCCCAGGCCAGCAGCAGGTCGGGTTGGCTGTCGACATAACCCGGTGTGCTGTGGGCCTGAAGCACCCAGTGCTTGGCGGCACTGTGCATGAAGAAGGCGTTTTCGATGGCCTGGGCGCTCTGCGCCACCATCTGCCGCACCAGGTGCTGGCTGCGACGGTCATCCGGGGATTGCAGCGCCGAGGCATCCATTACCCCCAGCAGGTTGCCCTGGGGGTCGAAGATCGGCGCGGCGGAGCAGGTCAGGTTGATAAAGGCGGCGCGGAAGTGGTCGCGTTTGTGCACCGTCACCGCCGCCTTGCTGGTCAGCACCGTGGCTACGCCGCAGGTGCCTTCTTCGGCCTCCGACCAGCAGGTGCCCAGGTACAGGCCGGCCTTGCGGCAGTCGCTGCGGATGGCCGCGTCTACGCGGTGGTCGATGGTCTGGCCCTGGGCGTCGGTGAGCATCACGCAGTAGTCGGCGTGGCGCACGCGGTGGTGCAGTTGGCTGACTTGCTCGCTGGCAATGCGCATGAACAGTTCGGCGCGCTCGCGGCATTCCTTGAGCAGCGGCTCGCTGAGGATCCGCGGGCCCTGTAGGGAACCGGGGTCCAGGTGGTGTTGTTCCATGGAGCGGCGCCATGAATCGAAAATCAGCGACGGCACCGGTGCCTGGGGCAGGCGGTCGGCATTGCGGACCACGCGACTGACGCAGTCGACGTGCTCTCTGGAGTTCGCGGCGAGCATAAGGCCTCCGGTTCTCGATCTTTGTTGTTATGCCCGCCATTAAGCGCCCGCGGGCGCAGGGGGACAAGGGCGGCCTGACCAACTGCCCGCCTTGAGACGCAACGTCTCATCCTGCCTGAGACGCAGCCTGCACGCTGCAATGCGCCGTCTCATTGTGCGGTGGCATCCCGCACCGGCACAACCGCACGGCACTGCTCTGGATCAAGGCTTTGCCAGGTTTTTCCGCGCCTTGGCACAGGCTGTGCTGAACAGGTTGCAGCTGGCCGCAGCCAGCCTTTTGTGTGTCGAGACAACCTGGAGAACAACAAGATGTCCACTCACCTGTCCACCGATCAACTGCTGCATGCCTACACCGTGATGCGCACCATCCGTGATTTCGAAGAGCGCCTGCACGTGGAATTCGCCACCGGCGAGATCCCCGGTTTCGTGCACCTGTATGCCGGCCAGGAAGCCTGCGCCACCGGAGTCATGGCCCATCTCAACGATGAAGATTGCATCGCCTCCAACCACCGTGGCCACGGCCATTGCATCGCCAAGGGCGTGGATGTGTTCGGCATGATGGCCGAGATCTACGGCAAGAAAACCGGGGTCTGCGGCGGCAAGGGCGGCTCCATGCACATTGCCGACCAGGAGAAGGGCATGCTCGGCGCCAACGGCATTGTCGGCGCCGGTGCACCGCTGGCGGCGGGCGCGGCCCTGGCGTCCAAGCTCAAGGGCAGCCAGGGCGTGGCCGTGGCATTTTTTGGCGACGGCGGTTCCAACGAGGGCGCGGTGTTCGAGGCGATGAACCTGGCCGCGATCATGAAGCTGCCATGCCTGTTCGTCGCCGAGAACAACGGCTATGCCGAAGCTACCGGTTCCGGCTGGTCGGTGGCGTGCAAGGACATTGCCGAGCGCGCCGTAGGTTTTGGCATGCCGGGGGTGATTGTCGATGGCAATGATTTTTTTGCCGTCCACGCGGCGCTGGGCGTGGCGGTGGCGCGGGCGCGCCAGGGCGAGGGGCCGACCCTGGTCGAGGTCAAGTTGCACCGCTTCTACGGCCACTTTGAAGGCGATGCGCAAACCTATCGCGGCCGTGACGAGGTGAAAAACCTGCGCGAAACCCAGGATTGCCTGGCGCTGTTCCGCCAGCGCTGCAGCGCCGAAGGCTGGTTGCAGGCGGCGCAGTTCGAGCGCATCGACGCCGAAGTCGCGCAGTTGATCGACGACGCCGTGCGCCTGGCCAAGTCCGATCCCAAGCCCCAGGCCGCCGACCTGCTCAGCGATGTCTACGTCGCCTACCGCTCATAACAACAAGACCCGGAGAGAATTTCATGGCTCGTAAAATCAGTTATCAGCAGGCAATCAACGAAGCCCTGGCCCAGGAAATGCGCCGCGACCAGAGTGTCTTTATCATCGGCCAGGACGTGTCCGGCGGCACCGGCGCCCCTGGCGAGCAGGATGCCTGGGGCGGCGTACTGGGGGTGACCAAGGGCCTGTACCCGCAGTTCCCTGACCGCGTGCTGGATGCGCCGCTGTCCGAAGTCGGTTACGTGGGCATGGCCGTCGGCGCCGCCACCCGGGGCATGCGCCCGGTGTGCGAGTTGATGTTCGTCGACTTTATCGGCTGCTGCCTCGACCAGTTGCTCAACCAGGCCGCCAAGTTTCGCTACATGTTCGGCGGCAAGACCACCACGCCGTTGGTGGTACGCGCCATGTACGGCGCCGGCCTGCGCGCTGCGGCTCAGCATTCGCAGATGCTCACCTCGATGTGGACGCACATCCCGGGCTTGAAGGTGGTGTGCCCGGCCACGCCCTATGACGCCAAGGGCATGCTGATCCAGGCGATCCGCGACAACGACCCGGTGATTTTCCTTGAACACAAGATGCTCTACAGCCTGCAAGGCGAAGTGCCGGAGGAGCTGTACACCGTGCCCTTCGGCGAGGCCAACTTTGTGCGCGAAGGCAACGATGTGACCCTGGTGACCTACGGGCGCATGGTGCATATCGCCCTGGAGGCTGCGGCCAACCTGGCGCGTCAGGGTATCGACTGCGAAGTGCTGGACCTGCGCACCACCAGCCCGCTGGATGAAGACAGCATCCTCGAAAGCGTGGAGAAAACCGGGCGCCTGGTGGTGATCGACGAGTCCAACCCGCGCTGCTCCATCGCCACGGATATCAGCGCCCTGGTGGCCCAGCGCGGATTTTCCTTCCTGCGCGCGCCAATCGAGATGGTCACCGCGCCGCACACGCCGGTGCCGTTTTCCGATGCCCTGGAAGACCTGTACATCCCCGACGCGGCGAAGATCGAGGCCGCGGTGCGCAAGATCGCTGACAAGAGGACTGCGGCATGATCCATACCTTGACCATGCCCAAGTGGGGGCTGTCGATGACCGAAGGCCGGGTCGATGTCTGGCTCAAGCAGCCGGGCGACCGGGTAGAGAAGGGCGAGGAAGTGCTCGACGTGGAGACCGACAAGATCTCCAGCAGTGTCGAGGCGCCGTTCAGTGGAGTGTTGCGCCGGGTTTTGGCCCTGAGCGACGAGACGTTGCCGGTCGGCGCATTGCTAGCGATTGTGGTGGAGGGCGAAGCCACCGACGCAGAGATTGATGCGGTGATCGACCGCTTCAATGCCGGCTTTGTCTCCAGCAGCGCCGAGGCGCAGGCGTCGGGGCCGAGTGCGCAGAAAGTCGAGTTGGGCGGGCGCCTGCTGCGTTATCTCGACCTTGGCGAGGGCGGCATACCGCTGGTGCTGATCCACGGGTTTGGTGGCGACTTGAACAACTGGCTGTTCAACCATCCGGCCCTGGCTGCCGAGCGCCGGGTGATCGCCCTGGACCTGCCGGGGCATGGCGAGTCGGGCAAGCACTTGCACAGTGGCGATGCCGAGGAGCTGAGCCTGGCGGTACTGGCGTTGCTCGATCACCTCAAGCTTGAACGCGTGCACCTCGCTGGGCATTCCATGGGCGGATTGGTTTCGTTGACGGTGGCGCGCCAGGCACCGCAGCGGGTTGCCTCGCTAGTATTGATCGCCAGCGCCGGCCTGGGTGCGGACATCAACGGTGACTACTTGCAAGGCTTCACCGAAGCCAACAACCGCAACGCGCTCAAGCCGCAACTGGTGCAACTGTTCAGCGACCCGGCGTTGGTCACGCGGCAGATGCTGGAGGACATGCTCAAGTTCAAGCGCCTGGAGGGTGTGGACCAGGCGTTGCGGCAACTCAATGCCAAGCTGTTTGATGGCAGTCGGCAGATGCTTGACCTGCGTGCAGTGGTGGGGCAGCAACCAAGCCTGGTGATCTGGGGCAGTGACGATGCGATCATTCCGGTGCGGCATGCCCAGGGGTTGCAGGCCCAGGTTGAGATCTTGCCGGGGCAGGGGCATATGGTGCAGTTGGAGGCGGCGGAGCAGGTGAATCAGTTGCTGAGCCTCTTCCTCAAATCTCCAGCCTGATAGCAATCAAATGTGGGAGCGGGCTTGCCCACGAATACGGTGGGTCAGTCAGACATTCATTGCCTGACACACCGCTTTCGCGAGCAAGCCCGCTCCTACAGGGTTGAGCGTGTATCAACCATGACGTTTGAGGGTTTCGCTGGGCAGCTCCTTGAACAACGCGCGGTAGCTATTGGAAAACCGCCCCAGGTGCCAGAACGACCAGTTCATCGCGACCTGCGCCACGGTGGAACCCGCTGAGCTCAACAACTCGCGCCGCGCGCCGTTCAACCGGCGCAGGCGCAACCACTGCGCCGGGCTCATCCCGGTGTAGGTCTTGAAGCCCTGCTGCAACTGGCGCAGCGGCACGCCGGCGATCTGCGCCAGTTGCAGCAGGTTGACGGTTTCATCCGGCGCATCCGCCGCCCACGCGCCAATGCGCGCCATCAACCGGCGTTCTTCGCTGCGGCGCTGCAATGAGTGGCGGTCCAGGCACACACAGGCGTTGTCGAGGATAAACAGGCAATCGTCGAGCAGTTGCCGGGTGAGGGCGTCGCGGCTGATCGGGTCGATCTCGCAGGACAAGCGCGTCAGGGTGCCACTGAGCCAGCGGCTGAACAACGCGTTCTGTTGGCAGGTCAACGGCGCCATGAACAGGCCTTCGAGCCTGGCCACATCCAGGCCATGGCGTTGCACGAACTGGGGGCCGAATACCACCGCCACTTCCCGGTAGTTTTCCGGGGTGATCCAGGTGTTGCGGCTTTCGCCATTGAGCAGGTACAGCGCGTTGTCGCTGCCGTCGAAACAGAAGGCCAGGGCGCCTGGCGGCGCGTTGAAGTGCTGCTCGACGCGGGTGTTCATGCACTCTTCGTACACCTGCACCCCCTGCAGGTCGAGGTAGCGGATCTGCCCGGCAAAATGCCCCGGGGACATCTGCTGGTACTGCTGCACCCAACCGGGTGTCGCACTGCATTGGGCGGCCACATCACCGGTGGTGAAGGCCTGTACGCGCAAAGCGGTTGCCTGTGTCATGGGTGATCCGTGCGCACTCTATTGGTGCGTTGTGGGTCGTGCAAAGTGGATAGATGCCTGGGTAAGGCTGGCCCAAGATAGGCCTCAATGCGCCGCAAGTACAAGCCGGCGCAGCACCCAACCCGTGCCGAGGTCTTTATGAATGCCCCTTTCGATCAGCTGTCCACCTGGCTGAAAGAACACAAGATTACCGAAGTCGAATGCGTGATCAGCGACCTGACGGGCATTGCCCGCGGCAAGATTGCGCCCACCAACAAGTTCCTGCATGAGCGCGGCATGCGCCTGCCGGAAAGTGTGTTGCTGCAAACGGTAACTGGGGATTTTGTCGACGACGACATCTACTACGACCTGCTGGACCCGGCCGATATCGACATGATCTGCCGCCCGGTGGCCAACGCCACCTACGTGGTGCCGTGGGCCATCGAACCCACCGCCATCGTGATCCACGACACCTTCGACAAGCAGGGCAACCCCATCGAGTTGTCGCCGCGCAATGTGCTGAAAAAAGTCCTGCAACTGTATACCGACCAGGGCTGGCAGCCGATTGTCGCGCCGGAAATGGAGTTTTACCTGACCCAGCGCTGCGAAGACCCGGACCTGCCGTTGAAAACCCCGGTGGGCCGTTCCGGGCGTGCCGAAACCGGGCGCCAGTCGTTCTCCATCGACGCGGCCAACGAGTTCGACCCGCTGTTTGAAGATGTCTATGACTGGTGCGAAGCCCAGGGCCTGGACCTCGACACGCTGATCCACGAAGACGGCCCGGCGCAGATGGAAATCAACTTCCGCCACGGCGACGCCCTCGACCTGGCCGACCAGATCACGGTGTTCAAGCGCACCCTGCGCGAAGCGGCGCTCAAGCACAATGTGGCCGCGACCTTCATGGCCAAACCGGTGGCCGACGAGCCGGGCAGCGCCATGCACCTGCACCAGAGCGTGGTGGAGATCGCCACGGGCAAGCCGGTGTTTGTCGATGCCGACGGGCAGAAGAGCCCGCTGTTCTTGCATCATATTGGCGGCCTGCAGAAATACATCCCGATGCTGCTGCCGATGTTCGCGCCCAACGTCAACTCGTTCCGCCGCTTCCTGCCCGACACCTCGGCCCCGGTCAACGTGGAGTGGGGCGAAGAAAACCGCACCGTCGGCCTGCGTGTGCCGACCTCCAGCGCCGACGCGATGCGCGTCGAAAACCGTCTGCCGGGGGCCGATGCCAACCCCTACCTGGCCATCGCCGCCAGCCTGCTGTGCGGCTACCTGGGGATGATCGAAAAGATCGAACCGAGCGCCCCGGTCGAAGGCCGTGCCTATGAGCGCCGCAACCTGCGCCTGCCGATCACCATCGAAGATGCCCTGGCGCGCATGGAGGCCTGCGATACGGTCAAGCAGTACCTGGGGGACAAGTTCGTGCGGGGCTATGTCGCGGTGAAACGTGCCGAACATGAAAACTTCAAGCGGGTGATCAGCTCCTGGGAGCGTGAGTTCCTGCTGCTGAGTGTCTGACTCCATCATCAACTATAAAAAGGTGTCGATATGCGTCTCGTCAAACAGCTTCTCCCACTGGCCCTGGCTGCGGTGTTCAGCAGCGCCAGCCACGCCGCGCCGACGGTCAGTGTCTACAACTGGACCGATTACATCGGC
Source organism: Pseudomonas sp. WMBT8 (assembly GCF_050916005.1). Classification (NCBI taxonomy): domain Bacteria; kingdom Pseudomonadati; phylum Pseudomonadota; class Gammaproteobacteria; order Pseudomonadales; family Pseudomonadaceae; genus Pseudomonas; species Pseudomonas sp. WMBT8. Next base: position 2,267,371 of record NZ_CP188096.1, read on the forward strand.
GAGACCACCCTGGCCGACTTCCAGGCCAAGACGGGGATCAAGGTGGTCTACGACGTGTTCGACTCCAACGAAACCCTGGAGGGCAAGCTGCTGGCGGGGCGTACCGGGTATGACGTGGTGGTGCCGTCCAATCACTTTCTGGGGCGCCAGGTAAAGGCCGGCGCGTTCCTTGAATTGGACCGCGCGCAATTGCCCAACTACCCGAACCTGGACCCCAAGCTGCTCAAGCTGCTGGAGCAGAACGACCCCGGCAATGCCCATGCGGTGCCGTACCTGTGGGGCACCAATGGCATTGGCTATAACGTCGACAAGGTCAAGCAAGTGCTGGGCATCGACCACATTGATTCGTGGGCGGTGATGTTCGAGCCCGAGAACCTGAAGAAGCTGCAGCAATGCGGCGTGGCATTCCTGGACTCGGCGGATGAAGCATTCCCGGCGATCCTCAACTATATGGGCATGGACCCGCGCAGCGAGAAGGTCGGCGATTATGAAAAGGCCGAAGCCAAGTTGCTGACGCTGCGCCCATACATCACCTATTTCCATTCTTCCAAGTACATCTCGGACCTGGCCAACGGTGATATCTGTGTGGCCTTCGGTTACTCCGGCGATGTATTCCAGGCGGCCAACCGCGCCAGGGAAGCCAAGAACGGCGTGAACATCGCCTATGCGATTCCCAAGGAGGGCAGCAACCTGTGGTTCGATTTGCTGGCGATTCCCGCAGACGCCACCAACCCGCAACAGGCCCACGCGTTTATCAACGACCTGCTGGACCCCGAGGTGATTGCCAAGGTCAGTACCTACGTCGGCTACGCCAACCCCAACCTGGCGGCGAAGGCCTTCATGGCGCCGGAGTTGGTGAACAATCCCGAGGTGTACCCGCCCCAGGACGTGCTCGACAAACTGTACATTTCCACCACCCCCAGCCCCGCCATCATGCGTGTGATGACCCGGGCCTGGAGCAAAGTGAAGTCCAACCGATGAACCAGTCCCAACACCATGCCCGTTCCTATTACCTGGCGTCCGCCAATGCCATGCCCCAGCGCGCGGCACTGGCTGCGGACCTGAGTGCCGATGTGTGTGTGATCGGCGGCGGCTTTACCGGCGTCAACACCGCCATCGAGCTGGCCCAGCGCGGCCTGTCGGTGATCCTTCTGGAAGCCCGGCGCATTGGCTGGGGTGCCAGCGGGCGCAATGGCGGGCAGTTGATCCGGGGTATTGGCCATGACGTTTCGGGTTTTACCCGGTACGTGGGCGAGGAGGGCGTGCGTTACCTGCAACGGGCCGGGATCGATTCGGTGGCCTTGGTGGGTGAGCGCATCCGTGAGCACGGGATCGACTGCGACCTGCGCTGGGGCTTTTGCGAGTTGGCCAACACGCCGGCGCAATTCGCCGCGTTCCAGGGCGAGCTGGACAGCCTGGCCACCCTGGGTTACATGGCGCAAACCCGGCTGGTGGCGGCGCAGGACATGGCGCAGGTGGTCGGCTCAACCCTGTACGCCGGCGGTTTGGTGGACATGGGCTCGGGCCACTTGCATCCGCTGAACCTGGTGTTGGGCGAAGCCCGCGTGGCCGAGGCGCTGGGCGTGCGGATTTTCGAGCACAGCGCGGTGCTGCAACTGAGCCATGGCGACACCGTGCAGGTGCGCTGCGCCGGTGGCACCGTACGGGCCGGCAGCCTGGTGTTGGCGTGCAATGCACACCTCGACGAACTGGAGCCACGCCTGAGTGGCAAGGTGCTGCCGGCCGGCAGCTATATCATCGCCACCGAACCGTTGCCGGCTGCGCTCGCAGACGAGTTGATCCCGCAGAACCTGGCGCTGTGCGACCAGAAAGTCGGCCTGGACTACTACCGGCTTTCGGCGGACCGTCGGCTGTTGTTCGGCGGCGCCTGTCATTATTCGGGGCGTGATCCGGTGGATATCGCTGCGTATATGCGGCCGAAGATGCTCAAGGTATTCCCGCAACTGGCCAACACCGCCATCGACTTCCAATGGGGCGGTAAAATCGGGATTACCGCCAATCGTTTCCCCCAGGTTGGACGGTTGCGGCAGTACCCCAACGTGTTTTACGCCCAGGGTTATTCGGGGCATGGGCTCAATGTCACGCACTGGTGCGCGCGGTTGCTGGCCGAGGGGATCCACGCGGGTGTCAGCCAGGGCCTGGACACCTTTAGCCGGGTGCCGCACATGACCTTTCCCGGCGGCAAGGCTTTACGCTCGCCGTTACTGGCGCTGGGCATGTTGTGGTATCGGCTTCGGGAAATGCTGGGATAGGTGGGTAGCGGTTTAAAACACAGCAGGATCGGATCCAATACGCTATAACCCCTCGGTCGCTGTGTCATTCCGAGGCCCCGCTTTTCATGCAGAACCCTTTGCAACGCCCGCTGTGGCAGGTCTACCTGTTCTTTCTTGCGCCGATGGTGCTGTCCAACTTCCTCCAGAGTTTTTCCGGCACCCTCAACGGCATCTATGTCGGGCAGATGCTTGGCACCCAGGCGCTGGCGGCCGTGTCGGGGATGTTTCCCATCGTGTTCTTTTTTATCGCCCTGGTGATCGGCCTGGGGGCGGGCGCTTCGGTGCTGATCGGCCAGGCCTGGGGCGCGGGGGAAACGGCGCTGGTCAAAGTCATCACTGGCGCGACCCTGACTTTGGGCGCGTTGATCGGGATTCTCGCCGCCGTGCTCGGCAGCCTGTTCGCGCGCCCGGCCATGCAGGCATTGGGCACGCCGCTGGATGTGCTGGACGACGCCGTCGGCTATGCCCAGGTGATGATGCTGATCATGCCGCTGCTGCTGGTGTTCATCCTCTACACCCAACTGCTGCGGGGCGTGAGCGATACGGTGTCGCCGCTGCTGGCGCTGATGGTCTCGACGGTGGTTGGCCTGTTGCTGACCCCGGCCCTGATCCGCGGCTGGCTGGGGCTGGCGCCCATGGGCATCCAGAGCGCGGCCTATGCTGGCCTCGTGGCCAACGTCGTGGCCATGCTGTTTCTGGTGCTGCGCCTGCGCCATAAAAACCATGTGATGGCGCCGGATCGCGCATTGCTGGCGGCCTTGCGCCTGGACCGGGCGATCCTCGGCAAAGTCCTGCGCATTGGCCTGCCCACCGGCTTGCAGATGGTGGTGCTGTCGTTGTCGGAGCTGGTGATCCTGGCGCTGGTCAACGGCCACGGCTCCCAGGCCACGGCGGCGTATGGCGCGGTGACGCAGATCGTCAACTATGTGCAATTCCCGGCGCTGTCGATTGCCATCACCGCCTCGATCCTCGGCGCCCAGGCCATTGGCGCCGGGCGCCTGGAACGCATCGGGCCGATCCTGCGCACCGGCCTTGCCATCAACCTGTGCCTGACCGGGGGCCTGATCGTGCTGGGCTATGTGTTGTCCCACTGGCTACTGGGCCTGTTCATCACCGATGACCAGGCGCGGGTCCAGGCCGAACACCTGCTGCACATCATGCTCTGGAGCATTCTGGTGTTCGGCTTCCAGGCGGTGATTGGCGGCATCATGCGCGCCAGCGGCGTGGTGCTGATGCCGGTGGCGATCTCGATCTTCTGCGTGCTGGGTGTGGAACTGCCGGTGGCGTACCTGCTCAATGCACACTTTGGCCTGGAAGGGGTGTGGATGGCGTTCCCGGTGACTTATCTGGTGATGTTGGGGTTGCAGACGGCGTATTACCGGTTGGTGTGGCGGCATAAGCAGATCAAGCGGTTGGTGTGAGAACCGTCGGTGTCTCAGGTCAGCCTTTGAGTGCTTCGTTCACCCTGTGCCACTTATTAAATCCAGGATCAACATCTGCCACTTCAAAGATAATCATGGGGGCCTTGGTTGAAGTGACTTTTCCGGTGGCGGGGGCCGAGTCGAGGCTTTCTCCTTGCGCATCCTGAATTTTTTTGGCTTCGACCGAGGAGAGGACTTGCGCTTTAGTGGCGCGTGCCGTGATTGCTTGAGCCATTTTTTTTTCGTAGATACTCTTCACGTTACTTGAGCTGAGGATGTAATACCTGGGGGCTGCTGCAGCGTTTTCTGAGGTTTGCGCAGGACTGATGGTGGCGGCAGGTTCAGGAAGATAGACGAACACCCACACAATATGAGATGCCGCTTGCAGTGCTTGCTTGCCAACAATCCAGGTCTCGATTGAGGCGGACTTGACTTCAACCCGTGCTGCCCTGTTACCGGTGGGCGAAAAAACAACGACATCAGCACTCTTGGCGTTTCCATAGGTAATCGACGCTTGAATATGATGACGGTACAGCTCTGAGGTTACGCCGAATTCGCCGGACATCTGGACGAATTGTTTATTCGACTTGGTTGTCTTTGGTTTATTTGTTTTCTTGGTGGTCATGGAGGCTTGCACCCGAGGAAAACTGGATAGTGGCACAGTGGCATGGTTATTGTCAGAAGCCATTATCAGGGAGGGCGACCGTCAGCAATTGCTCTGCTTAATAGGAAGCATTACTATTCACGCCCCGCCTACCCAGTGCATCCTCGATGACTCCTCAGCCGCCCCGCAGACCAGGCTTTTTCGCGTACTACGAGGAGTTGGTCGGGACCTGGACGCGTCGCTTGCGCAATCGCCAGCAGGCCGAGGACCTGGCCCACGATACATTCGTGCGGGTATTGGAGTCCAAGGCGGCGCTGGTCGAGCAGCCGCGTGCCTATTTGCACCAGACGGCGCGCAATATTGCGGTGGATGCCTATCGCCGTGCCGACCGGCGTGAAGCAATGGAGCTGCAAGGTCTTGACCAGAGTGCGCCGCCAAGTGGCGACCCGGAGCATTTCATGCATGCAGTGCAGTTGGCGGACTCCATCGAGCGGGCCCTGGCCGAATTGCCCCTCAATTGCCGCAAGATTTTCATTTGGCAAAAGGTCGAGGGCCTGACCCAACAGGAAATCGCCGAGCGCCTGGGGTTGTCTAAAAACATGGTGGAAAAGTATATGATCCGCACCCTGCGGCATCTGCGCGAGCGCCTGGACGCGCTGGCCCCATGACCTATGCCCGCTTTGAAACAGGATCTTCCATGATGGATACCCGTGAGTGTGCCTGTGGCAGCGCAGCGGTGCGTGACGAGGCGGCGCTGTGGTTCGTGCGTTTGCAGGATCAGCCCCTGAGCGATGCGGACCAGTGTCTTTTCGACACATGGTGTGGGGAGCATCCCGCCCACCAGTACGAATTCGAGGTGCTGCAAGGGCTGTGGAGCGCCGCCGACCTGCTGCCCAAGCGCCGTTTGCAGGCCCTGGTCGATACGCCTGTGCCGCGCAAGCGGCGTGGAGCAGTGCGCTATGCCATGGCGGCTAGTGTGCTGGCGGTGGCCGTGGGTCTTGGGCTGTTCAGCGGCCTGGATCATCCGGCGGTGTACGACGCGCAGTTCAGCACGGTGTTGGGTGAGCGTCGCCAAGTGGCGTTGCCCGACGGCTCGCTGATGGACCTCAATAGCCGCAGCGTGGTGGCGGTGCACTACGAAAAGGGCCGGCGTGGGATAGAGCTCAAGCAAGGCCAGGCGCTGTTCAGCGTCGAGCACGACACCAGCCGGCCTTTTGTGGTGCGGGCTGGGGCCGGGCAGGTGACGGTTACCGGCACGCGGTTTGATGTACGCCGCGACGATGACCAGACCCGCGTGGTGGTCGAGGCGGGAACGGTCAAGGTGCAAGGGCATGCCGCTCAGCCGGTGGTCACACTGACGGCGGGCCTGGGGACATCCATCGACAACCAGGGCGCGGTCGCGGCGGCCCGCCCGGTCAACGCCCAGGCACTGCTGGCCTGGCAGACCGGCAAGCTGGTGTTCAACGACGCCAGCCTGGCCGAGGTGGCGCGGGAAGTCTCGCGCTACCGCGAAAAACCCTTGCGGGTCAGCACCGCGGCCAGCGAGTTGCGCCTGACCAGCGTGTTCAAATCCAACGACACCGATGCCTTGCTCAAGGCCTTGCCGCACATCCTGCCGGTGGCTCTGCGCACGCTGCCGGACGGCAGCCAGGAAATAATTTCACGTTAGATTCAGGTTTTTTCCGAGTTCTTCGTCTTCTTGTCCAACTGCAACTGGTTTGCATTAACAGCCGCGCTTTCCTGGGATTACGACGTGAAAAAACTCGCTGCGAACAACAATAAAACCTGGCGCTGGGCGCCCCTGGCCCTGGCATTGGCGATCAATGCCGCACTGCCTGCGGCCTATGCCGACGATGCCATCCATATCAAGGCCCAGCCTTTGGGCGCGGCGCTGAGCCAATTGGGCCAGCAAACGTCGCTGCAAGTGTTTTTCAGCCCGCAGATGGTGGCAGGCAAACAAGCCCCGGCCGTCGATGGCAGCCTGTCGCCGGAACAGGCCTTGCGCCAGTTGCTGCAAGGCAGCGGCCTGGAGTACCAGATCGATTCGGGCTCGGTGACATTGCATCCGGCCTCCACGGGCACTGGTGAAGCGGGCTCGCCCCTGGAGCTTGGCGCGACCTCGATCAAGGTCGTGGGCGATTGGCTGGGCGATGCCAATGCCGAAGTGGTGCAGAACCATCCCGGCGCGCGTACGGTGATCCGGCGTGAAGCCATGGTGGAGCAGGGCGCGATGAATGTCGGCGACGTGTTGCGCCGGGTTCCCGGGGTGCAGGTGCAGGAGTCCAACGGCACCGGCGGTAGCGATATTTCCCTCAACGTCGGTGTACGTGGCCTGACGTCGCGCCTGTCGCCACGCTCCACGGTCCTGATCGACGGTATTCCTGCGGCGTTCGCGCCCTATGGCCAGCCCCAGTTGTCGATGGCACCGATTTCCGCCGGCAACCTGGAGAGCATCGACGTGGTACGCGGCGCCGGCTCCGTGCGTTATGGACCGCAGAACGTCGGCGGCGTGATCAACTTCGTGACCCGGGCGATCCCCGAGACCTTTTCCGGTGAGGTCGGCACCACCCTGCAAACCTCTTCCCACGGTGGCTGGAAACATGTCGACAACGCCTTCATCGGTGGCACCGCAGACAATGGCATTGGCATGGCGCTCCTGTATTCCGGGGTCAATGGCAACGGTTATCGCGATAGCAACAATGGGAACGACATCGACGATGTGATCCTCAAGACCCACTGGGCGCCGACCGATCAGGACGATTTCACCCTCAACTTCCATTACTACGACGCCACTGCCGACATGCCCGGCGGCCTGACCCAGAAGCAGTTCGACGCCAACCCTTACCAGTCGGTGCGCGACTGGGACAACTTCAGCGGCCGGCGCAAGGATGTTTCGTTCAAGTACATCCGCCAGATCGACGACCGTACCCAGGCGCAAGTGCTGACTTACTATTCCGACAGCTTCCGTGGCAGCAACATCGCCAACCGTGACCTGGCTACTATCGGTTCCTATCCGCGTACCTACTACACCTTCGGTATCGAGCCACAGGTGTCCCATGTCTTTGACCTGGGGCCCACCAGCCAGGAAGTCAGCGTGGGCTACCGCTACTTGAAAGAAGGCATGCACGAACAGGCCACACGCCTGAACCTGACCAATAACGTCCCTACGCCGGGGCCGCAGAGTGATGGCCATGTGTACCAGGACCGCACCGGTGGCACCGAAGCCAACGCGTTCTATATCGATGACAAGATCGATGTGGGCAAATGGACGATTACCCCCGGTATCCGCTTTGAAAGCATCCGCACCCAATGGCATGACCGCCCGGTGCTGGCACTCAATGGCACTCCCGTCCAGGAGAAGCGCCGCGAGATCAAGAACAACGAACCGCTGCCGGCACTGAGCGTGATGTACCACGTCTCCGACGCCTGGAAACTGTTCGCCAACTACGAAACGTCCTTCGGCAGCCTGCAGTATTTCCAGCTGGGCCAGGGCGGTAATGGCGACCAGACGGCCAATGGCCTGCAACCGGAAAAAGCCAAGACCTACGAGGTCGGCACCCGCTACAACGACAATGTGTGGGGCGGCGAAGTGACGTTGTTCTACATCGACTTCTCTGACGAATTGCAGTACGTCAGCAATGACGTGGGCTGGACCAACCTGGGCGCCACCAAGCATGCGGGTATCGAAGCCTCTGCCCGCTACGACCTGGCCAACCTTGACCCGCGCCTGGATGGCCTGAGCGCAAATGCCGGCTTTACCTACACCAAGGCGACCTCCGAAGGTGATGTGGCCTTCAAGGGTCGTGACCTGCCGTTGTACTCGCGGCAAGTGGCAACCCTGGGCCTGCGTTATGCGGTCAACCGCTGGACCCATAACCTGGATGCGTATGCCCAGTCCGGGCAGCGGGCGCCAGGTACCACCAGCACCTATATCACCCAGCCGACTGCGGACGGCCAGTACGGTGATATCCCCGGGTATGTGTCGGTCAACGTGCGCAGTGGCTATGACTTTGGCGCGCAACTGTCGAACCTGAAGCTGGGCGTGGGGGTGAAAAACGTGTTCGACCAGCAGCACTACACCCGGTCCAGCGATAACAACTCCGGGATCTACCTGGGTGAGCCCCGTACGTTCTTTGTGCAGGCGAGCGTGGGGTTCTGACGCGTGCTTCCTACGATCCTTCTGACGAAAGCGAAGGGTCGTAGGGACGCGTTTCCTACCTTTATTTTGTGATTTTCTGCACTTTGCGGAACCGAACTCCGTAGGCCTGCCACACACCTTCAGCTCATCGTGTGCGGGCACCCATTGTCTGGGTGCCTGGGACCGTGAGGTGAACTGTGTCAACAAGCCGCACTGGAGAACATTATGTCGGTAACTGCATTCAATCAGCCTGTCGTCAAACTACCGAATGACGCCACACCTCAAGGGGCTGAGGCAAAGGCCAGCACCTCGGGCGCTGCGGCGCCGGCCGCCGGGGCAGCCTCCAAGGGGCCCAGTTTCAGCGGGCCGCAGAGTCAGTCGGGGCCGGTGTTCGCAGCACCGCAGCCGATGGCACAGGGCGATGCAGCTCGGGGGGCTGCGCCTGCGTCCTATGGGGGGCCGCCGCCAAGGCCTGTTGCGCAGAAGCCCGATCCTATCTACTCAAAACGCAGCCATGATCAGTTGGCCCAGCAACTGCTGGATAACTTCCAGTCGTTCAAGGATCCGAGCAACCCGTCCTACATCACGCCCCAAGGTCTGAAAGACAAGGCACAGATGCCCCTGACCGGCTACTCGAGCAAGGATCAGGACACCCGGCTGGCCAGGGAGATCCTGAAACGTCCGGACCTGCTCAAGGCGCTAGACCGTGACGGTCGTACGGGGGCGCTGGATGCCCAACTCACCCGACAAAACATTTATGACGTCATACGCTCGGACAACCCGTTGAAGTTCAAGGACGACGCACAGCTGGCCAAGGACATGCTGAATAACTTCAATCAGTTGAAAGGAAATTTCTGGAACAAAGACATCAAGTTCGCCGATCTCGATGCCAAGGCCCAGCGCCCGCTGACGGGTGACCCGTACCGGGACCAACTCACCCAACTGGCCAGGGAGGTCAATAACCGCTCGAACCTGCGCCAACAAATGGACAATACGGCCAGCCCCGATTATGACGGCAGGATCAGCAGACAAGCCTTGAAGAAGTTGTCCCGTTAAGCCGCGGGTATTGCAGCGCAAGCATAGAACCGGGATGGGCCGCGAGTATTACGCCGTGTTTCCCGGTTCGGCCATTAACGATGGCAGGGCTGGCTGAAAGTGCCAGCGTCCGCTCATCGCCTGCCACTTCAATGAACAGGAACTGTTTTCAGCGGTCTGCCACATAGCTTGTAACTGACGGCCTTTATGACGCCGACGGTTTCACTCAAAGAGAGGGTGTTGACATGACTTCTACGTCGTTTGGAACTCAAACTCCTGGCTTGCCACAATCCCTTCTTGCACCACCTTGCGAAACCCGCGCGCAGTGCCAACGTTTCGATGCTCAGCACCAGGGCGTGGCTGGCGAGGGAGGTGCCGAGGTTCAGCGAGCGAAGGGTTTTTCCGCACAGTACACATTCAAGGCCCCGGCGGCGGATGACTTCGCCAAAGGCATGCTTGCTCACCGAGCCACCGCGACGCCAGGCTCTGATGTGTCGACAACGGCGGGTACCACGGTGGGGTTGATCAATGCAATAAAGGCCATGCTGGGTGTTTCGAAATCCGTGGCATTGCCGCCCCAAAAACCTGACTGAAGCCGCGCCCAGGCCCCCTCCGTTGTTTACATGTAGTCATCGAAAATGATCGACCGCCCCGGAACCATTGCCGGTGCTTGGCCACATACTTTGCGCTTTTTGGAAACCACCCTTGTAGTGACGGTGGTGATAGCCGGTCTGAGTATGGATCTAGAAAAGGTGGATATGAAACATGGCAATTGACGGTGGGGTACCTCTCCTGCGGCCTGATGTTACGAGCCGCCATGATGCGATACCGGATGACGCACAACAGAAAGCTCATGCTGCTTCAATCGAGAGCACGCCGCGTGGGTGGCAGGTTGACAATCAGCCTCTGCCCAGCACGATTCGATCTTCGGGTTTCCGGCGCCCCTTGCGGTGGGCCACGCCTGACGAAGTCACTCTGCATCATCAGGAACTCAGAAACACGCCTTCGGCGCGTACCTCCCATATGAACCCCTATACCCAATTGCCGGATAGCCAGTTGGTGAAGGCCTTGGGTGATCATTTTTCCGTGCTGGAAAATTTTCATGAAAACTGAAGGCTTGAAACTGGTGGCGTTGCGACGGATCGCGGGTGAAAAAATGACGGACACACCAGCGCTCAATAACGCCATTCTGCTGGCCAAGGCCCTGCTCCAGCGCCCGCGACTGATCGACGCGATCCTCGACGAGGAGGGCTTGATTACGCGGCAAAGCCTGTCCAAAGCGGTACAGGGAGTGTTTGGCAACAGCGACCCGAATGCCTTCAGTTCGGATCCCTTTCACGCCAAGACCAACGTCGAACTGGTGCAGGCGTTCAGGGCGGCATTTGATGAACTGCGTGACAGGTCCCGGGATCGCACGGGCTTTTTCGAGAGCGTCGGCTACGTGCAGATCGAGCGGCTTGTTTCAATCAGCAAGGACCCGGACGAAACGGACCAGGAAGGCGCCGTTATCCGGGACCCCGTCACGGGGTTAGCGAAAAAAATGTACAGCGAACAACTGGTGTACATGTCAAAAAACCTGGTGGACCGCCCCAGGCTCTTGAACTCGCTGGAACGCATCCATTCTGGCTGGCGACGCCTTTACGGCAGCCATTACCAGAAGGGCTGGTTGAGCAACAAGGACCTTGATGGCTGGCTGGAAAACAACAAGGCCCTGTAGGGTCTTGAGCGCGTTACACCCGCAGGATTTTCCCGCTGATCGCCACCCCCAGCAGGAGCGCGGCGATCAACACAAAGGCCACGCTCAAGCTGCTGCCATGGGCGATAAAGCCGATCAGCGCGGGGCCGGCGAGAATACCGGCATACCCCAAGGTGGTAATGGCGGGCACTGCAATATGCTCCGGCATGACGGTTTGCTTGCCGACTGCGGTGTACAACACCGGGACGATATTGGAACAGCCGGCGCCTACCAGGGCATAGCCCAGCAGTGCGGTTTCCCAGGCTGGGAGCAGGGTAGCCAGGAGCATGCCGGCAGTGGCCAGCAAGCCGCCGATCACGATCACCCGTTTGGCCCCCAGGCGACGCACAATGGCATCGCCGGTCAGGCGTCCGATGGTCATGGTCAGGGCAAATGCCGCATAACCCAGGCCCGCATAGGCTTCGTCGAGGCCGCGTTCGTCACTGAGGAACACCGCGCTCCAGTCGAGCACGGCACCTTCTGCCAGGAACACGATAAAACACAGGCAGCCGATAAACAGCACTACCCCGTGGGGGATGGCGAAGGCGGGGCCGGAGCTTTCGCTGCCGTAGGGCAGCAAGTGCGGGGCCGCCTTGAGCAGGGCGGCCAGGGTAATCACGATGACCACCAGGGTGGCCGACAGCGGTGACAGCCCCAAGCCCAGCAACGCGCTGACCCCCGCCGCCCCGACAATCCCTCCCAGGCTGAACAACCCGTGGAAGCCCGACATCATGGTTTTGCCACTGGCCCGTTCGACGATCACCGCCTGCAGGTTGACGGTGGAGTCCACCGTGCCCAGGCCCGCACCAAACAGAAACAATCCTGCCATCAGCAAGGGTATCGAGCTGACGGTGGCCAGCATCGGCAAGGCCACGCAGAGCAGGAGCGTGCCGGCGCTGAGTACGCGCCGGCAGCCATAGCGTGAAGCCAGCGCGCCGGCCACCGGCATCGCAATGATCGAGCCCACCCCCAGGCACAACAGCAATAGGCCCAGGGTGCCTTCGTTGAGATTTGCGCGGGCCTTGGCATAGGGCACCAGAGGCGCCCAGGCGGCAATGCCGAAGCCGGCAATAAAAAACGCGATACGGGTCGACATTTGTTCCAGGCGCCCGGGAACCACGGGCGCAGGGGTGGGAATGGCAGTCATGAAAGTCCTTGGTTTTTGCGTTCAGCGAACGATGTCCGGCGCGACATCCTTGCACATCAGGCCCTGTGGAGCGAGCCAGGTTCCCTTGGCGATCGCGAACTTTCCTGCAGCAGCAGCGGATACTGCTGGCCTTCGGGTCAGGTGGTTGCCGGCAGATACGCCCTGACTTGCACGACGTCGGCGCCGTCGACGCGCACCACGACCGTGCCACGGGGCGTCGTTTCCTGGCCGATGTAGCTCTCTACCATTACTCGGTCCGCAGCCGTGGCTTGCAGCGATAGCTTATGGGGTTTGCGCAGCAGCTTGCGAGCCTGGGCGTCCACCGGGAATGAGGGGTGGCCGCGGCGCACACTGTCGCAAAACGCTAGCGCCACGGCGCGGGGTGTCGGTGGTGGTGGCGAGGGCAGGTTGGCCCCGGCGAACAGCAGGTTGAGTTGATCGGCGGTGGCGACGGCGCGCGGGAAGCCGGTAAAGGCCGAGGCGACCAGCAGCAGTTCGGTCAACTCCCCAGGCGCCAAGCCTTGGGCCAGGCTGGTCTTGAAGTGCACGCTCAACGGTGGGCCGACCATGCCGGCGGCGACGATCGCGGCAAAAATCGCCGCTTCCTGCAGGCGCGGATCGAGGCCCGGGCGATCATGCAGATAGCCATACACCACGCCGACCGCCAATTCGCCCAGGGCCGGTGCGGTATGGAACAACGCATCCAGGCGTGCGCCGCCATCAGGTACCAGCTCAATGAACGTTTTGCGGCCTTCGCGGTAAAGCGTTTCAACGGGACTTTGCGGGGCAAGGGTCTTCATGGTGCATCCTCCGAGAAAATGAGGACGGCGTTTGCTCGACTGCGCACGGACTTCGGCCTGATGAAAACGTCCATCCAGGGGAACTAGGAGTGTAGGGCGAGTGGCTGTTTTTGCCAGGGTCATGCACACCAATGGTGCAGGTGGTGTGCGGTGTCGGCGATAGCGTGCGAATGGGGCTGACCTACATGAACTCCACCTGCGCAGGCTGGCGCTTGATCAGCACGTTGCCATTACGGATCGAATACAGCGCCAGGCCCTGGCTGCGAATCACTTCATAGTCGCTGTTTGCCGACAGGATCAGCAGGTTGGCCGGCCGCCCGGGTTCCAGGCCGTAGCGGTCGCCCAGGGCCATGGCTTGGGCACTGTTGTCAGTGACGAGGTCCAGGGCTTTTTGCAGGTTGCTGTAGCCGAGCATATGGCAGATATGCAGCCCGGCTTCGAGCACTCGCAGGATATTGCCGTTGCCCAGTGGGTACCACGGATCGACGATGGAGTCCTGGCCGAAGCACACGTTCATGCCGGCTTCCAACAGCTCGTTGACCCGGGTCACGCCCCGGCGTTTCGGGAAGTTGTCGAAGCGGCCCTGCAAGTGAATGCTTTCGGTGGGGCAGGACACAAAGCTGATGCCAGAATGCCCCAGCAGACGAAACAGCTTGGCGCAGTAGGCATTGTCGTAGGAGCCCATGGCCGTGGTGTGGCTGGCCGTGACCCGGCTACCCATGTCGCGGCTGCGCGCTTCTTCGGCCAGCACTTCGAGAAAGCGCGAATGCGGGTCGTCGGTTTCATCGCAATGCACGTCCACCAGGCAGCCCGTACGTTCGGCCAGGTCCATGAGGAATTTGACCGAGCTGACCCCTTGGTCGCGGGTGTACTCAAAATGGGGAATGCCGCCCACCACATCGGCGCCCAGGCGAATGGCTTCTTCCATCAGTTCGCGGCCATTGCGGTAGGACTCGATGCCTTCCTGGGGAAACGCCACGATCTGCAGGTCGATCAGGTGGCCACTCTCCTGGCGCACTTCGAGCATGGCCTTGAGCGCCGTCAGGTCCGGATCGGTGACGTCGACGTGGGTGCGCACATGCTGGATACCATGGGCTGCCAGGGCCTGGATGGTCTGCTTGGCACGGGTCTTGGTGTCGGCCTGGGTGATGGTGGCCTTGCGCTCGCCCCAGCACTCGATCCCTTCGAACAGCGTGCCGCTCATGTTCCAGCGCGGCTCGCCGGCAGTGAGGGTGGCGTCGAGGTGGATATGCGGCTCGACAAACGGTGGCACTACCAGGTTGCCAGCGGCATCCAGGTCGTCCGGCCCCAGGGGCGGCGTGACGGTTTGTGGGGTAATGCTGGCGATCCGGCCATGTTCCAGGTGCAGATCATGCAGGCCTTCACGGTTGCGCAGGCGGGCGTTGATGATATGCATGGGCAAGTTCCTCTTGGGCAAACAGCAATCAGGCAGACAGCCGCCAGATCATCAGCGCGACGCCGATGTCCGACGGTCATTGGAGTGTCGGGGCTCTCAGGCTCATGCCTGGATGTCAGCCAATGGTACGCGCACCCGTAGGGCGGCAGTGAGTGCAATGTAGGTAGCGGCTGCCGCGATAATCCCCACCAGGGGCGCGACCCATGGCGAGCTGAACGCCAGCACCGTACCCACCGCATAGGCAATCAGCCCCGGCCAATTGAAGGCCGGCAAGCGCACGTCTGCCAGCCGTGGATAGTGACCGCGATAGCGATAGAAGAAGTCGGCCATGATCACCCCGCCAATCGGTGGTATCACTGTGCCCAATAAAATCAGGTAGGGCACCAGCATGTCGTACATGCCCAGCAAGGCGAGCAGGGTGCCGATCACGGCGCCGACCAGGGTTACGGTCTTGCGGCGTTTGGTGCGCAGCAGGTTGCAGCCGGCGACGGCGAAATTGTAGATGGTGTTGTCCTGGGTGCTCCAGATATTGAGCAGCAGCATGGCCATCGCCGCCATGGCGAAACCTTGCAGCAGCAATACTTCCACCACATCCGGTTGCTGATAGACGATGGCGCCGTAGGCACCGATCAGCACCATCAGGCCGTTGCCGACAAAAAAGCCGATCAGGCTGGCCAGTACCGCGACCTTGGCCGAGCGGGAAAAGCGCGTCCAGTTGGTGGCCTGGGTAGCACCGCTGACAAAGGTGCCGAACACCAGGGTAATGGCCGTAGACAGATCCAGCTCCGCGCTGGGCACCACCGTGAGCAAACCTTGCAGCCCGCCGACTTTTACGGTGGCCACCCACATCGACAGCAACAGCAGCAGGCCCATGGCCGGGACGGCAATGTAGGAAAGGATTTCCAGCCCCCGGTAGCCCACGTAGGCCGTGGCGCAGAACACCAGGCCGAACAGCACCATCAGTGCCAGTACGCTGCCCTGGCCCAATTCGAAATATTTGCCCAGTACCACGGCCGCCGTGGCGGTACCCCAGGCGTACCAGCCAATCTGGGTGAACCCCAGGATCAGGTCACTTAATTTGCTACCCACTTCGCCAAAGCAGAAACGCCCCATCAGCACCGAGTTCAAGCCGCTCTTGAAGGCGATATAACCCAGGCCTGCGGCGTAGATACCCAATAGCAGGTTACCCAGGGCCACGACACCGAGCATCTGGGTAAAACTGAAGGCCACCCCCAGCTTGCCGCCAGCAAACATGGTTGCGGTAAAAAAAGTGAAGCCCAGCAACACCATGGCCGTGGAGCCAAGGCCCTTGCGTGCATGCATGGGCACTTCGCTGAGAGGGTAATCGTTGCCCGGTTCGTTCTGCGTCATGTGCCGTTCCCCTGTGAGTGACCCAGGGCTTGTTGCAGCGCCCGTGCCAAGTGGGGGCTGTGCAGGTTGCACAGTATTCGGGCGCGGGGAAGGGCAGGAGGCTGGGATTGCTTGTTGGTTAGGCCCAGCCAGGCACAAAAGCGGTGCAGCGGTGATACAAGTTGGATCACCGTGCCAGGGTGTCAGTCAAACAGGGTCTGGCTGATTTCGCCGCGGTGAAAGGCGAAGGCTGCTGCAAGATCACTCTCGATGGTGCGCCCGCGTGATAGCGGTGGCAGGTCGTCGAGTCTGAAGAAACCAACGTCGGTGGTTTCAAAGCCTGATGCCATGGTGGGCTTGCTTGGTGTACTTCAAGGCCTGGTTTTAATCGCTGTTGCCACCGAGCACAGCAGCGAATTACTCACCGCGATAAATACAGCCACTGGTGCAGGTCTCATGGATGCGAATAGCGCTGAGTTCCGGCAACAACGGCTTCAACTCATTCCAGATCCACTTGGCCAGCACTTCGCTGGTAGGGTTTTCCAGGCCGGGTATGTCGTTGAGGTAGTTGTGGTCGAGGCGCTCATAGAGCGGCTTGAAAATCGCCTTGATCTCCGAGAAATCACGGATCCAGCCGGTATGCGGGTCGAGGTCGCCGCTCAGGTGGATGGCCACCTTGAAGGAGTGACCATGCAGGCGCCCGCATTTATGGCCTTCGGGGACGTGAGGCAAGCGGTGGGCGGACTCGAAGGTGAACTCTTTGAAAATTTCCACGGTATGACCTGTAAGGCAGGAGTTTCTAGGGCGGTGTGCGATTGTCAGGGTCGGGTGAGCGCTTGATGGGCCCAGGCGACCGACGTGGCGCGTATTCTAACCTGTTTATCGGGCGACCTGGCGTGGTGTGTAAAGCACGGTTATTCCTGGGACCATAGCGTAGTACTGACCTTGACCCCATCCCCGCAGGCCAATGAGCTCTGCGACCCGCGGCGCTCCAGTTCTGCGTGCGCACGAGCACACTGCACCTGGCCTTGGGCGGCTGCATTATCAATGCTGATATTGCCGGTGGTTTCGGACACCAGGTCGCCGTTTTTCTCCACCCGGATCAATGGCCGTTCGGGCTGGATTTCAAAGCGGCTTTTCGTCGGCTCGGTGTTCAGTGCCAGGTCGGTGGGGGCTGCCGGCAACTGGTCTTCGGTGACGCCATAGCGAGTGAGAAGCGAGAGATTGGGCAAGTCCTGCGCGTTTGCGTGGCCGGCCGCCAGAAGCAGGAACATGCCAAGGCTATACAGTTTTTTGCGATTAGAATGCATGGTTGTATCTTTCCAAAGTTGTTTCTTGATGGGCTGGATTGAAGAACAACTTGTTGTTATCGCAACCACGTTTAGGGCAGGGAGTATTCAACCAGAAAGATGAACCGTAGCGGTTGCCGAACTGCGTGCCTGGTTCATAAAACTTGAACGAGGAAGGGTCGTAACTGCTGTTACTACAGCCAGTAATCAGGGCGATAGTGAAGAGGCCCAGGAACTTTATGGGTGTCATAGGGGGGAGGTCCGCGTTAAATTGATCAGTATCTTACAGGGTTGCCCGCAAGCCAGGCAGCCCATTCCAGAGCTAGGCGTCTTCGCTCTCGAACTCCAGCAAGTCGCCTGGCTGGCAATCCAGGGCGATACACAGCTTGTTCAGGGTTTCGAGTTTGAAGCCTTTGATCTTTCCATTTTTCAATAGCGACAGATTGGCTTCGGTAATCCCAATGGCATCTGCCAGTTGGTTGGAGCGAATCTTTTTCTTCGCCATCATGACGTCCAATCGAATAATGATTGTCATGGGTTAGATGATGCTTTTATTTTCATCGTCGATAACTTTTGATTCGGCCACTATCAATGAGAATGCGCACAGAAAGATGCCTTGTATGATTGCATAGATGGCTGCGGATGATACACCCACACTGAGGCTGAATGTGCGCTCGCCAGGCGGCATTTCAATCGCCAGGGCCAAGCCTTGCAGGGTGGAAACAACCGGTGCCAGCAGCGGGGTAGCAATGAATAGGAGGCCCATCCACCATAGGATCTTGATATTGGCCTCGGTCCAGATGTGCCCCTTGGAAAGGCGCATGAAAAAGATCCCGGTCAGCACCAGCGCCAGCACTGTAAGGCTGATCGGCAGCATTTCCAGGGCCAGGACCAGGCCCATGATCCAGGGGGCCGGTTGGTAGCCAGGGGCTAACAGCGAAGGCATCTGCTCGCCGTAGGCATTGAGATACTCTGCCAGGGCGGTGGGATAGTCGAAGATCCAGTACAAAATCGGCGCGCCGAATTCGATCAGCGCGACCGACCACGCCAACAGTGCGGCAAACGCGCCTATGGACCGCAGCCGGGTGTTGGTGGAGACGGTATGCAGGTGATTGCTCATGGGTTGATCCATACGGGGTTGATGGAAGAATAATCCATGAATAATTATCGAATTACAATAATTTTTTGCGAAAAAAAACAGTGGCCGATGCTTAGAGTGCAATCAAACGCTCACCCAATCGACCGCTATCGGCCAGTTCAAGGAATTCATCGCCCAGCCGCTGGCTCTCATTCATCGCGGTTTGCCAGTACTGATTGCGCCGGGTGTCGTCCCCCATAAAGCGCTTGAAGTCGCTGCGATCCGGCAATTTGCCGTAGGGCAGGCGGGCCAGGTAGTCCCGTGAAGGGGCCACCAGCAATACATCGCGCAAACCCTGCGGACTGCTGCGCCGCCACGGCAGGCTCTTGTCGAACCAGCCGGGGATGACTCTGTCGGTGAAGTGCGGGTATAGCACAATGTCATCACCGTGGTAGGGCAGGTCGAGGTGGTAGTCCAGCAGGCCGCCATCGCGATAGGTGCCGGCACCGGCGCCCGGCAAGTCGCGCACGCCTTGCATCACCATGGGGATCGAGCCGGACGCCAGCAAGGCCTGGCGCAGGTTGCCCAGTTCCAGGTCGAGGAAGCGCGACGGGAAATCCTTGAGTGGGTGCAGCGGCGGGGCCTGGCGCGGGTCGTGGATGATCAGCCGCTCAAAGTGCCGCGACAGTCGCGCACGGCCGCGCAGATTGTCGGCGATCACCGAGGACAGGCCCAGGCCCAAGCGCCCACGGTGGTCATCGGCGAGCAGGCCATGGCTTTTGACCACCACGATATTCAGGCGATAGTGCGGGTTATCCAGCAGCGTTGCATCGCGCCCGGCCAGCAAGTCATCGAGCATGCGCTGGCAGCTCTGGCTGACCTCGGCCATGGTCACGCCCTTGGCAAAACGTTGCTCGTTGTACAGGCGACCGAGGTCGAGCAAGCCTTGTACCGGGTCGGGCAGGCAGGCACTGGCAAAGCGCCAGGAGCCGATCGATGCGCCAATCAGCGCGCGCTCGCGGGGCGCGCGTGCCAGCCAGTCACCGAACAACGCCAGGTCCAGGCCCTGAATGCCCAAGGCCTTGGGGCCCCCGGCCGCGCCGGGCAGAATCCCCACGTCTTGAGGTTTGAGGCCGTGCTCGCGAATGCGTGTAAAGGCGCGCTGGCCAGCCTTGAGCGTCAGGGCTGGGAACTTGATGTGGATGGCCGTCATACCGATCTCTGTGCAGGCGAGCAGGGCAGTATAGGAAATTTCCCCAGGGGGCTGGCAAGGTGTTGTGGGACAATTGCCATAGTGGCAATTCAGTTTCAGTTAAGTTGCGCGTCGTACTGTGGGGGCCGTAGGTAAAACATTGTGAAATGGAGACTTGTCATGAAAAACCTCACAGCAATTGTCGCCGCCAGTATCATCGCCCTGACCACCGGCCTGGCCCAGGCGCGGGACCTGGGGCCGGATGAAGCGCTGAAATTGCGTGACGCTGGTACCATCCAGTCCTTCGAGAAGCTCAATGCCGCCGCCCTGGCCAAACATCCAGGTGGCACCGTGCATGAAACCGAACTGGAGCAGGAATACGGCAAATATATTTACCAGGTTGACCTGCGCGATGCCCAAGGCGTCGAGTGGGATGTGGAATTGGACGCTGTCACCGGGCAAGTCCTCAAGGATCATCAGGATACGTAATGAAGGTAAATCTACGCACCGGCAGTCGATTGGCGCTGGTGCTCCTGGCCTTTTGCTCGGTGGTGGCTGCCCGGGACCTCAACCAGGATGAAGCCCTGGAACTGCGCCAGCAGGGGGTGATCCTGTCCCTTGAACAACTGTTGCAGCAGGCCATGGCGCGGCATCCCGGCTCCCGGTTGCTGGAGGCCGAGCTTGAGAGCAAACACGGCAGCTATGTCTATGAAGTGGAACTGGTGACCACCGATGGCGTGGTCCGGGAAATCAAACTGGACGCGACCACTGGCGCACTGCTTAAAGACGAGGAAGATGACTGATGCGCCTGCTTCTGGTGGAAGACCACGTACCGTTGGCTGATGAACTGCTGGCCGGGCTCAAAGCCCAGGGTTATGCCGTGGATTGGCTGGCGGACGGGCGTGACGCGGTGTATCAGGGGCGCAGCGAGCCCTATGACCTGATCATCCTTGACCTGGGCCTGCCTGGGCTGCCTGGGCTTGAGGTGTTGAGCCAATGGCGCGCCGCCGCCCTGGCGACGCCGGTGTTGATCCTCACCGCCCGCGACTCCTGGGCCGAGCGCATCGAAGGGCTCAAGGCCGGGGCCGACGATTACCTGAGCAAGCCGTTCCACCCCCAAGAGCTGTACCTGCGCATCCAGGCGTTGTTGCGCCGCTCCCATGGCCAGGCCAACCAGCCGACCTTGCAGGCGGCAGGCTTGCATCTGGATGAAGGCCGCCAGTGCGTGATGCGCGACGGTGCCGAGGTGCAACTGACCGCTGCCGAGTTTCGCCTGTTGCGTTACTTCATGCTGCATCCCGAACAGATCCTTTCCAAAAGCCACCTGGCCGAGCATTTGTATGACGGTGAGACCGAGCGCGACTCCAATGTCCTCGAGGTCCACGTCAACCATCTGCGGCGTAAGCTGGGACGCAGCGTGATTGAAACCCGGCGCGGCCAGGGTTATCGCTTTGGCGCCAGCCCCGCGTGAGGTCGATCCAGCGGCGGTTGAGCCTGGGGCTGATCAGCGTGATGGTGATCGTCGGCCTGGTGCTGGCACAAACCAGCCTGTGGCTGTTTGAAATGGGTTTGCAGCGCTACCTGGAGTCGGGTTTGCGCAATGACAGCGAAAACCTGCTGGTGGCCTTGGTGCGCGGCCCTGGCGGCGTGCAACTGGATGAGCAGCGCTTGTCACCGGCCTATCAGCGGCCGTTTTCCGGGCACTATTTCCGTATCGACTTCAGCGACCACCACTGGCGCTCGCGCTCACTCTGGGACCAGGAACTGCCGCAACTGCCCCAGGCCGGCCTGCAGGGCAACCTGCAGTTGGGCCCGGAAGGCCAGCAACTGTTGGTGCTGCGTTCGGACTACAAGCGTTTCGGCCAGTCGATTTCCATCAGCGTGGCCCAGGACTACACGCCCGTGCGGGAAAGTTTCCGCCTGATGCGCCAGGTCGGCCTGGTCCTCGGGCTGGCGGCGTTGCTGCTGATCCTGATCCTGCAACGGGTCACCGTGCGCCGGGCCTTGCGCCCGCTGGAAACCGCGCGTGAACAGATTGCGCAACTGCAACAAGGCCAACGCTCACAACTGGACACCCAGGTGCCAGTGGAGCTGGAGCCGCTGGTGGCGCAGATCAACCACCTGCTGGCCCACACCGAAGACAGCCTCAAGCGCTCGCGCAATGCCCTGGGCAACCTCGGGCATGCCCTGAAAACCCCCCTGGCGGTACTGTTGAGCGTGGCCTCCAGCGAGCAGCTCAAGGACCAGCCGCAACTGGCCAAGCTGCTGCGCGAGCAATTACAGCAGGTGCAGCAACGCCTCAACCGCGAACTCAATCGCGCGCGCCTTGCCGGTGAAACCCTGCCCGGTGCGTTGTTCGACTGCGACAGCGAATTGCCGGGCCTGCTGGCGACCCTGAACATGATTCACGGCGAGCACCTGGACCTGAGCTACCACGTTCGCCCCGGCCTGCAACTGCCGTGGGACCGCGAGGACTTGCTGGAGCTCTTGGGCAACCTGCTGGACAACGCCTGCAAATGGGCGGATGCCGAAGTGCGGGTGAGCATTGACGAGGCGCCCCACGGTTTTCAGTTGCGGGTCGAGGATGACGGGCCGGGGATTCCCGAGGCCCAGCGCACCCAGGTGTTCAGCCGCGGCACCCGCCTGGATGAACAGACCGATGGCCACGGCCTGGGGCTGGGGATCGTGCGCGATATCGTCGAGGTATGGGGTGGCACATTGCAGTTGCGCGAGAGTGAACTGGGCGGCCTCAAGGTGCTGATCGAGCTGCCCCGACGCCAGGTCTGATGGCACCTTGCTTCCGATCTGTAGGAATTTGCAACAAGGCTTTTCCTGTAACGCCTGGCTGGGACTATTTCGCTTATAACAGCCGCCTGGCTGGCCACGTCGAGCGGGTTTTCCCGCTCGCAACCCATGGCATATGTCAGAGCACTTGTCAGCCGGGCACTCGCTTGCTCGGCACCTAATAAGAAAGATAAAAGGTGACTCCCATGCGAATGACCAAGCGTTTGTGCGTGTTTGCTGCTGTCGCAGCCTTTGCCGCAAGTACGGCGGCACTCGCCGCTCCCACATTTATCAACGTGCTGACTGGCGGCACCAGCGGCGTGTATTACCCGATTGGCGTGGGCCTGTCGCAGCTCTACAGCAACGGCATCGAAGGGTCGAAGACCTCGGTGCAGGCCACCAAGGCTTCCGTGGAAAACCTCAACCTGCTGCAAGCCGGTCGCGGCGAGCTGGCCTTTGCCCTCGGTGACTCGGTAGCCGATGCCTGGAATGGCGTAGAGGACGCTGGCTTCAAGGCTCCGCTGCAAAAACTGCGGGCGGTTGCCGGTACCTATCCCAACTACATTCAGATCGTTGCCAGCCAGGAGTCCGGCATCACCACCCTGGCCGACCTGAAAAACAAGCGCATCTCCGTCGGCGCGCCAAAGTCCGGCACCGAGCTCAACGCCCGCGCAATCTTCAAGGCGGCTGGCCTGCGCTACGAAGACATGGCCAAGGTCGAGTTCCTGCCTTATGCCGAGTCAGTGGAGTTGATCAAGAACCGCCAGCTGGATGCCACCCTGCAGTCTTCGGGCCTGGGCATGGCGGCGATTCGTGACCTGGCGGCGACCCTGCCGGTCACCTTCGTTGCCATTCCTGCGGATGTCATCGCCAAGATCGGCAACGCGGCCTACCAGGCCGGCACGATCCCGGCGGGCACCTACGACGGTCAGGCCAGCGATGTATCGACAGTGGCCATCACCAACCTCCTGGTCAGCCATGACGGTGTGCCCGATGACGTGGCCTACCAGATGACCAAACTCATGTTCGACAACCTCGATCACCTGGGCAATGCCCATTCGGCCGCCAAGGATATCCAGCTCGAAGGCGCGGCCAAGGGCCTGCCGATCCCGCTGCATCCAGGCGCCGAGCGCTTCTACAGGGAAGTGGGCGCCCTGTAGACCACGTACCAGGGCTGCCAGTAAAGCCTGCGTACACCGTACGCCAGGTTTTATTGGCCTATCGACGTTGTAATGTGGGAGTGCCTCCATGAGTGAGCAAGACCAAAGCCTCGCCGCCAATCCCAGGGATTGGCCCCGAGCCCTGTTCTATGTCGCGCTGTTGTTTTCCACCTTCCAGATCATCACCGCCGCCTTCCACCCGGTTTCCAGCCAGATTCTGCGGGCCGTGCACGTGGGCTTCCTGTTACTGGTGGTGTTTCTGTGTTTTCCGGCGCGGGGCAGGGCCCAGCCCTGGCAACCGCTGGCCTGGCTGCTGGGGCTGGCCGGGATGGCCACGGCGTTCTACCAGTGGTATTTCGAAGCCGACCTGATTCAACGCTCCGGCGACCTGACTGGCAGTGACATGCTCGTCGGCCTGCTGCTGATCGTGCTGGTATTTGAAGCCGCGCGACGGGTGATGGGCATTGCCCTGCCACTGATTTGTGCACTGTTCCTGGCCTACGGCCTGTTCGGCCAGTACCTGCCGGGCGACTTGATGCACCGTGGCTACGCCATCGACCAGATCGTCAACCAACTGGCCTTTGGCACCGAGGGGCTGTATGGCACGCCGACCTATGTTTCAGCCACTTACATCTTCCTGTTCATCCTGTTCGGCGCATTCCTTGAACAGGCCGGGATGATCAAGCTGTTCACCGATTTCGCCATGGGCCTGTTCGGCCACAAGCTCGGTGGCCCGGCCAAGGTTTCGGTGGTGTCGTCGGCACTGATGGGCACCATCACCGGTTCGGGCGTGGCCAACGTGGTCACTACCGGCCAGTTCACCATCCCGTTGATGAAGCGCTTTGGCTACAAATCGGCGTTTGCCGGCGGCGTGGAAGCGACCTCGTCGATGGGCAGCCAGATCATGCCGCCGATCATGGGCGCAGTGGCGTTTATCATGGCCGAGACGATCAACGTGCCGTTCTTCGAAGTGGCCAGGGCCGCGCTGATTCCGGCCTTGCTGTACTTCGGCTCGGTGTTCTGGATGGTTCACCTGGAAGCCCGGCGCTCCAACCTGTGTGGCCTGCCCAAGAGCGAATGCCCAAACCCCTGGGCGGCGGTCAAACAGCGCTGGTACTTGCTGATACCGCTGTTGGTGCTGATCTACCTGCTGTTCTCCGGGCGCACACCGTTGTTCTCGGGCATGGTCGGCCTGGTACTGACGTCCATCGTGATTCTTGGTTCGGCGATCATCCTGCGTGTTTCATCCAGGGTCATGCGCTTGGCCTTCTGGATTGCCCTGGGCGTGCTCTGCGCGGGGTTCTTCCGGCTGGGTATCGGCATGGTGTTCGGGGTGGTGGCGCTGCTGGTGGCGGTGTGCTGGTTTATCAAGGGCGGCCGCGACACCCTGGGCCTCTGCCTGCATGCGCTGGTCGAAGGCGCGCGCCATGCCGTGCCGGTGGGCATCGCCTGCGCCCTGGTGGGGGTGATCATCGGCGTGGTGTCGCTGACCGGGGTGGCCTCCACCTTTGCCGGCTATATCCTTGCCATCGGCCAGGACAGCCTGTTCCTGTCGCTGCTGCTCACCATGCTCACTTGCCTGGTTCTGGGCATGGGCATCCCGACCATTCCCAACTACATCATCACCAGTTCGATTGCCGCCCCGGCCTTGCTCGACCTGGGGGTGCCGCTGATTGTGTCGCACATGTTCGTGTTCTATTTCGGCATCATGGCGGACCTCACGCCACCGGTGGCGCTGGCCTGTTTCGCGGCGGCGCCGATTGCCCGGGCAAGCGGCCTGAACATCAGCCTGTGGGCGATCCGCATCGCGGTGGCCGGGTTTGTCGTGCCGTTCATGGCGGTGTACGAGCCGGCGTTGATGCTCCAGGGCGACAGTCTGCTGGCCACACTGTATGTGGTGGCCAAGGCGCTGCTGGCCATTGGCATCTGGGGCGCGGTGTTCACCGGTTACCTACAGACTCGGCTCAGTGGGTGGGAACGCATGCTGGGCTTTGCCGCCGGTGCCAGCCTGATTCTGGCGACGCCGTTAAGCGATGAAATCGGCTTCGCCCTGGCCGTACTGTTGATCGCACAGCACTGCTGGCGTGCTCGCCGAGCTCAGGTGGCCACTGCGTGATCGGCCTGTGCCTGGGGTTGGCCGGCGCGGTCTGGGCACAAATCCCCACGCCAGCCTTCACCCTGGCCTGGACCCATACCGTTGAGAAAGTGCGCTGGGAGGAGGACTACCGCATAACGCCCGAGGGGTTGCTGTTGGGCGAGGCGCGGGTCAAGGGTTCCGGGGCAGGCATGGAAATCCCGCACGGCGCCGAACTGCGCGAGGGCAGTTGGCATTACCGGCGTCAGTTACCGCCTGTGCAACCGTTGCGTGTGGGGCGAGCCCCCGAGGCCGGGGATTATCAAGTGTGCTTCAACCAGCGCTGCCACTGGCTGAGTGCCTGGCTCGGCCCGCCACACGCGAGCCGACCGGCGCTGGAGCTGTGGGGGTGTGAGCTGGATATTGCATCCAGCGCCAGGCCCCGCGCATTTTAAGGCGCCATCAGACTCGGAACTGGTCCATCAAGCCCTGTTGCTGATTGGCCAGGCTGTTCAGCGTCTGGCTGACCCGCGCCGATTCATTGGCTTGTTCCGACAGCGATTCGGTCACGTCGCGAATCGTCGCCACGTTGCTGTTGATCTCCTCGGCCACCGCGCTTTGCTGTTCGGCGGCGCTGGCGATCTGCAGGTTCATGTCGCTGATCACAGTCACGGCGTCGCCGATCTGGCGCAATGCCGTGACGGCCTGGCCCACCTGCTCGACACTGCCCTGGGCCTGGCGGTGGCTGTTGTTCATGGAACTCACCACTTCCTGGGTGCCGTTTTGCAACTGTTCGATCACTTGGCGGGTTTCTTCCACCGACTCCTGGGTGCGCCGCGCGAGGTTGCGCACTTCGTCTGCCACCACCGCAAAACCGCGCCCGGCCTCACCGGCGCGGGCGGCTTCGATGGCGGCGTTGAGCGCCAACAGGTTGGTCTGTTCGGCAATCGCGCGGATCACTTCCAGCACTGAACCGATCTGCTCGCTATTGGCCGCCAGGCCTTCGACCTGGGCCATCGCCGTACTCATGTCGGCGGCGAGGTGGCCGATGCTGGTGGTGGTGCGGTCGATCACGGTCAGGCCTTCGCGGGTGGCCTGGTCGGCATCGCGGGCGGCTTGTGCTGCCTGGGCTGCGCTGCGCGCGACATCCTGGGCGGTGGCGCTCATTTCGTGGGAGGCGGTGGCCACCTGATCCACCTGGCGGTACTGCTGGTCCATGCCGGCGCTGGTCTGGCTGGCAATTGCCGCCGATTGGTCGGCGGTGCTGCGCGCGTCCTGTACCGAGCGTTTGACCTCGGCAATGATCGGTTGCAGTTTGTCGAGGAAGCGGTTGAACCAACTGGCCAACTCGCCCAGCTCATCGCGCTTGTCGTAGGCCAGGCGCCGGGTCAGGTCGCCTTCGCCACTGGCGATATCCTCCAGCATACGAGCCACGCCGAGGATCGGCCGGGTCACGCTGCGGGCCATCAGCCACACCAACAGCAAGCCGACGATGGCGGCGAGCAGGCCCAGGCCCAGTTCCAGCAGGGTGCCTTTGGTGTTGTCGGCATCCAGCTCGGCCTTGAGGGCTTGCGCGGGGCCGATCAGGACTTGTTCCGGCACATCCAGCAACACGCCCCAGGACTTGCCATTGGGAATGGGCTGGAAGGGGGCCAGGACCTTGAGTTGATGATCGGTACGCAGGCTGTAGGTCTGGGTACTGCTGGCCATGGCGCTGATCAGTTGCGCGCCGCTGGCGGTATCCACACTGTCCAGGCGCTGGCTGAGCTTGCTGGCATCCGGGCTGTAGCCGGCGAGCAAACCCACCGGGCTGATGATGCTGACGTTGGTCTGGCCGTCATACAGTTTGCGGCTGGCGTTCTGGCTGACGGCCTGCAGGCTGTTGAGGTTGATGTCCACCGACAGCGAGGCGATGACTTTGCCATTGACCATGAGCGGGAACACGATGCTGGTCAGCAATACGTTGTGCCCGTCGATCACATAGAAGTACGGCTCGATCACACACGGCTTGAGCGTGCTGCGCGGGCAGGTGAACCAGGTGTTGGCCTTTTCGCCGCTGGGGCCGACGCTGGTGTCGGACATATCGCTTTCCGGCAGCGCCATCGAGGTCAGCGTGCCGGGTGTCGGCTGCGACCAGTACAGGGCAAAGCGTCCCTTTTCATTGCTGCCCAGCTCCGCCTGGCCGGCGAACAGCTCATCCTTGCCATCCAGGGCATTGGCTTCAAAGACCAGGGACAGGCCCAGCAGGTCCGGGTTGGCTTGCAGGGCAGCCTTGACCTGGCGGGTCAGGTCCTCACGCAGGTCGAAGGCATCGAGGAAGCGCTTCTCGGCCTGCTCGCGCAAAAACAACACCTGGCGCGAAAAACCATGGCCGTACTGATAGGCGTCCATAAATTGCTGGCGGATGCCCAGGGCCTGGACTTCACCCTGGGCTTCGATGCGCGATTGGGCCGCGACATTGAGCATCTGCGTACTGGAGGTCTGGACCCTTTGTGAGCTCTGGTCCATCCGATACAGCGACAGACCCACCAGCAGGGTCACGATCCCCAACAGACAAAGGCCGGCGAGGAGGGTGATTTTCCATTGAATGGACAGCTGCCTGAGCGACATGGAGATCCTTAACCTTTCGTTACGACAGAGATGATCCGTTGTATCGGCCGCGTGGTTTTTTTCTTTATTCATACGATCAATTGAATTCTGTTTGCGACGTCGCGCTTTGACATGACGCGCCGGCTGCTGCAAAGTGCGCGCCCTCTAATAAAACTCCCTTTCTGCGTGTGTCGTGGTCGCCATCTGGCCAGGGCGCCGGCGCGTGTTGTTTTTATGTTTCTGTCTTGAGGTAACCATGATTAACGCAGTAATCGCCGCGGTCGGTACCATGCTCGTGCTCAGCCTGTCCCGCGTGCATGTGGTCATCGCGATCATCGTCGGCGCGCTGGTCGGCGGCTTGACCGGCGGCCTGGGGATCGACGCGACGCTCAGCGCGTTCAACAGCGGCCTGGGCGGCGGTGCCACAGTGGCGCTGTCCTACGCGTTGCTCGGTGCTTTCGCCGTGGCGATTGCCAAGTCCGGCCTGGCCCACGCCCTGGCGGACAAGGCCCTGCTGCTGGTGGACCGCCAGGAGGCTACCGGCGGCAGTCATGTCAAATGGCTGCTGATCTGCCTGCTGGGGGCGGTGGCGATTGCCTCGCAGAACATCCTGCCGATCCATATCGCCTTTATCCCGTTGCTGGTGCCACCGCTGCTGTATGTGCTGACCAAGTTGCAGATTGACCGGCGCCTGATCGCCTGCGTCATGACCTTCGGCCTGATCACCCCGTACATGTTCCTGCCGGTGGGCTTCGGCAACATCTTCCTCAACCAGATCCTGCTGGCCAACGTTGCCAAGAGCGGGGTGGATATCAGCCAGGTCAATGTCACCCATGCCATGGGCATCCCGGCGCTGGGCATGGTGTTCGGCCTGCTGGTGGCGGTGTTTATCAGCTACCGCAAAAAGCGCGTCTATGACCTGGAGAAGATCGAGCGGGTCGAGCAAGTGGCGGTGCAATACAACCCGCTGACCCTGCTGGTGGCCGGGCTGGCCATTGCCTCGGCCTTTATTATCCAGTTGTGGCTGGACTCGATGATCATCGGCGCCCTGGCGGGTTTCCTGATCTTCTCGGTATCGGGCATCGTGCGCTGGCGCGACACCGATGACCTGTTCACCGAAGGCATGAAGATGATGGCGATGATTGGCTTCATCATGATCGCGTCTTCCGGATTTGCCGAAGTGCTCAAGGCTACCGGCCAGGTACAGACGCTGGTGCAGGCCTCCGCCGCCTTCATCGGCCACAGCCGTGGCGTGGGGGCGCTGTTGATGCTGCTGGTGGGCCTGCTGGTGACCATGGGCATTGGCTCGTCATTCTCCACCGTGCCGATCCTTGCGGCGATTTTTGTGCCGCTGTGTGTGCAACTGGGGTTCAGCCCGCTGGCCATCGTCTGCATCGTCGGCACCGCCGGGGCCCTGGGCGACGCCGGCTCTCCAGCGTCGGACTCCACCCTGGGGCCGACCTCGGGTCTGAACATTGACGGCCAGCATCACCATATCTGGGACACCGTGGTCCCGACCTTCCTGCACTACAACCTGCCGTTGCTGGTGTTCGGCTGGTTTGCCGCGATGACCCTGTAACACCCCCTGTAGGAGTTGGCTTGCCGGCTCCTACAGTTTTTTCTCTGCGGGCCGTTAACCTCTTAACGTTGCCCTACAAGAGAGAAGATCCATGCGTCTGAGTCTGAAGGCCAAAGTCCTGTCCCTTGCCGTATTGCCGGTGTTGTTGTTTGCGGTGGTCATCAGCCTGACCACGGTGTGGATTCTCAAGGAACAGGCGCGCACCGAGGTGGCCGAAACCCGCCAGCGCCTGCTCAATAACGCCAAGGCCACCCTGCAAAGTTATGTCGAGGTGGCGATGACCACCATCAAGCCGCTGTACGACGCCGCAGCCCCTGGCGACACAGAGGCGCGGGCGCAGGTGGTCAGGTTGCTGTCCAACACCACCTACGGCAAGGACGGTTATTTCTTTGGCTACGACTCCGAAACCATCCGCCTGTTCAAGGGCAACAGCCCCGACGGCGTGGGCAAAAGCTTCAAGGACAACCGCGACCCCAACGGTGTCTACGTCAACCGCGACCTGGTGAAGGTCGGCAAGGACGGCAGCCACTACCTGCAATACAGCTCGACCCAGCCGGGGCAAACCGAACTGGTGCCCAAGCTCGGCTACACCGAATACCTGCCCAAGTGGGACATGGTGATTGGTACGTCAGTCAACCTCGACGGTATTGACGCCCTGGTCAGCGAGGTGGAAGCCAAGGTCAACGAGCGTATGGAAGGGGTGTTGTTGAGCATTATCGGTATTGCGGCGGTGCTGCTGTTGCTGATCGCGGCAGTGGGCATGCTGCTGGCCAATACCATCTTGCGTCCCTTGCACCTGATGAAGGCCAACCTCGACGACATCGCCGCCGGTGAAGGTGACTTGACGCGCCGCCT
This sequence comes from Pseudomonas sp. WMBT8, assembly GCF_050916005.1. Taxonomy (NCBI): domain Bacteria; kingdom Pseudomonadati; phylum Pseudomonadota; class Gammaproteobacteria; order Pseudomonadales; family Pseudomonadaceae; genus Pseudomonas; species Pseudomonas sp. WMBT8. Next base: position 2,297,912 of record NZ_CP188096.1, read on the forward strand.
GGCAATCACCAGCCAGGACGAACTGGGTGAACTGGCGGGCTCGTTCAACCGGTTTGTCGACAAGATCCACGGCCTGGTGCGCCAGATCACCGACATGACTTCGCAACTGACCGGCCTGGTCAGCCAGGTGTCCGAGCAGGCCCATCGTTCGGAGCAGGCCATGGAGCGCCAGCGCCAGGAAACCGACCAGGTGGCAACCGCGATCAATGAAATGTCATCCGCCGCCCATGAAGTGGCGCGCAGTGCCCAGGGCGCGGCGGTGGCGGCCCAGCAGACCGACGCCGAAGGTCAGGCCGCCAAGCGCGTGGTGGATGGCAGCATCGCGCAGATTCATGCGCTGGTGAATGACATCCGCAGCAGTGGCGTGTCCCTGGACAGCCTGCAACAGGACGTGTCGTCGATTGTCAGTGTGCTTGGGGTGATCCGTTCGATTGCCGAGCAAACCAACCTGCTGGCCCTCAACGCCGCCATTGAAGCGGCCCGTGCCGGTGAAGCCGGGCGTGGGTTTGCGGTGGTGGCCGATGAAGTCCGCGCGCTGGCCAGCCGCACTCAACAAAGTACCCAGGAAATCCAGGGCATGATCGACCGCCTGCAAAAAGGCACCGAGGCGGCCGTGGAATCCATGCGCCGCTCCAGCGATGCCGGCGACGGCACCTCGGCCCAGGCCAATGAAGCCGGGGCGTCCCTCGATACCATGGCGCAGTTGATCGGCACCATTAACACCATGAACGCGCAGATCGCCAGCGCCGCTGAAGAGCAAACCGCCGTGGCCGAAGAGATCAACCGCAGCGTGCATCAGATTGCCGTGGCGGTGGACAGCGTGGCGGACGAGACCCAACAGGGCGCGCAGACCTCCCGCAGCCTGGCGGAACTGGGGCAGCGGTTGGGACAGTTGGTGGGGCAGTTCAGGATCTGACCTGGTAATTGGGGTGCTGGTTCTGGCCTCATCGCAGGCAAGCCAGCTCCTACATTTGAATGTATTCACAGTTCAAAATGGGGGAGTTGGTGGGGCAGTTCAGGATCTGATCTGGTAATTGGGGTGCTGGTTCTTGCCTCATCGCAGGCAAGTCAGCTCCCACATTTGAATGTATTCACAGTTCAAAATGTGGGGGTTGGTGGGGCAGTTCAGGATCTGACCTGGTAATTGGGGGGCTGGTGCTGGCCCCATCGCAGGCAAGCCAGCTCCTACATTTGAATGTATTCACAGTTCAAAATGGGGGAGTTGGTGGGGCAGTTCAGGATCTGACCTGGCGATTGCGGTGCTGGTGCTGGCCTCATCGCAGGCAAGCCAGCTCCTACATTTGAATGTATTCACAGTTCAAAATGTGGGGGTTGGTGGGGCAGTTCAGGATCTGACCTGGCGATTGCGGTGCTGGTTCTGGCCCCATCGCAGGCAAGCCAGCTCCTACATTTGAATGTATTCACAGTTCAAAATGTGGGAGCGGGCTTGCCCGCGATGAGGCCCTAACAGCCGCTACACATCCCGCATCAACAACCCAAACCCGATATCCATCTCCAACGGCACCGGCACATACACCGTATGCCCATCCCCCGGCGCCACCTCGATCGCCTCGCCCTTGGCGTTATGCATCATCCCCAAATCAAAGTGGAAATTCCCCGCTGGGGTCATCAACTCCAGGTGATTGCCCACGGCAAAGCGGTTCTTCACCTTGACCTCGGCCAGTTCCCCGCGCCGTTCGCCGGTCAATTCCCCGACAAACTGCTGTTGTTCCGAGACGGAGCTGCCGTTCTGGTAGTTCTGGTACTCGTCGTGCACATGGCGGCGCAGGAAGCCTTCGGTGTAGCCGCGCTGGGCCAGGGACTCAAGGTTGGTCATCAAGCCCCGGTCGAACGTGCGCCCGGCCACTGCATCATCAATGGCCTGGCGGTACACCTGGGTGGTGCGCGCCACATAAAAGTGGGATTTGGTGCGGCCTTCGATCTTCAGCGAGTGCACGCCCATCTGCGTCAGGCGCTCGACGTGCTGCACCGCCCGCAGGTCCTTGGCGTTCATGATGTAAGTGCCGTGCTCGTCCTCGAAAGCCGGCATCTGCTCATCCGGGCGATTGGCCTCTTGCAGCAGAAACACCTGGTCGGTGGGCGCGCCAAGGCCCAGGGTCGGCTCGGGTTGATACTGCTGGACGATATCACCCACGGTGTTTTCGACCGCCGGGGTGGCCTGGTATTTCCAGCGGCAGGCGTTGGTGCAGGTGCCCTGGTTGGCATCGCGCTTGTTCATATAGCCCGACAACAGGCAGCGCCCGGAATAGGCCATGCACAGTGCGCCATGCACAAACACTTCCAGCTCCATGGCCGGCACGTGCTGGCGGATCTCGGCGATTTCTTCCAGGGACAGCTCCCGCGACAGGATGATCCGGCAGATGCCTTGCTGCTGCCAGAACTCGACGCTGGCCCAGTTCACCGTATTGGCCTGTACTGACAGGTGGATCGGCATCTGCGGGAAGTGCCGGCGCACCAGCATGATCAGGCCCGGGTCGGACATGATCAGCGCGTCCGGGCCCATGGTGATCACCGGTTCCAGGTCCTTGAGAAAGGTTTTGAGCTTGGCGTTGTGCGGCGCGATGTTGACCACCACATAAAAGCGCTTGCCCTGGGCCTGCGCCTCGGCGATGCCCAGGGCCAGGTTGGCGTGGTCGAACTCGTTGTTGCGCACCCGCAAGCTGTAGCGCGGCTGGCCGGCGTAGACCGCGTCGGCACCGTAGGCAAAGGCGTAGCGCATGTTTTTCAGGGTGCCGGCAGGGGCGAGCAATTCGGGGGCAAGGACAGGGAGCATGGGGATTTGGGTCGCAAAAGGGCGGCAGGGTAGCCGAGCCGGGGCGGGCGCTTATTGATCTGGGTCTACGCTGTAGAAATAAAGATGGCACTCGTGCGACGCCCGGCGGACTAAGCAACAGGGCGCGCTGGGCGCCCGGCGTTTTTCTGGTACGGATCGGACATGAACCAAACGAATCTGCAATTCAAAACCCTGCTGTTGCTGCTGGTCATCGTGACCCTCGCGTTCTTCTGGATCCTGTTGCCGTTCTATGGCGCGGTGTTCTGGGCGGTCATCCTGGGGATCATCTTTGCGCCCATGCAGCGCCGCCTGCAGCTCAAGTTTGGCTGGAACCGCAACCTCACGTCGTTGTGTACCCTGATGGTGTGCCTGGTGATCGCGATCTTGCCGGTGATCATCACCAGCGCCTTGCTGGTGCAGGAGGGGGCGACGCTGTACAAGAACGTCGAAAGCGGCAAATTGGATGTGGCCGGCTACATCGAACAATTCAAGAACTTCCTGCCGCCGTACTTCCAGCACCTGCTGGACCGCTTCGGCATGGGCAACCTGGAAGGCCTGCGCGAGAAAATCGTCAAGGGCGCGATGCAGGGCAGCCAGTTCTTTGCCAGCCAGGCGTTCAGCTTTGGCCAGGGCACCTTTGATTTCCTGGTGAGCTTTTTCATCATGCTGTACTTGCTGTTCTTCCTGCTGCGCGACGGCCCCGACCTGGTGCGCAAAGTGCGCACGGCGGTGCCGCTGGCCGAGCCGCAGAAGCGTCGCCTGCAACTGAAGTTCAACCGCGTGGTGCGCGCGACCGTAAAGGGCAATGTGCTGGTGGCGGTGACCCAGGGCGCGTTGGGCGGCCTGATCTTCTGGTTCCTGGATATCCCCAGCGCGTTGCTCTGGGCGGTATTGATGGCGTTTCTGTCTTTGCTGCCGGCCGTGGGTGCGGGGATCGTTTGGGGGCCGGTGGCCGCTTATTTCCTGCTCAGCGGTTCAATCTGGCAGGGGGTGGTGCTGGCCTTGTTCGGGGTGTTTGTGATCGGCCTGGTGGACAACGTGCTGCGCCCGATCCTGGTAGGCAAGGACACCAAAATGCCGGATTACCTGATCCTGATCTCGACCCTGGGCGGCCTGTCGATCTTCGGCCTCAACGGCTTTGTCATCGGGCCGTTGATTGCCGCGCTGTTTATCTCCAGTTGGGCGCTGTTTGTCGAGACCAAACCGCGGGTGCGGCTGCCATTGCCCTAGGCTGAGAAGCAATGGGCCATCTTGCGTGACAGGGCTTGGGCATCGGGTAGTGAAGTCAGTGGGCCGCTGATGGCTTCACCGTCGCGTACCAGGTACCAGCAGGCGAGCAAACCCAGTTCCCGCAGGGGGCCGGGGACGGCACTGCCGATGACGGACATGATCTGGATAGTGGGCATATCTACCTCCATTGCTGATGGAGGTCACCTTACGGCGGCCAGGCGACGAGGGAAAATCACCCTGCTCGATAGTCAACATCACTGTGATCGAGACTGCGCCGGCAGGGGTTCAGTCAACCACCTGGTCCAGCATGTGCAGCACTTCCTGTTCATTGAGCAGGCCCTTGTGGACCAGGTTTTCTGCCAGCAGCGAGAGAAACTTGGCGCTGCGATGGCCCTCCAGGTGCTTGAGTTCGGTCAAGGCGCTGTAGACCTTGCTCGAAGTGCAGAGGCCGGCGGTACGGTGCGGGTTTTGTGTGGGCATGGTGGGTCGTCCTTGTTGTTATGACCTGTTATGGGGGACAGTTTCGATAGTGAGAGTGCCGCGTGACACAAACATGACAGCGCGCCCCCCGGTTGGGCAAGTGCACTTTGGCCTTAATAATGTCGGATTTAACAGTCGGCGTTGTCTCGATAGCGACCTTGGCGAGATTTATTCAGACCTGGCAGCCCATAAAAAAGCCCCGCCTGGAGGGCGAGGCTTTTTCTGCTGGGCTTACCAGCCGCGCCCGTAATAGCCGCGGGGCGGGCCGTAATAACCGCGTGGTGGCCCGTAATACACCGGCGCCGGGCGGTAATACACCGGCTGCTGTACATACACCGGCGCCGGCTGGTAATAGACCGGTGGCGGGGCGGCATACACCGGCTGCGGTTGGTAATACACCGGTTGTTGCTGCACATATACCGGCCGATCATGGCTGGCGATCACTGAGCCCACTACGGCTGCGCCGACAACCGCACCCAATACGGCCGGGCCACCCCAACCGCCACCATGGGCGCAGGCTTGGCCGGCTACAGCGAGTGCCCCGATCAGCAAGGCGATCCTGGGGATTTTACGAATCATGGTCTTTCCTCGGTTGGCCCCTGCGCTTGTGGTCTGCAATCAATAGACTCAAGGATTGTCGCGGGGATACTTTTAAGACAACGTATTTCAGGAAAACAGCACTACCACTAGGTAAAGGTTGTGTAAGGTCTGTACCGATTTGCTTACTTGAAGAGGCGTTACTGATGCTGATGAACCCTAACAAGGATACCCAGCTGTGCATGTCGTTGTCGGCCCGGCCAGGCAATTTCGGCCTGCGATTTCATAACCATTTGTATGAGCAGTTGGGGCTGAACTTCTACTACAAGGCCTTCAGCAGCCAAGACCTGAACGGCGCCGTGGCCGGCATCCGGGCCTTGGGTATCCGTGGCTGCGGGGTGTCGATGCCGTTCAAGGAGGCCTGTATCGAGTTAGTGGACGAACTCGACGACTCGGCTCGCGCCATCGCCTCGATCAACACCATCGTCAACACCGCCGGGCACCTCAAGGCCTACAACACCGACTACATCGCCATCGAGCAACTCCTGCAAAAGCACGCGGTGCCCAAGGACTCGACCTTCGCCCTGCACGGCAGCGGCGGCATGGCCAAGGCCGTGGCCAGCGCCTTGCGTGATGGTGGCTATGCCAATGGGCTGATCGTTGCGCGCAATGAAACGGCGGGCCGGGCCCTGGCGCACAACCTGGGGTATGAGTGGCAGGCGACATTGGGCAAGGCGCGCCCGCAGATGCTGGTCAACGTGACGCCGATCGGCATGACCGGCGGCGCCCAGGCGCAGGACCTGGCATTCGAGGCCGACGCGATTGATGCGGCCGACACGGTGTTCGATGTAGTGGCGATCCCCGCCGAAACACCGCTGATCGTGCGGGGAAGGGCCCAGGGCAAGCGGGTAATTACCGGCCTGGAAGTGATTGCGATCCAGGCCCTGGAGCAGTTCGTGCTGTACACCGGCATCCGGCCGACCGACGAACAGTTCCAGAAGGCGGTGAATTTCGCCCGCCAGTAAACACCGCCGGCCCATGTGGGAGCGGGCTTGCTCGCGAAGACGTCGGCCCAGCAAACATTGATGCTGACTGACCCACTGCTTTCGCGAGCAAGCCCGCTCCCACACAAGCCCGCTCCCATAAGGGGGGACGTTTATTCGAGCCGCGACAGGCGCTCTTCCAGCGCCGCAATCCGTGCTTCGAGCTCTTCGATGCGTTCCAGAGGAACCCCGCTGCCAGCGCTGCTGCGCTCCACCGGGCTGCCACGGGCGGCCAGGATCGCCTCGATATCCGCCGGGTCGCCCAGGGAGTGGGTGTAGCGGTCTTCGCGCTGGCCGGCCTGCTTGGGCACCAGCACCGCCAGATCGCGAGCGATCAGGCGTTCCAGTTGGTGCACCACCTGCTCGGCATCTTCAAAGTCATGCATGCGCCCGCTGCGGGTCAGCAATTCGTTGACCGTCTGCGGGCCGCGCAGGAACAGCAGGCCAGTCAGAATCACCTGCGCCGGCACCAGTTCCAGGGCCTTGTCTACGCGGTGTTCCCAGCGGTCGGCGCGACTGCCCATCACCAGTTTGGTAAAGCCACGGCCTTCCAGGGCGCGCAGGCTCTGGCCGACTTGGCCCTGGCTGAGGTTCATCACCGGTTCGCGGCTGGTTTTCTGGTTGCAGGCCAGGACCAGGGCATTGAGGGTCAGCGGGTAGGTTTCCGGGTTGGTGGCCTGCTTCTCGATCAGGCAGCCCAGAACGCGGATTTCCGTGCTGTTGAGGCGCGGCTCGGAGGAGGTGGTGTCGTGCTCGGCGGTCATCGCGCTTTCCCTATGCAGTGAGCCCACTAGCCTAATCCCGAAAAAATAAAAGACAAGCAGCGCTCATGTCTATAATCGCGGCTGTTCAAACCCTGTCACCACTGTCGAGACTGTCATGACTATTTCCCTGTACGCCGCTTCCCTTCCGGTCTTCAAGCAAATGCTCAACGCCCTGGGCGATGTGCTGAACAAGGCCGAGGCCCACGCCACTGCCAAGAACATCGACCCGAACGCCTTGCTGCAGGCGCGTCTGTTCCCGGACATGTTCCCGCTGGTACGCCAGGTGCAGATCGCCGTGGATTTTGCCAAGGGTGTTTCCGCGCGCCTGGCCGAGATTGAAGTGCCGAAATACGAAGACACCGAAGTCACCTTCGCCGACCTGCAAGCGCTGATCGCCAAGGTCCTGGCCTTCATCGACACCATTACCCCGGCGCAGATCGACGGCAAGGAAGGCATCGAGATCGTCACCCGCCCAGGCACCCCTAAAGAGAAGCGCTTCAGCGGCCAGTCCTACCTGCTGACCTATGGTCTGCCGCAGTTCTTCTTCCACGTCACCACCGCCTACGCGTTGCTGCGTCATAACGGTGTGGAAGTGGGCAAGCGTGACTACATGGGCGCGTTCTAAACCCTGAGTAACACTGCAAAACAGATGTGGGAGCGGGCTTGTGTGGGAGCTGGCTTGTCGGATCGCCGCATCGCTGCGATAGCATCACCTCGGTATCACTGATAGACCGAGGTGATGCTATCGCAGCGATGCGGCGATCCGACAAGCCAGCTCCTACTTGCTTGCCGGGTTGTGTCAGGCCGGGTTCTTGTCTTCGTGGCCCAGGCACGCCGCTGCGGTGAATAGCACGTCGGTAGACGAATTCAGCGCGGTTTCCGCCGAATCCTGCAACACCCCGATAATGAAGCCCACGGCCACCACTTGCATGGCGATTTCACTCGGAATGCCGAACAGGCTGCACGCCAGTGGAATCAGCAACAGCGAACCCCCGGCCACACCCGACGCGCCACAGGCACAGATCGCCGCCACCACGCTGAGCAGCACGGCGGTCGGCAGGTCGACCGCGATGCCCAGGGTATGCACGGCGGCCAGGGTCAGCACGGTGATGGTGATGGCGGCGCCGGCCATGTTGATGGTCGCACCCAACGGGATCGATACCGAATAGGTGTCTTCGTGCAGGCCCAGGCGCTCACTCAACGCCAGGTTGACCGGGATGTTGGCCGCGGAGCTGCGGGTGAAGAAGGCGGTGATCCCGCTTTCACGCAGGCACAGCAGCACCAGCGGGTAGGGGTTGCGACGCAATTTCCAGAACACGATCGCCGGGTTGACCACCAGGGCCACGAACAGCATGCAGCCGATCAGCACCAGCAACAGGTGCGCATAACCGAGCAGCGCATCGAAGCCAGAAGCGGCCAGGGTCGAGGCCACCAGGCCGAAAATCCCCAGCGGTGCGAAGCGAATCACCACGCGCACGATCAGCGTGACGCCGTTGGACAGGTCGTCCAGCACGGTACGGGTGGTTTCCCCGGCATGACGGATCGCGATGCCCATGCCGATGGCCCACGCCAGGATCCCGATAAAGTTGGCGTTCATCAAAGCGCTGACGGGGTTGTCCACCACGCTGAGCAACAGGCTCTGCATCACTTCGCCGATCCCGCCGGGAGCGCTGATGGCCACGTCATGGGTGCTGAGCACCAGGCTCGACGGGAACAGGGTACTGGCAATCACCGCGACCACCGCCGCCGAAAAGGTACCCAGCAGGTACAGGAACAGAATCGGCCGGATATGGGTTTCCTGGCCATGCTTGTGGTTGGCAATCGAGGCCATCACCAGCACAAACACCAGGATGGGCGCCACGGCCTTGAGCGCCGAGACAAATACCTTGCCGATGAACGCGGTGGACAGGGCAGCACTGGGCGACAGCAGGGCTAGCAAGATGCCAGCAACCAGGCCGATGACAATTTGGGTCACCAGGCTGACGCGCAGCAGGCGTTGAAGCAGCGAAGGAGCAGCAGTCATAATAGTGTCTCTAGTTTTTTTAATGTGTGCAGCGCTATGCAGGGCGCGAAGTCTAACATGCTGTAGGAAACATCCCGTTTGCTGCGGCATTCAGTCGCCAAGGCCGTGTGTGGTCCGGTCACATTCTGTTAAGATTCGCCATCCTCTTCTTATCTCTATGTCAGCGGGCCCTTGGGTCAGCGCTGGCGTCGCCGTTTCTGGAGTTGTGCATGTTGTTGCCCATCCTGCTGCTGTCCGCAGCCGGTTTTACGGTGTTGACCACCGAATTTGTCATCGTGGGCCTGTTGCCCTCCATCGCCCGTGATTTGGATGTGAGCGTGTCCCAGGCTGGTCTGCTGGTGACCCTGTTTGCCTTCACCGTAGCCGCGTTTGGGCCGTTCCTCACCGCGTATTTCGCACGCTTTGAGCGCAAGCGCCTGTTTATCAGCATTCTGTTGATGTTCGGCGCGGCCAACACCCTCGCGGCACTGGCGCCGAATATCTGGGTAATGGCCGTGGCCCGCCTGATTCCGGCCCTCGGATTGCCGGTGTTCTGGGCCCTGGCCAGCGAGACGGCGGTGGACATCGTCGGGCCGGACTACGCTGGCCGGGCGATTGCCAAGATCGGCTTCGGCATCGTCTGCGCCACGGTCTTCGGCATCCCGGTGGGTACGCTGATCTCCGATATGTTCGGCTGGCGCAGCGCCTTCGGCATTCTCGCCGGGGTGGCGGTGCTCAAGGCATTGCTGCTGTTGATTTACCTGCCGGCGACCACAGTGAAGAAGGACGCGGTGACCCTGCGTTCGCAGTTCAAGATCCTGCGCAACCCGTTGATGCAGGGCCACGTACTGCTGTCGATCCTGGTATTTAGCGGCATGTTCACTGCCTATACCTACCTGGCCGACATTCTCGAGCGCCTGGCCGGCTTCGATGGCACGCTGGTGGGCTGGTGCCTGATGGGCTTTGGCGCCGTGGGGCTGATCGGCAATTCCCTGGGCGGACGCATGGTCGACAAGCATCCGCTGATCGCCTCCATGGTGTTCTGCGGCTTTATGATTGCCGGCATGGTGGCGCTGGTACCGGCGATCCACTCCACCCTCGGCCTGGCTGCGGCCATGGGGATCTGGGGCGTGACCCAGGCGGCGCTGTTTTTGGTCAGCCATGTGCGCTTGATGAAGGCGGCGCCCCATGCGCCGGCATTTGCCGCGTCCTTGAACATTGCCGGGGCCAACCTGGGCATTGGCCTGGGCGCGATGGTCGGCGGGCGGGTGATCGACACCTTGGGCCTGGGCAGCCTGGGGTTCGCCGCGTCGGGTTTTATCCTGCTGTCGATTCTCCTGGCCCTGTGGCTGATGACCGCCAAGACCCGGGTCGCCTGCGCCTAGGCGGGCAACGCGGTAAACAGTTCGCGGCGAGCACCTTCGGTAATCGCCACGATGCCGGGGTGCTTGACCTTGCGTTCCACCGAGATGGCATAGAACGACTCGGTGACCGCGTCCGTCTGGCCAATCAATGCCACGCCGTATTGGCGCAGCACTTCCTCGGCAATCACGCTGGGGGCAATGAAAATCCCGCTGCCGGACTGGCCGAAGGCCTGCATCAAGGCGCTGTCGTCGAACTCACCGATGATTTTCGGGCGGATCTGCTGCTCGGCGAACCAGCGCTGCAAACGGCTGCGCACTACGGTTTCGGCACCGGGAATCAATAGTGGCGCACCGTGCAGGCACTGTGGGAAATCACCACCGTGCAGGTCCGCCAACGCCTGGGTGGCGAAGAAACTGATGCCGCATTCCCCAAGCTTCTGGCTGTAGCCCTTGATGTCCAGGTGCGTCGGCATCGGGCTGTCGGAGATCACCAGGTCCAGACGCTGGATCGCCAGGTCGGCCAGCAGGCGTTCGAGTTTGTCTTCACGGCAGGTAATGCGCAGTGGCTCGCTCAACTCCATGGTCGGCGCGATCAGGCGATAGACGATGGACTTGGGCACCACGTCCGCCACGCCAACGCGAAACACAATCTGCTGTTCATTGGGCTGGGCGCGCAACATCGCTTCCAGCTCATTGCCGGTCTGGAACATCTGCTCGGCATAGGGCAGGGCCTGGCGCCCAGCCTCGGTCAGCTCCAGTTGGCGGCCGACTCGTTGAAACAGTGCGATACCAAATGTCTGCTCCAACAGGCTGATTTGCCCGCTGATGGTCTGCGGCGTGAGGTTCAGTTGCTCGCAGGCACGCACGATGCTGCCGGTCTTGGCGACTACCCAGAAGTAGTGCAGTTGTCGGTAATTGAGCATCAGGCGCCTCGGTTGCAGAGTGTTACTTCGTGTAAACCGAAGTATAAGCGAAAAAAATACGAATTTTCCTGAAGTGTTCGCTTCCTTAGAATGCCTCGCTATCGCGGGCCCAATGCTTGGGTCCAACGGTTCTAACGAGGAATACATCATGAAATTCAATTCCCTGGGCGCGGCGTCGTTGCTTGCGCTTTCATTAGTGGTGCTCAGTGGTTGCGACCAGGTCGAGAAGAGCACCCAGCAGGTGCTGGGCAAAGCCAGCGAAGCGGCCAAGCAGGCCATTGATGACACCCATAAAGCCGCCGAACAGGCGTTGAGCGAAGCGACCCAGGGTTTGATTGCCCCCAAGGAAGACGAGCAAGAGCAGGATTCCAAGCCTGAGCCAGATTCCAAAGAAGCTTAATTTCCCGTACACCCAGTCAGGACTGACCTATGGATTACCTTTTACAGTTGGCCGCCAGCCCCACCGCCTGGGTGGCCCTGGCGACGCTGATCGTCATGGAAATCGTGCTGGGGATCGACAACCTGATCTTCATCTCGATCCTCACCAACAAGCTGCCGGAGCAACACCGGGCCAAGGCACGGCGCATCGGCATCAGCATGGCGCTGATACTGCGCCTGGGCCTGTTGAGCACCATCGCGTTTATCGTGCAACTGACGGCGCCGGTGTTTGAAGTGTTCGGCCAGGCGTTTTCGTGGAAGGACATGATCCTGATCGCCGGTGGCCTGTTCCTGGTGTGGAAGGCGACGACCGAGATCCACCACAGCATGGACCCGGAGCCCGAAGAGAAGGCCAGCGTCGGCAATACCGTGGCGATCGGCTTTGCCGCGGCCATCGGGCAGATCCTGTTGCTCGACCTGGTGTTCTCCATCGACAGCATCATCACCGCCGTTGGCATGACCGAGCATTTGCCGATCATGATCATTGCCGTGGTGACCTCGGTGATCGTGATGCTGGTGGCGGCTGAACCCCTGGCCAAGTTCATCAACGACAACCCGACTGTGGTCATGCTGGCCCTGGGCTTCTTGATCATGATCGGCATGACCTTGATCGCCGAAGGCTTCGGTGCCCATGTGCCTAAAGGCTACGTGTATGCGGCCATGGCTTTCTCGGCTGCCATCGAGTGCCTGAACATCGCGCGGCGCAATCGCCACAAGCGTTTGCTCGCTGCCCGCCAGTAACCGCTGGAACCCAAAGGCCGGCTGCGCTCACATGAGCCCAGCCGGCTTTTTGCTGTCTGTTAGAATCCCCGCACTTGATTGCTTGAGGTCCACCATGAACGAGCCGATTCGCCTGACCCAGTACAGCCACGGTGCCGGATGTGGCTGCAAGATTTCGCCGCAGGTGCTGGAAGTGATCCTCGCCGGCAGCGGTGCGCAGAACCTCGACCCCAAGCTCTGGGTGGGCAATGCCTCGCGGGACGACGCGGCGGTGTACGCCATCGACGACGAGCGCGGGGTGGTGTCCACCACTGACTTTTTCATGCCGATCGTCGACGACCCCTTCGATTTCGGGCGCATAGCCGCCACCAACGCCATCAGCGATATCTACGCCATGGGCGGCGATCCGTTGATGGCTATCGCGATTCTCGGCTGGCCAGTCAACGTGCTGGCCCCGGAAATCGCCCGCGAAGTGATTCGCGGTGGCCGCGCGGTGTGCGACGCAGCGGGCATCCCCCTGGCCGGTGGCCATTCCATCGACGCCCCGGAGCCGATCTTCGGCCTAGCCGTCACCGGGCTGGTGCACAAACGCCATATGAAGCGCAACGACACCGCCACCGCTGGCTGCCGTTTGTACCTGACCAAACCCCTGGGCATCGGCATCCTTACCACCGCCGAGAAGAAGGGCAAGCTGCGGCAGGCGGATATCGGCCTGGCGCGGGACTGGATGTGCACCCTCAACAAGCCCGGCAGCCGCTTCGGCAAGCTGGCCGGGGTCAGCGCCATGACCGACGTGACCGGTTTCGGCCTGCTCGGGCACCTGGTGGAAATGGCTGACGGCAGTGGTTTGACTGCCCTTATCGAATACGAAAAAGTCCCACGCCTGCCGGGGGTGGAGTACTACCTGGACCAGGGCTGTGTGCCCGGTGGCACCCTGCGCAATTTCGACAGCTACGCCAGCCAGTTGGGCCGTATCAATGAATTGCACAAGCGCGTGCTGTGCGACCCGCAAACCAGTGGCGGGCTGCTGGTGGCGGTCACGCCCGAGGGCGAAGCCGAGTTTCTGGCGGCAGCTGCCGAACTGGGCTTGAACCTGGCGCCGATTGGCCAGTTGGTTGAGCGACAGAGCAACGCGGTAGAGGTGTCTTGATGCCCATCGACATTACCGATTACCGCGATATCTTTCTCAACGGCCGGCCGATGATGGACACCCGCGCACCGGTCGAATTCGTCAAGGGCGCGTTCCCCGGCGTGGTCAACCTGCCGTTGATGAACGACGACGAACGCCAGCGGGTGGGCACTTGTTATAAGCAGCAGGGGCAGCAGGCGGCGATTGTGCTGGGGCACCAACTGGTCAGCGGCGCAATTTTGCAGGAGCGATTGGCGCGCTGGACCGCGTTTGCCCAGGCCAACCCTGACGGTTACCTGTATTGCTTCCGTGGCGGCTTGCGTTCGCACTTGGTGCAGAAGGTGCTCAAGGACGAAGCGGGGATCGACTATCCCCGGGTCGGCGGTGGCTACAAGGCCATGCGTACCTTCTTGCTGGAGACTGTGGAGCAGGCGGTCGAGCAGTGTGACTTTGTCCTGCTGGGTGGCCTGACGGGCAGTGGTAAGACCGAGGTGCTCCATCAGTTGCGCAATGGCCTGGACCTGGAGGGTCATGCCAATCACCGGGGCTCCAGCTTTGGCAAGCGCGCCACGGGCCAGCCATCGAATATCGACTTTGAAAACCGCCTGGCGGTGGACGTGTTGAAAAAACGTGCGCAAGGGATCGAGCAGTTTGTGCTTGAAGATGAAAGCCGCATGATCGGCAGCTGCGCCTTGCCGCTGAACCTGCACCGGGGCATGCAGGCGTACCCGATGGTATGGCTGGAAGAAAGCCTGGAAAACCGCGTCGAGCGGGTCTTGCGCGACTATGTGATCGACCTGTGCGCGCAGTTCGAGGCCGAGTTTGGCGAAGCGGGCTTCAGCCTGTTCGCCGAGCGTCTGGTGCAGAGCCTGGCCAATATCCACAAGCGCCTGGGCGGCGAACGCTACCAGCGCTTGCACGGGCTGATGCAGGACGCCCTGGCCGAGCAGGCCCGCTCGGGGAACGTGGATTTGCACCGCGGCTGGATTGTCGGGCTGCGTGAATACTACGACCCGATGTACGCGTTCCAGCGTGAGAAGAAGGGCGCGCGGATCGAGTTTGCCGGGGAGCGGGGGGCGGTGCTGGAGTATCTTCGCGAGCGTGGTGCCCGGCGCGGGTGATTGGCTGGTTTTCGGGCCTCATCGCAGGCAAGCCAGCTCCTACATTTTGAATGTATTCACAGTTCCAAATGTGGGAGCTGGCTTGCCTGCGATAAGGCCCTGACAGTCAACCCCTCCCTACAGGACGACCACCGCCACCAACCCACACACCACGCCCATCAGCATGGTCAACCCGGCCACCGTCACCAGCACCCGCGTGTCGAAATCCTTGCGCAGCATCAACAGCGACGGCAGGCTCACGCTCGGCAGGGTCATCAGCAGTGCCACTGCGGGCCCGGTGCCGAGCCCCAGGGCCATCATGGTCTGTACGATCGGGATTTCGGCGGCAGTCGGAATCACAAACAGGGTGCCGACAATCGCCAGCGGCACCAGCCACAGCAGGCTGTCGGCCATCGCCCCGTCCACATGGGGAAACAACCACACCCGCGCCGCGCCCAACAGCAACACCGCGAGGATGTAGATCGGGATGGTGCTCCAGAACAACTGCCACAAGGTGCGCAGCCAGCGGCTGAGGAAGGGTTGGGTCTCGGCGCCGCTGACGTCGGCCACGGCCTCCAGCGCCACCTGTGGCACCTGCTCGGGGCGGGCGATACGTTGGGCGATCAGGGCGACGCCGATCACCAGTACGACCCCGGCCACCAGCCGCAGCGCGGCAAAATCCCAGCCCAGCACAAAGCCCATGAACACCAGGGTCGCGGGGTTGAGCACTGGGTTGGCCATCCAGAACGCCAGGGCCGCGCCCACCGATACTTGCTGGCGACGCATCCCGGCGGCCACCGGCGCGGCGCAGCAACTGCACATCATGCCCGGCAGGGCGAACAGCCCGCCACGCACCGTGGAGCCTAGCCCGGCGCGGCCGAACAGGCGCAACAGCCAGTCCCGTGGAATCAATACTTGCAGCAACGAGCCGAGAATTACCGCCAGCACGGCGGCTTTCCAGATCGCCAGGAAATACACCTGGGCATAGGCCAGGGCCGCCGCCAATGGCGAGCCTTGCTGGTCATTGAGGATCGAGTTGCCGATGCTGTGGCTGTCCGCCGCGACGAACGCCTTGAAGTAGTAGGGTGACCACTTCACGTAATACAGGCCGACGCAGGCCACCAACAGGAACAGCGCCGGCTTCCACCAGAAGGACCAGCCGCGTACAGGGCTGGCAGAGGTGAGGTTAGACATGGTCAAGATCCGCAGATAAGTCGATAGCGACGCATCATACGCGGTCCCGGTGTCAGGTGTCGGCGCCTGCGTGTGTCGCATCCGGGCAGGTCTGCAAGCCGTTATCCAGCCCTTGCTTGTAGTTGCGGCTGAGCAGGCTGGCCTTGCCGTTCTGCCAGGTCAGGGTCAACACGTACAAGGTGTCGAAGTCGCCGCCGGACCAGTCTTCGGTGATGGTGTACTTCTCGCCGACCGCTTCGCTCGCGACCTTGTTGATCAATTCCGGCAGGTAGCCGTGGGACCAGGCGGTATAGATGGTGGAGTTGTGGTACTTGTCCTCCATCAACTCGTCAGCCAGATCGCTGGTGTCGTTGGCCGAAAACTCGATGTTCACCGGCAGCCCGAGTTTGATCGCGCTGGGGCTGATGGTCATCAATGGGCGAATGTAGCTGTAGGAATTGTCGAACTCGCCTTCCTCGACATTGCGCGTCGGGTTGGCCGCGAATACAAAATCGGCGGCGCCGAATTTTTCTGGCAATACGGTGGCCAGGTTCATCGCGCGGTTGAGGCCCTGGCAATTGAGTTGGCCCAGGCCGCCCACGGGCTTCTCGCCATGGCGCAGGAACACCAGGGTCTGCACGCCGTTCTTCGGCTCGGCGCTGCTTTCGCGGGCTTCAAAGGCCAGCATCAAGGCGCCACCGACAAACAGTGTCGGCACCAGGAAATAAGCACATTTTCTAAAACGTTTGCCAATGCACAAAGGCTTGATAGTCATTAGGGTTCGAGTCTTCAGTGCGTCGGATCAAGGCTGGAAGGCCCAGCCACAGCGACGCTCCAAGCATCGTGCGGTTTTCCGTGACAGATATGGCGGTATGCCTCCATTCAACCGTTCAAGCGCTTCTAAGAGTACGTCAGGGCGTTTTGGTTCGCTTGGTACAGGAGATTAGCCAGCGGATGTTGCGAATTGAAGACCGATGCAAGCGTGCCGCCGGATGGCTATCATGGGTTTTTCTCACCTTGGGGTATATCGATGATTTCAGCTGCAGCGTTTCCGATTATTACCAAATGGCCAGCCCAGCACCCCGAGCGCCTGCAGCTGTACTCGTTGCCGACGCCCAATGGGGTCAAGGTCTCGATCATGCTCGAAGAGGTGGGCCTGGCGTATGAGGCGCACAAAGTCAGCTTCGACACCCAGGACCAGCTCTCGCCGGAGTTCCTGTCCCTGAACCCCAACAACAAGATCCCGGCGATCATCGACCCCAACGGCCCGGGCGGTGAACCGCTGGCGTTGTTCGAGTCGGGGGCGATCCTGATCTACCTGGCGGAGAAAACCGCGCAACTGCTGCCCCAGGCACCTGCCGCGCGCTACGAAACCCTGCAATGGCTGATGTTCCAGATGGCCGGGATCGGGCCGATGTTCGGCCAGGTTGGCTTCTTCAATAAATTTGCCGGCAAGGCCTACGAAGACAAGCGCCCTCGTGATCGCTACGCGGCTGAAGCCCGGCGCCTGCTGGGCGTCCTGGAAAAACGCCTGCTGGGCCGCAGCTGGATCATGGGCGATGAGTACACCATCGCCGATATCGCGACCTTTCCCTGGATCCGCAACCTGATTGGCTTCTATGAGTCGGGCGATCTGGTGGGCATCAGTGACTTCCCCAATGTGCTGCGCGCGCTGGATGGCTTTGTCGCCCGGCCGGCGGTGATCCGTGGCCTGAATATTCCGAGCTGACCCATGCCGACTTTCGATTTCAAGCAACTGGACGTATTCAGCAGCGTGGCCCTCAAGGGCAACCCACTGGCAGTGGTGCTGGGCGCCGATAGCCTCAGCGACCAGCAGATGGCCGACTTCGCCAAGTGGACCAACCTCAGCGAAACCACGTTCCTGCTGCAACCGCGCGACCCGCGTGCGGATTACCGGGTGCGTATTTTTACCACCGTGCAGGAGCTGCCGTTCGCCGGTCACCCAACCCTGGGCAGTTGCCAGGCGTGGCTGCAAGCCGGTGGCGTGCCCCGGGGCAGCGAAATCATCCAGGAGTGCGAGATTGGCCTGGTGCGCATCCGTCGCCAGGGCGAGGAGCTGGCGTTTATCGCGCCGCCGTTGCTGCGCTCAGGGCCGTTGGATGCCGTGCTGCTGGAGCGTGTACGCCTGGCGCTTAACCTTGAGCCTGAAGCGATTGTGCGCAGCCAATGGGTCGATAACGGCGCCGGCTGGCTGGCGTTGATGTTGCCGGATCGCCAGGCAGTGCTGGACTTGCAGCCGGACTATTCAAAACTGCTCGGGCTGGCGGTGGGCGTGGTTGCCCCGTGCGATCCGACACGCGATGACGTCGATGCGCAGTTCGAAGTGCGTGCGTTTATTGCCGGTGACGGTGCACCCGAGGACCCGGCCACCGGCAGCCTGAATGCGGGCGTCGCGCAATGGCTGCTGAGTGCGGGCCTGGCCCCCAGCCAGTATGTGGTCAGCCAGGGCACGGCCATTGGCCGCGCCGGGCGTATCCGGGTGCAGCAGCAGGGCGATGAGATCTGGATCGGCGGCGCCGTCTCGGTGTGTATCGAAGGCAGCCTGACCCTGTAACGCCGAAAAGCACCTGTGGGGAACGGGCCAGCCCGGTCGCTGCAGGTCACTCGTTGCTGCTGCTTGTTCCGCCTGGGCGCATTGTTACGTGAACGGCAAAACACCGTTATGGCCGCCGTATTTGTGCTCTCGGTCAATCCAGGCATAAGCTTTCGCCTTTAAGCTAGCGGCCTTGCCACTTGCCCTGGCGTTTTTTGTAGGAAATTGTAGGAAAACCCATGTCCAGTCAGTTCCCCGAAGCCCGTTCCCGCCGCCTGCGCCGTTCCCCCGAGCTGCGCAGCCTGTTCCAGGAAACCGAATTCACCCTCAATGACCTGGTATTGCCGATCTTCGTCGAAGAAGAAATCGACGACTTCGTGCCGATTACCAGCATGCCCGGTGTGATGCGCATCCCCGAATCGAAACTGGCCAGTGAAATCGAGCGTTTTGCCCGCGCCGGGATCAAGTCGGTCATGACATTCGGCGTGTCCCATCACCTGGACGCCAGCGGTAGCGATACCTGGAACGAGCGTGGGCTGGTGTCGCGCATGTCGGCGATCTGCAAGGACGCAGTGCCGGAAATGATCGTGATGTCCGACACCTGCTTCTGCGAATACACCGACCACGGCCATTGCGGCGTGATGCACGGCAATGAAGTGGACAACGACCGCACCCTGGCCAACCTGGGCAAGCAAGCGGTGGCGGCAGCCCGTGCCGGTGCCGATGTGATCGCGCCGTCGGCCGCGATGGACGGCCAGGTCCAGGCCATTCGCCGGGCCCTGGACGCGGCCGGGTTCAGCCATATCCCGATCATGGCGTACTCCACCAAATTCGCTTCGGCCCTGTATGGCCCGTTCCGCGAGGCAGGCGGCAGTGCACTGAAGGGCGACCGCAAAAGCTACCAGATGAACCCGATGAACCGCCGCGAAGCCGTGCGCGAATCCTTGCTGGATGAGCAGGAAGGGGCCGACTCGCTGATGGTCAAGCCGGCCGGTGCGTACCTGGACATCATCCGTGACATCCGCGAAGCCTCGCGCTTGCCAGTAGCGGCGTACCAGGTCAGCGGCGAATACGCGATGATCAAGTTCGGTGCCCAGGCCGGTGCCATCGACGAAGCCCGTGTGGTGCGCGAAACCCTGGGTTCGATCAAGCGTGCCGGTGCGGACCTGATTTTTACCTACTTTGCGATGGACCTGGCGCTCGCCGGTATCTGATCCCGGCGCATGCCGTACTGTGGGGGCCGGCTTGAGGATGCCATCGCGGGCAAGCCCGCTCCTACAGGGATGGGTGTGGGTTTGTGAGATAGTGGGTGCTTTCAGCGACTCACAGGAAACCCCCCGCATGTTTTCATCCCGGCTGACTCTGTGCCTGGCCGCCTTACTGGTGCTGGCCGGTTGTTCGACCCAACGCAGCCAGCAGCTCCCCGAGCGCAGCGAGGCCGAGGTCAAGGCGCAGATCGTGCGACTGATGCCGGCCAAGGTGCCGGATCGCGCCGGTTGGGCCCAGGATATCTACACGGCACTCGACAGCCAGAAAATCTACCCCAGCACCGAGAATATCTGTGCGGTGCTGGCGGTCACCGAGCAAGAGTCCACCTATCAGGTGGACCCGCCGGTGCCGAACATGGGCAAGATCGCCCAGGATGAAATCCTCAAGCGCGCGGCCAAGGTCCACGTGCCGGCGGTGCTGGTGCGCACCGCGTTGCAACTGCGCTCGCCCACGGGCAAGTCCTACGCCGAACGCCTGAGCGCCGCGCGAACCGAGAAGGACCTGAGTGGGATCTTTGACGACTTTATCGGCACCGTGCCGTTGGGCCGTACCTTGTTTGGCAGTTTCAACCCAGTGCATACCGCAGGCCCGATGCAGGTGAGCATTACCTTCGCCGAGCAGCAGGCGCGCAATTATCCCTACACCGTAGATGGGAGCATTCGCCGCGAAGTGTTCACCCGGCGCGGCGGCATGTACTTCGGCATTGCCCATTTGCTGGGTTATCCGGTGAGCTACGAGCAGCCGCTGTACCGCTTTGCCGACTTCAACGCCGGTTGGTACGCCAGCCGCAATGCCGCGTTCCAGGCCGCAGTCAGCCGCGCTTCCGGTACCCGCCTGGTGCTGGATGGCGATTTGATCCGCTATGGCTCGATCATGCCCGGCACCACGGAGTTGGCGGTGCGCTCACTGGGCAAGAAGCTGGACATGCGCAACCCGAGCATTCGCAGCCAGTTGGAGCAGGGCGATCGCCTGGACTTTGAACAGACCACCCTGTACCAGCGGGTATTTGCCCTGGCCGAAAAAGCCGAAGGCAAGCCGCTGCCACGGGCGATCCTGCCGGGGATTGTGCTCAAGAGCCCGAAGATTACCCGCAACCTCACCACGGCCTGGTTCGCCAAGCGCGTGGATGAGCGTTACCAGCGCTGCATGAAGCGTTGAGGTCAGGAGCGGCGCTTGACCAGCTTGCGCCACAGCCAGACCCACAGCCACAACACCGGGAACGCGAGGATCACGAACGGTAGCACGTAGCTGGAGCGTTCCAGGGCATCGGCGGTGCCGTCGACCAGGTTGTCGCCCAGGTTGCCGAACATCCGGGCAAAACGTGATTGCTGATGTTCGCCGTCGGATGGACTGAAGTTCAGGGTCACGCGGTTGGTGTCCAGGCGCCGCTGCTGGCCGGCGGCGATCTGCGCCAGCTCCTGCAGCTCGTTTTCGATGGCAGCCTGTTCCTTGGTGAGGGTGATCAGGTCGCCCACGGTGATGTCCTTGCGTGCGGCCAGTTCATCCAGGCGCTTTTGCTGGGCCTGCAAACGTTGCTGGCGGCGGCGCACATCGGCCACTGCGTCGGCCAGGTCTTCGGCGCTGGTGATGCGCTGGCCCAGTTGCCCGCCCTCGGCCGCCATCTTCACCAAGGGTTCGACCCCGCTGGGGGCGATGCGCAACACGATCATGCCGCCGTCGCTGTTTTCTTCGATACGCAGGATATTGCAGGCGCCGAACTGTGCCGACTCGCAGGCTTGGCGGGTGGCCTGCATGCGCGGCGCGAGTAGCGCCAGCGGCATCGCCAGACTCAACTCGTGTTCATAGGCCAGCAGCGCGCCGGCCCGGCCCTGTTCACCATTGATCGGCGTGCCTTCGGAATATTCCTTGGGCGAACAGCCGCCGAGCAGCAGGGCGGCCAATAACATCAACGCAGTAGATCTGCCTTCCAGGTGGCGCATTACGGTTCCTTCAACTGTGCGGGATAAATGCGCGGCGATTAAAGCCGGTTTGCCCGGCGAACGCAAAGCAGGCGCACGCTTATCGGCCCAGATTTCCCCGGTTGATCATGCTGGCCGCATCGAGCGATGCAGGTTAAACCTCATGCTCGGTCACAAGGAAGATCCACCATGACGAACGTCCCTGAAGGTTTTGCTCCCTTATCCCGCAGCAGCCCGCTCCTGGATCTACTGGGCCCGGTGTATTGCCGTGGTGAGGGCCTACGGCTGCAACTGGGCCTGCGCGCCGACAACCGCCATGCCAATGGGCGCGGCACGGTGCACGGTGGTGTATTGGCAACCCTGGCGGATGTCGGCATGGGCTACGCCATGGCGTTTTCCAGCGACCCACCGGTGCCGTTGATTACCGCCAGCATGACCCTTGATTATCTGGGGGCGGTGCAGGTCGGCGAGTGGATCGAGGTGCAGCTGGAGCATCACAAGCGCGGGCGGCAGATGGCGTTTGCCACGGTCAGCTTGCAGGTGGGGGAGAAGGTGGTGGTGCGGGCCAATGCGGTGTTTGCCGTGCCGCAATCCAATTGACGATAGAGATCTAATGTAGGAGCTGGCTTGCCTGCGATAGCGGTGGGGCAGTCACCGGTAGCATTGACTGTTACACCGCTATCGCAGGCAAGCCAGCTCCTACATTGGACGGTGTTCGCCAATCAAAATAGGCAAAAAAAAAGGCCCGGCTTTTCGTGGAGCCAGGCCTTTTTCGTGTTGCTCGTTGAATCAGTCGCGCTCAAGGGCCAATGCCACGCCCTGGCCGCCGCCGATGCACAAGGTCGCGAGGCCTTTCTTGGCATCGCGCTTGATCATTTCATGCAGCAGGGTCACCAGCACCCGACAGCCTGATGCGCCAATCGGATGGCCGATGGCAATCGCGCCGCCGTTGACGTTGACCTTGGCCGCGTCCCACTCCAGTTCCTTGCCCACTGCCAGCGCTTGCGCGGCGAAGGCTTCGTTGGCTTCGATCAGGTCCAGGTCGGCCAACTGCCAGCCGGCCTTGTCCAGGCAGCGACGGGTTGCAGACACCGGGCCAATGCCCATGATCGCCGGGTCGACGCCCGCGTTGGCGTAGCTGGCGATACGCGCCAGCACTGGCAGGCCGAGGGCCTTGGCTTTGTCGGCACTCATCAGCAGCACGGCGGCGGCGCCGTCATTGAGGCTCGACGCGTTACCGGCGGTGACGCTGCCGTCTTTCTTGAAGGCGGGCTTGAGCTTGCCCAGGGACTCGGCGGTGGTACCGGCGCGGGGTTGTTCGTCCACGCTAAAGGCAATCGGGTCGCCCTTGCGCTGGGGAATCAGGATCGGCGTGATTTCATCGGCAAAGCGCCCGGCTTCAATCGCCGCGGCCGCTTTTTGCTGGGAGGCGGCGGCGAAGGCATCCTGAGCTTCACGGCTGATGCCGTACTTGTCCACCAGGTTCTCGGCGGTGATGCCCATATGATAGTCGTTGAACGCATCCCACAGGCCGTCGGTGATCATGCTGTCGACCATCTTCGCGTGCCCCATGCGCAGGCCGGTGCGGGCCGCGGGCAGCACGTAAGGGGCCAGGCTCATGTTTTCCATGCCGCCGGCGATGATCACTTCGGCATCACCGCAACGGATGGCCTGAGCGCCCAGGTGCAAGGCCTTGAGGCCCGAGCCGCAGACCTTGTTCAAGGTCAGGCTCGGCACCGCGTGGGGCAGCCCGGCGAGGATCGACGCCTGGCGCGCCGGGTTCTGGCCGGAGCCTGCGGTCAGCACTTGGCCGAGGATCACTTCGTCCACTTGTGCAGGGTCCAGGCCGGTCTGCTCCAGCAGGCGGCGGATCACGGCGGCGCCCAGTTCCGGTGCCGAGATGCCGGCCAGGGCCCCTTGAAAGCTGCCCACGGCGGTGCGGGTGGCAGCAACAATCACGACGTCTTGCATGGAATCTGTCCTCACTGGAAGTGCATTTCTGGAACGTGGTCCGGGACGATCAGTTTACCGGCGGTCTTGCTCACAATCTCTTCCACGCTGACGCCAGGTGCGCGTTCCTTGAGGACGAAAGCGCCATTTTCGATTTCCAGGTAGGCCAAGTCCGTCAGCACGCGCTTGATACAGTTGGCACCGGTCAGCGGCAGGCTGCACTGGCTGAGCAACTTGGACTCACCGTCCTTGGAGGCGTGAGTCATGATCACGATGATGTTTTCTGCACCGGCCACCAGGTCCATGGCGCCGCCCATGCCCTTGACCAGCTTGCCGGGGATCATCCACGAGGCGATGTTGCCGTGCACGTCCACTTCAAAGGCGCCGAGCACCGTGAGGTCAACGTGGCCGCCGCGAATCATCGCGAAGGATTCGGCCGAGGAGAAGATCGACGCGCCGATACGTGCGGTGACGGTCTGCTTGCCGGCGTTGATCATGTCGGCATCGATGGTGTCTTCGGTAGGAAACGGTCCCATGCCCAGCAGGCCGTTTTCCGATTGCAGCATCACTTCCATGCCTTCGGGAATGTAGTTGGCCACCAGGGTCGGGATGCCGATGCCGAGGTTGACGTAGAAGCCGTCCTGCATTTCGCGGGCGACGCGTTGAGCCATTTGTTCGCGGGTAAGAGCCATTTTATGAGTCCTTATTGTTCGGGCTGGAGGCAGATTATTTGCGGACAGTGCGCTGTTCGATGCGCTTCTCGAAGGTGCCGCAGATAATCCGGTCGACGTAGATGCCAGGGGTGTGGATCTGCGCCGGGTCCAGCTCGCCCGGTTCGACGATTTCCTCGACTTCGACCACCGTGATCTTGCCGGCGGTGGCGGCCAGCGGGTTGAAGTTCTGGGCGGTGTGGCGGTAGATCACGTTGCCGAAATGGTCGGCTTTCCAACCTTTGACGATGGCGAAGTCGCCGGTGATGGATTCTTCCATCAGGTATGGGCGCCCGTTGAATTCACGGGTTTCCTTGCCTTCGGCGACGGGCGTGCCAACACCTGTGGCGGTAAAGAACGCTGGAATGCCGGCGCCGCCTGCGCGCATTTTTTCCGCGAGGGTGCCCTGGGGCGTGAGCACCACTTCGATTTCACCGCTGAGCAGTTGCTTCTCGAACAGGGCGTTTTCACCGACGTAGGAGGCGATGACCTTGCTGATCTGTTTTTCTTCGAGCAATACACCCAGGCCGAAGCCGTCGACGCCGCAGTTGTTGGAAACTACCGTGAGGTCGCGGGTGCCTTTGCGCTTGATTTCGGCGATGAGGTTTTCTGGGATGCCGCACAAGCCAAAACCACCGGAGAGTACGGTCATGCCGTCTTCCAGGCCTGCCAGCGCTTCTTCATAGGACGCCACGCGTTTATCGAAACCTGCCATATGCACCTCTTTTATTGTTTGTGGTCCAGCCAGTGAACCGAGTGTTGCGCCGGGGGATTGATTTGTTAAGTTGTTTTTTAAGGTTGATTGATTTAAAAAACAGCACAATTATCCGGCCATTGGAGCAGCGTTATGACAGTTAAACAGATGCGGGCCTTCCTTGCCGTGGCCCAGACCTTGAGTTTTGCCGCCGCCTGTGAGCGCCTGCATTTGTCCCAGTCGGCCTTGAGCCTGACTATCAAAGGCCTGGAGGAAGGCCTGGGCGGGCGGCTGTTCAGCCGTAATACGCGCAACGTCGCGCTGACCCCGGAAGGCGAATCCCTGCTGCCCCTGGCCCGGCGCTTGATTGCCGACTGGGACAATGCCGAGGATGAACTACGCCAGCGCTTCACCCTGCAGCGCGGGCGAGTGACGGTGGCGGCTATGCCGTCGTTTGCCGGCAACCTGCTGCCGCCGATCCTGAAGATCTTTCGCGCGCGGTTTCCCCAGGTCAATGTCACGGTGCACGACCTGATCAACGAACAGGTCCTGGAAATGGTCCGCGATCGCCAGGTCGAGTTGGGTGTGGCATTTGAACCTTCATCGGGATCGTCGTTGGCCTTTACCCCGCTGTACCTGGACCGCTTTGTCGCGGTAGTGCCCGGTGACTCAACGCTGGCACACATGACCGAGATCGATTGGAAAACCCTGCTGGCACAACCCTTCATTACCTTGCAGCGGCCTTCGACGGTAAGGGTGATGTTGGAAGAGCACCTGGGTGCCTTGCAGATGAAGCTGCCGGTGGCATTGGAAAGCCATCAATTGGCGACGGTGGGCAAGATGGTCGCCAGCGGCCTGGGCGTCAGCGCCGTGCCAGCATTGTGCGCGCAGCAGATGGAAGAGGCAGGTGCCCGTTGCATCACCTTGTGTGATCCCGTGATCGAGCGGCCGATTGGGGTGCTGACCAAGCCAGGACATGAGCTGTCGGCGGCGGCGCAGGCACTGTTTGATATCTTCAGGGGCGAAGCGCAGAAGGGGCGATTCCCGGGGATTTAAGTCAACACAAACAAATGTGGGAGCTGGCTTGCCAGCGATAGCTATCTAACATTCAACAACTCTGTTGATCGTTAAACGGTTATCCCAAGCAAACCAGCTCCCACAAAGGTCTAGTTATTCTTAGTAGTAGCGGTCAATCACTTTAACTTGCGAGTTGTCCTTGAACGACTCCCAGGCATTGTTAAGTGTATCGAAGACCTGCTCAATAAAGTTGCGATCGGCAGCGGCCTTTTTACCGACATAACCCTGGCCGCGGCGGTACATCTTCAGGCGCGCCGCCAGTTCACGGTTATTGCGGTCGAACTCGGCTTCTTCGGTATGGGGCGCCAGGCAGTCAATTTGCACTTCGCCCGATTTACCAATCCACAGGATATGGTCGTCGAGTGTGTCTTTCTGCGCTGCGAACATCTCAGCCAATTCATCGATAGTTGGTTGGTTGTTCAGATTCATGTGTAAGCCCCTTGACCAGTTGGCGATCTTCAGTTGATTCGTTAATTCACGTTAGTTGTCTCCGGTTGCGAAAACCGGGCGTCAGAAACGGTCTGCCAAATACGGGCAGGGTCTTGAACCTGATGCATGTAGTGTTTCTGATGAACTGCTACGCAATGGTTTCATAACGAAGACAAGCAGCATTTGAGCTTCTTGTACCGATCCTTTCGGGCCGGTCAGCTTCATCAATCTGCCTTGTGGGCAGTGCACATCCGGAAAAACAGCTCGGCGGTCAGACGAGCTTGTTCAAAACGCGTGTTACCAACGCTCCCGATCCGGGAGACGCTTGAATCATGCAAGGTCAAAATGGTTACGTCAACGGTTATGTAGTGATTATTTTTGATCACTACATATTTTTTGCAGAAGAGAGGGCGGTCTGGGAAAAGGTGACTTGGGCGTCATTTTTTGTGCCGGGGAGTCGGGGTAAGCATGGCGATGCTGGACCCTTCCAGTGATCTAATGTGGGAGCGGGCTTGCTCGCGATAGCGGTGGATTAGTCAGTAATTTTTTTGACTGATCCACCGCTATCGCGAGCAAGCCCGCTCCCACATAAGCCTGTGTTCACATTGGCTTCGAGGTGTTTTGGTAAATGCTATTCGCCGCGGATGTACTGTTCCAATTGCTGGATAAGGGCAGCCTGTTCAGCGATGGCTTCCTTGACCAGGTCGCCAATGGACAGCAGGCCCAGCAGTTCTCCGCCTTCCACCACGGGCAGGTGGCGCAGGTGGCCGTCAGTCATGATACCCATGCAGTCTTCGACGCTTTTGTGGGTGTCCACGGTGATTGCCGGTGAACTCATCACCTGGTGGACCTGTGTGCTCGTCGAGGACAGTCCATGGAGAATCAGTTTACGCGCGTAGTCGCGCTCACTGATGATGCCAACGACCTTGTCGTCCTTGACCACCGGCAAAGCGCCGACGTTCTTCGCTGCCATCACCACCAGCGCCTCAAACACGGTGTGGTTCCACTGGATGGTATGGACTTCCTGATTCTTCTGGTCCTTGGACTTGAGCAACTGTGCGACGGTCTTCATGGTGGCCACCCCGGTTTTGTTATTAGGCAGTTCCTACAGAATCCTAGACCGCCGGCGCCAGAGCAAGACCTAAAGCGGCGTATATCCGCTTGAAAAGCGTCATTACTCGACTTTTTTCGGTATTTCAGCCCTTGTTTGCCGGTTTTGCCACCCGTTTCGGGCTGGCGCCGGCCTTGCGTTTGGCCGGCTTGCGTTTGTTTTTCCAGGGGGTGGCGCCACGGCCTGCCGGGCTGGCCGGGCCGCTGATGGTCATTTGCATACCATTGCAGCGGGCCACTTGCTTGCTCATCCAGGCCGCCTGCTTGGCGACAAACTCTTCCAGGCTCATCTCACCGCTTTGCACCATGTCCAGGGCCTGCTCCCAAATCGCCGTGGTGCCGGGGTCGGCAATCGCCCTGGGCACCGCGTCGATAAGGCTGAAGGCCGCCGGTGTGGCAGACAGTGCCTTGCCGTTTTTCACCAGGTAACCACGGTCCAGCAGGCCCTGGATGATTCCGGCCCGCGTCGCCTCGGTGCCGATGCCGGTGGTGTCCTTGAGCTTTTGCTTGAGCAACGGGTCCTCCACCAGTTTGGCGACGTTCTTCATCGCCTTGATCAGGTCGCCTTCGGTGAAAGGCTTGGGCGGTTGGGTCCACAGGTCCTTGAGGTTGACCTTCGCCACTGCATAATCCTGGCCCTGCACCAACGCTGGCAAAGGCTGTGGCGCCGGCGCCTCGCGGCCCTTGCTGGGCGCCAGGGCTTCGGGCAAGGCGCGCTTCCAGCCCGGCTCCACCACCACTTTGCCTACCGCGCGCAGGGCTTCACCGGCACAGTCGAAATCCGCCTGGGTGCGGTCGTATTCGTGGTTGGGCAGAAACTGCGCCAGGTAACGGGCGCGGACCAAGGTGTAGACGGCGCGGTGCTTGCCGGTCAGTTGCGCGAGGTCCTTGCCGGCCCCAGTGGGGATGATGCCGTGGTGGGCGCTGACCTTGGCGTCGTTCCAGGCGCGGGAGCGGCGTTGCGCATCGAGGTGTGGCATCAGCGCATTTACCGCCGGGTCGGCGCGGCCCAGTGCCGCGAGAATAGTCGCCGCGTCGCCATGCTGGCTCACGGGCAGGTAGCCGCAGTCGCTGCGTGGGTAGGTGATGACCTTGTGGGTTTCGTAGAGGGACTGGGCGATATCCAGGGTTTCCTGGGCGCCGAGACCGAGCTTCTTCGAGCAGATCTCCTGCAGCGTGCCCAGGTCAAAGGGCAGCGGTGCCACTTCGCGCATGCGTTCGGTGCGCAGCTTCACCAGGCGCGCGCTGGCTGCGTTGCTCATCGCCGTTGCCGCCTGCTGTGCCCGCTCCGGATTGAGGCAGCGGCCCTGATCGTCACAGAGATCGTCGGCGGCGCGCCATTGCGCGATAAAGCGCATCTGCTGGTCCAGCAGTTCGACGTCGATTGCCCAGTAAGCCACCGGGACGAAGTCGGCAATGCTGCGGTCGCGGTCCACCACCAGGCGCAGGGTCGGGGTTTGCACCCGGCCCACTGGCAATACGCCCTGATAGCCGGACTGGCGGCCGAGCAGGGTAAACAGGCGACTCATGTTCATGCCGATCAGCCAGTCGGCACGGGAGCGGCCCAGGGCCGAATGGTAGAGGCTGAAGGTGTCTGCGCCAGGCTTCAACGAGGCCAGGGCCTTGCGGATCGAGGCATCATCCAGAGCCGACAGCCACAGGCGCTGGATCGGCCCGCGATAGCGGCAATGCTCCACCAGCTCCCGGGCGATCATCTCGCCCTCGCGGTCGGCATCGGTGGCAATCACCAATTCCCGGGCTTCCCCGAGCAGGCGCTTGACCGCCTTGTACTGGTTGGCGGTCTTGGGCTTGACCGTCATCTTCCATTTTTCCGGGACGATGGGCAGGTCGGCCAGCACCCAGCGCTTGTACTTGGCGTCGTAGGCATCGGGCGGGGCGGTTTCCAGCAGGTGGCCGATGCACCAGGTGACGGTGACGTCGGTTCCCAGCCAGCAACCGTCGCCCCGGCGCCGGGCGCCGAGCACGGCCGCGATATCCTTGGCCTGGGAGGGTTTTTCACAGAGGAACAGCCGCATGCTCAGCCCATTCGTTACATAGTTGAATGGAGAGCAGGATGGGCAAAAGAAGGGAATTGAGCAACCTTTATCTGTATGGATATACAGCAATTTGTGTGGGCGCCGGCAAACCAATGTGGGAGCGGGCTTGCCCGCGATGACGGTGTGCCAGTCACTGCATTCATTGACTGACCTACCGCCATCGCGAGCAAGCCCGCTCCCACAAGGGATCTACAGGCTTTGCGGGATATTAGTTTTTATCCAGATCCACATTCTTGGTTTCCTTCAGGCACAGCAGCCCGACGATCAGGCTCACCCCGGTAATCACCACCGGGTACCACAGCCCGTAGAAAATATCGCCGGTGTACACCACCAGGGCAAACGACACGGTTGGCAGGAACCCGCCAAACCAGCCGTTACCGATGTGATAGGGCAGCGACATGGACGTGTAGCGGATGCGCGTCGGGAACAGTTCCACCATCAGCGCGGCCAGCGGGCCGTAGCACATCGCGGCGATCAGGATCAGGGCGACGATCAGCACCACCACCATGGTTTTGTTGACCTGGGCCACGTCCGCCGATTTCGGGTAGCCAGCCAGGGTCACGGCGCCGCGCAGGGCGTCTTCGTCGTAGCCGTCGATGCGCACATCGCCGATGCTCACTTGCACCGCGCTGCCGGCAGGTGCGGCTTCGCTGCTGTAGGGCAGGCCCTGTTTGACCAGGAAGGTCTTGACCTTGTCGCATGGGCTGTCAAAGCGCGCCTTGCCTACCGGGTCGAACTGGAAGGTGCAGGTGGCCGGGTCCGCCAGCACGGTGATCGGGGCCTGGCGGCTAGCCTGGTCCATCGCCGGGTTGGTGTAGTGGGCCAGGCCCTTGAAGATCGGGAAGTACAGGGCGGTGGCCAGCAGCAGGCCGACCATCAGTACTGGCTTGCGCCCCCATTTGTCCGAGAGCCAGCCGAAGAAAATAAAGAACGGCGCGCCAATCACCACGCTGATGATCAGCAGCATATTGGCCAGGGCCGGGTCCATCTTCAGGAACTGGGTCAGGAAGAACAGCACGTAGAACTGCGCGGCGTAGAAGGTCACGGCCTGGCCGGCGTTGATGCTGAACAGTGCAATCAACACCACCTTGAGGTTTTCCCAGTTGCCGAACGACTCGCGGATCGGCGCCTTGCTGGCCTTGCCTTCCTCTTTCATTTTCAGGAACGCGGGCGATTCGTGCAGGCTCATGCGGATCCAGGTGGAAATCCCCAGCAGCACGATGGACAGCAGGAACGGCAGGCGCCAGCCCCAGACTTCAAATTGATCGCCTGTGAAGTAACGGCAGGCCAGCACCACCAGCAACGACAGCAGCAGGCCGAGGGTCGCGGTGGATTGAATCCAACTGGTGTGGAAGCCGCGTTTGCCGGCCGGGGCGTGCTCGGCGACATAGGTCGCGGCGCCACCGTATTCACCGCCCAGGGCCAGGCCCTGGAGCATGCGCAGCACCACGAGGATGATCGGCGCAGCGATGCCGATGCTGGCGTAGGTGGGCAACAGGCCTACGCAGAAAGTCGCCACGCCCATCAGGATGATGGTGGCGAGGAAGGTGTACTTGCGCCCGATCATGTCCCCCAGGCGGCCGAATACCAGCGCGCCGAACGGCCGCACCACAAAACCGGCGGCAAAGGCCATCAAGGCGAAGATAAAGGCCGTGGTGTCGTTGACCCCGGCAAAGAATTGCTTACTGATCACCGCCGCGAGGGCGCCATAGAGGAAAAAGTCATACCACTCGAACACCGTCCCCAGGGACGAGGCGAAGATGACCTTTTGCGACTCCTTGCTGGAGACAGTGGCGCCAGGAGTGGCGTCCAGGGGTTGAGCACGTTCTGACATGGGGTAGCCCTCACAGTGATTATTTATTGTTGTTCCACTGTCGGCGCCAACTTCAGCGCCGCTCTTGCCCTGTAGGCTTGCCGGCTTCTACAGGTCATGCCGGTGTTGTCTGTTCTCTTTCGGGGGTGAGGTTCCTTGTTGGCGGGGACAGGATCAGTTGCGCGGCTTTTTCCGCGATCATCAACGTGGGTGAGCAGGTGTTGCCGGAGGTGATACGCGGCATGATCGAGGCATCGGCGATGCGCAGGCCCGGCACGCCGTGCACGCGCAATTGGGCATCGACCACCGCGTCCTTATCCTGGCCCATGCGGCAGGTGCCGACCGGGTGAAAAATCGTGGTGCCGATCCGCGCGGCGGCTTCCTGCAATTGTTCGTCGCTCTGCAACGCCTCACCGGGCAGGTATTCCACCGGGTTGAAGGGGCGCAGAGCCTGGGCGCCGACAATGCGCCGGGTCAGGCGGATAGCTGCGGCGGCCACGCGCAAGTCTTCGGGATGGCTCAGGTAGTTGGGCTGGATCAGGGGCGGCGCCGCCGGATCGGCCGAGCGGATATCAATGCGTCCGCGACTTTGTGGGCGCAAGTCGCAGACCGACGCGGTAAACGCCGGGAACGCGTGCAGCGGTTCGCCAAAGCGCTCCAGCGACAGCGGCTGCACGTGGTATTCGAGGTTGGCCGAAGTCTGTTCCGGCCCCGAGCGGGCGAAGGCGCCGAGTTGGCTGGGGGCCATGGACAGCGGGCCGCTGCGGTCATACAGGTATTGCAGGCCCATGCCCATCTTGCCCCACACGGAGCCGGCGATCTGGTTCAGGGTGCGGGCGTTTTCCAGCTTGTAGATCAGCCGCAGTTGCAGGTGATCTTGCAGGTTGCCGCCGACCCCTGGCAGTTCGTGCCGTACCTCGATGCCCAAGGGCTTGAGGATGCTCGAAGGGCCGATCCCGGAGCGCTGCAGGATGCCGGACGAACCCACGGCACCGGCGCAAAGGATGATTTCCTTGCGCGCTTGCCACGTCACCGCTTGCCCTTGCTGGCGGCCCACCACCGCACTGGCGCGGCCGTTTTCCAGGAGTACGCGGTCGACTTCCACGCCAGTGAGCACCGTGAGGTTGGCGCGCTGGCGGATGGGCTTGAGAAACGCCTTGGCCGCATTCCAGCGCACGCCGCCTTTCTGGTTGACCTGGAAGTAGCCACACCCCTCGTTATCGCCCTGGTTGAAGTCGTCGATGCTGGCGATGCCGCTCTGCTTGGCGGCTTCGCGGAAGGCGTCGAGGATCGGCCAGTGCAGGCGCTGTTGTTCCACGCGCCATTCGCCGCTGTCGCCATGCAGCGGCGAGGTACCGGCAAAATGGTTTTCGCTTTGTTTGAACAGCGGCAATACATCGTCCCAAGCCCAGCCGGGATTGCCTTCGGCGGCCCAACCGTCGTAGTCATTGGCCTGGCCGCGCATGTAGATCATGCCGTTGATCGACGAGCAACCGCCCAACACCTTGCCCCGCGGATAGCTCAACGCACGGCCTTGCAGGCCAGGCTGGGCTTCGGTCTTGAAGCACCAGTCGGTGCGCGGGTTGCCGATGCAGAACAGGTAGCCGACGGGGATATGGATCCAGGGGTAGTTGTCGCGCCCGCCCGCTTCAAGCAGCAACACGCGATGGGCAGGGTTGGCGGACAGTCGGTTGGCCAGCAGGCAGCCCGCAGGGCCGGCGCCTACCACCACGTAATCGTATTGCGCAGGTGCAATAGTCATCTGGGGTCTCGCTTGTTTTTCTTATTGGCTCCATCCTAGTTGTTAGTTTTCGTCTTAAAAATGTTAGTTTTTACCCAGCTGCTGTGCGTTTTTAAACAGCGCTGTGCTCATGGCCGAGAGGGGAGGTGGCATGTTCGACTGGAATGACCTGCGGTACTTCCTGGAGTTGCAGCGCAGCGGGCGCTTGCTCACCGCCGCCCAGCGCCTGAAAACCACGCATGCGACCGTGGCCCGGCACATCGAGGCCATCGAGAAAAGCCTCGGCACCGCGCTGTTTGTGCAGCACGCCCAGGGTTATGAACTGACGCCGTCGGGCGAAGCGCTGCTCAAGCATGCCGAAGCCATGGAGAACGTGGCGCTGCTGGCCGAAGAAGAACTGACCCATTCCGCCGCGCCCCTGGGCAAGATTCGCCTGGGGGTGGCCGAAGGCTTGGGCGTGATGTTTCTCGCCAGCCGCATGGGTGGCCTGTTCGAGCGTTATCCGGGGCTGGAAGTGGAACTGGTGGCGGTGCCGCGCTTTGTCAGCATCCTCAACCGTGAGGCCGAGATCAGCATCCACCTGGAGCGGCCCAGCGTCGATCAACTGGTCACGCGCAAACTCACCGACTACCGCCTGGCCCTCTACGCCAGCCGCAGCTACCTGGCGCGCACGCCAGCCATCGAGAAACGCGAAGACCTGGCCGCCCATGCCTGGATCGATTATGTCGACGACCTGTTGTTCAGCCAGGAATTGAAATTCCTCAGCAGCTTTTGCCGCAACCCCAGGGTGGTATTCCACAGCACCAGCGTGATCGCCCAGCACCAGGCGGCGCGCTCAGGGCTGGGGATTGCGGTGTTGCCATGCTTTATGGCCGCCGGCGACCCGGACCTGGTGCCGCTGTTGCCGGAGGAGGGCATCCAGCGCAGCTACTGGATCAGCTCCCGGCGCGAACTGCACAAGTCGGTACGGTTGCGGGTGTTGTGGGATTACGTGGTGGAGTTGTGCGCCAAGGAGCAGGGGCTGCTGTTGGGCGAGTAGCGAAGGGCAAGGGGGGCTTTACAGAGATCAAATGTGGGAGCTGTCGGGCCCCTGGGAGGCTGCGATGGCGGCAGGTCAGTCAACATCAATGCTGGCAGTACCGCCGTCATCGCAGCCTCGCAGGGCGAGACAGCTCCCACACAGGCTTAGAGTTTCACCGTCTGGTGCACCTGTTCACCACACGCACGGGCATCGTTGATCATCTTTTCAAACGGCGCACTGACGATTTCATCATGGCTCAACCAGCGCACTTTCTGGGTCAGTCGGTAGTGGTAGCGCAACCCATCCTTGAGCGGTTCGCCATCGAGTTCCAGGTCATACCAGGGCGAGCTGATCTTGCAGCCCTGAACCGGCTTGTCCATCTTCCCGCCGGTCAAGGTAAAGGTGTAGTCGACGGTGTCCGGATTGCCCAGGTACAGGTCGCCCCGTTGCCCGTTGCGGCGGTAGTTGAGCAGGCCGTCCCACTTCTCCTTGAGCGACTGGTCGGTGTAGACGTAGCCTTCGTCGAGTTTTTCCAGGGCGCGCAGGTCGGTCATGCTGGCCTTGACCGTGTAGCTATCGGGCTGCACAAACCCGGTGGGTTGGCGGGTGACCTGGCAATCGCTGATCTCGCGGCCAAAGTTGTCGCAGATATTCTGGTCGGTGGCGGTGGCGCCCTGTTCGCGGTCAGCCATGCTCAATTGCATCAGCGTCAGGCGGCTGAAGGTGACGCTGGCGCGGGTCGTGCCGTTGCCCTGCTTGTCGTAATGCACCTGCTTGTCCAGGCGGATGCTGGTGTCAGGGCGCGCCAGGGGGATGTGTTCCTCGCGTACCTGGCCCTGTGCATCGTTGACCAGCACCCAGCGATCCTGGATGTCGGGCATGGTCTGGCCCGGGGCGAACACCGGGTTGGTCGGGTCCAGCCACCACACCTGGCCGGCCACTTCGGCGCGCACGATCGCATGGTTGGGCGCGCCAGTGCCCGGCACCAGCAGTGAATCCACCACATCCCCACGGCTGACCCAGGCGGTCTCGGCCTTGATCCCGCTGGCCTTGAGCATGGCGGTCAGGAGAATCGCCAGGTCCTTGCAGTCGCCGTAACCGTGCTGTTCGATCTCTGCCAGGTTAAACGGCACATAGCCGCGATCCGTGGCGCGCCAGTCACCCAGGTAGCGGTAGTGATCGTTGATGTGCTGCATCAGCCCGGCCACTTGTTGGGCCGGGGCCAGGCCCTTCACCGCCGCCACGGCAGCGGCACTTGCGGCCGGCAGGTTGGCCGCGAGGATCTGGTTGTAGCGCTGGGCAAAGCCGCCAAAGTGCTTTTGTACATCGAGGCTGCTGCCCACTTCGATCCGGGGGATCACCCGCATATAGGCGTGGCCCGATTCGTTGATGTAGTTGAGATAGCTCGGCGCTTTTTGCTCGATGTCCAGGGTCTTGCGATTGACCGAAGGGGTGATGGTGAAGCCATCCATCGACTCGGCGCGCCACTCGATGGGCCGTTCGGCGGTGAAGCGCGCCTTGAGCCGATCGCGGCGGGCGTTGCTGGGGCCAAACTGCAGGGCGTAGTGGAATTCGGTCATCAGCGGCTTGGCCGGGTGATGTTCGCGCACGGTGTAGCGGATCTGTGTGCCGACCCGCAGGTTGGGGAAGGCCAGGGACGTTTGCTTGAGGCGGGAAAACCCCTGGTCGGGGTTGGGCGCGGTGCGCGTATCGATCTGCGCCTCGTCCAGCGCCTGGGGCTTGCCGCCGGGCTGAGTGGACTCGGCGTGCAGCACTTCAAAACCATCGCCTTCGGCGTAGTTGAAGTCGATTCGCGACAATATCTCCCGGCCACTGGGCTGGAGAATGGTGTAGTGATAGGTGGTGGTGCAATCGGTGCTGGCGTCACGGTTGAAGTGGCAGTGCAGCTCGGATTCGTTGGCAAGTGCAGCTTCGGCCATGGGTTGCAACGCGGCATGGGCGGTGTGCGAAACAAGCCCCAGACTGGCGCAGATCAAAGGGCGGTAAAACGAGAAACGGTGCATGGGCGCCTCAGGTGGAACGTTGACACAGATACCCTGGCGGGTACCGAGAAGGCAGCAGATGATAATGGATCGCAACACCAAAGGCTAGCATTGTAGGACAATAAATATCGCCGAAAGGCCCGAGATAGAGCCTTCGGGTGAGTAGGAAGGGTCAGTCGATCAGCTCAAAGCCGGTGCTGCCCAAGCGTTCGCCGTTCACCAGTACATGCACGGTGTGCTGGCCGGGGTAGTGCTTGCGCGTAGTCATGTCGCGGATGTGTTGGCCACGCAGCACGGTATGCCGCTCACCCGCGCCGAGGGTAAACGCCTTGAGCTTGAACACTTTGGCGGCGCTATGGCCGGCGCTTTTTACGTAGTCGATGGCGTAGTCCACCACCAGTTTTTGTGGGGCACTGGCCAGGGATTCGAGGGTGAACGACAGATTGATCCGCTCACCCAGGCGAATCACCGCCGGCTCGATCTTGAACTGGTGGATCTTCACCTCGGCCCGCGCGCCTGCGCCGATGATCGTCAGCGCGCGGGTGTTGCCTTGCTTGATCAGGCTGCGCAGGGCGTGGCGGGCGATCCAGGCGGTGTGGGGGTTGTCCAGGGACCAGCTCTCGATCACCTGCAGCACCCAGTCGGGATGATCCTTGGTGATGTCGTTGAGGTGGTTGGCCACGGATTTGCGCACATACAGGCTGCTGTCGGCCTTGAGGTTCTCCAGGATCGATGCGCACAGGCGCGGGTCGGCCTGCACCTGGGCCAGGCGAAACGACCACGGCAACCTCGGCCGCGAGCCCTCGCTGGCGAGGCGGCGTACGTGTTCATTGTCATCCAGCGACCACTGCTGCATCACCGCCAGAGTGCGCTCGAAGTCCTTGAGCAGAAAAGCCCGCACGGCAAATTCGGCAGAGCCAAAGGTGGTGAAGTACTTGAGTGCCGCCATCGAGCGCTGGAAGTTATCCAGGCCATAGCTGGCCACATAGTGCCCGAGGAACAGGCTGACAAAACCGCTGTTCAGGCGCGGGGCCAGGGCATACAGGTGCTTGAGGGTGTGCGCATAGTCCAGGGGGATCACCGCGTGCAGGCTTTCACTGACGCGGGCCATGCGCTGCATCACCGACAACCCGTCCAGGTCGCGTGTGGCGTGCTTGAGAAACCCCTTGGCATCGAATGACGGGTACACCGCGCTCATCTCATCGGCGATGTGCTGCAGGCGTTCGAGGTTGAAGATTTCCTTGAGGGCAGGGGTGCTTTGCTCGGTCATGGGGAGTCCGCTGGAGAGGGCGTTCGTCGGGCTTTTTCAAGGTAACACCTTGCTCAAGGCCGCGAAGCTCAAAATGTGGGAGCAGGCAAGCTGTTCCCACAAGGTGGGGCAGGGTGCTCGGTATTTACAGATACCAGCGATATTCCCGCGCATTGATCTCCTGCTGGAAAGCCAGGTGATCCTGGCGTTTGTTTTCGCAGTAGACGTCGACAAACTCCGCGCCCAAGCCCTCGCGCAGCGCAGGTTGCTGTTGCATGGCGCGCACGGCCTCGAGCATTTCCAGGGGGAAGTCGTGGCCGCTGTCGCGGTCTTCGTTCAGCGGTGCGATAGGTTCGCGCGCCGCCTCCAGGCCATGTTCAAGCCCGACCAGGATTGCCGCCAGCACCAGGTATGGATTGGCGTCGGCACTGGCCAGCCGATGTTCGATCCGCAGGTTGCGCGGGTCGGACTCGGGAATGCGCACGCAGGCATCGCGGTCTTCATAACCCCAGCAGGCTTTGGTGGCGGCATTGACCGTACCGCCCAGGCGGCGGAAGGCGTTGTGGTTGGGCGAGAAAATCGGCATGCAGTGCGGCAGCAGTGCCAGGCAACCCGCTATCGCATGGCGCAAGGGTTGCTGCTGGTGCGCCGCCAGCAGGTTGTTGCCGGCGGCGTCGTACAGGCTGACATGCACATGCATGCCACTGCCGGGATGTTGCAGGTAGGGCTTGGCCATGAAACTGGCGCGATAGCCATGCTTGAGCGCCACGCCACGGGTGCTGCGGCAGAACAGCGCGGCCCAGTCCGCGGCGCGGAGGCCGTCGTCGAGGTGGCCGAAGTTGATTTCAAACTGGCCGGGGCCCAACTCGGCGGTGATCACCGTAATGTCGATCCCTTGGGCCTGGGCGGTCTGCACCATGTCATCGAGTACCGGGGCGAAACGCGACAGCCGCTCGATGTGCAGGGTCGGTTGGTCATCGGGGTCGTCGCTCAACGGGTCGCGGGCAAATTGCGGCAGGCCGTCGGCCAGTTTCCGGTCGAACAGGTAGAACTCCAGCTCGAACGCCACCACCGGGTGAATGCCCTTGCCGTGCAGGCGCTCCAGGACTTTGGCCAGGACTTCGCGGGGCTCGAACTCAATGGGTGCCTCGGTGCCGTCGGAGGTGATCAGCATCTGCCCCAGGGGCTGCGCTTCCCAGCTCACCGGCTTGAGCGTGCCGGGCACCAGGCGGCGGTTGGCGTCGGGATCGCCGTCGTGGAAGCAATAGTCGCCGATCTTGAACAAACCGCCCTGGGCGCCCAGCAGTACCGCGTTCTGTGGCAGCTTCAGGGGGCTGCCGGCGGCGACTTTTTCCAACATTTCAACCGGGTAGCGCTTGCCGTAGAACCGCCCTGGGATGTCCAGGCAAATCAGGTCGACATAACGTACATCCGGATGGTTCTGGCGAAAGGTCCGCACTTCGGCCAGTAACGTGGAGGAATGGCTTTTCACGGGTGACGCTCCTTGGTGTGCCTCAGTTATAGACCCACAGCACGCGGGCCGGCAGGTCGGTCAGGTTGCCATAGCGGCAGTGGGCGAAACTGGCCAGGTGAAAGCTGTCGCCGGGGCCGAGGGTGACCGCCTCGGCTTCGCCCTCGACCCACAGCGTCAGGTGGCCTTCAAGTACGTAACCGGCCTGTTCGGCGCGGTCGCTCATGGTCTGTTCGCCACTGTTGGCGCCGGGTTCGAGCAGGCTGTCGAGGATCGAAAACGCCCCTTGCATGCTCGGCGAGACGAGGATGTCGGTGATGCCATTGGCGTAATACACCGTGCGCCGCTCGTTGGGGCGCGTGACCCAGTCCACCGCCTTGGGCTTGGACAGGCTGTAGAAATAAGTAGTGGGCACATCGAGGGCATGGCTGATGGCAGTCAGGTCCGCCACGGTGGGGCGCGATAACCCCCGCTCGACCTGGGACAGGAACCCCACGGAACGCTCGATCTTCTGTGCCAGTTGGGCCAGGGTGAGCTTTTTGTATTTGCGCAGGTCGTGAATCAGGATCGCCAGGGCGTCCAGTTCTTCTTGTTTGTCCATGGGGATTTCGTGAAATTCTTATCTAAAAATTTCATGAAAAATTACAGGATTAATTTCACCAGCGCAATAGGCGGTCCAGTGTAGGAGCCGGCTTGCCATCCACCGCGGGATTTTCCGGCAGGCAATCGGTGCCTGGATTGCCGGTGAATGATTGCCCAGCCCTGCTGTCGGAACCTGGGTACACATCATTTATTGAAGGAATGCCCATGAAAGCAACGTCCCTGATTGCCAGCCTGCTGGTTGCCGCCAGCCTGTCCGCCACCAGCCTTACCGTGCAGGCCGAGGACAATCCGCAGAAAACCGTGGAGCCTTCAAACATCAATACCCGAGACTTGAAAGTGGGAGACCGTGCGCCGGATATCCTGGTGCGCAAGGAATCGGCCCTTGCAGACTGGAAAAAGCGCGGGCTCAAAGCGCCCCATGACGACAGCCAGTGGGCGCGGGTCAATGACCGTTATGTGCTGGTGAAAATCACCAATGGCACCATTCTCGATATCACCCCTGCCAAGTAACCGGGTTGGGGGAAGGGGCCCGCGCCCTTCTTCCCCCTTTGCGCTGCGCATTTAAAAATTGCATGCACGAATGCATAAAAACAGTCTTTTTTGCCGCTCATCCTGAGTTAAGGTAGCTGCGCTTCGCGCCCGTCATGGCGTGTGCAACGACTCCTTTTCAGGAAACGAGAGCAGGATGCTGAACACAATAAAAAACTACCCCCGCAGTGTGAACCTGCTGCTGTCGGCCACGCTGGTGCTGACCCTGGCCAAGGCGATCACCTTTCCCTACATGGTGATCTACCTGTCCAGCCACTTTGCCCTGGGCATCAGCCAGGTGGGCCTGGTGATCGGCAGTTCGCTGATCGTCGGATCCCTGCTGAGTGTGTATGGCGGGTTCCTTGTGGACCGGGTCAACAGCTACCGGCTGTTGCTGGGCCTGAGCCTGTTGTTCGTCCTCGGGTTTGTCGGCACGCTGCTGGCACGCGAGCTGTGGCTGTTCTATAGCTGCCTGATCCTGATCAACCTGGCGTATGCGGTGATCGACGTCGCGGTCAAGGCCGGTTTTGCCAGCCTGTTGCCCGTCGACGCGCGCAGCGAAGTGTTTTCCATCAAGTACACCCTGACCAATATCGGCTACGCGGTAGGGCCGTTTTTAGGGGCGATGGTGGCCAAGGTCGATATGAGCCTGCCATTTGTCTTGTCGGTGCTGCTGGGGCTGGGTTTCTTCCTGCTGTACTGGCGTTGGGGCGACCGCAGCCTGGCCACGGTCGACGCCGCGCAAAAGCCGGTGCCCTTCATCGCGGTGGGCCGGGTGTTGCTGCGCGATCATCGCCTGGTGTGCTTCACCCTCGGTGGCCTGCTCAGCGCCGTAGTGTTCGGGCAGTTCACGGCCTACCTGTCGCAGTACCTGGTGACCACCTCGGACGCCGAATACACCTACACCGTGATCAGCGCCATCCTGACCACCAACGCACTGCTGGTGATCGCCCTGCAATACATGATTGGCCGGCAGATCAGCCACCGTCACCTGAGCCGCTGGCTGCTCCTGGGGCTGGCGATGTTCATGGTGGGGGTGATCGGCTTTGCGCTGTCCACCAGCGTGTGGTGGTGGGTGGTGTCGATGGCGATCTTTACCGTGGGGGAAATCATCGTATTCCCCGCCGAGTACATGTTTATCGACCGCATCGCCCCGGACCACCTGCGGGGCATGTACTACGGCGCGCAAAACCTCTCGAACCTCGGCGCCGCGCTGGGGCCGGTGTTGTGCGGGTTGGTGCTGGCCAGCCTGCCGGCGCACTACATGTTCTACATGCTGGCGGGGTTTATCGTGGCCGGAGGGCTGTTCTACTTTATCGGGGCGTCGTTGAAGCCGCGCCCTGACATACCACCACCTGGGTAAACGTCTGCGTCCCTGTGGGAGCGGGCAAGCCCGCTCCCACAGGGGATAGTGCCTACAAGGGGGTGGGGTCAGATGGAGATGGCACCGCCCACGGTGTTGCTGTGCAATTCGTAGCGCAATTCTTCGACCATCGTCGCGACGTCCTGCGGGGTCTTGAGCTTGTTCACGCTGATCCCGGTGACCACCAGGTCCACGCGCCCACTCTCGGCATCAAACACCTTCAACGTCAGTGACGAATCGCGGCACAGGGTGAACTCGCAAGTCAGTGGCAACAAGGCTTCTTCGATGCAATTACGCAGTTGGGACAAGGTAAACATGCCGGCCCCCATTAACGACGACGCAGCAACAGGCCCAGGACCAGACCCAAGCCCGCGACGATTGCCACGGTGGCCAGCGGCTTGCGTTGGGCAAAGTCACCGACATTGTCCAGCACATCGCCATAGGTCTGTTGCAGTTGGCCGGCCGCCTGGCGCGCTACGCCCTGGGCCTGGAGTTGTTCGTCATCGGTCATGTCGCCAAGAAAGTCCTGGGCCTTGCCGACGGCCTTTTCCACGCGGCCTTTGATTTGTTCACTTTTCATGATGTCTCCTTCAAGGGCAACAATCGCCATGGCACAGAGCGTCAAACCCTGTGGCTACCCTTCAAGGTTAAGCAGCCCATCCCCTCGCAATAAGGCGAATTTGCACTGGTAGGGCTAGTGCATTTGCACTTGCTTCATGGTTTTTTTACCCGTCGCTCGCCGGCAAACAGCCCTCGTTCCCGCGCCCATACAATCGCGGCGCTGCGGCTGTGTACGTTGAGCTTGGAGTACACCGTTGCCACATGATTGCGCACGGTGTTGGGCGCCAGCTTCAGGCGCGAGGCGATTTCCTTGTCGGCCAGGCCTTCACAGATCAACCCCAGTACATCGCGCTCACGGGCGGTCAGGTCGGTGAAGGCGATGTTCGGCTGGTTGGGGCTGTTGACGCTCTTGGCGTTGGCCAGTTTTTCGATCAGGGTCTGGCTGAACCAGGAGGCGTCCTTCATCACTTCCTCGATGGCCGACACCAACTCCAGCTCCGAGCGTTTGCGCTCGGTGATGTTCATCATCACCAGCAGGTAACAGGCGGTGTCCTGGATGGTTACGGTGTCGGCCGACACCACGCAGTCAATCACCTCATTGCCTTTTTTGCGGATCTTCAGGTCCTGGCCTTCGAGGCTGCCGGCCTTTTCCAGGGTGGCGAACAACTGCGTGCAGGCCTCGCTGCTGTCGATAAAGTTGATATCGCTGATGGATTTGCCGATCAACTCTTCGCTGGTGTAGCCGGTGATGGTCATGAACGCATCGTTGACGTCCACCACCTGCTGATTGCCCGCGTCGCACACCAGGGTTGGCACCGGCGTCAGGCGGAACGACTTGGCAAACCGCTCCTCGCTCTGGCGCAGGGCGGTTTCGGCCTTGCGCCGGGGCTCAAGGTCAGTGAAGGAAAACAGCATGCATTCCTCATCGTTCATATCCAGCGGCTGGCCGGCGACAATCACCAGCTTGCTGCCGCCTTCGGGGAGCTTCAGCTCGGCTTGCATCTGCGGGATGGTCGCACCTTCGCCCAGGCGCTGGATTGCCAGCTCCTTGCGCTCGGCCTGTTCCAGCACGTCCAGTTCGTACACCGAACGGCCGATCACCTGGTCGCGGTTGTAGCCGGTCATTTCGAGGAAGCCCTGGTTGACCTTGATATAGCGCAAGTCACTCAGGCGGCAGATCACTGCCGGCGCCGGGTTGGCGTTGAAGGTCTTTTCAAAGCGCTGCTCGGCGCTGGCCCATTCGGTGGCATCGCTCAAGATCAGCACCAGCAATTCCGGCTTGCCGGCGCTGTCGGTGAGCGCCAGGCTGCGCAGACGATGGACCCAGGTACGGTCGGTGTCGGCGATGGGCGTGACTTCGACCACCACATCGCTGAACTCTTCGCCGTTGGCCACCCGGCTCAGGGGATAGGCCTCCAGGGGCAGCGGGTGATTGTTGCGGTAGCGCAGGGCAAAGCGCTCGGCGTATTCGGCGGTGTTGGCCCCCAGCCCGGCGATGTCATCCAGGCCATGCATGGCCAGCGCGGCTTCGTTGGCCCACAGAATGCTCTGGTCGATCTCGGCGAGAATCACCCCATCGGACAGGCCGGAAATGATCTGCTGCAATTGGCGGCGATTGGTTTCTTGGGCGAGGACGGCCTGGCTCATGGTTTCTCCAAAAAAATCCGCGTAGGAGCCGGCTTGCCGGCGATGAGGCCCCAAGCCTCATCGCACGCCTTACGGCCGTCTTCGCCGGCAAGCCGGCTCCTACAGGTGGTGTGTGTGGAGTACGACAACTGGCCTTGAGCATAGTGCAGACCGATTCAGCTTGGCGGGGTGCGAATGCACCAGTTGCCCTAGTGCAATTGTGCCGAGACCACAACCTCCGGCCTCGACACACTGACGGCCTACTCACTTGTCCAAGGAACGATCATGACCACTTTGTATGAAACCAACCGCTCGCCTTTTCGAGTGTCCTGGGGCTCGGTACTGGCCGGTAGTGCAATTGCCCTGGTGACCTACCTGGTGCTGAGCGTGCTGGGTACCGCCATCGGCGCCAGTGCAGTCGACCCCATGGCGGCGGGTAACCCGCTGAGCGGTTTTGGCACCGGTGCCGGGATCTGGCTGTTTGTCTCCACACTATTGGCGATTGGCGTGGGCGCCTTCGTCGCCGGCCGCACCGCCCCGGATCGCGGCGGCCTGCACGGCGTCCTGAGCTGGACCATCACCACCTTGCTCACCACCTGGCTGCTGGCGGCATTGGCCACCAGCGTGGTCGGCGCAGCGGGCAATGTGGTCGGCAAAGGCCTGTCGGCGGCCGGCAGCGGAATTGCTGCGGTAGCCCCCGGCATCAGAGACAGCGTCAAGCAGCAGTTGAACGAGAAGGGCATCAGCCTGGATTGGGACAGCTTGCAGGGCGAACTCGACACCTTGCTCAAGCAAAGCGGCAAGGCTGAACTGGATCCGGCCAATGTCGAACAAAAAGCCGACCAGGCAGCGGCAGACGGCCAGCAAGCGGCTACTGATGCCGCCACCAACCCGGCCCAGGCTGCGACTGAGCTCAAGCAATGGTTCGAACGCGTCAAAGCTTCGGGTGAGCCTGCGTTGAATGCCGCGGACAAAGAGGCGCTGGTCAACATCGTCGCTGCGCGCACCGGCAAGAGCCAGGCCGAGGCTAGCCAGATCGTCGAGA
This sequence comes from Pseudomonas sp. WMBT8, assembly GCF_050916005.1. Taxonomy (NCBI): domain Bacteria; kingdom Pseudomonadati; phylum Pseudomonadota; class Gammaproteobacteria; order Pseudomonadales; family Pseudomonadaceae; genus Pseudomonas; species Pseudomonas sp. WMBT8. Next base: position 2,342,402 of record NZ_CP188096.1, read on the forward strand.
ACTATGCCCAGGCGTATCAGCAGGCCGTGCAGAAAGTCGAAGAACTGAAAGCCCAAGCCGAACAAAAGGCCCGTGAAGCTGGCGAAGTGGCGGCCAAGCAACTGTCCCGCGCGGCATGGAGCACTTTGCTGATGTTGGTACTGGGCGCTGCATTGAGCTTTGGCATCGGTCGCCTGGCCATTTCGACCCGCAAAGTACCCGTGGTTTGATCAAGGCTCATTGATGCCGTAACCACAACACCTTGCGTGAGCGCGTAAACTGTCGGCTTTTTTACGCGCTCATGCAAAGGTACGCTTTTGACCCCGCTAAAAACCACAGCCCTCCTGCTATTCACCACCCTGTTGGCGGCGTGCGGCACTTCACCGCCACGCACCCCTGACGACATCTGCGGCATCTTCCGCGAAAAGGACGACTGGTACGACGCGGCCAAAGTCACCCAGAAGCGCTGGGGTGTGCCGATCCAGGTGCCGTTCGCCATCATGTATCAGGAATCGGGCTTCCGGCAGAACGCCAAGACCCCGCGCAAGTACCTGCTATGGATCATTCCCTGGGGCCGCGTCAGCACCGCAGCCGGCTACGCCCAGGCCAAGGATGAAGTGTGGGGCGACTACCAGAAAAGCACCGGCCGCAACTGGGCCAGCCGCCAGGACTTCGACGATGCCATCGACTTTGTCGGCTGGTACATGGACAAGACCGCCAGCATCAACGGCGTATACAAATACGACGCCTATGGCCAATACCTCAACTACCACGAAGGCTGGGGCGGCTACCGTAACCGCACCTACGCCAGCAAGGCGTGGCTGTTGCCGGTAGCCGGCAAGGTCAAGGCCCGCTCCGATCTGTATGCGCGCCAGTATGCGGGGTGCAAGGCGGATCTGGAGCGGGGGTTCTGGGGGCGGTTCTGGCGCTGGTTGTGAGGCCAGCGCGTCAGGCTCATGAGCCTGACCCGCGTGTTTACGCGATCAGCCTGCCAACGATGGGCACAATCAATAAGGTGCTCAACGCCATCGAGATCACATTGCCGATATACGGATGAACGTGTGCCGGCAGCCGGCCTGCAATGGCACAGGCCAGCGGTGGTGCAATCAGCGCGCCGAGCAACGCGCTCGAACCGACCACCATCCAACTTCCGCCATGGGTCAACACCGCCGCCGGTACGACCGACACCAGCGGCACATAGGTGGGATACCAACCGCGCTTGATCCACTGACTGCGCCAGATCAGCACGCCCAATGCCGATGTCAGCGCCTGGGCACCGATCAGTTGCAGCACCAGTCCCGAACCATAGGCAGCGCTCAATGGGTTCAAGGCATACGCCAGCAGGACCCCCGCCAGCAGGCCAAGGCTGGCCCACTCATTGCCGAAGAACGGCGCTTCGGAAAAGTCCGCCAAGACCCTGCGCAAACTCCAGCCCAGGCCATAGGTTGGCGGCTTGAGCGGCAACGGTTTGTCCGCGGCGATAAAGTCCGAACGCACCAGAATCGGAACGCGACGACAAACGACAAAGGCCATCACACTGCCCGCCGCCATGCCCAGTACGTTGCCAATCACCACCGGTAACTCCAGCGGTACACAGACAAAATTGACGATCAGCAAGCACATCGGCGTGACCAACAGCGCACCCAGCAACGCGCCGTTGAGGGTGACCTTCCAGCCGCCACCAAACATCAGCACCTTCGCCGCCGGCAGGGAAACAAACGCGGCGAAGGTGGGCTGCCAGGTGTCCGCAGTGAGCGTCCACCCCCATAACAGATTGCTCAACAGCAGGCCCAGCAGGGAACTGGTCACCAGCCACGGCCACAGCCCACTGCCGTAGCAAATCGCAAAACCCTGCCAGCGCCTGCCGGTGCGGCTGGCCCACCAGGCCAGGTACGCGCCCGCCAGCAACCCAAGGGAGGCCAGTTCATGCTTGTAGAAGGCTACCTCGCTGATATCCCCCAATACCCAGCGCAGCCAGGCGATTGGCTCGGGTAAGCCTGCCACCATATCGCCGTAGCCGGGCCAGGAACCCTGATGTGTGAGGGCCGTCCAGAGGATCAGCAAGGCACTGATGAACACCAATGCGATGATCGCCTTATCGACTTGAGATCGCGCGGTCCCGGGCTTGATGAATAGATTTTCCATGACCCACCCTCCCTTCAGCGTGGCAGGGCAGGGTGATGGGAATAGCCGAGCATCTGATCGTACAGATCATGGCGCCGGTCACGGTGCAGGTCGTTGAGGCTGTTCCAGATCGGCGCACTGCGGGCGCTGGTCAGGTCGATATCGGCGAACAGGATTTCCTGGCGGTTGGCCGACGCCACCTTGCCGATAGGCCAGCCATTGGTCCCGGCGATCAGCGAACACCCCAGGTAGCGCGCATCGCGCTCCTCACCGATACGGCTGGCAGCGGCGATAAACACGTTATTGACATGGGCGGCGGTCATGGTCAGGTACGACGCCATGCATTTGCCGGCCTCGTCGAACAGCGGCGGCGGCGTCCACACCCAATTGTTGAGGCTGCAAATGATGTCGGCGCCTTGCTGGCTAAGGATCCGTGGCACTTCCGGGAACCAGATATCCCAGCAGATCAACAGGCCAATGCGCCCGATAGGCGTTTCAAATACCGGAAAACCCAGGTTGCCGGGGGTGAACCACAACTTTTCCAGGTTCCACAAATGGGCCTTGCGATACTTACCGATCAACCCATCCGGGCCCAGCAGTACTGCGGTATTGAACAACTGCCGGCCATCGATCTCATTCAGGCCCGCCACCAGATACACCTGATGGGTGGCGGCAAACGCCATCCAGGCCTGCACACTGCTCCCGCCGGGAATGGCCTCGGCATGCTCGAATGCGTCCTGGCGGCTGCGGAAGAAGTAACCGCAGTTCGACAACTCCGGCAGCACGATCAGATTAGCCCCACCACCGACCGCCTCCGCGGCCAAGGCCAGGCTGCGCTGAAGATTGTCTTCGCGGTTGTCCAGACCGACCTGGGGATCGAACTGCACCACAGCGACACGGACGGGGCTTGTTGATTCGTTCATTGGGGGTGACCTCTTATTTTTATACAACCGGGGTGGTTGGTTTTTTATAAGAGGGGAAAAAATGGACAGGGTTAAGTCAGGCGCTTCTGGCTGGGGTGTAGTCTGGATCCTTTAGAGGGCACTTGCCAAAGACGCTGGATTCTGGGAAAAAGCCCGCCAGTGTGAACCCAACGAGACCCCCATGAGCACCGAAGAACTGCAAATCACCGACATCCGCCAAGGCGACGGCAAAACCGTGGTCAAGGGTGCGCTGATCACCACCCAATACATCGGCACCCTGGAAGACGGCACGGTGTTTGATTCGTCCTGGGAGCGGGGCAAACCGTTTCAGTGTGTGATCGGTAGCGGTCGCGTTATTAAAGGCTGGGACCAGGGCCTGATGGGGATGAAGGTCGGTGGCGTGCGCAAGCTGTTTGTGCCGGCGCATCTGGCTTATGGCGAGCGGACGATGGGCGCGCATATAAAGCCCCATAGCAATCTGCATTTCGAGATTGAGTTGCTGGAAGTGCTGACGCGCGACGATTGACGGCCTGACACCATGCAATCGTAGGAGCCGGCTTGCTTGCTCCTACGGTGATTTGTTCTACCGTTCGCCTGTCTCCCCTTGAATGGCGGGTGCTGCTGCTGATACTGTACAAAAATACAGTATTGGGTGGCCCGCCATGCAGTTGATCGAAAAACTCAGCATCCTCGCCGATGCCGCCAAGTACGACGCGTCCTGCGCCAGCAGCGGGGCGCCCAAGCGCACCTCCGAGGGCAAGGCCGGGCTGGGGTCGAGCGATGGCATGGGCATCTGCCACAGCTACACGCCCGACGGGCGCTGTGTGTCGTTGCTCAAGGTGCTGCTGACCAATTTCTGCCTCTACGACTGCCAATACTGTGTCAACCGCCGCTCCAGCGACGTGCCCCGTGCACGGTTCAGCCCGGAGGAGGTGGTGAGCCTGACCCTGGACTTCTACCGGCGCAATTGCGTCAGCGGGCTGTTTCTCAGCTCGGGGATCATCCGTTCGGCGGACTACACCATGGAGCAATTGGTGCGGGTCGCCAAGTTGCTGCGTGAGGAGCATGACTTTCGCGGTTATATCCACCTCAAGACCATCCCCGAAGCCGATCCTGCGTTGATTGCCGAGGCCGGGCGGTATGCCGATCGCTTGAGCGTGAACATCGAGTTGCCCACTGATAAAAGCCTGCAGATTCTCGCGCCGGAGAAGCAGATCGGTTCGATCAAGCAGGCGATGCAGACGATTTTCACCGGTGAGCAAACCGTGCTCAACGAGCCACGGGCACCGCGTTTTGCCCCGGCCGGGCAAAGCACCCAGATGATTGTCGGCGCCGATGACACGGACGACAGCACCATCCTCCACGGGGCCGAGGCGTTGTATGGCAACTTCAAGCTGCGCCGGGTGTATTACTCGGCCTTCAGCCCGATTCCCAATAGCCCGAAAAGCGTGCCTCTGGCGGCGCCGCCATTGATGCGCGAGCACCGGTTGTACCAGGCGGATTTCCTGCTGCGCAGTTACGGGTTTCGCGCCAATGAGTTGTTCGCGGGGCCGGGGGATCTGGCGCTGGACATCGATCCCAAGCTGGCCTGGGCCCTGGAACATCGCGAGGTGTTCCCGCTGGACCTGAACCGCGCCGAGGCGACGTTGATCGCACGTATCCCGGGGATTGGCCTGCGCACCACCGAGCGCCTGGTGGAGCTGCGCCGGCAACGCAAGATCCGTTTTGAAGACCTGGCACGCATGCGCTGTGTGTTGAGCAAGGCCAAGCCGTTTTTCATCACCAGCGACTACCACCCCCAGCAAGCAGAAAGCACCAGCGTGCTGCTGCGCGAGCAACTGCGCGACCGCCCGCAACCGCAACAGATGGGGTTGTGGGGATGATCAGCCTGGAATGCGACAACCTGTTCAGCACCTGGCGCGAGCAGGCGCGCTGGCTGCTCAGTCATCAGATCGACCCCAGCCATGTGTGTTGGGGCGAAGCGGAAGTGGCGGACCTGTTCGCCACCGATGAGCACTACCCCCCGCACAATGGCCCGTTCCAGGCGCGCATTCCCAAGGCCCTGCTGGAGCTGCTGGAAAGCGCCGCCTGTTACCACGGCGAACAGCGCTGGAGCCTGTTGTATGAAGTGCTGTGGCGCGTCAGCCATGGTGACCGCACGGCGATGATGGCGGGGGATCAACTGGGCAGCGAGCTGCAGCGACGGATCAAGCAGGTACGGCGTGAGGCCCATCACCTGCATGCGTTTGTACGTTTTATTGCCCTGCCGCAAGCCGCGGGACCGCAACTGCCGGAGTATGTGGCGTGGCACGAGCCGGCCCACGACATTCTGCACAGTGCCAGCCAGCACTTTGTCGGGCGCATGGGCCGCCATCGCTGGATGATCGCGACGCCCCTGGATGGGGTGTATTACGACGGTGAGCAGTTGATCCATCAACGCCAGTGCCCGGAGCAATGGCAGCAGTTGGCGCAGAATGTCGAAGACCCGCACAGTGCCATGTGGCTGACCTATTACAGCCATATCTTCAACCCGGCGCGGTTGAATCCCAAGGTCATGGAAGGTCACCTGCCGAGCCGGTTCTGGAAAAATTTGCCGGAGGGCAAGTTGATACCGGGGTTGATCAGCGAGGCGCGGACGGGCAAGCAGCGGGATGGGCAGGCGAAGCTGATTGGTGAGCGCCCTGGCAAGCGGATTTCAAGCGGGCAGGGTTAAAACGTGTGGGAAACATATGGGAAGCATATGGCGGGCTGGCTTGTGTGGGAGCTGGCTTGCCTGCGATAGCGTCACCTCGGTATAGCTGATAGACCGAGGCGTCTGCATCGCAGGCAAGCCAGCTCCCACACAGGCCAGCTCCCAGGCAAGCCAGCTCCCACACAGGCCAGCCCCCACACCAGCCCACCCCCCACATCTGATCTGCATCGTGTGAGGCGATGGGGTTCAGGCCAGCTCAGTCGCGGTGTTTTTCACCACCGCCAGCTCTGGATGGGCCACCAGTTTGTCGATGTGCAGCTCGTCGTTGTTCAACCAGGTTTCCGTCAGCACGCGGTAGTGCTCCATGTCCCGGCAGCGCATGCGCAGGCTGTAGTCGAAGGGGCCGCTGATCAGTTGGCATTCGAACACCTGCGGGCAGGCCTTGACGCAAGCCTCGAAGGCTTTTTGCGCCGAGCGCCCACTCTGGTTGGACAGGGCCACCAGCACTAGCAACGACAACCCCGGCGAGACCATCTGCACATCGATGATCGCGCCATAGCCGCGGATCACCCCGCGCCGTTCCAGCTTGCGCACCCGTTCCAGGCAGGGCCTGGGCGTCAGGTGCACCAGCGAAGACAGCTTCTCGTAGGTGATTCGCCCCTGATGGCGCAGTACATCGATGATGGCTTCATCGATGCGATCCAGCGCAGGGGAGGAATGGGGTCCGTTGGCCTTGGTATCCATGGTCGATTCTGTGTTCACTTCAAGCGGTTGGAGAGAAATTGCTGCAAGCGTTCGCTGTTGGGATGGTCGAGGATCTCGGCGCTGCCTTGTTCTTCGACGCGGCCCTGATGCAGGAACAGCACCTGGCTGGACACTTGCCGGGCAAAGCCCATTTCGTGGGTGACCATGAGCATGGTACGACCTTCCTCTGCCAACGTCTGTATGACTTTTAGGACTTCCCCTACAAGCTCTGGGTCGAGTGCCGAGGTCGGTTCGTCGAACAGGATAATCTCCGGCTCCATGGCCAGGGCCCGGGCGATGGCCACGCGCTGTTGCTGGCCACCGGAGAGAAATGCCGGGTATTGGTCGGCGACCCGGCCCGGCAGGCCCACTTTATCCAGGTACATCCGCGCGCGTTTTTCTGCCTCGGCGCCACTCACGCCCAACACCCGGCGCGGCGCCATGCAGATGTTTTCCAGCACGGTCATGTGGCTCCACAGGTTGAAGTGCTGGAACACCATGGCCAGGCGCGTGCGCAGGTTCTGCAGTTGCGCCTGGTGCGGCGCCTGCACGCCTGCGCGGCCCGGGCGCATTTCAATGCTGATGCCGTCCAGGGTGATCACCCCGGCGTCGGGTTGTTCGAGGAAGTTGATGCAGCGCAGCATGGTGCTTTTGCCCGAGCCGCTGGCGCCGATCAGGCTGATCACATCGCCCTTGCTGGCGTTGAGCGAAACACCCTTGAGCACTTCATGGTCGCCATAGCTTTTATGCAGGTCTTCGACCTTGAGTTTGACGTTGGCGCCGGCCGCCACCACGCTCGGGCGGGGCGCGGCAACGTGGGTGGGATGAGCGGCCAGGGCCTGTGCGGACTGATTCATGGGTTAGCCTCGGGTCGGGACAAGAAAGCGCATCCAGCGTCGTTCGGCCAGTCGGAACAGGCCCACCAATGCAAAGGACAGCAGCATGTACAGCAGCGCGGCAATGCCGAAGGCCTGGAACGTGAGGAACGTTTCGGCGTTGGCGTCGCGGGCTACCTTGAGGATGTCGGCGATGGTTGCGGTAAACGCCAGGGACGTGGCGTGCAGCATCAGGATCATTTCGTTGCTGTAGGCCGGCAACGCGCGGCGCAGCGCGGCGGGAATTACCACGAACAGGTTCATCCGCCAGCCGTGCAAGCCGTAGGCCCGTGCTGCTTCAATCTCGCCGTGGGGAATATTGCGAATGGCCCCGGCGAAGATCTCCACGGTGTAGGCGCAGGTGTTGAGCACAAATGCCAGCAGGGTGCAGTTCAACGCATTGCGGAAAAACTGGTTGAGCAGGGCGTTGTCCTGCACCACCTCCAGGCTGTACAGGCCGGTGTAGCAAATCAGCAACTGGATATATAGCGGCGTGCCGCGAAACAGGTAGGTGTAGACCTCCACCGGCCAGCGTAGCCAGAAGTGCTCGCTGACGCGGGCAATTGCCAACGGGATCGACAGGAAAAACCCTAGGATCACCGACACAATAAACAGCCACAAGGTCATGGCCACCCCGGAAAACCCCGAGCCATCGGTCCACAGATACGCCAGGCCGTATTGCTGGATCAGTTCAATCATCGCGCCACCCCTTTGATGCCAACGTTGTAGCGCCGTTCCAGGCGCTTGAAGATGCGGTTGGAAAGGGTGGTGATCACCAGGTACACCAGGCCCGCGAGGATCAGGAAGTACAGCGGGTCATTGGTGGTCTTGCCGGCGTTCTGCGCGGCCTTGACCAGGTCTGCCAGGCCGATGATCGACACCAGCGCCGTGGACTTGAGCAGCACCAGCCAGTTATTGCCCAGCCCCGGCAACGCAAACCGCATCAACTGCGGGAACATTACCAGCCGAAAGCGCTGCCAGCGGCTCAAGCCGTAGGCGGTTGCCGCCTCCAGTTGGCCCACCGGCACACTGAGCATGGCGCCGCGAAAATTCTCGGTGAAATACGCACCGTAGATAAAGCCCAGGGTGATCACGCCTGCGGTGAATGGATCGATTTCGAAGTAATTCCAGCCGAGCATCTCGGTCAGGTCATTGAGCCACAGTTGCAGGCTGTAGAAGATCAGCAGGATCAGCACCAGGTCCGGCACGCTGCGGATCAAGGTGGTGTAGAGCGTGGCCGGGATGCGCAACAGCTTGTGGCTGGACAGCTTGGCACCTGCGGCGATCAAGCCCAGGGTCAGGCTCAGGACCAGCGCGAGGAACGCCAGCTTGATGGTCATCCAGGCACCCTGGGCCAACAGCGGGCCGAAGCCTTGCAGGTTGAGGAGTTCATTCATGAAGGGAGATCTCGATGGGCACGGTTTCCCTTTGTAGGAGCAAGCTTGCTCGCGAAAATCGTCAACGATGACCGGGTAAAACGGGTACCCGGTGGCAATCTTGAGTTTTTCGCGAGCAAGCTCGCTCCTACAGGGGGAGAGGCTATCTGCTGACGTTATTCGTGATAGATATCTTCGTCACCGAAGTATTTCTTCTGGATCAGCGAGTAAGTGCCATCAGCCTGGATGGCCGCGATGCCCTTGTTGATCAGCGCCAGCAACTCCTGGTCGTTCTTGCGCAGGCCCATGGCGATGTCCAGCGGCAAGGTCGGGTCCTTGAAGGCCGGGCCGGACTGGTAGTCGGCGCCTTCAGGCTTGGACAAGAAGTTGAGCTGGGCTTCGAGCTTGTCGGTCAGCGTCGCGTCGAGGCGGCCGTTTTGCAGGTCGGCGTAGTTCTGGTCCTGGGACTGATACGCCTTGACCTGGGCACCGAGCTTGGCCAGGTGAGCACGGGCGTAGGCTTCTTGCAGCGAGCCCTGGAGCACACCCACCTGTTTGCCCTTGAGGGATTCTGGGGTGTCGCCGAAGCCTGCACCCTTGCGGGTGATCACTGAGGTGGGGCTGAGGAACAGGCGGTCACTGAAGTCGATCTGTTTTTGCCGGGCCGGGGTCACGGCCATCGAGGACATAATGGCGTCGAACTTGCGCGCACGCAGTGCCGGGATCATGCCGTCGAATTCGTTGTGGACCCAGGTGCATTTGACTTCAAGCTTGGCGCAGATGGCGTTGCCCAACTCAATGTCGAAACCTTGCAGGCTGCCGTCGGCGGCCACGGATTCAAAGGGTGGGTACTCGGGGAACACGCCGAAACGGATTTCTTTCCATTCCTGGGCCTGGACGGCGGTGGCGCACAAAGGCAGGAGCAGCGCGGCGACGAGTGATCGGAGCGGAGTCATGGTGTTTTCCCTATATTTTGTAATTGATGTCAGGGCAGTAGAAAGGGTGCGGCATGCATTCATTTGCTGACTCTTTGGTCGCGCTCAGAATGCTTCATGATGGTGCGTTTTTTGTGTCGTTTACCTAGGCGTTGGCACGCGGAATACGCTGTTAAAACACCGGTTGCAGCAGAATCGGCTGCAACACCCTGTATATCGGCTTTTCAAATCAGGATTTACGGCCCGCCGCTCGCGCAAAGCGGCAGGCCAGAGCGGTTTCAGGCGCGCTTTTTGTGCTGTGCGACCGGTTGCTGGGCCAGGCGTGCGAACAGGTCCTTGGGGTCGGCCAGGTCCGGCACCAGTTCCAGCTCGCTGCCCACGTCCAGGGCCTTGGCCACATCCAGCACATAACGCAGGGCCGAGTAGTCTTCGAGGGCAAAACCCACCGAGTCGAACAGGGTGACCTGGCGCGCGTTTTCCCGGCCCGGCTTCTGGCCGTTGATCACTTGCCACAGCTCGGTGACCGGCGAGTCCTCGGGCATATGCTGGATTTCGCCTTCGATACGGCTTTGTGGTTCGTACTCGACGATCACCCGCGCGCGCTCGACAATGCGCCGGTCCAGCTCGGTCTTGCCGGGGCAGTCGCCGCCGACGGCATTGAGGTGCATGCCGGGCTCGATCATGTTGTCGGTAAGGATGGTGGCGTAGGCCTTGTCGGCAGTGACGGTGGTGACGATATCGGCACCTTTCACCGCCTCGGCAACGCTTGCGGCCAGGGTCACTTTGATCGCCGGGAAAGCCTTGAGGTTGTTCGCCAGCTTGTGCATGGCCTTGGAATCGATATCGAACAGGCGGATCTCATTGATGCCCAGCAAGGCATGGAACGCCAGGGCCTGGAATTCACTTTGCGAGCCATTGCCGATCAACGCCATGCTGCGGCTGTTGTCCCGTGCCAGGTAGCGCGCGACCAGGGCCGAAGTGGCGGCAGTGCGGATCGCGGTGGTCAGGGTCATCTCGCTGAGCAGCACCGGCTTGCCGGTGTCCACATCCCCCAGGGCGCCGAACGCCATGACCGTGAGCATGCCGCTCTGGGTATTTTTCGGGTGGCCGTTGACGTATTTGAAGGCATACAGCGAAGCATCCGAGACCGGCATCAGCTCGATCACACCCTCGGGCGAGTGGTTGGCCAGGCGCGCGCATTTTTCGAAGTCATTCCAGCGCAGGTAGTCGGCGCGGATGTACTCGGCCATCTCCGTGATGCAGGTTTGCAGGCCTTTTTGCGATACCAGGTAGCTGAGGTCGTTGACGTCGATATAACGGGTCATGGAAAAACTCCTTATTGGAATGAGGCGCGGGCCGGAAGATGCACTTCGGCCAACATGCAGCGGGCACTGCCGCCACCGATGCGTTCGATGTTGTCGATGTTCACCACGACTGGGTGGGTGTGGCGCTCCACATGCTGGCGCTGCGCCGGCTTGAGCGAGTGCCAGGCGCTGGCGGACATCACCAGCAGCGGCTGGCCGTCGCGGTCGTGGAGTTCCAGCATGTTGCCGGCGAAGGCTTCCAACTGGTCGAAGTCCAGGGCCAGGATGTCTTTGCCGGTGTCGCGCAGGGAGCGTTCCAGGCCTTGGCGTTCGTGGGCTTCGGGCAGCGCGTCCAGGCACACCACCGACAGGTCGCGGCCGACGCTCATCATCACGTTGCTGTGGTAGATCGGTGCGTGATGGCGGTCGACGGCGTGGAAGGCGCAGACCTGATAGTCCAGGCGCTCGGCGAACTGGCGCAGCGCATCGCGATGGGTGCGCCCGGAGTGACAGGCGTAGCTGATGCGGTGCTGGCGGTCGAGGACCATGCTGCCGGTGCCTTCGAGGAACATGTTCTGTTGTTCCAGGTGGCTGAAATCGATGGTGTGCTTGATCGCGAAGCGCTGTTCCAGCACTTGCAGCACACCTTTGTTGCGTTCCAGGCGACGGTTCTGGCCTTCCATCGGGTACAGCACCAGGCTGCCGTCGGCGTGGCTGCTCCACCAGTTGTTGGGGAAGATCGAATCCGGGGTATGGGGTGCGGGCGTGTCCTGCACCACCAACACTTCCACGCCATGCTCGCGCAGGGTGGCGACGTAACCGTCGAACTCTTGCAGCGCTTTGTGCTGTGCGGCCACCGGGTCGACGGGCGCGCGCTGGAAGCGGTTGTTGATCGCGGTGTCCGGGTTAAAGGCAAAGTGCGCCGGGCGGATCATCAGGACGGTATTGGTGGTTTGCATGGGGGCACGGGTCCATGGGGTTGGGCATTGCGGCTATTTTGTGCGCTCTGGCCGCAGAATCCCGGCTGAAACAGGGGAGCGGCCCAGCCGGGAAAGCTGAAAAGAGGGGTGTGGCAGCCGAATCGGCTGTCAGGAGGCGCTCAAACCTGTAGGAGCTGGCTTGCCTGCGATAGCATCACCGCGGTGTGGCGGACACACCGAGGTGCCTGCATCGCGGGCAAGCCCGGCTCCCACACAAGCCCACACATGGGTATTGTGGTGGCTGTCATAACGCTGCCCGTCAGGAGGAGTCATGTCTACCGCCGTCCGCCTCGCCCAACCCACCGATGCCGAAGGCATCAGCCAAGTCATCCTGGCGGCCCTGCACAGCAGCAACGCCGGCGACTACCCGGCGGACGTGATTGCGCGGGTGGCGAGCAACTTCACGCCAGAGGCGGTGCTGCAATTGCTCACGCGGCGTACCGTGCTGGTTGCCCTCCAGGATCAGGCAATCGTCGCTACCGCCGCCTTGGACGCCAATGTGGTGCGTTCGGTGTTCGTCAACCCGGCGCTGCAAGGGCAGGGCATCGGCCGCCAACTGATGGTCGATATCGAACAGCGGGCCCGTGAGGCTGGGGTCACGGTATTGAGCGTACCGTCGTCCCTCACCGCCGAGCCGTTTTATACCAAGCTGGGGTTCCAGACCGTGCGCGATGTGTACCACGGCAACGAGCGCACCCTGGTGATGGAGAAGGTATTGTCGTCCCGCCACCCCATCGGGATTTACCGCGACCGCCTGCATCGTGCCCAGGTAGCGGCGCTCTGGCAGTTGGCGTTTGGCTACGACACCCCGCATAACCGGCCGGAACTGGCGATTGATAGAAAGCTTGCGGTGGAGGACGGGCTGTTTTTTGTCGCCACCCACGGCAAGACCGTGATCGGCACCTTGATGGCAGGCTACGACGGGCATCGTGGTTGGTTGTATTCGGTGGCCGTGCATCCGGACTATCGCCGGCAAGGCCTGGGCGCGTCGCTGGTGCGCCATGGGGAACAGGCGTTGATCGCCCTGGGCTGCCTGAAGATCAACCTGCAGATCAATCTGGGCAACGAGACAGTGGTGGGGTTCTACGAGGCGCTGGGGTATGGCGTGGAGCCGAGGATCAGCATGGGCAAGAAGATTGCGCAGAACCTGCCCAAGTCCTGAAACCACCTATAAGCAAATGTGGGAGCGGGCTTGCTCGCGAAAGCGGTGGGTCAGTCAATGTCATCAGTGACTGACCCACCGCTTTCGCGAGCAAGCCCGCTCCCACACAAACCTGCTCCCACATTTTGTTGCGCAGCGGAGCTTAGACCTTGACGATCCAGCCGGCCGGCGCTTCAACGTCGCCGGACTGCACGCCAGTCAGCTCTTTGTAGAGCTTCTGGGTCACCGGGCCGACGTCTTTTTCGCTGTAGAACACGTGCAGCTTGTCTTTGTACTCGATCCCGCCGATCGGCGTGATCACCGCTGCGGTACCGCAGGCGCCGGCTTCCTTGAAGTCTGCCAGTTTGTCGATCAGCACGTCGCCTTCGACCACTTCCAGGCCCAGGCGGGTCTTGGCCAGTTCGATCAGCGACAGGCGGGTGATGCCCGGCAGCACCGATGGCGAGTTCGGGGTGACGAACTTGTTGTCGTGGGTGATCCCGAAGAAGTTGGCCGAACCGACTTCTTCGATTTTCGAGTGGGTGGCCGGGTCCAGGTAGATGCAGTCGGCAAAGTTGGCTTTTTTCGCCAGGGAGCCGGGCATCAGGCTGGCCGCATAGTTGCCACCGACCTTGGCGGCACCGGTGCCGTTCGGCGCGGCGCGGTCGTAGCCGGAGATCAGGAAGTTGTGCGGGGTCAGGCCGCCCTTGAAGTAGGCGCCGACCGGGATGCAGAAGATCGAGAAGATGAACTCGGGCGCGGTACGCACGCCGATGTTGTCACCGGTGCCGATCACGAACGGGCGCAGGTACAGCGCGCCGCCGGTGCCGTACGGCGGGATGAAACGCTCGTTGGCGCGGACCACTTCCTTGCACGCCTCGATGAAGGCTTCGGTCGGCACTTGCGGCATCAGCAGGCGGGCGCAGCTGCGTTGCATGCGGGCGGCGTTCTGGTCCGGGCGGAACAGGTTGATCGAACCGTCCTTGCAGCGATAGGCCTTCAGGCCTTCAAAACACTGCTGGCCATAGTGCAGGGCGGTGGAGCCCTCGCTGATGTGCAGCACGTTGTCTCCGGTCAGGGTGCCTTCTTGCCAGGCGCCGTCTTTCCAGGTCTGGAGGAAACGCTTGTCGGTCTTGATGTAGTCAAAACCCAATTTGTCCCAATTGATGCTTTCGTTACCCATGACACCCTCTATCTTTTTTCAACCGCCTGGTCGAAGGCAGGCTTTCGGTTTATTTCTGGATGGGCGCAACAATACTTCATTCTTGGCCTGTGTGGGAGCGGGTGGGGGGACCATTGAGCATCTGTTTTGGCTGATCCACCGCTATCGCCTGCAAGCCGGCTCCTACATTTGGTCGGCGTAACGCGCTCGATTGTAGGAGCCGGCTTGCCGGCGATAGCATCACCACGGTTTTACAGGTGCAGGGCATGCCCCAACGCCCGCAGCGCCGCTTCCTGCACCGCTTCACCCAGGGTCGGGTGGGCATGAATGGTGCCCGCCACATCCTCCAGGCGTGCACCCATTTCCAGGCTCAGGCCAAAGGCCGTGGACAGCTCGGACACGCCAACCCCCACCGCCTGCCAGCCGACAATCAGGTGATTGTCGCGACGTGCCACCACCCGCACGAAGCCGGTCTTGGACTCCAGGGTCATGGCCCGGCCATTGGCCGCAAACGGGAAGCTCGAGACGATGCAGTCCAGGCCTGCGGCCTTGGCTTCGTCCGGGGTCTTGCCGACCACCACCAGTTCCGGGTCGGTAAAGCACACCGCCGGGATCGCCGCCGGGTTGAATTCGCGGGATTTACCGCTGATCAGCTCGGCCACCATCTCGCCCTGGGTCATGGCCCGGTGTGCCAGCATCGGCTCGCCGCTCAGGTCGCCGATGGCCCACACATTGCGCATGCTGGTCTGGCAGCGGCTGTCGATCTTGATCGCCGCGCCGTTCATCGCCAGGTTCAAGGCTTCCAGGTTCCAGCCCTGGGTGTTGGGTTTGCGACCAACGGCGACCAGTACCTGATCGGTCTCCAGGGCCAGGGTGCCGCCCTCCGGATCGCGTACTTGCAGGCTGCCGCCTTCAAAGCCAGTCACGCTGTGCTTGAGGTACAACTTGACCCCCAATTGCTTGAGGGATTCGGCCACCGGTTGCGTCAGCTCGGCGTCGTAGGCTGGCAGGATGCGGTCCTGGGCTTCCACCACGCTGACCTCGGCACCGAGCTTGCGATAGGCAATCCCCAGTTCCAGGCCGATGTAACCGCCACCGACCACGATCAAGCGTTTTGGCACACGGCTCGGCGCCAGGGCTTCGGTGGACGAGATGATCGGCCCGCCAATCGGCAGCATCGGCAGGTTGACGCTTTTCGAGCCAGTGGCCAGCAGCAGGTGCTCGCACTGGATACGTTGGTCACCCACGTCCACGGTCTTGCCGTCGACGATCTTGGCCCAGCCATGGATCACCTGCACTTTGTGCTTTTTCAGCAGGGCGGCAACCCCGGTGGTCAGGCGGTCGACGATCCCGTCTTTCCACTCGACGCTCTTGCGGATGTCCAGGGTTGGCACATCCACGTCGATACCCAGGGCCGAACCCTGGCTCAGGTGCACGGTTTGCTGGAACTGTTCGGCGACATGGATCAGCGCCTTGGACGGAATGCAGCCGATATTCAGGCAGGTGCCGCCCAACGCCTGGCCTTCTACCAGGATGGTCGGGATGCCCAGTTGGCCGGCGCGAATCGCCGCCACATAACCGCCGGGGCCGCCGCCGATAATCAGCAGGGTGGTCTGTAATGTCTGAGTCATGCCCTTACTCCAGGAACAGGCTGGCGGGTTGTTCGAGCAGGCCACGGATGGCCTGGATGAATTGCGCCGCGTCCATGCCATCGACCACCCGGTGATCGAAGGAGCTGGAGAGGTTCATCATCTTGCGGATCACGATCTGCCCCTTGATCACCATTGGCCGCTCGACGATGCGGTTGACACCCACAATCGCCACTTCCGGCAGGTTCAGCACCGGAGTGCTGACAATCCCGCCCAACGCGCCGAGGCTGGTCAGGGTGATGGTCGAGCCCGAGAGCTCGTCACGACTGGCCTTGCCATTGCGCGCGGCAGTGGCCAGGCGAGTGATTTCTTCGGCGGTGCCCCACAGGCTGCGGGCCTCGGCGTGACGCACCACCGGCACCATCAGGCCGACATCGCTCTGGGTGGCAACGCCCACATGCACCGCGCCAAGGCGGGTGATGACTTGGGCTTCGTCGTCATAACGCGCGTTGATCTGCGGGAAATCGCGCAAGGCCACGACCATCGCGCGCACCAGGAACGGCAACAACGTCAGCTTGCCGCGGCTGGCGCCATGTTTTTCATTGAGGTGTACGCGCAAGTCGTCCAGGGCCGTCACGTCGATCTCTTCGACGTAGCTGAAATGCGCAGCGCGGCGCGTGGCATCCTGCATGCGCTGGGCGATCTTGCGGCGCATGCCGATCACCGGGATCTGCTCTTCGTCGTTGCGCTCGGCATACGGGTTGGCGCCGACCGAGGCGCGGGTGTTGCCCTGTTGCAGATAGGCATCGAGGTCTTCATGCAGAATGCGCCCGGCCGGGCCCGAGCCCTGCACCAGACGCAGCTGGATCCCGGCGTCCAGCGCGTGCTTGCGCACGGCGGGGGAGGCCAGCGGGCGCTCATTGGCGTCCCGGGCCACCGGAGCCTGGGCCGCTACCACCGGCTTGGCGGCCGGTTTGCTTTCAACCGCAGGGGCCTTGATTTCGGCTTTGGGGGCCGGCGCGGCTTCTTCAACCACGGCCGACAACGCCGACTCCCGGGTATTGCCCGCGCCTTCGACTTCAATGCTGATCAGGATACTGCCCACCGCCATGACTTCACCCGGCTCACCGCCCAGTGATATCACCTTGCCGTGGACCGGCGAGGGAATATCCACCATCGCCTTGTCGGTCATCACATCCGCCAGCACCTGGTCTTCCACGACCATGTCGCCGACCTTGACGTGCCAGACCGACAATTCCACTTCTGCGATGCCTTCGCCAATGTCCGGCATCTTGATAACGTGCGTGCCCATTCAGACCTCCATGACCCGTTGCAAAGCCGCGCCCACACGGGTCGGGCCAGGGAAATACGCCCACTCTTGTGCGTGGGGGTAGGGGGTGTCCCAACCGGTCACACGCTCGATAGGCGCTTCCAGGTAATGGAAGCAGTGCTCTTGCACCAAAGACACCAGCTCGGCACCAAAACCGCAGGTACGGGTGGCTTCATGCACCACCACGCAACGGCCGGTTTTTTTCACCGACTTGACGATGGTTTCCAGGTCCAGCGGCCACAGGCTGCGCAGGTCGATGACTTCGGCATCGATCCCGGTTTCTTCGGCGGCCACTTGTGACACATAAACAGTGGTGCCGTAGGTCAGCACCGTGACGGCCGAGCCTGGGCGCACGATGGCGGCTACATCCAGCGGTACGGTGTAGTAACCGTCCGGCACCTGGGCTTGCGGGTGCTTGGACCACGGGGTCACCGGGCGGTCGTGGTGGCCGTCGAACGGGCCGTTGTACAGGCGCTTGGGCTCGAGGAAGATCACCGGGTCATCGTTCTCGATGGAGGCGATCAGCAGGCCCTTGGCGTCATAGGGGTTGGACGGCATCACCGTGCGCAGGCCGCAGACCTGGGTGAACACCGCTTCGATACTCTGGCTGTGAGTCTGCCCACCGTAGATGCCGCCGCCGCAAGGCATGCGCATGGTCAATGGCGCGGTGAACTGGCCAGCCGAGCGGTAACGCAGGCGCGCCGCTTCCGAGATGATCTGGTCGGTGGCCGGGTACACGTAGTCGGCGAACTGAATCTCGGCCACCGGGCGCAGGCCATAGGCGCCCATGCCCACGGCCACGCCGACGATGCCGCTTTCGGAGATCGGTGCGTCAAACACCCGCGAGGTGCCGTACTTGGTCTGCAAGCCTTCGGTGCAACGGAACACGCCGCCGAAGTAACCGACGTCCTGGCCGAACACCACCACATTGTCGTCGCGCTCAAGCATCACATCCATGGCCGAGCGCAGGGCCTGGATCATGGTCATGGTGGTCGTGGTCATGGCGGTTTCCAGCTCGATTTTATTGTTGTGATCGTTCATGTCAGATCCCCAACTCTTGACGCTGGCGCTTCAAGTGCTCCGGCATCTCTTTATAAACGTCTTCGAACATGCTCGCGGCGCTTGGAATCTGGCCACCGGCCAGGGTGCCGTACTGTTCGGCTTCTTTTTGCGCGCTGAGCACTTCGGCTTCAAGCTGTGCACTGACCGTGGCGTGTTCCTCTTCGGACCACTGGCCAATCTTGATCAGGTGCTGCTTGAGGCGGGCAATCGGGTCGCCCAGGGGGAAGTGACTCCAGTCATCGGCAGGCCGGTATTTGGACGGGTCATCGGAGGTGGAGTGCGGGCCGGCGCGGTAGGTGACCCATTCGATCAGGGTCGGGCCGAGGTTGCGGCGGGCGCGTTCGGCAGCCCAGGCAGAGGCGGCGTACACCGCGATGAAGTCGTTGCCGTCGACCCGCAGGGAGGCGATGCCGCAGCCCACGCCGCGTCCGGCGAAGGTGGTGGCTTCACCACCGGCGATGGCCTGGAAGGTGGAGATCGCCCACTGGTTGTTGACCACGTTGAGGATCACCGGCGCGCGGTACACGTGGGCGAAGGTCAGGGCGGTGTGGAAGTCTGATTCAGCGGTGGCGCCATCGCCAATCCACGCCGAGGCGATCTTGGTATCGCCCTTGATCGCCGAGGCCATGCCCCAGCCCACGCCCTGTACGAATTGGGTGGCGAGGTTGCCGGAAATGGTGAAGAAGCCATAGTCCTTGACCGAATACATGATCGGCAACTGGCGGCCCTTGAGCGGGTCGCGCTCGTTGGACAGCAGTTGGCAGATCAGGTCGACCAGCGGCACTTCGCGGGCCATCAGGATGCTTTGCTGGCGGTAGGTGGGGAAGCACATGTCGTCGATGTTCAAGGCCAGGGCCTGGGCGCTGCCGATGGCTTCTTCGCCAAGGCTTTGCATGTAGAACGACATCTTTTTCTGACGCTGGGCGACCACCATGCGGTTGTCGAAGATCCGCGTCTTGAGCATGGCACGCATGCCACGGCGCAAAATCTCTACCGGCACACCTTCAGCCCATGGGCCCAGGGCCTGGCCCTGGTCGTCGAGCACGCGGATCAGGCCCTTGGCCAGGTCGGCGGTGTCGGCGGGTTCTACGTCTACGGCGGGTTTGCGCACCGTACCGGCGTCGGTCAGGCGCAGGTAGGTAAAGTCGGTCTTGCAACCAGGACGGCCCGAGGGTTCGGGAACGTGCAGGCGCAGCGGTTCGTAATGCTGGGTCATGGCTTTCTACGCTCGATCTTGTGAATTTCTTGTAGTGGGCGCGCTTAGCTGACAGTCATTCCCCGGGTAGGAGAAATCTTGTCCTACAACAATCATAGGCCGGGCCGCGGAGAATATTTATCTCTGTTTGGTTGCGCCTGAGATCATTTGAGGATAAAAAATCTGCATAAACATAATAAACAGGTGGTTTTGTCTCATGCGCAAGCTGGACCGTATCGATATCGGGATTCTCAACAGCCTCCAGGAGAACGCCCGCATCACCAACGCCGACCTCGCACGCTCGGTCAACCTGTCGCCTACGCCGTGTTTCAACCGGGTCAAGGCGATGGAGGAATTGGGCTTGATCCGTGACCAGGTCACGCTGCTGGATGCCGATTTGCTGGGGCTGCACGTCAACGTGTTTATCCACGTCAGCCTCGAGAAACAGAACGAGGAAGCCCTGCAGCAGTTCGAGGGCGCGATTTCCGACCGGCCGGAGGTGATGGAGTGCTACCTGATGGCCGGCGACCCGGACTACCTGATCCGGGTGCTGGTGCCGACCATCCAGTCGCTGGAGCGCTTTATGATGGATTTCCTGACCAAGGTGCCGGGGGTGGCGAACATCCGCTCCAGCTTTGCGCTCAAGCAGGTGCGCTACAAGACGGCGCTGCCTCTGCCGGCCAATGGCATCAACCTGGGCTCCTGACGCAAACCGTTGTAGGAGCCGGCTTGCCGGCGATGACGGTGGATCAGGCAGGCCACCATCGCCGGCAAGCCAGCTCCTGCATCAAAGCTGGTTGAGGGGGATCTTCAGGTAGGTCACGCCATTGTCTTCCGCCGGCGGCATATTGCCCGCCCGCACATTCACCTGGATCGCCGGCAGCAACAGGGTCGGCATTCCAAGCCCGGCGTCGCGCTGGGTGCGCATCTGCACAAACGCCGCCTCGTCCACCCCGTCATGCACATGAATATTGCCCGCGCGCTGTTCGGCCACGGTGGTCAGGCATTTGGCCGCGCGGCCTTCAGGCGGATAGTCGTGGCACACATACAGGCGCGTCTCGCCGGGAAAGGCCAGCAACGTGCGCATCGAGGCATATAACTGGCGTGCATCGCCGCCGGGGAAGTCGCAGCGGGCGGTGCCGACGTCAGGCATGAACAGGGTGTCGCCCACCAGGATCATCTGGTCGTCGATCAGGTAGGCCATGTCCGCCGGAGTGTGCCCAGGCACGTGCAGGGCCTGGGCCTTGAGGTTGCCGATGTGGAAGATCTCGTCGGGAGCAAACAGATGGTCGAACTGCGACCCGTCGGCCCGGAACTCCGGCTCCAGGTTGAACAGGTTCTTGAACACATCCTGGACTTTGCTGATGGACTGGCCAATTGCAATCTTGCCGCCCAATTGCCGGCGCAGGTAGGGCGCGGCGGACAGGTGATCGGCGTGGGCGTGGGTCTCCAGCAGCCATTGCACCTGCAGGCGGTGCTCACGGACGAAGGCGATCACCTGGTCGGCCTGGGTCGTGTCGGTACGCCCCGAGGCCGGGTCGTAGTTGAGCACTGAATCGACGATGGCACAGGGGCTGCCGGGCGTTTCATAGACGACGTAGGTGTAGGTTGACGATGCCTCGTCCAGAAAGGATTGAATCAACGCGGGCATGACGGTGTCCTGGGTAGCTGATAGCAGCTTACATTCGAGGTGATTTCCACATAGGCTTGCGAGCTTAGTGAAACAAACGACCCGAAGCAAAGGATCGATTCTGAACGGGGCGTGACGCCAAACGGCAACGACCCTTGTGTGCATTGTTGAAATAAGAAAGGCCAGGACTATGAACGACCAACACTGGGGACCGACCATCAGTGGCGACATCGTGGTCATCGGCGGCGGCTCGGCAGGCATCGGCCTGCTGGCCAGCCTGCTCAAGCGCGACCCGCAACTCAATATCATCCTGATCGAACCCAGCGCCGAACATTACTACCAGCCCGCCTGGACCCTGGTGGGCGGCGGCGCCCATGACATCCGCAAGACCATGCGCCCCATGGCCCGGGTATTGCCCGATGGCGTGACCTGGGTGCAGGCGGCGGTCAGCCAGTTGCTGCCCGACGAACAGGCCCTGGTGCTCGACAGCGGCCAGCGCGTGACGTGGAACAACCTCGTCGTCTGCCCCGGCCTGCGCCTGGCCTGGGAGAAAATCGAAGGCCTGGAGCAGACCCTGGGCCACAACGGCGTTACCTCCAACTACAGCTACCAGCACGCGCCCTACACCAGGCAACTGGTGCAGCAGCTCAAGGGTGGCAAGGCGATCTTTACCCAGCCGGCCATGCCGATCAAATGCGCCGGCGCGCCGCAAAAGGCCATGTACCTGTCTTGCGATCATTGGCTCAAGCAGGGTGACCTGAACAACATCGACGTCGAATTCAACCTGGCCGGTGCCGCGCTGTTTGGTGTGGCGACCTTTGTGCCGCCGTTGATGAACTATGTCGAGAAATACGGCGCGCAGTTGGCCTTCAACTCCAACCTGATCAAGGTTGATGGCCCGGCGCGCAAGGCCTGGTTCGAGGTCAAGGACGGCGCAGGCAACATCAGCATCGAGGAGAAATCCTTCGACATGCTGCACGTCGTGCCGCCACAAGTGGCCCCGGATTTTATCCGCCACAGCCCACTGGCCGACGCCGTTGGCTGGTGCGAGGTCGACCCCCACAGCCTGCAACAGGTACGTTACCCGCACATCTTCGCCCTGGGCGACGTGTGCTCCACCAGCAATGCCAAGACGGCCGCCGCGGTGCGCAAGCAAATCGTGGTGGTGGCCGAGAACCTGCTGGCCCTGCGCAAACAGGCGCCGTTGCCGCTCAAGTACGACGGTTATGGCTCCTGCCCACTGACGGTGGAGAAGGGCAAGGTGGTGCTGGCCGAGTTCGGTTATGGCGGCCGATTGCTGCCGACCTTTGCCCTCGACCCTACCGTGGCGCGGCGTTCGGCGTGGTTCTTGAAGGCGACGCTGCTGCCGTGGTTCTACTGGAACGGCATGCTCAAGGGCCGCGAATGGCTGACCCGTCTGGCCAAGGTGGAGTGAGAGAACCCTATGCTGCTGGCAAGTTTTTTGGGTGTGTTGATGGGCCTGGTCATGGGGTTGACCGGGGCCGGGGGCGGGATTCTCGGTGTGCCGGCGTTGGTCCTGGGGCTGGGCTTGACCATGACCGAAGCGGCGCCGGTGTCGTTGTTTGCGGTCGGCGCGGCAGCGGCAGTTGGAGCGCTTGATGGCTTGCGCCATGGCCTGGTGCGTTACCGCGCGGCGCTGTTGATCGCGTTGCTCGGCGCGCTGTTTTCGCCGTTGGGGGTGTTTTTTGCCCATCAGTTGCCGGACAAGATCCTGATGGGCCTGTTCAGCGCGCTGATGGTGCTGGTGGCATGGCGCATGCTGCGGCGCGAGAAAGTCGAGGCCGGCCCCAGCGACCATGGCGCCGCGTCCTGGGGGCAAAAAAACTGCATGCTCGATCAGCAGACCGGGCGTTTTTCCTGGACCGCCAAATGCACCGCGACCCTGGCCGCCCTGGGCGCTGTAACCGGCGCAGTATCGGGCCTGCTGGGGGTTGGCGGCGGTTTTCTGATCGTGCCGGCGTTCAAGCAACTGACCGACGTGCAGATGCGCGGGATTGTCGCCACCTCGTTGATGGTGATCAGCCTGATCTCGCTGATTGGCGTGGTCGGTGCGTTCCATGCCGGGGTGGTGATCGACACCCTCGGCTGGGTATTTATTGGCGCCAGCATCGTCGGCATGCTTGCTGGCCGGCGCCTGGGCTCGCGGGTCCCGGCGCGGGCCCTGCAAATCGGTTTTGCCAGCCTGTGTGTCGTGGTGGCAGGCGGGATGTTGTTCAACGCCCTTTGACCCCAACCCCGCGCCTACTGGTGTAAGCCTTAAGTGGCGGGCCCTCGGCGCCCTCCAAAGCACCGCGCATCCCCCTCCAAGGCAGCGTTTAACCGCGCTGCCCGACTTTCGATAATCGCCTCCGACACCCAGACCCCCGTCGCGGAGCGCGCCATGCATAACAATAAGAACTTCCCCCGTCGTTTGTTGCCAGCCTTTATCGCCAGCCTCGGCTTGAGCTCGCTGGCCCAGGCCGAAATCGTGCTGTACGACAAGGACGAGACCACCTTCTCCACCGACGGCTATATCAACGCCTTCTACGTCAACAGCGACGTGGACCGTGCCGGCGAGCAGTACGACCGGCGCCAGTCGCGGGTGAAGATGGGCTTTTTGCCCAACTACCTGGGCTTCAACATGGGCAAGCAGGTCGATGACCTCAAGCTCGGCGCCCGTGCTTCGTTCTGGGTGACCATCAACGACAGTGAAACCAATGGCACCGACACCGCCATCGACGTGCGCCAGTTCTACGGCACCGTGGCCAACCCCGAGTGGGGCGAAGTGCTGATCGGCAAGGACTTCGGTCTGTTCGCCCGCTCCAATATCCTGCTCGACGAACTGCTCGCAGGTTACGGCCAAGTCAGCGACAGCCTGGGCCTGGTGGACGGCGGCGGGGTCTCGTTCGGCAACATCGGTAGCGGCTACCCGTACCCGTTCCCCACCTCGCAGATCACCTACCGCACCCCGGTAATGGAAGGCCTGCGGGTGGCCGTGGGCATCATGGACCCGGTCGACACCAACGACAGCAGCGCGCTGGGCAAGGCCTACCAGAAGAACCCGCGCACCGAGAGCGAGATCACCTACCAGTTCGACGTGGGCGGGGCGAAGATCTACAGCTGGCTCAACGGCAGCTACCAGACCTCGGACAACACCGACTCCAGCGTCGAGTCGGTGACCTCCAAGGGCCTGGGCTATGGCGTGCAGGCGAAGATGGGCGGCTTGTCGCTCACCGGTTCCGGCTTCCAGGCCAAGGGCATCAACCCCTTCTTTACCAACAACGCCGGGGAAGCCACCTTGCGTAATGTCGACAGCAACGGCTACCTGTTGCAGGGCTCCTACAAACTGGGCAAGAACCGCCTGGCGCTGTCCTACGGCAAGACCAAGGACGACGGCAACGGCGTGGTCGGCAGCGGTGCCGACTACCAAACCCGTGGCATTGCCCTGTTCCATGACATCAACGACAACCTGAAGCTGGTGGCCGAGTACAACCAGTTCGAAATCACCGGCCACGACACCAGTGCGCAGAATGAAGATACCGATACCTTTGCGGTGGGGGCGGTGCTGACCTGGTAATGACCTGGAACACGGTCAAACGTGTGGGAGCTGGCTTGCCTGCGATGCTTGCGACTCGGTGGATCAGTTACACCGCGGTGATGCAATCGCAGGCAAGCCAGCTCCCACACAAAGCCTGTTCCCACAGAGATTCATCTGTTGCTCGGTGGCTCTCATTCCATCGAAGCCCCGACCCAGTACCCAAGTAGCATAGGTCGCCACCCCGCGCGTTCGTACACTTGAGCTTCAACGGGGAGATGACCATGCAGCAGGTGCACAGCGAAGGCGTAGTCACAGCCATGTCCCAGGCCAGCGAGGCGCGGCAGGTGGCCGATGAGCTAGCGTGCCAGTTGCTGCACCCGTACCTGGGTTTCGTGCTGTTTTTCTGCTCTGCCACCTACGACCTGCAAGCCCTCGGCCAGGCCCTGCAACACAGTTTCGGTGGTGTTCGTGTGGTGGGTTGCACCAGTGCCGGCGAGATCACACCCCAGGGGTACGGGCGCAATTGCGTGACGGCGGTGGGGTTTGACCACGCGCACTTTTCCATCGCCACCGAGCTGATCGACCAGGTCGAGCACTTCAGCCTGATCGACGCGCAACAAATGGTCGAACGCCTGGTGGGCGGCTGTCGCAGCAACACCCTGGCGCCGATCAAGGGCAACAGCTTTGCCCTGACCCTGCTCGATGGCCTGTCCAGCCGTGAAGAAATGGTCCTCGCCGCCCTGAGCGCGGCGCTTGGTGATATCCCCCATTTCGGCGGTTCGGCCGGCGATGACAACCACCTGACCCACACCCACGTGTATTTCGACGGCGCCTTTCACAGCGGCGCGGCGGTGGTGGTACTGGTCAATACCTGGCTGGATTTCGAGGTGTTCACCACCCACCACATCCTGCCCTTGGCACAGAAGCTGGTGGTGACAGGGGCGGACAGCGCCTCGCGACGGGTCTTTGAATTGAACGCCGAACCTGCCGCCGAGGAATACGCGCGGCATATCGGCGTGGCCGTGGCGCAACTTGATCACCGGATCTTCGCCGCCCACCCGTTGGCGGTGCGCGTCAATGATCAGTACTACGTGCGGGCGATCCAGCAGGTCCACGACGACTTGAGCTTGAGTTTCTACTGCGCGGTGGAAAACGGCATCGTCCTCACCGCCATGACCCCGGGGCCGATCCTGCCCAACCTGCAGACCCTGTTCGACGGCCTGCAAGCGCGCCTTGGCGACTTGCTGCTGACCATTGGCTGCGACTGTTTCCTGCGGCGCCTGGAGCTCGAAGAGCACGGCGCCCTGGAGCCGATCGGCGCCTTTTTGCGCGAGCAACGGGTGATGGGGTTCAACACCTACGGAGAACAGTTCAATGGCATGCACATCAACCAGACCTTTACCGGGGTCGCCATTGCCCGTGGTCGAACCCCTGGACAGCGCTGAACTGCACGCGCAGATCCGCGCCCTGCAGCAGGACAATCGCAAGCTGGCGCGGATCAACGCCGCGCTGATCGAGCGCGTCGAGTCCGGCGCGACCCGTGGCAACGACCCCTATGCGGCGTTCCAGCATTCGGTGGTGCTGGCCGAGCAGGTGCGCGAACGTACCGATGCGCTCAACCAGGCGATGGCCGAACTCAAGGCCAGCAACCATCTGCTGCGCGAGGCGCGGCTGCGGGCGGAAACCGCGCACCAGCATTTGATCGATGCCATCGAGAGCATTTCCGATGCCTTTGTGCTGTTCGACCAACACCAGCACATCGTGTTGTTCAACAGCCGCTTCCAGGGATTTTGGAGCAATAGCCCGGTGCAGATTGTCGCGGGCATGGGCCTGCGCGAGGTCAAGCGGTTGATGACGGTCAACGGCCTGTTCACCGAAGAAGCCCATGGGCATGCCGATGAAACCCTGTTTTACCGCCTGGATAACGGCCGTTGGCTGCAAGTCAGCGAACGGCCGACCCAGGACGGCGGGCGGGTGATTCTGTTTACCGATATCACCGACGTCAAACTGGCGGAAACCCTGCGCCGTGAACAGGCCGTCGCGCAGAAATCCCAGGAAAGCGAACGCTGGATCCGCCTGATCACCGACCATGTGCCGGCGTTGATTGCCTACCTCAATGCCGACCTGGTCTACGAGTTCACCAACAAGGTCTACGAGCAATGGTATTGCTGGGCGCAGGGCGCGATGCTCGGCAAAAGCCTGCGCCAGGCCCACAGCGAACAGCATTACCAGCGCCTGGAAGCCTACGTGGCGCAGGCGCTGGCGGGGGAGAGCGTGACCTTTGAGTTCGCCGAAACCAACATCAACCACCAGGAGCGCTACATGCTGCGCTCCTATGTGCCCAATCGCCTGGCCAGTGGCGAGGTGGTGGGGATCTTTGTGCTGATCCGCGACATCACCGAACGCCGGCGCACCGCCGAGGCCCTGCACCAGGCGTATCAGAACCTGGAGCTGCGAGTGCGCGAGCGCACGGCCGAGCTGACCTCGCTCAACGACCAACTGTTGCAGGAAATCGACGAGCGCCGCCGCGTGGAGTCGCGCCTGCGCGAAGCCAAGCTGGAGGCCGAGCAGGCCAACCTGTCGAAAACCAAGTTTCTGGCGGCGGTCAGCCATGACCTGCTGCAACCGCTGAATGCCGCCCGCCTGTTTACCGGGGCCTTGCTGGAACGCCGTGACCCGGTGGCCAACGAAACGTTGGTGCGCAACGTCAGCAATTCCCTGGAAGATGTGGAAAACCTGCTGGGCACCCTGGTGGATATTTCCAAGCTCGATGCTGGGGTGATCAAGGCCGATATCGCGCCATTTGCCTTGAGCGAACTGCTGGACAACCTCGCCGCCGAATACACCCAAGTGGCGCGCAGCGAAGGCTTGCAGCTGCACTTTATTGGCTGCTCGGCCCTGGTGCGCAGCGATATCCAGTTGCTTGCGCGGATCTTGCGCAACCTGTTGAGCAATGCCATTCGCTACACCTACGGCGGGCGCGTGGTGCTAGGTTGCCGGCGTGAGCATCAGCGTTTGTCGATCCAGGTCTGGGACACTGGTATGGGCATCGCCGAGGAGCGCCTGGAGGAGATTTTCCAGGAGTTCAAGCGCGGCGATGTGCAACGTCCCGACCAGGATCGCGGGCTGGGCCTGGGCCTGGCGATTGTGGAGAAGATCGCCAGGATTCTCGGGCACCGGATCAGCGTGCGCTCATGGCCGGGCCGGGGTTCGATGTTCAGTGTGGAGGTGCCGTTGAGCAGCACCGCACCCAGGGTCTTGCCTATGCCGGTGATGAGCGAGCCGATGCTCGAGCGCTTGCAGGGCGCGCGGGTGTGGGTGCTGGATAACGACGCGGCGATCTGCGCCGGCATGCGCACTTTGCTGGAGGGTTGGGGCTGCCAGGTGGTGACGGCCTTGTCCGAGCAGGACCTGGCACGCCAGGTGGACAACTACCATGCCCAGGCGGATCTGCTGATTGCCGACTATCACCTGGATGACGAACAGAACGGCGTGGACGCGGTGGCCAGGATCAATGCGCGGCGGGCCAGTGCGATTCCGGCGATGATGATCACCGCCAACTACAGCAACGAGCTGAAACTGCAGATCCGCGAGCTGGGGCACACCTTGATGCACAAGCCGGTGCGGCCGATGAAACTCAAGACTGCCATGAGCCACCTCTTGGGCCGCCCCTGACACAATCTCGATCAAAAATGTGGGAGCGGGCTTGCCCTAATGTCAGTCAGTTAAGCGCAGATCCCCTGTGGGAGCGGGCTTGCTCGCGAATGCGGTGGGTCAGTCAATACATTCATTACTGATCCACCGCATTCGCGAGCAAGCCCGCTCCCACATTTTGATCTCAGTCGTCAGGATAATCAGCGTCGCAGATAGGAACCGAAGTCGATGTCCCCGGCGCTCAAGATCGCCTGCACCCGATTGTGCACATTCAACTTGCGCAGAATCGCCGACACATGGGCCTTCACCGTGGTCTCGGCAATTTCCAGGGTGTAGGCAATCTGCTTGTTCGACTCGCCCTTGGTCATGCGTTCCAGCACCAGCAGCTGTTTGCGCGTGAGGGCCTGGAGCAGTTCCGGGGCGAAGGCCGGGTTGTCGTGCATGCGCCGCTGGCCGGGGTTTTTCTGGGTGCGGATGATGTCTGGCGGCAGGTACACGTTGCCATTGAGGATCTGCTGGATCGCCTCGGTCATCTGCGCCCGTGGCGAGGACTTGGTGATAAAGCCGACCGCCCCGTAGGTAATGGCCTGCAGCACGATCTGCTTGTCCTGCTCGGCCGAGACGATCACCACCGGAATCGTCGGCGCTTCGTTGCGCAGGTTGATCAGGCCATTGAGGCCGTGCATGCCGGGCATGTTCAGGTCCAGCAGGATCAGGTCGAGGTCGTCATGCTCCTGGGTCAGGGCCAGGGCGCTGTCCAGGTCGGCGGTTTCCATCACTTCGCTACCGGCAAAACCGTCGCTGATGACGTTATGGATCGCTTCGCGAAACAGCGGGTGATCGTCGGCAATCAGAATTTTATACATGGCCGTTCACCTTTTTATTGTGGTTGTTCAGGGGGCAAGCTCAAAGGGCTCAGGGTGTGCCGCGGCGACTGGCAGCTTGGCTGCCTCCCACGCGTCCAGGCCATCGCGATACCAATACACAGCGCTATAGCCCAAGGCATTGGCCCGTTTTACCGCGTTCCAACTCAACCAGCAATCTGAGCGGCAGTAGAACACCAACGGGTGTGCAAGGTTACCGCCGCTGTAGGTATACAGGTGGCGGGCAAAGTAGCTTTGCCATTCTGGCGTCAGCTCCCCATCGCCGGTATTGGCCAGCCAATGGCTGCCGGCCAGGTTGGCGTGGGGCTGGTCTTCGATGAACTGGCCGTGCAGCCATTGTCGGCGGTAGACGTCGATCAGCACCGGGCGCGGTTGTTGCGCCAGCAGCGCTTGCAGGGCAGGGGTGTCGACGATGGTCGCGCCCGGCAGGTGCGCAGGCGTGGGGCTGCGATAGAGGTTGATGCGGTAGCCGTCGCTGGAAAATAGCGCAGTGGGCGGCTGGGCAGCCGCCAGCAGCGGGGTCAGCGACAGCACGGCAACCAGGGTCAGTCGGGCGGGCAGCATGGCAGGTACGATCCTTATAGTTATGCGCCCATTACATGCCAGTCGCGCTGCCTTGGGAATGCGACGATAGACAGCAAAACCAGTACCAAAGTAGTAATTCACCGCGTGCCCGGGGGCTCTAGCATGCAAGGCAACGATCATCCCCGGGAGTTGTACGATCATGCGAATCCTCAAGGCGCTGCTCTTGCCGTTTTTGCTGATTGTCAGCCTGATCGGCGTGGACAAGCTCCACGGCCCGCGACCGGCGCCGCTGCTGGTGATGCCGGCACATGCCTCATGAATATCCTGTTGGTCGACAAACACGCCGTGGTGCGCCTGGGCTACAGCAGCCTGCTGCGGGCGCTGCTACCGAGCGTGGAAGTGCGCGAGGCGGGCAGTGGCGAAGAGGCGCTGGCGCGGGTGCAGGAGGCGGTGCCGAACCTGGTGATCACCGGTTTTGGCCTGCCGGGCATCAGTGGCCTGGAGACCACCCGCCGCCTGCGCCAGCGCCTGCCGCAATTGCGCGTGCTGTTTTTCAGCCAGCATCAGGAACTGCCCCTGGTACGCCAGGCCCTGGAGGTCGGCGCTGCGGGTTATATCACCAAGGGCGCGACGCCTGCGGTGATGAACGAGGCGGTGCAGCGCATTCTCGACGGCCACACTTACATTGAACAGGCCCTGGCCACCGAGCTGGCCTATCACCCGGTCGATCACCGCCTGCAGGGCATGACCGCCCGCGAGTTGGAGATCTTCCTGATGCTCGCCAAGGGCACGCCCACCCGGGCCATTGCTGATCAACTGAGTATCAGCAGCAAGACCGTGTCCAATCACCTGACCTTGCTCAAGAGCAAATTGCAGGTCAGCTCCCATGCGGAGTTGGTGCATGTGGGGATTGATATGGGCGTGGTGCGGGCGGCGGGATAAATCGCACCTCGGTAAGCACCGACGAGCCGGCGCCTACAGAGGTTAACGGTCCCAAGTGGTGGGGCAGTCCTTGCAGCCCTCCATATTCGCATCCTGGAAGTTTGCATAGTGCTGGCGGGTGCCGGTGAGGGTGGCCTGTTCCAGGTTGCTTTCACCGAACTTGGCTTCTTGCAGGTTGGCATCGCTGAGGTCGGCGCCTTTGAGGTCGGCCTTGCTCAACCAGGTCATTTCCAGGTCCGCGGCACGCAGGTTGGCCTTGTGCAGCTTGGCCCCCGACAGCCGCGCGAATTGCAGGTAGGCGGCGCTGAGGTTGGCGTTTTCGAACTGTGCACCCTGGGCGAACATGCCCCAGCCTTGCACGGCCATCAAGGTGGCACCGCTGAAATCCGCCAGGCGCAGGTTGGCTTGTTGCAGGCTGGCGCGGGTCAGGTTGGCACCTTGCAGTTGGGCTTTTTCCAGGTTGGCCAGGTCGAGGTTGGCGTGGCGCAGATCGGCCTCGCGCAGGTCGGCACCGGCCAGGTTCATTTTGCTCAAATCCTCGTTACGCAGGTTGGCGCCCTTGAGGTTGGCGCCGGGGCATTGGCTGTGGGGGGCGATGGTGCAGCCGTTGATGACCAGGGGTTGGTCGTCGCCATCGTCGGCGTAGGCCAGGGGGAGGGACAGCAGAAGTAAGAGGGGCAGGTAGTTCATGGCGGGGATCTCGTGGTGGCCGTTGGGGCGCGGAGCACCCTGGGAAGCGTTCCCACGCAGAGCGTGGGAACGATCATCAACGGGGGTTATTTTTGCGCGGTCTTGTTATCCCAGCTCGGGATCTTGAACACCCAGAATGACCCGCCTTGCGCCACCGGCTTGGTCAGCTCGGCCATGTCGCCGCCCCACAACGGCACCGCGCCGCCGTAGCCAACCGTCACGCCGATGTACTGCTCGCCGTCCTGTTCCCAGGTGATCGGCGGGGAGACGATGCCGCTGCCGGTCTGGAACTTCCACAGCTCCTTGCCGGTTTTCGCGTCGAAGGCCTTGAAGAAGCCATCGCCAGTGCCGGTGAACACCAGGTTGCCCTTGGTCGCCAGCACGCCGGCCCACAATGGCAGGGCTTCCTTGTGTTCCCATACCACCTTGCCGGTGGTCGGGTTCATCGCGCGCAGGGTGCCGACGTGGTCGTCATACATGCGCTTGATGCGGAACCCCATGCCCAGGTACGCCGAGCCCTTCTTGTAGTTGACCTCTTCGGTCCAGTATTCCTCTTTCCACTGGTTGCCCGGAATGTAGAACAGGCCGGTGTCCTGGCTGTAGGCCATGGGGTTCCAGTTCTTGCCACCGAGGAACGGCGGCGAGACTTCCACCGATTTGCCCTTGGTTTCACCCGGCAGCGGCTTGGCCGGACGCTGGCCTTCGTTTTCCACGGGGCGGCCGGTCTTCAGGTCGATATGGCTGGCCCAGGTGATGTTGTCGACAAACGGGAAGGCGTTCTGCAGCTTGCCGTTGTTGCGGTCGACCACGTAGAAGAAGCCGTTGCGGTCGGCGTGGCCGGTGGCCTTGACCACTTTGCCGTCCTTGTCCTTGTAGTCGAACAGCACCAGCTCGTTGTTGCCGGAGAAGTCCCAGGCATCGTTTGGCGTGTGCTGGTAGAACCACTTCACTTCGCCGGTGCTTGGGTCGACACCCACTTGGCCGGAGGTGTAGAGGCTGTCGAAGTCGTGGGGGTTGCCGTCCTTGGAGGTGCGCGCCCAGGTGTTCCACGGCCCTGGGTTGCCGGCGCCGACGATGATGGTGTTGGTTTCGGCATCGAAACTGGCGCTCTGCCAAGGGGCGCCGCCGCCGTGGCTCCAGGCCTCGACCTTGCCGGTTTCGGTGGTTGGATCATCCGGCCAGGACGGTGCTTTCACATCGCCGGTGGTGGTGCTGTCCTTGCCATTGAGGCGGCCCATGTGGCCTTCGACAAACGGGCGCATCCACACTTCTTCGCCGGTGTCCGGGTCGCGGGCAAACAGCTGGCCGACCACGCCGAATTCATCACCGGAGCTGCCGTGGATCAGCAGGACCTTGCCAGTGACCTTGTCTTTGATCAGCACCGGGGCGCCGGTCATGGTGTAGCCGGCGGCGTGGTCGCCGAATTTCTTGTTCCACACCACTTTGCCGGTGTTTTTATCGAGGGCGATCAGGCGTGCATCGAGGGTGCCGAAGTAGATCTTGTCGCCAAAGATCGCCGCCCCGCGGTTGACCACGTCACAGCACGGGCGAATGTTGTCGGGCAGGCGGTGGTTGTAGGTCCACAGGCGCTTGCCGGTCTTGGCGTCGAGGGCGAATACCCG
This sequence comes from Pseudomonas sp. WMBT8, assembly GCF_050916005.1. Taxonomy (NCBI): domain Bacteria; kingdom Pseudomonadati; phylum Pseudomonadota; class Gammaproteobacteria; order Pseudomonadales; family Pseudomonadaceae; genus Pseudomonas; species Pseudomonas sp. WMBT8. The sequence goes on from NZ_CP188096.1 coordinate 2,375,298, forward strand.
GGAGTAGGAGCCGGTGACATACACCACGCCGTCGTTGACGATGGCCTGGGATTCCTGGCCGCGTTGCTTCTCGTCACCGAACGAGTAGGACCAGGCCGGTGTGAGCTTGAAAACGTTCTTGTCGTTGACCTGGGCCAGGGGGCTCCAGCGCTGGGCGTTGGTGCCCATGCCGTATTGCAGCACGTCCTTGGTGGTCAGGTGGTCGTTGGCAATGTCTTCCCAGGTGACGTTGCGCGTCTGCTTGGCAGGTTCGGCAGCGGCGAAGCTCGCCGCACTCAAGGACAGGCTGCCGACCAGCAGGAAAGCCTGCACGGCAAGGCTCAGCGGCGAGAGGGCGGGTAGCGATCTTATTGTCATGGTTGCAGTTCCCAGTGGAGGTTTTGGCCTGCACAGGTTGCTGGCTGGATGGGGCGCAGGGATACGGAAAATATCCCGGTGTAGCCGGGACAATTTCCCGAACCGCATCTGATTTAGCAGGGGCCCGCAAGCCTTACTACGAAGGGAGTAGAGCCCGGCCACCAAAGCAGCATACGGACCCTGGCGAGGCGTTCCTATGATGGTTGCCATAGCCTCTGTAGAGAGGTTTTGCGTGCAATCCTGAGGGGACAATAATGACAACAAAACGCAACGCCTTGCTGGTTGCCGGCCTGTTGGCCGGGGTGATCGGCGCAGGCTCCGCCTGGGCCCATGGCAACGTCACACCCACTGCCGTGGAAACCAAGGGACTGACGCCGGTCAAGGATGCCGGCGTGACGCTGGATGCGGACGGCTGGGCGGCGGTGAACCCATATCGCCAGTCGCCGGAACATGACAAGGCCGTGGAAGTCGGCGCCTCGGCCTATAACCAGAACTGCGCCGCGTGCCATGGCCTGGAAGCCAAGTCCGGCGGGATCGCGCCGGACCTGCGCATGCTTGACGAGGGCGATGCCGGGGACGAGTGGTTCGTCGAACGGGTGCGCCACGGTGCCGTGCGCGATGGCCGGGTGTACATGCCGAAAATGGCCGACTACCTGAGCCAGGAAGCCTTATGGGCGGTACGCACTTATCTTGATAGCGTGCACGTCGAGGAGTAAGCCATGGGCTGGCGCGCACGTTGGCTGTTGGCTTGTTGGTTGCCAGTGGCCGCCTACGGGATGGACCCCGGCAAAGACCCGGTGCCATCGGTGATGTGGAGCTATTTCCACCAGCAGTTGCTCGGCAATGCGTCGTTTGTCTTTGATGAGCGGGTCCAACTGCTGGCGCCGCCCTTTGCCGAAGATGCGCGGCAGGTGCCGCTGGAAATCGATGCCCGCGCCTTCAAGGGCGAGGTAGTGAAGATCATCGCCTGGGCCGAACTCAATCCACTGCCGAAAATCGTCGACTTCCAGCCGGGCGAGGGCGTGCTGCCCTGGCTGGCGATTCGTATCCGCATCGAACAGGCCACGCCGTTGCGCGCGGCCGTGTTGACCAAAGATGGCCTGTGGCATGTGGGCTCGACCCTGATCGACGCCGCCGGCGGTGGCTGCACCGCGCCCAGCGTGGTGCGCAGCCAGCCGGGTTGGGAAGAGCACCTGGGAGAAGTGTTGGGCGGTCGCTACCCCCGCGCGGATTTCAGCCGGCTGCGCCTGCAAGTGGCGCACCCGATGGACAATGGCATGGTCAGCGGCATCCCTGAGTTCTACATCAACCACGCCGAGCTGCGCGACGCCCAGGACCGGGTGTTGGCGCGCCTGGAGCTGTTCGCGGCGGTCAGCGAGAACCCCGACCTGGCGTTTGACCTGCAAGGAGCGGGGCCGGTGCGCCTACTGTTGCGCGACACCAGCGGCAGCGAATTTTCCGGAGCCATCCCATGAAGTGGCTATGGCTGCTGTTGTTCGGCCTGAGCCTGCCCGCGCTGGCCGACCTCGACTACGCCCTCAACCCCCGGCAGATCGCTGCCGACACCTGGCTGCTGGAAGGCAGCACCGACAATTTCGCCAGGGCCAACGGCGGCAATATCGTCAATACCGCCTTTATCGTGACCCAGGCCGGGGTAGTGGTTATCGACACCGGGCCGTCCCGGCGCTACGGCGAGGCGATGCGCCAGGCAATTGCCACGGTCACCGACAAACCGGTGATCCAGGTCTTGCTGACCCATCACCACCCCGACCATGTACTGGGCAACCAGGCGTTCAAGGATGTGCCCATCGGCGCGCTGGCAGGCACCACCACGCTGCTGCGCGAGCAGGGCGATGGCATGGCGGAAAATATGTACCGCATGGTCGGCGACTGGATGCGTGGCACTGAAGTGCTGCTGCCCAGCCAGACGCTGAGCCCCGGCGTGCAGACCTTTGGCGGGCACTCCTTGCGCCTGCTGAGCCTGAGCGGCCATACAGGCGCCGACCTGGCGATTTTCGACGAGACCAGCGGCGTGCTGTTTGCCGGCGACCTGGTGTTTTACCAGCGCGCCCTGACCACCCCCAATACCCCCGGCCTTGCAGTATGGCTGGCGGATATCGCCACCCTGCAAGGCCTGCCCTGCAAGCTCATCGTGCCCGGCCACGGCCCCGTGGCCAGCGACGCCCAGCCCTTTGCACAAATGCGTGACTACCTGGGCTGGCTCGACCAGCTCATGGCTACCGGTGCCGCCAACGGCAGTGCCATGGGCGAGATGATCCGCAGCCCCATCCCCGAACGTTTTGCGGCCATCAGCCTGAGCCGCTACGAACTGATCCGCAGTGTCAGCCACCTGTATCCGCGCTATGAACGCGCCCAGATGCAACGGATAGATCAATAACAACATCCCCCCGAAAGAGGCCTCATCATGATCTACGCACAACCTGGCACCCCCGGCGCCATCGTCACCTTCAAGCCGCGCTACGGCAACTTTATCGGTGGCGAGTTTGTGGCCCCGGTCAACGGTGAATACTTCACCAACACCTCGCCGGTCACCGGTGAAGTGATTGCCCAGTTCCCGCGCTCCAGCGCCGCCGATATCGACAAGGCGCTGGACGCCGCGCATGCCGCCGCCGATGCCTGGGGCAAGACTTCGGCCCAGGATCGTTCCCTGGTGCTGCTGAAAATTGCCGACCGTATCGAGCAGCACCTGGAAGTGTTGGCCGTGACCGAGACCTGGGACAACGGCAAGGCCGTGCGCGAGACCCTGAATGCCGACGTGCCATTGGCCGCCGACCACTTCCGTTATTTCGCTGGCTGCATCCGCGCCCAGGAGGGCGGCGCTGCCGAGATCAACGAACTGACCACCGCTTATCACTTCCACGAACCCCTGGGTGTGGTCGGGCAGATCATCCCGTGGAACTTCCCGTTGTTGATGGCCGCCTGGAAACTCGCCCCGGCCCTGGCCGCCGGCAACTGCATCGTGCTCAAGCCGGCCGAGCAGACGCCGCTGTCGATCATGGTGTTTGCCGAGCTGATCGCCGACCTGTTGCCGGCCGGCGTGCTGAACATCGTCCAGGGTTTTGGCCGCGAAGCCGGCGAGGCCCTGGCCACCAGCAAGCGCATCGCCAAGATCGCCTTTACCGGCTCCACCCCGGTGGGCGCGCACATCATGCATGCGGCGGCCGAGAACATTATTCCGTCTACCGTCGAGCTGGGCGGCAAGTCGCCCAATATCTTCTTTGAAGACATCATGCAGGCGGAACCGGCCTTTATCGAGAAAGCCGCCGAGGGCCTGGTGCTGGCGTTCTTCAACCAGGGCGAGGTCTGCACCTGCCCGTCGCGGGCGCTGGTGCAGGAGTCGATCTACGAGCCGTTCATGGCCGAGGTCATGAAGAAGATCGTCAAGATCAAGCGCGGCAACCCGCTGGACACCGAAACCATGGTCGGCGCCCAGGCGTCCGAGCAGCAGTACGACAAGATCCTCTCGTACCTGACCATTGCCCAGGAAGAGGGCGCCGAACTACTGGCCGGTGGCGCCGCCGAACACCTGGAGGGCGACCTGTCCAGCGGCTATTACATCCAGCCGACCCTGCTCAAGGGCCACAATAAAATGCGCGTGTTCCAGGAAGAAATCTTCGGCCCGGTGGTGGGCGTGACCACCTTCAAGGACGAAGCCGAAGCCCTGGCGATTGCCAACGACAGCGAATTTGGCCTCGGTGCCGGGCTGTGGACCCGCGACATCAACCGCGCCTACCGCATGGGCCGGGCGATCAAGGCCGGGCGCGTGTGGACCAACTGCTACCACCTGTACCCGGCGCACGCCGCGTTTGGCGGCTACAAGAAGTCCGGGGTGGGGCGTGAGAACCACAAGATGATGCTCGACCATTACCAGCAGACCAAGAACCTGCTGGTGAGCTATGACATCAACCCGTTGGGGTTCTTCTGATCGCCTGATTGAACTGCCAGCTTCCACCCTTTGATGGGCAGACATCAGCCTCCCTGCTTGAAATGCAATCAAGTGTGGGAGCTGGCTTGTCGGATCGCTGCGATAGCGGTGTATCAGTCGATAAATGTATTGGCTGATACACCGCCATCGCAGGCAAGCCAGCTCCTACAGGGGAATGCAGCTTCGCGCTCTGGCTTTGCTGTTGCTCTGCTTTTGATCTGGCTTTTGATCTTGATCTCAGGCGCCCCGTTAAACCACGCTGGCCGCAGGCAGGTATTGCGCAGTGGGCACCCCGGCATGGATGCCGGGGTAGCCGCGACACGGCCATGGATGGCCGATCGCGGCGGGCCCACGGAGCAATGCCTGACTGCGGGCATGCCGAGCCTAGGCGAGGCACCGAGTGGTGGGGCAGGAGCCCTTTTGGTTACTTTTGGGGCTCTTTTCCAAAAGTGACCCGCCGTAAGGGCGGAACCCTAAGTGGCCGTGACCGCAGCAACGGATATGTACACAAACCTAAGAGCCACGAAAGAGATATGTAGTTACCCATGGCCATCGCAGGCAAGCCAACTCCCCAGTTTGATCGATGTCCATCCGAGACTAACGTCTGCGACCGGCTCGTTCGAAAGTAGCATTCGCCCGCCAGCCCACCCATGCATTAATGCCTGTACCGGACTTTCCCGGCATAACAAGAGGAACGCCCCATGTGGACCAAACCCGCCTACACCGACCTGCGTATCGGCTTTGAAGTGACGATGTATTTCGCCAATCGCTGAAATTTCAACGGGGATGTGGGCCACCCATTGGTCTGATTGCATTCGCCAGCGGATGCGTTAGTGTGGCCCGTATCTTCCAAAAACAATAAAAACAGGCTTACCAATGAGCCAGAGTCTCAGCCAACTGCGTAAATTCGTTTCCCCAGAAATCATCTTCGGCGCCGGTTCCCGGCACAATGTCGGCAATTACGCCAAGACCTTTGGTGCGCGCAAGGTCCTGGTGGTCAGCGACCCCGGCGTAGTGGCTGCCGGTTGGGTCGCAGATGTGGAGGCCAGCCTGCAGGCCCTGGGTATTGAGTACTGCCTGTACACCGCCGTGTCACCCAACCCGCGTGTCGAAGAAGTGATGCAGGGCGCCGAGGTCTACCGCGAGCACCATTGCGATGTGATCGTCGCCGTCGGCGGCGGCAGCCCGATGGATTGCGGCAAGGCCATTGGCATTGTGGTTGCCCATGGGCGCAGCATCCTTGAGTTCGAAGGGGTGGACACCATCCGCGTGCCCAGCCCGCCGCTGATCCTGATCCCGACCACCGCCGGCACCTCCGCCGACGTGTCGCAGTTCGTGATCATTTCCAATCAGCAGGAACGCATGAAATTTTCCATCGTCAGCAAGGCGGTGGTGCCGGATGTGTCGCTGATCGATCCGGAAACCACCGCCAGCATGGACCCGTTTCTCTCGGCCTGTACCGGGATCGACGCGCTGGTGCATGCCATCGAGGCCTTTGTGTCCACCGGCCACGGCCCGCTGACCGACCCCCATGCGCTGGAGGCTATGCGCCTGATCAATGGCAACCTGGTGCAGATGATCGCCAACCCCAGCGATATCGCCCTGCGCGAGAAAATCATGCTCGGCAGCATGCAGGCGGGCCTGGCGTTTTCCAATGCGATCCTGGGTGCGGTGCATGCCATGTCCCACAGCCTGGGCGGTTTTCTCGATTTGCCCCATGGCCTGTGCAACGCGGTGCTGGTCGAGCATGTGGTGGCGTTCAACTACAACTCGGCGCCGGAGCGTTTCAAGGTGATTGCCGAGACTTTTGGCATCGACTGCCGGGGGCTCAACCACCGGCAGATCTGCGGGCGGTTGGTGGAGCACCTGATTGCGCTCAAGCATGCCATTGGCTTCCATGAAACCCTGGGCCTGCACGGGGTGCGGGTGGCGGATATTCCGTTCTTGTCGCAACACGCCATGCACGACCCGTGCATCCTGACCAACCCGCGCGAGTCGAGCCAGCGTGACGTCGAGGTCGTCTATGGCGAAGCTCTCTGACGATCAACAGCGGGCCCTGGCCGGGCTGCTGGGGCTGGGTGATCATTCGGCACGCAAGAGCCACTACCCCGAGCTGACGGCGCGGTTGGATGAGCTGGAGGCCGAGCGCAAACGCTATATCCGCCTTAACGATGAGCTGGAGCAAAGGGTCGCGGCACGCACCGATGAACTGCTCGACGCCAACCACAACCTGCAACAGCAGATCGCCCGGCGCGAGCGCATCGAACAGGACCTGCGCGACGCCCGCGACGCTGCCCAGGCCGCCAACCGCAGCAAGGACAAATACCTCGCCGCCGCCAGCCACGACCTGTTGCAGCCGCTCAATGCCGCGCGCTTGTTGATCTCCACCTTGCGCGAGCGAGAGCTGCCCAGCGTGGAAAAAGTCCTGGTGGAGCGTACGCACCAGGCGCTGGAAGGGGCGGAAGACCTGCTGGCGGACTTGCTGGATATTTCCCGCCTCGACCAGGCGGCGGTCAAGCCGGACATTGCCCTGTATCGCCTCGACGAACTGCTGGCGCCGCTGGTTTCGGAGTTCCAGTCGGTGGCGGCGGCGGCCGGGTTGAACCTGCGTGTGCACATGGGCCGCTATGCGCTGCGCACCGACTTGCGCCTGTTGACACGCATCCTGCGCAATTTCCTCAGCAATGCCTGCCGCTATACCGAGCAGGGTTGCATCCTGCTGGGGGCGCGGCGGCGCGGTGATCGCCTGCGCCTGGAGGTGTGGGACACCGGCCGTGGGATTGCCGCCGACAGCCTGGAGTCGATTTTCCTCGAGTTCAACCAACTGGACGTCGGCCGGGCGGCGGATCGCAAGGGCGTAGGCCTGGGCCTGGCGATTGTCGAGCGTATCGCGAAGATCCTCGGCTGCCAGGTGAGGGTGCGCTCATGGCCGGGGCGCGGCTCGATGTTCAGTATCGAGGTGCCGCTGTCCGAGGAAATACCGCTGCCCATCAGCCTCGCGCCACCCCAGGCCGGCGCCGGCAACCCATTGCCGGGGCGGCGCCTGCTGGTGCTGGATAACGAAACCAGCATCCTGGAGAGCATGCGCGCGTTGCTTGGGCAGTGGGGCTGCGAAGTGGTGACCGCCACTGATCAGGCGGGCGCGTTGGTGGCGTTGCAGGGTAGGGCGCCGGAGCTGATCCTGGCCGATTACCACCTCGATCATGGTGTGGTCGGCTGCGAGGTGGTCAAGCAGTTGCGCGAGCATTTCGACCGCAGGATCCCTGCGGTGATCATCACGGCCGACCGCACGGACCAGTGCCGGCGTTCGTTGCAGCGCCTGGAGGCGCCGTTGCTCAATAAACCGGTGAAGCCGGGCAAGCTGCGGGCGGTGTTGAGCCAGCTACTGGGTGCCGCGCCTGACACGACGGCCTGAATGTGGGAGCAGGCAAGCTGCTCCCACAGGCTTAAATCGCGTGTGCCTTGATACCTGTCAAAACCCGCCGCGACGCTTTGCCTCATGCTGCAGGCCTTGATTGTCATGGCCGACGGAGATTTCCATGAGTGCCCCCGCAACACCTGCTGTTTCTTTCAAGCTGCCCATGGGCCTGGTGATCGCCGTGCTGGTGATGATCGGCGTGCTGTTGTTGCCGTTGCCCGCCGACTTGCCGGTAGCCGGCCACCGGATGTTGGCGATCCTGGCCTTTGCCGTGGTGGTGTGGATCACCGAGGCGGTGTCCTATGAAGCCAGTGCGATCATGATCACCTCGTTGATGGCCTTTCTGCTGGGCACCGCGCCGTCCCTGCAGGACCCGACGCACCTGATCGGTTCCAGCCCCGCCATCAGCATGGCGCTTACCGGGTTTGCCAACCCGGCCCTGGCCCTGGTGGCCGGTGCGTTGTTTATCGCCGCCGCCATGACCCACACAGGCCTCGACCGGCGTATCGCCCTGGTCACCCTGACCCGGGTTGGCACCAGCACCCGCGGGATTCTGGTGGGGGCGATTGCGGTGACCATCCTGCTCAGCCTGGTAGTGCCCAGCGCCACGGCGCGCAGTGCTTGCGTAGTGCCGATCATGATGGGGGTGATCGCCGCGTTTGGCGTGGACAAACGCTCCAATATCGCCGCCGGGATCATGATCGTCGTCGCCCAGGGCACCAGCATCTGGAACGTCGGGATCCAGACCGCGGCGGCGCAGAACCTGTTGACCGTGGGCTTTATGGACAAGATGCTCGGCCAGCGCGTGTCGTGGATCGACTGGCTGATCGCCGGGGCCCCGTGGGCGTTGATCATGTCGGCGGTATTGCTGTTGCTGGTGCTCAAGTTGCTGCCTCCGGAAACCAACAGCATCCCCGGTGGCAAGGAGGCCGTGGCGCAATCTCTGGCCGATATCGGCCCGATGACCGGGCCGCAGAAGCGCCTGCTGACGGTCTCGCTATTGCTGCTGCTGGCCTGGGCCACGGAAGGGCGCCTGCACAGCTTCGATACCACCTCCACCACCTACGCCGGCCTGGTGTTCCTGCTGCTGCCGGGGATTGGGGTGATGACCTGGAAAGACGTGCAGTCGCGCATCCCCTGGGGCACGGTGATTGTGTTTGGCGTGGGCATCAGCCTCGGTACGGCGCTGTTGACCACCCAGGCCGGGCAATGGCTGGGCGCGCAGGTGGTGGGGCATACCGGCCTGGATCAACTGGGTCCACTGGGGGTGTTTGCGATCCTTGGGGCATTCCTGATTGTGATCCACCTGGGCTTTGCCAGCGCCACTGCGTTGACCTCGGCCTTGCTGCCGATCCTGATCGCGGTGCTGCAAACCCTGCCGGGGGACTTCAGCCGGCTGGGCATGACCATGTTGCTCGGGTTTGTGGTCAGCTATGGCTTTATCCTGCCGATCAACGCCCCGCAGAACATGGTGTGCCTGGGCACCGGCACCTTTACCGCGAGGCAGTTTGCCAAGGTGGGCTTGTTGGTGACCTTGATTGGCTACCTGTTGATGCTGGTGTTTGCCGCCACCTATTGGAGCTGGCTGGGCTGGATCTAAAAGCCCCAGTGTGAGCCCGCTCCCAAAGGGGGGGCTGGGTTGGGCATATAGTTTGTGCCACATCGCAAATCAAATGTGGGAGCTGGCTTGCCTGCGATGGCGGTGTGTCAGCCACTGGAAATAGCGCCTGAACCGCCGCTATCGCGGGCAAGCCCGCTCCCACGGGGGGGCTGGGCTGGGCATATAGTTTGTGCCACATCGCAAATCAAATGTGGGAGCTGGCTTGCCTGCGATGGCGGTGTGTCAGCCACTGGAAATAGCGCCTGAACCGCCGCTATCGCGGGCAAGCCCGCTCCCACGGGGGGGGCTGGGCTGGGCATATAGTTTGTGCCACATCGCAAATCAAATGTGGGAGCTGGCTTGCCTGCGATGGCGGTGTGTCAGCCACTGGAAATAGCGCCTGAACTGCCGCTATCGCGGGCAAGCCCGCTCCCACAGGAGGGCTGGGCTGGGCATATAGTTTGTGTCACATCGCAAATCGAATGTGGGAGCTGGCTTGCCTGCGATGGCGGTGTGTCAGCCACTGGAAATATCGCCTGAACCGCCGCTATCGCGGGCAAGCCCGCTCCCACAGGGGGGCTGGGCTGGGCATATAAGTTGCGTCACATCGCAAATCAAATGTGGGAGCTGGCAAGCCAGCTCCCACAAAGATGACAAGATGAACCCCGCTCAGGTCTACTACGCTCTGAGTCATGGTTTTACCGGCCTCGTGCGTCGGTCATCAAGGTCACGAATGGATAAATACACCCCGCATACCTGGCAACCCCACGAGCGTCCGAGCTTGCCGGGGTCGCCGTCGACGCCCCATCACCCCACGCTCAAACGCTGGGCCTTTGCCCTGGTTGGCGTGCTGGTAGCAATCACCGGCGGCCTGGGCAATGCACTGGTGATCGCCAACCTGCCGTATCTGCAAGGGGCATTGGGCGCGACCACCGCCGAAATGGCCTGGCTGCCCGCGGCCTATGTGATGACCAACGTGTCGATGAACCTGCTGCTGGTGAAGTTCCGCCAGCAGTTCGGCTTGCGCGCGTTTACCGAAGTGTTCCTGGTGCTCTACGCCCTGGTCACCTTTGGCCATCTGTTCGTCAATGATCTCAGCTCGGCGATTGCCGTGCGTGCGGCCCACGGCATGGTGGGTGCGGCCCTCAGTTCCCTGGGTTTGTACTACATGGTCCAGGCGTTTCCCGCAAAGTGGCGGCTCAAGGCCCTGGTCTTGGGCCTGGGCACCGCGCAACTGGCCCTGCCGATGGCACGGCTGTTTTCCGAGGACTTGCTGCAAATTGCCGAGTGGCGCGGCCTCTACCTGTTTGAACTGGGCATGGCGCTGACCTGCCTGGGCTGTGTATTCCTGCTCAAGTTGCCACCGGGCGACCGCTTCAAGACCTTTGAAAAGCTCGACTTCCTGACCTTCGCCTTGCTCGCCTCGGGGGTGGCGTTGCTCTGCGCGGTACTGTCCCTGGGGCGTATCGACTGGTGGCTGGAAGCACCGTGGATTGGCGTCGCTTCTGCCTGTTCACTGGTGCTGATCATGGCCGGCCTGGCCATCGAACATAACCGCGCCAACCCGTTGCTGATGACCCGCTGGCTGGGCGGCGGGGTGATGATTCGCCTGGCCCTGGCGGTGATCCTGATCCGCATGGTGCTGTCCGAGCAGTCCACCGGCGCCGTCGGCTTTTTGCAGGCGCTGAACATGAGCAGCGAGCAGATGCGCACCTTGTACCTGGTGATGCTGCTGGGGGCGATCAGTGGCCTGGTGATCAGCGCGTTGACCATCAACTCGGCACACCTGCTGATGCCGCTGGTGATATCCCTGGCCCTGATGGCCACAGGTTCGGTGATGGACAGCTTCTCCAGCAACCTGACTCGCCCGCACAACATGTACCTGAGCCAGTTTTTGCTGGGGTTTGGCGGTACCTTCTTCCTCGGCCCGACCATGGTGCTGGGCATGCGCAATGTGCTGACCAACCCGCGCAACCTCGTGAGTTTCTCGGTGTTGTTCGGTATTTGCCAGAACCTTGGCGGGCTGATGGGGGCGGCGTTGCTCGGCACGTTCCAGATCGTGCGGGAGAAGTTCCACTCCAGCATGATTGTCGAACACCTGACATTGTTGGACCCTCGCGTAGCTGCCCGGGTGCAGAGCGGTGGCTCGGTCTATGGCTCGGTGATTGCCGACCCGGAACTGCGCAACCTGATGGGCATTCGCAGCCTGGCCACGGCGGCCACCCGTGAAGCCAATGTCATGGCCTATAACGACGTGTTCATGCTGATTGCGATCATCGCGATCCTCACCATGTTGTGGATTTTTACCCGCAGCCTGTGGCTGATGAGCACCACCAAGAAAGCTGCCGCCAGCGCAGCGCCTTCCGTTCAACCTAGCGGCGCACTTCCTTCATGAGCGAACCTACGGCTACCACCACGACCACCAATGCCATTGCTTCCACCCCGGAGGGCACCACGCCGCCCGGTGCCACGGTCACCGAACAGCGTTCGTTGGGGGTGCGTGTCATCTCGTCCCTGGGCTTTGCCGCGATTGCGATCGTCGGCGTGTTGATCGTGTTGTACGCCTGGCAATTGCCGCCTTTCAGCAGTGCCGTCGAAACCACCGAGAACGCCCTGGTGCGCGGCCAGGTAACGATCATCGGCCCGCAATTGAGCGGTTATGTGTTCGAGGTGCCGGTGCAGGATTTCCAGTACGTCAAGGCCGGGGATCTGCTGGTGCGCCTCGACGATCGCATCTACAAGCAGCGCCTGGACCAGGCCCAGGCGCAACTGGCGGTACAGCAGGCGTCCCTGGCCAACGTGGTGCAACAGCGCAACAGCGCCGAGGCGACCATCAAGTTGCGCCAGGCGGCCCTGGCCGACAGCCAGGCCCAGGCGCGCAAAAGCACCGCCGACCTGCGCCGCAACGAAGAACTGATCAGCGACGGCTCGGTATCGCGCCGCGAACTGGACGTGACCCGCGCCGCCAACGCGCAGACCATCGCCGCCGTGGCCCAGGCCCAGGCCAGCCTGGAAATCGCCCGCCAGGATCTGCAGACGGTGATCGTCAATCGCGGCTCGCTGGAAGCCGCCGTCGCCAGCGCCGAGGCCGCCGTGGAGTTGGCGCGGATCGACCTGTCGAACACCCGTGTGCTCGCACCCAGGGACGGCCAGTTGGGGCAGATCGGCGTGCGCCTGGGGGCCTACGTCAACTCCGGCGCGCAGTTGATGGCGCTGGTGCCGAACCAGCTGTGGGTGATCGCCAATATGAAAGAAACCCAGATGGACAACGTGCAGGTGGGCCAGCCGGTGACGTTCACCGTCGATGCCCTGAACCACCGCAAGTTCCACGGCACGGTGCAGCGTATCTCGCCGGCCACGGGAGCCGAGTTCAGCCTGTTGCAGGCCGATAACGCCACCGGCAACTTCGTCAAGATCGCGCAGCGGGTGCCGGTGCGGATCACGGTGGACCCGGATCAGGAGCAGAGCGAACGCTTGCGGCCGGGGTTGTCGGTGGTGGTCAGTATCGACACGGCGGGGCGCTTGAAGAACAGCCCGCCCTGACCCCTGGCAGGAGCCGACTTGCCGGCTCCTGCAGAGGTTTTGTTTATGGGGCCGTGAGCATCGGTGGCAGGGTGCCCAACAGCGAAACGGCCGCCACGGCCGCCGCGCCCAGCAGCCATTCCAGCAACACGCTGGCCTGCAATTGGCCCGGACGTTGCTGGCAACCCTTGATCCGTAGCCGGTTGAGCAATGCCAGGCCCAGCATGCCCGCCACCAGCAGCACCTTGATCAACAGGATCAAGGCAAACCCGCTGAACAGCGGGGTAGGCCACAATTGCCCGGTAAGCACGCGGACATTGATCAGCCCGCTGACCAGCAAACCCGCTACCAGCCCGTAACCGACACCACTGAAGCGCCGCAGGACCTCTTCCAGGTCGGTGCGCTGCGCTTGGCGCAGGATCAACACCAACAGCAGCAACCCACCGAGCCAGGCCCCGACGCAGAGCAGGTGTACCACCTGATTGAGGATCAGCAATTGGCCGTTCAGGCCACTGAGCATGGCGCCGTGGCCCACCGGGGCCAGTGTTGCCAAAAGCAGCACCGTCAGTGGCAGGCGCAGGCGGCTCCAGGGCGTCAGCAAGCCCAGCACCAACAAGCCATTGAGCAGCAGGTGCGCGCTCCAGACCTGGCCGAAGAAGGTCTTGCCCAGCACCAATTGCACGGTGGCCAGGTCCAGCGCCAATAGTTCGCTGCCAGCCATGCTGGCACTGATCAATAGCAACCACGCCACGCCGCTGCCCAGGGCCAGCCAGGCCAGTAGCGTGGTGATGCGCGCCAATTGCCGATCCAGTGCCGGCTGGGGTTTGTTGCCCAGGAGCACGGGCCGGAACACACAAGCCCCGAACATCAGCAGCACCGCCAGAAAGTGCAGGAAACGGCACAGCACCAGCAGGGTTGCCATGGGTTATTGGCCGACCTTGAAGCTGTAGCTGCCTTCGCTCTTGTGGGTATCGACCGAGACCGCATGCCACTCCACCTTGTAAGTGCCGGCAGCCAAGGGCGCGGCAGGGGTCACCACCAGGGTTTTCTTGTCGGCGTCCGGGGTTTCCAGGCCTTTGACCGCCACTTCGGTGCCGTCCTTGCTCAGGGAAACCTTGGTGAACGTGGCTTCGACACCTTCAGAGAACACCAGGCGCAGGTCGGCGGGCGCGGCGACGGTGCTGTCGGCCGCCGGCGTGGTGTTTTTCAGGTGGGCATGGGCAAAAGCCGCCGAAGCGCCCAGCAGCGAGGCCAGCAAGGTCACCGTGGTCAGGGTTTTCTTGATCAACATCGTGCACTACCTATCAATGGGAGGAGTGGGCAGTGTACGAAGTTTCCACTCGGGCTGTCGCCCCGATCTAGAGCGGATGGTAGTCTTCAAGACATGTCGTTGTCAGGGAGCCCCTATGGGCAATCACAAGATCGGTATCCGTCGGGTCAACGTCGAAAAAATTCTGCTGGCGGCTGAGAAGGTCTTCGCCGAAAAGGGCTACGGCAGCACCGCCATGGCCGACATTGCCGAACAGGCGCAACTGCCGCGCTCCAACCTGCATTACTACTTCAGCACCAAGAGCGAGTTGTACAGCGCGGTGCTGTTCGACCTGCTGGAAGTGTGGAAGCAGGACGCCCTGTGTTTCGAGATGTTCGATGACCCGAGGGTGGTCCTCAGCAGCTACATCCGGGCGAAGATGCAGCATTCGCGCAGTCGCCCCTATGGCTCCAAAGTCTGGGCCAATGAAATCATCCACGGTGCGCCGACCCTCGGTGAAGCGTTGGATGCAAGTCTGTACGACTGGGCCAAGATGAAGGAAGCGAAAATCCGCCAGTGGGTGGAAGACAAACGCATCCTCGCGGTGGAGCCGTCGAGCCTGCTATATATGATCTGGGCCTCGACCCAGCACTATGCCGACTTTGATCATCAGGTGATGATCCTCAACGACCATCAGGCGTTGTCGGATATGCAGTTCGAACGGGCGGTGCAGACGGTGACCAGCGTGATTTTGCGGGGGATTGGCTTGGAGCCCTGAGTTTGTGGTGCGGTTGAGGGCCTTATCGCAGGCAAGCCAGCTCCCACATTTTGATTGTGTGAACTCGATCAAATGTGGGAGCTGGCTTGCCTGCCATAGCGATTTAAAAGGCTACACCGCCTCTCGGTAGGGGTTGCGTGGGTCCTGCGTCCAATTCAAAAACGGCTTGCCGGTATCCATCGGCACCATCTCGATGCAGTCCGCCACCGGGCAGGTGATCTGGCATAGGTTGCAGCCCACGCATTCGTCGTCGATCACTTGGTACACGTGGGTCCCATCGGCCTGCTTGAGGCTGGCAATGGCCTGGTGCGAGGTGTCTTCACAGGCAATATGGCAACGCCCGCAGCCAATGCAGGCGGCCTGGTCAATTTTGGCGATGACCTGGTAGTTGATGTCCAGGTATTTCCAGTCCGTGGTGTTGCCCACGGCGCGCCCGGAGAAATCCTGCAGGCTGTTGTAGCCCTGGCTGTCCATCCACCGCGACAAGCCATCCTTCATCTCGTCGACAATGCGAAAGCCATGCAGCATCGCCGCCGTGCATACCTGCACCGCGCCGCAGCCCAGGGCAATGAACTCTGCGGCATCGCGCCAGTTGCCGATGCCGCCGATCCCGCAGATCGGCAAGCCCTGGGTCTGGGGGTCACGGGCAATTTCAGCGACCATGTTCAAGGCAATCGGCTTGACCGCCGAGCCGCAGTAGCCGCCGTGGGTACTCTGGGTGCCGACGATCGGCAGGGCGACCATGCGCTCCAGATCGACACTGGTGATGGAGTTGATGGTGTTGATCAGCGACACCGCATCGGCGCCCCCGCGATACGCAGCACGGGCGGCCACGCGAATATCGGTGATGTTGGGCGTGAGCTTGACGATCACCGGCAGCGAACAGTAGGTCTTGCACCAGCGTGTCACCTGCTCCACATACTCCGGCACTTGGCCCACGGCCGCGCCCATGCCTCGTTCCGGCATGCCGTGGGGGCAACCGAAGTTCAGCTCGATGCCGTCGCAACCGGTGGCCTCCACCAGCGGCAGGATGTTTTTCCATGACTCTTCGACGCACGGCACCATCAGCGACACGATCAGCGCGCGGTCCGGCCAGTCCTTTTTCACCTGGGTGATTTCCCGCAGGTTGATCTCCAGGGAGCGGTCGGTAATCAGCTCGATATTGTTGATACCCAACACTTCACGGTTGGCGCCAAAGTGCGCCGAATAACGGGACGAGACGTTGACCGCCGCCGGGTCTTCGCCCAGGGTCTTCCAGACCACACCCCCCCAGCCGGCCTCGAAGGCGCGCACCACATTGTAGGCTTTGTCGGTGGGTGGTGCGGAGGCCAGCCAGAACGGGTTGGGGGCTTTGATACCGGCGAACACAATCGATAGATCGGCCATTTACGCAGCCTCCACATTGAGCATGAGTTGAGCGTGCATGGCCTCGGCGGCCAGCTTGCCGTGTTGCACGGCCTGGACGGTGAGGTCTTGCCCGAGGCTGACGCAATCGCCACCGGCATACACGCCGGGGATGCTGGTTTGCAGCTGCGCATCGACAAAGATCCGTTCGCCCTGGCGTTGCAGTTGCTGGGCCAGTGGGTCGTGCAAGGCCTGGTCGTCGAAGCCTTGGCCGATGGCCTTGAAGATCGCATCTGCCGCCAGCTCGAAAGTTTCGCCGGTGGGGTGCAGGCGGCCGTTTTCCAGGCGCGTGCGGGCAAAGCGCATGCCGCGTACCTGGCCCTGGTCGTCCAGCAGCACCGTGTCGGGTTGGGCCCAGGTCAGCAGGCGCACCTGATTGGCCTTGGCGATATCTTGCTCATGGCCGGTGGCGCCCATGTCGGCAAGCCCACGGCGGTAGACCAGGTTGACATCGCGCGCGCCCAGGCGGGCCATTTGCACGGCCATGTCGATGGCGGTGTTGCCGGCACCCAGCACGATGCAGCGGTCGGCCAGGGGCAGTTGGCTGAGGTCGTCGGCCTGGCGCAGTTCGCGGATGTAATCGGTGGCGGCGAGCAGGCCGGGGGCGTCCTCATGGGGCAGGCCCAGGTGTTTGCTGGCGGCCAGGCCCAGGCCGAGGAACACCGCGTCGAATTGCTGGTGCAGGTCGCTCAGGCTCAGGTTGTCACCCAGGCGCTGACCGTGGCGGATTTCGATGCCGCCGATCTGCAGGAGGAAATCCAGCTCCTTCTGGGCGAAGTCATCCACCAGTTTGTATTTGGCGATCCCGTATTCGTTGAGGCCACCGGCCTTTTCCCGGGCTTCGAAAATCACCACGTCATGCCCATGCAAGGCACTGCGATGGGCGCAGGACAAACCTGCCGGCCCGGCGCCGACCACCGCGATGCGCTTGCCGGTAGGGGCGGCGCGCTGGAACGGGTGTTGCTCGAAGTGCGCGTGGTCGATGGCATAGCGTTGCAACAGGCCGATCAGCACCGGGGCGCATTCTTCGCTGTGGTTGCGCACACAGGCCTGCTGGCAGAGGATTTCGGTCGGGCACACCCGGGCACAGCTGCCACCGAGGATGTTGGCCGAGAGAATCTTTTGCGCTGCGCCCTGGACGTTGTCGGTGTGGATGTTGCGGATGAAGGACGGAATGTCGATCTCGCTGGGGCACGCGTTGACGCACGGTGCGTCGTAGCAATACAGGCAGCGCGAGGCTTCCAGGTGCGCCTGGCGAGCGTTGAGGGGCGGTGCCAGGTCGGTGAAATGGCTGGCGAGGGTCGCCTTGTCTTCGTCGGGGTGGGGGAGGTGGTTCAGGGTCTGGATCACGGTAGTGTCCTCACGGTTTTTTTTGCCTCTGGCGGGCATTGATTTTTTTGTTGTTTGCACTGGCCTCATCGCGGGCAAGCCCGCTCCCACATTTGAACTGTGTGAACCCGATCAAGTGTGGGAGCTGGCTTGCCTGCGATCGGCGATGTCAGCGTTTCACCGCGGCTGGCTTGGAATGCTCCGCACGCTTGCGCAACTGCTCGAACACCGCCGGATACGCCGGCCGCTCGACATAGCGCCCGGCGCCGCGCTCGGCGCGCAGGTCGCCGTCGACCCAGACCAGCTTGCCCTGGCTGATGGTGTGGCTGGGCACGCCGCGTACGGTCTTGCCTTCAAAGATGTTGAAGTCCACCTGCTGATGGTGGGTCTTGGCCGAGATGGTTCGCGAGCCCTGGGGATCCCACAGCACCAGGTCGGCATCGGCGCCGACCCGGATCGCACCTTTGCGCGGGTAGAGATTGAAGATCTTCGCCGTGTTGGTGGAGGTCAGCGCGACGAACTCCTGCATCGACAGGCGCCCGGTGTTGACCCCTTCGTCCCACAGCAGCGCCATACGGTCCTCGATGCCGGCGGTACCATTGGGAATCTTGCTGAAATCGTCACGCCCGGCGGCCTTTTGTTCGGCGCAGAAGCAGCAGTGGTCGGTGGCGGTGGTGTGCAGGTTGCCCGATTGCAGGCCGCGCCACAGCGCGTCTTGGTGCCCGCGTGGGCGGAAGGGCGGGCTCATCACGTAGCCCGCAGCGGTCTGCCAGTCGGGGTGCTGGTACACGCTGTCGTCCAGCAGCAGGTGCCCGGCCAGGACTTCGCCATAGACCGCCTGGCCCTTGGCGCGGGCGTAGGTGATTTCGTCGAGGGCTTCCTGGGTCGAGACGTGTACCAGGTACAGCGGCGTGCCGATGGTTTCGGCAATGCGGATCGCGCGGCTGGCGGCTTCGCCTTCCACTTGTGAGGGGCGCGACAGCGGATGGGCCTCGGGCCCGGTGATGCCCTGTGCCATCAGCTTGCGTTGCAGGTGATACACCAGTTCGCCGTTCTCCGCATGCACGGTGGGCACCGCGCCCAGTTCCAGGCAGCGCTCGAAGCTGGCGACCAGGGTGTCGTCGGCGGCCATGATCGCGTTCTTGTAGGCCATGAAGTGCTTGAAGCTGTTGATGCCGTGATGGCTCACCAGCTCGGCCATTTCCTCGCGCACCTGTTCGCTCCACCAGGTGATCGCCACATGAAACCCGTAGTCGGCCGCCGACTTCTGGGCCCAGCCACGCCACTGGTGAAAGGCTTCCAGCAACGACTGCTGTGGGTTGGGAATCACAAAATCGATAATCGACGTGGTCCCGCCCGCCAGGCCCGCTGCCGTACCGCTGAAAAAGTCCTCGCTGGCCACGGTGCCCATGAAGGGCAGTTGCATATGGGTATGGGGGTCGATACCGCCGGGCATCAGGTATTGGCCGCTGCCATCGAGTATCTCGGTGCCGGCGGGAATATCCAGATCAGTGCCAATAGCGCGGATTAGACCGTCTGCGCACAAGACATCGGCTTTATAACTTTCATCATGGGTAACAACGGTAGCGCCACGGATCAACAGAGACATGCCGAGTTCCTCAGAGGCTTGACCGGCTTATGCCAGTTCTAAGTGTTGTAGTGCTGCACACCGTGCAAGATTTATTCTTGTCAGTTGTGACAGGAATAGAAACTAGCCCGAGTTTTTCGAATGATCAAGATTATTTTTTATAAACATATATCCAGATTAAGTTGTTGAAATATATAGATAAAAATCTCAAATCACCAAAATGTAGCGTCCATTCACCATTTTGACGCGCTTGACAGGTTCCCAATATGAGCAACATTTCCTATTGCAAATCAGACGCTTGAGAGTTGCCTCTTGACGGCGGGTAGTAATAAAAATAATTGTGTTGCACCAGATTGAGTCCTGATTGTTCGGACAACTTCTGCGTTATTTGGCCTGAGTAACGTTGAAAGTGCCGTGGGACTTTTCGGTAAATAAAATAAAGCTGATAAACATCAGCCAGTTATATAAGCGGTACGGATGGGGTGACGGCTTGCGGCACGGTAATTGAGTGCGCTGGCGGTTGGCCGGGTCCGTGATGTCATGTTGTCCATGCGGGACTACGGCCATCCAGCGTTGAGCGCCGGATGAGCAACAATAATTTTAAAAAAAAACCGTGGAGCGGCCATGCAACAGAACAGATCGCAAGTCATAGAACGCGACGGCCTGTATGAACTCGACGCCGGCAGCGACGTCCTCGACAGCCCCCGCTACAACCACGACATGGCACCGACCAAGGTGCACGAACGAACCTGGAACAAGTGGCACATCACGGCGCTGTGGGTCGGCATGTCGATCTGCGTACCGACCTACACCCTGGGTGGGGTGCTTACCGCGTACTTCGGTTTGTCGGTGGGCGAGGCGCTGATGGCGATCCTGCTGGCCAATATCGTGGTGCTTATCCCCCTGACGCTCAACGCTTTTCCCGGGACCAAGTACGGCATTCCGTTCCCGGTGCTGTTGCGCTCATCCTTCGGCATCCTTGGTTCCAATGTGCCGTGCCTGATCCGTGCGCTGGTGGCGTGTGGCTGGTTCGGTATCCAGACGATGTTCGGCGGGCTGGCGATCCACTTGTTCCTCGGCTCGATTTTCGAGGGCTGGAAGAGCCTGGGCGGCACCGGCGAGGTGATCGGCTTCATGATCTTCTGGGTGCTGAACCTGTGGGTGGTGCTGCGTGGCGCCGAGTCGATCAAATGGCTGGAAACCCTGTCGGCGCCGCTGCTGGTGGCGGTAGGTATCGGCCTGCTGGTGTGGGCGTTGCCCAATGTGTCGCTCAGCGAACTCATGGCGATTCCGCCCAAGCGGCCCGAAGGCGCGAGCCTGACGGGTTACTTCATGGCCGGGCTGACGGCGATGGTCGGGTTCTGGGCCACGTTGTCGTTGAATATTCCCGACTTCAGCCGCTATGCCAAAAGCCAGAAGGACCAGATCCTGGGGCAGATTTTTGGCCTGCCGCTGACCATGTTCCTGTTCGCCGCATTGGGCGTGATCATGACCGCCGCCTCGGTGAAGTTGGTGGGGGTCAGCGTCTCCGACCCGGTGACCCTGATCGGCCACATCCAGAGCCCGGTGTGGGTGGCGGTGGCGATGGCGTTGATCATCATTGCCACGCTGTCGACCAACACGGCGGCGAATATTGTCTCGCCCACCAATGACTTCCAGAACATCGCGCCCAAGCTGATCAACCGCACCACCGCCGTGGTGCTTACCGGCCTGGTGGGGCTGGCGTTGATGGCCCATGAACTGCTGAAAAAACTCGGCCTGATCGTGTCCGATGTCAGCCTGGAAACCGTGTATTCCAACTGGCTGCTGGGTTATTCGAGCCTGTTGGGGCCGATTGCCGGGATCATGGTGGTGGACTATTTCCTGATCCGCCGCCAGCAGCTGGACCTGGCGGGGTTGTACCGCGATGACGTGTACCCGGCGTGGAATGTGGCGGGGTTTATCGCCTTTGGTGTGCCGGTGGTGCTGACCTTGCTGTCGCTGGGTAGCGATGCATTCAGTTGGTTCTACAGCTATGGCTGGTTCACCGGTTCGGCGCTGGGCGGGGTGTTGTATTACGGCCTGTGCAGCAAGCGCAAAACCAGCCCGGTCGCTGCCAAGACATCCCTGTAAGCGATGTGGAATGCAATCAACTGTGGGAGCGGGCTTGCTCGCGAAGGCGGTGGGTCAGTGATGGATATATTGACTGATACACCGCCTTCGCGAGCAAGCCCGCTCCCACAGTTGGACCGCGTCAATCATAAGAAATACTGCCTGAGGAGATCACCATGAACGCTGCCATCGACGTTCTGCAATCCACCCATCAGCATGTCAACCGCGACCGCCTGTGGCAGTCGTTGATGGACCTTGCCAAGCTTGGCGCTACCCCCAAGGGCGGTGTGTGTCGACTGGCCCTGACCGACCTGGATCGCCAGGCCCGCGATCTGTTTGTGCAATGGTGCGAGGATGCG
Organism: Pseudomonas sp. WMBT8; assembly: GCF_050916005.1. Classification (NCBI taxonomy): domain Bacteria; kingdom Pseudomonadati; phylum Pseudomonadota; class Gammaproteobacteria; order Pseudomonadales; family Pseudomonadaceae; genus Pseudomonas; species Pseudomonas sp. WMBT8. The sequence continues at coordinate 2,396,939 of NZ_CP188096.1, forward strand.
GGTTGCACCGTGACCGTCGATGGTGTGGGCAATATCTTTGCTCGTCGCCCTGGGCGCAACCCGGCGCTGGCGCCGGTGATGACCGGCAGCCATATCGACACCCAGCCGACTGGCGGCAAGTTCGACGGCTGCTTCGGTGTATTGGCGGGAGTGGAGGTGTTGCGCACGCTCAATGACCTGCAGATCGAAACCGAGGCGCCGCTGGAGGTGGTGGTGTGGACCAACGAAGAAGGCTCGCGCTTCCCGCCATGCATGATGGGCTCCGGGGTGTTTGCCGAGAAATTCACCCTGGCAGACACCCTGGCCAAGACCGATGCCGAGGGCGTCACGGTGGGCGATGCGCTGAATGCGATTGGCTATGCGGGCACCCGACCGGTCAGTGGGCACAAGGTAGGGGCTTATTTTGAAGCCCATATCGAGCAAGGCCCGATCCTTGAAGATGAGCGCAAAACCATCGGCGTGGTGCTGGGGGCGCTCGGCCAGAAATGGTTCGACCTGACCCTGCGTGGGGTCGAGGCCCACGCTGGGCCGACGCCGATGCACCTGCGCAAGGACGCCCTGGTCGGTGCTTCGGCAGTGGTGGCTGCGGTAAACGCAGCAGCCCTCGGCCATCAGCCCCATGCCTGTGGCACCGTGGGTTGCCTGCAAGCCTACCCGGGCTCGCGCAATGTGATCCCTGGCGAGGTGCGCATGACCCTGGACTTCCGCCACCTGGAGCCGGCACGCCTGGACTCGATGATTGCCCAGGTGCGCCAGGTGATCGACGACACCTGCGCCAAGCACGGCCTGACCTTCGAAATGGTGCCTACCGCCGATTTTCCACCGCTGTATTTCGACAAGGGGTGTGTCGATGCTGTACGTGAGGCGGCCAATGGCCTGGGCCTGTCGAACATGGATATCGTCAGCGGTGCCGGGCACGACGCGATCTTCGTTGCCGAATTGGGGCCGGCGGGGATGATATTCGTGCCGTGTGAGGGCGGGATCAGCCATAACGAGATCGAAAACGCGGCGCCGGATGACCTGGCGGCGGGGTGCGCGGTATTGCTGCGGGCGATGGTGGCGGCGTCGGCGGCCGTGGCCAACAAGCGGGTGGCCTGAACCTGTAGGAGCCGGCAAGCCGGCTCCTACATTATTTATCAGGCGTGATGGGCGACAGGCTTATGGGCCTTGGCGCGTGTCGCGGCCTTGGGCTGTGGATGATGATGCCGGCGGGTCACGCGCAATACCCCCCACAACATGGCGCCGGCGACGGCCAGCCAGCCAAGCACCAGCAGGAAAATCGTGGTTGTCAGGCTCATGAGTGCCTCCTTTTGCCCTGTGCAGGGCACACACTGTCTTTGCAATGGACAGTCTAGCTGCCTCCCGGTTGCGTGCTATTGACCAATGGTCGTGTCCGTCCAACTTGTTTGCTCTATCCCGGGCTTTTTACTGCTGCCCAAGGCTATACCGGCGTCCAAGAGCGCCCTATGATCAACGCCCCAGCCCGCAGATGATCAAGAGAGTGAAGAAGTTGCGTTTACGGTCGAGTCTCAAAAAATCCTCGCTGGTGGCTGCCTGCGTCCTCGGATTGGCCGCGTGTGCCGGGCATCCCACCCCCTCGAAAATCCACGGACTGCCCGAACGTGTAGAGCTCAACGGTGTGCCGGCCTTTCGAGGCGACACCTACCAGGGTGGCCCAGCCGCCTTGGCCAGCATGCTGTCGCAACAAGGCATTGTGATTACACCGGGCTTGCTGGATAAGCCATTGCACCTGCCGGGTGGGGAAGCGGACCTTGAGCGCAATATGCAGATACTGGCGCGTGAGTACGGGATGCTGGTGTATCCGCTGGATGCCAAGCTAACCGCGCTGTTGGCGCAGGTGGCGGCGGGGTATCCGGTGATGGTGCGCATCACCGAGGGCTCGACACTCTGGGCCGAGCCGCGTTATGCGGTACTGGTGGGCTTTAACCAGCAGAACAGTACGGTATTGCTGCGAGTCGCAAGGGACCGGCGACGCCCGGTGGCGTTCAGCGACTTCGAGTCCGCCTGGAGCAGCGCCGGGCAGTGGGCGGTGCTGGTCCAGCGCCCAAGCCAGTTGCCGGCCAATCTGGATGCGGGGCGGTGGCAGCAGGCCGCTAACGCAACCGCCCAGGCCGGCCAGGAGCAGGCGGCAGCCCAGGCACTCAAGGTGATGGCCGAAAGACCGAAGCAGCCATAAAGCAAACGGCGCCCGAGGGCGCCGTTTTTTGTACCTGCCAATCGTGTATCAATGGGACTGGGCGACCCCGGTCTGGCGGGCCTTGAGATTCTTGTCGGCCTTGTATTGCAGGGCCACGTCCGGCACCGAGCCACTCTTGCCGGTTTCAATCCACTTGCGGATGCGGCTGGCATCGGCAAAGTGCGTGAACTTGCCGAAAGCATCGAGGATCACCAGCGATACCGGACGATTGCCCATGCTCGTCACCAGCACCAGGCAGTGGCCGGCCTGGTTGGTGAAGCCGGTCTTGGTCAGCTTGATATCCCAGTTGGCCCGGTTGACCAGGTGATCGGTATTGGAAAAGCCCAGGGTGTAGCTGGGCTTGCGGAACGACACGGTTTTTTCCTTGGTGGTGCTCAGTTGCGTGAGCAGCGGGTATTTGTGCGCGGCTTGCACCAGCTTGCTCAAGTCGCGGGCGGTGGACACGTTATGGATCGACAGGCCGGTGGGCTCGACATAGCGCGTGCTGTTCATGCCCAGGGCCTTGGCCTTGGCGTTCATCGCGGCAATAAATGCGGCATAACCGCCCGGATAGTGGTGGGCCAGGCTGGCAGCGGCACGGTTTTCCGAGGACATCAGGGTGATCAGCAACATCTCCTTGCGCGGCATCTCGCTGTTGAGCTTGACCCGTGAGAACACGCCTTTCATTTCCGGGGTGTCGCTGATGTTGATGGAGATGTACTCGTCCATGTTCTGCTTGGCGTCCAGCACCACCATGCCGGTCATCAATTTGGTGACGGAAGCAATCGGCACGACTACGTCGGGGTTGCTGGCGTAGATCACCTTGTTGGTTTGCAAATCCACCAGCATCGCGCTACCCGAAGCGATATGCAGCTGCGAGGTATCCCGTGGGGCCAGGGTGGTTTCACTGGCGTTGGCGACAGTGCCTGCGAATGCGAAGAACAGGCTGACGAGAGAGAGACGAATATTCACGCGGATGGACTCGCTAAAAGATAGAAAAATACCGGGTGCGACCGGCTTTATGAAAAATGACGTTACATATTATTAGTATGGGCCAGAAACTGTCGAATGTTCTTCTAAAGCCAGACGAAAGCTCTTAAAAACAAAGAAAAAACGACTTTTTTTGCGGGCAATAAAAAGCCCCGCCATAAGGCAGGGCTTCTTTAGTGCGGCGGGTTATTAGCTGTGCAGCATTTCGGCCGCGTACAGAGTGTTTTCCAGAAGGCACGCACGGGTCATCGGGCCTACGCCACCCGGCACCGGAGTAATCCAGCCGGCACGGGGCAGGGCGGTTTCATACACCACGTCGCCCACCAGCTTGCCGTCTTCCTGGCGGTTGATGCCGACGTCGATCACGATGGCGCCTTCCTTGATCCACTCGCCCTTGACCAGGCCCGGCTTGCCGGCGGCGACCACTACCAGGTCGGCACGGCCGACGTGGCCTGCCAGGTCCTTGGTGAAGCGGTGGGTGACGGTCACGGTGCAGCCGGCCAGCAGCAGTTCCATGGCCATCGGGCGGCCAACAATGTTGGAAGCGCCAACGACCACCGCGTCCAGCCCATACAGGTCCACGCCGGTGCTTTCCAGCAGGGTCATGATGCCTTTTGGCGTGCAGGGGCGTAGCAGGGGGATACGCTGGGCCAGGCGACCGACGTTATAAGGATGGAAACCGTCGACGTCCTTGTCGGGGCGGATGCGCTCCAGCAGCAGGGAGGCATCCAGATGCTCCGGCAGCGGCAATTGCAGCAGGATGCCGTCGATGTTCGGATCGTCGTTGAGGCCGTCGATCAGGTCGGTCAGTGCCTGTTGGGTGGTGTCGGAAGGCAAGTCGTAGGCCTTGGAAACAAAGCCGACCTCTTCACAGTCTTTACGCTTGTGCGAGACATAAACCTGGGAGGCAGGATCGCTGCCGACCAGGATCACCGCGAGCCCCGGCGTGCGCAGGCCAAGCTTGCGACGTTCGGCGACACGTTTGGCGATCTGCTGGCGCAGGCTGGCGGCGATTGATTTGCCGTCGATAAGTTGTGCAGTCATTACGCGTGATTAACCATCGAGAGGGGGAGGAAAAGTGCGCGCATTCTCGCACGCCAGGACGTGAGGGCAAAGGCGCTTGGTCTGCAAATTCCCCTAACCCCTTAAATAAAATGAATTTTTTTCAAAAAAGATTTGACGGCCCCTGGGGGCGTCTATACTATTCGTCGCACTTGTCGGGCACAGCCTAGCACTGGTTAAGAAGGTCGAGCGCAATAGTGGTTTTATTGTGTGAGGCTGGAAGCATTTAGTTTGTAGTCCTCCAAGAGTACAGATTAATCAGGCGCCCGTAGCTCAGCTGGATAGAGCATCCGCCTTCTAAGCGGATGGTCGCAGGTTCGAGTCCTGCCGGGTGCGCCATTAGGCAGCTTTGGCACAAGTAGCGCAAGATGGTGGGCGTAGCTCAGTTGGTAGAGCACGGGATTGTGACTCCCGTTGTCGAGGGTTCGATCCCCTTCGTCCACCCCATATTTCAAAAGGCGCCAGATTTAACGGTCTGGCGCCTTTGTTTTAAAAGCTTCAAGCCGCGGATGTGGTGGAATTGGTAGACACACTGGATTTAGGTTCCAGCGCCGCGAGGCGTAAGAGTTCGAGTCTCTTCATCCGCACCAAATACAGCGTCACCCTTGCCATGGGCTGGGTTGGTGCTTAACAGAGAAGGCGATTGGCTTCTTTGTCACGCAATATGGTGGGCGTAGCTCAGTTGGTAGAGCACGGGATTGTGACTCCCGTTGTCGAGGGTTCGATCCCCTTCGTCCACCCCATATTCCGAAAGGCGCCAGATTTAACAGTCTGGCGCCTTTTTTGTTTTAGCGGTTTACGTATTCGGCGACTGCAGGTTCTGGGTCGCAGGGGTGGGCGTTTCGTCGTATTTTTGTTTCTCGATGATGCCGTACTACCCGCCGGCCTTGTGCGCAAGGTTGGCAGCCAGGGAGATGGTTGGCAGCTTCTTCTATATATAGAAGGGTTGGTACAGAGCCCTGGCGTGATTGGCTGTATTTGTCACTGGGGCGAGGAGCATTCGTGCATTCGTACCTGTAAAATGCCTGCTGTTTTTTAACCCGTTTTCAGTAGGGTGACTTCTTGAGTTTGACCCACTAGAATGCATGCCCTTGATTCTTGGGTCGGAAACGGCCGGCTAACGTCTGTGCAACGAGGAATATCCATGCAAGTTTCTGTTGAAAATACTACTGCTATCGAGCGCCGCATGAGCATCACCGTGCCGGCAGAGCGCATCGAGACTGCGGTCAACAAGCGTCTGCAGCAGACTGCCCAGAAGGCCAAGATCGCTGGTTTCCGTCCAGGCAAAGTGCCGATGAGCGAAATCAAGCGCCGCTTTGGTGCTGACGCGCGTCAAGATGCCGTAGGTGACGTGATCCAGGCTTCCTTCTACGAAGCTGTTGTCGAGCAAAAGCTGAACCCGGCTGGTTCGCCTTCCATCGAGCCTAAGTCCTTGGAAGCTGGCAAGGACCTTGAATACGTTGCCGTATTCGAAGTGTTCCCAGAGTTCACCGTCGCTGGCTTCGAAGGTATCGAAATCGAGCGCCTGAGCGCCGAAGTGGCTGATGCCGACCTGGACAACATGCTGGAAATCCTGCGCAAGCAGAACACCCGTTTTGAAGTGGCCGATCGCGCTGCCCAGAACGAAGACCAGCTGAACATCGATTTCGTAGGCAAGGTTGACGGCGAAGTCTTCGCTGGCGGCTCAGCCAAAGGCACCCAGTTGGTACTGGGTTCCAATCGCATGATCCCGGGTTTCGAAGACGGTCTGGTTGGCGCTAAAGCCGGTGAAGAGCGTGTTCTGAACCTGACTTTCCCTGCTGACTACCAGAACCTGGATCTGGCTGGCAAAGCCGCCGAGTTCACCGTGACTGTCAACAGTGTTTCCGAGCCTAAGCTGCCAGAACTGAACGAAGAGTTCTTCGCCCAGTTCGGCATCAAGGAAACCGGTATCGAAGGTTTCCGCGCCGAAGTTCGCAAGAACATGGAGCGTGAGCTGCGCCAGGCCATCAAGTCCAAGGTCAAGAACCAGGTCATGGACGGTCTGCTGGCCGCCAACCCGATCGAAGTGCCTAAGGCTCTGCTGTCCAACGAAGTGGACCGCCTGCGCGTACAAGCTGTTCAGCAGTTTGGTGGCAACATCAAGCCTGACCAACTGCCGGCCGAGCTGTTCGAAGAGCAAGCCAAGCGCCGCGTCGTGCTGGGCCTGATCGTGGCTGAAGTGGTCAAGCAGTTCGACCTCAAGCCTGACGAAGACCGCGTTCGCGAAATGATCCAGGAAATGGCTTCGGCCTACCAGGAGCCTGAGCAGGTCGTGGCTTGGTACTACAAGAATGACCAGCAGTTGAACGAAGTCCGTTCGGTTGTGCTGGAAGAACAAGTTGTGGATACTGTTCTGCAGAAGGCTAAGGTGACCGACAAAGCGGTCTCTTACGAAGAAGCAGTCAAGCCGGCAGAAGCAGCACAAGCCGACTGATTGTCCAACTCGTTTGAAAATACACCCATAAGCCAGCCTCGCGCTGGCTTATGCGTATTCAAGACATGACTATTTGGGAGTAACTGCAGAGCATGTTCCGTAATTCGTATATTCAGCAGAACTCTGATATCCAGGCCGCAGGCGGCCTGGTCCCGATGGTTGTCGAGCAATCTGCTCGTGGCGAACGCGCCTACGACATCTACTCGCGCCTGCTCAAGGAGCGAGTGATCTTTCTGGTTGGTCCGGTAGAGGACTACATGGCCAACCTGATCTGTGCGCAACTGCTGTTCCTTGAAGCGGAAAACCCGGACAAGGACATCCATCTCTACATCAACTCCCCAGGCGGTTCGGTGACGGCGGGCATGTCGATCTACGACACCATGCAGTTCATCAAGCCGAACGTATCCACCACATGCATTGGCCAGGCCTGCAGCATGGGTGCATTCCTGCTGACCGCAGGTGCTGAAGGCAAGCGTTTCTGCCTGCCTAACTCGCGCGTGATGATTCACCAGCCACTGGGCGGTTTCCAGGGCCAGGCGTCGGACATCGAAATCCACGCCAAGGAAATCCTGTTTATCCGTGAGCGTCTCAATACGCTGATGGCCAAGCACAGCGGGCACACCCTGGAAGAAATCGAGCGCGATACCAACCGCGACAACTTCATGAGTGCCGAGGCCGCGCGTGAATACGGGCTGATCGACGCCGTGATCGACAAGCGCCCCGCTTAATATAAGCCGCTCAAAATAGGGCTGGTCGGCATGTCCGACCACCGGCGGGCTTGAAAAAGCCCGCATAAGCCTTCATCTTGTGTTGCAAGCCTATCGGATTTGGATCGAACGAATGACTGACACCCGCAACGGCGAGGACAACGGCAAGCTGCTCTATTGCTCCTTCTGTGGCAAAAGCCAGCATGAAGTGCGCAAATTGATTGCCGGCCCCTCGGTCTTTATCTGCGACGAGTGCGTCGACCTGTGCAATGACATCATCCGTGAGGAGGTGCAGGAGGCACAGGCCGAAAGCAGCGCGCATAAATTGCCTTCGCCTAAAGAAATCAGCGGCATCCTTGATCAGTACGTGATTGGTCAAGAGCGTGCAAAGAAGGTTCTGGCCGTAGCGGTGTACAACCACTACAAGCGCTTGAACCAGCGTGACAAGAAAGGTGACGAGGTCGAACTCGGCAAGAGCAACATCCTGCTGATCGGTCCTACAGGCTCGGGTAAAACCCTGCTTGCAGAAACCCTCGCTCGCCTGCTGAACGTTCCGTTCACCATCGCCGACGCCACCACCCTCACCGAGGCTGGCTACGTGGGTGAAGATGTCGAGAACATCATTCAGAAACTGCTGCAGAAGTGCGATTACGACGTAGAGAAGGCCCAGATGGGTATTGTCTATATCGATGAAATCGACAAGATTTCGCGCAAGTCCGACAACCCGTCGATCACCCGGGATGTTTCCGGTGAAGGCGTGCAGCAAGCCCTGCTGAAGTTGATTGAAGGCACGGTCGCTTCCGTACCGCCCCAAGGCGGCCGCAAGCACCCGCAGCAGGAATTCCTGCAGGTTGATACGCGTAACATCCTGTTTATCTGTGGCGGTGCGTTCTCCGGCCTGGAAAAGGTTATTCAAAACCGCTCCACCCGTGGCGGCATCGGTTTCAGTGCAGAAGTGCGCAGCAAGGAAGAAGGCAAGAAGGTGGGCGAGTCCCTGCGTGAAGTCGAGCCTGACGATCTGGTCAAATTCGGTCTGATCCCGGAATTCGTTGGCCGTCTGCCGGTCCTGGCTACGCTGGACGAACTGGACGAGGCTGCTCTGATTCAGATCCTCACCGAGCCGAAAAACGCCCTGACCAAGCAATACGCCAAGCTGTTCGAAATGGAAGGTGTAGACCTCGAGTTCCGTGCCGATGCGCTCAAATCGGTGGCCAAGCGGGCACTGGAGCGCAAGACTGGCGCACGTGGCCTGCGCTCGATTCTCGAAGGCGTACTGCTCGACACCATGTACGAAATCCCCTCGCAGTCCGAGGTGAGTAAAGTGGTGATCGACGAAAGCGTTATAGAAGGTAAGTCCAAGCCACTGTATATCTACGAAAACAGTGAGCCGGCTGCCAAGGCTGCGCCAGACGCGTAAGCGTTTCGCAGTTTCGGTACAAACAAGGGGCCTCTAGGGGCCCCTTTGTTTTTCATAGGGATTTTTACTGTGTGTAACTGCCAGCATTGAGCTTGTTTTTTTTACACGCAGCCCCCATCTTGGTTTCAAGCTTACTTTCATCTGTCATAGAGGCGAAATCATGAAGACAACCATTGAATTGCCTCTCTTGCCATTGCGTGATGTGGTTGTGTATCCGCACATGGTTATCCCGCTGTTCGTGGGGCGCGAGAAGTCTATCGAAGCCCTCGAGGCCGCGATGACGGGCGACAAGCAGATCCTGCTGTTGGCCCAGAGAAATCCGGCTGACGACGATCCAGGCGAAGACGCCCTGTATCGCGTCGGCACCATTGCCACCGTTCTGCAATTGCTCAAGCTGCCGGATGGCACCGTCAAGGTGCTGGTCGAGGGTGAGCAGCGCGGTGCGGTCGAGCGCTTCATGGAGGTGGACGGCCACCTGCGTGCAGAAGTGGCGTTGATCGACGAAGTCGATGCGCCTGAGCGCGAATCCGAAGTGTTTGTACGCAGCCTGCTGTCCCAGTTCGAGCAATATGTGCAACTGGGCAAGAAAGTCCCGGCTGAAGTCCTGTCCTCCCTCAACAGCATTGATGAGCCAAGCCGCCTGGTCGACACCATGGCCGCGCACATGGCGCTGAAGATCGAGCAGAAGCAAGACATCCTCGAAATCATCGACCTGTCGACCCGGGTCGAGCATGTCCTGGCCCTGCTGGATGCCGAGATCGATCTGCTGCAGGTCGAGAAGCGCATTCGCGGTCGCGTCAAGAAACAAATGGAGCGCAGCCAGCGCGAGTACTACCTGAACGAGCAGATGAAGGCCATTCAGAAAGAGCTCGGCGACAGCGAGGAAGGTCACAACGAAATCGAAGAGCTGAAAAAGCGCATCGATGCCGCAGGCCTGCCAAAAGATGCGTTGACCAAAGCCACCGCCGAGTTGAACAAACTCAAGCAAATGTCGCCGATGTCGGCCGAAGCCACCGTGGTTCGTTCCTACATCGACTGGCTGGTGCAGGTGCCGTGGAAAGCCCAGACCAAGGTGCGCCTGGACCTGGCGCGTGCCGAAGATATCCTCGACGCCGATCACTACGGCCTGGAGGAGGTCAAGGAGCGCATCCTCGAATACCTCGCCGTGCAAAAGCGCGTGAAGAAGATTCGTGGCCCGGTGTTGTGCCTGGTCGGTCCTCCGGGCGTGGGTAAAACCTCGCTGGCCGAGTCGATTGCCAACGCCACCAACCGAAAATTCGTACGCATGGCCCTCGGTGGCGTGCGTGATGAAGCGGAAATCCGTGGACATCGCCGGACTTACATCGGTTCGATGCCGGGAAGATTGATTCAAAAGATGACAAAGGTTGGCGTGCGCAATCCGCTGTTCCTGCTCGATGAAATCGACAAAATGGGCAGCGACATGCGGGGCGATCCTGCATCAGCCTTGCTCGAAGTGCTCGACCCCGAGCAGAACCACAATTTCAACGACCATTACCTGGAAGTCGACTACGACCTGTCCGACGTAATGTTCCTGTGCACCTCCAACTCGATGAACATCCCGCCAGCCCTGCTGGACCGGATGGAGGTGATTCGTCTGCCGGGTTACACCGAAGACGAGAAGATCAATATCGCCGTCAAGTACCTCGCGCCCAAGCAGATTGCGGCCAACGGGTTGAAGAAGGGCGAGATCGAATTTGATGTCGAGTCGATCCGCGACATCATTCGCTACTACACCCGCGAGGCCGGCGTACGGGGCCTTGAGCGTCAATTGGCGAAGATCTGCCGTAAGGCAGTCAAAGAACATGCCCTGGAAAAACGCTTCTCCGTGAAGGTTACGGCCGATGCGCTGGAGCACTTCCTGGGTGTGCGCAAATTCCGCTATGGCCTGGCCGAGCAGCAGGATCAGGTCGGGCAGGTGACTGGTCTGGCGTGGACCCAGGTGGGCGGCGAATTGCTGACCATCGAGGCCGCGGTGATCCCGGGCAAGGGGCAACTGATCAAGACCGGTTCCCTGGGTGACGTGATGGTCGAGTCCATCACGGCCGCGCAGACCGTGGTGCGCAGCCGCGCCCGCAGCCTGGGGATCCCCCTGGACTTCCACGAGAAGCACGACACCCACATCCATATGCCGGAAGGGGCGACCCCCAAAGACGGCCCTAGCGCTGGCGTAGGCATGTGCACGGCCCTGGTATCGGCCCTGACCGGCATCCCCGTGCGCGCCGATGTGGCCATGACCGGGGAAATCACCCTGCGTGGTCAGGTACTGGCCATTGGTGGCCTGAAGGAAAAACTGCTGGCTGCACACCGTGGTGGTATCAAGACGGTGATCATTCCTGAAGAGAATGTTCGCGACTTGAAGGAAATTCCTGACAATATTAAGCAGGATCTGCAGATTAAACCGGTTAAATGGATTGACGAGGTCCTGCAAATTGCGCTGCAATACGCGCCGGAGCCCTTGCCGGATGTGGCTCCCGAGATAGTCGCGAAGGACGAAAAACGCGAGACTGACTCTAAGGAAAGAATTAGCACGCATTAATACGTTTAAGCTTGGTGGCTTCCTTGACAGCTTTTTAGAGCCCTTGTTATAAAGCGGCTCTTATAAGTGCCTGTAGGCCATTCAGCACTGGTTTTTGCTTTCACCAAAAAACTTAGAATCATACTCAATAGATATAAGGGGACTTAGAGTGAACAAGTCGGAACTGATTGATGCTATCGCCGCATCTGCTGATATCCCGAAAGCCGCTGCTGGCCGTGCGCTGGACGCAGTAATCGAATCCGTCACTGGCGCTCTCAAGGCCGGCGACTCCGTGGTACTGGTAGGTTTCGGTACTTTCTCTGTGACCGATCGTCCAGCCCGCACTGGCCGTAACCCACAGACTGGCAAAGCACTGCAAATCGCTGCTGCCAAGAAACCAGGTTTCAAAGCCGGTAAAGCCCTGAAAGAAGCCGTCAACTAAGCTTCGTTCAAGCCTTTGCCTATCCGGGCTGGACGCAGGTCTGGCCTGGCAGCGGAGCGGCAACTGACCTGAGTATCCATTGGGTCGCGACGCCGGGGGGCGGGTTCAACACCCGTCCGTTCCGCCAGTTACGAGAAGGCGCATCCTCGGATGCGCCTTTCTTCTATCCGGATTCTACCCACGCTCCACGGTTGCCTAATTTTTGAAGTTCAACCGTTTCTGGGGGACGCATGCTGCAGAATATCAGGGACAATTCACAAGGCTGGATTGCCAAGACCATTATCGGGCTCATCGTTGTATTGATGGCCTTCACCGGTATCGAGGCCATTTTCCAGGCCACGACCAACAGCCAGGACGCGGCCAAGGTCAATGGTGAAGAAATCACTCAAAACGAGCTGAGCCAGGCCGTCGACATGCAACGTCGGCAGCTTATGCAACAACTGGGCAAGGACTTCGACGCGTCCTTGCTGGATGAAAAAATGCTGCGCGAGGCGGCCCTCAAAGGCCTGATCGATCGCAAGCTGCTGCTGCAAGGCGCGGCCGATTCGAAGTTCTCCTTCTCGGAAGCTGCACTGGATCAAGTGATCCTGCAGACCCCGGAGTTTCAGGAAGACGGCAAGTTCAGCGCTGAACGCTTCGATCAGGTGATCCGTCAACTGGGCTACAGCCGTATGCAGTTCCGGCAGATGCTGACCCAGGAAATGCTGATCGGCCAACTGCGCGCAGGCATTGCCGGCAGCGGTTTTGTCACCGACCAGGAAGTGCTGAACTTTGCGCGTCTGGAAAAACAGACCCGTGATTTCGCCACCGTCAGCATCAAGGCCGACCCGGCAGCCGTGAAACTCACCGACGACGAGGTCAAGGCTTACTACGACCAACACGCCAAAGAGTTCATGACTCCGGACCAGGTCGTCATCGACTACCTGGAGCTGAAGAAGTCTTCGTTCTTTGACCAGGTAGCGGTCAAGGACGATGAGCTGCAGGCCCTGTACGAGAAAGAAACCGCCAACCTCGCTGAACAGCGTCGTGCCGCGCACATTCTGATCGAAGTCAACGACAAGGTCACCGAGGCCCAGGCCAAGGCCAAGATCGAGGAAGTCCAGGCGCGCCTGGCCAAGGGCGAAAGCTTCGAGGCCCTGGCCAAGGAGTTCTCCCAGGATCCGGGTTCGGCCAACAGCGGCGGCGACCTGGGTTTTGCAGGCCCTGGCGTCTACGATCCTGAGTTCGAAAGCGCCCTGTACGCCTTGAACAAGGACCAGGTCTCGGCACCGGTACGTTCCAGCTTCGGCTGGCACCTGATCAAGCTGCTGGGTGTTGAAGCGCCAGAAGTGCCTTCGTTCGCCAGCCTGAAAGACAAGCTGACCCGCGAGCTGAAGACCCAGCAAGTGGAGCAGCGCTTCGTCGAGGCAACCAAGCAACTGGAAGATGCGGCATTCGAAGCCTCCGACCTGGCCCAGCCAGCTTCGGACCTGAAGCTGACCGTACACACTTCGGCGCCGTTTGGCCGTGAAGGTGGCGAAGGCATCGCGGCCAACCGTGCTGTGATCCAGGCGGCTTTCAGCCCTGAAGTGCTGGATGAGGGTGCCAACAGCACCGCCATCGAGCTGGATCCGGAAACCATCGTGGTCCTGCGCGCCAAGGAGCACCGCAAGCCGGAGCAACTGCCGCTGGAAAGCGTGGCGACCGCCATCCGTGCCCATTTGACCAAGGAGCGTGCAAGCGCTGCGGCGAAGACCCATGCTGACGAGCTGATCGCTAACCTGCGCGACGGCAAGCTGGCATTGGACCAGGCGGTTGATGGCCAGGCCTGGAAAGTCACCGAAGCTGCTACCCGTGGCCAGGAAGGCGTCGAGCCTGCCGTGCTGCAAGCGCTGTTCCGCATGGCCAAGCCGGCGGCGAAGGACAAACCGACCTTCACCGACGTGACCCTGCCGGATGGCAGCTTGATGATCCTGCGCTTGAACAACGTCAACGAAGGCGCTGCGCCAACCGATGAAGAGAAGGAGCAATATCGTCGCTTCCTCGCTTCGCGGGTCGGTCAGCAGGACTTCGCCGCGTTCCGCAAGGAGCTGGAAACCAAGGCTGACATCAAGCGGTTCTGATGTAGTAATACCGTTTCAAAAAAACACCCCGGCCTGAAACCGGGGTCTTTTTTTGCCTGTTTGTCAGGTGCGGCGAGGCTGCAGGGTGCTGATCAATGCCAGCGTAGCCAAGGCGGCAACGACCCAGGGAAACCACATGACGCCCCATCCCTGAAGCAGTACGCCGCCCAGCAGCCCACCGCCGGCAATCCCCAGGTTCCACACCGTCACCAGCATCGACTGGGCTGCATCCGCCGAGTCACCGGCCGATTTGGCCAGCGCGGTTTGCAGCAAGGCAGGCAAGCCGCCAAATGCCAGGCCCCAGATGGCGACTGACAGGTAGACGACCTCGGTAGAGGCGATCCACAGCCCCAGGGCCAATGCTGCAGCGGCAAACAGGGTGCAGCTGCTCACCAGTAGGACCTGCAGCAGGCGGTCAATCAACAGGCCGACGATCCAGATCCCCATCAGCGCGGCCAGGCCAAATACCAGCAACACCCGGTCGATGTCGGCGGTAAGCCCGGCGGGCGCCAGAAACGGCGCGATATAGGTGTACAGAATGTTATGCGCCAGCACGTAGGTAAAGGTCACCCACAGCACCGGTCGCACCCCCGGCAAACGCAGGACCTGGCGCAAGCCCAGGCGCTGTTGCGCACGTTGCCCGGCAAAGTCCGGCACCTGCCAGCGTACCCACGCCAGTAGCAGCACTGTCAGCCCGGTCATGATCGCAAAGCTCAAGCGCCAACCCACTGCAGTGCCCAGAAACGTTCCGGCAGGCACTCCAAGGGATAACGCCAGGGGCGCGCCCAGCATTGCCACGGCAATCGCCCGGCCCTGTAGGTGCGGGGCCACCATGCGGCTGGCATATCCTGCCAGCAGTGCCCAGAGCAAGCCCGCGAACACCCCGGCCAACAGCCGTGCGACCAGGGTCAGCCAATACACGCTTGATAGTGCCGTGACACTGTTGACTAGCGCGAAGCCACCAATGGCTAGCATCAGCAAGGGGCGGCGGCGCCAGCCACGGGTGGCGATGGTCAGGGGGATGGCGGCCAGCAACGAGCCGAGGGCATACAGCGTGACGAGCTGGCCGACCAGCGCCTCGCTTACCCCGAGGCCGGCGCTCATCTGGGGCAGCAGACCTGCGGGCATCGCCTCGGTGAGGATGGTGATGAAGCCGGCGGTGGCCAGCGCCAGCAAGCCCGCCATGGGCAGGCGTTCGCGCTCGCTGGGCAGGCATTGCGGTGTACTGCAGTCATTCATGTGGCTCGGCTCCGTATTCAAGGCATCAGGACATCGGGGCAGAGTAGGGGGCTGAACCACTTGGAAAAATGGGCTAAGGTTCCGAACTTATCGGACGTTTATGTCCGCAATTCGCAGGAAGTGACAATGGACAGTCTGGGCAGTATGTCGGTGTTTGTGCAGGTCGCGGAGACCCGCAGCTTTACCCAGGCCGGTCGGCTGCTGGGGGTGTCGTCCTCGGCTGTGGGCAAAAGCATTGCGCGCATGGAGCAGCGTCTGGGGGTGCGGCTGTTCCATCGCAGTACCCGCAGTATCACGCTGACGGCCGAGGGCGCGCTGTTTCTCGAGCGTTCACGGCGGATCCTGGCCGAGGTTGAAGCGGCCGAGCAGGAGTTGACTGAAGCAGCGACCACCCCCCGTGGCAAATTACGCATCAGTTTGCCCCAGGTCAGGGGCCTGTTGATGCCGGTGCTGACCGAGTTTATGCGGTCCTATCCAGAGATTGAGCTGGACGTGGATTTTTCCGACCGCATGGTGGATGTGATCGAGGAAGGCTTCGACGCTGTGGTGCGCACCGGCAAGCCCGAGGACTCGCGGCTGTCGGCGCGGCTGCTGGGGCACTATCGGTTGGTGCTGGTGGGAGCGCCGCAGTACTTCGCCTTACACGGCGTACCGGCCTGTCCTACGGACCTCAACCATCATGCCTGCCTACGTCACAAGTTTTGCGCCACCGGCAAGCTGGAGAGCTGGCCCCTGCGCCATTTACCGGGCGAACCCGAACCGGTGCTGCGTGCACCGTTGGTCAGCACGACCATCGAGTCGCTAAAGCACGTAGTGCACGAAGGCCTTGGGATCGCCTGCCTGCCGGACTTCATGGTCCGCGAATCCGTCGAGCAGGGCCGCCTGCAGCGGGTGCTGGACGATTACCTGGAGCACAGTGGCAGCTTCTGGATGCTCTGGCCGTCGAGCCGACATGCCTCGGCCAAACTGCGGGTGTTTATCGATCATATGAGCGCCAGGCTTTTTCCTGCACCGCGTGTCGAGCCGGCTGGTGACGTTTTATCGACAGGAATCCGCGCGCGCAGCCGGTGATCTGTTGCACAATACCGCCCTGACCGTTTTCCTCAGGATGATCAATGTCAACTTCATTTCACTTGCGTGGCCTCGCGCTCGCGCTGGTGCTGGCAGGCGCCACGGGCTGCTCGTCGCCCAAGACCGCTATTTACGAACATGAGAACTTCGACGACTCCGGTACGTTTTCGCGCAATTACCCGGTCAGCGATATCGCGGCCTGCGAAGCGGCACGCCGGGCGTTGCTCAGCCAGGGCTACATCATCACCAGCAGCGACCCGAAGCTGGTGAGCGGTAACAAAAGTTTCCAGCAGACCGGTGAGACCCATCTACAGATCAGTTTCAACGTGGTGTGTGCCGAAGATGGCAGCGGCGAGCATCATGCCACCATGTTTGCCAACGCCCTGCAGGATCGCTACGCGCTGAAGAAAGTCAACAACTCCGCCAGCCTGGGGGTGGGCGTGCTCGGTTCGGTGTCGATGCCGATCGGCTCCACCGACGACTCCATGGTCAAGGTGGCCAGCGAGACGGTCACCTCGCCCAAGTTCTATGACCGCTACTTTTCCCTGGTGGATGTGTTCCTGCCCCAGGAAGTGAAAGCCGCCGAGCACATTCCCGAAGCGCCCAAGGCCGATCTCGGCGTACCGGAACCCAAGCCCGCGCCGGCGGTGGATAAGGTAGAAGCGCCGAAAGAAGTGCCGCCGGTACCTGTCGCGCCAGCGGTCTCGGAACCGCTTGCACCGCCGGTAGAGGCCATGCCCATTACCCCGCAAACTCCAGCAGAAGTGCCGACTACGCCTGTGCTGCCGGCACCGACAGAGGTGATTCCACCGCTGCCGGCCACCGGCGAGTAATTACGCGCGGGCCGAGAGGGTCAAGTTTGATGTATTAAATCCGTTGCCCGTCGCTACGTTTAATCTTGGAGCGCAGGAATGTCATGACCCTGTCTTTTTTTCGTCACCACGGTACTTTAGGCTGGTGATGCAGGTCACTTGAACAACCTGCTTTGATGACACAAGGAGTCGACGATGGACGATTATCAAGAAGAGCTGCTGGAATACCAGGCCTTTGAACTGGACCCTTCGCACCCGGCCGACGACGCCACCGAGCTGTAGGCAGGCGTCAGGCGGAATGCCGCTGACTGCGGCGAAATTCCCCTGGGGTCTGGCTGTTCCAGCGCTTGAAGGCCCGTTGAAAGGCCTCCGCTGAGGCAAAACCGAGCAAGTAGGCAATTTCCCCAAACGCCAGTTCCGTGTCGCGAATGTAGGTCATGGCCAGGTCGCGGCGGGTGTCGTTGAGAATCGCGCGAAACTGCGTGCCTTCCTCGGCCAGTTTGCGGCGCAAGGTCCAGGTTGGCAGCTTCAGGCGTGCCGCCACTTCTTCCAGGTCGGGTTCCCGGCCGCCATTGAGCATCGGCCCCAGCAAACGAATGATGCGCTCGCGCAGGCTGCGGGTGCGGGTCAGTTGTTCCAACTCCCGTTCACACAATTGCACCAGCAAGTGCCAGGTACTTGGGCAGTGCTGCGGGTTGCGCAGGCCCAGGCTGTACTGGCTCAGCCGCAGTTGGTTGAGCTCGGCGCCGAACTGCACCGGGCACTCGCCCAGCACGCTGTAGCTGGCGCTGTAGTCCGGTGCGGCGAATTCGATTTCGATGCGCTCGGCCAGCACCGGCTGCTGGCACAAGTTTGCCATCTGATGCAGCCAGCCGGCCAGAATCGAGTCCACCACGAAGCGGTTATAAGCGTTGTACGGGCTGATGGAATAGAAGCGCAGCCAAGCGCCCTGGGCGTCTTCATGAAAGCTCGACTGGCCACGATAGTTGGCGCCGTACAAGGCTTCGAAGCGCGTCAGGGTGCGTGCCGCTTCGCGCACGTTGGGCGCCTGGGCGGCGGTGACGCCGGCCAGGCCAAGTTGATTCATACGGCTCAACTGGCCCATGCGCAGGCCCAGGCCGGGGTCGCCGGTCAGTTGGATGGCCGCATGGCCCAGGCGCATATAGCGCGGGATCGACAGGCGCGCGCCGGGTTCACTCAAGCGCGCCGGGTCCAGGCCGTATTGCAACAGCAACGGCTGCGGGTCCAGGCCATGGCTGAGGATGGCGTCGGCCAGGGTGTGCACGATGCCCACCGATAAGTCCCCGAGGCGCATCGGTGCCGGCTTCATGGAGTTACAGCCACACGTTCAGCAGGCGCGCACCACGTGCGTTGCCGTCGGCGAAGACTTGACCGTTGGCACTGAGAAAGCTCTGGCCGCTGGTGCCCTGGTCCCAGAACTGCCCGCGCATGAATACGCTCATGCCGGCACCGGCCAGGCTGATGGGGGCCTGGCTGATCAGGCTCAGGCGATGCCAGGCTTCGCCTTCACTGAGCTCTTCGGGCTTGAGGCTGACTTCCGGGGGAGTGGACACACTTTTGAAGCCGCGCCATGGCTTGTCCCAGGTGTCTCGGCCAATCACCAGTGCCGGCACGGCCACCAGCTGCGCGCCTTGTTCGTTGAGCTTGCGGTAGTTGTCGGGGTACCAACTGTCGCTGCCGATCAGGATGCCCAGGCGCCCGGCCGGGGTGTCGATCACGCTGACCGCGTTTTCGTCGCCCGGGGCGATAAAACCGCGCTCATCGAAAATCGGGTAGAGCTGGCGCTGGGGTTGGCCCAGCGGCAGGCCATCGCGGTCGAACACCAGGCTGGTGTTGTACAGCGCGCCATGGCCGACCTGCAGTTGACCCTGGCTGATACTGGGGTTGGGCAGGGCGATGGAGCCGGCAACCAGGGTCACCCCGAACTCCTTGGCCAGGCCACCAAACAGCACCTGGTAATCGCGGGCCATGGCCGGCGCCTTCATGCGCAGGTAGGCATCGTCCAGGCGGTTATCGCCCTGGGCGCTGATCAATGCGCGCAGGAACAGCAAAGGGTTGCTCGCCGACAGCCAGTTCATCGCCTCCTTGAAGTTAGTCGCCTGATACAGCTCGTTTTTTTCGCCACTGACCATCAGCCAGGTGCCGACATGTTCGGGCAGGACCACGATGGTTTTATCGTTGAGCAGGCCCAGTTCCTGGGCATTGCGTAGGTAGGCCGAGAGCTTGAGGTGCAAGCGTTCCAGGCTCTGGTAGTCAGCGGGGAACAGCTCCGGCTGGATGCCCAGCAGGTTGCCGTGATCGGCGGGAGTGCCCTCGTTTACCGCCAGGTTGATCCGCAGGTCCGACAGGTAATGCCCCACGGGGCGCTCCTGGGTCCAGACCAGATAGGCGGAAACGGCGGCGACCAGGGCCATGGTGAGGGTCAAAGCAAGTAATTTACGCATGGGGGAACAGACAACAGGCCGTGTGCAGGGTTCGCCCCTAGGGTAGGGCGCGTCGCCACGCTTGCCAAGGGGCGTTGCACATTTGGATCAATAAGTTGTCAGTTTCAGTCATTGAGCGCTAACGGCGTGGCTCTTAGTCTGTGGAACATAAACCGATGGCCGGCCATTCGAGCCTGTCACGTCCCGTGATGATCCGTTGTGGAGCTGTACCATGACCGCTGCTGCCTACCCGCACCTGCTGGCCCCGTTGGACCTGGGTTTTACCACCTTGCGCAATCGCACCCTGATGGGTTCGATGCACACCGGCCTTGAAGAAAAACCTGGCGGCTTCGAGCGCATGGCGGCGTATTTTGCCGAGCGCGCCCGTGGCGGCGTGGGCCTGATGGTCACCGGCGGTATTGGCCCGAACGATGAAGGCGGGGTGTACTCCGGGGCAGCCAAGCTGACCACCGAAGCCGAGGCGCTCAAGCACAAGATCGTCACCCAGGCCGTGCACGAGGCCGGTGGCAAGATCTGCATGCAGATCCTCCACGCGGGGCGTTATGCCTACAGCCCCAAGCAGGTCGCCCCCAGCGCGATCCAGGCGCCGATCAACCCGTTCAAGCCCAAGGAGCTGGACGAGGAAGGCATCGAGAAGCAGATCAGCGACTTTGTCACCTGCTCGGTATTGGCCCAGGTCGCCGAGTACGACGGCGTCGAAATCATGGGGTCCGAAGGTTATTTCATTAACCAGTTCCTCGCCGCCCACACCAACCACCGCACCGACCGCTGGGGCGGCGCCTACGAAAACCGCATGCGCCTGCCGGTGGAAATCGTGCGCCGGGTGCGCGAAGCCGTGGGGCCGAATTTCATCATCATCTTCCGCCTGTCGATGCTCGACCTGGTGGAAGGCGGCAGCACCTGGGAAGAAATCGTCCAGTTGGCCAAGGCCATCGAACAGGCGGGCGCGACGATTATCAATACCGGTATCGGCTGGCACGAAGCGCGCATCCCGACCATCGCCACCAAGGTGCCGCGCGGTGCGTTCAGTAAAGTCACGGCCAAGCTGCGTGGCGCGGTGCAGATCCCGTTGATCACCACCAACCGTATCAACACCCCGGAAGTGGCCGAGCAGATCCTCGCCGAGGGCGATGCCGACATGGTGTCCATGGCCCGGCCGTTCCTCGCCGACCCGGAGTTCGTCAACAAGGCCGCCGCTGGGCGCGCCGATGAGATCAATACCTGCATCGGCTGCAACCAGGCCTGCCTGGACCACACCTTCGGCGGCAAGTTGACCACCTGCCTGGTCAACCCGCGCGCCTGCTACGAGACCGAGCTCAATTACCTGCCGGTCCAGCAGATCAAGAAAATCGCCGTAGTCGGCGCCGGCCCAGCCGGACTGGCCGCTGCCACCGTGGCGGCGGAGCGCGGGCACCAGGTGACCCTGTTCGATTCGGCCAGCGAGATCGGCGGCCAGTTCAACGTGGCCAAGCGCGTGCCGGGCAAGGAAGAGTTTTTTGAAACCCTGCGGTACTTCAAGCGCAAGCTGCAGACCACCCATGTCGAGCTGTGCCTCAACACCCGGGTGGATGTGGCGCAACTGGTGGCCGGCGGTTATGACGAGATCATCCTCGCCACCGGTATTGCGCCGCGTACCCCGGCGATTCCTGGCGTGGAAAACCCCAAGGTGCTCAGCTACCTGGACGTGCTCCTGCAGCGCAAGCCGGTGGGCAAGCGCGTTGCCGTGATCGGCGCCGGTGGTATCGGCTTTGACGTGTCGGAGTTCCTCGTGCACCAGGGCGTGTCCACCAGCCTGGACCGCGAAGCGTTCTGGAAGGAGTGGGGCATCGACACCCTATTGCAGGCCCGCGGCGGCGTGGCCGGGATCAAACCCCAGCCCCACGCTCCGGCGCGCGAGGTTTACCTGTTGCAGCGCAAGGCTTCCAAGGTTGGCGACGGCCTGGGCAAGACCACCGGCTGGATCCACCGTACCGGCCTGAAGAACAAGCAGGTGCAGATGCTCAATAGCGTTGAATACCTGAAGATCGACGATGAGGGCCTGCATATCCGTATTGGTGCCGAGGGCGAGCCGCAAGTGCTGGCGGTGGACAACATTGTGATCTGCGCCGGCCAGGACCCGCTGCGCGAACTGCAGGACGGCCTGGTCGCCGCTGGCCAGAACGTGCACCTGATCGGCGGTGCCGACGTGGCCGCCGAGCTGGATGCCAAGCGCGCCATCAACCAGGGCTCGCGCCTGGCCGCCGAGTTGTAAGGGCCGCGCAGGGGCGGTGTTAGACTACCGCCCCTTTTTTCATGCAGACATGCCCTGATGGGTCCTTTCGATTGGCTTCCCCACGCGCCCCTTGAACCCTTGCAGTTGGATTGGCTGAACGGGGTCGAGGTGGCCGTGCTGCGCCTGGACCGCATCGACCCGCTGATCAGCGGCAACAAGTGGTTCAAGCTCACCGGGCACCTGGCCCAGGCGCGACAGGCGGGTGCCAGCGGCATCATCAGCCTGGGCGGCGCCTACTCCAACCATCTGCATGCCCTGGCGGCGGCCGGCAAACGCTTCGGTTTTGCCACCGTCGGCCTGTTGCGCGGGCACCCGCAAGACACCCCGACGGTCCTCGACCTGCAAGCCTTCGGCATGCAACTGCACTGGCTGGGCTACGGCGGTTACCGTGCGCGTCATGCGCCGGACTTCTGGTTGCCCTGGCGCGAGCGGTATCCGCACCTTCATCCCGTACCTGAGGGCGGCGGCGCCATGACCGGGGCGTTGGGCTGTGGCGTGTTGGTCGAGCAGGTGCGCAGGCAGTTGCCCGCCCTGGGGTGGGCCGACTACGACGCCTGGTGGCTGGCAGCCGGCACCGGTACCACCCTGGCGGGTTTGGTGCTGGCGGAGGCGGGCGCGCATCCTGTTTACGGGGCCATGGCGGTGCCGGATGACCACGGTGTCGTGCAGAACGTGCGGGCCATCGTGCAGGGCGGGTATGAACTGTTGAACGCCAGTCGTGGCGGTTTTGCGAAAGTCGACCCGCCATTGCTGGCCTTCATCGACGCCACGCAGCAGGCCAGTGGCTTGCCCCTGGAGCCGCTCTATACCGGCAAGGCGCTGCTGGCGCTCAAGCAGCAGATCGAGGCCGGGCGCTTTGCCCCCGGCACTCGCCTGGTCTTTGTGCACACCGGCGGCTTGCAGGGCCGCCGGGGTTTTGTGGATTAACGCTTGGGCAACATGCGCAACACGGTGTTATCCCGCATGAAGTAGTGGTGGTACAGACCCGCCGCCGCATGCAGGCCGATCAGCCAGTAGCCGATGGTGCCGCCCAATACGTGCCAGCCTTCGATCTGCTTGGCCAGGTCCTTGTTTTCACCGATCAGCGGTGGCAACTCGATCCCGTAGAACCACACCGAATGCCCTTCGGCACTGACAATCAGCCAGCCAAAGATCGGCATGCCGATCATGAACACATACAACGCCACGTGCATCAAGGTCGCCAGTAGCGCTTGCCATTGCGGCGGCGCGGGCAAAATCTTCGGCGCCACGCCAAGGCTGCGGGCAAACAGGCGCAGCCAGACCAGTACGAATACGGTCAGGCCGAACATGAAGTGCAGTTCCTTGATTAACGTGCGTCCGCCACTGCCTTTGGGGAAAATCCCGCGAAATTCAATGGTGACGTAGACCGCCACCAGCAGCACTAGCATCAGCCAGTGCAAGGCGATGGACATCGTACTGTAACGGGACTCGCTGTTTTTCCACGGCATCGCGTCTTTCCTCACTCATCAGGGGCAAACCTCCGTTCTTTGGCGACGGAGTCCCTAAAGCCTAAACCTGTTATGCAAGGTTTGCCCGAGTGAGGGGCGATGTATTGATCTCGATCAGGCGCTTTGCGGCATTTCACCACGTGCCAGGCGCTGATTGATGTCGGCGATCACGCCGGGCAGGTCGGTGATCGTGTCGATCAGGTAGTGCGGGCGCGAGCCGGCGAACATCGTTTCGATACGCTTGCGTTCGCTGGCCAGGGTCGCCGGGTCCAGGGCGCGGAACTGCTCGTAGGTCAGGCCCAGGGCGTTGCCCGAGCAGGTCAGCGCCACGGTCCACATCCCGGCGCGGCGGCCTTCGAGGATGCCCGGCACGGTGTCGTCGATCTTCACGCAGGCCGCCACGTCATCAATACCCAGGGCGATCACGTTGGCCAGGGCCTGGGCCGGCCATGGGCGGCCATTGGGCACTTCGTCGGTGGCGACGACATGGTCGGCGATGTAGCCGTTGGTAGCCGCCAGTTCGACCACCTTGTCCATCACTTGCTTGGGGTAGCCGGAGCAGGAGCCGATCTTGATCCCTTGCGCACGCAGCGCGGCGATGGTCTCCAGGGCGCCGGGAATCAGCGCCGAGTGTTCGGCGATCTTCTCGATCTGCAACGGCATGAAGCGCTCGTAGATGGCGGTCACGTCATCATCGGTCGGCGTGCGGCCGAAGGCCTTGCGATAGCGCTCGGCCACTTGCGGCTGATCACACAGGGTGCGGATGTGGTCCCACTTGCCCATGCCCATCGGGCCACGGGCTTCTTCGATGGAAACCTGCACGTCGAACTCGGCAAACGCCTCGACAAAAATCTGCGTGGGGGCAAACGAGCCAAAGTCGACCACGGTACCGGCCCAATCAAGGATGGCGGCCTGCAGGGTGTTGGGGTTCTGATAGTTCATGGTTCAAATCCTGTAAATAATGTGTAGGAACCGGCTTGCCGGCGATAGCGGCCCTGAAGGCCCCATCGCCGAAGGGAGTCAGATTTCGAGCACTTCCATCTCTTGCAGCGCCTGGGCAATCGCCGCCACCGCCGCTTGCATCTCGGCCTGGTTGACGTGACCGATGCAGCCCACGCGGAAGGTTTCTACCTGGGTCAATTTGCCCGGATACAGAATGAAACCCTTGGCCTTGACCCGCTCGTAGAAGTCCTTGAACTGGTAGCGCGGATCGTTTGGCGCGTGGAAGGTGACGATGATCGGCGCCTGGATCGCGGCCGGCAGGAAGCTGCGCAGGCCGAGGTCGGCCATGCCGTCCAGCAGCGTCTGGCAGTTGGCGGCATAGCGCTGGTGACGGGCTGGCAGGCCGCCTTCTTCGTTGTATTGCAGCAGCGCTTCATGCAGGGCGGCTACCACGTGGGTCGGCGGGGTAAAGCGCCATTGCCCGGTCTTGGCCATGTAGGCGTGCTGGTCGAACAAATCCATGGCCAGGGAATGGCTGTTGCCCTGGGCGGCGGCCAGTGCGTCTTTTTTGGCAAAGACAAAGCCCATGCCGGGCACGCCTTCCAGGCATTTGCCGGAGGCAGCGATCAGGGCGTCAAACGGCACTTGGGCGGCGTCGATGGGCAGCGCGCCAAAGGAGCTCATGGCGTCGATGATCAGGCGCTTGCCATGGCGCTGGATGACCTGGGCGATCTCCGGCAGCGGGTTGAGGATGCCAGTGCTGGTTTCGCAGTGGATCAGCGCGATATGGGTGATGCTGCTGTCAGCCTGCAACAGGCGGTCCACATCGGCGGCGGTGGTGGGCTGGTCCTCAGCGGTCTCGAAGGTGCTGAACGGGCGGCCCAGCACTTCGCAGATCTTCGCCAGGCGCTTGCCGTAGGCGCCGTTGATCAGCACCAGCACTTTGCCATCGCGGGGCACCAGGGTACCGATGGCGGCTTCGACGGCGAACGTGCCGCTGCCCTGCAAGGGCACGCAGTGATGGCTGTCGCCACCGTTAATGATCACCAGCAGTTGCTCGCAGAGGCTGGCGGTCAGTTGGTTGAAGCGGTCATCCCACGAACCCCAGTCAACCATCATCGCCTGGCGGGTGCGGGCAGAGGTGGTCAGGGGCCCAGGTGTGAGCAGGATCGGCGCGGCAGTACTCATTCTCATGTCCTCGCAAAGCAGTGGGATGACGCTACGGGACATAAATTGCAGTTTGGCTTGTCATCAATCAAATTGTTTGTTGTTATGCCAGCCATCAGTGAGGCCGATAGCTATGAATCTTTTCCAACTCCGTGCATTTGACGCGGTGGCCCGGGACGGCAGTTTTACCCGTGCCGCCGCGCGCCTGTTTATCAGCCAGCCAGCCGTGACCGGGCATATCAAGGCGCTGGAAGAGCACTACCAGATCACCCTGCTGCGGCGTACCGCGCGGCGCGTGGAGTTGACGGAGGAGGGCATCAAGCTGGCGGCCATCACCCGCAGCATCTTCGGCCTGGTGGATGAAGCGCAGACCCTGCTCGAAGCCAACCGCCAATTGCTCACCGGACGCCTGGAGGTGGCGGCGGATGGCCCGCATATGGTCATGCCGATGTTGGCAAAGCTGCGTGCCCGTTACCCGGGGATCACCGTCAACCTGCGCCTGGGCAATGCCCAGGAAACCCTGGCGGCGCTGCTGTCCGAGCATGCGGATGTGGCGGTGTTGACCGAAGTCGAGCCGCGCAAGGGCGTGCACCTGCAGCCGTTGAACGAGTCACGTATTTGCGCGTTGGTACCGGCTGGCCATCCGTGGCTGGCGGACCCGGCGGGTATTCGCCTGGAGCAGTTGGACCAGGTGATCATGGTGCTGCGCGAGCCCAGTTCCATCACCCGCCGCACTTTCGACGAGGCGTGTGCCAAGGCCGGCGTGCAGCCCAAGGTGTTGCTGGAACTCGATAGCCGCGAAGCGGTGGCGGAAGCGGTGGCCGCCGAATTGGGGGTGGGGGTGGTGTCCTCCATGGAAGTCAGCCGGGACCCGCGGGTGCATGCGATTGCGATCCGTGGCGATGGGCTGCTGAACCAGCACATGCTCGGCTGCATGGAACGACGCCGCGAGTTGCGCTTGATTCAGGCGTTTTTCGAGTTGGCCGCAAGCTGATTGGGACGTTGCACCCCGTTTGACCAGTCGTTTGCATTCGACTTCGAGTTGGCCCCGTACCCCTCTCGCAGGGCTGTAGGTGTCTAGTGTGCGTTAACGCAACATAACGCAGTGGCTTGTGGCCAGTGCGTTTACGCAGGAAAACCCTCGTCGCTCAAACTGCGCCATGCGCCGCCAGGTTGCGATACTGCCCTTTGAAATACAGCAATGGCTGTGCGGTGTCGGCCTTTTGCAGATCCATGGCTTTCACCTCACCAATCACTATCACGTGATCGCCTGCGACGTGCTCGGCGTGGATTTCACAGTCGAGCCAGTGCAGGCTGTCGGCAATGACGGGATTACCTAGCGGTGATTCCTGCCATTCGATTCCATGCCACTTATCCGTGCCTCGACGAGCGAACTGGTTGGAAATCCCAACCTGTTCACCGGACAGAATATTGACTGCGAATCGACCTGCCTCACGAATCTTCGGATAGCTGGCCGAGCTGCACATGACGCTGAACGAGACCAGTGGCGGGTTCATCGATACGCTATAAAACGACTGGCAAGTAAAGCCAATCGGCTCATCACCGGTGTGCGAAGTAATCACCGTGATACCGCAAGCGTAGTGCCCGAGCGCCTGACGAAAACTCAGGGGCTCGATGGAAGTAGCAGTGGTAGTGAGTGACATCGCGGTTCCTAGTTCGACAGCTCTTTTCGAATGATCTCTGCGCCTGCGCTCAACGCATTCAACTTGCCCCTTGCCACCTGGCGAGGCAACGGAGCCATGCCGCAGTTGGTGCAAGGATAGAGCTTGTCGGCATCTACGAACTGAAGTGCCTTGCGTAGGGTATTGGCGACTTCCTCGGGCGTCTCGATGGCATGGTTTGCCACATCAATGGCGCCCACCATCACTTTTTTACCCCGGATGAGCTCGATCAGATCCATCGGGACGTGAGAGTTGTGACATTCGAGCGAGACGATATCGATGCTGGATTTCTGCAACTTGGGGAACGCTTCTTCATACTGGCGCCACTCCGAACCCAGCGTTTTTTTCCAGTCGGTGTTGGCCTTGATGCCATAGCCATAGCAAATATGCACGGCGGTTTCGCATTTGAGCCCTTCGATTGCTCGCTCCAAGGTGGCCACACCCCAGTCATTCACCTCGTCAAAAAACACGTTGAATGCAGGCTCATCGAACTGGATGATATCTACCCCGGCAGCCTCAAGCTCTCTGGCCTCCTGATTGAGAATCTTCGCGAACTCCCAAGCCAGTTTTTCACGGCTTTTGTAGTGAGCATCGTAGAGGGTGTCAATCATCGTCATGGGGCCGGGCAGGGCCCATTTAATTGGCTGCTTCGTCTGCTGGCGCAAGAATTTGGCGTCTTCCACGAACACCGGCTTTTTCCGAGAAACGGCACCCACAACCGTCGGCACGCTGGCATCGTAGCGATCACGAATCCGGACGGTTTCACGATTCTCGAAATCGACCCCTTCGAGATGCTCGATGAAGGTCGTCACAAAATGCTGACGGGTCTGTTCGCCATCACTGACGATATCAATGCCGGCCAACTGCTGCTCCTGCAAGGCGAGGCGCAAAGCGTCCTGTTTACCTTCAACCAGTTCTTCATCCTGCAATTTCCAGGGCGACCAAAGCGTTTCAGGTTGTGCAAGCCAGGAAGGTTTAGGCAAGCTCCCAGCGGTCGAAGTAGGCAACAGCTTTTTCATTAAAGAAGACCTTGATTTGAAATTAATTAAAGCGCGCAGCTAACAGACCATTGATCAAGAATGACCTTATAGGGCTTGATGAATTGCTCTTCGGCAAACTTTCCCTGTTCAGTAGCCAGTCGGCTTCGCTCTTCTCGATCATAAATAATTCGAGTCAATGAATAGTCCTGATGCTTCAAACTAGGCTGGTAGAACTTTCCAGCTACGGAGTTTGCATTGTAAATCTCAGGGCGGTAGATTTTCTGGAACGTATCCATGGTGCTAATGGTGCCAATCAACTCAAGATCGGTGTAATCACCGAGCAAATTCCCTGAGAAGTAGAAAGCCAGTGGCGCGGCACTGTTCGGCGGCATGAAATAACGAACCTTCAAGCCCATTTTCCTGAAGTACTCATCTGTCAAAGAGTAGGCATCTTGCTGGTACTCAAAGCCCAACACAGGGTGCTGGTTCTCGGTTCGCAGGTATGTCCGGGTACTGGATATGCTCAGGCAGATGACCGGTGGCTTGTCGAAGTGCTCTTTGTAAGCGCTGGAGTTGACGAAGCACTTGAATAGTTTGCCGTGCAAATCGCCAAAGTCATGTGGGGTGCTGAATTGTGACTGGTTCTTGTTGTGCTCCAGCAGCCGCACACTGAAGTCATAGTCTCGTACGTAGGATGAGAAGTTATTTCCCACTATGCCACTGATGCGTTGATTGGTTTCTCGATCAACAATCGTGGTCTTCAAAATCTCAATCAAAGGAATAGCGTGGCCGCGACCTTCAGTATCAATTTTCATTTCAGCGGAGATAATGTCCAACTCGACCGTGTAACGATCACCCTTAGGATTGTCCCAGTGCGCCAACGCATTAAAGCGATTATCAATCATCTTCAACGTGTTGCGCAGATTCTCCTGACGACTCTCCCCCCTCGCCAGATTGGCAAAGTTGGTCGTGATGCGCGTAGTGTCTGAAGGAAAGTAATTCTCATCAAAACAAATGCTCTTGATAGCAAATGTGAATTCGTTGTTCATCGTGACCTGCACCCGTATTTTGGACAAACCTGAAATGGCGCCTGGCCTCTTTCAGATTTGATCAACATGCTGTTTCTTCACTCGACGGCTTGTAGATCGGCCAGCGTGAAGAGCTGCACGTATTTTAAGCAAGGAGGCTACATGAACAAAAACGAATTGATTTCAAAAGAGTATTAGTCACGCTCATGATGGCGTGCAGGCTCAGGAACGAGGTTGGGTCGAGTCTGGCCAGTCATCGAGAGCCTGTGCACGGGTCAACTCAATGCAATTACTCAGCTAATCTTCGCGCAGGCTTTCCCGGACAATCTTCAGGAAAGTCGCCACTACCCGCCGCGAACTCTGCTCCTTGAGGCACACCAGCGTTTCCTTCATGCGCTGGGTGCAGTCGCGGATGGGCATGGCATACACCCGTGAATCCGCGCCGAACTCCGACGCCGAGACCACCCCCACGCCAATCCCCACCACCACCGCCTCACGCGCGGCCTCGCGGCCTTCCACCTGGATCGCCGGGCGGATGCGCAGCCCGGCCTGGTGCATCTCGCGCTCCAGGGTCTGACGGGTCACCGAGCCGATTTCCCGCAGCACCAGGGGCGTGTCGTCCAGGTCCGCCAGGTCGATGGACTCGCGCCCGGCCCATGGGTGGTTACGTGCGACAAACGCCAGCATCGGGTCATCGCGCAGGGGGATCGAGAGCAGGCGCTCATCGTCGACATCGCGCCCCACCAGCGCCAGGTCAGCCTGATAGTTGTGCAGGCGATACAGCGCATCATCGGTGTTGCCGGTCTCGATCCTTACGGTGATCCCCGGATAGCGTTCGCAAAACCGCGCGATCTGCGGCAGCACATGCACCGGCGCGTCCACGGCCAGGGTCAGGCTGCCGGTCTGCAGGGCCTTGGAGTCTTGCAGCAGTTCCTCGGCTTCGGCGGCAATCACGAACAGGCGCTGGGTGATACTCAGCAGGCGCTCCCCCAGGTCGGTCAGGCGTACCGAACGCTTGTTGCGATGGAACAGCAGCACGCCAAAACGCTCTTCAAGCTTGCGCACCTGATCGGAAATGGCCGGCTGGGTGAGGAACAGCCGCTGCGCCGCCGCGGTAAAGCTGCCGTGGACGGCCACCGCATGGAAGGCTTTGAGTTGGGCATGGGAAACCGACATGGCACGACCTCTTACAAGCTGAGCTTATATTTGAAATACGATAAATCGATTTTACCTATTAGTCAGCCATTGCTTTGATAGCGCTCAGTCGCCGTAGGTTGAGTCCTACAACTTCGGCGATCATGGGCCCTTGCGTGCACCCTTGCAGGACTCATCTGACCAGTACCCAGCGCCCTGCGCCCCGGTACTGCAGTGCAAAACAATAAAAACACAGGCAATTGCTTCTCGATTCTGCCGGCACACTCACACCTGAGGTCAGAACCACCATGAATATCCCTATGGGTAGCATCAAGCGTTGGCGCATGCAGATTTTCGCCATCACCTGGCTGGCATATGCCGCCTTCTATTTCACCCGCAAAGCGTTTTCCGTGGCCAAGTTGGGGCTCGTCGACGACCCCAGTTTCCCGCTGGACAAGATGATGATGGCCAACCTAGATGGCCTGTACCTGGCGGCCTATGCCGTTGGCCAGTTCACCTGGGGCATGCTTGCCGACCGTTTCGGCCCACGGGTGGTGGTGTTGGGCGGGCTGGTGATTTCGGCGGCCGCCGCCCTGGTCATGGGTACGTTTGCCACTTTGCCGATCTTTGTCACCTGCATGTTGATCCAGGGGCTGGCGCAGTCCACCGGCTGGTCGGGGCTGTGCAAGAACCTTGGCAGTTTCTTCCCGGCGCAGCAGCGCGGGCGGGTGTTGGGGCTGTGGAGCTCGTGTTACGCGTTTGGCGGGCTGGTGGCATCGCCATTTGCCGGCTGGTGGGCCTACACCCTGATTGGCAGCTGGCACGCGGCATTTATCTCCAGTGCCGCGGTGGTGGCGGTGGTGGCGGTGCTGTTCTTTATCTTCCAGCGCAACACGCCACAGGACGTCGGCCTGCCGCAAGTGGAACCCGAGCCGGCAATGAGCGCTGAAGAGCAGGCAGCGGCGAAAAAAATCAGCATCCTTGAGCCGTTGCGCGAGATCTTGCGCAACCGCACGGTGCTGACCCTGGGCCTGGCGTACTTCCTGTTGAAACCGGCGCGCTACGCGATCCTGTTGTGGGGCCCGGTGATTGTCTATGAGCAGATGCCCTCGGTGGGCAAGGTCGGCGCAGCGATTGTGCCGACGGCGTTCGAGCTGGCGGGGTTGTTGGGGCCGATCATGATTGGCCTGGCGTCCGACAAACTGTTCGGCGCCCGGCGCATGCCGGCCTGTGTCCTCAGCCTGCTGGCGCTGACGGTGTCGCTGGCGCTGTTCATGGGGGCCTTGCATACCGGTAGCGTGCTGTTGGTGATGGCCTTGCTGTTTGTGATGGGCCTGACCCTGTACGGGCCGGACTCGATGATCAGCAGCACGGCGGCGATTGACTTCGGTACGGCCAAGGCGGGCGCCACGGCAGCGGGCTTCGT
This sequence comes from Pseudomonas sp. WMBT8, assembly GCF_050916005.1. NCBI lineage: Bacteria > Pseudomonadati > Pseudomonadota > Gammaproteobacteria > Pseudomonadales > Pseudomonadaceae > Pseudomonas > Pseudomonas sp. WMBT8. The sequence continues at coordinate 2,428,534 of NZ_CP188096.1, forward strand.
CAACGGCTGCGGTTCGGTGGGGGCGATCCTCGGTGGCCTGCTGCCGGGCTACTTCGACACGGTGACGGTGTTTATCGTGTTCGCCGGCGCCGCGTTGTTTTCGGCGCTGGTGCTGATGCCCTATTGGAACGCGCGGCCTGCGGTTCTGGCGCAAGTGGGTGACTTTGTGCCGGATCGTTCCGTCGCGATCAAACCCCTGCGCACCTGAGGCCCCTGCAACGCTGGCCGGTTTTTTGGTGGAACGATGGGTTCTTGCCCTATAAACTCTGCGGCCAAAGCGCCGGCCAGTAGACGTCTCGGCGCCACGGATATCAAGAGAGTGAGTCATGGGCGCACAGTGGAAGGTTAAACATAAAGAAGCGGCATCCAATGCCAAGGGCAAGATTTTCGGCAAGCTGGTGAAGGAAATCACCATTGCCGCCCGTAACGGTGCGGACACCGCGACCAACGCCCACCTGCGTCTGGTGGTCGAGCAGGCCAAGAAGGCCTCGATGCCCAAGGAAACCCTCGAGCGCGCGATCAAGAAAGGCGCGGGCCTGCTGGGCGAGACCGTGCAGTATCATCGCGTGACCTACGAAGGGTTTGCCCCGCACCAGGTGCCGTTGATCGTTGAGTGCGTGACCGACAACATCAACCGCACCGTAGCGGAAATCCGCGTGGCGTTCCGCAAGGGGCAACTGGGGGCTTCGGGCTCCGTGGCCTGGGACTTCAACCACGTAGGGCTGATCGAAGCCTCGCCGGATACCCCGGACGCCGACCCGGAAATGGCCGCCATCGAAGCCGGCGCCCAGGACTTTGAAGAAGGTGAAGAAGAGGGCACGACCCTGTTCATCACCGAGACCACCGACCTGGACGCGGTGCAGAAGGCTTTGCCGGAGCAGGGTTTTACCGTGTTGTCGGCCAAGTTGGGCTACCTTGCGAAAAACCCGGTCAGCGGCTTGAGCGATGAGCAGATGGCTGAAGTCGAAGCCTTCCTCGAAGGCCTGGACAACCATGACGACGTGCAGGATATGTTCGTCGGCCTGGCGGGCTAAACCCGGCCTGGAATTATGGGCGCAGACTTGTGTGGGAGCGGGCTTGCCCGCGATAGCGGTGTATCAGATGGCACATCAGCTGGCTGACCCACTGCTATCGCGGGCAAGCCCGCTCCCACATTTACAGGGCGTTTCAGAGTGAGGACAGCAGTGCCTCGATCTCTTCGAACGCCGGACGCGCCAGCACCTGCGTCTGGCAGCAACTGTCACCCAGTGTCTCCAGCGTCTGGCGCAGTGCATCACTCAAACCCGCGTCAATCCGCTCCAGCAACTCCCCCAGCAACACCCCGAACGCCCGCACTTCAATGCGCTGCAACGCCCTGGTTTCCAGGGTGTCGGCCGTGGCATGGAACGACGCGGCGCCAAAGTCCCCAAGCAAACAAGCACCCTGGGCATTGCACAAAATATTGTGGCCATACAGGTCGCCATGGGTGATGCCGTGCCGGTGCAGGTGCGCGGCCACGGAGGCGATGCCGCGTGCCATGCGCAACGCTACCTCCACGCTGAAGCGGGTGGTGGGGTCGTAGATGTCCCGGGTGCAGGACGCCAGGCTGGGCAGGCCGGCGAGGTTGCGGTAGCTCGGATCGATCAGGTCCATCACCAGCGCGGCCTGGTCATCGGGGTGGCCGACCACGCGGCCTTGCACCTTGATCAGGTTCGGGTGCAGCCCGGCGGCAATGCAGGCCTGCATTTCGTGCAGCGGCGAGCCGTCGCTGGTGATGGTGCCCTTGTAGAGTTTGACCGCGACTGGCTCGTTCGACGGTTTGCGCAGGGCCTTGCGAATCACCCCCGAGGCGCCTTCGCCCAGCACCTGGCCCAGTTCCAGTTCGGCCCAGGGAATGTTCGGCGTCGCGTCATCAGTTGCCACGTCCACCGCGCTTTCCACCGGGTTGCCGGCATAGGCCAGCCAGGTCAGGCGCGGCAGTGTCAGCAGCCAGTGGGGTAACTGAGTCAGGCGGTTGGAAGCGATGCGCAGCAGTTCGAGGTTATGGCACTGGGCCAGGCTCGCGGGCAGTTGCTCCAGGCGGTTGCCGGCCAGCATGAGTTTTTGCAGCAGTGGCCGCTCACCGAGTGCGTCCGGCAACTGGCGGATGCGGTTATCGGTGAGGATCAGCCAGCGTAACTGCGGTGGCAGCGCGGCGGCGGGCACCTGCTCGATCTGGTTGGCCTTGAAGCCGACCATGCTCAACTGCGGGCACAGGCCCAGGCACGAGGGCAGCTCGGTAAAGGCGTTGTCCGAACAAAACAGCACGCGCAGGTGGGGCAGGCGATGCAGGTCGTCCGGCAGGCTGCGCAGGGCATTGCCGCTCAGGTTGAGAATTTCCAGGGAGTCGGCCAGGTCGAAGATTTCCCGGGGGAACTGCGTCAGGCCGCAGGACAGGTCCAGGCGCTTGATGCCAGCCAGTTGGCCGGCCTTGAGTTGGGCAAGGGTATCCATGAACAGCTTAGGTCACTCGACAAGGTCAAAGGCGCTCATGATAGCGACTTGAGCGCCAGCGGGCTGACTTGTTGCAACTGCCCCAGGCGGCTGCGGGTACGCGCCAGGTCAATTGCCTGGCCTTGCAGGGCGTCGTCCAGTGGCTGTTGGCCCAGCAGGGTCAGGTGCTTGTCCTGGTCGTACAGCACGTCGATCAGGTTGATAAAGCGCTGTTGCACGGCAATCGGGCAATCGCCGAGCAGCGGCAGGTCGTCGATGATCCAGTGGTCGAAATCCTCGCACAGCAACAGGTAGTCCATCACGGCGGTGGGCTGTTCGCACAGGTCGTTGAAGGTCAAGGCCAGGCTGCGCGCCTGGTGCCAGCGCACTTGCAGTTGCCGCGAGCCGACCGCCAGCGCCAGGGGCGGGCCAGCGGTGGCGGGCAGCGCCAGTTCGCGGCGCTGGGCCGGGGTGCCGGGCCACACGTATTGGCCGTGGGTGAAACGCTGCTGCTGGTGGTTCTGCGCCAGGCCCCGGTAGTCCTGGGGCGCGCTGACTTGCATGACGTCCATGTGCGCGCCGATCAAGTCGATCACCGGTTTGAAACGCTGGTGATACAGCGGGTTGGGCAGCAAGCCCTGGGGCGGGTAATTGGAGGTGACCAGTACCAGGATGCCCCGTTGGAACAGGGCCTTGAACAGACGAGTGATCAACATCGCATCGCCAATGTCATGCACATGGAATTCGTCGAAACACAGCACCCGGCAGCCGTCGAGCAACTGGTCCAGGGTGACGCCCAGGGCATCGGCCTGTTGGCGGTGGGCAAACATGCCACGGTGCAGGCGGGCGAAAAAGTCGTGGAAATGCACCCGCTGCTTGTCAGGCAATGGCAGGGCCTGGAAAAACCCGTCCAGCAGCCAGCTTTTGCCCCGGCCGACGGCGCCGTGCAGGTACAGGCTGCGGGTCGGGCGCCGGTCCAGCAGGTACGAGGTCTGCCGGGCCATGGCGTCGATCACCTGTAATTGGCTGGGGCTGAGGGTGTAGCCCTGTTGCCGGGCCTTGTCCGCGAAGAACCGCTGAATGGCTGGCGCGCTGTCACTGGCGGTTGTTTTGCCGAACAGGCGTCTGAGCAAGGGCAGGCGACGCGGGCGGCTCTCTCGAAAAGGCATGGCGGTGGCGTCCTAGAACCGAGTGGTCTGCTTGAGCAATGGGGTGGTCGGCTCGTCCTCTTGGCTGACCATCGCATAGTTGTAGCCGGGGCTGGACCAGTACTCGGCCTGGAGCCCCTCGGCGCTGCGGCTGCCCCTTGGCAGCAGGGTGTTCTGCGGGCCCGGCGGGCGAATGTAGAAACTGATGCGCCGGCCTTGTGGGTTCTCGTAGAGCACCATCGCCGCCGCGCCCTGGTCGGTGCTGAGCAGGCGCGCGCTGACTGGGCTGAAGCCGGCCTGGCTGAGGTCTGGCAGGCGATGGGCCTGGGCGAAGTAGCGGTCGAGCCAGGCTTGCATATCGCCATTGCCCTGCACCTGGTAGTCGGCGGGCATGATCGGGTTCTGGGCAAACAGGCGATAGGCCTGCATGGCGTCGGTCATCGGCAGGCTGCTGGCGAGCAGGGTGGCCTGCCGCGCTTGCCAGCCACCCAGGCCGCCCAGACCGATGGCGACCAGCAACATGGCGGCAGTGGCCAGGTGGCGGCGCGACTGGCGCTTGAGGCGCTGGCGAAGCAGCGCCGGATCCAGCTCGGGGTTGACCGCTGGCGGCGCACCGATGGCCGCGCGCAGGTGCTGGGCATCCTGTTGCCAGGCGTGGACCTGGGCCGCGACCTCGGGGTGGGCGGCGAGCCAGATCTGCAATTGGCGGCGATCCGGCTCGCTGAGTTGGTGATCGACGTACGCGTGCAGGTCGCGTTCATTGGGGGGCAGGCTGATCATTTGAGTATCCGCAGGGTAGGGCGGGTGATATCGCCGTCGCTGAGCTGGCGCAAGGCCTGGCGGGCGCGGGACAGGCGTGACATCACGGTGCCAATGGGCACGTCGAGGATATGGGCGACTTCCTTGTAGCTCAAGCCTTCCACCGAGACCCATAGCAGCAGGGCGCGTTGCTCGCTGCTCAACTGGTCGAAGGCCTGCAGGGTCGATTGCGCGATCACCGTGCGTTCGACTGACGGTTGCGCGTCATCGCGGCCGGTAAAGAACTCCAGCATCCGCGCATAGCGCCGCGAACGCCGGTGCGCGTCGAGGAACTGCCGGTAGAGGATCGAAAACAGCCAGGCGCGCAAATCCCCGTCGACGCGCTTGTGGCGCCAGCTGACGATGGCGCGCTCCAGGCTGGCCTGCACCAGGTCGTCGGCGCTGCTGGGGTTGCGCGTCAGGGACAGGGCAAAGCGCCGCAGCCTGGGGAGGAGTTCACGCAACTGGTCGTCGAGCTCGTGCATGGAGGGCCTGCGTGTCGTGGGCGGTGTTGAGGAAGACGCCTAGGGGCAAAGGTTATTCCATCTGTGGGAAAAATAAGCGCTGTAGATAGCCTTGGTCTCTATCGTTTGTAAGCTCCCGTAGCCCTGTAATGTCGTGAATCGTCCTCAGTCCAGCCCCCTGCCTGCCCGAACAGTGTGAGGCAGGGGCCAGTTGAGGAGTTGACCCATGATATCGACGACAGCAGCGGATAGCGGTTTTGCTTGCACCAAGGCACTGGGCCATTTGCCCATCATCCAACGTCATACCCTTCAAACCTGGGGCTGCGGGCCGGCGCGGGCGCTGCCGTACGCGTGTATCCACCAGGCATTCGAGGCGCACGCTGCGGCAACCCCCCATGGGATCGCCGCGCTCTGCTCGGGCCAGAGCATCAGCTATGAGCAGTTGAACCGCCAGGCCGATCGGCTGGCCCGGCACCTGCTCGCGCAGGGGGTGATGGCGGGCGATACGGTGGCGCTGTTTGTCGAGCGGTCGATCCCCATGCTGGTGGGGATGCTCGCGGTGTTGAAGATCGGCGCGGCCTATGTGCCGCAGGATGCCAGGATCACTCCGCCGGCGCAGTTGGCGATGATCCTTGAGGCGCTGTCGAGTGCAGTGGTGCTGACCTTGTCGGGGTTCAAGGACCAATTGCCGCTGGCAGCGGGGCATTTGTGCGTGTGCCTGGACGAGTTCCTGGCGCAACAGCCGTGGGTGGCGCAGGCCTGCGAGCTGAACGTCGCCGCGCCAGACCCCGCCAGCCTGTGTTTTGTGCTGTTCACCTCCGGCACCACAGGGCGGCCCAATGGGGTGCGGGTGACGCACCGCAATGTGTGCAACATCCTGCTGACGGCACCGGGCAACCTGGGCATCAAGCCGGGCATGAGGGTTGGGCAAATCCTCAATATCGCGTTTGACATGGCCGCCTGGGAAATTCTCGGCTGCCTGGCCCACGGGGCGACGTTGTATATCCGTCAGCAAGATATCGGCGAAACGGCCCGCCATTGCCAAGTGCTGATCGCCACCCCGTCGATTCTCGCCACCCTGGATCCGCGACAGTGCGCCACGCTTGAGGTGGTCGCAGTGGCGGGCGAGCCATGCCCGCAGGCCCTGGCGGATCGCTGGGCGGCCCATTGCACGTTCTATAACGGTTGCGGACCCACGGAAACCACCATCGTCAACACCTTGCACCGGCACGTACCGGGGGCGCCGTTGACCATCGGCCAACCGACGCCCAACAACACCGTGTATGTGCTGGATGAACACGGCCAGGCCTGCACGCCGGGGGAAGTGGGCGAGATGTGGGCCGGGGGCGACGGGGTGACGGCGGGCTATCTGCATGACCCGTTGTTGACTGCGCAGCGTTATCGGCCTGATCCGTTCCTGGGGGCGGGGCGGATGATGTTCCGTACCCGCGACCTGGGGCGCTGGACGCACGATGGGGCCCTAGAGCATCTGGGGCGGGTCGACGATCAGGTCAAGGTGCGCGGTTTTCGCGTGGAGTTGGACGCGCTGGCCAGCACGCTGGAGGCCAGTGGCTCCTGTAGCCGGGCGGTGGCGTTGAAGTTCGACAGTCAGCACCTGGTGGCATTCGTCACACCGGCCACGGCGGACATTGCGGCAGCCAGGCAGTTCTGCGCGCAGCGGCTGGCCTACTACTGTGTGCCGGCGGTGATTTTTGCCTTGGAGCACTTGCCCCTGACGGCACGCGGCAAGATCGACAAGACCCTGCTGCGGCAATGGGCCTGTGACAGCGAGGAGGGTCGCCAACTCGCCCTCAAAGCAGGGGGCCGAGCATGATTGAGCGGTGGATGGCGACGGTAGTGCCCGCCCTGCCTGGCGGGTGGCGGCGGTGGCGTGGCTTGCCGATATTTTCCCATTACAACCGGCTGGTGGCGTTGGTGCTGCTGGGCAACGGGTGGTTTGCACTGTCTGGCTTGAAGCTGCCCGTGATCGACGCGCAGCAAGTGTCGATGCTGGTGATGATCAACCTGTCCCTGGCGATCCTGGTGCGCCAGCAGTACGTGATCAACGGGCTGTTTTGGCTGGCCACGCGCATCCCGCTGAGCTGGCCGCTGTACCTGCGTCGCCATGCTGCCAAGGTCTATCACCTGGGCGGGCTGCACAGCGGCGGTGCGCTGGCGGCGACGCTGTGGTTCGCGCTGTTGGTCGCCAGCCAGGGCTGGCGTTACCTGCAACAGCCGCAGAGTGTTTCTGCGCCGTGGTTGTTGGTCAGTGCGGCGCTGTTGGGAGTGTTGCTGTTGATGGTGGTCATGGCGCAGCCGGGGATTCGCAGGCGTTTTCACAATGGCTTTGAGCGCGTGCACCGCTTTGCGGGGTGGGCGGCCTTGCTGTTGTTCTGGGTGCAGGCACTGCTGGCCGAGGCTCATCCGGTTGCATTCGGGATGCTGTTGGTGCTGACCTTGAGCATTGCCCTGCCTTGGTTGCGCTTGCGCAAAGTGGCAGTCAGTCATCAGCGGCCTTGCGCTCATGCGGTGATCACCACATTGCGCCACACCACGCCCTTTGCCGGCTCGTCGACGGCGATCAGCCTGCAGCCCCTGCTGGAGTGGCATTCGTTTGCCAATATCCCGACCCCGGGCCAGCCGGGCTTTCGCCTGATTATTTCCAGGGCCGGGGACTGGACGGGGCGTTTTATCGAGCACATGCCAGCCCATGTCTGGGTCAAGGGCATTACCACGGCAGGCGTGGCGAATATCGAGACGTTGTTCAAGTCGGTGGTGTATATCGCCACCGGCAGCGGGATTGGCCCGGTGATGCCGCACTTGCTGGCCGGGCAGGTGCCGATCCAGTTGGTGTGGTCCACCCGCAGCCCGGCAAAGACCTATGGTGAAGAGCTGGTCGCCGAGATCCTGCGGGCGCAACCGCACGCAGTGATTTGGGACACCGACGTGCGCGGCAAGCCAGACCTGGTGCAGTTGGCGTACGCGGCGGTGCAGGATTTTGGTGCCGAAGCGGTGATCTGTATCGCCAACCAGGCGTTGACGCGCCGGGTGGTGGCGCAAATGGAGGCGCGGGGGATCCCGGCCTATGGCGCGATCTGGGACTCCTGAATCACCCGCTGCGAAAAAGCCTACGGCCTTGGTGGAATAAGCCTGCGTGAGCGGCGTCTCATTGCACCTTCCACCTGTGGCCGTTGGCCTCGGAGCACTTCATGCCAGATCATCCATCGCCACCCCGCACGCCGTTGGGGCGCGCCAGCCTGGTGCTGCGCCTGGCCGCTATCGGCGTGGTCGTCGGCGTCGTTGCCGGGGCCTTTGCCTACGTCAACGGTACCCTCGACCCACAGCGGTTGCGCCCCAAGACCCTGGTCAATGCCCTGGAAACCAACAACGGCCTGCACCCTGGCTACCGGCGCAACCATGCCAAGGGCGTATGCGTGGCGGGTTATTTCGAGAGCAGCCCTGCGGCGCGTGCCTATTCCAGCGCGCAGGTATTCAGTGAAGCGCGCACCCCGGTGATCGGGCGTTTCGCCCTACCCAGCGGCAACCCCTATGCCCCGGACAGCAGCGTGCCGATCCGCAGCCTGGCGGTGCAGTTCAACCAGGCCAACGGCCAGCAATGGCGCAGCGGGATGAATAGCATGCCGGTGTTCCCGGTGGGCACCCCCGAGGCCTTCTACCAGATGCTCAAGGCGGGGGCTGCGGACCCTGCGACCGGCAAGCCCAACCCGGCCAGTCTGCCGGCGTTTTTTGCCAGTCATCCCGAGACCGCGCCGTTCCTGGCCTGGGTCAAGACCGCCAGGCCTTCGGCCAGCTATGCCAGTGAAACTTACAACGGCATCAATGCGTTTTACCTGGTCAGCGCCAACGGGCAGCGCCAGGCCGTGCGCTGGGGCGTGGTGCCGATGAGCCAGGACGCCAGTGGCGCCGTTGCGCCAGGAGGGGCGGATTTTCTCCAGGCCGACCTGGAGCAGCGGTTGGCGGCCGGACCCTTGCGCTGGCAATTGCAGATCACCCTGGCCAACCCCGCGGACCCGGTGGATGACGCCAGCAAGGCCTGGGCCGGCGCGCACACGGTGCTGAACGCCGGCACCCTGGTGTTCGAACGCAGCCAGCCACAGCTGGACGGCGATTGCCGCGATATCAACTTTGACCCGCTGATCCTGCCCAGCGGTATCGAAGCGTCCAATGACCCGCTGCTGGCGGCACGTTCCGCTGCCTATGCCAGTTCATACCTGCGCCGTACCGGTGAAGTCAGCCAGTTGCCCAACCCCCCTCAGGAGTCCCGGCCATGAATGCCCAACCGCGGTTTTTCGCCCCGCTGGCGCGCCTGCTGCACTGGCTGATGGCGCTGATGGTCATCGCCATGCTGTTTATCGGTGCTGGCATGGTGGCTTCGGTGTCCCAGCGCCATGAATGGTTGTTGCACCTGCACAAGCCGTTGGGCATTGCGATTCTGCTGTTGGTGATCGTGCGCCTGGCGGTGCGTTTTTCTACCCGTCAGCCAGCGTTGCCTGCCGATTTACCGGCGTGGCAGGTGTTGGCGGCCAAGGCGTCGCATCTGCTGCTGTACGGCTTGATGCTGGTGCTGCCGCTACTGGGCTGGGCGATGATTTCGGCGGCGGGTGACCCGGTAATGCTGTCCAGCGCGCTGCAGTTGCCTTCGTGGGTGCCGGCCAACGCGCAGTTGTTCGCGGTGCTGCGCAAGGCCCATGGGTATCTCGCTTATTTGCTGTTCCTCACGGTGCTGCTGCATTTGGCGGCGGCGTTGTTCCATGGTTGGGTTCGCCGGGATGGCGTGCTGCAAAGCATGCTCGGCAAGGACTGAGGCCCCAGGGTCGCCCGCCAGTACACCAGCGCCAGCAGGTTGATGGCGGCGCCCAAGGCACACACGCCGAGCCAGCCGGCCCAGGCGTACATCAGGGTCGCGCCGAGCGAGCCCAGGGCGCTGCCCGCCGAGTAGAACAGCATGTAGCCGGCTGCCAGGCGGCTTTGGGCTTCGGGGCGTACGCTGTAGATCAGGCTTTGGCTGGTGACATGCACGGCTTGCAGGCCGAGGTCGAAGGTAATCACCCCAAGCAGCAGCGCCCACAACGAAGACTGGGTCAAGGCGATGGCCAGCCATGACAGCAGCATCAGCACCAGGGCCGCGCCGCTGGTCCACTGGGCGAGGCCGCGGTCTGCCAGGCGCCCGGCATGGGCCGCGCCCAATGCGCCGGCGGCACCGGCGAGGCCGAACAGGCCGATCTGGGTGTGGGACAACGACAGGGGTGGGGCGCTCAAGGGCAGCACCAGCGGGGTCCAGAGCACGGTACCCGCGGCAAAAATCAGAAACGCCAGCACTGCGCGGTCGCGTAGTACTTTTTCCTCACGCAACAGGCTGAACACTGAAACCAGCAACTGGCGATAGGAGCCTGACGCCCGAGGCTGCTCGGTGGTGGGCAAGACACGCCAGAGCAGCAGTGCCATCAACAGGGTCAAGCCCGCCGACAGCAGATACACCGAACGCCAGCCGGCCAGGTCCGCCATGATCCCGGACACCGTGCGCGCCAGCAGCAGGCCAACCACGATGCCACTGGTCACCAGGCCCACCACATGCCCCCGTTGCTCGGGCCGCGCCAGGTTGGCGGCGTAGGCCACCAACACCTGGGCCACCACGGCGAGCAGGCCCGTCAGCAGCAGGCCGGCCAGAAACCCGACGAGGCTGTTGGAGAGGCCGACCAGCAACACCGCACCGGTGGACAGCAGTAACTGCCCGACGATCAAATGCCGGCGATTGAGCAGATCGCCCAGCGGCACCAGCAGTAACAGGCCAACGCCATAGCCAACCTGGGTCAGGCTGATCACGATGCCGACGGTGGCGGGGTCCATGGCGAACGTCATGGCCATGGCATCGAGCAGGGGTTGGGCGTAATAGACATTCGCCACCGACAGGCCACAGGCAATGGCAAACAGCAGCACCACGGCGGCGCTTAACGATGATGGGGGCATGCTCAATTCTCAATGTGGTTGCTAAATGAAACTGGTTGTACGGTAGGTATTGCGGTTTTATATTGCAACTACATTTTTTGTCAGGCAGGCGTTACCCATGGTCAGACTCACCCGCTTTGAAACTGCCGAATGCCCGGTGGCGCGCTCACTGGAGGCGATTGGCGATGGTTGGGCGCTGCTGATCATTCGCGATGCATTCGATGGCATCCGCCGCTTTGGCGAGTTCCAGCGCAGCCTGGGCATGGCCAAGAACATACTGGCCACGCGCTTGCGCAGCCTGGTCGGTCACGGAATTTTCGAGATTGTCCCGGCCTCGGATGGCAGCGCTTATCAGGAGTACGTGTTGACGGAAAAGGGCAGGGGGCTGTTTGCGGTGATCATTGGGTTGCGGCAATGGGGCGAGGGGTTTTTCTACGCCGAAGGCGAGGCCCATTCGGTGCTGTTGGACCGTGAGCACGGTCAGCCGCTGCAGGCTTTGCAGGTGCATGCGGCGGATGGCCGGGTGCTCGGACCGCAGGACTGCCTGCGGGTGGCGGCGCAGTCCGAGGCTTAGGGTTAACTTATTGGGGCAGGGTCAGCGCAGTACGTTGACCATGTCCGCCACGGTGCTCAACACGTCCTTGCCCAGTTGCCGGGAGCGTTTGCCAGACCAGCCGGTACGCGGATCGGGCGCATCGTCGTTGTCCTTGAAGGGCATTTCCAGGGTCAGGGACAGGCAGTCGAATTTCTCGCCCACGCTGTTGCACGCCAGGGTCATATTGGCCTGGCCAGGCAGGTCGCGGGTGTAGCCATGGGTGGTCTGGAAGTCGCGGGTCAGCTCGCTCAAGTGGCTGCGAAAGTGTTTTTCCAGGCCTTCGATACGCGGGGTGTAGCCGGGGTTGCCTTCGCACGCTGCGGCGAACACGTAGGGGATTTCCTCGTCGCCATGGATATCCAGGAACAGGTCTACGCCGTACTTCTCCATCTGCTGCTGGACGAACAGCACTTCCGGGCTCAGTTCCTGGCTTGCGCTCTGCCAGGCGCGGTTGAGGTCCTGGCCCATGGCGTTGGTGCGCAGATGGCCATGGAACGCGCCATCCGGGTTCATGTTCGGCACCAGGTACAGGTCGGCGGCGGCCAGGAGTTTTTTCAGCTCATCATCACCGTCCTGTTGCAGGCGTTCGATGATGCCTTCCATAAACCACTCGGCCATGTGCTCGCCTGGGTGCTGCTGGGCAATGATCCACACTTTGCGCTGCCCCGCGTCCCCCTTGCCACGGCGGAGCAGGGAGATATCACGGCCTTCGACACTCTTGCCGGTGGCCAGCAGTTGCGTTCCGGCGCGGTTCAGCGCCTGGTCGATCAACCAGGCGTGGCGCGCGCGGCTGTAGGGCTCGAAGTAGGCGAGCCAGGCGTATTTTTGCTCGGTTTGCAATTCGATGTGCAAGGTTTCGCCATCAAAGCGCGTCGGCACCCGGAACCAGTTGATATGGTCATAGGACGCCACGGCGTTGTAGCCGCTCCAGGCATGTTTGTAGGAAGACTGGCCAGCGTTGCTCAGGCGGAAGGTATGGGTATGACCAATGTGCATCCCTTCGGCCTTGAAGTGGAACCATTGGAAGTGCTGGCTGCGGGTATCCGGCTTGATTGCCAGCAGCAACTGATGGGCATCGCTGGTGTCGAGCACCTGGATATTGCCGCTGTCGAAGTCGCTGCTGATTTTGATGGAGGTCAAGGCCACGGTCATAGTCTGCTTGCCTGAATTTAAATGGTGTGGCGGGCAGTTTACACAGGCGCGGGGTAAAATCTGGACGCAAATTAATGCGAAAAAGAAGGGGGCGTCATCCTTGACGCTGCAGCAGCTTAGAGTCTATGAGATTGATTCTCAAGTGCTAATTTGGAAAGATCCGGGCTAGAGCGCTTTATCGGCTTTCTTTCGGCGATGGTCTTTTGCTACCATGCGCGCCATCAAGCAACACACAGTCTTCATTAGCCTGAAGCCACGCCAGAATAACTGGCAAAAAAAAGACCCGGCCAAAGAGCCGGGTCAAAAACCGTGATTAGCCTGATGAGGAGATATTCCAAGAGTCCGACCTAAGGTCCCTTGGTCTATCGACTGATCTCGCGACCAGCTGCATGCAATAATAATCATTATCATTTGCAAGTCAAATGTTTTTATCTGCCAGATAGAAATATTTTTCCTTCTGTTCCTGCACGCCTACCGGGTCAAGGGGTTTTCCCGCCGACCAGTTGCAGTGGACGCTCCAGCATGGCCTTGGCCATATCAATCAGATACACCACCGAAAACGCCAGGTCCCGGGTGCCCCCCAGCTTGTTGTTCGCCAGCTCATACGCGATGGCGGCGGCGCTGCGTAGCAGGTCCGAAGCGTGGACCAGGGCTTCTTCATGGCTGACAGTGGGGCTGGCCTCGAACCAGGCCACATCGTCCGATGTGGGCTCGGCGTCTTCTTTGAAGTAGTAGTCCAAGGCGCGCCGGGCTGCGTCGCTGCCCTGCAAGCACTTAATTTCATCGTAATCAGGTGTACCAGGCAGGTGATCCGGGGTTGTGGTCATGTGGTCGGTGCTCTGGGTGGGAAGGTGAACAGGTGGAGCTGATAATAATACGATCTGTATTTATGTCATTTGATTGATTACTACAAACTGTTTATTGTCGCCGCGAATACACCCGGTATTGTCATGCCCCATGGATAAATGGATAGCGTTGGTCAAAGCCAACATGAAGGCCCGCAAGGTCACGCAAAACCAACTGGCCGCGCGCCTGGGCATGTCCCAGGGTGGCGTTGGGCATTGGCTGGGCAAGCGCCGGGTACCGAGCCTCGACGACATGAACCGGGTGCTCGAGGAGCTGGGCCTGGGTTACCTGGAAGCGGCACTGGTAATCCGCGAGAAGGGCGAGGCCCCGGCCGACGAAGCCGCGCCGGCCGTTCAATACAACCCGTATTTTCGCTACCCCGTGAGGGACTGGAAGCAGCCCGGCCGGGTCCATGAATCGCGGCCGGCCTACGGCCCTGCGCGTTTTGAGGCGAGCGACTACGACGCCGATGGCGAGGCGTTCTGGCTGCAGGTGAGCGGTGATGCGATGACGGCACCGAGCGGGCCGAGCATCGCCGAAGGGATGATGATCCTGGTGGACCCGGCTCTCGCCGCCGAGCCCGGCAAATTGGTGGTAGCCCAATGGGCCGGCAGCAGCCAGGCGACCTTTCGCAAGTTGATCGAGGAAAGCGGCCAGCGTTACCTGATGCCGCTCAACCCGACCTACCCCAAGGCCCTGCTCACCGATGACTGTCAGATCATCGGCGTCGTGGTACAGGCCACGGTGAAGTTCTAGGCCAGGGCCTCCAGCTCCACCAAGGCGCTGCCTTCGCCGACCATTTCGCCTTCCTGGCAATACAGCGCCTTGACCACCCCCCCATGGGGCGCGCGGATGCTGTGCTCCATCTTCATGGCCTCGAGCACCACCAGTTGTGTGCCAGCCTCGACCGTCTGCCCGACTTCCACCAGCACCCGCACGATGCTGCCGTTCATCGGCGCAGTGAGGCCGCCCTGATGGGCCTGTCCGGCATCGACGGCGGCGATCGGATCAAACAGCGTCACGCCGCGCATCTCACCCTGCCAGCGCAGGAACAGCGTCTGCCCATGGCGCACGGCCAGGTGCGAGCGGCGGATTCCGGCATCCGCGATCACCAAGTGTTCGTCGCGCAGTTGCGGCACAGCGTGCGTTTGCAGCGTTACCAAGCGGTCCTGGCCGTCGCAGCTCAGGTGCAGTGAAGTCTCGGCGGGCAGGCCCGCACGAAAGCCCTGCGTCGCAGCCCACGGCGAGGCGGGGTCGTCGTCCCGCAGTCGAGGCAGTTGGCTTTGCATAAACGCGTGCCCAGCCGCGTGCCAGAACTCATCGCTCAAGGCGCTGGCGCCCGGCAGCAATTGCTCCTGATAGCGCGGGATGAAGCCGGTATCCAACTGCGCCGCAGCGAATGCCGGGTGGCCGATGATGCGCCGCAAAAAGCCCAGGTTGGTCTTCAAGCCGCCGACCGCAAACTCGTCGAGCATGCTCAACAGACGCAGGCGCGCCTGTTCGCGGTCCTCGCCCCAGGCAATCAGTTTTCCAAGCATCGGGTCGTAAAAGGGCGAGACGTCGTCGCCCTGCTCGACGCCACTGTCCACCCGGCGTCCCGGGCCTGGCGCCGATTCACGGTACAGCGCCAGATGCCCGGTGGCCGGCAAAAAGTCATTGGCCGGGTCTTCGGCATACAGCCGCACTTCAATGGCATGGCCGCGCAACGGCACCTGCTCCTGGGTGATTGGCAGCGGCTCGCCTTGCGCCACGCGAATCTGCCAGGCCACCAGGTCCAGGCCGGTGATGGCCTCGGTCACGGGGTGTTCCACCTGCAAGCGGGTGTTCATCTCCATGAAGAAGAATTCACCGCGCGCATCCAGCAGAAACTCCACGGTGCCGGCGCCCACATAGCCAATCGCCTGGGCGGCACGCACCGCTGCCTCGCCCATGGCCTGGCGCAGGGCAGGGCTGAGGCCGGGGGCCGGTGCTTCTTCGACAACCTTTTGATGGCGACGCTGGATCGAGCAGTCGCGTTCATTGAGGTACAGGCAATGGCCGTGCTGGTCGGCGAATACCTGGATCTCTACGTGGCGCGGCTTGATCAGGTATTTCTCCACCAGCATCTGCGCGTTGCCAAACGACGACAGCGCCTCGCGCTGGGCCGAGGCCAGGGCTTCGGCCAGTTGGCTTTCGTCCTCGACCACTTTCATGCCCTTGCCGCCGCCGCCGGCCGTGGCCTTGAGCAGCACCGGGTAGCCAATGCGCGCGGCGGCCTGGCGGAAGGTTTCCAGGTCCTGGCCGGCCCCGTGGTAACCCGGTACCAGCGGCACGCCGGCGGTTTCCATCAATGCCTTAGCCGCCGACTTGCTGCCCATGGCATCAATGGCCGAGGCAGGTGGGCCGAGGAAAATCAGCCCAGCCTCTTCAATCGCCCGCGCAAATCCCGGGTTTTCGGAAAGAAAGCCATAGCCGGGATGAATCGCCTGGGCGCCGCTGGCCTTGGCCGCGGCGATCAGTTTGTCGATCTGCAGGTAACTGTCGGCGGCCTTGCTGCCGCCCAGGTCCACCCGGATATCGGCTTCGCGGCTGTGGCGCGCATCGCGGTCCGTAGCGCTGTGTACGGCAACGGTGGTCATGCCCAACGCCTTGGCCGTGCGCATGACCCGGCAGGCGATTTCGCCACGGTTGGCCACCAGTACGCAGGTAATCAACGGTGCACTCATGAGCGCGGCTCCTGGGACTGCCAACTGGGCGCACGCTTGTGCAAAAACGCGCGCAGGCCTTCCTGGCCTTCGGCGCTGACGCGGATGCGTGAGATGGCATTTTCGCAGTAACGGCGCAACGCCGGGGTGAGTGCGCCGTTACCCACTTCGCGCAGTAGATCCTTGCTGGCGCGCATGGCGGCCGGGCTGTTGAGCAACAGGTTGGCGATCCATAGTTCGACTTGCTGATTCAGCGCCTCAAGCGGGTAGCTTTGCGCCAACAGCCCGATGGCTTGCGCCTGTTGGCCGTCGAAGCGTTCTGCGGTCAAGGCATAGCGGCGTGCCGCACGCTCGCCAATCGCCTGCACCACAAACGGGCTGATGACCGCCGGTGCGAGGCCGATGCGTACTTCTGACAGGCAGAACTGCGCATCATCGGCGCCAATGGCCATGTCGCAGCAACTGATCAGGCCCAGCGCGCCGCCATAGGCCGCGCCCTGGACCACCGCCAGTGTCGGGATCTTCAGTTTGGCCAGGTTGTACATCAACTCCGCCAGCTCGCGGGCGTCGTCGAGGTTGGTGTGGTAGTCCAGCTCGGCCGACTGCTGCATCCAGGCCAGGTCCGCGCCGGCGCTGAAATGCTTGCCGCGCCCGCGTACCAGTAAAAAGCGCAGGGAGGCATCGGCCTGCACCTGGTCCAGGGCAATGATCAGCTCACGGATCATTTCGGCGTTGAACGCGTTGTTCTTCTGTTCCCGGCTCAACCACAGCGTGGCAAAGCCACGGGGGTCGTTGACCAGTTCAACGGTGTTGAAATCGCTCATGGGTGCAGCTCCAATTACATGCGGAACACGCCGAAGCGGCTCGGCTCGATGGGGGCATTCAGCGCGGCGGACAAGGCCAGGGCCAGCACGTCACGGGTCTGCAAGGGGTCGATGACGCCGTCATCCCACAGGCGGGCGCTGGAGTAGTAGGGGTGGCCTTGAGTTTCGTACTGGTCGAGGATCGGCTGCTTGATCTGCGCTTCGTCCTCGGCGCTGAACGCCTGGCCACCGCGTTCGGCCTGCTCGCGCTTGACCTGCACCAGCACGCCGGCGGCCTGTTCGGCGCCCATCACGCCAATGCGGGCGTTGGGCCACATCCACAAAAAGCGCGGGTCATAGGCGCGTCCGCACATCCCGTAGTTACCGGCACCAAAGCTGCCGCCGATGATCACCGTGAATTTCGGCACCTTGGCGCAGGCCACCGCCGTGACCAGCTTGGCCCCGTGCTTGGCGATGCCACCGGCTTCGTACTTCTGCCCGACCATAAAGCCGGTGATGTTCTGCAAGAACAGCAGGGGAATCCCGCGCTGGCAGGCCAGTTCGATAAAGTGCGCGCCTTTTTGCGCAGCTTCGGCGAAGAGGATCCCGTTGTTGGCGAGGATCGCGATGGGGTAGCCATGCAAATGGGCAAAGCCGCAGACCAGCGTGGTGCCGAACAGCGCCTTGAACTCATCGAAGACCGAGCCGTCCACCAGTCGCGCAATCACTTCGCGCACATCAAAAGGTTGCTTGGCGTCGGCCGGGATCACCCCGTACAACTCGTCGCTGGCGTACAGCGGCGCGACCGGCGTGCTCTGTTGCAACTGCCCCTGCTTGCGCCAGTTGAGGTTGGCAACGCTGCGCCGGGCCAGGGCCAGGGCGTGTTCGTCGCTGTCGGCGTAGTGGTCGGCCACCCCGGAGATCTTGCAGTGCACGTCGGCCCCGCCAAGGTCTTCGGCGCTGACCACTTCGCCGGTGGCGGCCTTCACCAGTGGCGGGCCGGCGAGGAAGATAGTCGCCTGCTGGCGCACCATGATCGCTTCATCGGCCATCGCCGGCACATAGGCGCCGCCAGCGGTGCAGGAACCCATGACCACGGCGATCTGCGGGATGCCTTGCGCGCTCATGTTGGCCTGGTTGAAGAAGATCCGCCCAAAGTGCTCGCGGTCGGGAAACACCTCATCCTGGCGCGGCAGGTTGGCGCCGCCGGAATCCACCAGGTAGATGCACGGCAGGCGGTTCTGTTCGGCGATGGTCTGTGCGCGCAGGTGTTTTTTTACGGTCAGCGGGTAGTAGGAGCCGCCTTTTACCGTAGCATCGTTGGCGACGATCATGCATTCCACGCCTTCAACGCGGCCGATCCCGGCGATCACGCCAGCAGCCGGTACGTCTTCACCGTAGACCTGATACGCCGCCAGTTGGCTGAGCTCAAGGAACGCCGAGCCCGGGTCGAGCAGGCGGTTGATGCGCTCGCGCGGCAGCAGCTTGCCACGGGAGGTATGACGCTCCTGGGCCTTGCTGCCGCCGCCTTGCTGGACCTGGGCGAGCAGGGTGTGCAAGGCATCGACCTGTTTGAGCATCGCCGCGCTGTTGGCGGCGAATTCTGCCGAACGCGGGTTGAGTTGGGTGTGCAGGGTGGCCATGGTGCACTCCCTCAGCGGGTTTCGTTGAACAGTTCGCGACCAATCAGCATGCGCCGGATCTCACTGGTGCCCGCGCCGATTTCATACAGCTTGGCATCGCGCAGCAGGCGGCCTGCGGGGAATTCATTGATGTAGCCATTGCCGCCGAGAATCTGGATTGCATCAAGAGCCATCTGCGTTGCGCGTTCGGCGCTGTACAGGATCACCCCGGCGGCGTCCTTGCGCGTGGTTTCGCCACGCTCGCAGGCCTGTGCCACGGCATAGAGGTAGGCGCGGCTGGCGTTGAGCTGGGTGTACATGTCGGCGACCTTGCCCTGGATCAACTGGAACTCACCGATGCTCTGGCCGAACTGCTTGCGGTCGTGGATGTACGGCACGATCAGGTCCATGCAGGCCTGCATGATCCCGGTAGGGCCACCGGAGAGCACCACGCGTTCGTAGTCCAGGCCGCTCATCAGCACTTTGACCCCGCCATTGAGCGCGCCGAGGATGTTTTCTTCGGGCACTTCGACGTCATCGAAAAACAGCTCGCAGGTGTTGGAGCCGCGCATGCCCAGCTTGTCGAACTTGTTGCTGCGGCTGAACCCTTTGGCGTCGCGTTCGACGATAAACGCGGTAATGCCGTGGGCGCCTTTTTCCAGGTCGGTCTTGGCGTAGATCACATAGGTGTGGGCATCGGGGCCGTTGGTGATCCAGGTCTTGCTGCCGTTGAGCACGTACACGCTGCCACGCTTGTCGGCGCGCAGCTTCATCGACACCACATCGGAACCGGCATTCGGCTCGCTCATGGCCAGGGCGCCAATGTGCTCGCCGCTGATCAGCTTGGGCAAGTACTTGAGTTTTTGCTCGTGGTTGCCGTTGCGGTTGATCTGGTTGACGCACAGGTTGGAGTGCGCGCCGTAGGACAGCGCCACCGAGGCCGAGCCACGGCTGATTTCTTCCATGGCCACCACGTGGGCCAGGTAACCCAGGCCGGCACCGCCGTATTCTTCCGGCACGGTGATGCCCAATAGGCCCATGTCACCGAACTTGCGCCACATATCCACGGGGAACAGGTTGTCGATATCAATCTGCGCTGCCCGTGGCGCCAGCTCCTTGGCCACGAAGGCCTGCACCTGGTCGCGCAGCATGTCGATGGTTTCACCGAGGGCGAAGTTCAGGGTCGGGTAACTCATGGGAGGGCACCTATAAACATTATTGTTGTGGGGCTGGCGACGCCATTGGGCGATCACCTTTACGTTAACGTAAACTTGCGTTGCATGACTGTCAATCGTAGCTTACGTTAACGTCAAGCTCGCGCCTGACCGGCGCACCGTCCACCTACAAAAAAGACAATAGGGGTCGTCATGGATCAACCGAATCAGAGCTACAGCCGTGGCCCACAGGACAAGGCCCTATTGGCCATGACCATCGGCCAGGCATTTGACCGCACCGTGGCGCAGCACCCGGAGGGCGAGGCCTTGGTGGTGCGCCATCAGCAACTGCGCTACACCTGGCGGCAACTGGCCGAAGCTGTGGACCTGCATGCACGCGGGCTGCTGGCCCTGGGGTTGCAGGCCGGGGATCGCTTGGGCATCTGGGCGCCGAACTGCGCCGAGTGGTGCATCAGCCAGGTGGCCAGCGCCAAGCTCGGGGTGATCCTGGTCAACATCAACCCGGCCTACCGCAGCAGTGAACTGGAATACGTGCTCAAGCAGTCGGGTTGCCAGTGGTTGATCTGTGCCGGCGCGTTCAAGTCCTCCGACTACCACGGGATGCTGCAGGCGCTGGTGCCGGAACTGGCGGAGCAGGGCATCGGCCAGTTGCACTGTGATCTGTTGCCGCAACTGCGCGGGGTGATCAGCCTGGAGGCGCGACCGCCCTCGGGGTTCCTGCCCTGGTCGCAATTGTCGGCTCTGGGGACGGGTACCCCCCCGGAACAATTGCACCACCGCGAGGCCAGCCTGCACTTCGATCAAGCCGTCAACATCCAGTACACCTCCGGTACCACGGGCTTCCCCAAGGGCGCCACCCTCAGCCACCACAACATTCTCAACAACGGCTACATGGTTGGCGAAAGCCTGGGCCTGACCGCGCAGGATCGCCTGGTGATCCCGGTGCCGCTCTATCATTGCTTTGGCATGGTCATGGGTAACCTGGGCTGCATCACCCATGGCACCACCATGATCTATCCCAATGACGGCTTCGACCCGCTACTGACTCTGGCCGCCGTGGCCGAAGAACGCGCTACCGGCCTGTACGGCGTACCGACGATGTTTATCGCGGTGCTCGATCATCCGCAACGCAGCACGTTCGACCTGTCGACCCTGCGCACCGGGATCATGGCCGGTTCCACCTGCCCGATCGAGGTGATGCGCCGGGTGATCAGCGACCTGCACATGAGCGAAGTGCAGATTGCCTACGGCATGACCGAGACCAGCCCGGTGTCGTTGCAGACCGGTGCGGATGATGACCTGGAGCGGCGCGTGACCACGGTTGGGCGCACCCAGCCCCAGCTGGAAAGCAAGATCATCGACGAAGCCGGCAACACCGTGCCGCGTGGGCAGATCGGCGAGTTGTGCACCCGAGGCTACAGCGTGATGCTCGGCTACTGGAACAACCCCGAGGGCACCCGCGAAGCCATCGACGACGCCGGCTGGATGCACACCGGCGACCTGGCGACCATGGATGAGCAGGGTTACGTGTGCATCGCCGGGCGTAACAAAGACATGATCATTCGCGGTGGCGAAAACGTGTACCCACGGGAGCTGGAGGAGTTCTTCTTCACCCACCCGGCGGTGGCGGATGTGCAGATCATCGGCATTCCCGACGAGCGTTACGGCGAAGAGATCGTGGCCTGGATCAAATTCCACCCGGGGCAGGTGGCCAACGAGCTGGAACTGCAGACCTGGTGCAAGGGGCGCATTGCACACTTCAAGACGCCGAAGCATTTCCGGTTTGTCGAAGAGTTTCCGATGACGGTGACGGGGAAGATCCAGAAGTTTCGCATGCGTGAGATCACGATCGAGCAACTGCGAACGCTGAAACCCTGATCGCCCCGATCTAAAGGGTGGGAGCTGGCTTGCCTGCGATTGCGGTTTATCAGTCAACAATTGAGTCGCTGACACACCGCTATCGCAGGCAAGCCGGCTCCCACATTAACGGTGGCGTGTCAGTCGGTATTGTTTTCATCCAGACAGCACAAAGGGGAGCCGAAGCTCCCCTTTAATTTGTTGTTACGTGCTCTTTTTTTATTATTGAGGGGCGGTCTGTTGTTGTTTTTGGCAACCGTGGCCCTTTACCGCTGTTTTTGGCGACCCCCATCCGGGGTCAAGAGCAAACGTATTTTTTTGAGCGCTGATCTGCTTCTTCGCACGCGATCCAACCAGTGGGTAGCTACCTTGAGGTAGTTTTATTGTTCTCTGCCCGGTTGCGAGTGGCGGCTTGCGCCGTACCCTGCGAAGCACATCTTCTCCAAAAAAATCTGTTAGCTGCGTCTCTGCCGTGTTGTTTTTGTTATGTCAGAGTCGTTACGTCTTATTTTTATTAGGTTTGGTGCTTTTTATTCTTGTTATGCCATAGAGATAGCAGGAGCCGTGCCAACTTTTAAAAGTCCTTTAAAATCAATGGCTTGATTTTTATGAGGGAAATTTACTTCAGAAAATGCGACAAGATATGTTCCCGTGTTACCCGATGTGTAGCCGCGAGGTAACACAAGCGCTACTCAATGGGCATTGCGGGCCCTGGCCACGCGTGAGCCGGTAGGGCGGCCCAGGACCGTACAGATCTGCTGGCCCGCCACAATCAACTGGTCCATGTCGATACCGGTCTCGATGCCCAGGCCATCGAGCAGGTACAGCACGTCCTCGGTGGCCACGTTACCGCTGGCGCCCTTGGCATAGGGGCAGCCGCCAAGGCCGGCGATAGAGCTGTCGAACACCTGTATACCTTCCAGCAGGCTGGCATAGACATTGGCGATGGCCTGGCCGTAGGTGTCATGGAAATGCCCGGCGAGCTTTGCCCGTGGCACGTCCTTGCCCACCACCTCGAACATGCGCCGCGTAGCCCCTGCGGTGCCGGTGCCGATGGTGTCGCCCAACGACACCTCGTAACAGCCCATGGCATACAGCTCACGGGCCACGGCGGCCACTTGCTCCGGCGCAACCCGGCCTTCGTAAGGGCAACCCAGCACACAGGACACATAGCCGCGCACACTCACACCATGCTGCTGCGCCGCCGCCATGATCGGCGCAAAGCGCTCCAGGCTCTCGCTGATGGAGCAGTTGATATTGCGCTGGGAAAACGCCTCGGACGCCGCCGCAAACACCGCGACTTCCTTGACCCCGGCCGCCAGCGCGTCCTCGAACCCACGCAGGTTCGGCGCCAGCGCGCCGTAGATCACGCCGGGCTTGCGCTGGATCTGTGCAAACACTTCGGCGGAGCCGGCCATTTGCGGGACCCACTTGGGCGAGACAAAACTGCCGACTTCGATGTAACCCAGGCCTGCCGCACTGAGGGCATCGACCAGTTGCACCTTGTCGGCCACGCTGATCGGCTGTGCTTCGTTTTGCAGGCCGTCGCGCGGGCCGACTTCGACCAGGCGCACATGAGAGGGGAGAGACATGGGATCTACCTTTTTATTGGGGTTGGCCGACCTGGCTCTGGATCGTCTGTTCCAGGGCCTGGGTGCAACGTTCTTCGGCGGTGTCCAGTTCCAGCTTCATCTGTTCGATGTCCAGCAACTGTTGTTCCAACTGCTCACGGCGTTCGCTGATCTTCGCCAGCATGCTGTGCAATTGCTTTTGATTGCCGCTGCTGGGGTCGTAGAGCTCGATCAGTTCGCGGCATTCGGCCAGGGAAAAACCGATGCGCTTGCCACGCAGGATCAGCTTGAGGCTGACTTTGTCCCGGGGCGAATAGATACGCTCCTGGCCTCGGCGTTCAGGGCTCAAGAGGCCTTGTTCTTCATAGAAGCGAATGGCCCGGGTGGTGATGTCCAACTCGCGGGCCAGGTCGGAGATGCTGTAGGTCGTGCTCATGGTCGCGCTCAAGGAGGGTCTTGGCGCTACGCTAATGGCTGCTTGACGTAAACGTCAAGCAAATCACCACCTACGCGTTATCCAACTTCTTCTCGCGCGCCGTGACCTGCTGGCACAACTCGATCATCTGCTCGCGCATCCAGCGGTTGGCCGGGTCCTGGTCGGTGCTTTCATGCCAGTACAGGTGGGTTTCCACCGGCGGCACATCATTGACCGGCAGGTTGAATGAGTGCAGATCGTTACGCCGTGCAAAGCGCTCGGGCACGGTCATCACCATATCGGTCTGCTGCAGGACCTGGGAGGCCATCAGGTAATGCTGCGAACGCAGGGCGATCTTGCGCTGGATCCCCATCTTGCCCAGGGCCAGGTCGACGTGGCCCAGGCCATTGCGCCGGCTGGAAATATGGATATGGGTCAGCGCCAGGTAGTCATCGAGGCTGAATTTTTCCTTGCCCGCCATCGGGTGGCCCTTGCGCATGGCACACACGTAGCGGTCTTCCATCAGCTTGACGTGGCGCACTTGCGGGTCGGTGTTGAGCGGCGCGTCCACCGCAAAATCCAGGCGGCCGGCGGCCAGTTCCTTGGTGGTTTCCCGACGTTTGGACAAAAAGCTCTCGATGATCACCGTGGGCGCCAGGCGGCGCAGGCGCTGGAACAGCGGCGGCAGGATCACCGCTTCAGTGAGGTCGGTCATGCTGATGCGGTAGGTCTTGGCCGCCTGCAACGGGTTGAAGATCCGGCTTTCCTGCACCGACACCCGCAGCAACGACAAGGCGTTGCGCACCGGGCCAATGATGTTCTGGGCCATCGGAGTCGGCACCATGCCCTGGGCGGTGCGCACGAACAACGGGTCGTTGAAGGTCTCGCGCAGGCGTGCCAGGGCGTTGGAAACCGCCGGCTGGGTGATGCCGACGATCTGCCCGGCGCGGGTCAGGTTGGCTTCGGTGTAGATCGCGTCAAACACGATGAAAAGATTGAGGTCGACCTTGCTCAGATTCATTTCGTTGCGCTCTTCTTGTTAGGTTTTCATGCGCCGATCATATATCGGTGATGAATGTTAATACACGCCGAGAATAGGCTAGGTAAATTATCAACGCTGTTCTAGCATCGATTGCATGACCTAAACAACCTCTCCAAGAAGGGAGCTGCTCATGGATTTTGCCTATTCGCCCAAGGTTCAGGAACTGCGTGAACGCGTTACCGCGTTTATGGATGCTTACGTGTACCCCGCCGAGCCGGTGTTCGAGCGCCAGGTCAGCGAAGGTGATCGCTGGCAGCCCACCGCCATCATGGAAGAGCTCAAGGCCAAGGCCAAGGCCGAAGGCCTGTGGAACCTGTTCCTGCCGGAGTCCGAACTGGGCGCCGGCCTGACCAACCTGGAATACGCGCCGCTCGCCGAAATCATGGGCCGCTCCCTGCTGGGGCCGGAGCCCTTCAACTGCTCGGCGCCCGACACCGGCAACATGGAAGTGCTGGTGCGCTATGCCAACGAAGAGCAGAAGCAACGTTGGCTGGAGCCGCTGCTGCGCGGCGAGATCCGCTCGGCATTCGCCATGACCGAACCGGATGTGGCGTCTTCCGACGCCACCAACATGGCCGCCCGCGCCGAGCGCCAGGGTGACGAGTGGGTGATCAACGGGAAGAAGTGGTGGACCTCCGGCGCGTGCGACCCGCGTTGCAAGATCCTGATCTTCATGGGCCTGAGCAACCCGGATGCGCCGCGCCACCAGCAGCACTCGATGATCCTGGTGCCGGTGGATGCACCGGGGGTGAAAATCGTCCGGCCGCTGCCGGTGTTCGGCTACGACGACGCGCCCCACGGGCATGCCGAAGTCCTGTTCGACAACGTGCGTGTGCCGTACGAAAACGTCCTGTTGGGTGAAGGTCGCGGCTTTGAAATTGCCCAGGGGCGCCTTGGCCCGGGCCGTATCCACCACTGCATGCGCTCCATCGGCATGGCTGAACGCGCCCTGGAATTGATGTGCAAACGCTCGGTCAGCCGCACCGCCTTTGGCAAGCCGTTGGCACGCCTGGGTGGCAATATCGACAAAATCGCCGACTCGCGGATGGAAATCGACATGGCGCGCCTGCTGACGTTGAAGGCGGCCTACATGATGGATACGGTCGGCAACAAAGTGGCGAAAAGTGAAATCGCCCAGATCAAGGTGGTGGCGCCGAATGTGGCCTTGAAGGTGATTGACCGGGCGATCCAGATCCATGGCGGTGCCGGGGTCTCCAATGACTTCCCGCTGGCCTATATGTACGCCATGCAGCGCACCCTGCGCCTGGCCGACGGCCCGGATGAAGTGCACCGCGCGGCCATTGGCAAGTTCGAGATTGGCAAGTATGTGCCTAAAGAGCTGATGCGCAGCGGCCAGTAGGACCGCGTCGCCTGCATCGCGGGCAAGCCCGCTCCCACACTGACCTCTGTGGGAGCGGGCTTGCCCGCGATTGCGGTGGGCCAATCAACCCCCGTCTGCAGGTTTCAATACACCCAGACCTCCACCCGGCGATTCTTGATCCGCCCCTCATCCACGGTGTTGGCCGCTACCGGCATCTCGGCGCCAAAGCCGCGAATATCGCGCAACACCACGCCACTCTTGACCAACTCCCTGCGCACTGCCATCGCCCGCAGCTTGGACAGCAGGTCGGCGCGCTGCGGGTCATCCTTGGCATCACCAAACCCCACCAGCGTGACCCGCTTGTCCCGTTTGTCGTGGCTGCCTATATAAGCCACCACCCGCGCCAGATCCTGGCGTGCCTTGTTGTCCAGGCTGGCACTGCCTTCTTCGAAGCGAAAGTTCACGCTCAGGCGCTGCGCCTCGCGGGCGATGGCCTGGTAGGCCTCGGGCATCGGTGCCCGAGGCTGCACGGTGATGGCCTGGACCTGTTGGGCGATAAAGCCATTGGCGGCCACGATGGCCTGGCCCTGGGCGCTTTGGGCAAAGTCCACCAGGGCCTCGGCCCAGGGGTTGCTGTTATTGGGCGGCAGGTAGAAAAACAAGCGGCGCGACAGCGGATAGTCCTCGGTGGCGATCAGGCTGCTCTGCGGCAACATGGCTTGGGAGTCACCGTCAATGATGGCTGCGGCCTTGGCCTGGCGCACGTAGGGCAGGCCGATAAAGCCGATGCCTTGCGGGTCTTGGCTGACCGCATCGGACAATTGTTCGCTGGACTCAAAGCGCTTGGCGGTGCTGTCGAGGGTTTTGCCGCGACGGCTGAGCACCAGTTCCTTGAAGGTGTCGAAGGTGCCGGATTGATCATCTCGGGCATACAGCCGGATCTTCCCGCCGCTGGCGCCCAAGGCTTCCCAGGTGCTGATTTCGCCGCTGAAAATCCTCGCCAGTTGGTCGGTGGTCAGCATCTGCAGTGGGTTGCTTGGATGCAGGATGATCGCCAGGCCATCGATGGCAATCACCTGTTCGGCGCCGGGGCTTTTCAGGTCGCCCAGGGGTTCAAGCTCGACCAGCTCGCGGTCCTTGATCGGGCGCGACGCGGCGGCCAGGTCGGCCTCGGCATTTTTCAGCGCGGCGAAGCCGGTGCTGGTGCCGTGGGCGGCGATTTCCACCTGCACTCGCTTGCCCTGGGGGCTGGTGCCGACGAGGCGCTGTTCGTTGGGACGGCTGGCCGGTTCACGGTGCACGGCCTTCAGGCCCTGTTGCTCCATCAGGCCCTTGACCAACGCCGGGCCCAGCGCCGCGCCAATGGTATTGGAACCCTGGATGCGCAAGGCCGGGCCATGTTCGGGAAAGGGTAGGGGCGTTGCAAGCGCCGCAAGAGGAAAAGCGCCGCAGAGGGCCAGCAGGTACAGAACGCGCAGCATCATGCCGCCACCTTCTCAAGCCAAAGGAAGTGCGGGCAGATTAAGTCAGTAAGGTTGCCAAAATATGACTGACACCCAGCCTATCCAAATGTGGGAGCTGGCAAGCCAGCTCCCACATTTTATGGTGTTGGCGCAAAGATCAGCTCAGTTCCAGCCAGATCGGCGCATGGTCCGATGGTTTTTCCAGGCCGCGCAGCTCGTAGTCCACACCCGCGTCCTTGACCCGTGGCAGCAGGCCATTGGAGGCCATGATCAGGTCGATGCGCAGGCCCCGCTTGGGTTCATCTTCAAAACCGCGGCTGCGGTAATCGAACCAACTGAAGCGATCGGCCACATCCGGGTTCAGGTGCCGGAAGCTGTCCGTCAGGCCCCAGTTCTTCAGGCGCGCCATCCATTCGCGCTCTTCCGGCAGGAAGCTGCATTTGCCGGTCTTCAGCCAGCGCTTGGCGTTGTCGGCACCGATGCCGATGTCGCAATCCTCGGGGGAGATGTTCACGTCGCCCATCACCACCAGCGCCTGGTCATTGCTGAACTGGGTTTGCAGCAGGTTTTGCAGGTCTTCGTAGAAGCGCTGCTTGGCCGGGAACTTGGTTGGGTGGTCGCGGCTTTCACCCTGTGGGAAATAGCCGTTCATGATGGTGATCGGGTTGCCGTGTTCATCAGCAAAGGTGCCCCAGATAAAGCGGCGCTGGGCATCTTCTTCGTCGCTGGCAAAACCCTTGTGCAGGGCCAGTGGTTCCTGGCGCGAGAGCAGGGCGACACCGTAGTGGCCTTTCTGCCCGTGGTAGTACACGTGGTAACCCAGGGCCTGGACTTCGGCCAGCGGGAACTGGTCGTCGTGGACCTTGGTTTCCTGCAGGCCGATCACGTCCGGTTGATGTTTGTCGATCAGGGCCGCCAGCTGATGAGGCCGGGCGCGCAGCCCGTTGATATTGAAGGAGACGATTTTCATGGTCGGCAGTCCAGTCTGGCAAAAGGGCGATGCTAGCCGACAAGTCGGACGGGGGCCAGCGTGGCGGTAGGACAGATGCACTGCTAATGTCTCTCAAGGAGCCGATGGCAGGGAACGACTCAGTTGCCCCGGGCTCGTAACAATAAGAGCGCGGCCTTTTGAGTTGCGCCCAGGGGAGATACACCGGATGCCTGATACCTCGACCGCCATTGCCCAGGTTCATATGCTCGACCGCGGCTATTCGCGCGAAGCGCGTTCGCTGCTGTTCCACGCCTATCGCCATGAGCCGACCTTCGCCTATCTGTTCGAAGCCGAACGCTCCGGTTATGAGCAGCGGGTCAGGGCCACCGTGCGCGAGCTGGTCAAGCAGCATTTTCTCCAGGAACTGCCGGCGATCGGCCTGCTGGTCAATGACCGGCTGATCGGCATCGCCCTGATTGCCCCGCCACAACGGCGCCTGGGCATCACGGAAAGCTGGGCCTGGCAATTGCGCATGTGGCTGAGCACCGGTGTGCGCTGCACCCGGCGTTACCTCGAATATCATCAGGCGGTGTTGGCTTGCCTGCCGTCCGAGTCGGTGCATGTGTTGCCGCTGCTGGGGATCCACCCGCAATTCCAGGGCAAGCACTACGGTGAGCAACTGCTGGAAGCCGTGCATAACTGGTGCGCGCAAGACCCGCATTCACAAGGGGTGGTGCTGGACACTGGCAATCCGCTCTACCTGGAGTTCTACAAGCGCCAGGGCTATGACGAAGTCGGAGAGGTGGCTGTAGGACCCATCCTGGAGCATGTGTTTTTTCACCCGAATCCCCAGGTGTTACAACCTGCAACGCCTTAACACAGAATTATTCAGACAATTCCCGGTTCTAAGGTGCTCCCCAGCTCGTGTAGCATCCGCGCCTATGAAGTTTTCAAATAGATTTACCAGCGGCTTGATTCTGCTGTTCACAAGCTGCGGCGCCCTGGCGCAAAGCGAGTTGGACGTGCGGGTCAAACCTTCAAACGATGCGCTGAAGGCCAATATCGAAGGCTATATCGGCGGGGTTGGCGAGCGTGACGAGGAGGCCTTGCTGCGCTTTAGCCGCGGTGCCGAGGAGCAGGCGCGCAAGGCCGCCCAGGCACTGGGCTATTATCAGCCGCAGATTGCCAGCGAGGTGAAGCCCGGCAAGAACCCGCGCCTGATCCTCAGCATCGACCCCGGCGAGCCCGTGCATTTGCGTAATGTCACGATTCGGGTGGACGGCCCGGCGGCCGAGCTCAAATCCTTTCGCGTACCTGACAGCCAAGACCTCAAGTCCGGCGCCGTGCTCAACCATGGCCATTACGAAGACGCCAAGCGCCTGATCCAGAACCAGGCCTCGCGCTTCGGCTATTTCAGTGGCCGCTTCACGCGTCAGACCCTGTCCGTCGACCCCCAGGCGGGCGTGGCCGATATCGAACTGGTCTACGACAGCGGCCCGCGCTACACCCTCGGCAAGGTCAACTTTGCTGGCGATACCCCGTTTGATGAAGAACTGTTGCAGCGCATGGTGCCGTTCCAAAGTGGCACCCCCTACGATTCCGAATTGATTGCCGAGCTGAACCAGGCCCTGCAATCGAGTGGCTATTTCGAGGGTGTGCGGGTGGATGCCGCCCCGGCCGCGGCGGCCAATGATGTGATCCCGGTGGCGGTCCAGCTGGAAACCCGCAAACCGCGAACCATGGGCCTGGGCCTGGGGTTTTCCACCGACGTCGGCCCGCGTGGCAAGGCCAATTGGACGCGGCACTGGGTCAACCCCCAAGGGCACAGCTATGGCTGGGAGGCCGAGTTGTCGGCGCCCCGGCAGAACGTCGGCCTGTGGTACGACATTCCCCTCGATCCGCCGCTGACTGACAAGCTGCGTTTTGCCGGTGGCTACCAGAACGAAGAAATGGCCAACACCGACACCCTCAGCAAGTTGCTCACCCTCGGCCCGGAATGGCACAGCAAGTTGCCCAGCGGTTGGACACGGGTGATCTCGCTCAAATGGCAGCGCGAAGAATATCGCCTGGGGGACGACTCCGGCTTGAGCAATCTGCTGATGCCCGGAATCAGCTATTCCTACCTGCGCAGCGACAACCGCATCGACCCCCATAACGGCTATCGCCTGCAGTTCGATACCAAGGTGGCCAAGGAAGGGCTGGGTTCGGACACCAACCTGCTGTACGGCACGGCGATGATCAAGGGCTTGACCACCGTGTGGGACAAGCACCGCTTCCTCGGCCGTGCGCAGTTTGGCGGCAGCGCCACCAATGGCTACAAGTCGGTGCCGCCGTCCCTGCGCTTTTTTGCAGGTGGCGACCAGAGCGTGCGCGGCTACGAGTACCAGACCCTGTCCCCGGAAAACAACAAGGGCGACCGCATCGGTGGCCGCTACATGGTGGCCTTGAGCGCCGAGTATCAATATTCCATCGCCGAAAAATGGCGGATCGCGACCTTTGTCGACCAGGGCAACTCCTTTAACAGCCTGGAATTGCCGAGCCTGAAAACCGGGGTCGGGGTCGGCGTGCGCTGGGTGTCGCCGGTCGGCCCGATTCGCCTTGACCTGGCCCATGCCCTGGAAGATCCGGGCGGCATTCGTTTGCACTTTTCCATGGGGCCTGAGCTGTGAAGCGTGGTTTGAAAATAGCGGGTCTGAGTGTGGTGGCGGTTGCAGCCCTGGTGCCGCTGGCTGTCTGGAGCGTACTGGGTACGCAAGTCGGCAGTCGCTGGGCCCTCGGCCAAGTCCCGGGGTTGACCGTGGATAACTTCCAGGGCCGCCTGGGCGGGCAATGGAGCGCCGACCAGGTGCTGTGGCAACAAGACAGCAGCCGCGTGGAGCTCAACGCGCCGAAGTTCGATTGGTCACCGGCGTGCCTGTTGCGAATGACCTTGTGCATCCGGCAACTGGATGTGGAGCAGGTCAGCCTGCAATTGCCACCCAGCACCGAAGACAGCAGCGGCCCGATTACCCTGCCGGACTTGAACCTGCCCGTGGCCATCGAACTGGGCGACGTGCGCGTCGGCAGTCTGCTGTTCAACGGCAGCGAAGAACTCCAGGGCCTGCAACTGGCCGCGCACTGGACGGCCGCGGGGATGCAGATCGACGCGGTGCACCTGCAACGCGAAGGCCTGGTGCTGGACCTCAACGGCGTGCTGCAACCCACCGGTGACTGGCCGCTGACGGCGAGCGGTAACCTGAGCCTGCCCTACGCCCCGGGCGGCGCGCCGTGGGCTGTGGCGCTGAACGTCACCGGTGATTTGCTCAAGACCCTCAAGCTCGACGCTGACAGCACGGGCTACCTGCCCGCCAAACTCAGCGGCGAACTGCAACCCCTGGTCGAGAACCTGCCCGCGCAGTTGCGCATCACCGCCGATGGCTTCAAACCCGCCGCCGACCTGCCGGACACCTTGCAACTCAACCAACTGGACCTGACTGCCAAGGGCGACCTGGGCACGGGCTATCAGCTGCTGGGCAAGGCTGTATTACCCGCAGAAAAAGGCCCGGTTGACCTGTTGCTGCAAGGCCGGGTCGATGCCAAGGGCGCGCAGATCGCCGGCCTGGACCTGAACGCCGGGGACAAGCAAAGCCTCAAGCTCAGTGCCCAATTGGATTGGCAGCAGGGTTTGAGCGCAGACGCAAAAATCGACTGGCTGGACTTCCCCTGGCATCGCCTGTATCCGCTGATTGACGAGCCGCAAGTGGTGTTGCGCACCTTCAACGGCGAAGTCTCCTACAAGGACGGCAACTACCTGGGCAATCTCAAGGCCGACCTCGACGGCCCGGCCGGCAAATTCAGCCTGGTCACGCCGTTCAGCGGCGACCTCAAGCAAGTGTTCCTGCCCGAGCTGAAATTGACCGCTGGCCAGGGCAAGGCCGAAGGCCACCTGAACCTGCAATTTGCCGAGGGCATCGCCTGGGACACGGCGCTGGACCTGTCGGCGCTGAACCCGGCGTACTGGGTCGCAGAACTGCCGGGCACCCTGGCCGGGCCGCTGCGCAGCAAGGGTGAGTTGAAGAACGAACAACTCAAGCTCAACGCCGACCTCGACCTCAAGGGCCGCCTGCGCGGCCAGCCTGCGGTGCTGGCGGCCAAGGCCGAAGGCGCGGGCGAGCAATGGACCCTGGCCAACCTGGATATCCGCCTGGGTGACAACCGCATCAATGGCAGTGGCAGCCTGCAACAACGCCTGGCCGGGCAGATTGACATCAAGCTCGCACGCCTGGCCCAGCTGTGGCCGCAGTTGCGTGGGCAGGTCAACGGTCGGCTCGATGTGGCCGGTACGTTGAACGCACCCCAGGGCAAGCTCGACCTCAAGGGCCAGCAACTGGTATTTGAAGAAAACCGCCTGCAAGCCCTCAGCCTGGACGCGACGCTCGATAGCGCACAGCGGGCGAAGATCGACCTCAAGGGCAGCGGCATCCAGGCCGGTGACACCCAGCTCGGTACCCTGACCGCCAGTGCCCAGGGCGATATCAAAAGCCAGAAAGTCCAACTGGAGCTGATGGGCCCCCTGGTCAAGCTGGCCCTGGCCCTGGACGGCAATCTTGACAAGGGCAACTGGCGCGGGCGCCTGGCCAGTGGCGATGTGCAGGCCGGTGGCCAGGACTGGAAACTGCAGGCCCCGGCAAAAATCGAGCGCATGGCCGACGGCAAGCTGACGTTCGCCGCCCACTGCTGGGTCTCCGGGCCCGCCAGCCTGTGTGGCGAAGACCAGCGGCTGATGCCTGATCCCAAGCTGCGTTACCACCTCAAGCAGTTCCCCATCGACAGCCTGGCGCAATGGCTGCCCAAGGATTTTGCCTGGCAGGGCAAGCTCAACGCCGATATCCAACTCGACCTGCCGGCCAGCGGCCCCAAAGGCCTGATCGCGGTGGATGCCAGTGGCGGCACGCTGCGGGTCAAGGATAAGGACCAATGGCTGGATTTCCCCTACGACACCCTCAAGCTGGAAACCACGCTCAACCCCACGCGCATCGATACCCAGCTGAATTTTCACGGTGGCAAGCTGGGTGAGTTGCTGTTGCAGGCGCAGATCAACCCGGTGGCGAAAAACAAGCCGATCTCCGGCAACTTCAGCCTCACCGGCCTGGACCTGGCGGTCGCGCGGCCGTTTGTGCCGATGGTGGAAAAACTCAATGGCAAGCTCAATGGCAGCGGGCGCATCTCCGGCGGGTTGTTGGCGCCGCAGGTCAACGGCAGCATCAACCTGATCGCCGGCGAGATTTCCGGGCCCGAACTGCCCATCAGCCTTGAAGGCCTGAACGTGCAGGCCCTGATCGCCGGCGAAAGCGTGCAGCTCAACGGCGGCTGGCGCAGTGGCAAGGCCGGGCAGGGCAGCCTCAAGGGGCAGATCGACTGGGGGCGGGCGCTGGTCGTTGACCTCAGCCTGCAAGGTTCCCAGTTGCCGGTGACCGTCGAACCCTACGCCAAGCTGGAAGTGGCGCCCGACCTGAAGATCACCCTCAAGGACGACAAGTTGGCAATTGCCGGCAATGTGCACATCCCGCGCGGCGATATCACCGTGCGCGAACTGCCGCCGTCCACGGTCAAGGTTTCGGATGACACAGTGATCGTTGGCAGCCAGACCGAAGAGGGCAAGCCGCCGATGGCCATGGCCATGGATATCAACGTGGTGGTGGGCGAGGACCAGCTCAACTTTGCCGGCTTCGGCCTGACCGCCAAGGTCCAGGGCCGGGTGCACATCGGCGACAACCTGGACACCCGTGGCGAACTCTGGCTCAACGACGGCCGTTACCGCGCCTACGGCCAGAGGCTGGATGTACGGCGTGCGCGCCTGCTGTTCGCCGGGCCGCTCGACCAGCCGTACCTGGATATCGAAGCCATCCGCAAGACAGACGACGTAATCGCCGGTATCCGCCTGAGCGGCAGTGCCGAGCAACCGACCACGCAAATCTTTTCGGAACCGGCCATGAGCCAGGAGCAGGCGTTGTCTTATCTGGTGCTCGGCCGCCCGTTGAGCACTACTGGCGAAGATAACAACATGCTGGCGCAAGCGGCGCTGGGCCTGGGGTTGATGGGCAGTGCCGGGGTGACCTCGGACATTGCCAAGAACCTGGGGATCCAGGACTTTGAACTGGACACCCAGGGCAGTGGCAATAACACCGCCGTGGTGGCCAGCGGCAAGATCACCGAGAAACTCAGCCTGCGTTACGGGGTCGGGGTATTCGAACCGGCCAGTACCATCGCCTTGCGTTACCTGCTGAGCAAGCGGGTGTACCTGGAAGTGGCCAGCGGCGTAGCCAGCTCCCTGGATATCTTCTACAAGCGCGATTTCTGACGTTTAGCCCACACCAACCTGTAGGAGCTGGCTTGCCAGCGATATCGGTCTGTCAGGCACTGGAAATAGTGACTGAACTACCGCTATCGCTGGCAAGCCAGCTCCTACAGTTGTGTCGTGGGGTATACCAAGCAACCTAACTATTTGTTTGACATTCGCTGCCTAGGCAGTAATATTTGGTCACATATTCACTGCCTAGGCAGTAATAAGGTGACTTTCGATGAAACACTTCACCCCGGAAAACTTCCACAACTGCCATCTCGGCCTGTTGCTGGGGCGCGCCGCGATTCTCAAAGACCGCATCATCGACACCCATATGGAACCCCACGGCATCACTGCCGCGCAGTTCAAGGTGTTGATCATCATGGCCCAGTTCGGCGTCGATACCCCGGCGGAGCTATGCCGCAACCTGTCCCTGGACAGCGGCTCGATGACCCGCATGCTCGATCGCCTGGAGCAAAAAGACCTGCTGGCGCGCAAGCGTTCCGAACAGGACCGGCGCCAGGTGCAACTGGTGCTGACCGCAGAAGGCCAGCGCCTGGCGGACATGTTGCCGCAGATCGGCGCCCAGGCCCTCAACCAGCTGGCTGGGGTGCTGGAGCCGGGGGAGTTGCAGACCCTGGAACACATCCTGAAGAAAATCCTGATCGCCGCCGGTGACCCCATCACGCTGCAGCGGGTCGGGACTCAATGAACACGCCAGTCACGCGCGCTGAATAACGCAAGGTACTTGTCATGGCTACTGCCCAAGCAAACAACACCGCTCAAACCCAACCCGACGACAGCAACCCGCGCAAACGCAAAATCATGTTGCTGGGCCTGGCGCTGGTCGTCGTGCTCTGCGTCGTGGGCGTCTGGGGCTGGTACGAACTGTATGGCCGCTGGAGCGAAAGCACCGACGATGCCTACGTCAACGGCAACGTGGTGGAAATCACCCCGTTGGTCACCGGCACTGTGGTCAGCATTGGCGCCGACGATGGCGACCTGGTCCACGAAGGCCAGGTGCTGATCAACTTCGACCCCAACGACGCAGCCGTCGGCCTGCAAAGTGCCCAGGCCAACCTGGCGCGCACGGTACGCCAGGTGCGCGGCCTGTACAGCAATGTGGATGGCATGAAAGCCCAGGTACAGGCGCAAAAAGCCCAAGTGCAGACCGCCCAGGACAACTTCAACCGCCGCCGAATCCTCGCACAGGGCGGCGCGATTTCCCTGGAAGAACTGTCCCATGCCCGCGACGCCCTGAGCGCGGCGAGCAACTCATTGGCCAACCTGCAACAGCAACTCAATACCTCCACCGCGTTGGTGGATGACACGGTGATTTCCTCCCATCCGGATGTACAGGCCGCTGCCGCGCAACTGCGCCAGGCCTACCTGGCCAATGCGCGCAGCACCCTGATCGCACCGGTTACCGGCTACGTCGCCAAGCGCACCGTGCAACTGGGGCAGCGGGTCGAGCCGGGTACCGCGTTGATGGCGGTGATTCCCCTGGACCAACTGTGGATCGACGCCAACTTCAAGGAAACCCAACTGCGCCAGATGCGCATTGGCCAGCCGGTGGACATCGAGGCCGATCTCTACGGCAGCGACGTGAAGTACAGCGGCACCGTCGACAGCCTCGGCGCCGGTACCGGCAGCGCCTTTGCCTTGCTGCCGGCGCAGAACGCCACCGGCAACTGGATCAAGATCGTGCAGCGGGTGCCGGTGCGCATTCACATCAATGCCCAGGAGTTGGCCGAGCACCCATTGCGGGTGGGGCTGTCGACCCAGGTGCAAGTCAACCTGCATGACCAGAGCGGCCCGGTGCTGGCGCAACAACCGCCGCAAAAAGCTTCGTTCAGCACCACTGTGTATGACCGCCAGTTGGCCGAGGCCGACGCGATGATCACCCAGTTGATCCATGACAACAGTGTGGCCGCGCCGAAGGCTGCGCAACGCTGATGAGCAATAACGCCTCCTTCACGCCACCCAGCTTGCTGATGGCCACCATTGGCCTGTCCCTGGCGACCTTTATGCAGGTGCTCGACACCACCATCGCCAACGTGGCGCTGCCGACCATCTCCGGCAACCTGGGGGTGAGTTCGGAGCAGGGCACCTGGGTCATCACCTCATTTGCCGTGAGCAATGCTATTGCGCTGCCGTTGACCGGCTGGTTGAGCCGGCGCTTTGGCGAGGTGAAGCTGTTTTTGTGGGCCACCATTTTGTTTGTGCTGGCCTCGTTCCTGTGTGGTATCTCCACCTCGATGCCTGAGCTGATCGGCTTCCGGGTCCTGCAGGGCTTGGTCGCGGGGCCGTTGTACCCGATGACCCAGACCCTGTTGATCGCGGTCTATCCGCCTGCCAGGCGGGGCATGGCCCTGGCATTGCTGGCGATGGTCACGGTGGTCGCTCCAATTGCAGGCCCGATTCTTGGCGGTTGGATCACCGACAGCTACAGCTGGCCGTGGATCTTCTTTATCAACGTGCCCATCGGGATTTTTGCGGTGATGGTGGTGCGTGCGCAGCTCAAGAAGCGGCCGGTGGTCACCAGCCATCAGCCGATGGATTATGTTGGCCTGTTGAGCCTGATCGTCGGGGTCGGTGCCTTGCAGATCATCCTCGACAAGGGCAATGACCTGGACTGGTTCGAGTCCAATTTCATCATCATCGGCGCGGCCATTTCGGTGATCGCCCTGGCGGTGTTCGTGATCTGGGAAATGACCGACAAACACCCGGTGGTCAACCTGCGCCTGTTTGCCCACCGCAACTTCCGCATCGGCACCATCGTGCTGGTGCTGGGCTACGCCGGGTTCTTTGGTATCAACCTGATCCTGCCGCAATGGCTACAGACGCAGATGGGCTACACCGCCACCTGGGCCGGGCTGGCCGTGGCGCCGATCGGTATCCTGCCGGTGCTGATTTCGCCCTTTGTCGGCAAGTACGCACACAAGTTCGACTTGCGGCTGCTGGCCGGCCTGGCGTTCCTGGCGATTGGCCTGAGCTGCTTTATGCGCGCCGGCTTCACCAATGAAGTGGACTTCCAGCACATCGCCCTGGTGCAACTGTTCATGGGCATCGGCGTGGCGCTGTTCTTCATGCCGACCTTGAGCATCCTGATGTCCGACCTGCCGCCGCACCAGATCGCCGACGGCGCAGGCCTGGCGACCTTCCTGCGGACCCTGGGTGGCAGCTTTGCGGCATCGTTGACCACCTGGATCTGGATTCGCCGGGCTGACCAGCATCATGCCTACATGAGCGAGAGCATGAGTGTGTACGACTCGGCCACCCGCGATGCCCTGAACACCCTGGGCGGTGCGGGCCACAAGGCCTATGCGCAACTGGACCACGTCCTCACCAGCCAGGCATACATGATGTCTACCGTGGACTACTTCACCTTGCTGGGGTGGATGTTCATGGGCTTGATCCTGCTGGTGTGGCTGGCCAAGCCGCCGTTTACCGCAAAGGCGGGGCCGGCGGCGTCGGGTCACTGATCTTGAATTGCAATGCAGTCAACTGTAGGAGCTGGCTTGCCTGCGATGGCATCACCTCGGTGTGACTGATTTACCGAGGTGCCTGCATCGCAGGCAAGCCAGCTCCTACATATTGATCGGTGTTGTGTCTGGGTTATGCGCCAGGCAACGCCAACTGCGGATTGACGAAGTCGAATGCCGCCAACTGGAAACCTTGCTCATCCACCTGCAACGCCCAACCCTGCTTGTCCCAATCCCCCAGCACAATGCGTTTGGCCGCCTGCTCGCCAATCTGCAATTTGTGAATGGCCGGGCGGTGGGTGTGGCCGTGGACCAGGGTGTGCACGCCATGGGCCTGCATTACCCGTGGCACTTCCTCGGGCGTTACATCGACAATATCGTTGGCCTTCATGCGCGTCTGCGCGCGGCTTTCACTGCGCAGCTTGCGCGCCAGCTTATGGCGGGTGCGCAAGGGCAGGTGGCGCAGGATAAACAGCACAAGGGGGTTACGCAGGATGCGCCGCAGCTTCATATAGCCGAGGTCGCGGGTACACAGGCTGTCGCCGTGCATCAACAGCACGGGCTCGCCATACATCTGCACGACGCTGGGGTCCTTGAGCAAGGTCGCGCCTGCTGCTTTGCAGAATGCCTTGCCGATCAGGAAATCGCGGTTGCCGTGCATCAGGAATATTTGGGTGCCGCTGTCGCTCAGCTCACGTAGAGCCGCGCATATCGAACGCTGGAACGGGGTCATGCCATCGTCGCCAATCCAGGCTTCGAAAAAGTCCCCCAGGATGTACAACGCTTGCGCGCCACGGGCGCGGCCGTGGAGTAAATCCAGAAACGCCCGGGTAATGTCCGGGCGCTCCTCTTCCAGATGCAAATCTGAAATCAGCAATATCACGCAATGATCTCGGCTTTCTCGATGATCACGTCTTCTGCTGGTACGTCCTGGTGGCCGGACTTCATGGTGGTGGAAACACCCTTGATCTTGTCCACGACGTCGGTGCCTTCGGTGACTTTACCGAATACCGCGTAACCCCAGCCCTGTACGGTCTTGGCGCTGTGGTTCAGGAAGCTGTTGTCGGCCACGTTGATGAAGAATTGCGCGGAGGCCGAATGCGGCTCCATGGTGCGGGCCATGGCGACGGTGTACTTGTCGTTGGAGAGACCGTTGTCCGCTTCGTTCTGGATGCTTGGACGCTTGTCTTTCTTTTCTTTCATGCCTGGCTCGAAACCGCCGCCCTGGATCATGAAGTTGCCGATGACACGGTGGAAAACAGTGTTTTCGTAGTGGCCGGCTTTAACGTATTCGATGAAGTTGGCGACGGTGGTCGGCGCTTTCTCGGCGTTCAGCTCGATGACGATGTCACCGTGGTTGGTGGTCAGTTTGACTTGAGTCATGTTCATTACTCTTTTCAGGGAATTCGTGGGTTCGGCCGCCTGGGCACCTTACCGGGTTGGCTAAATTGCGGCCAAGGCGCGCAGTTTAGCGTGCCCTGCAGGAATTTCGAGGTGGTTTTTCACCGCCCATGCAATAAATGCAGCAGTTTTTGGCCATGCCCTGTCAGGTGCTTGACAGCATCGGCTATGATAAGCCCTTTGTTTGTCTGGCCCGACCCGGCCACGTACCTGTCTGTTCAAGGATCCTATGAGCAAGCCCACTGTCGACCCTACCTCGAATTCCAAGGCCGGACCTGCCGTCCCGGTCAATTTCCTGCGCCCGATCATCCAGGCGGACCTGGATTCGGGCAAGCACACGCAGATCGTCACCCGTTTCCCGCCTGAGCCCAACGGTTACCTGCACATCGGCCACGCCAAGTCGATCTGTGTGAACTTCGGCCTGGCCCAGGAGTTCGGTGGCGTCACGCACCTGCGTTTCGACGACACCAACCCGGCCAAGGAAGACCAGGAATACATCGACGCCATCGAAAGCGACATCAAGTGGCTGGGCTTTGAATGGTCCGGTGAAGTGCGCTACGCCTCCAAGTATTTCGACCAGTTGTTCGACTGGGCCGTGGAGCTGATCAAGGCCGGCAAGGCCTACGTCGACGACCTGACCCCGGAGCAGGCCAAGGAATACCGTGGCAGCCTGACCGAGCCTGGCAAGAACAGCCCGTTTCGCGATCGTTCGGTAGAAGAGAACCTGGACTGGTTCACCCGCATGCGCGACGGCGAGTTCCCGGACGGCGCCCGTGTACTGCGGGCCAAGATCGACATGGCCTCGCCGAACATGAACCTGCGCGACCCGATCATGTACCGCATCCGTCATGCCCATCACCACCAGACCGGTGACAAGTGGTGCATCTACCCCAACTACGACTTCACCCACGGTCAGTCGGACGCCATCGAAGGCATCACCCACTCCATCTGCACCCTGGAGTTCGAAAGCCATCGCCCGCTGTACGAATGGTTCCTCGACAGCCTGCCGGTACCGGCGCACCCGCGTCAGTACGAATTCAGCCGCCTGAACCTGAACTACACCATCACCAGCAAGCGCAAGCTCAAGCAACTGGTCGATGAAAAACACGTGTTCGGCTGGGACGACCCACGCATGTCGACGCTGTCGGGTTTCCGTCGTCGCGGCTACACCCCGGCATCGATCCGCAACTTCTGCGAGATGGTCGGCACCAACCGCTCCGACGGCGTGGTTGACTACGGCATGCTTGAGTTCAGCATCCGCCAGGACCTCGACGCGAACGCCCCGCGCGCCATGTGCGTGCTGCGTCCGTTGAAAGTGGTGATCACCAACTACCCGCAAGACCAGGTCGAGAACCTCGAACTGCCGCGTCACCCGCAAAAAGAAGAACTGGGCGTGCGCAAGCTGCCGTTTGCCCGTGAAATCTACATCGACCGCGATGACTTCATGGAAGAGCCGCCCAAGGGCTACAAGCGCCTGGAGCCGAACGGTGAAGTGCGTCTGCGCGGCAGCTACGTGATCCGTGCCGATGAAGCGATCAAGGACGCCGAGGGCAACATCATCGAACTGCGTTGCTCCTACGATCCTGAAACCCTGGGCAAGAACCCTGAAGGCCGCAAGGTCAAGGGCGTGGTGCACTGGGTGCCGGCGGCTGCCAGCGTCGAGTGCGAAGTGCGCCTGTACGATCGCCTGTTCCGCTCGCCGAACCCTGAAAAGGCCGAAGACAGCGCGAGTTTCCTCGACAACATCAACCCTGACTCCCTGCAAGTACTTACGGGTTGTCGCGCCGAGCCATCGCTTGGCGACGCACAGCCGGAAGACCGTTTCCAGTTCGAGCGCGAAGGCTACTTCTGCGCGGATATAAAGGACTCCAAACCTGGTCATCCGGTATTCAACCGTACCGTGACCTTGCGTGATTCGTGGGGCCAGTGATGCAGCCGTGAGCGGCTTGCATAGAGAGAAAAGGAAGCATCGTGCTAACGATCTACAACACGCTGAGCAAAACCAAAGAAGTCTTCAAGCCGCTGGATGGCAACAAGGTGCGCATGTACGTGTGCGGCATGACCGTGTACGACTACTGCCACATCGGCCACGGCCGCAGCATGGTTGCCTTCGACCTGGTGACCCGCTGGTTGCGTTTCAGCGGCTACGACTTGACCTATGTGCGCAACATCACCGATATCGACGACAAGATCATCAATCGCGCCAATGAAAACGGCGAGTCGTTCGACGCGCTGACCGAGCGCATGATCGCCGCGATGCACGAGGACGAGGCGCGCCTCAACATCCTCAAGCCGGACATGGAACCGCGCGCCACGGACCACATCCCGGGCATGCACGCGATGATCCAGACCTTGATCGTCAAGGGCTATGCCTACGCCCCGGGTAATGGCGACGTGTACTACCGCGTCGCCAAGTTCATGGGCTACGGCAAGCTGTCGCGCAAGAAAATCGAAGACCTGCGCATCGGCGCCCGCATCGAAGTCGATGAAGCCAAGCAAGACCCGCTGGACTTCGTGCTGTGGAAAGGCACCAAGCCTGGCGAGCCGAGCTGGGAGTCGCCATGGGGCGCCGGGCGTCCGGGCTGGCACATCGAATGCTCGGTGATGTCCACCTGCTGCCTGGGCGAGACTTTCGACATTCATGGCGGCGGCAGCGATCTTGAGTTCCCGCACCACGAAAACGAAATCGCCCAAAGCGAAGCGGCCACCGGCAAGACCTACGCCAACGCGTGGATGCATTGCGGCATGATTCGCATCAATGGCGAGAAGATGTCCAAGTCCTTGAACAACTTCTTCACCATCCGCGACGTGCTGGAAAAGTACCACCCAGAGGTTGTGCGTTACCTGCTGGTATCCAGCCATTACCGCAGCGCCATCAACTACTCGGAAGACAACCTCAAGGACGCCAAGGGCGCCCTGGAGCGGTTCTACCACGCATTGAAAGGCCTGCCGGTTGTGGCGCCGGCCGGTGGCGAGGCGTTTGTCGAGCGCTTCACCACGGTGATGAACGATGACTTCGGCACCCCCGAAGCCTGCGCCGTGCTGTTCGAGATGGTCCGCGAGATCAACCGCCTGCGTGAGAGCGATCTCACCGCTGCGGCCGGCCTGGCGGCCCGTCTCAAGGAACTGGCGAGCGTGCTGGGCGTGCTGCAAATGGAAGCTGACGACTTTCTGCAAGCCGGCGCCGAAGGGCGTGTGGATGCAGCCGAAGTCGACGCACTGATCCAGGCCCGCCTGAATGCCCGTGCCAACAAGGACTGGGCAGAATCCGACCGCATCCGCGACCAACTCACCGCCATGGGCGTGGTGTTGGAAGACGGCAAGGGCGGGACGACATGGCGTCTGGCTGACTGACGGCTATACGCTGAACAAAAACGCCCCGACTGGTTCGGGGCGTTTTTGTGTGTGCTGGTTTGCCAGCAATGGCGGCGGTACTGCCAATACTTATGTTGTTTGACGCACCGCCATCGCCGCCTCGCTGGGGCTCGACAACTCCCACATTTGATGTGTGGCAAAGCCCAAATTCCCGCCCCGCTGAAGATCCCCTGTGGGAGCGGGCTTGCTCGCGATAACAATGGTTCAGTCACTACTAGGCTGGCTGACACACCGCCATCGCAGGCAAGCTCCCACAAAAGTTGCTCGCTATGTTACGGCGCGCAACCGCTTGTATAGCGTATTGCGGCTA
Source organism: Pseudomonas sp. WMBT8 (assembly GCF_050916005.1). Classification (NCBI taxonomy): domain Bacteria; kingdom Pseudomonadati; phylum Pseudomonadota; class Gammaproteobacteria; order Pseudomonadales; family Pseudomonadaceae; genus Pseudomonas; species Pseudomonas sp. WMBT8. Next base: position 2,471,732 of record NZ_CP188096.1, read on the forward strand.
ACCCCCAGCTCCCGCGCCAGATGGGAGATATTGCCGCCGACCGCTGCCAGTCTTTGCTGAAGGTTTTGCCTATCGTCCAGATCGCCCATCACCACCGGCTTGCTGGGTGAGGCGTGCCCCAGGTCGACAAAAAAATCATCCGGTAGATGCTCCAGGCGGATCGGTTGGTCTTCGGCCATGGCCAGTGCCACCTGCATCACGCTGCTGACCTGGCGCAGGTTGCCCGGCCAGGGATGTTGCTCGAACAATTCCAGCACTTCGGCGCTGAGCCCGGCCCACTGCGTGGGTTCGCGGTGCTGTTGCCACAGTTGCTTGAACAGCGCCTGCTTGTCACTGCGCTCGCGCAGGGGCGGCAGCTCCAGGGTCAGGCCGCCGATGCGGTAGTACAAATCCTCGCGAAACCGTCCGAGCTGCACCTGTTCGCGCAGCGAGCGGTTGGTGGCCGAGATAATGCGCAGGTCCACCGGGAACAATTCGCTGCTGCCCACCGGCTGTACGCAACGCTCCTGCAACACCCGCAGCAGCCGGGCCTGGGTGGGCAGGGGCATGTCGCCTATCTCATCGAGAAACAGTGTGCCTTTGTCCGCCTTGCGGATCAGGCCGATGCTGCCTTTTTGATTGGCGCCGGTGAACGCGCCTTTTTCGTAGCCAAACAGTTCCGATTCCACCAGCTCCGCCGGAATTGCCGCACAGTTGACCGCGATAAACGCCTGCTGGCTGCGGGAACTGGCCTGGTGCAGGGCTTTGACGAAGACTTCCTTGCCTACGCCGGTTTCGCCGTGGATCAGCAGCGGGATGTCTTTTTCCAGTAGGCGCTCGGCCTGGCGCACGGCTTTTTCCACGCGGCTGTCGCCAAAGTGCAGGGTCTTGAGGCCGATGGGCGCGGGGGCTGGTTCACTAAAGACCCTGGCCTGCACCGGCGCCTGCCTGGGGCGTTTGAGCAGGCATTGGAAACGGTTGCGCCCGGCGGCTTGCAGGGCAAAGGGTAGGCCTTCGGGCTGGTTGAGCAGCTCCAGCAGCGAGACTTGGAACAGGCTGTCGATCATCACCCGTGACAGGCTGATGCCCAGTAGGTTGTCGGCGCGGCGGTTGGCCGACAGCACCTGGCCACTTTCATCGAAAATCAGCAGGCCGGCCCACTGGCTGTCGAGGTTGTTCAGGCCGGTATTGAACGTCAGTTGGAAGTGTTCGCCGCCAAACAGGTTGAGGATCAGGCGGTTTTCCACGGTCTGGCTCATCATCTTGACCATGCCCAGGGTGTGGGAGGGCGGCAGGTAGCTGTCGCTGGACACATCCAGTACCGCAATGATTTCGCGGTTGGCATCAAAGATCGGCGCGGCCGAACCGGTCATGAACCGGTTGGCCTTGAGGAAATGCTCGTCATGCTCGATATGCACTGCCTGGGCGCAGGCCAGCGCGGTGCCGATGGCGTTGGTGCCGGTGGCGCGCTCCATCCAACTGGCCCCGGCGCTGAAGCCACGGGCGAGCTTGGGTTCGATAAAACGCTGGGTGCCCCAGGAAGTCAGGACCTGGCCCTGATTGTCGGCGAGCATGATCAGGCAGTTGGAATTGCTGAGGATGTTCTCGTAATAGGGCAGCACTTCCTGGTGAGTAGTCTGGACTAGCGCGTGCTGGCTCTCCAGCAACTGGCTGATGCCCTCGGCGGGCAACTGGTCGAAGCTGGGGGCGCTCTGGTGATCCAGGCCAAAGGCGCGGCAGCGGCGCCAGGAGTCCTGGATGATGGTGTCGTGGGGCAAAAGCGGGGCAGGTGCGGCCATGGTGGTGACCTTCTTTTTATTGTTGTTATGAACCGTGCACCGCTCACCTTGTGGGAGCTGGCTTGCCTGCGATGGCGTCCGTGAGATCGCTATCGCAGGCAAGCCAGCTCCCACAGGTTGAACGGTTTTACTGGGCTTACTCAGTGTTGTTCAGAACTGTTCATTGTCAACCCGCTGGTTGTTCAATTGTTCAGTTGTGAATGTTCATTTCTGTTCAGCACCGAGCACTGGTTTTGCTCAAGTCGCTGGTAAATCAACACTTTTTATTATTGGCACGAAACTGGCTCTGCCCCTGGAAGAACAATTCCAATAAGAAAAAGGGCGTGTCATGTCATTGACCCTGGAACATGTGACCCGTGTCGTCGAAGGCCAGACCTGGATCGATGACGCCAACCTGCGCTTTGAAGCTGGCTCTTTCAATGTGTTGCTGGGCCGTACGCTGTCCGGCAAGACCAGCCTGATGCGCCTGATGGCTGGCCTGGACAAGCCTGATGCAGGGCGCATCCTGATGAACGGCGTCGACGTCACCCATAAACCGGTGCGCTTGCGCAATGTGTCGATGGTGTACCAGCAGTTCATCAACTACCCCACCATGACCGTGTTCGAGAACATCGCCTCGCCTCTGCGCCAGGCCGGGGTGAGCAGCGAGCTGATCCACAGCAAAGTGCTGGAAACCGCGAAGATGCTGCGCATCGACAAGTTCCTGCAACGTCATCCCCTGGAGCTGTCCGGTGGCCAGCAGCAGCGCACGGCCATGGCTCGGGCGCTGGTCAAGGATGCCGAACTGATTTTGTTCGACGAGCCCCTGGTGAACCTGGACTACAAACTGCGCGAAGAGCTGCGTCAGGAAATGCGCGAGTTGTTCAAGGCCCGCAACACCATTGCCATCTATGCCACCACCGAACCCAACGAGGCACTGGCGCTGGGTGGTACCACCACCATCCTCCACGAAGGCCGGGTGATCCAGAGCGGCAAGGCCGCCGAGGTCTATCACCAACCGCAGACCGTGCTGGCCGCCGAACTGTTTTCCGAGCCGCCGATCAACCTGATGCCGGGGCGCATCAGCGGCAACGAAGTGAGTTTCGCCAACGATGTGCACTTCCCATTGAACGTTGACCTGCGGCCGGTCGGCGAGGGCGAGTTCCGTTTTGGCGTGCGTCCCAGCCATATCAGCCTGGTGCCCAGCAACGACGATGACCTGGAATTGGCGGTCACCGTGGAAGTTGCGGAGATCAGCGGCTCGGAAACCTTCCTGCATGTGCGCAGCGAGCATTTTTTGCTGGTGTTGCACCTACCGGGGGTACACGAGTACGACGTGGATGCGCCGATCCGCATCTACATACCGACCCATAAACTGTTTGTGTTCGATGGCCAGGGTCGTTTGGTCCAGGCTCCCGGGCGCCGTGTCGCGAGGGTTGCCTGATGGCCGAGATCCATTTGCAGAACCTGGCGCATAGCTACAGCCCTACACCCACAGGGCCTGAAGACTACGCCATTCGCGAAATGAACCACATCTGGGAGCAGGGCGGTGCCTACGCATTGCTCGGTCCTTCGGGGTGTGGCAAATCAACCCTGCTCAATATCATCTCCGGCCTGCTCAGCCCTTCGGAAGGCCAAGTGCTGTTCGACAGCAAGGTGGTGAATGACCTGACCCCGGAAAAGCGCAATATCGCCCAGGTGTTCCAGTTCCCGGTGGTCTACGACACCATGACGGTGTTCGATAACCTGGCATTCCCCCTGCGCAACCAGGGCATGACCGAGGCGAAAGTGCACAGCAAGGTGCAGGAAATTGCCGAGGTGCTCGACCTGCAGAACCTGCTGGGTAAAAAAGCCCGCAACCTCAGTGCCGATGAAAAGCAAAAGGTCTCAATGGGCCGTGGCCTGGTGCGCGATGACGTGTCGGCGATCCTGTTCGACGAACCGCTGACGGTGATCGACCCGCACCTGAAGTGGAAACTGCGGCGCAAGCTCAAGCAGATCCATGAGCAGTTTAATATCACCATGGTCTACGTCACCCACGATCAGTTGGAGGCCTCGACCTTTGCCGACAAGATCGCGGTGATGTACGGCGGGCAGATTGTGCAGTTCGGCACGCCACGGGAGTTGTTCGAGCGTCCCAGCCATACCTTTGTCGGCTATTTCATCGGCAGCCCTGGGATGAATCTGATTGAGGTGCAGGCCGATGCCGGTGGGGTGCGGTTTGCCGGGACACATCTGGCGTTGTCCGAGGTGCAGCAACGGCAGATCGCGGAAAAGGACTACAAGAAACTTCAGGTCGGCATACGTCCCGAGTTCATTCATGTGTGGGATGAGCACAATCCCGACGCGTTGCAGGCTGAGGTCATGCATGTCGAAGACCTGGGCACCTACAAGATCCTGACCCTCAACCTCGACGGCGCGCCCTTGAAGGTGCGCCTGGCCGAAGACAAACCGGTGCCCGAAGGGCGGGCGTCGATCAGCTTCCCGGCGCAGTGGTTGATGGTGTATGCCGACGATTACCTGCTGGAGGCGCGCCCATGAACAAGGTGCAGAACAACAAGGCCTGGTGGCTGGTGTTGCCGGTGTTCCTGCTGGTGGCGTTCAGTGCGGTGATCCCGATGATGACTGTGGTCAACTATTCGGTGCAGGACATTTTCGACCAGTCCAGCCGCTATTTCGTCGGGGCCGATTGGTACAAGCAGGTATTGCTGGACCCGCGCCTGCATGACTCGCTGTTGCGCCAGTTCATCTATTCCGCGTGTGTGCTGCTGATCGAGATCCCGCTGGGCATTGCCATCGCCCTGACCATGCCCACCAAGGGCCGCTGGTCCTCCCTGGTACTGATTGTGATGGCCATCCCGCTGCTGATCCCGTGGAACGTGGTCGGCACCATCTGGCAGATCTTCGGCCGTGCCGATATCGGCCTGCTGGGGTCGAGCCTGAATGCCATGGGCATCAACTACAACTATGCCGCCAACACCATGGACGCCTGGGTCACGGTGCTGGTGATGGATGTATGGCACTGGACCTCTTTGGTGGCGCTGCTGTGCTACTCGGGGCTGCGGGCCATACCGGATGTGTACTACCAGGCTGCGCGGATTGATCGGGCATCGGCCTGGGCGGTTTTCCGACATATCCAGTTGCCGAAGATGAAGAGCGTGCTGTTGATCGCGGTGATGCTGCGCTTCATGGACAGTTTCATGATCTATACCGAGCCGTTTGTCCTGACGGGAGGCGGGCCGGGTAACGCAACGACCTTCCTAAGTCAGACCCTGACCCAGATGGCGGTAGGGCAATTCGACCTGGGGCCTGCAGCCGCGTTTTCCCTGGTGTATTTCCTGATCATCCTGTTGGTGTCCTGGCTGTTCTACACCGCCATGACCCACTCCGACGCCAACCGCTGAGGCCGCCAACATGAGCAAGCGCAAGGTCATCCCGCTGCTGATCTACATCCTGTTCCTGCTGGTGCCGATCTACTGGCTGCTGAACATGTCCTTCAAGAGCAACACCGAAATCCTCGGCGGCCTGACGCTGTTTCCGCAGGACTTCACCCTGGCCAACTACAAGGTGATTTTCACCGACCCCAGTTGGTACACCGGGTATCTGAACTCGCTGTACTACGTGAGCCTGAACACCGTGATTTCCCTGACGGTGGCACTGCCGGCGGCCTACGCGTTTTCGCGTTACCGCTTCCTGGGCGACAAGCACCTGTTCTTCTGGTTGCTGACCAACCGCATGGCGCCGCCGGCGGTGTTCCTACTGCCGTTTTTCCAGCTGTATTCGTCCATCGGCCTGTTCGATACCCATATCGCCGTGGCCCTGGCCCACTGCCTGTTCAACGTGCCGCTGGCGGTGTGGATCCTGGAAGGCTTTATGTCCGGGGTGCCCAAGGAGATCGACGAAACGGCTTACATCGATGGCTATAGCTTTCCGAAGTTTTTCGTGAAGATCTTTATCCCGCTGATTGGCTCGGGGATCGGTGTCACGGCGTTTTTCTGCTTTATGTTTTCCTGGGTCGAACTGCTGCTGGCGCGCACCCTGACGTCCGTGAATGCCAAGCCGATTGCCGCCGTGATGACCCGCACCGTGTCCGCTTCGGGGATTGACTGGGGCGTGCTGGCGGCCGCCGGGGTGCTGACCATCCTGCCGGGCATGCTGGTGATCTGGTTTGTGCGCAACCATGTGGCCAAGGGCTTTGCCCTCGGCCGGGTCTGAGGAAACGATGATGGAATGGATGGCCTGGACCACCCCGACTGCGCTGTTTTTTGCGGCGATTGCCCTGTTGCTGGCGGGCATGACCACGTGGGAATTGCGCTCGCCGAGCATCCCTCGGCGCGGCTTGTTACCGATCAGCACCACCCGTGGTGATCGCCTGTTTATCGGTCTTCTCGGGAGCGCCTACCTGCATCTGCTGGTGATTGGCGTAACCGGCTGGAGCATCTGGGTGGCGTCCGCGCTGTCTGTGGTGTGGCTGTTGTCTGTGATGCGTTGGGGATAGCCACAGGCATCCCTTTTGATCCCAACCAGGAGGTCTCTATGTTCGATAAAAACAATAAGCTGCGACATAGCATTTCATTGGCCGCAGTCTTGGCACTCAGCGGCCTGAGTGCTGCAGCCTGGGCCGATGCCTATGAAGATGCCGCGAAAAAGTGGATCGGCAGCGAGTTCAAACCGTCCACCCTCAGCGAAGCCCAGCAACTTGAAGAGTTGAAGTGGTTTATCAAGGCCGCCGAGCCGTTTCGTGGGATGAAGATCAATGTGGTGTCGGAAACCCTCACCACCCACGAGTACGAATCCAAGGTACTGGCCAAGGCCTTCAGTGAAATCACCGGGATCAAGCTGACCCACGACCTGCTGCAGGAGGGGGACGTGGTGGAAAAACTGCAGACCCAGATGCAGTCGGACAAGAACATCTATGACGGCTGGGTCAACGATTCCGACCTGATTGGTACGCACTTTCGCTATGGCAAGACCGAATCCATCACCGACCTGATGGCCAATGAAGGCAAGGACTTCACCTCGCCGACCCTGGACCTCAAGGACTTTATCGGCATCTCGTTTACCACTGCGCCGGACGGCAAGATCTACCAGTTGCCCGACCAGCAGTTCGCCAACCTGTACTGGTTTCGCGCCGACTGGTTCGAGCGGGCCGACCTCAAGGCCAAGTTCAAGGAGAAATACGGCTATGAACTGGGCGTGCCGGTGAACTGGTCGGCCTATGAAGATATCGCCAAGTTCTTCAGCGAAGACGTCAAGGAAATCGACGGCAAGCGCGTGTACGGCCATATGGACTACGGCAAGAAGGATCCGTCCCTGGGCTGGCGCTTTACCGATGCCTGGTTCTCCATGGCTGGAGGCGGCGACAAGGGCTTGCCCAATGGCTTGCCGGTGGACGAGTGGGGGATTCGGGTCGAGGACTGCCACCCGGTGGGTTCCAGCGTGACCCGTGGCGGCGACACCAACGGCCCGGCCGCGGTGTTTGCCACGCAGAAGTATGTCGACTGGATGCGCGCCTATGCGCCACCGGAAGCGGCGGGCATGACCTTCTCCGAATCCGGGCCGGTGCCGTCCCAAGGCAACATCGCCCAGCAGATCTTCTGGTACACCGCCTTTACCGCTGACATGACCAAACCCGGCCTGCCAGTGATGAACGCCGATGGCACGCCGAAGTGGCGCATGGCACCGTCGCCCCGCGGTCCGTATTGGGAGGAGGGCATGAAGCTGGGGTATCAGGACGTGGGCTCCTGGACCTTCCTCAAGTCCACGCCTGAGAAGCAAAAACTGGCGGCCTGGCTGTATGCGCAGTTCGTTACGTCGAAAACCGTGTCCTTGAAGAAAACCATCGTCGGCCTGACGCCAATCCGCGAATCGGACATCAACTCCCAGGCCATGACCGACCTGGCACCGAAACTCGGCGGCCTGGTGGAGTTCTATCGCAGCCCGGCGCGGGTGCAATGGACGCCGACCGGCACCAACGTGCCGGACTATCCACGCTTGGCCCAACTGTGGTGGAGCCACATCTCGGAAGCCGCCAGCGGCGAGAAAACCCCGCAACAGGCGCTGGATGGCCTGGCCAAGGACCAGGACGCCATCATGACGCGTCTGGAACGCTCCAAGGTGCAGCCGATCTGTGGGCCGAAGATGAACCCCGAGCGTGATGCCCAGTACTGGTTCGATCAGCCGGGTGCGCCCAAGCCGAAACTGGCGAACGAAAAGCCCAAGGGTGAAACCGTCAACTATGCCGACTTGCTCAAGTCCTGGGAGGCGGCACGTAAGTGAGGTAGGGCAGATAGCACAACGGCACCGTGAGGTGCCGTTTTTTGTGGTGTCTTTGCTGCCGCCATCGCGGGCAAGCCCGCTCCCACACTTGACCGTATTCTCATGATGAAACCGGATCAATGTGGGAGCGGGCTTGCCCGCGATGGCGACGCCAGTGGCACCGCACATCTGCCCCCAGGAACGCAAAACGGCACCCAAGGGTGCCGTTCTGTTTACTGCTTGAGCCTAAGCGATCAACCCGCCATCACCGCATGCTGCACCAGGGTGAGCAACGGTTGTGGGTAGACACCCAGGAAAAACGCCAGCAGGGCAATGGCCAGCAGCATCACGCCACCGGCTTTCTGTTCCCAGTGCAGCTCGGCGTCCACACGGCGCAGGTTTGGCTCGATCAGGTACAGGGTGACCATCACGCGCAGGTAGTAGAACACGCCGATGGCGCTGCCCAGTACCAGGGATGCCACCAGCCACCATTCGTGGGCTTCGACACCGGTCGCGACGATGTAGAACTTGCCGATAAAGCCTGCGGTCAGCGGGATACCAGCCAGGGATAGCATCATCACGGTCAGTACGGCGGTCAGGTACGGACGGCGCCAGAACAGGCCGCGGTATTCGTACAGGGCGTCGGCGTCACGGCCTTTGTAAGGCGAGGACATCAGGGTGATCACGCCGAACGCGCCGAGGCTGGTGATCACGTAGGTGACCAGGTACACGCCGATGGCTTCCACCGCCAGGCCCTTGCTCGCCACCAGGGCGATCAGCAGGTAGCCGAAGTGCGCGATGGACGAGTAACCCAGCAGACGCTTGAGGTTGTTCTGGGTCAGGGCCAGCAGGTTACCGAACAGGATCGACGCAATGGCGATCACGGTCAGTACGTCGCTGAGTACGCCGGTGTTGGCGGCAGGGGAGATCTGGAACAGACGCACCATCACCGCAAACACTGCAACCTTCGACGCGGTAGCCAGGAACGCGGCTACCGGCGCCGGGGCGCCTTCGTACACGTCCGGGGTCCACAGGTGGAAGGGTACCAGCGACAGCTTGAACGCCAGGCCGATCAGCATCATGGCCAGGCCCAGTTGGGCGATTGGCGCAGGCATGCTGGTGGCGGCCAGGGCGTGACCGATACCGCTGAAGCTCAGGCTGCCGGCTTCGGCGTAGAGCAAGGCCATACCGAACAACAGGAACGCGGAACCTGCGGCCGACAGCACCATGTACTTGATGCCGGCTTCCAGGGAGCGCTTGTTGAAGAAGGCGTAGGCCACCAGGCCGTAGGTCGGGATCGACAGCAGTTCAAGGCCGATGAACAAGCCGGCCAGGTGCTGCGCGCTGACCAGCACGATACCGCCGGCTGCAGCCAGCAGGATCAGCAGGTACAGCTCTTCGCGGTTGCCCGGGTAGCCGGTGCCGCCTTCGCCGAGATAGGCGTGGGCGAGGGTGACGCAGGCCAGTGTCGCAACCAGGATCAACGCGGTGTACAGCAGCGCGAAGTCATCGATCATGACCAGCGGGGTCACCGCCAGCGGGGCTACCTTGAGTGCCGGGATAATCGACAGCAAGGCCAGGTTCAGGCCTGCGGTGGACAGCAGGAACGTCTGTGAGTGATTGCGGCGCCAGGCGATTGCCAGCATCACCACCACAATGGTGAGGCTGGTAATCAGCAGCGGCGCAAGCGCGATAAAGTGTTGGATCGTGAATTCCATAGCGCTCTTACCGGGCCGAAGCGAGTTGAGTGAAGGCGGTGCTCAACCACTGCTGCACGCCATGCATCGTGGCGGCAGAGGTGTCGAGGAACGGTTGCGGATACACGCCGATATACACCAGCAAAGCCGCAAGGCCGAGCACCATGATCAGTTCGCGAGCATCCATCCCTTTGAGGACGGCGTCCGACTTGGTCGGGCCGAAGTAGGCACGGTGGATCATGATCAGCGAGTACACCGAACCGAACACCAGGCCGGAGGTGGCGATCGCGGTGATCCATGGCGCACTGACGAAGCTGCCCATCAGGATCAGGAACTCGCCGACGAAGTTACCGGTACCCGGCAAGCCCAGGGACGCAGCGGCAAAGAACAGGCTGATCGCCGGCAAGTAGGCGATACGCGACCAGATGCCGCCCATTTCACGCATGTCACGGGTGTGCAGGCGCTCGTACAGTTGGCCACTGAGGATAAACAGTGCGGCTGCCGAAACACCGTGGGCCAGCATCTGGATCACCGCGCCTTGCAACGCCAGCTGGCTGCCGGAGTAGATGCCGATCAGTACGAAACCCATGTGGGAAACGGACGAGAAGGCAATCAGGCGCTTGATGTCGGTTTGTGCGAAGGCGAGGAACGCACCGTAGAAGATCCCGATCAGGCCCAGGGTCATGGCAATCGGCGCGAACTCGGCCGAAGCATTCGGGAACAGCGGCAGGGCGAAACGCAGCAGGCCGTAGGCCGCCGTCTTCAACAGGATACCGGCCAGGTCCACGGAACCTGCGGTGGGCGCCTGGGCGTGAGCGTCAGGCAACCAGGAGTGGAACGGCACCACCGGCAGTTTCACCGCGAAGGCGATGAAGAAACCGAGCATGAGGATGTACTCGGTGGTCATCGACATCTTGGTTTTCAACAGGTCGGCGTAGTTGAAGGTAATCACGCCGGTGTTGTTGAAGTTGACCAGGACCAGGCCCAGGATCGCCACCAACATGATCAGGCCGGAAGCCTGGGTGAAGATGAAGAACTTGGTCGCCGCGTAGATCCGGGTTTTCTTGCCGTCCGAAGAACTGTGACCCCAGAGCGCGATGAGGAAGTACATCGGCACCAGCATCATTTCCCAGAAGAAGAAGAACATGAACAGGTCCAGCGCAAGGAACACGCCGACAACGCCGCCCAGGATCCACATCAGGTTCAGGTGGAAGAAGCCCACGTGACGCTCGATTTCTTTCCAGGAGCAGAGTACCGAGAGGATACCCAGCAGGCCGGTCAGCAGGATCATCAACAGCGACAGGCCATCGAGGGCCAGGTGCACGTTGATGCCGAAGCGTTCGATCCAGACGTGCTTGAATTCAAGCGCGAAGGTTGGATCGACACCCGGTGCCGGAGCAAATGAATAGTCGCCATGGGCCCACAGCCAGAGGCCGAGTGCGAGTTCCAGGGACATGGTCAGCAACGCAATCCAGCGGGGCAGGGTAGCGCCGAAGCGCTCGCCCATCCAGCAGAGCAGGCCGCCGATAAAGGGGATCAGGATTAGCCAGGGCAGAATCATGACGGGCTCGTTTCCTTTCGCAAGTTCGCAAAGTTCATATCAGACCGCTACCACTACGATGGCGCCGATCACCAACACGGCACCGGCCGCCATGGAAGCTGCATACCAACGCAATTGGCCGGTCTCGGTGCGGCTCAGGGCTGTGTGGCCGGCCTTGGCGGCACGCGGGATCAAACCGATGGTCTGGTCGAGCGGGTCTTTGCGCAGTACATGGCTGATCGCAAGGTAAGGCTTGACGAACAGTTTGTCGTAGATCCAGTCGAAGCCCCAGGCGGCGAACCACCAGGCCGAAAGGAAGCGGCCAATGCCACTGTTGGCCACGGCGGTCACGAAGCGACGCTTGCCGAGGAACAACATGGCCGCCAGCAGGATACCGGCGATGGCGATGGCGCCCGAGGCGATTTCCAGGCTGTGCTTGGCGTCGCCGCCGGCATGCCCGACGCTTTGTGGCAGTACGCCAGCCAGTGGCGGAGTGATCATGGCGCCGACGAAGGTCGACAGGATGATCAGCACCGACAGCGGCAGCCAGTGGGAAATGCCGTGGCCTGCGTGGGCTTCGGTCTTGGCTTCACCGTGGAACGTGATGAAGATCAGGCGGAAGGTGTACAGCGAGGTCATGAACGCGCCAACCAGACCGGCGTACAGCAGGCCCTGGTTACCGCTGGCAAAGGCTTCCCAGAGGATTTCGTCTTTGGAGTAGAAACCTGCGGTCACCAGTGGCAGGGCTGCCAGCGCGGCACCACCGACGATGAAGCTGGCGTAGGCCAACGGCAGTTTCTTCCACAGGCCGCCCATCTTGAAGATGTTCTGCTCGTGGTGGCAGGCAACGATCACCGCACCGGAGGCCAGGAACAGCAGGGCCTTGAAGAAGGCGTGGGTCATCAGGTGGAAGATTGCGCCGTCCCAGGCGCCGACGCCCAGGGCCAGGAACATGTAGCCGATCTGGCTCATGGTCGAGTAGGCGAGGATCCGCTTGATGTCGGTCTGCACCAGCGCGGCGAAGCCGGCCAGCACCAGGGTCACGCCGCCCACCAGGCCCACCAGGTGCAGGATTTCCGGCGCCAGGGTGAACAGGCCGTGGGTACGGGCGATCAGGTAGACACCGGCGGTCACCATGGTGGCGGCGTGGATCAGTGCCGACACCGGGGTAGGACCGGCCATGGCGTCTGCCAGCCAGGTTTGCAGTGGCAGTTGCGCCGATTTACCGACAGCGCCGCCCAGCAGCATCAGGGTCGCCAGGGTGATCCAGAAGTCGCCGACCTGGAATTTCTGCGGTGCCAGCACCAGCAGTTCCTGGATGTTCAGCGTGCCCACCTGTTGGAACAGGATGAACAGGCCGATGGCCATGAACACGTCGCCGATCCGGGTCACGACAAAGGCCTTGAGGGCCGCGTTCCCGTTGTTGCGGTTGCTGTAGTAGAAACCGATCAACAGGTACGAGCACAGGCCCACGCCTTCCCAGCCGAAGTACAGGAACAACAGGTTATCGCCCAGCACCAGGAACAGCATGCTGGCGATAAACAGGTTGGTGTAGGCGAAGAAGCGCGAATAACCGGCCTCACCGCGCATGTACCAGGACGCGAACAGGTGGATCAGGAAACCCACGCCCACCACCACGCCGAGCATGGTGATCGACAGGCCGTCGACGTAGAGGGCGAAGTCAGGCTTGAAGCCCTCGACCGCCATCCATTGCCACAGCACCAGGGTGTAGTGACCGGCTTCGGGCGGCGCCACGTTGAACTGCCAGATGACGTAGGCGGCGACAATCGCCGACAGGCCAATGGAACCCACGCCGACCAGGGCCGAGAGGTTTTCCGACCAGCGTCCACGGGAGAACGACAGCAGCAGGAAACCGATCAGGGGAAATACGAAAGTCAGAAAGATCATGTTCATCCGCGCATCTCACTGGCAGCGTCGATATCAAGCGTGTGGAAGCGACGATACAGTTGCAACAGGATCGCCAGGCCAATACTGGCCTCGGCGGCTGCCAGGCTGATCACCAGGATGAACATTACTTGCCCATCCGGCTGGCCCCAACGGCTGCCCGCAACGATGAAGGCCAGTGCGGCAGCGTTCATCATGATTTCCAGGCTCATCAACACGAACAGAATGTTGCGGCGAACCATCAGGCCGACCAGGCCAAGGCAGAACAGGATGCCGGCGACCGCCAGACCATGCTCCAAAGGGATAGCAGGCATCGTCATTGCTCCTTGGCTTCGTTGCGGCCCAAGTGGAAGGCAGTGATGGCTGCAGCGAGCAGCAGCATCGAAGCCAGTTCGACCACCAGCAGGTACGGGCCGAACAGGCTGATGCCCACGGCCTTGGCGTCTACGGTGGTGTGGCCGATGGCCTGGCCGCTCTGGTGAGCGAACAGCACATACAGCAGTTCAGCCAGCAGCAGCGCTGCCAGGATCACCGGGCCAAGCCAGATGCCGGGCTTGAGCCAGACGCGTTCCTGGGCGACCGAAGCCGGCCCCAGGTTGAGCATCATCACCACAAACACGAACAGCACCATGATGGCGCCAGCGTAGGCGATCACTTCCAGCACACCGGCGAACGGTGCGCCGAGGCTGAAAAAGGTCATGGCCACGGCGATCAGCGAAATGATCAGGTAGAGCAGGGCGTGCACGGGGTTGGTGTTGGTGATCACGCGAAGCGTGGACACCACTGCAATACCCGATGCGAAATAGAAAGCGAATTCCATCTTTCTTCCTTAAGGCAGCAAGCTCTTCACGTTGATCGGCTCGGCTTCGTTTTGTGCGGCGCCTTTCGGCTTACCGGCAACGGCCATACCTGCAACACGATAGAAGTTGTAATCAGGGTTTTTACCGGGACCAGAGATCAGCAGATCTTCTTTCTCGTACACCAGGTCCTGACGTTTGAACTCGGCCATCTCGAAATCCGGTGTCAGCTGGATCGCGGTGGTCGGGCAAGCTTCCTCGCAGAGGCCGCAGAAAATGCAGCGCGAAAAGTTGATGCGGAAGAAGTCCGGGTACCAGCGACCGTCTTCGGTTTCAGCTTTCTGCAGGGAGATACAGCCAACCGGGCACGCCACGGCGCACAGGTTGCAGGCTACGCAACGCTCTTCGCCATCGGGGTCGCGGGTCAGTACGATCCGGCCGCGATAGCGCGGCGGCAGGTACACCGCTTCTTCCGGGTATTGCAGGGTGTCGCGTTTGCGAAAGCCGTGACCGAACACCATCACCAGGCTTCGCAACTGGGTACCGGTACCCTTAACGATGTCGCCAATATATTTGAACATGGGTCAAATCCTCACTGAACCGCGCCCGCTGGCGTGTTCAACAACACAACGGCAGCAGTCACCAGCAAATTGATCAGGGTCAGCGGCAGGCAGAAGCGCCAGCTGAAATCCATCACCTGGTCGTATCGTGGGCGCGGAATGGAAGCGCGCAGCAGGATAAACAACATGATGAAGAACGCGGTCTTCAGGAAGAACCAGAAGAACGCCAACTGCGGCAGGATGCCGAACGGACCGTGCCAGCCGCCGAAGAACAGCGTGACCAGCAGGGCCGAGATCAAGATGATGCCGATGTACTCACCGACGAAGAACATGCCCCATTTCATGCCGGCGTATTCGATGTGGTAGCCGTCGGCCAGTTCCTGTTCCGCTTCCGGCTGGTCGAAGGGGTGACGGTGAGTCACGGCCACGCCAGCGATGAAGAAGGTACAGAAGCCGAAGAACTGCGGAATGATGAACCACAGGTTCTGAGCCTGGTACTCGACGATGTCGCGCATGTTGAACGAGCCCACCTGCACCACGATGCCCATCAGCGCCAGGCCCATGAACACTTCGTAGGACACAGTCTGGGCCGAGGCCCGCAAGCTGCCCAGCAGGGCGAACTTGTTGTTACTGGCCCAGCCGGCGAACAGCACCGCGTAGACCGACAAACCGGCCATGGCGAAGAAGAACAGCAAGCCGATGTTCAGATCCGCCACGCCCCAGGTCGGGGTGATCGGGATGATCGCGAAGGCGATCAGCAAGGCGCTCATGGCCACGACCGGCGCCAGGGTGAAGATCACCTTGTCGGCAAACGGCGGGGTCCAGTCTTCCTTGAAGAACATTTTCAGCATGTCGGCGGCGATCTGGAACATACCAAATGGGCCAACGCGGTTCGGACCGTAACGGTCCTGCCACCAGCCCAGCAGGCGACGTTCGACGAAGCTGAGCAGGGCGCCCGCGACGACCACGGCCAACAGGATCACGATGGCCTTGACGACCGAGATGATCACGTCGATCACTTCAGGGGTGAACCAGGTCATTGCGCTGCCTCCTGCAGACCGTCAACGGTTTGGCCAAAGATCGCAGGAGGAATCCCGGCGAGGCCTTTTGGCAGTGCAACCAGGCCAGCACCCAGCTCGTCGTTGATGCGCAGCGGCAGACGCAGGGTCTGGCCGGCTACGTTCAAGCTCAGCAGGGCACCGTCGTTGACGCCCAGGCGATCGGCTTCGGACTTGGCCACGGATACGTAGGCGGCGGGAATGCGCTGTTGCACCGGCGCGGCCTTGGAAGAGGTCTCTTCGCTGCCGAACAGGTGGAAGAACGGCACAACCTGCCAGGTGCCCTGGGCCGGGTTGAACGGACGCGGTACTGCAGCGAACCAGTTCAGCGAATCACCAGTGCTTTCGATCAGGCGGGTGCCCGGGTCGCCAGCGCGGATATGACCACCGACTTCGTCCTGGAACTTGTTCCAGGCCTGCGGCGAGTTCCAGCCCGGCGACCAGGCAAACGGCACCTGCTGACGGGGCTCGACCGAACCCGAGTAACCTTCCATGGAGAAGGCGAACGCGGTGTCGTTGTCTTGCGGGGTACGTGGTTCGTGCACGCTGATATCAGCACGCATGGCGGTACGCCCGGAATAACGCAGCGGTTCACGGGCCAGCTTCATGCCCTTGATACGGAACGCGGCGGACGGTGCGGCGTCGACGATACGCGCCAGTTGCGGTGCGCTCGCGGCGACGGCTGCGGTGACGTGGTCGAGCTGGGTCCAGTCGATCGGCTGGTTCAGCAGGGTCGCACGCAGGGCATGCAGCCAGCGCCAGCCTTCGTGAACCAGGATGCTGGCGTCCATGTACTTCGGATCGAACACCTGGAAGAAGCGCTGGGCGCGGCCTTCCTGGCTGACCAGGGTCCCGTCGCCTTCGGCGAAGCTCGCGGCTGGCAAGACCAGATGGGCACGGTCGCTGGTCGCGGTCTTTTGGTGATCGGCGACGATCAGCACTTTGGCAGCACTCAGCGCGGCATCGACCTTGCCCGCATCGGTGCGGGTGTACAGGTCGTTTTCCAGCACCACGATGGCGTCGGCACTGCCGTCGATCACGGCTTGCAGGGCGCTGTCCAGGGACTCGCCACCGAGCATGGCCAGGCCAAGGCTGTTGGCTTCCGGCACGACCAGGCTGATGGAGCCGTTCTTCTCGCGCAGCTTGAGGGCCTTGGCGATGTTGGCGGCGGCTTCGATCAGCGCCTTGGAACCCAACGAGGTACCGGCAATGATCAAAGGACGCTTGGCCGCGAGCAGGGCGTCGGCAATACGCTGGGCCAGGGCCACGGCTTCTGCGTCCAGGCCTTCGACGGCAGGGGCGCTGGCGTCGAGGGCGTGGGCCACGGCGAAACCGATACGGGCCAGGTCGTCAGGTGCTGCGTGCACGCATTCTTCAGCGATATCGTCGAGCTTGGTTTCGGCAAGGCTTGCGATAAACAGCGGGTTCAGCGCGTGCTGGCCGATGTTTTTCACCGCAGCGTCGAGCCAAGGCTGTACGCGCATGGCGTCGGCCATTTCTTCGGCCTTGCCTTTGACCGACTGGCGCAGGGACAGCGCGATACGCGCGGCGGTCTGGGTCAGGTCTTCACCGAGCACGAAGATTGCGTCGTGGTCTTCGATGTCGCGCATGTTCGGTACTGGCAGCGGGCTGTCATTGAGCACCTGCAGGACCAGGCGGATACGCTCCAGCTCGCCGGCTTCGATACCGCTGTAGAAGTGCTCGGCACCCACCAGTTCACGCAGCGCGTAGTTGCTTTCGAGGCTGGCGCGTGGCGAACCGATACCGACGATGTTGCGCCCGCGCAGCAGGTCGGCGGCTTTGTCCAGCGCCTCGTCCAGGCTTAGCTTGGCGCCGTCGGCCAGCAATGGCTGGCGAGGACGGTCTTCGCGGTTGACGTAGCCATAGCCGAAGCGGCCACGGTCGCACAGGAAGTACTGGTTGACCGAACCGTTGAAGCGGTTTTCGATGCGACGCAGTTCGCCGTAGCGCTCGCCCGGGGAGATGTTGCAACCGCTGGAGCAGCCATGGCAGATGCTCGGCGAGAACTGCATGTCCCACTTGCGGTTGTAGCGCTCGGAGTGAGTCTTGTCGGTGAACACACCGGTCGGGCAGACCTCGGTGAGGTTGCCGGAGAACTCGCTTTCCAGGACGCCATCTTCAACGCGCCCGAAGTACACGTTGTCGTGGGCGCCGAATACGCCCAGGTCGGTGCCGCCGGCGTAGTCTTTATAGAAGCGTACGCAGCGATAGCAGGCGATGCAGCGGTTCATTTCGTGGGAAATGAACGGGCCGAGGTCCTGGTTCTGGTGGGTACGCTTGGTGAAGCGATAACGGCGCTCGTTGTGGCCGGTCATCACCGTCATGTCTTGCAGGTGGCAGTGACCGCCTTCCTCACAGACCGGGCAGTCGTGGGGGTGGTTGGTCATCAGCCATTCGACAACGCTGGCGCGAAACGCCTTGGACTCATCATCGTCGATGGAAATCCAGGTGTTGTCGGTGGCCGGCGTCATGCAGGACATGACGATACGACCACGGGTGTCGTTTTCGTCGGTGTACTGCTTGACCGCACACTGGCGACAGGCACCGACGCTACCAAGCGCGGGGTGCCAGCAGAAATAAGGGATGTCGAGGCCTAGTGACAGACACGCCTGTAACAGGTTGTCCGCCCCATCGACTTCGAGCGCTTTGCCGTCTACGTGGATAGTGGCCATGGTTCAAAGTTCTTCGTTGGCCCGTTGTCAGCGGGCGTGGCTAATGGAATCTTGTTATTCATGTGCATCAACACAGCCTTCACGGCGTCAGCACATGACAAGGCGAAGGGCACGGACCCTTCGCCTATTGAAGCGTTACGCGCCGACTACGATCGGCTTTGCCAGAGGCGGGACGGCGGCGCTTTTGGGCGCGATGCCGGCTTCGAACTCCGAGCGGAAGTACTTGATTGCGCTGCCCAGTGGCTCCACGGCGCCCGGTGCGTGAGCACAGAAGGTCTTGCCAGGGCCGAGGAAACCGACCAGGCCCAGCAGGGTTTCGATATCCCCCGGCTGGCCTTCGCCTTTCTCGATCGCCATCAGGAGCTTGACGCTCCATGGCAAGCCATCGCGGCACGGGGTGCAGAAACCACAGGATTCGCGAGCGAAGAACTGCTCCATGTTGCGCAGCAGCGAGACCATGTTCACGGTGTTGTCCACCGCCATCGCCAGGCCGGTACCCATCCGGGTGCCCACCTTGCCGATGCCGCCGGCATACATCTGTGCGTCGAGGTGCTCGGGCAACAGGAAACCGGTGCCGGCACCGCCTGGCTGCCAGGCTTTCAAGGTGTAGCCGTCGCGCATGCCGCCGGCGTAGTCCTCGAACAGCTCGCGGGCGGTCACGCCGAATGGCAGTTCCCACAGGCCAGGGTTCTTGACCTTACCGGAGAAGCCCATGAGCTTGGTGCCCATGTCTTCGCTGCCTTCGCGGGCCAGGGATTTGTACCAGTCCACGCCGTCGGCGATGATCGCCGGCACGTTGCACAGGGTCTCGACGTTGTTCACGCACGTAGGCTTGCCCCACACGCCAACGGCGGCGGGGAAGGGCGGCTTGGAGCGCGGGTTGGCGCGGCGGCCTTCGAGGGAGTTGATCAGTGCGGTTTCTTCACCGCAGATGTAACGCCCGGCGCCGGTGTGCACGAACAGCTCGAAGTCAAAACCCGAACCGAGGATGTTCTTGCCCAACAGGCCTGCGGCCTTGGCTTCGGCCACGGCACGGTTCAGGTGTTTGGCGGCGGTGGTGTATTCGCCCCGCAGGAAGATGTAGCCCCGGTAGGTTTTCAGCGCGCGGGCGCTGATCAGCATGCCTTCGATCAGCAGATGGGGCAGTTGCTCCATCAGCATGCGGTCTTTCCAGGTGTTGGGCTCCATTTCATCGGCGTTACACAACAGGTAACGGATGTTGATGGATTCATCTTTTGGCATCAGTCCCCACTTCACGCCCGTGGGGAAGCCTGCGCCGCCGCGACCTTTGAGGCCAGCGTCCTTCACGGTCTGGACGATATCGTCCTGAGCCATGTCGGCAAAGGCTTTGCGCGCAGCGGCGTAACCGTTCTTGGCCTGGTACTCGTCAAGCCATACAGGCTCGCCGTCGTCACGCAGGCGCCAGGTCAGCGGGTGGGTTTCGGCCGAACGCTTGATCAGGTTGGCCGGGCCAAAGGAAGTCAGGGTCATGGGTAGCCCTCGAGCAATTGGGTGACGCCAGAGGCCTGCACGTCGCCGAATGTGTCGTCGTCGATCATCAACGCCGGCGCTTTGTCGCAGTTGCCCAGGCAGCATACCGGCAGCAGCGTGAAGCGCCCGTCTGCAGTGGTCTGGCCCAGGCCGATGCCCAGCTTGCTCTGGATCGCGTCGACCACTGACTCGTGGCCACCGATGTAGCAGACCATGCTGTCGCACACGCGAATGATGTGGCGGCCGACCGGCTGGCGGAAGATCTGGCTGTAGAACGTCGCCACGCCTTCCACATCGCTGGCCGGGATGCCGAGGATCTCGCCGATGGCGTAGAGGGCGCCGTCGGGCACCCAGCCACGTTCCTTCTGGACGATCTTCAAGGCTTCGATCGACGCCGCGCGCGGGTCTTCGTAGTGATGCAGCTCGTGCTCGATGGCCGAGCGCTCGGTTTCACTCAAGGTGAAGCGGTCTGTCTGGATAAGCGTGCTGTTCATGCTTAGCGGTCCACGTCGGCCATAACGAAATCGATACTACCCAGGTACGCAATCAAGTCCGCGACCATCTCGCCTTTGATCACCGAAGGGATCTGCTGCAAGTGGGCGAAGCTTGGGGTACGAATCCGGGTGCGGTAGCTCATGGTGCCGCCATCGCTCGTCAGGTAATAACTGTTGATACCCTTGGTCGCTTCGATCATCTGGAAGGACTCGTTGGCCGGCATCACCGGGCCCCACGAGACTTGCAGGAAGTGCGTGATCAGGGTCTCGATGTGCTGCAGGGTGCGCTCTTTTGGCGGCGGCGTGGTCAGCGGGTGATCCGCTTTGTACGGGCCTGCCGGCATGTTGCGCATGCATTGCTCGATGATTTTCAGGCTCTGGCGCATTTCTTCGACGCGCACGATGCAACGGTCGTAGGCATCGCCATTGGCTGCCAGCGGAACTTCGAACTCGAAGTTCTCATAGCCGGAGTACGGGCGCGCCTTGCGCAGGTCGAAGTCGCAACCGGTGGATCGCAGGCCAGCACCGGTGACGCCCCATTCCAGGGCCTCTTTGGTGTTGTAGGCAGCGACGCCGATGGTCCGGCCCTTGAGGATGCTGTTGTCCAGCGCAGCCTTTTGGTACTCGTCCAGACGCTTGGGCATCCAGTCGATGAATTCCTTGACCAGGCGCTCCCAGCCGTTCGGCAGGTCGTGGGCTACGCCGCCGATGCGGTACCAGGCCGGGTGCAGGCGAAAGCCCGTGATGGCTTCGATGACCTTGTACGCACGCTGACGGTCGGTGAAGGTGAAGAACACCGGGGTCATGGCGCCGACGTCCTGGATATAGGTACCCAGGAACAGCAGGTGGCTGGTGATCCGGAAGAACTCGGCCATCATGATGCGGATGGTGTCGACGCGGTCTGGCACCTTGATGCCCGCCAGCTTCTCGACCGAGAGCACGTACGGCAGGTTGTTCATCACGCCGCCGAGGTAGTCGATACGGTCGGTGTACGGGATGAAGCTGTGCCAGGACTGGCGCTCGGCCATCTTCTCGGCACCACGGTGGTGGTAGCCGATGTCCGGCACGCAGTCGACGATTTCTTCGCCGTCCAGTTGCAGGATGATACGGAAGGCACCGTGGGCCGAAGGGTGGTTCGGGCCCAGGTTGAGGAACATGTAGTCCTCGTTGGTGCCGGAACGCTTCATGCCCCAGTCTTCCGGACGGAAGCGCGCGGCTTCTTCTTCAAGCTGCTGTTTGGCCAGGTTGAGGCTGAACGGATCGAATTCGGTGGCGCGGGCAGGGAAGTCCTTGCGCAGCGGGTGACCTTCCCAGGTCGGCGGCATCATGATGCGCGTCAGGTGCGGGTGGCCCGGGAAATCGATCCCGAACATGTCCCAGACTTCACGCTCGTACCAGCTGGCGTTCGGCCAGATACCGGTCACGGTCGGGATGCTCAGGTCGCTTTCCGAGAGGGCGACCTTGATCATCACGTCGCTGTTACGTTCCAGCGACATCAGGTGATAGAACACGGTGAAGTCGGCGCCGCTCGGCAGCCCCTGGCGCTTGGTGCGCAGACGCTCGTCCACGCCATGCAGGTCATAGAGCATGACGTACGGCTTGGGCAGGTTGCGCAGGAAGGTCAGGACTTCGACGAGCTTGGCGCGCGCCACCCACAGCACCGGCATACCGGTGCGTGTGGCCTGGGCGGTGAAGGCGTCAGGGCCAAAACGGTTATTGAGTTCGACGACCACATCCTGGTCGTCTGCCTTATAAGGCGGGATATACAGAGCACTGCCTGTAGTCATGGTTTTTTATCGCTTTCGGTCAACGTAAAGAATGAGGCCAGGTTTTCGTTCTATAAAAGAAGCGGGCTGGATCAGACTTCGTCGGGGCTGCGCAGGTTGGTGACTGCGATTCGCTGTTCGCGGCGCTGTTCCTTTTGCGAAGGCATCTCGGCGCGGTACACGCCTTGATCGCCGACGACCCAGGACAGTGGGCGACGCTCCTTGCCAATCGATTCCTGCAACAGCATCAGGCCTTGCAGGAAAGCTTCAGGGCGGGGCGGGCAGCCAGGCACGTAAACGTCCACAGGCAGGAACTTGTCCACCCCCTGAACTACGGAATAGATGTCGTACATGCCACCGGAGTTGGCGCACGAACCCATGGAGATAACCCACTTCGGCTCGAGCATTTGCTCGTAGAGACGCTGGATGATCGGCGCCATCTTGATAAAGCAGGTGCCGGCGATAACCATGAAATCCGCCTGGCGCGGTGATGCCCGGATAACTTCGGCGCCAAAGCGCGCGATGTCGTGGGGCGCCGTGAAGGCGGTGGTCATTTCCACGTAGCAGCACGAAAGGCCGAAGTTGTACGGCCACAGGGAATTCTTGCGCCCCCAGTTGACCGCGCCACTCAGCACGTCTTCCAGCTTGCCCATGTAGATGTTTTTGTGGACTTGGTCTTCTAACGGATCGGAGACGGTTTCCCGTTCGCCGATGGGGTACTGATCGTTAGGAGCATCCGGGTCGATCCTGGTGAGATTGTATTGCATCGCCAAAGCCTCATTGTTTCAGCTTCGCTTGCCGCTTGCGACGAGCTTCCGGAGCCCAGTCAAGGGCGCCCACTCGAAATAGGTAGACAAGGCCTGCCAACAGAATTGCTATGAAAACGAGAGCTTCGACGAATCCGGTCCAGCCGCTTTCGCGGACGGACACAGACCAGGCAAAGAGAAAGAGGGCTTCGATATCGAAGATCACGAACAACATCGCGACCAGATAGAATTTGGCTGAGAGCCGCAAGCGGGCGCCACCTGTAGGTAGCATGCCGGACTCGAACGGTTCGTTTTTGCTGCGGCCCCAGGCTTTTGACCCGAGAAGGCTGGAGACACCGAGCATGAAGGCGCAGAGGCCGACAACACCGAGGAGGAAAATGGCAAAGCCCCAGTTGTGGGCCATGAGTCCTGTCGCTTCGGTCATGCTGGAAATCCTTAACAGAGAGCAAAGGTCTCTGAGCTCGAAAAAGTAACGACGCAGTGACGATATGTCGCAGCGCAATCAATCGCGGTGATTTTATGGCTAAACACCTAGCAAGTAAAATTCCTGTAGCTAAATTATTCGCTGAAATAAGGACATAGTGCACCTTTATGGGGCTGTAGCCCAGACGCTGCGGGCATTAGCTTGATTTTAATCAATTGTGTTTTGTTTAGGGTGTAACGAAGTTTTATTGCTCTAAATGATAATGAATATTGTTTGCAAGAGTTTTAAGCGGATAATGAGCGGGGCGCAGGGAAAGTTGTTGTTACTTGCCCGTTTGGCGCAAGTTGCCAGCGCGCAACTTTTAACTGATTTTTTCTGGGCGAATACCGCTCTGGATCAAGGTTTTGCGCAAAAAACACCAGGCTGAGCGCATTTTCATTGTGGGAGCGGGCTTGCTCGCGATAGCGGTGTGTCAGCCAGCACTTTCTTGACTGACATATCGCTATCGCGAGCAAGCCCGCTTCCACATTTTGATCTTCACTGGGTCCGGAGCGATTTTTCAGGCAAAAAAACGCCCCGAACCAGTCGGGGCGTCAGATCGTGCGGCACTGCGGTTAGCTTTCTATCGGGCCCGCAATGGCCGTGTACTCAGTTTACTCAGTGGAACTGTTCTTCTTCGGTCGAACCGGTCAGCGCGGTCACGGACGAGGTGCCGCCCTGGATCACGGTGGTCATGTCGTCGAAGTAGCCAGTGCCCACTTCCTGCTGGTGCGCCACGAAGGTGTAGCCTTTGGCGGCGTCAGCGAACTCCTGCTCCTGCAGCTTCACGTAGGCAGTCATGTCGTTGCGGGCGTAGTCGTGCGCCAGGTTGAACATGCTGTGCCACATGTTGTGAATGCCGGCCAGGGTGATGAACTGGTGCTTGTAGCCCATGGCGGACAGTTCGCGCTGGAACTTGGCGATGGTCGCGTCGTCCAGGTTCTTCTTCCAGTTGAAGGAAGGCGAGCAGTTGTAGGACAGCAGTTGGTCCGGGTATTCCTTCTTGATCGCCTCGGCGAAGCGACGGGCTTCGTCCAGGTCTGGCTTGGCGGTTTCGCACCAGATCAGGTCGGCGTACGGCGCGTAGGCCAGGCCACGGGCAATGGCTTGATCCAGGCCGGCGCGCACCTTGTAGAAACCTTCCTGGGTGCGCTCGCCAGTCACGAACGGCTGGTCGTACGGGTCGCAGTCCGAAGTCAGCAGGTCAGCGGCGTTGGCGTCGGTACGGGCCAGGATGATGGTCGGCGTGCCGGCTACGTCAGCTGCCAGGCGGGCAGCGGTCAGCTTCTGTACGGCTTCCTGGGTCGGAACCAGGACCTTGCCGCCCATGTGGCCGCATTTTTTCACGGAAGCCAGTTGGTCTTCGAAGTGCACGCCGGCGGCGCCTGCCTCGATCATGCTTTTCATCAGCTCGTAGGCGTTCAGTACGCCACCGAAACCGGCTTCGGCGTCCGCCACGATTGGCGCGAAGTAGTCGATGTAGCCTTCGTCGCCCGGACCTTTACCGGCTTTCCACTGGATCTGGTCGGCGCGGCGGAACGAGTTGTTGATGCGCTTGACCACGGTTGGCACGGAGTCCACCGGGTACAGCGATTGGTCAGGGTACATGGACTCGGCGGAGTTGTTGTCCGCAGCCACTTGCCAGCCGGACAGGTAGATCGCCTGGATGCCGGCCTTGACTTGTTGCACAGCCTGGCCGCCGGTCAGGGCACCCATGCAGTTGACGAAATCTTTCTCGGGGCGAAAGGACGGCTTGGCGCCCTGGGTAACCAGCTTCCACAGCTTCTCGGCGCCCAGTTTTGCAAAGGTGTGCTCAGGTTGAACCGAGCCGCGCAGGCGGACGACGTCAGCAGCGGAGTAAGCGCGAGTCACGCCTTTCCAGCGTGGGTTTTCAGCCCAGTCTTTTTCAAGGGCTGCAATTTGCTGTTCGCGTGTCAGTGCCATGGGGAAAAACCTCGTCGCGTCTTTTGTGGAAAAACTACTGGGTTGAAAATTCCGTTTGCCAGCCACGTATTCAGTGCGTGGTTATGGCTGCTCGCTGACCAGAAGCTTAGGCGGTCAAGTTTGGCTTGGCGGGGAAGGCGACGGGATGAACGATAGGCTCAAGGGAGAAAGTGAGCAGGTAGAGGCGAACCGAGAACAGTCTTCGGGCGTCGTGGGCCTTGGTACGATCCATCAGTGTGTTGCCGGGTTACCTGGTTAGCTTCCGTCCCTCGGGACAACTTCGTTCCAGTCGCAACCTCGTCAAACACGCCTTGTGGGCGGTACAGACACGAATCGGCTCAGGTGGGTAACTTGGAGCGACGATCCGAAGGCCCTTGCCAGGGCCCCTGATTAGCGGGAGCGAGGCCATCATGCCCATGCTTTTTTGGATCGTCAAATGTTTTGTAGTGCTTTTTTTATGGCACTACATCTTTGGTCTAATACGACTAATCAGTCAGTTTTTGGTGCTTCAGTTCAAGGTCTCGACTTTGACCCGCACTGTCAGGTCATCCCGGCCCTGGGTCGAGTAGGTGCGGGTTGTGCCCTGTTTGTCGGCCTGGGTCTGGCGATTGATGCCGGCCAGGGTGATCCACTCGCCCAGGCGCCCGCTGACGGTTGTGTCGGTACTTTGCACGTTCACTACATCAGGACGTTCCTGGCTCATGCGGTCACGATTGGTGCTGATGCTCAGGTGCACGGTCTCGCCGGTGACGCTGGCGGTCACGTAGAAGCCCTGGGTGACGTTGCGGTACTGGGTCTGGTTTTGCGGGCGGCCGTAGGCGTCGGGCTGGGTGGTGGTCAGGGGGACGCTCTGGCCCACCTGGATCAGCGCGGGCACACCTTCGCTGGCCTGGATCTGCTGGACCCCGCCCTCTCGGCTTTCGGTGCTGTAGGTAATGACCTGGCGGTTGGCCTGCTGATTGTTCTCATTAGTGTCGACGGTGATCAACAGGCGCTTGGACGGGGTGTCCAGCTGTGTGAGCAGGGCGCGCAGGCCCTGGATCTTGTCGGGTTCGGCATTCACGATCAGTTGATTGCCGTAGGCGCTGACCGTGCCGTCCTTGCCAATGAAATTCTGCGCCACGGGTAACAGGTCGGCGCTGGTGCGGTTGTTCAGGGGTACGACTTCAGTGGCTGCCATTGCTGAAAAGCTGGCGGCCATGAGCAGGCTGGCGACTAGGGTGCGTAGGGACATGTCCGTTATCTCTGCAAGTCATTTGGGCTTGATGGTGCCAGTTTATCGGCCCGGAGGGGCGCGAGTTGAATCGTAGACGGCAAAAGGCCCTGGCATCGGGGGATGGCAGGGCCTTTTTGGGTGTTGCTGATATCGTCATCGCAGGCAAGCCAGCTCCCACACCGACCGCGTCGCTCGAGACATGCGCGGTCGAATGTGGGAGCTGGCTTGCCTGCGATGGCCGCGCCATGGTCTTAAATCAACCCTCGCGCTCCATATCAACATGGGGAATCCCGACTTCCAGGAATTCCCCGCTGACGATCTTGAACCCCAGCCGCTCATAGAACGGCGCGGCATACACCTGCGCGCTGAGGAACTGCCGGGTCTGGCCGCGTTTTTCGGCCTGGCCGATCACCGCTTCCATCAGCTTGTCGCCGACTTTCAGCCCGCGCCAGTCCTTGAGGACCGACACGCGACCGATCTCGCCGCTGGGTAGCAGGCGCGCAGTGCCAATCGGAAAGTCGCCTTCGAATGCGAGGAAATGCATGGCCCCGGCGTCGTCTGCGTCCCATTCCAGCTCAGGTGGAACCGATTGCTCAGCGATAAATACCGCTTCACGAATGCGCCGGATCTCGGCGATATCCTTTTGCCAGTCTGCGACACTTACGTGAATTTTATTCATCGGCAAACCCCAGGCTTCCTTGCTTGACCAGTTCGCACAGCAGGTCGCGGCCATCTTCATCGGCCAGCCACGGACCCAGGTTGTCGACGTGCAGGGCGTCGGCCGCGCAGATCAGCTTCAGCAGCTCGCGCAGTTTGCCCGGCAGGTAACGGCTCTGGCCACTGGCGAACAGCAGTACATCGTCGTCCACTTCCGACCAGGCCAGGCGTGCGCTCGGATTGCGGATCAGGACTGCACCGTCTTCCAGGCTGCTGATGACTTCATCCTGCGCCAGCTCTTCAGGGCCGGCGACCAGTTCCGGGTAGCGTGGCTCGGTCATGAATTGGCCGAACCAGGTCAGCAGCATGCGTTCGTCGCTCATGTGCTCGGCCAGCAGGCTTTTCAGGCGGTCGAGGGCGTCGCTCTGGATCTGGTGCGGGTCGCTGACAGGCTGGGCGTCGGCGTCGGTGTAGCGCTCCTCATCTGTCAGGTACTGGCTGAGGAAGTCGGTGAAATGGGTCAGCACTTCAGCGGCGCTGGGTGCGCGGAAGCCTACCGAGTAGGTCATGCAGTCATCTTCAGCGATGCCGAAGTGCGCCAGGCGCGGCGGCAGGTAGAGCATGTCGCCCGGCTCCAGCACCCATTCGGCGCTCTCTTCGAATTCGGCGAGGATGCGCAGGTCGGCGTGTTGCAGCAGCGGGCTTTCCGAGCTGCACATCTGGCCGATCTTCCAGTTGCGCTTGCCCTGGGCTTGCAGCAGGAACACATCGTAGTTATCGAAGTGTGGGCCTACGCTGCCACCGGGGGCGGCAAAGCTGATCATCACGTCGTCGATGCGCCAGCTTGGCAGGAAGCGGAACTGCTCCAGCAACTCGGCCACTTCCGGTACGAACTGGTCGACCGCCTGCACCAGCAGGGTCCACTCGCGCTCTGGCAGGGTGCTGAAGGCGTCTTCGGCAAACGGGCCGCGGCGCAGTTCCCATGGGCGCTCGCCGTGCTCGATCACCAGGCGTGACTCGACTTCTTCTTCCAGCGCCAGGCCGGCCAGTTCGTCGGCGTCGATCGGGCTTTCGAAATCAGGGATGGCCTGGCGGATCAGCAGCGGTTTTTTCTGCCAGTAGTCGCGCAGGAATTCCCGTGCCGTGATGCCGCCCAGAAGTTGAAGAGGAATATCAGGATTCATGTGTAACCTATTGAAAAAAAGCACTTTTCAGACGGGAATAAAAACGCCCGGCGCTGCCGGGCGTCTCAAGGGATCAAGCCGCAATCAGATGCGTTTGGCTTGGTCTACAGCGTTGCCGATGTAGTTGGCCGGGGTCAGCAGTTTCAGCTCGGCCTTGGCCGCGGCTGGCATGTCCAGGCCGTCGATGAAAGTTTGCAGCGCCTCGGGGCTGATGCCCTTGCCGCGTGTCAACTCTTTCAGCTTTTCGTAGGGGTTTTCGATGTTGTAGCGGCGCATTACGGTCTGGATCGGCTCGGCCAGGACTTCCCAGCAAGCGTCCAGGTCAGCGGCGATTTTCTGCGCGTTGAGTTCCAGTTTGCTGATGCCTTTGAGGCTGGCTTCGTAGGCGATCACGCTATGGGCAAAGCCCACGCCGAGGTTGCGCAGTACGGTGGAGTCGGTCAGGTCGCGCTGCCAGCGGGAGATCGGCAACTTGCTGGCCAGGTGCTGGAACAAGGCGTTGGCGATGCCCAGGTTGCCTTCGGAGTTTTCGAAGTCGATCGGGTTGACCTTGTGCGGCATGGTCGAGGAGCCGATTTCGCCAGCGATGGTGCGCTGCTTGAAGTAGCCCAGGGAGATGTAGCCCCAGATATCGCGATCGAAGTCGATCAGGATGGTGTTGAAGCGCGCAATGGCGTCGAACAGCTCGGCGATGTAGTCGTGGGGTTCGATCTGCGTGGTGTACGGGTTGAAGCCCAGGCCCAGCTCGTCTTCGATGAAGGCGCGGGCGTTGGCTTCCCAGTCGATCTCAGGGTAGGCCGACAGGTGCGCGTTGTAGTTGCCCACGGCGCCGTTGATCTTGCCCAGCAGTGGCACGGCAGCCACTTGCGCGATCTGGCGCTCCAGGCGGTACACCACGTTGGCCAGTTCTTTGCCCAGGGTGGTCGGCGAGGCCGGCTGGCCGTGGGTGCGCGACAGCATCGGCACATCGGCGAAGCGGATGGCCAGTTCGCGGATGGCGTTGGCGGTCTGGCGCATCAGTGGCAGCATCACGTCATCACGGCCTTCGCGCAGCATCAGGGCGTGGGACAGGTTGTTGATGTCCTCGCTGGTGCAGGCAAAGTGGATGAACTCGCTGACCTGGGCCAGTTCCGGCAACTTGGCCGCTTGCTCTTTGAGCAGGTACTCGATGGCTTTGACGTCGTGGTTGGTGGTGCGCTCGATCTCTTTCACACGCTCGGCGTGCTCCAGGGAGAAGTTTTCCGCCAGGGTGTTCAGTACAGCGTTAGCCTCGGCGGAGAACGCCGGCACTTCGCTGATGGCAGGGTGAGCGGCCAGGCGCTGGAGCCAGCGCACTTCAACCAGTACGCGAGCACGGATCAGGCCGTATTCGCTGAAAATAGGGCGCAGGGCCTGGGTCTTGCCGGCGTAGCGGCCGTCAACAGGGGAAACCGCAGTGAGCGAAGAGAGCTGCATGGGGTGTTCTCGGACAGTCGGGCAACGAAATGGGGCGCGTATCATACATGAAAAAATCCGCCGGTCCGTTGCCAACTGACCGGCGTATTACGCGTAACGGCTTGAAAATAGCCCGCGGCTGCGACTTATTCGTTGCGCATCAACGGGTAAAGCTCTTTGAGCAATTTGCGACGGCTGATGACCAACTGCCAACGATGACCGCCCAACTGCCGCCACAACCGCGCTGAACGGATACCGGCCAAGAGCAGGGCGCGGATTTTCGAGGCGTTGTTGGGTTGTTGCAGGTTGCGCATGTCGCCGTGGACCTGGATCCGCTGGCGCAAGGTGCTCAAGGTGTCCTGGTACAAGGCGCCACAGGCCGCGATCACGTTCTCATGGGCCGGGCCGAAGTGCTCTACCTGGGACTGGATCTGCGGCAGGCGCTTGCCGATGGTTTCCAGCAGGTCGTCGCGCTTGGCCAGTTGCCGCTCAAGGCCGAGCATCGACAGCGCATAGCGCAGCGGCTCGCGCTGCAGGGTGCTGGGGTCGCGCTCGAGGGCGCCGATCAGCGCGCGATAACCTTCGCGCAGGCTCAGGTCATCGCCACCGTACACATCCAGGGTGTCCTTCGGGTCGACCACCAGCAGGCTGCCGAGCATGCAGGTCAGGCCCGCCTCGGTCACCTGGCCGGTCTTGGCGATCTTGTCCACCAGCACTGCGGCGAGAAACACCCCGCCCAGTGCTGTCAATTGCTCCTGGGTCGGGCTCATGCCAGGGTGCTCCAGGGTTCGGCGACTTCAATCACACCGCCCCCCAGGCAGATCTCACCGTCGTAGAACACCACGGACTGGCCGGGCGTGACCGCGCGTTGCGGGTCATCGAACGTGGCACGGTAGCCATTGGCGGTTTTTTCCAGGGTGCAGGGCTGGTCGCTCTGGCGATAGCGCACCTTGGCGGTCAAGCGGCGTGGGCTGCTCAGGTCGATCGGGTTGACCCAATAAATCTCCGAAGCCAGCAGCGCGCCGGAGAACAGCAGCGGATGCTCGTTGCCCTGGCCGACGATCAGCACGTTGTGTTCCAGATCCTTGACCAGCACGTACCACGGCTCTTCCCCCGCGTCTTTCAGGCCGCCGATACCCAGGCCCTGGCGCTGGCCGATGGTGTGGTACATCAGGCCGTGGTGACGGCCGATGACTTCGCCTTCGGTGGTCTTGATCTCGCCCGGTTGTGCCGGCAGGTACTGCTTGAGGAAGTCACTGAAGCGGCGCTCGCCGATAAAGCAGATCCCGGTGGAATCCTTTTTCTTGGCGGTGGCCAGGCCGTGTTTCTCGGCGATCTTGCGCACTTCGGGCTTTTCCAGTTCGCCCACCGGGAACAGGGTCTTGGCGATCTGTTCACCGCCCACGGCGTGCAGGAAGTAACTCTGGTCCTTGTTCGGGTCCAGGCCCTTGAGCAATTCGGTGCGGCCATCGATATCGCGACGGCGCACGTAGTGGCCAGTGGCAATCAGGTCGGCGCCGAGGATCATGGCGTAATCGAGGAACGCCTTGAACTTGATTTCGCGGTTGCACAGGATGTCCGGGTTCGGCGTACGACCGGCCTTGTATTCGGCCAGGAAATGTTCGAACACGTTGTCCCAGTACTCGGCGGCAAAGTTGGCGGTGTGCAGCTTGATGCCAATCTTGTCGCACACGGCCTGGGCGTCCGCCAGGTCGTCCATGGCGGTGCAGTATTCCGTTCCATCGTCTTCTTCCCAGTTCTTCATGAACAGGCCTTCCACCTCATAACCCTGCTCCATGAGCAGAACGGCGGAAACGGAAGAATCCACGCCGCCGGACATGCCGACGATGACGCGCTTCTTTTGTGTGTCAGAAGGGGCTGGATCACGCATAGGATTTCAACGGGTGTCTTGAAAAAGGACGCGATTCTAGCAGGCCCGAGCCCGCAAGGCTAAAGAGAAGGGCGGATCAGCTCTAGACTATGGCGCTGACCGGCCAAATAGTCATCGATACAGCGGATGATCAACTCGCTGCGCCAGTCGTCGCGCAAGGCTATCAGCTCGTCACGGCTCAGCCAGCGGGCGCGCACGATACCCTCGTCCAGTTGATAGTCCGGGTGGTGTCGCAGGGCCTTGGCGATGAAGCACACCCGTTGGTAGGTCACGCCATTGCTGGGGGCGGTGTACAGGTAGATGCCGACGATGCCGGTGGCTTCGACGTCCCAGCCGGTTTCTTCGAGGGTTTCGCGCACGGCGGCTTCGGTCAGGGTTTCGTGCGGGTCGAGATGGCCGGCAGGCTGGTTGAGCACGGCGCGGCCGCCCTTGAGCTCTTCGACCATGAGGAAGCGGCCATTGTCTTCGATGATGGTGGCGACGGTGATGTGGGGTTGCCAGGTCATGGAGTGCCTCGGTTCAAGGGATGGCGCTGTTTTTGGACAGGGTTGCTATCAATGGGGGAGCGGCAAGCCAGCTCCCGCATTCTGATTCGGTTTGCGCAGTGGGCAGGTGGTGCATAAGCAAAATGCATGCTGCGCCGCACATTATATGATTTTACCGCTGGCAAGCCGGGGCGCAGTTTACCTCTCCAGAACAGTCGTTATTGGAGAGTGTCATGAAGCCGATTGCCCACAAAAGCTACGAAGTGCGTCTTACCTCCCCGCTGCCCATTGCCTTCATCCTGCTGTGGAGCTCTGGTTATATCGGTGGCGCTTTTGGTGTGCGTTATGGCGAGCCTTTCACCATGACGTTCTACCGTTTTACTCTGGCGGCCTTGGTTTTCCTGGGGGTTGCGCTCGCCATCAAGGCTGAGTGGCCCAGGCGGCTTACACCTTACCTTCACGCGGCAGCCGTGGGCTTGCTCTTGCAGGCTCTGCAATTTGGCGGCCTATACACCGGGATAAGTCAGGGCGTCCCGGCTGGGCAAGCTGCGCTGATTGTCGGGTTGATGCCAGTGTTCGTGGTAATCGGTGCCTATTTCTGCCTGGGTGAACAATTAAGTTGGCGTGATCTGCCGGGCTCGATCCTGGGCGTGGGCGGTGTCGCCATCGTTGTGGCCAACAGTTTTTTTGGCTCCGGGGCGTCAATGGGCGGTTACGGCGCAGTATGTCTAGCGCTGGTCGGGATTACGCTTGGCACGCTCTATCAAAAGCGCTTTCTGGGTGGGGTCAACCTGTGGGTGGGCTGCTTCATTCAGATGGTCACCGCGTCGTTGGTAATGCTGGCGCTGGCCTACACCACAGAAACCATGCACGTCACAGAATGGGTGCCCTTCGCCGCTTCGGTGGCCTGGATCACCCTGATGAACTCGGTAGGCGCACTGACGTTGCTGTACCTCATGATTCGGCGAGGCGAGGCGAGCAAGGCCACCAATCTGTTTCATGTGATTCCAGCG
This sequence comes from Pseudomonas sp. WMBT8, assembly GCF_050916005.1. Taxonomy (NCBI): domain Bacteria; kingdom Pseudomonadati; phylum Pseudomonadota; class Gammaproteobacteria; order Pseudomonadales; family Pseudomonadaceae; genus Pseudomonas; species Pseudomonas sp. WMBT8. The sequence goes on from NZ_CP188096.1 coordinate 2,504,802, forward strand.
GTCACTCAGATCATGGCCTCGGTGACGTTGGGGGAGGCTCCAGGTGCGCTGGCGATTGCAGGTTTTGTGGTGTCCGGAGTGGGTGTTTACCTGATGAACCATGCGCACACCCGTTAGGGAGGTTGGCGTTCTTGACAGATCGGGGTGCCACCTTGCACTAATGCTCGGGCGCATTTACTCATTCGCTTCGGTGTGCCATGAGAGTCAATCTTGATGTTCAGTCCCTGCGCAGCTTCCTCAAGGTTGCGCAGTTGGGCAGTTTTACCCGGGCTGCCCAGGCGCTGAGTCTGACGCAGCCTGCGATTAGTCAGCAGGTCCGGCGTCTGGAGGAATTACTCGGCGTCGGGCTTTTTGTCCGCGATAACCGCCAAGTGTTGCTGACTCTCGAAGGTGAGCGACTGATCGGTTATGCCCAGCAGATCCTGGAGCTCAACGACAAGGTCGGTGGGCTGTTCGATGTCAGCCGTAGCCAGGAGTCCGTGACGCTCGGCATCCCCGAATATTTTTCCGAGCAGATCCTGCAGCGCGTTATCGCAGCGGTGGCCGTTGAATTGCCGTCAGTCCGGATCGGGGTCAAAGTGGCGCGTTCCCTGGTGCTTGCGCAGGCGTTCAACGAGGGCGGGATTGATATTGGCCTGATGATTGACGAGCTGCCCAAGGTCAGCGGGGAGCCTTTGCATGCGCTTTCACTGAGGTGGCTGGGTGGCGAGCATGCTGGCGTGCCTGCCGAGGGGCAGGAGCTCTTGTTGGCGTTGTTCAAGGCGCCTTGCATATTCAGGAGTCTGGCGATCCGGCGCTTAGAGGAGAGTGGGATCAGATGGCGCTGTGTGTATGAGTCCGAGGACTTGGTGTCGTTGCGTTCAGCAGTCCAGGCCGGGGTTGGCGTGACGCTGCTGCCCTGGTTCGCCCAGGTGCAGGGCCTCAAAAGCCTGGAGGCGCTTGCCCATCTGCCGCAGCTACCCCGGTTTGGCGTCGAGCTTAGGCCGCGGGCGGGTTGGGAGCCGTGGCACAGGTCGCAGTTGCTGGCGATTATCGAGAGCGCCTGGCGTGCGGAGTACGGCGCGGTTTTAAAAGGCTGAAAACACAAACCCCGGCACATGGCCGGGGTTTGTGATGTCGCCCTACAGCATTACTTCAGTGCAGCGATGGCCGCATTGAGGGTAGCGCTCGGACGCATGGCCTTGCTGGTCAGCTCAGGATTCGGCGCGTAGTAGCCGCCGATGTCCACTGGCTTGCCCTGTACGGCGTTGAGTTCGGCAACGATGGTTGCCTCGTTCTCGGCCAGGGTTTTTGCCAGTTGAGCGAACTGCGCCTGCAGCGCGGTATCTTCAGTCTGGGTGGCCAGGGCTTGTGCCCAGTACAGCGCCAGGTAGTAGTGGCTGCCGCGGTTGTCGATGTTGCCGACTTTGCGCGATGGCGACTTGTTGTTGTCGAGGAACTGGCCGGTAGCCTGGTCCAGGGTCTTGGACAGTACCAGGGCTTTCGGGTTGTTGTAGTTCACACCCAAATGCTCAAGGGAGGCTGCCAGGGCCAGGAATTCGCCCAGGGAGTCCCAACGCAGGAAGTTTTCTTCCAGCAGTTGCTGCACGTGTTTTGGCGCCGAACCGCCAGCGCCGGTTTCGAACAGGCCGCCACCGTTCATCAGCGGCACGATCGACAGCATCTTGGCGCTGGTGCCCAGTTCCATGATCGGGAACAGGTCAGTCAGGTAGTCGCGCAGTACGTTGCCGGTCACCGAGATGGTGTCCAGGCCCTTGCGGGTGCGTTCCAGGGTGAACTTCATCGCGTCGACCGGCGACATGATGCGGATGTCCAGGCCTTCGGTGTTGTGGTCTTTCAGGTAGGCCTGGACTTTCTCGACCACTACGCCGTCGTGGGCGCGCAGCGGGTCCAGCCAGAAAATGGCCGGGGTGTTGCTGGCGCGGGCGCGGTTGACGGCCAGTTTGACCCAGTCCTGGATCGGCGCGTCTTTGGTCTGGCACATGCGGAAGATGTCGCCGGCTTCAACCGACTGTTCCATCAGCAGCTTGCCCTGGCTGTCGGTGACGCGGACTACGCCGTCGGCCTTGATCTGGAAAGTCTTGTCGTGGGAGCCGTACTCTTCGGCTTTCTTCGCCATCAGGCCAACGTTTGGCACGCTGCCCATGGTGGTTGGATCGAAGGCGCCATTGGCCTTGCAGTCTTCGATGACCGCCTGGTAGATGGTGGCGTAGCAGCGATCTGGGATCACGGCCTTGGTGTCGTGCAACTGACCGTCAGTGCCCCACATCTTGCCGGAGTCACGGATCATGGCCGGCATCGAGGCGTCGACGATTACGTCGCTCGGCACGTGCAGGTTGGTGATGCCTTTGTCGGAGTTGACCATCGCCAGGGAAGGGCGAGCGGCGTAGACCGCCTGGATGTCAGCTTCGATCTGCGCTTGCTGGTCGGCCGGCAGGGCCTTGATGCGGGCGTACAGGTCGCCGATGCCGTTGTTCAGGTTGAAGCCGATCTGCTCCAGCACAGTGGCGTGCTTGGCCAGGGCGTCTTTATAGAACTCGGCAACGATCTGGCCGAACATGATCGGGTCGGAGACCTTCATCATGGTGGCTTTGAGGTGGACCGACAGCAGCACGCCTTGTTTCTTGGCGTCTTCGATTTCGGCGGCAATGAACGCGCGCAGGGCGTTCTTGCTCAGCACGGCGCTGTCGAGGATCTCGCCGGCCAGTGCGGAGGTTTTTTCTTTCAGGACGGTGGTGCTGCCATCCTTGCCGACCAGCTCGATTTTGACAGCATCGGCGGCTTCGATCTGTACGGCTTTTTCGCTGCCGTAGAAGTCGCCGTTGCTCATGTGAGCCACATGGGACTTGGAGTCAGCAGCCCAAGCGCCCATTTTGTGCGGGTGCTTGCGTGCGTAGTTCTTGACCGACAGTGGCGCGCGGCGGTCAGAGTTGCCTTCGCGCAGGACCGGGTTCACGGCGCTGCCCTTGACCTTGTCGTAACGTGCACGGGTTTCTTTTTCCGCGTCGGTGGTTACGGTTTCCGGGTAGTCTGGCAGGGCGTAGCCCTGGGCCTGCAGTTCCTTGATCGCGGCTTGCAGCTGCGGGGTCGAGGCGCTGATGTTAGGCAGCTTGATGATATTGGCTTCAGGGGTAACGGCCAGGGCGCCCAGTTCGGCGAGGTGGTCCGCAACGGCCTTGGTGCCCAGTTGCTCGGGGAAGCTTGCGAGGATGCGCCCTGCGAGGGAGATGTCGCGGGTTTCCACTTCAATATCAGCGGAAGCGGTGAAGGCCTCTACGATAGGCAGCAGTGAATAGGTGGCGAGGGCTGGGGCTTCGTCGGTGAAGGTATAGATGATCTTCGAGCGGGTGGGCATATTCGGATTAACTCTCTTCTTTGCTAAAAGCGTGCGCGGAAACTCGAGATGCGCCGGGTAAAGCGCGTTCGTTCAAAGTCATCCATGAGCCGAATGTCGATGTTTCTTCGCGGTGATGTTGGGTTGCATCAGTCGAGCGTCAAGCGGGTGGGCTACGGTGGCAGCCCGGCTTTTTCAGGCGCAGGTGCTCGATATAGAGCGGTCGGCCGTCGTGACTCTTTGGTCAGCGGCAGCATTATACATAGGTCGCTATGCTTACGCCGAGCCTTCATACAAAAGGTGGGTCGTCCATTGGTCTAAAGGTCGCAGGGACCGGATTGCGCCTAAAGTCGCACACAGTGCTCAAGTTTGGCGTTTTTCCCTTTTGTTTCAAGGTTGTAGGCGACTAAATCTACGGTTTTCGCAGCAAATGTGCCGGGTGCAAGGTTCCAGTCCACATACAACTGGAGTAGGCTCGGGCACAGCCAGATGTTCAATCCACAAACGGAGTTCAGCATGGGATACAAGAAGATTCAGGTTCCGGCAGTCGGCGACAAAATCACCGTCAACGCAGACCATTCTCTCAATGTTCCTGACAACCCGATCATTCCCTTCATCGAAGGTGACGGTATTGGCGTCGACATCAGCCCGGTGATGATCAAGGTGGTCGATGCAGCTGTTAACAAGGCTTACGGCGGCAAGCGCAAAATCTCCTGGATGGAGGTGTATGCCGGCGAGAAGGCGACTCAAGTTTACGACCAGGACACCTGGCTGCCCCAGGAAACCCTGGACGCGGTCAAGGACTACGTAGTTTCCATCAAGGGCCCGCTGACCACGCCGGTCGGTGGTGGTATCCGCTCGCTGAACGTGGCCCTGCGCCAGCAACTGGACCTGTATGTATGCCTGCGTCCGGTGCGTTGGTTCGAAGGTGTGCCAAGCCCGGTCAAGAAGCCTGGCGATGTGGACATGACCATCTTCCGTGAGAACTCCGAGGATATTTACGCCGGCATCGAGTGGAAGGCCGGTTCGCCTGAGGCCATCAAGGTCATCAAGTTCCTCAAGGATGAGATGGGTGTTACCAAGATTCGTTTCGACCAGGATTGCGGGATTGGCATCAAGCCGGTTTCCAAAGAGGGCACCAAGCGCCTGGCGCGCAAGGCCCTGCAATATGTAGTGGATAACGACCGTGAGTCGCTGACCATCGTGCACAAAGGCAACATTATGAAGTTCACCGAAGGTGCCTTCAAGGAATGGGCCTACGAAGTGGCGGCCGAAGAGTTCGGCGCAACCCTGCTTGATGGCGGGCCGTGGATGCAGTTCAAGAACCCGCGCACTGGCCGCAATGTAGTGGTCAAGGATGCGATTGCCGACGCCATGCTCCAGCAGATCCTGCTGCGCCCGGCCGAATACGACGTGATCGCCACCCTCAACCTCAACGGTGACTATCTCTCCGACGCCCTGGCGGCAGAAGTGGGCGGCATCGGTATTGCGCCGGGCGCCAACCTGTCCGACACCGTGGCAATGTTCGAAGCCACCCACGGTACTGCGCCAAAATACGCCGGCAAGGACCAGGTCAACCCGGGTTCGCTGATTCTGTCGGCGGAAATGATGCTGCGCCACATGGGCTGGACCGAGGCGGCCGACCTGATCATCAAGGGCACCAACGGGGCGATTTCGGCCAAGACCGTGACCTATGACTTCGAGCGTCTGATGGACGGCGCCAAGTTGGTGTCGTCGTCGGGTTTCGGTGATGCGCTGATTTCACATATGTAAGTCGAAGGCTATAAAAAACGGCCATCCTGATAGCTCAGGGTGGCCGTTTTTTTATGCGCAGTGGCTGATCAGGCCGTTTGCTGCTCTTTGGAATGAGCGGGTTTACCTTTATTGTTGTGCTTGTCTTCGTGCTGTTTCCCGGGTGCGGTCGCGCCTGCTGCACTGATAGCTACAGCGTGCAGGCCCTTGGGCCCCTGGATGATTTCAAAGGACACCAATTGACCTGCTTTCAGCGTTTTATAGCCCTCCATGGCAATTGCCGAATAATGCGCAAAAAGGTCTTCTTCCTTGCCGTCTTCATTAATGAAGCCGTACCCCTTGGCATTGTTGAACCATTTGACCTTGCCACTGATCTTGACGCCAGACATACCCATATCCCTCTGCACCAGACTCCATCACTGGAGTATCATCCAGTTTATCCGTCCTAACCCGAATAAATAAGGTTGACTGCGCGGACCTTTTTTACCCACTGTGGGTTCTATTGGTTGTAACACCGTTTTGCCGATAGTCAAGGTGACCAGTCGGTCGGAGTTGAATTTCTGACAGGTCGCCCCCATCACTGTAAATGCACAACAGACGAACCTTTCTTTCCATGCATGCATTCAGCCAGATTCGACTAACATTCAATCAGGATCGCCCGGATCATCTAGAAGACGATGACGGTTCTGCAGGCATCGCTGTTCAGGAGGCCAAGCCTGCTTTACAGGCGCCGCCGATGTACAAGGTGGTTTTGTTCAATGATGACTACACGCCGATGGATTTCGTCGTCGAAGTGCTCGAGGTGTTTTTTAATCTGAACCGCGAGTTGGCGACCAAGGTAATGCTGGCCGTTCACACAGAAGGACGGGCAGTATGTGGAGTGTTTACCCGCGACATCGCCGAGACCAAGGCCATGCAGGTCAACCAGTACGCCAGGGAAAGCCAGCATCCGCTACTCTGTGAAATCGAGAAGGACGGTTAACTCCGACCACTTGGGTATGAGGTGAAGCTATGTTAAACCGCGAGCTCGAAGTCACCCTCAATCTTGCCTTCAAGGAGGCCCGTTCGAAGCGTCATGAATTCATGACCGTCGAACACCTGCTGCTGGCACTTTTGGATAACGAAGCTGCCGCCACGGTCCTGCGTGCGTGCGGCGCCAACCTCGACAAGCTCAAGCATGATTTGCAGGAGTTTATCGACTCCACCACGCCACTGATCCCCGTGCATGACGAGGACCGCGAGACCCAGCCAACTCTGGGCTTCCAGCGGGTGTTGCAGCGTGCTGTCTTCCACGTGCAGAGCTCCGGCAAGCGGGAAGTGACGGGCGCCAATGTATTGGTTGCCATCTTCAGCGAGCAGGAAAGCCAGGCGGTATTCCTGCTCAAGCAGCAGAGCGTGGCGCGTATCGATGTCGTCAACTACATCGCCCATGGCATCTCGAAAGTGCCAGGGCATGGCGATCACTCCGAGGGTGAGCAGGATATGCAAGATGACGAGGGCGGTGAGTCTTCTTCTTCAAGCAACCCGCTGGATGCCTACGCCAGCAACCTCAACGAACTGGCGCGCCAGGGGCGGATCGATCCGCTGGTGGGGCGCGAGATGGAAGTTGAGCGTGTTGCGCAGATCCTCGCGCGTCGTCGCAAGAACAACCCTTTGCTGGTGGGCGAGGCGGGCGTGGGCAAGACCGCGATTGCCGAAGGCCTGGCCAAGCGCATTGTTGATAACCAGGTGCCTGACCTGCTGGCCAACAGTGTCGTCTACTCCCTGGACCTGGGGGCGCTGCTCGCCGGGACCAAGTACCGTGGCGACTTTGAAAAGCGTTTCAAGGCTTTGCTTGGCGAGCTGAAAAAGCGTCCGCAGGCGATCCTGTTCATTGATGAGATCCACACCATCATTGGCGCCGGTGCGGCTTCCGGTGGGGTGATGGATGCGTCCAACCTGCTCAAGCCGCTGCTGTCTTCGGGTGATATCCGCTGCATCGGCTCGACCACGTTCCAGGAATTTCGCGGGATCTTCGAAAAAGACCGTGCCCTGGCACGGCGCTTCCAGAAAGTCGACGTGTCCGAGCCTTCGGTTGAAGACACTATTGGCATCCTGCGCGGCCTGAAAGGACGCTTCGAAGCACACCACGGCATCGAATACAGTGATGAGGCGCTGCGTGCAGCCGCCGAGCTGGCTTCGCGCTACATCAATGACCGGCACATGCCGGACAAAGCCATCGATGTGATTGACGAAGCGGGTGCCTACCAGCGCCTGCAGCCGGTAGAGAAGCGCGTGAAGCGCATCGAGGTGGCCCAGGTCGAGGATATCGTGGCGAAAATCGCGCGTATTCCGCCAAAGCACGTCACCAGTTCCGACAAGGAGCTGCTGCGTAACCTGGAGCGCGATCTCAAGCTGACGGTATTTGGCCAGGATGCGGCGATTGATTCGCTGTCGACGGCGATCAAGCTGTCCCGGGCCGGCCTCAAGTCGCCGGACAAGCCGGTGGGTTCGTTCCTGTTCGCCGGCCCTACCGGCGTCGGCAAGACCGAAGCCGCGCGGCAGTTGGCCAAGGCCATGGGCATTGAGCTGGTGCGGTTCGACATGTCCGAATACATGGAGCGCCACACTGTGTCGCGCCTGATCGGTGCGCCTCCGGGCTATGTCGGCTTCGACCAGGGCGGCCTGTTGACCGAGGCGATCACCAAGCAGCCGCATTGCGTACTGTTGCTCGATGAAATCGAAAAGGCTCACCCGGAAGTCTTCAACCTGCTGCTGCAGGTGATGGACCACGGGACCCTGACCGACAACAACGGGCGCAAGGCGGATTTCCGCAACGTGATCGTGATCATGACCACTAACGCCGGTGCCGAGACGGCCGCGCGGGCTTCCATTGGCTTTACTCATCAGGATCACTCTTCCGACGCCATGGAAGTGATCAAGAAGAGCTTCACGCCGGAATTCCGCAACCGCCTGGACACCATTATCCAGTTTGGTCGCCTCAGCCATGAGGTTATCAAGAGCGTGGTGGACAAGTTCCTTACCGAGCTTCAGGCGCAGTTGGAAGACAAGCGCGTACAGCTGGAGGTGACGGAAGCGGCACGCAGTTGGATCGCCGAGGGTGGTTACGACGCGGCAATGGGCGCTCGTCCAATGGCGCGTCTGATCCAGGACAAGATCAAGCGGCCGTTGGCCGAAGAGATCCTGTTTGGCGAGCTCTCCGACCACGGCGGCGTGGTGCATATCGATTTGAAGGACGGCGAGCTGACCTTCGAGTTCGAGACCACTGCTGAAATGGCCTGATGCTTCGCAGCAGTAGAAAAGGCGCCGAAAGGCGCCTTTTTGCTGTCCGCCAAATCCCAGGCAAGCCAGCTCCCACACTCATTCTGCGGTGCTGGTTAAATCCCACACACACAAAAACGCCCGGCATAACCGGGCGTCTTGTATTGACTTGTTTAGCGGGCGCGGTAAGTGATGCGCCCTTTGCTCAAGTCATAGGGCGTCAGCTCGACGCGCACTTTGTCACCGGTAAGAATACGAATGTAGTTCTTGCGCATCTTGCCGGAGATATGCGCGGTTACGACGTGCCCATTTTCCAACTCCACACGAAACATGGTGTTGGGCAGGGTGTCGACGACAGTGCCTTCCATTTCGAAGCTGTCTTCTTTCGACATGCAGTAAAGCCCTCGGTATCCAGTGAATGGCCCGGTGCAACTGCGCCAGGCAAAAGCGGCGTGCATTGTGCCCGAAAAAGGGTGTTTAAGCCAAGGGGTTCTAGTTAAGCGTGACCCATCTTTGATTAATTAGTAGCTCAATGGGCCGATATTGGGTCTTGTAGTTCATCTTTTTGCAGTTTTTGATCCAGTACCCCAGGTACACCGCTTCCAGATTTTGCCTGGATGCTTCACCGATCTGCCACAAAATGGCAAAACGCCCCAGGCTGCGACGCTCCTCGGCGGGTTCATAAAAGGTATAGACCGCCGACAATCCATTGGGCAGCAGGTCGGTGACCGCGACCGCCAGCAGCCTTCCCTCAAGGCGGAACTCGTAGAAGCGCGAGAACGGCAGGTCGCGCACCAGGAACGTGGAAAACTGGTCGCGACTGGGTGGGAACATATCGCCGTCGGCGTGGCGTTGTTCGATATAGCGCTGGTAAAGATCGAAGTACTCTTCGCTGAAGCCGGGCTTGGCGGGGGTCACGATCAGGTCGGCATTGCGCTTGAGGATGCGTTTTTGATTACGATCCGGCAAAAATTGCGCTACGGGGATGCGCGCCGGCACACAAGCGTTGCAGTTCTGGCAGTGCGGCCGGTACAGGTGGTCGCCGCTGCGCCGAAACCCCATCTCTGACAGATCGGCATACACATGCACGTCCATCGGCTGGCTGGGGTCGAGGAACAGCGTGGTGGCCTGTTCTTCGGGCAGGTAGCTGCAAGAGTGGGGTTGAGTGGCATAAAACTTCAAGCGCGCCAACTCGGTCATGATCAACCCTCGGATAAGCTTTGAAATAAGTGTAAGCCAGGTGCGCGCAAGTCGCCTAAGAAACCCATGGCCCACTGCTGGCCTGATCAAGATGGTCGCGCAGGTAACCGGCAAAGTCGCTGCGGGGAATGGCGCGGGCACCGAGGCTGTGCAGGTGATCGGTGGGCATCTGGCAGTCGATCAGCACAAAGCCCCAGGCCTGCAATTGCCTGACGAGCGTGGCAAAGCCGTATTTCGAGGCGTTGTCTGCTCGACTGAACATCGATTCGCCAAAAAACAGCTGGCCCATGGCCAGGCCATACAGGCCGCCGACCAGTTCGCCCTGGTCCCATACCTCGACGGAATGGGCATAGCCCCGTTGGTGAAGTTGCAGGTAGGCATTCTGCATGGCCTCGGTGATCCAGGTGCCGTCTGCATAGCTGCGAGGCGCAGCGCAGGCCTGGATGACGGCGGCGAAGTCCTGGTCAAAGGTCACCTCGTAGCGTTGCTGGCGCAGCAGCTTGGCGAGGCTGCGGGACACGTGCAGCTCTGTGGGGAACAGTACCGTGCGCGGGTCTGGCGACCACCACAGGATGGGCTGGCCTTCGGAGAACCAGGGGAAGCAGCCATGGCGATAGGCCTGGACCAGGCGGTCGGCAGACAGGTCGCCACCGGCAGCCAGCAGGCCGTTGGGTTCACGCATGGCTTTGGCCAGCGGTGGAAACGTCAGGGTGTTGCGTTGCAGCCAGGTGAGCATGGGTAGTCAGGCTTACGGAAGGGGAGGGCGGTGACAGGCCAGGGCCCGTCGTGTAAGCAGTGATTATTGTCGACACGGCGCCACTCGGCCAGCCCGATCATGTAATCAATGCCCTGATGCATGAGCGCGTGTTTCTGCAACTCTATAGCGGTGGTGCGGTCGTAATCGCGTCATGTCGCCATCCGTTGGGCGGGAATGCTGGGTAAAGCTTGTCCAGTCTGATAAAAACAGCTCATAAGCCTTTGTCAGTAAAGACAATGCATGCTCAAATTGAAGCGTATGAGCAATGCGCTTGTCTATGCTACATGAGCGAGGCCGGCAGCGTGGCAACGGGCACACAAACCCGTACAATGGCGGCACTATGTCCTTGTGGGCCGGCATTAACGCCCGTTCATGAATGAGTCACGGAGTGTTAAAGGACGTTTGACGACGCTCGTTCACTTTTCATCTGCCCGGATTGGGCAGTATTTTTATAGTCATTCAACTGTTGGACGCGCTTAAGGCGCAGGAAAAGACCCGTTTTGAAGAAATCCGCCGCAGCACCCAAAACAGCAGTGGTACCGGCCTGGCGCCAGCACCTGCACTATCGGCTCAAGGAAGGCGCGCTGATTGCCATCGGTGCTTTATGCCTGTTCCTGATGATGGCCTTGCTGACCTATGGCAAGGATGATCCAGGCTGGAGCCATAACAGCAAGATCGACGATGTGCAGAACTTCGGCGGGCCCGTGGGCTCCTACAGCGCCGATATCCTGTTCATGATCCTCGGCTATTTCGCTTATATCTTCCCGCTGCTGCTGGCGATCAAGACCTGGCAGATCTTCCGCCAGCGCCATGAACCGTGGCAGTGGAGCGGCTGGCTGTTCTCCTGGCGCCTGATCGGCCTAGTGTTCCTGGTGTTGTCGGGCGCAGCGCTGGCACATATTCATTTCCATGCGCCGACTGGCCTGCCGGCGGGTGCGGGTGGTGCCCTGGGCGAAAGCCTGGGTGACCTGGCCCGCAAGACCTTGAATATCCAGGGCAGCACACTGATGTTCATCGCCCTGTTCTTGTTCGGCCTGACGGTATTTACCGACTTGTCGTGGTTCAAGGTCATGGATGTGACCGGCAAGATCACCCTCGACCTGTTCGAGCTGTTCCAGGGCGCCGCCAACCGCTGGTGGGCCGCCCGTGTGGACCGCAAGCGCATGGTTGCGCAATTGCGTGAAGTCGATACCCGGGTCAACGAAGTAGTGGCCCCGAGCACGCCGGACCGCCGTGAGCAGGCCAAGGTCAAGGAGCGCCTGATCGAACGCGAGCAGGCCCTGACCAAGCACATGTCCGACCGCGAGAAGCAAGTGCCGCCGGTTATCGCCCCGGCGCCCGTCAAGGCACCCGAGCCAAGCCATCGGGTGCAGAAAGAAAAGCAGGCGCCGCTATTTATCGACAGCGCCGTCGAAGGCACCTTGCCGCCGATCTCGATCCTCGATCCGGCGGAAAAGAAACAGCTCAACTATTCCCCGGAATCCCTGGCGGCGGTCGGCCATCTGCTGGAAATCAAACTCAAGGAGTTTGGCGTCGAGGTGTCGGTGGACTCGATCCACCCGGGCCCTGTGATCACCCGTTACGAAATCCAGCCGGCCGCTGGGGTCAAGGTCAGCCGTATTGCAAACCTGGCCAAAGACCTGGCGCGCTCCCTGGCCGTGACCAGCGTGCGCGTGGTGGAAGTAATTCCCGGCAAAACCACCGTGGGTATCGAGATTCCCAACGAAGACCGGCAGATCGTGCGCTTCTCCGAAGTGCTGTCGACCCCGGAATACGACAACTTCAAATCGCCGGTCACCCTGGCTCTCGGGCATGACATCGGCGGTAAGCCGGTGATCACGGACCTGGCGAAAATGCCTCACCTGCTGGTTGCCGGTACCACCGGCTCCGGTAAATCGGTGGGTGTGAACGCAATGATCCTGTCGATCCTGTTCAAGTCCGGCCCGGAAGACGCCAAGCTGATCATGATCGACCCGAAGATGCTTGAACTGTCGATCTACGAAGGCATCCCGCACCTGCTGTGCCCGGTGGTGACCGACATGAAGGACGCCGCCAACGCCCTGCGCTGGAGCGTGGCCGAGATGGAGCGGCGCTACAAACTGATGGCGAAGATGGGCGTGCGTAACCTGTCTGGCTTCAACGCCAAGGTCAAGGAAGCCCAGGACGCCGGTACGCCATTGACCGACCCGCTGTACAAGCGCGAAAGCATTCACGATGAAGCGCCGCTACTGACCAAGCTGCCGACCATTGTCGTGGTGGTCGACGAATTCGCCGACATGATGATGATCGTCGGCAAGAAGGTCGAAGAATTGATCGCGCGTATCGCGCAGAAGGCCCGTGCGGCCGGGATCCACTTGATCCTCGCGACCCAGCGGCCGTCGGTGGATGTGATTACCGGCCTGATCAAGGCCAACATCCCGACCCGTATGGCGTTCCAGGTATCGAGCAAGATCGACTCACGGACCATCATCGACCAGGGTGGCGCCGAGCAACTGCTGGGCCATGGTGACATGCTCTACATGCCGCCCGGCACCAGCCTACCGATCCGTGTTCACGGCGCCTTCGTTTCCGATGACGAAGTGCACCGTGTGGTCGAGGCTTGGAAACTGCGCGGCGCGCCGGAATACAACGACGATATCCTGGCCGGTGTCGAGGAGGCCGGCAGCGGCTTCGACGGTGGCAGCGGCGGCGACGATGATGCCGAGACCGACGCGCTGTACGACGAAGCGGTGGCGTTCGTGCTGGAAAGCCGTCGCGCCTCGATCTCGGCGGTGCAACGTAAACTGAAGATCGGCTACAACCGCGCCGCGCGTATGATCGAATCCATGGAAATGGCCGGCGTCGTCACGGCCATGAACACCAACGGCTCGCGCGAAGTGATCGCGCCAGGGCCGATGCGCGACTGACCTCGTGCCGCGTGGCAGCATGCGGCGCGCCTTTCACATTATTCTATGAGGACTCCCATGCGTCTTATCCGCATGCTGTTGTTGCCGGCATTGGCCCTGACCGCGTTTTCGGCCCACGCAGACCAGGCATCCGTCGCGAGCCTGACCAACCTGCTGGACAAATCCAAGACCCTGACTGCGCGCTTCTCCCAGTTGACCCTGGACGGTGGCGGCACCCAGTTGCAGGAAACAGCCGGTGAAATGGCCGTGCAACGCCCAGGGCTGTTCTTCTGGAAGACCGACGCGCCCAACGAGCAGACCATCGTCTCCGATGGCAAGAAAGTCACGCTGTGGGACCCGGACCTGGAGCAGGCGACCATCAAGACCCTCGACCCACGCCTGAGCCAGACCCCGGCCTTGCTGCTGTCGGGTGATGTGTCGCAGATCAGCGAGAGTTTCGAGATTACCTCCAAGCAACAAAGCAACGTGATCGACTTCACCCTCAAGCCCAAGTCTAAGGACACGTTGTTCGACAGCCTGCGCCTGTCGTTTCGCAATGGCGTGATCAACGATATGCAACTGGTCGACAGCGTCGGCCAACGCACCAATATCTTGTTCACCGGGGTCAAGGCCAATGAGCCGGTCCCGGCCTCCACGTTCAAGTTCGACATCCCCAAGGGTGCCGATGTGATCCAGGAGTAAATCGCTGCCCATGGACCTGTTTCGCAGTGACCCGATTGCCCAGCCCCTGGCCGCGCGCTTGCGCTCGACCAACCTGGATGAGTATGTCGGGCAAGAGCACTTGCTGGCCCGCGGCAAGCCCCTGCGCGAGGCCCTGGAGCAGGGTGCCCTGCACTCGATGATCTTCTGGGGGCCGCCGGGCGTGGGCAAGACCACCCTGGCGCGACTGCTGGCGAAAGTCTCGGATGCGCACTTTGAAACGGTCTCGGCGGTATTGGCCGGGGTCAAGGAGATCCGCCAGGCGGTGGAAGTCGCCAAGCAGCAGGCGGGGCAGTATGGCCGGCGCACTATCCTGTTCGTCGACGAAGTGCATCGTTTCAACAAGTCGCAGCAGGATGCATTCCTGCCTTACGTGGAAGATGGCACGCTGATTTTTATTGGCGCTACCACGGAAAACCCCTCGTTTGAACTGAACAACGCCTTGCTCTCGCGGGCACGGGTGTATGTGCTCAAGAGCCTCGACGAAGCCGCGATGCAGAGGTTGCTGCAGCGGGCGCTGGGCGAGGACAAGGGGTTGGGCAAGCGCCACCTGAGCCTGGGTGACGAGGGTTTCAAGATCCTGCTGGCGGCGGCCGACGGCGATGGCCGACGTTTCCTCAACCTGCTGGAAAACGCCTCTGACCTGGCTGAAGACAATAGCGAGATTGGCGTCGACCTGCTGCAAAGCCTGCTGGGCGATACCCGGCGGCGTTTCGACAAGGGTGGTGAGGCCTTCTACGACCAGATTTCCGCGCTGCACAAATCCGTGCGCGGTTCCAACCCGGACGGCGCGCTGTACTGGTTTGCGCGCATGATCGACGGTGGCTGCGATCCGTTGTACCTGGCCCGGCGTGTGGTGCGCATGGCCAGCGAAGACATTGGCAACGCCGACCCGCGGGCCCTGAGCCTGTGCCTGGCGGCGTGGGAGGTCCAGGAGCGCCTGGGCAGCCCGGAAGGCGAGTTGGCGGTGGCGCAGGCCATCACCTACCTGGCCTGCGCGCCGAAAAGTAATGCAGTTTACATGGGCTTCAAGTCGGCGCTGCGTGCGGCGGCCGAGCATGGCTCGCTGGAAGTGCCGCTGCACCTGCGCAACGCGCCGACCAAGCTGATGAAACAACTGGGTTACGGCGACGAATACCGTTACGCCCACGATGAACCAGATGCCTATGCCGCCGGTGAAGACTACTTTCCCGACGACCTTGAGCCACAACCGTTCTACCAGCCGGTGCCTCGTGGCCTGGAGTTGAAGATCGGGGAAAAGCTCAACCATCTGGCGCAACTTGACCGCCTGAGCCCCAAACAGCGGAGAAAACCATGATTCCCTTGGTGATTGCTGTTTCCGTAGGCGGTGTGGCCGGCACCCTATTGCGCTTTGCCACCGGCAATTGGATCAACGCCAATTGGCCGAAACACTTCTATACCGCGACGCTGGTCGTTAATATCGTGGGCTGCCTGCTGATCGGGGTGTTATACGGCCTGTTCCTGTTACGCCCGGAGGTGCCTGTTGAAGTGCGCGCCGGGTTGATGGTGGGCTTCCTTGGCGGCCTGACGACTTTTTCATCCTTTTCACTGGATACCGTGCGCCTGCTGGAAAGCGGGCAAGTGCCGCTGGCTTTAAGCTATGTGGCCATCAGTGTATTCGGCGGGCTGCTTGCCACCTGGGCTGGCCTGTCCTTGACCAAACTTTGATAAACGAGAGACCGACATGCTCGATTCCAAACTGTTACGTAGCAACCTTCAGGACGTAGCGGACCGCCTTGCATCCCGTGGCTTTGCCTTGGATGTTGCGCGCATCGAAGCGCTGGAAGAACAGCGCAAGACCGTCCAGACCCGCACCGAAGCACTGCAGGCTGAGCGCAATGCACGTTCCAAATCCATCGGTCAGGCCAAGCAGCGTGGTGAAGACATCGCGCCGTTGATGGCGGACGTCGAACGCATGGGCAGCGAGCTGTCCGACGGTAAAGTCGAGCTGGACAAGATTCAGTCCGAGTTGGATTCGATCCTGCTGGGTATTCCCAACCTGCCGCACGAGTCGGTACCGGTTGGCGAAGATGAAGACGGCAACGTCGAAGTACGCCGCTGGGGCACGCCAAAAACCTTTGATTTCGAGATCAAGGACCACGTCGCCCTGGGCGAATTGACCGGCGGCCTGGATTTTGAAACCGCGGCCAAAATGTCCGGCGCGCGCTTTGCCTTGCTGCGCGGCCCGATCGCGCGCATGCACCGTGCCCTGGCGCAGTTCATGCTCAACCTGCATACCGGCGAGCACGGTTACGAAGAGGCTTACACCCCGTACCTGGTGCAGGCGCCGGCGTTGATGGGCACCAGTCAACTGCCGAAATTCGAAGAAGACCTGTTCAAGATCAGCCGCGACGGCGAAGCCGATCTGTACCTGATCCCGACCGCCGAAGTGTCGCTGACCAACATCGTGGCCGGCGAGATCCTCGACGCCAAGCAATTGCCGATCAAGTTCGTCGCCCACAGCCCGTGCTTTCGCAGCGAAGCCGGTGCCTCGGGGCGTGACACTCGCGGCATGATCCGCCAGCACCAGTTCGACAAGGTCGAGATGGTGCAGGTCGTCGAGCCATCGACCTCCATGGAAGCCCTGGAAGGCCTGACCGCCAACGCCGAGCGCGTCCTGCAACTGCTGGAGCTGCCGTACCGCGTATTGGCGCTGTGCACCGGCGACATGGGTTTCAGCGCGGTGAAGACCTACGACCTCGAAGTCTGGGTGCCGAGCCAGGACAAATACCGCGAGATTTCCTCGTGCTCCAACTGCGGTGATTTCCAGGCCCGACGTATGCAGGCGCGTTTCCGCAACCCGGAAACCGGCAAGCCGGAGCTGGTCCACACCCTCAACGGCTCGGGCCTGGCGGTAGGGCGGACCCTGGTCGCGGTGCTGGAAAACTACCAGCAGGCCGATGGTTCGATCCGCGTACCTGAAGTGCTCAAGCCGTACATGGCGGGCGTTGAGGTCATCGGCTAAATGGAATTTCTGCCACTGTTTCATAACCTGCGCGGCAGTCGTGTGTTGGTCGTCGGTGGCGGGGAGATTGCCTTGCGCAAATCCCGGCTGCTGGCCGATGCCGGCGCGTTGTTGCGGGTGGTTGCTCCCCTGATCGAAGACCAGTTGCGTGAACTGGTGCAGGGCAGTGGCGGTGAATTGATTGTGCGTGGTTACCAGGAGGCGGACCTTGATGGCTGCACCCTGATCATCGCGGCAACCGACGACGAGCCGCTGAACGCGCAAGTGTCCAGCGATGCCCGGCGCCGGTGCGTACCGGTCAATGTCGTCGATGCGCCGGCACTGTGCAGCGTGATCTTCCCGGCGATTGTCGACCGTTCGCCCTTGGTGATTGCAGTGTCCAGCGGCGGCGATGCGCCGGTGCTGGCGCGCTTGATTCGCGCCAAGCTGGAAACGTGGATTCCGTCCACCTACGGCCAATTGGCCGGGCTGGCCGCGCGCTTTCGCGCCCAGGTCAAGGGTTTGTATCCTGATGTGCAGCAACGCCGGGCTTTCTGGGAAGAGGTTTTCCAGGGCCCGATTGCTGATCGGCAACTGGCTGGGCAAGGCGATGAAGCCGAGCGTTTGCTGGTAGAAAAGGTCAATGGCAAGCCGCCCCATGCCCCGGGTGAGGTGTATCTGGTGGGCGCGGGCCCCGGTGACCCGGACCTCTTGACCTTTCGCGCCTTGCGCTTGATGCAGCAAGCCGATGTGGTGCTGTACGACCGCCTAGTGGCGCCAGCGATTCTTGAACTGTGCCGGCGCGACGCCGAGCGCGTGTATGTCGGCAAGCGCCGCGCCGATCACGCGGTGCCGCAGGACCAGATCAACCAGCAACTGGTGAAACTGGCCAAGCAGGGCAAGCGTGTACTGCGCCTCAAGGGCGGCGATCCGTTTATTTTTGGGCGTGGCGGTGAAGAGATCGAGGAGCTGGCGGCCAATGGCATCCCGTTCCAGGTGGTGCCGGGGATTACCGCGGCCAGTGGTTGCGCGGCTTACGCTGGCATCCCTTTGACCCATCGCGACTATGCGCAATCGGTACGCTTCATCACCGGCCATCTGAAGGACGGGACCTCTGATTTGCCCTGGAATGACCTGGTGGGACCGTCGCAGACCCTGGTGTTCTACATGGGCCTGATCGGTTTGCCGGTCATCTGCGAGCAATTGATTCGCCATGGTCGTTCGGCGGACACCCCGGCTGCGCTGATCCAGCAAGGCACCACGTCCAACCAGCGTGTGTTTACCGGCACCCTGGCCGACTTGCCGCGCCTGGTGGCGGAGCATGAAGTGCATGCGCCGACCCTGGTGATCGTAGGCGAAGTGGTGGTGTTGCGTGAGAAGCTAAAGTGGTTTGAAGGCGCCCAGTCCCAGGTATAACCTGTTCGCCCGGCTGCACACAGACCCACTGTGGGAGCCGGGCTTGCCCGCGATGAGGCTGGCGCATCAGCGCCAGATCTCTTTACCGCTCAATCTTTCTCGATCATGTTTGCTATCAAACACCTGCAACGGCCCCTTCGGCACGATCCCTGTCGGATTGATCGTCCGGTGGCTGGCATAGTAATGCCCCTTGATATGCGCAAAATCCACGGTCTCGGCCACCCCCGGCCATTGATACAGCTCCCGCAGCCAATTCGACAGATTCGGATAATCCGCAATCCGCCGTAGGTTGCATTTGAAGTGGCTGTAATACACCGCATCAAAACGAATCAGCGTGGTAAACAGTCGTACATCGGCCTCGGTTAGGTATTCACCGGCCAGGTAACGATGCTTGCCCAGGTGTTGTTCCAGGTGATCCAGTTCGGCAAACACCTCATCAAATGCGCTTTCATACGCCTGCTGCGACGTGGCAAAGCCTGCGCGATACACGCCATTGTTCACGGCGGGATAGATCCGCTCGTTCAGCGCATCGATGGTGGGGTGCAGTGGTTCGGGGTAGAAGTCCAGGTTATTGCCAGTTAGCCCGTTGAACGCGCTATTGAGCATGCGGATGATCTCCGCCGATTCATTGCTGACGATGCGCTTGAGCTTCTTGTCCCACAGCACCGGCACCGTGACACGCCCGGTGTAGTCGGCGGTATCGGCGGTATAGCGCTGGTGCATGTAGGCAAAGTCGTCGAGTCTGTCACCGGTTGAGCCATGGGCCTTGTCGAAGGTCCAGCCATTTTCCAGCATCAACCAACTGACCACCGACACGTCGATCAGGCTTTCCAGGCCCTTGAGCTTGCGCAGGATCAGGGTGCGGTGCGCCCACGGGCAGGCTAGTGAAACATAGAGATGGTAGCGGCCGGCTTCGGCCTTGAAGCCACCATCACCGCTCGGGCCAGGTTGGCCGTCGACGGTGACCCAGTTGCGGCGTTGCGCCTGTTCCCGTTGGAAGGCGCCATCTGCGCTACTTTCGTACCACTGGTCGTGCCAGCGTCCTTCAATCAGCAAACCCATGACTGACTCCTTGGCTATTAAGCGTTGGAGTGCAGTCTAATCGTCTGGGTTCGAACAAATAGCGCAAAGGGTCAGAGTTAATGATCGATTAAATCGATCTATCCCGCGCGTCCCAGTACTGTTGGGCCAGTACAAAGGCCTGTTCCCGTGGTTGCCCAAGGCCGCGTAAGGCCAGGGCCATGGTGGCGATCAGCGCCAATTGCGGGTAGCTGTCCTGCACCTCGCCGCGCCACATCGCCTTCAAATGCTCGGGGTCGAGGCTGGCCGGCTTGACGTGGCGCTGGGTGGAGAGGGCAGGCCACTCCTCATCCCAGCTTGCGCCGCCGGTGGTGCCGTACAAGTGGCTGGTGGTGTCGGGATTGATCTCGATCTCGCCGCCATCGCCCTTGATCACAATGGTGTTGTCACCTAGCAAACCACTGGCATCGCGGTGTACGCCCTGGTAACCGGGATGGAAGATGCTTTGCAGGCCGCAGCGTGCGCCCAGCGGGTTGAGGATGCGGGCCAGGGAGTGGATGGGCGAGCGCAGGCCGAGGATATTGCGCAGGTCAATCATGCGTTGCAGCTGTGGGGCCCAGTCGCCCAGCGGCATAAACGCCAGGCTGCCTTGCTCCAGGGCGGTCTCGACCTGTTGCCAATTGCGGCACAGTGGAATCTGCAGTTCACCCAGCAACTGTTCGGTGTACAGCCGGCCGGCCGTGTGTGCGCCGCCGCCGTGCATGAAAATCCGCACGCCGCTCTGCGCCAGGCACTTGGCGGCCAGCAGGTACCACGGCAGGTGGCGCTTTTTCCCGGCGTAGGTGGGCCAATCGACATCCACTCTCAGAGATGGCGGGTTGAGGCGCTCGCGCAGGGCCTCGGTGAAGCCTGCGAGTTCCTCCGGGCTTTCTTCCTTGTGGCGCAGCAGCATCAGGAACGCGCCGAGCTGGGAGTCCTCGACCTGCTCGTCGAGCAGCATGCCCATGGCTTGCCGGGCTTCTTCGCGCGTCAGGCTGCGGGCGCCACGCTTGCCTTTGCCGAGGATCCGCACAAACGGCGCAAAGGGGTGTTCGGCGGGAGTTTCGGTGATCAACGGAGCAAAGTCGGTCATAAGCAATTCGTCGGCCTGGGCAGGCCCGCCAGCTTGGCGGCAAGTTTGGCGGGAGTGCCTTTGAACAGTCGGTTGAGGTGCAGGCTGTTGCCCTTTTCCGGGCCCAGCTTCAGGGCGGTGTACTTGATCAGTGGGCGGGTGGCCGGGGACAACTGGAACTCCTGGTAAAAACCCCTGAGCAGCTCAAGAATTTCCCAGTGTTCGTCAGTCAGCTCCAGCGCTTCGGTGCTCGCCAGGGCGTTGGCCACCTCGGTCGACCAGGCATCCAGGTCAACCAGGTAACCATCCTTGTCCAGCTCAAGGGTGTGTGTGCCTACGGTCAAGGTGTTCATAGCCAGGTGTTGACCTTGTCATGCTCGATCGACAGCTGCACAAACCCCGGGTAGTCGACACTCTTGGCCCACTGCGGCAACACCAGGCCGCGGGCCTGGGCATCTTCGGCCAGTACAAAGATGCCCAGGGCCTTGGCTTGCAGGGCCTGGAAGGGCGCGCTGCCGGCTTGCAGGGCATAGGTTGCATCGCCGCACAGCAAGATCACATCTTGCGCGCCACACAGGCGTAGGCAACTGTCCAGGCGGCTGTCGGAAAAAGGGGAGTGGGACAACACATGCAAGGTCGACATCAGAGGGTCATCACCTGGTCGTAACGGTCAATCATCTGGGAAATCTGTGCGCTGCTTAGTGGCTGCGCGCTATCAGGGGCGGTCAATCCACGCTCCGCCAGGCTGTGGCTGCAGGCGAACACGTCGTCGATGCCAAACAGCGAGAGTGCCTGCAGGTTGGCCGTCACGTCCTTTTGTTGCACGGCCTTGGCATCTTGGGCGGTTGCCAGTTGAAACACCCCGTCATCAAGAAACAGCAGGCCAATCGGCAAGTCGAATGCGCCGCCGGCCAGCACCACATCCAGCGCTTCTCGCGCACTGGGTCCGGACCACGGCGCCTGACGGCTGATTACCAACAAGGATCTGGACATTTCATGGCCCTCCAAAGCAGATCAGGCGGTCGGCATCCTGGATGGCATCATGCAACTGCCCAAGGCCTGACAGCGCCCACGGCGCATCCAGATTCACCGCGCTGCGCTGGTAGCGCGCAGCTTCTTCAGCATTCAACACCCCACGGCGCAGCGCCGCAGCGATACAGACCACGCCATCAAGCTGATGCTTGCTGACGAAGGCGCTCCATTGTTGGGCGATATCCTGCTCATCCTGGGGCGTGACCACCGAATTGGCGGCGCTGTAGACGCCATCCTGATAGAAAAACAGCCGCACAATCTCATGCCCACCGGCCAGCACAGCCTGGGCAAACTGCAGGGCGCGGCGCGAGGAGGGCGCATGGGCGGCGGAAAAAAGCGCAATCGCGAACTTCATGGAACACTCTGTTGGCAAACCTTTGCCAATGATAAAGCCGCAGGCAACAAAAAGCCCGCCGAAGCGGGCTTTTTGGTAAGGCTGGGATCAGTCGTCGCGGCTCATGATGCCGAAGATCTGCAACAGGCTGACAAACAGGTTGTAGATCGATACATACAGGCTGATGGTCGCCATGATGTAGTTACGCTCGCCGCCATGGATGATAGCGCTGGTCTGGAACAGAATGCAGACCGAGGAAAACAGCACGAAACCTGCGCTGATTGCCAATTGCAGGCCGCTGATCTGGAAGAACATGCTCGCCAGCACAGCCGCCAGCAACACGAAGAAACCTGCAGTGATGAAGCCGCCGAGGAAGCTCATGTCCTTACGGGTAATCAGCACATACGCCGACAGGCCACCAAATACCAAGGCCGTCATGGCAAATGCCGAGCTGACCACTTCCGCGCCGCCCTGCATGCCCAGGTAACGGTTAAGGATCGGGCCGAGCAGGAACCCCATGAAACCGGTCAGGGCAAACGCCGACACCAGGCCCCAGGCCGAGTCGCGCAGCTTGTTGGTGAGGAAAAACAGGCCGTAGAAACCGATCAGTACCACGAAAATATTCGGGTAGCCGACACGCATCTGTTGCGCCACATACGCCATCACGCCGCTAAATGCGAGGGTGAGGGCGAGCAGGCCGTATGTATTGCGCAGGACGCGGCTAACCTCTAGCTGCTCAGCCTGCACGTTGCTATTAACTGCGTAATCCTGTTCGCGCATGGCGACACTCCTTCAGTTTTGAAACGTTCAGTCGCAAAGATCATAACAGACGCTCTGTAACAAGCTATGCAGAGAGTTTGACAGTGTGTTTCATTCGGGTATTATGGCGCCCGCTGAGACAGGATGGGCTACTATAATCCTGTGTTGCACAAGGGAAATTGGCAGAGTGGTTGAATGCACCGGTCTTGAAAACCGGCGAACGTTAATAGCGTTCCCAGGGTTCGAATCCCTGGTTTCCCGCCAAGATTCAGACGAAAGCCTCGCGATTGCGGGGCTTTTGTGTTTCTGGGGTTTGAGAAGGTTTCTCCTGCTTTTGGCTGGAGTTCCGAAACTTTCGGGTAGGAGTTCCGAAACTCTGCCTATTTGGAGGGTTTCGCGGTGGCGCCAATCCTCCTGTAAACCCGCTTTGTGATCTCCTGTTTGCTGTGTCCCAGTAGCAGGCTGGCATCCCCGATATCGATGATTTCCGACGCGGCCTTCGGCCGGATGTCGCGGAACTGAAACCCTCCAATCTTGGTAGCGAGCAGCGGGTCGCCTTGTTCGATGGCGTTCTGCTTGGCTTTTTCCCTCGCCTTATCCCAGCGCAAGCGCAACATCCCCTTCGTCATCCGCTTTCCGTGTCTGTTGATCAACAGGTACTTGGACGAATGACCGACATTCCTTTCGCTGATCTCCCTAACCAATCTCCCTAAGCTGTTTTCCCCGGCTTCCGTACGCATCAGGATTCTGAGCTTCTGCCCAGTCTTGCCCTGCGTTACCAAGAAGTAGTCACCCTCGGTATCGTCGCTGCGCATGATCAGCACGTCAGCAGGCCTCTGACCGGTCAAATAGCCCAGGTCCATGGCTTCCTTTAGTTCTTGTTCGGCAACCGCGTAGACGGCATCCCAAACAGCCGCGTTGGCGTAGTAATCACGCGGCGCCTCCTTGTTCTTCCTGATGCCCTGGCAAGGGTTCTCCCGCTCCGTGAGCCCCCACTCCCTGGCCATGTTGAAAACGTGGGACAGGAGCGCGATCTCGCGGTTGGCACGAACCTTCGCTGAGCGGGCATCCCGGTAACCGGCGATGTTGAACGGCGTAATTGAATCGATGGGCGCCTCATCAAACGTAGGGCGGAGCTGTTTCAGTTCGGCGATGTTGTCCTTCTGGGTCCGCTCTCCCTTTTTTGGGATGACGTCGCGCACGTACCGGTCGAAGATGCCCTTCATCGTTGTCAGATCCGCCGGCTTTTCTTTGGCCTCCAGCTCGGCCCACTTTAAACGGGCTTTGCTCAGGTCTGTTCCAAGCGGGATCTCTTTTCCCGCTGAGTCACGGTAGTAGTAGCCGATCCAGACCTTGCCATTTTTCCTTGGGCGCTTACGGCGCACCATGCCTGGTGGCAAGTCCCTGTTTTCCGTATTCCGGGGACGCATATCAGTTCACTCTGGAGAAATCAGGCGTCCAAGCCGGACGCGTCGGCTGCGGGTTTGGATCTGCGATCGCGGCGTTAACCATGCCAAGCTTCATGCGCGCGAACATCCGGCCTACCAGAGGGCGGCCGCCACGGCTCTCGATGAATACCCAGTTTCGGTCTTTCAGCCATTTGCGCTGGTGAGCGCGCTGCTTGTAGCCAGTTAGGTCGGCGAGCTCGTCGTCCGACAGGATCTCTGCTTGCATACCTACCTCCCGTCGACCGCAGTGGGCCGCGCCGTCTTGATGATGTGGATGATGAAACCGAAAGTGAGCAGCATCCAGGCGACGGTGCCGGCGAATGCTGCGATCAGGGTTTGTTCGGTACCGGTGGAGAGCAGCTCCGGCACCTGCCAGAAAAACCAGAAGGTGGACCCCGCCACGTACAACACGATGGCCGTTATGAGCAGGGTGAGTTTCGTTGCGTACATGGGGTGTCCTTGCCGGGCCAAGCCCGGGCCGTGGAATTTTGGACGGGGTCAGCTACAGTTCAGCGAACAACCAAACGGAGGTGGTTATGGACAATTACGTGTGTGTTGTATGTGGCGGGAAAGGCAAGGAGGCATTTGCGGTAGGGGAGTTCAGAGATGTTGAGTGCCCCGATTGCGGTAAGTATCTGATGTCACAAACGGTGTTAGATGACATGAAGGCAAGAGGCAGCCACTTCAACATCCCTATCACCAGGGCTTGCATCAATGGATTTGTCGCTGCCGGTAAGCCCGCCGTAATTTCCCGCGCGGAGGTGGCGGCATATCAGTTGTTCTCTACGTAGCGCCAAGCTGACGTATAAGGCGCCTCCCGATCCAGCGGACCACGGTGACTGCCTTGCTGTTGCCGATCGCCTTGTAGCGGGGGCCGTCCGGGCATTCCTCGGCGGCCTTGCCGCGCCAAGGGATCAGGGTGTAGTTGTCGGCCATGCCCTGGAGGCGTTCGCACTCGATGGGAGTCAGGCGGCGGACCTGGGTTGGCGCAAGCAGGGCGGGAGGCGGACTGCATGCATCCAATGACGCCGTGTATTCCTCGTACCACTTGCCAGCGCCAAGAGCGGCTGTGTGATGCAGCTTAGTGGAATAAGCGGGAACGATTGGTTGTCCGCGCCCGGTACCGTCCTCGCTGCCGTCGAAACCTTCAGTCTTCAGGGTGTGTGTGACATCACCGGTGATACACACGGCCACCTGGCCACCGGCGTTGGCGTGGCTGCCTGAGTGATTCATTGCGCGCAGCGTAGGTGCGATTACTCCGGCATCGGCGCCGTGATCCTTGCAGGAGAACGCCAGCACGGCGTTTTCCTGGCCGTTGTTCCTACCCAAGGCGAAGGCAAGTTTGTCGCTAACGCCAGGGTCTTGGGTACCATGCACTACGAGCAAGCCCGACTCGGCGTCTTGGTTGGTTGCGCTGCCTGCTGCCTTGCCGTTGGCGTTGAGCGTGCCCGCGATTAAGTGGCCGGCCTGGGCGTGGTCGACATCGGCGCCGCCTTCTGTGCTGCGCAGCGCACCGGCTACCGCCAGGAAGTGCCCAGCCGCGGCGCCCTCGGGCCTTCCTCCTGCACCGCCGCTGTAGGCGTGGCTTGTTAGGGCCCCGATCACATCGGGCTGAACAAAGAACGTCTCGCTGTCCAGGTCGTTGCCGCCTTCATGATGTGTGAGGGTGCCAGCCTTCTCGATGGATCCGGACATGCGCCCAGCACCAAAGGCCGGGATGCCGCCGAACATCGATACCGCCGGCCCGAAGTCACCCTCACAGTTCGGGCAGCCATAGACGCCTAGCTGCTCAGGGAAGACGTGCTCACATCCTTCTCCGCACTGGAGCGCAGGGCCGAAAGGAGCTGTTCCGGTAACGTCCTGCCCCTGGCCTCGGCTCGGCGCAGTATCCCGGCGCACGCCTTCGCGCTCAAAAAGTACCTCGGTGGGATCGAACCCGTCTCGAGCACTTGCGACAACGAACACACGACGGCGTCGCTGGGCCAGGCCGAAATATTGGGCGTCCAGGATCCGCCACGCGATTGTTCTTTTGGGTCCATACACACAACCAGCGTCCTGCCATTTCTTCCCTGGAGGCTGCAGCTCGCAGTCTTCCCCAGCAAGCGCGCCAAGAAAGCATCCGAAGGCGTTCCCTTTGTCGCTGAGGACGCCGGGGACGTTCTCCCAGACGATAACGCTGGCGGGCTTTCGCTGGCCGGCTCGAACATAGTCAACTGCATCTGCAAGCTCCACGTATTTGATGGTTAAGGCGCCGCGCGGGTCGGTGAGGCCTTCGCGCATACCGGCTACCGAAAAGGCTTGGCATGGGGTACCGCCGACCAGCACGTCCGGTGCCGGGATCTTGCCGGCCAGCACCAGGGCGGCCAGCTTGGTCATGTCGCCGTGATTCGGCACGTCGGGGTAGTGGTGGGCCAGGACCGCCGAGGGGAACGGCTCAATCTCGGCGAACCAGGCGGCGCGCATGCCCAGCGGGTGCCAGGCCTGTGTCGCGGCTTCTATGCCGCTGCACACGCTTCCGTAAGTGATGGGCATGCTGGCTCCTCGCCGGTATATTGCGAAGTGAAAAATCATTAGAGGTCGCTATGAGTTTATTCCACTACACGGACGTGAATGCTGTTAAAGCCATTATCGAACATGGAGAGATGTGGTTGACAGATATGCGATTCTTAAATGACTCGGAAGAAATGACCCATGGCGTAGAATTAATTATGAGTCTCATAAATGGGCGAGGGGTTCAGGAGAGGATCAGTAAAGAATATGCCGTTGCTGCGACAGATTTTATTACCAAGGGACTTTCTTCACACGTGGGAACGTTGATGAATCTAAACCCGATTTTTGTCTGTTCATTTAGCCGGGCGCCTGATCTGCTAAGTCAGTGGAGGGCGTATGGTAACTATGCGCTTGAGTTTTGCGAAGACTCTATAAGTCATGATTTATATGAGTGCTTGTATGGGCCTCAAGAAAAAGGGCGAAGAGCCTACGATGCCACTTTGACAGCTGTTCGTGGGCTTGGTAGATCTATGCGATCTAATAGTGGCGTCCCATGTTTAAAAGGGCTTAGGGCATATTCTGATTTAGCAATAGCTGCTGCGACTTTGAAGCATGAGAGCTTTTCAGAGGAGCAAGAAATTAGGATGCTGGTTGAGAAAATTGATTGCAGTTTTCCGTTGCAATTTCGTTCTAGGTCGGGAGTTTTAATTCCTTACATTAAGGTTCCGTTTCCGTTTCATAGCATTAAGGCTGTTCATGTCGGTCCGATGAGAGACCAAGACCTAGCCTGTAGTTCAATGAGTATGTTTGTTGATGAAATCATTAGAGTGAAACAGGCCGACGGATCTCAGTGCAGTGGAATTAATGTAATTCGATCAACCACGCCGTTTCGAAGCAATTAATTTCTAGATTAATCCCCGCAGAAGCAGTGAATGGCCTCGTCGTGCTCAGCGAACAAATCGAACTGGATGTCCGAGTAGTCGATCATCTGCTGGTAACTAGGGCGGTCACTGCGGAAGCGGGCCCCGTCGCCGGTGAACTTCCCGCCGGAGACAACTGAGCTCTCCATGCGTGCCCACCAATCTCCCTTGCGGATCGGTTCATCGCGGTCGCTGGCGATGATTGAATAGACCTGCTTGGCACCTTTAAGGAAGCAAAGGTCGCAGTTGCCTTCCAGTGTCCTGCCGTTGATCGTCGGCAGCATCAGGTCGAAAACCTGGTCCGCCCAGAAGTCGGTCACGTCCTGCACGCCGACACCGGCATCGGCCAACGGCATCACCATGGTTGCCCACTTGCTTTCGCTCGTGCTTTTGCGGTGCCGGATCTTCACGACTCGGCGCGGTTCGTCGGCACGGATGCCGGTCATCATGTCCACCGGCGACTCCTCGGTCGAAAGGCCCAGGCTGCGCAGGTACTTGCGTTTGCGGATCAGGGCCTCGAACGGCTCGCCCTGGCGGCTTGCAGTGTCGTAATCCACCACCGCAAATCCCGCGTCATCGTCGCGAAACTCCAACCAGACAATGGGCACCGACCATCGCTCGGCGCACTCCCTAACAAACTGCAGGGTGGCTGGGTGTTCCTTCCCGGTGTTGGCGAAGGTGACGACCAGATCGCTCAAGTCATCGTTGTTGTCCAGCACCTGGCGCAGCATGTAGGCGCTGGTGCGTCCGCCGGAAAAGCTGACGACCGTCGTCCCGGACAATTTGTAGGGAGACATAGGGGATCCTCGCCGGCTGGCGTGATTCGTTGATATGGGGTATTACGGGTGACCGGCATGGAGCCGGATCAAGGAGGAAAGAGTGGACAGAAAACCTTCTAATAAGCTGCTAGCAGAGCAAAGTGGACTGACCGTAGCTGAAGTCGGCACGTACTTGACGGAGCTTGTGTTGCAGCCTGACGGAAGCTGGATCGCTTACTTCGGCACTGAGATCGATCGCTCGCCAGATGCCAGGACAAAGTTGAATGCAGCACGAACGTTATTGATCCCAGCCTGGCTCGCAAAGCATTGGGTTGATCGCGATATTGGGTAGGCACCGCCCTCCGGTGTCCGGTGGTGACAATTTGGTTTAGGTTGGGGTATTACGGGTGACCGGCATGGGGTCGGTACAAGGAGAAAAATATGTCAGATAATCGTTTGGCCGAGGATCGCCCCCGCAACATAAGCTACATCGAAGGCCAGTTTGAAGTTTTTATCGGCTTCGGCTGGGCAGAGCTTGGCAATATCCCGACGAGTGTAAAAGTCTCTATCCGGGAGCCTGCTCGTAACACCAATTTGGCAGCATCTTCTGACGCAATCAGGAAAAACTGGACTACGTTCGAAGAGGCAGAAACAGAAGGACGCAGAGTGGCTACGGAGCTCATTACGACTCGATCACCTGTTCGGAAAATCACTGGCGTTGGATCATCGCAAGTAATCTACAGCGAAAGCGATGCGCAAAAATAAGCTTACCCGGGCTCAATAATCTCGTCGCCAGGGTCTTTTTGGATAGCGAGCAGGCTTTTATTGCGAAATTCCCGCGCCACGTTTTGCGATATCTCGATTTCGTGGCGCGGTGGATGCAGTAGAGGCTGGCACTTCGCAGCGCCCAAGGCATGCAGGTGATGAATCATCAGCGTCATCGCCTCGCCCTGCTCAGTAATGCCTGACCATTCCATCAGGTCGGCCAGGGTCTAGCGTATTCCAAGTCTGACACGGCATCGATGATGCAAAGTGTCACTGCTTATTCTTCCTTAGAACAGTAGGTGGGAGGCTGATCTTGGGGAGTGATTATGAAGGAAGGGAAATCGGTGATTTTTACCGTCTTGTATAGCCTGAGATCGCTTCCAGTAGGAGGGAGAGTACTGCGCATTTTGTTCGCCACAATTTCCTCACCCGCTGGATTCGCGGCGCTGAAGGAGACAGTTAGACTAGCAGGGTCAATATCAATTAACTCACCGTCATCTTCCATGGTTGCCCGCGACTGGTAATTCACGGTCATTGTGTTGGATGATAATCCCTTTGGGATAAACGTTACGCTGACATCAGTACGCGTCAGGTTTCCCGTTCTCTCTTTGATGTGTGCGCGAGTTTTTAGGAGCGTTGGCAATATATTTTTGCCGTTTCCTTCAAGCTGCGTCTCACAGCTAACAACGCTACCGGGCGGGTACGCGGCATTGAGCTTGAGCATTTCTTCCCGCGTTATCGCTTCGACATTCATCGAGCACAACACCGCAATACCGATACCCATAGGTAGTAGAAACGTTTTGTAGATGTGATTCATATCCCTATCCTTCGATATTCATGTTCTGGTGCCTAAATCCAGAAAAAGGAAATACGCGTCCGTGCCTTTCTGATTCAGAGCGAGTAGCGTCGGCGATGCAGTTTACCCGGACAGCAACTCTACAGTTCAATAGAGGGCTCAGATAGCGGTTTGCGCATTACCTTTTTCCCCTCGCTGCAATGATCATTTCTAGGGAAAGGTCGCCTTCAGGATACCGCGGGGAGGGTGGCTTATTCGTCGCCGTCGTCTATAGCGTTCATCTGGAGCGATTCGGCAAATCCTGCTTGCCGTAATTTGCGCGCCACGTTTTTAGTTATTTCGTAACCGTGGCGCTTAATTTTGAAGAGGGCTGCGGATTTCTTGGGGCCCAGAGAGTGGGCATGCGCGATCAGTCTCCAGATGGTAGCCCGGTCCTTCGTCTGGCCCAGTTCGGCGGTGAGCGCTGCCAACCGGTCCCGCATTCCCTGGCGGAAGTAGTGGCGGATGATGTCGGACGGCCCTTTGACCTTCGGCGGCGCCGGCGACAGATCCTCAGCCCGGCCATTCAGCACCAGCAGTTGCACCGCCTCGCTTACTTCCTCGACCTTATGCCAGAGCATCAACTCGTCGAGCATCTGCCGGGTGCCGTGCGGTACCGTGTGCCGCAACTCCTGCTCGCCCAGTTCCTGCCGCTTCTCGGCAAGCTTTGCCGTGCGCTCCTTTTGTTCGGCTGCCATGGCCTGCCTCTTCTATTCCGCTGGCCGGCAATGCGAGCCAGGTTTGACGTTTGCGTTGCTGGATGCGGGTTATGCGGCGCATGGTCAGGCTCCCAGGCGGTGGGCTTGCGCCCGCGCCTTGTCTGCGACCTCGTCGACCATGCGATTGAGTTCCAGGTTGAACTGGACCAGCTCCTTGTGCAGGTTTGCGATGTAGTCCTCGTCGCGGTAAATCGTCTCGATATAGAGCTGACACTCTTCATCCTGGCGAGAATCGAACGAAATAAAGTCCCACCACTTGCGACCTGTAACGAACATGCATCCCTGAATCTGCGGGATGTGTTCTTCGGGCATGCCTTCGAGCCAGGTTCTGATGTGAATTGCTTCGTTGAAAGGGCACTTTGATTCAGTACCGCCGTCATCGTTGATCAGGCCGTCTGGAGAGCAGCCAAGCCAGTCGTACTTGGGGTGGACGATGAATTCGGAGGGGAGGACGATGTTGCCGGTCAGCATCTCGTAGGCGTCCTGGGCCTTTTGCTCTTCAGCGTGCCCCCATTTCAGGGAGGCGCTGCTGACGTTGTGTTTGGACTTCTTTGCTAGCCGCTCGAAGCACAGTTCGCGCATGTAGGAGGTGCGCGCGCCCATCGGCTCGCGCTTCCCATGTTTGTCAGGCTTTCCCCAGGCCAACACGTCTTTAAAGCGGCTGGCTGTCACGCGACCAGATCGGTCTGCATGCCACTTGTCCGTGCCCTGAAGCTCAGTTCTCACTACGCGGCCTCCTCTGTATGGGGCTGGTCTGCGTTGGAGCTGCTCATGTCGGTGAAGTCAGCATCAACAGTCGCTGCCATGCTCTTGAGTGCTTCGTGGCATTCCAGACCGATTGCCGCACGTTGCTTCGGCTTGAGGCCTGCCCAAGCTGCTGCGTAGGCTTCGATGTCCTGGCGCTTCGCGACGACCAGAAGGTCAGCAAATACTCCGTCGATTTCAGGCGACGGAGATTTAGGCCCGAACGAAACTCCCGCCGCGGCAGCGGTGTTCGCAGTCTGCTTGGCGGGGGTGATGTCGATCTCGCCGCCATACGAGTCCTCGAATTCGTCAGGGGTGTAAACACCAAGGATCACGTCAGGGCAGAAGAGTCGCGCCCATTTTTTGGTGACCAGGTATGCGATTTGCTGCTTCGGGTCTTCCGCCCAGAGCGTAGAGTTACGTGTGCGAACCTGGGTCAGTAACAGCTCAAGAGTGCGCGGTTCGTCTTCGCCTTTGAAGGTTGCCCAGACCTTGATCCCTAAGCCTTTCTCATCATCAAAGCTCCAGGCTGGAACACGATACTTTTTGGGCTCGCCTGTATCTTCGTCCTTCTTGGTCTTACTGGTGACTTCGCGCATCTTCCCGATGACGTTTTCCCAGGAGCCGAACCACTCAAAGTTCAAGCGACTTTTGACCGGCGCCTTGGCGGTGATCACTGCGTTCACGAGCTGGGCCTCATAGCTCAATGCGCCACCGTTGACGATAAAGGTCTTCTGCGCCACCGCGAATGGGTTCATCTGCCATTGCATTGCTTGTAGCACTACCGCCATGCAGTCAGCCTGGTTGCCTTTGAGGTGCTTAGGGACTGTTGTAACGCCCTTCGACATCATCATCGCGAGATCGCTCATCGACTTCATGGTGCCTGGGTCGAGGATGAGTGCCGCAGCGTTGTGCGATGGGTCGTGATAAGTGGCGAGGCCGGTTTGTGCTTGGGTGTCTGTGTCGGTCATAGCACTCTCCGTAGCCAGCATGGGTTGTGCTGGCCGTCAGATGGAAAGGGTGGTTAGAAGCTGTGGGCACGCAGCCAAGTGCGAGCGGTGTCGATGTCAACGTCGAAGCCCAGGGCGACCACTTCGACAATGTCTTCAGCCGGGGGTGTAGTCGGGTCTACGTCGATGGAAGCCATGGAGGCGGCGACTACTGCAACAGGCACAGTTTCAACTTCCTTTTCGATTGGAGCGGCAGCGACAGCCGCTAATGGAGCAGGCGCGGCAGCCTGGGCGCGCAGACGGGCCAGCTCTTCCTGGTCGCGCTGATACTGTGCCTCGCGCTCGCGCTGCTGGCGTTGTTGCTCTTCCTGTTGCTCACGCTGTTGACGTTGCTGAGCCTCCATGTCACGTCGCTGCTGGTCCAACTCATCCTGTTGCTGCTTCAAGCGCTTGCGGTCTTCCTCTGCGCGCTGTTTGCGCAGTTCTTCAGCCTCGGCGTCGGCGATTCGCTGCTTTTCGCGTAGCTCATCAAGCTCCCTTTGCTGGGTCAGTAGCTTTTCAGCGGCCGCTTCGCGCTCCAGGGCAGACTTGTGCAGCGCTTCCAACTGATCAATCGCATTGTCGCGGGCGATGGTGGCTTCAGCTTCAAACTCGCCATATTCTTCAGGCAGGATCACCGCTTCCTTGACGTTCTGCAGGGTGTTAAAGACGTCGGCTGCGCTTCGGCTTGCATAGGCGGCAGCAACAGAGCTGAAGCGGTTGATTTTTGCCCGGATGGCTTCTATGCGCTCATGTTCCAGGCGCTCTTTCTCCGCCTTCGCGTCAGCGACACGTTTTTCTTCAGCTTTGATGGCTTCATCAACTGGCTCTTCGAGCACCAAAACGCGGGCCTTCAACGCCTCGCCAAAATCCTTGACCTGATTAACTCGGGCCTGAGCTTCTTTCACCTTCTGCTGGTATGGCACCAGTGCTGTCTTGGTGGTGTTCGCCAGGGCATAGCGCACGTCGCGGATGTCAACGCGAACCTCTTTGGCATTTGCCAAACCTTCGCTCGTCGAGCAATCAACGACCAGCTTCGCGTAGGTGGTCTCCAGGCGAACGATCTGCTCTTCATGCGGTTGATATTCGACGATGTCGGTGATCGAAACAGCAGGCGCTACAGATTTATGTACTTCTTGAGCCTCAGATGTTTCGAGCGATTCTTGTGCGAGTGCTTGATTGGTATTTTTGGACATGACGATCCCTCGCCGCGCTTGGCGCAGCATTGAAAGTGGTGTGGGTCAGCAGAGTTATGCGGCGGAAACGGTAGAGGCGTTGTGTTTGGCGTAGATCTGGTCAATTTGCGCCTGGTAATGACGGTGCTCAGCTTCGTCGATGGCTCTCAGCATAAAAGCCAGGGTTATGCATGACCGCGCCGCGGCGCTGGCATTTTCCTTACCCAGATCCCGGATCAGGTTTTCTATCTCGGCCTCTATCCAGCCCACGGCTATCTGGTGGTCTCGCTGGGCGATGTTCATTCAGCATTCCTTACTGGCGGGCAGATCAGTTCCATCTGCCCCATAGCAACGCTGATACGCAGCTTTAGGCTGGCGCGCTCTTTGAGACGACGCGCCTCACGCTCTGCCAGGTCATCTGCCGTGTACTCGTGGAACAGATCGATATGCTGAGTCCTTCCGAAGTTCGGTAAATCCCAGCGCCTTTCGGATTCCCGGGCCTGGGCGCTATCCGCATAGCTTGTTTGCATGACGAGACTCCAGGGAGCGGGCAAGGGCGCAGGCTTCGTTGTGGTTGCGGCGAAACCCTTTCACCTTGCCGGTGGCGGAATCAACGACGTGGAAGAACTCGTGGCCCGCTGGAACTACACGGTAGCGGGGGGAGCTCTTTGGCGTGCTGGAGCCGACCAGCCCAAGACAAAGGGCCAAGGACATATTGCGGCGCTGGTTCATTGCAAGTGCTACATCGCAGTGAGCTTGGTGACTTTGGATCATGATCGCCTCCAGTTTGGCGGGTTGTTCACCTGTATTCGTCAGCACTCATGCCTCCCGCTGGTTGCCGATGGGCGCGGGGGAGGAGTGCTGACGGGTAGAGGCGGGGAAGGAAAGTAGCTCTCTCGATGGTGGCGTTGTGGCATTATTGATCGATCAAGCTTTTTTGATGCCCATCTAAGGAGTGATGCAATGCCAAAGTTTTTCATCGATAAAGGCAACCTGAAAGCTACTGCTCAATTGCTTTTCGACGCGAAACGGATGCCAGACGTAGAGGATGCGATATCCGTTGAGCAGGTGCTCATGAAGAGGCTTAAAGAGGAGTTTGTTAACTCTCGGGACGACTTCAATATGTCCGCGTGCCCATGCATTTACGGCCCCGTTTATTGCTTGCCGGCGACGATGCCAAACGAACCTACCGATCACGTTGTTCTAAATCTAACGATTCGTCCTCGTGATGCAGAGATCACACCCTGGACGTTTGAAGCTCTTTAATCAGGCCAGCTCGGGGTGTGATTTTCCCTGACTTACTCAGGGATTCCGGCTGTCCGAGGGATCCTTTCGGCAGCGTTTCAGATCTCTCCCCGATAAGGCCTGGTTCTGGGAAGTACCAGGCCCTCGGGCAGTTTGCGACAGGCTGTCGTGGTGCTGGTTGTTCAGCCGGCGCGTTCCAGCTCGCAGCATTGTTCGTAATGAGCCACTGCGATTGGCATGTGGTAGCTATCCAGAGGCCACTTGCTAACCTTGCAGCCTTGACCAGCAGGGCAATGAAACACAAACAGCTCACCCGCCTCTTTGTCCATCTGCATGCTCACCTGTGCGCCGCTTGTGAAGTCGTCTTCAATGATGACCATCTCGTCTTGCTCCGGTTGTTTTCCCAATGCACCCGGGTAACCAGGTGCATCGGTGAAAAAGTCTGGAGCGCTTAGGCTGTCAGCTCAACACGCTCTGCCCGGCGCACCATCCGCACCTGAGTCATGCACCTTTCCGGCGCCCGGCGATCACGACGCATTGAGTCGTCACTGATCATTGAGTGCATGGCAAGCAGCGCCGCCAGTACAAAGCAAACCGGCGTGATGATCTGGCGCTTCATGGCCTCAGCCACTAACGCCGTACGCTTCGTCACGCCCAGCTTGAACATCGCATTGGTCAGGCGCTTCTTGACGGTGCCTGCCTCAATCCCTGCTTCCCGGGCGATCTCTTTCGAGGTGAAGCCCTGGGCAATCCAAAGCAGGAACTGAAGTTCTCGCGGCGCTAGGCCACGTCCGAGGTGGCCTTTCCATGAACCGTTGATGATTGTTGCTTCCATCGTTGTAACCCTCGGTTGGTTTCCCGCTGCCACCGAGGCGGTGGCAGAAGTGAAAATTTCCGATTACTCGCTGCGCGCGGCTAGGGCTGCTTTGGCATCAATCTCCTCGTCAAATGAGCAGAGGTGCGGTGCCTTCGAGTACAAATTAAGCAGGCGCTCGCCTTCATCGGTTGACCAGGTGTGGGCGGCTAGCGAGCTTTCCGCCTCTGTCGCGTAGCTCTCTACAGCCGCTTCGATGACCGCCGTCAAAGATCGCCGTTGAATTCGCCCCATTACATCCATGAGGTACCGCGTTCGTGGGTTGACCCGGGCCCCGATCGGCTCTGTCTTGGTCGTTCTGCCAACTTTCTTGGCCATACATTTCTCCCAGTTGGTTTCCCGTTAGGCCCTGTTGCCAAGGACTATCGGTGAAACCCCCGGCCTCGCTACTGGCGACAGGCCGGGGTTGTTGCGTCAGCGGTGTGGCTCGTTGCCCGCTGCTGATTGCAGGGCTGGCCGGTCGTCTTCGTGGGTGGGCGGTGAGCTTCCTCCTCACGGCGTCAAACAGCATCTGTTCGCCGTGGATCACAGGTCCTTACAACATGCACGCTACAGCTCTGAATGCCCTGGTTTAGTGGGGCAGGGTGCATGAGGTCCGGCGTTCCCTGCCGAGGCTATCGGGACCGCTAATTCTGTTCAGTTGAATCTCCCTTCTGCCGCTGGGATTCTCGGGGCGCATTGCTTGCCAGGTCATTCGCGCGGTTCGAGCGTTTCGCTCTCGATCAGCCGTACAGGGTGTTCCTGTCGTGGGCGGGCTATCTGACCCGTCTGATCGCCGGTCGCCGGTAGAGGCAATGCGGTCTGTTGGTATTTCTGTATTTCGCTGACTGTTAAAGAGCGGCGCAGCTTTCGCTGCTGGCCGGCGGTGTTCGTCGCTGGTCTGGATGTAAATATAGGCAATCCCATATTTGTCGTCAATGGGTATTCCCATATTTTTTATGGGAGACAATAAAAAAACCGCTCACTGGCGGGATCTTTTATGTGTCGCAGTACTCGCGCCAGCCTATCCGGACGGCGCCATCATCCAAATGTTCAATCCTTATTCCGACGGTGTCGCCGATGTCTTGAATAACCTGGCGCCAAGCTTCAGGGCTTTCGTCGTCACGTCTGGCTACCTCGATCAGTTGGATCCTCTGTACTCGAGGGGAAGCGATCAAGCCTTGCAGGCGGCGGCCAACAAGCTCATAGGAATTGCGCGGTTTTGATGTGGGGTAGGGTACCTGATTCATGCTTCGCTCCTTGCGATTGCTGTATGCATACACAGTATTGATGCTGTCATGTATTGGCAAGAGGACAGCAAGAAGTTTCATGCATAAATGCATATTTTATGATGAGTGCTTTCCGGCAGGCATGAAAAAGCCCGCGTTGGGCGGGCTCCAAGCAAATACGGTGAACGGCGGCTACCGCGCCAAGTCCAAATCACCACGATGAGCGATATGTACCTTGTTGCCATCTGGATCACGTAGGTACGCACCGTAGTAACCGTCACCATAGTGGGGACGTTGGCCAGGTTCACCATCATCAGATCCGCCCGCAAGAAGCCCAGCTGCATAGGCGCTGTCTACCGCATTTGGAGATGGTGCGGTGAAAGCCACCATGCTTCCATTCCCTGCTCCGGCTTCATTGCGGTCATAAGGGCTGTACACATAAAAGCGAGGGAGAACGCTATCTGGCTTAATCCAGCAAGCCGAAGGTGGCCCGCCATCAGGCGTTACAGGCCTACGATAGAGCCCCAGGGGGATCAGCACCGCGTCATAGAAGGTCGAGGCCTTATCAAGATCGTTTGTCCCAACGGTTACGTGACTGAACATCCTGTATTCCTACTTACGAAGGCGAGGCGTTATCGTGTCATTTTGAAGGTGGGCGTGTATAGCCGTCGTCGGGTAAGTCGGGGAGGGCGAGAGTCGGCCCTCCAAATCGCAGGCAAAGAAAAGCCCGCGATGGGGAGTAGCGGGCTTAAAGGGATGTTCTTTAGGAGCTGTGGTAACCATATGCGTTCAGCTGTGAAAGGTTTGTGAAATGCCGGACGTCAAAGTCTGCGAGATTAATTAATCATCAGCACCCAGTTGGTCTTGCACTTTCAACGGAGGTACTCGCAACTCTGGCAGAGCGACAGCTTCTGGCCATCGAAGCTCTTGCCGTGGGGCGTCAGTGCTCGTTGATCTGTTCACCTTCGCATGGACGTAAGCCACTTCTCGGCTCACGACATGGGCCACATAGCTCACGCTAGCGCACACACTCATGAGCGCGGTGATTTTGACGAGCTTGGTTGCGGTGGGTTTCATGCAGCCCCCCTCCATACGGATGCGATCACCGATCCTAACTGGTAAGGGCAGAAACAAGAAGCCCGGCGCTGGGCCGGACTTCGATGGAATAGCGTCAGAAACTAACGATGTTTGTTCTTGTGTTTATGCTTGTTGTTGCCTTTGTGCTTCTTACCATCAGATCGATGATTGCTCTCATCGTCCGCCAGGTTGTTTCCGATCGCACCACCCGCGGCGCCGCCGAGACCTGCACCGATAGTCGAGCCAGTTGTGCCGCCCAGGCGATTACCAATTAGTGAGCCACCAGCAGAGCCGATACCTCCACCTAATGCAGCTTCGGCTCTGTTGCCTTTTTGGGCACCAACAGCACTACCGGCAGCACCACCTACGCCTGCACCTACGGCTGCGCCGGTTGAGCCGCCGAGCTGTTGACCTACGATATTGCCAAGTGCACCACCAACGCCGCCTCCAAGAGCGGCTGTGCCATCTCCGGCTGCCATCGCTCCTTGCGAAATGAGGACACCCAAAGCTAGGGCGGGTAGTGTCATTTTCATTTTGTGAACCTCTATGGGTTGTCAGCAGGCGCTCACGGTTTAAAGCACGCCTAGCATTAGGACTAGACTCAAAGTTTGAAGTTCTCTACGGGGACTGCCTACGGGCGAATGGTTGTAACAAGATATGCCTCGGCGGATTTGTCCGCGGAGGTCGGGCTTAAGCGGGTTTACGAGTAATTGGGATGACCAGAGGAGCCCGAGTGTGAATGGGCAGATACAAGAAGCCCGGCGCTGGGCCGGGCTTCGAGTCAACCTTGCCGTAAATGTGCGCTGACTAGACGAAGAGTTGTAAGGATTTTTTCGCGGTTGCCTATTGCGTTATTTACGTATAGCGGGCTCGGGTGAGCGCAAATGAACAGCTTCAGACCTGGCCGGACTGAGGCAATGGCTGCTGCGGCCCTCTCTGCCTTTTTGCCCAGTAAAACGACAGCCCGTAGCTTTGGTAGTAGCGCTAACAATCGAGGCAGCGGTTGAAGTCCAGCCTCGAGATCTAGAGGGGTGGCTGCTCGTATTTTTGTTCCAGTCCCGATGTACCAAGGTACGACATTCCAAAGCACTGTGTGTTTGCGATCAATGCCAGCCTCAACCCCGAGTTCGAACATATTCTTCGCTGTTTCGTCAGGATTGTTTCGTGAAATAAACCCCGAAGCTACCGCTTTAGCCCCTGGTGCCTCCAGCAAGAACAGCACTTCAGCATCGACGCCACCATCCCACGGGTCAAAGTAGGGGATGCCCGCACCTGGCCCAGCATTTTCGCGTAGCTGGTCAACAAAATGAGTTAAAGGGCGAATATGGGATTCTCCGATCTGCAATATGCGACTGGCCTTCGCCTCTGGACAACGAAGCATCTTGGGAAGATCTGCGAGCATATTGAGTTCTCGGATAGAGCGGTTGAGTGGGAGAGGGCAGATACAAGAAGCCCGGCGCTAGGCCGGGCTTTATGTGAGTAGTTGCCTCAAGCGACTAAAGACAGTCTCGCACGAACTTGAGATCTTGCGCTACTTGGGAGAGTGGACATAATCTCGCTGATTTTTTTATCAGTAACTCTCATTTTTCTGAAGGCTGATTCAACCTTGGTAATGGCATCGCTAGTAGCAGTTTTTCGGCACCACTGCGTGGCGAATTTTTTTGAACCTATTTTTTGGTCAATGCGCTGCAATTTTCTATCTAAGCTGTAAACGTATTTCATCTTTACTGTGTTTGCAGTCTCTTCATACTCATCAATAAAGCTAAGCTCAACAGTTAAGTGCTCGACGGTTTTAGTAGTTTTAAACTCTAAATATGGGGTTTCATACATAGCATCTGCTAGGTCTGAAGGCTGCACCCCATTAAAAAGATGCAGTGCAGTAAGCTCATCTAAGGCTTCCTTCAGTAGTTTGTTCATTTCAACATGCCTCGAAGCTCATTAACAATGTGCGGCATCATATCTACAGCGTTTAAAAGCTGTCTGTTGTCCATCTGATCGCGCGCACCATAGCGTGAGTGTATCTTGGCATTGATGTACATTACAAGCACGCCATCGTTTGGAGTGTCCTTCTTCATGTACTTAAGATGTCTGGCAAATCTAGGAAATAGCTCTGTGCCCTTGTCCTCAAGGCCTTTGTCGCTAATCAAGCTTGCGGCAGCGTCTTGGGATTTTTTCACCAAAAGAGCTCTAAGATCTTTGCGTGCTAGCTCGGGACGCTTCGCAATAAGGTTTGGATTTATTTCTGAAGATGCCTTCTTTAGCTCAGCGTCTATTAATACGCTGCGTAATTTTTCGATGGTGGATAGATCTAGAGCTGGTCCGGAAGTTTTCAGTTTTTCAAGTTGTTTGTCTGCTGATTGCGAGATCTCTAATCGCTTTTTTTCGAATAGCTCATTAAAATCTATATCGTCCAGATAGGAGTCCGTTTGTCCTGCAAAAACGTCCTCTGTACTTATACCTGCTAGAGCGTTATCTCGTTCGGTGTATTCGTATTCGCTGAATTCATACTCTCTAGTGCGTTTATGCTTGGCTCGATCGACTTCTGTTTGGAATGCTTGCCACATCACATCAAGCCCCGTTTCCTGATGAAAAACTATCAGTGCGTTATTGTCTATCTCAAATGCTTTGATTTCGTTTTCCGGTATCGCTCGCAGCACCCGACCGACAATTTGAGCAAACGCGTTCAGGCTCCGGTACGGACGAAAAAGCGCAAGGACTGTGAGGTAGCGATGGTCATATCCCTCCATAAGCATATTTACCGAAACAACAACTTCGCATTCATGATTTTCAATTTTTCGGAACGCTTGTTCTTGGTCTTCCTGGCTCATCTCGCTATGAATTGTAACTACTGTTGTGCCGAGCTCTTCATACCACGAGTGAAGATCGTTGGCATGACGAATACTACAACCTACAGCAAGGATTTTATGAGGTACAGAGGGGGATTCACTTTTAAGCTCTCTGAGCTTGGAGTAGCTGTGTTGAATGACGTCTTTAGAGCATGCTTCTGATAAGGCGACACTTTTCTCAAGCCACTCTCTATCCTTTAATTGAAGAACTTCCTCTTTAGAAAAGTTTCGCCCTGGGTAGGCCGCTAGCGTGAAAGATAAGTTGTGTGCATTAACGGTTTCCTTGCGAAGCCATTTCACGTATCTGTCGCGCATTACTTCAGATAATTGTGTTTCGTGAATTAGCTCGCCTGGCAACTCTTGGTTGTCCCCTCTGAAAGGAGTACCCGTTAAGAATAGTTTTTTTGCCGCATTAAAGTAGCTTAATGTCTGAGTCCAGCTTTCTGCTGGTGCGTGATGAGCCTCGTCTACTATAATCAAGTCAAAATAGTTTTTGGGTACTCGATCTACAAGGCTGTTGCCTCTTGTATTATAGACTTGGTGGATGTTGGTGTACACCATGTTGCATGTGTCAAGATTGGCGATGAGCGTGCTTGAATCATACTCTGTGATTGTTGGCAGGTCATCCGGATCTAATAGAACGTTGCAATTTACCCAGAAGTTATCCTCCAAAGCTTCTTGGGTTTTTTTTATGCTGTTCTTTGTGACGAGTCCTGGTGTGATTATTAATACTCTGCCATTCGCAACGCCATAAGGTGCTATTGAGATTAAGCCACTTTTGCCAGTGCCAGTTGGTAGTACTACCAGCGCCTCTCCATTAGGATTGTCTGAGAAGTATTTTTTTATTTGTAAGTACGCTTCTATCTGGGGAGAGCGTAGCTTGCTATTGCCTTCAATGTTTGCGACTGTATCTTGGTAGTAATTCATTTAAGTCCCTTTATGACAGTAACTAAGTAATTTGATTTTCGCTACTTCCTTGGTCCAACCCACATTCCTTCATCAAGGTGCAGCGTAGAGGTGTTTCAGCACGATCAGTTCAAGCACCGCCACGAAAATGCAAAGTACAACGAACCCAGGACTGAATACCCGCTTGCGGCCGCATTGGCTTCCGCCCAACCCTGCCGCGTCGGAATAGCCGGGGAGCATCATAAGGAACGCTAGGCAAGCTATGACTCCAGCCTTGCTCCAGAAGCTCTGCTCTCGCCATGCAGTCATTTGGTCTGTCTCGAAGCCCGGCCTATCCGGCCGGCCTTCACCTCATCCGCGTAACCCACTAGCCTGTCAGCTTCCTCATAAAGCGTACCTACCAATCCCATCATGGCTATGGCGTCTGCATCGCTTAGTTTTTCTGCGAGCTTGCCCAGGTCGATACAGGACTCCTCAAGGTTTGAGGCGATCGCCTTGAGATCGCGGCGCAGTTGCTGGTTGGGCTTGGTGAGGGGCATGGTGGCCTCCGAGTTGGTAGGCGCTAGATGTTGGCGCCTGCTCAGTATAAAGATGAGACGAAAGCCTCAATCGGCTCGGGCAGTAAATCCTGGGGGTGATCCCCGCCAAATGTTGCAATACCGCTTTCACCGGACGCGATCCCGGAGCTGATTACAG
Organism: Pseudomonas sp. WMBT8; assembly: GCF_050916005.1. Taxonomy (NCBI): domain Bacteria; kingdom Pseudomonadati; phylum Pseudomonadota; class Gammaproteobacteria; order Pseudomonadales; family Pseudomonadaceae; genus Pseudomonas; species Pseudomonas sp. WMBT8. The sequence continues at coordinate 2,547,043 of NZ_CP188096.1, forward strand.
CCCCTGAAGAAACCTGAATTACGCTTATCTTGACCTCTACCTGGTCAGGGATCATCGACCATTCAGTTGCGCGATCTTCCCAATGCAGGATGGTCGGAAGAACCAGGATGTCTTGCCCGCTGCGTTTCGCTTTCTCTAAGGCCAGATCATAGCTCGAGGCTTCTGAATCCACCGTTACTCCTGCCGATCGCCTCGCAAACGCCGCGTAGAGGATTTGAGCTGTATTACGACCGGAGCCTTTGTAAACGTGGTCGCCGTATTCACCATCTACCGGAGTAGCGATGATTATCTTGTTTGTTCGATTGAGCTGCTGAGTAGAGCCAGACTGACTTGGTAGCCATTGATGGGAGTCGGCGCAGCCATAAAGCGCTGCTATCAGGATTAGAACTGCGGGCATTCGCATCTCGATTTCCTTTTCAGATGTTCTGCAAAATTTAATCAAATCCCTTGATCAGTAAAATTTCTGCAGCGCCTGAACAACTACGCCCACGATCCGGCAGTTCTCGTCTACCGCCTCAATTGGGTAGCTCGGGTTCAGTGGCTTCAGGAACAGCCGGCCGCCATCGCTGACCAGCTTCTTGAACGTCGCCTCATTGCTATCCGGTAGCTTGGCCACCACCAGCTTACCTGGTGCGACCTCAGCTTCTGTGTCCACCAGGATCAGAGTGCCCTCGGTGATGCTCTGGCCGGCGGGCGCTGTCATCGAGTCACCTTTCACCTTCAGCCAAAAAGCTGTGCCCTTGGAGTCATACTCCGAGAACTCGTAGGTGTCCGAGAAGCCGGCCGGGTAGGGCTCGACGGCCTCCGCCCAGGCGCCAGCAGCAACCCAGCTGATTAATGGGTAGCGGAATGATTTGTTGGGCTGGGCGGCAATTGAGATGTTCGATTCAACAGAGCCTGCACTCGACCCCTGGGTCAGCATTGGCCCGATCTCATCGGAAAGCCATTTGGCGCTCACCCCGCATGCATCGGCGATCTTCACGACGTGCGCGGTGGCTTTCGATTTTCCACGCTCAAGGTCAGAAATCGACGTCTGCGTGATACCAGCTTTAGCGGCCAATTCGCCCTGATTGAGCTTGGCGTGCCGGCGCGCTGTCTTTAAACGGTCTTTGAATTCCATTCCTCGAGTATTACGGGTGCTCCCATATCCTTGCAAATCGGTATTCCCATAACCTACTATATGGGTATTCCCGTATGGAGGGGCGATATGAACACTATTTACAAAGACCTCGTTGCCTTCATTGGCACCCAGGAGGTCACCGCTGAAAAGCTCAAGGTTGATCAAAGCACCGTTTCCGGTTGGGTTCGCGGGAAGCACGGCATGTCTCCAGTGGTTGCCAAACGAGCAGAGGCGGTGACCGGAGGTGTTTTCAAAAAAGAGTTCCTTTGTCCTTCGTTTCCCTGGGCCGAGATGGCCGCCTAAGCGAGATCTCTATCCGCAAATCCGTGTACCCAGTATCGGCCCAGACGGTCTGCGAAGTAAGAAACCTGAAGTCGCTGGAGTTTTATCCAGTGGGCTTTGAGAGAGGCTGAGCGGGGAGTCGGGCGGGGATGGTGGCGCTTCGGCGCTGAATTACAGGCAATAAAAAAGCCGACGTACGAGGTCGGCTTCTTCAACAGCTTCAAGCGAGAGAAATCATGCCAAACATTGTTCCGATACACAACCCTCGGGGGTTCACCCGAATGGACAACCAGATGATGGATGGCTTGATGGCCATCGATTTGTCAGCGCGCGAAATGAAGATCGTTCTGTACGTGGCAAAAGCCACCTTGAACTTCAGCACGGGCGCCCATCGCATCCCGGCGGTCGATATCGCCAAGGCAACCCACATCCACCCTGACACCGTGTCGAAGGCTATATCCGGCCTGTTGCGCCGTCGCGTGCTGTACCGAGAGGGTGGTGCACGCGGTGACATCGGCGTTTGTGACCCAAAAGAGTGGATCTTCGTAGTAGAGCCGAAACAGACCATATCGTCTGATTCGGCTCAAGTGGTCCGAATCGGCTCAGCCGCGAAACAGACCATAACCGACGACTCCCTTCTTTATACAAAGAAAGAACCCCTATTAACTCTTTCTTCGAAAGAGATTAATCCGCCCCAACCAAAAACCGAGATGCCGAAGCCTGATCGCAAGGCTCCGTTCGGCATGGCCCAGTTGCTGGCCGACAACCCGCACAACGTCCCTGAGCAGCTGCTCGCCGACTGGCTGATCCAGCGCAAGGCCAAACGTGCCGCCGTGACCGCCACTGTCTGGTCAACCGTGAACACCGAACTGGCCAAGTGTGCTGAGGCCGGTATCAACGCAGACGACGCAATAACCGAAGCGCTGAATTCCGGTTGGCAGGGCTTCAAGGCGTCCTGGGTTATTAAGCGTTTGGCGGAGTCCGCACCGGTGCCGGCCCCTCAGTCGCGCCACACGGGATTTGCTGAACGCAACTACACCGATGGCCTGATTCAGCGTGAGGACGGTTCCTATGCGATCTGAGCCAATTCCCCCAACGCCTGAACTACCGCCGGGCACCCGCATCCAGCCCGCTGATTGCGAGACCCACGGCCAGTACGAACAGAAGGTTTTCCCAGTACTTGGCAAAGAGCTGAGAAGTGGTTGCCCTGAGTGCGGCCGGATCATCCGTGAGAAGGCTGAAGCTGCTGAGCTGGCCAGCAAGGCGATGGAGCTACGCATGGCCATGGAGCGCAAACTCGGCGCCGCTCTGGTCCCCAAGCGCTTCGCCAGCAAGACGCTGGATGGATACGTCGCCACCTCCACGGAACAGCGAAAGGCGCTGAACACCTGCCGTCGGTATGCCGCTGAGTTCGCGCAGATCGCCGAATCGGGCCGCTGCCTATTGCTGCTGGGCAAGCCCGGTACCGGCAAGACACACCTGTCTGTCGCCATCGCCAACGAGATCATGGCCAAGTCCAGCGCAACGGCGGTGTACCGCACTATCGGCGCCGTCCTTCAGTCCATTCGTGCCACCTACGACCACTCCAGTGACCAGAGTGAAAGCCAGATTCTGTCGAGCCTGATCAGCCCCTCTCTGCTCATCCTGGATGAGGTCGGCGTCAGCAAGGAAAAGCCAAGCGACTTTGAGCTGACCACCCTGTTCGCAATCATTAACGGCCGGTACGAGCAAATGCGCCCGACTGTGATCGTCTCCAACCTTGATGCGAAGGCGCTGCCGGACGCACTCGGTGAGCGCTGCATTGATCGGTTGCGGGAGGGCGGGGTGATCGTCATCCCGTTCGAGTGGGAGTCGCAGCGCGGCAAGGAGGGGTTCTGACATGACCAAACCGGCAAAGCCCTGCCCAATGCCCGTGTACCTGGTGCTGCGCCGCCTGATTGATCCTGCCACCGGCAGGGAGGTGGCCGCTTTCGTGCCGTCCTCCGACGCTGACCGATCGATCCTTCGTGAGCGTGATTTCCGAATCAATACCAAGATCCGCGCCGAACTAAAGCAGCCGCGCAATCCACGGTTCAACGGTTTGGTCCACGGCCTGGGCCGGGTACTGAGCCAGAACATCGATCGGTTCTCTGGCAAGCAGTCCCACGACGCAATCAAGGCACTGCAACTTGAGTCGGGCGTGTACTGCGACGAGGAGCAGTTCGATATCCCTGGTCTGGGCCAACTCACCCGCAAGACACCCCGCAGCCTTTCCTACGATTCGATGGGGGAGGAGACATTCCAAGACTTCTGGCGCCAGTGCTGTGCGTACCTGGTGCTGCATGACTGGCCGACGCTCACGGAAGAGCGCCTGACCGAAATGGCAGAGTTCGAAGCATTCAAGGAGGCCGCATGAAGCGCACCCCATTACAACGCAAAACCCCGCTCACGTCCGGTGGGCCACGCCGCAAGCGCTGCCCTGTGTGCCGAGTAATGTTCACTAAAACGCGCGATTCGCAGGCGGTATGCGGCGATATCGAGTGCGCCATCGCTTACGGTAAGTCGGAGAAGGGGCAGGCGAGCGCCAAGAAGGCCCTAGCTGATGTTGGTCGCCGGGACATCAAGGTGCGCAAGGAGAAGCTGAAGAGCAGGGCGGATCACCTCAAAGACACGCAGCAGGCCTTCAACGCCTGGGTGCGCGCCCGTGACGCGGATCTGCCTTGCATCAGTTGCGGTCGCCACCATGACGGCCAATATCATGCAGGCCATTACCGCACTGTAGGAGCGAACCCAGAGTTGAGATATGAACCGCTCAACGCCTGGAAACAATGCGCCCCGTGCAATAACCACCTCTCAGGAAACCTCATCAATTACCGAATCTCGCTCCTACAGAGAATTGGCGAGGAAAAGGTGGCATGGCTTGAAGGCCCTCATGAGGCCAAGAAGTACACGGTCGAAGAGCTGAAGGCTATGACCGCCGACTACCGGGCGAAGACAAAAGAACTGAAGAGGGCTGCCGCATGAAGATCAATTCAGCGCGCCAGGCATGGCATGACTGCAACTACAACCCAGCGCCTGGCCAGTCCTCAGATGCCGCAGAGCTTGGGGTGGTGGTGCAGAGCACCCAGCGAGGACCTACTGCAAATCACGCGGTGCACGGAGCGCTTGCTGGTCACATCCAGTCGGCGATCGCGCGTCTCCATTACCAGTTGCGCGCCTTTGGCAATGCTATGTACGCGGCAGAGCCGACCGATGATGATCGGGAGGAAGCGGAAGAGGCAGTTTTCAACCTGGCTTGCTCCCGAGTAGAGCGCATGACTTCCAGCAAGCGTGATCGCGCCACGTACGTCGCTAAGGGTGTATTTCGCCGGTATCGATATATGCACCAGGGCGGGCAGTCTTCGAACCCTGATCCACTCATCAAACCAGAGATTTTTCGTGCCTGGTTGGAAGGGGAGTACGGCATCAAGCTCCCGTCGGCAGCTTGGGGGAGGGACTGGGAGCCTTTTGTGCAGCTCTGCTTCGATGCCTGCTATGACATTGACGCCAAGGCACTAAGCCCAATTGGCGGGATAATTTACAAGATGAAAGAGGCCGCTTGACTTCCCGCACGGCTGAGGGCATTATTTCCCCATAGTTAGTATTTTGCCTTCGGCAACTTGTACTAACCATTCAAGGAAGCCCGGCCAAGTGTCGGGTTTTTTGCTTAGTAAATTTGGCGTCTTGTGGCACCGCTTGGTGTGCCTCGCAGACTTCTATCCTAATGCTCATTGGGTATTTAGGATCCTCGATCCGGCGCCCTATAGTTGGACTTTTCCAACCAATAGTCCGGACCTTCTTGTGGCCAAATCCAGCTCAGTATTCGACTCGCTACGCCAGGACATTGATGCGCTAGCCGCACAACTCGGTGTCAGCTCTATCCTTGTCATGCGTTCCCTGCCCCAGCATATGCAGGTAGAGGCTTCTGGCGGACGTCATGAAGATACCTATCCCATAGGCGCCCAGGGCAAGAAAAGTAGCCTGGCCCACAACGGCCAAGAGCTCTACTGTGAGCGGGTTGTGGACGCTGAACAGCCGCTATACGTCAAGGACTCGCGTTTGGAGTCCGACTGGGCTGGCAATGAAGATGAGGTAGAGTTCGGGCTGAGCAACTATTTAGGCTATCCAGTACGCGGCCCTGACGGTGAGGTGTATGGCACCGTCTGCGCCTTGCACGAGGATGCCAAGGAATACAGCGTCGAAGAGCGGGCTGCTTTGGATGAGTTTCGCAAGAAGGTGGAGGCACAGTTGGCGCGGGATTTGAAATAACCGCTTTACACAAGTCATCACCGGCCATACTGGCGGAGCTATGGCAAGAACTCAGAAACCCCGGCCATTGTGCCGGGTTTTTTATTGCCCAAGGAAAGGGTGATTCAGCAAAAGGAATTTGCAGATGTTGAAAGAATTCAGATGCGGTAACTGCAAAAGACTTCTCGCCCGTACGGGTGGGTTTACAGAGCTCCAGATCAAATGTTCCCGATGCGGGACGTTGAATCATGTGAAGGCCACGAGCCTCGAGCAATCGCCTTTGAGCGACATGAAAGCGGAATCCTCCGCGACTAATCATTCGACTCAATAGGTGAAAAAATGGAACCAGTAAAATTCGGCTCAAAGTATGCGTACTCGCGTACGGGCGACTACGTACAAATCGTTGACCCTGCTATCAACACCAAGGGGGTGGTACTTCGCACCATAAATCTCATTGGCGCGAAGTTGTTCACTGGGCAGGTAAAGCCAAACTGGGCTAACGAGGATAATTTTCCGCTGGTTTTACGTGCGGGTAACGACTTCGTAATTTGTCCGTTTCAGATTGAACTTCCCGCTGGTTATGGGCTTTGGATCAACGGCACCAACGATGGCTACACACACATTTCTTACGACCTGTTGTCGTAAGCGAAAGGAGGGCGGCTTTAGAGTCGGATCACGATTTGCTGCTGCGCGTAGCTTATGCCGCCTTAAGCATGGTTGAGCGGCTTTCAGTAGATCGTGTACAGGCTCTCAGAGATTGTTCGGTGACTTGCTTGCTGTGCGCTCCTGAAACTGGTGGCGCATGGCGAGCATCTTTTTAGGCCTCTGCAAAAGCCGGGGCTTTTTCGTTTTCGGCTCCACCACACCCTTCGCTCCGAGCAGGGAGTGCTGCTGGGGCTGATTCAAATTCGCAGGTCATGGCCTGCTTTATTCCTAACTCCCTGACGGGGAGGAACCGAGATGTCCAATATGCCAGACAAACCAGACACCTGGCTCATCGTGCTTGCATGGCTGAGTCAGCATTCGCCGACGCTTTATGCCGCAGGCCTATCTGCCTTGATGGCTGGTATCAGGATCATTTATGGCGGCGGTACCCGGCGCCAGGCTCTGCTCGAGGCGGCGATCTGCACCTTGATCACGATTGGTCTGATCCCGGTCCTTGAATACTTCGGTCTGCCGCAGAATCTTGCGACGGCTGCCGGGGTGTTTATCGGGTTCCTGGGCGTGAAGAAGCTGGCCGACTTTGCTGATCGGGTCGCCGAGTTCAAATTTCCCAGGAGCGGTGCGGGGCAGTAATCCGCGCCACGTTTTCGAATGCGCTAAATCGTGGCGCGAGATTGGAGTTCATGCTCGTCTATGGAAATGTGATGTCGGCCCTGATCAAAGGAAGATTGCTTGCATCGTAGGAGCAATGATACGACCGCCCATCATCGGTGTCTTTTTTCGGAACATCTTCACACTTGAATGAAACAGTGATGCCGTATTTTGTAGCTGTGAATCCTTTGACTGCCTCCTCAGGGGTAAGCACCGTAACGAGCTCACGGTTGAAGCTCAGGGTGATATCTGGGCCGCCGAAGACTTCATATTTCTGCGATCGGATACATAGGCTGGCCCCAATCAATTTGCCATTCAGCGTATTGCTGCCACTCGTACACGCTTTCGGTGAAATGAAGTTGCCAACGCTCATTTTATGAGTGGGGACTTCTGTCTTCACTGCCGGTGGTGTGTGCGGCCCGCTCTGGCAGGCTGTGATCAGGCCAGCCACCAAGAGTAAGGCGGCAGCATTAACGATTGACTTCATTAGGGGCAGTATCCTTCAGCTGGGGCCGTTTGAGTGAACCCAGTTCCGGAGCTCGTAGGTGCTCGCTGGGTTGCTATGAGGTGGGGAGGCCTTTACTTCACGTATTTGAAGTTCGCACTTACCAGCAATTGATCATTGATGGTGACCTTACAAAAGCGCTTCTCAACTGTTTTGCCATCAACGGCGAAAGTAGGGGCGCATTGTAAAAATGCTTTCTTCCCCTTCCAGTCTTTAGTAACTCCGGTGGTGGTTGTGCTCACCGGCTCTCGCATGAATTTTCGGTTCTGTGGTGAGAAGTAAATTTCTGGTTCTCCACCGCCAAAAAAACCGGATTCGTATGTAGAGCAGAGTATGCCCTCAATACGCTCTCCATCGATAATGTTGGCGTCAACATGGCAGGCGGTCAGACCATTTGAGACATCCAGATCCACTGGTCCCAAATTGGTCCATGTTGGAGTGCTAATACACCCGGACAGAGCTGCAGCAGTGATAGCAATAACGCAAGTGGATTTGGTGCGGGACATTGAATTGAGCTTCCTTACTTTTTAATTTGCATCACCAATACCGTCAACGCTTCACTATTTCAAGCTCAAGGTGATTCATGGACAGGCCATACCCTCCATCGTCACTGCTTGAGCTGTCTGACCTCTCCGACTTCGGTATCCGCCTTACTCCAGCGCCTGAGGTGTGGGAATGGCTGCAAACTGAGATCGTTGCCGACACAGGCAGCATTCACAACGAAGACCATGCCCACCTACTGGATGCAGACATCCGGATTATGTGGGCGTCGTCGAGCTTCGAGAAGCAGGGCCGCACAGTCCTGGGCCAGGCCGAGCAGGTAGCGTTCCGCGCCGGTGGCTGGCAGAAAGCCCGGATGGAGCAACAGATGCGTGATTGGTTCGGCGATGTGCCGGCATTCATCATTACCCTGGCTGCCGACTACTGCGCCCAGTGCAGCGACCTTGAGTTCTGCGCCTTGATCGAGCACGAGCTTTATCACCTGGCTCACGCGACCGACAAGTACGGTCAACCAGCATTCACCCAAGACGGTGCACCGAAGATCAAGCTGCAGGGCCACGACGTCGAAGAGTTCGTCGGAGTCGTCCGCCGCTACGGTGCAAGCGCTGACGTTCAAGCGTTGGTGGATGCTGCAAACAGTCCTGCTGAGGTGGGGAAATTGAACATTGCGAGGGCCTGCGGAACCTGTCTGCTCAAGTCGGCCTGATTTTGGACAGGTTTGGACGGATGAACGCCTATGGCAGCTCTAAGCAGTGAGGTGAAGACCTTTGTAGTACAGGCTCTCGCTTGCTTCGATACGCCTTCTCAGGTGGTTGAGGCGGTCCATAAAGAATTCAGCTTGAGCATCACCCGGCAGCAGGTCGAATCCCACGACCCTACAAAGGTTTCAGGTAAGAAGCTCGCCGACAGATGGAAGACCCTTTTCGAGCAGACCAGAAAGCGTTTCCGCGAAGAGACTGAAGACATACCCATTGCCAACCGCGCCTTTCGTCTCCGCGCGATGAACCGCTTTGTGGAGAAGGCTGAGTCGATGAAGAACATCGGCCTGGCCATGCAGATCCTCGAACAGGCCGCGAAGGAAACCGGCGACATCTACGTCAACCGGGCCCGGAAGGAAGAGGTTGGCGATGAACCGGTGATTCCGACCCGCATCCAGGTCGACGTGGTGGATGCGAGGAAGCCGAATGCCGAGCCTTAATGTTCCGCAGGCTCAGTTCCTCACGCTGCCCCACAAATTCCGTGCGTTCGTTGCCGGGTTCGGCTCAGGCAAGACCTGGGTGGGCTGCTCGGCACTGAGCAAGCACTTCATGGAGTGGCCCGGCGTTAACGCTGGCTACTTTGCACCGACTTACCCGCAGATCCGGGACATCTTCTATCCAACCATGGATGAGGTGGCTTACGACTGGGGGCTGAAGACAAAGATCAATCAGGCGAACCACGAAGTTCATATCTACAGCGGCCGGCAGTACCGCGGCACTGTGATTTGCCGGTCGATGGAGAAGCCTCAGACTATTGTCGGCTTCAAGATCGGCCATGCCCTGGTGGATGAACTGGACGTGCTGACTGCCATCAAGGCGCAGCAGGCCTGGCGCAAGATCATTGCCCGGATGCGTTACAACTTGCCCGGACTGAAGAACGGGGTGGATGTCACCACGACGCCGGAAGGCTTTAAGTTCGTCTTCTTGCAGTTCGTGAAGCAGTTGCGGGACAAGCCGTCGCTCAAGGAGATGTATGGCCTGGTGCAGGCCAGCACCTTCGACAACGAGCTGAACTTGCCGGATGACTACATCGCCTCACTGATGGAGTCCTATCCGCCGCAACTGATCATGGCGTACCTCAAGGGCCAGTTCGTCAACCTGACGTCGGGCACGATCTACACGGCCTACGACCGCAAGCTCAATGGATGTTTCGACACTGTGCAGCCCGGCGAGCCGCTGTTCATCGGAATGGACTTCAACGTCGGCAAGATGGCGGCAATCACCCACGTCAAACGCGACCAGGGGCTGCCCAGGGCGGTGGATGAGCTGATAGACGGTTACGACACGCCCGACATGATCCGCCGTATCAAGGAGCGCTACTGGCAGCACGACGGCAACGACTTTAAAAAGACCTGCGAGATCAGGATCTACCCGGACGCATCGGGTGATTCGCGCAAGTCCGTGAACGCCAGCATCACCGACCTGGCCATGCTCAAGCAGGCCGGGTTCGCGGTCATTGCTCCGGCGGCAAACCCACCGGTGAAGGATCGAATCAACGCAATGAACGCCGTCTTCTGCAATGCGCAGGGCGAGCGGCGCTACCTGGTCAACCCTTTTACCTGCCCAACTTACGCCGATGGCCTGGAGCAGCAGGTATGGGGCACGAACGGGGAGCCAGACAAAACCGCCGGCATCGATCACGCGAACGACGCCGGCGGCTATTTCATCCATCGCGAGTACCCGATCGTTAAGCGGACTGCTTTCACCAACTCCCTGAGAATGTGACCCCATGAGCAACGACCCAAGTAAAACGCTACCGGCAGTAGACGCCATGCGCGAAGACTGGGCTCTTGTTGACGCGCTGATGGGCGGAACGAAGGCGATGCAACTCGCGGGCAAGCTCTATCTGCCGAAGTGGCCAAAGGAAGACGACGACGCCTACAAGGAGCGCTTGTCGCTGTCCACGCTACTCCCGGCATTCAGCGAGACGGTCCAGAACATGAAGGGCAGGGTGTTTGCTGAGAACATTGTGCTTGGTGAGGATGTGCCTGAGACGATCAAGCCCTACGTGCAGAACTTCGACCGGCAGGGCAATAACCTGCAGGTCTGGGCTCAGCAGCTGTTCACCGTCGGGCTATCCCATGGTCTTTGCCATGTCCTGGCCGATTACCCGAAAACGAAAGATGAGCAAGGTAACTCTGTTGTCCGCACTGCCGCCGACGAGAAGGCCGCTGGCGTGCGGCCTTACGCGGTGATGATTCACCCCCAGCAGGTTATTGGCTGGCTCACCGAGGAGAAGGGCGGCGAATGCTCGCTGTCCCAGTTCTGGTATGCGGAGGCGGTCGAAGAGCGCGTAGGCGATTTCGGTGTGACAGTCATTCCGCAGATCAGGGTTTTGATCCCTGGTGGCTGGAGGGTGTATCGCAAGACTGAAGACGCCAATGGGAAAAAGGAGTGGGCCAAGGCCGATGAAGGAACGAACACACTCACGATCATTCCACTAGCTACGTACTACACCAAGCGCACAGGCTTCATGACCGCAACGCCGCCGCTGCTGGAGCTGGCGCACCTCAACAAGAAGCACTGGCAGTCCCAAAGCGATCAGGACAACATCCTGCACGTTGCCCGGGTGCCAATGCTGATGATCTCCGGCATCGACGACGACGCCTTCGAACTCAAAGTCGGGACTAGCTCTGCTACCAAGTTGCCTACCGGCGGCGACATGAAGTGGGTGGAGCATACCGGCACCGCCATTGAGGCCGGCCGCAAGTCGCTCGAAGACCTTGAAGATCAGATGCGCATCGCCGGCGCCAAGCTGCTTCAGAAGGACAAGCAGTCCACGAAGACTGCGACCCAGGCTGAGGAAGAGGCGGCTCAAGAAATGAGCCCGCTGCAAACCATGGCTGGCCAGCTTGAGGACACGCTTGACCAGGTGCTTCAGTTCTTCGCGCTCTGGAAGGGGGAGAAGGAAGGCGGCCATGTGAAGGTGAATGGCAACTTCGACGTGGACTTCGCGCCTGAAACCACTCTTCCTTTACTCCTCAACATGGCAGCTCAAGGCCGGCTTTCCGACGAAACCCTGTTCAATGAGTACAAGCGCCGCGGCGTGGTCTCGGATGACATTGAGTGGGAGGTCGAGAAGCAGAAGATCGCCGACCAGGGGCCAGCGCTCGGAGCTCTCTAAATGGCAACGGTCAACGAGATTCTTCAGGACGAGCATATCGCCCACGCGGTATCGCTGGAGAAGTACAAACTTGGCGTAGTACGGCGCATCATCGCTCTGCTCAATCGGTCTGATGCCAGCCTCTCGGCTGCACTCACAGAAGCGCTGGAGCGGATGCCCGTCGAGTCGTTTACTGTTGAGCGCCTCGAGTTGCTGTTGGATGAGGTGAGGGCGGTCAATGCTCAAGCCTACGACCAGGTGTTCAAAGCCCTTGAGGCGGAACTGCAGGAGCTCGCGAGCTACGAAACCAGCTGGCAGCAGACGCTGTTCCAGAAGACGCTTCCAGAACCAGTCCTGATTCGATTCCCGCTTGTTGGTATTAGTGGCGAGCAAGTCTACGCCGCGGCGATGTCTCGCCCATTCCAAGGGCGCCTGTTGCGAGACTGGGGCAAGCAGGTGGGAGCCGAGCGCATGGTCAAGGTTCGCAACGCGATCCGATCCGGCTATTTGGAAGGCAGGACCACCGACCAGATCATCCGCAGCATTCGTGGCACCAGGGCGGTGGGCTATGCCGATGGCTTCCTTGAGAGGCCCCGTAAAGACCTGGCATCGGTCGTGCAAACGGCCGTGAGCCACACAGCGGCCACGGCACGCGAACAGTTCAACGTCGCAAACAGCGAGATCTTGAAGGCCGAAGATTGGCTCAGCACCCTGGACACGAAGACCTCCACCGACTGCATCATCCGGGACAAGCTTTCGTATGAGGTCGGCACGCACAAGCCGATAGGGCATAAGGTGCCCTGGTTGCAAGGTCCGGGGCGGATTCACTTTTGCTGTCGCAGCACCTCAACGCCGCGAACCAAGTCATGGCGAGAGCTTGGCATTCCCATTGACGAGATGGCGCCAAGTCAACGAGCGAGCATGGATGGCCAGGTGCCGGGGGATACCACTTATGGGACTTGGCTTGAACGCCAGTCAGATGCCCGGAAGGCTCAAGTCCTCGGGCCGATGCGGTACCAACTCTACAAGGACGGCAAGAGCCTTGAGGACTTCTACTCGCCAACCGGTGAATGGCTGACTTTGGAGCAGATCAAGCGGCATGACGCGCAGGCATTCGCTAAGATGGCTACATGACCGACAAACTCAAGCTTCACCTCATTCAAGGTACGCCAGCCCCGGACACTCCGGCGGAGCAGGTCCGCAAGCGCGTTCGCGCGATGCCCAAGCCGGCAACGATGGTTCAGTGCCATCGCTGCGGTGGGCGCGAGGTTAGCGAAACGAAGATTGGTGTTCTTATGAAGAATGGCCGACTGGCGGCACTAAGACTCTGATCTGTGTCGGGTGCCTGCTGCGGGGTGAAAGAGTCGTTCTTCTGTAGTTGTCCGCCCACTGGATCCAGCTTTCCAGTACTGATATAACGCCTCGCAACTTTTGCGAGGTGCATCATGACAAAATCATGGGTTTCGGTACTTGTAGCGCTAGCTGTATTGGCGGGATTCGCTATAGGGTTTGCTGTGGCCATAAAGATCAACCTGGCAACTGCTGACGTTTATTTGCTCAACCTCGGGAGTGTTGGAGATTGGGTTTCGGGCATTGGTGCGCTCGCCGCTGTGTTAGTGACTCTTTGGCTTAGCGATAAGCAGAGAAGGGAAAACACAGAACAATTGATTGTTGAGCAAACCTCTCGTCAGGAAGGCCTACTGATAAAAATGGTTTCCTCGGGGAATCGCCCTTCTCTGGTTACAGGGCTACACATTGGTGCAGAGGGCTCAGATAAGAAGGTTGGGCTGTCCGGAACCCATTTCCTGGCTGAGGAGTTTCCGGTCGGACGGATCGATTTCGGAGAGTTAATCAGTGTTTTGGTCGGCGATCAGCACAGGCTACAAGTCGCCAGGTTAGTGGCCAAGACGTTTGGTTCTGAATTTACCGGGCTCAGGCTAGTGGTAACCACAAGTCTTGGCCGGTTCTATAAGGAGCTAGACCCTATTTTCGTTGAAGGGATTTCACGTCGCCTGAGGCAAGAGCAGCAAAGCTTGGAGTTTTCTACACTCAATAAATAGCCGACAGCAGTATTTCAAAGCCCTGGCATCCGCCGGGGCTTTTTTATGGGCGCGATTCCGGATGGATAGCGCCGCGTCGGGCCGGATGGCCCACCAAATGGGCGGATGCCCGGAGACGAACCGATGAAACTGAAACTCGACGAACAAGGCTATGTGGTTGTACAGGATGGCAAGCCGGTCTACACGCACGACGATGGGAAGGACGTGGCGTTTGACGCGCCGTCGGCCGTATCCAAAATCACCGCGCTGAACGCTGAAGCCAAAGGTCACCGCGAAGCCAAAGAGACTGCTGAGGCTCGCGCCAAAGCATTCGAGGGCATTGAGGACCCTGAGCAGGCTCTTGCAGCACTGGCAACAGTCGCCAACCTTGACTCTGGCCAGCTTGTCCAGGCGGGCAAGGTCGATGAGATCAAGGCGGCTGCTATTGCCGCCACCGAGGAGAAGTTCAAGGCTCAGGTCACCACCCTTGCGGAACAGGTGAAGACCGTCACTGCCGAGCGTGACACCACCACCGGCATTCTCTATCAGGAAAAGATCGGCGGCGCTTTCGGGCGCTCCAAGTTTGTTTCCGACAAGATCACGGTTCCGCCTGACATGCTGCAGAACACTTTCGGCAAGGCCTTCAAGGTCGAAGAAGGTAAGGTCGTGGCTTATGGCGACGATGGCAACAAGATCTACAGCCGAGTTCGCCCGGGTGAGTTGGCTGACTTCGATGAGGCGCTGGAAACTCTCGTCGAACGTTACCCATATCGCGACAACATCTTGAAGGGGTCTGGCGCCAATGGTGGTGGGGCTCCCAATAATGGTAGCAAGGGTGGTGACAACAAAGCCCTTCCTCGAGCCGCGTTTGATGCGCTTGATCCCGCCGCAAAGGCAGATCACGCCCGCAATGGCGGCACGGTTACCGACTGACCAAAGCCGCCGGGGTTTGCCCGGCAAGTAATCAATGCCCGCCACTGAGCGGGCTTTTTTGTGGAGAAAGCCAAAATGGCGAGCACCCTTAACGGCCTTGTGCCGGACTTGTACGAAGCACTGGACGTAATCTCGCGAGAGCTGACGGGTTTCATCCCTGCCGTATCCCGCGATTCGTCGGTTGCCCGAGCTGCAATCGGTCAGGACGTACTGGTTCCGATCACCAGCGCAGAAGCAGCGTCCGATAACACCCCAGGCGTAACGGCCCCGGACACTGGTGATACTGTCGTTGATAACGTCGCAGTAGCCATCACAAAGAGTAAACACGTTCCGGTTCGCTGGAATGGTGAGCAAACCCGAGGCCTGCAAAATGCCGGCACTTTCTCTTCCATTCAGGCTGATCGCTTTTACCAGGCGATGCGGACTTTGGTGAATGAGATTGAGAAGGATCTTTGGCTTGAGGCGTACCGGAATGCTTCCCGTGCGTTCGGTACTGCGGGCACCACGCCATTCGGCACTGCTGCAGATCTGTCCGACTTCGCAGGTGTCCTAGGTGTTTTAGAGCAGAACGGTGCACCAACTAACGATTTGCAACTGGTCTTGGGGCACTCAGCGATTGGAAACATGCGCGGCAAGCAATCTGTGCTGTTCAAGGTCAATGAGGCAGGCTCCAGCGACATGCTACGCAACGGCATGACTGATCGAATCATGAACATGGCTATCCGTCACTCCCATCAAGTTGGGCGACACGTCAAAGGTACTGGCGCTGCGTACGTCACCAACGGTGCCACCGCAGTAGGTGCAACCAACATTGCACTGGCCACTGGTACTGGCACTGTCTTGGCCGGCGATATCGCGACCTTCGCGGCTGACGGCGACAACAAGTACGTCGTCGGTACCGGTGTTGCGGCCCCGGGCACTATCGCGCTGAACAAGCCCGGCTCGCAGATCATTATCCCGACTGGCAACGCACTCACCTTGGGCAACTCGTACACCGCGAACGTGGCGTTTGCCCGCTCGGCCATCGTACTGGCCACTCGTGCCCCTGCAATGCCTGAGGGCGGTGACTCTGCAGATGACGTGATCACGATCACCGATCCGCTGACAGGCCTGTCATTCGAAGTCGCGGTTTATCGCCAGTTCCTGCAAACGGCTTACCACGTCCGTTTGGCCTGGGGCTGCCGCGCTATCAAGGATGAGCACATCAGCTTGTTGATCGGTTAACTCAATCACTACGACGACCAGGGGCTTCGGCCCTTGCGTTGTTTCTGGAGAATGAAAATGGCAGGACTGACTAAAGAACAGAAGGCGGCAAAGGTGCTGCTGGCCAAGGCTATCGAGCTCAGCGGTTTGAGCGCGGAGGCTTTTGAGGCCCTGGGCGAGCAGGAGCGTGTTGACTGGAGCAACAGCGCACAGGACGCGATTGATTTGGCTGCGGCAGACGCTCAACGCCTTGCGGATGAAGCTGCAGCGGCGAAGCCGAAAGGTAAGTCAGCCGTGGAAGACGATGAACCGGACTTCACCGGCCTGGTCAAGGTTGAGCAGGGCGGGGAAGAACTGCACGTTCACCCTTCTTGCCTGGATGATCACAAACGACTCGGCTGGAAAGAGGTCTGATATGGCTCTGGTGATCGAGAACGGCAAGGTGGTGTCAGGCGCCGATAGCTTCGCAACGGCCGCCGAACTGGTCACCTATGCCACGAACTTCGGCAAGGTCATTCCGGCCGACGAGGTTGCGCAGGAATCCCTGCTACGCCGAGCAGCCCTGCAAATGGACGCAATGCCATGGAAGGGCAGAGCTGTGAATCGCGATCAGGCGCTGGCCTGGCCTAGAGCTGAGGTCAAGCGTCAAGGCTGGGTGTTGCGGTTCGACGAGATCCCTCCACAGATCAAGGCTGGCCAGATGGCATTGGCCGCCGAGATCCATGCGGATGACCTGATCGCGCCCGAAACCAAAACGGGAGCAGTCGTTTCCGAAACTGTTGGGCCGATCAGCACCACGTTTGCCGTCGCCAGTAAGTCGGTGAGCAAGCCGGCGGCAACCCGGCAGTCGTATGCCCAGTTCGCTGGGCTGCTGGAATCTTCAAGTCAGGTCAGCCTGATGAGGAGCTAAACCCCTAGAGAGAGGGTGACCAACTTTGCTTTTATCTGCAACGGTGACAATCCTTCAAGCAACATGTCTTCGAATTCGCTCACCATGTCCTCGTCAAAGGGTGAAAATTTTGCTCCACGAGCAACATAGAACTCTACGAATCTCAAGCCCATCATGGATAAGCCTAAGTACTGAAAAGCCAGCAATATTGAGTCTCGAAGTTGGGTTTTCAGCGCTTCCGTATCTCCGGACAATGATTGCGTAGTGATCAATCGGACCCTTCTCTCAGTAATCGCTTTTGCCCTATTCGCTTGCGTCAACATTTCAAATTCCTTTTAGCGGTGGTTTTGGGGGGAGGGCTTATGCCAGATATTTATGATCGTGCCAAGGCTGCGTCCTCAAGAATGCTTGCGCCCCGATCAAGAGGTGGTAAGGGGCTGGAGCTCTCCCTGATTCGGGTCACTACCGGCGAGTACGATCCCGAGGTTGGCGGAAGCTCGGTGCTAACGGAGCAATTCGACGGCTCAGGGCTGCGCCAAAACTATCGCCAGCAAGATATCGACGGCTCGCTGATCAAGCAGGGCGACGTAAAAATCCTGATCTCGCCGGTGCTGCTGGATGGCGTGGACACTCCGCAGCCGGTGACACTCGACAAGATCGCCTTCGACGGTGACACCTACACGGTCCAGCACGTCGATCCTTGGGACTATGCTGGCATCGCTGTCGGCTTCAGCGTGCAGGCCAGAAAATGAGCTTTAGCATCGATGTTCGGGAGTTCGTCGAGAAGACCAAAAGTGATCTTGAGGAAGTGGTCAAGAAGACCGCCATCGACCTTCTGACCTCCATTGTCGATCGGTCACCAGTCGGTAACCCAGAGCTGTGGGCGGTCAATGCCACTGCAGTTCAGTACAACGATGAAGTTAAGAGGCTGAATACAGAGTTACGTAACGACCCTACCAATCTCACCAAAAATGGCCGCCTAAAGCCTGGGCGCTTGATCAAAGATGGTATGGACCTCGTTGCAGGTAAGGAATATGTAGGAGGTCGCTTTAGGGGTAACTGGCAGGTCTCTTTTGATACCGCAATCACCAGTAGCATCGACCGCATTGATCCAAAGAGCAGCGCGACAAGGGATGCGGGCGCAGCTCTTATCCAGACGTTTACGATTGGCAAAGGGGCGATCTGGATCACGAACAATCTCCCGTACGGCCCTCGGCTTGAGTACGAAGGCTGGTCCAACCAGGCGCCGGCCGGGATGGTACAGATCACCGTGACGGAGTTTCAGATGTACATCAACAAAGCCGTCTCGGAGCTTTCAAAATGAGCGACCGGATTATCCGAAGTCTGTTCGAGGCACGCTTGAAGGCCTGGGCTGATACGCGCGCACCCAAGCTGGTGATCGCTTATGAAGGCGTGGCATTCACGCCGCCGGCTGGAGGGGATTCTTACCTGAGGGCATACCTGATGCCCGGGAATACCGATAGCGAGGATCTTGCAGGCAAGCACGTCTCCTACCGGGGCGTATTTCAGGTCAGCGTGGTTACTGCGCCCGGCTCGGGCACTGGTGCCGCTGGCGCAATTGCTGAAGAGGTCGCACAGGTGTACCCGAACAACCTGTCGCTGACGAAAGCGGACTTCACGGTTTACGTCCGCTCGCCCATGGCCACGGCCGCATCCATCCAGGGCGAGACCACGAGTACCTTGCCTCTGTCGTTTCAGTATCGAGCCGATACGTTCTAATCCGCCCGTTGGGCAACCCCCGAAACCCGCCTCTGTGCGGGTTTTGTCATTTCTGAAAAGAGGAAACACCCATGGCCGGCATCCAAATGCCCAACGGCGCCACCCTTGAGATTGCGTCGACTTACGGCGTTGCAATCCCATTCACTGCGCTGACCAATGCCAATCCGGCAATCGCAACTGCTGCAGCCCATGGCTTGGCCGAGGGCGATGTAGTCGCCGTCAGTTCCGGCTGGACTCGCCTCGACGGCCGCGGTGTCCGTGTGGGGGTAATTGCCAGCGGCACCTTCGCCCTGGCTGGCGTGAACACCACCAACGCTCAGCAGTACCCCGCGGGCTCCGGTATCGGCTCTGTCCGTGAGGTAACAGCCTTCACCGAGATCTCTCAGATCACCGAGATGAGCTCCAGTGGTGGTGATCAGCAGTTCCTGACCTTTGGCTTTCTGGCTGACGATGACGATCGCCAGATGCCGACTACCAAGAACCCCATCACGTTGACCTTCACCGTGGCTGATGATCCGTCCAAGCCATATGTGGCCGTCTGTGAGGCGGCGGACGATGATAAGCAGGCTCGCTTGCTTCGCCTGAACCTGCCGGGCGGTAGCAGCATTATCTACAACGGTTACGTGTCGATCACGTCGACCCCGACCATGTCCCGCAACAACCTGATGACCCGTGTGATCAGCCTGGCGCTGACCGGTCGTCCAACCCGTTACGCGGCCGCGGTGTAACCCATGGACAAGTTCAAGTTGATCCAAAAGCCAACCTTCAAGGCGCCGGTGATGATCCAGCGCGCGGGCTACAACGCTGAAAAGGTTGAGTTCGAATTCAAGTACCTGGACCGAACCGCGCTGGCCGAGCTGTATACCGGCTGGAACGAGCGGCACGACGAGTTGGGCAAGCAGGTAGGGGACATGGACCTCAAAGCTTTCACTGCCGCCCAGATCGCCCTGCAAGCCGACCAACTATTGGATGTAGTGGTGGGCTGGGATATTGAAGAGGAATTCACGCCTGAAAACGTGCGCATCCTCGTCAACTCGATCAACTCGGCCCCGAAGGCTGTGCTGAATGCCTACGCAGAAGCCTTCAGTGAAGCCCGCCTGGGAAACTCCTAAGCGCCTCCCGCGCGCTGTATGAGCCAGGGCCATCAGATGCAGAACTGATGGCCTTCGGTTTGTCTCGCCAAGACATTCCCGACAAGGAAATCGGCATCTGGCCGGATAACTGGGAGGCCTTCAAAGTCTTCGAGGCCATGAGCACCCAGTGGCGCACGGGCGCGTGCGGCGCAACAGGCATGGACTACAGCGTTCTCTCCGGTGTGATTCGGATGTGCGGCGTGCCGATCAGCCAACGACAAACCATTTTCAGCGACTTCCGGCGTATGGAGGCTGAAGCCCTGCAGGTGATGGCGGAACAGCGGGAAAGTGTGAGGGGCGCCTGATCCTCAGGCACAAAGATGCGAAACAACCAACATGACGCGGCAGGGCCGCAGGAGCAAAATATGACTCAGCCGTTTGAAGTAACTGAAGATGGGAAAGTGCGCATTGTCGGTGCTGTAATTCGCGACAATGCGCAGGTGGGCGTTAGCGGGGCTTAGCTCCTACGCCGTTTTTGATTGCTTGTTCAACATTGCTCAGGTCACCACCTACGGCATCCAGGGGAAGTACGTAAGCGGCCTTATCTGCGCCGTCTTGAACTGTGTTTTTGAAAAAATTGACGTACTTTTGCAGTTCGGCCGCATCGTAGTCCGGACGGGAGCGCAGATACAACGACACAGCGCCTAAAGCGGCGACTACGCCAGCCTCAAATGATGAAACAGGGGTTTTGCTCATATTGACCTCCAGGTCATAAACGCGCCGATATTGGCGCAACCCCAGTCCTTGGGCTTGCAGGCGAAGGACTGGGGAATCCTTTACGCTTTTGTTTGGGTTCTAACGATCAATTCCCACTGAACAGGTTTTCCTTGGCACTCATGCTGCGACTTATTCTGCGGGGGGAACGGATCACCTTGGTTCGAGGTGATCTCATCTCCGCATGCGTAACAGCGATAGATGCCAGAAACAGGCACCTTTTGCCCTATGCCATATATATGGGTCCAGTGTTCGTTTTCAGGCTTGTCGGTGGTAAATACGTACTTTTTTGTTTGTTCAGTAACTAAAGCCATGCTGCCTCCATGCGGTGTTTTTTTGGAGGCACAACGCTACTACGAGCGATCATCATACGGTTACTGGCATTCCATCCACGCTAGATGCCTGGCCAGGTCCGGAGTAATCTGACCGCACAGATCGAAATGGATGCTTCCCATGGGTGAAATAGCAGGAACGCTAATGCCGCTGTTGCAGGCCTTGCTACCAGGTTTCCTAGCCACGGTCGTTTTTTACTGGCTTGCGGATGCAAAAAAGCCTACTCAGTTTGAGCAGGTGATTCAGGCGTTAATCTGTACTGGCTTGATTAGATTTGTAGTTGATGGCATTTACTTTTTGGCGACCTGGCTTGGTCAATTCCATTCGCTTGGCGAGTGGACGGAAAATATAGCCATGGCTTGGGCGCTGTTGCTGGCCGTTGTATTTGGACTGGGCTTGGCATTCCTGTCCCAGCATGACATCTTTTACACGCTTGCAAGGAAGTGCGGCCTCACGTCGAGAGCGTCCGTAGGGGAGTGGCGCTACGCATTCCTGAAATTTCCCGATCGCGGCATCGTGTTGAACTTCAAGGACGGTCGCCGCTTAATGGGCTACCCTCTGGCGTGGCCTGCGGAGCCAGAAGGCGGGCATTTCGTCATGGAATTTCCTACCTGGCTTGTAGGAGACGATGCGGTTCCGCAGGATGGCGTCACTTACTTGATGGTGGCGAACAGCGACGTGCACTGGGTAGAATTTCTTGAACCGCAGGGGAATGTCTGATGAATGATCAAAACAATGGCCGTCCGTTGATTATGGAGCGCAAGCACGTCAACGATGGGATGAACGTGAATCCAGAGCGCAGCAGAAGCGTGCTCCCTGCACAGCCACCTAAAGCTCCGCCTCCGCCGCCAACTCCTAAGAAAGACTGATGTACGTAAAGCCTGGCCTGCGCTGGGCTTTATTTGTTTGCACAGACGCGTAGCGCACCGGATAGCGCTGCAGAGCAGAAATTCATATTTGAACTCCTCAATGACAGTTTCGGGACAAGCAGGATGCAGCAGCCAAAATCAGTGCTGGAAGAGTGCTCTGAGGAGCGACTTAGAATTCAGGAGCGGCTCAGCTTCTCTTATGAAATGGACGAACTCGCAATTGAGCGGCTCAAGAGAAAGTTGCGCGGAGATTTGAAGGTGCAAGGTCACCCCAAAACTTACGCGGGAGCGCTGCACCTCGAACTAGCGTATCTGCTTGGTGTACAAGGGAAAATTGAAGCGGATGCGGAACTTGATTTCGCCGAAAAATGCGGTGTTGATCGTATAGCAGTGTCCCTATCGCGATCTCATATAGCTCTTATGAATGGCCGCATATGCTCGGCCAGAGTCATTGTGGAAGAGCTTTCCCGGATGGATGACCTTCCAGAGGGCGCTCGCCCGCTTCTAACTGCCCATTTCAGCCAGGCTGGAATGCTGGAGGAGTTGATGAAGACCCAGGATCTAAGTCACGACCTTACGCGCGAGACGGCTGCCGCGCAGATTCTTCAGGCAATTGGGGTTGCCGATATTGAGCTCACCAAGCGGCTAGATACTGCTTGTAGGGTAATAAGGGCAAATGCCAATCACCCTATCCTTGGTATGAAGCTTTTCGCCATGGAGAACGAAGGGATTATGTATCGCTATGTTGTCAAAGCATCTGATGACGAATTGATCGAGCTGAACGACAAGGTGTTGGATGCACTGATTGAACAACATGACGGCCCCCTCGACCAGCAGCTTTCGATCGGTGTCGTGCCTTGGACTCCTGATGAGCAATTCATTCTGGAGGCCGCTTATCATGTCCGTGTCAACTGACGACTTTCTCGAGCAAGCCTTCAGGCTATTGGAAGGAGCGAATGAAATTGATCACAGGTCAGCGATCAGTAGAGGTTATTACGCTGCTTACCACAGGGCCTTGGAAACTGCAGCAAGGCTTTGTTTGCCTGGCACGCAAAGAAATGAAGCGGGAGTTCACGAAAAGCTAATTTTGAGGTTTGAGGCTCAGGGTAAAGGGCTGAAAAAGATCGCCCGAAGGCTGAGGGACAACAAGCGAGCGAGAGCGGCAGCAGATTACGACATTCGAGATATTCTTCCTGCTAGTGAAGCCGCTCTGGCAGTCAAGCTTTCTCGCATACTTGTGGAGGACCTCGAAAAGCTTGGCACTATCGCCCGAGATACAGCCAAGTAGC
Organism: Pseudomonas sp. WMBT8; assembly: GCF_050916005.1. Taxonomy (NCBI): domain Bacteria; kingdom Pseudomonadati; phylum Pseudomonadota; class Gammaproteobacteria; order Pseudomonadales; family Pseudomonadaceae; genus Pseudomonas; species Pseudomonas sp. WMBT8. Next base: position 2,570,034 of record NZ_CP188096.1, read on the forward strand.
CAACGATCGACCAGCCCCGCGCAGGGCTTTTTACATCTGGCGAAAGTTTTTTCAACGGGAAATCGTCTGCATCAGTACAACTAAATTGCTTAACCCGTCATTGCCGTAGTTCGGGTCTTTCTCTAGTTGCGCTATTAGCCAAGCGATATCACTGCGGGACTGGTCTGAAATTTTTCCGCTCCATGGTAGGAGTAGGTTAGTTACCGCGTAAGCCTCTGATGGCCAGCTTCTCTCAAGTCCTTGAATGAGCAACTCTCTCATCTTGGAGAGAGCGTATGGCCCGTATGCGGGGTCCTGGAGAGCCAGCTTCAAGCTTGTGAAGTCGTGCAGCATTTATGCCTCCTCTTATGGCATCAATAAGCCCAGCAAGCCGGGCTAGTCTTCGACTAGTTCAAGCTGCTGCCGATCGAACATCTCACTCAGTATTTTGGTGTGCTTGCGCTGCGTGAAGGAGTAGAACATTTTTTGGCCGAGCAGAATGCTCTTCATGCTATGAGCTGAAATGAGCTTCCTCGTCGGTACTGAGATCTCTACGGTCGTGCCATTGCGGGAGTCGGTCACTTCAAGCTGGTAGGACTCAATCAAGTCGCCCCGCTTGGTGTGGCCTAGGCATTTGAAAGTGAGGGGTTGTGCCGGAGCGGCGTACTCCACTTGGCGGCGAATTGTCATGATTCTTCCGCGTCAGCCAAGAGCTGCGATAAGAAGGGGAATTCAACGCAGCAGACCTGCTCGATCTGCTCGCGCACATGCTGATGAGTCCCTTTGTCATGTGTTGCGATCGTGAGGTAATAGTTCTGGCCTTCGTATTTGGCAAATATGATCCATTCACCGCTCAGTGCTTGTTGCTCCGCAAGCCTCTGGCGGTTTCCGCTCACAATATCATCGACCAATGCAGGTATGTCCGTAGGGTCTACGTAGCGAGTCTCGCCCGCAGCTTTTGCCTCTTCGATTTTCTGGTCAAAAAAAGGCATGCCAAACCGCTTAAGTCCCTTATCAACGTTCATTGCTATCGACGCCAAGCCGTCTTGTAAGTAATGCTTGTGCCATAGGCCTTTGAGGGGTGGTCGTTTATTTTGTATGGGCGCCTTGAATTGACCCAGCGCGCCCATCTCGAGGAGTTCGATTTCGTGAACAATCGTTGAGGGGTTTTGCCGGCCGGATAAAGCGCCTCCGAGGAGGTTAGCAACGAGTAGAGCGCTGTATCGCCCAGGCGCCGCACGCTTTAGTCCGATTAGTCCGATGAATTTATGTATCTCAGCTTCGGAGAGGTGTTGTTCTTTAATTGAAGACATTTCGCATCCTTGCGCATGCGTGAGAAAGATGGCCTGCCGGAGACTACTGCCTGCAAATCGGCATGTGGCGGAAGTATTCGCCAACAGCGCTGACGGTCCCTGGAGTCAGATCAACCTCGTCGTACCAGAATGACGCGCGCAGCGGGATGCCCACATTGAACAGGCAAACAAATTGCTCCTCATCCAGATCGTAGATGACCTGCTCAACAGCTGGCGCGAGCTCCGATCCGGTCATCGTTTCCCACAATTTGCAGCTGGTTCCTTGCTCTAAACGAAGGCCAGGAAAGGGGGCGAAGGGAAGGGTGAGTTGATGGCTGCAGTAACCAAGTAGCTCGCCCTTTTGGACGACTCTGACTGCGAGCAAAACCTTATGCATTGGAGCTCCTATTATTGAGGCGTGTTGTCGAAAAGCCCGGCGGGCCGGGCTTGTTCAGCCCTTTTTGGGTGTCTTGGCGTTCAGCTTGATTTGCGCTTGCAGTGCATCGTACTTCCGCACAGCTTCATGCCGCTGCTTGGACAAGCTATCGACTTCAGACTGCGCCACGGTTGTGGCCGCAAGCAGCGCAGCCTTTTCTTCTGCAGACGGCGAATCATTCAGTTCGGCCTTCAGATCAACTAACGCTCGGATTTTTGCCATCTGCAAATGAAGAAGTGTTGCTTGCTGACTATAAAGCTCGTTGAGCTCAGCTACTCCGTCTTCGGCAGAGATCGCCCTGGATTCAGGGATGTAGTCATAACTGGCCTCAAGGCGAGAGATTATCTCTGCGTGCAAAGACCTTGAACCCTGTTTGGCGCTTTCCTCTAGGCGCTGCCGTAGCTCCGAGGGCATGCGGATTGGGTATGGAGATATGACGTGTCGGTCGCTCATAAGGGGCCTGCGTTTTGTATTAAGGCCAGTATGCGAAATGAATCAAAAAGACTCAATGAGTCCACTTGACTCTTCGGTTTTGTGAGTTAATATGAGTCCACGAACAACAAGGAGAGGCGCATGAAAGACGCGCATAAGGTGGCGCCATACAGCTTGAGGATTGCGGAGAATCTGAAAGGGAGAGCAAAGGAGGAGGCGATGACCAACCGGCGCAGTCTCAATACAGAGCTTGAACTCTTGATTGAGGAGGGCTTCAAGTGGCGGGAAATGCAGCAGGACAAGCAAGCAGTAGCCTAAAACGAAGAAACCCCGGCTTGCAGGCCAGGGCTTCGGGTAACGAGATCAACTACCAGGAAGAAATCGTCATGAGCGATATTAGCACAGCCACATCCAATGTCATCCCTTTCAAATTCGGCAAGCAGCAGGTACGCACGCTGCTGATTGATGATCAGCCGTGGTTCGTGGCGGCTGATGTCTCGTCTGCCTTGGAATACCGTATTGCCGGTGACATGACTCGAAACTTGGATGAAGACGAAAAGGGTACGCAGATTGTGCGTACCCCTGGCGGCGACCAAGAAATGCTGGTCATTAACGAGTCAGGCCTTTACTCGGCAATCCTGCGCAGCCGAAAGGCCGAAGCCAAGCGCTTCAAGAAGTGGGTCACCGCTGAGGTCCTTCCGGCAATCCGCAAGCAGGGCAGATACGAAGACTCCAGCAACAAATTGAAGACGCTGATGGACGATCTGGTCGACATGACCGAGACAGCTACCCTCAAAGGCTTGGCACGCCACAAGGTGGCACATCTTCCAGCCTCCATTCAGCGCAGTGCTTCCGCTCGTATTTATTCGGCAGTGCACACACGCTTCAACGTACCGCGTCTTGAGTTGATCCCTGCACGCCAGTTCGAGTCGGCGTGTAACTTCATCGCGGCCTACGCAGTCCTTGAGGGTGAATTCATTCCGAAGGGGCAGGGCAAGTCATTCGATATCCCCGAGAAGCTTGGCGAATGCGAGCGATATCTCGTCAGCGCTGATCATCGCGGCAATCGGCAGGTCACGCCTGTGCCAATGGGCGCGTTCGTTCTAACGCGGCAGCAATTCATGCAGTCAATGCTTGTGGACCGGGATATGTATGTCTCCACAGCGGAAATGTTCCAGTTTGTAGCGCTTGCAACCGAGAACCTCCGCATTCGATCGCTCAGCCAAGCGCGGAGGGCTGCAGCATGAACTTCACCCTTAAGGCTGGCGGCCGCGCCTTGATCCTGATGCCGGAGCGGCCAAACCTTGTCGGTCGCTCCGGCCAACTGATCCGCAAGATTGAAGAAAGCTGGCTGATGCTGGTCGAGGGCAAGCGCTACTCGGTCAGTGAGAAAAGCCTGATGCCGCTGGACGGCTTCAATCCAAATGTGGCTGCGTCGATTGAACTGAGGAAGACAGCATGAATGCGCTGATGATTGCAGGTATCGAAATTCACCAGGATCAGGACGGCCGCTTCAGCCTTAACGATTTCCACCGGGCGGCAGGCGGAGAAGATCGCCATCGCCCATCCCGCTGGGTGGAAAATCAGCAGGCCCAAGAGCTTGCCGATGAAATTGGCAAAGCCGGAATTACGGCTTTGAGGGTGGCACGGGGCGGAAGGGCTGCTGGCACGTACGCCTGCAAGGAACTGGTCTACGCCTATGCCATGTGGATCAGCCCCGTATTCAGCCTGAACGTGATCCGCACGTTTGATTCCGTCGCGGCAAACGATAACGCCATACCGCAAGAGCGCAAGCTTTCCGTAGCGGCCGACAACCTTGACGCCGCTCGGCGCATCGCCGAATGCTTCGGCCTTGAGGGCAACCAAGCGCTGCTGAGCGCAAATAGCATGGTCAAGTCAGCTATCGGCGTAGACCTGATGGAAATGGCAGGCGTTAAGAGGCTGGTCAACGAATCGCAGGAAATGAACTTCACCCCAACCGAGCTGGGCGCGAAGTTTGGCATGAGCGCGGTGAGCATGAACAAATTGCTCGCCGAGTGCGGGCTACAACATCAGGTGATCTACAAACATGGCAAGAAGCGCTGGGAAGTTACGCCTGACGGCAAGATCTTCGCGGTCATCACCGACACTGGCAAGAAACACAGCGACGGAAAGCCGGTGCAGCAGATCCTTTGGAAGGAATCTGTGCAGGAGATGTTGGCCAGGCTGGCTGATCAGCTACGTTCCGGGCTGCCGGCCGTAGTTGCTGGTGGCGTCCGACGTTAGATTTCAAATGTGATTCTGAGTCACATTTAACTACCGCCACGAAATTAACCCCGCCCATGCGGGGCTTTCGTGTTGCTCCCTTGTTGGTGATAAAGTCCCGTGATATCTCAACAAGGGAACGATATGAAAATGTTCGTGGGGGCTTTGGCGCTCGTAGCGCTGGCAGGGTGTGGTGACCAAGGGCCTTGGGATGGGCCAGTTGGCACTAAAATGGGGGTTACAGCTTCTCAGTTGGAGAAATATGTCGCCCTGTCAAAAGATGGGGGCGCCGATCCCCTGGGTCGAACGACCTACTTTTCTCCGCAGGCGCCAAAAAACGAGGCAGGCGCTGATAGGTATTCATATTTAATCGGTGGAAAATCTGGGTTGTGCGAGGTCGGCCAGTGGTTTCAGAGCATTAACTCTACAAACTCCGGCGTTGCAAAGTCGCTTGCAGATAAGTACGGGGCGCCAAACAAGGAGGCCGCGCCAAGCTGGGGCGTGTCATGGACGGCTGGCGAACATAAGCTTGACCATGACCTTGAGTCCATCAGGATCAAGTTCAGCGGTGAAGAACCCCGTATCTCTGCCTATGTGAAATACACGTACAAGAACCTGAAAGACTGCAAGTAAATCTAATTCTGCAAAGAGCCCGCCTAGAGCGGGTTTTTTATTGCCCGGAGAAAACTGATGAGCACGAACTTCGCCTCGCTGGGCATTTCTGTCGAGTCTTCGCAGGCTGCAAAGGCTGCCGACGATCTGGACAAGCTGGTTGATTCGGCAGTTGATGCCGAGAAGGCGATTGATGACCTTGGCAAAACTGGCGAAGGGCTGGCCAACACCGGAAAGAAGATTACTCAAGCTGAAAGTGAGGTGGCCCAGGGCGTCGACAAGTCCACTGCCGCGATAGACCGCAAATCTGGTGCAAGCCGCAAAGCAGCCGACAGCGCTGTGGTTGAGATCAATGTTATCAGCCAGCTCGACAGGGCAATGACCGGCAACATTACCAGCATGGAGTCGCTGATCCAGGCTGAAGGTCTGCTTGAGCGCGCCCGCAAGGGCGGGCTGGTCACCATTGAGGAGCAGGCGAAGTATCAAGAGCAGCTGGGAAAGGCCTACGACAAGATTGAGAAGGCCGAAGCCAAAGAACTGGCGCAGAAGCAAAAGCTGATCGAGGCTGAGAATCGCCAGATTGAGGCACTGAAGCGCACCGTCAACGGGATTGACCCAGTGACCGCTAAACTGGCGAAGCTGGAGGCTCAGGAGAAGGCGCTTAACGACCTGCACAAAGCAGGGCAGATTGATGCTGATCGCTATAACGAGGCCCTGACCAAGATCGGTAAGGACCGAGCGGGGCTGACTGAGGCCGCCGGTGCGTTCGACAAACTGAAGCTGGGCACTCGCCAGGCGCAAGAAAACGTCATGCAGCTTGCCAACGCCATCCAGGCGGGCGACCTGGGTAGCGGGGCGCGTGCGATCGCTCAGTTGGGAGCTGGCGCCGGCGAATCGGCGAAAAGCCTGGCGGGCATGATGATCCCGGCCGGCCTGCTGGTCGCCGTAATCGGTTCGCTGGGCTACGCCTACTTCGATGCAATGAAGCAGGCGCGCGAGTTCAACGCCGCTATAAATGCCGGTACGAATGGTGCCGGGCAGACCATCGCCAGCCTGAAGGACATGGCCAACGGCGCTGGGCGCGTCACCGGCAACCTGTCCGGGGCGCGCGAGGCAGTCGTTTCGCTTGCATCCGGAGCAGCTACCAGCGGCACGCAGATGCGTAATCTGGCTGAAGCCGCAGCGGCCGTAAGTGAAGTAACCGGGCAGGGCGCGGGGGAGCTCGCCAAGTCATTCGTAACCGCCGGCGAGACCGCAACCGAAGCGGCAGGCAAGATCAGCAGTCAGTATGGGCTGCTCACCCTTGAACAGTACCAGGTGATCAAGGGGCTGGATGACCAAGGTGAAAGTCAGCGCGCGTTGGATGTTCTCAGCGAAGATTTGAATCAGGCCGCCTTAACGCGACTGAAGACCTACCGCGAGTCGCTATCCGACGTAGAGCGCGATTGGGACAACATCAAGGCCGCCATCAAGGGTGCCTATGCAGAAGTCAGGTCTGAGATATTCCCCGACCTGGCCAAGCAGATCGAGATCACTCAGCGCGTACTGGATACCCGGAAAGGTGGCGGGGTAGCTGGCGCGATCTCCAATGGGCTGAGTTCGCTGAACTCTGCGCTTGGCCTGGGTACCGGTGAGCATGACGACTCGACCGCCGCGCTCGAGGCGAAGCTTGCAGCACTAAAAGCCAGGCAGGCGGCCAGCTCGAACCTGGCGATTACCACCGGTGAAAATACCGACGCGAACCAGAAGGCCATTGAGGCTCAGCGGGCGCTGGACGCGCAGCTCGATAACGTAAACCCTTTGGCCAAGCGTCAGGCGGGCTTGAGAAAGCTCAACGATCAGTTTCGTGCGCTATATGAGAATGCCGAGAAAACCGGACAGAAGTCGCCGCTACTTGATGGTGTCAGCTTCGATGGTAACAAGTTCGCTGGCGGCGCCTATGACACTCTGCTGAAGGGGCTCCAGGACAAGAACAAAGACCCAAAAGCAGTCGGTACTCAGGTCGACCTCACCAGCTTCAACAACGCCAAGAACGACCTAGCAGCGATCACCGACACCTACAAAAACTACCAAAAGGAACTAGAAGCGGCGCAGAAGGCCGGCCTGCTGTCGGAGGAAGATTATCTGCTGCGGCGCCAGGCGCTGATTGGCAATCAACTCGACCAAACCACTGCGGCCTACGAGGCTGAGATCGCCGCGCTGGAGGCCGCCAAGGGCAAGAAGACCACTTCTGCGGCGCAGAGCATCCAGCTGGACCAGAAGATCGCAGACGCGCGCGCAGGGATGGTCAAGGCGCAGAAGGATGCCGATAGCCAACTTGAAGTGTTGGCTACCAATGAGACCGGGCGCCTGGCCAAGCAGGAGCGGGCAATCAGCTCGTACGTGCAGGCGCTAGGGCAGCAACAGCGGGCCCTGGGGCTTGCGGGCCAGCGGGCGGTGCTCGGCGTTGGCCAGGGAGATCGGCAGAGCGCGCTCAACGGGGAGCTGAACAGTCAGCAAGATCGGTTTGCTCAGCAGTCGCTAGATCTGGAAAACCAGCGCTCCGATCCATCGCGCAATATGTCGGACGAAGAGTTCACCCGAAAATCGCAGGCACTCGCCGATGCGAACAAGAAGGCAACCGACCAGATCCGGCAGAACTACGCGGATGTGGAGGCCGCCCAGGGCGATTGGACGAAGGGCGCGACATCGGCCTGGGCCAACTATCTGGATTCGGCGCAAAACATCGCTGGCCAAACCAAGGCTCTGTTCGGTAATGCCTTCAGCTCCATGGAGGACTCGATCGTCAACTTCGCCATGACCGGGAAGCTGTCGTTTGCTGACTTCACCAAGTCAATTCTTGCCGATATGGCACGCATCGCGACCCGACAAGCAGCCTCTGGCCTTCTCGGCTCCCTAGTGGGGCTTGGTGTGTCTGCTGCTGGGTCGTACTTTGGCGGCGGTGTCGCGACATCAGCCGGGTCGACAGCGGCCGGGTATAGCCCTGAAGTATTGGCTGGCTGGTCCGGTGTGACCCAGGCAAAGGGTGGCGCATGGTCCGGCGGCGTGCAGATGTTTGCCGACGGCGGTGCGTTTACCAACTCCATCGTCAGCAAGCCCACGGCGTTTGGCATGGCCAACGGCAAGACCGGGGTGATGGGCGAGGCAGGGGAAGAGGCAATCATGCCGCTGACCAGAACCTCCAGCGGCAAGTTGGGTGTAATGGCAATGGGCGGTGGCGGAGCGGGCGGCACGCAGATCAATGTCGAGGTGCACATCGATGGCGATGGCAACGCGTCGTCCTCTTCCGACGACCCTGGCTACGACCTGTTCGGCAAAGAGCTGGCAACGTTCGTCGAGCAGAAGTACCAGGAACTGCGGACGAAGGACATGCGCCAAGGCGGCGTCATCAACAAAGCAATCAAGGGGCGCTGATGGCCATCGAACGATTCATCTGGGAGACGGAGAAGGGCGCGGAAGGGGATGTCGCCCAGCGCGTCCGCACCAAGCAGTTCGGGGACGGTTACGAGCAGTCGGTCGAGGACGGCCTCAACAACCAGTCCCAGTCCTGGCCGCTCACCTTCACCGGTGCCAAGCCCCGGGTTCTGTTAATCAAGGCGTTCCTTGATCGGCACAAGGGGGCAAAGGCGTTTCTCTGGACGCCTCCCCTTGGGGATCTGGGCCTCTACAAGTGCAACGGCTACAAGCCTGTGCACCGCGGCGGCCAGGTCTATGCCATCACCGCCACCTTTCAGCAAACCTTTCACCCCTGAGATAACCGCCCATGGCACTGATCACGGACATCCAGAAACTGGAGCCCGGCGGCGAGATTCGCCTGTTTGAAATTGACGGAACCGAGTACGGCGCGGATTACCTGCGCTTTCACGGGCACGCTATTCCGCACACACCCGAAGAACTGCTGGCATACGAGCATTCAGATGAGGAGCTCCCGGCCAAGTCGATTTGGTGGCAGGGCGAAGAGTACGCGGCCTGGCCGGTGCAGATTGAGGGTATTTCTTCGAGTAGCGACGGCACCGCCGCTCGGCCGACTTTCGCCGCCGGCAACGTCAATGGGCGCGTCACGGCGCTGTGCCTGGCCTTCGAGGACCTGCTCAAGTTCAAGCTGACGGTTCGCGAGACGCTGGCCAAGTACCTGGATGCAGCGAACTTCCCCGAGGGCAACCCAACTGCCGACCCTACCCAGGAGGCGCTGGAGATCTGGTACATCGACCAGAAAACCAGCGAGGACGGCGAGGCCGTGGTCTGGGAGCTGTCCTCGCCGGGCGAGATCGATAACCACGGTCTGCCCGGCCGGCAAATGACGACGCTATGCCATTGGGCCATGACCAACGGCTACCGCGGGCCAGACTGCGGCTACACCGGTGCGGCGATGTTCGACGACGAGGACAACCCCACGGACGACCCGGCCCTGGACCAGTGCAAGGGCTGCTTGTCGTCTTGCAAGTTGCGCTTCGGCGAGAACAACGAACTGTCCTTCGGTGGATTCCCCGCCGTTTCCCTGATTGCCCGGAGCTGACCATGCGCAAGCACATCATTGCGGCTATCCAGGCGCACGCGGCGGCCCAGTATCCAAAAGAATGTTGCGGCCTGCTGCTCGCCACCGGGCGCAAGCAGAAGTATTTCCCGTGCCGGAACATCGCAACGGAGCCGAACGAAGAGTTCAGGCTTGATCCCGAGGACTACGCCGCGGCGGAAGACTTGGGCGAAGTGATCGGCATCGTTCACTCACACCCGGACGCCACCAGCAGGCCGTCGCCGCATGACCTTGCCATGTGCGAGGCCACTGCCTTGCCCTGGCACATCCTGAGCTGGCCCGAGGGCGACCTACGCACGATCACACCGACCGGCCGTACGCCGTTGCTCAAGCGTCCGTTCGTGCACGGCGCCTGGGACTGCTGGCAGGTCTGCGCTGATTGGTACCAGCGTGAGTGGGGTCTGGAGTTCGAAGCTTTCCAGCGCACTGATGGCTGGTGGGAGAGTGCGGAGAACATCAGCCTGTACGAGGCCAACTACGAGGCCGCCGGCTTCGTGCGTGTCGATCGGCCGCAGCGCGGTGATTTGATCGTAATGCAGGTCGGCCGGACAGCTCACCCTAACCATGCTGGTATCTACCTGGGCACCGATCCGTCACTACCAGGTGAAGAGTCGGGCGCATTCGGCCCAGGCCCGTTCCTGCTGCATCACCTATACGGCAGGCCGTCCGAGATCATCGTCTACGGCGGGCCCTGGCATGACCGGACACGCCTGATCCTCAGGCACAGAGATTCAAAACAACCATGACGCGGCAGGGCCGCTGGAGCTAGGCATGCAAACCTCGCAACGCTACATGCTGACTATTCACGACCTTTTCACCATTGCCGGCGGTGGCATCTACGGCGCTGAAGCCGAAGTCGCAATTTTTGATGGTGACGTCGAGATTGATCGCGTGAAATTCTCCGGCAAGTGCCAGAGCAAAGGTGGCTACAGCCGCAGCTACCACGGTAAGTCAGGGCTTAGAGCAGTGCTTGTATCTGGGCCTGGGAGAATTGATTTTGGTTTGAAGCAGGCGGTCGCTATCTAGGTTCTTCGCCGCCACCCATAAACTCATCGGTTCCTAGCCTATGCGACCCATACTTCACAGTGTGGCCATCGCCCAGTCGCTCAGCCTCGATCTCTGCGACATTCTTGTCGGTGTAAATGTCAACAAAGCTCCAAGGATCATTACGACCCACGGCCCATCCCAGCACCCACCCAGGCATATCCGGGTCTGCTGGTAGATTCTTCACGAGACTTCTGACTGACATGGCCATTCCTTGGTAGTTGAAGACGCAACGCTACTACGGCAATCGTCAGGCGAGTTACTGGCATTCCATCCACGCTGGATGCCTGGACAGGAAGACTGTAGATTCAGTTCGTAAAGGATGATGTACGCCCGTGGAGTGGATTTTGCGCAAACTGATTGTTGTGCTTATGCTCGGTTTTCCGTGCAGTTTTCCCGTAATCGCTGGTGATGGCAGGCCGGTCAAGGTTTCGGCCTTTGGAGCGATTGTCTCATCGAGCCTTGCTGTGACTCTTTCCCCCGTCACGCTTACCGAAGACAGTCAAGAAAGTAGCCAGAATAGTTCAAAGAGGGGGGACCGAAAGATACTTGCCGCTCGCAATGATGCCGCAGCTTTCGTCGCGAGTGATGGAGTTATTAGAGGCGCGAGCCTGGAGGCTGCGTTCGAAGTTTTGCGTACTCAGAATGAAACAAGCTCAGTTAGTGACGTCGAGCTAGCCGAAGCAGTTTTGGTTTATGAATTACGCTAGAAAAATGGAGTTTCGACCATTTGTAGCCAGCTCGCGCTGGGCTTTTTGCATCCGCCCCTCAATGAAGTGGATGCCAGGCCAAACTCGCGCTTTCAGTGTGATTCGCCTGAATCGGCGAACAGCATTCACAGGATGCTGAAATGGGTTTCATCGTTCACATCTTCTAGCTTGATCTGCACTCCATTTTCGAAGTGAAATGCTATGACGCTTCCGGTGACGGTTGGTGCCATGACGTATCCGTTTAACGCTACGCCCACAACGCCTGCGAGCGTACCAACATCGATATGTGGGCAATCCCAACCTTCTTCCGAATCGCTCCACGGTTCCGGTGGTGTTGAGGACGATCGCCAGAAGATAATGCCGCAATCAAAATAGGCCCGGTACCGTCGACCACCGAAACTAATGTGACTCACGTTCGCCGGGGCGATCACTTTCCCGTCACAGGCAAATGATTCGCAGATGAAGGAGTCGCATACCAGGCCTGTTATGTCCGGAGGTGTGCCGTTGATTTCCAGCTCAAGAGTTTGAGTCATGTGCCCTTGCTCGGTTGTAATGCGCAGAGGTTGTGCGCGATGCTTTTTACATCCTACCCCTCAGTGCTACAGTCCCGCCAAACCAATGGAGCTACATGCGATTTTGATATGGCAGTAGCGGAAGCGGTAGCTAAGTTGGCGATGTGCACGGCGTCTACGATGAATGAGGCGCGCCAAAGCGGGCCGAGAATAGCGGGTAGTTTCCCGGCAAACCAAGGAAGAAAGCGATGAGAGTGTTTTTTGTATTGCTGATGATGATCAGCGGCTATGCCTTTGCCGGCTGCGACAGCATTGGTGATTCGGACCAGCGCGCCTACTGCAAAGCCAAGGAAGGCCGTGGTAGTTGTAATTCGATCTCCTCCAGCGACCTGCGCTATACCTGCAACGCGGAAACTAATGGGAGTAGCTGCAATAGCATCAGCGACAGTGACCAGCGCTATTACTGCAATGCCAAGACCAATCATGGTAGCTGCAACTCGATCTCCGACCGCGACCTTCGCTATACCTGCAATGCTGAAACCAATGGTGGGAGCTGCAATAGCATCGATGACAGTGATAAGCGCTATTTGTGTAACGCCAAAACCAACAACGGTAGCTGCGGCTCTATCTCCGACAGCGACCTGCGTGCGCAGTGTGATGCTCTGAAGCGCTAGCCTTCAGCACCGACGACGCATTGGACAAAGTTACTGCTTGAGAGATTTCGATGCCGGAAATGCTACAGTCCCGCCAAACCAAAGAGGGAACGACATGCGGATTTATGGACGAGACGCCCCAACCCCTGAGGATATTTGGCAGCTTTACAGCCAGATCATCCAGTCCCCAGATCTCTGGGCGGCCGGAGAATTCAAGGATGCGGCGGTCAACGTTGGCCTTCGTAAGATCGCTCCTCGGCAGGGTTACTTCAGCTTTTCCGGCAAGAAATATATGACTGGCCAGGCCATCATCGTCGATGATTTCATTGAGGAGATACGGCTGTTTATCGGGAGTGAACCAAAAGACCTCACCGATACGCTGTACAAAGAGGATCATGGAAAGATCGCTCAGCTCGCATCGGAATACTCCAATCTTTTGAGGCTGAAGCTCGGCGAACCGAGAGTGGCGCACCACAACGACATATTTGAATACAACGACCACCGGGTTCGTGTGCTATCGAGCGGTTGCGTCTGGGTCGTAATCTCCAAGCTGTCAGTCATAAAGCAACTGCCAAATGATTGGTGGCCACAGCCCACAACTTAGTCACTTCCCAGTTTCCATACGAGACGATCCGTCTAATGGGTCAGATGAGTTGCTACGCAAGAGCCTGGGTATCCGCTCAGCCAGTGAAGCCTCAGCACACACGGCCTTGGAACCCCGGTCGACGTTTGGTTTTGTGCGCCCTTTTCCGGATGCTAAAGTCCCACCAAAATAGAGAGGGAACGACATGCGGATTTTGATAGCGGCGGTCGCGCTATTTGGAGTGCTGGCTAGCAATGTGGTGTTTGCTGAAAGTAATGCTGGAACAAAGTTTTTAAGCGGATGCAAGCTCGCCTTACGTTTCTGGGAAACGAAGAAAATGGCCAAGGACGACAATCAAGTTGATATGGGCTACTGCGTTGGAATGGTTGCTGGGGTTCGTGAGACTCTTCAGTACCTTACCGGAGGAGCGGAAAACAAGTTCCCAGGTATTTGCTTGCCAGAAAATTACATTGATCAAATGGGCGTACAGGCGATCGTCAAGCACTCTGAAGACCGCCCTGATCTCTCGACTAAACGCCCTACGTTAATAGCATTGCTCGCACTCAAAGCTGAGTACCCCTGTAAATAGCATTCCATCCAAGCTGGATGCCTGGACAGGTCGCTCATATACTCGGCGCATGACGAAGTGAGCGAGTAGCGATCCATGAACAAGGTGTTACCGAATAGCGACCTACAGGCGTTATGCGTGGAGGCCGAGGCAAAGGGCGTGGCACTGAGTGACCTAGAATCGATCTGCTTGGAGTTCGGAGTCAGTCCAGAAACGGTGTTGAATGAGCTATCAATCACTGTCGCGGAGGGTTATCTGTCTGAGAACTTGAGCTATGAGTTTTGCGACGGAGTCATGAATGGCATCGCAAACGCCATCTTTGATTTAGGAATGGCCGGCGAGCTTCCACAGCCTGCATTTGCGCTTTATCAAGCGTTCGATCTGGGTGAATGGGTACGCAGTAGCGACTCGCCAGACACTGATCCTGGTGAGAAGTACACGACGCGGACGATGCTGGAAATACTGCGTGATTTTGAACGCTAGGTTTCGGTTCCGCCCCGCGCTGGGCTTTTTGCATCTGGCGCTAGCGACTGTTATCGCATCAATGGGCGCCTTCATACTGAGGCAAATTCAGGATAGGCGGTGACACCCAAGTCGGCCTTGATATCAAGCCAACATCCATGTGACCGCCAGATCAGGCATGCATACCACCCTCGGGTGGTTTTTTATTATCTGGAGAAAAGTTATGGCCGCACTCGCTATCGAATATCAGCGGATGACGACAATCTTGTTGTATGGGCAACTTCGCCAATTCGGGCGCTCTTTCCGGCTTTCCGTCAGATCGCCCACCGAGGCAATTAAAGCGCTTTGTGTGCAGATTCCTGGGTTTGAGCGATTCATCTCAAATGCAAAATCGAGAGGTATTGAGTTTGCTGTATTTCGCGGGAGCAAGAACCTCAAAGAAAAAGAGCTTAGCTACGGCGGAGCTGGAGATATTCGTATTGCCCCGGTCATCTGCGGGAGCAAGCGTGGCGGTGTACTTCAAACAGTCGTGGGCGTTGTTTTGCTTGCGGTAGGGGCGGTATTGACTTATGCCTCTGGCGGCACAGCCACACCTTTTACTTCTGGAATGATGATGATGGGGGCCTCCCTTGCACTTGGCGGTGTAATCCAAATGCTCAGTCCCCAGGCCGGCGGCCTCAAGACCAGCGCCGCGCCAGAGAACACCCCCGGCTATGCCTTCGGCAGCGCCAAGAACACTACGGCGTCCGGCAACCCGGTCCCTCTTTGCGCGGGGAGGCGCCCATGGGGTGGGGCGATCATCAGTGCCGCCATCTATGCCGAAGACCAGATGTAGCCCGCACGTGAAGCACCGCAGCCGCCATTGAGGCGGTTTTTTATTGCCTGGAGGAAAGCATGGGCGCAGTACGCAAAATTGATATCCGCGGCGCCAAGGGTGGCGAAGCAAAGCCTAAAACCCCAACCGAGGCCCCGGACAGTCTGCGCTCAGTGGCCATTGCAAAGATGTTGATTGCTGTAGGCGAGGGCGAGTTTGAAGGCACACCTACAGATCGCGACATCCGGCTCGACGGTACCCCGCTGCAAGACCCCCAAGGCAACATGAACTTCCCGATCGTGAAGTGGGAGTGGCGCACCGGAGCCGTGGACCAGACCTATATCCAGGGCATCCCGTCGATCGAGAACGAAACGACGATCAGCACCGAGCTGCGCAGCGGTACGCCTTGGGTTCGAGCGATCAGCAACACCCAGCTTTCTGCCGTGCGAGTGCGTTTCGCCTGGCCGGCGCTCCAGTCCGTGGATACGAGCGGCAATATCAATGGCTACCGGATCGAATATAAGGTCGAAGTGGCCACCGACGGCGGTGCCTACCAGCAGGTGCTGATCGAGGCCGTCGACGGCAAGACCACGACTGTGTACGAGCGAACTCGCCGAATCGACCTGCCTAAGGCAGCCAGCGGTTGGCTCATGCGCATCACCCGACTGACGATCAATCAGAACAACAACAAAATCTCCGACACAATGCAGATTGCCGGCTTCACGGAAGTGATCGACGCGAAGATCCGCTACCCGAATACCGCGCTACTTTACATCGAGTTCTCCGCTGAGCAGTTCCGCAGCATTCCCGCCGTGACTGTTGTGTGTGATGGCCGAAAATGGCAGGTTCCAAGCAACTACGACTCGCGCTCTCGCAGCTATACAGGCGTGTGGGATGGCACCTTCAAAGAGGCTTGGACGGACAACCCCGTCTGGCACACCTACGGCATCACCACGAACGACCGCTTCGGCCTGGGCCGCCGCATCAAGCCGTGGATGGTCGACAAGTGGGAGCTGTACCGCATCTCGCAGTATTGCGACCAGCAGGTGCCGGATGGGAAGGGTGGCATGGAGCCGCGCTTTATCTGCAACCTCAACCTTCAGAGCAAGGCTGACGCGTGGTCGCTGCTGCGTGATATCTCAGCGATCTATCGGGGCATGACTTACTGGGCTCAGGGCCAGGTCTTCACCCTGTCGGATATGCCGCGCGCTACGGACTTTGACTTCGCCTACACCCGCGCGAACGTTATTGATGGCAAGTTCACATATTCCAGCGCGTCGGAGCGTACCCGCTACAGCCGGGCCCTGGTCAGCTACGACAACCGTGAGAATAACCACGACACCGACGTCACTTCTGTCACTGACCAGAAGCTGCAGCGTCGCTACGGAGATAACCCGCTTGAAATCAGTGCTATTGCATGTGACCGCGAATCGGAGGCCCAGCGCCGCGGAAAGTGGGCGCTGCTGACGAACTCAAAGGACCGGGCCGTTACCTTTAAGGTGGGCCTCGACGGGCGTATCCCGCTGCCTGGCTATGTGATCCCGATCGCCGACGAACTCCTGGCCGGTCGGCCAGTGGGCGGACGCATCTCGGCGGTGAATGGCAAAGTCATCAAACTGGACCGTGATACCCAGGCCAAGCCCGGTGACCGATTGATCCTCAACCTGCCCGACGGCAAGTGCGAGGGGCGCACCGTGCAGTTGGTCAGCGGCCGGCAGGTCACCGTTACCGTTGCCTACTCCGTTGTGCCCGAGCCCGAACTGGTGTGGGCGCTGGATGCCGACGACCTCGCCATCCCGCTGTACAGGGTGGTGAGCGTGGCCCGGCCGGAGCCCGGCGTCTTTGAAATCTCGGCCGTGCAGTACGACCCAAGTAAATTCGCGCACATCGACACCGGCGCCCGCCTGGAAGATCGCCCGATCAGCGTTGTGCCGATCACCGTCGTTCCGGCGCCGGCGAGCGTCAACATCACGTCGAACGTCGCGATCGACCAGGGCCTGGCCGTCAGCACCATGAACATCTCGTGGCCCGCCGTGACTGGCGCAGTCGCCTATGACGTCGAGTGGCGTAAGGACAGCGGCAACTGGATCAAGCTGCAGCGCACTGGCTCGACGAGCGTGGACGTTACTGGCATCTATTCGGGCGCCTATCTGGCCCGGGTACGGTCGGTGAGCGCCTTCGAGATCTCATCGATTTGGAAAAGCTCCAACCTGACCAACCTGGAGGGGAAGGTCGGCCTGCCGCCGGCGGTGGCATTCCTGACCACCACCAGCCTGGTCTACGGCATCGGCATCCAGTGGGGCTTTCCACCAGGTGCTGAGGACACCCAGCGCACGGAGGTCTGGTATAGCGAGTCGCCCGATCTGGAGACCGCCAAGAAGCTGAGCGACTTCAGCTACCCGCAGGCCACGCACGAAATGCACAGCCTGCTGGCGGGTGCGAGCCTGTTCTTCTGGGCGCGCCTGGTGGACCGTACCGGCAACGTCGGGCCGTTCTTCCCGATCCCTGGCGCGGTCAATGGCCAGGCCAGCTCGGATCAGAGCGACTACGAGAAGTACTTTGCCGACAAGATCGGCAAGGGCGCGCTGTATCCAGGCCTGCGGGAGGAGATCGCGCTGATCTCGGGAGACGGCGACGGGTCGGTCAACGAACGGCTGAAAGAGGCCAAGGCAGAGCTGGAGGGGCTGCTGGGCCAGATCACTGGGGCGGAGCCGTACAACCCGGACGAGCCCTACACCGTTGGCGCATTCACGCAAAAGGATGGGCACCTGTACCAGGCGACTGGCCCGGTACCGGCCGGCGAAGCGCCGCCAAACCCGCTGTACTGGAAGGACTTCGGCACGATCCTGCAAACCACCAACGCGCTGGCCCAGCAGGTTCAACTGGTCACCAGCATGATCGAGGAGATCGAGGGCCAGGTGGTGGCCACAGCGACCTCGGTTGAGGCGCTGCGCTCGGCCGCCCGTGGCGATAATGGCGCGGGTGACCTGGCTGACGCGTTGAAAGGCTGGCAATCGACCGCTGATCTCGGGATTGAGAAGCGCACACGGGCCACGGAAAGCGATGCAATGGCGCGGCAACTCACCACGATGGAGGCGCGGGTGGGGGCGAACCAGTCCGGGCTGACCGTTCTGGAGCAGGTGGTGGCCACCAACAAGCAGACGGCAGCCACTCAACTGACGCAGCTCAAAAGCGACCTGGAGCTGACCGAAGAGAAGGTAGCCGGCAATGCCCAGGCCATTACCGGCCTCGACACCAAGGTCACCAACCTCGACGGTAAGGTCACGTCTCAAGCGTCCAGCAATGAGGCGCTGCGGGCTTCGGTGCGCGGCGATGATGGTTCCGGTGATCTTGCCGGCGCGCTCAAGGCCTGGGAGGCGACAGCCAGCTTTGAGGTCGAGAAGAAGGTGCAGGCCTCCGCTAATCAGGCGCTGGCCAGAACCTCGGAAACCCTACAGTCGCGTATCGGTGAGACCAACGCCTCGGTTCAGCAAGTGAGCGAGACGGTTGTTGATCTCAACGGCAAGGTGTCTGCTCAGACGACGATCAAAGCCCAGACCATTGCCAACGGCAAGAAGGTGATGGCTGGGCTGGCGCTGGGCAGTGATGGGGAAACGTCGGAGATCCTGGCGTTTGCGCAGCGCTTCGCGATTGTCGACGAGGTCAGTGGGCAGTTGATTACGCCGTTCGTTGTGAGCGGTGGCCAGGTGTTCATCAACCAGGCGGTGATCAACAAGGCATTTATCCAGGAGATCATCCTGGGCATGACGCTGCGATCTGAGGCTATCGACTCCAGGGGGCGCCCGCTGCTGGAGATCAATGTGAAGGCGGGCACATTCGTGCTGCGCGGCGATGGTACTGGCGGCTCGATCTTGCTCAATAACAACGGCCTTGCTGTGTATGACGGTAATGACGTACGTCGGACAATGACCGGCAATCTAAGACTTTGACTGGATTGAAGTTGCAGGGGAGGTGCGGGCATGGACTTTGGTTTAAGTGTGTTTGACGCTAACGGCGTTAAAACATTAGGTATGGAGGATTTCACCCTACAGAAGTTGGCAGTGTTGATAGTTCCGGCGGCAACTGGTGGCGGAAGAGGTTCTAACTATGAGTACATCCTTATGGATGTTCCAGGCTATGACCCCGCCACCTGCTTTGTCACGATCACCCCCAAAGTTTACGCGCCGTATGATCAGCCTGGTTACCCTGATACTTGGGGTGGCTTACCGACTTACACAAACTTGGGCGGGACAAGAATTGCGATTTACACACAAATCAATTACCGCGAGCCGGACGGTGGTGGCGGCGGGAAAAACCGCGAGATGTGGACGCGCAATGTTGTGGAGAGCGTCGTAGAAGTGGTCAAGGTAAATTGATATGGATGACTACGGTTTTGTCGCTGTAAACGATCACGGATCTGTCAGCATCAGCAGCGTGTACAAAGTTCTGGTGTTCTCCGAGCGAGGGCAGTTCAGAATCCAGTCTCGCTACACTGACAAGGAAGGCAAAGGGCAGTTTACCTTTGCCAAACCTATTCGCACCGTGGAACCGCCCCAAATATTTTTGAGGACGATATCGGCATCACACGCCAGCCTTGGGCTGTATACCTCTATTGAAGGATCTTCCGGTAACTGGACCGGGTTTCATGTCACATCAGCAGTTCGGGGCGGAAGCGTGTTGCAAGACTATTTAATGGAATTTGTGTCTTGCAAATATTCCGACCAAGGCAGCTCATCTGAATACGGACTTGAAGTGCGCGATGCACAAAACCGGATCATGTTTGTGTCCAGTGATAGGGTTGTTCGTTATGGGAAGTTTTCAAAGAGTTGGACGGTAGGCAGAGGACGTTTCGTAGATATCTACTACAGCGATCTAACAGTAGATGCTGACGATTTTATAAGCGTGTCGAGTCTTGATCGGGGAATAATGTGGTTTGCAAACGACTCGAAATATGCGGGCATCACAATTTTAGAGGGCGGGGTTCCGGTGTTGCAGATCTTTAATCAGAGGCACTACCTAGAACGATTTTATTGGCAAGGCTCAGATGGTTTTTGTCTGAGTATTCCCGTCTGCAAGTTTCCGATAGAACGTTACTACAACTAATTTCAAGTGCCGATGTGGGCACTCAACTGGAGAAACCTATGGCTTCTTGGTTTTCAGAAGGGACTGTGAGCGTGCAGAACGGGAGCCCGACAGTAACGGGCGTTGGCACCAAGTTCTCGAACTGCCGTGCCGGGGATATGTTCGTCGGCCCTGACCAGGGCATCTATCAAGTGATCAACCCAGCCAGCGATACGTCGCTTGCCATTTCGCCGGCGTACCGTGGGCCGGCCGTTGGCGGCGCCGGGTACGGGATCGTGCCCGTCAATGGCTACCCCAAAGCCCTGGCCGACGCGGTGAACCAAATGGTTCAGCAGTGGGGCGCTACGCTCGCGGGCCTGGGGAGCGTATCGACGGAGAACGTCGTTCCGGTGGCCAAGGGCGGCACTGGTGGCAGAAACCAGGCTGAGGCGCGTTCAGGCCTGGGGCTGGGCACTGCTGCAACAGCGGCCGTGACCGTGGGTAACGTCGATACCACTCCGGGCCGGGTGTTGAAGACTGCCGACTTTGGCATCGGCTCAGATGCCGTAGTTGTCTCCGACTGGAACGCGGCATATGACGAGTTGGGCGGGGCGCTCATCGCTGGTAATGCGGCCTTTCCAGGCGGAACAGGAGAATCGATTAACGCAACTGGCATCAACCTGAGACGTTCTGGCCGTGTAGGTGCTCAGATGATGATCTACAACGGCGATAACCAGTTCCTCTTTCGCTCTGCATTCAATGCGTTCCTCCCCTGGGTGAGGATGTACCACACCGGCAACACCACCCGCATGGCCGACAACACACTAAGGGCGATCTGATCATGGCAAGAGCAGCAATTAACATCACCGGCACGGGTGAAAAGTTCGATTTCGTCTCGCTGGGCGGGACCGAAGTGGCCTGTTATCGCAAGGACGTTGGCGTCTACTGCGTCACCGGCACCCAGGGCATGGTCCCGTTCCCGCCCATCGATCAGGGCTGGGGCTACGGGCTCCACCCCTCGGACAATCCCGCCGAGGTGAACATCTCGTTTGAGGGCGACCTACTCACGGTCACCGTGACCAAAGAGGGCGAGCCGTACGATCTGAAGGTCATGATCACGCTGCACATCCTGGTGCCGGATCTTCCTCCACAGGAAGAGCTGCAGCCTCCGGCGCTTGATCCTGTGGTGGCTGCACAAACCCAGATCGCGCACCTGCGAGCCGAGGCGGATTACGCAATCGCGCCACTTCAGGACGCCGTCGATATCGACGAAGGGACCGAGGCAGAGCTGGCGACCCTCAAGGCCTGGAAGAAATACCGCGTGGCCCTGAACCGCGTGCCCGAGCAGGACGGGTACCCGCTCGCCATTGATTGGCCCGCTGCGCCGTAGCGCCGTGCTGCTGTCGACCACACCCGCCATCGAGCGGGTTTATTTTTGCCAGGAGAAAGCTATGCCAATCACCGAGCAGCAGTTGCTGCGGATTCTCCCGAACGCCGGCCGCCAAACCGGCGTTTTTGTTCCTGTGCTGAACACGGCCATGAGCAAACACGGAATTGTCACCATTGCTCGCATTGTGGCGTTCATCGCCCAGGTCGGGCATGAGTCGGGCCAGTTGCGCTATGTGCGGGAGATCTGGGGCCCCACGGCGCAGCAAGTCAGATATGAAGGCCGTGCTGACCTGGGCAACACCGTTAAAGGGGATGGATCAAAGTATCGGGGCCGGGGGCTGATCCAGATCACAGGCCGGGCCAATTACGCGGCGTGCGGTGAGGCCTTGGGCCTGGACCTGATCAACCAGCCCGAGCTTTTGGAGCAGCCGCAGCACGCCGCAATGTCGGCGGCGTGGTTCTGGTCAACGAAAGGCCTGAACACCCTGGCAGACAAGGGGGAGTTCGTGAAGATCACCCGCCGGGTCAATGGCGGGGTCAATGGCCTTGAGGATCGCCAGCGGCTGTACGCCCAGGCGCAGAAGGTGCTCGCATGACGCCCGGGCAGATCCTGGCCGCAATCCTGCTGGCGATGGCGATCAGCGCCGGCGGCACTTGGCAGGTACAGGACTGGCGCATGGGTAAGAGGTTGGTCGAGCAGGCCGGCCTGCACAAGGATGACCTAGCCGCTATCAACAATGCCGCAAGCGCCCAAACCCGCAAGGCACTGGAGAAACAACAGGCCGCCGAGCAGGCCAGGGCCGACTTCGACGCCAAGGTAACCAAGGAGAAAGCGAATGATCTTGCTGAAAATGAAAGACTGCGCCGTGCTGCTGACGATTCTGCTCGCCGGCTGCGCATCGCGGGAAGTTGTCGTGCCGATAGCGGCCACCTGTCCAGTTCCACCAGCACCACCGGCCTGGGCAATGCAGGAACCGTCGAACTCGCTCCAACTGCTGGACGAACTGTTTTCGATATCAGGGCCGGGATCATTGCTGATCAAGCAGCCTTGAGGGCTTTACAGAGGCATGTGCTGGAGTTCTGCCCGCAAGCCTCAATTGATGTAGGAAAAGCTGAATAGGCGATCCGATCAGGCCTTAAGTAGGAAAGATTTTTGGTTAATGGTTTTTAAGATCCGATTGTTCGTACATAATTTTGATATTGACGGGGTCTAGGCAGTCAGGCGCGTTATCTTGGACTTTTTTGAAATAGCCACGTGCTGCTGAGCTCCCAATATCACCACCCATGACCGTCAGCAGGTAATAACCATCAGCGCGAAACTGATCAAGACTCAGAAAAACAGGCGTGTAAAGGCCCCTCAGAGTGGCCAGCGGTTTCTGATTGTTGGCCTGGGGTACGTTTGCAGTTTTGAAACAGTACGAATTTAACGTTGGTAGCGGGTAATGATCCGAATATGGATCTGATTGCTCCAGTGCTCTGAGTAGTTGCGCCCGAAGACGCAAACTTTCTGGGGCATCGTACTTGTATGTCCGGAAAGCTTTGTCACATTCACGTAATTGCAGTACTGCGCCGGCCAGCAGACCTTGATCTGTTGAGCGTTGGTACAGTTCACAGGCCTCCGCGAGCATCATTGCGGAGTCCTTGCGTCTTGCTTTCGTGCTTGCCAGCAGGTAACTGGCTACGCCATGCCCTTCTTCGCTGGCCTTGCGCAATTCGCTCTCGAAGATCTCATTATTTTTTGCCAGTTTCTGCATGACTTCATTTCGTTCAAGCTTGTCAATTTTGCCTTGCTGTTCCCGCTCAACAAGTAAATCTATCTGTTGCTTGTTGTCTTCAGCTATACGTAGCGCGTGCTGGAATTTCGCTTCAGTCTCGGCGGGCGGCGCGGCCTGTACAACGCTGCATAGAGTAAGACTGAACAGAAGTATTGAATAATTCGATTTCAATGGAACTGTCTCCTAGGGCGTCTGCCCTAAAATACTTAGGCTGAAGGGCTTTTCTTGCGTTAGTCCGGCGTATAGGGGCGAGCGCCACTCCTGGCCTTAGTACGTAACGGTGGTTGGTATACCACTGCGCCATCTGTTGACGCCGAGCCGTAATAGATCACTTTGAGATACAGCCCCTTCGATCATGACTTCTTGTTGGCTAGGTGTATTCTCAATAATCATCGGACAAGCCTAGCTCTTAAAGCAAGGGTTTTGCAGGTGTGGCCGCCACCTCCGGCGCCGTCGGCGTGGCTCATGCAGCCCGTCGAGCCCAACTTGACCCAGCGCATGCTCAACGAATTATCGCCATCACCGATGCCGGCGACCAAGGATTGATCGCGCTACGGGCGTGCCAGGCGTATGCGAGGGAAATCCTACGCTAGATTGAGTCAACGCAATTGGATTTGGGGCGGGATGGCAATCATCCGCGATAAAAACTACAGTGGGGTTCATTTCGTTGTGTCGCAGCTATTAAAGCTGTAAGGACCAGTAACGGTGAACGAAGACCAGTATCGGCGTCGCCTCGCATTGTGGCTAAGATCATTTCCTATGATTGGTGTGTTTGTGCTTCTGACCTTGGCGCTATTGCTAAGTGATCACCGAGCATCGATAGTCTCCCAAAAACTTGACGGCTCAGATCCGACCTTACAGCAGAAGATCTCTTTAGATCTGGAGAGTCAGGCAGGCAAGTCAGTTTTGGCCGAGTCGTTATAGGATGGCTCAAGCGCGAGGCGGTGTCATGGACATGCAGCTTTACATGATGGCGTTGTTGTTTCTGCTGCATGGGCCGTCAGGCATTGCCTCGATTCCTTTCGAGTAGACTATCAGTTTAGCAGGCAAAAAAAGCCCGCGATGGGGGGGACGGGCTTAAAGGTTTTTACTCGGAAAAGAGACATTTGGTCAGGTTGAGTTCGCACGCTACGTCTAGGATGCGCATCATCGAGTTGAACTTGCGCTCCCCCCAAGCCTTCCTCAGTACCTAGTTGGGGCTATTCCTCTCCCACACAATCCTTCCCGCCATTCTCTCATTCGCATAGCCCGTCAGCCTGTCAGCTTCATCGTGCAGCTTGCTGGCCACCGTAATCAGTTGCACTGAGTCTGTGCCGTCGCGCCGAGCCGCTAATCACCCCAGGTCAATATAGTGGCGCTCAAGATGAAAAATGATGCTCTGAATATCTCGGTGCAGTTCTTCGTTTGGGCCTGTGACGTTCATAACGCCTCCCGCTGCGGACCTAATTTTTTGAGTTTATTGATTGCTTCCTGCAGGATCTTGGCATTCTCGATGAGTTTTTCTGCGGCCGCATAAAGCCGTTCACTTTCCAGCATCGAGGCCTGTTCGAGCATGTCCTTAACAAGGATTTCGAGTTGCTTAATTCTTGCCCGAGCCATGAGGTACTTCAGTTAGCTCAAGTAGTTTTACCCGTCGGACTTGTCCGGTCCTAACATCATCCGCATAGCCCGTCAGCTTGTCCTCGGACGCTTGGTAGCTCGCCGCAATTTTCAGCAGCTCCTTAGTTTCATCTACCTGTCCAGCCTCAGACAGCCGCACGGCAGCCTGCATCAGATCGACACCCGACCACTTGAGCAGGGCCGCAGCCTCTTTTAGGTCACGGCGCAGTTGCTGGTTGGGCTTGGTGAGGAGCATGAGTACTTCCGGCAGCAATTCATTTGGCTTGTGTGATGAGTATGGGCAGAAATGAGAATCCAACTCAAGCCCAGCGCATGCTCAACGAATTATCGCCATCACCGATGCCGGCGATAGAGGATTGACCGCGCTACGGGCTTGTCAGGGCCGTTGCCGTTAAATAATAACTTTAGGAAAAATCCTACATATCTATCCATCTTTGGGTGATAAAAAATCCAAAATATTGCGAGCTTTGGATTTTGATCATGGGGTTATGGTGAATACAGGTGGTTTGCTGATGTCGGATTCTGTTCGACTTCTGCTCCCAGCCACCCACCGCGTATCTCAGTATTGTCTCGCAGAGCGCGCTCACGGCGGCGGTAGGAATGGAGTGCTTAAAAAATCTTACATATAAATAGGACTAGTCCTATTTTTTATTCAGCAGCAAGTGCGCAAATCATAAAGCTATGAATGCGGAGCTATGGTGAGTCCATTATTGGTTGGCATAATAGATTTTAACTATAATAAAAAAAGAGTGCTTGAGAATGATAAAAAAATACAGCCGATTTGGATTTTCTATCGCTGTCATGGTTTTTTCCGTCGCGACTATAGCTGAGCCTGAAGTTTATGGTCGGCCCGCTATTGTTGAAGATGATGATAGTGGTCTAAGAAATAAGTATCACAGAGCAGTGCTTTTTGGTGATAGTCAACTTGACACAAATAATATTGGTAGGTTTATTTCCGGCAGAATTGTCTTTGATTTGGGCTGGTTAAACCCAGGCTTTGATATGGGAGCGGAGTTGCCACTTGGCGCTCCGTTCACCTCTGGCAAAGGAAATACAGCGCAGCAACTTTTTGGTTCGGATTTTTTTTCAGCAAACCCAATGTACTACAGTGATACTTTTCGGCCAAGTTCGTTCGTCCACGTAAATGTGCTGCTGCACAGTCAAAGCTATAATGGTGAGACTGTAATTGATAATAGTAAAAATACAAATATGGCGCAGGGGGGGAGTAAGATTCTAGATGTGTTTCCAGGAGGGAACAAAGAAATTCTAACAAGTTTGGTTGCGGGCGCCATCGCAAGTAGCTCTTATAGCTGGCTATCAGGCATGGTTCCGGGGATTATAAGTCAGATGGATCAAAGAAACTTCGATCTTTTAAAGCCGATATCTGATCAGCCAAAAATATTTTTGGAACGAGGGGGGCGTTTCAACGAAAACGATTTGGCTTTAGTGTTGGCAGGAGGGAATGATGTAATTGCTCAAGGCTATGATCGGGCTAAAAATATCTCAGATGCAAAAAAAGATATAGGTGGGGGTAGAGAAAAATTAATTTATGATATTGCTAAGCAAGGTGCGAAAAATATATTTTTTGGAAATATTCCCGATATAAGAGTCGTTCCTGAGATAATTAATTGGAAGCCCGGTAGTACTAATGTTTTACATTCTGGAGTTGCAAAAGAAAAGAATGATGCGCTCCTGAGTATGACTGAGCTCATGTTGGGGTTAAATGAGAAAACGACAAGCTCTGCATTGTCTGTTACTCAGAAGAGTCCAGGTACTACGATTACTATATTTGATCTTTTTAAATTTATGCAGCATGTGGCGGCGGATCGTGAGCGTTACGGTATTGTTAATGATATAAGTGTTTCATGTGCGGATGTTCAGATTTGCAATGAAAACAGGGCGATGGAGGGGGGTAAGTATTTCACTGAGGATGGGTTGCACCCCAGCGAGAAAACTAGTGAAATTATTGCCAATGCCTACAAGCACTACTTGCGCGATACCCGTCAGCCGTTGATGTCTCGCCTTAGTAATAAAGCTTTTGAATACGACGCTTTTTTCGATGCGTTCGCTGATATCGTTGTTACTCAGGAAGGCTCTGAATTGACCCATAATATCGTTGGTGGGGTCTTGGATCTTAGTCTAAAGAGTCAAGTTGATAATTTAACGCCGAAAATCGTATTGAATGGTGCGCTGTTACGCTTTGATGACAGCACCGAAAAAAATCAAGAAACTCAATATGCTCATCAAATGGATAAAGATATAGTTATTAAAGACCGATTTTCGGGAATTGAGGTGGCAAACGCATCATCTGAGTTTGTATATAGTGGTAATGCTCACGGTTCCGCTCTATTGAAAAGTGGTTTTGGTACGTTGGTGCTGACGGGGGCTAATGATTTAAATATAGATCCCGGAAAATTCGGTACCACTATTGTTTCCGGTATTTTGCAAGTTGGTAATGGTGCTGATGTTGGGTCACTTAACAGTAATGTTTTCATTAACGAAAGCTCCAGCTTGGCATTCAATCATAGTGTTGATCACTCTTTTGCAGGCAATGTCAGAGGCACTGGCTCGTTGCTGAAGAAAGGGGTGGGGGTGCTGACTCTGACTGGCGACAGCCAACACAGCGGCGGCACAGTCATCAGGTCGGGCACGTTACAAATTGGTGATGGTGGCGACCAAGGCTGGTTACTTGGTAACGTAGTTAATGATGCGGTCATGATGTTCAATCGGCGTGACAATATTCAGTTTGATGGTCGGATCGACGGTAGCGGTTCGATTGTGAAGGCGGGTGGCGGTTCACTAAACTTGACAGGTTCCGGCGGTATTACTGGGCAGACAGAAGTCAGAAGTGGAAATCTTGGATTCAATGGCGTCTTCGATGCTACTAATGTTCGAGTATTCAAGGATGCATTGGTTTATGGTGCCGGTGCTGTTCGCTCACTCAGCCTAGAGGCGGGAGGGATTATTTCGCCTGGTAACTCTATTGGGACTTTCAATGTAGTTAAAGACCTAGTATTTAACAAGAGCTCCATTTATGCCGTTGAGGCAAATGCCGCAGGGTTGAGTGACATGATCAAGGTTGGCGGCGTTGCTGATGTCAAAGGCGGTGATGTTTTGGTAGCTGCCGAATTAGGCGAGTATAGTCCCGTAAACAAATACACTGTGCTCTCTGCTGGAGGGGGGGTGAGTGGTCGCTTTGATAGTGTTTCGGCCAATTTTGCGTTTCTTGATCCGAGCCTGAGCTACGACATTTCGGAAGTGTCTCTGATGCTCGCCCGGAATGATGTTAAACCAGTTGATCTTTGCCAAGGCGCGAATCAAAAAGCAGTTTGTTCTGAGTTACTACCGGTCGACCCTGTAGTAGATCCTGGGGTAGTAGTGACACCAGTTGACCCTGTAGTAGATCCTGGGGTAGTAGTGACACCAGTTGACCCTGTAGTAGATCCTGGGGTAGCAGTGACACCAGTTGACCCTGTAGTAGATCCTGGGGTAGTAGTGACACCAGTTGACCCTGTAGTAGATCCTGGGGTAGTAGTGACACCAGTTGACCCTGTAGTAGATCCTGGGGTAGCAGTGACACCAGTTGACCCTGTAGTAGATCCTGGGGTAGTAGTGACACCAGTTGACCCTGTAGTAGATCCTGGGGTAGTAGTGACACCAGTTGACCCTGTAGTAGATCCTGGGGTAGCAGTGACACCAGTTGACCCTGTAGTAGATCCTGGGGTAGTAGTGACACCAGTTGACCCTGTAGTAGATCCTGGGGTAGTAGTGACACCAGTTGACCCTGTAGTAGATCCTGGGGTAGTAGTGACACCAGTTGACCCTGTAGTAGATCCTGGGGTAGTAGTGACACCAGTTGACCCTGTAGTAGATCCTGGGGTAGTAGTGACACCAGTTGACCCTGTAGTAGATCCTGGGGTAGTAGTGACACCAGTTGACCCTGTAGTAGATCCTGGGGTAGTAGTGACACCAGTTGACCCTGTAGTAGATCCTGGGGTAGTAGTGACACCAGTTGACCCTGTAGTAGATCCTGGGGTAGTAGTGACACCAGTTGACCCTGTAGTAGATCCTGGGGTAGTAGTGACACCAGTTGACCCTGTAGTAGATCCTGGGGTAGTAGTGACACCAGTTGACCCTGTAGTAGATCCTGGGGTAGTAGTGACACCAGTTGACCCTGTAGTAGATCTTGGGGTAGTAGTGACACCAGTTGACCCTGTAGTAGATCCTGGGGTAGTAGTGACACCAGTCGACCCGGTAGTAGATCCTGGGGTAGTGGTGACGCCAGTCGACCCGGTGGTAATAGGCGGAAAAAATAGTAGCCTGTTGGCAAAAGAAAATGCGGTTGTGGTCGGAATGAGTAAGTCAGAGTTCACACAATTTGCAAATTTAATAACTGGTGATGTTCATCCCACTCTAAAAACTGTACTGGTACAAGAGTCATCTTATATTCGAGACTCGGTTTCCAAGCGTTTGTATGAAACAGAGGAAGGATTGGCCGGCTCCGGGGCTTGGGGTCATGTGTTTGGTTTAGAGGGCCGGCAGGAGGGGGGTAGAAACATTTCCAGTCTGAGTCGAAATATCCAAGGTTTTATTCTTGGCAGTGATATCTGGGTTGAGGATTCAAACTTGAGTTTGGGTGTGTTCGGAGGGTACCGGAAAACCTCCATGTCTCAGGGTATCTCTTCGGCGGATATTGGCACTTACAACCTTGGCGCCTATGGCTCAAAACGCTACGATGCATTGTCCGTACGTCTAGGTGCGAGCTTTTCTTGGCATGACATAGAAACAAAGCGCAAAATTTACTATAAGGCTAATGCCTCTACTCCGAATGCTGATTATCACGGTAACACTGTGCAGCTGTTCTCTGAGTTGGCGTATGACTTGAGGCTTGACCGCTTTAATGTTGAGCCTTTTGTAGGCTTGTCTTATGCGCGGGTTGAAGTCTCCGGATTCTCTGAGGATAAAGACCTGTTCTCCCTGTCTGGAAAGCGTGAAACCAAAGATGTATACGCCGGCACACTGGGAGCGCGAATTAACTACTCCACGCATTATAATGATGACATTAAATTGAGTTTTCAGGGCGGGGCGGGCTTGAAGCACGCATTTTCTGATGTGTCTTCGAATACAGATATGGCCTTACGTTCTGGAGGTAATGATTTTCGTATCAACGGTTTGCCGTTGAAGAAAAATGTTGCTCAGCTCAATGCGAAAGTAGTGGTGCAAACTAGGGGCGGTTTCTCTGTGGGCCTGGATTACATGGCTGAAGGAGCAAACGGTATGCGGGATCAGTCCATTTCAGCATTTGGTTCATGGGAGTTTTGACTTAGAGGATTCTACCCACTTTAAAGTGTGCAGGGAGGTGACTTTAATTATTCAGGTCACTTCTCTGTCGATATACTTACCATCCCCTGTATCGACCTAGAGCGATTCGAAGGCTTTGGACGGTTCGCCTCGGTGCAATACCGAAATAGAAAGAAGCTGGTAAAGGAGCCAGCCTCAATCGTTGGTGTAACGCTTCGCGAGCGGTGACATCTGCTGTTGCGCCTCGCATTGCTGGAGATGTCTAGGGGGCCGGGGCTATTCACCCGCCCACTTGAGCAAGGCCGCAGCCAATTTCAGGTCGCGGCGAAGTTGCTGGTTGGGTTTGGTGAGGGGCATGGATACTTCCGGCGGCAATTCATTTGGCTTATGACTGGTGAGTATGGGCAGAAATGAGAATCCAACTCAAGCCCCGCGCATGCTCAACGAATTATCGCCATCACCGATGCCGGCGACCAAGGATTGATCGCGCTGCGGGCGTGCCAAGCGTATGTCAGGGAGGTGTCTCGGTAATTTAAGTTGTTTTTGAAAACTGCCATAATTTTCCGAGTCAACGTCCTTAAGGTGAGACTGAGGCATTGTCTATTTTCTGCTTGATCGATTTTAAAATTACGTCAACAGCGTGTGCCTCAGTAGTTCTTTCATCACTTTTTTCTATAATTGATTTTGAACGCTCAGTATCGCCATAAAGTTTGTAGATAGCAGCTAAGAAAACTTCAGCGTCACCAAATGGTGTTGCTTCATAAGATTTTTCCGCGAACGAAATAATCATGGGTTTTACTTTTTGTGGCTCTTGGCGGGTCAGAAGGTCAGAGGCTTTAAGTCTATAAATGGTAGATATTAAATTCTTGTCTGCAAAAACTTGGAAGTCTGATTTTTTTTCCTCAGCAAGCTCAGTGTTTATCTTGTCTAAGAGTTTATCCATGATGCGTAATGCTTTTTCGTGCTCTCCTTTAAAATAGATGGTCATGGCCCCTAGAAAAATATAGGGGGTACTGTTTTCTTTATAGCATTTTTGAAATAGGCTAGCATATTTTGCCCCTTCTTCTTTGTTGTCGCTTATTGATGCTAAGCCTAGCATTGAGCTGTATATGGAGCATAGTTTTCCAATGTCAGTTATGGTTTTTTCTTCCCTTATTAGTATGGTCTTTGCCTCTTTATACTTTCCCTGCTCTATTAGGTTTTTGGCGTCATACATGTCGAGATTTTCATCAGCAGAAGATGTGCTGGAGTTCGCAAAAACTAAATTGCTTATAAGTAAGGCTAAAAGACTTGCTAAATATTTTTTTGGCTTTGAGGCTGTTTTAATAATTAGCATGCTACGATATGAGTTGCACATTATCACTTCTCCATTTCAATCGCAGTAGGGCTGTTTTTTGGGTGACGGCCGCTGTCCCTAATCATTTGCACGCTATCGCCATAGACAGTCGAAAACCCGAGCTCGCCTGACCTTCGGGGTTTCTATTCACACCCCATCCCTCAAGAAATCGGGTGTGACGGGAAGATATCATGAAAGGTGATGTTGCCTGCTCGGACCTAATTTCGTTATCTGGATTGCATGAAGAAAATTCCCTTCATGGCGTTTTGATCGAGCTGTCAACCAATTGGCTGCGACATATCCCAAGCTATATGTTGGTTGGTTGGATCAACTCCGGCCCCTTGCTCCTAACGTTGCCCACGGCCATATCGACCTTGAACCATTCGAAAGCCTCGGCCGGTTCGCCCCGGTGCAACACCATCTGCTCGGCACGCTCCTTGGGCGTGGCCGGGTCCAGCCATTCCCTGGCCAGCTCCGGCGTTAGCACCACGGGCCGCCGGTCGTGAATGTCCACCATGCCGCCGGCGCTGTCTGCGGTGATGATCACAAAGCCGTCATGCTCGCCTTGGCCTTCATCTGCGTCGGGTAGCTGGCCTATGGCCGCACACAGCACAGGCGCGCCATCCCGCCGGCGGATCAGGTAGGGCTGTTTCTTCGGCCCGCCCTCATCAACCCATTCAAACCAGTTGTCCACGGGCGTGATAACCCGGTGTGGCCAGATCGCCCGGAAGAATGGGCCATGGGCCACTTTCTCGACTCGGGCGTTTATCGGCGCAGCCCGGTCCTTGGCCCAGTGCGGCCGCCAACCCCACCGAACCAGGTCTGCGTGCAAGGTTTCATCCTGCATGTGGAGTACGGCGACTGGGGTTGTGGGGGCCACGTTGTACCGCTCAAGTGGTGCCTCACCTACGGAGTTCACCAGGGTGCCGGTCATGCCCAGCGTGGACACATACTCTTGAATATCGCTGTACTGCGAAATCCTCCCGCACATACGCACCTCTCCGTCTGTCGAAATCCCCTACAGAAAAATTGACCGCAAGCCGGCTGCAAAGTTAACTGTATGTCTATACAGTATTTGTAAAAGGCTGCTCTATGAGCTTTACCATTTTAGGCCCGATATCCGAAGGCGGCACGAAGCTGCCATTTTGCTCTTTCCGGGTGCCGGCCGGATTCCCATCGCCGGCGGCCGACCACATCGAGCAGCACATCTCATTGGATGAGGTTCTAAATATCAGGGCTCCCCACGTTTACCTGATCGCAATCACCGGCGAGAGCATGCAGGGGGCGGGCATCTTTGAAGGTGATCTCGCAGTCGTGGATCGCTCGATTGAGCCAGCCCACGGGCATATCGTTGTGGCTCTGCTGAACAACGACCCTATCTGTAAGCGCCTGTGCAAGCGGGGGAAAGAGGTCATCCTGCTATCGGAAAACCCGAAGTATCCGGCGCGGTACATCCTGGAAGGCGACGAGCTCTCAATCTGGGGGGTGATAACCAACACCGTGCGAAGCCATGTCTAGGCAGCCTGTGTTCGCGCTGATCGACTGCAACAGCTTCTATGCGAGCTGCGAGCGCGTCTTCCGTCCTGACCTGGCCAAGGTGCCCATCGTAGTTCTCAGCAATAACGATGGCTGTGTTATCGCCCGCAGCTACGACGCGAAGCCTTTTATCAAAATGGGCGAGCCCTATTTCCAGATCAAGCACAAGCTCAAGCAGCACGGCATCGTGCCTTTTTCCTCAAATTACGCCCTGTATGGGGATATGAGCGAGCGGGTAATGACGGTGATAGAGAGCATGGTGCCTGCGGTCGAGATCTACAGTATCGATGAAGCATTCGCCGATTTGACTGGCATTGATGGACTGGACGCCCTCGGGCGAAAGATTCGGGCCCAGGTGCTGCGCGGTACCGGCATTCCGGTTGGCGTAGGTATCGCCACTACAAAGACCTTGGCCAAGCTGGCCAACCACACGGCAAAGCGGTTACAGGCCCAGACCGGAGGCGTGGTGAACATCACCGATCCGGCAAAACGCGACTGGGTGCTGCGCAATACCGACGTGGCCGAGGTGTGGGGTGTTGGACGAAAAATGAAACTCCACCTCGACGCCCTGGGCATCAAGTCCGCAATGGACCTGGCCAAGGCGGATCCGTGGACGCTGCGCAAGAAGTTCAGCATCGTGATTGAAAAGACCGCCCGGGAGTTGGCCGGCACCTCTTGCCTGGAACTGGACGAGCCCGACCCGCCGAAGCAGGAGATCTGTTGCAGCCGGATGTTCGGTAGGCGCCTGACCGAGTTGCCGCCGATCAAGGAGGCGCTGGCTACCTACATGATGCGGGCCTCTGAAAAGCTCCGGTCCCAGGGTTCGCTGTGCAAGAAGGTCCGTGTCTGCATCCGTACCGGCATGTTTAACCCAGAGGAGGCCAAATATGCGAACGGGGTGGTAGTCGATCTGCCTTATCCAACCGACGACGTGCGCTTACTGACGAAGGCTGCGATTGAAGCGGTCGACCACATCTACCGGCCAGGCTTCAAGTACAGCAAGGCCGAGGTGATGCTGCTCAACCTTTGCCAGCCAGGCGAGTACACCGACGATCTATTCGCCGTTTCGCAGCCTGCGGAGGCTACCAGGGTGATGACGGTGCTGGACCAGATCAATGGGCGGTGGGGAAAGGGAACGCTGCGGTCTGCCAGTGTGCCGATGAACCCCGACTGGGGAATGCGTCGGGAAATGATGAGCCGTCGTTATACGACGAGGCTTGATCAGCTGTGGTCGGTGGCTTGTAAGTAGCGACGGTATCCGACGTTCAGTCAGGAGTCATGAGTACGGCTAGTGTCAGCTTGATGAACTCTTCATTCCGGTCTATGGCGTCCAACGCGCCGCGAACGTTGTCGGCGATTTCGGTGCCGCCTTGCTGCTCAACCCAGTTCGTAAGCTCCATGATGGCTGCTTCAAGGGCGAGTTGGTTCTCGTTGATTTTGGATAGCAGGGAAGGGAGCAGGTCAGAGTTCGGCATCGGTGTTCCTCCTTGGAGTGAACAGCGTAGCAGTTGATGTTCGGTACGGCTGCTCTAAGGGTGTCCACTTTCGACCCTAAGGTGTCCTTCGCGAAGGGCAGCAGTCGGCCGATAGTGTTGAAAAAGTCGCTCCGCTCAAACTGCCCGGAAAATGACCGGGAAAACGCAATTTTTGCACGCTGCTACGTGAAATCTGAGCCCGGAAGCCTCAGCCAAAAGTAAGAATTTCAATCTCAGATGCGCACTTTTCTGCCATGGAAACCAAGGCCGACTTTTTCAACAGAATCTGTCGAGAGCAGTCAGCCTACAGGCAAGTAATCAAGCTAGGACTCAAGCAAGTCCGGAGTTGTACTTATTTGTTAGCCCCCTCTCGTTATTTTGATGAGGGGGCTAATTTTTCTATTTTTTTATATAAAGCCACATTTATTTTTTTTGCATGTTTTTCAGCTCGATTTGTTTGTATTTTTCTACAATTTTAGCCATTTCTTTTTCGTCTTGCGTTGAAGATATTTCGACAAAGTAATCCCAGTGCTCCAGCACTTCGATGCTGTTCGCATGCCCCATGTGTGCGGCGTACTGATTGTATATTTTTGCTTTTGAAAAATCTTGTGGGATGTCATCGCCTACAATATAAATGGAACTTAGGTTGTTGTAGGCTCTAATTGATCCGGCTGCGCCGGCTGTTTCATACAGCGCAATTGCTTTGTTGATATCTTTTGTCGTTCCTAATCCGCGCTGATAAAGAAAGCCTAGATCTGTAAGTGCGTCCGCGTGGCGCGCATATAATTTAATTGCTCTCTCGTAATAAAATAAGCTGGTCTTATAGTCTTTTTCTGACTCGGTCAGTCTATAGTCACTATAAATTTTACCAAGAATATAGTTAAATTGTGCGTAGCCTGCATTGGATAAATTTAGTAGATTGGAAAACTCTTCGCTATCTTTAGGGTAATAGTTTGGTGTTGAGTCAGGTGGATAGTCGAGTTGCTTAAAAATAGCTGGGGGCAACGTTGAGCTAGTGGTTTTCATATTTTCATCCGAGATTACTGGCGTTGACAGTGACAACAGTAAAAGCGCAACAAATTGAATAGGGTACGAGTAGGTTGATTTACTCATGACCATACCTCATCTGCACTGTATCTTGAACCGACGAGCTCGACAGAGGAATCTTGGAAAATAAAAGCTCCAGCATCATCATTTGGCCTCGAATCAGATGTTCTAAATAGAACATCTGTTATGTCAGTTACTCGACCATCATGCCATTCTACCGTTGAGCTCAACTCATGGATATTTCCACTTTGATCTAATGATGAATCTTTCGCAAATGAAAGATTAATGCTTTTCAGCCCTATGTCGATAAGTGATTTCAACTCATTGTGTTCTGAAGCTCCATTGCTATTGATGTCTTGCCAAATTTTCAAATTCTCCCACACGGTATCATTTCTGTCGATCCGCCTATCTTGGTTATTGTCTAGTGCGGTGAGAGCAATTGCACCATCTGAAGCTGTACCGCCATTCGGCAGAGGAGTGTGATCACCGAAAAGCTCTCTACCATCATTTATTAATCCGTCATTGTTTCTATCCATAACCAGAAATCCAGTGTTCTTCCCCGCCCACCCTGTATGAATCGGGTCTGACTCTCCTTTGAAATCAAACTTCACACCATCTTCGATTGACAAAGTAGTTATGCCTTCACCACTCAAATCAATGAGAAGTGGTGTTTTGAATGGCTCAGGGCATTTTTTTATTGTTTTTGCAACACCATTTGGTGTTGCGGAAAGTTCGATGCTTACACCGGCCTTTGAAAGTACGCGCTCTACAAAATGTATACAATTGTTAAATACTAGATTGTAGTTTCCAGGGTCTACGGATCCGTTTGCGTAACCGTTGGCTTGCGCAGACAGATTATCCATCATACTTTGAAATCTAGGTGTGTTAGGGACTTCAAATCGGTGAGAGCTTGTTTCTGTGTATAGTAAGTGATCGGTTGTTGAAATGTTGTCTCGTGAGGTGTCGGTTCTCTCGCCAGGACTAAATCCTATGGATCCTCTGTAGGACGGAGTATTGATCTCTAAAAATACATGACCTGTTTCAGTTGTACTGTTTCCGTAACTAGATCCTGACTTTGCGGCATGTATAGTAAATGAAGATCGGTGTGAGCTGTTAAATCCTGGGGTAGGGTTTGTTATCGTGGTTAATCCCTCTTCACCCCTTACACTAATATAATGCTCCGACATCGTGCATCCCTCTGGTTGAAATGCCGTAATTGGCTTCACTGCGTTACAGTTTTCATTCACACAATTCAAGCAGTCGTGACTTTTGGTCCCGGTCAGATACAGGACAAACGAGGAGGGAGAAAACTTAGGGGGAAAAGCATCTATAATGTATTACGGAATATTTCGATTCTTGTCTGCATCAAAGATTTGTATTCCCTCAGCGCGAGTGAGGCTACAAATGGCCCCACCTTTTACAGGCACGCCATGACCGCTAGCGGCCGAACGCGGCCATACGACAAGCGCCACGAATCGTGGGCAATTTGGTAGTTTGTGTTCGGTCGGCAGGACGCCGGGGATGGGGGCGAGAACAGTTCCTAAACTAAAAACTAACCCCTTGTAGAATGGGGCCTCCAGCCTGGTCGCTAATGCTGAGTAATGGAACTCCGCGAGCCCTCAAAGCCACAGCCCGCTGGAGTTTGCATAGCGGTCTTGAAAACCGGCGAACGTTAATAGCGTTCCCAGGGTTCGAATCCCTGGTTTCCCGCCAAGATTCATACGAAAGCCCCGCTTATGTGGGGCTTTCGTGTTTCTGGGGTTCGGCTGTGGCTGGCTTGTATTTGCTCGGTGTTCCATAACTATTATGGGACCGTTCCATAACTTTTCTATTTTGACGGATTCGTAGTGGCGCTGAGCCTTCTGTCAACGCACTTTGTGATTTCCTGATTGCTCTGCCCCAGCAGCAGGCTTGCGTTGCCGATATCCACGATTTCCGACGCCGCCTTGGGTCGAATATCTTGCAACTGAAACCCGCCGATCTTCGCGGCGAGCGTCGGATATCCTTGTTCGATAGTTTTCTCGCAAGCCATCTCTCGTGCCTTGTCCCAGCGCAAGCGCAACATCCCCTTCGTCATCCTTTTTCTATACTTTTTGACCAGCAGATCCTTGGAAGGGTGGGCGGCATTCCTCTCTGAAATTTCCCGAACTAGCCTGCCTCTTCTATTCCGCTGGCCGGCAGTGCGAGCCAGGACTGTCGGTGATTACGGCGCTGGCAGTAAGATCCACCTCTGCCAGCGCGCAATGGATCGTTAGGCAGTAGGTCTGACCCGGAAGGTCAGCAACCCTCCTGATGATAATGAGCTTCTCGCAGCGCTGCGCTCGAAAGAGTCCCACCTCTCTGACCGGGGAGTAGGGGCGTTAAGAGCTAACGGTCTCTGTTGATTAGTCAGGCGTCATAAGGACCGCCAGGGTCAGCTTGATGAACTCTTCGTTGCGGTCGATGGTATCCAGTGCACCACGCACGTTGTCGGCCATTTCGGTGCTGCCTTGCTGCTCAACCCAGTTCGTAAGCTCCATGATGGCTGCTTCAAGGGCGAGTTAGTTTTCGTTGATTTTGGACAGCAGGGAAGGGAGTAGGTCAGCGTTCGGCATTGGTGTTCCTCCTTTGAGTGAACAGCGTAGGCTGATGATGGCGCAGATGTGCTTTTCGTGGAAGTCGATGGATTTCAGCGAGGGTTGGTTAACATAGAAAAACTCTAATTCACGCATACGGATTTTGGTGTTTACGCGATCAGTAGTGGAAGCAGGATAGCCTCCTGCTTCCACGAGTGGATTGCTAGTTAATTGGTTTGCTGATCAATCCCGGCCTGTAACGCCTGGCGATCACTGTGCCCGCCGACTCTCAGCGGTCCAAGGTTGAAGGCTTGATCCTTACGTATGGCGTCGTCCTGTTTCTGGGTCAATTCGTCCTTGGCGCCCAGCACCAGGTTGACCGGTGACTTCGACAGGTTCAGCCCGACATCCGCTCGGTAATCGCTGCCGGCCAACGTCGTTGCCGTCACCTTGGAACCACCCAAATCGACCTTGCCCTGGTCCGCGCTGATCCGGGCGCCAGTCAGGTGGGTTTCGCCACTCACCTGCAGGTTGACGCCTTGCGTGCGGATGCCTGACGCTTGAGTGACGCTGTCCTTCACCACATGGCTGACGTCCAGGTTCAACGTCGGGGTGTAGGACGTGTTGCCGCTCTTGTCGCCGAACAGCACGTTTGCGGTGGTATTGGCCACCGAACTGCCGGTGGTGTTTTTGCCGCTGACGGCGTAGCTGTCAGTGGTTTTTGGCCAGGCCTTTTCCTTGAGGTCGGACAGGCGAGTACCCACGGCATCCTTCTTGTCCGCCAGGTAAGCCTTGGCCTTGTCCACGCTCGTACCGAAGGCGCCGCGGGGCTCGGGGTTCACGTCGTAGCTACCGCTGCGGGTGAGTTTTTCGCCCAGGCGTTCCTTGGCGTTACCAACGCTGTTGACCACACTGTCCTTGGCCGAGGCCAGGTGCTCGGTGCCCTTGTCCACGGCGTTCTCGAGCTTTTCGCGGTGCTTGTCAAACGCGCCCTCGGCCTTGGCTTGCACCTTGTCCTTGAGCGGACCGCTGGCCTTGGCCAGTTTGTTGACCACGCCGGGCTGGTTTTTCTCGACATCAAGCTTGGCGTCGACGTTGACTTGGGTGCTGCTGACTTGATCCTTGCGGCTCTCAATGACGAGGTCGCCGCCGACATTGCCACTGACCTGCTCGGCCTCAATCCGCGCGCCGGCCAGATGGGTGTCACCGGCACTGTTGATCACCACCTTATTCGCCTTGATCAGGCTGTCGTGCTGGGTGGTGCCTTGCAGGTGATCCACGTCGACCTTGGCCCGCGCATTGATGCCGTGCTGGGTCTTGGGGGTGTCATGTTCACCGGCGTCGGCCAGGGTGGTTTTGCCGCCGCTGCCGCCTGCGCCCAGGGTCACGCCCCAGCTGTTATGCGCCTGGGTCGATTGCGCCGATTCTTGCAGGATGCCGCCGTTTTGCGCATCCAGATTGACGCTGTCAGCCACCACCTGAGTCCCCTGCAGGTGGATCGCATCCGCCGCGTTGGCGCCGCTGGTGAGGCTCACCTTGCCGTTGCTGTGCAACTGCCCGACGCTAACGCCTTGGTCGTTTTCGGCGACTTTGCCGATGTTGAAGTTGGCGCTCAGGCTGCCGGTGGTACCGCTGCTTTCAGCGCTGCTGGTCTTGCCGGCACCGACCGTCAGGCCGCCGCCCAGGTTGCTGCCGCTGCTCACATGAGTATCGGTGGCTGCTTGCAGGTTCAGCTTGCCGACAGCGTTGAGGCTGATGTCACCGGTCTTCGCGGTGCTGCTGCCGACCTTGGTGCCTTGCAGGGTCATGTCGCCACCGCTGCTGAGCTGGATCGGGCCGTTGCCCTGCAGCGTCGCGACACGCGCCTGGCTGGCCTGGGTGTTAAGGCGCTTGTCGTCCAGTTGCACACCGGCACCGAGGTTGACGTTCGTACCGTTGCTGCCCGGCGCCGTGCCCACGGTCAATGAACCGCTGCCACGCAGGCTGTTATTGGTGCTGCTCTGGGTATCGCTGGCCTGGTTCAGCGCCAATTCGCCACCGGCTTTGAGGTTGACGCCGGCCTGGCCGCCGTTGAACTGGCTGCCTTCATAACGCGCGTCGCCTTGGGTCTCGATGTTCACACCCTGGGCCCCGGCGTAGCTGCCGACCACCGCCGTGCTGCTGGATTCGCGCACATCGCTGCTGCCGCCTGCGCCATTGCCGCGCACGTTCAAGTCTTCACCGGTGGTGGTGTAGACGCGCACGCCCACTTTGGCGTCAACGCTTTGCTCGCTGCTGGTGTGGGTGTTGGCGGCCGCCGTGGCGAGGTGCTCGCCGGCATTGATCTTCAGCCCGCCCTCACTGGCGCGGTACTGGGTGCCTTCATCTTTCACGGTGTTGGCGACATTGACCTGCACCGTGCCACCGCTGAACTGGCTGACCACGGCGGTACTGTCCTGCTGTGTGCGGGTCTTGTTGGTATGGCCGACTTCCACATCGAGCCCGACATTCGGTTGCTCGAAGGCATCCAGCAGGCCGGGCTGATGGAATTTGGCCTGGGCCACGCCGTTGACGGCTTTTTCGATCGGCCGGGTGATGCCTTTGTATTCAACATTGGCGCCGACGTCGGCGGTCCAACCGTTCTCTTTGTGGGTGCCGGTCTCGGTGTTATGCGCCGCCTGGTTATCGACCTGCGCCGCGTTGACCTGCAACTCAGAACCGGCCTTCACCTGCGCGCCCTGGCTGGTCAGGGTGTTGCCGGCGTTGATCGTCAGCGTGCCGGCCGACGCCACGCTGCTGGTTTGCGCGGTGGTTTTGTGGCTGGTGTCATTGCTGCTCTGGTGGCTGAACTGCGCACCATTGCCGGCTCGGTCCAGGCCGCCGGTGTAATACACGCCGCCAGCGGTGGTGGTGGTGTCGGTTTGGCTCCGGGTGCTGTCATCGGTCGCCAATAGCTCGACGTTTTTGCCGCTCACGGTCGCATCGCCCTGGGTCGCCTTCAGCTCGGAACCCTTAATGCTAACGTCGCCACCGGCCGTGACGGCCAGGCTGCCGCCGCTGAGGCTGGAAGCTTGCTGCTGGGTGGTGTCGGTCTTGCTGGCGTGCTGCTGGTCTGCATAGTTCACACCCGCGCGGTACTGACGCGTGCCGTCGGCGGTCTCCTTGGCGTAGCCATCGAAACCCCGCGTGTGAGTGCTGGTAGTGGTGTGAGAGGTGTTTTCAGCCGACGCGACTTTGATGTCACCCTTGGCATTCGCTTGCAGTTCGCCTGCCGCAGAGACCTTGGAGCCGCTGACGCTGATGTCTTTGGCGCTTTGCAGTTTGAGGTTGCTGTCCGAGCGCAGGTTGCTGGCGACGACGGTGCTGTCCTTGAGGTTCTTGCGGCTTTCATCCTTGGTGATACCAAAGAACTTGCTGTCGTTGCTGTAGCTATTGTCGTGGGAGGTGTTTTGCACGCCGTCGATCACCAGCGAGCCTTTGTCGCTGATGACGCTGGCCTGTCGGCCACCACGCGCCTGGCTGCCGTTGATGCGCACGTCGTCCGCCTTGACGATCAGCTTGCCATCGGCGTTGACCTTGCTGCCGGTGTTCAGGGTCTTGCCCTTATCGCCATCGCCGTTCTTGCCGAAGAAACTGCCGCCAGTCAGGTCGCCGGAGTAAGCGTTGTCGCTGCTGCGCTGGGTACGGCTGGCGCTGGTGATGTCGACTTGCCGAGCGGCCAATTGAATGTCGCCCGCAGATTTCAGTTCGGCGCCTTGCAGTTGCAGTTTTTGCTGGCTGGTCAGCTCCAGGGCTTTGCCGGCCTTGAGGCTGCTGGTGACGCTGCGCTGTTCGCTGCTGGAATTGTCCCAGTTGGCTTTCCACAGGTGCTTGCGGTGGTTGCCCTGGTCGCGGGTTTCGTGGGTTTCGGTGGCGGCGCTCAGTTGCAGGTCGGCGCCGCTGTTGACGCGCAATGCGTCGCCTGCTTCGACCTTGCTGGCCTTGATCTGGGTGTTGGCGCCGGACAACAGCGTGGCCTGTTGTTGTGCGACGACGTTGTTGCCGTGCTGACGCGAGTCCTTGTCGGTGGTGGTGCGGTCATAGGTTTCGTAGGTGAACAGGAAGTTGCTGTTGTTCCACTGCTCACGTTTTTCCTGAAGTTTTTTGCTTTCCAGGCTGCTGAGGGTGAGGTTGCGGCCGGCGTCGAGCTTGACGTTGCGCCCGCCGACGTCGGTGGCGGCGAGGCTCAAGTCTTTGGCACTGTGCAATTCGACATCGCCCTGGCGGCTCTGCACACCGGCGCGGGTGGCGTCGAGGCTGTTGGCGTAGACCTGGCCGCTGATATCGAGGTTGCCGGCCGAGCTGACCTTCACCCCATCACGGCCCGCGACTTGCACCGCACCCACGCGCACCCCGGCACCTTCGGCGGTGCTGATGATGTTGATACGGCCGGCCTGCATTGCCCCGAACAGGCGGGCGTCGATACGCTGGTCCTGGGTTTTGCTCGCCGGGTCGACCTGGCGCACCTGGCCGCTGGCGTAGTCGACCTGATTGCGGCCGACCGTGAGGTTCAATTGGTCACGCGCACTGAGGCGCCCATCGCTGTCGATACGCGGCGCGATCAGGTTGATCGAACCCGCACCGTTTTGCAGGCCCTGGCCTTGCACCGTCAGTTGGCCGCTTGCATCGCGAGTGTTCAAGCCTTGCAGCTTGCCGTCGTTGAGTTCAGGGCGGCCCACTACCAGGTTGGCATTTGGGGTGTTGATGAAACTGCCGCCGTTGACGGAAATGCCATTGGGGTTGGCCAGCACATAATCGGCAGCCCGGCCAAAAATCTCCTGAGCGCCGTTGATGGCCGAGGCGTTGCGGCTCACCACTTCGTTGAGGATCACGCTCGCCGCCTGGCCCTGGAACTGCGGGTTGGCCGCCAGCTGCCCGGCGAGTTGCGATTGACCAGCCTGCAAGGCGTTGTTCAACACCACGCCCTGGCGGTCGACGTTGTAGTCCAGGAACTGGTTATGGGACAGGCCGCCGGCATTCGGCGCGACGATGTTGACGATGGGCACGCCGCCCTGGTTTTGCAGCTGCGGCGTACCGCCAGGCCCTTCGACGACGGTTAAGCCACCGGCCAGTACCAGCTGCGGCAGCAGGAACAGGCTGGCGATGGCCCAGCGCAGTTTGCCCTGGGGTGAAAGGTGAAACGTATGGGTGTCAGTCGGCATAAATAAATTCGCTCTGTGTTGGCTGATCCGCGACGTGCGTTGTTCGTTGCAACGCTGCTGTGGTGGTCAGGTACGGCGGTAAACTCAGGCTAAACAGGTGTTGCTCAAATCTGCACGCTAAGGCGCGTCAGCCAGACCTCCCGCTCCTGGCCAAACCCTGTGGGCGTGTTGAGGTTGCGTTGGTAATCGAGGTCCAGTTGCACGTTTTTCCAGCTCAGGTTGAGCCCTGCACTGGCACCGCTCAGGCGCTGGCTTTGAGCGCCGTGTTCGCGCTTGATCCAGCCGTTGTCCAGGCCCAGGCGCGGGGTGATTTTTACCGGCAGGTCGCTGGTGAGCGGCAGGCGCAAGGTGTTGCGCCATACCGCGCCGATGGCCCCGGACGCGATGTTTTCGCGGTAGCCACGCACCGCCGAGTCGTCGGTGCCCAGCAGTTGTTCGATGGCAGGCAACGCATCCGGGCTGTATTGCGCCGACAGCTGGCTCTGCCACTGCCACGGTTGCCCCAGCCATTGGCCGTTGCGCCATTGGGTGAGGTTGGCGCGGTACTTATGGAATTGCGCCTGGGGCAGGTTTTTTTGCGTTTGCTCAGCATCACGGTCGGCGCCGAACCATGTCAGGCCTTGGGCGTAATTGACGTCGAGGTTCCATACTGCGCTGTTGAGCCAGAACAGATTCAGGCCAGCCTCGGCCACTGTCAGCGTCGGGCTCTGGATGCCTAAGCGAACCTTTTGCAGGTAGCTGTCGACGTCCTTGTAGGCCAGCTGCAGGTTGGCGCTGAGTTGATGGCCCTGGTCGCGCCACAGCACGCGGTCGGTGCGCAAACTGACCTGGTCGGTACGGCCGCTGTTGTAAAACGT
Organism: Pseudomonas sp. WMBT8; assembly: GCF_050916005.1. NCBI lineage: Bacteria > Pseudomonadati > Pseudomonadota > Gammaproteobacteria > Pseudomonadales > Pseudomonadaceae > Pseudomonas > Pseudomonas sp. WMBT8. Next base: position 2,614,041 of record NZ_CP188096.1, read on the forward strand.
TGCGCGGCTGAGCTTGTACGGCGAGCGGTATTCGTTGTGGCTGGCGAACAGGCTGTAAGTCCAGTACCCGTAAGGGATGGAATAAAACAGGCTGTTGCTGCGGCTGTAGCGCGGCCCGTGGTTGAGCGTGTCGCTGAAGCTCAGGTTGAGCGAATCGTTGAGCGTGAGCGGGCTGTCCAGGCTCAGGTTGATGGCATTGCGATCACGCCCCGTGCCGGCGCTGCCGAGGTTATCCACTCCAAGCCCCAGCCCCCAGCGTGACGCCGTGCTGCGCGAGCGCAGGATGATGCGCGAGGCGCCAGCTTCACTGCCAGGGGCGATGTCGGCGGTGAGGTCCACCGAACGCAGGCGGTTGAGCTGGTCCAGGCCTTGTTCCAAATCGCGCAGGTTCAGCGGCTTGCCGAGCATCCCGGGGAACGCGCCGCCTAACGACACCGGCAGGCTCTGGTCGGCCAGTTCGATGGCTTCGAGGTAGCCCTCTTCGACGTGAATATCCAGCGACTGCCCGGCCGCTGGCGGGCTGATCAGGTACGGGCGGCTGGCGATATAGCCGGCTTGCACATACAGCTGGGTGATCTCGGCCAGCAGGCGGTTGATCTGGGTGACGCCCATGCACGGCGCCACGTAGGGTTCGATGCGTTGGTTCAGCTCAGCCTTGCTGAACAGCGTGACCCCGGCCAGGCGCGTGCCACTTAGCGGCCAGCAGCGTTCATCCTTGGCTATGTCTGTTGGCAAGGCCGGCGTGGCCGCTTGCGTACTGAAACTACCGCGTTGCAGCTGCCGTTGGCGCTGCTCCAGGTGTAATTGCTGCAAGTCGCGCTGCTGTTGCTGCTGCAAGCGCAGCGCTTCCTGGCCCGCTTGCCGCCCATCGGCGGCGGCCGGCAGCGCGCACAGGCAGAGCAGGGCGACGCCCAGGCTCTGGATACAACACAGGCGTTGGGTTGAGGGCTGATTCGGCACTCGACATCCTTAACGTAGAAATACACACAATCCATACCCCTAGCCAAACGGTAAACTCAGGGATCTTGCACAGTTGAGCCATCATTAAACTGTCTGCTACATCAGTTGTAGGATTTTTTACGTAAAACGTGGGGAATGCAGCGTTATTCACAAAATAAATGCACAGAGGTGGTGCGGGAGGGCCAGGCGATAACTCCTTGGGCGTTTCATGAGGCGATTTTTACCCTCATTCTGCTGACTGACCGATCAATCCTACCTTTCAGACGTATTTACCCCTTTGCCTTTTACAAATGCCGCTGGGGGGCCATAGGACAAATGCCACGAATCGTGGGCCATTTGGTAGTTTGTGTGCTGGTCGGCAGGACGTCGGGGCGGGGAGTAAATCATTTCCGCAACCTGATGTGCACCCCTTGAGTTATGGGGCTTTCAGCGTATCGAAATATGGAGGGATGCGAAAGCGCTAAAATGGTTAACTTGCTGAATTTAAAGAAAAAATCACCAGTTTTGAAAACCGGCGAACGTTAATAGCGCTCCCAGGGTTCGAGTCCCTGGTTTCCCGCCAAGATGCAGATAAAAGCCCCGCTTATGCGGGGCTTTTGTGTTTCTGGGGGGCGGCTGTGGCTGGCTTGTATTTTTATGGAACCGTTCCATAACTTTTCTATTTTGACGGCTTCGTAGTGGCGCCGAGCCTTCTGTCAACGCGCTTTGTGACTTCCTGATTGCTCTGCCCCAGCAGCAGGCTTGCGTCGCCGATATCCACGATTTCCGACGCCGCCTTGGGTCGAATATCTCGCAACTGAAACCCGCCGATCTTCGCGGCGAGCGTCGGATCTCCTTGTTCGATAGCTTTCTCGCAAGCCATCTCTCGCGCCTTGTCCCAGCGCAAGCGCAGCATCCCCTGCGTCATCCTTTTTCCCTGCTTGTTGATCAGCAGATACTTGGAAGGGTGGGCGGCATTCCTCTCTGAAATTTCCCGAACTAGCCTGCCTCTTCTATTCCGCTGGCCGGCAGTGCGAGCCAGGACTGTCGGTGATTACGGCGCTGGCAGTAAGACCCACCTCTGCCAGCGCGCAATGGATCGTTAGGCAGTAGGTCTGACCCGGAAGGCCAGGAACACCGGGCCGAATGGGAAGGTACTGACTTCCAGCTCATCCAGTGGGTTGAGCGTGTGTGTGCGACTCCCAGCATTGCTGTAGATCACATGGCTGCTCGATACGGCGATGTTGACCTTGCCGGCGGCCGCCTGGATCAGATTCACCCTGAACCCTTCAGTCACGTCATCACCAATGGTGAGCGTGACGTCTGTATCGCTGATAACCAGAACCGACTTACCTGAGTCCACCATGGTCAGTGGTCTGCTGCCGGTGATGGAGACGTTGGTGTGTACGTGGCCCCCGGCGTGGTAGCTGACCATTCGTGGGTCTGCGAAGACGCGGGCGAAGGCGCCGACATAATTGACACTGGCGCGCATGTCATCGAATTGCTCGACCACGTAGGTGCCGATGCTGCCTGATACTTCAGCGTTGGGATCCAGAACCCATTTGCGTCCTACCATCAGCCCGATCTGGGTGTTGGCACGTACGCCGGCACGCATCTCTTCAAGGAACAGCTGACTGATCTGGCCACCGCCCTTACCTTGGACATAGGTAAACCGCGCAATGGAGTGGCTGTCTCCAGTAGGGCTGCCCTGGGAGGTGTCGACCTTGTAGTCGACAAAGTCCGCCGAGACGGTGGTGGTCGTTGTGTTGGCGTTTGGCGCCCAGGTGAAATCCAAGACCCTGCCGGTTTTAACCTGCTCTAACGAGGTGGTGGTTTGCGAGGTGGTAGTAGAGCCTGACTGCTTCAAATCATCGTTCATGTTACTCATCCTTAAGTGAAGTGCGTATGAGTGCAGGCCGAGCTGGCCCGAAGCGTATGATCACCGTCATAACGCCACTTTTGCTACAAAACCCTGTTGTCTTACTTGATCCGTATGGAGCTGTCACCGCGCGCGAGGTGTGCCCAGATGGGCTCTTCGAGTAGTTCGTGTTCTGCATCTTCACCGGCGGCCATGCGTTTTCGTACGGCTACGTTGTGCTCTCGGATTTCCTTGAACTTGGCCGTGATGGTGCGCTTGTCGGGAGAGAACACGGTTTTAGTGTCGATGAAGTCGTCCGGGATATCGTCCTCTTTATCGACGATGATCTTTTCGGGCGCTAGAGCCAAAGTGATCGTGAACAAGGGCCGCCTGATCGTTTTTATATCGGTGGCCTCCATGTTTTTGCGCAGGTACTCGACGAGCTTGCCGACGGTGTTCTTCCTGGTGTCGGCCATCGCTTGGAGTTCGGCGAGTTTGCCGGTGACCTAATGATCTTGGACACTTCAATCGGGCGCTATGATAGCGCCCAAATCTGAGGTGTCTGGATATGCGTTAGTCGTATTCGAGTGAGTTCAAGCTCAAGGCTGCCAGCATGGTGCTTGATGAGGGTCAGCCGGTTACCGAGGTCTGTGCCAGCCTGGAATCGGCCCCACTGCTCAACCCAGTTCGTAAGCTCCATGATGGCTGCTTCAAGGGCGGGTTGGTTTTCGTTGATTTTGGACAGCGGGGAAGGAAGCAGGTCTGAGTTCGGCATCGGTGTTCCTCCTTGGAGTGAACAGCGTAGCAGTTGGTGTTTGGTACGCCTGCTTGAGGGGTTTCTCCTTTCGATCAATGGCAGCCTCTCACCGACACTCCGTTTTAGGCGGTTCGACGCCCTTTCCAGTAATCGCTTACCATGGCTCACGGACTTTGATTTTCAATCATTAAATGGTTCTGAGTAATGAAAGGGTTTATATCCAATGCCCTCGTATTGACATTGCTCTATGCACTTTCAAATGGAGTGTCCGCTGAAACACCGAGCACAGCGAGGCGGAGGGTATCAGGTAAGGCCAAGGTGATTTCCTTTTCGAGTGATGGCATTTAGCCAAGATCCTAGCTCAGTAATTTGAGATATCAAATCTCGGCCCTGCATTTCAGCTGCCAGAATCGCTCCTGTTTTTGGAGACTCTCGATGACTGCTTTTGGCCGATTTCTGCCCCTCACGAAGGAAAGCAAACGGCCCAGCGAATCCGCACCAACGCGACATCGAAATGCCTTTGCCATCAGGCCCGAATGAGTCGTCGCATAACTCAGGAGTAAGGCGACAGCTAAGGCTTGGCGCGACGTGTAGGTCGGGCCCAAAGCAGGCGGTGGGCAGTCTACTAATGCATCAGTAATGATGCGCCCAGCCTGTCGCGCTCTTACGCTGTATTGTCGCGTTTACAAAATCACCTTTTATGATGATCAACAGGTTATGTGTAGCGATGGAAAGTCATACAACATACACTCAGCATTTCCGCGACAGAACCGTCGCCTAATAAATATTCAGGAGCAATTATGAAACTTTTCGCGGCATTCACAATTTTGTTATTTGCATTAGTAGGATGCGCTACAACTGGGAGTCAATCGCCACAGCAAGCTGCACAATCTGCGGCAATTTTATTTGAGCAACAAAAATTCAATTTGGTTTGGGTTCCTGCAGCGAATAACGGCATCTCCGGAGCTATGGCATCCGCTCTTATCGGAAGTGCAGGTTTAGAATCTCCAATTGTTTCAAACATCCACCAAATAATTGCCCCTGCAAGTAAAGCTGATGTGCGCGTCGCCATCTCAGGAACCAATAGTTCTTTTGCAGCTAACTCAGCTATTGCAGCTTTAAGTAACACATCAAGCATGCTCCCTAAGTTGCAACTTGCATTTATCGGCTCGACATCAGATGCCGCGGCAGTTCGCTCGGCAGTTGAGGCTAAAGGCGGTAAATTCTTACACGCCACACCTAATGGCTCCTAACTCGCGGTTTCTGTCTGTCATGATAGACGTCTGTCGGCCAATAGCTGCCGATCTTGAAAAGCTGCTTTCTTGATGTATGTGTGTTGTCGCCATATGTTATTGGCATTCATGGAGGATTCTGACTGATGGCACGTGTGGGATTGATACTGACACCCGGTTTTGCGGACTGGGAATACGCTTTCATTGCTGGAACTGCGTCTCCGTTTTATGGGATCGATGTCAGGTTTTTCGCTTCTGCTACGGGGCAGTTTCGCTCGCAGGGTGGATTGGCGGTAACGGTCGAGAGCAGTTTGCAACAATGTCTGGACTGGAAACCGGACGTTGTAGTCGTGATTGGAGGAATGGTCTGGGAAGGTGCAGAAGCACCTGATATTCGGGAGTTTCTTCATGCTAGTCGTGCAAGTGGAGCGACAATTGCCGGTATCTGTGGGGGAACGCTGGCACTTGCCAGGGCCAGCCTTCTCGACACCGTTCCTCATACATCGAACAGCGCCGACTTCCTGCAACAGAATGCCATGGGTTATGAGGGGCGCACGCTCTATCGAAGCAGCCCAGTAGCTGTGGTTGCAGACCGCATCATAACTGCTCCAGGCCCTGCACCCGTTAGCTTCACCTGCGCAGTGTTCGAAGCCGCCGGGCTATCTTCCGAGGCCACTTCTCAATTCAGAACAATGTTGGCAGCGGAACATCGGTGACTGCGTCGTCCTACAAAACAGCCGGTTAGGTGATGTGTTCGAGTGGCCGCTCATGGCCGTTTGCTGCCTATCATGAGGTCCGCAATCGGCCAAACGCTTACGTTTATATCAGTAGGGGTCATGTAGCAACGTAGACAAGAACCGGCTGGAGGCAAGTGAGCGGCGGTGCCGAATCAAGCATGTCGGTAGGTTCACACCATGGATAGCTGCGACCTTGAAGCCAGTCCATTATTTTTCGCATATGCTGGGAAGGACACTCCAACATGTGTTCGATGGTAATGGACAGCTGAGTGGCCAAGCCGCTTTGCGGTGAAAAGATCCAATGATATTCCCCGCAGCCTACACGTAACTCTCCAGTCGCTTTTGTTGACATGCCAACCAGCCATTTGCACTTATGAACATTGGCGTCGGGCTTTGGAGCGTCACCGAGGCAGAATGTATAAACGTTCTCATATTGCAGGCTAAAGCTGCGTACTAGTACTTCAGCAATATCTTTGCGCCCCTGGACGTTGGGAGGAAAAAGGACGTTGCCTCTCTGCACTAGCACGTTAAGAGCTGCGTCTAGACTGAAAGCATGTTGCAATAAGTCGGGCCGATTTCCGTCCTTACCGAAGATGTAGCTCTCAATCGCTCTGGTGGCATTTTTCATGGACAAATCCTGATGCTGCTACAGGTTGGCGAATCTGGATTCCGCGCGAATTATGGGTTAACCGAAACTTCCCCCTTCGCGGAATTTGGTACATCGAACATCCTATCGAAGACCCACTGAAACGCCAGCGCGTAAAAGAAGAAGAAAACGAACAGCCCCAGATCGGTGACCAGTGCAGCCCACCAAGAAATCTCCAGCCACCATGCCACCAGTGGTACCAACATTAGAACTAGCCCACCCTCAAAGCCCAGTGAGTGCAGCAAGCGTCTGCCCAACGTGCGAGCACGCTGTGACTGACGCGCTTCCCAGAGTTCAAAAGCGTAGTTAAACAGCACGTTCCACAGCAGCGCGCATACAGATAACATCACCGACAGCGCACCCGCATGGGCCAAACCTTCGTCGTATATCAACGAGATGCTAGGCGATAGCACCGCAACAGCGATTGATTCATAGAGGATGGCTTGAAGAATTTTTCGCGAAGGTCCTTGCATGGTTTTTTTCCAAGGGTGGCGAGATCGAATACCTGCAACGGTATCGCTGCGTACACACCAAGAAAAATGAGATAAATTAAATATTCATCAATTCAATTCATCTAGGGAACGATGCGTGTTTTCGACTCTTCCGCTTAACGCGCTGCGCACCTTCGAGGCGGCTGCGCGACTGGGTAGCTTTAAAGCGGCAGCTGAGGAACTCTCAGTCACCCCCGCGGCCATTTCCCACCAGGTCAGGATGTTGGAAGCCCGCCTCGGAGCGATGCTGTTCAAGCGAGCTGGACAAGGCGTCGCATTGACCGAAGAGGGCGAGTTGCTATATCGCCAGACTCACCGCGCCTTGTTAGACATTCGCCGCAGCCTGGAGGCTTTTTATCCGGACACCGTTCCCCAAACCCTAACCATTTCTACTACGCCGGGCTTGGCCGCTGCCTGGCTAATTCCACGGCTGGGTGTTTTCTATCGAAGCTTTCCACAAGTCAAGGTGCGGGTCGATACAGGTAACGAACTAGTCGATCTACTGCGTGATTCCAGTATCGATGTCGCTATTCGTTCAGTCAGCCGCGACGACCCGAAGTTGTTCTGTCAGGAGCTAATGAAAGAGCAATTCTCTGTTTACGGCGCCCCAGGCCTGGTGGCCTCGTTGAATGTAAATCAGATCGAACTGATCAACTTACACTGGAAAATTCCGGGAGCATTCTCAATCAACTGGGAAAGCTGGTGCGCGGCCGCAGAATGCCAGACCTGGCTTGAAACGGCGCAGATGCGTGAGTTCGACGATGAGTATTTTGCCTTGAGCGCTGCGATTGCTGGTCATGGGCTGGTGCTGGCAAGCAATGTACTGGTCGCCGACAGCCTCAGGCATGGAGAATTAGTGGCCTATAGACCAGAAGTAAGCCTGCTTGGTCCGCGTTACGTTGCGGTGTGCGTGCCAGGACGGGAGCGGCAGGTGCCTGTGAGTGCGTTCCTTATGTGGCTGGCAGGAGCCGCTCTGCAGGACGGCTGACGATACTCGGCCTACACTTTTTTGAGCGCGGGCATACGATAAGTCTCAGGACTCGTGTGCTATTCGGGAGCTTGTGTTCTGTCGGCAGGACGCCGGGAAGGGGGCAAAACAGTTGAGTAGGTAGCACGTTGAACCGCAAGGGTATCAGCTAAACAATCGGCGCAATCACTACTTGTTTTACAACGGGGCAATGAGCCATTAGCACATCTGTGCTAATTCCCCAGCAAGGGCATCAATGCTAACTTTTTTACTTTGTTTTTATTGTGAAAGAGGTTTTATGTTTAATCGCATCTCGAAGGTGTTGCTGGTTGCCACAATAATTCCGGTTATCTTGCTTGTTAATGGTTGCCGGGTGATTGCTCAGGAGCGATGGGTGGGAAGGTCAGATCAGGAAGCCTTGAACCTATTTGGTAAACCAGCAGCAGTCAAGAAGGTGAAGGGCGCGAATGGAGAGGAACTTATTGTCCTGACATGGGAGAAGTCTTCAAGCTGGACCAATACCGAAGCTGCAGGAACCTCGATGAATCATACCGGTAACGGCATGGTGTACACGGAGTATTATGAAACTGTAGGGCACAGTTCTGATTGTACGATTGAGGCCACCGTCAACCCGTTTGGCAAGATTGTGGATTTCAAGATTGATAATGGCCGTATAGTCAGTAATAAGTGTAAAAATATTCCTTACGTCCCTGGTTACATTCCGCCGGGGTTCTAGAGTATCTGCTACATCTTTACGGGGTCGAGCATCCCGCACCCTGTTACAGAGCAACAACTAAGGATGGTGATCATGAATTACAAATGCCTGTTGCCCATGCTCCTGCTGGCTGGTTGTGTTTACCAACCTAATCACCAAGGTATCAATTGGGGGGAGGGAGCCTGCCCCAAACCCGCTCTAGAAAGCATCTCCGCCACCCATCATCTGGTGATTGAAGACGGTAAGACGCTGAAGTGCCAAATCCGTCCTTATGTCTGGAACATGGCTTGCCAAGGGATCGTTGACGGGGAAACTGACGGTGTGGTTTGCCAGGATAATGGGGGGAACCAGATGATTTTCCTGTTTGACGACAAAGGCGTGCTTACTACGCATCGCAGCTTGAAGGCAGGTTAGGGGAGTACAGCTGTTCCAGCCAGTCATCTCAAACCTGGAAAAACCGTCAATAAAATGCGGCGCCTGTTATGACGATGCCTTTCGTATTGCTGGTTTTATAAATCTTGACTAAACCCTTATTGCTGTCGCCACTGGAGTGACATATTTTTATTGCCTTATTTAGCTCTGGCTCAAAAATCTCAATGCCGCGGCAGCTATTTCTACCGCCAGGGGATTGTGTATATGCCGTTGTGTAAGTGCTTTGAGTTCCGTCGGATAAATAAATTAAAAGTGAGAGCGGAATTTGTAGGGTTAGCAGGCACACTAAAAATAATGCCAGTGGAAGTGCTGTAATCTTTTTTAGGGTGTTTATGAGGTTTCCAGACAATATGTCTTTTTTAAAAATTATAAAGCCTAGCGAGCTTATAACTGCCAAGATTAATGAGCTGGTGATATAGATTTTTTGAAAGTTCGGCTTGAAAAAAATCACTGAATAAATATGGCTACGCCATGCGAAAAGCAATGAAATAGTCAGCATCGTTCCAAAAATCATAGGCACCAAATAAAGGTACGAGTTCTTTTTCAATTTTTGCTGCTCTCTATCCTCGGTGCCAGAATTATAGGCATCTTGTGCATTAAGTTTCCTCCCGCAGATCGCTCGCCACGAGTCCATGAACCAGTATCTCGCGATCTTAACAGCGTTGATTTCCTGAAACAGAATGCCGCCCATCATACGGGGGAGACGTTTTATCAAAGTAGTTCAGGCGGCTATGGTTGCGGCGCGCACCTGCGGGTTCCGGAATCCAAGCCTGAGTAACCTCTACCGAAAGCGGCCGGATTTCGGGCTCACATGCCCAGCGTAGGAATGGTCACCTCGCCACACTCTATGAGTTGGCCAGCGGTCAGTTGAAGCACATCATTGGGTTTTGCGGCGTACCCGGCAATAAAACCGATGGCCACCAAGGCGATACAGAGCAGGGATCTTCTGAAAATCATTGGGAATTCGCTGAGTTGTTGGTGTGAAAACATGCAGCACTGATTCCCGATTGTGCAAAAGGTTCCTGGCGCGCTGGCTCTGCAAGGCGCCTCTTACGACAGCAGCACCACACGAGCACTCTCGAACAGCACGGGCCGTACAAGAATTTTGTAGCTGTCAGCATCGAACGACTGCGCTGGCGAGGCCGGCGCCAATCGGGCTTCGGCCTCGCAGGCGTAAGTCCCGATGTACCGCCAGTTATCCACGACGTGGTATTGCTCCAGCTGGCCATGGCGCTCGTGCAGTGCAATGGCGGCGGGGTATGGCCAGCGATGGACGGCCCAGTGGGCCAACGCCTGCAGCAAACGCTCGGTGTGGGCGGCATGGGTTTCGTCGCCCCGGCATGCCCCGGCGCATTTACGGATCTGCGCACGGAAACAGCCCTTCGCGCTGGGTGGTTCTATACCCAGCAGGCTATGGCAGAGGCGGTGCTCGTCGGCGAGCAGGATCAACGCTTCGATTGCCATGCGTCGGCTGCGAAACAGCCCGTACAACTGCGGCCCCTCGGCCAGCGCGGTGGTGTCGATGATCTGCAGTTTGCCCCCGTGCAGGCGTAGCGAGCACAGGCGGCGCTGCCGGCGCAGGCGCTTGTTCTTCAAAGGCTGCATCTCTTTGATCAGGCGCGACTCCAGCAACAGCGCACCGATTTCTCCCGCGGTTTGCTGATATTCGATCCGCTGTGCCTGGCGCAACATGCGCGCTTCTTCGGGGGTACGCAGGTGCGCCAGCAGGCGGCTGCGGATATCGACACTTTTACCGATATACAGCGGCATCGATTCACCTTGCGCGTAGAAAAAATACACGCCGGGCGCACGCGGTGCCGCCTCGGCCTGGGCGCGAAGGTGGGCAGGGTATTCAAAGGGCGGGGCGGGGAGAGTCGGGCGTAGAGGCATGCCGGATATAGTGCGGCATCAACTGGCTGAAAGGGTTGCCGCCGGTCGGTCCAGTCTCGCGGCAGTCGATAGTGATCAGGCTTGCGGGGCCGACTTTAATGCGCTGATCGCCGTGGGAGAGGGGGCATGATACCTTTGCGCGCAATGTGGCTAATTGGCATCAGGGAGTGATGGAATGGAATACAACACGGCACTGCTGGTCGCTGCCGGGCTTAACCTGCTGGTGGCGCTGATGCATATCGGGGTCATCATCAAAGGGCCGTCCTGGTATCACCTGTTTGGCGCGGGCGAGCGCTTTGTACGTGCAGCCAAGGCCGGTCGCCGCTTCCCGGCGGTGGTGACGGCGGGGATTGCCCTGGTGCTCGCCGCGTGGTCGGCCTATGCGCTGTCCGGCGCCGGAGTGATCGACCCCTTGCCCCTGCTGCGCCCTGCGTTGTGCGTAATCACCCTGGTGTATCTGTTGCGTGGTCTGCTGGGCCCGTTCGTGTTGGCCGGCACGGGTCGTAGTACGCGCTTTATCATGATCAGCTCGGGGATTTGCGTGGTGTACGGGCTGGTGCACCTGGTGGGGTTGGCGCAGGTGTGGAATACCCTGGCCTAGGGCTGGCAACGCGTGCGCTATCGCAGCCTCGGCCAGTTTTGCTGTACGGGCAACCAGGGCATCTCGGTGGTTGATTCTCGTCAACTCCATGCAGCACTATTCTTGCGCTTTTCAGGACCGACGGGCGCAAGTGTGTAGATGCCGTCACCATTTCCAGGGGAAAACCAATGAAGTACCTGCGCACCTTGAATGCCGCAATGGAACGCTTTGTGAGGCGGTTTACCCGCACGCAGTTCCTGTGCGCTGCCATTGCGTTCACCGCGCTCAACTTCTTATTGGACTACACCGTTGCTTCATATACCTCCCTCTACCTGTCCATGCTCAGCGGTTGGCTGTTTGCCATGGGCTTTGTGAAGTTCCCGCCTCAGCCATGATGTGTCTATTTGATCAATACCTGGAGCGATGGGACCTGACCGTCGATGGCGATGCATTCGCCTCGCGCAACGGCAATCTATTGCCTGTTCGCCAGGACGGTGTGCCGGCCATGCTCAAGGTCTCCCAAGTGGCCGAGGAGCAAGCCGGCAGCGTGCTGATGGCCTGGTGGGACGGTGACGGTGCAGCGCCGGTGCTGGCCCATGACGGGGAGGCCTTGCTGATGGCGCGTGCGCTGGGCTCGGCTTCGCTTATACAGATGGCCAACGGCGGTCGCGATGAAGAGGCCACGCGCATCCTTTGTGGCGTGGCCGCGCGCCTGCATGCGCCACGGGCCAAGCCGATTCCCGCGCTGGTTCCCCTGGCGCGGTGGTTCGAAGCGCTATGGCCGGGGGCGGCGAGGCACGGCGGGATCCTTGCGCAGTGCGCCAGCACCGCCCGCGATCTGCTGGCGGCGCCCCAGGATGTCGCGGTACTGCATGGCGATATCCACCATGGCAATGTCCTGGATTTTGCCGCGGCTGGCTGGCTGGCTATCGACCCCAAGGGCCTCTACGGCGAGCGCGGCTTTGATTACGCCAACCTCTTCTGCAACCCCGATCAAAGCGCCCTGGCTCCCGAGTGCTTTGCGCGGCGGATCGAAGTGGTCGCCAAAGCCTCTGGAATCGAGCGGCGTAGGCTCCTGCAATGGGTGCTCGCCTGGGCAGGTTTGTCGTCGACCTGGATGCTCGAAGACGGTGAAGAGCCGGGAATCACCCTCGGGGTGGCGCACCTGGCGGCGGCGGCACTGGGCGGTGATTATCGTCAGGCTTAGTTGCACATAACAGAAAGGTAATCTTTAAGCTACCTTGGTGAAAGGGTCGGTTAGTTAATCTCAAGTCTGGAAAAATGACTTGAGAGATAAATCTGATGAACCTGTTGAAACTAAGTATTGCTGCATTGGCGTTGTCATTATCCACGGTCGCGTTCGCCACAAACGGCGGTGATCGTGGGTATGAGAAGTTGATGAGCGATAACCAGAAAGCCATGGCTGCTTATGCGCTAAAACAAGGTAAGGAACAACCCCAGGTCCAGGACTATCGCTATGGCATGAAACTGGACATCGCCAAGGTGGTCAACGTGACCCCTAAGATCAGCTCCTGCGACATCGTCCCGTCGCGCATGACTTACGAGGACTCGAGCGGCAAGCTCAACACTATCGAATATCAAGTCATGGGGCAGTGCCGTAATAATGGCCGCTGAAAGGTTGCCCTATGACTGCGCAGGCACCGTTGATTGACCGCGAGCTGGCGCAGCGTTTTCTGACATGCGCACGCTGTGCCAGCTTTCGCCAGGCTGCCCGTAGCCTGAATATCCGTACTGCAGAACTGCGCAAGCAACTGGCCCAGTTGGAGGGGCGGCTGGGTAGCCCGCTGTTTGTATTACGAGAAAATGCCCTACGCCTGACCCTCAAGGGGCAGCGCCTGCAAGCGCTGCTGATAGCGCGGTTTGGCGATGTTCAACCACAAGTGGGCGCCGTGCCTCAACCGCTGTTGCGTCTGGCCGTGGAAGACTCCCTCATGCACGACCTGCTGGCGCGTGAGGTGCTGGATTTTATGCGCAAGCACCCGGCAATGCAGTTGGAAGTCATCCCGCTGACGGGCGAGCCAACACGCCAGGCGGATGTCATGGTGTGGTTGGCGGATGCTGACCGTCCTCGTCCAGCGCCGGGGTTTGCCATGACCACGCCGCAACGTCTGGCGCGCATTGACTTCAGCCCGCATATGGCCAAGCGTTACTGTCGCGGCAACCGTTTGCCGACGCAAATTGCGCACTTGTCCGACTTTATGCTGGTGCAAGGCCGTACGAATGCGCCGGTTGCGGCGTTTGCACCCTGGAACCGCCTGGTCAAACAGCGCCAGCGCGCAGTGGCCCAGGTGCATTCCCAGGCGTGGGTGCAGGAGTGGGTCAGGCACAGTGCCTGTGTCGGTTTGTTACCGGACTACATCGGCCATTTGGATAAAAACCTGCTGGCCCTGACCCCCTTGTTTGGTGAGCCTATGGAACGGCTGGCATGGCTGTCCACGGCGCCCTTGACCGCTGAGCAACCCCATGTGCAAGCGCTGGTGGCGTTGATTCACAAAGTGTTCGAAGAACGGCGTGACTGGTTTGAAAGAGTCATCTAAGTTGGTATTGGTTTTAACCATTCTGAAATATTCGATGTGAATGCCTGTGTAACTTGTAATTCCCTTGTTTATAAGGTCCTTGTCGCGGTTAAAGGGCAAGAAATATCCATGGTCACAAAACTGTCTTGTGAATAAATCCAAAATGTCATTTGGTCTTTGGAAACTCCCCGTCGCCAAGTAATACTTAACGATAGTGAGGGGAAGTTGATGTCGATTAGTTATTCAAAGTGCGTTCGGTTAACTCAATTCAGCCTGGCGGTGGCGGGGAGCGTATTGGCCATTTCGGCGCAGGCAGGCACGGTAACCACCGATGGCGCCGATATTGTGCTCAAAACCAAGGGCGGCCTGGAAGTGGCCACTGCCGACAAAGAGTTCAGCTTCAAGCTGGGCGGGCGTATCCAGGCCGATTACGCCCGGTTTGATGATTACTACACCCGTAACGGCAACACGGCGGACGCCGCGTATTTTCGGCGTGCCTATCTGGAGTTTGGCGGCACGGTCTACAAGGACTGGAAATACCAGATCAACTACGACCTGTCCCGTAACGTGGGCAATGACAGCGCAGGTTACTTCGACGAAGGCAGCGTGACCTACACCGGGTTCAATCCGTTGAATGTAAAAGTAGGGCGTTTCTACACCGATTTTGGCTTGGAGAAAGCCACCAGTTCCAAATGGGTCACGGCCCTGGAGCGTAACCTTTCCTACGATGTGGCCGAGTGGGTCAACGACAACGTCGGCATGGGCGTACAGGCCAACGGCGTGGTGGGACAGATGGCCTATTTGTCCGGCAGTGTGTTCAGCGAAAACAACAACGACACTGACGGCGACAGCGTCAAGCGCTACAACCTGCGCGGCGTGTTTGCGCCACTGCACGAATCCGGCAATGTGTTGCACGTAGGGCTGCAATACGCCTACCGAGACCTCAAGGACGCCGCCATCGACACGCGCATCCGCTCACGCATGGGCATGCGTGGCGTCGAGACCAACGGCGGCAACAGTGCCGGCACCAATGGCACCCGCTCGGTATTTGGCGGGAGTGCGGCCCAGCAAGGCTTATGGCAGGACGACTCGGTGTGGGGCCTGGAAGGTGCTTGGGCGCTGGATGCGTTCTCGGTGCAGGGTGAGTACTTGCGACGGACCCTCAAGGCCGATGCAGCACAGAGTGACATCAAGGCCAGCGGCTACTACGCACAACTGGCCTATACCCTGACCGGCGAGCCTCGCATCTACAAACTCGATGGCGCCAAGTTCGACTCCATCAAACCGCAAAACAAACAAATCGGCGCCTGGGAGGTGTTCTACCGCTACGACGCGTTTACCGTCGAAGACGATAATGTCGTGGTCAGCACCAATGTGCGCCAGGTAGGTGACAGCCAGGGCAAGGCGCATACCCTGGGCGTCAACTGGTACGCCAATGAGGCGGTCAAGGTCAGCGCCAACTACGTCAAGGCCCGCACGGACAACGTCAGCAACACCCTGGGTGATGACACCGGTGATGGGGTGGTGATGCGCCTGCAATACGCTTTCTAAGCCACAGGTTCCGAAATCAGATGAGCCAGGGCGAGTCGGCGATACTGTCGATTGGTCCGCCGTCATCCCCTGTAGGAGCGGGCTTGCTCGAGAGGGCGGTGGTTCAGTCACCATTGTCGGCGGCTGACCCACCGCTATCGTTGGCAAGCCAGCTCCTACATTTGTTGTGTAGCGCAATCAGTCAATCCGCGGATGCTGTTGCGCCAGGTTCTGGCGCTTGGCTTCCAGCTCGGCGATCTGTTCGTCGAGGTCTTCGATCTTCTGTTCGATATTGTCGTGATGCTCCTGCAACAGCTCCCGTGCCTCTTCCATGTCCGACGCTGCCGGGGCCGCGCCGCGCAGGGGTTTGTTGGCGGTTTCCTTCATGGTCAGGCCGGTGACCAGGCCCACCACGGCAATGACCATCAGGTAGTACGCAGGCATGTACAGGTCGTTGGTACTTTCCACCAGCCAGGCCACGGCGGTCGGGGTCAGGCCGGCGATCAGTACCGAGATGTTGAACGCACTGGCCAGGGCGCTGTAGCGGATGTGGGTGGGGAACATCGCGGGCAGGGTGGACGCCATCACGCCGATAAAAAAGTTCAGCACCACCGCCAGCATCAGCAAGCCTGCGAAGATCAGCCCGAGCTTGCCGCTGTTGATCAGCATAAAGGCCGGAATAGCCAGGGCCAGCAGGCCGATACTGCCGGCGATGATAAAGGGCCGGCGCCCGACCTTGTCGCTGATAAAGCCGATCATGGGTTGCACGAACAGCATGCCGACCATGATCGCGATGATGATCAGCACCCCGTGGTTTTCGCTGTAGTGCAAGTTGTGCGTCAGGTAGCTGGGCATGTAGGTGAGCAGCATGTAATAGGTGACGTTGGTCACGGCCACCACGCCGACACAGGTCAGCAGGCTGCGCCAATGCTGAGTGGCGACCTCCTTGAACGATACGCGCGGGCCACGTGCCAGGCCTTCGCGGTCGCCCTGTTCAAGCTTTTCAACATGCTGTTGGAAGGCTGGGGTTTCTTCCAGGGCGTGGCGCAGGTACAAGCCGATCATGCCCAGGGGCAGGGCTAGGAAGAACGGCAGGCGCCAGCCCCACTCCTGGAACTGTTCTTCACCCAGCACGCTGGAGATCGCCACCACTACGCCCGCACCGAGCACAAAGCCTGCGATGGAGCCGAAGTCCAGCCAACTGCCGAGGAAGCCGCGCTTGCGGTCGGGGGCGTATTCGGCGACGAAGATCGAGGCCCCGGTGTATTCACCACCCACCGAGAAGCCTTGGGCCATCTTGGCCAACAGCAACAGGATCGGGGCCCAGATGCCAATCGAGGCATAGGACGGAATCAGGCCGATGGCAAAGGTGCTGATGGACATGATCACGATGGTGGCCGCGAGGACTTTCTGCCGCCCGTACTTATCCCCCAGCGCACCAAAGAACAGGCCACCCAGTGGGCGGATCAGGAACGGCACGGAAAAGGTCGCCAGCGCCGCAATCATCTGCACGCCAGGGTCGGCGCCGGGGAAGAACACCTTGCCCAGCACATAAGCCACGAAGCCATACACCCCGAAGTCGAACCACTCCATGGCATTGCCCAGTGCTGCGGCGGTGATCGCCTTGCGCATCTTGGCGTCGTCGACAATGGTGATGTCTTTCAACCCGATTGGGCTGACACTTTTCTTGCGTGATTTCATACAGGTCACTCTGTCACTGAACGGTGTCGATGCCATTGTTTTAATGGCATGGTCTACTCGGTCAGATACATGAGGACACGAAATAATTCACCGCTTAATGTTTTTTTTCCTGTAGGCGCCGGCTTGCCGGCGATGTTCGTCAACGCTGACGCAGCACAACTGCCCTGATACCCGCCGCACAGCGCTCCGTTCTGGGTCGCCCACCCCGCAGACAAGGGTGCTTTTAGTCCCAATCCTATTTGCTTCTTTTTTGCCACTGATAAGCTTTTTTCCTGGAAAAGTATCGGGAAATTCTTGTCATGATCGTAAATGCCGCCGTACCCAACGAGTTCAACGCCCTACGCGTTATCACGTTGGCAACCGACGCCACCTGTGCCAATTGGCTGTCCGGCGCGTTGAGCAGTATGGGCGTTACAGCGCTGGCCAACGCTAAATCCTTGAGCGACGTAGAGGCCTGGCTGGTCGACCAGCCGGTGGACGTCATCTTCTGCGAAATTCGTCCGGGGTCTGATGATGGGCTGATGCTGCCAAGCCTGCTCAAGGGGCTGCACGAAGCCGGCGCCGTGGCGCAGTTGCCGAGCATCTTCTGGACCGGTGAAGCCACCTTGAATGCGCAGGTGCGTGCTGTGGAAGAGGGCGGCGTGGCTTCCCTGCATGGCGGCACCCAGCAGCGCTGGATCAAGCACATGGGCGGGGTCGCCATCAGTGCGTTGGAGTCCCATGCCCGATTGGCCCGCGCCGCCGGGATTCTGGTGGAGATCCTGCGCGAAGGCGCAACCCTGGAACTGGGTGATGCCTTGCGAGCCGTGATGCTGACCCGCGCGAAACCGGACCCGCAGTTGCACATGACCACATTCGACGCCTTGGCCGAGGATGAAGTGATCAATGCGCTGACCACGGGGGAGGGCTTGCGCTTTGTGTTCCAGCCACAATTCGAGCTGTTGAGCCGGCGTGTAGTGGGAGCCGAGGCATTGGTGCGCTGGAAGCACCCGCGCTTTGGTGAAATCCCGCCGTCGGTGCTGATGCCGTTGGTTAACCGACTGGGCCTGGACCTGTTGCTGTTCAGCCTGGTGGAAATGTGGAGCATCCGGGCGATGCTGGCCCTCAAGCGTGAAAACATTCTGATCCCCATCGCGGTGAATGCCTCGGCAAAAACCATTTGCACCCCATATTTTGCCGACCGCCTCGCCACACGGATGCAGCAGGCCGAATTGCCAAACCACTTGCTGAAAATCGAGCTTACCGAGGACGTACCCGAACCGGACGAACTGCATCTTTCCGCATCGCTGACGGCAATCCGCGCCAAGGGTTTCCAGGTGTCCCTGGATGATTTTGGTACCGGCGCGGCCACGTTGAACCTGTTGGCGAACCTGTCGTTCGATGAAATGAAAATCGACGGCTCATTCGTGCGTGCCGTAGAGCAGCACTCGTCATCACGCAAGGTGATTGCGGGCATCGTCAGTTGGGCCGGCCTGCTGAATCTGAACCTGGTGGCCGAGGGCATTGAGGATGAGTCCACGATCCCTCTGCTGCATCGCCTGGGCTGCCGCGTCGGGCAGGGTTATGCGCTGGCGCGGCCGATGGAAATCGAGGCCTTTTTGAGCTTCCTGATTGAGCGGGGGAAACACCCGTAAACATACTTCTGTCCGTCTGGCTCTGGGAGGAGGCGGTTTTTAGGAGTGCTCTTATTTCAATTGTTTCGTCATGGCTTTAAATTTCCATCATCGATTTTATTAAATTGTATGCCGCTGGAGTTAACTGCTCTGCCCATTCGATAACCACTGCTGGATGTCTTGAATCTCAAAAAGTCGACTACTTGCCTGGCAACTTAAAGTTTGCCGGTGGGTGTTGTATTGCCTGATCGAAAGTTCGCCTGTTTGTTTTTAATGTGCGATGGCTCAGTTGCACGGATGGAATTGATGTTGTAGGTCCGTCTTCCCTGACGGCAACTTACCAATGATGAGATAGCGTTATTTTTCATCTTTTTGCTCGTTATACAGAGTGTCCTGTGATCTATGAAACGCTTACAAATTGCTTTGCTGGATGATCATGCAATCGTGCGACATGGCCTGGTCAATCGATTGCTGCAGGAACCTGATTTTGAAGTGGTCGGTGTCTACGCCCGTACGCGTGAACTATTGGCAGGGCTGGCCAAGGACCCGGCGCAGGTGCTGTTACTGGACTATGTCCTGGGGCCCAGCGAGTTGGATGGCGTGTTACTGATTCGAGCGTTACGGGTGAAGTTTCCACAATGCCGCATCCTGGTGTTCTCTACGCACCATGACGCCGCCACCGTGATCCTGGCCTTGCGTGCCGGTGCCCGGGGATTTCTCGGCAAGGGTGAAGATATGGGTCAGTTGGTCGACGCCGTCCGGTTGGTGGCGTCGGGGGCGGTTTACCTGAGCCCGGACATGGCCTACAGGGTTGCCGAAGCCACTGCGGTCAACTATGACGGCGAGGCGCGCAATCGCGAGGACGCGTTGCGCTTTGTCAGTCTGTCTGCCCGTGAGCAAGAAGTGATTCGCTGTTATCTGACGGGCATGACCATCACCGAAATTGCTGAGAAATTCAGCCGTAGCATCAAGACCATCAGCTCCCAAAAGGCTTCGGCTTTTCGCAAGTTGGGTGTGATATCGAACAACGAGCTATTCAAGATCAAGCACCTCATTGAAGGTATCTGAACCTGGCGGGTTGGCGCCGTGTCATTTGCCGCTTGTTGCATATACTGTTCTATCGTTGGGTATCCCTGTTTTCGGCAGCGCGGCTTGCGCTGGGTTGAGTGGGCTCGATCATAATGAAATCTATACGTATTGCTTTGTTGGATGATCACGCGGTTGTTCGACATGGGCTGGCCAATACCCTGGCGGCCGAGGCGAACTTTGAAGTAGTAGGCATTTATGAGCGCAGCCGCGACCTGATCGCCGGTCTCGCCACGGCGCCTGCAGACTTGCTGCTACTGGATTTCTCCCTGAGTCCCGAGGAGTTGGACGGCGTCTCATTGATCCGTGCCTTGCGAGTCAAGTTTCCCGCTAGCCACATCCTTGTGTTGTCCACCCATCACGACCCGGCGACCGTGGGCCTGGCCATGCGTGTCGGAGCCCGCGGGTTTGTCGGCAAGGGTGAGGACATGGACCAGTTGGTCAAGGCCATCCGCAAAGTGGCATCGGGGGCGGTGTACCTGAGTCCCGACATGACCTATCGCCTGGCCGAAACCGTCACCAGTGATACCCGCAAAGGCTCTGACGAAGTGCCGGACGCCCTGATCCTGGCGGAGTTGACCAGTCGCGAGCAGGAGGTCATTCGTTGTTACCTGGCGGGCATGACCATCACTGAAATTGCCGAGAAGTTCAATCGCAGCATCAAGACCATCAGCACCCAGAAAACCTCGGCGTTTCGCAAGCTGGGGGTTACGTCGAACAACGAACTGTTCAAGCTCAACAAAATCATTGGCTCGCCATGAGGCGGTGGTGGTTGGGGGGCTTGTTGTTGTGGTCGCTTGGAGGGACCGTCTTCGCTGCTGGCCCGGTTCAACTGAGCGAGCAGGAGCAGCGCTGGATACAGCAGCATCCGGTGTTGCGGGTGGGCGTGGTCGAAGACCTGATACCTTTTGAGTACATGCGTGATGGCACCCTGCAGGGACGCTCAGTGCATTACCTGCAATTGGTGACCGATGCCACCGGCCTTGAATTCACCTATGTTCCGGGAAAGACCATTGAGATACGCGAGCAAATGCTCCTCGATGGCCAGGTGGATCTGCTGTCCTCTTACTTGCGTTTCAGGTCTGAGCCGGCCACCAAGGGCCTTGCCTTGCTGACCTACCAGACCACCTCGCCGATCATCGTGACGCGTTTCGAAGGCCCGGATATTTTCGACCTCGACCAACTGCATGGCAAAACCGTGATGGTTCCTGACGTGGATCATTACGAAGAGATCGTCGGAGCATCAGGAATCGAGGTCACGCTGATCAAAAGCAAATCGGCCCTGGAGATGCTGACCCGCGTCCAGGACGGCAGTGCTGACGCGGCCGTTGCCACGGAAACCTTCCTGATGCCTTATCTGTACCGCCAGTTCCAGGGCATCCTGGAGGCTTCAGGTGTGGTCGGCAGCCAGATGCTGGATGTCAGCATGGCGGTTCGCTCGGACCAGGCACTGCTGCATTCGATCCTCGAAAAAGTCCTGGGCTCGATCACTGCCGAGCAACGCAATGACATGTACGACCACTGGTATCACGAGCTGGATCTGGATGTTCCAACCCTGCTTGCCATCTCCAGCCACTACTGGCATGTCCTGATCATGGGGGCGTTGGTGCTGGCCAGCCTGTGTGTGCTGGTCTATCGCGGCCATCGCAGGCGGCGTCAGGCTGTGCGCAACGAGCAGGAAAAAACCATGTTCCTGGCGGTCATGGGCCATGAAATTCGTTCGCCTATGAATGCCGTGCTGGCGGCCATGGAGTTATTGGGGCACACCCGGCTCAATGAGCAGCAGCGCCACTTTGTGCACCTTGCCAATGGCGGCGCCAATGCGTTGGTGCGTTTGCTGGATAACGTGCTGGACACGCCAGGCTCGGGTGCGCGGGCGTTGCGCCTGAGCATTGAACCGACCGATGTGACGGCGCTGGTGCAGGGCGTAGTGGGCTTGCACCGCCTGCGCGCCCGGGAAAAGCACCTGAGCCTGAATGTGAGCATCCACACCGCGCTGCCCTTGCTGTTACTCGACAGCTCCCGCCTGACGCAGATTCTTCATAACCTGCTTTCCAATGCCATCAAGTTCACCGATGCCGGCGGTGTCGACATCAAGCTGTGCCTGTTGGCCCTACCGGCCGGTGGTCAACAGTTGCAAGTCAAGGTGCGCGATACCGGGATCGGTATCAGCGAAGCGGTACAGGCGTCGTTGTTCCGGCCATATGCCCAGGCCAGTCAATCCTACAAGCGCTCCGGTGGTACCGGGCTGGGCCTGGTGATCTGCCAGCAACTGGCGAACTTGATGCAGGGGTCGTTCACACTCAGCAGTGAGCCGGGGGTTGGCACGACCTTCATCCTCTGCGTGCCGGTAACGGTTGCCCCCCAGACTGCTGAACCACCGCAGATTCAGCATTCCGCGCCAGAGGCCGAGACGGGCGGCCTGCAAATCCTGGTCGTGGAAGACACCCTGGCCAACCAGGAAGTGCTGCGGGCGCAGATCGGCGGCTTTGGCTGCGAGGCGGTGATCGCCGCCGATGCCGCCCAGGCCCACAGCTTGTTCGCGCAGCAGGCCTACCAATTGATCCTGATGGACTGTGACCTGCCGGACCAGGACGGTTACAGCCTGGTTCGCGAACTGCGTGAGTTCGAGCGCGGCTTGGGGCGTCCACGCTGCCCAATCATTGCCATTTCTGCCCTGACCGGTGAACAGCACCTCAAACGTTGCATGGATGCTGGGATGGACGCCGCATTGAGCAAGCCGATACGCCTTGGGCAACTGCGCGAGGTGATCGAGCGCTGGTGCGACGTCACCCTGGCTGCACCCCGTGCGAGCCTGATGGCCCCACAGCTGGATCAGGCGGCGATCAATCGGGAGATGGCCAGTGACCTGGGGAGCCTGATCAAGGCCATAGCGCTCTGTGACCGCCCCAGCGCCGTCCACGTTGCCCATCGTCTGCACGGTGCTGCGCTGATTATGGAGTGGCTGGCCCTGGGGCAGAGTGCCGAGTATCTGGAGCGCCTGCTGCGTGCGCAGGAGGGCTGGGATAGCCCGGCCTACGCCCAGGCCCTGCGGGCGTTGGTTGAGCATTGGCGGGCCTTGGGCGGGGATGCTCCCCTGGAAGTGCTGCCGCCCGCGCGTGCCACGCGGGTGACCCAGCGATGAACGCCAAATTGCTACGCCTGCTGCTGATAGCGTTCGTGCTGGGAAACCTGGGCGTTGGGGTGCAGGCCGGCCCGACGCCGCTGGAGTTGACCCAGCAGGAGCGTGATTGGATTGCTGCCCATCCGGTGCTGCGTGTTGGCGTATTCGATAACTTGCTGCCTTTTGAATACATCAGCAATGGCCAACTCAGAGGGTTGTCAGCCAAATACCTGGGGTTGATTGCATCGCGCACGGGCCTGTATTTCGAACCCGTCACCACCACTACGCGCAGCGCCCGCAAGGACATGCTGATCAGCGGCGAAGTCGATATCTTGTCCACCCGGCGCCGGGACGATGACCCGGCAAAGGATCTCGGGCTGCGTTACACCACGCCCTACAACACCAGCTCGACCGTTATCGTCAGCCGTTTTGGCGATCAACCGTTTGCCGACTTGGAGCAACTCGCCGGCAAGCGGGTGGTGATGCTGGGGCGTGAGGAGGATTACATCGCTTTTTTGAAGCGTAAGGCCCCGGGGATAACCATTGTTTCTGCCCTGAATGCGCTGGACATGATGGCGATGGTCAAGGACGGCCGCACGGACGCGGCGATTGCTTCGGAATGGCTGCTGATTCCCTACCTGTCCCGCCAATATCATGGGGTACTGCAGATTTCTGGGGTGCTGCCGTTGCTGCATACCGGTGTGAGCATGGCAGTACGTGACAGCGATGTGCTCCTGCTGTCTATTTTGGACAAGGTGCTGGCTTCCATCAGCGGCGAAGAGCGCAAGGCGATCTATGACGCCTGGTTTGCGGATATGGACCTGGACATTCCTACCGTCAAGGCCATTGCCGAGCACTACCAAAGTGAGCTGTGGTTGCTGCTGGCCGTGGTGGCAGTGCTCGTCGGACTGGTCGTGCAAAGTCGCCTGCAACGGCGCCAGGCCATGAACAGCGAACGGGAGAAGGCGATGTTC
Source organism: Pseudomonas sp. WMBT8 (assembly GCF_050916005.1). Taxonomy (NCBI): domain Bacteria; kingdom Pseudomonadati; phylum Pseudomonadota; class Gammaproteobacteria; order Pseudomonadales; family Pseudomonadaceae; genus Pseudomonas; species Pseudomonas sp. WMBT8. The sequence continues at coordinate 2,637,850 of NZ_CP188096.1, forward strand.
CTGGCGGTCATCAGCCATGAAGTGCGTTCGCCGATGAACGCAGTGCTGGCCGCCGTGGAACTGCTGGAGCACACCCCGCTCGATGAGCAGCAGCGACATTTCACCGGCTTGGCCAATAGCGGCGCCAATACCTTGCTGCGGCTGGTGGATGATGTGTTGGATATCTCCAAGATGGAAGCCGGGCAACTGGCCCTCAATCTTGAACCGGTGGACCCATGGGCGCTGGTCTTGCGGGTAGTCGACGAGCATCGAACGCAAGCGCAGGAAAAGGGCATTGAGCTGCTCGTCACCGGCGAGCGTCCCGGCGAACCATTGTTGCTGGACGAACTGCGTCTGGCGCAGGTGCTGCGCAACCTGATCTGCAACGCCGTCAAGTTCACCGATGTGGGGCGGGTAGAGGTGCAGTTGCAACAGCTGGAAAAGCCTGCGGTCGAGGTGCGACAACTGGTGATCCGGGTCATCGATACGGGCATAGGCTTGTCCAAGCAGGCGCAAGCCTCGCTGTTCCGGCCGTATGCCCAGGCCAAGCAATCCTATCGGCGCACTGGCGGTACCGGCCTGGGCCTGGTGATCTGCCGGCGCCTGGTCAGGTTGATGCGCGGCAGGTTGGTGCTCAGCAGCTTGCAGGGGGTCGGTACCCAGGTCGAGGTGCGGTTGCCAGTTGAGCGGGCTGTTTCCCCGCAACTGCCGGCACCTGAGCCTGCGCCGAGCGCGGAATCGGCTAACGGTTTGCAGGTGTTGGTGGTGGACGACTCGCTACCCAGTCGGCAAGTGTTGCAGGCACAACTCGACAGCCTTGGTTGCGCGGTGCTGCTGGCGGCTGATGCCGACCAGGCGGTGGCGTTGTTCAGTGCGCACCGGGTCGATATGGTGCTGATCGACTGTGACTCGCCAGAGGGCGACGCCGAGCGCATGGTCAGCGCGTTTCGTGAGTCGCAGCTCCAACAGGAACGCTCATATTGCCCGATCATCGCGCTCTCGCAATTTAGCGGGAATGAATACCTGCAACGTTGTTTCGATGCCGGTATGGATGGTGTACTGAGCAAACCGCTCCAACAGGTCATGTTGCAGCAGATGATTGAACTCTGGTGCGAAGTAACCCCGGCGCCGCAAGTTGCAGAGTACCTGGAAACTCCAGGGTCGCCGGAGGCCGTGCGCCAGGAACTTAACAGCCTCATAGAACTACTTGCCCTGCGCGATCGCGGCATGGCGCTGGAGGCGCTACACAGGCTGCGCACTGCCGCGTTGGACGTCGGTTGGGAGGACTTCGCGGCCACGGCGCAGCGTATCGAAGTGCTGTTGCAGGACGAAGTGAACTGGCCAGCAGAAGCGGTTGCGGGTCATGCCCGTAGCCTGCTTGAGCACAGGGCCGGGCTTCCCTGCGGAGCCTAGGCAGGGTCGGGGCTTCACAGCAGGACAGGTTGCTCTGGGAATGATGCAATCGCCGCGAATTGCATGCCCTGCCGCAACATATGCCTCATCGCCTCGATAAAGCTCGATGGCGGCCACCGGATGTTCGCAGCTTCTCTATTGATAAACATTGCAGCGCCTGTTTTTAGGAGTGCTCCTATAGACGGGCTATTAATGTTTTTTTCATTAAGCAGTGCAGTGCAACAGTAAGTTTATAGTGGGTTTAATTGTTGGGAATTTACCGTGCTCAATTGTTTTTCAGAGCACTCCTATATTGAGTTCGATGTGGGCTCCCTAAACTTAGCCCCGCAACAGCACAGAAGCACTCCGATAAACGGAGGCTTTATAACTTACTGTAGAACATCGCTCTCTCGGAGTTACTCATGAATTACAAAGCCCGCGCCCTCGCTGTACTGGTCGCTGCCACCGCCTCTACCGTTGCTCTGGCTTCAGACGGCAAAATCGATTTCAACGGCGAACTGAAAGCCGAAACCTGCAAGGTTGCGGTTAACGGCGCGGCTGGTGCGAGCCCGTCGACTGTCACGCTGCCAACCATCTCTACCGCTGCCCTGGGAGCAAAAGGCCAAGTGGCAGGCCAGACCGGTTTCAATATCGAGCTGAGCGATTGCTCTGCCGCGCTGAAAACAGCGGCTGCATTCTTTGAGTCGAGCGGCAGCGTTGATGCAACCAGCGGCAACCTGAAGAACGTGAGCGGTACTGCCACCCAGGTTCAGCTGCAATTGGTTGACGCAACCAATGGCAACGCGATCAAGGCCGGCAACACTGCGCAGGTCACTTCCACCAGCCGTATTGCCATCAATGCAACCTCCAAGGCCGCCATCCTGCCATACGCTGTCCAGTACTACGCTCAAGCCCCGACCACTCCGGGTACCGTAGTTGGCTCCGTGACTTACTCCATCAATTATCAGTAAGTCGCCGCTCATGGATACACGCCCTGTTCAGCAACAAAAGGGCGTGCTTCCAGGCAGCAACGGGATTACGTAATGCCTTGCACATCTGCCCTCAGACAATTGCTCCTGGCAAGCCTTGTGACACTGACGTGTTCCCAGGCTATCGGGGGTGTAGTGATTACCGGAACCCGCCTGCTCTACCCGGCGGACCAGAAAGAAATCACGGTAAAACTCAACAACAATGGCACGCAGCCAGCGCTGATCCAGTCGTGGATCGACACCGGCAGCGTCGAGTCGACTCCGACCAGCTCCAAGGCGCCGTTCCTGCTTTCACCGCCGGTGGCGCGCATCGATCCGACCAAGGGCCAAAGCCTGCGGGTGTTGTTTACCGGGGCTCCAATGGCCCAGGACAAAGAGTCGGTGTTCTGGCTCAACGTATTGGAAATTCCACCCAAGCCCGAGGCGGGTGCAGATATCAATACGCTGCAAATGGCATTCCGTTCGCGGATCAAATTGTTTTATCGCCCGACCGGCTTGCCAGGCACTGCCAGCGAGGCGATCGAGCAGGTGCAGTGGCAATTGGTGCCCGCACGCGATGGGCAAGGCTTGGCCTTGCAGGCCTTCAATCCGTCGGCGTTCCATGTTTCGCTGATCGAGTTGGAACTGGTGGCTGGCGCCCAGCGTGAGCGCAGTGAAGACGGCATGATCGCTCCGGGTGAAACCCGCCAATTTGTGCTCCCAACGCTCAAGGTCCGACCGGCTGCGGGTGCTCAGGTGGAGTTCAGCGCTATCAACGATTACGGCGCACTGATCCCGACCCGTAAAGCACTCAAGCCCTGATTAAACCTCAAGTTTTTTAGTCGCGAGTCATTTATGTCGACCTCTTCCAGCTGCAGGCTTTCTCTGCGGGCGCGGCCTTGCTTCGCCTTGAATCCGCTCTCTGCCTTGATCCTCAGGGTATTGGCTATCGCCCCTGGTGCATGGGGTACACAGGGTGCGCTGGCGCAAGAGGTGCAGTTCAACGATGCGTTCCTGCCTGAAGACTCGCGCAATCTCGACTTGGGCGCCTACCAGACCGGCAACCCGGTGATGCCCGGGCAATACCGTGCAGACGTAGTGCTTAACGGCCAGTTGAACAGCCGCCAGGACATTCGCATCGACGCCCAGGCCGACGGCAGCAAGCCGGTGGTCTGCATGACGCGTAGCTTGCTTGAGCGTCAGGGCGTGGAGATGAGCAAGCTGTCGCCTGAAAGCACTTTGGCGCTGGACAGCCAGGGCTGTGCCGCCGTGGGCAGTCTGATCCCGGGTGCAACCGCGAATTTTTCCCCGGAAAACCAGGCCCTCGACCTGAGCATTCCCCAGGCGGCGCTGCGGCGCAATGTCCGGGGATACGTCAGCCCGGAACTGTGGGATCGCGGCGTGACCGCAGGCATGCTCAGCTACAGCTTCAATGGCAGCCGTAACCGTACCCGCAGTGGCAACTCTGACTCGGCATTCCTGGGCCTGCACACCGGCCTCAACCTGGGTGACTGGCGCCTGCGCCACAACGCGTCGATGAGCTGGCAGTCACGTCAGGGCAATAATTACCAAGCCCTGGACTCCTATGCGCAACGCGACATCACCGTGTTGAAAAGCCAACTGACGGTGGGCGAGTCCAACACCACCGGCGAGATCTTCGACACCCTGGCCTACCGTGGTGTGCAACTGGCCAGTGACGACCGCATGCTGCCCGACTCCATGCGCGGCTATGCCCCGGTGATCCGTGGGATTGCCCGCACCAACGCCCGTGTGACCATTCGCCAGGCCGGCAATATCCTGCTGGAAACCACCGTGGCGCCCGGGGCATTTGTGATTGATGACCTGTATTCAACCGGCTATGGCGGCGACCTCAGTGTCAGCGTGGCGGAAGCCGACGGCACCGAGCAGAACTTCATCGTGCCCTATGCCTCGGTCAGCCAGTTGCTGCGCCCCGGTACCTCGCGTTTCAGCCTGACCGCAGGCGAGACCCGCAACAACTACGTCGACAAGCAATCGCGTCTGCTACAAGGCACTGTGCAATATGGCCTGAACAATACGTTCACCGGATTTGCCGGGATGCAGTCCAGCGATGACTACACCGCCGTGCTCACCGGCCTGGCGTTTGGCACGCCGATCGGTGCCATGGCCATCGACTTGACTCACGCCCAGACCGACCTGGCCACCGGTGCCGCCAAAGGGCAGAGCATGCGGGTGTCCTACAGCAAAAATGTACTCAGCACGGGCAGTAACTTCACCGTTGCGGCTTATCGTTTTTCTACCAGCGAATACCTGGACTTCAGTAACGCCATGCAACTGCTCGATGCCGAGAAAACGGGGTGGGACACCAGCATGTTCGGGCGCCCGCGCAGTCGCTTTTCGGTCACCGCCGACCAGAGCCTGGGGGAGTGGGGGCAAGTGGCAATCAGTGGCTATGCGCAGAACTACTGGAACCTGCCGGGCAGTGATTTGCAGTACCAGTTCAGTTACAGCAAGCAGTTCAATCGCATCAGCTTCAGTGTGAACGCCAACCGCAGCCGAATGGGCCTGGGGGACATGGAAAACAGCTTTTTGCTGACCATGAGCATGCCTCTGGAATTTGGCGGTCCAGGCTTCAGCCCGCAAATGACCGCACAGGTAGGACGTGACTCCCAAGGCAACTACAGCGAGCAGGCCGGCATCAGCGGCACCGCTGGCGAGGACCGTCAATATGGCTACGGCGCGACAGTCGGCCATGACGGTGCCAGTAACAGCAAGAGCGCGGCCCTCAATGGCCAATACACCGGCGCGCGCGCCATGCTCAGCGCTGCCCTGGGACGCGGTGATGGCTACACCAGCGCCTCGGTGGGCGCGAGCGGCAGCGTGGTGGCGCATGCCGATGGGGTGACCATGACTCCTTATCGCGGTGAAACCATGGCGGTGGTCAGTGCCCCGGGTGCGCAGGGGGCCAAGGTGTCCGGCTACCCTGGCCTCAAGCTCGACAGCCGCGGCAATGCCGTGGTGCCGTACCTGCGGCCATATGAGTTGAACGAAGTGGCAATCGACCCTATTGGTAGCTCGCTGGACGTCGAACTCAGCGAAACCAGCCAACAGGTGGCCCCGCGTGCCGGTGCGGTGGTGCACCTCAAGTACACCACCAACCAGGGCCGCGCAGTGTTGCTCAACGTACGCCTCGACGATGGCAGCAGCCTGCCCTTTGGTGCTGGCGTGACAGATATCGACGGCACCTCGGTCGGCGTGGTCGGGCAGGGTGGCCAGCTCTACGCACGGATCAAGCCGCAAACCCGTCAGTTACTGATCAACTGGGGAAGCAAGACTCATCAACAGTGCGCACTGGTCATCCCGGCGGGCCCCGGCGAAGGGCAGCAATTGCAACAGGTAGACGCGGTTTGTGCGGCCGGTAAGCAAGTCGCTGGCAGCGTGCAGCCCAACACTCTTCAAAAGGTACAGTTATGAATATTGGTGCTTTGATCAAGGCGGGCCTGGCCGTCGCGGCATTGTGGGCGGCGGCGGGGACGGCCATGGCGGTCACCTGCACCTACATGGAGGGTATCCAGCCGGCGGTGGGCTCCATGCCATTGCAGATTTCGGCGATCACTATCGGGCGCGATCTGCCGGTGGGTACCGAGGTATATCGTCAGCGCTTCAGCATGGCTGCGGGCCAGGCGCCCAAGCTTGAATGCCTCTATGCCCCGTATCAGCAGTGGACTGAGATGACAGTCGACTCCAGTTATGCCATGGCCAATGTGTCCAGCGGGACCTACGCCAACAAGGTCTATAGAACCAGCATTCCGGGGCTGGGGGTTGCCTTCAACAGCTCGGGCGGCCTGCTGCCAAGGCAATCTGGCAAGGCATGGACCACATGCACAGCTGGCTACAGGTGTTTGGTCCCATTTGACGGGCCTTCGAACTTTGAGCTGATCTTGATCAAACTGGGCGATGTAACGCCTGGTGTATTGGTGGGCAGTACGTTGCCGGTCGTCAGTCTGTTCGGCAACTTCGGCGATGCGAGAATGCGCGGCTTCAGTATGGGGATCTCCGGCAATATCCAGATTGTCTCGAGTACCTGCCGTACACCGGATGTCTCGGTGCCCATGGGCTCTCATCTGACCTCCAAGTTCACCGGGCTCAACAGCAGCACGGGCTGGACGGATTTTTCCATCGCTTTGAATGACTGCCCGGCGTTCAACGGGATCTATACGACAACGGGGCCGGCCTGGTCATCGCAAAGTGGCACGTCGCCTCTTGGTACGAACGTCGATAGTGGCTCTCTGGTGCGTAACACCCTGCAGTACCGCATCGACCCCGCGCGTACGGCGATCAACACGAATAACGGTGTACTGAGCCTCGACCCTGGCGCCACGGGCAGTGCGCCCGCCGCCACAGGGGTTGGCGTGCAGGTGCAGAACCGCAACGGCAACTCGGTCATCCTTGGGGCCAACCAAAGCAGCGGCCTCACCCTGCGCCCCAACGAGGGGAGTTATACGATCCCCTTGCGCGCCCGTTACCTGCAGACGGCGAGCACGGTAACCCCCGGCCCGGCGAATGCCTCGGCGACGTTTACGATTATTTACCAGTGATTGCTCCTGCAAGGCCTGCGTCAGAACCGATCCAGCCGATAGGCCGCCAATGCCGGCAATCCCTGGGGCTGGGGCAGGGAGATCGGCGATACCAACTGGGCGACCAGCTCGGCAGTGACGGCCGCTTGCGTCAACCCCAAATGTTGATGCCCGAAAGCGAGCAACACCTTGCCGTCGCACACCCTGTCGATGATCGGCAGCGAGTCCGGCAACGAGGGCCGAAAGCCCATCCACGGCGTGGCGTCCTCAGCGCTCAGTTCGTCACGCAACAGGCCGTGGCTGAGCCGGTGCAACTGCCAGGCGCGCCGCATGTTCGGAGGGCGGTCGAGGCCGGCGAATTCCACGGTGCCGGCCAGCCGTAGCCCACCGCTCATGGGCGTCATGATGAACTTGCGTTCCAACGAGGTGACGGCGAAGGGCAAGCGGTCTTGCTCGTGGGGCAGCATCAGGTGATAACCGCGCTCGGTGTCCAGGGGCACCTTTTTGCCGGTCAGCGCCTGGGTGAGCCTGGCCGAGTGGGCGCCGCAGGCGATCACCACCTGGCGTGCGGCCAAGCGGCCCTGGTCAGTGATCAGTGCAACGCCCTGGGCCTGAAGCTGGCCGTCCTGGACCTGGCGCTTGAGAAAGGTCACGCCGCTGGCCTTGGCGGCCTTGACCAGTTCGCACACCACGCGATACGGATCGAGGAAATGCCCGGTGCGGGGAAAGAACAAGCCCCCCTGGATCCGCTCGCTTAATTGCGGTGCCGCCTGTTGCACGGCGCTGGCCGACCAGCAATCCACCGGCACGTTTTGCTGGGTCATGCGTGCTTGCAAACCTTCAATCGCTTGTCGCGACTCGGCACGCTCGAACACCAGCAGCGAGCCGTCCTCGCGCATCAACTGGGGCCGGTCGATGTTCGCCAACAAGCGCTGCCAGGCGCCCAGGCTGCTTTCGTTGAGGGCACGGATACCGGCGACCGTGCGCTGGTAAGCGGCCGGGCGCAGGTTTAACAAGAGGCGAGCAAACCAGGGCAGCGCACGGGGCAGGTATTTCCAGTCCAGGCGCAGCGGGCCCATGGGGTCCATGAGCATCGCGGGCAGGCGCATCAGGATCGACAGGTCGGCGATGGGGAACACCTGTTCGGTGGCCAAATGCCCGGCATTGCCGAACGAGGCGCCCATCCCCGGTTCCTGCTGGTCGATGACCACCACGCGCCGGCCCTGGCGTGCCAGTTGCAGCGCGCAGGCGACGCCGATGATGCCGGCGCCGACCACCGCGATGTCGATCTCGGGTTGACGGTTGTCTTGCATGTTCAGGCTTCTCTCTGGCCGTCGAGCAAGCGTCGCAACGCCAGCGGGTTGTCTTGTTTCAGGGCTGCGGGCAGCAGGCTGTCGGGGAAATCCTGGTAGCACACCGGTCGCAGGAAGCGCCGGATCGCGGCGGTGCCGACCGAGGTCGAGCGCGAATCCGAGGTCGCGGGGAAGGGCCCGCCATGCACCATGGCATCACACACCTCGACCCCGGTCGGCCAGCCATTGACCAACAGCCGGCCAGCCTTGCGCTCAAGGGCCGGCAGCAATGCCCGTGCCTGCTCAAGATCGTCCTGATCCAGGTGCAAGGTGGCGGTCAACTGGCCTTCGAGGTGCTCGGTCACTTGGCGCATTTGCGCGTTGTCGGCGCACTGCACCAGGAGCGAGGCGGCGCCGAAGACTTCGGCCTGCAAATGCGGGTTGGCAAGGAAGTCTTGCGCGTGGGTGGTAAACAGCTGCGCCTGGCATTGGTTCGGCCCTTGCGCCGGCAACCCGCTGGCTACGCAATGGGCATGCTCGGCCAGTGCGCCGACGCCCGCTTCATAGGCCTGGAAGATGCCCGGGGTGAGCATGGTCTGCGCCGGGCTGCGTTGCAGCAAGTCGCTGGCGAGGCTGACAAACTGCTGCAGTTGCGGACCTTGAACCGCAATCACCAGCCCGGGATTGGTGCAAAACTGCCCGGCGCCCTGGGTCAACGAAGCGACAAACCCTTGCGCCAGTGCTTCGCCGCGCGCCTTGAGGGCGGCCGGGAACAGGTACACCGGGTTGATCGAACTCATTTCCGCATACACCGGGATCGGCTCCGGCCGCGCCTGGGCCGCCTGGCACAAAGCGATGCCGCCACTTTGCGAGCCGGTAAAGCCCACCGCCTTGATCCGTGGGTCGCTGACCAGGGCAATCCCCACTTCGCGGCCAGCGCCGTACAGCAGCGAGAACACACCTTCGGGCAGGCCACACTGCTTCACGGCACGGGCCAGCGCACGGCCCACCAGTTCGCTGGTGCCGGGGTGGGCGCCGTGGGCCTTGACGATCACCGGGCAACCGGCGGCGAGGGCTGAAGCGGTATCACCGCCGGCCACCGAGAACGCCAGCGGGAAGTTGCTGGCTCCGAATACGGCCACCGGCCCCAGCGGCACCTGGCGTTGGCGCAGGTCGGCACGGGGCAGGGGCTGGCGGCCTGGTTGGGCGCTATCGACGCGCACGTCCAGCCATTCGCCGGCGCGTACGGTGCGGGCGAAGGTGCGCAGTTGCTGGCAGGTGCGGCCCCGTTCGCCCTGGATCCGCGCGTGGGGCAAGCCGGTTTCGGCCACGGCACGCTCGATCAACTTATCGCCGAGGGCTTCGATTTCATTGGCGATGGTTTCGAGAAACTCAGCACGCGCCGCCAGGGACGTCTCGCGGTAGCTGTCAAAGGCTGACCACGCCAACGCGCAAGCCTGGGCCACCTGCTCGGTGGAACCGCCGGGATAGGCCGGCTCCAGCGCAGCATCGATGGCCGGGTTGATCGCGCGGATGGCTGCGCGGGTGCCGGGAATGGAGTGCTGACCGATCAGCATAGTGCCTGTCAGAGTCATGGCCTGTTCCTGAAATAAGAAGGAACGCCGCTGTGCAACAGCGGCGTACGAGCAGTCAGTCGACGTTCTGTTCTGCCGACCAGTTGGCGTACCACTGGCGGAACAGCGCGTACTGATGCTCGGCATACCGGCGTTGGGCATCGCTCAGTACATCGCTTTGGTTGAAGTGCAGGCTGTATTCCAGGTCGCCATTGAGCACCATCAGGTGCTTGTAATAGAGCACCAGGTCGCAGCCTTCATCGAAGGACGACAGCACCGCCAGCGCCGCCTCCAGCTCGCGGGCCTGGCGCCGGGCCTTGGCATCGCCCTTGGCGGCCTGCTTGCTCAGGGCCACCAGTTGCAGGACTTCCCGTGGCAGGGCGTTGCCGATGCCGGTGATCGCGCCGGTGGCGTTGCAGTTGACGAAACCGTGCACCACCTGGGTATCGACACCGACCATCAGGGTCACGGCATCGTCCTTGGAGGTGATGTGTTCGGCGGCGTAGCGCAGGTCGGCGCCGCCGCCGAACTCCTTGAAGCCGATCAGGTTCGGGTACTCGCGGCGCAGTTCAAAGAACAGCTCGGCGCGGGTGGCAAAGCCGTAGTAGGGGCTGTTGTAGATCACTGACGGCAGGTTCGGCGCGGCGCTGAGGATCGCCGCGAAGTGGGCTTTTTGCGCGCTGGCTGAAGCGCCACGGGACAGCACCCGTGGGATGACCATCAAGCCATGGGCGCCGACCTTGGCCGCGTGGGCCGCATGGGAGACCGCCTCTCGGCTGTTGACCGCGCCGGTGCCGACGATGGTCGGGATGCCCGCCGCCACCAGGCGCGCCACGCCTTCCTGGCGCTGGGCTTCGGTGAGCAACGGCCAGTCGCCCATGGAGCCGCAGTACACCACGGCGCTCATGCCGATATCGATCAGCTCGCGGCCCTTGGCGACCAGGGCGTCGAAGTCCGGCTGGCGCTCGGCGGTGCACGGGGTCATCAGGGCAGGAATGCAGCCGGTGAAGATGTTATCGCTCATGGTTCTAGCTCCTTGGAAGGGTCTGTTTAAAAGCTGCCGGGTGCTCAAATGCCCCAGGCGAAAGGGTCCTGTTCGTCGATCAGCAAGGTGCTGTCGGCGGTCATATAGGCGCGGCCGGTGATGAAGGGGCGGATGTGTTCGCCCTCCCATTCAAAACGGCCTTCGAATTGGCTGGCGGTGATGCTGGCTTGCACCCAGGGCTCACCGGCCTGAAGTTTTCCGTCGGCGGCCAGGCACGCCAGCTTGGCGCTGGTGCCGGTGCCGCAGGGCGAGCGGTCGTAGGCTTTGCCGGGGCACATGACGAAGTTGCGGCTGTCGGCCTGCTCGTCATCGGCGAATAGTTCGATGTGGTCGATCAACGCGCCGTCTGCGCCATGGATGCCTTGGGCTTCGAGGGCCTTGAGCATGGCCCAGGTGAAGTCGGTGAGGGCCTCGACATTGGCCATGTGCACACCCTGGCCGTGCTCGGACACCAGGAAAAACCAGTTGCCACCCCAGGCGATATCGCCGTAGATCCGGCCATGCCCCGGCACCTCCACGGGCACCTGCTGGCGATAGCGATAGGCGGGCACGTTGCGCAGGGTGACCGCGCCGTCCTCATGCAGGGTGGCGCTGACCTGGCCCACCGGCGTGTCGATGCTGTGCACCCCTGGCGCGATGCGGCCCAGGTAGTGCAACGAGGCGACCAGGCCGATGGTGCCGTGGCCACACATGCCGAGGTAGCCGGCATTGTTGAAGAAAATCACCCCGCAGGTGGCCCCCGGCGAGACCGGCTCGCAGTACAGCGCGCCGACCAGTACATCGTTGCCACGGGGCTCCAGCAGGCAGGCGCGGCGCCATTGGTCGTGTGTGGTGCGCAGGCTGTCGAGCTGCTCGGCGATGGTCTGGCCGGCCAGCTGCGGGAAGCCATTGATGATCAGGCGCGTCGGTTCGCCGCCGGTGTGGGAGTCAATCACATGCAGTCGTTTCATCCAGCTATTCCTTGGTGATTGGCCAGTTATGCGTTCGCCGGGTGCATGCCGCTCGCGGGCAGCACGGCTTCGCTTTCGTCGTCTTCGTGTTCCAGTTCCACCAGGTGCGCCGGCACGCCGGTGGCGGCGCCCCAGTAGTAGATGCCCAGGGCGCAGGCGGCGACGACCAGGGTGTCGAAGGGATGGCTGAGCACGCCTAGGCCGCCAAAACTGCCGAGTTTTGATAGCACCATGGTTACGGCGTAGAAGCCGATCAGCCACGCGCTGGAACGCACTTGCTGGGCGATGTTCAGGTGCTGGGTCGGCACCAGGCGACGGCACAGCAGGTACACCACAAACATCACGATTTGCAGGCCCAGCAGCCAGGACACGGTGCTCCAGCCAGACCAGTAGACGATCAGCGCGGCGATGATGAATGACAGCGGGCCCAGCACACTCATCCACTTGACCCGGAACGGGCGCGGCATGTCCGGCGCATTGCGTCGCAGCGCCGCCACGCACACCGGGGCCACGGCGTAGCTCAACACCAGGGCGGCGGACACCACATTGATCAGCGCCTCCCAGGACGGGAACGGCAGGGTCCAGAACACCGACAAGCCAAAGGTCAGCCACAGCGCCGGGCGCGGGATGCCGGATTTCTCATCGATGCGCGTGAAAATCTTGAAGAAGGTGCCTGTCTGCGCCCAGCCATAGATCACCCGTGGCGTGGCGTTCATGTAGATATTGCCGCAGCCGCTGGGGGAGATCACCGCGTCGGCCACCACCAGGTAGGCCAGCCAGCCCACGCCCAGGGCCAGGGCGATATCGCGATAGGGCAGGGCCAGTTCCTTGCTGATGCCGGCCCAGCCATTGGCGAGCATTTCGGTGGGCACGCCGCCGAGGAAGGCCACTTGCAGCAGCACATAAATTGCCGTGGACAGCAGCACCGAAAGGATCAGGGCAATGGGAATGGTGCGTTGCGGGTTTTTCACTTCGCTGGCCACCGAGATGATCGGCGTCAGCCCCAGATAGGCAAAAATCACCCCGCCGGCGGACACTGCCATTTCAATCCCCGACAGGCCGAACGGGGCGAACCCCTGGGAGTGGAAGTTGGCCGGCTTGAAGAAGGTGAACAGCACGCCGATCACCAGCAGCGGCACGATGAACTTGAAAATGCTGACCAGGTTATTGGCGATGGCGAAGGTCTTGACGCTGCGGTAGTTGAGCACGAAAAACAGGCAGAGCAGGCCGAACTGCACCAGCCAGCCGAGGGTGGTGGGGTCGCTGGAGCCGGCCTTGGTCAACTCGGGAAACCAGGCGGCGGCGTATTGCCTTGAGGCGACCACTTCAATCGCCACCAGGCTGGAAAACGCGATCAGTGTGATAAAGCCCATCAGGTAGCCCAGCAACGGGCCGTGGGAATACACCGGGTAGCGCACCACGCCCCCGGCACGGGGCAGGGCCGCGCCCAATTCGCAATACACAATGCCCAGCAACAGCACCGCAAAACCGCCGAGCAACCAGGAAAAAATCCCTGCCGGGCCTGCGATGGACGACACGTGACTGGCGGCAAACAACCAACCGGAACCGAAGATGGCTCCCAGTCCGATAAAAGTGAGGTCGATCAGAGACAGCTGTTTCTTGAACTTGCCTTGGGCTGACATAGCGGCGCCTTCTTGTGGGTTATTGGATAGGCATGCAGTGGCGCTACAGTGAACCCATCAGCCCGCTGGCGATTGATGTTTTGCGCGGTCATCAATGACGAATTCAGCACAATTGCCGGATGCGCAGCGGTGCTCGACAGGGCCATGGCCATCGGGCAATCTGCTGGCCCGGCGAGGCGATAAACGAGGCGGTGAGCGGCATGATGCACAACGCGTTTGCAACCCTGTGCCAAGGTGGCGAGCAGCGGCCACACAGCCTCGAACAGCTGCTGGCGGGCGTGGCCATGCTGTTGCCGATGCTCGACGTGATTCCCAATGCGACGATGTTTATCAAGGATGTGCAGGCGCGCTATGTCATGGCCAACCACACCCTGGTACAGCGTTGTGGCTTGAAAGACCGGCGCCCGCTACTGGGCAAGACCAGCGCCGAGGTGTTCCCCGCGCAGTTGGGGCCGGGCTACACCGAGCAGGACCGGCGCGTGCTCGAACAGGGCCTGGTGCTGGAGGATCAACTGGAGTTGCACCTGTACGGCAGTCGCGAACCCGGTTGGTGCCTGACCCACAAGTGGCCGTTATACAACCGCGAGGGCGCGATCATTGGCTTGGCGGGGATCTCGGTCGACCTGCAATCCGCCAGCGAGACCCACCCGGCCTATCAGCGATTGGCGGCGGTGGACGAGCACATCCGGGCCCATTTCAACCGGCGCGTGACCTTGGGTGAACTGACGCGCATCGCCGGCACGTCGGTGGCTCAGCTGGAGCGCTACTGCAAGCGCGTGTTCCACCTGACTCCCCGGCAAATGATCCAGAAAGTACGCCTGGAACATGCCCATCGCCTGTTGCATACCGAGTTGCCGATCACCGAAGTGGCCTTGCAGTGCGGCTACACCGACCACAGTGCATTCACCCGCCAGTTCAAGGCGTTGACCGGCTTTACGCCACGCCAGTATCGCCAGGCCACCCGCTAATGAGTGGGCGCACGTCCCTGTAGGAGCTGGCTTGCCAGCGATAGCGGCGGGTCAGCCAACATCAACCCCAGCAATGCCGCCGCCATCGCAGCCTCGCCAAGGCTCGACAGCTCCTACATTGGTCCTCAGGGTTTGGAGGATTGCATTTCACTGCCACCGCAGGATGCATACGGTACTCAATGTACGACGATCCAATGTAGGAGCTGGCTTGCCAGCGATAGCAGCGGGTCAGCCAACATCAATCCCAGCAATGCCGCCGCCATCGCAGCCTCGCCAAGGCTCGACAGCTCCTACATTGATCCTCAGGGGTTGGAAGATTGCATTTCAGCTGCCAGTGCAGGATGCATACGGTACTCAATGTACTGAAGATCCAATGTAGGAGCTGGCTTGCCAGCGATAGCGTCGGGTCAGCCAACATCAATCCCAGCAATGCCGCCGCCATCGCCGCCTCGCCAAGGCTCGACAGCTCCTACATTGATCCTCAGGGATTGGCGGATTGCATTTCACTGCCACCGCAGGATGCATACGGTACTCAATGTACGACGATCCAATGTAGGAGCTGGCTTGCCAGCGATAGCGGTGGGTCAGCCAACATCCACTCCAGCAATGCCGCCGCCATCGCCGCCTCGCCAAGGCTCGACAGCTCCTACATTGATCCTCAGGGTTTGGAGGATTGCATTTCACTGCCACCGCAGGATGCATACGGCACTCAATGTACTGAAGATCCAATGTAGGAGCTGGCTTGCCAGCGATAGCGTCGAGTCAGCCAACATCAACCCCAGCAATACCGCCGCCATCGCAGCCTCGCTAGGGCTCGACAGCTCCCACCTCGATCTTCAGGGTTTGGAGGATTGCATTTCACTGCCACCGCAGGATGCATACGGTACTCAATGTACGACGATCCAATGTAGGAGCTGGCTTGCCAGCGATAGCGTCGGGTCAGCCAACATCAATCCCAGCAATGCCGCCGCCATCGCAGCCTCGCCAAGGCTCGACAGCTCCCACCTCGATCTTCAGGGTTTGGAGGCTTGCATTTCAGCTGCCCCATCTGATCCTCATTGCTGCAACTGAAGGGCCTCACGCTTGAAAAAACGCTTCTGCTCAAATGGAATCTCTTCGCGGTCGCCATAGGGCGCGCTGTACCAGTTGCCGTAGGTTGGGTTCGGCAGCAGGAACCAGCGTTGGCCGAACCAGCCGACATAAGGTTCGACCGCCCGGCGTTGGGCGGCCAGGGTGTTGTGTTCGGCCTGGACGAAATCCCCCAGGGAATCCCCGACCATCAACAACACCCGTGCCTGGCTGGCGACCCACTGGCGGCGGCAGTTCTTGCCGTAGCCCGCCGGTGCGCAATGGCCGGTGGGGGTGGCGGCCGCCAGTACGTGTTCGTTGCTCTGCACCGGGAAGCCGCGCAGGCGCAGGTTGGCGACGGTGGCCTGGACTTGGCTGTGCTCGCGGTTGGTCAGGTAATACACCTTGATCCCCCGTTGCTGCGCCGCCTGCAAAAACGCCACGGCGCCGGGCAGGGCCTGGGCCTTGGCCTGGTCGACCCAGGTGTTCCAGCGGTCATAGGAGTAGACCTGGTTGTTGACGATGTCCCGCGCGTTGAGGGGCACGTTGTCCAGCAGGGTTTCATCGATATCGACGATCACTGCCGGCGGCAGGCCGCTGAGGTTTCGCGGGGCAAAGGGCAGGGCGTCCCAGTCCTTGGTGGCCAGGGCTACATCGAGCTGGCGGGTGGCGTCGGCGAACACTTGGCGATAGATCATCTCGTGTTCGATGGAGGTCTGGGTCCACAGCACCGCATCCAGTTGATCGTTGGCGGGTGGATGCTGTTGGCAGCCCAGCAGCACCGAAGAAAGCAGGCATACGCCGGCGAAATTCATAAGACGCATAAAAAGAGTCGGCCTCAAAAATGGCGGTCGCGGATCGATGATCAGGCCCGGCACAGTAGCGCAGTATTGCGCCCCAGCCTGCATCAGACGCTTATTTTCATCAGGGTTAGATCGTTTATTTCCTTATCGAAGGTGCATAGCATTTTAGTGAATATCCATTGCGTCCATTTACTGGTCGCAGCAAAGGCGCTGGATGCAATAACAAACGCCCGTCTGCTGCCACGTTTTTGCAGTCTGCTTTTAATCAGAAGTGGACGGTCTGGCGTCGATTCCTGCTGCTCGGCCAGCGTCTTGCAGCGCGGCGCGTCATCTCTAGAATCGGCCCCAGAATTTAGACCTTTCCTGTCGATTACGGAGTTTCGAACATGATGAATGCCATGCAGATGCCAATGAACAACACGATGCCCATGATGCCGATGATGGGCATGCCGATGATGATGGCCACCATGCAGTGCGAGATGACCGGCGATGCCATGGTGTGCACCATGAAGCCGGCCGCCGGTATGGACATGGCGATGTTCAAGAACAACGCCGAAATGATGGCGATGATGATGAACTGCGGCATGCCGATGATGATGCAGTGCGCCAACCTGTCGATGATGTGCATGTCGCAGGACACCATGGCAATGCTCAACAACATGCCAGCGATGACCATGCCGATGATGAAGTGCGTCATGGAATGCACCCTGCAAGCCGATGGCATGACCTGCAAGATGATGCCGATGCCTGGTATGAGCATGGTGATGATGGACAACTGGTGCATGCTGATGAAGAAAATGATGAACGATTGCGCCATGCCGATGATGATCAGCTGCAACGGCATGCCGATGATGTGCTGCACCTGCTGAACCGACGTTTCGTGCGCATGAAAAAGCCCCGCCTGAGCAATCAGGCGGGGCTTTTTGCGTTCAGTCCAGGCGTTCGGGGTGGAGGATGACCAGGAACGCCAGCGCATCGCTGTCTGCCGGGTTGCGATAGCGGTGGGGCTGGTCGGCATAGAACAGGATCGAGTCGCCGGTGGACAGCAAGTATCGTTCCTCGTTGACGCTGATCTCCAGCACGCCCTGGGCCACCACCAGGTTTGCCTGGATCCCAGGCCGGCGGCCTTCGCACACCTCTTCACCGCGTGCGCTCAGGCGTACCTCATAGAATTCGGACTGGCGCGACATGTCGTCGGGGAACAATGCCCGGCTGACGAATGTGCCGTCGGCGCTCACCAGGCGTTTGCTTTGGTGGGCGGGCAGTAATTCAACTCCTTCGAACGAGCGGTTTTCCAGGAACGCCGCCACCGACACTTTCAGGCCCTTGGCGATTTTGCACAGCACCTTGATCGACGGTACGCTGCGCCCGGACTCGATCTGCGCGAGCATCGCCCGGCTGACGCCACAGGCTCGGGCCAGGGCATCCAGGGACAGGTAGCGTTTACTGCGCAGGCGATGCAGGTTGTGCGCGACGCACTGGCCGATGGCATCGTCGTCGCGGCTGGCGCAATCCTTGGGTTGAGCGATGGGGGGCAGCACGTCGGGAAGGGCCTGGAGAAAACTCATCGGCGTTACGCCCGGCGTGTGTCGCTGGGCGCGTTACTGGCCTGCAACGTGAATACCGACAACCCGGCGCGCGCGGCGTACATTGCCCACATCAACTGGGCCGCTGCACGAGCCTGGCGGCGTTTGCGGTGGAGGGTGAAATCAATGACGTTGGCGGATATCGACATGGCGCAGTCTCGGGTGACGGTGGTGACTCGGTTGCTCCACATTACTGCGCGCAGCTTATTTCCTTAAATACTGAGTTTGCATTTATTAATTCTATTTTGGACTTAAAAACAGACGTGACCTGCCGTATCCGATGTTCTTCCAACGCTTGAACTTTCCCAGGATTCGGCCCCATGCGCCTGCCACAACCTTTGCTGTTTCTCCCTCCTCGTTGGCTCGGTTTTGGCGTTGCCCTGACATTCACCCATCTGGCCCAGGCCCAGGAGGCGCTGCAGTTGTCGCCGCTGCAAGTCACCAGCACCGAACTGAGCGAAGGCGAAGCGGCCCAGGCGCAACTCCAGCAGGTGCCCGGCGCTACCAATTACGTCGACATGGCCAGCGTCGAGCAGGGGCGGGTGAGCAGCAATGAAGATGTGTTCAAGTACCAGGCTGGCATCTACGCCAAGGCGGCGAATAACGAAGGGGTGAAAATCTCCATTCGTGGCTCGGGCATCAACCGTGGCCCCGGCAGCCATGCATCCGGCCTGTATGAAACCATCGACGGGCTGCCACTGACCGGCCCCGGCGGAACGCCTTATGAGCTCAAGGACCCGCTGTGGCTCAGCCGGGTCGAAGTGCTGCGCGGCGCCAACGGGTTTGATCGCGGCGCACTGGCCCTGGGCGGGGCGGTCAACTATGTCACCCACACCGGCTACGATGCGCCCAAGTTGCGCGTGCGCTACGAGGCCGGCAGCCATGGGTACGCCCAGCGGGAAATCAGTTCCGGGCAAGTGCTGGGCGATGCCGACTATTACATCAGCCTGACCGACACTGACTACGATGGCTTCCAGCAACAAAGCGCCGGCAGCGGCAAAGGCGTGGCGGCCAACTTCGGCTACCGGTTCAACCCAGACCTGGAAACCCGCTTCTATTTCCGTTACCGCGAAACCGCCAACGACAGCCCCGGCAAACTCACGCGCCAGCAGATCGAGCACAGCCCGCGCGCAGCCAACGCCCTCAACCTGGCACGCGACTCCAAGCGCTTGCAGCCGGGCTCTACCTGGATCGCCAACAAGACCACGCTGCAATTGGACGATAACTCCCGCGTCGAAGCGGGGCTGGTGTATCACGACTACCCCATGGACCTGCGCGAAGGCACCAACCGGCTCAAGGTGGCGTATACCGATATCAGCGGCACCTTGAACTACATCCGCCAGGACACGCTGCTGGGTCGCGACAGCAAGACCACAGTCGGCCTGCGCACCACCCAGGGCCTGCCCAATAACGGTGTGTCGGAGTACGTGCGGGTGCCTGCCGGTGCCACCGCCGGTTTCGCCCCGGGGACCAAGACCCGTGACTACAGTTACCTGGGGTCGGATACCGTGCTGCACGTGAGCAACGACCTGGAGCTGCTGCCCGACCTGTGGCTGACCACCGGCCTGGCGGCGATCTATACCCGTCGCGAAACCGAAGTCACCTATCCCGACACCCATGCCCCCTTGAGCACTCATGACTGGGACTATGCCCCGCGCGTGGGCCTGCGCTATGACTTCAACCCGCAGTTGCAGGTGTATGGCAACCTGAGCCGCTCGGTGGAGCCGCCGCATGCCTGGTCGATGATCTGGGGTTCCAACAAGTTCTTTGCCAAAGACTCGGGTAGGCCGGAGGCCGGCTTGACCCGCGAAGGCGTGAAGCTGCAAAACCAGACGGCCACCACCCTGGAAGTGGGCGGGCGCGGCGAAGCGTGGTTCGGCCAATGGGACCTGGCGTTGTACCACTCGCTGGTGCGCCATGAACTGCTGAGCGTCGAAACCCAGGCGGCTACGCCTAACTTGTCGCAGGTGGTCGCCGAATCCAACGCCAGCCCGACCCTTCACCAAGGCCTGGAACTGAGCCTCACCAGCGCGCTGTGGGACGGTGGCAATACCGGTCGCCTGGCCCTGCGCCAGGCCTACACCTTCAGTAACTTCCACTACCGCGACGACCCGCGCTTTGGCGACAACACATTGCCCGGTATCCCCAAGCACTATTACCAGGCGCAGTTGCGCTACAGCCATCCCAGCGGCTTTTTCAGCAGCCTCAATGGCGAGTATTCCTCGCGGGTGGCGGTGGACTATGCCAACTCCTACTACGCGTCGGCCTATGGCTTGTTGGGCGCCACCCTCGGCTACGACGCACCGAAACAGGACTGGCAAGCCTGGGTCGACCTGCGCAACCTGACCAACCAGCGCTACGCCAATACCGTGACCCCGGGTTATGACGATCATGGCAGCGATATGGCGCGCTCGACGCCGGGTGACGGCATGGGCGTGTACGCCGGCGTTTCCTGGAGCTTGCGCTAAACCCTTGCAGGCGCCGGCAAGCCGGTGCCTACGCCGATACCCAGGCGCCATCGTTGGGCCCTTGCTCTGCCATCGTTTTACTGTCATCGTTTGCGCGATTGGTAATCTTTCTTGTTTGAGAAATTTTTGCGCATGCATGACTTTCCCGTGGCCGATTGTGATACAGCCCGCCGCCAGCAGACACTCACCGCGCTCTACAGCGACCACCATTCCTGGCTCCAGGGGTGGCTGCGCAAGAAGCTCGGCTGTTCGCAGCATGCGGCGGACCTGGCCCAGGATGCATTCGTGCGGGTGTTGCTGCTGGCCGAGCCCCACAACATTCAGGAGCCTCGGGCATTTCTCGCGACCACTGCCGGGCGCTTGCTGATTGACGGTGCGCGGCGGCGCAAGATCGAGAAAGCCTATATGCAAGCCCTGGCCATCCAGTACGAAGACGCCGGCATGCCTGACCCTGCGACCATTCACGTGGCGTTGCAGGCCCTGGAACGCATTGCGCTGATGCTCGCCGGCCTGCCGGACAAGGCCCGCGAGGCGTTCCTGCTCAGTCGCCTGGATGGGCTGACCTACAGTGAAATCGCGGCCCAGCTCCAGGTCTCGTCCAGCACGGTGAAAAACTACATCTCCAGCGCGCTGGTGCATTGCTACCAGACCCTTTATGGCGCGGACCCGCTCTGATGCCCGCCGAACAGATTGTCAGTGAAGCGGCGCGCTGGCTGGCGTTGCTCAATGACGAGGACGTCAGCGCCGCCGACCGCCAGGCATTTGAAGCCTGGTGTGCGGCCGATCCGCGCCACCGGGTGGCCTTCGAGCGCATGGGGGCGTTGTGGGGCAGCCTCGATGAACTGCCTGCGGAACCTGCACGCCTGGCGTTGAATCAAGCCTTCATCCCACGCAAAGCCGGGTACGCCGTGCGCGGCGGGCAAGCCCTGGCGTTGTTGGGCGTGTTGGTGGCCGGCTGGGCGAGCGTCGAGCATCTGCCGCTGTGGATGGCCGACCAACGCACCGGCGTCGGCGAGCGCAGTCAGGTGGTCTTGGCCGATGGCAGCCAGGTGCAGCTCAACAGCAACTCGGCGTTGGACGTGAAGTTCGACGGCCAACAGCGTGTGATCGAATTGCTCAAGGGCGAGATGTGGGTCGAGGTGGCCAAGGATGCGCAACGGCCGTTCGTGGTGCGCACCGATCAGGGCACGGCGACCGCGTTGGGCACGCGTTTCCTGGTGCAGCGTGCGCTGGATGGCTCGACCGTGGTCACGGTGATCGAGTCAACGGTGGCCGCCAAAGGCACTGACAGCGAGGTCGTGAAGTTGACGGCAGGCCAGCGCGCGATTCTCAGGCAGGGGCACGCCCAGCCAGCGCAAGCGGTCGGCAGCGGCGACCCGGCGGCCTGGACCCGGGGCTTGCTCACGGTGGATGACCGGCCGTTGAGCGAAGTCCTGCAAACCCTGGCCAGTTATCGCCATGGGGTGGTGCGGTTTGATGCCCAGGCGTTGCACGGGATGCGTGTGTCGGGGGTGTTCAAGCTCGATGACAGCGACGCGGCGCTGGCGACCCTGGCGGATAACCTGCCGATCAAGGTGGAGTATTTCACCGACCTGCTGGTGGTGATCAAGCCCCTCTGATCTGCCTGAAGACGCCCGTTCAAATAAAAACCGGTCTCATTCATACCCGATTTCCCGACATGGCCGTCATGGAATATAGAACCCTCTTTTCCAGGACCTCTCATGTCACGCTTTGCTCGTCCGTTGCACCCGCTGGCGCTGTCAGTGGCGATGGCTTTTGCCGCTGTGCCCCTGACCATTCACACCGCATGGGCTGATGAAAGCAGCCATTTCTCGATCCCTGCCGGTGACCTGAGCCAGGCCCTCAACGGCTTTGCCGAACAGGCCGGGCTGGTCCTGGCCTTTGATCCGGTCTTGACCCGTGGCAAGCGCAGCAGCGGTTTGAACGGGCATTTGAGCAGCGACGCGGCACTCGCCCAGTTGCTGGCGGGCAGCGGTTTGCGTGCCCAGGCGCTGTCTGCCCAGCGCTATCGCATCGAGCCGATTCCCCAGGCGGATGGCTCGGTGGAATTGCAGGCCACCACCATCAGCGGCGCTGCTCAAAGTGAAAGCCCCGTCGGCCCGGTGTCCGGTTATGTGGCCACGCGCAGCCTGTCGGGCACCAAGACCGACACCGCGCTGATCGAGACCCCGCAATCGATCTCGGTGGTCACCAAAGACCAGATGCGTGCGCAGAATGCCGAGAGCCTCAACCAGATCCTGCGCTACAGCGCCGCGGTTGTTCCGGAAACCCGTGGCGCCACCGCCTCGCGCCTGGACCAGTTGACCATTCGCGGCTTCTCGCCGGTGACTTACCTCGACGGCCTGCGCGTGGCATCGAGCCGCGATGCCTCGCCGCAAAAGGATGCCTTCGACCTTGAACGCGTGGAGGTCCTGCGCGGCCCAGCCTCGGTGTTGTACGGCCAGGGCAGCCCCAGTGGCGTGATCAATATGGTCACCAAGCGCCCGTTGGATACGCCGTTCCATGAAGTCGGCGTGGAGTACGGCACCTTCGACAAAAAGCGCACCACCTTCGATCTCAGCGGCCCGCTGGATGAGCAAGGGGTGTATTCCTACCGCGTCGCCGGATTGTTCGACGATGCCGACGGGCAGGTGGAGCATACCGAGACCCGTCGTCAATCGCTGTCCTCGGCCTTCACCTGGCGCCCGAACGAGGACACGTCGCTGACCCTGCTGGGGCATTTTCAGAAGGATCCCAAGGGGGCTTCCTACGGCTCGATGCCGGCGTGGGGCTCGGTGTTGCACAGCCCGCTGGGGCGCAAGATCGATGTCGATTTCTACGATGGCGAGAAAAACTTCGAGAAGAGTGACCGCGAGCATTACTCCATCGGCTATGCCTTCGAGCATCACCTCGACGACGTCTGGACCGTGCGCCAGAACGCCCGCTATATGCGCAGCGAAGGGATCTACCGCAGTATCTACAGCAGCAACCTGCAGGCCGATTACCGCACCTTGAACCGCTCGACCATCGCCACCGATGTCGACATGGACGCCTACAACCTGGATAACCAGTTGCAGGGCAAGTTCGACACCGGCCCGGTGCAGCACACGCTGTTGATGGGGCTTGATTACCAGAACACCAGCGTCGATACCAAGGCCGGTTACGGCAAGGGACCGGACCTGGATATTTTCGACCCGGTGTACGGTGCGCCGGTGACCACCCCGGCATTTTCCAGCGACGCGACCCAGCGTAGCGAGCAGACCGGTGTGTACCTGCAGGAGCAGGCGAAGTGGGATAAATGGGTACTGTTGATGGGCGGTCGTTATGACTGGGCCAGCACGGATAACAGCTCGTTGAGCTTGACCGACGGCAAGAAAACCAAATCCTCCCTGGACAGCAAAGCCTTCACCGGCCGCCTGGGCGTGGTTTACCTCTTTGATAACGGCCTGGCGCCTTACGCCAGCTATTCCGAATCCTTCTCGCCGCAAACCGGTACCGGCTACGGCGGTTCGGTGTTCAAGCCCACCGAAGGCAAGCAGTACGAAATCGGCATCAAGTACCAGCCGCCAGGCAGCAACAGCTTTATCACCGCCGCCATCTTTGACCTGCGCCAGAACAACGTGCCGACCATGGACCCGGATCCCACCCACCTGTGTGGCAACGGTCGCTGCCAGGTCCAGGACGGTGAAGTGCGCTCCCGTGGCTTTGAACTCGAAGGCAAGGCCAGCCTCAACGACAACCTGGATATCACGGCGGCCTATGCCTACCTCGATAACCGCATCAGCAAATCCAACAGCACCGTGCGCTACGCGCCGATCACCGACATCGGCGTAGGCCCGGCCGTGCCGACCCAGGGCACCACCACCTACGCTGTGCCGCGTCACACCGCTTCGGTGTGGGCCGACTACACCCTGCATGACGGCAACCTCAAGGGCTTCGGCGTCGGCGCGGGTGCGCGTTATGTCGGCTCGTCCTGGGGCGATACGGCCAACACCTTGAAGGTTCCCGGCTACACCTTGTTCGATGCGTCGGTGCACTACGACATCCCGCACATCAACACCCTGGGCGACAACCTGCGCCTGGCGCTGAACGCCACCAACCTGGCGGACAAAGAGTACGTTGCGTCCTGCTATTCGTACTCGTGGTGCTGGTACGGCTCGCAACGCACGGTGCAGGCCAGTGCGACGTATCAATGGTAAATGCCGATAACGAGTGAAGATTTTTCCTACAGCGGCCTTTTACCCGGGCCGTTGACTCTCTATTATCCGCCCCCAGCACCTCCGGCCATGGAGACGCTCCATCAACTAAGGAAGTCGTAATGCACATTGGAAAAATGCTGGGGTTGGCCCTGATGATGTTGGCAGTGAGTGGCTGCGCCAGCTTCACCAAGGACGAAGTCGCGCCAGTCACCCTGCCATCGAAGGCGAGCTTCGCCAACAAGCCGAACGTCTATGTCGACTTTGATTTCTATCAGGGCGAACCGACCAACGCTGCCGCTGCCGAAGTCCCCCAGGCGCGGGACATGCTGCGTCCGCAACTGCAAAAGATCCTCACCGATTCCGGCCTGTTCGGCCGCGTGACCCTGGATGAGTTCCAGAAGCAGCCGGGCGACTACAGCCTGCGCCTGAAGGTCTACAACCATCCGCCAGGTGGCGGTCAGATGGCATTGGCGTTTATCAGCGGCTTCACCTTCACCATTATCCCGGCGCTGGGTACCGACCAGTACACCATGAGCCTGGAGGCCCTGGACCCACAGGGCCAGGCGCTGAGCAAAGGCAGCAACCACGATGCGATCAACACCTGGTTGGGTATCTGGTTTATCCCGATGATGGCCTACACGCCAAAAGAAGCGGTGACCGATACCTTCACGCGCCAGGTCAATGCGCTGCTCAAACAGATGGTCGAGAGCAATAACCTGAAGTACTCGGCACTGGATGCCGGTGTGCCGCGGGCCTGATTTTGGCCGCAAAAAAAGGGAGCCGGCTGACCGGCTCCCTTTTTTTTACCCGGGTTTTTACTTCAGTGCCTGAATGAACAGCGGGTCGCTGTACAAGGCCTTGAGCAAGTCACGCACCAGCGGGTTATAGGCATTCGCCGCATTCGGAATCGCAATGGGGCCGAAGAATGAACTGGACCATACGCTGGTCACTTCCTTGGTGGCGTCGTACACCACGGCGTCATCCTTGAGCAAGGTAAAGCGCGCGGCCAGTGTGCCGTGGCCGGAACCCACGCCAGCTGTCAGCTCGTTCTTCACCAGCAGTACGTCAAGGCGCCGCGGCGCGCTTTGATTCAGCAGGCCGGCCAGGGACAGTTCCTGGGTAAGCGCCGCCTGCACATGGGCCGGGATACTGCCGGTGGGCGAGCTGATCGGATTGGCCCGGACCATCAACGAACCCTGGCCCGAGGCGGCAGTAACCTTGGCCTGGCTGATGGGTTGCAGCGCTGGCGTCTGCTTGAGGCGCTGGACGTTGTCGAAATTGGGCTCGTATTGCGTCATGGTCACGCCGCAACCTTGCAGCAGCAGTAAGACCAGTGGGGCCAACATAAGAAACTTCTTCACGGCATTTCCTTGCGTGAGGGGGGTAGGGGGGCGCGATTATGGTCAGCCGCTGGTAGGGCGGCAACCCGCGCGGGAAGGGGAGATCGCCAAGAAGGCATTTTGCTGGCCCCCATCTGCTGCATGTTTCGCCAAAATCACTTTTATTTTCAGTTGGTTAGGTGGATGCCAATGCGCAACGTAAAAATCACGCTGATTGCCTTGGCCCTGGCGAGCGGGGCGGCGGCAGCCCAGGGCAAGGCGCTGCGTGAAGGGGATCGGTACATGTGCAGTTGGGGGGCGGGTACGGCGGCCAGGGCCCAGGAGCTGAAGTTGGCTGGCGTTTCGTTGTATGCGGCGCGGCAGAAGATTCAGCGGTACAAGTTCGACAAGTCGTGGATGCGCATGATGGCCATGGGCATCACCGAGCAGACTTATGACAGCCCCTCGCGGCTCAAGCCGACGGCGGTGCGTTCGAGTTTTTATGAAGAGTGCGTGCGCTACAAACTGGCGCGTAGATAGACACGCTGCAGACTGGTTTATTAACCTGATAGTTATTAGGGTTTTAACCCGGCAAGTTTGGAAGTTGCACCAAAAAGTGGCACTAAAGATATCGCGAACCATGAAAAATGTGTGGTTATTGAATGACTTAGCGCTGTTTCAATCCGACGAAAGGCTAATAATAAACTTGTTACAGGTTGTCTCGGTGGTTATTATGACCGGGCGTTCACCTCCCACGGTTTATGCATTTTTAAATCCCAAGTTTCCATCAGCTACTTGGGATTTTTTTTGCCCGGGATTTGACCTTCATACCTGCTTGGCAGATAAGTGTCCGTGGTTTTTCTGGCGTCATTGCGCCGGCGCTTTCGGGGAAAAGTGTGGGGTAGCTAACACTTTCGTAGGATTGCCTACACGCGTTGCACAACCTGATCTACCCTGCATGGATCACGTCCATCGCGTCATGTGCGAGCAAGGGTGCCCAGGATGATTCCGATCGTTGAGTTGAGCCGCATCATGGCGTCCGGTTTCGTCCCGCTGGCGTGCGACTGTAGCGTCAACCCCCAGGGTTTCTTGACCATCCGTGTCTTTGAACCGGAGTCCGGTCGCGTCGACCTGCTGTTGACCGGCGTGTCGCCCCAGGGCCTGGATAGCATCCGTGCCATCTCCAACCTGATCGGCGAGCTGCGCACCGAGCTCAAGGCCGGGCGCCGTGGGTTTGCGGCATTCGGCTAGGCGTCAGAGCCGGCGCAGAAACGAGCGCACAATGCGCTTGGTGGCGTCGGTGGCGTCCAGTTGCTCCAACGCACTGTAGGCATGCCACTGGCAATCGATGATTTCATTGCAGGGCCGGGCCTGGTCGATGTTCACCACCGAGGCTTCAAACACGTGATGCAGCGTGTCACTGGCTTTCAATTCCTGTAGATACAGCAACCCATCCACGTTCAGCCCGGTTTCCTCCTGCAACTCCCGCTCGGCCGCGCCGACCGGGCGCTCATCGCGCTCGACCTTGCCCCCGGGCAATGCCCATTTCGACCTGGCCTTGCGCACGAACAGAATGTGCCCCTCGTGTTCGCAAATCACCGTTGCGCGTATTTTCATCGTCTGTGCCCCCGCAGCTGGATGATTGTCATAAAAGTGTAATGCAATTGTCATGCTAGGTCTTTATAGGGGGAGGCTGGAGACCACGCAGGAAAACGCCGATACTGCCCGACTGAAAAAATACCGCTGAAGGAAAGTCTGATGAGCACCATCCGCTGGGGCATGATCGGTTGTGGCAGTGTTACTGAACTCAAGAGTGGACCCGCTTTCTACAAAGCGCCAGGCTCGGCCCTGGTGGCCGTGATGGGGCGTCGCGAGGAAGCGGTGCGCGATTATGCGGCACGCCACGGGATTGCCCGCTTTTACACGGATGCCCAGGCGCTGATCGATGATCCCGAAGTGGATGCGGTGTACATCGCCACGCCACCCGACAGCCACCTGGAGTACAGCCTGTTGGTGGCGGCGGCGGGCAAGCATTGCTGTGTAGAAAAACCGATGTCGCTGAATGCCGAGCAGAGCGCGTTGATGCAGCGCACCTTCGAGCGGGCCGGGCTGCATCTGTTTGTTTCCTATTACCGCCGTTCCCTGCCGCGCTTCCAGCAGGTCCGTGCCTGGCTGCAAGAAGGGCGCATCGGTGAGTTGCGGCACCTGAGCTGGACGTTGTGCAAGCCGCCATCGCCCACGGACACCAACGCCAGCAACTGGCGCACCGACCCGGCGATTGCCGGCGGTGGTTATTTTGCCGACCTCGCCAGCCATGGTTTCGACCTGTTCCAGTACCTGGCGGGGGATATCGTCGAGGTCACGGGGTATACCGCGCGCCAGGCCGGGCGCTATGCGGCGGAAGATGCGGTCACCGCCTGCTGGAGCTTCAGCTCGGGCGCGCTGGGGATGGGCTGCTGGAACTTTGTGGCGGACCGGCGTGAAGACCGGGTCGAGTTGATCGGTAGCACAGGGCGGATCAGCTTTGCAGTGTTCGACGAGCAGCCGTTGCACCTTGAGGCCGAGGTCAGCCAGACCCTGCATATTGCCCATCACCCCCATATCCAGTGGCATCACGTGCTGGGCATGAACGCGCATATCCGTGGCGAGAGCGTACACCCGGCACTGGCGATCGAGGCCTTGAAGACCGACCGCATCATGGATCGGGTGTTGCAGCGCAAGCCCTGACCCCGCCCACCCTTGTCGGAGCCGCCAAGGTGTTTGTCTGACTGGCGGCTATTGTCAGAAATTTCCCACAGGAGTACAAATGTACTCCATGACGACTCTCACTCCCCGCCGCTCCGCCATCCTGAACTTCATCCGCGAACGTATCGCGCAGCAAGGTCAGTCCCCCAGCCTCGCCGAGATCGCCGAGGCCTTCGGTTTTGCTTCGCGCAGTGTGGCGCGCAAACACGTGCTGGCGCTGACCGAGGCCGGGTTTATCGAGGTCAACCCGAACCAGGCCCGGGGTATTCGCCTGCTCAATCAACCGGCACGCCCGCAATGGCTGGAGGTCCCGGTGCTGGGCCGCGTGGCCGCCGGCCTGCCCATCGGCGCCGACGCCGAAGTGCATGCGCGGCTGATGCTGGACCCGGCGACCTTTGCCCGGGTCCCGGATTATCTGCTGCGGGTCCAGGGTGACTCGATGATCGAAGACGGCATCCTCGATGGCGACCTGGTGGGCGTGCGCCGCAGTGCCGAGGCGCTGAACGGGCAGATCGTGGTCGCGCGCCTGGACGGCGAGGTCACCATCAAGCGCTTCGAGCGGATGGGCCACAGCGTGCGCCTGTTGCCGCGCAACCCGGCCTATCAACCTATCGTGGTCCGTGCCGACCAGGACCTGGCCATCGAAGGCGTGTTCTGTGGCCTGGTGAGGCAAGGGTGATGGGCGCCGTGGTTGCACTGGACTCGCTGTTCAATGGCGGGCGGGTGTGGAAGGGGCGGCCGGCCGCGCCGCCGGCCAGTGTGTATCCCACCGGGCTGGTGGCCCTGGATGCGGTGTTGCCCAGCGGTGGCTGGCCGGCGGCGGCCTTGAGTGAAATCCTCGTGGCCCAGCAGGGCGTGGGCGAGTTGCAACTGGTCTGGCCGACCCTGGCGCGGCTGTCGGCGGCCGGCGAGCGCATTGTGCTGGTGGCGCCGCCGTATACCCCATACCCCCACGCCTGGCAGAACGCCGGGGTGGACCTGCGCCAGCTCTCGGTGATCCAGGCCGATGAGCGCGATGCCTTGTGGGCGGCCGAGCAGTGCCTGCGCTCCGGCAGTTGCGGCGCGGTGCTGTGCTGGCCACGCAAGGCCGATGACCGGGCCTTGCGCCGCTTGCAGGTGGCCGCCGAGACCGGCCAGACCCTGGCGTTTGCCTGGCGGGCCATGGGCGAGGCGATCAACCCGTCACCGGCCGCCCTGCGCCTGGCCGTCGAGCCGAGCCAGGTGCGGGTGCTCAAGTGCCGCGGTGGCCTGGCCCATCCCGCACCCATTGCCCTGGCCAGCGGGCACTGAGGTTGATATGCGCTGGGTGTGTATTGTCTTCCCGCAATTGGCGTTGGACGGGGTCTTGCGTCGACGTCCCGAGCCCGAGCAACCCTTGGCGTTGTTGGCCGGCCCGCCGCAACGCCGGGTGCTGCAAACCGTCAATGGCGCCGCGCGTGCCTTGGGCCTGCGCCCCGGCCTATCCCTGACGGCGGCCCATGCCCTGACCAAGGCCTTTGCCTGCGTCGAATACGACCCGGTGGATATCGAGCGCTGCCAACAACTGCTCGCGGCCTGGGCCTACCGTTTCAGTTCCCAGGTCAGCGTGTTCTATCCACGGGCCTTGTTGTTTGAAATCGAATCGAGCCTGGGCCTGTTCGGGCCGTGGCCGCTGCTGGAAGCACGCTTGCGCGAGGAACTGAGCGACCTGGGCTTTCGCCACCGTATCGTCGCCGCCCCCAACCCGGCCGCCGCGCGGGTGTTGGCCAATGCCTACGATGGCCTGGCGGTGGCCGATGCCGAGGCGCTCCAGCAAGCCCTTGGGCCGATGCCGATCGATCGCGTCGGCATCGACCCGCAAGCCGCCACAGCCTTGTCGCGCATGGGCCTGCGGACCCTGGCCCAGGTCCAGGCGTTGCCCCGGCATACCTTGGCCAGGCGCTTCGACGCCGGGTTGCTCAAGCACCTGGATGCCTTGACCGGGCTGCGGCCGCTGGGCCTGGATTTTTATCAGCCGCCGGATCGGTTTGACCTGCGCATCGAATTGAATTTCGATGTGCAGTCCCACCAGGCGTTGCTGTTTCCCTTGCGGCGCCTGACTGGCGACCTCGCCGCGTTTCTCTGTGGCCGCGACAGTGGCGTGCAGCGTTTTGCCCTGCACCTGGAGCATGCCGAGGCGCCAGACAGCGTGATCACGGTGGGCCTGCTGAGTGCTGAGCGCGAACCCTCGATGCTGTTTGAACTGGCCCGTGGCCGCCTGGAGCAGGTGCAAGTGGCCGCACCGGTGCGTGGCCTGCGCCTGCTGGCCGAGGACCTGCCGGTGTTTGTGCCACAGCGCCAGGACCTGTTCGATGAGCGCCCGCAGCAAACCCTGCCGTGGGTGCAATTGCGCGAACGTCTGCGGGCGCGCCTGGGGGATGAGGCGGTGCAGGGCCTGCGCTTTAATGCTGACCACCGCCCCGAGTGTGCCTGGCTGCCGGGCGCCGACAGCCGCGCCTGCCCAGCCTTGAGCCCGGTGCAACGCCCTGGCTGGCTGCTCAACGAACCGACCTTGCTGGCCGAGCAGGGCATCCAGATCCTGCTGGGCCCGGAGCGTATCGAATCCGGTTGGTGGGATGGCGCCGATATCCGCCGCGATTACTACCTGGTGCGCACTCGCGCCGGGCAGCAAGGCTGGGCCTATCGCACCGTGGGCGACAGCGCCGGGTTGTGGCTGCAAGGCTGGTTTGCATGATGGAGGGCTACGCCGAACTGCATTGCCTGTCCAACTTCAGCTTCCAGCGTGGCGCGTCCAGTGCCCGCGAGTTGTTCGAGCGCGCCAAACAGCAGGGGTATCAGGCCTTGGCAATCACCGACGAATGCACCCTGGCCGGTATCGTGCGCGCCTGGCAGGCGGCCAAGGAGGTCGGGCTGGGGTTGATCGTCGGCAGTGAGGTGCGCCTGGAAAACGGCCCGAAACTGGTGTTGCTGGTGGAGAACCTGCAGGGCTATCAGCACCTGTGCCGGTTGATCACCCTGGCCCGGCGGCGTGCCGAAAAAGGCCAGTACCGCCTGTTGCGCGAAGACTTTGCCGACCCGCTGCCGGGGTTGCTGGTGCTGTGGCTGGCCGAGGAGGGCGATACGCCTGCCGACGGCCAGTGGCTGTGCGAGACCTTCAGCGGGCGGCTATGGCTGGCGGTAGAGCTGCATTGCGCCCAGGACGATGCCCGCCGCCTGGCGCAGCGCCTGCAACTGGCCGCCAGCCTGCACCTGCCGGCCGTGGCCTGTGGCGATGTGCATATGCATGTGCGCAGCCGGCGCGCCTTGCAAGACACCATGACCGCCATCCGCCACCACCTGCCGGTGGCGCAGGCCGGCCAGCGCCTGCACCCCAATGGCGAGCGGCACCTGCGCAGCCTGGAGGCCCTGCGCGCGCTGTACCCGGCGCACTTGCTCGCGGAGTCGCTGCACATTGCTAGCCGTTGCACTTTCGACCTGAGCCAGTTGCGCTATCAATACCCCAGGGAGTTGGTGCCGCAAGGGCAGAGCCCACAATCCTGGCTGCGTGCCTTGACCGAAGAGGGCATCGCCCATCGCTGGCCCGAGGGCGCGCCAGCCAAGACCCTGGAGCAGATCGATAATGAACTGCAGTTGATCAGCGAACTGGGCTACGAAAGCTACTTTTTGACGGTGCACGACATCGTGCGCTTCGCCCGCAGCCGTTCGATCCTCTGCCAGGGCCGTGGCTCGGCGGCCAACTCGGCAGTGTGCTTTGCCCTGGGCATCACCGAGATCGACCCGGGGCGGATGAACATGCTGTTCGAACGCTTCCTGTCCCGCGAACGCAACGAGCCACCGGACATCGACGTGGACTTCGAGCACGAACGCCGCGAAGAGGTGCTGCAATACGTGTTCCAGCGCTATGGCCGGCGTCGCGCGGCCTTGACCGCGGTGGTCAGCAGCTACCACGGTGCCGGCGCAGTGCGGGATGTGGCCAAGGCCCTGGGCCTGCCACCGGATCAGGTCAACGCGCTGGCCGATTGCTGTGGGCGCTGGAGCGATGAGGCGCCGCCCCTGGAACGCTTGCGCGAGGGTGGTTTCGACCCGGACAGCCCGGTATTGCGGCGGGTGCTGGGGCTGACCCAACAACTGATCGGCTTTCCGCGCCATCTGTCCCAGCACCCCGGCGGCTTCGTGATTTCCGAGCAGCCGCTGGACACGTTGGTGCCGGTGGAAAACGCCGCCATGGCCGAGCGCACCATCATCCAGTGGGACAAGGACGACCTGGACGCGGTGGGCCTACTCAAGGTGGATATCCTCGCCCTGGGCATGCTCAGCGCGATCCGCCGCTGCTTCGACCTGCTGCGCCGCCATCGCCATCGCGACCTGACGCTGGCGACAGTGCCCCCGGACGATGCGGCAACCTACGCAATGATCAGCCGCGCCGACACGATAGGCGTGTTCCAGATCGAATCGCGGGCGCAGATGTCCATGCTGCCCCGGCTCAGGCCCAAGACGTTCTATGACCTGGTGATCGAGGTGGCCATCGTACGCCCCGGGCCGATCCAGGGCGGCATGGTGCATCCATATCTGCGGCGGCGGAACAAGGAAGAGCCTACGACCTATCCGTCGCCCGAGCTGGAGGCGGTACTCAAGCGCACCCTGGGTATCCCGCTGTTCCAGGAGCAAGTGATGCAGATCGCCATTGTCGCGGCGCACTACACCCCTGGCGAAGCAGACCAGTTGCGCCGCTCGATGGCGGCCTGGAAGCGCCATGGCGGCCTGGAGCCCCATCGCCAGCGGCTGCGCACCGGCATGCTCAAAAACGGCTACAGCGAGGCCTTCGCCGCCCAGGTGTTCGAGCAGATCAAGGGTTTTGGCAGCTACGGTTTTCCGGAGTCCCACGCGGCCAGTTTCGCCTTGCTGACCTATGCCAGTTGCTGGCTCAAATGCCATGAACCGGCGGCATTCGCCTGTGCCCTGATCAACAGCTGGCCCATGGGTTTCTATAGCCCGGACCAGATCCTGCAGGACGCACGCCGCCATCAATTGCAGATTCGCCCGGTGGACGTGACCGCCAGTGACTGGGATTGCAGCCTGGAACCCATCGACGGCCAGCAACCGGCGATTCGCATGGGGTTGCGCATGATCAGCGGCTTTCGCGAAGAAGAGGGCCGGCGTATCGAAAAAGCTCGCCAGGGCGCCAGGTTTGCGACTATCGCCGACCTGGGTGAACGCGCCCAACTGGACAGCCGGGCCCAGGAACTACTGGCAGATGCCGGGGCCTTGCGCCAGTTGGCCGGGCACCGGCATCGGGCGCGCTGGGACGTGGCCGGGGTGGAAAAACAGCTGGGCTTGTTTGCCGGGGTGTCGAGCCCGCAGGAAGAGGCGGTGCAACTGCCGGCCCCCAGCGTCGGCGAAGACCTGTACGCCGACTATGCCAGCGTGGGCACCACCCTGGGGCCCCATCCCTTGGCGCTGCTGCGTGATCAACTGCGCGCACGGCGCTGTCGCAGTTCCCAGGAGCTACAGGCGGTGGAGCATGGGCGCAATGTCAGCGTTGCCGGCCTGGTCACCGGGCGCCAGCGACCGGGCACCGCCAGCGGCGTGACCTTCGTGACCCTGGAAGATGAGTTTGGCAACATCAACGTGGTGGTCTGGCGCGACCTGGCCGAGCGTCAGCGCCAGGTGCTGGTGGGCTCACGGCTGCTCAAGGTGGATGGGCGCTGGGAAGCGGTAGGCGAAGTGCGCCATTTGATCGCTGGCCGCTTGAGCGACCTGACGCCGCTGTTGGCGGGGATCAGCGTGCGTAGCCGGGATTTCCGCTGAGGGGGGCAACCTTCCTGCGGCCATCGTGGTGTAACGGGCAGAGCCTGCGCGCGGAGCGCTATCCTCTGTGGGTGCAGGCTTGCCAGCAAGAACACCTAGGGCCCACGCCATGGTTAACGACCATCGCCGGCAAGCTTGCTCCTGCAATGGTTCGCAGATGCAGTGAAACCATCGCGTCCGGCTATGCTCCAACATTGGCGACTGCCCTCTCTCTGCACCGAGTTGATCCATGCAATTTTTATCCAATACCCATGGTTGTGACGGCTGGGGCGGTGAAATGGCCCAAAGGATTCGTGCCTTTGACTGGTCGACCACGGACCTGGGCTCGATTGACAGTTGGTCCACCAGCCTGACCTGCGCCGTGCAGATGCTCCTGGCTTCGCCGGTGCCGATGGTGATGCTCTGGGGGCGCGCCGGGCACATGATCTACAACGACAGTTACTCAGTGTTCGCCGGCGGGCGCCACCCGTTTCTGCTGGGCGTGCCGGTGGAGCAAGGCTGGCCGGAAGTGGCCGACTTCAACCGGCATGTCATGGACACCTGCCTGGCTGGCGGCACCTTGTCCTATCGCAACAAGGCCTTGATGCTGCTGCGCAATGGCAGCCCCGAAGACTTGTGGCTCGACCTCTATTACAGCCCGGTGGCCGGTGACGACCAGCAGCCGGCCGGGGTGCTGGCGATTGTCGTGGAAACCACCGCGCATGTGCTGTCCGAGCGTTTGCGCCAGGAAGCCGAGGGCGCTTACCGCGTGGCGGACGAGCGCTTGCAACTGGCGCTCAATGCCGGGGCGCTGCTGGGCTCCTTTGTCTGGGATGTGCTGCCGGATCGGCTGTCGGGCGACGAGCGTTTTGCCCGCACCCTGGGCCTGTCTATGGATGACGTGGAGCAGGGCCTGTCCATTGCCGTTGCCACCCAGATCATCCACCCCGATGACCTGGCGCGGGTCAACCGCCTGATTGCCCGCACCCTGGAAACCGGTGGGTCGTATAACGTCGAGTTTCGCGTGCGGCGCCCTGACGCCAGCTATCTGTGGGTACTGGCCAGTGGGCGTTGCGAGTTGGATGCGGGCGGGCGGCCGCTGCGTTTTCCGGGGGTGATCATTGATATCCATGTGCGCAAGATTGCCGAAGAATCCCTGCTCAAACTCACCCATAACCTGGAGCAGCGCGTCGCTGCCGAAGTCCAGGCGCGCTCGGCCGCCGAGGACCAGTTGCGCCAGTCGCAAAAGCTCGAGGCCATTGGCGGGCTGACCGGGGGCGTGGCCCATGACTTCAATAATCTGCTGCAGGTGATTGCCGGCAACCTGCACTTGCTGGCCCGCCATGAACGGGACAATCCCCAGGTACAACGGCGCGTCGGTGCCGCCCTGGCGGCTGTCGAGCGCGGCGCCAAGCTGTCCTCGCAACTGTTGGCCTTTGCCCGGCGCCAGCCCCTGTCACCGGCGGTGTTCAACCCCCGGCGCATTTATGAAGGCCTGGGTGAATTGCTGCAGCGGGCCTTGGGGGAAACCATCCAGATCGATGTGCAATTACCGCAAGATCCATGGTGCATCCATGTCGATCGCAATCAGTTGGAAAACGCCGTGCTCAACCTTGCGATCAATGCCCGGGATGCCATGAAGGGCGAGGGGGTGATCCGCATCACCGGTGAAAACATCACCCTGTCACCCGAGGATGGCAGCCGCAACGGGATTGCCCCCGGTGAATATGTGCGCCTGTCGGTCAGTGACACCGGGGCGGGCATGCCGCCGGCGGTGCTGCGGCGGGTCTTCGAGCCATTCTTTACCACCAAGCCGGACGGTCACGGCACCGGCCTGGGCTTGAGCATGGTGTTTGGTTTCGTCAAGCAAAGCGGCGGGCACGTGCAGATCAGCAGCGAGCCAGGGCAGGGCACCGTGGTGCAGATGTACTTTCCCCACAGCCTTGAGCCGGAAAGCCAGGAGGCACCTGCCGCCGTGGCACTGCAAGAAGGCGGCCGGGAAACCATCCTGGTGGTGGAGGACAACGAAGGTGTACGCGGCGCGGCCGTGGAGTTGCTGCAACAGTCCGGCTACACAGTGCTCACCGCCGAGGATGGCGATGATGCGATGCTGATGCTGCGCACCGGCTTGCGGCCGGACCTGATCTTCACAGATGTGGTGATGCCGGGGCGAATCAAGAGCACCGACCTGGCCGAGTGGGCCAAGGCGCAACAGCCGCCGGTTGCGGTACTGTTCACCTCCGGGCATACCCGTGACATTCTTTCCAGCGACCACTTGCTGGGCAGCGAAATACATCTGCTGGGCAAACCCTACAGCCCCGAAGAGCTGACGCAACAGGTACGCTCGGTGCTGACCGCGCGGATAAACCACTGCGATTGAACGTTTGCCAGGGTGCCGGATCCACCACTGGACTTGCCGCCTCCTATAAGGTTGACCATGACTTCACAGCGCCACTTGCCGCCTGCCACCGATCTGCCTGCCGCGCGCCCCGGTTTTGTCCGGGTGCGGGGCGCCCGGGAACACAACCTGCGCAATGTCGATGTGGACATCCCACGGGATGCCCTGGTGGTGTTCACCGGGGTTTCGGGGTCGGGCAAGTCGTCCCTGGCGTTTTCCACGTTGTACGCCGAGGCGCAGCGGCGTTACTTCGAGTCGGTGGCGCCCTATGCCCGGCGCCTGATCGACCAGGTGGGCGTGCCGGATGTGGACTCGATCGAAGGCCTGCCGCCCGCCGTGGCCTTGCAACAGCAGCGGGGCACGCCGAGCACGCGCTCATCGGTGGGCAGCGTGACTACCTTGTCCAGCCTGATCCGCATGCTCTATTCCCGCGCTGGCAGCTACCCGCCGGGGCAGCCGATGCTGTACGCCGAAGACTTCTCGCCCAACCTGCCCCAGGGCGCCTGCCCGCAGTGCCACGGCCTGGGCCGCGTGTATGAGGTAACCGAGGCGCTGATGGTGCCCGATCCCTCGCTGACCATTCGCCAACGCGCCGTCGCCTCCTGGCCGCTGGCCTGGCAAGGACAAAACCTGCGGGACATCCTCGTGACCCTGGGCTATGACGTCGATGTCCCCTGGCGCGAGCTGCCGAAAAAACAGCGTGACTGGATCCTCTTCACCGAGGACACGCCCACGGTGCCGGTGTATGCCGGCTTGACCCCGGCGCAAACCCGCGACGCCCTCAAGCGCAAACTCGAGCCCAGTTACCAGGGCACCTTCAGCGGCGCCCGGCGCTACATCCTGCACACCTTCACCCACACCCAGAGTGCGCTGATGAAAAAGCGTGTCGCGCAGTTCATGCAAGGCAGCCCGTGCCCCTTGTGCGAGGGCAAGCGCCTGACCAAGGCTGCGCTGTCGGTGACATTCGCCGGAGTGGATATTGGCGAGTTGTCGCAGCTGTCGTTGTTGCAACTGGCACAGCTTTTACGCCCGGTGGCCGAGGGCAAGGGGCGGGTAAAACTCTCGGTGGAAAAACGCCTGGCCGCCCAACGCATCGCCCAGGATTTGCTGGAGCGGGTCAGCACCCTGACCGACCTGGGCCTGGGCTATCTGTCGCTGGAGCGCAGCACGCCGACCCTGTCCTCTGGCGAGTTGCAGCGCCTGCGCCTGGCGACGCAATTGGGCTCGCAGTTGTTCGGCGTGATCTACGTGCTGGATGAACCGTCGGCGGGCTTGCACCCGGCCGATGGCGAGGCCCTGTTCACTGCCTTGGAACGCCTGAAAGCCGCCGGCAACTCGCTGTTTGTGGTGGAGCACGACCTGGAAACCATGCGCCGCGCCGACTGGCTGATCGATGTCGGCCCGGCAGCCGGCGAGCAAGGCGGCCAGGTGCTGTACAGCGGCCCACCGGCGGGCCTGGCACAGATTGAAGCGTCACAGACCCGCGAGTACCTGTTTGCCGAGCCGCGCCCGTTGAACACCTCGCACCGTGCGCCGAGTGGCTGGCTCAGCCTGGAAGGGGTCAGCCGCAATAATCTCGACGGGGTGAGCGTGGACTTCCCCCTGGGCTGTTTTACCGCGGTGACGGGGATTTCCGGCTCGGGTAAATCCAGCCTGGTCAGCCAGGCCCTGTTGGACCTGGTGGGGGAGGGCCTGGGGCGGGTGGTGGTCAGCGACGACGAGCCCGACCTGGAAGACGCACCGCAAACCAGCGGCGGGCGCATCCGCGCGGGCCTGGAGCAGATCCGCCGCCTGGTGCAGGTGGACCAGAAGCCGATCGGCCGCACCCCGCGCTCCAACCTTGCGACCTATACCGGCCTGTTCGATAACGTGCGCAAGCTATTCGCCGCCACCCCGGCGGCGAAAAAACACCACTACGATGCCGGGCAGTTCTCCTTCAACGTCGCCAAGGGCCGCTGCCCGAACTGCGAGGGCGAGGGTTTTGTCAGCGTCGAATTGCTGTTTATGCCCAGCGTCTACGCACCATGCCCCATCTGCCACGGCGCGCGCTACAACCCCCAGACCCTGGCGATTACCTGGCAGGGCCTGAACATCGCCCAGGTGCTGGGCTTGACCGTCGAGCAGGCGGTGGACGTTTTCGCCGAACAACCGGGCGTACTGCGTGCGTTGCTAGTCCTGCGCGACATCGGCCTGGGTTACCTGCGCCTGGGCCAGCCGGCCACCGAACTGTCCGGCGGCGAGGCCCAGCGGATCAAGCTGGCCACCGAACTGCAACGCACCGCGCGGGGCGCGACCTTGTATGTGCTCGACGAGCCGACCACCGGCCTGCACCCTCGTGACGTCGACCGCCTGCTACTGCAACTCAACCACCTGGTGGACGCCGGTCACACGGTGATCGTGGTCGAACACGAAATGCGCGTGGTGGCCCAGAGCGACTGGGTCATCGACATCGGCCCAGGCGCCGGCGACCGTGGCGGTAAAGTCGTCGCCAGCGGCACGCCCCAACACCTCGCCCAGAACAAAACCAGCCGCACCGCCCCGTTCCTCGCACGGGAACTGGGCCAGGGGAATTGACCTTGGGCATGACAAGAGGCCCATGGATGGGCTAGCTTCAAGGTGTACCAGTCATTGATTAACTTGCGGAGGTACTTCATGCCAGTGAAACATGATCTTTATCAGGATTTGGGGTTGAGCAAGGAAGACGTTCAGCAGCGTCGGGCAAGCCACCATCGGTTAGATGTATTGCTCACCCAGTATGACGTCGCCGACAAGGAGGTGCTGGAAGCAGAATCCGCAAGTGCCAATGACGATGATGTAGAGAACCTGAAAAAGAAACGCCTGTTGATCAAAGATAAAATCGTCGAACAACTGGAACAGACCAAGGGGCACTAGCCAACGTTGGGAGCGGGGGTGTCCATATTTGTTCAGAATTGACCGAAGGACAGCAGCCCCTCCACTGCCTATTATCCCAACCGTTCGCCCGACCCTGGGGCACGTTGACTGCGCATGGAATGCGCTGTGGTGTCGGGCGAACTCTCTTTTCTAGGTGCGCAGCGCCTGTAGGCAAGCGTCGATCGAGCGCTGCTGGGTGTCTGCATACAGTTGCAATTCATCAAGGGTCCGGCGGCCCAGGGCCTGTTCAAATTCGGCCTGGTTGGCGTTGGCCGTGTAGTGACTCTGCGCCGCATCGCC
Organism: Pseudomonas sp. WMBT8; assembly: GCF_050916005.1. NCBI lineage: Bacteria > Pseudomonadati > Pseudomonadota > Gammaproteobacteria > Pseudomonadales > Pseudomonadaceae > Pseudomonas > Pseudomonas sp. WMBT8. The sequence goes on from NZ_CP188096.1 coordinate 2,677,761, forward strand.
CAGGTTCGACTGGAAAATCCCCGCCGCGCTGACCGGCAGAAAATCCTCGTACACCAATGGTTCGATTGCCACGCAGCCGGCCGCAAGCAGTGCGTCCAGATTGGGTTGCGGGCTCTTGTCGGCTGCGCGGCCCGTGTCGGTCACGAAGTAGCGAAAGAACGCCAACCCTTGCTCGCGCATGGCCCGATGGTTATCCGGGAAGGCCTGGAAGTGCTGTGCCATCAGTTCGGTATAGCGCTGGGCGTTGGCTTCATTGGGAAAGGCACCCAGTTCGTCCCGCGCGGCGTTGAGCAGTTGGTCATAGAGCGCCCGGCCCTTGGGCGTCAGGGCCACGCCACGTTGTTCGATTTCGCCAAAGCGTGCGCTGTGGCTGCCCTTGGCATCGGTAAAGGCAATGGCTTCGTCGAGGGCCTTGAAGCTGGTCTGGCGTAGCAGGATCGGGCATTGGCGGCGGGGCGGGCCTTCGATCACGGCTTTGGGGGTGATGCCTTTGCCGGGCATGTCGGCTTGTACGCGGTCGATGTCCAGGGTTCGTGGGGTCAGGTGATTGATGTGCGGGCCCTTGAAGGCCACCACATCGGCAATCAGCCGGTGCTGGTCGCTGAGTTGCTGGTACTGGGCTGCGCTGACCGTGGCGGTGTGGTGCCAGCGAAAGGTTTCCAGGGCTTGTTGGACAAAGGCCTGGGCATCGCTGGCATTCAGGCCGCCGTCGGTTTCAGCTTGCTCTATGAGCGCCAGGGCTCGTGGGGTGAAGATCGAGCGCTTGGCCAGGGCGGCTTCGGCAAAGGCTCGCAGTTCAAGGTTTTCGATCAGTTCCAGGCGCAGCAGCGAGGTAAAGACCCGGAACGGGCTGGCCTGCAAGGCGCTTTCATGCACCGCGCGAAAGGCGGTGGAATGCACCGGTACGCCGGCCGGGGTGAGGTCGTAGTAGCCCACCGGTTGCATGCCCATCACCGCAAACAGGCGGCGGATGGTTGCCAGCTCATAGGCGCTGCCCAGGCGGATGGCACCGTGGCGCTCCATGTCCAGGCGTTGGATTTCACCGGTGCGCTGCAGTTGCTGCGCGAGGTCGGTATCGCTGGCCAGTACCCGGGCATTGGTCTGGGCCACCAACTCCAGCAGCGCGCCATACAGCGGTACTTCCTCGCGGTACATGTCGGACATGGCCCTGGAGAAGTCTTTGCGGATGTCGTCGGGGCTGATATGGCGAGGGGTAGGCATAGAAAAATTCCTGGCTGCGATAACGGTGGTATGGGCCGTGAGCCAGATTTTGTTGGGCGGTGCCCTTGGGTGCAAACGAAGATTCCTCTGGACTTCATTCTGCAAATGAATGAGCGCCACAGGCATAAACAAAAATCCCGCCTGGGTAGGCGGGATTGGTCAACCCAGGTTGCCCTGGATCAGCCTGGGAACAATTCGCTCAGCTTCATTGCCAGCATCATGTCGCCTTCGGCGCGCAGCTTGCCGCCCATGAAGGCCTGCATGCCATCGGTTTCGCCGCTGACGATACCTTTCATGGTTTCAGCATCCATCACCAGAGTCACCTGGGCGTCAGGGTTCTCGCCTTCTTGCAATTCGCAAGTGCTGTCCTTGACGATCAGCGAGAAGTTCTGGGTGTCGTCGATACGGAAACCGAACACCAGGTCCACGCCGGCAGCAGCGCTTGGGTTGAATTTGGCTTTCATTGCTTCTACGGCTTTAGCTACGTCAGTCATGGTTCGATCCTTTTATGGGTGGTGCCAGTGACCTTGGGGTCACGGTTGGCCGCAGTCATCGGAAAGTGATGAGCTGCGGCGCCTTCAACAGTTGCAAGTGGGTATGGCTGTTGAAGGAAGCCAGTGCCACTTCGCGACCACGGAACTTCAAGTGGTTGAGCGAAGTGTTGACAATCTGCCAGTTCAGCTCGAAAGCCTGGGTGGCAGGTATGCGGGTAATCAGGTGGAGCAGGGCGGTGATGGTGCCGCCAGAGGTAAATACCGCAATCTTGTGGGAATTGTCGGCAGTCTCGAGCAGGCGCTGCAGGCCACCCTGGACGCGCTCGACAAAGCCCAGCCAGCTTTCCAGGCCGGGCGTGTCATAGGTACCGCTCAGCCAGCGCTCGATGATCAGGGCGAAGATGCGCTGGAACTCGCCACGGTTGTGTGGGGCGTTGCGCAGGATTTCCAGGGCTTCGGGCTCGCTGTCGAGCAGGTCTGGGAGCAGGGCGCGGATGATCGCGTCGGCGTCGAATTCGTTGAAGGCGCTGTCGATTTCCAGGGGCGGCACCGGCAAGCCTTGGGCGCCGATGGCTTCGAACGCGGCGTTGGCCGTGTGCTGCTGGCGGCGCAGGTCGCCCGATACGCAGCGGTCGAACGTCAGGCCCAGGTCCGCCAGGTGGCTGCCCAGTACCTGGGCCTGCTGCACACCGACGGGCGACAGGACGTCATAGTCGTCTGCACCGAAGGAGGCCTGGCCATGTCGAATCAAATAGATGCTGCCCACGTCCGTTCACCCGGTACGTTGAAAGTCTGGCGAGGTTATGAGGATGCCGGGAAGCTGTCAATGAAAAAACATACGCTTGTTTTAAAAGCTCGTTAGAGGCCCGCTTCAAGGGGTTTCAGCTCTGGCTCACCGGCAGTCCCATCGGTATGCTGGGGCAATCCGCGCCTGGCGCACCGTTTCTGTAAGGAGTCCCATGGAGTTTTTGGCTGAGTATGCAAGTTTTCTGGCTAAAACCGTTACGTTGGTCGTCGCCATTCTGGTGGTGCTGATCAGTTTTGCGGCGTTGCGCAGCAAGGGCCGGCGCAAGAATGCCGGGCAGTTGCAGGTCAGCAAACTCAATGATTTCTACAAAGGCCTGCGCGAGCGCCTGGAGCAGACCTTGCTCGACAAGGATCAGCTCAAGGCCCTGCGCAAGTCCCAGGGCAAGGCCGAGAAAAAACAGAAGAAAACCCCCGAGGCCAAACCACGGGTGTTTGTCCTGGATTTTGACGGGGACATCAAGGCCTCAGCCACCGAGAGCCTGCGCCATGAAATCACCGCGTTGCTGAGCCTGGCCACACCCAAGGACGAAGTGGTGCTGCGCCTGGAAAGCGGCGGTGGCATGGTCCACAGCTATGGCCTGGCGTCCTCGCAATTGGCGCGGATCCGCGAGGCGGGCGTGCCCTTGACGGTGTGCATCGACAAGGTCGCGGCCAGCGGCGGCTACATGATGGCGTGCATCGGCGAGAAGATCATCAGCGCGCCGTTTGCCATCCTCGGCTCGATTGGCGTGGTGGCCCAGTTGCCCAACGTCAACCGCCTGCTGAAAAAGCACGATATCGACTTTGAAGTACTCACTGCTGGCGAGTACAAGCGCACCCTGACGGTGTTTGGCGAAAACACCGAGAAGGGCCGGGAGAAGTTCCAGGAAGACCTGGACATCACCCATCAACTGTTCAAGAACTTCGTGTCGCGCTACCGCCCGCAACTGGCCATTGACGAAGTGGCTACCGGCGAAGTCTGGCTGGGCGTCGCGGCGCTGGACAAGCAACTGGTGGACGCCTTGCAGACCAGTGACGAATACCTGGCCACCAGGGCCAAGACCGCCGAACTGTTCCACCTGCACTATGCCGAGCGCAAAAGCCTGCAAGAGCGGGTGGGCCTGGCGGCCAGCGGCTCGGTAGACCGGGTACTGCTGACCTGGTGGAGCCGCCTGACCCAACAGCGCTTCTGGTAACCCCCGCCTTGTAGTCGGCTTGCAGACCATGACGATCTTCAGATCGCTATTGCCCGCAAGCTGGCTCATATATCGCCGCGATGCAGGCTATACACTTTGTTGTCGTCCGGGGCGCCTTGGCAGCGTAGGGGATTACACAGTGCATCTTAGGTAGTAATCCCCTTTACCCAAGTCCATTCTCTTTGGTGTTGCGCGACCTGCTTACATTGGACACCGGTATTGCTGGCTGTAATTCTTGGGCTCTACCCCAAAGGGGTTATTCTCAAGGATAAGGAATCGCCTGATGCTCGGTTACTATGCGCACTACAGCCAGTATTACATCACCACGCTGATGCTCTTCACCACCCTGTTTTTTGCCTTGCCGATCTTTATCGCGCCGATTGCCTGGGCCCGGGCGATGCGCTGGACGATTCCCGAGCATCAGCATCTGGCCATTTATTTTGGGCGCTGCCTGGGGGCGTTTATCCTGGTGGTGGAAGTGGCGATGTTGCGCTCGGCAACTACGGGCACCAGCTTTAGTTATGCGTTCGATATGCTGTTCGTAGTTTTCTCATTGATGTTTGTGGTGCATGTGTACGGGGCTTTGAAACGTATCCAGCCTATTACTGAAACCCTGGAGATCGGCTTCTGGATGATTCTGTTTGTGCTCAATATGCTCTTCTATCCAGCTCAATCAATTACTTTCTAATCAGCACCTGCGCTATAGCCATCGGCCGCGATTATCAGCACTGAGCATTGTCCGCAGTCCCCTGAATATGATCGTGACGTTGGCTTGATTCTACGCCAGCGCTAAATAGCGATCGTGCCATTTGTGCGGGGGCAGGGCACGAGGATGGAGCATCGTTGATCGGGAATTGTATCTCTCGATCTGCCCCCAGCTGTACGGGGCGAGGCGCCACAGAACCCTCTACTGTCAGTGCAACAATAAATCGCCTGGATAACGCCCCATGTTCATGTCCACCAGCCTGCTGTCGGCCTTTGCGCTGTTTGCCTTCGTGTCTTCGATTACCCCTGGGCCCAATAACACCATGTTGCTGGCGTCGGGAGTGAACTTCGGTTTTCGCCGCTCGATTCCCCATGCCCTGGGGATCAGCGTGGGTTTTATGGTGTTGGTGATTTCGGTCGGCCTAGGCCTGGGGGAAGTGTTCAAGGCGTGGCCTTGGGCCTACACCGCATTGCGTTACATCGGCGCGGCGTATTTGTTGTACCTGGCGTGGAAGATCGCGACTTCAAGCGCGATGTCGGATGACACGGACGGCAAGCGCAAGCCCATGACCTTTCTCGCCGCTGCGGTGTTTCAGTGGGTCAACCCCAAGGCCTGGGTCATGGCGTTGGGGGCGATCACCACCTATACGCCGGCGGAAGGTTACTTCACCAACGTGCTGATCATTGCCGTGGTGTTTGCTGTGGTCAACTTGCCGAGTGTGTGCGTGTGGGCCGGGTGTGGCACCGGTTTGCGCAATGTCTTGCGTGAGCCGCGCTGGTTGAAGCTATTCAACTGGTCGATGGCGGGGTTGTTGGTGTTGTCGTTGTACCCGATGTTTTTCCTCGGGTGACAGGTTCGGGATATCAAACCTTGGGGCTATCGTGAATGACTCTAATGAACTGTGAGAATTGACAGTATCGGACAGTCAGTGGCTTGCCCACTATCAATTGCTGTCCACGGTTTTCGAGCCTTTCAACGAATGTTGTTTTTGGGGCGTCGTTAAACCATCAATCTTGAGTCAATGGAGTGTCACCCAATGTCTAAGGAACTCATCAGCCCGCCGGGCGCGGACGCGTTGCAACCCCATCCCGAAGCCGGAGGTTCTGCAGAGGGGTTCAAAGCCCCGCCCTCTCAGTTGGCCTATCTCAAAGACAACTCGGTTAACCCAGCCAGGTACTTGATGATGTCCAGCGGATACGTCATGACCACCAAGGATATTAACCAGGCCTCGAAATTCCTGGTTATCAGTTATGGCGACGGGAATTGGTACATTATGACGGTCGATACTGCAGAGTATCTTTCGTTTACCGACCGCAGCTACCTCTACGCCTATTCGGGCTGGAGTAATGCGAGATACGTGACCCTCGACCCCGTGAGCTTTAAAAAATACCCGGGGCTCTATCTGCATAATGGCTACGTCTGTTGCAATGGCCTCAAGGACAAGCCAGACAGCCTGATGAACGTCCATCCCGAGTTGATCAACTAGCGGTTAAACACGCCAAATCGTGCGCTGGGTACAGCGGTGTATCACGCGCACCTTGACCCGGGTTTCAGACCGGCGAGATCGTAGCCAGCAGGCCGATTCCAACGGTCAGTGCCAGAAACCCGAGAAGAAAAAATGCCATCTTAGCCATGGGGCCTCCAAAAGGAAGAAGGGCGGCTGGAGAGTTCCTGCCGATGAGCCATTGTCACGGTTGTGGTCTGTTCGGTACAGATGCAGGTGTTAAAGAAAAAAGCGTATCAGATGCAGCTTGCACGCTGCTGTACCGAGGTTTCGGCTGGGGCGTGGAGGTGCCGATCAGACTGTCCGGGCAACTTTAGCGCGCCTGGGATTGGCGTCCAGCCGGCGCAGGCTTTCGACGGCAGGCAGGATGTATTTGAACCACTGCGCGCGGTGCGGGCCTGGCTGGTCGCGCATCTGTTCGATGCCCGGCGATTGAGCTTCATCGATGGGGTAGCAGTCATCACTGCTGCGCCTGCCGTCGCGGTACACAATAAAACCGCCGCGCCCGCTGCCACATTGGTGCAGGTATACCGGCGACAGTTCTCGTTGCTTATCAACGCGCGCATTCAACTGGACGATGTAGGCCCCCATGGCAAGCGACACGCCCACAATCAGCCCCAGGCATAGCACCAACTGCCAGGTGTAGCTGGCCCCCGCCTTATCGCAATGCACTGGCGACACAGCATGCAGCTGCCTGCTCGATGCTCTGGCCCACCAGGAACCCGCTACCGCCCCCCAGGTTGACCAGCTGCCCCCGCGAAGGCAGGACGCTGGCCATCAGGGCGAATAAAATCAGGGCCAACAGGACTCTTTTGACGATCGCATAAAGGTTCATGACGGTGCTGACCTCAGGATTTGAAGAGCCCCAGCTTAGAGAGTGCCGGGTTAACGCGAGGTAAACATCCGCTGGAAATCGCTCGACTTCCGTTATCCTTCACTCCTCTGCGCAACACCCGTCCGAGGGGACTTTTTAGTGCATATTCACCTGCTGCTGGTCGAGGACAACCTGGATCTGGCCACCACCGTCATCGAGTACCTGGAGATCAGCGGCATGGTCTGCGACCACGTCACTAATGGCCAGGCTGGCCTTAACCTGGCACTCGCCCAGCATTACGACGTCATTCTCCTGGACATCATGTTGCCGCGCCTCGACGGCCAGCAGGTGTGCGAGCGGTTGCGCCAGCAAGGCATCCAGACGCCCATCCTCATGCTCACTTCACTGGACGCGCTCTCGGACAAGCTCGCCAGCTTTGCAGCGGGCGCTGACGACTATCTGGTCAAGCCATTCGAGCTGGCCGAGCTGGTGGCCAGGGTTCGCGCCCTGAGCATGCGCCGCAGCAGCCAGACCAGCCGCCTGCAGGTAGACGATCTGGTGATGGACCTCACCACCCGCAAAGTCAGTCGCGCCGGGCAGGCGCTGCATTTGTCACCCATCTGCTGGACCTTGCTGGAATACCTGATGCGCGCCAGCCCTGAACCCGTCCCCCGGGAACGCCTGGAAACTTCAGTCTGGGGCGACGAACCGCCGGACAGCAATACCCTCAAAGTGCACATGCATCGACTGCGCAAGGCGGTAGACAAACCCTTCGGCCGGCCGTTGATCCACACCCTGCCTGGGGTCGGTATCCAGGTAAAACCCCATGCGTAACGGCTTGAGCTTGAAGTGGGTGATCAGCGGCAGCTTCTTGCTGCTGATTGCCGTGGTGTTATTGATCTACAGTCAACTATTGCCGGTATACACCGTGCGCGGCCTGCTCTACACCGCCAGTGCGATGATGGAAGAAGAGGCGCAGTACTTCATCAGGCACTATAAAAAGGACCCGACCACGCCCCCTCCGCACAACTACTTCTTCGAGGGCGTCATTGGCAAGGAAGCCTTGCCGGCGAGCGTGCGTGAGTTGCTCAAGGCGCCGCCGAGCATGTCTTTCGGTGCCGTGCAGGTGTTCGGTGATACCGACTCCGATGACGACGACGCCGAGGTCCGGGCGGTTCTCTCCCAAGACCTGGGTGACGGCAAGACCCTCTATATGTATGACATCGACCATGACCACGAAGAGGGCGGCGAGGTCGAGACGCCGCTGTCCGATGCCTACTTTGACCAGGTGCTGCAAGGCGTGGTGTTCGTCAGCCTGGCGGTGTTCGTGCCGGCGCTGATCATCATCGCCCTGTTGGTCTGGTGGCTGGTGCGGCCGCTGGGGCGCCTGGCGCAATGGTCCAGCACCCTGAAAAACCCTGACGCAATGGCCAGCGCGCGCCCGGATTTCAGCTTCAAGGAGTTCAATACCCTGGCCGACGCCCTGGCCCAGAGTGTCGAGCAAGTACAGGCCGCCAGCCAGCGTGAAGGCCGCCTGTTGCGCTACACCAGCCATGAACTGCGAACCCCGCTGGCGGTGCTCAAGGCCAATATAGAACTGCTGGCCCTGCAGGCCGGCGGTGTCCTGCCATCCTCCCTGCAGCGTATCGAACGCTCGGTGTTGAACATGCAGCTTATCGCCGAGACCTTGCTGTGGATGAGCCGCGAACGTCCCGAACCGCTGCCCGAAGAAGACATCGACCTGAGCGCGTTGGTCGGCGAGCTGATTAACAAGCATCGCTACCTGATCGGCAATCGTGATATCGAGCTGCTTGTCGACATCCACAGCGAACCCTGCCGACTACCCCCCACCGCGTGCCGCATCGTGATCGGTAACTTCCTGCGCAACGCCCTGCAATACGCGGAAGAGGGCCAGGTAGAAATCAGCTTCAACTACCCGCGCCTGGTAATTGCCAACCACATCAGGGAGGCCAAGCCGAGGGAGGAATCCAGCGATTACGGCTACGGCCTGGGGCTGCAGTTGATGCGGCAGCTGTGCGCAAAACTGGGCTGGCAGATTGATGTGATTCTTGAGCAGCAGCGTTTTACCGTCGCTCTGGAGTTCACGAGCTTGCAGGGTGTTGGGGCTCCGGGAGGAGGAGGGTGAGCAGTACTGGGTCGACAGGTGGAGTTTTGCGCAAACTGATTGTTGTACTCATGCTCGGTTTTTCGTGAAGTTTTCCTGTCATTGCGGGTGATGGCAGGCCGGTCAAAGTCTCGGCCTTTGGAGCTGCGTTTCATCTGCAACCTGAACCTGCAGAGCAAGGCTGATGCCTGGTCGCTGCTGCGTGACATCTCGGCGATCTACTGAGGCATGACTGACTGGGCCCAGGGCCAGGTGTTCACCCTGTCGGATAGGGGAGGGGATAGTTTACAGCTCCCTAAAATATTAACCCTCTGCCTAAGAACACCATTAAATTTTTGTGCCTATTATGACTATGCCGTTATGAGTACTGGTTTTGTAAACTCTTACCTGTCCAGTATTGTCGATAACGTTTGATCGGCATGTTTTGATTTCTTTATTTAGTTCTGGCTCGAAGAATTAAATCCCACTACAGCTTCTTCTGCCGCCTGAAGTTTTTTACAGGCAGTCGTGTAGCTGCTTTGAGTTCCAGTGGAAAGGTAGATCGAAAGTGAAAATGGAATGCTTAATATAAGAATACATACTATAAGTGAGGCTATTGGAGTGCAGATAATGATTTTTATATTTTTGAAGGTGTTACCTGGTGTGATGTTTGCTTTAAAGAATAACATGCCAAGCGAAGTTATGAATGCTAGTGCTGATGAGACGATAAGGTAGCTTTGTTGTAGATCTGGCTTGAGGAAGGCTTGGGAGTAAATATGGCTATGCCATGTAACAAACAAGGACGCAGAGAGCAACGCTCCAAAAAATCAAGGGCACCAAATAACGATACGGCTTCTTGTTCAAATTTTCTCCTTTCAGCTTTGGTCGGTGTCTTGTAGGTAGTTGAAGGTATCCGACGATCAGTAATTGCATGCCAGTTAGTAACTGTTACCTATGTGCGTGAACTGATTTGTAACCCATGTGGGTGAGTCATACCCCTCCTACAAGTGCGGAGCGGGTTCCCGAACTTTAATAGGTTTATTTGTAGGATAATTCCTGATTTTTGTTCTGAATGATCCCTGGCGCGCTGTGTAGGCTAGTAATCACCATTTGAAATTATTCACCATGGTGTTGGGCGGGAAAAAGCGAGCAACGTGTAAGCGCTTTATGCCCTCTTTAAGAATGGAATTTAATGTGTTGTGGCGGGTGTGCTAGTTGACGCGCCTGCTATATGCACTGGTTTCAGTATTGGTTTCGCTTCAGCACTTGCTGCTGCAAAAAAGCCTGGAGGGGAGGGGGTATGACTTCAAATGGTTTCCAAAATGAAGTGCCAAAGACGCGGGTCAATATAACGCTAGACCTGCACATCGGTAGTGCTCAGAAGAAAGTCGAATTGCCACTGAAACTAATGGTCATGGGTGATTACAGTAATGGTGAGGAACAGCGAAAAGTTAATATTCAAAAAAACAACTTTGACAGCGTCCTCCGTGGTGCGTGCCCCGCAGCACATCCAGGCAATCAACGCCTCAAATGAGTCCGCCAAGCTGGTGGGCTTCGCTCCCGGCACCGCCGGCATGCCCGACGGCGAATACAAAGTGGGCAGCCACACCGTGACCAAACGCCTGGGCGGCGTGCGCCTGGACCGCTCCCTGCACCTCACCGACGTAATGGTCGAAGGAGAAACCATTGACTTCAAAAATGCTTGAAGAGGCCCTGTCCTCCTGTGAGGCCGTCGCGGCCCAGCTGCAATGCCTCGACCCGCTTTTGGCCGAGGTCGCCGGCCGCCTGCGCCGCCAGCCGCCGCAAGTGGCGATGACCGTCGCCCGTGGCAGTTCGGACCACGCCGCCAGCTACTTCGCCTACCTGACCATGCAGCACGTGGGCGTGCCCGTGGCGTCGCTGCCGATGTCGGTGGTGACCCTGGCGCAGGCGCCGCTGAAAGTCAGCGGCCAGGCGGCCTTTGGCTTCTCCCAGTCGGGGCAGAGCCCGGACCTGGTCAACAGCCTGCGCCTGCTGCGCAAGCGCGGGGCCTTGAGTGTGTCGATGGTCAATGCCGAAGATTCGCCCCTGGAAGCCGCCTGCGAATTCCATGTGCCGCTGTGCGCCGGCCCCGAACGCAGCGTGGCCGCGACCAAGAGTTTTATCGCCACCTTGAGCGCCAGCGCCCAGTTGGTCGGGCACTGGAACCAGGAAGACGGCCTGCTCGAAGCCTGCCACGCCCTGCCTGCCGGCCTGCGCGAAGCGGCGACCCAGGACTGGAGCCTGGCCATCGACGCCCTGCGCGATTGCCAGCGCCTGATGGTCATCGGCCGTGGCGCCGGGTTTGCCATCGCCCAGGAAGCCGCGCTCAAGCTCAAGGAAACCTCGGCGATCCAGGCCGAAGCCTTCAGCAGCGCCGAAGTGCGCCACGGGCCGATGGCGCTGATCGACGACAACTACCCGCTGCTGGTGTTTGCCCCGCGCGGCGCCGAACAGCCGGGCCTGCTGACCCTGGCCACGGAAATGCGCCAACGCGGGGCCCGGGTGCTGCTGGCCGCGCCCGACGATATTGCCGAACGCGACCTGACCCTCAGCCGCGCCGAGCACCCGGCACTGGACCCGATCCTGGCAATCCAGAGTTTCTATGTGATGGCTGCAGGCCTGGCCCAGGCCCGGGGCATGGACCCGGATCAACCCCGCCACCTGAGCAAAGTCACCCGCACCCACTGAGTTGGTTTCTGTCGTTTCCTGATGAGTACCGTGCCCATGCCCGACAATAATAATGACCTCACCCTCAGCGCCCCCCTCAGCGGGCCGGTGCTGACCCTGGGCAACGTGCCTGACGACGTGTTCGCCAGTGGCGCCATGGGCGACGGGATTGCCATCGACCCCCTCAACAACTGCCTGCATGCGCCGTGTGCCGGGGTAGTGATCCACGTCGCCCGTACCGGCCACGCCCTGACGATCCGCGCCGACAATGGCGCCGAGGTGCTGCTGCACGTGGGCATCGATACCGTCCAATTGAATGGCGAAGGCTTTGCCCTGCTGGTCAAGCAAGGCGCGCGGGTCAGCAACGGGCAGCCCCTGGTGCGTTTTGACCTGGACCGCATCGCCCGCCAGTGCAAAAGCCTGGTCAGCCTGATCATCCTCACCAACGGCGAGCAGTTCGAGTTGCGCCCGGTGGCCGTCAATACGGTCAAGGTCGGCGAAGCCCTGCTGCGCATCGTCGCGCGCCAGCCTGCCGCCGTGCAGTCTGTGTCCGACAACTCCCAGGCACATGCCAGCGCCAGCGTGCGCATTACCCATCGCGGCGGCCTGCATGCGCGTCCCGCAGCCCTGGTTCGCAAGACCGCCCAGGGTTTCAGCAGCCTGTCGCAGCTGCATTTCGCCGGCAACTCGGCGTCGTGCGACAGCCTGATCGGGTTGATGGGGCTGGGTATTGGTGAGCAGGACGAGGTACAGGTCACCTGCCTGGGCAAGGATTGCGACGCGGCGTTACAGGCATTGGTCGCGGCCTTATCCGTCGTCATTAAAGAAGAACACCACGTCCCGGCCATCGTCGCTCCACGCCGGGCAAACAGTGAAGCCGGTGTGTTGCAAGGTGTGTGTGCTGCGCCGGGACTGGTCTACGGGCCGCTGTTTCGCCTGACTGGTATCGAACTGCCGGCCGACACCGGCAACCATTCTGCCGACGAACAACTGCAACGCCTGAACGCAGCGTTGGATCAAGTGCGCAGCGAAATCCGCACGACACTGAAGCATGCCCGCCAGCGTAAGAACGTCGAGGAAGAGGAGATCTTCGCGGCGCATCTCGCCTTGCTGGAGGACCCAACACTGCTGGAGGCGGCTACCGGCGCCATCGAAAACGGCAGCGCCGCTACCCACGGCTGGCGCGATGCGATCCAGGCGCAATGCGGGGTGTTGCTGGCCTTGGGTAAACCACTGTTCGCCGAGCGTTCAAACGATCTACGGGATCTGCAACAACGCGTATTGCGAGCTTTGCTCGGTGAAGCCTGGCAATTCGGATTGCCTGCCGGCGCGATCGTCAGCGCCCACGAGTTGACGCCGTCTGACCTGCTGCAATTGAGTGCCCAGAAGGCTGCCGGCCTCTGCATGGCCGAAGGCGGTGCGACTTCCCATGTGGCGATTCTGGCTCGTGGCAAAGGCTTGCCGTGTGTGGTAGCGCTGGGCGCCGAAGTACTCGATGTTTCCCAAGGCCAACGGGTGGTGCTCGACGCCGTCAACGGGCGCCTGGAACTGGAACCCACCGAAGCACGCCGCGCCGAAGTGCACCAGATTCGCGACGCACAGAAGCTGCGTCGCCAACAGCAACAGGCCCAGGCCCAACAGCCGGCGAACACCATTGATGGCACGACCATCGAAGTGGCCGCCAACGTTGCCTCCAGCGCCGAAGCCCAGGTTGCTTTTGAGAGCGGCGCCGATGGCGTCGGCCTGCTGCGCACCGAATTTCTCTTCGTCGACCGCCGCACCGCGCCGGATGAGCAGGAACAGCGCCAGGCCTACCAAGCTGTGCTGGATGCCATGGGCGACAAGTCCGTGATCATCCGCACCATCGATGTGGGCGGCGATAAGCAGCTTGATTATCTGCCGCTGCCGGTTGAAACCAACCCGGTGTTGGGCTTGCGCGGTATTCGCCTGGCTCAGGTCCGCCCTGAGGTGCTCGACCAGCAACTGCGTGCCCTGCTGCAAGTAAGCCCGCTGGCGCGTTGCCGCATCCTGCTGCCGATGGTCAGCGAAGTCGACGAGTTGCTGCACATCCGCCAGCGCTTCGATGAGCTGTGCAAAGAGCTGGAACTGACCCAGCGCCCCGAACTAGGAGTGATGATCGAAGTGCCCGCCGCTGCGTTGATGGCCGAGCAACTGGCCAAGCACGCGGACTTCCTGTCCATTGGCACCAATGACCTGTCCCAGTACACCCTGGCCATGGACCGCGACCACGCCGGCCTCGCCGCGCGGGTCGATGCGTTGCACCCGGCGCTGCTGCGGCTGATCGCCCAGACCTGTGCCGGTGCGGCCAAGCACGGGCGTTGGGTCGGCGTGTGCGGAGCCCTCGCCTCCGACCCGCTGGCCACCCCGGTGCTGGTCGGTCTGGGCGTCAGCGAGCTGTCGGTGAGCTCGCCGCAGATCGGTGAAATCAAGGACCGCGTCCGCCACCTGGACGCGGCGCAATGCCGGCAACTGAGCCAAGGCCTGCTCGACCTGAGCAGTGCCAAAGCCGTCCGCCAAGCCTGTCAACACCACTGGCCGCTGAGCTGATAACAACAACAAAAGGAGACATGCCATGTATCAACATTTCATCGAAGGCCTGCAACGCCTGGGCCGGGCACTCATGCTGCCGATCGCGATCCTGCCGATCGCCGGCCTGCTGCTACGCCTGGGCGACACCGACCTGCTGAACATCGCGGTGATGCACGACGCCGGGCAGGCAATTTTCGCCAACCTCGCGCTGATCTTCGCCATCGGCATCGCCGTGGGGTTCGCCCGTGACAACAACGGCACGGCGGGTTTGGCCGGTGCGATTGGTTACCTGGTGATGGTCTCCACCCTCAAGGGGATGGACACCTCCATCAACATGGGCATGCTTGCGGGTATCGCCAGTGGCTTGATGGCAGGCGGGCTGTATAACCGCTTCAAGGACATCAAGTTGCCGGAGTACCTGGCGTTCTTTGGCGGGCGGCGTTTTGTGCCGATTATCACGGGGTTCAGTGCGGTTGGACTGGGGGTGATCTTTGGTTTGATCTGGGCGCCGATCCAGCACGGTATTGACAGCTTCGGCGTGCTGCTGATGGAAAGCGGCAGCCTCGGCGCGTTTGTGTTTGGGGTGGTCAACCGCCTGCTGATCGTCACTGGCCTGCACCACATCCTCAACAATATGGTGTGGTTTGTGTTCGGCACCTTTACCGATCCGGTGACCGGCGCCGTGGTCACTGGCGACCTCGCCCGCTACTTCGCGGGCGACCCCAAAGGCGGCCAGTTCATGACCGGCATGTTCCCGGTGATGCTGTTCGGCCTGCCCGCTGCCTGCTTGGCGATGTACCGCAACGCCCTGCCTGAACGCCGCAAAGTCATGGGCGGGATTTTCCTGTCGATGGCGCTGACCTCGTTCTTGACCGGAGTGACTGAGCCGGTTGAATTCGCGTTCATGTTCCTCGCGCCATTCCTGTATCTGGTCCATGCGGTGCTGACGGGCCTGTCGATGGCTGTCACCAATATGCTGGATATCCACCTGGGCTTTACCTTCGCCGCAGGGGTTATCGACATGGTGCTGGGTTGGGGCAAGTCCACCAATGGCTGGTTGGTGTTTCCTGTGGGGTTGGCTTACGCGGTGATCTACTACAGCGTGTTCAACTACTGCATTCGTCGGTTCAACCTGAAGACGCCGGGGCGTGAAGATATCCAGGTGGTACAGGCCGAAGCGATGAGTGATAACCAGCGGGCCAGTGCCTATATCCGCGCCCTGGGCGGCGCCGCCAACCTGCTCAGCGTCGGCGCCTGCACCACCCGTCTGCGCCTGGACATGGTCGACCGCAACAAGGCGGTGGACGCGGAGCTGAAGGCACTCGGCGCGATAGCTGTTGTGCGGCCAGGGAGCGGCGGGAGTTTGCAGGTGGTGGTCGGGCCGATGGCGGATTGCATTGCTGATGAAATTCGGTTGGCCATGCCTTCGTTTGTTGCCAGAGCACCTGTGTCGGTCGTGCCCTTGGATAAGCAGGTGGCGGTGACTGTGCAGGAAGCCGAGAAATGGCTGAGTGCTTTGGGTGGCAGGGGGAATGTGCGGCAGTTGGAAGCGGTGGCGATGACGCGGTTGCGGGTGGAGTTGGGGGATGAATCGGGGTTGTCCGAAGCTGATCTCACTGCGCTGGGTTGCCAAGGTGTCAGCCAACTGGAAAGCGGTGTTTGGCACTTGTTGATTGGTGACAAGGCCACAGGCTTGGGTGAGGCGCTTGAGTACTTGGTCGGTGCTCAGCAGACCGGGGCGGGCGCTTAAAGGGAAACCGCCGAAATTTCCGTCGGGCCTATAAATGCGTGTTTTGAGATCGGATGGCGTTGCAGCGTTTTTTTGACCTCAATCAACGACGGCATCAAAAACGCGGACTACTTCAGATCTCCCTTAGGGAGACGTTGATTTATGCAAAAAATCAGCTGTTGACCCCTGATAAGTCAAGGCCTCCCTAGGCTCCGCTTCTCTGCTTTAGCCCGCTATTCAGAGGAGTATTGAAAATGACGAGAGGAGCAAAATGAAAAAAATCTTAATTGTTAATGCCGATGACTTTGGCATGAGCAAAGGCCAGAACTACGGGATAGTTGAGTCCTATAATAACGGCATCGTCACTTCGACAACCGCCATGGTTACCTCTCCTTATGCGTTACACGCAGCTGAACTGAGTCAGAAAAACCCAGGTTTAGGCGTCGGGCTTCACTTTGTTTTGACCTATGGACGTCCGTTAACGGCTATGAAAAGTCTGGTTAATGAAGCCGGGGATCTAGGTAAATGGTTGTGGGAATATGCAGAAAAGGGAATGCTGAAACCCGCAGAGATAGCAGTCGAATTAAATGCGCAATTTGAGAAGTTTATAGAGGTTTTTGGGAAGGTCCCTACACATTTGGACAGCCATCATTTTGTTCATATGCTGCCAGAAATTTATCCCGTGGTTGAGAGCTTCGCAAGCAGTAAATCATTGCCTTTGCGGATAGACCGCACTGAGGCTAAAAAATTTAATATTCAAGTAAACACTTCCCGCTCCACCAATTATTTCGATTCCAGTTTTTATGGAGAAGCCGTTTCAGAGGCGCTTATCCTGCAAATACTAGAGAATGCCGATAAGAGAGGTGATATGAGTCTTGAGATAATGTGTCACCCCGCATTTTTAGACGAGGTCATTCTAAAGAGTTCATATTGCTACCCCCGAATTAAAGAAGTTGATGTTTTGACCTCCCTAGCGCTCAGGAAAGAAATCATATCCTGCGGATATAGCTTGGAAAACTACTCTTCGATCTGAAGATTTCAAATCGGCCTAAAAATATCCGGAGGATCAGGTGGTCTTGATGAATAAACCTTATTTAACTGAGATAACATTTTATCCTGTTAAATCGACTGGTGGAATCAGCCAATCACAAGTGTGGGTTGAGAAGCAGGGGATTGCGTTCGATCGCCGCTTTATGGTGGCGCGTGAAGATGGCGAGATGATAACGGCCCGTGAGTTCCCGCAGTTACTTAATATAACCGCTACGCTATTTGCGCAGGGGTTATATTTAACCTATGCGCAATGTAAACGTCTCGTATTAAAGTATTCAGACTTTATGATGCTTGAGGCTGGTACCAATGTGTTCAAAGATAACTTTATTGCCTTTACTACTACCGATGAGGCGAATCAATGGTTTTCGGCTATTTTGAGTGCCCCGGTGCAACTGCTTTATACCGGTGAACAATCAAATAGAACGCGTGAGGCTATTCCATTTAACATCAGTTTCGCTGACGGTTACCCTTTGCTTATCATCAGTGAGGCCTCTTTGGCCGCGCTGAATGAGCGCAGCATTGAGAATGTCTCAATGACCCATTTTAGACCTAATCTAGTGGTCAGTGGAACGAATGCTTTCGATGAAGATAGCTGGAAGCGAATTCGTATTGGTGACGTTATCTTTGAGGGAGTTAAACCCTGCACGCGATGTATTCTCACAACGATTGATCCGAAAAGCACAACCTTCGATGCAAAAAAAGAGCCGTTAAAAACACTGTCTGAATTCAGAAGCGATGAACAAGGAAATATTAAATTCGGGCATAATCTTGTTGCCCTCAACGAAGGAGTGATTAGAGTAGGAGATTTTATTGAGGTTTTAGAAGAGAAGCCCCGGGAGGTATTTAACGCCAGTACCACTAAAAGCCTAAGTCTGATTTGTGTTAAGCGGGAGAACGTCTCTCACGATATTTGTACTTTCTGGTTTGAATCTGGAAACGGCAATTTACTCCCCTCATACCTTCCAGGGCAACATCTTCCTATAACACTTAAAATAGACGGTCAGTATTTCACGCGTCGCTATACGCTATCGTCAACACCTTCACGCGCGGGACTATATGCAATATCGGTAAAACGAGCACCCGGTGGGCGTGTCTCGAACTGGTTACATGACCACTTGCAGGTGGGGCACAAGTTAGCTATCGAATCACCTGGCGGTGAATTCTATCTCGATATTACTGCTGATAAGCTTTTATTGCTTGCTGCGGGCAGCGGTATCACACCAATGATTTCTATGCTGCGTTACCTCTATGATAATAAAAGGCATATTGATATTTATCTCTACTATCAATGCCGTACTCGGGAAGACATAGCTTTTAAATCAGAGATTGATTATCTTCAGAGCGTTAACCCCAATCTAAAAATTATTATCGCATTAACCCGGCCTGATGAGTTCTGGGGCGGGCCAAAGCGACGCTTAGATACTCAGTTGCTCAAGGGGATTCCTAAGGTAAACGAGCGGCAGGTATTTGCCTGTGGTCCTGATGGATTCATGAAATATGCTAAGCGTGAATTATTGATACTCGGTGTGCCTAAGTCACATTATCATCAAGAAACGTTCAATATTGCTATTGTTCCTCAAGCTGAGTTTAGGTCCGTTAACCTGATGGTCAATGGAGTCGCCTTCTTAGGCGATAATCAGCAGCCTTTATTGCTTCAAGCTGAGCAAGCGGGTGTGCAATTACCTTATGGATGTCGGGCAGGGTTTTGTAGGCAATGTAAAGTTAGAGTCATTTCTGGATTCGTTGACCAACAAAGTGCATCAGCGTTATCTGCAGAAGAACAACTGAGCAATCATGTCTTGACCTGCTGTGCGGTTCCATTAACAGACTTGGTAGTAGAATCTGCGTGACTTGAGGTATAGAAATTTCAAACTTCCAGCTTATGGAAAAAATGCTGCTCTCTGCGCATATCGAGGATCGACTGCCGGGCAACACCCCGTGCGGCTCAGCAGAAAGGACGCTGTTTTTGCTGGGCGTGATGAATACCCGTAGCTACACGCGAGTCGTCCTTGTTCAGTTTGAATGAGCAGCTTACTGGACATCCATGTGCTTGGTAAAACACGACTAGGGGCTGAGCTTTTACGCAGTCCTAGAAGTGCTACAGTCCCGCCAAACCATAGAGGGAACGACATGCGGATTTTGATAGCGGCGGTAGCGGTGGTGCTGCTGGCGGGGTGCGCTTCGAGTCACGTTGATATTCCAAAGCCCCACGAAACTCAAGAGTGCATGACCTACAGGTCAATGATGACCGCGCCTATGGCGCCGGATGCGATGCAACGATTGAAGGCAGCGTGCGAGCATTCGAGATATCAGTAGCTTTCGAGTTGCGCTGTGGCAGCCAACCGCCCAACTAGCGCCGGGCTTTTTGCATCTGGCGCTATCGACTGTTATCGCATCAATGGGTGCCTCATACTGAGGCTGAGTGGTTAAGGAAGCCTCTTAGCCTTACGTGAACTGTGCGATCACTTCGTCCGATGACATAACATCGGCATATTCATCACCAAGTATTGCCAAGGTCAGGTCGTAAACAGTTTTGGCGTCCCAGGTCTTTCCATTCGCCCCGACGACGGGCACAGCAGTTGTGGCGTCTGAGGGAAGAATGATGCTGTATCCGAGTGCTTTGCCCGCACGGACCGTGGCATCCATGCTGTTATGAATGACGACCCCCGTTAGCACCAACTGCTTTGCTTTCATCCCTTTGAGAGTGGCGTCCAACTCGGTGTCAATGAAGGCGCAGTTTTCATGTTTGATGATGACGACTTCTCCCTTTATCGGGGCAACGACTTCCTTGATGCCATTCCACGGGCCATGGACGTAATAACTAGATGTAGGAGTTTGTTCATCGTGCTTCACGTGCAGAACTGGCCAGTCGTTTGATCGCCATAGATCAAGAAGGCGTTGGATTACCGCCACGTACCCAGGATTATTTTTTCCGTCCCAATTCGGGCGGTCAATGGCGTCCTGAACGTCAAGGATAACCAGGGGGATAGGGCTGGGTTGATCCTTCATGTGATTTCAGTTCCTTCAGGTGGGGCGAGCGGATTGAGCTTGCTGTAACAATCTGTTCCCAGCAACTGGTCGAACATGAATCCAACGCGTCGCGAGCGTTGTCGGCTATTTCTGTGCCACCTTGCTGCTCAACCCAGTTCGTAAACCCCGTGAGGCTGCCTCAAGGGCGAGTTGGTTTTCGTTGATTTTGGACAACAGGGAAGGGAGCAGATCTGAGTTCTGCATCGGTGTTCCTCGTTGGAGTGAACAGCGTAGCAGTTGGGTTGCTTGGTGGTGGATTGTGAGCTGTCGGCAGGACGTCGGGAGGAGAATTGCGGAGCAGGGCCTAAAATTGCGGAACAAAAAAGATAAGGGCCTGCATGAAGTTCATCATGCAAGCCCTTGATATCTATGGTGCCCGAACCCGGAATCGAACCGGGACGCCCTTACGAGCGGGGGATTTTAAGTCCCATGCGTCTACCAGTTTCGCCATTCGGGCGGCAGCGCGATGAAGCAACTCAATAGGCTTTGTCGAACAAAGCGCTTGAGCGGTGCAGCAGGCTAGGGAATATATAGATCCAGGCACCTTGGCGCAAGTTTGCATGTGCTCTTTTTCTGTTCGATCGGGCGTGTCAGCTTTGAAAAAAAGCCCGCTATATCAGTGGTCTACATTTTTCCTGGAGGGGCATGCGACGCCCTGGCGCACTTTCAAGGCTGGCATCGCGCAGGCGTTGTAGCAGCTGTTTAGCGCATGGCATTGTGCGATCATCTACGTTTAGATCAATCGAGTAGGGTAGTGACATGCGCGTCATCACGGTGAGAACCAAAACGGAACTTGAATCTGCCAAGAATGCCGGTTACGAGCAGATCACTGTCCAAGGTGAGCTTGCAGACAAGCTCAAGTCGTCCAAGAAGATCGCGGTAGCGGGAACGATCACCGTTGGGTTGTTGACTGCCGCACTGGCGGCTGTGCCTTTTACCGGCGGGCTATCGATGGCGGCGGCGGCACCTATCGCGGCACTGACGGGACTTGAGATAGCAGCCATTATCACTGCTGCGTCTCTTGGCTTAGGTCTGATCATCGCCCTGTTCAAAGGCTACGAGGAGATCTCCTTTGAGAAGGGAAAAATGGTCCTTAAAAAGAAACAGTCATGAGTGGTTTTATCGACGGCCCTCCGTACTTCTTCCGTTGCAAGAAGTGTGAGCACCGATTCACTCGTGCGGTGCGGTTGGGGTTGTTGTGTCCCCAGTGTCATTCGATACGCATTGAACGAGACAGGCAGGTGAACAAGTAAACCGAGGGGGCTTGTGCGAGATGTTCGCCAAGCCCTATCAGATACTTACTCACGCAACCGACGAATAATCTCAGCGTAACCCACCGCCCGTGACAACCGTTGCAGCGCCTCCAGTCGGCGCGAGTAGGCCTGTGCATCACCGTAGGTCAGCTCTACATGCAGGCTGTCGATCATCACCAGGTAGGCCTGCGCCAGTACTTCCCCGGTCTGTTCGTCTACGGCCGGATAGGCTTTGAGTAGCCCCTGCTGGAAGTGGCTGCGGATCATGGCCATATAGTCATTGAATCCGGACATGACCACGCCCCTCAGCGGCGCCGGTGGGTAAAACGCGGCCCTCAACAAGAACCGCAGGGATGCATGGGCGCTGTAGCGGCGCTGCAGGTTGTCGATGTAGACCTCGCCGGGGGCCTTGATCGAACGGGCGTTTTTTGCAAACTGGCTTTGCACGTAGTCGCGCTCGGCCTGCAAGGCAAGTTCGAGTACGACCCCGTAGAGCGCGTCCTTGCTGGCAAAGTGGGCGTACAGCGAGGCCTTCTTGATGCCCGCGCGTACGGCGATGTCATTCAGCGAGGCCGCATCGTAACCGTGCTCGGCAAATTGGTCCAGCGCCAGGTACGCGATGCGTTCGGCGGCCGAGGTCAGGGTGTTGGATGTCATGGTGGGGTTCCTCAATCAGTGCCCGGTCAGGTCATAGGCTGCGCCTGCACCCCGGGGGAGGCTGAGCGTTGTCAGTAGGCAGGTCAGCAACGCACTGGCCAACAGCAGCGTGGCCCAGGCCACCGGTCCATGGTTCAGGGCCAATGCCGACAGCGGCGTTGCGCTGGCGGAGATCGACAGTTGGAACGCGCCCAGCAGTGCGGCGGTTGAGCCCAGCGCGCGCTTTTGCGAAGACATGACCAGCGACATCAGCGTGGATTCGGCGATGCCCAGGCCAAACAGGGCGATGGCCATGCCTGCCACTATACCGGGCAGGCCCAGGTTGGTCAGGGTGCAAACCACCGCGATTGCCGAACCTGCGGCCATGCACGTCACGCCGATCATCGACAGACGGTTCAAGCCCAGGCGGCTGACCAGCTTCCCGGCGCTCATCGCCCCGATCAGGATGGCTACGCCGGTCACCCCGAACAGCATGCCAAAGGCTTGCGGGCTCAGGCCGTAGGTCTGTTGGTAGACCAGGGTTGCGCCGCCGATGTAGGCAAACAGAAAGAAGAACACTGCGGCCACGGCGAGGGTCGGGCGCAGGAAGTGCCGGTCCCTGGCAATCGCCAGGTACGTCCGGCATGCGGCGCCCAGGCGCAGCGGTTCCCGGTGGTTGGCGGGCAGGGTTTCCGGCAGCGACAGCCAACTGTTGCCCAGCACTGCCAGGCCAAAGGCGGCGAGTACCAGCATCACCGCACGCCAACCGTAGTGGGTATCGATCACCCCGCCCAGTGCCGGGGCGAAGATCGGCGCAACCCCTTCGATGGTCATCAGCAATGCAAAGAGCTTGGTCGCGGCTACGCCTTCGCTGACGTCCCGCACCATGCTCATGATCACCACCAGCGTCAGTGCGCTGCCAAGTCCCTGGACGAAGCGCAGGGCGATCAAGGTTTCAAGGGTCGGCGCCCACGCCGCACCCAACGAGCACAGGGTAAACACCACAAGGCCGGCCAGCAGGGGCCGGCGGCGTCCGTAGGCGTCGACGATGGGCCCGAAGATCAACTGTCCAGCGCCCATGGCCAGGAGGAAGAACGTCAGGGTCAACTGCACGCTGGCGAAGCTGCTCTGATACTCGCGGGCAATTTCGGGCAGGCTCGACAAGTACATATCGACAGCCGACGGGCCGAGGGCGCCGATCAGTCCCAGGCCGATAGCCAGCCTCAGGGGAACCCCGGGGGTGGGTTGCGAATTCATACAGACTCCAGATACTAAAACATCCTACCGGTCGGTAGGTTGTGCGGATGTTAACGGCACCTTTTAGATCGGTCAACAGGGCAGAGGCGCCATGAATCCGTGAGTATCGGTAGCGATACAACGTGATCGCTGCAAGTGAATGAGAGTCGTT
This sequence comes from Pseudomonas sp. WMBT8, assembly GCF_050916005.1. Classification (NCBI taxonomy): domain Bacteria; kingdom Pseudomonadati; phylum Pseudomonadota; class Gammaproteobacteria; order Pseudomonadales; family Pseudomonadaceae; genus Pseudomonas; species Pseudomonas sp. WMBT8. The sequence continues at coordinate 2,700,930 of NZ_CP188096.1, forward strand.
ATCAATTGTATTTCTTTAAATTCAAGATTGGATTAGACTCGCGCCCGCTGGGCACAAACAGCGTTCTGGGCATCAGAAAAAACAAAAACAGGCGTAGGGGAGCAGGGCGTGAATTTCAACAAAACGACAATGGCGGTGGCAGTGGGTTCGGCGATCTGCCTGTGCAACGCTGCGTGGGCCGCAGAACCTGCGAGTGCTCTGGAGATTGCGCCGATCACCGTCACCGGTGAAAAGATCAACCGTAGCCTGGAGCAGACCCAGACCAGCGTGGTGGTGGTGACCGACCAGCAACTGCGTGAAAAGCACGACCGTGACCTGGTGGATGTGTTTGCGCGTACGCCAGGTGTGTACAACCAGTCCGGCAATGAAAACTGGGGGATTCGCGGCGTGCCCGTGTCCGGTTTCGACGACCAGGGCCCGGCCACGCTCAACGGTGCGGTGTCGGTATTCGTCGACGGCGCCGTGCAACCGAACCGCGCCCTGACCCTCAGCCCGATGCCGCTGTGGGACGTCGACCAGGTCGAAGTGTTCCTCGGCCCGCAATCCACCACCCAGGGCCGTAACTCGCTGGCCGGCGCGGTGGTGATCCAGACCCGCAACCCGACCTTCGAACCAAGTTTTTCCGCGCGCACCAACATGGGCACCTATGGCGAGCGCGGTGCAGCGGTGGCCGGTGGCGGCGCGCTGGTCGATGACAAGATCGCCGGGCGCATTGCCGTGGATTACCAGGAGGGCGATGGCTACATCGACAACGTCGCCCTGCATGACGACGCCAACCCTAACCGCACCGCCAATGCCCGGGGCAAGCTGCTGATCCTGCCCAACGACGATCTGGATGTGCTGCTGACCTACGCCCATGGCGAAAGCCGCAAGGGTGACAACTCGGCGATGCGCCAGAACGACAAGATCCGTTATTACAAGATGACGTCCAACACCAAGGCCTATGACAAGCTCGCGCAGGACACGCTCAGCGCCAAGGTGGACTACCGCCTGGACGACAACTGGTCGCTGACCAGCCTGACCGCCAATACCCGTTCCGACTACGACGCGCGCCTGGATTTCGACCAGTCCGCCGACGCCAACCAAGTGGTGTTGCGCACCCAGGATGGCGACCTGTTCAGCCAGGAACTGCGCCTGAACTACAGCGGCGACACGCTCAAGAGTTTTGTCGGCGCCTACTACGGCCACAACACCAACAACTTCCACGACCGCCTGTTGTTCAATAACGTCCTGTTCGGCACCGCCAAGGGCGAGACCACCATTGAAAGCAAGGCTGTGTTCGGTGAAATCAACTGGACATTCGCCCCGCAGTGGACCTTGATCACCGGCCTGCGCTACGACCACGAAACCAACGACACCCACATCAAACAGGACGATTTCTCCAGCCCTGGCAAGGTCAGCAAGTCGTTTGATGCGCTCCTGCCGAAACTGGGGCTCGATTACGAACTGGCCGCTAACCAGTACCTTGGCGTGATGGTGCAAAAAGGCTATCGCGGTGGCGGCGTCAACGTGCGTGCCGGTGGCGGCCACGAAGGCTACGACCCGGAATACACCACCAACTACGAGCTGTCCTACCGTGGCTCGTTCTTCGACAAAACCCTGCGGACCCGTGCCAACCTGTACTACACCGACTGGAAAGACCAGCAGGTCAGCGTGCTCGAGCGCAACACCGACTTCGTCCAGGTGTTCAACGCCGGCAGCAGCGATATCAAGGGCCTGGAAGTGTTTGTCGAGAAAGACCTTGGCGCGCAGTTGACCCTGACTGCCGGTGGCTCGATCACCGCAGGCAAGTACAAGGACTTCGTGACCGGTGATGGCCGCGATATGAGCGGCGAGGACTTCCTCTATTCGCCCAAGTACAAATTGTCCCTGGGCGGCCTCTACCGCTGGAACGAGCGCCTGACCCTGAACACCGACCTGGTGTACCAGAGCACCGCGCCGTCGGAGTATGAGTTCGATACTGCAGGCAAAGTCACGGGCGAGCGCCGCAGCGACAACTACTGGCTGGTCAACTTCAACACCGAGTACAAAGTCACCAAGAATGTCGCGGTCTCCGGCTTCGTGAAAAACGCCTTCGACAAGGAATACATCACCAACAACCGCAGCGGCGATATCGTCGATGTGGGCGCACCGCGCACAGTGGGCCTGGCGTTGCGCTACGACCTGTAGGGTAATGATTCGCTGGCCAGTCAACTCCCACAGTTGATTGGCGGCGTTTTCAAACCATGGATTTTTCGCTTTCCATTTAAGAGCTTTCCTAAATACGTCGGTAGGAGATGTCGTGAGAATGAGCGCACTTCTATCTCATCTGTGATGTGTCATGTCCTTTCTACCGATTCGTGTTCTGGTCCTCGAAGAGCACCCCTTCAAGCAGCTCGTTGCCATTCAGGCCTTCAAGGACGCCGGCTGTGACAGCGTGGAGGGCGTGGCCGACGTGAAGGCTGCGCTGCAGTTGCTGGACCACGCAGGACCGGTGGATATCGTGCTCTGTGCCTTGGACGAGGCGGGCATGCAGGGGCTCACTACGCTCGAATTGCTCAGCCGTACCCGCCGGGTCAAGTCGCTCATCATTTGCAGCGTGCTTGCCCCCGACCTGCAAGACGCCATCGACCGTATGGTCGGCATGCTGGGGGTCAGTGTCCTCGGGTATGTCGATGTGCCAGTGCGCGCAGGGGCGATCACCCCGCTCTTAAGCCGATACCTGGAAACCACTGTCGCCCCCGGGCATGCCGCTCAGAAGGCACGCCACACGCTCGCCAGCCAGGCCGGCCTGGAACAGGCCATTGCAGGGCATGAGCTCAAGGCGTTCTTTCAACCCAAGTTCAATTTGGCGAGCGGTGAAGTCGGCAGCCTTGAAGTGCTCGCGCGCTGGGAGCATCCGCAGTACGGCGTGCTATGCCCGGCGGATTTCTTGCCGCAGGTCAGCCAGTTCGGGCTGATGGACCCTTTGTTTTTTGCCCTGCTGGAACAGGCGTTGGCCTTTGTGCAAACGGCGCAGGCACAAGGGCACGTGCTGTCCCTGGCGTTTAATCTGGAGGCCGAGCAACTGTCTAATGAGTCACTGCTGCCACAGCTGTGCAAGGCGCTGGAGCGCTACGCCATACCTGCGTCGCGCCTGACTTTCGAAATCACCGAAAGCGGCCTGCTGGAAGTCTCTCCCAGGGTGCTCGAAACCTTGATCCGCCTGCGGATGATGGGGGCCGGCCTGTCCATCGATGACTTTGGTATCGGCTACTCCTCACTGGAGCGCCTGTGCCAGTTACCGTTCACCGAAATCAAGCTCGATGCGCGGTTCGTTCGCGACCTTGACCGCAGCCCCCGCAACCGTGCGGTGATCAGCAGCACCCTGGCCTTGGCTGAAGCGCTGGATATGGCGGTCGTGGTCGAAGGCGTAGAGCACGAAAGCCAGCGCCAACGCTTGCTCAAGTTGGGTTGCCATCAGGGCCAGGGCTATCTCTGCGCGCGGCCCATGAGCGCCGCGCGTGCGCTCTCGTGGCTGGAGATGAGGTCGGCGTCCCGCAGCACGCGCTGATGTTGGAAAACAGGGGCTAGACTCAAGGGCTCACTTTCCTTTTTGGAGACTCCAGATGCCCCATAAAAACACCATCTGCCTCTGGTTTGACGGCGCCGCACTGGAGGCTGCCAGGTTCTACGCCGCCACATTCCCGGACAGCACAGTCGAGGCCGTACACAAGGCGCCGGGCGACTATCCCGCGGGTAAGCAGGGCGATGTGCTGACCGTGGAGTTCACCGTCATGGGCATCCCATGCCTGGGCCTCAATGGCGGATCGGGTGTCCAGCACAACCAGGCGTTTTCATTCCAAGTGGCCACTGACGACCAGGCTGAGACGGATCGCCTGTGGCAAGCGATTGTCGGCAATGGCGGCGAGGAAGTTGCCTGTGGCTGGTGCCGCGACAAGTGGGGTCTTTCCTGGCAAATCACCCCGCGCATGCTCATGGCGGCGATCATCCATCCCGACCCCGCGGCGGCCAAGCGTGCATTCGGTGCAATGATGGGCATGGTGAAAATCGACATCGCGGGCATCGAGGCGGCGCTCAAGGGTTGATGAAACCCTGGTATAACGTGCGTTTTCAATACAGGAACGGCAAGGGAATGCAGATGAAACTGACGGCCCAGAGGCTGGTCGAGCTGGCGATGGCCAACCCCATCAACGCTCAATTGACCGCGCGTCTGCCAGCCCTTGGCCTGGACCAATGCCTGTTGACGGCGGGTTGCCTGTTCCAGTCGGTATGGAATCATCAGGCCGGGCTCAGCCCCGATTGGGGGGTGAAGGATTACGACGTGTTCTACTTTGACACCGATATGTCCTGGGAAGCCGAGAATGAGGTGATTGAGCGCGCCAGCGAACTCTTGCGCGACCTGGATGCGAACATTGAAGTGAGGAACCAGGCGCGCGTGCGCCTGTGGTATCCACAGCGGTTCGGCATGCCTTACCCGCAGTTGCACACAGCCCGTGGCGGGGTGGATCGCTACCTGGTGGCGGGCACCTGTATCGCCTTGGCCGTGGACACTGGCGAAATCTATGCGCCCTACGGCCTGGCCGACATCGGGCAGGGAATACTTCGACTCAACCCCATCACCCCGCAGCCAGAGCTGTTCGAGCACAAGGCCAAGAGCTATCAGGCTCGTTGGCCATGGCTCAGGATTGAGGCCCCATAGACTAAACTGCGAAACCTGGCTTGCCAGTGATGGTGATAATCCAAAGGCTTTAACACCGGTGTTTGCCGCGACACAGGCAGGTGATTTTGCTGTTCTGCGTGCTGGCAGGGTGCCACAATGCCATTTTGTCGCAGCACTAGGGATCAGGCGAATCAAATGAATGGCCTTGGGCGTGAGCAGGACCAGGATTTGTTTATCGAAGAGCAGGTGCGTACCGACCGCTTGCATCAGCTGTTTCGCCAATCCTTTTCTGCGGTTTTTGGCAGCTATCTGGCCGCTGGCATGCTGTGCTGGCTGTGCTGGGACCGGCTTGAACCGCGCCTGATGATCGGCTGGCTGGCATTGCTGGCCGGCTCGTCGCTGCTGCGTTTGTCGATGTTCCTCCAGTATTTTCGCAGCCCCAAAAATGAGCGCACGCCGCAACGTTGGGAGCGGCATTATTGGCTCACCCTGGTGCTGTCGGCTGGAATCTGGGGGCTGGGCGCCTTTGCGGTGATGCCCGCCGATGACCGGTTGACCCAGGCGCTGGTCATGCTCTTTGCCGTGGGCATGTCGGTCAGCGCCGTCTCGTGCTACTCGGCCTATCGGTACATGACCATAGTGTCCATGGCCCTGGTGTTGTTGCCCTGTACCCTGTGGCTGCTGCTTCAACCGTCCAAGATGCAGACGGGCATGGCGGTCGCGGTGCTAGTGTTCTCGTCATTTGTCGTGGGCGCCTCGCGCAAGTTGTCGCAGGCACTGGAGACGGCGTTTCGCCTGACCCGCGAAATAGAGCGGGCCCACAGTATTTCAACGCGCGCCGCCCAGACCGACGAACTCACCGGGCTGATGAACCGCCGGGCGTTTTTCGAGCAGGCCCAGGTGCTGTATGACCAATGCAAGCGTACGCACCAGCCACTGAGCGCGCTGATGCTGGATATGGATCACTTCAAGACGATCAACGATACCTACGGCCACCAGGCTGGAGACCGGGTGTTACGGCAGATTGGCCAGGTGATCAGGGCGTCGTTCCGCCAGGCTGACGTGTACGGGCGCCTGGGGGGCGAGGAGTTTGCGGTGTTGTTGCCAGACACCACCCTGGAAGTGGCCCGGGAGATCGGCGAGCAACTGATCCTGGCCATTGCGGGCCTGACTACCGACCCTGGGCTGGACCTGACCGCGAGCCTGGGCGTGGCCTCGACCCATGCCGTGGGTGACGACTTGCAGCATTTACTGAACAGCGCCGACAAGGCCCTGTACCGCGCCAAGGCCATGGGGCGCAACCAGGTGGCGGTCGCGTCCTAGCCTCAATCCTTGCCCATCGCCCTGGCCAGCACTCGTGAAATCTGGTCGGCGGAGTAGGGCTTGGCCAGGAACTCAAAGCCGTCATAGCCGGACTTGGCCAGCTCTTCGCTGTAACCGGAGGTGAGGATCACCGGCAGCTCGGGCCGGCGCCGGCGCAATTCCCTGGCCAGTGCCACGCCGCCCATGCCCGGCATCACCACGTCGGAAAACACCCCGTCGAACGCCCGGGCATCCGGGCCGATCATCTCCAGGGCTTCTTCGGCATGGGTGGCCCACACCGTCTGGTAGCCCAGGTCCTGCAGGATCTGGTTGGCGAAGCGGCCCACTTCCAGGTTGTCTTCCACGATCAGGATGCGCCGGCGCACGGCGTCCGGGTCCAGTTCCAGGGGCGGCTGGAGGGTGCAGTCGTGGATCGCTTCGGGCTCCACCTGCGGCAGGTACAAGGTAAACACGGTGCCCTGGCCGAGCACACTGGCGACATCGACGTTGCCTCCCGATTGCTTGGCGAACCCGAATACCTGCGACAACCCAAGCCCGGTACCTTTGCCAACCTCCTTGGTGGTGAAGAACGGCTCGAAGATGCGTTCAAAGGTCGCCCCGGCAATCCCGCTGCCGGTGTCCGCCAGGGAGATCGCGACAAAGGCTTTGCTCGAGCCGCCATGCCCGCGTATGCACGGCAGCGGCTGGTCTCTTTCCAGGCGCAGCACCAGCGTGCCCTGGCCGTCCATCGCGTCCCGGGCGTTGAGGGCGATGTTGATCAGGGCGGTTTCAAACTGGCTGGAGTCCGCGCAGACATAACAGGCCAGTTCAGGCAGTTCGACGCTGACATGGATCCGCGCGCCGGTGACCGTCTCCAACATGTCGCCGATGTTCTTTACGCGCACGCCGACATTGAACACTTGCGGGTTCAGCGGTTGGCGCCGGGCAAAGGCGAGCAATTGGCTGGTCAGCTTGCTGGCACGCTCTACGGTATCGGTCACGGCACTCATATAACGCTGGCGGCGTTCTTCGGGCAGGTTGGGCATGCGCAGGAAGTCGACCGAGGAGCGAATGATCGTCAGCAGGTTGTTGAAGTCGTGGGCCACACCACCGGTCAACTGGCCAATGGCTTCCAGCTTTTGCGACTGACGCAACGCCGCCTCAGTCTGGTTGAGCAGGGTGGTGCGTTCCACCACCCGCTGCTCCAGGGTCGCATTCAAATCGGCCAGCGCCGACAAGCCCTCGCGAACGATGGCATCGGCCCGCACCCGTTCGATATGGGCCCAGGAGCGTTCGGTGACTTCACCCAGCAGCGCCAGGTCGTAGGAAGACCAGCGGCGCGGGATGCGGTCGTGAATGGCCATCAGCGCGGTCAAGCGCCCGGACTTGATCAAGGGCATGCAAATTGTCGCCGTCACGCCAATGGCCTGGAAGGTCGCGGCTTCCTCGGGCGTCAGTTCCGTCAGGTTGTCGTTGATGATCAACGGCTCGCCGGCCTGCAGGCGCTCGACCGCCAATTGGCCGAAGTCGGCCAGGCGGTAATTTCCGACGATGCTCGGCGAGCCTTCTGCGGCCCAGTTGTCGCGGATGGTAAAGCCGTCTTCATCGGCCTCCATGTCTGCATAAGCGCAGTTGGACAGGTTCAGGTGGGTCGCCAGGATCCGTGTGGTGGCGGCCATGATCGCCGCCGGATCGGTGGCATTGGCCACCCCATTGCTGATTGCATCCAGCACGGCGAGGCGGCGGGCCATGAACACGGAGTTGGTGGTTTCGGTGACGGTATCGAGAATGCCCACGACCGTGCCGCCGGCATCGCGGATCGGGCTGTAGCAAAAGGTGAAATAGGCCTGTTCCGGTGCGTCACCGCGCTCGATGATCAGCGGGAAATCTTCGATAAACGTAGCGTGCCCGGCAAATGCGGCGTCGGCGATCGGGCTGATCTGGCTCCAGGCTTCCTGCCAGATGGTACTGAAGGGCTGGCCCAGTGCGTCGGGCTTGTTACCGAGGATCGGCAGGAACGCGTCGTTGTACAGGGTAACCAAACCCGGCCCCCAGACCACCGCCTGGGGAAAATGCGAAGCAAGGCTCAGTGACACGGTGGTCTTGAGCACATCCGGCCATTGGTCCATTGGCCCCAGAGGGGTGCTGGCCCAGTCATGGCGGCGAACCCGTTCGGCCATTTCACCGCAGCCTTGTAGCCAGTCTGTCATCTACTCAACACCTAGTTCGTCCCACGCTGCGATATGGCACCGCAATATCAAACAACAGACCCGGGCAATGCCCGGCAGTTCAGCGCTACTGCACGCCTAGCAGCGCGGTCCAGTAAATTCCTGCGTCGCTTTTTGGATCCAGCCCATAGGCCGCGCCCAATTCGCGAAATTGCGGGTTCATCAGGTTGGCGCAATGCCCGGGGCTGGCGAGCCAGCCATCGACCACTTTGCGCGGCGTATCAAGGCCAGCGGCAATATTTTCGCCGATCTGCTGGGCGGCATAACCGGCCAGTTCCGCGCGGTCGCCGGGGGTTCGGCCGTCACGGTCCAGGTGGTCGAAGAAGTTATGGTTGGCCATGTTGCGTGCATGACTGTCGGCGGCGCTCGCCAGTTGCGCGTTCCAGGCCAGCGGGGTGGTGGCTGCGAAGGCCTTCTCGCCACATTGGCGCGGTTGCTTGCGGGCGGCGTTGACCATCTCCAGCAGCTGCGGGCCGGCCTCCTGGGAACTGGCCAGGCCCCGGCTCAACAACGGGCGGGCGAGGACAATGCGCCAGTCCTGGCCATTGTTGCTGACGCCGATATCGACGAATTGCGGGTCCAGCACTACCCGGCAGAAACTCTCGCGCACCGCTTTCATCGCCGATTGCGCATCGCGCGGGCCGGACAGGCTGATCGCCTGCACATTCACCATCGGGTAGGCCGCCTGGGCCAGGTCCTGCTGCAAATCGCCGACATTATTGACCGGCAGTACCAGGCGCGGGTCGACCGCCAGCGGCGGCAACTCTTGGGAACCCTGGTCGGCGCAGCGCTGCAATTGGCTGCGGTACTGGTTGATCGAGTCGATCAATTGACTCTCTTCGCTCGCCGACGCCGTGGCGCAAAACGCCAGACTGGCGGCCAGCGTGGTAACACCCATCATCAATGACAGAACGCGCATGGACGTTTCCCTTGAGCATGAAAGTGCCCATGATGCGCGATCAAGGGGCGCAGATGCACCCCTTGGACAACATTTTGCCCCTAGTTCTTGAATGCCGAGTGCTTGCGGCCCTGGTCACACAGGGCAAACACCACCACCAGCACCGAGGCGATGGCGAGGATGATCACCACGCCATCCGTCGAGTGTGTGGTCGAGGCGGCCACCATCGACAAGGCACCCAGCGGCGCCAGGCCACCGGCGATGGCCGTACCGATTTCACGCCCGGTACCGAAGCCTGAAGAGCGGGTCTGGGTCGGGAACTGGCGGCTGAGGAACGAACCCTGTGGCGCGAACATCATGGGGGCGAGGATCCCGGTGCCGATCCCGATGGCCAGGTAGATCATCAGGCTTTCCCCGGTGTTCAGCAGCGCCAGGAACGGGTAGGCGAACAGCAGCGACAGCACGCCGCCCAGCACCAGTACCGACTTGCTGCTCCACTTGTCACACAGCCAGCCGAAGCACGGCACGGCGACAATCGCCACCAGGCTGGCGATGGTCACCGACAGCGAAGTGACGTGCACATCCACACCCTTGAACTGGGTGAGGTAGGCCAGGGAAAAGGTCTTGAAGATGTAGCTGAGGGCGTTGTAGCCAATTGCCACGAAGAACACCACCGCTAGGCCCTTGAGGTCGTTCTTGAACAGTGCCTTGAGCGGCGAGACCTTGGCCTTGGCCGGCTCCTTGCTCAGCTCCTTGAACTCCGGGGTTTCCGGGATACTGTTACGTACCCACAGGCCCACGCCCACCAGGGCGATGCTGCAGATAAACGGGATGCGCCAGCCGCCGGCCAGCAGGAACTCATTGCCATTGATGGTCAGCAGGTACACGGTCAGCGATGACAGCAGCAGGCCCAGGTTCAAGCCCAGCGCCGGCCAGGCACCCTGGCTGCCGCGCTTGCCTTCTGACGCATGCTCGTAGGACGTGACTGCCGCGCCCGACAACTCGGCGCCGGCACCCAGGCCCTGGATGATACGGATAAACACCAGAATGATCGGCGCCCAGATACCAATCGAGGCGTAGCTGGGGATCAGGCCGATCAGCGTGGTGCACACGCCCATCATGCAGAAGGTCAACACCAGCACATGTTTACGACCGAACTTGTCACCCAGGTAGCCGAACAGAATGCCGCCGAAAGGGCGGGCGATGAAGCCGATGGCGAAGGTGGAGAACGCCATCAGGGTCGCGGTCTTCGGGTCGCTGTTATCAAAGAAGATCTTCGAAAAGACAATCGCCGCCATGGTTGCGTAGAGGTAGAAGTCGTACCACTCCAGCATCGAACCGAAGATCGTGGCGGCAGCGACCTTGCGCAGGCGTTTCTTGGTTTGTGCCGGGGTTTCCACCGTGGCGGGGTTGTGGGCTTTTGCCGTCATGCTGTACTTCCTTCTCAGTCATTATATTTATTAGGGTGTTGCGAACGCGCTCAAATGTGGGAGCTGTCGAGCCTTGGCGAGGCTGCGATGGCGGTGGTTCAGGCGATATATTGGTTGCCTGTGCCGCCGCTATCGCAGCCTCGCGGGGCGAGACAGCTCCTACAGGGGGTATTTAGTTGGGGCTGAACATGCGGTCGGCGATCATTTCGCCAATCGGAATGGCCGAGGTGGCTGCCGGTGAGGGCGCGTTACACACATGCAACATGCGCGGCGTCTGGGCGAACAGGAAATCGTGCACCAGGCTGCCGTCGCGCATCACCGCCTGGGCGCGGATCCCGGCTTCGCAGGGCAGCAGGTCGTCGAGTTCCAGGGACGGGCAATACTTGCGGCATTGCTCCAGGTAGCCGGATTTGAACAACGAGTTCTTCATTTCCACGCTGCCGGAGCCAAGGTTCTGCCAGATGGTTTTCCAGAACCCGGGGAAGCGCGCGTACTCGGCCACATCCTTCCAGTTGACGGAGAACTTCTTGTAGTTCTCCCGGCCCAGGCCCAGCACGGCATTGGGGCCGACGGTGACGCTGCCATCGATCATGCGGGTCAGGTGCACCCCCAGAAACGGCAGTTCCGGATCGGGGATCGGGTAGATCAAGTGGTTGACGATGTTGTTTTTCGACGCGGGCAAGCGGAAATACTCGCCCCGGAACGGGATGATCTGGTGGTCGATATCGATCCCGGCCAGGGTTGCCAGGCGGTCCGATTGCAGGCCGGCGCACACCACCAGGTGCCGCGCCTGCCAGGCACCGTCGTGGGTGCTGACGGTGACTTTGTCGCTGTCTTCGGCAATCGCCGTCACGGTTTTTTCCAGGCAGATCTCACCGCCATTGCGGCGAATCACCCCGGCCATGGTTTCGCAGACCTGGCGGTAGTCGACAATCCCGGTGGCATCCAAAAACAACCCGCCAAGGCCGACAATGTTCGGCTCGCGGGCACGCAACTGCTCGGCGTCGAGGCGCTCGACCTTCATCCCGTTGAGTTGCGAGCGCGCATAGAGCGCTTCCATGCGCTGCACTTCCAGGGCGGTGGAGGCCACCAGCAACTTGCCGCACACCTCGAACTTGATCCCATGTTCGCGGCAGAACTGTTTGGTGGCCTCGGCGCCGCGCTTGCACAGGTCGGCCTTGAGGCTGCCCGGCGCGTAATAGATGCCGGCATGGATCACGCCGCTGTTGTGGCCGGTCTGGTGCTTGGCCAGCAACGCTTCCTTTTCCAGGATCACCAGGGACGCGTTGGGCTGGCGCTTGAGCAGCTCCATCGCGGTGGCCAGGCCGACAATGCCGCCGCCGATGATGCAAAAGTCATAAATCATGTGGGCTACCTAAATCAGTACATTTCAGTCTGCTTATCAGGTTGTCAGACTAATGTTTTTGTTAAAAAAACGGCGCGCCCGCAGGCACGCTTTATCGGTCTTGGGTCGATCAGTGGGTAGCGGGCAGCTCCAGTTGCAGGCGCTTGGCGGCCGCGCGCAAATGCGCTTCGGCGGCCGCGGCGGCGCCTTGGGGATCGGCGTCGACGATGGCCTGGTACAGCGCCTGGTGTTCCTGGGTGGCATCGGCCGAGCCGCTGGCAAAGCGCGAGGCGGAGTTTTCCCAGGCGGTCTTGCGCGCGCTGGCCAACTGGCTGCGCAAAAAGTCGTGGAAGGCGACGAAGTATTCGTTTTTGCTGGCGTCGGCGATGGCCCGGTGAAACTCCACGTCGGCCAGCGCTGCAGCTTCAAAGTCGGCGCGCTTGTCGTGCATTTCCTGCAAGGCGCGTTTCATGCGCTGCAGGTCGCCCGCGTCGCGGCGTTGGGCAGCAATGGAGGCCGCCTGGGTTTCGATCCACAGGCGCACCTCGAACATTTGCGCGAGGTCAGGGCGCCGGCCGTTCTTTTCCGGAAAGCGGAACACCGTGCCGGCCGGGGTCTGCGAAATAAACGAGCCCAGGCCACGCCGGGCGGTCAGTACGCCATCGGCCTTGAGCTGGGCAATCGCCTCGCGCACCACCGAACGGCTGACATTCAGCTGTTCCGCCAACTGCTGCTCGGTAGGCAGGCGCGACTCGGGCGCTAGTTGTCCGGAGTCAATCTCGGCCCGTATGGCGCTGACAACACGCACGACGAGGGAATCTGGACGCTGGAGCTCAAGCATGGCAAAACCTAGGTAATCAGGTTGTCAGACAATAGCCGTTACGATTTTCCCTTGTCAAGGCGCCGTGCTGGCTTGCAGCGTTTTTACCCGGCGCGTGAAGGCCAACAGCAGCGCCAGCACGACCAGCCCCGAGGCCACCCCGAAGGCCATGTGCAAGCCCTGGCCGACCGCTGGTGGCAGGGCAGAATGGATATCGCCCGTGCCCCAGGCAAACACTGCACCCAGTGCCCACGCGCCGATTATCAGGCCCAGATTGCGCGACAGGTTCAGCCAGCCTGCAATCACCCCGCGTCGACCCGCCGACACATTGCTCATCACCGCCGTGTTGTTGGCCGCCTGGAATTGCGCGTAGCCCAGGGTGAGAATCACCAGCGCGCCGATGTAACCGGCGGCGTCCAGGGGCATCAACGCCAGCACCAGGCTGCCGGCCAGCATGCACAGCAGGCCACCCAGCGTGGTGGCGTAGCTGCCGCAGCGGTCGGTCAGGCGCCCGGCCGGTACACCCGCCAGCGCCGCGCTACAGGGGCCGACGGCCATGGCCAGGCCCATTTGCGCGGGGTCGAGTCCGAGGCCATGGCTCAGGTAAAACGGCCCGGCGACCAGGGTGGTCATCATCACCGCCGCCACCAGCGTACTCATGCCAAGCCCGGTGCCCAGGGCGCGGTCATGGAGTGTCGCGAATACACTGAAGCGGCCAGCGCCCGAGGCTTGTGGATCGCTATCGGCCGGTGTGCCTCTTACCAGCACACAAGCGAGGGCGGCCAACGGCAGCATCACTAGAAACAGCGCGCGCCAGCCAGACGCGGCAATCAGCGCGCCACCAATGGCCGGCCCCAGGCCGGTGCCTACCGCCGACAGGGTCCCCAGCAACCCCATGACGCGCCCGGTCTGCTCTTTGGGGACGGTGGCCGCGACCAGCGCCATGGTCATTGCCAGCATGATCGCCGCGCCAAACCCTTGCAGTGCCCGCGCCGCGACCAACATGCCCAGGGACGGCGCGGTACTGCACAGGGCACAGGCCACGGCGAACACCAACAGGCCCGCCAGCAGCAGGCGGCGATGGCCGAAGCGGTCGCCCAGACGGCCCACGCCTACCAGCACGGCAGTGGTCGCCAGCAAGTAGCTCAGCACCACCCACTGCACCGCGGCAAAGGTTGCAGCAAAGGCCTCGGCCATCTGGGGCAGGCCGACATTGGCAATGCTGGTGCCCAGCGAGGCCAACAACATGCACAGCGACAAACCGGCGAGTGCGCCGCGTGGGGTAGGGGATGTCATGGGATGTCCTCGTGCTGCACCGTGGCCGTTGCCCGCAATCTACGGCGTCGCCTAACATGGCGGAAGACGCATCGGTTGCACTCTATACATGCGTCAAACGCCTGATGAGGATTGCCACCGTGTCGCTGCCTGACTTCAACCTGCTGATTACCCTGGACGTACTGCTCACCGAAGGCAGCGTCGCCCGTGCCGCCCAGCGCCTGGGCCTGAGCCCCTCGGCCATGAGCCGCGCGTTGGCGCGGCTGCGCCAAACCACCGGCGACCCCTTGCTGGTGCGCGCCGGCCGTGGCCTGGTGCCGACGCCACGCGCCCTGCAACTGCGCGAGCAGGTCAGCCAACTAGTGCAGGATGCCCAAGCGCTGTTGCGGCCGCTGCAGGTCCTGGACCTCAAGGGCCTGGTGCGCACCTTTGTGCTGCGCACCAGCGAAGGTTTTGTCGAAAGTTTCGGCCCGGCGCTGATCGCCCGAGTCGCCGAACAGGCACCCGGGGTGCGCCTGCACTTTGTGCACAAGCCCGGTGCAGCGCTGCGCGACAGTGGGGTGGACCTGGAAACCGGTGTGGTCGATAGCACGGCCAACCCGGAAGTGCTGACCCAGTTGCTGTTTCGCGACCGTTTTATCGGCGTGGTACGCGCCGGCCACCCACTGAGCCAGGGCCCCATCACCACCGCGCGCTACGCCGCCGGCCGGCATATCTATGTGTCGCGGCGCGGGCGCGAGCGTGGGCAGATTGACGATGCCCTTGAGGCCTTGCACCTCACGCGGGACGTGGCGACCATCGTCACCGGGTTCTCCACGGCCGTGGCCCTGGCGCAAAGGACCGACCTGATCGCCAGCGTTCCCGAGCGCTATACCCGCGTCCTGCGCGATGGCCTGTACAGTTTTGACCTGCCGGTGCAAGTCCCTGAGTTCAGCGTGGCGATGCTCTGGCACCCACGCCTGGATGCCGACCTCGCGCATCGTTGGTTGCGCGGCTGTTTGCGCGAGGTGTGTGGCGCAGAACAGGTACAATCCCCTCTGCCTTGATTGCGAAAGACCAGGAAACAGAAATTCGATGTTCACCCTTACCCACTACGCCAGCCCATGCCCCGAGCCCGTCAACAGCCAGATCCTGCAGATGGTGGTCGACTACCTGACTGATATCAGCATGGTCGCCATCCCGCCGAGCAACCTGCTGTACAACGTCTACCAGTATGCAATCGGCTACGAAGTGCACCTGTACCTGGAGGCGGTGGGCGGGGCCAAGGGCATTGCGGTCGAGCTGATCGTCGCGAGGGATGAGCAGGACCCGGCCAAGGTCATCGGCTTCTTGCTGTACCTGCCGGTCAAGGACGATCCCGAGGCCTGCGGTGTGGCCTATATGGCCGTGCATGCTAGCCACCGCCGCCAGGGCGTGGCGCGGGCGATGATGGACGAGATGCTCGGCCGCTACCCCCATGGCGAATTGACCTGCGCGGTGGAAAAAGTCCCGGCGTTCGAAGCCATGGGTTTCCAGGTGCGCGGCGTGCGTGGCACCCAGGTGTTGATGAACACCCGCGACTACAGCACCGATGGCCTGATGGGCGTGTTGGATGTGGCGTCGATCTACAGTTCGCTGGAGGTGCGGCAAATCCACACCTACCTGCTACACAAACACGGCAAGCGCGCGATGATCGATGCCGAGAAACAGCGTGACCGGCATTTTGACCAGCTGACGCGCAAGGCCCAGTTGTTTGTGCAAACCCGCTGCGCCCTGTAGGAGACGGCAAGCCGTAATGTCGTTCAGTTAAGCGCAGATCCCCTGTGGTAGCGGGCTTGCCCGCGATGGCGTCATGTCAGTCGGTATATCTGTCGACTGACACTCCGCTATCGCGGGCAAGCCCGCTCCCACATTTGATCTGCGCTGCTTTGAGCATTGCGTTCGCTTAACTGAATGGCATTACAGGGTTGGGCTGTCGCGGAAAAGGTCGTGGGCATCCAGCAGCCGATAGGCAATCTCCGGCCGCTTCTCCATCCCTTTGCGGATTGCTGCCGGAATCGACTGCCGGGTCTTGCGACACAGGCCCGGCAGTTCGTCGATGACGATCTGGATCCCGCGCATGCTTTTGACTTCGGTATGCCCTGGGGCTATGTGCACGCGGATGCCCAGTTGCTGGTGCATCAGCTGTTGCATGCGTTCCAGGTCGGCCAGGCTTTGCAGGTTTTCCAGGCGTTCGAGCAGCTTTTTTTCTTCCTGGCGGGTCAGTTGCAGGATGCGCTGGTCGGTGCCGGGCGCCTCGAGCAGTTGCTCGCGCTCGCAGTCACATACAGCAGGTGGGCAGGGCTGGCGAATTGTCATGATCACTCCCTCCCCACGCTGGTGCTGACGGCTCAGTAGGTCAGTTGCACGCCCAGGCTGCCCAGGGCGTTCCAGTACTCAGGATAGGTCTTGCCCACGCAGTCCGGGTCCTGAATCTTGATGCCCGAGACTTTCAGCCCCGCCAGCGCAAAGCACATGGCGATGCGGTGGTCGGCGTGGGTGTCGATCAGCGCGGTGCACGCAGTGCCGGCCAACGCCGGATCGCTGGCGACCAGCAAGTCGTCACCGATGATGGTCGCCAGGCCCGGGCGAATTTCGTTGAGGCCGTCATGCAGCGCCTGGACGCGGTCGCACTCCTTGACCCGCAGGTTGGCCAGTTCGGTGAAGCGCACCGGCGTATTGTTGAACGCCGCCAGCACCGCCAGGGTCGGGATGGCGTCCTGCATCTGCGAGCCGACCACCGTGGCCGGCATCTGCGGGAACTGGGCGATCACGGCCTGGGCCTTGGCGTCGGGCTGGGTGAAATCCTGTGCGGCGACGCCCAGGTCGATGCTGCCGCCGGTCAGCACTTCGGCGGCCCACAGATAGGTGGCAGCAGAAGCGTCGGGTTCGATCAGGTAATCATTGGCGGTGTAGCCGGTCGGGGCCACGCGCCAGGTGCTGTCGTTGACCACTTCCACCTGGGCGCCAAACGCGCGCATGCAATCGAGGGTCAGGTCGACATAACCACGGGCGCCGATGTCCTTGCCGGTCAGGGCCACCTCGATCGGGGCCTCGCCGCAGGCCGCGAGCATCAACAGCGCCGACACGTACTGGCTGGACAGGCCGCCGTCGATCTCGAAGCGCTTGGCCTGCACCTTGCCGCGACCATGCACGGTCACGGGCGGGCAGCCGGTGGGGCTTTGTACCTGGATGCCGTTCTGGTTCAGGGTCGCCAGCAGCGGGCCGATAGGGCGCTTTTGCATGTACGCGTCGCCATCCAGTACCACGCTGCCGTCCACGGTCGCCACGGCGGCTGTGAGAAAGCGCATCGCGGTGCCGGCGTTGCCCAGGAACAACGGTTGCGCCGGCAGTTGTAGCTTGCCGTGGCCGGTGACGACAAAGGTCACGTCATCCGGCTCATCAATGGTCACGCCCATCTGGCGCAAGGCCACGGACATATGCCGGGTATCGTCGCTTTTCAGCGCGCCGCTCAGGCGGCTGGTGCCCTTGGCCAGGGCCGCCAGCAACAGGGCGCGGTTGGTAATGGATTTGGAGCCGGGAGGCGCTACCTTGCCGTGCAATGGAAAGTTGGGCGGTGTCACGGTCACGGTTTTCTGCGAACTCAAGGTACAAGGCTCCTGATTCAAGGCGCGGTGGCTGGGAGTGGCCGGCTGGCGGAGACGAATAATCGACCATCCGGCACGGCAGGGTCAAATCGTGGCGCAGGTTTAACCGTGCTGGCTCAACCAATAGGCATGCAAGGCCCTGGCGGCCGGTTCGATGCGCGCGATGTGTTGTTGGTGGGCCGGGACATCCAGGTCGGCCGGCAATTCGAAGTTGTCCTGCTCGGCGCACCAGGAGATGGCTTCGAACTGTGCCGCCTGTTCGCTCGGCAGGGGCGGCCATTCGCTGATCGCGGCGCCACGGATATAGCCAAAGCACCATTCTTCCGCGAGGGTCAACGGCAGGCCCTGGTGTTCGGTTTGTTCAAAACGCGCCTGGAAACCCTCGGCATCGGTGGCCAACTGCAGAGCAATGCTATTGAGATGGCGGGTGCACAGGTCGATGAACTGCCCCAGCTCTTCCTTGCTTTCCCATGCCGGGATCTGGCCTCCCCAGATGGCCGGGAACCAGATGGCAACCTCCACCGGCACCGGGCCGGACACCAGGGCGGTGAAGTAACCATCGAGCTCGGCCAGGTTCAACACCGAGTTGTCGTCGCCGTACTTGAGCAGAATGTCTTCGATGAACTCGAAATCGGCAGGGGCGAGGGCTTGGTCGTGCATGAACATATCCTTTGAGCGTCAAGCGCCGCAGTTAAGGCGGCGTAAAACGCGGAGGATGGCGCGAGTCGGCGTTTTAATCCAGTGCTAGATCACCTTCACCGCGCGGCCAATCGCCTGGATCGGCCCGGTCGGCTTACCGGTCGGCGAGCCATTGGGGCCTTCCAGGGTCATCTCGAACAACTGGTTCGGCGCCAGCGGTGGCAGTTTGTCCAATGGGATCGACAGGCTCTGCCCCGGCTTGACCAGCCCCAGGGAAACCGGGGCTTGCCAGTCCTCACCCTTGGTCCAGAATTCCAGTGCCTTGTCTGCCGGTATTTCCATCACGCCCAGGGGGATCAGTTGGATTTGCTGACTGTCGCTGGCCTGGACCACCCAGCCGGGCGCCTGGCTTTGCGGGGCCATCAGCACCACCACGTAGGCGGTAGGGTTGACGGCAGCGGGGCGGGCCAGCAGCAGCGCGGCCAGGACCAGGCTGGCCAACAAGCCAGCACCGGCCAGGCCACGCCACAGCGCCAGCAGGTTCCACCACGGCACCGACGGCGTATCGCCCACCGCGCGATGGCCCAGGCTGCGCTCAATGCGCCGCCACAGGTAGGGCGACGGCGCCACCGGCGCGGCCAGTTCGGTCAGCGGCAACAGGCGCTGTTCCCAGGCATCCACCGCTGCCCGCAAGGGCCCATCGTGCTCCAGCCGTTGCTGCACGTGCAGGCGTTGCTCGGCTGCCAGGGTGCCCAGCACGTATTCGCTGGCCAGTTCGTCCAATTCGTCGGGAGTCATGCCATGCACTCACGCAAGGCCGCGAGGCTGCGTTTGATCCAGGCTTTGACAGTCCCCAGCGGGGTGCCCAGTTTCTGTGCGATTTCACTGTGGGACAGGCCGTCGACATACGCATGCAAGATACAACTGCGGCGCGACGGCTCCAGGTGTTCCAGGCACTGGTAAACCTTGGCGCTACGGGCGCGGTATTCGAAATGCGCGGCGCTGGATTCAGCCACCAGTGTGTGTTCATGCTCGTCGCTGAGTGCGACTTCACGGCCCGTTTTACGCATGACGTTGAGCGCCATATGCCGGGTCACGCTATACACCCAGCCACGGGCCGAACCCCGGCGCGGGTCGAAGCCGCCGGCGCCGTTCCAGATGTTGATAAACGCCTCATGCACGATGTCCTCCGCCAGCGCGGTATCCCGCGCAATGCGCTTGGCCACGCCGAGCAGCCGGGCGCAATCCTGTTCGTACAACTGACGCAAGGCGTGCTGTTCGCCGCGGGCGCAGGCCAACAGGCAGGCTTCATAGTCAAACAGAGGTTCGGGCAAGGACTGGGGCCGCCTTTTCAGGGTCAATCCCCGGCCGCGAATGGCCGGGGTGCTAGCGCAGCAGCTTAGACGAGTTTTTTTGCCAGGCGCATTATTTGGCCGCCCAGAAGATGTAGTCCGCCTGGTACTTCACCACTTCCTGCTTGCCCTTGTTGGCGGTGCTGCATTCGGTGCTCGGCGCCACGCCACCTTTGAGTGCCACGCGCTGGATATAGCTGACACCGCTCATTGCACCCTTGCCTTCGGCGGGGTTGGCCTTGACCAGTTGATAGGGCAGGTTGCCCGCGCTGGACGGCGCTACGGCCAGTTGCGTGCCGGTGACTTTCGAACCGTCCTGGGCCTGCCAGGTGGCGGGCGGGCCGAAGTAGGTGCCCACCTGTTTGCCGCTACGATCATTGAGTACTGCCTTGGGGCCGACGAACACCCATTCGGTCTGGCCGGCAGCGTTGGCCTTGTCGCGGCATTCGTAGGTGATTTCGCCGACACCCGTGGTTTGCATGGTCACCTTGTGGCCATCCGGCACTTTGATGCTGTCGGGCAGGGTGGCCTGGGCAAAGGCTGTTGGGGCGGCGATAAGCAGGCAGGTCAGGCAGAGCAGGGGTTTAGTGTTCATTGGTGTCTCTCCATAAGGGTGAACAGCAAAGCAGCGCAAGGGCTACTTCCTGTACTACTCATGGCGCGGCTGACTGGATGCACGGCGCGACAAATAAATCTGTGAGCTGAAAAAGGAATAAAGTCAGATCGTATTGATATAAGTCGTTATAAGAAAAATCGCTATGCTGCCGCCAGAATTTTATAAGGCCGCAGGTAGTTGTAATGGATGTGGGTAATTTTGGTTTTGTAGTTGCAGGCCTGATCGTTGGTTTTATCGTCGGTATGACCGGCGTCGGGGGTGGGTCGCTGATGACTCCGATCCTGTTGTGGTTTGGCATCAACCCGGCCACGGCCGTGGGCACCGACCTGCTGTATGCAGCCATCACCAAGTCCGGCGGGGTGCTGGTGCATGGCAAGAACAAGAATATCGACTGGACCATCACCGGCTGGCTGACCCTGGGCAGCGTGCCGGCGGTGTTGCTGACGTTGTGGTTCCTCAAGAGCCTGCACACCGATCCGAGCGCGATGAACGAGGTGATCAAGCAAGCCCTGGGTGTGGTGCTGTTGCTGACGGCCCTGGCGATTCTGTTCAAGAAAAAACTCTTGGCCTTTGCCCAGCACCATGCAGGCGACCACTACCATATGAGCCCGCGCAATCTCAACGGGCTGACGGTATTCACCGGTGCGATCCTCGGCACCATGGTCGCCCTGACGTCCATCGGTGCCGGCGCCCTGGGCACCGTGGCGCTGTTTATCCTGTACCCGTTCCTGGCCACCAAACGCCTGGTGGGCACCGAAATCGCCCACGCAGTCCCGCTGACCCTGGTCGCAGGCCTAGGGCACGCGAGCATGGGCAACATGGACTGGCATTTGTTGGGGTTCTTGCTGATGGGCTCGCTGCCGGGGATCTACGTTGGCAGCCACATGTCAGGCCGGGTGCCGGACGAACTGCTGCGCCCGTGCCTGGCGGTGATGCTGGGGTTGATTGGTTTCAAGCTGGCGTTCTGACCCTGCCCACACTCTGTTATCGATCGCAGGGTGTCAGGTACCGAGCGTTATCGTTGAGGATTATCGCTGGCAAGCCAGCTCCTACAAGGGATTGTGCTTTTGTAGGAGCCGGCTTGCCAGCGATGGCGCCGCACATCATGCCTTACGCGATTTATCCAACCACTCCACTGCCGTACGCCAGATACAAATCCCCAGGAAATACGCCGACATCAACAACCACAGGCCCATGGTCAACGTGTTGGTGTACGGCCGGTCGATCACCAGCAACAGGCTGCACAGCAGCCACACCGTGGTCACCGCAATATTGATCGGCATAAAGCGCTTGACCCGGAACGGGTGCAGGAACTTCATCGGCGTGACTGTCAGCAGCGCCAGGCCGATCACCGTGGCCAGGGTGATCCAGGCGTCCGGATCGATGATGTAGACACACAGCGCCACCACGTTCCAGGCCGCCGGGAAGCCTTGGAAGTAGTTGTCCTTGCTCTTCATATTGACGTTGCAGAAGCAGAACAGCGATGACAGCAGGATCACCGAGACGGTGAACAGGTGGGTGAAGTCCGGCAGGTCGATATAGCGGTAGATGAACAGCGCCGGGATAAACACATACGTCAGGTAATCGATCACCAGGTCGAGCACCGAGCCATCGAAGCTTGGCAACACGGTCTGCACATTGACCCGCCGCGCCAGCGACCCGTCCACGCCATCCACGATCAACGCCAGGCCCAGCCACAGCAGGCAGGCCTTGGGCTGGTTCTCCAGCAGCGCCAGCGTCGCGAGGAAGGCCAGCACCACGCCGGTGGCGGTAAAACCATGGGCGCCCCAGGCTTTGAGTCTGGCTACATGCAGGGTCGATATCACAGGGGCGTTCTCCAAAAGGTGAAACAGGGCAGCCGACGGCGAGTTAGCGTCGAATCTGGCCAAGGGATGCAAGTATCGACCGGGAAGGTGGGGATAAGGTTCACCACCACGGCGTTAGGTCTAGGGTAGCAAGCGTTGACGGATTCGGCATCAGCCCTGACGGAACACCAGGGCCTTCAAGCCACTTTGCGGATCGATATCAGGAAATTCCGGCGGGTTTGCCAGGCGCTGCTCAAAGCGCAGCCCCGGTGCTTCGCGGGTGACGCCCTCGATGAGGAAATCTTCGCCCAGCGCCGGGTCATTCATGCAGGCCAGTACCGTGCCTTGGGGCGTCAGCAGGTCCGGCAGGCGGCGTAGTACGCGCTGGTAATCCTTGGTCAGCAGGAAGCTGCCTTTCTGGAAGGACGGCGGATCGATGATCACCAGGTCATAGGGGCCGTTGCCGGTGACCTTGGCCCAGGACTTGAACAAGTCGTGCCCCAGGAAACTCACCTTGCCCAGGTCATGGCCATTGAGCCGGTGGTTGTCGCGACCCCGGCTCAGGGCGCCACGAGCCATATCCAGGTTGACCACATGCTCGGCGCCGCCCTCGATGGCGGCCACGGAAAACCCGCAGGTGTAGGCAAACAGGTTCAATACCCGCAGGCCATGGGCGTGCTCGCGCACCCAGTTGCGCCCGTAGCGCATATCCAGAAACAGCCCGCTGTTCTGCTTTTTGCCCAGGTCGATGCGATAACGCAGGCCGCCTTCGGTGATGGTCAATTCGTCGACCATCTGCCCCCACAACCATTCGGTGGTGCTTTGCGGCAGGTAGCGATGTTGCAGGGCCAGGGTGTGGGCGCCGGCCTGTTGCCATTCGCCGCTTTCGCACAGCTCACGCAACTGGTGTTGCAAGGCTTGCAACTGCGCAGGCTCTGGCTCCTTGAACAACGAGACCAGCACCACGCCTTGCAGCCAATCCACGGTCAATTGTTCCAGGCCCGGCCAGCAGCGGCCCCGGCCGTGGAACAGGCGCCGGGTTTCTGTGGGCACGTCGCGCAGGGCTTCGAGCAAAAGGGAATGGAGCAGGGCGAGGGCGTCTGGGGTCATCGGGCAGCGTCGATCATTAAACGGGCGGCATTTTAAACACAATTGCGGTGTTTCAGGTGGTTGGAGCACAACGTGCTTTTAATCAGCTGTGTTTAAGCGTTTTGTGCTGCAAATCGCCGCGCCACCTGGCCAGAACAGTCAAAAAATCCTTTTGGGCAGACATAAACTGGAAAAAACAGCTCGGAGGTGCCCATGAACGGTTTCGTAAAGACAGTCAATCAAACAGCCATTGACCAGCAAGAGCTCACCGAGTGGCGCGAAGCCCTGGACTCCCTGGTACGCCACGCAGGCCCCGAACGTGCGCGGGAGATCCTCGATATGCTGGCCGACGCCGGCAACACCCCGGCCATCGGCTGGAAGCCGCGCCATGGCACGCCCTACATCAACAGCATCAGCGTTGCCCAGCAGCCGCACTTTCCCGGCGACCTGGCCACCGAAGAGCGCCTGGCCTCGCTGGTGCGCTGGAACGCCCTGGCCATGGTGGTCCGCGCCAACCAGGCCTATGGCGAATTGGGTGGCCATATCGCCAGCTATGCCAGCGCGGCGGACCTGTTCGAGGTGGGCTTCAACCATTTTTTCCGTGCGCGCCACGACAACGTCGGCGGCGACCTGGTGTTCTACCAGCCGCATTCCGCGCCTGGTATTTACGCGCGGGCGTTTCTTGAAGGCCGCTTGAGCGAGCAGGACCTGGCCCACTATCGCCAGGAGCTGGGCGCCGTCAAGGCCGGTGCCCGTGGACTGTCCAGCTATCCGCACCCGTGGTTGATGCCGGACTTCTGGCAGTTCCCCACCGGCTCCATGGGGATTGGCCCGATCAGTTCGATTTTCCAGGCGCGCTTTATGCGTTACCTGCACCATCGTGGCTTGCAGGACACCACCGACCGCCACGTCTGGGGCGTGTTCGGCGACGGCGAGATGGATGAGCCGGAAAGCATGTCGGCCCTGACCCTGGCGGCCCGCGAAGGCCTGGACAACCTGACCTGGGTGGTCAACTGCAACCTGCAGCGCCTCGATGGCCCGGTGCGTGGCAATGGGCGGATCATTGACGAACTGGAGGCGCTGTTTGCCGGTGCTGGCTGGAACGTGATCAAGCTGGTCTGGGGTTCGGACTGGGACGCCTTGCTGGCCAAGGATGAGGATGGTGCGTTGGTACGCACCTTGTCCCAGACCGTGGACGGGCAGTTCCAGACCTTTGCCGCCAAGGACGGTGCCTATAACCGCGAGCACTTCTTCGGCCAGAGTGAGTCCCTGGCCGAACTGGTGGCCGGCTTGAGCGACGAGCAGATCGACCGTCTCAAGCGCGGCGGCCACGACATGCTGAAAATCCATGCGGCCTATCACGCCGCGCGGCGGGTCAAGGGGCGCCCCACGGTGATCCTGGCCCAGACCAAGAAAGGCTTTGGCATGGGCGAAGCCGGGCAGGGCAAGATGACCACCCACCAACAGAAAAAACTCGACCGTGATGCGCTGATCGCCTTTCGCAACCGCTTCCAGTTGCCCCTGAGCGACGAGCAGGCCGAATCCCTGAGCTTCTACAAACCCGCCGCCGACAGCGCAGAGATACGCTACCTGCACCAGCGTCGCGCCGCCCTCGGCGGCTATGTGCCCAGCCGCAGCCAGCACGCCGAGCCGGTGCCTGTGCCGCCGGTGAGTGGCTACGGCGGCTTCGCGACCCAGGCCGAAGGCAAGGAAATGTCCACTACCATGGCCTTTGTGCGCATGCTCAGCAATTTGCTCAAGGACAAGGCCCTGGGCCCGCGGATCGTGCCGATTGTCGCCGACGAGGCACGTACCTTCGGCATGGCCAACCTGTTCAAGCAGATCGGCATCTACTCCAGCGTCGGCCAGCGCTACGAGCCCGAGGACATCGGCTCGATCCTCAGCTATCGCGAAGCCACCGACGGGCAGATCCTTGAGGAAGGCATCAGCGAAGCCAGTGCTATCAGTTCCTGGGTCGCGGCGGCTACCAGTTACTCGGTGCATGGCTTGCGCATGCTGCCGTTCTACATCTACTACTCGATGTTCGGCTTCCAGCGCGTGGGCGATCTGATCTGGGCCGCCGCCGACCAGCGCGCCCGGGGCTTTTTGCTCGGCGCCACGGCAGGGCGGACCACCTTGGGCGGCGAGGGCTTGCAGCATCAGGACGGCAGCAGCCATCTGATGGCGGCGACCGTGCCCAACTGCCGCGCCTACGACCCGGCATTCGCCGGCGAATTTGCGGTGATTCTCGACCATGGCATGCGCCAGATGCTTGAGCACGATGTGGACGAGTTCTACTACGTGACCCTGATGAACGAAAACTACCCGCAGCCGAGCCTGCCCGAGGGCGTCGAGGCGGCGATCATCAAGGGCATGTACCGCCTCGATGGCAGCGCCGGGGCCAAGGTGCGCCTGCTCGGTTCCGGCACCCTGGTGCGCGAGGCCCAGGCCGCCGCGCAGTTGCTGGCAGACGATTGGCAGATCGCCAGCGAGGTGTTCAGCGTGACCAGCTTCAGCGAACTGGCCCGCGATGCGCGCGAGGTGGAGCGCTGGAACCGCCTGCATCCGCTACAAGAACCGCAGCGCAGCCACCTGGCGACCTGCCTGCCCGAGGGTGCGCCAGTGGTTGCAGTGTCGGACTACGTACGCGCCGTGCCACAGATGATCGGTTCCTACCTGGGTTCCAGCTACACCGTGCTGGGCACCGATGGCTTCGGGCGCAGCGACACCCGTGCGGCGTTGCGCGACTTCTTCGAGGTGGACCGCCACCACATCGTGCTTGCCGCGCTGGCCGCCCTGGTGGAGCAGGGCAGCCTGGAGGCGCAGGTGTGCCAGCAGGCGATTGAACGTTACGGCCTGCACACCGAGCGTGCGGCGTCGTGGACCCACTGACACCTCAAGGTATATGAGGACTCATTGTAGGAGCGGGCTTGCCCGCGATGGCGTAGTGTCAGTTGATGCATAGGTGACTGACCCACCGCCATCGCGGGCAAGCCCGCTCCCACACAAGCCCGCACACAGGGTTTGTGGTGTGCCTTAGAGAGTGGCTATCAACTGAGGCCCAAACGCCTCACGCAAAAAATCCGGCGCGATATAGCGCTGGTAATGCGCCTCCGATAGCAGGAAAAACTCCCGATCAATCGCATCACGCAAATCCGCCAGGTGCCGCTCACGAAACTCGGGCAGTAACACCAACCCGTACGCATCCAGCCGGGAAATCACCCGTGCGCCTCGGGCAATCAACTGATAGGCCCAGCAATACGGCGACTGGTGCGGCATAAAGCGGATCTTGCGCTCCTCCAGCTGTTGGCGCAGGCGCGCAGGATCAAACACCTCCAGCTTGCTGGCCATGACCTGCACCAGCAACTGTTCGAGGCGCAGCCAGACCGCTTGTTTTTCCTCGGTGCTGTAGCCGTTCCACTGAATGACTTCATGGTGATAGCGCTTGCAGCCACGGCACACCAGGTCGCCATACACGGTGGAACACAGGCCGACGCACGGCGTCTTGATGGTTTGATTGGACATAAAAACCGCGTCTTTCCTAATCCACTGCAAAAGGGTTCACGGGCGCTCCATGGCGCTGAACTGTTGGTTCAACCATTGATACAACTGGGTGACCGCCCGCGACATCTGCCCACGATGGGGGCAGGCGAAACTCAAGGGGTACACATCCCCGGCAATCTCTGGCAGCAGCACCACCAAGCGCTGCGCCTGGACATCGGCGTACACATCCAGCCAGGTCTTGTAGGCGATGCCTTCGCCGGCCACGGCCCAGCGCCGTACCACATCGGCGTCGTCGCTGAACAAGGGGCCCGCGACCTGCACGGTCTGCCCGCCCAACTCCCAGCGGTCATGCAGACGACTGTTTTGCAGGTACAGCAGGCACGGGTGGTGCGTCAGTTCGTCGGTGGACGCGGGGGCGCCGTGGCGCGCCACGTAGTCCGGCGAGGCCACCAGCACCCGGCGGTTCCAGGGCGCCAGGGGCAGGGCGATGTAGTTGGCGTCCTCGTTCCAGCCATAACGCAGGGCCACGTCCACCGGGTCGCGAAACAGGTTGGTGACCTGGTCCGACACCAAAAAGCGCAAGGTCAGTTCTGGATGCAGGCGGCGGAACTCGGTGAGCATCGGCAGCAGGATGTTGCGCCCCAGGTCCGACGGCGCGGCGATCTGCAACGTGCCCCGCAGCGGCGCGTCATCGCCGCGCAAGCGTTCGCGGCCCAGCTCCAACTGCTCCAGCACGCTGCGGGCGGTGGGCAGGTACTGTTCGCCTTCGGCGCTCAGGCGCAGGCTGCGGGTGGTGCGGGTAAACAGCCGTACTTCCAGCTCGCGTTCCAGGCGCTTGATCGCTGCCGCGACCTGGCCCGGCAACAGGTTGGCCTCCACCGCAGCGGCGGTGAAACTGCCCAGGGCGGCGCTGCGCAGGAACAGCCCGAGATCATCGATGCGGATCATTTTCACTCCAGAAATGAAAGTGTTGCTGCATTTTGTCGATTTTTCTTCGTCCTGGGAACGGTAAAAATGCACGCCATCGAGGGCCATCGTCCCTCATCACTCGTGAGTTCCCATGAAAGCAATCACCTTTACCGAACATGGCCTGCCCATCGACGACCCACGTTCGCTGATCGACGTGAACATCAACGCCCCCCAGCCAGGCCCTCGGGACCTGCTGGTGGAAGTGCAGGCTGTGGCGGTCAACCCGATCGATACCAAGGTGCGCGCTGGTACCTACGCCCAGGAATCGAAAATCCTCGGCTGGGATGCAGCGGGTATCGTGCGCCAGGTCGGTAGCGACGTGAGCTTGTTCAAGCCAGGCGATGCGGTGTACTACGCAGGTTCTTTGATCCGCGCAGGCAGCTACAGCGAATTCCAGGTGGTCGATGAGCGCATCGTTGGCCACCGGCCACGCACGCTGGACGCGGCCCACGCCGCTGCCTTGCCGCTGACTTCGATCACTGCCTGGGAGTTGCTGTTCGACCGCCTTGGTGTGACTGAAGGCGCAGGCGAGGGTGATGTGCTGTTGGTGGTCGGGGCCGGTGGTGGCGTGGGGTCGATCCTGGTGCAACTGGCCCGCCAACTCACCAAAATGACCGTGATCGGCACCGCCTCGCGCCCGGAGACCATCGAGTGGGTCCAGCGCATGGGCGCCCATCATGTGATCGACCATAGCCAGCCCATGCTGGCCCAGCTCCAGGCATTGGGGGTCGATGGGGTCAGCCATGTCGCCAGCCTCACCCATACCGAGGAGTACCTGGCGCAATTGGTCGAAGTGCTGCGCCCCCAAGGGCGGCTGGGGTTGATCGATGACCCGGACAGCCTGGACGTCATGCCGCTCAAGCTCAAATCCCTGTCCTTGCACTGGGAGCTGATGTTCACCCGCTCGCTGTTTGAAACGGCGGATATGATCCAGCAGCACCACCTGCTCAACCGGGTGGCGCAGTTGATCGACCAAGGCGTGTTGCACACCACTCTCGGTGCGCATTTTGGTGCGATCAACGCGGCCAACATGCGCAGCGCCCATGCCCTGGTGGAAAGCGGCCAGGCGCGGGGCAAGATTGTGCTTGAGGATTTCCAATGAACACCCTGATCAAAGCCCTGGGCTTATCGCTGTGCGTAATGCTCGCCGCATGCGCCAGCCAACCTACCAATGGAGTCGCCAGCATGAGCAAACCCCTGATATCCATCGCCGTACTCAAGGCCAAGCCGGGCCAGGAACAAGCGCTCAAGGCCGGCCTGCTGGCCTTGGTCGAGCCGACCCGCACCGAGCCAGGCAACCTGGATTACGTGCTGTTCGAACTGCGTGATGAGCCGGGCACGTTCTATATGCGTGAAGCGTTCAAGAACCAGGCGGCCCTCGATGCGCATTTTGCGATGCCGTACTTCCAGCGCTTTGCCGCCACGGCGGATGACTTGCTGCTGGAACCTCTGAAGCTGATCTTTCTTGAGCAAGTCTCCAACTGATGCGTGCGCCATCGCCGGCAAGCCGGCGATGGCCTGCGATCAATCCCAGCTCAACGCCCCACCGGTCTGATACTCGATCACCCGGGTCTCAAAGAAGTTCTTCTCTTTCTTCAAGTCCATGATCTCGCTCATCCACGGGAACGGGTTGGTGGTGCCTGGGTATTCTTCCTTCAAGCCGATCTGCGACAGACGACGGTTGGCGATGAACTTGAGGTAGTCCTCCATCATTGCCGCGTTCATGCCCAACACGCCGCGCGGCATGGTGTCGCGCGCGTATTCGATCTCCAGCTGGGTCCCTTGCAGGATCATCTGGGTCGCTTCTTCCTTCATCTCGGCATCCCACAGGTGTGGGTTTTCGATTTTGATCTGGTTGATCACGTCGATGCCGAAGTTCAGGTGCATCGACTCATCGCGCAGGATGTACTGGAACTGCTCGGCCACGCCGGTCATTTTGTTGCGTCGGCCCATGGACAGGATCTGGGTGAAGCCGCAATAGAAGAAGATGCCTTCCAGCACGCAGTAGTAGGCGACCAGGTTGCGCAGCAGTTCTTTGTCGGTATCGACGGTGCCGGTCTCGAATTTCGGATCGGAGATCGAACGCGTGTATTTCAGGCCCCAGGCGGCTTTTTTAGCGACCGACGGGATCTCGTGGTACATGTTGAAGATCTCGCCTTCATCCATGGCCAGCGATTCGATGCAGTACTGGTAGGCGTGGGTGTGGATCGCCTCTTCGAAGGCCTGGCGCAGGATGTACTGGCGGCACTCCGGGTTGGTGATCAGGCGGTACACGGCCAGCACCAGGTTGTTGGCGACCAGGGAATCGGCGGTGGAGAAGAAGCCCAGGTTGCGCATGACGATGCGACGTTCGTCGTCGGTCAGGCCTTCGGGGTTTTTCCACAGGGCGATGTCGGCGGTCATGTTGACCTCTTGCGGCATCCAGTGGTTGGCGCAGCCGTCGAGGTACTTCTGCCAGGCCCAGTCGTACTTGAAGGGCACGAGTTGGTTGAGGTCGGCGCGGCAGTTGATCATGCGTTTTTCGTCAACGGCGACACGGGCGGAGGCGCCTTCCAACTCGGCGAGGCCTTCGGCGACGTCGAGTTTGTCCAGGGCGGCCTTGGCGCGCACGATGGCGGCGGAGTCATTGGCGGTGACGGCGCGGGCCTCGATGGCGGCGGCGGCACCGGCACCGTCGAGGCGGTCCATGTTGGCTTCGGTGGCGTGGCCGGCGTTGGCGCCACGGATCACGGCTGCACCGGTGTCTTCGGTGTCGACTTCATCCCAACTCAGCATGAAATACTCCTTCCTGGTCTGTTCTGACGGTGTGTGAGGCCGTCCAAAAAACTTGATAGTTGCCGGCATCGCACACTATGTAGTGGTCGGCTGCGTGTGTGGGCACACTATATGGTGTGTAGGAAAGCTGGTCAACGCACAAGATGTGCGGTCTTCGGTCGCTGCCCGGCGCAAGATCAGCTATAACGCCTGGGTTTATTGGCCCTGCTCGGAAACTCAAAGGAATGAAAAATCTACTGATCCGCCCAGCCACCCAGGACGACGCCGAGAGCATCTTCCAGGTGCATAAAAACTCCGTCGAAAACCTGTGCACCGCCGACTATGGTGCCGAACAGATCGCCATGTGGCTTGATGGCCGCTCCCCTGAGACTTACCGCCCGGCCATCGCCGCCGGCAACCTGTGGCTGGCCTGCAGCGATGTGCTCCAGGGCTTCGTGGAGATCGAGGGTCTGGAAGTCAGCAAGTTGTTTATTCGTGGCGAGGCGGCCGGGCAGGGGGTGGGTAAGCGCCTGTTGGCCGAGGCTTTGCAGCAGATCGCCGCAGCCGGGCATACCAGCGCCTACCTGGAAGCGACCCTGACCGCCGAAAAATTCTACGCCGCGTGCGGTTTTCGCAAGATTGGCGAAGGCACCTTCAGCCGTGGCAACAGCCCGGTGTCTATCGAGATCATCAAGATGGCGCGCATTCTGTAGTGAGAGGCGCGCTGCATTTGGTAATACCTTGTGGTTTGCTCTCGGATTTGTCTGTCAGGGTGGTATTGCGTCTGGTGCTAGGTTTTATCACTCCAGGAGCCCTTCACATAAAAGGATATTGAATGAACAAAACCTGTTAGCTGGAGTGATTATGCACGTATCGTCCCTGCCCAATACCTTGTCGTTCATTAGACAAAATCAGTCCGCTCAAACCGCCCCTCCAACTTCCCATGAAGAACGTCGAGAACCATCACCGGGGCAACTGACGACGCAGAACGATGTGCCAGACAAGCGCCGCCTGCGTAGGGGAGTACCGGCGGCAGCTGTTCGCGAGACGGGCAGCGCAGATGATTTTTTTTCAAAAGTAGAAAGTGTCAAACAAAGCCAGGGCCGAGAGGCCTATATGCGAGGGTATAACTCACCGGGGTCCGTGCCGCTGCCGGCTGGTTATTCGGATTTGATGAGTAGTTCCGAGTTTTATAAAATGGCATTGCAGCCCGGGGTGACCGATGAGCAACTAGGCATGCTCAAGCACTTGGCCGAAAAGCGCACTATTATCAAAACACAAGAAAGGGTGATGGAGTTTTCGAACGTAGTTTCGGGTAAAGAAACTAAGTTGACACCCATGCCGCAAAGTTATTATCTGGCAATGATTAACCAATCGAGCGACGGAGAGTGTGCAGGCATATCGCACCTGCTGTCCTTGGCGACAAGGGAGGGCAAGGCTGATATTTTCCTGGGTAATATTTACCAGGCGCTGGCTTCTCCTGATACGCCTGAATCTCAAGCATTCTTTGCTGCAATTGCCAGGGCCCAGAAGTACGCCGGGTATGCCGACAAGGCTCATGATCCGGCCACTGACAGGCTCGGGTCTTACAAGTCAATCGTAGCGCAGCTCCTCAAAGCCCCAGCCCCGACGACGTTGATTATTTCCGCCAGTGGGCATCGTCTATCGGCAGGAGTGACGGCGGGAGCGGACGGTAAACGGACCTATTACTACGCCGACCCCAATATTGGCTTGGTCAGGTTTTCTTCTGCCAAGGCATTTGAAAGCGGAATGAAAAAAATCTTTACCGATCCAGATCTGAAAAAGTTAATTAGGCCATACAACAACGATCTGGATAATCCTAAATACAGGTTCAGCGTATTTAATCCAGAGCATGTCTCGGGAATTAGACCGACGTCCACGCGGATGCAACTGGCATATAATGCGCCCTTGGCCGATCTTGATACGATAAAAGTAGTTGATAGTGCGCACCTGCCTTCCTCGGCTGATTTTAGAAAACATGCAAGGCCTGTTGCGGGTATGGAAGCTGCGGTTTATCAAAATGTTCTGGAAAGCGTGGACAACATACATGCCAAGAAAGGTATGGCCCAGTATCACGCCACCTTCGATTCATTGAAAACCGTTCAGGGCTTTATAAAACAGTACCCCGGCTCCCCGTACATTGGCAGCATGCAGGGGCTTGAGCAAAAGTTGCTGCGCACCTTAGCCCAAGCAACCCCACCTCCCGGTTATCCGTACATCGACAAAGAGATGCAGCGCGATCGCCAGTTGTTTGCCACACACCAGGGGGGGACGCCTCTTGCCAGGATGGCTGCACCCGCTGTCATCAGCAATACGGGGGAAGTGCAGCGCCTTCAGGCCCTCGATGACAGCCAGGCGCCGATCCGTATCGGCACCCTGGATATCAGTCGCGTCGATCTTTACAAAATGGGCATCCATATCCACGGCAAGCCGATAGTTGCCCAGCCTGCAGGTGACCCGAATGGCAAGCTGTTGGCCAATAACCTGCAAATTGATTTTGCGCGTTTCAAGGCATGGTCTGGTTCCGGTGATGTTCGGTTCAGTGACCAGGCAACCAAGCTGTTCTTTGAAATTGCGATTCATCGTGATCCGTCCGCTGGACCGCTGATCCCCAGTACCGAAGTTTCGAAGGTGCCTGACAACTTCGAAAAGCAGATGCAGCAAGTGCACAAGATTTCGGCTCAGATTCAAGAGATGGTTCGCACTAAACAAGCGATGCCTGCGAATTTCTTTGATGCAGGTGGGGTGGACAAGTTTGGAAAAACGCGGGCTGCGGGCTTGGGTTTCCAGGCATTCAGTACATTCCAGGGGCTGCGCAGCGCGATAGAGTCTTTTCACAATGGAGACGTGACCCAAGGCAGTATCAGTTTAGGTGCAGTGGCTGCCCAGTACGGGGGCGACGCGATTGGGGCTTCGCTCAACAAGTTGGGGCAAAGTGTCATTCATAAGGCTGCGCCTTCGATCATGGGATTTAAAGCGTCGAGTGTTGGGCAACTGATTGGCAAAGTCGGCACCGGGGCGGGTGCGGCGGTCAGCGTGCCGTTTGATATCTACAGTGCTGTCGATTCCTTTAAAAAGGCCAGTAAGAGCAGCGGTGCTCAAGCCCAGGACCATTATGTTGACGGTGCTTTCGCGGTGGCCAACGCCGCGACCTCGGTAACGTTGGGCGCCGCATTCATGATGGGGGCGGCGTCGGCTGGGCCGGTGGGCCTGGTCGTGGCCGGGACGCTCATGATGAGCCAGATGATTTACCACTCCGTGCGCAGCGTGGAAGACCTGGATAAGGTCACGCCGCTTTCGGGCGAACAAAAGGCCGTCACCGGTGTGAGGGCGTTCCTGGGTCTGGAGCCTGGATTCGATGTGCTCAAGCCTTACCTGCAGACCCAATACACCCACGAAATCGATGAGCAACGCCAAGCTCGCTATAAAGCGTTCCTGAGCGGTGATGCAAAGAACACCTTCGAGCGGGTGGTCTACGGCTCGTCGCAGGTTGAGGTCAAGCAAGTGGACGGCAAAGTCCCACTGACGCCAAGAGTCTGGTTTTCGCCGGTCACCTGGCTGCTGAATCTGATTCCAGTACCCGGCAGGGTCCCGTCGGTGGCGGTTCGTGATGGCACTGACCGGGTAGGCGTGGATGAAAGCTATTCATCATTTAACGGCAAACCGGTCAAACAGGTTGAAGGCGAGTTGGGTGATGGAAAAGCCACGTTATGGGACCTGGGTGGTGGTGATGATTATGTAAGAGGGGTGGAAAACAAACCCAACGTCTTCTTGCTAGGTACCGGCAAGAAGGTGGTCAGTGGCGGGCGCGCTGATGACACGGTGGTCATGAATGCCGATGCACGCCAGACACTGGAGCGGGCGCGTGAGGTCGAGAAAACGGGAAACAAAGACTTCAGTCCCCGGCAAATATCCCTGGAGGGTGGCGAGGGACGTAACACCCTGGTTTTTTCTGGAGAATTAAGTTCGCCACGCGACGATGTTGGAAAGAAAGAAAGTGTCAGCTACGTAGGGCATGTCATTAATCTGAAAGACCATACCGTCTCGGTAAAAACTGAAAAATCCAACACCGAGGGGGTGAAAAAAATCGCCAGTGTGCAGAACTTTTCCAATGTCACCACGGTGAAGAACGGCGAAAGTTATGTTCAAGGTGATGATCAGAATAATTTGCTGACCCTCAATGGCCGCGAGGACATTGCCCGCACAGGCAAGGGGGCCGATGTCGTGGTGATCAATGGGGGGGCCAGGGTGGTCGCTGAAGGCGGCAGCAATACGTACATCATCAATAAGGGGTCAGGCAGTGTTCACATAGAAGACCTGCAGGGCAGTACCGTTCAACTGGACTACACCGACGCCCAAATCTCGGACTGGCAGGTGACGCCCGCGGGGGATCTGAAGGTGACCTTGGACGGCGGCACTGCCGAGCAACGCCGGTCCGTCGAGTTCAAGGGGGCCTTTTCCAATGACCCGAAAGACCAAGGCAAGTCACGGCCAGTATTCATCACCAGCGATGGGGTGATGATGAGTGTCATTGACCCGCGCAAGCCGGGATCATCCACAGGCACGCCACAGATCCAGCGCCTGAAGGTTGCGGCGGGCTGACCTCAGTGGCCTGTCAGCTCCTCCAGCAGTTGCCGCTTGTGCTGTTGCAACACCGCTGAAGCACGATCCCGTGGATGGGGCAGGTCGACACGGATCTCGTGCTTGATCCGCCCCGGATGGGCGTCCATCACAATCACCCGGTCGCCCAGGTACAGTGCTTCTTCGATGTCATGGGTGACCATCAGCACCGTGCAGCGCTGCTGCACCCAGATGCGCTGCAGTTCCCGTTGCAGGTGCACGCGGGTCAGGGCGTCGAGGGCGCCGAGCGGTTCATCCAGCAGCAGGACCTTGGGCTTGTTGATCAGCGCCCGGGCAATCGCGGCGCGTTGCGCCATGCCGCCGGACAACTGATGGGGGTACGCATTCTCGAAACCGCTGAGGTTGACCAGGGCGATGTGCTCGGCCACCTGGCGGTTTTTCTCGGCCTGGGGCAGGTCATGGTTTTTCAGGGCCAGGGCGATGTTCTGGCTGACGGTCATCCACGGGAACAACCGGTGGTCCTGGAACACGATGCCGCGCTCCAGGCTGGTGGCCGCGATGCGTTTGCCATCGAGCAGGATATCGCCCTCGTACTCGGCCTCCAGGCCGACAATCAGGCGCAGCAAGGTGGATTTGCCGCAGCCACTGGCGCCGACGATGCTGACGAACTCGCCGGGTTGCACGTCGAGGTGAATATTGTGCAGCACCGGCAACGAGCGGCCTTCGATCCGGTAGGCCTTGTTCAGGCCGCGAATCTGCAAGGCGCCGGTTTGCAGGTGCTGGTGTAAGGCGTGGTGAGCGATTGCATTCATGTCAGGGCCTTTCAACGAAGGTGGCGCCAGCGCAGCAGGTGGCGCACGAGGCGGTTAAACAACAGGGTCATGAGGTAGCCGAGCAGGCCGATGCACAACACGCAGAGCACGATGACTTCCATGCGTGAGCCGGCCTCGGCATTCATCATCAAGTTGCCCAGGCCCGCTGCGGAAGACAGGAATAACTCGCTGCCAATCGTCGTGACCCAGGCAAAGGCCAGGGCGTGCAAAACGCCGGTCGCGATGCTCGGCAGCGCGGCCGGCAGCAGCACCTGGGTGAAGCGCTGCACGGGGCTCAGCACCAGCACCAGGCCCACTTCGCGGTAACGCTGCTCGACATGGGTAAAGCCCTGCCAGGTGTTCAGCACCATCGGGTAAAACGCGGCCAGGCTGACGATCAGCACCTTGGAGAACTCGCCATTGCCGAACCACATGGCAATGAGCGGGATCCAGCCAAGCATCGGCACCTGGCGAATGCTATGGAACAGCGGCCCGATCAAGCGGTTGGCCACGCTGGACAACGCCATCAGCACCCCCAACGCCACGCCGAACACAATGCCCAGGGCCAGGCCGCTGCTGGTGCGCGCCAGGCTCGCCAGCAGGTTGACCAGCAACTCGCCGTTGCCGAGCATATCCAGCAAGGCCGTGCCAATCGCCGACAGCGGCACGAACGCATAGGCACCGGCCGCGCCCTGGCGCGAGGCGTATTCCCAGGCAAGGATCAGCAGGAGCGGGAGCAACAGGCCGCGGGACTTTTTCAACAGGTTCGTCATAGAGGGCTCCTAGCGCGTCTGCCAGCGAAACAGGCGCTGTTCGATATGGCGCAACAGGTAGTCGATGGCAAAGCCGATCACGCCGGTGACCACCACCCCGACCATCACAATGTCGATGCGCAGCATCTGCCGGGCCATCTCGATCATCTGCCCCAGGCCGCTGTCGGCCGCCAGCAACTCGGTGGCCACCAGCACCACCCAGGCGCGGGTCAGGCTGATGCGAAAACCGGTGATGATCGGCGGCGCGGCGGCGGGCAGGGCCACCAGGCGCACAAAGCTCGGCCAGCGCAGGCGGTACACGTCGGCGACCTCGAAGTAGCTGCGCGGGATGCCCTTGACCCCTTCGCCGGCCGCCAGGGCCACCGGGAAAAACGCGGTCTTGGCCACGATGATGATCTTGAAGGTTTCATCGATGCCAAACAGCAGCACGAACATCGGAATCAAGGCGATGCTGGGGATCTGGCGCAGGGTATGGAACAGCGGCCCGCAATAAGCCTCGACGGTTTTCGACAAAGCCATCAACACGCCAAAGCCCAGGCCACACAGCGAGCCGATAGCAAAGCCAATGCCCAGCCGTGACAGGCTGTTGCCCAGGTGTTCCTGCAACTCGCCGCTGGCCAGCAGATCGGCAAAGGTCTGCAGCACCTGCGCGGGCGGCACCAGCAGGTTGCGCGGGAACAGCCCCAGGTGCGCGACCCATGCCCACACCGCCAGCAAGGCCAGGGGGGAGATCAGCCAGGTAAGAGGGTTCAGTAAGTGATTCAGGCGCATGGCAGGTCTTATTTCAGCGAAGTACCCAGCCACCATCGCAAGACATGTGCCATAAACCCGTAAACCCTTTAGGAGCCCGGCTTGCCGGCGATGGCGCCCTTCTGCCATGCACAGGGCATGAGGCCGCAATCGCCGGCAAGCCGGCTCCGACAGGGGGAAATGGTGGTTGGGTGCTGCTGTGGCAACACCCGTTCAGCAGTCGCGTCTAGAAGTCGTAACTCACGCTGGTGTAGTAGAACGCGCCCTGGGCACCTTCTGGGCTGGTGATCGAGTAGATCGGCACGCCGTACAACTGCGCGCCATCGGCCTTGTCCGGGTGGCTGTCGAACAGGTTGATCGCGCCTACCGAGACCTTCAGGCCCTTGTCGAAGGTGTACGACAGGTCCACGTCCGTGACCCACTGCGGGCTGTAGGTCTGGTCCAGGCTGGGGTTGGTGGCATTGCGGCTGATCCATTGGCCATAGCGGCGTTGGGCAACCGTCAGGCCCCAGTTCTCATACAGCCAGTTGGCGCTCAGGGTCAGTTTGGTTTCTGGCGTGCCTTCTTCGATCAGGCCCTGGGTGTTGCGCCCGACAATCTGCGATCCCTTGATATTGCCCACGTCGCGCAACGCCGTGATTGTGGTGCGGTTCTTCGCAAAGCCGCTGCTCAGGTTCAGGCGCCCCCATTGCTGCAGGTTCCACTGATAGTTGCCGGTCAGCTCGATGCCATCGGTGCGTGTATCGGCGACGTTGGTGTAGAACGCCGCGCTCTGGATATTGGCGTAGGGCGTGCCGGCAAAGATCGGCGTGACCACCGCAGACGGCAGTTGGTCGGAGAGGGTGATGCGGTTGTCGATATTGATCCGGTACGCATCCACCGTCACCGAGGCGTTGTCCAGCGGGCGCCATACCAGGCCCAGGGAGTAGTTGGTGGACTCCTCGGGCTTGAGTGCCTTGCCGCCCAGCAACCGCGCTTCCTGGCTGTCGGCGCGCAGGGTGCGTTGCTGCACTTCCACATAGTTGCCGCTGCCGGGCGGCTGTTCCACCACCTGCACGCTGAACGACGACATGCCGCTCTGCACCAGCGACGGCGCGCGGTAGCCGGTGCTGGCGGTGGCGCGCGCGGCGATCTGTGGGGTGAAGTCGTAGCGCAGCGACAGCTTGCCGTTGGTGGTGTCGCCGAAGTCCGAATAGTGCTCGGTACGCACTGCCACCCCGGCCTGGAATTTCTCGGTGACCTGACCTTCGACATCGATATAGGCGCCCAGCACCTTGCGCTCCAGGGACGCGGCATCGACCTGGGTGATGCCCGAGTAATACCCAGGGATGCGGCGCCCGGTGATCGGGTCGACCGTGTTGAACAGCGGCCCGTTCTGCCAGCCCGCCGCATCACCGGCACTCAGTTGGTAGTTCTCCTTGCGCCAGGCCAGGCCGGCGGACAGGGTCAGCGGCTTGAAGAGCAGGTCGGTGGGGAAGTCGCGCACCCAGTCCAGGGTCAGGTTGGTCTGCTCGTTTTCGCGCTGGCCGGTGTAGATATTCGACGGGCTGTTGGTGCCCCAACTGGGGTTGATCGCATTGCGATCGGTGGATTCGAGCGTGTTGTTACCGTGGTTCAGCGCCAGGTCGAACTTGCCCAGTTGCTCGTGCTCGTAGCGCAGGCCGCCGGTCACCGCATAGTCCTGCAGGCTGTAGCGCGTCACCGGCAGGCGCCCGTCGGGGTAACGCTGCAACGCGGTACTGCCGTAGTTGCTGCGCAGGGTGGTCGGCGGGTCGAAGAAACCTTCGGCGTCGGTGTTCTTGTGGGCGTAGGTGGCAAACCCATAGGCGGTCAGGCCGTCGCCGACGCCGATCTCACTGTTGGCCACGAAGTTGTACTGGTCGGAGACATTGCCCGAGCCCCAGCGCCAGGTGCGGTAGCGGTTGTTCTGTTCCCGGGGCGTGTTGATGCTGGTGGAGCCTTGGTAGAAGATCCGGTTGTCGGGGTTGGTGTCGCTGGCCGGATCCTGGCTGCCGGCGTCGAAGCTC
Organism: Pseudomonas sp. WMBT8; assembly: GCF_050916005.1. Lineage (NCBI taxonomy): Bacteria > Pseudomonadati > Pseudomonadota > Gammaproteobacteria > Pseudomonadales > Pseudomonadaceae > Pseudomonas > Pseudomonas sp. WMBT8. The sequence continues at coordinate 2,740,188 of NZ_CP188096.1, forward strand.
AGGGTCAGGAAACCGTCGTTGGGCAGGCTGAAGCCTTTCCAGCCGCTGAGTTTGCGCTGGATACCATCGCCCTTGTCATAGCCGCCAAAACGGTAGCCGACGTTGCCGCCGTCGTCGTTTTCCTTGAGCACGATATTGATCACCCCGGCGATGGCATCCGAGCCGTATTGCGCCGCCGCGCCGTCACGCAGGATCTCCACGCGCTGGATCGCACTCAGGGGGATCAGGCTCAAATCCACCGCCGCTGCGCCCCGGCCATTGACCAGGCTTTGGCGGGTGATATTGGCGCTGCTGTGGCGGCGCTTGCCGTTGACCAGCACCAGCACCTGGTCCGACGCCAGGCCGCGCAGCGATGCGCCTTGGGCGATAGAGCCGGCGAAGGCACCCTGGGGTGACTGCGGGAAATTGAACGACGGCGACAGGGCGGTCAGCGCGCCAGACAGGTCGCTGGCGCCGGTCTCTTGCAGTTGCTCGCCGGACAGCACATCCACCGGCGCGGCGCTTTGCAGGGCGGTCAGGTCGCTGCGGCGGGTGCCCAGTACCACCACGGTGTCGAGGTGGTCGGTCTTGGCCGTGGGTTGGATTGGTGCGGCAATGGCGGGCACGGCAAGGCTGCCCAGGACCAGCGCGATGGCGCCGGCCAGTGGAGTGTGCTGGAACATAAACGTATTCCTTTCAAACAAGGCTGGCCCTCCAAACAATGCAGATCACCTGTAGGAGCCCGGCAAGCCTGCGATGGCGAGCTCAAGGACGCTATCGCAGGCAAGCCGGGCTCCTACAGTGGGTCTGTGTTGTTTGGGAGAGGGGCTTGGGCTTAGAAACGGCTGGTCACGCTCACGCCCACGGTGCGCGGGTCGCCGTAGGTGATCACGTACTGCCCCAGTCCACCGTTTGGCCGGCCATGCACCTGGTAGCGGCGGTCAGTGAGGTTGTTGACGAAGCCGGTGACGCTGAGTTTTTCATCGGCGCTGTACCAGCTCAGGCGGCTATTGACCAGGGTGTAGTGGGGTTGGCTGAGGGTCTTGTCGGCGCTGCTCTGGCGGTCGGCGAGGAAGTATTCCTTGTCGCGGAAACTGGCGTCGGCCCCGGCCACCAACTTGCCGCCGATCTGCAGCGCGATGGTGTAGTCGCCACCCACCGACACCACATTGCGCGGCGAGCGCACAAAGCTGTTGCCGCTGTAGTCACCGGTGACCGCGCCGGTGTTGGGGTTGGTGTTCTTGAAGTCGGTGTATTCGGTATCGAGGAACGACACCGCCGCCCGCAGGTGCAGGGAGTCGGTGGGCTGGCCTTCCAGTTCCAGCTCGGCGCCCTTGACCTTGCCTTTGGCGCCATTGGTCAGGGCCGTGGTCAGCACGCCGTTGTTGACTGTCAGCAGGTTGACCTGAATATCCGAATAGTCGTAGTAGAAAATGTTCGCGTTGGCGGTCAGGCGGCGGTTGAACCACTCGGACTTGACCCCGAACTCATAGGCGTCGAGTTGTTCCGGGTCCACCGTGGTCAACTGCGCCAGGCTGGTGGACAGCCCGGTGTTGAAACCACCGGAACGGAAGCCGTGGGCATAGCGAAAGAACACCCGTACGTTGTCATTGATCCGGTATTCGGGCGTGACATCGTAGGTCCAGGCTTCCCAGGTCTTGTTCTCCTGGCGGCTGCCATTGGTGCCGCTGCCGGCCAAGGGCACCAGCGGGCCGTTGGCGGTATTGCGGGTCAGTTGGGTGAGGTTCAGATCGATGTCTTTCTTTTCCTGGGTCCAGCGCAGGCCGCCGGTCACGGTGAAGTTGTCGGTGAGGTCGTAGGTCAGGTTGCCAAACAGCGCGTAGCTGTTGGTCTTGTGGTCGTAATTGAGATCCCGCAGGTCGGTCGCGCCATTGATCTGGTTGGAACCGGTGCCATTGGGCGTCGGGCCGGGGGCAATGAAACGTCCGCCGCTGCTGTCCAGGTCTTCGTGGAAGTAGTGCGCACCGGCCAGCCAGCGCAAGGTTTCCTGCTGCGGCGAGGCCAGGCGGATTTCCTGGGAATACTGGGTGTATTTGTTATCGCTGGTGGACGTGCCGTTGACCTCATAGGGCGTGTAGTCGGCATCGCTGCTGGACTGGCCGCGAATGTAGTCATAGGCGCTGATGGAGGTGAGGGTGTAGTCGCCCAGGTGCCAATTGAGGGTCAGGGACGTGCCGTCATGGTTGAGCTTGGAATCGTCCTTGACGTTGAGCGCGATATTACGGCCTTCGGGGCGCTGGTAGCCGACGTTGTAGTAGCGGCCCAGGGTCAGCGCCCCGTTGGAACCGTCGCCCTTGAACTCGCGGCTGTGGATCTTCAGCAGCGCGTCCAGGTCCGGGTTGAGCTGGGCAAGGAACTGCAGGCGCACGGCCTTTTTGTTGACGTCGCCGTAGGTGTGATCGTCCACCAGGTTTTTCTGGAAGCCGTCGCGCTCCTCGGAGTACAGCGAGATCCGCGCGGCGAGTTTTTCGTCCACCAGCGCGCCGCCAAGGGCGCCGCTGAGGATCCTTTCATTCTTGCTGCCAAAGCCGATGGTGCCGAAACCGTCAGTGTCGAACGCGGGTTTTTTCGAAATGATATTCACCGCGCCCGCCGTGGTGTTCTTGCCATACAGGGTGCCCTGGGGCCCGCGCAGGATCTCGATGCGCTCCAGGTCAAACAGCGGGCCGCCGCCGGCAATCGGCGCGTTGAGGTAAACGTCATCGGCATAAATGCCCACTGGGTACACCGTGGCCGCCCCGGTGTCGCCGGTGCCCAGGCCGCGGATGTACCAGCGTGGGCGGCCGTCGCCGTCGGGGTTCTTCGCCGAGGCGTTGGGAATGAAAGTGGTGATGTCGCCCATCGAGCGCACGCCGTCGGCCACGATGCTGGTGCCCTGGACCGCCGACACGGCCACCGGCACCTCTTGCAAGGTCTGCTCCCGGTGTTGCGCGGTGACGGTGACGGTCTTGAGTGCCGGCTCGTTTTCAGTGTCGGCTGCCAGCACGTAATCGCTGCCAGTGAACAGCAATGCGAGCCACAAGCCCTTGGTGATTGGATTAAGTTTGTGCATGTAAATCTCCCCCGGAAAAGTGTCCTTGAAGGGGCTAGAGCAGAGATCGTGCCAATCCCGATACGTGTATTTATGTTATTGATATTTAAGGATAAAAAGTTTTTGTTTGGACGTGATTAAACGCGGCGAATCCGGGCTGTCGAGGATCCAGCAAAAACTGCGTGGCCAGTGCTGCTGGAGCAGCACAGAAAGTGCTGCGTGGCCAACACTGTAGGAGCCGGCTTGCCGGCGATGGCGCCCTTGAAAGCACTGCATCACTCAGGGGCGTCATCGCCGGCAAGCCGGCTCCTACAGGGGTTGAGGGGGTCAGACTGCGACGCGGGAGGTGGAGCCGATGACTTTTTCCAGCACGCTGAAGTCGATCCAGTCGCGCACATCGAAATGCCGTGGGATGAAGTGCCAGCGATGCAGGAAATCGGTGAAGTCCTGCAAGGCCTCGATCGAGCGGGAGTCCAGGGTGGTGCGCAGCCGCCGATGGGCATCCTCGCCATAGGCCGCCGTCACCCAGTACTCGCTGGTGTTCAGCTCCTGGGCGAGAAAGCGCCGGGTCTCGTCGGGATTGGCCCAGGCCCATTGCTCGGTGCGCAATACCGTATCGACAATCTTCACGCTGGCATCGAAATGCTCGTGCAGCAGGTGGGTATCTACCGTCAGCGTACGCGGCGTGCCGTTGTTGCTGCGGATCAACGGGTCAGGGTGGGAGCCGGTATCGACCACCACATGCAAGCCGAACTCATTGGCCAGGTGTACGGCGTGGGCGCCCTTGAGGAAAATCGCATCGATATCGCCGCGCAGCAGGCCGATCAGCTCGTTGTTGCGCCGGCTGAAGCGGCTCACCCCGAGGCTGGCCGGGGTGCCGTACACGTACTGGGTCTGGTTGTCGCTGTAGGTGCCGCCGTAGGGATAGTCCACCAACTCCACATCCGCCACGTTCAGGCCTTCGAGCTTGAGCGCGTTTTCCAGGCCGCGCAGGGCCTGGGCGCGGGTGAAGTCGATCTGCACGTTGGCCCACTTGGGCAGGCCGAAGCGCCGGTTTTTCAAGTCGCGCACGCTTCTCACGCCGCTTTCGGCGGTGGTCAGGATCAACTGCACCTCATCGCTCCACGACAGCCCCAGCACACGGGTCTGGACCCCGCTGGAGTAGGCCCAGATGGCCGGGATATTGCCGCCGTGGCGCACCGAGTTCTTCAGGTGGTGGTCGTAGTGGGCTTCGCGTACTTCGCGCTCGGTGGACTCGCGCAGGGATTGGATATTGGTGCCAAATGGCTGGAAGGCTTCGGCCAGTCGCCCGGACTGCACCGCAATGCCAAGCCCGGTGGGCACCGGGCTGTGGGTGTACCAGAGAGTATCGAGTGGTTTGCTCATAAAGGTCTTCGTTCAAATCCCTATGCCCTGTAGGAACCCGGCAAGCCGGGCTCCTACAACGATGTCAGGTGGTTGAGGGGCCGCGCATCGATCCAGGCGCGCACATCAAAGCTGTTGGGGATAAAGCGCCAGCGGTGCAGGAACTGCACAAAGTCCTGCAGCGCGGCAATCGCCTGTTCATCCAGGGCCGTATGCAGCCGCAGGTGGGCATCCTCGCCATAGGCGGCGGTGACCCAGTATTCGCTGCTGTTGGTTTCCCGGGCCAGGTAGCGCCGTGTTTCTTGCGGGTGGGTGTGGGCCCATTGCTCGGCGCGCAATACCGAATCGAGGATACCGGTGGCCACATCCAGGTGGTTGTCCAACAGGTTCAGGTCCACCGCCAGGGTGCGCGGCGTGCCGTTGTTGCTGCGGATCAGCGGGTCCGGGTGCGAACCGGTGTCGATCACCGTGTGCAGGCCAAAGTCATGGGCGTGCTGGGCGGCGCTGGCGCCCTTGAGAAAGATCGCATCCACCTCGCCGCGCAGCAGGCCGATCAACTCCAGGTTGCGTTCGGCCAGCGGCGCAGAGACCTGCGTGCCGGCGATGTTGCGCACCGGGCTGTCGCTGAAAGTGCCGCCATACCGGAAGTTCACCAGCTTCACATCGCCGACCTGCAAGCCTTCCAGCGACAGGGCATTTTCCAGGCCGCGCAAGGCCTGGGCGCGGGTGAAATCGATCTGCGCGCCGGACCAGTCGGGCAGGCCGAAAGTGCGGCCCTTGAGGTCCTTGACCGTTTGGATGCCGCTGCCCCGGCGGGTCAGGATCAATTGCACTTCATCGGCCCAGGACAAGCCGATTACCCGGGTCTCGCGGCCCTGGGCACGGGCCCAGATCGCCGGGATATTGCCGCCATGGCGCACCGAGTTGCGCAAGCTGTGATCAAAGTGCGACTCGCGCACGGCCTGGTCGTTGGACTCGCGCAGCGACTGCACCTCGGCGCCCAGGGCGCCGACGGTCTCTTGCAGCCAGCCTTTTTGCACGGCAATCCCCAGCCCGGTGGGCACCGGGCAGCGGGTGTACCAGAGGGTATCGAGGTGTTGGCTCATTCAGGGTCTCCCGCAGCAGTCAGGCGCTGGCGCGCAAAGGTTGGGTGGCGGCCTGTCGATGCACCAGCGGCAAGACTTCCTGGCCAATGCGCAGGGCCTCTTCCAGGTGCGGGTTGCCGGCGAGGATAAAGGTCGAGAACCCGGCGTCGCGGTACTCCACCAGGCGCTCGGCAATGTTCTCGTGACTGCCCACCAGGCCCACGGTGGGCCCCGGCTTGGCCTTGGCAAACCCGGCCCACAGGTTGGGGCCGATGATCAGGTCGTCGAAGCGGTCGACATTCTGGTGATAGGCCGTCTGGCGCGCCGCACCCACCGAATCCGAACCGTTGGTGAAACCTTTGGCGAGCACGCTGCCCTGGCCTTCGAGTTTGTCGAACTGGCGGCGCAGGTCTTTCCAGGCCAGCTCTTCGGTCTCCCGGGCAAACAGGTCGACCCGCAGGCCGAAGCGCACGCTGCGCCCCTGTTTGTCGGCCAACTCACGCACCCGCTCGATATGCGGCTTGAGCTTGTCGATGGGCTCGGCCCAATTGAGGTACACATCGGCATGCCTGGCGGCCACGTCCAGAGCGGCATCGGAGAACCCGGAAAAGTACACCCCCGGTTTGCGCTCATGGTGCAGGCCAGGGGGCAGGGCGCCGTTTTCCAACTGGTAGATATCACCGTCATAGGAGAACTTTTCCTGCTCCCACAGGCCCTGGATGATGTCGAGGAACTCCCCGGTACGTTTGTAGCGCAGGTCGTGTTCGAGGAAATCCCCATTGGCCCGCTGACTGGCCGGGTTGCCACCGGTGATGATGTTCCAGTCCAGGCGGCCCCGGCTCAGGTTCTGCAGGATCGCTGCTTGCTGCGCGGCGTAGGCGGGCAGGGTCCAGGTGGCCTGGAAGGCAATCAGGAACTTGATACGCCGGGTTTCCCGGGCCAGCGCGGCCGCGACGATCCATGGCTCGGGCCCGGTGGGCAGCAATGCCCCTTCGAAGCCGGCCAACTCGGCGGCCTTGGCCACCTGGGCGATGTAGTCGATGTAGGTGAAACCGTCCGGCTCGCCATTGGGCAAGCGCCCCGGGGCGATATGGCCGGGGCGGTATTGCGCATTGCCCCGGTTGTGTTTGTCAGTGGTCAACTGCGGACCATCGGTGCCCAGCGGCAGGCGCCAGAAAAATTCAGTGCTCATGGGTGCTCCTGATTCAGTCATGCAAGGTGCGAGGACCTGTTGCAGCAGCGAGTGCAACGGCCATGCCATGGCGGCTGCGGCCCCTGCGGGCGGGGGGATGCCTGCGGATGGGGGGCAGGAGCGATGTGGGGATTGCGTCTGTAGCAACACCTGAGCAGCAGTGGCTGTTCAGCGGGCAGCACAAAACTTTTGTCGGCGCTGGCTTGCCAGCGATGGCGGTGTATCAGTCGACACAGGTATTGACTGGGCCGCCGCCATCGCCGGCAAGCCGGCTCCTACAGGGGCACGTACGTCTCGACAATCAATACCCGACCAAAACCATCGGCATTTCTTGATCGCCATCAAGCAGCTTTTACCCCCCAGCTTTCTATCATGGCCCCTGCCAAGCAATGAGGAAGCGACCATGTCAGAGACCTTCACCAAGGGCATGGCCAGGAATATCTACTTCGGAGGAAGCGTGTTCTTCTTCCTGATATTCCTGGCCCTGACCTACCACACCGAACAAACCTTTCCCTCGCGCAGTAACCAGGACCAACTCACCGAATCGGTGGTACGCGGCAAGGGCGTCTGGGAGCGCAACAACTGCGTCGGCTGCCACACCCTGCTGGGCGAGGGTGCGTACTTTGCGCCGGAGTTGGGCAATGTGTTCAACCGCCGCGGCGGCGAGGAAGCGTTCAAGCCATTCCTGCACGCCTGGATGAAGATGCAACCCTTGGGCGTTCCCGGCCGGCGTGCGATGCCGCAATTCAACCTCAGCGACCAGGAGGTGGACGATATGGCCGAGTTCCTCAAATGGAGCTCGAAGATCAACACCAATGGCTGGCCGCCAAACAAGGAGGGCTAAGGGATGCGTACCGTCAATCCATATCTGAAATTCCAATCCCAGGCCGTGGCCAAACCCTACTTTGTATTCGCCCTGATCCTGTTCCTGGGCCAGGTGCTGTTCGGTTTGATCATGGGCCTGCAATACGTGGTCGGCGACTTTCTGTTCCCGTTGATCCCCTTCAACGTGGCCCGCATGGTCCACACCAACCTGCTGATCGTCTGGCTGCTGTTCGGGTTCATGGGCGCCGCCTATTACCTGGTGCCGGAAGAGGCCGACCGCGAGTTGCACAGCCCCAAGCTGGCAATCCTGCTGTTCTGGGTGTTCGCCGCCGCCGGCGTGCTGACCATCCTCGGCTACTTGCTGGTGCCCTATGCGGCCCTGGCCAAGCTGACCCACAACGAGTTGCTGCCAACCATGGGCCGGGAGTTCCTGGAGCAGCCGACCATCACCAAGATGGGCATCGTGGTCGTGTGCCTGGGCTTTCTCTACAACATCGGCATGACCCTGCTCAAGGGCCGCAAGACCACGGTGAGCATGGTGATGATGACCGGGCTGATCGGCCTGGCGGTGTTCTTCCTGTTCTCGTTCTACAACCCCGGCAACCTGGCGCGGGACAAGTTCTACTGGTGGTGGGTGGTGCATCTTTGGGTTGAAGGCGTGTGGGAGCTGATCATGGGCTCGATGCTCGCCTTTGTGCTGATCAAGGTCACCGGCGTCGACCGCGAGGTCGTGGAAAAATGGCTGTACGTGATCATCGCCATGGCCCTGATCACCGGGATCATCGGCACCGGTCACCACTTCTTCTGGATCGGTGCGCCCGAGGTGTGGTTGTGGGTCGGCTCGATCTTCTCGGCCCTGGAGCCGCTGCCGTTCCTGGCGATGGTGATGTTCGCCTTCACCATGGTCAAACAGCGCCGGCGCCAGCACCCGAACCGGGCGGCCACGTTGTGGGCCAAGGGCACCACGGTCACCGCGTTCTTCGGCGCCGGGGTCTGGGGGTTCCTGCACACCCTGGCACCGGTCAACTTCTACACCCACGGCACCCAATTGACTGCCGCCCACGGCCACCTGGCGTTCTTCGGCGCCTACGCCATGATCGTCATGACCTTGATCAGCTACGCCATGCCCCGCCTGCGCGGTATCGGTGAAGCACCGGATGCACGCTCCCAGACCCTGGAGATCTGGGGCTTCTGGATGATGGTCCTGTCGATGGTGATGATCACCCTGTTCCTCACCGCTGCCGGTGCCGTGCAGGTCTGGTTGCAACGCTGGCAAGTGGACGGTGTGGCGCTGCCGTTCATGGCCACCATGGACCACCTGACGGTGCTGTTCTGGGCACGGCTGGCCAGTGGCGTGGTGTTCCTGCTGGGCCTGCTCTGCTACCTGTGGAGCTTCCGGCAGCGGGGCAAAGGCTTGGACTCTGCCACCCCCGTGACCGCTTGAGCGGTCAACGTTAATCCCCAAGAGGGCGGCCCGGCAGGTACTGCGGGCCGTTTTACGTCTGGAGCACTTCACATGGCCTTTACCCTTGAGTTGGAAGAGTGGGTCGGCAGTGTCTGGCACCGCTTTATCACCCGTCGCGCCAGTGCCGACTTCCCCGAGGCGCGGGTCGATCTGGTCGACCGCCAGCGCAGCCTGGCCCTGTTGTTCCGCGCCCTGGGCGGTGCCCATGGGATAGCCGTGGAAGCCGCCAGCGAGCGCGACCTGCTGCTGCGCCGCAACCTGTTGATGCGCATCGCCGGCACCTGCCGGCAGGCGCCCCTGGCCTCGTGCGACGGCCATCGCCTGCGCCTGCCGGCAAGCCTGGCGGTGTTTCCCTCGGTGGCCCTGAACCTGGAGCTGTACCGCTGGCTGGCGCTGCTGGCCGCCCATGCCGGGCCGATGACCCACTGGGCCCGGGATAACCAGCGCTGGACCTGGCTGCTGTTGCAGCGTTACCCGGCCATGCTCCCCAGCTATCAGCGCCTGGTGGACGCCCACCTGCAATTGCGCCCCGATCCCGCTACCCTCAACCCCGCCGAAGCCGCCGTGGAAAAGGCCTTGCGCAAGGCCCTGCTTGAACCCGGCAGCGTGCGCCAGCTACCCCGCAGCGAGCGCGCCGCCTGGCCGTTGCCGCTGTGGCTGTATCCACCCTTGCACCTGCACAGCCCACAGGCCGCAGATCAGGACGACGAGGGCGACGACCTGACGACGCGGCCTGGCGAACAACAGGGCGCGCCCAAGCAGGCCAACCGGGTCGACGACAACAGCCGCGACGGTGGCCTGTTGGTGGTGCGCCTGGAAAACCTGTTCAGTTGGACCGAGCACGTCGATCTGGACCGCTGGGCCGACGACTCCGAAGACGAAGATGCCGCGCGGGTCGCCGAAGACCTCGACCAGTTGAGCCTGTCACGCCAGCGCGTGCGCCAGAGCGGCGGGCTCAAGCTGCACCTGGATTTGCCGCCGGCCGATGTCGATGACATCCCCCTGGGCGCAGGCATCAAGCTGCCAGAGTGGGACTACCGTCAGCAGCGCCTGCAAGACAACTTCGTCAACCTGCAACTGCTGCAACCCCGCGACAGCGCGCCCCAGCCGCTGCCGGCTCGCCTGCTGCCCCAGGCCGCGCGTTTGCGCCGCCAGTTCCAGCAACTGCGCACCGACCGCCAATGGCTGCGCCAACAGCCCCAGGGCGCGGAACTGGACCTGCAGGCGTGGCTGGATTTTTATGTCGAGCGCCAGCACGGCGCATGCGCCGAGCGCGGCCTGTTCAAGGAGCAGCGCCGCACCCGGCGCGACTTGGCCTGTTTGCTGCTGGCCGATTTGTCGATGTCCACCGACGCCCATTTGAACGATACGCAAAAGGTCATCGACGTGATCCGCGACAGCCTGCTGCTGTTTGGCGAAAGCCTGGCGGGCCTGGGCGATGCGTTTGCCTTGTATGGCTTTTCGTCCTTGCGTCGCCAGCAGGTGCGCCTGCAACAGCTCAAGTCATTCCAGCAGCCCTACGACGACCACACCCGCGGCTGCATCCAGGGCCTGAAACCGGGTTACTACACACGGATGGGCGCCGCCATCCGCCAGGCCACCCAGACCCTGGGCGCCTGTAGACAACGGCGCAAACTGCTGCTGATTGTGACCGATGGCAAGCCCAATGACTTGGACCTGTACGAGGGCCGCTATGGCGTGGAGGACACCCGCCAGGCCGTGCTAGAAGCGCGGCGCCAGGGCCTGGTGCCGTTCTGCATCACGATCGATAAACAGGCCGGGGAGTACCTGCCGTACATGTTCGGCGCCCACGGCTACACCCTGATCCGCCAGCCGGAGCAACTGCCGCTGCGCTTGCCGCAGCTCTACCGGCAGTTGACCGAAGATCAGTAAAAGTCCCGGGGCAGCCAGAAGAACATCGTGATGCAGAACACCGCCAGCCCCAGGCAGAACCATTGGAAGCGCTTGAGCCGCCGCGCCTCAAGGCTGGCGGTGGAGGCGGGCAGGGGCATGGCGCAGCGTTCGCAGGCCGCGTGGGGTGGCGGGTTGGCATGCTGGCAATACAGGCAGACTCGCGCTGCGCTCATTCAAATTGCTCCAGGCGCAGGCGATCAAGAATGGCGATCTGCCGACCGTCCTGGGTGATGATTTTTTCATCGATCAGCCGGCGAATGATCCGCGAGAACGTCTCCGGCTGGATCGACAAGTGCCCGGCGATCAACTGCTTGGCCATGGGCAGTTCGAACGAACTGTCGACGCTGTGCAGGCGCACCAGTTGCGTCAGCAGGTAGCGCACCACGCGGTGGGTGGCGTTTTTCAGGGACAGGGTCTCGATCTCGTTGACCCGCTGGTGCAGGCGCACACACAACTTGCCCAGCAGGGCGAAGGTCAGGCGGCTGTTGCTGTGGAGCAGGCGCATATAGGTGGCGTTGGACAGGCGATACAACTGCGTGGGGCACACCGCCTCGGCGCAGGCCACATAGTTGGGCGTGTCCATCAGCATCATCGCCTCGGCGAAGGTCTGCCGCTCGCCGATCACTTCAAAGACCTTTTCCTGGCCGTCCGGGGTCAGGCGGTAGATCTTCACCGCGCCGGCAATCACAAAGTAAAAGCCATCGGCCGGCTCGCCCTGGCGGAACAGCGGCTCGCCCTTGTCGACACTGAGCAACTGACTGCTGGCCATCAGCTCGTCCATCTGCTCTTCGTTGAGCGGCTCGAACAGGTGATGGCTGCGCAGGATCTGATGATGCACGCGGTGCAGGACCCTCGGCGTGTCGCTGATCATACAAGCCACAACGACAGGCCACTGGCCGCCGCCATCATCGAACCGAGAATCACGAACCAGGCCAGGGGCTGGATGACTTTTTTCATGGGGACTCCGTGGGGGCAGTAATAAGGGATAACCGGCTAGAGCAAGAGCTGGGCCAAGGCACGGGCCGTGTAAAACCTGGGCTGTAGCGCCTACATGGTCAAAATGACCCTGCCTTTGTGGGTTTAAATAACCCTCTAATGGTCATTTAAACCCTCCTAGGCAACGCTAACCTCCTGTAGGAGCTGGCTTGCCAGCGATGGCATCGCTGCGGTGTACCCACCAGACCGAGGTGTTTGCATCGCAGGCAAGCCAGCTCCTACAGGTGTAGGGCGGCGCACCGGGGAATTCGGCCCGGCCTTTGCAACACTGATTGCGCGACGGCCCCAAGGATATTGCTCCGCCCAGGAGCCCTGCTTGATCTGCGACAAGGGCCAGGGGCGGGCAATCCCGGATGATCGGGCCGGCAATGACTTGAGGAGTGGTGGTATGCACGTGCTGGATCGACGCAAGGCCATGTCGATAACCCCGTTGTTTCGCCTGGCTTTCCGGCCATTTTTCCTCGGTGGCTGCCTGTTGGCGCTGCTGGCGATTCCCTTGTGGCTGCTGGCCCTGGCCGGCGATGCGGGCTGGCAGCCGGCGGGTGGCTGGCTGGCGTGGCATCGCCATGAGTTGCTGTTCGGTTTCGCCCTGGCAATTATCGGCGGGTTCCTGCTGACGGCGGTGCAGACCTGGACCGGCCGCCCCGGCATCAGTGGCGCGCCCCTCGCGGTGCTGGCCGGGTTATGGCTGGGCGCACGCCTGGCGTGGCTGTTCAACCTGCCATGGCCGTTGCTGGCTGTGCTGGAACTGAGCTTTCCCCTGGCGGTCGCCGGGCTGATGGGCTGGACCCTGTGGAAAGTGCGGCAACAACGCAACTACCCGATTGTGCTGGTCCTGCTGCTGTTGACCCTGGCCGATGGCCTGTCCCTGTATGGCCTGCTGCGCGGTGACGAAGGCTGGCAGCGCCAGGCGGTGTTGACCGGGTTGTGGCTGGTGGCGGCGATGATGGGCTTGATCGGCGGGCGGGTGATTCCGTTCTTCACCCAGCGCGGCCTGGGGCGCACTGAAGCAGTGAAGCCCTGGCCGTGGCTGGATTACCTGCTGTTGGCAGGCTCGGCGTTGGTGGCGCTGCTGTATGCCAGCGGTGTGGCGCTGATGCCCAGCCTTTGGGTTGGCCTGGTGTTTGCCCTGCTGGGGCTCGGTCATCTGCTGCGCCTGGTGCGCTGGCACGACCCAGGCCTGTGGCGCGTGCCGCTGCTGTGGTCGCTGCACCTGGCCTATGCCTGGCTGGCCGTGGCTTGCCTGGGCATGGCGCTGTGGCATTTCGGCGTGCCGCTGAACCCGAGCCTGGCGGTGCATGCGCTGACGGTGGGGGCGATGGGCGGGTTGATCCTGGCGATGATCGCGCGGGTCAGCCTGGGCCATACCGGCCGCCCACTGACGCCACCCAAGGGCATGACCCTGGCCTTCAGCCTATTGAACCTGGCCTGCCTGAGCCGGGTGCTGCTGGTGCTGATCTGGCCGTATGCCGCGTTGTGGCTGGCGGGCCTGTGCTGGACCCTGGGCCTGGGTGTGTATCTATGGCGCTATGCCCCAATGCTGTGGCGTGCGCGGGTTGACGGCCATCCGGGCTAGGAGAACGGGAATGCTCTATTCGTGGTTATTGATCGTGCATCTGCTGGCGGCCATCGCCTTTATCGGCACGCTGTTCTTTGAGGTGGTTATCTGGCACCGCGCTCGTGACGAGCTGGCGTGGTCGGCGCAGTTCACCAGCGACCAGGCGATTGCCCGGCGTTCGCGGCAGGTGCTGCATGGCGTGGTGGTGCTGTTGTATGGCGCGGGCATCGGCCTGGCCTGGCATTACCGCGGTGTGCTGGGCGCGCCCTGGGCCAGCCAGTTTTCGGCGATGTTGAGCCTGAAGATCGTGTTGGCGCTGAGCATCATCGGGCATTACCTGTTGCTCGCGTACTGGCTGACGCAAAAACGCCTGAGCCCGCTGCGGGCGGTGTGGATCCGCCGCAGCATCCTTGGGCATATGGTGCTGATCGTGATCCTGGCCAAGCTGATGCTGCGCTGAGTCCTGTAGGCGCGAACAAGCTCGCGCCTACAGGCAGGGGTCAGGCTGTTAGCGCACGAACAAACAACACGTCATTTTCCAGATGAATATGCTCCAGCAAATCCCCATGAAACACCTCCAGCCCGTGATACAGGGCACGCCAGGTATTGCACGCGTCAGCGGGCGGCTGGATGCGATGGGTCAGCGCCAGCAACTGCTCCAGGGCCTGGCCGTGTTGTTCATGTTCATAGCGCATGACCTGGATCGGCGGCGCGGCCTGGGGGCCCATGCCCATTTGCAGCATCGGGAACAGCACCTGTTCCTCCTTGAGCATATGGCCCTCCAATTCCTGTTCGATATCCCGCAGCAGGTCGGCCAGGCCATTGGGGCACGCCAGGTGATGGCCGTGGACCTGCTCCACACGGCTGGCCAGGCGGATCAGTTCCGGCAGTTGCTCGCGGTGGCGAGCGTGGTAGCGCTCCAGCAAATGTTCGATCAGTTGCGCCTGGGGCAGGCTGTCCGGGGCGATGGTGTTCATCGGCTTTCCTCATCAAGTGAACAGATACACCGCTGATTGCATGCCGTGTGCCATTGCCAACCCATTGAAAAACCGCATTTAATTTTTTGTAGTGGTCAGGATCACCCTGATGCTGCACGGTAGAACCGACCATACAAGGGTAGTAATGACCATGTTGCGTGAAAGTCTGTCGGCCGACCTGATTGTCGAATTGCCCAACGCGGTGCGCCTGCAACGCCTGGTGCAGACCCTGCGCGAATATTTCCATAGCGGCGCCGTGGGCCTGTTGCGCCTGGATGGCGACGACAGCCTGCGTCCGGTGGCCACGGTGGGGCTGGTGCATGAGGCCCTCGGCCGGCGTTTTGTGATTGCCCAGCATCCACGACTGGCGGCGATCATGGCGTCCCGCGAGCCGACCTGGTTCGAGCCCGACAGCCGCCTGCCGGACCCGTACGACGGGCTGCTGGACACTCAGGTCGGCGAACCGCTGCCGGTGCATGACTGCATGGGCGTGAGCCTGTTCGTCGAAGGCCGGCCCTGGGGCGCGATTACCCTGGATGCCCTGCACGCCGGGACCTTCGACGCCAATGCCCGCGAGCAACTCAAGCGCTGTACGTTGCAGATCGAGGCTGCGGTGCGGGTCACGCGGCTGGAGCAGGAGAACCGCAGCCTGCGCCTGTCACGCCATGAACCGTTGGCGGGTTTGCCCAGGGTCGAAGATGGCGAAATCCTCGGCCAGAGCCCGGTCCTGCACCAGTTGCTCAACGAGCTGGATGTGCTCGCCGATTCGGACCTGCCGGTGTTGCTGCTTGGTGAAACCGGGGTCGGCAAGGAGCTGTTCGCGCGGCGCCTGCATCGCCTGTCGCGGCGCAGTAAAAAGCCGCTGATCCAGGTCAACTGCGCGGCGCTGCCGGAGTCGTTGGCCGAGAGCGAGTTGTTCGGGCATGTCAAAGGCGCGTTCTCCGGCGCCACCAGCGACCGTGCCGGGCGTTTTGACGCGGCCAACGGCGGCACGCTGTTCCTCGATGAAGTGGGCGAGTTGCCGTTGAGTGTGCAGGCCAAACTGCTGCGCACCTTGCAGAACGGTGAGATCCAGCGCCTGGGCGCCGACAAGCCGTTGCATGTGGATGTGCGGATCATCGCCGCCACCAACCGCCACCTGCCCGAGAGCATTCGCCAAGGGCTGTTTCGCGCCGACCTGTACCACCGGCTGTCGGTGTACCCGGTGCCGATCCCGGCATTGCGCGAGCGCGGCCACGATGTGCTGCTGCTGGCCGGGCACTTCCTGGAGCTCAACCGCGCGCGCCTGGGCCTGCGCGGCTTGCGCCTGTCACCGGCAGCCGAGCAGAGCCTGCTTGGTTATGCCTGGCCGGGCAATGTGCGCGAGCTGGAACACGTGATCAGCCGCGCTGCCCTCAAGCAGTTGAGCCGTGGCGGCAATCGCAACCAGATCATGACCCTGGAAGCCGAGCTGCTGGATCTCGACAGCGCCACCTTGGCCCAGGCCCCTGTGCCTGAAGTGCCGGCGCCGGCATTCCAGACCTTGAGCGATGCGGTGGACGACTGCCAGCGCCAGAAGGTGCGCCAGGCGTTGAGCCTGTCTGGCGATAACTGGGCCAGCGCTGCGCGCATGCTCGGCCTGGACTCCAGCAACCTGCACAAACTGGCGCGGCGCCTGGGGCTCAAGTAGCCGGGCTGCGACCCCATGCCGCGGCGCGCAGTTGATCGCGATCAAGGTGCGCAGGGCGTCGGCTGATCAGACTGTGGCGAATTGACCGGAGGTTCGCCCCATGCCCCTTTCCCTGGCACAGATGCGCCGCAATTACACCCTGTACGGTTTGCGGGATGACCTGGTACAGGACGATCCCCTCGTGTTGTTCGGCCAGTGGCTGGAGCAGGCGCGCAAGACCGAAGTGGCGCCGGTGGAGGCCAACAGCATGGCCCTGGCCACGGTCGATGCCCAGGGCCGCGCCCATTGCCGGATCCTCTTGCTCAAGGGCTTTGGTGCCGAGGGCTTTACCTTTTTCGGCCACTACCAGAGCGCCAAGGGCCAGGAACTGGCGAGCAACCCCAGCGCGGCCATGACCTTTTTCTGGCCCGGCCTGGAGCGCCAGGTACGCATCGAAGGCACGGTCGCACGCCTGGCGCCACAGCTGTCCGACGAGTATTTCCACTCGCGGCCGCTGGCCAGCCAGATCGGCGCCTGGGCGTCGCCGCAAAGCCAGCCCCTGGCCCATCGCGCCGAGCTGGAAGGGCACCTGCGTGATGTCACCCAACGCTTTGCCGGGCAATCACCGCCGCGCCCGGCAGAGTGGGGCGGCTATTGCCTGCAACCCGAGCGCGTGGAGTTCTGGCAAGGCCGCCCCGACCGCCTGCACGACCGCCTCGACTATCGCCGGCACGACGGCACCTGGCAGCGCAGCCGCCTGGCCCCCTGAATCCGCCTAGAGGTACCTCCTCGGAGGAATAGGCCCGCCGGCCTTTGCGGTGCAGGCTGGGGCCATTGCTCATTTATCCCGGGATTTTCACCATGGCACATCTGACTCAACGCAATTTTGTCTCACTGAATATCGCCGTATTGACCATCAGCGATACCCGCAACTTTGACAACGACACCTCCGGGCAAACCCTGTGCGACCGCGTGCAAGGGGCCGGGCATGCGCTGATCGACCGGGCCCTGGTGGTGGACGACATCTACCAGATCCGCGCGCGGATTTCGCAATGGATTGCCGATCCCCAGGTGCAAGTGATCCTCACCACCGGCGGCACCGGCTTTACCGCGCGCGACAACACCCCGCAAGCGGTGCTGCCATTGCTGGACAAGCATGTCGAAGGCTTTGGCGAGCTGTTTCGCCAGGTGTCCCTGCAAGAGATCGGCATGTCGACCCTGCAATCGCGTGCCCTGGCCGGCATGAGCAACGGCGTGCTGGTGTGCTGCATGCCCGGCTCGCCCGGCGCCTGCCGCACGGGCTGGGACAAGATCCTCTTGGGGCAACTGGACAGCCGCACCGGGCCGTGCAACTTCGCCCCGCACCTCAAGGCCCAGGCCGCGCAAGCGCTGGAACCCTGCGAGGCGCGGTCATGAGCACCTCGGTGTGTGAAAGCGGCGAACTGATCCCGGTGGACGAGGCCATCGAACGCCTGCTGGCCCAGGCACCCCCTCCACCGTCCACCCAGCAGGTGAAAACCGCCCAGGCCCTGGGCCGGGTGCTGGCCAGCGATATCTTTTCCCCGGTCAACCTGCCGGCCTGGGACAACAGTGCCATGGACGGCTACGCGCTGTGCGCCGCCGACCTGCCGGCCGAGGGCGGCTACCTGCGCCTGGCCGGGCGCATCGCCGCTGGCGAGGGCGCAGCCACAGCGTTGAGCAGTGGGCAGACCATGCGCATTTTTACCGGCGCACCCTTGCCGGCCGGGGCTGACACCGTGGTGCCCCAGGAGCGTTGCCGGGTCTACGGCCAACGCATCTGGTGCCCGCCGATGCGCACGGGCGAGCATGTGCGCAAGCAGGGTGAAGAAGTGACCCAGGGCGCCTTGCTGCTGCCGGCCGGCAAGCGCCTGCGCGCCCAGGAGCTGGGCCTGCTGGCGGCGGCCGGGCTGGCCCAGGTCAAGGTCTATCGGCCGTTGCGGGTGTGCCTGTTGAGCAGTGGTGATGAACTGCGCGAGCCGGGCGATCATCTGGCGCCGGGGCAAATCTACAACAGCAATCGCCATTGCCTGGCCGCGCTGCTGCAAGGCTGGGGCGTGGAGGTACATGACTATGGGGTGATGGCCGACGAACTGGCCGTCAGCCGCGATGCGTTGACCCTGGCGTCCTCGGAATGCGACTTGCTGCTGACGTCTGGCGGGGTGTCGGTGGGCGAGGAAGATCACCTCAAGCAGGCGATCAAGGAGCTGGGGCGCGTTGATTTCTGGCGCCTGGCAATCCAGCCGGGCAAACCCCTGGCCTTTGGCGATGTGGCCGGCAAACCGTGGATCGGCTTGCCCGGCAACCCTTCGGCGGCACTGATTACCGCGTTGGTGGTGGTGCGCCCGTTCCTGTTGCGCGCCCAGGGTGTGACTGACGTCACCCCGGTGCCGATGCTGCTGCCCGCCGATTTTACCTGGGCCCAGCGCAACCGCCGCCGCCAATACCTGCGTGCACGCCTGACCCCGGGCATCGACGGCCAGGCGCGGGTCACGCTGCACCCCCGGCAAAGCTCGGCGATGCTCAGCGCAGCGTGCTGGGCCGATGGCCTGGCGATTGTGGAGCGTGAGCAGTTGGTGGAGAAGGGCGGGCTGGTGCGGTTCGTGTCTTTTGCCGAACTGATGCAATAACTGCCGGCGGTGCCGATGGTGGTGATGGTCAATGTGGGAGCGGGCTTGCTCGCGATAGCGGTGGATCAGTCAACATTTAAATTGCCTGACACACCGTAATCGCGAGCAAGCCCGCTCCCACACAAGCCCGCTCCCACAAGGGATATGCGGTGTTGATGATGAATTTTCTGATGAGGATCAACCATGCAACTGGTCTGCCCGGCAGGCAATCTGCCTGCGCTTAAAGCCGCCGTGCGCCAAGGTGCCGATGCGGTGTATGTGGGTTTTCGCGATGACACCAACGCCCGGCATTTTGCCGGGCTGAACATGGACGACAAGCAGTTCGACGGCGCCGTCGCCCACATCCGCCAGCACCAGCGCAAGCTGTATGTGGCGGTCAACACCTACCCGCAGCCCAAGGGCTGGGAGCGCTGGCAACGGGCGGTGGACCGTGCTGCCGACCATGGCGTGGATGCCCTGATTGCCGGCGATCCGGGGGTGCTGCAGTACGCCAGCAGCCGCCATCCGCAGATGGCCTTGCATCTGTCGGTGCAGGGTTCGGCGACCCATGCGGCGGCGTTGCAGTTCTACGCCGAGCGCTATGGCATCCGCCGCGCGGTGTTGCCCCGGGTGCTGTCGCTGGCCCAGGTCAAACACGTAGCCGCCAGCAGTTCGGTGCCCATCGAAGTCTTCGGTTTCGGCAGCCTGTGCATCATGGCCGAGGGCCGTTGCCACCTGTCTTCGTATATCACCGGTGAGTCACCGAACCTGTGCGGCGTGTGCTCGCCGGCCAAGGCGGTGCGCTGGAGCGAAGATGCCGACGGCCTGAGCGCGCGCCTGAGCGAAGTGCTGATCGACCGCTACACACCGGACGAACCGGCGGGCTACCCGACCCTGTGCAAGGGCCGTTTCATGGTCGATGGCAAGCGCTTCCATGCCCTCGAAGAACCCACCAGCCTCGACACCCTGGACTTGATCCCCGAGTTGATCGCCATGGGCGTCGAAGCGGTAAAAATCGAAGGCCGCCAGCGCAGCCCGGCGTATGTCGAGCAAGTCACCGGGGTCTGGCGTGCGGCACTGGACGCGCACCGCAGCGCGCCGCAACGCTTTGTGGTCAAGGACCAGTGGCGCAGCGTGCTGGCCGGTCTATCCGAAGGCAGCCAGACCACCCTGGGCGCCTACCATCGTTCGTGGCAATGAGGAGCCGTACATGAAACTCAGCCTGGGACCGGTGCTGTTTTATTGGGATAAGCAACAACTGGGGCAGTTCTACAGCGAGATGGCCAGCCTGCCGCTGGATGTGATCTACCTGGGGGAAACCGTGTGCTCCAAGCGCCGCGCGTTCAACCTCGACCAGTGGTTGGGCCTGGGCCGCGAATTGCAGTCGGCGGGCCATGCGCAAATCGTGCTGTCGAGCCTGACCCTGATCGAGGCCGCCTCGGAGTTGTCGAGCCTGCGTCGCCTGTGTGACAACGGCGAGGTGTTGGTCGAGGCCAATGACATGGGCGCCGTGCAACTGCTCGCCGAGCGCAAGCTGCCCTTTGTCGGTGGGCCGGCGTTGAATCTGTATAACGGCCATGCCTTGGTGCAACTGCTGGATGCCGGGATGATGCGCTGGGTGCCGCCGGTGGAGTGTTCGGCGGCGCTGATTGGCGATGTGCTGGAGCAGGTGCGTGAACTGGGCCGGCCGTTGCCGCAAGTCGAAGTCTTCGCCTATGGGCATCTGCCCCTGGCCTATTCGGCGCGCTGCTTTACGGCGCGGGCGGAAAATCGGCCCAAGGATGACTGCCAGTTCTGCTGCCTCAACTACCCCGATGGCATGGCCTTGACCAGCCAGGAAGGGCAGGCGCTGTTTACCTTGAATGGTATCCAGACTCTGTCGGCGGAGGTCACCAACCTGCTGGCCGACTACCCGGGGCTGATCAGTTGCGGCGCCGATCTGCTGCGCCTGAGCCCACGGGCGCAAGGCATGGTGGGCATCGTCGAAGCCTTTGACCGGGTCCGCCAGGGCGCCACGCCGCCGGTGTTTGTCGAAGGCTGCAATGGCTACTGGCATGGCCAGGCCGGGATGTTGCGGGTCGAGGAGGTGGGACTGTGCTGAATCGCAAGCAATGGCTGCTCAAGGGCGCCGACCGCTTACTGCCGTTGATGCGCAAGGTGCCGTTCGTGGTGCAGCGCCTGGCCTTGCAACAGGCGCTGAACCGCTGCCTGGCCGAACCTTTGCGCGATGGCGGTTTTGAACTGCTGCGCGGGCGCTGGATGTGCCTGCGCATTCCCGACCTGGGCTTGCGCTGGTACTTGACCCTGGGCCGCGACGGACTGCGCATCGCCGAACAGGCCCAGGCCCAGGTGACCATCAGCGGCAACTGGCGCGAGTTCCTGTTATTGGCCAGCCGCCAGGAGGATCCGGATACCTTGTTCTTCCGCCGGCGGTTGGTGATCGAGGGTGACACGGAGCTGGGTTTGAGCCTGAAGAATCTGATCGACAGCCTCGACCCAGACGTGTTGCCGCCCTGGTTGTGGCGCAACCTGGAACGAGCCGGCAAGGGCCTGGCCGCCTGAAGATCAAGCCCACGTAGCTGCGCCCCTGTGGGAGTGGGCAAGCCCTAATGCCAGTCAGTCAAGCGCAGATCCCCTGTGGGAGCGGGCTTGCTCGCGAAAGCAGTGTGTCAGTCAACATCAATGTTTGCTGGGCCGACGTCTTCGCGAGCAAGCCCGCTCCCACATTGGGAAGATGACGGGTTCAAAAAAGCTGGGCTATTGCTCCATGGCCCGCAGGATCGCGTGGGCGGCTTTCACCCGCTCGGCATTGGGGTAGTTCTTGTTCGCCAGGATCACCACGCCGATGCCTCTGCTCGGTACATAAGCGATATAGGCGCCAAAACCGCCGGTCGAGCCGGTCTTGTTCACCAGGGTATTGGCGCGCAACGGCTGTGCCGGGGTCAGCCAGTGGACCGGATGCGGCTCCATGGCCATGGGGGTGGAATTGCCGTCGACCAAGGCGTCAACACTCAGCGGGTAGGCGTACATCTCCCAACCAAGGCCCTGGGTGGTAGTGCCCACGGTGTAGTAACCGGTATGCGTGGTAGCGATGGCCTGTTGTAGCGGCTGCTCCAGCGATGTCGGGTCCATGTTCAGCGCCATGTAGCGGGCCAGGTCTGCCGGGCTGGTCTTCACCCCATAGGCTTCGCTGTCCAACGCTCCGGGGCTGACGCGCACCGGCTTGCCGGCCTTGTCGTAGCCCTGGGCATACAAGCCCATCTGGGGTTTGGGCACCTTGAGATAGGTGTGCTTGAGGCCGAGCTTGGGCAGCAGGGTCTGTTCCATCGCCACGTCGAACGGTTGCTGCAGGCTCTGCGCCGCCAGATAGCCGAACAGGCCCAGGCTGGGGTTGGAATACTGGCGGTGGGTGCCGGGGGCGAAAGTGGCTTTCCAGTGCTGGAAGTAGCCGATCATCTGCTGCGCATTGTCCGCCTCGCCGGGGAACTGCAACGGCAGCCCGCCTGCGGTGTAGGTGCCCAGGTCAAGTACGCTGATGTGCTCGAACTGGCTGGCGCGCAAGGCTGGCAAGTAGTCGCTGGCCGGGGCAGAGAGCTTCAACTTACCGGTGGCCTGGGCATAGCCGGCCAGGGTCGCGGTGAAGGTCTTGCTGACCGAGCCAATCTCGAACAGGGTGTTTTCGCTGACGGGCTGCTGGCTGTCCTGCGCGGCGACACCGTAGTTAAAGTATCGGGCCTTGCCGTCCTGTACGATGGCGACAGCCAGGCCTGGGATTGCCTGCTGCTGCATCAGCGGCTTGACGGTGGCGTCCACCACCTGGCGCAGGTCGGTGGCGGCCAGGCAGTTGCCGGCGCCGAGCAAGAGGCTGAGAATCGTGACGTTGCGCACGTGTTGGTACATGATGAGGTCGCTTCCTTGAGGATTGTCGGGGGAATCACGGCCTGCGCAGGCGCCGCCAAGATAGGCAGTTTGCCGGTCCCGGACAACCGATGATATCTCGCACCAGTCATTAGAAAAATTTGGGTTAAGACCATGTTGCGTTCCCATTTACCCCTTAACGCACTGCGCGCGTTCGAAGCCTCTGCCAGGCATTTGAGCTTTACCCGGGCGGCCATCGAGTTGTGCGTGACCCAGGCGGCGGTCAGTCACCAGGTCAAGAGCCTGGAGGCCCAACTCAACGTCACCCTGTTCAAGCGTCTGCCCCGTGGCCTGATGCTCACCCGCGAAGGGGAGACGCTGTTGCCGGTATTGCGCGAGTCCTTCGATCGCATCGCCCAGACCCTGGGCCAGTTCCAGGCCGGGCATTACCGCGAGGTGCTGACGGTGGGCGCGGTGGGCACGTTTGCGGTGGGCTGGTTGCTGCCGCGCCTGGCGGATTTCCAGGCGCGCTACCCGTTTATCGACCTGCGTTTGTCGACCCACAACAACCGCGTGGATGTGGCGGCTGAAGGCCTGGATTATGCGATCCGCTTCGGCGCCGGCGCGTGGCATGGCACCCACGCCTGTGAGTTGCTGGCGGCGCCGCTGACCGTACTGTGCGTACCGGCGATTGCCCGCCAATTGCAAGGCCCGGGCGATGTGTTGAAGCACACGCTGTTGCGCTCTTACCGGGCGGATGAATGGAGCCTGTGGTTCCAGGCCGCGGGCTTGCCCGCCGACACCCTGGTGCCGCGCAGCATCGTGTTCGACTCGTCCCTGGCGATGATGGAAGCGGCCTTGCAGGGCAATGGCGTGGCCCTGGCGCCGGCACTGATGTTCTCCCGCCAGTTGGCCCAGGACGTGATCCGCCAGCCGTTCGACGTGGGCATCACCACGGGTAGCTACTGGCTGACGCGCCTGCAATCACGCGCCGAAACCCCGGCGATGCAGGCGTTCAAGCAATGGTTGTTGGAGCAGGTGACGGGCCTGTAGGTACCTGGCGTGCCGGACGCCATCGCTGGCAAGCCAGCTCCTGCACTGGGGGGGGCCGTTCGTCGATTCAAGCCGGCCCTTGGGCCGGACTGAGACAAGTCCTAGGGGTTGCCCCGACCCTTCTAACTCCTATTGCGCCCCCAATCAACTGACCTCTATTTGCGGTGCGTAAAGTGTCATGGTGGTGTTTTTCTTTCGCGAGTTACGCCAGTTGGCGCGGTTCATCGTGACCATGGCCACGGCGACCATAAGACCGGTCTCAAACACCAGGCGAGGGTCAATACGCCTCAGTTGGCAGGGGTGGCCATTGGTGGGTCAAGTCCACAGCCGTTGGCGCAGGACAAACGTCTCGATGGTGTGGGCGGCGTGTTCGATCGAGGTGTTGGCGCTGTCAATCACGATGTCGGGGGCTACCGGGCGCTCGTAAGGTGAGTCAATGCCGGTGAAGTGCTTGATCAAGCCTTTGCGGGCCTTGGCATAAAGGCCCTTGGGGTCGCGCTGTTCGAGGACCGGCAGCGGCGCGTCGATGAAGATTTCAATAAAGTCGCCAGGGGCGAACAGCGCCCTGGCCATGCGTCTTTCCTGCTCGAAGGGCGAGATCAGGCACACCAGGGTGATGACCCCGGCATCCACCATCAACTTGCCGACCTCGGCGGTGCGTCGGATGTTTTCCTTGCGGTCGCTGTCGGCAAAGCCCAGGTCGGCGGTCAAGCCCTGGCGCAGGCGGTCGCCGTCGAGCAGGCAGGTGTGCAGCTGTTTCGCGTGCAGGCTGGCCTGCACGCAATTGGCAATACAGGACTTGCCGGCGCCCGACATCCCGGTGAACCACAACAGCAATGAGCGATGCCCTTTAAGGTTGCATTGGGCCTGGCGCTCGACATCGAACGGGTGGGGCACCAGGTCCGGGGTTTCCCGGGGGCGAGCGAAGGGAGGCATCAGGGGCATCTCCTGGGGGCGCGCACGCCAGTCAAAACTCGATCACCGCGCGGTAGCGCACGGTGTTGTTGCGTAGGGCGTCGAGGGCCTGGTTGATCTGCGCCGTGGGAAAAATATCTACCAGGGGCCACACATGATGTTCGCTGGCAAATTCCAGCATCTTGAGCATGTCGTGGCGCCCGCCGACATTGGCGGTGCTGACGGTCAGGGTCTTGTAGGTCATGGCCGCAATATCCAGCGTGACCGGGCCGGGCATCCCGGCAAAGCACAGGGTGCCGTGGGGGCGCAGCAGGGCGATGGCGCGCTCCCAGTCCTGGTCGTTGGAGGCGGTGACCAGCAGGAAGTCCAGGGTGTTTTCCTGGGCCTGCAAGGTGGCCGGGTCCAGGCCGTGGAAATGACGGGCCCCCAACTGCAAGGCCTGGGTTTTTTTGCTGGTGGAACTCGACAGTGCGGTGACGGTGCAGCCGAACTTGGCCGCAAACTGGATGGCCAGGTGGCCGAGCCCACCGATGCCCAGCACCCCCACGCGCATGCCCGGGCGGGTGCCGCGCAGCAGCGCGGTGAACACGGTCTGCCCGGCGCAGAACAACGGCGCAGCCACATGGGAGGGCAGGTTGTCGGGGATCGGGAACACGAACCGGCTGTCGCAGGTCATGAAGTCGGCAAACCCGCCTTTTTGCCCATCGGCGCAGGTCGCCACCACCGCCGCACAGTGTTGCTCCTCGCCCTTGAGGCACCATTCGCACGCCAGGCAGGCGCCCTTGTACCAGCCCACGCCAACGCGCTGGCCGGCAGCCAGGTGGGTGACCGCCGAGCCGCAACGCACCACCCGCCCCACGACCTCGTGGCCGCACACTTGAGGGTATTGGGAGGCTTCGCCCCAATGGCCTTCAATCAGGTGCAGGTCACTGGTGCAGGCGCCGCAATGGGTCACTTGGATTTCCACGTCGTTGGCCCCCGGGTCCGGGCGCGGGTAGGTGAAAGGTTCCAGTGGCGAGCCCGGGCCATAGGCGGCCCAGCCGTGGGTGGTGCGTGTCATGGGGTCACTCCTGTGTAAGGGTTAAGGCCGCGAGATAGTGCTGGGTCCATTCGGCGTCGATTGCCGGGCACTTGAGGTGATCGAGCAGCAGCGGCGGTGGCGGGTGGAAGTGGCTGAAGTCGTCGATGATCATTGCCAGGATCAGCAGCGTGCGTTGCAGCACGGCCTGGCCCGGGGCCTGCGCCTTGAGTCGGGCTTGCCATTGCGCCAGGGGTAGGGGCGCGAACTGCGCGTGGCCCAGCAGCGTTTGCATCCAGGCGCATAGCTGCGTCCAGGGCAGGTTCGGTGCGGGGTTGTACAGGTGCTGGAGCGGCGGCAAACCCAGGGCCTGGCCGTGGAGGGCGGTGTGGGTGAACACCTGTGCGACATAGTCCACGGGGGTCAGGTTCAGCGACCAATGGGCTTCGTCAGGCCAGGCCTTGAGCGCCAGGCAGCTGCGAATCAGCAGCCCCACATAGTCTTCCTGGTTGATCGATGAACCACTGCCCGGGTTGGCGGGGGCGCTGATGTCACCGCAGCGCAGGATGTTCAGGCACAGCCCACGGCTTTGGCAAAAACCCAGCGCGAGTTGTTCGGCCACCAGCTTGGCGCGGTTATAGCCGGTGGAGGGGACCGGCTCTGGCAGGGTCGAGGCGAACACCACGGCCGCACCGCTGGCGGCGGCCAGGCCCAATACCTCGACTACGCCACCGACGTTGGTCTGGGCCAGGCGTTCATAACTTTTTAGCCAGTTGACGTCGGCGGCGCAGTGAATGATGCAGTCCACCTCCTGGCACAGGCTTTGATAGGCCGCGCTCGACATGCCCAACCGTGGTTGCGCCAGGTCCCCGGCCAGGCCCACGACTCGTGCGCTGCCAGGTGTCAGGCCCAGTTCGGCGATGCGCCGCTGGGCCTGGGCCGGATCATCGGCGCGCACCAGGCACAACACCGTCTGCACCCCGGCGCTGTGTTGCAGCTCGGCAACCACCCTGCGCCCCAGATACCCGGTGGCGCCGGTGACCAGCAGCGTGCGTCGGGCCAGGCGGGGTGGCACCTGGGGCAGGTTCGCCACGGCCGTGTTCAAGTGCGCCAGATAACGCTTGGCGTGTGCCGCGACCGAAAAGGCCACTTCCAAAAGCGGCGCGCCTTGCAGCCGATGGGCCAACTGCCGGCTGATCCCGGCCAATGTCGAGTCACGGGTGATGTCGGCAATCGTCAGGTCGGTGTCGAACGCGCGGTTGATGCGATTGATCAAGTCCAGCAGCAACAGGCTGCCGCCAATCTCGATAAAGTCGCTGTCCGGCCCCAGGGTGACGCCTTGCAGGTTCATGCAGCGCGCCCATAACCGGGCCAGGCGGGTTTGCAGCGGCGTCAACGGCGGTTGCTCGTCGGCCAGCGGTGTCAGTGGCTGTTGCAGCAGGGCCTGGGCGCCCAGGCGCTTCTGGCTGGCACCTGCCGGAATCGAGGCGGCCAAAAAATACCCCAGCGGCACGCTGAAGGCGGGTAGGTGCTGGCCCGCCCACTGGCGCAGGGCGCCGGCAGTGGGGGGCTTGCCGGAGTCCACGGCGCAGATAAACGCTACCAGCTGCAAGTCCGGGCCTTCGCCACGGGTGGTGACCAGGGCGCTGCGCACCTCGGGATGGGCCATCAACACGCGCTCGACGTCGGCGCTGAAGATCTTGAAGCCGCGCACCTTGAGGTGGGTGGTCGCGCGCCCGATCAGGTAGACCTCGCCGGCCTCGTCCAGGCGGACCCTGTCGCCGGTGCGCAGCAGCCGCGGGGCCAGCGCTGGGCACTCCTGGGCCAGTGGGTTGGCCACGAATGCGCTGCGGTTGGCCGCATCGTCCTCCAGGTAGCCGACGCTGAGCCCCGGGGTCTGCACGTACAGTTCGCCGTGGCCACCCAGTGGGGTGCAATCGAGGGCCGGGTCGAGCACGTAGGCCTGGGTGCCAGGGGTCCATTGCAGATGGCCGTCGAGGGCGACTAACGCGACGTCGCCCGCTTCATTGGAGCCATACAGGTCGATCACCCGG
The DNA here is from genome assembly GCF_050916005.1 of Pseudomonas sp. WMBT8. Lineage (NCBI taxonomy): Bacteria > Pseudomonadati > Pseudomonadota > Gammaproteobacteria > Pseudomonadales > Pseudomonadaceae > Pseudomonas > Pseudomonas sp. WMBT8. Next base: position 2,767,769 of record NZ_CP188096.1, read on the forward strand.
CAATTGGGCAGGCAGCGCACCAGGTTCTGCCGCGTGGACGGCGGCAGTTGTTCGCCGCTCAGCCACAGGCACCGCACGCCGGCAAAGGCCTGTTTGAACGCGGGCTCATCGTGCATCAGGCCTGCGGCCAGGCTGGGGGTGATCATCAATTGGCTGAGCTGGCCATGCTCGACGAATGCCCGCAGGGCCTGGGGGTCGAGCACCATGGCGTCGGGAATCAGGCACACGGTGGCGCCGCTGAAAATCGGGTAATACACATACCCGGCCATCCAGGCGTTGAGGCCCACCCGATCACCCGGGCGGATGTGCTGTTGCCACAACGCCAGGGAGTCCAGGCGGCCGTGCTCGCCGATGGTGACGATCTTCGCCGTGCCGGTGGTGCCGGACGTGAGCAGGCCGTAGGCCAGGTCATTTGTCCCCGGTACCCGGTGGGGCAAGGTGGCGGGCCGGGCGGGCGTGGCGGGCAGTTCATCGAACACCAGGCTGGGGTAGCCGGGCGGCAGGTCATTGAGGCTGCTGCTGTCGCCGATCACCACCACCGGCCGCAGATTGGCCAGGGCCTTGGCAGTGGCCTCCAGCCCGTACCAATGGGGGATGTCGAGGTAGGGCCAGCCCAGCAGGCTGCACGCGGTCATGCTGATCAGGCTGCGCAGGTCCTTGTCCAGGCGGATCGCCACCCAGCCGCCGTGGGCACACTGGCTCGACAGGCGCTCGGCCAGCGTCACGGCATGGGCGTGTAGCTGCCGCGCATTTAGCTGCCTGTGGGTCGTCATCGCGACCAGGCTTTCGGGAGCCTGCTCCAGCAGGCGCAAGAAATGTTGCTGCCACGACAGGCCCGGTGCGATGGCCGCGCTGGCGTAGCGGTTGCTGGCGATTTGGCGTGCGCGGCTGTGCAGGCTTGCGTTGCGCGCAAGGGTGGCCAACTGAGCACTGATTCGCGGCCCCTGTGCAGCAGGGGTGTTTGGCTCAAGGGTAATCAGTGGCAGGCCAAGGGCCCTGGCCGAGGCCGTATCCGGGGCCACCAGGCACAGGAACCGCTGGCGCGCCTGCTCGGGCGAGCAATAGGTCAAGTGCTCGTTGGCCGTCAGCAGCACCAGCGGCCCGTCCTGCAACAGCGCCAGTTCACGCAGGGTCTGGTCGCTCAGGGTGTGGCTGGCGCTGTCCAGCAGCCAAAGGGCATAGTCGTCGGGCAAATGCGCCGCCAGTTGCAGGGCGCGCTGGCACTGCTCGTCGGTGTGGGCCAGTAACAGCACCTGGAGCCGCGTGGTGGCGGGTTCATGCAGGCACTTGAGGTGATCGGCTGTATCAGCCTGGCGTTGCCAGGTGGCGCACAGCTGGAAAAACCGATAAGTCACCTGCTTGTCCCGGGCCGTCTGTTCGACGATAGGTGGGAAATCCATGGCCGGGTGCGTCACCTGGGCGAACCCGCACGAGCGCTCGGCGTCATCATGCCAGCCCTTGAAAAACTGCCATTGCGCGACCTGTTCCGGCTGCCACGCCAACAGCCTTGGGGAATACTCGATGCCGGCAAAATCGCAGAAGCGCAGCAGGGTGCCCTGGGGGTCTGCCATCAAGTCGGCGTCACTGTCCAGGTACAGCACGTGATCGCTGGGGCAATGCTCCAGCACCAGGCCATGAATGCGTGCCAGTTCATCGAAACCCGACTCGTCGGCATCGAAATAGGTGGTGCCGCCGCCCTGGCTGACGCGATACAGCGACTGCATGACCGCCAGCGGCTGGCGCACCAGGAACACATGCTTGAATGCGGTCAACCAGGCGCCATCGATGGCCTGGAAGTCGAAGAAATAGGCGATCTCCTTGGCACATTGCAGGTGCTGGGGTTCGGCCGGACGTTGGCTCAGCAGGGCCAGCGCCTGGCTGTAGTGGGTGATGCCCGCAGGGCCTTGCGCGGCCTGGCGGTTGCGCTCGATCAGCGCATGCTTTGCCGGGAAGTGTCGGGCCAGGAACGGCTCCGACAGTTGTTCATGCAGCACCTTCACGCCCGGGTGTTGCATCACGGCGCGCTCGAAGGCGGTTGAGCGGCTCCTGGAAACGGCCCACACAATCACATTGGGCAGATGAGATGACGTCAGCATAAACAGCTCCTGGGCAGGGCCTGTGCACGTGAGGTATCTACAGCTCGCCAGCGGGTTTTTTCAGCGCAAGGAAACCCGAGAGCAGAATGAGGACCAGGCCGGTGGCGGTTCGGCCGTTGAGCATTTCGTTGAACAGCAGGGCGCCCCAGGCGATGGCGAAAATCAGGTAGGTGTAGTCAAACGCGCCGATGATCGAGGTCTCGCCAATTTGATAGGCCTTGGCGATCCCGATGCTGACCAGCACCATCAACACCGCCAATACGATCATGATCCACCAGTCGGCCTGGCCCATGGTCGACCAGCCGCCGATCAGGAAGCGCCAACCTTCATTGCTCGGGAAATGCGGGCCGGTCTGCATCACCACCAGGCTGCCGAGCACACCGATCACCAGCAGCGCGGCATTCATGGCCAGTGCCAGCAGCATGGGGTCCTCATCGGCACATTTGCCCTTGGTCACCACCACGGCGAGGGCGTACAGGATGGCGGCGAGTACCGGCAGCAGGGCATAGGTATTGAATTCTTCGGTGCTCGGCGCCAGGGTGATCAAGACCCCGACAAACCCCAGGCCGATCGCCAGCCATTTGCGCAGGGTCACGTCTTCCTTCAATGAAAGGGCCGCGAACAACGCAATGAACAGGGGCGTGGTGTAGATTGCCAGGGCAGCGATGGTCAGGCTGATAAAGGGCAGGGCGCCGTAAAAGGCGATCCACATCAACGACAGCAGCAGGCTTCTTATCACCACCCACAGCGGGGACAGTGGGCGCAACTGCGCGGCGCCGCGCATGTGCACCACTAACGCCAGCAGAATGGCGCAGGCCAGGACGGAGCGGATCACATACAATTGCCACATTGACGTATCGGGACTGGTCGCCTTGATGATGGCGTCTGACACCGACAGCAAAAATACCGAACCCACCACGATAAGAATGCTTTGTCGGTTATCGGTGGCGGTTATCGTAGTGCTTCCAGACATGAGTTTTCCTTGATTGGCCTGCAGTAAGGATTCTGGGTGAGCACTGGTTGTATTTAAAGTGACTTATGGTTACGCAGAAGGACTGAAAATTATGGATAATTTCAAACGCTCACTGCCTCCACTGTCCAGCCTTGTGCCTTTTGAAGCGGCGGCGCGACTTGAGAGCTTTTCCAAAGCCTCAGAAGAGTTGCACCTGACCCAGGCAGCCATCAGCAAACAGGTCCGTGCCCTCGAAGAATTTCTCGGTGTTGCTTTGTTTACCCGTAGAAACCGCGCGGTGTTCCTCACGGCGGCGGGGGTCGAATTTCGCGATACCGTGCGCACCGCCTTCCTGGGCATTGCGTCGCAAGCCGAAGACCTGAAAAAAGGCCGGGACAACAGCGAAGTGGTGCTGGTAGCGCAACTGTGCGAAGCCTTTTATTGGCTGACTCCCAATATTCCCGCGTTGCACAACAAGCACCCCGAGATCGAGGTGCGGCTTAACGCATCGACCCAGCCCATTACCGAAACCGCGGATAAATTTGATATCGCCATCCAGACCTCGGGCCGGGCATCTGGTGACCACACGCGGTTGTTTACCTTGAGCGACGAAATCTACCCGGTGTGCAGCCCCCGTTATCTCGCGTCCTTTGGCAGTACATCGCTGGCCCTGGCAGACCTGGCCAACCTGCCGCTGCTGCACCATGTCGCGGTGCCGCAGGACTGGAGCACCTGGAACGATTGGTTGCTGGAGTACGGCATCAAGCTGGGCGACCCCAAGGGCAAGTTCTTCGACAGCTATCCGGTGATGATGCAGGCCTGCGTCGCGGGCTTCGGTTTTGCCCTGGGGTGGCGCAGGACCACTGAAAGAATGCTGGCCAGCGGTGAGCTGGTGCGGCCCTTTGCGCAATCGACCCACTTGCCGCAAGCCCTGAGCGTCTACAAGTGGCGAGACGCCAACCTGGGCCCGGCAGCCCGGCAGTTGCTGGAATGGTTGAAGTCGTCGTTCGCCGACTGAGGCTAAGCGCTGCCCAGCACATGGGGGGAGCGTTTGTGCCCTGGCTGAACCGGCAAGCCGGCTCAGTCAGGGGGCATCGGCCTACACGGGGCTTAGCGATCTTCGGCGAGCAGCAGGCCGAGGGCTGCCAGGGTTTTTTTCTGGATGTCATGCACGGCGTGTTCGCTGTTGGCGCCCAGGCCTGGGTCGACGATAAAGCGCCCCTGCTGGTAGCCATCACTGCTCAAGCCGCGCTGCACGCTGGCGCACAGCGGCACATCTTCTTCACGAATCACCGCCACAAAGTCGATGACTTCCTGTTCTTCGCGCGTGGGGGTGGCCGCCTCGCAGAACCATTCGACCACCTGCACGGTGTGATCCACCGCGAGCGGGATGTGATGCAGCACATTCATATAGCCTCCTGGGTAAACCTCCAGGCAAAAATTCGGCCATAGGTACCAGGCGCCAAACTGGCGGGACTGGGCTGAGGTCTGCTTCATCGTATATCCCTGGTTCTCACCGCTGTCGTGGCTGACATGGGCGTGGTAATGCTCATGGATCGCCAAGTGGTAGCTCTTCAGGTCCAGGGTGGCCATGGACAGCGTCGGGTGGCACATCGGGCAGTGATAACACTCCGAATAGTTCTCCACCGAAACCTTCCAGTTCGACTGCACGCTGTAGTCCTTGGAGTAGGCATGGACCAAGCGTTCCGGTGCGGGGGCGAACGCGCGGATGGAGTCCTCCAGGCCGGGCAGCAGGGTTTGCATGGAGGCGCAGTGGCTGTCGAAGTTGATAAAGATAAACCCGCAAAATACCTCAAGGCGGACGGGTGCGAGTTGCACCTGCGCGGTGCTGAAGTTCTTGACGTGTTCGGACTTGCGCGCACTGATCAGTTGGCCCTGGGTGTTGTAGGCCCAGGCATGGTAAGGGCAGGTCAGCAGCCCGGGCACATGCCCGCGGCCCTCCACGAGCCGATGTGCACGGTGCTGGCACACATTGTGGAAGGCCTTGAAGGCGCCATCCTGGTCCTTGACCACCAGGGCACTCTGGCGGCCCAGGTCGCGTACGTAATAGTCGCCGACCTGGGCCAGGGCTGACACGTGGCATACGTACTGCCAGGTCTTGCAGAAAATCAGCTGCATTTCCTGCTCGAACAGCCCGCTGTCCACATAGTGTTCGCTGGGCAAGGTGAAGGATGCAAAGGGGTCGGCGGCAAAGCCTCGAGCCAGGTGCGGGGACGATGGGGCGCTGGACATGGAACCTCCATGGATCAACGGGGATAAAGGGGTGGGGGGCTCAGCTGTACTGGGCGAGCGCCGATTCGAAACACCGGGGGTCAAGGTCAAGCCCCAGCCCCGGCCTGTCCTGCACATAGGCGCGGCCCTGGCGAATATCGAACCCGCCCGTGGCCAGTTGCACATCGTGGTGGCGGCAACAGTTCCAGCTCGCACGATGAAAACGCGCCGGCGTCGCGGTGGCCAGGTGCATGACGGCGCTGTCGGACACCAGCGTGCCGCCGACGTCCTCGATGTTCATCTGGATCCCGTGATGGAGGCAGAAGTCGCGCAGTTGCCGGGCCTTGGTCAAGCCGCCGACCCGGGCGATTTTCAGCCCGATGACCTGGGTGATGTTATGGCGCTGGGCGTACACCAGGTCGGCCAGGGTCACGATGGACTCATCCAGGATGATCGGGTTGCGGGTCAGCTCGCGCACGGCGCGGCATTGGTCCATGGACTCACAGGGCTGTTCGAAACACACCGTGGGATCCTGCACGCTGTTCATCACCGCGACGGCATCGGCCACCGTCCAGGCGCGATTGACATCGAAGGTGATCACCTCGCCCGGCAGGCGTTGCTCGATCAGGCTGTTGATCCGCGCGACATCCTCCACGACACCGGTACCCACCTTGCACGAATGGGTACGATAACCCTGCTGGCGGGCGGCTTGCAGGTGCGTTGCCATGTGCTCGGGATCACCTGTGGGGATGCTGCTCTGCAAGGCAATCGAGGCCTGGAATTTGCCTCCCAGCAAGGCATACACCGGCAACTGGCAGTGCTTGCCCAGAATGTCCCAGCAGGCCAGGTCAATGGCCGCTTTTACATAGGGGTGCCCGGGCAGCATGACGTCCATGCGCTCGTTGATCTGCTCCAGGTACAGCGGGTTCTCCCCCAGCAGGTGCGGCGCCAGTTCCGCGATCCCCGCCCGTACGCCTTTGGCATAGGCCGGCAGGTAGGTGGCGCCCCATGGGCAGCTTTCTCCCACCCCCTGCAAGCCGCTGTCGGTGCCGATCACCACCACGGTGGAGTCCAGCGCGGCATAGTGCAGGCGCCCGCCGCTGAGGCTGTATTTTTCCTTGAGCGGCACATCGAACTGATAGACCTTGATCGACGTTATTTTCATGGCGCACATACCCCCTCGGCGAGGGCCAGGCCCGGTATCCGGCGTGGGATGGCCGCATCCAGGATCGATTGTTGGAAGATCCGGTTGATCACGCTCAGTTGCAGCGCGTGGCGTTTTTGCTCGACCACCGCGATGCTGTCGAAACACGGCTCGTAGCTGTCCAGGTGTTCGGCCACCCAGCTGGGGCCACAGCTCCAGTTGACCACCTGGGTGATCAGCGTCGGTGACAGGCCCATGGCGCTGCCGATCTCAGCCGCTTCGCCAAGGATGACCCGGTTGATGCAAGCGAGAAACTCCACCAGGTGCGCCGCCAGCTTGATCTTCTGATTGTCGGTAAAGGTGATGCCGCAATGGAACGCGTGCGGCAGGGTGGGGGTGATGCGACCGAAGGCATCCTCGGTAAAGGCGCCGCTATGGCGGTAGGCGCGATTGGCTCCGTAGGGCGAGGGCGCCTGGAAGCCCGGCAGGGCAAGGGCAATGCGATTTTCCTGTTCGCTCAAGGCGGCGATCTTGACGTGATTGTCCTGGCTGTCGAACTGTGCGCCTGCCTGTCGATAACGCTCAGCGACGATGCGCCCCAACGGCATCGCCACTCCCAGCTCATCGGCCAGCGCCTCGGTGAGGTTCATGTCCTTGACCGTGATCTCCAGGGTGCAGGAATGGTCATAGCTGGCGTCGAGCATAAAGGGAGTCAACTGGTTGCTGACAAAGCAGTTGCCACGGGAGGTCTTGACGAAATCCCACAGCCAATGCAGCGGGATCTCATGGGCCCTGGCCAATACCAGTAACTCGGCCCACACGGCGGTCGCAGCGTAGAACAGCAGGTTGGTCAGCAGCTTGACGGACTGCCCGGCGCCGATCTCGCCCACGTAAAACGCCTTGCGGCCCATGGTCTCCAACACGTTGCGGCTCAATTGATAACCGCGCTCATCGCCCCCGATGTAAAAGCACACGTTGGCGAAATCCACCCCCATGTGCGACAGGTTGCTGACCGGGGCTTCCAGGCTGTAGATGGATTTTTGCCGGGCCAGCCCGGCGATGTAGCGGGTGTTGTGGTAGTCGGTGGTGGAGGTGTCGATCCACACCGAATGCGCCGCCATCCCGGCCAGCGCGCCGTGCGGCCCGGTCATGTTTTCCAGTACATGATGGGGCAGAGGCAGGCAGGTCACGACCACCTCACAGCCACTGGCGCACAGTGCCGGGGTGGCCTTCCAGCAGGCACCGGCGGCGATCACCGAGCGTGCGTGTGCCGCGTCGATGTCATACACCTGCACGGCGTAGCCGGCGTGCAGCAGGCGCTCCACCAGGGGGCGGCCCATATTTCCGACGCCGATGAAGGCGATTTTGCTTGGCGTTGCGCTGTCCATATCGCTTCTCCTGTGGGGCTGCTTCAAGCGAACTCGCGCGCCCTGCCGGCACCCTGGCCGGACACCCAGATGGAATTAAAGTTGTCGAGCATCACCTGTTGGCAGGCGACCGTTGCGTCGCCGCCCAGGGGCGTGAACACCGCATCGATGTTCGGGTACACAAAAAACGGCAACGACACTCTGGCGGTGCTGGCGCGGTGGATGACCTGGTGCGGTGTACTGATGAACAGGCCGTTGCTCCACTTCATCAACATATCGCCGAGATTGACCACCACCTCGTGTTTGCGGCACGGCACGTCGATCCAGCGCCCCTGGGAAAACGCACTGAGGGCGCAGGCATCTCGCGGGTCCTGGAACAGCAAGGTAAACATGCCGTTATCGGTGTGCTTGCCCGCGCCGCTGCCCGACGGCGGGTAATACAGGGCGCGCTGGATCAACACCGGGTCGGAAAAAAAGCCCTGGAAAAATTCGCCATCCAGCCCCAGGGACCGGGCCAGGCCGCGCAATAGCGCGGGCACTACGCGGCTCATTACTTCGTGTTGCAGAGCCAGCATGGCCATGGCAAATCCGGGCGCCTGGTCGTCGCTGGGCAGCAGGTTCGGCCCGGTAAAAGGCAAGTCGCAGGCCGGTGCTTCCCGGCCCATGTCGAAATGCTGCTTGCGGTCGGGGCCGGTGGGCGCATGCAGGGTCTCGCCAAACGTATCGACATACCCACGGCACGTCTTGGGGCTGACTACTTGGCGGTCCTGGCCAAACTGCTTTTTGATCGACAGTGGCAGCGCAAAGAACTGGCGCGCCGTGGCCAAGGCATCCTCTATCAACGAGAGCCGGATACCATGATCGGCCAGGTAGAAGAATCCATCATTGACGCAACAATCGCGCAAACGGCTGACTTCATAATCTGCTTGGGTCGATGCAAGGCGCTCAAGGGAGATACTTTTGAGCACATCCATGTTCGACTCCTGATTATTTGTTGACGGCGAACGCCAAGTAGTGGGCTTGCACGTCGTTTAAGTAAGCAGCGTTCATAAAGGAGGGCAGTGCACAAAGTTGTGCAGAGGCGGTTAACTTGTCCAGGAATTTGTCAAAGTGTTCGTCTTGATAAAAACTACAGCGAGTACTGAACAGAATCACTCCACCCTGAGTGGTAATGCGCATAAGTTCATGGATCGCCTCGATGGGTAAGTGGCCCTGGATAAACGCACCGCAACAAAAGGTCGCGTCATACTGGTTATCTGCAATCAATGGATTGTATTCCGTAAGGTCCACCCCGCCATACAGTCTGGCGTAGGCCTGGGTCTTGTGCGCCAGGTGGGTCATGGCCGGCGACAGGTCACACCCGTCTACCGGCGCAAACCCCCGTAGCATCAGCTCTTTACCCACCAGGCCAGTGCCGCAGCAGGCATCCATGATACGCAGCGACTGGCGCTCCCGCGGGGCTCGGCGCAATGAGTCGAAGAGATCTGCGAGCATGCTGGGGCCGCAGTAATTTTCTTCAGAGACATCATTGTCATAATCGGCTGACCAGGTCTCGTAGTAGTTCTTTAGACGCGAATAGTCACGACCAAAGTTGAGTGCCTGATTCACGGAAGTTAATGGGGCAGTTGCGACGCCATTGCTTGCATAGTTTTCGCTGGCCATTCTGTATTCTCCGGAAAAATGTTTTTCTGGTTGAATTAGTTAATGGTACTGCGTGGGGTGTTCATTCTTGTTCGGTAACTACGATGGTGTAAAGCGGGGGATAGACGACTTATCCTACAGAATGCGCGACATGGTTAACTGGTCGTTATACATAACGTTTATTGCGCTGATGTAATTCCCCCCACTGGCGTCCAGTCACAGACGCCGGGGGCGATCAAGGGAGGTTGCCCGGGGTGCAGTGCTTTTCACGCCGTGGGAGGTACGCAGGATGTGGGCCGAGCAGGGGGCCTGGAAACACGGTTGGTGGTCGCGGTCACACTTCGTCACCTTGGGCGCGGCCTCAGCTGTGCTGCTGTTGCTGCGCGGCAAACGCCTGCGCCAGAAAGTCGATCAACGTGCGCACCGACGGCAACAGCCCCCTCCTTGAAGGGAAGACGGCGGTGATCACGCCTTCGGTGGGGTGCCAATCGGGGAGCAGGCTGATCAGGCGCCCGTGTCTGATCTCATCCTCGACCACCGCCAGCGGCAGGTTGGCGACACCCACGCCCTGGAGCACCGCGCTTTTCAGGGTGGGCATGTCATCGCTGATCAGCCGTGGTGCGTGGCAGATCTCGGCCGTCTCGCCTGCTGGCCCGGTCAGGCCCCAGACGTACTGCGCTGTCGGGTTGCCCCAGCAGATGGTCGGCAGTCCTGACAAATCGGCAGGGACCAGGGGCCGTGGATGCTCCTGTAAAAACCCCGGGCTCGCTACCAGCACCTGGGTGCTCCTGGCGAGCAGCTTCATCACCAGGTCGCTGCTTTCCAACGGTGGGAAGCACAGGTTCAGCGCAATGTCATAGCCCTCGCTGATCACATCGACCTTACGGTTGAAACTCTTCACGTTGAGCTCGACGCTGGGGCACTGCGCCATGAACTGGCCCAGCATCGGCGCCACCCAGTAATTGAGCAGGGCGGTGGTGCAACTCAGGCGAATCACCCCACGCGGCTCGGCCTTGTTGAAGGCGATCAGGTCCTCGGCCGACTCCGCCTCGGCGGTCATCGCCACGCAGTGGCGGTAATAGGCCAGGCCAATGTCGGTGACCTGGAACTGCCGGGTCGAGCGCTGTATCAGGCGTGCCCCCAGCCGCGCCTCCAACTGGCTGACCCGGCGGCTCAAGGTCGACTTGGGCATGTTGAGTGCCCGACCGGCCGCCGCGAAGCCACCATGCTCCACCACCTTGGCGTAGAGGAAGAGTTCATTCAGGTCGAACATGTGCATCGTTCCAATTTTGAGATGGTGAAGTCTAATTCAACCACTACCGAACACCTAGAGTGATGACTAAGGTGGAGCCGCTGTTTGTTTCAGGCCACACACGCGCAGTGAATGACGGTAGCGGTAGGGGGCATATGGGCTGGCACTCGGTGGGCTGGACTGGCTCGGGTGGTCCATGAGCGTTGGCTCCGTTGGGGGTAGATCTGCAGGAATGCAAAAAATGATCGCCTTGCGCTAACAAAAATTGCTGTGCGCAGGCGTTCCATTGTTGGAATTGTCAGCTGTTGCCAGGCGCTTCGAGGCCTGAGGTCCGAAAGCGAACTAACCAGGCGAGTCGTAACCCATTCATATCTGCACAGGACGTGCAGAGCCTGCCGGGCATTTGGCAGGCAGTAATGCCAGGGAGGTTCATCCACGCAAGAGGAAATGCAAATGAGCGCTTCAAGTAACGCTGCAAACTTTAATGGTCAGAAGCCGACGATTGACCCCACCGACACCGCCATGTTGCTGATCGACCACCAGAGTGGCCTGTTCCAGATCGTCAAGGACATTGATGTTCCTCAATTGCGCGCCAATGCCATTGCCTTGGCCAAGGCCGCGACTCTGCTGAAAATCCCGGTCATCACCACCGCTTCAGTGCCCCAGGGGCCGAACGGCCCGTTGATCCCGGAGATCCACGAGGCGGCGCCCCATGCCCAGTACGTGGCCCGGCGCGGCGAGATCAATGCCTGGGATAACCCCGAGTTCCACGCGGCGGTCAAGGCCACCGGCAAGAAGACCCTGGTGATTGCCGGCACCCTGACCAGCGTGTGCCTGGCGTTTCCGTCCATCGCGGCGGTGCATGAAGGCTACAAGGTGTTCGCCGTAGTCGACGCGTCGGGCAACCACTCGAAACTGGCCACCGACCTGACCGTCGCGCGCCTGGCCCAGGCCGGCGTGGTGCCGATCGACATCATGGGCACCCTGTCGGAACTGCAAGGCTCGTGGAACCGTCCGGATGCCCAGGAGTGGGCGAACGTCTACACCCAGGCCATGCCGCACTACCAGCTGCTGATCGAGAGCTACATCAAGGCCCAGGAAGTGGCAAACAATCACGAAGAGCTAGACTCCCAGCGCAAGTAAATACGGCTGACCTTCCCCGGTGCGGTCCATTTGGGCAAGCACCTTTTTTATCAGGAGCATCATGATGTCTAAACCTTACGTTCGCCTGGACAAAGACAACGCAGCTGTCCTGCTGGTTGACCACCAGGCTGGCTTGCTGTCACTGGTCCGCGATATCGAGCCCGACAAGTTCAAGAACAACGTCCTGGCCCTGGCTGACCTGGCCAAATACTTCAAGCTGCCGACCATCCTCACCACCAGCTTCGAAACCGGCCCCAACGGCCCGCTGGTGCCCGAGCTCAAGGCCCTGTTCCCGGACGCGCCGTACATTGCCCGCCCTGGGCAGATCAACGCCTGGGACAACGAAGACTTCGTCAAGGCCATCAAGGCCACCGGCAAGAAGCAACTGATCATCGCTGGCGTGGTGACCGAGGTGTGCGTGGCGTTCCCGGCACTGTCGGCCCTGGCCGAAGGCTATGACGTGTTTGTGGTGACCGATGCCTCCGGCACTTTCAACGAACTGACCCAGCAATCGGCCTGGGCCCGCATGACCGCCAACGGCGCCCAACTGATGACCTGGTTCGGCCTGGCGTGCGAGCTGCACCGCGACTGGCGCAACGATATCGAAGGCCTGGGGACCTTGTTCTCCAACCACATCCCGGACTATCGCAACCTGTTCACCAGCTACAACGCGTTGACCGAGGGCAAGTAAGCCCAGGCGTGGGGGCTGCGCTGCGAGAGGCGGCCTCCACTTCAGCCCGAGACGAGGAGCGTCCAGATGCAAAAACACCACCAAATTCCAGCCAATGACCCGCTATTGAACGCTGACAATCACGCATTGCTGTTGATTGACCATCAGTACCTTCAGCTGTTGGCAGTGCGTTCTCACTCGGCGGATACGGTCGTCACCAATACCACCTTGTTGGCCAAGGGCGCGAAGATCTTCAATGTTCCCACGCTATTGACCACGGCCTACGCCGAGCGCCAGGAGATTTTCCAGGAGCTGCAGGCGGTGTTTCCCGAACAGCAACCGATCGACCGTACTGGCCTCAACTCTTGGGATGACCCGCGGGTGCGCAAGTGGGTCGAGGACACCGGCAAGAAAAAGCTGGTGATTGCGGGCTTGTGGACTGAGGTCTGCCTGAGCTTCGCGGTGTTGAGCACACTGGCGGCGGGGTATGAGGTGTATATCGTCACCGATGCCGCGGGCGGGGGCAGCACCGAAGGCCATGAGCGGGGTGTACAACGCATGGTACAAGCCGGTGCCCGGCCGCTGACGGCGGCGGTCTACATCAGTGAGTTGCAACGCGACTGGTCCCATGAAGAAACGGCAGGTGAGGTGGCCAAGCTCTTTGCTGAGCTGGGCGGTGCCTTTGGTCAAGGGTTGCGCTGGGAGTGGCAACTGTTGGGCCTGAAAGAAGGCACTCGATAGAAAGAGTTAATGTCGAGTGGCGTGTTGTGCAGGAGCCGCGCGCTGCGCAAATCCTGCGCCGCATCGAATTGCACGCAGAGCTTTATCAGTCTTGTTGGCGGTCCCCAATACTTGCCCGATTTATAAATTGCTGAGCGCCAGTGTCAGCATCCGAAGTCAATTGGCGGTAAAGGAGCAGCTATGAGTAATCAGGAGCCATTCAATCAGTTGTCCACGTCATCTGATTGCCCGAGGGCTGAGGGTGTTCGCGAGATTCAGCGTATTACGGCGCGCACTGCACAGGTGGGCGGTGGGATTGCGATCAATCGGCTGATGCCCTCCAGGCAGCGGCGCACTATTGGCGCCTGGTGTTTTCTCGATCATGCCGGCCCTACGGTGTTTGAGAGCAATGCGGGGTTGCGTGTCGGCCCGCATCCGCATATCGGCCTGCAGACTTTTACCTGGATGATCAAAGGCGAAGTCCTGCACCGAGACAGCCTGGGCAATGAGCAGGTTGTTCGTCCGGGCCAGGTCAACCTGATGACGGCCGGGCGGGGCATTACCCACACCGAAGAGTCATTGGCGCAGGAGCATCACCTGCATGCGGCGCAACTATGGATCGCCTTGCCGCAGGCCGATAAAGACTGCGCACCGGCATTTGACCACTACCCCGATTTGCCGACCTGGGCTGAAGGAGGCTTGCAGCTCACGTTATTGGCCGGAGGTTTTGCAGGCCGAACCGCACCGGGTCGATTCTATTCGCCACTGGTGGGTATCGACCTGCGGTGTGACGCCGCCGCGAGTGTGCACTTGAGCCTTGATCCGCAGTTCGAGTACGGCATTTTGCCGCTGGAAGGCGCCTTCAGCATCAATGGTCAAACCTTTGCCAGTAACGAGCTGGCTTATCTGGGGCGTGGCTTGAGCGAGCTGAGCTTGCAGTCTTTTGCAGCCTCGCGTGCATTGCTCTTGGGGGGCGTGCCTCTAACCGAGGAGATTTATCTGTGGTGGAATTTTGTTGCGCACGACAAGGCCGATATCGTCGAGGCTTTACTGGCGTGGAACAACCGTGACCTGCAACGGTTTGGTGATGTCGAGGGGTTTGACGGCGATCGTCTGCTAGCCCCTGAGCTGCCTTGGCCGCACGCATGAGCCGCCCATGCAGCCGCTGATCAACTATTTCAAAGTTGTGTTCAACCCCGGCCTCGGGGTGTTGCTGTTTGCCCTGCGCACCGTCGCGGCCGGGCTGTTGACGTTGTACCTGGCCTTTATCTTCGACCTGGATCAACCCAAATGGTCGGTGATGGCCGTGATTATCGTCAGCCAGCCCCTGGGCGGCATGGCGTTGCAGCGCAGTTTCTCGCAGATCATCGGCACCCTGGTCGGTGCCGCCGTGGCAGTGGTAATCATGGGGATTTTCCCCCAGGCGCCGCTGCCCTTTGTTATCACCCTGTCGTTGTGGCTGGCGTTCTGCACCGCTGGCGGCACGTTGTTGCGCTACACCAGTTCCCATGCGTTTGTGCTCAGTGGTTTTACCGCCGTGGTGGTGGGGCTGCTGGCGGTGCCGGAGCAGGACAACACCTTGATGCTGGCGATCACCCGGCTGACCGAGACGCTGCTGGCGGTGGCCTGTGTATGCCTGGTGAGCCTGCTCACAGCGCGCCCGGAAGCGGTTGCACGGGGCTATTTCGCCAAGGTCGACCAGGTGTTGAAATTGATGGCCGCTCACGCCGCAGCGGTGATCCGCACCGAAGAGAGCGAGGCGGACTTTCATAAGCGCCAGATGCAGTTGCTGGGGGAAATCAGCGCCCTGGAAGGCCTGCGCCGGCATCTGTATTTCGATGCGCCACGGCTGCGCAGCGCCAATGGGTTGGTGCAACTGCTCGGCAACCAATTGGTGTTGCTGGCCTCGCGGCTGACCGTGCTGCGGCGCCAGCGCATGCTGATCGGTGAGCGCTGGGAAGGCGATCTGCCGGAGGATATCCAGCAGTTGCGGGCTGACGAGCTGGCGTTTCTCGACCAGTTGGCGGTGGCCGGTCGTTCGCTGTCGGCCGAAGCGCGCCAGGGCTTTACCGCGCTCCAGCAGCGGTTTGACCAACAGGCAAAAAACGCCGAGCAGCGCGCCGGGCCCATGACCGGCACCTTGCGCGCACTGGCGTGGGCCTTGCGGTGGGAGCAGGCGCGCCTGTTGCAGCAACTGGAGGAAATCCTCGAACTCAGCGATGCCATCCAGGACGGTCGCCAGGCCAGCTGTGCGCACCGCCAGGGCCAGAGCAATCCGCTGTACCTGGACTGGCGCCTGGCCGGGATGAACGCGGCGCGGGCCTTCATTGCCTTGTTCGTCAGCGGCCTGATCTGGATCGAGACCGCGTGGGACGGCGCCCGGGCCGGGATGATCCTGGTGGGCATTCTCTGTTCGTTGATGGCGACCTTTCCCCGGCCCCTGGCCGCGAGCCAGAACTATGCGCGCGGGTTTGGCCTGTCCCTGGTGGTCTCGGCGGTCTATCAGTTCATGCTGGTGCCGGCCATTGGCGATGTGGAAATGCTGTTTCTGATCCTCGCGCCGCTGCTGTATGTAATTGCGGTAGGCCTGGCCAGCCCGATGACCGCCGGGATCGGCATGGGCTTGGGCCTGTCGACCTTCCTGATGGTAGGGCCGCAGAATATCGGGGCCTGGCAGAACAGCGCGAGCCAGTGGTTCGAATTCGCTGGCGCCTATATAGGGGCGTGCGCGCTGTCGTTGCTAGTGTATTCGTGGGTGTTTGCGTTTAACCCTGCGCGGCGTATCCAGCGCCTGTACGACGAGAGCCGTGGCCAGGTCTACGCGCTGCTCCGGGCCTCGACGGCGGACTCCCACCAGTTTGCCTTTGAAAGCCGGATGATGGACCGCCTGACCATGATGCTGGGGCTGTTGCCGGCGGCCAACGACCGGCGTTCCAACGCGCTGTTCGAGGTCAGCCTGGCGTGCATGGCCCTGGGGATCGCCCTGAACCAGCTCAAGCAACAAGGCCAGGACAATACGCTGCTCGCGCCTGCAACCAAGGCTCGCTTGCAGTCGGTCCTGGAGCAGTCCGGGCGTTATGTGGCCGGCCGGCCGGGTGTCGACGTGCAAGCTCTGACCACGAGCCTGCGCCAGTTGGGCGACGAGTTGGACCAGCTGCATGCCAGCGCGTTGCCTTCAGGGCATGGGCAGCTGTGGTCGGTGTTTCGCATTCGGGTGGCGTTGCTGATCGTGGCGTCGTTCCTTGAGCGCTATCGCGAATTTCTTGAACCCGTGGAAGAAGGAGTGCCGGCCCTTGCCGATTGATTTCGAGGTGGGCGGCGTGTACCTGCCGCCGATTGCCCAGGTCCTGTTGTTGGCGCTGCCAGTGTTCATGCTGCTGGACTGGGGTTTGCGCCGCCTCGGCGTGTTGCGGCTGGTCTGGCATGAGGCGCTGTTTGAGGGCGCCCTGTATGTCTGCGTATGTGCGGTGGTGATTTTAGTGATGGGAACCCCATGATCTTGAAAAAATTCATTCCCCAAGTGATTACCCTGGTGGTGGTCTTGCTGGCCGTGGTGCTGGGCTGGTTCGCCTGGGAACACTACACCCGCTCGCCCTGGACCCGTGATGCGCGCGTGCGTGCCGACGTGGTGACGCTGCCGGCGGATGTCTCCGGGCTGATCGTCAGCCTGCGGGTGCAGGATAACCAGCATGTGACAAAGGGCGACGTGCTGCTGGAAATCGACCCTGCGCGCTACGCCCTGGCGGTCGAGCATGCACGGCGCTCGGTGGACGTGGCCAAGGCCACCCTGGGCCAGTCCCAGGCAGCGATCATTGCCAGCCAAGCCCAGCTCAAGCAGCGCCAGAGCGAGGAGCGGCGGCGGCGCACCCTCAAGCAGGGGTTCGCGATCTCCGGCGAAGAGTGGGAGAAGTCCAGTACCGACGTGGCGGTCGCCCAGGCGCAACTGTTGAGCAACCAGGCCAATCTCGGGCTGGCCGAGGCCAACGTGCAGTTGGCCAAGGCCGCATTGACCCAGGCAGAGCTCGATTTGCAGCGTACCCGGGTGATCGCGCCGGTCAGTGGCTATGTCACCAACCTGTTGACGCGCCAGGGCGACTACGCCACGGCCGGTGGTGCCTTGCTGGCGCTGGTGGACAGCGACTCGTTCTATGTCAGTGGCTATTTCGAGGAAACCAAGCTGCCCCGGATCGCCGAGGGCGACCGCGTACGGATTCAGTTGATGAGCGGCGAAACCTTTGGCGGCACGGTGCAGAGCATCGCCTTCGCCATCACCGACCGCGAGAACTCTCCGGGCAGTCGCCTGCTGGCCAACATCAACCCCAGCTACACCTGGGTCAAGCTGGCACAGCGGGTGCCGGTCAGAATCGGCATCGATCCTGAATACGCCAGCCAGGGCCGCTTGCGGGCGGGCACCACGGCGACGGTGACTGTACTGCAACAACAGGAGCAACGCTGATGGGGTTTGCCATGGGGCGGCTGGTGCGGGTTTCGATGTCGCTGACGGTGTCCCTGTCGGCAGCGAGCGTGTACGCCGATAACTCCCTGGGCCAACGGGACAACCTCAGCACGGGCATCAATGAGCGGCAGAAGGCTGAGCTGGCGGTCGCGCCGGGGTTTGTCAGCGGTTCGTCCCTCAATGGCTTGCTGCGCAATTACTACCTGGGCCGCGATAACCACAACACGCCGTCACGGCTGGACCAGCGCGAATGGGTGCAGGGGGTGTACCTGTCCTTTCGTTCGGGGTACACCGACACGCCGATTGGGGTCGGGGTGGATGTGCATGGGTTCTATGGACTCAAGCTCGACGGCGGCGGGGGCAGTGGCGGGGCGGGGTTGCTACCGCTGGATTCGCAGATGGCCCCGCAGGCCGACTTCTCGGCGGCGGGCGCGGCCCTCAAGCTGCGCGCCTTTGACAGCCTGGTGCAGGCCGGTGACCAGTACCTGGAGAACCCGCTGGTGGCCAGCGGTGTGAGCCGGGTGTTCCCACAGACCTTTCGCGGGGTGACGCTGAAGAACTACAGCCTGCAGAACCTGACCCTGGACGGCGGTTGGGTCGACTCCACGCGGCTGCGCAACCAGAGTGGCCAGAGCCACCTGGGTACCAGTTATGGCAACGGCAACAAGGCCGGGCTGGCCGCCGATCGTGAAAGCCCGCACATGGCCTGGCTGGGGGGTGTCTACAGTGCGCCGGGCGGGATGACACTGACGGTGTATGGCGGGCAACTCAGCGATATCTGGAATCAGTACTACGCCGGTGTGAGCCAACCGTTCATCCTGGCTCAAGGGGTCACGCTGACGCCGTATGTGCATTACTTCAACACCCGCGACCAGGGCCAGCGCCAGTTGGGGCGTATTGACAACCACACCTACACCGGCGGCCTGACCCTGTCCGGCGCCGGCCAGAGCCTGACCCTGGGGCTGCAGAAGGTTGATGGCGACACGCCGTTCGACTACGTGGTGCAGGACGACCGGACCTTCCTCTACCTGAACAACTCCCAGCAGTACGCAGACTTCAACGCGCCAGGGGAACGCTCCTGGAAGATCCAGTACCAGACCAGCCTGGCGTTCATCGACGCGCCCGACTTCCAGCTCAGTACCTCCTATACCCGTGGCGAAGCGGACCTGACCCGGGTCGATCCCGACAGCAAAGGCTACGGCTACATCTACAACGCCGCCGGCAAGGATGCCCATCACTGGGAGCGGGACATTGCCCTGCGCTACGCCGTGCCGGGCGGCAAGGCCAAGGGCTTGAACGTCACACTGCGCTGGGCGGCCCACCGCACGGGGCAGGGGTATACCGCACCGGGCAATACCCGTGGCAATTCCAACGCTGATGAATACCGGGTGATTGTCGATTATCCGTTCAGCGTTTTTTAGCGGCTTTGCAAACGCCGGTTGAATCAGTCGCGC
Source organism: Pseudomonas sp. WMBT8 (assembly GCF_050916005.1). Classification (NCBI taxonomy): domain Bacteria; kingdom Pseudomonadati; phylum Pseudomonadota; class Gammaproteobacteria; order Pseudomonadales; family Pseudomonadaceae; genus Pseudomonas; species Pseudomonas sp. WMBT8. The sequence goes on from NZ_CP188096.1 coordinate 2,786,896, forward strand.
AAACCCAGGGAAGCATCCGTTATGAAGACTCCGTCCAAAGCGTTTCTGACCTTTTTGGCGATGGCCACGCTCTGCGCGTGCTCTACCCAACTGACTGAGCAAGGTCTCAACGTTAATCTGGTCACCGCAACATCATCCAATCAATGCAACCTGGTCAGGGTGTTCACCGTCAGGGGGGCGAGTGCTGATGAAACGTTGCGCATGGCCTTTAACGAAGCTGGCGCTTTGGGGGCCGACAGCATGGCGGTGGCTGACGGTAAGGAAACTCCCGACGGTGCCGAGATTACGGGTGCGGCGCTGATCTGCCACAAATGAAGGCGCCCCCATAGGCGTCTTACTGGGCCTTATCAGCTGACAAGCCATTGATAAATATAGATATGGTCTCTTTGATCAGTTGTTCGCGTGCCGGTTTTCCGGGGCTTTTGCAAAGCCCCAGCAGGCAACGCAACTGCATGTCGCCAGTCAGTGCATCGAGGAAGATCTTGGCGCGGGTCTGCGGGTCGCCCGGGATAATCAGGCCGGCTTCCTCGGCCCAGGTGAAGTACTCGGCCAGGCAGGTGTAGGCCGTGGCGGGCGCCGCTTCGAAAAACGACTTTGCAGCCTCCGGCGCGCGCAGGGCTTCGGACACGATCAGGCGATGCAGGGCAAGGGTGCGGGGTGATAACACCACGTCGAGAAAGACCCGGGCAATGGTGGTCAACGCTTCCTGTAGCGGCTTCTGGGCCAGATTCATGTGGGTAAGCGGGCTGACGTTCTCTGCGCACAGCTGCTCGATAATCGCCGCGAACAGCCCCTCCTTGCCACCGAAATAGGCGTACAGCGTGCGCTTGGAGCCGCCAATGCTGGCGATGATCCCGTCGACGCTGACCCCGGAATAGCCTTCTGCGAGAAACATCTCAGTCGCAACCTGGAGAATACTTTGACGTTTTGCTGCTTGCCTCGGGGTAGGGGTTTGCATGTGAATCGGATATTCCTGAAAGAACACGGTGAAAGAAGCCATAGCCTACGCCGCTCTGCATAAGCCTTCCAGCCACACGGCGGGAAGAATCACCCAGTCATCCTGCGATATTTTTTGTAAAAAGCCCGCGCATCACCCTTGACGCGTGTTTGTTTTGGGCGCATTTTTGGCGAAAGGGTACGGTAACGTACCGTACCATTCCATAAAAACAACAGAGGTACTGATCATGCGTTTCGTGCATTTTCTGGAAGGCTCCCACAAAGGGCTGGCGATTGAGCAAGCGGGCGTCCTGCGGGGCTTGAGCGAACAGGAAAGCGGTTACCCAGGCACCCTGGAAGACCTGCTCAACGCCGGCCCCGAGGCGTTGCAAGCGGCCCATCGGCGCTTGAGCGACGCGCGCTTGCTGGATACCTCGAAGCTGCGTTACCTGCCACCGCTGGAGCGTCCGGGCAAGATTGTATGTGTCGGCTTGAACTACGCCGATCACACCAAGGAGAGCCCGTACGAACAGCCGACTTACCCAACCTTTTTCCCGCGCTTTTGCACCAGCCTGATCGGCCATGGCGAACCCATCCTGCGTCCACGGGTCTCCGAACAACTGGATTACGAGGGGGAGTTGGCGGTGGTGATCGGCACCGGTGGCCGGCATATCGGCCGCGAGCAGGCCCTGGCGCATGTCGCGGGCTACGCGATCTTCAATGAGGCGTCGGTGCGCGATTACCAATTCAAGTCGCCGCAATGGACCATTGGCAAGAACTTCGACGCCACCGGCGCATTTGGCCCGACCTTTGTCAGTGCCGATGAGTTGCCACCGGGCGCGGTGGGCCTGAGCCTGGTGACACGCCTCAACGGCACGGTGGTGCAGCAGGGCAACACCGCCGACATGATCTTTGGCGTCGCCGAACTGATTGCGGCGCTCAGTGAAGCGGTGACCCTGGAGCCCGGTGACGTGATCGTCACCGGTACCCCCGCCGGGATTGGCTGGGCGCGACGCCCACCCCTGTTCATGAAGCCCGGCGATCTCTGCACCGTGGAGATCGAAGGCCTTGGCACCTTGAGCAACCTGATCGCCGACGAGCCGCCAGCGGCCTGAGTCCACGCGTCAGGTTTCACCAGCGTCGAACAACCGACCGTCACCACGGTGGGCAGCGATCCCGGCTGCCCTGGTTTTGACCCGCGGTTGTGCGGCCCATTGAATGCCCAGGAGCAACTACCGTGCTGCAGATCAAAGACATCAACCACGTGCTCTACCGTCATCCCGACCTTGGGGTGGTCGAGCGTTTCCTGACCGATTTCGGCCTGGTGGTCATGCACCGGACTGAACAGCGCCTGTATTTTCGCGGTACCTGTTCGCTGCCCTATGTGTACATCGCCGAGAAGGCCGCAGCCGCCAGCTTTGGTGCCATCGCGTTTGCCGTCGAAAGCCTTGATGACCTGCACCAGGCCGCCCAATTGCCGGGCGCCTCGCCGATCCAGGCGCTGCAAGGCCCGGGAGGCGGGCAGTACGTCGCCTTGCAGGATCCCTCGGGGCGCCGCATCGAGCTGGTATACGGTATCGAAACCGTTGGCGCGCTGCCCCATCGCGCCGCGCTGACCCTCAACTCGGCCCAACACAAGCAGCGCTTTGGCGACGTGCAGCGCCCCGCCAAGGGCGCAGCCCAGGTCCTGCGCCTGGGCCATGCGGCGATTGGCGTGCAGGACATGCCCCTGCACCTGGCCTGGTACCAGCAGATGCTCGGCATGCTGCCTTCGGACCTGGTGGTCGAGGAGCCGCATCGCGACCGCCCGAGCGCGGCCTTCCTGCGCTTGAACCGTGGCAGCGCCTGGACCGACCATCACACCATCGCGCTGTTCCAGGCGCCACGGGACTTCGTCCACCACGTGTCCTTTGAAGTCCAGGATTTTGATGCGCAGTGCCTGGGTCACGAGTGGATGACCCTGCAAGGCTGGTCGCCGTTCTGGGGGGTTGGCCGGCACATGCTGGGCAGCCAGATCTTCGACTACTGGCGCGACCCGTCCGGCAACCTGATCGAGCACTTCACCGATGGCGACCTGTTCAACCAGGACTCGCCCTCGGGCTACACCCATGCGTGCGACGCCAGCCTCTACCAATGGGGCCCGCCGATGTCGGTGGAGTTTTTCCTGGGCGGGGAGTGTGCCGCCGAACAGACCGTACCCCGGTCGACTTCAGACCGTCAGCGACGCAGTTGAGGACCGATGCCATGAGTCAAGTAATCAGCGAGCAGGTACTCGATAGGTTGTTCCGCCAGGCCCGCAGCCAGAATGGCTGGCTGGACAAACCGGTGGATGATCACACCTTGAGGGAACTATACGATCTGGTGCGCTGGGGCCCGACCAGCGCCAACGGCTGCCCGGCGCGTATTGTGTTCTTGCGCAGTACCCAAGCCCGGCAACGCCTGCTGCCGGCCCTGAGCGCAGGCAATGTCGAGAAAACCCTGAGCGCCCCGGTGACGGCGATCATCGGCTACGACACGCAGTTCCACACCCAGTTGCCCAGGTTGTTTGCACACAACCCCACGGTCCGCGACTGGTTTGCCGGCCAGCCGGAGCTGCTCGAATCCACCGCCTTTCGCAACAGCTCGCTGCAGGGCGGCTACTTCATCCTCGCGGCCCGTGCCCTGGGCCTTGACTGCGGCCCGATGTCCGGGTTTGACCACGCACAGGTCGACCAGGCGTTTTTCGCCCCCGGCGCCGATGGCATGCAGGCGTTTGGCGGTATGCAGATCAAGTCGAACTTCCTGTGCAACCTCGGCTATGGCGACCCCGAGAAACTCTTTGCCCGTAGTCCGCGCCTGGATTTCGACGAAGCCTGCGCGCTGCTGTAACTGACGACCTGTAAATCCTCCAGACCGATCGAGCGTGCTGCGACGCGTCACGCCTGTCGATCGGCCTGGCAAAACAACAACAATAAGGAAAATCCTGCAATGAGACCTCTTTCCAAATGGCATGTGCTTGTCGGCGGTTTCCTCGCGTACCTGTTTGACGCGATGGAAATCATCTTGCTCACCATCGCACTTCCGGTGATCCGCCAGGACCTGGGTCTGACCTTCAATGAAGCGGGCATGCTCGCCTCGGCGACCCTGCTGGGTATCGGGTTGAGCGGTATCACCACGGGCTGGTACTGCGACAACTACGGTCGACGCAAAGCCCTGCTGATCTCGTTGATCGTATTTGGCGTGTTGACCACGCTGGTCGCCACCACACACAACTGGGCCTTGCTCCTGCTCCTGCGGTTTCTGTCCGGCTTGGGCCTGGGCGGGGTGTGGGGGATTGTCTCGGCCTATGTGACGGAGACCTGGCCTGCCCACCAGCGGGCGCGGGCGATCGGATTCGTGCTGAGTTCATTCCCGATTGGCGCCGCCATCGCGGCCATGGTGGCGGCCAACTATCTGCCGGACTGGCAGACCTTGTTCATGGTGGCCGGGATCTCCACCCTGATTCCGCTGGCGTATGTGTTTTTGTTTATGCCCGAGTCGCCGGAGTGGAGCGCGCAGAGAGCCCGCCCCGGCGTACGCAAGTACGTCTCGGTGCGCGAAATCTTTTCCCCCGAACTGCTGCGCCTGACCCTGCTGGGCACCCTGGCGGCAAGTTTTGCGGTGATTGGCTTCTGGGGCGCGAGCACCTGGTTGCCCACCTACTTGATCCAGGAGCGTGGCCTGGGTATCGGCGCGATGGCCAACTTCATGGCGATCCTCAACGTCGGTGCCTTTATCGGTATCAACGCCTTTGGCTTGATTGCCGACCGTATCGGCAAGCGCAACGCCACGCTCCTGTCATTGCTCGGCAGTGCGGTGATGTTGTCGATTTATGCACTGACGACGCAGAACGCCATCCTGTTCTGGCTGGGGCCGATCTATGCGTTCTTTTATGCCTTTGCCAGCCTGTTTGCCTCCTACTTCAGTGCGCTGTACCCCACTCGGGTGCGCACCATCGGCGCGGGGTTCTGTTTCAACTTTGGTCGCGGCCTGGCGGCCTTTGCGCCGCTGCTGTTAAGCGGGATTGCCACCCACTACAGCCTGGCGTGGGGCTTGTTGGTGTGCGCCGGGTTCTTTGCCCTGTCCACCATCACCCTGTGGTTCATGCCCCAGGTCGAGTCAGACCTGCCCGGTATGGCGGGCATGCCGTTGAAAACCATGGATTCCCGATAATCGAGGTTCTAAGACATGTCACAGCAAACCGTAGAACAACAGATCCAGGCCCTGGAAATGCGCCGCCGCCAGGCCATGGTCGACGGCGACTTGGACTTCCTGGAAAGCCTCTATCCCCGCGACTTGACCTACAGCCACTCGGACGGCAAGAGCGACAGCAAGCGCAGTTACCTGCAAGGCATGCGAGAGGGGGTCTGGCGCTACCGCAGTTTCGCCAGCCGCGACGAGCAGATGCGCAGGGCCGGGGACTGTGTGCTCGTCACCGGGCTGATCGATATGGATGTGGTGATCCGTGGCGAGCCCATGCTCCTCAACTCGCGCTACATCAGCGTGTGGAAGGCCGGCAATAACGGCTGGCAAATGATTGCCTGGCAATCGACGCGTTACACCCACAGCTGAATCCCGGTAAGCCCCTCAACAACCGGCAACTGGACCCCGGCCCTGGTGGTTGACCGGGCAGGGCGTGCGCGTGGCCGGCACTTTGACTTGATGGAATCCTGAACATGTACGTACAACAATTACAAAAAACGTATTGCAAGGCCCTTCTGATGACCGCAGGCGCAATGAGCCTGGCTTCAAGCCCGGTGCAGGCCGAGGCCTTGCGCGATACCTTCATCGGTTTTCGCTACGGCTCCGACTTCACCGAACCCGGTATCCGCGGCAAGGTGCAGAAGGAGATCTACCAACTGGGCCACGCCAGCGGCAATCAGGCGGGGTCCAATTTCTTCAACCTGGACGTACTCAAGTCCGACAGCAACGACCCGAAGAAAGACAGCGACTCAGGCGCGACCGAGGCCTACCTGGTCTATCGCCATCAACTGTTCCTCAGCCAGGTGTTCGAGCGCTCGATGGCGTTCGGCCCGGTCAAGGAAGTGGCACTGAGCAGTGGGGTTGAACTCAACTACAAGAACACCGGGTTTGCCACCCGCAAGCGCATGCTGGTGGCCGGCCCGACGCTCAAGTTCGACGTGCCCGGCTACCTGGATATCAGCCTGCTGTATGCCATGGAGTGGAACCATTGCGGCTTGAGCGCGTGCCACACCGAGAACATCCAGTTCGACCCGTACTACGTGTTGCACATGGTCTGGGGCATTCCGTTCCAGGTGGGCAGCGTGCCCCTCAAGTTCCAGGGCTTTGCTAGCTACAAGACCGCGAAGGGCAAGGATTACTTCAAGCAGGACACGGCCGAGGAAAGCCTGGTTCGCGCCTCATTGATGGTCGATGTCGGGCAACTGGCGTTTGCCCGCAAAAACACCATGCTGATCGGTCCGGGGTATGAGTACTGGAAGCACAAGTACGGCGCGATCCATAAACCCGGCACCGAAACCTACGCCCCCACCGTGCACCTTGAGTGGCACTTCTAAGGCCCTTGGGTGAGCCGCACCAGCGGCTGTTCACTTTTTTTGAGAAAGGTTGCGGGTCGCCCGGGTAAAAATCCTGGTGGCGGCCTTGCCGCTGGGTGGGTAGCGCTCGAACAAATCCTGCACCCAGTCCGGCCGGGTCTTGCTGGCATCGTTGATCCAGTTGGCCACCGAGTCCTGGGCGTATTTGTCGGTTTCATCGAGCATGGCAATCAGCAAGGGTTCGGCGATTTGCGGCTCGGCCTTGAGTGGGGCGATGTGTTCGCACCAGACCCCGCGCGGCCGCAGGATTTCAACGCAGAAGCGGCGGATCAGCGGGTCGTCGTTGCGGGCATGACCGCGCAACAGCTCCAGCGACGCCGTCAGGTCCTGGGCCAGTAAGGGGCGCAAGGCAATCCAGGCCCATTCGCGCACGCCAAAGTGACTGTCGGTGGCGAACCGGAACTGGCTCAGCAACGCCTGTTCCAGGGGCGTGTCGCGTGCGCAGAAGGCATTGGCGAAGGCCGCCCAACTACGCACGGTGTCCGAAGGATGCTCCAGCAGCAACTGCCAGCTCTGTTCGCGCAGGGGCAGGGCGCCGCTTTCAAGCCACTGGCCCAGCGCAAGGCCCAGCCCCGCTACTTTCTTCGAAATGCCCAGTGCCTGGCCGGCCTGGGCCGCGCTCAGCAGTGCCTGGGCCAGGGAAGTCTCCAGCTGCGAGGCAAGCGCCTGCGCCAGCGCCACCTGGTCGACTGCCAGACACTCGCCCAGATTGCGGGTTGGCAGGCGGCCCTGGTCGATCAGGGCTTTGCGTTCTTCACTCATATAGATCCCACCGCTGTGTTCATGGGCTGCTCCCCGGGCAAGGCCTCTTCCCATCCGGCAGTGACGGGGACAGTGCACGACTGGTGGAAAGGCAATAGAGCGACTCGGACAACCCCTGGCGCTGCTCAGGGCTCAAGCCCTGGATGATGCCGCTGATCCAATCGGTGTGTTCGGCAAACACCTCATCGACCACGCGCTTACCGTCGGCGGTCAGGCTGATGATCAGCTTGCGCCGGTCGGTAGGGTCGGTCTTGCGCTTGATAAAGCCGTCGCCCTGCAGGCCATCGAGCAAGCCGGTCACGGTGCCGGTGGTGATCGACAGGCGCGTCGCCAATTCCAGTGGCGACAGTTTCCCGCCGGCGCTCTTGAGGGTGAGCATGATGACGAAGCGGCCCTCCGACAGGTTGTAGCGGGCCAGGCGGATGGCACACACACGATTGATCGCGGCCGCAGCCGACAGCAGCTCGAAGCACAGCTTGACGCTGTCCCTGACCTCGGCTGGCACCCCGTCAAGCTCGCGCAGCATGATGTGGTGTTTGTTCTCTAAAATATTCATAAGGCGCAGTTTATCTTGGCGCCTTACTAAGTCAACATTTTGTTTATTCTTCGTTGCAAGCACGGGGCAGGGCGCTTCGATCGGCAAGGTTTGTGGTGCAAAACCATAGTGAGTATGTTCGAGGCGGATGCCAGTTTTGGGGCGAGCATTGTCAGTGGCCGGCAACTACTGACCGCGCTCAACCGAGGAGTTCTTCGCCGAGCAGCACCCCGGCAATCACGATCATTGCCGCGCCCGAAACGCCGCTGACATAGCGCGCGGCAACCGGACGTGCCTGCAACACGGCCTGCGCGCCAAACCCCACTAGCAGGTAGACCACCGCACAGCTGAGGGTATGAATCAGCCCTAGCAGCACCATCTGCAGCGACACCGGCCAGGTGGCGCCAGGCTCGGTGAACTGGGGCAACAGCGCGAGGAACAGCAGGAAAACCTTGGGGTTCAGCCCACTGATGCACAACCCCTTGAGCATCCAGCGCTGCCAGCTATTGGCCTCCCGGCTGGCGTGCGCATGGGGTGTGGCAGGGTGGGCCAGCATATTGATGCCGAGCCACAGCAAGTAGCCGGCCCCGGCAACCGTCAGCACTGACAGCGCAGCAGGGTGACGGGTCACCAGGCTACCCACGCCGCCCGCCACGACCAGGGTGGCAAGTAAGTGGCCGCACAGCAGCCCAGCCACTGCGGGGATGACCCTGCGCCCCTTCAAGCCCGCCGCAATCGCGTAGGCCCAATCGGCGCCGGGCGTCAGCACAAACAGAATCGACACTGCCCAAAAGGCAAGCACAGCGGTCCACGTCATTGTTTCGTTCTCCCTGTAGGAATATGCAGGAAGAATAATGAAATGCAGTTAGAATTTGCTTTCAAAGATACCTGGCACAAGGCCTTGAATTGGGAGAATATTCTAAGTGGACCGAATTGATCGAAAAATTCTCTGCGAGCTGCAAAAAGACGGGCGCCTGTCGGTCACCGAGCTTGCCGACCGTGTGGGGCTGAGCCTTTCCCCGTGCCATCGACGGGTCAAGGCCCTGGAGGAGTCCGGGGTACTGCTCGGCTACCGCGCCTTGCTGGACCCCGGCGCAGTCGGCCTGAACTTCTCGGCAATGGTCTTTGTCACCCTGCGCGAAGGCGACCGGCCCGCAGTGGCGGCCTTTGAAGCGGCGCTGCTGGAAATTGCCCAGGTAGTGGATGCCCAGCGCCTGTTCGGCGAGCCGGATTACCTGCTGCATGTGATCACCCAGGATCTGCCGGCCTTTCAACGGCTCTACGATGAGAGCCTGTCGACACTGCCCAACGTGCAGCGCCTGACTTCGACCCTGGTGATGAAACGGGTGATCCAGGACCGTCCGCTACCGTTGTGATCATGGCGTAGCGCCTCATTGGTGCGGCGCTCCCATGCGCCGTGAGGCCCCTACGTCACCTCGGTGCGCGGCTTGCTCACCGACCGGCTGGCCAGCAGCCCCAGCTCGAACAGAATCCACATCGGCACCGCCAGCATGGTTTGCGAAAACACATCGGGCGGGGTCAGCAGCATGCCGACCACAAAGCAGCCGACGATCACATAGGGCCGGCTCTTTTGCAGGGTCTGGACATCGGTAATCCCGGCCCAGATCACCAAGAAGGTGGCCACCGGGATTTCAAAGGCCAAGCCGAACGCCAGCAACAGCGCGAGGATGAAGTCCAGGTACAGGGCGATATCGGTCATCATCGCCACGCCGTCCGGGGTCACGCTGGTAAAGAAGCCGAACATCATCGGGAACACCAGGAAAAACGCAAACGCCATGCCCGCGTAAAACAGCACTACGCTGGCGGCCAGCAGCCAGGCGGCGGTGCGGCGTTCCTGGCGGTACACCGCTGGCGCGATCATGCCCCAGGCCTGGTGCAGCAACAGCGGCATGCTGATGAACAGGGCGATCATCATGGTCAGCTTGAGCGGCGCCAGAAACGGCGAGGTCACCCCGGTGGCAATCATGGTTGCGCCGCTGGGCAGGAAATCGCGCAACGGCTGCGAGACGAAACTGTAGAGCTGCTGCGCAAAGGGGAACAACGCGCAAAACACCAGGAGGATCGCCAGGACGCAGCGCACCAGGCGCGAGCGCAGCCGGGTCAGGTGGCCGGTCACCGACAGGCGCGGGGCAGGCAAGGGCAGGTCGCTCATGGGGCAGGTTGTCCTGGGGAGGTGGTGGTGGCTGGCGGCGGCGGGGCCTCCAGGCGGATACCGTCGCGCAGTTGCTGCTCCAGTTGCCGCAAGGGTTGCTGGTCGATGCTCTGCAACAGGTGTTCGTGGTCCAGTTCCTGGGTGACCTGGGCCTTGAGCGTATTCATCGCCCGCTTGGCCCGGCCCAGCCACAGCCCGGCATTGCGCGCGGCAATCGGCAGGCGCTCGGGGCCCAACACCAGCAGGGCCACCAGGCCCACCAGCAGCAGTTCGCTAAACCCGATATCGAACATCAGTGTTTGCTGTCTGCAGGTCGCTGAGGTTCGCCTTGCACCTCAAGGCTGGTCTTTTGCGCCGCCTGGGCGCCGGGCTCGTTGCCCATGGAGGAGCGAAAGCCCTTGATGGCCTCACCCACATCACTGCCCAGGCCCTTGAGGCGCCGGGTGCCGAACAGCATCACCACGATCAGCAGCACGATGACCAGTTGCCAAATCCCTATACCACCCATAACGCCACTCCAAGCCATTGATTTGAAATATGAAGGCGCAGTTTGCCGAGGCTTTATGACGGCGCGGTGACGTTTTTGCGGGAATTGTGTGAGCCTGCCACCTGGTTGAAACATCCACTGTGTTGACTGTCGCCAGGATCTACATAAAAGGTGGCTGGGCAATGGACAGAAATCGGCAGCAGGGGGCGGCGTTGTTGATGGTGCTGGTGGCCCTGGCGATGCTGGCGGGCGGCATGGCCTGGATGGTCGAGCAGGGGCGCCAGCAGGTCGACAGCGTGCGTCTGGTGCAGCAGCGCGTGCAGGCGCGGGCGATCGAGCGGGCGGCGCTGGCCTTTACCGAGCAGGCCCTGCAAGACCCGTTGTGGCGCGCCAGCCCGTTGTTCTGGCAGGCCATGCGCGGGCAGCCGCTGGCTTATGACTTCAAGGGGGGCAAGGCGAGCATTCAGATTCGCGACCTGCACACCTGCTTCAACGTCAACGCGCTGATCGGCCCTGAAGCCGAGCGTGCCCAGCGTCAGTTGGTGCATTTGCTGGGGGCGGACATGGCTGCCGAACGCCTGGCCCAGACCCTGGCCGACTGGCTCGACGCCGACCAGCAGACCCGCCTGCAAGGTGCCGAAAGCAACGAATACCTGCGCCAGTCGCCACCGCGCCTGGCGGCCAATCAACGCATGCGCGATATCAGCGAGCTGAACCTGCTGGCGCTGCCCGACCCACTGCGGGCGTTGCGCTACCCGCAGCTATGCAGCCTGGACGAGACCGCAGGCTGGCGCCTGAACGCCAATGCGCTGAACCTGGAAATGCTGCCGCTGCTGGATGCGTTGTACGAGGGCGAAGTGTCGCGTTCGGTGCTGACCCGCCTGGTCAGCGCGCGCCCGGCGGGGGGCTATCGCGATGCAGGCGAACTGCGCCAGGCGCTGGGGGCGATGGATGACGCGATGTTTGAGCGTTTGAGCGAAGGTCTGCAGCTCAATGGTGACCACTTCCTGCTGCAACTGGACATCGACCTGGATGGCCAGCGGTTTCGCAGCCAGTACCGTGTCGAAGCGCAGGGCGTGGTGAAATGGCATGCGCGAGTGCCGGCGCAGGGCATGTTACTGCGCTCGCGGGAGCCTTTGCCGTTATAGCGCGATAGCCCAGGCAGTGTAGGCGTTGGCTTGCCCGCGATGACGGTGGTGCAGTTACCATTTTTGCCGGCTGGTAGACCGCTGTCGCAGGCAAGCTCCCCCATGGATCTGCCCGGTTGTAGATTTTGAGTGCAGCACAAACCCTGTAGGAGCTGTCGAGCTTTAGCGAGGCGGCGATAGCGGTGGCCCAGCCAACATCAATGCCAGCCATACCGTCGCCATCGCAGCCTCGCTGGGGCTCGACAGCTCCTACATTATTTTTGCCCGGCTGGCATGACGTGTTCGCTGTAGGCCGCCAGCGTCAAGGATCCGCAGATCCCGCAAATCCCGATGAACCCTGTAGGAGCTGTCGAGCTTTAGCGAGGCTGCGATAGCGGTGGCCCAGCCAACATCAATGCCAGCCATACCGCCGCCATCGCCGCCTCGCCGGGGCTCGACAGCTCCTACATTATTTTTGCCCAGCTGGCATGGCGTGGTCGCTGTAGGCCGCCAGCGTCAAGGATCCGCAGATCCCGCAAACCCCGATGAACCCTGTAGGAGCTGTCGAGCTTTAGCGAGGCGGCGATAGCGGTGGCTCAGCCAACATCAATGCCAGCCATACCGCCGCCATCGCCGCCTCGCCGGGGCTCGGCAGCTCCTACATTATTTTTGCCCAGCTGGCATGACGTGTTCGCTGTAGGCCGCCAGCGTCAAGGATCCGCAGATCCCGCAACCCCCGATGAACCCTGTAGGAGCTGTCGAGCCCCAGCGAGGCTGCGATAGCGGTGGCTCAGCCAACATCGATGCCAGCCATACCGCCGCCATCGCCGCCTCGCCGGGGCTCGACAGCTCCTACATTATTTTTTGCCCAGCTGGCATGACGTGTTCGCTGTAGGCCGCCAGCGTCAAGGATCCGCAGATCCCGCAAACCCCGATGAACCCTGTAGGAGCTGTCGAGCCCCAGCGAGGCGGCGATAGCGGTGGTTCAGCCAACATCAATGCCAGCCATGCCGCCGCCATCGCAGCCTCGCTGGGGCTCGACAGCTCCTACATTATTTTTGCTCGGTTGGCATGACGTGTTCGCTGTAGGTCGCCAGCGTCAAGGATCCGCAGATCCCGCAAACCCCGATGAGCCCTGTAGGAGCTGTCGAGCCTTAGCGAGGCTGCGATAGCGGTGGCCCAGCCAACATCAATGCCAGCCATGCCGCCGCCATCGCAGCCTCGCCGGGGCTCGACAGCTCCTACATTATTTTTGCTCGGCTGGCATGACGTGTTCGCTGTAGGTCGCCAGCGTCAAGGGTCCGCAGATCCCGCAAACCCCGATGAACCCTGTAGGAGCTGTCGAGCCTTAGCGAGGCGGCGATAGCGGTGGCTCAGCCAACATCAATGCCAGCCATGCCGCCGCTATCGCAGCCTCGCTGGGCGAGACAGCTCCTACATTGATTTCCCTCCGGTGTTTCAGAACCGCAGGGTAGCCCCCGTCGTCAGCCAGCGGTCGCGATCCCCGGTCAGGTTGTGCCCGACCACCAGGTCTACATCCACTTGCTGACCCAGATGCACTCGCGGCCCGGCTTGCCAGGCCTGGTCGCCGCCTTGTTGGCCATAGCGTTCTGCCAATAGCGTCAATGAGTCCGCCAAGCGGTATTCCAGGCCTGTGCCCCAGGTCAGTCGGTGGTTTTGTTCGCCATTGTCATAGGCATGGGCCCAGCCGGCATTGAGGTTCAAGCTCAGTGTCTCGAACGCTTGCCAGGTCAGCGGCAGGCCCAGGTCGGCGCCGTCGAACGGATGCCGGCGATCCAGCGCGATATGCGCCGCCGCCGCCCAGGCGATCTCCACGCCCGCATCCTGCCAGGCCCACAATGAACCCTTGAGTTGCGGGCTGAGCTGGGTCTGCTCAGGGTCATCCTCGAGGGCCGTGCCCCATTGCAGGTTGGGCAATGCCCTCGACGTACAGGCTGTAGAGAGCGTGGTGCGCTGTGTTGAACGGGTGTAGCCGGCGTCGACATTGCATTCGCCGGGTGCGTTGATGGCGCCATCATCGACCACGTAGGAACCGCCTGCGGCGATCGCCTTGGACACCAGGCCAACGGCCAGGGTCACGCCGATAAAGACCAGGTTGCGGCGCAGCGCTCGTTGCCGCGACGCCGGCAGCCACTCGAAGGCAGCCAGGAAGGTGTGTTTGTGCATGGGATTATGCTCCGGCTCAGTACCACTGCTTGAAGCGGCGGATGTAGATCGTCTTCATCAGTTGTGCCACGCAGCAGTAGGCGAGCAAGGTGCCGACCAGCCAAGGGAAGTACGCCCACGGCAACGGCTGCAAGCCCACGATCGTGCCCAGGGGCGAGAAGGGCACATAGATCCCCAGGGCGATGACCAGGCTGGTCATCAGCAACACCGGCCAGGCGGCGGTGCTCTGGAAGAACGGGATCTTGCGGGTGCGCAGCATGTGCACCACCAGGGTCTGGGAGAGCAGCCCTTCGACGAACCAACCGGACTGGAACAGGGTCTGCATTTCCACACTATTGGCCGAGAACACGTACCACATCAGGGCAAAGGTGGTGATGTCGAAGATCGACGAGGTCGGCCCGATCCAGATCATGAAGCGCCCGATGTTCTGCGCGTCCCACTTGCGTGGCTTGGCCAGGTATTCCTTGTCCATCTTGTCCCACGGCAGGGCCAGTTGGGAGATGTCGTACATCAGGTTTTGCAGGAGCAGGTGGATCGCCAGCATCGGCATGAAAGGAATGAACGCACTGGCCACCAGCACCGAGAACACGTTGCCGAAGTTGGAGCTGGCCGTCATGTTCAGGTACTTCATGATATTGCCGAAGGTCTCGCGGCCTTTAAGCACACCTTCTTCGAGGACCATCAGGCTCTTTTCCAGGAGGATGATGTCGGCCGATTCCTTGGCAATATCGGTCGCGCTGTCCACCGAGATGCCGACGTCGGCATCGCGCAGGGCGGGTGCATCGTTGATGCCGTCGCCGAGGAAGCCCACGGTGTGACCATTGGACTGCAAGGCCTTGAGCACCCGGGACTTTTGCAGCGGGGTCAGCTTGGCGAACACCGTGCGTTGTTCGACCTGCTGCTTGAGGGTGGCATCGTCCATGGCTTCGATGTCCACACCCAGCAGTGGTTCGCCGGGTTCCAGGCCGACCTGGCGGCAGATGGTGCGGGTGACCACGGCGTTATCGCCGGTCAGCACTTTGACCGCGACCCCGATCTCTTGCAGCGCGGCAATCGCCGGGCCGGCGGTTTCCTTCGGCGGATCGAGGAAGGTCAGGAAACCGTGGATCACCAGGTTGCGTTCATCGGCGGGAGTGTACTGCTGGCGCGCCAGGGCCTTGGGAATATTGCGGGTGGCCACCACCAGCACGCGGAAACCGTCCTCGTTGAACTCGTTGGCGGTGCGCAGCAATTCCTGGCGACGACCCTCGTCCAGGGCCACGGCGCTAGCGCCTTCCATCACATGGGTGGCAATGCCGAGCATTTCTTCCACGGCGCCCTTGCACACCAGCAGGTGATCGCCGTGGCTGTCCTTGACCACAATCGACAGGCGCCGGCGCACAAAGTCGAAGGGCAGTTCATCGACCTTGCTGTAGGCAAACGGCACCTGGAACTTGGGGTTGTGCTGGGAGAACGCGAGCACCGCCTGATCCATCAGGTTCTTCATGCCGCTTTGGTGATGGCTGTTGAGCCAGGCCAGGGACAGCACCTGGTCGTCCCGCTGGCCGAAGGCGTTGACGTGGTGCTCGAGGATGATTTTGTCCTGGGTCAGGGTGCCGGTCTTGTCGGTGCACAGCACGTCCATCGAACCGAAGTTCTGGATCGCGTTGAGGCGCTTGACCACCACTTTGCGCTTGGCCATGGCATTCGCACCCTTGGCCAGGTTGGCGCTGACGATCATCGGCAGCATTTCCGGGGTCAGCCCCACGGCCACCGCCAGGGCAAACAGGAACGCGTCGCCCCAATCGCCCTTGGTAAAGCCGTTGAGGAAAAACACGATGGGCACCATCACCAGCATGAAGCGGATCAGCAGCCAGCTGACGCTGTTCACCCCACGGTCAAAGGCGGTTTGCACCCGGGAGCCGACGATGGCCTTGGCCAGCGAACCGAAATAGGTACGCGGCCCGGTCGCCACGACCACCGCCCGGGCGCGGCCGCTGACCACGTTGGTACCCATGAAGCAGATGTTGGGCAGGTCCAGCAGGTTGCTCTGGTCTGGCGCTTGAAGCGTGGCGGATTTTTGTGTGACGTCGCCCAGGGTGTCGTACTTTTCTACCGGCAAGGCTTCGCCGGTCAGCACGGCCTGGCTGATAAACAGGTCGCGGGACTCGATCAGGCGGATGTCGGCCGGGATCATGTCGCCGGCCGACAGTTGCACGATATCGCCGGCCACCAGTTCACGCATCGGCACTTCGCGCAGGGTGGGCTTGGCGCCGACCTGCTCGCGGCGCAGCACGGTGGCGGTGGTGCGTACCATGGCCTTGAGGGCTTCGGCGGATTTGGCCGAGCGGTGTTCCTGCCAGAAGCGCAGCAGGCTGCTCAGGGCGACCATGGTCATGATGATAATGACCTTGGTCAGGTCCACTTCTTCACCGGCGCGCAGCGGCAGCCAGTAGTCGGTGACAAAGCTGATCACTGCAAGGGTCAGCAGTACGTAGATAAACGGGTTGTTCAGGGCCTGGAGGAACTGCACCACCGCGTGGGGCGGCTTGTCGTGGGCCACCTCGTTATAGCCTTCGCGTTGCAGGCGGGCGCTGGCATCCAGTTCGGTCAGGCCGTCCTTGGTCGCCCGGACGTTGGCCAGGGTCGCTGCCAGGCCGTTTTGCGCTTCGCGGGCGGCACGCATCGACAGTTTGCTGTCGTGGGCGGTGCTGTTTTTGTTTGCAAGTTGCGTGGTTTTTACGGCGCTCATGATTTTTACTCCTGTCGACATACCCGTTACTTGCCGTCAGGCAGGCGAACACAGGTACGCCGAGTCGCAGTTTTTGCGATCGGGTCTAATAACTTTAACGAGGCGAGTTAATTAACGGGCGCGCAGAAAACTACGGCTGGCTTAGTTCGCAAGGAACGCCAGTTAATTAATTGACCAATAATCAGGAAGTTGCTGTTTCCAGTCGGCTTATGCCGCGCGCGCTCAGGCTCAGGCGCACTTGGGCAAGCAGGCTGGAAACGTTCCGTCTCTGCGGATCTTGAGGGTCGGCATGGTCCCAATGCTGGACCAGATGGCCGGTGGTGGGGCACAGGCGCCAGTGCGCCTGCAGGTGTTGCACATTGATACGCGGGGAGGGGGAAGCCAAGGCCAGGCGCACCGGGGCAACGCCCATGGAAGCACGGCACAGCTTGGCACGCAGGGCTGAGGCCAGCGTGCGTACATCAGGTAGAACAAGGGTCTGGAAATTCATAACACACCTCGGGACCGGACTGCGCCGGCTCAAGGCAGTTACGTTGGAGCATCAAGCTCTAGCGCAGCTTACCCGGCCTGGAAGGCGAGTCCCGTCATTACTCTGGGTTTGGCGCCCGACCCCTGTATTCACGGGGAGCGGACAGCGACTAGATACTGTGTCCATTGGCTTCTTTTGTGAGGTTGAAAAAAAGGCCCTAGTTGCAGGCACGGGCAATTTACTCAGGCAGGCAGGGGATGTCAATCTGTAATGAACTTGTTTGTTGTTCGTTCAGACTTTATTCAGATTGGCCTGATTGGCTATATAAGTTCATAGACTGTATGCGGCCAATAGTGCGAGATAAATCAATACTAAGCCGCAGGCACCATGACTGACTCGCTGCCAAGTTGCCGAGGCGTTCTTTCGCAAGACATTGACCAAGCCTGCAATCAAAAAACACGACAGGAGCGAGGCCAGCATAAAACCGGCGAAGAACACCAGGGTCTGGCCATGACTCGGCGTGGTGCCGACGATGCCTGACAAGGCACTGCCCAGGGCGCCCCAATACACGATGTTCTTGGGGTTGGCCAACGAGATGGCGGCCCCCACCATCAGCGCATTGCGCCCGGTGCTGGGGGGTGCGCTGGCGGGTTGCGGCAACTGCCAGGCATCTTGCAGGCTGCGCAGGCCGAGCCAGGCCAGGTACAGCGCGCAAACGGCGGTCAGCGGCACACGTACCGCTTCGTGCTGGATCAGCAGGGCCATGCCGGTCAGGCCGATTACCGCCCAGGTCGCATCGCCTACCAGCGAGCCTATTTGCACCAGCAGCGCTGGGGTGAACCCATGCAACAGGCCGCGGCGCAGGGTTTCCGCCAGCACCGCGCCAGGGGACAGGCAAAACACAAAGCCGAATACCAGTGCGCAAAAAAAGATCGTCAACATCGCCATCCCCATAAATGCCATCGCCGGCAAGCCGGCTCCTACAGGTCAGTCTGAGGCTGGGGGCACGCAGGGGTCTTGGACCAGATTGCGCTCTGATAGCGGCCAGGGGTAATTCCGTACGCCGCACGGAAGTGCCGGTTGAGATGGCTCTGGTCGGCAAAGCCCAGGTCATGGGCAACCTCGGCGGCGCTCAGGCCGCTGCGCAGTAAGCCTTTCGCGCGGCGGGTACGCAGTTGCATGGCCCACTGGCGGGGGCTCAGGCCGGTTTCTTTCTGGAAGGTGCGCAATACGTGGAATTTCGACAGGCCCAACTCGTCACCCAGGGCGTCCAGTGCCACACCCTGATGCAACTGCGCGGCGAGCAACTCCTGGGCCTGGGCGACGAGCCGTGACCCGGCGCTGGCGCCATCCGGCAGGCGCACACCACTGAGCTTGACCACCTCGCCCAGCAGCACCACCAGGGCATCTTCGTTCAGCCCCCGCAGCAGCGGGTCGGCGCTCAGCGCGCCCTTGGCGGCGTGCGCCAGTTGCGCCGCCAGGGCAGGGGCAAAACACAGCGCGCGATCAAACTCCAGGTGCGCCAGCCCCAGGTCGTCGGCCAGGCAATCGGCACCGGCGTACAGGCTGACAAAGTGCCAGGGCGCCCCCTCGGCCGCACCGCCGCCCTGGATCTGGCCAGGGTTGTACAGGGTGATACTGCCGGGCCCGGCCTCGAAAGTGCGGCGGTCCAGCCACACCTGTTCGGTGCCCACCAGGTTGACGCCAATCACGCATTCGTCGTGGCTATGGCGGGCAAACGTCAGGCCGCTGCAGGTGGTGCTGCTGATTTCGTAATGGCCCAGCCAGGCGTGGTGCAGGGAACTCATGGGGTGGGCTCAGTGGCGGCGGGTGCGGCCAAGCATACCTGTTTAGATAGTCAGGCGCAGGGCCAGCGCGGCCAGGGTGACCAGCAGCACCGGCAGCGTCAGCACGATGCCGACCTTGAAGTAATAGCCCCAGGTGATCCGGATGCCCTTGCGCGCCAGGATATGCAGCCAGAGCAAGGTTGCCAGGCTCCCAATGGGCGTGATTTTAGGCCCCAGGTCGCTGCCGATCACATTGGCGTAAATCATTGCCTCCTTGACCACGCCCACGGCATGGCTGGCCTCGATCGACAGCGCACCGAGCAGCACCGTCGGCAGATTGTTCATCACCGAAGACAGCAGCGCCGTCAGCAAGCCGGTGCCCAGGGCGGCGCCCCACACGCCGTAATTGGCGAAGGCGTCGAGCCAGGTGGCCAGGTACGTGGTCAGCCCGGCGTTGCGCAGGCCGTACACCACCAGGTACATGCCCAGGGAAAAAATCACGATCTGCCAGGGCGCTTCCTTGAGTACCTTGCGCGTGGAGATCTTGTGGCCTTTGGCGGCGATCACCAGCAGGAGCAGGGCGCAGGCGGCCGAGATGGCACTGATGGGAATGCCCAGGGGCTCGAGGGCAAAGCAGCCGACCAGCAGGATGCCCAGCACCCACCAGGCGGCGTGGAAGGTTGCCGGGTCATGAATCGCGC
Organism: Pseudomonas sp. WMBT8; assembly: GCF_050916005.1. Lineage (NCBI taxonomy): Bacteria > Pseudomonadati > Pseudomonadota > Gammaproteobacteria > Pseudomonadales > Pseudomonadaceae > Pseudomonas > Pseudomonas sp. WMBT8. The sequence goes on from NZ_CP188096.1 coordinate 2,806,385, forward strand.
TGGCCGGCTCGGGCAGGTCGGCGGGGTCATAACTGTGCGGGATATCGCGCCGGAAGAACCACAGCAGCACCGCCAGGGTCGCGGCAACGCTGACCAGGTTGACCGGCACCATCACCGCCGCGTACTGGTTGAAGCCGATGTTGAAATAGTCTGCCGAAACGATATTCACCAGGTTGGAGACCACCAGCGGCAGGCTGGCGGTGTCGGCGATAAACCCTGCACCCATCACGAAGGCCAGGGTAGCGGCGGGTGAGAAGCGCAGGGCCAGGAGCATCGACATGACAATCGGCGTGAGGATCAGGGCCGCCCCGTCATTGGCGAACAGCGCCGAGACCAGCGCCCCCAGCAACACCATATAGGCAAACAGCCGGCGGCCCCGGCCCCGCCCCCAGCGCGCCACATGCAACGCGGCCCAGGCAAAAAAGCCGGCCTCGTCGAGGATCAGGCTGATGATGATCAGGGCGACGAAGGTGCCGGTGGCGTTCCAGATGATCTGCCACACCACCGGGATATCCGCCAGGCTGATCACGCCACAGGCCAGGGCGAGGATCGCGCCCATGGTTGCACTCCAGCCTACGCCAAGACCCTTGGGTTGCCAGATGACCAGGACAATGGTGAACAGGAAGATGGCGAGGGCAGCAAGCATCAAGGCATTCTCTGTGGGGGGGATTCGACGTTTGATTGACCTGTGACAAGGTACCGAGGTTCTGTGCCAAGTGGTTGAAATTAAAATGAAACACAACTGTCCTAAAGTGCCCGCCATTGGTGATAAAGGAAGTAACGGTGTGACCCGTGCCACTCGCAACCTGCGCAAGACCCTCGATTCTGTCGCGGACAACAACGAAACCGCGGCTTTTGACTTGATGCGCGCCGTCGAAAAACTCAGCGATGAAGTGCTGCGTCAGCGCCTGCTCAACACCATTCACCGCCTTAACCAGGATGCCCATGAACTGCGTGAGGCCCGGGATGCGGTAGAGCGGGTGTCGGTCAAGCTGGCCTGATAATGGCACGTAGCCGTTCGGCGATTGGGGGGTGACGATCGAGCCGGCTGCGCTGACACTGGGCATGGTCGCGGCTGTCCGCAAGACCCCATGCTCAATCCACAGGAAGTCATCGAATGAGTGAAAAACCGGCAATTGTCCTGGTACACGGCTTTTGGGGCGGCGCAGCCCATTGGAGCCGAGTGATCGTCGAACTGCAGAAAAAGGGCTATCGCGACTTGCACGCGGTGGAAATTCCCCTGACTTCATTGGCCGACGACGCCGAACGCACACGCAAGATGGTGGCCCAGATCAAGGGGCCGGTGTTGTTGGTCGGGCATTCCTATGGGGGCGCGGTCATTTCCCAGGCAGGCAACGAGCCCAACGTCCAGGGCCTGGTGTTTATTGCCGCGTTTGCCCCGGATGCGGGGGAAAGTCCGGGCGCAATCACCCAGCAACACCTGCCCGAGGCCGCCGCCAACCTGGTGCCGGACAGCGATGGCTACCTGTGGGTCAAGCCCGAGTTGTTCCATGAGAGCTTCTGCCAGGACTTGCCGCAGTCAGAGGGCGACGTGCTGGGAATTACGCAGAAGGCGCCCCTGGCCAGTACCTTTGGCGATGAAGTGAGCAATCCGGCCTGGAAGAACAAGCCGTCGTGGTATCAGGTGTCCACCCAGGACCACATGATTCACCCCGATAACCAGGTACGCATGGCCGAGCGCATCAAGCCCCGGGAGATTCTCACGCTGGACGCCAGTCACGCCTCGCTGGCCTCAAGGGCTGGCGAAGTGGCGGCATTTATCGACAAGGCCGCCACGGCCCTGCAGCCATAAATCAGGCAGGCAACATTCCTTCCTGGCGTCTGGGTGTTGCCTGCAAGATCGTTCAAGACAATCCTGTTTGGCGCTGCCATGCTTGCCGACTGTCTGTCGATGAGCCTGTTGTCCATGCCTACTGCCTTGCCGCATTACGCCTTCGCCCGTGGCGCGATTGCGATTATTCCCCTGTCGTTGGCGTGCGCCCCGTGGGGCCTGCTCGCCGGTTCCCTGGCGATTGACGCTCAATTCACCCCGCTGGAAAGCCAGGGCCTGTCGGCCATTGTGTTTGCCGGTGCCGCACAGTTGGTGGCGATTGGCATGGTCAAGAGCGGCGCGAGCCTGATCGCCATTTTGCTCACCACCTTGCTGCTGACCTCCCAGCACTTGCTGTATGGCATGCATATGCGTAGCACCCTGTCGCCCTTGCCGGCGCGCTGGCGCATGAGCCTGGGCTTTTTGCTGACCGACGAATTCTTCGCCCTGGTCAGCCAATACGACCGCCAGACCTTCAACCGCTGGTATGCCCTGGGCGTGGGCCTGACGTTCTACGTGGCCTGGAACCTGTTCACCCTGGCCGGCATCGTGCTCGGCAAGAGCATCCCCAACCTCGATCAACTGGGCCTGGAGTTCTCCATCGCCGCGACCTTCATCGCCTTGATCACCCCGGTTGTGCGTGATGTGCCGACGGTGGTGTGCGTGGCAGTGGCCCTGCTGTTTTCGGTGCTGCTCAGCTACTGGCACTGGGAGTCGGCGGTGGTGGTGTCGGGGTTGTTGGGGATGAGCGCAGGGTATGCCTGCAAACGCTTGGGAGTGGGGCAGCGATGATTTTTGTGATGATTATCGGCATGGGTCTGGCGGTGTTTTTCAACCGTTATCTGTTTCTTGAACCGCGCTTGCCGGTGCGCCTGAACCGCGGCGCCCGGGAGTTTCTCGGGTTTGCGGTACCCGGCATGTTGACGGCGATTTGCGGGCCGATCATTTTCCTCGCCGAACACAAGCTCAACCTGAGCCCCACCAACCCCTACCTGCTGGCCGGGATCTGTGCGGTGGCCCTGATGTTCTGGACCCGCAGCGTGTTGACCACGGTGCTGTTGAGCATGGCGCTGTTCTATCTGTTTCGCTGGTTGTTGTAGGCAGTGGTACAGTCGCGTTTTTTTCAAGGAAGCGATGGCATGCGGAAGGTGGTGATAGGTGCGTTGATCGTGGCGGCGCTGGCCGGTTGCGCAGGTTCGAAGATGAAAGACGCACGCGCTGGCGCGCCCTATAAAACCCTGGCGTCTGATAAGGCGGCCCTGGTCGTAGCCCAATGCATCCAGTTTGGCTGGCAGGACGAGGCGGTATTCGGCGTCGACGCCGGCGGCTTCATGGAGCCTGCGCAAGGCGGTGGCCATACGGTGTACACCACGGGCGGTGACTACTTTGTCGATGTGCGCAGCGCCGGTACCAGCACCACGGTCAGTTACTACGCAGTGCAGGACAATTGGGCTGCCAAGCGCCGTCTGGCCGCCTTGGCGACCTGCCTGTAGGTTGTTTCTTTAGAAATCTTCAGAAATGCCCAGCGGACACTGCGCCGGCTTTGTCTTAAAATGCCAGCGCTTGCCCGACATGATGGCTCTTTACCAGTACATGGATGTCGAGGCCTAAATGTCGGGCAAGCACCTTTTCAACGTGGCATATAGCCCAGGTGCCAGCGCCGCGGAATCTTCAGCGACACCAGGCCCAGCAGCGCCGACAGCAGGCCGCTGACCAACAGTGCCCGGATCCCCATCTGGTGCTCCAGCACAGCACCGATCACCGCGCCGACAAACATCCCGGCCCAGGGAATCAACTGCACGCGCCAGCCATTGCGGCGCTCCCCCAGCATCCAGCGCCCCAGGCCGCGACCGAAACGCGACAACGCGCCGGTCACGTAAGTCAGCCCCACGGGCAAGCCATTGACCTGTTCCACCGCCGCATTGAGCATGCCCATGGCAATGATCGCAGCCAGTACTGCCGGCAACTGCTCGGCCATCGGCCACGCCGCGGCGCCGCACAATAGCGTGGCAATACACAGCAACAACGGCAGCGCATGGCGCTTGCTCACGCGGCTGATGATCACCCCCAGCGCATTGCCCAGGATAAACGTTGCCACCAACAGGGTGAGGCGCCCGGTCAGCCCCAGGTCACCCTCACTGATTGCCACCGCCAGCCGCGTGGTATTGCCGCTCATGAACGAGACAAAATCGCCACTAGCCATGAAACCGATGGCGTCGGTCATGCCGGCCAGCACCGAAAGGCTGGCCACCAGCGTCAGGCCGATGCGCCCCCGCCATTTGTGCTGGTGCTGCAAGGCAGTATTGACCATGGGCTTAGGGGAAGAGGGCAGCACGGCGAGAGGTTCCTCTATGAGATTATCCGGCCACTACCGTAGGGCGCTTTCCGGTTGACTGCAATGACTTGGCACATCCTTCAGTTCACTTCCAAGCGCCAGCCCATGACGTCCCAGCTCAGAACGTGAGTCGGCGCCAGTGCCTTGAGAAACGCTGCGTCATGGGAGACCGCAATCAGCGCCCCGGTAAATCCCTGTAAAGCCTGTTCGAAGGCCATCACCGACTCCAGGTCCAGATGGTTGGTCGGCTCATCCAGGAGCAGCAATTGCGCGGGAACCTTGCGCCACAAGGCAATCGCCATGGCAGCCTTCAAGCGCTCGCCACCGCTGAGCTGGCCGATGGGCTGGGTGACGCGCCATGCATCCAGTTGCAACAGCGCCAGACGGGTGCGCAGTTCGGCTTCGGCCAGTGGCGTGTCCATCAATTTCAGTTGCTCGACGATCGACTGCTGGTCATCGAGCAGGGTCAAGTGCTGGTCGAGATAGGCGCTGGGTACATGAACCGTGCATGCGCCGCTGACAGGTTGCCAATGCCCCGCCAGCAGCTTGAGCAGGGTGGACTTGCCGCAGCCATTGGGCCCGTGGACCGCAACCCGGACCGGCCCGCACAGGCTCGCGTTGATCAGGGTGCTCGGCGCGCGGGGATCGAGCCAGGGCAACTGGCAGTCGATCAGGGTTAGCACTTGGCGGCCAGCCGGCAGGGGTGTGCCGGGCAAGGCAAGGAAGGTCGGCGTTTCGTCCACCACCCGTTCGTGGGCCGTGCGCACGCGTTCGTTCAAGGCCTGCTTGTGCTGCACATGGGCGCTGCGCACGTTGCTGACGATTTCATTGGCGGCGCCTTTCCAGCGGGATTTGGTGAAGGCATCGACATTGGCGGTCTCTGCATGTTTACGGGCACTGGCGGCGTGGCGCTGGAAACTGTCGATAGCCTTTTTCAGGCGCTGGTGCTCGCGCCGCCGATCCAGCCGGGCATGTTCCAGGGCGGCCTGAGCGGCCTGTTGCTCGGCATCACGCTGCGCCCGATAGTCATCGTAGTTGCCGCCATAGAGCCGGGCCCCGAGGGGCGACAGTTCGATGATCCGCCCCAGGGTATTGAGCAGGCGTCGGTCGTGGCTGACCACCACCAGGCCGCCGCGCCAGGCGCCAAGGGTCGCCAGCAGCCAATCGCGGCCGGCACTGTCGAGGTGGTTGGTGGGTTCGTCGAGAATCAGCAACTGCGGCGCGCCCAGCAGGCCACCAATCAGGGCGATCCTGGCCAGTTGCCCACCGCTGAGTTGGCCGGCGGGCTGATCGGGGTCGATCTCGGCCAGACCGGCGCCGTCCAGGGCCTGGCGCAGGCGTTCGGCCAGGTCCCAGCGATCATCGATCAGTTCCAGGTCGTCGGCCTGCGCGCGGCCCGCGGCCAGGCGCTCAAGTGCCGCCAGAATAGGCGCGCAACCGCAGACCTGGGCCACAGTCTGCCCCGGTAACAGCTCAATGCTTTGTGGGACATAGGCGATACGCGCCGAGGATTTGATAACCCCATGGGATGGCTCAAGCACGCCGGCCAGCAGGCGCGCCAACACACTCTTGCCCATGCCATTCCGGCCGACAATCCCGGTCGGGGTGCAATCGATGGACAGGTTGAGGTCTTCCAGCAAAGTCTCGCCATCGGCGAACTGAAAACCCAGGTGATGCAAGGAAACAAGTACAGGCAGCCGGTTGACGTCAGTCATCAGCACCTCCAGAACAATGTGGCACAAGCCAACAAGCGCGCCAGGCGGCTCGTTGCGTTTACATGTTGGAAGGCTTAGTTGTTCACGTCGGCGGTCGTCCTGCAGTCGGGAGGGATTGGTAGCCTAGCGCAGTTCAGTCATTTTTCCTACATCGGTGGCGTCAGTGCCTACAGTTGCTCAAGAAACATCGCCAACCCCACTTCTTCGGCTTTCAAGCCCTTGCGCACCCTGGGCCGGGGCAGTTTCGCCAGGCCGCCCAGGCTGAAGTGCTCCAGCACGGCCGGGTGGATGTAGCATTTGCGGCACACCGCCGGGGTATTGCCCAGTTGCCGGGCGACATTCTTGACCATCTCCACCACATGCCGTTTTGCATCCGACTCCGGTTGCCATGCCAGTTCGCGCAACACGGCCAGGGCCAGGGCACTGCCGGCCCAAGTGCGGTAGTCCTTGGCGGTAAAGTCGGCGCCGGTGAGGCTGTGCAGGTAGGCGTTGACGTCGGTGGAGCTGACGGTATGCCGCTCGCCGTTCTCGTCCAGGTACTGGAACAGGTTCTGCCCCGGCAACTCCAGGCAGCGCTTGAGCACGGTGGCCAGGCGCCGGTCCTTGATACTGACCTGGTGCTCGACGCCGCTCTTGCCACGGAACTGGAACTGGATTTCGCTGCCCTTGATATCCACGTGGCGGGTACGCAGGGTGGTCAGGCCATAGGAGCGGTTATCGCGGGCGTATTGGCTGTTGCCGACGCGGATCAGCGTGGCATCGAGCAACAGCACGACGGTGGCCAGGACCTTCTCGCGGTTGAAACCCGGCGCATCGATTTGCGCTTGTAGCTGCTTGCGCAATTTGGGCAGCGCGTTGCCGAACTGCTGCAGGCGCGAATACTTGTCGCTGTCGCGCACTTCACGCCAGCGTGGGTGATAACGGTATTGCTTGCGGCCGCGGGCATCGCGGCCGGTGGCCTGTAGATGGCCCTTGGGGTCGGCGCAGATCCACACATCGGTATAGGCCGGCGGGATGGCCAGGGCGTTGATGCGCTGGATTTCGTCGGCGTCGCTGATGCGTTGGCCGTCGCTCTGGAAGTACTGGAACTTGCCCCGCAGTTTACGGCGGCTCAGGCCCGGCTGACTGTCGTCAACGTAGTGCAGGTCACGGGGCAGGTCGACGGGCAGGGTGGAGTCGGGCATGGCAGAGTCCTTGGCAACAAATCAGGCCGGTATGCCTGATTGACCGCAGCACCGGGCCGTGCGTTCAAGCCAGTACGGCGACCGCCTTGATCTGTGCCCATAACGCCTGGCCGGGATGCACTTGCAACTGGTCCCGGGAATAACGGGTGATGCGCGCCAGCAGCGGCGTACCCGCCGCGTCGAGCCGTACCAGCACATGCGCACTGTTATCGGCAGGGATCTCCTGGGTCACGGTCACGGGCAAGCAATTGAGGATACTGCTGTGCTCCCCAGGTTGCAGGCTGAGGCTCACGTCCCGGGCCTGCACCTTGAACCGCAAGTGTTTGCCCAGCTCCAGCGGCGCGTGGGCCACGCGCATTTGCAGTGGGCCATCGGGCAATTGCAGGGTCAGCAGTTGGTAATGGGCGTCATGCTCGCTGACCGTGCCGTTGATCACCACGCCGGCATCGTCGCCCAGGGCCAGCGGCAGGTCGAGCCGCGCCAGGGTCTCGCCAATCGGCCCGCTGGCCAGGGCCTTGCCCTCACTGAGCAGGACAATGTGATCGGCCAGGCGCGCCACTTCATCCTGGGCATGGCTGACGTACAGCACCGGGATTTCCAGTTGATCGTGCAGGCGTTCCAGGTAGGGCAGGATCTCGCCTTTGCGCTGGCTGTCGAGGGCGGCCAGGGGTTCGTCCATCAGCAATAGCTGCGGGCTGGTGAGCAGGGCGCGGGCGATGCCTACGCGTTGGCGCTCACCGCCGGACAAATGCTGGGGGTGGCGATCCAACAGGTGGCCGATCCCCAGCAATTGCGTGGCGTGGGCCATGTCCACGCGACGCTGGGCCTTGGGGATCCGCTTGAGGCCGAACTCCAGGTTGGCCAGCACCGACAGGTGGGGAAACAGGCTGGCTTCTTGAAACACATAACCCAGGGCGCGCTTGTGCGGCGGCACAAACACGCCGTTGCGGCTGTCTTGCCAGACCTGATCGTTGATTTGCACAAATCCATCGCCGGCCCGTTCCAGCCCGGCAATGCAGCGCAGGCACGTGGTCTTGCCCGAACCCGAATGCCCGTAGAGCGCGGTGACGCCGCGCCCTGGCAGCTTGAGGTCCACGTCCAGGGCAAATCCGGAGTAGTGCAGTTGCAGGCGCACCTCGATCATCGACATCAGCTCCAACCCGCTTTGGTTTTACGGCTGGAGTAGAGCGCCAGCAACACCAGGAAAGAAAACACCACCATGGCCCCGGCCAGCCAGTGGGCTTGGGCGTATTCCATGGCTTCGACGTGGTCGTAGATCTGCACCGAGACCACGCGGGTCTTGTCGGGGATATTGCCGCCAATCATCAGCACCACGCCAAACTCGCCCACGGTATGGGCGAAGCCGAGGATCGACGCGGTGATAAAGCCGGGGCGGGCCAGCGGCAGGATCACCGTGAAAAATGTATCCCAGGGATTGGCCCGCAACGTCGCGGCAACTTCCAGGGGACGGCTGCCGATGGCCGAGAACGCGTTTTGCAACGGTTGCACCACAAACGGCATGGAATAGATCACCGAGCCAATCACCAGGCCGGCGAAGCTGAAGGTCAGGGTGCCCAGGCCCAGCCATTGGGTGAACTGCCCGAGGTAGCCATGGGGACCCATGGTCAGCAGCAGGTAGAAGCCAATCACCGTCGGCGGCAGCACCAGGGGCAGGGCGACCACCGCGCCAATCGGCCCGCGCCACCAGGAACGGGTGTGCGACAGCCACAGGGCGATGGGAGTGCCGATAATCAGCAGAATCACGGTGGTCAGCGACGCCAGTTTCAGGGTCAGCCAGATCGCGGAAAAATCGGCACTCGATAGTGGCATTTACAGTTGATAACCGTAGGATTTGATAACGGCAGCGGCTTTCGGCCCCTTGAGGTAGTCAACCAGTGCCTTGGCGGCCGGGTTGTCCTTGCCTTTGTTGAGGATCACCGCGTCCTGTTTGATTGGGTCATGCATCTCGCCCGGCACAATCCACGCCGAGCCGCTGCTGACTTTGCCGTCTTTATAGATTTGCGACAAGGCGACAAAGCCCAACTCGGCATTGCCGGTGGACACAAACTGATAGGCCTGGGTGATGTTCTGGCCTTCGACCAGCTTGCTCTTGACCTTGTCGGTCAGGCCCAGCTTGGCCAGGACCTGGGTAGCCGCGAGGCCGTAGGGTGCGGCTTTCGGGTTGGCGATGGACAGGTGCTGGTATTCATTTTTTTGCAGCACCGCGCCCTTGGCATCCACATAACCTTCCTTGGCCGACCACAGCGCCAGGGTGCCCACGGCATAGGTGAAGCGCGAGCCCTTGAGGGTGTCGCCTTCGCTTTCGAGCTTTTGCGGGGTGGTGTCGTCGGCGCTGAGGAACACTTCAAACGGCGCGCCGTTCTTGATCTGGGTATAGAACTGCCCGGTGGCCCCGTAGGCGGCGACCAGTTTGTGCCCGGTGTCTTTTTCGAAGTCGGCGGCGATCGCCTGGATCGGCGCGGTGAAGTTGGCGGCGACGGCCACTTGTACTTCATCGGCGTGGGCTGTGCCCAAGGTAAAGAGGGCGATCAGGGTGGCCAGGCCGGTGGGGGCCAGGCGTTGGGCGCGAATCATCATGAAGCAGCTCCTTGGGGTGCCGACGTGGCGGCTTGTTATAGTTAATCGCTATGTATGGGAATATATAGCGGTTCGCCATCGTCGGTACAGTGCAAAGTTGTCTCAGGGGTCTAGCCCTTGTTGAGTTGCGCCAGCGCCTGGCGGGCCAGGGTCAGGGTCAGCTCGCGGGTGGACAGGTCTTGCCCCAGGCGCAGCGCCTGGCCGGCCCACAGGCTGCTGAAGTCGGCTGCATCCAGGGCGCGCAACGGCAGCAATGCACCACCGGCCAAGGGAAACGCCGGGGCGGTGGGATTGATTGGCCCAAGTTCGCGCATCACGCGATTGATGATCCCCCGCGCCGGGCGGCCGGTGAACAGGTTGGTCAGTGCCGTTTCGCTGGCCTGGGCGCTGTGCAATGCCTGATGGTGGGCGGGGGTGATAGTGGCTTCGGGCGTGAACAGATAGGCCGTGCCGATCTGCACCGCCGAGGCGCCGAGGGCGAACGCGGCAACCATACCCCGCGCATCGCCAATCCCGCCGGCGGCGATTACCGGCACGCTGACTGCATCGACGATCTGCGGCACCAGGGCCATTGTGCCGATCTGGCTGGTGAGGCGGTCGCTGAGAAACATCCCGCGATGCCCCCCGGCCTCATACCCCATGGCGATGATTGCATCGCAGCCGTGCTGCTCCAGCCAGATCGCCTCCTCGACGGTGGTGGCGGACGACAGCACTTTCGCCCCGGTGGCCTTGACCCGGTCCAGCAGCGTTTTTTCCGGCAGGCCAAAGTGGAAGCTGACGACTTCCGGGCGGAATTCTTCCACCACCTCGCAGCTGGCATTGTCGAACGGTGCGCGGTTGGAGAGCGGGGTGGGCGCGTCAAAATCTGCGCCCAGCTCACGGTAGTAGGGCTCCAGCAAATCCTTCCACTGGCGATCCCGCTCGGGGTTGGGGGCCGGTGGCCGGTGGCAGAAGAAGTTGACGTTCAAGGGGCGGGCGCTGGCCTGGGCAATGGTGGTCAACGCCTGGCGCAATTGCTCGATGCTGAGTGTGGCCGTGGGCATCGAGCCCAGCGCCCCGGCCTGGCTCGCGGCGATCACCATCTCGGGGCTGGTGCTGCCGGCCATGGGCGCCTGGATGATCGGCAATTCAATGCCCAGCAGGTCGAGAATGCGGGTGTCTGGCCAGGTGCTCATGGATCGCTTCTCCAATGATGGAACGCTCAGGAAGGGCTGCCCGGCCCTTTTAACAGGGCCGGCCGGGGCAAGGCCAGTCTGTATTATTCACTGGACGCCGGCTGTGGTTCATGCGGGGTGTGGCGTTCGCGCTGGAGCAACAGCTGTTTGCGCTCCACGCCCCAACGGTAACCCGATAGATGGCCATCGCTGCGTACCACGCGGTGGCAGGGAATCGCCACGGCCAGGCTGTTGGCGCCGCACGCCTGGGCAACGGCACGAAAGGCGCTGGGTGCGCCGATGCGCTTGGCAATCTCGGCGTAGCTGGCGGTGCTGCCCACCGGGATTTCCCGCAGTGCCTGCCAGACCCGCTCCTGGAAGGCGGTGCCGCGCAGGTCCAGGGGCAGGTTCAGGCCCAGGGCAGGCGCCTCGATAAACCCCACCACCTGGGCAATCAACTGTTCAAAGCCGGGGTCGGCACCGATCACATTGGCCTGCGGGAACTGGTCTTGCAGGTCGCGCGCCAGTTGGTCCGGGTCGTCACCCAGGAGGATTGCGCAGACCCCGCGATTGCTCTGCGCCACCAGAATCGCCCCCAGGGAACACTCGCCGACGGCAAAGTGAATATCGTTATGGATGCCACCGGCTTTGTAGTCGCTGGGCTTCATGCCGAGCAACTGGTCGGCTGACGCGTAGAAGCGGCTGTTGGAGTTGAAACCCGCGTCGTACAGCGCATCGGTCACCGACTGGCTGTCCTGCAGGTGCGCCCTGACCTTGCGTGAGCGATGGGCGCGGGCATAGCCCCGGGGTGTCAGCCCGGTCAGGGTCTTGAACACGCGGTGGAAGTGGAACGGGCTCAAGCCGGCGCCGTTGGCCAGGTCTTCCAGGGCGGGCAGGGTCTGGGCCTGTTCGATATGACGGCAAGCGGCGGCAACCAGGTGCGCATGGCGTTGCGCAACCTGGGTCTGGTCGGCCGAGGTGCGTTTGTTGGGGCGGTACCCGGCGGCTTCGGCTTGCTGCGGTGTGTCGAAAAACTCGACATTCTTGCGCAGTGGCTGACGTGCGCTGCTGCTGGGGCGGCAATACACGCCGGTGGTCTTGACCCCGTAGACGAAGGTCAGGTCGGCCGTGGCGTCGCGGGCGACAATGGCTGCCCAGCGCAGATCATCTTCAGTGCTCATGGCAATAGCTCGGCAATGGATCAGTGGCCAGGATAATAAACCGCGGGCGTCCGGGCACTCCGTTGCTTGCGGTGGAATTCACCGGGGTCAGCCGGCCCTGCGAAACGTCAGGTTGATCCGTTGCGGCCCCATGCGCGGGTGCACGCCTTCCTTGATCGGCAACACGCCATGAAAGCGCAGGCGATCGACGCCGCCCCAGACCGCTACGTCGCCATGGAACAGCGAGATCTTCTGTGTCTTGTCACTGCGCACATGGCCGCCAAACAGAAACACCGCCGCCAGCCCCAGGGACAACGAGACCACCGGGGCGCTGTAGTCGCGCTCGTTCTTGTCTTGATGCAGGGACATTCTGGCGCCGGGTACATAGCGGTTGATCAGGCAGGCGTCGGGTGCAAAGCCGTCGAAGCCGGCAGCCCTGGCCGCGTCGATCGCCAGTTCGCGCAGCACGGCCGGCATGCTCGGCCAGGGTTGTTGGCGCTCGGGGTCCAGAGGGCTGTAGCGATAGCCCTGGCGGTCGGTGGTCCAGCCCAGTTCGCCGCAACTGCTCAGGGCTGCCGACATGGTAAAGCCACCGGGGGTGACCATCTGCCGGAACGGTGACTGGGCGAGGACGGCACGAAGCTCGGGCAATACACGCTCAAGCCAGGGCAGGGCATAGCCCCTGAGGACGTAGGATTGTTCGCCGATTTGCTCGCGACGGGCCGGTTGTTGCAAGGCCTCGTCACTGAACAGGTCACCCGTGGAATCAGGTTGCACAATCACTCCGCTGCTGGTCGTGGTTTTACAGGGCCTTGCTCACGGTGATCTCAGTGATTTCGTCACTGGCATCGTGAATTTTCGCCAAGGCCTCCTGGGCCTCTTCGATGCTCGCCGCGTGCAGTTGGGCAAATTCGAAGCGGCGTTCGCCGTTGAGTTTGTACTTGATGACGTATTTGGTGGTTTGAGTCACGGTGATTCCTGTGGCTTGGGTGGCAATCAGCTGAGTTTGGTGCTGGTGCGGCGAACAATGCGGATCTTATGGGACAACGCTGGCTTGCGGGTAACGCTGATGGCACGGCGCGTCACCACATCCAGGGTGATGTTCCAGAACCCGGTGCTTGGCGCGGTGATCTTGGCCGGGAACTTGTCGAAGGCGCCACCGTGATAAGTGTGGCGACCGCCATTTTTGAAGCTGCGAAAATTCGCATCGCTCATCAGGCGGATATTGCAGGTCTGGGAGCATTCAATGACGACAATATCCCCTTCGTTCAAGTGTTCGCGCTGGTGGATGAATTTCATGGGGGGGTGTCTCCAGAAGGGCTTTTTCTGAAAAATCAGAACGATACGTAGGTTAAGATGGAGTTTATCAGCCCCAGCACGTTTATTATCGGGTCGTCGTCGACGTCTTCGACAATTTAAAACAGTTATTTACCGATATATCAGGGATAAATCCTACGTGGGCGGGAGAAAAATACCATCTCCGCTGTCGTAGGGTCTTTATCGGAGGTTTTGTATGAAGTGGAGTGTATTGGTTCTGGCCCTGGCAATAGGTGGATGTGCTTCGGTTTCAGACATCAAGCAGACACCGCCAACCCTGGCGGTTATCTCCGGGAAAAAACCGCAGGAATACGCGGCGTGTGTGGTGCAGAAACTGTCGTCGACCCGTCGTCCGCCGCAGATCGAGCCTCACAAGGAAGGTGTGCGGGTGATTGTGCCGCAGAAGTTTTCGGCTGACCCGTCGGCCATTTTCGAGATTGAAGACCGCTCCAGCGGTAGCAGCATCAAGCTCTACGAGAGCATGTCCAATGTGCCGATTCGTCCGGGTGACGTGAAAAAAGCTGCGGAAGACTGTATTTCCGGCTGAGTCCACGCCGCCGCTCATACGCGATCAACTCCGATCAAAAAGCCCGGCCTGCGGTTGCAGTGCCGGGCTTTTTATTGTCGGCAATTTCTTACATGGCGGTTGTGACTGTCGGCTCATTACCCTACCATTTGTAGGCTTATGCATTGTAGGTCTAAGCATATAACTATAAAAATGGAGTCGTGATGATGTCTGTGGAGAGAGTGTTGATGGGTGGCGCCTTGCTACTCATGCTCGGCAGCGCGCAGGCGCTGGAGGGCAACAAGATATTCAGTGAAGGTGGCGCGCAGCCTGGCGCAGCGGCGTGTATGGCATGCCACGGGGCGGATGGCCTGGGGTTGGCTGCTGCGGGTTTTCCGAGGCTTGCGGGGTTGCCGGCGGCTTATTTGAGCAAGCAACTGCATGATTTCAAGAGTGGCACGCGCAGCAACCCGGTGATGACGTCGCTGGCCAAGGCGCTTACCGAGGAAGAAATCGCGGCGGTGACCCAGACACTGGCGGCGATGCCGGCACCTGCCGTGGCCGTCGGCCATCGTAGTGCTACGCCGAACAGTCCCGCTGCAAAACTGGCGCTGCAAGGCGCCTGGGAACGGCAGATTCCGGCGTGCGTCAGCTGTCATGGCCCCTCGGGCGTGGGGGTTGGCGAGGCGTTCCCGCCGCTGTCCGGGCAGTCCGCGGCCTACCTGGCTGCCCAGCTCAATGCCTGGCGCGGTGGCACTCGGCACAACGACCCCAATGACCTGATGGGGCACGTGGCCAAATCCCTGACGGATGACGAAGTGCAGGGTATCGCCAATTACTTCGCCTCCTTGCCTGGCCAGGAGGTCAAGCCATGAAGAATCTGTCATTTGCACCCGTGTTGGCCGCGTTGATCAGTGTCCCGGCGTTGGCCGCACCGATTGCCATGGAAGATCAGTCGCAACTGCAGGTGCCGGCTGCGGTGCCCGCCGCCAAGGCGTTCCAGCCGCCCCAGGAAAGCGAACTGCCTGACAACGCCTACGGCAAGTTGGTGATGCAGGGCTATGCGTTGTTCGTCGATACCAAGCGCCTGGCGCCGCAGTTTGTCGGCAACGGCCTCAATTGCAGCAACTGTCACCTGGATCAGGGGCGCCTGGCCAATTCCACGCCTCTGTGGGGGGCGTACCCCATGTACCCGGCGTACCGTAAGAAGAATGACAAGGTCAATTCCTTCGCCGAGCGCCTGCAGGGCTGTTTCCAGTTCAGCATGGATGGCGGCACGCCACCGGCAGCGGACAGCCATGAGATTGCTGCGCTGTCGACCTATGCCTACTGGCTGGCGAGCAAGGCACCCTTGGGCGTGGAGTTGCCGGGGCGTGGTTACCCGGAGGTGCCACAACCGGCCAAAGGCTACAACCTCGCGCAGGGTGCCGAGGTGTACAAGACGCAATGTGCGGTGTGCCATGGCGCCGAAGGGCAGGGGCAGAAGGTGGGCGACAGCTACGTGATGCCACCGTTGTGGGGTAAGGATTCCTACAACTGGGGCGCCGGTATGCATCGGGTCAACACCGCAGCGTCCTTCATCAAGCACAACATGCCGCTGGGCAAGGGCGGCAGCTTGAGCGACCAGCAGGCCTGGGACGTAGCGGCCTATGTCAATCGCCATGAGCGCCCGCAGGATCCGCGCCTGGTAGATGGCTCGGTGGAGAAAACCCGCGTGAAGTTCCATGCCAATGATGGGGTGAACCTGTACGGGCAAACGGTAGACGGCGTGCTGATTGGCCAAGGCATCCGTTAAACTGTTGCCTGAACACAAAAAATGCCGCTCAAACCCCGGGGCTTGAGCGGCATTGTCATTCTGGAAAAGCAATTATGAAACGTGAGCGCGTCAAAGAGCGGCATGCAGAGGGTCATATCTCTGCGACCCATGTGATTCAAAATCCGGCCAATTCGGGGGAGTGGATCGTGTTTTTCAAGAAAAGCGGCGGGCGCAGCTTTTTCCTGGTGGATGACCAGGACGAGGTCGAATCCTTTGAAAAACTCGATGACCTGATCGACACCATTCGCAGCCTCGGCATCAAGTTCGCCGAGATTCACATGTAGCCGCCCAGCTTACTTGCAGACCACCACTACACTGCGACCCTTGAAGTTGCCCACGTCGGCGCCCAGGGTCTTGTCGCTTTCCTTCAAGGCTGGCGTGCCTTCGGTGCCGACGATGCGGTAACCGGTGCCGGCGCAGGAGGCATCGGCCTTTTCGTAGCAACTGGCCCAGGAATTGGCCTCGCCCGAACAGTCAATGGTCAGGCCTTGTTCGCCGTTTTTCAGGTAAATGTCGGAAGTGGTGGTGCAGCCGGCGAGCGCCAGTACCGAGGTCAGTGCCAGGATCTTGTTCATGTAAGGTTCGTCGTTGAGAAGTGTTAAGGGGCGCGCTGACACTGTTGTGGGGCGTTTCAGCGAGATTATAGCGAACGGCCATCAAGGTACAGACAATCACAAAAAAGCCCCGTTCACCGGGGCTTCATGCGCAACCGCAGAGGCTTATTTGCCCTTGGGTCGCTTGCTCGACGCGTGGCCGGCTTCATCCACAAATACTTCGGCTACTGCAATCGCCTGGCTTTCGGTGGCGAATACGCCGGCAACGCTGTCGCCGTGAAAGTTGATCAGGTGCCAGCCGTCTGCTCGCTTGGTGATCAGGTAGCCGTTTACGCCTTTGGGTTCTGACATCTATTAACAATCTCGTGGTCTGGTGTTCAAGCTGGCAATGATAGCGCCAAATGCCATGGGGGCGCGTAAGTTGTTGCAGGTCAGTGCCGAACCCCATAAAGCGTGCTAAAAAGGATATGGCCCTTTGAAATCAGGGGATGCTGGGTTTTCTCCGGTGCCGTTGGGGCCGCTTGTTTGAACATGGGCGGAACTAACGCCGACATTTTTTCTCTATGTTGACATCGCAACGCCAGCAGCGCCCATTGTAAGGTGGCTGCGGCCTGATTAGACTGCGCCGAATTTCGTACGCACAGCCCTTATTAAGGACTTATATGATCAAGAAATGCTTGTTCCCAGCAGCCGGTTACGGCACTCGCTTCCTGCCAGCGACCAAGGCCATGCCTAAAGAAATGCTGCCGGTGGTAAACAAGCCACTGATCCAGTACGGCGTCGAAGAGGCACTGGATGCCGGCCTGAACGAAATCTCCATCGTCACCGGTCGTGGCAAGCGCGCCCTGGAAGACCACTTTGACATCAGCTATGAACTGGAAAACCAGATCAAGGGCACCGACAAGGAAAAATACCTGGTCGGTATCCGCAAGCTGCTCGACGAGTGCTCGTTCTCCTACACCCGTCAAACCCAGATGAAAGGTCTTGGTCATGCCATCCTCACCGGTCGCCCGCTGATCGGTGACGAACCGTTTGCCGTGGTCCTGGCGGACGACCTGTGCGTGAACCTGGAAGGCGACGGCGTCTTGACCCAGATGGTCAAGCTGTACCAGAAATACCGCTGCACCATCGTTGCAGTGCAGGAAGTCGATCCTTCGGAAACCAACAAGTACGGCGTGATCGCTGGCGACGACATTGGCGATGGCCTGATCCGTGTGCGCGACATGGTCGAGAAGCCAGCGCCGGAAGATGCCCCGTCGAACCTGGCGATCATCGGTCGCTACATCCTGACCCCGGATATCTTCAAGCTGATCGAAGAAACCGAGCCCGGCAAGGGCGGCGAAATCCAGATCACCGACGCATTGTTGAAGCAGGCCAAGGACGGTTGCGTCATTGCCTACAAGTTCAAGGGTCGTCGTTTTGACTGCGGTGGCGCCGAAGGCTACATCGAGGCGACCAACTTCTGCTACGAGCACTTCTACAAGACTGGCAAGGCTTACTGATTAAGCATGGCCTGTTGAGTCTCAAGAAAGCCACCTTCGGGTGGCTTTCTGGTTTTTTGGGTACAAGCGGGTATCCTGATGCCCTGCCGAGGAGAGTGAAATGGCCTACGATTTTGATCTTTATGTAATTGGCGCCGGTTCCGGTGGCGTTCGGGCGGCACGCTTTGCCGCAGGGTTTGGCGCGAAGGTCGCCGTGGCGGAAAGCCGCTACCTGGGCGGGACGTGTGTGAATGTGGGCTGTGTGCCGAAAAAGCTGCTGGTCTATGGCGCGCACTTTGCCGAAGACTTCGAGCAGGCCAGCGGTTTTGGCTGGTCCCTGGGCGAGGCGGACT
This sequence comes from Pseudomonas sp. WMBT8, assembly GCF_050916005.1. Lineage (NCBI taxonomy): Bacteria > Pseudomonadati > Pseudomonadota > Gammaproteobacteria > Pseudomonadales > Pseudomonadaceae > Pseudomonas > Pseudomonas sp. WMBT8. Next base: position 2,824,388 of record NZ_CP188096.1, read on the forward strand.
TTGATTGGGCGACGCTGATCGCCAACAAGGACCGCGAGATCAATCGCCTCAATGGCATCTACCGCAACCTGCTGGTCAACAGTGGCGTGACCCTTCACGAAGGCCACGCGCGCCTGACCGGGGCGCACGAGGTCGAGATCAATGGAGAGCGCTTCACCGCCAAGAATATCTTGATCGCCACTGGCGGCTGGCCGCAGATTCCCGAGATTCCGGGGCACGAGCACGCTATTGGCTCCAATGAGGCGTTCTTCCTTAAAGAGCTGCCCAAGCGTGTGCTGGTGGTGGGCGGTGGTTATATTGCGGTGGAGTTTGCCGGGATTTTCCATGGCCTGGGCGCACAGACATCGCTGCTGTATCGCGGCGATCTGTTCCTGCGTGGCTTCGATGGTGCGGTGCGCCAGCATTTGCAGGAAGAGCTGACCAAGCGCGGCCTGGACCTGCAATTCAACGCCGATATCGCGCGTATCGACAAACAGGCCGATGGCAGCCTCAAGGCCACCCTGAAGGACGGTCGTGTGTTGGAGGCCGATTGCGTGTTCTACGCCACCGGGCGGCGTCCGATGTTGGACAACCTGGGCCTGGAGCACACCGGGGTCAAGCTGGACGAGCGTGGTTTTGTCGCGGTCGACGACCTGTACCAGACCGCCGAGCCTTCGATCCTGGCCATTGGCGACGTGATCGGTCGCGTGCAGTTGACGCCTGTGGCATTGGCCGAAGGCATGGCCGTGGCGCGTCGCCTGTTCAAGCCGGAGCAATACCGCCCGGTAGACTACGCGATGATCCCGACGGCGGTGTTCAGCCTGCCGAACATCGGCACCGTAGGCTTGAGCGAAGAGCAGGCTAGGGCCGATGGGCATAATGTGCAGATCTTCGAAAGCCGCTTCCGGCCGATGAAGTTGACCCTGACCGAGTGCCAGGAGCGCACCCTGATGAAGCTGGTGGTCGATGCCGACACCGACAAGGTGTTGGGTTGCCACATGGTCGGGCCGGAGGCGGGCGAGATCGTCCAGGGCCTGGCGATCGCCCTCAAGGCGGGGGCGACCAAGCAGCATTTCGACGAGACCATCGGCGTGCATCCTACGGCGGCGGAAGAATTCGTCACCATGCGCACGCCAGTGGCTGGCTGATCAGGCCTGGGCCGCTGCCTCTGGCGTCGTTGCAACGACGGCAGCCAGGCGCAGCGCCTCGATGGTGGCCTGGGCCTTGATCAGGTCCAGTTCCACGGCTTTGTAGCTGTGCTGTTGCTCGGCCAGTGCCTCCTGGCGTGACTGGCTGTCCAGCACCGCTACCCGCAGGCGCTCCTGGAGCAGGGTGCGTTCGCTGTCGATCACGCTCACCTGTTCGCTCAGCTTGAGTTGCTGGGCCTGAGCCTTGCGGCTTTGCTCCTGCAGGGCAGCCAATTCCTTCGCCGTAACCCGGTGTTCAATCAATAGCCGCTCATTGTCGCGATGCAGTTGGGTGATCTCGTCCTGGCGCACCAGGGCGCTCTGCTGTGCCTGGCGCAATTCAGCCTGCAGTTGTTGCAGTTGGCCTTCGTGGCGGCGCTGCTCCTGTTCGCGCTGATCCTTGATGGCATTGCGGTAGTGCTCAAGGGCATCGCGGGCGTGCAGGTGCTTTTCTTCCAGCGAACGAATCTGTTCGTCCTTGTCCGAGAGCCGTAGCTCGTAGTCGCTGCACGCCTGGCTAAGCCCGGCGTTACGGGTTTGCTCGGTCTGCAGGCTGGTGCTGGCGGTTTGCAGCGCGGCGCTTTCTTCGGCGAGGGCGGTGCCCTGGATATCAAATTGCTGCTGGAGTTGGCTGTGTGCGGCTTCAAGCGCTTCTACCTGGGCGAGCAGGGCGCTTTTTTGCTGTTCGAACTGGGCCAGGGCCAGGTCGATGGGCTCCTGGGCTTTCTCTTTCAGGCGCTGGGCCAGGCGTGTCACCAGTTCGCCGAGCTCGTCGTCGATGGGGGCTTCGGTGATGGTGAGGCGGGTTTCGCTCTCGTCGAGCTCTTTTAAATAGCGGTGAATGGTGGTTTTCGAGCCGGTATTACCCATTTCGATGCGCACCGCATCAATGCTGGGGTTTTCGCCGCGGGCGAGAATTGCCAGGCGTGCCGTCTGAACTACTGCTTTGTTGATGCCACCGCGAGCCATGGGGTCTCCGTCGATTTGATACTGTGGTATGTATTATGTATATACATACTATATCACGAATTAAAACACGTTGAAATTTACCATTTAACAGATGGGATATTGGCGTATTATCCCGTGTCATGACTTGCCGGACCCTCTCCGGGCGCAGTCCCCGTACACCAACCTCTGTAGGAGCCGGCTTGCCGGCGATCGCGGCATGAGTGAACTAGATCGATACCTGAACGCCGCCACCCGCGATAACACCCGTCGCAGCTATCGCGCTGCCATCGAGCACTTTGAGGTGAGTTGGGGCGGCTTCCTGCCTGCCACCAGCGACAGCGTGGCGCGATACCTGGTGGCCTATGCCGGGATGCTAGCGGTCAATACGCTGAAACTGCGGCTCTCGGCGCTGGCGCAATGGCACACCAGCCAGGGTTTTCCCGATCCGACCAAGGCGCCGGTGGTGCGCAAGGTGCTCAAGGGCATTCGCGCCTTGCACCCGGCCCAGGAAAAACAGGCCGAACCCTTGCAGCTCCAGCATCTGGAGCAGGTGGTCGGCTGGCTTGAGCGCGATGCCGAGCAGGCGCGGGCAGAGGGCGATCGACCGCGCTGGCTGCGTGCCAAGCGCGACACGGCCTTGATCCTGCTGGGCTTTTGGCGCGGCTTTCGCAGTGATGAGCTGTGCCGTTTGCAGATCGAGCATGTCCAGGCGGTACCAGGCGCGGGCATCACCCTGTACCTGCCGCGCAGCAAGAGCGACCGCGAGAACCTCGGCCAGACCTATCAAACCCCGGCGCTGCTGCGGCTGTGCCCGGTACAGGCCTATAGCGAATGGCTGAGTGCCTCGGCCCTGGTGCGCGGCCCGCTGTTTCGCGGGATCGATCGCTGGGGCAACCTGGGTGAGGAGGGGTTGCATGCCAACAGCGTGATCCCGCTGCTGCGCCAGGCCCTCGGGCGGGCCGGCATTGCCGCCGAGCAATACACCAGCCACTCCCTGCGCCGTGGCTTTGCCACCTGGGCCCATCGCAGCGGCTGGGATTTGAAGTCGCTGATGACGTATGTCGGCTGGAAGGACATGAAGTCAGCCATGCGCTATGTTGAAGCGACGCCCTTTCTTGGCATGACTCAGGCCCGCGAACCGCTGCTTTAAGATTTCTTCTATTAATACAGCTGGTTGATAGCCAAAACCAATCGCAAGCATCAGGTTTGCCAATGAGCCATCGGCGATGAGACTGGGTAGGATTCACCCATCAACTTACTAACCCCTGACGGAGAGTCAACGATGCCTATCATCAACAGCCAAGTAAAACCGTTCAAAGCCACCGCTTACAAAAACGGCAACTTCGTAGACGTGTCGGACGCTGACCTGAAAGGCAAGTGGTCTGTCGTGTTCTTCTACCCAGCCGACTTCACTTTCGTCTGCCCAACCGAACTGGAAGACCTGGCTGACAACTACGCCGAATTCCAGAAACTGGGCGTCGAGATCTACAGCGTGTCCACCGACACCCACTTTGCCCACGCTGCCTGGCACAACACCTCGCCAGCCATCGGCAAGATCCAGTACACCATGATTGGCGACCCGACCCTGACCATCTCCCGCAACTTCGACGTGCTGATCGAAGAAGCTGGCCTGGCAGACCGTGGCACCTTCGTGATCAACCCTGAAGGCCAGATCAAGATCGTTGAGCTGAACGACGGCGGTGTTGGTCGTGACGCTTCCGAACTGCTGCGCAAAATCAAGGCCGCCCAGTACGTTGCTGCCCACCCAGGCGAAGTGTGCCCGGCCAAGTGGAAAGAAGGCGAGGCTACCCTGGCTCCGTCCCTGGACCTGGTCGGCAAGATCTAAGTCTGTGAAGTATCAAGGGCGGATTGCCGCACCTTAAGTAAGCCGCACCGCCCTCAAAAACGCCCGGGCGAGATTCGCTCGGGCGTTTTTTTTTACCGAATTGATTTGAAATAGGAAATCGCCCGTATGTTGGACGCCAATCTTAAAGCTCAGTTGAAGTCATACCTGGAACGGGTCACCCAGCCGATCGAGATCGTCGCCTCCCTCGACGACGGTGCGAAATCCCAGGAAATGCTTGCCCTTTTGCAGGACGTAACCAGCCTCACCACGCTGATTAGCCTGAAAACCGATGGCAATGACGCGCGCAAGCCATCGTTCTCCATCAACCGCCCGGGTGCCGATATCAGCCTGCGTTTTGCCGGCATCCCCATGGGTCATGAATTCACTTCGTTGGTGCTGGCCCTGCTGCAAGTCGGTGGCCACCCGTCGAAGGCCAGTGTCGAAGTGATTGAGCAGATTCGCAGCCTGAAAGGCGAGTTCAGCTTCGAGACTTACTTCTCGCTGTCCTGCCAGAACTGCCCGGACGTGGTCCAGGCGCTGAACCTGATGGCTGTGCTCAACCCGAACATCCGCCACGTCGCTATCGACGGCGCACTGTTCCAGGCTGAAGTCGACGAGCGCCAGGTCATGGCAGTGCCCAGCGTCTACCTCAACGGTGTGAACTTCGGCCAGGGCCGCATGGGCCTGGAAGAAATTCTCGCCAAGCTCGACACCAGCGGTATCGAAAAAGCGGCCGAGAAAATCAGCGCCAAGGACGCCTTTGATGTACTCGTCGTCGGTGGTGGCCCGGCAGGTTCTGCCGCGGCTATCTACGCCGCGCGTAAAGGTATCCGCACGGGGGTGGCCGCCGAGCGTTTTGGTGGGCAAGTGCTGGACACCATGTCCATCGAGAACTTTATCTCGGTACAGGAAACCGAAGGCCCGAAACTGGCCAGCGCCCTGGAAGCCCACGTGCGTCAGTACGACGTGGACATCATGAACCTGCAGCGCGCCAGCAGCCTGATCCCGGCGAAAAATCCCGGTGAGCTGCACGAAATTCGCTTCGAGAGCGGGGCGAACCTCAAGTCCAAGACCGTGATCCTGGCCACCGGCGCGCGCTGGCGTGAAATGGGCGTGCCGGGCGAGCAGGAGTACAAGGCCAAGGGTGTGTGTTTCTGCCCACACTGCGATGGCCCGCTGTTCAAGGGTAAGCGCGTGGCGGTGATCGGCGGCGGTAACTCCGGTGTTGAAGCGGCCATCGACCTGGCCGGTATTGTCAGCCATGTCACGTTGCTCGAGTTCGACAGCAAGTTGCGCGCCGACGCGGTATTGCAGCGCAAGCTCTACAGCCTGCCGAACGTTGACGTGATCACCAGTGCGCTGACCAGCGAGGTCAAGGGTGATGGCCAGAAAGTCACCGGCCTGGCCTACAAGGACCGCGATACCGGCGAGTTCAAGACCATCGACCTGGAAGGCATCTTTGTGCAGATCGGTTTGCTGCCCAACACCGATTGGCTCAAGGGCACGGTGGAGTTGTCGCCCCGTGGCGAGATCATTGTCGATGCCCGTGGCGAGACGTCACTGCCAGGCGTGTTTGCCGCAGGTGACGTGACTACGGTGCCGTACAAGCAGATCGTGATTGCGGTGGGCGAGGGCGCCAAGGCTTCCTTGAGTGCTTTTGATCACCTGATCCGAGCGTAAGGCCTGAAACTAAAAAACCCATGAGAGATCATGGGTTTTTTGTGGCCGTTGCTTTTGTGGGCGCTGGCTTGCCTGCGGTGCAGGCAAACACCACGGTGATACCCTCCTGCTGGGGCATCAAGCCGGTTTACAGCGGTGCTGGCTGGATGATCTCAACCCAGTACGCGTCCGGGTCCTTGATAAACGCCAGGCTTTTCATGCGCCCATCCGTCAGGCGCTTCTGGAAGTCACAGCCCAACGCTTCAAACCGCTCGCAGGCCGCCACGATATCCGGCACCGAAATGCAGATATGGCCAAACCCGCGCGGGTCGGTGTTGCCATTGTGGTAGGCAAAGTCGGCATCGTTCTCGGTGCCGTGGTTGTGGGTCAGTTCCAGGATGCCCGGGATCGACTTCATCCACTGGGTACGTGCGGCGGCATCGGCTGGGATCTGCGCCTTGTCGACCAGGGCGAGGAAGTACAGGCTGAATTCGGCTTCCGGGAAGTCGCGCTTTTCAACCAGGGAAAAGCCCAGGACGCGGGTGTAGAAGTCCAACGACTTGGTGATGTCCTTGACCCGCAGCATGGTGTGGTTGAACACGAAGTTCGCAGTGGCGGTGTCGGGTTGGGCGGTGACGCCCGGGAAGGTGTTCAATTCGTGCAGGCTCATGGGCCCTCCAGAAAAAAATGGGGCAGACGCGGCTCGTGACTTGAGCGGTCCTTTGGCTTGCGGCTGACAGGCATCCGTGCAGCCGGGCCATGATACGCAAGCCGCGCCAGCCACGCCAAATGAAAAAGCTGACACGGGCCTTGCGACTATCCTACGTGCAGGCTCAAACTTTGCGGCTTGAACTCCGAGTATTTTTTGCAATGAGCCGACTGAACAAACCGCTGTTGAGCACCGTGTGCCTGATCTTGGCCAGTACTGCTGTGCTGGCGGCAGATCCCGAGATTCACTGGCCCAGCGGCTGGCAGGTGGAGGAAGTGGTGGCGGATGCCGATGCACCGGCCACACCGTCGCCGGTATCTCGCCAACGTGCGATAAAGAACAACGAAAACGGCGAGACACAGATGGTCATGGAGCTGACGGGCACCCCGATCGAGCCTGGGCATGTGGTCAATCTGCAAGGTGTGCTGCTGGAAATGCGCAAGTCCATCCAGAAGGACTTTGCCCGCAGTGGTTATCAAAGTGTCTGCAACAAGATGCACCCGACTACCTTGAGTCATCTTGAGGCCCTGGAAACTACCTGCGTGATTACCGAGAATGGTCGGCATGTGCTCTCGCAAACACTGATAGGCGCTGTTGATGCGAATAAGGCCTATGTTTTTTCATACGCCGGGCAAGCTCAAGCCTATGAGTCGAGCAAGGAAGAAGTCAGTGAGGTACGTGCAAGCCTGAAACTTTGATGGGCGATGGCTAGATGCCTGACATGGCGCAGTTACAAAAAAACACATAACTATAAGGGCGCAGCGTACAGCCACTGGTCGGTGAATTTGTACCAAGTGGAATGTGTTTAGAAGTCCACGTTCCAAAGCCACGGGCCGCGAAATCGCAGTGCACAAACAAAAAAGCCCCGCATCTGCGAGGCTTTTTATTAGTGCGCCGGTATTAGCCGCGCAACCAGGAATCTACAGTGGCGGCGCCATACTGTTCTTTCCAGGCCTTCAGGCCGCGGTGGTTGCCGCCCTTGGTTTCAATCAGTTCGCCAGTGTGTGGGTTGTGATACACCTTGACCACGCGTGCGCGGCGGGTTTTAGGTGCGGCTGCCGCTTGGATTCCCGATTTGCCCGGGTTTGGATCAAGGATGGAGATGATGTCACGCAGGCTCTTGCCGTAGGTTTTCATCAGCCCTTGAAGCTTTTCTTCAAATTCGATTTCTTTCTTCAAGCCAGCATCGTTCTTCAGGGATTCCAGCTGGGCGAGCTGCTCTTGAAGGGCTTTTTCTGCGGCACGAAATTCGGCGAGTCTGGACAAAATATTTACTCCAATAGTGTATTTGGCTGATACCAACTGTAAACAAAGCTATAAGCCAAGAGCCTCGGCATGACTCGGTAAAAGTGGCTCTCCTGCCGATTCAGCACAGGCAGGAAAAATTGTAGTAGTTAATGAGCCACGAGTAAATCATGTCCTTTGTATAAATAACAATATTTCATGATGATGCTAGATCGATATTCAAGCACCACGCAAAGACTTAATGAATGCGTCAAAAGGCACTGGGCGGCCAAACAGGTAACCTTGCAAAAAGTCCACGCCTTGCGCTGCCAGATAATCGCATTGCTCTTGGGTTTCCACGCCTTCGGCGACGATGCCCAAGTCAAGCTTGCCCGATAACTCGATGATGCTATCGAGTATATGCCGCGATAAAGCATCGGCCCCGATCATTGCCACAAAGCTTTGATCAATCTTCAAGTAGTCAACATTGAAGTTACGCAAATAACCCAGGCTGGAGTGGCCGGTGCCGAAGTCATCAATGGCGATCATCACCCCCAGTTCGTGCAGGGCCTGGAACAACTGGCGGGTCACGTCGGTGGGCTCGATCAGTTCGCGTTCGGTCAGCTCCAGGGTCAACAGGACTTGCCCGGGCTGGAAGGCCGCGAGGAATTCCCGACAGTCCTGCACCAACTCCAGGTCCTGGCAGTGCCGGGCGGTGATATTGATCCCCACATGGAAATTACCGCCCAGGCGATCGGCATGGGGTGCCAGCTGTGTGGCCACCTGGCGCATCAATGCCCGGGTCATGGGCACAATCAGCCCTGAATGCTCGGCCAGGGGAATAAACAGGTCCGGGCGAACCAGGCCTTCTTTTGGATGCTTCCAGCGCATCAGCACTTCACAGCCGGCCCATTGCAGGTTGTCACCGCGCACCACCGGTTGGTAATAGGGCACGAACTCATTGGCGCCCAGCGCCCGCTGCAGTTCATGGGTCGGTGCGCTGGAGCGCTTTTGCAGCCAGTGCGCGAGCACGCCGGCCAATACGCCGAAAAACACCAGCAGGCTGAACAGTGGCGGGTACCGGGCTTGCATGTAACGCCAGACTTCCCCTTCGGGCATGCCGGCCTCCACGCTGTAGGCGTAACGCTGGGAGTCGAGGTGGTGATGGGCCACGGCAAACACCGGTAGCGCAGTGTCGCGCACTTTGCCGTCGCTACCCAGCCAATTGGGCCCGACCTGCAATACCAGGTCGGCATAACGGCTGATCAGGCGCAGGGCGTTTGTCAGGTGGTAACCGTCAATCGAGGCAAACGCCGCTTTGTCGCCGTCCACCAGCCGATAAACCAACAAGGCGGTATCGGGGGTGACGGGGTTGCCCTTCATCAGCCACAGGCGACCATTGACGTAATCGTCCGGGTTGACCGGTGACACATAGTCGCCGCCAAACAACGAGCTGCAATAAATGGACTTTTTAAACGACAGGGTGGTTGCACGGACAAAGGGGCGCCGGGTGACTTGCTCGCGCAGCGCCAGTTTTGCCGCATTGTCACAGTCCTGGCCCGCCAGCGGCAGTAGGTCCTGGGCGGCGAGGGCGGTGTTGTCGAGCATCAGGTCGAATTGGCGCACGGCCTCGATAGCCGTCTGCGCGGTGCTGTTTTCCAGGGTGCGCTGGGCCTGCAGGTACAGGATCACCACCCCTAGCAGAATCGGCAGCATGCCGCACAGGACCGTGATCAAGTAGCGGGCGGCGCGCTTGCGCGGGCCTTTGATGGTGAGTGGCATTTACGCGGCCTGTAGCAGAATGAGGGAGGGGCCTGGCAACGGCTACAGGCGAGGCGTCAGATACACGAATGAAATGATAGTTGCCCTATGGAAATAAGCACTTTAAACGCGTTGACCTAGCTACTTGGCCAGTTGTGCGTGTTTTTCAACCTTGCCAAACTTTGCAACATATTTTGACGAGGAAAAGCTGATTGGTCTATTGCGTTATTGCCTGGATCAATGCTTGTCAAAAAAACTGCAGCCCCATATAGACGCTGCATTCAAAAACCAACTCTTTCGCGTCATCAAGCCCAAATTTCGCGGGCGGGCTTATGCCTGCGTGGCGTTTGAGCGGGGCTCGATCTAACACATAGGAACACGTGCGTAATGAAAAACAATGTCCTGGCCATTGCCCTGCTGCTTGCTTGTGGTTTCGTCATACCTACGGCCTCTGCTGCCGACGGCACCATCACCCTGACCGGCGAAATCACCGGCACCACCTGCACCATCAGCGGTGGAACCGGCGGTGCCCCAGGCTCCGGGGCGAACTTCCCGGTAGTCCTCGACAAGGTCCAGGCCAGCGCCCTGTCCACGGCGGGGGCAACCGCCAGCTCCAAACCGTTCTTTATCCACGTGGGCGGCGGCGCCAGTTGCGCAGATGCGACCAAAGTGGCGGTGCTGTATGAGAGCACCAGCCCGGCCATCAACCCGGCCACGGGCAATTTGCGCAATACCGCGCCCAAGACTGCGGCGGCCAAAGTGGAAGTGCAAATTGTCGACGGTGCAACCCAAAGGCCCATGGATTTGCGCAGCGGCCACGCCTCGACCACGGCCACGGTCACCGGCGGGCTGGCGACCATGCCCTTTGCGGCACGTTACATCGCCACCGGCGGCGCGGCGGGAGTCGGGCTGGTGACTACGGCGGTGCAGTACTCGGTGATCTTTCCCTGATCGCCTGAAAAAACCGAGGGTACGCAGCATGGGTTGCCTATCACGCCTAAAGGTTGCGCTGTGCCTGTGCCTGGCCTTCGCGCAGGCACAGGCCGGGGTGATCCTAAGTGGTACACGCCAGGTCTACGCCGAGGTGCGCAGGGAAATCACCGTACAGGTGCGCAACGATGATCAACAGGCCGCACGCCTGGTGCAGGTGTGGATGGACGACGGTGATGCACGGCAGTTGGCGGAACACAGTGAGGTACCGTTCAGCATCAGCCCGCCGGTGTTTCGCCTGGACCCGGGTAAGAGCCAGTCCATACGCCTGGCCTATACCCGGGAGCCGCTGGCCGGGGACAGGGAGTCGCTGTTCTGGCTCAACGTGCTGGAGGTGCCGCCCCAGACCCGACCGGCGCAAACCGAGGCCGAGGAGGAGCGCCAGAACCAGCTGCGGTTTGCCTTTCGCATTCGCACCAAGGTGTTTTTCCGGCCCCGGGGCCTGGCGAGCAACGCCCATGATGCGCCGGGGCAACTGACCTGGACCTTGCATACCGGCAAGCCGGCGGTGCTGCGGGTAACCAACCCGTCGCCCTTCCATGTGACATTCCATGAGGTCGCGCTGGTGATGGGCGGCCAAGCGGTGCCCACCGAACAGCAAGGCATGGTCGCGCCCTATGCCAGCCTCGACCTTGCCCTGCCTCCTCTGGTGCAGACGGTGCCCGCCGACGCCCGGGTGCAATTCCAGTACATCGACGATTTCGGTGGTTTCTCCGTGCCGCGCTGGGCGCCTCTTTAGTAACGCGAAGCCTGACTTATGTTTTTTTACCTGCAACGGTGGGCGCGGGGGTGTATTGCCCTGCGTGCCCTGTACTTTCCCGCAATGGTGGTGGCCTTGATCTGCCCCGAGGTCCTGGCAGCTTCGGTCACCTTCGACCTTGAGGCGTTTTCCAGTGGCCTTGCAGCGGGCGTGGATATTTCCCGCTTCAACCGCCACGACACCCTGGCGCCCGGCAAGTACCGGGTCGATGTACTGCTCAACGGCGCGCCTGCCGGGCGCCATGCGTTGGACTTTATTGCGGTGCAGGACGACGTCGTGCCGTGCCTGGACTGGCCGCTGTTGACCCGACTGGGCGTGGCGCCAAACCAGCCCGCCTCCCCAGGCCCATTGTGCGGGGATCTTGGCCAATGGATCCCCATGGCCTCCAGCAGCGTCGATAGCGGTGCGCTGCAGCTGGCCCTAAGCGTGCCCCAGCTCTACCTGACCCCGACGGCCCGTGATGCCATCGACCCCCGCCAATGGGACGAAGGCATCAATGCCGGCTTGCTCAGCTACAACTTCAGCGCCTCGACCATGACCGCCGGCAGTGGCGAAGACCGGGCCTACCTGGGGCTCAACACCGGCCTCAACCTCGGCAGTTGGCGTTTGCGCCACCAGGGCGCGCAGGCCTGGAACTCGCGAAGCGGTGCCGAGCGCTACCAGAGCAGCGCGATCTATGTGCAACGCAGCCTCGCGGCCTGGCAATCGCGCCTGACCCTGGGCGACAGCTTCAGCAGTGGGCAGATCCTGGAGAGTACCCGCATGCGTGGCCTCAGCCTGGGCACCGACGAGCAAATGCTGGCGCCTTCGCAACAGGGTTATGCGCCAGTGGTGCGAGGAATGGCCGACAGCAACGCCACCGTCACCGTCAGTCAGAACGGCTATACGCTCTACGAAACCACCGTGGCCCCCGGTCCGTTTGTGATCAACGACCTGTACCCCACAGGTGGCGGCGACCTGAGCGTCAGCGTCAAGGAAATCGACGGTCGCCAATACAGTTACAGCGTGCCGTTTTCCGTGGCACCGCACCTGCTGCGGCGCAGCGCCAGCCGGTACGGCATGACCCTGGGCCAGGTCCGCCAGAATGGCGTCGAGGGCCGGGCCCCCCTGGCGTTTGAAGGGACACTCCAGCATGGTCTGCTGGACGACCTGACGCTGTATGGCGGCAGCAGTTTTTCTGAAGGTTACGCCCAGGGCAAAGCGGGTGTGGCGCTGAATACCACCCTGGGTGCATTTTCGCTGGACGCCACCGATTCGCGCACGCATGTCCCTGGGCAGGGGGTGCTGTCGGGGCAGAACGTCGGCCTGGGCTTCGACCGGCAACTGTCGCAAACCGGTACGCACCTGGTATTGGGCGCCTATCGTTTTTCCACCGAGGGCTACCTGAACCTCACCGACGCAGTCAATGTGCGGGAGCTGGGGCGCCGGGGCCAGGATATTGGCAGCTACGCCCGGCAAAAGACGCGCCTGGACCTGACCATCAGCCAGCAGGCGGGGGCGGGCACCCTGGGGTTCTATGCCAGTTCGACCCAATACTGGGGCCCGCGCCTGGGGCGCGAAACCGCGTATCACCTGAGTTATGGCGCCAGTTGGCGCCGCCTCAACTGGAACCTCAGCGCCCAGCGTTCGCGGGTCCAAGCCCCAGACCGGAGCAATCATCAAGACGAACACGCGCCGGTATTGCTGGCCCGTTCGGATAACGCCGGCCACGTCGATAATCGCGTGATGCTGACAGTGTCCCTGCCCCTGGGCAGCAGCCCGCGCGCACCGAGCCTGACCAGCACCTTGATTCGCAGTACCGGAGGCAGTCGCGGCAGCCAGCAACAACTGGGCATCAACGGCATGCTCGATGATGACGCCACGCTCAACTACGGCATCGCCGGCACCCGCGCCTCGGCCGAGGGGGCGAGCCAGGGCAGTTTCAATGCCTATGCCGGGTACAACGCCAGCACGGCCGCCCTGCGGCTGGGGTATGGGCAGAACCGCGACAGCAGCCAGCTTTCATTGAGCGCCGACGGCGGCCTGGTGGCCCATGCAGACGGCCTGACGTTCTCGCACTACCTCGGCGAGGCGGCCGCCCTGGTCCATGTGCCCGCTGCCCAGGGTGCACGGTTGAGCAATGGCAATCACCTGCGGGTCGACCGCAACGGCTACGCCGTGGTGCCGTCGCTGCGGGCGTTCCAGGCCAATACCGTGGGTATCGACCCCGAGGGCAGCGCCTATGACGTGGAACTGCAAGAGACCAGCCAACGCATCGTGCCCACCGCCGGGGCCATCGCCCGCTTGAGCTTTGCCACGGTGGTCGGGCGGGCAGTGGTGGTCAAGGCCCTGCGCGAGAACGGCAAGCCGTTGCCATTCGCCGCCCAGGTGTTTGATGAGCACGGCAGCGAAGTTGGGGTGATTGGCCAGGCCAGCAAGGCCTTTGTCAGGGGCATTGCCGAGCAGGGCACGCTCACTGTGAAGTGGAGCGAGACCGCCGCTGACCGTTGCTACATCCACTATCACCTGCAACCCCAGGCAACGCGGCGCCAAGCCCACGCCGACCTGTTGCAAGGGCAATGCGTAGGCGTGGCGGCCGGGCGCGAGGTGACCGCACGATGAGCGCCAAGGCATGCCTTCTTGGCCTGCTCGCGCTGCTGGCCGCCGCCGAGGTGCACGCCAATGCCAGTTGCACGCCCGCGCCTCCCGTGGCGCTTTCGATTGCCTCCATCAGCGTGCCGGCTAACCCCCGGGTGGGCCAAGTGCTGGGCGACCCCCAGGGCTATGCGCTGCAATCCCCAGACGCGCAGGATTGCACCTATGGCGTGGGCGTGAGCGTGGATCATTGGTCGTATATCAGCGTGGCAAGGAACATGCGCTTTACCGGCAAGTATTTTGGCCACTCCGGGTTATCGCTGCCGATCTTTACCACCGGCCTGCAAGGTGTGGGCTATGGCTTGATGGCACAGGACCGCGATGGCGGTGAATGGAAAAGCATCAATCAAGGCGTGTCGATCCTGCGCGGGCCGCTACGTCCCGGCCTGGCCTCCTGGGGCGTGCGCGTGCGCGTGGTGTTTTTTGTCACCGGTGCGATCCAGGGTGGGGTGGTATTCGCGCAGCCCTTTGCAGAGTTCAGGGTCCATCCTGATTTTCACGCGGTCCATTTGTTCACTTTCGCCACCGTGGTGGTGGGGCCGCCGTTGAAACCTACCTGTTCGGTATCCACACCCTCGGTGCCGATCGATCTGGGCAGCGTGGCAGCCACCGCGTTCACCGGCGTGGGCAGCGTCGCCGGTGGTGCTAGCCGCGAGATTGAGTTGCAGTGCGCGGGCGGCACAGGGGGCAGGCTGGATGTGTGGGTGACACTCACCGACCAAACTCAACCGGCCAACCGTGGCGAGCGCCTGACGCTGACGCAAGATTCCACCGCCCGTGGCCTCGCCCTGCAACTGCTGCACGGCAACGCCGTCGTCAGCTACGGGCCGGACGCCAGTGGTATTGGCAACCCCAACCAATGGTCGGCCGGCAGTACGGGCAATGGCACGGTTCGCATACCGCTGACGGCGCGGTACCTGCAAACCGAGCCTACCGTGCATCCCGGCACGGCCAAGGGACTGGCCACCTTTACCTTGAGCTACCGATGAGCGGGGCCAGGGCACGTCTGGCAGCGGGCGTACTGGGTTGGCTGCTGGCCTGGAGTGCCCATGGGGAAATCGTGCTTGACCGCACCCGCCTGATTTACCCCGCAGCCGTGGGCCAGGTCACGCTCAACCTGAGCAATGAGGCGGATAACCCACGGCTGGTACAGGTCTGGATTGACGCAGGCGACCCCCTGGTGCGCCCTGAATACAGTGACGTACCGTTCACCGTGACCCCGCCGATCCTGCGCATGGACGCCGGCCAGGCCCAGGCGTTGCGCGTGGCCTATGATGGCGAGCCGGCGCAGGGGGGCGTGGAGCAGGTGTATTGGCTCAACGTACTGGGTATCCCGCCGCAGACGGATGCGGCCCACAGCGTGCAGTTCGCCTTGCGCAGCCGCATCAAACTGTTCCTGCGCCCGCCACTGTTGCCAGGGCGAGCGGAGGAGGCCGCCGAAGGCCTGGAGTGGCGCTTGCCCAAGGCGGGCACCCTGCATGTGCACAACGTCAGTGCCTACCATGTGAGCTTGACCAGCATTGTGCTGGGGAGCGAGGGGCGCCAGTACCGCAACGATGATCCGCCGATGCTTGCCCCCCGATCCAGTGCAATCGTTACCCTGCATGGCGCGCCGGGGCAGGCGTCGGGCGTGGCGCTGGTGCACTTCACCACCCTGGACGACCATGGCAACACCCGCACTCATGTAGCGAACACTGTGCAATAAACCCCTTGCGCCCGTACGGGCATAAGGATTTGATAAGGAATACGGACAAAGCTGTTTACGCTGTGTAGAATCCGTTTACGCATACAAGAATAAGCGCCTGTTTCCATGCAGGCCTCGTCCGTCAGAGACGCCCGTAAGAGAATGACTCAACCATGAAGCTACTCGGGTTCCAACTCATCTACGGTGACTTCCTCGCCCGCAGCGTGCGGGGCATTTCCTGTGCGCCACCTGCCCACCTCATCCTTGCTGGCAATTAATTTACTTAATTCTAAAAAAGATGATGAGGCGCCAAATCATGGCAGATCTATACGAAAACCCAATGGGCCTGATGGGCTTTGAATTTATCGAATTCGCATCGCCGACCCCGGGCACCCTGGAGCCGATCTTCGAGATCATGGGCTTCACCAAGGTGGCAACCCACCGCTCGAAAAACGTGCACCTGTACCGCCAGGGCGCGATCAACCTGATCCTCAACAACGAACCCCACAGCATCGCTTCGTACTTTGCCGCCGAGCATGGTCCGTCGGTGTGCGGCATGGCGTTTCGCGTCAAGGATTCGCAACAGGCCTACACCCGCGCCCTGGAACTCGGCGCCCAGCCGATCCATATCGAAACCGGCCCGATGGAACTGAACCTGCCGGCCATCAAGGGCATCGGCGGCTCGCCGCTGTACCTGATCGACCGTTTCGGTGAAGGCAACTCGATCTACGATATCGACTTCGTGTTTATCGAAGGCGTGGACCGCAACCCGGTGGGCGCCGGCCTCAAGGTCATCGACCACCTGACCCACAACGTCTATCGCGGGCGCATGGTCTACTGGGCCAACTTCTACGAGAAGCTGTTCAACTTCCGTGAAGCGCGCTACTTCGACATCAAGGGCGAATACACCGGCCTGACCTCCAAGGCCATGAGCGCCCCGGATGGCATGATCCGCATCCCGTTGAACGAGGAGTCGTCCAAGGGCGCAGGCCAGATCGAAGAGTTCCTGATGCAGTTCAACGGCGAAGGCATCCAGCACGTGGCGTTCCTCACCGACGACCTGATCAAGACCTGGGACGCGTTGAAGAAGATCGGCATGCGCTTTATGACTGCGCCGCCAGACACCTACTACGAAATGCTCGAAGGCCGCCTGCCAAACCACGGCGAACCGGTGGAGCAGTTGCAGTCGCGGGGTATCTTGCTGGACGGCTCGTCCGTGGCCGGCGACAAGCGCCTGCTGCTGCAGATCTTCTCGGAAACCCTGATGGGCCCGGTGTTCTTCGAATTCATCCAGCGCAAGGGTGATGACGGTTTCGGCGAAGGCAACTTCAAGGCCCTGTTCGAATCCATCGAGCGTGACCAGGTCCGTCGTGGTGTGTTGACCACCGACTGACATGGCTTTTTGTAGGAGCGAGCTTGCTCGCGATGGACGTCAACGATAACGCGTACTGCCTGAGGTGCGCGGTGTCTTTGAGTCCTTCGCGAGCAAGCTCGCTCCTGCAGTTATTGGGTCAGGCTCTACGCTGGCGCATCAGGTGCTTGAACCCCTCGAACACCAGCACCATCACCGCCAGCCAGATCGGGATGTAGGTCAGCCATTCACCCGGCCCGATGCTTTCCCCCAGCAGCAACGCCACCCCCAGCAACAGCACCGGCTCCACATAGCTGAGCAGGCCAAACAGGCTGAACGCCAACAAGCGGCTGGCGATGATGTAGCACACCAACGCCGAAGCACTGATCAGCCCGAGCATCGGGATCAACCCATATAGCCCTTTGTGTGCATCCAGCACGGCGAAGCCCTGTTCGCCACTTTGGACAAACCACAGCGCCACCGGCAGCATCAGCGCCATGTCCAGCCACAGGCCGCCCAGGTGGTCGGTCGCCAGGCGTTTGCGCAGCACGAAGTAGATGGGGTAACCGATGATCACCAGCAGCGTGGCCCAGGAGAAGCCGCCCACCTGGTACAGCTCGTTGAGCACGCCAATCGCCGCGAACACCACCGCGATCAGTTGCAGCCGCGAGAGCTTTTCGCCATACACCAGGCGCCCGGTCAGGACCATCGTCAGCGGCAGCAGGAAGTAGCCCAGGGACACATCCAGGCTGCGGCCGTTAAGCGGCGCCCACATAAACAGCCACAGTTGCACGCCCAGTAGCACCGACGACAGCACAATCCCACCGATCAGTCGTGGCTTGCCCGCGAGCAATCGCAGCAGTTCCCACACTTGGCGCCACTCACCGCTGACCACCATGAACACGGTCATGCACGGCACGGTCAGCAACATGCGCCAACCGAAAATCTCCAGGCCACTCAATGGCGTGAGCAGTGATGTGAAGTAATACATCACGGCAAACAACACCGAGGCCGCTACCGATAAAACAACGCCTTTAGACACGCAGTCCTCGCCAAACCGATTCAAACAAAAGAGGGGGGAATTTCAGGTGGGAATATATTGCTTTTGAGGTGAGACGTTTGCTCTGTTTTGCGGCATCTTATGGGAAATTTTCTCACGCCCAAGGTTCGCCAGCATGCCCGTCAGCCCCCAGCCGCCCCTGGATGATTTCGACCGCGCGATTCTCAAGCACCTGCAACGCGACAACACCACCGCACTGCGGGTGATTGGCGAGCAGGTCAACCTGTCGACCGCAGCGGTACAGCGGCGCATCAAACGCATGGAGCAGAGCGGGGCGATCATCGCGAATACGGCGGTGGTCAATCAGGATGCAGTGGGCAAGCCGATCACGATCCTGGTGGAGGTGCACGCCGAGCGCACCCATATCGAAGACCTCGATGTGCTCAAGGTGCAGATGTCGATCCCCGAGGTGCAGCAGTGCTATTACGTCACCGGCGATGCCGACTTCATGCTGGTGATCGTGGTGGAAACCATGAAGGCCTACGAAACCCTGGCCCGCACGCTGTTCTACGAAAACCGCAATATCAAATGGTTTCGCAGCATCGTGGTGATGGACCGGGTCAAGGTCAGCCTGGATGTGCCGCTGGGTTGATGTGGGAGCAGGCAAGCCAGCTCCCACAGGGGGTCAGGGGCGGTGAATGCGCCCCGAGACAAAGTGCCCCACATCATTGAACCCCGGTGTCGACGCATGCCCCGGCGTCACCAGTGAGTCAATAAACGCCTCATCCTCCGCACTGATTTTCACATCGAGCGCCCCGGTATAGGCATCCCACTGCGCCTCGGTGCGCGGCCCGACAATCGCCGAGCTGACCGCCTGGTTGTTCAAGACCCAGGCAATCGCAAACTCGACAATCCCCACGCCACGGCCCTGGGTGTATTGCTGGATCTGTTGGGCAATGCGCAGTGACTCCACGCGCCATTCGGTTTCCAGGATGCGTTTGTCCTGGCGTGCGGCGCGGCTGCCGGCTTCGGGGCTGATATCCGGTGCGTACTTGCCACTGAGCACGCCACGGGCCAGTGGGCTGTAGGGCACCACGCCCAGGCCATAGGCCGCCGCGGCGGTGATCTGCTCCACCTCGGCCTGGCGGTTGACGATGTTGTACAGCGGCTGGCTGATGATCGGCCGGTCGACCCCCAGGCGCTCGGCCACGCGCACCACTTCGGCGATGCGCCAGCCGCGATAGTTGGACAGCCCCCAGTAACGGATCTTGCCCTGGCGGATCAGGTCGCCGATCGCCGAAATGGTGACTTCCAGTGGGGTGTCGTGGTCTTCGCGGTGCAGGTAGTAGATGTCCAGGTAATCGGTGTCGAGCCGGGTGAGGCTGGCTTCCAGCGCGTTGAAAATGCGCTTGCGGTTCAGGCCGCTGCGGTTGGGCAGGCCGTCCGGCGGGCCAAAGCCGACTTTGGAGGCGACGACCCAGTCGGCGCGATGGCGGCTGATGGCTTCACCGACGATTTCCTCGGAGCGCCCGCCGGTGTAGACGTCGGCGGTATCGATGAAGTTGATGCCCTGGTCCCAGGCCTTGTCGATGATACGCAGCGAGTCTTCGGTGTTGGTCTGTTCGCCAAACATCATGGTGCCCAGGGTCAGTGCGCTGACCTTGAGCCCGGACTGGCCCAGTGTGCGGTAAATCATGGTGAACTCCTCAAAAGCGCAGACAGTTGCTATGCAATACCAGAGAGCAAGGCTCTAGAACAAGCCCGACGTCGGTGGCTCGGTGCCCTTGAGCCGATAGGCGCCGACCACCGCGGCTTTCCAGTGCCGGGGATTGTGGTTGGCCACGGTGCGCGCATTGCGCCAGTGCCGGTCGAGGTTATGGCTGCGCCCGGTGGTGGAGGCGCCGCCGACGTCGAACAGCAGCTCGCCAGCCTTGAGTGCCGACTCGGCGGCGATGTATTGGGCCTGGGCCACATCAATAGCGGCGCGGGTCACGGCCTCATGGCTCAACTCCTCGGCCCAGGCCGCGTCGAGGGTGTCGGCGGCGCGCAACACCACCGCTTCGGCGGCAAACGCACGGGCCGAGATCTCACCCACGGAAAACTCCACATAGGGGTCGTCCACCGAGCGGCTGGCGCTGCTGTGCTTGATCGGCCGCGCATGGTCCCTTGCAAAGGCCACCGCATCGTTCAAGGCATTGCGCGCAATCCCGGCCTGCACCGCGCCGAGGAACAGTTGCAGGAACGGCGTGATGATCGAACGCTGGCCTTCCTCCACCACCCGCGTGCGGATTTCCTCGCGGCGCACCAGCACGTTGTTCAGGCGCGTGGTGCCGCTGGCGGTCAGGCGCTGGCCCATGGCGTCGAAATCATCCACCAGCTCCAGGCCTTCGCGGTCACGGGGCACCACGAACGACACTGGCTCCTCGTTTTCATCCAGTGCCACCGCACTGACCCAGTCGGCATACAACGCGCCCGTGCTGTAGTACTTGCTGCCATTGGCGCGAAAGTGCTCGCCCTGGGGCACAATCCGCGCGCTGACCTGGCCGTTGGCGCCACCGATTTCCCAGCCGGCATTGCCGAACACCTCGCCCTGCAAGTAGTGGGCAAACCACAGCTGGCGCTCGGCTTCGGACTTCTGCACCAGCAGGCTTTCGATAAAGGCAAAGCTGGGGCGCAGGGACTGGGCGATATTGGAGTCCACCGCCGCCAGGTCGATGACGAACTGCACCACCTCGCGCACGCTGGACCCGCTGCCGCCGTAGCGCTGGGGAATACGCAGGGTCAGCAGGCGCGCTGCGGCCAGTTGGCGGATCTGCTCATGGGGCAGTTGCCGGGTGCGCTCGCGTTCGGCGGCGCCCTCGGCGATCTGCGGCAATAACACAGCGGCACGCTGCAACAGCTCTGGCACGGACAAAAAGCTCATGACAATCCTTATATGGCAATGGCGTAGGTAATGAAGTGGTGCTCGGGCACCGGGGCGGGCCGGTCGATCTGCGGGATGGCATCGAGCAGGGCGCGGGTGTAGGCATGCTGCGGGTGGTCAAACACATCGCGCACAGGGCCGCTTTCCACCACCTCGCCGTCCTTCATCACCAGCACCCGTTCGCTGACCTGGTTGATCACCCCCAGGTCGTGGGAGATGAACAGGCAGGCCAGTTTCAGGCGTGACTTGAGGTCGGCCAGCAACGCGAGGATCTGCGCCTGCACCGACACATCCAGGGCCGACACCGGCTCGTCGCATACCAGCACCTGGGGGTTGGGCGCCAAGGCGCGGGCAATGGCGATACGTTGGCGCTGGCCGCCGGAAAGCTCCAGGGGGCGGCGCTCGAGCACGCTGGCGTCCAGGCGCACCAGTTGCAGCAGCTCCAGGGTGCGCCCCGGCCATTCCCTGCGGGGCAGGCCGGCCACCTGCAACGCCTCGTTAAGCACGCGGGCCACGGTGTAGCGCGGGTCGAACGAGCTTTGCGGGTCCTGGAACACCACCTGGATGCGTTGGCGCAGTTGGCGCCGTTGTTGATCGTTCAGGGCGCTCCAGGGCCGGCCGTTGAGCCACACATCGCCGGCGTCCGGGCGCTCCAGGCCCAACAGCATGCGGGTGAGGGTGGTCTTGCCGCTGCCGGACTCGCCGACAATTCCCAGGGTTTCCCCGGCGCGCAGGCTGAAGCTGGCGTTGTGCACTGCAACATGGGGCTGGCCGTCGGGGCCGATAAAGGTTTTTTGCAGGTTGCGCGCCTCGATCAACGGCAGGTCGAAGCGCTCGGCGCTGGCCACTTTCGGCGCCGCCAGGGCCGGGCGCTGGAAATGCACCGCTCGCCCGGCCCGCAGTAGCGACTGGGTGTAGGGATGCTGCGGGTCATGCAGGATCGCCTCCACCGGGCCTTGCTCGACAATCACCCCGTGATGCATCACCGCCACCCGGTCCGCCAGGCGCGACACCACCGCCAGGTCGTGGCTGACCACCAGCATCGCCATGGCCTGGGAACGCAGGGACTCCAACAGCGCCAGGACCTGGGCCTGCACCGTGGCGTCCAGCGCCGTGGTCGGTTCATCGGCAATCAGCAGGCGCGGGCCGGCGGCAATCGCCGAAGCGATCAGCGCCCGTTGGCGCAGGCCGCCCGACAGTTGATGGGGGTACTGCAAGGCGCGCAACTCGGGCTGCGGCACGCCGACCGCGCGCAGCAGTTCGATGACCCGTGCCTGGCGCTCATCGCGACCCAGTGGCGTGTGCAGGCGCAGCGGTTCGGCAATTTCCTTGCCTACCGGGCGCAGCGGGTCGAGGGAGCCGAGGGCGTCCTGCATCACAAAGCCGATCTGCGCACCGCGCAGGGTTTGCCAGGCGCGGTCGTCCAACTGGCGCAGGTCGGTGCCGGCAAACGCCAGGCGCGCGGCCTGTACCCGTGAGCCTTCGCCGCTCAGGCCGCTGAGGGTGCGCGAGGTGACAGTCTTGCCCGAGCCGGACTCGCCCACCAGCGCCAGGCATTCACCGGCGGCCAGGCTGAACGATATGCCCTTGATAATCGGCGTGTGGCCAAACTGTACCCGCAGGTCTTGTACCTCCACTAACGTACTCATCGGGATTTACCCTCGCTGCGCGCCAGCCAGTCCCGGCCAAGGGCGGTGATCGACACCACCGTCAGGATGATCGCCACACTCGGCCAGGCGACCAGCCACCAGGCATTGGCCAGGTAGTTGCGGCCCATGGCGAGCATCGAACCCCATTCCGGCGCGGGCGGCGAGGCGCCAAAGCCGAGGAAGCTCAGCGCCGCGCCGGTGATGATGTTGTGGCCGATGCCAATGGTGGCGAGGATCAGGATCGGCTTGATCGCATTGGGTAGCACATGCCGCAACACCACGGCTGCGCGATGCCGGCCGAGGGTGGTGGCGGCTTCGACGTAGGGTGCATCGCGCACCACCAGGGTCTGCGCGCGCACCATCCGCGCAAAGCGCGGGATGCTCGCCACGCCCACTGCAATCAGAGTGATCCACAGGCCCTGGCCCCAGAACGTGATGATCACCAGGGCCAACAGCAGGTCGGGAAAGGCCAGCAAAACGTCGATCAGGCGCATGATCGCGCCATCCACCAGGCGCGGGCCGAGGCCGGCCGCCAAGCCGAGGATGATCCCGGCGCCCAGGCCGATGGCCGTGGACACCAGGCCCATCAACAGTGAAGGACGCACCCCGTGGATCAAGCGGGCGAGCACATCGCGCCCGTTTTCATCGGTGCCCAGCCAGTGGCTGGCGCTGGGTGGCAGGTAGGCGTTGCGGGCGGCGGCGGCCAGGGGGTCGACGCCGGTCAGCCAATGCGGCACGAGCGCCGCGATCAACAAGCCAATCACAAACAGCCAGGCCAGTGACAGGCCGGGGCGAAAGGTGCTCGGCAGCGCCAAGGGCAAGCGCCAGGGCAGGGTATAGGTGCTCATGCCAGGCCCCTCGCATACTGACTCTGTGGGTACGGCAACCCCAAGTGCTCACGCAGCGTGCTGCCACTGTACTCATGGCGGAACACCCCGCGCTTGCGCAGCAGCGGCACCACTTCATCGACAAACACCTCGACCCCCGAGGGAAACATGTCCGGCATGATGTTGAAGCCATCGGCGGCGCCCGCGAGGAACCAGTGTTCGAGGGTGTCGGCCACCTGTTCCGGGGTGCCCACCAGCAGGCGATGGCCGACCAGGATGCGCCGCGACAGTTCGCGCACCGTCAGGCCTTCGCGGCGGGCCAGGTTGAGTTGGGCTTCGAGAAACCCCTGGGAGCCTTTCTCATAGGTGCCCACTTCACCGATCCGCGCCCACGGCAGCGGCGCATCCAACTGCAGTTCCTCGGCGGGGATGCCGATCCGCGCGGCCACTTGCTGAATCAGGCCATGTTCGCCGTGGTAGGCATTGAGTTGATCAAAGCGCGCATGGGCTTCAGCCTCGCTGCTGCCGATCACCGTGGACAGGCCCGGCATGATTTTCAGGTGCTCGGGGTTGCGCCCCCATTGGCGCGCGCGCTGCTTCATGTCGCGGTAGAAGTACTGGCCATCTTCCAGGCTGGTCTGGGTGGTGAAAATCGCATCGGCATACCGCGAACCCAGGGCCTTGCCACCCTCCGATGAGCCCGCCTGCACCAGCACCGGCCGGCCCTGGGGCGAGCGGGGCAGGTTCAGCGGGCCCTTGATGGAAAAATGCCGGCCGACAAAGTCCTGGCTGTGGATCTTGTCGGGATGTGCGTAGCGGCCGTTGCCGGCATCGCCGATGATCGCGTCGTCTTCCCAGCTGTCCCAGAGCTTGCACGCGATGTCGATGAATTCTTCGGCGCGGGCGTAGCGCTCCCCGTGTTGCAACTGGTTGGCCAGGCCGAAATTCTGCGCGGCGGCGTCAGTGGCGTTGGTCACCACGTTCCAGGCTGCGCGGCCGCCGCTGATATGGTCCAGGGAGGCGAAGCGCCGCGCCAGGTTGTAGGGGTCGTTGTAGGTGCTGGAGGCGGTGGCGATCACCCCGATGTGCTGCGTGGCCAGGGCCACGGCGGTCAGCAGGAGGGTCGGTTCCAGGCGGCCTACCGGTTGCGTGGCCACATCGCCCGCCAGGGCCGGGCCGTCGGCGAGGAAGATCGCATCCAGGCAGCCACGTTCCGAGATGCGCGCGATAGTGCGGTAGTACTCCACATCCAGGTAGGCATCGGCCGGCACTTCGCCGACGCGCCAGGCCGCCGCGTGGGCGCCGAAACCGAGGATGTTCATGCCAATGCTCATGTGCTTTTTCATGCAGGTTCCTGGGGTTAGACGGCGCTGGCTTCATCGCGGGCGCTGGCATGCTCGGGGTGGTCGGCCACGGCCTGTTCCTGGGCGGCGCGCCAGGCGGCAGCGGGGCTGACATCGTTGAGGTAGAAGTCACCCAGGGCCCGCTCGCGGTAGATCGCCGGGTTGTGCGAGGCCAGGGTGCGGGCATTGCGCCAATGCCGGTCAAGGCGGCGCACCTGGCTGGTGGCCGAGGCGCCGCCGACTTCGAACAGCAGGCTGGTGGCCTCCAGCACCAGCGGCAGGATCACTTGCTGTGCCTGGTAGGTGCGCACATCCGCATCGACGTATTGCGCCTCGCTGATGGAGCCGTCGAGCACCGCCTCATGGGTGCTTTGCAGCACCTGCGCGGTGGCCTGTACCAGGCTGTCGGCGGCATAGGACAGGCTCGACAGCTTGCCGATCACCCGCTGCACCAGCGGGTCCAGGCGCGGGCTGGATTGCCCGGGGATGCCAAACGCGCGGGTGCGGCCCTGGACAAAATCGACGGCGTCGCGCAACGCGGCGCGGGCGATCCCGGCCAGGGTCGCGAGGTGGAACAGCTGGTAAAACGCCGAGATATACGATTCGGCGCGCAGCTCGCCGGGCTTGAAGCGCCGCAGTACCTGATGCTCGGGCACCGCCACCTGCTCAAAGCGCGTGGTGCCGCTACCGCTCAGGCGCTGGCCAAAACCGTCCCAGTCATCCACGCGGGTCACGCCGGGCGCATCGGTGGGCACCACCACGCTGATAAAGTCGGGCCCGTCGGCGGCGGCCACGGCGATCCAGTCGGCATACAAGGTGCCGGTGCAGTAGTACTTCTGGCCGTCCAGTTGCCAGCCTTCGGCGGTGGGTTTGAGCGTCACCGAGTTGGTGGTGGTGTCACTGCGCTCGGCCATGGCTGCGCCCCACAATTGCCCGGCGACCACCTTGGGGAACCAGTACGCCTGGGACTCGGGGTCCTGGCTCACCAGCCGGCCCTCGACGAAGCCAAAATGCGCGCGCACGATTTGTGGCAGGTTTGAGTCGGCGCTGCCCAACTCAATCAGCAGGGCGAACAGCTCCGGCAGGCTGGCGCCCAGGCCGCCCTGGCTGCGGGGCACGCGCAGGGCGCCGAAACCTGCGGTTTTCAGCCAATCGACGGCGTCGAAGGCCAGGGTGCGTTCTTGTTCGCGTTGCACCGCGCCCTGGGCAATACGCTGGAAAACCGGGGCGAAGCGTTCGTGCAGTGGGGTGTCGCTCATGTTCGATTCCTTACTTGAATACAGTATCTGAAGCTGTCGGTGATCCACTGTAGGAGCGGGCTTGCCCGCGATAGCGGAGGGTCAGTTGATAAATAGTTGACTGATACACCGTCATCGCGGGCAAGCCCGCTCCTACACAAGCCCGCTCCCACATAAAGCAGCCTGTGTGAATCAGCCGTCATCGCGGTTTAACCCGTGGATCAATCAACCCGTTGAGTACATCCACCAACAGGTTCACCACCACATAAACCAGTGCCGCCAACAAGGTGATCCCCAGCACCACCGGCGCATCCTTGGCCACGGCTGCATCAAGCATCATTCGCCCGATACCCTGGCGGGCGAACAGCATTTCCGTGACCACCGCACCCCCCAGCAGGCTGGCGAAGATGAACCCGGACAAGGTCACCAGCGGCACCAGCGCATGGCGCAATGCGTGGCGCAGGCGCACGGCGGTCTGCGACAGGCCGCGGGCACGGGCCATGGCGATAAAGGGTTGTTCGAGGATGTCTTCCAGTTCCTGGCGCAGCACCTGGCTAAGCATCCCGGCAATCGGCAGGGCCAGGGCCAGGGTCGGCAGGATCAGGGTTTGCCAGCCGTTGGAGCCGGCTGGCGGCAACACCGGCCACTGGAACGAAAACACCAGCAACAGCAAAATCCCCAGCACGAATGACGGCGATGACGACAGCACCAGCTCGCTGGCCGAAGCCACGCGACGCACCCAGGGATTGCGCTTGGCGGTAAGCACGGCGCTGGCCAGCGCCAGGCCGATAGCCAGCAGGGCGGCACTCAGGGCCAGTTGCAGCGTCGCGCCAATCTGCTTGCCGATGGCCTCGGTGACGGGAATGCGCAAGCGGTACGACTCGCCGAAATCACCGTGGGCGATCCGCCCCACGTAGCGCCCGTATTGCACCCACAACGGTTGGTCAAAGCCGTATTCCTCACGGACCTGTGCCAGTTGCTGCGGGGTGGGGATGGCGTCCGGCCCGCCGAGAATCGCCAGCACCGGGTCGCCGGCACTGAAATGGATGGCGACGAAGGTCAGGGTGGCCGCGCCCCACAGCACGCCCACACCGGCCAGTAGTCGAGCGGCAAGCCGTTTCATGGTGCCTCCTGGTCCAGCCAGACGCTGGTAAAGAAAGGGGTGTTGTGCACGGTGTCGAAAATCAGCCCCTTGACCGCCGTGCGATAGGCAATCAGCACCTGGCTCTCGAAGTCCGGCACCGCCGGCACCACTTCGGTCAGGCGTTGTTGCGCGGCGCTGTACAGGGCTTGCAGTTGCACCGGGTCATGGGAGCGGCGGGCGGCGCTGAGCAACTGGTCCAGGCGCGGGTCGCTGAGGTTGCTGAGGTTGTTGCCGCTTTTGCTTGGCGAGGCGCGCGAGTCGCTGTGGTACAGGATGTACAGGCCGTCGGGGGTGTTGGTGTGCCAATAGCCGCCGCCGATGGCGTCGTAGTTGCCCGCCGTGCGGCGGTCGGTGAGCTGGGCCAGGGGCATCATTTCGATGATGAACTGCATGCCGACTTTCTTGGCATCCGCCTGCACCGCCACCGCGACGCTGCTGGGGAACGGCGGGCTTTCAAAACCCAGCAAGTGCGCCGACAGGCGCCGGCCGTCCTTGACCCGATAGCCCTGGGCATCGCGTTGGGTCCAGCCGGCTTCGTCCAGTTGGCGGTTGGCGGCGTCGACGTCGTATTTCAATACGTCGCGGTAGGCCGGGTCATAGAACGGCGTGTTCACCGCCAGGTAATCGCTCTTGGGCAAGAACTCACCGAACCCGGCAATCCAGGCCAGGCCGTCACGGTCGATGGCCTGGGCGATGGCCTTGCGCACCCGTACATCGTCGAATGGAAAGCGCAGGGTATTGAACGTGAGGCTGCGGTAAGGGCTGGCCATGCGGATCCGGTTGCGCACCACCAGGTTCTGCGAAGCACGCATCGCCGCGGTATTTTGCGCCGGTGCATCCAGGGTGAAGTCCGAGCGTTTGGATTGCAGGGTGCTGTAGCGGGTCATGGCCTCGGGGACGATGCTCAGCTCGATACGGTCCAGGTAGGCCGGGCCGATGTGCCGGGTCACCGGCGGTGCCCAGTGGTAATCGGCGCGCTTGATAAAGGTCGCGCCTTGTTCGCGGGTATAGCTTTGCAGCACGAACGGCCCAGATCCGATGGGGTGCTCGGCGATGCTCTTGGGCGCTTCGCGGATCTGTTTGGGCGAGACCATGCTCAGCCACGACTGCGCCAGCACATACAAAAACGGCGAGTAAGGCTCGCGCAGGTGCGCCTCAAAGGTGTAGTCGTCGATGATCCGGCCATCGACGTAGGGCGCGATGTACGCCGCCGCCAGCGGTGATTTGGTGGCCGGGTCGCGCATATGTTCCAGGTTGGCCCGCAGCGCCTGGGCGTTGAATTTTTCGCCGTCGCTGAAGGTCACGTCGTCGCGCAAATGGAAGGTGTAGGTCTTGCCATCCTCTGAGACGTCCCAGGACTTGGCCAGCCAGGGCGAGAGCTTGCCGTTTTCGTCCTGGTACAGCAGGCAGTCGTAGACGATGCGCGCCAGCCATTGCACGTTGCCGTGGTAGCTGGAATGCACATCGAAGGTGCCGGTATCCAGCGCGGCCGACACGCGCAGGGTGCCGCCCGGCGTGCCCTGGCGGGTTTCGTGGTAGTCGCTGGGGTCATAGCTGAGCAGGCCCTGGGCGTCCAGGTGGCCGTCCACCCGCTGCACCGAGCTGGGCGGTGGGGCGTCCGGCGAGCAGGCGCCCACCAGCAGCAACCCCAGGAGCAGGGCGTACCTGCTCCAGTGATTGATCGGCATCGTGAAGGCTCCCACCTTAGAAGTTGAACGCCACGCCGGTGAATGCGCCAAAGCCGTCCCCCGGATACAGCGCGGCAACGTCCTTGCCCTGGGCGTCATAGATCGGCTGGATGGCGGTGACGTAGTTCTGGTCGGTGAGGTTTTTCACGTCCAGGTACACCTGCCATTTCTTGCTCGGGGCCTCATACCCCAGCTTGGCGCCGAAAATCGTGTAGGAGGGCGCATACAGGGTGTTGGCGTAGTCCACGGCGGTACTCGATACCGAGCGCACATTGACCCCGGCGTAGAACCCGTCCGGATGGCGGTATTGCAGCTCGGCCTGGTACACGTGCTTGGGCAGCCCCGGCAGCTCGTTGGAGCCAAAGCGCGCGTCGTTGCGGTAGTAGAAGTCGTTGAGGGTGTAGGCCTGGCGCAGGCTGACGGTTTCGCCGCGCGCGCTTTGCCACAGCGCGGTATCCAGGCCGGCTTCGATGCCCTGGTGGATGGTCGGGCTGGCGTTGGACGTGGAGTTGACCGCCGCCGTGGTACGGGTGGCCGGAATCACTTCGACGGTGAGCAGTTCATCCTTGATCCACGAGCGGTACACCGCCAGGCTGCCATCGAAAATCCCGGCTTTGCCGCGCACGCCGAACTCAACGGTATTGGCCTTCTGCTCGGTGAGGGTCTTGGCGTAGTTGCTGGCCACCCCGGAGCCCGACGACGACCAACTGCTGGGCGGGTCGATGGAGCGGCTGACGTTGCCGAACACCTGGAAGTCCGGCGTGATCTCGTAGCGCAGGCCCAGGCGCGGCGCGACGTTCCAGCTGTCGTAGTCGTAGTGGTCCGGGTAGGGCGAGGTATTGGCGCGGTCCGAGTAGCGCACCTCGATATCGCGCTTGATCTGGCTCAACGACAGGCCGGTGGACAGCCACAGGCGGTCGGTCAGTTGCAGGTCATTGCCGGCGGCAAACACGCGGTCGAACGAGCCGGTGTAGCGTGCCTGTTTCTGCAAGGCACCGTAGGTGCTGGAGGCCGGGTTGCCGTTGTAGGTCTTGACCCCGGCCTGCAGGTGCTGGGTGCTGGTCAGGCTCAGGGAGGTGTTGCTGGTGTGCCCCTGGATCTGGTCGCTGCGGTTATAGGTCAGCGACAGGTTCAGGTCGCGCCAGTCCCAGTAGTTGGGGTTGACCGTGCTCTTGCGGTACAGCACCTGGGGATAGTTGTGATAGACCAAGCCAAAATCCAGGGTGGCGTCATCGTCGAAGGTATAGGTGGTCTTGCTGCCGACCCAGGTCGAACCACGCTTGGTCGAATCATCGCGGCTGGCCAGGGCCACCGGGTTGGTTTGCGACGAGTCGTGCTTGAGCTGGGCCTTGGTCAGGGTGCCGGAGCTTTCGTGGTATTCCTCGCGGTAGCGTACGAACAGGCGGGTTTCCAGCTTGGGGTTGAAGCGGTAGCCGAAGTTGGTGACCACGCCCTTGGCCTTGGTGAAGGTCCAGTCCTGGTAACCGTCGCGTTCGGAGTTGCTCAGGCTGACGTAGTAGTCGCCGTTGTCCACCACGCCGCCGGTGCTCAGTTGTTGCTTGCGCCAGCCAAAGCTGCCGGCCTCCAAGCGCACGTGATTGCCCGGCGCAGTCAGGCCGGAGTTGGTCACCATATTGATCGCGCCACCCAACGACAGCGCGCCGTACTGGAAAGCATTGGCCCCGCGCAGCACTTCGGTGTAGTCCAGGCCCTGGGTTTCCAGCAGCTCATACGGCGTGCCGCCGGAGCCGGTCAGGGCCAGGCCGTCGAACAGGAACTTGGTGCCTTCGCGAAAATACCCCGGCGAGGTATTGGCCCCGGAGCCACGGATGGAAATCTTGATTGCATCGTTGCCACCCGCCGACTGCGCATACACGCCGGGCTGATAGGCGAGGGTGTCTTCCAGTGTTGCCGAGCGGCCGCGTTCGACGTCAGCGGCCTTGACCAGGCTGACGCCGCCGGCCACCTCGTCGAGCTTAAGCTGGGCTTCTTCGCTGGCGGTGACCTTGCTGGCCTGCACCGTTACGGTCTGCAGGCGCGAATCTTCGGCGTGGGCCCATTGGGCGGCGAGGATCAAGGTTAGGGCGCTGACGGTTTTAAACGAACTGGAGGCGAGTGGCGGCAGAGGCCTTGAGATCAACTTCAATTGTGCATTCCCTGTGATTGGCTACGAGTGGAGGCGAGTTTCTATTCGTATAGTCAATCTCTGGCAGGGATAGAGCAGAAAGCATGCCAAGCGCCAAAGCGGGTTTTTGCGGGGTATTTGGTTTTAATCAGCGGGTCTCTTATGCCAAAAACCCACACCTGTGTTGAACTGCTGTTGGATTTTGAACAGTGCCGAGGGGCCCGCGCTAGAGCGTTTTTGCCCTGTGTTGCGCTGATTCGGCGAGCAATTCGCCAGCGCGCGCCTGCAAGAAGCGATGCAGGACTTTGACCCGCTCCGACACTTGCAGGCGATGGGGGCACATCAGGTTGAAGGGCGTGGGTTCGCCTTGCCATTCGCCGAACAACGGCACCAGGCGCCCGGCCTTGATATCGCCGGCCACGTCCAGGTTCGCCTTGTAGGCAATACCGTGGCCGGCCAGGGCCCAGCGCCGCACGATTTCCCCGTCATCACTGAGGTAATCGCCGCCCACTTCGACCTCCTCAAGCAGCGTGCCCTGGCGAAAATACCAGGTGCTGTTGGCCCGGCCCTGGCGCATGTAGCGCAGAGTGCTGTGCTGCGCCAGCTCGGCCGGCACCTGGGGTGTGCCGTGGCGCGCCAGGTACGCGGGGCTGGCGCAGGCGATACGGCGGTGATCGGCGACCACCGGCAGCGCCACCAGGCTTGAATCCCTTGGCACGCCAAAGCGCAGGGCGATGTCCACGGTTTCGCGGAACAGGTCGGCGTTGCTGTCGTTAAGCAGCAATTGCAGGCGGATATTCGGGTGCTCGCGCTTGAACTGATCCAGCCAACCGAGCAGTACATTGCGCCCGAAATCCGAGGGCGCGGACAGTTGCAGCAAGCCGCTGAGGCTCTGGCCGTGTTGCTTGATCGCCTGTTCGCCTTCCGCCAGGGCTTCCAGGGCCACCCGCACGCTGTCCAGGTAGCGCCGGCCTTCTTCGGTGAGGCGCATGCTGCGAGTGGAGCGGGCCAGCAGGCGCATGCCCAGGCGGGTTTCCAGGCGTTTGAGGGCAATGCTGGCGGCGGCCGGGGTCAGGTTAAGGCTGCGGGCGGCCGCCGAGAGGCTGCCACTGTCGGCGGTGCGTACAAACACTTCCAGGTCGAGGATTGAGCTCATTTGTAAAAATCCCTTAAAGATCCTGTCGTTTTACCGGGATTTTTCCGCGATTGCCAAGCTGGGAAGATGAACGCTCATTTTTCCGCACGAGGCAGTTCCCATGACATCTCCCCTCAAGGGCAAAACCGTGGTGGTGATTGGCGGTAGCAGCGGCATTGGCGCCGAAGTCGCCCAACAGGCGGCATCCCGTGGCGCGCAGGTGGTACTGGCCGGGCGACGCCTGGCGTCGACGGTCGACAACGGCGTGCGCAGCGAGCCGGTGGACGTCACCGACAGCGCCTCCCTGCAACGTCTGTTCGAAGCGGTGGGGCGTTTTGACCACCTGGTGTTCACCTCAGGCCCTGCGGTCCAGGCCAAACACCTGCAGGACACCGACCTGCCACTGGCCCAGGACAACTTCAATGTGAAGCTCTGGGGCGCCTTGCGCGCAATCCAGCAGGCGCTGCCTTTTCTCGACGAGCGCGGCAGCATCGTCCTTACCTCGGGGCAGTTGGGGCGCAAGCTGGTGCCGGGGCAATTTATCAAGGTTGGCATCAATGCCGCGACCGAAGCGTTGGGCAAGCAGTTGGCCAAGGAACTGGCGCCACGGCGGGTCAACGTGGTCAGCCCTGGGGTGATTGACACGCCGGCATACGCGGGGATGCCTGAGGAACAGCGTCAGGGCATGTTCGCCAAGGTGGGCGGGGCGTTGCCGGTAGGGCGGGTGGGGCAGGCGGAGGAAGTGGCGGCGGGTTATTTGATGGCCATGGAGAATGGCTTTATCACTGGCAGCGTGATCGATATCGACGGCGGTGGGTTGCTGTAAACACCGAACCCAATGTGGGAGCGGGCTTGCCCGCGATGGCGGCGTGTCAGTCAATACATAGGCTGACTGATCCACCGCTATCGCGGGCAAGCCCGCTCCCACATTTTTTGTGCCGTGTCAGGCCTTCAGGGTACGGGTCATGCGCAGCGCCAGCACACTACCCGCGACGATCACCGCCGCCAGCAGGTACAGCGCCAGGTCGGTGGAGCCGGTCGCATCCTTCACAAACCCCACCACATACGGGCTTAAAAAGCCCGCCATCTGGCCCATGGAGTTGATCAATGCCAGGCCGCCCGCGGCCGCGCCGGCGCTGAGCATGGCGGTAGGCACCGGCCAGAACATCGGCAGGCCGGTGAGGGCGCCCATGGTGGCGATGGTCAGGCCAAGGATGGCAATGGCCGGGGTGGTGGCGAAGTTCACCGCGATGATCAGGCCGACAGCGCCCATCAGCATCGGCACCACCAGGTGCCAGCGGCGCTCTTTGCGCAGGTCGGCAGAGCGGCCCACCAGCAGCATGAATACCGCCGCCAGCAAATAGGGGATCGCACTGAGCCAGCCGATCACCAGGTTATCGCTAAAGCCCATGTTCTTGATGATCGACGGCAGCCAGAAGTTGATGGCGTACACGCCGCTCTGGATGCAGAAGTAGATCAGGCCGAACGCCCAGATCGCCGGGTTCTTGAATACTTCCAGCAGCGAATCAGTGGTGGTCTTGGGCTTGTTGGCCAGGTCGGTGGCCTGGTCGGCCTCGAGCACTGCGCGCTCATGGGCGGTCAGCCACTTGGCGTTGGCGAAGCTGTCGCTGAGCAGGAAGTAGGCGAGGGCACCGAGGATCACCGTCGGCACACCTTGCAGCAGGAACATCCACTGCCAGCCCGCGAGACCGCCCTGGCCCGCCGCGAAGTGGTTGAGGATCCAGCCGGAGAACGGGCTGCCGAGCAGGCCCGACACCGGGATCGCGGACATGAACAGCGCCATGATCCGCCCACGGCGGAAGGTCGGGAACCACTGCGAGAGGTACAGCACCACGCCCGGGAAGAAGCCCGCTTCAGCGGCACCGGTAAACAGGCGCAAGGTGTAGAAGTGGGTCGGTGTGGTCACAAACAGCAGGCAGGTAGACAGGGTGCCCCAGGTGATCATCATCAGCGCAATCCAGCGCCTGGGACCGAACTTGGTCAGCGCCAGGTTGCTCGGCACGCCACACAGCACGTAGCCGATAAAGAAAATCCCGGCGCCGAGGCCGTACACGGTCTCGCTGAACTTCAAGGCGTCGAGCATCTGCAGCTTGGCAAAGCCGACGTTGACGCGGTCCAAGTAGTTGAACAGGTAGCAGATGAAAATGAAGGGGATCAGGCGCAGGGTGATGCGCTTGTAGACGGCGTTTTTGTCGTCATCGTTGGCCAGGGTAGCGGCGGCGCTCTGTGACATGGCGTTCTCTCTTTATTATGATTTTTCGCGATGCGAGGGTAACGTTGATCGCCCCAAGAGTCTCGGTCACGGGACGGTGCCGTGTCTTTGTGCCCCCGCACAGCGATCCATCCATTGCGCTGTGCCTTTGAACAATCGCTTAATGCAGCGCTTTCAAGGAATTTAGCCCCATGTTCGAACTCGATCATGACCTGGCGCAGGATATCGTCAATCGCACGATGGCCATTTTGCCCTACAACGTCAACGTCATGGACAGCCAGGGCCTGATCCTCGGCAGCGGCGAGCCGGAGCGCATCAATACCCGTCATGAAGGCGCGCAATTGGTGTTGGCCAACGGTCGCGTGGTGGAAATCGACAGCCAGACCGCCAAGCACCTCAAGGGCGTGGCGCCGGGGATCAACCTGCCGCTGCTGCATGACCAGCGCCTGATCGGGGTGCTGGGCATCAGCGGTGAACCGCAGTTGCTGCGCACTTATGCCGAACTGGTGCGCATGACTGCCGAGATGCTGGTCAGCCAGCGCCATCAGCAGGCGGAGCAGCAGTGGCGGCGCCAACGCTGTGATGATCTGCTGGCGTTGCTGCTGGCCGACAGCGGCGAGTCGCCGCGCCTGGTGGACGAGGCCCAGCAACTGGGGCTCAAGCCGCAGTTGCCGCGAACCCCCTATCTGTTCGAGCTGGGCCCGGGCCAGACCGCCGAAGCCCTGGCCGCCTGGCTGGCTTCGCGTTATCCGGACAGCTGGTGCGTCAGCAGCGCACAGTTTTCGTTGCTGTGGTGTCGCCCGGCGGCGGTGCCGATGGACAACCCGCGCCTGCTGGAAAAACTCGAGGCCTCGGGCTGGAACATCTTGCGGGTGGCCGTCGGTGGCCAGGCCGACGGGTTGGCCGGCTTGCGCCGCTGTTATCGGCGGGTGGCGGACTTGCTCGCCTATGGCCGTGACGTGCTGCCGCAGTCGCGCCTGCTGACCCTCAATCGCTACCGGTTGCCGGTGATGCTCTGGCGCCATCGCAACGACGATGCCCTCGACGAACTGCTTAACCCATTGCGCAAGGTCCTGGCCAAGGACGCCAACGGCCAACTGCAGGCGACGCTGCGCAGTTGGTGTGAGCACGACGGGCAAAGCCAGGCCTGTGCCGATGCATTGGGCATTCACCGCAACAGCCTGCGCTACCGCATGGAGCGCATCGCCGAATTGAGCGGTGTCGACCCGTTGACCTTAGATGGCATGCTCGCGCTGTACCTGGGCGTGCAACTGCTGCCCCAAACCCCTTAGGAGGCGCTTTTGTAGAAATGAACAACAAACCCCAGCCGCGCTTGTGCATCGGACAGGCGTCATTGCCGGTGCCAACTGGCAGCATGGGCGTCATAAAAACCGGAGAAAGCCCATGAAAGTCATCATCGCCCCCGACTCGTTCAAGGACAGCCTGAGTGCCGAAGGCGTGGCCCAGGCCATTGCCGAAGGCCTGGCTGAGGTTTGGCCGCAGGCCGAATTGATCCAGTGCCCGATGGCGGACGGCGGTGAAGGCACGGTGGAGTCGGTGCTCGCGGCCTGCCATGGCCAGTTGCGCAGTTGCACCGTGCAAGGCCCGTTGGGCGGCGCCGTTGAGGCGCGCTGGGGCTGGTTGGCCGAAAGTGCCACGGCAATCATCGAAATGGCCGAAGCCAGCGGCCTGCAACTGGTCCCGCGGGAGCAGCGCGATGCCTGTTCCAGCAGCACCTTTGGCACCGGTGAGCTGATCCGCGCCGCCCTGGATGCCGGGGCCCGGCGGATCATCCTGGCGATTGGCGGCAGTGCCACCAATGACGGCGGCGCCGGTGCCATGCAGGCCCTTGGCGTGCAACTGCTCGACGCCCAAGGCCACAGCCTGGCGCGTGGCGGCCTGGCCCTGGCGCACCTGGCACGGATCAATCTTGAGCAGCTGGACCCGCGCCTGGCCCAGGTGCGTTTCGATATCGCCGCCGACGTCAACAACCCCCTGTGCGGCCCCCACGGTGCCTCGGCGATTTTCGGCCCGCAAAAAGGCGCCAACCCACACCAGGTCGAGCAGCTGGACCAGGCCCTCGGACACTTCGCCGACCACTGCGCCGAAGTCTTGCCCCGGGACGTGCGCGACGAGCCGGGCAGCGGCGCGGCCGGTGGCCTGGGCTTTGCCGCCAAGGCCTTCCTCGGCGCTAGGTTTCGTGCGGGCGTGGAGGTGGTCGCCGACTTGGTAGGCCTGGAACACGCCATGCGCGGCGCCGACCTGGTGATCACCGGCGAAGGCCGCTTCGACGCCCAGACCCTGCGTGGTAAAACCCCGTTTGGCGTGGCGCGGGTGGCCAAGCAGCACGGTGTTGCGGTGATCGTTATCGCCGGCACGCTGGGCGAGGGCTACGAGCAGATGTATGCCCATGGCGTCGACGCCGCGTTTGCCTTGCCTGGCGGGCCGATGAGCCTGGAGCAGGCCTGCAGCGAAGCGCCGCGGTTGCTGCGTGAGCGGGCGGCGGACATTGCGCGAGTGTGGCGCTTGGGCGCGCAGCGCAGTGGCGGATGACAGCGCTTGTTATCGCCGCCTATACTGATCGGCCACTTGTCTTTCAAAGGATGAAACACAATGCCTACACCTGACACCAATATCGTGATCCAGCGCTTTGCCGAAAGCCATCTTCAAGGCATGCATGCGCTCTACAACGATCCGGCCGTGTGCCGTCAGGTGCTGCAGATGCCGTTCCAGTCGCTGGAGGTGTGGCGCAAGCGCCTGGCCGATACCAATGAGCGACTGCTCAGGCTGGTGGCGGTGCAGGCGGGTGAGGTGCTTGGCAGTTGCACCCTGGAGCAGTACGCGCGCAGTCGGCAAAGCCATGTCGGCAGCATCGGCATGGGTGTGGCGGTGGCCTGGCAGGGCAAGGGGGTGGGCACCCAGTTGCTGGGCGCGGCGCTGGAGGTGGCCGACAACTGGATGAACCTGCACCGGGTGGAACTGACGGTGTATGTCGACAACGAGCCGGCCCAGGCGTTGTACCGCAAGTTCGGTTTCGAGACTGAAGGCCGGCTGCGCGATTACGCCGTGCGCGACGGCGTATTTGTCGATGCCCTGAGCATGGCCCGCCTGCGTCAGACCGCCTGATCGCCCAGGGAAAACGCCACCGCAGCCTGCGCATGCAGCAAGGTGGTGTCCAGCAGCGGCAGCTCGCTGTGCTCAGGCTTGATCAGCAGGCCGATCTCGGTACACCCCAGGATAATCGCCTGGGCGCCACGGGCCGCGAGGTTGGCGATGGCCTGCTGGTAAACCTGGCGTGAGGCTTCGTTGATCACTCCGACGCACAACTCTTCATAAATGATCCGGTGCACGGCGTGGCGTTCTGCTGCGTCGGGCACCAGCACGTGCAAGCCCTGGGCTGCCAGGCGCGCCTTGAGAAAATCCTGTTCCATGGTAAACGCCGTGCCCAGCAGGCCAACGGTCAGGGTCTGGGCCTTGACCGCTGCCGCGCCCGCCGCATCGGCAATGTGCAGGAACGGCACCGACACGCCAGCTTCGATCTGCGGCGCCACCAGATGCATGGTGTTGGTACACAGCACGATGCAGTCCGCGCCACCGGCCTGCAGGCGGCGTGCGGCGTCTTGCAGGATCAGCGCCGCGTCATCCCAGCGCCCGGCGTGCTGGGCTTGTTCCACCGGGCCGAAGTCGACGCTGTACAGCAGGATTTGTGCCGAGCGCAGCGGCCCCAACCGGTCGCGTACCTGCTGGTTGATGATCCGGTAATACTCGGCGCTGGACTCCCAGCTCATGCCGCCGATAAGGCCGATGGTGCGCATGCAAAGCTCCTCAAGCTGTTGGGCGAAAGCTACACCTTACCCAACACGCGAGCGTTAGTCATACGCGCCGGTGCAGCATCTGCCATGATCGTTGTTTGCAGCCCCCGAGGAACACCGCAATGGACGATGTACAGCAATTGGGCGAGATGCTTCGTCATTACGCCGACAGCGAAGCGCACAAGCGCCAGCAGTTCGAGGTGCAGTCAGCCCGCTGGACCCAGAAAATCACTGAGCTGTACGGCGAGATCGAGCAGTGGTTGGCGCCGGTCAAGAGTGATGGTTTGCTGGAGGTGCAGCGTGAGGCTTATGTGGCGTCTGGCCCAAGCGTGCCGGTGGAGACTTCGACCTTCAAGACCGAGAAACTGACCATTCATATCGCGGGCAAACCGGTGGAATTTGTGCCGGATGTGATGGGGGCGGGTGGGTTGATTTCGTTGTCGGTCATGGGGCTGACCGCGGCCCGTTACGGCAGCATATCCCTCGTGCTGCTGCCGGGGTCCAATGATTGGTTGTGGAAGAAAACCAATGGCCTGAAAGACCCGGATACCTTTGCCTTCGATGCCAACTTCCTGGCCTTGCAGTTGCAGAGCCTGATCCCCCGCGAACGCGGCTGATCCCCGGGCAAATGTGGGGGCAGGCTTGTGTGGGCTTGTGTGGGAGCGGGCTTGCCCGCGATAGCGGTGTGTCAGGCAAGTATTCCTGACCTGATATACCGCCATCGCGGCATGAGTATTTAGACCACTCTTTTCTGGGTTTGTGTACATATCCGTTGGTGCGGTCACGGCGGCTATTGGTTCCGCCCTTACGGCGGGTCACTTTTGGAAAAGAGCCCGGAGTGCCGGCCCAGCCAAAAGTAACCAAAAGGGCTCCTGCCCCCCAAATCAATATCGGATGACGGGCAGCGTGGTTTAACGGGGCGCCTAAGATCAAAATCACAAGCAAAGCGAGGCGGCCTGACAGCCGACCTGATCGTCAAGGCGTGCGCGTACCCCTGTAGGAGCTGGCTTGCCTGCGATGGTCGTTAACGATGACGAATGAATACCAGATACTCTGATGTGTTCTTTCGGGCGTCATCGCAGGCAAGCCAGCTCCTACAGGGGAATGCAGCTTCGCGCTCTGGTTCTGCTGTTGCTGTTGCTCTGCTTTTGATCTGGCTTTTGATCTTAGGTGCCCCGTCAAACCACGATGGCCGCAGGCAGGTATTGCGCAGTGGGCGCCCCGGCATGGATGCCGGGGTAGCCGCGACACGGCCATGACCGCAGCAACGGATATGTACTCACACCCAACTACAAAAAAAGAGCGAGTTGTGTAGACACCTATGGCCATCGCGGGCAAGCCCGCTCCCACACAAGCCCGCTCCCACAAAAAGCCCAACACCGAGCTTTAGAGCTCGACATTACCCCAGCCCGGCTTGGCCTCCTCAGGTGCCACCGCCTTGACCTGTTTGCCTGTCGCCAGCTCCACCCGCCGCGCCACTTCCGGGTCGTCGGCAAACGGAATCAAGCTCGCGTCATCCAAGGTTTCCCCCGATTGCCCGCGCAGGCAGTACTCCACGGCGCCATACAGGCAGATCACCGCCGCCAGGTTGAAAATGACCTCCCACATCAGGCGATCTGCGCATCATTGTGCGCCACCTTCAGGTCGGCCACCCGTACGGTGCGCCAGGTGTTGTAGGCCATCAGCAACATGCCGCCAAGGAAGAACACCCCACCGGCAAACCGCACCACAAACCCCGGGTGGCTGGCCTGCAAGGCCTCTACGAACGAGTAGGTGAGGGTGCCGTCGTCGTTGACCGCCCGCCACATCAGGCCCTGGGTGATGCCGTTGACCCACATCGAGGCGATGTACAGCACCGTGCCGATGGTTGCCAGCCAGAAGTGCAGGTTGATCAGCGGCACGCTGTACATCTGCTCGCGACCGAAGATTTTCGGGATCATGTGGTACAGCGAGCCAAAGGTGATCATCGCCACCCAGCCCAGGGCACCCGCGTGGACGTGGCCGATGGTCCAGTCGGTGTAGTGGGACAGGGCGTTGACCGTCTTGATCGCCATCATCGGCCCCTCAAAGGTCGACATGCCGTAGAACGCCAACGACAACACCAGAAAGCGCAGGATCGGGTCGGTGCGCAATTTATGCCAGGCGCCCGACAGGGTCATCATGCCGTTGATCATGCCGCCCCAGCTGGGTGCCAGCAGGATCAGCGACATGGCCATGCCCAACGACTGCGCCCAGTCCGGCAGCGCGGTGTAGTGCAGGTGGTGGGGCCCCGCCCAGATATACAGGGTGATCAGCGCCCAGAAGTGCACGATGGACAGGCGATAGGAATACACCGGCCGCCCGACCTGCTTGGGCACGAAGTAATACATCATTCCCAGGAACCCGGTGGTCAGGAAGAACCCCACCGCGTTGTGCCCGTACCACCACTGCACCATGGCGTCGGTGGCGCCGGAATACACCGGGTAGGACTTGAACCAGTCCACCGGGATCGACAGGTGGTTGACCACATGCAGCATGGCGATCACCACGATAAAC
Source organism: Pseudomonas sp. WMBT8 (assembly GCF_050916005.1). Classification (NCBI taxonomy): domain Bacteria; kingdom Pseudomonadati; phylum Pseudomonadota; class Gammaproteobacteria; order Pseudomonadales; family Pseudomonadaceae; genus Pseudomonas; species Pseudomonas sp. WMBT8. The sequence goes on from NZ_CP188096.1 coordinate 2,864,772, forward strand.
GCGCCGAAGAACCAGTTGCCGACGTAGATGTGCTGGGTCTTGCGCTGCACCACGGTGGTGAAGAACACAATGGCGTAGGCCACCCACACCACGGTCATCCACACCGCGCCGGAGAATTCGATCTCGGCGTATTCCTTGGTGGTGGTGTAGCCCAGGGGCAGGGTGATCAGCATGATCACAATCACCGACTGCCAACCCCAGAACGTAAAGGCTGCGAGCCAGTCGCTATACAGGCGCACCTGGCAGGTACGTTGCACCGCGTAGTAGCTGGCGGCAAATTGCGCGCTGCCGGCAAAGCCGAAAATCACCAGGCTGGTGTGCAGTGGCCGCAAGCGGCCAAAGGTGGTCCAGGGCAGGTCCAGGTTCATGTCCGGCCACACCAGTTGGGAGGCGATCCATACGCCCATGGCCATGCCGATAACGCCCCATACCACGGTGGCGATGACGAATTGACGGACAACCTTATAGTTATAGGCCTGCCCGGTTGATGCTGTGCTCATGGTCAGTCTTCCACGGTTTCAAGTCCCGGGCACTGTAGGAAATCCATGAAAAACAAAACAGGCTCAGAAAAACTACATTAATACGGATCAGAATATATCCCTTAAAACATGGGGCATTGCCAGGCTGATATGGTTTTTTAGTTTTTAGCTGAATCTGTGACGCATTGAGCTGTAAGTGCATAGTCGCTCCCATAGAAACCGCTGCCGTCGAGCGCGGTCAGCCATGATGAGGTAGCGAGATGTATCGGTACGATGAGTACGACCGGGCCCTGGTCTTGGAGCGTGTGGCGCAGTTTCGTGATCAGGTCGAACGGTTTGTCGCTGGCGACCTGAGCGAAGAAGAATTCCTGCCGCTGCGCCTGCAAAACGGCCTGTACCTGCAAAAACATGCCTATATGCTGCGGGTGGCGATCCCCTACGGCACCCTCGGTGCGCAGCAGTTACGCACCCTGGCGAGCATTGCCCGGGATTACGATCGCGGCTACGGCCACTTCACCACGCGCCAGAACATGCAGTTCAACTGGATCGAGTTGCAGCAGGTGCCCGACATCCTCCAGCGCCTGGCCGAAGTCGACATGCATGCGATCCAGACCTCCGGCAATTGCGTGCGCAACATCACCACCGAAGCCTTTGCCGGGGTGGCCGCCGACGAGTTGCTGGACCCGCGCCCGCTCGCGGAAATTCTGCGGCAATGGTCGACCATCAACCCCGAGTTCCTGTTCTTGCCGCGCAAGTTCAAGATCGCCATCTGCTCGGCGCGCCAGGATCGGGCGGCGATCATGATGCATGACATCGGCCTCTATCTTTACCAGGACGCCGGCGGCCACATGCTGTTGCGCGTGCTGGTAGGCGGCGGCCTTGGGCGCACGCCGATCCTCGGCTTGCAGATTCGCGATGGCTTGCCCTGGCAGCACCTGCTGTCGTACGTCGAGGCGGTGCTGCGCGTGTACAACCGCCATGGCCGGCGCGATAACAAGTACAAGGCGCGGATCAAGATCCTGGTCAAGGCCCTGGGCATCGAGGCGTTTTCCCGGGAGGTGGAGGAGGAGTGGCAGCACCTGCGCGACGGCCCGGCGCAATTGACCGAGGATGAGTACCAGCGCGTGGCCTCGGCCTTTGTACCACCGCATTATCAGGCCCTGCCCGACACCGACCTGGACTTTGGCACACACATGGCTGACAGCCCGGCGTTCGCGCGCTGGGTGACACGTAACGTGCAGCCCCACAAAGTGCCGGGCTACAGCAGTGTGGTGCTGTCCACCAAGCCGGGGATTGCCGCGCCGCCGGGCGACGTGACGGCCGAGCAGATGGACGCCGTGGCGCAGTGGGCCGAGCAGTTCGGCTTTGGCGAAATCCGCATCGCCCATGAACAGAACATCGTACTGCCGGATGTGCCCAAGGCGTGGCTGCATGCGTTGTGGTCCCTGGCCTGCGAGCAGGGCCTGGGCAGCGCCAATGTCGGCTTGCTGACCGACATCATCGCCTGCCCCGGCGGCGACTTCTGTGCCCTGGCCAACGCCAAGTCGATCCCCATCGCCCAGGCGATCCAGCAGCGCTTCGACAACCTCGACTACCTGCATGACCTGGGCGATATCAGCCTGAATATCTCCGGCTGCATCAATGCCTGTGGGCATCACCACATCGGCAATATCGGCATCCTGGGTGTGGATAAAAACGGTAGCGAGTGGTACCAGATCACCCTGGGCGGCGCCCAGGGCAAGGCCAGCGCGCTGGGCAAGGTGATTGGCCCTTCGTTCAGCGCCGCACAGATCCCGGATGTGATCTCACGCCTGATCGCCACCTACGTCCGCTACCGGGAGAGCGACGAACCCTTTATCGACACCGTGCAACGCATCGGCCTGGAGCCGTTCAAGGAGCGGGTGTATGGCAGCGTGGTGCAACCGGTATGAACAATCTGCTGAGCCTGGAACAGGGCGTGGCCCGTATCAAGCAGGATGACCCCTGGACCCTGGTGCGCGACGCCGCCGCACCTCTGCCCGATGGCCCGTTGATCCTGCCGCTGGCCCTGTGGCTGAGCCGGCGTATTGCGCCAGAGCCGCCGCAGGACGCGGTGTGGCTCGGCCCGGACGATGAAGTCGAACACCTGCAGCCGTGGCTGGAGGTGTTGCCGCTGATTGCCCTGGACTTCCCCAGCTTTCGCGATGGCCGGGCCTACAGCCAGGCCTATCTGCTGCGCACGCGCATGGGCTGGCAGGGCGAGTTGCGGGCGGTGGGGGATGTGCTGCGCGACCAACTGAGCCATATGCGCCAGTGTGGTTTCGACGGGTTCGCCGTGCGCGAGGACAAGTCGGCCGTCGACGCACTCAAGGGCCTGGCGGGCATGAGCGTGAGCTATGGCCGCTCGGTGATTGAGCCGCGGCCGCTGTTTCGGCGGCGGCAGGTGCTTACTTCAATGCCGGGTCGCCAGGATTGAGTTTTTTCCAGCCCTGCATCACCACTTGCGCCTTGGGTTCCTGATTGTTCTCCAGGTAGTACTGGATCAGCGACAGCCGCGCGTTACGGTTATACGGTTGGCGCTGGAGCAGTGCTTCCAACTGCTGGCAGGCCTTGTCGACCTGACCACCGTCGTGCAACGCCACCGCCAGCACAAAGCTGTACTGCCCGTTGCCCGGTTCCAGGCGGGCGGCTTCGCGCAAGTGCGTCAGCGCCGACGGCGTATGGCCCTGGCGAATCAGCATCAACCCTTGGGTATGTTGCAGCAGCGCGGCCTCGGGATGTTGCTTGAGGTTTTCGGCAACCAGGCGGCGGGCTTCTTCGCCCCGGCCATTGGCCTCCAGCCACTGTGCGAGGGTCACCAGCGCCGGGTAGAAGTCCGGGTCGCGCAGCAGCGCCGTGCGCAGTTGGGCTTCGACCAGGCCGGCGCGCCCGCTGGCCTGGTACAGCATGGCCAGGTTGAGGTTGGCTTCGGCGCGCTCTTGCAGGCTCCGTTGCACGTTCTCGTATTCACCGATGGCCTGTTCCCAGGCCGGGCCCAGGCCTTGAGCTGCGACGCTGAGCAGATCCCGCGCGGCGAGAATGCGCACCGCCCGCACCGGGTCCTTGAGCAAGGGGCGATACAGCGCCACGCGCTCGGCAGGCGGCAGCAAGGCGCTGACCGCCCGTAGCGCACTCTCGCGCACCTGTGGGGCAGGGTGGCCCAGGTCTTTGGTCGCCAGCTTCAACGCCTGCTCACTGGGGTAGTTGGGCAACTCGGCCAGCAGCGTGGCGCGTTGGATCGCCGGCAGGTTGCTGCGCGCCAATTGCTCATACAACGCGTGGGCCGCCCCCGGCTGGCCGCCGCGAATCAGCGCCAGGCTTTCGTCGTAGCGTGGGGCCTGGAGTGTCTGGCTGTGGTCCCACAGTTTGAATTGTGCGCTGATCTTGTCGCCGGCCTTGCCCTGGTGGCAGCTCAGGCAGGCGTCCGGGGTGCCGAGCCTGGCGGCGCGCTCGGGGTTGGGGATGCTGAAGCTGTGGTCATGGCGAAAGTCGTTGCCCATGTAGAACTTGCCGGGCATATGACAATCGACGCAAAACGAGCCGGGCTGCCCGGCGACATGGCGCGTGTGTTCCGGCGCTTCGTAATTCCTGGCCTGTAACCCGCGGCCATCTACCGAGGCAACCGCAGTCTTGCCCGCCGTGTTGTGACATTGCAGGCACACACCGTTGCCGGGGGCCTTCAACTGGTTGCTATGGGGGTTATGGCAGTCTGTGCAGCGCACGCCCTTGTCGGCCATCTTGCTCTGGGCGAAGGAGCCATGCTCAAACACTTCGTCCTTGATCTTGCCGTCCAGGGCATACAACTCGCGGGTCAGCACGCTGGGCAGGTAATCATCCATCAGGCGCTTGCCCACGGTATAGCCGTCACCCAGTGGGGCGCGGCGTGCATGGCAGCGGGCGCAGGTTTCGAGCTCGACGGTGGCGTCCTTGTCCTTCAAGTCCACGGCAAAGCCTGCATGCAACAGGTCGCCTTTCTTCGCTGCCCATTGCACATGGTTCGAGGCCGGGCCATGGCAGGCCTGGCAGCCGACTCCGAGGCTGTTCCACTGGCTGTCGAAGCGGTTGTTGGGCGCATCGAAATTGCGCTGGTAGCCGGTGGTGTGGCATTCCACGCACATGAAGTTGGCGTTTTGACTCGGCTTGCTCCAGTGCAACGGGTTCTTGAAGTTCACGCCCTGGCCGGGATAGAGGTGGAACCAGCGGTTTTTTTCGGTATCCCAGGCCACGCCCAAGGCCTGCAAGCGTCCGTCGCCGACCTCGATCAGGTATTGCTGCAAAGGGGCGATGCCGAAGGTGTAGGCGACCTTGAAGTCGGCAGGCTTGCCATCGACCCCCGGGGTGTTGACCCAGAACTCATCGCCCCGGCGCAGGAAGCGAGTGGTTTCGCCTTCGCCCTGGAACGAGGCATTGTTGAAATCGGCCGGTACCGTCTGGGGGGTTGCCTGCTGCATTGCCAGTTGATGGTGAGAACCTTGCCAGTCCTTGGCCTGGGGTTGATGGCAGCCCTGGCATTGCTGCTCGTTCACCATGTGCGCAGGCGGCGTCGGCGGTTTAGCCACAACAGCCACCGGTGTGGGCGCCGGCAGCGGCAGCTTGGGCGTACTGGCCTGGAGGAACAGCCAGATCGCGGCCATCGCCAGTAGCAAAACGGCAATCAACAGTGGGTAGAGATAACGACGGGATGAATCACGGTGGTTGACCTTGGGCATGCGACTTCCGATGTCCGATGCATTGACGCTCTATGGCGTGCTTAAGCTGTGTGCAGCTTTGACGCAGGTCAGGGCCCTGTCAAATCAGGGGTGTGAAATAAGCCGCACTTATGTGCCAGTAGTAGGATATTTTTCCAGAGTTGGCTATACCTGTTACTTCACGTTTCGACGATAAACGCCAAGGAGTTGCGCCATGAAGCTAGGGCTCATGATCAGTACGCTGTGTATTGCCTCACTCGGGGTGACCGGGTGTGCAAGTAAAGTCCCGCAGCCGGATGAGTATTCGGGATTTCTGTCCGACTACAGCCAGTTGCGCGAAGCCAAGTCGCCGTCGGGCGCAGAGGTGATGCGCTGGGTCGATCCCAAGCTCAATCTGAACCGCTACACCTCGGTGTATATCGAGCCGACTCAATTTTTCCCCAAGCCCCAGGCCACCGCGCAAATCCCCGAAGACACCTTGCGCAGCATCAACGAGTACTACAACCAGGCGCTCAAGCGTGAGCTGGTCAAGTCCCTGCCATTGGCCAACGCCCCGGGCCCTGGGGTGATTGTGGTGCGGGCGGCGATCACAGCGGTCAGCCGCAAGACCGAAAGCCTCAAGCCGTACGAGTACATTCCAGTCGCCCTGGTGGCAGCAGCAGTGAGCACCGGCACCGGGATTCGTGACCAGGAAACCACCCTGGGCACCGAGGCGCAGTTTCTCGATGGCGACAGTGGCCGGGTGATCGCCCAGGTCGTGCGCAAAGGCACGGGCAAGCCTTTGGACAACGATACCCAGGTGATGAAAGCGGCGGATGTGAAGGCGGTGATGGATGGCTGGGCGGCGGATCTGCACCAGTCCTACCTCAAGCTCAAGGCCAAGTAACCCACCCAACGCCTACAGGGAATGGGGCTTCGCGCTCCAGCTCTGCTTTTGATCCTGATCTTGGGCGCCCCGGCATGGATACCGGGGTAGCCGCGACACGGCCATGAGTGGCCGTTATCGCAGCAATGGATATGTGCACAAGCCCAAGAACCACTACACAGTTGTGTAGATACTCATGCTCATGGGCGGCAAGCCAGCCCCCACCCATCAATCCCCGACAAACCACCGGTAATACGGATTGGCCCCATCCTCCTGCAACACCTGGCGGATATCCCGGCCCCAGGCCGCACGATCACCGTCATAGGCGTGCAGGCTGGCGCGGTAGAACTGCATCAGGCGTTGTTGTTCGGCATCGAGGGTGCGCAGCAATGCCCCATCGGCATTCAGCAAGGGCGCAGGCACTCGCAAGTCGAGCAAGGCCGGCAACACCCGCTTGATCTCCTGGCTGCGCACCCACGGGGCATATTCGATACGCGGCTGGTCATCGGTGACGGCCAGGGCCTGCCCGGCAAAGCGCTCCAGCCCGTTGCGATCGGTAACCCAGGTCGCCAGCAGGGTCGCGGCCGAATCAATGCCAACCTCGGCCAGGGCGCTGCGCACCGGGGCTTGCTCGAAGCGCTGGCGAATACGCGCGGCGTCCAGCTCGATCGGTTCCATGGAGCCCACCAACAGCATCTCGTGGAACTCGCTGGTCCACAGCGTGGCGTAGGGGAACACGTCGAGGAAGCTGCGCACCAATGATTGCGAGTCTTCGATGTTCTGCGTCGGCAGCGGTAGCCACTGGGCCAGCAGGCCGTGTTTTTCCAGGCGCCGCGCGGCCAGTTGGTAGAAATCGCGCGAGTACAGGTTGACCACGCCGGCGGCGGAGGGCGGTGGTGGTTCCAGGGTGATCAAGTCATAGGCCTGGGGGCTGCGCAGCAGTTCCTGGCGACCGTCGCGCAAGCGCACCTGCACGCCGGAATCGCTGGCAGCGTTGTAGTTGCCCTTGAACAGCGGCGCCGCTTGCACCACAGCAGGCAGCAGTTCTGCGACGACCCGTTGCTCCAGCCCCGGATAACGCAACAGTGCGCCGGCAGTGATGCCGGTGCCAAAGCCGATCACCAGCGCCGCACGGGGCTCGGCGTTATGGATCAGCAACGGCAGCAGGGCCTGGATGCGCATATAGCGCAGGGACGGCATGGCGTCGCCGGTGTTGGACACGCCCTGGATGTACAGGCGCTGAAAGGCCCGCGTGCCCTTGCCCTGGGTGACCACCGCGACGGTGGCGCCACGGCCTTCCTGGTAAAACGCCAGGCTGGCATTGCGTGCGCCGGGCAGCAGGTTGGCCAGGCGGTCCACCGGGGTCAGCAGGGCCACGGCCAATGACAGCAGGCCGATGGCCGCCACGGCCTGGCGGCGACCTTTTTTAACCCCATGGCCACGGCGCACCGCGATGTAGCCCACCACGCCGGCAATCACCGCCAGCAGGCCCAGGGTGCGCACCAGGCCGAGCCAGGGGATCAGCACAAAGCCGCAGAGCATCACCCCGACAATCCCGCCCAGGGTGTTGAACGCCACCACCGCGCCCACGTCCCGGCCTACCTGCGCGCCGCCCACACTCAGGCGCAGCGCCAGGGGAAACGCCGCGCCGAGCAACAAGGTGGGCACAAACACAATGCACAAGGCGGCCATTGCAAAGCGTGCGCTCATGCCTGGCAATTCGCTGCCACCGAAGCTCAGTACCAGCGCTTCAGCCTGGGTTTGCAGGAGCACCAGCCAACGGCCCAGCAAGGCGATTTCCAGCAGGGCCACCAACCCGGCACCGGCAATCAGCAGACCGAAGACGCCCCACGGATCGCGAATGCGTGCGACCCGGCGCGCCATCAGTTGGCTGCCGATAAACAGCCCGGCCAGGTAGGTGGCCAGCACCACGGCAAAGGCATAGGTGCGGGTACTCATGAATTGCACGATGGACTGCGACCAGACCACTTCATAACCCAGGGCCACGCCGCCGGCGATGGCATACAGCACCAGCGCCAGGCGCGCCGGTTGGGTCTTGGACGGGGCATTGACCGACGTTGCGCGATGGCGCACGTACAACAAGGCGCCGACGGCGGCGAGCAGGTTGAGCAAGGCGGCCACCAGGGCACTGCCGCGCACGCCAAAGGTGGCGATCAGCACAAAGGCCGTGAGCAAGGTGCCAACGATGGCCCCGGCGGTGTTGGCCGCATACAGCCGGCCACCGGCCTGGCCAAGGTCCTTGGCATCGACGTTGAGGGCGCGCACCAGCACCGGCAGCGTGCCGCCCATCAACAGCGCAGGCAGGCCCACCAGGGCGAAAGGCAGGACCCAGGCCAACAGGCCGATGCGTTGTTCCAGCCAGGCAAACGGGCTGGCGGCCATGCCCAGGGCCAGCGTGGCGCTGACTCCGAGCACGGCGACGAGAATTTCCAGAGCGGCGTAAAGCACCAGCGGCCGTGCGAGCCGATCGGCCCAGCGGCCAAACAGCCAGCTACCCAGGGCCAGCCCGGCAAAGAAGGCACTGATCCCGGTGGTGATGGCATAGACCTCGACCCCAACCACCAGTGACAGCTGCTTGATCCAGAGCACCTGGTACACCAGAGCGGCGCTGCCGGAGATGAACAGCAGCAGGGCGGGGATCAGCAGGGTGGAGGTCTGGAGACGGGCCAGGGGTTGGCTGGCAGTGCGTGAAGACATTGCAGATTGCCTTGTTCAAAGGGAACAAATATTTCAAAACTGGCGAAGATGCCCGGTGCAAACCGGGTTTAGTGTGGGAGCGGGCTTGCCCGCGATAGTGCAGTGTCAATCAATGCATTAGGTGACTGATCCACCGCTATCGCGGGCAAGCCCGCTCCCACACAAGCCCGCTCCGACCTTTTACTGCGCCGGCGCTGCCTTCATTTTCTCGGCAATTTTCGCATCCACCGCCGCGCGAATCTGGTCGATGCTGAAGCTCGCCGGTTTCTGGCTGGGTGGGTACTCGATGAAGGTTTCGAGGAAGGCCGCCGATTTGGTCACCGCGACGCCCGCCAGGTACACGTTCTTGGTGCTCCAGTCGTAATACTGGTCAGACACCACGTCCGCCCGCTCGTACGGGTCCATGCGCAAGTTGAGGATCTTCGGCACCCGCAGGCACACGAACGGCTCGCTCCAGACCCGGAAACCGCCAGGCTGGCGTTGTTCGCAGAACACCACTTTCCAGTTGTCGAAGCGCATCGATACCAGCACCCCGTCGTCGTTGAAGTAGTAGAACTCGTTGCGTGCGCCTTTAGGTTGCTGGCCGGTCAGGTAGGGCAGTTGGTTGAAGCCGTCCAGGTGCACTTTGAAGTTGGCGCCGCCCGCGACCGGGGCCCAGCCTTTGAGCAGCTTGTCCTTGACCTCGGTATCGCCGGCCGCCGCGAGCAGGGTCGGGAACCAGTCCATGCCCGAGAGCATTTCGTTGGAGACTTCGCCGCCCTTGATCTTGCCCGGCCAGCGAATGATCGCCGGCACCCGGTAGGCGCCTTCCCAGTTGGAGTTCTTCTCGTTGCGAAACGGCGTGGTTGCCGCGTCCGGCCAGGAGAACTGGTTGGGCCCGTTATCGGTGGTGTAGACCACGATGGTGTTGTCGGCGATTTTCAGGTCGTCGAGGGTCTGCAGGAGTTTGCCGACGTCACCGTCGTGCTCCAGCATGCCATCGGCGTACTCGTTGCCGGGCATGCCGCTCTGGCCCTTCATCGAGTCGCGCACGTGGGTGAATACGTGCATGCGCGTGGTGTTCATCCAGACAAAGAACGGCTTGTCGGCCTCGGCCTGTTTCTTGATGAACGCCTGGGCGGCGGCGGTGGTTTCGTCGTCGATGGTTTCCATGCGCTTGGTGGTCAAGGCGCCGGTGTCTTCGATCTTGCCGTCGGCAAAGCTGTGGATCACCCCACGTGGGGTGTTGGCCTTGACGAAGGCTGCGTCGTCCTTGGGCCAGTAAGGGCGTTCCGGCTCTTCTTCGGCATTGAGGTGGTACAGGTTGCCGAAGAACTCATCGAAACCATGGTTGGTGGGCAGGTACTCATCGCGGTCGCCCAAGTGGTTCTTGCCAAATTGCCCGGTGGCGTAGCCCTGGGACTTGAGCGCCTGGGCGATGGTGATGTCGCGCTTTTGCAGGCCCACCGGTGCACCGGGAATGCCGACCTTGGACAAGCCAGTGCGCAACGGCGTCTGGCCGGTAATAAAGGACGAGCGCCCGGCGGTGCAACTGTTCTCCGCGTAATAGTCGGTGAACATCATGCCTTCCTTGGCGATACGGTCGATGTTCGGGGTCTTGTAGCCCACGACGCCCATGGAATAGGCGCTGATATTGGTTTGCCCGATGTCATCGCCGAATATCACCAGGATATTCGGCTTTTCGGCGGCCAGGGCTGTCGCCCCGACCCCCATCACTGAAACCGCCACCAGGGCCAGTTTCGGTAGCCACTTGCATATGCGAGTCATAAGACCTGCTCCTTTATCGGCTTGAGTCGCACTGCTGCGACCAACGTTTACTACAGTCCATCGCGACGTCTTTGCTTATTGCAGCTGCTTTTGCACAACCGGTTCGAACGGGTAGATACGCCGCCAGTCGGCGGCCATATCGACCACGGTCCAACCCTTTGTATTGGCCTCGTCCAGGGCCTTGTCCAGGCGCCCCACCGAAGAGTTGCGGTCATACGCCCACTCCCGCGCAGCGTCGGTGTGGTGCACCAGCCCCATGAAACGTTTCCCCGCGCCTGCCGCCGTCCATTGCAGCATCTGCAAGTCGCCGTCGGAGTTGCCGAAGGCGAGGATCGGTCGCCGGCCAATCACCGCATCGATGCTTTCCGGCTTACCCGGGCCATCGTCGTTATGGGCCAGCTTGGCGGTACGCAGGATCTGCGGCTTGCCGTCGTTGATCTGGAACTGCGTGACGAAGCTGCTGCCGATCACCTGTTCCGGCGGTACGCCATAGACCACGTCGGCAAAGGCGCGCATGAAGGCGGTGTCGCCGCCGGACACGATGTAGGTCTTAAATTGCTGGCTGCGCAGGTAGTCGAGCATTTCCAGCATCGGCTGGTAGATCATCTCGGTGTAGGGCTTGCCGGTTTTCGGATGGCGGGCCTGGGTCAGCCAGGCCTTGGCATTGGCGATAAAGGTCTCGGTGCTGATCCCGGTATGGGTCGCACCGATGATTTTCAGCAGGCCGTCCATGCCGCTCTGGGCCAGGGCCTGGTGGTCGTTTTCCAGCACGGCCTTGAACGGTTGGGTGGTTTTCCAGTCCGGGTGCTGGGGCGCCAGGCGCTTGATTTCATCGAACGCGAACAGCACCTGAAAGTACGCCGGCTGCTCGGTCCACAGGGTACCGTCGTTGTCGAACACGGCGATGCGCTCGGCGGGCTTGACGTAGTCCGTCGAACCTTCGGCGGTCACGGCCTGGACGAATTCGATGATGTGCTGTTTGCTCGGTCCTTCATTCCATGATGGCAGCGGGTCGCTGGCCCATGCGGGAAAGCTCAGGCACAGCAGCAGGGGCAGGGAGCGGCGCAGAGACGTCATGGGAAATCCTTTTCGCGACGGGGGTTCAGTGGTAGCAAGCGTAGTCGACGGCAGACCCGGCGCAATGTCGCCCAGGCGCGGCGCCACAGTGCTGGCAGCCGTGGCCAGAGCGAGTGGCCGAGGTAGCCGGCCAATAGCAGCAGCACCAGCGCCGCGCTCCAGGCCAGGCCGTGGCGCGACAGTTGCCAGCGCGTGTGTTGGCCCAGGTCCTTGAGGTCCTGGGCGATCGAAAAGGTCGGGCGGTAGTCGCTGCCAGCCAGGGCTTCGACGCTGATGGCGGGCAACTGCGCCACTTGCAGGCGATGGTTGCGGCTGTCCCACCATTTCACGCTGATGGCCGGTAACTGGTAATGGCCGCCCTGTTCGACCCGGTATACCCAACGGTCCACGCGCTGGCCGCCGCTGACAGTACCGCGCCCGTCGTCCAGGTTGCTGATCAGCGCCGCCTGCGGGTAAGCGCGCAGGCCTTCGATCGAGGCTTGAGGCGGCGCCGGCAAGGACAGCGCCGGGGTGTTGTCGGCTTGCAGGGTGAGGGTGCGGGTCAGGCTGTCGCCCACCTTCAGCGGTGTGGCCGAGGTGCTGAGGTGTTGGCTCAGGCGCACCCCTTCGGCCACCAGCAGGTTCTCGCCGGGGTTGAATCCGGGTGGCAGCGTGGCCTTGAACGCCAGTGGCGCGCTGTGCGCAGTCAGAGGGGCGCTGGCCTGACCGGGTTGGGCGCTGACGGCCAGGGACGGCACGTTGAACTGCTGTGCCACGTTGGGAGTGATGCGGTAGCGATAGCGCATGCCATAGAAGTTCTGGCCGTCGATCACCTGGGTCAGGTGCTCGGCCTCGCCCCCCGGTGCCTCGACCCGGGCGCCCGGCAATTGCAGGGCGGGCAGGCTGGCGGCGGCGGTGAACCAGGTGTCGGTCAGCACGTCCACCTGCAACTGCGCTTGCTCGCCCACCATCACTGCCGGGCCGGGCAGTAGTTGCACGTGCACCTTGAGTTGCGGCTCGCCGGCCATGAGCTGTGTGCAGAACAGCAGGCCGAGCAGGGCGGGCTTATTCATGGGCGCCGCCCTGGTCTTGCAGGCTGAATTTGCGCCGCAGGAAGTTGGCCGGCGAGGTGGTCAGGTTCTGCAACCACAGGGCGTCACTGCTGGCTTGTTCGGTCTGCACCGCCTTGGTTTGGCCCTTGCCGGGCGTCTTGTCGAACTTGATCGCGTCGGGCTTGACCTCGGGAGCGTTGTCGGCGGCGCTTTCGGTGTCTTTTTTCAGGGCCATGGCCAGTGCCAGGTTGGCACTGGCCTCGGGGAACTGTGGCTGGCGCTGCAAGGCTTGCTGGTAGGCGCTGATGGCCTGGTCGAACTTGAAGCGGCGCACATGGATATTGCCCAGGTAGAACGCCGCCTGCGCGCTGTCGAGTTGGGCGAAGGTGGCCTGGGCCAGATCGTAGTCGGCGGCGTTATAGGCCGCGATGCCTTTCCAGTAGGGGTCGACAAACAGGCGGGCGGCGGCTGGGTAGTGATGGTGCTCGAAGGCCCAGCGCCCTTGTTGATCGGCTGTCAGAAAAGCATCGGCCAGCCCGTTGGCCTGGGCCGGCGCGGGTTGCAGGAACAGGCCCAGCATCACCACGGCGGCCCAATTCAGGCTCCAGCCCCGGCGCACGCCGAACAGTGCCACCAGCAACAGCGGCCAACACAGCCAGTAGCCTTCGTCTTTCCATTGCAGGGCGCGCTGTTGTTCATCGGCCGCCTGGAAGTGCTGCTGCGCGTGCAGCTCCACCCAGTCCAGGTCGTCGTCATTGAGGGTCAAGCTGCCCAGCGGCGCATCGGTGGCGGCGGCCAGTTGCTTCAAGGCCGGGGCGTCGAAACTGCCTGGGTTGCTGCCCACCGCCAGGACCAACACTTGCAGCGGGCTGTCGGCCAACAGGGGCTTGAGCCGCGGCAGTTGGGCGACGTCGGCCCCGTCGCTGAGCAGCAGCAGGGTGCCGGGGGATTTTTCTGCGTCGAGCAGGCGCCTGGCTTGCTCGATGACCGCAGCCACGTCCTTGCCCGGCCGTGTGATCAGGTCGCTGGCGAGGGCCTGGATAAAGCTGTCCAGCAGCGCCGGGTCATCGGTGGGCGGCAACACCAGGTGCGCGCTGCCGGCGTAGACGATCAGTGCGGTTCTTGCGCCTTTGCGCCGCGCAACCAGGTCATGCACCTTGTGTTTGGCCGCTTCCAGGCGGGTGGGCGGCACGTCGACGTTGTCCATGGACGGGGACAGGTCGAGGGCAATGATCAACGGTGCGCGATTCTCCAGGAAGGCCGGTCGGTCCTGCTCCCAGGTCGGCCCGGCAGCGGCGAGGGCGCCGAGCACCAGCAACGCACTGGCCAGGTGCACCGGGCGCAGGCGATGGGGATCGCTGGGCGTGAGCAACAGGTGCGGCAACAGGTGCGGGGCGATATTGCCGCGCAGGCGGCGTTGCAGGTCGCGGTTACGCCGCCAGAGCAGGGGCAGCAGCACGCCGATCAAAGCCAGTAGCAGCCAGGCGGGGCGCAGGAAGTGCAAGTCACTGAGGTTGAACGCCATCCGGCACCTCCCGTCTGGTGCGGTACGGCCATGCTGCAGCGATCAGGTGGTATACGGCGAACACACTCAAGGCTGCGCCCAGGGGCAGCCAGAACAGATCGCGCTTGGGTTGGTGGCTGAGGGTCTGGACCTGATGGGGGGTGAGCTGGTCGAGGGTGCTGTAGATCTGGTCCAGGGTGTCGCGGTTTTCTGCACGGAAATAGCGCCCGCCGGTGGCGTCGGCAATCTGTTGCAAGGCGCCCAGGTTGACCTTGGCCTCGCCCGACGCGCCGGGGTCGCCAATGCCGATGGTATGGATTACCACGCCTTTGGCCGCAGCCATGCTGGCGGCGTGGTCCGGGGTGATTGCGCTGCTGGTGTCGTTGCCGTCGGTGAGCAGGATCAGCACTTTCTCCTGCTCGTGGGCCGCGTCCAGCAGCTTCAGGCTCAGGCCGATGGCATCGCCAATGGCCGTGTTGGGCCCGGCCATGCCGATGCCGCTGTCATCGAGCAGCAGCGCCAGGCTGGCATGGTCCAGGGTCAGCGGTGCCTGGGGGTAGGCGCCGCTGCCAAACAGGATCAGGCCCAGGCGGTCATCCTTGCGCCGCTGGATAAACCCCTGCACCACCTGTTTGACTGCGGCCAGGCGGTCAATCTTCTGGCCGCTGGCGTCGGTGAAGTCCTGGGTCTGCATGGACTGGGAAATATCGATGGCCAGCATCAGGTCGCGCACCGGCTGTTGGCGTTCGATAGGTTTTTCTACCCAGACCGGGCGCGCCACGGCCAGCACCAGAAGGGCCCAGACCAGCAGGTTGAGCAGCAGTTGCCCGCGATTGCTGCGGCTGCCGCTGGCTGCCGGGGCTTGCCCCACCGCGCGGCTCATCCCGGCGAAAAACGGCACCCGCACCGCGCTGCGCGCCTCGTGGTAGGCGGGCAGGTAACGCCAGGCCAGCCAGGGCGCTGGCAGCAGGAGCAACAACCAGGGGTAATCAAGCTGCCACATGATGCCCCTCCACCCAGGTTCGGCACTGGGCCAGCAGGCGTGCACGCTGTTCGGCGCCCAGCGCCTCGGGCGGCGCGTAAGCCAGTTCGGCCAGTTGCCGGCTGAGGTCTGCCGGCACCTGCCCAGCGCCATGGCGTTGCAGGAAGGCTTGCCAGTCGGCGCCACTCAAGGTCGGCACGCGTTGCAGCTCTTCGGGGGCCAGGGGCATCGACAGCGCCACGCGCTTGAGTAACACCGGCAGTTCCCGTAGATCCTCCAGCGCATCCAGGCGTGCCAGGGCCTCACGGCGATAGGCATTGCGGCGCCACGCAAGCCAGGCCCTGGCGGCCCACACCAGCAGGCCGAGGATCAGCAGGCCGAGCAGCAGCCACCAACCCCAGGTCTGCGGCCAGTAGCTGACGGGCGCGGGCAAGCCCAGCTCTTGCAGCTGTTCGATGCTCGGCACCTGGGCGTTCACCGGCGCCTGCCCAGTTCGTCGCGCAATTGCTCGGCGGCGGGCAGGGCGCTGCTGAACATCAGCACGGGCACCTGGCTGCGCCGCAACAGGTTGGCGACATCCTTGAGGCGGCCGCCGAGAAAATCCCCCAGGGGTTGGCGCACCTGCTGTTGTTGCACGGCCAACTCCACCTGCAACTGGCCCTGGGTCACGCGCAGTTGGCCACTTTTGGGCACGTTGAGGGCCAGCGGATCGTAGACCTGCAAGGCGAGCACATCGTTATGGGCCGACAGCTGGCGCAGCAGTTGCAGGGTGCGCGGCCCGGCGCCGGCAAAGTCGCTGACGATGCAGATCAAATGGTCATGCCCGGCCAGCGCCAGGCAATGCTGCAAGACGTTGTCCAGTTGCCCGTCGCCCTCATGGTCCGGATTGCGCGCATTGAGCGCCTGGTTGTGCTGCACGATACGGCTGCACAGGGCCTCGACCCGCTTGCGGCTGCGCAACGGGGCCACGGCGTCGATGCGCTCATCGTTGAACACCACGCCGCCGACCCGGTCGCCTGCGTTGAATACCATCCACGCGGCGAGCGCCGCCAGTTCGGCGGCGACGGCTGATTTGAAGCTGCGCACCGAGCCAAAGAACATCGACATGCGCTGGTCGACCACGATCAAGGCCGGGCGGTCGCGCTCTTCGGTAAAGGCGCGCACCACCGGCTTGCCGGTGCGCAACGAGGCGCGCCAGTCGAGGTGGCGCAGGTCGTCACCGGGCTGGTAGCGCCGCAGTTCATCGAAGTTCAGGCCGCGCCCGCGCAGGCGTGACGCATGGTTGCCCGCCAGGATGCTGCCGTGGGGCTGGCGTGCCACAAAACTCAAGCCCCGTGCCTGGAACTGCAGGGCCATCAACTGCCCGAGGGACACGTAGACCTGACCGTCGGCGTTCATGCCGGGATCGCCACTTTGGCCAGCAGGCGGTCGAGCACCTGATCGGCACTGACCCCATCGGCCACCGCGTCGTAGCTCAGTTGCAGGCGATGGCGCAGTACTGGATGCACCACCGCTTGCACGTTGGCCGGGGTGACGAATGCCTGGCCCTGCAACCAGGCATCGGCGCGTGCGCAGCGGTCCAGGCCGATGCCGCCACGGGGGCTGGCGCCGAGGCTGATCCAGCGTGCCAGGTCCGGGTCGTAGTCGCCGGGATGGCGGGTGGCGTTGATCAGGTCGATCAGGTAGCGGTCGATGGCCGGCGCGACCTGCACGGCGCTGACTTCCCGGCGGGCGGCGAAGATCACCTCTTGTGCCAGGTTGAAGCCCTGAGTGACAGGGGCGTCGCCTGCCTGTTCTTCGGCCCGCAGCAAGCGCAGCACCTGGCTCTCATCGTCGGCGCTGGGGTAGTCGAGGAGGATTTTCAGCAAGAAGCGGTCCATCTGCGCTTCCGGCAGTGGGTAGGTGCCTTCCTGTTCGATGGGGTTCTGGGTGGCGACCACGATAAACAGTTCGGGCAGCGCGTGGCTGGCGCCGGCCACGGTGATTTGCCGCTCTTCCATGGCTTCGAGCAGGGCGGCCTGGACCTTGGCCGGGGCGCGGTTGATTTCATCAGCCAGGATCAGGTTGCCGAACAAGGGGCCGGGCTGGAAACGGATCTGGTTCTGCCCGTCCACCTGGTGCAGCACCTCGGCGCCGGTGATGTCCGAAGGCAGCAGGTCGGGGGTGAACTGGATCCGGCTCATCTGCGCGTCGAGGTGCCTGGCCAGGGCCTTGACCGTGCGGGTCTTGGCCAGCCCCGGCAGGCTTTCCAGCAGCAGGTGACCGTTGGCCAGCAGGCCCAGGAGGATCTGCCGGATAACCTGGTCCTGGCCCAGCACGCTTTCGGCGATGCTGGCTTGCAGGGCGTTAAGATCGTTGAGCGCTGTCATCACAATCATCCTTGAAGCATTGGGTCACCAGGGTGCGGCGACCACGATGTACTGCACGGAACTACCGACGTACTGCGGTTGGTACCAGGTCGGCCCGCAATGCTGGTAGGCCACGCCATTGGCGATGACCGACACGCAATCGACCGGCACCGTGTTGACCCGCGTGCCGATGGCCAGGATCGTCGCGGTGGTGGCGCCGATCACGGCGGCCGTGGCCCAGGGGTGATACCAATCATCCGGCGGCGGTGGTGGCGGCGGTGGCGGCATCGGGTAAGGATGCGGCCCAGGCCCTGGTCCCGGCCCGGGATACGGCGGCGGATGCGGGCCGGGCGGCGGCCCTGGATACGGATGCGGCCCCGGCTGCGGGTGTGGCTCGGGATGAGGCGGCATGGGCCGGGGCGCCGGCATCGGGTGCGGCGGCGGTGGATGGAAACCGCCACCGCCATGGGGCACGACGAAGGTCCGTGCGCCACCGCCGCCGCGCATCTGCCAGGCGTGGGCGGTCAGCGGGTCGAACAGGGTCAGCAGCAAACTGGCAGTGAGCACCCCCGCCACGGGCTTCATGGTTGTGCTCCTGCGGGGGCCAGGGGGATTGCCCGGGCACCGGCTGGCGGGGTGAATTCAAAGTCGCGGTCGTTGCTCGGGGCGTCCAGCTGCCAGCGATAATCGACGCTGTGGCGCGGCTGCCCGGCGCTGTCGCGGCGGCTGATCACCAGGCGGCACGGCAGCGGCTGCGGGCCCTGGCGCACCCACAGTTGCCAGTCGATGTCCGGTTGGCGGTAGGCGTAGTGATCGCATACCTGGCCATTGAGGGGCTGGCTGTCGATCCATAGTGCGTCGCTCAGCCCGGCGGCCTTGGCGGTAGTGGCGTCCCAACGGAACAGGTCGGCCAGGGGCAGTTCGATGCCGTACCGTTCACTCAATTGGGCGAGCAGGCTGGCGATATCCGTGGGAGCGGCCTGCTCGGTGAAGTAGCCGCTGCGGCTGTCGTAGAGGGTGAAGCGCTGGCCGTTATAGAACAGGCTGCGGCGCTCGCCATTGCGTTCCACCTGCACCCGCAGCTTGTCGGGCTGCCTGGCCTGCAGGTGAGTCTGGTGATTGAACTCGATGACCTGGCCGTCCTCCAGGACCTGGTCGGTGCGGCTGTCGGTATCGAGCCGTAGCTGCTGCACGCTGCGCAGATAGCTGCCCATCTGCTCCAGGGCGGCCAGGGCCTTGGGCTCCAGTTCGCCGGCCACCGCACCGCCGCTGACGAGCAGCAGGCCCAGCAACATACGATGAAAGCGCGACATGGCGTACCTCACGAATGCGATTACCAGACGTACTGCATGCGCAAGGTCCAGGTGTTCACGTCGGGCGAGCCGCGTCGCTCGGCAATGGTGTCGGAATAGGCCAGCAACCCGCCGAATTGCGGCGTGAGCATAAAGCCCAGGCTTGCCCCCAACAGGCCGTTTTCCTGCTTGTTGTCCTGCCAGATGCCGTCGATCTTGCTTTCACCACCCCGGCTGTAGGTGGCATCCAGCGAGGCCCAGAGCGCGCGATTGATGGTGTAGCTGTAGTGACCCTCGATGGCGTACAGCGGCTTTTGCTCCAGCTTGCTGTCGCCGTGGTACTCGTCGTTGTCGCCAAACAGCGAGACCCAGGTATTGATCTCAAGCCAAGTGGGGCCCAACGGCGTGCCGAAGCCCAGTTCTGGCTTGACCACCCAGCGGTTGGCGCCGATGTTGATCACGCGGTCCTTGTCATAGTCACCGGTGGGCACGGTGACCCACAGGGCACCGGTCAGGAAGGTCTCGGGTTTCCAGCTGGCGAACTCCGCCGCCGTGAGGGCCGGGCCGCCGAAGATGTTATGGGCGAACACCACCTGGGCATCGCCCATGCCGCCGTTGTGCTTGGTGCCATCGAAGAAGCGCGCGTTATCGAAGGACGCCGAAACATCGGCATAGGGCTGGATAAACTGGATGGCACTGTTACGCCCGTCGATGCCAAACGAGCGCGCGTAGCGCAACAGATACACATCGGCGTTGAGCGACAGGCCATCGATGGGCAGCGTGGTGTCGATGGGGGTGTTGGTGTCCACCCGGTTGTAGTAGCCGAACAGCATATTCAGGTCGGTAGGGGTGTTCTGCCAATCCCTGGCGTTGTCCGCAACACTTATCCCTGGCACCAGCGCCAGCGTGGCGGCGGCGAATGCACTCAGTCGACTGCGTGAAACCATGGCGCTACTCCTTGTCTGGGCCTGATGTCAGGGGTGTCGGGGCGGTTATTTCACCGGGGTCAGCGCCGGTAGTTTCCACTGGCCGTTACCCACCTCAGGCTTGGGCAGGTAAATGCGCAGTACGGCGTAGAACGGACCGGGTGGTGCTGGCAGCCAGTTGCTTTGTTCGGATTTGGGCGGTTCGTGATGCTGGACCTTGAGCGTCAGGCCGCCATCGGCATCGAGCTTGAGCTGGGGCAACATCCGCGAGTTGATCAGGTAGCGTTTCTTGTGGTTTGCCACCAACAGCTTGTTTTTGCCGTTGTACATGGTCAGTGACCAGAACGCGTCGGCGGGCGGCAGTTGGCCCTTGGCAAAGTGCAGGGTGTAGCTGTGCTTGGCGCCGTTGGCCGGCTTGCCCTCGCTGTCGACGAAGTAGCCCATGTAGGCGGCCTCATCGGTGGAGTTGCCGAAAATCCCCATGTCGGCACCGGCGTAGCGGTACAGGTAATTGTTTTGCAGGTGGTCCCGGCTGCCGAACAGGTCACCGCTGGCCACTTGATGGGTGTCGACCTTGTCTTTCTTGAAGGTGGCGAACTCGGCCTTGCCATCGGCGATCCCGTCTTCCAGGGCCTTGCGTTGTTCGGCGCTCAACTGGGCAACCTTGAACGGCGCGCCAGGGGCGATCCCGATCTTGGCAAAACGCGCCAGCAGCTCTTTTTCACTGTCCTGGGGCGCGGCGAAGGCCAGCATGAAGTTCAGGTAGCGGAACAACTGCGGGCTGTCGCTCATCTCGGCGACCGGTTTGGGCCACTCGATCTTCGCCACCTTGGCCGGCGCTGCCTGTTTGACGTAGCCGCTCAGGGGCTGGACCTTGTAGCCGGCCTGGATCTGCTTGACCTTGGCCAGGTCCTTGTCATCGAACAACTGGGTGCGATACAGGGCGTAGGCGATATTGCTTTCGCTGTAGACCACACGGTCCACATCCACCGGTTGCTGGCCCTTCCAGTCGGGCCCGGCGACCATGTAGTGCCCGCCATTGTTGCCGGTGCTGCGGGTGCCCAGGTAGGCGAAGTTCTGCGTATAGAGGTCGATCAACTGCACGGAGTAATAGCGGTTGTCCTCGATTTTCGGCAGGGTCAGCACCATCGGCTCGCGGCGCAGGTCCAGCCAGACAAAGGAGTAAGGGGTGTCCGAATTGGGGGTGACGAAGGCCGTGTCCTTGGGGGTGAAAACCTTGGCGGTGTTGCCGATGTGGTTGAACGGCGCCTTGAAGTTGGCGCCGCCCTTGTCCACCGCCTGGGTGTAGAGGGTCTTGTACATTTCCACTACCGGGAAGCCATACAGGTACGCTTCCTTGGCAATGGCCCGGGCTTCGCCGGGGGAGGCGGTAAAGTCCGCCCAGGCGCCGGTACTCAGCAGTATCGAGAGGCTCGCCAGCAGCAGGCGCGTCGGTTTTCCAATCATGTTGGTGCGTCCTTCCTTCAAACCGTCAGGGAACAGGGGTGATGTCGTCGAGCTTCCAGCGCTTGTCGAAGTAGGCCTCGGTAGGGGCATACAAGCGGAAGTAGCTGAACCAGTGTTTGCCCGGCAGAGTTTGCACCCAGTTGTTCTCGAAGTCTTTTGGCGCGGTGGGGCCAAAGTACAAATCCACCGAACCGTCGGGATTTTTCTTCAGGTCCTGGCGAGAAGACAGGTCGGCCTTGCGTTGCGGGTTGTCGATCAGGCAGCGGCTGTCGATGTCGTACACCGTCATCGACCAGAACTGCTTGGCCGGTGGGTTGGCGCCCACGTGCAGTTTGTAGTGCTTGGCGCCATCGAGCCATTGGCCCTTCTGGTCGGTGTAGGCGCCGAGATAGGTCTGGCCCAGGCCCGGAGTCTTGGAGACCATGCCCTTGGTGTTGGTCACCGCTTCATAGAACCAGGCGCTGCGCTCCCATAATTGGTCGTAGAAGGTCACGCGCTGGGAGGGGTCGGCGATGTTCAGCACCGTATCCCACTGGCGGTCCGGCCAGTACTGGGCCTGGGGGAAGCGCTTGGCGAAGGCGTTGGCCTTGGCGATCAACTCGCCCATCTGCGCACCTTGCTCCAGGGCCTGGCGCTGGTGCTCGTTGGGGTTGAACGGCCGGTCTTTCTCAATGCCCAGGCTGGCGAGCATGGCCATGTAGAAACGGTCGCGCTCGTTGACTGGCTCCTTCTGGATGATCCCGTGCAGGCGCTCCCAGTACGCCATGCCGCGCGGCTGGGTGCCGGACCACGGCTTGCCAGCGGGTGACAGCAAGCGCGTTTTGCCAGGGTTGGCGCGCTGGGCGTAGGGGTACATGCGAAATTGCTCGACCAGGGCCTTGCCCTTGGCCGGGTCGGGGTCGAGCACGCGAAAGCCCACCAGCACGTTCATCGTTTGCGACTTGGCCAGGTAATACTTGCCCGCATCGGCGGGCGGTTCGTGGCCCGGTGGCAGCACCAGGTACTTGCCGCCCTTGCCTTGGTCCGGGCCGGTCTGGCCCATATCGATGATTGCGCGCTGCCAGAAGTCGCCAATGCCGCCGGCGGTAGGCCCCGGTGGCAACTCGATCACCAGCGGGCCGGTCTCGTTGAGGTCGACAAACCCCAGGATATACGGGGTGGTGGCATTGGCCGTGATCACCCCGAGCTTGTCTTCGTAGGTGGTGAGCACCATCAGGTCGCCACTGCGCGCGCCGAGCTTGGTACTGAATTCGTCCTGCCATTGGGCGTAGGACACCAGCGGCAGAGCCCAGAGAAAACTCTGGGTGGCCTGTTGGAAATCCAGCTCGCCGTACAGCTTGGCGATTTCACTGTGGGCGGGCAATTCGCCCTCCATGGTGATCGGGCCGATGCGGGTGTCGAGGGTCTGGGCATGCACGCCCACGCCACAACTGGCGGATAGAGCCAGGAGGGTGAAGCCGGCATTGCGCATCAGGGCCTGCATAAATCGTCCTTATTTCCCGAAAGTCACGTTGATCCCGGCGAACAGGGTGAACTGCGGCAGGCCATCGCCCTTGCGCGCCACCGTCCACTGCGGCTCGACGTAGGCGTTGAGAATATTGCTGCCGGCTTTCCAGGCCTTACCCGCACCAAAGCCGATGGGGATGTAGTGGGTGTCGTTCTTCAGGTCGAAGGTCCAGGTGCCCGTGGAGCGCAGGTACCAGCCCTTGGGCAGGTTATGGATGATGAAGGGCTGGAAGGTCGCGCTTTCCACGTGGGCCCGGTCGCGGTCGCCGGCGAACGAGCTCTGGTACTGCACCAGCGCGCCCAGCAGGCCACGGGGCGAGGCGTCGATGGCCACGGCTGCCAGGCCGGCCTGCCATTTGCCGGTGCCCAGTTCATCGTGCTCGGCAGTCGGCGCGGTGAGCTGCGGGCCGATGCCCAACTGCACACCTTCGGTCTTGAGCAGGAAGATATCGAACAGGTTCAGGTCACCGATGCCGGTGCTGTAGCCGCTATGGGGATCGGGGCGAGTACTCAGGGGCAGGGTGGCGCGCAGCAGCTGGGGCACGCCGATAAAGTCCGAGGGGGCAATGGGCAGCGTGCCGCGCAGCAACACGTCATTGGTATGGGCATTGGTGTCGTACAGCCTGGGGGTGTAGTAGTCCTGCAAGTTGGCGCCGGGTGCCATGTTGAGCGGGTTGTTGCTCTTGTTGGCGGTTTCGGCGTTATCGGCCTGGGCAGAACACGCGGGCAACAGTAAAGCGGCCAACATACATGCTGGAAGTCGCGGTGCTGTGAACATGATGATTCCCCAGTTCCTTGGTCACTGACCCGATAGCGCTTTCGTAGGGCTGCCGGTAGTCCTTATTCGAAAACCTGGTAGGACATGTCGTTTGAAGCTAGCAGTTAAATACAGACTCGCTAGTCATTCGAACGAATTAATGACTTTGTGTGGGGGCAATCACGGTTTGTTTGCGGGGATACAGGGGGGTGGGTCAACCCAGCATGCTTTTGACTTTATCGCGCAGTTGATCGATGGAGAATGGCTTGGCAATCATCTGCACACCTGCGGGCAGCTCAATGTTTTCGGCATAGCCACTGGCAAGCAGGATGGGCAGGCTTGGGCGCAATGTGCGTGTTCGCTGCGCCAGTTCCTTGCCATTCATGCCCGGCAGGCCCCAGTCGGTCATCATCAGGTCGATCACATGGGTGTTGTCTTCTATGAATACCAGGGCGGCTTCGGCGTGTTCAGCCTCGAGCACCTTGAACTCCAGTTCTTCGAGCACATCGACGATCAACATGCGCACGATGGCATCGTCTTCGACGACAAGGATGGTGGAGGCAGCGGACATAATGAGGGTTCCCAGATGATGGTGTTAACGAGACCATCCTCTAGTGAGTTGCGTCGATCCCGGCAAGTTCCCCAAGCGGGGTGGGTATTGTGCCGATAATCCGGCGCAATGTCCTGAGTGTGTCGTTGAAATACGTCATAAACGTAGCCCTTACCGACGATTTTGGGGCAAACTCCCGGTTTTTCCGCTCTTGGCCAAGGCACGCCCATGACTCCCGCATCGTCCGTCGATGAAAACAGTTTCCGCAAACTCCTGAGCCGTAACGTGGCCTTGCCATTGGGCGTGGGTGTGCTCAGCGCGGTGTTTTTCGTGTGCCTGATCACCTACCTGCTGTCGGTGATCCAGTGGGTGGAGCACACCGATCGGGTGATCAATAACCTCAATGAAACCGCGAAACTGACCGTCGACCAGGAAACCGGCATGCGCGGTTTCCTGATTACCGGGGATGAGCATTTTCTCGACCCCTACGAAGTGGCCAAGCCACGGATCATTTCCGACCTGCGCAATTTGCAGGCGCTGGTGGCGGATAACCCCCAGCAAGTGGACCGACTCAAGCGCCTGGAATCGCTGCAACTGGAGTGGAACAACTACGCCCAGACGATGATTGACCTGCAACGGCAGAACGGTGATTACCGTGGCGCGGTGAAAGCCGGGAGGGGTAAGCGCCTGACCGACGAGATTCGCAAGGAATACGACGCCGCGGTTGCCATGGAGCAGCAGTTTCGCATCGACCGCAATGAGGACGTGACTCGCACCACAGTCCTGAGCGTGACCTTCTACCTGCTGTTTGTGCTGGGCCTGAGTGGTTTCCTGGCCTACGTCGGCAGAAAGAATCTGATGGTGCTTTCCGACAGCTACAGCGCCAACCTGGCCTCGCAGATGAAGATCGCCAAGCGCCTGGAACAGCAGGCCTGGCTGCGCAACGGGCAGACCGAGCTGGCCGAACAGGTGCTTGGCCAACTGACCCTGAACCTGCTGGGGCGCAATATTTTGCAATTCTGTGCCCAGTACATGGGCTCGGTGGTGGCTGCGCTGTATGTGCGCGAAGAACATGGCGGCCTCAAGCGCGTGGCCGCGTATGGCTTTTCCCGGGAGCAGGAGCAGCAGGAGCAGGCGATCTACCGCGATGAGGGGATCGTCGGCCAGGCGGCACAGCAGCACCGTTTGATTCGCCTGGACGATGTGCCGGTGGATTACTTCAAGGTCAGCTCGGGCCTGGGTGATGGCGCGCCGCGTAGCGTGCTGGTGGTGCCGACCAGCGATGATGACCGGGTCAATGGGGTGATCGAGCTGGGCTTCTTGCGCCCCCTGGACGACCGCGATGTGGAGCTGCTGGAGCTGATCGCGGGCAATATCGGCACCTCCATCGAGGCGGCGCGCTATCGTCAGCGCTTGCAGGAAGTGCTGGCCGAGACCCAGCAGCTCAACGAAGAGTTGCAAGTGCAGCAAGAAGAGCTCAAGACCGCCAACGAGGAACTCGAAGAGCAGTCGCGCATTCTCAAGGAATCCCAGGCGCACCTGGAAACCCAGCAGGCGGAGCTGGAGCAGACCAACGAGCAATTGGCCGAGCAGACCCAGATCCTTGCCGACCAGCGCGACGCCATGGACCGCAAGAACGTCGAGCTCAATCGCGTGCAGGTCGAGCTGGAGGACCGCGCCGACGAGTTGCAGCGCTCCAGCAAGTACAAGTCCGAGTTCCTCGCCAACATGTCCCATGAACTGCGCACGCCGCTCAACAGTTCGCTGATCCTGGCCAAGCTGCTGGCGGAAAACTCCGAGGAAAACCTCAGTGCCGAACAGGTCAAGTTTGCCGAGTCGATTTACTCGGCGGGCAACGACCTGCTTAACCTGATCAATGACATCCTGGACATTGCCAAGGTCGAGGCCGGCAAGCTCGATATGCGTCCCGAGAACACCAGCGTGGCACGCCTGGTCGAGGGCCTGCGCGGGATGTTCGAGCCTTTGGCCAGCGACCGCAAGCTGGGTTTCCAGGTGGAAGTGCAGGCCGGCGCGCCGCTGATGCTGTTCACCGACCGCCAGCGCCTGGAACAGATCCTCAAGAACCTGCTGTCCAACGCGGTCAAGTTCACCGAGAAGGGCCAGGTCAGCCTGACCATTTCCCGCCAGCCGGGGGAGGGCATTGCCTTTACCGTGCGCGATTCCGGCATTGGCATCGCGCCCGACCAGCAGCAAAGCATCTTCGAAGCCTTCCGCCAGGCCGACGGCACCACCAACCGCCGCTATGGCGGCACCGGCCTGGGGCTGTCGATTTCCCGCGACCTGGCGACCTTGCTCGGCGGCTACATCAACGTCACCAGCGAGCCGGGCCAGGGCAGCATTTTTACCCTGGTGCTGCCAGAGCAGTACATGGAGCGCGACGAAGACGCGCCGCTTATCGAGCAGCCGCGGGCCATGGTGGCCGCCCCGGCCCCTGTGGCGCCGGTACGGGTTTCACCGTTGCCGGTGGCGGATGAAGCGTTGATCCCGCGCTTTGCCGACGACCGCGAGCAGGCACCGTTCGTTACCCGTTGCATCCTGGTGGTGGAAGATGAGCCGAACTTTGCGCGCATCCTCTTCGACCTGGCCCATGAGCTGGGTTACCACTGCCTGGTGGCCCATGGTGCGGACGAGGGCTATAGCCTCGCCGAACAGTACCTGCCCGACGCGATCCTCTTGGACATGCGCCTGCCTGACCACTCCGGGCTCACCGTGCTGCAACGCCTCAAGGAACACGCCGAGACCCGGCATATCCCGGTGCATGTGATTTCCGTGGAGGATCGCGTGGAAGCCGCCATGCACATGGGCGCCATCGGCTATGCGGTCAAGCCCACCACCCGCGAAGAGCTCAAGGACGTATTTGCGCGCCTGGAGGCCAAGCTGACGCAGAAGGTCAAGCGCATCCTGCTGGTGGAAGACGATGATTTGCAGCGCGACAGCATCGCGCGCCTGATCGGTGATGACGACATTGAAATCACCGCCGTTGGCTTCGCCCAGGAGGCCTTGGACCTGCTGCGCAGCACGGTGTACGACTGCATGATCATCGACCTCAAGCTGCCGGACATGCTCGGCAACGAGTTGCTCAAGCGCATGGCCACCGAGGATATCTGCTCGTTCCCGCCGGTGATTGTCTACACCGGGCGCAACCTGACCCGCGACGAAGAAGCAGAACTGCGCAAGTATTCACGCTCGATCATCATCAAGGGCGCCCGTTCGCCGGAACGGTTGCTGGATGAAGTGACACTCTTTCTGCACAAAGTCGAATCCCAGCTGTCCCAGGAACGACAGAAGATGCTCAAGACCGCCCGCAGCCGCGACAAGGTCTTCGAGGGGCGCAAGGTGCTGCTGGTGGACGACGATGTGCGCAATATCTTCGCCCTCACCAGCGCCCTGGAGCACAAGGGCGCGATTGTGGTCATTGGCCGCAACGGCCGTGAGGCGATCGAGAGGCTCAATGAGGTCGAGGACATCGACCTGGTATTGATGGACGTGATGATGCCGGAGATGGATGGCTACGAGGCCACCGCCTTGATCCGCCAGGACCCGCGCTGGCGCAAGCTGCCGATCATCGCGGTGACGGCCAAGGCCATGAAGGACGATCAGGAGCGCTGCCTCGCGGCGGGCTCCAACGACTACCTGGCCAAGCCGATTGACCTGGACCGGCTGTTTTCGCTGATCCGGGTGTGGTTGCCCAAGATGGAACGCATTTAAGTGGAAATACACTAAGTGGATCGAAGTACTGATATTGAACTGCGCTTGCTGATCGAGGCGATCTACCTCAAGTACAGCTATGACTTTCGCGACTATTCCGGGGCTTCGGTCAAGCGCCGTGTGGCCCATGCCTTGCGCCAGTTCGACTGCAAGACCATCTCGGCCTTGCAGGAGCGGGTGCTACACGACCCCACTGCGTTCATGCAGTTGCTGCAGTTCCTGACCATCCCGGTCAGCGAGATGTTTCGCGACCCGTCGCACTTTTTGGCGATTCGCCAGGAAGTGGTGCCGCTGCTCAAGACCTACCCGTCGATCAAGATCTGGATCGCCGGCTGCAGCACCGGGGAGGAGGTGTATTCGATGGCCATCCTGCTGCGCGAGGAAGGCTTGCTGGAACGCACTATCATTTACGCCACCGATATCAACCCCACTTCGCTGGAGAAGGCCAAGCAGGGGATCTTTTCCCTGGAAAACGTGCGTGCCTACACCCACAACTACCAGCAGGCCGGAGGGCAGCGTTCGTTTGCCGACTACTACACGGCAGCCTACGATTACGCGATCTTCGACAAGACCCTGCGCGAGAACGTAACGTTCGCCGACCACAGCCTGGCGACCGATAGCGTATTTTCGGAAACTCAATTAATTTCATGTCGTAACGTGCTGATTTATTTCAATAAAAAATTGCAGGATCGGGCGTTTGGGTTGTTTCATGAGTCGCTGTGTCATCGCGGCTTCCTGGTGCTGGGCAGTAAGGAAACCCTGGATTTCTCCGCCTACAGCAAGCAATTCGAACCCTTGGTCAAGCAAGAACGGATCTACCGCAAATCATGAACCAAGCAACTGCCAGCCCGGCCCGTGTGTCGGGTGTCCAAGCCATTGTCGTTGGCGCATCCGCCGGTGGGGTCGAGGCGTTGCTGAGTATTTTCGGGGCCTTGGCGCCTGGGTTCGACCTGCCGATCATTGCCGTGCTGCACCTGCCGGATGAGCGGCGCAGCCAGTTGGCCGAGGTGTTTGACCGGCGCGTGGCAATGCATGTGGTGGAGGCGCGGGACAAGGAGATGATCCAGCCCGGCACCCTGTATTTTGCCGGCCCCGGCTACCACCTGTCGGTGGAGCAGGACCGCAGCCTGTCCTTGAGCCAGGAAGAGCGCGTGCATCACTCGCGCCCGGCCATTGACTATCTGTTCGAGTCGGCCGCCGATGCCTATGGCCCGCATCTGCTGGCGATCCTTTTGACCGGCGCCAACCAGGACGGCGCGCGTGGCCTGGCCCACGTCAAGCTGCGTGGCGGCACCACCGTGGTCCAGGACCCTGCCGAGGCCCGGGTGGCGGTGATGCCCAAGGCGGCACTGGCATTGCATGCACCTGACCAAATTCTTACCTTGAGCCGGATTGGCGCTTTGCTGGCTTCCCTGGAATCTTCCCCATGTTAAGTACTATCCAGGCCAAACTGCTGATCGTCGACGATCTGCCGGAAAACCTGCTGGCCCTTGAGGCACTGATCAAGCGCGAGGACCGCCAGGTCTACAAGGCATTGAGCGCGGACGAAGCCTTGTCGCTGCTGCTCGAGCATGAGTTCGCCATGGCTATTCTCGACGTGCAGATGCCCGGCATGAACGGCTTCGAACTGGCCGAGATGATGCGTGGCACCGAAAAGACCAAGAACATTCCCATCGTGTTTGTAAGTGCCGCCGGTCGTGAGCTCAATTACGCCTTCAAGGGCTACGAGAGTGGCGCGGTGGATTTCCTGCACAAGCCCCTGGACATCCACGCGGTCAAGAGCAAGGTCAATGTATTCGTCGACCTGCACCGCCAGAGCAAGGCCATGAAGCAGCAGGTCGAAGCCCTGGAGCAAAGCCGGCGCGAGCAGGAGTTGTTGCTCAACCGCCTGCAGGCGACCCAGGCCGAGCTGGAGCAGGCGGTGCGCATGCGCGATGACTTCATGTCCATCGTCGCCCATGAGGTGCGTACGCCCCTCAACGGCCTGATCCTGGAGACCCAGTTGCGCAAGATGCACCTGGCTCGGGACAACGCCGCTGCCTTTACCCTGGACAAGATGCACGCCATGGTCGATCGCGATGAACGGCAGATCCAGAGCCTGATCCGCTTGATCGAAGACATGCTCGATGTGTCGCGGATCCGCACCGGCAAGCTGTCGATCCGCCCGGGGCAGTTCGACCTGGCGCAGTTGGTGCGTAACCTGCTGGAGAACTTTGCCCCGCAAGTGGCGGCGGCCGAGTCTTCGGTGCAACTGGATGCGCCGCAGCCGGTGGAGGGCAAGTGGGATGAGTTTCGCATCGAGCAGGTGGTGTCCAACCTGTTGACCAACGCCCTGCGCTACGGCGCCAAGAGCCCGGTGGCGGTAAGGGTGTATGCCGAACATGGCGAGGCCAGGGTGGAAGTCCGGGACCGCGGGATCGGTATCAGCGAAGACAACCAGAAGCGGATTTTCCAGCAGTTCGAGCGCGTATCGGCCAACCATGCGGTGGCCGGGCTTGGCCTTGGGCTGTTTATCTCCGAACAGATCGTTGCGGCCCACGGCGGCACGATTGAAGTCGAGAGCCAGATAGGAGAGGGCGCATTGTTCCGTGTGTGCCTGCCCCTGGGGGCCGGGGCGTGAAATCAATCGTCACCCCGACGCAACCTCTGCGTGACCCTATGGTCGTATCAGCAGCAATTGACCGGACAAAGGCTTCCCATGAGTGAAGATGCGCAAGATGTTGTACTGATCGTCGAGGATGACGAGTCGATCATGTTCGTGCTGGGCGAGTACCTCGCGGGCCTTGGGTACCGGGTTCTCAAGGCCATCGACGGCGAGCAGGCTTTCGAAATCCTCGCTTCCAAGCCGCACCTGGACCTGATGGTGACTGACTATCGACTGCCTGGCGGGATTTCCGGGGTGCAGATCGCTGAGCCTGCGATCAAGCTGCGGCCGGAATTGAAGGTGATCTTTATCAGCGGTTATCCGCAGGAGATCCTCGACTGCAACAGCCCGATCACCCGTAACGCGCCGATCCTGGCCAAGCCGTTTGATCTGGATACGCTGCATGAGCATATCCAGCGGCTGCTGGCCTGAGGCTTCAGGCTCGCGCTGGCAGGCCCTGACCGTGCAGCGACGCGGGAGCGTTTTTTGCAAATGCCCCCGCATGTCAGGCCTGAATCATCTCCCGCACCTTCGCCGTCAGCAGGTCGAAGGTAAAGGGCTTGGTGATCAACTGCATGCCCGGGTCCAGGAACCCGCCGCGCACCGCCGCGTGCTCGGCATAGCCGGTAATGAACAACACCCTCAGGTCCGGACGGATCTGCCGGCCGATCTCCGCCAATTGGCGGCCGTTCATGCCCGGCAAGCCCACATCGCTGATCATCAGGTCAATGCGCTGGCTGGATTCGATAATCGGTAGCGCACTGTCGGCATCTCCCGCCTCGACAAAGGCATAGCCCAGCTCACTCAGTACCTGGCTCACCAACACCCGTACCGCCGGGTCATCCTCGACAATCAGCACACACTCGCCGGCGTTGGCAAACGGCAGCAATGCCGGGTCCTGCGGGGCATCGGCAGTGACTTCACCGACAAACCTGGGCAGGAACAGGCTCACCGTGGTGCCTTTGCCGACCTCACTGTGGATGATCACATGGCCACGGGACTGGCGGGCGAACCCGTAGATCATCGACAGGCCCAGGCCGGTGCCCTGGCCGATGGGTTTGGTGGTGAAGAACGGGTCGAAGGCGCGGCTGATCACGTTTTCCGGCATGCCGCAGCCGGTGTCGCTGACGTTCAGCTCCACGTAGTCGCCCGGGGTCAGGGTGCCGTAGGCGGCGGTGAACACGTTATCGAGGTGGCGATTGCGCGTTTCGACCACCAGTCGACCGCCGTCAGGCATGGCGTCGCGGGCATTCAGCGCCAGGTTGAGCAGGGCGCTTTCCAGCTGATTGGGGTCGGCTTCGGCGGTCCACAGCTGCCCGCTCAATTGCATCTCCAGCACGATGCTTTCATTGAGGCTGCGTTGCAGCAATTCGCCCATGGACGTCACCAACTGGTTGATTTCCACCGGCTTGGAGTCCAGCGACTGGCGGCGGGAAAACGCCAGCAGGCGGTGGGTCAGGCCGGCGGCGCGGTTGGCCGAGGTCACGCCCAGGTCGATCAGGCTGTCGAGGTCGTCCAGGCGGCCCCGGGCCAGGCGCCGGCGCAGCAGTTCGAGGCTGCCGATAATCCCGGTAAGCATGTTGTTGAAGTCGTGGGCGATACCGCCGGTCAACTGACCCACGGCTTCCATTTTTTGTGACTGGCGCAAGGCTTCTTCGTTACTGCGCAGTTGCGCAGTGCGTTCTTCGACTTGCTGTTCGAGGGTTTCGAGAGTGCGTTGCAGGCGCAGTTCGCTCTGGCTCAGGTCGATCAGGCGGTCGCGGGCTTCGTATTGCCGTCGGCGCCCGCGCAGGGCGGTGGTCACCAGGCTGATCAGCGTCACCGGGTGAAACGGCCGCTCCAGTAAGGTGATGTTGCCCAGGCTGGCGCTCAAGTGGGATGAGGCGTTCTGTTCGGTGCCGCCATGGTGGGTCATCAGGACGATGGGCAGGTCCGACCAGGCTGGCTGCTGGTGCAGATAGTCCAGCAGCGGTTCCAGCCCGACCCCGTGCAAGGCTTCGGCGGCGATGATCAGCAGGCCCGCGCCCTGTTCCAGTTCGTCGCAGAGCATGGGCAGGTTGGGGGCGGCGATACCGCTGAAACCTGCCTCGTTGAGCATCATCAGCGCCAGCGAGCTGTCCCGTCCCAAGGGCGCGAGAATGATCGCGCGCTCGGAAACGGCCGGCAGGCTACTCACAAGCTCTCATCCTTGAGCAGCGGCTTGCCGGCACCCATGTAGGTGGGCACTCCGCGCAGCACGCCCTGGAAGGCTTCGAGGGGTTCGCCGATGGTCATGCCACGGCTGGCGATGCGGTATTCGCGGATGGTCGATTCATGGCTGCCGGTGCGTTTCTTGATGATGGAAATTGCCCGTCGTACCTTGCCCAGTGCTTCGAAGTAGCGCAACAGGATCACCGTGTCTGCCAGGTAGGTGATATCCACCGGCGCTTGCATGTCGCCGACCAGGCCGTGCTGGGCCACGGTCATGAAGGTCGCTGCGCCACGGCGGTTGAGGTACAGCAACAGCTCGTGCATGTGCAGCACCAGGGCGTTTTCCTCAGGCATCGCTGCCTGGTAACCGTTGATGCTGTCGATGACCACGGTCTTGATCTGGCGCTCATCCACGCAACGCCGCACCCGGTGGGAAAACTCGCCGGGCGACAGCTCGGCGGCATCCACCTGCTCGATCAGCAGGTTGCCGGTGGCTTGCAGGGCGGCCAGGTCAATGCCCATGTTTTTCATGCGGTCGAACAGCAGGCCCAGCTCTTCATCGAAGATAAACAGCGCGGCCTTTTCGCCACGGGCCACTGCTGCTGCGGCGAAGATCATCGAGATCAAGGATTTGCCGGTACCGGCAGGGCCGAGGATCAGGGTGCTGGAGCCGGTCTCGATCCCGCCGCCGAGCAGCGCATCCATCTCGCGAATGCCGCTGGTCAGGGTCTGGCGGCTGTAACCGCTGCGGTGCTCGGCCGCCACCAGGCGGGGGAACACATGCACGCCATCTTCCATAATGGTGAAGTCGTGAAAGCCCCCACGGTACTTCTGGCCACGGTACTTCACCACCCGTACCCGGCGTCGTTCCGCGCCGTAGTTGGGGGTCAGTTCTTCCAGGCGGATTACCCCGTGGGCCACGCTGTGTACGGTTTTATCCAGGGATTCGGTGGTCAGGTCGTCCAGCAGCAGCACGGTGGCTTCGTAACGCACGAAGTAGTGCTTGATCGCCAGGATCTGCCTTCGATAGCGCAACGAGCTTTGGGCCAGCAGGCGGATTTCCGAGAGGCTGTCGATCACCACGCGGGTGGGCTTGACCCGTTCTACCACCTCGAAGATCTGCCGGGTGGCCTCGCCCAGCTCAAGGTCGGAGGAGTACAGCAGGCTTTGCTGATGCTCGGCATTGAGCAGGCTTTCAGGTGGGGTCAGTTCAAAGATATGGATGTGCTCATCCAGGTCCCAGCCGTGGGACTTGGCGCCCTGGCGCAGCTCGCGCTCGGTTTCCGACAGGGTGATATACAGCGATCGTTCCCCGGCCTTGGCGCCGGCCTGGAGAAACTGCAGGGCCACGGTGGTCTTGCCGGTGCCGGGCTCACCTTCGAGCAGGAACAGATGGCTACGCGATAGCCCCCCGGCAAGAATGTCATCAAGACCTTCGATGCCGGTGGCCGCCTTTGCTGTGAACAGCTCTTTGGATGTAGACAAGAAGTGCCCTCGGGTCACGTATAAGTTGAGGGGCGCGCCGGTCAAGGCGCGCCATATTCACTTGACCGTTGGGCTGTGGGGCGGTTCAACGTTTTCTTGTTTTTGTGCAAGGCAGTCCACAGATTTCAATGCCTGGCGCGCGTCACAGGCCTTGTTGCAGGGCCGGATCGTCCGGGTTTTGCTGCTCCAGCTGGGCCAACAGCACCTGCACGTTCTGCAACTGGCCGCTTTCTTTCCAATAGTTGATCAACAGCACCCGCGCCTTGCGGTTGGCCGGGTGGCGCTGGACGATTTCTTCCAACTGGCGCTGGGCGGCTTCCAGTTCCTCCTGGTCGTGCAGGGTGGTGGCCAGGTCGTAGCGGTAATCCTGGTTGTCGGGTTCCAGCTCCACCGCCTTGGACAGGCCCAGCAGCGCGTACTCGCGCTCGCCATGGTGCAGCAGCCACATGCCCAGGGCATGTTGCAGGTAGGCTGACTCGGGGTGGGCTTGCAACTGGGTGGCGAGCACCTGGCGCGAGTCATCGACCTTGCCCTGTTTGTCCAGCAGCTCGATGCGCGCGACCACTGCCGGCAGGTTCTGCGGATCCAGGCGCAATGCCTGTTCCAGCGCATGTTGCGCCTCGGGCAGCAGGGCGCTGTGAATGTACAGGCGTGCCAGCTGGATCCAGCCTTCGGGGCTTTCAGGCTGGGTCTTGAGGTACTTCACATATTCATCCAGCACCAGCTGCAAGGGGCCGAAGTACAGGCCCAGGGTGTCGGGCGACAGGCCCAGCAGGGCATTGGCGGCGGCAAACCGTACGCTTTGTTCGTCATCATCGAGCAATGGGCCGAGCAACAGGGTGCGCTGGCCGCTGGGCACCAGGCCGACGATGCTGGCGATGGCCGCCTGGCGCACCAGGGGGGATTCGTGGCTCAGGTCCTTGTCCGCCAGCTTCAAGGCCTGGGGGCTTGGGTAGTTGTGCAATTCGCCGTGCAGGGCGGCGCGGCGGATGTCGGAGAGGTCCGGCCGGCCCAGTTGCTGATACAACACGCGCGCGGCGCCAGGCTCGCCGTTATGTGCCTGTTTCAGGGCCTTGGAGTAACCGTGGGCAACAGCCGGCGGGACGGACACGCTGGGGGTGCGGGAGAAATACCAAAAGATCAGTGCGACAAACAACAGGGCGCTCAGGCCGATGATCGCGTAACGGCGTGACTTTGACATGCAGGCGTCCGAAAGCTGGGCAGCTAGTGCAAAGTGGTCAGCTTCGGTCAGACACCGACGAGTGTCAAACCTGTGTCACGTCAGCACGTAGTCCACGGGCTCCAGGGGCGCCGGCAGGGTGGTTTCGCCGAGAGCCGCGAGGATCTCCCGCTCCAGGGTACGCACGATGGCATTGCACGGCAGGTCGTTTTCATCGAAGCCAAAAGGGTCTTCGAGATCGTCGCCGATCTCATCCAGGCCAAAGAAGGTGTAGCTGACAATGGCGGTGAAAATCGGCGTTAGCCAGCCCAGGGGCTCGGCCATGGCAAACGGCAGGAGGATGCAGAACAGATAGATGGTGCGGTGCAGCAGCAAGGTGTAGGGGAAGGGCAGCGGCGTGCTCTTGATCCGCTCGCAGGCAGCCTGTACCTGGCTCAGGCCGACCAGGCGGGTTTCCAGCTGGGTGTAGCGCCAGTCGCTGATCCGCCCCTGTTGCGCGGCGTCCGAGCAGTGGGCCCCGAGGGTTTGCAGGATGCGGTCGGGCGGGTTCGGGTGGCGGGGTTCCACGTTGATCCACGGCTTGATGGCACTGGCTTCGTCTTCCAGGCGCAGGCGCGCCACCAGGCCGTGGGCAAAGCCGCACAGGCCGCGCAACAGGCCTTCGCGCTCGCCGGGCAGGGTAAAAACCTGGCTCTCACGGATCAGCGAGCGGATTTCAATGACCATCTGCCCCAATTGCTTGCGGCCTTCCCACCAGCGGTCGTAGCAGGCGTTGTTGCGAAAACTCATGAAGATCGACAGCGACAGCCCCAGCAGGGTGAACGGCGTGGCGTTGACCTTGGAGAAATAGGCCGGGTGCAGGGTTTCCACCAACACGATCACCGAGGCCAGCAGCGTGACCAGCAGGCTGCGCAGGGCAATGCGCTTGGCAATCGAGCCCTTGAGGGAGAACAGGATGCCGAACAGGTTGGGTTTGGGGCGAACAATCATCGAGGGGGCTTCTTCGGTGGCGCAGGCCCTCAGATTAGAAGCTGGTGGGCGGGGCGTCCAATCGCTTGGGTTGACCGGCTGATTGTTGGCCTCTATGACGCAACGGTTTGTTCCACGGCGCCATTGGCCAAACCAGTCAGCCACATTGAAAGCTTTGACCATTGTCCATGCGCCGCTCTGGCGCCACTATTTGCGCAGCTTCACCCCGCAAAAGCACGCCCCCCAAAACAACAAAAGACACAGGGATTTGCCACGATGCGCGATTATTTGGCTGCGACCACCCAGTTCAACTACCAGCAAACCGTCGAGGCCGCACTGGCCGGCCACCTGCAAGGGCTCAATGCCTGCGTCGAATGCTGTGACCGGCACGTGCTGCCGGGGCGCATTGCCTTGTTCTGGGAGGGCAAGGATGGTCGTAGCGCCACCGTAACCTTCAGCGAGTTGCAGGATCAGGCCGCGCGTTTGGCCAACTTCCTCCTGGCCCAGGGCGTCAAGCGTGGCGACAAGGTGGCCGGCCTGTTGCCGCGCACTGCTGAATTGCTGGTGACGGTGCTTGCCACCTGGCGCATCGGCGCGGTCTACCAGCCGCTGTTCACCGCGTTCGGCCCCAAGGCCATCGAACACCGCTTGAACAGCTCCGGCGCGGCGCTGGTGGTGACCGACGCGGTCAACCGCAGCAAGCTGGCCGAAGTCACCGACTGCCCGACCATCGTCACCGTGGCCGGCGCCAAGGGCGAAGGCATTGTGCGCGGCGATTTCAGCTTCTGGGCCGAGTTGCCCAACTATTCGAATGTGTGCGAACCGGTGTTGCTGGGCGCAGACGATCCGTTCCTGCTGATGTTCACCTCTGGCACCACCGGCCCGTCGAAGGCCCTGGCCGTGCCGCTCAAGGCCCTGGTCGCGTTCCAGAGCTACACCCGTGACGCGGTGGACCTGCGCCCCGAAGATGCGTTCTGGAACGTCGCCGATCCGGGCTGGGCCTATGGCATCTACTTCGGTGTGACCGGGCCACTGTCCATGGGGCATCCGATCACCTTCTACGATGGCCCGTTCACCCTGGAAAGCACCTGCCGGGTCATCAATAAGTACGGGATCACCAACCTGACCGGCTCGCCGACGGCCTACCGCCTGCTGATCGCCGGTGGCGAGCAGTTCGCGCGCTCGATCAAGGGCCGGTTGCGCATTGTCAGCAGCGCCGGCGAACCGTTGAACCCGGAAGTGATCCGCTGGTTTGCCGATAACCTGGGTGTGACTATCCACGACCACTACGGCCAGACCGAACTGGGCATGGTCCTGTGCAACCACCACGGCCTGGAACACCCAGTGCATGTCGGCTCGGCCGGCTTCGCCTCGCCGGGGCACCGCATCGTGGTGCTGGACGACAACCACCAGGAATTGCCCGCCGGCCAGCCGGGCATCCTGGCGATCGACCGCGAGCAGTCACCCATGTGCTGGTTCGAAGGCTACGACGGGGTCAAGACCAAGGCCTTCGTCGGCAAGTACTACTTGAGCGGCGACACCGTGGAGTTGAACCCCGATGGCAGCATCAGTTTTGTCGGGCGCAGTGACGATGTGATCACCACTTCCGGCTACCGCGTGGGGCCGTTCGATGTGGAAAGCGCCTTGGTCGAGCACCCGGCGGTGATCGAAGCCGCGGTGGTCGGCAAGCCGGACGCCGAGCGCACCGAACTGGTCAAGGCCTTCGTGGTGATCAACAGCCAGTACCGCGCCAACGCCGAGTTGGCCGAGGAACTGCGCCAGCATGTGCGCAAGCGCCTGGCGGCCCACGCCTACCCACGGGAAATCGAATTTGTCAGCGACCTGCCCAAGACCCCGAGCGGCAAGCTGCAACGGTTTATTTTGCGTAACCAGGAAATCGCCAAGGTCCAGGCAGCGACCACGGCTTGATCCCTCTTCAAGGAAACAATGATGCAGATTGAGAACAAGGTATTTATGGTCAGCGGTGGCGCTTCGGGCCTCGGCGCGGCCACTGCCCAGATGCTGGTGGCGGCGGGCGCCAAGGTGATGCTGGTGGACCTGAACGCCGACGCCGTGGCGGCCCAGGCTGCAAAGCTGGGCGCGCAGGCGCGCAGCGTGGTGGCGGATATCAGCCAGGAAGCCGCCGCCGAAGCGGCAGTAAAAGCAACGGTTGCAGCGTTTGGCGGCCTGCATGGGCTGATCAACTGCGCAGGCGTGGTGCGTGGCGAGAAAATCCTCGGCAAGAACGGCCCGCATGGGTTGGCCAGCTTTGCCCAGGTGATCAACGTCAACCTGGTCGGCAGTTTCAACCTGCTGCGCCTGGCGGCGGCGGCGATTGCCGAAACCCCGGCCGACGCCGACGGCGAACGCGGCGTGATCATCAACACCGCTTCGGTGGCGGCCTTCGACGGGCAGATCGGCCAGGCTGCGTATGCGGCGTCCAAGGGCGCGATTGCCAGCCTGACCCTGCCGGCCGCCCGTGAACTGGCGCGCTTCGGCATCCGCGTGATGACCATCGCCCCGGGCATCTTTGAAACGCCGATGATGGCCGGCATGACCCCGGAAGTTCGCGATGCCCTGGCGGCCGGTGTGCCGTTCCCGCCACGCCTGGGCAAGCCGGCCGAGTACGCCGCGCTGGTCCGGCACATCATTGAAAACAGCATGCTCAATGGCGAGGTGATCCGTCTTGACGGTGCCTTGCGCATGGCGGCCAAGTAAGGAGGATTTGTCATGACTCAGCTCCACGACCCGATTGTTATTGTCAGCGCCGTACGCACACCCATGGGCGGCTTCCAGGGCGAACTCAAGGGCCTGACCGCGCCGCAACTGGGCGCCGCCGCGATTCGCGCCGCCGTCGAGCGCGCCGGTATCGCCCACGACGCCGTGGATGAAGTGCTGTTCGGTTGCGTGCTGCCCGCAGGTCTCGGCCAGGCGCCGGCACGCCAGGCAGCGCTGGGGGCCGGCCTGGATAAATCGACACGTTGTACCACCCTCAACAAGATGTGCGGTTCGGGCATGCAAGCGACGATTCTCGCCCATGACTCGCTGCTGGCCGGCAGCGTGCAGGTGGTGATTGCAGGCGGCATGGAGAGCATGTCCAACGCGCCTTACCTGCTGGACCGTGCGCGCAGCGGCTACCGCATGGGCCATGGCCGGGTCCTGGACCATATGTTCCTCGATGGCCTCGAAGACGCCTATGACAAGGGCCGCCTGATGGGCACCTTTGCCGAGGATTGTGCCGAAGCCAATGGCTTTACTCGCGAAGCCCAGGATGCCTTTGCCATTGCCTCGCTGACCCGCGCGCAGCAGGCGATCAGTGCCGGGCGCTTCAGCGCCGAGATCGTCCCGGTGCAGGTCACCGTGGGCAAGGAACAAAAGACCATCACTGACGACGAGCAGCCGCCCAAGGCGCGCCTGGACAAGATCGCCACCTTGAAGCCGGCGTTCCGCGAAGGCGGCACGGTGACGGCGGCCAACTCCAGCTCGATCTCCGACGGTGCGGCGGCTTTGCTTTTGATGCGCCAGTCCGAAGCGCAAAAGCGCGGGCTCAAGCCCCTGGCAGTGATCCACGGCCACGCGGCCTTTGCCGATGAACCGGGGCTGTTTCCGGTGGCACCGGTGGGGGCGATTCGCAAGCTGATGAGCAAGACCGGCTGGAGCCTGGGTGACGTCGACCTGTTCGAGATCAACGAGGCCTTTGCCGTGGTCAGCCTGGTGACCATGAGCAAGCTGGAAATCCCCCACGACAAGGTCAACGTCCACGGTGGCGCGTGCGCCCTGGGGCATCCGATTGGCGCATCCGGTGCGCGGATCCTCGTGACCCTGCTTTCGGCGCTGCGCCAGCGGGGCCTCAAGCGCGGCGTTGCCGCCATCTGCATCGGCGGCGGTGAAGCCACGGCCATGGCCGTCGAGTGCCTGGATTAAGGAAGCTATATGTTGCCCAATGACGAACAACTGCAAATCAGCGACGCGGCCCGGCAATTCGCCCAGGAGCGGCTCAAACCTTTCGCTGCCGAGTGGGACCGCGAGCATCGCTTCCCCAGGGAGGCTATCGCTGAGATGGCCGAGCTGGGCTTTTTCGGCATGCTCGTGCCGGAACAGTGGGGCGGCTGCGACACTGGGTACCTGGCCTATGCCATGGCCCTGGAAGAAGTAGCGGCCGGTGATGGCGCCTGCTCGACCATCATGAGCGTGCACAATTCGGTGGGCTGCGTGCCCATCCTCAAGTTCGGCAATGACCAGCAGAAAGAGCAATTCCTCAAGCCCCTGGCCAGCGGCGCGATGCTCGGTGCGTTTGCCCTGACCGAGCCCCAGGCCGGGTCCGATGCCAGCAGCCTGAAGACCCGCGCGCGCCTGGAGGGCGAGCACTACGTGCTCAATGGCTGCAAACAGTTCATCACCTCCGGGCAGAACGCCGGGGTGGTGATTGTGTTTGCCGTGACCGATCCTGCGGCCGGCAAGCGTGGGATCAGCGCGTTTATCGTGCCCACCGACTCGCCTGGCTACACCGTCGCGCGGGTCGAGGACAAGCTTGGCCAGCATGCATCCGACACCTGCCAGATTCTGTTTGAGGATGTGAAGGTGCCGGTCGCCAACCGCCTGGGCGAGGAGGGCGAAGGCTACAAAATCGCCCTGGCTAACCTTGAGGGCGGTCGTGTGGGCATTGCCTCGCAATCGGTGGGCATGGCCCGCGCCGCGTTTGAAGCGGCCCGTGATTACGCCCGCGAGCGGGAAAGCTTCGGCAAGCCGCTGATCGAGCACCAGGCCGTGGCGTTTCGCCTGGCGGATATGGCCACCCAGATCGCCGTGGCCCGGCAGATGGTGCACTACGCCGCCGCCCTGCGCGACAGCGGCAAGCCTGCGCTGGTGGAGGCGTCCATGGCCAAGCTGTTTGCCTCGGAAATGGCTGAGAAAGTCTGTTCTGCCGCCTTGCAAACCCTGGGCGGATACGGTTACCTGAGCGACTTCCCGCTGGAGCGGATCTACCGTGATGTGCGGGTCTGCCAGATTTATGAAGGCACCAGTGATATTCAGCGCATGGTCATTTCGCGCAATCTTTGAAGAGGAACGGATCGATGAATTACGAAACCATTTTGCTCGACGTTCAAGGCCGTGTCGGGCTGATTACCCTCAATCGCCCGCAAGCGCTGAATGCCTTGAACGCGCAATTGGTCAGCGAAGTGAACCAGGCCCTGGACAGCCTGGAAGCCAATCCCGAGATCGGCTGCATCGTGTTGACCGGCTCCAAGAAAGCCTTTGCCGCTGGCGCCGATATCAAGGAAATGGCCGAGCTGACCTACCCGCAGATCTACCTCGACGACCTGTTCAGCGACAGCGACCGTGTGGCCAACCGCCGCAAGCCGATCATCGCGGCGGTCAACGGTTTTGCCCTGGGTGGCGGCTGCGAACTGGCGTTGATGTGCGACTTTATCCTGGCCGGCGATACGGCCAAGTTCGGCCAGCCGGAAGTCAACCTCGGCGTCCTGCCGGGCATGGGCGGCACCCAGCGCCTGACCCGTGCGGTGGGCAAGGCCAAGGCCATGGAAATGTGCCTGACCGGGCGTTTTATCGATGCGGTGGAGGCCGAGCGTTGCGGCATCGTCGCGCGGATTGTGCCGGCGGACGAACTGCTGGACGAGGCGCTCAAGGTTGCGGCGCTGATCGCCAGCAAATCGGTACCGATCAGCATGATGGTCAAGGAAAGCGTGAACCGCGCTTTTGAAGTCAGCCTTTCGGAAGGTGTGCGTTTTGAGCGCCGGGTGTTCCACGCAGCCTTTGCCACTCAGGATCAGAAGGAAGGCATGGCCGCGTTCGTGGCCAAGCGCACTCCAGAGTTCAAGGACAAGTAATGCGCGGGTAGAATCATCTGAAATACAGGTCCGACGTAGGACCTGTGTTTCATATCTATATGCTGATCAAGGCTGGGGGTGCCTGACCTGAAACGAGATTGTCAGGTCCCCCATCGGAGTCGTCGGACCCGGTACGTGGCCCGGTGGCACAACAAACGTATTGGTCAATCCATCGCTGGGACCGGTCATTTTTTTTGGAAAAATGCCGATGCTCAGGCCTCCAGTCAATTCAGCCATGCCGGGCACCCCCAACTGGGTATTTGTATGGAACCGGCCGACCAAGGCGATCCACTTCTCACCGCCGCTGGTTGCCTTGATGGTTTGTGCGGCGTAATAGTTGAATCGTTCGAGCCGCTCCTTGGCATCAGCAACGCTGTATTCTTTTGTGGAGAGTGTTGGGTTATATCGTTGTGTTAAATAGACATGGTCCAGAGGAAGCACCTCTATGCCATTTTCTTCGAACTTGCGTTTAAGTTCTTCAAAGTTCGGTTGGGTGCGTTTCTGGTTTGTATCCCCAAGCCAGCCAATACCGTCGTCCCTGATGCCTGAAGGGTAATCCGCCACGCCTTCGATATAGACCCTTTTTACTTTTTGTCGAACGAATAAATCCATGTTGTCGTAGAGGAGTTGGAAGCTGGCCCTTTCTCCATGGTTCTCTCCAAACACCAGGCCATCGGATGCCTGTAATCCTTTGGTGATTACCTCTGATGCTGGAACGGGGGTGGGGATAGATGGGATCGCGGGCCGTGGTGGGATGTTGCCTGCATTTGCCGAGTTGAAGTAGGCATGCATATCGGTCTCAAATTTCAACGCGGTATCGACTAACGCATTTTGGCTTGAGAAGTGCTCACCCTGCCATTTTCCCTTCATGCTGAGTGCGTAATCCCCAGTGGGTAGTGCTTTTGGCGGCGGCGGTGGGGCTGCTGGGTAGACCTTGCGCCAGATTCGTTGCAGCGGGTTGTAGCGCCGAGAGTGTGGATGATGCAGGGTGAGCCAATCACGATTGACTGGCATCAACGTGTTCAAGGGGGTGAAATCTTCAAGAGGGCTGCCATAGGCCTGTTGGGTACCGTCATCGTAGGCGTACCATTTGCCCTGTTGCTGCACCGCGAGCGTGTCGCCGGATTGGTCGGCGTACTTGAATGTGCCTGTTGCTGCAGCGTCGTATTTTTGGCTGGCGGCCACCAAGTCATAGCTGTCTGCGCTGCCCCGCAGCGCTTGTATCTTATGGGCTGCTCCCTTGGCGCCCGTTTTGGCGAGTCGCGCTGTGCCCATCAGCAAGTCTCCTACGCCGCTCAGAGGGTTCAGGGCCTCGATAGCGCTGACGCCAATCGCTCTTGCCAGTCCCAGTGCCTTGGCCGTGCTGGACGTTGCCGTCGATACCACTTTCCCTGCCCTGGCAGACGTTGCCGCGCCTGCGGTCAGAAAACCCAGCAGGTCCAGCCCCAAATCCATCACGCCGTCGGCGTAGTTGCCCTGTTGAAAGTTGACAATGGCCGATCTCAGCGGAATCAGGTTCAACAGCAATTCATTGACCTTGTCTCGCGAGGCTTGCTCCTCGTCAAAGGTGGTGACCCCCCGCGCCTGTTTGAGCACGTCTGCGTTATCCAGGTCAAAGGCCTCGACAAACGCATCGGCGATATCCTGCGTCCTGACGCTGGAAAAACTCTGTGGCGGCAACGCACTGCCGGGAGTTGCGTCCAACCGCGCTGGGCGTTCGGCATTGCCGATGTTGAACTCCTCTGTTCTATGGAGCCTGTTGGCGTTACGGAACTCTGTCAGCGACAGTTTTCCCCGGGCGATAGCACCTTTTGCCAGATCAACTTCATACACGATTGGAGGGTTATCGCGTCCGACTTTGATCAGCATTTTTTTGCTTTTTGAAGTGAGGGCGGGCGGCGAAAAAAAATCCGTCGCGATGGTATACGTCCTTTCTTGATAGAAGTGGATCTCCCCCGACTCAAGGTTTTTACGATCGGCTAACGGTAACTGGGCAATCATGTGTTTTATCGCGGTTTTAATGCCTTGTTTTTGTATTCTGATAGTGTCGTCGAATGCTGTTTTGAAACTGTCGAATACGTTGACTTTCTCGCGCGCGTTAAGGCTGTCGATCGGGATACGACTGTCCGTCGTTTTCCATTTGGGAACGTCGTGATGGTCCATCATCGCGATGTCCAGCATCGAGTAGGTGCCCTGATGAATCTTGGCGCTGCGAAAGTAATAATCAGCCTTGATGCATTTTTCTTCGAAGGGAATGCCTTTGCCAAATTGTTGCTCAAGTTTGGCCAGCGCGATTTGCTTCAGGTCGGGTATTGGCGTGCGCAGCTGGCTCGAAGCAGTTGCCCGCTCATCCAGTTGCTGGTTGAAGTCGCTGCGGGCGCGTTCGATTTCAGCGCTGCTGTAAAGGCTGTCATCTTTTTTATCGAGAACGCCGTTGGCAACCGCCCAGTCAATTAACACAGCCGTTTGGGTTGCATCGTAAACAGATGCATCGCTGGCATCGGCGATGCTCATGACCTGGGCGTAACTCATCTGTGGCGTAACGCCTGGTGTGCTGGCTTCTATCTTTGCCACCGCCAGGTGAAAGCTGGCCCAGGACTGGCTGCCATAGGTCACTTTGTCAGGGATATCCTTGACCAGGAACTGAGGTGCAAGACGCGCCAGCAACAGATGCGCTCCCAGTTGAGCGGTCGCCATGGTGGCCTTGCCGGTCGTGACCAGATGGTTGCGCAGGGCGTTGACAATAGAGGAGGGCGACTTGCCCCAATGTTGCTCCTGGGCGAGGTCAAAGCCTGCGACTGTATTTCTCTGGGGGTGGCTGATGGATTCTGAAT
Source organism: Pseudomonas sp. WMBT8 (assembly GCF_050916005.1). NCBI lineage: Bacteria > Pseudomonadati > Pseudomonadota > Gammaproteobacteria > Pseudomonadales > Pseudomonadaceae > Pseudomonas > Pseudomonas sp. WMBT8. The sequence goes on from NZ_CP188096.1 coordinate 2,909,627, forward strand.
CGAGCCCCAGGTTGATTGCTGTCAACACGTAGTCGCGGGTGCTGCTTGGTGTCTGGACACCGTTAAGATGAGTTTGGATTGCCTGCCCCAGCGCTTGCCCGCGGGGTGACTGGATAAGTTTTTCCAGCGCCTGGCCGGGGTCCTGGAGTTCGGCCCCGGACAACGGCACGGCGTCGGCAAGATAACCCAGCGGCCCGGCGCGATGGTCTATCAAGGGGAGGTCTGATAAGCCTGCCGAGTTGGTCGTGAAGAGCGTAAGGACAGACTGCTGTTGCGAAACGCTCAGGGGTAAAGGCCAGGACAGTCCACCACCGTAATTGCCGTATGGCGGCTGCAACGCCTGAATTGCCATAGCTTTAGCCAGGTCCGACAATTCGGTTCGGGTACGCGGCAGTCTGACGTCGCTCTTTATCAAGAACCGTTCAAGGTCGACGGTGGTTGTATCCCGGGAAGGTTGTTGCTGAACATACGAAGAGTCGACGTCAGGGGTAAACGTCACCCCGGCCAACGCTGACGCCACGGCTTGCGCGTCGGCTTCGGGTGCCAGGCCTTGGGCCGCCTGGTCAAGAAGCTGCGTCAGGGATTGCCAGTTACGCTGGTCCCCAAGGGCCCGCTTCAGGTCGGGGCTGCGGGTTTCTGCCTGGGTAGGTGGCGTGTTGTGCACGACGGTTGATGGCTCAACCGCTGCCTGGAGCGCCCTGGGGGAAGGGGATATTCCGTTTGTCGCAAAACCTGGAGTGAAAGGTATTACTGCAATTGGGGGCATCGCGGTTCACCTGTGTGGGACGACACTTCTGAAAGCATTCAGGCCTTCAGTTTTCCCAGGCTAAGTGGCGAAGCTGGTCCGATTTATCCCACGGTGAATTGTCAACAGAGATAACTGCCAGGTGATCGGGTGCAAGACAAGCCAAAGTGGCTGATCGCCTGTAACATGAATTCACGCCCACCCTGAGTCATCCCCGAAATAGGGTATGCCCTTGGCATGGCTTGCGATAAACAGTGGATACAACTTTCAGGTTTCAGGAACCCGTCATGACCCAGAAGCAACGCTTGATTTACTCGATTCTAATTTCCCTGGTCGTCCTCGGCACGATGTTTGGCCTGTCCTATTTGCAGAACATCGGCGCCATCAGTGAGAAGACGTTCCAGTACATCGCCATTGCCGTGGCAGTGATTGTGGTGGTGATCAACGGCATCATGCGCCGCAAGGTCAAGCCCAACCTGTAAGTCAGGCACCGGAATCCAGGACCTTCACAGCCTCTTCATGGAGGCTGTAGCTTTTATCGCTGTTGAGGGTGATCAAGCCCTCGCTGCACAGGCGCTTGAGCACCTCGCGCACACTGAGAAACGATAACGGGATGCCCAGTTCCAGCAAATGGCTGTGCACGCCCCGTACCCCCAGCGAGCGGCCGTTGTCGGCTGCCGTGAGCAGGGCGTCGATGACTTTCAGCCGGATCAGGCTGGTGCGCAACCCAAAACACTTGAGCAGATGCCGGATGCGTTGGTTGCCTTGATGCTCGGTTGCCTTGGCGAAGGCTTGGGTATCCGCGCCGAAAGCGGCGTCGTGTGCCATAAAATGTCCGTCCGTGGGCAGTTGCGGGTTGTACATGCAAAAACTCCTTATCAGAGCCTGATCAGGAAAATGATGGTGCTCTTAGTTAATAAGACGTATGAGTCGCGCAAATCATGAAGTCCAACCTGTATAAATTTTGTCAGTATCACGTCTGTCACATTCCTGGCGCCGGTAAATAAGCCGCGCGCGGCCTAAATTTCTGCGGATTTCTACGTCTCTATCCATGGGCTGGCATTGGCGAGTCGGCCCCGCCTTGGGCGTTCAATTTGGCTTGATGATGGGGTCTGCGTGATTATTTCCAACGGGTTGTCCAGGGTTTGCGTGGCGGGTGTGTTGCTGGGGGTGAGCCTGTGTGCGACGGCCCGCCAGGTGAGCGACGTGCAGGCGGGTGCGCTGAGCGCCGATATCCGCCGCACCGGGTTTGGTATCCCGCATATCCGCGCCAACGATGAGCGAGGCCTGGGGTATGGCATCGGCTATGCCTACGCGCAGGACAACCTGTGCCTGTTGGCCAACGAAGTGGTGACGGTCAATGGCCAGCGCGCTCGCTACTTTGGTGCCGAGCAGGCGACCCTGGAAGAGCGCAACAACCTGACCAGCGATGTGTTTTTTACTTGGCTCAATACGCCCGAAGCAGTGACGGCATTCTGGAAGGCTCAGACCCCGCAGATGCAGCAGCGTCTTGCAGGTTATGTGGCGGGGTACAACCGTTACCTGCAAGAACGCGGGACAAAGGACCGGCCGATGCAGTGCCAGGGCGCCTGGGTGCGGCCAATCACTACCAATGACCTGGTCAAGCTGACCCGCAGGTTGTTGGTGGAAGGTGGGGTGGGGCAATTTGCCGAGGCCTTGGCGGGGGCGACACCGCCCCAGCCAGGCGTGGCGGTGCAGGGCAATGTGCGAGCGTTTGAGGTCGCCACCTTGAAGCAGCAGCGTTTTGCCCTGGATCGCGGCAGCAACGCCGTGGCGGTGGGCAGCGAGCGCTCGTTCAATGGGCGCGGCATGTTATTGGCCAATCCGCACTTTCCATGGATCGGCGGCATGCGCTTTTATCAGATGCACCTGACCATCCCTGGCCAGTTGGATGTAATGGGCGCCGCCTTGCCGGGCCTGCCGGTGGTCAATATCGGCTTCAACCAGCATGTGGCCTGGACCCATACGGTGGACACATCCAAACATTTCACCCTGTATCGCCTGACCCTGGACCCGAAGGACCCGACCCGCTACTTGTTTGACGGCAAGTCGATCCCCCTGCAGAAAACCCAGGTGACCGTGCAGGTCAAGGGCGCCGAGCCCCACACCCAGACGGTCTACAGTTCGCAGTTCGGGCCGGTGGTGCAATGGCCGGGCAAGCTCGACTGGAACGGGCAATACGCTTTCAGCCTGCGTGATGCCAACCTCGGTAATGACCGCGTACTGCAGCAGTGGTACGCGATGAACCAGGCCCGCAGCCTCAAGGACTTGCAAGCCTCGGTACACCGCCTGCAAGGCATTCCCTGGGTCAACACCCTGGCAGCGGACGATCAGGGGCAGAGCCTGTACATGAACCTGTCGGTGGTGCCGAACGTCAGTGCAAAAAAACTCGAGCAATGCAGCGACCCGCGTGCCGGCCTGCAGATGATCATGCTCGACGGTGCCCACAGTGCCTGCGCCTGGGATATCGACCCGCGCGCGGCGCAGCCGGGGATCTTCGCCGCTGATCAACTGCCGCAGCTGGAACGCCGGGATTACGTACAGCACTCCAATGATTCGGCCTGGATGGCCAACCCCAAGGCGCCGCTGGCCGGCTTCTCGCCGGTGATCAGCCAGGATCACATAGCCCTGGGCGCCCGTTCGCGTTTTGCCTTGCAGCGCTTGCAGGACCTGGGCAAACAGCCGATCACCATCGCTGACCTGCAACATATGGTGCTGGACAACCAGGTGTACCTGGCCGGCCAGGTGATGCCGGATTTGCTCAAGTTCTGCGCGCAACAGACGGATGAAACCCTGAAACCCCTGTGCACCCGCCTCAAGGACTGGGACCAGAAAGCCAACCTCGACAGCGGCCTGGGCCTGGTGCATTTCATCCAGGTCATGGAGCACATGCAGCAAGTGCCGGATGTGTGGCGCGTTGCGTTCGACCCGGATCACGCGCAAACCACCCCACGCGGCTTGCTCATCGAACAGCCGCAGGTGACCAAGGCATTGCGTGAGGCGATGCTGGCGTCAATCGCCCAAGTGAGCGAGTCGGGCTTGCAGGAGGGCGCGCGCTGGGGCGATATCCAGGTCTCGGGCAGCACGCCGATGCATGGTGGGCCGCAGGAGCTGGGCATCTACAACGCCATGCAAAGCGTGCCGAGGGCAGATGGCAAGCGCGAGGTGGTCAGCGGCAGCAGTTACTTGCAGATTGTCACTTTCGACGACCAGGGGCCCAAGGCCGAAGGCGTGTTGGCGTTCTCGCTATCCAGCGATCCGGCGTCGCCCCACTTCAAGGATCAGACCCAGGCGTTCTCCGCGAAAAAGCTCAGCCCGTTGCCGTTTACCGAGCAGCAGATCAAGGCTGATCCGCAGTATCAACGGCAGGTGATCCACGAGTAGGGGATTTAGTCGGCGAGCAGGCGCGTCACGGCGGCAAAGGCCTGGTCATGCCGCGCCTGCCAATCCCCGCCAATCACCTTGAAGGGCTGGTGATGCTGCTCCAGCCAGTCGCGGCTGGCCTGGAAGAAGGCCTGGCGGTCTGCCAGGTCTGGCTGGCAGCGCTGGCCATCGGCGGTCCAGCCAATGCCTTCGGGCGACAGCAGCAGGTGCAGGTCGTAGTGGCGGGCCAGCAGCGCCTCATCGAGCCATGCCGGGGCATCGCCAAACAGGGTCAGGCTCCAGAGCTTGTTGGTCAGCAAGTGGGTGTCGAGGATCAACAGTTGCGGCTGCCGGGCGCGGCCGGCATCTTCCCAGGCCAGTTGGCCACGGGCGATGTCCGGGATGTCGGCCAGGGTCGTGTCACGCTGGTAATGGTCGATGAAATAGCGCACATATTCGCCCACCAGCACCGCGCCGAAATGCGCTTGCAGCTGCTCGGCCAGCCAGCTCTTACCGCTGGACTCGGGGCCTGCCATCACCAGCACCTTCATGTGCGCAACGCCGGGTCGGCGCGCCATTCGCGCCAGCCTTGCACGGCAATCACGGTGAACAAGGCGTAGAGCGCGGCTGTCAGGTACAGCCCTTTGTAGACAAACAGGCCGACAAAAATCACATCGACCACAATCCACAGCGCCCAACATTGCACGCGTTTTTGCGCCATCCACATCTGCGCCACCAGGCTGAAACCGGTCAGGGCGGCATCCAGCCACGGTTGCGCGGCATCGGTCCAGTGGGCCATGGCGGCGCCCAGCAACAGGCTGCCCACGGCGCCAATGGTCAGGCTCAGGAGGATGGCCTGGCCGCCAAGACGGGTGACCTGGCGCCCTTGCTTGACCTCGCCGGCGCGGGTCCACTGCCACCAACCGTAGACTTGCAGGCCGGCGTAGACCACTTGCAGCAGCATGTCCGAATACAGCTTCACTTCGAAGAACACCCAGGTGTACAGCAGCACCATGACCAGGCCGATCGGCCAGCACCATGGGTTCTGCTTGACCGTCAGCCAGACGGCAATCACCCCCAGCGCGGCGGCAAACAGTTCAAGCCCGGACATGGGATTCCTTGGAAGAGTCGAAGAGGAGGGCGATTGTACCCAACCTCCCAGGCAAATGCAGAACCCCTGTAGGCGCTGGCAAGCCAGCCCCTACACAGTGGGCGTTAGACCTTGAACTGGCGCAGCAGGCCGTTGAGCTCTTCGCTCAAGTCCTTCAGGTGCACGCTGGCCACACTCGACTGCTGGGCTGCCAGCGCAGTGCTGTGGGACAGGCCGGCAGCCTGGGTCACGTTCTGGTTGATGTCTTCCACCACATGGGCCTGTTGCAGGGTTGCGCTGGCAATCGAGGCGTTGAGGCCGTTGAGGTTGCGCAGGGCCTGGCCGATGGCATTCAGGCTGGCGCCCGCCTGGCCGGCTTGTTCGATGGTCAATTGCGAGGCCTGGTGGCTGTCGCTGATCACCTTGACTGCCGCTTCGGAATGCCCTTGCAGGCGTTCGATCATGCTCTGGATTTCGGCGGTGGACTTTTGCGTACGCTGGGCCAGCAGGCGCACCTCATCGGCAACCACGGCAAAACCACGGCCCTGTTCGCCAGCGCGGGCGGCTTCGATGGCGGCGTTGAGGGCCAGCAGGTTGGTCTGGTCGGCAATCGAGCGAATCACCTCCAGCACCCCGCCAATCTGCGTGCTTTCGGTGGACAGGGTGCGGATCACTTCCACCGCCTGGCTGATGGTGCCGGACAGCGCGTCGATCTGTTGCAGGCTGCCGTCGATATTGACCTGGCCCTGTTCGGCCTGGGTCTGGGCATCGCGCATTTCGCTGGCGGCGTGTTCGGCATTCTTGGCCACGTCCTGCACGCCGTAAGTCACTTCGTTAATAGCGGTGGCCACCAACTCCATCTGCTGGGACTGCTGCTGGCTGCGGTCATGGGCCTGGCTGGCGTTGCTGCCCAGTTCGGCGGACGACTGGCCCAGGGCATTGGCGCACACCTGCAACTGGCTGACCACCTGGCGCAGCTTGGCAGTGAAGGTGTTGAAGTGCCGCGACAGTTGCGTGACCTCGTCCTGGCCATGGGTGTCAAGGCTGCGGGTCAGGTCGCTTTCACCGCTGGCGATGTTGGCCATGGCATGCACCGCTTCTTGCAGCGGGCGCACGATGCTGCGGGCAATCAGCACCACCAGCAGGGCCATGATCAGCGCAATGCCCAGGCCGATCAGCGAGGCTTCCCACACCTGGCCACGGAACTGTGCCTGCACATCATCTACATAGACGCCGGAGCCGATGATCCAGCCCCAGGGTTCGAACAACTGGATATAAGAGGTCTTGGCCACGGGCTCAGCCGCGCCAGGTTTCGGCCAACGGTAATCGACCATGCCGGCGCCCTTGGCCTTGGCCAGGGTGACGAATTCGTTGAACACCGCAAAACCGTCCGGATCACGGATGGCCGAGAGGTTCTGGCCGTCAAGCTTGGGGTTGGCCGGGTGCATGATCATCACCGGCGTCAGGTCATTGATCCAGAAATAGTCATCCTGGTCATAGCGCAGCCCGCGCACCACGCTCAGGGCTTGCTTCTGCGCGGCTTCGCGGGTCAGTACGCCGGTGGTTTCGAGGCTGTGATAAAAATTCAGAATCCCGCTGGCGGTCTGTACCACATGCTGGGTCTGCTGGCTCTTGGCCTGGTAGAGGTCGTCGTGGATCTGCTTGAGCATCAGCAAACCCAGGGTCAGCAACATCAACACGGCGACTATCAGGATCATCCAGAGGCGCCGGCTGATCGACATATTGCGCAAACTATTCATAGTCTTGTCACTCCGCGTTCTTATAATTTTCGGTGCTGCGTTGATCAGCCAGTGATAACGCGAAGCGAAATCCGGGCTTGTCTGATAGGCTTTCGGCCCGGAATCAAAAAACCTGAGTGCTGCCTGATTTTTCACAGAATTTTTGCAGTTCAGCCTTGATCCTGCGCGCGGCCTTGCAGCGTGCTCATCGTTAGTGAACACCTAGAAAATATCAACGAGGCATGCCGTCGCATGACCTTTTGGGGGAATAATGGATCTTTGGACCGCCTTTCAGGCACTGATACTTGGCATTGTCGAAGGGCTGACGGAGTTCTTGCCGATCTCCAGTACCGGGCACCAGATTATCGTCGCCGATTTGCTCGACTTCGGTGGCGAACGCGCCATGGCGTTCAACATCATCATTCAACTGGGCGCCATCCTGGCGGTGGTCTGGGAGTTCCGGCGCAAGATCCTTGACGTGGTGACCGGCCTGCCGACCCAGCGCAACGCCCAGCGCTTTACCATCAACCTGCTGATCGCCTTCCTGCCGGCGGTGGTGCTGGGGGTGATTTTTGCCGACCTGATCCACGAATACCTGTTCAACCCGATCACCGTGGCCACTGCGCTGGTGATCGGTGGGGTGATCATGTTGTGGGCCGAGCGCCGCGAGCATGTCATCCATGCCGAAACCGTCGATGACATCACCTGGAAAGACGCCTTGAAAGTCGGCTTTGCCCAGTGCCTGGCGATGATTCCGGGCACGTCGCGTTCCGGTTCGACCATCATCGGCGGCCTGCTGTTCGGCCTGTCGCGCAAGACGGCGACCGAGTTCTCGTTCTTCCTGGCAATGCCAACCATGGTCGGCGCGGCGGTGTATTCGGGCTACAAGTACCGTGAGCTGTTCCAGCCTGCGGACCTGCCGGTGTTCGCCCTCGGCTTTGTGGTCTCGTTCATCTTCGCAATGATTGCGGTGCGCGGTCTGCTCAAGTTCATCGCCAGCCACAGCTACGCGGTGTTTGCCTGGTACCGCATTGCGTTCGGCTTGCTGATCCTGGCCACCTGGCAGTTCGGCTGGATTGACTGGGCGGCGGCCAAGGCGTGATGACCATCCAGCATCCGCGCTTCAAGGCCCTGGTGTTTGTGCTGTTGTGTGCCGTGCCGTTGTTTGGCGCGGCACTGCTGGCGTATCGCGGGGTGTCGCTGATCCCGCTGGCGGCCTATGGGCTGGTCAGTGTGGTGACGTTTTGCTTGTACTGGAGCGACAAGCGCAAGGCCCAGAGCGACAGCTGGCGCACCCCGGAAAAGATCCTGCACGCGATGGAGCTGGCCGGTGGTTGGCCCGGTGCGTTGGTCGCACAGCAGGTGTTTCGCCACAAGACGCGCAAGGTGTCGTATCAGGTGGTGTTCTGGTTGATCGTGGTGCTGCACCAAGTGTTCTGGATCGATCAGTTGTTTCTGGGTGGCACGCTGCTGGCGGTCTTCTAGCTGTGTGGGGCTTGGGAGCGAAGCTGCGCTCCCACAGGGGTATGTGCATGTCTCGATGATCAAGCTGTGTGCAAGACGACCTGGACTGGCTTACTCGTCCAGCCTCAGGCCGATCTGCGTACGCTTGGGCAGTTTGCTCACCACCAACTGGTGGGAGCGCTGCAGCAAACCGCGCAACTCCTCGCCGCCCAGCGGGTAGGGCAGTTGCATGATGATCCACTGCGCGCGTGCCAGGTACGGCGCCGGGTGGATGCCCGGGCGGTCCACGTGGCCGAGGAACAGCTCCTTGTCGACCTTGAACGCCAGGGAGTCACCCCGCAGGTTCTGCAACGCGAACATCTTGTTGCCGGCAATCGAGAACACCCGCACTCCACCCCATTTGTAATCCTCGCGCGCACCGGGCAGGCCCAGGCAGAACTGGGCGACGTCGTCTTCGGTCATGATCCGGGTGTTCATAGCAGGCGATCTCCGCAATTGTTGAAGGCGTGGGCCAAAAAGTCGATCCAGGCGCGCACCGCTGGGGATACGCCGCGTCGGTGCGGGTACACCGCTTGCAGCCAGCCGCCAGGCAGTGACCATTCGGGTAGCAATTGCACCAGCTGGCCGGTTTCCAACTCCTGCTCGCAGTACATCATCGGCAGCACGGTGAAACCCAGGCCGGCGAGGGCGCTGGCCTTGCGCACCAGGAAGTCGTCGATGCCCAGGCGTGCCTCCATGGCCAGGTCGGTGGCATTACCGGCAGGGTCGAGCATGCGCAGGTGGACCATGCGGTCGGCTTCCAGGGCGCCCAATACCGGCAGGTGCTTGAGGTCGGCCGGGGTGTTGATCTGATGGCCACGCACAAACTCGGGGCTGGCGACCATGGCCGTCTGCGCCTGACGCAGGCGGCGGGTCACCAGCAGCGGGTCTTCGTCCCCCAGTTCGCGCACGCGCAGGGCCACGTCCACGCCCTCGGCTACCAGGTCGACGCGGCGATTGATCAGCATCATCTCCAATTGCACCAGCGGGTGGGCTGCGAGAAATTGCGCCACCACCGTCGGCAGGATTTCGTGGGCCAGGCCCACCGGGCAACTGACGCGCAGGCGGCCACGGGGCTCGCTGGACATGTTGGCCACGGCTTCGTCGGCCATTTCCGCTTCCAGCAGCATCGCCTGGCAATGCCCCAGGTAGCGTTCGCCGACGGCGGTCAGGGTCAGTTGCCGGGTGGTGCGCTGCAACAGGCGGGCGCCGAGGCGTTCCTCCAGTTCGGCAATGCGCCGTGACAGCCGCGACTTGGGGATCCCCAGCAGCCGGCCAGCGGCCGCGAAGCCACCGGCTTCCACCACCTTGGCGAAATAGTAGAGGTCATTGAGGTCTTGCATGTTGGGCCTATTGTCCTGTCAGTGGGACGAACTATCGCATTTTAACCGGCTAATCGGCTATTGGATTGATCTGTAGGATTCTCTCCATCAGATCGCCCGGTGGCGGTCCTCACTTGGAGATCCCACATGAAACTCTTGCATATCGATTCCAGCATCCTCGGCGACAACTCGGTATCCCGTCAGTTGAGCCGCGAAGTGGTCAAGGCCTGGCAAGCGGCCGAGCCGGGTGTGGAAGTCACCTACCGCGACTTGGCCAGCGAAGGGATCAACCATTTTTCCGGGATCACCCTGGGCGCCCTGGGCACCGCTGCCGAACTGCGTGATGCGGTGCAGAAGCACGAAGCCGACCTGAGCGCCTCGACCCTGGCCGAGTTCCTGGCGGCCGACGCGGTGGTCATCGCCGCGCCGATGTACAACTTCACCATCCCCACCCAACTCAAGGCCTGGATCGACCGCATTGCTGTTGCCGGCCAGACGTTCCGCTACACCGAAGCCGGCCCCCAAGGCCTGTGCGGCAACAAGAAAGTCATCGTGGTCTCCACCGCCGGTGGTCTGCACGTGGGCCAGCCGACCGGTGTGGCGCACGAGGACTACTTGAAGGTGCTGCTGGGCTTCTTCGGCATTACCGACGTTGAGTTCGTACGTGCCCACGGCCTGGCCTATGGTGACGAAGCACGCAGCAAGGCGCTGAACGACGCCAATGCGCAGATCAGCGAGCAACTGTTCGTCGCTGCGTAGGAGATTTCACCGCGGCTCGCTATCAATCTGATTCGAGGCGCCTAAACTCTGTATTCTGCTGACCTGAAAACCAGCGGATTACGGAGTTTTTTGTTTTGGGTGGGCGAATCTGGCGCAGGTTATGCAACACAGGGCCATACCGCCCACTCGCAGGCGTCACGCAGCACAGGTGGACATCCCCATGATGCGTCTTTGTGCAGTCTTGCTGGTTTCCCTGTTCGGCGGCCTCGTTCCAGTGCACGCCGCCGTGGCCCCGCACCCCCATTGGAGCGTGGGCTATCACCGCATGAGCTTTCTCGACCCGCTGGATTCGCAGCCGATGAAAGCCATCGCCTTTTATCCGTCCACCGGCCGCGAATATATCAGCCAGGTGGGCGCCTATCGCGTCGCCGCCACCGAGGATGCCAAGGTCGCCATTGGCCGCTTCCCGCTGTTGATGTTGTCCCATGGCAACACCGGCACGCCCCTGGCCTTGCACGATTTGGCGACGTCGCTGGCGCGCAAGGGGTTTGTGGTGGTGGCGGTGCTGCATCCTGGCGACAACTACAAGGACCACAGCCGCCTGGGCACCTTGAGCAACCTGTATGGCCGCCCGATCCAGATTTCGGCAGCGATTAGCGCCACCTTGGGCGACCCAATGCTGTCGCCGTTCGTCAATGTCGACCAGGTGGGCGTGATCGGCTATTCGGCAGGCGGCGAGACGGCGCTGATCCTGGCCGGGGCCAAGCCGGATTTCGAGCGTTTGCGCCGCTATTGCATGGAACGCCCCGAAGACCGTGACGCTTGCACGACCAAGGGCGAGCTGGTGGTCGACCGCGATGACCTGCAACCCCAGGCCGACTCCCGGATCCATGCGTTGATGCTCATGGCCCCGCTGAGCCTGATGTTTGGTCGGCACACCCTGGGCGACGTGCATGTGCCGGTGCTGCTGTATAGCGGCGACGGTGACAAGCTGGTAGCCGTGGATAAAAACGCCGCCGCCCTGGCGCGCAAGCTGCCGCAGCCGCCGGATTTCAAGCTGTTGGCCGGGGCCGGGCACTTTATCTTCATGGCCCCTTGCGATGATGAGCAGTTGGCGCTGATGCCGGCGCTGTGTACGGATGCCGATGGGGTGGACCGCGAGGGCATTCACCGTGACCTGATTTCCGAGGCCGGGCGTTTTTTCGGGCGCACCCTTGGCCAGCACTCGCGGGCCGGCCTACAGACCGCCGATCAATAGGCCCGGCGCATCAGCAGCAGGGTCAGGCCCAGGCCTGTGACGGACAGTAGCGCCGCGCCAAAGAAAATCCACGAGTAGCCCAGGTTCAACGCCACCGCGCCCATCAACGGCCCGGCAATCGCCAGCGCCAGGTCAAAAAACACCGCATAGGCACTCAGACCCGCGCCCCGGCTGCTGTTGGGCACCTGTTTGATAGCTTCGACGCCCAATGCCGGGTACACCAGGGACAGGCCAAAGCCGGTGAGGCCGGCGCCGACCAGGGCGATGGCGGGAGAGGGTGCGAGCCATAGCAGGGCCAGGCCGAGGGTTTCCAGGGTCATGCAGGCAATCGCTGCGCGAAACCCGCCAAAGCGGTTGATGCTGGAGATAAACAGCAGGCGCGAGAGGATAAAGCAGATGCCAAACACCGTCAGGCACCAGGCGGCGCCGGTCCAGCCGCGGCTCAGGTAGAACAGGGTAATGAAGGTGGTCAGGGTGCCGTAGCCAATGGATGCCAGGCACAGGCTGGCGCCAAACGGCGCAATCCGCCCGAACACCGCCCAGAACGGCAGGCGCTCGCCGCGCACCACCGGCACCGAGGGCTTTTTGCGAATCAGCACCAGGCCCAGCCCGGCCAGCACCGCCAGCGCGATACCGAGGCTGTTGTAGCCATATTGCGCAACCATCACCACACCCAGCGGCGCACCAATGGCGATAGCGCCGTAGGACGCGATGCCGTTCCAGGAGATCGAGCGGGCGGTGTGTTCGGCGCCGACCTGGCCCATGCACCAACTGATAGTGCCGACACCGATCAGGCCCTGGGCCACGCCCAGCAGCACGCGGCCGACAATCAGAATTCCCAGGCTTAGATTGGGCAGGCTTTGCAGCGCAGTGGCGAGCAGGGTCAAGACGCCGCTGAGCAGGATGCCGCTCAAGCCGAGCACAATCGCGCGCTTGGTGCCGACGTTGTCCGACATGCGCCCGGCCATGGGCCGGCTGAGGAGGGTGGCCAGGTACTGCGAACCGATGGTGATGCCCGCCACTACCGCACTGAAGCCCAGTTGTTCATGGACGTAGCCGGGAATCACCGCAATCGGCAGGCCGATGCAGATAAACGCGATAAAGGTATAGAAGACGATGGAGACGATCTGCAGGGTGATCGACAGGGAGCTGGGGGCGGCAGGCATGGAGGCTCATTCGCGGTAGGGCGGTGAGCGCATCATGGCAAGGGCTGGGGAGAAAAGGAAGCAGGCTAACAATCATCGGCTGGACGCTCCGTTGGTCGAGCCTGGAAATGCAAAAAGCCCCGTCACTGCTGACGGGGCTTTTACTTGCAGCGTGTAGCCAGCCGCTATTGGCTGCCCTTAAAACACCACGCCCTGGCTACGCAGGTAGTCGTCATAGGTGCCGCTGAAGTCGATCACGCCGCTTGGGCTCAGCTCGATGATGCGAGTGGCCAGGGACGATACGAACTCACGGTCGTGGCTGACGAAGATCAGCGTGCCCGGGTAGTTCTCCAGCGCCAGGTTCAGCGCCTCGATGGATTCCATGTCCAAGTGGTTGGTCGGTTCATCCATGACCAGCACGTTGGGCTTTTGCAGGATCAGCTTGCCGAACAGCATGCGACCTTGCTCACCACCGGAGATGACCTTGACCGACTTGAGGATCTCGTCGTTGGAGAACAGCATGCGGCCGAGGGTGCCGCGGATCACTTGTTCGCCCTGGGCCCACTGGCCCATCCAGTCGAACAAGGTGACGTCGTCTTCGAAGTCGTGGGCATGGTCCTGGGCGTAGTAACCCAGCTCAGCCGCGTCGGTCCACTTCACGCTGCCGGCGTCCGGGGTCAGTTCGTTGACCAGGGTGCGCAGCAGGGTGGTCTTGCCGATACCGTTCGGGCCGATGATCGCCACGCGCTCGCCCGCTTCAACCTGGAAGCTGAAGTCCTTGAACAGGGTCTTGCCGTCAAAGCCCTTGGCCATGCGCTCGACGATGACCGCCTGGCGATGCAGCTTCTTGGTCTGCTCGAAGCGGATGAACGGGCTCACACGGCTCGAAGGCTTGACCTCGGCCAGCTGGATCTTGTCGATCGCCTTGGCGCGGGAAGTGGCCTGCTTGGCTTTCGAGGCGTTGGCCGAGAAACGGCTGACGAACGATTGCAGTTCGGAGATCTGCGCTTTCTTCTTGGCGTTGTCCGACAGCAACTGCTCGCGGGACTGGGTGGCCACGGTCATGTACTCATCGTAGTTGCCCGGGAACAGGCGCAGCTCGCCGTAGTCCAGGTCAGCCATGTGGGTGCACACGCTGTTCAGGAAGTGACGGTCGTGAGAGATGATGATCATCAGGCTGTTACGCTGGGTCAGGACGTTTTCCAGCCAGCGGATGGTGTTGATGTCCAGGTGGTTCGTCGGTTCGTCGAGCAGCAGCACTTCCGGATCCGAGAACAGCGCCTGGGCCAGCAGTACGCGCAGCTTCCAGCCTGGGGACACTTCGCTCATCGGGCCGAAGTGCTGCTCGATGCCGATACCCAGGCCCAGCAGCAGTTCACCGGCACGGGATTCGGCGGTGTAGCCGTCCATTTCGGCGAACTCGGTTTCCAGCTCGGCCACGGCCATGCCGTCTTCTTCGCTCATTTCCGGCAGCGAGTAGATGCGATCGCGCTCGGCCTTGACCTTCCACAGCTCTTCGTGACCCATGATCACGGTGTCGATCACGTTGAATTCTTCGTAGGCGAACTGATCCTGGCGCAGCTTACCCAGGCGCACGTTCGGTTCCAGCATGACCTGGCCGCCGGACGGGTCGAGGTCGCCACCGAGGATTTTCATGAAGGTCGACTTGCCGCAACCGTTGGCACCGATCAAACCATAACGGTTACCGGCGCCGAACTTGACCGAGACGTTCTCAAACAGCGGCTTGGCGCCGAACTGCATGGTGATGTTAGCTGTGGAGATCAATTACTTTACCTATCAATAGCTTGGGGTGCGCTTATTTGGGCTGGGACCCATTCGGAGCCCGGGCCAACGGGCATGCGTCAACAGCGACATCAAGGCGTGAAGCCCAGTCGCCGAGCAGAAAATATGGGGTGCATGTTGGAATTTGGCGCGCATTGTCGCATATGTGAGGCGCGAGTTATATGACAGGCAGGCTTGTCCGGCGCCAAGAAGTGCGGCGCGGGTCTGTTCTGGCGGGAAATTCTACAAAATTCATCGAGTTGTATCGAAATTGTATCGATTGTCAGGTTTGTGGTTGATAACAGTTGAACATCCAATGGCCGTGGATTAAGTTTCCACCGTTCGCCCTGCAGTGATGGCTCTTTACCGGTTCAAGGATGGCGAGGCTGTCGGTGCGGGGCGAACCACCTTCTTTTTTGACGGCGCTCATTGCCATCCTGTTGCGCACGCTCAATGGTTTGGAGACGCAATGGACACGCTGTCTGCTCAACAGGCGATCGCCAGTAACAAGGCCGCCTGGAACGAATCTGCCGAACACCATAAAACCACCGAGCACTGGCAAGGCCTGCTCGCCGGCGTCGGCGAGCCCGACTTCAGCTGCCTGGATCCCACCCTGACCTCAGTGTTGTTGCAGGTGGGCATACAGGGTCGGGACGCCGTGCAACTGGGCTGCAACAACGGCCGTGAGAGCCTGTCGCTGTATGGGCTTGGTGCCCGCAGTGTGGTCGGGGTCGACCAGTCCGATGCGTTTCTGGCGCAGGCGGCGGAACTGGCGAGCCGCTCGCCGCATGCACCTGAATTTATCGAAGCCGATGTTCATCATTTACCCGAGCGTGTGTTGGGGCGGTTTGATATAGCCCTGATCACCATCGGCGTGCTGGGTTGGATGCCAGATATCGGGCTGTTTATGCGGCATGTTGCCAGCACCCTGAAAGAGGGGGGCACGCTGGTGATCTACGAGACCCATCCATTCCTGGAAGTGTTCGACCCCGAAGCGGCCAACCCGATGCTGCCGGCCACCTCCTACTTTCGCCGCGAGCCTTTTGTGCAGAACGAGGCAATCGTCTATGAAGGCACCAGCAAAAGTGCCGCCGCCACGTCCTACTGGTTTGTGCATACCCTGGGGGAGACTGTCAGCGCGGCCATCGCGGCAGGGCTGCAGATCAGTCATTTGCAGGAATACCCGCACTCCAATCGCGAAGAACTGTACGACCGCTACGAAAACCAGGCCGCGCAATTGCCCATGTGCTACACGCTGACTGCGGTAAAACGCTCGGCCTGAAGGCAAAAAAAGGCCCGCTGGGGCGGCGGGCCAAGGGATTCATCTGAGGAGTTGGGTTTAACCTAACGCGTCAAAGGTAAACACTTTGTGAAAATCCTGTCGCAAAAACCTGCCTGCTCAAGACCTGCGCACAAAGGTGCGCATGGTTTGCCCTGGCGTCGTACTGAAACGCGTTGGCCGGGGCATGCCTTCATCCGCTGCGATGAACACGAAGTGCCTGTCATCCAAGGTGTAGCTGGCCGGCAGGCATTTGCCGGCGTCGGCCCCTATGGAATCTATCCAAGTGATGCTTTTGGGCGTGGTGCTGGCGTCCAGGCTAAAACACCCCTCTAGCAGTACGTTGCCGTCGACGGTCTCGACCCGGAATCGATCACCGTCAATCGTGGTCAGCGCACCTGGCGCACTGTGCTCGTCCGGTGGATTAATGACACCACTGTCTTCCAGGGCAATTTGTTCCCAGGTGCCTTGCAGGGCCTGTCTATCCAGTTGCGTTGGGCTCGATAGGGGTGATGGCATCAAAAGCTCCTTTTATTGATGGGCCGGGCCGGGCAGGGCGGTTTGTCTACCAGCCAATTTTTTTAAAAACTGGCATGGAGCTTTCTGCAAGAAATGTCTTAAAAAAGCCAAGTAGTTGAGTTCTCCCCCTTGCAAGCAGCGATTTTGACATATCGTAAGAACGATGCTGCTCGATATGTCGTCTACGCTGATCAATGTCATGGATGACATTGATTTTTGTGAAGGAAAACAAACTCCATGCGATAGGGATTTTTTCAGTGACTAAATGGTCGGATGACCGTTGTCTCGTGTCGTACGAGCCATATACAGGGCGTTGTCCCTGCATTTTCAGTTGGTTATTCAGATCTATCGTGTAGTGGACAGCCAGCGTCCACTTTTTGAAGGGTGTCCCCATTTTGAATAGAACTCCCCAGGTGCACGCCCCCGTGGTGTCTGACGAAATTGATTTATTTGAGCTGTTTCACTCGATTTGGCGGCAGAAGAAACTGGTCATCGGCTGTACCTTCTTTGCCGGCCTGCTTGGTGTTGGCTACGCGCTGCTCGCTCCCCGTGAGTACCAGGTCAGCAGCGTGCTGAGGCCGGCAGCTATCAATGAATTGGACGCACTCAATCGTTCCGAGGTCTACAAGTTGCCACCGGCGGACGCGCTGGCCAAAGTGGGCGCGCAGTTGGATTCGTACGACGCGCGACTGAGCTTCTTCAAAGCCAACCCGGCGTTGTTCCAGGCGTTTCAGGAGCCGGGCCGCAGCCTTGAGCAGAGTTTCGAAGCGTTCAACCGCAACTCGATCAAGCTGATCCTGCCCGACCCGAAGAAAGCAGATTCCCTCAGTAGCTATATCCGTCTTGAGCTGCAATACCCCACGGATATAGACGGGGTCGCGATTCTCAACGGTTTTGTCGACTACGCCATTGCAGCCGAGCGCGAGCAAGTGGGCGCCGATCTCAAGGTGATCGTCAACAACCGCCTTACCGAGCTCAAGGGCAAGATTGACGCGGCGCGCGCCAATTATGAAACCGACAAGGAATCGAAGATCGCCAAGCTGCTGGAAGGCGACAAGCTCAAGCGCGCACAGCTTGAAGACGAACTCAGCGCCCTGCGCCTACAGATGAAAATGCAGCGTTCCAACCGCCTGGCAGAGTTGAACGAGGCCATCTCGATTGCCAAGTCCATGGGCATCAAGAACCCGACCACGCCGTCGTCCATGGCCGATGCCGGGCGTAGTGGCACAAGCCAGGTGATGCGCACCGAGGTCAACAACCAGCAGATTCCCCTGTACTTCCTCGGCACCGACGCCCTGGAAGCCGAGCGCACGGCCCTGCAGCAGCGTACCAGTGATGACTTCACCAACAACCGCGTCGCCGAAATCGGCAAGGAACTGCAGTTGCTGGAGGTCAATCGCCAGGTCGAGGTGATGAAGCGTCGGGGCAATGAAGATATTTTCCTGCAGGATGTCGAGCCCTTGCGCGCTGAAGTGGCGCGCCTGCGCAGCCTGAATATCGATATGAGCGCCTTGAAACTGGTGACCATTGACCGGCGCGCCCAGGAGCCCCTGAGCCCGGTCAAGCCGAAGAAAATCCTGGTGGTTGCGTTGAGCCTGGTGGGCGGTTTGCTGCTGGGGATATTGATCGCGCTGGTTCGCCATCTGGTGCTGGCACGCGGCAAGCCAGTGGCCTATTCGCCCCTGGACGACGACCGCTTTACCAAGCGCGAACGCAAGGATGACCAGCCACTGGGCTGAGTCACGCCGCTCCTTTGCCGGGCTGCGTCGCAGCCCGCAAGACCCGCCACCCCGCGTCCGAGGTGGCGCGGCTATACAGTTGGAAGACACCTTTTCACAATTCTTAGTTAACCTTTGGTTACAATCTATGGCTAAAATAACTGCCATTGGCCACTATCCGAACTGTCTCCAAGGCACTCGTGGGCTGTTAACGAATTGTGATTTCAGGTGCTGCATTTTCCCTCCCTGGCCCGGCCTGGAGGAGCAGCCTGTACTCTTCTGACATGTGACGAATTCCCGTGAAACTCATCATTGTTGCTCTCTACGTTGTCTCCATCGCGTATGTCCATCTGCGTGGCCGGGTGCGACATAAGCTGGGCCGTCAATTAAGCGACCACTCGACCTTCCTCGCCCCGGTCAATTGCTTCCTTTACCTATTCTCCAAACTGCCCGGCCGCCCGTATCTCTCGCCCAGCGATTTCCCCGACCTGAGCCCGCTCCAGGAGCACTGGCAGGAGATTCGCGAGGAGGGCCAGAACCTGATGCGCGCCGGTGAGATCAAGCGCTCGGACCAATACAACGACGTGGGTTTCAACTCGTTTTTCAAATCGGGCTGGAAACGTTTCTACCTCAAGTGGTACGGCGACAGCCATCCCTCGGCCATGAAGCTGTGCCCGCGTACTACGGAGCTTGTGCAAAGCATCGGTTCGATCAAGGCCGCGATGTTTGCCGAACTGCCTCCAGGCTCGAAATTGGTGCGCCATCGCGATCCTTATGCTGGCTCCTACCGTTACCACCTGGGGTTGGATACACCCAACGATCCAGGCTGCTATATCAACGTGGACGGTGAAAACTATTACTGGCGCGACGGCGAGGCGGTGATGTTTGACGAGACTTACATTCACTACGCCGAAAACACCACCCAGCAAAACCGCATCATCTTGTTCTGCGATATTGAGCGACCGATGAAATACCGTTGGGCTGCGGCGTTCAATCGCTGGTTCAGCCGCAATGTAATGGCCGCCGCCGGCTCGCCCAATGATGCCGGGGACAAGACCGGCGGCTTGAACCGCGCCTTTACCCGCCTGTACAAGATCCGCCTGCGCGGCAAGGAGCTGAAAAAGCGTAACCGCACCCGGTATTACCTGGAGAAGTGGGCGATTTTTGCTGGTTTGGCAGTGATTTTCATATTGATCTGAGAGTAAGGCCCCTTGCCACTGGCAGGGGCTACTCAGGCGGCTGGGTCCCCAGTTTCTGCCCTATCTTCTTGCTGAGCCGCTGCCGGTTGGCGTAGGGGCATTCGAAAAGCCGTGTTACACCTGCATGGAAAGTATTTGGTTACCAAATCCGAACCCAGGGCGTAGCGTGTTATCGAATGCAGGTATTCCTCACCCTACAGAGGTTTTGTCATGAACAGCCGTACGCGCAGCCTTGTAGTGCTGGCCCTGGGCCTTGCCTTGAGTGGCGGGGTGCAGGCGCAGAACCTGCCCGGCAACAACAACCCGTATAACAGCCCGATCAAACGGGCCAATCCCAACAGCATGCAGGGCACCCAGCCCAATACGCCCGCCACCCGCGGTACCTACACCGCGCCGGTGCCTCGGCCGCCGACCCTGGAAAATGGCGGTATCGGCAACCGCTATCCGCAACGTGATGCAGCACCTGCACGTCCCGCCACCCAACCTTCAGCCCCGACGCAAGATGCCAATGGCAATCGCCGGCCCTGAACGCAAGGAACCCCACGGTATGTTTCTACGCACAACTCTTTTAGCGACCTGCTGCGCCAGCGCCCTGGCAAGCGCGTTGCCCGCGTTGGCCGCCGAGACCCGGCAGTTCCCCAGCGAGCAAGGCAGCATCACCGCGACCCCGATTGTCAAAGGCCTGGACCACCCATGGGCGGTGGCGTTTTTACCCGACAAACAGGGCTTTTTGGTCACCGAACGGCCGGGCGCGCTGCGTTTTGTGGGCAGTGATGGCAAATTGTCCGCGCCGCTGAGTGGCGTGCCGCAAGTCTGGGCCAAGGGGCAGGGCGGTTTGCTGGATGTGGTGTTGTCACCGGATTTCAAGGAGGACCGCTTGGTCTACCTGTCCTACGCCGAAGGGGGTGGCAAGGGCGGTACGGCCGGCACGGCGGTAGGGCGTGGCCGCTTGAGCGACGACCTGAGCGGCCTCAAGGACTTCCAGGTGATCCTGCGCCAGGAGCCCAAGCTCTCCACCGGCAACCATTTTGGCTCGCGCCTGGTGTTTGATCGCGATGGCTACCTGTTTGTGACCCTGGGCGAGAACAATGATCGCCCGACGGCCCAGGACCTGGACAAGTTGCAGGGCAAGGTAGTGCGGATCTACCCCGACGGCCGCATACCGGATGACAACCCGTTTGTCGGCCAGCCAGGAGCGCGGCCGGAAATCTGGTCCTATGGCCAGCGCAACCCCCAGGGCGCTGCGCTGAACCCGTGGACCGGCACTCTTTGGGAAAACGAACATGGCCCACGCGGCGGTGATGAGATCAATATCATCGAACGTGGCAAGAACTACGGCTGGCCCTTGGCGACCCATGGCATCAACTATTCCTTGCTGCCGATTCCCGAGGCCAAGGGCAAGACTGCCGAAGGCACGGTCGGGCCCCATCATGTGTGGGAAAAGTCACCGGCCATCAGCGGCATGGCGTTCTACGACGCCGACCGCTTCAAGGCCTGGCAGCACAACCTGTTTATCGGCGCCCTGGCCAGCCAGGAGCTGATCCGCCTGCAGTTCGACGGCGACAAGGTGGTCCACGAAGAGCGCCTGCTGGGCGAGTTGAAGGCGCGCATCCGCGATGTACGCCAGGGCCCGGATGGCTTCCTGTACGTACTCACGGATGAGGATGATGGCGTGTTGTATCAGGTGGGCTTGAAGCAGGATTGACCGGCTCCTACAGCCCCAGTTCGGACAGCCCCGGATGATCATCCGGGCGCCGTCCCAGGGGCCAGTGGAATTTGCGTTCGCTTTCCTTGATCGGCATGTCATTGATGCACGCATGCCGATTGGACATCAGGCCGTCCTGGTCAAACTCCCAATTCTCGTTGCCGTAGGAGCGGAACCAGTTACCGGAATCGTCGTGCCATTCATAGGCATAACGCACCGCGATGCGGTTGCCGGTAAACGCCCATAGCTCCTTGATCAAGCGGTAGTCCAGTTCCCTGGCCCATTTGCGGGTGAGAAAATCCTTGGCCTGCTCGCGGTTATGGGCGAACTCGGCGCGATTGCGCCACCTTGTGTCCAGGGTGTAGGCCAGCGACACGCGCTGCGGATCGCGGGAGTTCCAGCCGTCTTCGGCGAGACGGATCTTTTCAATGGCCGATTGCTCGGTAAAGGGCGGTAAGGGCGGACGCACGTGTACATTGGCGGTCATTTGACTGCTCCTTTGGATCGTTAGTTGTTAAACCCAGACAACTTTCAAAGTGCCAATAAGTCCTGCGCCATGCATTGCGCATTATCAGCGGCGGTGACATCGCCCATGATCAGGGCGATGGTAATGGCGCCATCGACCAGGATCAGCAGTTGCGCGGCCTGCTTCTCCGGGGCCGGCGTGCCATGGGCCTTGCACAGTTCAAGCAGGTACTCGAACAGTTTCTGTTTGTGCGCCTTGGCCAGTAAGCGAACCGGGTCTTGCGGGTTGCCGGTCTCGCCGCTGGTATTGATAAAGGCGCAACCGCGAAAGTCCGCAGAGCCGAACCAGGCCTTGAGGGCGCTGAACACGCCGAGCAAACGGGCGCCGCTGCCGGCGTATTGCTCGACCTCGCTGCGCAGCCACAGCAGCCAACGCGCGTCGCGCCGCTGCAGGGCGGCGATCACCAGTTCGTCCTTATTGGCAAAGTAGCGGTAGATACTCTTCCTGGAGACACCGGCGGTTTTCACCAGCAGATCCATGCCGGTGGCTGCAATGCCATGCCGGTAGATCAACTTTTCGGTGACGTCCAGGATAATCTCGCGGGTTTCATTGTTGGTCATATCGTTCATGTTGCGAACAGTAGAACGATCGTTCTTCTTGGTCAATCAATTATTTTCAGCGGCCCGTGGGCAGACCTGGGGACCCCCATGGTGTAAGCTCTCGGGCTCTTCGGATTCGATCATTGCGAGCCCTATGCCGTCGTTATTCAAACGTTCCCTGTTGCCCAAATTGCGCGGTTTTCCCCTGAGCACCGATGCGATCGAGGTGCTGTCTGGCGCTGCCGAGTTTCGCCGCTGCCTGTTGGAGAAAATCGCCCAGGCCCAGCACCGTATCTACATCGTCGCCCTGTACTTGCAACAGGACGAAGCGGGCCAGGAGGTGTTTGACGCGCTGCATGCCGCCAAGGCCGCACGGCCCGGGCTGGATATCGTGGTGATGGTCGACTGGCTGCGCGCCCAGCGCGGGCTGATCGGCGCGGGCAAGCAGCCGGGCAACAGCGCCTGGTACCAGGCGATGACCCAGTCACACCCGACGCAAGTGCCGGTGTACGGCGTGCCGGTGCAGACCCGCGAGCTGTTCGGCGTGCTGCACCTCAAGGGTTTTGTGATCGACGACAGTGTGCTGTACAGCGGCGCCAGCTTGAACAATGTGTACCTGCACAAGTTCGACAAATACCGCTTCGACCGTTATCACCTGATCCACAGCAAGCCCCTGGCCGACTCCCTGCAACACCTGGTGGAACACGGCCTGGTGGCGTCCAAGGCGGTGCACCGCCTGGACCTGCCCAACCTGCCCAGTACCCGCAGCCTGCGCAATGACATCGGCGACCTGCGCAGCCGTCTCAAGCACGCGACCTATGACACCACGGCCGGCCAGGCGGGCATTGGCGGGTTGTCGGTCAGCCCGCTGCTGGGGGTGGGCAAGAACAACCCGCTGAGCCGGGTGATCTGCGAGCTGATCGCCAGCGCCCAGCAGCAGTTGACCATCTGCACCCCGTATTTCAACCTGCCGCTGCCAGTCACCCGGGAAATCAACCGCGCGCTGGCCCGGGGGGTGAAGATCGACATCATCGTCGGCGACAAGACCGCCAACGACTTCTACATCCCGCCCAGCGAACCCTTCAGGATCATCGCCGCGCTGCCGTATCTCTACGAGATCAGCCTGCGCCGCTTTGCCAAGCGCCACCAGCGCATGATCGACAGCGGCCAGCTCAACCTGCATCTGTGGCGCGACGGGGAAAACACCTATCACCTCAAGGGCATGTGGGTCGACGAACGCTATACCTTGCTCACCGGCAACAACCTCAACCCCCGGGCCTTCCGCCTGGACCTGGAAAACGCCTTGCTGATCGACGATCCCCAGGGCCAGTGGCTGGCACCACGGCGTGGCGAGCTTGCGCAGATTTTCCAGCACACCACGCGGATCCAGGGCTACCAGCAGTTGCAGACGCTGGTGGATTACCCCGAGGCTGTCGGCAAGTTTTTGCGCCGGGTCAGCCGGGTACGGGTCGAGCGGTTGTTGTATCGGATTCTCTAGTGGCGCGGTGCCGGCCAGATTGCTATGAGCAGCAGCAGGGCAGCGGCCACCAGGTACGGTAGCCGCGGCTCGACGGCATAGATCAGGGTCCCGGCCAGGGGCCCGACCACCACGCCCAAGCCTTGTGCGGCACCCACCGACCCGGCAGTAGCGCCTTGTTCCGAGGCTTCCACTGCGTTGGCCGCCAGTGCGGCGAACGATGGGAAGATCCAGCCCATGCCGGCCGCCGAGACGAAGAAACACAGCCAGAGGATCCACGCGGTATCGGCGAACATACTGCCGGCAAAGCCCAGGGCGGAAACAGTGGCGCCGACGCGGATCATCCGCAATGGCGGCCATTCGAGCTTGCGCACCAGCAATTGCGAGCAGATCAAGGCCAGGCCGACCATCGTCAGGGCAATCCCGGCGGTTTGTGCGGCATCGGCCGGGTTCATTTTCAGGCGGTCGAGGGCGAAAAAGCCCACGGTAATCTGGGCGATAGACACACAGAGCATGGCGGCAAAGGCCACCACCAGGGGCCGGCGCAGGCGTGGGTCAGAGAGGTTGACGGCCTTGGGTGGTTGCTTGAGGTGCAGTTCCTGGCGCGGCAGTTTCACCAGCAACACCAGGAAGCCGAGCATCGGCAACAGCGCCATGGCATAGAACGGCAGGCTCAGGCTGTAGCGGGCCAGCAGCGCGGCAACCGCCGGCCCTAGCACCAGGCCGCAGGCGTTGGCCGCCCCCAGCGAGGCCATGGCCTTGGCGCGGTGGGCCGGCTCGATATTGTCGGCGATCAACGCATAGCCGCCCACCGGGATTGCGGCGTAGAACACCCCGATCAACCCGCGCCCGAGCACCAGCCCGATAAACGCCAGCATGGCCGAGGGCAGTAATTGCAGGGAAGCGTCGATAAACACGCACAGCGCCCAGTACGCCAGGGTGAAGCCCCCGGTGCCCAGCAACAGGACGCGCCGGCGCCCCAGGCGATCACTGGCCTGGCCCCAAGGCCGCGCCAGCAACATCCAGATCACCCCGGACACCGTCACCGCCGCCCCCGCCTGCCACGTCGCCAGCCCCAGCACCCGGGCGATGGGGCCAATCAGCGAGACAAACGCCATCATCGCCATGGTGCAGGCCATGTTGGCGATCAGCAGGGGACGCAGGTTGAACGACACAGAGGTGGGCAAGGCGGCATCAATGCTAGTGGCTGAATCGGGCATGGGGAATCTTCCGTGAGTGGGATCAATGGAACGTTATAGGTAAGACGGTTAAACGCACAGCGCGATTAACCTAGATGATAGGGATCTACAGCTTTGGGAGTGGGATGCTTGTGGTGGCGGTGGTTCAGTCACCCTCTTCGGTGACTGACACTCCGCCATCGCAGGCAAGCCAGCTCCCACCTTTGATTTGTGGTGTGGCCCAAGTTTCAGCCCCGACGAACATCCCCTGTGGGAGCGGGCTTGCTCGCGATCGCGGTGGTTCAGCCACTGTTTCCGGTGACTGACACACCGCCATCGCAGGCAAGCCAGCTCCCACATTTGATTGGCGGTGTGGCGAATATTTTCTGCTCGCTGAGACCCCCTGTGGGAGCGGGCTTGCCCGCGATGGCGGTGTGTCAGGCTCAGAGCCGCTACCGTCGAGGTATCAGTTCAACCCCAGCTTGCCCCGCAGGGTCGACAGGTCTTCGGCCAGGGTATTGACCGGGCCGACCAGGGCCTTGCGGTCGTTTTCCTTGACCTTGTCATAGGTTTCAAAACCGCCATCGGCCGTCTTGTATTTGGCCAGGATGGTGTCCACCGTGGCGAAGTTCTTGTCGACCTTGGCCAAAAACGCCTTGTCCTGCTGTTCGATCTGCCCACGGAACAGGTCGACGATCTTCTTCGCCCCGTCAATGTTGCCCTGGAAGTCATACAGGTCGGTGTGGCTGTAGCGGTCCTCTTCGCCGGAGATCTTGGTGGCGGCCACTTCTTCGAGCAACGCGGCAGCGCCGCCGACGACTTTTTCCGGCGGGAAAGTCAGGCCGGCAACGCGGGTTTGCAGGTCTTTGACGTCCTTGTTCAAGCCATCGGCAAGGGCGCCCAGGCCCTGGGTGCTGTTCTCGGCGAACAGGCTGTATTCAATACGGTGGAAACCGGTGAAATCCTCGGCCTTCACGCCTTTTTCGTGATCGTCGACCCGTGAGTCGATCGAGGCATCGAGGTCGCTGAACAGCTCGGCGATCGGCTCGATGGACTCATAGTGCACACGGGTCGGCGCATAGAGTTTTTTCGCGGTGGCCAGGTCGCCTTTTTTCACCGCGTCGGTAAAGGCCTGGGTCTGGGTCACCAGTTCATCGATCTTGTCGGTGACATAAATCTTGTAGTCCGACACCGGGCCCACCAGGTCCAGGGGCGCCGTCGCGGCAAAGGCTGCGAGCGGAGAAAGGGTCAACAACAACGCAAGAGACGACTTTTTCATGGGACGGTTTCCGCTGTGGGGAGGGGGTTAGGTGTTGGCAGTGGTGTGCAGCAAGGTGCGGCCGATAAAGTCCTTGGGCCCGGTGACCCCCGGCAGCGTGAAGAAGTAGCCGCCGCCCACCGGCTTGAGGTACTCCTCCAGAGGCTCGCCATTGAGCCGGGTTTGCACGGTAATGAAGCCTTTCTCCAGGTCTGCCTGGTAGCAGATAAACAACAGGCCCATGTCCAGCTGGCCGTTCTTGTTGACGCCATTGGAGTAGTTGAACGGCCGGCGCAGGATCAGGTTGGCCTGGGTCGACGCTGTGCGCGGGTTGGCCAGGCGGATATGCGCATCGAGCTTGGTCAGTTTGCCTTCTGGGTCCTTGCTGTAGTCGGGCACCTGGGCTTCGCTGTGACCGTCCATGGGCGCGCCGCTGGTCTTGATCCGGCCGATGATGCTCTGCTGTTCCTGCAAGGGCGTGCGGTCCCAGCGCTCGACGAAGTTGCGGATGATCCGCACCGCCTGGTAGCTGCCATGGGCGGCCCAGGCGGGCTCGTCACTGCCGGGCTGGACCCAGACCAGTTGGTCCATGGCCTTGGCGTCGTTGGAGTCCGGGTTGGCCGAGCCATCGCGAAAGCCCAGGAAGTTGCGCGCACTCTGTGCCGGCTGCCCGGCGCGGGCAGGGGCCTGGGGCGGTACGCTGCCTTCCTGTTTCCAGCGCACCAGCAGCAGGTCCGGCAGGTTTTTCACGATATCGCGCAGGGCGTGGATATTGGTATCGGGGGTGTTGGAACTCAACTGCAGGCTCAGGTCGCCGTGGCACTGCGCCGGTTCCAGGGCATCGTTGGGGAAGCCGACCATGCGGGTCAGGCGCTTGGGCTTGGCGTCGGCCAGGCCGAAACGCTCGTCGAACAACGACGCGCCCACCGACACGGTAATCGTCAGGTTATCCGGGGTGACCACCGGGCCGAGGATCCCGGAGTCGGTGGGCGGCAGTTTCGGGTCGACTTGCGGCACGCTGCCACCGGTCATCAAAAAGCTGATGCGCTCGTTGAGCGTGCGAAACAGCCGCTCCAGGTCCTCGCGGTCGCTGGCCAATACATCGAACGCCACCAGCATGCCGCAGGCCGGGCGCGGGGTGACGATACCGCTCTGGTGCTTGCCGTGGAAGGCATGGTGGTCCTGGGTTTTTTCGCTGCTGGGGGCAGCGGTGACCTGGGCCGCGCCGGCCGCCATCGCCGGGCAACTGAGGCTGCTGCCGGCAATTGCCGCGCCGGTGGCGGCCATGCCCAGCAACACACGGCGGCGCTGGGCGTTGAACTGTTCTGAATCACTCATCTATTTGGTCGTCTTCACTTAAGGCCGGAGAGGCCAAGGGCTGGGTCGATTCCATCGAGTGCGGCGGCCAGAGCCTTGGCCTTGTCGGCGATCTGCTGGCGCTGATCGGCGGTAACGCTGTCATAGGTGGGGTAGTGGCCATCGACCTGTAGGCCGTCGAGTTGCGCGGCGAAAGCGTTGATCGCGCTATCGATCCCCGGCAACAGGTCGGCGGCGGACTTGCCCAGCAGCGGCCGCATCAGGTCCACCACTTTGCGCGTCACCGTAAGGTTGGCGGCAAAGCCATTGAGGTCGAGGTGGCTGTAGCGCTCCTCTTCGCCACTGGCGGCGCGCACGTCGGCCAGGCTGTTGAGGTTGCGCACCAGGATGCTCACCAGTTGCTCGGGCGGCAGCGACTGCGCGAGCAGCTGTTGCTTGAGGGTGGTGACATCGGCCAGCAGGCGCTGGGCAATCGGTGCCAGGCCGTCGAGGCTGTGTTGCGCGAACAGGCCGTACTCCAGGCGATGGAAGCCGCTGAAGGCCGGGTCCTGTTCGCGTTTTTCGAAGTAATCGGCGCGGGCATTGATCGCGTTGTCCAACTCGGCCAGGCGCTGGGCGGCCGGGGCCAGTCGTTGGTAAGCCTCGCGAGCCGGCAGGTACAGGGCCTGGGCTTGGCTCAGGTCGCCGGCGGCAATCGCATGTTGGAGGGCGCTGACGGTCTTGATCAAGGCGCCACCCTGGGTGTTCAGATACACGCGAAACTCCGACAGCGGGCCGACAAAGGCCACCATCGACGGCTTGGCTTTGGCCTGGGCGTCGGACTCGGCGGTCGGCGTTACGTGCAGGGTGCCGCGCGGGTTGCTCAACAGGCCGCAGGTGATGGCGTAGTCGCCCGGCAGCAGGTTGGCGTTGATCACCTGGCTCAAGCCCGGCGCAATGTTTTCGCGCTCTTCGACCACCAGCACGCCGTCGAGGATTTCCCACTCCACCGCGCGATCCGAACGGTTGATGATGCGAAAACTCGCACGGCCCGCCGGTACGGTCAGGGCGTTGGGTTCGCAGGCGTGGGCGTGGATGATCACGGCGATTTCGTTGTGATTGACCTGACGCTTGGCTGCGGCCAATTGCGCGGCGTAGTAGAACAGGCCGGCGGCGGCGATCATCACGATCACCGAACCGGCGACCGCCCAACGCAAGGCGCGGGGTGGCGAGGCAGGGGCTTGGTTTGGCAAGGGACGACCTTACTGGCTGGAAACGGAAGAGGAGGTGGCCGGCGCGGCGGGCATGAAGAACATCACCAGCGCCAGCACCAGGTAAATCAGGTAGGCGCCCAGGGTGCTGACGGTCGGCGCGTCCTGATAGCCGAACATGCCGGCCAGCACCGAGCCTAGCGGGCCATCCATCGGTAGCGTCGCGCTGAAATCGAACAGTACAGTCTGCAAGTGGTTCCACACCCCGGCTTCATGCAGGGCCTGCACCGAGTTGGCGAGGATGCCGGCGGCTACCACCAGGATGAACAGCCCGGTCCAGCGAAAGAACGCACCAAGGTTCAGGCGCATGCTGCCGCTGTAGATCAAGAATCCCACGACAATCGCCAGCACCAGGCCGAGCAGGGCGCCGATGGGCGCGGCCGGGCCTTCGCTCTGCTGGAACACTGCCAGCAGGAAGAACACCGTTTCCAGGCCTTCGCGGGCTACGGCGAAAAACACCATGGCAATCAGCGCAATCACCTGGTTGCGTGAGCCGGCCAGGGCATGATCCAGGGATTGGTGCAGGGAATGCTTGATCGAGCGCGCGACCTTGCGCATCCAGAACACCATGGAACTGAGAATGCCCACGGCCACCAGGCCGACAATGCCTTCGAACAGTTCTTGCTGCTTTTGCGGGAACTCGGCGCTGACCAACTCCAGCCCACCGCCGACCAGCAGGGCCAGGGCGGCTGCCAGAAATACGCCGATCCACACCGCCGGCATCCATTGGCCACGGCCGGTCTGTTGCAGGTAGCTGGCGATGATGCCGACGATCAATGCGGCTTCAATGCCTTCGCGCAGCATGATGAGAAAGGGGACGAGCATCGGGCACCGCAACGTAATTAGTTAGGGTGCTAAGTTGTAACATAATGATACTCATTACTAAACAGCGGATCTTGACGTTTTCTGAACACGGCCTGAACAGCCGCCTAAGTCGTTGCAGCGTGGGGTATGTGTTCCTTATCAAGCCCACACGCTCCTACAATGGCCGACCTACAAGATTGAGCCCTGGCCCATGTCGGAAAAAGACACAATCTCCATCCACCTGGTTCGTGAAGCCCTGTTGCAGAGTTGCGCCCCCGGTGCGGCGACGCGGGAGGCCCTGAACAAGGTCGGGATCGAGCCTGCCTTGCTGGAGCAGCCTGCCGCCCGCGTCCCGGCGCTGGCGTACGCGCGGCTCTGGCGCTTGCTGGCGCGGCGTCGGGATGATGAGTTTTTTGGCATGGACCCGCGCAAGCTCAAGTCCGGCAGCCTGGGGTTCCTGTGTCGCGCGTCCATGGCCCAGCCTACCCTGGGCGAGGCCCTGGAAACCGGCCTGGGCTTCCTGTCGTTGATGCTCGAGCACCTGCCCGCGCAATTGGTGCGCCAGCAAAGCCTGGCGGAAATCGTCTTGCTGGAGCCCGAACCCGAACCGCGACGGGCGTTCACCTATTTTTGCTACTGGATGATCGTCCACGGCGTCGCCTGCTGGCTGGCCGGGCGACGCATCCCGATCCTGGCCATTGAATTGCGCTGCCCGCAACCGGACTTCTGCGACGACTACCAGGTGATGTTCTCCGACAACCTGCGCTTTGATCGCACGCGTACACGCATGATCTTTTCTGCCGACTGCCTCGACCTGCCGGTCAAGCGCAGCCCCGAGGAACTCAAGCGCTTCCTGGCCCAGGCGCCGGCCAACATCCTGGTCAAATACCGCGACCCCGACAGCCTGGCGATGCGCATCAAGCATGACCTGCGCCGACGCCCGGCCCAACAGTGGCCGGAAACCGAAAGCCTGGCCCAGGAGTTGTGCATGTCCGCCTCGACCCTGCGCCGGCGCCTGGCGGAAGAAGGGCAAACCTACCAGGGCCTGAAGGACAGCGTGCGCAAGGAACTGGCGGTTGTGTGGCTGGCCGAGGCCGATATCAGCTTCGCCGAGATCGCCAGCCGCCTGGGTTTCGCCGATGTGAGTTCGTTCTACAAGGCCTTTCGCAAATGGTCGGGCTCCAATCCCGGGCATTACCGCAGCTTGATTCTTAATGATGCTACGTAGGGCGTAATGGCGCGGATTAGGCTCAGTTAAAACTCCAAGCCGGCTTTCAATAGTGAGCCTGCAGAGGCTCTAGGAAATCTAGGGCGATTCAATCTTCTGGTTATTTAAACGGGTTTTTCGGCCACCTATCAGCAATGTGATGCTTACACCCAGCAAACCAAAAAAACAGGTTGCCGCAACTATAATTAAAGTCAATGAGAAGCCATATACATCTAATAGTCCGCCGAAAACGGTATAGGAGATACCAATAATCACCGAGTTGACTAGATTGGCAACAGAGAGACAAGAAGCTCGGATGCGTGACTCGACATTGTCATGGATATACGTTTCATATGACGTCTCATATATTGCTGGGGGCGACATAATTAGAAGAAAGCTTGCGATTGAAATGGTCGTTCCAATATTCAATGATAAAATGAAAAGAAGCAAAGTAACTGCAAGGGTGGTAGTGAAGGCAATTGCACCGAGAGAAAACCTGGCGCAAATAAAGCCAGCGCCCATGAACATTGCTGCTGATATGGCTTCAACTCCAGCATAGATGCCGGCAATGACAGGCACCTCTAAGCCCTGAATGGAGAAAAAAGGTTGGCCATAGATAAACAAAGGAATCGTTGAAAGCTCGAATAAAGCATATCCAATAAATAAAGGTATAAGAAAAGCGCCGTTTTTAGAGCGGAAGAAATTAATTAGCGCAGTAAAAAGACCCTCTGTATTTTTACTGCTCATGCCCCTTTCTTTTTTGGTGTTCAGTGAGACAGGTGGAAGTTTGATTTCGGGGATTAATGTTACAGTCAGCGCTCCAATAAGCTTTGATATTGCAAAAAAAATATAAACACAGTTCCAAGACCATGTGTCTTGTAGTACACCGCCAAGAAGCATGGACAAGCCTAATGAAACCGCACCAATGGCACGGGCGCGAGATAATATCTTGGGGTAATCTTCAGCTCGATTTTCTGCCAGTAAGTTATCATACAATAATGCCCTGTCTGAACCGGAGCTCATGGCAATACTGGCACCGAATAGGCAAAATATAATTGCGAAAGGAATAAAGGAAGAGAACAGTAAAAAGCCAACGCCGCTTATAAATAATCCTAAGAAGCCTATTGTAAGCGAAAATTTACGACCGTATCGATCTGCGAGTAAGCCAGATGGAATTTCCAATGCGACAGAAGAGAAGAATAAAAAAGATTGAAGAATGCCTATTTCTCCTTGTGTGATTCCAAGTTGCAATAGGTAGAGCACAAACAAGCTTCTCTGAACATCCAGATTCAAAAATATCGACAATGAATAATATAAGTTGTCGTTTTTATTTTTTAAAAAATTGAATGAGCCCATTTTTATTTGAACGCCTGTCTTTTAATTCAAAAGTCTTGAAGCTTAAGGGGCGTACATCTCCTTTTGAAGGGGTGATTCTTGCTAAATGCTGAAAAAGCTGGCCAAGTCATGATAATGGGAGAACTGGCAGCTTCGATTTGAGCGCAGCAATAATAAGAATTTTTACCTTGCAGCCAAGTGCTGCACGGTACTAGGAAATTACCTACCAGGGACTTCTTGTTTAACTTACAGAAATAACTCTCAATATTTTAGGACGCGCCAAACAAAAAAAGCCCCGTGACCGAATGGACCACGGGGCTAAAAATTGGCTGGATGCGACCAACCAAAGGAGCTCTTTACATCACTTTGCGCTGGCGACCACCGTCTCCGGCTGCCAGCCACCCCCCAATGCCTTGTAGATCGCCACGATGCCGCGATACAGGTCCACTTCGGCCAGGGCTTGGGCGTCTTCGGCCAGCAGGCGTTCACGCTGGGCGTCGAGCAGTACGAGGAAGTCGGCGGTGCCTTCGCGGTAGCGGATTTCGGCCAGGTCGGCCGCGGCACGGCTGGATTCGCTCTGGCGGATCAGCGAGACCAGGCGCTGCTGGCGCTTGCCGTAGTCGCTGAAGGCATTCTCTGACTCTTCCAACGCTAGCAATACTTGCTGCTCGTAGGTGGCCAGGGCGCCGTCGGCTTCGGCATCGGCGCCGCGCAGGCGGGCGCGTACGCTGCCCAGGTCAAAGGCGGCCCAGGTGATGCTCGGGCCCAGGGCCCAGGCGTTGGCGGCGGAGGAACCGATCTGCGAGCCACGGCCAGCGGTAAACCCAAGGAAACCACTGAGGCTGACCCGTGGAAACAAGTCGGCCTTGGCCACGCCGATACGTGCGGTAGCCGCTGCCAGTTTGCGTTCGGCACTGAGAATGTCCGGGCGCCGTTGCAGCAGTTGCCCCGGGTCGCCAATCGGCAAGGCCTTGGCAATTGCCGGCAGGTTGGCTGGGCTCAGGTCCACGCTGAGTTTGTCCGGGCGCTGGCCGAGGAGGGTGGCGATGCGATTGCGCTCGCGCACTTGCTCGGCCTGCAATTGCGGCACGCTGGCTTCGACCGCTGCCAGGCGCGCATCGGCACGTACCACGTCCAGTTGGTCGCCGACGCCGGCATCGCGCAGGCTTTCGGTGATGGTGCGCGAATCCTGCTGGTTCTTCAGGTTGGCCAGGGCGATTTTTTCCCGCAGTTGCGCACCACGCAGTTGGCCGTAGGCGTCTACCAGTTCGGCAATCAGGCTGACTTGCAGTTGGTAGAGGTCGGCTTCGGCGGCTTGCTGGTCGGCGTCGCTGGCTTCAAGATTGCGCTGGATGCGGCCAAACAGGTCCAATTCCCAGGCCATATCCAGGCCCAGGTCATAGCGCTCGCTATTGACCCGGCGTGTGGTCTGGCCAGGGATCTGGCCCTTGGCCAAGTCGCTGCTGGCGCGGCTGGTGATGGTCGGCATCGCGTCATTGCTGGCGTCATCGCGAATCGCCCGGGCGGCCCGCAGGCGGGCAAACGCGACCCGCAGGTCCCGGTTGCCGCTCAACGATTGGCTGACCAATTGGTTGAGGATCGGGTCTTCGAATTGCTGCCACCAGATACCTTCGAACTTGGCGTGGTCGTATTGCTTGGCATCGGCGGCGGCCGTGATGTTGGCCGCCTCCAGTTGCTGGGTTTTATAGTCCGGGCCCACGGCGCAGGCGGCGAGCGCCAATACCAACAGGCTCGGCAGGAACACTTTCACATTCATTGCTGTGTCTCCAGCTGCAAGGCCTTGGCCGCTTTGCGCGCTTGGCTGCGCTCCACATAGCGGCGGATCAACACGTAGAACACCGGCGTCAGCAACAGACCGAAGAAGGTCACCCCGATCATCCCGGAGAACACCGCCACACCCATGGCATGACGCATCTCGGCACCGGCGCCGCTGGAGAACACCAGGGGCACCACGCCCATGATGAAAGCGAACGAGGTCATCAGGATCGGCCGTAGACGCAGGCGGCAGGCTTCCAGCACCGCAGCCAGCGGGTCGAGGCCTTCTTCCTGTTTATCCTTGGCGAATTCGACGATCAGGATCGCGTTCTTACAGGCCAGGCCCACCAGTACGATCAAGCCGATCTGGGTAAAGATGTTGTTGTCGCCACCGGACAGAATCACCCCGGTGATGGCCGACAGCAGGGTCATCGGTACGATCAGGATCACCGCCAGTGGCAAGCTCCAGCTTTCGTATTGGGCGGCCAGTACCAGGAACGCCAGCAGTACGCAGAGCGGGAACACGAACAGCGCGGTATTGCCCGAGAGGATTTGCTGATACGTCAGGTCAGTCCACTCGTAGGTCATGCCGTTGGGCAGTTCTTCTTTGAGCAGTTTCTCGATCGCCGCCTCCGCCTGGCCCGAGCTGTAGCCGGGGGCGGCGTTGCCGTTGATCTCGGCGGTGATAAAGCCGTTGTAGTGCATCACACGGTCCGGCCCCGAGGTGTCGCTGACCTTGATGAAGGTCGCCAGCGGGATCATCTCGCCCTTGTTGTTGCGCACTTTCAACTGGCCGATCTGGTCCTGGTCCAGGCGGAACTGCTGTTCAGCCTGCACGTTGACCTGGTAGGTACGGCCAAAGCGGTTGAAGTCGTTGGCATACAACGAGCCCAGGTAGATTTGCAGGGTGTCGAAGATGTCGCTGATCGCCACGCCGTGGGTCTTGGCCTTTTCCCGGTCGATAGCAGCATCGACCTGGGGCACGTTGACCGTGTAGCTGGTGAACAGGCCAAACAGTTCCGGCACGTTGTGGCTCTTGGCGATGACGTTCTGCACTTCTTTGTACAGCTCTTCATAGCCCAGGTTGCCGCGGTCTTCGACTTGCAGGCGGAACCCACCGATGGTGCCCAGGCCCTGTACCGGCGGCGGTGGGAAGATCGCCATGTAGGCTTCCTGGATGTCGGCGTACTTGCCGTTCAGCGCCCCGGCAATCGCCCCGGCGGACATGCTGGGGTCCTTACGCTCGCCGAACGGTTTCAAGGTCACGAACACGATGCCGCTGTTGGGGCTGTTGGTGAACCCATTGATCGACAGGCCCGGGAAGGCGATGGCGCTTTCGACGCCGGGCTGTTTCAAGGCGATGTCAGACATGCGCTTGATCACGTTTTCGGTGCGGTCTAGGCTCGCGGCGTCCGGCAGTTGGGCGAAGGCCACCAGGTATTGCTTGTCCTGGGCCGGTACGAAACCGGTGGGCGTGTGGGCAAACCCGAAGAAGGTCAGCACCATCAGGCCGCCATACACGAACAGCGCGATACCGGTGCCACGGATCACCCGGCGTACGGTGCCGACGTAGCCATGGCTGGCCTTTTCAAAGAAGCGGTTGAACGGGCGGAACAGCCAGCCACCGAAGAGCTTGTCGAGGAACCTGGAGAACCGGTCTTTTGGCGCGTCATGGCTGCGCAGCAAGACTGCGGCAAGGGCCGGCGACAGGGTCAGGGAGTTGAATGCCGAGATCACGGTCGAGATGGCGATGGTCAAGGCAAACTGCTTATAGAACTGCCCGGTCAAGCCGCTGATAAAGGCGGCCGGGATAAACACCGCACACAGCACCAGCGCCGTGGCAATGATCGGCCCGGTCACTTCGCTCATGGCTTTTTCCGTGGCCGGGAAGGGCTCCAGGCCCAGCTCGATATTACGTTCGACGTTCTCCACCACCACGATGGCGTCGTCCACCACGATCCCGATGGCCAACACCAGGCCGAACAGCGACAGCGCATTGAGGGAAAAGCCGAACAAGTGCATCACCGCAAAGGTGCCGATCAGCGACACCGGCACTGCGACCAGGGGGATGATCGACGCACGCCAGGTCTGCAGGAACAGGATCACCACCAGCACTACCAGGATCAACGCCTCGAACAAGGTGTGCACCACCGCCTCGATCGAGCCGCGCACAAACACGGTCGGGTCGTAGGCGATGCGGTAATCCATGCCTTCGGGGAAGCTCTTTTTCAGCTCGGCCATTTTGCTGCGCACATCATTGGAGATGTCGATGGCATTGGAGCCCGGGCGCTGGAAGATCGGAATCGCCACCGCCGGCTGATTGTCGATCAGCGAGCGCAGGGCATATTGGCTGGAGCCCAGCTCAACGCGGGCGATGTCCTTGAGGCGCGTGATCTCACCGTTGTCGCCGGCGCGAATCACGATGTTTTCGAACTCTTCCTCGGTGACCAGGCGGCCCTGGGTATTGACCGACAACTGGAAGCTGGTGTCGTTGGGCGCAGGTTGCGCGCCCAGGGCACCGGCGGCCACCTGGCGGTTCTGTTCGCGAATCGCGGTTACCACATCGGTGGCGGTCAGGTTGCGCGAGGCGGTCTTGTTCGGATCCAGCCACACCCGCAGCGAGTAATCGCCCATGCCGAACAGCTGCACATCACCCACACCGCCCAGCCGCGCCAACTCATCCTTGATATTGAGGATCGCGTAGTTGGACAGGTACAGCATGTCGTAGCGTTGGTCCGGGGAGGTCAAGTGCACGACCATGGTCAGGTCGGGGGAGGCCTTGTCCACGGTGATACCAATGCGTGTCACTTCCTCAGGCAGTTTGGGCTGAGTGCGCGTCACACGGTTTTGCACCTGCACCTGCGCGTTATCCAGGTCGGTGCCCAGGGCGAAGGTGATGGTCAGGGTGAGCTTGCCGTCGGCGGTCGACTGCGAGGACATATAGAGCATGTTCTCGACGCCGGTGATCGCCTGTTCCAGCGGCGAGGCCACGGTTTCACCGATGACCTTGGGGTTGGCGCCGGGGAAGTTGGCGCGCACCACCACGGTCGGCGGTACCACTTCCGGGTATTCGCTGATCGGCAGTTGGAACAGCGAGATTGCGCCGGCGATCAGGATCAGCAGCGATAGCACCGCTGCGAAGATCGGCCGCGATATGAAGAACTTGGAAAAATTCATCTGGTGTGTAGTCCCTTAACCGCGTGGAGTCGCGACACTGGCGAGCTTGGGCGCGGTTTTATCCGGCGCCACTTGCTCCAGGTTGCTGGCTTCAAGCGCTTGTCGTTGTTGGGCCAGGGCGGCGAGGGTTGCCTGGCTGGCCATCGGGATGGTTTCTGGGGCAACCGGCGAACCCGGGCGCACCCGCTGCAAGCCCTTGACGATGATGGTGTCGTCCTTGCTCAGGCCGCTGCGCACGATGCGCAAGCCTTCGATCTTCGGCCCCAGTTCCACGGCGCGGTAGGCGGACTTGTTGTCGGCGTCCATCACCAGCACAAACTTCTTGCCAAGGTCAGTGCCCACGGCTTCGTCGGTGATCAGCACGGCGGAGTAGGTGCCGCTGCCGACCAACTTGAGGCGCGCATACAGGCCAGGGGTGAAACGCCCGTCGCTGTTGTCGAACACCGCGCGCCCACGGATGGTGCCGGTGGCGGGGTTGACCTGGTTGTCGACAAAGTTCATCTGGCCCAGGTGCGGGTTGCCGTCTTCATTGGACAGGCCCAGGTACACCGGGGTGGTGGCGCCGCGACGGCCTTGGCGCGCCAGCTCGGTGTACTTGAGGTACACGCGTTCGTCAGCGTCGAAGTAGGCGTAGACCTTGTCGGTGGAGACCACGCTAGTCAGCTCGGTGACATCGGCGGTGACCAGGTTGCCGGCGGTGATCGCGGCGCGGCTGACACGGCCACTGATGGGCGAGGTGACACGGGTGAAACTCAGGTTCAGGCGGGCCAGGTCCAGTTGCGCCTGGATTCCGGCCACGGCAGCACGGGCTTCCTGGGCGGCGGTGGTACGCGAGTCGGCCAACTCGGCAGAAATCGCATTGCTCTGGCGCAGGCGCTCGCCACGCTGGGCTTCATTGTCACTGCGCGAAGCAGCGGCTTTGGTCTGTTGAAGCTGGGCTTCCAGGCGGCGCACTTCAGCCTGGAATGGACGCGGGTCGATCTGGAACAGCAGGTCGCCTTTTTTTACCAGCGCGCCTTCGGTGAAGGCGACCTGGTCGATCTGGCCTGATACACGCGGGCGGATCTGTACGGTTTCCGGGGCTTCGAGGCGGCCGGTGAACTCGTCCCATTCATTGACCGGTTGTTCCAGGACCTTGGCAACGCTGACTTTGCTGGCGGGCATGGCGGCCGCTTGCTCGGGGGCCTTGCCGCATGCGCTCATCACCAGCACGGCCAAAAGGGCCAGGGGATAGCGCAAATGTTTGAGTGACTGTTCCATGAGGTGCATCCGCCAATGTATTTGAGATGGGCGGATCATGCTCGGCAGTGTGCTATCTCACGAATCGAATGAAACAAAGGTAACTATCATTCGGAATGATATAAGCGCCAGCCAAGCCCTCTAGCATGGGGCTTTCGTTAGGGTGCTATCAATCCCGTTGATGACAAGACACTGTTGCGCGAACTGCAACCAACCAAACAGCCTTGCCTTGAAGTGATCCCCCTGTGGGAGCGGGCTTGCTCGCGATGGCGGCTGTTCAGTCACTATTTTTGGCGGCTGACCCACCACCATCGCAGGCAAGCCCGCTCCTACATTTGAATTGTGGTATGGCCACAATTTTCTACTCGCTGAGTTCCCACTGTGGGAGCGGGCTTGCCCGCGATGGCGGCTGTTCAGTCACTATTTTTGGCGGCTGACCCACCACCATCGCGGGCAAGCCCGCTCCTACATTTGAATTGTGCTATGGCCACAATTTTCTACTCGCTGAGTTCCCACTGTGGGAGCGGGCTTGCCCGCGATGGCGGTAGGTCAAGTAAGGATGTGGCGGCTGACCCACCGCCATCGCAGGCAAGCCAGCTCCTACAGTTGATGTGTGGCGTGGTCATGATTTCTGCTCTCAATGAGATTGCTTGGTTGTGGTTCCCACAAGGAGACAAGCAATACCCCAGCGTGTACCGTTGCGGCCTTTGTGCCGCAGGTGCTGTGGCTGTGGACATTCTCAGAGAGGCATCCATGCAGATCAGGGGGGAGCGGGCCGCGACGGTGTGTGGTTTGGTCGCGATTGTTTTATGGAGCACCGCCGCCGGTTTGATCCGCAGTGTCAGTGAACTGTTCGGGCCCTTGGGGGGCGCGGCGCTGATCTACACGGTAGGCGCGATACTGCTGCTGGCCTGGCTGGGACGGCCGCGCCTGCGCGCCACGTCCTGGCGCTACCTGATCATGGGCAGCGGGTTGTTCGTGGCCTACGAGGTCTGCCTGTCCCTGGCCCTGGGTTTTGCCAGCAACCGCAACCAGGCGATTGAGCTGGGGGTGGTGAACTACCTCTGGCCGTGTCTGACGGTGTTGTTGGCAATCGTCATGAATGGCCAGCGAGCGCGCTGGATTATCGTGCCAGGCTCGGCGCTGGCGCTGTTTGGCATCCTGTGGGTGGTCAGTGGCGATGGCCTGGCATTGGCAACCATCGTCGCCAATGTGCAATCCAACCCCCTGAGCTACAGCCTGGCCCTGGGCTGTGCGATCACCTTTGCCTTGTATTGCAACGTCACGCGGCGCTACGCCGGCGGGCAGAACCTGGTGGTGTTGTTTTTCATCCTGACGGCGGCGCTGCTATGGGCAAAATTCGCCTTCAGTGCCCAAGTGCTGCCGGCTTTTACCTTGGGGAGCAGCCTGGAATTGCTCGCCACGGGCATCGCCATGGCGGGCGGCTATGCGCTGTGGAATATCGGTATCCTGCGCGGCAACCTGACCTTGCTGGCGACCGCGTCCTATGGCGCGCCGGTGCTGTCGTCGGCCTTTGCAGCGCTATGGCTGGGCGCTCACCTCACCCCGCAGTTCTGGCAGGGTGCGGTGCTGGTGACCGCGGGCTCGCTGGTGTGCTGGCACGCGACACGGGCGCAACCCTAGCGGCTGCGCCAGACCAGGGCCGGGATCACCCGGATATAGACCAGCTCGAACACCAACTCGATCAAGGTCTGGGTGATGACGGCGGCGGCGGCCAGGGCGCGGATATCTTCCGGCAGGGCCAGCGCCAGCGGCAAGACCACCAGTGAGTTGCGGGTCGCGCTGCTGAACGTGACCGCGCGCGCGGTGCTTGCCGGCAAGCGAAAGGCCCACGCCGTGAGTGCCCCGACCACTGGCGCCAACAGCATAAAGCCTAAGTAAACCGGCACCACCGGCAACAACTGCTCGATCTGCTGCGCGACAAACGCGATCTGCGAGCCAATCACCACGATCAGCACCGCCGCCATGGCCGGCACCGGCATCCATGCCCAGCCATCGTTCCAGCGCTCGAGCAGGCGCGAGTGCCGGGCGCCCGCGCAGGTCAGCACCGCCAGCAGCAGTGGTGCCACGATCAGCAGCAAAAAGGCCTCGACAAACGGGCCGATAGAAATCGCCACCGCGGCGTCACCGGAAGGTATCAGCGCCAGGTACAACGGCAGCAGGGCCAGTTGCAGCAACAGCAACACCGGGGTGGCGGCCAGCGTCAGCCGCGCGTCGCCTTTGCCAATGTGGGTAAACACCACCACGTAGTCGATGCACGGCGTCAGCAGCACCAGCAACGCGCCGATCAGGATGGCCGGGCGCTCGTTCAAACCACGGGTCAAGCCCCAGACCAGCAGCGGGATCAACACGAAGTTGGCGATCAGCAGCGCCGCCATAAAGCGTTTATTGGCCAGCCCCTGGCGCAGTTGCAGAAACGGGATCTGCAGGAACATGGCGTACATCAGCACGGCGATTGCCGGGGTTACCAGGGCGCCAAGCCCCGCTGCGGCCTGCGGGGCGAGCAGGCCACCGAGCACGGCGCCGATGACGGCGACAAGGTAGACGGGGATCTGGTTCTGCTCAAGTTGTTCTCGGGTCACGGGGTGTCCTTGTCACGGGGGGCTGTGCGCGCCGTGCAGGGTAACCGAAACCAGGCACTCATTTTTGACTGAGTGCCGCCACCGAAAGCCCGGACGCGACGAAGGTCAAATCCGACTGCCTGGAAGTCAGCACTTCAGAACGTCGCCTTCACCTGCAGCCCCAGTATCAGCGCATTGTCGATCTTCTTTGCGGCGAACGCCCCTGGCTCAATGATGTATTGCACATCCGGGCGCAGGGTCAGCCAGGGCGTGGCCTGGTAGCCGTAGCTCAGTTCGAGCAACTGTTCGGCACTGTCAAGGTTTGGCAAGGCACTGTCTTGGGCTTGGGCGGCCTGTTGCAGTACATCGCGGCTGCGGGGGTTGGGTACGGCGCGGCCGTACCCCAGGGCTACGGTGTCCCATGGTCGGCTGGCGAACGGCTTGTACAGCACCAGGCCGGCGCCATACCAGCGAGTGAACGGCGAGGCCGCCTTGCTGGCGGCCGAGTATTGGCCGAACGCATGCAAGGTCCGGCCCTCTGAGGCCTGGGAGTTCCACAGGGCCTGGTCGACCAGCAGATAATGGCCGCCGCGCCCGCTGACGTACTTGGCGCTGCCGATGCGCTGCACGTTGGAGCTGTCGTAGTAGTAGCCAAGCTTGTATTCGCCGGGCAGATCGCTGGCGTGCTTGTAGACCAGCTCGATGGGCACCACGGTGCCGGTCGTGTGCTTGGGCCCCAGGTGCCAGGCGCGGCTGGAGTTGCCGTTGCTTTGCGGGTCGACATTGAACGCCGCCACGCGTAATTGCCAGGCCGGCGAGAAGTCATACTTCACCCGTGCGCCCAGGTGAGCGTTGGGGTAGTTGGTCCAACCGCTGCCGCCGGACATGTTCAGGGGGTGCCCGCAGAAACCGGCGTTCATGAAGTTGCACAGGATCCCGCTGTCGAGGCCGCCCAGGTCGTTGCCCATGGCCATGTAGCCGAGCTTGAGGTTCAGGGCCGGCGTGAACAGGGTGCGCTCATAACTCAGTTCGGTCAGACGGGTGTAGAGCCCGCCGTAGTTTTCCTGGATCGGCAGGCGGTTGCCCACCAGGTCTTCGGAGGCGCTGTTGCCACGCCGGTCGTTGATCGTCAGTTGGATCTTGTCGCCGTTGTGCAGGCCATACAATTTGCCCAGGTCCAGTTGCACGCCAAGCTTGATGTTTTGCGAGTAGCGCGCCGAACGATGCTGGCCGCCATTGGCGTTATAGGCGGTTTCGCCGCTGTAGTCGCCGGTGAACTTGATGCCTTGCTCGTCGAGCTGATGGCGCAGGCCACCCCAGTCGCCGGTGAGGGGGCTGCCGTAGGCGGGCAGCGTGGCGCCCAGCAGCAGGCTGGCGAGCAGGCGCAGAGACAGAGTATTAAACGCGGGGGACATGCGGGGTCTTCCTGGAAAAATCACGATACCTGTGGGAGCCGTGCAGCCCGGCTCCCACATTCAAATGGCGGCGCATCAGCGCCGCGCGGGGCTCAAGGCAGGGCGTAGGCGATCACGTAGTCGCCACGGTCGGTGGATTGGCGCGCGCCGCCCGCAGTGATGACCACATACTGTTTGCCGGTTTTTGGCGACACATAGGTCATCGGCCCACCCTGGCTACCCACGGGCAGGCGGGCTTTCCAGGCTTCTTCGCCATTGGCGCTGTTGAAGGCGCGCAGATAGAAGTCCTGGGTGCCGGCGATAAACACCAGGCCGCCTTGGGTCGACAGGGTGCCGCCCAGGGTCGGCAGGCCAACCTTGATCGGCAGGTGCATGCGTATACCCAGCGGGCCGGTGTCTTCAACGGTGCCGACCGGTACTTGCCAGGCAATCTGCTGGGTCTTCATGTCGATGGCGGTGAGAGTGCCGAACGGTGGCGCCTGGCACGGAATGCCGGCCACCGACAGGAAGCGGTTTTTGTTCACCGCGTAAGGCGTGCCCTTGAGCGGCACCGCGCCCATGCCGGTGTTCAACGCCTCGCCACCGGAGGAGGCCTGGGCCTTGTTTTGCGAGGGGATCATCTGGATCCATAGGCCCAGGCGCATGTCGTTGACGAAGATAAAGCCATGCACCGGGTCGGTGGAGATACTGCCCCAGTTCATTCCGCCCAGGGAGCCGGGGAAGCTCAGTGATTTATCGGTGCCCGGTGCGGTGTACAGGCCGTCGTAGCGCATGCTCTTGAAGTCGATGCGGCACAGCAGCTGGTCATAGGGGGTTGCGCCCCACATGTCCGCTTCGCCCAGGGTCTGCGCGCCGATCTGTGGCATGCCCACGGACCTTGGCTGGGTGGGCGAGTACGGTTCATTGGGAATGTCCGCAGCCTTGACTGGCACCTCTTGTACCTCGGTCAACGGCTTGCCGGTAGCGCGATCGAGTACATAGATCTGCCCGGCCTTGGTGCCGATCACCACGGCGGGTACGGTCTTGCCGTCGGCCCGGGGGAAGTCGATCAGGCTCGGTTGCATCGGCAAGTCGAAGTCCCAGAGGTCATTGTGGACGGTCTGGTACACCCACTTTTCGGCACCGGTGGAGGCGTCCAGTGCCAGCACCGAGGCGCCGTACTTGTGATTGAGCTGGGTGCGCTCCACACCATAGATATCGGTGGACGAACTGCCCATCGGCA
Source organism: Pseudomonas sp. WMBT8 (assembly GCF_050916005.1). Classification (NCBI taxonomy): domain Bacteria; kingdom Pseudomonadati; phylum Pseudomonadota; class Gammaproteobacteria; order Pseudomonadales; family Pseudomonadaceae; genus Pseudomonas; species Pseudomonas sp. WMBT8. The sequence continues at coordinate 2,953,037 of NZ_CP188096.1, forward strand.
GGAATACCGTGTTCATCAGCGGGTCATAGGACATCGGCGCCCAGCTGTTGGGGGTGCTGCGCACATAGGTGCTGCCGGCTGCGGGGGCCTGCTTGTCTTCAGGGTTGCCCGGGTCGAATGCCCAGCGCATCTGCCCGCTGATCACATCAAAACCACGGATCACGCCGCCCGGCATATCGGTCTGGACGTTATCGGCGACGCGCCCGCCAACCACTACGGTGGTGCCGGCGATCAATGGCGCGGAGGACAACTGGTAATAGCTGTCCGGCACATTGCCCAGGCCGGCTTTCAAATCCACTTGGCCGTGGTTGCCAAAGTCCTCGCAGAACTCGCCGGTATCGGCATCCACTGCAATCAATCGAGCATCGATGGTATTGGTCAGCAGGCGCCGCTGGCACTGCGCACCGGCCGGCACGCTGGCGGCAATGATCGGCGAGCTGTTGGCCTGGGTTGGCTGGGCGATGGGTGCGGTGGCATCGAAATAGGCCATGCCACGGCAGCGCTGCCACACCGCCGACTGGGCGTTGATGGTGTTCTTCCACAGCTCTTTGCCGGTGTCGGCATCCAGCGCGATCAGGTTGTTATGGGGCGTGCAGATAAACACCTTGTTGCCGATCTGCAAGGGTGTGAGTTGATCTTCGGCGCCATTGCCGTCGCTGATGGCCACATCACCGGTGTGATAGGTCCAGGCTACTTTAAGCTTGTCGACGTTGGTGCGATTGATCTGGTCCAGCGCTGCAAAACGGCTGCCGCCTTCGGTGTTGCCGTAGTGCGCCCAGTCCTTCTGCGCCTCTGCCGGGGCCACGGGGGTCAAGCCCGGGCCTCTACCGTTGGGCGCGACACTGGGGTGGGCGACAAACATATTGCCCGCCGCCACGGCCAATGCCAGCGCCAGCACGCCCGCCACGCTGAAGGCGCCACGGCGGGTGCCCGGTGCCAGCAACGGATAGGCCAGCGCCACCGCAAGACCAATGGCGGCGAACATGAACAACCGCGAAAACAGTGGCCAGAACACCAGGCCTACATCCACCACAGCCCACACGGCAGTGCCAAGCAAAAATGCGGCGAACAACCAGGCACCTGCTCGTTTGCGCTTGGCAATCAACAGGCCGGAAATGGCCATGGCCACGCCGCCGATCAGGAAGTAGCCGGAGCCGCCCAGGCTCAGCAGTTTTGCGCCGCCGACGGCCAACGCCACGCCGAGCAGGGCGATGATTACGCCCAAGCCCAGCAACAGGAATCGAGAGGCGCCAGCGGCGCGGGGTGTGTGTTTCATGTCGAAAAACCCGAGGGTGATGGTCCAGGGGAGTAATGATAGCAAGCTAATTAACTGCTTGGTACATTTTGTATGGCATTTACAGATCCTGTACCGCACTTAAACAACACACTCTGGCTGGCCCGCAGTTGTTCGACGCAGTTCAACGGCTGCAACTCCTGGAGACCGCGCTTGAGGTCACGTTCGCGGCGGGCGATGTAGAACGTCCGGTCATCGGGCAGGCTGCTCAAGTCGTCGATCTGGCGCGCCTGGCCCTTTGTGTAGAACTCTCCCGAATAGGAGCGGCGGCCCCAGTAGTAAAGGCTTCCCGGCGCGCTGGCTTGCAGTTGCTGCCAGGCGTAGGCGAGGTCGCGCTGGTTGTTGGGCCGATCAAAGGCACGGCCATCGATTGCGGCAATCGGCAGCCACACAGGCAAGAGCAGTGCCAGCATCAGTCCAGTGACTATTTTCCCGGTGCTCCAGCGCGCCTGATTGAGCGCGCCTGCCAGTAACAGGCTCCAGGCCGGTAGGGCCGGCAACAGGTAAGTCCACAGGATATTGCCGGAGAACGTGAAAAAGGCCGGGGTTGCCAGGGCCCACAGGGTGATGAACGCGTAGTAGCGTCCCGACAGCACCGAGCGGCGAAAGCCAATGTAGAGCGCGGGTAGCAGCAGGGTCCACGGGAAAAACGCCAGCAGCAAATCCAGCCAGATAGCACCGATTGGCCGGGCATGGGCACTGCCGTACAAGTCGCCGGCCCAATCGCTGACGACATAGCGCTTCCAATGCTCGCCCACGAGGAAGTAATCAAGAAAGCCGGGGGTGCGTTGTTCGGCAAGCAGGTACCAGGGCACGGCGATCAGCAGCATCAGCAAAACGCCGGTGAGCCAGGGCAAGCGCAAAAAAGCGCGCCACTGGCGATAACCAACGGTCCAGGCGAACGCGGGAATGGCGACCAAGACCACTGCCAATGGCCCCTTCGCCAACAGGCCAAGACCCAGGCCGGCGAATCCTGCCAGCGCCCACCGCCGGTCGCCTTGTGCCACGCCGCGCCAAAAGCCGTAGGTGGCCAGCAGGACCGAGAAACTCAGTGCCGGATCAGTCAGCACCACCCCCGCTGACAGCAGGCCGAGGGTCGAGCTGGAAAAGATAATCGCCGCCAGCACGGCGGTTTTTTCATCCGCTTGCTCACGGGCAAAACGAATGATGATCAGGCAACTGGCCACATGAAACAGCCACGCCGGAACACGAATCGCGAATTCATTGATGCCCAGCCACTGCATGGCCAGCGCCTGGCTCCAGAACGACAGCGGCGGCTTGCCCCAAAACGGCACATCCACCTCGAACAGCGGGGTTACCCAGTTACCGAGTACCAGCATCTTGCGCGCCATTTCTGCATAGCGGGCCTCTGAGGTGTCCATCAGCGGGTAGAGCCCCAGGCTTGCCAGGCGCAGGCCCAAAATGGCGATCAATAGCAGCCATAGCGTACGGGTCGTCATAGTCATCAGCGGTTTTCTTGTTCGCGAGGGTGTGTGGGGCAGGTGTGTTCCGGGCGTTCAGGGGTTTCGCCGAGCAGCCTGTCGAGCAGGTAGATGGGACGCTGCCTGACCTCGCTCAACGTGGCGCCCAGGTATTCGCCGATCATCGCGATGCCCAGGGCGATGAACGCGGCGATGCCCATGATCACGTGATGGGAACTGAAGGTGTTGACGCTCACCTGATAGATGATCAGGACCAGGGTCGCGATGAAAATCACCAGGCTGAGCAGGCTGAACCAGCGCAACGGCTTGCGCGAGAGGGCCAACACACCTTCGATACCCAGGTCGATCAGCGCCAGCGGCCCCCATTTGCTGAGGCCGGCGCTGCGTGGTTCACGGTCGTAGGGCAGCTCGACGGTATTGAACCCCAGCCAACTGATCAGGCCCTTCATGAACCGTGTGCGCTCGGGCATGCATCGCAGCGCTGCCAGGGGCGCAGGGCCAATCAGCCGGAAGTCGCTGACGTCGGCAGGCACATCAAACTTGTCGGCCAGGAAGTTCATCAGTTTGTAGTAGAGATGGGCACTGATCCGTTTGCTTGACGTATCAGACAGTCGAGTGCGGCGCTGCATATTGACAATATCGCTGCCAGTCAGCCAATGATGAACCATTAATGGAATAAGTTCGGGTGGGTCTTGCAGGTCTGCGTCAATAAATAACAACCCATTGCCACCGGCATAATCAATACCGGCGACCATCGCCGCTTCCTTGCCGAAGTTGCGGCTCAGGTTCAGGCAGCGAACCCCCGGTACCCGGCAATAACCCGCCAGCAGCGCCAGTGTTTCATCGCGACTGCCGTCGTTTACATACAACACTTCATGGCGAATGGTTAATGTGTCCAGCACAGCCATTAATCGTTTATGAAAGAGTGGCAGTACCTTGGCTTCGTTATAACAGCAGACAACCACACTGAGCAGCGGGCGCAGAGGGCGCTCAGGTCTTGATGGGTTCATGGCGAAAGCTCCAGTGCTGATTGATTCGGTATGTGAGCAACGTCAGGGCGAGGGTGGTCAGCCCTTGCATCAGCCATAGGTGCCGGGGCCAGAGCGCCAGCAGCAAGGCCATCAGCCCCAGGTTTGCCGCGTTATAGGCGAGGGCCGTGATGCAAAAGCGCAACCATTGATAAGTATCGGGTGGGCGGGGGGTTGTGAACGTCCAGCGTTTGTTGCCTTGGTAACTTACGGCGGTGCCGATTAGTCCACCCAGTAAAGTCGCTATTAATGCCGGTAGCGCCAACGACAATAACAAAAGTGTTAGGTAGTGAGCGCCGGTGGCAAGTACTCCAACTGTCAAATAACAAGGTAGTCGCGCGCAGGTGTTGTGGGACGCAGGGGCTGTCATCGAGAGAGTTACACGTATTCAAGAGTCTGTATGGCGCTGACTTTAACGACTCATGAATGTGAAAATGTGAAAAAGATGTTTGAAGTGGCTCATATTGCCAAAGTGTAATTTTAGTGTTGGCTAGTTGTTATAAGTCACCTATAGAAAGGGGCAGTCGGTCCCTTTCTATAGGATAGATGGAGGATTAGACCGACAGGTGCTCATACAAAATCGTTGCACCCACAATCATCAGCACGACCCCGCCCACGATCTCTGCACGTTTGCCGAACATCGTGCCGAGGACCCGGCCGAGCATCACACCAATGGTGACCATGGTCATGGTCGCCAGGCCGATGGCGGCAGCGGCCACCCAGATGTTCACATCGACAAACGCCAGGCCGACGCCCACCGCGAGGGCATCGATGCTGGTGGCAAATGCGGTGACGGCAAGGACCAGGAAGGAGTGCTGGGCGCTTTTCTCTTCGGCCTCGTCTTCGTGCTTGAGGCCGTTGTAAATCATGTGCAGGCCCAGTACCACCAGCAAGGTGAAGGCGATCCAGTGGTCCCAGTCTGCCACCCAGCGCGTGGCGGCCTGGCCGATCAGCCAGCCGATAATCGGGGTGATCGCTTCGATGACGCCGAAAATCAAACCGGTACGCAGCGCTTCCGACAGGTGTGGTTTGTGCAGGCTGGAGCCTTTGCCGATCGCGGCGGCAAAGGCGTCGGTGGACATGGCCAGGGCCAGGAGAATGAGGGAAACAGGATTCACGGGCGCTCTTCCAGTCGGGCTATGAGTCAACGACACAACCACACGCCCGACTTTAGGCATGGATGTGTCGCTGGTCTCACCAACCAAAAGGTGTTCGTACCACGGCAGGTTGCCGAGAATGTTGATACGAACGCTTGCGAAAGACTCGCAAGCAGGCTACTCCCCAACGAGGTGCGGGATCTTATGCGGGCAAACATGAAAAAAACGTCAAAACCGCCCCGCGGGCTGCTCAACCTTTAGGAAGCGGCGCGCCCTCGTTGATCCGCAGTTCAGCGCACAGCCCGCCCTGGGGCAGGTTGTACAGCTGCAAGGTGCTGCCGATCTTGCTGACGATCATCTGCACAATCGCCAGGCCCAGCCCGGCGCCATTGGCATGCCCCTGGCTGTAGAACCGCTCGAACAGGCGCGCATATTGACCTTCGTCGATACCCGGGCCGGCGTCCTCGACACTGATGTACACCGCCCCCGACGCCTGCGGCTGCACCTGCACGCGGACCTCGCTGCCGGGTGGGGCGAAGTTCAGCGCATTGGTCACCAGATTCTGTAGGGCGATCGCCAGGGCGACGGGGTCGGTCTTGACCAGGCAGTGGTGGTCGCTGTCGAGGATCAACTCGATACCTTTTGCCAGCGCCAGGGGCGTCAGTTCGGCCAGTTCCTCACGCACCAGCGCGGTCAGTTCCACATCGCATCGATCGGGGTTGGCCAGGCGCGGCTCGATACGCGCCATGGTCAGCAACTGGCTGGCAATGCGTGTGGCGCGGTCGACGGCGCTGACCAGGAACTCCAGGGCTTCCTCCCGTTGTTGTGGGGTGCTGGCCAACTGGGCGTTTTGCGCATGGATCCGCAGGATCGCCAGGGGCGTGCGCAATTCGTGGGCCGCATCGGCGATAAAACGGCGCTCCCGCGCCAGCAGGTTGTCGATCTGTTGCAACAGGCGATTGAGCGCGGTCTGCATGGGCTCCAGGTCGTGGGGCAGGGGGCGCAGGTTGAGCGGCTTGAGGGTTTCGGTATTGCGTCCACGGATGGTGTGGGCCATTGCGCGTAACGGCTGCAACCCCCAACCGATGGTCAGCCAGATCAAGGCGGCCAACAGCGGCACGCCAATCACACTGGGCCACAGCGTATGGCCGACGATGCGCTGGATCAGGTCCTGGCGGATGTCATCCCGCTCGCCCACCCAGATCAGCAGCCCTTGCTGCGGATCCTTGAGCAGGAAGGCGCACCAGTCATGACCGTTCTCCACCAAGTCGTGGGAACCGAGGGTCGCGGGTGGTGCCTTCAGTTCCGGGGCTTCTGCCGAGCGCACCAGCAACTGGCCGTCACTGCGCCATACCTGGAACGTCAGGCGGGTCTCGTAAGGGTGCGCCGCGCCATCTTCGCCCACGCGGCTCATGGCGGCGTCGAAGGCCTGGTAGAGCCGGTTCCAGTCGTTGTCACCCGGCGCGCGCTGTGCCAGCACGCCTTGCAGCAGGCGCGCACTTTGCGCGAGCTGGGCGTCATACACTTCTTCGATCTCGTGGTGGCTGTCGCGCAGCACCAGCCAACTGATCAGCACATCGCCCAACAGGACGAGGATCAGCACCGGCACCAGGATGCGTGTGCGTATCGAGGTCATGGCTTGAGTTCCATCACATACCCGACGCCGCGCACCGTGCGGATCAACTCGGTCGAAAGTTTTTTGCGCAGGTTATGGATCAGCACTTCCAGGGTGTTGCTCTCGACTTTTTCCTGCCAGCCATACAAGGCGCGGGACAGGCGCTCGCGGGTCACCACGTTGCCGGGGCGCGCCAACAGTTGGTGGAGCAGTTGGTACTCCATCGGCGTCACCACCACCGGGTTGCCATGCCAGGTGACCTGTTGGCCAACCGGGTCCAGGCACACGCCCGCATGCTCCAGCAGTGGCTGCGCGCGCCCGTGGCTGCGCCGCAGCAAGGCACGGATGCGTGCCTTGAGTTCGTCGACATCGAAGGGTTTGACCAGGTAGTCGTCAGCCCCGGCATCCAAACCGGCAATCCGTTCGGCGGTGCCGTCACGGGCAGTGAGGATCAAGACCGGCAGGTTCAGTGGCTTGTCGCGCAGTTGGCGCAACAGGGCCAGGCCGTCGAGGCGTGGCAGGCCGAGGTCGAGCAGCAACAGATCGAAGCTTTCGCTGCATAACGCATGCAACGCGCTGGCGCCGTCCTGCAACCAGTCCAGGGTATAGCCCTCGCTGCTCAGGGCGACGCGGATGCCTTGGCCGAGGGCCCGATCATCTTCGACCAACAATAGGCGCATGGTGTGTTCCCGGGTGTGATATCGGCGGCATCATGCCGCTGGCGAGGCGGTGGTGGCAGCCCGGGTGACGAGAAACATGTAACCACTCATGTCCAACTAAGACTTGGTTAAGATTGGTTTTGCACAGTGGGGCCTTCCTCACCGAGCGAGAGTGTTTCCATGGGCAAAATTCTGTTGTTGTCGCTGATTGTCGCCAGCCCCCTGGCCCTTGCCGGCCCGCAATGCACCACTGCCGAACGCTCGCAATGGCAAGACCCGCAGGCGTTCCAGGAGCAGTTGAAGGCCCAGGGCTACCAGATCAGCAAGTTCAAGGTCACCGATGGTAACTGCTACGAGATCTACGGGTTCGACAAGGACAAGCGCAAGGTCGAGATCTACCACGATCCGGTCAGCGGCAAAGCGGTCAAGACCGAGATCAAGGGCTGATGCCGGGCAACTCCATAGCACTGTGGGACCCGCTGGTGAGGCTGTTTCACCTGTCCATCGCCGGGGTCTTTGTCGCCAACTACTTCTTTACTGAAGCCGGTGACGACTGGCATGTCTGGCTTGGCTACTACGCCATGGGCTGGCTGCTGGTACGGCTGCTGTGGGGTTTTGTCGGGCCACGCAGTGCGCGCTGGGCGGACTTCTGGCCGACCCCGGCAAGGCTCGCCGCCCATGTGCGTGCCCTGCGCGCCAGGCGCCCGGAGCATCGCCTCGGGCACTCGCCGTTGGGCGCACTGGTAATGCTGTTGATGCTGCTGGCGATGCTGACGGCGGGCCTGAGCGGCTGGGCCATGGAGGAGGTCGATGCCTTGTGGGGCGCCGATTGGCCGTTGCAGGTGCATGAAACCGCGGTCGATGGCCTGCTGGTGCTGGTCTGCCTGCATATCGCAGCGGCGGTAGTTGAAAGTGTCCAGGTACGCGACAACCTGCCGTTATCGATGCTGACCGGTCGCCGGCGTCGGTTGCCGGATGATGCTGCGCACTGAAGCCGCTGTCCTGTGTTTACTCCCCACCCTGCATTTGCCATGAGTCCACTATGCGCATGCTGTCTTTTCGCTTGAAATTGATTGTTGCCAGCCTGGCGCTATGCCTGGTCTTCTGGGCGGCCTGGCGCAGTCATCCGGCCCATGTCCTGGCGCCTTTCGCACGGCCTGCCGTGCCTGTGGCCGCCAGCGCCGAGCCGGTCTACAACAGCCGGTTCGTGTCCTCGCAGTTGGATGACTTTGTGCATTCGTCGTCGGTCACCGCACTGCCGGGCGGCGACTTGATGGCCGTGTGGTTTGCCGGCTCGCGCGAAGGCGCCGCCGATGTGCAGATCCGCACCGCACGGTTCGACGCCAAGACCACGGAGTGGGGCGCCGAGCAGGTGTTGGCGACCCGCGAGTCGACCCGTGATGGCACCGGGCGCTACATCCGCAAGCTGGGCAACCCGGTGATCGCCCTCGCGCCGGATCAGCGCCTGTGGATGTTCTATGTGTCGGTGTCTGTCGGAGGCTGGGCCACCAGTGCGATCAATGTGATGGTTTCCGAGGACCTGGGGCGCAACTGGTCGGCGCCGCGGCAACTGATCACCTCGCCGTTTTTCAATGTCAGCACGCTGGTCCGCGCCGCGCCGGTGTTTCATGCCGATGGCTCGATTGGCTTGCCGGTCTATCACGAACTCATGGGTAAGTTTTCCGAGTACCTGTACCTGAGCGCGGACGGCGCGGTGATTGATAAATTTCGCATCAGCCGGGGCAAACATTCGCTGCAGCCGACCATTGTGCCCCTGGATGAAAGGCGCGCCGTGGCGATGCTGCGTTATGCCGGCGACACCCATCACCGCGTGCTGGCCAGCCGCACCGATGATGCCGGGCAGACCTGGAGTGAGCCGTACCCACTGGAACCGGCCAACCCCAACTCGTCCCTGGCGGCAGTCGGTACTGCCGGCAACGGCCTGCTGGTGGCGCTCAACGATCTGCGTGACGGGCGCTTCAAACTCAGCCTGTATGGCACCGACACAGACCTCAATGACTGGCGCAATGTGATCGAGTTGGACCAGTCACCGGATCCGCTCGGCCAACCCTTAGCCCCCGAGGCCTACAAGGCGATCATCGGCGCCGGCTTCCGAGCCTCCAGCGGTGCGCGGCGCCTGCCGTTGGAGCAACGTTTCCTGAGCAGCCTCGATTACCGGGTGTGCAAGCCTCGGGGCTGTGATTTCGAGTACGAATACCCGTATTTCAGCCGTGGCCAGGACGGCGTGTATCACCTGGTTTATTCATGGAATAACACCTTCATCAAGCATGTCAGCTTCAATGAAGCCTGGCTGGCGGAGCGCCTGTGATGCTGTGGCAGGCCCATTTAACCTTCATCCTCCTGGGTTTTGTCTTGCTCGGGTCGCTGCGTTGCCTGCAGTCCTGGCGCCCGTGGCTGTTGCCCGGGTTGGCGTTGGTCAGCTTCATCCCCCTAAATGGCCTGCCGCTGGCGGCCTACGTGCGCAGCTTTACCGACGATTTGGCAATCAGCACCCTGGTGCTGTTGGGCGGGGCAAGCCTGGTGCGGCTGGGGCTGGTCGAGCCGCAAGCGCCTCGGGCGCACGCCCAGGTGCTGCTGCTGTTTGGACTGCTGGCGGCGCTGTTGTACCCGGCCACCATGGGCCTGACGTACTTCGACCCTTATCGCTGGGGCTTTAACCCAAGGCCGATGATTGTGCTTGTCGCGCTGCTCGCCTTGGGGCTGTTGTGGCTACGCAATGGGTTGGCGGTGTGGATGCTGGCGCTCGGCACACTGGCCTTTGCATTACGCCTGAAGGCGTCGGAAAACTACTGGGACTACCTGATCGATCCGCTGCTGGTGGGCTATTGCCTGGTGGCGGGCGGCGTGCTCTGCCTGAAGAGCGTCAAATTACATAGAGGTCAATGATGGGGTGGTTGCAATCGCGGCGCCTGCGCTATGGCGTAGGGGCGATAGGCCTGGCGTTCTTGCTGTTTGCAGGGCTGCGGCTGGTGTTTGTGCTGGGGTTTTCCGGCTTCGATCCTGCGCAGTTAGCAGACAACCGACAAGCGCTCGAAACCCTGGGCATCGGCTTGCGTTTCGACCTGCGTCTGGCGGTGCTGCTGGCGTTGCCGTTGGCGGTGCTGGCATGGATACCGCGCTGGAACCTGGTGCGCGTCGCAGGGTTGCGCGCAGTGGCGCGGGGCTATTGGCTACTGGCACTGGGTATCGTCGGTTGGCTGTACATCATCGACTTTGGCCATTACGCCTACCTTGGGGTGCGGCTTAACGCCAGCGTGCTGCGTTACCTGGACGATGCACAGATCTCGCAGCAGATGGTGTGGCAAACCTACCCGGTACTATGGATCGCCCTCGGCTGGCTGCTGGTGCTGGGTGTGTGGTTCTGCGCGTTCGTGGGGCTCGAACGCCGGACACTGGGGCGTACGCCGCGAGCCATTCGACGCACTTCACTGGCGTTCGGCGGCGGCCTGGGCTTGATCGCCGTGCTGTTGGCGCTGCTGGGTCGAGTCGAAAACCTCAACTTGCAAAACCCGGTGCCGCTGCGCTGGAGCGATGCATTTTTCTCCGGCAACGGCAAGATCGCGGCACTGGGTTTGAACCCGGTGCTGTTTTTCTACGACACGCTCAAGGCCGGGCAGGCGCAGTTCGATGAGCCGCAGGTGCGCGAGCATTATCCGGTGGTTGCCCATTACCTGGGCGTGGACCGCCCAGACCCGCAAAGCCTGACGTTCGAGCGTGAGCAAAAGGCGCAGCCGTACCGGCTTGGCACCACGCCGAACGTGATGTTTGTGATGCTTGAATCCCTTGGCACCAGTGCGGTCGGCGCCTATGGCAACCCTCTGGACCCGACGCCAAACCTCGACCGGCTGGCGAGCCAGAGCTGGTTCTTCAAGCATTTCTATGTGCCGGTCACCGGCACCGCAAAGACTGTGTGGGCGAGCATCACGGGCGTACCGGATGTCACGCGTCAGGAGACGGCGACCCGCCACCCTCTGATCACTCGCCAGCACACGCTGATCAACGCTTTCACCGATTACCAGAAGCTGTACATGATTGGCGGTAACGCCGGGTGGGCCAATATCAATGCGTTGATCCAGCAAAGTATCGATGGCGTGCGCTTGTATGAAGAACGCGATTGGCAATCGCCGCGAGTGGATGTGTGGGGCATCTCCGATCTGGACCTGTTCAAGGAAAGCGACCGGATCCTGCGCGATCTGCCCCAGGGCCGGCCGTTTTTTGCCTATGTCCAGACCTCGGGCAATCATCGCCCGTTCACCATTCCCCCGGACAATGACGGTTTCAAGCGCAGCAACCTGTCCCTGGACCAGGTGCAAGCCGCCGGCTCGCGCAGCGTCGAGCAGTACAACGCAGTACGCCTGCTGGACTTCAATATCGGCAAGCTGATGGAGATGGCCAAGGCGGGCGGTTATTACGACAATACGATTTTCGTGTTCTTTGGCGACCACAACACCCGTATCAGCCAGATCCCCCATATGCCGCCGGCTTTCGAACAGTTAGGCCTGGAAAGCAACCATGTGCCGATGCTGATTCACGCCCCGGGCCTGCTCAAGCCCCGGGTGATAGAGCAAGCCGTGGGGCTGGCCGACCTGCTGCCGACGGTCGCCGGGATGGTGGGTGTGGCGTTCAACAATGGGGCGATGGGACGCGATATCCAGCAACCTGCCCCGGAGGGTGAACGCGTGGTGCCGCTGGTCTTGCGCGAAGGTACCTTCCCGCTGATCGGCGGGGTCACCCAGGATTATCTGTTGCAGATGCAGCATGACGGCAGCGCGCCGACCCTGCATGACCTGCGCTCCCTGACCCCGCTGGATAATGTAGCGGCGCAAAACCCCGAGCAATTCCAACGCCTGGTCGACCTGACCCGGGGCCTGCATGAAAGCGCGCGGTTGATGCTGTACCGCAATGTGCGCTGATGGCGGCTGGTAGACCGCTATCGCCGGCAAGCCAGCTCCTACATTTGATTGGTGATGTGGCGCAGATTTTCAGCCCTGCCGCGCCCCCTGTGGGAGCGGGCTTGCCGGCGATGGCGGTGGTTCAGCCGCAGTATCTGGTGGCTGGTAGACCGCTAATCGCCGGCAAGCCAGCTCCTACATTTGATTGGTGATGTGGCGCAGATTCTCAACCCTGCCGCGCACCCCCTGTAGGAGCCGGCTTGCCGGCGATGGCAGTGGTTCAGCCGCAGCATCCGGTGGCTGGTAGACCGCTATCGCCGGCAAGCCAGCTCCTACATTTGATTGGTGATGTGGCGCAGATTTTCAACCCTGCCGCGCCCCCTGTGGGAGCGGGCTTGCCGGCGATGGCAGTGGTTCAGCCGCTGTATCTGGTGGCTGGTAGACCGCTATCGCCGGCAAGCCGGCTCCTACATTTGATTGGTGATGTGGCGCAGATTCTCAGCCCTGCCGCGCCCCCTGTAGGAGCGGGCTTGCCCGCGATGGCGGTGGTTCAGCCGCAGTATCTGGTGGCTGGTAGACCGCTATCGCCGGCAAGCCGGCTCCTACATTTGATTGGTGATGTGGCGCAGATTCTCAGCCCTGCCGCACCCTCTGTAGGAGCGGGCTTGCCCGCGATGGCGGTGGTTCAGCCGCTGTATCTGGTGGCTGGTAGACCGCTAATCGCCGGCAAGCCAGCTCCTACATTTGATTGGTGATGTGGCGCAGATTTTCAACCCTGCCGCGCCCCCTGTAGGAGCCGGCTTGCCGGCGATGGCGGTGGTTCAGCCGCAGTATCTGGTGGCTGGTAGACCGCTATCGCCGGCAAGCCGGCTCCTACATTTGATTGGTGATGTGGCGCAGATTCTCAGCCCTGCCGCACCCTCTGTAGGAGCGGGCTTGCCCGCGATGGCGATGGTTCAGCTGCAGTATCTGGTGGCTGGTATACCGCTATCGCCGGCAAGCCGGCTCCTACATTTGATTGGTGATGTGGCGCAGATTTTCAACCCTGCCGCGCCCCCTGTGGGAGCGGGCTTGCCCGCGATGGCGGTGGTTCAGCCGCAGCATCCGGTGGCTGGTAGACCGCTAATCGCCGGCAAGCCGGCTCCTACATTTGATTGGTGATGTGGCGCAGATTCTCAGCCCTGCCGCGCCCCCTGTAGGAGCGGGCTTGCCCGCGATGGCGGTGGTTCGTGGTAGACCGCCATTGCAGGCAATCCAGCTTGGGGTCTGTGCGAAATCTCCTGCTGGTGCTTAGAAGGAGTATTTGGCCGTTACCGTGAAGTTACGCGGGTCACCAAACACGTCGTACGGGCTCCAGGTCGAGTTGCTGGCGATGCCCTGGTAGTACTTTTTGTCGAAGACGTTATTGATGTTCAGTTGGGTATCCAGATGTTTATTCACCTGGTAACCCGCCATCAGTCCGACCAAGGCGTAGGCATCCTGTTCGATATGGAACTTGCCAAACACGTTGCTGCCTTTGTTGAACGTTGCGCTCTGGCTATAGAGGTTGGCACCGATGCGCCATTGGCTCATGTCGCCTTGCAGATGGTAGGTGGTATTGGCCTTGAACATATGGCGCGGGACGTCGGTGTCGAACAGGGTGCCTTCCTTGCTCTTGTCCGCATCCTTTTCGTATTTGGCCTGGGCGAAGGTATAGCCGGCAGCCACTTGCCAATTGGGCGTCAGGGCGCCGTTGATCTCAAGTTCCAGTCCCTGGCTGCGCACCTTGCCGGCGGCTTCATAGCAGCCGTAGCTGCCGGCGGGGATCACTCGGCAGACACTGGCGTCGGCCACTTCTGCCGCACGGTTGAGCTGGTCGATCTGGAACAGCGAAGCGCTGGCGTTCAGCGCGCCGCCGAAGTACTCGCCCTTGATGCCCACTTCGTAGTTTTCGCCGGTGATCGGCTTGATTCCGGCACCTTCACCGTTCTTCTCGGTCTGGGGCTGGAAGATGTCGGTGTAGCTGGCATACACCGAGTGGTTGTCGTCCAGGTCATAGATAACCCCGGCATAGCGGGTGACGTGGCGCACTTCCCGGGTTTTGCCCGAGGTGTAGTACTGGTCGTTGGTCTGGTCATAGATCGAGGTGGCGTCGTACCAGTCCAGGCGCGCGCCGAGAATGACTTTCAGCGGGTCGGCCAGGTTCCAGCGGGTGGTCAGGTAGAGACCTTCCTGATCGACTTTGTCATTGAGGGAGTAAACGTCCGGAACGGTCGGTCTAGCCAGGCCCTTGGGGCTGAAGCCGTTGATGTCCGGCACGCTGATGAACACGTGGCCGCCGGTGGCCTCGGTCTTGAGCTGGCGCTTGCTGGCGCCCACCACCAATTCATGCTGGCGACCTAGCAGCGAGAAAGGCCCGCTGGCGAAAAAATCATAGGTGGACTGATCAAAATCACGGCCCTGGTTGAAGACGCGCTGGCGGTAGGTAGCGTCGTTGTTGCGTTCGAGGACGGCGCCCATCATCTTGAACTCCGACCAGTTCTTCGAGGCGCCCAGGTGCAGGCGCCAGTCGTTGTCGAAGCGCTGGTCCAGTTCGACGAACACCGTCTTATTGTCGACGTCCTGGTGCGACCAGCTATAGCCGAAGGTCTTGGAGCGCGAGAAGCCCATGTGGCTACCGTCGGTGTTCACCGGCAAGCCGCCCCAGTTGATGTTGTTATTGTCGTTCTGGTCGGACGCCCCCACGGTCAGGGTCGTGCTGTCGCTCAGGTCGAACTCGCTGATGCCGTAGAACACGCCGCGTTCGCGCCCGGCGTAATCCTGATAGCTGTCCTTGTCGTTGTAGGCGCCGACAAAGCGCCCGCGTACCGTGCCGCTGGCATTGACCGGGCCGGAAACATCCAGCTCGCTGCGGTAGTTGTCCCAACTGCCGGCACTGCCACTGATACTGGCCTGGAATTCCTTGGTGGGGCGTTTGCGTACCATGTTGATGGCGGCCGACGGGTTGCCGGCGCCCTGCATCATGCCGGTGGCGCCGCGCACCACTTCGACGCGGTCGTAGGGGGCCAGGTCGGCAGTGGCGACCCAGTCGGCGTTGTAAGTGGTGGGCAGGCCGTCAAACATCAGGTTGGTGATGGGGAAACCACGGGCGAAATACTCGCTGTTGGCCGGGCGCGAGGCCGACAAGCGCAGCCCGGGCGTGGCCTGGACCACATCGTCAAGGCTGCGCATGCCCTGGTCGTCCATGCGCTGGCGGGTGATCACCGTCACCGACTGCGGCGTCTCGCGCAGGGACAACGGCAGCTTGGTTGCAGTCTGCATCGCCCCTGTGGTGTAGGAACCGCTGTTTTCAGTGGTCGAGCCCAGGGCCAGGCCGCTGACGGTGGTCGCGCCCAGTTCAACAGCGCCGGTGGCTTGGCTGCGCGGTATCAGCAGGTAGTTGCCGCTGGCATTGCGCGTAACGGCCAGACCACTGTCAACCAGCAGGCGGTCCAGACCCTCATGCACCCCAAAGTCACCCCGCAGCGCCGGCGCGCGCTTGCCCTGCACCAAGGCCGGATCAAAGGGCAGGGTGATCCCGGCTACCTGGGCGAAGCTGTTGAGCGACTCTTCCAGCGCCCCCGCGGCCAGGTCGTAGTGGCGGCTATCGGCCTGTTCGGCCTGCACGGCAAAGCTGGCCAGCACCAGGCTGCTCATGCCACCCAGCAAAATGCTCTGGAGGGTGAGCGCAAGAACGCTGCGTTGCAGGGGCCGGGGGGGATTCAAAGGGTGGGACATGAACGGTAAGCTCCTTTCGAATGACGAGGTGTATTGCCTGTCTGTCGAAGGGCTTGGCAAAACCCGTAAAAGTTTTTGCGATTTTTTCTCATCCGGCTTAACGAGCGAGGACACGGGTCCAAAGCGGGGTGAAGCGCTCGATGCGCACCGGCAGCGAATCACCCAGGGCACTCAAGGCACGGTCGATGTCGTCGAGCTGGAACACGCCCGACACCTCCAACTGCGCGACGGCCGGGTCACAGTGCAACCAGCCGTGGCGATAACGCGCCAGTTCGGCGGTCAGGTCGTGCAGGCGCATGCGTTTGGCCACCAACTGCCCACGGGTCCAGGCGCTGGCGTTGAGGGGGCTGGCTTCGACACGGTGGCTGCCGCTGGCATCAATCAGGTATTGCTCACCGGCAGCGACCTGGATCGGCTCGCCTTTTCCATGAATGGCCACCACGCCGTCCTCGACCCGCAGGCGCGTGCCATGCGGCTCGTCACGCACCGCAAAGGCGGTGCCGATGGCTTGCAGCTGTGCATGCCGGCTGCTGACCCAGAAGCTGCGGCGCCCGCCGGGTGCGGCACTGTCCTTGCCGGTGTCGATGAAAATCTCGCCACGCCGCAGGGTGATCAGCCGGCGCTGGGCGCTGAATTGCACATCCACCGTACTGGCGGTGTTCAGTTGCAGGCGGGTGCCGTCAGCCAGCAGGAACTGGCGTCGTTCGCCGACCCCAGTGGCATAGTCCGCGCCCCAGGGCACCAGCGTGCTGTCGCGCAGCGACCAGCCGGTAACGCCGCTGGCAAGCAGCCCCATGCCCAGCAGCTTGAGCGCTTGACGCCGGCTGCGCTGCCCGCTGTTCAGGCGCTCCAGCGTGTCCAGTGCCACGCTGCCGGGCAGCGCGGCCAGGCTCTGGAAGGGCGCGTCGATTTTTTGCAGCGCTTGCCAGGCGGTTTCATGCAGCGCATCGGCCTGGCGCCAGCGTTGGCAGGCTGCCAGGGCCTCGGGGGTGGCGCCGCTGGATTCGATCCGCACCAACCAGCCGATCGCCTGATCGAGCACGCCATCAGGAACGCTCATCGTTGCGCCAGGTAGCAGTGGCGAATGGCAGTGGCCATGTACTTCTCCACCGAGCTGAGGCTGATCGCCAGGCGCTCGGCGATGTCCTTGTAGCTGAGGCCTTCGAGCCGCGACATCAGGAAGGCCATGCGCACTTTGGGCCGCAGGCCATCGAGCAGGGCGTCGACGCGCACCAGGGTTTCCAACAGAATCAGTTGCGATTCCGGCGACGGCACCCCAGCTTCCGGCAGGTGGGCAATGGCTTGCAGGTAAGCCCGCTCGACCCGTTGGCGGCGCACGCGATCCACCAGCAACCCATGGGCCACTGTGCTCAGCCACGCCCGTGGCTGACGCAACTCCTGCAACCGCTGCGGCTTGCCGAGGATGTGCACAAAGGTGTCCTGGGCCAGGTCGGCAGCGTTGTCGCCGTGACGCAGTCGCTTGCGCAACCAGTCCAGCAACCAGGCGTGATGATCGATGTACAGCGCGCGGATATCGGCGTGAGGGGCTGAAGGAGTGGGTGGCGACGACACGAAAAGCCTCCGCGCGATAACTGAATGCATTTGAGAATTTGTCGCATCTTAGTGCGGGGCGACGGGGTTCAGCAAGAACAAAAGGGGATAGATCCATTTAATTAAACAGATCCGCCCCCATTCCCGCTGCGTGGATAAAACTCGTAGACTCCAAAGCCGCTTACATTCATGGAGAGAACAGTGCGCATCTATATCACCGGCGCTTCGTGTGCAGGCGTCACGACCTTGGGGCAAACCCTTGCAGCGTCGTTGGGCGTACCCCATGTCGATGTGGACGACTTTTACTGGTTACCCACCAATCCGCCTTTCACAACCAAGCGACCACCCAACGAGCGCGCCTGTTTGATCAAGCGAACACTTGGCGATCAAGGCTGGGTGTTGACCGGCTCTGCTGATGGCTGGGGAGAAGCGCTTATCAGCCATGCCAGCCTGATCGTCTTTGTGACGACACCAACACCTGTGCGCCTACAGCGCCTGGACCTGCGTGAAAAGGCGCGTTTTGGCGAACGTATTGCCCAAGGTGGCGATATGCATGAAATACATATCGCCTTTCGCGAGTGGGCCTCGCAGTATGACGACCCACTTTTTAGCGGACGCAATCGAGCGCGGCATGAGGCGTGGATTTCAAGGCAGGTGGTGCCGGTGTTGCCTATCAACGGGGAGAGCGCTGCCGAGCACATGGTTGCGGATGTGCTGCATGCGGTTTCGCAAATAGCCCTGGAGCCGGTCATCTAAGGGACATGCCATGGACTCTTCATTATGTGACTGACAAGTCCGCTATGTAGATCTCAAGTACCGATAAAGTGTCTGGCGACTGATTTCAAAATCGCGCGCTAGTTTAGATTTACTTTCTCCCGCACAGGCACGGTCAATTAAACTTACAACCTGATTGTCGGACAGTTTTTTCTTGCGCCCTCTATAAACTCCCCGCATCTTTGCGCGGGCAATGCCTATTGCCTGTCTTTCCATCGTCGCAGTGCGTTCGAACTCTGCGATCATCTCCATTACCGCAATGATGGGCTCCATAACTTCAAGGCAGTCGTGTCGGAAAACCAGGTTTTCGCTCAAAAACTCCAGGTTTACCTGCTTTTCAATCAACCGGCGAATCAGGGTACACAGTTGCTCGATGCTGGAGGTGAGCGCTGCCATGCTGTCGACAACCACGGTATCCCCGCACTGTGTATAGCGAATCAGCCGTTCAAGGCCTGGGCGATTTGCGGCATTGTCTGCAGCCTCATCGCAAAACACTGCGTCAAATACATCATGGCTCGTTTTTTTCTCCGCGCTACCCTCGGATTCTTGTAGAGAGAGCCGGAAATATTTGATGCGATGCAATCTCATAGTGCCTCCTTGGCAATACTTGTACGCAGTTGTTTTATCCTTGTACAAACTGTAACTAAATTATTAAAACTTACACAAATTCCTGTAACACTGAGCTCGCCCAAAATACACAGTTGCAAAGAATTGAACTTATCTTATCATTTTGAAGCTTGGAATGATCCTAACAAGTTTTCCGTAAACAGTCGATTTCATATTTATTGAGCGGTGCGCGTGAATTCGCGCAGTGAATTTGAATGTCTACTGTTTTATCGCTCAAACAATTGATGTGACCGGCTTGACGAAGCTGGTAATTCCCCGATGCAAGCAGAGGATGAATGGATGAAGGTCTTGGAAGAAGCCATCGAAATTGATCGCCTAAATACCGATCAGGAAAAGATTGATCATGTAACCCGGCGCATTACCGAACATGGGAACGACCTACGCAAGCGCTACCCGATCCTGCAGCATCAGGATGCTCTGGGAGCGAGTGTCATGGTGTTTTCCCTGGTAGGCATGGTGGTCACGGGAGGGCTCTATATCAAGGGTTTTATCCCTGGCTGGATGTGTATTTTTATTAACGCGCTGCTGACTTCTTTTATTCATGAAATCGAACATGATTTGATTCATCGGCTTTATTTCAGAAAAAAACCGCTGGCCCATAATGCCATGATGTTTTTTTGCTGGTTGGCGCGACCGGGAATGCCCAGCCCGTGGTTAAGACGCAGCCTGCACTTTCATCACCATAAAGAATCCGGAACTGACTCGGATGTCGAGGCCTGGATCACTACCAGTGGTAGCCCTTGGGGAATCCTGCGGTTGTTGAAACTGATGGATGGATTTGTCTTTGGTTTCCTAAACGCGGTTTTTGCTCCGGGATGGCGGCAAAAGGTAAGATTGTTAGGCAAAATCATTCGACTCAACACACCTTTCGGCCTTGTGTACTGGGGGTGCTGGTATGTGTTCCTCGGCTACCACCTGTATGTCTGGCTTGGGTCAATCAGCGGGGCGCAGGTTCATAGTTCTGCGGCAACGCTGGCGCTAATGGAGGTGGTCAATAATGTAGTCGTCATTCTTATCGCTCCAAACCTGATAAGGCAGTTCTGCCTGTTCTTTGTAAGTTCAAATATGCATTACTATGGCGACGTCGCCCCGCGTAATGCGTTACAACAAACCCAGGTAATGAACCCTTGGTGGTTGTGGCCGTTCCAGATGTTCTGTTTTAACTTTGGCAGCACGCACAGTATTCATCACTTCGTTGTGAGGGACCCGTTCTATCTGCGTCAGATGACGGCGCCTTATGCCCATAAAGTCATGGCGCAGGCAGGTGTCAGATTCAATGACTTCGGCACATACAAGCGTGCGAACCGTTTTTCCCTGGATCACTCGCAAACACGGTCGCGCGGGTGAAGTTCGCGCAAAGTACTATCAGCTGATAGTTACAGCCCAATCGTAATCCGTAAATGGGGCTGCCAGGCGGCATGTTTCTTGTCGCCTGGCAACTTTGTTAATGCTCAATAGCAATACTTCAAATGCGAGGAGTCTGAGGTATGAAGGCACAAGGGATGTGTGCAAAACAGTTCGAAGCGGTCAAGCAGGCTTTCGAGCAGATGTTTGATGATCCGCAGGAGCGTGGAGCCGGGCTTTGCGTGCAGGTAGGCGGGGAGATGGTCGTCGACCTGTGGGCCGGTATGGCGGATCAAGAGGGCACCCAGCCGTGGACGCGCGATACATTGGCCAATACCTTTTGCGTAGTAAAGCCCTATGTGGCGGTGGCGGTGCTGATGTTGGTCGAGCAGGGCAAGCTGGAGCTGGATGCACCCGTGGCCCGTTACTGGCCTGAGTTCGCCCAGAGCGGCAAAGCCCGGGTGACTTTGCGTCAGGTGATGAATCACACCGCGGGCCTGCCGGCGCTGCGCGCGCCCGACCACAACCCCATGATGTTTGACTGGGAACACATGATACGGGTCCTGGAGGCCGAGCCGCTGTGGTGGGAGCCGGGAACCGACCTGGGGTACGGCACCACCACCTTTGGCTGGATACTCGGTGAGTTGATTCGTCGGGTGGACGGCCGCGATGCCTGCGTCTTTATCCATGACGAGATTCTGGACCCTCATGACCTGGACGTTCACCTTGGCGTGGACGAACAGCACTTTCATCGTATCGCCCGGTTCGACAGTGCCACCGGACGAGTCGGCGATCCTTACTCGCAAGCGTTGCGAGCAGTGCTGAAAAACCAGCCATCGCACATCGCGACATATGCCTTCACCAATCCCGGAATGGTGCCCAGACGCACCAGCGACCCTCGCTGGTGGGCCTATCGCCAACCGGCTGTGTGTGGACACGGTACCGCTCACGGCCTCGCCGGTTTCTACAGTGCGTTGCTGGCGGGAAACTTTATCGGGCGCGAAATGCTCCGTGAGTTCACCCAAGAGCACAGTCACGGCATGGATCGCTCATGGATGCGCCCAATGCGCTACGGCCTGGGTTGCATGCTGGAGCAGCAAGTCGACCCAACGGCTTCCCTTGCAATGGGCCCCCGCGCCTTTGGTCATCTGGGCCTTGGCGGCCCGGTGAGTTTTGCCGATCCCGACAGTCGCGTGAGCTTTGGTTTTGTCACCACGACCTCGGGCAGCCATACGATGATTGATCCGCGTCCTGGCCGGCTATCCGCGCTTGTTTATGCGGCGCTTTGAAGGGGCGTTCATTTATCAGTTGCCTTTGCAGCTCGTCACTTGAGGATAAGGTCGACAAACCCGCGCCCTATCTATCCTGCTCATGTCCGTCCTTGGACATGAGCGTCCTTGGACATGAGCGTCGAGCCGCTTCTTAGAAGCTGTAGCGGGCAGTCAGTTTGAAGTTACGCGGGTCGCCGTAGACGTCATACGGTTCATAGCCGCCGTTGGCGATGCTGACGTAGTAAGTACGGTCGAACAGGTTGTTTACGTTGACCTGCAAATCCAGTTGCTCGCTGGCCTTGTAGCCTGCCACCAGGCCGGCCACGGTGTACGAGCCCTGCCGGTTTTGCCATGCACTGGTACCGCTGCCCCCTGCGGTGCGGATCTGGCTCTGCTGATAAACATCACCGCCAATGCGCCAGCGTTGCAGGTCGCCGGGCAGGGTGTAGAGGGTGGACAGCTTGAATAGCTGGCGCGGCAGCCGGCGGTTGAAGTCCTGGCCTTCCAGGGTTGCAGTGGCGTCGTTGACGTACTTCGTCTGGGTGTAGGTGTACCCGCCGGCCAGTTGCCAGTTTTCGCTCAGGGCGCCCTGGATTTCCAGGTCCACACCGCGGCTGCGCACCAGGCCGGAAGACTCATAGCACTCACTGTTGGCGGTTGCACCGCAGCCTTTGACATCCGGCAATTGCTGGGCGCGGTTCTTCTGGTCAATCTGGAAAACCGCCAGGCTGGCGTTCAGTGCGCCATCAAAGTATTCGCCCTTGATACCCACCTCGTAGTTCTCGCCCACGATAGGCACCACCACTTGTCCACCGAGGCCTTTTTCGGTCTGTGGCTTGAAGATATCCGTGTAGCTGACATAGACCGAGTGATTGGTGTCCAGGTCATAGACCAGGCCAGCATAGCGGGTCAGATTGCGCGTGACCTTGTAGCTGCTGGCAGGGTTGGCCCTGCTTTGGAATTCGTACCAGTCCAGACGGCCGCCGAGAATCAGCGACAGCGGGTCGGTCAAGCGCAGGCGGGTGCTGGTATAGAGGCTGTCCTGCGTCGTCGTCTCGAGACGGCCGTCGGGGCCTTTGACGATAGTGGGCTTGGTGTGGCCACGCGGGTCCCACGCGAACAGATCGACGTTGCTGTCGATGAACCTTTCCCAAATCTTACCGGTACGATAATCCAGCTGGCGCTTGCTGACGCCCACGGTGAAGTCATGTTCCTGGCCCAGTAGCTGGAAGGGGCCGCTGAGGGCCAGGTCATAGCCTTTCTCTTTCTGCTCCATGGCTTGCGTCCATAGATAGTGGCGGTTGTATCCCCATATGGAGGAGGCCAGCACGTCGGTGTTGGTCATCGACTGCATGGCTGCCATGCGCAGCTTCCAGTCATTGGCGAAACCATGCTCCAGGGTCGCGAAATACCCGGTGGTGCGGTTGTCCATGTATTCATAGTCATGCCCCAGGAACGTGTCCCGGGGCAGTCCTAGATGACCACCGCCACGGGCCATGGGCAACCCGCCCCAGACGTAGTTGGTGTAGTCCTTCTGCCGGTAGGCCCCCAGCGTCAGCGTGGTGGTATCCGTCAGGTCGGCGTCCACGACGCCGTAGTACAGATCGGCGTCGCTCTCTACCGACTCGCGAAAGCTTTTCGAGTCCTGCCGCGAGAGCACCGTACGGGCGCGCAAGGTGCCGCTTTCGTTGAGCGGGCCGCCAATGTCCAGGGTGCTGCTGTAATCGTCCCAACTGCCGGCACTGCCGGTGAGCACGGCCTGGAATTTATGGGTCGGGCGCTTACGCACCAGGTTGATCGCGCCAGCCGGGCTGCCCGCGCCCTGGGCCAGGCCGGTGGCGCCACGCACGATTTCCACCCGGTCATACATGGCCAGATTGGCTTCGCTGCTGGGCAGGTAGGTGAGGAAACTGGTGGGAAAGCCGTCGTACATAATGGTGTCGACGTCGAACCCGCGCGCGCTGAACGTGGGTCGCCCAACGCCGCCGGAGTTATTCAGGAAAAACCCCGGCGCGCTTTGGGCCACATCGCTGATGGTGGTCATGGCTTTGTCGTCCATGCGTTTGCGCGTGACCACGCTGACCGACTGCGGTGTTTCCCGCAAGGTCAAGGGGAGCTTGGTGGCGGTCTGCATGGCCCCGGTGGTGTAGGAACCGGTGTTCTCGGTGGTTTCACCCATCTGCTGGCCGACGATTGCCGTCTCCCCCAATTGCAGGGTGCTGCTCGATTCAGGGGCCTTTTCCAGCATCACGCTGTTTGCGCCGGTCGCGCGCCAGGTCAGGCCGCTGCCTTTCAAGACGTCAGCCAGTGCCGCTTCTGGCTCTTTGGGGCCGACGACTCCAAGGCTGTTCTTGCCGACTACCAGCGTGCCATCAAAAATCACCTGTAAACCGCTTTGAGCAGCCAGGCGGTTCAGCGCGCTCGCCAGGGGTTGCGGTGCAATGTTGAAAGAGTGAGGGGCAGCCACTGCCAGGCCGGATATCAGCACGCACAAGAGGGCGAGCGGGGCGGCGGACAACGATTTTATGTGCAGCCCTTCAGGTAACGGATGGTGCATCAGTGGTCTCCCTAATACGAAGCATTATCGTTCTAGGGAAGGAAGACGGCTGACACGCCAACACCCGTAAAAATAGTCAAGTCTTGGAGGAGATCACCAGCAGATAGTCGGTGTAGCGCTCGATCTTGAGGGCAAAGACGTTCTCCAGCGTCGTCAGGCCCTCGTCCAGGTCGTTGAGCTGAAAGGTGCCGCTGACCTTGAGTGCGCCCAGGCGCGAGTCCCGCAGCACTATGATTCCCGGACGATAGCGTTCGAGTTGCTCAAGCACCTGCGCCAGCGGTGTCAGCTCGAAGACCAGGCGACCTTGCTCCCAGGCCAGCATCGTGTCGACGTCCACACGCTGCTTGGCGCCCAGGCCATCGGCACGCCCGCCAACGGTCTCGCCAGCGCCGAGCGTCACCTTGTCAGGCTCGCCCGTGACGGCCACACGCCCGCGGCGCACCGTGACATCCACGTGCTCTGCATCACGGCGTACGGCGTAGATCGTGCCCAGGGCCGTCGCGCTCAAGGCTCCCGCTTGCACACTGAAGGGCCGCTGCGGGTCCGGCTTCACGTCGAACACGGCCTCGCCTTTGCGCAGGGTAATACGCCGCCCATCGTCAGTGAATTTCACATCAACGGCGCTGTTGGCATTCAAGGTGATCTGCGAACCATCAGCTAGCACGACCTGTCGACGCTCACCGGTGCCGGTGTAATAGTCGGCATCCAATGCCATTCGTTGCGCCCATGTCACGCCGAGCCCGAGCACCAACGACGCCGCGATACCCATTGCCCACAGGCGACGCGCGGACGGCCGTGCCGAAGCAGCAGGCTGGGCCAGATGCGCACTTAAGCTCCACATCCGACGCGCTTCGACAAACGCCTGCTGATGCTCCGGCGCCTGTTCGCACCATGCCCGCGCCGCCGCCACATCCGATGGCTGCACCGAACCCGAGGTGAGGCGAATCACCCACGCGTGGGCAGTGCGCTGGATTTCGCTGAGGGATGGCGTGGTGTGGGGTTGATCGTGCATACCGGCTATCGTTGCAGGCATTGGCTGAGAAAGTCGAGCGCAATAGCCAATTGTTTTTCCACCGTACTGACCGAAACCTTCAGTTGCAGGGCCACTTCCTTGTGGGGCAGGTTTTGCAGCCGACACAGCGTGAATATCTCCTGGCACTGGGTAGGCAAGCGGTGCAGTGCGTGAGCCATCGCGGCCAGTTCTTGTTGCGCGACCACCACATCGAACAGCGCCGGGCTCTCGCCGGTCACCTCGTAGAGGTAGGCGGTGCCTTCGTCGAGGCGCTCTCGCGTCTGCCTGCTGCGCGCATGATCAATCGCCAAGTTGCGCGCAACTTTAAAGATAAAGCCGCGTAGATTGAGCACCGGCTTGCGGGGTGGCTGGCGGAGCAGGCGCAGGTAGGTTTCCTGGGTCAGATCGGCCGCAGTCTCAGGATTGCGCAACTGACGATGAAGAAACGAACGCAACTCGGTGGCATGGGCCCGAAACGCCACCTCAAGCTCTTCGGTGGTCATGCTCGACATTAGCAGAGATCACGCAGAGGAAAGTCCTGCACTTTAATGATAGTGCTTCGCATTAACAATCTTTTATTGGGCTGCCATCTCGATCGGCCTGTGACTGGGACTGGTCGTCTTGGGCGATTGCTGTTTGTACCTGGTTTAAAGCCCCCATCGCTCAAGCTCAGGCGTGCGCCCGTCAAGTAAAAGCGAAGGCGCCATGGCGCTCGCTGTTTTCAGCAAGTGCATATCTGTAAATACCGGGCCTAGCAGCTGCACGCCAATCGGCATCTGGGCCTCATCGAATCCGGCGGGCAGGGCGATTGCCGGAGTGCCCAGGTAATTACTGGCTCGGCTGAACTTGCCAATACTGGCGTGATTGACGTCCTCGTCATCCAGGGGCAAGGCACCGTGGCTGCTGACAGGCATCAACAACACCCCAAATGAGCCGATCGCGCGGGTGAATGCCGCGGCTGCCGTTGCACGCTGCGCAATGGCGTGTTCGTAGGCATCACGGCTGATATCCGCACCCGCCAGGATTCGATTGCGTACCACCTTCCAGAGTAGCTGCGCGGGGTCATGGGCCAGGTGCCCAAACTCGCGATAGCCCTCATAAGCAATGATCATCGAGTTGCATTCGGAAAGCTGAGCGATATCCAACTCATCATTGGGAACCCAGCTTTCGAGCGTCCAGCCGGCCGCGTTCAGATTGCCCAAGGCCTGGTCCCATACCCGGCGGGTGCCAATGGACAGCGCACTGGGGAACGCACTCTGGTCCAGTACGAATACGGTGCCAGGCTTGGTGGGCACCCACTCACTGGCAAGTTCAGCCTCAACCTTCAACCCATTGCCCGTATACGGGCTGGCAATGATGGCGGTGAGCGCATGCGCGTCGTTTACGTCGCGGGCGATTGGGCCCAGCACATCCAGGCTGGGAGCCAGTGGAACGACACCGTCCAGGCTGATGAGGCCGCTGGACGGTTTGAAGCCAACCAAATGATTAAGCGATGCGGGAGCTCGTATCGATCCGCCGGTATCGCCACCGACGGCAATCGGTACCAGTCCTGCTGCAACTGCAACCGCCGCGCCTGAAGAGGACCCGCCCGGGGCGCGATGCAACTTGGCGTCCCAGGGGTTCCAGGGCGTGCCTCGGGTCGGGTTCTGCCCGGATAAGCCGAAGGCAAATTCGGTCATCTGGGTCTTGCCGACGATAACCATTCCCGCCGCCTGTAAACGTTGCGCGACGGCGCTGGTCGCGGAACTGATAGTGGTCAGGCGGCTTAACGAACCTGCC
This sequence comes from Pseudomonas sp. WMBT8, assembly GCF_050916005.1. NCBI lineage: Bacteria > Pseudomonadati > Pseudomonadota > Gammaproteobacteria > Pseudomonadales > Pseudomonadaceae > Pseudomonas > Pseudomonas sp. WMBT8. Next base: position 2,979,756 of record NZ_CP188096.1, read on the forward strand.
GAGGCCAGGGTGTTGGCGATTTCGATGTTGTCTTTGATGGCAACCGGCACGCCATGCAATGGGCTCAAGGGTTGGCCTGTATCGAGTGCACTGTCGGCGGCATCGGCGGCCGCCAAGGCTTGCTCTGCGAACACTATCGTGAAGGCGTTAAGCGCGCTGCTGCGTGCAATACGGTCCAGAAAGTATTGTGTGACGGCGCGCGAGGTGATCTGCCGGGTAGCGATCAGATGGGCAATCTGCAGGGCAGTCTGGAAACAAAGGGCTTCGGATCGTTCGCACATAATTTCTGGATTCTAAGATTTGTGAGTCGGTATCCCCGTGTTCGACGGGCGTTGACGGGGATCGCATCGCGTTGTTCGAGCCAGTGCCTATTTCAGTGGTTTTCCGGCGGTCTCTGGCATTTTGATGAAGGTCAGAAGGGTGAGCGCGGCGCCTGCGAGCACGTAATAGAAGAACCAGCTCTCTTGACCGTGGCTCTGCAGCCAGGTCAGCAGGTATGGCGTAGTCCCGCCGAGCAAGGCCACCATCAGGTTGTAGGGCGCACCAATACCGACGGCGCGAACGCTGCTCGGGAATTGTTCAGACATGATGGCTGGGGCGATCGAGGTATAAAGCGCGTAGAGCAACAGGCCGAACAGCTCCACCATCAGGATCGACGAGAACGTCGGCTGCATGTTGGTGATAATCGGGTAGAAGAACAGCAGGTAACCCAGGGCAAAAACGATCAGTTGCGGCTTGCGCCCGAACTTGTCTGAGAGCATGCCGAACAGTGGGTGCACGAGCATGAACGCAACCATGGCAACCGTATTTGCCGCAAAGGCTGTCGAGGACTCCACGTGCAGTGCTCGGATGGCATAGGTGGGGATGTAGATAACGAACAGGTAGAAGGCAAATGTGCTGAGGATCGAAAAGCCGACAATTCGCAGGGTCTCGCGCGGATAATCCCGCAGCAGGGTGCGTAGGGGTTGCTTCTCTACCTTTTTAGCCGGTTGCGAGGTGCAGGCTTCGGTTTCAGGCACCGACATACGCAGCCAAATACCAGCGACACCGCCCAAGGCACCGAGCAAGAACGGTATGCGCCAGCCGAACTCTCTCATCTGTTCGTCGGTGAGCAGGGTAGTAAGGGCCCAGCCGATCGCCGATGCGGTCAGAATGCCTGCGGCGGAACTGAAGAAGACAAAGCTGGAAAAGAAGCCGCGACGGTGGTCTGGCGCTAACTCGGCCAGGTAAGTAGAGGCCGACGCGTATTCACCGCCCAACGACAAACCCTGCATCAGTCGTGCAACCACCAGCAACACCGGCGCTAGCAGCCCGATCTGCTCATAGGTGGGGGTAATGCCGATCATCAGTGAGCCGCCAGCCATCAACATGATGGTGACGCCCAATGCTGATTTGCGGCCATAGCGATCAGAGTAGATCCCCAGCGCCCAACCGCCGATTGGACGCATGAAGAAACCTACGGCGAAAATAGCGAAAGTCGCCAGCAGGGACGCCGTTTCGTCAGTTTTCGGAAAAAACTGTGTAGAAAAGAACACCGCGAACGACGCATAGATCGTCCAGTCGAACCACTCCACCGCGTTCCCAATGCTGCCAGCCGCAATTTTGCGCGCGATTGATACCTGCGGCTTTACCGCTTGGGACGTTTGAGTCGCATAATTCATTGGCTTGTGCCTTTGGTTTTTGAATTGTAATTATTTTTAGACATTTGCTGGTTTGTTTTGTTTTAATTTGGCCACTTGAGCGAAGGTATTGTAAGAATATGGTCTCGTCAACCGTTGAGTCGGATGAAAAAAGACATTTTGCGCTGGATGAAACCGATCTGGCCTGCCTGGTTGCACTACAGGCAAATCCCCGTGGCACTTGGCGGGATTTGAGTACGTGCTGCGATGTGGCCGAGCGGACGCTTTCGCGTCGCCTGCAACGTTTGATGGACAGTGGATATATCCGGGTGATCGGCGAGCTTGATCCGGTTGTCGTCGGGAGTGGCCCGGTGCTGCATGCGTGGATTCGGGTAGCCGACGGGCGGCAGAAGGAAGTAGCGGAGCACTTGGCGCAACTGGCACAGACGCAGGTGGTGATGGCGACAACTGGAGAGTTCGACATCTTCACCGAGATCAATTTGCCGAATGTGGAAGCGCTGTCTGACATGGTGGTGCGAGCGTTGCCGCTGGTGCCGGGAGTAAGGCAGGTTCAATCGCAGGTGGTGCTCAGATCGTTCCGACGAGCGAGTCGCTGGCGGATTGACGGTTCGGTGCCTACTGAACCGGTGCTGGCCGGGCCTGTGAGCCTGAATGCCGATGAGATGCGGCTACTGGGCGCGTTAATGCTCGATGGAAGGGCCAGCCTGGGCGTGCTTGCCCAAACCTGTGGCGTCAGTGAACCGAAGGTTCAGCGGATGCTGAGTGGGCTGGTCGACAGTAATGCCCTGACCTTTCGTGTGGAGCTTGAACCGCTGTTGGTTGGCTATGGGGTAGAGGCGATCCTGTCGTTACAAACCCGACCGGGTGCGGCAGATGGCATTGCCCTGGAGCTGGCAAAGGATGAGCACACGCGTTGCCTGTTCGGTACCAGCGGACGTTCGCAGTTGTTTTGGCATGTATTGTGTCGTGATATTCATGATCTGTGGGCCGTTTCAACGGCGCGGATGGGGTCCCTGGAGGGGATCATTTCTTGTGAGACCAACACGGTGGTCAGAGCCTATAAAAGGGCAGGGCGAGTGCGTCGCGGGCTTATGGTTGAGTAGTGTCCAGGCCTGCCTCCCAGCCAGCAAAAATAATCCCCGAAACCGGGGATTATTTTTAGACGGCGCTAACCAACGATTTATGGTTTATCGGCGCTCTCTGGCAGTGCATACGCAATGATGTAGTCACCCACATCCGGCGAATGGCTCATGCCACCCGCCGAGATCACCACATACTGCTTGCCGGTGGCCGGTGACTTGTAGATCAGCGGTGCCGCAACCGCACCCACTGGCAGGCGGGCTTTCCACACCTCTTTACCGGTGGCCGACTCAAGAGCCCGCAGGTAGTAGTCCTGGGTGCCGGCAAAGAACACCAGCCCCGAGGCCGTCGAGGTCGGGCCCCCCAGCGTTGGCATGCCCAGCGGGATCGGCAGGTGGGTTTTGATACCCAACGGGCCGGTATCCTGCACGGTGCCCAACGGAACCTGCCAGACCAGTTTCTGCGTGTGCAGGTCGATGGCACTCATGCTGCCAAATGGCGGGGTGTTGCACGGCACGCCCAGGGGCGACTGGAGGATGTCGATTTTCACCCCACCATAGATGCCGGCAACTTGTGGGCGAATGGTGCCCATGAAGCCAGGCACTTCATCGGTCGAGACTTTGAACTTCTTGGTGTTTTCCTTGGTAACCAGCGCCATGCGCAAAGGGACGCGCATGTCGTTGACGAACATCATGCCGGTGTTTTCGTCGATAGAGATGCCACCCCAGTTCATGCCGCCCAGCAAGCCCGGCCATTCGATGTAGGGCTTTTCAGTTGGCGGAGTGAAGGGTCCTACGTAAACGGAGTCCTTGAACATGATCCGGCAGTACAGTTGGTCGAAGGTGCTTACGCCCCACATGGACTTTTCGGTCAGTGGCTCGGCACCAATCACCGGCATGCCTACCGAATGGGGTTGCGTCGGCGACAGGTGCTCGCCTTCGGCCGCTGGCGAAGTAGGCACCGCCCGCTCCTGAACTTCAGTGACCGGTTGGCCGGTGCGGCGATCCAGGACAAAGATATTGCCGGTTTTGGTGGTCTGGATGAGGACCGGTGTTTTTTCGCCCTGGGCGTTCTTGATGTCGTACAGCACAGGTTGGGAGGGTAGGTCGTAGTCCCACACATCGTGGTGAACGGTCTGGTAAACCCATTGGGTTTTGCCGGTCGAAGCATCGACGGCGACGATAGCCGAGCCATACTTTTCCTTGGCCTGGTTGCGGTCGCCACCCCAATAGTCAGGCGGACCGTTACCGGTGGGCAGGTAGACCAGGTTCAATGCCTTGTCGTAGGTAGGAATGGTCCAGACATTGGGGGTTTCCAGGGTGAACTCTTGGTCGCCAGCGGTTGCATCCTGGCCCTCAGGCGCACCGATGTCCCATGCCCACACCAGCGCGCCGGTCAGCACGTCGAAGGCACGCACAGCGCCAGAAGGCTCTTTGGCGACGATGTCACGCACCCAGCCGCCGACCACGGTGAGATGGCCCATGACCACCGGCAGCGATGTGGGGTGATAGCGCTTGCTGTTCTCGGTCGGGCCCATGCCTTTTTTCAGGTCGACGTAACCCTTGTCGCCAAAGTTCGCGCACAGGCTGCCGGTGTGCGCATCAAGGGCAAACAAACGGGCATCCACAGACGACACCAGAATGCGCTGACGGCATTGTTGCTGGTCGCCGTACGACGTTTTGACTTCAGCGCTCAGACTGTCGTCCTTATCGATGTCGTAATAGCCCACGCCACGGCAAGTTACGTGCTCTGCGCTGCTGGCGTGGGGATCGAACTTCCAGATCGGCTTGCCAGTATCGCCGTCGAGGGCGGTGATCAGGTTTTCCGGGGTGCACGAATACAAGACGTTGCCGATCTGCAGCGGAGTGTTTTCGTCCACACCGGCGCCGCCCCCTGTGGTTCTGCGGCCGGTTCGGTAGATCCAGGCAACTTGCAGGTCCTTGACGTTTTGCGGGGTGATTTGGTTGAACGGCGCAAAGCGGGTGCCTGATGCACTACGGCCAAAGGATGCCCAGTTTTCGGACGCCGAGGCGGGCTCCGTGGGTGCGGGCGCAGCCCTCGCGGCGACTGGATTGGAAATCGCACCGTGCGGATAGAACGCCGCCACAAACGTTGCGATCAGCCCCGCAAACACAACGAGCCCCATGCCGTTGGCCAAACGCCGGGCGCGTGATGAAGTGGTGGGGAACGTAGCGCCGACCCATAGGCTGAGCGCCAGGACAATTGCCGGAACGACCAGGCGCGGCAGCAGTTCCCAGTAACTGAACTGGCCCACTTCGTAAAACGCCCAGGCACAGGTTGCCAAGGCGATGATGACTGAAAGGGCAAGGCCTATCCCTTTGCGCAAGAACATCAGCGCCGCCAGCAGCAAATACGCCAGCCCCGCGATCAAGTAGTAACTCGAGCCGCCCAGCGCAACCAGTTTGAAACCGCCGTAAATCATTGCCAGCGCTACGAGCAGCACAAGCAAGCAAAACAGCACCCTCGCGGTCGTGCCAAGTGCAACTTTGCGAGTTTTGGGTTGATGATCATCCGTCATTTTTTTAATACGTTCCGTTAGTCAATGGAAAGTGCACGCAATCAATGTGCAGGGGGGCAAGGCATTCAATCGGCAGCAGGCAGTCGCGCTGATCGGGGCTGGCAGGGAGGGAGTAGTCAATCGACGCGGGCGCCGCCGAGGGCTCTAGGAAAGGGAGTTTGGCGTTGGATCGCCTTATAAGAGTTAGCGCGTTATGGCTGCCTGGAAATTGCGCGCAGTTTAGGCGCAGGGTTTTTCCGGATAAATACTCAAGGTAGAAAAGCATTATTGATGAAACAGTAACAATAGACTGCATGCGCTGCGTGATCGCCGGCCTGGTGCGAACTACCGAGTCGCGAAAAGCTCACCATACCTTAAGGGTATCCATGTAGACCTTATCCATATTGGACGCTCGCGACATCACGCCTCAGCCTGAGGCCAATAACTATAAAGAGGCGCACCATGACCGTGCTATTGAGTGAGCGCAGCCAGATTTTCCAGGGCGCCGATGCCTACGCCGTGTCGGACTATGTCAACCAGCACGTGGGCAACCACTGTATCCGTCTGCCGCCCAAGGGCCGGCCCCTGGCGAGTATCAGCCACCGGACCTTTTCCAGCCTGGACCTGTGCCGCATCAGCTATGGCGCGCCGGTGCAGGTGACGTCGGTGGCGCTGGAAACCATCTATCACTTGCAGATCCTGCTGAGCGGGCACTGCCGCTCCAACTCCCGGGGCAACGCGCAGGTCTTCGGGCCGGGGGAGATCCTGCTGATCAATCCGGATGACCCGGTGGACCTGACCTATTCCGCCGACTGCGAAAAATTCATCATCAAGTTGCCGGTGCGCCTGCTGGAAAACGCTTGCCTGGCGCAGCACTGGACGCTGCCGCAACCGGGTATTCGTTTTGCGGCGGCGCGCCATGCACTGAGTGAAATGGACGGTTTTCTGCAGTTACTGGGGCTGATCTGCCATGAGGCGGAAAACGCCGTCGAGCCGCAAGTGCAGGACCTGTATGAGCGGATTGTCGCCAACAAGCTGTTGGCGCTGCTGGCCAGCAATGTGTTGCGGGTGGTGCCCCAGGCGGCGCATGGCGGTGGTTTCGAGGCGGTGCGCGAGTTTATCGAGGAGCACCTGGGCGAGGACATCGGTATCGAGCAATTGATGGCGGTGGCCAAGGTCAGCGAGCGGTCGCTGTATAGCCTGTTTGCGCGCCAGGTCGGCCTGTCGCCCCGTGATTATGTGCGCCGGCGCAAGCTGGAGCGGGTGCATGCGCGTTTGCAACTGAGCAGTGCGCGCAGTGTGACGGAAGTGGCGCTGGACCATGGCTTCATGCACCTGGGGCGGTTCTCCGAGGCCTATCGCAAACGCTTTGGCGAGCTGCCTTCGCAGACCTGGAAGCGCCATCGCTAAGCGGCTCGCGCCAGCCGGATACTGATGTGCAGGAAGCGGATATTGAGGAGTGGGAGGAGCACGTACGGTGAGGGCGCCTGATACAAGAACAACGGAGGGCCTGCCCCATGACCACTACACTCGACCGCCTCGCTGCACAATTGCGCGAGTCCGTTCAGGAAGATCCCGCTACCGGGGTATTTCGCTGCCGCCGCGACATTTTTACCGACCCCGACCTGTTCGCCCTGGAGATGCAGCACATCTTCGAAGGCGGCTGGCTGTACCTGGCCCATGAAAGCCAGGTGCCGGCAATCAACGACTACTACACCACCTGGATCGGCCGCCAGCCGGTGGTCATCACCCGCGACAAACAGGGTACTTTGCATGGCCTGGTCAACGCCTGTGCCCACCGTGGCGCCATGCTCTGCCGGCGCAAACAGGGCAACAAGGGCTCATTTACCTGCCCATTCCACGGCTGGACCTTCAGCAACGCCGGCAAGCTGCTCAAGGTCAAGGACGGCAAAACCGGCGCCTACCCGGACAGCTTCGACTGCGACGGCTCCCACGACCTCACGCGTCTGGCGCGCTTTGAAAACTACCGTGGCTTTCTGTTCGGCAGTCTCAGCGAGGCGGTGCCGCAACTGAGTGATTACCTGGGCGAGACCCGGGTCATCATCGACCAGATGGTCGACCAGGCCCCCCTGGGCCTGGAGGTGCTGCGCGGCAGTTCCTCGTATGTCTACGACGGCAACTGGAAGCTGCAGATCGAGAACGGCGCAGACGGTTACCACGTCAGCTCCGTGCACTGGAACTACTCGGCGACCATGGGCCGGCGCAACTACGAGGCCGAAGGCACGCGCACGGTCGATGCCAATGGCTGGTCGAAAAGCCTGGGCGGCGTCTACGCCTTCGATCACGGGCATATCCTGCTGTGGACGCGCCTGCTCAACCCCGAGGTGCGCCCGGTGCATGCCCACCGCGCGGCACTGGCCGAGCGCCTGGGCCAGGCGCGTGCTGACTTTATTGTCGACCAGACCCGCAACCTGTGCCTCTACCCCAATGTGTACCTGATGGATCAGTTCTCCACGCAGATCCGTGTGGTGCGGCCCCTCGCGGTGGACAAGACCGAAGTGACGATCTATTGCATGGCGCCGATTGGCGAAAGCGCCGAGGAGCGGGCAACGCGGATCCGCCAGTACGAAGACTTCTTTAACGTCAGCGGCATGGGCACGCCGGATGACCTGGAAGAGTTCCGCGCCTGCCAGACCGGCTACCAGGGCGCGACCACCCTGTGGAATGACCTGAGCCGTGGCGCCAAGCAGTGGGTGGAAGGGGCCGACGACAACGCCAGGGCCATGGGCATGCACCCGCAATTGAGCGGGGGCAAAACCGAAGACGAAGGCTTGTTCGTGCGCCAGCATGCGCATTGGGCCGCAAGCCTGCAGCGTGCAATAGAGCGTGAACAGCCAGGCCTGATCGCCAGCGACCGGGAGCTGCAGCCATGAGCCTGTCCCGTGACTGCCTGCTGGACTTTCTGTACCGCGAGGCGCGCCTGCTGGATGACCGCCAGTGGGATGAGTGGCTGGCGTGTTATTCGCCCAAGGTGCAATTCTGGATGCCCGCCTGGGACGACTACGACACCCTCACCGAAGACCCGCAACGCGAAATCTCGCTGATCTACTACCCCAGCCGCGATGGCCTGGAAGACCGCATCTTCCGGATCAAGACCGAACGCTCCAGCGCCAGCACGCCCGAGCCGCGCACCGTGCACTTGCTCTGCAACCTCGAAGTGCTGGCCGACGATGGCGCCCAGGTGCAGCTGCGTTTCAACTGGCACACCCTCAGCCACCGCTACAAGACCACGGACAGTTATTTCGGCACCTCCTTCTATAGCCTGGACATCCGCGGCGAGCAGCCGCTGATCACGCACAAGAAGGTGGTGCTGAAAAACGATTACATCCACCAGGTCATCGACATCTACCACATCTGAGGACACCGCCATGACGTATGCCATTGCCCTGAACTTCGAAGATGGGGTTACCCGTTTTATCGACTGCAAGGTGGGGGAGAAGGTGCTCGATGCTGCTTTCCGCCAACGCATCAACCTGCCCATGGACTGCTCGGACGGTGTCTGTGGCACGTGCAAGTGCCGTTGTGAAACCGGCGCCTATGACTTGGGCGACGACTATATCGAAGACGCCCTGAGCGCGAATGAAGCCCAGGAGCGCCAGGTACTGACCTGCCAGATGGTGCCGCAGTCCGATTGCGTGATAGCCGTGCCGGTACCGTCCAGCGCGTGCAAGACCGGCACCACGCAGTTCGTCGCGACGCTGGCCAGCATCACCCGCCACGCCGATGCCGCACTGCAGGTGAGTTTCGAACTGGATCAGGCGCCGGTGTTTCTACCCGGCCAGTACGTGAACATCGGCGTGCCCGACAGCGGGCAGACGCGCTCCTATTCATTCAGCAGCCGCCCTGGCGACACGCACGCCAGTTTTCTGATCAAGCATGTACCGGGCGGGTTGATGAGCAGTTGGCTGGAGCGCGCCCAGCCGGGCGACAGCGTGCCGATGACCGGGCCGTTGGGCAGTTTTTACCTGCGTGAGGTGCACAGGCCGCTGCTGTTATTGGCCGGTGGCACCGGCCTGGCGCCGTTCCTGTCGATGCTTGAAGTGCTGGCCCTGCGGGGGGAAAGCCGGCCGATCACGCTGATCTATGGGGTGACGCGGGATCAGGACCTGGTGCTGGTCGAGGCCCTGGAGGCCTTCGCTGCGCGGTTGCCCAACCTCACGCTTGTCACCTGCGTGGCCGATCCGCAGACCGCGCACCCGCGCCAGGGGTATGTCACCCAGCATATGGCCAGCGATGTTCTCAACGATGGTGATGTCGACGTTTACCTGTGCGGGCCGCCGCCGATGGTCGATGCGGTGCGCGAGCACTTCAAGCACCAGGGCGTGAGCCCGGCCAGCTTCCATTACGAAAAATTCACCGCCAATGCCATGGCCAACTGCGATGCCGCCTGAGGAAACCAGCATGAATCTACGTTTTGACACCAAGGTTGCGCTGGTCACCGGTGCCGCCCAGGGCATCGGCCGGCGCGTCGCCGAACGTTTGCTGGCGGAGGGCGCCTGGGTGGTCGCAATCGATCGCTCGGAACTGGTGCACGAGTTGCAGCATGCCCGGGTGCTGACCCTCATCGCCGACCTGGAGCAGCATGCCGAGTGTGCCCAGGTGATGGCCGCCGCCAAGGTGCGTTTCGGGCGCATCGATATCCTCATCAACAACGTCGGCGGGACCATCTGGGCCAAGCCCTTCGAGTATTACGCGGAGGCGCAAATCGAGGCCGAAGTGCGCCGTTCGCTGTTCCCCACGCTGTGGTGCTGCCATTGCGTGCTGCCCTACATGCTGGAGCAGGGCACTGGCGCCATCGTCAATGTGTCGTCGGTCGCCACACGGGGGGTCAATCGCGTGCCCTATGGCGCGGCCAAGGGTGGAGTGAATGCCTTGACCGCCTGCCTGGCCCTGGAAACCGCCGGCAGCGGCATCCGCGTCAACGCCACCGCACCCGGCGGCACCGAAGCACCGCCCCGGCGCATCCCGCGCAATAACCAGCCGCAGAGCGCGCAGGAGCGCGCGTGGTACCAACAAATCGTCGACCAGACCCTGGATAGCAGCCCGATGAAGCGTTACGGCAGCATCGACGAACAAGTGGGCGCGATCCTGTTCCTGGCCTCTGACGAGGCCTCCTACATCACCGGCGTGACCTTGCCGGTAGGGGGGGGCGACCTTGGTTGATTTGCCTTTTACCTGCAGGGTCTGCCGTGCCACTGGCTTGGGCATTCGAATACGCAATGTGACGGCGCGCTCAAACTACCGCAGCGACCTCAATGAGAACCGGCTGAACCTCCGTTACACCTGGCCGCAGCTTTAAACCCTGACCGAGCAGGGCCCCAGGCCTTGCTCGGTCAGTTTTTTGCAAGGCGCAGGGTGTACCGAATCATCTACCTTTACTGGTCAACCACAACCCCCTGAAACTGCCGAAGGGCAACCAAGTAATATCACCGATGAATGTATCGGCAAACTGAGCGGGCTCAGACTCAAGGACCCCCAGACCTCCCAGGACCCCCGAGGTCACGAACGAAAGCGTATTTACATCACCGGTATCGAACAGACTCGAAGTCCCCCGGGGGTGCAGTAGTGACGCATCGTTGTAGCGGACCTGCCAATTCACGGTTGGGCGGGGGAATGATTTTGCCCAGACGCGCTCCATTCCTCGGATTAGCCGCGACTGCCTGAGGGTGCCGGTCACGGCGTTGGATGTCTTGCTCATGAGGTTCCTGGCGACTGCTGGGAGAGACCGCCCCAGATACGCGCCAACCCTCACAACTTTGGCTGCCAGCGTGGTCAGCCCTGCTGCTGCTCCGGTGCTCAGGGATATCCAGGCCAGGATGCCGGAAGCCGCGGAATTGGTGTCCTGGATAACCACTGAGGCAATACCGGTCGCGAGCGAAGTGGCGGCGAGCCCAACAATCGCCGCCGTCAGTAACAGTGCCGTCCCTCCTGTCATCACGGCGGTCAATACACCGACCGCGCCCCACAGGTACGTATGAATCAAAGATCCTCCTTCGCCCAAGCCCTCCGGGCCAGGCAGGTCGTCCCCCCAAATCGCCCGTAATTGCTTATCCACGGAAAAATGCCCGGTGGGGTCCTGATAATTGACCGGGTCCCCTTCGGCACAATAGCCATACAGATTGGGTCCACCCTTACCGAACGGGCTGAGGTCATCCTGGGTAAGAAACTGCATGCTGGATGCGTCATACCAGCGTTCGCCTGTGCCCAGCGGGTACTGGCCGGTGGTGCTGTCACGGTATTCGCCGTTGAAGCCCAGTACCGAGTCGGGCTCATCCGAAAAATGCTCGCCGTAGGCGGTATAGGCATGATGCTTGAGGGTCTGGGCCTGGACATCGTAGCTGACCAACACGCTGCCGTTGAGATCCCGCAGTTCAAACAGTGTTCTGTCGACCCCGGAGCGCTTGATTTGTTGGACCGTACAGGCGGCGCTGCCGGGGTTGAGGTTGCGGCTGTTGTCGTTACTGGCGGTGGCGTAATCCCCGCAAGCCTTGAGGCCGTCGTAGATCACTTGACTTGGCTCGTCACCGCCATTACGGGTCATCAGGCGTTTGGACGGGTCATAGCTATAACGCGCACTGCCAGCCTGGATGAGCCGCCCGAGCCAGTCATAGCTGTATTTTTTGCCCGTCTGGTCCTGGGTTACCCGTCCCGCTGCGTCATAACTCAAGCTGGCAGACGCGATGTAGTCCGCGTGGCTGTTCTTGACTGTTGTAAGGCGGTAGCCATTGGCAGCGTCGTAGGTATAGGTTGCGGTGTTTTTCGCGGTGCCGATGGTGGTGATGCGGGTAAGCACGTTACCCAGTGCATCGTAGGTAAATTCCTGTTTGTCGATCTCCTTGTTCTTCGGCGTCCTTGGCCGCCAGACGCCAGTGGTGGTACAGGACTTGACCCGGCCGCCCGGCGTATAGGTCAGGCTGCGGGAGCCGAGGAGGGTGGCGCCCTGTTTCAATTGGGCCGATTTCAATTTGTCATCGGCGTAATAAGTTTGCTCCAGCAGGAGGTCAACTTTACCGGGGAGTATGAATTGGCGGCTGGTCTCACGTTGTTGCAGATCGTGGGTGTACTTCACATGGAATGTGATGGGGGAAGTGGGCTCAAGGTTGTAGGGGCCGGCAACGACTTCCTCCTGAAACAGCCCTTGATCATCGTAAATGTGGTCAGTGGTGTAGTGAAAGTTATTGCTGGCATAGCGCTGCCCGTTAGTCTTGTAGAGAAACAGTGTCTGGTTACTCAGTACGTCGGTACTGTCCAGCAAGCGCCCATTCATTGAGTGGGTGTAAAGCACTTCCTTGCTTTGACCTGGCTCGGTTTGCACCTGTTGCCGGGTGATACTGAGATAGAGGTCATGGTTGTACTGGAGGAACTGTTGGCCCTCGGTCGCCGTGGCAATACCTTGTGTGCCATAGGCGTAGGTAAAGGTGTTTTGCGCGCTGGCATCTGCGGTACTGGTCTTGGCCAGGCGATTGCCCAGCTCCTTGATGTAGTCATGCTTGAGTACGCGGCCGTCGGCGGTAACAGTGGTCGCGGGTACTGTGCTTGTGCCGCTATAGGTGTAAGTCTCGGTGCAAGAGCCGCGTGTCAGCGAGGTTACCCGGCCCCAAGTGTCGAAGCTGCGCTTGCCCAGGACCTGCCGTTTGCCACCGGACTCAAGCTCGATTTGTGTGGCGTCCCTGAATAGCCAGTGCTGCGGGTAGGTGTAGTGGTAGGTATAGATGAAGGGCACGTCGAGCAACCCACGGCCTTTTTCGCTGCGCCGTTCACTCAGCAGGCGACCATTGGCATCGTAGATGTAGTTGATGGTGATAATTCCGAACTCGCTGTCGGTAACCAACTGTTTAATTTGCTTGGCCCGATTGTAACTGGCTGTCTGGGTTTGAAAGACGGCGCCGTTCTGGCCTTTCCATTCAATTTTCTTGATGGTTTCATCCGAGTTGTACGTCGTCACGGTGGTGTGCTTGTCGGCGGTCTTGCCGGTCCATTGCGTACGGGTCATGGCGACGGGGTCATATTGATTGAAGTCTTCCCGGCCATCGCTGTAGTGCTGGCTGCTGACTTCATTCCAGTCGTCGTATCGCATCTCTTGCCATTGGATGAGCTGGGTCCCGTGCCGGTCATAATCAAAACTTGATGTCCGTAGCTCACGTCCCAGGCTGTCATAGGTAACGGCCTTGGTTTGCTTACGCAGGTTACCTTCCAGCAAGTATTCACTCACCAGCCGATCCTGGCCGTCGTATTGGGTCAAGTGGGTTTTTCCGTTGGGCTCGGTGACTTTCACTTGCCCGGGCGCGGGGTAGGCATAGGCGGTGACTTGGCGATACGTGGTGCTGTGCGCGCAGACGGTCAGGCTGAGTAACTGCCCGTATTGGCTATAGGTAAACTCGGTGCGATTGCCATCAGCGTCGACTTGGCGCAGGAGGCGGCCACTGAGGGTGCTTTGGGTTTGTGAAGACGTACGGGTCTTGCCGGTTGTGTCGGTGTCGGTGGTCGTGGTGGTCAGTTCGGTGTTACCAACCCCTCCCAGTGTGTAGTCAAAGGTGCGTATTGGATCGGTCTGCACGGGGCGCCGGTCCTTGGTCCCCAGGGTGCTCTGGGTAAGGGTCTTCACGCGACCCTTGCGAAAGTCGTCACCTTCGAAGTATTCGATAAGCTGGCCGATGAGTGCTGCATTGTAGTTCAGTTCGCTGGCGAGACTACCTTGTAAGGTACTGATGATTTTAGATTCGCTTAGATTGGGTATTTGTTTATAGGCGTGGTATTTAAAGGTGAAAATATTTAATAGTTGGGGGAATGTCCCTGGCAGCAGTTCTGGAATTATTGCCAGCAGCCCTGGATCGTCGACGATTTCAGTATCAACGTAAGTGGAAGGAAACAGCTGGGTGGGGAGTGTCAGGATAGGCGTCCATGATTCATCAGGCTTTTTGTCGGTCTGCTGCTCGGAAGTTAATGCGATCTGATTCAGCAAGTTTGTTAAGGTAGTCTCGCTCTCAGTAGATTTAATTTCACCTTTTTCTGGGGCAGGTATGTAGTCCACTACTGTAGTTACTCTTTCTTGTCGATTTCTGACAAGTGCAGAGTGGGTATTGAAGCGGTTTTCGTTTTTCTCTTCCCGACTCTTGCCGGCCTTGCTGTATATCGTCGATGTCGTGCGACTTAGTAGTTCTTCTTGCACAGTCATCGTGTATTTTTTTTGTGTTTGTGCCGCCCCTTGTACGAGCACTTCGGAGGTGACGTTGTGCTGTTCATTGTAGTTATAGGTCGTGGTGCGAATGGCCGGCACGCCCTCGCTCATGATCGTGCGGTAGTGATCCGGGTCCTGGCGCTGGTACACATAGGTGGTCACCACCGGTGTCCCGCCGCCATTGGGCGTCAGGGTATGGGTGCTAACACAGGGCAGGGCAGATAGCTTGGGGTTGTCCGGGAAGGTCAGTCCGTTGTCCTGATACTCCACCTGCTCCTGCAGCCCGTCAAAGCTGGTGATGTTGGTCAGCAGCCAGCCACAGGTCGGGTGATCGAGGTACTCGAAACTGCTTTTGATATCTGCTGCGAGGCTGACGGATTTAAGGGCGTAATTCTCGATGGCCAGGCTGTAGCTCAGGGTTTCGGCGGCGTCGTCGGGCCAGAACGTCAACGTGGCCGAACTGATGACCGGCGTGGCGGCCGGGTCCCCTGGGGTGTATTGCACCTTGAGCAGGCTGCGGGTGGCGTCGCGGATTTCGGTCAACTGGATCTGGTAGTAGGTTGCGCCGCCGATCACATGGGCGGTGGTCATCCAGCTCAGGGTCACGCTGTTGTAACCATCGGTGGTCAGGGACTCGGGGACGTAGATGCCGGTATCTGGCAGCAGTACCAGCACTTCCTTGCGGCCACCTTTGCGGTGCACGGTCAACTTGCCGTTGTTCCATTGCGCAATCACGGCGGATTGCTTCAAATCTTTATCCTTTTCCACCGTCAACACTTCACCGGAATGCATCGTGAGCTTCTTGTGCTTTTCACTGTAGGTGGTCATGGCATAGAACCAGCCATCCCCCAGCGCTGCCTCGTTATTGACCACGGGCGTATTGTGCAGGCTCATTTCGATCACCGGCCCGTTGCCGGCATTGCCCGTCAGCGACGGCAAGGGCACGTAAACCTCAAACAACCCCGTGCGTGGGTCCACGACATTGCGCTTTTGCGTGGTGGCATTGAAGATCGGATCGTTTTCGTCGTCGGTTGGGTCGGTGCCCATGGGGTTGTGCGCCATCATCCTCTCCTTGATTTTTACCCTGTTCAAAAACTACGCGACGGCGAACGCGCACGTAACTGTCAAATCTCACAGTCGTTTATATCGTTTAGTAATGGGTGTAGGATTTTTTACTCTCTCCTTTAACCGTGGAGCTGCGTGTGGAATCCGTCACGATGAACCCGAATATTGAACCTCAGGCTGTGTGCACTCCGATCACCCGCGCGGCCATTTTCATGGTCGCCACACTTGCTCCCGGTAGCGATGCGGCCAGGACGGTACGCCAGTGGTGCGGCGATATCGCCGCCCTTACGCGCTCCGTGGGCAAGCGCGTGCCCGACGGTAGCCTGACCTGTGTCTGCGGCTTCGGCTCGACGGCCTGGGACGCGCTGTTCGGCAACCCACGCCCGGCGTCCCTGCATCCGTTTCAGGCAGTTGGCGTAGCGGGGCGCATGGCGGTTGCCACGCCTGGGGATGTGTTGCTGCACATTCGCGCCGAGCGCATGGACCTGTGTTTTGAACTGGCCACGCAAATCATGGCGGCCCTGGGGGATGCGGTGGTCGTGGTGGATGAGGTCCAGGGATTTCGCAATTTCGACATGCGCAGCATCATCGGGTTTGTCGATGGCACCGAGAACCCGACCGGGCGCAAGGCTGTCGGTTTCACCATCGTCGCTGACGAAGACCCGGCGTTCAGTGGCGGCAGCTATGTGCTGGTGCAAAAGTACCTGCACAACATGGGTGCCTGGAACGCGTTGTCCACCGAGGCCCAGGAGCGGGTGATCGGGCGTACCAAACTGGCGGATATCGAACTGGCGGATGAGGCCAAGCCGAGCAACTCCCACAGTGCCTTGACCACCATCACCGAGGATGGCGAGGAAGTGAAGATCCTGCGCGACAACATGCCCTTCGGCCGGCCGGGAGCGGGGGAGTTCGGCACCTATTTCATCGGCTATGCGCGCACGCCGCAGCCGCTGGAGCTGATGCTGGAGAACATGTTTGTCGGCCGGCCTGCCGGCAACTATGACCGGCTGCTGGATTTCAGTACGGCGGTCACCGGTGGCTTGTTTTTTGTGCCGTCCGCGGATCTGCTGGAAGAACTGGCCGAGCGTGAGCCTTAGGGGCGGCCACGCGTGGCAATCTGCCAGGTAAGGCTCACTTCGCCACTGCCTGCATCAGCAACTTGCGAATCTCCCCGGTAATCGCACTTTTGGTGCCTTGCTCCAGAATCCCCACCCGGCGTACCGCCAAGTCTCCAGGCAGCGGCAGTACGCGCAGGCTGGGGTCTTTGTGCCAGTCAAAGTTCTTCAACAGCGGCACGATTGCCACACCGACTTGCTGGCGGACCAGGTCGGCGATACCGATGATCGAGTTCAGTTCGAGGATTTCCAGCGGCTCGACTGATTCACTCTTGATGATCGATTGCACCTTGCGGCCTACGGCGGTGGACCGGTCATAGCGAATGAACGGCTGGGTCCTGAGCAATTCCACGGCGTCGTTGATACCCGCGGTCTGCGCGGTGTTGGCGAGCATGACGATGGGCTCGTTGTAGAGCAGGGTCCAGCTCAAGCCGTCGAAGTTTTGCCGCGCCGTCTCGATCAACAACGCCGCGTCGAGCTTGGCGGCGTGTACCAGGTTGACCACCTCGTCGGAGCGGGCAGTCATCAGGTTGACCGAGATGCGCGGGTGCAGCTTTTTCAGTTGCACCAGGCAATTGGCGAGCAGGCCCATGCCGGAGGTAATACCGCCGATGGACACTTCGCCCTCCATGGCCATGCCATCGGGCGCCTCGGCGATCATTTGCTCGTAGTCCGCCAACAGGCGCTTGGCCTTGGGCAGCAACAACACGCCATCGCGGCTGAGCTTGATCTGCCGCTGGCTGCGGTCGAACAGTGGCCGGCGCATCTCTTCTTCGAGGGCGCGCATTTGCTGGCCGACAGCGGCATTGGTCAGGGCCACCCGGTCGGCGGCGGCGGCGAAACTGCCGTATTCGGCGACGGCGATAAACGTCTTGAAGAAGCGAATGTTGCTCATGGGCAGGCCCGTGGTCATGGGTGTGCCTGAATCGTAAAGGTTTTGTTTACTCAGGTTAAAGTTAAATTAGTTTTTCTTTTTATAGGGCCCGGCCAATACTCAAGCCCGAACTGACTCGGCGAACTTACCCAATGAGCAATCCAGATATCAGCCCTGAACACGCAGCATTGCGTGCTGCAAAGAACGTGTATCACCTCGGCGCGACCACCGTGTACTCCCATCACGGGGACAGCCGGTTTGCCTACACCCTCTATGTGCCTGAAGCCATCGAGGACAGCACCCGGCCAGTCGACCTGGTGGTGTCGCTGCACGGTTCAACCCGTGCGATGGAGATTTACCGCAATGGCTTCGCCGAATTTGGCCGCTGGAACGATTGCGTGATCCTGTCGCCGCTGTTCCCGGTCGGCGTGCTGGGGGACGGCAATGGCGATGGCTACAAGCAGATGGTCGAAGGCGATATCCGCTACGACCAGGTGTTGCTCGACATGATCGCCAGTGTCGGCAAGCGTTACGGCCGCCGCTTTGAAACCTTCGCGCTGTTCGGCTATTCCGGTGGGGGGCAATTCACCCATCGCTTCTGCTACCTGCACCCCGAGAAACTCTGGGCGGCGTCCATCGGCGCACCGGGCTCGGTGACCCTGCTCGATGCCGATCAGGACTGGTGGGTCGGCGTGCGGGACTTTGCCACGCGCTTCGGCAAGCCGCTGAACCTGCCAGCCTTGCAGCGCTTGCCGGTGCACATGGTGGTGGGTGATTCAGACCTCGAAACCTGGGAAATCACCCACCGTGAAGGTGGCAAACACTACATGGCCGGTGCCAACGCTGCCGGGCGCACGCGACCTGAGCGCCTGGCCACCTTGAAGGCGAGCTTCGAAGCCGCCGGCGTGCAGGTGCACTTTGACTTGCTGCCCAACGTCGCGCACCAGGGCGTCAAGGCCATGCCGGCCGCCCAGGACTTTTTTGCCAAGGTGTTGCGTCACAAGCGCAGCCTGGGCTGATACACCGTAGGTAGATGCACTCAGAACAGACCGTATAACAATAACCAAGGATTCACTCATTCTGATGCCGGTCCTGCCTTGGCCCTCGCCACTGACCGGAAAATTTCTTCAAGGAGTCTTTCTCCCGTGAATAGTTACGTAAAGACGGCAGTGGCCGTTGCGATGTCGGCGTGCGCCTTTTCCATGGCCGTTGCCCAAGACCAGGTCATCAGTGTCGGCATCAACGGTGATATCCGCAGCAGCGACCCAGGGGTCAACCGGGACGACAATACCGACGCGGTGATGATGCATATCGTCGAAGGTTTGGTGGCGTACCGCGAAGACACCAGCATCGCACCGATGCTGGCCAGTGCGGTTGCCGTCTCGGCCGATGGCCTGCGCTACACCTTTACCCTGCGCGACGGCGTTCTCTTCCAGAACGGCCAGCCATTGACGGCCAAGCAGGTGCAATGGACCTGGCAGCGCTACCTCGATCCCAAGACCCAGTGGCGTTGCCTGGCGGAGTTCGATGGGCGCGGCGCGGCCAAGATCGTCGATGTCTCAAGCCCAGACCCGAAAACCGTGGTGTTCACCCTGGACCAGGCCAATGGCTTGTTCCTGGCCGCCATGGCCCGTCCGGATTGTGCCGGCAGCGGCATCTTGCACCCAGACTCCCTGGCCGCCGATGGCAGTTGGCGCGCACCGATTGGCACCGGCCCGTTCACCCTGGGCAAATGGCAGAAGGGCCAGTACGTCGAGCTGGATCGCTTCAAGCAATACACCCCGCGTGCCGAAGGCGAGGCGGACGGTTACACCGGCAATAAGCAGGCGTTTGTCGACACCGTGCGCTTCCAGGTGATCCCCGATGCAGCCTCGGCCAAGGCCGCGCTGCTGTCAGGTGGCGTGGACCTGCTGCCGGACGTGACCGCGATGGATGCCGCGCAACTCAAGCAGGTCAAGAACCTGCAGATCCAGGTCAGCCCGATCATGACCATCAGCGGCCTGTTGTTCCAGACCCGCGACCCGCTGCTCAAGGATGTGCGCATCCGGCGCGCGGTGGCCTTGTCCCTGGATTACGCGCAGATGGTGGCGGCGTTGTCCGATGGCTTGTCGGTGGTCAACAACTCAGTGATTCCCACCGCGAGCCCTTACTACGACGGCATCGCGCAGCAGGGTTACACCTACAACCTCGACGAGGCCCGGCGCTTGTTGAAAGAGGCCGGCTACCGCGGGGAAAAAATCCGCATGCTGGTCAACAAGCGCTACCCGCAGATGTTCGACATGGGCTTGCTCAGCCAGGCCATGACCCAGGCAGCAGGGCTGAACATCGAGATGGAAACCCTGGAGTGGGGCACGCAGCTGGAGCGTTACCAGAGCGGTAGCTACCAAATGATGTCGTTCTCCTATTCGGGGCGTTTCGATGCGGCGCAAAGCTACGAATCGGTGATCGGCGACAAGGACAAGGAGCCGCGCAAAGTCTGGGACAACCCCCAGGCCCTGGCGATTTTGCGCGAGGCCCAGCGGGAAGTTGACCCTGCCAAGCGCCGGCCACTGTTCGACCAGCTGCACACGCTGATGCTCAAGGATGTGCCCATGGTGGTCATCTACAACGGCACTGCCATCGGCGCCATGGGTAAGCGCGTTGAGGGTTATCGCTCCTGGCCCGTTGCCAAGCCGCGCCTGTGGGGCGTGAAGCTGGCCGACACTTCCAAGTAAGGCGTAGCGCTATGTTTCGATTCATATTGCACAGGCTCGGCATGGCGGTGCCGACCCTGTTGCTGATCTCGGTGATTGTATTTGCCTTGATCCGCCTGATCCCCGGCGACCCGGCGCTGTTGATGCTGGGCGACATGGCCGACCCGCAAAGCCTGGCCGACATGCGCAGCAGCCTGGGCCTGGACCACTCGGTGGTGACCCAGTACCTGATCTGGATCAAGTCGGTGCTCAGTGGCGACCTTGGGGTGTCCATCAGCAGCCGTCAGCCGGTGCTGGAGTTGCTGGTCGAGCGTTTCAGCGTCAGTGCGACCGTGGTGCTGGTGGCAGTGTTGCTGGCGACCCTGCTCGCGGTGCCGGTGGGCTTGCTCGCAGCCTGGAAGCAAAACAGTGCGATGGACCTGGGGCTGGTGGCGACGGCAACGTTGTTGCTGTCGGTACCGAGCTTCTGGTTGGGCTTGCTGCTGCTGTATGTCTTCGGCATTCAGTTGGGCTGGTTGCCGGTGATCGGTTACGTCGGCTTCGCCACCGACCCTATGAAAGCGCTGACCTATGTGGTGCTGCCGATCATCACCCTGACGCTGGTGGAGTTCGGCGCCATTGCCCGGATGGCCCGGGCCAGCACCATCGAGGTGCTACGCCTGGAGTACATCGCCCATGCCCGGGCCAAGGGCTTGTCGGAAAGTGCGGTGCTGTGGCGACACGCCTTGCGCAACGCATTTGCGCCGACCTGGACCTTGATTGGCCTGATCCTGGGCAACCTGCTCGGCGGCATTGCGGTGCTGGAAACCGTGTTCACCTTGCCCGGCATCGGCCGGTTGATGGTCGATGCGATCTTCTCCCGCGACTACCCGGTGCTGCAGGGGTGCCTGCTGCTGGTCACCTGCATCTATGTGTTGGTCAACCTGTTGGTGGATCTGCTGTATCCGCTGTTCGATCCAAGGGTGAAGCTATGAACCTCAAGACTCCTGCCTTGCCCACCGTGGCGGCGATCTCGCCTCGGCGGCGCCGGCGTTACCCGCCGCTCAACGCCCTGATCGGCGGCAGCTTGCTCGCGGTCCTGGTGTTACTGGCATTGCTCGGCGTGGTGTGGACGCCTTACGACCCGCTCAAGTTGGACCTGCTCTCACGCCTGCACGCACCGAGTGCCGTGCATTGGCTTGGCACCGACGAGTTTGGCCGCGATGTGTTCAGCCGCCTGATCATTGGCGCGCGTACCAGCTTGTGGATCAGCCTGCTCTCGGTCAGCGTGGCGGTGATCTGCGGCACGGTGATCGGCATGCTCGCCGGTTACCTGCGCGGCTGGACCGACCGGGTGCTGATGATGCTCAACGACGCGTTGCTGGCGTTCCCCGGCATCCTCATGGCCCTGGGCATCATGGCGATTGTCGGCGCCAGCCAGTACGGCATCGTGCTCGCCCTGGGCATCGCCTACACCCCATCGGTGGTGCGGGTGGTGCGCGGCAGCGTGCTGTCACTGCGTGAGCTGGAGTTCATCGAGGCTTCGCGGGTGATCGGCAACTCCGAGCTGTACACCATGTTCCGCCACATCACCCCCAACTGCCTGGCGCCCCTGTGTGTACTGGCCACCAGTATGTTTGGCTGGGCGTTGCTCTCGGAGAGCGCGTTGAGCTTCCTCGGCCTCGGGGTGCCACCGCCGGCCGCGACCTGGGGCAGCATGCTCTCGGCAAGCCGCACCTATATCTCGACGGCGCCGTGGCTGGGGATCTTCCCGGGCATCTTTATCAGCCTGACGTTGCTGGCTATCAATCTGTTCGGCGATGCGTTGCGTGATCGTCTCGACCCGCGCATGAGGAAATGAGCATGAGCGCTCCAGTGCCTTTACTGGCCGTTGAAAATCTGCAGATTCGCGTTGGCGTGGACGGTCCGCTGGCCGTCGACGACTTCAGCTTCACCATGGCCCCTGGCGAAATCGTCGCCCTGGTGGGCGAGTCTGGCAGCGGCAAGACCATGGCCGCCCGCGCCGCCATTGGCTTGCTGCCGGCACCCATGCAAGTGTGCGGCGGGCGCATCCTGTTCCAGGGGCAAGCGCTGGACAGCAGCGATGCCAAGGCCATGCGTGCGGTGCGTGGTGCGCGGATCGGCATGGTGTTCCAGGAACCGATGGTCTCGCTCAACCCCGCGCTGACTATTGGCCGGCAGATGAGCGAGGCGCTCAAGCTGCATACCGCGCTGGATGCGGCGACGATCCACGGGCGCTGCATCGCCATGCTGCAACGCATCGGCATCAAGGACGGCGAAAAATGCCTGGCATCCTACCCGCACCAATTCTCCGGCGGCATGCGCCAACGCATCATGCTGGCTTCGGTGATGTTGCTGCGCCCGGCGCTGCTGATCGCCGACGAACCGACCACGGCCCTGGACTGCCTGGCGCAACTGGACGTGATCGAGTTGATGCTGGAGCTGACCCGCGAGCAGGGCACCGCGATCCTGTTCATCAGCCACGACCTGTCCCTGGTGGCGCGGTATGCCCATAAAGTGGTGGTGATGCGCTCGGGCAAGGCGGTGGAGCAGGGCCGTATCGAAGACATCCTCTTTGCCCCCAAGGCTGAATACACCCGGCAGTTGCTCGAAGCGCTGCCCCGGCGTGGGACGCTGGGGCCATTGCCGGCGACCGACAGCCCGTTGCTGCAGGTCCGGGATGTGTGTATCGAGCACCCGGGGCCACGGAGTTTCTGGGGGCGCAGCGTGCCCAAGCGCGTGGTGCACTCGGTGAACCTGAGCATCGCGCCGGGCGAGACCCTGGCCCTGGTCGGTGGCAGCGGTTCGGGCAAGACCACCCTGGGGCGTGCGGTCGTCGGGTTGGTCAACCCGTGCGCCGGGGCGATTCTGTTCCAGGGCGTGGATATCCTCAACGCCGCCAACCGCGCGCATCGCCTGCAATGCCAGATGATCTTCCAGGACCCGTATTCGTCCCTCGACCCGCGCATGACGGTCGGCCAGATCCTCGCCGAGCCGCTGCGCCATGAGCCGGCCCTGACGGCCGCGCAAAAACGTCAGCGGGTCACCGACACCCTGGTCGACGTGGGCTTGCCCGAACAGTTTCGCGAGCGCTTTGCCCATCAACTCTCCGGCGGGCAACGCCAGCGCGTGGCGATCGGCCGGGCGCTGGTGCGCCGGCCCAAGCTGGTGATTGCCGACGAGCCGATTTCGGCGTTGGACATGACCATCCAGAAACAGATCCTCGAACTGTTCGAGCGTCTGCAACGCCAATATGGCTTTGCCTGCCTGTTCATCTCCCACGACCTCTCGGCGGTGGAGCGTATTGCCCACCGCGTGGCGGTGATGAACCAGGGCGAGGTGGTCGAAATGGGCCCGCGTGACACGATTTTCGACACCCCGCAACACCCTTACACCCGCCGGCTACTTGCGGCGGCCAGCCCCTTGGAGAAACGCGCGGACGGCAGCTACCGCCTCCGTGCCAGTGTGATTTAGGTACTGCTGCACCCCAGGCCACGGCATCAAAACCCAACCCTTCGCAAATCGCCGATTTGCGAAGCGGGCGAAGCCATGGCCGAAGAAAACAAAAACAACTCCACTCAACCTGTCTGCCAGGAACCTACACATGAATAACCGCATCAACAAAGTCGTCGCCAGTGCCAGCGTCATGGGGGCCGGTTTCATGCCCCTGTTTGCCCAGGCCGACTTCATCGCCGACAGCAAAGCCGCGCTGGAATTGAAGAACTACTACTTCAACCGCGACTACCGCGAATCCAGCGGGCAGAACAAGCGTGCCGAATGGGCACAGGGTTTTATCCTCAAGCTCGAGTCGGGTTTTACCGACGGTACCGTGGGCTTTGGCCTGGACGCGGTCGGGATGTTGGGCATCAAGCTCGATTCGAGCCCGGACAACTCCGGCACCGGGCTGCTGGCGCGCTCCAGCATGGCCGAGCCCGGCGCTCCCAGCTACGCCCGCCGAGCCCATGACAACTACTCCAAACTTGGCCTCACCGGCAAGGCGCGCCTGGCCAAGAGCGAGTTGCGCGTGGGTTACATGGTGCCAGACCTGCCGACCCTGCAGCCGAACCTGAGCCGCCTGTTCCCGCAGAGCTTCAGCGGCACGGCACTCACCTCCAAGGACATCGACAAGCTGACCCTGACCGCCGGTCAACTGGACCAGGTCAAGCAGCGCGACTCGACCCACTACGAGGACATGGGGCTTACCAGCCAATACGGCGCCTACAAAAGCAGCGCCAAAAGCGATGAATTCCGCTTCGCCGGCGGCGAATACGCACTCACGCCGACGACCTTCGTGACTTACCAGTTCGCACAATTGGAAAGCCTGTACCAACAGCATTACCTGGGCTTGAAAAACAGCCTCGAGTGGGGCCCGGGCACCCTGAAGACGGACATCCGCTACTTCAGCGCCAGCGAAGACGCCGCAGCCCTGGCCGGCAAGGTGGATAACCGGGCGCTGAGCACGCGCATCGGCTATGGCCTGTACGGCCACAACCTCAGCGGCGGTTACCAGGAGCAGTACGGTTCGACGCCGTTCACCTATGTGGACGGTACCAACACTTACCTGTTCAGCGAGTACCAACTGGCCAACTTCTCCCAGACCCGTGAGCGCGTGTGGCATGCCCGCTACGACTATGACTTCGCTGCGCTGGGCATTCCGGGCCTGCTGTTCTCCACGCGTTACGCCAAGGGCGATAACGCCAAGGTCATCGGCTTTGACGGCGAAGGGCGCGAGTGGGAGAGGGACTTGAGCCTGGGCTATGTGGTGCAGAGCGGTACGTTCAAGGACGTATCGCTGCGTTGGCAGAACGCCAGCGCCACCAGCAACTTCGCCCGTGACACCAACGAAAACCGAGTGATCCTGGGCTACACCGTGGCGCTCTGGTAGCGGTAATGGCGTGCAACAGCAGCCTGTTGCACGCCCAAGCAGTGCAAATGAGGGGATAGATCAGATGACGAGTTTGCCGTTGCGCCGGGCACTGCCCAGTCAACAACGTGTATCGGCGCGTGGCGTGAGTGATTTCATCGATGCGGTGAACGCTGCGGGCCTGGAGTTACACAGTTTCATGCTGTACCGCGATGGCGCGGTAGTGGCCGAAGCGTTCTGGGCGCCTTATAGCGCCGCACGCTTGCATGTTCAGCACTCGGCGACCAAAAGCTGGGTGTCCATGGCGGTCGGGCTGTTGGTGGATGACGGTGTGTTGTCGCTGGATGCCAAGGTGGTGGACTTTTTTGCCGCCGATTGCCCGGCCTCCATCAGCGCTAACCTGGCGGCCATGACCGTACGGGATCTGCTGACCATGCGCACCGGGCATCGCCAGGGCATCTCCGGTGGCGCCTGGCGCGGGCGCACTGACAGTTGGGTGCGGTTGTTCCTCAATGAGCCGGTCGAAGACCCGCCAGGGCAGCGGTTCATCTATAGCAGTGCGTCGAGCTTCATGCTCTCGGCGATTGTCAGTGTGGTCAGCGGCCAGACGGCGTACGCCCTGTGTAACGCGCGCATCTTCCAGCCCATGGGCATGGGGCCCATCGAGTGGGACCTTGCACCGGGCGGCTTCAACACCGGGGGCAACGGCCTCAGTTGCCGCACCGAGGACTTGCTCAAGTTCGGCGTGCTGCACTTGCAACAAGGCCATTGGGAGGGGCAGCAATTGCTGTCCCGGGAATGGGTGGCCGACGCGACCCGTGGGCATGTCGACGATGTATGGATGGGCGCCTTCGATGGCAAGCGCTACCTGGGCCGTGACGAGTCTAGCGACGCGGCTGTCACGCGCCGCGAAGGCTACGGCTACCAGTGGTGGATGACCCTGCACGGTGGTTACTACGCCTCCGGAGTGTTTGGCCAGCAGTGCATCGTGTTGCCGCGCCATAACGCGGTGATTGCCTTCACCGCCGGGCTGGCGCTGGGCGAGCGGCGCTTGCACAGCCTGCTGTGGGAGCATCTGGTGCCGGCGCTGGGTGTGCCCACTGACGGCGCGACGGATGCCGGGTTGGCGGCGCTGCTGGCGCGGCAACAGCGGCAACAGCGGCCCGTCATGTCTGGCGCCGCGAGTTCGCCGCGCCAGGCCGAATTCAGTGGCACGTTCGTCATGCAGGCCAACGAAGACCAGGTCAGCGAAGTGCGCCTGGAGTTTGGCCCGGAGCATTGTGATTTCTACCTCACCGACCCCCGTGGCACCCATTGCATTCGTGCCGGGCTCGTGGCCGGCATCGAAAGCCGGACCAGCATGACCGGCCACTATCTGCATCACCAATACCAGCCGGAGCTCACCCCGGTAGTGGCGCAGGCGCGCTGGACCGAAGCAGGGGTGTTGAGCATGACCTGGCAGTTTGTC
Organism: Pseudomonas sp. WMBT8; assembly: GCF_050916005.1. Lineage (NCBI taxonomy): Bacteria > Pseudomonadati > Pseudomonadota > Gammaproteobacteria > Pseudomonadales > Pseudomonadaceae > Pseudomonas > Pseudomonas sp. WMBT8. The sequence continues at coordinate 3,006,272 of NZ_CP188096.1, forward strand.
GAGACGGCGTTTTGTGACCGGGTCACCTGCCGTATCGAACACGGCAGGTTGTCTGTGGACCGCAGCGTCAACGTTAACGCAGGCCCGTTGCAGCGCCCGACGCTGACCGGCCATCCCATCATTGCTTTGCAGGAGTCTCTATGAACGATCTTTCCCAGCCTTCAGCGCGCGTGAATCGCGGGTTCTGGGCGCCATTCACGCCGATGCGCCAGTTCCAGCAACAGCCGATGATGTTCGCCAGTGCCGATGGCATGTACTACACCACCACCGACGGGCGCCGTGTACTCGATGCAATGGCCGGGCTGTGGTGCGTCAATGCCGGGCACGGCCAGCCGAAAATCGTCGAGGCGATTCGCGAAGCGGCGGGGCGCCTGGACTTTGTCTCGTCATTCAAGATGAGCCACCCCCAGGCCCTGGAGATGGCCGAGCGCCTGATCGACGTCAGCCCCGCCGGCATGGAGCAGGTGTTTTTCACCAACTCAGGGTCTGAAGCGGTGGACACCGCGCTGAAGATCGCGCGGGCCTTTCACCAGGCGCGTGGCGATTGCCGCCGGACCAAGTTTATCGGGCGCGCCAAGGGCTACCATGGCATGGGCTTCGGTGGGCTGTCGGTCTCTGGTATCGGCCGTCAGAAGCGTGACTTTGGCCCACTGCTGGGCGAGGTCTCGCACCTGCCGTTGCCCTATGACGCCGGCATGCGTTTCAGCGTCGGGCAGCCGCAACAGGGCGCCAGTTACGCCGACGCGTTGACACAGTTGTTGGATATCCAGGACCCGAGCACCGTGGCCGCCGTGATCGTCGAGCCCGTGACCGGCTCCGGCGGCGTTTATCCGCCGCCCCTGGGCTATTTGCAACGTTTGCGCGAGATCTGCACGCGGCACGGCGTGCTGCTGATTTTCGACGAGGTGATCACCGGCTTTGGCCGCGTCGGCGCCCCCTTTGCCGCGCAAGCCTTCGGCGTGCTCCCGGACCTGATCACCACGGCCAAAGGCCTGACCAACGGCGCGGTGCCCATGGGCGGCGTACTGGTCAGCGGTGCGGTGTATGAGGCGTTCATGGCCGGGCCGGCCAATGTTATCGAACTGATGCACGGCTACACCTATTCAGCGCACCCGCTGGCGTGCGCAGCCGGGTTGGCGACCCTTGAGGTGCATCGCGAATTGGGCCTCAACCAACACGTCAACGCCGTGAGTGGGCTGTGGCAGTCGAGTGCACTTGCGCTGCAGGGCGTCGGCGCGGTGCTGGACGTACGTGCTATCGGCCTGCTCTGCGCCGTCGAACTCGAGCCGCGCCCAGGGTTTCCAGGCGCACGGGGCAGCGAAGTTGCGCAGTGGTGTTTCGAGAATGGCGTACTGGTGCGCGGCTCGGGCGACACAATTGTGATTTCGCCGCCACTGCTCATCAGCCCGCAGGAGATTGCCCTGGTGTTCGACACCCTGGGCAGCGCCCTGAAACACGTTGCCTGAAGGGAGTGCAAGGGATGTCGGATCTGTTTGAGTTCTACATTGACGGCGCCTGGGTCAAGCCCCACGGCACCACCATCGAATCCGTGGTAAACCCGCGCACCGAGCAGGTGGTAGCGCGCATCATCCTTGGCGACAGCCATGACCTGGAGCGTGCGGTCGGCGCGGCCAGGCAAGCGTTTGCGGGGTTCGCCGCCAGTTCGCTCAAGGCGCGTATCGAACTGCTGCAACGCATTATCGAAGCCTACGAGCGCCACAGCGAAGCGTTGATCGAAGCGGTTCACCTGGAGATGGGCGCGCCGCTGTCCCTGGCCCGCAGCGCCCATGTGCCGGCTGGCCTGGGCCACCTGATGCAGGCATTGGAAGTGTTGCGCGAGTACCGCTTCGAACGGCGCCTGGGCAACACCCTGGTGGTGCGCGAGCCCATCGGCGTGTGCGGCCTGATTACGCCCTGGAACTGGCCACTCAATCAACTCACCTGCAAGCTCGCGCCAGCGCTGGCGGTGGGCTGCACCGTGGTGCTCAAACCCAGCGAGCGTGCGCCGTTGTCAGCCCGGATCATTGCCCAGGTGCTGCATGAGGCCGAGGTGCCCGCAGGGGTATTCAACCTGGTCAACGGCGACGGCCCGGGGGTGGGCGCTGCGCTGGCGCGCCATGCCGAGGTGGACATGGTGTCTTTCACCGGCTCCACCCGCGCCGGCGTTGCAGTGGCCCAGGCGGCGGCACAGACGGTCAAGCGAGTGTCCCAGGAGCTGGGCGGCAAATCCGCCAATATCCTGCTCGACGATGCCAGCCTGCCCAGCGCAGTGCGCCATGGGGTGTTGGGCTGCATGCGTAACAGCGGCCAATCGTGCAATGCACCGACACGCCTGTTGGTGCCGCGTGCACAGCAACAGGCGGTGATTGAGATTGCCCAGCACGTGCTCGCGCAGATGTGTTACGACGACAGCAACCCGAGCACGGCCATTGGCCCTATCGCCAACGCCATGCAGTACGAACGGGTACAGCACATGATCGCCCAGGCCATTGCCCAAGGGTCGCGATTGGTCGCCGGGGGGCCAGGTCGGCCTGAAGGCGTTGAGCGTGGCTACTACGTGCAGCCGACGATATTTGCAGATGTCACCCCGGACATGCTGGTGGCGCGTGAGGAAATCTTCGGCCCGGTCCTGGCAATCATCCCGTATGACAGCGAAGCCGAGGCCATCGCCATCGCCAACGACAGCCCCTACGGCCTGTCCGGTTACGTCACCTCGGCCAGCCTTGAACGCAGCCTGGGGATTGCCCGTCAACTGCGTACCGGCATGGTCCACCTCAATGGCGCCCGCGCCGACCAGGCTGCACCGTTTGGCGGCTACAAACAGTCGGGCAACGGCCGCGAGTGGGGGGAGTGTGGGTTTGATGAGTATCTGGAGAGTAAGTCGTTGTTTGGCTATTAGCGGGTTGCGCAGGCGGTTTATCAGAGGCTGTCAGGATCGCCGGAGAATATTTTGACTAGGCTCTAGCGCTGTGTTTTCAGGCAGATAAGTTTCAGATATGCCCCCGTTTTGCCCCCAGGTGTATCAGGTTCTTGAGTGGCGATTTCCGACAGAATGTCGTCGTTGATCGCTCATCAAAGGGTGGCCCGGGCACGCTACGCGGTGGTAAGCATCACCAAGTTCATGCATGTCTTGGATCACCCCATGATATTGAACTGTTGGCCAATGGGCATCGACATGATGCCTTATCCCTTCTGCGGAAAATGGTGGCTTTGGGGGCATTTTCACATCGTTGCGCAGGCGCGGCAGCACCCTCGTTGCACGGGTCCATACAAGTCCCGCCCGGTAATTGAGCTGCAGTGGTTACACAGGCACGCAAGGCACAGTTAATGTTACTTCTCATTTACATTGACTGTCAGTCAGTCAGTGGATAGGATTTGCCTCCCAATCCGCTTGACGCCGTGTACAGAATGAACAACTGGCCGCTGATTCATCCCTCTCCATGCTCGAAACCAAACTACTTTTTCCGCACCGCCCAGCAGTGTGCGGTGATCGCCTCTGCGCTAACCCTGTGTGCTTATCAAATGGCTCACGCTGATGACCTTGCGCAGCGCACGACCGAGAATGATCCAATCCCACCCGTTGCAGGTGTGGTCACCTTGCCGGCCACCAGTGTCACTGGGGTGAGCACCAAGGGAGGCGAATCCGGTCTCGTACACGGTTATGTTGCGGAACAATCCGGGTTGGGCAGCAAGACCGACACTTCGATCCTGGAAATTCCTCAATCCGTGTCGGTAGTCACGCGCGAGCAGATGGATACCCAGCAAATAAAAACGACCAGCCAGGCACTGCGCTATACGGCAGGCGCCAATAGCGAAAAATACGGGGCCTTCGGAGATCAGCTCGACTTCACAAAAATCCGCGGCGTCGAAGCCGATTACTATTTGGACGGGCTGCGCTTAATCAGTAACCCTGGCAGTTGGTCGCCCCAGGTCGATCCCTACACACTGGAGCGTGTCGAAGTATTGCGAGGACCGTCGTCCTATCTTTATGGGCAATCAACCGGCGGAGGCATAGTCAACCAGGTAACTCGCAAGCCCCAAGAGGTGGAGTCGCATGAGGTCACGACACAATTTGGCAGCTTCGGCCGTACGTTTCTTGGCGTGGATTCAACCGGTCCACTCGACAGTGACAGGACGCTGCTCTATCGCTTTACCGCGACAGGGTTGAAGGCGAATGACCAGATCGAAGATGTACACCACAAAAGGCTCTATCTTGCGCCTTCGCTGACGTGGCAGCCGACGGAGCAAACCTCTTGGACTGTCCAGCTTGTTCACTCTCGGGAGCCCGAAATACCGAACTACAACTCTTTGCCAGCCAATCTGCTTGGGCTGAATAAAAGTCCCTATCCATCAATAGATCGGGACAGGAACTACCGGGATATGTCGTTTGATGACTCGTCCCGCGAACAGAATTACATCAGCTCCAACTTCACCCACTCTTTCGACAACGACTGGAAGGTGACGAGCACTATGCGCTACATGCATATCGCCTCGGATTTGCAAAGAAGCGTTGTCTACGGGTATTCGGTGGTCAATGGCAAGCCACTGCTAAAAAACACTTATGAGATTTCCCCCTCCAGTTCCAATACGTTCTCGATGGACAACTATGTCAGTGGCAGCCTCCAGCTCGGGCCTACTAAGCACGACGTTATCGTGGGTGCCGATTTTGCCTCGGGCACTGTAACCAGTGCCCTCTATAGCAGTGGCCCTTATCTTGTTGACCCCTACGGCTCGGACTATCGCCCGCATGTCAAACCAGACTTCACGGCAAGCCGCGCAGCACCTTGGTCCGAGAAACAGGAGTTCGATCGCTTGGGCGTCTATGTACAGGATCAGATTTCTTATGACCGATGGCGTCTGACGTTGGGCACACGCTACGATAAATCCGAAACAGACGACGTGACGCGAAGTTATTCCCCTACTTCGGTCTCCACCAAGATGAACAACGGGAAGTGGTCGGGGCGAACAGGCCTGAGTTACCAGTTTGATAACGGCATTTCTCCCTATGTGAGCTATGCCACGTCTTTTAATCCGTTGATAGGCAGCGGTTACAACGGGAGTGCGTTCGTCCCGACTGAAACGACACAAACGGAGATAGGCATCAAGTTTCACCCCGCCGACTCCAGAACATTGCTGACGGCCGCCATTTACAATCTGGAACAGACCAACGTCAAAACCGCCGATGCGGCCCATCTGGGGTTCAACACCCAGGCGGGCAAGGTGCGCAGCCGTGGTGTCGATCTTTCAGCCACTGCCGAGCTGGTCGAAAATCTTAATCTGCTTGCCAGTTACAGTTACCTGGATAACGCCTTGGTCCAGGATACGACCTACCAAGGCAACAGCCTGACACAAACCCCCCGACACAGCGCTGCCCTGTGGCTTGATTACCTCATAGGACGCGGATCTTTGTCCGGCCTGAAAATCGGAGCAGGCTCGCGTTACCTGGGCGCGTCGTACGGCGATCCAGCGAACACGTTCAAGGTTCCGGCGGTCACGCTTTTTGATCTGGCGTTGAACTATGAACTTGGTTCAATTGCGCCTTCGCTTGAAGGCGCTTCGCTGGCGCTCAATGTCAGCAACCTGACTAACAAGGAATACGTCGCAAGTTGTACCTCGGCCCTGTATTGCTTTGTCGGGCAGGATCGCACGGCCACCACTTCTCTCACTTACCGCTGGTGAGCCAAATGGGCGATGTTCTGTATTCAAGGCGCCGTGTTCTGGGGCGCCTGATGGCGGCTGGAATGTTGATCAGCCTTTCTCGAAGTCTCACCGCTGCGCCCGCACGTGTGTCATTCAAGGATGTTGCTGACCGTGATGTACACATAGATCGACCTGTGAAGCGGGTGCTGCTGGGGGACGGCACGCTGGCTTACGTCTTGGCGGTGCTGCTTCCGGACCGGCCATTTGCTGATGTTGTGGGTTGGGGCGAGAACTTCAAGGCTGCGGACCTGGATGGCTATCGGGCATATCTGCGGAAGTTTCCCGAGATGGGCCGCATTCCATCGTTTCCGGCCGCGACGCTCGACTCCATTGGTAGCGAATTAGCGATTTCGTTGGCGCCGGACGTGGTGATCATGAACCTCAGTTCAAAGGCCGCCGCCGAGTCGTCGGGCCTGATGGCACGGTTGACACAGGTGGGCATTCCGATCGTGTTCGTTGATTTTCGCACCAAGATGTTTGATAACACCGTGCGAAGCGTGCAGATCCTCGGTGCACTGCTTGGGCGAACCGATCGTGCCGACGAATTCCTGCGTTTTCGCCAAGAGCAGATCGAACGTGTCACGGTGCCATTGGAAAACGTTCGAACGCGGCCTCGTGTAATGGTCGAGCGTGCCGCAGGTCTGTATGACGACTGCTGCCTGACTTACGGCGAAGGCAATTTCGGTGAGCTTGTGACAGTCGCTGGAGGTGACAACCTCGGTTCTCATTTCCTGCACAGTACTTTTGGTACCTTGCATCCCGAGCAGGTTATTGCCAGCGACCCGGATGTCATCCTGGTGACCGGCGCAAATTGGTCGCTTTATTCGCCTGCGGGAGACTGGGTCAACCTCGGACCCGGCGCCGACTCCGCGCAAGGGCTCGCGCGTTTGCGCCGGTTGATGCGCCGGCCGGCATATCGTTCGTTGTCGGCGGTGAAGGCGGGGAGGGTCCACGCCATCTGGCATCCCTTCTATGACAATCCGTATTACTTTGTCGCACTGCAGCGGATAGCAAAGTGGCTTCATCCCGAACTCTTCGCATCGCTGGATCCGGACGCTACGTTTCGCGAGTTCCACGCGCGTTTTCTTCCGGTTCCTTATCAGCCCGGTTATTGGCTGAGCCTGGATGGAGCATCACTATGACGAAGCAAGCCATCGGCACACAGGCCGAACTCACCCGCGGGCGGAGCTTATACAGCCGCCTGGCGAAACGCCGCTTGAGCATGATCGTCGGCATTGGCCTGCTTACCCTTGTGTTTTTCATGATCGACCTTTCCATAGGCCCGGCGCATTACAGGTTGATGGAGCTGCTGTCCGTCTTGATGCAAGACGCGTCGTCGAGCCAGGTGAGCGTGATACTTTGGGACATCCGACTACCCGTGGCGCTATCGGCTCTGGTCGTCGGCGCGAGTCTGTCGATTGCGGGTTTGCAAATGCAGACAGTGCTCGGCAACCCCCTGGCGAGCCCGTTCACCTTGGGCTTGTCGGCCGCGGCGAGTTTTGGCGCCGCACTCGGTCTGATATTGGGGGTAAGCGTTCTGCCTGCTTCGGCTGTCGCCTACGCCATCCCCGTCAATGCGTTCCTCGTTTCGATGGCAGCGGCCTTGTTCATTCATCGCCTGAGTCGCAAACGCGGTATCACCACCGAAATGATCATACTGTTGGGCACGACCCTGGTCTTCACGTTCTCGGCACTGCTGGAGGCGCTGCAGTACATCGGTCCCGAACAGGCGCTGTCTGCTGTCGTCTTCTGGACAATGGGCAGTCTTTCGCGTGCTACGTGGCCCAAGCTCGGCATCATGAGTGTCATTCTCCTGATCGTATCGTTTACGTTCGCCCGCCAGTCCTGGGCGTTGACGGCATTACAACTCGGAGAGGCCCGGGCGACGGCTTTGGGGATTCCCGTAGCGCGCCTGCGCCTGCGCGGCATTCTGCTCAGCAGTCTGCTCGCCTCTATCTGCGTCTCTTTTGTGGGCACCATCGGGTTCGTTGGATTGGTGGGGCCGCATATTGCCCGAATGCTGGTAGGCGAGGACCAGCGCTTTCTCCTCCCGGCCTCTGCGCTATGTGGGGCATGCATGCTGTCGGCGGCCTCGGTACTGAGCAAATCGCTGGTCGCCGGGCAAACCCTGCCGATTGGAATAGTGACATCCCTGGTGGGCGTGCCCTTGTTTTTTGCGTTGATTCTGCGAGCGAAGACGCGATGACTGCACTGCTCAACATCGCGGACGTGTCGGTAGCCTTCGACGGCCATGCGGTATTGCAGAACGTCAGCTTCGGGCCCATGGCGGCGGGTAGCATCACGGCGCTGCTGGGTTCGAACGCTGCCGGTAAGTCCACGCTGCTGCGCCGGATTGCGGGCGAGCTGGGTGGCGCTGGCACCGTGACTGTGGCAGGGCAGGCTGTCGAGACCTGGTCCATTCATCATCGCAACCGCCCCGCACACGTCCCCCAGGATATTTCCATGAACTCCTCGCTGCGAGTGTTTGAAGCAGTGCTGCTTGCGAGCAAGCAGGGCAGCGGCTGGGGCGTTGATGGCAGTGAGTTGGATGAGGTCACCCGTATGCTCCAGACGCTGGAGATTAACGTGCTCGCCGACCGCGAGCTGGCCGCATTGAGCGGCGGCCAACGGCAACTTGTATCGATTGCCCAGGCAATGATCCGCGCACCCAGTGTCTTGTTACTGGATGAGCCCACGAGCGCACTGGATTTGCAAAACCAGTTCGATGTGCTCGATTTATTGCGTCGGTTGGCGCGAGCGCGCTCGATGTGCGTCGTCATGGCCATTCACGACATCAATCACGCATTGCGCTTCGCGGACCACGTGGTGGTCCTTCATCAAGGGCGGGTGCATGCCACCGGCCGCCCCCTCGATGTCCTGACACCGGCGTTGCTGGAAAAAGTCTACGGCGTGCAAGCGCGCCTCGAATACTGCTCGCAAGGGGCTCCATTCCTGATTGTGGATCGGTCTTTGCGAGCACCGAATTCCATGACGAGCACCCTACAATGACCAGACCACTCAAGAAACTCATCCTGTTGGCCATGCCCAGCATTCATGCCGGCGCTTGGCGATATCCGGGTGCCATACCCGACTTCCACAGACGCTTCGAGCACATGAAGTGGTTCGCCAGAATCCTTGAGAAGGGTCGGTTTGATGGGCTCTTTCTGCCTGACTCACTTGCGGTTCGCGCAGGTTCCGTCGACACGCTCATGCGAAGCTCCAGCGTGGTTACGCTTGATCCATTGACACTGCTTCCGGCGTTGGCGGCAGTGACGCGGCACATCGGGCTGATCGCAACCGCCAGTACCACCTATAACGAACCGTACATGCTCGCGCGCCGCCTGGCCTCACTGGATGTCATCAGTGCAGGTAGGGCTGGGTGGAATCTGGTCACGTCGAGTAATCCGAACGAGGCAGCCAACTTCGGCGCGCAGTCCCACCTTGAGCATGGCGCAAGGTACCGCCGCGCCCGAGAGTTCTCGCAGGTGATGGAGGGGCTTTGGGAAAGCTGGGAGGCGGATGCCTTCTACATGGATGCAGCCAATGGCATCTACTTTGATCCTGCCAAGCTGCATACACTCAATCACCAAGGCCCTCACTTCACGGTGAAAGGCCCGCTCAATGTAGCTCGACCTGTTCAGGGGCGCCCCGTCATAGTACAAGCCGGTGCGTCCGAAGCGGGGCGGCAGATTGCGGCAGAGACGGCCGAAGTCATTTTTACTTATCAGACCGATCTTGCATCTGCGCAGGTTTTCTATGCTGACATGCGATCACGAGCTATGGCAGCAGGCCGCACGGATGCGGTGAAAATCGTTCCCGCAGTCCTTGTCGTATTAGGCGACAATCTTGAGCAGGCGCAACGCAAAAGATCGAGGCTGGATGAGCTGGTAGATGATCAGAGTTGCCTCGCGACGCTCTCCATTGCGTTGGGGCACGACATTTCTGCCTACGATCCGGCAGGCCTACTGCCTGAAATACCCGAGAGCAATGCGAGCAAGAGCGGCCGTGATCGTGTGGTGCGGCTCGCGGCGCGGGAAAACTTGAGCGTTCTTGAGTTGGCAAGGCGGGTCTGCGGTTACCAGGGCCTGGAAATGGTGGGGACCGCCGAAATGGTCGCTGACCAGATGGCACTGTGGCTGCAGCAGGAGGCCGCCGATGGATTCAACGTCATGTTCTCCCACCTACCGGGAGGCGCGAGCGAGTTCGTGGCGCAGGTCGTTCCGCTCCTGCAGAAGCGCGGGCTGCTCAGAAGGCGTTACGAAGGACGCTGCTTCCGGGAAAACCTGGGCCTGGTCAAGCCGTAGCCTGGTTGTTCTTTGGGCGGTACTTCAGGGGCTGTTGGCGTGCAGGGTGAACGGTGCCCTTGCCTGGAAGCAGGGCACCTATCGGTGTTGACGATGCGCAGACGAAAGGGAGAGCACCAACCGCGCTTCGTAATGGGCCCCGTTTTAGCGCTGTTACGTTGAAGGTTCGAACAGCCCATCACGAGTGGACGAGAATATATCCAGGTCGTGCTGATACCGGGTGTGCCCATCGACAGCCAGTTCAACCAATATACGTCCAAACAATGGCGCGTATTTGAAGGCTCGGCCTGACTCCATAACGCACATCGAGGCGCCGGCATGGAATGACTGCTGGCCGGGTGCCGTCGGGATACGCCCGATCACCAGCTTGCCGTCCGGGCTCATCGAGTAAAGGCACGTCCCCGCATGCTGGTATTGAGTGGCGTCGACGGCATTGGGGGCAATCAGTTGATCCAGGTGCGCAACGAGTTCCTCCATCAATCTTGGGTTCACGCCCGGTTGAATTGCTGACGGCGCATCGTAAGTGTCGTAGGTGTAGTCGGCGCTCATTTTTACCATGTTGTGCCGGTCTGGCGAGAAGTCCAGGGGTGGGAAGCCGTAAAACGTACCTTGGTCGCTTGCATCGATATTCCCGAACTCAAACCAGATAGGAATCTTCGGAGGGTTTTCCTTGAGTGGCCAATAGGCGTAACTCATCTTCCAGATCTTCCAGCCGGGCGCTTGCTTGAGACCAAAGCCCTTCAACACCGAATCTGCCCATACTCCCGGGCAAGTGATCAAATGTTTTCCGTGGACGGTCACGGAGCGACCATCAGCCTCAGTCAGCAGCGTATAGCCAGCCTGGTCCTTAAGAGGGGCGACCTGGATCACGGCATGCTTATCCAATACGTGCAGGAGGTCCGTCTGCCGGGCGGCGAATAGAAAAGTCCTGGCCGCTTCCTGCACGTTGATGGACGCGCTTGCCGCTTGCACCAGGCCTACGTAGTCGTCAGGCATGGCTGCCAGATTGAACATCGGAAATCTTTTGTGAATAGCGGCGGGGGAGTCCAGGTATTCGTAGGGCATGCCCATGCTATCCATGGTGTGTTTGATGTGTTGCACGTTACCTTCGGTAGTCATCGGCGCATCCCGATGGCCAAAGAAGATAAGGTCGTCCGAAGCAAGCAGGGTTTTTCCGCTCGCGCGCTGCAGTTCTGTCCATATTGCAAGTGACGCTTCGGCCAGCCGGGCTTCGGACTCGTTGTCTTGCATCAAGCGGAACATTCGCTCCAGGCCTTTGGAACTATTGGTGTCGTTGCCTATTCCGTACTGATCGACAACCAATGTTTTTAATCCTCTGGCTGTCGCATAGTAAGCGCTGGCGAGACCGAGTATTCCTCCGCCGATGATTAATACATCGTAGTGTGTCTCTGGCGTATTGGGGGACATCGTATCTTCCTGATAATTAGAGTGGGCGACAAAAAACGTCACTGCAATTAGTTATATTTTGGGGTTCGTCAGGTAATCGAGCGGCGTTATACGCGCGTGGGTCGTAGTGACTCGGTTGTAATGGAAGTCCCGGTTACTGCGTGACGCGTCAAGCAAATTAAATACGTTGGAAGAATGGCTCTTCCAGATAAGTTGGGTATGTGCGAGATCTTTAAAGTTTAAATGCTTGTGATGGGCCAGCGGTGCCGCCAGTTATAACAAACCCACAGCTATCCCCTTCATTGTCCTCTTATGTCTAAACCGCGAAGCTGCGCGCGTCTATATCAGCGTGGATAGACGGATCGTGCCGTTGGGATACGTCGAGGTCTACATTATTTCCGGCATGAAAATAGGTTCGCGATAACAGTGTGGGAATATTGCATCCCAGCAGTTCTGCCCGTTTGATCAACTCGCCGGTCTTAGTACCGATCAATGCCCCTGTATAGTTGTTTGCCTGATCCTGTGTCATCGCACGAAAAACATCAGGGAACGATCGCTCGATGCTGTCACAGATAACCGCTCCGGCGTTGCTTACATAATCAGGAACATAACCAACCCCACGCGCCAGAAGCCTCGCTTCTGCTTGAGTACTGTCAAACGGTGTGTTGGAGCTACTGATAACCCAGCGCGCGCGTATACGTTCAACCGTGGGCAGATCAAGGATTCTAGAGAGGGACGCAATGCACAGTACATCCGGGGCGCTTGACCAGAAATCCTCCTCGCTCAACATGCACAGGCCGGCCGGAATATCGCTAATGGGCTTTACGTCGAAGCCGATCACGTTGTACCCATGGGCGAGACATTGCCTGGCAACTTCAAAGCCCACCTTGCCCATGCCGTGAATGGCTACAAGAGGCGTTCCGTTGATTCTCGGTGAGCACTTCAGTACCGCCTTCAGGGCACTCCAGACACCAAATCCGGTGGCAATTGACGTGCTGATCTGAGGGCTGTCCATGGCATCCAGAATCCACGGGGTGGATTTTCTCAGGTACGTCATATGCGCACTGCTTGTATTGATGTCACACCCTGTGTACATCGAGCCGGCATAGCGGTTCAGGGTTTCTCCGATGGCATCGAATACGTGTGGGGCCTCATCAGGTAGCGCACTGCTATTTACGACGATTTTCCCGCCGCTGAAGCCGGTTCGATAAAAACCATGTTTCAGATCCATCGCACTTGCCAACATGATTGCTTCATCTTTTTGATGTGACAGTGTTTTATATCGACTCCAACGGATACCTCCATTGCTGGGCATCGCATGCCGGTGGGGCGAGCAGGCGATGGTGAATGAACTCTGACTGTCTACCACTACAGTTTCGACTTCATAGACACCGAACGTTGGATGAGTGATGGTTGCCATGACTATGCGTTCCCTTCTTTAGAATGAATGTGAATGCTGTTAGCGGCGCCGGCATCCGTCAGGCATGTACATAGGCCCGACGGTGTGGGATCAGCCAGGAAGTCAGATACGTTCAACACGACCCCGAGTTCGGAGTCTGCAAATGCAATCAGTTGGAACGCCGCCAAGGAATCCCCGCCATCGTCACTGAACAACTGATACTGGCTGGATGGAGGCGTCCCGGTGACCTTCTCCCAAAGTGCGGCAGCGGCCTGTGCAACGCTGTTGTACCTTCGCGACTCAGGCTGCTGTGCGGGTTCGGCCGTAAGAGGTGTGCTGCCCTGCGTCTCAAGCGTCACGCCGTGACGTTGTCGGTCGAAGGGGTAGGGCGTTAACGGGATGGTTCTGGCTGGCAGGTTCCACGACGGGCGCCAGTCAATGTCCACACCGGCCATCCAGATTTTCTGAAGCGCGGTATGCCACACCTCATGCTCTGGCGATTTGTCTCGCTCGCCACGCATCGTGCGAATCGCGGTGTCTCGCGGCCGCAGTGCCATTGTCAAGGCCGTCAAGGTCGTGCCGGGGCCCACTTCGACAAATAGCGTCCCTTCACGAACCGCAATGGTGGTAAGCGCCTCCAGGTATCTCACCGGCTCACGCGCGTGCCGCGCCCAGTAGGCTCCGTCGAGGCGGTCTGACGAGTCGAATGCTGTGCCGTGCAGGGTCGAGTGGAAGCGAATATCCGAAGGCGCCGCCTTGGCGGTCGGCGCGGCGGCTGCCAGTTCGTCCAGGATGGGGGCCATCATGGACGAGTGAAACCCATGGGATACCGTCAAACCACGGCAACGTATGCCGAGGCTGGTCAATGAGCGCTGTATGCGCTCGATCGCGGCCTTGGTACCGGAGAGAACGCAGGCCTCTGTGGCGTTGACGGCGGCTAGCGAAACGTCGTCCGCGAGCCAATCCCGGCAGGCTTGCTCACTCATGGAGACGGCGAGCATGGAGCCAGCTGGCAATTCAGACATCAACCTGCCCCGTCGAGCAGCGAACAGCAGTGCTTCTTCGGCGGTCAGCATTCCGGCGATGCAGGCGCCTGCTATTTCGCCCACGCTGTGACCGACGATTGCGTCAGGTACGACGCCGTGCCGAATGAGGAACCGGGCCATCGCGATTTGAACTGCAACGAGCGCGGGCTGTGCCGTCGCGGTATCGGTCAGGGCGGTGTCAGCATTTCCATCCAGCAGGAAGGAGACATCGACATCCGCTTGTTCTCGCAGCAGACGTACCAAGGCATGAAGATCACTTGCGAAATGTCGGTTCGACTTGGCCAGGCCGGTGGCCATGCCGAGGAACTGACTGCCCTGGCCCGGGAACTGGAAAACGATGTCCGGCTTGCGGCGGCCGGTATCGCGTACCGGGTCAGCGACCTGCAGTGCGCCGTCCTTGTCCGCACACAAGGTTGCGCGATACCTGAGCGCTCGACGCGTGGTTTGGGCGCTCCACGCCGTGCGGTCCGCGGGGAGCCCGGCGAGTTCTGCGCGGTAGGCCCGTATCAACCTGTGGCAGGCAGCCTCGCTTTGCCCGGTTACGGGAATGACTGAAGGAAAATCGGTCGCGGCGGTCGTCGTCTCATCGAGAGCTTGTGGCGAACGCGCCAGCACTATGTGCGCATTTGTCCCGCCGATTCCAAAAGCACTGACCCCAATGGCGCTGCGACTATCCGTCGTATGCCACGGCTCAGCGATTGCGGGAAAATAAAACGGGCTGGCATCCAATGCTATCGAAGGGTTTACCTCGTCCATGTGGATCTGTGGCGCTATGAAACCATGCTGGATCTGGAGCACGGCCTTGATCAGCCCTGCCATGCCCGCGCATGTTTCCAGGTGCCCTACGTTGGCCTTCACTGAGCCAAGTGCGCAGGAGTTGTGTCCTTTCCCGGGCATTGCAAACAGGTCGTTCAATGCGTTGAACTCAATGGGATCACCGGCAATTGTCCCGGTCCCGTGCGCCTCCATCGCCCGCATGTCCATGGGCGTGAGATGGGCATCGAGCATGGCCGCGCTGATCACGCGTCGTTGTCCGTCGACGCTGGTGGTGGTGAAACCCACCTTGCGGGCGCCATCGTTGTTGACGGCGCAGCCTTTGATTACGGCTAACACGCGTTGCCCCTCAGCGAGCGCCAGGGATAACGGTTTCAGAACCACTAGCGCGACACCGCTGCCAAACACCGTCCCTGTCGCTTTGCTGGAGAAAGGCATGCAGTGGCCATTCTGTGCGTAGATCATGCCTCGCTGAGTCCGGTAAGGTGCACGTTGCGGAAACCGCAACGTGCATCCACCGGCCAGCGCTACTCGACATCGCCCTGCGCGTAAGGCCTCGACGGCCTCTGCGACGGCGACGAGCGATGTAGCGCAGGCTGCCTGCACACCGAGTACCGGCCCCTCTATGCCCAGGTGCCACGCCGCCCGCGTGACCAAGTAGTCCTTATCATTGGTAATTTGCAGCTCGAACCCTGACGGCTGGAATTTTTCCATGAGGTCGGACGCTTGCAAGTGGCCAAGGTAGGCTGAGCTACTGCAGCCGGCAAACAAACCGGTGTCGGGCATTTGCCCGGGCTTGATACCGCTATGCTCGAGCGCATGCCACGCGCACTCGAGGAATAGTCGGTGCTGAGGGTCCATCAAGGCTGCATCACGATGACCCACGCCAAAAAACGTGGCATCGAATGACAGTACGTTGTCATTCAACGGTGCGGCAAATGGCATGGTCTGCGCATCGGTAGGGGTATCACCGAGTTCGATTACCGACTCGACGCCGTTCACCAGGTTGTGCCAGTACTGCTCAAGGGTGTTGGCGCCAGGAAACCTGCAAGCCATACCAATGACTGCAATGTCGCGGTCCACGTGCTGATCGTACATGCGAC
Organism: Pseudomonas sp. WMBT8; assembly: GCF_050916005.1. Classification (NCBI taxonomy): domain Bacteria; kingdom Pseudomonadati; phylum Pseudomonadota; class Gammaproteobacteria; order Pseudomonadales; family Pseudomonadaceae; genus Pseudomonas; species Pseudomonas sp. WMBT8. Next base: position 3,022,005 of record NZ_CP188096.1, read on the forward strand.
CTCCGAATTCAATCAGTCGTGTATCCGCGGCGTACCCGGCCCTGAATCGCTTCGTCGGCCGCTTCGATCGGAATCAGCAATACAAAGGCCCGATAGCGCTCGCGCGGGACCTCTTGATACAGTTGCCGTACCCCAATCATCCCGGTCACCTCACCGGTGACACCGGTGGCAAACAATGATTGCCATCGCCCTTGCCAAATGGCGGATGAATTCCAGACCCCCGCTGTCTCGATTCTGCCCAAGCGTGTATCTGCGGTTTCCCGATAATAGGAGATCACGTCTTTATCCAGGCTTGCGATCTTCCAACCTTCGCCGCTGATGGTGCCGATTTCGACGCCGTCATCCCCGATCCATCGATCAATATGCGAGTTGACATCGCCCACAGTGGGCCTGTCGTCAGCCTGTGCCTTGAACTGAATATCGCTGAGTTCAAGCAGTGGCAGCATGACGAAGCGATCGGTGCCTATGCGCTCTGCAACAATCTGCCGGGCTTTGTTGAGCCCGTCGGGAAGGTCCAACTGAGCTCTGGCCAGATCGGCCAGGCTCACCAGATTTGACATCATGTCTTGTTCATTAATGGGCATAGCATTAGCTCCTTGTCGTTTGACGCTCGTTATCGAGCAACTGCCGGCCCCGCTCGCGGTCGGCGTCGCTGCCGGCGTCGGGGAAGATGGTGACTACACTGGCCTCCTTGTCGAGTTCAGAGGCGACGTTACACGCGACGATCCAGTTGGCCGCGGCCGAACCGCCAATTGGGATGCCGGTTTCCTCGAAGAACCGGAACATGGCTTTGAGAGACTCCTCGTGTGAGACGGTCTGGAACGGCACTTCGTAGGGAATCAACGAGACAAACGGTTGCCGGAACCCGAAACCAAATCCTCCTGCGCCTGCGAATCTGGCAGTTCGGTTTGGAGGTTCCATCGTGCCAAATGGCAGTTCGCGAGGCGTGCACCCGACGACGCGCAGGTCCTGGTTTTGCTGCGCCAGCGCTGCGTATACGCCGGCAAGCGTACCTCCAGTGCCGATGGCTGCTACCCAGGCATCGGGGCGTCGGCCGTCGAGCTGACGGCAGATCTCGGCGCCGGTGTGATACTGATGCACCGATGTGTTTACCAAGTTCAGATGCTGGGATAGCAAGGTCCAGCCTGGCTCCGTGCAGGCGATCTGCTGGCTGCGGGCGATGATGCCAAGCAGAAAATGGCTGCTGTCCACCTTCGTGACAATCGCGTTGCTATCGCTCAAGGATTGAAGCAATACCTCTGGCGCTGAGTCGGGTATCACCACGTGCACGGGCAGGCCGCATAGATGCCCCAAATGAGCTAAAGCCTTGGCCATGTTGCCACCCGACGAATCAAGAAGCTTGAGCGGGCCCTGATCAAAGTCGTGAGCATTGATCGCATCACAGAACAAGCCGAAGGCCACGCGATCCTTGATCGACCCGGAAGGGTTCTTCGACTCCAGCTTGGCGAAGATTCGACCTCCGTTCTGTGGCCCCGGCACTTCCACGAGCGGGGTGTTTCCCAGCGACGCACTGAAGTCCCTGAGTTGGGGAAACATATCCAGCGCTTTGGCAGGGCTGGGAGCTGCTGATTGAGCATTGAAAAGGTCGAAATCCATGACAAATTTCCCATTACGCGTTTGGATTGAATGAACGTAGAGGTCACGCCGTACGAGAGGGGCCCAGGATGGTGTCCACTACCAACGGCTCATTGCCGAGAAAGTAGAAGTGCCCGCCTGGAAAAACCTCTAGCACTGGATGTTTGGGCAGCAATTGAGACCACTCGAAGAACTGCTTTCTGTCGATCAACGGATCGTTGTCGCCCGCGAATAGGCGGGTCGTGGGTAAGTCACCCACCGGCAACTTCGCAAGCTTTTGAAGAAGCGCCAGGTCTTGACGAACAGCTGAAGCAACAACCGTCTGAGCGGTGTCAGCGGAGGTGCTCAACTCGGGCACTTCGCCAAGCCCCATCGCACGCTCTGCAAGCTGGTCGACATCCTGCTGTGATTGAAGGATTGTCTGCAGCGACACCGGTGCCATCTGAGACGACAGGATGAGTTGAGCCACCCTGAATCTCGACGATGCCAGGGAAGACGCTATATGCAGTGCGAGCAAGGCGCCCATGCTGTGCCCAAAGAGTGTGGTGGGCGCGATGCCAAGAAGACTGGCCAACCCCCTCATGCAGCGTTGGATAGCTGCGTGTGGGTCGCTCCAGTTCACTGTCGCGTTGCTCGTGCCTGGTTGAGGGTATTGCATTATTACGAGGTCCACGTCCGCAGGCAGGTGGTCTCGCCACGCTCTATAGAACTCGGAACTACCGCCAGCGTGAGGGAACACAACCAGTTGATGTCGCACAGGCACTGAGGCCGCGAAGCTAAATCTAATGGCACCTTCGGCCTGGGCTTGTATGAGCTTCATAGCTCACCCGACCCGGATGCTTGTGCTTCGCTTTGGCGCTCGCCGTAGATTTGAGCGCGTAGAGACGCGCGGTCAATTTTGCCGATGCCTTTGCGCGGAATCGCCTCTATCAGGACTAGCCTCTCCGGCAGTTTGAATTGCGCTATACCAACAATCTCCAGGTGCCGTCGGACTTCGGATAACGAAAGCTGTTCTCCTTCGTGCACTACGGCAAACAGGCAAGGCACTTCGCCGAAGCGCTGGTCGGATATACCCACCACCGCGACGTCCTGGATCTTCGCGTGCTGTTTAGTAAGCGCTTCAATCTCTTCCGGGCTGAATTTTTCTCCACCGCGATTGATAGAGTCGGTCAGTCGCCCATCGATATAGACGTTGCCCGCCGAATCAAGGTGGGCCATGTCGCCGGTTCGGTAATACCCGTCTTGCGTGAAGGCGCGGGAAGTCGCCAGCGGATTGTTGAAATACGAAGATATGGTGTAGGGGCCGCGGGTGATTAATTCACCTGATTGGCCAGGCGGGACCGGCGTGCCGTCGCTGTCCACAATCAGGACCTCATCTTGCTCGGACAACGGGCGGCCCTGTGAGTTGAATCGGACGCTGTCCGAATCAGTCCCGCGGGTGAAGCAAAGAAGCCCTTCGCTCATCCCGTAGCACTGCTGGATACGCATCCCTAACCTTGATTCAGCAAGGGCTGCGAGATCAGCAGGCAGGCGCGACCCACCGACTTGAATGTGCCTTAATGTCTGAGGTGCAATCCCTTGCTGATTCACTCGATCAAGCCACTGGGCCAGTAATGCTGGAACCAGCGTCGAATGTGTTACTTCATGGTTTGTGATCAGTCTCAAAGCCGTTTGCGCGGACGTGTCCGGGGACAGAACCACGGTTCCCCCGCAAAGGAGGGTGCCGAGAATGCCTGGGCAGTTGATGACAAAACCGTGAGATATGGGCAGCACCGCCAGATAGGAGGAGGAGTGACTGAGTTCGAATACCCGGCAAGCTTCAGCGATCATGTAGCTGTAGCCTGCGTTTTTTCTAGCGATGGGCTTCGGGAGTCCTGTCGTCCCGCTCGACAGCAGCATCATCGCTGTATCTTCTGCACCCATCTGTGTCGCGCGCAGTTCATGCGCTGACGCGTTGTCACATGACGCTGAGCAGAATTCCCTGAGCGCTAGCCAGTCTGAATTGTCGCCGTTGTCAGGCTCATCAATAAGACCCAGCACCACGTCCAAACCTTCTTCACGACTGACAGTGCTGGCCACACCCACTGCGCTGAAGCGACGGTTACCTTTGGTCATGGCCATGACACGAGGCTTGACCATTTTCAGGACGTGGCGCAATTCTTGTTCGCGATAGGCGGGAAGGAGTGGCACTGGAGCCGCGCCGGTTATCAGCGTCGCAAGCATCAAGATGACAGCATCGGCGCAGTTGGGTAACTGAAACGCGACATGATCGCCTTTCGAGATGCTTAGGGCTCGCAGCCGTGCGGCTGTAGAGGCAACTCGCGACTTCAATTGCGCATAGGAAACAATTTCGTCATCGGCAATTAAAGCAGGTGCATCTCCGCCCTTGTTTAGGACCACGGCCAACTGTTCGTTCAGTGATGCAGGATGAGGAGTCATTTCGTACCCCCGGCACGAGGGCCGTCAGTTGCGTGTGCTGACTCGATCAGTCGCTCAAGCTCTCGCAAGGTATGGTCATGCGTATCCCAAAGCGAAAATCCGCCACATCCCAACTGCTCCAGCATCAGTTGTAGCTCCAGCGTTTCCGCCGAGCTCAGGCCCAGATCAGTGCGCAGCCTCCAGTCACCGGCGGCTGACGCGAGCAGCTCGGGCGGTAACCCTATTTCCTTCAGCAGCACAATTACCTGTGTCGACGTCATTCCTTGAACTCCAGATTAATCCTTAATGAGAATTATTAACTCATGACTGCCGGTCAGTCAACAAGGCGTTTATGAGTTTTTTTGGGTCGCAGGAAATGAAGGGGGCAACACAGGATCCGCGGCTTTTGTGAGTTCTACCGAAGAAGGCGAAGTGGTACGCAGGCAAGTGCTGCGCCTTGAGCCTGGGACGAGCGTTAATGTAGGTCGCGATTACAGCGAATCGGCGAGGACTGGAGTTAACGCGGATCGCTGCAACGCCCGACGGGCACGAGAACAACGAATTGACGCTGGATATGGGGGCGGACGCAGCGACGAACCTGAATCGCCTGGGCGGAAAAACGCCACTGACGCCGATAAAAGGATCACGTAACGTTCCGCAAGGTCAGGGAAGAGGCGGCACCGGGGTTAAAGCGGAGTCGATAGGTGCCGCTTTGGAGATAACGCTTGCCACTGATTTTCAACATCAGCGGCCGGGCTTTCAGTTGGACTCCTCAGCCACGTTAATCAGGCGAAGGCACACGGAGGTAACATCACGAGCAAATTGCTCACAATCGGTGCCCTCATTAGCGATCGCATCATCGGTGACCCCATGCACGCCGGCATAGATTATCAAGGCCGTGATTCGGGGCTGATCAAATCGCCAGGTGCCTGCTTCATTGCCTCCCAGCAGAATGTCTTGCAACTGTTCCAGGATGGCATTTTTTTCTTGATTGCTACGATTGTGGTGATGGTGGTTTGTGTAAACGATGTCGTGCGTTCTATACGTTTCGACATAGGCAATAACGTTTGTATGGATCCAGGTGCGCAGGCGCGCCAGCCAATCTCCGGGAGCGCACTTATCCACCTCTTCCTCAAGACGACGCAGGAACTGCGCGGTGTAACGTTGCCCCATCGCTTCAAGCAACTCATTTTTGGAAGAAAAGTAAATATAAAAAGTACCCTTCGCTACCTGCGCCAGTTCGGCGATCCCGTCAATGGTAGTGGCTTCGACGCCCTGCGCTAAAAACAGCGTTTCTGCGGCGGCCATCAGTTCATCGAGGCGTATGTGCGCAGGCTTGGTTCGCGGCGTTTTCGAGGTGGGTGGCTCGACTTGGCTTTTCTTATATTTCATCGCTGTTTGGGGCCCTGCGTAAAAGTTGACTGGCTAGGAGAGGAAGAGGCATCTGTACGAGCCTTTCAGCCCTGACTATCGGTCGGTCAATTGTATCTTGGCGACGGCATCAAGCGAAGTCTTCTTATTGACTGACTGTCAGTCAGTGGATAGGATCAAGGTAAGTTCCTTAACGTAAATTGGACTCCGATGCGCAAATATCGAATTCACGCCTTGGTCGCTGCCGCCTATCTCGGAACATTTCTCGCGACGCTGGACATCAGCATCGTCAACGTCGCACTGCCTACCCTTCAGACAGCGTTACAAACTGACTTGGCGGGTCTTCAATGGGTCGTCAACATCTACGCAGTCGCATTGTCCGCGGTGATGCTATCTGCCGGACCTCTTGGTGATCGCTATGGGCACAAACGGGTTTGGCTTGGTAGCGTTTTGCTCTTTGTGGTTGGATCGGTCATCTGCTCGCTAGCTAGCCAACTGCCGATGCTTTTGTGGGGGCGAGCTGTCCAAGGCGTTGCCGGCGCTATGCTTATACCGGGGGCAATGCCGATTCTGGCTCACGCATTCCCTGATCCCGGCCAACGGGCGCGGGCGATTGGCGGGTGGTCCGCTTTTAGCGCACTCGCGTTGATTTGCGGGCCGTTAGTGGGGGGGATATTGGTCGAGCGTGTCGGGTGGCAGAGCATTTTCCTGGTCAATGTCCCGCTTGGCATTCTGGCAACTGTGCTGGGTGCGTATGGTATTCCCGAGCGCAAGCATCTCGATCACGCGGCGTTCGATCCAGCAGGGCAGGCGCTTAGCATGCTATGGCTGGGGGCCCTCAGCTATGGCCTCATTGGAATCGGGGAACATGGCAGTTCGCCCGATAGGGTTTTAATCCCTTTGCTTACTGCCGCAGTGGGCTTCATCGCATTCGTATGGGTTGAGTTGCGCGTCGAACGGCCTCTGTTTCCGATCAAATTATTCCGTAGTCGCCCGCTGGTGCTGGCCAATCTGGCGTCGTTTATTCTCGGCTTCTCCAGTTACAGCAGCCTCTTCTTTTTGTCCCTTTTTCTCCAGCAAGTACAGGGGAGCAGCCCGGAGATTACTGGTTGGAAACTAATGCCGCAGTTCGTCATGATGGCACTGGCCTCCTTGTTTTTCGGGCGATTCGTGGCGCGGTTCTCGATGAAGTTCCTGATGGTCACAGGTTATGCGCTGATAGGTCTGGCCTTGTGCGCCATGGTCGTTTTCAATCCATGGACTCCCTATCTCGGGATTGGATTGATCCTTGCCGTACTGGGTTTTGGAACAGGGTTATCAGTACCCGCAACCGGCATGATGGTCATGGGCTGCGTCCCGCCTGAACGAGCCGGCATTGCATCCGCGACAATGAACGCCTTGAGGCAGACCGGAATGGCTTTGGGAATCGCTATTTTAGGTAGCACCATGAGTGTTTATGCGGTCAATAGGCTTACTGTTGAAATACAAGACAGTGGGCCAAGTCATGCAGCTAATTTGGCTCGGCGAGCGATAGTGGACCATGTTTTTCCGTCGACTCAGCCCTGGGTTGTCGATCTTTACAGGTCAGCGATGGCGGGTGGCTTTGGTCTCGTCATGATCTGCGCAGGCCTGGCATGCCTGGCGATATCAGGTCTGCTGTTTTTCTTTTTTACTCATAGGCCTGCGGATGCTTGAACTCGTGGAGCGGGGGGCTATTAGAAACGGAAACTTACGAACGCCCCTGCGCAAAACGCCAGAAAGCCGTGTGTTCAGTTAGTACCGGATCTGCCCTGCTGACTTTCGCGATAACGAGACTTATCTGATTAACCTGCACAGCTCCCGCGCCTCTTCAGATGTCTGTTAAGTCTTTCGGTAAGTAAACCGGTGAGACGAACACCCAGCCTTTGCCTTCTTCATCCACCACGCGAATTCTATGTAGCTCGCGTAACAGAACCAAGGCTTGCTCAGGCAACGGCACTATGTGTTTGCTCTTGTCCAGGTGTTTGGTCTTGCTCACCACATAACGCCAATCGGCGCCCACCCAGTCGACATCTACCCAGCGCATCTGAACCAGTTCGCCTGGGCGGACCGGTAACATGACCAGCAGGCGCATTGCGGTGGCAACGCTGCCGTCGTTGCAGTCATCAAGGCGTAGAAGAAACCTGCCTAGATCGGCCGGCCGTTCGATCGCCGGATTGCTGGTGACGACATGGCGGATCTTCAATTCCTCAATGTTGCTGAGCGCTACGTTGCGATCAATCCAGCCGCGCCCTTCAGCAAACCCCAGGACGGCGCGGATGATGGTGCGCACGCGCCGGGCCATCGCCAGTGTGCGCTGGCGGCGCAGCTCGGTAATGATCGTGGCGTGCGCCGCGGGCAATGTCGCGCGCCTCCTTGAGACCAATGTCGGGGTAAGCGCCGATGGAGAAGCGGTTTGCAGGCGATACTTCAATCGCCAAACCTTGGAAGGGGATTTGCCGACCTTGCTCGACGCCCTTACCTCCACGTAGAGCCCAGGGACTTCGCCATCGGCGTGTTTGCTGGGTTCGGTCAGCGAGCGGATCAAGGCATCGCTGAGTTTTCGTTTGAAAACAACCGCATTATCTGGGGCATCGGTGGGGGCATCCTTTTAAGGAACCGGAATTTGCCCCCAGTTATGCCCCTATGAGTCGTGGAATCCATCGGATTTAGACGGACGGAAGTAGACTTAAATTATCAATAACTCGTTGTTATAAAACGCTTTTGTGGAGTTTAGTGGAATTGCATTACAGGCTATCGGGGTCGCCAAAGAACATCTGAATCCGCGACCGCAACCACCGCTCCCCCGGATCATTATCCTGGGAGCCGCGCCACGCCATGTGCAGTTCAAAGCTGCGCACCGGCAACGGCGGGTCTTCGGCGCGCAGGCCGCCGGCGGCGGTCAGGGCTTCGGCGGTGTAGTCGGGGACGGTCGCCAGGATGTCGGTGCCGGCCAGTAGAGTGCCCAGGCCGTTGAATTGCGGGACCGCGAGCACCACATGGCGTTTGCGGTCAAGTTTCTCCAGCTCTTCATCAATAAACCCGCTGAGATCGCCGGCAAACGAGACCAGGGCGTGGGGGCGGGCGCAGAAGTCGTCCAGGCTCAGGGCGCCGGGTACGCTGTCGGCGCGCAGCAGTTTGGGCAGGCTGCGGCGCAGCAGTTTGCGCTTGGCGTTGGCCGGCAGGTCGGCGGTGTAGCTGACGCCAATGGAGATCTCCCCGGAGGCCAGCAGGCCCGGCATCAGGATGTAGTTGACGCGACGGATCACTAGCACGATGCCCGGCGCTTCGGCGCGCAGGCGCTTGAGCAGTGGCGGCAGCAGGGCGAACTCGACGTCGTCCGACAGGCCGATGCGAAACACTGCGGTGCTGGTGGCCGGGTCGAACTCGGCGGCGCGGCTGACGGCGGTGGAAATCGAATCCAGGGCCGGCGACAGCAGGGCGAAAATCTCCACGGCTCGGGCCGTGGGCTCCATGCTGCGCCCGGTCCGCACAAACAGCGGGTCATCGAACAGCCCGCGCAAGCGCGACAAGGCAGCGCTGATGGCCGGCTGGCCGAGGAACAATTTCTCGGCCGCGCGGGTCACACTGCGCTCGTGCATCAAGGTTTCGAATACGATCAACAGGTTCAGGTCGACACGACGCAGGTCGTTACGGTTCATCTTGTGTCCTGGCAGATTCAGCGAACTTGACGTGAACGGCCACATGATAACAATGGCCGGCGTGAATCTTACGGGGAAAGGCTGGTACTCTGCACCGGCTAATTCAGATTTCCTACGCTGCCTGGTGTTTTTTCCTAGGCGGTGGAATCAATGACAGACATGACGACTATTAATGGCGACCGGTGGCCTTGCCCCGAAAGCCCAGATAAAGTTCATGGCATTAGAGGTTACTTTGGCGAGGTTTGCGATGTCCCGCACGATCCGTTTTCACAAGTTTGGTCCGGCCGAGGTGCTCAAGTGCGAAGAGCATGAAGCCACGTTGCCCGCACCGGGCGAAGTGCAGGTGCGTGTCGAGGCGATTGGCATCAGTTGGTACGACATTCTCTGGCGCCAGAACCTGGCGTCGTCCCACGCCCGGCTGCCTTCCGGTCTTGGCCATGAAATGGCCGGCGTGGTCGTGGCGCTTGGCGAGGGCGTCGAGGACCTGGCGGTGGGCGACAAGGTCGCTAGCTTCCCGGCCGAAAGCCCCAATGATTACCCGGTATATGGCGAGTTGATTGTGCTGCCCCGTTCGGCCCTGACCCGTTACCCGGACGTGTTGAGCCCGGTGCAGGCCAGCGTGCATTACACGCCACTGTTGATTGCCTACTTTGCCTATATCGACCTGGCGCGGGCCAAGCCTGGGCAGTTCGCGCTGGTCACCGATGCCAGCCATTGTGCCGGGCCTTCGTTCGTGCAATTGGGCAAGGCCCTGGGGGTGCGGGTGATCGCGGCCACCAAATCACCGGACGAGCGCGAGTACCTGCTGTCCCTGGGCGCCGAAAAGGTCATCGTCACCGAAGAGCAGGACTTGCTGATGCAAATCAACAAGTTCACCGATGGGCGCGGCGTGGATGTGGTGTTCGACGGCCTGGGTGGCCCGCAGATGTCGCTGCTGGGCGATGTGCTCGCGCCACGTGGCAGCCTGGTGTTGTATGGCCTGCAAGGCGGCAACCAGACGCCATTCCCGGCCTGCGCCGCGTTCCAGAAGAACATCCAGTTCTTTGTGCACTGCATCGGCAACTTCACTGGCAAGCCGGAGCTGGGCATCGCCCAGGACCAGGCTGCGCTGCAACGGGCGCTACGTGAGATCAACCAATTGACTGCCGACGGGCTGCTGATACCTCTCAAGACCCGGGTATTTGCCTTCAGCGAATTTGTCGATGCACACCGCTATATGGACGAATGCCCATGTCGCGAGCGGGTGGCGTTGCAGGTTGAAGCCGTTTGATCTGTGGGAATGTTCGTAATCGGACATTCCGCCTACGCTGCCCATGGGGCAAATACGCCATTTGAAAGGACAGTACCTACGCCCTTGGCACCAGGACTGTCACCGTTTCCCCCCTGTAAAACCTGCCTTTTAAGCCGCCGCCGCCCTGAATCCCAGAGCCGCGGCATTTTGCGTGGGCCCCGCAACAAGTGCCAAGCTGTTGATCTGCACTGGTTTTTACGCTGAGTCTGTATCTTTTAATCATCAAGCAAGCGCTGATAATTGCCCGGTCACTTTCATCTCAAGGACTGAGCAATGATTGCAGAAAACAAATCACAACAGCGGTTCGCTGTAACTAGTAAGTCGCCTTGTATGCCGGGCAAAGGATGTTGGTCGGTAGATAGAGTGCGAACTAAATCCGGTAGTTTCCCTGCGCTGTATATGTCAGACCATTCTTGATTGTCTGAGTTAAATTCCACTAGGAAGCTGTAAGACCGTTCCTAGGCTGGCCAACAGGCCGGTGTAGGGGCTTTCTTCAACAGCTGATGGCATCTTCGCAGGGATGTTCCGACTGGCGCTTTGTTGTGCGGTGCTAACATTTAGCTATCAGCCTTAGTCGCAACAGGCGCCAACTCCAAGCAAACCGCAGGACGGACAGGCACGCCTAACTGCTTGCCCGGAACTGACAGTTAACTTCAGGTAGTAAAGCTATGAGCGCTATTCACGAACAAGCCATGAATTATGTTTACCAGCAAGTATTGCAACGCTTACAGGGCTACTTCTCGCGAGCGGAGCGAACTGCACTTCAATTATTGATTCAGCGGTTGATTGTGGCGGCAGGCGGCATCGAACAGATCGGTGACTACAAAGTATTGGTCGCCCATGGGGGCGGCAGAGGCAGCAGTTATGCATTGGCCTTCCTGCGTGCCGCCCAATTGACCATCGCCGGCCGGGCTCCGAGGAGTTTCCAGTTGCGCGTCGCAACCCTGCGGCATACGGGAATGACGCAAGCCGCGCTGGACAGCATTCATCGTGGCTACAGCGCATTGTTTTTCCATGACGACCCCCGGGTCGAGCTGATGATGGTGGAAAACCAGGAGGTCTTGCCCTTCAACCACCTGCGTCCGGCTTCGACAACTGGGCAGGATATCGGCCGGCGCAATATGTTGATGGTCGGGCATAGGAGTTGCGGGGATATTCGCACTAGCCTGTGTAACGACGGCTACTTGTCCCTGGGGGATTTCTATCGGCGCATTACCGCCTGGGACGGTGGGGTACACGCCCTGGTCAGCAGTGATTCGCCGCGCAAGCAAAACCAATACCTGGCGTGGCTGGTCAAGACTACCCGCGCGGCGGGCATGAAAGGTCACTCTGGCCGGCCCCTGGCGCTCACCGCCCTGTTTACTCGCATGGACGATTGCAGCGTTGGCTATTACCGCGATGTGTATGGCGAGCACTATGCGGCACAGGATGCATCTTCCAAGGAAGTGCATCGCCACCTGGCCTACATCGGCGTCGCCGACCTGTTATGCACCGGGGAGCTGGACTGCACCGCATTGCTCAACGATTTCATGGGTTACAAGCAAGATGAGTTTGCCTTTCAGTTCAGCACCCCGGCCTACGCCAACCCATTGATGATGGCGCACATGCATGGCCTGCACGCCGAAGTGTTGCTGGGCATTGACTATCAGCAGGGTGTCAGGGGGTTTATCGAACAGGCCATCGGTTTTATGCGCCGCAAAAGAATCCCCGAACTGCTGATTGCCCAAGCCGGTACTCCGGACGGGCGCATGCTGGCGACGACCTATGCGCGTGAGTTTTTTGGCCTGGAAGAAAGCCAATTGGTCTGCCTGTTGTTTTCACCGTTTATCCAACAAGGCCAGCGGCTGGAAGCGTTCTTGCGCCGCTGCCACCCCGGCATGCTGGTGGCGCTGCCCGAACTGCACAAAGCCCTGGAGGGCAAGGCGTCGGCCGAATTGATCCAGCATTGGATCGTCGATACCAGCGGTTTGCCGCTGGCGTTGTTGCAGCATTTGTACCGCAACGATGTGGCGGCCAATGCCGCCTGCATCAACAGCGAGGAGCCGGTCACAGGGCCGCACGGCGTGCCAGGACGCTGAAGGTGGGTGTGCGACGGCAGAAAACGTCATGAGTGAGGACAAACAGGCAGACTTCGCCTATCAGGCCGTGTATCGCTACATGATCAACCTGATCAATGAAGTGGGCGGTGAGGCGAGGGTCAAGCTGCCGTCGTTGCGACACCTGGCCGAGCGTTTGAGCGTGTCGATTTCCACCATTCAATACGCTTATTCGCTGCTGGAAAAGGAGGGCAGGGTGTACTCGGTGGCCAAGTCCGGCTACTACGCCTTGCCCATTGCCAGCACCACCCCGTGCTGCACCGCCGGTGATTTGCTCGAGCGCCTGTATGCCGGGGCGCGCAGGCCGGGGATGTTGGTGCTCAGTGCCGATGAGCCGGCGCAACTGCTGTCCTTGGACGGCCCATTGCTGCAACTGGAGCGTGAGCTGGTGCGCCAGTACCCGCGCCAGTTGCAGCCCTATTCCCAGCCCTGTGGTATCTGGGAGCTGCGTGCGGCTTTGGCGGCGCGCTACACCCGTTCGCCTACACGATGCTGGCAAGCGGATGACGTCTATATCGGCGCTGACCTGCGGGGCGTGCTGGCCATCCTGATCGAAGTCCTGGCCCTCAAAGGGGCGGCGGTGCTGGTGGAGTCGCCGTGTGACTGGCTCGTGCTGCGGCTGCTGCAAGACGCCGAAGTGCGGGTGATCGAGTGGCCGTGCAACGAGCAGGGACGGCTGGACCTTGCGTATCTGGAGCAGCAGTTGCGTAGCGAGGGCGTGCAACTGGCATTGTTATCCTCGACCCCCGGCCTGGCCACCGGCAAAGCCTTGACCCTGGCCGAGCAGGCGCAACTGGCAGGGTTGCTGGAGCAACATGGCTGTTGGCTGCTGGAGAACGACATCCATGGCGGCTTGGAATTCGAGGCGTGCGCCGGCTACTTGCGGGACCTGGTGAATCCTGAGCGGTTGATGGTGTTTTCTACCTTCGAGAAACTCATGGGCCCGGAAGCGCCCTATGGTTACCTGCTGTCGCGGCACATGAGCACGCAATTGCAGCGCCAGTTCCTGTTGCGCGCGTTTCGTTTGTCGTCCATTCGCCAGCGGGCGATTGCCCGGCTGGACCACAATGGCCGCCTGGACCAGCACTTGCTGGAGCTGCGCGCACTGCTCAAGGAACACGCGGCAGCGATGCACAAGCGTCTGGAGCAGCATCTGGGCGAGCGCGTGACATACCGCCAGCCCCAGGCAGGCGCCACCTATTGGTTGCGCTCGACCGAGGCTGTGGATATGCGCCGGGTATTCCAGAACATGCTGGCGCGCCAGGTGGTGATCGCCCCTGGTGAGTTGTTCAGTGTCAGTGGCCTGTACCAGCAGCACTTTCGTTTGAGTCATGTGTTCAGCTCCCACCATAGCCTGGACCTGGTCCTGGAAGAGTTGGCGCGGGCACTCAAGCAGGGGCAGAATGGATGATTTGGTGTTGCGGGAAATATCCCTAATTATTGTGGGATAGATACCGTCGCATGGCGGTCGAACTCCCAGTAAACTGCATTCCTTTTCCGAATCCTTCTTTTCAGAGGTTTTTGCATGACTCTCAGTCCTTTTGCGGGCAAACCGGCACCGGCTCAATTGCTGGTGGACATCCCGCGACTGGTAACGGCCTATTACACCGGCCAGCCCGATGCAGCAATCTCCACTCAGCGCGTGGCATTTGGTACCTCCGGGCACCGTGGCAGCTCTTTTGACTTGAGCTTCAACGAATGGCACGTGCTCGCCATCAGTCAGGCCATTTGCCTGTACCGCGAGGCGCAAGGTATCAATGGCCCGCTGTTTGTCGGCCTCGACACCCATGCGCTGTCCACCCCGGCGGGCGCCAGTGCGCTGGAAGTACTGGCGGCCAACGGCGTGCATGTAATGCTCGCCGAGGGCGATGAATACACACCCACCCCGGCGATTTCTCACGCCATCATCTGCTACAACCGTGGCCGCACCAGCGGGCTGGCGGATGGCATTGTCATCACCCCGTCCCACAACCCGCCCCAGAGCGGCGGCTATAAGTACAACCCGCCCAACGGTGGCCCGGCCGATACCCATGTCACCAAGTGGATCGAGGCCAAGGCCAACGAGCTGCTGGCGGCCAAACTGGCCGGGGTCAAGCGCATTACCCACGCGCAGGCGTTGAAAGCCGACACCACCCACCGCCATGACTACCTCAACACCTACGTGGCCGACCTGATCAATGTGATCGACATGGACGCCATCCGCAGTGCCGATCTGCGCCTGGGCGTGGATCCGCTGGGCGGAGCCGGGGTGCGCTACTGGTCGGCCATCGCCGAGCACTACCGTTTGAACCTGGAAGTGGTGAACACCGAAGTCGACCCGACTTTCCGCTTCATGAGCGTGGATTGGGACGGCCAGATTCGCATGGACCCATCCTCCAGCTATGCGATGCAAGGCCTGATCGGCCTCAAGGACCGCTTCGACGTGGCATTTGCCTGCGACCCGGACCACGACCGTCACGGCATCGTTACCCCGTCGGGCGGGCTGTTGGCGCCGAACAACTACCTGGCCGTGTCCATCGACTACCTGTTCCAGAACCGTCCCCAGTGGCGTGCCGATGCTGCCGTTGGCAAGACCGTGGTCAGCAGTGGCTTGATCGACCGCGTGGCCGCGCGCATTGGCCGGCGCCTTTACGAAGTGCCGGTGGGCTTCAAGTGGTTTGCCGATGGCCTGTTCGAAGGCTCGCTGGGCTTTGGCGGCGAAGAAAGCGCGGGGGCTTCGTTTTTGCGCAAGGATGGCACTGTCTGGAGCACGGACAAGGATGGCTTGATCCCGGCCTTGCTGGCCGCGGAAATGACCTCGCGCAAAGGCCAGGACCCAAGCCAGATCTACCGTGGCCTGACCGACGCCCTGGGCGAACCCTTCGCCATTCGTGTGGATGCCAAGGCCACGCCGGCGCAGAAGGCGCTACTGGGCAAGCTGGCGCCGGCGCAGGTCACGTCCACGCAGTTGGCCGGGGAAAGCATCCAGCAGATCCTCAGCCATGCACCGGGTAACTACCAGGCGATTGGCGGGTTGAAAGTCATGACCGAAAACGGCTGGTTTGCCGCACGGCCATCGGGCACCGAGGATATCTACAAGATCTATGCCGAGAGCTTCATTGGCGAAGATCACCTCAAGCGCCTGGTGGAAGAGGCGCAGGTGTTGGTGGACGGCGCCATCACCCCGAACTGACACACAGTTGTAAAAAATGTGGGAGCGGGCTTGCCCGCGATGGCGGTGGATCAGTCAATGAATCGGTAACTGACCCAACGCCATCGCGGGCAAGCCCGCTCCCACAGTTTGTTTAGTGCCTGGCTTGGGATCAGGCCAGGTCCACCAGCACCACTTCGCTGTCTTCGAGCGCGGTCACTCGCAGCACGCGTTCATCCTCTACCGCAACGCCGTCCCGCGCCTGCGCTCGCAAGCCATTCACATCGATCACCCCAGTGGCCGGCACCAGATACGCGCGGCGTCCTGCATCCAGGTGATACTCGGCACTTTCCCCGGCCTTCAGGTTGGCCGCCACCAGGCGCGCGTCGGCACGGATCCGCAGGCTTTGATTGTCGCCGTGCTTGCCGCTGGCCAAGGTCACGAAGCCTTCGCGCTCGCCCTTGGGAAACGGCTTGGCACCCCAGGAAGGGGGCAAACCCGCTTCATTGGGAATGATCCAGATCTGGAAAATCTTGGTTGCCGTGGCTTCCAGGTTGTATTCACTGTGGGCTATCCCGGTGCCCGCGCTCATTACCTGTACGTCGCCAGCCTCGGTGCGGCCTTTGTTGCCCAGGTTGTCCGCGTGGCTGATGGCACCTTCACGTACATAGGTGATGATTTCCATATCCCGGTGCGGATGCTGGGGGAAACCGGTACCGGGCGCGATGATGTCGTCGTTCCACACCCGCAGGTTGCCCCAGTGCATACGCTCAGGGTCATGGTACTCAGCGAATGAAAAGTGGTGATGGGCATCCAGCCAACCGTGATTGGCACCGCCCAGGGAGGTAAAAGGTCGAAGTTCAAGCATGATCGTCTCCTGTTGATGGGCCTATCTTCTATCAGGGCATCATCGATAAAAAGCGTAAAAAATGCCTTATTTCAATCAAATTATTCGATTGGTTTGTAGTCGCGAGAACTCGACCCGATCTTCACTTCATCGCCTAACCACATGAAGCCAAAGCAATTGGCTGGAACTGTCGGAGGTTTCCGGCGACCATAGCGTCTCTGTCCGCTCAAGCCCCCGCAGGAGTCCGCGTGCCGCAACACACCCCCGATCTGCCCCCCGAACTGCGCCCGCTGGCGCAAATGCCGCTATTCAAGCGCCTGGCTGCCCGGCTGTTTGGCCATGGTTTAACGCGCCTGCGGGCCCAGCATCGTTTTTCGTGGCTGCATGGCCAAGCCGACGGTTTTCGCAGTGGGCATGAGGCGGGCGTGGAGTATGGCTACCAGGAGGGCAGGCGCGATGGCATCGAGGAAGGGCGCCAGGTCCTGTTGATCCGTGACTATCGCAGCGATGAGCATCGCGCCCCGGGTGTCGACGACAGCCTGTTCGACGATTGGCGCCTGCCACTGACGGCGGAGCTGAAAAAACGTATCAAGGCCGATGTGGCGCGCCTGCTACCGGCTCATGCGCAGCCCAGCGCAGCCCAGTGGAAGATGATCTTCAGCGACACCCCGTCCACTTCGGTGATTGCCGGTGCCGGTGCCGGCAAGTCCACGTCGCTGGTCCTGCGGATCCTGCTGCTGACGCATTACCTGGGCTTTGAGCTGAGCTCCATGACCGTGGTGACCTTCACCCGTGAATCGCGCAAGGACTTCATCAACAAGCTCATGCAGATTCTCCAGCTGTGGGGCCAACCCCTTGGTTTGAAAGAAGCCCAGGCTGTGGTGCGCACCTTTCACTCGCGCATCCTGCCCATGGTCCGCAGCCTGCCGGGCTTTGAGCGGTTGCAGGCGTTCGAGAACCTGCACCACGGCACTTACGACGAGGAGGCCGATAGCAACCCCTTCGACCTGCGCATCAACGATGCCCAACGCCAGCAACTCAACGCCTGTTATCACGGGCTCCATGGCCGGCATGCGCGCTTTCGCGAGCTGATGACGCCCATGGCCCGCCACGCCCTGCAGCTCAAGGAGCTGGAGCGCGACCACCCGGATGTACAAAAGCGCGTGGCGGTTACCGAGTTGGCAGCCAAGCGCGACGAAGAGCTGTGCGATGTGATCGAGGACCTGTGGTTGCGCGCCGGCGCATGGCCGATCCAGGGCATCGAGCCAAACCGCCAGAGCGTTGAAATCAATGGTGCGTCGTTCCATTGCCATGGCTACTGCGCCGAACTGGATGCCTGGGTGGTGTTGGGTTTCGACTCCCGGGAAAACCCGCAGATTGCTCGCCCCGGGGCCAAGCTGTCGGTACGCGCGGAATGGGCGGTCAAGCGCACCTTGTTTCAAGCTTTCTGTCGTAAGCCATTGATATGGATAGATAGCTACGAGTCATCCAGGCGCCTGTTGAGCAGCCTGGCCGCAGATACCACCTCGGGGCCGGGGTTTGATTACAAGGTCAAGGGTGAACTGGCTTCGGCGCCGCTGCTGGATTGTTTCGTCACCGCCGCCGGGTTTATCGAAAACCTCGGCCTGGACGTGCCCACGGCTGTGGGCCAGATGAGCTTTGCCAAGGATGACCCGGATCGCGGCTTCTTCGAGGCCCTGGGTATTTTCTGGAAGGCCCTGGAAGATCACCTGCTGGACCAGTCGCCGCCGATCATGACCTATAACCGCATGTTTTCGCTGTTTGGCGAGAACACCCCGGAAAACCTCAAGTTGCTCAACGATGGGCTGTTGCGCCCGCTGTCGCACTTGATGATCGACGAATTCCAGGATGTCTCGCCGCAGATCGTCTCGTGGATCCGCGCCAGCCTGCGCGAAATCCGCAGTCGTGGGCCGGCGATGCATGTGGGGCGCGGTGCCCAGCATTCCTCGCTGCTCTGCGTGGGTGATGACTGGCAGTCGATCTATGGCTGGCGCGGCAGCTCGCCCAAATACTTCATGGAGTTCAACAAGGAGTTCCCGTCACCGGCCACCACTAGGGTGATGCTCGGGGAGAACTTTCGTAGTCACCAGCACATCATCGATGCTGCCGAACACATCGTTAAAGCCGCACCGGCGATCAGCGGCAAAAAGGCCAAGGCCAGCGGCGTAGATCGGGCATTGGTGCCGGTACAGGTGCTTGATCGCGACGAGGCAGCCTTGGCCCAGCAGTTGCTGGCGCACTATCAGCGTGGCGAATCGGTATTGATGTTGTATCGAAAAGGTAGTGATAAGTTATTGATTCAAGAGCATATTCAATCTGTAGTTAATCTTGATTCTAGCTTACCGCCCGCCATGCGTCGCCTCAAGCAACTGACCTACCACAGTGCCAAGGGCCTACAGGCGGATGCGGTGTTTCTGCTCGGCGATTGCCAACACCTGACCCGCTCGCCGTACAAGAACCAGGTGTACCGTATGGCCGGCCTGGGCAAGGACGGTGATGCCGAGCCCTATGACAATGCGCAAAAAGACGAGGTGCTGCGCCTGGCCTATGTCGGGATTACCCGGGCGGTGAGCCATTGCTATTGGTATGTCGAAGGGCAGGATGGCCAGGGCACGAATGCGCCGAAGGCGTCGGATCGGGTGGTGGGGAGCAAGGCGTTCTTCGATGACCGCCGCCGTTAGATCCCTGTAGGAGCTGCCTCGCGAAGCGAAGCAGCCCCTACGCAGTTCAGGCCTGCCGCAGTTGCGGGCGCACAAACGAGTCCAGCTCAGCCTCGATTGCCTCGATAATCCGCTCCACATCCGTGGCGTTCATCACCGTGGCGCAAGGAATGCCGGCGATGGCAATCAGGGTTTCGCCACTCTCTCGGTCAAACAATCGCGCGATCATGCTGCCAGGCGCGTCCATGCTGCCTTCAAAGCCAACCGGGTGAAAGTGCCAGCGCATCAACTGGCATGCATTGGGGAACGTCACTTTGTTCATGTTGCCAACCTTGTTCATTGAGCACTTCCTTTAGCTCGCGGCAAGGGCGTCAGGTCCATCAATAGTCCTGACGGTGAAGCTTAAAAAATAGCACTCACTGGCAATAAGTACCGGGGTTTTTTCTGTCCGTTCGGCGCTTCCTTGCGAGAAGTTTGACGTGGGTCATGTCTTACAAATGCTTAGGCAAAAGGCCATTACTTAAAACTGTCACTTGGCCATTGAAGCACCCGGTAAAGTTGTGCAAGCTCCAGGCTTTAGCCGTTTTCGAGTGTTGTATGCCACAGACCGTCCCGGCCGATTGCCCGCAACAGACCCAAGCGACTGCCGACGTGGTATTGCGCCATCACTTGTGCTGGAAGCACCGCGACCTGGACGGGGTAATGGCGCACTATCACCCGGATATCCAGTACCACGACTTCTTCCAGAACCGCGTAGTGTGCTTCGACCAGTTGCGTGAGTACCTGCAAGCCAGCATGCCGCGCGACCCCGACGAGGCGATTGAGCACACCGATCGCATCCGCACCGACGGCGATACCGCATTTATCCAGTATCGCGTGACCTTGCGCGGTGGCCAGGGCCTGGTGTCGTTTCGCACCAGTGAGGCGATTACCGTGCGTGACGGGCTGATCTGGCGCGTCAACGAATACGCGTCCCTGGTGCACGAGCCCGCCACCAGCCGTTCCCAGTCCCAGGCCACACGGCCGACCGTCAGCCGCCTGGGCCTGTCGCCCCAGCAACTGAGCTACCTGGCCAACGATTTGCAGCAGTACTTCCAGCGCCAGCAACCCTATCTCGACCCCGAACTGGACCTGCAACGGGTGGCCAAGGAATGTGGCTACAGCCGCAACCAGATTTCCTACCTGCTCAACCAGGTGCTGGGGCAGAGCTTCTACCGCTACGTCAACCAGGCCCGCCTGCAACATTTGCTGGCGGCACTGGATGGCGCCACGCCGCCGATCCGCATCGATGAACTGGCATTTGCCGCCGGTTTCAACTCGTTGTCGGCGTTCTACAGCTGTTTCCGCCAGCACACGGGCCTGTCGCCCAAGGCCTACGTCAAACAAATTTCCCTGCGTGCACGCGCGCAAGACGACGACTGAAGCCAGGCACTAGGATCACGCCATCGACGTTTGGTGGTGGAGTTTCAGTATGCCGGCATGGCGCAAGATCAGTTTATGGATGGACCAGCTGCAAGAGCCGCTGGAGGCGCGTGCGTCCCTCGGGCAGGACCTGGATGTCGATGTGGCCATTATTGGCGCCGGCTACACCGGGTTGTGGACCGCTTATTACCTCAAGCGCCATGCACCGCAGCTCAAGGTGGTGATCGTCGAGGCACAGATCGCGGGCTTCGGGGCCTCCGGGCGCAACGGCGGTTGGCTGATG
The DNA here is from genome assembly GCF_050916005.1 of Pseudomonas sp. WMBT8. Classification (NCBI taxonomy): domain Bacteria; kingdom Pseudomonadati; phylum Pseudomonadota; class Gammaproteobacteria; order Pseudomonadales; family Pseudomonadaceae; genus Pseudomonas; species Pseudomonas sp. WMBT8. The sequence continues at coordinate 3,042,820 of NZ_CP188096.1, forward strand.
GGCAACCTCCTGGGCGAAGACCGCTTGCTGGCGGGGTTGCCTGCCGAGCAGCGCCGGGCCTCGTTTGATCTGCTGCACGGCATCCCCGATGAAGTCGGGCAGGTGTTGCAGCGCGAAGGCATCGACTGCGACTACCGCAAGGGCGGGGCCCTGCACTGCGCCGCCCGTTACCCCGAGCAGGAAGCCAGCCTGCGCGAATACCTGGCCAAGCTCCATGGCCAAGGCCTGACCGACGATGACTACCGCTGGCTCAGCCCCGAGCAACTGGCCGGGCAGATCCGCATTGCCTCGGCCTATGGCGCGGTCTACACGCCCCACGTGGCGACGATCCACCCAGCCAAGCTGGTGCGCGGGTTGGCGCGGGTGGTCGAGGCCATGGGCGTGGCGATCTACGAGAACAGCCCGGTCACCCATTGGCAGTCCGGCAGCCTGCGCACCGACAAAGCCCAGGTCCGGGCCTCGTGGGTGGTGCCGGCGGTAGAAGGCTATGCGCCGACGCTCAAGCCCCTGGGGCGCTATCAACTGCCGGTGCAGAGCCTGATCGTGGCGACCGAACCGCTGCCGGCCAGTACCTGGGAAGAAATCGGCCTGAACCAGGGCCAGGCCTTTGGTGAAAGCAGCCGCCAGGTCACTTACGGCCAGCGCACCGCCGATAACCGCTTGGTATTCGGTGCCCGTGGCGGCTATCAGTTTGCCGGCAAGCTGCGCCACAACTTCGACCTCACCGACAGCGAAGTGGAACTGCGTCGCTACCTGTTCTGCGAGCTGTTTCCGCAACTCAAGCACGTGCGCGTGACCCACTCCTGGGGCGGCAACCTCGGTATGTCGCGGCGCTTTCGGCCGCACATGCTGTGCGACCAGCAGAGCGGCATCGCCTTGTCCGGCGGGTATGGCGGGGAGGGCGTGGGCGCCAGCAACCTGGGCGGGCGGACCCTGGCCGACCTGATCCTGGGGCGTGACACGCCGCTGGTCCGGCAGCCGTGGGTGCTGCGTGATGGCGGCCTGACGGCGCTCAAGGGCTGGGAGCCGGAGCCATGCCGCTGGCTGGGCTACAACGCGATCATCCGCAGCTTTGTCCATGAGGACCAGACCCTCGCCGACCCGAACACCGCGCCCTGGCGGCGCAAGCTGGCCAGCGGGATGGCCGGCTTCATGGAAGGTTTCATGCACTAAGTCGCTTCATTCACCACAGGTATGACCATGAGCATTACCCAGTTCAAAGACACACTAAACCGCCACCTGCCGGACTCCAGTCCGGTCGCCGTGCCCCTGGGCACCCCGGTCGCCGTGGCCTCCACCCTCAGCGTAGAACGCAACGACGGCGTCGAAACCGGCATCTGGGAATGCACCCCGGGCCGCTGGCGGCGCCAGATCGTGGCGCAGGAGTTTTGCCACTTTATCCAGGGCCGCTGCACGTTCACCCCCGATGACGGCGAAACCCTGCATATCGAAGCCGGCGATGCACTGATGTTGCCGGCCAACAGCACGGGGATCTGGGATATCCAGGAGACCGTGCGCAAGACCTATGTATTGATCCTCTAATCTTTTGATCCTTGATCGCCTGCCATAAAAACAGCCCTATAACCGCCAGGAAATCGAACCATGAGACCCATTGCCCTGTTGCCCTTGATGTTAGTGGCCTCCCTGACCCAGGCCGCCGAAACGGTGAAAATCTACAACTGGTCGAGCTACATCGCGCCGGACACCACCAAGAACTTCCAGAAGGAAACCGGGATCGGTTTCAGCTATGACGTGTACGACAGCAACGAGACCCTGGACGGCAAGTTGATGACCGGCAACTCGGGCTATGACGTGGTGTTCCCGTCCAACCACTTCATGGCCCGGCAGATCCAGGGCGGGGCCCTGAAAAAGCTCGACAAGAGCCAGTTGCCGAACTGGAAAAACCTCAACCCGGTGCTGCTCAAGGCCCTGCAAACCAACGACCCGGGCAATGAGCATGGCTTCCCGTACCTGTGGGGCAGCACCGGCATCGGCTACAACATCGACAAGGTCAAGGCAGTGTTGGGCGAGGATGCGCCGGTCGACTCCTGGGACTTGATCTTCAAGCCCCAATACATGGAAAAACTCAGCAAATGCGGGGTGGCGATCCTCGACAACGGCCCGGAACTGCTGCCGATCGCCCTGAACTACCTGGGCTTGCCTCATCACAGCAAGAACCCCGAGGACTATAAAAAAGCCGAGGCGCTGCTGATCAAGGTGCGGCCGTACATTGCCTACTTCCACTCCTCGAAATACACCGGCGACCTGGCCAACGGCGACATCTGCGTGGCGGTTGGCTTCTCGGGTGACGTGCTGCAGGCCGAAAGCCGCGCCAAGGAAGCCAAGAATGGCGTGAAGATTGGCTACAACATTCCCAAGGAAGGCGCTGCGATCTGGTTCGACATGGTCGCCATGCCCGCCGACGCCCCGGATGAAAAGGCCGGTTATGCCTTCATGAACTACCTGCTGCGCCCGGACGTGATGGCCGACATCACCAACTTCGTGCACTACGCCAACGGCAACAGCGCCGCCGACAGCCTGGTAGACCCGGTGATCAAGAGCGACACCAAGGTGTACCCGAGCGAGGAAATGATGGGCAAGCTATTCGCCCTTGAAGCCATGCCGATGAAGATCGACCGCATTCGTACGCGGATCTGGAACACCATCCGTACCGGGCGCTAGATACCTGTGACTGATCTACCGCCATCGCGGGCAAGCCCGCTCCTACACGAGATCTCGGTTGGGCACAGGACTTTGCACACCACACACCAACTGTAGGAGCTGGCTTGCCAGCGATGGCGGTAGGCCAGTCAACACATCCTTACATGATCTACCGCCATCGCGGGCAAGCCCGCTCCTACAGGGGATCTCGGTTGGGCACAGGACTTTGCACACATCACACACCAACTGTGGGAGCTGGCTTGTCGGGTCGCCGCATCGCTGCGATAGCGGTGGACCAGTCGATACATGGCCTCCCTATGGGTTATCCAGGTCATGCCCCAACGACTGGATAAACAACGAAAACAGCTCCGGCTGCGACGAGATATCCAGCTTGGCGTAGAGGTGCCGGCGATGCACCTTGACCGTGTCCGGCGAGATGCTCAGGCGTTCGGCCATGGCCTTGGACGAGAACCCGCGCAATACCAGGCGGGCGATTTCCAGTTCGCGCTCGGACAACACCCCACTGCCAAAATGGCTCAACGCATCGCGGATCTGGCTGGCCATGGCCGCGCCGGCCGGTGCGCGCTGGGTGCTCTGCTGCCAATGTTGCTGCATCAAGGGCAGCACCCACGCCGCCAGCAGCGTCAGTAGCCCGGTTTCCGTGGCGGTAAACACGCGCTGCATCCCCAACGACAACGACAAGGTGCCCACTCCGGGCAGTTGCAGGATGAATTGCACCTCATCCTCCAGCACGTTGTCGTGAAAGTAATTGAGGAAGTACTCACTCTGGCGGAAATGGTCCGGCGCCACCTCTTCGAGGCGATACACGCCACTGGCGTAACCTTCGCGGCAGGCCTGGAAGAACGGGTCGAGCAAGTACAAGCCATTGAGGTACACCAGCATCGACGCCGGCTTGCTGGTGGGCTGCGCGTCGTATTCCTCCAGCGCCTGGGGCGGCCCATCCATCGGGTAGAAGATCGCCAGGGCGTTATCGAAGGCCAGGTTCTGGTGCAGCAGCAACACCAGTTGCTTCCAGAAACGCTCGGTGCCAATTTGCGACACGGTGCGACCCAGGCCCGCATGCATGCCGATTTCCCTGAACAGGCTCATGTGATGGGTTCCGATGGCTGAAAGATCGGCCAAGGGTTCGGCTTTTGCACGAGCCCGTCAAGGGGAGTACTCCAATAGGGGAATTGGCGGGCGCCGGCACAGCGCCTAGATTCCCTGGCATTCAGCGGGAAACATATCCCGCACCCGCTTTCCCTTTTTCGTTTCTGCCTCAACCAGCTTTCCAATAAAAAGAATAACCATGAGGATAACGACATGAGCGCAACCCCCGCACCCGATGGCGTGCTGAAACCTACCTTGAGTGTGTTCGATGTGGTGGCCATTACCGTTTCGGCGGTAACTCCGGCCAGTTCCGTATTTGTGATTGCACCGTTTGCGATCCAGCAAGCCGGCAGCGGGGTGTTCCTGGCGTTTGTGATGGCTGGGCTGCTGGCGCTGATGTTCGCCTTTTGCTACGCGGAGCTTGGGCGCGCCCATAACAGTGCCGGTGGCGAGTATGTATATGCCAAGCGCGTGTTCGGCGGCATGGCCGGCTACGCGACCTTCCTGACAGTACTGGTGATGCTGTTGTTTATCCCGCCGGTGCTGGCCACCGGCGCGGCGACCTACCTCAACAACGCCCTGGGCACGACATTCGATTCACAAACCGTGGCCCTGGTGATTGTGGTGTGCAGTTACGCCCTGGGCATTCTCAACATTAAGCTCAACGCCTGGATCACCGGCACCTGCCTGCTGCTGGAAGTGGCGGCGTTGCTGGTGATCGTATTTATTGGCTTCGGCAACCCGGTGCAGCCGGCCAGTGTGCTGTTCCAACCGCAGATCGTCGAAAACGGCGTGCTGCACCTGGCGCCCTGGGCGCTGGTGATCGGCGCGGTGGGCATCGGCCTGTTCTCGTTCAACGGCTACGGCCCGGCGGTGCTGCTGGCCGAAGACATGAAATGCGGCGGCAAGGGCGTGCACAAGGCGGTCCTGTGGTCCCTGGGCCTGGTGGTGGTGATCGAGTTGGTGCCGATCACCGCGCTGTTGATCGGCGCGCCCTCCCTGAGTGAGATGATCAGCAGCCCGGACCCGATCGGCTACCTGCTGACCAGTCATGGCAATGAAACCCTGTCACGCCTGGTCAGCGCCGGGATCTTCCTCTCGGTGTTCAACGCCATCGTCGCCATCGTGATCCAGATCGGCCGGGTGGTGTTCAGCAGTGGCCGCGATGCGCTGTGGACGCCGACCATCAACAAATTGTTCACCCGCATCCACCCGCGTTGGGATTCGCCATGGCTGGCCACGCTGTTCCTGGCGATACCTTCGGCACTGCTCAGCTTCAGCTCCAACCTGGCAGACCTGACGTCCTTCAGTGTGTTGTTGATCATGCTGGTTTACCTGATCGTGGCCCTGAGCGCGCTGATGAGCCGGGTGCTGTTGCGCGACCGCGAGCACCCGTACCGCATGCCCCTGTGGCCGGTGCCGGCGTTGCTGGCCGTGGCGGGCGCGGGTTATCTGTTGTTTACCTTGTTTATCGCGGCCTCCATGCGCGACATCATGATTATCATCGGCCTGTTGGCAATGTCGGTGATCCTCTATTGCATCAGCGGCCGGTCGAGTCCGGCGTTTCAGAAACTGTAAGGAGTGGTTATGCGCGCACGTCAATTGGGCATTACGTTGGGGTTGGGCACGCCCGGCGAATTGAATGCGATTACCGACGTCCCCGGGGTTCGGGTCGGCCACAGCACGCTCAAGGAGCAGATCGACGGCAAGCAGGTGCGCACCGGGGTCACATTGATCCAGCCGCGGGCCGGTGCGGCGCGGCTACAACCGTGTTTTGCCGGGTACCACGTGCTCAATGGCAACGGCGACGCCACGGGCCTTGAGTGGATCGGCGAAGCCGGGCTGCTGACGACGCCCCTGGCGATCACCAACACCCACAGTATCGGCATTGTGCGCGACACCCTGATTGCCCTGGAGCGCGACAGCCTGGCGGACCCGGCGGTGTACTGGTGCATGCCAGTGGTGATGGAAACCTACGACGGCCTGCTCAACGATATCTGGGGCCAGCACATCGGCCCCGAACATGTGCTGCAAGCCATGGCGAGCGCGGAGTCCGGCCCGGTGCAAGAGGGCGCCGTGGGCGGCGGCACCGGGATGATCTGCCATGAGTTCAAGGGCGGCATCGGCAGCGCCTCGCGCAAGCTGGCGGTGGAGCAGGGCGGCTGGACCGTTGGCGTGCTGGTGCAGGCCAACCACGGCAAGCGCCAGGAGCTGCGGGTGGATGGCTATCCGGTGGGGCGCCACCTGATGGACATTGCCTCGCCGTTTGCCGACCGGGGCACCCCGGGCATGGGCTCGATCGTGGTGATTATCGCCACCGATGCACCGTTGCTGCCGCACCAGTGCCAGCGCCTGGCGCAACGCGCATCCATCGGCATTGCCCGCACCGGCGGCGGCACCGAGGACTCCAGTGGCGATCTGTTCCTGGCCTTCGCCACCGGCAATCACCACCTGCCGCCGGCAGATTACGGGCGCAAGGACTTGCCCCTGAGCACAACCTTGAGCATGGTCAATAACGATCATATTTCGCCCTTGTTCAGCGCCGCGGCCGAGGCGGTGGAAGAGGCGATCATCAACGCGATCCTCGCCGGGGAAGACATGACCACCGCCGATGGCGTGCTGGTGCCGGGGCTGGATGGGCAGACGCTGCTGGAGGCGCTGCGCCAGACGGGCTGGCATGGGTAAGCCTGAGGCCGCTATCACCTTGTAGGTGCCGGCTTGCCGGCGCTGGCTGTCAATAATAAAACAGTGGCTATTTAATATTTGCGAATGACACGGTGGCACTTTTAAAGTGCCGCCCAATCAATATATTGGATCCATTACGCAATAAGTGTGACCCGTCTGGCATTTAATTATTTAGCACTATTTAATATTTAAATAGCCGATTCTCTGTCACTCGCCCCAAAACAAAGAATATAAACACTTAATTCCCAATGTTTGCAGCCGTTATTCCGTCCATGAACTTTTCCAACAAAAAAATCACTGGACGTGTGATTTCGAATTGTGTCAGTTTTCTTTCGCCTTCATAAGAGGCGAGTGATAGGACGATCTCGCCCGAGAGCGTCATATCGGACAAAAACTGTTCCACTTGCAAACAAGGAAGTACGTTTATGTCGAAAGTAAAAGACAAAGCTATTGTCTCGGCAGCTCAAGCAAGTAGTGCCTATTCACAAATCGATAGCTTTAGCCATTTGTATGACCGTGGCGGCAACCTCACGGTCAATGGCAAACCTTCGTTCTCTGTCGACCAGGCAGCCGACCATTTGCTGCGCGAAAACGCGGCATACCGGGACGTTGACGGCAACGGCAGGATCGATCTGACCTACACCTTCCTGACCCAGGCTTCCTCGGCGACCATGAACAAGCATGGTATCTCCGGGTTCAGCCAGTTCAGCAACCTGCAAAAAGGCCAGGCCGTACTGGCCATGCAATCCTGGGCCGATGTGGCCAATGTCACCTTCACCGAGAAAGCCTCGGGCGGCGACTTCCACATGACCTTCGGCAACTACAGCGCAGGCCAGGACGGCGCAGCGGCCTTTGCCTACCTGCCCGGCACCAATGAGAAGTACCACACGAGCGGCACGGATGGCACCTCGTGGTACCTGATCAACAACAGCTACACCGCCAACATCAACCCTGGCCTGAACAACTACGGGCGCCAGACCCTGACCCACGAGATCGGCCATACCCTGGGCCTGGATCACCCTGGCGACTACAACGCCGGGACCGGCAACCCGTCCTACAAGGACGCGGACTACGGCCAGGACACCCGTGGCTACAGCGTCATGAGCTACTGGGGTGAAAACAACACCAACCAGAACTTCACCAAAGGCGGGGTCGAGGCTTATGCGTCCGGCCCGCTGATCGACGATATCGCGGCGATCCAGAAGCTCTACGGCGCCAACTTCAACACCCGTGCCGGTGACACCACCTACGGTTTCAACTCCAACACCGGGCGTGATCACCTCAGCGCCACGTCCAATGCCGACAAGCTGGTGTTCTCGGTGTGGGACGGCGGTGGCAACGACACCCTGGACTTCTCCGGCTTTACCCAGAACCAGAAAATCAACCTCAACGAGACTTCGTTCTCCGACGTGGGCGGCCTGGTGGGTAACGTGTCGATCGCCCAGGGCGTGACCGTGGAAAACGCCTTCGGTGGCTCGGGCAACGACCTGCTGATCGGCAACGCAGTGGCCAACACCCTCAAGGGTGGTGCCGGCAATGACCTGATCTACGGCGGTGGCGGTGCCGACAAACTGTGGGGCGGTGCGGGTTCGGACACCTTTGTGTTCGGTGCCAGCTCTGACTCCCGGCCAGGTGCGGCGGACCAGATCCTCGACTTCACCTCAGGTTCGGACAAGATCGACCTGACCGGCATCACCAAGGGCAGCGGCCTGCATTTCGTCAACGCCTTTACCGGCGCTGCCGGCGATGCCGTGCTGACCTACGCCTCGGGTACCAACCTGGGCACGTTGGCGGTGGACTTCTCTGGGCACGGGGTGGCGGATTTCCTCGTCACCACCGTGGGCCAGGCGGCCTATAGCGACATCGTGGCTTGATCAAGGCGTAACGAAGGGCGGCGCCCCGGCGCCGCTCTTTCCTTGCAACAGTCCCGTAAACGGGTAATGGTGATGACTATTTTTCGCAATGCAATCGCCTGGGTGATCCCGGCATTGCTCGTGTCGGCAGGAGCCAACGCAATGGCAAGCAGTCTTGTTTTACCCAGCACCGCGCAACTGGCTGGGCACTGGCAACTACACCAGCAGGAGCAGGTGTGCGAGCTGGATCTGATCGCCCAGCCCAATAGCCTGGCGGGTGATATTGAGTGCGCGCAACAGTGGCTGGGTCAAAAACCCCTGACGTGGCTGCCCACCCCGGATGGCATCTGGCTAATGAATGCCGAGGGCACCGGTATTACTCATTTGAATCGGCAGAAAGAAGGCGAATATACCGCGCGTTCTGCTTCGGGATTAGAGCTGTTACTGCAACGCACACAATAATTAACTATTACGGTTATATGCTTATAACTACCAGGTATAGAGCTGTTTGTTGGTCGTGACCTATATCCACCTGTCACTTCCAGCGCATTAAACACTATTGAAATAGTTGCCCGCCCCATCCATTGGGGCGCCCGGCAGACTATCGCGCGTATTTCAGCCCAGGGAAGATCAGGCAACATGGCGAAGACCACTCCCACTGCACCACTGTTTAAAGCCCTCGGCGATTATAAAAGTATCCTGATCAGCGTCGGTTGCTTCACCGCGCTGATCAATCTGTTGATGCTGGTGCCGTCCATTTACATGCTGCAAGTGTATGACCGGGTCCTGTCATCGCAGAACGAAACCACCTTGGTGATGTTGACCCTGATGGTCGTAGGTTTCTTTGCTTTTATCGGCACCCTGGAAGTGGTGCGCAGCTTTATCGTGATCCGCATCGGCAGCCAGTTGGAGCGCCGCTTCAACCTGCAGGTATACAAGGCCGCCTTCGAGCGCAACCTGCAACGGGGCGAAGGCCATGCTGGGCAATCGCTCGGGGATTTGACCCATATCCGCCAGTTCCTCACCGGGCCGGCGTTGTTTGCGTTCTTCGATGCGCCGTGGTTCCCGATCTATTTGCTGGTGATCTTTTTGTTCAACGTGTGGCTGGGGGTGTTGGCCACGGCCGGCGCCGTGCTGTTGATCGCCCTGGCATGCCTGAACGAATACCTGACCAAAAAACCCTTGCGCGAAGCCAGCGGCTACTCGCAGCAGTCCACCCAATTGGCCACCAGCCACTTGCACAACGCCGAGACCATCCAGGCCATGGGCATGCTGGGGGCGCTGCGCAGTCGCTGGTTCCAGGTGCATTCGCGGTTTCTCGGCTTGCAGAACCAGGCCAGCGATACCGGCTCGGTGATCAGCTCCCTGAGCAAATCCCTGCGCCTGCTCCTGCAATCCCTCGTGCTGGGCTTGGGCGCCTTGCTGGTGATCAAGGGCCAGATGACCGCCGGGATGATGATTGCCGGCACTATCCTGATGGGCCGGGTGTTGAGCCCGATCGACCAGTTGATTGCGGTGTGGAAGCAATGGAGTTCGGCCAAGCTGGCCTATCAACGCCTCGATGAGCTGTTGCAGGAGTTCCCGCCCGGGGCTCAGGCCATGGCGTTGCCGGCGCCCAAGGGCCAGGTGAGTTTCGAGCAGGTCAGTGCCGGGCCGCCGGGGCGGCGGGTGGCGACTTTGCATCAGGTCAGCTTCAACCTTGCGGCCGGTGAAGTGCTGGGGGTGTTGGGGGCCTCCGGGTCCGGCAAGTCGACGTTGGCGCGAGTACTGGTGGGCGTGTGGCCGACCCTGGCGGGCACGGTGCGCCTGGACGGCGCCGATATCCATCGCTGGGACCGCGACGACCTCGGGCCCCATGTCGGCTACCTGCCCCAGGACATCGAGCTGTTCAGCGGCAGCATCGCCGACAACATCGCGCGCTTTCGCCAGGCTGACCCCGAGTGGGTGGTGCAAGCCGCGCAGCAAGCCGGGGTGCATGACCTGATCCTGCGTTTGCCCCAGGGCTACGACACGGTGTTGGGCGACGACGGCAGCGGCTTGTCCGGCGGGCAGAAACAACGGGTGGCCCTGGCCCGCGCGCTATATGGCGGGCCGCGCCTGATCGTGCTCGATGAACCCAACTCCAACCTCGACACCGTGGGCGAGGCCGCCCTGGCCAGCGCCATCATGCAGATGAAAGCCCAGGGCAGCAGCGTGATCCTGGTGACCCACCGCTCCTCGGCCCTGGCCCAGGCCGACAAGCTGTTGGTACTCAATGAAGGCCGCCTGCAAGCGTTTGGCCCCAGCCAGGAGGTGCTGCGGGCGCTGTCCGGGCAAGCGGAGCCACCCCGTGAAAAGGCCGGCGTCAGCTTGAACCGTCAATATCCTGCGGCAAGGAATCCAGGCCAATGAATACCGATAACAGCCTGCCACTCGAGCAGACCTTTCCCGAGCGCGATGCGCGCTTTTTCTCCCGCCTGGGCTGGGTGATGACGGTGGTTGGCGCCGGCGGATTCTTCCTCTGGGCCAGCCTCGCGCCGCTGGACCAGGGGATCCCGGTGCAGGGCACGGTGGTGGTGTCCGGCAAGCGCAAGGCCGTGCAAACCCTGAGCCCCGGCGTGGTCAGCCGGATCCTGGTGCGCGAAGGCGAGGTGGTCAAACAGGGCCAGCCGTTGTTTCGCCTCGACCCGACCCAAAGCCAGGCCGACGTACATTCCCTGCAAGCCCAATACCGCATGGCCTGGGCCAGCGTCGCCCGTTGGCAGAGCGAGCGCGACAGCTTGCCGGCGGTGGCCTTTCCGGCTGAACTCAGTAGCGCCCCCGATCCTGCGCTGGCGTTGGTGCTCGAAGGCCAGCGCCAGCTGTTCAGCAGCCGGCGCGACGCCTTTGCCCGCGAGCAATCCGGGATCCGCGCCAGTATCGAAGGCGCCAGCGCCCAGCTCAACGGCATGCGCCGCGCCCGCACCGACCTCAGCGCCCAGGCGCAATCTCTGCGTGATCAACTGGCCAACTTGCAACCCCTGGCCGACAACGGCTATATCCCGCGCAACCGCCTGCTGGAGTACCAGCGCCAACTGTCCCAGGTGCAGCAGGACCTGGCGCAGAACAGCGGCGAAAGCGGGCGCCTGGAGCAGGGCATCCTCGAATCGCGCCTCAAGTTGCAACAGCACAGCGAGGAGTACCAGAAGGAGGTCCGCAGCCAGTTGGCCGACGCGCAACTGCGCAGCCTGACCCTGGAGCAGCAACTGACCTCTGCTGGCTTTGACCTGCAACACAGTGAAATCAACGCGCCGGCCGATGGCATTGCGGTCAACCTCGGCGTGCATACCATCGGTGCGGTGGTGCGGGCCGGGGAGACCCTGCTGGAAATCGTGCCCCAGGACACGCGCCTGGAAGTGGAAGGGCGCCTGCCGGTGAACCTGGTGGACAAGGTCGGCAGCCATCTGCCGGTCGATATCCTGTTCACCGCCTTCAACCAGAGCCGTACACCCCGGGTGCCAGGGGAGGTGAGCCTGATCTCCGCCGACCAGTTGCTCGACGAAAAAACCGGTGCGCCGTATTACGTGCTGCGCACCACGGTCAGCGATGTCGCCCTGGAAAAACTCCAGGGTTTGGTGATCAAGCCCGGCATGCCCGCCGAGATGTTTGTGCGCACCGGCGAGCGCTCGCTGCTCAACTACCTGTTCAAGCCGCTGCTCGACCGTGCCGGCTCGGCGTTGACCGAGGAATGAGCATGAAACCAGTGTTCATCGCCTTGCTAATGGCGTGCAGCAGCGCCCAGGCCGCCATGGGCCCGTTCGATGTGTATGAACAGGCGCTGCGCAATGATCCGGTGTTCCTCGGTGCAATCAAGGAGCGTGACGCCGGCCTGGAAAACCGCACCATCGGCCGCGCTGGCCTGTTGCCAAGGCTGTCGTACAACTACAACAAGGGCCGCAACAACTCCCAGGCCAACCTGCCCGATGGCCGTGGTGGCCACTATCACGACGACCGCAACTACAACAGTTTCGGCTCGACCTTCACCCTGCAACAGCCGCTGTTCGACTACGAAGCCTATGCCAACTACCGCAAGGGCGTGGCCCAGGCGCTGTTTGCCGACGAGAGTTTTCGCGACAAGAGCCAGGCGCTGTTGGTGCGGGTGCTGACCTATTACACCCAGGCACTGTTCGCCCAGGACCAGATCGACATCGCCCGGGCCAAAAAGAAGGCCTACGAGCAACAGTTCCAGCAGAACCAGCACCTGTTCCAGCAAGGCGAGGGCACGCGTACCGATATTCTGGAGGCCGAGTCCCGTTACGAACTGGCCACCGCCGAAGAAATCCAGGCGCTCGACGAGCAGGATGCGTCACTGCGCGAACTGGGGGCGCTGCTCGGCGTACAGAGCGTCGATATTGCCGACCTGGCGCCTCTGAACCACGACTTTGCTGCCTTCACCCTGGCCCCGGCCAACTACGACAGCTGGCACGAACTGGCGCTGACCAACAACCCGACCCTGGCCTCCCAGCGCCAGGCCGTGGAGGTGGCGCGCTATGAGGTGGAACGCAACCGCGCCGGGCACTTGCCGCGCATCACCGCGTACGCCAGTTCGCGCCAGCAGGAGTCCGACAGCGGCAACACCTACAACCAGCGCTACGACACCAACACCATCGGCATTGAAGTCAGCGTGCCGTTGTATGCCGGTGGCGGCGTCGCGGCGTCCACCCGCCAGGCCAGCCGCTCCATGGAGCAGGCCGAATATGAGCTGGAGGGCAAGACCCGCGAGACCCTGATCGAGCTGCGGCGCCAGTTCAGCGCCTGCCTGTCGGGGGTGAGCAAACTGCGCGCCTATCAAAAGGCCCTGGCCTCTGCCGAAGCGCTGGTGGTGTCGACCAAGCAAAGCATTCTGGGTGGCGAGCGGGTCAACCTCGATGCCCTCAACGCCGAACAGCAGCTGTACAGCACCCGTCGCGACCTGGCCCAGGCCCGTTACGACTATTTGATGGCCTGGACCAAATTGCACTACTACGCGGGCAACCTGCGCGACACCGACCTGGCCAAGGTCGACGAAGCCTTCGGCCCGGCCCAACGCTGACCCTGTAGGAGCCGGCTTGCCGGCGATGAGGCCGTTGAGCCCGCCATCGCCGGCACGCCCGCTCCTCCAGGCTGATAAACACAATAAAAAGAGGAAGTCTGGGTGAACGTAAAACAACGAAGCTATCACTGCGTCGTGCTGTGTGGCCTGGCCAGCCTGGGTACCGCCCAGGCCGCGCCCTATGTGGAGACCGGCAAGCTGGGCGACCCCGCCAGTTGGCGCTCGACGGAATACCAGCGGGACTGGGGCCTGGGGCGCATGCAGGCCGATCAGGCTTACGCCGCGGGGATCAGCGGTGCCGGGGTGAAGATCGGTGCGCTGGACTCGGGCTTTGATGCCAGCCACCCGCAAGCCTCCCCGCAGCGCTTCCACCCGGTGACCGCCAGCGGCACTTATGTGGATGGCAGCCCGTTTTCCACTACCGGCGCCCTGAACCCCAACAACGACTCCCACGGCACCCACGTCACCGGCACCATGGGGGCGGCGCGGGACGGCAGCGGCATGCATGGCGTGGCCTACAACGCGCAGATCTATGTGGGCAACACCAATGCCAACGACAGCTTCCTGTTTGGCCCGACGCCCGACCCCCAGTACTTCAAGGCGGTGTACAGCGCCATGGTCGATTCCGGGGTGCGCGCGATCAACAACAGCTGGGGCAGCCAGCCCAAGGATGTCAGCTACCAGACCCTGGGCGACCTGCACGCGGCCTACGCCCAGCACTTCAACCAGGGCACCTGGCTGGACGCCGCCGCCGATGTGGCCCGCGCCGGGGTGATCAATGTGTTCAGCGCCGGCAACAGCGGCTATGCCAACGCCAGCGTGCGCTCGGCCTTGCCTTACTTTGAACCGGCGCTGGAAGGCCACTGGCTGGCGGTGTCCGGCCTGGACAAGGCCAATAACCAGAAATACAACCAGTGCGGCATCGCCAAGTACTGGTGTATTGCCACCCCGGGTGCGCTGATCGACAGCACCGTTCCTGGCGGCGGCTATGGGATCAAGTCCGGCACCTCGATGTCGGCACCCCACGCCACTGGTGCGTTGGCGCTGGTGATGGAACGCTACCCGTACCTGAACAACGAGCAGGCCTTGCAGGTGTTGCTGACGACGGCCACGCAGCTGGACGGTTCACTGACCGACGCGCCGAACGCCAAGGTCGGCTGGGGCGTGCCGGACCTTGGCCGGGCGATGCATGGGCCGGGGCAGTTGCTGGGTGCCATGGACGTCAATCTGGCGGCCGGGCAGGGCGATGTGTGGAGCAATGGCATCTCCGACAAGGCGCTGCTGCAACGCCAGGCCGAAGACAGTGCCGAGCGCCTGGCATGGCAACAGACCGTGCAGGACAAGGGCTGGGGAAATGGTCCGGGGGTCGGCGCCAGCCAGCAGGAACAGACCGACTACGCAGTGGGCATGGCCCGGGATGCGGCGGCGGCCCAGCGCATTTACCAAGGCAGTTTGATCAAGTCCGGCGCCGGTAGCCTGGTGCTCAGCGGCGACAGTACCTATCGCGGCCCGACCACGGTCAATGGCGGTGTGTTGAAGGTCGAGGGTGCGCTGACCTCGGCGGTCACGGTCAACCCTGGCGGGACCTTGGGCGGCTCCGGGCGTATCGGCGCGTTGCAGGCCAATAGTGGCAGCGTGATTGCGCCGGGCAATTCCATCGGCACCTTGAATGTGACTGGGGATGTGCGCTTCGACGCCGGGTCCACCTATGCGGTGGAGCTGTCGAATGCCAGCAGTGATCGCATTGTCGCGGGCGGCAAGGCCACCCTCAACGGCGGCACCGTGACCCTGGCCCTGGAAAACAGCCCGACCTTGCTCAGCCAGCCCGAGGCGCAAAGCCTGATCGGTCGCCAGTACAACATCTTGCAGGCGGCGGGTGGGGTCACCGGCAGTTTCGGTGCGGTATTGCCCAACTACCTGTTCCTCGGTGGCAACCTCGACTACAGCGCCAATGGCGTGCAACTGGCTATCGCGCGCAATGACGCAAGCTTTGCCAGCGTCGCGGCGACCCGCAATCAGCGCGCCGTGGCCGCTGCAGCCGAGCAGTTGGGGGCCGGCAACCCGGTGTATGAAAGCGTGCTGAGTGCCGACTCCAGTGTGGTGGCCCGCCAGGCCTTCCAGCAGTTGTCCGGCGAGATCTACCCGGCAGTCGGCGCGATGTTGATCAATGACAGCCGCCATGTGCGCGATGCCGTCGGTGAGCGCCTGCGCCATGTGCCTGCCACCGGCGAAAGCAACCTGTGGATCAAGGCCCTCGGCGCCTGGGGCAAGGCCGACAGCAGCATTGAATATGCTGGTTACACCCGCTCTATCGGCGGCATGCTGCTGGGGGTCGATGGCCAGTGGGACGAACAGACCCGCGTCGGTGTGATGGCGGGCTACAGCGACAGCTCGCTGAACATGGGCGATGGCACCCATGCGTCGGCCGATGTCGACAGCTATCACCTGGGCACCTATGCCGGGCGTGAGCTGGGCAACTGGCGTGTGAGTGTGGGCGGCGCCTACAGCTGGCATCGCGGCGATGTGCAGCGCGACCTGCAATACGCTGACGTCAGCGCCAAGCAAAAAGCCAAGCTGGATGCGCGCAGCCTGCAGGTGTTCACCGAGGCGGCCTACCGCTTGGACCTGCAAGCGCTGGCCCTGGAGCCGTTTGCCAACCTGGCCTATGTGCACCTGGACAGCGAAAGTTTCCATGAGAAAGGCGATGCCGCCGCCCTGCAACGGGGCAGTGATCGCCGCGACGCGACCCTCGGCACCCTGGGCCTGCGCGCTCTCAAGACCCTGCCTCTGAATGACCGCCAGCAGTTGGAACTCTCCGGCTCGCTCGGCTGGCAGCACAGCCTCACGCCGGTTGAATCCGAGGAACACCTGGCGTTCGTCGCAGGCGGCCCCTCGTTTGCCGTGCGCAGCACACCGCTTCAGCGCGATGCCGCGCTGGTGGGCTTGAAGGCCAGCCTGGCACTGAGCGACACCACACGGGTCAACCTCGACTACAGCGGCCAATTGGGTGCGAAGGAGAGCAACCAGGGCGTGGGCCTGAGCCTCGACTGGCAGTTCTGAAGCGCGCCAACAAAAAGAACAACAAACGCAATGAAACTAAGGAAGGTCACCGTGAACGCAAAACAACGAGGGTTTCACTCCGCCATCCCAACAGGCCCGGGCTACCCGCTCAAGGCCTTGAGTCGCGTGCCATACGGCGCGTTGCTGTGTTGCCTGGCCAGCCTGGGTACCGCCCAGGCCGCACCCTACGTCGAAACCGGCAAGCTGGGGGATGTCGCCAGTTGGCGCAGCAATGAGTTCAAGGCCGATTGGGGCCTGGGCGCAGTCAATGCCGATGTGGCATATGCCGCCGGTTACAGCGGCAAGGGCGTGAAGCTGGGAATTTTCGACCAGCCGGTATACGCCCTGCATCCTGAGTTTTCCAGCCCGGGCAAGGTACAGACCCTGGTCACTGAAGGGATCCGCCAGTACACCGACCCGTATATCCCGGTGAAGGCCGGTGACCCGTTCCGCTACGACGGCACACCGTCCCTGGGTTCCAACGGCAAGCTGGGCGACCACGGCACCCATGTCGGGGGCATTGCCGCCGGCGACCGTAACGGCGGGCCGATGCACGGCGTGGCCTACAACGCACAGATCCTCAGCGCCGAGAACGGCGACCCCGGCCCCGAAGACGGGATCATCCTGGGTAACGACGGTGCGGTGTACCAGGCCGGTTGGGACAGCCTGGTGGCCAACGGCGCACGCATCATCAATAACAGCTGGGGCATCGGCATTGGCGATCAGTTTGCCAAGGGCGGCAAGGACCCGGCGTTCCCCCATTTTGCTCTCAGCGATGCGCAGGCGCAGTTCGACCAGATCAAGCCGCTGTTGGGCACCGCACCAGGCGGGGCTTATACCGGGGCGATCAACGCGGCGCGCAGCGGGGTGCTGACGATCTTCGCAGCCGGCAACGACTACAACCTGAACAACCCCGATGCGATCTCCGGCCTGGCGTATTTTGTGCCCGAGATCGCGCCCAATTGGCTGTCGGTGGCCGCATTGCAACGCAACCCGGATGCCAACAGCCCCAACCCCTATGTGATCAGCACCTTCTCGTCGCGCTGTGGCTATGCCGCCAGCTTCTGCGTGTCTGCCCCAGGCACGGCGATCTACAGCTCGGTGATGGTGGGCACCACGGTCGATAACATGACCCTGGGCTGGAACAACAAAAACGGCACCTCCATGGCTGCGCCCCATGTGGCAGGCGCCGCCGCCGTGTTGATGGAGCGTTTCCCGTACATGAGCGGCGAGCAGATTTCCACGCTGCTCAAGACCACCGCCACCGACCTTGGCGCACCGGGCATCGACGCACTGTATGGCTGGGGCATGATCAACCTGGGCAAGGCGGTCAGCGGACCGGGAATGTTTATCACCGCCGAGGATATCCCGGCCGAGTTCCGTATCGACGGTGGCTATGGCAGCGGCCAGTTTGTTGCGGACTTGCCGGGGGTTGGGGCGGTAGTTGACGCCGGCAAGCCCACCCAGCGCGTGTGTGACGATGTGCACTGCGGGCGGGATGTGTGGAGCAATGACATTGCCGGTCACGGCGGCTTGACCAAGCAGGGCATTGGGACGCTGGTGCTGACCGGCAACAACACCTACAGCGGGCCAACCCTGGTCAATCAGGGCCTGTTGGCGGTCAATGGCTCGCTGGCATCGCAGGTCACGGTGAGTAACAGCGGGGTGTTGGGCGGCTCCGGCAGCATCGGCGCGCTGCACGCGAAAAGCGGCGGTACGGTCGCGCCGGGTAACTCCATCGGCACCTTGAACGTGGCTGGGGATGTCAACTTCGACGCGGGTTCTACCTATGCGGTGGAGCTGTCCACTACCAGCAGCGACCGCATCGTCGCCGGTGGCAAGGCCACCCTCAACGGCGGCACCGTGACCCTGGCCCTGGAAAACAGCCCGACCTTGCTCAGCCAGCCCGAGGCGCAAAGCCTGATCGGTCGCCAGTACAACATCCTGCAGGCGGCCGGGGGAATTACCGGCAGCTTTGCCTCGGTACTGCCCAACTACCTGTTTGTCGGCGGCAACCTGAACTACGGCGCCAACGGCGTGCAGTTGGATGTTGCGCGCACGGCCAACAGCTTCGCCAGCGTCGCGACGACCGATAACCAACGCGCGGTGGCGGTGGCGGCCGAGCAACTGGGCGCGGGTAACGGGGTGTATGAAAGCCTGCTGCTGGCACCGAGTGCGGCCTCGGCGCAAGGGGCGTTCCAACAGTTGTCGGGGGAAATCTACCCGGCCCTGGAAACCGCGCTGGTCAATGACAACCGCTACCTGCGTGAAGCGGTGGGCGAGCGCCTGCAACAGGGTGAAATGGGCACCTCGCCACAAACCATCGACACGCGTGGCAACGTCTGGGTCAAGGCCCTTGGCGCCTGGGGTAAAACCGACAGCGCCAGCGAGACGGCGGGCTACACCACCTCCATCGGCGGCCTGCTGGCGGGTGTGGACGGTGCGCTGGACGAAGACACACGCCTGGGCCTGGTCGCCGGTTACAGCGATACCTCGCTGAACATGGGCGATGGCACCCATTCGCGGGCATCGGTGGACAGCTACCACTTTGGCGCCTATGCCGGTCACGACATCGGCGCCTGGCGCCTGAGCGGCGGGGCGACCTACAGCTGGCACCGCGCTGATGTGAAACGTGAGCTGCAATACGGCGAAGTCGCCGGCAAGCAGAAAGCCAAGGTTGATGCTCGTAGCACCCAGCTCTTCACCGAAGCGGCTTATCGCCTGAACCTGCAACCGCTGGCGCTGGAGCCGTTCGCCAACCTGGCCTATGTGCATCTGGACAGCGACGGCTTCAGCGAGAAAGGCGATGCAGCAGCGCTCAAGGGCGGCGATGACACCCGCGACCTGGTGCTCAGCACCCTCGGCGTGCGGGCGTTGAAGACCTTCAACCTCAGCGACCATCAGGCGTTGGACGTTTCCGGCACCCTGGGCTGGCAGCACAACCTCAGCACCACCGATTCCGAGCGCCACCTGGCGTTTGCTTCAGGCAGTACCGCGTTTGCCGTGGAAAGCTCGCCGATGGTGCGCGACGCGGCCTTGGTCGGCGCGCGCGCCAGCCTGGCGCTGACCAAGGATGCGCGGGTGAACTTCGACTACAACGGCCTGCTGGCCAGCAAGGAGAAAATCCACGGCGTGGGCTTGAGCCTCGACTGGGCCTTCTAAACACCGCAGCTCCAAACGGTGGGAGCAGGTTTGCTCCCACCGTTACAGCATTCCAACTGTTTTGGCTTTCTCGACAATTCCAACAAAAGAGAGGCAATACCATGGGTGTCTATGACTACAAAAACCTTACTACCGAGGACTCCAAAGCACTGTTCGCCGATGCCATGGCGATCACCTTGTATTCCTACCACAACCTGGATAACGGCTTTGCCGTGGGGTACCAGCAGCACGGCTTGGGCCTGGGTTTGCCGGCCACCCTGGTGCAGGCCTTGATTGGCAGCACCCACTCCCAAGGCGTGATTCCCGGGATCCCGTGGAACCCCGACTCGGAAAAGGCCGCCCTCGACGCCGTGCAAAAGGCCGGCTGGACGCCCATCAGCGCCAGCACCCTTGAGTATGGCGGCAAGGTCGACGCCCGGGGCACGTTCTTTGGCGAAAAAGCCGGTTATACCAGCGCCCAGGTCGAGGTCCTGGGCAAGTACGATGACGCCGGCAAACTGCTGGAAATCGGCATCGCCTTCCGTGGGACTTCGGGCCCCAGGGAAAACCTGATCCTTGATTCCATCGGCGATGTGATCAGTGACTTGCTGGCAGCGTTCGGCCCTGCGGACTATGCGAAAAACTACGCGGGCCAAGCGTTTGGCAGCTTGCTTGGCAAAGTCGCCGCGTATGCCAGCGCACAGGGGCTCAGCGGCCAGGATGTGGTGGTCAGCGGCCATAGCCTCGGTGGCCTGGCAGTCAACAGCATGGCGGACTTGAGCAACGACAACTGGGCGGGGTTCTACCAGGACGCCAACTACGTGGCCTATGCCTCGCCGACCCAGAGCAGCGGCGACAAGGTGCTGAACATCGGCTACGAAAACGACCCGGTCTATCGGGCCCTCGACGGCTCCTCGTTCACGGGGTCCTCGCTTTGGGCCCACGATAAACCCCACGAATCCAGCGCCGATAACATCGTCAGCTTCAACGACCACTACGCCTCGACACTGTGGAACATCCTGCCGTTTTCCATCCTCAACCTGCCGACATGGATCTCCCATTTACCCACCGGTTATGGCGACGGCATGAGCCGCATCCTTGAATCCAAGTTCTATGACCTGACCAGCCGTGATTCGACAATCATCGTCGCCAACCTGTCGGACCCGGCGCGCGCCACTACCTGGGTGCAAGACCTCAACCGCAATGCCGAAGCGCACAAGGGCAGCACGTTCATCATCGGCAGCGACGGCAATGACCTGATCCAGGGCGGCCGGGGCAACGACTACCTGGAAGGCCGCGAAGGCAACGATACTTTCCGTGATGGCGGTGGCTACAACATCATGTTGGGCGGCAAGGGGTTCAACACCCTGGACCTGCAGCAGTCACTGAAAAACGTCGAGGTGGCCAACGACGGTGCAGGCACCCTGTATGTCCGCGACGGCCAAGGCGGCATCAGCATGACCCGTGACATGGGCGCGATAGTGAGCAAGGAAAGCTATCTGTTGCTGTTCAGCAAGGAGGTGACCCACAGCGTGACCGACAACGGCCTGCTGGCGGGCCGCGACCTGACGGCCTACGCGGCGTCGCTCAAGGGCGATGCCGGAGCCAATGTGCTCAAGGCCGGCGATGGCGGGCAGTGGTTGTTTGGCCTGGACGGCAATGACCATCTGATCGGCGGCAAAGGCAACGATGTGCTGGTCGGCGGGGCTGGCAATGACCTGCTGGAGGCGGGCGGCGGGCGTAATACCTTCCTGTTCGACGGCGACTTTGGCCAGGACCGGATCCTGGGCTACCAGTCGACAGACAAGTTGGTGTTCATGGGCGTGGCGGGGGTGGACGGGCAGTACAACTACCTCGACCATGCCAAGGCGGTGGGCAGCGATACGTTGCTGACGTTTGGCGATAACTCGGTGACGTTGGTGGGGGTCGGGCTTGGCAGCCTGTCGGCAGAGGCGTTCGTCATCACCTGAAACAACCCGTAGGAGCCGGCTAGCCGGCTCCTACGGTTATGCGGTCAGTCTTCCTTGTGCACGGTTGCGACATCCGCCGCCTTGACCCGTACGCGCTTGCCGGCGATATCGGTGAATTCGTAGAAACCATCGGGTGTCTTGGCATTCGGCGTGTCTGTGGTCAGGTACTGAGTACCGTTCTGCAAGGTCACGACGGTCGGCGTCGAGCAACCGGCCAATGCCAGAAACGTCAGTACGGCCAGCGGCAGGCCCCAGTTCTTCATGTTCATAACCCTTACTCTCATCCTTCGAAAACCCCGTGCTCAACGGCTGCGGGCAACAAATGTTACGCGGATCCACCCCCATCTGATCACTTTTATGCAAAAAGTTGCGTGCGCCACTGATCTATTAGCCATTGCAACGCAAGCCTTGGGACGGCACTCTGTATGCATAACCAGTGTTTGTCCAAGTGCCCGTCATGTCCAATCCCCTCGAAGACCCGTTCTACTACCTGCATAACTTCCGGCAAGTGCTCGACTGGCTGGGCCAGCGCTATGCCGATGTGCTGGACGAACAGGAGCAGCGCTTCATGGCGCAGTTCGCCCAGTTGCCGCAACCGGCCCAGGCGTTGCTGGTGCGGATGGTGATGCGCAAGGGCGTGCATTTTCGGGCGAGCAAGCTCAACTACGGCGAGATCGGCCCGGTTGACGTGGCCGTGCAGCCGTTGCTGGCCCACGGTTGGGTCAGCGAGCAAGGCCTGCTGTCGCTTGATGAGCTGTGGGGGCAGTTGCAAAAAGGCGAGGTACTGCAAGCGTTCAAGCCATGGATCGAGCAGCCCAGGGGCAAGAAGTCCGATTGGCTGCCCAGCCTGTCCAGCCAGTTCACCGAGCCGCGTACGTTTGCGCAGTGGTCCCCGCAGCTGGACGAGCGCCTGTACAGCCTCACGGTGATGGATTTATGTGAGCGCCTGCGCCTGATGTTCTTCGGCAACCTGTACCAGGACTGGTCGGAGTTTGTCTTGGCGGACCTGGGGATCTACACCTACGAAAAGGTCGAGTTCTGCGCCGAGTCTCGGGGCCTGCGCCACCGTGACGATATATCTGGCCTGCTGTTCCTGCACCAATGCCAGCAGGCGTTCGAGGCGGGCGAACCGTTGGAGGCTGTGCTGGCGCAGATTGCCACCCTGGCCACCGATAACCCCTGGCTGGAAAAACGTCGGGCCAAGCTGCTGTTCCAGGTTGGCCAGCATTGCGAGCGGCTCGCCGAACTGGCCCTGGCCGAGGTGATCTACCGCGATTGTGCCTACCCCGGCGCTCGTGCACGGCTGATCCGCGTACTGGAGCGCCAGGAGGATTTCGCCCAGGCCATGGCCCTGGCGCTGGAGGCCCAGGCCGCGCCACAAAGCGCGGCCGAGCAGCAGCACCTGTTGCGGGTTTTGCCGCGGTTGCGGCGCAAGCTGGGCGAGCCGGCGTTGCCCAAGCCCAAACCCCAGGTGATCCAGCGCCTGGACCTGGAACTGCCGTTCCCGCAACCGTTGGCGGCCGTGGAGTTCTGCGTGCAGGCGCATCTGGGAGATGAAGAGGGGCCGGTGCACTACGTGGAGAACACCCTGGTCAACTCGCTATTCGGGCTGTTGTGCTGGCCGGCGATCTTCGCGCCGTTGCCCGGCTCGTTCTTTCACCCGTTCCAGCGCGGGCCGGTGGATTTGCACAGTGAGGACTTCCAGCAGCGCCGCGCCGAGCTATTTGCCGCGTGCCTGGACCAACTGCACGACGAGCGCTACAAAACCACGATCCGCCAGCGCTACGTCGAAAAGTGGGGGATCCAGTCGCCCTTTGTATTTTGGAATGTGTTGAGCGAAGAGCTGCTCGAGCAGGCGCTCGATTGCCTGCCCGCCGCGCACCTGCGGCACTGGTTCGACCGGTTGTTGTTGGATATCCGCGCCAATCGCGCCGGGATGCCGGACCTGATCCAGTTCTGGCCGGCGCAAAAAACCTATCGCATGATCGAAGTCAAAGGCCCGGGCGACCGCCTGCAGGACAACCAATTGCGCTGGCTGGAGTTCTGTAGCGAACACCAGATGCCGGTCACCGTGTGTTATGTACGCTGGGCGGAGCAGGGCGCGTGAGCTACACCGTTGCCGTACGGGCACTGTGCGAGTTCACGGCCAAGGTGGGTGACCTCGATCTGCGGTTTACCCCCTCGCCCAGTGCCCAGGAAGGCATGCTCGGCCATCGCACCGTGGCCTCCCGACGCAGTGCGCACTACCAGAGTGAAGTGGCCCTGGAAGGTCTCTACCAACAGTTGACCGTGCGCGGCCGCGCTGATGGCTATGATCCGGATCGCAATGTGCTGGAAGAGGTCAAGACCTACCGTGGCGACCTGGATGCGCAACCGGCCAACCACCGGCAACTGCACTGGGCCCAGGCCAAGGTCTATGGCTGGCTGATGTGCTGCAAGCTGGGGATACCTGAGATCGAGCTGGCGCTGGTGTATTTCGATATCGTCAGCGAGCGCGAAACCGTGATCCGCCAGGTGTGTGCGGTTGATGAGCTGGAGACGTTCTTCAATCGCCAGTGTGGGTTGTTTCTCGACTGGGCCGAGCAACAGGCACAGCGGCGCCTGGCCCGCGATACCGCGACCAAGGCCCTGGCCTTTCCCCACGCGGGCTTTCGCCTGGGCCAGCGGACCCTCGCCGAGTCGGTGTACAAGGCCGTCAGCACCGGACGCTGCCTGATGGCGCAGGCGCCCACGGGCATCGGTAAAACCATTGGCACGGTGTTCCCGGTGCTCAAGGCCATGGCGCCGCAGCAGTTGGACAAGCTGTTCTTTCTCACGGCCAAGACCCCTGGCCGCAAACTGGCGCTGGACGCGGTGCAGATACTGCACGCAAGTGCCGACCTGCCGTTGCACGTGCTGGAGTTGGTGGCGCGGGACAAAGCCTGCGAGCACCTGGACAAGGCCTGTCATGGCGATTCCTGCCCGCTCGCCAAGGGCTTTTACGATCGCCTGCCCGCCGCGCGCGAGGCGGTAGCCCAGGTGCGGCTGCTGGACCAGCGCCATTTGCGCGAAGTGGCACTGGCCCATGGGGTGTGCCCGTATTACCTGAGCCAGGAAATGGCGCGCTGGTGCGACATGGTCGTCGCCGACTACAACTATTACTTCGATTTTGGCGCGATGCTGTTTGGCCTGGCCCAGCTCAACCAATGGCGGGTCGCGGTGCTGGTGGACGAAGCCCATAACCTGGTGGAGCGGGGCCGCGCGATGTACAGCGCCGACCTCGATCAATTTGCCCTGAAGACCGTGCGCGACAGCGCCCCCGAGCCGTTGCGCAAACCGTTGCAGCGGCTCAACCGTGAATGGAACGCGCTGCACAAAGAGCAGGTCACGGTGTATCAGGCCTATCCGAGCAAACCGGACAAGCTGTTGCAGGCCTTGGCCCTGTGCACCAGCGCCATGGGCGAGTATTTCAACGATCACCCGCAGGCGCTCACGGGCGAACTGCAAGGCTTTTACTTCGAGGCCTTGCAGTTCGCCAAGGTGGCGGAGCTGTTCAACGAGCAGTTTATTTTTGATATCAGCCAGCGCGATCCACTGGCCAAGCGTCGCTTCTCGCGCTTGAGCCTGCGTAATGTGGTGCCGGCCGAGTTTATCCGGCCACGCTTGACGGCCGCCCGCAGCAGCGTGCTGTTTTCCGCGACCCTCAGCCCCCGGCATTACTACGCCGACCTGCTGGGCCTGCCGGCGGATACCGCGTGGGTCGACGTGGAATCGCCCTTCGATGCCGCACAGTTGCAGGTGCGCATCATCGACCGCATCTCCACGCGTTTTGTGCATCGCCAGGCGTCCCTGGCGCCCATCGTCGCAGTGATCGCCGAGCAGTTTGAACGCACGCCGGGCAACTACCTGGCGTTTTTCAGCAGCTTCGATTACCAGCAGCAAGTGGCGCAATTGTTGGCCGAGCGGCATCCGTCGATCCCAACCTGGCATCAATCGCGGGGCATGGCCGAGGCCGAACGCCAGGCGTTCCTTGACCAGTTCACCCAGCACAGCCAGGGCGTGGGGTTCGCCGTGCTGGGCGGGGCGTTCGGTGAGGGTATCGACTTGCCGGGCGCGCGCCTGATCGGGGCTTTTATCGCCACCCTGGGCCTGGCGCAACTCAATCCGGTCAACGAGCAAATGAAGCTGCGCATGGGTGCGATCTTCGGTGCGGGGTACGACTACACCTACCTGTATCCCGGGATCCAGAAGGTGGTACAGGCGGCCGGCCGGGTGATTCGCACCCAGCAGGACCAAGGGGTAGTGATGCTGATCGATGACCGTTTTGCCGAACCCAAGGTGCGGCCACTGTTGCCGCGCTGGTGGTCGGTGACCTGAGGTATTTGCCCCATCAATGATGCTGGCGCAGGCCGTATCGCTGGGGCAGTCTGCAGCAGTCCCCTGATGGAGCGGTGCGATGAGTGCTATCGAACAACAGACGATCCAGGTCAACGGTATTCAATTGTGCCTGCACATCGCCGGCCCCGAGAGCGGCCCGCCGGTGTGGCTGCTCCACGGCTTTCCCGAGTGCTGGCACTCCTGGCGCCAGCAGATACCGGCGCTGACTGCTGCTGGCTATCGCGTGTTCGTGCCGCAGATGCGCGGCTACGGGCACAGCAGCGCCCCCGCAGCCATTGCCGACTACGACCTGCTGACTCTGTGCGCGGATATCCAGGGTGCCATGGACCTGTTCGGGCATCACCGGGTGGTGATGGTCGGCCATGACTGGGGCGCGGTAGTGGCCTGGCACCTGGCCTTGCTGGAGCCGCAGCGCATCAGCGCCCTGGTCACGATGTCGGTGCCCTTCGCCGGTCGTTCCCGCAGGCCGGTGATCGAGATCATGCGTGAGCTGTATGCCGAGCGGTTCAACTACATCCTGTATTTCCAGGAGCCCGGCGTGGCTGAACAGGAACTGGAGGCGGATATCGAGCGCAGCTTGCGCCTGTTTATGCAGGACCAGGATGTATTCCTGCAGCAAAAACCGGCCACCGCCACTTTGCTCGAGGGTGTCGCGCTGCCGGGCGCCTTGCCGGCCTGGTGCAGCCAGCACGACCTGGATATCTATGTACAAACCTTCGCCAAGGGCTTTCGCGGGCCGTTGAACTGGTACCGCAACTTTGAGCGCAACTGGCAGCGCACGGAGTTCCTGGCGGGCCGGCAGGTGCTGCAACCGACGTTGTTCCTGATCGGCGACCGTGACCCTGTGGGAGTGTTTGAGGCGCATACGCTCAAGCGCATGCCCCAGGTGGTGCCGCAGTTGCAACAGCAGGTACTGGCCAACTGCGGGCACTGGATCCAGGTGGAGCAGGGCGCGCAGGTCAACGCCCGGCTGCTGGAGTTCCTCGGGCGCTGAAGGTCAGCCCTTGGCCTTGGCCAGGAACGGCGCCAGGCGCCGGCCCATTTCTTCACCCAGGGCCTGTAGCCCGCTCAAGGGGCGGACCATCACTTCAAACTCGATGATTTGCCCCTGTTCGTTGAAGCGGATCAGGTCGATACCCTTGAGCTGCTTGTCGCCCACCCGCGCGCTGAACTCCAGCACCACGTTGTGGCCGTCGGCGCTGGCCAGTTCGCGGTGGTACTGGAAGTCTTCAAACACGGTAAACACAGTGTTGAGAATCATCGACACCACGGGTGCGCCGGGGTAGGGGGTATGCGCCATGGGCGAGCGAAACACGGCGTCTGGCGCCAGCAGTTCGGGCAGGGCTTTGAGGTCGGCAGTGGCCAGCATGGTGTGCCAGCGCTTTAGGGTATGGGCGGCCGGGCTGGATAATTGCAGAGCTTCGGACATGGTCTGTACCTGTTCTTATGAGTGTCTGGCAACCATAAGAGCAGCCGCGAGATGGGATCAATGATCCAAACTGACAGTTATATGCCTGGAACAAACATCGCGCCTGTGGGAGCGGGTTTGCCCGCGATGGCGGTGTATCAGTCGATAAATCTATTGGCTGACCTGCCGCCATCGCCGGCAAGCCAGCTCCCACAGGAGAACGCGCACGGCTGTCAGGCTGGGGGGATGTGGGGGTTTACACCACCTCCAGGTAGGAGCTGTGGATCGCCCGCGCCAGTTCGCGCACGGTGTCGATAAACTCGGTCAGCCGGCTGTGCAGGCCTTCTTCGAGAATCTCATCGATACCTGTGTAGCGCAGCCGCGCTTCAAACTCCGCCGCCAGGCGCTGGGCCGTGCGGCCGTAGCTGCCCGGCAGGTCGGCGAGGATATGGCTCAACTCCTCGATACACGCATGCAATGAGCGCGGCACATCGCTGCGCAGCAGCAGCAACTCCGACACCGAACGCGCATTCAGTGCATTGGGGTACAGCTCGGTGTAGGCCTCGAACGACGACAAGGCACGCAGCAGGGCGCTCCACTGGTAGTAGCCGCGGGCGGACAGGTCGCTGACTTCTTCGGACTCCTCGCCGAACATCTCGTAACGCGCATCCAGCAGGCGCAAGGTGTTGTCGGCGCGCTCGACAAAGGTGCCCAGGCGGATAAAACGATAGGCATCGTTGCGCATGATGGTGCCGGACGTGGCCCCCCGGAACAGATGCGAACGCTGCTTGACCCAGTCACAGAAGTGGCTGATGCCATGGCGGGCCAGTCCGCCGGCGGCGATGCTGCGCATTTCCAGCCAGGTGGCGTTGAGGTTTTCCCACATGTCGGCGGTGATCCGCCCACGTACCGCATGGGCATTGCCCCGGGCGGCGCGCAGGCAGTTGTAGATACTGGCCGGGTTTTCTTCGTCGAGGGCGAAAAAGTGCAGCATGCGCTCGGCGTCCAGTTGTTGATGGCGCTCCAGGTAGTTGTCCAGGGTGCCACTGCTGAGCAGCGACATCGCCAGTTCATCGAGGCCATCACTGCGCCCGGCCTGGGGCATCAGCGACAGCGAATAGCTGACCTCCAGCATGCGCGCCAGGTTCTCTGCGCGTTCCAGGTAGCGCGACATCCAATACAGATCTGCGGCGGTTCTACTCAGCATACTCAGCCCTCCACCACCCAGGTGTCCTTGGTTCCGCCGCCTTGCGACGAATTGACGATCAATGAGCCTTCACGCAATGCCACGCGGGTCAGGCCGCCTGGCACCAGTCGGGTCTCCTTGCCCGACAGCACGAACGGGCGCAGGTCGATATGCCGTGGCGCGATGCCGTTTTCGACAAAGGTCGGGCAGGTGGACAGGCTCAGGGTCGGTTGGGCGATATAGGCATGGGGCCGGGCCTTGATGCGTTGGCGGAAGTCCTCGATCTCGGCCGCCGAGGCGGCTGGGCCCACCAGCATGCCGTAGCCGCCGGAACCCTGGGTTTCCTTGACCACCAGATCGGGCAAGTGCGCCAGTACGTGGGACAGTTCATCGGGTTTGCGGCACTGGAAGGTGGGTACGTTTTGCAACACCGGTTCCTCATCCAGATAGAAGCGAATCATCTCTGGCACATAGGGGTAGATGGATTTGTCGTCGGCCACCCCGGTGCCGATGGCATTGGCCAGCACCACATTGCCGGCGCAGTAGGCGGCCACCAGGCCGGGCACGCCGAGCATGGATTCGGGGTTGAAGGCCTGGGGATCGAGGAAGGCGTCGTCGATGCGCCGGTAGATCACATCCACGGGTTTCGGGCCGTCGGTGGTGCGCATGAACACCTTGAGGTCGTGCACGAACAGGTCGGCACCTTCGACCAACTCGACGCCCATCTCCCGGGCGAGGAACGCGTGTTCGAAAAACGCGCTGTTAAAGCGCCCGGGGGTCAGCACCACCACATTGGGGCTGTCCAGGCGGCTGGCGCTTTTCAGGGTCTTGAGCAGCAGGTTGGGATAGTGGTCCACCGGCGCGATGCGCTGCTTGGCAAATACTTCCGGGAACAGGCGCATCATCATCTTGCGGTCTTCGAGCATGTAGCTCACGCCGCTGGGGGTGCGCAGGTTGTCTTCGAGGACGTAATACGTACCGTCGCCATCGCGCACCAGGTCGACACCGGAGATGTGCGAATAGATATCACGGTGCAGGTCGAGGCCGATCATGGCCTTTTGATAGCCTTCATTGCCCAGCACCTGCTCGGCGGGAATGATCCCGGCCTTGATAATGCGCTGGTCGTGATAGATATCGGCGAGGAACATGTTCAGCGCATTGACCCGCTGGATACAGCCGCGTTCGATCACACTCCACTCACTGGCGGGAATGCTGCGCGGGATGATGTCGAAGGGAATCAGGCGCTCGGTGTCTTGCTCCT
Organism: Pseudomonas sp. WMBT8; assembly: GCF_050916005.1. NCBI lineage: Bacteria > Pseudomonadati > Pseudomonadota > Gammaproteobacteria > Pseudomonadales > Pseudomonadaceae > Pseudomonas > Pseudomonas sp. WMBT8. The sequence goes on from NZ_CP188096.1 coordinate 3,072,582, forward strand.
CACCGTACAGGGTGAAAGTGATCCCGGCGCGGTGGAACAATAGGTCGGCCTCGCGGCGGCGCTGGGCCAGCAGTTCCGGCGGCGTGTTGGCCAGCCAGCGGGAAAAATCCTGGTAGTGCGCACGGCACACGCCATTTGCGTCATTCATTTCATCGAAGAAAGATCGAGCCATTCCAATTACCTTGTCAGTGCCGGGTAAAACGCTGCAGGCACTGCCGCTTTAGAAAACGCATTGTTATGAGCCCGTGGCTTTTGGCGCCAACGGACCTTGTCCTTACTTTCTTTTGGAGTCGGCTCTGAGTCGGGGGGTAACAGTTGCTCCTGTGTTCACCCTGGCAAGTAGGCAGTAGCAGGAGTAAAGCAATGGCTGTGCCGCAAGCGTGTTTATTGGGATTACACGATGTATCAGCCCGTTACTGGAGCGGCCTGGGCAAGCGTGGTGCGTGATAGGCGCAGCATTTGCTTCATAACGGTGCAGGCGATTGACCTGAACTTCGGGCACCGCCGGTTCTTCTAAGTGGATTACGCCCTCTGAGGAATATCGATTGTGCCCAGGATCATCTCCCCGCACAGCCCGGAATCGGCGCTGACCGACCACACCGAACACAACGCTAAGATCTTCGGCTCGCCCAAGGACCGGCTGGATTTCTATCGTCGGGAAATCCAGTACGAAACCTCCATCCTCGCCAACCGTACCGATGCCTACCTGACGGCGCAGTCGTTTTTGGTGATTGCCTTTGTGTCCTGCATGGGCAACCTCAACCCGGAGTGGGGCAAGCTGTTTACCCTGGTGGTGCCGCTGATGTTGTCGATGCTTGGCGTGTTCAGCTCGCTCAATGCCTGGCCGGGCATCCGGGCGGCCTACGACATCATTGACCACTGGCACTTCAAGCAGAGCGAACTGTTGCGCAGCGAGCCGGTGATGGGCCTGGCCTACGATGAGTCGCCGCTGTTCTGCGAGACCGAGTCGTCGCACAAGGGCTATCGCAAGTCATTGCTGTTTTCCGTGCGCACGCCGTGGTTGTTCACCGTGTTCTGGATGCTGCTGGCAGCGTTTGCGTTCTATATCCAGGTAGACAACCCGGGGGGGTGACCATTGATCAGCATGGGGCTTGCGCACTGAACTTCATCCCGCCGCGCGGCACCTTAACCTTACACCAACGAATAAAGAGGTTCCCATGAGCACCAATGACAGCCAAGACCTGCAAACCAGCGGCAGGAACGATCCAGCCATCGCTGACGATGCCCGCAACGTGCCCACCCCAAGCAACGGGGCCACGGCTCCCAAGGACCCGCAACCCGTCACCGACAAGGTGGCCAGGGACAACGAGTACAGTCCGGACTTCAAGCCCGAACGCGAACCCAAGCCCAAGACCGACGCTGACATTGATACCCAGGGCGGCTAGGGCCATGCATATCCCAACCGAAGAGGAGCCGATCAATGACCCGGGCAATGAAGACCCCGGATCGTTGATGGATGATGCGCAGGTGCCGCTGATTGATGGGGACGACGCCCCAGAAGAGGTCAGCTCCGATTGATCTGTACCGCCTTCTACGCGCCATCCAAGGGCGGTAACCGACGCTTGACCGGGGTTTTCTTGACGATGGCGGTGTTGGTCTCGGCGTAGCCGTTGAGCCGGTCAAGCAAGGTATCCAGCTGGTCCATGGTGCGTACGTGCAGCCGTGCGATAAAACAGTCGTCGCCGGTGACTTTGTCGCACTCGGTAAACTGCGGTATTGCCTGGATCTGCCGCTCCACTTCCTGTAATTGGCCGGGCAGGGGGCGGATGCGCACGATGGCTTGCAGCAAATAGCCGAAGTGTTTGGGGTCGATATCCACCGTATAGCCCTTCAGAACACCGCGTTCCTCCAGGCGTCGCAATCGCTCGCCAACGCTGGGCGAGGACAGGCCGGTAATCCCCGCCAGGGTCTTGAGCGTGCAGCGCGAGTCGTCCATCAGGGCGGCAATCAGTTGTTGGTCAATAATATCAATCATCCTGGGCTCCTTAACCAAACCTGCTATTTCACCTAATAAGAATAGGCGCTGACTACCTTTGGCCTTATTCAGGCGCTGGAGCCTGATCGACGCAGATTGCCATAATTTAGCCTCATTCGAGGAGCTAAATCATGGACACATCCATACGTCGCGGCTCATGGGAAATGGTCGGTGCCATGCTGATCTCCGGCACGATCGGCTGGTTCGTGCTGGTGTCTGGCGTGCCGGTCATTGAGGTGGTGTTCTGGCGTTGCGTCATTGGCGCCTTGACCCTGTTGCTGGTGTGCTGGCGCCTGGGGTATTTGCGCAGTACATGGCTGAGTTATTCAACACTCGGCTGGGCCATGTTGAGCGGCGTGGCCATCGTGGGTAACTGGCTGTTGCTGTTTGCGTCTTATGCCAAGGCGTCGATTGCCATCAGCACGGCGGTCTATAACGTTCAGCCATTTATGCTGGTGATCCTCGCGGCGCTGTTGCTTGGCGAGAAAATCACCGTACAGAAGCTGGCGTGGCTGAGCGTGTCATTCATGGGCATGTTGGCTATCGTCACCGCCCATGGCGAGCAGCAGGGCAGCGGTGATCAATACCTGTGGGGCGTGGCCCAGGCGCTGGGCGCGGCCCTTTTGTATGCCATCGCTGCACTGATCATCAAGCGCCTGAAGGCTGTGCCGCCCCATCTGCTGGCGCTGATTCAAGTGAGTACCGGTGCAGTGCTGTTGGTGCCGCTGGTTTCGTGGCACAGCCTTTGGGCGCCGGTTGATGCCTGGGCGGCGCTGTTGACACTGGGGGTGGTGCACACCGGCCTGATGTACGTGCTGCTGTATGGTGCGATTCAAAAGCTGCCGACGGCATTGACCGGGGCGCTGTCGTTCATCTACCCGATTGCGGCGATCCTGGTTGACTGGATGGCCTACGGGCATCGTCTGGGCTGGGCACAGTGGCTGGGCGTTGCGGCAATATTGCTAGCGGCGGCAGGGTTGCAGCGAGGCTGGTGGTGGCGTGCTGAACACGATCTGCCGCCATCCAGGCGCCCCTTGTAGGAGCCGGCTTGCCGGCGATGGCGATCTGGAGGGCGCTATCGCCGGCAAGCCGGCTCCTACAAGGGCGTGGGTCAGTGTGGCGCGCGGGGGATGGTCTTGAGCAGGTCCGCCGGGCTGATATGCCCCACGACCTGCTGCTGCACACCGCTGCCCGGCAACGGCAGGTCGAGGATATGGCCCTTGATCTTGCCCACCACGTGCATTTCACAAGGCTTGCAGTCGAATTTCAGGGTCAGTACTTCGTCGCCATGAATCAGCTGCATCGGCGCGACCTTGGTCCGTACGCCGGTCACGCCCTTGGCCTGCTTGGGGCACAGGTTGAAGGAGAAACGCAGGCAGTGCTTGGTGATCATCACCGGCACTTCACCGGTTTCTTCGTGGGCCTCGTAGGCTGCGTCGATCAACTTCACGCCGTGGCGGTGATAGAAATCGCGGGCCTTCTGGTTGTAGACGTTGGCCAGGAACGACAGGTGCGATTCCGGGTACACCGGCGGCGGTGTGGTTTCGGCCTTGCGACCACCACGGGGGTGGGCCTCGACACGGGCCACGGTCAGCGCTTCGATCACATCGCGGCGCAAGGCCTTGAGTTGCGAGTTGGGAATGAAGTACGCCTGCGGCGCATCCAGCTCGATCGCCGTGGCGTGATACTGGGTGGTGCCCAGTTGGCCAAGCAGGTCGCGCAGGGTGTCCAGTGCCTGTTCCGGCTTGTTGGCCACGCCGAACGGGCCGGGCAGGGTGGTGCTGGCGCTCACGCCTTCTTCACTGGTGGCGGTCAGTTGCAGCTGGTCTTCGCGCAGGCACGCCTGCCAGGACACGCCAATCCGGCGCTCGGCCGAGGTCTTGAGCAACGCTTGCTGCCAGTTATGGTCGAGGTTGCGGTTGAGCGGGTGATTCGGTCGTAGTTGATGCAGGCCCGCCGGCATTTCGTTGGGCTCGACACGGTAGCGGTAGCGCTTTTCGCCGTCTTCTTCGAACTCGCCTTTAGGCTCGGCGATATTGGCGCGAAAACCTACGACTTCGCGCTTGATCAGCACGTTCAGGCCGTCACCGTTGGACAGCGGCTCGTGGGTGATTACCTGCAAGTCGCGTTTGCCGGCTTTTTCCACCACACCTACCGGCAAGCCGGTAAAGGTCGGGGTGTCGAAGGCGCCGATATCAATCTTGCGGTCACTGACAAAGTAGTCGGTGCTGCCGCGGTGGAAGGTCTTTTCCGGGTCTGGCAGGAAGAAATGCGCAGTGCGGCCGCTGGAGGCGCGGGCCAGGTCCGGGCGGTCTTCGAGGATTTCGTCCAGGCGCTGGCGGTAATAGGCGGTGATGTTCTTCACATAGCCCATGTCTTTGTAGCGGCCCTCGATCTTGAACGAGCGCACGCCGGCATCCACCAGGGCGCGCAGGTTGGCGCTCTGGTTGTTGTCTTTCATCGACAACAGGTGTTTTTCAAAGGCGACGACGCGGCCCTGGTCATCCTTGAGGGTGTAGGGCAGGCGGCAGGCCTGGGAGCAGTCGCCACGGTTGGCGCTGCGGCCGTTTTGCGCGTGGGAAATATTGCACTGCCCGGAGAACGCCACGCACAACGCGCCGTGGATGAAGAACTCGATGGCGGCATCGGTTTCATCGGCAATCGCACGGATTTCCTGAAGGTTCAGCTCGCGGGCCAGCACCAGTTGGGAAAACCCGGCCTGGTCGAGGAACTTGGCCCGGTTCAGGGTGCGGATGTCGGTCTGGGTGCTGGCATGCAGCTCGATGGGCGGGATATCCAGCTCCATCACGCCCAGGTCCTGGACGATCAACGCATCAACCCCGGCATCGTACAACTGGTGGATCAGCTTGCGCGCTGGCTCCAGTTCGTCGTCATGCAGGATGGTGTTGATGGTGGTGAACACGCGGGCGTGGTAACGACGGGCGAACTCCACCAGTTGGGCGATCTCGCTCACGTCGTTGCAGGCGTTGTGGCGCGCACCGAAGCTCGGGCCGCCGATATACACAGCGTCGGCGCCGTGCAGGATAGCCTCGCGCGCGATGGCGACATCGCGGGCAGGGCTGAGCAATTCCAGATGATGCTTGGGCAAGGACATAGTTTTTTTAGTCAGGCTTGTCACGGTTGAGGTGCGCATTGTAGCCGTGAATCGCCTGACCGGCACCCGCTGGATGCCCAATAACCTGCCGGGCTCAGCCCTTGGCGGCCATCGCCGTGACTTCCACGCGCATGCCTTCGACCGCCAATGCGGCCACGCCAACAGCCGCACGCACCGGCCAGGGTTTGCCGAAGAAGCGCTTGTACACCTCGTTGAATGCGGCGCGGTCGGCCATGTCAGTGAGGTAGATGGTCAAGTGCATGACCCGGTCCATGGAACTACCTGCACGTTCAAGGGCGACCTTGAGGGCTTGCAAGGTGCATTCACTTTGCACGGTGATATCGCCCAGCTCCAGGCTGCCATCGGCACGCACGGGGATTTGGGTGGAGACCAGGATGCCGTTGAAGCCGATCACGTCGGATGAGATGGAATCGGGGTCGAGGTCGGGGGTGTAGTCTAGGTGGCTCATGGGGGCTCTTTTATTCAAGAAGTGGATCAGGCCGGCAGTTTACCCGGGGGCAACGTGTGCCACAGCTGATTTGAGAGTTAGATGATGTCGAAAACGGCTGGCTAAAATGCCACTATTGCGCACAAGTACTTTGCTGGCCTGGACATTGGAGCTTTAAAGGCATGACGGTTAAACATTATCCATCAAGGCTTATCCTAGTAGGCGAACCCAATACCGTTAGGAACCCCCTCATGCATTTATTTATCCGAGCGGCGCTGTTGCCAGTGGCCATTTTTGTCCTCGACGCACACGCCCAGACGGGGCCTTCGTTCAAGTGCAGCGCGAACTTGAGCAGCTCAATAGAGACGCTGATCTGCGCCAGCGAAGCGCTTAGCGCCCTTGATCGCCAAATGGCGAGCACCTACAGCGCCGCGCTGAAAAAGGCCGGTAGCCAGGCCAAGATGCTCAAGGCCGAACAACGTGGCTGGATCAAGGGCCGCAACGACTGCTGGAAGGCTGACGACAAACAGGCCTGCGTGCGCGACAGTTACAAGCAGCGGTTGGTTGAACTGCAGCAATGAATCGTCTGCTGTTTGTTGCTCTGGATGGGCCCAAGGGCACCGGCAAAACCACACTGTTGGAAGCCGTTACCAAAGCACTAAGGGCGGACAACAAAAAGGTCATCCGACTGTGCGAGAAAAAAAGCGATCCCTTTAGACGGGAAACAATGACCCTCGTTAACACGCTGGTCAGAAATCCCTCGCGGGACCTGGAGTGGGAGATTTGTGAACGCCTCGCGGACAGCCGTGCGTGGATTTCTCAACACGTCCTGGCTAAACAGCTACCCGGTAGGATTGTGTTGATTGATCGCTGGTACCCATCCGATGCAGCGTTTCGCCGCATAGTGCCGTTTGCAGAGATTCTGCAATTGAACATTGACCGAAACGTGCAAGTACCGGACTTGCATGTGGGGATTGTCACCGCACCTGGGGTTTCATGGGCGAGGGCTGCGGCGCGACGGCGTGGGCTGAGCAGCACGGTGATCCATAGGTTGGAAGAACATGTGGCGTGTACCGAGGCGTTCGAGCGAGCGGTTGCGAATCACGGTTGGGTTTTATGTCGGAATGAAGGATCGATCGAAGACGCAACAAGGCAGGTGGTTGCTGAGATCTATAGAGTACTTAGTGTCTCGTGATTACTTTGGAAGTATAGGTTTACCGTATCCAGAGTATTTTGTGGTGTTTGCCGGGTTAACACGGGAGCCGGTCTTGTTTCTGTTGATAATTACCTGCGAACTTCGCGCGATTGAGGCGTGATCGTTAGCCGCGGGATGAAAGCTGATCAACTTATGTAGTTTGACTGAAGTCCATAAATTTTTAACAAAGGTTTACATATGTGCTTTAGTTCGTCAGGTAAGGTCTGCTGCAATTAACGCAACTTGGTCGACGCTCAATGCACTCCAGCAATAACCCGGTAAACCCTGAGCTGATAAACATCAGGCGACTGTTTGCAACTCCCCTGGCCTGTCTCCAGTACCCCGATGCAGAAGAACTCAATGCAGAGCTCAAAACCCTGATCACCTGTCGCATGGCGAGCGATCAGGGCGGCACGCAGCGTAGTAACGACGGCGGCTGGCAGTCGGCCAGCGACTTCCCGGAATGGGGCGGGCAGGCCTGCGATGCGTTGGTCGGCTTTGCCAAGGAGTTCGCCACTCAACTGACGGCGGTGCATAGCGAGCAGTACGGCCTAACTGAACCGAGTTTTGCATGGAAACTCAATGCCTGGGTAAACGTTAACCAGGCGGGCCACAGCAATGCGTTGCATGGCCACCCGGGGGCATTTTGGTCGGGGGTTTATTGGGTGGATGCGGGCGGGCGAGAGGAGGATCCGGCTGTTGGCGGTGACCTGGAGTTTATCGACCCACGCGGTATGGTTGCATCGACCTACAATCCTGCGTTGCGCATGAGAGTGGAAGATTGTCTTACCGCCGGTTTTAGTACGACTTATGCCGCTACCAGCGGAACGTTCATTATGTTCCCGTCGTGGCTGATGCATTCCGTAAGACGTTTTGAAGGGACGCGTCCGCGTATTTCTATTGCCTTTAATTTTGGCGCTTGAGTTACCCACCTTCTTTTGATCATGCTGGCTTTGCGTCTGCCTACCATCGCATTATCCGGATTCACCGGAATATATTTCCCGAACCGAGTCGATTATCAAGAAATCCCCTCATAGATATTCTGTGGTCATTGGCACCACCGACTATCTACGAGGAGACACTGATGTCCACACTTTTTACCCCTGGCGTTGTTGGCCAACTGCACACCCCCAACCGTGTAGTCATGGCGCCCATGACCCGCTCGCGCAGCACCCAGCCTGGCGATGTGCCGAACGCCATGAACGCGGTGTATTACGCACAGCGGGCGTCGGCCGCGTTCATTGTTACTGAAGCCACGCAGATCTCGCCCCAGGGCAAGGGCTATTCATTCACCCCAGGTATTTACAGTGACGAACAGGTCGCCGGCTGGCGCCTGGTGACCGATGCGGTGCATGCCGCTGGCGGGCGAATTTTCCTGCAGTTGTGGCATGTAGGGCGTATGTCGCACCCTGATTTCCACAATGGCCAATTGCCGGTCGCGCCGTCTGCAATTGCGTTTGACGGCAGCATCTGGAAAGTGGACGCCGAATCGGCTGTCGGCAGCATGGCCCCGTGCCCGACACCACGGGCGCTGGAGCGTAACGAAATCCACGCCATCGTCGACGATTATCGTAAGGCTGCGCGTAATGCCATGACCGCGGGTTTCGACGGTGTCGAAGTGCATGGGGCCAACGGCTACCTGATCGACCAGTTCCTACGTACCACGTCTAATGTTCGTACAGATGAGTACGGCGGATCGCGCGAGAACCGCCTGCGCTTTCTCAAGGAAGTCATGGATGCAGTGATTGATGAAGTGGGAGCCGCCCGTACGGCGATCCGCGTTGCGCCGTTTCTTACGGCACGTGGCATGGCGTGCCCGGACATTCTGCCCACCTTGTTGGAAGCAACCAGCTATTTGCAAGGCAAGGGCATTGCCTACCTGCACCTGGTCGAAGCGGACTGGGATGATGCCCCCAAGTTTCCCGAGGACTTCCGCCAAGCCGTGCGCGAGCGCTTTCGCAATGCGATTGTGGTGGCCGGTAAGTACGACCTGGAACTCGCAGAATGGGTCCTGGAAAAAGGCTACGCAGATTATGTTGCCTTCGGACGCAAGTTTGTCGCCAATCCGGATCTGCCTCTGCGGCTGGAGAAGGGGTACCCGTTAGCGGGTCTCGAAGGTGCCGAGCTATTTGGCGGTACCGAACGTGGCTACTCGGATTTTTCCGCCTGGGCTCAGTAGGGCGCAAGCTCTCAGGTCAGCTCTGAAACATCTCCTTGGAGCGCGCTCAAGTTGCCAGCTTCAAGGAGATTTCGTCCATCAGCAGTTTGACCCGGCGCGGCACTACGTGGCCGGAAGGGTAGACAATCTGCAAGTCCACGCCCGGCAGAGAGTAGCTCTCCAGCACCTCGACCAGTCGGCCTGCGTCCAAGTCATCACGCACATCGATGTAGGACTTGATACAGATGCCGTGACCGGCCAGGCACCACTGGCGCACCTGATCACCGTCATTGGCAATACGCCTGCCTGACACCAGAACCTTGAATGTACGACCATCGGCGCGGAACTGCCATTCACGGTGGATGCTGCTGCCAAAGCGCATCAGGATGCACTGCTGTTGCGCCAGGTCCGATGGGTGTTGGGGCGTGCCGTGGGCCGTGAGATAAGCGGGGGATGCACACACGACCCTACGGCCCTCGCTGAGCTTTCTGACGCGCAGGGTGCTGTCGGACAGGGCGCCATATCGAATGGCGAAATCAATCCCTTGCCCCGCGAGATCCAGGTAGCCATCGGTCAGGTTCAGGTCGAGGCTGACGTTGGGATGCGCCTGCAGAAAGTCATCAAGGATCGGCACGATGCGGTTGCGGCCCAGGTCGACGGGGACGCTCAGGCGTATCAGGCCCGAGATCCTTTCGGTGCCCAGTTTGATATTGCTCTCGATGTCTTCAGCTTCGGCGAGCAGGCGCCGGGCGCCCTCCATCAGCATCCGTCCTTCGTCCGTCAGGCTGATCGAACGTGTCGTACGGGTCAGCAGGGTTGCGCCGTAGTGCCTTTCCAGAGCCCCGAGCCGTTCCGACACAGACGTGGGCGAAAGTCCGACCTCGCGGCCTGCCGCCGACAATCCGCCTTTCTCGACAATCAATAAAAACAGCGCGAGGTTCTCGAAGAGCATTATCCGGATTTCCCTGAATATGATTGTGCTTTTGAATGGATTCTACGCCTTGGGCTTCAAGGATATCGTTTCTGCATTCACTCTTGAGGAACGACATCGTGCATATCGATCACGTCACCCTACGAACCCGCGACCTTCGCGCTATCCGCGACTTCCTGATTCAAGTCTTTGACCTGGAGGAGGGCACTCGCCCCCACGAAATCCGTGGCAGCGGATTTTTTTGCGCACCCCGGGCGGGCAGTTGCTAGAGACCGTTTTCCCTGGCCCCTCTTCTGAAAACAGCTGGTAGCCCCCCAACCGCACCCGTGGAGAAACACCGATGACTGACTCAACCAAAATGCCTTTTCAAGTATGGATCCTCACGCTGGCGGCGTTCGCCATTGGTACGGCGGAGTTTGTGATCGCCGGTATCCTGCCGCAAGTGGCTGAAAGCCTGGCGATCAGCGAAGGCCAGACAGGATCGTTGATCACTGCCTATGCCCTATCCATTGTCGTGGGGGGGCCTTTGCTGACCCTGTGGCTATCGCGCTTTGAGAAACGCAATGTGTTACTGGGGTTGATGGTGCTGTTTATCGTCGCCAACCTGATCACCGCGCTCAGCCAGGATTACACCGTGCTGCTGATCAGCCGTGTCCTGGCCGGCCTGACCCAAGGCCCGTTTTATGGGATCGGCGCGGTAGTTGCCACGCGTTTGGTCGCGCCGCAGATGGCGGGGCGTGCAGTGGGCCAAATGTTTGCTGGCCTGACCCTGGCCAATGTACTGGGTGTGCCGGCAGGGGCGTGGATTGGCAATGCGCTGGGGTGGCACGCAGCGTTTTTTGTGGTCGCGGCATTGGGGGCAGTGGCAGCCGTGGCGATTGCCACTAACATCGAGCGACAAGGACAGGAAAAGGCCGTCTCCGTGATGGGGCAACTGGCTGGGCTACGTGACCGTAACTTGTTGGCGAGCCTGCTGATTACCGTTCTCAGTTGGGTTGGCTTCATGACGTTCTACGGTTACGTGGCGCCCTTTGCCGAGCAAGTTGCAAGCATCGATCGCGGTAACGTCACGTGGGTGTTGATGATCGTTGGGATTGGCCTGGTCATCGGCAATAGCCTGGGTGGCAGGACCGCCGATGCCAACCTGCGTCTGTCGCTGATTGGCTGGCCTTTGGCGATGATCGCGTCGCTGGTCGTGGCGTACCTAGTGTCGAGCAACCCATACGCGTTTCTGTTGGCTGTTTTTGCCTTTGGTGTAACCTCATTTGCCAATGTCCCGGCGCTGCAGATGCGGGTGATGAACTACGGCGGTAAAGCGCCGGAGTTGGCAGCCACGGCGAATATCTCGGCGTTCAATGTTGCCAACGCCCTGGGTGGAATGATTGGTGGCGCAGTCATTGACAGCCATTTCGGTGCACAAGCGATTCCATTTGCGGCGGCGATTATTCCTATCGTCGGTGTGTTGTTTATCCTGACCCAAGAGCGCAAGGGCCCAACTGCAGCGGTTTCGTTGTTTAAGTGATCAACAAGGGCGTCCCGTTCAGTTCACCTTCGGTGCGCAACGTTCAGCGTGCGAACGATCTGGAGTTGCGTATCTGTCAGGCTGCGGTAACGAGTGCGGTCGGAACGAGCATTGATGATATGGCTCTCAAAGCGCCGCTCTAGGCTTGTACAAGCAGCGGTAGTCGTTGACCTGAAGAGAACCTGCATTGAATCAGTTTCATCGACAGCCACTTGATTTAACATAATATACATTATGCGAACTATCCTATGCGGAGCTGGGGGGCTCTGGAGGCTGCTTTTCACTAAGCGACCTAGAACCACTGCGTGCCAGATTCAAAAGCAGCCTCCGTCGCCGTCACTGACTTGCCTTCGTTTGAGTCTTGGGCCATCTGACGTTTATGGCGAGTCAGCACACCGTTCACCAACACTGTGATGAAATCGATATCGTTGCCCGTCGTAACGCAGTACTGGGAAACAAGAGCCCGGGCCGCCGACCTTGACATCAGGCCAACCATTACTGCCTTTGCTAGCGAGAAACTCAGCGGCGCCGCTTTCTTTGAGCATGAGTTTCCAGTGGCCGTCAGACTGCTGACTGACTAGATAAAATCCAGTACCCGCTTGCCCATAACAGTAAGTGCTGCCTTCGGTAATCAACGCATCCGGCCGGCCGTCACCGTTCAGGTCCTCAACCAATTCCATGGTTACCGGCGTGTAGCTACCTGTTGTCTCGATTTCGCACTCCGACGTCTCTTGGTTAAATCCAGCAGCGCGGAATGCTTTTAACTGCTCGCTACGCGGTAGTTCATCCGCCAGCGCTGTAGCACTGATCACGAAACATGCCACCCACAGACCTGACGTAAGCCTTCCCCGCATATAGATCGTCCCTATATGATGCCAAACGTTTAGCTATGCTCTTGACTATAACTAAACTAAATAACTGTTTAGTTTAGTTATAATAATCCACTTACACTCCCAAGCTAAAATGCTAACCCTTCCTCGCCCCCGGACTCTGCCAAAACGCAGGATCAGCACTCTTGAGCCGCTCAACCGCATTATTGATATGCTCCAGCGCCGCCTGGCGCGCGGCTTGCGGGTCGCGTGCGGCAATGGCGGCGTACACCGCAAAGTGCTCGGCCCGGACGGTCTTGGCCAGGTCGCGGCGGCGTTCTTCGTTGGAGCGGGTGATGCGGATCGCTTCTTTGATGAACTGCGCGATGAATTCGTGCAATGACGGATACAGCGGATTGCCGGTCGCCTTGGAAATGGAGTGATGGAACGCCAAGTCCTCCTCAACCCCGTCGCGACTCCCCTGCTCGGCCGTATCAATGGCCTTCAGCGCCTGGTGGATCGCTTCCAGTTGCGCCGGAGAGTGCCGTTGCGCCGCCAGTGCCGCCGCTTCGCCTTCGATGCCACGGCGTAGTTCGGTGACGCGCAACACTGCCTCGATCGACCCGCCCACATCCAGGTCAATGGTGAACGCCTTGATGTGCGCACCTTCGCTGACCACCGTGCCGCTGCCCTGGCGCACCTCCACCAGGCCGGCTGACTTGAGGCGCGAAATGGCCTCACGGATAACCGTCCGGCTCACGCCGAAGCGCTCGGCGAGTACGGGCTCGGTGGGCAGGCGATCGCCCGGCAGTGCTTCGCCGTTGGCGATGTAGGCCTTGAGGGCCGCCGTCACCTGGTCGGACAGTGTGCCCTTGGCGGAGTCCTTGAGGACGCCCAGCGCATCGGCACTACAGGAAGACTTGTCAGCAGTGGGCATAGAAAGCTCTGGCTCAAATCTGTGAAAGGTACTGCATTTTAGACCCGGCGTCCCCTGGGGATTTAGTCGTTGAATTCGTATGACGTATTATGATAAAAAACGCCCCATCATGTAATCCGACACACACAACGCCACCCACTATAAAAATAAGGATGGGGGAAACACATGACTGAGTCAGTGATTCAAACCAGTACTGCCGTACCCGCAGATCGCTTCGAGAACCTGGCGTATCGCAAAGTGGCGTGGCGGATCATGCCGCTGTTGCTGCTGTGCTATCTGGTCGCCTACCTGGACCGGGTGAACGTCGGTTTCGCCAAGTTGCAGATGTCTGACGATTTGCAGTTTTCCGAAGCCGTCTACGGCCTTGGTGCAGGGATCTTCTTCATTGCCTACTTCCTCGTCGAGGTGCCCAGCAACCTGATCCTGCATCGCGTCGGCGCGCGCTTGTGGATCGCCCGCATCATGATCACCTGGGGCATCATCTCCTCGGCCATGGCCCTGGTGACCACGCCGACATCCTTCTACATCATGCGTTTCCTGCTGGGGATTGCCGAGGCCGGGTTCTATCCGGGTGTCATCCTGTATCTGTCCTATTGGTTCCCGACCCACCGCCGCGGCAAGATGTACGCCCTGTTTGCCACCGCTGTGCCGCTGTCCGGGCTGATTGGCGCGCCGCTGTCCGGCTGGATCATGAGCGCGTTCAACGGTATGCATGGATATGCCGGCTGGCAATGGCTGTTCTTCCTTGAAGGGCTGCCCTCGATTGCCGTCGGTTTCCTCGTGGTGTTCTGCCTCAGCGACCGGATCTCCAGCGCTGGCTGGCTCACCCGCGAAGAAAAAACCCTGCTGCAGGCACGCATTGACGCCGAAGCCGTCGGCCACCAGAAGCACAGCCTTAAAGAGGTGTTCCTGCAACCGCGTATCTGGCTGTTGACGGCCATCTACTTCTGCATGATCGCCGGGTTCTACACCGTCGGTTTCTGGTTGCCGACCCTTATCCGCCAGGCCGGCGTCAGCGATGTGTTTGAGGTGGGCATGCTCACCGCCATCCCGTACGCCGCCGCGGCAGTCACCATGATCGTGGTTTCACGCAGTGCCGACCGGCTGCGCGAACGGCGCTGGCACCTGGCGCTGACCGCCGTGCTCGGGGGTATCGGCCTGTTCATCTCCGCCACCTGGAGCGACAACTTTACCGTGTCGATGATCGGCCTGACCCTGGGCTCGATGGGGGCCATGAGCACCCTGCCCTTGTTCTGGAGCCTGCCGACAGCCTTCCTCGGCGGCACGGCTGCCGCTGCTGGTATTGCGCTGATCAACTCCTGGGGCAACCTGGCGGGCTTTGTCTCGCCGTACCTGATGGGCTTCCTCAAGGACCTGACCCACAGCACCACAATCGGCATGTACGTGATGGCGAGCGCCCTGTTCCTCGGCGCCCTGCTGGTCTTCAGAATTCCCGGAAAACTCGTCAACCGCTGACGTTTGGAGTAACTCATGAATATTCTCGTGACCGGTGCAGCCGGCTTCCTCGGCCGGCGCCTGATCGAAGCGCTGCTGCTGCGTGGTTCGCTCACCGACCGCACTGGCCAGTCGCGGCCCATCGGGCAGATCGTCGCCTTCGACATGGTCGAACTCACAGGGATCGCTGATCCCCGGGTCAAAGTGGTGTGTGGCGATATCGCCAACGCGCAAGTGCTGGAAAGCCTGATCGATGCCAACACAGACAGCATCTTCCATTTGGCTGCGGTGGTTTCCAGCCAGGCCGAAGGCGACTTTGAATTGGGCATGCGCATCAACTTCAGCGCAACCCAGAACATGCTGGAGCGCGTGCGCCAGCTCGGTACGTGCCCCAAATGGGTGATGACCAGCTCTGTCGCGGTGTTCGGCGGACAGTTGCCGGAACAGGTGCCGGATAATCAGGTCTGGGCGCCGCAAAGCTCCTACGGCACGCAAAAAGCCATGAACGACTTGCTGCTCGCCGACTACAGCCGGCGCGCCTTCGTCGATGGTCGCAGCCTGCGCATGCCGACCATCGTGGTGCGCCCAGGCAAACCCAACCTGGCGGCCTCCAGCTTCGCCAGCGGGATTATCCGCGAGCCGCTCAACGGCCAACCCAGCGTGTGTCCGGTACCACTCGACACCCGCCTGTGGCTGATGTCGCCGGCACAGGCCATTGGCAACCTGATTCATGGCCATGAACTGGGTGGCGAGCAACTGGTCCAGGGCCGGGTGATCAACATGCCGGGCCTGTCGATCACCGTTGAGCGCATGATCGATGCCCTGCGCCAGACCGCCGGTGCGCAAGTGGCCGAACGGATTCGCATGGAGCCCAACCAGGCGATCGAGCGCATCGTCGGCTCCTGGCCCGGCGCCTTTTGCGCCACCTACTCCCGGGACCTGGGCTTTACCGCAGACGAGCATTTCACTGATGTGATCGAGCAATTCATCCATGAATACCAGCCCGGCTAAACCCGATTGAGGAGCGCACCATGTTGAACGCCCCTGCCCGGCCGCTGCTGGGCTGCATTGCCGACGATTTCACCGGAGCCACGGACCTGGCCAATATGCTGGTGCGCGGCGGCATGCGTACTGTGCAGAGCATCGGCATACCCGCTGCCGATGTCGCCAGCCAGCTCGACGCCGATGCAATCGTCATTGCCCTCAAGTCACGCACGGTGCCGGCCGCCGATGCCGTCGCGCAGTCCCTCGAAGCGCTGCACTGGCTGCGCGAGCGCGGCTGCGAGCAGATATTTTTCAAATACTGCTCGACATTCGACTCCACGGCGGCCGGCAATATCGGCCAGGTCAGCGACGCCTTGCTGGACGCGCTGGGTAGCGATTTCACCCTCGCCTGCCCGGCGTTCCCGGAAAACGGGCGCACGGTGTTTCGCGGGCATTTGTTCGTGCAAGACCAATTGCTCAGCGAGTCGGGCATGCAGCATCACCCGCTGACGCCAATGACTGACGCCAACCTGGTTCGCGTGTTACAGGCGCAGACCCAAGGCAAGGTCGGCCTGTTGCGCTATGACAGCGTGGCCGGCGGCGTCGAGAGCATCCGCGCGCGCATCGCTCAGTTGCGCGCCGACGGGGTCAGCATGGCTGTCGCCGATGCCCTGTGCGATACCGATCTCTATCTGCTGGGCGAGGCCTGTGCGCAGTTGCCGCTGCTCACTGGCGGTTCCGGGTTGGCCCTGGGCTTGCCGGGCAACTTTCGGCGTGCCGGCAAATTGCGCACGCTGGACGCTACACAAGTGCCCGCCGTCAAAGGCGCTGAGGTGGTGCTTGCGGGCAGCGCTTCCCAGGCCACCAGGGGGCAGGTCGCGAATTGGTTGCAGGCAGGTCGCCCGGCCTTGCGTATCGACCCGCTGGCATTGGCGGCGGGAAAACCGGTGGTCGAGGAGGCGCTGGCCTTCGCCGCCGACCATGCGCAAACTGTGCTGATCTACGCCACCAACACGGCCGATGAGGTCAAGGCGGTCCAGCGCGAATTAGGCGCCGAGCGTGCGGGGCACCTGGTGGAGCAAGCCATGGGGCGGATCGCCAGCGGGCTGCGCGAGGCCGGTGTGCGGCGCTTTGTGGTCGCCGGCGGGGAAACCTCGGGCGCCGTGGTCCAGGCGCTGAATATCCAGCTATTGCAGATCGGCGCGCAAATCGACCCAGGGGTGCCCGCCTGCGTCAGCACGCCCGGGGAACCCCTGGCACTGGCGCTCAAGTCGGGTAACTTCGGCGGTGTGGATTTCTTCGACAAGGCCCTCAAGCAACTGGCAGGAGTTCGGACATGAGCAACGAAAATACCCTGCGTGAAGAGATCTGTGACGTCGGCGCTTCGTTGTACACCCGTGGCTACACGGTGGGCAGCGCCGGCAATATCAGCGCGCGCCTGGAGGACGGCTGGTTGATCACGCCCACGGACGCATGCCTGGGGCGTCTCGACCCGGCGGCGATTGCCAAGGTCAACCTGGCCGGGGAATGGGTCAGTGGCGACAAACCGTCCAAGACCCTGGCCCTGCACCGTCAGGTCTACGATCGCAACCCTGGGGTGGGCGGCGTGGTCCACACCCACTCGACCCATCTGGTGGCGTTGACGCTGGCCGGGGTCTGGCAGGAGGATACAATCCTGCCGCCGTTGACCCCTTACCAAGTGATGAAAGTCGGGCGCATCCCGCAGATCGCCTATGAGCGCCCCGGCTCTCCCAAGGTGGCCGAGCGGGTGGCGCAGCTGGCCAACCGTGTGCGCGGGGTGATGCTTGAGCGCCTCGGGCCGGTGATCTGGGAAAGCTCGGTGTCCAAAGCCAGCTATGCCCTGGAAGAATTGGAAGAAACCGCACGCCTGTGGCTGATGACCGATCCGCGCCCCGCTCCCCTGCCCCAGTCGGCACTGGATGAGTTGCACGCGGCCTTTGGTGTTCAGTGGTAACCCAGATTGATTGTTCACCCCTGGAGTCTTCATGCCTCGTTTCGCTGCCAACCTCAGCATGCTTTACCCCGAACATGATTTTCTCGACCGTTTTGCCGCCGCCGCTGCCGATGGTTTCCAGGCCGTGGAATACATGTTCCCCTACGCCTACCCCGCGCAACAGTTGAAACAACGGCTCGACGACAATGGCCTGGTCCAGGCCCTGTTCAACGCGCCGCCCGGCGATGTTGCGGCGGGCGAGAAAGGCACCGTGTCCCTGCCTGGTCGTGAATCGGAGTTTCGCTCAGGTTTCGACCAGGCCCTGGAATATGCCGCCGTCCTGGGCAACGACCGCATTCACGTAATGGCCGGGCTGCTGGCAAACGAAGCGGATCGCGCCAGGCACCAGCAAACCTACCTGGAAAACCTCGGCTACGCGGCCACACAAGCCGCCAAGAGCGGCGTCACCGTGTTGCTGGAGCCGATCAACACCCGGGACATACCGGGGTTTTTCCTCAATCACCAGCATCAGGCGCACGCCATCTGTAAAGCCGTCGGCCATGCCAACCTGAAAGTCCAGTTCGATATCTACCATTGCCAGATTGTCGAGGGCGACGTGGTGACGAAGCTGCGCCAGGACTTCGCCGGTATCGGCCACATCCAGATCGCGGGCGTGCCGGATCGCCACGAGCCGGACCTGCATAACGAGCTGAACTATCCCTATCTGTTCGAACTGATCGACCAACTGGGCTATACCGGCTGGGTGGGTTGCGAATACCGGCCGCGCGGCAACACATCCAAGGGCCTGCAATGGCTGCGTGATTGGCAGGCACGCCCAAACAAGAGCGTCACTTTTGGCGCAGACAAGCAGAACGCGCCCCAGCCCTGAGCCTGCAAATGTGGCTTTTAAGAATCGCCTGAGAGAATCCCCAGCGCCCACCTCCTAACATGAGCCCCGAAGCCATTCCAAACCTATCCAGGGAAGCTGCGGGCCCTCATGTCACCACTCAAGCATTTGCCATTCTGCCGGTCCCTGCTCTGGATCAGTGCGCTGCTTGCAGCGCTGCTGGCCCTGGCGCCCTGCGCGCAGGCGACGGTCAAGATTGAAGGCACGCGCCTGATCTACTTTGGCCAATATAAAGAAGCCAGCATCAACATCGTCAATCAGTCCCCCGGTGAACTGGTGGTGCAAAGCTGGGTCACCCGCGAGGACGATGATGCAACTTCGCCGGTGCCCTTTGCCGTGGTTCAGCCGCTGGTTCGCCTGGATGCTCAACAGCATCACCTGCTGCGTATTCTGTATGCCGGCGAAGGATTGCCCGACGACGTGGAATCGATGTTCTTGCTCAACGTCATGGAAATCCCGCTGAAGCCGCAAGCCACCGACAGCGTGCAATTTGCCGTGCGCCAGCGTCTCAAGCTGTTCTATCGCCCGCCTGGGCTTGTCGGCAGCTCGTCAGAGGCGGTGCCACGCTTGATGTGGGAGCGCACCGATGGGCAGTCCATAGCGGTCACCAATCCGAGTGCGTTTCACCTGTCCCTGATCGATGTGCAAATCGACGCCGGCGGCCAGGTTCAGGCGCTGGATGACTACGCATTGCTCAAGCCCGGGGAACGCAAAGTCTTCAGTGCCAAGGCCCCCATCAGCGCCGGGAGCCAAATCAACTTTACCGAAATCACCGATATCGGCTTGCAGGCCCGCCATCGTGCGGCCCTCAAGTGATGGTTCGTGGGGAACACCGACCTATGTCACACCTTAAATACCTGCTCCTGGCCACCTTGCTTGCCTGCGCTGCCCTCCCCGCTACCAGCTATGCGCTGGCCTGTCGGGTGGACGGTAGCGGTTCTGTCGCTGACACCGCGCCCCTGGGCACGGCATTGGCAGTAGCGGCCGATGCGCCGGATGGCACGATTATCTGGGAGTCGGGCCCACGCTCGGTCAACGTGATTTGCAAGGATGACTTTGACCATGGCCGCGAAGAAGTGTTTTTTTACCTGAACCCGGCAAGCGTCAGTATCGGTCAGGGCATTCGTGCCGGGATTCGCTATAACTCGGTGCCGATCACCCAAAGCAGTGGCAAGTACGGTACTGGGTTCTACTCCGACCGCGGTTGCAACTTGTCAAACTGCGTCGGTTGGGACAAGGCCCGGTTCACCCTCAACTTCAGCGTGTTTATCGAGAAATTTGGTACCACGCCGCAAAACGGCCAGGCCAGTACCCTGTCGCAATACCGGGTCTTTCAACTGGACGGTATTACGGGGCTCAACAACCGCCCCAACAGCAACCTCAATTACATCGTCACCGGCGTCAACGACATCCGCTTCGTGCCCTGCACGCCAGACCTGACGATCACGCCCAACGTGGTGAACTTTCCCAAGCCCTCGCGCAAGGCGCAGATCGGCGAGGTGGCAAGCACCGCCACCTTCAGCTTGAGCCTGCGCAAAGCCTGCGACACCCCGTATACGGTGAGCGCGCGCTTCGCCACCACCCCGGGCGGCGGGAACGTGATCAATGGCCTGTTGGTGCCGGCCAATAACAGTTCCGTGGGCATTTCGTTGGCCTGGGACTATACCAATCAGCATCTGCCCTTTAATGAATGGTTCCCCCTGGCCCGAATGAATGGTGCTAATCAGACCTTCCGCCAAGACTTCAGGGCGGACTTGAAGTGGCGCAGCCTGCCCATTCCCGGCGCGTTCGATGCGGCGGTCGTGGTCGATATGTTCTACAAGTAACGGCACCGGCGCTTTTAAGGATCGTCTTATGCCCAGGCGCTGGGCGGCCGATTAAAATCCGCCGATGCGATTTAAAAGTTATCTGTTGCAGATCAATCCCGTCCTGTCCCGACCCGAAGCAGCCAGAAGGCTGCTTCGTCTTTTCGCCACCGTGTTGCTGGTTGGCATCTTGAGCGGTGTCTATACGTTTCTGCTCTCCACCTTCAACAATGACATCTCCCAGCGGCGCGGCTATATGAGCAGCGCCATTGCCGAGGCGCATACCTTCTTCACCACCCGTGAAGCGCTGCTTGAAAGCCTGAGCCTGTCGGCGGTGCGCAAATCCGCGCAGGCCAAGGCCCAGGTCTACCCGGCCGTGGGCGAAGAGCAGCGCCTGCTGCTGGGCAACACGCCAAGCCATCAGTGGAGCATCTGGCTGACCTCGCGCATGCGCAGTTACCTGAAGTCCAAGCAGGTCAACCTGCTCTACGTGACCGCCGGCCCCGATCCGCAACTGACCCGGCTCTACGACTCCACGCCTCAGGTACTGCCGTTTTCCCAGTGCATGCTCAATCGCCTGCGGGCGCTGAAGAAGCACAACCCGTTGGACCCCGGCGAACTCTGGCTCAGCGACCAGACCGAAGGCCATTCCCACCTCTACCTGTTCATTCTGCTGGATGAGCGCGACCCCGACTCCGGCTGGCTGGGCCTGGAGATGGAAAGCCATGAAGTGTCCACGACCCTCAATGACCAGAGTGCAGGCGAATTCATGATGCTCAACTCCCAGGGCATGCTGGTGTTTACCAATAGCCACGACCCACGGCTGGACCAGTCCCTGCTCAAGCCCAAGGGCGAGAATTTTTTCGGTTTTGTCGGCGGTGGCCTGGTGCCGGATCACCTGGTGATTCGCAAGCAACTGAAGTCGTCGGACTGGCAACTGATGTATTCGATCAACTTGCGTGATGTGGTGCGCGGATTATGGCGCGAACTGCTTGGATCGCTGGTGTTCTGCCTGTTCAGCGTGACCTTGATCTGGCTGGTGATGCGCCGGGTCAATCAACGCTTCATCATCCCGTCGATCAATGGCATCCAGGCGCTGATCGAAAGCGAGGCCTTCGGGCGCGACGTGATCCAGACCGCGCCGGTGGCGTTGTGCGTGCTGCGTCGCACTGACGGCCAGGTGGTGCTGGAAAACACCCTGGCCCAGCAGTGGCTGGGCACCGGCCTGGAGCGTGAAGCGCTGTGCGCCGGCTGGATCCGTCAGGCCTTCGATGGCACCTCCTGCGGGCATTCGGATTACTTCGAGACCGTCGACGGTCGCCACCTTTACCTCAGCAGCGCGCCCACCCGCTATAGAGGTGAGGACGTGCTGTTTTGTGCATTCAGCGACATCAGTGCGCGCAAACAAGTGGAAGCGGCCCTGGAAGAAGCGCGGCAATCAGCGGATGCGGCGAATGCCGCGAAAACCCTGTTCCTGGCGACCATGAGCCACGAGATCCGCACACCGCTGTACGGCGTGCTGGGCACCCTGGAACTGCTGGCCCGCACTCAGCTCGATGCCCAGCAAAAAGACTACCTGCATGCCATAGAGGGTTCTTCGGCCACGTTGCTGCAACTGATCTGCGATGTGCTGGATGTGTCGAAGATCGAGGCCGGGCAGTTGGCGTTGGAGCTGAGCGAGTTCTCGCCCCTGGACCTGGTCAATGAAATCATCCAGGGCTATGCCGCGGCCGCCAGGGGCAAGGGTTTGCAGCTCTACGCCTGCTTTGATCCCAAGCTGCCCGAGCGGCTGATGGGCGATGTCACGCGCCTGCGCCAGATCCTCAACAACCTGTTGAACAACGCGGTGAAATTCACTGACTACGGGCGCGTGGTTCTGCGGGTCAAGTTGCTTGACCGCGATGACGAGCGCTCCAGCGTGCTGTGGCAAGTGTCCGACACCGGCAAAGGCATTGCCCAGGAAGACCAGGCGATGATTTTCGAGCCGTTCTATCAAAGCGAGGGCAATACCAACGTGGTGGCCGGCACCGGGCTTGGCCTGCCGATATGCCAGCGCCTGACGCAATTGATGAACGGGCATATCCGCATGGTCAGCGAGCTGGGCCTGGGCAGCAGTTTCAGCCTGACCCTGCCACTGGAAGTTGCGCACTGTGCGCCCATGAGCAGCTTGCTTGCCGAGACTGTCTATGTGGTCTCGCCGATTCCCGAACTCGCTCAATCGATCAGCGGCTGGCTGCGCCGCTGGGGCGCCCGGGCCCAGACCGGCCAGCCGACCCACCCCGATGGCCAACTGCTGCTGGAGCTGCACCCCGGCGCCATCGAACAACCCCTGGTGCCCGATTGGCCGGGGCCGGTAATCCTGGTCAGTAGCAACAGCGGCAATGGCCAGCAACCCGAGACCGGTACGTGGCACGCCAACCTCAACCAATTGAGTGCGATTCACCAGGCGGTCAGCCAGGCCCAGGGATTGTGGGTCGCCCGGGTCGATGAGCAGGCGCAAAAGCGTGAACTGCGCAAGCTCAACCTGCATGTGCTGGTGGCCGAGGACAACGTTATCAATCAATTGATTTTGCGCGATCAGCTTGAGGAACTTGGGTGCACCGTGGAATTGGCCTGCGATGGTCATGAAGCGCTGCAGCTGTGCAAGGCCTCACACTTCGATGTGGTACTGACGGATGTGAATATGCCCAGAGTCAACGGTTACGAATTAGCCAGGCAGTTGCGCAGCCAAGGTTGCGCGCTGCCCATCATCGGCGCGACTGCCAACGCCATGCGCGGCGAGGCCGACCTGTGCCTGGCCGCCGGAATGAACCATTGCCTGGTCAAACCCTTTGCGTTGCGGGCCCTCTTCAACTACCTGGAGCCTTACGCACGGATCCCCCATGAAGCCCTATAGTATTTTGATCGTCGAGGACCATCCCCTGCAGCACCTGTACCTGCAGAACCTGCTCAATGAATTGGGCGACTTCCTGCTGGAAGCTGCCCAGGATGGGAACGAGGCGCTGGAGCGCCTGCGCCAGCGTGATTTCGACCTGGTACTGACGGATCTGCTGATGCCAGGCATGGACGGTGTGCAGTTTATCCAGAGCCTGGCGACCCTGCGTTGCAAGCCCGCCCTGGCTATCATGAGTGCCGCGTCCCGGCGGATGTTGATGGCGGCCAGCCTGGTGGCGAAAAATCTCGATGTGAAAGTCATCGGGCTGATTTCCAAGCCGGTCGCCGCTGATGCGCTGCGCAGCCTGGTCAGCCAGCTCAACCACAAGGACCGCAGCCCTTCCCCACCGGCCGCGACGGCCCCGGCGATTGACCGGCATACGCTCATCCAGGCCATGGGCAACGGGCAAGTCCAGGCCTGGTTCCAACCGAAAAAATCCCTGGCCAACGGCCGGATCGTCGCTGCCGAAGCGCTGGTGCGCTGGATGCACCCCGCACAAGGGGTACTGTTGCCCGCGGCGTTTTTGCCGGCGATCAAGGCCTTCGACCTGGAGGAGCGTCTGTTGTGGCTGGTGCTCAAGCAAGCGATCCATGCCCAGGAGCGCTGGCGCCAGCGCGGGTATGAGATTCCGGTATCGATCAACTTGCCGACCCACCTGCTCAACAGCCATGACTTGGCAGACCGCCTGCTGGCGTTTGTCCTGGAGCACCAGGGCATCCCGGGGATGATCTGCTTCGAGCTGATGGAATGCTCGGTGCCCCAGGACATCAGCAACTTCTACGCCGGTGCCTGCCGCCTGCGGATCAAGGGATTTGGCCTGTCCCAGGACGATTTCGGCAAAGGCTACAGCTCTTACCTGAACCTGGTCTCGACCCCGTTTACCGAACTGAAGATCGACCAGGCGCTGGTGCAGGGTTGCCATGATAACGAGGGCATGGCTTCGGCCCTGGCCAGCATCATCGCACTGGGCCGCAAACTGGGGCTGACCGTCGTCGCCGAAGGAGTCGAAACACCCCAGCAACTGGCCCTGCTGCGCAAAATCGACTGCACCCAGGTCCAGGGCTTCCTGATCTCTCACGCGGTGTCGTCAGAACAATTTCAGCAACTGTTGAACAATGATGGCCCTGCGACATCTCATTAGCCCGCGGCCTGGACTTGTCTAACCTGTATAAGGAGTAAACTCCATCCAGCGCCGATTCTTCATCCGCCTGCGAAAACCTTCCATGAAGCACAACAACGCGATCCTCGAAGCATTCACCCGCAGCTCACTGCGCTTGAACAAAGGGCTGATGGTGGTGCTCGGCGTCGCGTTGCTGCTGGCAGGCACCAGTTACTGGGCACTGCAGCGGATCATCGATGCACAGTACGCTGCCGTGGGTTTTCATTTTGCGCGGCTGATGGAAAACATCCAGGAACAGGAAGTCTTCCTCCGGACCCTGGCGCAGCCGGCTATCCAACGCGAGTTGACCAGCGACAAGAACGTCCAGGCCAGCCTCCAGAGCCAACGCCTGGACGCCCACACCACCCGTTATGAAGGCCGCGAGTTCGCGTTTTCGGTGCCCTTCAGCGCGCGGTTCGAGGCACAACGGGTCACGCCCGTCGAGCAGCAGAAGATCTTTGCCCTCGGCGTGCACCTGGCCAGCTACTACAGTGCGTTCTGGTCATCGTCGCCCTACGCTTCGCCCCATGTCTTTATCTTCAACCGCCTGGTCAACTACGACATGGCGGTGCCTGCGGTCGGCTACCAGCGAGGCGGCAAAACCCCATTCAACGGCCCGTCCCCCGAGCAGGCCGAGGCCGTGCGGCAAAGGCTCGGCCAGTTGCACCGAGTGGACGAGCGCCTTTACTGGGAGGCCTACACCCCATCCGGCACGCCCCCTGCGGCCCCTCAGTTATTGGCGTATGTGGCGGTGACCCTCAACCCTCAGCTATTGCGCGCCGGTCAAGGCGATAACCCGGTGATGGTTGCCACCCTGCTGGACATGGCGCACGTCAACGATGTGGAACGCACCATGGAGTCGTCCATCTATGACCGGTTCACCCTGATCTCCCCGGCCGGCCAGACGTTGACTGGCCCCCAGGCCATGGCGTCGTCCCTGGGCGAAGGGCTGAATTTTCGCGCTGAAGGCCTGGAGTTCAAGATCACCCACAATACTGAGTCGCAGTGGACGGCGATCTACGGGATCAGCTACAAGCATTTTTTCCGCTATGCCCTGTGGCCACTGACGAGCCTTGCGCTATTTGTGTGTGCGGTACTGGCGATTGCCTGGGCGGGCAACCGCTGGTACCGCAAGCACGTGATTCGCCCGGCGCGCCAGGCCCATGAGCGCATTGCCGAAAGCGTGGCGTTCAGCCGGGTGATCATTGACACCGCGCCCACCGGCCTGTGTGTGGTGGGCCGCGCGGATGGCCAGGTATTGATCGAGAACCAGCGCGCCCAGCAATGGCCCGGCACCGCCAGGCTGGTGGCGGCCCTCAGCCGTTCCCACGACAGCGCCGACAGTGGCGAAACCCACCTGGAAATCGAGGGCCGGCACTTGCAGGTGGGCTTCGTCTCCACCCGTTACCAGGGCCAGGATGTGCGCCTGTATGCATTCAACGACGTCACCCGGCACATCGAGGACGCCCTGGCCCTGGAAGACGCCCGGCGCGCCGCCGATGCGGCCAATGAAGCCAAGACGCTGTTCCTGGCCACCATGAGCCATGAAATCCGCACGCCTTTGTACGGGGTGCTCGGCACCCTGGAACTGCTCGGGTTGACGCCCCTGGACCCGCGCCAGAAAACCTACCTGCACACCATTCAGCGCTCGTCTGCCACGCTGTTCCAACTGATCAGTGATGTGCTCGATGTGTCGAAAATCGAATCCGGGCAGATGGCAATCGAATCCATCGAGTTTTGCCCGCTGGACATGCTCGAAGACACCCTGCACACCTACGCAGCCTTCGCCCAGCGCAAGGGCCTGCAACTGTACGGCTGCATCGATGCGCAGTTGCCCGATTGCGTGGTCGGCGACCCGATGCGTATCCGCCAGATCCTCAACAATCTGGTGAGCAACGCCATCAAGTTTACCGACATAGGCCGCGTGGTGATTCGTGCCAGGGCGCTGCGCCGGGGCAACGATCGCGTCGACCTGGAGTGGCAAGTGACCGACTCCGGCGTGGGCATCAGCCAGGCGCAGCAGGCCAAGCTGTTCGACTTGTTCTACCAGGCCCCGGACACCGCCGGCCAAGGCGGCGCCGGGCTTGGCCTGCCGATTTGCCGCTGGCTGGCCGAGATGATGGATGGCCAGATCAAGGTGGTCAGCGAACCCGGCCTGGGCAGCAGCTTCACCCTGAAGATGAGCTTGCCGACAGGCCGTGGCGAGCTGCCGGGGCTGCCGCCCATTGAACCAAGCACCACACCGGTGCAGGTGCTGGCGCCCGTGCGCGAGTTGGCCGAGTCGCTGTGCGACTGGCTCAGCCGCCTGGGCATCCAGGCCTCGGTGGCAGCGCTGCCCCTGGCCCAACAAAGCGAGCGAGCGGTGCTGGTCGAGATGCTGCCCGCAGGCCCGCCGCGGCCCTGGTCCGGGCCACGGGTGTTGTGTGTGCCGGGGGCACACAGCCCGCCGCTGCACACCGCCCAAGGCTGGGAAGTGGATATGCATGACGTGCGCGCCATTGCGGCGGTGGTTTCACTGGCGCAACGGGGTAAACAGGAGGCCGTGCTGCACGCCGAACAACAGAGTGCCGGGCAGTTGCAGCTGCGCATCCTGGTGGCTGAGGACAACCCGGTGAACCAGGCCATCATCCAGGAACAGCTGCAAGCGTTGGGCTGTACGGTAACCCTGGCGGACAACGGCGAGCAGGCCATGCACCTATGGCAACCCCAAGCCTTCGACCTGGTGCTGACGGACGTCAATATGCCGTTGATGAATGGCTATGAACTGGCCCGCACCCTCAGGGAGCACGATCCGCAACTGCCGATCATCGGTGTCACCGCCAATGCCATGCGCGAGGAAGGCCAGCGTTGCCTGGCGGTCGGGATGAATGCCTGGCTGGTCAAGCCCTTGAGCCTGCAAACCCTGCGTGCGCAGTTGATCAAACTGTGCAAACCCACGGTACGCGCCGAGCCGGCGGTAATTGACACGGTGCAGATGTCAGACAAAATGCGCCCGCTGTTTATCAGCAGTGTGCAGCACGATCTGCAGCGCATCAGCGCCGCACTCGAGCAACGTGATTGCCGGGGCCTGGCCGAAACCTTGCATTCGGTGGCCGGCGCCTTGGGGGCGGTGCAGGCACTCGACCTGGCCCAGGCGTGTATCGAACTGGAAAGCCAGTTGGCCGGCGGCCGGCTCAGTACCACGCTGGAGCTTGAGACAAAACAGGTCATGACTCGGCTGTCAGCCTTGCTCGGGGCACAGCTATGAGCACATTGCACCGCCTGGCGCGCAAGCGCTTGGGACCACCTCACTTACTGAACCAGCATTACGGGCCCGCCTTATGAAAACATTCACTGTGGTTATTGCAGACGATCACCCCATCGTGCTCCTGGGGGTGCGAGAACTCGTCGAGCGAGACGAGCGCTTTGAAGTCGTCGGTGAAGCGATCTGTTCGGCGGGCCTCATTGGCCTGCTTGAGCAGCAGCCCGTCGACATCGTGATTACCGATTACAACATGCCCGGCGATTCGCCCTACGGTGATGGCTTGAAACTGGTGGAGTACCTCAAGCGACACTTCCCCGAGGTGCAGATTCTGATCCTGACCATGATTTCCAACCATCTGATCCTGACCCGCCTGCAAGAGTTGGGGGTGGTTGGGGTAATCCAGAAAAGCCAGTTGCACACCGAAATCCAGGTCGCCCTCAAGTCCATTGCGCAACAGGCGCTGTATCGCAGCCTGGAGCCGGCCAAGACCTCGGTGATCGAGTCAATGACTGCCATTGATGCACGCTTCTCGACGCTATCGCCGAAGGAGTACGAGATATTGCGTTTATTCATTTCGGGCAAAAGTGTCAGTGATATCGCGCGCAGCCAGAATAGAAGCTCAAAGACTATCAGTGCGCAAAAAATTTCGGCCATGCGCAAACTTGAAGTCAGCAGTGATCAGGATTTATTAACTTATTGCCTGGAGCAGAATATCTTCAACTAGTTCGCACTTTATCAAGTAGTGCCATTTTTAACTAACTCGCGCTGTAGTGCTTTATAAGAATCGTCTTATTCTCTCTAAGGCACAAATTCACTATTGTTCGTTGGCAGTTTCAACCCGTCTCTACAACCAACACTAACGGACATCATCATGAAGAAGTTTTCCCTGGCCCTTATCGCTGTGTCAGTTATTGCCGCCAGCGGCAGTGCGTTTGCCGAAACTACCCCGGGTACGGGTACCCCGGGCGGCGGCGGCAAAATCACCTTCACCGGTTTGATCAACAACGACGCTTGCTCGGTTGACGGTGCCAACGCTGATCGCGTGATCTCCGTCGACATGGGCACCGTCTCCATCAAAGACATGGGCACTGCTGAAAACCCGGCCTCGGGCCGTGTAACCGCCAAGGACTTCAACCTCAGCGTTAACTGCAACCTGGGCACTAAAGTGGCGATGATCTTTGACGCCAAAAGTGGTGGTTCAGGCCTGGTGACTGGTAAAAAAGTCCTCGCCCTGACCCCTGGTAACGGCAGCGCAAGCAACGTCGGTATCGCACTGCTCGACAGCACTGGCGCGCTGATCGACCTCAGCTCCCCGGCCACCGCTCGTATCGAAAGTGCCATGCACGGCCAAGGTGCCGTAGGCGGCGACGCAACCTTGAGCTTTGCCGCAGCCTATGTGACCACCGGTGCAGCCGGTGCCTCTACCGCGGGTCGTGGTGACGCCACCCTGCCGTTCATCCTGCAATACGAATAAACGACACGCAGCGCCTGTCACGCGCGAGGCCTTCGGGCCTCGCCATTTATTCGACCACCAAACGGTAGACATCATGTTGCCTCGTTCCATTGCAGCAGGCCTCGGGCTGCTGACCCTGCTTATGGCGACCCAGGCTGCCGCGAGCATTTCACTGAGTGCCACCCGTATCGTCTTCGATGGCGATCACAAGGAGGCCAATATCACCGTGCGCAACGGTAACCAGGACGTATTGATTCAATCCTGGGTCGACACCAACGATGCGCAAGCCAGTGCTGCACCCTTCGCGGTAACCCCGCCACTGGCACGCATATTTGCCAAGGAGCAGCAGTTGCTGCGAATCCTCTACCAGGGTGCCGGGATGCCAACGGATCGTGAGTCCGTGGTCTGGCTCAATGTGCAAGAGATTCCCCAGGCCGCCGCCTCCGACAACACGTTGCAGTTGGCGGTACGCCAGCGCATCAAGGTGTTTTTCCGCCCAGCGGGGTTGCCAGGTAGCGCGCTGTCGGCGCCCGCGCAACTGCAGTGGCAATTGCAAAAGCGCGGCGCTGACTCGCTGCTGACGGTAAAGAACCCGACGCTGTATCACGTGTCCATGGCCGACATACAACTGCAGGCCGGTAAACAAACAGAACTGGCTGCCGACTCGACAATGATTGCGCCGGGTGCCGAAAAACAGTTCAGCGTTAAACAACTCAATAGTCACGATGCTGTGCAGTTGTCTTTTTCCAGTATTAACGACTATGGCGCACAAGATAAATACACCGCACAACTTTCCACGCGCCTGACAGCCAAGGCCATTGAGGCGCGCACCCGGCAATAAGCATTTCCCTTAAACCCTTCAGGTTCGATTCGAGTGCGTACTCGCGTGCCTCGCCTGTCCGATAAGCAGGGATGATTGCATGTTTTTTCTTTTAGGCAGCAGGCCCAATCATTACATATCAAGCGAGCGCACTTTACGCGCGTCGACAACTTGCACGCTGTCACTGGCCATTCTTGCCGGTTCGCCCGCTTGGGCCGTTGCCGATGAACCGTCCCTGGAAGTGTTCAACACCACTTTTTTGCAAGGTGCACAATCGTCGGTCGACCTGCAGCAACTGCTCTCGGCCAACAGCGTGCTGCCTGGCAACTACCGGGTCGACCTGTACAGCAATGAGGTGTTGGTGGGCCGGCGTGACATCGACTTCAAACGCAACCCGCAGACCGGCCGGGTCGACCCCTGCCTGACCCTGGATCTGCTCAAGCAACTGGGCATCGACATGCCCCTCTTGCAGGCCCAGGGCAAGCTCGACCCCAACCAGCCCCAGGACTGCTACGACCTGCCGACGCTGATCGACCAGGCGACCTTGCGCTATGACGCCAGTCGCCTGCGCCTGGCGGCGAGCATTCCGCAGGTCGCGATGCAACGGGGCATGCGCGGTTATGTCGACCCAGAACTTTGGGACGACGGCGTGCCGGCGGCGTTTATCAACTATCAACTCAACAGCAGCCGCACAGGCGGCGACTATGAAACGCGCATCAACAACAACCTGGGGCTGCGCAATGGCATCAACCTGGGGGGCTGGCGGCTGCGTAACGAGTCGAACCTGAGCAGCGGTACCGGGCGCCCGAGCAATTTCACCAGCAACCGCAGCTATGTGCAGCATGACGTGACTGTGCTCAAGGGGCAGTTCAGTGCCGGCGAGATTTTTTCCGATACCGACCTGTTCGACAGCGTGCGCTACCGTGGCCTGAAACTGGCGTCCGACGAAGGCATGCGCGCCGACAGCGAGCGCGGTTATGCGCCGGTGATCCGTGGTGTAGCGCAAACCAACGCCACCGTAGAAATCCGCCAGAACGACTACATCCTGTACACCGCCAACGTCGCGCCCGGCCCCTTCGAGATCAACGACATCTACCCCAGCGGCTCGAACGGCGACCTGGAAATCACCATCATCGAGGCCGACGGCCGTCGTCACGTGAGCACCCAGGCGTTCTCCAGCCTGCCGATCATGGTGCGTGAAGGCCAGGTCAAATACAGCGTGTCGGCCGGTAAATTCAGCAGCAATGCTGACGGCTTGGCGAGCCCGCAATTTGTCAGCAGCACCCTCGCCTACGGCCTCACCAGCAACCTGAGCGCGATTGTCGGCCTGCAAGCCAGTGAAGACTACAAGGCGTTCTCCCTGGGAGTGGGCCGCAACACATCGCTGGGCGCCGTGTCCATGGACGTCACTCACTCGTCGAGCGCCGCCCAAGGGCAAACGACCCAGGGCAACAGTGTGCGTGCGTTGTATGCCAAGACCTTTGCCGGCACCGACACCAATTTCACCCTCGCCGCGTATCGTTATTCAACCGAGGGTTACCGCACCCTGACCGACCACGTCGAGGACACCAGCGAAGAGGCCGTCAAGCGCACCGGCAACTCGAAAACCCGTACCGACCTGACCATCAACCAGAGTCTGGGGCGCAACCGTGAGTTCGGCAGCCTCTACGTGAACGCCACCGACCAACGCTATTGGAACCGTGGCGGCTCCCAGAGCTTTTCAGCTGGCTACAACAACAACTGGGGCGACCTGAGCTACAACCTGGGCGTGACCCGCACCAAACAGATCGCCAGCTGGGGCGCACCCGACTCCGACACGCAGTTCAACCTGTCTGTTTCGTTCCCCTTGGGCAGCCAGCCCCGGGCGCCGCGCGCGTTCGTCACCAGCAGCACCCAGCGAGGCGATACCAGCACCCAGGCCGGTATCAACGGTTATGTGGCCGATACCAGCGATGTGTTCTATTCGGTGCAGGCCGGCCATAGCAGTACGGGCGGCCAATCGGGATCAGCCAACATCAACAGCCGCACCTCCATGGCCGATATCAGCCTGGGGTACAGCCAGGGGCGTGGTTATGACTCGCAAAACCTTAACGTTGCCGGTTCGGTGGTGGCCCACGCCGGAGGTATCAACCTTGGGCAGACTGTCAGCGAGACCTTCGCCCTGGCCCAGGTGCCGGGCATCAGCGGGGCAAAGATCAGCAGCTACAGCGGGGTTGAAACCGGGCGCAACGGCTATGCAGTTATCCCCTCGACACAACCTTATCGAGTGAACTGGATCAGCCTCGACACCCGCGACCTGGGCGGCGACATCGAAATCACCCAGGCCACGCAGCAACTGGTGCCACGCCGTGGGGCGGTGGTATTGGCCCGCTACAGCGGCAAAAGCGGGCGGCGCGTGCTGTTTGAACTGTTTGATGCACAGCACCAGCGCATGACGTTTGGCGCCTCCCTGGAAGACGCCAGCGGCAAGCAATTGGCCATCGCCGACCCCAGCGGCAATGCCTTGGTGCTGGTTGAAGAAGACCAGGGCAGACTGACGATCAAGTGGGGTGACCAGCAATGTACGGCGCCGTACGCCCTGCCCGCGCAAAACAGGGCGTTGAACTACGAGCGCCAGGCATTGACATGCCAATAAGCCGTAGCCCTTGTCGAGGGCGACACCGCTCAAATCTGCGATAGCGGCTCGACAGCGCCTGCACTTGATCTGCGGGGTTGTGCCTATCCCCTACTCTGGTTTGGATGGGCGATATTCCATGATGGTCTCATGGTGTATTTTGCCGCCTTCGTAGGTGATGGTTCGCTTCACATACATCGGCGAAGGCTCCAGGGGCTCAGGCAGTGTCTTGTCTCTCCTGAACAGGCCTTCAGACAAGATATTGACCCCCAGCGCACCCCCGAGAAAGCCCACAAACACGCCGATCATATCGACAATTTTGGCCATGATGGTGTATAGCGTTTCGCCATCATCCTCTTGCCTCTGCTGGTCTTTTTTTGGCGGGCATTCCTGGTTCTGAGCCTTGAGCGCAGCGCATCTTTTTTCGTCGGTATCGGCTTGCAGGCGCTGGTTCATTTGCGCTGTTTCTTGGGACTCAGCTTGCCGCTGCTCTTTGAAATCCATGTATTTGAACCACGAAACACCAGGCGGGACCATAGAAACAACCACCAGAATCAACCCCAGGTAGATATTCTGTTTCGCCGCCGTGATGCCCTTAAAGACCTTGCCGGAACGTACCCGCCACCCGATCAAAAAGGCGATCGCACCCCAGCCGCTCAGTGCAAGCAGGGTCGCCCACCAGAAATCATTAATGCTTGTAGTCATGCTTACTTCCTGAGTCTGAAAAATCAAAGATCAAATCGATCAATCGCCCGCCGCCGCTCGTTGTCATCGCGCACGTCGTAGCTGGCGGTGGTCTGGATATTGGTGTGGTGCGCCAGTTTCTGCGCAATCGACAAGTCATGCTCCTCGATCACCCGGGTAATGAATGATCGCCGGAAATCATGGGGCATGATCTTCACGCCCACCTGCTCGCCGCGTTGGCGGGCGATGTAGTAAATCGCATGTTTGGTAATGCGTTCGCGGGTGATGTGGCTGCCACGGCGGATGCGGTTGAACAGGAAGCTATCGTCCTGTTCCCCGTCCTTTAGATGCTCGCGGCGAAATTCCAGCCAGGCCTGCAACTTGGCAAACGCCCAGGCTGGCGCGTACTTGACCAGTTCCTTGTTGCCCTTGCCGATCACCCGCAGGCTGCGCTCTGCAAAGTTCACCTGGGCCAGGTCGAGGTTGACCGACTCTGACTTGCGCATCCCCGAGCCATAGAGGATTGCGATCACTGCCGCATCCCGCAGGCCCTGGGGCCTTGGATCGGCAGCGCAGACGTCCATCAGTTCGCGGATCAAGGTGCGGCGCAGGTTGCGTCCCTGGCTCAGGCGCGTGCCGGCGGTGGCTTTGACCGAGCGCATCTTCAGCAGGTGTTCCTGGCTGATCAGGCTGATGCGCCAGGCTTCGTTCATCACCCCGCGCACGGCGTTGACATACAGCGATGAGGTGTTGGGCGCGTACCCGTCTTCACGTAACACGGCGACCAGGGCCATCACGTGTTCGGGTTGCAACAGATGCCAGTCGATATCTTCCAGGTTGATTTCTTCGAAACCCAGGCGGTCGGCGGCGTCTTGCAGCACGTAGCGCATAGTCAATTGGCTGGAGGGCGCCAGGCGCGCGAGATAAAGGGTCAGGGGGTTGCGGGAAATCTCAGTCAAAATAGATCAGCCTTGAGATTAAATATCGAGACTAAGCCTATGTTTAATCTCGGTATTTATTGGTTTGGCGAGCGCCGAGTCTAACGCAGGTCGGCGCCGCATACCAAACTAGGGCTCATCCTCGGCCGGTGCCGGGCTCTGCTGCTGGCTCCAGTCGGCGTCCTGTTTTTGCATCAGCGCAAACCACTGCTGGCGCATGAAAACCAGCAGCTTGGCGGGCGCCTTGGCGAAGTCTTGCTCGTCGTTGTAGCAGCCTGGCAATGGCAGGTCGGTGCCCTGCTCCTGGTATTGACTGACCAGGGCCTGCTGCGCGGCAACCGTGCAATCGGTGGGCAGCGGCATACCGCGCAGCGCGCCGGCCTCCTCGTCCCACCAACTGGCGCCATAGCGGTCGACCCCACGCAGCCCGTACTTGTGCGCCTTGCCGATGTGCATGATCAGCTTGAACTCACGGGGGCTGACATCACTGGTGCAGGTGCGTGAATAGCCCACGGTCACCTGGCTCAGACCGTCACCCAGCAGGTCGGTGACGCGGGTCGCGGCGTTATCGAAGTGCAGGCCGGCGTCGAACTCGCAGCGCTGCACATCGTCATGCAGCATCCACAGGCGCTTGGGGCGATCCCCCTCCAACAGGTACTGCGCGGCATAGATCGACGCCGATTGCGTGCCGTCGTCATCGCGCTCGCCTGCTTCCTGCTCGGCCAGTACCAGCAGGTTATGACCCTGGCGGTCATCCCAGCTATACGCTGCCACCTGCTTGCCCTGCACCTCGACCCCGGGCGGAACCTGGGCCAGCGGCGTCAGGCTCACTTGCTCGGCAGCGCCCGCAGTCTGGGCAGCCCCCAGGGTCATCCACATCACTATCAACACCGGCCTTAACTGGCCCCGTAAAAACTGCACGCTATTCATCCGACTACCCTGGCAAGAGACCGCCTACTTTACCGGCACTTGCAGGGTGTTGCTGAGAAGATTGTTCAATCGCCATGGATTGCCAACCCGGTTAAATCAGCGCGAATACGCACTAAAGCACTTACGGATTAGGACTACGTGTAAACAGTTATCGTTTGTCTGCGTTCTTTATTGTCTAGCTGAACACTAGCTGTCTGCCCACCAAATAAACGAGTTTTTCATCTGCCTTTCATATTCGCTGGACAAATTTGCGCTTAATCTTGGCCGCAATACTTGGGGAAAGCCGGGTTTTGCTGACTAACTCCTTGATAATGCTTTACCTTTGGCCGTTATGGGCTTTACTCAGGGTGGCTCTGCACGCGGCTCTTTTTTATTGAACTGCCTGCACTTTCATCCGCTGTTTGTTGTCATCTCTACGCTCAAAGTTGCTCTAACCCGAGGTCATGAATCTTTGAAACCCTACCCTATTCATTGCGTGTCGATCGTTATCCCGGTCTACAACGAAGAACAGAGCCTGCCCGAACTGCTGCGCCGTACCCGTGCGGCATGCGAGCAGTTGGCCTATGCGTACGAAATCATCCTGGTGGACGACGGCAGCCGCGACAGTTCCGCCCAACTGCTGGAAGACGCGGCAAGCGAGCCCGGCAGCCATGTGGTAGCGGTGATCCTCAATCGCAACTACGGCCAGCACGCCGCGATCATGGCCGGGTTTGAACAATGCCGGGGCGAGGTGGTGATTACCCTCGATGCCGACCTGCAAAACCCGCCCGAAGAGATTCCACGCCTGGTCGAGCAAGCCGCCCTGGGTTACGACGTGGTCGCGACCGTGCGCAACAATCGCCAGGACTCGGCCTTTCGCCGCTGGCCTTCGCGCCTGATCAACCTGGCCGTGCAGCGCTCGACCGGCGTGGCCATGACCGACTACGGCTGCATGCTGCGTGCCTACCGGCGCACCATCGTCGACGCCATGCTCGCCTGCCGTGAGCGCAGCACCTTTATCCCGATCCTGGCCAACGGCTTTGCGCGCCATACCACGGAAATCCTGGTGCACCACGCCGAGCGCGAACACGGCGAATCCAAATACAGCGCCATGCGCCTGATCAGCCTGATGTTCGACCTGCTGACGTGCATGACCACCACGCCCCTGCGCCTGCTGTCCATCGTCGGTTTCAGCCTGGCGGCCCTGGGTATGTTGTTTGCCTTTGCCCTGATCGTCATGCGCCTGGCCTTTGGTGCCGATTGGGCCGGCGATGGCCTGTTCGTGCTGTTCGCCGTGCTGTTTGTGTTTACTGGCGGGCAGTTCATCGGCATGGGCCTGCTGGGTGAATACCTGGGGCGCATGTACAGCGATGTGCGCGCCCGCCCACGCTTCTTTATTGAAAAGGTGCTGCGCAACGAGCCGACAGCCCCTGCGCCAGCGGTCATCGTTGATGGCCTGCCCTCTTCCCAATCGTCCACTTCCTCTTCCAGTCAGGTTTCGTCATGAGTTCAAAAGCTGTTGTCTTCGCGTACCACGACATTGGCTGTGCAGGCATCGAAGCCCTGCTCGCCACGGGCTACCAGATTGCTGCCGTGTTCACCCATGCCGATGATCCCAAGGAAAACACCTTCTACGGCTCGGTCGCCCAGCTGTGCGCGCGCCACGGCATCCCGGTGCACGCGCCGGAAGACGCCAACCACCCGCTGTGGGTCGAGCGTGTGGCCAAGCTCAACCCGGACTTCATCTTCTCGTTCTACTACCGCAACCTGCTGGGCGAAGCGCTGTTGGCCACCGCGCGCCAGGGCGCATTCAACCTGCACGGTTCGCTGCTGCCCAAGTACCGTGGCCGCGCGCCGGCCAACTGGGTGCTGGTCAATGGCGAAACCGAAACCGGCGTGACCCTGCACCGCATGGTCAAGCGTGCCGATGCCGGCGCGATTCTCGCCCAGCAAAAAGTCATGATCGAACGCAGCGACACCGGCCTGACACTCCACGCCAAGCTGCGCGAGGCCGCCACCCAGTTGCTGCGTGACGCGCTGCCGCAACTGGCCCAGGGCAAGTTGAGCGAAACCGCCCAGGACGAAAGCCAGGCCACCTGCTTTGGCCGCCGCACCCCGGCAGACGGCAAGCTCGTGTGGAGCAAGCCCGCAGAAGAATTGTTCAACCTGGTGCGTGCCGTGACCCAACCGTACCCCGGCGCGTTCTGTGCGGTGGGCGAGCACAAGCTGATCGTGTGGCAAGCCGAAGTGCTCAAGGGCAATGAAGGCCAGGCGCCGGGGCGCGTGATCAGCGTCAACCCGCTGCGCATTGCCTGCGGTGAAGACTCCCTGGTCATCAACTTTGGCCAGCGCAATGACCACGGCCTGTACCTGACCGGCCCGGCCCTGGCCGATGAACTGGGCCTGGTGGACGGCTCGATCCTGCGCGGCGCCGAGTCGGGCGGTAAACCACGGCGCACCCGCGTGCTGATCCTGGGGGTCAACGGCTTTATCGGCAACCACCTGTCCGAGCGCCTGCTGCGCGATG
This sequence comes from Pseudomonas sp. WMBT8, assembly GCF_050916005.1. Lineage (NCBI taxonomy): Bacteria > Pseudomonadati > Pseudomonadota > Gammaproteobacteria > Pseudomonadales > Pseudomonadaceae > Pseudomonas > Pseudomonas sp. WMBT8. The sequence goes on from NZ_CP188096.1 coordinate 3,110,081, forward strand.
ATCGCTACGAGGTCTACGGCCTGGACATCGGCTCCGACGCCATCGAACGCCTGCGCAGCCACCCCAACTTCCACTATGTGGAAGGCGATATCAGCATTCACTCCGAGTGGATCGAGTACCACATCAAGAAATGCGACGTGGTCCTGCCGCTGGTGGCCATCGCCACGCCAATCGAATACACCCGCAACCCGTTGCGTGTGTTCGAGCTGGATTTTGAAGAAAACCTCAAGCTGGTGCGCTACTGCGTCAAGTACAACAAACGCGTGATTTTCCCGTCGACCTCTGAAGTCTATGGCATGTGCCAGGACCAGAATTTCGACGAAGACACCTCCAACCTGGTGGTGGGGCCGATCAACAAGCAGCGCTGGATCTACTCGGTCTCCAAGCAACTGCTGGACCGGGTGATCTGGGCCTATGGCGCCAAAGGCCTGAATTTCACCCTGTTTCGCCCCTTCAACTGGATGGGCCCGCGTCTGGATCGCCTGGATTCGGCGCGTATCGGCAGCTCCCGGGCGATCACCCAGTTGATCCTCAACCTGGTGGAAGGCACGCCAATCCGCCTGTTTGACGGTGGCGAGCAGAAACGCTGCTTCACCGACATTGCCGACGGCATCGAGGCCCTGGCGCGGATCATCGACAACGATAACGACGCGTGCAACGGCCAGATCATCAACATCGGCAACCCGGACAACGAAGCGAGCATCCGCCAGTTGGGCGAAGAACTGCTGCGTCAGTTCGAGGCCCACCCGTTGCGCGGTAACTTCCCGCCATTCGCCGGGTTCCGTGATGTCGAAAGCAAGGCGTTCTATGGCACTGGCTATCAGGACGTGGCGCACCGCAAGCCGAGCATTGCCAACGCCAAGCGCCTGCTGGACTGGGAGCCGAGCGTGCAGATGAGCGAAACCATTGGCAACACCCTGGACTTCTTCCTGCGTGAAGCGATGCTGGAAATCGCCCAGTCCAGCGAAGCAGGCAAATAATGAAGGCAGGTCTGCGCATCGACGTCGACACCTACCGCGGCACCCGTGATGGCGTGCCACGGTTGCTGGAGTTGCTGGATGAGGCCGGGATCAAGGCGACGTTTTTCTTCAGTGTCGGCCCGGACAATATGGGGCGGCATTTGTGGCGCCTGATCCGCCCACAGTTCCTGTGGAAGATGCTGCGCTCCAACGCGGCCGGGCTGTACGGCTGGGACATCCTGCTGGCCGGCACTGCCTGGCCGGGCAAGCCGATTGGCCGCGACCTGGGGCACCTGATGCGCCAGGCCAAGGCCGCCGGGCACGAAGTAGGCCTGCATGCCTGGGATCACCATGGCTGGCAGGCCAATGCCGGGCGCTGGAGCGATGCGCAGTTGGTGGAGCAGGTACGCCGTGGGCTCGACACGTTGGGCGATATTCTCGGCGCCCCGGTGGAATGTTCCGCTGCCGCCGGCTGGCGTGCCGATGAGCGGGTGGTGCAGGCCAAGCAAGGCTTTGGCTTGCGTTACAACAGCGATTGTCGCGGCACCGGCCTGTTCCGTCCGATCCTCGCCGATGGCCGCGCCGGCACGCCGCAGATCCCGGTAGACCTGCCGACCTTCGACGAAGTGGTCGGGCCCCAGGTCGCGGCCAAGGACTTCAACGGCTTCATTCTTGATCGGTTCACCGAATCGACACTCAACGTCTATACGATCCACGCAGAAGTCGAAGGGATTCTTATGGCTAATGAATTTCGCCAGTTGCTCGCTCAGGCAGGGCAGCGCGGCATCCAATTCCAGCCCTTGGGCAACCTGTTGCCGGCCGATCCGGCGAGCTTGCCCCTGGCGCATCTGACACGCGGCGTACTCAGTGGCCGCGAAGGCTGGCTGGGAGTGCAACAGGCATGATCCGACGTTGGGCCCTGCCCCTGCTCCTACTGGCCTTCGGCCTGTGTTACCTGCTGCCGATGGTCACCCATGGCCTATGGATCCCGGACGAAACCCGCTACGCGCAGATCAGCCAGGAAATGCTGCTGACCGGCAAATGGGCGTCGCCGCACTTCATGGGCATCCGCTATTTCGAAAAACCGGCGGCCGGTTACTGGATGATCGCCCTCGGCCAGGCCCTGTTCGGGCAAAACCTGTTCGGCGTACGCGTGGCCTCTGCGCTGGCCACGGGCTTGAGCATCCTTTTGGTGTACTTCATGGCCCGGCGCCTGTGGAACGATCCACGCAAGAGCCTAGTCAGCAGCGTGCTGTACATGAGTTTTGTCAGCGTGGCGATGTCGGGGGGCTACGCCAACCTCGACCCGCAGTTCAGCTTCTGGGTCAACCTCAGCGGCGTGGCCTTGTGGCTGTGCATCGACAGCCACAGCCGGCGGGCGCGCCTAGGCGCCTGGGCCCTGTTGGGGTTTGCCTGCGCCATGGGCTTCATGACCAAGGGCTTTTTGGCCTGGCTGCTGCCGGTATTGATCGCCCTGCCCTACATGATCTGGCAAAAGCGCTTGCGTGAGCTGCTGGCCTACGGCCTGGTGGCGGTGGCTGTGGCGATTGTGGTCAGCCTGCCCTGGGCGCTGATGGTGCATGCCCAGGAGCCCGACTACTGGAACTTCTTTTTCTGGCACGAACACATTCAGCGCTTTGCCGGTGAAGATGCCCAGCACGAAGAAGCCTGGTGGTACTACCTGCCGTTGCTGGCCGCATTCAGCCTGCCATGGCTGGCCCTGTTGCCCTCCACCCTGAAACAGGCGTGGCAGGAAAAACGTGCGCACACCACTGGCTTCCTGTTGTTGTGGTTGCTGATGCCCCTGGCGTTTTTCAGCCTGAGCAAGGGCAAGCTGCCGGCTTACATCTTGCCGTGCCTGCTGCCTTTGGCATTGCTGATGGGCCATACCCTGGCCGACAAACTGGCGCAGGCCCGTGGCCGGGTGTTGCAAGTCAATGGCTGGCTCAACCTGATCCTCGGGGTGCTGGGCCTGCTGGCAATTGTGTATTTCCAGCTGAAAAAGCCGATCTATGCCCACCAGCAGGAACTGTCGAGCCTGGTGCTGGTGTTTATCGTGTTGCTGGGCTGGATTATCGTCAATCTGCTACAGGCGGCGCGCCCGCTGCGCCTGTGGGCGGCGCCGGCCCTGGGCAGTTGGTTGCTGGTGGCCCTGGTGCCTGCGGCGTTGCCGCACTCGGTGGTGAATAACAAGACCCCGGACCAATTCATTATTGATCACGCCCAGGAACTGGCAGGTACCAATCGTTTGCTGAGCAACGACCTGGGCGCAGCGGCCGCCCTGGCGTGGCGGCTCAAGCGCCCGGATGTGACGCTGTACGACACCCTGGGCGAAGTCAAATACGGCCTGGCCTACCCTGACAGCGCCGCGCGCCGGGTCGACACCACACAAGTCCAGCAATGGATGACCGAGGCCCGCAAACAGGGCTCGGTGGGCGTGGTGATGCGCGTCAAGGGCGAGAGTGAAGTGCATGAAGTCGAGTTGCTGCCCAGCGATGGACAGCGCTACGAGCAAGGCAACATGGTGATCCTGGTGTTCCCGCAGGTGGCGCCTTGATCAGTCTGCTGCTGCTCCTGGCCGCGTGCCTGCTGACTTGCATGGGCCAGATCGCGCAAAAGTATGCCGTGGAAGGCTGGCGTGGCCAGCCGGCGGGCTGGGCGTTGAAACTGCGCTCGCCCTGGCTCTGGTCGGCCCTGCTGTGCCTGGGCCTGGGCCTGCTGGTGTGGCTGCTGGTGCTGCAACGCCTGGAAGTGGGAATTGCCTACCCGATGCTCAGCCTGAATTTTGTACTGATCACCCTGGTGGCGCGCTTTGTGTTCCATGAGCCGGTAGACCGCCGCCACTGGGTCGGCGTGGCCCTGGTGATGGGCGGCGTGCTGCTGCTGGGAGGCCAGGTATGAGCCGGTTGCGCGGTTTCACCCTGGCGTTGTCCAGCGTGGTGCTGGTCAGCGCGGCCCAGTTGGGCATGCGCTGGAGCATGACACGCCTGCCATTGCCCGCCGACTGGCTCACCGCGCCCATGGTTGATCCCGTGGCCTTGGGCGTGGTGGCCCTGGCCATCGTGGCCTACGCCCTGTCGATGCTGTGCTGGCTCGGTGCGCTGGCGCACCTGCCCCTGAGCCGCGCCTATTCGTTGCTGAGTATCAGCTACGTCCTGGTGTACCTGCTGGCCGCCAGCCTGCCCGGCTTCAACGAACCCTTTTCCCTGTCACGGACCTTGGGGGTGGCACTGGTCATCCTCGGCGTTTTGACCATCAACTCCCGTCGTATCGGCAATACAAGCCCCAGGAATGCCCCATGAAAATCAGCGTATTTGGTAGTGGTTACGTTGGCCTGGTACAGGCCACCGTATTGGCCGAGGTCGGTCACGATGTGATCTGCATGGACGTTGACGAAAACAAGGTGCGTCTGCTGCAACAGGGCCATGTGAGCATTTTCGAGCCGGGGCTTGCCAGCCTGGTCCGGGAAAACCTGGAAAACGGCCGATTGACCTTTACCAGCCAGGAAAAACTCGCGGTCGAGCATGGCGAAGTGTTGTTTATCGCGGTCGGCACGCCCTCGGACGAGGACGGCTCGGCAGACTTGAAGTACGTGCTGTCGGTGGGTGATGCGGTGGCCCGGCATCGTGTCGAGCCGGTGATCCTGGTGGAGAAGTCCACGGTCCCGGTGGGCACCGGCGACACCCTGCGGGCCCATATCGACAAGGCCCTGGCTGGGCGCAGCCTGGTGTTCGATATCGTCTCCAACCCGGAATTCCTCAAGGAAGGCTCTGCCGTGGCTGACTGCCGGCGCCCCGACCGGATCATCATCGGCTGCGAGCGCGAAGAAGTGCGCGAGGTGATGCGTGACCTGTACGCGCCGTTCAACCGCAACCACGACCGCATCATCTTCATGGACGTGCGCAGCGCCGAGCTGACCAAGTACGCCGCCAACTGCATGCTGGCCACCAAGATCAGCTTTATCAACCAGATCGCCGAACTGGCCGAGCACCTGGGGGCCGATATCGAGTCGGTGCGCCTGGGCATCGGTGCCGATTCGCGGATCGGCTACCACTTTATCTACCCTGGTTGCGGCTACGGCGGCTCGTGCTTTCCCAAGGACATGCGCGCGCTGATCCACAGTGCCCGCCAAGCCAACTGCTCCAGCGACCTGCTGGAAGCGGTGGAAGCCATCAACCAGCGCCAGAAAAGCAAACTGTTCGAGCGTATCCGGGCGTTCTACAAGGGCGAGTTACGCGGCAAGACGTTTGCCTTGTGGGGCCTGGCGTTCAAGCCCAACACCGACGACATGCGCGACGCGCCGAGCCGGGTACTGATGGAGTCGCTCTGGGCCGCCGGGGCCAACGTACGGGCCTTCGACCCCGAGGCCATGCAGGAAACCCAGAAGCTCTACGGCGATGACCCGCGCCTGATGCTGATGGGCACCCCGGAATCGACCCTGGGGGGCGCCGACGCCTTGATCGTCTGCACCGAGTGGCAGCAGTTCAAGGCACCGGATTTCGACCTGCTGCACGCGCGCCTCAAGGCGCCGGTGATCTTTGACGGGCGCAACCTGTATGACGCCGAGCGCCTGGCGCGCAAGGGCTTTGACTACTTCCCCATGGGCCGTGGGCAGTCCTGCGAGTTGCCGATCCCCCAGCAACAGTGGGTGCCGCGGTTGCTGGAGGCCTGAGGCGTGGACACGCTGCTCGCGCCTGTCTTGCGCCGCCAGTCCTGGGGCGTCGGGCTGCTGGCCCTGTTGCTGTTTGTCGCCGGTAACTGGGACCAGGCAATTATCGGTTTCGACTCGCGCTTCGTGCTGTTCGCCCAGGAAATGCTGCGCCACGGGCCGGGGTTTTTCCCCACCACCTATGGCCAGCCATATGCCGATTACCTCTCGACCTCGACCCTGCTGACCTGGCTGTTGTCGCTGCCCCTGGGGCGCGTCACCAGCCTTAGTGCGTGGCTGCCGACGGCCATCGCTGCGGCGGTCATCGTTGCCCTGGTCTACCGCCTGACGGCGCCCTACTCCCGGCGTTGGGCGCTGCTGAGCATCGCGTTGCTGTTACTCAGCAGCACGTTTATCAGCGAAACCCGCTCGGTTTCCCTGGACCAGATGCTGGCGGCGGTGACCCTGGCGGTGTTTTACCTGGGCTATGCCCATGATCATTTCGCCAGCCCCCGGCGCCTGCCGTGGCTGTTGCTCCTGTTGCTGCTGGGGTTTGCCATTCGCGGGCCCATCGGCCTGGTGATCCCCACTGGGGTGTTGTTCGCCTATTACCTGCTCAACCGCCAATGGCGGCCGTTGTTCAGCTTCGGCCTGCTGGCCCTGGCGTTGCTGGTGGCGTGCGTGGGCTTGCTGCTGTTGCTGGCCAAGCTCAGTGGCGGCGAGGCCTTTATGCAGGACGTGATCCGCATGCAGTTCCTCGGACGCATGGACGGCCGCGAAGGCTCCAGCAGCGTGCTGTATTACTTCAGCAGTTCCCTGGGCAACTACGCCCCGGCGTACCCGCTGGCCCTGTTGGCGCTGCTGGCGGTGCTGCAAAGAGGCCGGCGCGCGTCCGATAGCGGCTGGCAATTGCTGCTGGGATGCATCGCAGCGGGGTTGATCGTGATGCTGGGCCTGTCGATCCCCGAGGCGAAGAAAGCCCGCTATGTGTTACCGATGATGCCCATGGTGGCGATCATCGCCGCGTATCCGTTTCATCGGGCGGATGGGCGCCTGTTCAAGGGGCTACGGCGCTTGATGCTGGGGTTATGGGCACTGGCTCCGGGTTTACTGGTCGGCGCGCTGCTGGTGGCCCGGCATCGTTTTGGCGCGCAGGTGGAGCATTTCCAGGGCGCGCTGGGCCTGTTGATCGGCTTGCAGGTCGTTGCCGTCGCGATGCTTGTGAAGTGGCGCTGGCGCCCTGTGGGGCCGGCGTTTTGCGCGGTGCTGGCGGTGTGGAGCGTGTACATCCTGGTGGTCGAACCCCTGGAACGCCGCCTGTATGACACCCGCACCTTTGCCCGCGAGGCGCAGGCGCTGATTCGCCAGGACCCCGCGCCGCTGGTGTTGCATGGCCTGGGCAAAGACGCCAAGGCCATCAAATTCATGGTCAATGTGGAGTGTGACCGGGTGCCGCTGTTCACCCAGGCACCTGCCGACCTCGCAGCGCTGCCGGCGCCGGCGTGGCTGGTGATGGACAAGGCGCAATTCGATGGCCTGGAGGAGCCGCGCTGGCGCGGATTAACGCCGGTGCTTGTCGGGCAGTTCGATAAAAACCCCTATGTGCTGCTGCATCTGGAGCCGCTTGCGCCTTGAGTGTGAGTCATCAAGAAAGCTCCTACGTTTGTATCCGTAAATGCCGGTAGCGGTTCCCCTACCGGCTCTCTGACCCCACCGGTAAACTCGTTTTACATTTGCGCCACCATTCGCGCCACATCGTTACTGCCCTCAGAGGACCGCTGCCGTGCCTGACGAGCAATTGCCTGTTGCTGCCGAGCCTGTACACGTCGGCTATATCCCGCTGCCCACCCTCGACCGCCTGATGGAACTGCGCGACGCCCTGGTCGCACTCAAGGGGCCGTTGGCCAGCGACCCACAGTTGCGGGAAAGCGTGCACAAATCGCTGATCAATGCCGAGAACCACGAGCGTGTCCTGGGCAAGGTCTGCTCAGGGCCCCGGTGGGCTTGATGCAAAATTACTGCACTTAACCTGCATTAATATGCATTGGCGCCAGTGTTGATTGATCGGCACACTGCGCCGGTTCCTCCCCCAAATGTTGGAACTTTCGAAGGGCTTTACGGGAAACCGCAAAGCCCTTTTTTTGCCTTTCAAGATCGGACTGCCCCGCAATGCTCGCTCGCTGGTTCCCCGCTGCCATCAATACCCGTCCCGCCGAATGGAGTCGTGCCGCCATCGGCATGGCCCTGGGCACCCTGTTTACCGTATGGCTCTGTGCCCAGGTGTATGGCCTGGAAGTGGCCATGCACCTGCTGGGCCCGCTGGGCGCCTCCGCCGTGCTGTTGTTTGCGGTGTCATCGGGGGCCCTCGCCCAGCCATGGTCGATTATTGGCAGCTATCTATGCGCCAGTGTGGTGGCCTTGCTGGTGGCCCGCGTCTTGGGCCGGACCCTGGGCAGCGCCTGCCTCGCGGCGGGCATGGCGTTGATCCTGATGTGCTGGCTGCGTTGCCTGCACCCGCCTTCCGGTGGATTGGCCATGACCCTGGTGCTGGCCGACCCGGCCACCATCGCCCTGGGCTGGCAGGAAGTCGGCCCGGTCATGCTCGGCGCTGGCACCTTGCTGCTGTCGGCCCTGGCCTACAACAACCTGACCCGCACCCGTTACCCCAAGGGCCCGGCTGAAACCCCAGTGGTGGTGCCGACGCCGTCCCCAGAGGTGGATGCAAAAATCACCGCCGCAGACCTGGAACAAGCGTTGGCGCAAATGGAGCAGTTTTTTGACGTTACCCCCAGCGAACTGGAGGAACTGATCCATATCGCCGAAGACCATGCCCGCCGCCGCAGTATCAGCCAGGTGCTGGCCAGCCGGGTCTAGCCAAGCCTGCCCAGTTTTTTATCGAATGCCTCGCTGCATAAATGCAAAGATGACCTGCAGGATTCCGGCTTGTACTGGGCAAATTTGCACTGGTACGATCCGGAGATGGTTCGCCCGCGAACACTTTGATAAAGAACAATAAAAGCAGGGAGTTACAGATGACTGCTCAGGCTCAGTCCCAGGCGACACGCAGCACCGAGTCCTCCCAGGACAGCGTCCTGGCCGAAGTACGCAACCACATCGGCCACCTGACCCTCAACCGCCCCGCCGGCCTCAACGCCATCACCCTGGACATGGTCCGCAGCCTCTCGGCGCATTTGCGCGTCTGGGCCGATGCGCCCGAGGTGCACGCCGTGGTGTTGCGCGGCGCCGGTGAAAAGGCCTTCTGCGCCGGTGGCGATATCCGCTCGCTGTACGACAGCTTCAAGAGCGGCGACACCCTGCACGAAGACTTCTTCGTCGAGGAATATGCCCTCGACCTGGCCATCCATCACTACCGCAAGCCGATCCTCGCCCTGATGGACGGCTTTGTCCTGGGCGGCGGCATGGGCCTGGTCCAGGGTGCCGACTTGCGGGTAGTCACCGAGCGCAGCCGCCTGGCCATGCCGGAAGTGGCCATCGGTTATTTCCCGGATGTGGGCGGCAGCTACTTCCTGCCGCGCATTCCCGGCGAACTGGGGATTTACCTGGGCGTGACCGGGGTGCAGATCCGCGCCGCCGACGCTTTGTATTGCGGGCTGGCTGATTGGTACCTGGACAGCGCCAGGCTGGCGGAGCTGGACCACAAACTCGACCACCTGCAATGGCGCGACTCGCCACTCAAGGATCTGCAAGGCCTGCTGGCCAAGCTCGCCGTGCAACAATTGCCGGATGCGCCGCTGGCGGCCCTGCGCCCGGCCATCGACCACTTCTTTGCCCAGCCCGACGTACCGAGCATTGTCGAACAGCTGCAACAAGTGACCGTTGCCGACAGCCATGAATGGGCCGTGAGCACAGCGCAACTGATGCACACCCGCTCGCCATTGGCCATGGCGGTGACCCTGCAGATGCTGCGGCGTGGACGGCACCTGGCGCTGGAAGATTGCTTTGCCCTGGAACTGCACCTCGACCGCCAGTGGTTCGCCCGTGGCGACCTGATCGAAGGCGTACGCGCATTGTTGATCGACAAGGACAAAGCCCCGCGCTGGAACCCGCCAACGTTGGCGGCACTGGACCAGCGCCATGTTGACAGCTTCTTCCAAGACTTCGCGAAGAGCGGGAACTAACTCATGCAAGATATTGAATTTACAGAAGAACAAGTCATGATCCGCGACATGGCGCGCGACTTTGCCCGTGGCGAAATCGCCCCCCATGCCCAGGCCTGGGAAAAAGCCGGCTGGATCGACGACGGCCTGGTAGCCAAGATGGGCGAACTGGGACTGTTGGGCATGGTGGTGCCGGAAGAATGGGGCGGCACTTATGTGGACTACGTGGCCTATGCCCTGGCCGTCGAGGAGATTTCTGCGGGTGACGGCGCGGTAGGCGCACTGATGAGTATCCATAATTCAGTGGGTTGCGGCCCAATCCTCAACTACGGCACACCTGCGCAAAAAGAGACTTGGTTGGCCGAGCTGGCCAGCGGCCAGGCCATCGGTTGTTTCTGCCTGACCGAACCCCAGGCCGGCTCCGAAGCCCACAACCTGCGCACTCGCGCCGAACTGCGCGATGGCCAGTGGGTGATCAACGGCGCCAAACAGTTCGTTAGCAACGGCAAGCGCGCCAAGCTGGCGATTGTGTTTGCCGTGACCGACCCGGAGCTGGGCAAGAAAGGCATTTCGGCGTTCCTGGTGCCCACCGCTACCCCAGGCTTCACCGTGGACCGTACCGAACACAAGATGGGCATCCGTGCCTCGGACACCTGCGCGGTAACCCTCAGCCAGTGCAGCGTGCCCGAGGCCAACCTGCTCGGCGAGCGCGGCAAGGGCCTGGCCATTGCCCTGTCCAACCTCGAAGGTGGACGCATCGGCATCGCCGCCCAGGCCCTGGGCATCGCCCGTGCAGCCTTTGAAGCCGCATTGGCCTACGCCCGTGACCGGGTGCAGTTCGACAAGGCCATCATCGAGCACCAGAGCGTGGCCAACCTGCTGGCTGACATGCAGACCCGCCTCAATGCCGCACGGCTGCTGATCCTGCATGCCGCGCGTTTGCGCAGTGCCGGCAAGCCGTGCCTGTCCGAAGCCTCCCAGGCCAAGCTATTCGCGTCGGAAATGGCCGAGAAGGTCTGCTCATCTGCGATGCAGATCCATGGCGGCTATGGCTACCTGGAAGACTACCCGGTGGAGCGTTACTACCGGGATGCGCGGATTACGCAGATTTATGAGGGCACCAGTGAGATCCAGCGCCTGGTGATTGCTCGGGAGCTGAAGAACTATCAGCTATAGGCCTTGCTGCGAACCCGTCGAAAAAGCCTGAAGACTCCCGTGCGTTGTACGGGAGTGCGACTATTCTGACAGTTCCTAGCCACACAGGAGGTGTGTCATGAATGCAGTCGAGCACCCGCTCCGCGTCGAGCGAATCAGCCAGGAACGCTACATCCAAGCCCCTATCGAAGCCGTCTACGACTACGTGACCCAGCCGGATCGCTGGCATGAATGGCATCCCACGTCCCTGGGCGCGGACACCGGCACCAGCGGTTCACTGCCTGCCGGTCAGCGCTTCACCGAGACGATCGACCTACTGGGGGTACGTGTACCCATGAGCTACCGGGTGCAAATCGCCGTGCCGCCCCGGGAATTCAAGACCGTGTTCACCTCCCTTGCGGTCGATGGCAGCATTCATTACTTACTCCAGCCTCAAGGTAGCGGCACTTTGTTCACCCGGGTGCTGAGCTATGAGACCGAACTGCAGCTGCGCACCTTGCAAACGCGCATGGTAGAGCTGTCGGAGCAGGCCATGGACCAGCTCAAGCAGCGCCTGGAATCGTCCTGAACTGACAAAATTGTCATCTTTGCCTCAGTTGGCTGACAGCTGCGCACCTTAAGCTGCGGGGTTGTCGCGTGTCCGTATAATTTCGAAACATAACCACCTCACCTGATTCGCAAAAGCGCGGACAATGCGCCCTCTTTGCGCACTCCGTAACCGATGGGACCTGTCTATGAAAACCACCCTGCGCCTGACTTTGCTGTCCGCCCTGTTCATGACCACCCTGGCCCAGGCCGCCGAACTGATCCCGATTGACGTGCACCGCGATGCCAACTGCGGTTGCTGCAAGAAATGGATCAGCCACCTTGAAAGCAACGGATTCAAGGTCAACGACCATGTGGAAGCGGACATGAGTTCGGTCAAGCAGCGCCTGGGCGTGGCGCCTCGCCTGGCGTCCTGCCATACCGCCGTGATCGACGGCAAATTCGTCGAAGGCCACGTGCCTGCTGATCAGGTGCTGGCCCTGCGCAAACGTGACGACTTGCTGGGCATCGCCGCCCCAGGCATGCCCATGGGCTCGCCGGGCATGGAAATGGATGGTATGAGCGACGCCTATCAAGTCATCGGCCTGACCCGCGAAGGCAAAGATGTAGTGGTAGCCCAATACCCGGCCCACTGATCAATGCTCGCGGGGTATGCCGGGCTGTTTTTCAGCGCCTTTGGCGCGGCTACGCTGTTACCACTGCAATCGGAAGCGGTACTGGTCGCGCTGCTGCTCAACGGCAACTACGCGGTGTGGTTGCTGCTCGGGATCGCGACCCTGGGCAACGTCCTGGGTTCGCTGGTCAACTGGCTGCTGGGCCGCTCGGTCGAGCTATTCAAGGATCGACGCTGGTTCCCACTAAGCGCCGCGCAGTTGGAAAAGTCCCGCGGCCATTATCGCCGCTGGGGGCATTGGTCACTGCTGCTCAGTTGGGTGCCGATCATCGGCGACCCGCTGACCCTGGTGGCCGGGGTGATGAAGGAGCCGCTGTGGCGTTTTGTGCTGATCGTCAGCCTGGCCAAGGCGGCCCGGTATGCGGTGGTGGCAATGCTTACGTTGCATTGGATGTAAGCAATGTGCGTTGCTGCACTGGGCCTGCGGCGGCGGGTTAATCCCCGCTTAATCCCCCCGCCACAGCATCCGGGAGCATCGTCCCTGGAGCTTTCCCATGCCGCTGACACGTTCGTTTCTCCTTGCCGGCCTGCTGGCCACCTGCGCCCTCCCTGCCTTGGCAGCCACGCAAAACCCAAGCTACGGCCCGCAGTTGCAAGGTTTCCAATACCCCTACCCGGTCGAACATTTCGATTTCCAGTCCCAGGGCCAAGCAGTGCAAATGGGCTATATGGACGTGCCGGCCAAAGGCCCCGCCAATGGCCGCAGCGTGGTGTTGATGCATGGCAAGAACTTCTGCGGCGCGACCTGGGAGGCGTCGATCAAGGCCCTGAGCGAGGCCGGCTACCGGGTGATCGCACCGGACCAGATCGGCTTCTGCACCTCCACCAAGCCTGAGCACTACCAGTACAGCTTCCAGCAGTTGGCAATTAACACCCATCAACTCCTGCAAAAACTCGGCATTCCCAAGGCGACCCTGGTCGGCCATTCCACCGGTGGCATGCTGGCTACCCGCTATGCCCTGCTTTACCCCACACAGACCGAGCAACTGGCGCTGGTCAACCCGATCGGCCTGGAAGACTGGAAAGCGTTGGGCGTGCCCTATCGCAGCGTCGACCAATGGTATGAGCGCGAACTGAAACTGAGCGCCGACGGCGTGCGCGAGTACGAGCGCAAGACCTACTACGACGGGCGCTGGAAGCCTGAATACGAGCGTTGGGTGGACATGCTCGTCGGCCTGAACCAGGGCCCGGGCCATAAGCGGGTGGCGTGGAATTCGGCGTTGATTTACGACATGATCTTCACCCAGCCGGTGTACTACGAGTTCAAGGACCTGCAGGTCCCGACCCTGCTACTGATCGGTACGTCCGATATCACCGCCATCGGCAGTGATAGCGCGCCGCCCGAGGTCAAGGCCAAGATCGGCCGGTACAACGAATTGGGCAAGCAAGTGGCCAAGCTCATTCCCCACTCGACCCTGGTGGAGTTCCCGGGCCTGGGCCACGCACCACAAATGGAAGAACCCGCGCGCTTCCACCAGGCGCTGCTGCAAGGGCTCAAGGCGCTCTAATTCCCACTAAGCGAGGCACCGTGCATGTCAGTTCAGATCGCAGTCATTGATGATTGGCAAGATGTGGCCCGCGAGGTGGTGGACTGGTCCGCCCTGGAGGCGATCGGCCAAGTGCATTTCCTTCACGATTACCCTGCCGACACCGCCACCTTGATCGCACGCTTGCAGGGTTTTGCGGTGATTTGCGTGATGCGCGAGCGCACAGTGTTTGACCAGGCGCTGCTGCAAGGGCTGCCGGGGCTCAAGTTGCTGGTCACCGGCGGCATGCGCAATGCCGCCATCGACCTTGGCGCCGCCAAGGCCCTGGGTATCCAGGTGTGGGGCACCGACAGCTACAAACACGCGGCACCGGAGCTGACCTGGGCCCTGATCATGGCCTCCACCCGCAATCTGCTGGCCGAAGCGAGCTCCTTGCGTGCCGGCCAGTGGCAGCAAGGGCTGGGCGGTGATCTGCATGGCCAGACCCTGGGTATCCTCGGGCTGGGCAGTATCGGCCAGCGTGTCGCGCAGTTTGGCCAGGTGTTTGGCATGCGCGTGATCGCCTGGAGTGAAAACCTCACTGCGCAACGCGCCGCCGCTGTAGGCGTGACCTGGGTCAGCAAGCGCGAACTGTTCGAACAGGCCGACGTGCTGTCGATTCACCTGGTACTCAGCGAGCGCAGCCGCGGCATGGTGGATGCCCAGGCCCTGGGCTGGATGAAACCCGGCGCGCGCCTGGTGAACACGGCGCGCGGGCCGATCGTCGATGAGGCGGCCCTGATCGAGGCGCTGCGCGATGGGCGGCTGGCGGGCGCGGCACTGGATGTGTTCGAGCAGGAGCCCTTGCCGGTCGACCACCCGTTTCGCCATCTGCCCAACGTGTTGGCCACCCCCCATGTGGGTTATGTCAGCGCGCACAACTACCGGCAGTTCTATGGGCAGATGATCGAGGATATCCAGGCGTGGGCCAGTGGGCGGGTCTTGCGCAGCCTGACATGATAAATAGCTTCATATATATCAATCAAGATATTGATTTATATGGATATTAGCTCTTAACAAATCACTTTAAGTAGCATCCCGCACCACTATCGAGCAGCCCAACCCCGATGCCCCATCAAGAGGCGATCCCCCCCGTAGGAGCCGGCTTGCCGGCGATGAAGCCCTCAGCAGCGACGCACTCCCCAAGGTCGCCATCACCGGCAAGCCGGCTCCTGCAAGGGAGGCGCCTGCCTGAAAAATAAAATTGTCCTACAAAATTATCCTACAAGCCTTGCAGGCTCTGGGCTGTGTCCTAGACTGATGACCGATGGGTCACGATCAGAATAAAAGCCCCCGCAATAAATCGAAACTTTCCAACTCTGCCGTAGGTCAGGTTTAAGGTAGGACGCACGCTACCGGCGCCAGCCGGACGTCCGCCCATCCAATCTTTTTATCAGTTCGGTGCAATTGGCATAAGCCTTGCCAGTCTGTGCAGTGCTAGTGCGCGTGACCGCAGGACGCGGTTGACTTTCGCTGAGGGCGCCAGGCTCTCGGCTGACCAACACATGGGAGAGAACAATGATCAGTGCCGCTTCGGGAATTCAGGGACAGCGTTTCAGTCAGCCGGTCGATGGGCCAACCGCCTTGGTTGACCTGCCCGGCGCAGTGCGGCCGGTCTCGTCTCAAAACCCCAATCGCAAGAAAGTGCTGTTTGTGACTTCGGAGCTGGCCGACCTGGTGAAAACCGGTGGCCTGGGCGATGTGTCCGCTGCCCTGCCCCGTGCCATGGCCCACCTGCACGATGTGCGGGTGCTGATTCCGGGCTACCGCCAGGTGCTGGACAGCGACAACCCGATCCACATCATCGGCGAGTTGGGCGGGCATGCCGCGCTGCCGCCGTGCAAGATCGGGCGCATGGACCTCAAGGACGGCCTGGTCATCTATGTACTGATCTGCCCCGAACTGTACGAGCGTGAAGGCACGCCCTATGGCGCCAACAATGGTCGCGACTGGCCCGACAACCACATCCGCTTCGCCCGCCTGGGCCTGGCCGCCGCCGATATTGCCGCCAACCTTGCGCAAATCCATTGGTGCCCGGACCTGGTGCACGCCCATGACTGGCCAGCCGGCCTGGCCCCGGCGTACATGCACTGGCGTGGGTCACGCACCCCTACGCTGTTTACCATCCATAACCTGGCCTACCAGGGTGTGGTCAGCCTGGCCTCGTGCCCGGAACTGGGGATTCCCGAACATGCCTTGCAACAAGAAGGCATGGAATTCTACGGCAAGATGTCGTTTCTCAAGGCCGGCATGGCGTATTCCAGTCACATCACCACGGTCAGCGCCACCTATGCCCGGGAAATCACCACGCCCGAGTTCGGCTGCGGCCTGGATGGCTTTCTCGCCAGCAAGACCCAGCAAGGCCTGCTCAGTGGTATCCCCAACGGCATCGATGAAAGCTGGGAATCGTCCACCGACCCGCACCTGGATCACCCATTCAATATCGGCGACTGGCAAGGCAAGGCGGTCAACGCCAGCCATGTGCGCAAGCTGTTTGGCCTGGACGAGTCCACCGGCCCCCTGTTTGCCGTGGTCTCGCGCCTGGTGTACCAGAAAGGCCTGGACCTGACCGAAGCCGTCGCCGGGTTTATCGTGGAAAGCGGCGGGCAAATTGCCATTATCGGCCGTGGAGAGCCGGAAGAAGAACAGGCCATGCGCGCCCTGGCCCTGCGATTCCCCGGCCGCATCGGTGTACGCATCGGCTTCAACGAAACCGACGCGCGCCGCATGTTTGCCGGCAGCGACTTCTTGTTGATGCCCTCGCGCTACGAGCCCTGCGGCTTGAGCCAGATGTACGCCCAGCGGTTCGGCTCGCTGCCGGTGGCGCGCAATACCGGTGGCCTGGCAGACACTATTGAAGACGGCGTGACCGGCTTTCTGTTCGACGAATCCACCGTACAAAGCTACGAAGCCGCCCTCGCCCGTGCCTTCAAGGTGTTTGCCTTCCCAGGCCTGCTCAACGCCATGCGCTGCCGGGCCATGGCCGCGCCGTTCAACTGGTGCCAGGCGGTGGAACCCTATGCCGAACTTTACGAGCAACTGGTAGCGAAAGCGCTGGGAAAATCAGGGAAAGTATAAAGAGGTCAGGATAGATGCCGTTACGGACTCTGGAAACATGGCCCCACGGCGCGATCATGCAGGATGCGCAACACACCCGCTTCGCCCTATGGGCACCTGACGCGTTTTATGTCAGCGTCGAGCTGCACGAGGGTCAGTCGGTGCCCATGCTGCCCCAGGCAGAGGGCTGGTTTGTCGCCTACGTGCGCTGTGGGGCTGGCACCCGCTACCACTACAACATCGATGGCGAGCTGGATGTGCCGGACCCGGCCTCGCGCCTCCAATACGCAGGTGTGCAGGGTGACAGCGTGGTGGTCGACCCCCTGGCCTACCCCTGGCGCCACGGCGCCTGGCAAGGCCGGCCCTGGCATGAAGCGGTGATCTACGAGCTGCATGTGGGGATACTCGGGGGCTACGCCGCGGTGGAGCAGCACTTGCCGCGCCTGGCGGAACTGGGCGTCACCGCCATCGAACTGATGCCCTTGGCGCAGTATCCCGGCGAGCGCAATTGGGGTTACGACGGGGTACTGCCCTATGCACCGCAAGCGTCCCTGGGCACGCCGGAGCAGTTGAAACAGCTGATCGACAGTGCCCACGAGCATGGCCTGGCGGTGATCCTCGATGTGGTCTACAACCACTTCGGCCCCGACGGCAATTACCTGGGCCAGTACGCCAAGGGCTTTTTCCACGAAGACACCCACACCCCCTGGGGCGCCGGGATCGACTTTGGCCGCCGCGAAGTGCGCGACTTCTTTATCGACAACGCCCTGATGTGGCTCCTCGAATACCGCTTCGATGGCCTGCGCCTGGATGCGGTGCATGCCATCAACGACCCCTCGTTCCTAAAAGAGCTGGCCCAACGGGTGCGTGAGCAGGTGGACCCGGCGCGCCATGTGTGGCTGGTCCTGGAAAACGAATTCAATCAGGCCAGCCTGTTGCAGCAAGGCTTCGATGCGCAATGGAACGATGACGGGCATAACGCCTTGCATGTGCTGTTGACCGGCGAGACCGACGCCTACTACGCCGATTTTGCCGACGACCCCACCGCCAAGCTGGCCCGCTGCCTGGGCGAAGGGTTTATCTACCAAGGCCAGACCACGCGCCACGGTACCCGACGCGGCGAGCCCAGCGGGCATTTGCCCCCCAGTGCCTTTGTGCTGTTTTTGCAGAATCACGACCAGATCGGCAACCGTGCGCTCGGCGAGCGCCTGCACCAGTTATGTTCGCCCCAGGCGTTGCAGGCAGCGACCGTGCTGCTATTGATGTCACCGATGATCCCGCTGTTGTTCATGGGGGATGAAGTCAACGCCGAGCAGCCCTTCCTGTTCTTTACCGACCATCACGGCGAGCTGGCCAAGGCGGTGCGCGAAGGCCGGCGCAACGAATTTGCTGATTTTGCCGCCTTCAGTGATCCCCAGCGCCGCGCGCAGATTCCCGACCCCAACGCGCTACAGACTTTCGAACGCTGCATACCCCGGTTTACCCAGGCACCTGCTGCGCTATACCGGCAACTGCTGGGCCTGCGCCAGCAGCATATCGTGCCGCACCTGCCCGGCAGCACCGCCCTCGGCGCCCAGGTCCTGGGCCAGGGCGCGGTGTCTGCACGCTGGCGCCTGGGCAATGGCAGCGTATTGCAGATCGACCTCAACCTGGGGCCGGCCACCCTGCAGCCCCCGGCCGCTATCGGCCAACTGTTCAGCACCAGCAACGACCCCGCGTTACTCACGCCCTTCTCTGCCCGCGTCAGCTTGGCGCCGGGTGACACCTCATCATCTGTTGGAGAGCACTCTTGAGCGAAGCGCAATTGGAAATACTCGCCAGCCGTGCGGGCCTGGCGGTGGACTGGATCGACGCCAACGGCCGCCCGCAACATGTCAGCGCCGACGCGCTGCGTGCCGTGCTCCATGGCCTTGGCCACCCCGCCGACACCGACGCCGCCATCGCCGCCAGCCTGCAAGAGCTGGAGCGCGTGCAGCAGGATCGGCACCTGGCGCCGCTGTTGACCGTGGACGTGGGCGCAGGCCTGGACCTGGCCGCCTACTTCGCCCCGGGTACGCCGTGCCAGGCTCATCTGGAGGACGGCAGTACCCGGGACCTTGCGCTGGATGCCCAGGCCACCCTGCCTGGCGTGTTGCCCGTGGGCTATCACCGGGTGCAGATCGCCGATCAATCCTTCACCCTGGCCGTGGCCCCTGAACGTTGTTTCACTGTCGCCGAGGCGGTGGACAGCCAGCCTGCCCGCGCCTGGGGCCTGAGTGCCCAGTTGTATGCCCTGCGCCGCAGCGGCGACGGTGGGTTTGGCGACACCCAGGCCCTGGAACAACTGGCTCGCGCTGCCGCTGAGCGGGGTGTCGACGCCCTGGCGATCAGCCCGCTGCATGCCATGTTCAGTGCCGATACCGAGCGCTATAGCCCTTATTCGCCGTCCAGCCGCCTGTTTCTCAATAGCCTGTATGCGTCCCCCGGTTGCATCCTCGGCGAACGCGCCGTGCACAGCGCCATCGAGGCCACGGGACTGGCCGACGAGCTGCACGAACTGGAACAACAAAGCCTGATCGACTGGCCCGCCGCCGCCAAGGCCAAGCAACGCCTGCTGCGCGCCCTGTACGAGGACTTTCGCCAGGGCGAGCACCCGCAGCAGGCGGACTTTCTCAGTTTTCGCGAGGCCGGTGGCGAGGCCCTGGAAAACCACTGCCGCTTCGAAGCCTTGCAGGCCGCGCGCGCCGCCAACGGTGAAAGCCTCGACTGGCGCCAATGGCCCGAGGACTGGCGCGACCCCGCCAGCGCTGCGCTGGCGCAATTCGCCGCCGAACAGGGCGAAGCGATCGGTTTCTATGCCTTCAACCAATGGCTGATCGCCCGCTGCCTGGCGCGCGCCCAACAGGCCGCCCGCGGCAGTGGCATGGGCATCGGCCTGATTGCCGACCTGGCCGTGGGGGCCGATGGCGCCGGCAGCCAGGCCTGGAGCCGTCAGGATGAGTTGCTGGCCGACCTGACCGTGGGTGCGCCACCGGATATCCTCAACCGTGCCGGCCAGGGCTGGGGCATCTCCGCGTTTTCTCCTGAAGGCCTGAAGCGCAACGGCTTTCGCGCATTTATCGAAATGCTGCGGGCCAACTTCGCCCATGCCGGCGGCCTGCGGATCGACCATGTGATGGGCCTGCAACGGCTGTGGGTCATCCCCCGGGATGCTTCACCCAAACAAGGCGCGTACCTGTATTACCCGGTAGACGACCTGCTGCGCCTGCTGGCCTTGGAGTCCAGCCGCCACCAGGCGATTGTGCTGGGCGAAGACCTGGGCACGGTGCCCGAGGGCCTGCGGGAAAAACTCAGCGCCCGTGCCATGCTCGGCATGCGCGTGCTGTTGTTCGAGCAGGACCATGGCGGGCGCTTCACGCCGATCCTCGACTGGCCGGACAACGCCCTGGCCACCACCAGCACTCACGACCTGCCGACACTCAATGGTTGGTGGCACAGCCGCGATATCGACTGGAATGTGCAACTGGGGCTGATCGACGTGCCCACGGTGGAGCAATGGAGCGAGCACCGCCAGCGCGAGCGCGAGTCACTGCGCCAGGCCTTGGTGCAAGACCCGCAGAACTTTCGCGATGAGCTGCGCAACGAAACTGACCACATACTCGATGCCAGCGTGCGCTACCTCGGTCACACCCGTGCGCCCCTGGTACTGCTGCCTCTGGAGGATGCCCTGGGCGTCGAGGAACAGGCCAACCTGCCCGGCACCATCGACACCCACCCCAACTGGCGCCGACGCCTGCCGGGGGACGCCGCGCAGCTGCTCGACGATGAAAACGCCGCGCGCCGCCTGGAGTTGCTGGCGGTGGCGCGCAATCAGGCCCTGGAGCGTGACCGATGAGCGCCGTCTTGCTCCGGGCCACCCAACGCCTGCAATTTCACAAGGGTTTTACCCTGGATGATGCGGTGCCGCTGGTGCCGTATTTCGCCAGCCTGGGCATCAGCCACCTGTACGCTTCGCCCCTGCTCAAGGCCCGCGCCGGCTCGATGCATGGCTACGATGTGGTCGACCCGACCACCGTCAACCCGGAACTGGGCGGCGAACCCGCCTTGCGTCGCCTGGTAGCGGCCCTGCGCGCGCACGGCATGGGCCTGATTCTGGACATCGTGTCCAACCATATGGCCGTCGGCGGCAGCGACAACCCCTGGTGGCTGGACTTGCTGGAATGGGGGCGCCTGAGCCCCTACAGCGAATTCTTCGACATCCAGTGGCATTCACCGGACCCGCTGCTCAAGGGCCAACTGCTGATGCCCTTCCTTGGCAGCGACTACGGCGAAGCCTTGCAAAGTGGCAACCTGCCCCTGCGGTTTGACCCGGCCCAGGGCAGCTTTTTTGTCGAGCACTACGAACACCGCTTCCCGATCTGCCCCAGTGATTACGGCGATATCCTGCGCGCCCATGCCCCGCTCAAAGCGCTGGCCGACCGCTTCAGCGCCCTGGCCTATCAGGCCGATGCCTGGCCCCTGGCGGGCGAGCTTAAACAGCAACTGGCACAACAGGCCCGCGACCCACTGACCCTGGCAGCCATCGAGCACGCCCTGCAATGGTTTGACGGGCGCCAGCGCGAAGGTTTTTTGCGCCTGCATCAACTGCTGGAACAGCAAGCCTATCGCCTGGCCAGTTGGCGCACGGCGGCGGATGACATCAACTGGCGGCGCTTTTTCGACGTCAACGAGCTCGGTGGCCTGCGGGTGGAACGGACCACCGTATTCGAGGCCACCCACAGCAAGATTTTCCAGCTGATCAGCGAAGGCCTGGTGGATGGCCTGCGCATCGACCATATCGACGGCCTGGCCGATCCACGGGGCTACTGCCGCAAGTTGCGGCGGCGCGTGGATGGGTTGTCGCCGAGCCGGCACTTGCCGATTTTTGTCGAGAAGATCCTCGGCGCCGGCGAAACCCTGCGCGAAGACTGGCGGGTCGATGGCACCACCGGCTACGAGTTCATGAACCAGGTGTCGCTGATGCAGCACGATCCCCAGGGATTCGAGGCCTTGGCCCAGCTCTGGAGCGAGGCTACCGAGCGGCCTTCGGCGTTTATCGAGGAAGCCTGGCTGGCCCGGCAACAAATCCTCAACGGCTCCCTCGCCGGGGATTTTGAAAGCGTGGCCCAGGCCCTGCTGCAAGTGGCCCGCGCGGATGTGATGAGTCGCGACCTGACCCTGGGTGCAATCCGCCGCGCCTTGCAGGAACTGGTCGTGCATTTCCCGGTGTACCGCACCTATATCAGCGCAGGTGGCCGTAGCGCCGCGGACGAGCGCGTGTTCCAACAGGCCCTGGCCGGCGCCCGTGGGACCTTGAGCGAAGCTGACTGGCCGGTGCTCGACTACCTGCAACAGTGGCTCGGCGGGCAACCCTGGCGCGAGCGCCCGGTGGGGCAACCGCGCAAGATCCTCAAGCACGCCTGCGTGCGCTTCCAGCAACTGACCTCGCCGGCAGCCGCCAAGGCGGTGGAAGACACGGCCTTCTACCGCTCGGCAGTGTTGCTCTCACGCAATGACGTGGGCTTCAGTACCGAACAGTTCAGCGCGCCCCTGGCCGACTTCCATGCCGCCAACCAGCAGCGCCTGCACACCTTCCCCGATAACCTGCTGGCTACCGCCACCCACGATCACAAGCGCGGCGAAGACAGCCGCGCGCGCCTGGCGGTGCTCAGCGAGTGCGCACCGTGGTATGCCGAGCAGGTGCAGCAGTGGCGCCGGCTGGCGGCGCCCCTGCGCGACGATCCGGCCATCCCCTCGGCCGGCGATGAGCTGATCCTGTATCAGGTGCTGCTGGGCAGTTGGCCCCTGGACCTGGGCATTGAGAACACCGGCAACTATCAGCAGCGCCTCTGGCAGTGGCAACAAAAGGCCCTGCGCGAAGCCAAGCTGCACAGCAGTTGGAGCGCCCCCAACGATGTTTATGAGCAAGGTGTCGAAGCCTTCCTCAGCCGCTTGCTGCTCGACCCCGCCGGTCTGACCTTGCGCACGGCGATACACGCGGCAGCCGAGGCCATCGCCCCTGCCGGCGCGTTGAACGGGCTGGCGCAATCCTTGCTGCGCAACACCGTGCCAGGCGTGCCAGACCTGTACCAGGGCGACGAATTCTGGGACTTGAGCCTGGTGGACCCGGACAACCGCCGGGCGGTGGATTTCAGTGCCCGGCAACAGGCACTGGCGGCAACACCCGATGCCTTGCTTGAGCACTGGCGTGACGGCCACCTCAAGCAGGCGTTGATTGCCCAGGTCTTGAACCTGCGCAAGGCCCACCCGCTGCTGTTTGCCAGGGGGCGCTATGTACCGCTGCAAGTGCTGGGCCGGCACGCCCAACGGGTTGTCGCCTTCAGCCGTGAGTACCAGGGGCAATGGCTGTTGGTGGTGGTACCGCGCTGGACCCACGCCCTGCTTGAAAACAGCGCCCAGCCCCGGGTGGATGCGCAGGTTTGGGGCGATACCCGGATCACATTACCGTTCGACGCCACGCTGCGAAATTGGAAGGGACTTTTGCAAACAGGCGCAGTCACACCCAACAAGGAGCTACTGATCAGCGCTGCCCTGGGGGATCTCCCGGTGAATGTCTTTATCCATTCTGACGATCAAGAAAGCTGAAATTTTCTGTGAGGAGCATTGCGATGAGCACCGAAGACAAGCGCGTTCGTGAATTCGCGTATCAGATCTGGGAGTCCGAAGGTAAGCCCGAAGGCCAGGAAGCCCGCCATTGGGAAATGGCCCGCAAGTTGGCTGAAGCCGAGGCTCTGACGCCTAGTAAACCCAAGGCCGGCGCCAAGGCCAAGGCCAAGCCGCCAGCGGAAAAACCCGCCGCCGCGAAAAAGCCTCGAGCCCCACGCAAACCCGCCGGCTGACCCCACCTGTAGGAGCCGGCTTGCCGGCGATAGGTCTTCATCAAGCACCACCCGAGACGCTATCCCCGGCCACCCGGCTGCTACAAAAAATGCTCGATTATTGATCTGACCTGATGTCAGCACGGCCCCGTTCGGCCCGGAAAAACTTTGCAGGAGCAACACCATGAGCAAGACACCCGATACCGAGCCATCGCGGATTCGTGAAGGGCTGCCCTTCCCCCTTGGCGCGACCTGGGACGGTCTGGGGGTCAATTTCGCACTGTTCTCGGCCAACGCCACCAAGGTCGAGCTGTGCCTGTTCGACGATACCGGTGAAGTCGAACTGGAGCGTATCGAGCTGCCGGAGTACACCGACGAGACATTCCACGGCTACTTGCCCGACGCCCACCCGGGGCTGATTTATGGCTACCGCGTATACGGTGCCTACGACCCGGCCAATGGCCATCGCTTCAACCACCATAAATTGCTGATCGACCCCTATGCCAAGCAGCTGGTGGGCGAACTCAAGTGGTCCGAAGCGCTGTTTGGCTACACCATCGGCCACCCGGATGCCGACCTCAGTTTCGATGAACGCGACAGCGCGCCCTTCGTGCCCAAATGCAAAGTCATCGACCCGGCCCATACCTGGGGCAACGACCAGCCGGTACGCACGCCGTGGGACCGCACGATCATCTACGAAACCCATCTGCGCGGCATCAGCATGCGCCATCCGTCCGTCCCCGAGGCGGTGCGCGGCACCTGCGCCGGGTTGATGGTCGACGATGTGCTCAAGCACATCCGCCAACTGGGTGTGTCATCGGTGGAACTGCTGCCGATCCACGCCTTCGTCAATGACCAGCACCTGCTGCAAAAAGGCATGACCAACTACTGGGGCTACAACAGCATCGCCTTCTTTGCCCCCGACCCGCGCTACCTGGCCAGCGGCAAGATCGCCGAGTTCAAGGAAATGGTCGCGCACCTGCACGAAGCCAAGCTGGAGGTGATCCTCGATGTGGTCTACAACCACACCGCCGAAGGCAACGAGCAGGGCCCGACCCTGTCGATGCGCGGCATCGACAATGCCTCCTACTACCGGTTGATGCCCGATGACAAACGCTTCTATATCAACGATTCCGGCACCGGCAACACCCTGGACCTGAGCCACCCTTGCGTACTGCAAATGGTCACCGACTCCTTGCGCTACTGGGCCACGGAGATGCATGTGGATGGTTTCCGCTTTGACCTGGCGACCATTCTGGGGCGTTATCACGATGGTTTTGATGAGCGTCACAGCTTCCTTGTCGCCTGCCGCCAGGACCCGGTGCTGCGCCAGGTAAAAATGATCGCCGAGCCTTGGGATGTGGGCCCAGGCGGTTATCAGGTGGGCAACTTCCCGCCGGGCTGGGTGGAATGGAATGACCGTTTCCGCGACACCGTGCGCGCCTTCTGGAAAGGCGATGACGGCCAGTTGGCCGACTTTGCCGGGCGCATGACCGCTTCCGGCGAGATGTTCAACCAGCGCGGGCGCCGGCCCTACAGCTCGGTGAATTTCATCACCGCCCATGACGGTTTCACCCTGCACGACCTGGTGTCCTACAACGACAAGCACAACGAGGCCAACGACGAGAACAATCAGGACGGCAGCAATAACAACCTGTCGTGGAACCACGGCGTCGAAGGCCCGACCGAAGACCCCGAGATCAACGCGCTGCGCCTGCGCCAGATGCGCAACTTCTTCGCCACCCTGTTGCTGGCCCAGGGCACGCCAATGCTGGTGGCCGGGGATGAGTTCGC
Source organism: Pseudomonas sp. WMBT8 (assembly GCF_050916005.1). NCBI lineage: Bacteria > Pseudomonadati > Pseudomonadota > Gammaproteobacteria > Pseudomonadales > Pseudomonadaceae > Pseudomonas > Pseudomonas sp. WMBT8. The sequence goes on from NZ_CP188096.1 coordinate 3,135,414, forward strand.
CCGCACCCAGCACGGCAACAACAATGCCTACTGCCAGGACAGCGAAATCGGCTGGGTCAACTGGGAGCTGGATGAAGATGGCAAATCCCTGCTCAAGTTCGTCAAGCGCCTGATCAAGCTGCGCCTGGCCTACCCTATCCTGCGGCGCGGGCGCTTCCTGGTGGGTGACTACAACGAAGACATCGGGGTCAAGGACGTGACCTGGCTGGCTCCCGACGGCAACGAAATGACCATCGAACAGTGGGAAGACAGCCAGGGCCGCTGCCTGGGCATGTTGATGGATGGGCGCGCCCAGGAAACCGGGATCCGCCGGCCCGGGTCCGACGCCACCTTGTTGCTGGTGGTGAATGCGCACCACGACCTGGTGAATTTCCGCTTGCCCCGGGTACCGGATGGCGGCTTCTGGACCTGCATGGTCGACACCAACCAACCGGCCGTACGCGGCCAGGAACGTTTCGATTTTGACCACGAATATGCGGTGACCGGACGCTCGTTGCTGCTATTTGAACTGCAACATGAGCAAGAGGTGTGAAATGGCTCTACACGGGTTTTTGCAACGCAATCCCCAGGGACTGGCCGACACCCAAGGCCTTGGCCAGACCCTGAGGGCCCTGGTGGATGCGGGCCTCGACCAATTGCCGCGCCCCGGTAGCGGGCAGACGCTGCTGCGCTTCAGCGAACTGGCCCAGGTGGCCGGCCACGACCTGAGCCTGTGCAAGCTGTTTGAAGGGCACACCGATGCACTGGCGATCATGGCCGAGCTCGACAGCCCGGCCCCACCTGCCGGTAGCACCTGGGGCATGTGGGCCGCCGAGCCGCCGACGGCACGGGTGCAGGTTCGGCGTGAGGGCTCGCAGTGGCTGCTGCATGGGCGCAAGGCCTGGTGCTCCGGGGCGGCGGTGGTCAGCCACGGGTTGTTGACTGCCTGGGATGAACAGGCGCGCCAGCAGTTGGTTGCAGTGTCGATGGACCAGCCGGGTGTCCAGGTCACCGGTGAAGGCTGGCAAGCCGTGGGCATGGGCGCGTGCGCCAGTGTCGAAGTGCGGTTCGAGAATGCCGTGGCGCTGGCCGTGGGCGAGCCAGGGGATTACCTGCAACGCCCAGGGTTCTGGCAAGGAGGGGTTGGCATCGCCGCCTGCTGGTACGGCGCGGCGCAGCGCTTGGCCGAGGCCCTGCGCGAACACTGTGACCGTCGTGCAGAACCCCATGCCCTGGCCCATCTGGGTGCGGTGGACATGGCCTTGTTCGCCGCCGCCACGGTGCTGCGCAGCGCTGCGCGGCAGATCGACGAGCAACCCCAGGCCAACGCCCAGTTGCTGGCGCGCCGGACGCGGGCAGTGATTGAAGCGGCGGCCAACGAAGTCATCCATCACGTCGGCAGGGCCATGGGAGCCGGGCCCTATTGCCAGGACCGGCACTTCGCGCAATTGATCGCAGACCTGCCGGTGTACTTGCGCCAAAGCCATGCCGAGCGGGACCTGGCAGCGCTCGGCGAGCATCTGTCGAGCGCAGCTGGCGGGACATGGCAACTATGAAAGCCAACCCGATTGTCGGCCAAGGCACGCCCCTGCGCGCCTGGCAAGGCTCTGCCCGTGTCGCCGGCCTGCCTCTGATCAGCGTGGCGCAACTGGTGCCTGAAGGTTGCCGCGCGGTGATCATCGCGCCCCATCCGGATGATGAAGTGCTGGGCTGCGGCGGTTTGTTACAAGGCTTGGCGGCGTTGGACCGCGAGTTGCTGCTGGTTTCAGTCACGGACGGTTGCGCCAGCCATCCGGGTTCAACCCGTTGGCCAAGGCAACGCCTGCGCGAGGTTCGTCCCCGTGAGTCGGCCGAGGCCCTGCAGCGCCTGGGTTGGCCGCAGCAACGCCTGAGCTGGTTGCGCGGCGGTTTTTCCGACAGCCAGGTGCAGGCGCGCGAACCTGCGCTGACGGCGTTTATCCAGCAGCACCTGCAACCCGAAGACGTGGTGTTCACCACCTGGCGCGAAGACGGCCATTGCGACCACGAAGCGGTTGGCCGCGCCAGCGCCCAGGCGGCCCGGGCAGTCGGCGCGCGCCTGATCGAGCTACCGGTGTGGACCTGGCACTGGGCAACCCCCGAGGACTCACGGGTACCCTGGCACCGCGCGCACAAGATTGCCCTGGCACCCGCGGCCGTGGCCCGCAAACGCCACGCCCTGCACGCGTTCACCAGCCAACTGGAAGGCGACCCGCAGGTCGACCTGCCGCCCGTCTTGCCGCCCCATGTGCTGGAGCGGCTGTTGCAACCTTTTGAAGTGGTGTTTCTATGAGTGTGGCCACGGCTTACTTCGACCAGCTGTTTGTCGACAACGACGACCCCTGGGCCTTTCGCCAGCGCTGGTACGAGCAGCGCAAGCGCGCCTTGACCCTGGCGCTGCTGACCCGGCCGCGCTACGCCTCGATTTTCGAACCCGGCTGCGCCAATGGCGAATTGAGCGCCGAACTGGCGACGCGCTGTGAGCGCCTGCTGTGCTGCGATACCGCTACGGCGGCGGTAGCCCTCGCGCAAGCGCGCCTGCAGGAGTTTGGCCACGCCCAGGTCGAGCGGCTGCGATTGCCTGCACAGTGGCCGCACGGCTCGTTCGAACTGATCGTCCTCAGCGAGTGGTGCTACTACCTTGATCATGACGATTTGTGCGTGCTGATCGATCAGGCCCTGGGCGCACTCAGCCCGGATGGCCAGGTCCTGGCCTGCCACTGGCGAGCGCCCATCGACGGTTGCCCGCAAACCGCCGAACAGGTCCACCAACTGCTGCACCAACGCCTGGGCATGTCGCGCGTGGCGCAGGTGGCTGACAGTGATTTCCTACTCGACCTGTGGTCTCGCGAAAGCGCCTCGGTCGCCCATCTTGAGGGGCTGCGATGATCGGCATTCTGATTCCGGTGCATAACGAAGAGGCGCTGCTGGCCGAGTGCCTGAAAGCCGCGATGATCGCCGCCAGCCATCCGGGACTGCTCGGTGAGCAGGTACAGATACTGGTGGTGCTCGACAGTTGTACCGATGGCAGCGCCGCCATTGCCGAGGCGTTCGGGGTACACAGCCTGAGCGTTGCGGCACGCAATGTCGGCCAGGTGCGTGGAATCGGTGCGCGGCATCTGTTGAACCAGGGCGCGCGCTGGATTTCCTGCACCGATGCCGACAGCCGCGTGGCGGGCGATTGGCTGGTGGCGCAACTGGCCCTGGGGGTGGATGCAGTCTGTGGCACCGTCACAGTCGATGCCTGGAGCGACGGTTTCGACGAGGCGGCGCAGATCCGCTACCACCAGGCCTATCAGGCCAGTGACGGGCACCGGCACATTCATGGGGCCAACCTCGGCGTCAGCGCCGGCGCCTACGTGCGCGCTGGCGGGTTTGAACCCCTGGCCTGCCATGAGGACGTGCAACTGGTGCGCCAACTGGAGCGTTGCGGCGCAACCATAGCCTGGAGCCATGCCCCACAAGTCATCACCAGTGCCCGCTTGGACTGCCGCGCACAGGGAGGCTTTGGCGACTATTTGAAAGGCTTGATGTTGCCATCTTGAAAAACTTACAACTTTGCCCGGCGAAATCCGGGTGATGAACAATACTCAAGCACGGCAATCTTAGGATTCGGAATGCCAGCGTGCCGCACCGGCCATGAGGCCGGCGCGACAAAAAGGAGAGTCGACCCGGCCACGGGGCACGACCTGCATTACCAGGACAAGGACGTAACATTGATCAATCCCGCCACTTTGAACGACGTTCGCCGCACGCCGGCGCAAATCTGGAACAGCGCACCGCAATTGGCGCAAATCCCCACCATCAGCCCTTCCCTACTGGTGCCTCCTGGCTCGCGAGTGGTGGTGGTGGCGCCGCATCCGGGTGACGAAGTGCTGGCCTGTGGCGGTTTGCTGCAACTGCTCAGCGCCCTCGACTATCCCTTGAAACTGATCTCGATCACCGACGGCAGCGCCAGCCATCCGGGCTCCAACCAGTGGTCGGCGCAGCGCTTGAGCGTGTTCCGGCCCCAGGAGAGTGTCGAGGCCCTACGCCGCCTCGGCTTGCCCATGCATAGCCTGAAGTGGATTCGCGGGGGCTTTTGCGACAACGCCCTGGCGGGCCGCGAACAGCTCTTGAGCCAATTTATCGCCCGCTACCTGCAACCCGGTGACGTCGTATTCACCACCTGGCGCAATGATGGCAATGACGACCACGATGCCGTCGGCCGTGCCACCGCCATCGCCTGCGCGCTGACCGGCGCGCGCCTGCTGGAGCTGCCGATCTGGGCCTGGCACTGGCCCGCCCGCGAAGCCGGGCGCATGCCCTGGCAGTGCGCGCGCAAGATACGCCTCGACACCTGGAGCGTGGCGCGCAAACGCCACGCGGCCCATGCCTACGCCAGCCAGTTGCTCGGCGACCCTTTGATCGGCCTGGCGCCGATGCTGCCCCCGGTGCTGCTGGAGCGCATGCGCGTACCCTACGAGATTGTGTTTCTGTAATGCTTTGGAGCACCACGCCACACGGCGTTACGCAGTCCTATTGAAACACCTGCGCCTCGCCATCGACGGTGGCGCGGATCCAGCGTGGCTCCATGGGGTCGCTCCACACCGAGCGCGGCGGCGTGCCCCCGTCGCTGATCAGGATGCGCCGGCCCGACTGGCTCCACTCCTGCATCCGCGCCTTGAATTGGGCCGGATAGTCCGCGGCCTTGCACGAAATGCCGGCCCACGGGTCGACCACCCACGCCTCGTCCCATTCCGGCCCCGTGAAGCCTTTGCTGCGCGGCTGGCCGGGCGGCCCGCCGACCACGGCGAATGTATGCCCCTTGACCTGGGCGATCCGCGCATTGCCGCCACTGGCGTTGATCGTATCCACCGCCACCTTGGCCATCTGGTCGCAATTGCCGGCACCGGTCTTGAGGACCATTTGCGAATAGTTGGGCGCCCCAGTGCGGGTGTAGAGCCAGCCCACCATCTCCGTGGCTGTCTGGCTGCGAACGACCTCCGCGGGAAGGCCGGGAACCTGTTGATTGGCCGACCTTATGCCCGTGGCCTGGAACTGCTCTTCAACCGCTTTGCTGCCGCCCTGTGCATATAAATGGTTCTGCTGTTCGGTCGGCAACAGGGCGAAGTCCGCCGGTTTGTTGATCGGCGAGAGCCGCACCGGTTTTGCCGCAACCACCACATGCCCAGGGTTGCTCCCGGCGGCATACACCCCCATCAAGACTTCACGCTGCTTTTCGGGGGGAAGTGCGCGCAGGACCTTGACCAAGTGGTCGATTTCCGCAGGCGACATGGGCTCATCCGCGACAATTTTCTTGATCAGGGTCTCAAGGCTGGGCAGTACCACTAGCGGGTTATCCGGCAGTCCCTGCGCCACAAAGCTGTAGACATCCTTGTAGTGGTCGTACCGGCGGATGAACTCCAGGTCCAGTGGGCCACTGCGGGTCAGACGATGAAAGTCCAGCTTGCCGGTGCCGTCCAGCGGCGCGAAGAAATACACCCCGGTATCGCCCTCGACCATCACGTATTGCTGGCCAGCATGGTCGATCTTGAGCCCTCTGACGACGCGCTGATCGTTGCTCAAATCGCTGATGGCATCCATTTTGATCACCAGCGTTTCCTGATTGAGCGCCCGGGGCACGCCGAAGTCGTCGTAACCAAAGTCCGGCTCATTGACCACGGTGCCAGAGGTACGGTTTTTGTAGGTGACAGGCTGGGTGCTGGCCATCGGCAGCAGTTCCTGGTTGCCTGCTTCGTTGACGCGGTAGCGACGGTGTTCGTGAATCACCGTGCGTGGCCCTTTCACTGGGCCCGCGCCAGGAATCAGGCGGCGATGCTCCAGGGCCTGGGCGTCCTGAAATATCGGAGTGCCGCCAGGTTCGATTTGCTTGGTGTAGCACAGGTCACCCAGATCGCGCTTGAAACGCCGGCCCCCGACACCACAGGTCAATACGAAGCCTTCAAATGGCTCGGTATCGCTGGGGCCGCCCAGTTTGATCAGGCTCTCGGGGTTTTTCGGGCGATAACGATAGACGTCATCACCGACCACCACATCACTGTGCGTGCGCCGATGCAGGACGCGGGCCTGGTCACTGGTGATGCCTTCGGCCACCCGTACAGTCTGGCCTGGCGCCAGGGGCCTGGCGGTCAGGGGGATTTGCTGGGTGATGTCGTAACGGCCTCTGCCAGGCAGTTCAAGGGCGGCCGATTGTCTGAATTTCGCAATGCCGGCCTGGACCTCCTTGAGTTGGAGGCTCCCGTGCTTCATCAGACGGTTCCCGACGCTGTTCAGCGCGGGCATCACCGGGTCCATGGGGTTGAGATTGCGCGCCACGGAAACCGCGAACTTCTTCACCAGGGGCGCAAATTTTGGCAGCAGTGCGCGCACGCCGATCTTGCCGGCCTGGGACAGCAGGCGCACCGAGCCTGCTGCCAGCTTGCCCGCCGGGCTGGCGAAGGTCAGTAGCCCATCGACCACCAGCTCCATGATGCCCTGCTTGGTGTTGCCGTTGACCAGGTTCTCAATACCACTCCAGAACGGAATAACCATTTGGCCGACGCCTTTGACCCGCTCCCAGAATGCTTCATCGTTTTTATGCGCTGCGCTTTCCCGGGCGGGGTCCGATGCGGCCCATTGCTTGAGCGTGTCCTCATCGACATAAAACAGATCCGTGGTAATGGCCTTGGCAATGGCGACCGAACGCTCGGAGTCAAAGGTGCGCGGCACCAAACTTTTGGATGGGTTTCCCGTCGCGGCGAAGTGCGCAAGCTGTTGCGGCACCACGATCGAAAAACTCTTGGGTCTAGGCCCCTTGCCTGCCGTGTAGGCGGCCCACTGCTTCTTGAACTCGGCCCGGCTGTCGGGGCGGGTATTGCGCACCACCAACTCTTCGCTAGGCACGCCGTCTGCGGCGTGCTCAACAGAGATGAAGTCCTTGCCATAGCTTTTGTCCGCAGGATTGTAGGCCTCCAGGATCGGCTGCAAGTCGTCGCGGCGCCGGGCGATGCCCTTGAGCGGATTGATTTCGTAGTAGTTTGTCTGGCCGTCATGCACGGCCTTGAGAATAAACGCCGGGCGTGTCACGGCGGCCCGTTTCTCTTCATCCGTCTCATGGCCGGGGCCGGGCTTTGTGCGCAGGGCAAACACGGTGACGTCACCCTGCTCAAGCGCTGTGCGATCCTTTATGGGCAACTGGGTCAGTTGGCTGCGGATAAGTTGTGAATAGGCAACCTTGGTGTCGGCCAGGTATTGGTCAAACTTGCCCTGGAACTGATCTTCGTCATACACAGGGTATTGATAGCGGATGTCCGAGGGGGTGATTTTCTCACCGCTCATGTGCCGGTACAGGGCAAAAATCGGGCTGATCATGCTCAGCAGTTCGGTACGCGAGGTGCCCTTCTCCATGCGCTCGAAATAATCCTTGCGCATCGGCACATCGGCTGCCATTTGCTGGGTTGCCGCGACCACCCGATCAAGATGGGCATCAAACGCCGTGACCGCCTTGTTGATGTCCTCCTGCAAATAGCTGTCTTTGTGCGCGATTACCCCCTGCACCACCGCCCAATCCAGGGTCGCCGGGATACGGGTCGATGTGATAAGCGCCCACTGGGCGTCGGTGGTGGCTTGTTCGCTGAACTTGCCGGGCAGGTCAACCAGCTCCTGGAAGCCCATGCTGCGCGACGAACCGGGCCGGATCGCCTCCGCCAAACTGACGCCGTGCTGGAAATTCACCCACACTGCCGATCCTTGATACGCAAGGTCGGCGGGCACATCACGTACGGAAAAATCGGCCGGGAACCGGGCGCGCAGAACGTAGGCCGCCAGATGCGCCTGGTCGGCGGACAACTGCCTGGAGTCGACCAGGTGCTGGCGAAATTGCGTCTTGATCGCCGGATAGCTTTGGTTCGCCAGGTCACGTGAAGCCAGATCAAAACCGGCAATATGCCCAGGTTTGCGCCCGTGCAATGGGTCCAGGCTCAAGGTCAGGGCCTTCACCAGCAACTTGACCTTTACCTGGGGAGCAATCACCCCATCGAGGGGAAACGGCGCACCGCCCAGGTGCCTCAACAACTGTTCAAGCAGCGCCTTGGCCTGGGGGGATTTGAGTATTAGCTCGAGCACGGCGGCCGGCGTGCCCTGGGCTTTGGCCAGGGCCTGTGGCGAGAGGCCCTCGGTCAACAGGCTGAGCAGGGGCTTTTTAGACGTGGCCTCCTGCTCGGCGACCCATGCCGCGATAGCGGGCTCAGTGCTCGGTTGCAGTAAACCGTCCACATCAGTGGCCCCATCATCCAGGCCCAGGGCAATTTCGCTGCGGGCATCTTGCGTGGCATCAAGCGCCGCCTGCACTTGCGCAGGCGTCTTCGGATCGGCCGGCACAACCCCATAGAACCTGAGCATGTTGTCCAGCCGATTGGTGCCTGGCTGGGTGGAGCCGTTGGGCGGGATCAACGGTGAATCTTTGTTGAGGAACAGGCTTTTATTCAGACCGTCGCCGGGGCCGTCCGATGTTTTGAGTTGGTGTAGCACCCGAGATATTTCGTCCAGATCCGCCAGTTTTCCGCGCAGTTGCGCCTGGTAAGAATCGGCTGTTTGCGTGGTCGGCTGCACTAGCGCCAGGCCGGAACTGGCCTGGGCGTTGGCCGGCTGCACGTGAGAAAGAGCGACAGCGGGAGGTGGGGCATTCAGGTGGACAGACGTCATGGCCTTTCGCCTCTGGCAAGGATACACAGACACCCTTGTGTGGAGCGCCTGTAAGAAGATGCTCCAGAGGATTGGTAACAACGTTCGTCAGATCATCCCCAGGAGCCGGCTGGCCGGCCCCTTGGGTTTCATTCCTGGCCCAGGATCAGCACCCCCAGTGGCGGTAGATTCAACGCCAGTGACACCGGCTGCCCATGGCGCGGCTCGTCCTGGGTAAAGACTTCACCGCCATTGCCGTAGTTGGAGCCGGAATAGGTGTCGGCATCACTGTTGATCAGCTCTTTCCAAGTGCCAGCAAAAGGCACGCCCACCGTGTACGCCTCGCGGGGCACCGGGGTGAAGTTGGCCACCACCAGCACCGCCTTGCCGTCCTTGCTCCAGCGCAGCCAGGCATAGACGCTGTTGATCGCGTCGTCGCCAATCAGCCACTGGAAGCCCTGGGGCGCGGCGTCCTGCTCGTGCAGCGCCGGCTCTTCGCGGTACAGACGGTTGAGATCGCCCACCAGTTTTTGCACGCCGCGGTGCTCCGGGTATTGCAGCAGGTACCAGTCCAGTTGCTGGTCGTGGTTCCACTCGCGCCACTGGCCGAATTCACAGCCCATGAACAATAGCTTTTTGCCGGGGTGCATCCACATGAAGCTCAGGTAGGCCCGCAGGTTGGCGAATTTCTGCCAGCGGTCGCCGGGCATTTTGTCGATCAACGAGTGTTTGCCGTGCACCACTTCATCGTGGGAAATGGGCAGCACAAAACGTTCGGACCAGGCGTACACCAGGCCGAAACTCAGCTCATTGTGGTGATGGGCGCGGTACACCGGGTCTTGCTGAATGTAATGCAGCGAATCGTGCATCCAGCCCATGTTCCATTTGTAGTTGAAGCCCAGGCCGCCCTGCTGGGTCGGCTGGCTGACGCCCGGCCAGGCCGTGGACTCCTCGGCGATCACCAGGGCGCCGGGGGCTTCCAGGGCCACTACGTCATTCAAATGCCGCAGGAAGTCGATGGCTTCGAGGTTCTCGCGCCCACCGTGGCGGTTGGGCACCCACTCGCCGGCCTTGCGTGAATAGTCGCGATACAGCATCGACGCCACCGCATCCACCCGCAGCCCATCGATATGGAAATGCTTGAACCAGTGCAGCGCCGAGGCCAGCATAAAACCGTGGACTTCGGTGCGCCCCAGGTTGTAGATCAGCGTGTCCCAATCCTGGTGGAAACCTTCCAGCGGGTTGCCGTACTCGTACAGCGCAGTGCCGTCGAACTGGGCCAGGCCGTGGGTATCGGTGGGAAAATGCGCCGGCACCCAGTCGAGAATGATGCCGATGCCTGCCTGGTGGCAGGCGTTGACGAAGGCGCCAAACTCATCCGGTGAGCCGAAGCGCGCGCTGGGCGCAAATTGCGACAGCGGCTGGTAGCCCCAGGAACCACCGAAGGGATGCTCCATGATCGGCATCAGTTCGATATGGGTAAACCCCAGTTGCTGCACATAGGGGATCAGCCGCTCGCCCAGCTCGCGCCAGCCGTATTGGCGTGACACTTCGCCCAATTCGTCGAGCTCGCACTGCCAGGAACCCACGTGCAGTTCATAGATCGACAACGGCGCACTGGGCGCCTGGCGTTCGCCACGGGTTTGCATCCAGGCTTCATCTGCCCAGTCCACTTGCAACGGCGCGGCGACTTTCGACGCTGTGTCGGGCGGCAACTGCGTGGCCAGGGCCATGGGGTCGGCCTTGAGCGGCAGGATGCCGCTGGCGCCGAGGATTTCGTATTTGTAGGCGGCGCCCGGATGCAGGCGCGGGATAAAGATCTCCCAGACTCCGGCGGGATGCCGCAGGCGCATCGGGTGGCGGCGCCCGTCCCAGATATTGAAGTCGCCGACCACCGAAACCCTGCGGGCATTGGGTGCCCACACGGCAAAACGCACGCCCTGGATACCCTCGACACTCATCACCTGGGCGCCCAGGCAACTGCTCAGGTCGCGGTGATTGCCCTCGGCAAACAGGTACAGGTCCATCTCGCCAAGCAACTGGCCGAAGCTGTAGGGGTCTTCGGTGATCTGCTCGCCGCCGGCCCATTGGATCTTCAGCAGGTAGCCCTGGCGCGTGGAGAAATGCCCGATAAACAAGCCAGGGACTGGGGTCGCGTCGAGGCTGCCGAGCACATCGCCGCTGTCGCGGGCCAGCACCAGGACGCTCAAGGCTTCCGGCAGGAATGCACGGATAACCTGGCCGCCCTGCTCATCGTCATGGGGGCCGAGGATCGCAAAAGGATCCGGATGTTCGGCACGCACCAGGGCTTCGATATCCTTGGGCGCAGGCATGACAGCGAACTTCGATTGCAGCGGTTCTTTATGTGTAAAGCTCATGGTTTCTCCCACCTTGACGTTCGCGCGCTTGGACTGAACGTCATTAATAACCTTGCAATAACCCGTGCAATCCGCGTAAGGGCACCGCCAACCAGGTCGGGCGGTTCTCTGCCTCGTAGGCCACTTCATACGCAGCCTTCTCCAGGCTGAACAGTGCCAGTGCCGCATCCGCCCCTTTGGCATCCTGCCAGCCATGCGCCAGTGTAGACGTAGCCTGTTGATACGCCTGGATAAATGCCTGGCGAGCTTCACTCAGGTAACGATCGGCGACACGCTGGCGTGCCGCATCGGCGTCGGCCGAGTGATCCAGCCCCTGCCCTTGCACATTCAGGGCCATGGCGCCGGCATAGTCGAACGAGCGCAGTACGCCGCTGACGTCCTTGTACGGGCTGTGCTTGCCCCGGCGCTCGTGCAGCGGCCGTGCAGGTTCGCCTTCGAAGTCGATCAGGTAGGCATCGCCCTTGACTACCAGCACCTGGCCCAGATGCAAATCACCATGGACCCGGATGCGCAAGCCGCCCACCGTGGCTTTCGCCAGGTCCTGCACATGGTTGGCAATCGCCTTTTTTTGCCCCAGCAGTTGAGTGACCAACGCCTGGTCGGCGGGGTTCAATTGGGTTTGATGCTGTTTGAGCAACTGCAAGGCGCGTTCAATCTGCGCCCCCACCTGTTTGGCCCAGCCCTGGCTGTCCTTGACCGAGGTGACTTCAGGCTTGAAGTCCGGGTTGGCCGTTGGCGCGGCCAGCACTTGGTGCATTTCCCCCAGCCGCTGGCCGAGCAACCCGGCGAAATCTGCCAGTTCACCCAGGGCGTTGTAGTGCTGCTCCTGCTCGGAGATCGCTTCGGCCAGCTCGTCGCGGATCGCCCGCTCGAGGTTGTTCTGGGTCCAGGCCCAGGCGTCGCCCTGGTTACTGAGATAGCCCTGGGCAATCATCAACAGATTGTCCTCACCTGCGGCATCGCGCCGGATCACCGAGCCCAGCAATGGCGAGATATGCCTGTAGCCGGCGGCGGTCAGGTAGGCGCCCATTTCCAGTTCCGGGTGAACCCCGGCGCTGACTTTGCGGATCAACTTGAGCACCAGGCTTTCGCCGACCACCACCGAACTGTTGGACTGCTCGGCCGCCAGGTAACGCACTTGCAACTCATCGCCTACCGGCAAGTCGGCCAAGTGCGGGGTGGGTTCGAAACGAATCTCGCCGTCGCTACTGCTGAGCACCGTTTGGGCGTGCAGGCCGTCGATGACGGCACGGATATAGCTGTCGAGGCTGAAGGCATCGGTGATCAGGCCCACCTGGCGCACCCGGCGCACCCGGGCCAGGGCCAGTTGTTGCGGCAAGGCACTGGTGAACTGGTCTTCGCCGAGCAAGCCGAATGGCAGTTGGTAACGGCTGGTCTGCCCGCCGCTGGTCACTTCAATCTCGCTGAGCAATACCGGATGCTGGGCATCGCCAAAGCGCACGCCATAGGCGATATGCACACGGTCGATGGCCGAGTCTTTATTGGCAAACCAGCGCCGGTTGGGCAGCCAGCTGGGCAACGAGGTCTGCTCCAGGGTGGTGCGGCACGGCGTTTCGAGCAACTCTTCGAGGCGTTTTTTCAGGACCAGGGTTGTGAAGTCCGGCAGGCTCTGGGCCGGTTCCACATGCCAGCTGGGCATCTGGTTTTCGGTAGCCAGCACGAACCAGTAGAAGCCATAAGGAGGCAGGGTCAGGAGAAAATTCAGCTGGCCAATGGGCGGGAAGGCGTTGCCCCCGAGCATTTCCACCGGAACCATGCCGGCAAAGGCTGACAGGTCCAGCTCCGCCGCCTGGGCCGTGCGCGACACGTTGGCCACGCACAGGATGATTTCGTGCTTGCCATCGACGCCGGTGTATTCGCGGGTGTAGGCCAGGATCCGGCGGTTGCTCGGTGAGAGCATTTTCAGGCTGCCGCGCCCGAAGGCCTTGGACTGCTTGCGGATCGCCAGCATGCGGCGGGTCCAGTTCAGCAGCGAATGGGGGTCCTGGGCCTGGGTTTCGACGTTGACCGACTGGTAGCCGTAGAGCGGGTCCATGATCGGTGGCAGCACCAAGCTGGCCGGGTCGGCACGGGAAAACCCGCCGTTGCGGTCGATGGACCATTGCATCGGCGTACGCACGCCGTCGCGGTCGCCGAGGTAGATGTTGTCGCCCATGCCGATTTCATCACCGTAATACAGGGTCGGTGTGCCGGGCATCGACAGCAGCAGGCTGTTGAGCAGCTCGATGCGGCGCCGGTCGCGTTCCATCAGTGGCGCCAGGCGCCGGCGAATCCCCAGGTTGATGCGCGCGCGGCGGTCGGCGGCGTAGTAGTTCCACAGGTAGTCGCGCTCCTTGTCGGTGACCATTTCCAGGGTCAGCTCATCATGGTTGCGCAGGAAAATCGCCCATTGGCAGTTGGCGGGAATTTCCGGGGTCTGGCGCAGGATATCGGTGATCGGGAAGCGATCTTCCTGGGCCAGCGCCATGTACATGCGCGGCATCAGCGGGAAGTGGAAGGCCATGTGGCATTCATCGCCGTCGTCGCCCTTCTGGTCGCCAAAGTACAGCTGGGTATCTTCCGGCCATTGGTTGGCTTCGGCCAGCAGCATGCGGTCGGGGTAATTGGCGTCGATCTCGGCACGGATCTGCTTGAGCACATCGTGGGTTTCGGGGAGGTTTTCGTTGTTGGTGCCGTCGCGCTCGATCAGGTAAGGAATCGCGTCCAGGCGCAGGCCGTCGATGCCCATGTCCAGCCAGTAGCGCATCACCGACAGCACGGCCTTCATGACTTGCGGGTTGTCGAAGTTGAGGTCCGGCTGGTGGGAATAGAAGCGGTGCCAGAAGTACTGGCCGGCGACCGGGTCCCAGGTCCAGTTGGACTTTTCGGTGTCGAGGAAAATGATGCGGGTGCCGTCGTATTTCTGCTCGTCGTCAGACCACACGTAGAAATCCCGCGCGCTGGAGCCGGGCTTGGCCTTGCGCGCACGCTGGAACCACGGGTGCTGGTCGGAGGTGTGGTTGATCACCAGTTCCGTGATCACCCGCAGGCCGCGCTTGTGCGCCTCGGCGATAAAGCGCTTGGCGTCGGCCATGGTCCCGTAGTCGCTGTGCACGCCACGGTATTCGGCGATGTCATAGCCATCGTCACGGCGTGGCGAGGGGTAAAACGGCAGCAGCCAGATGGTGTTCACGCCCAGGTCGGCGATGTAGTCGAGTTTGGTGATCAACCCGGGGAAGTCACCGATGCCGTCGTTGTTGGAGTCGAAATAGGATTTGACGTGAACCTGGTAAATCACCGCATCTTTGTACCAGAGCGGGTCTTTGATAAAGGTGGCAGCCTTGGGTTTCTTCGCCATTGGAAACTCCTGGAAAATTCAAAAAAATTGACAGACAGGACGTGGTCAATGTGGGAGCGGGCTTGCCCGCGATAGCGCTGGATCAGTTGATGGATACGTGACTGACACACTGCTATCGCGGGCAAGCCCGCTCCCACAGTTGATCTGCATCCGACTCAAGACTGGGTGACGCGCCAGATGCCAAACGGCATATGGGGCTCGATGCGCATCCATTGGGTCTTGCCGTACCAGGTCCAGCGATGGCCATTCATCAGGTCTTCGCCCTGCACCTGGGCGTCGTCCGGCAGGCCCATCTCCCACAGCGGCAACTCAAAATGCGCCTCCTGGGGGTTGAACGGGTCGAGGCTGACGGCGATCAGGATGAAGTTGCTGCCATCCTCGCTGCGCTTGCCGAAGTACAGGATGTTGTCGTTGAAGGCGTTGTAGAGCGTCAGGCCCAGGTGTGTCTGCAGCGCCGGGTTTTGCCGGCGGATGCGGTTGAGCTGGGCGATCTCGGCGATGATGTTGCCGGGGGCGCTGAAGTCCCGGGGGCGGATCTCGTACTTTTCCGAGTCCAGGTATTCCTCCTTGCCCGGCACTGGCGCGCTTTCACACAGTTCAAAGCCCGAGTACATCCCCCACAGGCCCGAGCCCATGGTGGCCAGTGCAGCGCGGATCAAAAAGCCCGGGCGCCCGGATTCATGCAGAAAGCCTGGGTTGATGTCCGGTGTATTGACGAAAAAGTTCGGCCGGTAGCACTCACGCCAGGGCGACTGGTTGAGTTGGGTGAAGTACTCGCTGAGTTCGGCCTTGGTGTTGCGCCAGGTGAAGTAGGTGTAGCTCTGGGAGTAACCGACCTTGCCCAGGCGCGCCATCATCGCCGGGGTGGTAAAGGCCTCGGCAAGGAAGATCACCTCGGGGTGCTGGGCCCGTACGTCGCTGATCAGCCATTGCCAAAACGGCAGCGGCTTGGTGTGGGGGTTGTCGACGCGGAAGGTCTTGACCCCCTCCTCGACCCAGCCCAGCACGATATCGCGCAACTCCAACCACAGGCTGGGGATCGCATCGGCGGCATAGAAGTCAACGTTGACGATGTCCTGGTATTTTTTCGGCGGGTTTTCCGCGTATTTGATCGTGCCGTCCGGGCGCCAGTTGAACCAACCTGGGTGTTGCTTGAGCCACGGGTGGTCCTGGGAGCACTGGATGGCAAAGTCCAGGGCGATCTCCAGGCCATGCTCGGCGGCGGCGGCTACCAGGCGGCGGAAATCTTCGCGGGTGCCCAGTTGCGAATGGATCGCGTCGTGGCCGCCCTCCTCGCTGCCAATCGCATAGGGACTGCCGGGATCCTCGGGGCCGGCGCTCAGGGAGTTGTTCTTGCCCTTGCGGTGGCTGCGGCCGATGGGGTGGATCGGCGGGAAGTACAGCACGTCAAAGCCCATGTCGTGGATCATCGCCAGGCGCGAATGCACGTCATTGAACGTGCCGTGGCGCGTCGGGTCATCGGTGATCGAGCGCGGGAACAGCTCGTACCAACTGGCAAACAGCGCCTGGGGGCGCTCCACATCCAGTGGATACACCGGGCTGATACTCAAGTAGGGGCGCAAATCGGCCTGGGCCATCAGCTGTGCACTGTGTTCGTGCAAAAACAGCGCGACCTGCTCGGTTTCCAACAGCCCGGACAGTTGGTGATGCAGTTGCTGCAAGTGCTCCTGCAGCTCACCTTCACTGCGTTCAGCGGCTTTCAAGACCTGCTGGCGGCCTTCCTGCAGCTCCAGGCTGACGGGAACCCCGGCGGTGTGTTTTTTACCCAGTTCGTAGCAGAAACTGGCGAAATGATCGATCCAGGCCTCGATGCAATAGTGGTGCGGGCCCTGCTGGCTTACACCAAAGGTGCCTTCCCAGGTGTTGTTGCCCTTGTCTGCCATGACCGCGCTGTGCCAGTTGTCTTCGCTCAACGACCGCCAGCGAATCAACACGGCCAACTGGTCATGCCCGTCAGCGAATACCTTGCTGGTAACGTGGATGGCTTGCCCTTGCACGGCCTTGACCGCGAATGCACCGGCATCAATCACCGGCATGGTGTCTTCAATGGCGATCCTGGGCAGCAACAGTGCCTGGGACAGCGGTAATACGGGTATTTCAGCCGTCATCGAGCATCTCCCCTTACGCCCCATGGACGCTCTTGTGCTTGATTGTCTGTGCAGCAGGCGGGCTCTTCCCGGGCGGGCCGTATAAGGTCCGAGCCCGGTGGCCGACGGAAAGTTCAGATGGATGTGCCGCCACCGGGCGGGAATCAATCGGCCATGGCGGTTGTCCACCGATTGAGCAAAGCACAAACGAGGCCACCGCGATGAATATCCCGATTCCTGCCCAAACCCCTGACCCGAACATTGATAAGCCTACCTTGCCGCCGACCGAGCCAGAGCCGATTCCTCAACAAGAGCCGCCGCAAAGCGTGCCTCCGGCAAAGGAAGAACCGCCGACAACGATACCGCCGGTTATCGTGTAGGCGCCCGCAACTAGGGCTTGTCCAGCAGCTTCACAATCCTTGGCATCACGCTGAACACCGCTAGCGTCAGCACGGTGCTCAGTACCGCGGTGGACTCCTTGCCCAGCCCCGCCGCCACCCCGATGGCGGCGGTCATCCACAAGCCGGCTGCGGTGGTCAGGCCCTTGACGTGCTGGCCGGCCTCTTCCTCCTTGCCCTTGAGGATCGTCCCTGCGCCCAGGAAGCCGATGCCGGCGATCACACCCTGTACCACCCGGCTCATGGCGTCGGCCTGGGAACCGCCCATCTGCGGCACCAGCACAAACAAGGCCGCACCCATCGCCACCAACATATGGGTGCGCACGCCGGCGGCCTTGCCTTTTTGTTCGCGCTCAAACCCCAGGATGCCCCCCAGAATCGCGGCAATCAGCAGGCGCACGGTGATTTGCGTGAGTTGCCGCGCATCGCCGATATCGGCGAATTCGCTTTGCAGGGTTTGCCAGACTTCTTGCCACCAGGCGTCCATGGTCCTGTCCTTTTCGTAGGGGGGATAAAGGATGGACAGCAACGACCGCCAGTCAGTTGCGCCGAACCATTGGCCCGTGTGCGTCACCTAACGAACAGCACCGATCAACCAGGAGAAGACCATGCCCGTACGTATCGAAAACCAGACCTGCTACTTCAAGATCGACGACAGCGGTGAAGAGCAACGCCTAAGCGTGCTGGAGGTGACGGTGATTACCGACAGCGAAAAATCGATGTCGGCAGTCGAAATCGACGGCCAGCGCATCTACATCACCGAGGCACAAGCCGACGCCCTGACCGTCGCCGGCGCCATTGACGGGCGCAAGCACCTCAAGGCCAGCGCGGGTGATTCGGTGATTTGATTGATCTGGATCAGCATGCCGCGTGCACTGTTGATCCAGGCACCGGCCCCACGGCTTGCGGGGTGCTGCACATTGTCGCAGCGCCGGCGCAAAAACCCATCTGATCCGCTTTTTATCGATTTACCTGAGTCTGTTATGCAAACAGATCGCGTCGCATAGTTCATCTGCCTGATGGAGGCTGATGAGCGAAAGACCATGAGCGATAGAATCCCCGTCCGATTAGTAGAACATTTCGAGCCTGCACATCCAAAGAAGATGAAGGCCAAATCCAGCGACAACCAGATCCATACCCGCAGTTTCACCGGCCTGTTCCGCACCTTGCGCATAAGCGGTGCAGGCTTTCTGTTCCTCGCGTTTTTCGGCACTGTGTGGTTGAACTGGGACTCACGCCAGGCCGTGCTGTGGGACTTGGCTGAAAGCAAGTTCCATATTTTTGGCGCGACCTTCTGGCCCCAGGACTTCATCCTGTTGTCGGCGCTGTTGATCATCTGTGCCTTTGGCCTGTTTGCGATCACCGTGTTTGCCGGCCGCGTCTGGTGTGGCTACACCTGCCCGCAAAGTTCGTTTACCTGGCTGTTCATGTGGTGCGAGAAGGTCACCGAAGGCGAGCGAAACCAAAGGATCAAGCTGCAGGCCGCGCCCTGGGGCGTGAACAAACTGGCGCGCCGGGCCGCCAAGCACACGCTGTGGCTGGCGATCAGTGTGCTGACCGGCCTGACCTTTGTCGGCTACTTCACGCCGATCAGGCCCTTGGCCCAAGAGCTGCTGACCTGGCAGATGGGCGGTGTCAGCCTGTTCTGGGTGCTGTTTTTTACCGGCGCCACTTACATCAATGCCGGCTGGCTGCGCGAGGCGGTGTGCATGCACATGTGCCCCTATGCGCGGTTTCAGAGCGTGATGTTCGACAAGGACACCCTGACCATTTCCTACGACGCTGCCCGTGGCGAAAGCCGTGGCCCGCGCAAGCGCGAGGTGAACCCGGCGGACGTTGGCCTGGGCGACTGCATCGACTGCCAGTTGTGCGTGCAGGTCTGCCCTACCGGCATCGATATCCGCGACGGCCTGCAAATGGAATGCATCGGCTGCGCGGCGTGTATCGATGCCTGTGATTCGATCATGGACAAGATGGGCTATGCGCGAGGCTTGGTGGGCTATACCTCCGAGCATCAGTTGCAAGGCGGCAAGACCCACCTGCTGCGGCCACGCTTGATCGGCTACAGTGCGGTGCTGCTGGTGATGATTGCGGCCCTGGTGATGGCATTGGTGCAGCGGCCGATGGTGTCGCTGGACGTGACCAAGGACCGCGGGATGTTCCGCGAGAACAGCCAGGGGCTGATCGAGAACATCTACAGCCTGAAGATCATCAACAAGACCCAACAGCGCCAGGACTACCGCCTGGAACTGGTGGATGGCGAGGGCTTTGAGCTGCAAGGCAAGACCGAAGTCAGCCTGGCGCCCGGGGAAATCACCGATGTGCCGGTTTCGGTGGCACTAACTAGTGACAAACCGACCAGCAGCTCGCAAACCATCCGCTTCAAGGTGACGGATAGGGATGAACCAAGTGTTTATAGTGTCGCCGACAGCCGTTTTGTGGCGCCGCTGAACCGCTGAGCCCGCAAGCCCCCCTGTGGGTGCGGGCTTGCCCGCGATTACGCTGTGTCAGTCAAACTATCGGCTACTGACACACCGCCATCGCGGGCAAGCCCGCTCCCACGTTTTGACCTGTGTAGAACCTAGGATCACGATGAAACGCTACGAGAAATTTGCCGACGACATCGCTGAACTGATCCGCTCCGGCGTCCTCGGACCGGGCCAGCGCGTGCCGTCGGTGCGCTATGCCAGCCAGACTTACGGCGTCAGCCCGTCCACGGTGTTCCAGGCCTATTACCTGCTGGAGCGCCGTGGCCTGATCCGGGCGCGGCCGCGTTCAGGGTATTTCGTCAATACCCATGCGCCCAGCCCGTTCTCGGAGCCGGCGGTCAGCGCCCATGTCCACGAATCCACCGAGGTGGACGTCAGTGAGCTGGTGTTTTCGGTGCTCGATTCGATCAAGGATCCGCAAACCGTGCCCTTTGGCTCGGCCTTCCCCAGCCCGACGCTGTTCCCCCTGCAACGCCTGGCCCGCTCCCTGGCCAGCGCCAGCCGCGAGATGGACCCGCGCATGGTGGTCACCGATATGTCGCCGGGCAACCCGCAACTGCGCCGGCAAATCGCCCTGCGCTACATGGTCGGTGGCCTGATGCTGCCCATGGAAGAACTGCTGATCACCAACGGCGCCCTCGAAGCGCTGAACCTGTGCCTGCAAGCAGTTACCGAACCGGGCGACCTGGTAGCCATCGAGGCCCCGGCGTTTTATGCCTGCCTGCAAGTGCTGGAACGCCTGAAGCTCAAGGCGGTGGAAATCCCCGTGCATCCGCGCGATGGCATTGACCTCAAGGTGCTGGCCCAGACCCTGGAACGCTACCCGATCAAGGCGTGCTGGTGCATGACCAGCTTCCAGAACCCCATGGGCGCCACCATGCCCGAGGCCAAGAAGCAGGAGTTGGTCGAGTTACTGCGCGGGCATCAGGTGCCGCTGATCGAAGACGATGTGTACGCCGAGTTGTACTACGGCCAACAGGCGCCCAAACCCGCCAAGGCCTTCGACACAGAAGGCCTGGTGATGCACTGCGGCTCCTTCGCCAAGAGCCTGGCCCCCGGCTACCGCGTCGGCTGGGTGGCCGCGGGCCGCTATGCGCAGAAGATCGAACGCTTGAAATTGATGACCTCGCTGTGTGCCTCGATGCCGGCCCAGGCGGCGATTGCCGACTACTTGCAACACGGCGGCTACGACCGGCACCTGCGCAAACTGCGCTATGCCCTGGAAGAACAGCAAAGCGCGATGCTCGCCGCCATCGGCCGTTACTTCCCGGCGCAGACCCGGGTCAGCCAACCCGCCGGCGGCTACTTCCTGTGGCTGGAATTGCCGGAGCAGACCGACTCGTTGAAGCTGTTCCAGATGGCCCTGGCCCAGGGCATCAGCATTGCGCCGGGGCCGATTTTTTCACCGACCCAGCGTTTTCGTAACTGCATCCGTCTGAACTACGGCAGCCCTTGGGACGAGTCGGCGGAAAAGGCCATGGAAACGCTAGGGCGGATTGTCCGTTCGTTTTGAAAGACACCTTGAAATAGATCAGCCAGTCGCTGCCGTAGGAAGGCACCCTCCGGCAGTTTAGGATCAGCCTCTTTTTCCTGAAGAACAGAGGCGCCATGAAAAATACCGTACTGCCATTTTTTTCTTTTCCATTGCCCATCCCGCCCCATTACATGCGTGTCGCAGAGCAGCGCGAAGTTCGCCAATTGACTGCGCCAATGGGACGCCCTGCCGGGGATCACCGCTCGGCAGAGAGGATTATTGAACAGAGTTCGGTGCTCAGGCGCTACCTCGAGGGGAACGACCGCTGGCAACTGGAGCTTGACCTCAAACGGCACTTGGGTGACTGGACGCACGCCAATCCCGACCCGGATGCACGCGCCAATGCAGCCTATGATCTGGACAAGGTGCTGCGCTTCATCGACAACTTGGACGAGTGCAAGCTCAACGGCAGCGAGGAGCGCAACGGCAAGATCGACGGCTTTTCCGAGTTGGGTGTGGTCATCCTGCCCAACTCAGAGGCTGACCGCCTGGACCAGTTTGCCCGCAAAGGCTACCCGGTGTTGCACTCCTTCTAAGGGTGGCCCGCTATTGAGGCGCTGGCCGGGACTTGCGCACTTCAAAGACAAACGCATAGTGGCAGCCGGCCAGCTCAGCTAGACTTGCGCACAGAGTCACTTCTAGAAACGCTGTGTGAGATTCCATGGTCGCTCATACCCCCACGCTTTTTGCCTGTGTCGCGTTAGTGGCGACGATCATGGCGTTTTGTCTGATTCTGGTCGGCCAGTTCAACCAGCGTGATGGCTTGCTCACCATTGGCGTCGGTTTGTTGGCCCATGCCTTGGCCTACATTGGCTACAGCTCCTACGGGCATGCCCCATTGTGGTTTACCTACGGTGCCGCCAATACATTGTTGGCGGTGGCGCTGGCTTTTTATGGGGCGAGTTTATTTCGCATCGTTGAGCTGCCAGTGCCTTGGTGGCGCGTATTCGCGCCCGCTGGATTGATGCTGGTGCTGATGGCAAGCCTGATCGAAACCCTGGAACCGCGCATGCTCGCTGCCACGCTGGTTTTGATGGTGCAGTGCGCGTTGATCATCCACTGGACGCGCCGCTACATCCCGGCCCATGGCCGTGCAAGGATGTTGCTGATCATTGGTTCGAGCATCAGCCTGATTGGCTTGGGCATGCGCGTGGTGGCTGTGCTCGGCGGAGGTGCTGCCCAGATGCGTTATGACGTCAGCAACCTCAAGCAAACCATCTCGGTCAGCATCGGCACGTTCACCGCAATGATGATTTCTCTGGGGTTGGTGCTACTGGCCAAAGAACGCAGCGAGTCACTGCTTCAGCATCTGGCCCAGCGCGATGTGCTGACGGGCATTCTCAATCGTCGCGCCATCCTTGAGCAGTTTTCCACCGAACTGGAACGTGCACGCCTGGGCAATGCCTACCTGGCGGTGGCGATGGTCGACATAGATCACTTCAAACAGATCAACGATGTATATGGGCATCTGGCCGGTGATGAGATGATTCGCCACTGTGTCTGCCATCTGACCCAGCGCCTTCGGCATTCCGACAGTATTGGTCGGTATGGCGGCGAGGAGTTTTTGCTATTGCTGCCAGGCACCAGCCCCGAAGGAGCCACAAGTGTCCTCGATCAACTGCGCGCCTCCCTGGCCGAGGCGCCGGCGCATTTTGGGGGGGCAAGCATTGAACTGCGCATCAGTATCGGGGTTTGTTGTGTAGTGCCAGAGCACGCTGATACCACCGCCAGCCTGCTTGCCAGGGCCGATGCCGCGCTGTACGAGGCCAAGGGCCTGGGACGCAATACGTTGCGGCTGGTGCATTGACGCCCCGCTTGCCAGAGGCGTCCTGCCAACAACGGCGTCGGTTAGCGGCCGCCGCCAAGGTCAACAAAGGTCCCGGTGGCATAGGACGCCTTGTCCGATAGCAGCCAGACAATCGCTTCCGCCACTTCATCCGGGCGCCCGCCACGGGCCATGGGAATTCCCGATTCAAGCTTGCTGACCCGATCCGGATCGCCGCTCAAGGCATGGAAGTCGGTGAAGATGTAGCCAGGGCGTACCGCATTGACCCGAATCCCCTCGCCCGCCACTTCCTTGGACAGGCCAATGGTGAAGCTGTCCAGCGCACCCTTGGACGCTGCGTAGTCGACATACTCGCCGGGGGCACCAATGCGCGAGGCTACCGACGAGACATTGACGATGCTACCGCCCTGCCCGCCATGCTTGGGCGACATGCGCAGCAGCGCATGCTTGGCACACAGGATCGGCCCCAGCACATTGGTCCTGAGGGTTTTCAGGATGCGGAACTCGGACATCTCCTCGACCCGCGACTTATGCCCCACCGTGCCGGCGTTGTTGACCAGCGCGGTGACACGACCCAACTCGGCGTCGACGCGATTGAACAGGCTGATCACTTCGTCTTCGATGCTCACGTCGGCGCGCACCGCAATGGCCTGGGCGCCCAAGGCGCGCACCTGCTCCAGCACGCCCAGCGCGGCTTGTTCATCGGATTGGAAGTTGATGCAGATGCGATAGCCCTGCCGGGCCGCCAACAAGGCCGTGGCGGCCCCGATCCCACGACTGCCGCCGGTAATGATGACGACTTTGTCCATGTGTGCTGACTCCCCATTCAACGTGAGCTGTTGGATCCAAGAATACCTGTGCCTGCCAGGTTTTGCATGGACCGGGGTCAATTGATCTCAGGGTCGGGTGAGCCGTTCCTTGGCCTCGATCGCGCTCATGAAGGTATCCGGCGGCAGCGGGTGGCCCAGGTGGTAGCCTTGCAACGAGTCGCAGCCCAGGCGCGTGAGGAAGGTCTGCTGCACATCGGTCTCCACTCCTTCGGCGACGATGCGCAGGCCGAGGGCCTGGCCCAGGGCGACAATGGCCGAGACGATGGCGGCATCGTCACTGTCATGCTCCAGGTCCCGCACAAAACCGCGGTCGATTTTCAGCTCGTTGGCCGGCAGGCGCTTGAGGTACATCAGGCTCGAGTAGCCGGTACCAAAGTCGTCGATGGACAGGTCCACGCCCATTTCCGAGAGCTGCTGCAACACCGTCATGCTGGCATCGGCATCGCTCATGGCCGTGGTTTCGGTGATTTCCAGGGTCAGGCTATTGGCCGGCAACTGGTGGCGTTGCAGGGCGTTCGCCACACTGGCGACCAGCCCCGCGTGGCAGAACTGTAGGGCGGACAGGTTGACCGCGATGCGCCAGTCACGATAACCCTGGGCAAACCACACCTGCATTTGCCGGCACGCTTCGTTGAGCACCCAGTCGCCGATGGCGATGATCACCCCGGTCTTTTCCGCAAGTTCGATGAACTTGTCCGGCAGCAACAGCCCATGTTGCGGGTGTTCCCAGCGCAACAGGGCCTCGGCCCCGATGGCGCGGCCGCTGAGCGCGTCGAACTTGGGTTGGTAAAACAGGCGCAGTTGCTGTTTTTCCACCGCATTGCGCAGATCCTGCAACAGTTGCAGTTGGCGGCGCGCGTTGGTGTTCATCGACATATCGAAAAAGCTGTAGCCGTTCTTGCCCATGCTCTTGGCGTGATACATCGCCGCATCGGCATTCATCAACAGTTCCTGGGGGGTTGCGCCGTTTCCAGGAAACAGGGCAATGCCGACGCTGGCGGAGATGTTCAAGTCATGCTCGGCCACCCGGAACGATTGGTTGATCAGCCCCACCTGGCGCTCGGCCAGGCGCAGCGCATCGTCGGGTTGGCTCAATTGCACCAGCAGCACGAACTCATCGCCGCCGATCCGCGCCAGGGTGTCCTGGCTGCGCAAGTCTTCCCGCAGGCGCAGGCCCACCTCGCGCAACAACTGGTCGCCCAGATGGTGGCCAAAGGCATCGTTGACTGGCTTGAAACCGTCCAGGTCGATAAACATCAGGGCAAAACAGCCGCCCTGCTCCGCCACCAGTTGCGTGGCCTGCTGAATGCGATCGGCCAGCAGCGTGCGGTTGGGCAGGCCGGTGAGTGTGTCGTGCAGGGCCAGGTGGGTGAGTTCCTGGTTGGCCAGGGTCAGGGAGTCGGCCAATATCGCGGTGCGCGCCTCCAGGCGGGCGTCAAGCAACGAGGTCAACAGGGCGATGGCCAGCACTGCCAGGGTGGTCACCAGCACCAGATTATCCAGGCCGCTACCGCTCAGGCCGTCCACCGCCGCCCCGCAAAAACTGCCATCGGCAAAACGTGCCGCCGCCATGCCGGTGTAATGCATGCCGACAATGGCCACGCCCATCACCACCGCCGCCCCGCCCCGTGCCAGGCGCACATAGGGGGTGTTGCGCCGCAGGTTGAAGGCAATCCACAAGGCGGCCGCCGAAGCGCCGACGGCGATCAGCAGCGAGGCGCCGAACAGGGTTGGGTCGTAGTCGATCCCCGGCATCATGCGCAAGGCAGCCATGCCGGTGTAGTGCATGGTGCTGATACCCGCGCCCATGATCAGGGCGCCAAAGCCCAGTTGCCAGGCCGGCAGGCGCGGTTGGTTGACCAGCCACAGGGCGAAGCCACTGGACAGGACGGCGATCAACAGCGACAGCGCCGTTATGCCGATGTCGTAGCCCAGGGTAATGGGCAGGCGAAATGCCAGCATTCCGATAAAGTGCATCGACCACACGCCAATCCCCATGGCCAGGGCGCCGCCGCTCATCCACAGGTACACGGTCCGACCTTTGGCCGTGGCGATACGGCCGCTCAGGTCCAGGGCAGTATAGGAAGCGAGGATCGCCACTAACAGGGAGATCAGGACCAGTGCGGGGGAATAACTGCCGGTAAGCATGGGACTTCTCGTGGCTGACGATACGAACGGCGTCCATGCCGTGGAAAAGTCGCAGATTGTAGCGAGAATAATTCTTGTACAGGTGGAATATTGTCACAAGGCCATTACTGAAAATGTATGGCCTGGGAGGGCAAAACTACGCCCTGTGGGAGCGGGCTTGTCGGATCGCCGTATCGCCGCGAAGACGTCGGCCCAGCAAGCATTGATGTTGACTGAACCACTGCTTTCGCGAGCAAGCCCGCTCCCACAAGGGATCTGCGCTTAACTGACTGGCACTAGGGCTTGCCCGCGATGGCGTCAGTAATAACACCTGAGGGTTTATCAGTTGTTCATCCGTTATCGTTGACGACCATCGCCTACAGGGTCAGGGTTTCTCTTGCGGCTCCAACTGGCCATCCCAGCCGCCGCCCAGCGCTGCGATCAGTTGCACACTGGCCACCAGGCGAGTCTGCAGCAAGGTCAGCACGGTGCGTTCGTTGCTCAATGCCGTGGCCTGGACGTTTACCACATCCAGGTAGGCAATCAGGCCCGCCTTGTACTGGTTCTGGGTCAGGCGCAGGGATTCGCGTGCCGACTCCAGGGCTTCGTTGCTCACGCCCGCCTCATCTTCCAGGACCTTGAGCTGGACCATGTAGTTTTCCACCTCGCGGAAACCGTCAAGCACGGTCTGGCGGTACTTGGCCACGGTTTCGTCGTAGGACGCTTCGGCGCGGTCGACTTCGGCCGAGCGCTGCCCGCCGTCGAACAGGGTCATCGCCAGTTTCGGCCCCACCGACCAGAAACGGTTCGGCAGGCTGATCCAGTCGGCGTAGGTGCTGCTGGAATAACCACCGGCCAGGCTCAGGGTCAGGTCCGGGTAGTAGGCGGTTTTCGCCACGCCGATATTGGCGTTGGCGGCGATCACCGCGCGTTCGGCCGAGGCGATGTCCGGGCGGCGCTCCAGCAGTTGCGATGGCAGGTTGGCAGGGATCTGCGGCAAGGCGGGAATGTCCTTGCTTACCGCCAAGTTGAAGGTGGCCGGCGCTTCGCCGATCAACACTGCAATGGCGTTTTCCAGCTGCGCACGCTGCCAGATCAGGTCGATCAGGCTGGCCTGGGTGCTTTTGAGCTGGGTCTGCGCCTGGGCCACCGCGTCCTTGCCGGAGACGCCGGCGCGGTACTGGTTCTGGGTCATTTGCAGCGAGCGCTGGTAGGTCTCGACGGTGGATTGCAGCAAGCGCGTCTGTTCGTCCATGACCCGCAGTTGCAGGTAGTTCTGTACCAATTCCGACTGCTGGCTCAGGCGCATGGCGGCCAGGTCGGCGGCGCTGGCTTGCTCGCTGGCGTTGCTGGCCTCCAGGCCGCGGCGCAGTTTGCCCCAGATATCGGCTTCCCAGCTCACGCCCAACTGGGTGTTGAGGGTGTCGCGGATACCGCTGCTGGAGCTGCTCAAGCTCGCATTGCTGCTGCCGGTGCCCTGGCTGGCGCGGGTTTTCCCGGCGCTCAGGTCGACGGTGGGGAAGAATGCGCCACGGGAACTGCGGGCGGTGGCCTGGGCCTGGCGGTAGCGAGCTTCGGCCTGGGCCACGGTCTGGTTGGCGTTGTTGAGCTTATCCACCAGGCCGTTGAGTTGTGGGTCGCCATACAACTCCCACCAGGCGCCACGGGCCAGGGCATCGCTGGGCGCGGCCTGGCGCCAGCCCTGGGCTTCTTTGTACTGCGCCGGCTCGGCGACTGGCGGGCGTTGGTAGTCGGGGCCGATGGCACAGGCGCTGAGGAGCATGGCGCACACAACTGTAGGCGCAAGCTTGCTCGCGAAAAACCGCAGGCCGCTACAAAAGGTTGGGTTGGTCATAACGGAGTGTCCAGGGCAGCATCGGTACGCACCCCGCGCCAGCCGTTGAAACGGTGGCGCAGGCGGTCGAGATAGAGGTAAACCACCGGGGTGGTGTAAAGGGTCAGGATCTGGCTGAAGACCAGGCCGCCGATAATGGTCAGGCCCAGGGGCTGGCGCATTTCCGCGCCTTCGGCGGTGCTCAGCAACAAGGGCAGGGCCCCGAGGATCGCCGC
The DNA here is from genome assembly GCF_050916005.1 of Pseudomonas sp. WMBT8. NCBI lineage: Bacteria > Pseudomonadati > Pseudomonadota > Gammaproteobacteria > Pseudomonadales > Pseudomonadaceae > Pseudomonas > Pseudomonas sp. WMBT8. The sequence continues at coordinate 3,163,153 of NZ_CP188096.1, forward strand.
CAGGGTGGTCATCAGGATTGGCCGCAAGCGCAGCAAGCAAGCGCTGCGAATCGATTCCAGGGGCTGCATGCCTTCCTTGCGCTCCAGTTGCAGCGCCAGGTCGATCATCAGGATCGCGTTTTTCTTCACCACACCGATCAGCAAGAACAGGCCCAGCAGCGAGATCAGGCTGAACTCGCCGCCCAGCACGTAGATCGACAACAGCGCGCCGACCCCGGCCGACGGCAGGGTCGAGAGAATGGTCAGTGGGTGGATGTAGCTCTCATACAGAATCCCCAGCACCAGGTACACCGCCACCAACGCGCCGAGGATCATGAACGGCTGGCTTTTCTGGGTGGCGGCAAAGGCGTCGGCGGTGCCGGCCATCTTGGCGATCACGTCTTCCGGTAAGCCCACCTTGGCGATCGCCCGCTCGATTGCAGCCGTACCCTGCTCAACCGTGACCCCGGGGGCCATGTCGAAGGCGATGTCTTCGGAGGCAAATTGCCCCTCGTGGCTGACGCGGTCGTCGGCCAGGCTGTTTTCGTAGTGGGCGATGGTCGACAGTGGAATTCGCGCGCCATCAGCGGTAATCACCTGCACCTGGTTAAGGGTGATCGGGTCCTGGGCGTATTTCGGATTGACCTCCATCACCACCCGATACTGGTTGAGGCTGTCATAGATGGTGGAAATCTGCCGCTGGCTGTAGGCGTTGTTCAGCACCGAGGTGACCATGTTCATGTCCACCCCCAGGCGCTTGGCCTGGTCGCGATCGACAATCAGCGTCACCTGCTGCGCCCCGCGCCCTTCACGAGCGTCGATGGCGGTCAGCTCCGGCAGCTCACGCAGCGCGGCGACCACTTTCGGGTACCACAGGCGCAGGGCGGCCAGGTCGCCACTTTGCAGGATGTAGGAATATTGCGAGGACGTCTGGTCACGGCCGCCGCCAAATTGCAGGTCCTGGTCGGCCATCAGCATCAAGCGGCCGCCGGGTACCAGCGGCACGTTTTTGCGCAGGCGCTCGATCACCGCCTGGGCCGACAACTTGCGTTCCTTGATCGGCTTGAGGCGCACCAGCATCACCGCGTTGTTGGTACCGTTGCTGCCACCGATAAAACCGGCCACGCTTTCCACCGCCGGGTCTTGCAACACGGCTTTGCGGAAGATCTCCATCTTCGGCTGCATGACACTGAATGACAGGCCATCATCGCCGCGCACAAAACCGATCAGTTGCCCGGTGTCCTGTTGCGGCATGAAGGTTTTGGGCACCACCACATACAGCGCGATATTCACCCCGATGGTGACGAACAGGCTGAGCAGGGTCAGGCGCTTGTGCCGCAGCACCCAGTCCAGGCTTTTGGCATAACCCGAAACCATATGGTCGTTGACCTTCTGGCTCCAGCGCTGCAAGCCGGTCTGCTGGCCTTTGACATGGGGCTTGAGCCAGCGCGCGCAGAGCATCGGGGTCAGGGTCAGCGAGACCACCAGCGACACGATGATCGCCGCCGCCAGGGTGATGGAAAACTCACGGAACAGGCTGGTGACAATCCCGCCCATAAACAGGATCGACAGGAACACCGCCACCAGCGACACGTTCATCGACAACAGGGTGAAGCCGACCTCCTTGGCTCCCAGGTACGCCGCTTTCATCGGCGCGATGCCGTCGTCGATATGCCGCGAGATGTTCTCCAGCACCACGATGGCATCGTCCACCACCAGGCCGGTGGCGAGGATCAGGGCCATCAGCGACAGGTTGTTCAGGGAAAACCCATACAGGTACATGATCGCAAAGGTGCCCACCAGCGACACCGGCACCGCGAGGGTCGGGATCAGTGAGGCACGGAAGTTACCGAGGAACAGGTACACCACCAGGATCACCAGAGCCACGGCAATCAGCAGGGTCATTTCCGCTTCATGCAGGGTGGCGGTGATCACCGGCGAGCGGTCCATGGCCAGGTTGAGCTTGACGCTGGACGGCAATACCGCCTGCAACGCCGGCAACTGGGCCTTGATCTGCTTGACGGTCTCGATGATGTTGGCGCCGGACTGGCGGTTGATCACCAGCAATACCGCCGAGTCGTTGTTGAAGAAGCCACTGTTGTAGCGGTCTTCGACGCCGTCGCTGATCTTGGCCACGTCACTGAGGCGCAACGCCGCGCCGTCCTGGTAGCGGATCAACAGCGGCTCATAGTCCTTGGCTTTTTCCAACTGGTCATTGGCCTGGATCTGCCAGTTGCGCTCGCCATCTTCCACCGAGCCCTTGGGCCTGCGTACGTTGGCGTTGGCGATGGTGTCGCGCACCTCGTCCAGGGACACGCCGTACTGGTCGAGGGCCTTGGGCTCCAGTTCGATACGCACCGCCGGCAGGGAGCTGCCGCCGATCTGCACTTCGCCCACACCCGGCACCTGGGACAGGCTTTGCGAGAGGATGGTGGACGCCAAGTCGTAGAGCTGGCCCTTGGGCAATACGTCCGAGGTCAGCGACAGCACCATGATCGGTGCCTGGGACGGGTTGATCTTGCGGTAGGTGGGCATGCTGCGCATGCCGCTGGGCAACAGGTTGCGCGAGGCATTGATCGCGGCCTGCACTTCTCGCGCCGCGCCGTTGATATCGCGGTCGGAGTCGAATGCCAGGATCACCCGGGTCGAGCCCTGGCTGGACGAACTGCTCAGGGTGGTGACCCCGGCAATCGCACCGAAGGAGCGCTCCAGCGGCGTGGCCACGGTAGACGCCATCACTTCCGGGTTGGCGCCAGGCAGGCTGGCAGAGACCACAATCACCGGGAAGTCGATCTGCGGCAATGGCGACACCGGCAGCAGGCTGAAACTGACACCGCCCAGCAACATGATCGCCAGGCTCAGCAACATGGTGGCTACCGGCCGGCGAATAAAAGGTCCGGACAGGTTCATGGCTCAACCGGCTCCAGCGCGTCCGGGGTCTTGCGCCAGCGACGGCCAAGGCGGTCGAAGTACAGATAGATCACCGGCGTGGTAAACAGCGTGAGGATCTGGCTCAGCAGCAAGCCGCCGACCATCACCAGGCCCAGGGGCTGGCGCAACTCGGCGCCGGAGCCGGTGGCCAGCATCAACGGCACCGCACCGAACAATGCCGCGAGGGTGGTCATCAGGATTGGTCTGAAGCGCAGCAGCGCCGCCTGGTAGATCGCAGTCTGCGGGTCCAGGCCCTGGTTGCGTTCGGCGTCGAGGGCGAAGTCGATCATCATGATCGCGTTCTTTTTCACGATGCCGATCAGCAGGATGATGCCGATGATCGCAATCATCCCCAGGTCATTGCCCGTGAGCAGCAGCGCCAACAGGGCCCCCACCGCTGCCGACGGCAAGGTCGAGAGGATGGTGATCGGGTGGATGTAGCTCTCGTACAGCACGCCAAGCACGATGTACATGGTCACCACCGCCGCGAGGATCAGCAGCAAGGTGCTCGACAGCGACGCTTCGAACGCCTGGGCAGCCCCCTGGAACTGGGTCTGCACGCCGACCGGCATGCCGATGTCCTTCTGTACCTGGTTGATCAGCTCCACGCCCTTGCCCAGGGCCACACCGGGTGCCAGGTTGAACGACATCATCACCGCCGGGAACTGGCCGATATGGGTAATCGCCAACTGCGCCTGGCGCTGCTCGATGCGGGCCAGGCTCGACAGGCGCACCTGGCCGCCATCGGTGGTCTTCACGTGGGTCTGGTTCAGCGCGTCCGGCCCCAGGCTTTCGCCGGACTGGGCCTGCAACACCACGCGGTACTGGCTGGCCTGGGTGTAGATCGTGGAAATCTGCCGCTGGCCGAAGGCGTCATACAGCGCGTCGGTGATATTGGCCACCGACACCCCCAGGCGCGAGGCCGCATCGCGGTCGATCACCATGTACACCTGCAAGCCTTTGTCCTGCAGGTCGCTGGCCACATCGGTGAGTTCCGGGTACTGGCTCAGGGCCTGCACCAGCTTGCCGCTCCACAGGGCCAGTAGCTCGGCATCCGGGGAGGACATGCTGAACTGGTATTGGGTGCGGCTGACACGGTCTTCGATGGTCAGGTCCTGCACCGGCTGCATGAACAGGCGGATGCCCACCAGTTTATCCAGTGTCGGTTGCAGGCGTGCAATCACCTCGACAGCGCTCAAGTCCCGCTCTTTATGGGGCTTGAGGTTGATCAGCAGGCGGCCACTGTTGAGGGTGGCATTATCGCCATCGACGCCTATGTAGGAAGACAGGCTTTCCACCGCAGGATCTTCGAGGATGATCTTCGCCAGTTCCTGCTGGCGCTGGCTCATGGCCGCGAAGGAAATCGACTGCGGCGCCTCGGAAATACCCTGGATCACCCCGGTGTCCTGCACCGGGAAGAAACCCTTGGGCACTACCAGGTACAACACCACCGTCAGGCCCAGGGTGGCGATGGCCACCAGCAGGGTCAGCGGCTGGTGCTTGAGCACCCACTGCAGCTTGCGGCCGTAGGCGGCGACCAGCCAGTCGATCCAGGCGCCGCTGGCCTTGTAGAAGCGCCCCTGTTCTTCTTCCTTGGGTTCGCGCTTGAGCAGGCGCGCGCACATCATTGGCGTCAGGGTCAGGGACACCACCAGGGAAATCAGGATCGCCACGGCCAGGGTGATGGCAAATTCGCGGAACAAGCGCCCGACCACATCGGCCATGAACAGCAACGGGATCAATACCGCAATCAGCGACAGCGTCAGGGAAACAAGGGTGAAGCCGATCTGCTTGGCGCCCTTGAGCGCGGCGGCCAGCGGCGTCTCGCCTTCCTCGATATAGCGGGAGATGTTCTCCAGCATCACGATGGCATCGTCCACCACAAACCCGGTGGCGATGGTCAGGGCCATCAGGGTCAGGTTATTGATGGAGAAGCCGGCCAGGTACATCACGCCAAAGGTGCCGACCAGGGACAACGGCACGGCAATCGAGGGGATGATGGTGGCGCTGAAACGGCGCAGGAACAGGAACGTGACCATCACCACCAGGGCAATGGCGATCAGCAATTCATGCTGCACATCGGTGACCGAGGCGCGGATGGTCTGGGTGCGGTCGGTGAGTACCGTCACGTCAAGGCCGGCCGGCAGGTTGTCGGTGATGCTTGGCAGCAGCGCCTTGATCCGGTCCACCACCTCTATCACGTTGGCCCCCGGCTGGCGCTGGATGTTCAGCAGCACCGCCTGGTTTTCATTGGCCCAGGCGGCGAGGCGTTCGTTTTCTGCGCCATCGACGATTTGCGCGACGTCTTTAAGGCGCAGCGGTGCGCCGTTGCTGTAGGCCAGGATCAGTTCGGCATACTGCTCGGGCGATACCAACTGGTCGTTGGCATCGAGCATCGACACCCGGGTCGGGCCGTCGAAGTTACCCTTGGGCTGGTTGACGTTGGAGGCGGCGATCAGGCTGCGCACGTCCGCCAGGTTCAAGCCATTGGCGGCCAGGGCCTCGGGGTTGACCTTGATCCGCACCGCCTGGCGCTGGCCGCCGGCGATGCTGACCATGCCCACGCCGCTGATCTGCGCGATTTTTTGCGCCATGCGCGTATCGACCAGGTCGTTGAGCTTGGGCAACAGCATGGTCTTGGAGGTGATGGCCAGGGTCAGGACCGGGGTATCGGCCGGGTTGACCTTGTTGTACACCGGTGGCGCCGGCAGGTCCGAGGGCAGCAGGTTACTGGCTGCGTTGATCGCCGCCTGCACCTGTTGCTCGGCCACGTCCATATTGACGTCGAGGTTAAAGCGCAGGGTCAGCACCGAGGCCCCGCCGGAACTGGTGGACGCCATCTGCGTGAGGCCGGGCATTTGCCCGAACTGGCGCTCCAGGGGCGCGGTGACCGCGCTGGTCATCACGTCCGGGCTGGCGCCGGGGTACAGGGTCATGACACGGATGGTCGGGTAATCCACCTGGGGCAAGGCCGACACCGGCATCAGGCGATAGGCAATCAGGCCGGCCAGGACAATGGCCAGCATGCTCAGGGTGGTGGCGACGGGCCTGAGGATGAACAGCCGTGACAGGTTCATGCGCCGGCCTTTTGCGCCTTGCCGGCGTCAGCCGCCGGGCTGCCTTCGCCTTTCGCCGCGGGTTTGCCCTGCAAATGCTCGGTTGGGGTGGTCGGGACCAGGTTGCTGTCGTTGACCACTTCGATGTCGGTGCCGTCCTTCAGGCGGTCGGTGCCTTCGAGCACCACGCGATCGCCTGCGGCCAGGCCTTCCTTGACCACGGTGTTCTGGCCATCGGTATCCCCAATCACCAGGGTGCGGATCTTGACTTTCTTGTCACCGTCCAGGGCATAGACAAAGGTGCCGTTGGTGCCGAACTGGATCGCCGCCGAGGGAACCAGCACCACGTTTTTCAGGGTGTCGGCCAACAGGCGCACATTGACGAATTGGTTGGGGAACAGCACCTGGTCCTGGTTATCGAAGCGGGCCTTGAATTTCAGGGTGCCGGTGGCGACATCGATCTGGTTGTCCAGGCTCTGCAATACGCCGGTGGCTTGCAGTTGCAGGTCGCCACGGTCCCAGGCCTGCACCGGTAGCTTGTTGCCGCTGCGGTAGCGGGCCAGGACGGTTTGCAGGCTGTTCTCCGGCAAGGTGAATGCCACGCTGATCGGCTGGGTCTGGGTGATGATCGCCAGGGCGGTGGCGTCATTGGCCGCTACCAGGTTGCCGACGTCCAGCTGGCGCAGGCCGACACGCCCGGAAATCGGTGCGCGGATCTTGGTGAATTCCAGGTTGAGCTTGGCGTCATCCACCGCGCCCTGGTTGGTCTTGACCGTGCCCTGGTATTGCAGGACCAGCGCAGCGGCGGTGTCCAAAGTCTGCTTGGCGATACTGTCCTGTTCATACAGGCCGCGATAACGCTCGAGGTCGACCTGGGCGTTCTTCAATTGGGCCTGGTTTTGCAGCAGCGTGCCCTGGGCCTGGAGCAAGGCGTTCTGGTAGCTGCGCGGGTCGATTTCTGCCAGCAGGTCGCCGGCCTTGACCATCTGCCCCTCTTCAAAGGCGATCTTGACCAGTTCTCCCCCCACCCGGCTGCGCACATTGATGGTGTTCAGCGCCGTCACAGTGCCCAGCGCCTTGTAGTACACCGGGAAATCCCCAGTGATCGCGGGCGCGACACGCACGGGTACCGCAGCACCTGAGCCGCCGAAGCCGGGACGCATCATCCCCGTCTTGCTGGTCCGGGCTGCCGGGGCCTCTTTCTGGGCGGCGCCGGTCGGCCAGAACTTCCAGCACAGCACGGCAACAACCAACAGGACGAGCAAGCCAAACAGCCAGCGGCGGGAACTACGGGGGGACGATTGCATGGATTGATCAACCATTGGATGCGAGGGCTTCTACTGTGGGAGGCTGAAAGATAAGCACTGGGGCGCGTTTAGAAAAGCGCCTTTACCGGCTATTTACCTTCGCGCTTACAAACATTTACTTTTCGAAGTGAAATGTCAGCAATTTGGGCTAAACCGCTGAAGCACAAATAAAAACGGCCTGGACTAGGCCAGGCCGCAAGCATGCATCATACGTGTTACTGCAAAGCGACAGTAACGCGCAGCCGCAATTACTTCAGTACAGCCAGCACCGCTTCGTAGTTTGGCTCGTGGGCGATTTCGCCAACCAGCTCGCTGTGCAGCACCTTGTCGTTTTCGTCCAGTACCACCACGGCGCGGGCGGTCAGGCCCTTGAGGGCGCCGTCGGCAATGGAAACACCGTAGTCAACGGCAAAATCGGCGCTGCGAAAGTCCGACAGGTTCTTCACGTTTTCCAGGCCTTCGGCACCGCAAAAACGGGCTTGGGCGAATGGCAGGTCGGTGGAGATGCACAGTACAACGGTGTTGTTCAGCTCGTTGGCCTGGGCGTTGAACTTGCGCACCGACGTGGCGCAGGTCGGGGTGTCAACGCTTGGGAAGATGTTCAGTACTTTGCGCTTGCCGGCGAAAGTCGCCAGGGTGACGTCCGACAGATCGCCTGCGGTCAGGGAAAAGTCGAGGGCCTGGGTACCGATTTGCGGCAACTCGCCTTCAACCTGGACTGGGTTGCCTTTGAGGGTGACTTGAGCCATGAACGGAATCCTTATGCTGGGTTGGATGAAACGAATTCGAGAGGCAGAAGTTAACCACAAAGTTCGATTTACACCTATGGCCGTCACAAATTGTCATGACAGCGCCTGGGCCGACGGCTGTGGTTTAATTGCGCCGCTTTTGCCCTGCCCTTGAAGGAGTTCGTCGTTGAAGAATCAGCCTGCCACCCAAGTCCTGGTCATCGGTTACGTCTGGCCGGAGCCCCGCTCCTCGGCAGCTGGCGGACATATGATGCAGATTTTGCAGAGCTTTCTTTCGCAAGGCTGGGAAGTAACCTTCAGCAGCCCAGCCGCTATCGGTGAACACAAGGCCGACCTCGCGGCACTGGGTATTCGCGAATGCGCTATCGAGCTCAATAACCGCAGTTTCGACGACTTTATCCGTGAACTGGCCCCGGATATCGTGCTGTTCGATCGTTTCATGATGGAGGAGCAGTTCGGCTGGCGCGTAGAGAAGCATTGCCCGCAGGCCTTGCGCGTGCTGGAGACTTCGGATTTGCAGAGCCTGCGCGATGCCCGCCAGCAGCGCCTCAAGGATTACCTCAAGCATCAGCCGGATGCTGACGATTTCAGCCCGTTATTCGCCCAGGTCCTGGACCAGGAGTTCCAGAGGATGGCCGACACCGACCTGGCCAAGCGCGAGATCGCCGCGATCTACCGCTGTGATATCAGCCTGATGATTTCCGACGTCGAAATCCAACTGCTCACCGAGCACTTCAAGGTGCCGGCCGCCCTGCTCCACTGGTGCCCGTTGATGGTCGAGGCGCCCAGCCAGGCGTTTATTCCTTATGAAGACCGCGCGCACTTCCTGAGTATCGGCAACTTCCGCCACGCACCCAACTGGGATGCGGTGCTCTGGATGAAAAACAGCCTCTGGCCGTTGATTCGCCAGCAGCTCCCCGGCGCCCAACTGCATATCTATGGGGCCTACACGCCGCCCAAGGCCACTGCGCTGCATAACCCGGCGCAAGGCTTCCATGTGATGAACTGGGCCGAGGACGCGCTGCAAGTGATGTCGGCGGCGCGCATCTGCCTGGCCCCGCTGCGCTTCGGCGCCGGGATCAAGGGCAAACTGGCCGATGCCATGCTCTGCGGCACCCCCAGTATCACCACTCCCATCGGCGCCGAAGGCATGGGCGACGGGCAACCCTGGCCGGGGATGATCGCCCAGAGCGCCACGGCCTTGGCCGCTGCTGCCGTGGCCCTGTACGCAGATCGGCAAGCCTGGACCGAGGCCCAGGCACATGGCGAGCAACTGCTGGCCCGTCGCTATGCCCCGCACAACCACGGCCCGGCCTTGGTCGAGCGCCTGCAACACTGCCTGGGCGAGCTGGCGCAACATCGGCGCGACAACTTTACCGGCAGCATGCTGCGCCACCATCTGCACAAAAGTACCCAATACATGGCGCAGTGGATCGAGGCAAAAAACCGCCCCGTTTAAACAGCGGCGCTGGCGAGGTGACGTGCAACGGGGCATTATCGGCTGCGCAACCACAATAAAAGCGACGCCAGCATGAGCCGAGCAACGCGCATCACCGACCCTTCCTACGAGTTGATGGACGACCACAACGGCCTGTCCATCATCTATCGCCAGCATGGTTTCCCCTGCCCCCTGGTGCGCTGGCACTTTCATAAGGAGTATGAGCTGCACTTGATTGTCGCCAGTTCCGGCAAGGTGTTTATCGGCGACTATATCGGCAACTTCTACCCGCAAAGCCTGTTCCTCACCGGCCCCAACCTGCCCCACAACTGGATCAGCCAGGTGGAGGAAGGCGAAGTGATCACCAAGCGCGACATGCTGGTGAATTTCACCGATCAGTTGCTGGAGGACGGCAGCCAGGTCTTCACCGAGTTCAAGAGCCTGGCGCCCTTGCTGGAGCGCGCGCAGTACGGCATCGAATTTCGCTGCAAGAACACCATCGCCCAGGCCATGACCCTGATGCAACGCATCGAGGATGCCCAGGGCATGGCGCGGCTGGGGCACTTCTTTGTATTGCTGGAAGCACTCTGTGCCTGTGAGGACTACCTGGTGCTGTCAGGAGGGACTACAGCGCAGTTGGCCGATGAACACAGCATCGACCGGACCAACCGCGCGGTGGACTACATCTTTGCCCACTACGCCCGCGAACTGTCCCTGGAAGAAGTCGCGCAGTACCTGGGGATGAAACCCACCTACTTCTCCCGGGTGTTCAAACAGGCCACCGGGCGCACCTTCGTCGAGTTCGTCAACCGCCTGCGCATCAGCAAATCCTGCGAGTTGCTGGCCGTGGGCGACAAGGCCGTGACCGATGTGTGCTTTGAGTCGGGGTTCAACAACATCTCCAATTTCAACCGGCGCTTCCAGCAGCTCAAGGGAATGACGCCCTCACACTACCGGCGCTTGGCAGTGCAGCGCCTGACGGAACAGAACCTGGCCTGACAGCGACCACTCGTCGCCACTGTCAATTTTGACAGTTATATGCAGCAGCACCTTGGGTGTGTGATGTCCGTGGCCAGTTACCTCTGCACACGGAGCACCCATGATGAAGAACACCGAGTCATCCAACCCGAGCACTTTGCCCTGCCTCCCCCATCCAAGACCTGTGGACCCAAGCGTTATCGACGACCTGGACCCGCCTGACGTCAGCGATGCGGTGCGCACGCTACCAGACGCGGTGCGCGGCCTGGGGATACGCCACACCGAGCCGTGGCTGACCGTGCATTTCCCGCGCTGGACCCAATTGACTGTCGGCGATAGGTTGAACTTCTTCATGGGCAGCAACCGCTTTGCCCTTGTGTCGACGGAAATCCGCGATGAGGATCTGGACAAGACGTCGGTGGCGTTGGTGATTCTCCCGCCATTGGTGCCACTGGGTTATACCTACCCGTGTTTTTACGAGGTCATCCGCAGGGGCAGCGGCACCACCAGCAGCTCGCCCTACGAAACCTGGTATGTCAAGCGCACTCGCCCCGGCGGGGTCAGTAAAGATCCCGGGCTGGCGTATCACACGGAACTGGTGATACACCTGCCACCCGACCTGGAAGGCGGCGTGATAGACCCCCATCGCGCCGCCGAAGGGGTGGAAATGACGATCGACCCTTACCCCAACCTGACCGAAGGCGACACCGTCGAGGTGTATTGGAACGGTTACCCCATTTCCTTGAGGCTTGATGCCGAGCATGTCGCCGGCATCAAGCCGATCACCGTATTGGTCCCGGAATCAATCATCCTGCTGGGCGGCAGTGGGGTGGTGACTATTCGCTTCCGGGCCTACGACAAGGTGTTCAACTTTTCCGGGGAAACCCAGCAATGGTCGAAGGCGGTCACGGTCGTCAGCGACCTGGACCCTTACCTGCTTGACGCTCCGCATTTTGTAGTGGACGGGGACTCCGTTATCGACGTCAACCTCGACATCCACAACGACTTCAATATCGAAATGGTGGTACCGCGGCGCCTGCCCAATGGCGCCTCGACCCCTACAGGCGCGTTGATCGTAGTGACGTTGCGAGGCGCCGATGCCGATGGCCTGCCGTTCGAAAGGACCCTGCCCGCGTTTGCAGCACGCATTGGCCTGTCGTCGTCCGTCGCCGTGGCCCCCCAATACCTGCAGGCGGTGCTCAACGGCCACCTGCAAATCGAGTACAAGCTGACCACGGCCACGGGCGTGTTCCTCGCCTCCTCCCGACGCCTGAATATCACGGTGTTCGGCACCAGGAGCTCGATGCCGCCGATGATCATCGAGCAAAACGAGGGCGGCAACATTGTCCCGGACCATCCTTTTATCAAGGCGATTTTCCCGCGTTACACCCCATACGACCGCAACTACAGCGTGACCCTGCGCATGGAAGCCGTGCGCCCAGGCGGCGGCCTGGTGGTCTACGAAGAAACCCTGTTGGCCGGCGCCGAGCCGCCTCCGGAGCGTTTTCGCATTGTGCTCAAGGAGAATTTCGATCGCTTCGTCGGGCTGGGCACCGTACGGGTGTACTACCTGGTCGACACCGGCACCCTGGGTATCCTGAGCCCCAGTATTCAGACGGTGCGCATGTCAGAGGTGCTGGAAGTCACCTTTGGCCCCCGCTATGCCGATCTGCCATCGCCCCTGATGCAATATGTCGATGAGTTCAACAACCTGGACCCGGCGCGCATCAAAGGTGGTCAGTTGCAGGTAACCCTGCCCTACACGCGCACCGCCAATGGCGACATTCTGCGCTGGACATTGTTGGGCGCGACCAGCAACGGCACTGCCGGCGATGAGATACGCCTCAACAATGCAACAGCGGGCAAGCCGGTGGTATTCACCCTGGAAGAGGCGTTGATCCGTGCCAGCGAAAATGGCGAGCTGCGCCTGAGCTATTCGCTGGTGCCTGCAAGCGGTGGCCCCACGCTCTACTCGGACGTGTTAGTGGTCACGGTGGGTGCGGCCCTGGACCTGTTGCGCCCAGAGGTATTGCAAGCCCAGCGCTACCCCGACCAACTGTTGCCGGAGGCGGCGCTGAACGGTGCCACCATCACTGTCACCTACCCGCAAATGCTGCCTAGCCACCGTATCCAGGCCTGCTGGAGCGGTATCCCGCAATTGGGCACCTATTGCGAAACCAAGGATGGCAACACCTCCAGGACCCTGCATTTCGAGGTGCCGGCAGAGGTCATCGGGGCCAACCTCAGCGAATACGGGCGTTACATTCAGGTGCAGTACTTTGTATTGCTGGGTGCCCACCAAAAACCTTCGCCGGTATTGAGCCTGAATCTGTTGGCGCCGGTACTGCCCCTGCCCTATATCGAAGGCCATACCAGCAGCGTGCTGAATCTCAGCAACCTGGTCGGCTCCGAGCGCGCCATGGTTGATCGCTGGAACTTTATCAACCGCAATCAACGCATGTGGTTTGAACTGCGCGGCACCTCTGCCAATGACACGCCCTTTGTTGCCGTGCTCTACGACGGTGACCTGGTGACCTACAACGGCGAACAGATCGGGATCCGCCCCCAGGCGCCGGTGGCGCAATTGCGCCAGCTCAAGGACGGCTCACAACTTGTGATGCGCTTTGGGGTGACGTTTGACCAATCGACCGAACAGGCCAATGCACTGTGGTTCCCGGAACGCCGTTACACCGTGCAGGCCATTCCCGCCGAATTTCCAGTGCCCCGAGTGCTCGAGGCCACGGGTTCGGGAGCCGCGGTAACCCTGACACCGCTCAATGCGCAAAACGGGGCGACGGTAGAGGTGGCCTACAGCCCGATGTACACCACCGACAGCCTCACCCTGGAGGTACTGGGTGCCAGCGGGCCAGGGTCGGTGCAACTGGGGCCGAAAAATGGCGAAGCCGATGGCACGGTGACTTTCAGCCTGCCGGCCGCGTTGATTGCCGCCAATCTGGACAATCGCGACAGCGTGTTCACCGTGCAGTATTCCGTCTTGCGCAACGGCGTGCGCCGTTCGTCAACGGTGTTGAGCGTGACCCTCAAAGCCATCCCGGTGACTGAGCTGAAAAAAACCGTGCTGCGGATCGACGAGGCTATCAGCGGTGTACTGGATGTGGGCGAACTGGCCGGCAACGCCACGGCAACCGTAGGTACCTGGCCACTTATTGCCAGGGACCAGCCCGTCTGGCTGCGCTTGCTCGGCAACCGGCCCAACGGTGCGGCCCACAACCTGACCCTGTTGGACGGTTCCTACGGCGACCGGGTGACCTCTGGCTGGTTGAGCCTTGGGTATCACCAGCAAACCATCCTCAATAGCTACCTGTCGGACCTGGGCAACAACAGCCAACTGACCCTGCAATTTAAGGTGGCGTTCAACAACAGCACCGAAGAGTCGCGGGCAATTGAGTTCCCGCCGGTCATTTACACCATCCGCAGCAGGATGATCACCGACGAGACGACCTTTACCGGCTCCTTCCTCAATGGTTGGCTCAGCCAGTGGCCCAATACCGGGATCCGCCGCGAGGCAAACGGCAATTACTACCTGCAAGCCGCCCCCTACCCCGGCAGTGGTGTGAGGATTTACAAAACCTTCACCCCCGCCGCAGTGGGCTACTATCGGGTAAGTTTGCGCTTCAGGATCAGCAAGTTCGCGGATATCGGCGGGCCGACCAGTGTATTTATTCATATAGGCAACTTGACCAAGAACGTGGCGATACCCAGCATCAATACGTGGTTGTATGCCGATGTGTATATGGGATATTTGCCAGGCCAGCCATTTGAGGCGTCAATTGCCATAACTAATCCGTCAACCGAGGGTATCTACGATTTTGACGACATCATCATCCAGCAGCGGCCTTATCCAAGTCAAATAACCCTGGAGCAGGAAGACGGGGTCGACTGATCTACTACTCACCCCCTGAAAACACAAGGCCCCCAGTGAAAACACTGGGGGCCTTGTGGGTTTACACGGGCTCACTCACATTGTCTGGTCGCTTCGTTGAACTCTTTGCCTGCCGGGCAAGTGTAGCGATAAAGCGTATATTTCTTAGTGCTTGAATTATACACACAGCGGTAATACCCACCGGCGATTTCGACACTTTTGAAATAACCCTCACGCACGCATTCATCAAAATTACCGGAAGAAGGTGACTGCCCTGTGCATGCACTGACAAACAGTGCGACGACCATGCCAAGAGCAACTTTGTAGAGCCAGTTAATGTCGGGTCTTACGGTGGAATAGTTCATGAACATATCCTCGGTTGGTTGTGCACAACAATTAACCCTTGATTCCTTTAGATCGTCTACTGTCAAAAGTAACAGGTCGCCCATGGCACCCATCGACCAGTGCAAAAAAGTATCAGTGCAAGTGTGTCCAAGGATTTGTCACCGGGCCTGCACAAGGCTGTAATCAACGCACACTCTTCCTGCTGCCCTGGAAGACACAACAACAATAACTGTCCTTCTGCAGCCCTCTGGGCGCAGATACGGAGTGCGCGATGAAGTTCCCAGCAAAAGCCCTGCTTGCCTGTACCTGCATGACCCTCAGCGCCGTCAGCCTGGGTGCACAAACCCTGACCATTGCCACCGTCAACAACAGCGACATGATCCGCATGCAAAAGCTCTCGAAAACCTTCGAGGCCGAGCATCCGGACATCAAGTTGAACTGGGTGGTGCTCGAAGAAAACGTGCTGCGCCAACGCCTGACCACCGACATCGCCACCCAGGGCGGGCAGTTCGATGTGCTGACCATCGGCATGTACGAAGCTGCACTCTGGGGCGCCAAGGGCTGGCTGGAGCCGATGAAGGACCTGCCGGCGTCCTACGACCTGGACGATGTGTTCCCTTCAGTGCGTGACGGCCTGTCCGTCAAGGGCACGCTGTACGCCCTGCCGTTCTATGCCGAAAGCTCCATTACCTACTACCGCAGCGACCTGTTCAAGGCCGCCGGGCTGAGCATGCCGGAGCATCCGACCTGGGTGCAGATTGGCCAGTTTGCCGAAAAACTCACCGACAAGAGCAAGGAGCAATACGGCCTGTGCCTGCGCGGCAAGGCCGGTTGGGGTGAGAACATGGCGCTGATCAGCACCCTGGCCAATGGCTATGGCGCGCGCTGGTTCGATGAGAAATGGCAACCCGAATTCAATGGCCCTGAGTGGAAGGATGCGCTGAATTTCTACGTCGACAACATGAAGAAGTCCGGCCCACCGGGCGCTTCCAGCAACGGTTTCAATGAAAACCTGGCGCTGTTCAACAGCGGCAAGTGCGCGATCTGGGTGGACGCCAGCGTCGCCGGTTCGTTTGTCACCGACAAGACCCAGAGCAAGGTCGCCGAGCATGTCGGCTTCACCTTTGCCCCGCAACAGGTCACCGACAAGGGCACTTCGTGGCTGTATTCCTGGTCGCTGGCGATCCCCACCAGTTCCAAGGCCAAGGACGCGGCCAAGGTCTTCAGTGCCTGGGCGACGTCCAAGGAGTACGGCGCGCTGGTGGCCAAGACCGATGGCATCGCCAACGTACCGCCAGGCACCCGCGCCTCGACCTACAGCGAGCAATACATGCAGGCCGCGCCCTTTGCCAAGGTGACGCTGGAGTCGTTGAAAGTCGCAGACCCGACCAAACCGACCCTCAAGCCCGTGCCCTATGTCGGCATCCAGTTGGTGACCATTCCCGAGTTCCAGGCCATTGGCACCCAGGTGGGCAAGTTCTTCGCCGGCGCCCTGACCGGCCAGCAGACAGTCGACCAGGCCCTGGCTGCCGCGCAAACCACCACCGAGCGGGAAATGAAGCGTGCCGGCTACCCCAAATAGCCCAGGCTCACCCTCGTAAATGTAGGAGCTGGCTTGCCTGCGATAGCGGTCGATCAGTTAACTGATTTATCCACTGACAGGCCGCCATCGCAGGCAAGCCAGCTCCTACATTGACCGCACTCCAAGGCTGATTCTGTTTGCCTCCAATGGGTTCTGATTGTCATGAATACGTCTAAAAGCCGCCTGCTCAACCCCGGCTGGTTCCTCGTCAGCCCCTCGGTGGCCCTGTTGCTGCTGTGGATGATCGTGCCGCTGGGCATGACCCTGTATTTTTCGCTGATCCGCTACAACCTGCTCTACCCCGGCGAAAACCAATTCGTGGGCCTGGAGAACTTCACCTACTTCGTCACCGATTCCGGCTTTTTGCCCGGTGCCACCAACACCCTGTTGCTGGTCGGCAGCGTGCTGCTGATCAGTGTGGTGCTGGGGGTGTTGATCAGTGCCTTGCTGGAGGCCAGCGAGTTTTTCGGCCGGGGGCTGGTGCGGGTGTTGTTGATCTCGCCGTTCTTCATCATGCCCACGGTCGGTGCGCTGATCTGGAAGAACCTGATTTTCCACCCGGTGTCCGGCGTACTGGCGGCGGTGTGGAAGTTGTTTGGCGCGCAGCCGGTGGACTGGCTGGCGCACTACCCGCTGCTGTCGATCATCATCATTGTGTCCTGGCAATGGCTGCCCTTCGCGATCCTGATCCTGATGACCGCCATGCAGTCCCTGGACCAGGAACAGAAAGAAGCCGCGCGCCTGGACGGTGCCGGCCCGATTGCGATCTTCTGGCACCTGACCTTGCCGCACCTGGCCCGGCCCATTGCCGTTGTGGTGATGATCGAGACCATCTTCCTGCTCTCGGTATTCGCTGAAATCTTCACCACCACCAACGGCGGCCCCGGCTACGCCTCGACCAACCTCGCCTACCTGATCTACAACCAGGCGCTGGTGCAGTTCGACGTGGGCATGGCCTCGGCCGGCGGCTTGATTGCCGTGGTCATTGCCAATATCGCGGCGATCATCCTGGTGCGGATGCTCGGCAAAAACCTGACTGACAAGCCTTGAGGGCCGCGCCATGACGCTTCAACAATCCCGCCGCCTGCAAAGCCTGTTGCTCGGCACCCTGGCCTGGGCCATCGCGATCGTGATTTTCTTCCCGATCTTCTGGATGGTGCTCACCAGTTTCAAGACCGAAATCGACGCGTTTGCCACACCGCCGCAGTTCGTTTTCACGCCCACCCTGGAGAACTACCTGCACATCAATGAGCGCAGCAATTACCTAAGCTTCGCCTGGAACTCCGTGGTGATTTCCTTCAGCGCCACCGCCTTGTGCCTGCTGATTGCAGTGCCGGCGGCCTACTCCATGGCGTTCTACGAAACCCAGCGCACCAAGGGCACGTTGCTGTGGATGCTGTCGACCAAGATGCTGCCACCGGTGGGCGTGCTGATGCCCATTTACCTGCTGGCCAAGAGCATGGGCCTTTTGGATACGCGCATCGCGCTGATCATCATCTACACCCTGATCAACCTGCCGATTGTGGTGTGGATGGTTTACACCTACTTCAAGGACATCCCCAAGGACATCCTCGAAGCCGCGCGCCTGGATGGCGCCACCTTGTTGCAGGAAATGCTGCGGGTGCTGCTGCCCATCGCCAAGGGCGGCCTGGCGTCCACCGTGTTGCTGTCGCTGATCCTGTGCTGGAACGAGGCGTTCTGGTCGCTGAACCTGACCTCCTCGAATGCCGCACCGTTGACCGCGCTGATCGCCTCCTACTCCAGCCCCGAAGGTTTGTTCTGGGCCAAATTATCTGCCGTCTCGACCCTGGCCTGCGCGCCGATCCTGATCTTCGGCTGGATCAGCCAGAAGCAACTGGTGCGCGGCTTGTCCTTTGGCGCAGTGAAATAACGACCCCTTATAAAAAGGAGGCCCATCATGGCCAACCTGAAAATCACCAATCTGCAAAAAGGCTTCGAAGGTTTCTCCATCATCAAGGGCATCGACCTGCAAGTGAACGACAAGGAGTTCGTGGTATTCGTCGGGCCGTCGGGCTGTGGCAAGTCGACCCTGCTGCGCCTGATTGCCGGCCTTGAGGAAGTGACTGAGGGCACCATCGAACTGGATGGCCGCGATATCACCGAAGTGACCCCGGCCAAGCGCGACCTGGCCATGGTGTTCCAGACCTACGCCCTGTACCCGCATATGAGCGTGCGCAAGAACATGTCGTTTGCCCTGGACCTGGCCGGCGTCGACAAAACAATCGTCGACAGTAAAGTCAGTGAAGCGGCACGCATCCTGGAGCTGGGCCCGCTGCTGGAGCGCAAGCCCAAGCAGCTGTCTGGCGGCCAGCGCCAGCGCGTGGCCATTGGCCGGGCGATTGTGCGTAACCCGAAAATCTTCCTGTTCGACGAGCCGCTGTCCAACCTCGACGCCGCCCTGCGCGTGCAAATGCGCCTGGAACTGGCGCGCCTGCATAAAGAACTGCAAGCCACCATGATTTACGTGACCCACGACCAGGTCGAAGCCATGACCCTGGCCGACAAGGTGGTGGTACTCAACAGCGGGCGCATCGAACAGGTCGGCTCGCCGCTGGAGCTGTATCACCAGCCGGCCAACCTGTTTGTCGCAGGCTTTCTGGGTACGCCGAAAATGGGCTTTCTCAAAGGCCAGGTCACCCGGATCGAGGGCCAGGGCTGCGACGTGCAACTGGACGCCGGCACCCTGATCAGCCTGCCCTTGAGCAGCGCCAGCTTGCGCGTGGGCAGTGCGGTGACCCTGGGCATCCGCCCCGAGCACCTGGAACTGGCCGCGCCGGGCGATACCACCCTGACCGTCACCGCCGACGTGGGCGAACGCCTGGGCAGCGACACGTTCTGCCATGTGCTCACCACCAGCGGCGAGCCGCTGACCATGCGGATCCGTGGCGACATGGCCAGCCAGTATGGCGAGACCCTGCAACTGCACCTGGACCCGGCGCACTGCCATCTGTTCGACACCGACGGTGTGGCCGTGGCCCGCCCACTGCGCGCTGCCGCCTGATTTCGCGAGATTTTCTGATGAAACTCAATAAGCAAAACCTCACGCAGCTGTCGCCTGAAGTGCGCCTGCCCGCCTACACCATCGCCGATACGCGCCAGGGCATCGCCCATATCGGCGTCGGCGGTTTCCACCGTGCGCACCAGGCGTATTACACCGATGCCCTGATGAACACCGGCGACGGCCTGGACTGGAGCATCTGCGGCATCGGCCTGCGGGCCGAAGACCGCAAGGCGCGCGATGACTTGGCGGGCCAGGATTATCTGTTTACCCTGTACGAACTGGGCGATACCGACGACACCGAAGTACGAGTGATCGGCGCCATCAGCGACATGCTGCTGGCACAGGACGGCGCCCAGGCCCTGATCGACAAGCTGGCCAGCCCTGCAATCCGCATCGTCTCGCTGACCATCACCGAGGGCGGCTACTGCATCGACGATAGCAACGGTGAGTTCATGGCCCACCTGCCGCAGATCCAGCATGACCTGGCCCACCCCGACGCGCCCCAAACCGTGTTCGGTTTTATCTGCGCGGCCCTGACCCAGCGCCGGGCGGCGGGCGTGCCTGCCTTTACCGTGATGTCCTGCGATAACCTGCCGCACAACGGCGCCGTGACTCGCAAGGCGCTGCTGGCGTTCGCCGCATTGCGCGATGCCGAGCTGCATGACTGGATCAAGGAGCATGTGAGTTTCCCCAACGCGATGGTCGACCGCATCACACCGATGACCAGCACCGCGCACCGTTTGCAACTGCATGATGAACACGGCATCGACGATGCCTGGCCGGTGGTGTGCGAACCCTTTGTGCAATGGGTGCTGGAAGACAAGTTCGTCAACGGCCGCCCGGCCTGGGAACAGGTGGGTGTGCAATTCACCGACGACGTCACGCCGTATGAAGAAATGAAGATCGGCCTGCTCAACGGCAGCCATCTGGCCCTGACTTACCTAGGGTTTCTCAAGGGCTACCGGTTTGTCCACGAGACCATGAACGACCCGCTGTTTGTCGCGTATATGCGCGCCTATATGGACCTGGACGTGACCCCCAACCTGGCGCCGGTGCCGGGCATTGACCTGGGCGAGTACAAGCAGACCCTGGTGGACCGCTTCTCCAACCAGGCGATTGCCGACCAGTTGGAGCGGGTGTGTTCCGATGGCTCCTCGAAGTTTCCCAAGTTCACCGTGCCAACCATCAACCGCCTGATTGCCGAGGGCCGCGACACCGAGCGGGCGGCACTGGTGGTGGCAGCCTGGGCTTTGTACCTGCAAGGCGTCGACGAGAACGGCGTGCGCTACCGCATCCCCGACCCCCGCGCCGACTTCTGCCGGGCGCTGGTGGCGGATGACGCCTCGATCAGCCAGCGCTTGTTGGGTGTGGAAGAGATTTTTGGCACGGCGATTCCCAATTCGCCTGAGTTTGTGGCAGCGTTCGAGCGGTGTTTTGTCAGTTTGCGCGATAACGGTGTCACAAAGACCTTGAAACGACTTACCGACTGAAGAACCCCACATTGCTCGGGTTTTCACCCTGTTTTCTGCTGAGTAACCACCATGCCCCGCCAATCTCTGTTTCTTGGTATCGACTGCGGCACCCAAGGCACCAAGGCCATCGTCCTCGACGCCGCCAGCGGCCGGGTGCTGGGCCTGGGCGCCGCGACCCACAGCCTGATCAGCGGCGCCAATGGCCGGCGCGAGCAAGACACCACGCAATGGCTGGACGCCTTTACCCAAGCCACCCACCGCGCCTTGCAGCAAGCCTGTGTGGACGGCCAGGACATTCTCGGCATCGGCGTGTCCGGCCAGCAACATGGCCTGGTGCTGCTCGATGAGCAGGGCCAGGTGCTGCGCCCGGCCAAGCTGTGGTGCGACACCGAGACCAGCGCGGAAAACGCCCGGCTGCTGCAACACCTGGGCGGTGAAAGCGGCTCCCTGGAACGCCTCGGGGTGGCGATTGCGCCGGGCTACACCGTGTCCAAGCTGTTATGGACCCTGGAGCAACACCCGGATGTGTTCGCACGCGTCGCCCATATCCTGTTGCCCCACGACTACCTCAATTATTGGCTCACCGGCCGAGCCTGCGCCGAGTATGGCGACGCCTCGGGCACCGGCTATTTCAATGTCCGCACCCGGCAATGGGACCTGCCATTGCTGCGGCATATCGACCCCAGCGGGCGCCTGGAAACCGCGTTGCCAACCCTGATAGAAGCCAATCAGGCGCTGGGCACTGTGCTGCCGGCCATCGCCAAGCGCCTGGGGATCAACCCCGGGGCCATTGTGTCCAGTGGCGGCGGCGACAATATGATGGGGGCGATCGGCACCGGCAATATCAAGCCTGGAGTGTTTACCATGAGCCTCGGTTCGTCGGGCACCCTGTATGCGTTTGCCGATCAGCCGACTGTCAGCACCCAGGGCGCGGTGGCGACATTCTGTTCCTCCAGCGGCGGCTGGCTGCCGCTGATCTGCACCATGAACCTGACCAATGCCACCGGGGTCATCCGTGAGCTGTTCGAGCTGGACCTGGTGGCGTTCAACGTCCTGGTGGCCCAGGCGCCGATTGGCGCCGAGGGCGTCTGCATGCTGCCGTTTCTCAATGGCGAGCGCGTACCCGCCCTGCCCCACGCCACCGGCAGCCTGCACGGCCTGACCATGACCAACCTGACCCGTGGCAACCTGTGCCGCGCGGTGGTCGAAGGCACCACCTTTGGCTTGCGCCAAGGCCTGGACCTGTTGCGCCAGACCGGCCTGCAAAGCCACAGTATCCGCCTGATCGGCGGCGGCTCGAAAAGCCCGGTGTGGCGGCAGATGGTCGCCGATATCATGGACACCGAAGTGATCTGTACCGAACAAAGCGAAGCGGCAGCCCTGGGCGCGGCGATCCAGGCCGCGTGGTGCCAGTCCGGCGAAAGCCTGGAGGGGCTGTGCGCGCGGTGCGTGAGTGTCGACCCGGCCAGTCGCACCCAGCCCGTCGCCGCCAGCGTCAGGGCGTACCAGCAGGCCTATGAACGCTATCAACAGCATGTGGCAACCCTTTAAGAGCGAATAATTATGTATCTGGTGTGTGGCGAAGCGCTGTTTGATTTTTTCAGCCAGGAGGATCCCAGCGGGCAGGCCTCTAAAGTCAATTTCAAGGCGCTTGCCGGCGGTTCGCCGTTCAACGTGGCGGTGGGGCTGCGCCGTTTGGGGATCGAGGCCGGGCTGTTCGCCGGGTTGTCCAGCGACTACCTGGGCCAGCGCCTGCGCCAGGTGCTCGAGGATGAAGGGGTACACGACGAGTACCTGTTGGAGTTTGCCGCGCCGACCACCCTGGCGATGGTCGCCGTGGGTGCCAACGGCTCGCCGCAGTACAGCTTTCGGGGCGAAGGCTGTGCCGACCGGCAGTTGCAGATCGAGCATTTGCCCGCCCTCGATGCGCAGGTACGCGGCCTGCATTTTGGTTCGTTTTCGTTGGTGGTGCAGCCGGTCGCCGATAGCCTGCTGGCCCTGGCCCGCCGGGAAAGCGGCAAGCGCCTGATCAGTCTCGACCCGAATGTACGCCTGAATCCCGAGCCGGATATCGAGGTATGGCGCCAGCGCGTGGCCGAGTGGGTGCAGCATGCCGACCTGATCAAGGTCAGCGATGAAGACCTGCACCTACTCTACCCAGGCCAGGCCCCCGAAAGCGTGCTGCAAGGCTGGTTGCAGCAGCGCTGCCAACTGGTGTTCCTGACCCGTGGCGGCGATGGCGCGAGCGTGTTCAGCCGCCAGCATGGCAGTTGGTCGGCACCGGCCGTCAAAGTGGTGATGGTCGATACCGTGGGCGCTGGCGATACCTTCCAGGCGGCCTTGATCGCCTGGCTTACCGAGCAGCAGTTGGATTCGGTTGAGGGGGTGCAGGGGCTGGCCCGGGAACAGATCGACAGCATGCTCAAGTTCGCCATTCGCGCCGCCGCGCTGACCTGTGGCAAGACCGGGCCAGACCTGCCCTATCGCCAGCAATTAAACGCTTAGATACAGGCATAACTGCACAGTGCCATCACTGCAGGCCACGGATTTCGTGGCTTTCAGCCTTGCCTTAAACATTGCGATTCATCCCAGGCTGTACTAGACCCTAGTTACGTATATTTTTCCTACATGGGCAGGGATGATCGATGAGCAATGAACGGACTTTTTTCAAGCCAGCCGTTTTTGTAGTCGGCATTCTTTCACTCCAGACTCCTGCCCAGGCCGCATGCGTCCTCACCCCAGGCAGTGGCGACGACAGCTATACCTGCGACAGCGGCACCTCGGCAGGCGGCCTGACCGACGTATCCGGCAACAACAGCCTGACGCTGCCCACGGGGGGCTCCGGCACCGTCAATGGCAATGTGCTGTTCGGGCCGGGCGTCGATGGGGTCCAGATGAACTCCGGCAGCATCGTCGGCTCGGTGACCCAGGGCGACGGCGCCGATCGCTTCCAGATCAACGCCGGGACCGTCACCGGGGCAGTCTCCCAGGGCAACGGCATCGATGACTTTGTGATGGGCGGCGGGCAGATCCAGTCCCTGGCCCAGGGCGATGGGCGCGACACCTTCACCATGACCGGCGGCACCATCGTCGGCGCCTTTGAAGACGGCGATGTGGCCAGCCAGAGCGCCGGGACCATCGGCCGGGTGGACATGAAGCTGGACAACAACATCTATGACCTGTCCGGTGGCGCAATCCTCGGCAACCTGGTGACTGGCTTTGGCACCGACCGGATCAGCGTGTCCGGCGGCACCATTGGCGGCAACATCAGTGTCAGTGGCGGCAACGACACCCTTCTCGTCAGCGGCGGCGTGATCAACGGCGAGATCCGCGCCAGCCTCGGCAACGACACCTTCGAGTGGCGTTCGGGCGGCGTGATCAAGTCTGCGGTGCTGATGGGCGACGGTGACGACACGGCATTGCTGGCCAACCTCAACGAAACCCTGCTTGGCAGCACCCCCTCGATTGACGGTGGCCTGGGCAATGATCGCTTGGCCTTCGACAACACCACCTCAGGCAATGCTGGCCGCTATATCGGCTGGGAAACCTTCGACCTCAACAATGGCTCGCGCCTGGACCTGACGCAGGATCTGTTCCTGGGGGACAACACCAGCGGCACCGGGGTGTTGTCCATCGATAACAGCAGTGTGCTGGCGGTGACCCAAGGCATTATCCGGCCCTACACCGCAGGCCAGTTGGCCACCCTGAACAATGCCGGGACCATCGACATGGCCAGCGCCAGCAACAGCGCCACGGATTCGTTGACGGTGCACGGCAACTATGTCGGTAACAACGGCCAGTTGTGGCTGCAAACGGTGTTGGGCGACGAGACCTCGGCCACCGACAAGCTGGTGGTGTCCCAGGGCACGATCAGCGGTAACACCCAGTTGGCCGTGAGCAACCTGGGTGGCCTGGGTGGGTTGACCCGCAACAATGGGATTGAAGTGGTGCAGGCGCTCAATGGCGCGACCAGCAGCAGCGACGCGTTTGCCCTCAAAGGCGCGGTGTCGGCCGGGGCCTATGAGTACTTCCTGTTCAAGGGCGGCGTGACGGCCGGTTCGGAGAACAGTTGGTATCTACGCTCTTCCGTGGTGGCCGTGCAGCCACCCGCCGTGCCCACGCCGCCGGTGGTGCCACCGGTGATCGTGCCAGAACCCCCTATCCCGGCCGTGCCTCCGGTGGTCGGCCCCGACGAGCCTTTGGTCGAACCCCCTACCGCGCAGCCCGTGGCTCCCGTCGAGCCTGCGCCGCCACCACCGACCCAGGTCCCGGCCGAGGTCTCGCCAACCCCTGCCGACTCCACGCCACCCTTGCCCACCGCCGTGGCCGGCGCCGAGCCGATCCCGCTGTATCGCGTCGAGGTGCCGGTGTACTCGGTGGTGGTTCCGGCGGCCCAGCGCATGACCTTGCAGGCGCTTGGCACGTTCCATGACCGCCAGGGCGAGCAAAGCCTGTTGGGCGAGACCGGCACCGCCCCGGCTGGCTGGGGCCGGGCCTATGGCAGTGACTTCAAGCAGAGTTGGTCCGGCACGGTGTCGCCGAGTTTCGACGGTTCCGTCAAGGGTTATCAGGTGGGCCATGATCTCTATGCCTGGGCCACCGATGGCGGGCAACTCCAGCGCCTGGGGCTGTTTATCGGGCAAAGCCGCCTGCAGGGTGACGTCAAAGGCTTTGCCCTGGGTTTTGAAGACCAGCGTTCCGGGCAAGTCAAACTCACCGGCGACAACGTCGGTGCTTACTGGACGTTGACCGATCCCAAGGGCTGGTACGTGGACCTGGTGGCCATGGGCACGCGCCTGGACGGTGACAACAAATCCGAGCGCGGGATAAAGATGGATACCAAAGGCCATGCGCTGGCCCTGTCTGCGGAGGCGGGCTACCCGTTCGCCGTTTCCGCGAACTGGGTGGTGGAGCCACAGGCCCAGGTGATCCACCAACAGATTGACCTCGATCGCCAGAATGACGGGATCTCCAGTGTGTCCTTCGACTCCCAGGATTACTGGACCGGGCGCGTGGGTGCCCGCTTGAAAGGTCGCTACCTGCTGCAAGACACCCCCGTTGAACCCTACCTGCGGGTCAACGCCTGGCGCACGTTCGGTGGCAGCGATACGGTGACTTACGATGACATTGATCGGATCAAGACTGACCACAAGTCAGCCTATGCCGATCTGGGCGTCGGCGTGGTCGCCAAACTGTCCGCCAGCGTCAGTGTGTACGTGGCCGCCGACTACAGCACCCAACTGGACACCAACACCCTGGAGGGTGTGAGCGGCAACGCCGGCATCCGCATGAGCTGGTAGCGGCTCACGGCCGCTCCCGCACGGCCCTGGCCACCATGGCCCCAAGGATGCCCCCGGCCAGGGGCACCAGCCAGAACAGCCAGAGTTGCTTCAGGTAATCGGCGCCGGCAAACAGTGCCGGGCCGGTGCTGCGGGCCGGGTTGACCGAGGTGTTGGTCACGGGGATCGACACCAGGTGAATCAGGGTCA
The DNA here is from genome assembly GCF_050916005.1 of Pseudomonas sp. WMBT8. Classification (NCBI taxonomy): domain Bacteria; kingdom Pseudomonadati; phylum Pseudomonadota; class Gammaproteobacteria; order Pseudomonadales; family Pseudomonadaceae; genus Pseudomonas; species Pseudomonas sp. WMBT8. Next base: position 3,189,384 of record NZ_CP188096.1, read on the forward strand.
GTGTCAAGCCGATGGCTATCGGCGCAAACCCGGGCGCGGCCCCGGGCGCTGTCACCCGCATGACGATAAACACCAGGAAGAAGGTGCCCACGCTTTCCACCACCACCGCGGCCAGCAGGCTGTACTGCCCCGGGCTCAAGGCGCCATAGCCATTGGCGGCGAACTCGCCGATTTCAAACCCCGGCCGGCCACTGGCGACCAGCGCGAGGATCGCCGCCGCAACCGTCGCCCCGGCGACCTGGGCAATGATGTAGGGCAACACATCCATTGCCGGTAGACGCCCTGCGACCCACAAGCCAACTGTGATCGCCGGGTTGAAATGCGCACCACTGATACTGCCTACCGCGTAGGACATGGTCAGCACACTCAGGCCAAACGCCAGCGCTACCCCCGCAAACCCGATGCCCAGGCCGGGAAACGCGGCCGACAGGATGGCGCTGCCACAGCCGCCGAACGTCAACCAGAAGGTGCCGAGAAACTCTGCTGCGATTTTTTGTTGCACGCACTACCTCAGCCACTGCCGACAGATTTGGCGAAACACTAGCAGCGAGATGGGAACGTGCCGTATCGGATTTGTCTGAGGCTTGCCGCACAGCTTATTCTTGGGCCCTTCTGAAACGGCCGAAAGGACTCGCCATGCGCCTCAGCTTCCACTCACTCGCCACCTTCACTGCCGTGCTATGCCTGGCCCTGGCGATTGCCTGGGGTGTGCGGCCCGACCTGTTGCTGTGGCTCTGGGGGGTGCAATACACCGATGCCAGCGGCCTGGTGGCGCGCCGCAATGCCATGCTGTTCCTGGCAATCGGCATCATGTTTTATCGCCTGCGTCATACCGCCCCGTCACCCACGCGCAGCGCGCTGGTGTCCGGCTTTATTGTCGGTTGCCTGGGGTTGGCCGCACTGGGGATGGGCGAATGGCTCAATGGGCATGCTGGCCCGGGGATTCTGTTGGCCGTGGGCACGGAGCTGGTGCTGGGCCTGGGGTTTATCCAGGCCCGCAAGCCCAACGTGGGCTGATCAGTAGAGCCTGGCGCCGGCCCTGCGCGGGGCGGGTGCGTGGGCGTGGTGGAGGTCTCCACGCAGCGTCGTGATCAAGTTACAGATGGCACGACTGCTGTCGAGTTTATCGGCCTGGATGCCGGTGACAGTCATGTTGGTGCCATCGTCGTCGTAGATTCTGATGGTCAACGACGCATCCTGGGCCTTGATGCATTCACAACGCCTGGGCAGGAAGCTTCCTTCAATAAGGCCGCGTAGTTCCAATTCCGAAAGCATGGCTGAACCTCTCCTTTTTTGAGACCGCCAATGAATTTTTATAGCTATCAATAGTCTGACCGCTGCCTTGCCAACCCTGGCAGGCACGTTCCATTGCAAAGCCTACTCCTTGTGTTTTTTGGCGTAGGATCCTTTCCTCATAAGCACCAGCAACCCTTATATAAGTTGCTGCTGGTTTGCACGGCCGGACGTTGGCGTGCAGCGTGGCAGTGACCGTTTCAGCGCCCCCAAGATAAGGACGTCCTATGACTTCTTCTGCACTCAACATCCTTTGCGTACTGGCCATGAGCATGTTGGCCGCCCAGGCCCATGCCGCCAAGCTTGAAGATATCGCGCCCTACCCCAAGGCCGATGCCGGGCAGGTTCGCCAGGTCATCCACTTGCCCGCAAAGCCCCAGGAGCAGGACTTCAAGGTCGAAATCCTCGCCGGTAAAACCTTGCCTGTGGACTGCAACCAGCAGCGACTGGGTGGTGTACTGGAAGAGAAAAACCTCGAGGGTTGGGGTTATCCGTTCTACCGCCTGGAGAAGGTCAGCGGCCCCATGAGCACCATGATGGCCTGCCCCGGCGGCAAGACCCGCGAGGACTTTGTGCCGGTGGTCGGCGACGGTTTTGTGCTGCGCTACAACAGCAAGTTACCCATCGTTATATATGTTCCAAAAGATGTCGAAGTGCGTTACCGCATCTGGTCGGCATCGAGCACCGTCGAGAAGGCCAGCGTGCAGTAGCGCCTCACATCAGATGTAGGAGCGGGCTTGCTCGCGAAAGCAGTGGGTCAGTCAACATCAATGTTCGCTGGGCCGACGTCTTCGCGGCGATGCGGCGATCCGACAAGCCCGCTCCCACAATGGACGAGGTGTAGTTGCTGGCGCCATCGTAGCCTCGCTAACGCTCGACAACGCCTACATTCAGGCTGTGCTGTTGCGCCGCCACTCGCTCAGCCACGTGGCGCAGGCTATCGAAGTTGATGTTGGCCCCGGAGTTGATCGCCACCAGCGTCTGCCCCCGGGCCCCGGTGCGTGTCACATAGCGGCGGATCCCGGCAACCGCCAGGGCACCGGAGGGCTCGGTGATGGAGCGAGTGTCGTCGTAGATCAGCTTGATCGCGCTGCACAGTTCATCGTTGCTGACGGTGATCACTTCATCGACATGCTCGCGGCAGATTTCAAAGCCGTAGGCGCCGATCTGCGCCACTGCGGTGCCATCGGCAAAGCTGTCGACGCTGGGCAATATCACCCGCTCGCCTGCACGCAAGGCCGCCAGCAGGCAACTGGAACCTTCAGGCTCCACGCCTATGACCCGCACTTGCGGGCGCAAATACTTGATGTAGGCCGCGATGCCGGCGATCAAGCCACCACCGCCCACGGGCACGAAGATCGCGTCCAGTGCACCTTGTTGCTGGCGCAGGATTTCCATGGCAACGGTGCCCTGCCCCGCGATCACGTCGGGATCATCGAACGGCGACACAAAGGTCGCGCCCGACTGTTCGGCCAACTGCAACGCGTGGGCCAGGGCGAACGGGAAACTGGCGCCCTGCAACACCGCGTCGGCGCCCCGCGAACGCACGCCAAGTACTTTCAATTCGGGTGTGGTGCTGGGCATCACAATCGTCGCCTTGATCCCCAGCTCGCGCGCCGCCAATGCCACGCCCTGGGCATGGTTGCCTGCCGAGGCGGTGATCACCCCGCAGGCTTTTTGCGCCTCGCCAAGCTGCACCAGCTTGTTGTAGGCGCCGCGAATCTTGAAGGAAAACGTCGGCTGCAGGTCTTCGCGCTTGAGCAGGATCTGATTGCCAAGCAACGCCGACAGCGCCGGGGCGGCCTGCAACGGCGTGCGTACCGCCAGGTCGTAGACCGGCGCGGCGAGGATTTTCTTCACGTAATGCTCAAGCAATCCATCGTCGGCGGTGGACTGCGGCAGCGGGCTACTCATGGGTGTCTCCTGGCGTTTGACAGAGCCCTGGAGACGGAAAAACAAAACCCGCCTCTAGGGCGGGTTTGGGTACAGCCGAACGCTATCCCGCCAAATGAGGAATGGCGGTAATAATGCTTGGCTGGGAACGATAGGTTTGTAATGTCATGCAACAAAACTAACCGCCGGTCCTGGGCAAGTCAACACCGGGGTTTACGAGCAATATACGAAACGTATACGCTTTGTATATAAACTCTACACAGTGAACCCCATGGGCATCGTCAAGATCACCGACCAACTGCATGAACAAATCCGACTGGCCAGCGCCACGATGGACCGCTCCATCAACGCCCAGGCAGAGTTCTGGATCAAGATCGGCCTGCTGGCCGAACTCAATCCGCACCTGGCCTACAACGACCTGATCAACAAACTGTTGCTCGACAAACCCGACCTGATCCGGGGGCGCAGCTGATGATCAAGACCCCTGCACAGATTGCCGTGATGCGCGAAGCCGGGCGCCTGCTGGGCCAGGTGTTCACCCTGCTCGACAACCGGGTCGCGGCCGGCCAGACCACCCTGGAACTGGATGCAGCCGTCGAGGCATTTATCCGCCAGGACCTGCAAGCCCGCCCCGCCAGCCTGGGGCAGTACGACTACCCCTTCAGCATCAACACCTCCATCAACGAGGTGGTGTGCCATGGCATGCCAAGTGCCAAGGACGTGTTGAAGGATGGCGATATCGTCAATATCGACATCACCCTGGAAAAAGGCGGCTTTATCGCCGACTCCAGCAAGATGTACATGATCGGAGCCGTCGCGCCCAAGGCCCGGCGCCTGGTGGAGCAGACCTTCGAGGCGATGTGGGCCGGTATCCGCCAGGTCAAGCCCGGCGCCCGCCTGGGGGATATCGGCCATGCGATCCAGAGCCACGCCCAGGCCAATGGCTACAGTGTGGTGCGCGAGTATTGCGGGCATGGGATTGGCCGGGAAATGCATGAAGAGCCGCAAATCCTGCACTTCGGCCGCCCAGGCACCGGCCTGACCCTGCGCGAAGGCATGGTGTTCACCATCGAGCCGATGCTCAACCAGGGCAGCGCCAAGGTGCGCAGCCTCAAGGATGGCTGGACCGTGGTGACCCGTGACAACAGCCTGTCGGCCCAGTGGGAACATACGGTGGCCGTCACCGCAGAGGGTTTTGAAGTGTTGACCCTGCAGGCCGGCGCCTAAGCCCGCCTGCACCGGCGCGAATGCGGGGCCCGGTCACCCCGCTTTGCCGCCGCCCTTGGCAATCCGCCGCAGCCCCAGCACCATCCCCGCCGCGCCCAACGCCATTGCCAGCAAAAACAACGGGTACGCCACCCACCACGGCGTCCCCGCCGTCATCATGCTGAACTCGGACATGCCACCAATGCTGGCGATCAGATTCAGCGGCAGGAACACCACGTTGATCAGCGTCAGCTTGCGCAGCAGGTTGTTCATGCTGTTGTTCATCAGGTTGCCCCGGGCATCGATCAGCCCGGAGAACACGTTGGAGTAGATCTCCGCCTGCTTGTAGCACTGGTTGTTCTCGATGATCAGGTCGTCGATCAGGCCCAGGGTCTGCGCGCTGAAGTGTTCTTTTTCGCCGTGGTTGCGCAAGCGCGTCAAGACCGCGCCATTACTGTGCAGCGCGTTGATGTAATAGATCAGGCTCTCGCTGAGGCTGAACATCTGCATCAGGTGGCGATTGCTCATGGAGGCGTTGAACTGCTGCTGCAACTCGCGGGCGACCAGCTTGATCACCTTGAGGTGGCCCAGGTAGTGGTGGATGTTGTTCAGCAGCAGGTCCAGCAACACGTCCAGCGGTGTATGCAGCGGTCGGCGCGCGCCGAGGCCCGACAACTGGCTGTCGTCGGTAGCAATCACCAGCAGGCGGTCGGGGGAAAACAGCAAGCCACAGGACGACACTTCAAACACCAGGTTGCTGCCCCCGGAGTAGTTTTGCGGGCGCTTCCAGATCAGAAACAGGTTGTCTGGGTGGAACTCGATGCGCGACACCTCGTCCGGGTCCAGTGCCGACGCCAGCGCGTGCTCATCGACTTTATAGCGCTCGCGCAGCAATTCACGCTCATCCCTGTCGGGATTGTTGAACAGCAGGATCTCGGCATTGTCGCGCTCGGTGCGGCGTAGCGCGCCCTCGTTGAGCTCAAAGCAGATCACCAGACCTGGCCCTGGCGTTTGAGCTCCAGGCGGCGCACGAACTCTTCCAGCACCAGGGAGTACAGGTCGTCCTGCAAGTAGGCGTCTTCGATCCCGGCGTCCATGTTCGGGTTGTCGTTGACCTCGATCACCACCACTTTGTCACCGGACTGCTTCAAGTCCACGCCGTACAAGCCATCGCCGATCAGGTTGGCGGTCTTGACCGCCAGTTCCACGACGGCCTTGGGGGCCTCGTGCACCGCCAGGGTCCGGCATTCGCCGTTGATATCCTGGCCGATGGCCTTGTGGTTGTAGATCTGCCAGTGGCCCTTGGACATGAAATATTGGCAAGCAAAGATCGGCTTACGGTTGAGTACGCCAATGCGCCAGTCGTACTCGGTATAGAAAAACTCCTGGGCCAGTAGCAGCACCGAGTGTTCGAACAGCTCGGCCGTGGCGGCGAGCAGCGCCTCTTGGCTTTCCACTTTGATCACCCCTCGGGAGAAACAACCGTCGGGGATTTTCAGCACCAGAGGGAAGCCCAGGCGCTCGCCGACCCGTTCGAAATCTTGCGGTCGCTCCTTGTAAAGAATCTCGGTGGCGGGCATGCCCAATTGATGGCTCTTGAGCATATCCGTGAGGTAGACCTTATTGGTACAGCGCAGGATCGACGCCGGGTCATCCATTACCACCAGCCCTTCACTCTCGGCTTTCTTGGCGAAGCGGTAGGTATGGTTGTCGACACTGGTCGTCTCACGAATCAACAAGGCGTCGTATTCGGCCAGCCGCGCGTAGTCCTTGCGTTCGATCAACTCCACATCGATCCCCAGGCCCTTGCCCACCCGCACGAAATTTTCCAGGGCCTTGGCATTGGACGGCGGTAATTGCTCCTGGGGATCATGCAGGATCGCCAGGTCATAACGGGCCAGCCGCCGCGAACGGGGTTGGCGCCAGATCCGGCGACTGAAGTTGTCCAGGGCATGGGCGAATTGATCTTCCTGATCATCGCGCAACTTATGTAAGACTCCAGACTTGATACCTTCGATATGCCAGCCGTTATGTTTACGAAACTCAACTAACAGGATCGGACACGGGAAAGCCTCAAATAACTGCCGGGCCAAATCCTGCAACGGTTCAATATTGGTCCGACCGAAATAAAGTGTCAGGGTAAAACCTTCGGTATTGCTGTAAAGGTGATGACTCAACGCTTTATCGAGGGTTTTATCCAGGTCATCCAGGGCCAGGCCATACAAGGATTTCTTTGTCAGCTCGCTGATGGTGCGCACCGACGGAATCACCTTGTGCCCCCGCGCCTCGGCCAGCAGCGAGCAGTAGTAACCATGCCCCAGGTACTTGTAGCTGCGGCACAGGTTGATCACCTGGACCCGTTTGCCCGCCTCGTTTTCCCGGGAGTGTTCGAGGTATTCCTGGGCGGTGACTATATCTTCGCTAGGGAAGTACGAGGCCCAGTCTTCCTTGCGTTCAACAATAATCACGACTTGGCTTGGGCTCTTGGCCGGGGTAGAAAAATATCCGCTGGAAGTTATTGTCGCCGAGACGGTTTGCTCGGATACTTCTCGCCAATGACTTTGTACCGCTGACATATTGATTGATCCGCTAGAGAACTTGACCTTTTCTATTAAGCACGATCTTTCACAGAAGTCTCGTTTAGTTACGCAACTTTTACGGCGGTTATATGACTCTTTCCTTTCGCGTTGCAACCCTCGAAGACTTGCCAGCATTGGTAATGTTGGAGCAGCACTGTTTCACCACTGACCGGCTGTCTGCCCGCAGTTTCCAGTGGATGATCAGCCGTGCCCACGCGCAGTTGCTGGTGGCCGAAAATGCCGGGCAATTGGTCGGTTATGCCCTGGTGCTGTTCCATCGCGGCACCTCGTTGGCGCGCCTGTACTCCCTGGCCATTGCCGCGCCGGCCCGGGGCATGGGCCTGGGCCGGCAGTTGCTGGCGCGCATCGAAGCCTGCGCCGTGGCCCACGACTGTGCGTACCTGCGCCTTGAGGTACGCACCGATAACCCAGGCGCCATCGCGTTGTATGAGCGCGCTGGCTACCGGCGTTTTGCCCTGATCAACGACTATTACGCCGACCATACCGACGCCCTGCGCCTGGAAAAACGTATCCTCCAGCCCGCGCACGCCCGCGCCTTGAGTGTCCCCTACTACCAGCAGACCACTGACTTTACCTGCGGCGCTGCCTGTTTGCTGATGGCCATGGGGGCCCTGTTACCTGGGCGTGAGTCGCTGCGCCGCGAAGAACTGCAGATCTGGCGCGAAGCAACCACCGTGTTCATGACCGCCGGCCACGGCGGTTGCAGCCCCCAGGGCCTGGCCCTGGCCGCGTGGCGCCGGGGGTTTGCTGTACGCATGCAGGTCAACGTGCGTGGGCCGCTGTTTCTCGATGGCGTGCGCAACCTGCATAAAAAAGAGGTGATGCGCCTGGTGCATGAGGGATTCGCGGATGAGTTGGCCCGCAGTAATGTGCAGCAGGTATTTGGCGGTGCGCTGGACCTGCCGCAGGTCCTGGACGACGGCGGTCAGCCGCTGGTGCTGATCAGCAGTTACCGGCTGACGCGCTCCAAGTCACCGCATTGGGTGATCGTGACCGACTGCGATCAAGAGTTTGTCTACCTGCATGATCCCGACGTGGACCATAGCCAGCACCGCCAGCCCATGGACTGCCAGCACCTGCCGGTCAGCCATGGGGAGTTCGAGCGGATGTGCCGCTTTGGCAACAACCAACTGCGTGCGGCGGTGGTGCTATACCGGTAACGCCGTCGCCCTGGCGCTGCCGGCCGCCGCAGCCTTGGCTTCCAGCTCGCGCACCAGGGGCAGCACGCGCTGGCCAAAATACGCCACCTCCTCCTGAAAATGCAGGAAGCCCGCCAGCACCAGGTCCACCCCCACCGCCTTGAGCGCGACGATGCGCTCGGCGATCTGCCGGGGCGTGCCGATCAGGTTGGTCTTGAAACCGTCGTTGTACTGCACCAGGTCAGCGAAGCTGGACTTGGCCCAGTTGCCCTCACCTTCAGGCGATGCCTTGCCTGCTTGCCTGGCCGCATCACCAAAGGCGTTGACCGCGTCCGGGTCGGCCTTGTCGATGATTTCGGCCAACACCGCCTGGGCTTCTTCTTCGGTGTCACGGGCGATCACAAACGCGTTGACCCCGATCTTGACCGAATGGTTATTGGCGGCGGCCTTGGCCCGGATGTCATCGACCTGGGCCTTGATCCCCTGCGGCGTATTGCCGTTGGTGAAATACCAGTCCGACACCCGCGCCGCCATATCCCGTGCCGCACGGGAGCTGCCACCCTGGAAAATCTCCGGGTGCGGTTGCCCCAGGGGCTTGGGCTTGAGGGTGTAATTGTTGAAGCGGTAGAAATCACCCTTGAAGGTAAAGTCATCCTGGGTCCAGATGCCCTTCAAGGCGCGGATGAATTCTTCGGAGCGCCGATAGCGCTCGTCATGCTCCAGCCAGTGCTCGCCAATGGCCTGGAACTCGCCCTTGAACCAGCCGCTGACGATGTTCACCGCCACCCGGCCATCGGTCAGTTGATCGATGGTGGCCAGCTGCTTGGCCGCCAACGCCGGCTGCCAGGGGCCCGGCAGGATCGCCGCGATCACCTTCAGTTTGCGGGTGGCGGCCAGCAGCGCGTGGCTGAAGGCCACGGATTCATGCTGGTATTCGGCACCGTAGCCGGCGGTGAAGCGGATTTGCGTCAAGGCGTACTCAAACCCTGCCTCCTCGGCCAGTTGGGCCAGTTTGCGGTTGTAGTCGATGCCCCAGTCGGTACGTTGTTCGACCTTGCTGACCACCAGGCCACCACTGACATTGGGCACCCAATAGGCAAATTTCACGGCTTGCTGAGTCATGGCTCGGTACCTCGCACACAAAGATTGTGCAAGTGGTGGAGCAGCAAGCGTGCCAGTGTGGGCCAAGCCACGTGGCACGGGCGTTTGGCCCCTGCGAGCCTGGGCCGGGCAATGTTGCCTTGGTGGATGGTTTGTTGGATCACTGTTGCTGGCACAACACCTACCGCACCTGCGCGGGTGTGTCGCAACAGTCGCCCTGACAATCGGTTATAGGTAAGCTATCGGACTTTCGCGCAGCCCCTTTCTGCGCCTCGCCGAAAATAAGTCGCCTCCATGCCTTTTGAACTCAGCGTTGACCTCACCACCCTGGCCATCCTCGCCGTGGTTGCCTTTATTGCCGGTTTTATCGACGCCATTGCCGGCGGTGGCGGCTTGCTCACCACCCCGGCCCTGCTCACCGCCGGCATGCCGCCCCACCTGGTGCTGGGCACCAACAAACTGAGTTCGACCTTCGGCTCGGCCACCGCCAGCTTTACCTTCTACCGGCGCAAGCTGTTCCACCCGCGCCAATGGGTGCATGCCATCGTCGGCACGCTGGTCGGCGCACTGGTCGGGGCCGTCGTTGCCCATTACTTGCCCGCCGAGTGGCTGAACAAGATGCTGCCGGTGATCGTCTTTGCCTGCGGCATCTACCTGTTGTTTGGCGGCACGCCCAAGGCGCCGCTGGACGCCGATGCGCCGATCAAGAAGAAATGGCAGTCGACCCAAGGCTTCGGCCTGGGTTTCTATGATGGTGTGGCGGGCCCCGGCACCGGGGCGTTCTGGACCGTCAGCACGCTGCTGATGTACCCGGTGGACCTGGTCAAGGCCAGCGGCGTGGCGCGCAGCATGAACTTCGTCAGCAACGCGGCGGCGTTATCGGTGTTTATCTTCAACGGTTCGGTGGACTGGATTGTCGGCCTGAGCATGGGCCTGTCGGTGATGGTGGGCGCGTTCTTTGGCGCTCGCAGTGCCATCAGCGGCGGCGCCAAATTCATTCGCCCGGTGTTTATCACCGTGGTCCTCGGCCTGACCGTGCGCCTAGCCTGGCAGCACTGGTTCAGCGTGGCCTAGACGGCGCGCCACATACAGGTCGATGAGGTAGCGGGCAATCGAGCGCGAGGCCGGCAGCGGCGGCAACTGGTAGATGTTGAACCACTGCGCATCTTCAATCTCATCGGCCTGGGGCACGATCTCGCCCCCGGCGTACTCGGCGTGAAAGCCCAGCATCATGGAATGGGGGAACGGCCAGCACTGGCTGCCCACGTACTGGATGTTCTGCACTTCAACCTGCACTTCCTCGCGCACTTCACGGATCAGACAGTCTTCGGCAGACTCCCCGGGCTCGGCAAACCCGGCCAGGGTGCTGTAGACCCCAGTGACGAAACGCGGCGAACGGGCCAGCAGAATCTCATCGCCACGGGTGATCAGCACAATCATGCTCGGTGAAATACGCGGGTAACTGCGCAGGTCGCACGCCTTGCAGAACATCGCGCGCTCGCGGGGCACCTGCTCCATCGCCTGCCCGCAACTGCCGCAAAAGCGGTGCTCGCGGGCCCAGGTGCCGATTTGCGCGGCATAGCCCAGGACTTTGTACAGGCGGTGATCGCCTTGCAGCATAAACGCCCGCAAGCCTTGCCAACGGCAACCTGGCACGTCGCCGGGGCTGTTCAGCTCCAGTAGATACACAGGCTCGCCGTCCAGATGGCCAATGCCATGCTCGGCCAACACTGGCAGGTCCTGGCGCTTGAGCCACTCCCTGGGAAACAGCGGCCCGTTGTCATCCACCAAAAAGCCTTCGCGGCTGCGGGCCACAGCCCAGCCGCCGGGGGCGTCGTTGTCCAGCAGCGTTGTGGTAATCCAGCCTGGGGTCATGTTCAGTCAATCCACGAATTCGGGTTTCTGCTTACTCATATGGGCCGCAATGGCCACGCGCAGGTCGTTGGATTGCAACATAGCAGCGTTCCAGGTGGCAACGTATTCCAGGCCGTCGTTGATGCTGTGGTCACGCATGTAGCTGATCATGGCCTTGGTGCCGGTCACGGCAATCGGCGATTTGGCGGCGATTTGCGCGGCAAGGTCCATCACCCCGGCCAGCAGGCTTGCGTGGTCGGCAAAGGTCCGGTTGACCAGGCCGATGCTGCGCGCTTCTTCGGCGCCAAAGGTGCGCCCGGTGTAGGCCAGTTCGCGCAGCATGCCGTCGCCGATGATGCGTGGCAGGCGTTGCAGGGTGCCGACGTCGGCGGCCATGCCGATGTCGATTTCCTTGATCGAGAATTGCGCATCGTCAGCGGCGTAACGCATGTCGCAGGCGCTGATCAGGTCGATGGCGCCGCCGATGCAGTAGCCCTGGATCGCCGCCAGCACCGGCTTGCGGCAGTTATCCACGGCGTTGAACGAGGCTTGCAGTTGCAGGATCTTGCGCCGCAGCAGGCGCGCATTGCGCCCCACGTCCTTGCCAAACTCATTGGCCACCGAGGCCAGCATCATCAGGTCGATGCCCGAGGAAAAGTGCTTGCCGGCGCCGCTCAACACCACTGCGCGCACCGCGTCGGTGTCGTCGACCCATTGGAAAATCTCGATGATTTCGCTCCAGAACGCCGCGTTCATGGCGTTGATTTTTTCTGGGCGATTGATCTGCACATGGGCGACGTTGCCGTGGAGTTCGACGACAAAGGCTTGGTATTCGGACATGGCAGTGATCCTTGGCTGGCGGCTGATAAGGGCCGAACTATAGCAAGGGTGCGTCAGGGGCGGTAAGGCTGCGCATATGCCAAAAGCAGGACTGCAGAAAAACACCCATCCATGTGGCAGCGGGCTTGTGTGGGAGCGGGCTTGCTCGCGAAAGCAGTGGGTCAGTCAACATCAATGTTCGCTGGGCCGACGTCTTCGCGGCGATGCGGCGATCCGACAAGCCCGCTCCCACACAAGCCCGCTCTAGACAGACAGTCAGGTAGGCAGCCACAGCCGCAGGCGTGCGCCACCCAGTGGCGAGGCCTGGGCGGTGAGTGTGCCACCCTGTGCTTCGACGGCCCGGCGGCTGATCGCCAGGCCCAGGCCGAAGCCACCGGTGGCGCGGTCGCGGCTGCGGTCCAGGCGGTAGAACGGTTCGAAAATCCGCGCACGCTGCTCTTCGGGGATGCCGATGCCGTCGTCATCCACCCAGATTTCGCAGCCCTTGGCGCAGACCTTGACGCCAATCTGGATGCGTCGCTCGCAATAGCGCATGGCATTGCGCAGCAGGTTTTGCAGGGCGCGGGCGGTGAGGCGTGGGTCGAGGGTAAAACGCTCCACCGCGCAGTCCAGCACCACATCAATCACAATCTCGGGGTTCTCCAGTTCGTCGTCGATGCTGCCCAGGATGCTGTCGATAAACTCATCCAGCACCACTTCCACCCGCTCGGGCAGTTGTGCCGGGTTTTGCAGGCGGCTGTAGGACAGCAGTTCCAGCACCAACTCATCCAGCTCGCGGATGTGCGCCACCAGGCCTTGCAGGCGTTCGCGGCTGGCGGCCGGTTGGTCTTCGGACAGCGCCAGGGCCAGGCCGAAGTCCAGGCGGGTCAGCGGGGTACGCAGTTCGTGGGACACGGCGTTGAGCAAGTCACGCTGCTGGTTGAGCAGGTGTTCGATGTCATTGGCCATGGTGTCGAACACCGCCGCCAGGCTGCCGATGTTGGAGCTGGGCGGAATGTGCGTGCGTTCTTCCAGATGACCACGGCCCAGTTGCGCGGCCGTGGTCTTGAGGCGTTCCAGGTCGCGCCAGTGCGGGCGCAGCCACAGCAACAGGCCTCCCAGCAGCGCCGCGCCGATCAGTACGTTCATGGTCCAGTACAGCAGGTTCATGTCCAGCGGGTCGGGCGGGATGGTCAGCTTGACCGCCAATTGGTCATTGAGCGGCGAGCTGATTTCTTCCATCCAGCCCCACTCCCCCAGGCGGATGACCGGTTTGCCCTGCTCCAGCAACCGCTCCTCGGCCGGCGTATAGCGGGCATCCTGGCGATGCAGCAATTGCACCTTCAAGGGCGCAAAGTCCCGGGCCAACTGGTCGGTGACCTCGGACCAGCGCTCCACCGGCCGGCTGTGGTACTGACGCACGATCAGGCTCTGCAAGCCCCGGGATTGCTCGAGGTTGTAGTTCATGTAGCGATGATGGAAGACCTCGATGATGCCCATGGGAATCAGGTAGATCGCCGCGCTGTAGGTCACGATGGTCAGCAGGTAGAGACGGATCAGGAGCCGGAACATGCTGTCAGCATTCCCACTCGGAACGGCTGAACAGGTAACCCTTGCCCCACACCGTCTTGATCTTGCGCGCCTCGCCGGCATGGTCGTCGAACTTGCGCCGCAGCTTGGAAATGGCCACATCCACCGAGCGGTCGGTGCCGTTGAACTCGATGCCCCGCAGGCGCTGCAGGATCTGGTCGCGGCTGAGCACTTCACCGGCATGCCGGGCCAGCACCACCAACAGGTTGTATTCACCGCTGGACAGCTCCACCGCCTGGTCGCGCCAGGTCACGGCGCGCTCCGACAGGTCGATGCACAGGTTGCCCATGATGATTTGGTCATTGGCCGCCTGTGGCTCGCTGAGGCTGCTGCGGCGCAACAGAGTGCGCACCCGGGCCAGCAGCACCCGTGGCTCGCAGGGTTTGGTCACGTAGTCATCGGCGCCCATCTCCAGGCCCAGCACCTGGTCATGGCTGTCATCGCGGGCGGTGAGCATCAGGATCGGCAGGCCGGCCGAGTCGGCGCGCAGCAGGCGGCAGACTTGCAGGCCATCCAGGCCCGGCAGCATCAGGTCGAGGATCACCAGGTCCGGTGGGTTGAGCCTGGCCCGCTCGCGTACGTGGTCGCCACGGCTGAGCACATTGACGTGATAGCCATTGCGTTCAAGGTAACTGGCAATCAGCTCGGACAGCGCGGCGTCGTCTTCGACCAGGAGGATGTTGGGCATGGTGCTTCCAAATAATACAGTTTCACATTAGATCGTCATTGATCAGAAGAGCTTGTTAGGATCCACGGCCGTGAAGGATATACGCAGGCGCCTCGGCGTGCGCCGTACCTTACATTTCTTCACACACCACCTACACAGCTTCACAGCACCGAGCCGGGGGCGTCCGTAGGATGCGCCAGTCAATATTGGGATAAGAGCATGTCAAAGAATCTGTTTGCGCCGTTTTGCCTGCTGGCACTGACGTTGGCCCTGGGTGCCTGTGGCAACTCTGCGGACGACGCCCCGCAAATGCCCCTGGCCAAGGTACGGATCGAAACCCTCGAAGCCAAACCCCTGTCCATCAGCAGCGAGCTGAGCGGACGGATTGCCGCGCCACGCATTGCCGAAGTGCGCGCCCGGGTCGCAGGCGTGGTGTTGCAACGGGTGTTCAACGAAGGCCATGACGTCAAACAGGGCGACGTGCTGTTCCGTATTGACCCGGCGCCGTTCAAGGCCGACCTCGACAGTGCCCAGGCCAGCCTGCGCAAGGCCGAGGCCAATGCCTTCCAGGCGCGTCTGCAAGAGCAGCGCTATAGCCAACTAGTCGAAGGCAATGCCATCAGCGCCCAGGACTACGACAACGCCCGCGCCGCCGCCCGGCAAACGGCCGCTGAGGTCGCGGCCAACCAGGCAGCGGTGCAGCGTGCCAAGCTCAACCTCGGCTATGCCACCGTCACCGCACCGATCTCCGGGCGTATCGGCCGTGCGCTGGTGACCGAAGGCGCGCTGGTGGGCCAGAACGAAGCCACGCCCATGGCCGTGATCCAGCAGTTGGACCCGATCCACGCCGACCTCACCCAGTCCACCCGCGAACTCAATGACCTGCGTCGCGCTTTCCGCGCCGGGCATTTGAAGCAAGTGGGCCAAAACCAGGCCAAGGCCACGCTGATTCAGGATGACGGCAGCCTCTACCCGCTGCCGGGCAAGTTGCTGTTCGCGGAAATCTCCGTAGACCCCGGCACCGGGCAGATCATCCTGCGCAGCGAATTCCCCAACCCGGATCTCGACCTGTTGCCCGGCAGCTTTATCCGTGTGCGCCTGGAGCAGGCCGTCGACCAGCAAGGCCTGAGCGTGCCGCAGCGCGCAATCACCCGCGACAGCGCCGGCATCCCCATGGTGTTGCTGGTGGATGCCGAGCAGAACGTCAGCCAGCAACCGGTGGAATTGGGCGCAGCGGTCAATGATCGTTGGGTGGTCAACAGCGGCTTGAAGGCCGGGGACCGCATCATCGTCGAAGGCCTGCAACATGCGCGCCCCGGTGAAAAAGTCGAAGTGGATGCCAGCACCGCGCCTGTCGCCCAGGCAGCCGGCCAGTAATCATAGGGATCAGAGACAATGCCGCAGTTCTTTATTGACCGCCCGATCTTCGCCTGGGTGGTCGCCCTGTTTATCCTGCTGGCCGGCGCCCTCGCCATCCCGCAGTTGCCCGTGGCGCAGTACCCCAACGTCGCGCCACCGAAAGTGGAAATCTATGCGACGTACCCCGGTGCGTCGGCGCAGACCCTGGACGAAAGCGTGGTCAGCCTGATCGAGCAGGAGCTCAACGGGGCCGACCACCTGTTGTATTTCGAATCCCAGAGCAGCCTAGGCTCGGCCACCATCACCGCGACCTTCCAGCCGGGAACCAACCCGGAAATGGCCCAGGTCGATGTGCAGAACCGCCTCAAGGCCGTAGAGCCGCGCCTGCCGCAAGCGGTGACCCAGCAAGGCCTGCAGGTGGAGAAAGTGTCCGCCGGCTTCCTGCTGCTGGTGACCCTGACCTCCAGCGACGGCAAGCTCGACGACGTGGCGCTCAGCGACTACCTGGCGCGCAACGTGATGAACGAACTCAAGCGCCTGGACGGTGTGGGCAAGGCGCAACTGTATGGCGCCGAGCGGGCGATGCGGATCTGGATCGATCCGCAGAAACTCATTGGTTTCAACCTGACCCCGGCCGACGTCAACGCCGCGATTACCGCGCAGAACGCCCAGGTTTCGGCCGGCAGCATCGGTGATTTGCCAGGCACCAATACCCAGGAAATCACCGCATCGATTCTGGTCAAGGGCCAGCTCTCCACCCCCGCCGAATTTGCCGACATTGTGCTCAAGGCCAACCCGGACGGTTCCACCGTGCGCATTGGTGACGTCGCGCGGGTCGAGGTCGGCAGCCAGGAGTACCAGTTCTCCACGCGGTTGAACGGCAAGCCTTCCACCGCCGTCAGCGTGCAGCTGTCGCCCGGCGCCAATGCCTTGAGCACCGCGACCCTGGTGCGGGCGAAGATGGATGAGCTGTCGCGCTACTTCCCGGCCAACGTCGAGTACAAGATCCCGTACGACACCTCGCCGTTCGTCAAGGTCTCGATCACCAAGGTGGTCTACACCCTGCTGGAGGCGATGGCGCTGGTGTTTGCGGTGATGTTCCTGTTCCTGCAGAACATCCGCTACACCCTGATCCCGACGCTGGTGGTGCCGATTGCACTGATGGGCACCTTCGCCACCATGCTGTTGCTGGGTTTCTCGATCAACGTGCTGACCATGTTCGGCATGGTGCTGGCCATCGGCATCCTGGTGGACGATGCGATTGTGGTGGTGGAGAACGTCGAGCGGATCATGGTCACGGAGGGCCTGTCGCCCAAGGAAGCCACACGCAAGGCCATGGGCCAGATTACCGGGGCGATCATCGGCATTACCCTGGTGCTGGTGGCGGTGTTCCTGCCGATGGCGTTTATGCCGGGTTCGGTGGGGGTGATCTACCAGCAGTTCTCGCTGTCGATGGCCACCTCGATCCTGTTCTCGGCGTTTCTTGCCCTGTCCTTGACCCCGGCCCTGTGCGCCACGTTGCTCAAGCCAATTGCCAAGGGCGAGCACCATGCCAAGGGCGGGTTCTTTGGTTGGTTCAACCGGCGCTTTGAACAACTGACCGACCGCTACGAAGGCTGGGTCGCCTATGCCCTCAAGCGCAGCGGCCGCTACCTGCTGATCTACCTGGTCCTCCTGGTGGGCCTGGGCTTCCTGTTCAGCCGCCTGCCCGCCTCGTTCCTGCCAGTGGAAGACCAGGGGTATACGATCACGGATATCCAGTTGCCGCCAGGCGCGAGCAAGAATCGTACGGTGCTGGTGGCCGAGCAGATCGAGGCGCACAACGCCACCGAGCCGGGCGTTGGTGATACGACGATGATCATGGGCTTCAGCTTCTCCGGCTCCGGGCAGAACGCGGCGCTGGCGTTTACCACGCTCAAGGACTGGTCCGAGCGCAGCAGCGACGATTCGGCGGCCTCGATTGCCGATCGCGCCAACATGGCCTTTACCGAACTCAAGGATGCGATGGCCTATGCCGTGCTGCCGCCACCGGTGGACGGCCTGGGCACCTCCAGCGGCTTTGAGTTCCGTTTGCAGGACCGTGGCGGCGTGGGCCATGCCGCGTTGATGGCGGCGCGTACCGAGCTGCTGGCGGCGGCGGAAAAAAGCCCGATCCTGGCCAATGTGCGCGAAAGCGCCCTGGCCGAGGCGCCGCAAGTGCAGTTGGAGGTGGACCGCAAGCGGGCCAACGCCCTGGGCGTGTCGTTTGCCGATGTGGGCAATATCCTGTCCTCGGCCGTTGGCTCGGCCTATATCAACGACTTCCCCAACCAGGGCCGCATGCAGCGCGTGGTGGTGCAGGCCGAAGGCGACCAGCGCAGCCAGGTCGAAGACCTGATGAAGATCCATGTGCGCAACAACGCCGGGAAAATGGTGCCGCTGTCGGCGTTTGTCCAAGCGCGCTGGGTCCAGGGCCCGGCGCAGTTGACCCGTTACAACGGCTATCCGGCCATCGCTATTTCGGGTGAAGCTTCACCGGGTCATAGCACTGGCGAGGCAATGGAAGAAATCCAGCGTCTGGTCAGCCAATTGCCCGCGGGCCTGGGCCAGGAATGGACCGGGTTGTCGTTGCAGGAGCGCTTGTCGGGTTCCCAGGCGCCGCTGCTGCTGATGCTGTCGCTGCTGGTGGTGTTCCTGTGCCTGGCAGCGCTGTATGAAAGCTGGTCGATCCCCACTTCGGTGCTGCTGGTGGTGCCACTGGGGGTCTTGGGCGCGGTCATGGCGGTGTCACTGCGCGGCATGCCCAACGATGTGTTCTTCAAGGTCGGCCTGATCACGATCATCGGGCTGTCAGCGAAAAACGCGATCCTGATCATCGAGTTTGCCAAGGACTTGTATGACCAGGGCGAAGACTTGGTCGAGGCGACATTGAAGGCTGCTCGCTTGCGTCTGCGACCGATCATCATGACTTCGCTGGCGTTTATCCTGGGCGTGGTGCCGTTGGCGATTGCCACCGGCGCCAGTTCGGCGAGCCAGCAGGCGATTGGGACCGGGGTGATCGGCGGGATGATCACTGCGACGCTGGCGGTGGTGTTTGTGCCGGTGTTCTTTGTGGTCGTCATGAAACTGGTGCGCAAACGCAAAGATTGATACCCCCCCTGTAGGGGCCGGCAAGCCGGCTCCTGCAGGAATAGGCTATGGTGCTCACATGTCCTGTGTTTGTGAGCCATCATGCCTTTTCTCGCCCGTACCCACCCTCGCCTGTCCGCTGCCGCCGTCCTGGGACTGGCAATCGGCATCCTGGCGCCCGTCGACTCAATCCTCAGCAAAATCCTGATCGGCTGGAACGTCGGGGTCTGGACCTACCTGGTGCTGATGCTGCGCCTGACCATCCGTGCCAAGGCCGAAGACGTCAAGCGCATCGCCGAGGTCGAGGACGAGAACGCCGGCCTGGTGTTATTTATGGTGTGCATTGCGGCGATTGCGAGCCTGGCCACCATTGCGGTTGGCCTGGCCGGCAGCAAGGGCCTGGATACGACCGAACGCCTGTTGCATTACGGTTTTACCGGGGTGACGGTGATTGGTTCGTGGTTGCTGATCGGGGTAATTTTCAGCGTGCATTACGCCCGCCTCTATTACACCTGGGAGGGCAAGGAACCGGCGCTGCGCTTTGCCGAAGGGCTACTGACCCCCAACTACTGGGACTTCCTGTACTTCTCCTTCACTATCGGCGTTGCCGTGCAGACCTCGGATGTGGGGGTGGCTACCCGGGCCATGCGCAAAGTGGTGTTGGGGCAATCGTTGATCGGTTTTTTGTTCAATACGGCGATCCTGGGTTTTTCGATCAACATCGCGGCGGGGTTGTTCGGTTAGTCTAAGTGCCAAAGAGTATTAACAGCGGCGTGCTTAGATTGTCATTAGATCATTCATAAGTCGTTGTCTTCGTATACTGTTAGTTCTGACAGTTTACAGCGCAGGTGCGGTGCTATTTCATGACTCAGACAGAGCCGTCAACATCTCTGTTACTCGCACAATCATCAGCGATGGAGAAGCGATCATGACCGAACAAGCGCAACAGTTGACCCCCGAGCAAAAAAAATTGCTTTACCCCAGGTTCCTTCTTGCAACTGGCACATTCGATGCACGTATCGATAATATACCGCTCCACTTTCAGACCTTGAAACTGCTGCATGACCCTATAGAAGCCATGTACCGCCTTAATGCGCGACATGCTGATAACTCAATCACAGTGAAAAAAATCACGATTGGGCTGCCCAACACCGTTCGTCAGGGGCAGGTACTGGATCTGAGTAAGTGGCAGACCAATGAGGTTAGTGTCTGGTATGCCATTGAGGGCACTCCGAATCCTAACTCCATGCGGTGTTCCACAGGAACTTTGATCGTTAATCGCTTGCAAGCAGGCACTGTCAAGTTCGGCGGTGAATTGAACGGTACCACCGATCCGGATGAAAACGGCAACAGGCATACAATACAAGTCGACTTTGATCTAACCAGTTGATCGCTTATGCAAGAGAAAAAAACGCCCGTATCCTTCGATACGGGCGTTAATAAGCGTCCTGTTTTTACCAGCTGTAACGCATACCTACGTTGGCGCCCCAAGGCTGCTCGACCCGGCCACCACTGCTGTGCTCAAGGTCAGCGTGCAGTTGCAGGTTCTGCGACAACTTCACCGCAACCCCTGCGCCGAACTCAGTGCGTGAGCCTGACAGGTCGTTGTTGAACACATTGTTGTTCACCTTGACCTTATTGTTGTTGGCAAACTCATGCACCATCGCTGCCCGCAGGTACGGCTGGACGACACTGCCACTGTCGAGTTGGATATCACGCCCAATCGTCGCGCCGGCCTTGGCCATGATCGAGCGGGTGCGCTCGCCATCGGCGTGCAGGCCATTGTCCAGGTTGTAATTGGCACCCTGGATGACCACGGTGGACAATTGTGCATACGGTTCGACGAAGTAGCCGTCATCGAGCTTGATGTTGCGCCCGAGCTCTGCCGACAGACCGCCACCGGTGTTGGCGTACTTGCCCTTGGACTTGGTACCGTCGCTCATGCCGACCTTGGACTCGTTGTTGAAGCGGTTGAGCTTGGCCACGGCGTCAAAGTACAGGCCACTTTCCTCATCCAGCCAGGTGGCATAGGCACCCACGTAGTAGCTTTTCACGGTGCCGGACGTACCGCGCTTGAGGTTCAGGTCCGAGGTACTGTGACCGGCCATCACACCTACCAGCCACTGGCTGTCGGCCAACGGCATGTCGGCACCCAGGGTGAAGCCTTGCTGGTTCTGGTCATAGCCCACACCAGTGCTCTCGGCCACCTTGTACTTGTTGCCGTAACCGCGCATCCACACACCCGCCTGACCAGGCTCGAAACGCAGTTCGCCCATGCGCGTACGCAATGAGGTCGCCTCGCCGTACCAGACGGTCGGTGCGGTGTTGAACAGCGCCATCACCGAGCGGGTGGACGGGCTGATCACACGGTTTTCCGGGTCGAGGAACCAGTCGGTGCCGTCCTTTTTCAGGCCGTAGGAGTAGGCGCCCACGTCGACGAAATCATTGGCCAGGGAGAACTGCGCGTCCCCGCCTTCGGTGTGCACGATACGAATCGCTTCAGGGTTGAGCGGCTCCACGCCAGTGGCCTCAAGCAGCAGGCTGTGGGTGCCGTTGGCTTGGCCATTGATATTCAGGAAGTCGGTGATACCCCGGGCAAAATCGGTGCCCATGACAAAGGTGCCGTTACCGTCGAGGCTGTCCAGGTCCAACTGATAGAACGCGTCGCTGTCGCCGAACTTCACCGTACCGCCGGCCAGGTTCAAGGCACCCACCTGGCTGTCGCCGGTCAACTCCCAGTAGGACTGGTCGCCGATGTTCAGGCTGCTGACATTGTGCAACTGGCCCGTCAGCCCGGCGTTGTTGTCGAGGTTCAGGTGCGCGGTGCTACCGTCTTCGACAATGATATTGCCGTTCAAGCGGCTGTTGTCGACGTTCATGCTCGCCTGGGCGCCGCCGTTGACTTCCAGCAACGTGCCATTGCCGCCGCTCAGGGTCGAACCATTGCGCACGTCGATTTCAACGTCCATCGGCTCGCCAGGCTCACCTTCGACAACAATGGCCGAGCCGCTGCGGCCTTCGACGCTGGAATTGTCCAGCACCAGCTTGCCGGCAGTGGTGCTGCCAAGGTTGTTGGTGAACAGCACGCCATTCTTGCCGCCAATGATGCTGCTCTGGCTGGCAGTCGCCGTTGCACCATCAAGCAACACGCCATAGCTGTCGGCGCCAGTGCCTTCGACCACGGTGTTCTGGTTGAAATGCAACTCGGCGTTGCCGTTGGCTATTGCCCCACCCTTTACACCGCGGATGATGCTGTTGAACACCTGGGCAATGCCGCCCGTTTGCGAGTTGAAGCTCTGGAACGCTTGCAGGCCGACAACGGTGTTGCTGGTGATGGAGCTGTCACGAATGATGGCTGTGCTGTCATCCAGGCGCACCGCGCCCCATGTCGAGTTGTTGGAATTGACCGTGGCACCGTTAAGACTGACGGAGGAGCCCTGTGTCGCGCGGATATCCTCGATCAGGCTGCCGGGATTGACATTCAGCGTCGAATCGTTGGCCAGGATATGGCCCGCACGGGCGCCGTTCATGGTCAGCTCGGACTTTTGATCGAGTTGCCAGTGATTTGTCGGTTCATCGGCGCCAATGACCTTGGACTCGCCAATCAGATGGCCGGCTTGCACATTGGTTTGCACTGCCGCAAACAGCAGGACAGTCATGGCTGGGACTTTCATCATCTTGCTCAAGGGTTTGAGCTCGAAGTTAATGGGTGCTGACATCGGGTTCACTCTCTGGGGTAGAGCCACTAAAAACGGCTTGGCTCGTTCCCCGCGGAATGAGGCCTCACCTGTACAGCGCAGAGGTTACGTAGTGAACATACCGACGACTGTAGGACTAATCTGAACGAGCAGTGTTAATCGGCAGCGCAGATGCATGGAAAGTGGCGCCCCCGGCAGACGGAACCGTCTAAACGCGCCAATCCAAGGCTTGCAGACGCACAAAAGGGAAGCCAGGCTTCCCTTTTGTGCTTGCAGCGGTTTATTGACTTATCAGAGTGGTTCCCAGGCTAGCCGGTACGCCATCACAGAATGAGTCAGGGTTGGAGAATACCGTGTATACCTCGGCCAGTTCGCCGCGACCGAGTCCCCCACCTGCCACGCCCGTGGTGTAGGTGACCTCGCACGGCCCAAACGCCACTTGAGCCAGGAACGGACGGTAGATGATATTTACCTCAATACCGTTGGCCACCTCGGCAGCGGTCAAGGGCGGGGTTGTAATAGTCAGTGTAAATGGCCCTGACGGATGCCCTGGGCGTTCGCTGGTAATGGTGATCGTAACATCCACGGTATTGCCCACTACCAGTCTTGCATCGCCCGGGATCAACACAGTGGCAGCCAGTACCGGTGGCGAGCCAGCCTGGATTGGTACCAGCGACTGACAGTTCCACTCACCAAATACGAGGCGCTCATACCTTGCAGGTGCCAGCTCCACCGTCACGGCATCGATCACATTGACCATGGTCACGGGCGATGGGTTTTCATTGGTGGTGCCGGGGCCAATCACAGAGTAGCTGACCGGTTGCATATTGTTGCCGTGGCGCGCCACTACGTCCCAGGGAATGGTAAACGTTGCGTCGGCGCCGGGAACTGTAGTGCTTAAAGGGAACGGCCCGACACGCTCTCTGGAGGTGCCCCAATACAGGTAAAACTCATTAGCTGCATGAGGCAACGCCGCAATGGTCCAAAGGGGGATCACAATAGTGACAGGCAGGTTCGCATCCCCGATGCGCAAGGTGTTCAACTCGTTGGAGTTGGCACCAAACACTTGCGGCGGGTTCAGCCCAGGGTTCACATCGCCTGGCTCCAGTGTGCCCGGCAGGACCGGCCCTTCGACCGACAAATCGAGCTGCAGGGTTTTATCTGGCGAGGTGAAGAACACACCGTTGCGCTCGATCCGGTAACGCACATTTACCGTCTGCGGGCCCAGAGTCGCGGTATAGGCGGCCTTGATTGCGTCATTCATATTATTGAACACCACCGGGAAACCAGTGAGTTCGGTAGTTTGCGGGCCAAAGGGCTCGGCTTCCCATTGCGTCTCGAACTTGTCCAGCCCGGTCACGAAATTAACATACTGCTCAATATGCAGATCGATCCCTTGTACATAGTCCGCAATGCTGAGCAGGTCATCAGTGCTGCCATTACGAGGGGCAGGCGCAAGTGGCAGGAACGGCGCCAATGGCACGGGATCGGCCAACAACGAAACCGTACGAAACTCATTGAACGACGGGCGACTGACGTTCCCTGCCCGGTCCCTGATGGTGTAGAAAAAGTAATAGAGCCCACTCAAGGTGATCAGGCTGGCTGGCAGGAAAAAAGTGCTCGACGCAGGTGGCGGCAGCATAGGCACACCTGGACCACTGACCAAATACTCGGGCCGAGGGTCCATGACCGGGCTGTAGTACACGTCAATTTCGTCCCCCGCTTCAAACCGTCCGGGCTGCGGCCCGAAACTGTTTGCCAGGATACGCACCTCCACGCCGCCCTGGTTGATCAGGAAAGCATTGTTGATAACCGTACCCGGCGGGGCATTGACTAACACTGGAGCGGTCGGTTGTTCACGGGACGCCGCTACGGCGTAGGGCGCAATGAGGTCAACCCGGAATGCGGCGGGGTTGGACTCATCCATCGCAGGACCCGGTACACCACCGGCATTACGGTATTGCGTGACTTTGAGTTCATAAAAGCCATGGGCGAACTCAAACTCGGGAGCCGGAGCAGGAACAAATCTATCGATTATTGCCGGCACGGGGTTCAAGTTGATCTGGAAGGGGGGCACGAAGGTGGTCCAACTGGGCACCGTATCTGTGGTTCTGCGAATTTCGACACTCAGCCAGTCGGTGCGCAATGAAATCAGCCCGGTTCGCAGTTGAAGGGTTATACCCGCCCGTGCAACGGCTACCGGGATGAGCCCGGATGCATCATCCAATGCTTCTGCAATCGTGGGGGCATCAATAACCAAAGGCACTGGTGTAATGGTGACGTCAGGGTTGCTGCTCATATCAGTCTCTCCTTAGTACTTAATGTAGGCGTCGCACAAACACTCATTAGGTGGCCAAGCCGCCATCGCCCGATACTTGAGTGATTGCCTGGTGACTGAAATCGCAGCAACACTCTCTCCAGCGCGTAAAACACGCGGCCAAACAAACCACCTTTCGAATTACCCATCTGTTGTTAAAGCAAACGTGTAGGGTGTTCAGTCCTCGGGGCCATTGCCGTCAATCCAGCAATAAATAGGCGTGGGCGGTGGCGGTGAGGTGGGCACCACGCGGTCGAACTCCACATAGCGCGAAGAAGAACGGCCGATCACCGCGCCGCCCCGGGACACCGTGTAACTGGCCTCGCCGCCGGCGTTTTTTTTCAGGGGCCGAATCACGCGCTCGACATCGAGAATCCAGAAGGTATAGCCCGCCGCATCGGCTACCCCATCCCAATAATGCGTGAGGGTTTCCACGATATTGGGGTCCGGATCGACATCCGGGTACTTGCCATACCCCTGGAACCGCAGCGTGATCAGGTCGCCAGCGTGTATGTCGGCGTGAGGCGCGACATGCACCTCGACTCTCAACCAGATCGCCGGTTGGGTGCTGCAGGTCAGGAAACGGTTTGGATGCGGTTCCGACTGCGGGAAACTGGGCCGAGGGTACCTGGATGGCGGCTGGCCGGTTTGCAGGCCCACTTGCGCCACCTGTGAAAACAGCGGATTGACGTTGCCTGCGCGATCCTTCAGGCGATAGAAGCAGAAGATCCAACGCGCCCCTGGGAAACTGCGGAACACGGCGCTGGGCACATTCACGAATATACGGCCGGTGGCGCTGGTCAGCGGCGCTGAAACCAGGGTAGGCGCGCCGGTTGGCAAGGTGTTCATATCTGAAAAATACATCAGCACCTGATCACCCACCTCACGATCCAGATAGTCCTTGGGGATTTCCATGGGCACCAGGGGGTTGGCAACCAGGTAGGCCTCGGTGATCGGATCGATGGGAAAAATGGGCGGTGGCAGCAACGCCCCCCCACCGGGCGCATCGCGGTCGATCCTGATGGTCACAACCTCGGAGGCATCAACGCTGGGGCTGTTCGGCGTGCGGTTATGGATGCGAAACCGCAGATCAACAATTGCACTGTTGAGCAGGAATGCCTGAGGTATCTGCAGGGCGTAGGGAAAGTCGGCAGGCGTCATCGGGTTAGGCAGCAAAATCGGCGGCGTATCCAAGGGCCGGGCACCGCGAACGTTCCACTCGAACACCAGATACTGATCTCTGCCCGGACCGGGTAAAAACGCCCAGGGCGTCGGAATCTCAAGCTGCAGATCAGCGAAATAAAACTGTGCCGGCAGCAACCCGTCAGGCAGCGCGTCGACGACGATAGGCGCCTCAATCACCAGGATGCCGCCTGGGCCATTGGATTGGCCAGCATTGTGGGTGCTCATCAAAACCTCCCATCACCTAGACACGCGCCAAGGCGTCGATGGATCACGGCGCTTGCGGCTCAGTTGGGATAATTGAACACGTCCAGCAGCGCTGCGGATACTGTCAGAACTAACAGGTCGGCTCGCCGCTCGTCGGTTTCACGCCGCCGGTTTTGGCAGTGTTCCAGCAAAGATTTTCTTGACGAAAGGGGCTGGCTGGTGTTTTCTGAAACCGGTTTCAATGCCCAGCGCACTGCCACCTCACACTAATAAGAAAGGCCCCGCCGTGACTTCATTCTCCGCCGCCCAACGCAGCCGCGTGACCATGCTTGATGTAGCCGAACGCGCCGGCGTCTCCAAGGCCAGCGTGTCGCGTTTTATCGGCGATGACCGCGCCCTGCTCTCCGACGCCATCGCCCTGCGCATCGAGCAGGCCATCGATGAGCTCGGCTACCGCCCCAACCAGATGGCCCGAGGCCTGAAACGTGGGCGCACGCGCCTGATCGGCATGCTGGTGGCCGATATCCGCAACCCCTATTCGATTGCCGTGATGCATGGCGTGGAAACCGCCTGCCGCCAGCACGGCTACAGCCTGGTGGTGTGCAACACCGACCGCGATGACGAGCAGGAGCGCCAGCACCTGGCAGCCCTGCGCGCCTATAACATCGAAGGCTTGATCGTGAACACCCTGGGCCATCACCTTGAACAACTGCTGGAACTGCAACGGGAAATGCCCCTGGTGCTGGTGGACCGCAAGGTCGACGCGCTGCACAGCGACCTGGTAGGCCTGGACAACCCACTGGCCGTGGGCATGGCGCTGGACCACCTGGAACACCAGGGCTACCGGGATATCTTGCTGGTCAGCGAGGCGGCCGATGGCACCAGTTCGCGGGTTGAGCGTATGGAGAGTTTCCAGGCCCAGATCCGTCGTCGCAAAAAAATGCGCGGCGCCGTATTGGAAATAGACCGCGACCTGCCCCACCGCTTGCAGACGTTTCTTGGCGCAGGCCAAGCCGGGCCCAAAGCGTTGTTCTGTGCCAACGGCATTGCCGCGCTGGCCTGTACCAAAGCCCTGCGCGAGCTGGGTTGCCGATTGTTCGAGGACGTGGGCTTGCTCGCCCTGGATGATCTGGACTGGTACCCGCTGGTGGGCAGCGGCATCACCGCCCTGGCCCAGCCGACCGAAGCCATTGGCGCCAGTGCTTTTGAGTGCTTGCTCAAGCGCTTGCGCGGCGATACCGCGCCGACCCGTTCGGTGGATTTTGCCCCGCAACTGATCGTCCGAGGCTCAACCCAACCCGTGTAGGCATAACCGCCTGCACGAGCATTTTTTTATCTTCAAATGAAACCGGTTTCAGAGATCAACAACAATGCACAGATACCCCGTTTCCATCAGCCTTTCCAGCTACGGCGCCGACCTGGTCCGCCAGCGCGGCCAACTGAGTTTTGTCGACCTGCTGGCCGCCGCTGGCGCCACGCGCATTGAATGGCGTGAAGAACTGCTGACCACCGAACAGCCCGCTGAACTGGCGCAAGCCGCCGCAGCGCAAGGCCTGGAGTGTGTATTTTCCTCGCCCCTGGAACTGTGGGTGGCCGGGCGGGCGCAAGCCAACGCCGAGCTTGCTGCCACCCTCGACCGCGCCCAGGCGTTCGGTGCGCGCTGGTTGAAGGTGTCCCTCGGTTACTTCACCGACACCAACGACCTGCACAGCCTCAGCGCCTTGCTCAATCGCCACCCGGTGCGCTTGCTGGTGGAAAACGACCAGACCCTGCACGGCGGGCGCATCGAGCCGCTGCAACGTTTCTTCGATGAAGCCGAACGCCTGGCGGTACCGGTGAAAATGACCTTCGATATCGGCAACTGGCACTGGCAGGACCAATCGGCGCGCACCGCTGCGCGCCTGCTGGGCCGCCATGTCGACTACCTGCACTGCAAGGCCGTAGAGCGTCGCGCCGACGGCAAGCTGGTGGCGTTGCCGCCGGGCACCGCCGACCTGCATCTGTGGGAACAATTGCTGCAACTGATGCCCCAAGGTATCAGCCGCGCGGTGGAATTCCCGCTGCAAGGCGCAGACCTGGTGGCGGTCACCACCGTGCAAGTCGCCGCCCTCACCCACCTTGGCCAACCGCGTGTGGAGAATGCCCATGTCTGAGATCGATATCCTCTCGTTCGGCGAGACCATGGCGATGTTCGTCGCCGAACAAACCGGTGACCTGGCCCAGGTCGGTCACTTTGAAAAACGCATTGCCGGCGCCGACAGCAATGTGGCGATCGGCTTGTCGCGCCTGGGCTTCAATGTGGCTTGGCTGAGCCGTGTGGGGGATGATTCATTGGGCCGCTTTGTGGTCGATACCCTAGAAAGCGAAGGCCTGGATTGCCGGCATGTGGCGGTCGATCCGGCGCACCCCACCGGTTTTCAGCTCAAGTCGCGGGAAGAGCGCGGCGACGATCCCAAGGTCGAGTATTTCCGTCGTGGCTCGGCGGCCAGTCACCTGTCCAGCGCCGTGATCACTCCACAGTTGCTAAAAGCACGGCACCTGCACGCCACCGGGATTCCGCCAGCATTGTCGGACGCCACCGCCGAGCTGTCGCGCGAGTTGATGAGCCAGATGCGCGCGGCAGGCCGCAGTGTGTCGTTCGACCCTAACCTGCGCCCGTCACTTTGGCCCAGCGAGCAGAAAATGATCCGCGAAATCAACGCCCTGGCCTGCCTAGCCCACTGGGTGTTGCCGGGGCTGAGCGAAGGTCGCCTGCTGACCGGCTTCGAAGACCCGGCGGATATTGCCGCCTTCTACCTCGACCAGGGTGTGGAAGCGGTGGCGATCAAGCTCGGGCCCCACGGCGCCTACTACCGTAGCCATCTGGACCAAGGGTTTGTCGCCGCGGTGCCGGTGGCCAAGGTGGTGGACACAGTGGGCGCCGGTGATGGTTTTGCCGTGGGCATGATCAGCGCCCTCCTCGAAAACCTCAGCTTTGCCCAGGCGGTGCAGCGCGCCAACTGGATCGGCAGCCGCGCCGTACAAAGTCGCGGCGATATGGAAGGCCTGCCCATGCGCGCCGACCTGCCAGCCCTGCAAAAGGCCGGCTGACCCCGGCGCTAAACCCGTTACCTGTTGCCACAACTACAACAAGCTCAGGAGCAAACCCATGACGACCAAACTCGCCACCCGCCGCTGGTGGTACATCATGCCCATCGTGTTCATCACCTACAGCCTGGCGTACCTGGACCGCGCCAACTATGGCTTCGCCGCCGCCTCCGGGATGGCCGAAGACCTGATGATCACCCCGGGCATGTCCTCGCTGCTCGGCGCGCTGTTCTTCCTCGGCTACTTCTTCTTCCAGGTGCCGGGGGCGATCTATGCCCAACGGCGCAGCGTCAAGAAACTGATTTTTGTCAGTCTGATCCTCTGGGGCGGCCTGGCCACGCTGACCGGCATCGTGTCCAACGCCTACATGCTGATCGCCATCCGCTTCCTGCTCGGGGTGGTCGAGGCCGCCGTGATGCCGGCGATGCTGGTGTACCTGTGCCATTGGTTCACCCGTGCCGAACGCTCGCGGGCCAATACCTTCCTGATCCTCGGCAACCCGGTGACCATGCTGTGGATGTCGGTGGTGTCCGGCTACCTGGTGCAGCATTACAGCTGGCGCTGGATGTTTATCATCGAAGGCCTGCCGGCGGTGTTCTGGGCCTTTATCTGGTGGCGCCTGGCCGATGAGCGCCCAGCCGATGCCAAGTGGCTGAACGCCGGCGAGAAGCACGACCTGGAAACCGCCCTGGCCGCCGAGCAGGTTGGGCTCAAGGCGGTGAAAAACTACGCCGAAGCGTTCCGCTCGCCACAGGTGATCATCCTCGCGCTGCAATTCTTTTGCTGGAGCATCGGCGTGTACGGCTTTGTGCTGTGGCTGCCGTCGATCCTTAAGGCCGGCTTGCAGATGGACATGGTCGAAGCCGGCTGGCTTTCGGCGTTGCCGTACCTGGCGGCGGTGATTGGCATGCTCGTGGTGTCCTGGGGCTCGGACAAGCTGCAAAAGCGTAAACGTTTCGTGTGGCCACCGCTGCTGATCGCTTCCGTGGCGTTTTATGGCTCCTACCTGCTGGGGGCCGAGCATTTCTGGTGGTCCTACACCCTGCTGGTGATTGCTGGCGCCTGCATGTATGCGCCCTACGGGCCGTTTTTTGCGATCGTCCCGGAAATCCTCCCGGCCAACGTTGCCGGGGGCGCCATGGCGCTGATCAACAGCATGGGCGCGCTGGGTTCGTTTGGCGGTTCGTACCTGGTGGGCTATCTCAACAGCAGCACCGGCTCGCCCGGTGCGTCCTACCTGCTGATGAGCGGCGCGTTGCTGCTGTCGGTGGTACTGACGATTTTTCTCAAGACCGGTGCCCGTGAGCCGTCCCCGGCAGCACCGTTGCACTCCCTGGATTTGAAGGTAAGAACCTGATGAAAAAACATGTCGTGCTGTACAAAAAACTCTCCGCGCCGCTGATGGCCCGCCTGCACGAGGCGGCCACCGTGACCCTGATCGAAAGCCTCGACGCCACGGGCCTGGCGCAACTGCGTGAGGCATTGCCCACCGCCCACGGCCTACTGGGCGCCAGCTTGCGCCTGGATGCGCAACTGCTGGACCTGGCGCCGCGCCTGGAGGCAGTGGCCAGTGTTTCGGTGGGCGTCGATAACTACGACATCGACTACCTGACCCAACGCGGCATTTTGCTCAGCAACACCCCGGATGTACTCACCGAAACCACCGCCGACACCGGCTTTGCCCTGATCCTCGCCACCGCCCGGCGCGTGGTGGAGCTGGCCAACATGGTGCGCGCCGGCAACTGGAACCAGAACATCGGCCCGTTGCACTTTGGCAGCGATGTACACGGCAAGACCCTGGGCATCATTGGCATGGGGCGCATTGGTGAAGCCCTGGCACAGCGCGGGCATTTTGGCTTTGGCATGCCGGTGATCTATCACAGCCACTCCCCCAAGCCTGCGGTGGAACAGCGCTTCGGCGCGCAATACCGCAGCTTGCCCGACCTGTTGCAGCAAGCCGACTTTGTATGCCTGACCTTGCCGTTGACCGCCGAGACCCAGGGGCTGATTGGCGCCAGGGAATTCGCGCTCATGGGCCCGGAGACGATCTTTATCAACATCTCCCGGGGCAAGGTGGTGGACGAGGCGGCGCTGGTAGAAGCGCTGCAACAGCGTACGATCCGCGCGGCGGGGCTGGATGTGTTCGAGCGTGAACCGTTGAACCATGACTCGCCGCTACTGCGCTTGAACAATGTGGTGGCGACGCCGCACATCGGCTCTGCCACCCATGAAACGCGGGAAGCGATGGCGCGGTGTGCCGTGGATAATCTGCTGGCGGCACTGGCGGGAGAACGACCGAAAAACCTGGTCAATCCCGGCGTATGGAAAGCCTGACAGCTCGACCAAATGGCGTGTGCCAGCCACCGCCATCGCGGGCAAGCCCGCTCCTACAGGGGATCTTCATCGGGGCAGAAGTCTGGGCCACACCACCAATCAAATGTAGGAGCAGGCTTGCCTGCGATAGCGGTATGCCAGCCACCGCAAACAGTGGCTGAGCCACCGCTATCGCGGGCAAGCCCGCTCCTACAGGGGATCTTCATCGGGGCAGAAGTCTGGGCCACACCACCAATCAAATGTAGGAGCTGGCTTGCCTGCGATAGCGGTATGCCAGCCACCGCAAACAGTGGCTGAACCACCGCCATCGCGGGCAAGCCCGCTCCTACAGGGGATCTTCATTGGGGCAGAAGTTTGGGTCACACCACAAATCAGAGGTAGGAGCTGGCTTGCCTGCGATAGCGGTATGCCAGGCACCCAAGCCTTCCCTGCTTAGATAACAAACCGCGCCACCATCGCATTCAAATCCACTGCCAGGCGCGACAGTTCGTGACTGGCGGCGCTGGTCTGGTGGGCGCCGGCCGCCGATTGGGTGGCCAGGTCGCGGATGTTCACCAGGTTGCGGTCCACTTCGCGGGACACTTGGGCCTGCTCTTCGGATGCGCTGGCGATCACCAGGTTGCGCTCGTTGATCAGGCTGATGGACTGGGTGATCTGCTCCAGTGCCACACCCGCCGCGCGGGCCATTTCCAGGGTGCTTTGGGTGCGCTGGTTGCTCTGTTGCATGGACTGCACCGCCTCACCCGTGCCGTTCTGGATGCCGGCGACCATTTTTTCGATCTCCTGGGTCGACTGCTGGGTGCGGTGGGCCAGGGCGCGCACTTCATCGGCCACCACGGCAAACCCGCGCCCGGCTTCACCGGCGCGTGCGGCTTCGATGGCGGCGTTGAGGGCCAGCAGGTTGGTTTGTTCGGCAATCGCCCGAATAACATCCAGCACCTTGCCGATATCGCGGCCCTGGGTGGCCAGGCCTTCGATCAACACCGAGGTGTTCTGCACGTCCTGGGTCATGGTCTGGATCGCGCCCACGGTTTCCACCACGCGGTCGCGCCCTTCCCGTGCGGCCTGGTTGGACTGGGTCGAGGCCTCGGAGGTGGACACCGCATTACGCGCCACTTCTTCCACGGCAGCGGTCATTTCATTGACGGCGGTGGCGGCCTGGTCGATTTCATTGTTCTGTTGCTGCAAGCCCTTGGAGGCTTCCTCGGTCACCGCGCTCAGCTCTTCGGCGGCGGACGCCAATTGCGTCGCCGAGCCGGCGATATGCTGAATGGTCTGGCGCAGGTTGCCCTGCATGGTCGCCAGCGCGCTGATCAGCCGCGCAGGCTCATCCTGGCCATCATCCTCAATAACCTTGCTCAGGTCGCCGCTGGAGATGGTCTCGGCGGCTGCCACCGCCTTGCGCAAGGGCGTGACAATGCTGCGGGTCAGCAGCCAGGCGAGCAATACGGTCATCAGCGCCGCGACCACCGACACCACGATAATCCCGCTGATCGCATCGCTGTAGCTGCGCCCGGCGTCGTCCCCGGCCTGCTTGGCATCGGCGGCGTTGATCGCAATCAACTTGTTGAGCTGTTCACCCATCTGATCGGTGCCGTCCTTGATCCGGCTGTTGATCAGGGCCCGCATCTCCTCGACCTTGTTCTGCTGGGACAATGTCAGCATTTCAGCCTGGGCTTTAAGGTAGTTGTCCAACGTCACCGCAAAAGTCTTGTAAAGCGCCGCTTCTTCGGCGCCGGCCGGCATCGCGGCGTAACCCGCCTGGGCTTGGCGGGCCTTGTCGACCAGGACATCAATGCGCGCCTGGGCATCTTGCAGGGCGCCAGGCTCGCGGTTGACCAGCACCCGGAACGACAGAATGCGCAGGCGTAATACGCTCTCGGTCATATTGGCCAGGTAGCCGACACTCGGCAGTTGGTTGGCGCCCATGTCCAGCGCGGCCTGGCGAATCAGGGTCATGCGGTTGACGGCAAACACCCCCAGAACAATCACAAGCAACGCAATAAACGCAAAACCGAGAAACGCCCGAGGTGCGATATTCAAATTACGGAGGGACATAGGAAAGCTCTCAAAGAGGGATGGCTGCGAGCGTCCTTGCCGCGACACGGTCACTTAGCGTCAACGCACCGAGATGACTGTTCGGCGCCACTGTTATAAGGGTTGTGTGGGCCTATAAGAGGTATCGGCCGGCTTGAGGCTTTTTGCACAAACCGGAGAAATATATTTTCACACTTTTGACAGTGGGCGCTTTCTGGCATCCTGCGCCTCCATTTTCTGACCCGAGCACGTATCTTGTCTGACGCTCAAGCCCCCCGCCCCCGTTATAAATCGGACCTGATCTATGGTCTGGAAGACCGCCCGCACTTCACGGCAGCGATTTTTGCCGCCCTGCAGCATGTGCTCGCCAGCTTCGTCGGGATCATTACCCCGACCCTGATCGTCGGCGGCGTACTGGGCCTGGAAAGCGAAGTGCCCTACCTGGTCAGCATGGCGCTGTTCGTCTCCGGCCTGGGCACCTTTGTCCAGGCCCGACGCTTCGGCCCGGTGGGTTCGGGCTTGCTGTGCCTGCAAGGCACCAGCTTTTCCTTTATCAGCGTGATCCTCAGTGCCGGCTTCATGGTCAAGGCCCGGGGCGGCGGCACCGAGGAGATTCTCTCGACGATCTTCGGCATCTGCTTCTTCGCCGCATTTATCGAAGTGGTGCTCAGCCAGTTCATCGGCAAATTGCGCAAGCTGATCACCCCGGTGGTGACCGGCACCATCATCACCTTGATGGGCCTGTCGCTGATCAAGGTCGCCGTGACCGACATGGCAGGCGGCTACGGTGCCGCGGACCTGGGCGCAGCGGGCAATATGGGGCTCGCAGCCCTGGTGCTGCTGACCATCGTGGTGCTCAACCGCTTCAATAACCCGTTCCTGCGCCTGGGCTCGATTGTCATCGGCCTGACATTGGGGTTTGTGGTGGCCTGGTGGCTGGGGCGCGTTGACTTGGCGGCATTGCCCCAAGTGCCGCTGATCAGCGTGCCGGTGCCGTTCAAGTACGGGTTCTCGTTCGACTGGGTGGCGTTTATCCCGGTGGCGGTGATCTTCCTGATTTCGCCCCTGGAAGCGGCCGGTGACCTGACCGCCAACTCGATGATTTCCCAGCAACCGGTCAAGGGCCCGCTGTATATCAAACGCATCAAGTCCGGCCTGCTTGCGGACGGCCTGAACTCGGTGATGGCCGCCACCTTCAACAGCCTGCCGATGGTGACCTTCGCGCAGAACAACGGGGTGATCCAGTTGACCGGCGTGGCCAGCCGCTATGTGGCGTATTTCATTGCCGGCCTGCTGGTGTTGCTGGGCCTGTTCCCGATGATTGGCGCGGTGCTGCAACTGATGCCCAAGCCGGTGCTTGGCGGCGCGACCCTGATCATGTTCGGTACGGTGGCGGTGGCCGGGATCAAGATCCTTGCCGAGGCCGGGCTGCATCGGCGCAATGTGCTGATCGTGGCGATTTCCCTGGGCATGGGCCTGGGCGTGGCGGCGGTGCCGGAAGTGCTGCGCGAACTGCCCAAGGCCTTGCATAACATCTTCGAGTCGCCGATTACCGTGGGTGCGTTCTGTGCGATCCTGCTGAACATTTTCCTGCCTGAAGAGTTCATAGAGCTGGAAGAAGATGAATTTGACCCGGAAGCCTCTACCCTCAAAGTGATGCAGGACCCGGAACCGACCAAATAGGAACCCTTATGCGCAGATTGATCGGCCTGACCCTGTCTTTGATATTGCTCAGCCTGAGCGCCTGCGCCTTGTTCCCCAACCGTGACCCGCTGCATATCAATGTGGTGGGCATCGAGCCGCTGCAAAGCCAGGACCTGGAAGTGCGCTTTGCAATCAAGCTGCGGGTGCAGAACCCCAACGACACGGCCATCGACTACAACGGCGTGGCCCTGGACCTGGAGGTCAATGGCCGGCCGCTGGCGGCTGGGGTCGCTGATCAACAGGGGTCCATCCCGCGCTTCTCCGAGACGGTTCTGACCGTCCCGGTCAGCGTTTCAGCGTTTTCGGTATTGCGCCAGACCCTGGGCCTGAGCCAGACCCAGAGTCTGAACAACCTGCCCTATGTACTGCGCGGCAAGCTGGCAGGCGGGTTGTTTGGCACGATGCGCTTTGTCGATCGCGGTACCCTGGACCTGCCCAACACCGTGACTTGGTAAATAGCATGGACACCTTGCCTACCCTGTACACCGAACGCCTGATCCTGCAGCCGCTGACCCTGGACGATGCCGAGGGCATACAGCAGCAGTTTCCCCACTGGGAAGTGGTGCGCTACCTCAATGCCCTGGTGCCCTGGCCCTACCCGGCCGACGGTGCGCGCAGTTACCTGGAACAGGTGGCTTTGCCTGCCATGGCCCAGGGGCGCGAGTGGCATTGGTCGATCCGCCTGCGCGAGACGCCCGAACGGTTGATCGGCAACGTGAGCCTGATGGATGAGCAAGACAACAACCGTGGCTTCTGGCTCGGGCCGCAATGGCAGGGCCAGGGGTTGATGAGCGAAGCCAGCGCGGCAGTGACCGCGTATTGGTTCAAGGTGCTTGGGCGACCCGTGCTGCGGGTGCCCAAGGCGGCGCCGAACCTGGGCTCACGCAGGCTTAGCGAAAAAACCGGGATGCGCTTGATCCGCACGCAAGAAGGACAGTTCGTGGAGGGGGCGTTCCCCAAGGACATCTGGGAAATCACCCGCGAAGAGTGGCTCAAACAACAGCTGTAGGCACCGGCCAGCCCGGCCTACTTGGCGGCCATCAGGCGGTTGACTTCGCTGCGTACCATGTTGGCAAATTCCGGTGGCGACATACCGTCCAGTTCCGAACGCACCCATTCGGCCCATTTGCCCTTGCGCTTGGCGCGCTCGCCAAACAGCCGCGCGCCCTCGCCCTTGGCCTTGCCCAGGTTGCTTTGCCACAAGTCATACAGACGGGACTTTTCGTCTTCAAGCGCCGCACGCTCGGCTAAGGGCTTGTTGGCCAGATTGAAGCTCATGTGGAATTACCTGCTGCACAAATAGGTGACATCTTACACTGTAGGTGGAAAGGTCCGAATTCGGATTTTGCATAGACTCAGTAACCCACGAAAAAAAACTGCAACTTTTGCCGTGCTGCAAGACTCCATTGTTCACTGCCCACTTACCCCGCAAGGAGCTACTCAATGGCCCGTAAAACCGCCGCCCAAGCTGTCGAAGAGCAAATCAAGGACCAGGCGTTCAGCGAACTCCAGGCCCTGATCGAAGAATCCGACAAACTGCTCAAGAGCAGCGCGTCGCTGGTGGGAGAAGAAGGTGAAACCCTGCGCGAACAGGTCGCGATAAAGCTCAAGCAGGCCCTGGACTCGGTATCCAGCGTGCGCGAGCGCAGCAAGCCGGTGGTGGATGCCACCGAAACCTATATCGGTGGCCACCCTTGGCAGACCGTGGCGATTTCCGCAGGCTTCGGCCTAGTAGTGGGCCTGCTGCTGGGCCGTCGCAACTGATCGACAACACGGCTGGCGCGGCTCAGCCCGCGCCCGCCATCAGCCTTGCGCCAACGCGCGCAACCGCGCCAGCTCATCCCCATCCAACATAATCCCTTCCAGCGCGGCCTTGTCCCGTGCGCGATGACGCCGATCGCCCGGCAGACGCCGCAACCCCGCCGCATGCATCTGCCGCACTAGTTCCTGGCTGCGTTGGGCGAAGTCTTGCCCGGCGGTTTTGCTCGGGTCGATCACGATCAACAACTGGCCGGTCCAGGGCGTCTTGGCGCCGGGGTGGTTGGACCAGTCGAATTCAAACGAAAAATTCCCCCCGGTCAAGGCCCCCGCCAGCAGCTCGACCATCATCGACAACGCCGAGCCCTTGTGCCCGCCAAACGGCAACAACGCACCGCCTTCGAGGATCGCCCTGGGGTCCTGGGTCGGCTGGCCCAGGCTGTCGACACCGGTGCCCGGCGGCACCCGTTCGCCCTTGCCCGCGGCGATCTGCACATCGCCATGGGCGATGGCGCTGGTGGCCAGGTCAAACACAATCGGCGGCCCATCTGCGCGTGGGGCGGCAAACGCGATGGGATTGGTACCGAACAAGGGCCGATCCGCACCGTGGGGCACCACGCAGGTCATGCTATTGACCACACTCAGGGCGACCAGGCCTTCTTCGGCAAACGGTTCGACATCCGGCCACAGGGCGGCAAAGTGATGAGAATTACGAATCGCGAGTACGGCGATCCCGGCGCTGCGGGCTTTTGCCACCAATAATGGGCGGGCGGCAGCCAAGGCCGGTTGGGCAAACCCATTGGCGGCGTCTACCCGCACGAAGCCCGAGGCAACATCCTCGACCAGCGGCACCGCCTGGCCATTGACCCAGCCGCTGTCCAGGGTCGAGACATAGCCCGGTATGCGAAACACCCCATGGCTATGAGCCCCATCCTGCTCGGCGCGGGCGCAGTTGTCGGCCAGTACGCTGGCAACCTCATGCGAGGCCCCATGACGGGTAAAAATAGCCTTGAGTAGAGTCACAAGTTCAGTGAAGCCGATTGAAGTATTCACTGCGGTAATGGGAGTGGCTGACATCTGAAGCTCCAGAATTGTTATTGGAAGGGGCAACAGCCTGCTGGATTCAGCTGCTTGATTAACAACGCGTGACAAGTGAGCTGTCAACCACCGCTGCGGTTTCAAGCCTATTTATTTAGGGCCCTGCGGATGCTCGCCACGCCTAGGCTCGATGCCTTCTATAACCTGCACCGAGCCTTTGCGATGGACGACCTGCAACTCCCCTACTTTTTCCCCGAGGCCATGCGCCTGGCCAAGCGCCTGAGTGAGCGCGAACGCCAGCGCGATATCGGCGACCAGGATCGCCAGTTCCTGCGCAATCTGTTCTTTGCCAGCGCCACCGGGCGTAAAGCGCAATCCCCGCCGATGATCGCCGAGCGCTTGCTGCTCAACTGCCCAGGCAAGGAACCGATTGAACTGGCCGGGGCATTCGCGATGGGTTCCGAGGGCGACTACAGCGCGGTTTTTTTCTATGGCCCGCAGACCGGACTGGAGAAATTCAGTGATTACGGGCAATTGTCGCAAGCACTGAAAACCAGGCTGGGCGATGAGCACAAACGTGGCGAGCTATTGCATTTCCTGTCCATTGGCCAACGCGCAGATTTCAGCTTTGCGGCCGGTTCTACGCTCACTCGGCAACTGATCGAGGGCAACGTATTCGACGAACAAAAAGCCTGCATCGAGCGTTACCAACAACTGAATGTGCAGGCAATGCTCGATCAATTGGGCCAGTTGCCGTTATTGGAGACGTTGCTGGACCAACTGCTGAACAGCACGTTGCGCAAAGCCTTTCCCAACGCTGATCAACACAAGACCCACGTCTTTTTGTATGCCCTGGCGGCCTCCCCTACCGAGCAGGACCGCTGGGTCGACGCGCTGCGCCTGCGCGATGCCCTGCTGTTGTTTTATCGCCAGCAGTCCTGGCCCGTAGGCCTGCGCCGGGAGTTCGTGAACCCTGAGGTGGCAGCGACCCAGGGCACCAACACACTGTGGGAAGAGGGGCTGAAACAAGCCTCGCGCCAGCTACATCTGTTCCTCCTCAACTCAATAGAGACCTACTGGAACGCTGACATCCATCCCGGGCAGTCGAGGCGCGAGTACTTCGCCCAGGCGATGAGCGATAAATCCAGGGTCGATCTGCTGTTCAAGCGCCAGGAGGATGTGATTTCGGCGCAACAGTGGCAAGAATTGCAAGCGCTTTACCTGGAGGGCAACCGCCGGGGAACAATCCCTATCGAGAAAGTCCGGCTATGGGAGTACCCACCCCATTTTGTCGAGTTGGCCAGTACGCTGGTGATTACCGATAGCCTTAACTGTCTCTACACCCAATCCAAGGGCTTGCAAGTACTTGCAAGCTATGACGACTTGCAGGCAACGCTCAAGGCAATGGCCCAGGCGAGGGGGCATGAAGATGATTTTTTCGGCTTCCTGGGATTGGAGGAACGGGCGCGGTTCATAGGTTTTAAACATCCACAGATCAGTTCGGCCTCTATCAATGGGCCGGTATTCAACACCTTGTTTGAAGGCATCATCAACAAGCAGCGGCAGAACCTCGAGTATTGCCTGGATATCTACCGGCGTAACCTGGGGACGGTCAATGCCTATGCCCTGCTTGATCACGGCCTGGATATCCGTGCCATGCTTGACCATCGTCTACTGGGACTGGATGCCAAGGGTCGGTGGAGCACTCACCCATCGCCACCTTCGGTACCCGCTGAAAGGGCGCGACTGACAATCCGCAAACTGCACAGCCTGGTCAACGCACAGGGCGATCTGATAGCGCGGATTCCCAATCTTGAGACGCTGATTACCGACCAACTGCGTCGCACCTTCAACCTCTCTGCCGGGATCGCCCTGGATCCGGCAAACCTCTACATCAGCCGCTATGCCACCCATGCCGACGCTCAGGAACGCCGTACGCCCCAAGCCAGCCAGAGCATCCTGGCCCATTGCATCGCCCGGCTGAAGGGAGAGGCACAGGCCATTCCTGACTCTGCGCAGTACGGCGTGTACGGGCCACGGAACCACGGCCTGGCAGCAAAACGGCCGGAACTGAGCATTGCTCGACTCAATAGCATGCTCACCCAGTGGTTGCTCGTGCTAAACCTCCAGGCCGTCGCCCAGACTCCCCGCGCGGGCCTGGAGGCATTGATCCCCGCGCTGGCACACAGCATGGCAGTGGGGATTCTTGAAGAGGCTAGTCTCAGACTGCTCGATAAAACCCTGGACGAACGTGATGTCGGCATCCTGCGGGCCGTCCTCAAACCGGACAACACCAGCACACGCCAGCCTCTGACCTTGAACGGCTTCACACCCGAAGCCTTCACCCTGTCGCTGCTGGCGAAAGGCCAAACCACCTTGCGTCAATTGGCCAACTGTTTTGTGCTGACCGAGCGCGGCGGGCTTGATCAGCATCACTCCGGACATGCGTTGTTGTGGACGCCCGCCAGCGGCGTGGAAGCCTTTACTACGATCCGTTACCTGCGCGACGCATTGGCGCACCGGCTGAACGACTCGGCTCTACGCCTGAGCCTGCTGGAAAACCTGGACGCGCTTAAGCGGCTCCCCCATCAACGCTATGAGCTGGGACCGCTTCAATCAATCAGAGAACCGGTGCTGCATAGGTGCCAGCGATCGTGGATCGATCAGCACATCGCCCAGCGCCAACACACTCTGGCGTTCAAGACCGATGCCCAGTCATTGGTCCAGGCGCTCGGCGAAGTGCAGCGCCAACAGCCGGCCAATAATCTGCAGCGCGCTATCGATATCGCCCGCTGGGCTGAACTCAGGCATTCGCTGCCCGACAGGCTTGGGGCCGCGCCGGCCAGGGAACAAAGACGCCACGCGGAGATTCTCGAGCAATATCGCGTCAGTACGTTGCATGGCCGGGACTATCTTTATGAGCTCCGGTCATTGCGCCAGCATGTGTCGGATCGCCTTAACGAAATGCTCGTCGATTACTCGCTGTTTGCCGATGGGGTGCAGATCGTTCCCAAGCTGGCCCTGGCAGGGCTACGCCAGAGCCTGCTGGATTTCGCCATGAACCCCGCCAGCCTGCAAAGTGCCAGGTTCGATGTGATCTGCACGTCTGCCGACCTTACGGAAACCGTGGTGCGCCAGATGCTGACCCAGTTGAAAGTCCACGATGACTACCACACCTACCTGGCGCAACACCTGGCTGGCGGTGCGCCCGGAATCGAGCAGCGGCGCAGGGACTTCAGCCAGCAACTGCCGTGGCAGCTGCTGCAGCATGCCCATGCCCTGAAATTACAGGAGCGCCTGTCAGAACGAGGCTTGGACCTGATCCAACAGGTTGTCGACATGCCAGACGCGATTGCCCGCGCGTCGGTCGCAGGCGCGAGCGCCATCATCAGGCCGCTTGAGCTGCTAGCCACGGCCGGTGCCACGCGCGCGCCCGTGCTCGGCCTCTACCTTATTAGCGCAGGACGCGAGGGGATCCAGGTGTTGTATGCACCCTATCACCCGACACTGAGCTTTACCGAGTTTGAAAGCGAAGCGCAGTTTCTTGAAGCCCTGAACCTGCCGGGTGCCTTGCAAGACTGCGTCCTCAATCGCTTGGCCGCGCCTCAGGACGCGACCTATCGCAATCTGCTGGCCAGCACGCTGGGGAGAGATTCGGAAATCACCCTGGACTTCAATCCAATCCAGGGCAACCTGTTCAGCCAGCTGTTCGACGACAATCGGCAACTGCTCCTCAAGTGGCTCGGCGTCCAATGGGTCGAGGGGGCGCAGGCCGAATGGGAAACCGTCAAGCAGGTGCTCAGCGGTTCTGCCGAGAGTGTGCTGAGTTTGCTGCCTGGCAAGCTGGCGCTGCCGTGGAATATCTGGCGCAGCATTTCGTTGTTCATGGACTCCGCCGAAGCATTGCAAGACCATCATTGGCGCCGGGCCTTACAGACGTTTATCGAAGGCATTGCGCAAATGGCGTCACTGGCTCAGCAATTGCACGACGCGCAGTCATTGCTCTTCGATCCCGAGCAGCAAACGCCCCAGGCTGCGCCGCAGACCTTTGTGAAGTGGCCGGGACTGGACATCACCGCCCCACAACGCACCCAGCTTGCACCCAGCGAAGTGAGTGATGTGGCCCTGGTGAACATGAACAAGAATGAGCTCAACGGTACTTACCAGCATCAAGGGGCCGCCTATATTCCGTTGGCTGGCAAGGTGTACAAGGCGCTGTCTCTGGGGAACGACTGGCGCATTCGCACACCCGATCAAAACGGCCCCTTCATCCATCGCAACAGCGCCGGGCAATGGGCGATCGACACCCGCGGCAATATCGCACGCTATGGCCAGGCTTTTGGTCGCCTGCTGGATCGCAGGGAAATCCGGGCGTCAGCGCGCACGGCAATGAATATCGAGGCTGTCGGGATGAGGGCCATTCGCCAACTGTGCCCTGATCGGGCCAGGATGATTGTCGAGGCGATCGACCTGGCAACTTTTTATGTGCAGAACTGCAAGTTGAACCTGGCCTTGCTGGAGCCTGGGGTAGCGCCGGTCACGCGTATCCATCGCTTCGTCAATGAGTTCTTTGGCATTGATATCGACACCGATCAGGGCCCGCAAGTGGTTGATCCACTCCTGGTGCAAAAGCTGCATCGTATCGTCGATCTGATCCTGGCAGCGCTGTTGGACCCCAAGCTCAGCGCGCTTGATTCCAAGCGTTTCGTGGCCGGCTCTCATCGAACGGACCCACACGGCAATTGGGGGTTCACTATCGATAAAGATCCTGATCGGCGGATTTACTTGTCCGAGCATTTTTTTGCACCGCCTTTGAGCATTTATGACAACTGCCTGCCCGACCATTTCGACTGGGCGGCCCATGCGCGGGCGACGCTGCTGATTCATGAGTTGAGCCATGTGGTTGCTGAGACAGCCGATGCAGCGTACCTGGACTCCGTGGCGCCGTTTTCCGACCTGATCGAGACGTTGACAGAGGCCGGGCGCACTCTGTCTGGCGCCCTGAAAAAACAGCAATCCCAAAGCTACTCGCGCAGGACACCCGTGGGCCAGCTATTCAAGTTTGCGGACGTGAGCGGCACGCTATGGAGCGACTTCGGACAAGCCTCAGATACCGAGTACATCAGGGATCAGATACTTCGCACCACCGGGGGCGCGAATTTGGGCAACGCAAGGGGGATTTTCATGAGCAACCTGGCAAGGCGAGTCGACACCATGCTGGATAATGCCGACTCGGTGGCGTTCATGATCAGTAACCTGGGACGTCAGTTAGACCCAGTGCCCTCCAGTCGAAGGGCATCGCTGGACTGATCCCGCGGGGATCAGTCCTTTTGATCGCGCAGTACATTGCCCGAGGCGCCGTCGATGCGTGCTTCATAAACGATACCGTCAGCCTTGCGACCTTTTACTTCCCAGTAACCGTCGTTATCAGCTTCGGCCTGGTAGACCTCGATGTAACCGGCCTTGGCCTTGGCGGTTTCAATGGCTTTCTCGATGGTGATCCAACCTGCCCCGGGTTTGTCGGCCAGGGCGGCGCCAGCGCCGAGCAAGGTGGCAGTGGCAAGCATGGCGGTGAGGGTTTTCTTCAGCATTTTCTTACTCCGTTAGAGAGAATGACTTACAGATCCAGATTTTTAG
This sequence comes from Pseudomonas sp. WMBT8, assembly GCF_050916005.1. NCBI lineage: Bacteria > Pseudomonadati > Pseudomonadota > Gammaproteobacteria > Pseudomonadales > Pseudomonadaceae > Pseudomonas > Pseudomonas sp. WMBT8. Next base: position 3,233,012 of record NZ_CP188096.1, read on the forward strand.
GGTGTTTGGACCCCGAATTAGTTCCACATTGATGCTCATTCGCCATGATGGCTGTTCTCGGCACCCTGCCGGGAAGGTTAGAATGTAGGAAATCAGGAAGCACCAATGACCGAGCAACCCCTTTCAGAAGCTGACTACGACGCAATCACCGATGCCGCCGCGCATTGGTGCATGCGCCTGCACGCTTTTGATTGCACAGAGGCCGAGCGCCAGGCGTTCGAGCAATGGCACGACGCACATCCCCTGCATGCGTTCGAATATGCGGCCATGCTGGAAATCTGGGATGTAGCCGACCATTTGCCCCGCAGTAACGAACCCGCCCCGCACCTGGCGCTGGTTCCGCCGCCCAGCCGCTGGCGCAAGTATGCCGTGGCTGCCGCCATCTCTCTGGTGGCGTTGCCCCTGGCCGCCTTCACTGGCTGGGAAGCCGGTTGGCTGCCCAGTTCCTATGAGCATTACGCCGCCGAAAACGGCCTGCGCCAAGTGACACTGGCCGACGGCAGCGTCGTGGAACTGAACCTGGGCACCGAGCTGGTCTACAGCAACTATAAAAACGAGCGCCGGGCCACCCTGAAAAAAGGCGAGGCGTTCTTCAGCGTCAGCCACGACCGCGAGCATCCGTTTGTGGTGCGCGCCGGCAGCGGGCAGATCCGTGTGACAGGCACCCAGTTCAACGTCTGGAAGTATGACGAGCAGGTGCGGGTCATGCTGCTGGAGGGCTCGGTGAAGATCACCAGCGATGCCAGCCACAGCGGGCTGAACCTCACACCCGGGATGCAGGCCAGCTACAACCGTGGTGATGCGCAACCGCAGCTACAGGCATTCTCCCCCCACGACCCGGCACTGGCCTGGCGCACGGGCAAGTTGATCCTCGACAACCTGGCACTGGTAGATGCCTTGCCCCTGATCAACCGCTACCTGGGCAAACCGGTGATGCTGGCCGATACCGGCACCGGCAATATCCGTATTGGCGGGATCTACGATATCCATGAAGTTACCCATCTGGTGTCCTCCCTGCCCAAGGTGCTGCCGGTCTACCTGACCCAGAACCAGGATGGCAACACCGTGCTCAATTCGATCCCACGCAAAACTCCCAAACGCTGAACAGCAATCGCTCCCCAAGGGATTGCTCGCGCCATGATGTCCACTTTTGAAACACCCACCGCCGCGCAAGCGCCCTGCGGCTGCGGATTCATCGATTGGTCATCAATAGTGTTGCGCTGCTGAAACACCCCTTTCGCCCTGCCTGCCCATGCCAGGTGCCGGTCATCCGCTGGCGTCCTGTTTCATAGCTGATACACCTTTGCACCTGCCTGCCCTGCCATACATCCCAAGCCTTTGAAAAAGCTGCAAATATAAAAAACGGCACAGCTCCTGCTCTATTCCCTACAGCGCTGTTTAGGGTCAGCGTCATAGAACAAGGAATGATGCCGTGGCAACTCTCAATCAAGGCTCCATAGGCCTACTGCTGATCAGCTGTGTACTCGGCGCCAGTGTGAGCCTGCCCGCCTCTGCGCAGGACGGCATCATCGTTACAGGTCGCAATGTGCAAGGGTTCATGGTCGGTCGGCCTGCGTTTGGCAAGGACCCGTACCCTTCCACCGCCAACGCCAACCCCAGCCAACAGATCCTGCGCGCTACCGGCAGCGAACTCAGCGATAACGATTTCGCCGGTGTCAGCAGCGGCTCGACCATCACCCGCGCCATCCTGCCTAACGGCGACCTCCCCGGCTTGAGCAATACCCTGGGCAACAGCTCGACTGGCCTGGGCGCCGGTGCCGCGGCCGGGCATGCCAGCGGCAATACCCTGGGCGGGCAGATCAGCGGCTCGATCGAGCGCGGCCTGGCACCGCTCAACAACATTGGCGCGATGATGGGGGTCCAGCCATGAATCGCGCGTGGCTGTTACTCAGCGTACTCGGCTGTTCGGCGGCCATGGCCGACAGCAGCAACCAGGCCTCGATCGACAATACCGGCAAGCAGTACACCGGTGTGCTGTCGGTCAACCAGGCCGCCGGCAATCAACAACAGCAGATCAACAGTCGGGCGATCAGCCTCGGTGGCCAGGCCAGCGAGGCGCTGATCCAGAAACTCGACGGCAAGGTTGATCCCGCCCTGAACGCCAGCGCGGCGATCCAGGGCAGCTCATTTAGCAATGGCAACGGCATCCTGGGCGTCAACCAGGCGGCCGGCGCCAATAACCAGATGATCAATGCGGTGCGGATCAGCACAGGTCCGCAAAGCATCGATGACAGCGTCCTGTCGCAACAGAACATGACGTTGTTACCAGACTCACGATCCCCCTCTACCACTGGCAGCCGCCAGGTCGTTACCAGCGACCAGGCCTTCACCGGCAGCCGTGGAGTGGTACAGGTGAATCAGAGTGCAGGGGTGGGGAACCGAATGGCTAACACCCTCGGTGTGACTATCAAGTAACCCTTTGATAGGTGTTTGTTAGACCGTACCAACACTTAACCAACTAATTAGAAGCAAGGAGATACACCATGAAACCTACAATGGCTCTCAAACCACTGGTTTTCGCTCTGGCTGCGCTCATGGCTGTTGCTGCACAGGCAGGTCCTGCCGAAAAATGGAAACCAACCCCAGCGCCAACCGGCACCGTGGCCGCTGCCGTGACCGACACCCAAGTGAGCAAGGACAACAAGTTCGACGACACCAAGACCCTCAACAACGCCGGGGCCAACGGTTCGCTGAGCAGCAGCAAAGGCAACCTGGGCGCCAACATCGCGGCGGGTTCGGGCAACCAGCAAGATAACGCTGCGGCAATCACCAGCAGCGCTGATGATGATATTAAAAGTACCTTCGCTTTGGCCGATATCTATCAAGAAAGCAAAGACAACAAGTTCACCAACAAAGGCACGCAAAACAATGCTTCGCTGGTCAACTCGGCCAACAACAGCTCCGGCAACGTCGGTGTCAACGTGGCGGCCGGTCAAGGCAACCAACAGAAAAACAACCTGGCAATCGTGACGGCTGACGGCAAAAACGTCGCGGCTGCCTCGAACACCGAACAAGTGTCCCTGGATAACCACTTCCTCAACGAAGCGGCCTCCAAACACAGCTACAAGCCTCAGTATGTGGTCAACAACGCTGGCCTGCTCAACTCCGCCAACAACGCCTCGGGCAACATCGGCGTGAACGTGGCAGCGGGTTCGGGCAACCAACAAAGCAACACCCTCACCCTGGGCAGCGGCTGCACCGTCTGCGCAGCGGGCACTGGCAGCAAACTGGCGTTCTGATGCAACGGGGCCTTGGCAACAAGGCCCTTTTTATTTCCAGTGTCCATCAGGTCATGATCATGCGCCTCGCGACGCTTTGCCTTCTGTTATTGCTCGCCGGCCCCTCGTGGGCAGGGCAAATGGCGATTTCCGCCATGCCCGGCGGTGCAGTGATTTTCAAGAAGGTCGAGAGCATCCGCGAACGCCGGTTCGCCAACCTGGTGGAACAGAAAACCGATTTCAGCTGTGGTGCTGCGGCACTCGCTACCATCCTGCGCCAGGCCTATTGGCTGGACGTGGATGAAGAACACATCATCAAGGGCATGCTGATCAACGCTGACCAGGACCTGGTACGCACCCAGGGCTTTTCCATGCTGGACATGAAGCGTTATCTGGAAAGCATCGGCATGCGCGCCCGGGGCTACAAGATCGGACCCGACACCCTGTTGACGGTGAAGATCCCGGTGGTGGTGCTGGTGGAGATCCGTGGCTACAAGCACTTTGTGGTGATGCAGCGGGCTGAAAAAGACTGGGTCTACATCGGCGATCCGGTACTGGGCAACAAGCGCCTTTCGCGGGATGACTTCCTCGCAGGCTGGAATGGCATCGTCTTCGCCGTACTCGGTGAAGGCTATGACAAGACCAACGCCCTGCTCGATCCCCCCACGCCGTTGACCGCCAAGACCAAAATGAACGAGTTCCGGCCCGTGGGCGACGCCGAGCTGATGGACTTCGGTTTCATCCAGAGCGACTTCTTCTAGAAGCGCCATAAGGGGCAGGATGCCCCAGGAGCAGATGATGAACACTTCCCGTTGGCTCACGGCCCTGTGCCTGGCAGCCTCGATGCCTGCTTATGCCTCATCGGCGTTCAAGCCCATTGAAATGAACGACGCGGAACTGGCTGAACTGCGCGGCCGCTTCGTGATGCCGGGGCGGATTGTCAGTTTCGGCATTGTCATGAGCACCACCTGGACCAATGCGGCGGGCGACACCAGTACGGTGAGCGCCAACATGCATATCGACTCGTCCACGATCACCCCGCAATTCTATGTGCAATCCACCGGCTCGGTGGGTAACGGCACCAACCGCGACCCGGGCACCGGCACCGTGGTCGGTGGCGCCGGGCTGGGCAGCGGCCAGGGCGTGACCCAGACCGTACGCGCCGCAGGCGATGGCAACACGGCGTACAACAACGTCGGGATCAATGTCAGTGAAAACGGCCTGTCGCCGGCCAACGTCGCGCAATCAGGGCATGCGTTGCTGGCGGGCGGCTCGTTCACCACAGACAGCGCGGCGGGCCGGGTCAGTGTGTCCGCCAACAATGGCGGCGTGCAAATGGCCATCGCAGCCCATAACAACCAGGGTAATGCGTTGCAGCAGATCGGCGGCGGCAACGTGCTGCAAGGCACGGTTTTGCAAGGCAACAGCAACTTCGTCAATAACATGACCCAGCTCAACGTCGCGCTTGGCAGCAATGGCCTGAGCGCCGGGGCATTGAACTGCAATCTGGATCAACTCAAGGGCCTACGCACACTCGGTTATTGAACTACGCTGACCCTCGACACTTACGCATTAGAAAAGGACGGCTTATTTCATGCATCGATCGTTATCACTACGTGCCGTTGTCTGTTTAAGTACGCTCTTGCCGGCGAGTCTGTTGTACGCAGCGCCAGACGCGGATATCGAAACCCTCAAACAAGAACTGCTGGAGCTCAAGCAGCGCTACGAAGTACAACAAAAGGCCCTGGCGGTCCTCGAGCAACGGGTACGCCAGGTAGAAGACCAGCCCGCGACGCCAGCCCCCAAACGCCTGGCCAAGTCGCCGGCAGACTTCAAGCAGAGCGGCAGCACCGTGGCCGCCAGCGGCGCCAAGGACAGCAAGGGCGCTGCAGCCGGCGGCAGTTCCTATGGGCAATCGCTCAAGGATGATTCAGAGCCAGCACAAAGCGTGAGTAACTTGTATAACGAAGCCAGCGGTTTCTTCGGCAACGGCAAGTTCAGTTTTGAAACCGGCATCACCTACGCCCGCTACGACGCCCGACAGTTGACCCTCAACGGCTTCCTGGCGCTGGATTCGATCTTCCTCGGCAATATCAACCTGGACCGCATCAAGGCGGATAACTGGACCCTGGACTTGACCGGGCGCTACAACCTCGACAACCGCTGGCAGTTCGACGTCAACGTGCCAGTGGTGTACCGCGAGTCGACCTACCAGTCCGGTGGCGCCAGTGGCGGTGACCCGCAGGCCACTTCCGAAGAGAGCGTGAGCCGGGATCCGACCATCGGCGACGTCAACTTCGGGATTGCCTACAAGTTCCTCGACGAATCGCCGACGATGCCCGATGCCGTGGTGTCGGTCCGCGTCAAAGCCCCCACCGGCAAGGAGCCTTTCGGGATCAAGCTGGTGCGCTCGACGGCCAACGACAACCTGTACGTGCCGGAGAACCTGCCCACCGGCAACGGCGTATGGTCGATCACCCCGGGGCTCTCCCTGGTCAAGACCTTCGACCCGGCCGTGCTGTTCGGTTCGATTTCCTACACCCACAATTTCGAGGGCTCGTTTGACGACATTAGCAGTGACGTCAACCAGAACATCGGTGGCAAAGTGCGCCTGGGCGACAGCTTCCAGTTGGGCGTGGGGGTGGCGTTTGCCCTCAACGAGCGCATGAGTATGTCGTTCTCGGTGTCGGACCTGATCCAGCGCAAGAGCAAGCTCAAGCCTGATGGCGGTGATTGGCAGTCGATTGTGTCCAGTGACGCCAATGCCGGGTATTTCAACGTCGGCATGACCATTGCCGCCAGCGAAAACCTGACCATCGTGCCCAACCTGGCTATCGGCATGACCGATGACGCACCAGACTTCACCTTCAGCCTGAAATTCCCGTACTACTTCTAAACGCTCCTACAGGGAATGGTGAGTTTGAGAAAAGGAAAAGCCCCGCCGCGATAAGGGTCGCGACGGGGCTTTTTTTACCCGCCCTAGCGGATCTGGTGTTTGTGCAGCAACCGGTAGAAAGTCGGCCGGGAAACCCCCAGCACCCGTGCGGCAACGCTCAGGTTGTCGCTATGGCGGTTCAGCACATCGCACAACGCCTGGCGTTCGGCGCGGTGCTTGTAGTCTTCCAGTGTCGCCATGGGCAGCACGATTGCCTGCTGGCTTTGCAAACCCAGGTCGGCCGCTTCGATTTGCCGCCCTTCGGCCAGCACCAGGCCGCGCCGCACCCGGTTCGCCAGCTCGCGTACATTGCCCGGCCAACCATGCTTGCCCATGGCGACCAACGCGTCCTCGCTGAAACTGCGCGGCCGGCGCCCGGTCTCCTGGCTGTAGAACCTGGAAAAATGATTGGCCAACATCCCCACATCGCCATGCCGCTCGCGCAACGGTGCGGTGACCACTTGCAGGACATTGAGCCGGTAGTACAAATCTTCACGGAAGGTGCCCTTCTCGATGGCCGCTTCCAGGTCGACGTGAGTCGCCGCCAGCACCCTGACATCCACCGGGATCGGCTGGCTGCCACCCACCCGCTCGATATGCTTTTCCTGGAGAAAGCGCAACAGGTTGGCTTGCAACTCCATCGGCAGGTCACCGATCTCATCGAGGAACAGCGTGCCGCCATTGGCCGCTTCGATGCGGCCGATCTTGCGTTGGTGGGCGCCGGTGAATGCGCCCTTTTCATGGCCAAACAGTTCGGACTGGATCAAATGCTCGGGGATCGCCCCGCAATTGATCGCCACAAAGGGCTTGGCGTGGCGCTGGGATTGACGGTGCAGGGTCTTGGCCACCAGTTCCTTGCCGGTGCCGCTGTCGCCACGGATCAAAATCGGCGACTCGGTGGGCGCCAGTTTCGCCAGCAGCTTGCGCAACTCGCGGATCGGCCGGCTATCACCCAACAGCTCATGCTCCGGCTCGTCCACATGGGTCACGCCTTTGCCCCTTAGCCTCGCCATGCCAAAGGCGCGGCCCAGGGTGACCTGGACGCGCGACACATCGAACGGCAAGGTATGGAAGTCAAAAAACCATTCGCACACAAAGTCGCCAACATTTTGCAGGCGCAGCATCTCGGGGCTGAGCACGGCAATCCATTCGGTGCCGCTGCGACTGATCAGTTCCTTGACCGCTTCGGGCCGCTGCAGGTGAAAAGGCTGCAGGCGCAACAGCCCTACATCACAGGTTCGCTCGCCCAGCGCCTCCAGGGCACAGCTGTCGACATCCCAGCCAGCCGCCCGCAAACCAGGCAATAACTGGTGGCAGTCGTCACAGGGATCGACCACAAGCAAGCGACGCAGGGCTGGTGTAACGACCATGACTATTCCTTGGCGTCAAAATCATTAAAGTTATTTAGAAACAACAGTTTGGGCGAGCTGCTCATAACCCTAGCAAGATCTTGACACTACCCTTGTATCGTTTCGCGATAAAACCCTCACCGATACAGCGTTTAGCGATCAAGCCCGCGACGAACACTACTGCAATCTTTCATTCACCTTTCAAAATCACGCCTTACATGACGTTAATCACGAAAAGTTGAATTTTCTTGCTCTAACATGTGACCCGTACCCTGTCATCGTGCATCAGTACAGGTACTAGCCGAACGGTAAGCCCAACCGACGGCACATCTTTTGATTGGGCACTTAGAGAGAAGACCCCATGAACGCCCCGCTCCGTTTCAACGAAGCACTGCTGATCGCCGGCCATGCCTTTGAACCCTTTCAATGCGTAGCCTGGGCACTACAAGACGGTACTGGCGCACTTAGCCTGGCCGTAATCGACCGCACCGAAACCCGCATCGGGCGCACACTGATTTCCAGCAGCACCTACTCCGATCCAGAGCAACTGGAAGCCCTGCTGCTGCAAGCCCGCGCCGAATTGAATGGCGAAGGTTATCAACTTCAATCCTGGGCAATGCCCAAGTAAGTTAACGCAGCTACTGCGACATACCGTCGCTTCTTATATCGGCTGCAACTTGTTAAGACTATTAAACCCGTGGCGAGTGAGTTCACCCCTCGCCACGGGTTTTGCGTGCCTGAAACTTTCGTATCGCCCTTCTTTATATAGCAGCCATGCCATGATCACTTGATCTTCCAGTGAGCCTCGGGCACCTTGCGCACTTCTCGCCCCCAGGAGCACCCCATGTCCGGATCAATGGCCCAGGCCTTCGCCCATAACTTCCTTGGGCACTCGCCTCGTTGGTACAAGGCCTGCATTCTCGCGTTCCTGATCCTCAACCCCTTGGTGCTCTGGGTATTCGGCCCGGTGACCGCCGGCTGGCTCCTAGTGGCCCAGTTCATTTTCACCCTGGCCATGGCGCTGCACTGCTACCCGTTGATGCCCGGCGGGCTGTTGATGGTCGAGGCGCTGTTGCTGCGCATGACCACGCCCCAGGCGCTGTACGACGAGTTGCTGCATAACTTCCCGGTGATCCTGCTGCTGATGTTCATGGTGGCCGGTATTTACTTTATGAAGGACCTGCTGCTGTTCCTGTTTTCGCGCCTGCTGCTGGGCGTACGCTCCAAGGCGCTGCTGGGGCTGATGTTCTGCTTTTTGTCGGCCTTCCTGTCCGCCTTTCTCGATGCCTTGACGGTGACTGCGGTGATTATCAGTGCCGCGGTGGGCTTCTATTCGGTGTATCACCGCGTGGCATCGGGCAATGATCCGCGCCAGGACAGCCAGTACAGCGACGATCGCCATCTGCCCAGCTTGCACCACGCCGACCTTGAGCAATTTCGCGCCTTCCTGCGCAGCCTGTTGATGCACGGCGCCGTCGGTACCGCCCTGGGCGGTGTGTGTACCTTGGTAGGCGAGCCACAGAACCTGTTGATCGGCCATGAGATGGGCTGGAATTTCAGCCAGTTCTTCCAGCGGATTGCCCCGGTATCGCTGCCGGTGCTGGTAGCGGGCCTGGTCACCTGCGTGCTGCTGGAAAAACTGCGCTGGTTTGGCTACGGCACGCTACTGCCGGACAACGTGCGCCAGGTGCTGGCCGATTACGCCCGTGAAGACAACGCCGAACGCACCCCACGCCAGCGGGCAGCGCTGATTGTCCAGGGCCTGGCTGCACTGATCCTGATCGCCGGCCTGGCCTTTCATGTCGCCGAGGTTGGCTTGATCGGCCTGCTGGTGATCGTGCTGATCACCACCTTTACCGGGATTACCGAAGAACATCGCATCGGCAATGCCTTCAAGGACGCCCTGCCCTTTACCGCGTTGCTGGTGGTGTTTTTCGCGGTGGTCGCGGTGATTCATGATCAGCAGCTGTTTACCCCATTGATCCAATGGGTACTGGCACTGCCCGCCGAACAACAACCGGGCATGCTGTTTATTGCCAATGGCCTGTTATCCGCCATCAGCGACAACGTGTTCGTGGCGACGATCTATATCACCGAGGTCAAGCAGGCGTTTGTGTCCGGCCATATGAGCCGCGAGCATTTCGAGACCCTGGCCATTGCGATCAACACCGGGACCAACCTGCCCAGCGTGGCGACGCCCAATGGCCAGGCGGCATTCCTGTTTTTGCTGACGTCGGCGATTGCGCCGCTGATCCGCCTGTCCTACGGGCGCATGGTGTGGATGGCGCTGCCGTACACCGTGGTGATGGGCGTGCTGGGCTGGTATGCGGTCAGTTACTGGCTGTGAAGGATAAACCGCTCAATTGCATGGGCGGCGCCGTCCTCGATATTGCTGCCGGTGACCACATCGGCCTGACGCTTGACCGCCTCTTCGGCCTGGCCCATGGCAATCGATAACCCGGCCACCTGAAACATCGCCGGGTCATTGCCGCCATCGCCGATGGCCGCTGTGTGCTCCAGCGCCACGCCAAGATGAGCGGCCAGGGTTTTCAGGGCATCGCCCTTGTTGGCCTGCATCGCGGTGATATCGAGATACACCGGCTGCGAACGCGAGACCTGGGCCAGGCCTGCGACCTTGGGCTGCAGCTGCGCCTCCAGTTCAATCAACAACTGGGCATTGGCGCTGGCGGCGACGATCTTGTCGATCCGCCCCAGGACCGGCTCGAAACTCTTCACCACCACTGGCGCATAGCCCAAGCCATGCTGTTCCCGAGGCACCATGGGGCCCGCAGGGTCACGCAGCAGCCAGTCGCCATCGGCAAACACCCAGATTTCTACTTCGGGTTGATCGCCTAACAGCGCCAACGTGATCAACGCGGCTTCTTCTGGCAGATGGTGCGCGACCAGGATGCTGCCATCGGGGTTGACCAGGGTGCCGCCATTGAACCCGGCCGTGGGCACGTCGACGCCCAATGCTTCGATCTGCTGCAACATCGCCCTGGGCGGCCGCCCGGTGGCCAGGCTGAAAAACACCCCGGCCTCGCGCAGCGCGCGCACGGCGTCGATGGTGCGCTGGCTGAGGCTGTGATCGGGCAACAACAAGGTGCCGTCCATATCACTCAACAAAAAACGGATGGGTTGAATCGCGGCCTCACTCATCCGAGGCTATGCCAGGCGCGGCCATCGCGGGCCAGTAACTCATCTGCCGCCGCCGGGCCATCTTCGCCGGCCTTGTAGGCCTGGATCCCGTCGTCTTCCTTCCATGCATCGAGAAACGGCTGCACCGCACGCCAGCCGTTTTCAATGTTGTCCGCGCGCTGGAACAGCGTCTGGTCACCGGTCAGGCAGTCGTAGATCAGGGTTTCGTAGCCGGTGGACGGCTGCATCTCGAAGAAATCCTTGTAGGCAAAGCCCAGTTGGATGTTGGCCATGTCCAGGGTCGGCCCGGGCTTTTTCGCCAGCAGGTCGAACCACATGCCTTCATTGGGCTGGATCTGGATCTTCAGGTAGGTCGGCTTGAGTTCGTCGACGTCGGTGTCGCGAAACTGCGCATAGGGCGCCGGCTTGAAGCAGATGACGATTTCGGTGTCGCGCACGCTCATGCGCTTGCCGGTGCGCAGGTAGAACGGTACGCCGACCCAACGCCAGTTGTCGATCATCACCTTGAGGGCCACGAAGGTCTCGGTGCTGCTGTCCGGCGCCACATTGGCCTCTTGCCGATAGCCAGGCAGCGCCTTGCCGCCGATTTCGCCGGCGGTGTACTGGCCGCGTACCGAGTTGGCCCGCGCATCCTCCAGGGACCAGGGGCGCACCGCGCCAATCACCTTGGCCTTCTCGCCGCGTACCGCGTCGGCGCCAAAGGCAGCGGGTGGCTCCATGGCAATCATTGCCAACAGCTGGAACAGGTGGTTGGGCACCATATCGCGCAGGGTGCCCGTGTTCTCGAAGAAACTGCCCCGGGTTTCCACGCCGACCGTTTCGGCAGCGGTGATCTGCACGTGGTCAATGTAGTGGTTGTTCCAGAACGCTTCGAACAGCACGTTGGAAAAACGGCTGATCAGGATGTTCTGTACCGTTTCCTTGCCCAGGTAATGGTCAATGCGATAGATCTGCTTTTCGCTCATGACCTTGAGCAGGCAGGCGTTCAGCGCCTCGGCGGTGGCCAGGTCGGAGCCGAACGGCTTTTCGATCACCACGCGGCGGAAAGCCTCGGGGCTTTCCTCCAGCAGGTTGGCCCGGCCCAGGCGCTGCACCACTTCACTGAAGAAGCGCGGCGCGGTGGCCAGGTAGAACACCGCGTTGCCAGTGCCGCTGCCGGCGATTTTGCTGGCGATGTCGGCATAGGTGCCGTCGTCCAGGAAGTCGCCCTGCACGTAGCTGATGCCCTTGGCCAACTGGGCCCACAATTGTGGGTCCAGTGCATGTTCGGCATTGCCCTTGACCTTGCTCGCGGCTTCGGTGCGGATGAAGTCTTCGAGTTTCTTGGCGAAGTCGGCATCGCTGATAGCGTTGTGATCCACCCCGACAATCCGCAGGCCCTCGCCCAGCAGGCCATCGCGACTGAGGTTGTACAGCGCCGGCATCAGCAGGCGCTTGACCAGGTCGCCATGGGCGCCGAACAGGAACAAGGTAGTGGGTGGAGCGGGTTCGGCCTTGGGTTTCTTGCCGTTGACCGTCATTTTTTGGAAGTCTCCACATGGCCGCCGAAGCCAAAGCGCATGGCCGACAGCAGCTTGTCACCGTAGGTGCTTTGCTGGCGCGAACGGAACCGGGCGAACAACGAGTTGGACAGCACCGGTACCGGTACCGATTGCTCCATGGCCGCTTCGATGGTCCAGCGCCCTTCGCCGCTGTCGGCCACGGAACCGGAGTAACCGTCGAGCTTGGGGTCGGTCGCCAGGGCATCGGCCGTCAGGTCCAGCAACCAGGAGGATACGACGCTGCCACGGCGCCAGACTTCGGCGATATCGGCCACGTTCAGGTCAAAACGCTGTTCTGGCGGCAGGTTTTCCGAATTCTTGGTCTTGAGAATGTCAAAACCTTCGGCAAACGCCTGCATCATTCCGTACTCGATGCCGTTGTGGATCATCTTCACGAAGTGCCCGGAACCGGCTGGGCCGGCGTGGATATAGCCACGCTCGGCACGGTCGTCGGTGGCGGTACGGTCCTTGGTGCGCGGGATGTCGCCCAGGCCCGGGGCCAGGGTGGCGAAGATCGGGTCCAGGTGCTTGACGGTCTCGGCGTCGCCACCAATCATCATGCAGTAGCCACGCTCCAGGCCCCACACGCCACCGGAAGTGCCGACGTCGATGTAGTGCAGGCCCTTTTGCGCCAGGGCCTTGCCGCGACGTACGTCATCCTTGTAGAAGGTGTTGCCGCCGTCGATGATGACATCGCCGGGTTCCATCAATTGGCTCAGGTCGTTGATCGTGGTTTCAGTGGGTTCGCCCGCCGGCAACATGACCCAGACGGCCCGCGGCTTTTGCAGGCCGGCCACCAGGGCGGCCAGATCGGCAACGCCGGTCGCGCCCTCTTCACTCAAGCCTTTGACGAATGCTTCATTGCGGTCGTAGACCACGGTGGTATGCCCATTGAGCATCAAGCGGCGCGCAATATTCCCGCCCATGCGGCCTAGTCCAATAATCCCCAGTTGCATGTATTGATGCTCCCAACTACAAATAAAAAAATGTGTGACACAGTTTATAGCGCAATGACGAATTAGTCCGGCGCCAATCGCACTAGTTTCATCAGAAAAAGAGGCCATCGTTTCACCATCACCGCCTGAAAAGTCACAACGACCCTGAAAAATAAAAAAGTTCCCTTGAGCTGAAAAAGAAATCAGAATCGCCCCCTGACTCCTGCCGAGGGCCTCGACTCAAGCGCTCTGGCACCGCGACACACCGGCTATTTGCGAGGTAAGCAATGCGCACTGCACAGATGACACGCCCGCCACAGACCCTCTACGTCACCGTCCGCCGCGACGAGTTGCGCCAGCTGAAAGACGAACGTGAACAGTTGCAACAGGAAGTCATCCGTCTGCGCGCGCAGTTGCAGGCCCAGCTCGCGAATCAAGCCATCAGTTGCTGAGCCCTTGTAGGCGCTGGCCTGCCGGCGCCTTAAAGGATCGTTCCCTCAGATCCAACTCACGAAGTTTTCACCAGCCCTTCCCGATAATCCTCCGCCAGAACGCCGCCTCACGCATGGGCGGTGGTAATTATTGGGTTGGAGCGCTGCATGGCGATGTTCAAACGCAGCACGAAGTCTGCAAAAGGGTTTGATTGGGCCGGCTTTGGCTGGATGTTCCTGTTTTTCTGGTATTTCTCAGGCATTACCCAACTGCTGATCCAACTGACCGGCACTTCCGGTTTCAGTGGCTTCCGCCAGGCGTTCTTCATGAGCGCGCTGTGGTTGGCACCCATGCTGCTATTCCCACGTCGCGCCCGGCTGCTGGCCGGTTTGATCGGTGTTGTGTTGTGGGCCTGTTCCATGGCCAGCCTGGGCTATTTCTTTATTTACCAGCAGGAATTTTCCCAGAGCGTCATCTTCATCATGTTCGAGTCGAACATCTCTGAAGCCGGCGAGTACGCCACCCAGTATTTTGCCTGGTGGATCATACTGGCCTTCATTGCGCACACCGCCCTGGCCATCTTCCTCTGGACCCGCATACGCCCGGTCTACCTGCCCCGGGGCCGGGCGATGGTCGCAGCCACCGCCATAGTGCTGGCGATCGTCGGTTATCCGCTGGCCAAGCAGATCGCTACCAACGACACCCTGGAGCGGGCCATCGATGGTTTCGAAACCCGTGTCGAACCTGCAGTGCCATGGCAGATGATCGTCGCCTATCGTCGCTACAACCAGCAGTTGAACAACATGCAGGGCATGCTCGACAACGTCAGCAAGATCCCGCCCCTGAGCAACTTCAAGGACAGCATGGCCGGCCAACCGTCGACGCTTGTGTTGGTGATCGGCGAGTCCACCAACCGCCAGCGCATGAGCCTCTACGGCTATCCCCGCAAGACCACGCCGGAGCTGGACAAGCTGCGTGACCAACTGGACGTGTTCGACAACGTCATCACCCCGCGCCCCTATACCATCGAGGCGCTGCAACAGGTGCTGACCTTTGCCGACGAAGAGCATCCAGACCTGTACCTCAAGACCCCATCCATCGTCAGCATGATGAAACAGGCCGGCTACAAGACTTTCTGGATCACCAACCAGCAGACCATGACCAAGCGCAACACCATGCTCACGACGTTCTCCGAGCAGGCCGACGAGCAGGTGTACCTCAACAACAACCGCAACCAGAACGCCCGCCAGTACGATGGCGACGTGCTGGAGCCGTTCTCCAAGGCCCTCGCCGACAAGGCCGAGCGCAAGCTGATCGTGGTTCACCTGCTGGGCACCCACATGAGCTACCAGTACCGCTACCCGCCAAGCTTCGACACTTTTACCGACCGCCAGGGCGTGCCGGACGGCGTGCGTGACGACCAGTTGCCGACCTACAACAGCTATGACAATGCGGTGCGCTACAACGACTTCGTGGTGTCGAGCCTGATCAAGGATTACGCCAAGACCGACCCCAATGGGTTCCTGCTGTACCTGTCCGACCACGGCGAGGATGTGTTCGACTCGGCAGGCCACGACACCCTGGGCCGCAACGAGGGCAAGCCGACGGCGCCGATGTACACCATCCCCTTCATGACCTGGGCCTCGCCGAAGTGGCGCGCCACCCACGACTGGAATATGCAGGGTGATGTGCAACGTCCGTACAGCAGTTCGCAGTTGATTCACACCTGGGCTGACCTGGCCGGCTTGAGCTTCGACGAACTGGACCGCAGCCGCAGCCTGGTCAGTGATAGCTTCAAGCCACGGCCGTTGCTGATTGGCGATCCCTACCAGCGTCCGCAGAAGGCCTTGATCGACTTCAGTCTGATCAAGCCCAAGGCCAATACCGGCACCCAGAATGTGGTGCTGAAGTAAACGACCCCGCCCCTCACGTTAACTCTGGAGGGGCGTGACGTTAACCCGCACTTAATAAGCGTCCTACAAACTATTCCCATAAATCTGATCAGGGACGGTGCAGATACCGGTCACTTTTAATGGGAATACATGCGATGAAACTTTCCATCTTGATGCTCACCGGCCTGTTGGGCCTGACCTCGGCTGCGGCCTTCGCTGAAGGCGGCGGGGAACGCGTGAAGGAGCACTTCAACAACTTCAGCTTCGTCCAGAAGCAAATCCACGGCGATGCCGAACAGACCGCGGCTGCCGATGCCAAGGGCACTGAATCCGGATCGGCCGAACAGGCGCGGGACGCCGAGCAACCCAAGAGCTAACCCCACCCCCGATCATTCCCACGCAGAGCGTGGGAATGATCCGTTAGAGGACCTTGCTCCAGAACAGCATGCGGCCATGGGCCGGGTCGAAGATTGAGTCGTCGAACCCAAACTTGCGGTACGACGCCTGTGCCACGGCATTACCTTCCAACACTTCCAGGGTGATCTTGCAGCAACCACGCTGGCGGGCGATTTCCTCGACCTTTTGCAACATTTTCTGGCTCAGGCCCAGCCCCCGGAATGCTTCCTTGACGACCACGTCATGCACGTTGACCAGCGGCCGGCAGGCAAAGGTCGAGAACCCCTCGAAACAGTTCACCAACCCGGCCGGCTCCCCGCCGACAAAGGCCAGCACGCTGAACGCATGGGGGCGCTTGGCCAGTTCCGCCGGCAACTGTTGCAGCAGGTCGGCGGACAAGGCGTGGCCGCCGCCCATGGGGTCTTGTGCATAGTGGTTGAGCAACAGGCCAAGGGCCTCGGCGTGCACGGGGTTGCTGTAGCTGGCTTGCAGTACCAGTATTTCTGCGGCTTCCATTTCCTTCCTCGATAACTGCCCGGCAGGGATGAGCTCCCCGCAAAAGCTCGATTGTAAGCGCGGTGTAGGCGTTAGATGAAGGAGATTAACTACAAGTTGGCGCGGGAAAAAGCCAACAAGTAAACGCCAGTGAGCATGGGCAAATAGCCATCACCGACCAAAACGTTGCAACTGCATCTCTTGCAAACGACTGAGGGTGCGGCGGAATGCAAATTCCAGGTAACCCTCGGTGTATAGCTCAGCCAAGGGCACCTTGGCTTCGATGTACAGCGCCACCTTGCGGTCGTAGCACTCATCGACCAGGGCGATAAACCGCCGCACGCTGTCGTCGTGCACCGACAGCGCCGGCAACTCACGGTCGCCCGCCTCCACGCGCTGGGCGCCATCCTCGGTACCACGGGCAATCCGTCCAGGGCGTGTCGAGGCGCTCAAGCCGGGGACTTCGCCCAGTAAAATGGCACGATAGCGATCACACAACAGCATGAAATCCATGGCTGCCAACGGTTGCTCGCACAGGTCAGCGTAGCGGCACCACAGGATGTTTTCGCTGGACCGCACCGTGGCAATCACACGCGAGCCCACGTTCACTGGTGCACTGCTTAAGGCCTGGCCTTTGCTCAAATCCTCAAAGACCCTGGCCAACGCCTCGGGTTGATCCACCCAATAGCGCTGCACGGCCGTGCCCGGATGCAAACGGTGATCTTCACTGCCATCAACCGCCACCACCTGCATATGCGCCTGGATCGCCTCGATAGCCGGCACGAAGCGCTCGCGGTTGAACCCATCGGCGTACAACTGCCCTGGCGGCTGGTTGGACGTGCAGACCATCACCACCCCTTCGTCGAACATTACCTGGAACAGGCGCCCGAGGATGATTGCGTCGCCAATGTCATTGACGAACAGTTCGTCGAAACACAGTACCCGCACCTCGCGACTCAACTCGCGGGCCAGCGCCTGCAACGGGTCCGGGGTGCCGGTCAATTGGAACAGGCGTTGATGGACCCAGCCCATGAAGTGATGAAAGTGCTGGCGTCGCGCAGGCACCCGCAGGCTCTGGTGGAACTGATCCATCAGCCAGGTCTTGCCCCGCCCTACCGGCCCCCACAGATAAACCCCGGTGACCGGTGCGTCGGCGGCTTGGTGCAATGCCGCATGGCAGGCCTGCAACGCCTCAACCGCTCGGCGTTGCGCGTCGTCAGCCACAAAACCATCGGCCAGGGCCTGTTGGTAGGCAGCCAGCGGTGAGTCAGGCGTCATGCGAGGCTTTTACTGACCACCTCGAACACATCGCTGGACAGCTCGCCCGAACCGCGGATGCGCTCCAGTTCCGCCTTCATCAGCGCCTGGCGGGCGCTGTCGTATTTGCGCCAGCGGGTCAACGGCGCCAACTGCCGCGAGGCAATCTGCGGGTTGAAGGCATTCAGCTCGATGACCAGGTCCGCCAGGAAGCGATAGCCCGAGCCATCGGCCGCGTGGAAGTTGATCAGGTTCTGCCCGGCGAAGGCGCCGACCAGCGCGCGCACCTTGTTCGGGTTCTTGATATTGAACGCCGGGTGCTGCATCAGCGCCTTGACCCGCGCGAGCCCGCCCGGCAACACGCTGCCGGCCTGGACGCTGAACCATTGGTCCATGACCAGCGGGTTGTCCTTGAAGTTCTCGGCAAACACTTGCAGGGCCTTGGCCTTCTCGGCGTCGAACGGCGAGTTGACCAGCACCGCCAGTGCCGTCAGGCGTTCGGTCATGTTGTCACACGCGTCGAACTGCTCCAGGGTTGCGGCCAGCACTTCTGGCTTGCCGCTGAGCATCAAGTACGACAGCGCAATGTTCTGCAGGGCGCGGCGCGCGAAGTGCTCTGCCGAGGCCACGTAAGGCGTGTTGCGCGACAGGTCGCGGTTGGCCTGGTAGCGCAGCCACAAGCCTTCGAACAGCTGGTCGGCCAACTGCTGGCGCGCAAACTCGCGGGCGGCGTGGATCGCGTCGACGTCAGCCACTTCGCTGATTTCGGTCAGGTAGGCCTCGCCCGGCAACGACAACATTTCCGCGACCATGGCCTGGTCCAGGCTTTCATCGCTCAACACGCTACGCAGTGCGTTGACCAACCGTTGATCGAGCACCAGGGCCCGGCCCTGCTGGTGTTGGCCGATCAGGTCCTGCAACACCTGCACCGCCAGTTGCTGGCCCGCCTCCCAGCGATTGAAACCGTCACTGTCGTGCTGCATCAGGAACATCAACTGGTCACGGCTGTAGGGGAAGCTCAGCTTCACCGGCGCCGAGAAGCCGCGCAACAGTGACGGCAACGGCTGTTCGGCGATATCGACGAAGGTGAACGTCTGCTCGGCTTCAGTCACCGACAATACCCGCGAGGTGCCCTGCGCAGCGGCTTCACCGGCCAGACGCAACGGTAGGTCGACGCCCTTGGCATCCAGCAGGCCCAGGGCCACGGGAATCACGAACGGCAGTTTTTCCACGTTGTCCGGGGTTTGCGGGCAGCTTTGGCGCAAGGTCAGGCTGTAGGTTTTGGCGCCAGCGTCGTAGGACTCGCTCACCACCAGGCGTGGGGTGCCGGCCTGGCTGTACCAGCGCTTGAACTGGGTCAGGTCGGCGCCGTTGGCATCTTCCATGGCCTTGATGAAGTCGTCGCAGGTCACGGCCTGGCCGTCGTGGCGCTCAAAGTACAGGTCGCTGCCTTTGCGGAAACCCTCGGCACCGAGCAAGGTGTGGATCATGCCGACTACTTCCGAACCCTTTTCGTACACGGTCAGGGTGTAGAAGTTGGAAATCTCGATAAAGCTGTCCGGGCGCACGGCGTGGGCCATCGGCCCTGCATCTTCAGCGAATTGGTGAGTGCGCAGGTAGGCCACATCCTGGATACGCTTGACGGTGGCCGAGTTCATGTCGGCGGAGAAGTGCGAATCGCGGAATACCGTGAAACCTTCCTTGAGCGACAGCTGGAACCAGTCGCGGCAGGTCACGCGGTTGCCCGACCAGTTGTGGAAGTATTCGTGGGCGACGATGGCTTCTACCCGCTGGTGCGCGGCGTCGGTCGCGGTTTCGGCGCGGGCCAGCACGGCGCTGGAGTTGAAGATGTTCAGGCCCTTGTTTTCCATGGCACCCATGTTGAAATCGTTGACCGCGACGATCATGAAGATATCCAGGTCGTATTCGCGACCGTAGACCTCTTCATCCCAGCGCATGGACTTCTTCAGGCTGTTCATGGCGTGCTGGCACTTGTCGATGTTTTCCGGCTCGACATAGATGCGCAGAGCGACGGTGCGCTGGCTCATGGTGGTGAAGGTGTCTTCGACGCACCACAGGTCGCCGGCCACCAGGGCGAACAGGTAGGCCGGTTTCTTGAACGGGTCTTCCCAGGTCGCCCAGTGCCGGCCGTCTTCGCCGGGGCCGCTGGCAATCGGGTTGCCGTTGGACAGCAACACCGGATAGCTGTGTTGCTCGGCGATCACGGTGGTGGTGAACGTGCTCATCACGTCCGGGCGGTCCAGGTAGTAGGTGATCTTGCGAAAACCTTCGGCCTCGCATTGGGTGCAGAACATGCCGCCGGACTTGTACAAGCCTTCCAGGGCGGTGTTGGTTTGCGGGTGGATGCGCACGCTGGTGTCGACCGTGAAGCGCTCGCTGGTCGGTTGCAACGTCAGGTGGCTGTCGCTCAACTGGTAGTCGGCGGCGCTCAGTTCCTGGTCACCCAGGGCCACGCTCAGCAGTTCCAACTGCTGGCCATCGAGTACCAGCGGCGGCAGGCCGGTGCCGCGCTCGGGATTGCGGCGCATCACCAGCTGCGCGTGGACCAGGCTATGGTCCTCGAACAACTCGAAGGTCAGGTGGGTCTCGTCGATCAGGTACTCGGGCGCCTGATAGTCCTTCAGGTAAATCATCTTCGGTTGTTCGGTGCGCATGCGTGAAATCCTTCTACTGATGCACGGCGAGCTGGTAAGCCGTGTATTTACGAATATTGATAACGCCGGTATCGAAGATCAGGTATTGGCCCTTGATCCCCAACAGCGTGCCTTCGGCAATCGGGTTCTTATCCAGGTTGAAGCTGACGATCTTGGTTGGATATTGCTCCACCGGGTAGCGGATTTCGAGGGGCTCGATATCGGTTACCGGTTGGATGGCCTGCAGGCCGAAGCGTTCCTGCAATTGCAGCAGGCCGTCGGCGCAGGAGACGAACAGCTCGTCGCGAACCTGCGCAAGGTCTACCGCTGCCGCGTCACCCTTGAGCAAGGCGCGCCAGTTGGTCTTGTCGGCGACCTGGCTGCGCAGCACATCTTCGACAAAGCCCGATTGCTGGCGCGTGGCCACGCGCATGATCGGCAATGCCTGGCTCGCGCCCTGGTCCAGCCAGCGCGTGGGCAGTTGGGTGGCGCGGGTGATGCCGACCTTGATCCCCGACGAGTTCGCCAGGTACACCACATGGTCGGTCATGCAGAATTTTTCGCCCCAGGCCGGATCGCGGCAGGTGCCGGCATCGAAATGGCAGCGCTCGGGGCTCATGATGCACAGGTCGCACTGGGCCAGCTTGGTCATGCACGGGTAGCAATAGCCCTGGCTGAAGCTGGTCTTGGTCTTGCGCCCGCAGTGAGTGCAGTGGATCGCACCGAGGTATTCCAGGCGCACATGAGTGCCAATCAACGGGTTGACCGGCACCTCGGTGTCGCCCAGGCGAAAAGCGTATTGAACGGTCGGCGAACCCAGTTGCGCCGACATCTTGCTGACTGCACCACGGCCAATCTCAATCAATGGATGGCATCCGACTTGAACAGGATGTTTTCCACCGGGGTCGACTTCGATTGGCATTCCTGCGGGCCCATGTAGCCGGTGCGCTGGTCTTCCGGCAGGTTTTGCAGCTCCCAGGCGATCATCGCCTGCAACGACAGCTCACGCTGTTCGGCGGTGAGCTTGCGGCCATCGGACCATTTGCCGATTTCCACGGCGAGCTTGAGGCTCTGGTAGATATCCGGGGTGATGTTTTCGATCATTTCAGCAAAAGAGGACATAAGACTCTTCCTTTAAATAATGGGCAGAGATTCAAGCGTTACGTTTATGGCGGCTGTACAACCCGCCGAGCAAACCGGTGATGCAACCCGCCACCAGGCCGCCGACATGGGCCGCGTTGGCGATTTCGCCGAAGCCGATCATCGAGACCAGGCCCGACAGGCACAGCACCAGCCACACCAGCATCATCACCAGCACGCCACGCGGCAGGCGATACGCCGGGTTGGGCGCGAGCATCTGGTAGATCCAGCAATGGCCGAGCAAGCCGTACAACACGCCAGACAAGCCGCCGAACAGGCCCGGGCCGCCAAAGGTGTATTGCGCGTAGTTGGAGGCCAGGCTGAACAGCAACGTCAGGCCCAGCAGGTTGATACTGCCTTGGCGCGCCTCGATCCGCCGCCCCAGTTCCCAGTACCACATGCCATTCATCGCCAGGTGGAGGATGCCGAAATGGATCAGCATCGGCGTCACCAACCGCCACCACTGCCCCGCCGCCAGGCTGTCGGCCAGGGGCGTGAAGTACAGGTATTCACCGGCCACGTGGAAATTCAGGAACGTCAGCCAGCTCATGGCTTGCAGGTTGTCGCCAAGCATCGTGACCGCACCGACGATCAGGCTCAGCAGCAACACACCCGCGGTCAGTGGGCTGTGGCGCAACTGCTGGAGAAAACCGGCGCGCTTGGCTACCGGTTCCTGGGGAATATCCAGCTGCTGGTGCGGATCGCCGGCAGGGAAACGTTGATACAGGCTGCGCACGTCTTCGCTGATCGCGTCCGGCACCCAGAGCACCTGCTCGCCGGCCTCTTCGCTGACGCGATGGGGCACCTGCATGCGCTGCAACAGTTTGACGAATCCAGCCAGGTCAACCGTCAGCGGCAAGCGTAAAACGGCCACGTTACTCATGAAGCACCTCAGGGCGCTCGACATCGACCCATACGAACTTGTTGGGGTCCAGGCAGGTTTCCTGATCCAGGCGATACGCCACCAGCTTGCCGTAGAGCACTGCGCTGTAGTCCAGGCAGGCCAGGTTCGGGCGGATCGGCGCCGGTTTGCCGCTGCGCCAGTAGTGGCCGACAAACAGCAGCGGCTCATCCACGCCATAGCGCAGCAGGGAGTTTTTCTCGGTCGAGGACAACGGCGTACGGGCCACCGGGTCGGGCAAGGCATCGGGCTGGAACACAATGTCGCCGTAGGTCTTCGGGTCGTCTTCCCAGAACTTGGTGCGAAAGAACGAACGGGTCAGGCCATCGCCACCGGTCAGCGTCAGGCCGTCCGGCAGGCGCATATCGGTGCCGCGCAGCAGGCGATCGAAGGCATTGCAGGCAAAGCTGCCCGGCACCGCCGCCGCCTGCAGGAAATGCTCGTCGATACAGCCGTCGGGGAACTGCCCGCGCAGCGGTTCGATCAGCCCCGCATCCCAGCAGGCGTGCACCACGCGAAAACGCCCGGCATCGACAAACAACGGCATGTCGTAGAACCAGCCGAGGAAGTCATGCCAGTCGCCGGGGTGGTGTTCGAACTGGGTCAGGGTCTCGTGGATCAGCCGCGCGTGGCGTGGCGAATGTTCACGCACGTACTGCTTGCCACTGCCGGGCGGCGCCAGGGTGCTCCAGCCCAGGGCGTTGAACTCATGGTTGCCCATGATGCACAGCGCCTGGCCGGCTTCGGCCATGTCGTGGACGATATGCAGTGCCTCGCGGATGCGCGGGCCACGGTCGATGATATCGCCGAGGAACACCGCCATGCGGGAGGGATGGCGCCAGGTGCCGCCCTGCTTGTGGTAACCCATCTGGTCGAGCAGGTGCTCAAGGGTATGAGCGCAACCGTGCACGTCACCAATCAGGTCGTAGCTACGCGCGGGATCGAGCATCAGTCGCCTCCACCCCCCAAGCGGCTGCCCCAGCCCAGCTTAGTGCGGCACACTTCGTAGTAGTTGTGATCCAGCGGGTGGATCAACCGCAGCTTCTGCGCTTTTTTGCTCACGGTGATGGTGTCACCGGGGGCGCAGGTGAAGTGGTTCTGCCCGTCACAGGAGACTTGCGGGTAGATCTGCATGTCTTTGGAGACCACGATTTTCAGCTCACTGTTGCCATCGACCACAATCGGCCGGCTCGACAACATATGGGGGTACATCGGCACGATCACAATGGCATCGAGCTTGGGATGCATGATCGGCCCGCCGGCCGACAGCGCATAGGCCGTGGAACCGGTGGGCGTGGCGACGATCAGGCCGTCGGCCTTCTGGCTGCAAACGAACTGGCCGTCGATGTACAGCTCGAACTCGATCATCCGCGTCGACTTGCCGGGGTGCAGCACCACATCGTTGAGGGCATCGCCCTGGCCGATGGCTTCGCCATGGCGGCGCACTTCGGCTTGCAGCAGGAAGCGGTTTTCTACCAGGTAGTGGCCGTCCAGCACCTTGGCCACTTCGACTTCCAGGTCGTCAGGGCGGATATCGGTAAGGAACCCCAGGCTGCCCCGGTTGATCCCCAGCACCGGCACGTTATGCCGCGCCAGGGCCCGGGCGGCGCCCAGCAGGCTGCCGTCGCCGCCGACCACGATCACCATATCGCAGACTTCACCGAGCATCTTGCGCGATGAGGTCTGCAGGCCGTGGCCCGGCAGAATCTCGGCGATGGTGTCTTCGAGGATCACATGCAGGTGGCGCTCAAGCAGAAACTTTTTCAGCCGGCGGACCGTGTCCAGAACCTGGGTACTGCCCAGGCGACCGATGATGCCGATATTGCGAAATTGCTCCATGGGGCTCCTGCAGGGTTTGGGTCTGGCAAAAAGAACGATTATGGGCGAAAGGCCGCATTAGACAAAATCCTTTGTCGCCACGGGGCCCAGACGACAACGGTTCTCAACACCCGCCACGGTCCCGCAGCGAGTAGGAAACAGCTATGCTCGGACCATGAATCCGTTTCCCGACCTGCAGTACCTGCCCCGTCAATTGCGTCATCCCGAAGTGCGGGACCTGGCGTGGGTGATCCTCGCCCCGCCGATGCTGGAACAAACACCCTGGCCGCAACGCCATCCCCTGGCCGGCAGCGATTGGGTGCAGCAACCCGCGGCACTGGAACAATGGCTGCGGCAACTGGACCAGGACAGCAGCCGCCTGCTGCACTGGCTGAGCCTGGCACGTACCCGGCGCCTGGGCCTGTATTACGAACGCCTGTGGCAATTTGCCGTGCAACACGCGCCCGGCGTGGAATTGCTCGCGGCCAACCTGCCTATCCGCCAGGCCGGCCATACCCTGGGGGAGCTGGACATGCTGCTGCGCGACCGTGACGGCGTGCATCATCTGGAACTGGCGATCAAGCTCTACCTGGGCCCGCAAGAGGGCGACGGCCGTGATACCGCGCAATGGCTAGGCCCCGGTTGTCACGACCGCCTGGACCGCAAGCTGGCCCATCTGGCCGACCATCAACTGCCCATCTCGGCGAGCGCGCAAAGCCGGCAGATGCTGGCAGCCCTGGATATTAGGGATTTCACCGCCCATCTGTGGCTCGGCGGCTACCTGCTGTACCCCTGGCCCGGCGAGGCCGAACCGCCCCTCGGCGCCCATCCACAGCATCTGCGTGGGAGCTGGTTGCATCAGCGCGATTGGCTGGCTTTTATCAATGCCAGCCCGCCGGGCCGCTGGCAACCCCTGCCCCGCCATGCCTGGCTCGCGCCGGCGCATTACCCGGCAGGGGAAATCTGGAGTGAGGAGCAGATGCAGCGCTGGCTGGCCGACCTTGATCCGATGGCGCCGGCGCAACTGTTGGTGCGCATGATGCACAACGGTGGGGATTGGCAGGAAGCGGAGCGGCTGTTTCTGGTGGCGGATCTTTGGCCGAATGTACCGGGGACCACCTAAGCCCCACGGCACCATACTCAACGGGCTCAAGTGTCATTTGAGCTGAGAAATATCTGTTGCGGCAACTTGAAGCCTCTCAACTTGAGCACCGCCAGTGGTCCCGCATCCAATTCCGTGCGCAGGTGCCAGGTCAGGCTCAAGCCATCCGGCGCCTTGAGCAGCAGGCGATAGCGGCTGTGATTGTCGTCC
Organism: Pseudomonas sp. WMBT8; assembly: GCF_050916005.1. Taxonomy (NCBI): domain Bacteria; kingdom Pseudomonadati; phylum Pseudomonadota; class Gammaproteobacteria; order Pseudomonadales; family Pseudomonadaceae; genus Pseudomonas; species Pseudomonas sp. WMBT8. The sequence continues at coordinate 3,258,467 of NZ_CP188096.1, forward strand.
AACGGCGTGACCTGGGCGTTTCCCAGCCAGCGGATCAGGTCCCAGGTATCAGAGTAGTCGCCGAACAGACGCTCGCCGGCATGCACGCTGGTCCAGCTCAGGCTCACGCCCGGATAGTCGCTGTGGCCCGGCCAGTGGAAGCGCTGCCAACTTTCCTTCTGGTTGAAATACTGGTGCCGGTCGCCGTTGAGGATGAAGGTGGTCGGCACCACATCGCGCACCGCTTTGCCTTGCAGCTCGAAACTCAGCCCCATGCCGCCGTCGGTGTAGAGCACATCGGCGAGGTCGCTGAGCTGGTTGATGGCGCTGAGAAACGCCGGGTTGAAACGTAACTCTTGGCGATGACGTAGGTCCACAACCCACTGACTGCCCTCCTTGCGCAACACGCCGCTCAATTGCCGCTTTAGAAACTGCTCGATGCGCCAAGCGGGGTTGGCGGCCAGGTGCTAGCCATAGAACTGCCAAAGCGTGGGTGACAGGGTTTGCCAGAGGCCTGGCACAACACCAGGGCGGAGGATTCGACGTTGGCCAGGGTTTTGACCAGCAGATCAGCGTCGGCTTTGTCCGGACGGGCCAGCATCAGGTGGGCCTTGAGCTGGTCGTAGGTCTGCCGGGCGCGTTCAGCGCGCTCGGAATGGTCCGGTTGCAGCTTGACCAGCGCGTTGAGTTGCTGACGAAGATCGGCGGTGGTTGGATCGCGAATCAGACGCTTGCTTTAATAGCCTTAGTAACGCCTGCTCAAGAGTGTCATCCGCATCGCCTGCTATCCGGCTGTGACGCGACACAGTTTGACCTTTCCTGGACGGCTGGGCCGTGATCGCCTTGACCTCGCCGCGCAAGGAACCGAGTAGTGTCGTTACCGACGCATCCAGTTCGCTCAAAGCTGTGTGTAGACTTACACCCAGTACCTGCAGCACACGCCGACCGCACCAAATTTTTTGGATTAAATCCTCTTCACGTGCCTTATCCCACCCATCAGCGACCTGCTGTTGAACGAAATACAGCAACACACGCCCGAAGCTCAGTAAGCACCAACACAAGAGCGGCTACACCAAAGCCATGCCCCAGAAATTCGCGGGATGCTCCCGTAACGATTGAGTACCGAACAAAAACGTCCTAAACACCAAGCAGCAAAAGCAGCAGTGGCAGTAGGCCTAACCAAAGCCAACCCCTAGGCTGCGAAGGTCGTGGCGACGGTGCTGGGACTTGATCCAATCTGACCGGCATTACTAACTCGCACTCACTTGAGGCAAAGAAGAAATCAAGGTGCAGCCACACGCGCAACGATGCCCATGAAACGCGACCGGAATGCCGTGGTCGTGAAACGCTGGATGGCCCTCGGCAATCTCCGTTCGACCATGGCCGGGGATCAGACAGTCCACCGGGTCGGGCACCAATGCCTCTGAAATTCATGACAGTGGATCCTGATAGAACAGTGTCGCCGCCAGTTGTTTTGTCACCTATGCGGATAATGTTTTTCATGTTTAATCTCTCTCACGAAGCAATTAAATTACTTACCTTGCGCAGGAGCCACATCTGTCAAACACATTTAAAACCTAAGAGCAATCATCGTTATACGCTTTTAAACATATTACTTGGCGCATACCATTACGAGCCGAAAACAGCCACCAAACTAACCTCACAGAGCCTACAAATCATTGTCTTTCCGAAAAAGCTATTGACTTACATTGCATCCATTTTTGGACCCTTTTTACTTTTGTGACAAATGAAACTTTGCACCAACCTGCCATGGATTGCTCCAGTGCTACCTCATCACCCTTAATCAAGTACACTCTGCTCGGCTCCTGTATCACGGGCTCAGTATCAGAACCATATAAAAACGACTTTTCTTTAACCACACCGCTAATGGGCACAAGCATTCCTGCCACCTCAAACAAAATTGATCGCACAGCTTTACTGACTGAAATCTTATCCTTATAAGGGTATACGTAAGATAACTCCCCAACATTATCTTTCATATCTCCACCCATATCAAAAAAACCTGACCGCAACTCGTCTCTAACTAAAGCGCCGCCTTCAAAAACAAACACACTCACAGCATAAACATCACTTATAACATCCCATGCTCTCGGCGCTTCCACACTGTGTATTACAAAAAACATTTCTTCGCTCGCTGCACTCACAAAAATAGCGAAGGCATCATTGATTTTTCCTTTTGTTCCTGCGTATGGAAACTCATACACCAGCCTTGATTTTTCAGATTTGGATAATGAGTAAATTGCGATACCATCAGGATCGCGTGACAACTGCCCCTCCTCCGTAGGAGTCTTTGTAAAAACGAAGCATACTGTTGAACCATTAAAATCCATAGGTTGATAAGCTTGCCCGCCCCCAAGATCATCGCATGTGCGGCCAAACACCGCAGCCGGCAAAACTAAAACACAGAGAATCATAAAAGTTAGTAACTTAAACATTTTTAGTACACTCAGTTTCAAAGTGATGAAAGAAAATAGGTGTAATATCTCGTTTGTATTGTTGCCGCTCAGGCAAACCCGCCAATCCGACATTAATAGGTCGCGTCACAGCAATTACGGCAGCGTTCTCAGACAGAGAAGTATCTTCGGCAATTAACGCAATATTTTTTCCTTGCCAAAACCATAGAGCAGTCTCTATAGCTACCGCAAAGTCGCTCTCTAAAAGTTCCGACATTACATCAATTTTAAGCCCCGTTTCTTTGGCGCACTTTTTGTACGTCTCATAATGAGTAAGATGTATCAATCCTCGACCTCTAAAATCCTTTCCTGGCTGTTCGGTGCTTCCGTAGCAGTGCACACCATATGCAGCATCGTTCCCCAGCAAATTCTCATCTATCCACTTTAACTTCTCCTCTTTACTGACAAATCTGAGTCCCACCCTAGAGAAACCTGCATTGATTACCGTCGGAGAAAGCTTATAAAGCTTATCAGCTGTGTAGGTTCTTCTTGAGTAATTCAGCGACTCTCGAAAACTCACAACCCCCCCCTGTCTCCTTCTTTGCTTGAGCCAATAAATGTGTGATTTGGACGCAACTATTTACACCATATTTATTGAACATACTCCTGGAAGCGCCCACCATTGCACTAATGAATTCAGGGTTGACAGCATTGCCGCATATATCCTCAAAAAATCCTCTCGTTAAATTGATCATGGCGCCGCATTTTTTGCAATTCAGAACCCCCTGCACACTAATAAATAAGTGATTAACTAATCCCACCGGATGCAAGTGATAAACCCGGCCATCCACCGGCAACCCCACTTCCGGTGCCACCTCATTCCACCAACTGATCTCCTTGATCCGCTCCTTCTCCGCCACCCAGTTCAAAAGTGGAGTCGAGCCGCTATGCCCCAGTACATCGTCCAGTGCATCCCACTTGTAAGGTTCGTGGCGCCACTCGCTTTCGTAGTGGATGACCAGTTGCGACAACGACTGCGCGTGCGCCGGTAAAGCAATTGCTGCCTGTAACTCTTCAGCCGTCACCACTCCATCACGGTCTCGATCGATGATGTCGTACAGGCGATTCTTCATTCGTCCTTCATCAGACTTATCGGCCAAGTTACCGTAGCGTTCGAGTTGCTCCTGACTGAAACGGCCTACGGCCCGAAAAAAGGACGCCAGGGTTTGCCGAGGGGAGTCATAGTTGAAGACGACGTCGTAGCCCTCCCACGACCATGGACCGAACCACGGTGTAACGCCCACTTCTTCACGCACCCAACCATCGAGTAACACACCGTTCTCGTCGTGGAATAGCCCATCAAGCCGATACCAGTTGCAGGCGCTTCGATCTGGCGCTGCGGTGACTACGATTTTTTTGTCTGCCGGCAGGCCATCAATCAGGCTTTTGGGCACCCGCAGATCAGCATCACTGGGCGTGCCGGCAGCGCTGAGTGTGGGTGGTTGTGTGGCGTTGAAACGCTCCTGATGCGTCACCACTGCGGTGCCCTTGGAGAATTTCAGCCAGGTCTTGCTGGCGGCGGGCAGTCGATGGGTCCAGGCACGGCTTGCCTCGATAAATGGCTCCACGTGGTCGGCACTGAACACTTCCAGGTGCAGCTTCTTTTCCGGGTGCTCGGCATTGCCGCCTTGATACTCACCAATGTGTCCGATCAAATCGCCCGCCTTGATCGGGATGGGCTGATCGAGCACCACGATGCGGTCGGCTAGCGGTTCCGGGGCGCCTTCCAGCGAGTTGAAATGAACGTATTGATTAACACGCTCCAACTTGCGGAACGGACCTTCACCGCTCACGGTAACTTCCGTGCCGTCGGGTAACTCCATAAGGACGGAGCTGCTGGTGTTGGCTTCTGCGCGGACGCGCAGTGAAGGCGTCGCTTTGACCCGATACTCATCTCCGACGACGGGGACCAGATAATCAACCGAAAGGAAACCGAGCAGTGAGCCGTCGGCTTTTTTCAGCACATCTGGCCCGTTAGTGCTTTCCAGCTTGCGGTATTCACCCTCCCCACTGACGGTCACTTCGGAATCCTTTCAAAAACTCCAGACTCATCAAACCGCGTCTACAATACGCACCACTAAAAAGCGCCAGCACCAACCGCTCCTGCAACACGAGGCAAAAACTTAGCCATTTCACACCATCAATTAGAATTAATACGCTCAATCACTCTTAACGGAATTAACCTTTCCTTTCCAGCCTCCCCCATCAAACTAACATATTGCTTATAATATACCCTCGACTGTTCTTTGTCGGACGACCATAATACATCAGCAATATTTAACTTGAGAACAACTCTACCAGGAGCAACTGCCTCTACCCTTTTCAATATTTCATACGCCATCACTTCCTCACCAGCGAACGCCAACGCGTAGCCAATATCATTGTACGCAACTACAGTAGATCTGCCGACAGGAGAATCCACAAGCAACTGCTGGATTCGCTCACCCCCAAGATAGGCCTTTATTGCATCTACATCTGCATCACTCAGGCGATCTCGAACAACACTACTTGCCAGAGATATAGAGTCCATCGACTTTCCAGCCTCAAGCTCAAGCATTTTCACACTGGCAATTTTACGCTTTGAGTACCAAAAGTGGCTTCTAACTCCACCCTCTAAACGCCCTTCATAACCGGACAAATTTCTGGAGAATTCCGCCTGCCTTACTATTAAGCCTGGATTTCCCTGAGTATAAACGAAAGTCTCATATTGGGTCCCCTCAATACCAACACCAGAATGCTGAACGTTCCAAGCACAAGTAAATAGAAAATAACTTTCCTTTCCTTTTACAGCATAAGCATCAACTAGCGCAGCTTCCCCACCCTCAGGCTCGCACACATCGGGAATATGGTACTGCACTCCATTTTTACCTGACAGGCGGCCTTTTATAGTTCGGCCACGCTCGCCATCCATCGACACGAACTCAACTGTCTGGGCATCATGGAAGCTTGGATTTAAAGAATAGCTCCCACCTTCAGCACAAATTGACGCCGAACATCCAAACAGCACGAATAAAAAAAGCTTACCCATTAAGAATTCAGCTCCAACTCAACCATGCTCCGCAACTCATTAAAAAGAGAAACACGTTCCTCCAACCCAATCACACCCCCATTCACTCGTCTCGAAACATCTGCAACATGCTCAGCAATTCTTTCTTCAGTTCTCAATACGTACGAACGCTCAATCACATCATTCATTCCACTCATGCTCCACCAGACAAAAGCTGACTCAACCCCATACTTCAAATCGGTGACTATTAAATCTGGGTTATCCAGAAAATCTCTAGGATCGGAAGGGTCTTTTTGATTATGTATACGAGAATACTCACGATAATTGTTTTTTCCAGTCAACTGAATAATTCCTCGTCCGCGATATTTATATCCTTCTTGGCTTGCCTCATCTCCATTACCATTCCTATTGGCATAAACATAACTTCCTAAATTAGTTGGATTATTGGCATACATGCCTGAATCACTCCAAAGTTTAGGGCGAAGTCTCGGCAAAGAAACACACTCATCCTTTGAATCATCGTAGCCGGCTTGATTATTTCGACAGCCAAAAATTTTCCTCATGCGAACTGGTGTATAGCTCAAGTTTTCTTCCCGCACCTTAAACCCACTTTCGTGACCAACCTGCGCCAACAGATGCGAAACTCTAAGAGGAGTATTAACACTATATAATTTTGCATATTTATTTAAGATAGGCAATATTGCATCACAATAAGAGTCTTCTATAGTAGATCTCGCTTTTTTTAGCATGGCACGGGTTATTAGTTGACGTTCAGAGGCTGCAGCAAAGTAACTAAGCATGCCTATCGGATGCAGATGATAAACCTGGCCGTGTTTCGGCAATCCAACTCCCTCCGCCACCTCATTCCACCAACTGATCTCCTTGATCCGCTCCTTCTCCGCCACCCAGTTCAAAAGTGGAGTCGAGCCGCTATGCCCCAGTACATCGTCCAGTGCATCCCACTTGTAAGGTTCGTGGCGCCACTCGCTTTCGTAGTGGATGACCAGTTGCGACAACGACTGCGCGTGCGCCGGTAAAGCAATTGCTGCCTGTAACTCTTCAGCCGTCACCACTCCATCACGGTCTCGATCAATGATGTCGTACAGGCGATTCTTCATTCGTCCTTCATCAGACTTATCGGCCAAGTTACCGTAGCGTTCGAGTTGCTCCTGACTGAAACGGCCTACGGCCCGAAAAAAGGACGCCAGGGTTTGCCGAGGGGAGTCATAGTTGAAGACGACGTCGTAGCCCTCCCACGACCATGGACTGAACCACGGTGTAACGCCCACTTCTTCACGCACCCAACCATCGAGTAACACACCGTTCTCGTCGTGGAATAGCCCATCAAGCCGATACCAGTTGCAGGCGCTTCGATCTGGCGCTGCGGTGACTACGATTTTTTTGTCTGCCGGCAGGCCATCAATCAGGCTTTTGGGCACCCGCAGATCAGCATCACTGGGCGTGCTGGCAGCGCTGAGTGTGGGTGGTTGTGTGGCGTTGAAACGATCCTGATGCGTCACCACTGCGGTGCCCTTGGAGAATTTCAGCCAGGTCTTGCTGGCGGCGGGCAGTCTCTGGGCCCAGGCACGGCTTGCCTCGATAAATGGCTCCACGTGGTCGGCACTGAACACTTCCAGGTGCAGCTTCTTTTCCGGGTGCTCGGCATTGCCGCTTTGATACTCGCCAATGTGTCCGATCAAATCGCCCGCCTTGATCGGGAAGGGCTGATCGAGCACCACGATGCGGTCAGCTAGCGGTTCCGGGGCGCCTTCCAGCGAGTTGAAATGAACGTATTGATTAACACGCTCCAACTTGCGGAACGGACCTTCACCGCTCACGGTAACTTCCGTGCCGTCGGGTAACTCCATAAGGACGGCGCTGCTGGTGTTGGCTTCTGCGCGGACGCGCAGTGAAGACGTCGCTTTGACCCGATACTCATCTCCGACGACGGGGACCAGATAATCAACCGAAAGGAAACCGAGCAGTGAGCCGTCGGCTTTTTTCAGTATATCTGGCCCGTTAGTGCTTTCCAGCTTGCGGTATTCACCCTCCCCGCTGACGGTCACTTCTGCGCCCTGTGGCAGCAGCGCCAATACCTTGCCGACCCGCGCCTGGTTACGCACATTCAGGCCACGTTGCTCAGGAGGACCTGTGCGTACATCACTAACCGTCATCTTGACCCGCCGAGTCTGCCCCTCGGGCCAAAATGCCGGACGGAGGATGGAAGGGTCATTCCGATAAACCGCCCAGTCCTGCAAGTGCATATACAGGCTATAAAAGATTAGGCTCGGCGGTACGTCGGGGCTCCCTTCAATCTGGGGTGCTTGGAGGCGATGGCGGACCAGCACAAAGTTACGTGAAAATGGCTTGGGTACACACAGTTCTTCAGTGAAGTAAGTGGTGGTCGGCGAGCGTTCATCGATGCGGTAGGCCACCACGTCGCCGTCGGCCAGGCAATGCACGCTGGATTGATCCAAGGTACCGGCCGTGCCGCCGTCGAAATGCACCCCGCCGTGCCACAGGCCATTGCGGCCCAATGGGTAGTAGCCCGTAGCGGCCTTGGCCATTTGGGTTAATTGAAGCAGTGAGTTGCTTTTGCCCTTAAAGGGATGGCACCAATTTTTCAACGGTTGCAGTGTATTGGCATTTGTTTGCGTTAACGCGGGAGCCTCTTCCAACGGTATCTGCGGCGCTGCTGAAGTCAATGCAACCGGCACATAAACCTGCGCCTTGCGGCCAGGGTTTAGAAGGTTAAAAAACACAGAGAACAAGTTAGCCATGATGTGATTCGCTCCTGGTTCGCAAAGGAATCAGCCAGAGAAATCCACAGGCCCGTTGGCCTTGGATTTATGCTCGGTCAATTGAGGGAGCTGCGGCATATCCAGAGCTTGTTGGGCTGGGGCCAGTAAGTCGAAGTACGCCGACTTGACGAGGTAGTCCCCCTGAGTCCCGTACTCGATACTGCTCGGATTGAGGGTGATGTAGCTGCCCCCTGCGTTGAGGGTGATCTTCTTTTTCGCCGTGATATGAATCTCGTCCTCGGTACTGGTGATCTCCAAGCCGTGACGCGCGAGTAACTCCAGCTTGTCGTTTTGCGCCTGGATCTTTACCGCCCCCTGATTAGCGATCAGCTTGATCCCCAGCTTGCGCACAAACAGGCTCATCCCTTGACCCACGCCGATAAACAGCCGCTTGACCACGCTGATATCTGCCTCGGCCCCGGCGTTGATCATGAGGTCGTGTTGCGCGGCCAGTTGCAGGTGCTGGCCGCTGGTCATGGCAACACCATCAGGCGCGCTGATCATCAGCACGGACGACTTGAGTTGCTCTAGGTGTTGCTTGAGAAACTTCAACTGCGCCTGTACATCGGCGGGATCTGCGTGGGCTTCCTGGGCGTCTACCGACAACCCATCCAACTGTTCGCCCGCCTGCTGGAGTCGACCAACCGCTGCGCTCATTTCAAGCATTTGGCCCTGCGCTTTGGGCTGTGCGTCAGCGCTGATGAAGATGCCGCTGCCCGCACGAATGGCGGCATGACCATCGGTACGCAATTCGGCTCCCTGGCCTCGCGGTTGGCGCTCACCATCCACCAAATGCCCAAGGTTGAGCTGGCTCTTGCCACTGTGCTCGGTACTCAGCTTGACGTGCTCCTGCCCCCGCGTGTCGTCCATGCGCAGTTTGTTGTTCGCCGGGGTGCGCAGGACGTTGCGTTTGTAGTTGCGCAAGGTCACGTGGTCGACGTGCTGGCTGTCGTGCAGGGCGTGGGCGATGTAGGGGCGGTCGGGGTCGCCTTGTTCGAAGGCCACCGCCACTTCGGTGCCGGCAATCAGCGGTAGGTGCAAGCCGTGGGTGTCGCCGGCATAGGACCGGGCCAGGCGTAGCCAGAGGCTTTCCTGACCCGGCGTCCAGCTGTCGCGGTCGAACAGGAACTGCACCCGGTAGCGCCCTTCCAGGTCGATATGAGCATAGGGGTCGTTGGCCTGGTTGCTGGTGACGCGGGCGGGGATACTGCCAGCGATCAGAGGTTTGTCCTTGAGTGCCGGGCGAAAGCACACGTTTTCTGAGTAGGGGATGGCCTCAAAGGTGGCGATGAAGCTGCTGTCACGGGCGGCGGTGGTTGTCAGGCCGGTGATCACCGCTCCAGGTGTAAAAGCCTGGGGCGCGCCGCCGGTGACTTTGAGCACCTGGCCCGGCGCCAGGGTGGCGCTGCTGGTGACGCCGTTGAGTTGGGTCTGATCGTTGAGGTAGCGTTCGTGGCGCAGGCGCCCGTAGAAATAGCCGCTTTCGCTGAGCAGGTCTTCATCCTGATCCAGCCGGTTGCCGAGAGCTTTGTAGGGTTCGGCGTAGTGGTAGGCCTCGCCGTAGGTGGTTTTGGCGCCGCGGGTCTGGTCAATGTCGCCGTTCAGGTCCGCGCGGGCGTCGCGGTGGTGGTAGGCGCGAAAATGCACCTGTTGCTCGACTACCTGATGGTTGGATTGCAGGTTCCACACGCTGTCCTGGTCGCTGCTGCTGAGGCCGGATTGTGGGTGGTAAGGCAGTTCGACGTTGAACTGGTAGAGGCGTTGATCGTCGCAGAACTCGACCACATCAATGCGCAGGCGCTCGTCACTGGTGAAGCGGTACCAGATACCCACTTCCGCCAGCAGGCGGGTGATGAAGGCCAGGTCGCTTTCGCCGTATTGCATGACCTGTTCGCGCTTGGGGTAGTCGCGTTTGAGGCTGAAGAGAAAGTCTTGGCCTTCAAAGTCGTGGCGGCTGCGCAGGATGCTTTCGACGATTTGCGGCACTGATTGGTGCTGGTAGATGCGGAACTGACGGCTGCGCGCGAGCAGGGCCAGGCGTGGTTGCAAGGTGATTGCATAACCGGCCTGGTCGTTGGAGCCGGACTGGCGCTTGAAGCTGGTGATCACGCCGTGCAGGGTGCGCAGGGGTTTGATCGGGGGTGGCGTCAAAACTAACAAGGGCAGCTTTTTCGGCGGCGCGTGCAGGCTGAAACAGACGTCTTGGCCGAGCAGGGTTTCGGCGGGGAGGTCGCGTTCGGTGCTGGTGAATTCGATGTGATAGGAGAATGGTTCGCTTAGCCGCTCCTGACCTTCGAAGGCGAGGACGTCCAGCGAGACAGGAACGTTGCGCACCCATAGCGTGTGTCGGCAGTGATCGAAAAAAACGCTCGGTAATACGCTGGAAGTCATCCCTTTACTCCTGAACGCGAGAGAGCTCAGAGAGTAAAGATTTGTTATCGGCGAATAATGTCGGAAGATTCGACTTTACAAGAAGGGTGCTTCCGGAATCTGATTGAGCGTCGACAGGCTATCGATATGTCGATACTCCACCTGCAACCCGGCCGCCAGCTCCTGAGCCTTGCCCAACCGAATCGGCCCACGTTCGATATCAATCAGCAGCCCTGGGCAATCCAATTGCGGCCATCCGGCAATCGCTTTCAGCCGCCCATCCGTAATCACTAACACACGCTGCTGCTCAGCCGGATACCGCTTGCGCCGCGCCGCCAGCCAATGCCCAGCCTCGGTCAACGCCGCCAGCAGCGGCGTACCACCGCCCGCGCCCAACTGATCCAGCCAGCCCGCCAAGCCTTTCGCTGCTTTCAACCCCTGTACCTGCCACTTCGGCGCCTGCCCGCTGGCCGTCAGCAATGCCATACGTGCGCGCTGTCGATAAGCATCGTCAAACAGCTGGGCCAGCAAGCCCTTGGCGTCGGTTAATGCACGATGCCGCCGGGTGGAGGCCGACGCATCCACGATCACCAGCCACAACTCATGGGCCGAACAGCTGCGCAGGTGATAGCGCAGGTCTTCACGAGATTGCGGCCGCCCCCCCAGCAGGGTGCCCGGCCAGTTGACCGAGCCCTGCTGCGCGCTGCGCGCCTTGCCCTGGCGGCCCCTGTCCAGTCGCCCTGCTTTGGGACGGGCATCCGCCCCCGTATCAGGTCGGGGGCGGATGCCTAGGGCTTTTTTGGCCAGCTAGGCACTTCTCGGCGAGCACCCGTGGGCAATGCGGGTGCGGGCATGTCGCCCCATTGGCCCTGGCCCGACGCGCTATCTGAAGGCTGGGGCGCCTGGCCCTGATCGGACCTGCCTGCAGGCGGTGCTTGCTCCTGGCGACGATGGCGCAGGGCAAATTCGGCAACGGCCTCTATATCTTCTTCGGCGATGGCCGCAGCCCCACGCCACGCCGCATGGGCCCGCGCGCCGCGCAACCACACCAGATCGGCACGCAGGCCGTCGACACCGGCGGCAAAGCAGCGCTCGGTAATCTGCGCCAGGGCCTGGTCATCCAGGGCGATGCTTTCCAGGCGTGCACGGGCCTGGGTGCAACGCGCACGCAGCGCCGCTTGCTGGTCAGCCCACTGCGCGCAGAAAGCGCCGGGGTCGCTATCGAAATCCAGGCGCCGGCGAATGATCTGCCCGCGCTCGGTCGGCAAAGTCTGCCCGCTCAATGCCACGTTGAAACCAAACCGATCCAGCAACTGCGGGCGCAACTCGCCCTCTTCCGGGTTCATCGTGCCGATCAGCACAAAACGCGCCGAGTGCCGGTGGGAGATGCCATCGCGCTCGATCAGGTTGGTGCCGCTGGCGGCGACGTCGAGCAACAAGTCCACCAGGTGATCGGGCAGCAGGTTGACTTCATCCACGTACAACACGCCACCGTCAGCCTTGGCCAGCACGCCCGGGGAAAACTGCGCACGGCCTTCGCTCAGCGCCGCATCCAGGTCCAGGGTGCCGACCAAACGCTCTTCGGTGGCGCCCAACGGCAAGGTGACGAACTGCCCGCTGGCCAACAGATCCGCCAGGCCACGGGCCAGGGTGGACTTGGCCATGCCGCGCGGGCCTTCGATCAGCACGCCACCGATCTTCGGGTCGATAGCGGTCAGGCACAGGGCAAGCTTCAGGTCGTCGGCGCCGACCACTGCCGACAGTGGAAAATGGGGGATGTCAGTCATCAACTGTCTTCTTCTATGTCCAGCAACAGGTTTTCCAATGCCTCGCGGTAGGCCCCCGGCTCCTGCCACATACCACGCTGCTGGGCTTCCAGCATGCGCTCGGTCATGTCGCGCAGGGCGTCGGGGTTGTGCTGTTGCACAAACGCCCGGGTGTCGGGGTCGAGCAGGTAGGCATCGGCCAGCAGTGCATATTGGTGATCGTCGATCAGCGCAGTAGTGGCGTCAAAGGCAAACAGATTGTCCACCGTTGCCGCCATCTCGAACGCGCCTTTGTAGCCGTGACGCTTGACCCCTTCGATCCACTTGGGATTGGCCGCGCGGGAGCGGATCACCCGGTTCAGCTCTTCCTTCAGCGTGCGGATCTTCGGCAGGTCCGGCTGGCTGTGATCGCCATGATAGCTGGCAGCCTTGCTGCCACTGAGGGTTTCCACGGCCGCGAGCATGCCGCCCTGGAATTGGTAGTAGTCATTGGAGTCGAGCAAGTCGTGCTCGCGGTTGTCCTGGTTCTGCAACACGGCCTGCACCTGGCTCAGGCGCTGGGCGAACTGTTCACGGGCCGCAGTGCCTTCATCAGAGCCACCATAGGCGTAGCCACCCCAATTGAGGTAGACCTCGGCCAGGTCTGCGCGGCTTTGCCACAGGCGAGCGTCAATGGCGCCCTGCACGCCCGCGCCATAGGCACCGGGCTTCGCCCCGAAAATGCGCCAGCCGGCCTGCCTGGCCGCAGCCTCTTCATCCAGGCCAGACTTACGCAGCGCCTCGCGCTCGCTGCGCACCTTAGCCGCCAGGGGGTTTAGGTCGTCCGGTTCATCCAGCGCCGCGACCGCCTGCACCGCAGCATCGAACAAGCGGATCAGGTTGGCGAAGGCATCGCGGAAGAACCCGGACACCCGCAACGTAACGTCAACTCGCGGGCGGTCAAGCAAGCTGATGGGCAGGATTTCAAAGTCATCGACACGCTGGCTGCCCGTGGCCCATACCGGTCGCACGCCCATCAACGCCATGGCCTGGGCGATGTCGTCACCGCCGGTGCGCATGGTCGCGGTGCCCCACACCGAAAGCCCGAGCTGGCGCAAATGGTCACCATGGTCCTGCAGGTGCCGCTCAAGCATCAGGTTGGCGGACTGGAAGCCGATACGCCAGGCAGTGGTGGTGGGCAGGTTACGCACATCGACGGTGAAGAAGTTACGCCCGGTCGGCAGCACATCGAGGCGCCCACGGCTCGGTGCGCCGCTAGGCCCCGCCGGTACGAAACGACCGTCCAAGGCATCCAGCAAGCCACGCATTTCCGCCGGGCCACAGGCATCAAGGCGCGGTGCGACGACGATGCGCAGGCTTTCGACCACGGATTTCACATCTTCCCAGCCGGGCTCCTCAAGCTGTTCGAGGGGCCCTTCCAGGGCCTGTTCGATCAACCGCGCCGCGTATAGCTCCAGACGCTCGCGGGTATCGCCGGCGGTGCGCCACAACTGCCCGTCGATCTTCTGCAACACGTCGGGGCGGCGCCCGGTCCAGGGTTCGGCCAGGGCGCAATCGAGCGGGTCAAAGCCCAGCTCGAAGGCCTTGGCCAACACGCGCAGCAGGCTTGATTGCGGGCCGCGCCCGTCGCCACGCGGGATGCGCAGCAGGGCCAACAAGGTATCGATACGCAGGCGCCCCTCGGGCGATTCGCCAAAGATATGCAGGCCGTCGCGGATCTGCGATTCCTTCAGGTCACACAGGTAGGTGTCCAGGCGCGGCAGCCACACGGCAGCGTCGGCCTCGTTATCCAGCGCAAGCTCCTGATCGATGCGGGTTTCGCGCACCAGCTTGAGGATGTCCTTTTGCAGTTCCAGGGCACGGCGCGGGTCGAGCAACTGCGCTTCGTAATACTCATCCGCCAACAGTTCCAGGTTACGCAGCGGGCCGTAAGTCTCGGCGCGGGTCAGCGGCGGCATCAAGTGATCGATGATCACCGCCTGGGTGCGGCGCTTGGCCTGGGCGCCCTCGCCCGGGTCGTTGACGATAAACGGGTAGATATTGGGCAGCGGCCCCAGCAACGCATCCGGCCAGCAGTTCTCCGACAGCCCGACGCCTTTGCCCGGCAGCCATTCCAGGTTGCCATGCTTGCCCACGTGGATCACGCCGTGGGCGCCGTAGGTGTGGCGCAGCCAGAAATAAAACGCCAGGTAAGCGTGGGGCGGCACCAGGTCCGGGTCGTGGTACACCGCGCTGGCATCCACCTGGTAACCCCGCGCCGGCTGGATGCCGACAAAGGTCAGGCCCAGGCGCAGGCCGGCGATCATCATGCGCCCGTCGCGGCACATCGGATCGTTATGGGGCGTGCCCCAGCGTTCCAGTACAGCCTGGCGGTTGGCCTCGGGCAAGCGATTGAACATCGCCTGGTAATCGTCCAGCCCCAGGCTTTGATGGCAGGGGCGCAGGTCGAGGCTGTCGAGGTCGTTGGTCACACCGCCGAGCAGCTCGTGGATCAAGGCGGTGCCGCTGTCCGGCAAGGTGGGCGGCAGCGGATAACCCTTGGCTTGCAGGGCACGCAGGATATTCAAGGCCGCAGCCGGCGTATCCAGGCCCACGCCGTTACCGATGCGCCCGTCGCGCGTCGGGTAGTTGGCCAGGATCAGGGCGATGCGTTTTTCTGCATTCGGCACCCGGGCAAGTTCGACCCAGCGCCGCGCCAGTTCGGCCACAAAGTCCATGCGTTCGGGGGCTGCGCGGTAGCACACCACGTCCGACTGGCTGCGCTCGCTGCGCCAGGCCAGGTCCTTGAAGCTGATCGGGCGGCTGATGATGCGCCCGTCCAGTTCCGGCAAGGCGATGTGCATCGCCAGGTCGCGCGGGCCAAGGCCTTGTTCGCTGGCTTCCCAGCCGGGTTGGTTGTCCTGGGCGCAGATGGCCTGGATCACCGGAATATTGCGGCGAAATGGCCGCAAATGGGGCGCTTCGGGGCTGGATTGGGCAAAGCCGGTGGTGTTCAGTATCACCGCTGCCTGCACCTCATCCAGCAGATCCTCGACCACCGTCAGGCAGCCGGGCTCCTTCAAACTGGCCACCGCCATTGGCAGCGGATTCAGGCCCGCCGCCTGCAAGCGCTGGCAGAACACGTCGATAAAAGCGGTATTGGCCGCCTGCAAGTGCGAGCGGTAGAACAGCACCGCTGACACCGGCCAATCGGTGCTCCAGTCCGCCTGCCAGTCACTGAGGCGCGCATTGGCGATGCGGGGGTGATAAATCGCCGTGCGCGGCAGGGTTTGCGGTTCGGCCCAGGGGTAATCGCGGCCCAGGTAGCTACTGGCCAGACAGCGATAGAAATCCAGCGCATTCCCCAGCCCGCCCTGGCGCAGAAAATGCCACAGGCGCTCACGCGCCTGCACATCCACGGTGCTCAGGTCGCTGAGTTCGGGGTCGGGACGGTCATCCCCCGGCACCAGGATCAACTGCACGCCCTGCCCGGCCAACTCCACCAGGCGCTGGATACCGTAGCGCCAGTAGCCGATGCCGCCATGCAGGGATATCAGGATGACCTTGGCGTGGCGCAACACCTCGTCCACATACAGGTCCACCGACGCGTGATTCTGCACCTGCATCGGGTTGGCCAGGCGCAGGCTCGGGTAGTCGTCGGGCAGTTGCTGGGCGGCTTCGGCCAACAGCGCCAGGCTGGAATCACCGCTGCACAGGATCACCAGCTCGGCGGGGGTCTGTCCAAGGTCGGCGATGTTGTCATCGGAGACGAAACCACCGGGCTGGGTCCTGAGCAGATGCATGGGTTAAACGCTGAGGGCAGCGCGCAATTGCGCTTCCAGGCCTGCTGCGTCCAGGTCCTGGCCGATCAGCACCAGGCGCGTGATGCGTGCTTCGTCAGCCCCCCAGGCGCGGTCGAAGTGCTTGTCAAAGCGCGTACCCACGCCCTGGATCAGCAGGCGCATCGGTTTGTTGGGGATCGCGGCGAAGCCTTTGACCCGCAGGATGCCGTGCTGCACCACCAATTGCGTCAGGGCGTCGAGCAGCAGCGCTTCATCAGCCTGTGGCAGGTCGATGGAGATGGAATCGAACGCATCGTGATCGTGATCGTCTTCACCTTCGTGGTGATGATCGTGATGGCTATGGCGCCCGTCGATATGCTCCTCGGAGCCAGCGCCCAGGCCAATCAACACGTCCAGGGGCAGGCGGCCGCTGCTGGCCTCGACGATTTTCACCGCTGGCGGCAGTTCTTCGGCGACTTCCTGGCGTACACGGGCCAGGTCTTCGGGGCTGATCAGGTCGGTTTTATTGAGGATCACCAGGTCGGCGCTGGCCAGTTGGTCGGCGAACAGCTCGTGCAGTGGCGATTCGTGGTCCAGGTTGGGGTCGAGTTTGCGCATGGCGTCGACCTGGTCGGGAAATGCGGCGAAGGTGCCGGCGGCCACGGCCGGGCTGTCGACCACAGTGATCACCGCGTCAACCGTGCAGGCGCTGCGGATTTCCGGCCACTGGAAGGCCTGGACCAACGGCTTGGGCAGGGCCAGGCCGGAGGTTTCGATGAGGATATGGTCAAGGTCGCCACGGCGCGCCACCAGTTCACGCATCACCGGGAAGAACTCTTCCTGCACGGTGCAGCACAGGCAGCCGTTGGCCAGTTCGTAGACACGGCCGTTGGCCTCTTCTTCGGTGCAACCGATGGAACACTGCTTGAGGATCTCGCCGTCGATGCCCAGCTCGCCGAATTCGTTGACGATCACCGCAATGCGCCGGCCCTGGGCGTTGTCCAGCATGTGGCGCAGCAAGGTGGTTTTGCCCGAGCCGAGAAAGCCGGTGACGATAGTGACGGGGAGTTTGGCCAGTGTTTTCATCGGATGCCCTTTGGGGCGGGCATACGGGACGACTGGCCCTGCGGCGGCGCAGGTGCTGGATTCGTCACCGGATCACCCCGCCCGGTTGAAATGGAAAATCGGTTGCGAGGCAGGTCTCCTGGCTTGGGGCTTGCCGGCCTTGCGGCTGGCGCTGGCTGCGCCTTCCCGCCTGGTACAGGCAGTGGCGTGGCAGTCAGATAAACCCTTTACAGTTGCGGGGGCAGCCGCGGCTTGGACCGCGTTCCCTTCTTAGCTTCGGCCGCAGCCGAAGAACCTCGAACGTGCAAGGCTACGCAGTGCCCGGCAGCTGGTCAACGTCGCGCAGCTAAACGCATCTAGTTACTCAAGGGCCCACCTCACCTCTGGGGACCCAAAGTGAAACCGTCACGCCTCGAACACTACTTAACTATCGCACCTCTCACCAACCCACCGCATACACTGAATATGCATCCACATTAGCTGGAACGATGACAATCAATCCAACAGAAAACGCAATTCAACCAATATCACTCGCTATAACGCCTAAAACCAATAACCTCCCATCTTTGCAGACACTGAACAATGATGTTTCCCACCGTACTTTGTCGTAGACATCAGCCGATAGTATTTCTGATAGACCCTGACCTGGCAGGAGACCAGCTCAACGTTATGACATGGACAATTTTGACTATACGTTTGCTCATGCCTGCCCCCTAATCGCCTTTTCAGGAGCGTTACTAGCCAGCACTACAAAGACCTGTACGTAGTGCAGACCGTAAAAGCACCTTATGTAAAAGCCCGCCTTGAATCCAGCCTGGCTATCCAGCCCACACGAGTTAAAGAGGTGCTGTAATTTAATGAAATCCATTTCGCAGTTAGCACGAGGAACAGCAGCCTTGAAAAACATCACTCACTCTCAAGGCAGCTTTCCAAACAATCCAACCCCAAGCCCACCTATTCAATGGGGATACAAACACGATGAAGTCTTCAGCAAGCATTCAACCCAGTGCGCCTATGCTTAACGCACCTCGCACTACACTCCCCAAAGACACTTCTCCCACCTTAGCACCGACACAAAGCATCTCATCGGACATTCCATATTTTGAGAGCTACACCCACTCAATGCTGGCAGAAAAACTACTGGCCCATTTCATAGATTTGGAAGTCCCAAGCGCTAAAACATCCAACAGCTTTCGCTTGGATGAGCTTAAAAGTATGGCGAGAGGCAAACTACACGACGGACGAGATGCCACACAAGAGCAAGTAGAGCTTGCAAAGCAGGTCATCAACCGCCCAGAACTAGTCAAGTCACTCTTTGGTTCGCACTCCGGCAATGTGACCTGGGACCAAGTCGCTCTTATCGCTGGAGACTTCAAAAGTCTCAGCGATGCAGCCCTGCTGGACCAAGCGAGAATTTACTTTCGCGAATTTGCCAAAGGTCCCAAAGATCATTATGTAAACTTTAACGAACTGCGAGAGGCCGCACGCCAAACAAGAAGCACCCGCCACTTTTCGTACAATGCAACCAAAGTTGCCCAAGAACTTCTTAAGCGGCCTGACCTGCTTTGGGATTTGGATACAAAGCCTGTCTCGCTCTCACGTCCAAGCAAACCAGACAACAGATTTGGGTTGGGCAGTATTTTTTACTCAGAAGATTGGGTTTCCACGTCGCCGCGTCGCCCTGGCTGATCAGGCAGGCGTCAATTCGTCTATTTGACGCCCGCCCTCTGGCCATGCTCTCCTACACATCTTGTTTCGGGTGCCCTTTACAGGGTGAAACGGGAAACCGGTCAATCATGCATGCATGACCAATCCGGTGCTGCCCCCGCAACGGTAAGCGAGCGAAGCGTCACAGCCACTGTGCTTTTGGCATGGGAAGGCGATGCTTTCAGGACTCAGGAGAGCCCCCTCGCAAGCCCGGAGACCGGCCCGAAAAATCAAATAACAAACCCGCGGTGGGCGGGCGCTGTTCAGAACCCTGCGTGCCCGGCTCGCGGGGTTTTCATGCGCTCGTGTCACCCTGCCACTCGAAAGGGACGTGCCATGTCGATCATCAGCAGCACCTCACACACCGCCAGCAGCTCCGCCACCTTGAGCCAACGCCTGACCGCCGCCATCGGCGCGGCGATCCTCGGTGCATGCCTGGTGTATTTCGCCGGGTTCTCGCACATCGAGGCCGTGCACAACGCTGCCCACGATACGCGCCACAGCGCCGCCTTCCCGTGCCACTGAGACCTGCCGCCATGATCAAGCGAATTGCGCAAACCGCAGGTTTCACCGGCCTGCTGGCCGCCCTGTTGCTGACCCTGCTGCAAAGCTTCTGGGTGGCCCCGCTAATCCTGCAGGCAGAAACCTTCGAAAACGCCCCGGCCGCGACCGAGGTACATGAGCATGCCCCTGGCGCTACGGCCCACAGCCACGACGCCGAGGCCTGGGAGCCGGAAAATGGCTGGCAGCGCGTGCTCTCCACCACTGGCGGCAACCTGGTGGTCGCCGTAGGTTTTGCACTGATGCTCGCCGGCCTCTACACCCTGCGTGCCCCGACCCGCACCGCCCAGGGCCTGCTCTGGGGCCTGGCCGGCTACGCCACCTTTGTGTTGGCGCCGACCCTCGGCCTGCCACCGGAGCTGCCCGGCACCGCTGCGGCGGACCTGGCGCAACGGCAGATCTGGTGGATCGGCACGGCAGCCTCCACTGCCGCCGGCATTGCGCTGATTGTGTTTGGTCGCAACTGGCTGCTGAAGATCCTCGGCGTGGCCATCCTGGCGGTGCCCCATGTGGTTGGCGCGCCACAGCCCGAAGTGCACTCGATGCTCGCCCCAGAAGCCCTGGAAGCACAGTTCAAGATCGCTTCGCAGCTGACCAACGTTGCGTTCTGGCTGGCCCTGGGCCTGATCAGTGCCTGGTTGTTCCGGCGTAACCGCGACGATCAGTACTCGGCATGACAACGGCCAACACCCGGCCGGCCCTGGTGGTCGGCCTGGGTTGCCAGGGTGGTTGCAGCGTCGAGGCGTTATTGGCGCTGTTCAATGAAGCCTTGGCTGGCGCAGGGATCGACCCTCGGCACATCAGCGCACTGGCGAGTATCGACCGCAAGCAGGATGAGCCGGGTTTACTGGCCCTGGCCGCCAGCCTGGGGTTGCCGCTGAAGTTTTTCAGTGCCCAGCAACTGGCGAGCCACGAAGCGCAACTGAGCCACCGCTCTGCCGTCGCCTTTGCCCATACCGGCTGCCATGGCATCGCTGAAAGCGCCGCCCTGGCCCTGGCCACGCAGCTGGCCCAGCGCCCTGCCCGCCTGTTGATCAACCGCCAGAAAAGCCCGCAAGCCACCTTTGCATTGGCGTGCGCCGGCTGAATTCCCGATAATCCCCGTCCTTGATCATGAGCGGTCTTCATCTACAGCCCGCCTTGCCCGCTTTTTCACAGGAATGTCCCCATGACCGTCTACTTCATCGGCGCAGGCCCCGGCGACCCGGAACTGATTACCGTCAAAGGCCAGCGGCTGATCCGCAGTTGCCCGGTGATTATCTATGCCGGCTCCTTGGTGCCTGCCGCAGTGCTTGAAGGCCATCAGGCCCAGTTGGTGGTCAACAGTGCCGAACTGCACCTGGAGCAGATCATTGACTTGATCAAGGACGCCCACGAAAAAGGCCAGGACGTAGCGCGTGTGCACTCCGGCGATCCAAGCCTGTATGGCGCGATTGGCGAGCAAATCCGTCATTTGCGCCAGCTGGGGATTGCCTTCCAGATCATTCCAGGGGTGACTGCGGTGGCCGCGTGTGCCGCGCTGCTGGAGGCGGAGCTGACTTTGCCGGATATCGCCCAAAGCGTGATCCTGACCCGCTATGCCGACAAAACCACGATGCCTGCGGGGGAATCCTTCGACAGCCTGGCCAGCCATGGCACCACCATGGCGGTGCACCTGGGGGTCAATCACCTGGAGAAAATCGTCGCCGAACTTCTGCCACATTATGGTGCGGATTGCCCGATTGCCGTGGTGCACCGGGCAACGTGGCCGGATCAGGACTGGGCCATTGGCACCTTGGCGGACATTGTCGAAAAGGTCGCGGCGAAGGGGTTCCGGCGCACCGCGCTGATTGTGGTGGGCCGGGTGTTGGCCAGTGACGGCTTTAGCGAATCCTCGCTGTATCGCGCAGGCCATGCCCACCTCTACCGGCCCTGACACCACGCAAGACAACCTGTGGGAGCTGGCTTGCCTGCGGTAGCGGTGAAACAGTCGATAGATAAGTCGCCTGGCACAGCGTCATCGCGGGCAAGCCCGCTCCTACAGTTGATTCTCTTTGTTAGATAGCTCGTGTAACTCATTAATTTAAATCAATAAAAAACGGCGCTCACGGGCGCCGTTTTTTGTTTGCAGCGAACGCCTTAGTAGTAGGCGTTTTCTTTCTGCGTATGGTCAGTCACGTCACGTACGCCCTTGAGCTCGGGAATCCGCTCCAGCAACGTACGCTCGATGCCCTCACGCAAGGTCACGTCGGCCTGGCCGCAGCCCTGGCAGCCGCCACCGAACTTGAGCACGGCGATGCCGTCATCCACCACGTCGATCAGGCTGACCTGGCCGCCATGGCTCGCCAGGCCCGGGTTGATCTCGGTTTGCAGGTAGTAGTTGATGCGCTCGTTGACCGGGCTGTCGGCGTTGACGTTCGGCACCTTGGCGTTGGGCGCCTTGATGGTCAGTTGGCCGCCCATGCGATCGGTGGCGTAGTCGACCACCGCATCATCCAGGAACGCTTCGCTGAAGGCGTCGATGTACGCAGTGAAGCTCTTGAGCCCCAGGGCGGTGTCTTCAGGCTTTTCTTCGCCCGGCTTGCAGTAGGCAATGCACGTCTCTGCGTACTGGGTGCCAGGCTGGGTAATGAAGACGCGGATGCCGATACCCGGGGTGTTCTGCTTGGACAGCAGGTCAGCCAGGTAATCGTGGGCGGCGTCGGTAATGGTTATGGCAGTCATGGGAACTCCTCACAGGCTTGCTGGCAGTTTACGCCAATCGCCTCGGCGGTACAAAGTCCTAGTATTTTTGTCAGGCAAATCCATATTTACAGGTTCTCGTAGCGATTCATATCCAGCACACCCTCTTCCACCGGCGTGGTTTCACGGACGTACTGCGATAAATCGTGGAAATACTCCCAGAACTGCGGGTGGCTGCGGCGAATGCCCCAGCGCTCGACAATCCGTTCAAAACGCTTGGCGTCCCTGGCCCGCTCCATGTCCTCGACGAACTCAGGCACATCCTCGGCCGGCACGTTGAAGATGAAGTTGGGGTAGCTGCTGAGCACGCCCGGGTAGATCGTCAGGGTATCCAGGCCCGGCTGATAGCGATAAGCCTCGCCCAGCATAAACGCCACGTTACTGTGGGCACGGTTGCGCAGCAGGCTGTAGACCTCGCGTTTGCCGCTGCGGGTCTGGATGCGCAGCATAGTGGCTTCCGGCAATTGTTCGATCACCTTGAGCCCGGCCGCCGGCCTGGAGGTCAGGCGGCTGAGGGTTTGTTCGGCATCGCGCAGTTGCGGGTCGATACCAGGACGCGAGCAATAGGCGCTGATGCAACGGTTGATCGGATCCGGGCTGGCATTCAAATCGCCATAACGGGCAAGCAACTGGTTGGCAAAGTCGCGCTTGGGGTCCTGCGGGTCCAGTTTCAGGCCGGTGGGCTTGTCGTTGTCGATGGCCTCATAGTCCAGCCACAGCTTGACCTTGCCGCTGTTCTGGTACCAGTCATCGAGGTACCCATCGCGCGAGTCCGCCGGCATCAGGCGCAGGAAGTTCTGTTCGGCGCCATTACGGATCAGGTCGAAATACAGGCGGGTCTGGGCTTGGTGCGAGACGTTGCCAAACACGTCGAAATTGACCGCCAACTGGTAATAGGTGCGTTCCAGCAACGGATAGTCGAACAACCACAGCGTCTGTGGCACTTCGCCAATCAGGCCTTTGGTCACAGAAGCGCTGTCGAAATGGCGGAAGATGCTCAGCAACGCGTTGTTATTGCCCTCCCATAGGCTCGACCAGCCTGGCGCCGGCAGGTCGGCGTAGTTGTCGCGACGCAGGGCCTCATATTCATTGCGTTTGTCGCGATAGGCCAGCCATAGGCCCAACACACTGCCCACGTCATCGTTCTGCCCCGGCATCGCCAGCAACGGCGTGGCCTGGCCGCGATAACGCGCATCGGTGATGTACAGGTCGTGTTCCGGGTCCTGGAACAGGGTCCAGAAGTTGTCGCGGATCACGTCCGTGGCAATCTGCCCACGGCACACCGGCCCGCGAATGAAGGTGCGCACGAAGTATTCGGCGTTATCCAGCATGAACTGGTAGCGCGCCTTGGCCGGGATCGCCTCGAACGTTTCAAACGGATTGGCCCGACGGCCAGGGCCGTAGCCGGGCAGCGCCACTACCTGCCAGTCGCCGCTGTAGAACAGCGCCTTGATCCGCGCCATCTTCGCCGCACTGAACGGGTACGTGATGTGGGTCTTGTGCACGATCACCCCTTGCACCGGCCACAGGCGGTAGTACACCTGGGTGCCGGGGTCGTCATTCGGGCGACGGGTGTTGATCAGGTCGATGGGCTGGCCGCTGGGCGTACGCGAGCGTACCCACTGGAAAAAATGCCCCGGCTCACCGCCCTCGAAATAGATATGGGCGAGGAACAGGTGTTCGAATAACCAACGCGCCACCAGGCTTTCCCGGGCGCCGGGCTGGTTCAGCAGGTTTTCCCATTGCTGTACCTGCAAGGCTTCCTGGGCGCTGGGCGCCAGGCCCTGCTCATCAATGGGCGCACCGGACGCCAGCCAGCGTTGCAGGGTCTGGTATTGCTGGTCGGTCAGGCCGGTGACGGCCAGGGGCATGCCTTCCTTGGGGTGCGCGCCGGCGTAGGCGTCGAACTCCCCCGGCAGCGGGCACATGTTTTGGCGGTTGAGGCCCAGCACAATCTCATCGGGCAGCTTGGCATTGGGCGCCAATGGGGTGTTATGGCCCAGTTCCAGCATGCGCGCCATCAGCGCCGCCTGGCTGCCCTGGGCATCCAGTACCGAGGCAAACCCCTGGCGCTGCCAGGCGGCCTTGCCAAAGGCGTCATAAAACAGCCGGGTCGGCTGCGCAGCCTGACTGCGCTCGCCGTCGTACACCGGCACTTTGCTCGCGCCGCGTGCCGCGCCTTCGCCACTGCCCAGGTTGAGCTGGCAGGCGGAGTCGTAGCAGGCGTGGCAGGCCACGCACTTCTCGGTGAAAATCGGTTGGATGTCGCGGGTATAGGAAAGCGCCGGGGCGGGTCCGTTGGCCTGTGCTAGGCAGGCGACCAGTGCCAAGACGGCGCTGGTGATGAGGCGAAATGACATGTATCCGGTCCCGATTCAATGCGTGCGCTGAAAAATTGCCGCGATTCTACCGATGTCGGCCCGCTATCAACATGAGCGATATTCATGCAAAACCCAGGCAGGCTCTAAAAGCGCACAGGTTTGCTATGATCCACGCCCTCCGTAATGCCTGATTAGAGTAGTCCCATGTCCGATCGTAGCACTCGCCTGCAAGCCCTCCACCAAGCCCTCAAGGAACGCATCCTGATCCTCGATGGCGGTATGGGCACGATGATCCAGAGCTACAAGCTGGAGGAAGAGGATTACCGTGGCAAACGCTTTGCCGACTGGCCCAGCGACGTCAAGGGCAACAATGACCTGTTGATCCTGAGCCGCCCGGACGTGATCGGCGGGATCGAGAAAGCGTACCTGGATGCCGGTGCCGATATCCTCGAGACCAACACCTTCAACGCCACCCAGGTGTCCCAGGCCGACTACGGCATGGAGGCCCTGGCCTACGAGTTGAACCTGGAAGGCGCACGCCTGGCCCGCCGGGTCGCCGACGCCAAGACCCTCGAGACCCCCGACAAGCCGCGCTTCGTCGCCGGCGTACTCGGCCCGACCAGCCGCACCTGCTCGCTGTCGCCCGACGTGAACAACCCCGGCTACCGCAACGTCACCTTCGATGAACTGGTGGAGAACTACACCGAAGCCACCAAAGGCCTGATCGAAGGCGGTGCGGACATGATCCTCATCGAAACCATCTTCGACACCCTCAACGCCAAGGCCGCGATCTTCGCCGTGCAGGGCGTGTACGAAGAACTCGGCGTCGAGTTGCCGATCATGATTTCCGGGACCATCACCGATGCCTCCGGGCGCACCCTGTCAGGCCAGACCACCGAAGCGTTCTGGAACTCCATCAGCCACGCCAAGCCGATTTCCGTGGGCTTGAACTGTGCCCTGGGTGCCAGTGAGTTGCGGCCATACCTGGAAGAACTGTCGAACAAGGCCAACACCTACGTTTCCGCGCACCCCAACGCCGGCCTGCCCAACGAGTTCGGCGAGTACGACGAGTTGCCAGCGCAAACCGCCAAGGTCATCGAAGAGTTCGCCCAAAGCGGCTTCCTCAATATCGTCGGCGGCTGCTGCGGCACCACGCCGGGGCATATCGAGGCCATCGCCAAGGCCGTGGCCGGCTACGCGCCGCGCCAGATCCCGGACATTCCCAAGGCCTGCCGCCTGTCGGGCCTGGAGCCGTTCACCATCGATCGCCAGTCGTTGTTCGTCAACGTCGGCGAACGCACGAACATCACCGGTTCCGCCAAGTTCGCCCGGCTGATCCGCGAGGACAACTACACCGAAGCCCTGGAAGTCGCCCTGCAGCAAGTGGAAGCCGGCGCCCAGGTGATCGACATCAACATGGACGAGGGCATGCTCGATTCGAAGAAGGCCATGGTGACCTTCCTCAATCTGATTGCCGGCGAGCCGGATATCTCCCGCGTGCCGATCATGATCGACTCCTCCAAGTGGGAAGTGATCGAAGCCGGCCTCAAGTGCATCCAGGGCAAGGGCATCGTCAACTCCATCAGCATGAAGGAAGGCGTCGAGCAGTTCATCCACCACGCCAAGCTGTGCAAGCGCTACGGCGCGGCGGTGGTGGTAATGGCGTTCGACGAAGCCGGCCAGGCCGACACCGAGGCGCGCAAGAAAGAGATCTGCAAGCGCTCCTACGACATTCTGGTCAATGAAGTGGGCTTCCCCCCCGAAGACATCATCTTCGACCCGAACATCTTCGCCGTGGCCACCGGCATCGAAGAGCACAACAACTACGCCGTCGACTTTATCAACGCCTGTGCCTACATCCGCGACGAGCTGCCGTATGCGCTGACCTCCGGTGGTGTGTCCAACGTGTCGTTCTCGTTCCGGGGCAACAACCCGGTGCGCGAGGCGATCCACTCGGTGTTCCTGCTGTATGCGATCCGCAACGGCCTGACCATGGGCATCGTCAACGCCGGCCAACTGGAGATCTACGACCAGATCCCGGCCGAGCTGCGTGACGCCGTGGAAGACGTGGTGCTCAACCGCACGCCGGACGGCACCGACGCCCTCCTCGCCATCGCCGACAAGTACAAGGGCGACGGCAGCGTCAAGGAAGCCGAGACCGAGGAGTGGCGTGGCTGGGAAGTCAACAAGCGCCTGGAACATGCGCTGGTCAAGGGCATTACCACCCATATCGTCGAAGACACCGAAGAATCCCGGCAATCGTTCGCGCGCCCGATCGAGGTGATCGAAGGCCCGCTGATGTCCGGCATGAACATCGTCGGCGACCTGTTTGGCGCCGGTAAAATGTTCCTGCCCCAGGTGGTGAAGTCAGCACGGGTGATGAAGCAGGCCGTGGCGCACTTGATCCCGTTTATCGAACTGGAAAAAGGCGACAAGCCGGAAGCCAAGGGCAAGATCCTCATGGCGACGGTCAAGGGCGACGTACACGATATCGGCAAGAACATTGTCGGCGTGGTGCTCGGATGCAACGGCTACGACATCGTCGACCTGGGCGTGATGGTGCCCGCCGAGAAGATCCTGCAGGTGGCCAAGGAGCAGAAGTGCGACATTATCGGCCTGTCCGGGCTGATCACCCCGTCCCTGGATGAAATGGTGCACGTGGCCCGCGAGATGCAGCGCCAGGACTTCCACCTGCCGCTGATGATCGGTGGCGCTACCACCTCCAAGGCCCACACGGCGGTGAAAATCGAGCCCAAGTACAGCAATGACGCGGTGATCTACGTGACCGACGCCTCACGTGCGGTGGGCGTGGCCACGCAGTTGCTGTCCAAGGAGCTGAAGGCCGGGTTTGTCGAGAAGACCCGCCTGGAATACATCGACGTGCGCGAGCGCACCTCCAACCGCAGCGCCCGCACCGAACGCCTGAGCTACGCGGCGGCCATCGCCAAGAAGCCACAGTTCGACTGGAGCACCTACACCCCGGTCAAGCCTAAGTTTACCGGGGCCAAGGTGCTGGACAATATCGACCTCAAGGTACTGGCCGAATATATCGACTGGACGCCGTTCTTTATTTCCTGGGACCTGGCCGGCAAGTTCCCGCGCATCCTCACCGATGACGTGGTGGGTGAAGCCGCCACCGCGCTGTACGCCGACGCCCAGGAAATGCTCAAGAAGCTGATCGACGAACAACTCATCAGCGCCCGCGCGGTGTTCGGCTTCTGGCCGACCAACCAGGTGCAGGAGGATGACCTGGAGCTGTACGGCGACGATGGCCAGCCGATTGCCAAGCTGCATCACCTGCGCCAGCAGATCATCAAGACTGACGGCAAGCCGAACTTCTCCCTGGCCGACTTTGTGGCGCCCAAGGACAGCGGCGTGACCGACTACATCGGTGGCTTTATCACCACCGCCGGCATCGGCGCCGAGGAAGTGGCCAAGGCCTACCAGGATGCGGGCGACGACTACAACTCGATCATGGTCAAGGCCCTGGCCGACCGCCTGGCCGAGGCCTGCGCCGAATGGCTGCACCAGCAAGTGCGTAAAGACTACTGGGGCTATGCCAAGGATGAAGAGCTGGACAACGAGGCGCTGATCAAGGAGCAGTACAGCGGTATCCGCCCTGCCCCCGGCTACCCGGCGTGCCCGGATCACACCGAGAAGGCCCAGTTGTTCCAACTGCTCGACCCCCAGGCTCGCGAGATGCACGCGGGCCGCAGCGGCGTGTTCCTCACCGAGCACTACGCGATGTTCCCGGCGGCGGCGGTCAGCGGCTGGTACTTCGCCCACCCGCAGGCGCAGTACTTTGCCGTGGGCAAGATCGACAAGGACCAGGTGACGAGCTACACCGCCCGTAAAGACCAGGACCTGGCCGTGACCGAGCGCTGGCTGGCACCGAACCTGGGTTACGACAACTGACCGGCTTTTTATAGAAGCGAGCTGACAAGGGCGACGCGGCGCCCTTGGGTTTTTCACGAGCAAGTTCGCGCCTACAGTAGAGCGGCATGCGGCTGTGCTTATAGGTTGAGTGCTGCGCGCTCCTGCTGGGTAAGGCGGATCGCCAGCGCCGCGCGCTGCTCCTTGATCCAGGTGCCCAGCACGGCATAGTCGCGCAGGTAATCCGCACCATTGTCAGGGTAGCGCGCATCCAGCGCGTCGGTCTTGTGCTCCAGCTCGCGGGCCAGGGCTGCGAAGTTCGTGGCGTATTTTTTCTTCAGATAGTTGCGCCAATACTCAAGGCCCACCAGCCTTTCTTCATAGCCCACTGCGCTTTCGCCTTGCACAATCGTCCCATAGGCACGATCCAGGTCGGCCGGCGTCACCTGCGACAATTCGCTGTACAGCATGCCGGCGGGTTGCCGGGGCAGTTCCAGGCGCGCCGCCAGCCCAATGCGCAACGCCAGGCGGACCTCTGCCGGGTCGATATCTGGACGGCTCTCGACAGTAGCCTTGGCGATGCCTTCCACGGCCTCCAGGCGGAGCATGCTACGGGCGAATTTCAGCAGCGTGGCACCGTCCTGCCCACGCTCGGCGATTTTTAGCGCATCAAACTCCAGGACCCGGGTTTCCAGGGCATTGAACATCAGGATCCGCCCATCGCCGCAGGTGACGTCCGGCATCATCGCCGTCGCCCGGGCAAACAGGTCGCGGCGCATGGCCGGGTTTTGGCTGATGGCTTCCAGTACCTTCCACACGCGCTGTGTCAGTTCGGCACGCGCCTCCAGGAAGTCCTCGGTATTGCGCAGTTGCGAGAGGGTGAAGAAAAAATCGACGCTGCCTTCCTGGGCCCTGAGTTCGTCCCAGATCCGGTGCTTTGACGAGTGTGCTGGCACGTCAGTAAACCATTGGGCCTTTTGCACCGGGGCCGTCTCGATATCCGGGTGGTTCAGCGAGTAGTCAGGTGAGTCAAAAGCCCCTTGTTCGTCGCGCTCCCAATACTCCAGAAGCATGACTTCAAGCTGCTCGGTGGAAAACCCCAGGCCGTTGCCGGTCTGGGCCAGATACTCCTGCAAGCGTTCACAGCTTGGCTGGTCCAGGCGGTTGCCCAAGAGGTTGGTCCCCGCCATCAACAGATTACGTTGCGGCTCGAACGCCTCATCCGGCAGGGTCTCGATCCAGTTGTCACTCAGGTCCAGGGTGCGCAGGCGTGGCAACTCGAGCACTGTCATCGGCCAGTCGTCCAGCAAGTTGCGTTGCAGGTACAGGCTGTCGAGCCGCAGCAGGCCGCTTACGTCCAGCTCACTGAGAATATTGTCACCCAGGTCCAGCCATTCGAGCTCGGGCATCTGCGCCAGATTGGCCTGCAGCTGCGCCGCGTTCTGTAGTTCATTGCGGCCCAGGTCCAGCCGACGCAGAGCGCGGAACTCACTGAGTGCCTCGGGCAACGCGCGCAAGCC
This sequence comes from Pseudomonas sp. WMBT8, assembly GCF_050916005.1. Lineage (NCBI taxonomy): Bacteria > Pseudomonadati > Pseudomonadota > Gammaproteobacteria > Pseudomonadales > Pseudomonadaceae > Pseudomonas > Pseudomonas sp. WMBT8. Next base: position 3,288,393 of record NZ_CP188096.1, read on the forward strand.
ATTGTTGCTGAGCGTCAAGCTGCGCACATGGCTGAAGGCGCGCAGGAAGCCGTTGGAGCCCTCGGCCGTGAGTCGCACGCGGTTCAGGCTCAGCTCGCTGACGTGGGCGAAATATTGAGGCAACGTCGGCAAATCGCCGATAGACAGCCCGGAAAGATCCAGGCGCCCCACCCCATTCACTCCCGGCCCCACAGACCCGGCGCGCAGGCTGTAGCGCCAGCTCTCCAGCAGCCGATCCGCTGCACGCCGCCGGTCCAACGCGCTGATCCAGCCGCCGTCCAGGTACCCATGCACATCTATCCACTCATTGAGCAGCGGCACCCATTGCGCATACTGCGCTTCCCATTGCGCCAGGCGCTCGTGGATCTGCACCGTTTCCAGGCCGTCGGCGCGTAACTCTTCGATATATGCCGCTGCTTGCGTGGCGTCCAGTGCCGGGTCCAGGCGTTGCAGGCGCGCCGCGGGCAGCAGCTCGGCGGTTGTGGGCGGCAGCGCAGCCAGCAAATCGGGGCGGCGCAACGCATCCTCGGAAAAATACTCCGGCTCGCCCCCCGTCATACCCTGGGCCAGCAGTTCGCGGGGGATGCCCAGGGGGCTTTCCAGCGGGGCGGCCGGATTCTCGCGGGCGTAGCGTCGCGCAAACACCCGGGCTTCTGCGCGGGCCGTCGCACTCAAGCGACAGCCGCGCAAGTCGGTATTGGACAGCAGGAAGTCATGCCCTTGCAGCGCCGCCTCGGGGATCGAGGTCACGGCGCTGTGGCTCAAGTCCAGGCTGCGCAACGGCAGTGCAAGCACACCCTCGGGCCACTCGCTGAGCGCGCTATGGCTCAGGTCGAGGCTGCGCAGTTCGCGCAGCGCACTCACGTCCAGGCGGCTGATGGGGTTGTAGGGCAGTCGCAGCGATACCAGGCCGGTCAACCGGCTCAAACCCGCCTGGGTCGGGGCCGTGATGACCAGCCAGTTATGGGACAGGTCCAGATGGCGCAATGAAGGGCATTGGCCCAGCGCCGAGGGCAGATCGGTCAGATTGTTGCGGGCCAGGCCGAGGCTGTCGAGTTGGGGGAAGTGGCCAAGCCAGGTATTGATGCCTTCCAGCGACACGCCTATGTCACTCAGGTTCAGGCTGCGCACATGGGTAAACCCCACGGCGGGCAACTTAGGCAAATCAATCAGGTTGGCGCCTGACAGGTCCAGCATCGCGGCACCAGCAGGCGCCTGGCCCTCGCCAACAATGCGCGGCTCCAGGCCTTCGAGCCAGCAATCAAGGAGTTTTTGCGATGCCACCTGCCGCTCGACCTCAACCCTGCCAATGTTTGAATCGCGATCAGACCATTGCTCAAGGTCATCGACCAACTGGCGGTGTTCTTCGCGCACACTGTTGACGCTCTCCAGACGCTGGCGGGAAGTCAGCCCGCGCGTTTTGAAACTGGCCAAGACACGCTCGACAAAACCCGGGCCACCGGACTGCAGGCTGCCCAGGGCGCCTTCGCAGTAGGCCTGGACCAGCCGCAGCTCTTCGACCAGATGGGCCGGGTTGTCATGCAGGTACGCATATACCCGCATGAACTCCTCAGGCTCAAAGGCCGACCAGTTCATATGCAGGCCGCGCCACAAGCGTTGATGCCCGGTAAACAGTGGCGCAGGCAAGGAGCGCAACGGAGTCTGGGCCACATCCAGAAACTCCAGGTGCTCAAGTTCCAGACAGCCTTGCGGCCAGGTTTCCAAGAGCCCGGACACGGTTAAACGGCGCAACGCGCTCAACCCGCGGACATCCAGGGTTTGCAGGTTGCCGGCCAGGGATAACTGGCGCAGTTCAGGCATGCGTTCAAGCGGGCGCAGCACTTGTGCTGAATAAGTGAGCGACGGGCCGCTAAGCGACAGTTGGGTGATGCTGGGAGCACTCGCCAAATGCTCTGTCAGCGCGTCGAGGTGCTCGGGACGCACATCCAGTTGCAAATGCCGCACGTTGGGAAACGGCCGCAGTAAGCGGCTGGATTCCTGGGCAAGAAATCTGCTCCCGGTGAGGTTCAGGGTGCGGACATGGGAAAAGTCGGCGTGCCACTCGGGCAGCGCCTGCTCCCCTCGTAGACTCAGAGTGCTATCGGCCGGACTGTCCCGATCAAAGCCCTGGCGCCAGCAATCGATGAGGTCGTCAACCGTGCGCTGGCGACTCTCATATGCCCCCGCCCACTGCTCAAGGGTCGCGCGCAAGGCCGTCAATTCGCGCTGGCGGTTGGCAAACAACCGCCAGATTTGCGCATTGCTCTCGCCGTCGCGTCGGCGCGCAGCTATCAGCGCCTGAGCCTCGGACTCGCTGATATTCGGATACACGCTACGGGCATGGGCGATCAACGCGTCGTCCATGGCGAACAGCCCGCCCCTTCCCGACAGCTCATACCCCAGGCGCCCGCTCGACAGGCGCCAGGCAGGCCTAGAGCGCGGCGTGCGCAGCTTGAGGATGTCCCGGGCGATGAGCTCGCGCTGCCCACTGGCATAGGTCGCCAGCACCTGCTGCAAATCTGCGGCCTGGCCAGTCAGCCCCAACGACCTGCACGCCTCATCGGGCAACGCGTCGATGATCGACTGGAAAAGATTGCGTCCATGGGCAGGCGCGCTATTGAGTGCGCGGGCGCCTGCATCAAAGGCCTGGAAGCCCTCGCCGCTGCTGACCAGGTATCGGCGCACAACAGCGTGCTCCGGGCCAATGCTGTCCAGCAAAGGGCCGTGAATGCCCTCCAAACGCATCTCAAGGCGCACACCTGAGGGCCATCCGGGCAGGCGCGCGAGGCCCTGCAAGGCGAGTCGGTCGCTGTCGGCATTGGCCAGCCGGTCACGGTGCAGGCCGCTGAGCGCCCGGCTCAAGCGCGCCTGCTGCAAACTGATACGGGCCTGGTGGTCGAGCCGCGCGCTGACATGCCCACTGTCTTGCAGGCGCCTGAATTCCTGTGGACTGGCGCGGTTGAGCAACTCGTCGAGAGCACGCCTGGACAGCGCGGGAAACCGTCGCTGCAGTGGCCTGCCGTCGCTCATGGGCGCGCCATTGCCCTGTAGCCGGGCGTCGAACAGCGCCGTCTGCCGTTGCAGGGCATAGTCCGCCAGGCGCTCATTGAAGGCTTGTTCCCTGGGCTTGCCGCTGCCCAGCAAAGCGGTGATTTCCTGCTCGTCAAGGCCGCTCATAACCACCTGGGCGAGCCTGCCTTGCTGCACATCGGCGCGGCTGATTTTCAGGGTCGGACGACTATCATCCAACGACAACGGGCTGCCATAGCAAACCGAGCGCCCTGTCGGCTCCAGGCGCGCGCCGTCCCACTCATCAGTCACGGGCACCCCAAGTGGGTCGCCACGCTGTGGCGTGCCCAACAGGCGCCAGGCCTGCTCCTCGCCCAGCCTGGTCGATACCGGCTGGCTGCGCTCAACGATGGCGACTGCCTCAAATACCTCCAGCACCCGCCCGGGAGGCCAGCCGGGCATTTCCACGGTGAGGGGCAAGGCATACTCATGGCGGTCCTGCAGGCCGGTGCCGCGGCGCAGGCGCTCGATCAATTCGCCAACGTCCTGGTCGGCCCTGAACCGCTCCAGGGTATCGGCCAGCACGGCGGGCACCGGCAAACCGTCCAGATGCACTTTGCGCAGCAGATCGTCGTGCACACCGCTGACGTTGCCAACCACCCTCAAGGTTTCATCCGAGAAACCCTCGGTAATCGGCCCCAATCGCCGCAGCAGGGTCAGGCGGTCCCAGGTCAGGGGGCGCTCATGGCTATGCCGCCACGCCCCGGCCCCGTTGTGTTCGAGGAGCGGCTGGTACGCCAGCGGATCGCGCGGGTGTTTTATCCGCCATTGCTTGAGCTGCGGGTCAAAGGTCTTTTCGTAGAGCACGTTATCGATCTGCACATGGAGTTTGCCATCGACCTCGTACTGCCCCAGGGCATTGGCCTGACTGCCGGGCGCCAGGGCGGCTTCACTTGGGTACGCGCCCAGGTCGGGCTTCCATAAGCGGACCCGGCCATCCGGTAGCTTCACCGGGACCAGGCCTTCGATAACCGGCTCATGCCTCAACGCGCTCAGGGCCTTGCCGCCCACCGCAGTCACGCCAAGCAACGCAAGGTTTTGCGCCAGGTCGATCAAGTGCGCCCTGGCCGCCCTGCGATCGCCCTCGGCCCACTGCTGCGAAGCCTCGAACACCTCTTTCAACAACTGCTCAGCCATCACGGCCATCATCAGCTCCCCTAGCACTGGCACAAACCCCACCAGCGCACTCAAGCCGAACATCCCGATGTTGAGCAGCATGGCCAGTTTGCGCGTTCGCACCCCGGCGTCGACATCTGCGGTGGGCACGGCATGGCCGGCGGCATCGGCGAGGCACTTGTCCTGGTGCCGCTCATACAGGTAGGTCCACAGGTCGACTTTGTCGCTACCAAATACCTGGTTTTTGAAAGCCAGCGCCACGGGCGCCAAATAGGGGTCCGGGTTGGGCACCTGCGGGGCCAGGGGCAAGGGCGGAAAATTCTTCAGTTTGAACGGGGTTACCTGGCTGAGCAGTTCATAGAACTGGCCGATGCCGGGGAAGTTCGTGCCGATTTTCTCGCGCAGGGTGGCGTCTGGCGCATCCTCGGTGAACTGACTGAAGTAATGCGGGCGCTCGGCATACTCGACGAACTGACTGAAAAAAGCCTGATAGGCCGTGGGGCGCTCCACACGGGTCGAGGCTGAGCCTGGCGTGCTGAAGCGTTGCTTCAAGGTCGCCAGCAGTTGCGCATGATTGGTATAGCGCTTAAGAGGCTGGTATGGGTCCTGGGGGATATACAGGATTGGCGAATCGACATGCTCATCATCGAAGGCCAGAAACAGCACGCAACCGGTCATGCGCAACTTCATCAAGCCCAGGTCGCAGAGCCATACCGGTTGCCCCCCCATCTGCGGCGCGCGTTCGCCGGCGATCACCGATAGCACCATGCGGTAATCGTCTTGGGTAATGTCCTCGTGCAACAGGGCCAACTCGGCCGCCGCCCGCATCGCGGCCTTTTGGCTGGCAATGAATTGTTGGCGCAGGGTGGTTTCGTGGGTGGAAAAAAAGTCCGCGAGGTAGGCCTGGTACTGCCCGCCCAGATCAAGGCGGCGGCACAGCCCTATGAACTGATAGACCGTGAGGCTCCCCAATCGGACCGGCAGCAACGGGGCGACGGCGGCGCCAGGCGATGACACCTGCCAGCGAAAACCCGACGATGAATGAAAGGCCCCCTCTGCGGACTCGGACTCTTCGAAGTTGTGCAGCGCTGCCTGCAGCAGCTCCAGCTGCAAAAAGTCGTAGGTTCGCGCTTCAAGGTTCAGATCGGTGATGTGCAGGGCCTTTCGCAGGCTCAGCCAAGTGGCGACGTGGGGGGCCAAGGTAACGTCGTACTGCTCCTTGAGCGCCTGGAGCAGCAGCGGCCTGGCAAACGTGTCGATGTCCTGCAAGGCAGACAGGCTTTGGTCCAGAGCCGTCTGGGCGGTAAAACTTGCGATAAAACAGTCGTGCAATAGCTCGCGCTGCTCGGGTGTCGCATGCCAATAGGCTGGCGGCAGCGGGCTGTGGTTGTGCTTGAGGGCCATGCGGCGTGAGGTTGTGCTATCGATCAACCATTGCGGCGTGGCGCTGATCAATAACGGGCGATGGATGCTGGGCGTTGCCGGCAATGGGGGCAAGTCGGTCATGATGCGGCTCCGGGAAAAGGAGGCCCAGCACACCATGGGGGTCACGGCCAATCGCGGTAACTACGTCTATCCTGTTGGGAGCAGCAACTCCCCCCAGACCTCGCAGGAGGACTCATGGACGACCCGAACAACAAACCGCCGACCTTCTGGCAGATGCTTCATAGCGTGATGGCTGCTGCATTTGGCGTGCAGAGCGGGAAGAACCGCGCGCGGGATTTTACCCATGGCAAGCCCAGCCATTTTGTCGTGCTGGGCATTTTGTTTACCGCCGTATTTGCCCTGGCGCTCTTTGCCATCGTCAAGCTGGTGCTGCATCTGGCCGGGGTCTAGGCCCGGTCACTTCAACAGCAACTGCATGCTGAAGGGGTATTGGTAGGCCGCAGGCTTGCCCTGGGCCGACAGTGCACGAAAATCCACACCGTCGCCCTCGTGGTTACGCAGGTCCAGCAAGCGCTGGGCCTGTGGCCCGTCAATCAGTTGGAACAGTTTCACCTGGCGCTCGCGCCCGCCATGGCTTTGGATGTCCACGCCCACGGCATCGTCGTGCAGCAGCACCATGGCCCAGCCACCGACCGTAAAGTGCCCGGCCACCAGCGCACTGATCCGCCCTTGCAGCCGCGCCTGGAGGACATCGGGAGAGCTGTTGATCGCGCTGAACAACACGTCCTTGCCGGGTGCACGGCCACTGCCATTCAAGGCCTGCATGGCGCCGAGGGCCATTTCATCATTGGCCGACCAGACCAGGGTAGCCCGGGGGTAGCGCTTGAACATCTGGGTCGCCTGCTCGAATGCGCGCTGGCGGCTCCATTCGCCATACACCAACTGGCGCAGATGCACTTCGGGGTGTTCGCGCAAGGCCCGCTGCAAGCCCTGCTCGCGCGCCTGAGAGGTCGGTGTGTACTTGGCGCCGGAAAACGCCAGCAACTCAAGGGTGCCACCGGACGGCACAGGGCCATGTTGACGCAGCAGCTCCTTGAGCATCAGGTACCCGCCCTCCTCGTCGTTGGTCGTGAGGCTGCCCATCCAGTTCGGGTACTTCCCGGCGTCCAGCAGTTGCATCTGGTTCGGGGTCAGGGCGTTATTGACCAACAGTAGCTTGACCTGGCTACCCTGGGCCATGCGCAGGATCTGCGGGGCGATGTACTGCTCGTTGACCAGCACCAGGTAATCCGGGCGCTGCGGGCCTTGCAACGCTTCGCGAGCCTGCAACAGGGTGTTTTGCGGATCACGCTCGGAATAACGCACGCGTAAATCCAGGCCGAGGTCCTTGGCCGCGGCCTGCATGAATTGCGCATAGCTGATCCAGAAGGTTTCAGTGGACAGACCTGGGTTGAGAAACACCACCGACGTTGCATGGGCCATCGTCCCGAACGCCATCCCCACCCACCACAAGCACCCGCAGAGAACCTTCAACATTACTGCCCGAACCCCGGAAATTGACAGATCATAATAGTGGCAATAAGCCTTTTGATCTTGGCTATTTAACGGCAGATCGGACAGTTTGGTGGCGATCAGTTCCCTTTACTGATGGCTGACCCAGAACACGGCGGTGGAAACCACCAGGATAATCAGGAACAGAATCGCCCAGGCGTCCACGGTACTGTCGGGTTTACGGGCTTTGGTTGGATTGCTCATCGCATCGCCTCTTGTCGGTTTTATGGCTGATTGCACTAAGACTCGTCCACAGTAAAGTCGATGATTGCCCGCATGACAAATGTGGGTATCGCGATAACCGTTCTCATTAGTCGATTTGGTTCTTTGCATATACTAAAACATCACTTTTGCGCATAAACGCAAGCTGGTATCGTGCGCCGGCTCCGTTGGGAGTGCGCGGCCGTGCGCGCAGATTTGCCGAGAACAGGACCTATATGTACGTATACGACGAATACGATCAGCGCATCATCGAGGACCGCGTCAAGCAGTTCCGTGATCAGACCCGACGCTATCTGGCAGGTGAACTGAGCGAAGAAGAGTTCCGCCCTCTGCGCCTGCAAAATGGCCTTTACGTTCAGCGCTTTGCGCCGATGCTGCGGGTGGCCGTGCCTTACGGCCAACTGACTTCGCGCCAGACGCGCATGATGGCCAAGATCGCCCGTGACTTCGACAAGGGCTACGCCCATATCAGCACCCGCCAGAACGTGCAGTTCAACTGGCCGGCCCTGGAAGACGTGCCGGACATCCTGGCTGAACTGGCCACCGTGCAGATGCACGCCATTCAGACCAGCGGTAACTGCCTGCGCAACGTGACCACCGACCAGTTCGCTGGCGTGGCCGCCGATGAAGTGATCGACCCGCGCCCCTGGTGCGAGATTGTTCGTCAGTGGACCACGTTCCACCCGGAATTTGCCTACCTGCCGCGTAAATTCAAGATCGCCATCAATGGCTCGACGTCTGACCGCGCCGCGATCGAAGTCCACGACATCGGCCTGGAGCCGGTGTACAACGCCGCAGGCGAACTGGGCTTCCGCGTCCTGGTGGGTGGCGGCCTGGGGCGTACCCCGGTGGTCGGCGCGTTCATCAATGAATTTTTGCCTTGGCAAGACCTGTTGAGCTACCTCGACGCCATCCTGCGTGTGTACAACCGCTATGGCCGCCGTGACAACAAGTACAAGGCGCGCATCAAGATCCTGGTCAAGGCCCTCACCCCCGAGGTATTTGCCCAGAAGGTCGACGCCGAGATGGAACACCTGCGCGGCGGCCAGACCACTCTGACCGAAGCCGAAGTGCATCGGGTGGCCAAGCACTTCGTCGATCCGCACTACAAGGCCCTGGGCAACCAGGCTGCCGAACTGGCGGCGCTCGACCAGCAGCACCCAGGCTTTGCCCGCTGGCGCACGCGCAACACCCTGGCGCACAAGCAGCCGGGGTATGTCGCAGTGACCCTGTCGCTCAAACCGACCGGGGTAGCGCCTGGCGATATCACCGACAAGCAACTGGACGCCGTTGCCGACCTGGCCGACCGCTACAGCTTTGGCCAACTGCGCACCTCCCACGAGCAGAACATCATCCTTGCGGACGTTGAACAGAGCCAATTGTTCACCCTGTGGGGCGAGCTGCGCGAAGGTGGTTTCGCCACGCCGAACATCGGCCTGCTGACCGATATCATCTGCTGCCCGGGTGGCGACTTCTGCTCCCTGGCCAACGCCAAGTCAATTCCCATTGCCGAATCGATCCAGCGCCGTTTCGACGACCTGGACTACCTGTTCGACATTGGCGAGCTGGACTTGAACATCTCCGGCTGCATGAACGCCTGTGGCCACCACCACGTCGGCCACATCGGCATCCTCGGGGTGGACAAGAAAGGCGAAGAATTCTACCAAGTGTCCCTGGGTGGCAGCGCCAGCCGCGATGCGAGCCTGGGCAAGATCCTCGGCCCATCCTTCGCCCAGGAAGCCATGCCCGAGGTGATCGGCAAGCTGATCGACGTCTACGTCGAGCAGCGCACCGAAGATGAGCGCTTCATCGACACCTACCAGCGCATCGGCATTGACCTGTTCAAGGAGCGCGTCTATGCAGCGAATCATTAAGAACAACCAAGTCGTCGACGAAACCTGGCACCTGCTGCCCAAGGATGCGTCGTTCGATGGCATCTCCAACTGTGACGACCTGATCGTGCCGCTGGCCTTGTGGCGTGAACACGGGCACGCCCTCAAGGCCCGTGATGGTGGCCTGGGCGTGTGGCTGGACGCCGATGAAGAAGCCGAAGAGATTGGCGCCGACGTGGAACACTTCCAGGTCATCGCCCTGAACTTCCCGGCCTTCACCGACGGGCGCAACTACTCCAACGCGCGCCTGCTGCGTGACCGTTATGGCTACAAGGGCGAACTGCGGGCGATTGGCGATGTGCTGCGCGACCAGCTGTTCTACCTGCACCGCTGCGGGTTTGACGCCTACGCCTTGCGCGCCGACAAAGACCCGTATGAAGCGCTGGAAAGCCTCAAGGACTTCTCGGTGACGTACCAGGCGGCTACGGATGAACCGTTGCCGCTATTCCGTCGTCGCTAGACCCTGATGCGAAACAAAAAGCCCCGAAACCTGGCTCGCAGGTTTCGGGGCTTTTTTATGCGCGCCGCAAGGGCCATGGGCGCGAGGGCGAAACCGGCCTAGCAGGCAACGGGCAGATCTGCTCAGCCCTTCTGCTTGGCGACCCAGCGACCGTAGGCATCGATGAACGCCTGCAGGAACGGCTGGGTTTTCTCCGACAGCTTGCCCGACTCATCAAACGCACTGCCCGCGCCACCCAGGTAGGCTTCCGGCTGCTGCATGCACGGCACATCCAGAAACACCAGGGACTGGCGCAAATGATGGTTGGCACCAAAGCCACCAATCGCCCCCGGCGAAACGCTGATGACCGCACCTGGCTTGCCGCTCCAGACGCTCTTGCCGTATGGGCGCGAGCCTACATCAATGGCATTTTTCAAGGCCGCCGGCACCGAACGGTTGTATTCAGGAGTGACGAACAGCACCCCATCGGCCGCCGCCACCTGCTGGCGGAACGTGGTGTAGGCCGCAGGCGGCGTTGCGCTATCAAGGTCTTCGTTGTAGAGCGGCAATTCGCCAAGTTCGACGATGCTGAGCTTGAGGTTGGCCGGCGCCAACTGCGCCAATGCCTGGGCGACCTTGCGGTTGATCGACTCTTTTCTCAAGCTGCCGACCAGTACGGCAATCGTGTAGACCTTGCTCATGGGGCCTTCCTGACATCTGACTAAGGGAATTTGTAGTTATAGAGCCTTCGCCGGGCGATCACCAGCAGGTAGTAGCCAATCGGCGGATGTTTTTGTTTGTAGGAAAAATAAGCGGAATATCAACGAATAGTATTTTTTCTATGTAGGTAAACTACCCGCGTTAAAGACGGTCTACAGAACCGCAAATCGGTGTTTTCTCCAGAGGTTCTAAACAGATGGCAGCAGTACTTGTCGGACAATTCCATGCTCGTGACGCGGAAGGCCGCGTTTATTCCGTGCATGAATTCCAGGACTCCACTCCGTCGGACGGTGGTTCAGAACCTGTAATCTCCTACAAACTGGCGATTGGTGACCGGGTCAACAAAGTTGATGACAACACCTTCGTCCTGGTTCAGTCGCAGATCTCCCTGACCCGCGAACCCGAAAACACGCCTGTTTGATAAGGCTGTGCCTCCAGGCAGAAGTCATATGAACGGAGTTGGGTTAGGATTCACTCGGTGAATCCCTTACCTGCTGAACATGGACTTCATGCATGCGTTTACGTCATATCGAAGTGATTCAAGCCATTTTGCAGACCGGACACCTCGGCACCGCCGCCGAATGGTTGCAATTGGCTGTGGCCGATGTGGACGCCACCCTCAAGGACGCTGAACAGCAACTGGGCTTCATGCTGTTCGCCAGCGTCCGCGGACGGTTGCAGGCCACCCGTGAAACCGTGGCCATGCAGGCACAGATCGTCCACCTCTACGAGGCCCTGGAACCGATACAGCGCCTGGCCAGCAGCCTCAAGCACCATCACGCCCCGCCGTTGCGCACGCTGTGTACGCCGCCCTTGGCCAACCAACTGCTGCCGCAAAGCATCGCGTTGTTGCGCCGCCGCTTCCAGGACACGCCCTGCAACCTTTCCAGCCAACCGACCCGTGACATCGTCAAGAGCCTGTTGCTGCATGAGGCCGACCTGGGCCTGAGCCTGCATGACCCCGAACACCCGCAAATCACCAGCACCGTGCTGGCCCAGGGCAAGCTGCAACTGCTGGCGCCCCATGGCTGGCTCAAGCCACGGCAGAAATACATCGCCCTGCAAGAACTGGCCGGCCAGTCGATGATCGGCCTGGAGGGCCAGGACCCGCTGAGCCAGTTGCTGGACAGTAAGTTGCAAGCGCTGCGGCCGTTGCCAGTGATCCAGACACGGGTGCAGACCTACCAGATGATGCGCAGCATGGTCGAGGCCGGCGAAGGGCTGGCGGTGGTCGACCCGTTCACTGCCAGCGGCGCGCGGGAGGCGGGGCTGGATACCTGCCCGCTGTCACCGCCGATCCTGGTGAGCCTGTATGGGTTGACGGTCAGGGACAGCAGCCCGAGCCCGGCGCTGAATGCATTGCTGGAGATTGTCACGCAGAAGGCCCAAGACCTGCTGTCTTGAGTGTCAGCTGAACAAGCGATACCAGAAAATCGCCACCTCCCGCGTCTGTGGATCAATCCCGCGATAACGCAGGTGGTCGATACCGCCCATGACGTAGCCGCTGCGTTCATACAATCGGCACGCTCCCAGGTTATTGTTCTGGGTCTCCAGCATCATCCCCGGCAGGTTTTTCTTGCGGCTCCAGAACTGCGCCACATCAAGCAGGGCCTTGGCCACGCCATGCCGGCGGGCTGGGAGCACCACCGCCAACTCATCGACATGGGCATAACCGTTCCAATTGGTACTGACGACGATATGGCCCACCGGTCGATCATCCAGGTACGCCATGAATACCGCGCTGTCGCTGGCATTGCGGTAGCTGGCGAACTCCTCGGGGTCGATGCCGTAGCATTTGCGGTACGGCAAAATCTGCTCCACCGCCCACTGATCGACAGGCTTGCCCAGTTCGGGCGTGCCATACACGCACACCTCGAAGCTGAAATCATTGCCCCATACGTAGGCGTCAAATCCCTCGTCGGCGACTCGTACACTGAGCCCCGGGTACTTCGGATTCATTACAGCTTGCATAACCATCCTTAACACTTGATGCAATCGACGGTGTAACAACGACCGTTGCCGTCGTCTTCGTGTTGTAAGCCATGCACATCGGCGACAAACCCTGGGAAACTGCTATCGAACTCCCGGGCAAAGGCCAGGTAGTCAATGATCGATCGCGTCGACTCGGTAAAGCGCTCCCCCGGCATGATCAGCGGAATGCCTGGCGGATAAGGCACCAGCATCACGGCTGCGATACGCCCTGGCAAGGCATCGATGGACACGGCCTCGACTTCACCGCGCACCAACTGGTCATAGGCATCGGCCGGCTTCATGGCGATTTCCGGTAACACCGTGTACATGCGCTTGAGGTGCTTGGCCGTGGCGTTGCTGCGATAGCAGCCGTGCAATTGGTCGCACAAATCCTGCAAGCCCATGCCCTGATAGCGTGCCGGGCCTTGCTGGAACACCGATGGCAGGCAACTGGCCAGGCTGATATTGGCGTCGTAACTGCGCTTGAACTCCAGCAACTCGGTGAGCAGAGTACTCCACTTACCTTTGGTAATGCCCATGGAGAACAACACCAGGAACGAATACAACCCGGTTTTTTCCACCACCAGGCCACGCTCCCAGAGGAATTTACTGACTACCGCTGCCGGAATGCCGCAGTCACTCAAGGCGCCACCCGCCGTCAAGCCGGGCATGACCAGGGTGACCTTGATCGGGTCGAGCAACACATAGTCTTCGGCGATATCCCCAAAGCCATGCCAGTCGGCCTCCGGCTGCAACAACCAGTCAGCGGTCGCAACCCGGTCGATACCGACCACCGAGGGCGGTTGCCAGATGGAAAACCACCAATCATCGGCGGCGATGTGCTGGCGCAAATTGGCCAGGGCCCGGCGAAAGCTCAGGGCCTCATCGAACATTTCCTGAAGCAGCGAACGCCCGGCGGGCCCTTCCATCATGGCCGACGCCACATCCAGCGAGGCGATGATGCTGTACTGCGGCGAGGTAGAGATATGCATCATGAACGCCTCATTGAAACGATCACGATCCAATTGCCGCGCCCCGCCGTCCTGCACATGGATCATCGACGCCTGGCTGAACGCCGCCAGCAACTTGTGGGTCGAGTGCGTGGTGAACACCAGCGGGCTGTCGGGCGTGCGCGAGGTACCCATGCCATAGCGCCCGGCGAAAAACTCGTGGAAGGCCGCGTAGGCGTACCAGGCCTCGTCAAAGTGCAGGACTTCGACGCTGTTGCCCAATTGCTGCTTGATCAGCTCGGCGTTGTAACACAGGCCGTCGTAGGTCGAGTTGGTCACCACCGCCAGCTTGACCTTGGGCTCGCGACCGCGGGTCAAGGGGCTGGCCTCGATCTTTGCGCGAATCGATTCGCGGCTGAACTCGGTCAGCGGGATCGGACCGATAATCCCCAGTTCATTGCGCTCCGGGCACAAGTACAGGGGGATCGCGCCGGTCATGATGATCGAATGCAGCACCGACTTATGGCAATTGCGGTCCACCAGCACCAGGTCATCGCGCCCGACCATGGAGTGCCAGACGATCTTGTTGGCGGTGGAGGTGCCGTTGATCACAAAGAATGTGTGGTCGGCGCCAAAGTTGCGCGCCGCGCGGGCTTCGGCTTCGGCCAGGGGCCCGGTGTGATCCAGCAGGGAGCCCAGTTCCGGCACTGACACCGACAGGTCCGAACGCAGGGTATTTTCCCCAAAGAACTGATGAAACGCCTGCCCCACCGGGCTTTTGCGATAGGCCACGCCGCCACCGTGGCCGGGGGTATGCCAGGAGTAATTGGAGTCGGCTGTGTGTTGCACCAGGGCCTTGAAGAATGGCGGCAACAGGCCATCGAGGTAAGTGCGCGCCGCCCGGGCCACCTGCCGGGCAAGGAACGGCACCGTGTCCTCGAACAGGTAGAGAATGCCGCGCAGTTGGTTGAGCTCGCTCATGGCATCGGCCGGGGCATTTTCCAGGGTGACTTGCTCGCCCAGGGCAAAGATCGGCAGGTTGGGCGCGCGCAGGCGTGCCAGTCGGATCAGCTCCACCATATTTTGCAGCAGATGGGTATTTTCCCCGGCGCCTTCAGCGGCGATCAGCATGCACGCCAGGCCATGATGGGTCGACGCCACCAGCCGGCCTTCGGCATAGTCCACAGCGGAAAAGATGCTGAAACCCTCTTGCTCCAACTCCCGGGCGATACCCCGGACCCGATCACCGGCGACGGTGTCGGCCTTGATGTCGCGGTGCACGATCAGGATCGGGAACTTCAGGTCTTTGTACATGAGGGCTTGGCGTCCTGAGGGCGATGTACTCAGGGTAGAAGCTGGGAGCGAATGTGGCGAATGGAGATAAAGTTTTTGTGGGAGCGGGCTTGCCCGCGATTGCGGTGTGACAGTCAGCGCATTCGTTACTGATCCACCGCCATCGCGGGCAAGCCCGCTCCCACACTTTCAGGCCGTGATGAGCCCGACTCAGTGTTGGGTCAACTGGGTCCACAAGGCTGGCGCACCCGCCGATTTGGCGATGGCTTCCAGGCGTGACGCGTGCTCGGCCATGTCCTGCTCGCTGGCACGGATGATGGTGGTGGGCTTTCGATCTGCCGGAAGACGGCGGATTTCCGAAGGCCGGTTGCCCGAACCCTCGGCCGAACCGTTACCGTCGGAGGCGTTGCCAGCCAGGGACAGGCTGGTCTGCCCGCCGGTCATGGTCAGGTAGACGTCCGCGAGGATCTCGGAGTCGAGCAAGGCGCCGTGCAGTTCACGGCCAGAGTTGTCGACGCCATAGCGTTTGCACAAGGCATCGAGGCTGTTGCGCTGGCCCGGGTGGCGCTCACGGGCCATCATCAGGGTGTCGAGGATCGAGCAGTGACGGGTGATGTCGGCCCGATCCGTCTGGCCCATCAGGGCGAATTCGTTGTTGATGAAGCCAACGTCGAACGCCGCGTTATGGATGATCAACTGCGCGCCATTGATGAACTCGAAAAACTCATCGGCGACTTCCGCAAAGCGCGGCTTGCCCACCAGGAATTCGTTGGTGATGCCGTGGACGCCAATGGCGCCTTCGTCACTTTCCCGGTCCGGCTGCAGGTACACGTGGAAATGCCGACCGGTGAGGCGACGGCCCATCAGTTCGACACAGCCGATTTCAATGATCCGGTGACCATCGGTCACCGGCATGCCGGTGGTTTCGGTATCGAGTACAACGGATCGGATGGCCATCAGGGTTCAGCTCTCAACGGTGTGTGTATTTCAAGGGCCGGGATATTAGCACGCTCTATAACCCAAGCGCCCCATGGACAGCCACCGTGCACCCTGGTCCAACAGTTTTTTACAAGGTTTAGCAAAGCTTGCGCAGTTTGCCTGCACCGCCCTTGTTAGCCTGCGCCGCTCCTTTCTATGCGTAAAAACCAGCCCATGCTCAAGCCAAAACACCTGCTCGCCCTGTGCCTGATCGGCGCCGCCACTGCCCAGGCCACCAGCTTTGTGATGACCACCGACGCCTTGGTCAGCCTCTCGATGAGTGCCACCAAAGGCACCAGCAGCAGCTTCAAGGATGACAAGGTCGTACTGGCGGCAAAGGACGATGCGGCAGCGTTTGTCGCCAGCCAGGGCAAGGTACGCGGCGTTCAGTTGGAATCGGCATTGCAGCATATTCGCCGCACCCTGCCGGATTTACGCGATACTGACGAGCAACTCGCCGGTGCGATCCTGATTCTGTGATAGATGAACGCAAACACCCATGATTGATACCCGATATCCCGTTGTACTGCTGGTCACCAGCCTTCTTTTGGCAGGTTGCGCATCCCCGCCCGCCGCCACTGGTCAACTGCCGCAGATCGTCGCCCATCGCGGGGGCACGGCGGACTTCCCGGAAAATACCTTGCTGGCTATCGACCAGGCCTTGGCCAATAACGTGGATGTGCTATGGCTCACGGTGCAGTTGAGCCTGGACCAGGTACCGGTGTTGTATCGACCGACAGACCTGAGCGCCAATACCGACGGCACCGGCGCCGTGGCCGGAAAAACCCTGGCCCAGTTGCAACAGCTCAATGCCGGCTGGCAATTCAAGCAGGACGGGGCCAATGGCCAGGTGACCTACCCCTACCGTACCCGTCCCGTGCCGCTGCCTTCATTGCAGCAAGCGTTGACCGTAATCCCGGCTACCACGCCGATCATCCTCGATATGAAAGCCCTGCCCGCCGACACCCAGGCCAGGGCCGTGGCCCAGGTACTGGAGCAAAACCATGCGTGGGGCCGGGTGTTGATCTACTCCACGGACGCCAGCTATCAACACGCGTTTGCCCAGTACCCCCAGGCCCGCCTGTTCGAATCCAGGGACCGAACACGCGACCGCTTGGCCAACGTCGCCCTGGCCCACAACTGCCAGCCCGCCCCCGAAGCGGGAAGTTGGGTGGCGTTTGAGTATCAGCGCAAGGCCGAGCTGGTGGAAACCTTCACCCTTGGGGAAGCACGCTCACCGGTGAATGCCAAGCTATGGACAAGGCCTGCCATCGACTGTTTCCAGTCCAGGGGCAAGGTACATATCCTGGCGATTGGCATTAACACCCAAGATGATTATCGAGCGGCGGCGTGCCGTAAAATCGATGCGGTGCTGGTGGATTCGCCCCGCGCGATGCGAGGCGTGAAGCAGCAGCTCGAATGGCCGCTGCGGTGTGACTGACGGTCAGCTCTGTTTGTAACCGCGCACTTCATCCACGCCGCGATTGGCCAACTGGTCGGCCCGCTCGTTGCCTGGGTGACCGATATGCCCGCGTACCCACTTCCAGGTGATGTTGTGGCGGTTGCACTGCTCATCCAGCAACTGCCACAGGTCGGCGTTTTTTACCGGCTCTTTGGCGGCAGTTTTCCAACCGCGCTTTTTCCAGTTGACCATCCACTCGTTGATGCCTTTCATCACGTATTGCGAGTCCGTCACCAGCAATACATCGCAACGACGCTTGAGCTCTTCCAGGCCGCGAATGGCGCCCATCAGTTCCATGCGGTTATTGGTGGTGTTGGCTTCGCCGCCCCACAACTCCTTCTCCACGCCCTTGCACACCAGCAAGGCGCCCCAGCCGCCAGGACCAGGATTGCCCTTGCAGGCGCCGTCGGTAAAGAGTTCTACGCTATCGGTCATTACGCTATCCATCAAAGCGGGATGCCGGTAATCGACCGGCAGCTCCCGAGGTCGAACACTGCGACCTGAATTCCAGAAAAGTGATTTATGGCTCGCTGGAGCGACGGTTGACCTTGGCCAGGGGCATCGGCACCAACTTGCCCATGGGCTCGCGCCGTACCTGGCTCACCGGCCGCAGCCCGACCACGATCTTGCGGGCCACCAGCAGGTAGAAACCGCCGCCGGACAACTGCCAGGCCCCAGCCCGGCGCTCCCAGCCAGCCAAACGGCCCTGCCACTTGGGCGAGGCAAGCGGCGGACGATAGCACCCGAAGCGGCGTTTCTCCAGCGCGAAGCCCAGCAGGTTCAACCAGTCACTGACCCGCGAGGGCGAGATGCAGCGGGCCTGGCGCAGCGCATCATGGGCGAAGACGTGCCGCAGGCCCCATGAACTCCAGGGGTTGATACCAACGATCAACAAATGGCCGCCCGGGCGCACGGCGCTCGCCGCTTCACGCAGCAAGCCATGGGGCGACAGGCAAAAATCCAGGCCATGCTGCATCACCACTACATCGGCGGCATGCTCGCTCAAGGGCCAGGCCTGTTCCTCGCAGACAATCTCGACCCCCGGCAACGGCGCGCCCAGGCGTACATTGCGCTGCACCTGGGGCGCAGGCGGCGGATTCTGGGCCGAAGGGCCGTAGTGCACCAGGTAGCCGCCAAAGAAGCGCTCCAGCTCTTCTTCGAGCATAAGCCGCTCTTGTTCCAGCAGAAATTGCCCGATCGGCCCGGACAGCCACTCACGGGCTGCGCTGATCAAGGCCAGCCACTCGGGATCGGCCTGGGCGAACGCTTTATCAGTCATTGCATTCTCCAACTCGCCAAGACGTTCTAAGATGCACCAATGTGTTCAGCTTGGCGAATAGAAGAATGATACAGATCAGTGCCCTGCCCGCCTTCACCGATAACTACATCTGGTTGTTACAAGACCATCGCAGCCATCGCTGCGCGGTGGTCGATCCCGGTGACGCCGCGCCTGTGCTGGCGTGGCTTAAACAGTATCCAGGCTGGACCCTCAGTGACATCCTGGTGACCCACCATCACCACGACCATGTCGGCGGTGTGGAGCAGCTCAAGCAAGTCTCGGGCGCCACGGTGTATGGCCCGGCCAACGAAAAGATCCCGGCCCGTGACGTCGCGCTCAACGATAACGACCGTATCCAGGTGCTGGGCTGGGACCTGGAGGTGTTCGCCGTGCCCGGACACACCTTGGGACATATAGCCTTTTATCATCACGGCTTGCTGTTCTGCGGCGACACCCTCTTCGCCGCCGGCTGCGGGCGTTTGTTCGAGGGCACGCCAGAACAGATGCACAACTCCCTGGAACGCCTGGCCGCCCTGCCGGCCGACACGCTGGTGTACTGCACCCACGAATACACACAAAGTAACCTGCGCTTTGCCCAGGCCGTGGAACCGGATAACGCAGATATCGCCGAACGTGTAGCAAAAGTCGGCGAACTGCGGGCAGCCGGCAAGATGACCTTACCGTCGACCCTGGCCCTGGAAAAATTGACTAACCCTTTTTTACGTACCGCGGAAACATCCGTTAAACAAAAAGCGGACGAGCGGAATGGCCGCGACAACCGCCCTGGGAGCGAGGTGTTTGCTAGCTTGCGGGCTTGGAAAGATACGTTCTAAGCAGACAGGTTCTGATACGAAATTTCTGAATGGTTGACCGGAACCAAAGCGCTTTCTAGAATCGCCCGACATTTTTGCCCGGAACTAACTTCCAGCCAATGTCGTCATCTATTCGTAAATCCAACCATTCAGACGCATTGACCCGCCTGGCTCAAGCCATTGCGGTGGCCGTTTCCGCAACTCTGGCGGGCTGCCAAACCACTCATTTCGCTGCACAATCCACCGTGCAACCCAAACCCGTTTTTACTGCCAAGATTAAGCAAAAACCCCTGTGGCTCTCAGAGAAGCCAAGCCCGCAGGTGCCCCAGGATGTCTGGGAGCGCATGCGCCAGGGGTTTCAATTGCAGGACGGTGTCGGCGTCAACCCGCGTATCGAGCAACAGCGCCTGTGGTTCGCCAGCAACCCATCGTTCCTGGAGAACGCCGGCGAACGCGGCAGCCTCTATATTCACTACATCGTCGAACGCCTTGAAGAACGCAACATGCCCCTGGAGCTGGCGCTGCTGCCAGTGATTGAAAGTGCCTACAACCCAATGGCCTATTCGCGCAGCGATGCGGTCGGCCTGTGGCAGTTCATCCCCTCCACCGGGCGCTACTTCAACCTGCGCCAGACCCGCGCCTATGATGGCCGCCGCGATATCACCGCCTCCACCACCGCCGCCCTGGACTATCTGACGCGTCTGCATGACATGTTCAACGGCGACTGGCTGCTGGCCCTGGCGGCCTATAACGCCGGTGAAGGCACGGTCAGCCGGGCCATCGAGCGCAACGAGAAACTCGGCCTGCCCACCGACTACTGGAACCTGCCGCTGCCCCAGGAAACCAAGGACTACGTGCCCAAGTTCCTGGCGCTGTCCCAAGTGGTGCTGGCCCCCGAGGCCTACGGCGTCAACCTGAACCCGATTGCCAACACGCCGTACTTCGAGATGGTTGAAGTCAAGCAAAGCATGGACCTGTCCCGGGTCGCCGCGCTGGCCGAGATCGACGAAGACGAACTGTTCCAGCTCAACCCGGCCTTCAAGCAACGCACCACCCTGGATGGCCCCCAGCATTTGCTGGTGCCCACCTCCAAGGCGCAATTGCTGGCCAGTAGCCTGTCCTCGATGAACCCCGAGGAATTGTTGAGCCTGCGCCCGAAAAAGCCAGTGTTTGACGAAGTCGAGCACAAGGCCGTGGCCGGCCGTTCGCGCAGCTACAAGGTCAAGAGCGGCGACAACCTGACGCTGATTGCCAAGGCCAACAAGGTCGACGTGCATGACCTGCAGCGTTGGAACAAGCTCAATGGCCAGGCCTTGAAAGTCGGCCAGACCCTGGTGATGCAGGACACCCGCAAGCTGGTGGCCAAGGCTGGCGGCAAGAGGCCGGTGCAGTACAAGGTCAAGAAAGGTGACTCGCTGTACATGGTTGCCAAGCGCTTCAACGTCGAGATGCAACATCTCAAGCGTTGGAACCCTCGCACTGGCCAGGCGTTGAAGCCGGGGCAGATGCTGGTGGTCTCCGGACCAAGATAAACCAAGCGCAAGCAGGCTTGTGTGGGAGCTGGCTGGCCTGCGATTGCATCGACGCGGTGTAACTGATTCACCGCAGTGCGTGCATCGCAGGCAAGCCAGCTCCCACATTTGATCTATGCACCGCTCAAGATCCCGCCGCGCCTGAAAATGGCCTTTTCAACAGTCTTTTTCCAAGTGGAACAAGCTGTTACTGTACCGATCATAAAGCCCAAGCCGCCCGGATCGGATCTCTGACTTGAAGCGTCCCCTCCTTCTACTAATAAGTCTGGCCTTGAGCTTTTGCGCGAATGCGACCATTACCGAAAACCACGGTTATGCGCAGTTCGGTACGCTCAAGTACCCGGCCAAATTCACCCACTTCGATTGGGTAAACCCCGCAGCGCCCAAGGGCGGCACCTTGCGGGTCATGGCCTTTGGCACGTTTGACACCCTCAACCCCTATACTTTCAAGGGCTCAAGCCCGGTCTCCACCGCCAATTTCCTGCAATACGGGGTCAATGAGCTCAACGAGCCGCTGATGGTTGGCACCGGCCAGTACGCGCCGTCCGGCGACGAGCCCACGTCCAGCTACGGCCTGATTGCCCGATCGGTGGAATACAGCGAAGACCGCAGTTGGGTGGTGTTCAACCTGCGCCCGCAAGCGCGTTTCCATGACGGCAAGCCCATTACCGCCGACGACGTGGCGTTTTCCTACCGCACGCTGCTGACCGAAGGCCATCCGCAATACCGCACCAACCTGCAGGAAGTGGCCCGGGTGGATGTACTCAACCCCCACCGCATTCGCTTCGTGTTCAAGCGCGCCGGCAACCCGTTGCTGATCCTGCGCCTGGGCGAGTTGCCGGTGCTGCCCCAGCATTACTGGAAAAACCGCGACTTCAAGGCCACCACCTTCGAGCCGCCGCTAGGCAGCGGGCCCTACCGGATCAGCCAGGTCCAACCGGGCCGGCAATTGGTGTTCGAACGGGTCAAGGACTATTGGGGCAAGGACCTGCCGGTCAATCGCGGTTTCTACAACTACGACAAGGTCGAAGTCGAGTTCTACCGCGACAGCGACGTGGCCTTCGAAGCATTCAAAGCCGGCGAGTTCGACATTTACATCGAACACCAGGCCAAGAACTGGGCCAATGGCTACAACTTCCCGGCAGTCAATCGCGGTGAAGTGATCAAGGCGCAGATTGCCCACCAGATCCCGACCCAGAGCCAGGGCCTGTTCATGAACAGCCGGCGCGCCACTTTCAGCCAGGCCAAGGTGCGCGAAGCGCTGGGGCTGATGTTCGATTTCGAGTGGACCAACCGCACCCTGTTCAGCGGCGCCTATAAACGCACCCTGAGCTACTACCCCAACAGCGAATTCTCCGCCAGCGGCCTGCCGGTAGGCCATGAATGGCTGATGCTCTCGCCCTACCGCGAGCAACTGCCGGCCAATCTGTTTACCCAGGCGTTCAGCCTGCCGCAGACCGAGGGGCGCGGCATCCCCCGGGAAACCTTGCGCCGGGCCCTCGGCCTACTGGCCGAAGGTGGCTGGAAACTTTCCGGGCAACGCCTGCTCAACAGCGATGGGCAGCCGCTGCGGTTTGAAATCCTGCTGGTCAACCCGAACCTGGAGCGCATCCTGCAACCGTATGTGGAAAACCTGCGCAGTATTGGCGTCGATGCGCGCTTGCGCACCGTGGACCGTGCGCAGTACAAGCAGCGCCTCGACCAGTTCGACTTCGACATGATCCTGATGACCCTCAACCAGACCCTCAGCCCCGGCCTTGAGCAGTGGCAGTACTTCCACTCCAGCCAGGCCGGGATCAAGGGCAGCAAGAACTACGCGGGCATCGCCAACCCGGTGGTCGATCACCTGCTCGAGCAGTTGCTCGCAGCCCAAACCCGCGACCAGCAAGTCGCCGCCGGCCGGGCCCTGGATCGGGTCCTATTGTGGCAGCACTACAGTATTCCCAATTGGTATCTCAACTATCATCGCCTGGCGTACCGTAACCGGTTCGCCTTCGTGACCACGCCGCCCTACAGCCTGGGCCTGAGCGCGTGGTGGCTGAAAGCATCGGAGAAACCCCAATGATGGCTTTGCGTACTGCGATTATCAGTGGCCTGCTGCTGTGCACCCAGGCTGTTGCTGCCCCTCAACATGCCTTGACCCTGTATGACGAGCCGCCCAAGTACCCGGCCAACTTCAAGCACGTCGACTACGTCAACCCGGACGCACCCAAGGGCGGCACCTTCCGTGAGTCGGCCATGGGCAGCTTCGACAGCCTCAACCCGTTTATCAGCAAGGGCGTGCCGGCCGATAACATCACCCTGGTCTACGACACCCTGGCCCAGCAGGGCCTGGACGAACCCATCACCGAATATGGCCTGATCGCCGGCAAGATCGAAAAAGCTCCGGATAACAGCTGGGTGCGTTTTTACCTGCGGCCCGAAGCGCGCTTCCACGATGGCCATCCAGTACGTGCCGAAGATGTGGTGTTCACCTTTGAAACCCTGATCAAGCAAGGCACGCCGATCTACCGCACCTACTACGCCGACGTCGCCGAAGTGGTGGCCGAAGACCCGCTGCGGGTGTTGTTCAAGTTCAAGCACACCAGCAACCGTGAGCTGCCGTTGATCCTTGGCCAGTTGCCGGTGCTGCCCAAGCACTGGTGGGCCGGCCGTGATTTTGCCAAGAGCAGCCTGGAGGTCCCGCTGGGCAGCGGGCCGTACAAAGTGGCCGAGGTCAAGCCGGGGCGCTCGATCCGCTACGAGCGGGTCAAGGACTACTGGGGCAAGGACCTGCCGATCAACAAGGGCCTGTACAACTTCGATTACCGCATCAGCGATTACTACCGCGATAACACCGTGGCCCTGGAGGCGCTCAAGGCTGGGCAGTTCGATTACTGGCAGGAAATGACGGCCAAAAACTGGGCCAATGCCTACAACGTCCCGGCCGTGGCCGAGGGCCGGCTGATCAAGGAAGAACTGCCCAACGGCAATCCCACCGGGATGCAGGGTTTTGTGTTCAATATCCGCAAGCCAATGTTCCAGGACGTGCGGGTGCGCAAGGCCATCAGCCTGTTGATGGACTTTGAATGGACCAACAAGCAACTGTTCAACGGCGCCTACACCCGCACCCGCAGCTATTTTGAAAACTCGGACATGGCCGCCACCGGCCTGCCGGGCCCGGCCGAGCTGGCGATTCTCGAACCGCTGCGCGGCAGAGTCCCGCCGCAAGCCTTCACCCAGGCCTTCGCTCCACCGAAAACCGATGCCAGCGGCATGATCCGCACCCAGCAGCGCGAAGCCTACCAACTGTTGCAGGAAGCCGGCTGGCGCATCGTTGACGACAAGATGGTCGACACCACCGGCAAGCCGGTGAGCATCGAGTTCATGCTGTTCCAGACCGACTTCGAGCGCGTCCTGCTGCCCTTCAAGCGTAACCTGGCAGACCTGGGCATCGAGCTGGTGATCCGCCGGGTCGATGTCTCGCAGTACGTCAACCGCGTGCGCTCGCGGGATTTCGACATGATGGTCGGCAGCTTCCCACAGTCCTCGTCACCGGGTAACGAGCAGCGTGAATTCTGGCAATCGGGCAGTGCCGACAACCCCGGCAGCCGCAACTACATCGGCCTCAAGGACCCGGCCATCGACGAATTGGTGGAACAGTTGATCAACGCCGACTCACGCAACAGCCTGGTGGCCCACGCCAAGGCTCTGGATCGGGTACTGCAGTTTGGCTACTACGTGATCCCCAACTGGCATATCAAAACCTACCGCGTGGCCTATTGGAATCACCTCGGCCACCCCAAGGTCCCGCCGCGCTACGACGTAGGCATCAACACCTGGTGGATCAAACCCGACACACCGCCGGCCACAACGCCACCCACCGACACCAGCGCCGACCCGGCGAGCGGAGGCGACTGACATGCTGGCTTATATTTTTCGCAGGTTGCTACTGATCATCCCGACGCTGTTCGGCATTTTGCTGATCAACTTTGTCATCATCCAGGCCGCGCCCGGCGGCCCGGTGGAGCAAATGATCGCCAAGCTCGAAGGCTTTGAAGGCGCCACCAGCCGCATCGCCGGTGGCGGTGCCGAAGTGTCGGTGGCCGGCTCCAGCTACCGGGGGGCCCAGGGCCTGGACCCGACGCTGATCAAGGAAATCGAAAAGATGTACGGCTTCGACAAGTCGGCGCCGGAACGCTTGTGGATCATGGTCAAGAACTACGCCCAGCTGGATTTTGGCGACAGCTTCTTTCGCGATGCCAAGGTCATCGACCTGATCAAGGAGAAGATGCCGGTGTCCATCTCCCTCGGGCTGTGGAGCACTCTGATCATGTACCTGGTGTCGATCCCCCTGGGGATCGCCAAGGCCACCCGCCATGGCAGCCATTTTGACGTATGGACCAGTTCGGCAATCATCGTCGGCTATGCGATCCCGGCGTTCCTGTTTGCCATCCTGTTGATCGTGGTGTTTGCCGGTGGCAGCTATTTCGACTGGTTTCCGCTACGCGGGCTGACGTCCAACAACTTCGAGGAGCTGAGCTGGGGCGCCAAGATCCTCGACTACTTCTGGCACCTGGCGCTACCGGTCACGGCTCTGGTGATCGGTAACTTCGCCACCATGACCCTGCTGACCAAGAACAGCTTTCTCGACGAAATCAACAAACAGTACGTAATCACCGCCAAGGCCAAGGGCCTGACCAATCACCGCGTGCTCTACGGCCACGTGTTCCGCAACGCCATGCTGCTGGTGATCGCCGGGTTCCCTTCGGCCTTTATCGGCATCTTCTTTACCGGCTCGCTGCTGGTGGAGGTGATTTTCTCCCTCGACGGCCTGGGCCTGATGAGTTTTGAAGCGGCGATCAATCGCGATTACCCGGTGGTGTTCGGCACCCTGTTTATCTTCACCCTGCTGGGCCTGGTGGTGAAACTGATTGGCGATTTGACCTACACCCTGGTCGACCCACGCATCGACTTCGAAAGCCGGGAGCATTGAGATGAATCTATCCCCCCTCAATCGCCGCCGCTTCGAACGCTTCAAGGCCAACAAACGCGGCTGGTGGTCGCTGTGGCTGTTCCTGATCCTGTTTGGCCTGAGCCTGGGGGCCGAGTTGATCGCCAACGACAAGCCGCTGGCCGTGCATTACGACGGCGACTGGTACTTCCCGGCGCTCAAGCGCTACCCAGAAACCACCTTCGGCGGCGAATTCCCCCTGGAAGCCAACTACAAAAGCCCGTACATCCGCGAACTGCTCAAGGCCAAGGATGCCTGGACGCTCTGGGCGCCGATCCCCTACAGCTACCAGAGCATCAATTACGACCTGAAAGTCCCGGCCCCGGCCCCGCCGTCGGCCGACAACCTGCTGGGCACCGACGACCAGGGCCGCGACGTGCTCGCACGGGTGATCTATGGCTTTCGGGTCTCGGTGCTGTTTGCCCTGACCCTCACGGTATTGAGTTCGATCATCGGCGTGGCGGCCGGGGCCTTGCAGGGGTTCTATGGCGGCTGGGTCGACCTGGCCGGCCAGCGCTTCCTGGAAATCTGGTCCGGGCTGCCGGTGCTTTACCTGCTGATCATCCTTGCCAGCTTCGTGCAGCCGAACTTCTGGTGGTTGCTGGGGATCATGCTGCTGTTTTCCTGGATGAGCCTGGTGGACGTGGTGCGCGCCGAGTTCCTGCGCGGGCGCAACCTGGAATACGTGCGCGCGGCCCGGGCCCTGGGCATGCAGAACGGCGCGATCATGTTCCGCCATATCCTGCCCAACGCCATGGTCTCGACCATGACCTTCATGCCTTTCATCCTCACCGGCGCGATTGGCACCCTGACTGCCCTGGACTTCCTGGGCTTCGGCCTGCCCGCCGGCTCGCCATCCCTGGGCGAGTTGGTGGCCCAGGGCAAATCCAACCTGCAGGCGCCATGGCTGGGCATCAGCGCCTTTGCGGTGCTGGCGATCATGTTGAGTTTGCTGGTGTTTATCGGCGAGTCCGCTCGCGATGCCTTCGACCCGAGGAAATGAGATGAATCAGGAAAATCTGATCGAAGTCCGCGACCTCAGCGTCGAGTTCGTCACCGGCGAGCAGCATCAGCGCGTGGTGGAAAACATCAGCTTCGATATTCGCCGTGGTGAAACCCTGGCCCTGGTCGGCGAAAGCGGTTCCGGCAAATCGGTGACCGCCCACTCGATCCTGCGCCTGTTGCCCTACCCCCTGGCGCGGCATCCATCCGGCACCATCGAGTATGCCGGGCAGGATCTGCTGACCCTGAAAGAAAAGCCCTTGCGCCAGATTCGCGGCAACCGCATTGCGATGATCTTCCAGGAGCCGATGACCTCGCTGAACCCACTGCACTCCATCGAAAAGCAGATCAACGAAGTACTGGGCCTGCACAAGGGCCTGACCGGCAAGGCCGCAACCCTGCGCACCCTGGAGCTGCTCGACCTGGTGGGCATCCCCGAACCGCACAAGCGCCTCAAGGCCCTGCCCCACGAATTGTCCGGCGGTCAGCGCCAGCGGGTGATGATCGCCATGGCCCTGGCCAACGAGCCGGAACTGCTGATCGCCGACGAGCCGACCACCGCCCTGGACGTGACCGTGCAGTTGAAGATCCTCGAACTGCTCAAGGAGTTGCAGGCGCGCCTGGGCATGGCGCTGCTGCTGATCAGCCATGACTTGAACCTGGTGCGGCGCATTGCCCACCGCGTGTGTGTGATGCAGCGCGGTTGCATTGTCGAGCAGGCGTCCTGTGAGGCGCTGTTCCGCTCCCCGCAGCACCCTTACACCCAGGAACTGCTGGCCGCCGAGCCCAGCGGCGGGCCGGCGACCAATGCGATTGGCCCGCCGCTGCTGGAAGTCGACGACCTCAAGGTCTGGTTCCCGATCAAAAAAGGCTTTTTGCGCAACACCGTCGACTACGTCAAGGCCGTGGATGGTATCCACTTCAGCCTGCCCCAGGGCCAGACCCTGGGCATTGTCGGTGAAAGCGGCTCGGGCAAATCCACCCTCGGCCTGGCGATCCTGCGGCTGATCGGCAGCAAGGGCGGGATCCGTTTTGAAGGCCAGCAACTGGACCAACTGACCCAACAACAGGTACGGCCATTGCGCCGGGAAATGCAGGTGGTGTTCCAGGACCCGTTTGGCAGCCTGAGCCCACGCATGTGCGTCAGCGAGATCGTCGGCGAAGGCTTGCGCATCCATAAGATCGGCACCGCTGGCGAACAGGAAGCGGCGATTATCGCGGCGCTCAAGGAAGTGGGGCTGGACCCGCAGACCCGCCACCGTTACCCCCACGAATTCTCCGGCGGTCAACGCCAACGCATCGCCATCGCCCGCGCCCTGGTACTCAAGCCGCGCCTGATCCTGCTGGACGAACCGACCTCGGCCCTGGACCGCACGGTACAGCGCCAGGTGGTGGAACTGCTGCGCAACCTGCAAGCCAAGTACAACCTGACCTACCTGTTCATCAGCCACGACCTGGCGGTGGTCAAAGCCCTGAGCCATCAGTTGATGGTGGTCAAGCAGGGCCAGGTGGTGGAACAGGGGGATGCCAAGACGATCTTCGCCGATCCGCAGCATGCCTATACCCGGCAGCTGCTGGAGGCCGCGTTCCTGGTGCCGACTTCGCGTATCTGATCTGGCTTGATGCTGGGGGGGCGGGATCCACCGCTGCCTCCCACACTTGATGTTTAGGACTGAGATAAATACCAGGGGCGGTGCGAGATAAACCTGGGACACTCCGGGATAAAACGGTCCATGGTGAGCGGAGTTCTGAAATAGAGTTGCAGCCAGTGCAATGAAAATGAACACGCTACGTAACGAGGCCGCCGCCAAACCGTCGATACCGGCACCGACAAACGCACGGGCGAAATCAGAACCGCCCAGGTGACGCTGGTGCGCACCACCGACGCGGCAGGAAAACCG
Organism: Pseudomonas sp. WMBT8; assembly: GCF_050916005.1. Classification (NCBI taxonomy): domain Bacteria; kingdom Pseudomonadati; phylum Pseudomonadota; class Gammaproteobacteria; order Pseudomonadales; family Pseudomonadaceae; genus Pseudomonas; species Pseudomonas sp. WMBT8. The sequence goes on from NZ_CP188096.1 coordinate 3,316,961, forward strand.
ATCACGTTCCGCACGGACCCAGGCTTTAACCATGCCCCTGGTACCGGGTTGGCGGACATGTTCAAACGCAAACAAGAGGCCGCCTAGGAGACTGCAATGATCACTGTCGAACTCAATAGCCCCCGCCTGCCGGAGCTGCTGATGCGCAGCATTGCCGCCGAGCTGGCCAGCCAGACCAACGCTGAAAGAGACGAATGGTAGGGAATTTGCTCAAAATAACAGCCTGGCCTGTCAATTTTGACAGTAGCCGGCTTTCCATTAGTGTTGTGTCATCTCTCCTGCAGTGCCTCATTTTTGCAGGCAATACTCACGAATCCAGTTTTGGCAAGGAGAGCGAGCATGGCAAAGCCTATTACAACGACTAATTACACTGGCGTCATTACATCAATTGGTGACTACCCTCAGATAACTATAGTTTGGGGAGAGCCAGAAAAACCTCCTACGAAGTCTGCGGTCGTAAAACCCGATGGAGGAGGAAAAGATGTGATTTTCGATATAGGTTCCAACTATGGACCGGAGGATTTTGATGGTGACGCTATAGATCCATTTCCTTTACCAGACGAACCGAGTGTTATTACAAAGTCCGATTTAGGACGGCCCACTGTGGAAGGCTCTATATCACCCTGGCCTAGCTTGCGCAGTAGTTATTTTAAGGTAGGAGATCGAGTGAGCTTTATCATCACAGATGGACCTTTAGGCGCTATACCTAATTCATTACGGAAAATTTAGTCACTTTTAACCGGCAGTTTTCTAAAAAACATCAACACTTTTTAAACTCGTTTAAAAGCCCTGGGCCACTCATTGGCCCAGGCTGTGCGCATCACTTCCAGCCAGCGCACTGTTCTTCCTACGGCCGGTACCGGCAGACGTCGAAGTGCTAAATGACGTTAACGGCGATCTAATCAACCTTTACCGAGTTGTACAGAACCAACTGGAAGAGTTTGTCAGGCAGTTCAAGTGGGCTTTGTCGAGCCGCCAGGTGTTTAAGTGGTTGCAAATAACCAGACCGGGAACGCTGACTGATATCCAGCGGGCAGCCAGATTCTATTACCTACAGCAGTCTGCCTTCGGGGGCCGCGTTAATGGTCAGACCTACGGTACGGCGACTACCACGTCACCAGGACTGAACTCGCTACGGAGCGAGGAGACTCTATCAGCAGCGCATCTTGGCTGGCAGGAGGCAATGAAGAAGTATGACCGTGAACATACGCTGTTCTACTGCGACCCTCCGTACTGGCAGACGCGGGGCTAGGGTGTTCCTTTCGGTCTGGAACAGTATGAGGCCATTATTAGCCTCAATGATCATCCTGACATTCGCAGGGTATTTGCCGGCTTTCACATGGAGAGTAGCGATATCAAGTACACGGTCGGGGGGTGGTGCGGGGAGTGATGCAAAGGAGGTTCTGATCTTTAGCTGGGATATTCAGGCCGAGCCTACCGGCCTGTTTTGATATTCTGTTGCAATGGGTGCAAAAAGAATCTGAAGTCATTTATCTCAGATTAAAGCGCGAGTTTTTCGCGCTCGGCATCAATTTGATCTGTGCAGATCTGCAGGCAACCTCTTTCGCAAAAGCAAACCAATATCATTTGCGCTGGCCGCAGGCCTTTGCTTTAATCGCGACCAATTCCTATTCACGTCATGGCATCAGCGCCGGTTGGATATTGTGTCGACTTCCCCCACGCCATTCAGTCAGCTCTACGGCAGCCACCACTCCTGGCTGCTCGGCCTGTTGCGCCGGCGCCTGAGCAATCGCTGGGATGCCGCCGACCTGGCGCAAGACACCTTTATCCGCGTCCTCAAGCGCCCGCCCGACCAGGCCGACGCCGTGCGTGAGCGCTCCTACCTGGCAACCATCGCCCGAGGCCTGTGCATCGACCATTGGCGCCGCCGTCAACTGGAACAGGCCTGGCTGCAAAGCCTCGCCGAGCGCCCGCAAGCGGTACAGCCATCGCCGGAACAGCGGGCGATCATCGTCGAAACCCTGTACGAAGTAGACGCCATGCTCGCGCGCCTGCCGCGCAAGGTCAGCGACGCCTTCCTGCTGGCGCAACTGCATGGCCTGACCTACAAGCAAATCGCCGTGCAACTGGGGGTCTGTGAGCGCATGGTGAAAAAATACATGGCCCAGGCGCTGTTGCACTGTGCGGTGCTGGAAGCCGAACTCGACGGGTTGCTGGTGGAATGAACTCCAGCGCAAAACTCAGTCACGCCAGCCTGCAGCAGGCAGCCCAATGGTATGTGCGCCTGCAAGACCCGCAAGGCGACAGCCAGGCGCAACAGCATTGGCAAATATGGCTGGGGCAGAACCCCGAGCACCAGGCCGCCTGGCGTTACGTCGAGCGCGTCAGCCAACGCTTCGCGCCCCTGACCGACGAACCCATCGGCGCTGGCCGCGCGCTGCGCAGCAGCCGGCGGCAAACCCTCAAAACGCTACTGGTGCTGGGCGCAGGTTCAGCATTGACCTGGGGCACCTGGCGCAGCACCGCCCTGCCCCGGGTGGTCGGCGGCTGGCGCGCCGACTACGCCACGGCCAGCGGCGAGATCCGCGATGCCGTGCTCACCGACGGTACCCATATCTGGCTCAACGCCCTGAGCGCCATGGACGTGCGGTTCGACGCCCGGCAGCGCCTGCTGCAACTGCGTTTTGGCGAAGTGCTGATCGACACCGCCAAGGACCTCCAGCGCCCGTTCCTGGTCGACACCGAGCACGGCCGCCTGCGCGCCCTGGGCACCCGCTTCAGTGTGTTGCAAGGCGAGGACGGCACCCACCTGAATGTCTTCGACGGCCGGGTAGAAGTGCGCACCGCCGATAGCCAGCAGGTGCGCATTATCGAGACCGGGCAACAGGCGGTGTTCGATCGGCGCACGATCCGCAGTACGGTCGCGGCATCCGCCACCCGCGAGGCGTGGAGCCGGGGTGTACTTCTGGCCGACAACCTGCCCCTGGGCCAATTGATTGGCGAACTGAACCGCTACCGGCCCGGCCACCTGGGTTGTGATCCGGCCGTGGCCCACCTGCCAGTGATGGGCTCCTTCCCGCTCAAGGACAGCGAGCATGCGTTGCGGCTGCTGGAGGCGGCGCTGCCGATCCAGGTAGACAGAGTGCTGCCTTGGTGGGTCAACGTAGGCCCCAGACACACCGCCTTGTAGGAGCTGGCTTGCCGCTTCCTACAAAAGATTGATCGGGGCAACATTTTTTCACTCCCGCAGTTCCCCTTTTCGACGTTCGTTCGGTTAACCCAGCAGACGCTTTCACATTCGCCGAATCCGTAGGGAACCTTCCATGCCGCAACCCGCTGCTTTCACGCTGCGCCCCCTGGCGCTGGCCATCACCGCGACCCTGCTCTGCCTGGGCCCGCTCAATGTGCAGGCGGTGGAAACGCCGTCTACCCAGCAAACCACGCGCAGCTACAACATCGGCGCTGGGTCGCTGGTCAGCGTGCTGAATCGCTTTGCCGAGCAGTCCGGGGTGTTTATCGCCGGCCACAACAGCCTGGCAGCCGGGAAGACCAGCCCTGGACTCAGTGGCAGCTACACCCCGGCCGCCGGGTTGCAGCGGTTATTGCAAGGCAGCGGTTTGCAGGCCCAGCCCCAGGGCGACAATGGCTATGTGCTGGAACTGGCGCCGCTCAATACCGGCGAACTGGAGCTGGGCGCCACCACCATCTCCGGCGTGGCCCTGGGTGCCACCACCGAAGACAGCCATTCCTACACCACCGGCTCGATGGCCTCGGCCACCGGCCTGCCGCTGTCGATCCGCGAGACACCGCAGTCGGTCACCGTGATCACCCGCCAGCAGATGGATGACCAGGGTTCCAACAACATCGCCGACACCCTGCGCCGCGCCCCTGGCGTCAGCGTGCAGAACTACGACAGCGAGCGCTGGGAGTTCTCCAGCCGCGGCCTGCCGATCACCAACTTCCAGTACGACGGCGTCAACTCCACCTATGACGGTGTGTATGACTACGGCACCACCAGTACCGACATGGCGGTGTACGACCACCTGGAAATCATCAAGGGCTCATCGGGCCTGATGAGCGGCTCGGGCGACCCTTCGGCCACGGTCAACCTGATCCGCAAAAAGCCCACCAAGGACTTCAAGGCCTCGGTCACCGGCACCGTGGGTTCCTGGGACAACTACCGCACCGAAGGCGATATCTCCGGGCCGCTGACCGAGTCGGGCAATGTGCGCGGGCGCTTTGTCGGGGTTTACCAGGATCGCTCGTCGTACCTGGACCACTACCAGCACACCAAGGACATTGCCTACGGCATCCTCGAAGCCGATCTGACCCCCGACACCCTGCTGACCTTCGGCATCGACCAGCAGGACACCCGCTCCCGTGGCGCCAGCTGGACCGGGTTCCCGATGTATTTCAGCAATGGCAATCGCACGAATTTCTCGCGCTCGTTCAACCCGGCTGCCGACTGGAGCCGCCGCGACTTCCAGAACCAGACGATCTTCGCCTCGGTCCAGCAAAAGCTGGCCAACGACTGGTCGCTCAAAGTCAGCCTGGACCGCAAGCGCAGCCAGCACGACACCCTGCTCGCCTCCGCCAGCGGTGGCAACCCGGACCAGGTTACCGGCGAAGGCATGTACATGTTCATGGGCAAGTACAAGGGCGACCAGGTGCAGAACACCCTCGACGTCAACCTCAACGGCCCGTTCAGCCTGTTTGGCCGCGAGCATGAGTTGATCATGGGCTTTATGGCGACCCGTTCAAAACAGGATGTGCCGGTCTACGGCTCGATCTACCCGCCAGTGGGCGGCAGCATCTATGACTGGCGTGGCGAATACGCCAAGCCGGACATCCCGCGCAGCGGCCAGAACGATATTGTGCAACGCCAGACCGGCGCCTACCTGGCGACCCGCCTCAAACCTACCGATGACCTGTCGGTGATCCTGGGTACCCGCGTCAGCAATTTCAGCAACACCGACACCACCGACTTCTACGCTGCAACGACCGCCGACGCCCGCAGCAGCTACAAGCAAACCGGGGTGGTGACGCCCTACGCCGGGGTGGTCTACGACCTCAACGATATCTGGTCGGTGTACAGCAGCTACACCAAGATCTACCGGCCACAGAACAGCAAGGACGCCGATCGCAAGTTGCTCGACGCAATCGAAGGCGACACCTACGAAGCCGGGCTCAAGGCGGCCTTTTTCGATGGCCGCCTGAATGCCAGCTTCGCCGCGTTCCGCATCGAACAGGACAATGTCGCGCAATACGTCTCGGGATTTGAAAGCGACTCGATCTATCGCCCGATTGCCGGTGCCACCACCAAGGGCTTTGAAGTGGAACTGGCCGGCGAAGTGCTGGACGGCTGGAATGTCTCGGCCGGCTACACCTACCAGCACACCCGCGATGCCAACGACGATTACGTCTACAGCTCGGTGCTGCAAACCACCACGCCGCAACAAGTGGTGCGCCTGTTCAACACCTACCGCCTGCCTGGCGCGCTGGACAAGGTGACGCTCGGTGCCGGGGTCAACTGGCAGAGCGAGTTCTTCGGCAATGTGTTCCAGCCCAACCCGAATGACACGGTCAACTTCGGCCAATACACACGCATCACCCAGGACAGCTACTACCTGGTAGACCTGATGGCGCGCTATCGCTTCAACGAGCACCTGAGTGCCACCTTGAACGTGAAAAATGCCCTGGATAAAAAGTACTACACCGGCCTGGGCAACTTCGGTACCGGCTTCTACGGCGAGCCGCGCAGCCTGCAACTGGCGACGCGCTGGGACTTCTAAGCCCTGGATACGCCCCCTAAAAATGTAGGAGCTGGCTTGCCCGCGATGTCGGTAGAGCAGTCGCCAAATCCCCCGACTGAACCACCGCCATCGCAGGCAAACCGGATCCTACATAAGGTCGGCGCTGTATTTATGTGCAATCATCGGGCTCCTACAAGATCTTCGGAGATTGCATCATGTCGCTGCCCGACCTGGCCGCCCCGCGCTTCTGGCGTGATGCCAGCCTGCCGTTTATCGAGGCGCGCACCATCGATGACGGGCGCAAGGTCTGCTACACCCGGCATGCCCACGATCATTTCTCGATTGGTGCGATCACCGCCGGGCAGAGCCTGTATATCCATGGCCCGGACACGTTCCAAATCCACACCGGCACCGTGGTGCTGATGAACCCCGGCGACGTGCACGCCTGCAATCCCATCGACGACCAGCCCTGGTCGTATCACATGCTTTATATCGACACACCCTGGCTGACCGACCTGCAACACCAGTTGGGGTTTGCCTGCGACTTGGACTTTCGCCGCTTCAGCACCACCCATACCGATGACCCGCTGCTGTTTGCCGGCCTGCTTGAGCTGTACGCCGTGCTGACCGACGAGCACGCCGAACAGCTGCACAAACACAGTGCCGTGGTGAGTTTTTTCACTGAGGTACAGCTGCGCCTGAACCCCGCTGCGACGCGGCTACGGGAGGTCAATCACAAGCTCGAACGCGCCGCCGAGTACATCCGCGAACATTGCACCGAGGCGCTGAAACTCGACGAGATCTGCCAGGCCGCGCAGCTGTCGCCGTCGTACCTGATCCGTGCGTTCAAGCAGTCTTACGGGATGACACCCCATGCATTCCTGGTCAACCAGCGGATCCAGTTTGCCCGCAACCAACTGCGCAACGGCCAGTTGATTGCCGATGTGGCACTGGCCGCAGGCTTTGCCGACCAGGCGCACTTCCAGCGCACGTTCAAGCAACACCTGGCCGCCACGCCTGGGCAATATCGCGGCTGACTCAGCCCAGCAACAGGTACGCCACACTGAGCACCAGCAACAGTGCCATGGCCCGGTTGAACAGGCGCATGCCCTGGGCATTGCTCAGGTAACGACGCAAGAACGTGCCCACATATGACCAGCACGCCACCGACAGGTAGCAAATCACCAGGTACACCGCCGCCAGTTGCCAGACCCGCGTGGCCTCGCCATCGGCCGCAAACAGCCCCATGCCCGCCACGCACGCCAGCCAGGCCTTGGGGTTGAGCCATTGCATGACCGCGCCATACAGCATCGACGGCGCAACGCCGGCCTCTTGGGCATCCAGCCGGCCGTCATCGATCGCCAGCTTGTAGGCCATGTACAGCAGGAATACCACCCCACTCCACTGGATGCCCTGGGTCAAGATCGGCCAACGCACCAGCAGTTCGTGCAGGCCCAGGCCGATCAACACCAACAACACCGTGAACCCCAGCGCCGCGCCGGCCACGTGCTTCTGGCTGGCGACAAAACCAAAGCGCGCACCCGAGCCAAGGGCGACGATATTGACGGGGCCGGGGGTGATAGAGGTCGCCAGGGCGAAGGCGGCCATGGACATGAGCACACTCATTGCACTTCCTTTTTGTAATGACAGGGGGACGAGGCCTGTACGCTACGTTCCTGTAGCCAGTGCGTATTGAAGAAAATGCCCCTGTAGGCGCCGGCAAGCCGGCGTCTACGCAAGCGTCAGGGTCGCCTTGAGCAGCCGCAGCTCCAGGTATTGCAGGAGCATGATGGTCTTGCCATCGACAATCTCTCCGCGCGTTACCATGGCGATGGCCTCGTCAAACCCCAGCTCCAGCACGTCGATATCCTCGCCTTCCTCTTCAAGCCCGCCGCCCTCGCCCACACGGTCGCCGGGTTGGTACTCACCGATAAAGAAATGAATGCGCTCGGTCACCGAACCCGGGCTCATGAATGCCGAGTAGATTTTCTCGACATGGCCGATGCGGTAGCCGGTCTCTTCCTCGGCTTCCAGGCGGATACGCTCCTCAGGGCTGGCGTTGTCCAGCAGGCCCGCGGCGGTTTCGATCAGGTAGCCGTCGTGGCCATTGACGAAGGTCGGCATGCGGAACTGGCGAATCAGCAACACCGTGCGCTGCAAGGTGTTGTACAAGAGGATGGTCGCACCATTGCCACGGTCGTACACCTCGCGGGTCTGGGCTTGCCAGCTGCCATCGCGGCGGCGCAGGTCGAAGCTGTACTTTTTCAGCAGGTACCAGTTGTCCGAGAGCAGCTCTTCGCCGGTGATGCGTACGGGGCTGTTGTCCATGGGAAGTCCTTTTGGTCGCAGGGGGGGCGCAGCATGTCGGGGACGTGCGCTCAGCGTCAAGCTGTCCTTAGGCCAGCATTGATCCGCGTTATCCGGCTACAATTGCGCCCTTTCTGCACCGGATGACCGCTTTGGCGTGTGTCTGCCGGGGGTTATCTCGACAGTGCATCTTGCGGGGTCAAGGACATGATGCTGCACATACCGACGCTCTTGATGGTCGCGGTCTTCGTTTTTTGCCTGATGGGCCTGCTCACTGTCCACGCCTGGCACCGTGTGCGCGAGCCCACCCTGGGCTATTTGGGGGTGATGCTGTTGCTGGCGTCCCTCGGCACCGCCTTGATCGTGGTGCGCGGCGTGGGCGTGGATTTTGTCGCGCTGGTCCTGGGCAATGTGGTGCTGTTGCTCAGCGCCGCCATGAACTGGACCGCCATGCGCCTGTTCGTCCATGGCAAGCCGCACCTGCCGGGCATCCTCGCAGGCCCGGCGCTGTGGCTGGTGATGTGCCTGGTGCCACCGTTTTATGGCTCGATGTCCAGCCGGGTGACCCTGTACTCCCTGGTAGCCGCCAGCTATGGCGTGCTGTCGGCGCTGGAGTTGTGGCGCCATCGCCGACACCTGGAAGTGGCCTATCTGCCGGCGGTGGGGCTGATGCTGTTTCACACGACGTTTTACTGCGTGCGCGCAGTGATCGACCCCGGCATGCCGATCAAGAATGAAAACACGCTGGTGGGCGAAGGCGTGCCGTTCTTCTCGTTCATGTTGTTCGAATCGATGCTGTATGCGATCGGCATCGCCTACGTCACCCTGGCGATGGTCAAGGAGCGCGCCGAGCTCAACTTCAAGGCCGCCGCCTTCACCGACGTACTGACCGGTATCGACAATCGCCGGGCCTTCATGCTGCATGGCGAAAAACTTCTGGCCGACAGCCAGCAACACGGCAAGCCGGTGACTTTGCTGTTATGCGACCTCGACTATTTCAAGCGCCTCAACGACAGTTTCGGGCACCCCATGGGCGACCAGGCGTTGATTGCCTTCAGCCAACTGACCTCGTCGATCCTGCGCAAGCACGATCTGTTCGCGCGCATCGGCGGCGAAGAGTTTGCCTGCCTGCTGGCCGATACCGATGAGCAAGGCGCCGTGCAGGTCGCCGAACGCATTCGCCAGCGGTTTGCCGAACTGGACCTGCTGGCGCCGGGGTTCCTCAGTGTGAGTATCGGGGTGGTGACCACCACTGCGGGCTGCCACGATCTGTCGCGGCTGTTGTCCCAGGCAGACCAGGCGCTGTACCGCGCCAAGGACCAGGGACGCAACCGCGTGCAGACCGCCTGCAACACTTTGCAAGCAATCGCTCCCTGACGGCTGTCTGAATAATCCCTTCACTGGCAAGGCATCTGGTAAAAATCCTGCTTTGCGCCTGTCCTGGAACCGCCATGTCCTCACGTTTTCTCTCACGCCTGCGTCTGCGCTGGCTGCCCCTGCTGTGCATGGCACTGCTGATCCTGGGCCTGCCGGTGGGGTGCAATGTGCTGCAACACAAGGAGCGGGAACTGGTGTTTCGTATCGAGCCCGGTACTGCCAGTTGGTATCGCGGCCTGCCCAGCGATGTGCAGGAGTTCGAACTCAAGCCGGCCAGCTTCAAGTCCGGGCAGAGCCTGCATGGCTGGTGGTGGCCGGCGGCGAAAAAAGACGCGCCGGCGATCCTCTACCTGCACGGGGTGCGCTGGAACCTCACCGGCCAATTGTTTCGCATCGAGCAACTGCACGCCCAGGGCTACTCCGTGCTGGCCATCGACTACCGGGGCTTTGGCCAGAGCCGGGGCGACCTGCCATCAGAAACCAGCGTTTACCAGGATGCACGGATTGCCTGGGAGCGCTTCCAGGTGCTGCAACCGGACCCGGGCAAGCGCCTGATCTACGGCCACTCCCTGGGCGGCGCCGTAGCCATCGACCTCGCGGCCGAACTGGGTCAGCAGGCAGCCGCGCAACAGCTGCCGCCACCGGTACGTGGGCTGGTGATCGAATCCACCTTTACCTCCCTGGCCGATGTTGCGGCGGCGGTGGCCAACACCTCGCTGCCGGTGCGCTGGTTGCTGTCGCAGAAGTTTGATTCCATCGACAAAATCGCCGATATCCACATGCCCTTGCTGGTGGTACACGGCCTCGATGACCGCTACGTACCGCCGCGTTTCAGCCAGCAATTATTTGATGCCGCCCAAGAGCCCAAGCATTTGCTGCTGGTGCCGGGAGCCAGCCACAACAACAGCCTGAGCCTGGGGGGGCGCAGCTATCGCCAGGCACTGCAGGGTTTGCTGTAAAAGTGCGAATCCGGCACCGATTTCAACGATGCGTGTCAAGCGCAAGCCGCGCGCCAAAAGGCTTGCAAATGATCCTGATCAAATATTGACCGCAGCTAGAATCGCCAGTGCTGCCGGGGCCACGCAAGGTTATCCACAGAGATACCCACGGTTTTCGTGGACAACTCTTTTTGCATTTAACCGTTTTTTATCCGCCACCACCTGCGTACCCGGCAACGGCGCCGCACATTGCCCCCTTCGCGGTCAGTTGGCCTGCGGCACCTTATCCGTGGCAATCGGCAACTCAATCCCCCAATCGCCATGCAGGTACCAGTCCTCACCGATCATCTCGGCCGGATGCATGGTGCGGTCGGCGCCGTTGCCGCAGGCCAGCGCAGTGGTCGCGCAATAACGGTCGCAGCCCCAGCAGATACGCTCGGGGTGTTTGGGGTTGAGCGGGAACGGCTTGGCCATGAGTAGGCTCCACAGCGGTGGGCGGTAATTTGATCCTACGGCCAGCGCCTGCCCACAGCTTTGACCAACGTCAAGAATGGTTGTGGCCACAGACCTGGAAACTTGACGGGAATCATTATTATTTACAGCAAAGCTTTCTAGACTCGGCTTCTCATTTGCCCTGTCAGGAAACACCCATGCGCATCCCCTTCACGCTGTCACTGGCCCTGCTGCTGTCGACTGGCGCGGCCGTCGCCAAGGAATACCCGATCGGCGAACCACAAATGTGTCCCGGCCTGGAAGTCGGCGCGGTCTATCTGCAACCAATCGAAATGGCGCCACCGGGCATGATGCGCGCCACTGCCGATTCGGATGTGCACCTGGAGGCCGACATCCGCGCCACCGCCGACAACCAGCAGGGCTTCCAGGAAGGCAGTTTCGTACCCTACCTGAACGTAACGTTCCGCCTGCAGAAACAAGGCGGTGCCAGCCCGATCATCGGTGAATTCCACGCCATGGTGGCCAACGACGGGCCGCACTACGGCGACAACGTCAAACTGCTCGGCCCTGGCAAATACCAACTGACCTTCACGGTGATGCCGCCCAGCGGTCATGGCTCACTGGGGCGGCATACCGACAAGGAAACCGGCGTAGCCCCTTGGTTCGAGCGCTGCGAAGTGCATTACGAATTCGTCTATGCGGGGATCGGCAAGAAAGGCGGTTACTGAATGCGCAATCCCCTCGCCCTGTGCGCGCTGCTGGCCTGTGGCACGGCTCTGGCGGCGCCCTTGCCCACCTATGAATTAACCCTGCAAGACGGCCACTTCAACCCGGCGCAACTCAAGGTGGCGGCCGGCCAGCGCTTCAAGATCGTGCTGAAGAATATCGGCCAGGGCCCGGCCGAGTTCGAGAGCACGCCGCTGCGCGTGGAAAAAGTGCTGTCGCCGGGGGTGACCACCTTTGTCGTGATCCACCCGCTCAAGCCCGGCACCTATCCGTTTTTCGACGAATTCAACTCACAGCTGCCCGAGGGCAGCATCCTTGCCGAATAACGGCCCGGGAGCATTTGATGAATCAATCGATGTTTATCGTCTGGCGCGAAAGCGTCGAGGCGTTGCTGGTGATCGGCATTCTCCAGGCCTGGATCAGCCAACAGCCCGAGGGCTCGCGCCTGGGGCGCTTCCTGTGGGCCGGCGTGGCGCTGGGCCTGCTGTGTTCCGCCGGGTTGGCCGGCTTGATGCTGTGGGCCGGCGAAGCCATGAGCGGCCCCAGCGGCGAATGGTTCCAGGCCGGCATGACCTTGCTGGCAAGCCTGTTGATGGTACAGATGGTGTTCTGGATGCACCGCCACGGGCCAAACCTGCGCCATACCCTGCTGCGCGACGCCGACCAGCGCGCGGCGCGCCAGGACGGCCTGGGGTTGTTGTTGCTGGCGTTGTTGGCGGTCAGCCGCGAAGGCAGCGAAAGCGTGGTGTTCCTGTACGGTGCCGGTGCCCAGCTACACGGCCCGGCACTGGGCCTGTTCGCCGTTGGCGGCGTGCTGGGCCTGGTGTTGGCCGGGCTGACGGTGATGCTGCTGCGCAGCACGCGGCGGCTGATCTCCTGGTCGCGGTTTTTTGCTCTCAGCGAGGTGCTGTTGCTGCTGTTGGCGGCGGCCCTGCTGGTGGCCGCCGTGGAACGTATTGGCGGGCAGCTGTTGGCCATGGACATGCCCGATTGGGTCTACACCCTGGTGGGCGAAGCCTGGTGGGACAGCACTGCCCTGCTCAGTGACAGCCACGGCCTGGGCGCAGTGCTCGCCGGCTTTGCCGGGTACCGCGCGACGCCCAGCGCAGTCACCCTGCTGGTGCTGGCAGGTTATTGGCTGCTGGTCGGCCAAGGGCTGTATCGCGCCCGACGAGCGCCGTTGTGAACAGCCCCTGGCTGCAACGCCTGGGGGATGGCATGCGCCGCCATGGGCGGTTGATTCGCGGTGTGCAATGGGCGGTGGTGCTGTTCTACGCGGGACTGCTGGTCGTGCCCGCGTTGCTCGCGCTGCCCAGCAGCCAGGCGCGCCTGCTGGACAACCTGACCCTACTGGCACAGTTCCTGTTCTGGGGTGTGTGGTGGCCGTTCGTGGTGCTGTCCATCGTGCTGTTTGGCCGTGTGTGGTGCGGCGTGCTCTGCCCCGAAGGCTCCTTGAGCGAATGGGCCAGCCGCCATGGGCGCGGCCTGGGTATCCCCACCTGGATCCGCTGGGACGGCTGGCCCACCGTGGGTTTCTGCCTGACCACCCTCTACGGCCAGTTGATCAGTGTGTACGACTACGCCCAGGCCGCCTTGCTGATCCTCGGCGGCTCAACGGTGGCCGCAGTGCTGGTGGGCCTGCTGTTTGTGCGCGGCAAACGGGTGTGGTGCCGCTACCTGTGCCCGGTCAGCGGTGTTTTCGCCCTGCTCGCGCGCCTGGCGCCGGTGCACTTCCAGGTCGACGAGCAACGCTGGAAAGCCAACGACGGCCCGCGCCTGCCCTTGCCCAACTGCGCGCCGCTGCTGGACATCCGCCGCCTGCAAGGCGCCAGCGATTGCCACGCGTGCGGGCGCTGTAGCGGGCAACGCGGCGCGGTGCAGTTGATTGCCCGTTCATGCAACAGCGAAATCCTCCAGGCCCCGCGCAAACCCGCGCAGCCCTGGGATACGCGCTTGTTGCTATTTGGAGTGATCGGCCTGGCGATGGGCGCCTTCCAGTGGACCGTCAGCCCTTGGTTCATCACGTTCAAACAGTTCGTCGCACAGTGGCTGGTGGAACACGATTGGCTATGGCCGTTGCAGGACAGCGCGCCCTGGTGGTTGTTGACTCATTATCCCCAGGCCAACGACAGCTTCAGTTGGCTGGATGGCTTTTGCATCGTCGTGTACCTGGGCGCCAGCAGCCTGTTGATCGGCGGCGCATTGATGGGGCTGGTGCGCCTGGCCGCAGGCTTGAGTGGGGACCGTGCACGGTATTGGGCCCTGGCGCTGACCGTGACGCCCCTTGGCGGTGCGGGGCTGTTCCTCGGGCTGTCGGCAACCACGGTGAAGTTGTTGCGTTATGAAGGGTTGTTACTGGAATGGGTGCAACCGGCGCGCGGCGCATTGCTGGCCGGGGCTGTCGCTTGGTGTGTGTGGCTGGCGTGGCAACAGTTGGCCGACACACCCTTGGCGCGACGCTGCGCGGCCTCGGCTTGCCTGCTACTGGGTAATGGGCTGGTGGCGTATGGCTGGTGGCTACAGTTCTGGGGCTGGAGCCTGTAGAACACCGTTCAATTAAGCGAACGCGATGCTCAAAGCAGCGAAGATCAAATGTGGGAGCGGGCTTGTCGGATCGCCGCATCGCCGCGAAGACGTCGGCCCAGCATCCATTGATGTTGACTGACCCACTGCTTTCGCGAGCAAGCCCGCTCCCACAGGGGATCTGCGCTTAACTGAACGACATTAGATGGCCCCGCGCTAAACGCGGAACCTGGCGACCGTCAGGTGCAACTCGCTGGCCATCTGTGCCAATTCATGCCCCGCCGTATCGGTATGCCGGGCCCCCAGTAACACCTGCTCGGACAGGTTGCGAATGCCCACCAGGTTGCGATCCACCTCCCGCGCCACCAGTGCCTGCTCTTCAGTGGCGCTGGCGATCATCAGGTTGCGTTCGTTGATCTGCGAGATCGACTGGGTAATCGCTTCCAGGGCTTCGCCCGAACGCTGTGCCACGCCCAAGGTGGCCCGTACCAGGTCACTGCTGCCCTGCATCGCGGTCACGGCCTGTTCGGTGTCTTGGCGGATATTGCCGATCATCTGCTCGATCTCCTGGGTCGAGGCCTGGGTGCGATGGGCCAGGGCCCGCACCTCATCGGCCACCACCGCAAACCCGCGCCCGGCGTCCCCGGCCCGTGCCGCTTCGATGGCCGCGTTGAGCGCCAGCAGGTTGGTCTGGTCGGCAATGCTGCGGATTACTTCCAGCACGCCACTGATGTCCTGCACCCGCCCGGCCAGCTGCTGGATCCGCACCGAGGTGCCACTGACGCCGTCGGCCAGGGTGTTGATCGAGGCGACCGTTTCCTGCACCTGATCGCGCCCCAACTGGGCGGTCTGCGCCGACAAGCGCGAGGCTTCACTGGTGCTCACTGCATTGCGCGCCACTTCATCGACCGCCGCCGTCATCTCGTTGACCGCCGTGGCGGCCTGTTCGATCTCCATGCCTTGCAACTGCAAACTGCTGCTGGTCTGGCTGCTGACCGCGCTCAATTCCTCGGAAGAGCTGGCCACACGATCCACTGACGCGGCGATCTGGCGCACCATTTCGTTGAGGTTGTGCTGCATCTGCTGCATGTTTTTCATCACGCTGCCGTCAGCGCTGCCTGCCGTTGGTACCGGGGTGGTCAGGTCGCCCTGGGCAATCTGGCTCAACACACGGGCGGCCTCGTCGGGCTCACCGCCCAGGGGCCGGGTCACGCTGCGGGTGACAATCACCGCTGCCGCCACCACCAGAGCCACGCACAGCAGGAACAGCCCGAGCATGTTGCGCCGTGCCTCGCTGTACAGGGTCTGCGCCGCGTGTTCGCGCTCGGTAAAGATCCGCCCCTGCAGGGCCATCATCGCCTCCAGGCTCTTGAAGACGGCCTGCTCGGCAGGTTGTACGTTCTGCTTGAGCTGCGCCACACCCTCGGCATGGGCGCCCTGGCGGATCAGCGCCTGCACCTGGGTAAAGGCGCCGACATAAGCTTCGCGGCGCTGTTTCAGATCGGCATAAGCCGCCTGGCCCATCGGCGTGTTGAACAATGGCTCCAACTGGGTGAAGGCATCGGTGATGCGTTGCCGGGTGGTGGCAATGGCCTGTTGCGCGGCCTGGTTGTCCTGGTCGATCAGCAAGTCACGAGTGTTGCGGCCGTTGTCGCGCACACCGGTGGCAATCACCATGATCGGGGCGATTTTCGGCCAGTCCTGCTGCACGATCAGTTCCGATTGCTCCTTAAGGGTGCCCAGGTCGTGCAAGGCATAGAACGCCATGCCAGCCAGGGCCAAGGGTGCGATGGCAAAGCCGATCGCGATGCGGCGGGCGGTGGTTAATCGAGTCATGTCATAAGCTCCCTGATGAATACCTGCCCACGAGGGGCAGCATCTTTGATAATCCGGTGGGAGTTCAATCGCCACGCTTGAAAGGGCTCCGCGAAGGGATCAGCCCCGTAAAACAAATGCCGGGAACAATGCCCGCATTTTCTCCCATAGTTCAGGCAGCAAGGCCTGTGCCGAAACGCTCGGCAGTTGCTCATCGAGCATGCGCGCGGTGCGCACCAACTGTACGGCGAAGCGCTTGACTCCCCGTTCCTGCAAACGCTGGGCCAGCTGCAACAGGCGCTGCGGGTCGATCAGGTGCCAATGCACGGTGGTGCGGCATTCATAGTCCACGCCGCTGTGCAGCAGCAGGTCGAGGCTGCGCCAATTGGCGGCGCCGCTGCCCTTGACCTGGGTGATCAACTGGCAGTCCTCGGCCAGGGCCTTGACGTCGAAGCCAACCCAGTCGGCATGGGCCAGGGCATGGCCGAAGGCACCGGGCTTGATCCCGGCACTGTGCAGGCCGATACGAAAACCCATCTCGCGCACTTCGTCCATGGCAGCCGGCAGGCCTTCCTGCAAGGTCGGTTCACCACCGCTGAACACCACGGCGTCCAGCAGGTCCTGGCGGCGTTGCAGAAACAGCAAAACCCGGCGCCAATCCACCTCATCGCTGCCGCGAGGGGGGATCAGGTCCGGGTTATGGCAATACCGACAGCGCCAGGCACAACCCTGGCAAAACAGCACGCAGGCGAGCATGCCGGGGTAGTCGAGGGTGGTCAGGGGCACCATGCCCCCGACCCGTAGCGCTCGACTCATTGGCGCCCGGCCGCAGCGGCACTTTCGGTAAAGTGCGCGCGCTCACGGTGCTCCGATTGTTTGCCGGGGTTAAAGGCCGAAACCGGTCGGTGGTAACCCATGACACGGGTCCAGACTTCACAGCGTTGGCGTTGTGGCTGGGTGGTTTGCATGGTGAATCTCCTTGGGGTTGGAATACGTTGGGCCCTTGGCCGGCTCCTACAGGGTTTTGTCGAGGGCTATAACCTCGTCGCACTTGGGGCAGAATTCATGTTCGCCTGCCAGGTAGCCGTGTACCGGGCAGATGGAGAACGTCGGCGTCACCGTCAGGTACGGCAGGCGGAAGCGCCCCAGGGCCTTGCGGACCAGTTGCTTGCAGGCCTGGGCCGAGGAAATCTGTTCGGCCATGTACAGGTGCAGCACGGTGCCGCCGGTGTATTTGCACTGCAGCTCGTCCTGCAGCTCCAGGGCTTCGAAGGGGTCTTCGGTGTAGCCCACCGGCAGTTGCGAAGAGTTGGTGTAATACGGCGCGTCGAGGCTGCCGGCCTGGAGGATCGCGGGGAAGCGCTTGAGGTCTTCCTTGGCAAACCGGTAGGTGGTGCCTTCGGCCGGCGTGGCTTCCAAGTTGTACAGGTGGCCGGTGTCTTCCTGGAAGCGCAGCAACGTGGCGCGCACATGGTCCAGCACCTGCAACGCAAACTCGCGGCCACGGGCGGTGTGCGTGCCCTCCTCGTCCCCGGTGAAGTTGCGCAGCATCTCGTGCATGCCATTGAGGCCGATGGTGGAGAAGTGATTGCGCAAAGTGCCCAGGTAACGCTTGGTGTAGGGATACAGACCGGCGTCCATGTGGTGCTGGATCACCTTGCGCTTGACCTCCAGGCTCTCCATCGCCAGTTCCATCAAGTAGTCCAGGCGCTGCAGCAGGCCACTGGTGTCGCCCTTGAACAGGTAACCCAGGCGCGCGCAGTTGATCGTCACCACGCCCAATGAACCGGTCTGCTCCGCCGAGCCGAACAACCCGCCGCCACGCTTGAGCAACTCGCGCACGTCCAACTGCAAGCGGCAGCACATCGAGCGCACCTGGTTGGGCTGCATATCCGAGTTGAGGAAGTTCTGGAAGTACGGCAGGCCGTAGCGCGCGGTCATCTCGAACAGGCGGTCGGCGTTTTCGCTGTCCCACGGGAAGTCATGGGTGATGTTGTAGGTGGGGATCGGGAAAGTGAACACCCGACCCTTGGCGTCACCCGCCTGCATCACTTCGATATAGGCGCGGTTGATCAGCTCCATTTCCGCTTGCAGGTCACCGTAGGCAAACGGCATTTCTTCGCCACCGATGATCGGGATCTGCTCGCGCAAATCCTCGGGGCAAACCCAGTCGAACGTCAGGTTGGTAAACGGCGTTTGCGTGCCCCAGCGCGACGGCACGTTGAGGTTGTAGATGAACTCCTGCACCGCCTGGCGGATCTCGGGGAACGTCAGTTGGTCCTTGCGCACAAAGGGCGCCAGGTAGGTGTCGAACGAGCTGAACGCCTGGGCGCCGGCCCACTCGTTCTGCAGGGTGCCGAGGAAGTTGACCATCTGCCCCAGGGCACTGCCCAGGTGCTTGGGCGGCCCGGCTTCGACGCGGCCGGGCACGCCATTGAGGCCTTCGTGCAGCAGGGTGCGCAGGGACCAGCCGGCGCAGTAGCCAGCGAGCATGTCCAGGTCATGGATATGCAAGTCCGCCTCGCGATGGGCCTGGCCGATCTCCTGGCTGTAGACCTCGTCCAGCCAGTAATTGGCGGTGACCTTGCCCGACACATTAAGCACCAGCCCGCCCAGGGAGTAGCCCTGGTTGGCATTGGCCTGCACCCGCCAGTCTTCACGGTCGAGGTACTCGTTCATCGACGTAGCGACCTCTACCAGGGTCTTGCGATCCCGGCGCAGGCGCCCATGCTGCTCGCGGTAGACGATATAGGCGCGCATCGCCATAAAGTACCCGGCATCCATCAAGACCCGCTCGACACTGTCCTGGATCTGCTCCACATCCAGCCGGGTGATCCCACGCAACCGGGCGAGCACCGCGCCCAACAACAGGTCGACCTCGGCGTCCTGATACTCGCCGGTGGCGTTACCGGCGGCGATCATCGCCTGGCGGATTTTCTCGGCGTCAAAGGCGACCTGAGTGCCATCGCGCTTGTGTAGGCGGGTACTGACCAACGGGCTTGAGGTGATCTGCATTGGGGGCTCCAAACACTACATATAGATTTAATGGTTCGTATAAACACAATATGCAGTGATGGTACGCAGTGAACGAGGACTTGCAATTGATCAGGGTCAAGTTTGCGAAGACGTATCGTCACAGGCCAGTTCACGTTCAATCTGTTCAATGCTGGGCAAGCTGATTTGGAGTTCTGCCGGGAGGGAGTCGACCAACTGGTACTCCGCCACCCCGATGGGTCGAGCGCTGTCACGCAAGGCGTATTCAGCCACTATCTTGTTTTTGCTTTTGCACAGCAGCAGGCCAATGGTGGGGCTGTCTTGTGGGTGCTTGAGTTGGGCGTCCACCGCTGCGAGGTAAAAACCCAACTGCCCCAGATGTTCTGGTTTGAACTTGCCCGCCTTGAGTTCGATAGCGACGTAACAGCGCAGTTTCAGGTGATAAAACAGCAGGTCAATAAAGAACTCCTCGCCGCCCACATCCAGCAGCACCTGCTTGCCGACAAAGGCAAAGCCTGCTCCCAGCTCCAGTAGAAAGTCGGTGACATGCCTGATCAGTGCGCTTTCGATCTCGCGCTCCTGCGCGTCCAGGGTCAGTCCCAGAAAGTCGAAACGATAGGGATCTTTCAGCGACTCACGGGCCAGGTCCGACTGGGGCTTGGGCAGCAGGGTTTCGAAGTTGCTGACAGCATTGCCACTACGCTCCAGCAAACGAGTCTCGATCTGCATGACCAGAATGTTGCGTGACCAGTTGTGTTCAATGGCTTGGGCGGCGTACCAGCGGCGGGTTTCGGGGCCTGGCAGTTTATCCAGCAGGACCAAATTATGACCCCACGGCAATTGTGCAGCAGCCTGTTGCACAAATTGAACATCAGGCCAAGCCTCGGCAAATGCACGCATGTACTTGAGGTTACGCGGCGAAAAACCTTTCATATCAGGAAAAGCCGAACGCAAATCCCGCGCCAGACGCTCAATGACTTTGGCTCCCCACCCCTGCTGCGCCTGTCGGGTCAATATGTCCTGGCCAATCTGCCAGTACAGCAGCACAAGCTCGCGGTTTACCGCCAGAGATGCACGCAGTTGGGCAGAGTGGATGCGGTTTTTCAGTTCTTTCAACCAGTCGCCATATCCCTCAGGTGGTGTGGTGAGGCCATCATCTGATCGATTCATTCCGGGTTCCTTGTCGATATTGCACGTTGTAGAAACCGGCAATGGTAACGACCGAAAAAAGCCACGCGGGCCAGCACAATGCCCTTGATACAAAATGACGGGAACTACTATGCAACAGGGTTCCAGCACCTCCTCACCCCCCACTCATATTCATAAACCGCACCACCTGCACCTCGCCCTGCCCGGTGAAATCATGGCGCAATGGCTTGCCCCGCAACGCCTTGTGCAGTGCCTCCACCAGCGGCCGGTCGTCCAGCGGGTAGCGGCGCAACAACGCACGAAAATCCACCGCATTGTCCTGCCCCAGGCACAGCAGCAACTGCCCTTCCACTGTCATCCGCACCCGGTTGCAGCTGGCACAGAAGTTATGGGAGTTGGGCGAGATAAAGCCTATGCGCGTGTGCGGATGCCGGGCCAGGCGTACGTAGCGCGCCGGGCCGCCGCTGTTTTCGGTGCTGTCGAGTAAGCCATGATGCTCGGCGATCACCGCCCGCACCTGCTCGCTGGAGCAAAAGGATTCGCCCCGCGAGCGCCCCACATCCCCCAGCGGCATCTCTTCGATAAAGCTGATATCGATGCCCTGGTCGATGGCGTACTGCACCAGCGCCGGGACTTCATCGAAGTTGCGTCCCTTCATCACCACGCAGTTGAGCTTGACCCGCTCGAACCCGGCATCCTGCGCCGCCTCGATGCCGTCCAGTACCTGGCGCAGGTCACCGTTGCGGGTGATCGCGCGAAAGCGTTCGGGATCGAGGCTGTCGAGGCTGATGTTCATGCGCTTGACTCTGGCCTCCACCAGCGGCCGCGCCAGGCGGCCCAGTTGCGAGCCGTTGCTGGTCATCACCAGTTCGCGCAGGCCGGGCAACGCAGCGATATGGCGGCACAGCTCGACAATGCCCGGACGGATCAGCGGTTCGCCCCCCGTCAGGCGGATCTTGCGCACACCCTGGCTGACGAACACCGTCGCCAGCCGTTGCAGTTCCTCCAGGGTCAGCACCTGCTGGCGTGGCAGGAAGGTCATGTTCTTCGCCATGCAATACACACAGCGAAAATCACAACGATCGGTCACCGACAGCCGCAGGTAGTCAATGGAACGGCCCACACCATCCACCAGGCTCATGTCACTGCACCAACGGCGAGTCGGCGCCCTGCAACGCGATGCCACGCACATCGGCCGCGCCAATCAGGGTTTGCAGGTATTGCACCAGGGCCTTCTGCCACACCCCTTGCTGCAACTGGGTGCGGATCGCCGTGGCCACCGCCTCGTACGGCAGCGGCTGGCCTTCGATGCGCTGATCGACGCAGATCACATGCCAGCCGTAGCGACTTTCCAGAGGCTTACTGGCCAGGCCCGGTGCCAGGGTGAACAACTGGCGCTCCAACTCCGGCACGGTCTGGCCCTTGCTGACTTGCCCGAGCGAGCCGCCCTGGGCCTTGGACGGGCACGCCGAATACTTCAGCGCCAGTTCGCCAAAGGCACCGGGCGACTCTTCCAGGCTCAGCAACAGCACCTCGGCCTGGGCATGGGCCTGATGGCGCGCCTCGGCATCGTCCGGCGCACACTCCAGCAAAATATGCCGCACGGCCAGCAACGGCGCGCTGTGAAAGCGCCCGCGATTGCTCTCGAAGTAGCGCACACAGGTGGCCTCATCGCAGTCCGGCACCGTCACTTCGCGCTCCAGCAACAGGCGGGTCGCCGCCTCTTCCTCGTTCTCGCCGGCGCCGACTTGCAGTTGCACACCCAGCTCGCGGATCCGCTGCTGCAACAGCTCACGAATCACCAGCGCGCGGGCGGCGAGAAACACCGCCTCCTCGCGGCTTTCGGCCGGGTGATATTGCAACTCCTGGGCCATATTTTCCGGGGTGATCAGCACCCCGTTGACGCTGACAATCGGCCATTCCTGCTCGCTGCTGGCGATCAGTTGCGGCTCAACCGCCACCTCGACCTCGGGCACCACCACGTCCACAGCCTTGGCCGAAGAACTGCAACCGCCACCGCCAGCACCGCCACCACATCCGCATCCTGTAGTCATGACGTTCTCCTCACTTCTGCCGCACGATTTGATAACGACGACCCAGGTACCAGATCGGCGCGCTGACCATATGCACCAGCCGGGTAAACGGGAACAACACAAACAGGGTCAGGCCCAGCGCCACGTGCAACTTGTAGATCAGGCTGACCGGGGCAATCGAAGCTGCCGCTTCCACCGGCCGCAGCAACACCACGTTCTGCGCCCAGTCCGCGAGCATCACCATCACCGAGCCGTCCATATGCCCGGTCGAGGCGACGATGGTCAGCAAGCCCAGCACCAACTGCGCCAGCAACACCAGCAGGATCAGGATGTCCGACGGGCTCGACGTAGCCCGAACCCGCGGGTCGGTGAGGCGGCGCTTGACCAGCATCAGCAGGCCCACCAGGCACAGCAGGCCGAAGAAGCCCCCGGAGACCATCGCCAGCAGTTGCTTGTGCTCGGTGCTGATCACATGGTGATAGATCGACGCCGGGGTCAGCAGGCCGACAAAATGCCCGGCCAGCACGAACAGCACACCGATATGGAAGAAGTTGCTCGCCACGCGCATCCCACGGTTACTGAGCATCTGGCTGGAGCCGGCCTTCCAGGTGTACTGGGACAGGTCAAACCGCGCCCAACTGCCCAACAGGCAAATGGCCAGGGCGACATACGGATACACGCCAAATACCAGCAAATTCCACTTAGACATTACCCACCTCCTTGGCTGGCACGGCGGCCAGCCCCTCGTGCTGAAAATCCACCCAGTGCAAGGGCACCGCACTTTCTTCGCGGGCCTTGCCCGGTGCGCTGGGCATTGCGCTGCAACGGTCCTGCTGCTCGGCCTGCATAAAGTCCACGGCCTCTTCTTCCCAGACCTTGTCCAGGGCTTCGAGGGAGTCGTCGCGTACTTCGGCGGCAACCTGGGCACGCAACTCGGCAATCGCCTGGTGCGGCTCGGCGCCGCTGATCTGCAACAGCGCACGGAAACAACTGGCGTAAGCGCTTTCACGCTCATCCAGGCGCGCCGCCAGCAGGGCCAGCAGGTGCGCCACATCCGCCAGTCCCTCGCGGGCCTCGATGTCTTCGCGGGTGGACAAAAACTCCAGGTACAACGGGATGTAGTCCGGCAGCTCCTTGACGCCAATGGCAAACCCGGCTTCCTGGTACTGGGCCATCATGTCGACCATGGCCTGGCCACGGTCCCGCGACTCGCCATGCACGTGTTCGAACAACAGCAGCGACAGCGAGCGGCCCCGGCCGAACAGCGCGCCGTAATGCTCCTGGCCATCCATCAGGTCATTGCTGCAGATCAGCTCCAACAGCTCGAACAGCGCGCCACGTTGCTTGGGGCTGATTTCCCGCGATTCGATAATCGCCTGCTCCAGTTCATCGCGGCCATTCACCAGGGTTTCGGTGGGATAGTCCAGCAGCAACGAGATCACTTTAAGAATGCGCATGGCTCAGTCCTCCCAGATCTGGACGGTTTTCAGCACGTCGCGGCGGTTGGCCTTCTTGGCGCCGAACATGTTGGTGTCAGAGCTGCCACTGCAGCCGCTGCCGAAGCTGAAACCACAGCCGGAACGCTCGGCAAACGCATCGCTCATCGCGTCTTCACGGTGCGCGCTGGGCACCACAAACCGGTCCTCGTAGTTGGCAATCGCCAGGTAGCGGTACATCTCTTCCACCTGGGCCACGCTCAGGTCCACGTCGGCCAGCACTTGCAGGTCCTCGACGCCGTCCACTTGCTGCGAGCGCTTGAAGGCGCGCATGGCCAGCAGGCGTTTCAGCGCACGCTTGACCGGCTTTTCGTCACCGGCAGTCAGCATATTGGCCAGGTAACGCAGGGGGATGCGCAGGCTGTCGACATCCGGGATCACCCCGTTCATGCCCACGGTGCCGGCGGCAGCTGCGTTCTGGATCGGCGAGAGTGGCGGCACGTACCAGACCATCGGCAAAGTGCGGTATTCCGGGTGCAGCGGCAGCGCGAGCTTCCAGTCCACGGCCATTTTGTACACCGGCGAACGCTGGGCCGAGTCGATCACCGACTGCGGTACACCATCGGCCAGGGCCTGGCGGATCACCGCCGGGTCATTCGGGTCGAGGAAGATTTCCAACTGCTTCTCGTACAGGTCGTGCTCGTTGGCGGTGCTGGCGACTTCGCTGATGCGGTCGGCGTCATACAGCAGCACACCGAGGTAGCGGATGCGCCCGACGCAGGTTTCCGCGCAGACGGTAGGCATACCGGCTTCGATCCGGGGGTAGCAGAAGATGCACTTCTCGGATTTGCCGCTCTTCCAGTTGAAGTAGATTTTCTTGTACGGGCAGCCGCTGATGCACATGCGCCAGCCGCGGCATTTTTCCTGGTCGATCAGCACGATGCCGTCTTCTTCACGCTTGTAGATCGCGCCGCTGGGGCACGACGCCGCGCACGCAGGGTTCAGGCAGTGCTCGCACAGGCGCGGCAGGTACATCATGAAAGTATTTTCGTACTCGCCATAAATGTCGGCCTGGATCTGGTCGAAGTTCTTGTCCTTGCGGCGCTTGGCGAACTCGGTGCCGAGGATTTCTTCCCAGTTGGGGCCCCACTCGATTTTTTCCATGCGCTTGCCCGACACCACCGAACGCGGGCGTGCGGTCGGTTGGTGCTCGCCCAACGGCGCGGTGTGCAGGTGCTGGTAGTCGAAGTCGAACGGCTCGTAGTAGTCGTCCAGGCTCGGCAGGTCCGGGTTGGCAAAGATGTTCGCCAGCACGCGGAACTTGCCGCCGATGCGCGGGTTGATCGAGCCGTTGGCGTTGCGGATCCAGCCGCCCTTCCACTTGTCCTGGTTTTCCCACTCCTTGGGGTAGCCGATGCCCGGCTTGGACTCAACGTTGTTGAACCACGCGTATTCCATGCCTTCGCGGCTGGTCCACACGTTTTTGCAGGTGATCGAGCAGGTGTGGCAGCCGATGCACTTGTCCAGGTTCAGGACCATGCCGATTTGTGAGCGGATCTTCATCTCAGTTCTCCTCGATATCGGTCGGCAATGGACGCGGCAGATCATCACCGCTGGAACCATCGAGCCAATCGACCTTGACCATCTTGCGCACCACCACGAATTCATCGCGGTTGCAGCCGACTGTGCCGTAATAGTTGAAACCGTAGGCCTGCTGGGCATAGCCACCGATCATGTGGGTCGGCTTGAGCACCACGCGGGTCACCGAGTTGTGGTGGCCACCACGGGTCTTGGTGGTTTCCGAACCCGGTACGTTCACGATGCGTTCCTGGGCGTGGTACATCATCACCATGCCTTCCTTGACCCGCTGGCTGACCACCGCACGGGCGGTCAGCGCGCCGTTGACGTTGAAGCACTCGATCCAGTCGTTGTCCTCGATCCCGGCGCGCTTGGCGTCGATTTCCGAGAGCCACACAATCGGGCCGCCACGGCTCAAGGTGAGCATCAGCAGGTTGTCGCTGTAGGTGCTGTGGATCCCCCATTTCTGGTGCGGCGTGATCCAGTTCAGGACGATTTCGGTCTCGCCATTGCTGCGCTTGTCCTTCACTCCTTCGATGGTGCGGGTGTTGACCGGTGGCCGGTAGCTCATCAATTGCTCGCCGAACGCCTGCATCCACGGGTGATCCTGGTAGAACTGCTGGCGGCCGGTGATGGTGCGCCATGGGATGTTTTCATGGACGTTGGTGTAGCCGGCGTTGTAGCTCACATGCTCGTCTTCCAGGCCCGACCAGGTGGGGCTGGAGATGATCTTGCGCGGCTGCGCCTGGATATCGCGGAAGCGGATCGCTTCGTGGGCCTTGGAAATCGCCAGGTGGCTGTGGTCGATGCCGGTGAATTCCGACAGCGCCGCCCAGGCCTTCAAGGCGACCTTGCCGTTGGTTTCCGGAGCCAGGGACAGAATCACCTCGGCCGCATCAATTGCCGTGTCGATTTTTGGCCGGCCGTGGCTGATGCCCGCGTCACCTTCGTGGTGGTTGAGTTCGCCAAGGAACTCGACTTCCTCGTCGGTATTCCAGTTGATGCCCTTGCCACCGTTGCCGAGTTTTTCCAGCATCGGGCCCAGCGATGAGAACTGCTTGTAGATGTTCGGGTAATCCCGTTCCACCACCGCCATGTTCGGCGCATTCTTGCCCGGTACCGGCGCCACGCCGGCGCTTTTCCAGTCAGTGCCGCCAAACGGCTGGGCCAGCTCACCGACGCTGTCATGCATCAACGGCACGGTCACCAGGTCTTGTTCCACGCCCAGGTGGCCGACCGACATGGCCGAGAACGCCTTGGCGATGCCTTTGTAGATTTCCCAGTCCGAACGCGATTCCCACGCCGGATCAATCGCCGCCGACAGCGGGTGAATGAACGGGTGCATGTCCGAGGTGTTCATGTCGTCTTTTTCGTACCATGTTGCAGTCGGCAACACGATGTCGGAATACACGCAGGTCGAGGACATGCGGAAGTCCAGGGTGGTCACCAGGTCTAGCTTGCCGATGGCGCCGTCTTCGACCCACTCGGCCTCGGTTGGCTTGCATTCGGTGCTGTGGCCAATGTCTTCGTTCATCACCCCGTTCTTGGTGCCGAGCAGGTACTTGAGCATGTACTCGTGGCCCTTGCCCGACGAACCGAGCAAGTTGGAGCGCCAGATAAACATGTTGCGCGGGAAGTTCACCGGGCTGTCCGGCTGCTCGCAGGCAAAACGCAGGCTGCCGTCCTGCCAGGACTTGACCACGTAGTCTTTGGGGTCCATACCGGCTGCCGCCGCGTCGCGGCAGATGTGCAACGGGTTGGTATTGAGTTGGGGTGCGCTGGGCAACCAGCCGGCGCGTTCGGCGCGGATGTTGTAGTCCAGGGCGTGCTCGGGGAACTGCGACTTGTCGGCCAGCGGCGAGAGGATGTCGTGCATGCTCATCTTCTCGTGGCGCCATTGCGAGCTGTGGCCGTAGAAGAAGCTGGTGCCGTTCATCTGGCGCGGCGGACGGTTCCAGTCCAGGCCGAATGCCAGGGGCAGCCAGCCGCATTGCGGCCGCAGTTTTTCCTGGCCCACGTAGTGCGCCCAACCGCCGCCGGTCTGGCCGACACAACCGCAGAGCATGAGCATATTGATCAGCCCGCGGTAGTTCATGTCCATGTGGTACCAGTGGTTCATTGCCGCGCCGACGATGATCATCGAGCGCCCACGGGTCTTGTCGGCGTTGTCGGCAAACTCACGGGCGATCTGGATCGCCTTCTCGCGGCTGACCCCGGTGATTGCTTCCTGCCAGGCTGGCGTGCCCGGTACGCTGGCATCGTTGTAGTCCTTGGCCACGTTGCTGCCGCCCAGGCCACGGTCGATGGCCAGGTTGGCCGCCGACAGGTCGAACACCGTCGCCACTTTGGCCACCGTGCCATCGGCCAGGGTCACGCTGTGCACCGGCACCCGACGGAACTGCACGGCGTCACCGGCCACGTGCTGGAAGTAGTCGTGGGCTTCACCGGCAAAATACGGGAATGCCACTTCGGCGACGTCCTCGCCGATCAGGCTCAGCTTGAGGTCGATCTCGCGGCCTTCACCGCCTTCTTTGGCCAGGATGTTCCACTTGCCCTTCTCGCCCCAGCGATAGCCGATGGCGCCTTGCGGCGAGACCAGTTCGCCGCTTTCGTCGAGGGCGATGGTTTTCCATTCCGGGTTGTTGTCCTGGCCGAGGTTGTCCACCAGGTCCGAGGCGCGCAGGAAGCGGTCCGGCTGGAAGCCTGCGCCCGGGGCGAAGCCGGTCATGGGCTTGAGCATTACCAGCACCGGCAAGTCGGTGTAGCGCTTGGCGTATTCGGTGAAGTACGCGCTCGGTTTATCCAGGTGAAATTCCTTGAAGATCACATGGTTGAAGGCCTGGGCCAATGCCGCGTCGGTGCCCTGCTTGGGGTTGAGCCACAGGTCGGTGAGCTTGGCTACTTCCGAATAGTCAGGCGTGATGGCCACGGTCTTGGTGCCCTTGTAGCGCACCTCGGTGAAGAAGTGCGCGTCCGGGGTCCGGGTCTGCGGGACGTTCGAGCCCCAGGCGATGATGTAGTTGGAGTTGTACCAGTCGGCCGATTCCGGCACGTCGGTCTGCTCGCCCCAGACCATCGGCGAGGCTGGCGGCAGGTCGCAGTACCAGTCATAGAAGCTCAGGCACACGCCGCCGATCAGCGACAGGTAACGCGAACCTGCGGCGTAGCTGACCATGGACATGGCCGGGATCGGCGAGAAGCCGACGATGCGGTCCGGGCCGTATTGCTTGATGGTGTAGACGTTGGACGCGGCGATGATTTCGTTGACTTCATCCCAGTTGGAGCGGATGAAGCCGCCCATGCCACGCTTGCTTTTATAGGAGTCGGCCTTGGCCTTGTCCTCGACAATGCTCGCCCAGGCCTCGACCGGCGACAGCGTCAGGCGCGCCTCGCGCCACAGCTTGAGCAATGGCTTGCGGATCTTCGGGTACTTCAGGCGGTTGGCGCTGTAGATGTACCAGCTGTAGCTCGCGCCACGGGGGCAGCCGCGCGGCTCGTGGTTAGGCAGGTCGTTGCGGGTACGCGGGTAGTCGGTCTGCTGGGTTTCCCAGGTGATCAGGCCGTTCTTCACGTAGATCTTCCACGAACACGAGCCGGTGCAGTTCACCCCGTGGGTGGAGCGCACGATCTTGTCGTACTGCCAGCGCGAACGGTAGACGTTCTCCCAGTCGCGGGACTCCTTGCGGGTCTCGCCGTGACCTTCGGAGAATTCGTCTTGCTTGCGATTGAAGAACCGCAGTTGATCGAGTAAATGACTCATGGTGCTTTCCTCTCAGGCTTGCCGCGGGGTTCTGTGCCCCGCCCACGCAAGGTTTGAATTCGGGGTCGACTCAGCAGGGGGTCTCGGCGCCTTTGCGCGCATACCACCACCAGGTCACGACGATGCAGGTCAGGTAGAAGCCGACAAACATGTAGAACGCCATGGCCGGGCTGCCGGTGTAGGCCATGGACGAGCCAAAGGTCTTGGGGATGAAGAACGCACCGAAGGCGCCCATGGCCGAGCTGAAGCCCAGCACGGCGGCCGACTCCTTGCTGGCATCCTTGAGGGCTTGCTCACGCACGGCGGCGGCTTTGCCGGCGCTGGCTTTTTCATGCTGGGTGCGGAAGATCACCGGGATCATGCGGAAGGTGGAGCCGTTGCCGATGCCGGTGGTGATGAACAGCAGCATGAACATGCCGAGGAAGCCGTAGAAGCTGCCGCCCTCGCCGTTCAGGGGCAAAAAGTGCAGGACGCCGAACACCATCACGATCATCAGCACGAAGTTCCACAAGGTCACCCGCGCACCGCCCAGCTTGTCGGCCAGCCAGCCGCCCAATGGGCGCACCAGGGCACCTACCAGCGGGCCGAGGAAGGCGAATTTCAGGGCGTTGACGTCTGGGAACGAGGTCTTGATCAGCATCGGGAAGGCGGCCGAAAAGCCAATGAAGGAACCGAAGGTCGCCAGGTACAACCAGCACATCAGCCAGTTGTGCTTGCGCTTGAAGATCACCGCCTGCTCGCTGAACGAAGCGCGGGCGCTGGACAGGTCATTCATGCCGAACCAGGCAAACAGGGTCACGGTGATGATGAACGGCACCCAGATAAACCCGGCGTTCTGTAGCCACAACTGGCTGCCGTCTTCCAGGGTTTGCGGCTGGCCGCCGAGCAGGCCGAACACGCCGAAGGTAATCACCAGCGGCACGCAGAACTGCATCACCGACACGCCCAGGTTACCCAGGCCGGCGTTCAGGCCCAGGGCCGTGCCTTGCTGGGACTTGGGGTAGAAGAAGCTGATGTTGGACATGCTCGAGGCGAAGTTGCCGCCACCGAAGCCGCACAGCAGCGCGATCAATACAAACACGCTGTAGGAGGTGCTCGGGTCTTGTACCGCGAAGCCCATCCACAGTGATGGAATCAGCAGCGACGCGGTGCTCAGGGCCGTCCAACGGCGGCCACCGAAGATCGGCACCATGAACGAATAGAACACGCGCAACGTGGCGCCAGACAGGCCCGGCAACGCCGCCAGCCAGAACAGCTGGTCAGTGGTGAAGCTGAAACCGATGGCGTTCAGGCGCACGATCACCGTGCTCCACACCATCCACACAGCGAAGGCTAACAGCAGCGCCGGGATCGAGATCCACAGGTTGCGGGTTGCGGTCTGCTTGCCGCTGGCGCCCCAGAACGCCGGGTCTTCAGGGCGCCAGTCGTGGATCACCGGGCCCGAGTCGGGCTTTTGCGCGATAGTCATGCAGATTCTCCTTGGAGAGGCTGGGCCGCCGCTTTACCAAGCAGCGGTTGCTTGCGGATTTCGCTGAAGTACATCCAGGTCAGGGATACCCAGACCACGCCGTACATCAACATGAAGCAGGAGGAGCGCACGCCGGTGAGGTCCACCAGGGCGCCGAACATGATCGGCAGGACAAAGCCGCCAAGGCCGCCCGCCAGGCCGACGATGCCGGACACCGCGCCCATGTTTTGCGGGTAGTCATTGGCGATGTACTTGAACACCGAGGCCTTGCCGAAGGCGAAGGCGATGCCCATCACAAACAGCAGCACGGTGAACAGGGTGGCATTGAGGCCGATATGAAAATCCAGCGGGCCGTTGACGGTCTGCACCTGCAATTGGGTCTGCGGGTAGCTGAGCAGGAACAGGCAGATCCAACTGACCCACAACACCCACCAGGTCACGCTCTGTGCGCCCCAGCGGTCGGACATCCAGCCGCCCACAGCGCGCAGCACGCCACCGGGCAGGGAAAAACACGCGGCCAACAGCGCAGCGCTTTGCAGGCTGAAGCCGTATTCCTGCACGTAGTACTTGGTCGCCCACAGCGCCAGGGCCACGTAGCCACCGAACACAATCGAGTAGTACTGGCAGTAGCGCCACACGGCCGGGTCCTTGAGGCACAGCAGTTGTTCGCGCAAGGTGGCGCCACCGGCACTGCGGTGGGCCTTGTTCTCGCTGGTGAGGAACCAGAACAGCAGCGCGGTGATAAACAAGATTGCGCTGAACACCTTTGGCACCAGGTGCCAGGTACCCAGGGCGATCAGCGCCGGCGCCAGAAACTTGGTCACCGCCGCCCCCGCGTTACCAGCGCCGAACACGCCCATGGCAAAGCCCTGGTTGTCCTTGTCGAACCACTTGGCGACGTAGGCGATGCCCACCGAAAACGAGCCGCCGGCCAGGCCGACAAACAGCCCCAGCACGAGGAATTGCCAGAAGGCGGTGGCGTAGGTGATCAGGTACAGCGGCAGCACGCAGGCGAGCATCAAGACAAAGAACACGATGCGCCCGCCGAAGCGGTCAGTCAGCAGGCCCAGGGGCAGGCGCACCAGGGAGCCGGTCAGTACCGGGGTGGCGGCCAGCAGGCCGAACTGGGTTTCGTTGAGTTGCAGCAGCTCTTTGATCGGCACGCCGAGCACGGCGAACATCATCCAGACCATAAAGCACACGGTGAAGGCCAGTGTACTCATGCCCAGCACCAGGCCCTGTCTTACACGGGGTTGAGTCACGGTTTGCGCTCCCAGAAGTGATTCCATGAGCGCAGGTTAGGGGCGACGTCCTCCAGGAACTTGACCCAGATCAACGTCCACCTGGGGGGTATTGGCCTATGCTTGGCCCATCTACCTCTTAAGAGGTAGACCAAATAACAAGAGAAAGTCTTTATTTATCAATGGATTGGTCTCTTGTGCCGGCTTTTTCCCGTGGGAGGGTTCGCCGGCAACTCTTTAGAGGTAGTGCGCCAGGGAATGCAGAATCCAATACTGTTTCCTATGCCAGGTGCCGCCATGCTGTTGTCCTTACCCCTTCGATTACGCCGTGATGTTTAACTGGCTGCGCAGCTCCCTGCCCGCACGCGCCGGTGTCGCGGTGATCCTGATTGCGATCCTGGCCCTGGCCAGTTCCCTGAGCGCCGGGCTGATCGCCTGGTTCAGCCAGGGCGACGGCGCGGCCATCAACACCGCAGGCTCGGTGCGCATGGAGACCTACCACCTGAGCTGGAAACTCGCCGACCACGCCCCCGCCGACGAGATCCTGGCCATCACCCAGAGCCTGCAACGGCGCCTGGACAGCCAATCCTTGAAAGCGGTACTGGAAGACGGCCCCCACAGCGCCCTGCAACAGAGCTACCGGCAGATCCAGCAACACTGGAACCAGGAACTGCGCCCGGCCATCGAGCGCGGCGACGGCGCGCTCTTTCGCGAGCGCGCACCGGCCTTTGTCGAGCAACTGAACCAGTTCGTCAGCCTGTTGCAACAACAGAGTGAGCACAAACAAGGCTGGCAACAGCTGATCCAGGGCCTGGCGCTGTTCAGCACCCTGATCATCCTGCTGCTGGGGCTGTATGAATTGCAGTACGGCGTGGTCACGCCCTTGAAGGAACTGGTGGACGCCACCCGGCGCTTTCGTGAGGGTGATTACCAGACCCGGGTCAATCACCGCTCCCAGGACGAACTGGGGCAACTGGCCCTGAGCTTCAACACCCTGGCCGAAACCATCGAGCAATCCCATCGCACCCTGGAAAGCCAGGTGCAGCACAAAACCCTCAACCTGCAACAGGCCAACGCCGCCCTGGAACTGCTCTACGAGAGCAGCCGCAGCCTGGCCACGCGCCTGGCCAACGCCGAAGGCCTCGACGAATTGATCCGGCGTTTCCAGAAACGCCTGCCGGGCCTGCGCCTGTCGCTGTGCCTGCAAGGGCACTTCCTCGCCCCGGCGCAGCAGATGCTCGCGCTGCATGGCGGCAACAGCCGCAACGTCTGCGCCATCGGTGACTGCGCCACCTGCGAGCGCCACCACGTGGCCCCGCCCCAGGTGTTCAGCATCAGCAACCAGGGCGCGGAACTGGGCGAACTCAAGGCGCATTTTGTCGACGGCCATGCCCCCCAAGCCTGGGAGCAACAACTGATCCAGGCCCTGGCCAACCTGATTGGCACCTCGCTGTCCCTCAAGCGCCAGCGCGAGCAGGACCACCGTTTATTGCTGCTGGACGAACGCACCATCATCGCCCGCGAGCTGCATGATTCCCTGGCCCAGGCCCTGTCCTATATGAAGCTGCAAGTCAGCCGCATGCAGACCCTGCTGCGCCGCGACGAACCCAAGGCCACCCTGGAAACCGTCACCGGTGAACTGCGCGAAGGCCTGAACAACGCCTACCGGCAATTGCGTGAGTTGCTCACCACCTTCCGCCTGCAAATCCACGATGCCGGGCTGGTCCAGGAGCTCAAAGACACCGCCGAGGAGTTCTCGCGGCGTGGCGAGTTCCAGGTGCACCTGCATGTGGATGCCCTGGCCTTCCAACTGTCGGCCAGTGAACAGATCCACCTGTTGCAGGTAACCCGCGAAGCGCTGTCCAACTGCCTGCGCCATGCCCACGCCGAAAACGCCTGGCTGCAACTGCGCCAGAACGGCGAAACCGTGAGCCTGAGCATTGAAGACGATGGCCGCGGCTTCAGCGAGCCGGTGGACCAGCGCGAACACCACGGCCTGACCATCATGGACGAACGGGCTCGCAGCCTGCACGGTCAACTGGACATTTCCTCCCGCGAGCCCCAGGGCACCCGGGTGCACTTGCTGTTTCGCCCGGAATTCCTCGGGCACTCTTTACCAGAAGGTAGCTTGTCATGAACACGGCGCTCATCAACCCATCTGTACGCCACCGCATCCTGCTCGTCGACGACCACCCGATGATGCGCCACGGCATGCGCCAGATGCTCGAACTGGAAGACGACCTGCACGTGGTGGGCGAAGCCGGCAATGGCGAGGAAGCCCTGGGCCTGATCGAGTCGCTGCAACCGGACCTGGTGCTGCTGGACAACAACATGCCGCAGATGAACGGCCTGGAAACCCTGCGCCAGCTGCGGGCCATGGCCTATGGCGGCAAGGTCTTGCTGTTTACCGTGTCCGATGCCGAAGACGACATCCGCGACGCCCTGCGCCTGGATGCCAACGGCTACCTGCTCAAGGACATGGAGCCGGAACTGCTGATCCAGTACATCCGCGATGCGCTGCACGGCGCCCTGGTGATCAGCCCCGGCCTGACCCGGGTGCTGGCCCAGGCCTTGCGCTCGCCCCAGCCCCACGCGGCAGTGGAACTGACCGAACGCGAGCGGCAGGTATTGAAGACCATTGCCGGGGGCTATAGCAACAAGGTGATCGGGCACAAGCTGGGGATTACCGAGGGCACGGTGAAAGTGCATGTGAAGAATCTGCTGCACAAACTGGGGCTGCGCTCGCGGGTGGAAGCGGCGGTTTGGGCGATGGAGCATTTGCGTCAGGCTGGGTAGGGACTGATGCACCGCCATCGCAGCATAGGTATCTACACATCTCTTTAGTGATTCTCAGGTTTGTGTACATATCCGTTGCTGCGGTCACGGCTACTATTGGTTCCGCCCTTACGGCGGCTCACTTTGGAAGAGCGCCAAAGGAAGCAAAGCGCTCTTGCCCCACCACTCGGAGCCTGGCCCAGGCCCGGCGGGCAAGCCATTCCCCTGTGGGAGTGGGCTTGCCCGCGATGGCGCCCGCAAGAAAACATCAGAGTGTCAGGTATTCATTTTTCATCGTTAACGACCATCGCGAGCAAGCCCGCTCCCACAGGAGCACGCGTACGATTTGAAGATCAGATCGGCTCTAAGGCCGCCTCGCTTTCACCGTCAACGCCCCCACTCACCGTCCCCACCATCACCATCACCGAAGGCCGCTGCGCCAATATCACCCACGCCATCAGCATCGTCAGCTACGGCACGATTATCGGCTGTGTCAGTGCCGGCAGCGGCGCCGCGCTGGTGCCCCGGGGGATCTACGAGCAATATCGCCAGGGCGCCAACTGGCAAGGCCATGTGTTCGCGGAACTGAAGCGCATCGACAACCGGTTTTACTGGCATGCCAACGCAGGTTGCCATCCGGCGCGCGATGCATTTTCGGCGCTGCTGCAGGGCCACTGCCTCCACGGGGCTACCTCCAACGAGGCATAGGCCCCACAGGCCTCACGCTCTACCATGGACGGGAGCGGAGGTACGCCATGCTGACCCACCCATCCATCGTTTTAACCCTACGCCGGCATCATCTGTTCAGCCCGTTGCCGGAGAAGATTTTCCAGGACATCTGCACCCTGGCCAATCTCAAGCGCTTGCCCGCCCACATCACCTTGATGCACCAGGGCGACCCCGCCGAGCGGTTTTTCCTGCTGGTCAGCGGCCAGATCAAGTTGCACCGGGTCACCGGCGAAGGCCAGGAACATCTGGTGGAGGTCATTCGCCCCGGCCAGACCTTTGCCGAAGCCCTGCTGTTCAGCCAGGCCAAGGCCTACCCGGTAAGTGCCACGGCGCTCAAGGACAGCGTGCTGGTGAGTATCGAGGGCCATCATTACCGCAAGGCCCTGGAGGACCAGCCGCAGATCTGCCTGGCGATCCTCGGCACCATGAGCATCCACCTGCATCAGCGCCTCAAGGACATCGACACCCTGAGCCTGGCCAATGCCAGTCGCCGGGTCATCAACTTCCTGGTCCAGGAGCGCGATCTGGCCAGTGGTGATGTGGTGCTGCAAGTGCCCAAGCGCCTGGTAGCCTCCAAACTGGGGATTCAGCCAGAGACGTTTTCGCGGATTCTGCATCGTTTGGTTGACGCCGGCCTGATCGAGGTGCAACGGCGCACCATCCGCATCCTGTGCGAGGAGCAGTTGATGACCTATCAGGCCGGCTGACTTAGAATCGACGCGATTCTTCGCCCGCCTTCCTGACACGAGCGCCCCCATGAGCTTTGATTTCGACACGATCCACCCTCGCCTCGGCACCGGCAGCACCAAGTGGAGCCGCTACCCCGAAGACGTCTTGCCGATGTGGATTGCCGACATGGACATCGCCGCCCCACCGGCGATCCTCACGGCCCTGCACGCGCGCCTGGACCAGCAAATGCTCGGCTACAGCGTTGCCCGGCCAGAAGTGCGCGAAGCGATCATCAGCGACCTGTGGGACAAGTACGCCTGGCGCGTGCAGCCCGATGAACTGTTATTCCTGCCGGGCGTCGAGCCGGGTTTCAACATGGCCCTGCACGCCTTCGTCCAACCGGGCCAGTCGGTGGTCTTGCAGACTCCCAACTACGCGCCGCTGCGCCATGCGGCCGGCAACTGGAACCTGCCGAAGATCGAAGTGCCGTTTGAACTGAGCGCCCAGGGCGAATACCTCACCCCCCTGCCCGCCTTGCGCCAGGCCTTGAAAGGTGCCGGTGCCTTGCTGTTGAGCAACCCCCACAACCCCCTGGGCAAGGTGTTCGCCCGCGAGGAATTGCTGGCGGTGGCCACTGCCTGCCTGGAACAGGGCACGCTGATTATCTCTGACGAAATCCATGCCGAGCTGTGCTTTGACGGGCGCCGGCATATCCCCACCGCATCGCTGAGCGCAGAGATCGCGCGGCGCACCATTACCCTGATGTCGGCCAGCAAGGCCTACAACGTCGCCGGCCTGAAGACCTGCTTTGCGATTGTCCAGGATCCAGTCATCCGCGAGCGCTTCAACAAGGCGCGCTGCGGCATGGTCGACAGTGTCAGCCCCCTGGGCCTGGAAGCCACCTGGGCGGCGTACAGCCAATGCGGTGAATGGTTGAAGGCGTTGCTGACGTACTTGCAAGGCAACCGCGACTACCTGCTGGATGCAGTGCAAAAACGCCTGCCGGGGGTGACCATGCATGCCCCGCAAGGCACTTACCTGGCCTGGCTCGATTGCAGCGCCCTGGGCCTGGAAGACCCGCAGCGGTTTTTCCTGGAGCAGGCCAAGGTAGGCTTGAGTGCAGGCGTGGAATTTGGCGATGACAGCCAGCAGTTCGTGCGCTTGAACTTCGGCTGCCCGCGGGCGTTGCTCGAAGAAGGTATTTCACGCCTGGAACGCAGCCTGAAAAACCGCTGAAGACCCGTGTAGGCGCAGGCTTGCCGGCGCCTATAAAGGTATGCGCAGGTTTGGGTTCAGAGCTTGGCGATGGACACTTCGGTGGATTTGACGAAGGCAATCACTTCGCTGCCCACCTTCAATTCTAGGTCGCGTACCGAACGGGTGGTGATCACCGAAGTGACAATCCCGGACGCGGTCTGCACGTCGATTTCGGACACCACCTCGCCCAGCAGAATTTCCTTGATCACGCCCTTGAACTGGTTGCGCACGTTGATCGCTTTGATGGTCATGTCGGTTTTCCTTTTACGGTTGGGTCAATCCGCACGAATGCGCAGGCCCTCAAAATGCGCCATTCCCACCAACAACAAAAGGAATAAATAACTATTTATTTATTCCATATAAACATATGAGAAACCCTGTAGGAGCCGGCTTGCCGGCGATGGGGCCCGTGAATCATGTGCTGAGTTCAAGGACGCCATCGCCGGCAAGCCGGCTCCTACATGGGTTTGGTCAAAAACCTACTGTTGCCGACACCAGCCATGTGCGCGGCGTAGACAGGGTCAGGCCAGGCGCGCTGTCGCTGGAGGTTGCAGCCGAGGCCCAATAGGTGGTGTCCAGCACGTTCTCCACGGTAGCGCGCAGGGTCACCGGGTTTTCCTTGACCTTGAAGGTATAGCGCGCCCCCAGGTCATAGCGTTCCCAGCCATCGATCTTCTGCTGGTTGGCTGCATCCAGGTACTGCGCGCCGGTGTGGATCGCCCGGGCGGTCAGGGTCAGGCCTTGCAGGCGCGGGATGTCCCATTCGGCCCCCAGGTTGACGTTGGCAATCGGCGAGCCGGTGCCGCGCTTGCCGTCAGTCAGGCCCTGGGCGGTCTTGGTCTGCTCGCTGTCGAGCAGCATCACCCCGCCGAGCAGGCGCACGCCTGCCAGGGGCTCGCCAAACACGTTCAATTCCACACCCTGGTTGCGCAACTCGCCGTTGGGTTTGAAGAAGCCCTGGCTGTCGATGCCATAGGCCGGCTGCTTGATCTGGAACACACTGGCGGTCAGGCCAAAGCTGCCCATGTCGTACTTGGCGCCGACTTCCACCTGCTTGCTCTTGGTCGGCGGGAAGATCGCGTTTTCATTGCGCACCCCACTCGAAGGCGCGGTCTCGCCCTGGCTCAAGCCCTCCATGTAGTTGGTGTACAGGGACAACTGGTCGGTGACTTTCACCACCAGGCCCAGGGCCGGCGAGGTCGCCTGTTCGTCGTACTCCGGCTGATCCTTGATGCCGTTGCTCCAGGAGGTGACCTGGACCTTTTGCAGGCGCGCGCCGAGGGTCAGCAGCACGCGCTCATCGAACAACGCCAGGGTGTCGGCCAGGGCCAGGCTGGTGAAGCGGTTTTCGGTGTGGGTGCTGGTGTCCCAGCGCACAGCCTGGCCTGGGTGGGGCAAGACCACCGGGTGGTAGAGATTGCTCTTGCCGGGGGTGTAGCGCTCGCCGGCATTGTCGAAATCCATGTTGAACTGATTGAGGCTGACATTGAGGGTGTGCCCCACCGGGCCGGTGTCGAACCAACTGCGCGCACCGACAGTGACGGTCTTGACGTCTTCGTCGCGGCGGAAACTGCGCGGCACTACGGTGAAGTCGCCATTGCTCTGGGTCGCCTGCACGCCATGGCGCAGGAAGTCGTAGTTGCCTTTGCGTGCGCCGGCAGCGGCGTAGACCATCAGTGAATCACTGACATCGAACTCGCCACGCACCGCGCCAAAAGTGTCCTTGGTATGGGAATAGGTCCAGGACTGGGCGAAGTTGTCGCGGATATCGCGGGCCTTGGGCATCACGCTACCCTTGGCGATCTCCACGCGTTCCTGGGGTGCATCGGCGGTGCGTTCCTGGCGCCCGAGGTCGAGGGACAGGCGCACCCGCTCCTTGCGATAGTCGAGGCCGATCACCGTCATTTCGCGGTCAACCTCCTGATGGTCCCACTCGGTATCGCCGGCTTGCTTCACGCCATTGAAGCGCACGCCAAACTGCTGCTCATCGCCAAACCGCCGGCCGATATCCACCGCGCCACCGAACTGCCCGGCCGAGGCATAACTGCCGGTGAACTCGGTGAGCGGTGTGTCGGCGGCGCGCTTGGGCTCGATATTGATCCCGCCGCCGATACTGCCCCGGGGCGCAATGCCACCGAGCAAGGCACCGGGGCCCTTGAGGATATCGACGCGTTCGACCATTTCCATGTCGATGGCGTAGGTCGGCAGCACGCCGTACAGGCCGCCGTAGGACACATCACTGTTGAACAAGCTGAAACCGCGCACCGAGAACTGCTCGAAACGCCCACCCGCCGGGTTGGTGATGCGCACCGAAGGGTCACTGGCAACCATCTCGCCGAGGGTGCGCGCCTGCAGGTTTTTCACGGCCTTGGCGGTATAGGAGGTGAGGTTGAACGGCGTATCCATAAAATCGCCGTCGCCGAGCATGCCCTGCGCACCTTTGCGCGTGACCTGGTCACCGGCGTAGGTTTGGGCGACGGGTGTGTTCGCCAGCCCAAGAATCGAGGTGGCTGGCAACTGATAGGCATCGCCCTGGGGGGCGGGGATCAGGGTGTAGGCACGCTCCCCCACTGCCTGCAATTGCAGGCCTGAGCCTTGCAGCAGCCGGGCAAAACCTTCCTCGACGGCAAACTCACCAGAGATCCCGGCGCTTTGGCGGCCACTGACCAGGGCCGGGTCCACCGACAGATTGACCCCGGCCAACCCGGCAAAGCGGGTCAAGGCACTGCCCAGGCTGCCGCCGGGCACTTGGTAACTGCGCCGGGCCGCGTCCTCGGCCCAGCTCACAGGAATGAACAACGGGCTGGCACTCAGGCTCAGCACCAGACTCAGGCGCAACAACGATGGCGGGACGACGGGCATTAAAAGGCTCTCTGTTTTCGTTCACTTGCCTTGGATGACAGGCGAGACGAAAAAAAGGGACACGGTCTTACCCTGTGGGAGCGAGCTTGCCCGCGATGGCTGAGTGTCAGTCGATACATGGGGTGACTGATGCACCGCGATCGCGGGCAAGCCCGCTCCCACATTGGGGGCTGGTCAAACCGGAGTTTTGCGCGATGCCAGCGTGACCCAATAGCGGGTGCGGAACTGCACGTGTAGCCCGTGGGTGGTGGCCAGCAGGCTGAGGATGCGGTCGGTGTCGTCCAGGCGGAAG
The DNA here is from genome assembly GCF_050916005.1 of Pseudomonas sp. WMBT8. NCBI lineage: Bacteria > Pseudomonadati > Pseudomonadota > Gammaproteobacteria > Pseudomonadales > Pseudomonadaceae > Pseudomonas > Pseudomonas sp. WMBT8. The sequence continues at coordinate 3,357,057 of NZ_CP188096.1, forward strand.
CTGCCGGTCACGCGCAGGGTTTCCAGGCGCGGGTCCCAACGCAGCACGCCCGGGCGATAGCGATCCAGCTCGCGCAGGAAATCGCCCAGCCCTTGGTTCTGCGCGGTCAGCACCCCATCGCGCCAGCCCAGTTGCAGCACGTCGAACGGCAGCGGCGCGCCCAACCCCGACGGTTGTAAGCGTATTTGTTGCGCGCTGTGCAGCCAGGTACTACGCCCCGATCCATCTTGCACTTGCACCTGGCCCTTGAGCACCGACACCAGGCACGCGTCCGCCAGTTGGCGCACGCAAACCTCGGCCTGGCTGGCGATGACCTGGCCATAGCGGGTGTGTACGGTCAGCGCCGACGGGCCAGGCACATTCAGCGCCATCTCGCCATCGACCAGGGTCAGGCGTCGCCGAGGAAGGTCCACATCCACCGCGCTGGCGGTGTTCAGTTGCAGGGCGCTGCCATCGGCCAACGGCACGCGTTTGCGCTCGCCGGTGGCGGTATGCAGGTCGGCACGCCACACGTCGATGGGCAACTGGCGACTGAGCAACCAGGCCGCCGGCACCAGTGCCGCCACGCCCAGGGCGCGCTTGAGCACCGCGCGCCGGCCAGGTTGCGGGCGGTCGAGGCTGGCCATGGCCAGGGAGGATGGCAACTCGGCAAACCGCTGGCGCAGCAACTGCGCCTTTTGCCAGGCTTGTTCGTGCTGGGGGTGACTGTCGCGCCATTGCTGCAAACCGTCATGGTCACGCTCGCCGGCCGTGCCGGATTCCAGCAACGCCAACCACTGCGCGGCTGCCCGCGCTACATCCGGTGCGGTGCGGCTCACAGTTCCACCAGTAGGCAATGTTCGTAGGCCTGGGCCATATAACGCTTGACCGTACGTTCCGAAACCTTGAGACGCTCGGCAATCTCCCGATAGCCCAGGCCTTCGAGCTGGCTCCAGAGGAACGCCCGGCGCACCGGGGCCGCCAGGCCGTCGAGCAGTTCGTCCAGGGCGTGCAGGGTTTCCAGCAGCAACCAACGCTGCTCCGGCGAGGGAGCGCAGTCTTCGGGCAAGCGTGCCAGGGCATTCAAGTACGCCTGCTCCAGGCTGCGGCGCTGATGAAAATTGACCAGGAGGCGCTTGCCCACTGTCACCAGATAGGCCCGTGGTTCCTGCAATTGCGCCACCGGCTGGGCGCTGGCCAGTACCCTCAGGAACGTATCCTGACTCAGGTCGGCAGCATCCCAGGCATTGCCCAGGCGCCGGCGCAGCCAGCTTTCCAGCCAGCTGCGGTGGTCGCGGTACAAGGTGCTCAGGCTGGGTTCGGCGGTGATCGTTGGCGATACAGCATCATTCATGGCAAGCGAACCCTGGGCGGCGCGAGTGAGTCTCAAATGAGATTCATTCTATTTAATATCCCTGGCGCATACCATGTTCTTTTTCCCGGATAGACGGGCGGAGGCGGTTAATCAAGCGCCCTGGCCTTGTAACGCAGCAAATCTATAAACAACCCCAACTCACGGCTCACCGGTTCACCCTTGCGCAGCAAGATGCCAAATGGCGCAAGCGTCACCTCCAGCTCCACCGGTAACTGCACCACCAGGCCCATCTTCAGGTAATCGCGCAGTGCGCTTTCGGAAAGCACCATGATCGCGTCGGTCAGTTGGATCAGTTGCTGCATGGAATACACCGAGCTGCATTCAATGATGTCCGCCGGCAGCGGCAGGGCCAGGTGCTGCAACGCTTCGTCAAAACCGATGCGTGCCGGGCTGCTTTCCGGTTGCAGGATCCACGGCCAGTCGCTGACCAACTCGGCCAACGGCAGGCTCGCACGCTGCGCCAGCGGGTGCCCGGCGTGCACCACCACCAGCAAGCGCTCGTTGCCCAGCGGCTCGAAGCTGTAGTGTTCGCTGTCGGTGGCGGCGTTGCGCCGGGCGATGGCCAGGTCGATGCGCCCCTGTTCCAGTAACTGGATCACCTGGTCGCTGGTGTCGCCCATGATGCGGATGCGCAGTTGCGGGTTGAGGGATTTGATCTGCGCAATCGAGTCCATCACCAGGTCCGGCGCGGCGCCCATGATGGTGCCGATTGCCAGGTAGCCATAACCGCCCTGCTGGCGCGCCATCAGGTCTTCGGCGCAGCGGTCGAGGCCACTGAGGGCCGATTCGGCAAAGCGGATCAACTCCTTGCCCAGCGCCGTCGGGCGCATGCCACGGGGCAGGCGCTCGAACAGGTCACAGGCAAACATGTCCTCGATCTCGCGCAGCATGCGGGTGGCAGCCGGCTGCGACATGTTCAGGGCCTGGGAGGCACGGTGCAGGTTCTGGCTGGAGCTCAAGGCCACCAGCATATGCAGATGCTTGTAGCGCAGGCGGTTGAACAGGCTGCGGGAAATCAGCGGACTACTCATTTTTTTCCTTGTTATCGATACCCTGAGGTTATCGCTTGTAAGCGAGATTCGATTTGTAGCGCATTGCTCGGCCGCCGTACAGTCCGGCCCATAAGAACAAAGCCTTACAAAAGGATTTCCAGATGACCACCCTGCCCGCGTCCCTGCTCGCCAAGATTTCCTGGCGGCTCCTGCCCTTCTTGCTGCTGATGTACATCATGGCCTTCCTCGACCGCGCCAACGTCGGGTTCGCCAAACAAGCCTTCCAGGCCGACACCGGTCTGAGCGACGCCGCCTTCGCCTTTGGCGCCGGGGTGTTTTTTGTTGGCTACGCGTTGCTCGAAGTACCGAGCAACCTGATCCTGCATCGCGTCGGCGCCCGCCTGTGGATGTGCCGGATCATGGTCAGTTGGGGCCTGGTCTCGGCGGCCATGGTGTTTGCCCATAACGAAACCAGCTTCTACATCCTGCGCTTCCTGCTGGGCGTGGCCGAAGCCGGGTTTTTCCCCGGCGTGATCCTCTACCTCACCTATTGGTTTCCCCAGGCCGCGCGTGGCAAGGCCATGGGCTTCTTCTATTTTGGCGCGCCCCTGGCCTTTATTTTTGGCAGCCCGCTGTCTGGCCTGCTCCTGGAAATGGACGGCTTCGGCGGCCTGCACGGCTGGCAGTGGCTGTTCGCCGTGGAAGGCCTGATGGCTTCGGCGGTGGGCATCTGGGCCTATTGGTACCTGGACAATCGCCCCGCCGACGCCAAGTGGCTGAGCCTTGAAGAGCGCCGCCAGATCCAGGACCTGCTGGATGCAGAAGACCAGCACAAAGGCTCCCATGGCCGCAGCCTGCTCGGCGTGCTGTGCCAGCCGTCGGTGCTGTACCTGTGCCTGATCTACCTGCTGATCCAGGCCAGTGTCTACGGCGTGGTGTTTTACCTGCCAACCCAGGTCAGTGGCCTGCTCGGCACCAAGGTCGGCCTGATGGTCGGGTTGGTCTCGGCGATTCCCTGGGTCTGCGCGCTGTTCGCCGCGTGGTGGATCCCCGGTTATTCGGACCGCAGCGGCGAGCGCCGGCGTACCGCGTCCCTGACCCTGGTGATGGCCGCCGCCGGCATCGCCTGCTCGGTCACCTTCGCCAACCCGTTGCTGGGCATGCTCGCCCTGTGCTTTGCCGCCAGCGGATTCATCGCGGTGCAGCCGGTGTTCTGGACCTTCCCCTCCAGCTACCTGGCCGGTAGCGCGGCGGCGGCGGGCATTGCCCTGATCAACTCCTTTGGCGCACTGGGCGGGTTTATCGCGCCGGTCCTGAAAAACTGGGCGGAAACCGCCTTCCACTCCCCGGCAGCCGGCCTGTACCTACTGTCTGCCACCACGGTACTGGCTGCATTGCTGGTGCTGGGTATCCACTCCCCCGGCCACACAGCGTCGAACACGCCGGCCACTGTTTAACTCCAGGAGTCACACCATGGGCAACATCACCATCAAACACGTGCGCGCCTTTGTCTTGCGTGGCGGCGGCGCGGATTACCACGACCAGGCCGACGGCCACTGGATCGACGACCACATCGCCACACCCATGAGCAAATACCCCGAGTACCGCCAGAGCCGCCGCAGTTTCGGCATCAACGTGCTCGGCACGTTGGTCGTGGAAGTAGAAGCCAGCGACGGCACTGTCGGGTTTGCCGTGACCACCGGCGGCGAGCCTGCGGCCTATATCGTCGAGAAACACCTGGCGCGCTTCCTTGAGGGCGCGCGGGTGACCGATATCGAGAAAGTCTGGGACCAGATGTACCAGTCCACCCTGTACTACGGGCGCAAGGGCCTGGTGATCAACACCATCTCCGGGGTCGACCTGGCGCTGTGGGACCTGCTCGGCAAGATCCGCCAGGAACCGGTGCATCAATTGCTCGGCGGCGCGGTGCGCGATGAATTGCAGTTCTACGCCACCGGCGCGCGCCCGGACCTGGCGCAGAAGATGGGCTTTATCGGCGGCAAGATGCCCCTGCACCACGGCCCGGCCGAAGGTGAGGAAGGCCTGCGCAAGAACCTCGAAGAGCTGGCGAGCATGCGTGAACGGGTCGGCCCGGACTTCTGGCTGATGCTCGACTGCTGGATGAGCCTGGACCTGAACTACGCCACCAAACTGGCGATTGGCGCCCACGAATACGGCCTGAAATGGATTGAAGAGGCCCTGTCCCCCGACGATTACTGGGGCTATGCGGCCCTGCGCAATAACGTGCCCAAGGGCATGCTGGTCACCACCGGCGAACACGAAGCGACCCGCTGGGGCTTTCGCATGCTCCTGGAAATGGGCTGCTGCGACATTATCCAGCCGGATGTGGGCTGGTGCGGCGGCCTGACCGAATTGGTGAAAATCTCCGCCCTGGCCGATGCGCACAACGCCATGGTGGTGCCGCACGGTTCCTCGGTCTACAGCTACCACTTCGTCGCCACCCGCCAGAACAGCCCGTTTGCCGAATTTTTGATGATGGCGCCCAAGGCCGATGAAGTGGTGCCGATGTTCCACCCGCAACTGCTCGGCGAACCGGTCCCGGTCAATGGCCGCATGCGTTTGTCGGTGCTCGACAAGCCAGGCTTCGGCGTAGACCTGAACCCTGATTGCCAACTGCATCGTCCATATAACCGCTAAGGAGCCTCGCCATGCACATGCCTCATAACGCGTTCAAGGCCGGCCTGCGCCAGGACGCCAGCCAATACGGGATCTGGGCCGGTTTCGCCAGCGGCTACGGCGCGGAAATCCTCGCCAGTACCGGGTACGACTGGATGCTGATCGACGGCGAGCACGCGCCCAATACCGTACCCAGTGTGCTCAGCCAATTGCAGGCGGTGGCGCCCTACAACACCGCGCCCGTGGTGCGTGCGGTCAGCGGCGATGCCAACCTGATCAAGCAACTGCTGGATATCGGCGCGCAGACCCTGATGATCCCCATGGTCGAAACCGCCGAGCAGGCCCAGGCCCTGGTGCGCGCCATGCGTTATCCGCCCCACGGTATACGTGGCGTGGGCGGCGGCCTGACCCGCGCCACGCGCTGGGATGGCGTCGAGAACTACCTCACCACCGCCCACCAGGAGCTGTGCCTGATCGTGCAGGTGGAGTCGCGCCTGGGCGTGGAAAACGTCGAGGCGATTGCCGCAGTCGAAGGGGTGGATGCGGTCTTTATCGGCCCCGCCGACCTGTCCATCGGCCTCGGCCATGCGGGCAACCCTGGCCACCCCGAAGTGCAGGAACGCATCCAGCACGCGGTCAACGCCACCCTGGCGGCGGGCAAGGCCTGCGGCATCCTCGCGCCCAATGAAGAAGACGCGCGCCGCTACCAGGCGTGGGGCTGTCGCTTCATTGCGGTGGCGATCGATATCAGCCTGCTGCGCCAGAGCGCCCTGAGCACCCTTGCCCGCTACCGCCCTGCCGCCGACGCGAAAGCGCCGTCGCGCACATACTGAGGAGCCTGCCATGTCATCCGTTCCGGTCTACCAGAACTTCATCAACGGCCGCTTTACTCCAAGCAGCGCCCACATCGACGTGCTCAACCCCGCCACCGGCGCGCTGCTGTCCAAAGTGCCGGCCGCCACTGCCGAGGATGTCGACCAGGCCCTGGCCGCCGCCCGCGCCGCGCAACAGGACTGGGCGCGCAAACCGGCCATCGAACGCGCCGGGCACTTGCGGCGCATCGCCGCCAAGCTGCGGGAAAACGTCGCCCACCTGGCCCGCACCATCACTCTGGAACAGGGCAAGATCAGCAGCCTGGCTGAGGTTGAAGTCAACTTCACCGCCGACTACCTCGACTACATGGCCGAATGGGCGCGCCGCATCGAAGGCGAGATCATCACCAGCGACCGGCCCAACGAAAACATCTTCCTGTTCCGCAAGCCCCTGGGCGTGGTAGCGGGGATCCTGCCGTGGAACTTCCCGTTCTTCCTCATCGCCCGCAAGATGGCCCCGGCGCTGTTGACCGGCAATACCATCGTGATCAAGCCCAGCGAAGAAACGCCGAACAACTGCTTTGAATTCGCCCGGCTGGTGGCCGAGACCGACCTGCCGGCGGGGGTGTTCAACGTGGTGTGTGGCGACGGCCAGGTCGGCGGCGCCCTCACCACCCACAAGGGCGTGGACATGATCAGCTTTACCGGCAGCGTCGCCACCGGCTCGCGGATCATGACCGCCGCAGCACCCAACATCACCAAGCTCAACCTGGAGCTGGGTGGCAAGGCGCCGGCGATTGTCCTGGCCGATGCCGACCTGGAACTGGCGGTCAAGGCCATCCGTGATTCGCGGATCATCAACAGCGGCCAGGTATGCAACTGCGCCGAACGGGTGTACGTGCAGCGCAGCGTCGCCGACCAGTTTATCGAGCGCATCAGCGCGGCGATGGCCGCCACCCGCTACGGCGACCCACTGGCCCAGGCCGATGTGGAGATGGGCCCGCTGATCAACCGCCAGGGCCTGGACAACGTCAACCGCAAGGTGCGCACCGCCCTCGCCCAGGGCGCAAGCCTGGTCACGGGCGGACAGATTGCCGACCTCGGCGCAGGCTTTCACTTCCAGCCCACGGTATTGGCCGGTGGCCGCGCCGACATGGATATCATGCGCGAAGAAATCTTCGGTCCGGTGCTGCCCGTCCAAATCATCGACGACCTCGACGAAGCCATCGCCCTGGCCAACGACTGCGACTATGGCCTGACCTCCTCGATCTACACCCGTGACCTGGGCAAGGCCATGCATGCGGTGCGCGAGTTGGCCTTTGGCGAAACCTACGTCAACCGCGAGAACTTCGAGGCGATGCAGGGCTTCCATGCCGGCGTGCGCAAATCCGGGATCGGCGGCGCCGATGGCAAGCACGGCCTGTACGAATACACCCATACCCATGTGGTGTACCTGCAGAGCTGAGGTGGGGCAACGGGCGCCGACACGCGAGTGCCGGCCCCAACAACCACCCCTTCCAACAAGGATTACGCAATGAGCATTGCCAACCTCTACAACGGCCCGATCATCGACAGCCACCTGCACCTGTTCGACCCACGCCGCCCCCAGGGCATCCCGTGGCCCGAGCCGGGCAACCGTTTGTACGCCGCGCATCTGCCCGAGGATTACTGGGCATTGGCCGCCGAACACCAGGTGATCGGCGCAATCGCCGTGGAAGCCAGCCCGTGGCGCGACGACAACCATTGGTTGCTGCAAACCCTGCGCAGTGACCCTCGGATGCTTGGCTTTGTCGGCAACCTCGACCCACTGCACCCACAATTTGCCGGCGACCTTGCCGCGCTCGCCTACGAGCCGCTGTTCCTGGGCCTGCGCTACGGCAACCTGTGGCAGCGTGATTTGCTGGTGGACCAAACCCGTCCAGGGTTCATCGACGGCCTGCGCCAGCTCGCCGATTGCGGGCGGTGCCTGGACAGCGCCAACCCTGAGCCACGATTGATCAAGGGCCTGCTGCACCTGAGCGATGCCCTGCCGCAGCTGCGCATCATTGTCGATCACCTGCCCAATGCCCAGGTCCCTGCGGGCCAGGAAGCGGCCTACCACGCCGACCTGCTGCACTTGGCCGAACGGCCCAATGTGTTCGCCAAACTGGCAGAAATCCCCCAGCACGGGCCCAACGGCTTGATCGTCGACACCGCGTTCTACAACGACCGCCTGGCCGTGCTGTGGGACGCGTTTGGCGAAGACCGCTGCTTCTTCGGCAGCGACTGGCCCAACAGCGACCACCTGGCCGATTTCGCCACCACCCTGGGCCTGGTCAAACGCTGCATGGCTGATCAGCCCCAGGCCGTGCAGGAAAAATTCTTCCTGCACAACGCCGTGCGTATCTACAGCCCGACACTGCCACCTGGAGGCCTCTGATGCCGACCCGTGCCTTTCGCATGAACCTCAACCCCGGCATGGCTGCCGAGTACCGCCGGCGCCATGAGCAGATCTGGCCGGAACTGGCCCAGGCCCTGCGCGATGCCGGCGTGCTGGACTACCGGATCTTCCTCGACGCGTCCACCAACGCGCTGTTCGCCGTATTGACCCATACCGATGAGCACGGCCTGGACGCCCTGCCCGGTACCGCGCTGATGCAACGCTGGTGGCAATACATGCAAGACATCATGCCCAGCCACGCGGATAACGCACCGGTCAGCGTGGATCTTGAACCGATGTTCAGCCTTACGCCCGACTGAGCCATTGGCTCCTCATCACAACAATAAAAAGGATTCGAACACGTGGAAATCATTCTCCTCGGTGTGATTCTGCATTTGATCGGTGGCTTTGCCTCCGGCAGTTTCTACATCCCCTACAAAAAAGTTGGTGGCTGGGCCTGGGAAAGCTACTGGATCACCGGCGGCCTGGTGTCGTGGCTGATCGTGCCGCTGATTGCCGCGCAATTGACCGTACCCAGCTGGGTCGAAATCCTGCGCAACGCCGACACCAGCACCCTGCTCTGGACCTATATGTTCGGCGTGCTGTGGGGCATCGGCGGGCTGACGTTCGGCCTGACCATGCGCTACCTGGGGCTGTCTTTGGGCATGTCGCTGATCATGGGCCTGACCTCGGCCCTCGGCGCCCTGATGCCCGCCTTGTACCGCGACCTGTTCACCCACGAGACAGAGGGCACCCTGACCTCGATGCTTGCCTCACAAGGCGGGCATTGGGTGCTGTGGGGCGTGGCCGTGTCGCTGATCGGCATCGCGGTGTGCGGCAAGGCCGGGCTGATCAAGGAACGGGAAGTGTCCCAGGCGGTAAAGTTCGCCAGCGTCAGCGAGTTCGCCCTGGGCAAGGGCATGCTGGTGGCGGTGATTTCCGGGGTGTTGAGCGCCTGCTTCAGCTACGGTATTTCCGCCGGGCGCCCACTGGCCGCCGCCGCCGTGGAACATGGCGCCAACAGCCTGTTCCAGAACAACGTGACGTTCATGGTGATCATGTGGGGTGGCCTGACCACCAACGGCATCTGGTGCCTGTGGCTGAACTGGCGCAACCGCACGTTCCACAACTACACCGACCGCAACGCCCCGCTATTGCGCAACTACCTGCTGGTGGCGTGCGCCGGGACCTTGTGGTTCTTGCAATTCTTTTTCTACGGCATGGGCGAAAGCCGCCTGCAGAACGACGCCAGCTCGTGGGTGTTGCACATGTCTTTCATCATCATTGTGTCCAATTGCTGGGGCCTCTACTTTCGCGAATGGCACGGCACCAGCACGGCCAACAAGGGCGTGCTGGTGGCCGGGATCGCGGTGATCCTCGGCGCCATTGCCATGGTTGGCTACGGTAATTACCTCGGCTGAGGCCGCAATGCCTTTTTGTCGGGGCGAGCTTGCTCCTACAACAGCGTTATATTTTTTCCAGGAGATTTCCCATGTTGCTAGCAGACAAAACCGTGATCATCACCGGCGCCTCCCGTGGCATCGGCCGCGCTGCCGCCCGCGAATGTGCACGCCAGGGCGCCCGTGTGGTGATCGGCCATAGCGCCAGCACGCAAGGCACCCAGGCCGCGCTGTCGTTGATCGAGGAGATCCGCGCGTTCGGTGGCCAGGCCATTGAAGTAGGCGGTGATGCCGCCGACCCGGACACCGGCGACAAGCTGGTGGCGGGGGCAGTCGAGGCCTTCGGCAGTGTCGATGTGTTCGTCAACAACGCCGGGATCTGCCCGTTCCATTCGTTCCTCGACATGCCGCGCGAGGTCTACCTCAAGACGGTCAATACCAACCTCAACGGCGCCTACTTCGCCGTGCAGGCGGCGGCCAACCAGATGAAGAACCAGGGCCGTGGCGGCGCGATCATTGCCGTCAGTTCCATCAGCGCCCTGGTAGGTGGCGGCATGCAGACCCACTACACCCCGACCAAGGCCGGCCTGCATTCGTTGATGCAATCCTGCGCCATCGCCCTGGGGCCTTATGGCATTCGCTGCAACTCGGTACTGCCGGGCACCATCGCCACCGACATCAACAAGCAAGACCTGGCTGACGCAGAAAAACTCGCCTACATGACCTCCCGCACACCCCTGGGCCGCCTGGGCGAACCGGACGACGTCGCCGGGCCGATCGTGTTCCTGGCCTCGGACATGGCGCGCTACGTAACCGGCGCCTCGTTGCTGGTGGATGGCGGGTTGTTCGTCAACTTGCAGTAACCCCCGACACCGCCCCCACACACCAAAGATCCAATGTGGGAGCGGGCTTGCTCGCAATAGCAGTGTGTCAGTCAGCCGATTCATCACTGAACCACCGCCATCGCGAGCCAGCCCTCTCCCACACTGGAGGTCTGTGTGTACCTGGAATTTGTGTTTTACCCCGGATAACAACAATAAAACCAAGGAGCACTCATGCGCATCAACCTCCCCCTGGCCCTGCTATGCAGCACGGTTTCCACCTGCGCCCTGAGCGCCGGCCTGCTGGACCCTGGCTCCCCGGCCATGCTCGGCGACTGGAACGGCCTGCGCCCGCAGCTCGCCGAACAGGGCTATGACTTCATCCTCAAATACGTCGGCGAAGTGGGCTCCAACCTCGGCGGCGGCTATGACTCCCATATGACTGCGCGCTGGAGCGATCAACTGATCCTCGGCGTAACCATGGACCTGCAAAAACTCTGGGGCTGGCAGGACGCAACCTTGCGCATCGGCATCGGCGAGCGCCATGGCAAGGACATTACCAATGACCGCGTACATCACCCCGACGCCACCGGCCTGACCTCGACCATGGAAGTGTTCGGCGGCGGCAATGCCTGGCGCCTGTCACAGTTCTGGTACGAGCAGAAGTTCTTCGAGCGCAAGCTGGCCGTGAAACTGGGGCGCTTCGGCCATGGCGAGGACTTTGACCAGTTCCCCTGCGAGTTCCAGAACGTGACCCTGTGCGGTTCCCAGGAAGGCAACTGGAATGGCGTGTGGAACAGTTTCCCCATCAGCCAATGGGCGGTGCGTGCCAAATACCAGTTCACCGACGTGTTCGCGGTGCAGGTTGGCGCCTACGACAAAAACCCTGGCAACGCCGAGGCGAGCAATGGCTTCAAGCCGTTCATCAGCGGCTCCCAAGGCACCAGCTTCCCTGTCGAAGCCATCTGGAAGGGGCGCATCGGCGGCCTCAGTTCGGAATACCACGCCGGCTACTACTACGCCAATGCCGACACCCAGGACATGCTCAAGGACGCTGACGGCAACTATGCAGCCAGCAGCCAGAAACCCTACCGGATGTATTCGAGCAATGCCGGCTGGTGGTTGTCGGGCCAACAGCAACTGACCACTGTCGATGGCAACGACAAACGCGGGCTCAACGTGTTTGCCAACCTTGCCATGAACGACCCGGACAAAAGCATGATCAAGAGCCTGGTGCAGGTCGGCCTGATCTACCGAGGCCCCTTCGACGCGCGGCCGCATGACACTTTTGGCGTCGGTGCGTCGAAACTTAAGGTCAGTGAGCGCTATACCGACAACACCCAGGCACTCAACGCACGCACGGGTGTGACGGGCATAGGGGATCTGCCTGAACAGCGGCGCGAATACAGCTACGAGGTCAACTACGGCGTGCAGGCCACCCAATGGCTGATGGTGCGGCCTAACCTGCAATATGTGAAATATCCGGGTGGGGTGACGCAAACCCGTGGAGCGGTGGTGGGTGGGGTGCAGTTTATTGCCGATTTCTGAGGGCTGGGGGAATGCAAAATTGCATCCCTCTTGCAGGAGCGGGTTTACCAGCGATAGCGGTCAGTCAACCAATACCGCCATCGCGGGCAAGCCCGCTCCCACAGGTTCGGCTGCCAGGCGGCCCAACCTCATCACTGCCCCTCAAGCAACGCCGGCTTGCCCAACTCCCCTATCTTCTCCAGCCGCGCCCGCACGATATTGCGGCTGATATTGAGCAAGCGCCCGGTCTGCAATTGGTTGCCATGGCAGTAGCGATACGCTGCACGAAACACGGTTTCTTCAATGTGCTCGTAAAGGTCCGGGATGTTCTGCTCGAACAGTGCATTGAGCGCCGCTTCCAGGTCCACCGGGCCGCTGGGGGCCGGCAGGGCGTGGTTGGCTTCGTCCTGGCGGATGCCGGACGAGCGCATGTCCACCAGGTGCAGGTCCGCAGGCTGCACCCGTTGGTTGCGGCACACCAGCAAGGCGTGGTGGATGGCGTTCTCCAGTTCGCGAATGTTGCCCGGCCAGCTGTGCTCGAGCATTTTGCGCTCGGCTTCCGGGCTCAGGCTTGCGCGGTTGTAGCCCAGGCGCTGGCAATGTTCTTCGAGGAAAAACTCCGCCAGGGGCAGGATGTCGCCGGGGCGTTCGCGCAGTGGCGGCAGGCGGATGGTCGCGACGTGCAGGCGGTAGAACAGATCCTCGCGAAAATGCCCGGCGACCACCGCGTCGGCCAGGTTGACGTTGGTGGCGGCCACCAGGCGCACATTGATCGGGATCGGCGTGCGCGAGCCCAGGCGCACCACTTCGCGCTCCTGCAACACCCGCAGTAACTTGACCTGCATGTTCAACGGCAAATCGCCAATTTCATCGAGGAACAACGTGCCGCCGTTGGCCGCTTCGAACCAGCCGGCCTTATGGGTGGTGGCGCCGGTGAACGCACCTTTTTCATGGCCGAACAACTCGCTCTCCACCAGGGTTTCGGCAAAGGCCCCGCAGTTCACCGCCACAAACGGTTCGCGGCCACGCCGGCTCAGGTTATGGATGTGCCGCGCCACCAGTTCCTTGCCGGTGCCCGTTTCGCCAATGATCAAGGTATTGGCCTCGCTGGGCGCCAGGCGCTCGATCCGCGCCAGCAATTCCTGGGAGCGCGGGTCCTTGAACACCAGCACGGTGGCACGCACCGACTTGGTCAATTCGCGGGCATTGGGATGAGTGATCAACGACATGGTGCATTCCTGGCAGTAAAAGCGCGTGCTCAATAGTGCATGAAGTTTTCTAGACCATTTAATTATTAATTCGTATTTATATATTCCCACATCGCATATACCAACACTGCACGCCACGGCTGCTGCTGGAGCAGCAACCGGCCAGCAGTTGCCTGTCTATCCATCAACAACCGGGCGTGCGCCAGCGCCCCGCGGTAAACGCTAAAGGCCACGGTTGTTGGGGCTCTGAGGGCATTCGAGCGACGCTGGCATGCAATCTGCTCTCTCCCTGCCAACACCCTCCCCTGGAGGAGCCGGCTTGCCGGCAATGGCGTGCGGTTAAACGCTGCAAGGCTCAACGGCCTCATCGCCAGCAAGCCGGGCTTCTACCAGGGCAGGTCTTCAAATTGGCAGGGGAATCTCGATGAATAAATGGATCGCCGCATTGTTCGCTGTGCTGGTCAGTACGCTCGCGCTGGCGCAGCCGCCAGCCTCGGTAAAAATCGCCATCGTCGCCTACACCCAGGGCGGCAAGCCGGTATTCGGTGGGATCGCCGGGCGGGTGATCGAGGATGGCTGGCTGGAAACGCAACTGCGCGAGCGCGGGGTCAAGCTGCAATGGATCGCCCTGCCCCACGCCGGCGCCGGCCCGCAGATCAACGAAGGCTTCAGCAACAACACCCTGGACTTCGCCGTGCGCGGTGACCTGCCCTCGGTGATCGCCGGAGCCGGTGGCGTGCCGGGCAAGTTGATCGTGCCCGGCGGCAGCGGCAATAACATCTACCTGGTGGTGCCCGCAGGCTCCAGCGCCAACAGCATCGAAGACCTCAAGGGCAAGCGCCTGGCCCTGCACCGTGGCCGCCCCTGGGAGTTTGCCTTCAGTAACTTCCTGGCGAGCAAGGGCCTCAAGCTCGACGACTTCAAGATTGCCAACCTCAACCCGCAAGTCGGCGCGGCGGCGGTGTCGGCCGGCAAGGTCGATGCAGCGGTGCTGTTGAGCGAGGCCTATGCCCTGGAAGACAAAGGCGTGGGCAAGATCATCTGGTCGACCAAGCAAGGCAGCAACGACTGGCGGCTGATCTCCGACCTGTGGGGCACCGACGCCTTTGTGCAGCAGCACCCGGATATCACCCAATTGCTCGCCACGGCCTGGGTCAAGGCTGCCTGGTGGATTTCCCAGACGCAGAACCAGGACGCCTATTACCAATTGTCTTCGCGCGCCGGCACCGCTGAAAGCGTGCTGCGCCGTGACGACCAGGACGACCCGGTGGCCTGGCAAGAACGCTGGGCGCCGAAAAGCGACGCGCAGCTCAAGGCCCACTACCAGGCGCTGACGGCCTACGCCCTGGCCAACCACCTGATCCGCGACCACTACGACATCAGCCCGTCCCTGGCCACCGGCTTTACCCGCCAGGCCCTGATCGACCTGCAACTCACCGACTACTGGCCTGCCCTGCGTGGCCAGGTCAGCACCCAACCTTGATAGGGAAATTACCGATGAATCTGCCCCGCTCCTTCGCCTTCGGCCTCAGCATCCTGGCACTGTCCATGAGCGCCCTGGCGGCCGACGTGCACGCGCCCAAGCCCGACCCACTGCAAGGCGATGGCCGTGTCTCGGCGTTCTACACCTGGGAAAAAGTCATCCCGGCCACCCCCGGCAAACTGCTGCGCAGCGAACCCCTGGAAAAAACCCTGAGCCTGCCCAATGCCGCCAGTGCCCAGCGCATTCTCTATACCTCCACCGATGGCATCGACAACAAAACCCCGGTGGTGGTCTCCGGCACCCTGTTCCTGCCCAAGGGCAAGGCTCCGGCCGGCGGTTGGCCGGTGGCCAGTTGGGGGCATGGCACGGTCGGGGTCGCTGATGTATGCGCGCCGTCGTGGCAGGGCCGTTCGTACCGTGACGTGCAGTACCTCAGCCGCTGGCTGGATGAAGGGTTTGCCGTGGTCGCCACCGATTATCAGGGCCTGGGCGTCCCCGGCGGGCATCCGTTGCTGAACAATCGCATGGCCGCCTACGGCATTCTCGATGCGGCCAAGGCCGTGGTGGCGGGTGTGCCTGGGCTGGCGAACAAGGTGCTGATTGTCGGCCAGTCCCAGGGCGGCGCCGGCGCGTTTGCCTCGGCCGCATATGCCGCCACCTATGCGCCCGACCTTGGGGTCAAGGGCAGCATCGGCACCGGGGTGATCTACACCGTCGGCGCGAAAAACGTGGGTGAACAGGACCCCAACAAGGTCGACGCGTCCCTGGCCTACGGCTTCTATACCTTGCTCGCGGCCCAGCAATATGACCCGAGCATCGACCCCCGGGACTTCTATACCGACAAGGCCCTGCCGCTGTTCGAGCAGGCGCGCACCAGTTGCCTCGCGGCTCTGGTCAGCGACGTCGAAGGCATCGGCCTGACCCCGGCCAACGCGAAGAAGGACTACCAGGGCAAGCAGCTCGCTCCGTGGCTGGCGCAAGTGTCGTACCCCACCCTGAAAACCGCACAGCCGGTATTTATCGGCACCGGCGCCGAGGACAAGACCCCGGCGGCGTCCACCCAAGTGGCACTGATGCAGGACGCGTGCAAAGCCGGCTCCATCGTCGAGGGCCACCTGTACAAGGGTCTGGGCCATAGCCCGACGGTCAATGCCTCGCTGAAGGACTCCGTGCCTTTCGCCCACAAGGTCATCAACGACCAACCGATCACGCCGATCTGCAATCCCAGCGTGCAATAAGCCGGAGGTTTTCATGAGCATCGAATTCTTCACCCGCCTGCCACTGCACGGCGAGACCCAGTTTTTGCCCGGCGACCCGCGCAACCGTGGCGACTGGCATCGGGGCGGCGCCAGTACCGGCGCGGTGTCCGGCTTCAGCGTCGGCGATCACTTCACTTATATCGACTACCTCGGGCAAATCGCCAAGGCCGCCGAAATCAATGGCTTTGGCGGCGCGCTGATGGTCAACGCGCCCACCGGCGAAGAACCGTGGACCGTGTGCTCGCTGCTGGCCCGGGAAACCCGCACCCTGCAGTTTGTCACGGCGTTCCAGCCCTACCACTACACCCCGTGGGTCGCGGTGCAACAGGCTGCCACCTACCAGCGCGCCACCGGCAACCGCCTGGTGTGGAACATCATCAACGGCGGTTCGGACGCCATCCAGCGCCAGGTCGGCGATTTCAGCGACCACGACGAACGCTATGAGCGCGCCACCGAGTTTATGGATGTGGTCAAGGGCTATTGGCACAACGAGACCTTCCACTACGACGGCAAGTTCTACAAGGCCGATGGTGGCGGGCTGCGCGGGCCGTTGAAGAAGGCCGAGCTGCCGCTGATCTGCACCGCCGGCTCGTCCATTGCCGCCCGCGAGTTTGCCGCCAAGCATGCCGATTTCTACCTGATGCGCGCCGAGCATCCCGATGAAATCGCGGCATTGATCGCAGACTTGCGCGAGCGCGCCTTGAGGTGGGGGCGCACGGATATCCGCTTTGGCCTATCGATTGACGTCATCACCCGCGAAACCGAGGAACTGGCGCGCACCGAAGCCAAGCGTTTCTTCGACGAGGGCATCGCCCGTGGCGCGGTCAAGGCCGTGGCCGCCCACGCGGGCCTGCGCACCGCGCGCAAGTTGAGCTACGAGCAAGGCTTTGCCGAGAAAAACGAAACCCAGGGCTTCGAGGACTTTTTTATCCATCCCAATGTGTGGACTGGCTTCGGCTACATCGGCATCCCGCCTGGCTGCGCGCTGGTGGGCAGCTACGAGAACGTGGTGGCGCGGATCCGTGAGTACAACGCCATTGGCATCGACCTGTTCTTCCTTGCCGGCTACCCGCACCTGGAAGAGGCCTATCGCCTGGGCGAGCACATCCTGCCGCACTTTCGCAATGAACGCGCCGAACTAAGCCGCGCCCCGGAACCCGTGCGCGCGCTGCACTCGGCCAATGGCGGAGCCTGACACCATGACCTTACTGCTCAGCCGCCGGGACTTTCTCGGCTACAGCGCCACCGTCGGCGGGGGCCTGCTGCTGGCCGGTTGCGGTCCCGCCGACACACCGGCAGCCGGCATTGCCAATGACCAGCCGCGTTACGGTGGGCGCCTGCGCCTGGGGATCCTCGACGGCAACCAGAGCGGCAACCTCGATGCCCACAAGCCCATTGGCAGCGGCATCGTGCGCGGCTTTGCGCTGTACAGCAAACTGTGGGAATGGGACGAGCAGATGCAACCGCGCCTGGCCCTGGCCGAGCTGGCAGAGCCGAATGCCGACGCCAGCGCGTGGACCCTGCGCCTGCGCCCGGGCCTGGAGTTTCACAATGGCAAGACCATCGACGCCGATGACCTGATCTTCTCGATCCGCCGCCTCACCGACCCGCAGCTGGCTTCGCCCTATGCCGCGCTGTTGCACTGGGTGGACCGCGACAACCTGGTCAAGCTCGACAACCGTACCGTGCGCCTGAGCTTTCGCGACGGGCGCAGCTACCTGCCGCTGGCGGAAACCTGGGTCAACTTCGGCGGGATCGTGCCGGTGGATTACCACCCCGTCACCAACCCGGTGGGTGCCGGGCCCTACAAACTCAAGAGTTTCACCCCCGGCCAGCGCTCGCTGTTTACCCGTTTCGAGAACTACTACAAGGATGGCAAGCCCTACGCCGACGAGCTGGAAATCATCGACTTCAAGGATCAGGTGTCACGCCTGGCCGCCCTGCGCGCCGGGCAGATCGACATGGCCAACGTGCTGCCCACCGAGCAGTTGCCGATCCTGGCCAAGGACCCGCGCCTGCAGGTGATCAAATCGGTGAGCGGCAATTGGCTGTCGTTCGATATGAACCTGGACAAGCCGCCGTTCAACGACCCCAGGGTGCGCGAAGCCTTGCGCCTGATGGCCGACCGCGAAGAACTGGTGCGCCGCGCCCTCAACGGCCAGGGCCGGGTGGCCAATGACCTGTATGCGCCCAGCGACCCGACCTTCAACCACAGCCTCGGCCCGCGCCCCTACGACCCGCAACGGGCAGCACAACTGCTCAAGGCAGCGGGCCAGGAGAACCTTGAAGTGGAGCTGATCACCACGCCCGGCACCGGTTTGAGTTCGGCCCTGGTGCTGGCCGAACAAGCCAAGCGCATTGGCGTGACCCTCAAGGTCAAGCAGGTGGACCTGGCGACCTTCCAGGGCCCGCAGAAAAACGACTGGGCGCTGAGCACCGGCGGCAGCATCGGCGCGCCGTTCCTCGCCAGTGCGATTCACACCGATGCACCGTTTGCAGTGTCCAATAAAACCCACTTCCACGACCCGCAGTTCAGCGAACTGTTCCTGGCCGCCATGGCCCAGCCCGACCTGGAAAAACGCAAGGCACTGGTGCATCAGGTGCAGCAGATCCAGTACGAGCGCGGTGGCATGTTGATCTGGGGCTATGCCGACCTGCTCGACGGCGTGTCCACCCGCGTTGGCGGCGCACAGGCCGAAGAGTCGCTGTTCAGCACCTGGCGCTTTGAAAAACTCTGGCTCAAAGACAGCGCCTGACGCCCCTGTAGGAGCCGGCTTGCCGGCGATGGCGTCCTTGAAAACACAGCAAACCTCAAGGGCCTCATCGCCGGCATGCCGGCTCCTACAGGGGGCCATCCTTTTATTTTTTGATGAGGCATTTTTGCCATGCACGCTATCGCCTTGCGTTTACCCCTGCTGCTGGCGGCAGGCCTGCCAATCCAGGCCTTTGCCGCCGATACCCAACTGCAAACCGTGACCGTGCAGGCCAGTGCCAGCGCGTCCGAGGACGACGCCCTGCCCACCCGCCCACCGACCTCGGTCTATGGCGGCACCGAAACCAAGGTGCTCGACACGCCACGCTCAGTTGTGCAGATCAATGCCGAGCAGTTGGCCAACGACTCGATCCGCAGCGCCGACGACCTGGTCAAATATGCCCCCGGCATCACCCGCGGCGGTGGGCAGAACGCCGGGATTGCCCCGCAGTTCCGCGCCCAGGGCTCGGAAGTGTTCCAGGATGGCCAACGCGCTTATGGCGTGCGCCATCCGGCCAATTTCAACGCCTATGAAGGCGCCGATATCGTCGCCGGGCCTTCGTCGGTGACCTATGGCTCGGTGTCCGGCAGTGGCGGCTACGTCAACTACCTGAGCAAGAAACCCGACTTCAACCAGTTCAAGACCAGGCTCAGCGGCGAAGTGGGCTCGTGGATACCCGATGGCACCTCACGCAGCAGCGGCAAGTTCAGTGTCGATAACACCGGCCCGCTCAGCGACAACCTGGCCTATCGCCTGAGTATCACCAAGCAGCGCCAGGAGGACTTCTACGACAACGTCGACAACAATTTCGACGCGTTCTACGGTGCCCTGGCCTGGCGCAATGACAATGTGCGGGTGGACTGGAACGCCAGCTACGACGATTACTACGACTACAACATCACCCACGGCTGGAACCGCGCAACCCAGGACCTGGTGGACCACGGCAAGTATTACGCCGGCCGCGCCACGCCGATTATCCAGAACGGCAACACCCTGTGGTCGCCGGTCCTGGCCTCTGGGGCCGCCGATGCCCCGACCCTGGGCTGGGTGCAGCGCCAGCGCAATGCCCAGGGCCAATACGCCGTGGTCGACGGCAGCTTCCAGAATGCCTCGCCCAACACCCAGGCCAACCCCGGCAGCCTGCGCGGCTGGGTATATGACCCCACGCTGGCAGGCAATGGCGAACGCTCGTTATCGTCGCAAACCGGGCAACGCAAGGAGGACGAAAGCAGCTCCCGGCGCTTTACCACGCAACTGCGCATCGAGGCCGACCTGTCGCCGACCATCACCGTCGCCAACAGCACGTTCTACCAGCGCTCCCGGGACACCACCGACGCGGTGGGCGCGTTCCAGGTGCAGTCCAAGGACAATATCTTCGACAACCGCTTTGAGTTTCGCTCACGCAATGAAACCCGCCTCGGCCCCTGGACCCTGCGCGATGACAGCAACAGCGGGCTGATTTACCGCCGTGAGTCCAACCAGTCGATTGCCGCCAACAACAGCTTCGGCTCGACCATCAACGCCTATGACCTGACCCAAAACCCGTCCGGCAAGAACCCCGGCGACCTGCTGGGCCTGACCGGTGCCAACCCGGCCGGCGGCAATGGGGCGTGGATCGGCCAACCGGGCGTCGCGCAATACTCCAACTACTACGGCTGGTTGAGCCTGCCGGCGATGTTCCCGGCCGGGCATGGGTTGTACGCCGAGTCGGTAGCGCCCTACACCGCCGAAAGCACCTGGGTCACCAAAACCCTGTTCAGCCAGCACAACCTCAAATATGGCGATTACCTGGGCTTGAATATCGGCGCCAGCCGCAGCTGGATCGAAGCCGAGATCGAGAACCCGTTCGTGCTGGCCGGTGGCAATCGGCGCCAGGACAGCGACAACTACCGCCTGTTTGCCTTCCAGCTCAGCCCCTACGTCAAGCCCACGGACAACACCACGCTCTACTACACCTTCGACCGTTCGCTGGCCGTCAACACCGGGTTCTTTTCCAACGGCCTGGGCTGGGGCAGCGGCACTGGCGCCAACCAGCTCAACCCGCTGGCGTTCCAGAGCCTGAGCGTGTTGCACGAAGTGGGGGTCAAGGTCGAGGCCGTGCCCAACGAGCTGTTCATGACCCTGGCCGCCTTCAAGCAGGCCCGGGACCAGGCGCCCGACAGCAATAACAACATTGCCAGGCTGATCATCAAAGGCGTCGAGGCCACCGTGCGCTACCAGCCCGACGAGCATCTGCGCAGCGGCCTGAACCTGTCCAAGCTCAATGCCTACAACGAATTCACCTCCCAGGCCGGCTTTGCCTCCGCCGGGTTCATCCCCGACAACGGCACCGTGTTTGGCGATAACAACAGCCTCAACCAGCGCGCGTCCGGGCGCTTTGATGCGGTGCAGATCCCCGAATACACCGCCAGTGGCTATGTGGATTATCGCTTCGACTCGGGCTTGGGTGCCGAACTGTCCGGCTGGTGGACCAGCAGTTGGTACTTGAACCTGAGCAAGACCGTGAAGATCCCCAACGAATACAACCTCGACCTTGCCGTGTACTACCGCCAGCCGCAGTGGAGCACCACCTTGCGCGTGCTGAACCTGACCAACGAGCTGAACTTCGTCAGCGGCCTGGCCGGTTCCACCAATACCTTTTTGCAACCCATGCCTGGCCGCACGCTGCTGGCCCAGGTCGACTATCAGTTCTGACCGGAGCACCCCATGTCCATTGAATTTGTCGGCATGATTTTCCCTCGCCAGTGGTCCGAGACCCGTGGCGTTCGCAGCCCCGACTTTGACCTCGATTTTATCCGCCACCATGCGCGCGCCCATGAGCATGCGGGCTTTGACCGCGTGCTGATCGCCAGCGGCCCCGGCAGCGCCGACAGCTTGCAGATCGCCGCGTATGCGGCGGCCCACACCGAGCGCCTGGGTTTCATGATCGCCCACCGGCCGGGCCTGACCCCGCCGACGGTCGCCGCCCGCTCATTCGCCACCCTGGATCACACCACCGGTGGCGGGCGAATCCGCCTGCACGCGATTACCGGGATCACCGCCGAACCCCAGGAAGGTGACTTCCTGCTGGACAAGACCGCGCGCTACAAACGCACCGATGAGTACTTGGAGATTGTGCGGCGCACCTGGACCGCCGAAGAGCCGTTCGACTTCGAGGGCGAGTACTTCAACATCAAGGGCGCGTTCTCGCCGGTCAAGCCCTTGCAGCAGCCCCATATCCCAATCTCGTTTGGCGGCTCGTCGGACATTGCCTATCAGATTGCGGTCAAGCATGCGGACCTCTACGCGCTGTGGGGCGAACCGTTGAGCGGCGTCGCCGAACAGATCGGCAAGCTCAAGGCCGCCGCCAGCGCGGCGGGGGTGCAGGCGCCACGGGTGAGTTTGTCGGTGCGCCTGATCCTGGGCGCGACCGAGGAACTGGCATGGCAACGGGCCGAGCAGATCCTCGCGCAGATCAAGGCCAACCCGCAGTTTGCCGCAGGCAGCCCGTGGCAGAAACGAATCAAGGGCACCGGCTCCGAACGCCTGCTGGCCGCCGCCGCCCAGGGCGACCGCCACGACCGCGCCCTATGGATGCCCACCGCCACCGCTGTCGGTGCCTACGGCGACACCACCGCCCTGGTCGGCACCCCGGAAACCGTGGCCCAGGCGTTGCTCGACTATGTGGACCTGGGAGTGACGACCTTTCTCAACCGGGGATACGACCCGTTGTACGACACAGTGGATTACGGACGCTGGATCATTCCGGCGGTGCATGAAGAGGTACGGCGGCGGCAAGCCGCATATGCATTGTAGGAGCCGGCTTGCCGGCGATTGCGTCGGTAGATTCAAACCCATATCGCGTCCCACAACGGATAATCATGCACCCGCGTTACCAACCCGGCCCTCAACGGGTTGGCGACGATGTAGCGGGCGACTGTCGCAAGGTCCTCCTCACGGCGAATCGCTCGATCATGGAAACCCTTCTGCCAGAACCGACCTGACCGGCCCATACGCGCGTTCACCGCGCGAGCGCTGCGGGATTTGGTGGCAAGCATCAGCGCAGGGAGAGTGCTTTGCTTGAGTTCGATCAGCCAATGAAAATGATCAGGCATCACCACCCAGGCCAGGGAGTCGGCGAGGCCTTCGATCTGTGCGTGGCGAAATTCATGCACAACCAATCGGCCAACACACCAGTCGGCAAAGACCGGTGCGCGATGTTGAGTGACGGCGGTAAGTAGGTAGATCTGACCAGATTGAGAATAGCGGCCATTGCGCAGATTTTTAGCGTGAGGAAGTGTGGACAATCCTTTGTCCTCCTGTTGGAAATACAGAAGGGAAAGGCTAGTGCGGGGAATGCAAGAGTGAGGTGTGGCATTGACGCAGGATGTGTCCGTGAGGGCGCGATCGCCGGCAAGCCGGCTCCTACAGGAGTATGCATTTGCATTGTAGGAGCCGGCTTGCCGGCGATCACCGCGCAGCGGTGCCCATCAGCCCAATGTCGGCGAATGCTCAAGCAACGTGCGGGTATACGCCGCCTGGGGCTGGTCCAGCACCTGGTCCACCGCGCCCTGCTCCACTACCCGCCCCGTTTTCAGCACCAGCACCCGGTCGGCAATCGCCCGTACCACGCCCAGGTCGTGGGTCACGAACAGCAACGTCAAGCCGTCACGCTGTAGTTGGCGCAGCAGGTCGAGGATCGAGGCTTGTACCGAGACATCCAGCGCCGAGGTGATTTCATCGCAGATCAGCAGGGTCGGCTCACACAGCAGGGCCCGGGCAATGGCCACGCGCTGGCGTTCGCCGCCCGACAGGCTGTGGGGATACAGGTCGGCCACCGAGGCTGCCAGCGAGACACGCTTGAGTACGCCATGCACTCGTTCGCGGGCAGCTTGGCCGTTGATCGCGAAAAAGTGCTGCAGCGGTGCGCTGAGGGTCTGGTACACGGTTTGCCGGGGATTCAAGGCGCGGTACGGGTTCTGGAAGATGTATTGGATCTGGTGGCGCAGCCCCGCGTCCCGTTGCCTCGCCTGGAGGGGCAAGGGGCGCCCGGCATAATGCAGCTCGCCCTCGGCGTTCTCGCCAAGACCGGCGACGGCCCGGGCCAGGCTGGTCTTGCCGGAGCCCGACTCACCCACCAGCGCCAGGCATTCGCCCGGGCGCAGTTGCAACGACACCTCGAACAACACCTGGCGGTCATAGGCGACGTTCAGGCCGGATATCTCCAGCAACGGCGCAGCGGTTTGCCCATGACTGTCGGCAATCGGTGTCAGGGCAATGACCTGCGGCGGTTGGTCATGGGGGTCGAAACAGGCCACCGTGTGGCCCTGCGCAAACGCCTGCAACGCAGGCTCGGCCAGCGCGCAACGTGGGCCAAAACGCGCGCAGCGCGGGCCGAAACCACAGCCCTGGGGGCGTTGCCCAGGCGCTGGGGCGTGGCCGGCGATGGCCTGTAATTCGCGGCGCCCGGCCACATCGGGGATCGCCGCCAACAAGCCTCGGGTATACGGATGGGACGGCAGGCTGAACAGTGCGGCGCGGCTGGCGGATTCGACGATACGCCCGGCATACATGACCATCACCCGGTCCACCAGATCCTTGATCACCGCCAGGTCGTGGGACACATACACCGCCGCCACGCCCTGGCTTTTGCACAGCCGGCGCAACGTGGCGAGGATGTGCGCCTGGGTGCTGACGTCCAGGGCCGTGGTCGGCTCATCCAGCACAATCAGGCGCGGGCGCAGGACGAAGGCCAGCGCCAGCATCACCCGCTGTTGCTGACCACCGGACAATTGATGGGGAAAGCGCCGCAGGAACTCATGGTCGCCAGGCAAGCCCACGTCGACCAGGGTCTGGGCAATGCGCTGCTGTTGTGTGGCGCGATCGAGAGGGCATTGATGGGCGGCCAGGGTTTCGGCCAACAATGTGCCAATGCGCAACGCCGGGTTCAGCGCGGTGGCAGGGTCCTGGGCAACGTAGCCGATCAGGCTGCCACGGGCCTGGCGCAAGGCTTCGCCGTGCAGCTCCAACAAGGCCTGGCCGGCCACCTGCACCTGCCCGCCAACGATGCGTGCGCCGCGCCGGGCATGGGCCAGCAAGGCCGTGGCCAGCGTGGTCTTGCCCGAGCCGGACTCCCCCACCAGGCCCAGAATTTCACCGGCCTGCAGGGTGAAGGACACCCCGGACACCACATCCACCTGGCCCGGCAGTTCCACCCGCAAGTCCTGGACCTGCAACACCCGGGTGTCGATTTCGGTAATGGCGTTCATGGCTGTTTTTCTCCCATCCGCGCACTGCTGCGGCCGATGCCTTCGGCGAGGATATTGGTGCCGTAGGCGAATACGCCGATCAGCAGCGCCGGCGCGAGCACGGCCCAGGGCTGGACCAGCAGCCCGGCCTGGTTTTCGTTGATCATCAGGCCCCAGTCCGCCGTCGGCGGGGCCACGCCATAGCCGAGGAAGCTCAGGCCCGAGAGCATGCCTACACCCCAGGTCAGCATGTTGCCCAAGTGCACCAACAACGGCGTGAGGATGTTCGGCAGGATCTCCTGGAACAGAATGCGCCGTCGGGAATAGCCCATCATCTGCGCCGCCTCGACAAACTCCTGCCCCGCCACGGCCACCGCGCTGGCCCGCGCCAGGCGGATCACCCCAGGGATGAACGCGATCGACACCGTGAGCACAATCAGCCAGGGCGCACGCCCGAGCATCGACACGATCAACAGCACCAGGATCAGGTCGGGAAACGCCAGGCAGACGTCTGCCGACCAGGTAATCAACTGATCCAGGCGCCGCCGCGACAGGCCCGCGAGCAAGCCCAGGGTGGTACCGATGGCCAGGGCGATGACCGCCGCGGCCACTGACATCCACAACACCGACAGGCCGCCACTGAGCAAGCGCGACAGCACATCGTGACCAAGAAAGTCGTAGCCCAGCCAGGCCCCACCGGCCGGCGCACCGTACACCGGGCCGACCATGTCCGTCGGGCCGTGCGGTGCCAACAGGGGGCCGACCAGGGCCACGGCCACCACCAGCAGGGTAATCACCAAACCTTTGCGGGCCTGGGGTTCAGCCAGCCAGCGCCAAGTGCCAGGGGTCGTCATGCATCACCTCGGGAGCGCCGCCACCACGGGGTAATGCCCCGGCGGTTGCGCTGGATCATGGTCACACGGCGGGCCGTGCGCAGTTTGGGGGTCAGCAGCACCGTCAACAGGTCGGCCAGCAGATTGATCAGCACCACCGCCAGGGTGATCACCAGCACAATGGCCTGGATCATCGGCAGGTCGCGCATCTGGATCGCCGCATTGAGGGCAGTGCCGATGCCGGGGTAGCTGAAGATCACCTCGGCCAGCACCGCGCCGCCGATCAGCGTGCGCAGGGTCAGGGCCACACCCTGGATCGCCGGCACCAGGGCATTGGGCAAGGTGTGGCACCAGACAATGCGCCACCTGGGAATGCCGCGCAGGCGCGCGGCGATCACGTAGTCGGATTCCAGCGCGTCAATCAGCGCCGCGCGCACCATGCGCGTCAGATAAGGCAGCGCCGACAGGCTCAGGGCCAACACCGGCAGGATCAGGAACTTAAGTTGGCGCCATAGCGACAGGTCCGGATCGAGGATCGACACGGCCGGCAGCCAGCCCATATGGGGCATGGAAAACAGCAGCACCAGGCCGATGGCCAGGAGAAACCCCGGCGTGGCCTTGAGGAAAATCAACAGCGACAGGCTCCAGCGGTCCAGGGTGCTGTCCCGGCGCAAAGCCAGGGACACGCCAAGCACCAGGGCTGCCGGCACCACCAGCGCGATCACCCCGGCAAGCAACGCCAGGGTGTAGCCAAACCGCCCCCAGAGGATGCTGGCCACCGGCGCGTTGGAGTCCAGCGACACCCCCAGTTCACCGCTCAAGGCGGCGCCCAGCCAGCGCACGTATTGCCAGAGGATCGGCTGGTCCAGGCCCAGTTGGCGTTGCAGGGTAAGGATACTTTCCAGCGGCGCATCCGGGCCGAGGATCACTCGCGCCGGGTCGGATGGCAGTGCCTGGGTGGCGATAAACACCACCAGGCTGATGACCCAGGCGGTAAGCAGGCCGTAGCCCAGGCGCCCGATAAACCAGGACAGCCAGGCCGGTGTACGTGGGGCGCGGTGTGGGCTGACGCAGGACGACTCAGACATGGTTCAACCACAACTCATCAAAGCGCCAGGAGGCAAAGGTAGTCTGTTCCGGGCCCAGCCCGCCAACCCGTACCGAGGCGGCATCCAGCACATCGTTGAAGCCCCAGATCAGCAGGCCACCGCGCTCGTGCTGGATCTGCTGGGCCTCGTGCACCAGGCCTTTGCGCAGCGCCAGGTCGGGTTGGGCCAGGGCCTGGCGGTACAGGTCGGCGAAACGGGGGTCATGGAAGTTGCTGCGGTTGTAGATCGCCAGGGGCGCGTCGTTGTGCAACGCCGACGCCAGGAAACCCCGGGCCGGGGTCGAGCCGGGCGACACTTGCCATTGTTCCCGCTGCGGGCCGTTGAATACCGCGCCGTCAACCTGGGTCACGCGCACCTCGACCCCGGCCTTTTTTGCCTGCTGGGCGAACACCAGTGCCGCATTGACGCCGGGGCCCGGGGTGCTGGTCAGTTCCACGCGCAGATCGCTTTGCCCGGCCTGGCGCAGCAGTGAACGCGCTTGCTCCAGGTCATACGGGCGCTGGGCCAGCGTGTGGTTGTAGGTCGGGTCGTGGGGCGAATACAGGTCGTTGGCGATTCGCCCAAAGCCGTTGAGGCCACGGTCCACCAGTTCCTGGCGATCGGCCAACAAGCGGAAGGCCTGGCGCACCCGCACATCGTCAAACGGTGGCTTGGCCAGGTTGAGGTTCAAGCCGGTAAACGAGGTACTTGGCGAGACACACAGGCTCAACCGCGCATCGGCCTTGAGCAAGGCGCTGTGTTCAGCCTGCACCCCACTGGCCACGTCAATTTGCCCGGCGCGCAGGGCTGCGACGCGCGACACCTGATCCTTGAATTCAATGATTTCCAGCTCGTCGGCGTATGGCTGGCCGGGCTTGTAGTAGTTTTCAAAGCGGCTGTAGAGCGAGCGCTGGCCAGGAACAAAACGCTTGAGCTTGTAGGGCCCGGCGCCGACCGGGTTGGTCACCGGGTCGTAGTCGGTGGGGACAATGCCGCCAAAGCTGATCAGGGTTTCATCCAGGGGGAAAAAGCTCTGCCCCTGCTTGAAGCGGATTTCGATGGTGCGCTCATCGAGCTTGCGCAAGGCATTGCGGTCAATCGCCCCCACCAGCCCGGCAAACGGTGACGCCAGCTTGGGATCGGTCAGGCGCAGCAGCGAGAACAGCATGTCATCGGCGCCAATGGTCTTGCCGTGATGAAACTCCAGGCCCGGCTTGATGCGGATGGTCCAGGCGCTGGCATCGGCATTGGGCTCGGCGAATTCGGCCAGGGCCAGGCGGGTGCTGACGTCGGTGTTCCACTCCCAGAACTTGCTGTACAGCGCCCAGCCCCGGATGATCCCGCCACCCACCGGCTTGTGGGCATCGAGGTTGCCGGACTGGTCGCCGTCGATAATGCCGATACGCAGGCGTCCGCCACTCACCGGCTTGCTCGACAGCAGCACCGCGCCCTGGCTGGCCGGGCCTGCGTCGCAGCCACCGAGCAGCAAACCGCCGCCCAGCGTCAGGCTGCTGCCGAGGAAGGCTCGGCGGGAAAATCCATCACCCATACTCAGGCCTCATCCAGCTGCACGAGCTTGTGGGTGACGCCCAGACGCGGCACGTCAAAGCCGTGGTCCAGCTCCAGCAGCGGGAACAACAGGTCCGCCACGCGGTGCGCTTCGTCAATCAGCGGAAAACCGGAAAGGATAAAGGCCGAGGTACCCTGGGCCTCGTACTCGCGGATACGCTCGGCAACCTGCTCGGCGCTGCCCACCAGGTAGGTGCCCGCCGCAGG
Source organism: Pseudomonas sp. WMBT8 (assembly GCF_050916005.1). Classification (NCBI taxonomy): domain Bacteria; kingdom Pseudomonadati; phylum Pseudomonadota; class Gammaproteobacteria; order Pseudomonadales; family Pseudomonadaceae; genus Pseudomonas; species Pseudomonas sp. WMBT8. The sequence goes on from NZ_CP188096.1 coordinate 3,385,646, forward strand.
GCCGAGGATATTGAAGCCAAACAGGCTTGGGCCGAGCCATACGTTGGGGTAGATCTCCAGGTCGCGGGCGGTGGGTAGGCGGCCCGCACGAATGGTCTCGAGGTTGCGCTGGGTCTGTGGATCGTCGCTGTGGAACTCATCGAAGCTGACGCCGGCCGGCAACTGGCGTTCGATGGCGTTGCGTGCGGTTTGCAGCGAGGTGCGTTGCAGCAGTTTCTCGGCGTGGGCCCACGCCTCTTCTTCGGTCTCGCGCACGATGATTTGCAGGCGCGTGCCAAAGGTCAGTTCGCGGCCGATTTTTGCAGCTTCGGCGGCCACCTTGCGAAACTTGTCGCCCAGCTTGGGCGGGGTATTGGCAAAACTCAGGTAGACGTCGAGCAACTGCACCGAATGGGCCACGCCGGGCCCGGAAGTACCGGCGCCCCACAAGGGGATCCCGGGTTTCTGGCGCGGCGGATGCCAGCCACCCAAAGGATGATTGGCGGCGCCGGGGGCACGGGGGGCGAGCTTGACGTACTGGCCGTCGAAACCGCTGGTATCGCCGGCGTAGAAACCCTGGAACGCCCGCCAGTATTCGAGGCTGAAGGCATAACGTTCGTCGTGGGGGTAATGCACGCCGAGGGTGGCCAGGCCGGCGTCGTTGCCGTTGACCACGTTGAACAGCAGGCGGCCGTTGGAGAACTGATCGAAGGTCAACGCCCACTTGGCCAGGACCGCCGGCGACAGCTCGCCGGGGTGTTGCGCCACCAGGAAACGCAGGCGCTGGGTCGCGTCGATCAGCGAGGCGGCGACCACCAGGCTTTCGTTGGGGCTGGAGCCGAGCAGCGAACCGTAGAAGCCCAGGCGGTCACTGGCGATGGCCAACTGCTTGAGGTGTTCGAAGTCGGTTTTCCAGCGGCCTTCGGGCTCCCAAGGGTATGGCCCATCGGGGGTGGTGAGGTACCAGAGGATTTTTACAGCCATGGCAAAGCATCCTTGAAAAAATTCTATAAAACGCCAGGCAATCGGCGTTCGGCATACCGGCTTCATCGCTGGCAAGCCAGCTCCTACAAAGGTGATGCGACGCCGGCCCACTGTAGGAGCCGGCTTGCCGGCGATAGCGGTAAACCAGCTCCGACAAGGGTCAGGGGCGGCGGTCGATGGCCGGGACCAGGCCCAGGGCCGTGGCTTGCTCATACAGGCCGCTCATTTTCCATTGCTGGGTCAGCACCCCAGGGCCGTAGGCGCGGGAGCCACCCAGGGCGTCGGCGAGCAATTGCAGTTGCGCGCCCTCCTCCAGCAACACAATGAATTCTGCGGTGGCGCGCAGGCCCTGCTTGCCCCACACCGTGGCGCCGCCGTTGGCTTCGAGGATCGCCAGGTTGAAAGGGTTCTCGGCGATTTTGTCGAGGATGAAGTCCACTTCCTGCTGGCGTCGGTCGATGTACACCGGCAGCTCGCGGGCCAGTTGGTAACGCTGCACCGGCACGTAGTGGAACGGCAAGGTGCGGTGGGTCTGGGCCCAGGCGCCGAGGTACGGCGAGTGCACGTGGGACACGGTGGTCACGTCCGGGTGCTGCTCGAACAGCTTGGTGTAGCGCCCTGCCCCGCCCTTGCCATTGCCGTAGATCAGGTTGCCGGCAAAGTCGCTGACCGTGGCCTGTAGCGGCTTGCGGTAGTTCCAGGGCCCACCGTAGTTGACGGACACCAGCAGCTCTTCGCCGGGCACGCGCTCGACAAAGCCGACCGTGCCATTGGCGGTGATGGTGTTGGTTTCGCGGAACACGGTGAAGGCCTCTTCGGCTTCCAGCAGCACCTTGTCGATGAAGTCTTGCAGGGGCTGGCTGATGGGTTGAGCGAGGACAATCGCAGTCATGGGGTTTCTCCAGGTTCAGGCGCGGCGCTTGGCCAACAGTTCATGGGCAGCTTGCAAGGGGCGCGGGTCGACCCAGTCGGCGATGGCGAAATCGCGCTCCAGGAAGCCGTGCAGGTAGAGGAAGTCTTTCTGGACGCCGAGAAATTCCAGGCGCTGGGCCGACAAATCCGGCGCCAATGTGGTGTGGAAGTCGCCGCGATAGGCCTCGGCCACACCGGCACTGCCGGCGCGGGTTTCTTCTTCGAGGATGGCGTTCAGGGCCTCACGGTTGTTCGCCGCCCAGTCGGCGGCGCCAAGGGTTTGCGCGAGGAAGCGCACCACCAGGTCGAAATGGTTGTCCAGCAGGTCCTGGTGGACCGTGATCGGGCGTGGCGTGCCGTTGTTGATGCGGTAGCGCGGCTCGGCGATCAGGTCCAGGTCAATGCCCACCACCAGCCCCAGGCGGCGCGCGGCATCGGCGGCCGATGCGCCCTTGACGTACACCGCATCCACCTCGCCACGCACCAGGTAATCCAGGCCGGACCACAGGCGCTGCAAACCCTGCTGCGGGTCAGGCGCCTGTTGTTGGTCCTGCAACGCCACTTCCACCAGCTGTACATCGTCAAAGCCCAGGCCGGCCAGGCTCAGCGCGCCTTTGTAGCCATGCAGGCTCATGGCCCGGGCGATGCTGCCGGGACGGTTGTCGCCCCAGGCCGGCAGCGCCAGGCGCTTGCCTTTGAGGTCTGCGGGGCGGCTGATGCCGGAGTCCGGGCGGACCAGGATGGTTTGCCACTCTTCAATCCAGGTCAGGCCGATCAGGCGGCTTGGTGCACCACCCGCGCGGGCGGCCAATGCCGGGACGTTGCCGCCTTCGCGAAACAGTCCCGGCAGGTCGTGATCGTAATGGTGACGGCCCAGTTGACGAGCCTCCTGCAATGTGGCGACCGGCAGGCCGTCGGCAGCGAATTCCTCGCTCAACCAACCCAGCTTGTAGGCGATCCCGGAAGCGGTCGGCACCGGGCAACGGGTGAACCAGATCTGCTCCAGGGTGGGCGTGGGCAAGACAGCGCAAAGGGTCATAGGCAGCTCCATTGAATTGGGCAAGGCAGTTGCCGGGAGCTATTGCAGAGGCCGTGCCAAATGGCCAAAGCCCCGCTGCGCAAGGGCTTGGCGCAAACGTCAGGCAGAGGGCTGCTGGCCTGCCAACAGCACTGCTGCTGACCCAGCAGCCGGCGTGACGCGGTTGCTGCTCCAGCAACACCCCGCCCGCCGCAAGCCCGCTTTTAGGCGTTGGCGCAGAACTTGCTCAAGCCCCTTCAACACCGCACTCCCCTGTAGGAGCCGGCTTGCCGGCGATGGCGTCCTTGATAACGCCATCGCCGGCAAGCCGGCTCCTACAGGGGGCGGGATCTAGCATAAGGATGAGTAGCAATGACCACGTTTGAACAGGTACCCACGCGCCAACTGTACAGCGAGGCTGAGGCCATCGCCGTCGCCCGGGAGATCGCCCCGGAGATCGCCCGGATCGCCGCCGACCCCCAGCAAAACGGCCAACTGCCTTGGCGCCAGGCCCAGCTGTTGTCCGAAAGCGGCCTGACCGCCATCGGCGTGCCCAAGGCCTTTGGCGGGCTGGGTGCCTCGGTGCAAACCATCGTCGAAACCGTACGCCTGGTCTCGGTGGCCGATGGCGGCGTCGGCCAGTTGCTGCAAATCCATAACGTGATGCTGCGCGGGATTTTCAGCGGCTACAGCGACGCCGTGCGCGATCGACTGATTGCCGATGTACTGGCCGGCAAACGTTTCGGCAACGCCCTGGCGGAAGTGGGCGGGAAAAACAAGTTCGCCCTCAAGACCCGCGTCGAACGCCGCGCCGACGGTAAGCTGGTGCTCAATGGCAGCAAGTTCTACTCCACCGGTTCCTACCTCGCCGAGTGGATCTCGCTGACCGCAGCCAGTGACGATGGCGGCGCCAGCGTGCTGCTCAACCGCAATACCCCGGGCCTGACCCTGCTCGATGACTGGGAGGCCTTCGGCCAGAAAAATTCGGTCAGTGGTACCGTGCGCTTTGACGCTATCGAACTGGACGAAGCCTTCGTCTCGCAACGCAAGGGCCCGATGAAACGCACCGGGCTGACCTTCCCGCAGATCCTCCACGCCGCCATCGACACCGGGATTGCGGCCGGCGCGCTGGGCGCCGCCGTCGATTACCTCAAGCACAACGCCCGGCCATGGGTGGAAAGCGGCGTGGACCACGCCAATGAAGAACCGCACATCATCAAGCAGGTCGGCGAGTACGCCGTGGCCTTGCGCGCGGCCGAGTCACTGTTGCGCGACGCCGCGCGGGTGTTCGACCAGCATGAACTGGACCCGGAAAACAAAGAGCTGCAAGACGAGTTGATCCTGTCGGTGGCCACTGCGCGGGCGCATTCGGACGCTGCTTCGCTGAAGATCTCCAGTGATATTTTCTCGCTGCTGGGCGCCAGCTCGTCCCTGAGCAAATGGAACCTGGACCGCTTCTGGCGCAATGCCCGGGTGCACACCACCCATGACCCGATCCGCTGGCGCTTGCACCACGTGGGCAACTACTACCTCAACGGCGTGGACCCGGGCGAATACACCGCGATCCTCAATGCCAAGCAGACCCAGGGCGCTACCACCCGCTAACCCCCTCCCTGGCAGGAGCCGGCTTGCCGGCGATGGCGCCCTTGAAACCGGCGCATGGCTTGCGGGCCCGATCGCTGGCAAGCCAGCTCCTACAGGGTTTTGATTGAGCTTTTCATGAGCGAAAAACATCCTCTTTTACGCAGCCTGGCGATCTACCGGGAGATGCCCTGGCGCTTCTGCCTGGTGGCCGCGCTGTATGTGGCGATCAACCTCGGGCTGGTCTGGCAGCAGTGGCTGATCGGCCATGCGGTCAACGATGTCAGCGCCGGGCACGCGGTGGTACGCCAGGCGGATGGCAGCCTCGACGCCAGCCTTGGCTGGTACTGGCTGGGGTTGATGCTGGCCGTGGCGCTGGGGCGCGGGGTGTTGCAATACGCGGCCAGCGTGCTGTCCCTGGTGCTCAGCCAGGAGCTGCTGACGCGCCTGCGTGAGCGCATTCTCGACCAGGTGCAGAACCTGCACCTGGGCTATCACTGGCAACACGGCATGGGCGAGATGATCACCCGTACCACCCGCGATGCCGACAAGGTGCGCGATGCGCTGATCAGCTTTTGGCGCCAGGTGGTAGAAACACCGCTGGTGGTGCTGGCCACGGTGGGCTTGTTGAGCTGGTATCACCCGCTGCTGGGCCTGGTGCCGTTGCTGTTGACCGTCACCGGCCTGTGGATTTTCGTGCGCCAGACCGAGCGCCTGGTGAGCCTGGATCGCGCCGTGGGCGCGGCCTACGACCGGGTCAACCAGGACCTGAGCGAAGGCATCGGTGGGGTGCGGGTGATCAAGTCATTTGCCCTGGAGCAGCAGCGCATCAACGGCTTCTCCAGCCAGGTGGCAGTGTTTGCCAGCCTCGCACGCCAGGCCCTGGCCTATTCCAGCTCGCGCATCCCCCTGCCCCAGGCGGTGGTCGCGTTCGGCCATGTGTGGATCCTGGTGTACGGCGCCCATCTGGTGGCGGCCGGGCAATTGAACATCGGTGAACTGGTGACCTCACTGCTGATCGCCACCACCCTGGTGTTTCGTATCGAGGGCATTGGCCGGGTGATGCAGACCTTCGCCGACGCCCGGGCCAGTGCCGAACGCATCTGGCAGTTGCTCGACGCGCCGCTGGCGATTGGCGACGGCAGCGCGAGCCTGCCCGCCAGCCCCCTGGGCTTGCGCCTGGAGCACGTCAGCGTCAGCGCACCGGGGGGTGGCCGCGACATTTTGCAGGATTGCTCGCTGACCCTGCAGCCTGGGGAAATCGTCGCCCTGGTGGGCGCCACCGGTACCGGCAAGAGCCTACTGGCCAGCCTGTTGCCGCGCCTGACCGACGTCAGTGCCGGGCGCGTGCTGCTGGGTTCGGCGCAGGACGGTTGGCAGGATATCCGCAGCCTGAACCTCGCACAGTTGCGTCGCCGCGTGCATGTGGTGCCCCAAGAGAGTTTCCTGTTTGCCGGCAGCCTGGCGGCCAACCTGCGCCTGAGCGCACCCAGCGCCACCGATGAACAACTGCACGCAGCACTGCGCATGGCAGCAGCCGACGACATCTTGCAGCGCTTGCCCCAGGGCCTGGAAACACCCCTGGGCGATCGCGGCGTCACCTTGTCGGGCGGTCAGCGTCAACGCCTGTGCCTGGCGCGGGCGCTGCTCGGTGCGCCAGACATTCTGTGCCTGGACGACGCCACCAGCGCCCTCGATGCAATCAGCGAGCGCCTGGTGCTGCACAACCTGCGGCAACTGCGCGGCACCACGGTGCTGGTGATCTCCAGCAAGCTCTCGACCATCCTCCTGGCCGACCGGGTGCTGATGCTCGAAGGCGGCAAGATCGCCGCCGAGGGACCCCATGCCCAGCTGCAACACACCAACGCGCACTACCGCGACCTGCTAGGGATCGACCATGGCTAATCCAATCGCCGGCAAAGCCTTGAGCGATATCGAAATCGAAGAAATGCTTGCCAAAAAGGCCCTGGACCGCAGCATGTTCAAGCGCCTGCTGCCGTTGCTGCAGCCGATCCGCCGGCAGATCCTGGCAGTGATCGGCATTGAAGTGCTGCTGGTGTTCACCGTGTTCCTGCGCCCCTGGTTTGTGCGTGAACTGCTGGACCGCGGCCTGGTGCAACAAGCCGAGCACTGGCTGCTGGATGAGCGCCTGGTGCTGTGGCTGGGCCTCGGGTTGGCCGCCAGTTGGCTGCTGCGTTTCCTGTTGGCCGGGGTGTCGCAGTTCGTCGCCGGGGGCGCGGCGATTGGGGTGCTCAACGCCCTGCGCGTGCGGGTGTTTGCCCATGTCCAGGGCTTGAGTGTCAGCTACTTCGACCAGACCCGGGCCGGGCGCATCATTTCCCGGGTCGATCGCGATGTGGATGCCCTCGAACCGCTGCTGATCCAGGGCCCGCCAGAACTGCTCGGGGCCCTGCTGCGGTGTGGGCTGGCCTCGGTGATGCTGTGGCGCATCGACCCGCGCTTCTTCCTCAGCCTGGTGGCGACGGTACCGCTGCTGGTGTTGGCGACCTGGAGCTTCAAGCGGATATCCCAGCGCAACTGGGCCAGGGTCGCGGAAAACCGCAGCCGCTTTACCGCACACCTGGTGGAAAGCGTCAGCGGCGCACGCCTGTTGCAACAGTGCGCCCAGCAAGGGCCGAACCTGCGGCGCTATCGTGGCCTGCTGGATGACTTCAACCAGGCCTTGATTCGCGGCAGCTTGCGCTCCAGCTGGTTTGCGCCGTTTACCGCACTGCTCAGCTCGGCGGGGATTGCCGTGCTGTTGCTGGTGGGCGCCTATGGCCTGGCGGCGGGTGATGTGACCGTGGGCCAGGTCGCGGAGAGCCTGTTTTATGTGTTCTTGTTCCTCGGGCCGTTGCAGGAGCTGTCCGACCTGTTCGAGCGCTACGCCACGGGGTCGGCCAGTGCCCAGCGGATTTTCCTGCTGCTCGATACCCGGGCGCAGATCACCGACTGCGCCGCGCCTGCCACCTTGGCGCGGGCGCGGGGTGAAGTGCACTTCCAGGGGGTGGGGTTCAGCTATACGCCGGGGGCGCAGGCACCGGTGATCAACAATCTCGACCTGCACATCCCCGCCGGCCAAGTGCTGGCGATTGTCGGCCCTTCCGGGCATGGCAAAAGTACCTTGGTGCAACTGCTGACGCGCTTCTACGAGGTACAGACGGGGGCGGTGCTGCTTGACGGCATCGATGTGCGCGAACTGGCGCAACACACCCTGCGGCGCAACGTCGGGGTGGTGCTGCAGGACAACGTGTTGTTCAGCGGCAGCATCCTCGACAACCTGCGCCTGGCGGCACCGGACGCCGATGACAGCCGACTGATCGCCGCAGCCCGCGAACTGGGCGCCGACGAAGTGCTGGAGCGACTGCCCCATCAATATCACACCGAAGTCGGCCCACTGGGTGCACACCTGAGTCACGGCCAGCGGCAACTGGTGTGCCTGGTACGCGCGTACCTGGCGGATCCTGCGGTGCTGGTGCTGGACGAGGCGACGTCGGCGGTGGATATCCATACCGAGCGGCGCATCCAGCGGGCCTTGCGACGGTTGTGCGAGGGGCGCACGGCAATCATCATCGCCCACCGCCTGGCGACGATTCGGGATGCGGATCGCATTGCGGTGGTACGGCATGGACAGGTGGTGGAGCTTGGGCCGCATCGGCAGCTGATTGAACAAGGGGGGGCGTATGCGGCGTTGTACCAGTCGTATCTGCGAGGCGCGCAAGGGGTGGTTTCCGTGGCGGAAACGGTGATATAGGCGCGGGCAAGCCAGCTCCTACAGGGGGCTCTCACTTGGGCAGAGAATTTGGCCACAGCACAAATCACATGTGGGAGCTGGCTTGCCGGCGATGGCGGTGGGTCAGGCTGCCTGTTCTTCGGCTGATGTATTGCTATCGCGGGCAAGCCCGCTCCTACAGGGGACGCTGGCTTGGGTAGAGAATTTGGCCACACTGCAAATCACATGTGGGAGCTGGCTTGCCGGCGATGGCGGTGAGTCAGGCAGTATGTTCTTCGGCTGATGTATTGCTATCGCGGGCAAGCCCGCTCCTACAGGGGACGCTGGCTTGGGTAGAGAATTTGGACACACCACAAATCACATGTGGGAGCTGGCTTGCCGGTGATGGCGGTGGGTCAGGCAGTATGTTCTTCGGCTGATGTATTGCTATCGCGGGCAAGCCCGCTCCTACAGGGGACGCTGGCTTGGGTAGAGAATTTGGCCACACTGCAAATCACATGTGGGAGCTGGCTTGCCGGCGATGGCGGTGAGTCAGGCAGTATGTTCTTCGGCTGATGTATTGCTATCGCGGGCAAGCCCGCTCCTACAGGGGACGCTGGCTTGGGCAGAGAATTTGGCCACACTGCAAATCATATGTGGGAGCTGGCTTGCCGGCGATGGCGGTGGGTCAGGCTGCCTGTTGTTCGGCTGATGTACCGCTATCGCGGGCAAGCCCGCTCCTACAGGGGGGTCTCACTTGGGTAGAGAATTTGGCCACACCACAAATCACATGTGGGAGCTGGCTTGCCGGCGATGGCGGCGGGTCAGGCAGTATGTTCTTCGGCTGATGTATTGCTATCGCGGGCAAGCCCGCTCCTACAGGGGGGTCTCACTTGGGTAGAGAATTTGGCCACACCACAAATCACATGTGGGAGCTGGCTTGCCGGCGATGGCGGCGGGTCAGGCAGTATGTTCTTCGGCTGATGTATTGCTATCGCGGGCAAGCCCGCTCCTACAGGGGACGCTGGCTTGGGTAGAGAATTTGGCCACACCACAAATCACATGTGGGAGCTGGCTTGCCGGCGATGGCGGTGGGTCAGGCAGCCTGTTCTTCGGCTGATGTACCGCTATCGCGGGCAAGCCCGCTCCTACAGGGGACGCTGGCTTGGGTAGAGAATTTGGCCACACTGCAAATCACATGTGGGAGCTGGCTTGCCGGCGATGGCGGTGAGTCAGGCAGTATGTTCTTCGGCTGATGTGCCGCTATCGCGGGTAAGCCCGCTCCTACAGGGGACGCTGGCTTGGGCAGAGAATTTGGCCACACTGCAAATCACATGTGGGAGCTGGCTTGCCGGCGATGGCGGTGGGTCAGGCAGTATGTTCTTCGGCTGATGTATTGCTATCGCGGGCAAGCCCACAGGTAAGCGGCGCGGCAGTTTCGATAAATGAGCGCCCTTAATGCATCACCACAATCCCCATCACCAACACCACCGGCCAGGCCAACATCGCGGCCCGCCACCCCGGGGGCGCATGCCGCAGTTCCATAAACCCATCGGTAATCATCCAGGCCTTGGCCACTGCTGCCAACACCACTATCCACCACAGCCCCGCAGCGCCCGACATGACCGTGCCTACGCTCAGCAGCACCAACGCGCCCCAGCAGGCCAGCAGCCTCACAACACGTACACCAGGGGAAACAACACCACCCATACCAGATCCACCATGTGCCAATAGAGCACCCCTGATTCGAACCCCGACTGGCGCCCCGGTCCATAAGCCCCATGCCAGCAGTGCCACGCCAGCCATGCCAGGATCACCATCCCCAACAGGACATGCAGGAAGTGAAACCCGGTCAGAATCCAGTACAGGGTAAAGAACGTGCTGTGCTCCAGCCCCAGTCCGGCAGCGGCCAGGTGCCCGTACTCGCCAAGCTTGATCCACACATACACCACCGCCACCGACAGCCCCAACAGCAATAACCCACTTGCCCGCCGAGGCTGGCCGGCAAGCAGTTGTTGCTGCGCCAACGCCGCCAGCAGGCCGGCTGTCAGCAGGCTCAGGGTCATAGCCAGGCCGGTGGAGGTATCCAGCTGTGCGCGGCCTTCGGCAAAGGCTTGGGGCTGGAGCATCTGGGCCGCCGCAAAGGCGAGGATCAGCAGCGCAAACACCGAGAGTTCGGCAAGGATGAAGAACCACATCGCCAGGTCGCCCTGCAGGCGCCGTTCAACTGAAGTGAACATCAACCACGTCCATCAGGGCCGCAACGGTTTGCGGATCATCGCTCAGCGCTTCAGCCAGGCACGCCATGCACGCTTCACGCGGGTGCATGCCCGCGGCGATCAGGCGCGCGGTGAAGATCAGCAGGCGCGTCGACGCCACCTCTTCCAGATCATGCTGGTCCAGCCGGCGCAAGGCCTGCCCCAGGCGTACCACCTGGGCCGCCAGGGCGCTGTCTACCTGGGCTTCGCGGGCGACGATGCGTTCTTCTTCCAGGGGCGACGGATAGCCAAAACGCATCGCGACGAAGCGCTGGCGGGTGCTGGGTTTCATGCCCTTGAGCAGGTTCTGGTAACCGGGGTTGTAAGACACCACCAGCATGAACGACGGCGGCGCCTTGAGGACTTCGCCCGTGCGTTCCAGGAACAGCTCGCGACGGTCATCGGCCACCGGGTGCAGGACCACGGCGGTGTCCTGGCGCGCCTCGACCACTTCGTCCAGGTAGCAGATGCCCCCTTCGCGCACCGCGCGGGTTAGCGGGCCATCCTGCCACCAGGTGCCCTGGGCGCCGATCAGGTGACGGCCGATCAGGTCGGCGGCGCTGAGGTCGTCGTGGCAGGCCACGGTGTACAGCGGCAGTTGCAGACGATGAGCCATATGCTGGACGAAGCGGGTCTTGCCGCAGCCGGTGGGGCCCTTGATCAACACTGGCATGCGGTGGCGCCAGGCGTGTTCGAACAACTCATGCTCGTTATTGACGGCTTGGTAGAAGGGTTCGGTCATGGTGCACCTTGCATGGGCAACGGGTTTGACGGCCACGCTACGGGGCCCTGCGACAACCTGGCAAGCCGTACTCAAGGCAAACTTGATCGCCGTCAAGCGGTCATTCACCCGCCGCGACATAGTCTCTGCTGGCACTAAGAACCTGCGTTCTACCCGGATCGCAAAGGTCTTGCCTGAGGAGAGATGGAATGCTGACTCGCAACAAAACACCCTTCGTACTGACGCTGGCCAGGCTCAGCTGCGCGCTGGCCCTGGCCCTCTCAACGCAGGCCTTCGCGGCTGCACCTGCACCGGCGACGGTCATGGTCAAGAGCCCCGGCGCACCCGACTTGAGCCAAGCCGAGTTCGATGCCTCGAAGCAGATCTACTTCGAGCGCTGCGCCGGCTGCCACGGTGTGTTGCGCAAGGGCGCCACCGGCAAGCCGCTGACCCCGGACATCACCCAGGCCCGGGGCCAGGCGTATCTGGAAGCCTTGATCACCTACGGCTCCCCCGCCGGCATGCCGAACTGGGGCACCTCCAATGCGCTGACCAAGGCGCAGATCACCAGCATGGCAACCTTCATCCAGCACACCGCGCCGACGCCGCCGGAATGGGGCATGGCCGAAACCCTTAAGACCTGGAAGGTACTGGTCAAGCCCCAAGACCGCCCGAAGAAGCAGCTCAACACGCTGAACCTGGAAAACCTGTTCTCCGTCACCCTGCGTGACGACGGCAAAATCGCCCTGATCGACGGCGACAGCAAAAAAATCGTCAAACTCATCGACACCGGCTACGCCGTGCATATCTCGCGGATCTCTGCTTCGGGCCGCTACCTGCTGGTGATCGGCCGTGACGCCAAGATCGACATGATCGACCTGTGGCCCGCCGAGCCGACCAAGGTCGCCGAGATCAAGGTGGGCATCGAGGCCCGCTCGGTGGAGACCTCCAAGTTCAAGGGCTATGAAGACAAGTACGCGATTGCCGGTTCCTACTGGCCGCCGCAGTTCACCATCATGGACGGCGAGACCCTGGAGCCCAAGCAGATCGTCTCGACCCGTGGCATGACCGTGGACAAACAGGAGTACCACCCGGAACCGCGTGTGGCGGCGATCATCGCCTCCCACGAATGGCCGGAGTTCATCGTCAACGTCAAGGAAACCGGCAAGGTGATGCTGGTCAACTACCAGGACATCAAGAACCTCACCATCACCACCATCGACGCCGCGCCTTTCTTGCATGACGGCGGTTGGGACAGCACCCACCGCTACTTCATGACGGCCGCGAACAACTCCAACAAGGTCGCGGTGATCGACTCCAAGGAGCGCAAGCTCACCGCCCTGGTGGATGTGGGCAAGACCCCGCACCCCGGTCGTGGCGCCAACTTTGTGCACCCGCAATATGGTCCGGTATGGGCCACCAGCCACTTGGGTGACGGTGGGGTTTCGGTGATCGGCACCGACCCGGTCAAGCATCCGCAGTACGCCTGGAAGCAGGTGACCTCGCTCAATGGCCAGGGCGGTGGCTCGCTGTTTATCAAGACCCACCCCAACTCGCGGCACCTGTACGTCGACACCACCCTCAACCCCGACACCAAGCTCAGCCAGTCGGTGGCCGTGTTCAATATCGACAAGCTCGACGCCGGCTACACCGTGCTGCCGATTGCCCAATGGTCGGGCATCAAGCAAGGCGCCCTGCGCGTGGTGCAGCCGGAATACAACAAGGCGGGCGATGAAGTGTGGTTCTCAGTGTGGAACGGCCAGGAAGAGGAGTCGGCGCTGGTGGTGGTCGATGACAAGACCCTCAAGCTCAAGAACGTGATCAAGGACAAGCGCCTGATTACCCCGACCGGCAAGTTCAATGTCTACAACACCCAATTCGACATTTATTGAGCTTCATCAACAAGAGGCAACCCAATGAAAAATATCCTGCTTGCACTCGCGGCCCTGGGCGCGGCGTTGAGCCTGTCCACGGCCGTTGCCGAGGATGGTGCGGCGCTGTTCAAGAGCAAACCCTGCGCTGCCTGCCACACCGTCGACAGCAAGATGGTGGGGCCGGCGCTCAAGGAAGTCGCGGCAAAAAATGCCGGCGTCAAGGACGCTGACAAAACCTTGGCCAGCCACATCAAGAACGGTACCCAGGGTAACTGGGGACCGATTCCGATGCCGGCCAACCCCGTCACCGATGCCGAAGCCCTGACCCTCGCCCAATGGGTGTTGAGCCTGAAATAAGCACAAGGAGCACGCCATGCAAGTCTCGATGATCGGTTCGGCCATGGCGTTGCTTTTCCTCATTCCCGCGCCGGTGCACGGAGCACCGGTGCCTGCGCGCCAGGTCCAGCTGGAACACCTGCTGACCCAGGACTGCGGGGCCTGTCACGGTCTGCACCTGACCGGTGGCCTGGGCCCGGCCCTGACGCCCCAAGCCCTGGCCGGGCAGACCCGCGATGCCCTGATTGCCACCGTGACCTATGGCCGCCCTGCCCTGGCGATGCCTGGCTGGGCGCCGTTGCTCAATGCCGGCGAAATTGCCTGGCTGGTGGATCGCCTCCTGCAAGGAACCCCTGCGCCATGATCCGTCCCCTGTTTGTGTGCATTGCCGGCCTGTTGCTCACGGCCTGTGTCCAGCCACCGCTACGCGGCACCGGCGACCTGGGCCTGGTGGTAGAGCGTGCCAGCGGCAGCCTGCTGATTATCGACAGCAGCCACCAGGCGCGCCTGGCCCGGGTCGAGGGGCTGGGGGATTTGTCCCACGCCTCGGCGGTGTTCTCCCGGGACCAGCGCTACGCCTACCTCTTTGGCCGGGACGGCGGGTTGACCAAGGTCGACCTGCTGACCCAGCGCATCGACCAACGCCTGATCCAGGGCGGCAACAGCATCGGCGGCGCGATCAGCCAGGATGGGCGCCTGATTGCGGTCTCCAACTACCAACCGGGCGGGGTCAAGGTGTTCGACGCGGTGACCCTGCAACAGGTGGCCGATATCCCGGCCACGCCCGTGGCCGACGGCAAACGCTCGCGGGTGGTGGGCCTGGTGGATGCGCCAGGGCAGCGCTTTGTGTTCAGCCTGTTTGATACCGACGAGATCTGGAGCGCCGATTTCAGCCAGGGCAACACCCCGGCCATCACCCGCTTCAGCGGTATTGGCCGCCAGCCCTATGACGCGCTGATCACTGCCGATGGCCGTTACTACATGGCCGGTTTGTTTGGCGAGGACGGCATGGCCCAGCTCGACCTGTGGCACCCCGAACTGGGGGTCAAGCGCGTGCTGGCCGATTACGGTCGCGGCCAGGAAAAACTGCCGGTGTACAAGATGCCGCATCTGGAAGGCTGGGCCGTGGCCGACAACCAGGCGTTCGTGCCCGCCGTGGGCCGGCACCAGGTGCTGGTGATGGACGCACGCACCTGGCAGCAGACCGCCGCCATCGCCGTGGCCGGCCAGCCGATTTTTGTCACCGCACGGCCTGATGGGCGCCAGTTGTGGGTCAACTTCGCCTACCCCGACAACGATCGGGTGCAGGTACTCGACAGTGAAACCCACCAGGTGGTCGCGGACCTGCGCCCCGGCCCCGGTGTGCTGCACATGGAATTCACCGGGCGCGGTGAGCAGCTGTGGTTGTCGGTTCGCGACGGCCAGCAGGTGCAGGTCTGGGATCCTTATCGTTTGACCTTGCTCAAGACCCTGCCGGCCGACAGCCCCAGCGGCATCTTCTTCAGCAGCCGCGCGCAAAAAATGGGGTACTGAGATGGAACTGGATGAACTGACCGCACGCCTGATCGACCGCTATCAACACGGCATGCCGCTGTGTGCCGAGCCTTACCTGGAAATGGCGCAAACCCTGGGTTGCAGCGAGCGCGAGCTGATGGCCTGCCTGCAACGCCTGGAACTGGCGGGCGCGCTGTCGCGGGTCGGGCCGGTGTTCGATCACAGCCGTGCCGGCGCCAGTACCCTCGCCGCCCTGGCTGTGCCCGCCGAGCGCCTGGAGCAAGTGGCGGCGCGCATCAGCCGCTACCCCGAGGTCAATCACAACTACGCCCGCGAACATCACTACAACCTGTGGTTTGTGCTGACCGGGCCTAATCGCCGCCATCTGGAACAGATCCTGGAAGAGCTGGAAAAGGACACCGGCCTGATCCCCCTGGACCTGCCCATGCTCACCTCCTACCGCATCGACCTGGGTTTCGCCCTGGGAGTCCACCCGTGATCGCGCCGCTGAACCATGAACAATTGCTTGACCTGCGCCAGTGCCTGGAGCGTGGGCTGCCGCGCGTGTCGCGGCCCTATGAAGACCTCGCCGAGCAGATCGGAGCCCATCACCTGCAAGTGCTCAAGCAGATGCAGCAATGGCAGGAACAGGGTCTGTTCCGCCGCGTCGGCCTGGTGCTCAACCACCGCGCCCTGGGCTATGTGGCCAATGCGATGCTGGTGCTGGATGTGCCCGATGCACTGATCGATGAAGTCGGCCAGCGCCTGGGCCGCGCGCCGGGCATCACCCTGTGCTACCAGCGGCCACGGCGCTTGCCGCACTGGCGCTACAACCTGTTCTGCATGGTGCACGGGCGTGAACGCGCAGCGGTACAGGCGCAGATCGAGGCGCTGCTGCAACAGCATCTGCTCAGCGACCTGCCCCACCACCTGCTGTTCAGCACGCGCATGTTCAAGCAATGCGGCGGGCGTTTTGCGCCGCCGCCGTCACAGGTATGGGCCCATGGATGAACTCGACCGGCAACTGATCAATCGCCTGCAACGGGGCCTGCCGCTGGTGCGTGATCCATGGCAGGCAGTGGCTGATGAGCTACGCAGCACGCCCGACGCGTTGCTCGACCGCCTGCACCTGCTGCTCGAAGACGGCGTGCTGACGCGCTTCGGGCCGATGTTCGACATCGAGCGCCTGGGGGGCGCGTTCACCCTGGCCGCCCTTGCGGTGCCCGAATCACGTTTTGAAGAGGTCGCGGCGCAACTCAACGACCTGCCGCAAGTGGCCCACAACTACCGGCGCGAGCATCCCTGGAACATGTGGTTTGTGCTGGCCTGCGCAACCTGCGACGACCTCGACCAGACCCTGGCGCATATCCACACCCTGACCGGGCTTGAGGTGCTTAACCTGCCCAAGGAGCAAACCTACCATGTCGGCCTGTATTTCCCGGTTTGACGAGAACCTGGCCCAGCGCCTGATCCATTTGACCGAAGCCGGCCTGCCGCTGGTGGAAGACCCCTGGACCTGGCTCGCCGAGCAACTGGGCATCAGCGTCGAATCGACCCTGGACCTGCTCAAGCGCCTGCAAGGGGAAGGCGCCATCCGCCGGATCGCCGCCGTGCCCAATCACTATCGCCTGGGCTACCGCCACAACGGCATGACCGTGTGGGATGTGTGCGACGAACAGATGCCGCGCCTGGGCGAGCTGATCGGCGCCCAGCCCTTTGTCAGCCACTGCTACCGCCGCCCCCGGCGCGCGGATTGGCCGTACAACCTGTTCGCCATGGTGCATGGGCGCAGCCGTGAAGAAATCGACAGTTACCGCGAACACCTGCGCTTCCTGCTGGGCGATGCCAGCCGGGCGGACGAGATGCTGGTGAGCAGTCGCATCCTGAAAAAAACCGGCTTGCGCCTGAGCTCTCCCCTCGCTCCTGCACGTGCGCGCTGAAGAAGGAACATCTTATGCTTAGGATCAGTCATTACCTGCGCACCCTGGCCGGTCAATGCCCACCACCGCGCAGCGCCAAACCGGGCAGCCAGCGCGCGCCGGTGGTGATCTGGAACCTGCTGCGCCGTTGCAACCTGACCTGCAAGCACTGCTATGCCACCAGCGCCGACAGCGTGTTCCGCGATGAACTGGACACCGAGGCCGCACTGAAGGTGATCGATGACCTGCACGAGGCCGGGGTCAAGGTGTTGATTCTCTCGGGCGGCGAACCCCTGCTGCGCGAGGACCTGTTCCAACTCAGCGCCTATGCCCGTGCCAAGGGTTTTTTTGTTGCGCTGTCGAGCAATGGCACGCTGATCGATGAAGGCAACATCCAGCAGATCGCCGCCGCACGCTTTGACTATGTGGGCATCAGCATCGATGGCTTGAAGGCCACCCACGATGCATTCCGCCAATGCGAAGGTAGTTTCGAGCGCTCGATGCACGCCATCAACCTGTGCCGCCAGGCGGGTATCCGCGTCGGCCTGCGCACGACCCTGACCCAGGAAAACCACGCGCAGCTCCCGCAATTGCTGGCCTTGATGCGGGAATACGATGTGCAGAAGTTTTACCTCTCGCACCTCAACTACAGTGGGCGCGGCAAACGCAGCCGGCAACTGGACGCGCACCAGCAGATGAGCCGCGAGGCCATGCTGATGATTTTCCAGCAGGCCTGGGACGACATCCAGAATGGCGTGGCCAGTGATTTTGTCAGCGGCAACAACGACGCCGACGCCGTGTTGTTGCTGCAATGGGTGCACCAGCACCTGCCGGAACACTACCCGCAACTTGAACACCTGCTGCATGCCTGGGGCGGCAATGCCTCGGGCAGCGGCATTGCCAATATCGACAACACCGGCGAAGTGCACCCGGACACTTACTGGTGGCAATACTCGGTGGGCAATGTGCGCCACACCTCGTTCCGCGAGATCTGGCTGGAGCGCCCCGACCCGTTGCTGCTGCGCCTGCGCCAATACCCACGCCAGATCGGTGGCCGTTGTACCGAGTGCCGCTGGCTGGGGATCTGCAACGGCAACACGCGCACCCGCGCCTGGGCCGACGGCGACCTCTGGGGCCCGGACCCCGGTTGCTACCTCAGCGATGCAGAGATCGCCCGTACACCGCCCACCTTGATTCCTTGCTCGGCACGCTGAACCACCGGCCGGCCACCTGGTGACACAACCGGGGGCCGCCAACCTGATGATGAACCAAGGAAGTCTCATGCACTCATCCCACGCATTACCCTCCGTGCTGCACAGCCCCTTCCACCCCGGCGAAGTCGCCCTGGTCGGCGCCGGCCCCGGTGACCCGCGCCTGCTCACCCTGCGCGCCTGGAGCCTGCTGATGCAGGCCGATGCGGTGGTGTTCGATCGCCTGATCAGTGCCGATCTGCTGACCCTGATCCCACTGACCTGCGCCCGGCATTACGTGGGCAAGGCCAGCGGTTATCACAGCCTCCCCCAGGCGCAGATCAACGAACTGCTGGCCGAACTGGCCCAGCAGGGGCAGCGGGTGGTGCGGCTCAAGGGCGGCGACCCGTTCGTGTTTGGCCGCGGTGCCGAAGAGCTGGAGTACCTGCTGGCGCAAGGTGTGTCGTGCCAGGTGGTGCCCGGCATCACGGCGGCATCCGGTTGCAGCGCCTATGCGGGCATCCCGCTGACCCATCGTGACCTGGTCAACTCGTGCCGCTTTGTCACCGGGCATTTGCAGCGCGACGGCGAATTGAAGCTGCCCTGGGACAGCCTCGCCGACGGCAGCCAGACCCTGGTGTTCTACATGGGCCTGTCGAACCTGGCGATGATCGCCGAGCGCCTGATCGGTGCCGGCCTGCCCGCCGACACGCCAGCGGCGCTGATCTGCAACGGCGCCCGCGCCGACCAGCAGGTGCATCGCGGCACCCTGCGCCTGCTGCCAGCCCTGGCGCTGATGTGCGAGCCCGGCGTGCCGACCTTGACGGTGATCGGGCAGGTGGTCGACCTGTTTGCCGACGCCGCCCTGCACTACCCCGCCAGCCTTGTGCCCGGCCACTTCGCGGCGTCCAGGGTGGCGGTATGAAACGCCTGTGGCTGGTGCCGCTGCTCTGGGCCAGCGCCGCCCACGGCGCACCGGATGCCGCCGCCGATTACCAGCAGCATTGCCAAAGCTGCCATGGCCTCAACCGGGTCGGCAGCAGCGGCCCGGCGTTGTTGCCCGAGAGCCTGGGGCGAATCAAGCCGGCCGAGATGCGCCAGGTGATCGAACACGGCCGCCCGGCCAGCCAGATGGCGGCATTCGCGCCGCTGCTGACGGCGCAACAGATCGACGCCCTGGTGAGTTTTCTGCAACAGCCGCCGGCCACCCCCGCGACCTGGAACGAACAGGATATCCGTAGCAGCCATCGCCAATTGGCCGACGTCAGCCAACTGCCGAGCACCCCGCAACACCACGCCGACCCGCTGAACCTGTTTGTGGTGGTGGAGTCCGGCGACCATCACATCGATATTCTCGACGGTGATCGCTTTGAAGTGCTCGACCGCTTTGCCTCGCACTTTGCCGTACATGGCGGGCCAAAGTTTTCTCCGGACGGGCGTTTTGTGTACTTTGCTTCGCGCGACGGCTGGATCAGCCTGTATGACCTGCACAACCTCAAGCTGATCGCCGAGGTCCGCGCCGGGCTCAATACCCGCAACCTCGCGGTGAGCAAGGACGGGCGCTGGGTGCTGGTGGGCAATTACCTGCCGGGCAACCTGGTGGTGCTGGATGCGCGCGATCTGTCGCTGGTCAAGACCTTACCGACAAACTCGCGGGTCAGCGCGGTGTACACCGCTCCTCCGCGCAACAGCTTTATCGTCGCCCTCAAGGATGTGAATGAGGTTTGGGAGTTGTCCTATGCGGCGCCCAGCCCGAGCTTCGAACCCCGGCGCATCCAGGCCCAGGATGTGCTCGATGATTTTTCCTTTTCACCTGACTATCGCCAACTGCTCGCCACCTCGCGCAAGGCCGGCGGCGGGCAAGTGATCGACCTCGACTCCGGGCAGGTGGTCACCGACATTGCGCTGGCCGGCATGCCGCACCTGGGCTCGGGGACTTACTGGCAGCGCAACGGGCAGTGGGTGTTTGCCACGCCGAATATCAGCAAGGGGCAGATTTCGGTGCTGGACCTCAAGACCTGGAAGCTGATCAAACAGATCCCCACGCTCGGGCCGGGGTTCTTTATGCGCAGCCACAGCAATTCGCGCTATGTGTGGAGTGATGTGTTTTTTGCGCCCGGCAATGATTCGATCCACTTGATCGACAAGCAGACCCTGGAAATCGCCCACACCTTGCGGCCCATGCCGGGCAAGACGGCGGCGCACGTGGAGTTCACCCGGGATGGGCGTTACCTGCTGTTGAGCATCTGGGATCGCGAGGGTGCGTTGATCGTGTATGACAGCCAGACGCTGCAGGAGGTCAAGCGGATTCCCATGAACAAGCCTTCGGGCAAGTACAACGTGGGGAACAAGATCGAGTTTGCTGAGGGGACTTCACATTGATGTGGGGGTGGGTGACTGGCGATAGCGGTGTACCCGCCAAGAGGGATGGTGAGTGGGCTGCAGCTATCGCGGGCAAGCCCGCTCCCACAGGGGATCTGCTTGGCCACACCACCGACCCACTGTAGGAGCTGGCTAGCCCGTTCTTGCAGGGGATCTCGCTCAGAAGGCGTAGGTAGCGCCCAGGCTAAGCACTTCGCCTTTGATCTCGGCTTTTCCTTCTAGCGACGCGGCGCCAAGACGGTCAATGTTCTTGGTCTTGAGCTTGACACTTTGCACAAACTGCCGCGAATAAGCGCCGTCGATGCTCAAGCCCGGAATCGCCCGGATGTGGTAGCCAAAACCCAGGGACGCAAATACCCGATCACCATCCGGGATCCGTGGGTCGCGGGTGGAGTTGGGGGTTGGGGTCTGGTCAAATGCCACGCCGCTGCGCAGGGTGAAGTCGTCGGTGAGGGCGTAGTCGCCACCGATGGCGTACGTCCAGGTGTTTTTGTAGTTGTACGGAATCGATACCAGGGTGCTGCCATCCGACTTCAAGGTCAGCGCCTTGAACGATGACCATTGGGTCCAGGTGGCACTCAGGCCCAGGGTCAAGCGCTCAGAAAACCGGTGGACCCAGTCCAGGGACGCATTGGCCGGGATGTCCAACTGTGCCGAGGCATTGGCACCACCGGGATACAGATGCAGGCCCGGATAGGCCAGTTCGACCAGGGTCTTGCCATCGAGTACCGGGGTGGTCATCAGGTCCCTGGAAAGTGCATCGGCGTGGATATTGTATTTACCCTCCAGCTTGTTACTGATCTTGGCGTGGTAGTTCAGGCCGAAGGTGTCGTGCAACGTCGGCTTCCAGGCCATGCCGGCAAACCAGCCCAGGGAGGTGTTGTCGACCTTGACCCGCATCAAGGCGCTGCCCTGGCCCGCCGGAAAGGGAATGTTGCCCAGGTCCGGCGACTGCGCGGCGGCGGCATACAGGTCGACGTTCTGGCTCACGAAGCCTTTGGTGTGCTGCACAATCGCACCGCCGCCCACGGCAAACTGCTCATTGACCTTGAACGATAACGAACCGGTCAGGCCCACGGTTTCGATCTTGGTGTCCACCGCAAAGTCGCGGCCTTTCCAGTCTTCGTCCCACGTCGTGCGTGCGCCCATGGGCACCACTTGGCTCAGGCCGAAGGCAAAGCGCTCGTTGAGCGGTATCACCACAAAGCCGCTCGGCACCCAGGCGTCGAAGCCGCCTTGGCCACCGTTGCCGGTACGCGGGGTGGACGTCGTGAGGCCAGTGTCCGGGTCGAATACCGTGCTGGACGCCGGATTGCCCATGTAGTCATGTGCCGAGCCTTTGTATTTGATGTCGATGTCGGCGTAGTTGAGGGTGAACTGCGAGATGCTCTGGTCAATAAATGCCATCGCCGCCGGGTTGTTGTAGGCCGCCGAGGGATCGTTCTGGAACATCGCCCCTCCACCGAACGCCCGCCCCCAGCCGGCAGTACTGGCCGTCGGCGTCATGAATGCGCCCGCCTGGACCTGACTGCCCCCGGCCATCAGCCCAGCCCACATTGCCAGGCCGAGGCATACCCGGGCCTGCTGCTTCTTGTCACTCATGCTCGACTCCTTTTTGTTATCCGCCGTACAACAGGCGCCTCTATCGAGGCGCCTGCCTTTCACGGGTGATCAGCCCTTTGCACCAGAGAGTGAGTTGCTCACGGCCCTACGCTGAGCGTCGGCACCCTGACGCTCAAGGATTGGACGGCGCAGTTGCCGGACAGCGGTTGGTTTTTACCGGTCAGGGTGCGGGTCGCCTGGTCCCATTCACCATTCAACGTACCCGCGCCGCAGTTGGATGCCGGGAATGCCACGGTCCAGCCCACGTTTGACACGGTGCCAGTGCCGGTGCCGGTGCTCGCGTTATAGCTGGTGGCGGTCAACACCCAGCCAGGAGACGGAATGTTTTTCAGCTTCGGCAGATTGCACAGGCCACCGCCGGTCAATGTGGCCGACGTCACGGTGGCGACACCACCGCTGACATTGCCGCCGAACACGATGCCGCACGAAATGGGAGCTCCCAGGGAAGATGGCGACGTTACAACAATGGTGCCTGGATCAGTGGTAAACGGGCCTTCCGGGGTGATCGACACAGCGCTGGCCATGGAAGCTGCGCCAAACAACAGAGCAAAGGAACTTATACAAACGAGGGTCTTCAAGCTTTTCATTATTTTTCCTCACATAAATAGCGAACTAAGTCGCCGGGATAATGGCCATGATCAAGCGCCCACGGTAAACCGCAAGACGCTCTTTCCAGCCAAATTCAAATTCAACTAACGATATACTTACACTTGTTTAAGCAACAACTTCCCGAGTCAAAGCCGCATTGAGTCCGCCGTAATGATTAATCGGCAGATCACTAAAAGCCAAACTTTGCGCAGGTGTAACTTAAAATCCTTGCGCGCCTCAAATGCCATGCCTGCCGCACTAAAAGCCAAGGCATAGACACTGAGCAAGGACACAGCCATTAAGTAAGCTTCAATTTAAAATTCTTTTTCAAAATTCGTATTAAATAATCTACCTGAAAAAACGCCGCACACCAGAGGGCATTTTCCATTTGCGACTAGTCCTACGAATTAGCTGTGTATGCAGTAGGAAGACCCATTAAAGCGGACACTTCAATACGCGGGTTATATGTAGAAGGATTTATACGCCGGCCTGCGCATTACCATTGGCCGCACATTTGCGCACAAAGTCTTGTACCCCGTCACAGGGCAATGCTTTGCTGAAATACCAGCCCTGGATAATCAGCTCTGCCCCGGCGTGGCCCCTGCCCGACTGCACGAAGGCCAATTGCTCGGCCGTTTCCACCCCTTCAACCACCACTCCCAGGTTCAGCGCTTCGCAAAAGCGCAACATGCCGATCAATACCTGGGCGCCCTTGGGGTCCTGCTGGGCCACGACAAAGCTGCGGTCGATCTTGATGTAGTCCACCGGGAACTGGTGCAGATAACTCAGCGCGGAAAACCCGGTGCCAAAGTCGTCGATATAGACCTTGGCCCCAATGCCCTGCAGTTTTTCGATCATCTGCCGGGTCATCTGAATGTCGCCCACCAGCGCATCCTCGGTAATCTCCACCGACACCTGGCCGTTGGCCTGGGACAGGATTTGCACCAGTTGCCGGCCATACGCCGGGGCGGTCAGGGTGGCACTGGAGACATTGATGGTGATCGGCAGCGCAAAGCCGATTTTCTGCCACTTCAGGTATTGGCGTACGGCCTGGGAGGCGACCCACAAGTCCACGTCCGGCATCAACCGGGCCTGGGCCAGCCACTGGAGGAACTCCCAGGGCGAATGCACCTTGCCTTGGCCATCGCGGGCCCGCATCAGTGCTTCGCAGCCAGTGCACAGGCCCGTCAGGGAGGACACCTGGGGTTGGTACTCCAGGTAGAACTCGTAGTCGCTGATCTGCTGGATCCTGCTCAATTCAATGGCCTGGCGTGCCAGCGCCTTGTGCGACGCCAGCACCGGGTCCAGTTCCAGTAGGCGGCCTTTTTCTTCGAGCCCGTGAAAGGTCATGTCAAATGACTTGAGGTAAACCGTACCGCCCTCTTGCGCCTGGCGATGGATCGCGCGCACGTAGGGCGCATAGACGAGCGTGCCCAAGCCCAGCAGCACCAGTTGCAACGCCACCGCAGCCAGGTCGCCCTGGGTGCTCAGGTAGGCATTGAGCAGCACCGGCGCGGTAAATGGCACGCTGGCCACCGCAGGCGAAACCCAGCCGGCCTGCACCACCAGTAACGCCAATACCGTGTTGATCACCGGCACGGCTAAAAAGGGTATGAACAGGCGCGGGTTGAGGATGATCGGCAAGCCGAACAGCAACACTTCGCTGACGTTGAACAGTGACAGCGGCAGGCTGGCCACTGCCAGCAGGCGCATGGATTGGGTCTTGGAAAACAGCAGGATCGCCAGCAACAGGCACAGGGAACCGCCAGCGCCACCAATAAAGGCAAAGCAGCCCAGCAGGCCGCCGTTCAACAGGTACCGGATCGGCTCCCCCGCCGCCAGCGCCGTGTTGTTGAGCACCACGGCCTGGTCCAGTGCGTCAAACAGCGGTTGCATCGCATACACACCATGGATGCCAAAAAACCACAGCAGCGAGTTGATCGCCGTGACAAACATCCCGCTGCCATAAGGCGACTGCAACGCATCAAGCATTACCGGGCCCTGGAACTGCACCACATGGGGTACCTGCAACAGCAACGACAAGATCACCACCAGCAGCAATGCGGTGATTGCCCCTGGCACCACCATGTTGACGGTGCCCTTGAGGTTGTGCCCCACCAGGTCTTCGTTGACCAGGCGGGTCCAGCGCCACCGATGCAGCCAGGCAATCGCCGGGACATTGATCAGTGGCGAAGCAATAGCAATAAACAGAACGAAGGTTGCCGACGCCCGTGGATAATCGCGCAGGACAAAGGTCGCAATGACCACATGCGCCAGGCACAGGAAGGCCACCGGCAACTGTGGCAAGCGGTGCTGGATCGCCAGCATATAGCCGATGGAAGCCGCCACCAGCAGCGGGATCACTGAACTGATCTTGGCGTGCAGGCCCGCCAGGAAGGCCACCAGCGGCGGGGGAAAATCGAGGATACGCGCACATTCAGACAACAGCAGGAACCCTGCCGAAACCAGCAGGCACGGCAAGATCCATAGCAAGCCTTCGCGGATGGCCCGCAACGACTCTGTGCTCGCCAAAGCCGCCAGGCGCCGGGTGAAGAAGAGTTTGAACAGCGTTTGCGCCATGATTATCTCCTTGCCCTGGGGCCATCCCAGCGGGGCCAGCCCCTCGACCAGAGTCTTCAACGATGGCTTAACGCTACACGTGCAGGCCGCGAAAATGAAAGGACTTTGCCGCGTCTGGCGGCGATGCGCCGTCTTGCGGGGCCAGTTGGCGTGCAGACAAGGGTGTAATTTCCTACGCTTTTTGAAACAATAGTGCGCTTACGGGCCTTGCGCCCACGCGTCTGGAGCAGGTTTTCGGAACCAACTGCAGCCCGCACAGGTCATCAGCTTCGTGGGTCTGTCGACCCCCAGGCCGGTATCGAACGACTCGAGCCACGGACCACTTTTACACCCAAGGGGTCGCTACGCCGACTGACCCAGGGATCTCAGGGAGATGTATTGAACATGCAACGCAGGATTTCAAATCGCGCACGACCTCTGGTTTTCACTGTAGTGCTCTGGTTGTGTGGGGTCGCCGTACTGTTTTTGATCAAGGCCGCGGTCGAAGCCGTCGAAGGGCCTATCAGCAAAACCTGGGTCGACTTGACCCTGGTGCTCGCTGCGTACCTGTTTTTCTTTATGCTCGATCCGCTGCAACAGTGGACGGCCAATCGCCTGCGTAAACGCGCCCGCCGCAAGAGCCGCTACGAACAAGCCTCGTCCTGAGGTCGGGCAACCTGTACTGCTGGAGTAACCCCTTGTCTGAACCTGGCGAAAACCTTCGGCTTGCCCTGGATATTTTCCTGGAGCAGCGCCCCGAGCTGCGCGCCGAACTGGACACGCTGAACCCCTTGGCCGCCCAGGCCAAGCGCGAAACCATGGCCCAATACCGTGCCGAACGCCTGCACGAAGCCTTTGAGGCCGAGGCCGAGGCGCAGAACCTGTTCGCCTGGGAGCTGACGCTGCAGCTGATCAGCCAGTCGCCGCAGGAGTTCGAGACCAAGCGCCTGGAAGTGCATAAGGAAGTGGCCCAGATGGCAGGCCTGGAGTGGGCTGAGTACTGTCAGTTACATGGCCTGGCTGACCGTAGCGGGTAACCTTTGCGGGCAGCGAAAACGGCATCGCGTCGCGACATCACACCATTGCCAGCGGATGCTTGCGTATCGGCGCACCGAATACCCGGTCGATGGCGTCCAGGTCATGCTCGTCGAGCACCAGCCTGGCCGCCGCCGCGTTGAGACGCACGTGCTCGGGGGTCACGGCCTTGGGGATGGCGATAACGCCGTCCTGGCGCAATACCCACGCCAGGGCAACCTGGGCCGGTGTCACCCCATGGCGACGGGCAATCTGCTTGAGGGTGGGGCTGGCCAGCAGCTGTCCACCCTGGGCGATTGGGCAGTACGCCATCAACGGCAGGTTGTGTTGTTGCCACCAGGGCAACAGATCGAACTCGATGCCGCGTTGTTCGATGTTGTAGAGCACCTGATTGGTGGCGCAGGCAGGTGATGCCAACTCTTGAAGGTCCGAGACGTCGAAGTTGGACACACCCCAGCGCCCGATTTTGCCGGCGTCACGCAGCCGTTCAAAGGCTTCAACCGTTTCTGCAAGGGGGTATTGCCCGCGCCAGTGCAGGAGATACAAGTCGATGTGGTCGGTACCCAGGCGCTTGAGGCTGGCTTCGCAGGCGCGGGGAATCCCGGCTTTGCTGGCGTTGTGGGGGTAGACCTTGCTGACCAGGAACACCTGCTCGCGGCGCCCCTGGATCGCCTGCCCGACCACTTCTTCAGCACCGCCCTCGCCGTACATCTCGGCGGTGTCGATCAGGGTCATGCCTTCGTCGATGCCCAGTTGCAGCGCAGCGACTTGTGCCGTTCGCTGTCCAGGGTCTTCACCCATACGCCAAGTGCCTTGGCCGATGACCGGAACCGGGGTACCCGCCAGATCGATGGTGCGCATGCCAACCTCCAGATAAGTGTGCGTTGCCCTAATGTGGCACTGAGCGGGCTGCGGGGTTCAATGCAAATCCGTGGGCATGCCCCGAAACGCACTGGGGCTGAGCCCCGTCCAGCGCTTGAACGCCCGGCGAAAACTGCGTACGTCACTGTAGCCGACCTCTTGGGTAATACGCTCGATGGACAACCCGGGGTTGCCCAGCAGCCCCATGGTGCGAGAGCGACGTACCTGTTCGAGCAAGGCTTCGAACGTCAGCCCATGGTCGGTCAGGCGCCGGCGCAGGGTGCGCCCGCTCATGTTCAGGTCACGGGCAACTTTTTCTAGCTGGCTGCCCTGCAAGTCGCGGGAAATGGCGCGCTCCACCGCCTGGATCAGGTCCATTTTGCGGTGCAGTTCGGCACTTTCCAGTTCCAGCAGGCCAATGGCCTGACGCAATGCCAGGGCATGGTGGTTGGGCAACGGCACATCAAGCCACCGGGTCTCCAGGACCATGCGGTTATGCAGGCAGCCAAAGCGCACATCGTCACCGAACAAACGCTGGTACTCGCCGGCATACACCGGCGGCGCATGCATGAATTCCATGCGCAATGGCTTGAACTCGCTGCCCACCAGGGTGCGACCGTAGATCATGAGGCTGGCGAAGAACTCCTCGGCGGCAAACACCTGGACCTCGGCATAAGGCAACAGGCATTCGACATCCACCATGACCTCCTGCGTGCCTTCATGGGTGCGTGAGGTGGCGATACCGCCGGAGGTGTGCTGGTGGCGCTCGCCCACGGCAAAGGCATCGCGCAAGGTCTTGCACAACGAGATGACATGCCCCAGCAGGCCCAGGGTGCCCAGCACGTTCTGATTGCCGACACACAGGCCCAGGCCCTGCTCGGGCAGGATCTTGAGGGCACGCTGGATCATCGCCACCGCCTGGCGATAGGAAATGCGTAGCGCCGGGTCTTCCAGGTCGGCCAGGGTAAACCCCAGGCCACGGCACAGATGCTCGGCATTGGCGCCCTTCTGCGCCACGACCTGCCCCAGGGTCTGCAGGAGAAAAGGCGACACCAGCGCCAATTCGTAGTGTGGATCAACGGTTTTGCTGTGCATGGATCTGCGATTCCCGACTCTATGCCCGGTTATTGTTTTAGAAACATCCTGACAATCATAGGTGCTTGCAAGGCTCGCCGCACTCTGAATGAACGGTGTCCGGCAAAGCCCCCTTATGTGGCCGCCAATACCCTGCCCACTGGGGCGCCAAGGGCTTATTTCTATGGGCGCGGCTGCGATGAGGGCCGCCGGTGCATTCATCCAACAATAATAATGAGCCCAGCCATGAACCCAACCCGCGCGCTTGCCCCCCTGCCCCTTGCCCTGGCCCTTATCAGCCTGCCGACCCTGGCCACGGAGGGCGGCGTGGACAATATCGGTCCCGGTACCGATGGCTTTTACATCCTGCCCCTGGATGTCGATCACCTGCCGGACCACATGTTCGCCTTCAACCTTTACTACAACCACTATGAAGCGACGAAACTGGACATCAGCTCCCTGGGGGGCAAAGTAGCGCAGGTAAAGATCCGCTCGGACGCGATCATCCCGCGCCTGGACTACCTGAGCCCGCTGCGGGTGTTTGGCGGGCGGCTGGGCGGCTACATTGCCCAGCCATACCTCAAGCAACAAGTGGCGCTGTTCGGCATGTCGGACCAACGCGAAAGCATGGGCGACACCACCATCGCGCCGATCATCCTGTGGGACCTGGGCACAAACCTGACCCTGGGCGCCGCCGTGGAAATCACTGTGCCTACCGGTGAGTACGATGCCTCGCGCCTGGCCAACACCAGCAACAACTTCTACACCTACAAGCCGCTGGTGTCGGTGACATGGCTACCCAACGAGCGCACTGAACTGTCGATCAAGACCACCTACAGCTTCAACCAGGAAAACCACGACACCGACTACCGCTCCGGGCAGATTTTCCACTTCGACTACTCGGCCAGCTACAAAGTGAGCGACAACGTCAGCCTGGGCATCAATGGCTACTATCTCAAGCAGACGACTGACGATAAGCAGTACGGGCGCACTGTCACCACTATCTACGGCGAAGACGTCGACGATGGGGTGCGGGGCCAGGTGTTTGCGGTGGGGCCGGCGGTGTACTTCACCTTTCTCAAGTACGCCAGTGCGGAGATCCGCTGGGCCAAGGAATTTGATGTAGAGAACCGGCCGCAAGGCGACATGTTGTGGGCCAAGCTAACGATCCCGTTTGCGTTGTAGCCGCCCTGCAACAAGGCCTTTGCCACAGGCCGGTTCCTACACAGGCGTGCGCAGTTTCAACCCGTGTAGACCGGCCAGCTGTCGACAATTTTGCCGCCGCGCACCGCCAGCAGATCGCCAAACTGCAACAGCACCGACTCAGTCTGAGTCGGGCGCAAGAACACCTGATCGTCGATGTTTAAGCCAACCCCCGGCGAACCATTGACCATCTCCTGATTGGAGCTGCGGCCATATAAGCCATTACTTTGCAGCCCCAGGGGCGACTCGAACTCAGCCATCCAGTTACCGCCATAGATAAAGAACGTCTCGCGCTGGTTGCGATCCCACCAAGACAACAACCGGGACTTGTCGTCCAGCGCCGGGATGTTGACCGCGCCGGTGCTTTTGAGCACCGGCGTGGCGATGTAGGCCGCCGGGACGTGCTCGCTGAGGGAGGGCAAATCATAATGCGTGGGTTTGAGCATGGCGGTGCCCACAGAGACTTCGCTGCTCAACTGCTCCTGCTCATGCATCCCATAGCTGGGGCTGCCAGCGGTATTGAGCGTCAGGCCATCACGCCACAACGCGGCAAACTGCTGGCGGGTAAAGTCGACAAAACCGTGGTAACGCTGCATGACCTTGTCGAACAACGCCTGGGGCGAGCCCAGGATGCCCGGCACGCCCATGCCGACAAACGGGTCATAGCCCATGAACCCTGCAAACTCCAGATGCTGGGGATGCGCACTGATCAGTCCGAGCATCTGCCCCAACACTGCGTTATCGCTGATACCGCCGCGATGCAGGCCCACATCCAGCTCGATATTGATCCGCAGCCGTGTGCCCAGGCCCTGGGCCAGCGCCAGGTATTGCTGCAGGCGCTGTGGCGTATCCAGCAGCCACTGCAATTGCCGGGCGGGGTCGAAAGGCCCCTGGTGCCCTTGATAAAACAGCTCGGCAGAACGCACCGGCAACGGCTTGCCCAGCAGGATATCGGCGTCGGGGAACACCTGGGCATCATGGTTCAGAAAGGGTTGGTGAAACGACATCAGGCGCTGTGTGCCGGCGCGCTGGGCAATGTAGGCCAACAGGCCCGGCGCAGGCAGGGATTTTTCCACCAGCCGCAGGTGCTTGCCGCCGCGTCGCACTGATTGCATCACGATGTCGATGTTGTGATCCAGACGATCCAGGTCAATCAGCAACACCGGACGCATCGGCCCATGGGCCTTGAGCTGGTGGTTCAACTGGCGAAAATACGCGCTGTACGGCGCGCCCCGGTCAGCCGGACGCAGCAGCGCGGCGCCCGCCACCAGCAAGGCTCCGGCGCCGAGGGTACCGGCCATGAAGTTTCTGCGGTTCATCAGGCAACTCCCAGGATGGATGACAGGTGCGCGTTGAGGAACTTGCCGCCGGGATCGAGGGCCTGGCGCACCCGCGCGAATTCATTCCAGCGCGGATACAGGCCCTGCAAGGTGCGGGCATTGAGGCTATGCAATTTGCCCCAGTGCGGCCGGCCGGCGTATTTCCAGAAGATCGGCTCGACCGCGGCGAAGAAGTTGTGATGGTCCATGGTGTAGTGCTGGTGCACCGAGATCGAACAACTGTCGCGGCCTTCAAACATGCTCAGGGGAATGTCGTCGGCCTTGACGTAGCGGTACTCGATGGGGAACCAGGTACGCAGGTCCTTGTCGCGGATCAACTTGAGGATTTCCCGCAGGCAGGCCGGGCCATGTTCGGCGGGCACCGAATACTCCATCTCGTTGAAACGCACATTGCGCACGTTGGCGTAGACCTCGAACGATTCGGCCACCCGGTCCTGGAAGCTGGCGAAATAGCGCAGGCTGTTGAGCAGTGTGCGGCGGGTTGCGGGGAAGTCGCTGGCATATTTGTCGAGGTTTTCGATAATCGACACGAACTCATTGCCGCCCGCCTCTGCCGGGTCGATTGGCGGGGTCGGGGCTTCGCTGGTTTCGTTGAGGGCGATGGACAACGCGTAGTCGGAATGGGTCACCACCAGCATCTCCCAGTGCTGGTTCTCCCGGGTGTTGTTTGCCACGTCCTCCAACAGCTCCTCGGTGCGGGCGATCCATTGGCGCTCCCGCAGGCGATAAGGCGTGCGGTTTTGCATGCGCACGCGGGTGGCCACGCCAAGCGCGCCCAGGGACACACGGGCGACGTTGAACACCTCGTGCTCACGCCCAGCGTCGCACTCCAGCACCTCGCCCTGGGCCGTCACCAGTTGCAGGCCGGTGACACCGGCGGAATACGAGGTAAAACCGACCCCGGTGCCATGGGTCGAGGTGGAAATGGCGCCGGCCAGGGTCTGGTAGTCGATATCTGCCATGTTCGGCAGCGCCTGGCCGACCGCCTTGAGCGCAGGCCCCATACGGGACATGGGCGTACCGGCGGCAAAGGTGGCTTGCAGGCTGCCGGGGTCGTGATCGAGCAAACCATTGAAAAAACTCAGCGACAGTAACGTGCCATCTGTCGGTACCAAGGCGCTGAATGAATGGCCCGAACCCACCGGGCGGACCTTGCCCGGGGCGTGGCGGATGACCTGCACCAACTCATCCAGGTCCTTGGGCGCCAGGCGCTCCAGGGGCAGGCAGGCTTGTGCACCCGACCAGTTGCGCCACGGGATCAAGCGCGGCGCCCGGGCCAACTGGGCCAGCGCCGGGTTGCTGCTGATTGCCAGGAACGCGCCGACTGCGGCCGAACGCTGCAACAGTTGCCTGCGTGAAAGCACCATCACCTACCCCATTATTATTGAATGTGAACACCGGCCATGAAGCTGATCAGCCCCAGGAACTGCTCCTCGGAACACTGCATGCACAGACCCATCGGCGGCATGCCCTGGTAGCCGTTGAGGGTATGGTCCAGCAGCGTGTCTGCGCCCTGGGCAACACGTGGGGCCCAGGCCTGGCTGTCGCCGGTCAGTGGCGCGCCGGATGCAGGGTTGGCGTGACAGAGTTTGCAACTGGTGTCGTAGAGCCGGGCCAGCGCCAGGTCGGTGGGCACGGCGTTGCTCGCCGTGGCGGGCGGGGGATGTTGCGGTTTGTCGTTACAGGCTGACAGCAGGCCCAGCAAGGCCAGCAGCAACCCCATGCGACGGGGGGTTGTAGACCACATAGCCACCCTCTCTTGTTGTGTGAACAGCAGGGTTCACACTAAGTCAGTGGCGGCGCGGTGTTGAGGGTATTGGGGGACACAAAGGGGGGCTTGGGCGGACAGGGTCGGGCGACCGGCGCTCCATGACAGACCGCCGGCGCCCGCGACAACTGGCTTAGAACGCCAGGCCGACCTTGAAGCCGTACTCATCGCGCTTGAGCTTGGTGTTATCGGCTACTTCGGAATCCTCATCGAGCTTGTACTCGGTGCGGGTGTAATACAGGCCGGCCATCACTGGCAGGTCGCCGTTCTGGTTCATCAGCAGGCTGACTTCGGCGTAGGGATTGGTGCGGTCCTTGAGGTCCACGGTGTCGCTGCCGATGCCGTCGACCTTGAGCTTGGCGCGGCCGTCGAGGGTGTGGCGCGCACCCAGTTCGACGCGCATGGTCATGCTGTCGAACTGATGGTTGTAACCCACCGCCGCCTTGGCAAACGGCGACTTGCTGGTGAGTTTCATGTCGTAGTCGCCAGAGTCCGGCTCATAACGGGTCCAGCTGTAGCCACCACCGACCAGCACATCGACGAAGTTGCGCGCATCCAGGGCGGCGCGCCAGCCCAGATCGAGATCGGCCTGGCCGTCCTTGAGCTTGTTGTCACTTTTCTTGCCGAACTTGGCGTCTACACCGGCCTGGTAGATGAAGCCGGATTCGGCAGTCAGCTTGTTGCCGAAGTTATAGAACACCCCGGCTTGCGGCATATGGTCCTTTTCGCTTTCGCTACCGCCTTCGAGCTTGAAGTCGTTGTAGCTGCCCAGGATACCGAAGGTGGAAATCGGGTCGGTGGACGGTGCAGCAAAAACCACGGCCGGCGCGGCAACCAGGGCCAGGACCGAAGAATTCTTGAGGATTTTTCCGAATAGTCTGGACATCGTTTTACATCTCCTTTTGAGGTGGGCAAATTATTCAGGAATCGGTTCGAACCCCCTGTTTTGCAAAAGGTTCGATTTAATTTGCCTTGGATTCGGAGGTAAAACGCTTCAGCGAAGGCTCTAGATCAAGCCTCTATACAAATCCGCATCAAGTCTGGGCCAATATTTGCGCCAGTCGCAGGCGTAGTTGCGGGTGTTCGGGTACGCGCAAACCAAACGCCTGCTGCAGCAGCGCCAACAGTTCGTCGACATCGCTGATCGTGCGTTTCTCGCTGTCGCGGCCCAGGTGATGAACCGCGTAGTTGCCATTGTTCAAGGTGCGGCGCAGCCCCGGTGCGATCAACGCCACTTTCAACTGCCTGCGAAATGGCGAGTCGGGGTGAGTGGAGACATACCAGTTGCCCACTTCATAGTCGTAGTGCGACTGCGACTGCAGGTCGAACACGTACAGCCCACGCCACTCCTCGCCTACCTGGGCCCACAGGGTGTAGCTTCCGGCATTCAAGGTCAGGCGATAGGGCTCATGGGCGGTGGCCTGTGGCGCCAGGTTGTCCAGTTGCAAGGGGCTGCTTGGCACCATGCCACCAAACCCGACATCGCTGATGTAGCGCACACCCTCAAGGGTCACCAGGCTCAGGCGATGGGTGCGCGCGGTATGCGCATCAGGCGGCCCGCCGATCACCACCCGACCGGTGATTCCTCGCGCCTCGAAGCCCAGCTCTTGCAACAAGGCCAGGAACATCTGGTTCAGTTCATAGCAATAACCCCCCCGCCCGTCGAACAGGACTTTTTGCTCGATGCTGGCCAGGTCAAGGGGCACCGGCAGGTGTGACAGGACCGAGAGGTTCTCGAAGGCGAAGGTACTGACATGGCGCAACTGCAACTGCGCCAGGGTCGCCAATGTGGGCGCGGGCGGGGTGTCATACCCCAGGCGTTGCAGGTACAGGCGGCTGTGGGTCAGGCTCGGTGAATCCTGGGACATGGCGCGATCCTTGGGCGCGGGGCGAAGGTTCCACTAATACCCGTAACCGTTGCTGCTGCCAATACTGATCTGTGGCAATGGGTCGTAGGGATGTGGCACAAACTTTCTGAACCTTTCTGAACCTAATTGCATCAACTCCATATCAAAACAGGGAGGCAATATGGGCACGGCAACGATCTACACCATCCACTACAGGCTGCACGGCGAACCCAAGTCCTTTGTGGTGCGGGCGGAGGTGATGAACAACGCCGAGGCATGGCATTGGGCCAGCTGTGATGCGGGAGTGGCCCATGTCGGGCGTATTGGCCGTCCTGGCCATGAGCGCACCAAGAAGACTACCCGGCCATGGGCGGAGAAATACGGCATCACCGAGGTTACTTGGCTCGCGCCCAAGCATTTGTAGGGGATGGTTTGTCGGCGACGGGCAATAGCCAAAGGGCCTCATCGCCGACAAACCGGCGCCTACAGTTGTGGGGGCTATTTGGGTTTCAGGTTGCCCAGGGGGTCATAGGCCGGCTGCTTGCCGGCTTTATGCTGCTTGTCCAGCGGGGCAATGGCCGGGCCGACGGGGTCAACCTGCGGGTCGGCCACGTCCGGGGAGTCTGGATCAAAACCCAGGTCGTGCTGGTCACTGGCGTGTTCCGAGGAATGCGGGCCAGCGGGCTTTTTCGATTGTTCAGTCACAGCCATCTCCTTCGCTTTGCTCACGATGCACACATTTCTTAGAGAAAACCCCGACCGTCATCGTTCAACTTTCTCACGCCCGCCGACAAACCGTGAGAAGATGCCGCGCCGCGCAATACCCCTACTTAGCTCATGGAGACTGCCCCCCGCATGTTTGAGATCAAACCTGTCGATCCGCAAACCTATCGCCAGCAGACCCGCCGCAGCACGTTGATCGTCGCGGTGATCTTCATCGCCCTGGCCATGCTGTTGTCGAGCCTGGCGGTGATGTTGTTTGGCGAGCCTGGCGGCGACAACTTTCGCTTCAATGTCGGCGGTGTGGTGGCGGGTGTGGTGCTGACCATCGCCCTGGTACGTGGCCCGCTATGGTCACAGGCTTGGCTCGCGCCGGCGATCTATGGCTGGCAGCTCAAGCGCAGCCTGATGCGGGTGACCAATGTGATGCACAAGGTGACCGAGCGGGTACAGGCCAACGATCCGACGGCGATGAAGCTGCTGCGGTTCTATCACCTGGGGCTGACGCAAATGCACGAGCTGGACGCCAATACCAGCGCCCAGGCACAACTGGTCGCCGAGGTCGAGAAACATAAGGCGCAGATGAAGGCGCTGGGGATCAAGGCCGAGCAAACACGCCTGGATCCAGCGTGGTTGAAGGCCTTGAAAGACAACTGATCGCTAGCCGCTCTCGGCGGCAAGCGGGTCAGGCGCAGATCGCGCTGAGGTCCAGGTGACCGTCCTTGAGTGGCGGGCACCAGTAGTAACCACCGGTCAACGGCGTGCTGATGCGGTACAGGCCGTCGACAATCCCGTCTTCCAGGCCGCTCATGCGGCGCAACTGGGCTTCAAAGGCATCGAAGGAATGGCCGAACGCGAGGAACATCAACCCCGCCTGGCCGTTTTCGGCCCAGGGCATGGAGCGGCGCACCACAAAGGCTTCGGGGGTGAAGCTCTCCTGGGCGGTGCGCTTGACGTGGGCCGACTCGGGGGCGTCGTCCAGCTCTTCGTTATCGCCATGGCGACGCCCGATGATGTGGTCACGCTCCTCGGCCGGTAAGGCGGCAAACCCGTCCAGGTCATGTTGCCACTGCTGGATCGCGGCAAAGCTGGCGCCGCTGCCGGCGACGGCGGCTTCGATTGCCGCGTCGTCGTGGGGGTTTTCGGTGCCGTCTTCGTAGTCGGTCAGGTCAAAACCGGTCTTGTAGCGGAAACCTTCAGTCATCTGCACCAGGCGAAACGCCGGCGCCAGGGCCTTTTCAAAGGCCCGGCTGCGCAACAGCAATTCACCACGGTCTTCACCATGCAGCCAGCACCACAGCGCCTGCTGGGTGGACGGGTTGTTGGCACCGGGCGCCGAAACGTGTGGGAAGCTGCGCAGCCCTTCGATGCGGGCGCCGAGTGCATTGACCAGCGGCTCACCCAACCCCACCACCACTGCCGAGTCGGCCAACTGTACCAGCGCGTCGAGCGCAGCCGGCACCGCGTCGATGGACTCGATGGCAAAAAACAGATGGCGTGCCTGCAACGGCACCGGTGCGGCAAGAATGCCCGGCTGGTACTGACTCATATGAACTCCTTCAAGAAAGCCGCGTAGTTTACCCGGCACAGCCCCACTGTGCGTAGGGAAATACGTGTAAGCCTTGCAACAGAGCCCTCGGATGGAGGAATCTCTGACTCAAGCTGTGCAACCACTCCAGGGGTAGCGACATGACCACCAATCACCTGCTTGCCAATCTGTTTCCCACCGCCAATGACATTCCCGAGCAATTTCGCCTCGCCGCCCCCATCGAACAGCGCGACTACCTGGTCGACGGCCAGTTGCGCATCTGGAACGGTCCCTTGGCCCAGGTGCGCAGCCCGGTCCAGTTGGCAGGCGCTGAAGGCGACACGCCAGTGATTATCGGCAGCACGCCCTTGCTGGACGCCGAAACCGCCCTGCTCGCCCTCGACGCAGCAGTGCGGGCCTATGATCGTGGCCAGGGTCAATGGCCTACGATGCGGGTGGTCGAGCGTATCCAGCATGTCGAGGCGTTTTTGCGGCGCATGCGCGAACAGCGCGATGCCGTAGTGAAACTACTGATGTGGGAAATCGGCAAGAACCTCAAGGATTCACAGAAAGAGTTCGACCGCACCTGTGACTACATCACCGACACCATCAACGCCCTCAAGGAGCTGGACCGCCGCTCCAGCCGCTTCGAGCTGGAACAGGACACCCTGGGGCAGATCCGCCGCGTGCCCATGGGCGTGGCGCTGTGCATGGGCCCTTACAACTACCCGCTCAATGAAACCTTCACCACGCTGATCCCGGCGCTGATCATGGGCAACACCGTGGTGTTCAAGCCGGCCAAGCTCGGCGTGCTATTGATCCGCCCGTTACTGGAAGCGTTCCGCGACAGCTTCCCGGCCGGGGTCATCAATGTGATCTATGGCAGCGGGCGGGAAACCGTCAGTGCGCTGATGGCCAGCGGCAAGGTGGATATCTTTGCGTTTATCGGCACCAACAAGGCGGCCAGTGATTTGAAGAAGCTGCACCCGCGCCCCCATCGCCTGCGTGCAGCCCTGGGGTTGGATGCGAAAAACCCCGGCATCGTGCTACCAGAGGTCGACCTGGATAACGCAGTCAACGAAGCACTCACCGGTTCGCTGTCTTTCAACGGCCAGCGCTGCACCGCATTGAAAATCCTGTTTGTGCATGAGTCAGTGGTCGAGCGCTTCATCGAGAAATTCAACCAGAAACTCGCCACCCTCAAGCCGGGCATGCCATGGGAGGACGGCGTCTCACTGACGCCGGTGCCGGAAGTGGGCAAGGTGGATTACCTCAACGGCCTGGTGGCCGATGCCGTGCAACACGGGGCCAGGGTGGTGAACGCCAACGGCGGTGCCAGCCGTGGCTCGTTCTTCTACCCGGCGGTGCTGTACCCGGTGAACCCGCAGATGCGCGTGTATCACGAGGAGCAGTTCGGCCCGGTGGTACCGATCGTGCCCTACCGCGATCTGGACACGGTGATCGACTACGTCCTGGAATCGGATTTCGGCCAACAGCTGAGTATCTTCGGCACCGACCCGGCACACGTCGGGCGCCTGGTGGACACCTTCGCCAACCAGGTGGGCCGGATCAATATCAATGCCCAATGCCAGCGCGGCCCCGACACGTTCCCGTTCAATGGCCGCAAGAACTCGGCCGAGGGCACGCTGTCGGTGCATGACGCCCTGCGGGTGTTCTCGATTCGCACCCTGGTGGCAACCAAGTTCCAGGACAACAACAAAGCACTGATCAGCGATATCATTCGCGACCGGGCGTCGAGTTTCTTGACCACCGACTATATTTTCTAAACTGCTCCCATGTCGGAGCGGGCTTGCCCGCGATGCAGGCGCCTCGGTGTATCAGTTGCTCCGGGGTGATGCTATCGCAGGCAAGCCAGCTCCCACATTGGACCGCATAACATCTAAAGATGAGGCCTGCTTAAGCCCGATGAATCTGCCGCCCTTCGCCCGCCGCCTGTTGCGGCCCCTGCTCGACCCGTATCGCCGCTATCGCCATGCCAAACTGATCCACGCCGTACGGGTTTCCATCGGCCTGCTTGCGACCATCCTGCTGACCACCGGTATCAACCTGCCCCATGGTGAATGGGCCTCGGTGACCATGCTGGTGGTGATTGGCGGCTTGCAGCACCACGGCAATATCGGCAAGAAAGCCGTGGAACGGGCCTACGGCACGCTGATCGGTGCCAGTGTGGGCCTGTTGCTGGTAGCGCAACAGGCGTACTTCGGCCAGCCATTGTTGACGTACCTGTTGATG
Source organism: Pseudomonas sp. WMBT8 (assembly GCF_050916005.1). Classification (NCBI taxonomy): domain Bacteria; kingdom Pseudomonadati; phylum Pseudomonadota; class Gammaproteobacteria; order Pseudomonadales; family Pseudomonadaceae; genus Pseudomonas; species Pseudomonas sp. WMBT8. The sequence continues at coordinate 3,424,405 of NZ_CP188096.1, forward strand.
TCGGTGGTGTGTGGCTTCTTTTCCTATCACGCCATCGGCAAGGGTGGGTACACCGCGTTGCTATCGGGGATCACGGTATTTATCGTCGCCGGCCACGGGGATAACCCGCTGTCCGATGGCCTGTGGCGTACAGTCGACATTTTGATCGGCATTGCCCTGGCCCTGGCGTTTTCCTTCGCCCTGCCGCTGTATGCGGTGTATTCCTGGCGCTACAACCTGGCCAGCGCCCTGCGCGATTGCGCCGCGATCTACAGCCGGATCATCAGTGGCCAATCGGTTACCGATGATGAGCATCTCAAGCTGCTCAATCGTTTGAATGCGGCAATGTTGCAACTGCGTTCGCTGATGCCCTCGGTGTCCAAGGAGGTGCGGATTTCCATGACCGAGCTGGATGCGATCCAACGCCACCTGCGGATGTGCATCAGCACCCTGGAAATACTTGGCAATACGCGCCCCGATCCACGGGATGAACAGGCGATGGCGCGCTTGCAGCTGGCACTCAAGGCCGAGCATCGGCAGATTCGCGTGCAGTTGATCGGGATGGCGCGGGCCCTGCAATCGGGAGCCACGCAACGCTTGGAACGAACCAACCTTGCTGCGCCTGATCCTCAAGCCCCCCTGGAGGCTCCAGTGCACAGCGCGTTGGATGGCTATCGGTTATTGACCGCGCAACTGGCGGCAAATGTCGACGCGATGCACGCCCGGTTGGCGAAAAGCGCCAAGGCGTGGAAGATCTGAAAAAACGTTGTGAATTAATATTGGATCCACATTTTTTTCACGTTTTATTCACATCCGCAGACGTACTGTGAAGCCTCATCCGTTACAAACGTTGCATATCAAGCCCGCCGCCCCAGCGGGCTTTTTTTTGCGTGCCATTTGATCAGCGCGCGACTTTGCCCGTTGCCGGCAGCGCGGACTGGCCACGAATCGCCCGCTGGGTATCAAGCACCCGCGCCAGCGCCGTTTCGGCTTCCGGGCTTTGCTGCGGTACACGAATGGCCGCCGAGACCAGCGTGATCAGCTTGGCCATCACCTCCGCATCCGTAGCGGGGCGCCCCAGGCTCATGGAGTTCATCAGCAGGCGCAGTTCGGTGCCGGCCATCACCCCGGAAATCGCCTTCAAGGCAAATTGCAGGCGCACCCCCAGTTCATTGCGCGGCAGGTCGGGCAGTGCCAGGGCGAAGGCTTCAAAGAAGCGCTGGAACACCGGCTGGTAGTGGACCTTGAGGTATTCCTGGATAAACGGCGACGTATCGCTATAGACCCGGCCAAGGAAGCGGATGAAAGAGCGCCCTTCGCCGCTGGCCGGATCACTGCGCTCCAGGCCCATGGCCGGGGCGAACAGCACGCCGAGCAAGGTATCGCAATCGAGCGGGCCGTCAGACTCTGCCTCGCAGCGGGCAAGCAATTCCAGGCGCTGCTCGTTGAGCGGCTCCAGGCGTTGCATGAGTAATGTTTTCATCAGGGAGTCCTTGTCCCCGAAATGATAATTTACAGCGGCGAGGTTGACCTGAGCCTTCTCAGTGATTTGCCGCAATAACACGGCGTCGTAGCCGTATTTGATGAAGAGAGCCTCTGTCGCATCCAGCAGTCGAGTCTTGGTTACATTTGGAGCGCTGAGTTTCTTCGCGACCATATAAGTTCCACGGGGGAAATATGTTTTAAAAAAAAATTTGATTTTTTATACCGGGGCGGGTGCTCGAAAGCAAGTAGTGACACTGCACCATACTATCCAAACGCACTGATGGTTACCCTCGCAACGGTTTGCCAAGGGTTGGCCCGGGCGTTTTCAAGCCACCGGTATCGGCTCTACCAACAGAAAAACCGCTCTATCTCTGTGGCTGGCGAAGCCGCTGGATCACGGTTACTATTCAAACAATATTTTTAAAACAAGAATAAAAACCAGCTGTTGGCAGCCGCCACGCAGGCCCTGAAGATGTTACAAAAATTTTCAGGAGCAGGTCGGATTGCCGCAGCGCAAGGCGTAGTCATGATGACAGATACCCCAACGCTCCCAGGCTTTATTTCCCTGCAAGGCATCGGTAAAAGCTATCAATTGGCCGGACAGCACCTGGCCATTCTCAATGATGTCAGCCTGTCCATCGCCCGTGGAGACAGCTGCGGCATCCTCGGCGCTTCGGGCTCCGGCAAAAGCACCCTGCTCAATATCCTCGGCCTGCTGGATCTGCCCGACTGCGGCGCCTATCGCTTCGCCGACCATGACATTTTCCACGCAACGCCAGATCAACTGGCCGCGATCCGCAACCAACAGATCGGCTTTGTGTTCCAGAGCTTCAACCTGCTGCCGCGCCTCAGCGCCCTGGACAACGTCGCCCTGCCCCTGGCCTATCGCGGCGTGTCGCGCCAGGAATCGGTGGCGCGGGCCCTGCATATGCTTGAGCAGGTAGGCCTGGCCGAACGGGCCCACCACCGCCCCGCCGACCTGTCCGGCGGCCAGCGCCAGCGGGTGGCCATTGCCCGGGCGCTGGTAGGCGCACCGGCGGTGATTCTGGCTGACGAACCCACCGGCAACCTCGACAGCCACACCGCCCAGGACATCATGGACCTGCTGCTGGCCCTGAACCGCGAGCAGGGTGTCACCTTGATCATCGTCACCCACGACGCGCATATCGCCGCACGCCTGAGGCGCCAGATCCTGGTGCGCAACGGCGTGGTCCATGAGGCTGAATGCGTATGAGCCTGCGGGTCGAACAGAGCCTGAGCCAGTTGTTGCATGAAGCATTTGTCAGCCTGCGAACCCTTGGCAAGCGCTCGATCCTGGCCTTGCTGGGGATCGTCATCGGCAGTTCATCGGTGGTCGCGCTGATCAATATCGGGCATAACGCCGCCGAAGATGCGGCGATGATTTTCAAGGACATGGGCACCGACACCCTGGTGGCGCAGTTCCCACCCAAGGGCAACAGCACCGCGCATATGCCCACCCGCCTCAATCTGCAAGCCGTACGCCAGGCGGTGCCGGGCATCGCCCACATCGGCGCGATTTCCTCGTTCAGCGGGCCGGTCGTCTTTCATGGCCGCACCACCAACGCCGGCTTGGTTGGTAGCACCCCAGGTCTCAAGGACGCCATGCGCCTGGTGCTGCGTGAAGGGCGCTTCCTGTCCGAATTCGACAGCGGCGAAACCTTCGCGGTGATCGGCGACCAGATCGCCCAGGCGTTAAGCGCGCCCGGTGACCCGTTGCGCCTGGGCGACCGGGTGCGGGTCAACGACTATCTGTTCCTCATCATCGGCATCCTGCAGAACCAGCCACGGTCGATGCTGATCCCGGTGCAAACCAACGAGTCACTGTTCATCCCTGCCCCAGGCATGCTGCGCATCTATTCCTCACCCCAGGTCGGCAGCGTGGTCCTGCGCGCTGCAGCCGGCCAGGACATGGAGCGCATCGCGGCAGGCGCCACCAAGGCCTTGGGCGCGCAACTCACGGAGCACACCGTCGAGATCCAGATCCCCCAGCAAATGATCGACGGCATGACCCGGCAAAGCCGCACATTCGCCTATCTGCTGCTGGCCTTGGGCGCCATCTCCCTGGTGGGCGGCGGGGTCGGCGTGATGAATGTGATGCTGATGAATGTCTCGGAACGCCGCCGGGAAATCGGCATCCGCATGGCCCTCGGCGCTCGCCAGCGCGACATCCGCAACCTGTTCCTGCTCGAAGCCGTCACCCTCACCGCCGTCGGCGCACTGTGTGGCGCGGTACTGGGCATGGGGGCAGCCTATCTATACGCCTGGCTGTCGGGCTGGCAGTTTTCCCTGGCTGTGTTGGCGCTGCCCCTGGGAGTGGGCAGTACGTTGCTGGTGGGGTTGTTTTTTGGGATCTACCCGGCCGTTTCGGCGTCACGCTTGCAGCCGGTGGAGGCCCTGCGCGATGAATAAGCCCTTGTTGTGGCTGATGGCCCTGGTGAGCCTGCCCTGCGTGGCCGCCGATATCGTGATCCGCCCTTCAGCGCCGACCACCACGCGCAGCGGCTATGAGCGCAGTGTCTCGCTCAATGCCCAGCTCACTACCCTGACCCTGGGCGACGCGGTGTACCTGGGCCTGCGCAACAACCCGGCGATTCGCAGCGCGTACCTGCAACGGGTGGCACAGAAGTTCGACCTGCGGGTGGCCGAAGATGCCTTCAACCCCAAGCTGGTGCTCAACAGTACCTACCGCACCACCCAAGGCAGCGACGACCGCGCCCGCAATGCCAACCTGTCACCTACCACCAGCTTGCTCGGCGAGTACGGCACCCGCCTGAGCATGGGCTGGACCCAGCAACTGAACAACGCCAACCGCGCCGGACGCTACCGCAGCGATGGCCTGGACCTGGCCATCATCCAGCCGCTGATGCGCGGCGCCGGCTGGGACGCCACCACCGCCCCGCTGCGCCTGTCACGCCTGTCCGAGCAGGCCAACCGCCTGAACCTCAAGGCCAACGTCGCACAGACCATCAGCCAGATCATCGCCACCTACCGCGACTTGCTGCGTGCCCAGGAGCAACTGAGCATCACCCAGGAAGCGCTCAAGCGCTCCAACACCCTGCTGGACGTAAACAAGGCACTGATCAATGCCGGGCGCATGGCCGAGTTCGAAATCGTGCAGACCGAGGCCGACATCGCCTCCCAGCAACTGGGGGTCGAGGAAGCCCAGAACCAGCTGGACATGAGCCGCCTGGCGTTACTGCGCCTGCTGGCCCTGGACCTGGCGACCCCGATCCGTGCCACCGAAGCCCTGGAAGCCACACGCATGGACATCGACAAGCGCGAGGCCTTCAACCTCGCGCAAAACCAGCAGCCCGAATATCTCCAGGCGTTGCTGGGCAGCCAACAGGCCGACCTCAACCTGGTACTGGCCAAGGATTCCGGGCGCTGGCAGGTCGACCTGGTGGGCGGCGCCAATCAGATCCGGGCCAACACGGACAACGACGCCGGCAGCACCAGCAACCGCCGCTGGGACAGTTACGCCGGGGTCCAGGTGCGCATTCCCATCGGCGATATCAGTACCCGCCAGGCCGAAGTCCGCGCACGGGTCGATGTGGAAAACCAGGCGATCCTGATCACCGACGCGCGCCAGGAACTGGAGCGCAGCGTCAATAACGTGGTACGCGACCTTGGCACCCGCTGGCGCCAGTATGAAATTGCCCAGCGGGCCGTGGACCTGTCCCGGCGCAAGATCGAGATCGAGCGCGACAAACTCGCCGCCGGGCGCTCCACCAACTTCCAGGTGCTGAGCTTCGAAGCGGACTTGCGCAACGCCGAGAACGCCCGTCTCAACGCCCTGATTGCTTACCTCAATGCGCAGACCCAGCTCGACCTGACGCTGGGCATGACCTTGGAAAGTTGGGAAATTGCCCTTAATGACTACTAGAAAAGCCCTGCTGGGCGCTGGACTGTTGATACTGCTGGGCGCGGGCGGATTCGTACTGCTGAGTCGCACAACGCCCGCCGCCAACCAGACCGCTACGGCCGAGCAATGGCAGGAGGTCAAGAGCGACGTCCTGGTGCATCAGATCGGCCTAGTCGGCAAGATCGAACCGGAAGCCACCGTCATCCTGACCGCGCCCTTTGATGGCAACGTGCAAGCCAACCTGGTGCAAGAGGGTCAGCGGGTCGAAACCGGCCAGGTCCTGTTGCGCATGGACCCGGCCACCCTGGAAGTACAACTGCGCGAAGCGCTCTCCGCGCAGCTCAAGGCCCGGCGTACCGTGCAGGAAATGCAGGACTGGGACAGCGGCCCCACCGTCAGCCGCGCCCGGCGCAGCCTGCGCACCTCGCAAATGAGTGCCGACAACACCCAGCGCAAACTGGTTGAAAGCGACAGCCTGTTCAAGCGCGGCATCATCCCGCGCAACGAACTGGACGACCTCAAGCAACAGGCCCAACAGCAACAGTTGGATCTGATCGCCGCGCGCAGTGAACTGCAAACGGCCCTCGAACAGGGCAAGGGCGAGTACCGCCAGATTGCGGATATGGAGCTGACCAATGCCACGGTCAAGTACGAAGCCCTGCGCAAACTGCTCGACGGCCAGGAGCTCAAGGCGCCGTTTTCCGGGATCGTCGTGCCCCCACCGGGCAGCTCCACCCCCCAAGGCGGCGCCAGCAACAACGCGCCGGTACAGGCGGGGAGCAAGGTGAGCCAGGGCCAGGTGCTGTTCGGGTTGGCCAATATCGAACGCCTGAAAATCGTTGCCAAAGTCTCGGAACTGGATATCAACCAGCTGCATCAGGGCCAGCCGGTGGAAGTCATGGGCGACGGGTTTGATGGCGAGCGCCTGAGCGGCTCAGTCAGCGTGGTCAGCGGCCTGGCGATCGCCAATGACAGCCAGGGCAGTGCGCAATTCCCGGTGACCTTGTCCATACCCAAACTGACTGAGAAACAGCTGCAAAGGGTCCGCCTGGGCATGAGCGCACGCCTGACCATCGTGACCTACAACAATGCCCAGGCGATCATCGTGCCGGCCCAGGCGATCAGCCAGGGGGACGACGGACTTTCGGTGCAATATCGGGCTGCCATGAACCAGCCGGTGGAGCGGGTGAAAATCACCACGGGACAATCGACAGCCCAAGGGGTGGAAGTGTTCGGGCTCAAGCCTGGGTTTATCAAAACGGGCTTGTGAAGCCCTGTGCACGGTGCCGGAAAAACATTTGAGGAATTTGCCTACGCAAATACAGGAAAATTACCGCCTCATAACATATTGTAAAAAAATACTCCTTAGAAAAGTATGGTCATCCGTTTTGCCTTGGGCGACAGGTGCGCAATATGAATCGTTATTCAAACATCAAAAAAATGCTGGCCGGCGGTGATTTATTTTGGAGTCGAACACAAGAAGCCCGAATGAGCGCAATTGTCGCCGATAACCTCGGTGACGGTTTCATGCAAGTCGATGACCACAAATTCATAAACATGTGCTCTTACTCCTACCTTGGTCTGGACTCCAATATCGAAATCTTGAAGGGCGCAATAACTGCACTAGACTCGTCGCAAACCTTAAACTCCTCCACTTCCCGCGTTCGAATTTGTTTACCTCTATTGGAAGAGGCAGAACTTGCACTATCAGATCTGTTTTCCGTCGAGGTGCTGACGACGGTCTCATGCGCTTCAGCCGCCGCAGCAATGCTTCCTTTACTTGCTGCAGGTGTATTTACACAAAATATCCCGCCGCTAATGGTCTTTGACCAATCCGCACACTTCTGCTTGAGCTTGATGAAGGCCGTTTGTGCAGATGAATCCGAAGTCATGACAGCACCGCACAATGACTTGAACTTCCTGGAAGACTGCTGCAAGCAAAAGCAACGGGTTGCTTACATCGCGGATGGCGTCTATAGCACGGGAGGATGCGCCAATATATCGGAACTAATGACCCTGCAAGACAAGTACGGCTTATTTGTTCTGTATGACGAAGCTCATGGCCTGTCGGCACAGGGCGTAAATGGCTGCGGATTAGTTCTCAATACAATGGGCGCACTCAACAGCAATACCATGATAATTGCATCATTGAACAAGGGCTTTGGTGCATCTGGCGGGGCGATCTTCTTTGATGCGTCGATTAGCAAATCAGCCTTATTGCGATTTGGCGGCCCTCTCTCTTGGTCCCAACGAATCAACACAGCTGGCTTGGGTGCAATCATCGCGTCCGCAAAAATACATAAATCCACAGAACTTCAACGCCTGCAAAACAAATTGACGACCAATATCCAACTGTTCGACACCCACATCAAGACCACCTTGGCAGGAGATGGATTACCTATCAGGTTGATTCCCATGAGTGATGAGCAACATGCAATCACCACTGCGACAAAACTCATGAAGCTTGGGTTTTATACCTCACCGTTATTTTACCCTGTCGTTCCCAGATCAACTCCAGGCCTGCGCGTCATGCTCAGGGCAAACCTGGCCCCAGACGACTTAAAACAGTTTTGCACAGCGGTAAACTCAATGCTGTAGATGCAACCCCGTACCTTAGGACGTCGTAATAAAGGGAATTTACATGTCATCATCCACCCAGCGGGTACTCCTTCTCGCATGTTGCACGACCATAATCGCCCAGCTTGGTGTAACACTGTATATACCTGCAACAACCCAACTCGCCCCGCAACTAAATATAGAAGAAGCAAAGGGTTATAAAATCCTACTATTTTATTTGGGTGGCGCTGTACTACCGATAGCTTTTATGTCACGCCTCATTAGCAGTTTCGGGCGCTACACTGCAGTTCTCGTTTGCTGCGCAATCTTACTCATAGGTAGCGCACTATCTTTATTCAGTTTTGGCCCCGAGGCATTCTTTTTCTCCCGATTCACGCAAGGTTTAGGTGCTGGTGGAGGTGCTCTGATCGGCAGGGCACTGTTAACGGACATCTCATCAGGGGCGGCCCTTGCGAAAAACCTGTCTGTATTATCCTATTCATTTATTCTTGCACTTATCGGCGGGCAAGTAGTGGGCGGCTTTCTGGTGTCTAGCCTTAACTGGATTGCGCTGCCATGCCTAATGATCATCGCAGTGATACTTATCAGCGCACTAGCGCTTATCATACGCAGCCACCTTTACAAACTGGACACACTGGCAAAAGAATCCGCATTAACGCCGAAATACTATGCCATTGCAACCCAGCCCAGCTTCTATCTACCCGTCATTTTAGGAGGCTGCGGCTATGGGATTTTTATTGTCTATCAAGGTATCGGGGCGTATGTATTTCATTCAAACTTCCGCTGGAATAGCGCCGACTATGGCACCTTCGGCTTGTGGCTGGGGCTGGCTTATTACTTAGGTGCATTCACGGTAAGGCGAGCCTTGAGTGCTGTCAGTGTTTGCCAATTATCAATTTTTGGCGCCTGCCTATTAGTTGCCTCGAGCAGCGTGTTGTTTTTGGCCGCCTGGCAAAACATGTCAATCCACTTGGTTATTGGCGGCTACTTGGTTATTTGGTACGCCCAGGCGACGCTCTACCCATGTACAGCAGCCATGGCAGTAAACGGGTTACCCGGCGCCAATCCAATGATGCTATTTAGCTTCCTGCAACAATTGGTAGCATTAACATTTGGCGCTCTTGCGACTTTTTTTATCCCTTACGGTATTCAAACTGTGGCACTGCTCACGGCATGCCTCAGTGGACTTGGTGTAGTCACAGCACTTCTCATTCTGAAAAGAGAGGCTTGATATGGACACATTGACTAGAAGTTGGCTATGCATGCCCGCGAGCCAAAAGCATATAGAACGGAAAATCATTGAATCTAAAGCCGACATCGTATTACTGGACTTGGAAGACTCAGTCCCCATGTGCAAAAAGCAATTTGCACGCGAGCAACTGCTGGCATTGGACCACTCTATTCGCAACCGACGCAATCTAGCGATAAGAGTTAACACACTCACCAAATCCGAAGGCATCAGAGACCTGGTTTTCTTGTTGGACCACAACATCACCCCCGAATATTTAATCATCCCCAAAGTAGAGTCAGCCGGCGAACTGAAAGTCCTTAATGAATTGACATGCGCTACTGGCCAACGAGTAAAAACCTTTGCAATCATCGAAACGTTAAAAGGATTGCGCTGCATCGACTCCATTATCAATGAAAGAACAAGCCTGCGCGGCTTGATTTTAGGTAGTGCTGACCTCTCATCAGAGATCAATTTCAAAATTGCAGAGCGCGCACTTACCCAAATCAAGTGCGATATAGCCATCGCCGCCCTCAGCATGGGGCTAATGGTCATTGACTCGCCCTGTTTCAAACTGAACAACGAAAAAGCGCTGAGAGCAGAAATCGAACTGGCCAAAGAATTTGGCTATTCGGGGAAAATTGCCATTCATCCAACTCAGGTAGAACTGATAAATAGATTATTTACCCCGACAGAAATCGAACTGAAAAAAGCACGAGCCATTATCAAATGCCTCGAAGCAGCCGAACCAACAACAGCAATATCCACCTTAGATGGGGAAATGCTCGGCCCTCCTTTCGAAATCATGGCCCGCAGGCTTTTGGCAATTAACGAATCGCTCTCAAGAACCAATAGGAAGCCAGCATGAACATCAATCAATCGCTCCCCGGCAGCAAGGCACTAAGTAAACTAACCAAAGTCGGTCCCGGACGCTATCGTGAGGATCATGGGCTTGGCTTCGAAGACTTTATCATTGGCGACATATTTGAACACCGGCCAGGCCGCACGGTGACAGAAGCGGATAACGTCTGGATGTCGTTAATCTGTATGAATAACCACCCCGCCCACATCAATGCAGAATATGCAAAGCACACCGAATTTGGACAAATACTGGTATCGAGCCTGGTGACCTTTTCAATTGTTGGCGGGATGAGCCTGGCGAGCACGAGCGCAAAAGCAATTGCCAATTTGGGCTGGGATAATGTCCGTCTGATAGCCCCGGTTTTTGTTGGCGATACCTTGTACGCAGAAAGCGAAGTCATCCACAAACGCCCCTCCGCCAGTCGCCCCGGGCAAGGCATAGTTACGGTCCGGACAAAAGGGCTCAAGGCCAACGGGCAAATATGTTTATCCTACGAGCGCAGCTTTCTGATTGCTCTCGACCAAGTACCCTTGGGGTGAGTGGCCTATGAAAATCCTCGATGAGTCTTTGATAAAAAACACCATCAGTATGGAAGAGGCGATTGACGTACTCCGTGAAAACTATCGGTCATACAGCAGTTCAAGCGACAACAACCCTGCGCGAACTATCGTGAGAGTCCAGGAAAAACATGCAACATTTGGAGTAATGCCCTACTACTCTCACGCTCACAATCTATTTATGGTGAAGATTGTATCTCATCACTTGCTCAACAAAGCCTATGGACGACCATCTATAGGTGGAGTGATTGTTATACAAGATGGCGCTACAGGGCAGATAAAAGCCCAAATGGATGCAGCAGCCATAACCGCTCTACGCACCGGTGCCACTGCAGGATTGGCGACTGATTTGCTGGCAATGGCCCACTCCAAAAAAGTTGCCGTCATCGGCGCAGGTGCTCAGGCAATGGCGGTATTTGAGGCTGTGTTGAGCGTCAGAAAGGTAAAGCAGGTGGCCGTCTGCTCTACAAGCCAGGCAAGTACAGAGCGTTTTATAGCTGACGCAAAAAACCGGTTCGTCCGTGAGATTGAATACATCAGCCACCATAGCGTGCGCCAGGCAGTCTCAGGCGCCGACATCATCTGCACGGCGACCACTTGCGCAGCCCCCTTGTTCTCTGCCTGCGACGTAGCAAAGGGCGCCCATATAAACGCGATAGGCAAGCACACACTGGTGTCGCGTGAGTTCCCGTTGGAGCTTCTGCACCGGGCGATCTTAATGGTGGAGGATCGAAAAGCTGCAATTGAAGAGGCTGGGGATTATCACCAAAACTCAATATCCATTGCTCAAATGCTGAACAGCCAGTATGCCGTTCACCAACGCGAGACCACGATTTTTTCTTCGGTCGGGACGGCTTTTCAGGACGCGTGCATCTGCATCGCAATCCTGAAGAAGCTAAAGGTGGTAAGCGGAGGCTCCTAAACGACATGCCAGTGCCTTGGCCTGGATTGCCACATCCGTCACCGCCGTGCTCTCCCACCATATCCCACGCAGCGGTGGGCCCATGGCGAAGAGTCGCTCACTGGCCACTCCCTGCGCGTCCAGCACTGCCCCCGAGGCATCCGCTGCGATCCCCAACGCCAATGGCCCGGGTTTGATCAAGCCGCGTGCCAGCAGTTGCCGGGGCAAAGGCCGGGCCACGCGGCGCCAGTCATATTCGATCCCGCTGGAGTTGATCAACGCCGCGCCACTGACGTGGGTGATGTGCTGTTCGCCCCGACGGCGCAGGCGCAGGGTCACCACGCCGTTTACTGTGGGCTCCAGGCCCAGGAACGACGCCGCGTGGATCCGCAGGCGCCCTTGCTCGTGCAACCGCGCCACTAACGCCGCACTCAGGGGTGGCGAGCGATGGTGATGGCTCTCCCACCAGGGCCGCACATGGCGCACGAACTGGCGTTTCTGGCGTTCGCTGGCCTGGCTCCACAAACGGCCGATATGGGCACGCACGGTGTCCAGTGGCGCTTGCCAGTCGATGCCCTGGGCCTGGGCGCTGTGGCATTGACGGCGCACTGCCCGCAGTAATTGCAGCGGGCTGCGCAGGCGGTGATCTTCAGCGAGAAAATCCGCCCAGGCCGGTGGTTGTCGGCGCACATGGGGCAACAGGCCATGGCGCGAAAAGATCTCGATCGGCCCGCGATGGCCGGCCTGCTCCAGGGACACCACGGCATCGACCATGGTCAGGCCGGAGCCGATGATCAGCACCGTCGACTGGGGGTCCAGTTGCGTCATCGCCTGCACATCCCACGGGTCAACCGCCGCCGCATTCAAGCCGCTGGATTGGGTTTGTGGCGTGCGCGCTGCGGGGAACATCCCCGTGGCCAGTACCGCCTGGGCGCCGCGCAATTGCTGGCCGTCATCCAGGGTCAGGCGCACACCCACCGGCTCCACCTGCACGTCGACGACCTCGGCGCGAACATGCTCCACCGTCGACGCCGACCCCGCCCGGGCCTGCGCCAGGCGCTGCTGCGCGTACAGGCCAAAAATCCCCCGGGGTGGGAACAGCTCGCTCACAGGCACCTGTTGCTGGTCCGACTCTGGCCAACCGCCGGCGGCGATGTACTCGGTCAACCACTGGGTCAAGTCATCGGCGTTGTCCGGGTCCACGCTCATGCGCGCCGCGTTGCCATTGAGGGTGTGTCCCAGCTCCACCGCGCTATAGGCTTCACCGCGCCCAAGCTCCGGGCGCGGCTCGATCACCAGAATCTGCCGGGTGCCAGGCAAACGCAGCAACTGCACGGCCAGCATCGTGCCGCTCAGCCCCCCACCGATGATCAGCACATCGGCGTTGCGGATGGCCTTTGTCGCCTGTCCGCGTTCGGTTTCACTCATGTAAATGCGCCCTTACCGTATGCCCGGATAAATATCATGCCAATTGCCTGGCGCCCAACACCTGGGACGCCGCCGTGTGACGCATTGCCCGATCATGCACTATCGCGTTTGAGTTCATCCAGCCATTGACCGCCTTGGCGCACACTGGAGGCCTGCCAGATAAACTGCAACCGCTGCAAACCCAGGCGCCGTCGCAGCTGGTTTCTGATCAACTGGTGCAGGCCGCTCTGCGGGTGGGCTAGGGCCCAGTCGTGCAAGCGCCGGCGCCAGGTACTGCGGGGCTCAAGGCTGCCTTGGATCTCGTCAGCCAGGTGCTGCAACCTGGCCGGCGACAACAGCAAACCGGTGGGCGCCACCTCGCTGCGGTCACGCCGGGCAGAGCCGGGACTTTGCGCAAAAGCCAGGCCCTGGCCGCTGTTGAGCCATTGTTCGAACAGCACCGCCAGGCCACCTTGCCAGTGCGTGCCCTCCTCGCTCCATAACGCGGTTTCGCCGCTGGGCTGCCACCAACGATTCAGGCGTTGCAGCGCCTCCACCGGGCCGATCAGCCGGGCGAAGCCAACCACCTCGCTGCCAGGCACTTGCTGATCGCTGATCAACACCTGCGGGGCGGCGCTGCTACCAACGACCATGAGCCAATGCTGCAACTGCTGACGGTCCGGGACATAGGCATGGCTGGGGCGCACCCGCCAGATTTGCCCGTGTAGCGCACTGGGTTCCAGGGTGTCAGACAGCGTCAACACCTGCCCGCCAATGGCCTGCGCCGCCAGGGCTAGCAGCAACAGATTGGGCTCGAAGGGCCCGCTCACCACCAACCGCGAATACTCGCCAAACCCGTGCTGGCGCAGCCCATCGGCCAGGCGCTCCACATCACGCAGGGCATCGATCCAGCGCCAGGCATACCACCGGCCATGCCGCTTGTGGCGCAACGCGCAGTGCAACGGGCGGACCTGGGCCCAGCGCTGCAATTGCTCCAGGGCCTCGGGCAGGCCCGCTACCCACTCGGCGGGCCATTTCACAGCCTGCGCTGGTCGTAGTTTATGCACGCTCATAGGGACTGCTCCTATCGTTGGAAGGCGCGTGCGGTGGTCCGTGCTCCGCGGTCTTGCGTTAAACAGCCAGGCAAGCTCCGTTGCAGGAGTTACGCCAAGATTGAAAACCCCTTGAATCCTTGCATCGCAATGGCCCCGTGAACACTCCACTGCCCCGTAAACCAGCAAACTGTTGATTGACTGTTGGCTGGCAAACAACACCTGCACTTTCTCGATTGCGATGAAACTGTTAGCGCCATTAGTGGCTTTTTCCACATGCCGGGAACGCACACCATGGGCCACAACGCGCCCTTACCTGCTGATCCTGGAGCTCTTCATGCACCTCAAGCACCCCTTTATCTGGTCGGCCCTGGCCCTGACGATTGCCCTCGACAGCCATGCGGCCCAGCGCTCATCGTTGCCCAGTGAACAAACCGTTGGCGTCATCGAGCAGGTGTTCGCTTTCCACGACGCCATGCCCACTGGCGTCAGCGTTGCCGAAAACGGGCGGATTTTTGTCAATTTTCCACGATGGGGCGATGCCGTGCCGTTTACCGTCGCGGAGCTGCGCGATGGCAAGGTCGTGCCCTATCCTGACCTGGCGATGAACCAGGCCAACCCGAACGACCCGGCCAAGGGTTTTATCAGCGTGCAAAGTGTGGTGGCCGATGGTCGCGGGCGTATCTGGATCCTGGATACTGCCGCCCCCGGCTTCGCATCGCCAACCCCAGGCGGCGCCAAGCTGGTGGCCGTCGACCTGGCCAGCAATAAAGTGGTCAAGACCCTGGTCTTCCCGAAAAACGTGATGCTGCCCAGCACCTACGTCAACGACATGCGCTTTGATTTTCGGGTGGGGGACGAAGGCGTGATCTATATCACCGACTCCTCGCTCAGCGGTCCCGGGGCGATCATCGTCATGGACATTGCCAGCGGTACCGCCATTCGCCGCCTCAGTGGCGCCACCTCGACCTCCGTAGACCCGACCTTCGTACCCAAGGTCGAAGGCCAGGTCTTGCAGGTTCGCAACGCCGACGGCAGCACCCGGCCCTTTGCAGTAGCGTCCGATGGCATCGCCCTGTCGGCTGACGGCCAGACCTTGTACTTCTGCCCGCTGTCCAGCCGCCATCTGTACTCGGTACCGACCGCGCTCCTGCGGGATCCTTCGGTCAGCGAAACGCGGCTCGACATGGCAGTCCAGGACCTTGGCGAAAAAGGTGCCTCCGACGGGCTTGAGGCAGACGCTTCCGGAGCCCTCTATGCCGGCGACTATGAACACAACAGCGTGCGCAAACGCCTGGCGAATGGGCAGTGGCAGACCATCGTCCACGACCCGCGTGTGCTCTGGCCCGACACCCTGTCGATCGGCCCCGACGGCTATCTGTATTTCATGGCCAACCAGTTGCATCGCCAGGGCATTTTTCACGCAGGCAAGGATCTGCGCCAGAAACCCTACAGCCTGCTGCGGGTGAAGATTGACGCGGCGCCGGCACCCACGCGCTAGGCAACGGACCAGCCCCTCTCCCCGCTCATCATCGTGAAGGCACAACCATGGGTAAAACCACACCAAGGCGTCCGGGTAAAAAACTGCCCGTGACCCATCAAGACTTCGCCCGGGCCAACATCGCCAACGGCTCACGGCGTATACGGCTGGGCGTCACCGACCTGTCGTTCCACCGCGCTACTGCAGCGGTAGTCGCGCAGGTCATGCAACACATGGGGCTGACCGTGGAGCGCCAATATGCCCTGCACGAAGACAACTTCAAGCGACTGCGCGAAGGCACGATCGACATGATTGCCTCAGCCTGGATTCCTTTCAGCCACGGGATCTACAAGCAGACGATCGACGCGGTGACGCCTACCCGTGAACTGGGCCTGCATTACGAGCCCTATGCATTGTGGGGGGTGCCTGACTACGTGAACGAGCACGAAGTGGCCTCCATCGAGGACCTGCTCAAACCTCAAGTCCGCGCCCGGATGAACCCACTGATCCAGGGCATCGGGCCAGGCGCCGGGATTACCCGGTTCTCGCTGAAAATCATGGACGAGTACGGCTTGGGCCGCGCCGGGTACCTGTTCCGTACAGGCACCCAGGATGATTGCATTGACGCCTTTGAGGCCCTGTATCGCCAGCGGCGATGGGGCATCGTCCCGCTGTGGCATCCACAGTTCCTGCATCATCGCTATCACATCCGCGACCTCAAGGACCCCAAGGGTTTGCTCGGCAGCGTCGACCGCGCCGTGCTGCTGGCGCGCGAGGATCGCCTGGCGCTGCTGACGACCGCCGAGATCCAGGTGCTGGACAATATTCGCCTGTCGAACACCATCGTTGCCGAGCTCGACGATGCCTTCAATCGTGGCGAACAGTCGGCTGACGAAGCCGCGAGCGACTGGCTGGCAAGGCACCCTCAAACCTTGCGTGGCTGGTTGGCGCCGCTGGCCTGAACAGGCGCGTCTTTCGATGCACTTCACGCATTCTGAATTCGCCACGGGCGGGCTACAAGCCTTTGTCCACGGGGAATAACTTGGCGTTGCAGGCTTTCTGCAATGCCCCACCAAAGAGGATTCCACCATGCTCTATCTAGTGTTCAGCGGCACCATCAAAGCCGGTAAACAGGCCGAGTTTTTCCGTGATGTAGCCGCCGTTTCGCAAAAGCTCACGCACCAGCATGACAAGGCCGTGGTTTATCAGTGGCACCAGGACGAAGAGAACCCCAACAAGTTTTTCCTCAATGAACAATGGCAAAGCGTCGAGGACCTGCACGCGCATTTTGAAACCCTCTACAAGGCCTTCGGCCCGGCCAAGCCTACCGAGCGCCTGCCGGCGAAGATCCTCGCCTACCTGGATGAGGCACAAGTGAATTTCTACCAGGCCATTGCCTGAAAGCAGCCCGGTCCACCCCCGCTTCAAGGGGGTGGACACCACAGCAACTCAATTCAAAACCTTCAGCTAACAGAGGGGATCTAATGATGGACATGCTCACGCTTTCCAAACGCCGATACACCGCCAAACTCTTCGATGCTTCACGCAAGATTCCCAAAACCACCCTGGAGCCCTTGCTGGAACAACTGCGCAACAGTCCCTCGTCGGTCAACTCGCAACCCTGGCACTTTGTGATCGCTGAAAGTGAGCACGCTAAGGCGCGCATTGCCCACAGTGTGGAAGGTGCCTTTGGCTTCAACCAGGCAAAAATCCTCGACGCCTCCCATGTGCTGGTGCTGTGTACCCGTACCCAGATGTCCGAGGAGTACCTGCAGGCCTTGCTCAGTCAAGAGGCCAGCGATGGACGCTTTCACGACGCGCAAGCCAAGGCAGGCCAGGACCGAGGACGACGCAACTTTGTCAACCTGCATCGCTACGACCTCAAGGACGTCCAGCACTGGATGGAAAAACAAACGTATCTGGCCCTGGGTACCCTGTTACTGGGGGCTGCGGCACTGGACCTTGATGCAACACCCATGGAAGGTTTCGACAGCAAGGTGCTGGATACCGAACTGGGCCTGCGCGAACGCGGGTTTACCAGCACAGTCGTGGTGAGCCTGGGTTATCGCAGCAACGAAGACTTCAACGCGCGCCTGTCAAAGTCCCGGTTGCCTGCCCAGGTTCTGTTCGATTTTATCTGATCGCCGTGACAATCAGCGCGCTTGCGCGGGGCCCGGCAGCCCCGCGCAAAGTGCTAGGCGCCGTTGGTAAAAATGCCGAGCTGCCTGGCCATGAACAGCTCATTGCGCTCGACGATTTCCTCGACCACCTTGCCTTGGGCATTGAAGCGAAAATAGGTCAGCGCGCTCCAGGCCAAGTCCTTGCCGCTCACATCAAAGCCATGCCAGGTGTTCGAGCCCTTGGCGTGATGCATCAGCGCTACCACCACCACATCGCCGGCCACGACCTCTTTCTGGAAGGTGGTCACGATCGAGTCGTAGCGCTCGGTGACGTTCAGGCGCAAGGCCTGTTTGAAAGGTTCGACACCGATGATAGGCGCCGGGCAATCGGGGCGATGAACCACCACATCATCGGCAAAAAACTGCGCGACACGCTCAACATCCTTCCCATCGACGCAATACTTGAAGTACTTCTTCACTGTATCCAGATTCTTGCTCATTTCGACTCCGATCAAGTTTTTCCCTGCACCCAACGGCTAGACTGCCTGGGGCAAAAAAAGGTTAACCGGCACCACACACCCGAAAAACTCTGTAGATGGAAAACACACTTGCGCGCAGCGGAGCAATGCTGATGGATCGCTGGACCGAATATGAGTTGTTTGTAAAGGTCGTGGAACTGGGCAGCGTGACCAAGGCCGCCGACGCCCTGGACCTGTCCAGTGCCGCCGCCAGCCGGCACCTGGCGGCCTTGGAGAATCGCCTAGGCGTGCGGCTGATAGAACGCAGTACCCGGCGCTTGTTCGTCACCGAAGTCGGCCAGGCGTTCTATACCCAGTCCAAGGCGGCCCTCACGGCGATGCAAGGTGCGACCGAGGCGGTCAGCGCAAGCAAAAACCATCCGGCCGGGGTGTTGCGCGTGACCGCGTCCTTGTCCCTGTGCCTGCAACACATCCTGCCGCTGGTGCCCAGGTTCAAGGCGCAATATCCGGATGTGCGCCTGGATATCGTGGCCGAGAACCGCTACCACGACATCATCGACGACAACATCGACGTCGCCCTGCGCACCCGTGACAGCGAGCCCGACTCCAGCCTGGTGATCCGCCGCCTGACCGACACCCGTCGCCTGCTGGCCGCAGCGCCAGACTACCTCGAGCGCTGCGGCCACCCGGAACACCCACAGGCCCTGGCTGACCACCCACTGTTGCTCTACACCTATGCCAGCGATCCCTACGAGCTGACTTTCCAGCGCAACGACCAGACCATCACCGTACCCGTCACTCCTGCGCTGGAGTCCAACGACGGTTATCTGTTGCGCTCCTTGGCGCTGCAAGGCCTGGGCATCCTCGCACAGCCTACCTACGTGATACACGACGATATCGTCGCCGGGCGCCTGGTGCCGGTCTTGTGCGACTGGCACCTGCCCCGCCTGGAAATCAACCTGGTCTATCCCTCACGACGCCACCTGCCGGCCAAGACCCGAGTGTTTATCGACTTTATCGTCAAGCATTTCCAGCACCTGGACTGAGCAATCAGTGCTGGATCACCGCCTTGAGCACCGTCTTGAAGGTCTCCAACTGCTCATCGCTGAATTGGCTGAAGACCTGGTCCTGCTGCTCGCGGGCGATGGTCCACAGCGACTCGGTTTCGTCGATGCCCTTGGGGGTGAGTTTGACCCGCTCCTGATCGTCGCGTACCAAAGCCTTGCGCTTGAGGTTGTTCACCGCCTCTTCGATCTCGCGTGCCGGCATTGCCACTTCGCGCTGCAATTGGGCCAGGCTCAGGCCAGCGTCGTTCTCCAGCACCATCAGCATCCGCGCCTCACTGGTGCGCAGGCCGGTGCTCAGTTGGCGCGGTTGGTAGCTGGCCTGATAGGCCCGCAGTGCCTGGGTCATCAGGTAGTAAAGGTTATGGCTCAGGCGGCCCTGGAAATGACTGCTCGGTGCCTGGCCTTCCTCGCGCTTGGTCATGCGGGTGTGCGGCAGCACCATGGAATAGGCGCCCTGGTGATACAGCAGGGGCGAGCGACCACAGTCGTCGAACGCGACCACTTTGCCAATCATGATCCAGTGGTCACCCCCGTCTACCTGCTGGTACTTCTCACACTCAAAGCGTGCCGAGCAGTCAGCCAGAATCGGCGCGCCGCCCTCGCCGGCCTGGTACTCGACTTCGGCAAAGCGATCCTCCTTGGGCCGGGCGAAGTTGTTGGACAAGTCGATCTGATCGGCGGCCAGCACGTTCACCGCAAAGTGGCTGGCAGTCTCGAACACTTCGTGGCTGGTCGAGCGTTTATCGATGCTCCACAGGATCAGCGGCGGGTCCAGGGACACCGAGTTGAAGCTGTTGGCGGTCACACCGACTTTGCGCCCGCTGGCATCAGCCGCCGTAACCACCGTGACACCGGTGGCGAAATTGCCCAGGGCGCGGCGAAACGCGCGGGTATCGAATGCGCTGCTTGGATTTTCAATAGACATGCAAGACTCCCGGGCAGGCCGATGGCCCTGCCCTGATTGTTCTTATAGGTAAAGAGTGGTCGGTCAGACCATTGTCGGGTCCGGCTCCAGGCCCATCAGTTCACGCCCCAGGATCTGTGCGCAAACGTCGTAGTCGGTATAGGCATGCGCCCCGGTGAGATGAGCGTCGCGGAACAACCGTTGCAACTCGTTGGATTCAAACCAGGCGCCACCGCCTGCCGCCTCCATCAACCGGTCCACCGCCTGGATGCACATTTTGGTGGCGTAGCCCTGGTTGGTCCGCCAGAACGCCAGGGTGCCGCGACTCGGGTACTCGTGGCGTTCGCTGTGCTCGGCGATCTCCTCCCAGCTCTTTTCCAGCAACGCCCGGGCAGCGGCCACCTGGTGGGTAGACTCGGCCAGGCGCATCAGTGCAGGGGTCGCTGCGCCGACCGCCGCACCCGTGTAGGCACGCACACGGTTTTTGGTTTTTTCGCGGAACACCTCGAGCATGCGCTCGGCGATCCCCAGGCTGACGGTAGAGAAGCCGCTGGCAAAATACGGACGGTACGGGGCGAAGAAAATCCTGCTGTCGGGGTACAGGCCAAAGCCGGCCGACTGGCCTTCCATCATGTCCCTGGCCTTCTGGATACGGTGCTCGGGGACGAAGGCCTGGTCGACGATCAAGGTCTTGCTGCCGCTGCCACGCATGCCCACGGCAAACCAGTCGTCACGAATCGTGTAGTCACTGCGCGGCAGCACGGCGAAGCAATAATCCTGGGTGCCTTGGGCATTTTTGCGACGAAAGCCCATGATCGCCCACTCGGCATGGTCACACCCCGAACTCCAGCCCATCTCGCCGCTGAAGGTCACGCCACCTTGCACTTCTTCGGTACGACCGAACGGCGCGATACTGCTGCTGGCGGTTGCGTCGGGGTCTGTGCCCCAGACCTCGTCCTGCAACTTTGCCGCAAACATTGCCATCTGATGGCTGTGAGTACACAGCAAGCTCATCGCCCACGCGGTGCTCGCGCAAGCGCCGGCCAACAGCGCGATGCACTGGGCAAACTGCGGCAGTGAAATTTCCATGCCACCGTATTTTTTTGGCAAAAACGCGCGATGCATGCCGATCCCCTTGAGCAACGCGATGTTCTCGGCAGGCACGCTCCGATCATGCTCGGCGGTGAAGGCATTGGCAGCAATGGTGGGCAAGACCGACTTGAGGTCTTCCAACAGAGGATTTGGCTTTTTCATGGGTGCTCTCTTTATTATTGGATATGCCCATTCCTGGCCAGCCTGCACCCCGCTCACGGGACAGGAGGCTTAAAACAACCGGGAACGTTCGTAACGACGCGACCAGTATGTGGCGCTTGGTCGCAGCGCAAAATGCACGTTCCGGATGGAAGATTGTACTTTTCATGGCCGTCATGAAAGGTCACTGGATAAGCAGACACCTGTGAAATATGACAGTAGACGTTTAAGGCACACCAGCCTTAGCTTGGCATCGACAGTTACTTAAAAGATTGGGTGCTGAGATGAACCACAAACAACTTTATGAATTCAGAGATATGGACGGTGCTGGCAACCCTGAAGTTGTAATGTCTCGCTATGACGAAGGCAATTATAACTCGGATGCCCCCAATGCCCGCGTAGTGATCTATTCGAGTAATGACAACTGGAAGTACGACGCGGTTGGCGGGACCAATGATGCAGATGGCGACGGAAAACATGACGACGAGGATAGAAGCTATTACATAAATGCCGCCAATTTTGTAACGCAGATGGTCACATTGAGCCCATTCCATGAGGGCAAGCGACTGTTTGACCGTATCTTGATTGCCTTTGATGCCAGTAACGTAAAAGATGTCAACATCATGCACTTTAATAAAGGCAACCGAGACCTTACCCGGCCTGACTTTACGGTGACCGCGGCAAATCCAGATCAATATTGGAGTTACCGCAGCATTATCGCCACAAGTCGAAAAGATGCCGACGGCGATGGAGATATCGATCTGGACGATGATCTGATTTACCGCCGGCTAGCGACATCCTTCGCGTCAATGCGAAATTTGAAACCGTAGTTATTGTAGGAGCTGGCTTGCCGGCGAAAAAAACCAGGCACCGCATTCATCCTGGTGCCCAGTGATATCGTTGACGACCATCGCCGGCAAGCCAGCTCCTACAGCTTAGCGATAGCGCTCAAGCCAATGCGCGTAAGGCGCCGGCAGGGTCCAGGAGGCCTTGTCCACCCCCAGTTCCTTGGCGGCAAAGTACGCCCAGTGTGGGTCGGCCAGGTGCGCACGGCCCACGGAGACCAGGTCCAGATGTCCAGCCTGTAGCGCTCCTTCGGCCAACTGCGGCGTACCAAAACCCCACGCCGAGGTGACCGGCAGACCGGCTTCGCGGCGCACGCGCTCGGCGATTGGGCCCATGAACGCCGGGCCCCAGGGGATATTGGTGTCGGGGATGGTGAAGCCAACGCTGACGCTCAACAGATCCAGGCCGCCATCTTTGAAACGACGGGCCAATTGAATGGATTCTTCCAGGGTCTGTTCGTCGCGCCCGTCATATTCGATAACCCCGAAACGCGCGGTCAACGGCAGGTTTTCCGGCCAGACTGCACGCACGGCCGCCAGGGTTTCCAGCATGAAGCGGCTGCGGTTGTCGAGGCTGCCGCCGTAGGCATCGGTGCGCTGGTTGGAGTGCTCGGAAAAGAAGCTCTGGCCCAGGTAACCGTGGGCGAAATGCAGTTCGATCCACTCAAAGCCAGCGTCACGGGCACGGCGTGCGGCATCGACGAAGTCTTGCTGTACCCGGGCGATGTCTTCCAGGGTCATGGCCTGGGGGACTTTCGGCAGGTTGGCACCAAACGCGATGGCCGAAGGTGCCAGGGTTTGCCAGCCACGGGCGTCGTCTGCGGGGATATGGTCGTCACCTTCCCATGGGCGATTGGCGCTGGCCTTGCGCCCGGCGTGGGCGATCTGGATGCCGGGCACCGAGCCTGCCGCCTTGATCGCTTGCACCATGGGCACAAAGGCTTGGGCATGGGCATCGCTCCAGATCCCCGCGCAACCTGGAGTGATCCGACCTTCAGGGGCCACGGCGGTCGCCTCGACCACCACCAGGCCGGCGCCGCCCCGGGCCAAACCGGCAAGGTGGACGTGATGCCAGTCGTTGACCAGGCCGTCTTCGGCCATGTATTGGCACATTGGCGGAATGGCGATGCGATTGCGCAACGTAACGTCTTTGAGCGTGAAGGGTTCGAATAATGCAGACATGAAAAACTCCTGAAACGAGGGTAACGTTTGATTCGATAGTTCGATCTTAATCGAACTATGGTAATCAATGCCAGCCCTGTTATCATTCGCTTCATGCGAGCCTTTAAACACCCCTCCCCCGAAGACCTGACCCTTGAACGCCTGCTCTACGCGTTGAGTGACCCTGTGCGCCTGGACATCGTGCGCTGCCTGGCCGGGGTGGAAGAAGCCAGTTGCGGCGAGCTGGACGGCGGGCGGCCGAAGTCCAGCATGTCTCACCACTTCCGGGTTTTGCGTGACGCCGGGCTGGTGCATACGCGTAGCGTGGGCACCACCCATATGAACTCGTTGCGGGCCGATGTGTTGGCTGAGCGATTTCCAGGGTTGCTTGAGAGCATCCTCTCCCAACAATAAGGCCCCGGTGTCAGTAGAAATACGCCAGGCGAAACTGCAGCGAATTATCGATCTTCACCCCTTCGCGCACTGATGTGTCATGCATCAGTTGCCCTAATACCTGTACTTGCTTGCCCAACATCGTGGCCACGGTAAAGCCCAGCGTGCCATTGCTGCGGCTAGTGGCCAGGGTTTGATGGTCCAGCGTCTCGCGTGCGCCCCAATTGTGGCGATAGGACACAGCCGCATATGTCTCGGGGGTGAAGTTGTAGCGCAGGTGGTTGTGCAGTTGCAGCAGCGGGTCCTTCTTGGCATCGGTGGCGCGCTGCTCGCCGTAGAACTCGGTCTCGGCAATCACATCCCAGGTGATTTTGTCGGTCAGCCCCTTGATGTAGCCCACCTGGAAATCCAGGGCCCAACGGTTGCTGCTCAGGGCAAATCCCTGGTTCTTGTCGCTGCCCGTGGGCGCGGTGACAAACGCCGACCAACCCAGATGTTCGTTA
Source organism: Pseudomonas sp. WMBT8 (assembly GCF_050916005.1). Classification (NCBI taxonomy): domain Bacteria; kingdom Pseudomonadati; phylum Pseudomonadota; class Gammaproteobacteria; order Pseudomonadales; family Pseudomonadaceae; genus Pseudomonas; species Pseudomonas sp. WMBT8. Next base: position 3,448,539 of record NZ_CP188096.1, read on the forward strand.
TTGGCCAGGTCCGCGATGGTCCACACCGTGCCGCCAAACGTGATGTCGCCCAACCCCGAGTTCTTGCTGTCGCTGGCGCCGATCTTCTGGTAGCCGAAGGGAATCACGATCTGCGGGTCCCAGGTCAGGCCGGTGTTGAAGAACTCGGTGAAGTGGATCAGGCGCAACACGCCCACGGTCATGTCCAAGTCAAGGTTGTCGGCGACTTTCTTGCCGCCGGAGTAAACCTTGTCACCCCGCGGGTTCTGCTGGTACAGCACCACCACATCGGTGCCTTGGGGCAAGGCCGTGTAGTCGCCGGGGTCCGGCTTGACGTCGGCGTGGGCCAAGGGAACCAGGCTCAAGAGCAGGGTCAGGATGCTAAGTGTTTTCATGGCAAGTACCGTTATTGTTATTGGAGGCAACACTCGGCCATGGCGCCGCCCAAAGGCGTCGCCTGGCACACATGAGATAAACGGGATCAGTGAGCGGCGCTGAGATCGGCCTGCAGATCCTGGGTACGCTTGACCAGGTATTGGCGCAGCAACTCCATGTCTTCGCGCTGCAAAATGTCGGAGAAGTTCGGCATGCCTTTATTGATCAACGCGCCGCTGACAAAGGCTGGAAATGCCGCATGCTTGTTGTCATCCAGGTAGCGCAGGTCTGGCACCACCCCGCCGCTGATCGCGTTCAGGCCATGGCAGCCGGCGCACAGGCCGTTGAACATGTCACGGGCCTGGGCCAGTTGCGCCGGTGTCGCCGTGAGTACCTGGCGGGTAGTCGGCAGCACTGGCGCGGCCTTGGGCGGTGGCAGCTGGCCTGTGGCACCCAGTTTGAAGGCAATCACCCGCGACTCGGCCCGCACCTTGCCCTTGTTGGTCAGCGGGCCGGTCAACAGCGGCAGGATCCCGCCCCAACCCACGGAAAACGCCACGTACTGCTCGCCGTTGACCGTATAGGTAACCGGCCCCGCCATCACACCGGAGTTGGCCCGGTGCTCCCACAGTGGCTTGCCGGTATCGGCGCGGTAGGCCACCACCCGCCCATCGGCCGTGCCCTGGAACACCAGGTTGCCAGCCGTGGCGAGGGTGCCGCCGTTGCCGGCGCTGACGTAGGGTTGCTTCCAGGCAGCTTCTTGCTTGACCGGATCCCAGGCAATCAGCTCACCGCTCCAGGCATCACGGATCTGGTTGAGGGCTTTCGGGTCTTCCGGCAGGTCCGGCACATCCAGGCCAAAGTTGACCACCGATTTATTCGGCAAGAACTGCGGGGCCTTGGCCGCCTTCAATTCGGCCAGGGTGTACTGCGCCGGAATGTACACGTAGCCGGTCTTCGGACTGTAGGACATGGGGTGCCAATTGTGCCCGCCGAGGAAACTCGGCTGCACCACCTTCGGCTCCTTGGAATAGTCCGCTGCGCCGGTAAGGATCGGCCGCCCGGTTTGCAGGTCGATACCACTGGCCCAATTCACGGGCACGAAGTTCTTCGCCGACAGCAGTTTGCCGTTGGTGCGATCCAGGACATAGAAGAAGCCGTTTTTCGGCGCCTGCATGATCACCTTGCGCACGCTGCCCTCAATCTGGATATCGGCGAGGATCATGTGCTGGGTCGCGGTGAAGTCCCACTGGTCCTGCGGGGTGACCTGATAGTGCCAGACGTACTCGCCGGTATCCGGGCGCAGCGCCAGGATCGACGACACATACAGGTTGTCGCCCTTGCCATTGCTGCGAAACCGATAGTTCCACGGCGAGCCATTGCCAGTCCCCACGTAGAGCAGGTCCAGTTGCGGGTCGTAGGCCATCGAGTCCCAGACTGTGCCACCACCGCCCCACTTGACCCAACCGTCGCCATCCCAGGTGCTCATGGCCTTGGCCATCGCCGCATTTTCCGCTGGCAGCTTGGGGTCGCCCGGCACAGTGTAGAAGCGCCACACTTGCTTGCCGGTATCGGCGTCGTAGGCGGTGACGTAGCCGCGCACACCGAATTCGGCGCCGCCGTTGCCGATCAATACCTTGCCCTTGACGATGCGCGGCGCGCCGGTGATGGAGTAGCTTTTGCTGCGATCGATGATGGTGTCGACGCTCCACGCCGGCTGGCCAGTGCCCGCATCCAGCGCAATCAGGCGCCCATCGAAACTGCCCACATAGACCTTGCCCTGCCACACTGCCACGCCGCGATTGACCGGGCCGCAGCAGCCTTGGCTGAGGTTTTCGGCGGGTACTTTCGGATCGTACTTCCACAGCAACTCGCCGGTGGCGGCATTGATCGCATAAACGATGCTGAAGGCCCCCGTGGTGTACATCACCCCGTCGACCACCAGCGGCGTGGCCTCGGTGCCGCTGTCGATATCCAGCTTGGTGGTCCAGGCCATGCCCAACTGCCCGACATTACCGGCATTCACGCGGTCCAACGGGCTGTAGCGTTGCTCATCGTAGGTGCGGCCGTGGCTCATCCAGTTACCAGGCTCACGGTCGGCGGCGATGATGCGCGGCCCATCGACCTGGGCCGGGCCGGCCAGGGCCAGGGTGGCGAACGCGGTCGCCAGCAAAGGCATGCCTAGGCGCAGGCTGCGTATTTTCATTGTTATTGTTCTCCAACATTAATCGGATCTGGCCACTCTATTAGAGGGCCTGCCACGCCCGCCCACTTGACTGAGGCTGCCAAAGCCCTTGGCATTCCCTGCCAAGGCGCTGCCTATGCCGGCTGCTGGCGAAAGTCCCGGGGCGCATGTTGGAAATGCCGCTTGAACGCCCGACTGAAATGCGCGGCGTCGACAAACCCCCACTTGAAGGCGATCTGGGTGATGGATTCATGTCGCAAATCGCGGGCGCGCAGGTCCTGTGCCACCCGCTCCAGGCGGCGTTGCTGGATGTAGCGCGCAATACTTTCATGGCGCTGCTCGAACAACCGGTAAAGCTGGCGCACCGAGACATTCAGGTGCCGCGCCAGGTATTCGGGGCCAAGGTCGGTCTCTTGCAGGGAGGCTTCCACCAGGCGCGTGGCCAGGCCATAAATATCGTTATGGCCCACGCAGGCAAAGCCCGGCTGGCCCTCGGCGCGCTCGTCCAGGCCGGCAGCCGCCAGGCCGATCAAGGCCTGCTCTACGGCCGAGCCATCGTTCTCGCCGCCATAACCTTCACTCAGTTGCGCGTCCTCCAGGGAGCGCACCAGTGCACGAATCGTATGGGTGGCGACGCTATTGCGCGCCAGCTTGCCAAACAGCCGCTGCTGGCCGAATTGCCGGGCGACCTCGGCGCGCGACAGATGCACCGAGGTATTTTGCACCAGCCCCTGGGGCTCGATCTCGAAGGCCTGGGCCGAGTCCACCAGGGCGATATCGTCCGGCCCCAGATCGATTACCCGGTGCTGCTGGCGGATGCGCTGATGGCCGCTGCCCTGCAGGATCAGAAAACAGTGGCGGTCATCGTCCCCATCGCCGTGGGTGTGCTGGCGGCTGATCAGCCCGGCATTGGTGCGGATATGTGCCAACTCCAGGCCACACACGTCCTGGCCGTGGACGCTGCCAATGAACAGACTGTGTCGATCTGAACGTGCGGTGCTGAAATTGCCGCATACCGCACGCAAGTCACGATTCCAGTTGGCGAACTCAACGCAAGGGTTCAACAAGGCAGGCATACCCCCTCCCACAGACCGTTTATAGTTATATTGTTAACATATTATCTATATGCGGTCAGTGCAAGCAGGGCAAGGGGCTGCTAGTCAGTGCGGCCGGTGATCAACGCACTGATTGCCTGGGCATTCACCGGCACGCTGAGGTAAAAACCCTGCGCCTCATCGCACTGCACATCCTTCAGTGCCTTGAGCTGGTCGATGGTTTCCACGCCTTCGGCGGTCACCGTCAGCGAGAGCGCGCGGCCCAGGCCGACAATCGCCTGGATGATCGATTGATCGCCACCGCTGGCGGTCAGGCCACCAACAAAGCTGCGGTCGATCTTCAGCCCGTCGAAGGGGAATGAACGCAGATAGCTCAACGACGAATAGCCGGTGCCAAAGTCGTCCATCAGCAGGCGCACACCCAGGGCCTTGAGGCCTTGCATGGTGCTCAAGGCGACCTTTTCGTCGTTGAGCATCACACTTTCGGTCAACTCCAACTCCAGTCGCGCCGGGTTCAAGCCCGTCTCCACCAGCACCGCCTTGACTCGCGCCACCAAGTGCCCGCGCTGGAACTCGGTGGAGGACAGGTTGACCGAAATCATCACATCGTCAGGCCAGCCAGCGGCCGCCTGGCAGGCCGCGTGCAGCACCCAGTTGCTCAATGGCAGGATCAGCCCGGTTTCTTCGGCGATAGGAATAAACACATCAGGACCCAGCAGCCCGCGCCGCGGATGCTGCCAGCGCACCAAGGCCTCGGCGCCGGCCAGGCGCTTGCCTTCGATACGGTAGCGCGGCTGGAAATCCAGGCGCAGTTCGCCGTTCTTGATCGCATGGCGCAGATCGGCTTCCAGCTGGCGCCGCTCGATAATGCGTGCGTTCATGTCGCCCGCATAAAAACGCCAGGTATTGCGCCCGCTTTCCTTGGCTTCGTAGAGCGCGATATCGGCGTAGCGCAGCAGCTCTTCGGCCAGGGTCGCATCCGCCGGCGCCATGGCAATGCCGATGCTGGCGCTGATAAACACTTCATGCTCGGTGATATGAAACGGTAGCTCGATACAGTCGATCAGCCGCCGGCAGAGGCCTTCCACCTCCAACTGCGAGCTCATGCCCGCCACCACCAACATAAATTCATCGCCCCCGATGCGCGCCACCAGGTCGTCACCGCGCAGGCAGCCCTGCAAGCGCCGGGACACCTGGTTAAGCACCTCATCGCCAGCGGCGTGGCCCAGCAGGTCATTGACCGGCTTGAAGCGGTCAAGGTCGATACTGAGCATCACCAACGGCCTTTCCAGGGTCGGCACCGCCTTGAGCTTGCCCTCGAGAAATTCCTGCATGCGCGTACGGTTGGCCAGGCCCGTCAAGGCATCGTGTTGCGACAGGTACTCGATACGCCGCCGGGCCTCGACCTCTTCGGTGATGTCACTGGCGGTGCCCCGATAGCCCTGGCCGGGGATCTCGCGCACCGACAACCGGCAGATACGCGGCTCGCCTTCACCCGACAGGTAGTTGCACTGCACGATGGCATTCGGGCGATGGGCGTGGTCCTTGAACCAGCTGGACAACAGGCCCTGATCCGAGGCCAGCAGCTCATCCGCCGCCGTCCCCAGGCAGTTGGCCCCTTTGAGGCCGGTGATCACGTCGAAACGCTCCGACAGGTAGGTAAACCGCAAGTGGGTATCCACTTCCCAGATCCAGTCGGAGGCCGCTTCGGCCACATCGCGAAAGCGCTCCTCGCTGACCACCAGCGCCGCGCGACTGGCTTGCAGGGTGGCGTAGTTACTGTCCATGATCCGCGCGGCGGCGGTGCTGCGGCGCTGGATAACCCAGGCCATCAGGGCGAAGATCAGGCCGGCGAACGTGACCAGCGGCACGACCAGCACCAGCAACTGGTGCCCCGGGTCGTCCGAGGTCCATTGCACAACGCCGGCGTTGTCCCGCAGGCTCAGGCTCGGTGCGCCCGCCGCTACCCTGCCAGCCGGGGCAACCTGCAGACCCTGCACACCAAAGTCCTGGCCCAATGCGGCCAAGCGTTGCGGCGCCAGCTTGGCAATGAAGATCAGCACAGAGGCCGGGCCGCTATCGGCCTTCACGCTCGGATCGGTGCCCGGCGTCAGCGCTGCGGCGGCCAACACCGCAGGTGTCCCGTCGGCCTTTACCAGCCGGGTCACCGATTGGCTGTTGGCGGCAGCCTGCCGGGCCTGGGCCAGCAGGGGCTCGATGGGTATGTGCAGCCAATCCTGCACGGCAACGGCCTGCAACTGGCCGTCAACCACCGAATACACCGTGCGCCCGGCTGGATCGACAACAAACACCCCCTCGAAACCCAGGTCGGCAAACAGCGTCGAACCCAGGTTTTGCCGCCCAAACGCCCAATCCACATCCACCTGCTGATGCAGGTGTGTGTAGGCGTCCCCCCAAAACGCGTAGTCCTTGACCGTAGAGGCGGCGATGCGCTCAACCGACAGCAAGGCGTTTTCGATATCGATCCGGCTGTGCTCGCTGGCATCCTGATTCAGATGATCGGCGATGGACACCAGCAGCACCCCGACCAACAAAAACATGGCCAGTAGCAGCAGTGAACAGGCGAGCAGATAAGCCCGTGCGGTAGAGAGATTGGAAACCTTGCCTTCCAGCGACGACTTGGGGCCAACGTTGAGCTTTTCCATAGCGCTCCAGGCGCCAGGGCGCCCTAACAACCCGCACCGAAAACCACACGACGCACACGCAGGTGCGCGACTGCCTGCCCATAGACGATAGACAACTTTTGCGCTTCGAACAGCCCGATAACCGCCCTATGCGCAATGCACCACATAACGCACGGCAAACCCGCCCAGGCGCTGATCCAATTGCTCGCGCTGGATCGCGCTAAGGTTTGGCACATGAATATCCACGCGCTGCCCGTGGCGCTCGTCACTGTGGGCTTCCACCCGGCTTGCCGCCGCGACCTGCCACACCTCATCTTCGAACACCCGCCGGATCGCATCCAGGCGCAAAGCGGGCTTGAAGGTCTTGCCCACGGCGGTCAGCGGAATCTGCTCCACCAACCAGATGTTCTTGGGCACCGCCGCACGTTCATGAATGTGCTGTGTGGCGTGCTCCAGCAACTGGGCCTCGCTAGCGTGCTCGCCGGCCTTGAGCTGCACATACACCACCGGCAGTTCCCCGGCCCTGATATCCGGCTTGCCGACTGCGGCGGCCAGCGCTACGCACGGATGGCGATGCAGCGCCTCTTCGATCATCTGCGGGTCGATATTATGGCCACCGCGAATAATCAGATCCTTGCTGCGACCGGTCAGCCAGATATAGCCATCGGCATCGATGCGCCCCAGGTCGCCGGTATTGAACCAGTCACCATCCAGCCAGATACCTGTGTTCTTGTCCGCTTGCAGATAGCCCTTGAACACCGTCGGGCCGCGCAGGCACAGGGTCCCCGGCTCATCGGTCGCGGCGTCACGCCAATAATTGCCGGCGCTGTCGAGCACCACGATCTTGACCTGGCAATACGGCAGGCGCAGGCCAATGGAACCGGGCCGGCGCTCGCCCTCATAAGGGTTGCAGGCTGTGGCGCAGGTGCCTTCGGTCAAGCCATAACCTTCGATGATGCGCAGCCCCGTGCGGGCTTCGAACTGGCGGATCAGTTCCACCGGCATTGGCGCTGCACCGCAGAGCGCAAAGCGCAGGCTGGAAACATCGACACCGTCATTTGGGATCTGCAGCAGTGCCGCATAAATGGTGGGCACCCCACTGAAACTGCTGACCCGGTAGCGCTCCACCAGCTTCCAGAAGTCCTTGATCAAGGCCGGGTTACGGTAACCCTGGGGCCCGGCCAGCAACACCTGGGCTCCGTAATGGAATGCGGCGAGACCGGTGACCATCACCCCGTTGACGTGAAACAGCGGTAACCCGCATAGCAGCACGTCGTCCGGTACATAGCGCCCATGCAAGCCAATGATCTTGGCCATCGCCACTTCGTTGAAGTGGCTGTGGGGGGCCAGTTTCGGGGTGCCAGTGGTGCCGCCCGTGTGAAAGTAGGAGGCGATGTCGTCCGGCTGGATAACCCGCCCGCTTTCCAGGTGATCGGCCGGGGCGGCGGCTAGCAGTTCATCGAAGTCCAGGACGCCTGCGGGCATCGGTGGTCGCTGGGCTCTTACAGCGCTGCGTTGCGGCTCCGGCAACAGGTTGGCGAGGTCGACCGTCACAATCGTGGGCATCTGTGGCAAAAAGTCTGCCAGGGCTGCCACTTTCTGCCATAGGTCGGTACCGGGGAACGGTGCCAGTGTGACCAGCACCGAGGTATTGGAAGCACGGATCAGCTCTGCAATGTGCTCAGGCTCAAGCAACGGGTTGATCGCATTGACGATCCCCGCCGCCTCTGCACCCCAAATCACAAAGTGCGTCTGGGGCAGGTTAGGCAGCAGGAAAGATACCGCCTGGCCCGGGCGCAAGCCCAGACGATGCAAGGCGTTGGCGGTTTGTGTGACCTTGGCAAAAAGCTCGGCATAGCTGATGCGCCAGGGCTGATCCTCGATGCTGCCCGTCGGTAGAAAACACAAGGCTGGCAGATCGGCAAAGCGTTCGGCGGCACGCTGCAACAACTCATAGGTACTGCCAGGCAAGTCGCGCTCGGCCAACGGGTATTGTTGCTCGAAGGCTTGGATGTCGCTCAACCGGGCAAGGGAAACAGGACTGTTCATGGGTTTAATGTTCTTCCGTGTTTTTTACAAAGGGCGCCAGGGTCGTGTGCTGGCACTGCTCGGTGAAACGCAGCAGACCCGGATCCAGCAACCCCTTCTGCTCACTGCAAAGTTGCGCTGCCAAATCCAAGGCCCCAGCGTAGACCACGGTTTTGCACAACTCCAGTGGGTCGGCCTCGACATGCACGCCCAACTGCACCAGGCGCCCTACCGCCTGGGCCACGTGGCGATGTAGCCAAAGGTCGGCTTGAGTCCCGGCAAAACGGCGCCTACTGGACTAACGGTTTACCCAGCACCTTGCTGAAGCTTTGCGCCGCCGGTTGCAGCCACCGCGCCTGCACCAGCAACGGGGTCACGGCGGCCCCCGGTTCAATCTGCCCGTCCACCTGCACGCGCTGGGAGTCGACTTGGATCTTGAAATGGTGCTCGGCCGCCAATTGCAGGTCCGCCAGCAATCGCAGGCCATCCCGGCACTGCAACTCGATCCGGGTATTGCCCAGCTTGACCAGCCACGGGCTCAACAGCGCCAGGTCGTGCCCCAGCAATTCGCCTTCGGTCTGAAGGCAACTCATGCCCGCGCCATTGACCTGCAATCGCCCGTCCCAACGCCCGTCCAGCACGAACATCGGTGCCGGCAAGGCGCTGACCGCACGCGGGGCCAGTTGCGCCTGCCAGTTCCACGGCCAGCCATGGATCGACAGCTCCCAGATGCGTTGCGCAAAGCCCAGGTTCACCTGCGCCGCCCACGGACGGATCTTCCAGTCCACCGGCGCCAGGGCACCGACGCGCGCTGCGCGGCCAGTCCACAGGCTGCCCACGACGCCGCTGGGCTGCCAGCCGGTCGGCCAGGGCAGCTGGCGGGCAACGAAGGCGGCCGGCAGCGCCAGCAGCACGGTCAGGCTGAACACCACAATCGCCCACAGGATCACCGCGCGACTCATGGCCGCGCCGCCACTTCCAGGCTGAAGGCATAGCCCTTGCCGCCACCCTGCTCCAGGCGCCACTGCACGGGTCGCCCACCCTGCTCCTGCACCGTCCGCAGCAGCAGTTGCAGGGCCTGGGGCCCCGGCAGCTCGCCTTGCAATTGCCAGCGATCGCCTTGCTGTTCAACGCGGGTCAGCACCCATTGGCGCGACACCGCCAGGGCCTGCCACTGTTCGTTGGAAAACGCCGCCGGCGGTACCAGTGCGCCGGCCTGTTGCGCCAACGCCTGCCACTGGCGTGCATCCTGCCAGGCCGCCAGCAGCGGCCGGGTCAACAGCACCAGCAGCAACAGCACGACGGTCGACCAGCCAGCCAACAGGCCATAGCGGCGCTTGGGCGGCAGTTGGTTGAAGTGGGCCAGGTACTCCAGCATCCGGGCTTTCATGGTTGTTCTCCCAGATCAAAACTCAGGTGCAATTGACCGGCGACACTTTGCGCCTCGTCAGTCCATTGCGCGCCGGCAGCCTGGGCCATGGCCTGCCATTCGCCGGGCAGCGGCCGGGGGCCATTGCCGCGCAAGGCCAGGCGCCAACGGCTGCCGTCAAACTCGATGCGCGACACCGACCAGCCTGGCTGCTGTTGCAGCCAGCCGGAGAGCGCCTGCTCCAGGGCGACGATCTGTTGCTGGCGCACCTGCCAGTCGCTCGCCTCGCCCTGCACCCGCGCCAGCGCCACGCGCGCCTGTTGCGGGTTGTTGGCAGGCCCGGCCAGCGCCCGGACCTGGGCTTTCCAAACGTCGACCTGGCGCAGGCTCTGCACCAGATACACCGCGCCCCAACACGCCGCCAGCGCCACGCAAGCCAGCAGCAAGCGGCGCTGTACGCCGCTCATCAGTGGCGCTCGAGTCACCCGTGTGCGCGGCCCCCGCGTGCCTTCCAGCACACTGGGCAACTGCTCCAGGCGCGCCAGGCGTGACGGCCAGTCGCCCTCTTGGGTCTCGCCAGGCAGGTCGCGCCAGGCCTGGGGCAGGCGCTCACCCAATACCGGCGGCCACACCAACCATTGCCGGGAATGCGCCTTGAGGTAGCGCACCGATTCGCGCCGCCACTCCACTACCTGCCCTGGCTCTGCTGGCGGCAACAACTGCAAATCCGCCCAGCCATGGGTGATGTGCAGCCCAAGCGCAGCACACTCGGCCAGCCATTGCTGGACCTGCTCGCGATGCATCACCAACAACTCCAACTGCCCGGCCTCGCGGGACAGGCAACTGACCAGCAACGCTTCGGCGGGCTGCTGCGCATATTCTTCAAACAATTGCGGCCATTCGTGACGCTTGAGCCCCGGCGGCGCCGGCAGGCAGAAATGGCTGCAATCGAGCGCTGGAATAATCAAGGCGCCCGGCAGTTGCAGCAGTGCGGACGGTGGCGGCCAGGTGCCGCTTGCGCAAGCCTGTTGCGCGCTGTAGTGCAACCACTGCCAACGGCCCTCGGCGGTGGCCGGCGGGCGCACCAGCAACCATTCCCGTGGCTTGGCCCGCAGACGCTCAAACATGCCTGCGCTCCGGCTCATGGCTGGGTATCGGGCAAGGCGAAAGTACAGACATAAGGGGCTCCATGGTGCTCGAACTCGATCCGCACGCCGCGATTGGGCTGGGCGGCAACAGTAGAAGGAAAGGCCAGCCAGCGCGTGCCCTGGTAAAAACTGAATGTGGCGCGCTCGACCGGCGCCAATGACGCCTTGAGTTCCCAGCGCGGCTTGTCGGCGGCGTACAGGTCGGCCGAGACCAGCAGGTTCAAGCGCTGCTGGCGCGCATCGAACAGCAGGCGCTGGCGTTGCACGCGCGACGCGCCCTCGGCCGGCGGCCAGGCGCCCAGGGCCACCCACTGCAGTTGCCCAAGGCTCGGCTGCCACTCCAGCCAGGCCAGGTCCAGGGGCAAGCGCTGCTCGTACAACTGGCGCAACACCAAGGCGTCGAAGCGGCGCTCCAGGGCCATGCAGAACTCCAATACCTGAGGTTCGCTGCCCGGCTCCTCCAGACGCTCACGCACTTTGACCCAGCCATTGACCAAGGCCGCCAGCAACACCCCGACCACCGCCGTGAGGGCCATCGCCACCAATAGCTCGATGAGGGTCAAGCCGCGCTGCGCCGCCTTCATGGACGCACCAGGAACAGGCTGAACTGACCCAGGGGCTGACGCTGCTGGGGATCGGCAAATAAGCTCAACTCACCCCGGCGCAAGCGATTGACCCCGGTATTGCCCAGGGTCAGTTGCCAATGACAGGTGGCATTCCCCTGGCGCAACTCGCCGCTCACTGCATTGATCTGCGGCCAGTACTGCTCCACGCCAAACCGCGTTTCCAGCTCCCGTGCGCACAAACTGCCGAGGCGATGTTGCGCCACGGCCTGGTGGGTAGCGATGCGCTGGCGCAACAGCTGGCTGACCATCACCGCCATCAACGCGGCAATCCCCAGGGCGACCATGACTTCAAGCAAGGTAAAACCACGCTGGCGCTTCATGGCAGGGTCGCGATATGCAAGGTGTTGTCCGCTTGCCATTGCCAGCGCTCGCGGCCCTCGGCCCAGCGCCAGGTCAGTGATACCGGGCGGGCCAGCCCCGACGGGGTGAACATCACCTGGGGCTCGCGGCTCACCGGCCAGTCAGGTTGCAAGCCGGCTGGCCAGGGTGCGCCGCGCGACGCTTGGACCTGCCACCCAGGCGCTGCGCGCCCGGCCTGCCAGCGCACGAACTCCGGGCTGCGACCGTTCCAGCGCAAGCCCAGCAACTGCCCGGCATGCCGGGCCTGGGCGGCCTGGCTGCGCGCTTCGCTGGCCAGTTGAGCCAGGGCCTGGCGCATCGGCGCCTGGCCGGCATCCAGATAGGCCACCCCCAGGGCACTGAACAAGCCGACGATCAACAACACCACCAGCATTTCCAGGAGCGAAAACCCGCGACTGCGCTGCATGCCTAGAGGTCCCAGTTACCGATATCGGCATCGGTGCCTTCGCCGCCTTGCTGGCCGTCGGCTCCCAGTGAGAACAGATCCACCCGCCCATGCTGCCCAGGCGTGCGGTAGCCATAGGCATTGCCCCATGGGTCCTCGGGCAGGCGGCGGATGTAGCCGTCGGCACGCCAACTGCGCGGCAAGGGCTCCAGGCTCGGCTTGCTGACCAGCGCCTGCAAACCCTGCTCGGAGGTGGGGAACCGCAGGTTGTCGAGGCGGTACATGTCCAGTGCCTGCTCCAGGGTCGCCAGGTCGGCCAGGGCCTTCTGGCGCATGGCTTTGTCCTGGCTGCCAAGCACGCTGGGGGCGACCACCGCGATCAGCAGGCCGATGATAAAAATCACCACCATGATTTCCATCAGGGTGAAGCCGCGTTCGCGACGCTTGACCGCACGATTGCCAGGCATGGCGTGCTTTTCCATTTCATGTTCTCCGTTTTCAGGTTGTCTGTTCAAAGGCTCAGGCCCTGATTGAGCTGCATGATCGGCAACAGCACCGCCAGCACGATGAACAGCACCACCGCGCCCATCAGCAGAATCATCAGGGGTTCGAATAACGCCAGCAGCAGGTCGACCTGGCGCGCAAACCCACGCTCCTGGTTGTCGGCGACGCGCTCCAGCATGTCGGGCAAGGTGCCGCTGGCCTCGCCGCTGGCGACCATGTTCAGTAGCATCGGCGGGAAATGCCCACTGGCACTGAGGGCGCGGTACAGGGTCACACCGCCTTCGACCTGTTCACGCACCGCTACCAGGGACTGGTGGATCTGCCGGTTGCCGACCGTAGCGGTGGCCACCTCCAGGGACTCGAGCAACGGCACGCCACTGCCGAGCAGAATCGCCAGGCTGCGCGAGACCCGCGCGCTTTCCAGCACCGACAGCAGCACACCAATGCGTGGCAAGCGCAACGCCAGGCTGTCGCGACGCAAACGCCATACCGCCTGGCGCAGCAACACCCGCGCGCCCAGCGCCAGCAGCAAGCCCAGCCCCAGCAACCACGGGCCGAGCATCACCAGGCCCTCGCTGGCGCCGATCAGCACCCGGGTAATCAGCGGCAGGCTTTGCCCTGTGTGGCTGAACTGCTCGGTGAGCTTGGGCACCACAAAAGTCATCAGGCCGATCACCACCGCCAGCGACACCAGGATCAACACCGCCGGGTAGATCAACGCCGTGCGCGCCTTGTGCCGTTGTTTCTGCACCTGTTCCAGGTGCTCGGCCAACCGCTCCAGCACCGGCGCCAATTTGCCCGAGCGCTCGCCGGCCTCGACCAGTGCGCAATACAGCGTATTGAACTGCCCACCCTGGCGGCGCAGGCTCTGGGCCAGGCTCAAGCCTTCGCCCAGGGCACCGCGCACCGCCACCAGCAGGTTGCGAATCGCCGGTTCCGCCAACTGGCGTTCCAGGGTGGCCAAGGCATCCACCAAGGGGATACCAGCGCTCAACAGCGTGGCCAACTGGCGGGTCAACTCGCACAGCTGTCCATGGTTCAAGCGTTGCCCGCGCGGGCTCGACAGGCTTGCGCCCTGCACCTGCAACTCACGGGCAAACAGGCCCTGCTCGCGCAGCAGTTGCCGGGCATGGCGCTCGCTTTCTGCCTGGATGCTGGCTTTGCGGCGATTGCCGCGCAGGTCCAGCGCCTGGTAACGGTAGGTCGGCATCAGTCGCGCGCCGCACGCAGGACCTGCTCCAGGCTGGTTTCGCCACGGCGCAGGCATTCGGTGGCCATGGCGGTCAGGCTCTGGCGCTTGTCGGCGAGGTATTCGTGCATGGCCGCTTCGCTGGCGCCGTCGTACAGCAGGCTGATCAAGCCGGCATCCAGGGTGATGAATTCATAGAGGCCGATCCGCCCGTGGTAGCCACTGCCCTGGCAGTCGTCGCAGCCCTGGGGGTGAAAGCTCTGATCCAGCGTCGCCAGCTCCGGCCACAACTGGCGCTCGGCGGCCTGCAACGGCGCCGGCGTTGCGCAATGGCACAGGCGCCGCACCAGACGCTGGGCCATCACGCCCTTGAGGCTGGAGGCGATCAGGAACGGTTCGATGCCCATGTCGCGCAGCCGGGTGACCGCGCCCACCGCGCTGTTAGTGTGCAGCGTCGACAGCACCAGGTGCCCGGTAAGGCTGGCCTGCACGGCGATCTGTGCGGTCTCCTGGTCACGGATTTCGCCGAGCATGATCACGTCCGGGTCCTGGCGCAGGATCGCCCGCAGGCCGCTGGCGAAAGTCATGCCGGCGCGCGGGTTGATCGCGGTCTGGCCGATGCCGGTAATCGCGTATTCCACCGGGTCTTCGACGGTGAGGATGTTGCACGAGCCGTCGTTCAGCGCATTGAGGCTGGCATACAGCGTGGTGGTCTTGCCCGAGCCGGTGGGCCCGGTGCTCAGCAAGATCCCGTTGGGCCGCGACAGGCAGGCGCGCAGGGCCTGCTCGACGGCAGCGGGCATGCCCAGGTTGTTCAGGTCCAGCAGGTTGGCCTGTTTGTCCAGTACGCGCATTACCACGCGCTCGCCGTGGATGCCAGGCAAGGTCGAGACCCGGATATCCACCTCGCGCCCGCCGGAGCGCAAGGTGATGCGCCCGTCCTGGGGCTGGCGCTTCTCAGCGATATCCAGGCGCGCCATGACCTTGATCCGCGACACCAACATGGCCGACAAGGCCCGTGGCGGGCGCAGGATTTCGCGCAGATGGCCGTCCACCCGCAGGCGCACCACCAGGCTCTGCTCGAAGGTCTCGATATGGATATCCGAGGCGCGCAAGCGCAGGCCTTCGGCGAACAGGCCGTTGATCAGGCGGATCACCGGCGCTTCGTTGTCACTCTCCAACAGGTCTTCGATCCGTGGCAGTTCGTTGATCAGGCTATCGAGATCGACCTGCTCGCCGATGCCCTCGATCAACGCCGCCGTGGCCGACTCGCCGGCCTGGTACAAGGCCCCCAGGCGCAGTTCGTATTGCGCCGGGTCGAGGTGCTCGACCAGCGTCGGCAGGCCATGCACGCGCAATACTTCCTGCAAGGCGTCGGTGTCGACATCCTCGCGCAGGCACAGGGTCCAGCCCTGCGCACCCGGAGCCCGCGCCAGGCCCGCCTGGCGCGCCAGTCGATAGGGCAACAACGTACTCACCACACGCCCTCGTCGAGGCGCTCGCGGCTGGCCGGGAACAGGCGCAGCAAGGCGTTGTTATCGGAGATCGCGGGCAATGCCAGGTTCGAGTTGGCCTTGAGGTTGCGGTATTTCTCGCTGCTCAATTGGGCCAGGGTCTCGCCGTCGCGCATGATCCGCGGGCGGATGAACACCATCAGGTTCTGCTTGGTGCGCTGGCTGGCGTTGGAGCGAAACAGCCGCCCGACCCCAGGGATATCGCCGAGCCACGGCACACGCTGGTCACTGTTCTTGGCCTCGTCGCCGATCAGCCCGCCGAGCACCACCAGGCCGTTGTCTTCGACCATGACCTTGGTCTTGATCTCGCGCTTGTTGGTGATCACATCGCTGGCGCCGGTGCTGTCGGCAATCGACGAGACCTCTTGCACAATGTCCAGGCGCACGGTGTTGTCGATATTGATCTGCGGCTTGATCCGCAGCTTGATCCCCACTTCCTTGCGCTCGATGGTCTGGTAGGGGTTGGTGTTGTTCTGCGTTACCGAGCCCGTCACAAACGGTACTTCCTGGCCGACCAGGATCGATGCTTCGGCGTTGTCCAGAGTCAGCAGGGTCGGGGTCGAGAGCAGGTTGAAGCCACTTTCGCTCTTCAGCGCATTGAGCAGTGCGAGGAAGTTCAGCCCGCCGCCGTTGAGCTTGCCAAAGCCTGCGGTGGCGCCGGGCACATTGGCCAACAGCTTGCCCAGGCCTGCGGTGTCGCCGCTGGCAGCGGCGCCCGCCAGGCCGGCGATGCTCGTCCCGCCGTTGGTGAAGTTCACCGCGCCGCCGCCAAAGGAGTCGCCCAAAAACAGCCATTGCACGCCCAGCTCCTGGGCGCGGGTGTCGGAGACTTCGGCGATGATTGCTTCCACCACCACTTGGGCGCGGCGGATATCCAGTTGTTCGACGATGGTGCGGTAGGCGGCGATTTCGCTGTCCGGGCCGACCATCACCACGGCGTTGGTGCCCTCCTCAGACTCCATGCGAATCCCCGAGGCGCTGACCGCCATCTGCTTGGGCGCGCCTTCCGTGGGCACCCCCTCGCCTCCGGCGCCAGGGGTGTGCTGGCTCAAGCCGCGCAACACCTTGACCACTTCGGCGGCATTGGCATGACGCAGGTACATCACCACGGTGTTCGATGGACGCAAGGCAGTCTGCGGCTGATCCAATTGCTTGAGCAGCGCACGCACCCGTTGGCGGCTGTCGGCACTGCCGCGCACCAGCAACGCATTGCTGCGCGGGTCGGCAACCACCTGCGCGCCATCGGCGCCCTGCTCGCGCGCCAGCAGGCGGGTCATCAATTGCGCGGTGTCGTTGGCGCTGGCGTTGACCAGGGGCAGCACTTCCAGGGGTTCCTGGCTGACCTGGTCGAGTTGCTGCAACAGCGCGTCGATACGGTCGAGGTTGCTGCGCCAGTCGGTGATCACCAACAGGTTGGCCGACGGGTACGGGCTGATCACTCCCACCCGAGGGTCAATCAGCGGCTTGAGGATATTGAGCATCTGTTCACTGGCGGCGTTGCGCACGCTGAATACCCGGGTGGCCATGCCATCGTTGGCTTGCACGGCCTGGCGCGCAGACTCCACCGGTACCGGCTCCAGGCGCGCGGCCTGGTCCGGCACGATCTTCACGCTGCCATTGGGCAGGTTGACCGCAGCAAAACCCTGGGCGCGCAACTGGGCGAGGAAGATGTCGTAGATGGCCTCGCTGCCGAGCATATCCAGGCTGCGCACCGTGACCTTGCCCTTGACCCGTGGGTCGATGATGAAGGTGGTGTTGGTGATGCGCGATACGCTGTCGATGAAGTCGGTGAGTTCGGTGTCGATGAAGTTCACTTCATACAAGGCCGGCGCTTCTTCGGCGTGGGCCGGGGTCACGCTCAAGGCCAGGCACAGTGCGCTCAGGCCCAGGCATTTATTGATCATGTGCATCGTCGGTTCATTCCTTGCGCTTGAGGCCGATCACCGGTCGCTCATTCGGCCATGGCAAGCGCTCGCGCTGCCCTTGATTGTCGAAAATCAGCCCGCGTTCATCGATGTCCTGCAAGACGATGCCCGGGGCCAGGCGCTGACCCAGGGTCAGCGTGCGTTCTTGTTGCTGATAGCGCAGCACCAGGACCGTGGCACGCAACGGCGTGGCCTTGAGGCTGCCCAGGTAATCAACCTTGAGCGTGGTCAACGGCAGGTCGTCGCTGGGTGCCTGGCGCGGTGTCCAGTGGCTGCTCAACAAGTCGGCAACCGGCGCCGCTGGCGCGTAAGGCACGACCGGCTGGGCGATGCCGTGCCACAGTTGCAACACACATTGCGCTGCGAGCCAGGCCAGCAGTGTTGCCAGCAACAGGTTGCCCCCACGGCTCAACTGACCAGGCTCCGTGGATGCCATCCCGGATGCCCCTGCACATAGCGCACATCTGGCAGTTGCAACGGCGCCAGTTGCCAGTCCGCCGGCTGCTCGCGCAACCAGCCTTCGAGGTGTTGCCACAGCGGTTGCCCGGCATCGGCGGCAAAGCCCAGGCCAAAGGTGCGGCAGGTGCCGAGCGGTTCGGCAAACTCACTGACCCGCTTGCCGCCAGGGCTATAGGTGACCTGCCAGGGCTGGCCGAGCCAGCGCGGCAGGTCCTGGCTGTTATCCAGCAGCAGTGGCTCGCCAAACAGTTGCTCGGCGCCGTTTTCCAGGACCTGGCGCACCTGCTGCGCCGGGACATCCACGACCGGCGCTGGGTAACTGGCACTCAGGCTGATCAGGTGTTCGCGGGTAATCATCTGGCCGCGGGCCAGGGGGCTGTCGTAGCGCAGGCCTGGCAGCAGCACCGCGCTCTTGGGCTCGCGGGCCAGGGCCTGGTGCAACAGGCGATCCCAACTGCCGGCGCGCACATCGCGGCGCCAGAGGTTTTCCGGGGCCTTGGCCAGGGGTTGGTCGAGCCAGGCGGCGTGGGCGGCGCGCTGTTGTTGCAAGCGTGGTTGCAGGCGCTGGGCGTGGGCCTGGGCGGTAGCGTCCAACGCGCTGGCCTGGGCGGGAAAGAAGCGCGCATCGAAGCGCCATTGCCCCGCCTGCGCCTGGCAGCGGATGCGGAAGGCGCCGCTGGCCCGGGTCCCGCCCAGCACCACCGGTACGCGCTTGCCGGAGCTTTGCAGGATTTCTACCGGCTGCGGCCACAGGTCCTGGCCACGGGCGCACAACATCAAGTCCACCTGGCCCAGGCGCTCGGCCAGCCAGAACCCCGGCCCGGTGCCGACATCGGCCAGGGCCACCACCAGGTCGGCTTCTTCACGGGCCTGGGCAAGCACCGGTTGCAGGCTGTGCAACCACTGTTTCAAGGAGGCTTGCTGGTCCCGCGCATAAGGGTCGGTGATGCCGACTACGGCGATGCGCACGCCGCCCCGGCGGAACACCTGCATGCCTGGGGTGGCCAGGCGTTGCGCACTGGCGCTGGCCAGCCCGGCGCCGAGTACCGGGTGGCCGAATTGCTGGTACAGGCCCTGGCATTGTTCGGGCCACAGCACGCGTTCATCGCTGCTGACCCGCACTTCACTGCCGAGCAATTGGCTGCCCTGGACCCCGGACAGGCCACGGGTCAGGTACGCCAGGCCGCTGCCGTTCCAGCACTGGCCGTTTTCCAGGGTCAGGCTATTCTCAGGCCCTGCCTCATCACGCAGGCGTTGCAACACGGCACCGAGTACCGCGTAGCCACCGGTTTGCACACCGTCACTTAAGGAGGCATCCAGCAGGCCATCCAACTGGCTACCGTCAGCCTGGCGAAAACGCGCATTGGCCCCGGTGATCCACGGCGCCTGGCCGATCCGTGTTGCCGGCCCCAGGCGTGTGGCGGGCACCACCGGGCGACCCGGCAGGCGTGCATCGAGGGTGTCGGCGATATACAGCAGGTCGACCGGCTGGCTGTCTGCAGGCCCCGCCGCAGCCCCCCGGCTAGAGCAGCCGGCCAGCCACGGCGCACAGGCCCCCAGCGTCATCCATCCCAATACATCGCGCCGCACCATTGAAGCCATTGTTCTCTCACCCTAGGGCTAACTCTGCTTTAAGGGCGGCATAGTGGGGGTCAATTAATGACGGTTTAATGTCAGTTTTTTAACAGGAGTGAAATATGCACCCTTGTAACAAAAGGAAATAAAAGAAATACACTTAAATACATTTTTAACAAAACCGACCGCGAATCATCACATTCGACTCTTAGAGTTCGGGCTCCTTTCAAAAATCGTGATCTACAAAGGACCTGATGAAATGAGTCGAGAGACTGGCGACAACCAGAATCGCAACCTGAGCCTCAATGAGCCGATGGAATCGGTACTCACTGCCTACCTGAGCCGCCGCAGTGTGGTACGGGGCGGACTCGGCGCCGCGATCGCCATGATTGCCGGCACCGGCCTGACGGGCTGCTTTGACAGCGGCGGTGGCTCTGACCACGACACCCCGACCGAGCCCACCAAACCTGCGCTGAAGCTGGGTTTCAACTCGATCCCCGGCTCGCGCACCGACGGCTGCACCGTGGCCGCCGGCTACACCGCGCACATCCTCGCGCCATGGGGCACGCCGCTCAACAGCAATGCGGCACCGTGGAAAAGCGATGGCACCAATACCTCGACCGACCAGGCCAACTCGGTCGGCATGAACCACGATGGCATGCGTTTCTTCCCGATCAATGGCAGCTCCACTGACGGCCTGATCGCGATCAACCACGAATACATCGAACAGTCCGAACTGCACCCCAACGGCGCGACCCTGATCGGCGGCGTACGCCCGGTGGAAGAAGTGCGCAAGGAAATCAACGCCCACGGCGCGGGCGTGATGCGCGTGACTAAAGTCAACGGCCGCTGGCAGGTGATGGAAAACGACCCGCTGAACCGTCGCTTCACCTCGGCCACGCTGATGGACCTGGCGGGCCCGATGAAAGGCACCGAGCACGTCAAGACCAAGTTCTCGCCGACCGGCACCCAGACCCGCGGCACCAACAACAACTGCGGCAATGGCTACACGCCGTGGGGCACCTACCTGACTTGCGAAGAAAACTGGCCAGGGATTTTCGTCAACCGCAGCGGCAACCGCCCGGCCGACCAAGTGCGCATCGGCGTGGGCACCAGCAACGGCAACTATCGCTGGGAAAGCGTCGCGGGTGACCCGAGCGAAGTGAACGGCGAGTTCAGCCGTTTCAACGTCACCCCAAGCGGCGCCACGGCCACCGATGACTACCGCAACGAAGCCAGCACCTATGGCTACATCGTCGAGATCGACCCGTACAACGCCGCGACCCGTGCGGTGAAACGCACCGCGCTCGGCCGTTTCCGCCATGAAGGTTGCTGGCCGGGCCTGACCACCGCCGGCAAACCAGTGGTGTTCTATAGCGGCGATGACTCGCAGAACGAATACCTGTACAAATTCGTCTCCACCGCATTGTGGGACCCGGCAGACGCCAACCCCAGCGACCGCCTGGCCACCGGCGCCAAGTACATGGACAGCGGCAAACTCTACGTGGCGCGCTTCAATGCCGACGGCAGCGGCAACTGGTTGCTGCTCGACGTGGCCAGCCCGACGCTCGATGGCAGTACCCTGGGCGCGAAGTTCACCGACCTGCCGGGGATCATCCTCAACACCCGTGGCGCGGCCGACGCCCTGGGCGCCACGCCGATGGACCGTCCGGAATGGACCTCGGTCAACCCGCTCAATGGCGACGTGTACCTGACGCTCACCAACAACACCAGCCGTACCGTGGCCAACGCCGCCAACCCGCGGGTGAACAACAAGCACGGGCACATCATCCGCTGGCATGACGCCGACAACCAAGTGGCCTTCACCTGGGACATCTTTGTATTTGGCGCCAACGCTGCCGGCACTCCGGACCTCAACCGCTCGGGCCTGACCGCACTGAACCAGTTCGCCAGCCCCGACGGCATGACCTTCGACAGCCGTGGCGTGATGTGGATCCAGACCGACAACGGCGAAAAAACCCTGACCGACTACACCAACGACCAGATGCTGGTGGTGATTCCCACCAATATGGTCGACGCCCAGGGCAAGCAAGTGCCGGTCAACGCACAGAACCAGGCAGACCTGCGGCGCTTCTTCGTTGGGCCCAATGGTTCGGAAGTGACCGGGGTGACCTTCACGCCGGACAACAAGACGGTGTTTATCAACATCCAGCATCCAAGCAACTGGCCATCCACTAACGTGGCAACCGACGTCACCGTCGGCAAAGTACGGGCGCGGGCGTCCACGGTGGTGATCCAGCGGGCAGATGGGGGGGAATTGGCGATCTGACCAACATGCAGGAGCCAGCCAGGCTCCTGCTTCGCTGTCTTTGTGGATCAGGCCTGTTTGGCTTGCTGTTCAAGGTGCAGTTGCAATTCAGGCTTGATACCCAGGGCATCGGCCAATTCATTGAGGTAGTTGCGCTCGGTGACCTGCTGGTCATCCACCAGCATCACACTGGCCAGGTAGACCTCGGCGGCCACCGCCGGGTCATTGGCATATTCGGCAAAGTCGGTTGCATCCAAGGGCTTGGCGACTTGAGCGTCGAGCCATTGTTGCAAGTCCGGATCGTCGGTGTGGCGCCCGATCTCCTGGGAGATCAACGCCTTTTCCTTCTCATCAATCCGCCCATCCGCCTTGGCCGCCGCGATCAATGCGCGCAGTACCGCATGGCTATGGGCCTCGACCTCGGCGCCAGAGAGTTGATCAACCGTCTGCAAGGCCTGCTGCGGCGCAGAGGCCTGCTGGCGTTGCCAGGCTTGATACGCCTGGAATGCCATCATCCCCAACGACGCCAGGGCCGCATAGTTGGTGCCGCCGCTACGGGTCTGGCTCGAACCGCCCGCCTGGGTCCCGCCCAACATACCGCCCAGGCCACCGAGCAGATCGCCCAGGCCGCCACCGCCCGACGCAGAAGGAGCGGAGCCGCCGCCCCGGAGCAAACCACCGAGCAGGCCGCCCAACCCACCGAGCCCTCCCGCGCCGCCCTGGGGTGCCGCCGAACCGCCTTGCTGGGACATCGAGGCTTGACCTGCACGTAGCAGTTGTTCCAGTAGAGCACTGGTGTTCATGGTATCGCCCTCCTATGGGCTGTGCGCCAGACAACCAACAATAGTCCCTGGCGCCTATAACGCCAAGACCGCCCAGCAGGCGCTGGTTTGCCGAGCTGACTGCCCCCCCCGCAAACCCGGCGCAGGCCTGTCACAACCGTGAGAATTGTTCAGATTCAGCGCGCCACGGCTTGCGGTGAACGTCAGCCCGCCCGTGGGGTCGGAAATATAAGGGCACGGCCTCAATCGGCCTGGCCTTGAGCGCGAGCATCTACAGATTTGCGGTGCCGCGAACCCTCACAGAAGGAGACGCTGACATGGTCACTCACTTCAAGGTCGCAGGGCACCTCGCTTGCGGCCATCACGGCAATAACCTCACGTCCACGGTGGAACTGAACCGGGTCAAATGCCGCACCTGCCGCAACACCGATGCTTATAAGGAAGCCCGCCGCAACCAGCGCAACGCGTCCCGCCGTGCATCGCGCAAAGCCAAGTCCAACACCACCAGCAATGATTGGCGCAGCGCCTGGACCCAACGCCTGACCGCCCTGCCCGGCCTGCAACGCCTGCCACGCGGGTTCAGCCGCCAGGCCTTCGTCTAGCCCCTATAGGAGCCGGCTTGCCGGCGATCGCGGCGTATCCGGTCGATACCCTATCGAATAGGCAACAGCGCCGCACCGATCAACCCCGCCAACCCCAAGAGGCACGCCAGGCCAACGCCATAGGCCAGGGTGCGCCAGGGTTGGCGGCGGCCCAGGTACAGCAAGGTATGCAGTACCCGCGCGACGGTGAACAGGCCGAACAGCCAGGCCGTCGCGGCGGCGTTGGTATCCAGCGCCAGGCATAACCCGCCGAGGACGAAAAACAGCGGAATGTTTTCCAGGTCATTGGCCCAGGCTTTCGCCGCCCGGCTGACCGGCGCAAGCTCCTGCGCAATGGCAGGGCGCTGGAAGAAACCGGCATCCTCAGGATTGCTGAACGCACGGTGCCGGAGGCGGAAAAAGCCCTGGTAACAGGAGATCGCCAACATCTTGATGAACAACACCAGCACACACAGGGCAAACAGATGCACGAGGCTGGTCATCGCCGGTCCCTGGCAAAGCCGTGGACCACGATATACAGCAGCGGCCCCACCGAGACAAAGATCGCCGTCAGCAGCCAATACGGCAGCACACTGGCCAGCGACCGGCCCTTGGCGCGGGCGTCGCGGTACATCCACACACACGCCAGGGCCGCCATCAGGTACAGGTCGATCACCACCTGGGCGGTGTCGGGCCTGGATAGCAGCTCAAGGCCAAACGCCAGCAGCGACTGCTCGGCCCAGAGCAAGGTGCCCAGGGTGTACAGGGAAAACGCCAACAGGCTGGCAAGGGCGATATAGGGTCTGTGCATAGGGTCCACCACGCAGGATTGGGCAAGCCGCAGATTAGTGATAACGTCGCCGCCATCTCAATGACCTGCGAGGTCATGGACGCCCCCCGCCCCGCCCTGCCAGAGTCCATCCATGAACCGCCCACCATTCCCCCGCGCCAACCCCGAGACCGACGCCGGTACGCAACTGCGGCTGTTGCGCCGCCAGGCGAAGTTGAGCCAATTGCAGCTGGCGCTGATCAGCGGTATTTCCCAGCGCCACCTGAGTTGCATCGAAACCGGCCGCGCCAAGGCCAGCCCTGGCACCTTGCATAACCTGCTCAGCGCCCTCGAGGTGCCCCTGGAGCAGTGCAACAGCCTGTTCCTCGCAGCCGGCTACGCCCCGCGCTACGAAGCAACGCCGCTCGCCGCGCCGGCAATGGATGCCATTCGGGATGCCATCAGCCATGTGCTGAAGGCCAACAACCCGGCGCCGGCCATCGTGCTCGGGAGCCACTGGCAAGTGCTCGCCGCCAACGCCAGCACCCAGGTGCTGTTCGACCTGGTGGGTTTGGCGCCAGACGCGGCACAAGGCCTGAACCTGCTGACCACCCTGCTGCAACCGGGTGGCCTGGGCGACCACCTGCTCAATGCCGACGAGATCCGCAACCTTGCCTGGCAACGGGCTGCCCGTGAAGCATTGGGCAACCCGACCCTGGCCACGCTGCTGGAAAGCCTGCCGGTGCCGCAAGGCTCGACCCCCCTGGCCAATGAACTGCCGCCACTGGTGCTGACCCGCGTCAATTCGCGCCATGGCGAGCTGGACTTCATGTCCACCTTCACCACCTTCGGCATGCCCCAGGACATCACCGTCACCTCATTGCGCATCGAGCACCTGATCCCGGCCAATCCCCACACTTGGCAGGTGATGACCGCGGCCTACGAACACTCCCTGAGCCGCTAGGCGCCGCCGGTCAGAACTTGGTCACCACCCCCATGCGCAACGTACGCCCCGGTGCCGGCATGAAGCTCTGGGCCAGCGGGTCCAGGTAGTAACGATTGGTCAGGTTATCCAGCGACACGTTGAACTGGGTGTGGTCTTGCCATTTGTAGTCAAGGAACAGGTCCACCAGCGCCACTTCGCGGTAGACCAGTTGCGGCGTGGTGGCGCCGGTCTGCCAGGATTTGTCGGCGGTGACGGTCGGGCCCGAGGTGTAGGTCAGGCGCCCGCCCACGGTCAGGGCCTGGTCAAAGAAGCGCAGGCCCGTGGTCAGGTTGCCGGCGACCCGCGGCGGGTTCTGGGTGTTGGTGTACGAGCCCATGAAGCTGCCTGGGGTGCAGTTGGGGGTGTTGTCAAGCTTCTGCCAACGAGTGGAACTGGCTCGCAGGCGCGCGGCGAATGCCGAGTCGCAGGTTTCGGTCTTGAGGTAATAGGTCGACGACAGGTCGGCAAAGACCCAGCCGGCATCGTATTTCGATTGCAGCTCCAGGCCGCTGGTCTTGAAGCTGTCGGTATTGCTGAAGTTCATCAGGCCCATCAGGCCGGGGCTTGGGTCGTAGTAACGGGTCACGTAGTTTTTGATGGTGTTGTTGAAGTACGCCAGCTTGATCGCCGCCGTGTCGTTGTCCGCCAGCAGGCCTTTTTGCAGGGTGCTCGCGCCGATTTCCCAGTTGCTCGAACGCTCCGGTTTCAGGCCCTTGCCAGGCATGGTCTGCAAGGTGCCCTGGCTGGTTTCGAACAACGAGGGCATGCGCAGGCCCTGGGTGTACGAGGCATAGATGAAGGTATCCGGAGCGATCTCGTAGTTGACGCCGATGGCCGGTGAAAAAGCGCCCTTGCTGTCGCGCTGCTTGCCCGAATAGGTGTAGCCGGTGACCACTTCGCCCACCTGCGACGGATAGACGAGTGTGCCAACGCCCCCATAGTCGTTGTAGCGCGGGCCATCGAACGGGTTGTTGGTATCGCTGAACACAATCCCGTTGTTCAGGCGCGGGTCGGTGGCATCGGTGTATTGGCCGTTGACGTCAGGGAACCACAGCATATTGCCGTAGCTGCCCGGCTTGATCACGTTCACGTAGCGCAACTCGCGCTCCTCGCGCTGGGCGGTGGCGTGCGGCACATGATCCTTGGTGCGGTAGTAGGTATAGCGCCCGCCACCCCACACCGTCAGCTCGTCAACCGGCTTGTACTCCAGCTTGCCGTTGAGGCTGAACTCCTTGCGCGAACCATCACGCAGGCTGCGGTTGGCGTTGATATCGTTCTGTGTGGTGACCACGCTCTTTTGCGGCTGCAGCTCCTCGAGCTGGAACGAGCCGCCCAGGTCCAGTTTGAAATCGCCATAGTGCGTGTCAAAACGCGAGGTATTGGCCAGCTCGCCACCGATGCGCCGGTCGTGCTGGCGCGTCCAGTTGCGGTCCGAACGATAGGCCTGGGATTTGGGCGCCAGCACCGAGGTCAACTGGCTGGTCTTGGCATCGGTCATCCACAGGCTGGTCGTCAGGTCCACCAGCATATTGCCCGTGGGCAGGTAGTGATAACGGGCGGTGTAGGTGTCGATCTTGGTGCTGCCGCGCGGGTACTGGTAGATACCGCCAGTGCCGAAACGGAAGATGTCCGAGGGCATGATCTCGCCTATGCGCCCATCGTAACGACTGTAGCCGAAGTCGAAAGTGTGGTCGTCGGCCGGGCGCAGGGTGGTCTTGAGCAGGATCGACTCGGTCTCTGCCGAGGAGTTGAGCACCTCTTCGCCGGCGTTGTAGGTGGTGGCCACCGTCATGTTTTCGCGGCCATAGCGGTCAAAGGTGCGGTAGCGGTCCTGGCCGTGCTTGCCGGAGAAGTAGTTGCCCTGGTTGCGATGGGCGTAGGCGGCCACCACATCGAACAGATCGTGGGTATAGGCAAACGCCGCGCTGCCCGATTCCGAGTCGGAACCGAACAGGCCGCCACGGTTCTGGTGCGGC
This sequence comes from Pseudomonas sp. WMBT8, assembly GCF_050916005.1. Lineage (NCBI taxonomy): Bacteria > Pseudomonadati > Pseudomonadota > Gammaproteobacteria > Pseudomonadales > Pseudomonadaceae > Pseudomonas > Pseudomonas sp. WMBT8. The sequence goes on from NZ_CP188096.1 coordinate 3,475,222, forward strand.
TCGGAGTACAGGTTCTCGGTGGTCGAATGGCCGTTGCGCGAGGCCGGCTCGACGCCGTTGTTCCACAGATCGCCCTTCAGGCGCAGGCCCACGTTCTTGCCGTCACGCAGGATGTCATCGACCCCCAGGGTGCGGATCGCCACCGTGCCGCCGATGGCGCTGGACGTCAGGCTGGGGCCTTTGTCGATGGCGACATCGCTGATCAGGTCGGGGTCGATGTAGCTGCGCTGTTGCGTGCCCGCATAGCCGCGATAGACATCCAGCGCCTGTTGCGAACCGTCGACCGTGACCGCCACCCGGCTTTGCCCCTGGATCCCGCGGATATTCACATCCAGGCCACCGCCATTGCGGCTGTCACCCACCTGCACCCCCGGTTGGCCCTTGAGCAGGTCGCCGACGGAGATCACGCCAAAGCGGCGCACTTCTTCGTTGGAGATATACACCGACGAACGTGGGGCGGTGTACACCGCTTTTTTCTCGAGGTCATCGCCAGTGACTTTCTGCGACGGCAGCACCAACGCACTGGTCGCTGGATGCAGTTCGAAGCTGCCATCGGCCTGGCGCTGAAAACTCAAGCCGGTGCCTGCCAGCAACTGCGCCAGGCCGGCCTCGGTGCTGAAATCTCCGTGCAGGCCGTTGCTGCGTTTGCCCGCCGTCAGCGTCGAACTGCCCGCCATGCTGATACCCGCCTGCACGCCGAAACGCGAGAGTGCCTGGTCCAGCGGGCCGGCTTCGATGCTGTAGGGTTGGCGCTCGGCCTGGGCGAAAACTGCCGTGCTGTACAGCGGTTGCAGGCTGAGTAACAGCAGACCCAATGTGCGGGTGCGCAAGACACTTGCGGGAGAAATCATGCAGGGCTCCTAGAGGTGAAGGCCCACCTGTTTCGGTGGGTTATCCCTATAGGCCAAGCGAGTTTTGAAAAACTGCGCAGAGAACGTAAATAAATGTTCAGGCCGGCACCACAGTCACCCAATAGCGGGTACGCCGCTCGATACGCACCGGCAGTGCATGGGCCACCAACGCCAGCGCGGCATCGGTGTCGTCGAGCTGGAAGCTGCCAGTCACGCGCAACCCCGCGACCTGCTCGCTGCATCGCAAGACGCCCGGCCGGTAACGGGACAACTCGGCCAGCAGTACATCTAGGCGCATGCGCTCGGCAGGCAGAATCCCGCGCAGCCAGGCCTGGGCCAGAAACCCATCGGTCTGCCGTGGCGCGCCCACACCCTGGCGATCGACCTGGGTCTGCCAGCCTGCCGCTACTGATACCGGTGTCGGGTGGCGCGGCGAACTCACCTCCACCAGCCCGCGCAATACGGTAATCCACGTGCCCTGCTGATCATGGCGCACCAGCAGATTGGCATCGTGGCTGCGCAGCAGCGCATCCGCCGTGAGCAGTTGCAGTGGGCGCGACTCAACGCGCGCATCCAGCGCCACCTCGCCCTCGATCAACTGCACGCGGCGCAGCTGCGCGCTAAAGTCCAGGCTGACAGCGCTGGCAGTGTTCAACCACAGAGAACTGCCATCGGCCAGGGTCCAGCGGCGGCGCTCGCCGGTAGCCGTGCGGTAGGTGGCAAAGGCTGCGCGCAGCAGGGTCGATTCCGCGCCCTGCCAGGACAAACCACCGAGCAAGCCCAACCCCAGCAAGCACTTGAGCACCTGCCGGCGCCGCGCCGGATCAGCCCCGGCTGCCTCCAGCGCGCGTCGTGCGGTGACATCCGCCAACAGGCTGGCCCCCGGCTGAAGCATCAGCGGCAAGCTGGCGACGCGTTGCCAAGCGTATTCGTGCTCGGCACTTGCCTGGCGCCAATGCTGCAACGCCTGTTGCTCGTCCGGGCTCATCATCCCGGACTGCAACCGGACGATCCAGTCGATGGCCGTCTCGCGGACTTTCGGTGCAACCGGCTTGCCATTCATTCGAAACGGCTCGCGTAGCACACACTGAAAGCCTTGCCCATCGCCCGCTGCACCTGGGCCACGCTCAAGTTCAACTGCGTGGCGATCTGCGGGTACGTCAGGCCGTCGAGCTGGGACAAAAAGAAGATCTTGCGCACCTGCATCGACAGCCCCACCAGCAGCGAGTCCAGCTGTAGCAAGGTCTCGATCATCAAGTAACGGGTTTCGGGCGACGGCTCCTCACCTTCCGGACGGGCGGCGAGCGCCTCCAGGTAAGCCCGCTCAATCGCCTGACGCCGCCAGCGGTTAATCAGCAAGCCATTGGCGATCGCCGCCAGAAATGCCATGGGCTGGCGCAGCTCCCGCACGTCCTGCTGCGTGCGCAACACCCGGATGAACGTGTCGTGCGCCAGGTCCTCGGCATCGGCACTGTGCCCCAGGCGACGCCGCAACCAGCCGCGCAGCCAGAGATGGTGACGGGTGTAGAGTTGTTCGACGGGCGAGACGAGACTGTCGTCGTACATGTCAGGTCCAATGAGCAGTTAATGATAATACTTCTCATTTTAATATCCTGACCTGACGCTTGTACAGTCTCGACTGCTAACACTGTTATCTGTGGGGGCCATTCCTGACCCACCGCTATCGCGGGCAAGCCCGCTCCCACAGGGGGGGCTCGGCTGGGCACAACATTTGCGCTACATCGCAAATCAAATGTAGGAGCGGGCTTGCCCGCGATGGCGGTGGGTCAGGTTAGAAATACTTGACTGACACACCGCTATCGCGGGCAAGCCCGCTCCCACAGGGGGGGGGGCTCGGCTGGGCACAACATTTGCGCTACATCGCAAATCAAATGTGGGAGCGGGCTTGCCCGCGATGGTGGTGGGTCAGGTTAGAAATACTTGACGGACACACCGCTATCGCGGGCAAGCCCGCTCCCACAAGGGATCTCGGCTGGGCATAAGATTTGCGCTACATCGCAGATCAAATGTAGGAGCGGGCTTGCCCGCGATGGTGGTGGGTCAGGTTAGAAATACTTGACTGACACACCGCCATCGCGGGCAAGCCCGCTCCCACAGGGGGATCTCGGCTGGGCACAACATTTGCGCTACATCGCAAATCAAATGTAGGAGCAGGCTTGCCCGCGATGGCGGTGGGTCAGGTTAGAAATACTTTTCTGACACTCCGTCATCGCGGGCAAGCCCGCTCCCACAAGGGATCTCGGCTGGGCACAACATTTGCGCTACATCGCAAATCAAATGTAGGAGCGGGCTTGCCCGCGATGGTGGTGGGTCAGGTTAGAAATACTTTTCTGACACTCCGTCATCGCGGGCAAGCCCGCTCCCACAAGGGTTTTGCGTCGCCGGGGGAATTAGTTGAACTCGGCGTGGACCTCGGACCACAAGCTGACCTTCTGCCCACGGTTCTTGAAGAATTCGATCTCGCGCTTGATCCCGGAACTCAGGTCCCAGCCCGGCAGGTCAAGGATGATCAGTTCTTCCATCATGTCCATGAACAGCGCATCCACCGGCGCCCACAGCTTGCCGATGGTGGCGCTGTCCTTGCCTTCGAACGCGAGGTTGATCGGGTGCGACATGGACACCTGGCTGAACACCCCATGACCCGACTCGATGATGATGGCCGCCACCTTGTTGCACTGGATAAAACGCTCGTGGATCACTGACGCATCGGCATGGCTGTAGGGGCAGGCCAGAAAAATCTTTCTCATTGTTACCTCAAGGCAATGCAAGGGCACGCGCCCTTGCCGTGGATTAAAGAGTCAGGGTCACACCGCCTGCGCAGCCGGCACGCCGGCCTCATCGGCCTCTTCGCGCTCGCGTTCCTGCGCTTCGTAACGCTGGGCGGCGGGCACCGAGATCTTGATCGCGATCGCCACTGCGAGCAGGCCGCCAAACAACTTGGCCAGCAGGATCGGCATGATCAGCGTCGGCTGGAAGTTCGCGGTAAAGGCCAGGTGGTCGCCAATGGTGGCCTGCGCACAGACACCCAGGGCCACACACAAGACCTTGTCCCGGGCATTCATCTTCTTGAACAGGTGGTAGACCGCGATGATGTTGGCAAACACCATGACAAACGCCGCCGCGCCATCGGCTGACAGCCCGATGTGCTTGCCCAGCACTTCCATGGGTTTCTTGCAGTAGCGGTTGAACAGGTAGCAGATCGGGAACGTACCGGCGAGCATGATGCCGATGTAGCCGGCAATCTCGATGGCACGGAACAGCTCCTTCTCGTCGGCGAACATCGGGTCGAAGCCCCACACACCGAAGTTCTTCATGAAGAACCCGGTGAAGTGCTCGACGATGGCCAGCGCCAGGACGATCTTGATAAAGGCATCCATCAACTTACCGAACACCAGGAACCCGGCCACCATCCACGCCGCCCGGTAGCGCAGGCCGGCGGCCAGCAGGAAGCAGAACACAAACAATGGCGCGAGCAAGCGCACGCAGTCGACAAACCCCAGGCTCAGGTAATGCAGGGCCGGCGAGGTGGTGGAAACGATATCCCGCACCGGCAGGTTGAAGGCGGTGATCATCATCAACGACGCAAGCACCGCAAACGGGATGCTGATCAAACCGGCCATGGCCCCCAGCGCCAGGTACTTGTGGTCCTTGCGTTCGAGCATCATCAGGCCGACCGGGATCAGATAGACGATGGTCGCGCCGGAGGTATAGCCAACGATCATGGCGGTGATCCACATGTCGCGGTTCGCTGCCAGGGCATCGGCCAACTGGTAGCCGCCCATGTCCACGGCGATGATCGACAGCGCCGCGATCGACACGTCGGAACCCATCGCGCCGAAGTACGGCCCCAGTGCGACCTCGATGAATTTGGACAGGTACGGGATCGCCACCATGATGCCCGCCTGCGCCAGGAACACCGGGCCAATGGAGTGGATGCCGTTGACAAACTCCTTGCCCAGGCCGCTGTCCGGCTTGATCACGGATGCAAACGCGCCAACCACCGCGCCGATCATGATCAGGTAAATAACGTAATTGCCGAATTCCGCCATTGCTTTCGCTCCATCTGTACTGAATCAATTGTTGTTGTAGGAGTACGCCCCAGTTCGGTCGCTCCATTGGCCAAACGCGTTTTACAGCCCCATTTGTGGCGCTTTCACACCCTATTACTAACCACTTCCCATGCCAATCGTGTGTTTTTTGTGGTTTTGCGGGTTAAACACACTGGAATCGGTCAACTCTATTGCGTAATCTTTGATCACACCTTTCAAGGCAGCGGACTCTACGGCCGTGAACGGCAAACGCCAATACCAAGTTCACACCACCTCCACTGGCGCCCACCCGCCCCGCCGCTTACTGGCGGGGCATCATTTGAGTGCCTCGGTAACAGCACTGCGCCGCCGTGGCGCATTCACGTAGCATCAAGAGGATGGTTGCCCATGCGCCCCAATGAAAGACGCCAACATATCCTTGAACTGCTACGCCAGCGTGAACGTATCTCGGTCGACGAGTTGGCGCGCACCCTCGGCACTTCGCAAGAGACCATTCGCCGCGACCTCACGGCCCTGGCCGAAGATGGCCAGGTCACCAAGTTCCATGGCGGCGCCTCGCTGCCGCCCAGCGGCGAGCACGAGAACGCCTTCCAGACCCGGATGAATGAATTCTCCCAGGAGAAACGTGCAGTGGCGCGCTTCGCCGCCGGGCTCTATGCGCCGGGCGACAGCCTGCTGATCGATACCGGTACCACCACCCTGTTCTTTGCCCGTGAACTGGCAAGGCTCAACCGCATCACCGTGATCACCAACTCCTTGTTGATCGCCGCCGCCATTGGCGCCAGCGGTAATCGCGTGTTCATGATCGGCGGCGAATACCGCCCCGAATCGGAACAGAACATCGGCGCCCTGGCCATGGAGCAGATCGCCCGGTTCAACGCTGAGCATGCGGTGGTCACCATTGGCGCCTTGAACACCGACGGCGCCTTTGACTTTTCCATCGAGGAAGCGGAAATCACCCGCGCCATGATCGCCCGCACGCGCTACCTCACGGTGATTGCCGACTCCTCGAAAATGGGCAAGCGTGCGCTGTTCCAGGTATTCCCCCTGGAGCGCATCGACCGCCTGATCATCGACCGCAAACCCTTGGGCGAACTGGCCAAGGCCCTGGCCGAAGCCCAGGTTGAAGTCCTGGAAGCCCCTGCCCTGACCCGGCCGGAGTGGTAAACGCTCAGCGCCAGCCGCGGCAGCGCGTCACCGCATCGCTGAACGTGGCCCGCCACTGCTGGGCCTGGGCGGCACTGACTTTGGGGTGATAGCTGGTGCTGGTATTGCGCGGCGGCTTGAGCGCCACGCCGAGGCCTTTGGCTGCCAGCGCTGCGCAGCCGAATGCGGTCAGCTCATCGAAGCGCTGGGTGACGATGCAGCGCTGCAAGGCATCGGCGAGAAACTGCGCAAAATAGGGGCTGCGCGCCAGGCCGCCATCGATGGACAGGTGATCGGTGACGCTGAGAAACCCGTCCATTGCGCTGATCACTTCCACACTGCGCAATGCCACACCCTCAAGCACGGCCTGGCACATATCCTGGCGCGTGGTGCTGCCATTCATGCCGACCCACAGGGCTGCCGCGCTGCGGTCCCAGTGCGGGCAAGCGAGGCCGGACAACGCCGGCACAAACGCCAGTTGGCGGCCAATGGCCGGTGCTTCGTCGAATGCCGCCAGCTCCGAAAAATCGCTGAACAAGCCAAGCCGCCCGGCCCATTCCACGGCTGCGCTGGCATCGTAGACACCACCGTCCATGGCGTAAGTGGGCTTGCCGTCGATCTGCCAGGCGATGGTCGCCAGCAGGCCCTTTTCCGGGGCGCGGATGATCTGCTCGCCGGTCACGGTCAGGGCAAACGCCCCGGTCCCGTAGGTGATCTTGGCGTCGCCCTCATTGCGGCAACCATGGCCGTAGAGCGAGGCTTGCTGGTCGACAATCGAGGCGGTGACCGGCGTGGCGCCGATCTCGCCAAAGTGCCCGACGGTGTCGCGGATCTGCGGCAGGGTTTCCATGGGCACGCCAAACAGCTCGCAGAGCTGGCTGTCCCACTGCCCGGTCGCCAGGTTCATCAGCGAGGTGCGCGAAGCGGTGGTGACGTCCGTGGCGAAGACCCCGGTCAGGCGGTCGAGAAAGTATGCATCGGTAGTGCCCAGGCGCAGCCGCCCGGCGCGCAATGCGCTCTGCGCGGCTGGCAGGTTGCGCACGATCCAGGCCAGCTTGCTCGCCGAGAAATACGGGTCCAGGGGCAAACCCGCACGCTCCAGGGTCAGGGCCTCGCCGCCGTCGCCGCGCAACTGGGCGATTTCGGCCCAGGTGCGATTGTCTTGCCAGACGATCACCGGGGATAACGGCTCGCCGGTCTGGGCGTCCCACGCCAGGCAACTCTCGCCCTGGTTGGCAAGGCCGATGGCGTCCACCTGGCCGGTGGCCTCCAGGCAACGCTGCAGGTTACTGAGCAGCTCCAGTGGATCGTGCTCCACCCAACCAGGATGGGGATGGTGTTGCTGATGGCGCAACGAGAGCTGGATATCAGCTGACCCATTGTCACTCACCACCAACACGCGGGTGCTGGTGGTGCCTTGATCGAGCGCGGCAATCCGCATGTTTAAGACTCCTCGGCAGGTCTTGTTATTGGCCGACAAAGTCGACTTCGAGTTGCTGTACGCCCTGGGGCAGCTTGAGGCTGGCGATGGGTATCAATATCCGCCGCTCGGGCAGCGAACTGCCGGCGCGGGCCCAGATTTCCTGGCCATCGGCCCGTACCACCAGGCGCCCTTTCACCCCACGGTTGACCCGCAGTTGCAGGTGCTGCATACCGGCCACTGTGGACGGGCTCAGGCGTTGCGGCACGCAGAGCTTCAAGGCGCCCTTGCAGGCGATCTCGATGCTCGGCGCAGCAGGCGGCAGTTGCCCCTGCAGATCGCGGGCGATCATCGTAGCGATCTTATGGCCTTCGCGAAACGACCAACCTGCCGTCTCGACGGGGCGCAGCAGATTCCCCGCGGCAAAGTAGGCCGGATCGGAACAGCGCCCGTATTGATCGACATGCGGGCCGCCGCTTTTCGGGTCCAGCCGCAGCTCGCTCAGGCGCACCAGGCTCGACTCGGGAGTGAACTGGCCGGTAAGCAGCACGCCGTCACAATCGAAGGTCTGGGTCTGCCCATCGGCCAGGCGCACCGTTGCGCCCTCTACCCGCCCGGTGCCGTGGATTGCCAGAAGTTGTGCACCGAAATGCATCGGCACCCCGCACAACCGCGGAAACAGCGACAGCGGCCAGCGCGCCGTGGCCCGCAGGTTGGCCTCGATCATCGCCACCGGTTGGATTCCGGCACGCCGGCAACTCATGACCGCCGACAGGCTGACCAGCTCGGTGCCGACGATCAGCGGACGCTCAAAGGGCTTGAGATGCTCCAGGTACAGGTAGGACTGGAACGCGCCGGTATTGATCACCCCCAGCGGGCGATCGCCGCCCAGCAGGCGCGCCGAGCGTGGTGTTTCCCGGGCCCCGGTGGCAATCAGCACGCGTCGCGCCTGGATCACCCTGGCGCCCTCCGGGCTCACCAGTTCCAGCCGCCCGCCCAGGCCCATCTGCGTCACCGAGTGCTTGACGCGAATCTGCACCCCGGCCTTCAACGCCTGCGCGACGTTTTTGCGCGCATAGCCAGGCCCTGTATAGACGCGGCCGTATTCGCGCAAACCAAAGGGCGGGTGCCCACAATGACGTGGGATACCACCCGCCTCGGGCTCACGCTCAAACACCACCACCGTGCCAACGCCCAGCTTGCGCAGGGTCATCGCCGCCGACAGCCCCGACGGCCCGCCACCGATAATCGCGACATCAATGTTTTCGACTTCAATGGGCTTCATGACAAACACCTGTGGCAAGGGGAATGGCCAGGTGGCCAGCGCTCAGCTCGGCCACCCGCGCCCCACAATAAAAGCCCTGGCAGCGCCCCATGCAGGCCCGCGTGCGGCGTTTCAGGCCGCCCAGATCACCGGGCGGCAGCGCGCTGGCCAAGGCATTCTGGATTTCCCGCAGGGTCACCATTTCACAGTGGCAGACGATTTCGCCGTAGCCCGGCCGGTGGTAATCGCGGGGCAAATGTTCGGCGAGATTGGGCAGCACCGGCCATTGCAGGATTGAGGCGGGGACTGGTGTGTGCTCGCGCTGATACAGGCTGAACACGTGCCGGGCAATGCCCAGCGCCGCCGTCAGGCCGGTGGAGCGGATGCCGCCGACGCTGATCCAGTTCTTACCTTCGACCCGCTGCACCCGATACTCTTTCTTTTCCGTGGCCGGGCGCAGCGCGGCATAGGTGGCGGTGACCGGCATGCCGTCGAGCGCAGGAATCCGCTCGACGGCCGCGTCCACCAACTGGCGCAGCACGTCGCTGTCCAGGCCTGCGTGCAGGCGGTCTTCCTGTTCTTCGGCGGTAGGCCCCACCAACAAATTGCCGTAGACGGTGCGGGTCAGGACGATGCCCTTGGTACGCTCGTTGGGCACCGGCAGGATGATGTTGCCCAGGTAGCGCGCGGCCGCCTTGTCGAACACCACGAACTGGCCTTTGCGCGGGTGGATGGAGAAGCTCGACGCGCCCAGCAACTGCTGCTCCAGTACATCGCCGAACAAGCCGGCGCAGTTGATGATCGTGCGTCCCCGGATAAACCCGTTGGTGGTCTCCAGGGCCCACAGTTCGCCATCGAAATAACCGCCGTTGACCTCGGTATTGAAGCGCACCTGTGCCCCATGCGTCATGGCCTGGAGCAGATACCCAAGCGGCGCCGACCACGGATCGATAAGGAATTCACCAGGCACCTGGACCGCCCCCAGGGCGCTTTGGGCCAGGTGCGGTTCAAGGCTGCGCACCCGCTCGCGGCCGATCAGGCTGACATCGGCAATCCCATTGGCGTGTGCCTGTTCGACGATGCCGTGCAGCTTGTCCAGGTCATCCTCGTTCCAGGCCACCACCAGCGCGCCGGTCTTGAGCAGGGGCAGCGACATGTTCTGGTGGATGTCCAGGTATTCCTGGTAGCCGTCCTGCATGCATTGCAGCTCCAGGCTGCCGGTTGGCGCATCGAAGCCGGTGTGCAGGATCGCGCTGTTGCCTTTGCTCGCACCAGAGAGGATGTCCGGGCTTTTTTCCAGCAACAGCACCCGCGCGCCCTCCAGGGTAAAGCGCCGGACCATCGCGCATCCCACAACGCCACCGCCAACAACGATGACGTCGTAGATGCCGCTCTGGTTCGGGAAGGGTTTCGTCATTATCAAGCCTATGGGTGAAGTAAGCGCAGAGGTTGCCGTGAGTGGGTGCAGGGCATATGCCACTGACCGAAACGGGGTTGGAATGACCGATTGGCCATCACGGTTCCCTCACTGCCCAAGGACTGCGCGCCAAGGCATGCAGCCGCCGCCATGCCAGCGCCTAGTGTTTATGGGTACCCGGGCTTTAAACACGCCGTGGAAAAGGCTGACCGGTTCGGTGCACACAGAGCTGATTCTGTCAAAAAGACGTTACTGTCGATTCGCTCAATACGCGGAAAATGCTACATAAATACACAACCACTTGGAGCCAAGTTACTTTTCAACACTTTTTAGGCATGACCCCGACCGCTATTCCACGGCCATATCGCGCTCAGAGCGCGATACTCAGTCAAAAAAACCAACAAATATTGACCGATACGCAAAATTATCCACATTAAATTCGCCGACCGACGAGGTAGGCCGTCTTTTCTCGAGTCCTTCTATAAAAGACGTTGAACGGGCCGGTTCTGAGACCGAGGCCCCCTCGCCCATTGCAGCCGCCAGTCAGAAACAACTAGAATAAGATTAATTCCCACTTACGAATTTTTCGCATGAAACCAGCCCAGCCCGCCGAAGCCGCGACGCTTGAAGCCCTGTACCGCGGCTACCACGGCTGGTTGCTGAGCTGGCTGCGCCGGCGCGTGAATTGCTCCCAGCACGCGGCAGACGTGGCACATGACACGTTCATCCGCCTGCTGTCGGCCAGCCCCTACGTGGCGCCCCGTGAGCCCCAGGCCTATCTCGCCACGGTGGCCCGCCGCCTGTTGATGGACAGCAATCGCCGGCGCCGCCTGGAGCGGGCCTATCAGGAAGAACTGGAACGCTGCGCCCAGTACCTTGAGCAAGCGCCCTCGCCCGAGCAGATCCTGCAGGCGGTACAGGTGCTCGAAGCGATTGACCGGGCCCTGGCGCGGATGAAGCCACGGATCCGCGAGACCTTTATCCTGCGCCACCTCGATGGCCTGGATCAGGCCCAGATCGCCGAGCGCCTCGGGGTTTCGGTGCGCACCGTGCAACAGGACCTGGTGGAAGCCCTGCTGGCCTGCGACGCGTGCGCCCAGGCATGACCCCGGCCATCCTGCGCCAGGCTGCCGAGTGGCTGGTGCGCCTCGACCATCAGCCCGATGCCGCCAGCCAACAGGCTTTCCACGCCTGGCTGGCCGCCGACCCGCAACATCCATTGGCGGTTGCGCGCTTGCAAGGCCACCTGTCGCCACTCAAGCAGGCGCCGGCCCGGGCCGCGTTGCGCCGGGCGCGCCAACAGCCGAAGGCGATCAAGGGCCTGGCCCTCACCCTGTTAATCGGCCTGTTTGCCCTGCCGGCCTATCAGTACAGCCAGCGCGGCTACCTGTTCGCCGACCTCAGCAGCGCCAGTGGCCAATGGCAGCAACAACGCCTGGCCGATGGCAGTGCCCTGCAACTGGATGGTGGTTCGGCGGTGGACCTGCACTTCGACGCCCACCAACGGCGCATACGCCTGCTGCGCGGTGAGCTGCTGGTGGACGTGGCCAAGGATGCCCAGCGCCCGTTCTATGTCGACACCCCGCAAGGCAGCATTCGCGCCCTGGGCACGCGTTTTATCGTCGAGCGCAGCGGCGATGCGACGGTGGTCAGGATGCTCGAATCGTCCACTCGCATCGACAGCGGCACCCAACAATTGACCCTCAACCCCGGCCAGCAGGTGCGCCTGGAGGCAAGCGGCCCAGGGCCGGTGGAAAAATTCGATGCGCGCGCCCACGAGGCCGCCTGGAACACCCACCAGGTGCTGGCCAACGACGAGCCCCTGGCGGATGTGCTGGAGCGCCTGGGACGGCATCGCAGCGGCCTGTTGCTGTTCGATCGCCAGGCCCTGCAAGGCTTGCGGGTCACGGTCATGCTGCCGGTCGACGACCCCGCGCGGGCCTTGCGCCTGCTCCAGCGCACGCTGCCGATCGAAGTCAGCAACTACACACCGTGGGTCACCCGTGTGTCCTTGAAAAGCAGCGCGAATAATTCTCAATAAAGTCTGCGTGTTTTCGGTTTTGCCGCGTCCTTTCCTTGGCCAACATCCAAAGGAGCACCGATTACATGTCTTCCAACCCATCCTCCCGTGGCAGCCTGCTGCTGGCCAGCCGCCTGCTGTTTGGCTGCCTGCCGCTGGCATTACCGGCCATTGCCTACGCGCAGCAACAGGTCCAGGCCTTCGATATCGCCCCAGGCCCCCTCGGCGAAGTGCTCAGCCGCTATGCCCAGGCCGCAGGCACGCCGATAGCCTTCCAGTCGCAACAAGTGGCCGGCCTGAGCAGTGCAGGCGTGCGCGGCAGTTACAACGTAGTGGATGGCTTTGCCAAGGTGTTGGAAGGCACCGGCTTTGCGGCGCAAGCCAGCGCCGATGGCTACCAGTTGCAGGCCTTGACCGAGGCCAGCGGCACCCTGGCACTGGCTGCCACCCAGGTCACCTCCAACCAGTTGGGCACCGTCACCGAGGGCACCGGCTCCTACACTCCGGGCACCATTGCCACCGCCACACGCCTGGTCTTGACGCCCAGGGAGACCCCGCAGTCGATCACCGTGATCACCCGCCAACACATGGACGACTTCGGCCTCAACGCCATTGACGATGTGATGCGCCACACCCCCGGCATCACCGTGTCGACCTACGACAGCGAGCGCACCAACTACTTCGCCCGTGGGTTTTCCATCGAAAACTTCCAGTACGACGGCATCCCCACCCTGCGCAACTCGGCCTACTCGTCTGGCCAGACCCTGACCGACATGGCGATCTACGACCGAGTGGAGATCCTGAAAGGCGCCACCGGCCTGCTGACCGGTGCGGGCGCGCCGGGGGCGACCTTGAACCTGATCCGTAAAAAGCCCACCCGTGACTTCAAGGCCAGCATCGAACTGGGTGCCGGCAGCTGGGACAACTACCGCTCCCAGGTCGATGTCAGCGGGCCGCTGACCGACAGCGGCAATATCCGCGGGCGCGCCGTGGCGGCCTATCAGGACAAGCATTCGTTCATGGAGCGCTACCAGCGCAAGACCAGCGTCTACTTCGGCTCACTGGAAGCGGATCTTGACGACGACACCTTGCTGACCGTGGGTTTTGACTATCAGGACAACGACCCCATGGGCTCGGGCTGGTCCGGCAGCCGCCCGCTGTTCAACACCAAGGGCGATCGCATCGACGTCAAGCGCTCCTACAACAACGGCGCCAAGTGGAGCCGCTGGGAGCAATACAACCGGGGCGCCTTCGCCACCCTGGAGCGCAGCTTCGCCAATGGCTGGGTAGCCAAGGCGCAAGTGACCCACCAACTCAGCGGCTACCACGCGCCCCTGGGCTCGATACAGAGCGCGCCAAATCCCGACACCGGCCTGTCCACGGTCTACGCCAATAAATTCACCGGCCAGACCCGTGCCAATGCCGCCGATGTGTACCTCAGCGGCCCCTTCAGCCTGCTGGGGCGCGAGCATGAACTGGTAGTGGGTGGTTCGGCCTCCAACTCCCACTGGAAAGGCAAGGACTACGGCAGCCCCAAACACGCCAACGGCAATGTGGTGGACTTCTGGAACTTCGATGGCAACTTTGCCGAACCCGACTGGGGCGCCCCCACCTACGTCAACGACCTGACCACCCGCCAAAGCGCTGGCTACATGACCTCGCGCTTCAATCTGGCCGACCCGCTGAACCTGTTCCTCGGCGCCCGCGTCGCCAACTACAAGCTGCGCGGCACCGACGACTCCACCGAAACCGGGCGCCTGGTGCCCTACGCCGGCGTGACTTACGACCTGAACGAAAACTTCACCGCCTACGCCAGCTACACCGACATCTTCATGCCGGAAAGCTACAACCGCGACCGCAACAACAAGCTGCTGGAACCCTCCGAAGGCAAGAACTACGAAGGCGGCATCAAGGGTGAATTCTTCGGCGGCCGGCTCAACACCAGCCTGGCCTACTTTGAAGTGCACCAGAGCAACCGCGCAGAAGCCGACGCCGAATACAACGCCGCGCCGACCAACCCGTCATTGGGCTATGCCACCAAGGGCATCGAAGCCAAGACCAAGGGCTTGGAGGCCGAAATGTCCGGTGAACTGCTGCCCGGCTGGCAGGCCCAGGCTGGCTACACCCACAAGATCATCCGTGACCAAAGTGGGCAGAAGGTCTCGACCTGGGAGCCCGAGGACCAACTCAGCTTCTACACCACCTACAAACTCAAGGGCCCACTGGACCGCTTGACCGTGGGCGGCGGCGCGCGCTGGCAGAACCGAAGCTGGCAGGAACTGTACAACCGCTACAAGGCCAAGAACGAGGAGTTTGCCCAGCAAGCCTACTGGCTGGTGGATGTGATGGCGCGTTACCAGGTCACCGAAAACCTGTCGGCGACGCTGAACCTGAACAACGCATTCGACAAGAAGTACTACACCAATATCGGCTTCTACAACACCGCCTATTACGGCGATCCGCGCAACGTGATGCTGACGACCCGCTGGGATTTCTGATCAGAACATAATTGAAACATAAGGAAAGTCATCGGCTGCCAAAACAAGGGAATCAACCTGGGGCAAACCGCTACACAAGGCTAACGCCCGGTAGCGGTTGACACCCAGGCCCATTCCCGAACTTTGAGGCAGCAATCCTTATGAGCAGTATTTCCCAGCCCAGCCCTGCGCAGCGCCCCCCACGCCAGCTACTCAATCTGCCTGTCACGCCGTTGCCCTCGCGGCACAAGCGTGAAACTCCCACCCCATCTGAATCAGCAGAACATCCTCGCACCGTGGGTGACCGCGCATTGGCGACGGCGTATAGCTCGGCATTACTGGAGGTCGCCAATCGCCAAAAGAATGTGACGATCAACACGATTGCTCCCGACTCCACATTCGGCCAGTGGTGGGCACAACTGCAAAATGCCTTCAAGTCGCCCGACGTCCGTCAGTGGCTTGAAGAAAAAGGCATCAACACCCGCTCGATCACCCTCCACCCGGAGTCAGGAACGCTCTCTTTCAAGCGCCAGCACTACCTTGACCCCGAACAGAAGCGCCACACAGTCGGGCTCGACGACGCACGCTGGGCAGCCATCAGTGGGCCCATCCTGCAGGCCGGCAAAGTCATTGCGGCGGGCCACGCTGACACGACGTTCTCGCCCCCCGCAAGCGATATTCATGACCCGGTTCCCTATTGGCTGGTCGGGCACTTTTACAATGAGCGGCTGGACCTGACGGGCCCGTCGATGCGCCTGCGTGCTGAACAAATCGATCAACAGCAAGGCTTTACCAAGCTCGATCCCACCACCAGCGCCGATTTGATCAAGGCGCGCAGCGACAGCGCTCTGTACGTGCAAAAAGCGCACTTGGGGGATATTGGTAGCCGCCATCAAGCCATCGCCGAGCTTCGTCACCTGGCGTCTGGCGTCGAATCCGGCAGCGAATATGTGGGGCAAATCCAGAATGCGCTGACCAAAACGATGATCGACCTGCCGGCCGACAGCACTTACCAACCCAGCACCAGCGGCCAACCCAATAGGGTCAGCCTGCTGCAGTTTATCCAAGACCATGGCTGGGATATCCCGACCGATCACGCACAACTGGTCAACCTTGCCAGCGCCCTCGCCACGCCCCCCCCCAAGGCTGCGAGCAATGGCAACCTGGGTGGCGCGCTGGCCTGGCCCGTATCGCTTGACCAGGACAGCCAGGAACAATTGCAGTCGGATATACGCGCAGGCCAGTTCGGCGATCTGACCCTGCGGCCCTTTCACCGTGTGCTGGATTATCTGCTGCAAGGCAGGCAAGTCTCGCCTCAAGAGCAGAGTAATCCACGCCTGTTGATTGATACCTTGATCAATTCTGCTCGGGGCCAGGCACTGGGCAGTGCCATCCAAGCCACCTTCGCGGCTCGCGCCGTCAAAGGCAGTGCCGCTGATTGGCTGCTGGCGGCCTTGAACGTGGAGAGCACCAGCGCACCCACCGGCCAAGTCCCCGGCGAGATCGCGGGCTACCGGCTTGTTTCGCCCGGCAACGTCGGTAAGTCGGCCGCCACGGTCTGCGAGGAATTGGCCGCGCACCTGCAGGCCCAGGGGCGTGCAACCTCGCCCGCGCAAGCCACGCTTCAAGCCCATCTGCTACTGGCCAGCCGGGCGCCGGCGTTCCTGGTCAAGGACATTCCGGAGCAGGTAGTGGTGGGAACCCACAGTTGGGTCAGCCTGGCCACGGCAACCGCGCGCATTGAAGCAAAAGCCCCCGGGGCAACGGCGACGATGAGCTATGCGCAGATCATGCTCGACGCGGGTACAGCGCCCATCACGGAATTAGAACGGCAGGTGGAATACAGGGCCCAGAGCGAGGCGATCAAAGACTGGGGGGCAGCCAGCGGCATGGGTTACCCCGTGACGCCCGCCGCAATAACTGCCGTGCGCGAGGCATTCAGCGCGCAAGTGCGCGAACTCAAGGAGGCCTCCGAAACCCAACTGCCGCCCATGCCCACCACCAAAGCCATTGCCCTGGAACAGCTCAAGCATGCGCTGCCGGAGATGGACCCGGCACTCTTCGACAAAAAATGCATTACCTCGCAGCCCGCCAGCAGGTTTTTCCCCGGCCCCTACTCGATCCTGGACCTGTATATCGATGGTCGCGGGCTCAACGGGGCACCCGACTCGGCGGACAACTGGGGAGAGACCGGCCGTGCCTTTGTAAGGGACCAGACGTATGGCACCATCAACATTGAGCCTGATGGCAAACCTGCGGCGTGGGTTTGCTCATCGACTGCGATCAACCTCAACGAGGTCATGCCCAAGCTCAAAAACCTGGCGCGCCCCTTGGAAGTGTTCAAAAGGACATTTGCCGACTACGCCAACGACGTCAAAAAAACCACGGCTACCCAGATCAAGCTACTGATTTCCAAACTGCCGCTCACCGACAGGCAGAACCTGGAATTCGGAAAAATAACCATCAGCAAGGAGATGCGCTACACACGGGACGATCAGCCCATTCAGGTTGAACCGGGTGTTGTCCTGGTCAAGACCGAACGCAACGGTAGCGTCATGACCTATGCCATTGATCGCTTGAAGGGCACGGTGACCCGGCGGCCAGACCAGAGTTACAAGGAGTACGCTCCCCAGAGCAGTTTCATGCATTCCTCTGGCGGTAAAAGATTCGATGCAATAACACCCTCGGGTCAGTACGCAGCGGGCATAACCCAGGAAACCCCAGGTGTAGAAGACGCCCCCAATAGCTTCAGCAGTGCCAGGACCCGCTACATTGCTGATGCCTTGATCAAGGACATGGAACTGCCTGCTGTAGAACGCTATGCCAAGGGCGCCACCACCTTTGATACGGAAGTACCGACCTATAAGATCCTTGAAGAGATTGCGCTCAATCTCATTCCCTTCAGGTCGGCCATCAAGAACTTTATCGAGGGCAACATCGGCAGCGGCATTGTCGATCTGGCGTTTGATATCTTCGGTTTTGCAATCGGCCTGGGGCCGGCCGCCAAAGGCGCAAAAGCCCTTGCCACCGGGGCATCGGCCCTGTCGAAGCTGGGGCGTACCGGGCAGATCATTGGGCGCGCAGCGGTTGGTGCGCTCAATCCAGTAGGGGGTATCGATGACTTGGCGCGCTCTGTCGTAAGCCTGGGGCGTACCGCCCACAAGGGCGTCAAATCCTTGCGCGGCAGCTACCGCAGTGTGAACCTGCTGGAACTGGCAAAAAAACCTGACATTGCCGAAGGCACCTACAAAGCAGCCAGCGGCGCACTTGAAAACAAGGCCCTGGCCAAGTTCGATGAGGCGAGCCAAAAGTGGTATGCCTTTGACCCTCGCACGCAACAGGCGTACGGCAAATCACTGGACCATTTCGTCGTTGATACGCCCAGGTTAAACGACCCCAACAGCTTGCCGGCCATCGGCGCCGAGGTGGCAAAGACCGCCAGCCAGCAGCACGGTCTGGCAGCAACCGGTACGTTCCGGGTTGGGCAAGAGACAGTCGAGGGGAACGTCGTACTGTTCCAGGGCAACTGGCATCAATACGACGTGCTCAAGAAAAGAGCCTTTGGCCCCCCACTGAATGATTTCAAACCCAGCCGGGTGGCCGCCAATGGTGAGGTGAAATCGCTCAATACCGACCTATTGGGTTACGAAATCAAACATATCGCGGCGGATGAGCTCAGGACTAAAGGGCTGCAAGGCAATGTCTACACGGGCCAGAGCCATAAGGAATACGTCAGGGTCGATGGTGCGTTTTATGAGTCGCGTTTGAAAGAGGGACAGCGGGTCATCGTCCACCCCGGCGGCGCGGGCGCGGATATCCCCGTGCAGGATCTGGGCATGGCTGGGTGGGCCCCCACGTCCAGGGCCAACCAGTTGCTGGGAGGGGCCGGCAGCGCGCCAACACCCTGGAAACTTGGCGACAGTACGTATGTAGTGCCAATGGACGATATCAAGGCAACGGGCAACCCAGCGTCGCCCTATGCCATCAACTACATGGGCGAAGACCAGAGTGTCAGCTTCAATAGCTCCATCGGTACATGGAAAGCCACCCGCCTATTGAGCGGCGCCGAACGGCCAAACCATCTCTACTACTGGAGAACTGGCAAAGGCAAATGGCAGCGGGGAACCATCGATGAGCTTAAAAAAGCCAAGCGGATCGACGCACACAACTACCATTTTGTTGAGGCCCCGGCGCCGATCACGATAAATGTCCCCAAAGATGTGCAGCCTTTACCCAAAGAACTGCATTATTTCTGGGCTGGCCAGGACATTCCCGCCAACCTGGTCGACAACATGGCCAACAATGCGAGCAAAGCATGGGGGTATAAATCTGTACTGCATGTGGATGCCGATAACCCAGCGGTTTTTCAACAGATAAAAAGCAAACTGCAAAGCAAGGCCCCTGGCCTGACGGTGATGAACCTCAATGAAGACGAGGTTTTCAAACAGCTGAAAAACGGCGAACTGTATAACTACTTTCGCCAAGGCCAGGCGAAAAACCTGGCCGCCGCGTCGGATGTTGCACGCTATCCCATCATGAATAAATACGGTGGCATTTATCTCGATACCGATGATGTCATTCAAGCTGACATCGGCAATACCCTACTAAAAGCGGGCGCCAATGATGTCCTCCTGAATAAACCTGTGGCCCATAGCCTCACTGACTACCACCCGTTCTACAACACCAGTAACTTTGCAACGCAGCCTGGCAACCCTGTCATTACCGATATGATCGCCGAAATGAACCAGCGTTTTTCCGCCAACAAGCCCTACTTCGCAGCCAATCGCCCCACCGTTACCCGAGGGTCAAATGGGCAGGTGCAATACACCCCTGAGTTCAACGCCTATGAGCGCAAAATCTTTCAGACGGTGGGCCCCAATTTGTTTAACGACGTACTTAAATCGAAAAGACCGGACATGTACGACCTGGGTTTCGATGGCATTACCAAAGAATCAAAAGTTGTCGATAACAAAGTCGTCTCATCCGGGCCGGTGGTCAACATTGAAGCGCGCCTGCGCCAGTTTTACACGAGCAAGGGCATTGTCCCTTCCGAGCTGTTGGGCCTGCGGATCAAGCAAATGAAGGAGCACTACTACCCGCTGTTCCATCAGTTCAAGGTCAAAGTAGGCGCCGAACACTCCTGGATCGACGGCTGAGACCACGTGCGGCGGGTGGTTACTCAACCACCCGCCGTACCTTGAGCAACGCCGCGCGCAACGCGCTCTTGTCCACCGAGCCCAATGCCAGCCTGATTGCATGGGGCACATGCCCTGACACCGCAAACGGCTCGGCAGTGGACACCGAAACACCCTCCTGCGCCAACGCCATGGTGACCTGATCCGCCCGGGCATCCTCCCCCAACGGCAGCCATAAAAAATACGACGAGGGATGGCTGATGTACTCCACCCCCGCCAGCACCTCAGCCGCCAGCGCCTGCCGGGCCTGGGCGTCCTGGCGTTTTTGTACCTCCAGTTGGAGTACCGTGCCGTCCTCGATCCAGCCGGTGGCGATGGCCGTCATTACCCCCGGCGCATTCCATACCGTGGCCATGACCGTCCTTTCCAGCGCCGCAACCCACGCCAGTGGCGCCACGACGAACCCCACCCGCAGGCCGGTGGCGACACTCTTGGACAGCCCGCCCACGTACACCGTGCGCTCCGGCGCCAGGTGCGCCAAGGGCGGTGGCGCGTGCTCGACGAGGAAGGCATAGGCGGCGTCTTCGATCAGGATCAGCTCGTGTTCGCGGGCGATGCGCACCAGTGCCTCACGCTGGTCGAGCCCCAGCACCCAGCCCAGGGGGTTGTGCAAGGTCGGCATGCAGTACAGCGCGCGCACCGGGCGTCGGCGACACAGCTGTTGCAACACTGCCAGGTCCGGCCCGCGCGGCGTGACCGGGATCGCAACGAGCTCCAGGTGCAAGGTCTCGGCCAGCACCTTGAAACCGGAATAGGTCAAGGCATCCACCGCCACCACATCGCCGGGCTTGAGCAACGCCATCATGCTCACCGCCAGGCCATGCTGGGCCCCGCTGACCACCAGCACTTGCTCGGCCGCGACACTCAGGCCACGGTGCAGCAGATGCCGCGCCATCACCGCCCGCTCATGGACGCGCCCGGCATGGGGCTGGTAACGCAGCAGCGCTTCCAGGTCGCCAGACAACGCCAATTGGCGCAAGGCCGTGCGCAGCAGGTCGGCCTGGCCGGGCAAGGACGGGTAGTTGAAATTCAGATCGAGCATGCCCGCCGCCACCGCCATTTGCCCACTGCCTTGGCCGGGCGCCAGGGCAATTTCCCGCACAAAAGTGCCACGCCCGGTCTCGCCGCTGACCAGGCCCATGGCCTCCAGTTCGCTATACACCCGGCTGGCCGTGACCAGGGCCAGGCCATGGGTGGTCGCCAATTGGCGGTGGGTCGGCAGGCGGGTGCCGGGCACCAGGGTTCCAGCACGGATATCCCTGGCAAAAGCATCCACCAGGGACTTGTAGCGGGCACGGGGCATGGGCGATGTATCCATGACAATTTTTTGATTGTCGCAATCTTCAGCCCTAGGATGCCCGAAACGCAACCCTCCCCTGTCGAGCGCCCCCTGCATGGAACAAACGTCCCGGACCATCCCCCCCGAACATAGCCGCAGCGGCTGGATCAATGGCTTGATCGGCGTGCTGATTTTCAGCGGCTCGCTGCCCGCCACCCGCTTGGCGGTGCTGGAATTCGAACCGGTGTTCCTGACCGTGGCCAGGGCGAGCATTGCCGCCGTGCTGGGCCTGTGCCTGTTGTGGCTGTTGCGGGAACGTCGCCCCGCGCGCAACCAGTGGGGGCCGTTGCTGATTGTCGCCCTGGGGGTGGTGATCGGCTTCCCGTTGCTCACCGCCCTGGCCTTGCAGTATGTGACCTCGGCCCACTCCATCGTGTTTATCGGCCTGCTGCCCCTGGCCACCGCGGTGTTCGGTGTGCTGCGCGGCGGCGAGCGACCGCGCCCGGTGTTCTGGCTGTTTTCGATCCTGGGCAGCCTGCTGGTGGTGGGCTATGCCCTGGCCCAGGGCCTGAACGCCGCCCCCGCCGGCGACCTGCTGATGCTATTGGCGGTGCTGGTGTGCGGGCTGGGATATGCCGAAGGGGCCAAGCTGGCACGTACCCTCGGCGGCTGGCAGGTGATCTGCTGGGCGCTGGTGGTTTCGCTGCCGGTGGTCGCGCCCCTGACCTTGCTCCTGGCCCCCGCCTCCTTCACCGGCATCAGCCTGCCGGCTTGGCTAAGCCTGGCTTACGTGGCGCTGTTCAGCATGTTGATCGGCTTTGTGTTCTGGTATCGCGGGCTGGCCCAGGGCGGCATTGCGGCGGTCGGGCAGTTGCAGTTGCTGCAGCCGTTCTTCGGCCTGGCGCTGGCGGCCAGCCTGCTGCATGAACCGGTGAGCCTGGGCATGCTCGCCGTGACCGTGGCGGTGATTGCCTGCGTGGCCTTGGCTAAGAAGTTTGCGCGATAGGGGCGTGGGCCTTTAGGCTCATGGATTGGCCCAAGAACAATAAGGATGCACGATGCACACCCCTTCCCTGCAAGACACCACGGCGCCGGACGGCGTCTGCTACGGCTGTGGCCCCAGCAACGCCCACGGGCTGCATATCAAGAGCCGCTGGGATGCGGACGGTGTGCATATCGTCGCCGAGCACCTGCCCGACGCCCAATACTGCGGCTGGCCCGACCTGGTCTACGGCGGCCTGATCGCCATGTTGGTCGACTGCCACTCCAACTGGACCGCCATGGCCTATCACTACCGTGCCGAACAGCGCACACCTGGCGAGTTGCCGCGTATCGACTGCGTGACCGGCAACCTCGGCATCAAATTCATCAAGCCCACCCCCATGGGCGTGCCGCTGACCTTGCGCGCGAAGGTCGAGGGTGAGGTCGGGCGCAAGAGCCGCGTGATCTGCGAGGTGTACGCCGATGGCGTGCTGACGGCGATTGGCGACTCGATCTTCGTGCGTGTCGATACCGGGCGCCTGGCCGATACGGCCCATGGCCGCCAGGCCTGAGAATGGTCTACATTCAACGCCACGTGCCGAAAAAAGGAACCTGACGATGACGCGCCTGACCGCTAAAGACTTCGCCCCTGAGCTGCTGGAACTCTACGACGGCTATGCCCACGGCAAGATCAACCGTCGCGAGTTTCTCGACCGCGCGGCCCTGTTCACCTTTGGCGGCCTGACCGCCTCGGCGCTGCTGGCTTCCCTGAGCCCCAACTACGCCCTGGCCGAGCAGGTGAAATTCACCGACCCGGACATCGTTGCCGACTACATCACCTACCCCTCGCCCAAGGGCAACGGCTCGGTGCGCGGCTACCTGGTCCGCCCGGCGAAGGCCACAGGCAAGCTGCCGGCGGTGGTGGTGGTCCACGAAAACCGTGGGCTCAACCCCTATATCGAAGACGTCGCCCGGCGCCTGGGCAAAGCCGGGTTTATCGCCCTGGCGCCCGATGGCCTGAGTTCGGTGGGCGGCTATCCCGGCAATGATGAAAAAGGCGTGGCGCTGCAACAGACCGTCGACCCGGCCAAGCTGATGAATGACTTCTTCGCCGCCATCGAATGGCTGATGCATCACGACGCCAGCACCGGCAAAGTCGGCATCACGGGCTTCTGCTACGGCGGTGGCGTGACCAACGCCGCGGCCGTGGCCTACCCGGAACTGGGCGCGGCCGTATCGTTCTATGGGCGCCAACCTGACACCAGGGACGTGCCGAAGATCAAGGCGCCGATCATGTTGCACTTTGGCGAACTGGACACGAGGATCAACGAAGGCTGGCCGCCTTATGAAACCGCCTTGAAAGCCGCAGGCACGACCTATGAAGCCTACATCTACAAGGGCGCCAACCACGGCTTCCATAACGACTCGACCCCACGCTACGACGAGGCCGCGGCGAACCTGGCCTGGGAACGCACCTTGGGCTGGTTCCGTAAGTACCTCGTGTAATCACACCGCCCCCTGATCAATTCAAATCAAGAAGCAGCAGACATGATCGAAACCCGCCTGCTACGCCAGTTCATCGCTGTGGCTGAAGAACTGCACTTTCACAGGGCCGCCATGCGCCTGCACATGGCCCAGCCCCCTCTGAGCCAGGCCATCAATCGCCTGGAGGGCAAGCTGGGGTTCAGTCTGTTTACCCGCAGCAAGCGCGGGGTAAAACTGACCCCAGCCGGTGGCGCATTCCTCGACGCCGCCTATGGCACCCTCAAGGCGTTGGCGCTGGGCATCGAACACGCGCGCCAGGTGGCGCAGGGTATCGCCGGCAAACTCACGGTGACTGCCGTGTCGATCACCTACTACGAGCCACTGCTCGATAGCCTGCGCCGGTTCCGCGAGACGTTCCCAAAGGTGCAATTGATCATCAAGCAGATGCCTTCTGCCAGCCAGGCCCAGGCCATTGCGTCGGGGGAAGCGGATATTGCCTTCATACGCAAATTGCCGATGGCCGCACCAAACATTGCGTCGCGCCTGTTGCTGGATGAGCAGATCGTGATGGCCCTGCCGGCCGATCACCCCAGGGCCGGCGACGGCCAGATCGACTTGCGGGACTTCGCCGGCGAAGACTTTGTGTTCACCCCTCAAGCCCTGGGCAGCGGTTATCACAGCCAGCTTATCGCCCTGTGCGAGGCCGCCGGCTTTTACCCTCGGGTGGTACAGGAAGCCGCGCAGCTCCATACGCTGATCGGCCTGGTCGCCTGTGGCTTCGGCGTTGCCCTGGTTCCGGAGTCGATTGCCAACTCGATCCTGCGCGACAAGGTCGTGTTTCGTCGCATCGCCCCGGTAAGCGCTTTCCCCAACCCAGCCATCGGCCTGTACCTGAGCTGGAACACCGACAACCCATCACCGTTGCTGGACAGTTTTATCGCCCTGCTCGACTTCAGCGCCACTGCTGTGCCTTCGACCACCGATTAGTCGCTGCCCGTGAGCGTGCCACGGCATTAGCACCGCAGAGACGGGTGATCGCTGGCGCTGGCGAGTCGAATCGGGGGTTGGACATGTCAAAACCGTGGGTCGCATTGATTGCAGTGATGATGACTATCAAACCGAGCGGCCTGTTTAATTGGCAACGCTGATTCCTATAATCGCCTCCACATTCTTCCCCGGCCTGGCTTCAGGCTGCATTCCCCCCGGATCTTCGCCCCATGCCAAGTGCTAGCCAGGCCCCTCATAGCCTTCCCGAACATAATCAACAGAGCGTCAAACAGCAGTGGCTGGCGATTCTCTCGGTTGCCGTGGGGGCCTTTGCCCTGGTGACCAGTGAGTTTCTGCCGGTGGGCGTGCTCAATGATGTCGCCAGTGACCTGGGCATCAGTGCCGGCCACGCCGGTTTGATGGTGACCCTGCCCGGCATCATGGCCGCCCTCGCCGCGCCCTTGCTGTCGGTCAGCATTGGCACCATGGACCGTCGCTATCTGCTGATCGGCCTGACGCTGATCATGATCATTGCCAACTCGGTGGTGGCGTTGGCCAGTGATTTTGGCCTGCTGCTGTTCGGCCGTGTGCTGCTGGGCATCAGCATCGGTGGTTTCTGGGCCACCGCCATCGCCCTCAGCGGCCGCCTGGCGCCCAGGGGTGTGGGCGTTGCCCAGGCCACTTCGATCATCATGGTCGGCGTGACCCTCGCCACCGTGCTGGGCGTGCCGGTAGGCACCTGGCTGAGCGGCCTGATGGGCTGGCGCATGACGTTCCTGATCACCGCACTGATGGGCGTACCGGTACTCCTGGCGCAGATTTTCCTGCTGCCACGACTCAATCCGGAGAAGGCCATTCGCGTCAGCGACCTGCCCGCCTTGTTTATCAACCCCCAAGCGCGGGTCGGCTTGATCGCGGTGTTGCTGATCGGCCTGGCGCACTTTGCCGCGTACACCTACGTTGCGCCCTTCTTCAAGCACAGTGCCGGCTTCGATGGACCAACGATTGGCTCGTTGCTGCTGTTGTTTGGCGTGGCCGGGGTGATGGGCAATATCTTTGCCGGTTTTGCTGCCAACCGCAGCGTACGCCACACCCTGTTGCTGGTGGCGCTGATGATCGGCACCAGCACTGCGCTGTTCCCCCATTTCGCCACCGGCATGAGCGGCGCAGCCATGCTGATCGGGCTTTGGGGCTTCGCCTTCGGTGCCTTTCCGGCCTGCGCCAGTATCTGGATGTTTGTCGTGGCGCCCAAGGATGTCGAACGCGGCATGCCGCTGTTCGTTGCGTTGTTCCAGGTGATCATTGCCCTGGGCTCGTTCTTTGGCGGGCGGATCGTCGACCAACTGGGCAGCTCGGTGCTGCTGAGCCTCGCCACAGTGCTGGTGGGCTTGGGTTTTGTGACGGTGTTGGTGCTAGGGCGCAATGTCAGCAACAGCCTTGCGGCCCAGCCCTGCTAGCTGGCTGAGCATTGCAGTGGGGCTCTCCCATCGGCAGGGGGAGCCTACTCGATCCTGCGAGACAGCCTGACGTTGGCTTTGCCGATGGGCAACTCCTGCGCGCCCGACCTCAATGCCAGGGAAACCCTGGTGTTTTGCGCGTCAACCTTCACCACCAGGTCGATATTTTTTTGCTTGCCCAGTTTCTGGAAAGCCTCAAGGATTTCTTCTTCATCGAAGGCGTCAATCCACACGCCATACCGGCCGTTTCCATTGCGCCAATAGAGGCCACAGAACTTTGGGATGGCCCTTTTGGCGTAGTGGTTATCCTGTAGATCCTTTGCGAATAAATTTTCCTGCTCGCCGTTGTAGGCGCTGAAGCCAAAATCGAGCCACTCGCCCTTCTCCAGGACAACCACCGGTCTCCAGCTATATTTCTCTCGGTAGACGCCATAGATTTCTGGCGCAGGATAGCCTTGCGTCAGTATTTTTTGCCGGATTTGCGGGCTGAAGGTCTTATAGGAAGGATCATTGAGCATGCGCTCTGCATAGCCGTCTTTAAACATGTACTGGGCATTGCTGTAGGCGCTTTGCTTGGTAATGGTTGTAGCATGCGCCTGAAAGGCCCCGACTTCCTTCTGATGCCCCGCTCCGCTCAGCCACAGCACCACCCGGCCCTGTGGCGCCAAGCCCACGACAAAGGTGCTGTAGGTGTCTTTTTTATGGGTGTCCTGATCGATAAAACCCTCATCTAAGAGGCGCTTGATCGCGTCTTTGTCCAAGGCCCAGTGACCGCTATAGAACGTGCGCTCCACCAGCGAGTACCAGGTAAATTCCAGCTGATAGGGCACGCCCTTTTTTTCGATCGCGGTGGTCATCGTTCCGCCCTGGCTGCCCCAGCCGGTGTTCTGCGTGCCCCAGATCGCATCAAAACCGTAGGTAAAACCCTCAGCGATTATGGCGCCACGGTAAACCTCCATCGGGTATTCCTGTGGCGCAGATACCGTTCCCGTCCAGCTGTAGGTTTCTGGCATGTCTTTACTCTTGCACGCGGCCATCGAAAAACAGAACAACAGCGCAGCAATCACAGTTATCGGGGTTTTTATTGTCACGCAGCGCTACCTCATCATGGCTTTACAGGAACATCGCCCGCCACTGCGCTTCCCTCTCCCGGAACCAATACCAAGCTCTGGGGCGAAGACAACGTAATGCCCATTTCCTGAAGGCGCGCAAGCAGGATGAACAGCAAGTCACTGCGGGTACCGGACACCGAGCGCGGGCTGTTGACGTAGCCGCTGACCCCAATGATCAGGCCGTCCCTGGCCAGGTCCTTGAACGTGACCGAGGGTGCCGGCGTATCGAGAATCGCCTCGTGCTCGGTAAACGACTGCATCAGCAGTTCGCGAACCTTCAATACATCGGTATCCAGCGGCAACGTGAGGGTAATGCCCACCACGCCCAGGGCGTTGCCCATGGTGACGTTGCGCACGTTTTGCGAGATGAATTGCGAGTTCGGCACGATCACCGTCGAGCGGTCGGACATCTGGATCTCGGTGGCCCTGACGTTGATCCGCCGAATATCGCCCTCCACGCCCCCCAGGCTGACCCAATCGCCAACCTTCACCGGCCGCTCCGTGAGCAGGATCAGCCCGGAGATGAAGTTCTGCACAATCGCCTGCAAGCCGAAGCCGATGCCCACCGACAAGGCACTGACCACCCAGGTCAGGCTGGTCAGGTTGATCCGCAGGATCGACATCACCAACAGAGTCAGCAGCACAAAGCCCAGGTAGCCCACCAGGGTCACCAGGGAGGCGCGCATGCCGGCGTCCATGTTGGTTTCCGGCAGCAGCCGCTCGCTCAGCCAGCGCTTCAAGGTGCGCACGGCGAACAGCCCGATGACAAACATCAGCAGCGCAATGAGGATGTCCTGGGGAATGATGTGCAGGTTGCCCAGGGTCTTGCTGGACTCGCCCAGTTGGCTGAAGCCCTGGAGCAATTCGCTGGGGCTGGAGCCTGCCGGAAGGAAAGCCGCCATCACGGCGGTGAGCAGCAGCAATGTACGGCCAACGCCCGCCAGCACCGTACAGGCCTGGGCCTGGTGCCGTGGCGACAGCCCCAGGGCATTGGCCAGTGCCAGGCCGCTGGGCTGCTTGGGCGAAAGCAGGGTTTCGCAGACGTCGCCGAAAAAGGCGATCAGCAGGTAGGCCGACGCCGCCACGACGCTGACCCACAGCAGCTTGACGGTAAGGAAGTAGGCCAGGGACAGATACCCGGTGAACAACGCGAGGACAATCACCGCCACCCAGATTGACGCCACAAAGGGCAGCATACCGGCGAGCCCACCCGGGCGCGGCAGCTCGAGTTTTTTGCGCACATGGCGCACGCGCAGCATCGCGGCGATAAAGATCAACGCGGTGGTCAGGGCCGTCAGGCCATTGAGCGCCACGGTCAGCGCCAGGCTGGCGCCAGTGACGTTGTTGATGCGCTCCTCGGTGGCCACCAGCATCAGCGCCACCGCCAGAATCGCCGGGAAAGGCCCCAGGGCACTGGCGATTTCATCGGCAATGGCCGGTAACCGCCAGGACGGTCGCGGCAGCATCAGCAAGGCGCGGCCAAGGCCCGCAATAAACGCACAGAACGTGGCCAGGGTGACCAGGTGATCGGAAAGCCGGGCCAGGTTTTCGCTCAACACCGCGTTGCTCTCCAGCCCCCAGCGCATCAGCGAGACCGCCCCCATGATCGTCAGGATCGACGACAACCCCACCGCCACCGCCAACGTACTACGCCGCAGGCGCCCCTCCGGCAGCCAGCGGATCATTGCCCAGGTGAGCAGATGCTCCAGCAGTCGCCGGCCGAAACTCCAGATCAGCACCGCCGCCAGCAGCGTGCTGAAGAACGCCCAGCGGTTCTCGGGGCTGACGGCACTCTTGAGGGCGACGATACCTTCGGCCTTGAGGTTGTCCAGGCGTTGCAAGTCCTCGCTGGTGGGGCGGATCAGGGTCGACCAGAAGGTGGGGCTGAAGGGCGAGTCGGTACGTGAAGTGACTTGGGAGTTGAACAGATTGCGCCGCAGGTTGACGATCTGCGCGGCGAGGTCGCGGCTCGTCTGGCTCAGTTGCTTGGCCTGCTGCTCATCCTCAAGCAGGCTGTTCTTCTTGCGGGTCAGGGCATCCCGTTGCTCGGTGAGGCTCTGCGCTTCGCCGGGCTGGGCCGCGCCCAATACCTTGAGTTGATCGTCAAGGCGCTCCATCTCGGTGGCGCGCACCGTGAGCAAGGCCGCGGCCAGTTGTTGCACCTGCAGCGCGCCCTGCCGAAACTCCGCCAGCTTCTCGTCACTGGTACTGACCGGCACGCTCTGGCGAATCAGCTCAAGCTGCTGGCTGAGCTGCTTGAGGTCGGCGTCTTCGGGCAACAGCGGCAAACTGTCGACGACCTCGACTGGCGCCGGTGTGGCGCCCGCCTCTGCCCATCCCGCCGGGCTGATAGCCAAAACCATGGCCAACAAGGCCTGGCAGATGACGCCCCTATAAATTCGCCGCATCAACAATTCACCCTTTCTGTCTTTTTTCCATTGGCATTATGGACCGCCAGGGCCGAAAGGAAATTCCGCCCTGGCGGCAAAAGAGTAGATGCGGGGTGTTCCTCTCAGTCAACCAGCGTGGCCTTGGGCACCAATGCCCACGGCGCCATCAAGCGCTGCGGGGTCTGGCAGGTCTTGCGCTTGAACACGAAGTTGTGGCACTTCTCGGCGAACTGTTGGCGGTTTTCCACCATGTCCAAGCGCATCTGTGCCAGCTCGTTTTCGCGCAAGCGTGCAATCTGCTCCAGGTCCATCTGGGCTTTACGCGCGCGATGCAGGGCGTACTTTTCATCGGTCAACGCGTCGCTGGCCTGTTGCAGCAACCATGAGCCAAATGCCCGTGGGCAGCGTGGGCCGATATCCTGGATCATCCCCCACTGGCGGCCCTGGAAGGCGCTGATCGGCAGGCATTGCTCGATGAGCCTGTGGGCGATTTCACTGCCGACCGCGCGCGGCAGGCTGTAGGTCCAGTATTCGGAGCCATACAGGCCCATGGTCTTGTAATGCGGATTGAGCACCACCCCCGCCCGGGCGAATACGACATCGGCCGCCAGCGCCAGCATCACACCGCCGGCTCCGGCGCTGCCTGTCAGGCCACTGACCACCAGTTGCCGGGCTGTCAGCAGTTCCTGGCAGACATCGTCGATAGCCTGGATGTTGGCCCAGGCCTCCAGCCCCGGCACCTCGGCAGCCTGAATCACGTTGAGGTGCACACCATTGGAAAAACTCCCACGCCCGCCCCGGACCAGCAGCACCTGGGTGTCCCGCGCCTTGGCCCAGCGCAGTGCCGCGACGAGGCGCTGGCACTGTTCGGTGCTCATGGCACCGTTGTAGAACTCAAAGGTCAATTCGCCAACGTGACCGGACTCTTGATAACGAATCGGTTGATACGCCATCTCATCGAACCCTTGGTGGGCAATCGAGCCGTCCAGTACCGGTACACCCGCCAGTTGCCCAGCCAGCACGTGACGGGCCGGCAACTTGAAGGTTTCCTCGCCGGGCTGGGCCTTGCGCTTGAGCGAGCCGACCCACAGGCTATGATCACCGGCCGCGACCAATACCGCGTCATCCTGTACCGCGAGGATTTCCCCCGCCGTACCCCGGCGCGAATCCAGATGCGCGTCATACAGGTAATACTGGCCGCCGGCGAGGCTCGCCAACACACCGGGCTGGCCGTCGGCGGCGTCGATGGTGCGTTTGATGAACCGGGCGCAGTCGTACCAACTGAAGGTGCGGTCAGCTTGCTTCATGTTCGGCTGCAAACGCCCGATGACGTCAGGTTGCGTGTAGTCGAGGGGCACCGGCACGAAACCGCGGGCGAATTTTTCTACTACATCGCGGATGCAATAGATCGCCGCGTCACTCACCGCGCCGTTGTACAGCTCGGATTTACGCACATCGGCGGGCATGTCGAATTCACAGGTCGACCAGATCGGGCCGGCGTCCATTTCCTCCGCCGCCTGCAAGGCCGTGACGCCCCAGCGCTTGACCTGCTGGGTGATGGCCCAGTCCAGTGCGCTGGCGCCACGGTCGCCGACAATCCCCGGGTGAATGATTACCACCGGGCGATCCGGATTGCTCCAGAGCTGCTGCGGCACCCGGTCCTTGAGAAACGGGCAGATCACCAGGTCCGCCGCCGATTCCTCGATCTGCCGGCAGACCGTGGCTTCATCGGTGAACAGCACCACACTGGGCACATGGCCCAACTGGCGCAAATCCAGCCAGGCCCGTTGGGTCAAGCCGTTGAACGCCGACGACAACAACATAATCTTCAATGACTGCATGACTGACTCTTCCTTGAGAATGCATGGCCGCAGGCTCCTTGAGCCATCCTTGGCCTTTTATGGAAACCCAAGGGTAGAGGGAGTGTCAGGAAGGGTAGATGACCGAGATCAATCTTGTGTCAGCCAGTGGTTGATCGGCTGCGGGGGTTGCCACGCAGGGCATCAATCGTGCCCGTCCAGCCCTTCTCGAACCAGGTCCAGAAAGGTCGTCAGGATACGCCGGGAGCTCTGCGCGCGCAGGCACACCAATGTCTCGGTGAACTGGCGCTGACAATCGATGATCGGCAACCCGCGAAGCCTGGAGTCCGAGCCCAATTCGGCCGCAGAAACGACACCGACGCCCATGCCAATGGCTACCGCCTCGCGCGCGGCTTCACGCCCCTCCACTTCGATCGCCTTGCGAATGCGCAAGCCCGCCGCCGCCATCTCTTCCTCGAGGGACAGCCGCGTGACCGAGCCCTGCTCGCGTAAAACCATGGGAGTGTTGTCCAGGTCGGCCAGGCAAACCGATTCACGCTGGGCCCAGGGATGGTCATGCGCCACGAACACAAGCATGGGATCGCTGCGCAGATGCAGCGTCAGCAGGCGATCGTCGTCGATACTGCGCCCCAGCAAGGCGATGTCTGCCTGATGGCCGAACAATCGCTGCAGGACTTCATCGGTATTGGCGGTCTCAATCTTCACATCCACACCTGGGTATCGGCTGCAGAAGCGAGAGACATAGGGCAAGACATGCACCGGCGCATCCACGGCCAGGTTCAGCGTGCCCGTCGACAAGGTCCGGTAGTCCGTCAGCATGTCGTGGGCATCGATACTGATATCGAACAGGCGCTGAGTCAGGCCGAACAGCCGCTCGCCCACCTCCGTAAGGCGCACCAGGCGCTTGTCGCGGTAGAACACCATCACCCCGTAGTAGTCCTCGAGCTTGCGAACCTGGTCTGACACCGCAGGTTGGGACAGGCACAGCTGGTTGGCCGCCCGGGTGAAGCTGCCGTTCATCGCGACCGCATGGAAGGCCTTGAGCTGTGTATGGGAGATCGTCATTGCAGCACCTATCTATAGTTTCAGCTTATTCATGCATACGCTAAATCGATTTCATTTATGGAAAATAAACTGCAAGCATGTTTTTCACAAGATGCCCAAGCCGTTATGCCCCAGCCGCTTACAAGGAATGCGCTATGGAAGTTGAACGTTTCGCTGTGTCAAAACGCCGTTCGGACATGGTCCGCTACAACCATCACCTGTACATCGGCGGGCAGGTTGCCCAAGACCTCGGGGGAGATATCCAAGCGCAGACCCTTGAAGTGCTCCTGGGTATCGAACAACTTCTGCTCAGTGCCGGCAGTAGCCGCGAGCGGGTCCTTTCGGTGCGCATTCTGCTCGCCGATCGCGAGGACTATGCAGGGCTGAACAGGATCTGGGATGAGTTTTTTCCTGCCGGCCACGCACCCACCCGTGCCTGCACCCTGGCGCAATTGATCGACCCCGGCTGGCGCGTGGAAATGATCGTAGTCGCTGCGTGCGACTGATTCATAAACCTGCCTTGTAACGATCCAACGGAGACGACCCTATGCGCCCCTACTGGCTGGACCAGGCCTTAAAACATCAACCCGCTGCGCCTTGCCCGCCCCTGCGCCAGAACACGCGCGCCGACGTCTGCATCGTTGGCGCAGGCTATACCGGGCTGTGGACTGCCATCATGCTCAAGGAGCAGAACCCCGAGCTTGACGTGGTGATCGTCGAGGCCGACATCTGCGGCGCCGGTGCCAGTGGGCGCAATGGCGGGTGCGCACTGTCCTGGTCGGCCAAGTACTTCACCCTGGAGCGCTTGTTCGGCACCCAAGAGGCAATACGCCTGGTCCAGGAGTCGGAGCAAAGCATCTACGCCATCGGCCGCTTTTGCGACAAGTACGCGGTCGATGCCGAGTACCGTCTCGACGGTACGCTCTACACGGCGACCAACCGTGCGCAGATCGGCTCCACCGACGGGGTGATCGCCGCGCTCGAACGCAACGGTATCAACTCGTTTTCCAAATGTGCGTTGCCCGATGCACAACGCCTGGCTGGCTCGACCCGCCACCTTGAGGGCTGGTTCTCGCCAGCGGCGGCCAGCGTACAGCCGGGCAAGCTGGTCCGCGGGCTGCGCCGAGTGGCCTTGGACCTGGGCGTGCGTATTTATGAAAGCTCGCCAATGACCCGCCTGGAAGAAGGCGCACCAGCCATCATCCATACCCCCAACGGGAGCGTAACGTGCGACCGGGTCGTGTTGGCGATGAACGCCTGGATGGCCAGGGCTTTTCCACAATTCGCGCGTTCTGTGGCGATCGTTTCCAGCGACATGATCATCACCGAGCCACGGCCTGACCTGCTGGAAAAAATCGGCCTGACCAACGGCGTCACGGTTCTGGACTCGCGGATATTCGTCCACTATTACCACAACACCCCGGACGGTCGGATCATGCTCGGCAAAGGTGGCAACACCTTCGCGTATGGCGGACGTATCCTGCCGGTGTTCGACCAACCGTCGCCCTATGCAGGACTGTTGCGCAACACACTCAAGGATTTTTTTCCGGACTTCGCCGACGTCGGTATTGCCGCCACCTGGAATGGCCCCTCCGACAGATCAGTCACGGGGCTGCCGTTCTTCGGCCGCATGGGCTCAAGAGGCAATGTCTTCTATGGCTTCGGCTATTCCGGCAGCGGCGTTGGCCCTTGCCATATGGGCGGGCAGATCCTCTCGTCACTGGTACTGGGCCTGGACAACCCGTGGACGCGCTCGCCACTGCTGCAAGGCCCGCTAGGCCACTTCCCTCCAGAACCGATCCGCTACCTCGGCTCCCTGATGGTGCGCAACGCCATTCGGCGTAAAGAGCATGCCGA
Source organism: Pseudomonas sp. WMBT8 (assembly GCF_050916005.1). Taxonomy (NCBI): domain Bacteria; kingdom Pseudomonadati; phylum Pseudomonadota; class Gammaproteobacteria; order Pseudomonadales; family Pseudomonadaceae; genus Pseudomonas; species Pseudomonas sp. WMBT8. The sequence continues at coordinate 3,509,494 of NZ_CP188096.1, forward strand.
AGACCACAACCGGCACCCTCGTCGATTCGACGTGCATCTGGCCAAATTCGCTGCCGCCGCCGGCAAGGCCGACAAGGGTTGACCCACCTCAGTCAGCCCGCATAACAGGCACCACAACGATCTTAGCCACCGTTTCAGCGATGACTTTATCGGCTCCATGCATCACTCCTCACAACAATAATATTGCTGGAGAAGATCATGACCCACACTGCGTTTGGATATGCACCTCTACTGCCCCCCCGAGCCTTCAGCAGGCCCTGCCTGCTGGCGACAAGGCGCCCTTTACCACTGACAGCCTGACTCCATTCTCACGGCCATCTGATCGATGCCGTGGGCCTGGACGGGCTCGTACCGCAAAAACAAAAACAAAAAACACTTTCCTTTGCGCTGTCTGGCACCTTTTACGGGATCAGAACACCATGAACAAAAATAATCCGTCGGTCCTTGCAAGCAGTTGGCACTCCCTCAAGCGTTGGCGCGTGCAGGTTTTCCTGATCACTTGGGTGGCTTATGCCGCCTTCTACTTCACCCGCAAGGCGTTCTCCGTCGCCAAGCTTGGTATTGGCGAAGACCCAGGCTTTATGCTCGAAAAGACCATGATGGCCAACCTCGACGCCCTCTATCTGGCCGCCTACGCCATAGGTCAGTTTCTCTGGGGAAACTTCTCGGACCGTTTCGGCCCCAGGATCGTAGTTTTGAGCGGCCTGGCCATTTCGGCGGGGGCAGCGCTCCTGATGGGGACCTACGCCACCCTGCCGATCTTCGCGTCTTGCATGATCATTCAGGGTCTTGCGCAATCGACCGGGTGGTCAGGCTTGTGCAAGAACGTCAGCAGCTTCTTCAGTACGGGAGAACGCGGCCGCGTACTTGGCTACTGGAGCACCTCCTACGCCTTTGGCGGCTTGGTGGCTACCCCGTTTGCCGGCTGGTGGGCTTACCAGGTCTATCACGACTGGCGCGTAGCGTTCATCAGCAGCGCGATCGTGGTGCTGGTGGCGACCGTGCTGTTCTTTTTCCTGCAACGCAACTGTCCGGAAGACGTAGGCCTGCCGGCTGTAGAAGTCGAGCTCGAACCGGTCAGTAACGTCGTAGTACCACGGGAAAGCATGTGGGCCGGTTTACGGATCGTGATGAAGAATCGTACGGTATTGGTGCTCGGCCTTGCCTACTTCATGCTCAAGCCCGCCCGTTACGCGATCCTGCTGTGGGGCCCGGTGATTATCTACGAGCGCATGCCCGAGATCGGCAAGGTAGCCTCTGCAATCGTGCCTACCTCTTTTGAGCTTGCGGGTTTAGTCGGCCCCATCCTCATCGGTATTGCATCGGATAAATACTTCGGTGCGCGTCGTGTGCCCGCCTGTGTCCTTAGCCTGGTTCTGCTGACTATCTGCCTGGCGCTGTTTGTTCCCGCGATGCAAAGCGGCAGCCTGTACATGGTGGTCGGCCTGCTCTTTATGATGGGCCTGACACTCTACGGGCCGGACTCGATGATCTGTGGCTCGGCGGCGATTGACTTCGGCAGCAAGCACGGCGCGGCTTCGGCTGCCGGCTTCGTCAATGGCTGTGGTTCGGTAGGTGCGGTTTTGGGCGGCTTGCTGCCGGGTTACTTCGACACCATCACCGTATTCCTGGTGTTCACCGCCACGGCCCTGCTGGCCAGCCTGATGCTGGTGCCATTTTGGAACAGCCGGCCAAAGACCGTGGAAAACCCGCAGTTGGTCTCAACCCCGACGCCGCCGGCCAGGGTCAGCACTGCCTCTTGATCGCCAACCCTGCAAGGCCCAAGCGCAGGCATGGAGACGGTCGCCTTGGCCTGCTCCGGCCATGCGTCAGGCCTGGCCTATGAGGCACTTGGGGCCACAGGGCCGGTCATTTTGCCTGGCGCAATGATTTGGGGGTGCGCCCGTAATACTTTTCAAATGCAGCGCTGAAGCTCGAAAGGTGTTGAAACCCGACCTTGTACGCCACCGTAGACACATACATGCCCGACTCCAGCAGCTCCCTGGCCTTTGCCATGCGGATATCCGTGAGCATGCGGTAAGGGCTGGTGCCAAACACCTTGCGAAAGCCCTGTTTAAGCTTGAATTCATTGGTGCTCAACGTAGCGCACAGATACCCGACGGTTAATTGCCGATCGAATTGGCTCATCAGGATATCCCGTGCGCTCAGCATCAAATCCTGGTCTTTTGCGCGGATCTTGTCCTCTACAGGCGTTGGCGCGGGGGCAAGCGGGCGGATCTGCTCCGACAGCAACCCGAGTGCGGCAATGTGGATATCGAGCAGCCCTCCAGCCTGGTCGTGCAGATGGACCAATGAATCGGCCAGCCTCTGCGTGGCCGCACCGTGCTTGCCGCAAAATAAATGGTTGGCCGACAGGTCCTTGGCATTGTCCAACAGCAAGTATTCCAAGCCGTACCGCTGCAGCAGTGGCGCCTTGGCCACCAGACGCAACTGGCGGATAGCCTGTTTGGCCGGATAACACCGCTCTCCCCGCAAACTGCCGTAGGTGGCGACGGTACTATGGCCGCCTATGAAGTCGTAACGCTGCCCGTCCATACCGGTACTGCTCGATTGTCCGGACAACGCAATCGCCACCGTCAGGGCACGCTCCCCTTCAAACGACCCAACTTCCACCAGGTCAAAGTTTGGATTGAAACTGGAGTAGGTCACTGCCAGGCCATCCTCGAATGTCAGCGAGTCACTGAAGCAGGTTCCCAGGCTTTCCGGTAACTGGGAGCGACGCCAAGGCGATTGCCCCAGGCGAGAAGGTGCGGCCCTGTCCGTGGAAGAAAACCGATAGCTCATTTTCATCATTCCTTGTGTTGCGCTTACCCAATGACGGGGGGAGATCTCCGAAATGCCAAACAGATAATCCGGACCTCCAAAAAAGTGTAACAAGATTTATTCGCATTGGCATCCTATAGTGGCCCGACCTTAATTAGCGCCTATTTCGGGCCTGGCTACCACATGAATTATGCCCCTGACTCGGTGCTGCGCACCGTTTTCATTGCGTTGTCTGCCCTTGCCTGCCCGGCAGCTGTTTATGCACAAACCGCGTCGGACTCTGCCGAAAATGCAACCAGCATCGCCCTCCCCTCCGTGGTGGTGACGGCCGACAAGATTGAGCGGCCGCTGGAAATGGTACCCGCCAGTGTCGCGGTGATTGATGGCCAGGATCTTGAGCAATCGGGCATCACGACTATGGAGCAACTGGAGGGTCGCATTGGCGGGTTGTCCTTCCAGCCCTTTGGCCAGGCCGGTATGAAAGCACCGGTGATGCGCGGCGTGACGGCCGGTATCCACTCCTATTCTTCCTCGGTACTGCTCCTGGTCGATGACGTTCCCACATTGATGGCACAGGGCTTCGAGAACAGCCTCCTAGATGTGGATCGTGTCGAAGTACTGCGTGGACCGCAGTCCACCTTGTACGGGCGCAATGCAGAGACCGGCGTGGTCGCCATCCACAGCCAGCAGATGGAAGATACCCCACGGGCCACGGTAACGACCGAGCTGGGCAGCCGGGACAAGCGGGACGTGCGCTTCGCCTTGAGTGGCCCGCTGGTTGCCAACACCTTGTATGGCAGCGTTTCCGGCTCGATCGCACGGCAGTCCGGGTTCATTCATAACACCTATACGGGCGGGGATGAGGACCATACCCACCACAAATACCTGAACCTGGGACTGCGCTGGACCCCAACCGACGCCGATGAAGTGGTCACCCGTTACACCCGTCAGGATTACAACGACGGTGCGGCGCTCTGGGGCAATGCCGGCCAGCCCAGCGACCGCGTTGCATCCACCACGCCCAGCTGGAACCGCTCCCTGGGCCAGACCTTCTCGATCAATGCCTCGCACCTGTTCGATACGGGCCTGCGCCTGCGCTCCATCACTGCCTACAACGACTACCAGGACAAGGTCCTGCAAGACTCCGACTTCATGCCGGTAGAACGCCTGTACATCGGGCGCGACAACCATATGCGCACCCTGTCGCAGGAGTTACGGGTGGAGGGGCAACTGGGGCGGGCCGACTGGTTAGTAGGCCTATACGGTGATCACGGTAACAACGACTTGCGCAACTTTGCCCTGCGCAGCCCCGTCTTCTCTGATTATGGCGGCCGCTTGAAGACAGATTCGGTGGCCCTGTTCACCCACTGGAATGTGCCGTTCAACGATGACTGGAGCGTTTCGGCGGGCGCGCGCATCGAGCGCATGTCGGCAGGCATCACCCCCACCGGTGGTGGACACAGCAGCCAGGACTGGACCTATGTCTCGCCGAAGCTGAGCCTGCAGTACCAGATCAATGCCTCCAACCAGTGGTACATCAGTGCCAGCCGAGGGGTACGCGCCGGCGGCTATAACATCTTTGTTTCCAGGCTCAACTACCCCTCTTATTCGCCGGAAGATATCTGGTCCTACGAGACCGGCCTCAAGGGCTGGGCGCTGGACAAACAGCTGCGTTACTCCCTCGCGGCCTACGTGATGAAAATCGACAACATGCAAGTGCAAATGCAGCCGGCGGTGGGCGTGATCTACACCGCCAGCGCCGCCAAGGCGACGTCCAAGGGCGTAGAGCTGGACCTGGACTATCTGCTCGGTGCCGGCTGGCAAGTGACCACAGGCGTGGCCTTCAACCACACCACTTACGACAGTTTTCAGGACGGTGCGACCAACTACGCGGGCAACTACAACACCTTTGCCCCCCGACTCAATGGCCATGTAGACCTGCGCTACACCGCGCCACAGAGATGGTATGCCCAAGGCAGCGTGGTGGGCACCAGCAAGATCTACCTGGATGCCGGCAACCGTTACGAACGCAATGGCTACGGCCTGCTGAATCTGGTGGTGGGCTATCCCTTCGGCCAGTGGGAAGTGGCGGCTTATGCCAACAACACGCTCAATAAGAAGTACGACGCCGAAGGTTACAACGCCGGCTACTACACCATCTACAGCCCGCCACGTGAAGTCGGCGCGCGACTGACCTGGCGCATGTGAGGCGTGGTGATGAACACAACTTTCTGGTGGCCACGACAGCTGCTGATCGGCTGGATCAACCTCGCCCTGACGGCACCGTTGATTTATCTGTTCATCGGCCTGCCGTTGGTGATGCGCGAACACGGCTGGAGCGCTACACAAATTGGCCTGATGCAGATGACGGGGTTGCCGGCGCTGGGCAAGTTCCTGCTGGCGACACCCATCGACCGCTGGCAGGTAGGCCGGAACAATTATCGCAATTGGGGAATGCTGCTGGGCGTGGGTTACATCGCCACCCTGCTGTTGCTGGGCCTCCATGATTTGGCTGAGACACCATTTGCCCTGTTGTTCGTGCTAGCCATGGCGGTCAGCCTCTTCGGTACCTGGGTCGATTTGCCCATCAACGCGCTGGCCATCCGGATGCTGCCGCAAACCCAGCGCATGCAGGCCGGTGCGATTCGTTCAACAGCCACCTCGCTGGCGGCAATCATCGGCGGTGGCCTGATGCTGATCCTGCACAGCCGTACAGGTTGGGCCGCGCCCTTGTACGTTTTGTCTCTCGGGGTGCTTTCGGCAGTGCTGCTGCTCCCGCTGCTGCGAACACCGACCACACTTGCCTGCCCTGTTCCCGAAGAGCGCGACGCCTTTATATCCAGGCCCAGTATGGGGCAATGGCTGGCGTGGTTTACACAACCCGGGCACCGCACCTGGACCGTATTGCTGATCTTGTATTTCCCGTTGATCGGCACCGTCTGGGTGTTCCTCAAGCCGTTGATGCTCGACCAGGGTTTCAGCCCTGAACGCATTGCACAGATTGTCGGCGTGGGTGGCGGAGTGGTCGCCGCTTTCTCCAGCCTGGCCGGGAGCTATGTATCGCGAAAGTGGGGAGTGCGCGTTGCGTTGCCCTTGTTTGCGGCCGGCAACCTGCTGACGCTGGGCACGCTGGTCGCCAGCACGCTGCTTTGCTGGGGGCCTGACGCAATGGCCTTCGCGGCGTTGCTGGTGGCCCTGATGATGGGCGCCAGCGGCGGCCTGGTGTTCGGTTTGATGATGTACCACGTACGGCCCGGGCTGTCGGCGCTGGACTACGGCATCCAGTCGAGTCTGTTCGTAGCAGGTCGCACGCTGCTGCCGATTCTCGCCGGCGTGTTGCTGGACCACACCGGTTACAGCGGCCTGTTCGGCTGCCTGCTGGCCGCCCTTGGCCTGATGCTGGCCTACCTGCTCGGCTGGAGCCTGCGCGCCCCGCGCAAACCCGCCAGCCAAACACCCTCACCCACACAGTCGGTTGAATAATTTCAAGGAGATGACCCGATGCAAGAGCTGAAAGCGCCGAGCACCCTCGCTCAACTGATGCCCCTTGAGCGCGTCCGTGAAGTTGCCGCCCGCCACGCGTTGAACGCCGACCAGCAAGGTGTGCTGGCCGCCGAAGTGGTGGAGGCGCTGACCTGCGCCGGTTTTTCCCGCTACTTCGTGCCAAGGGAACAGGGCGGGCACCCCGGCACCTTCGTCGAACTGTCACAGCGCATCGTGGCTGTGGCCAAGGCATGCCCTTCTGCTGCCTGGTGCGCCATCATCCAGGCGGTCGTAGGGCGCATGGCAGCCTACCTTCCAGTGGCTGCACAACAGCAAATCTGGGGAGACAGCCAGGACGTACGCATTTGTGCCTCGTTCCGCTCCACCGGCAAGGTCGAGGCCGTCGCCCAGGGCTGGCGCTTGACGGGAACATGGCACTACCTCTCGGGCGTTGATTTCGCTGATTGGGCTTTGCTGTGCATTGAGGTCGATGACGGGGAGCAACGCTTCGCCGCCATTCCCGCCGGCACCTGGCAAGTCCTCGACAATTGGCAAACCCTGGGCATGCGGGGCACAGGCAGTCACTCGATCATCCTGGACGCAGTGGTTGTACCGACGCATATGACCTTCGCCAGAACCGACTTGATGAAAGGTGGTTCCCGCCACGCCCAGGGCCCGCAGTACCGGGCCTCACCGATTGCCGCCGATGCCCAGCTGTTTTTGGCCTGTGGCCTGGGGGCCGGCTGGCAGTGCCTTGAGCAATGGCGTGACAGCCTCCCCAGCGAGGCAGTGGGTGAAGTGGCCATGGCCTATGCCAGCGCGGAAGCTGCACTGGAGACCTGCGGCCTGTTGCTGCACAACAGTTGCCAGGCGATTGACCAGGGTGAGTTATCACCACTGCAAATCGGACGTTGCGCCCGTGATGCGAGCTTCGCTGCACAACTGCTTCTGGACGCCGTCAACCGCATCTTCCGCCTGAGCGGCGCCCAAGCCCACTTCAGCAGCAATCTGGTGCAGAAAAGCTGGCGTGACGTGCAAACGCTGACGTCGCACATCGCGTTAAGGCCTGACTTCAATTTCATCGGCTATACCCGGCATGCCCTGGCGAACAGGCCGTAGCGCAATGCCCGCCAGGACAGCGGTAGACAGGGAGGCTTACATCATGCAGGACACCTCACCAATGACAGGCTTCGCAAACCACCTGCAGTTGCGTCGGATCAATCGCGCAACCGTCGAGCGCTACATGCACATGAAGGGCACCGAACGGCTGCAACGCCACACCTTGTTCAGCGAGGACGGCTGCGGCGGAAACTGGACCACGGCTACCGGAGAGCCCCTGGTTTTCCAGGGCCACGAGAGCCTGGCACGCCTTGCCGTATGGCTCGAGCAATGTTTTCCCGACTGGGAATGGCACAACGTACGGATCTTCGAAACCGACGACCCCAACCACCTCTGGGTGGAGTGCGACGGGCGCGGCAAGGTGCTGATCCCGGGCTATCCGCAAGGCTACTGCGAGAACCACTACCTGCACTCATTCGAACTCGATAACGGCAGGATCAAGCGCAACCGCGAGTTCATGAACCCTGTGCCCAAGCTGCACGCACTAGGCATAGCCATGCCGCAAATAAAGCGCGACGGCATTCCCGTCTAAATACCATCAAAGGAGTATTGATGATGCCAGACACAACTAACCAAGCCGACTTCAGTGGCGCCTCCGATCTTCGCGAGAAGAATCGCATCACCGTTGCAACCTACATGAATACCAAGGGCCAGGATCGCCTGCGTCGACATGAGTTGTTCGTCGAAGATGGCAGTGGCGGTCTATGGACGACGGATACCGGCGCACCGATCGTGATCAGCGGTAAACAGAAACTCGCGGAACATGCGGTCTGGTCGCTCAAGTGTTTTCCGGACTGGGAATGGTACGACATCAAGATCTTCGGTACCGACGACCCCAATCACTTCTGGGTCGAGTGCAAAGGCCACGGCAAGATCCTCTTCCCCGGTTACCCGGACGGCTATTACGAAAACCACTTCCTGCATTCCTTCGAGCTGGATGACGGCAAGATCAAGCGCAATCGCGAGTTCATGAACGTCTTCCAGCAACTGCGCGCACTAAGTATTACGGTGCCGCAAATCAAACGCGAAGGTATTCCCACCTGATAGCCAGCCAAGCAGGGTCAATAATGGACGATTTATTGCAACGCGTGCAGCGCTGCGAGGTGCTGCAGCAACCCGACTGGGACGATCCGTCGTGCCTGCGCAAGGTTCAGGAGTGCCTGCGGGCCAGCCCGGCGTTGATCCGGGTTGGCGATACCCTGGCACTGCGTGCACAGCTTGCCCGTGTCGCCACGGGCGAGGCGCTGGTGATGCAGTGCGGCGACTGCGCCGAAGACATCGACGACCACCAGGTACACAGCGTGACACGCAAGACCGCACTGCTTGAGACGCTCGCCGGGGCGCTGCAAAAGGCCGGGGGCCGCCCGGTAATCCGGGTCGGGCGGATTGCCGGGCAATATGCCAAGCCTCGATCCAAGCCCCATGAACAGGTCGGCGAACAGCTGCTGCCGGTGTATCGCGGCGATATGGTCAACGGTCATGCGGCGAATGCCAGACAGCGTCAGGCCAACCCACAGCGGATCCTCAAGGGCTATGCATCGGCGCGCAACATCATGCGTCACCTGGGCTGGGACGCCCCGCGCGATCTTGATAAAGGCGCCCCGCCGGTGTGGACCAGTCACGAGATGCTGTTGCTCGACTACGAGCTGTCGATGTTGCGCAAGGATCACCAGCACCGGGCCTACCTGGGGTCGACCCATTGGCCTTGGATTGGCGAGCGCACCCGACAGTTGAACGGCGCGCATGTGGCGCTGCTCAGCCAGGTGCTCAACCCGGTGGCCTGCAAAGTCGGCCCGCAGATGGGTCGCGAGCAGTTGCTGGGGCTTTGCGAACGGCTCGACCCGCAACGCGAGCCAGGACGGTTGACGTTGATTGCGCGAATGGGCGCACAGGCCGTCGGCGAACGCCTACCGTCGCTGGTAGAAACGGTACGTGCAGCCGGCCATCCGGTGATCTGGTTGAGCGATCCGATGCATGGCAACACTATCGTCGCCCCTTGCGGCAACAAGACCCGCATGGTGCAAACCATTAGCGAGGAAATCTGCACCTTCAAGCATGCCGTGACTTCAGCCGGTGGCGTGGCCGCCGGCCTTCACCTGGAAACCACCCCCGACAACGTCAGCGAATGCGCGACAGACGCGGCAGGTTTGCTCCAGGTCAGCCGCCACTACACCAGTCTCTGCGACCCACGCCTCAATCCCCAGCAGGCACTCGCCGCAGTGATGGCCTGGAACGGCTGGCAAGCAGCCCCCACTGCAAACTTCCCACTGGAGACTGTCGCATGACCGGCATTCCAAACATCGTCCCGTATGCCCTACCCACCTCCCGCGACCTGCCTGTCAACCTCGCACAATGGCGTATCGACCCCGAGCGCGCCGTACTGTTGGTGCATGACATGCAACGCTACTTCCTACGGCCCTTGCCCGACGCCCTGCGTGAAGAAGTGGTGGGCAACGCCGCGCGCATTTGCCAGTGGGCGGCTGACAACGGCGTGCCGGTGGCCTACACCGCCCAGCCTGGCAGCATGAGCGAAGCGCAACGCGGGCTGCTCAAGGACTTCTGGGGGCCCGGCATGCAGGCCAGCGCCACTGACCGCGAGGTGGTCGACGCCCTGACGCCCAAGCCTGGCGACTGGCTGCTGACTAAGTGGCGCTACAGTGCGTTCTTCAACTCCGACCTGCTGGAGCGGATGCACGCCAATGAGCGCGATCAGTTGATCCTGTGCGGGGTGTATGCCCATGTCGGGGTGCTGATCTCGACCGTAGATGCCTACTCCAACGATATCCAGCCGTTCCTCGTGGCCGACGCTATTGCCGACTTCAGCAAGGAACACCACTGGATGGCCATCGAATACGCCGCCAGCCGCTGTGCCATGGTCGTCACCACTGACGAGGTGGTGTCATGAGCCAAGCCGCCGCCCGCCTTATGGAGCGCATCCTGCAACCGGCGCCCGAGCCGTTTGCCCTGCTGTACCGGCCGGAGTCCGGCGGCCCGGGACTGCTGGACGTGTTGATAGGCGAGATGTCGCAGCCCACGGTCCTGGCCGATATCGACTTGCCCGCCACCTCGATCGGCGCGCCTCGCCTGGATGTATTGACGCTGATTCCCTACCGCCAGATTGCCGAGCGTGGCTTTGACGCCGTGGACGATCAGTCGCCATTGCTGGCGATGAAAATCACCGAACAGCAGCCCATCGGCATCGAACAGCTACTGGGGTTGCTGCCCGACGTGCCCATCCAGTTGAACAACGAGCGCTTCGACCTCAGCGACGCAAGCTACGCCGAGATCGTCAGCCAGGTGATCACCAACGAAATCGGCTGCGGTGAAGGCGCAAACTTCGTGATCAAGCGCACCTTCCTCGCCGAGATCAGCGAATACGGACCAGCCAGTGCCCTGTCGTTCTTTCGTCATCTGCTAGAGCGGGAGAAAGGTGTCTATTGGACATTTATCATCCACACCGGCAACCGCACCTTCGTCGGTGCATCCCCCGAGCGCCATATCAGCGTCAAGGAGGGGCTTGCGGTGATGAACCCCATCAGCGGTACTTATCGCTATCCGCCCGCCGGTCCCAACCTGGCAGAGGTCATGGAATTTTTGGCCGACCGCAAGGAAGCCGACGAGCTGTACATGGTGGTCGACGAAGAACTGAAAATGATGGCGCGCATTTGTGACGACGGCGGCCGCGTGCTCGGTCCTTACCTCAAGGAAATGGCCCACCTGGCCCACACCGAATACTTCATCGAAGGCAAGACCCGGCGCGATGTACGCGAAATCCTGCGCGAAACCCTGTTCGCCCCTACCGTCACCGGCAGTCCACTGGAAAGCGCCTGCCGGGTCATTCAACGCTATGAGCCACAAGGCCGGAGGTACTACAGCGGCATGGCTGCGCTGATCGGCAGCGACGGCAAGGGGGGGCGTACTCTGGATTCGGCGATCCTGATTCGCACCGCCGACATCGATGGCAACGGCCAGGTGCAGATCAGCGTGGGCTCGACCATCGTGCGCCACTCTGATCCAGTGACCGAAGCTGCCGAAAGCCGGGCCAAGGCCGCCGGGCTGATTAGCGCATTGAAAAACCAGGCGCCCTCGCGCTTCGGTAGCCACCTGCAGGTGCGGGCGGCTTTGGCCAGCCGCAATGCCTACGTTTCCAACTTCTGGCTGATGGACAGCCAGCAACGGCAACAGACCCATGCCGATTTTAACGGGCGCCAGGTGTTGATCGTCGACGCGGAAGACACCTTCACCTCGATGATCGCCAAGCAACTTCGTGCCCTGGGTCTGGTGGTAACGGTGTGCAGCTTGCGCGACGAATACAGCTTTGATGGTTATGACCTGGTGATCATGGGCCCAGGCCCCGGTAACCCGAGCGATACCCAACTGCCAAAAATCGACCATCTGCACGTGGCCATCCGCTCCTTGCTGCGCCAGCAGCGACCGTTCCTCGCGGTGTGCCTGAGTCATCAGGTGCTGAGTCTGTGCCTGGGCCTGGAGCTGCAACGCAGAGCCATTCCCAACCAGGGCGTGCAAAAACAGATCGACCTGTTTGGCCACGCCGAACGGGTCGGTTTCTATAACACCTTCGCCGCCCAGAGCAGCAGTGACCGCCTAGACATCAACGGCATCGGAACCGTCGAAATCAGCCGCGACAGCGAGACCGGGGAAGTACATGCCCTGCGTGGGCCATCGTTTGCATCCATGCAGTTTCATGCCGAGTCGCTGCTGACCCAGGAAGGCCCACGCATCATCGCCGACCTGCTACGCCATGCCCTCCTCCACACACCTGTCGACAGCAGCGCTTCGGCCGCCGGGAGATAACCATGCACCAATACGTCATCATCGACGCCTTTGCCAGCGTCCCTCTGGAAGGCAATCCGGTCGCGGTGTTCTTTGACGCCGATGACTTGTCGTCCACGCAAATGCAACGTATCGCCCGCGAGATGAACCTGTCGGAAACCACCTTCGTGCTCAAGCCGCGCAACGGTGGCGATGCGTTGATCCGGATTTTCACCCCGGTCAACGAACTGCCGTTTGCCGGCCATCCATTACTGGGTACCGCTATTGCGTTGGGTGCGCAGACCGACAATCACCGGCTGTACCTGGAAACCCGGATGGGCACCATCACTTTTGAACTGGAGCGCCACAACACCAGTGTCATCGCCGCCAGCATGGACCAGCCCATACCGACCTGGACCACCTTGGGACGCGATGCGCAATTGCTCAGCGCCTTGGGGATCAGCGGCTCGACCTTTCCTATCGAGATCTATCACAACGGCCCGCGCCATGTGTTTGTCGGCTTGCCGGATATTGCCGCGCTGTCAGCGCTGCACCCCGACCATCGTGCCCTTGCCAGCTTCCATGACATGGCCATCAACTGCTTTGCCGGCGCAGGGCGGCAGTGGCGCAGCCGGATGTTCTCACCGGCCTATGGCGTGGTCGAGGATGCCGCCACCGGCTCTGCGGCCGGGCCCTTGGCAATTCACCTGGCACGCCACGGCCAGATCGAGTTCGGCCAGCAGATCGAGATTCTGCAGGGCGTGGAAATCGGCCGGCCGTCGCTGATGTTCGCCAGGGCTGAGGGCCGAGCCGATCAACTGACTCGGGTTGAAGTATCGGGCAATGGCGTCACGTTCGGCCGGGGGACCATCGTGCTATGAACCCTTCACTACAAGGCAAGCCCCTGCTGGGCAAAGGTATGTCGGAGTCTCTCACCGGCACGCTGGATGCGCCGTTTCCCGAGTACCAGACGCTGCCCGCCGATCCCATGGTCGTGCTGGCCAACTGGTTGGAGCGTGCACGCCGCGTGGGCATCCGCGAACCTCGGGCGCTGGCTCTGGCCACCGCCGACAGCCAGGGCCGGCCATCGACACGCATCATCGTGATCAGCGAAATCAGTACGCGTGGCCTGGTGTTCGCCACCCATGCCGGCAGCCAGAAAGGGCGCGAACTACTGGAGAATCCCTGGGCCTCGGGGGTGCTGTATTGGCGTGAAACCAGTCAGCAGATCATTTTCAATGGTATCGCCGAGCAGCTTTCGTCGGAGCGCGCCGACGCACAGTGGCAGAGTCGGCCCTATGCAACCCACCCCATGTCGGTGGCCTCGCGCCAGAGTGAAGAACTCATCGATATTGAGTCGTTGCGCGCGCAAGCCCAGCGTCTGGCACTAGTCGGCGGCCCGCTGCCACGCCCACCCGGATATTGCCTGTTCGAGTTGTGCCTTGAGTCAATTGAGTTCTGGGCCAACGGCAGCGGGCGGATGCATGAGCGGCTGCGCTATGACCGCTGCGCCGAAGGCTGGAAACATCGCCGGCTACAGCCGTAGGACAGTGCAATAAACACGCTTTGAAAAACCGGGTTGCTGCAACTTCGAACACATTGCACGAACTTCAATATTCATGACACCCGGTCAACAAGACAAGAGTCCGGGTGGGAAACAACGCGTACTCGAAATGCCAAACAGAGAATCCGGATCGCCAAAGTCTGTAACGACATTAATTCCCATCTGAATCTTATAGTGGCGCTAGAACGTTGTCCTTGATCCAGCGCTAGACAGCGGGCCAGAGCCTACGCAAACAACGTTGAACATTACTGAGGTTGCTACCATGCCAGATCTGCAAAACAAGCGTAAATATCTGAAAAGTGCAGAATCCTTCAAAGCTTCACTGCGTGATGACCGCACTGTTATTTATCAAGGCCAAGTTGTTGAAGATGTGACTACACACTTCTCTACGGCTGGCGGCATATCGCAAGTTGCAGAAATCTACGAGGAACAGTTCAGCGGTAAACACGACGACATTCTGACGTACGTACGCCCCGACGGTTACCTGGCCTCTTCTGCCTATATGCCCCCCAGAAACAAAGCAGACTTGGCGTCGCGACGCCGCGCAATCATGTACGTTGCGCAAAAAACCTGGGGCACCCACTGCCGTAGCCTGGACATGATCGCCAGCTTCGCCGTCGGCATGATGGGACACCTGCCGACATTCAGGAAAAAATGCCCCGAGTACGCAGAAAACATCACCGATTACCATGACTACGCCGAGCGCAACAGCCTGTATTTGTCCGAGGCCATTGTTGACCCTCAAGGCTATCGGGCACGGACCCACGGCACCGACCTCAACCTGACGCCGCCCGATCGTGCGGTGATGCGGATCAACAAGCAAAACGCCGAGGGCATCTGGATCAGCGGCGTCAAAGGCGTGGGCACGGTAGCACCGCAATCCAATGAAATATTTGTCGGCAGTTTGCACCCCGCGGCGCCCGACGAGTCATTCTGGGCCTACGTCCCTGCCGATGCGCCGGGGGTGAAGATTTTCTGCCGGGAGATTGTCTCCCAGCCCCACGCCAGCGCCTACGACCACCCGCTCACGTCCAAAGGCGAAGAAGCCGAGGCGATGGTGGTATTCGATAACGTGTTCATTCCACGCTGGCGAATCATGGCGGCAAACGTCCCAGAACTGGCCAACGCCGGTTTCTTCAACCTGTGGACCTCATACAGCCATTGGTACACGCTGGTGCGTCTGGAAACCAAGGCGGACCTGTACGCCGGACTGGCCAAGGTGATCATGGAAGTCCTGGGCCTTGAGGGTATTGCGGTGGTTCGCCAGCGGGTCAGCGAAATAGTGCAGTTTTCAGAAATACTCAAAGGCATGTGCATCGCGTCCATCGAAACGGCCGAGATGTCCGACGGCGACATACTGCTGCCTGGCCCCAACGCACTGGCCGCCGGACGGGTATTTGCCATGGAAAAACTGCCCCGGGTGCTGCATCTGCTCAGAGAGCTGTGCGGACAAGGCCTGATCCTCAGGTTCAACGAGAAAGACTTGGCCGCCGACGCCGCCTTTGGCCAGAAGTTCTCCTGGTTTCTTGACACGCAAAGCGTGGGCGCCAGAGAGAAGAACCTGCTGATGAATCTGGTGTGGGACGTGGCCGCCAGTGAGCACTCCACACGGGCGTTGGTGTTTGAAGAGCAGCACGCACTCAGCGAGCCCCTGCTGCGCGATCGCCTGGTGCTGGACTACGACTACCACCAAAGCACCAGCCTGATACGCCGCATGGTGGGGCTCAACGCCAAATAGACCAACTGCCGCGCAGGCGCCGCGCAATGAGCCCGGCGCTCGATCAGCGTTGCCCGCCTTGCGGCCTCTGGCATCTCGTAGTTTCCAACCTTCAACGGCTACACCGCCCCAGGAACCTCCAAATGAATACAGCAGGAGCCCGTTCATGACGGAACAAACACTCAAAGCGCGCGAGGTCAAACTACTCGGTTACAACTCACGCGCACTCAAGGCCGAACATTTTGCGGTGGTCGAAACCGCGCTTGCAGCACCCGGCCCCGGGCAAGTACTGGTGCGCAACCGCTGGTTTCGTGTCTCTATCTCTACCCGCTTGATGGCCGAAGCGGGTGCCGAGGAGGTAAAGGGCATTCCCTTTCCACCACTCAAGCCTGGCGACACGCTCGCCGATGGCGCCATTGGCGAGGTGGTACAGGTCGGCGCCGGCGTTGATCTGAGCATCGGCAGCCTGGTCATGCATCCTTTGGGGTGGCGCGATTATGCAATGGTGCCGGTCGCACAATGCACGTACATCGACAGCCCGGTCGTTGACCCCGCCGCGTGGCTCGGGCATGGCTGGACCGCCTTTGCCGCGCTGGTCAAGGGCGTGCAAGTGCGTCCGGGCGATACGGTCTTTGTCACCAGCGGTGCAGGCGCGATTGGCTCAATGGCCGGGCAAATCGCCCGACTGCTGGGTGCTACGCGAGTCATCGGCACGACCAGCAACCAGGAGAAAGCCCGCTGGATGCAGGCGCAGTTGGGTTATGACGCGGTGGTCACACGCGAAGGCGAGCCAATCCGCGAGCAACTGGCCCGCGTTGCTCCAGAGGGTATTGACGTTATCGTCGACATGGTCGGCGGCGAACAACTGGCGGCCGCGCTGGAGATCGCCCGGCACGGTGCACGTTGTGTATTGCTCGGTGCAGTGTCAGCGGAACTGAACCCCCACAGCGCAACCCTGAAGGCACCGGTGGAGCTCGACACCTTCCAGCTGATTCTCAAGGGCGTGACGATACGCGGTTTCAGTGCCGACGAAGAGGCACCAGAAATGTTTGACGCCTGGATCCGGCAACTGGCGCTGTGGCAGCGCGGCAGCGGTATTCGGATTGCCCACACATTGGTCAAAGGCCTGGACCAGGCACCGCTGGCGTTGCAAGAAGCCTGCGCGGGCCACCTCAAGAGCCTGGTCCTGGTGGAGTTGGAACAGTGATGGACACCTCAACCGTTTCACCTCAAGTCAATACCACCGCGGCGCAATCATGGCTGCTGTGGGTGGGTTTTATCCTGGTGTCGCTGAACCTGCGGCTGATCTTCACAACAGTTGGCCCATTGTTGGAGAACCTGCAACTTGGCTTTACCTCCACCTTGCTGGTGACGACCTTACCTCTGGCACTGCTGGGTCTGTTCTCCATGGCCGGCGTAAGGTTGCGACACTGGCTGGGAGAGGAGCGTGCGCTGTTTTTCGCGCTGATCCTGCTAAGCATCGGTTGCAGCGTTCGCGGGCTGGGTGAGTCCGGGCTGATCGTGGGCACCGTAGTGGGCAGTGTGGGTATTGCCGTGATGAACGTGATCATGCCCGTGCTCGCACGAAAACGCTTCGGTCCGCAACGCATGGGTATGGTGATGGGGATCTATGCATTGATGCTTGGAGCCGGTGCGGTACTGGGTGCCAGCGTATCGCTGCCGCTGTTCCAATGGCTGGGGGCTGATCGCGCCTCGGCGTTCCATGCCCTCGGGCTCTGGGCCGTCCCGGCCTTGCTGGCCTTGTTACTGTGGTTGCCACAGTTGCGGCACGCCGCGCACCATGGGTTGGGCAGCGGTCATAGCGGGCCGAGCGTTAACGTTTATCGCAACCCCACGGCCTGGGCAATCACGCTGTTTTTCGGACTGCAAGTGCTGAACCTGTTCGTGTTTCTGCCGTGGATGCCCACCCTACTCAGGGACCGTGGCACCGATGTGGCTACTGCGGCGCTGATTTTCTCGGTCTCGCAACTGAGCCTGATGGTCGCCAGTTTTTTCACGCCTTTGCTGGCTGCACGCACCCAGGACCACCGCCCGCACATCACTTCAGTCATCCTGTTGTGCCTGGCCGGAACACTGGGGTTGATGTATGCGCCTTTGCCCAGCGCCATCGTGTGGGCCGGTGTGCTCGGCTTCGGGCAAGGTGCCGGGCTTTCTCTGGGGACGTTCCTGTTCGTTGCCAAGGCCGCCAGCATCGACACCGCCACGCGTATTTCGGCCATGGCGCAAACGGTGGGTTATCTGATTGCCGTCGCGGGGCCCCTGGTAGTCGGGGCACTCTATCAACACAGTGGAGACTGGAACCTGCCGGTGTTGTTGCTGGTGGGGATTTTGCTGATTGAATTGATCGTGGCGCTGCCGGCGGGGCGTAACGTCAAGGTGTGAGCCTTCGGAGCGGGATTTTGCGCAGATCTCGCTCCAACCGGGGCGCTGCTTGAAATATTGCCCGTCCGAAGTCGGGCTAACGCTTGGGCAGGGTAATGCGGTTCGGTGCGGGTGGCCTCGGCCACAGCCAAGAGCCATTGCGCGCTGAAAGGAAAGGAGCTCGCCTTGCAGGTGAACACTTGGGTCGGCACTTTATGATCGACCACTTTCCCCCGCCAATGCGGTCTGCTCACAGGCACCCACCTGCGGTACCAGTTGGATATCCACACGCCGATTAACGGTACGTCCGGCCTCGGTCGCATTGCTGGCGATAGGCTGTTTGGCCGCCAAGCCCTGCACCGCGAAACAACTGTCGGCGATGTCGCCCATCTGCTGCATCCAGTCGCGCACGGCTGAGGCGCGGGCGTGGGACAGGGCCAGGTTTTGTTCCACAGGTCCGGTCGCATCGGTATGCCCTGCGATCACGATCAGCCAGCCCGGTTGGGCTTTGATACCGACCAGGGCATTGATCAGTACTTTGGTCGAGCCTGGCTTCAGGATTGCGCTTCCGGCATCGAACAGCGACAGGCTGTCCAATCGCACGGGTTCGGGCATGAGGGGTGGACGGTCTTGATTTGTCAGCCATGTCTGCCAACCAAGTCCCGCGAGCAAGGCGATAATCAGCATCCCGGCAAACAGCCACAAGGCCAGACGCCGCCTGCGTGGCTCCACGTCAGGGGGCGGCAGGATCACCACAGGTTTCACCAATGTCGGTGTCATCACTCTAACGGGATCCAGCACTATTTCGCCCGATGCATAGCGCTGTTCAAGGCGCTGGATAAGGCTGCCCACCTGGTAGCGCAGAGCCTGTAATGCTTGCAGAGGATTCGCCCCCTGAGAAAGTAAGCGCGCATGCAAACGTGCCAGCTCGGTGTCCAGTTGAACCAACGCGGACACACTGTGGGCGGTCATCGCCATGCTGCGCATCAGCGGTTGCAACTGATCGAACAACCACCCCAGCAGGTCCGGACGCACCGACGCCATCGGCGGCCACAGGCGTGCCCACTCGCGACTCAGGGCTTCCAGCAACACCACGCCCTGGGTGATGCCCTCCAGCCCATGACGTTGACCGCGTGCCAAGGTGTAAAAACACGCTGTTTGTAGGTCGGCACCATTTTGTTGGAACAACGCCAGGCAGCTTTGCTCCACCTTGGCCCAGTCCACATCCGGGCAAGCAGGATGGCTGAGCTTGGCCAATTCCTCACGCAATACCGTAAATTCACTGAAGCCGCGTGGATCACCGCCGACTCGAATACGCATCTCAAACAACGCCGTCATTGGGCTTCCCTTCCGTTCTAGGTTCAAGGCTTGGTCAGGTAGTGCTGTCGCTTCAAGTGACGCACCAGCACTTTGCCCTCGGGCGCCAGGGTGGTGCCGAAGCTCACGTGCTGCCCATCTTTGAGTTGCGCGTCCAGGGCATACTCCAGATGCCCCGGCAGCGTCTGGGGCTGCAGTTCGATGGAGACCGCTGCCAGACGCGGTTCGTACTTGAGCAGGGTGGCGGTCATGGTGCCGATCAAGCCATGGGCCGTGGCGGGCAATCCCTGCAGGATCAGGCCCATGTCCGGCAGCCCGTAATCGGGCAGATGGCTGAGAGCACCGGCGCGGCTGTTGAGGATGCGCTGCAGGTTGTCCAGCACCGAGAGGGCGTGCTGGTCTTCCTCACTGACCTGATGCAGATCCAACTCACCGTCGAAATTTTGCAGCAGCATTTCGTACAGCGAGGGGTTGTACTCGGTCATGGTTCAGTCCTTTGCCAAGGGCCGCAGGGTCAAGCGATTATCCCCCAGCTCGATGACCCGAGCCCGATCCGGGTCCAGGTCATCACGGTTCAACGTCAGGCGCCAGGTGTTCAACTGGGTATCAGGGCTGCGAAACAACGCCACCACCGTGACGAACTGCGCGTCCTTGTCCATCGGCACATTCAACTGCGCGCCTTCCTCGGGCTTCACCACCACCGAGCGTTTGTCCAACAACGCGCTCGCCAGCAGTTGATTGTCATCGCCCAGCAGCCCGTCGTAGGTGGCCTGCTCTACGGCCTTGCTGTCGCGCAATTGATACACCCGCACCAGGGTCGGCACCGACAAGGCGCTCATGTCCGTGGCAGAGGTGTTCAACGCCGCGCGTGCACTGAAATCCAGATGCAGGGTTTTCACCTGCTTGTAGAAGATCGCCTTGGTAGTGGATGCCGTGCCATCCGCAACGGTCTGGGCCAGACCACACCCGCCGAGAGCCGCGAATATCACCAGACTAAAAACGGTACGCAACATGCTGTGTTTCCCTATTGTGGGGATTAATCGAAAGGCCTTGGTAGCGGCCCAGGTTGATCGTGAGAGTGTCGTGTTCGGCCACCTGCCAAGCATCGCTTCCCAAGCCCAGCACCCCGGTCATGCCCAACCGAATAGGGGCTTGCCCCAGCACCGGTGCGGGCAGGCTGTGCACTGGCAATGACAACTGCAGTTTCGCCGTGCAGCGCCACCCGAGGTACACGCGCAGCAGCACCAGCAGATCGCTGTACAACTCACCACCGGGCAACCAGCCGATGGCTTCCTGCGTGTCTTCTGTGTAGAGCGTCAGCCGCAGTTGGCTGTTGGCATCAAGGCCAACGCTGCCCAACGGCGTCCCCTGGGACAAGCTCACTGGACGTTGGCGGGAAAGGCTGGCCGGATGTTCCAACGCAATTTTTTGTGGCCAATGCGGGGTCACCTGCGCCTGGGTGTTGGGCGCCAGTAACTTGACCAGCGCGGTGATGCCCTCGGCATTACGTGTGGGCAGGCGCATCACACTGAGCAGGGCCAGAAAACGCGAGACCGGCGTGGCGATCTGCTGGGCGGTGCCAGGAATCCCTAAGCCGATCAGGCCCAACAGGCATTGCGAGGTGGCATCGGTGCCGCCTGCTTCGAAAGTCGCCGGGTAGGAATACTTGCGCCAGATCCGGTAGAACTGGGTGAAGATCCGGTGGTTGAAAATATCCAGGAAGGCTTCCAACGCTTCATGCCCTTCCCGGCGCTGCGCGATGTCATCCAAAAACACCGTCGGCATCGGCGAGTCGACGCCGTACAACCCGAGCAGACGAGTGCGTACTGTCGCCGGCCGTTCCGGATGAGCGACATCGGTTTCAATCGACTTCAACTCGCTGGCTGGAAAGCCCATCCCCGGATCAGGCCGAAAGCGCACCGCATCATCAGCCGGGTGCGCGGTACTGCCCAAAGGCGGATGACCGGGCAGAGCCTGCTCCAGCAACTGGCAAAAGCGGTACAGGTTAGCCTCGGCTACTTGGTCCTGCAGGGCGTCGAGCAGGCCGCCGGCTTTCAGCCGGGAATACGCTGACTGTGGTTCTCGTTCCATCGCAGGCACTTTCCAGTAGGTTGCAGGATCAGCGTGAGCTGGGTGTACAGATGAATGTCGGCATACAAGGAGAAGAAGCGGTTGAGCATCTCGCCGAACAGGCTGATGTCGCCCTCCCCCGAAAAGCCATTGGCATCCAGGGTGATTTCGATATCCACCCCACGCAGCAGAAAGCCTTTCTCGAAACGCTGCACCAGGTGATGTTTGACCTCGACGATCGCCGCCAAACGACGGCGATTCAGCTCACTGCCCGTCCAGTCATACAGCGCCAACGTCCCGCGCAGCACCTCGGCGTTGTCGAGCATCGGCAGGAAGTTCGATCCCAGGTGACTGAGCACCCGCCAGTGAAAGCGGTCGCGGTTCGGCGGATAACACGGCAAGGTCGGCGCACACAGATTGCGCACGCGCAAACCGGCCTGGGTGGACTGCACCACCGTATCGAGCAAGGTGCTTTGCAGTGCCTTGCGCGGCAACTGACCGTGGGTGCCGGTCAAGCGCAATGACAGGCTTTCACGCTCGCGCAGGCGGTCCTTGTCGAAACCCTCGCCGCCCAGAATCAGCCAGGTGTCATGCAAACCATTCGCTGCGCGCTTCAGGCGTGTATGGAAGTAGCGTTCTGGGGCATCAAAGCGCAGCATGCCGCCCTTGTGACGAAAGCTGGTGAACGGCACGTAGTCCTGGCGCTCGGCGTTCCTCGACGCAGTGACCCGGTCCACCGAATAGATCTCCGTATGACCGTCCTGCAATCGCATCGGGCGTAGCAAGTAGTCGGTTTGCAAGGGCGCCAGGGTCAGCGGGTCGGCCTCCAGCGCAAACAGATTGATCACCGGTACCGCGTGCAAGCGGATGTGCTCGCTGCTCAAGTCGAAGTTGGCCGGCCAGGGCTCACGCAACACCACTTCAAGTTCGAACCAGGCCGTGCCAGGCGCAATCTTCAACTGCTCCAGGCCGCACAAGGTCACGAACATGAATTTTTCACGGAAACTGAAATATTCCAACAGCAACTGGTAACCGCTGAAGGCGCTGTCGCCCTTTGGCCACAGCCGGTCTTCATCGGCAAAGCCCTTGGGCGCAAAATGCGCGGTCAGTGGCTGGCGCTCGGTCTGGCCGGGCCAGCGCACATACATCGCTTGTGCATTCAGGGTCAGCGCCTGATGCAACGCGCTGGCCAGCGGCGTATCGGCATTCAGGTATAGCGGCAAACGGCTGAGGTCGATCAGGCTCCAGTCGGTCAACGCCCCACAGGCAAAACGCAGGCGCAACACTGAGCGACCATCCATTTCATGACCGCGCGCCACCGATTCCAACGCCAGCGGCCGCAGGGTCAAGTCCTGGGTGGTGGTGTAACGGCAACGGGTGCGTTGCGGGCCGATCGGTTGCGACAGCACCTCAAAGCCCTGGGCGATCAACTCGCTGCGCTTCATCTGCGCCAGTTCAGGCGCCAATTCGACCACCGACAGCGATGGAATGGTGCGCAGGTAATGCGGCCACAGCAGGCTGACCAGGCCTTCGGTCAGTTCCGGCAGGTCGTCGTCGAGTTTTTCGCGCAAGCGGCCCATCAAGAATGCGAAGCCCTCGAACAGGCGCTCCACATAGGGATCCTGCGCTCCCGGTTTGTCCAGATTGAGCTGCGCCGCCCGATCCGGGAACGCGTCCGCGAACTCCTTGCCGGCCTCGCGCAGGTAGCGCATTTCGGCATCGAAGTAGCGCAGTGTCAGATTGTCCATGTTCACAGAAAGAATCCTGATGTAGGAGGGTTAGCCGCAAAGCACTGCGGCGCGTACCGGATCGATGGCTACCAACGCCGCCAGCAAAGCTTCCATGCGCCGCGCCAGGGTAGGTTTGTCGGCGTCATTGCGCTGGGCTTTCACCCGCAGCAGTTTGAGCAGCCGCGCCTTGACCTCGAAATTCAGCTCGGGCTCCCACTCGGCCAAGGCGTGACGTTGCGCCGTGGCGTCCAGTTCGGCCAACAGATGGATGGCCAGGTCGCTCTTGCTGTACTGCTCGGCCACCCGCGCCATCAACAGGCGCAGCAACCAGCGTTGGCGCCCGGTGTGGATACCGGGGCGTGCGGCCAGCCAGGCCAGCGCCTGATCCACGCCGTCGCTGTCAGCCTGGGCCACGGCCTCGCCTTCCAGGGACAGGATGTCGGTATCGCCAGTGGCCGGTGCCGCCGAGGGTACGGGCAACCATTGCTGGGGCTGGTTGCCGCTGACGTGCTGGGCGATCCACTCTCGGGTGGTTTCGTCGGCAAACGGGCTGCCGTCGCTCCAGCACAGCACCTCCAGACCCGGCAGGCGCTCAAGGAACATGCCCAGGTCACGCTTGGCGATATCGGCCCAGCGATCCTGCGGCGCGGGTTGTTTGCTCAGGGCCTGATACAAGAACCACTGCAGGTCCAGCCAGAAATGGTTCACGCCCTCGGCATAGATCCGCTCGACCTGCTCGATCAGCTCCGACCAGTTCTGTTGCAGGTACAAACGTTTGAGCTGTGCCCGGTATTCACCGCGCGGCGGCGCCAAACGCGTGTTGCCGTTAGCCTCCTGAGGGGGTGTCTGATGCACGGTGTCCCAACGCAAGCTCTTCATCAACCGATGAGCCGCCAGCCAACCCAGGGGTTGCTCACGCAGGTAGCCCGCCAATGCCCGACCGCTGTCCAATAGATCACGCCCGGACTTGATCTGCGGCGCTGGCGCATGCGCGGTTGACTCATGGCTGGCGGTGTTCTGCGGCACCAGCGCGTCCATGCCGCCGGACTGCGCCAGCCTCGCGGACAAGGCGGCATACAATGGCGCCAAATCAGGGCGCTGCTCCTGCGGCAACACATTCAGTCCGCGCTCCAGCCAGGCCAGTGCTGCGGCAGTGCGCTCGGCCTCGGCTTTGACCACTTCCGGGTACAGCGACAGCGTGTCGAGCACCTTGCCACCCGCCAACCATTCCAGGGCCATCTTGCGGCTGTTGGGGCGGATGGGCAGCACCGCGTCGGCAAAGCGTTCCACCAACGCCGCCAGCAGGCTGAGACCATCGGCCAAGCCGACTTCGCCGTCCTTGTGCAAGCGTGCCCACAGGTAATAGGTGGCAACGCGCAGGTCCTTGCAGCTGTGGGTCAACAGCTTCTGCGCCAGTTGGGCGACCTGCTCGGCATCGGCGCCCGAGAGCTTGTTGACCTCTTCGCGCATGCGCTGGAAGTCATCGTCGTAGCCGGGGTCTTCGCCGACGGGGGAGTCGGTGCTGATGGGCTGCAACCAGGGTTGCCATTGGGTGGCCTGTTCGCGGGCGACGGACAACGCGTCGCGCTCGCCGAGGCAGCGGGCGATTAAGGTGCGTAGGCTCATGGGAAACTCCCGTTTTGCGCATAAGGCGTTTCGGCGGCGTTCTCGCTGAGAAATATCTGCCGGGGCAACTTGAAGCCCCTTAATTTGAGCAACGCCAACGGCCCGGCATCCAACTCGGTGCGCAGGTGCCAGATCAAGTTCAAGCCATCGGGCGCCTTGAGCACCATGCGGTAGCGGCTGTCACCATCATCCAGTGGCGTGACCTGGGCTTTTTCCAGCAAACGGATCAGCCCCCAGGTACCGGGGTAATCGCCGAACAACCGTTCGCCGGCCAGCAGGCTGGTCCAGCTCAGGCTGACGCCGGGGTAGTCACTACGCCCCGGCCAGTTGAAACGCTGCCAGCTCTCCTTCTGGTTGAAGTACTGGTGCTTGTCGCCGTTGAGGATAAAGGTGGTTTGCACCACATCACGCACGGGCTTGCCTTGCAGTTCAAAGCTCAGCCCCATGCCTCCGTCGGTGTAGAGCACATCGGCCAGGTCGCTGAGCTGGTTGATGGCGGTCAGAAACTGCGGGTTGAAGCGCAGCCCTTGGCTGTGGCGCGGATCGGCCACCCAACGGCTGCCCTCCTTGCGCAACACGCCGCTCAATTGCCGCTGCAAAAACTGCTCGATGCGGCCGGAGTCCGTGCGGATCATCTGCCCCAGCATCGGTAAGGACGCATCGCTGGCAGTGGCTGTAAATGGGTAGCGGCTGGCGAAAGCATCGTCCCAATGGCTGACGATCGAGCGTTGCCACTGGCTGTTGATCCCTGCCGCCGACGGTTGCAGGACGCGTTGCCAGGCATGCTCCAGCGGCTGCACGAATAGCGTTTGCGCCGCCCCGCCCCACTCTGCCCCCAGGCTGGCGGCCATCAGGCTGCCGTAGGATTGGGTGTCGGTCAGGTCGATGCTTTTACCTTGAAACACGGTTTGCGCCAGTGCCTGGGTCATTTCCAGCGGATCGGCCGCCGTGCTGACTTGCTGCAACTTGAGGCGTACCCGTGTTACCCGCGTGAGGAATGCCTGGAGGCTCAAGCCATCCGTGCTGTTCTTGCCTTCGGGGCCTTTGCCCAACAGCGCCAGCAATGGGCCAAAGGTTGCGTCCAAGGGACTGCTGGGTAGGTGGGCCAGTTGGTCAATCAGCGGCGCCTTGTCCTGCCCAATCAGCTTTTGCGCGGACTTCATGAGCGAGTCGGCCAGCGCCTGGGTTCGGGTGCCGGCCTGACCGTGATAGGCCACGGTATTCATCAGCGCAATCAGTGGGGATTGGCGCACGTCGCTCATCAGCGTCAATTGGTCAATCACTTCGACGAGGCTCCCGGCCTGCTGCCAACGCAGGCTATTGAGCAGATCCAGCCAGGCACTGGCGTAGTCCTGGAAGTACCGTTCGGTGAGCCGCTCACGGAGCTGGTCCGGGCTCAAGCGGGTGTCGATGTCGGTGGGTTTGTCGCTGAGTACCCAGTCGATTTCCTCGCGGCGGGCCTCGGCGATCTCGTCGATGGCTTGGCGCACCTGGCCCTCCCAGGCCTGGCGGGTGAATACACCCGGCACGCTGGCATCGGTGGAGAACAGGGCCAGGCTATCGGTGTCACCCACCAGTTGGTGAAGGCCCAGGCCCGGGTAGTGATTGGCGGCATCATCGAGCAGTTGTTGGTACAGGCTGGCCTCGGCATTGCGTTGGCCTAATTGGCCGAGCAGTACCTGCCGGACTTGCGCGACCAGCCTGGGGTCGGCCTGGATGCGCCAGCCAGGGTTCGCGGCCAGGTGTTCGCCATAGAACCGCCACAGGTTGGGCGCCAGGCTTTGCCAAAGCCCTGGTGATATGCCTGTGCGTGTAGGCTCAACGTCGCTCAGGGTTGTGACCAGGAGGCTGGCATCGGCTTTTTCCGGGCGCGCCATCATCAAATAGGCTTTGAGCTGGGCGTAGGCATCGCGGGCACGTTCAGCACGTTCAGGGCTGTCCGGGGCCAGCCTGACCAGCGCGTTGAGCTGTGGGCGCAACGTAGCGGCGGCCGGGTCGCGGATCAGGCGGTTGTTGGCCTCCACATAACGTGGCCACAGCGTTTCAAGCAGTGCTTGATTTTGGTTCAAGCCAAAGCGTTGGTACCACGGAGCGCCGCCCTGGACGCGATCATCCAGGCGTGCCAGCTCGCGGACCAGTTCGTTGAGGGCCTGGAGTTGTTCGTCACCTGGCGAGGAGTGTTGCAGGGCAGTCAGTGAGCTGTGTATCTGGGCGATCTGCGCGCGGTTGCTGACGAAAGACAGCAGCAGACCCGCTCCCCACAGCACGGCCAATCCCAAGGCCAGCGCATAGGTGATCCGGTGTGCGCTCCAGCCCAATCGACGGCCACTGGCCGCTTTATCGTTGAGAACGCCTTGCCAGGCCGTATTCACCGGCCAAAAGTGTTCAAGCGTGCTCTCAACAGGCGGCACCGGCAGACTGAACCATAGGCCGCGTAACGGTACACCGCGGGAAAACGCGCCCATTAGCGGCGTTAGTACCTGGCGCCATCGGGCAATGCCCTCGGCCTGTAAATCGCGGGACAGCCGCAGGAGGAAGTCATGGGTCACGGCATCGTGCATTTGCGCAAGGCCCGCACGGCGCAAGGGGTCGAGCAAACTATCCAGACTGTTTTCTAAAACCAAGGGAGTGACACGTGATGGCAGCAGGCAGCCCACGGGCTGGCTATCGCGCTCCTCCTGAGACCATGCACTGTCGCCGATCTGCCACAGGTGCAGCGGCAACTGCCAACGCAACGCACGGGCCAGGGTTTGCAGGCGACGGGCACCGGCGCTCATCGCGGCGGCATCGGTGCATTGGTCTTTGCTCAATGCCCAGACCACCCCATTGAGCGCACGCCTGCGGCACAGGCCGCGCCACTGCAAAAGCAACGCGTCTTGCGGTTTACCTTGGATGCTACCGGCCCACAGCAGCACGGTGTTTTGCCCTTCCAGCCAACGCTGCTCGCTCAACCCTGGGGCAATCGCCTCAATCTGCTCAGGCTCACCGACCACCAATAAGAGTCGAACTTTGCGCCGCCAGAAGAAGCCATAGCGTTCTCGAAGATAAGCACCATTGGGAACGGCACTTTGCGCAACCTGAGCAACGTGAGATTTAGGACGGGCCGCTTGCGGCTGGAGGTTCTTTGCGTCCTGCTTGCGATACGCCGAACGCCCCAGCTCACGGCCCAGCAAGTGGTAACCCAGCAGAAACAGCACCACTATCAACGTGGTTGCAGCGATCGCCAGCAGCCAAAAGGACTGGCGTTCGCTGCCAGGCTGAATACCCAACCAGTCCGGGTAGCGCCATACCATCACCCCCAGCAGCGTGCCAGCCAACAACAGCATGCCAGCCAGCACCCAGAAGCCTACAATGCGTCGAAACTGCATTCGAGATCCCTATTTCGAAAGCGGCAGCACAGGCGTCATCGCTGTGCTCCAGAGCCCTGCATCAGTGCAGCCGCTCCCGCTGAAAATAAACTGCGGCCCAGCGCCGCCCTGCATGGTTTGTGTTGCAGCGGCAATGGCCAGCCACGGTGCGGCTTTGCCTGAGTAGCCCAGCGATATGTCCAAGTCCTGGATTCCTTGGTCACGCGTCACCGACATGGGCGCCTCACCCAGTACGGCGTTTATCGCCGCATGACGTTGAGCATCTATTCCTGCCCGCCAAACATGGCGCACCGATTTCGCATCCACCGGTCCCCAGTTCAAGGCTTGCGTCACGGCGTAGTGCAACGCTTCAGTCGATGGTTGCTGTTCAAGCTCCGGGCGATGCAGAACAGCCACAGGAGGCAAAGTCGTTTGCGTCAAACGGTTGCCAAGCAGCAACCCCACTAACACCTCACCTGTTGCTTCGGGCTGCTTCGGTGCGAAGTGCACTGCAATCACCAGCAGCAGTGCCTGATCGTCGCGACACTCATCGAGCCACTGGTCCAGCGCGGGCAAACCACATCCCTCCAAGACGACGAGCGTTTGACGGATACCCGACTTACGCAAAGCCTGTTGCCATACACGGTCCCATGCGCGATCCAGCAAGCCGCTCTCGACCTCCAGCAACACTGCCAGCGGCGTTTCATCAGGCAACTGCTTCAATGACGGCGCCAGCTCGGTAAACAACTGCCCCAGCGTGCGCAGCAATGCAGGCTCGGGGTCTTCATTTACATCGCCAGCCAAACGGCTATGACGTAGCGTTACGCTATCCCATCGGGCGGGTTGCGCCTTTAGGGCTTTGATACTCCCGAGCAACGCATCCATCTGTGCTGCAGGGCTTTCGTCCGGTTTGCGCAAGGCGGTATGCAGGCTTGCGCTCAATACCTCCAGTGAGCGCCGCCCTTGGCGAACTCTCTGCACCAAATCATGCTCACGGGCCTCATCCCAACCATCTGCCGCGTGTTGCTGGCCGAGATACAAGAGCACCCTTGCGGAACTCAGCACACACCAGCCCAGAAACGGGATGCCCAAGGCCAATCCCCAGAACATAGGCGGCTGCTGGCTTACCGGTGCAGTACTGAACAGCAACGCACCCCCTCCTCCCAACAACAGGACGAGCACCAACAGACCAAGCCACCGCCACATACGAGGACGGGCCGGCCGAAGCGCCAGGGCCGGCACCTGATCCATCCTGACCGGCATGGTTAGCTGGCACCTGCAACGGGCAGCGATGAAATCAACGTACAGCCACACGCACAGGCGTGCCCTTCAAAGGCTATCGGGATGCCGTTGTCACGGAAGACCAGGTGGCCCTCGGAAATTTCAGTACGGCCATGGCCTGGGATTGGGCAGTCCACGGGGTCACCTTCACGGGCGACGCCGATACCGCCGAATTTCATGGTGATGGAACCGGAGAGGACTTCGCCTTCGCCGGTTGTTTTGTCGCCTATGCGGATGATTCCTTTCATGCATTACTCCTATGTAAAATACTAATCAGCCAAACAAATTTATTTACTAATCCAGATCCCATCCACGAACTCCAGAAGCTCAGAGCGCGAAATTGAATCCAGATCTTCCACGCGAAGAAGTTTACCGAATTGACTTCCAACATCATTCGTTTTTATTTTCATAGAACCCCTATAATTCATGATATAGGCGGGCAAAAAACAATATGGGGCGGACTGGTTGTTTGTAGGCTGCTTTAGCAATGTTACAAATGCACTTTCACGCAATTTAACAACATCAACTTTCTCACACAAAGGATGCGAAGCCATTATGTCAGAAATACTGGATGGATCTTTCCCCAATGCCTCTACGGTGAATTCCTTCCCAAGATACAACCTTTGGATTTCACGCTCGCCGGTCACGGATGCCCCGCCAATCAACCAACCGGTATTATCATGAGAAGTACACTTACAGTCGCACGCGATTAGAAACACACCTTTTTCCTTGCGATTCCAAGATATGGATGCTCGCGGAGCCTCGCATGCCGCTAAGATATTCTTCCCTTCACTGCCGACATCCATAGAGCACTCACCTGAAAAATTACAAACAGCCTCACCCTCAATATCTAAAACATGAGGCTCCTGCGCCCACACTGCCAATGGCACCGTCCCGAAAAGCACAGAAGATACAATCAACCCTAAAGCGTTATATATCACAGACATGCCTTCCTCTTATATCTGCTACAAGATGAAAATTTTTATTATCTCGCCTGGTCGAATACTCACCAATACTAGCCAAATACGGATACCTCCAGCCAACACCCCATCAACATAGCTTTGACATAGCGCCAAACTACCTTCACCGCCAACTTGGCACTAAAACAACACGAGTCCGCCATCACAAATATCTTCCGGCATTGCCCATATTGGGCCAGCCCAAAGCATTGCAAAAAAGAAAGCTCCGTTTTTAACGAGAACGCCAGACACTCTCAAAGGCACTAGCCAAATTAATATAACCATTCATTTACACCAATTCAATGGCCCGCAACCCGGCTGGAAATTGGAAATTCCAGACCATCAATATCCGCATGAGCCCCACATACTCCCAACCCAAGCGCGGTCGGATCAACGCCACCCGAAGACACTTTCAATAGATCGTATTTTTTTTCTATAAGCACCAGGCCAAACTTTGAATCATACTCTAACGCACCACCTTTAACAGCCATCTGAAAAGCAAAAGAACAAACATGCTGGTCGGCTTGAGTACTATAAAGCTCAACAAAATAACCAGACGAATTCTTCCTGACTTTTAAGGTATCTCTAAAGCTATTCGAGCAACTCTCTTCCGACCCGACATAAGTGCAAAAACTGCTATCCTTAGAATATTCACCAGCCCAAGTAATATCTAGGCCAGCTTTTGGATCACCCCCGCCCCCCGCTTTAGCCGAAGTAAAGACGACAACGAGAACGCAGGTTAAGAAAAAAGACCATCCACTTTTCATTTCTATTTGCCTCCCCTTAGATAACGAGCTCTTTGTCGCCCCTTTTCGTACTGCGCCAACTCCGGAGTCTCCTCAATATAACGTGCCAGCGACTCCGGATCATTTCCTGAAATATAAGGCAACTGCCTAGACCATATACTTCCTTGATGATATGTAAAATCCACCGCAACGTCTCTAATCCTTTCATTCAATTCATTCCATTTTGGCGAATTTTGAACTGCCACTGATTCATATCTACGTACGGCCGCAGCCTCGTATGCAGGGTACAAAACCTCCTCAAACAGAACTATTTGCTCCTGATGAGAAATCGCCCCAAAAACATCGCGATTCTGCTTCACAAAAGCTTGAGCACTTGGCCCAGAAAGTGTCGCACCTAAAGAAAAATTTTCCGCAGCCGCACTATCAAAACCAGCCTCAATTAGCTGTGAATAAACTTGAGGCCTAGTTCGATGTCGCATATCATAACCACGCCCGAGTGTAACCCCCGACTTACCCGCAGGCCAATGCAATTTCCGGCTAAAATATAAACTATCAGCCAAATCATTACCCTCAGCATCAAATGTAACTTGCCCACTTCGCACGGTCAGCCGCTCCTGCTCCACTGCTGCATAAAAATTCCCCACCAAGCCGATAGCATGTAAGTGATACACCTTCCCATCAGCCGGCAAACCAACTTTCTCCGCCACTTCCTCCCACCAACTCAGCTGTTTGATCCGTTCCTTCTCCGCCAGCCAATTAGTATGCGGAGTCGAGCCGCCGTGACCAAACATCTCATCCAACCCATCCCACTTCTGCGGCTTGTAATACCACTCACTTTCGCAAC
Source organism: Pseudomonas sp. WMBT8 (assembly GCF_050916005.1). Taxonomy (NCBI): domain Bacteria; kingdom Pseudomonadati; phylum Pseudomonadota; class Gammaproteobacteria; order Pseudomonadales; family Pseudomonadaceae; genus Pseudomonas; species Pseudomonas sp. WMBT8. The sequence continues at coordinate 3,541,236 of NZ_CP188096.1, forward strand.
ATATAATTAGCTGCGAGATTGATTGGGCCTGAGCAGGTATTCGAATTGCCGCTTGTATTTCCTCAGCGGTCATTTTCTTATTGCCATCACGATCAATGATGTCGTATAGCCGCTCCTTTAGCGGCCCTGAGTCCCCGGCATCAGCTAACGCGCAATAGCGTTGGAGTTGCTGATCCGTGAAACGCTTAAGTGATCGAAGGAACGCCGCCATAAAGGCAGGAGCAGAGGTATAGTCCGTGATGACAGCATAGCCTTGCCATTCCCATGGACTGACCCACGGGGTAATGCCCACTTCCTCGCGCACCCAGCCGCTCAATAGCTTGTTGTCGGCATCGTTGAGAAGCTGATTAAGGCGATACCAGTTGTAAGCCTTGTGCCCTGCAGTTGCAGGTACTGTAATTTTTTCTGCAGTAGGCAAGCTATCAAGTAGGCTTTTTGGGATCAATAAATCCGCACCGCTTACTGCGTCGGCCGTACTTAAGGTGGGTAGTTGTTTGGTGCTGAAATGGTCTTGATGGGCCACCACAGGAGTGCCCTTGACAAGCTTCAACCAAGTTTTACTCGTGTCGGGCAGATTCTTCGCCCAACATTGGCAATCCTTGATGAATTTCTCCATATCCTCTTCGCTAAACACCTCGAGATGCAGCTTCTTTTCGGGCTTATCAGCGGCATAGTCCTGGTACCACCCGATGTGACCGATTAGCTCTCCGGCCTTGATCGGAATCGGCTCATCAAGCACATTCACGCGGTCATATTGGGGGGTACGCAGACTTTGTAACGACTTAAAATAGACGTACTGAGTGACGTGCTCCAGCTTTCGAAATTTGCCCTCACCGCTGACCTTGACTTGCGTTCCGGCCGGTAACTTTTGACCAATGGTTTTACTTTGAGCCGTCGCGTCAACATGGACGTTCAGGTCATTCTTGAGGCGATACTCCCCCCCCTCAATCGACTCCAGGCGGTCGAAATCAAGATACCCAAGTAACGAGCCACCTTGGTTCTGTAGGTAACTTGGCCCTACAGAATTTTCCAGTTTCCGGAAATCACCTTCGCCGCTGACTATCACTTCTGCTCCTCGCGGCAGAAGATCGAGTACTTTGCCTTGGTGCGACCGATTACGCACATTCACGCCGTGCTGCTCGGGAGGCCCGGTGCGAACATCTTTCGCGGTCTCCGGGACGAGACGAACTGTACTCTCCGGCCAAAAAGCTGGCCGGGCGATGGTTAAATCGCCTTCGTAGGCCGTCCCGTCTTGCAGGTGCATGTACAAACTGTAGAAAAATAGACTGGGAGGAGACTTCGGCTCTCCCTCAATCGCTGGTGGCTCAAGACGGTGACGAACCAACACAAAGTTACGGGAGTAAGGCTTCATCACATGCAGTTTATTGACGATATAAACTGTTCTTGCTGAGTTCTTATCAATACGGTAAGCCAGCACCTCGCCATCGGCCAGACAGTGCACACTTGCATCCTTCGGAACTCCAGTGCCGTTATCAAAATGCACGCCGCCATGCCAAAGCCCACCCACTCCCAGTGGATATGAACCCGCCGCCGCATTGGCCAACTGCGTTAGTTGCTGTAGTGGAGTGCTCTTATCCTTGAAGGGGTGACTCCAATTTTTTATTGCCGCAGGTCGCAACTTGGCAGTCACTGGCCCCATATTTCGGAGCCGCTTTCCATCCGGCGTCAAATAGAGCGGCTCCTGCGAACCCTCCGATTTCGAATCACTGGGGCTAAATATATTGGCAAGCCGTTTGAAAACACCATCAACCATGGTGCGCTCCCTCCTGGTCACGAAAAGAAGTCATCCTGAGAAAACCGTCGAACTCAAAGAGTCAGCGTCATACTCAGTCACCGGGGGAAGTTGTGGCATCTGCGCTACTTGTTTGGCAGCCCCCACTACGTACTCGTAGCTCGCCGACTTGACGATGTAATCCCCTTCGGTGCCCGACTCGATGCTGAACGGGTCCAAGGTGATGTAGCTGCCACCCGCATTAAGGATGATTTTCTTCTTGGCCGTAATGCGGATCTCGTCCTCTGTACTGCTGATCTCCAGCCCATGGCGTGCGATCAACTCCAGTTTGTCGTTCTGTACCTGGATGCTCACCGGCCCTTGGTTGGCAATCAGCTTGATGCCCAGCTTGCGCACGAACACACTCAGCCCCTGCCCAACCCCCATGAACAGGCGCTTGACCACACTGATATCGGCTTGCCCGCCGGCGTTCAACATCAGGTTGTGCTCAGCGGCCAGTTGCAGATGCTGGCCGCTGGTCAGCGCGATGCCCTGGGGGGCGCTGAGCAGCAGCACCGCCGATTTGAGCTGTTCTAGGTTTTGCTGCAGCAGGTTCAGTTGCGCCTGCACATCCGCCGGATCGGCATGGCTGGCTTCGGCATCCACCGAGAGCGCCTGCAACTGCTCACCGGCCTGCTGCAACCGGCCCACCGCGGCGTTCATCTCCAGCATCGGCCCTTGCGCGCGGCGCTGGGCGTCGGCACTGATAAACAGACCTTTGCCACCACGGATCGCGGCATGCCCATCGGTACGCAATTCCGCGCCCTCCCCGCGAGGCTGGCGCTCGGCATCGACGAGATGGCCGAGGTTGAGCTGGCTCTTGCCGCTGTGTTCGGTGCTGAGTTTGAGGTGCTCCTGCCCGCGGGTGTCGTCCATGCGCAGCTTGTTGTTGGCCGGGGTGCGCAGCACGTTGCGCTTATCGTTGCGCAGGGTAACGTGGTCCACATGCTGGCTGTCATGAAGGGCATGGGCGATGTAGGGGCGATCCGGGTCGCCTTGCTCGAAAGCGATTGCTACCTCGGTGCCGGCAATCAGCGGTAAATGCAGGCCATGGGTGTCGCCGGCGTAGGGCCGGGCCAGGCGTAGCCAAACGCTTTCCTCACCAGCCTTCCAGCTGTCGCGATCAAACAGGAAGTTCACCCGGTAGCGCCCTTCCAGGTCGATATGGGCGTAGGGGTCGTTGGCCTGTGGGCTGGTGATGCGGGCCGGGACGGTGCCGGCGATCTGCGGTTTGTCCTTCAGTTCGGGGCGAAAGCACACCGTTTCTGAATAGGGCATGGCTTGGAAGGTGGCCTCAAAGCTTTGGTCGCGGGCGGCCTTGGTGGTCAGGCCGGTGATCACCGCGCCCGGCGTAAAGGCCTGGGGCGCGCCGCCGGAGACTTCGAGCACTTGGCCCGGGGCCAGGGTGACGCTGCTGCTGATACCGCTGAGTTGGGTCTGCCCGTTCAGGTAGCGTTCGTGGCGCAGGCGGGCATAGAAGTAGCCGCTTTCGCCTTCCAGGTCTTCGTCCTGGGACTGCGCATCGCCGAGTACGCGGTAGGGTTCGGCGTAGTGGTAGGCCTCGCCGTAGGTGGTGGTCGCGCCCCGGCTCTGGTCGATTTCACCACTCAGGTGGGCGCCGACACCGCGGTGGTGGTAAGCCCGAAAATACACCTGCTGCTCGACCACTTCGTGGCTCGATTGCAGTTGCCACACCGCATCCTGGCCGCTGCTCCCCAGCCCGGATTGCGGGCGAAGGGGCAGCTCGATGTCGAACTGATAGTGGCGTTGATCGTCGCAAAACTCGACCACATCGATGCCCAAACGCTCGTCGCTGGTGAAGCGGTACCAGATGCCGACCTCGGCCAGCAGGCGGGCAATAAAGACCAGGTCGCTTTCGCCGTATTGCAGGACCTGTTCGCGCTTGGGGTAGTCGCGTTTGAGGCTGAACAGAAAGTCCTGACCTTCCAAGCCGTGGCGGTTACGCAGAATACTTTCGACGATTTCCGGCACCGATTGGTGCTGGTAGATGCGGAACTGCCGGCCACGACCGAGCAAGGCCAGTCGTGGCTGTAGGGTGATTTCATAGGTGGCCTGGTCGTTGGAGCCGGACTGGCGCTTGAAGCCGGCGACCACGCCCTGCAGGGTGCGCAACGGTTTTACCTCCGGTGCGCTGAGCCCGGCGACCGGCAGCTTTTGCGGTGCGGCGTGCAGGCTGAAGCTGGCATCCTGGCCGAGCATACGTTCCGCAGCCAGGTCGCGCTCGGTGCTGGTGAATTCCACGCGATAGATGAAGGGTTGGCTCAGCTGTTCTTGGCCCTCAAAGGCCAGCACATCGAGCCGGGCCTCAACGTTGCGCACACTCAGCGTATGCCGGCTATGGTCGAAGAAGTTTTGCAATCCATCAAGCATGCTCACACCTCCAGCGCAACGGGCTGAGCCGTGTCTTGAACATCGGTGAATTGCAGGCTGATGCCTTCGTCGTCGCTATAGCCGAGGCGCACGCCGTGGGTACGTTGCTGCGCCGCGCGGCGCTCCAGCAATTGCTGGCTAAGCACCGGCAGGATTTGCTCGTTGAGCAGGCTGTCGATGTTGCGTGCGCCTGAATCGGGCAGCAGGCAGGCGGCAACCAGCGCGTCATTCAGGGCGTCGTCAATCTGACAGTCCAGGCCGTAATGGCGCTGCAGGCGCTTGGCGACCTGGGCCAGCTTGATCGCCACGATGCGCTTGAGTGCATCGGCCTGCAGCGGGCGATAGATCAGGGTCTGAAAGCGTGCCAGCAATGCGGGCTGGAAGTGCTCACGCAGGATGGGGCGCAGCAGTTCATGCAGCACGCTGTCCGGTGCGTCAGGTTGTTCCTGCACACAGGTTTGCAGCAGGTCGCTGCCGAGGTTGGAGGTCATGAGGATGACGGTGTTGCGAAAGTCGATCTCGCGCCCTTCGCCATCGCGCATGAAGCCGCGATCAAAGACCTGGTAGAACAGATTGAGCACGTCGCGATGAGCCTTTTCCACCTCGTCGAGCAGCACGACGCTGTAGGGCCGTTGGCGCACGGCTTCGGTTAGCACACCACCCTGGCCGTAACCGACGTATCCGGGCGGTGAGCCTTTGAGTTGGCTGACGGTGTGGGCTTCCTGGTACTCGGAAAAGTTGAGGGTGATCAGTGATTTTTCGCCGCCGAACAGGCTGTCGGCCAGGGCCAGGGCGGTTTCGGTTTTGCCCACGCCGCTGGTGCCGACCAGCAGGAACACGCCCAGCGGCGCCTTGTCATCGGTGAGGCCAGTTTTGGCCGCGCGCAAGCGCTGGGCCATAGCGCTCAAGGCCAGTGCTTGCCCGATGACACGCTCGCCCAGTTGCTGCTCCAGCATCATCAGGTTCGCCTGTTCGTCCTTGAGCAAACTGCCCAGCGGCACCCCGGTCCAATCGGCAATGACTTCCGCTACGCTACGTGCCTCGACGTCCAGAGACAGCAGGGGTTGATTGCCCTGGACATCGCTCAACTGCCGTTGCAGCTGCGCGCAGGCCTCCCGCTGCAACGGTTGCGCTTGACGCGCATCGATCAGTTGCTGGGTCAGGTCAAGTTCTTGCCGATATTGCTGCTCCAGGTCGATGTATTGGCGTTGCAGCTCGGCGTGTTGGGCGGCAATCACCGCCAGGCGTTCATTGGCACCATGCCCGCCAAGGCGCTGATCCTGTTCCAGCGCCTGGCCCTCCAGCTCCAAGGCCACTTGCCGGGCACTCAGGCGGATCAACGCCTGCGGTTCGCAGTCCAGGCTCATGCGCACTCGGGCGCTGGCGGTGTCCAGCAGGTCGACCGCTTTATCGGGCAACTGGCGACCGGTGAGGTAGCGGCGCGACAGGCTGACCGCAGCCTGCACGGCCGCATCCTGAATGTGCACGCCATGATGAGTGGCGTAGCGCCCTTTGAGGCCACGCAACATCAGGCTGGCGTTGGCATCATCCGGCTCATCGACCTTGACCATCTGGAAGCGCCTTTCCAAGGCGGCATCGCGCTCGAAGTACTGTTTGTACTCGCTCCAGGTGGTCGCAGCGATGGTGCGCAACTCACCTCGGGCCAAGGCGGGCTTGAGCAAATTGGCCGCGTCGGCGCCGCCAGCCTGGTTGCCGGCACCGATCAGGGTGTGGGCTTCGTCAATGAACAACAGCACCGGTTGTTCAGACTGTTGCACCGCGTCGATCACGTTTTTCAGCCGTTGTTCAAACTCGCCTTTGACGCCTGCGCCAGCTTGCAATAAGCCAAGGTCAAGGGTGCGCACACTGACTGATTTGAGACTGTCGGGCACCATACCGTGGGCGATGCTCAACGCCAGGCCTTCGACCAGTGCGGTCTTGCCGACACCGGGTTCGCCCACCAGAATCGGGTTGTTCTTGCGACGGCGGCTGAGGATGTCGATGACCTGGCGGATTTCGTCGTCACGGCCAAACACCGGGTCGATCTGCCCTTGTGCTGCCTTGGCAGTGAGGTCGTGGGTGAACCTGTCCAGCACCGCCTGCAACGCCTCCACTTTTTTCGTTGCGCTGGGTGGGAGTATTGCGAGCTCACCTGAAGACATTTCGGGATCACTTGGCTCGACTGCCCCCTGCACTTCAGGGCGTTCCTCGGACGATTGATCCAACAGCACCAAGAGGCGCTGCAACTGAGCCTCACTGAGGCTGAGCAGTGGCCATGCGGCTTCACACACCAACAAGCTGGGCGTTTCCATCAACGCGCTCAGCAGGTGTACGGAACGCAAGCTGTCGTTGTTGTCGTCCAGCGAGGCCCGCAACCAGGCGTTTTTGATCAGTTGCTGCAATGGCTCCGACAGTTGTGGCTTGCTCTGCACGCTGCGAGGTAGTTGATCAATGTGTTCAAGCAACCCGTACCACAGCGTCTCCATATTCCATTCGTAACGACGCGCGATCACGGTCAGGTCACCGTCTCCCTGCCCCAGCAACTTGAGCAGCCAGTGTTCAATGGTGATCTGTGCGTGCGCACGGTTTTGGCACAGCGAGGCCGCTGCACTCAATGCCTGGGCGCAGTAGGGGTTGAGGCGGCGAAGCAAGCGAGTGGAATTGGGTGCCATACGGTTACATCCTTGTGCGGGGATCTGGGTGTGTCGTCGATAAAACCAGCCGGGGTTGTGCAACTCGATGTGTTTGGCTGAGCGCCCGCGAACGGACGCTCAACCCAGCACACCGGCAGCCAGCAGGCGAAAGCACGCCTGCGGCTCCGTGCTTATCACGCGCTTTGGCGTTCGTTCCACGAATCGGAGTGGATGATGTTGCCGTCCTTGTAGGTCCAGGTGACCTTTTCGTAACGCAACTCGACCTGCTCCAGGTGGTTGTGCTTCTCTTTGGCTGGGTCTTTGACGTCGTGCATTTTCGGTGCGACTTTCACCACCTTGACGTTTTCCAGTTTGGTGATGAAATACTCGACTTCTTCCCCGGCGTCGTCGATGCGATACCACTTGAACTCAGCACTCTTGAGGGTTTGCCCGGTGGTCACGGCCTTGTAAAGGTAAGGGCTGGACGAATCGATTTCCTTGGAAAACAGAAACGGGGTATGTACGCGCGTCCCGGTCAACTTGCCGGTGTTGTTGTCGGTGGGGATGTACAGGCTGTGGTCCTGGGCAACCACTTCGATGCTGCCTTCGCGCTTTTGCACGTCCACCGAACCTTTGATGCTTGCGCCGCCGTCGTCTTGCAGCCAGAGGTAAACGGGAATTGCCATGTGAAGCTCCTTTTCTTGGAAATTTAACTGTCGCGGGATACGACAGGGGGTTGCCTGTCCGGCTCCGCGGTAGAGAGCACACACGCCCCTGCCTCCGGTACCAGACGGATATCTACGCGGCGATTGGCTGCACGCCCCGCTTCGGTGTCGTTACTGGCGATCGGCTGGCTGGCGCCGAAGCCCTGCACCGCAAAACAGCTGTCGGGCATGCCGCCCATCTGCTGCATCCAGGCATGCACGGCGGCGGCGCGGGCGTGAGATAGCCGAAGGTTATTATGTGAGTCGCCGGTAGCGTCGGTATGCCCGGCGATCACGATCAGCCAGCCTGGCTGCGCCTTGATGCCGACCAGCGCATTGATCAGGACTTTGGTCGAATCCGGCTTGAGCTGGGCACTGCCGGTAGCGAATAGCGACAGGCTGTCCAGCCGTACGGGGTTGGCAATTCGCGTGGGCGGTGTGGTCGACGGTGGCTCAACATGCGCGGCCAGCACTGCCAGCAACGGGGCGCGCAGGCGTTCGCCGCGGTACAGGCCCAGGCCGAATGCCAAGGGCACGCCGTGCCGGTAGTAAGCGTCCAGGCGCTGGGCATCCTGGCGAAGGACGGTCACCGCGTCTTCACGCCAAAGAAACCCGCGCTGCTCACGCTGAGTCGGCTGTGGAATGGCCGCATAACGCCGTAGATCGTCACTGACCTGACGCACCAACAAGGTGTTCTGCCACGCTGAGCTTGCGAGTGCGACTACACCTGCGACGGCGAATAACCACACTGCTGCAATGCTTGCGCGATGTACCGGGGAGCGCAGCGGACCGAGCGGGAACAGGCTGAGCAACGCGTCCGGGAACGGCAAGACCGCATCCGTCACCACCGGCCTGTTGTCAATCAGCGCCACTTTGCTGCGTAACCATTGCTGCCACAGGCTCCCTTTCACGGCATAAGGCAATGCCGGCACCAACTTGACTGCGCAGATAGTTGCCAAACTTGGAGAGCTGCGAGTGCCGAGGTGTGGCAGCACGGCGTCATGCAGCCAGGCCACAACGCTGTTCAGCTGCACACTCGCGTGCATCCGAGCCGCCTGTATGGACGAGCCAGTGATTTGCTGCTGCCACTCATCCAAACTGACGCAGGCCCCCGCATCACGCACACGGGCCTCGGCCTGGCCGTTGTTCCAACTGAACCAAGGCTCCTCGCCCTGCAAGGATTGCAGGTAGCTCACCAGCAACAGCGGCAGCGCAATGCCGCGCTTGCGTGCCAAGGCCACCTGGTGATTGAAGGCACGCACTTGACCGGCGAGTACGGCGCCATCGCTATGCGCGCCGGGGTTGACGGTGAACATCACGCCAAGTTGCCCTCCCCAGCCTGGGCGCAAGGCCAGGACGCTATCGGTGACGACCGGCAGCTGCTTCAGGCTGGGCACGCGCACATAGCAACCTTGCTCGGTGACACGCAGGGCCAAATGCTCGGCTGGAACAATACCGAATAGGCCCTCCAGGCCATCACCGCAAACCAGCACGACGGGGTGACGGAACGACGCCGCAGGCAGGGCCATGTTATCGGCCAGGCGTACCGACCCGCGCTGCCGTTCGACACGGTGACGCAGCGATACCCAGGCCCACGCAACACAACACACGGCTATCAACACGCCGAGGGCACGTACCCATATCGCGAGCGGAATGATGGCCAGCAAAGCCAGGACCAGTGCCCCTGCCCACAGGTAAAGTATTCGATACAGGTTGAAGGTCATCTGGCCCTCACGCCTGATCAGGCAAGAGCGAGGCAATTGCGCCGCTCAATAGGTGATCCATTCCCCACCATGTGGCCGCAAGCAACATCCCCACGGCCACTACATGGACCAGAGGTGAGCGCAGCCAAGCCAGGCCTGCGAACAGCTCACTGCCGTTCGCCTGGGTTATCAGGCTTTGACTGACCCGAAGTGGAGTGATCCGTGCACTGAGGTCAACCAATAACTGCTCACGCTCGGGATCACTCAGATCACGATAGCGCCCACGAAACCCCAACATCAGTACCCGTTGAAAGGCCGTCAGCACCTGCCGATCGGGCGCAGGCTCGCGCAAGACGTCGCGCATGTCCTCGTACAGAAACTCGCCCGCCTGATGGCGATTAAAGAACTTGGTCTGCAACGGTTCGCTGGCCCAGGAGGCGTGCGCGTCACCTTCGGCGCAAGTGAGTACGGTTTCATCGAGCAACGCGCACTGAGCATGACTGATGTGCTCTATGCTGCGTTGGCTCAGGCCCGCCAGTTTCAACTGCTGCCGAACGTGTTCAACCTGCTCAACACAAAGTTGCGACAGGTCCTGGCTGCGCGGCACGGAGGCGCCCTGGCGCAACTCGACCACCAACAGGTAGGTGTCCTGCAACAGCGCATCAATATCCACAGCCACTGCGGGGTGTTCTTTGGAAGCCGTCAGGTTCATGAGCGCAGCACCGCAAACAGTTCAAGTTTCACGTCGGCCAAGGTGCTTGGCACATAGAAAGCGCATACCCCCTCGTCCAGCACCGCCTGCCCCTTTGAATGATCAAGGTCCAGCGCGAAATACTGGTTTTCCAGACGCAATGGAATCGCCGCCGGTACATGGCTGAGGGATTGCAGCGGAATACCGTCGAGCGCCGCGTTGACCAGGTAATTGACCTCGTCCGGCGTACCGATCTTGCACAGACGTGGGAACTGGTCCTGCAGCTGCGCCGCCGGTAGTCGGCAGCGCACCGACAGATAGAAATCAGCACCATCACGCTCGCGCAGCCGAGGGTCGTTCAACGTGACCTGCCAGCGATTGGCGCCATGCTCCTCCAGCTCCAAAGCAATGACCCGCGACGGCAGGCTGGCTTCCAGCAACAGGGAAATGGTGTGCATCAATGGTGGGAACACCGTCTCCAAGGACTCGTGCCGGTAAGCTGGAATCTTGTCGATATCGTGCTCCAATGAGAACGTCAGCAGACTGCCGGCCAGCTTTATCAGTTGCTGATAGACCTGCTCGGGGTGCCGTGCGGGAAACGCCTGAAGATCCGCCAGTACCGGCTGATAGGTATTCAAGGCATTGAGCAACCAGAACAGCGATACATCAGCCACAGCAAAGTCGGCCATGCGCTGATTGCTTTCGCGGCGCATGCCCATCAGCCGTTGCCGCTTGGCCGATAGCTGCGTCAACAGGTTGTCCAACTGGTTCAACAACCCTGCATGGGCAGCGAAGCTCAATAGCGGCGGCACATAGGCAGGATCCAGGCTCCAGGCGCCCTGCCCATCACGCACCAGACGCGCGACCGGGCAGGTCAGGTAATCAGCGTTGTCATCGCGATGCAGACGCAGGCTAAGCGCGTGCTCCAGCACACTGATCGACTGCACCTCGTCGGCATAAATGTCCTGCACCTCGCGCCACGACTGGCGATAGCGCATCGGTCGATCAACTCTGCCACCCTCAAACAAGCAGTTGTTGCCGTTGGCCTGCTCCAGCGGCAAGGCCAAATGCAACAACGCTTCCTGATCATCGTCAGCCAGTAACTGCGCCAGCTCCAAGGCAGGAGGCAGGCGGTCCACCTGCTCAGTGTCAATCCACGTACCATCCGGCATTCGCACGCGCAGTCGAGTCGCCTTGAGTTTGCCCAGTCGTAAAGCCTGCGGGTCAAACTCAACGGCCTGGACACCCCAAGGGTGCGCCAGGGTCAGTTGAGCGAGCCGCTCGTTAGTCCAAGCCTCCCAGCGCGCCTGCTGCTGGAATTGCTGCGGACACAGCAACGCCCCGGCGGCCCATAGAGGGCGATCGATCTTCATGACATCGTTTCCCTACGACTGAATTAGGCTTTGGCCTTGGGCATCTGCGAAACCAGTGACAGATTCACGTCCATGCCCTCGACTTGGAAGTGCGGCACGGCGTACAACTTGATACGGAAGAAGCCGGGGTTATCCTCAATGTCTTCAACCGTCACCTTCGCATCCCTCAGCGGGTGCGAGGCTTGCAGGTCATCGCCCGGATCAGTCATTTCAGTCACCAGCCCGCCGATCCATTTGTTCAGCTCAAGCTCCAGCAGGCGACGATCCTTGGTGGTGCCGATGTTTTCGCGCTGGATCAGCTTCAGATAGTGGGCTATGCGAGACAGCAGGAAGATGTAAGGCAGGCGCGCGTTGATGCGGCTGTTGGCGGTGGCGTCGGCCGTGTCGTACAACGCGGGCTTTTGCGCAGAATTAGCCGAGAAGAAGCACGCATAGTCGCGGTTCTTGTAGTACGAAAGTGGGATGAAACCGAGATTGGCAAATTCAAACTCGCGCGTTTCCGGGATCATCACTTCGGAAGGGATCTTGACCTGATTGCCAGTGCCCAAGTCGTACAGGTGGATCGGCAACTCAGTGACGGCACCGCCCGATTGCGGCCCACGAATCTGCACGCACCAGCCATTGGTGACGAAGCTCTTGACCATGTTGGCGGCAAAGGCAAACGACGCATTGGTCCACAGGTACTTGTCGTGATCTGGCCCTTTTACGCTTTCGATGTAATTGAAGCTGCGTACGGGAACGGTGTCGGGCCCATAGGGCAGCCGACCCAGAACGCGTGGCATGACCAAGCCGATATAGCGTGCATCATCACTGTCACGCAATGCCTTCCACTTGATGTATTCGGCACGGTCAAAGTAGTTGCCGATGTCTTTTATCGCGGCGACCTCTTCCATAGAATCTTTGCCAAAGAAGGCCGGGCCTACGGAACCCACAAACGGCATATGCGCAGCGGCGGCCACTTTTGAAATATTGCGCAACAAGGCAATGTCCTGAGGACTGCGGTCGAATTCGTAGTTGGAGATGGCCGAGGCAATCGGCTCACCCCCCGGGGTATCATATTCCTGAGTATAAGTATGCAGATACAAACCACTCTGGGCGATTTCCGGAGCATCCTCGAAATCCTGCACCAGGTGATCCTTGCTGATATCCAACAGTTCTATACGAACGTTCTGACGGAAGTCTGTCTGGTCGATCAGCGATTTCACGCCACGCCACGTTGACTCAACGCGTTGAAAGTCAGGATGGTGCATGACCACGTCAAGTTGGCGACTGATCTGCATATCCAGCAAAGCGATGTGCTCGTCCAGCAGAATCTTGTCCAGCCGCTCGACTTTTTGTGTAGATTGCTTAATCAACTTTAAAAAGACATTCACGGCGGCCGTTACCCGCTCATCAGCCGAGACCTCAGACAGCGCCTCAGAATTCTGGAAAACTTCGATACCTCCCAACTCAGTAACTGGGCTTAAGTTGATCTTGTTAAACAAGGTGGCATAAACACCATTGTTATGTTCAGACAATACTGTAGCGCCGTGCGATTGCACGCTGGAATTTTCTGCAGGCATGATGGAACTTCCTTTTAAAACTACCGATATGAATTAACGTTCTTACTTGGGCGCCAGAGCAGCCAGCTCGGCTCGAAGTTCATCACTGAGTGCGTCATCCTTAAGGATGCGCTCCAGCTCATGACGAAAGGTCACGTTATCCAACAGGTTCGATTTGAGGTCACGCAACAGGTTGCGCATGGCCAACAAGGCGCGCAGTTGCGGAATCTGCCTCGCTACCTGCTCGGGCTCGAAGTCCTTCATGCTCTGGAAATTCAACTCGACGGAGGTGTCAGACGCATCGCCGGCCAATGTGTTATCGACTGCGAGTTTCACGCTAGGCGAAAACTCACCCAGAACATTGTCGAAGTTGTTTTTATTGATGTTGACCTTGCCTCGCTCAGAGAGCGGGCGTTGCTCCTTGCCATTGCTGTAATCACCCATGATCATCAGCTTGAGCGGCAACTCGACTTTCTTCTGGGCACCACCAGTATGCAAATCAAGCTTGATGTTGACTCGCGCCTTGGGCACTTCACTCTGAAAACTTTTTGAAGCCATGATCCCACCTCTCCAGACACTTTTTTAACAGCAGTTGCTGCCGTAAATAAAGTAAGACTGGAGCCTATACCTCCAGCCTACTCGCCAGCGCATCCACCGGTCGCAGTACATAAACTCCATTTCATGAGATCAAAAAGTGCTACGTACGATGTACTTATTTCCTTCCTCATTACAATGAAGTATCCCAATCAACCTTGACCAGCCCTCAAAGCCCTAGAGGGAACTTTCGACAACGAATTGGCGAGCTTTCCTACATGAACTGAATCGCTCCGGGTCTCGTAGACACCTCTTTGCCTTAAACTGAAGCCAATTGGGAGATGCCATGAGCAACCCGCGTTACCCCGAAGAATTCAAAATCCAAGCAGTCAATCAAGTGACCGAAAAGAAGCTGCCTATCGCGGAGGTAGCGGGCCGTCTTGGCGTGTCGACGCATAGCCTCTATGCCTGGATAAAGCGCTACAGCAAACCTCAAGAAGAACGGCAGCAGGACGATGATCAGCACGCTGAACTGCGTCGTCTGCGAGCGGAACTCAAGCGCGTCACTGAAGATCGAGGCATATCAAAAAAGGCCGCAGCGTACTTTGCCAAGGAGTGCGTCTGAAGTACGCCTTTATCAAGCAGCACGCTGGCGACTATTCGATTCGACGGCTTTGCATCACGCTGAAAGCCCATCCCAGCGGTTATTACGCGTGGCTGTCTGAGCCGCAATCTGTATGCGTCCAACACGAACAACGACTTCTAGGGTTGATCAAGCATTCCCGACTGGAGAGCGGCGGCGTTTACGACTATCGCAAAATCCATGACGATCTGCGCGATGAGGATTGTGGTCGTCATCGTGTGGCGAGGCGGATGCGTCTTGAAGGTCTGCGTTCTCAGACAGGTTATCGACGCCGCCCTGGAAAGTACGGCGGTAAGCCAGCGGTCGCCTCACCCAATTTGCCGAAGCGCCAGTTCGACGTCGTGGGACCCAACAAGGTTTGGGTCACCGACATTACCTACATTCGTACGGATGAAGGCTGGTTGTATTTGGCGGTGGTGCTGGATCTGTTTTCTCGCCAGGTTGTAGGCTGGCCAATGAAGTCGCAGATGACCCGTGATTTGGCGATTTATGTGTTGTTGATGGCGGTTTGGACGCGTAAACCGAAACAAGAGGTGATGGTTCATTCCGACCAAGGCCCAGTACAGCAGTTCCGATTGGCGCAGCTTTTTGAAGGCAAACAATTTGGTTGCCAGCATGAGCCACTGAGGCAACTGCCATGATAACGCCGTGACCGAGAGCTTTTTCCAACTTCTATAGCGGGAACGGGTCAAGCGGAGAATCTACACCACGCGGGAAGATGCCAGTAGTGATGTATTCGATTACATCGGAATATTCTACAACGTAAAACGCCGCCATGGTTTCAACAATCAACTTTCACCGGTAGAGTTTGAAAAGCGTTACTCAATCAGCTTGCAAGGTGTCTAGAGAATCCTGAGCGATTCGTACAGCCTGCCATACTCGAAGATCCATTTACGATTCCTTCATCAACGTTAACGATACAAAGTCAAACACCATATCAAAATCAACACGCCTACGTCCGCTAGGTCGAACGTAATTTGCAATCTTCGACACATTGCGACGCAACTCGAATCTCTATGTTTATAGACGCTCTCTCGGCATGATTGATAGCCTTAAACGCCCGCTACATAAGTATCGACGTCCGAGGAGAAGCATATGGCAGAGTCTGCCCACTTTTACGTATACAAAGACATCAAAAACGAATGGCGTTGGCGATTCATCGCTAAAAACGCAAAGATCATCGCCGTCAGTTCCGAGAGTTACCACAACCTCAAGGACTGCGAACACTCTATTGAATTAGTGAAAACACAGGACTTCGCCACCCGGGTTATTGGCGACGATTCCTTCATGCGGTTACGTACACAGTAATCAGCTTCGGCCCGTGCAGCACTGCATAGTGCTATCTCGAATCACCTCCACGCTTGATCCAGACGATCAACACCCGCCTATAAGGGGCTGCGCCCGTTGCCGATTGACGCTGCCCCGCCACCCACCATCCTCTCCAGGCTAGCGCCCAGCACTACCGACTCGTTCCGCACCCGCCTAGGTAGCCCAGATCTTCAAGGCTACGGCGCAGCAGCACCTGGATGACGAGCAACTCGAACGTCGACCTTGTCTGTTCAATGACACCCATGCGCTGATCATCACCTCAAACGCTGCGTCGACGGTGGATGACGACAGCCACCCAAATCCGGGAATCGTGGTGCAGGTGATCTACGGAGTATTTGCCCACGATTAATCACCGCCCCTCCTGGTGGGCGATCTCTATTCCGAACATCCCTTTCTACTTTTGCCTTCTTTACGGACAGTGCAATAGAAGACTGATAACCCGTCCTACTCTCGACGCCTTGGTTCAACCGCCAAATCTGCCGCGACCAAACCGCGTCCTCGAGCTGCCAAGCCACGCGCTGCTTCCACGGCCCCGACCTTGCAGACCCTCAGCTACATCGAAGCGCGCCTGGGCAACTTCAACAGCCTGATCATGATGCGCGTGCGCGAGACCGCCACCGCCGAACTGCTGATCCAGTAACTGCCTAAGGACGCGCCTGGGGATTGACCCCTTGAGCCAATAATTTGCCCGCTTCGTCCTGAAGGGAACGCGCATCACGCAAACTGACCTGCGGATAGGTGTCCAGCGACATGCGTTTTTGCTTGCCGTTCCAGCAGTAACGGAAGTGCCACGAGCGCCCGCCCGAGGCTGTCACCGCCAAGGACAGGCCGTCAATATCGCCGAGGGTGTAGTCTTTGCCAGTGGGCGTGGCCTGCCGGACGGCAGCATATGAAAGAGCCATGCTTCTAGCCTCCTGAAGGTTGAATTCAGGGCTAGATGTTCAGCAAACGACTCGTTGGGCTCCTGCAACAATCCGATCTCGAAGCCCGCCATTTTCATGGACTAGATTCTGGACTAAACACGTCCGGATACCCGTGGCTTTCGATGGATACTGACGGAACGAAAAAAGACGCCTAAGCGTCTTTTTTCAATGATCTACAGACTTCAATGGAACCCTGTAGATCGATATTTGGAGCGGGAAACGAGACTCGAACTCGCGACCCCGACCTTGGCAAGGTCGTGCTCTACCAACTGAGCTATTCCCGCGTCTTGGTGATGCGCATTCTATAGAATCCTCACCACCCGTCAACCCCTTGATTCAAAAAAGTTTTATTTCTTTTCCACGGTCGTGCGCAGATGGGGCCAGGCGGCGCGCAGGTATTGCAGCATGGACCACAAGGTCAGGCCGGCGGCGATCAGCAGCAAGGCGTAGCCCAGTAGTACCCAGAACGTGAAATTCGACGGGTTGGCCAGCAGGATGACCAGCGCCAGCATTTGCGCGGCGGTTTTCCATTTGCCCATGTTGGACACGGCCACATGGGCGCGTGCGCCGATTTCGGCCATCCATTCGCGCAAGGCCGAGACGACGATTTCACGACCGATGATCACGGCGGCAGGCAGGGTCAGCCACAGGTTGCCGTGCTCTTGTACGAGCAGCACCAGCGCCACGGCGACCATCAGCTTGTCGGCTACGGGGTCGAGGAACGCGCCAAACGGCGTGCTCTGCTCCAGGCGTCGTGCCAGGTAGCCGTCTAGCCAGTCGGTCGCGGCCGCGAAGGCAAAGACCGAACTGGAGGCCATGTAGCTCCATTCATAGGGCAGGTAAAACAGCAAAATGAAAATCGGAATGAGCAGGACGCGTAGAACGGTGATCAGATTAGGGATATTCATCGGCACAACTGGCTACGAGGTGAGAGGGCATTCTACTCGCTGTGTAGGTTTGCATAAATCAACTCAGCGAGCTTTTTACTGATACCAGGGGCTTTGGCTATTTCTTCAATGCTGGCACGGGACAATTCCTGCAATCCACCGAAATGTTTCAACAGTTCACGCCGCCGCTTTGGTCCTACACCCGCAACCCCTTCCAGGGTTGAGGTGCGCCGGGTCTTACCACGGCGGGCACGGTGGCCGGTAATGGCAAAGCGGTGGGCTTCATCGCGGATCTGCTGAATCAGGTGCAGCGCCGGTGAGTCGCCCTTCAAGGTGAACTCATGGGCCGCATCATTCAAGTACAACGTTTCAAAACCGGCCTTGCGCGTCGCACCCTTGGCCACGCCGAGCAGAATCAGGTCGGGCACCGCCAGTTCGTTGAGCACGTCACGGGCCATGGACAACTGGCCCTTGCCGCCGTCTACCAGCAGGATATCCGGCAGCTTGCCCTCGCCGTCCTTGAGTTTGCTGAAGCGCCGGGTCAGGGCCTGGTGCATGGCGGCATAGTCATCACCCGGGGTGACGCCTTCAATGTTGTAGCGTCGATAGTCGGACTTGATCGGCCCTTCCGGACCGAAGACCACGCAGGACGCCACGGTCGCCTCGCCGCTGGAGTGGCTGATGTCGTAGCACTCAAGGCGTTGCGGCGGTTCGTCGAGCTTGAGCACGTCGGCCAGCGCTTCAAAGCGCGCGGCCACATGCTGGCGATTGGCCAGGCGCGCGCTCAGGGCCTGTTCGGCGTTGGTCACCGCCAATTGCTGCCAGCGTGCACGGGTGCCGCGCACCCGGTGGCTGATGTCTAGCTCGCGGCCACGCAGGGCGTGGATCGCATCGATCAGCGCGGGGAAGTCTTCGTGAACCACGTTGACGATCAATTCACCCGGCAAGTCGCGCTCGGGGCTGCTGACGTAATACTGGCCGAGGAACGCAGCCATGACTTCGGCCACCTCCTCCTCGATCCCCGTCTGGGGAAAGAAGTTCTTGCTGCCCAGCACCCGACCGCCACGCACGCTGATCAGGTGCACACAGGCCCCGCCCGGGTTGACGAAGGCCGCAATCACGTCGACGTCACCGGTGCCGCCCTCCATGCTCTGCTGGTCCTGTACCCGGCGCAACAGCGACACCTGGTCACGCAGCTCGGCGGCCCGTTCGAAATCCAGGACGCTGGCCGCCTGCTCCATGGCCCCCGACAGTTCGTCGGCCAGGGCATTGCTGCGCCCTTCGAGGAACATCACCGAGTGACGCACGTCTTCGGCATATTCCTTAGGCTCGACCAGCCCGACACAAGGCGCCTTGCAGCGCTTGATCTGGTATTGCAGGCACGGGCGGGTACGGTTCTTGTAGAAGCTGTCTTCGCACTGACGCACGAAGAAGGTCTTTTGCAGCAGGCTCAGGCTCTCGCGGATCGCCCCGGCGCTGGGGTACGGGCCAAAATACTTGCCCTTGCGCTTCTTCGCCCCGCGATGGATGCTCAGGCGCGGAAAGTCACCGTCCGACAGAAACACGTACGGGTAGGACTTATCGTCACGCAACAGAATATTGTAGGGCGGCCGCCATTCCTTGATCAGCGTCTGCTCAAGCAGCAACGCCTCGGTTTCATTGGCGGTGATGGTGGTTTCGACCTGGGCGATACGCCCCACCAGCGCTGCGGTCTTCGGCGCCAGGCCGGTCTTGCGAAAGTAGCTGGCCAGGCGCTTCTTGAGGTTCTTGGCCTTGCCGACGTACAGCAGGCGCGCCTCGCTGTCGAACATGCGATACACGCCAGGCCGGCCACTGCAGGTCGCTAGAAATGCACTGGGATCAAACGCTGCGGTTATTTCAGTGGCTTGCATTTCAGGCGCTGGCGTCCACCATGCCGTGGCGAACCGCGAGCAAGGTCAGTTCAACATCACTGCTGATGGATAGCTTCTCGAAGATTCGATAACGGTAGGTGTTCACGGTTTTCGGCGACAGGCAGAGCTTGTCCGAAATCGACTGGACCTTCTGGCAACCGACAATCATCAGGGCGATCTGGATCTCGCGCTCGGACAAGGCATCAAACGGCGAATCGCTGACCGGCTGGAAAGACTTGATCGCCAATTGCTGGGCAATCTGCGGGCTGATGTAGCGCTGACCGGCAAATACCAGGCGGATAGCCTGGACCATCTCCGCGAGCCCCGCACCTTTAGTCAGGTAACCCGCTGCACCTGCCTGCAGAAGCCTGGTAGGAAAAGGGTCTTCCTCACAAACCGTAACCACGACAACCTTGATATCCGGATGACTGCGCAGCAACTTGCAGGTCGCGCCAAGACCGCCAATCCCCGGCATCTTGACGTCCATCAAGACCACATCGGGTTTCAATTCACGCGCTTTGATCAGGGATTCCTCCCCCGACTCGGCCTGACCGACTACTTGCAGGCCATCGATGTCAGCCAGCATTCGTGTAATGCCTGTACGAACGAGATCATGGTCATCGACTACTAGCACCCTAATCAAGCAGACACCTCGCGAAATGGTCTTATAGGTTGCCGGACACCTTAGCAAAAAACCACGGCACAGACCTAGCTGAACGCGTCATATATATAGAGTTTCAATCCACTACGAACGCCTGCCGAGCGGCAGGCGGGGTTGTTTCCTGGGCAAAAGGTCAGGATTCCTTGGGGATCGGCCGGGATTTTCCGTTTGCCACAGAGCAATGCTCTGCCAAGGTGCTGGTCAGCCTGCGGATTGCATCCTGATCCTCTTTAAACATCGCGCGGTAGTTGCCCAGGACTTTTTCTTCGATCTGGCTCAGGTTGTCCAACTGGATGGGAGTTGGGCTACCTGTCAAAACAAACAGAATATCGACACCTTTTTCTGCGACGCGGGATAAGTAATCGGCCTTGGGTGCGCGGCCACCACTTTCATATTTACCTTGCGCGTTAGCCTCCACGCCTCCTATTTCACCAAAAACCTTTTGCGACAAGCCAAGTCGCTCTCTTTCTTGCCGTAAGCGCGAACCTATTCCACTCATTTGGATGTAATATCCTTTCTGGCACACCCCAAGAGGTGACGATGTCATCTCGTTTTACACAAACTTGAACGGTTTTGAACTATGCCCGGAATCCGTACCGCTGCACAAGCCAAAGCCTGGCTGGAACATCAAGGCAAATCGGTCCAGGCATTCGCCAGGGAACATGGCGTGGATCCGGCGACCACCTATCAAGTGCTCGCTGGGCGTAAAAAGGGGCGGCGGGGAGAAGCCCATAAGGTCGCGGTCCTTTTGGGCATGAAAGAGGGGATCATCCTTAACGAGGCAAAAAGCCCAGGCAATGATCAGGAGATTGGCTCCTAAAGAGCAGTATGCACCGATTCAAGTCGAGCGCGAGGTTTACCGGGACGACTGCGCTGATAGACAAACGGACTCCATGCGCCAGAAACACCCCTCTTCACCGACAATACTCAGGCCCTGGCGCTGATACAGCCTTCTAGCCGGATTGGTCTTGAATACCGTCAAGCGCAGATAACCCCGATTTTCGACATGCGCCTTGCAGATCATCTGCTCCAGCACCCAACTGCCTGCGCCCTGGCGGCGAAAAGCCTCGAGAATGTGCAGTTCGCGAATGTATAGCGCATTGTCATCGCGGCTGAGGCTGACGAACCCTACCAGCCTGTCGTCCTGGCAAATCAACCAGTTTTCCCGCCCGGCCCAGGCGGTGTCGAAGCCTTTGCCGGACCATGTCAGATCATACTGCCGATAGTAATGGCCCATCGCCTGGTGCGTCAGGCTGCGCGCAAAGGCCAGGTGTTGATCCGATGCTGCCTTGAGGGTGAATGCCATAGCAGTGGGCTCCATTGCGTCACAGGTCGCGTCCAGGCAATCATTGTGAGTATCCATCCAGCATATCGGGACATCCGCCATAGTGGTAAGCCCCTCCTCGCGATAGAAATTACTGATTGAATCCAGCAGCCTGCGTCAGTTAAGCTCCACCCCATCATTTGGAGAAACACCATGTTGCAACTCACCCTCACCCAGGCTTGCCCTACTGCCAACGCACAGCGTTCGGTCGTGGCTACCCGCGTGAACGGTTTGAGCGCACTGGCCAGCTTTTATTTTGGGTATTGGTTTAGCCACTGGCGCGCCTGATACCTGAAATCGGCGCCCACTACTCAAGGGGTCGCCTGCCAGAGAAATCTAACCCCCGGTCGGCTCCCCGACCGGGGGTTTTGTTTTTTCAGCCCTGAACATTTTTTGCTACACACCGAACTTAAAGGAAACCACACCATGAACTTCAGCACTTATTACCGTTACGACACCTGCACCGCCTGGCGATTTAGCAAGCTCCGTTCGGGACAGCCTGCCGCCTCCGATCGGTCACCTCTTGGTGGCAAGCCAACACACGCAGCCAATACGGCCAATTGTCGAACACCCCAGTAGGGCAGAGCGCGCGGGAACAGCCCGCCGCTTGCCCAGGAAGCAGAACATATGAACTCCTCCATCGCCGCCCTGCCCGTCACCACCCTGTCCAGCGCCAATGAAGCGCTGACCCAGCGTTTGCCCAGCGCCCTTGAGCTCAAGCACCAATTGCCCCTGAGCCCGTTCCTGACCGAGCAAGTCAACGCTCATCGCCAGGCGATCCGCGCGATTCTCACGGGTGAAGACTCGCGCCTGCTGGTCATCGTCGGCCCCTGCTCGATCCATGACCCCGAATCCGCCATGGAATACGCGCGCAATCTGAAGAAACTGGCCAATGACGTCAGTGACCAGATGCTCCTGGTAATCCGCGCCTACGTCGAAAAACCGCGCACCACCATCGGCTGGAAAGGCCTGGCCTACGACCCGCACCTCGATGGCAGCGATGACATGGCCGCCGGCCTCACGCTGTCACGGGAATTGATGCGCGAAATGCTGCGCCTGGGCTTGCCGGTCGCCACCGAGTTGCTGCAACCAATGGCCGCCGGCTACTTCGACGATGTGCTCAGTTGGGTCGCCGTCGGCGCCCGCACCACCGAATCGCAGATCCACCGGGAAATGGCCAGCGGCCTGGGCATGCCCGTCGGCTTCAAGAACGGCACCGACGGCGGCGTGGCCATCGCCTGCGACGCCATGCGTTCGGCAGCCCATCCGCACCGCCACTTTGGCGTCGACAGCCAGGGCCATCCGGCGATCATCCAGACTCCGGGCAACGCCGACACCCACCTGGTGTTGCGCGGCGGCCATCGCGGCCCGAACTACGACCGCCAGAGCGTGGCCCAGGTCAAGACCGACCTGGCCAAAAGCAAAGTGGCCACGCGGATCATGGTCGATTGCAGCCACGCCAACAGCGGCAAGGACCCGATGCGCCAGCCAGCGGTGTTCAATGACGTGCTGGAGCAGCGCTTGCAGGGCGACACCTCGCTGATCGGCATGATGCTGGAGAGTCATTTGTTCGAAGGCTGCCAGCCGCTCAGCCCGTCGATGCGCTACGGCGTCTCGGTGACCGACGGCTGCCTGGGTTGGGATGGGACTGAGCAGTTGCTGCGTGAAGCGGCCGCACGTCTGCGCGATCAAGCCTGATGTAAATCAGTGGAACTTTGCCGGGAAATAACCGCCTGAATCCGGTACGCTCACCTTTTTTATTCAAGGAGTTACCCATCATGGCTAAAGCTACCGCCCGTCACATCCTGGTTGCCACCGAAGACAAGTGCAACGAACTCAAAGCCCAGATCGAAGGCGGCGCTGATTTCGCAGAAATCGCCAAAGCCAACTCCAGCTGCCCATCGAGCCGTGATGGCGGCAACCTGGGTTCGTTCGGCCCTGGCCAGATGGTCAAGGAATTCGACACTGTCGTGTTCAGCGCCCCGGTCAACACCGTGCAGGGCCCGGTGAAAACCCAGTTCGGTTATCACCTGCTGGAAGTGACCAGCCGCCAGGACTGATCCACATCTTTGCAAAACACAACGGCCCGCCTTTTGGTGGGCCGTTGTGTTTGTGTGCCAGTGGGGTGACTGGCGACCCGCGTGCGGTTAGGGTACAAGTCCCCTTCCTTCTTCACCCGGCGCTCAAGGCTGATAATGCGACTGGACTTCCTCACGTTAGTTGGCTCTACCCTGGCCCTGCTGCTGGCGAGTTCCATCTCGTTTGCTGCCCCGCAACAGGCATTGACCGTCTACGGCGAACCTGCCAAGTACCCCGCCGATTTCAAGCATTTCGACTATGTGAACCCCGATGCCCCCAAGGGCGGCAGCCTCAAGCGCTCGGCCCTCGAAGTCGGCCGCTTCGACCATGTACTGCCGTATATCGACAAAGGCATCGGCGTCAGCCAGCTGGACGGCTGGGTGTATTCGCCCCTGGCCTACCGCTCGCTGGATGAGCCCTATACCGTCTACGGCCTGGTCGCGCAAAAGATGGAGCGCGCCGAGGACGGCCTGTACCTGCGTTTTTTCCTCAACCCCAAGGCGCGATTTGCCGACGGCAAGCCGATCACCGCAGAAGACGTACGCTATAGCTTCAACCTGCTGATGACCCAGGGCAGCCTGCGCTTTCGCACGCTGTTTGCCGACGTCAAGCACGTCGAGGTCGAAGGCCCCCTGCAAGTGCGCTTTGACTTCTCCAGCAACGAGAACCGCACCCTGCCCCTGGATATCGCGACCCTGCCGGTGTTCCCCGAACATTGGTGGAAAAGCCGCGACTTCGCCAACGGCGGCGGCTATGAGGTGCCCCTGGGCAGCGGTCCGTACAAAGTCAGCAAGATCAATTCCGGCAGCACTATCACCTTCCAGCGCGACCCCGACTGGTGGGGCAAGGACTTGCCCGTCAGCCGCGGCCTGTACAACTTCGACCGCTTGAGCCTGGAGTACTTCGGCGATACCGAAGTCGCGCGCCAGGTCCTGCGCGGCGGCGCCTATGACTTCAACCGCGAGTTCTCCGCCACCGGCTATTCCATCGGCTACAACGGCCCGGCCCTGGACGATGGCCGCCTGCAACGCGCGCACCTGGCCAAGCAAGCCCCGCAAGCGGCCCAGGGCTACGTGTTCAATATGCAAAAGCCGATATTCCAGGACCGCCGCGTGCGCCAGGCCCTGGCCATGCTCTGGGATTTCGAGTGGGCCAACCGGCAGATGATGCGCAACCTGTATATCCGCCAGCAAAGCTACTTTTCCAACAGCCCGCTGGCCGCCACCCAACTGCCCGACGCCCAGGAACTGGCGATTCTCGAACCCTTGCGCGGGCAGATCCCCGACGAAGTCTTCACCCAAGTGTTCAAGGCGCCGACCACCGACGGCAGCGGCATGATCCGCGACAAGCAACTGCAAGCCCTGGCCTTGCTGGAAGACGCCGGCTGGACGCCCAAGGGCGACAAGCTGGTGAACGCTGCCGGCGAACCCCTGGAGTTCACCTTCCTCAATGTGCAAAACGGCCTCGAACGCCTGCTGCTCCCCTATAAACGCAACCTGGCGCAGATCGGCATTACCCTCAACATCCGGCGCATCGACTCATCCCAGTACGTCAACCGCCTGATGACCCGCGACTACGATATGATCGTCACCGGCTTCCCGGTCACCACTTCGCCAGGCATGGAGCTGTACAACTACTTCGGTTCCTCGTCGGCCTTCGACCCGGGCAGCAACAACTACATCGTCCTGCAAAACCCGGCGGTCGACACCCTGGTCACCGGCCTGGTGCGTGCTACCACCCAGGCGCAGATGCTCAGCTACGCCCATGCCCTGGACCGGGTGCTGCAATGGAATTACTACTGGATCCCCAATTACTACCCGCCCGGCACCTCGGCCGCGTGGTGGAACCGCTTCGGTCGCCCGGCCATCGAGGCCAGCAACGACGAGGCGCTGGAATCGTGGTGGGAGGTCAGCCCGACACCCCTGACCAATGAGCAGATGAAAGCCGAACTGAACAAGCCGCGAGGTGCCCGCTGATGTTTGCCTATATCGTGCGGCGCCTGCTGCTGATCATCCCGACCCTGGTGATCATCCTGCTGGTGAACTTTGTGATCGTCCAGGCCGCGCCCGGCGGGCCGGTGGAGCAAGCCATCGCCCACTTGCAGGGGATTGGCGGCGGGGGCGTCGGCGGCTCGGCCGGCGACGGCGTCAGCAGTGGCTCACGCGCCAGTCGCGGCCTCGACCCCAAGCTGATCAAGGACATCGAAAAACAATACGGCTTCGACAAATCCGCGCCCGAACGCCTGTGGCTGATGCTCAAGAACTACGCCCAGCTGGATTTTGGCAACAGCTTCTTTCGCGGCGCCACGGTGATCGACCTGATCCTGGAAAAGATGCCGGTGACCCTTTCCCTCGGCCTCTGGGCCACGCTGATCACCTACCTGGTATCGATCCCCCTGGGGATCCGCAAGGCGGTGCGCCACGGCAGCAGTTTCGATGTGTGGAGCAGCACCGCCATCGTCATTGGCTACGCGATGCCGGCCTTCCTGTTCGCGATGTTCTTGATCGTGGTCTTTGCCGGCGGCACCACCCTGAACTGGTTCCCGGTGCGGGGCCTGGTGTCGGAGAACTTCGAGCAACTGAGTACCCTGGGCAAGGTCGCCGATTATTTCTGGCACCTGGTGCTGCCGGTCAGCGCCCTGGTGATCGGTGGTTTCGCCACCTTGACCATCCTCACCAAAAACTCGTTCCTCAATGAAATCACCCGTCAGTACGTGGTCACCGCACGCGCCAAGGGCCTGAGCGAACGGCGCGTGCTCTACGGCCATGTATTTCGCAACGCCATGCTGCTGGTGATCTCCGGGATCCCCCAGGCGTTTATCAGTGTGTTCTTCGCCGGTTCGCTGCTGATCGAGGTGATCTTCTCCCTCGACGGCCTGGGCCGCATGAGCTACGAAGCGGCGGTGTCGCGGGACTATCCAGTGGTGTTTGGCTCACTGTTTATCTTCACCCTGTTTGGCCTCTTGATAAAACTGATCGGCGACCTCTGCTACACCCTGGTGGACCCGCGTATCGACTTTGCCGCGAGGAACGCCTGATGCTCAATCTGTCTCCCGTAGCCCGTCGGCGCTTCGAACGCTTCAAGCAAAACCGCCGGGGTTGGTGGTCGCTGTGGCTGTTTATCGGCCTGTTTATCCTGACCCTGGGCGGCGAGTTGATCGCCAACGACAAACCCCTGGTGCTGAGCTATCAGGACCAGTTGTATTTCCCGGTGTTCAAGCGCTACACCGAGCAGCAGTTCGGCGGGCAACTGCCATTCCAGGCCGACTACCGCAGTGACTACGTGCAGCAACTGATCAAGCAAGACGGCGGCTGGATGCTGTTCCCACCGATCCCCTTCAGCGATGACACGCCCAACTACGAACTGACCCGCCCTGCCCCCAGCCCGCCGTCCACGGTGAACTGGCTGGGCACCGACGACCAGTCCCGCGATGTGCTGGCGCGGGTGATCTTCGGCGCACGGGTATCGATCCTGTTCGCCCTCGGCCTGACCGCGATCAGCGCCGTCATCGGCATTGCCGCCGGTGCCTTGCAGGGCTATTACGGCGGCTGGGTCGACCTGCTCGGCCAGCGCATCCTCGAAGTGTGGTCGGGGCTGCCGGTGCTGTACCTGCTGATCATCCTCTCGGGGTTTGTCGAGCCCAACTTCTGGTGGCTGCTGGGGATCATGGCGCTGTTTTCCTGGCTGGCCCTGGTGGATGTGGTGCGCGCCGAATTCCTGCGCGGGCGCAACCTGGAATATGTGAAAGCCGCGCGAGCCCTGGGCCTGAGTGACGGCAAGATCATCCGCCGGCACATCCTGCCGAACGCGATGACCGCCATCCTGAGCTACCTGCCTTTCATCCTGACCGGGGCGATTTCCACCCTCAGCGCCCTGGATTTCCTCGGCTTCGGCATGCCGGCGGGCAGCGCGTCCCTGGGTGAGTTGATCGCCCAGGGCAAGCAAAACCTGCAGGCGCCGTGGCTCGGGCTCACGGCCTTTTTCACCCTGGCGCTGATTCTGTCGCTGCTGGTATTTATCGGCGAGGCGCTGCGTGACGCCTTCGACCCACGATCATGAAGGGCGATGCATCCATGACTGACAACCTGATCGAGATCCGCGACCTGTGCGTCGCCTTCAACGGCCAGACCGTGGTGCGCAACCTGAGCCTGGATATCCGCCCCGGCGAGTGCCTGGCGCTGGTGGGCGAGTCGGGCTCGGGCAAATCGGTGACGGCCCATTCGATCCTGCAACTGCTGCCCCAGGCCGGCACGGCTACCACAGGCTCGGTGCGCTATCGCGGCCAGGAACTGCTCGGCGCCGCCGCCAGCACCCTGCAAAAACTGCGGGGCAACCGTATCGCGATGATCTTCCAGGAGCCGATGACCTCCCTCAACCCCCTGCACAGCATCGAAAAGCAGATCGGCGAAACCCTGCTGCTGCACAAGGGCCTCGGCGGCAAGGCGGCCCAGGCGCGTATCCTCGAGCTGCTGGACCTGGTGGGCATCCGCAATCCCCAGGAACGCCTCAAGTCCTACCCCCATCAGTTGTCGGGCGGCCAGCGCCAGCGGGTGATGATCGCCATGGCCCTGGCCTGCGAGCCGGAACTGCTGATTGCCGACGAGCCGACTACCGCCCTGGATGTGACGGTGCAGCGCAAGATCCTGCTGCTGCTCAAATCCTTGCAGCAACGCCTGGGCATGTCCTTGCTGCTGATCAGCCATGACCTCAACCTGGTGCGCAGCATTGCCCAGCGCGTGTGCGTGATGCAGGCCGGGGAAATCGTCGAGCAGGCCGACTGCCAAACCCTGTTCAATGCCCCACGACACCCCTACAGCCGCCTGCTGCTGGATGCCGAACCGGTCGGCACGGCACTGTGCCAGGATGCACGCGAGACGGTGTTGCAGGTCGACGGCCTGAGTGTGCGTTTCCCCATCGCTGGCGGGCTGTTCCGGCGCAGGCAGTACCTGCAAGCGGTGGATGGCATCAGCCTGGAACTGCAACGGGGCAAGACCCTGGGGATCGTCGGCGAGTCAGGCTCCGGCAAGTCCACCCTCGGCCAGGCAATCCTGCGCTTGCTCGACTCCAGCGGCAGCATCCGCTTCCAGGGCGAGGCCCTCGATAGCCTCAGCCAGAAACAGATGCGCCCGTGGCGCAAGCAGATGCAGGTGGTGTTCCAGGATCCCTATGGCAGCCTCAGCCCGCGCATGTCGGTGCAACAGATCATCAGCGAAGGCCTGGAGGTGCACGCGCCCTGCAGCCTGCAAGAGCGTGATGCGCAGGTGATCAAGGTGCTGCAGGATGTGGGCCTCGA
Organism: Pseudomonas sp. WMBT8; assembly: GCF_050916005.1. Taxonomy (NCBI): domain Bacteria; kingdom Pseudomonadati; phylum Pseudomonadota; class Gammaproteobacteria; order Pseudomonadales; family Pseudomonadaceae; genus Pseudomonas; species Pseudomonas sp. WMBT8. Next base: position 3,569,629 of record NZ_CP188096.1, read on the forward strand.
CCCGGCCAGCCGCCATCGCTACCCCCACGAATTCTCCGGTGGCCAGCGCCAACGCATCGCCATCGCCCGCGCCCTGGTGCTGCGCCCGGCCTTGATGCTGCTGGACGAGCCCACCTCGGCCCTGGATCGCACCGTGCAAAAACAAGTGGTGGCGCTGCTGCGTGAATTGCAGGAAAAGTACGGCCTGACCTACCTGTTTATCAGCCATGACCTGGCCGTTGTGCGGGCCATGGCCCACGACATGATCGTGATCAAGGACGGCAAGGTGGTCGAGCGCGGGCCGAGCCAGGCGGTGTTCGACTCACCACAGCACCCCTACACCCAGGAACTGCTGGCCGCCACGCAACTCCCTCTGTAGGCGCCGGCTTGCCGGCGATGGCGCCAGTAAAATCGCCATCGCCGGCAAGCCGGCTTCTACAGGGGATCAGGTCATTCATTCATCTTTTTTGTTGGCGCCCCGAGCATGAACACCACCGAAAGCCTCAAGGACTACCCGCACGTTCGTGGCCTGGCGATCCAGTCCCTGTTCGAGATCATCGAGCAGTCCAGCGAAGGCACGGTGATTGTCGACCGCGACGCCAACATCGTGTGGATGAACGAGCGCTACGCCAAGCGCTTCGGCCTCAAAAGCGCCGACCAGGCCATCGGCCAGCCGTGCGAACAGGTGATCTCCAACAGCCTGCTGCGCCAGGTGGTGCGCAGTGACCAGCCGATCCTCCTGGATATCCAGGACACGCCCAAAGGCCCGTTGGTGGTGATGCGCCTGCCGATCCACGACGATGCCGGCAAGGTCATCGGCGCCATCGGTTTTGCCCTGTTCGATGAGTTGCGCAACCTCTCGCCGATGATCGAGCGCTACCTGAGCATGCAACAGGAGTTGGCCTCGACCCGTTCGCTGCTGCGCTCGCGCCAGAGCAAATACAACTTCGCGCACTTTATCGGCACCAGCGCTGCCAGCCTGGAGGTCAAGCGCCGGGCGCGGCGCAGTGCCAGTGCCGAGTCGCCGGTGTTGCTGCTGGGCGAAACCGGCACCGGCAAGGAGCTGCTGGCCCAGGCCATCCATGGCGCCTCGCCACGCGCCCATAAGGCCTTTGTCAGCATCAACAGCGCCGCCATCCCCCACGACCTTCTGGAAGCCGAGTTTTTCGGCACCGCGCCCGGCGCATTCACCGGCGCCGACCGCAAGGGCCGCGCCGGCAAACTGCAAATCGCCCAGGGCGGGACGTTGTTTCTCGATGAAATCGGCGACATGCCGCTGCCCCTGCAAAGCAAACTGCTGCGGGTGCTGCAGGAGAAAGAGTTCGAGCCGGTGGGCTCCAACGAAATGATCCACAGCGACGTACGGGTGATCGCCGCGACCTCCACCGACCTGGAAGCCGCGATCAAGCGCGGCGAATTTCGCGCCGATTTGTATTACCGCCTCAACGTATTGCCGATCCAGGTCCCGCCCCTGCGCGAACGCCTGGATGATATTCCGGCGTTGAGCGAAGCGATCCTTGAAGAACTGCGCAGCCAGCATGAACTGGACCGCGAAGCCCTGGCGCTGCTGGCCGAGCATGCCTGGCCAGGAAACATCCGCGAGTTGCGCAACGTGCTGGAGCGCGCAGCGTTGCTCAGTGATGACCTGGTGCTGGATGCGCGGGAAATTCGTGCGGCGATCGGTACGTTCAGCCCGGTAGAGCGCAGCGCCGTGGCGCCAGTCGAGGTCCAGACCTTCAGCGCGGCACGGCAGCGGTTTGACCGGCAGTTGATTGCTGCCGCGTTGCGCCAGTGCGAGGGCAATGTGATCGAGGCGGCCAAGCAATTGGGGCTTGGGCGCTCGACGCTGTACAAGAAGATGGTGGCGCTGGGCATCGCTCAATCTCAATAAAGAGACACAAATCTATTTACCAAGACACCCCCCCTGTGGGAGCGGGCTTGCCCGAGAATGCGGTCTATCAGCAACAAATCATTGCCTGACACAGCGCTTTCGCGAGCAAGCCCGCTCCCACATTGGAATTTCATCTGTCTTGAAATAGAGACTGCGCATGAAAATCACAGCACAGAAATTATAAATATCTATATACATCAACAACTTACAAACTTGGCACGCTTCCCGCTATAGCCCCTTCCTACAGCATTACCCCACAACAATAACAATCCGATGGAGACACACCATGAGTGTGATCATTGCCCTGGCGGCGCTCGCGCTGCTGATGCTGGCCGCCTACCGTGGCTATAGCGTCATCCTGTTTGCCCCCATCGCCGCCCTTGGCGCCGTACTGCTCACCGACCCTTCCGCCGTCGCCCCCGCCTTTACCGGGGTGTTCATGGAAAAAATGGTCGGCTTTATCAAACTCTACTTCCCGGTGTTCCTGCTCGGCGCGGTGTTCGGCAAGCTGATCGAGCTGTCAGGCTTTTCGCGCTCGATCGTCGCGGCCGCCATCCGTCTGCTCGGCACCCGCCAGGCGATGCTGGTGATCGTGCTGGTGTGTGCCCTGCTGACCTACGGCGGCGTGTCGCTGTTTGTGGTGGTGTTTGCGGTGTACCCGTTCGCCGCCGAGATGTTCCGCCAGAGCAATATCCCCAAGCGCCTGATCCCGGCGACCATTGCCCTGGGCGCGTTCTCGTTCACCATGGACGCCCTGCCCGGCACGCCGCAGATCCAGAACATCATCCCCAGCACCTTCTTCAACACCACCGCCTGGGCCGCGCCGTGGCTGGGTCTGATCGGCACGATCTTTGTTTTCTGCACCGGCATGCTGTACCTGGCACGCCAGCGCAACAAGGCCCAGCGTGCCGGCGAAGGCTATGGCACCGACTTGCGCAACGAGCCGGAAACCGCCGAAGACCTGAGCCTGCCCAACCCGTGGATCGCCCTGTCGCCGCTGATTCTGGTGGGGGTGATGAACCTGCTGTTCACCCACTGGATCCCGCAGTGGTACGGCAAGACCCACAGCCTTGCCCTGCCGGGCATGAGCGCGCCGGTGACCACGGAAATCGCCAAGCTCACCGCAATCTGGGCGGTGCAGGCGGCGTTGCTGGTGGGGATCATCATGGTCCTGGTGTTTGGCTTTTCGGCGATCAAGAGCAAGTTGGCCGAAGGCAGTAAAAGCGCAGTCAGCGGCGCGCTGCTGGCGGCGATGAACACGGCTTCGGAATACGGCTTCGGTGCGGTGATCGCTTCGCTGCCGGGCTTCCTGGTGTTGGCGGACTGGCTCAAGGGCATCCCCAACCCGCTGGTCAACGAGGCGATTACCGTGACCCTGTTGGCCGGTATCACCGGCTCTGCTTCCGGCGGCATGAGCATCGCCCTGGCGGCCATGTCCGAGAGCTTTATTTCCGCGGCCCATGCCGCCAATATCCCCCTGGAAGTGCTGCACCGGGTCGCGGCCATGGCCAGCGGCGGCATGGACACCCTGCCCCACAACGGCGCGGTCATCACGCTGCTGGCGGTGACCGGGCTGACCCACCGCGAAGCCTACAAGGACATTTTCGGCATCACGATCATCAAGACCCTCGCGGTGTTCGTGGTGATCGGTACTTTCTACGCCACCGGCATTGTGTGAGGTTTTCATGACGACATTGAACGGCAAGACCGCCCTGGTCACCGGCTCCACCAGCGGCATCGGCCTGGGCATTGCCCTGAGCCTGGCCAAAGCCGGCGCCAACCTGATCCTCAACGGCTTCGGCGATGCCAGCGCGGTGATCGCCCAAGTGCAGGCGTTTGGCGGCAAGGTCGGCCATCACCCGGCCGATGTCAGCGACCCGGCGCAGATCGCCGAGATGGTCGCCTACGCCGAGCGCGAGTTCGGTGGCATCGACATCCTGGTCAATAACGCGGGCATCCAGCATGTGGCGGCGGTGGAAGATTTTCCGGTGGAGCGCTGGGACTCGATCATCGCCATTAACCTGTCGTCGGTGTTCCACAGCACGCGCCTGAGCCTGCCGGGCATGAAGGCCAAGGGCTGGGGGCGGATCGTCAACATCGCTTCGGTGCACGGCCAGGTCGGCTCGGTGGGCAAGGCGGCCTACGTCGCGGCCAAGCATGGGGTAATCGGCCTGACCAAGGTCGTTGGCCTGGAAACCGCCACCAGCAACGTGACCTGCAACGCCATTTGCCCCGGCTGGGTCTTGACCCCGCTGGTGCAAAAGCAGATCGATGACCGCATTGCCGCAGGCGTCGACCCGCAACAGGCCCAGCATGACCTGCTGGCCGAGAAGCAGCCGTCATTGGAATTTGTCACGCCACCGCAGTTGGGTGAGCTGGTACTGTTCCTGTGCAGCGAGGCCGGCAGCCAGGTGCGTGGCGCGGCGTGGAATATCGATGGCGGGTGGTTGGCCCAGTAAACCCAAACACCGCAAACCCCCTGTAGAAGCTGGCTTGCCTGCAATAGCGGTCGGCCAGCCACCACCGCTATCGCAGGCAAGCCAGCTCCCACAGTTTGGATGTGTGGTGCCTGGCAGATTTCATACAAGAACAAGAGAGTGCGCCATGTCCGATATCCTCTGGCAACCCAGCCCGGAACGCATCCACAACACCCGGATGGACCAGTTCCGGCGCTTTATCAATGATCGCCACGCCTTGCAGATCAACGATTACCCCAGCCTGCACCAATGGAGCATCGACCAGCGCCCGGCGTTCTGGGCGGCGATTGTCGAGTTCTTCGACGTGCAGTTTCGTACGCCGCCCGGCACAGTGCTGGTGGAAGGCGCGCAGATGCCCAGCGCGCAGTGGTTTCCCGGCGCCACCCTGAACTTTGCCGAGCACCTGCTGCGCCGCCGCGATGACCACCCCGCCGTGGTCGCCATCAGCGAAGACGGCCAGCGCGAACAACTGACCTATGCCGAACTGGCCCGCCACGTCGCCGGCCTGCAGCGCAGCCTGCAAGCAGCCGGCGTGGGCCTGGGAGATCGGGTGGCGGCGTGCATGCCCAATACCTGGCAAACCCTGGTGGGCATGCTCGCCACTACCAGCCTCGGGGCGATCTGGTCGTGTTCCTCGCCGGATTTCGGCACCCAAGGGGTGATCGACCGCTTCGGCCAGATCGAACCCAAGGTGCTGATCACCTGCGCCGGCTATCGCTACGCTGGCAAGCTGATCGACCAGAGCGCCAAGCTCAATGAAATCCTCGAGCGCCTGCCCACCCTGCAACACCTGATCATCGTGCCCTACGCCCGGCCCGAGGCGCGCGTCGAGGATTACCAGACCCAGGCCAACGTAGCCCTGTGGGATGACTTCTACCGCCCGGGCGGCGAACCACAGTTTGTCGCCGTGCCCTTCGACCACCCGCTGTACATCCTCTACTCCAGCGGCACCACCGGCGTGCCCAAGTGCATCATCCACGGCACCGGTGGCGTGCTGCTGACCCACCTCAAGGAACACGGCCTGCACGCCGACCTGTCGCGCGACGACTGCTTGTTCTACTACACCACCTGCGGCTGGATGATGTGGAACTGGCTGGTCTCGGTACTGGCCATCGGCGCCACGGTGGTGCTGTATGACGGCTCGCCGTTTCATCCGGGGCCCGAGCGCCTGATTGACCTGATCGACCAGGAGCGCATCAGCGTGTTCGGCACCAGCCCGAAATTCCTCGCCACCCTGGAAAAAGCCGGCCTGCAACCGCGCCGCAGCCATGACCTGGGCAGCCTCAAGGGCCTGATCTCGACCGGCTCGCCACTGTCGCCCCAGAGCTACGACTACGTGTACCGCGACATCAAACAGGAGCTGTGCCTGTCGTCGATGTCGGGCGGTACCGATATCGTCTCCTGCTTTGTCATCGGCAACCCGGTGCTGCCGGTACGGCGCGGTGAAATGCAATGCAAGAGCCTGGCGATGGCCATCGAAGTGTGGGACGACCAGGGCCGGCCGCTGGTCGGCGAAAAAGGTGAACTGGTGTGCACCCGGCACTTCCCGGCCATGCCCGTCGGCCTGTGGCATGACCCCCAAGGGGAAAAACTGCGCGCCTCGTATTTCAGCCAGTTCCCAGGTGTGTGGGCCCAGGGCGACTATGCCGAGCAACGTTCCAACGGCAGCCTGCTGATCCACGGGCGTTCGGATGCAGTGCTCAACCCCGGCGGCGTACGCATCGGCACGGCGGAGATCTACCGCCAGGTGGAAAAAGTCCCGCAGGTCCTGGAAAGCCTGGCCATCGGCCAACGCTGGCAGGACGATGTGCGCGTGGTGCTGTTTGTGCGGCTCAATGACGGCGAACACCTGGACGCCGCCCTCGAACAGCAGATCCGCGAGGTGATCCGCGCCAACACCACGCCGCGCCACGTGCCGGCGAAGATTCTCAGCGTGAGTGACATCCCGCGCACCATCAGCGGCAAGATCGTCGAGCTGGCGGTAAGAAATGTCGTGCATGGCGAACCGGTGAAAAACACCGATGCCCTGGCCAACCCCGAGGCCCTGGAGCAGTTTCGCGACCGCCCTGAGCTGGCATAAAAGATGAAAGGTTTCAGCGCCCACACACTCATTTGAAGATAAACCCCTCAAGCATGCTATTTTTCGAGGGGTAGCCAGCCGTTTCCGCAGCACGGGATAATCGGCTTCTGTCATTCTTCAAGACGTTACGCGCGGGACACTTACATGAACGGATCACCCACCGGCAGCGAGGCCGCGGCCCTGATCGCACGGCTGGACTGGGCCACAAGCCCCCTCGGTGATGCCAGCCACTGGCCACAAAGCCTGCGCACGGCAATCGATATCGTCATCCACTCACCGATGCCGATGCTGTTGCTGTGGGGCGACGAACTCACGCAGATCTACAACGATGGCTTCGCCCTGCTGGCCGGCAACAAGCACCCCCAGGGCTTTGGCCAGCCGACCCACCGGGTCTGGCCGGAACTGCAACACTTCACCGCCCCCATCTACAGCGCCGTGCTGGCCGGCCAGGTGCGCACCTTCAGCGAGCAGCGTTTTGTCCTGCAACGCAACCACCGCGATACGGAAATCTGGCTGGACCTGACCTACAGCCCGATCCGCGACGAACGTGGCCGGGTCGCCGGGGTCCTGGTGACGGCGATTGAAACCAACGAGCGCCGGCAACTGGCCCAGGAGCTGCAACAACGCTCCGAGGCCAGCCTCAAGGCCCAGCACGATACCGAGCAACGCTTGCAACTGGCCCTGGCCGCCACCGATGCAGTGGGCACCTGGGACTGGGATATCAGCGAAGACCGCTTTATCGCCGACAGCCATTTTGCCCAGTTGCATGGGGTTGATCCGGTTAACGCCCACCAGTTGCCCATCAGTGACTACCTGCAAGGCGTGCACCCGGAAGACCGTGGCATGGTGGCCCGCAGCATCAAGCATTGCATTACCCATGGCACCGAGTACGCCGAGGAATATCGCCTGCTCCAGGCCGACGGGCAGATACGCTGGGTGTTCGCCCGGGGCCGCTGCTACAAGGATCACCACGGCCGACCGGCGCGTTTTCTCGGTGCGGCCCTGGACCTGACCGAACGCAAGCACACCGAGCAAGCCCTGCGCCAGAGCCAGACCGAGCTGCAACTGATCATCAACGCGATGCCGGTGCTGATCGGCTATGTGGATCACCAGGAGCGCTTTCGCCTGAACAACAGCGCCTACCTCGACTGGTACGGCCTGACCCCGCAAGAGCTGTATGGCAAGACCATCCTCGAAGTGATCGGTGCCCAGGTGTACGCCGGGCGCGCCGACAAAATCGCTGCTGCGCTCAAGGGCAAGGCGTGCAGTTTCATCACCGTCACTCCCCATCGCGACGGCCGGCCCCGGCATGCGCTGATGAAGTACCTGCCACGCTTCAGCGCCGATGGCTCGGTCAATGGCTTCTACATCTTTGTGATCGATGAGACCGAACGCAAACTCACCGAAGAAGCCCTGCGCCACCTCAACGACAACCTCGAGGAGCGCGTGGCCCAGCGTACCCAGGCCCTGGCCGAGGCCAACCAGCGCCTGCAAAACGAAATGTTCGAGCGCGAGCGCGCTGAAGATGCGCTGCGCCATGCGCAAAAGATGGAAGCGGTCGGCCAGCTCACGGGCGGGATCGCCCATGACTTCAACAATATGCTCACCGGCATCATCGGCAGCCTGGACCTGATGCAACGCTACATCGCCGCCGGGCGCAGCGATGAGATCGGGCGCTTCACCGATGCCGCCGTGTCCTCGGCCCATCGTGCGGCGGCCCTGACCCATCGCCTGCTGGCCTTCTCCCGGCGCCAGTCGCTGGACCGCCGGCCCCTGGACCCAAACCAGTTGGTTGCGTCCCTGGAAGACCTGTTCCGCCGTACCAAAGGCGCCCATATCGACCTCAAGGTGCAACTGGGCAGTGATATCTGGCCGGTGAACACCGACGCCAGCCAACTGGAAAACGCCCTGCTCAACCTGGTGATCAACGCCCGCGACGCCATGCCCGATGGCGGGCAACTGAGCATCGAGACGGCCAACAGCTACCTCGACGGCACCGACATCACCACCCTGGAACCGGTCAAGGCCGGCGACTACGTGATGCTCGGCGTGTGCGACAACGGCGCCGGCATGACCCCCAAGATCCTGGCCAAGGCCTTCGACCCGTTTTTCACCACCAAGCCCATCGGCCAGGGCACCGGCCTTGGGTTGTCGATGATTTATGGCTTTGCCCAGCAATCCGGCGGCCACGTCACGATCCACAGCGAACCGGGGCGTGGCACCTGCGTGCGCCTGTACCTGCCGCGCCTGTACGGCACCGCCCTGGAAAAAGTCCTGCCGCAAATCCCCGTGGAAGCCCCCGTGGCGCTGGATGGCGAAGCCGTGGTGGTGGTCGAGGACGATGCCGCAGTGCGCATGCTGGTGGTCAACCTGCTCGATGAGCTGGGCTACACCGCCCACCAGGCTGCCGATGCACGCGCGGCCTTGCCGTTGCTGGAGTCTGACCTGCGGGTGGACTTGCTGGTGACCGATGTCGGCCTGCCCGGCATGAACGGCCGGCAACTGGCGGAAATCGCCCGCCAGCACCGCCCTGAGCTCAAAGTGCTGTTCATGACCGGCTATGCCGAAACGGCCGCCGAGCGCCGGGGCTTCCTGGAAGACGGCATGGACATGGTGGCCAAGCCGTTTTCCATCGACCAGTTGGCCACGAAAATCCGCAGCATGATCGGCGTCAACGGCCAAGTTGATGCATAATCCCGCGCCTTCAAGCCCGACCGTTGCAAGGTAACTGCCCGATGAAAGCCCAAGCCCGCCATATCCTGGTCAAGACCAGCGAAGAAGCCGAACAGCTCAAGCAGCGTATTGCCAAGGGCGAAGCCTTTGATGTGCTGGCCAAGAAGTTCTCCACCTGCCCGTCCGGCAAGCGCGGCGGCGATCTGGGTGAAGTGCGGCCGGGGCAGATGGTGGGGGTGATTGATGCGGTGATCTTCAAGAAACCGCTGCGGGTGGTGCATGGGCCGATCAAGAGCAAGTTTGGGTATCACTTGGTGCAGGTGTTCTACCGCGACTGAGGGGTTGGCTCAAGGCCGCTATCGCAGGCAAGCCAGCGCCCACATTTGGAGATGTGAACCCGGCCAAATGTGGGAGCCGGGCTTGCCCGCGATCCGCCGCAGGCGGCCTTATAGCCTGGGAATCAGCGCACCCGGAACCTGGATCACCTGGCTCGCCAACCGGTGCCCCGCCAAGCCCGCTTCTTGTGGCGACCCACCCCTGAGCCGGCTGGCCAGATACGCCGCACTGAACGAATCCCCCGCCGCCGTGGTGTCCACCACCTTCTCTACCACCACCGCCGGCACCGCAAAACGCTCGCCGCCCCGGCGAATCAGACAGTCATCCGCCCCGCGCTTGAGCACCAGTTCATCAATCCCCGGATAGGCGGCGAACACCTGCTCGCTGTCGGCATAGCCAAACAGCGCACGTTCGTCGTCCTCGGTGAGCAAGGCCATATCCACCAGCGCCAACACCTGCTGATAGGCCTCACGAGCGGCTTGGACACTGGCCCACAGACGCGGCCGATAGTTGTTGTCGAACACCACCCGGGCGCCACGTTGCCGGGCTTGCAGCAGCGTGGCCAGCAAGCGTGCGCGCCCCACTTCACCCAATACCGCCAGGGTGATGCCGCTCAAATACAGCACGTCGTAGCTGAGCAAGGCGGCCAGGACCGGTTCGGCCCCTGGCGTGGTGAAGCAATCGCGCACCGCCGCTTCGTTGCGCCAATAGAGGAATTTGCGCTCGCCATTGGCATCGGTCTGGATGCAATACAAACCCGGCAGGCGGCCTGGCAGGCGCTGGACGCGGTCCAGGCCAAGGCCTTCGGCGGCCCATTGCGCGCACATGGCATCGCTGAAACTGTCATCGCCCAGGGCGGTGACGTAATCCACCGTGCTGTTGGCGCCCAGCTCGCGGCGCAGGTAGACGGCGGTGTTCAGGGTGTCGCCACCGAAGCTCTGTTGCAGGCTGCCGTCGGCGCGGTGTTGCAGTTCGATCATGCATTCGCCGATCAGGGCGATGCGCGGGTGTGGGGTCATATTTGGATTCTCGGCTGGGTTTTGGGGCCTCATCGCCGGCAAGCCAGCTCCCACATTTGAATGTGTTCACAAATCCCAATGTGGGAGCTGGCTTGCCTGCGATGGCCGCGACGCGGTCTAGAAACAGGTTTGTAGGGTTTCCACTACCTGCAACTGCTCATCCACCAAACACCCCACCTGCCACTTATCAAAGGTCAGGCACGGGTGCGAGGTGCCAAACGAGATGATGTCGCCAATGCGCAGCTCAACCCCCGCCGCCACGCTCATGAAGGCGTGCTGGTCCATCACCGCCGTAACCTTGCAAGCACTCACGTCATCGCCCACCGCCGGCAACACGCCGGCCTTGTAGCGCTTGAGTGGCACCGGCAGGCCGGCGTCGTAGGCCACGTCACGCTTGCCCAGGGCAATCACTGCAAACCCCGGCTGCGGCAACGATTGCACATGGGCCCAGACTTCCAGGGCCGGGCGCAGGCCTTCAGTGAGGTCGCTACGCCGGTCGAGCACACAGCATTGCGCCTCCTTGTAGATGCCGTGGTCGTGGGCCACATAGCTGCCGGGGCGCAGTACGCTGAGGAAGCGCCCTTCGGCGTTTTGTGCAGCGAAGGACTCGGCGATCAGGTCATACCAGGCCGAGCCCGATGCGGTGATGATTGGCTTGCCCAGGTCAAAGGCACCGCTGTTCTGCATATCCACCGCCAGGCGCACCAGGGACGCAGCAAACTCTCGAATGCCGCTGACGGCATGCTCGCCGTGGATCACCCCTTCGTAACCTTCGATGCCGGTGAGCGCCAGGGCCGGCTGGGCCTTGATTGCCCGTGCCAGGTCCAGCACCTCTTGCTCGCTGCGGCAACCGCAACGGCCGCCGACCACGCCGTATTCGATCATCACGTTCAGGCGCAGGCCACGGGCAGCGAAGAACGCGCCCAGGTCAGCCACGTTGTCCGGGTGATCGACCAGGCAATGGAAGTCAAAGCCGGGGTCAGCCAGCAGCTCGGCGATCAGCGCCATGTTCGGCGCGCCCACCAATTGGTTGGCCATCAATACCCGGCGCACGCCACCGGCATAGGCCGCGCGGGTCTGCACGGCGGTGGCCAGGGTGATGCCCCAGGCGCCCTGCGCCAACTGACGCTGGAACAGCGCCGGCATCATGCTGGTCTTGCCATGGGGCGCCAGCTGCGCGCCGCTGCTGCTGACAAAGTCCTGCATCCAGCGGATGTTGTGTTCCAGGGCCGCGCGGTGCAGCACCAGGGCGGGCAGGCTGACGTCGCGTACCAGGTGGGCACCGCTGGCGGCGGCACCTTTTTCAACGGCATTGAAGGCAGACATGGCGTTACTCCGTTTCGCTATTCATTGATGCGACGGGCCAGGTTGTTGGCGCTTTCGATCAGCACCCGGCGGTAGTCGGCGTAATTGTTCTTGGCGTCGGCCCGTGGAGCGACGATGCACAGGGTCGCAATGGCGACGCCCTGGGCGTCACGCACCGGGGCGGCAAAGCAGTGGGTAAAGGTGTCGGCAACACTGTCGAAGGAAAAGAACCCATCGACAGTGGCCTGGCGGATCTGCCCGAGGAAGGTGTCCAGGGGTAAACGCTGGCCGTCCGGCAGGATAAAGTCGTCGTGGTCGATCAGGTCGATGATCTGCTGGTCGCTCAAATGTCCCAGCAACAAGCGCCCGGAAGCGGTCCAGGGAATCGGCGCGTTTTCACCGATATCCGAAGAAATCCGGAAATGCCGCTCGCCCTCGCGCATCAGCGCCACCGTGTACTTGCGCCCGTTGAGCAGGCACATCTGCGCGGTCTCGTGGGTTTGGCTGACGATCTCCTGCAAGGCGTGATCGGCCTCGCGGGTCAGGTCGAAATGGCGCAAATGGGCCTGGCCGAGGAAGTACAACTGACGCCCCAGGTACACGTGCCCGTCCTTGCCCACGGTTTCGAGAATCCGCCGCTCCAGCAGGGAGGCGACCAGTTCGTAGACCGTGGACTTGGGGCTACCGATGCCACTGGCAATATCGTTGGGGCGCAGGGGCTGGCCGACTTCCTTGAGAAAATCGAGGATATCGAACGCCCGGTCCAGGCCTTTGGCGCGGCGTTTGATGGTGTCTTCGGTCATGGCGGTCTTCATCAGCGTAAGAGGTCCATGTGGGGCGGGGCTTTTGTGGGAGCGGGCTTGCTCGCGAAAGCGGTGTGTCAGCCAACAAATCTGGCACTGATACACCGCTTTCGCGAGCAAGCCCGCTCCCACCCGAATTCACTCCCACATTGAATTTTTAATGGTCTTGAGATCGGGCATTTAGCCTTTTTTCTTGTAGGCCACGCAATCGATCTCAACCTTGCAATCGACCATCATATTCGCCTGCACACAGGCCCGTGCCGGGGCGTGTTCGGGGGTGAAGTACTCGCCGAAGACCTTGTTGAAACTCCAGAAATCCCGCGGGTCCTCCAGCCATACGCCGACCCGGACCACGTCTTCAAGCCCGTAGCCGGCCTCTTCAAGGATCGCCACCACGTTCTTCATGGTCTGGTGGGTCTGTTCGACAATCCCGCCATTGATGATTTCGCCCTCCACCGCCGGCACCTGGCCCGACACGTACAACCAGCCATCGGCCTCCACCGCACGGGCGAATGGGCGGGGTTGGCCACCACCGGCGGTGCTGCCGGCGCCGTAACGAGTAATGCTCATAATGTTGCTCCTTGATTAAAAACGAATACTTTTCAGAAATTCCGCCAGGCGTGGCGATTGCGGGCGCTCGAAGATGTCTTGGGGCGGCCCCTGCTCTTCAATCCGGCCCTGGTTCATAAACACGATGTTGTCCGAGACCTCGTAGGCAAAGCGCATTTCGTGGGTCACCAGCAACATGGTCATGCCCTCTTGCGCCAGGCCCTTGATCACACTGAGCACTTCGCCGACCAACTCCGGGTCCAACGCCGAGGTCACTTCGTCGAACAGCATCAGGCTGGGGTTCATCGCAATCGCCCGGGCAATCGCCACGCGTTGTTGCTGACCGCCGGACAACTGACCGGGGAAGTGGTTGCGCCGTTCCAGCAGGCCCACGCGCTCCAGCCATTTTTCCGCGAGGGCCACTGCCTCGTCCTTGCCCATATGCTTGACCTTGAGCAGGCCCAGGGTGACGTTCTGCAACGCGCTCAGATGGGGGAACAGGTTGAATTGCTGGAACGCCATGCCGGTCATGGCGCGGTGTTGGGCGATGAGTTTTTCCGGGTGGCGTACGCGCTTGCCGGCAACATCGGCATAGCCAATGGACTCTCCGTCTAGGGTGATCTGCCCGCCCTGGAACTCCTCCAGCAGGTTGACGCAGCGCAGCAGCGTGGTCTTGCCCGAGCCGCTGGAGCCGATCAGCGTCACCACGTTGCCGCGCTGCAACGACAGATCGACGCCCTTGAGGACTTCCACCGCGCCGTATTGTTTGCGCAGGCCGCTGATGTTGAGCAATGGTTGATTCATGGCAAGGCCACCCGCTTTTCAATGTAGCGCCCGAATAACTCGATGGCGTAGTTGATGACAAAGAACAGAAACCCGGCGAACAGGTAGAACTCCAGGGTCATGAAGGTCCGGGCGATCACTTGCTGAGTGCTCAACAGCAATTCGGCGACGCCGATCACCGACAGCAGGGTCGAGGCCTTGACGATCTCGGTGGAGGAATTGACCCAGGTCGGCAAAATCTGCCGCAGTGCCTGGGGCAGCAACACATAGCCCAGGGACTGATAGAAGGTCAGGCCGATGGCCTTGCCCGCTTCCAGTTGCCCACGGGGAATGGCTTGCAGCGCACCGCGCACAATCTCGGCGACATGGGAGCCGCAAAACAGCGTCAGGCCCAGGGCGCCGGCCTGGAACGCACTGATCTGCCAACCGAGCGCCGGTGCCATATAGAAGCAGGCCAGCACCAGCACAAACACCGGGGTGCCACGGATCAGGTCAACGTACAGACGAAACGGCGCGCGCATCCAGAACTTGCCGTAGGTCAGCACCAGCCCGGCGACAATGCCGATCAGGGTGCCGAAGATAATCGCCAGCACCGAGCAATACACACTGGTCTGGAACCCGGCCCACAGGGTTGCCCGGGCGATCCACAACTCATGCAGCCAATACATGCAAAACCCCTCTCATCGACGAATCGCCAGGCGCTGTTCCAGGTAACGCAGCAGCAGGGCGATGAGGTAACAGGCAGCCACATAGAGCGCGGTCGTCACCAGCCAGGTTTCAATCACCCGGTAGCTTTCGACGTTGATCTTGCGGGCGTAATAGGTCAGCTCCGGCACCGCAATCGCCGCCGCCAGGGAGGTGTCCTTGAACAGCGAGATAAAGTTGTTCGACAGCGCCGGCAGCACGTTGCGCAGCATCACCGGCACCGTGATATAGGCGCGGATCTGCCACTCCCCCAGGCCAATCGCCAGGCCGGCTTCGCGCAGGCCCTTGGGAATATTCAACAGGCCGGCACGAAACACTTCGGTCAGATACGCCCCGGCATACAGCGACAGGGTGATGATGAACGAGGGGATCTTGTCCAGGCGGATACCCAGGCTGGGCAAGGCGAAGTAGATCAACAGGATCAGCACCAGGATCGGCGTGTTGCGCACCACCGTCACATACACCGAGGCCAGGATGCGCAGCGCACGGTGCCGGGACAGCATGGCAAAAGCCATCAACAGGCCGATCACGCAGCCGATGGCAATCGACAGCAAGGCCAGTTGCAGGCCCAGGCCGAGGCCCGCGAGCAAGGTGTCGAAATCGCGCCAGACTGCGGCAAAATTCAACTGATAGTTCATGGTCGGCAGTACCTTGAGCGGGGCGCCCGCTGCGACGCCGCGCGCTCAACAATCATTTGAATTCCACCGGAAAGCCAATCGCCGGGCTCGGCAGGTCGACGCCAAACCACTGCTTGAACGAGGCCGCATAGGTGGGGAACTCGACGCCGGTCATGGCTTCATGCAGCGCCGTGTTGACGAAGTTCAGCCAATCCTGGTCGCCACGCTTGACCGCGCACGCGTAGGTTTGCGGGCTCCAGGCGTAGGTGGGGCTGCGGTAGCGGCCGGGGTTCTGCACCATCAGGTACTTGACCGAAGACTGGTCGGTGGCAGCGGCGTCGGCACGCCCGGAGTTCACGGCCTGGTACATCAGGTCGACGCTGTCGTATTGGTCGACCTTGGCCTTGGGCAGCGCCTGGTGCACCAGTTCTTCGGCGTAGACGTTTTGCAGCACCGCCACGGTGACGTCGTCGCCCGCTGCCTGCAGGTCTTCGATTTGCTGGTATTTGCTGTTGGCCGGCAACAGCAGGCCCACGCCTTCGCGGTAGTACGGCAGGGTGAACGCCACCTGTTGCGCGCGGCTGGCGGTGACGGTGATGAACTGGCAGCTCATGTCGACTTTGTTGGTCAACAGGTTGGGAATCCGCGCATCGGAGGACTGCACCACAAACTCGACCTTGCTCGGGTCGTTGAACAGGCCCTTGGCGACAATACGTCCGATATCGATATCAAAACCCTGCAACTTGCCATCCGCTCCCTGGAAGTGCCACGGCGCATTGGTACTGCCTGTACCGACAATCAGGTGCCCACGCTTGAGCACATCGTCGAGCTTGCTGTCGGCCTGCACTTGGCTGGCGAGGGAAGCCGAGGCGGCGAACAGAAAAACACAGGCTTTAAACACGGAAGGTCGGCGATGCATGACAAGCACTCCAGGAGTTGTGTATTCCGCTATACCGGAACATGGTATGTAACAACGGAATAGACAGCAGAAAGTGTGCCACAGCCAGTAACAGAAAAATATTGAAGAGTTAAAGGTGTTTTAAATCAGCCAGATAACAAGGCATCGACGAACCAGCGCCGCGCCAGTCACACCAGGCACACTGCTACCGTGCGCCCCAATCCGTTGCGATCCGTCACATTTGGGTGCGTTACCTGTGAATTCTCACAGTAGACCGTCCGGCCCGCCCGGCTTAGGGTTTGGCCACGGGCCTATAAGGAGATTGTCATGGGAATGATCAACACGCTGATCGACGACGCGGATGCGTATAGACGGGCGCTGCAGACACAACGCACGGTGTTCATGCTCTTTGTATCGCCCCAGTGCCCGGCGTGCGGCGCGGCCAAGCCACTGTTTCGCAAAGTGGCCGGCCGCTATCGCCGTCAGGTAGCGCTTTATGTACTCGATACGAGCCAGACCCCACGGCATCCCGAGGTGACCGGCACACCGACGCTGCTGATATTGAAAAACGGCAGGCTGGTCGAGAAGCTCAAGGGGTTCGGCCCCTGGGAGACCCAGGAGCAGACCCTGAAGAGAACCTTCGAGCGGCACACCCGTGGTGTGCCAACCAAAAGGGCAAAACCCCGTTAACCCGCCGTGACAGGCATCAGCAACACCTGCGTCACCCGGCGCTCCTCCACCGCCGCCACCGTCAAGCGCCAGCCTTCGTATTCCAGGCTGTCACCCACCACCGGCAGGCGATCCAACAGGCTCATGACCAGGCCAGCCAAGGTCTGGTAATCCTCGGTGGCCACCGCCTGGAAACCCGTGCGCTGGCGAATCAGATTCAGGTTCAACGCACCGTTGGCGCGGTAACCGCCCTGCTCCTGGACGATGTCCGGGCCTTCGACTTCACTGGCATCGGGCAACTCACCGGCGATGGATTCGAGGATGTCAGTCATGCTCAACACCCCCATGAAATCGCCGAATTCGTTGATCACAAAGGCGATGTGCGTCGACTCCTGGCGCATCTGCTCCAGGGCGTTGAGGATCGAGAAGCTGTCGAGCAGGTTGATCGCCCGCCGCGCCAGGTGTTCCAGGTTCGGCTCGTTGCCGGCCAGGTACTCCTTGAGCAACTCCTTCTTATGCACGAAGCCCAGGGGCTCATCCACCGCGCCATTACGGATCAGCGGCAAGCGCGAGTAGGACGAGTGCATCAATTTCAGGCGAATCGTCTCCGGGTCGTCGGCCAAGTCGATGTAGTCGACATTCGCCCGCGGGGTCATCAAGGTGCGGATCGGCCGCTCGGCCAACTGCAATACACCGCTGATCATCACGCGCTCACGGCGGTCGAACAGCGGGCCTTGACTGCCCTGGGAGTCGCCCAGCAGGTCCGTAACGTCCTCACCCACCTCTTCCACCGCCAGGCTGCGACCACCCAGCAAGCGCATCACCGCATGGGCAGTGCGCTCACGGATCGGCCGCACGCCTTGCGCCGACTTCTTGCGGCGCGCCCGGGCGATCTGGTTGAACACCTCGATCAGGATCGAGAAACCGATGGCCGCGTACAGGTAGCCTTTAGGGATATGGAAGCCCAGGCCTTCGGCGGTCAGGGCGAAACCGATCATCATCAAGAAGCCCAGACACAGCATGATCACCGTCGGGTGCGCGTTGACGAAGCGGGTCAGCGGCTTGCTGGCCACGATCATCACGCCGATGGACACGATCACCGCGATCATCATCACCGCCAGTTCGTCCACCATGCCGACCGCAGTAATCACCGCGTCGAGGGAGAACACGGCGTCCAGCACCACGATCTGCGCCACGATCGGCCAGAACATCGCGTAGGCCGCATTGCCGGTGCGTTCGGTGACATGCCCTTCGAGCCGCTCATGCAACTCCATGGTGGCCTTGAACAACAGGAACACACCACCAAACAGCATGATCAGGTCGCGTCCGGAGAAGCTCTTGTCGAACACCTCGAACAACGGCTGGGTCAAGGTCACCAACCAGGAAATACTCGCCAGCAAGCCCAGGCGCATGATCAGCGCCAGGGACAAACCGATCAACCGCGCACGGTCACGCTGCTCCGGCGGCAGCTTGTCCGCGAGAATCGCGATAAACACCAGGTTGTCGATACCCAGTACCAGTTCCAACACAATCAAGGTCAACAGGCCGAGCCAGGCCGTTGGATCCGCTAACCATTCCATATAGAAGTCTCTGTCTCTTTATTGATTTTCAGAATGCCGGGCACAACAAGACGCGGTCCGATGACCGGGAAAAGGTTAGCAGTCTGAATAGAGGATGTTTCAGCGGGAACGTCGGCAGTAGCGGTCTTGGGGAAAGACGACTGGGGGGCTCCGAGAGGGTGTTCATGCAAGTCCTGCAGTGAGAAAAGGACTTTAATCCTACAGCGGAAATACAAATCTCCTACAATTTAAAACTATTACAAGATCTGTAAAAGCCGCCCCCAGAAGCCTGTGCTGTGGGCTTGTGTAGGAGCTGGCTTGCCAGCGATGCAGACACCTCGGTGTATCAGGTAGATCGAGGCGATGCTATCGCTGGCAAGCCAGCTCCTACACAAGCCAGCCCCCTCACACACGCCAGTGCCCATATTTTGAGAGGAGACAGGTCAGGTTTTACGGGTAGCGTCGTCCAGCGCCAGGATGGTGTGGGCATTGGTTACCGTGGTCGCCAGGGTATTGATCACCCCCGAGCGCAACGCCCCCAGGGTCGCGGCGGCCTTGGTGTTTTCACTGGCAATCGCCACCACATCGGGAATGCGGAACAACTCCTGCACCGTCAAGCCGATCACCCGCCCCTGGATGGCGTTGACCGCCGGCTGGCCATGAATGTCGATAAAGTCGTAGCCCATCATGTCGCCCACGGTGCCGGACAAGCGCGCCTGGGCGATTTCCTGGGGTGAGAACCAGCCCATGCGCACCATGTTGCTGTTCTCGCTCATGTCACCAATACCGATCAGCGCCATGTCGGCACGCCGTGCGCGGTCGAGGGTCGAGCGTACGGTGTCGTTGCTGATCAGCACGCTGCGCAGTTCCGGGTTGGCCACCAGCGCCGGGGCGTACAGGCTTTCGCTCTCGCCGCCAAAACGCAGGGCCAGGCGGCGGCAGATATGGTCGGGGTTCATGTATTCGCCGGCCTTGAGCGAACCGCCAATGGCGCAGACAAACGTGCAGTTGCGCGTTACCGGCAAAAACACGTTATCGGCCACCGCCCCCACATTACGCCCCATGCCCACGGCGACAATCATGCCGTCGCCCAGGGTCTTGTTCAGGTAGTTGGCCACCAGGCTGGCCACGGCGGAGCGCTGGGTGTCGGCGTCGCTGTGGTCGACCGCGATCAACGCGCGATCCAACTGGAAACGCTCCACCAGCGCCTGTTCCAGTTCGTTGTTCATCGCCGGATGCTGCAGCACCCGCACCTCGACAATCCCTTCATCGCGCGCACGCTTGAGCAGCCGGCTGACTTTCGCCCGGGACAGGTCAAAGCGCTTGGCGATGGCTTCCTGAGTGACGTTCTCAAGGTAATAGAGCATCGCCACTTCGGTCATCAGATCGATATCGCTGGCGGTGCGCAGGGTACTGTCACTCATGGGGACGGGCTTCCGTTTCGGCGTCAAAGGCGCATTCTCCCGACTCTTGCCCTGCTCCGTCCACTACTGATGCCCATCACGCTCAATGGCATTGATGCGCTCGACCTTGGCCCCGGACCGCGCCGCCTCGAACTCCGAGGCCAGAAACGCGGTGACGATGCTCTTGGCCAGCTCCGCCCCCACCACCCGCGCACCGATGGACAGGATCTGCGCATCGTTGCTCTTGCGAGCGCGCTCCGCCGAATAGGTGTCATGGGCCTGGGCCGCGCGAATGCCCAAGACTTTATTGGCCGAGATCGCCATGCCGATGCCCGTGCCACACACCAGCACCCCCAGGCGCTGTTGCCCGGCATTGATGGCCGTGGCCACCGCCAGCGCAATATCCGGGTAGAGCACCGGAGCTGTGGAATGGGTGCCAAAGTCGGTCACCGGATACCCCAGCGCCTCGATGTGGCGCTTTAACAGCTCCTTGAGCTCAAAACCCGCTTCGTCACATCCGATAGCCACCGGGAAAGGTGTGTTCATGGCATTAGGCTCCGCTGCCGTGGTGAAGCTTAAGACTGATCATATGATCACTCAATGAAATTTCGATCAGTCATTTCTCGGATATTCCCTCGCAACTGTCAAGCACGTTTTAACTGACCCTCCAGTCAAACCCCTCTAAAACGCCATACATCAAGAAAATCTTGGCGATTACAAGTTTTCAATGAAAGAGATTGACTGATCAGAATTTCATTTGATACACATATGCTCACGCAGCAACACGACTGTGTACCTAATAAGAACTCACAGCACGAGGACACGCCGATGGCCACGCCATTACTGCTCCAGGCTGAACACGTC
Organism: Pseudomonas sp. WMBT8; assembly: GCF_050916005.1. Classification (NCBI taxonomy): domain Bacteria; kingdom Pseudomonadati; phylum Pseudomonadota; class Gammaproteobacteria; order Pseudomonadales; family Pseudomonadaceae; genus Pseudomonas; species Pseudomonas sp. WMBT8. The sequence goes on from NZ_CP188096.1 coordinate 3,590,239, forward strand.
GCCAAGGCCTACGCCGGCATCCCTGCCCTGCGTGACGGCCGCCTCTCGCTGCGGGCCGGCAGTGTGCATGCCCTGTGCGGCGGCAATGGCGCCGGCAAATCCACGTTCCTCAGTATCTTGATGGGCATCACCCAGCGTGACGCCGGCAGCATCCTGCTCAATGGCGCCCCCGCGCATTTCCATCGCCCCAGCGAAGCATTGGCGGCGGGGGTCGCGATGATCACCCAGGAGCTGGAGCCAATCCCCTACATGAGTGTCGCCGAAAACATCTGGCTGGGCCGCGAACCGCGGCGCGCCGGCTGCATCGTCGACAGCAAGGAACTGCACCGGCGTACCCGCGAACTCCTGGAAAGCCTGGAGTTCGAGGTCGACGCCAGCGCGCCCATGCATCGCTTGAGCGTGGCGCAGATCCAACTGGTGGAGATCGCCAAGGCGTTCAGCCATGACTGCCAGGTGATGATCATGGATGAACCCACGTCCGCCATCGGCGAGCGCGAAGCCGAAACCCTGTTCAAGGCCATCCGCCGCCTCACCGCCCGTGGCGCCGGGATTGTCTATGTGTCCCATCGCCTCAGCGAGCTTGCGCAGATTGCCGACGACTACAGCATCTTTCGCGATGGCGCCTTCGTCGAAAGCGGGCGCATGGCCGATATCGACCGCGCCCACCTGGTGCGCGGCATCGTCGGCCAGGAACTGACACGCATCGACCACAAGGTCGGTCGCGAAAGCGCCGCCGAGTGTTGCCTGGACGTCCAAGGCCTGAGCCGCAGCGGCGAGTTCCAGGACATCAGCCTGCAATTGCGCCAGGGCGAAATCCTCGGCATCTACGGCCTGATGGGTTCGGGGCGCAGCGAGTTCCTCAACTGCATCTACGGCCTGACCACCCCGGACGCCGGCAGCGTCACCCTGCAAGGCAAGCCGATGCCCATCGGCCTGCCCAAGGCGACCATCCGCGCCGGCATGTCCCTGGTCACCGAAGACCGCAAGGAAAGCGGCCTGGTGCTCAGTTCCAGCATCCTCTCGAACATCGCGTTGTCGGCGTACAAGCAGCTGTCGAGCTGGTCGCTGATCAACGCGCGCAAGGAAAACCAACTGGCCGAGGACATGGTCAAGCGCCTGCAAATCAAGACCACCTCCCTGGACCTGCCGGTGGCCTCCATGAGCGGCGGCAACCAGCAAAAGGTGGTGCTCGCCAAATGCCTGTCGACCCAACCGGTGTGCCTGCTGTGCGATGAGCCGACCCGGGGCATCGATGAAGGCGCCAAGCAGGAGATCTATCACTTGCTCGACCAGTTCGTGCGCGCCGGTGGCGCGGCCATCGTGGTGTCGTCCGAGGCCCCGGAACTGCTGCACCTGAGTGACCGTATCGCGGTCTTCAAGGGCGGCCGCCTGGTGACTATCAGCAGCGACACCGCCCTTTCCCAGGAAGCCTTGTTGAGTCTTGCCTCATGAACGCCAAAACCCTTGCCACGCCACTGACCACCCCCGCGCGCAGCCGCCTGCGGCTTTCCCTCGACCGCTTTGGCCTGCCGCTGGTGTTTATCCTGCTGTGCGTGGTCATGGCGTTTGCCAGCGAATACTTCATGACCTGGCGCAACTGGATGGACATCCTGCGCCAGACATCCATCAACGGCATCCTGGCGGTGGGCATGACCTATGTGATCCTGACCAAGGGCATCGACCTCTCGGTAGGTTCGATCCTCGCCTTCGCCGGCCTGTGCAGCGCCCTGGTCGCGACCCAGGGCTACGGCCTGCTCGCTGCCGTCAGCGCCGGGATGTTTGCCGGGGCGATGCTGGGGGTGGTCAACGGGTTCATGGTGGCCAACCTGTCAATCCCGCCCTTTGTCGCCACCCTCGGCATGCTGAGTATTGCCCGCGGCATGACCTTTATCCTCAACGACGGCAGCCCGGTCACCGACCTGCCGGACGCCTACCTGGCGCTGGGCATCGGCAAGCTGGGGCCGATTGGCATACCGATCATCATCTTTGCCGTGGTCGCGCTGATTTTCTGGATGGTGCTGCGCTACACCACCTACGGGCGCTATGTGTACGCGGTGGGCGGCAATGAAAAAAGCGCGCGCACCTCAGGGATCGGCGTGCGCAAGGTGACGTTCTCGGTGTATGTGGTTTCGGGTTTGCTGGCCGGCCTGGCAGGCGTGGTGCTGTCCGCGCGCACCACCTCCGCCCTGCCCCAGGCCGGCATGTCTTATGAGCTGGATGCGATTGCCGCCGTGGTGATCGGCGGCACCAGCTTGTCCGGCGGCGTCGGCACCATTGTCGGCACGCTGTTCGGCGCGCTGCTGATCGGGGTGATCAACAACGGCCTGAACCTGCTCGGCGTGTCCTCCTATTACCAACAGGTCGCCAAGGGCCTGATCATCGTGCTCGCGGTGTTGATCGACGTGTGGCGCAAGAAAAAACGCTAGTCGCTTTTGCTCTGAACCGAACTGAACGACCACAACAATAAACGGGGTTCTCATCATGAAATTCGCTACATCGTTTGCCGCCGTGGCGGCCCTCTCCCTGCTCGCCAGCAGCATCACCCTGGCCGCCGATGGCAAGACCTACAAAGTCGGCGCCGCCGTGTACGGCCTCAAGGGCCAGTTCATGCAGAACTGGGTGCGCGAGCTCAAGGAACATCCGGCAGTCAAGGACGGCACCGTGCAGTTGACCGTGTTCGACGGCAACTATGACGCGCTGACCCAAAACAACCAGATCGAAAACATGGTCACCCAGCGCTATGACGCGATCCTGTTTGTACCCATCGACACCAAGGCCGGCGTCGGCACGGTGAAGCAGGCGATGTCCAATGATGTGGTGGTGATCGCCTCCAACACCAAGGTCGCCGATGCCAGCGTGCCGTACGTGGGCAACGACGATGTCGAGGGCGGTCGCCTGCAGGCCCAGGCCATGGTCGACAAGCTCCAGGGCAAGGGCAATGTGGTGATCATCCAGGGCCCGATCGGCCAGTCGGCGCAGATCGACCGCGAAAAGGGCGAGCTGGAAGTGCTGGGCAAGCACCCCGGAATCAAGATCATCGAGAAAAAGACCGCCAACTGGGACCGCGCCCAGGCCCTGACCCTGACTGAAGACTGGCTGAACGCCCACCCCAAGGGCATCAACGGGGTGATCGCGCAAAACGACGACATGGCCCTGGGCGCCGTGCAGGCCCTCAAATCCCATGGCCTGACCTCCAAGGAGGTGCCCGTCACCTCCATCGACGGCATGCCCGACGCCATCCAGGCGGCCAAAAGAGACGAAGTCACCACCTTCCTGCAAGACGCCCAGGCCCAGTCCCAGGGCGCACTGGACGTGGCCCTGCGGCAACTGGCGGGCAAGGACTACAAACCCAAGTCGGTGATCTGGGAGCGTTATGCCAAGGACGTGACCTGGGGCGACGGCACCGCGAAGAACTACATCCTGCCGTGGGTGCCGGTGACCAATGCCAATGCGGATGCGCTGTACCAGCAGGTCAGCGGTACTAAATAGCAGTTCGACCTGTAAATGCTATCCAAATGTGGGAGCGGGCTTGCTCGCGAAGGCGGTGGGTCAGCCAACTGATGTGTCAACTGACACACCGCCTTCGCGAGCAAGCCCGCTCCCACCTTTGAATCTCCAGCGACTGAGAGAATGGAGTTAAACCAATGTCTGGATTCTGGAACCAAGCCTTCGACCTCACCGGCCGTTGCGCCGTGATCACCGGCGGGGCCGCCGGGATTGGCCTGGCGTGTGCCAGCCTGCTGGCAGAGCGTGGCGTGCGCGTAGCCCTGCTCGACCGTGATCCGGCCGTGGTTGAAGTGGCCGCCAGCCTGGGCAGCGGGCATCTGGGCCTGGCCGTCGACCTGCGCCAGCTCGACCAGGTGCAGAGCAGCATCGATTACGTGTTCGCGCACTTCAAGCGCCTGGATTATTTGGTCAACAGCGCCGGCGTGGTGATGCTCGACAAGGCCATCGATGTCAGCGAAAACGCCTGGGACATCACCCTGGATATCAACCTCAAGGCCAGCTTTTTCGTGGCCCAGGCCTGCGCCCGGCACATGCTCGCCCAGGGCAGCGGGCGCATCGTCAACCTGGCATCCCAGGCGGCGGTGATCGGCCTGGATCGGCATGTGGCCTATTGCGCGAGCAAGGCCGCGATTGTCGGCATGACCAAGGTCCTGGCCATGGAATGGGCGCCGCACATCACTGTAAATGCCATCTCCCCCACCATCGTCGAAACCGCCCTGGGCAAGAAAGCCTGGGCCGGTGAAGTAGGCGAACGGGCCAAATTGCAGATCCCGGCGGGCCGTTTTGCCCAGCCGGATGAAATCGCCGGGCTGGCGTTGTACCTGCTCAGCGACGCAGCCCAGATGATCACCGGCGCCAATATGGTGATCGACGGCGGCTACAGCATTCAGTAATCCATCTATTCGTCGTGAGGTCTGTCATGTCCACCGCTACCGAACGTACCGCCGAACAACTCCATCCGGTAATCCCCAAGACCATGCAGGCCGTGGTTTGCCATGGCCCGGAAGACTATCGCCTGGAAACCGTCGATGTACCGACGCCAGGCCCCGACGAGATCCTGACCAAGGTCGAGCTGTGCGGCATCTGCATGGGCGATATCAAGACCTATCGCGGCGCGCCGTCGTTCTGGGGCGACGCCGAGCAGCCGCGCTACGTCAAGCCGCCGATGATTCCCGGGCATGAGTTTGTGTGCCGCGTGGTCGCCCTGGGCCCAGGCGCAGAAAAGCGTGGGGTGAAGGTCGGCGACCGAGTGATTTCCGAGCAGATCGTGCCGTGCTGGGGCTGCCGCTTCTGCAACCACGGCCAGTACTGGATGTGCCAGAAACACGATCTCTACGGCTTCCAGAACAACGTGCAGGGCGCCATGGCCCAGTACATGATTTTCACCAAGGAAGGCATCATCCACCAGGTGCCCGACTCCATCGAGCCAGACGAAGCGATCCTCATCGAACCCCTGGCCTGCTCGCTGCACGCGGCGGAACGGGCCAATGTGGATTTCGACGACGTGGTGGTAGTCGCCGGCGCCGGCACCCTGGGCCTGGGGATCATCGGCGCGGTGCGCATGCGCAACCCCAAACGCCTGATCGTGCTCGACATGAAACCCGAACGCGCCGAACTGGCCCTGCGCATGGGCGCCGACGAAGTCTGGAACCCGGCCGAGGTCGATGTACTGGCGAAAATCCGCGAAATCACCGACGGTTATGGCTGCGATATCTATATCGAAGCCACCGGGCACCACAAGGCGGTGAACCAGGGCCTGGCGATGCTGCGCAAGTTGGGGCGCTTCGTCGAATTCAGCGTATTCAACGACGAGGCCACGGTAGATTGGTCGATCATTGGCGACCGCAAGGAACTGGACGTACTCGGCTCGCACCTGGGCCCTTACATGTACCCACGGGCCATCGACTTTATCGGCAAGCGCAAGATCGACATGCGCGACGTGGTCACCCACAAGTTTGCGCTGGCGGATTTCAAGGAGGCGTTTGCGGTGATGGAGCGTGGGGACAAGTCCTTGAAGGTTGTGCTCGAACCCTAAAACACCCCAACCGCTTTTTACTGTAGGAGCGAGCTTGCTCGCGAAAAACCTGAGGGCGACGCACTCATCCAGGTAGCCCGCGTTAGCGTTAACGTTTTTCGCGAGCAAGCTCGCTCCTACAGTTAGTTGCTCACAACAAGAACAGGAACCCGCGTTATGAATCGAGTCATCAACGATCCGGACCAAGTGGTCGAAGACATGCTGCGCGGCATTCTGGTCGCCCACCCGGAGCTGCGCCAAAGCGACAGCAACCCCCGTGTGATCAGCAAGGCCAAGCCCTCCGGCCAGGGCCGCGTAGGTATCGTCACCGGCGGCGGTTCCGGCCATGAACCGGCGTTTCTCGGCTATGTCGGCCCCGGCCTGGTGGACGCGGTGGCCGTCGGCGAAATCTTCTCCTCACCCACCGCCAAGAGTTTTTTCGATGCGTTTCGCGTCGCTGATCACGGTGCCGGCGTGGCCTGCCTGTACGGCAACTATGCCGGCGACAACATGAACGTGAAGCTGGCAATGAAAATGGCCGCCAGCAAAGACATGCGGATCCGCACCGTGGTCGCCAACGATGACGTGGCGTCGGCGCCCAAGGCCGATATCGCCAAGCGGCGCGGGGTGGCCGGGGAAATCTTCATGTGGAAAATCGGCGGGGCCGCCGCCGCGCAGCACTATGACCTGGACGGGGTGATCCGCGTCGCGCAGAAGGCGGTCGATCACTGCCGCTCCATCGGCATCGGCCTGACGCCCTGCACCATTGCAGCGGTGGGCAAGCCGAACTTCCAGATCCCGGACGGCCAGATGGAGTTGGGTATCGGCCACCACGGCGAACCCGGGATCGAGGTGATCCCGATCGAATCCGCGGCGGCCATGGCTCAACGCATGCTGGCACCGATCCTCGCCGACCGCGATTTCAGCCAGGATGACAGCGTGGTGGTGCTGGTCTCGGGCCTGGGCGCGACGCCGGTGATGGAGCTGTACATCTTCTACGCCGAAGTCGAAAGCCAGCTCAAGGCCAAGGGCCTGAAGATCCATCGCTGCTACGTCGGCAACTACTTCACCTCCCTGGAAATGATGGGCGTGACCCTGACCCTGCTGGGCCTGGATGCCGAGCTGAAAACCCTGATCGACCAACCTTGCCGCTCCATCGGCATGACCCAGGCGGAATAAACCATGAGCCAGCATTTTTCCACCCACGACGGCAGCGCGATTGTCACCGACCTGGTCAGCGTGATCGTCGCCAACCGTGAATACCTCAGCGAAGTTGACGGCGCGATTGGCGATGGCGACCACGGCATCAACATGGCCAAGGGCTTTGCCCATTGCGGCCGTACGATCGAAGGCCGGCAACTGACCCTGGCCGAGGCCCTGGATGAACTGACCCTGAGCCTGATGGAAGGCATCGGCGGCTCCATGGGCCCGCTGTATGGCAGCCTGTTTATCGGCATGGCCGACGAGGTGCGTGGCAGCGACAACATCGACGCCGCCACCTTCGCCCATCTGCTGCGCGGTGGCCTGACTTCATTGCAGGACATCACCGAAGCCGGCGTCGGCGATAAGTGCCTGATGGACACCTTGATCCCGGCGGTGGAGGCGTTTGAGCGGGCACAAACGGCGGGTGCGTCCTTCAGCGACGCCCTGGACGCGATGAAAAGCGCCGCCTCCCAGGGCCGCGATTCGACCAAGGACCTGGTGGCCAGGATCGGCCGGGCCAGCCGCCTGGGCGAACGCTCGCTGGGGGTGCTGGATGCCGGGGCGGTGTCCTGCTGCCTGATCCTCACGCAACTGGCAGACTCGATCCAGCCGCGCCTGGCCCGGTAGGAACCGGATTGCCGTCGCCGGCAAGCCGGCGCCTACGGGGTGGGGTTTTGCTTGATGTGCTGGATGTAGCGCGCCACCGCCGGGGCTTTTTCAAAGCGCCGGTAAATCAGCGACAGCCACGACGATGCATCGCTGCCCTGGAGGGTGCGGTAGTGCACACCCGGCAGGCTGACATGCCCCACCACCGACTCCGGCACCACCGCCACGCCCTGCCCCAGCGACACCAGGGCAATCACCGCCACCAGGCCGCCCGGCTGCGGTCCCAGGCGCGGGGCATAGCCGCCTTGTGCGGCCACCTGCAAGGTGCCGCTGATTTGCTCGGGCAGGATGAAGGTCTCGTTCTGCAAGTGCGCGCAGGTGATCGCCTTCAACCCCAGCAGCCACGAGCCCTGGGGCAGCGCCAGGACAAAACCCTCACTGCCCAGGCGCAGCGCCTCCACACCGTCGGGCAAGGTCATGGGTGAGCGAATGTAGCCAATGTCGTAGCGCCCTTCGGCCACCAGCCCCGGCAACAGCGCCATGGGGCTTTCCCGCACGCTGAGGCTGACATCGGCAAACTGCGCGCAAAACCCCTGCACCTGGCGTTGCAATACCCCGGAATACACCGCCGACGCGACATAGCCCAATTCGATATGACCGATCTCGCCACGCCCGGCGCGTTGGGCATTGCGCTGGGCGAACTCGAACTGGCGCACGGTGCTTTCGGCTTCACCCAGCAACGCGCTGCCCGCCTCGGTCAGGCTCACGTCACGCTGGCGCCGGATAAACAGGCGCGTGCCCAGGGCACGTTCCATATCCTGGATCTGCCGGCTCAACGTCGGCGGGGCAATATCCAGTTGCTCGGCGGCACGCGTGAAATTGCGGTGCCGGGCAACGGCCAGGAAGTAGCGGAAATGACGTATTTCCATATAAGGATTAGCTCAAAGGTAATGATGTGCTTGGCTTCGGCTAACAGAACCGCCGGAAGTTGACGTTAAGCTCAGGGACGCCCACAGTAGAGAACCCTCATGATGCCCGTCAAATCCAGCTTGCCTGTTGCCTGCCAGGTAATCACGCCATGAGTCGGGTCAGCCCACGCCTTACCCTGTTGACCGCCTCCGGGGTCTGTTCGCTGATTGTCCTCGACACCAACATCGTCGCGGTGACCCTGCCGACCATTGCCCGCGACCTGGGCGCCAATTTCGCCGATATCGAATGGGTGGTCAGCGCCTATATGCTGGCCTTCGCCGCCCTGCTGTTGCCGGCCGGGAGCATTGCCGACCGCTTCGGCCGCAAGAAGACCCTGGTGTGGGGCCTGGGTATTTTTATCCTCGCCTCCCTGGGCTGTGGCGCTGCGCCCAGCGTGCTGCTGCTGGATATTGCCCGCGCCGTGAAGGGTGTCGGTGCCGCACTGCTGCTGACCTCGGCCCTGGCTTCCATCGGCCATGCCTTTCACGATGAGCTGGAACGGGCCAAGGCCTGGGCGTTCTGGGGGGCCTGCATGGGCGTGGCAATGACCGCCGCCCCAACCCTCGGCGGCCTGATTACCCATTACATGGGCTGGCGCTGGATTTTCTACCTCAACCTGCCGGTGGGCCTGGCGTTGCTGGCGCTGGTCCTGCATGCCATCCCGGAATCGCGCGACAGTCAATCGGCGCGCCTCGACCCTTGGGGCAGCCTGACCTTCAGCGCCAGCCTGCTGTGCCTGATCTGGGGCCTGATCGAAGCCAACCGGATCGGCTGGGACAACCCACTGACCTATGCGCGGCTGCTCGGCGGTGCGTTCCTGCTGGGCCTGTTTGTGCTGGTGGAGCGCGTGCAGCGCCGGCCAATGGTGGACCTGCAACTGTTCCAGTACCCGCGATTTATCGGCGCGCTGCTGGGGATGTTTGCCTACGCCGGGTGCGCCCAGGTGATGATGACGCTGCTACCGTTCTACCTGCAAAACGGCCTGGAGTTTTCTGCGATTGCCTCGGGCCTGGGAATGCTGCCGTTTGCCCTGACCATGCTGATCTGCCCGCGTATCGGCGCACGCCTGGCCAACCGCTTCACCCCCGCGACCATGATGGCGACCGGGCTGGCCCTGGTGGGCTGCGGCAACCTGTTCAGCGCCTGGGCGGTCAGTGTCGGCGGTTACCTGCCGTTCGCCCTGGCGATAGCCGTGACCGGCGCCGGTGCCGGCCTGCTCAATGGCGACACCCAGAAAAACATCATGGCCTGCGTACCGAGGGACCGTGCGGGCATGGCCTCGGGCATGAGTACCACCATGCGTTTCAGCGCGATCATGTTGGCGATTGGGGTGTATGGCGCGCTGCTGGCCAGCCATAGCGAGCATCTGCTGCACGCCAGCCTCGGCGCGCAATGGCAGGCCCAGGTACCGGGGATTGCCTCGCGGGTGGTGGCCGGGGATATGCCAGCAGCCATGGCGCTGCTGCCGGAATCGGCGCAGGGGCCGGTGCAACCCTTGGCATGGCAGGCATTTGTCGGTGGGTTCGGCAGGGTGTTGTGGGTGGCGGGGCTATTGAGCCTGCTGGGAGCGCTGGTAGTAGGCCTGTTGATGAGGCATCCGATTCCACTGCTGCAGCCCGTAGCCCCAGTCAAGTGAGCGTCAGCAAGATCCCGAAGCTCACCAGCAATGCGCCAAAAATCCAGTCGATCCACTGTCGCGCGGCCAATAACCTGGCGCGCACCGCCCCGGCGGAGAAGCACAGTGCGACGAGGCTGAACCACACCACATGTGCTCCAGCGATAAATAGCCCGTACCCGATTTGTGCCGTCACAGCGGTGTCCGGCCGTACGACTCCCATGAACAGACTGACGATGAAGATCGATGTCTTAGGATTCAACGCATTTGTGAGAAATCCCGTACGCAGCGCTCCCTGATCAGACATGGCGGGCGGTGGCGCATCCGACGGTTCAGTGGCCGGCCCGGAACGAAGCATCTTGATGCCCAAGTAGACGAGATAGGCCGCTCCAGCCAGCTTCAATACATTGAACAACCAAGGCGTTTGTTGCAGCACCAAGCCCAATCCGAGCAGCGTGTAGCACACGTGAACAAGCACCCCCAGGCCAATTCCGACAGCGGTGAGCACGCCCGCCCTTCGAGACAGGAGCAATCCGTTGCGAGACACCATGGCGAAATCCGGCCCTGGACTGATGCACGCCAGTAGTGTGATGGTGATTACCGCTATCCATTCGCCCATGCTGTACCCTTTGAATTCTTGGTGGTGTAGGGCAATATTTACAGATCCTATGCCTTGGTAAAAACGATGATTTCTGAAGCAAATGGTGACTACAACTCACTGACTTCTGAGACTCGCATGCCGTCTCTGCTGGCATTGCGCTGCTTCGAATCAGCCGCACGCCTGGAAAACTTCGCCCGCGCAGCTGACGAGTTGCACCTGACACCGGGGGCCATCAGCCGCGCAGTGCGCCTGCTTGAAGAGGATTTGGGTGTTGACCTGTTCGAGCGGCGTGGCCGAAGGGTGTTTTTAACCGATGCCGGAAGACGCCTGGCAAAAGCCACCAGTGAGGGGCTGGGGTTGATGACCCAGGCCGTTCGCGAGATACGCACCGACGCCCGTCGAGCTCGCCAGCTCGTCCTGTCCTGCGAGCCCACGCTGTTGATGCGCTGGCTGATCCCTCGCTGGAGCGACTTCCAGACCCTTCACCCAGGCCTGGACATTCACCTGGTTGCTGGCGGCGGCCCCTTCTCATTCAACCAGGGTATCGACCTGGCCATCCGGCGCGACGATTTTCCCTGTCCTCCCGGCTACCATACCGAGACGCTATTCCCAGAGCAGGTCGGCCCCGTATGCCGGCCAGAAAAGGCAGATCAGTGGTTTGGCAAAAATCGCAAATCCCTGCTCCCCTCTGCCCCGCTACTGCAAACAGCTAGCCGGCCCACGGCTTGGCACGAATGGGCTTACGCAAAGCAACTGCCTGTTCCAGAAATGGAAATGCAATCTTTCGAGCACTTCTATTTCAGCATCCAGGCCGCCGTTGCAGGCCTTGGGGTAGCCATCGGCCCATGGCACCTGGTGCGCGACGATATCCAAAGCGGTGTGTTAGCCGCGCCATTGGGCTTTGTTGAAGATGGCTCGCGGTACTGCCTGCTATCGCCTACAGCGCCAAGGCCCGGTAGCGTGGAGATGGCGCTACTTGAATGGTTGCAAACTGTGGGGTGAGATGTCTGGGTGTTCAGTCATACCCCGGCGAACTAGCCAACTAGCCAACTTGCCGAACGCGAAGCCCCTAAATAACAGGCGATAGAAAAGGACATACCGTGCTTATCGTATTCAGCGGCCTTCCCGGCACCGGCAAAACCACAATCGCCAAGGAGCTTGCGGCTAAAACCGGCGCCGTTTACCTGCGGATCGATACGATTGAGCAAGCGATCCGCAACTGCGCAGTTCTTGCACAAGACGTGGGGTCCAGCGGCTATAGGGTCGCGAATGAACTTGCCCTGAGTAATCTTCGCCTTGGCCACACGGTCATCGTTGACTGCGTAAACCCTGTAAGCGAAAGCCGAATAGCCTGGAGCGAAATCGCCGTAAAGGCGGGTATCGAGTTATTCAATATTCAAGTGATTTGCTCTGATAAAAATGAACACCAGCAGCGGGTGGAAACCAGGAAGAGTGATATTGCGGGGCTGATCCCACCCACCTGGCAGTCTGTGCTGGATCATGAATACGAAGCCTGGGAAGAAGCTCCGTTTTGCATAGACACTGCGCTGGTTTCACCGGCGCAAGCGCTCTCGATGATCACCGACCGATTACTGTCTTAGCGGGTAATGACGTCTATAAAGCTTCAAACATAGGATTGATGCACAGCGATTCTGGAGATGCATATGGACTTGGCAACACTCGCGTTATTCCTGCCCGCATGCTTTGCGCTGAATATGGCGCCAGGGCCCAACAATCTGCTGTCTATCAGCAATGCAACCCGCTATGGCTATCGCACATCCTGCATGGCCGGCGCAGGTCGCTTGCTGGCGTTCGCAATCATGATCGCACTTGCCTCGGCGGGCTTGGCCGTGGTGTTGCAAACTTCAGAGCTAGTCTTTTACGGGATCAAAATAATTGGCGCGGCTTATCTTTTCTACCTGGCGTATCAACTGTGGAACGCCGCACCGCAAGTAGCAGCCGAATCCGAAACCCCTCAGGTGGGACTGTGGGGGTTGGCAAGACAGGAATTCCTCGTGGCCGCCGGCAACCCCAAAGCCATTCTGATCTTTACCGCGTTCTTACCTCAATTCGTTGACCCAGCGGTAGACGTGGGCTCCCAGTTCACGCTGCTGGGATTGCTGTTCCTGGTATTGGAATGGATTGCCATTGGCATCTACGCATACATCGGACTGCACATGCGCCGCTGGTTTACCCAGCCTCGAGGCAAGAAGATTTTTAATCGTTGCTGCGCGGGTTTGTTGTCCGCAGCTGCCTCGATGTTATTGATAGCGCGGCGTGGGTGAGTCTCATCAACAAAACAAAAACGGGACAGATTGATCTTCAAGCGGACGCAAGCTGAATCGCCCCTAGTTTCGTAGACGCCATCAAGCTACAAGGAAGGGTTGCTAACCCTGCATAACTGTCCGCTTTTGGCCGATTTCTGCCGGTGACAACCGACTGAAAACGGCCAAAAGCAGACGCTCAGCGATGGGGGCTAAGCGATGTATTTCATCCCATAATAAGCTTCAGAAAGCTTTCAGCCTCAGAACGGTTATGGAACATCAAAGTGAAGGTGCCCAGCGTAAGCAAGCAGCAAGGGGGAGATTCGATTTCTTCGAAAACGATTTTCACAGACGTCCTCCAGTCAAACCTTAATTACGTAGTTACAGGAAGTAGCGGTTTGACCTGCCTTCCATCCTGAAACACCCGATCCTTACCATCATGCTTGGCTTTATACATATTGCTGTCGGCGCATTTGAGCACCGTTGACATGTCCGATGTCGCTCGGAACGGCGCGACGCCCGCGCTGCAAGTGAATTGATGCGGAGGCAATACGCTGCTACGGATGTTGGCCAGCAGGCGCAACGCATATTCATTAGCAACCGCATCATCTTCGCCCAACAACAAGACACCGAACTCCTCACCTCCAATCCGTCCGACACAGTGGCTGCCAGCGGTGGTTTTCAGGCACCCGGCCATGGCACACAAAATCTTGTCACCGACATCGTGACCGTACTGATCGTTTTTTAATTTAAAGTCGTCAATGTCCAACATTATGAAGTAGCCGCTGGGACCTTCAGCCAATGCCTTTTTTAAGGTCTCTATAAAGGCCCGCCGGTTAAGTAAGGAGGTGAGAAAGTCTGTCTCCGCCAATGTCCTGAACTCACTTTCGACCAACAATACCGACCGCATGCTTCTTAAAAAGGTAAAGCTAAGAGTAAAACCAATGGACATGGAGGCAACGCAAAAAATTACCACATAAACTTCCAGTCCCCGGTAAAAGCCAACATCCAAAGTGGGCCACATCAGCATCCAGACCAGTAATGTAGAAAAAAGATAGTCCTGAACTGTGACGAATAAGATAGCACTGCTTACCACGATGATCACAGCAAGGGGCAGCGTAAAGACGCGTAACTGCACATTGGTGTCAATCACATATGCAAAGCCGAGTGACAAAATCAATATATAGACGCCGCCGAGCATTCTCCATATGCGGAAATCAGCAACTACGCGATGGACGTACCAAATAACAAACAACAATGTTGTGACCAATAGGTTCGGTAGATTTAACGTTGTCGCAGGCTCAATCAGCAAAACGCAAAGCCAGGAAACAATTCCTGCCATTTCAATCTTGGTAACCGCTGGTGACAGCAGCGTTCGCATTCTTGGTCGGATTTTGAAAATCGCCGGCATCCCTAAACTCCTTTTCCGAAACGGCCTGAATGTGACGTGAACGTGTGAGCAATACCTGACCAATGACTTAAGTGTATTTCGGCATCTATACTCCTGTTATCAATCGGAAAAGACTGCACGCAAAACTTTCATATTGTTTTCACCATCAACGAAGAGGCGTTACCGCGACGCAGATAGAGCATTCAATGCAGGTCGCTGGTGACTCTGCCAATGGCTTTCACGACTTGCTTTGCGCCTGACTGGATAGCCACCATCGCCATACCTGCCTGTTCGGACAGTTCCAATAAAACGTCGGCTTGGTCTCTGCTGCACTGGACATGCAACGCTGCTGCGCCGGCCAATTCTCGGTTTTGCCTGACCACGCCGTTAATCTCCCGCGTGGCTGCACTGGTACGGCCAGCGAGCTTGCGCACTTCATCCGCCACCACAGCGAATCCTCGCCCATGCACTCCAGCGCGTGCAGCTTCGATAGCGGCGTTAAGCGCCAAAAGATTGGTCTGGGTGGCAATGGCGCCAATCGTGTCGACGATGGAACCGATCAACTGCGACTGCGATTCAAGGGCGGTCATGCTGTCGGTCACCAAGGCCATCTGTTGGGCGATATTCTGTGTTCCAAGTACGGAGTCGGCGACCAATTCCATACCTCGGTTAGCTTTTACATCGGTATCTAGCGACACGTCGTAAGCCATGGTCGCTGCTTGTTTGATTTGGTCGGCTTTTTCAACTTGCTCGGTCACTACACTGGCGAATTTGGCAATTTTATAAACCCGACCGGAAGCGTCTCTGATGGGATTGTAAGTGGCCTCTAGCCACACCACTTTTCCGCTTTTATCTACCCGGCGAAAGCGACCAGCGTTAAACACGCCCTTGTTCAGACTCTTCCAGAACTCGGCGTAATGCGCCGACGCCACGTCCTCCGCGAGGCAGAACAGGCGGTGATGCTTGCCCTGTATCTCCGCAAGGCTATAACCCATGGCCTGGACGAACGATTCGTTGGCGTAAATGACCTCACCCGCGAGACTGAACTGAATCATCGCCATCGAGCGGTTCAGTGCGTTGAACATTTCGATGACCTCCTGTTCGTCTTGCGCCAGAGGTGGTGCAACCATGCCGTAGCCTTGAAACGTCCGGTTCGCTGCAGCGATCCAACCTACATTGAGTGTCACAGCCCGGCCGTCGGAGGCACGATAGCGTTGCCGTTGGATGGCGTACAGGTTGGGTGCAAAATCATTCTGCGGCTCCGCGTTGATGTTACTCATTGCCATATTTGAAAGCTGTTCGAGCGAGTATCCCAGCGTTTGCGCAAACCGCTGGTTGGCCGAGATAATCCGACCAGCACCATCGACACGTATTGAAAGAAAAACCGCTTCGATACCGGCAACTGTACCGAGCGACAGGGACAGTTCCTCTTGGCAGGCAAAAAGAGCATTCTTTATCTGGCGATTAAACACGCTGAACTCCGGTATAAAAAATTACAACAGAAAAAGACATTGCTCAGTGTTTAAGTCGATCCCGAGAGGGAAGGTTAAATAACAAACGAACTCATTGGGGCCAGCGTCCACAAACAATGCAAATACAGCCAGACTTATTTTCCACTTCGCTTTCATCAACTCCCAGTTCCATGCTTACCCGTGCAACTGCGAAGTAAATTGACATGGCCCGCCGCATCAGTTCGAGAAAGGCCGGGCTCAACTCCACCAAGCGTTTATCGCATTTGAAATAGCCGTGTAACTGGCCTTCCTTGATCATGCGCTGCATGTGTGTTTTGGATACGCCCAGACGCGATGAAAGCTCAACGTAAGAGGATACTTTGTAGCCAGTCTCTAACGAGCCGTTGCGCAAGGCATCAGCATAGAGTGCGAGCATCGGCAGGTGACCGCCATCCCGGTTGAGAATCCATTTCGCTTCAGGCAAAAGCTTGTCGAGCAGGAAGTCGCCTTCAAGTATTCTGGCAAAACCTCGAAAAAAAACGCGCAATAGATCCGCACTTTTCCCCATGCCCGACAACCAACTGTCGTATGGAGAGATCATCTGCGAAGGCAGTAGATACGATTTGATTAGCTGCGCGGTATTGCACAGCGCTTTATCCGTGGGTCGGAAGCTACGTTGGCGTCCGTCCTGGACATGTAACCGGACATCCAGATATCCGGCGATAGATAAGAACGAGCAATATGAGTCCAGGCTGTTGCGAGACATATAGCCACGTTCTTGGCAAAATGCTTTCACTTTGGATAAGGGAACTTGCTCATCTTTATAACTAAAGCTCAACAAAGACAGGGCTACCATGAATCGGTCATATTTCAACAGGTTTTTATAGAATGAAGGCTTTTGTCGATAGCTCTCCATAACCAAATCGAAATGCAGGAGAACAGCTTCGTCTATATTGCCTCGGGTCATTTCGTAACTGGTCTCTTTCAAATTCTCAAGCAGATCAGTCTTGTTCATCGAGTACACAACCCTTAATCGGTAATATCAAACGGCTACCATTCACAATACGCACAGTATATGTGTATTCGAACCGCTGGCAGGTTCACCCCAAAAATGTTTTATGACCTGACTCGCTTCGATTACCGGTCATCCGCAAGCGTGTCTGATCGATGCCCTCCGGCTTAAAGACGCGCTGCGTGCATGAATCCGTTCGACCAATTGCAGCCAACAACGCATCACGATAATTCCCGCCCGTTCTTGCATCATGATCCTCGCCACGTTCCCCTCGTGCCACCGAACTATAGTTGTAGGATCTAACCCATCTTGGAGTAGGCCAGCGCGAATTCATCGGCCAGGATCCTGACGGTTGTCTCGTCAGGTTGGTAGCGCGGTTGGGTGAGAGGCCGACTTACTCAATCTGAATTTGAATCTGAGCCAAGCCGATGTTCAGGTTTTGGGTTCAACGGACGCAGTTCAACGGACGCAGTTCAACGTCCGCTAATGGCCGTTAGTGAACGCTCAGGCTCCTGAGTCTCGAGCACAATCCCACGCCCAATCGAGCAGAGCCATACCGATAACGGCGTCTTAAATTTCCCGTAAAAAGATAGGGTTGCGGAAGCGATCCGAAAAATTGCGGAAGTGATCGTCAAATCTTAGGCAATAAAAAACCCCGTAGACCATTGATCTACGGGGCTTTCAAGAGTGGAGGCCGAGGTCGGAATCGAACCGGCGTAGGCGGATTTGCAATCCGCTGCATAACCATTTTGCTACTCGGCCTCAAACGATCAATGCCAAAACCACTGACATTCACCGCATATAAACTTGAGTGGGCTATGTGAAGCTTGCCTCTACTCTATCTCATTGAAAACATTGAAGTTTTTTATGTCTCAGCGCGTTCAATGGCGGCAATTATGTACTCATTTGCCGGGGCTGGCAACCCCTTGATTTCAAAAAATATTCTTCTGTAGGGCAGAGCCGGGGCGGTCTGGGAGAACACGCCCCTGCCCTGCCTATGCTTAGTAGCCCAGTGACAACCCGGTATTGCGCCGTGGGTCGTTGGCGCCGTAGAAGCGGTTGTTGCCCACGGGCTTGCCGTCCAGGGACGGGGCGCCGACGAGGATCGCGGCCAGGTGGTTGGCGTCTTGGGGGCCGGCGAATTTGTGGCCCCAGCTTTCGAGGATTTTCTGGGTGTCGGGGCTCAGGGCGAAGGTTTCGAGGTTGGTGGTGTCGGGCATCCACTGTTGGTGGAAACGTGGAGCGTTGACGGCCTCCTGGATGTTCATCTTGTAGTCGATGACGTTGAGGATGGTGAGCAAGGTGGCGGTGATGATGCGGCTGCCCCCCGGTGTGCCGATGACCATCACGGCCTTGCCGTCCTTGGTCACGATGGTCGGGCTCATGGACGACAGGGGCGCCTTGCCCGGGGCGATGGCGTTGGCTTCGCCCTGGACCAGCCCGTACATGTTGGGCACGCCGACCTTGACGGTGAAGTCGTCCATTTCGTCGTTGAGGATCACCCCGGTCTTGCTGGCCATGACGCCGGCGCCGAACCAGTCGTTGAGGGTGTAGGTCACCGACACCGCGTTGCCCCATTTGTCGACGATGGAGTAATGGGTGGTGTTGCTGCCTTCATGGGGCGCAACGCCGGGCTTGATGGCCATGGAGTCGCCGGCCTTTTGCGGTTCGATGGCGGCGCGCAGTTTGGCCGCGTAGTTCTTGTCCAGCAGATGCTCCACGGGGTTCTGCACGAAGTCCGGGTCGCCCAGGTAGCTGTTGCGGTCGACGTAGGCGTGGCGCATGGCTTCGATCTGGTAATGGGTGCCCTGGGCCGAGCCGTAGCCCAGTTCGGCCATGGGGTAGCCTTCGAGAATGTTCATGATCTGGCAGATCACCAGGCCGCCCGAGCTCGGTGGCGGCGCCGAGACTACGTGGTAGCCGCGGTAGTCGCATTCGATGGGGGCCAGCTCGCGGGTCTGGTATTTGTCCAAGTCGGCCTGGGCGATGATGCCCTTGCCGGCCTGGCTGGAGTCGACGATGGCCTTGGCCACCCAGCCTTTGTAGAAGCCATCGGCGCCCTTGGCGGAGATTTCCCGCAGGGTCCGCGCGAGGTCTTTTTGCACCAGTTTCTGCCCAACCTGCAGCGGCTCGCCTTTGTTGAGGAAGATGCCACGCAGGTCCTGGTCTTTTTTGAATTCTTCGGTGGCGCTGTGCAGCATGTCGATATCGCCCTGGTCGAGGGCAAAGCCGTTTTCTGCAAGCTTGATCGCCGGTGCGATCACCTGGGCGCGCTTGAGGGTCCCGTATTTACTCAGGGCCAGCTCCATGCCGGAGACGGTGCCGGGCACGCCGACCGCCAGGTGGCCCTTGGCGCTGAGGCCAGGGACGACATTGCCGTCTTTATCCAGGTACATGTCGGCGGTGGCCGCCAAGGGGGCTTTTTCGCGGAAGTCGAGGAAGGTCTTGCGCCCGTCCGCCAGCTGCACGGTCATGAAACCACCGCCGCCGAGATTGCCCGCTGCCGGGTAGACCACCGCCAGGGCGTATCCCACGGCCACTGCCGCATCCACGGCGTTGCCGCCAGCCTTCAACACATCGACGCCCACATGGGTCGCCAAATGCTGGGCCGTCACCACCATGCCGTTTTCACCGGCCACCGGGGCCTGGGAGGCCGCCTGCACACCGCTGAATGTCAGGACCAGGGCCGTCGCGATCAAGGTTCGGGTAAAGGGTTGGTAGTTCATCCGTGGATACTCTGTTTATTAGAAGCGTTAAACGTAGCTTCTTTCGCACAGCAACCCCAGCCAAGTGGCGCTTTTCAGACAGAGCTTGTCGGTGACGGAATGCTATATTCGCCCCGCCCTCCTCATTGCCCATGAGACACACCGATGCCCACGGTCGCCGACCCAATCCACGCGCTGTACCACAAGATCACCTGGAAGCTGGTTCCGTTCCTGTGCTTCTGCTACCTGGCGGCCTACCTGGACCGGATCAACATCGGTTTTGCCAAGTTGCAGATGCAAGACCAGTTGCAGTTCAGCGAAACCGCATTCGGCCTGGGCGCCGGCCTGTTTTTTGTCGGCTATATCCTGTTTGAAGTGCCGAGCAACCTGATCCTCGAGCGCGTCGGCGCACGGATCTGGATCGCGCGCATCATGATCACCTGGGGCCTGCTCTCGGCCTGCACGTTGCTGGTCACCTCCACCACCCAGTTCTATGTGCTGCGGTTTTTGCTCGGCGTCGCCGAGGCGGGATTCCTGCCGGGGGTGTTGTATTACCTGACCACCTGGTTCCCCACCCATCGCCGGGGGCGGGTGATTGCGCTGTTCATGATCGGCCTGCCGCTGTCCAGTGTGATTGGCGGGCCGTTGTCCGGCTGGATCATGGGCCACTTCGACCAGGTGGGTGGCCTGCGTGGCTGGCAATGGCTGTTCCTGCTCGAAGCGCTGCCCAGCGTGCTGTTGGGGGTATTAGCGTTCTGGGCCCTGCCCAATACCTATCACCAGGCCAAATGGTTGTCAGCCGCCGAAAAGACCCTGCTGCAACAGCAGTTGCAGGCCGATGACAGCCAGGCCAGCCAAAGCCCACGGCGCTTTCGCGAGGGGTTCTTCAACCTCAAGGTGTGGATGCTTGGCGGGATTGATTTTTCGATCCTGCTCAGTGCCTACGCCATGGGCTTCTGGATGCCGACCCTGATCCGCAACGCGGGGGTCAGCGACACGTTCCATATCGGCCTGCTCACCGCCCTGCCCAGCGTCGCCGCGCTGGCGGGCATGCTGCTGATCGGCGCCAGTTCCGACAAATACCGTGAACGCCGCTGGCACATTATCGTGCCGTTTTTGGTGGGCACCGCGGCCATGGCCAGCAGCACGTTCTTCACCCATAACGTGATCGCCACCGTGGCCCTGTTTGCCGTGGCTTCGGCAGCGATCCTCGGTGCGGTGCCGGTGTTTTTCAGCCTGCCGGCGACCTTCCTTACCGGCACTGCGGCGGCCACCGGTTTTGCCCTGGCGTGCTCCCTGGCGAATATCGCCGGGCTGGTCAGCAACTCGTTGATGGGCCTGGCGATAGATATCACCGGCAGCAGCGCTGGGGCCATGTGGTTCTTTGCCGCCAGCCTGCTGCTCAGTTGTTTGCTGGTGATTGCGTTGCCGGCGAAATTGGTCAACCGCTAGGCTGTGGGAGCTGGCTTGCCTGCGATAGCGGTGTGTCAGCCGGCAGAAATGCTGACTGAACTGCCGTCATCGCGGGCAAGCCCGCTCCCACAGGGGGAGGCAGGCTCAATGACCGCTATGGGCCATGCCACTCGGCTGCTGCAACAGTGCCAGGTTTATCTCCTCGAAACGCAGCACCCGCCCGCCGGTATCTGCCGCGACTTTCTGCGCCACCGCCTGCTCAGCAAACGAGGCCAGCACCACGCCCATGGCGCCCTTGAGCCCGGTGCCGAGCACGTAGTAGGCGGTCTTGGCGTCGATCAGGTGGGCATCGTCCGGGGTATTCCAATGGCTGCGCCCCATGTCATGCACATACAGCTTTGACTGGGCATGATGATTTTCCGGCTGCAACCACCAGCCGAGCATTTCTGCGGTCGAGCAGAACTTCTTCGCCGCGCCCTGCTCCACCACCTCGCCCTTGGGCCCCGGGAATTCGCTGATCACCATGCCGCACACATGGCACTCATCCGCCGGATGGAACGCCACCGGCCCATCACCTGCCCCGGCCGCCACTGGTTTGTCACACCCCACCAACAGCAGGCTCAACAGCAACACCCATCCGATTTTCATGCTCAGCTACTCCACCGATAAAAAATTCATGCCGCGCGCCGCCCGAACAGCCAATAGGCCCAGGCCAGCGGCCCGGCGACCCACGCCGCCAGGCACAACCACAACGCCGCCTCCGGCACTGCCAAGTCACCGCCCAGGGCCATCACGCCTACCGACGCGGGGCCGGCATCGAAGCCCGACAGGTTGATCAGCCGGTACACATCCGCCGGGTTGAACAGCAACAGCCAGGGCAGCAGCGTCGGGCTGAACTGCCCCTCGCTGAGCACCAGCAGCGCCAGCAATGCCAGGTCAAAGACCAGCACAAAAAAGAACCACACCCCCAGGGCCAACCCGGCCGCCGTGGACTTTTCCGCCGAGACGCTGCTCAACACATACGCCATCCCCAAAAAGCCCCAGCCGAGCAAGGTCGAGGTCAGCATGAAGCGGCCAAAGGCCCAGAGCAGCAGGCTGAATTCGACGTCATCCACCAGCAGCGCGATGGCGAGCATGGCGCAGCCGAATCCGATAAAGGTCGCCAGCGCCAGGATCAGCCCATGCCCGACAAACTTGCCGAGCAGGATCTGCCCGCGCCCCAGGGGATAGGTGAGCAACAGCAGCAAGGTGCCGCTTTCGTCCTCGCCGACAATCGCGTCATAGGCCAGCAACAGCGCAATCAATGGCATCAGGAAGGTCGCCAAGCTGGCCAGGCTGGCGATGGTTGCCGGGATCGAGGTAAAGCCCAGTTGCCCGGACGCCGCCGCACCGAGCCACCCAATACCGATGGCCAGCACCGCGAACAACAGGCTGATGGCCAATAACCAACGGTTGCGCAGGCCATCGCTGAATTCTTTGCGGGCCATGTTCCAGATCGGCGTCATTGGGCACGCTCCACAGGGCTGTCCATGTAATGGCGGTACAGGTCTTCCAGGGACGGCACGACAATTTCCACGTCACTGGGGCTGTCCTGGTCGAGCAACTGGCGCAGCAGGTCCAGCTTGTTGCCATTGAACGCCGCCACTTGCAGCCCTTGCGCGCCCCAGCGCTGGGTCACGTGGCCGGCCTCGCTCCAGCGTTTTTGCAAGAGCGCCGCACGTTGCAGGCCGCTGCTGCGGATCAGGGTCGGCAGCCCCGCTTCTTCGCGCAAGGCCGCCAGGGTGCCGAGGGCCAGCAGGCGGCCCTGGGTGAGGATCGCGGCACGGTTGATATGGGCCTCCACGCCCGGCAGCACATGGGAGCAGAGGATGATGCTGGTGCCCTGCCCGCGCAGGCGGTCGAGCAAGCAGTACAAATCCTGGGTGGCGATCGGGTCCAGGCCCACGGTGGGTTCGTCGAGCAGCAACAGGCGCGGCTCGCCAAGCAGGGCCTGGGCCAGGCCGAGGCGCTGGCGCATGCCCTTGGAATAGGTCTTGACCCGCCGCCGCGCCGCCGCTGTCAGGCCGACGTCTTCCAGCAACGTCGAGACCTGGCTCATCGGCGCGCCCTTGAGCCGGGCAAAATGCTGCAAGGTCTCCAGGCCGCTGAGTTGCGGGTAGAACGTGACGTTTTCCGGCAGATAGCCGAGCATCCGGCGCACCTGGGGATCACTGGGCGCGCGGCCAAACACCCGTACCTGGCCGCTGCTTGCCTGCAGTAAACCGAGGATCAGTTTCATGCTGGTGGTCTTGCCCGCGCCGTTATGGCCGAACAGGCCCAGCACCTCCCCGGGCGCCAGGCTCAGGCTCAAGTCATGCAGCACAGTGGCGGGCCCATAACGCTGGGTCACGCCTTCGATTTCGACGACAGGCATCATGCGGGCTCCTTGAGCAGGGAAAGCGTGGGGTCTTTCATCAGCGGATGGCTGTCCATCACCCCCGGCGACTTGATCACCGGAAACGCCCGTTGCACCCAGCGCAGCAACTCGATGCCGGGGCTGTTCATCAGCAGGCGCACCTGGGGATACAGCCACAGCAGGCGGTCGACGTTATCGTTGGGCTCGTAGGCCACATCCCCCAGGCCGTCGTTATTGCGGTCCCAGCCCAGGTAATCGCTCCAGTAATTGCCGCGGCCATCTGCCGACCATTCCTGCAAGCGGGTGGCCACGTACTTGACCTGGCGCTGGTTGCCGACAAAGGCATTGTTGGCAATCCGGTTGTCTTCGGAGCCGGCCGTGAGGTGGATGCCCACCGCGCTGCGCCCAAAGTGGTTGTGTTCGATGCTGTTGAACAGCGAGTTGTAGATAAACAGCGCCTTGCCTTCGGCCCCGGTGATCATGGTGTCGCCGGTGGTGCCGTCGCGCACGTCGTTGACCACGTTGTCGCGCAGGGTGGAATAGGTGATGTAGTTCATCAGGATCCCGTAGTTCTGGTCCTGCTCGGAGCGATTGCCGATCACCGTCAGCTTGCGGCTTTGCATCAGCGCATAGCCGGTGCGGGTGCGGCGGGTGATGTTGCCGAGCACCTGGTTGTCGTTGGCGAACATGTAGTGAATGCCGTAGCGCAGGTCTTCCAGGGTGTTGCCTTGCAGCAGGTTGCCGTTGGAGGTGTCGATGTAGATGCCATCGCGGGCATCGCGCACCAGGTTGCCGATCACCCGCGCGCCCTTGACCGCGTACAAATGGATGCCATTGCCCCGGTCCTGGGAACGCATGGTCGGGTCGCCCTGGATCTGGTTGTCGATCACGCTCACATCCGCCGTGCCATCGACCCACACGCCAAACCCCTGGCCGCGCAGGCGGTTGTTCTTGATCAAGGCGCCGTGGGCCTTGGGCTGGATGAAAATGGCCGCGTTCATCGCGGTGAGGTCATGGCCCCAGTCGAGGAAGGTGCAGCCCTCGACGGTGACGTCGGCAGCGTTGATCAGAAGACCATTGCCCTGGCCCTGGCTGTGGATCACCGCACCGGGTTCGCAAGTCAGTTGCAGGGGCTGGTCGATGCTGAAGGAGCCCTGGTAGTCACCGGCGGGCAATTGCCAGCGGTGCGGGCCTGCGGCTACCAACGGCAGGTCGGTGATGGGCAGTACAGCGGCACTGGCGGTGGCCGAAAATAGCAGCCACACACACCCGGTCCATAACGTGCGGGGTCGAGCCACGGAGTATTCCTTTTTGATCAAAACAGATCCCATGTGGGAGCTGGCTTGCCTGCTATAGCGGTGTGTCAGGCAACCGACAGTTTTCTGATGCTCCGCTATCGCAGGCAAGCCAGCGCCTACATTTATTGGGTGCTCGCCGTTAAGTGCGCTCCACCAGCATCCGCCCCACCATCTCCATATGCAGCGCATGGCAGAACCAGCTGCAGTAGTACCAATGCAGCCCCGGTTTGTCGGCGATGAAGGTGATGGAAGAGGTTTGCTGCGGGCTGATTTCCATGCTCACGCCATGGTTGGTCATGACAAAGCCATGGGTCACGTCCTCGATCTGGTCGATGTTGGTGATGGTCACGGTGACCTCATCGCCGTGCTTGACGGTGAATTCCGTCAGGCCGTAGGTCGGCGCCATGGAGGTCATGTACACCCGCACTTTCTTGCCGTCGCGGATCACCTTGTTATCGGTCTCCAGCTTGATCCCGTCCTTGGCCGCAATGGCCACGGTTTCGGCGAAGAACGGGTCGTTGCGCTCCCAGATTTTCTTGGTCTTGATCTGGTCGCGCCGCGCCATCACGCAGTCGTGGGGTTCGGCGAAGGTCGGGCCGTCGTGGACCAGTTTCATTTCATCGCCGGAGATATCGATCAACTGGTCGTTTTCCGGGTGCAACGGGCCGGTGGGCAGGAAGCGGTCCTTGGAGAACTTGCTCAATACCACCAGCCATTGGCCGTCGGCATCCCGGGTTTCGGTGAGCGAGGCGTGGTTGTGGCCAGGCTGGTAGTGCACATCGAGCTTCTGCTTGATGTAGTTGACCTTTTCGCCGCCGTAGGCACGGATGGCTTCGGCGATGTTCCACTTGACCACCTGGCTGTCGATAAACAGCGTGGTGTAGGCAAAACCCCGGCCATCGTAGGTGGTGTGCAACGGGCCCAGGCCCAGCTCCGGCTCGCCGACTACCACGCCGCGCGGGTCTTTGATCTTGTCGCTGAACAGGTCGTCGAGCTTGTCGATGGCAATGATGGTGCAGGTCGGCGACAGCTTGCCGTTGGCGATAAAGTACTTGCCGTCCGGCGAGGTGTTGCAGCCGTGGGGGTTCTTCGGCACCGGGATATAGCGGGTGAATTCGCTGTCCTTGCCGTCGTCGCCCTTACGCCCGTCCACCACCGGCACCTTGACCCCGTCAAGGTTGATGAACTTGCCGGCCTTGATCGCCGCCTCGATGCGCGGGATGTTGAACACCACCACCCAGTCGCGTTCGTTGCGCATCATGCCGCCCAGGTCGGAGGCCTTTTCCGAGTTGTAGCAGGTGGCCGCCGCGTATTTGCCGGTGTAGTCCATGTCGGCGTTGTCGAGGTTGCCGTCGACGATGACCTGGAAGGCCATTTCCATCTTCTCGGCGTCGATGGCGTTGAACAGGGTGAAGCTGTTCTTGTCCTGCAGGTCGAAGGTGTGGCCGTCATTGGGGTGCGGGATGATGAACTCGGCGTTGCAGAACACGTACTTGGTGTACGGCACCTTTTGCAGGCGCAGGCCGTGGATCGCCTGGGCGTTGGGCACGGTGACGATCTTGTCGCACTTCATGATGTCCAGGCGGATCCGCGCCACGCGGGTGTTGGCCTTGTCGTTGATAAACAGGTATTTGCCGTCGTAGCGGCCATCGGTGGTGGACAGGTGCGGGTGATGGCAATCGCCGTTCTGGTACTTGGCGCCCTCCCCCAGGATGCGCTTGCTCTCGTTGGTCAGGCCCCAACCGGTAGCCGAATCGACGTTGAACACCGGGATGCGCATCAGCTCGCGCATTGACGGCACGCCCAACACCCGCACTTCGCCCTGGTGGCCGCCGCTCCAGAACCCGTAGTACTGATCCAGCTCCCCTGGGCCCACATGGATTTTCGACTTGGCTTCCTTGGCCGCCGCCGCAAAGGACTCGCGGGTAAACACCGTACCGCCGAGGGCCGAGGCCCCTGCCAGCACCGCGCCGGTGACGGCGCCAGTGCCAAGGAAACCACGCCGGCTCATGCCTTCGGGTTCCGGGGTGGTCCCGGTTTTGTTCGATTCGCTGTCGTTCATGATGTGCTCCAGATATGAAAAGTGGGTGCCCAAGGCCGTCATTCAGGCACCGCCACCTGCACCACCGGGATCAATTGCCCAGTGGCGGGTGCGGCCTTGTTGCGTTTCTTGCGCTTGTTGATCAGGGGCGGGCATTTGTGGTCGTTGTGCCAGGTCATCTGGCAATCGAGGCAGTAGTGGCATTCATTGGCGTTGATATGGCCGTCGGGGTGGATCGCCTGGATCTCGCATTCCCTGGCACACAACTGGCACGGATCGCCACACTCCTTGCGCCGTTTGAGCCAGTCGAACAGCCTGAATTTGCTGGGGATCGCCAGCGCCGCGCCCAGTGGGCAGAGGTAGCGGCAGTAGACTTTGCGCGTGAACAGGTTGATCACCAGCAGCGCCACGGCGTACAGCACGAACCACCATTGGCGGTCGAAATGCAGGGTGATGGCGGTCTTGAACGGTTCCACTTCGGCAAACCGCTCGGCGGTGGCCATCGACTCCAGGGACAGGCCAAACAGCCCCAGCAGGATCAAATACTTGATCGCCCACAGCCGCTCATGCACGGCAAACGGCAACTCGAACTGGCGCACCTTGAGCTTGCGCGCCGCCTCGTTGAGCAGCTCCTGCAGCGCCCCGAACGGGCACAACCAGCCACAGAACACCCCCCGGCCCCACAGCAGGATGCTGGCGGCGGTGAATACCCAGAGCATGAAGATCAGCGGGTCGGTGAGGAACAGCTCCCAGCGGAACTGCTGGAACAGGGCATGCACAAAGGTCAGCACGTTGACCACCGACAACTGCCCCAGGGCGTACCAGCCGATAAACACCACGGTAAACAGCAGGTAGCCACGGCGCACCCAATGCAACAGGCGCGGGCGCCGGGCCAGGCTGTCCTGCAAAAACAAAATCACCGTCAGCAGCACCAGGGCGGCGCCCAGGATCAGGATCTGCACGTGTTTCTGGTACCAGATCGTCAGCCACATCGGCCGGTTGGCTTCGTCGATGGCGGCCTGTTCGGCGGCGGTGGGCAACGGGCGCTCCAGATACGCCTCGGGCATCTGGTAGGGCAATTCAAAACTGCTGAAGGTGCCACTGACCGGGCCGGTCTGGCGCCGTACCAGCAGCTCCAGGGTCCACGCTGAGCCTGGATCGAACGCAGCCTGGGGGCGCACGATAAACACCGACATTTCATCGAACTCGGGCATGCCCTCGGCGAACACGTCGTACAGGCGCTGGTGGTCCATATCGCGGAAGCTGATGACATTGCCGAACTGGCGCAACTGCACCCGATCAAAAATCCCGCCGCGCACATAGCCCGAGCCCTTGAACGAAAAAATCCCGCGTCCCAGCACCGCGATGGCCTGCTCGCCGGGCTTGAGGCCCTGCATCAACACCCGGTACTGCGCGTCACCCAACAGGTTGCGGCCGATGGTCGGCGCGTTGAGATCGGCCACATACAAGTCGATAAACGTCTCGTCGACCTGCCCCGCCCCCGCCACGTCCACGCCTTCGGCCTCGGTGCCCTTGAAGGCGGCATCCACCTGGCCGCGCGTCAGGTGCAAGCGGCGCACCGCGCCATTGCCGGTCAACTGCGCCCAGTTGGCCGGCTCGAACAGGTCAGCGCGCACCAGCGCGACTTTCTGCGCGGTGCTGGCCTTGTCCTCGATCAGCTTGAGCGACACCGCCACTTCGTGGGCGGCGCGCATGATCACCTCATTGACCACCATCGCCGTGACCGTGGCACCGGCCACCGCATCCACGGTCACCGCCTGGCTGTCACTGGAATGCCCCACCACCACCCGCTGCTTGACGTTGATCCCGCTGTAGCGGGCGGTGAAGTCATGCAACTTGGCCTCGGGGATGCCGATCAGCAGGATCGGCTCGTGGTGCTCCAGCACATAGGCATCACGGATCACCCCGGCCGGGTCGAGAATCACCTGGGTGTTGATCGGTTTGCCGGAGTACGCCGGGATGTCCACCACGTCCAGGCTCTGGAACACATAGCCGATGACCGCGCCTTTGGCCGACAGCGTGCGCACCTTGAACGGGCCTTGGGCGGCGGAAATGGCGTCGGCCTGCGGGAAAATCTTGTCGATGCGCTGCTGTTCAATCGCGCCGTAGGACTTGGCCTGGGCCGGGCCGGCCAGGCTGAACAGCAGCACCAGGACAACCAGCCAGGTAACGGGACTTGCAGCCAGGGTAGCGAGGGTCGAGGGCTTGGGGCGGTTCATGGGCTCACTGACTTCAACGGCCGGGATATGCAGCCGATGGTAGGTGGCACGTGGCCAGTGAGCCCTTGATTGAAATCAAGTCTGGGGGTGGTGCGGCGTTTGGGCGCTGGCTACATGCCCAACCACTGCGGCAGCGCCAGTGAGATAAACGGCACGTACGTCACCAGGACCAGGAACGCCAGGAGGATCATCAGCCATGGCATCGCTGCGCGGATCGTCTGGCCCAGGGTCAGGCCGGTCACCGCCGAGGTCACGAACAGGTTCAGCCCAACGGGCGGATGCACCAGGCCGATCTCCATGTTCACCACCATCACAATCCCCAGGTGAATCGGGTCGATGCCCAGCTTCATCGCAATCGGGAAGAAGATCGGCGCCAGGATCAGCACAATGGCCGAGGGCTCCATAAAGCTGCCGGCGATCAACAGCACCACGTTGACCATCAGCAGGAAACCGATCGGCGTCAGCCCTTCGGAGATGACCCAGGCCGTGATTTCCTGCGGGATCTGTTCGGTGGTCAGCACATGGGCAAACAGCATGGCGTTGGCGATGATGAACATCAGCATGATCGACAGGCGCCCAGACTCCAGCAGCACCTTGGGGCAATCCCTCAAGCGCATGTCCTTGTACACAAACAGCGCGACAAACGCCGAGTACACCGCCGCCACCGCTGCAGCTTCAGTGGGGGTGAACATGCCGCTGTAGATACCGCCGAGGATGATCACCAGCAGCAACAGGCCCCAGAACGCGCGACGGGCACAGCCCAGCCACTGGGCAAAGGTCGCCCGGGGTTGTGCCGGCAGCTTTTTGATACGCGCCACGATGTAGATCGCGATCATCAGCATCAGGCCCAGCAGCAAGCCGGGGATCACCCCCGCCATAAACAGCTTGCCCACCGAAGTTTCCGTCGCCGCCGAGTACACCACCATCACGATGGAAGGCGGAATCAGGATGCCCAGGGTCCCGGCATTACAGATGATCCCGGCGCCAAACTCCTTGGGGTAACCGGAGCGCACCATACCGGCCACGGCAATCGACCCCACCGCCGCCACCGTCGCCGGCGATGAACCGGACAGCGCGGCGAACAGCATGCACGCCAGCACCGCCGCAATCGCCAGGCCGCCACGGATATGGCCGACACAGGCGTTGGCAAAATCGATCAAGCGTTGCGCCACGCCGCCGGTGGTCATGAACGCCCCCGACAGCAGGAAGAACGGAATCGCCAGGAAGGTGTAGGCATCGCTGGTTTCAAACAACTTGATCGCCAGGGAGCTTAACGAGTCCTGGCTGAACATCAGGATCGACATCGCCCCCGACAACCCCAGGGAAATCGCGATGGGCACGCCGAGAAACATGAACACCAACAGCAGTAAAAACAGACAGAGAACGGCCATCAGTCACGCTCCTCATGGTTACCGGCCAACTTGCTGGCTTCACCGGCTTCGTCGGCCAGCCCCAACCCGACCTGACGGTGGGTAAACAGGCGGTAGAAAATTTCCATGTAGCGGATCAACACCAGGGCAAAGCCGATCGGCACGATCAGCGCGATATGCCCCACTTCCAGGCCGAAATGATCGAGGTCCTCGGCCCCGATCCCGGCCGCCAGCACGGCACTCACCCACTTGTAGCTGGCCACCATGAACAACCCGGCGTAGGCCAGGCAGCACAGGCACGCGAGCATTCCCAGCAGGCGCTGGACCCGGCGTGGCGTCAGGCGCACCAGGGCATCGACCCCCAGGTGGCCGGCGGTGCGCACGCCATAGGAAATCCCGAAGAAAATCAGCCAGCCGAACATCGCCTTGGTCAGCGCGACGCTCCAGGTCATGTCCTGGGCCCAGGTCATGGTGCCGTCGCCCAGGGCGTTGAAAAAACTGCTGCTCCAGGCCCACTTGTCGGCCAAGGCAAAAAACAGGGTGTAGATGTTGTTGAGCATGACGTAGACAAACGTCACCAGGGTCATGGCGGCCAGCAGGAAGGCGATAAAACCTTCCTCCAGGTGCTCCCAGACGCGCCTTAGGGATTGCATGGCAAAACCTCGCTTACAGGGAAAGGGGTCGCAACATGTGGGAGCGGGCTTGCCCGCGATGGGGCATCAACGGCCTCTCGGCTGGCTCAGACGCCGCCATCGCGGGCAAGCCCGCTCCCACCTTGGGTCGGGGTCGCGCAGGCGATCAGTGGTTGGACGCGTCTGCGGCCTTGATCAGGTCAGCGCCAATCGGCCCCTCGAACTTCTGCCACACCGGACGCATGGCTTCGCGCCATAGCTGGCGTTGCTCGGGGGTCAGCTCGATGATTTCGCTGGTCTTGGCGTCGATAATCTTCTGCTTGGCCGACTGGTTCAGCGCTTCGGCCTGCTTGTTCACCTCGACGGTGACTTCGACCATGATCTGTTCCAGGCTGCTGCGGATGTCCGGCGCCAGGCCGTTCCAGAACTTGGCGTTGGTGATCACCATGTAGTCGATCAGGCCGTGGTTGGACTCGGTGAAGTACTTCTGCACCTCGTTGACCTTCTGGCTTTCATAGTTCGACCAGGTGTTTTCGGTGCCGTTGACAGTGCCGGTCTGCAAGCCTTGGTAGACCTCGGCAAAACTCATCTTGCGCGGGTTGGCACGGATCGCCTTGAACTGCTCCTCCAGCACACTGGAGGCCTGCACGCGGAACTTCAGGCCCCGGGCATCCTTGGGCTCGTGCAGGGCCTTGTTGGCCGACAGTTGCTTGAGGCCATTGTGCCAATAGGCCAGGCCGAGGATGTTCTTGTCCTGCATCGACGTCAGCAGTTGCTTGCCTTCAGCGGCCTGGAAACGGTCGACGGCGGCCAGGTCGTTGAACAAAAACGGCAGGTCGTAGATCTGCACCTGCTTGGTGTACTGCTCGAACTTGGCCAGGGACGGCGCCAGCATCTGCACATCGCCCAGCAGCAGCGCTTCCATCTCCTTGCCGTCGCCAAACAGCGACGAGTTGGGGTAGACCTCGACCTTGACCTTGCCCGCCAGGCGCTCTTCGGCAAGTTTCTTGAACAGCAGCGCGCCCTGGCCTTTGGGGGTGTTTTCCGCTACCACGTGGGCGAACTTGATGATGATCGGATCAGCCGCCTGGGCCAGGCCTGCGGCAAACAACGTGGCGGCGCACAACAGCGCCCGAGAAAGCTTGAGCATGGGTATCACCTTTTTATTGTTGTGGTGGTGTCAGGCAAGGTGCCTGATGTGAGGCGTGTAGTGAATTTGAAATTTTTAAACACTGCGTTCGGCCAAGCCGAACACCAACCTGTGGAGCAATGCCTATCCCGTGTGGGAGTTCTGTGCTGCCAGCAGCCTTTGGGCCCGCAGCAACACCGGCGCATCTACCATCTGCCCATCAATCTGGTAGGCCCCTGCCCCATGGGCACCGGCCTCCACCACCCGTTGGGCCCAGGCCAGGTCCGCCGCACTCGGTGCCAGGGCCTCATGGATCACCGGCACCTGCTTGGGATGGATACACAGGGCCCCGGCAAAGCCCATTTCATAAGCATGCCGGATCGAGTGGCGCAGGCCCTCCGGGTCGTCGATCGCCGGGTGTACACCGTCCAGCGGTGCCACCAGGCCGGCGGCGCGCGAATGCACGATCAGCGCCAGGCGCGCCTGATCCAGGGCAAAATTCGCCGCCGCCGAGTGGCTGCTCAGGTTCAGGTCCAGCGCCAGGTCCAGGCCACCGAACGACAGGCGCTGCACTTGCGGCGCATGGGCGATTTCGGCCACCGCCAGCAGGCCTCGTGCACTTTCGATAATCGGCCAGATGACTTTGCCGGCGGCGGCGACCACCGCCACCTGGGTGGCACTTTCCACCTTGGGCAGCAACACCCCGGCCACGTTGCCGTGGGCTTTGCAGAACGCCACATCGGCAA
The DNA here is from genome assembly GCF_050916005.1 of Pseudomonas sp. WMBT8. Classification (NCBI taxonomy): domain Bacteria; kingdom Pseudomonadati; phylum Pseudomonadota; class Gammaproteobacteria; order Pseudomonadales; family Pseudomonadaceae; genus Pseudomonas; species Pseudomonas sp. WMBT8. The sequence goes on from NZ_CP188096.1 coordinate 3,622,840, forward strand.
AGTGCTCGGCGTGTTCTGGGGCATTGATGCGTACCCACACACAGGCATCGGGGTTGGCCGTTAAAAACCCGCCGAGGTTGTCCCGGGCCTGGCGCTTGAGCGGTTCTTCCACCGCATCTTCAAAATCCACGATCACCGCATCGGCACCACTGGCCAGTGCTTTGGCAAAGCGCTCCGGGCGGCTGCCCGGCACGAACAAGGCAGAACGAATCAAAGGCATCACAGAACTCCTGATTAGATAACGCCGCGCGCGCGCAGGCTGTCGATGGCCTCACCCGAGTAGCCCAGCGCCTGGAGAATTGCCTGGCTGTGCTGCCCCAGTCCCGGTACGCCGTCCATACGCGGGCTAAACGCGGCGTTACGCGCCGGTGGCAATAACGACGGTAACGGCCCGGCCGGGCTGTCGATTTCACGCCAGCTGTCGCGGGCCTTGAGTTGCGGGTGGTCCCACACGCCTTGCATATCGTTGACCCGTGCACTGGCGATCTGCGCGTGTTCCAGGCGCTGGATCACGGCCTCGGTGTCGAGCTGGGCAAAGCTGTCGACAATGATCTGGCGCAGCACTTCGCGGTTGGCCGAACGCTTGAAGTTGGCCGAGAAGCGTTCATCCGTCGCCAGCGTAGGGGTGAGCAGTACCTTGTCGCAGAACGCCGCCCATTCGCGTTCGTTCTGCAAACCGAGCATCACCGTGCCGCCATCGCCGGTGGGGAACGGCCCGTAGGGGTAGATCGTCGAATGCGCCGCGCCGGCCCGCGGTGGCTGCGGGGCACCGTCGAAGGCGTAGTACATCGGGTAGCCCATCCACTCCACCAGGCTTTCGAGCATGCTCACGTCAATGCGGCTGCCCTTGCCCGTCTTGCCGCGCAATAGCAGTGCCGACAGGATGCCGCTGTAGGCGTACATGCCGGCGGAGATATCCGCGATGGAACAACCGGCCTTGGCCATCTGCTCTTCACCGGGGCCACCGGTCACCGAAAGAAAACCGCCCTCGCTCTGGATCAGCAGGTCATAGGCTTTCTTTTTCTCGTAGGGCCCGCCTTCACCGTAGCCGGAAATATCACACACAATCAGTCGTGGAAAGCGCGCCTGCAGCGCCTCGAACGCGAGCCCCATACGCGCCGCCGCACCGGGTGCAAGGTTCTGCACCAGCACGTCGGCATCGGCCAGCAAGGTGTCGAGGATAGCGCCGGCCTCCGCCTGCTTGAGGTCCAGGGTCAGGCTTTCCTTGGAGCGATTGGTCCACACAAAATGCGAGGCCAGGCCGCGCACGCGCTCGTCGTAGCCACGGGCAAAATCACCGCTGCCCGGGCGTTCGATCTTGATAACCCGCGCTCCCAGGTCGGCCAGTTGGCGGGTACAGAACGGCGCAGCAATCGCGTGTTCCAGGCTGACCACGGTGATGCCGTCCAGCGGTCGTTGATTAGCAGTCATGACAATTCCTCAAAGCCAATGGGCCATGGATACGGCGTTGCGCAGGTTCCAGACTTTTTCGATCAAGGCGCTGGCCTGGGCCGGCGTGCGGGCGCCGCTGAACTGGCAGAGGCGCTGGAACTTGTCCGCCAACTGCACTCGGTCCAGGGTGTTGCCCGGGTCGCCCTTGGGCTCGTCAATCGCACCATGCAACGTGCGGCCATCGACGCAGGTCACGGTGACGCGGCCCAGCCAGCGCTGCGGATAGGCGTCGTCGACTGCGCGGTCGAAGATCATGCTGACCTTGTCGCGGAACGCAGCGACGGCGGGATCGCTCAGGGCCCACTGATGAAACTCGGTAAGCCCGGCTTTGCCGTGCACAGCAATCAGGCCGAGCACGGTGCCCATGGAGAACTTGGCCTGGTGCACGGTGGCCGGTACGGTCACGCGGCCGAGCACATCAATAGCGCCTTGGTACACGCGGGTCTCGACCCTGGCGATATCCGCAGCGGCCAGGCCTTCGCGCTGCATCAAGTCCAGCAACGCATCGGCGGCCGGGTGGGTATGGCGGCACGAAGCGTGGAACTTGAACGAGGTTTCCAGCAGCGCCCAGCGGCTACCGAGGCCCGCGGACAATTTGCCCGGCTCGGCGTCAGTGGACATACCCGCCGCCAAACCCTGCTCGCCTTCGAGGATATTGCGCGCACCGCTCAGGCCATCCGCCGTCAGGTACGCGGCCAGCAAGCCATCCGCTGCGGCCTTGGCGGTGTGCAACTGCTTGGAATCAGCCGCATCGCGCAGGAACTCCCAGAGCCCGGCGGCCTGGGTGCCGGCGCTACCGAGCAGGTTGATGAATTGTTCTTCGTTGAAGTCCAGCAACTTGCCCACGGCCACCGCCGCCGCCAGGGTGCCGACTGTGGCCGTGGTGTGGAAGATCCGGTAGTGGGAACGGCCCATGAACTCGCCGATGCGAATCCCGGCCTCATAACCGGCCACCGCGGCCAACAACAACTCGCGACCGGATTTGCCGAGATCTTGCGCGGCGGCCAGGGCAGCGGGAAACACCACCGTCGCCGGGTGCAGCACCGAGCTGTTGTGCAGGTCGTCCTGCTCCACCAGGTGCGATGAGGCCGCGTTGACCAGCGCGGCAAAATACGCGCTGCTGCTGCCACCGTTGACGATTATCTGCGAAGGCCCGGTGGCCGGGCCCATCTTTTGTGCATAGCGCTCGAACAAGGGAATCGGGTGCGAACCTTGGCTGGCCAGCGCCGAGGCCAGCCAATCCAGATACAGTTCTTCGATACGCGCCAGCACCGCGTCGGGCAATTGCGCGTCATTCAACTCGGCGAGGAACCGGCACAAGGCTTGGGTATGGCTCATGCTCAGGCCCTCAGAAGCTGCGTGGCAGCTCGAGCAGATGCTCGGCCACGTACGACAGGATCAGGTTGGTGGAGATCGGCGCCACCTGGTACAGGCGCGTCTCGCGGAATTTGCGCTCCACGTCGTACTCGCAGGCAAACCCGAAGCCGCCGTGGGTTTGCAGGCAGGCGTTGGCCGCTTCCCAGGACGCCTTGGCCGCCAGGTACTTGGCCATATTGGCGCTGGCCCCAGCATTGACGCCGCGGTCGTATTCCTCGCAGGCACGCCAGCGCATCAGGTCCGCCGCCTCGATTTCGATATGGGCTTCGGCAATCGGGAACTGCACCCCCTGGTTCTGCCCGATGGGCCGGCCAAACACCACGCGGTCGCGGGCATAGGCACTGGCCTTTTCGATAAACCAGCGGCCATCGCCGATGCATTCGGCGGCGATCAGCGTGCGTTCGGCGTTGAGGCCGTCAAGGATGTATTTGAAGCCCTTGCCCTCCTCGCCGATCAAGCTGTCGAGGGGCAGCTCGAGGTTGTCAAAGAACAACTCGTTGGTCTCGTGGTTGACCATATTGGCGATGGGCTGCACGGTCAGGCCGTTGCCGATGGCCGCGCGCAGGTCCACCAGGAAGATCGACATACCCTCGGACTTTTTCTTCACCTCGGCCAGCGGCGTGGTACGCGCCAGCAGGATCATCAGGTCGGAATGCTGCACCCGCGAGATCCACACCTTTTGCCCGTTGATCACGTAGTTGTCGCCGCGCCGAATCGCGGTGGTCTTGATCTTGGTGGTGTCGGTGCCGGTGGTGGGCTCGGTAACGCCCATGGACTGCAGGCGCAATTCACCGCTGGCCAGCTTGGGCAGGTAGAAGCGCTTTTGCGCCTCGCTGCCATGACGCAACAGGGTGAACATGTTGTACATCTGGCCATGGACGGTGCCGGAGTTGCCGCCGCAGCGGTTGACCTCCTCGAGGATCACCGAGGCTTCGGCCAGGCCCAGGCCGGAGCCGCCGTATTGCTCAGGAATCATCGCCGACAGCCAGCCGGCGTCCGTCAGGGCCTTGACGAAGGCTTCGGGGAAACCCTTTTCTTCATCGATTTTGCGCCAGTAAGCGGCGTCGAATTCAGCGCACAAGGCGCGCACGCCTTCGCGAATAGCGTTGAGTTCTTCGTTGTCATGGGGGTTCATTAACGGCTCTCCGCCTGTTGTTCTTGGATTATTCGAAATGCGCTTCAGCCTGCTGCGCCAGGCCAGCAGCGTTACCGGCCCACAGCTGGGCGACACCGGCCGCCGTCACTCGCCCGCCCACCTCAAACGCCTGTGGCGCAATCAACGGACGCACGCCGCGATAGGCAAAACGGCGCAAGGTGGCTTCGGGATGTGCCCGGCAAAAGGCGCGCAGGCTCAAGGTGGCGATCAGCGGCCCATGCACCACCAGCCCCGCATAGCCTTCGGTGCCGGTCACGTAGGGGTAGTCGTAGTGAATGCGGTGACCGTTGAAGGTCACGGCGCTGTAGCGAAACAGCAAGGTCGGCGTGGGCTCGATCGCCTCACACCAGTCGCCCCGGGCCAGGGCATCGCCGCTGCCGGCCTTGGGCGGTGTGGGCTCGCGGTAGACGATATCCTGTTCCTCTCGGATTGCCAGGCGGCCCTCCTGGGAGTAGTCGTGGCGCACGGTGACAAACAGCAACGAACCGCTGCGCCCGGTCTTTTCCTCGACCTGGGTGATGGTCGACACGCGGGTCGCCGCCTCACCGGCACGCAAGGCGTGCAGGAACTCGATACGCCCACCGGCCCACATGCGGTTGCGGTTATCGGCCGGCGGCAGGAAGCCGCCACGGGCCGGGTGGCCGTCGGCGCCCAGGGCGGTTTCCGCCAGCGGGTCCTGGAAGAAGCACCACTGCCATAGCGGTGGTAAATCTGCTCCGTCGTCCGGCACCGCCTCGCCGAAGGTGGCGGCAATACGCTTGAGTAGGTTACGGCTCAAATGGTCGTGGGCGGTTTCGCTTCGGCCAATCCAATCAGTGGCGCTCATCGGGGGCAGGTCCTCGGGCAGTGAGTGTCTGCCCCGGATCATGCAAGCGCCTGGCCGTTCTGAGAATTTGCATTTCAATAAACCAGCGTTCGGCTATGCTGAACGCCGCTATCTTCACCTGGGAGCCTTGCATGCACTTCGACCTGGCCGACCTGCGCCTGTTTATCCATATCGCCGAATCCCCCAGCCTGACCCAGGGTGCCAAGCGTGCGTTCCTCTCGCCGGCAGCCGCCAGTGCACGGATCAAGGCCCTGGAGGGCCAGTTGGATACGCGCCTGCTGTACCGCGACAGTCGCGGCGTGGAAGTCACCCCGGCCGGTGAACGGCTGCTGCACCACGCGCGGCTGATCATGCGCCAGGTCGATTACCTGAAAAGCGAATTCACCCAATATGGCGCCGACTCCGCCGGGCATATCCGTATCTTTGCCAATACCACCGCAGTCACCGAGTTTCTCCCGGAAATCCTCGCTGGCTTCCTCTCCCAGCGCCCCGGCGTGACGGTCGACCTGCAGGAGCGCCTGTCCCGTGACATCGTGCGCGGGGTGCTCGACGGCACCAGTGACATGGGCATCATCGCCGGCCCCGTGCAGGCGCCGGGCTTGCAGGTCTTGCACTTCAGCACTGACCACCTAGTGCTGACGGTGCCGGTGGGCCATCCCCTGGCCAACCAGCCGTCAGTGACCCTGGAACAGACCCTGGCCTATCAGCATATTGGCCTGCACGAAGGCAGCACCTTGCTCAGCTTCTTGCGTGAACACGTCGAGCACCTGGGCAAGCAACTGTCCCTGCGCATCCAGATGTCGAGTTTCGAAGCCATCTGCCGCATGGTCGAGGCCGGAGTCGGCATCGGCATCATCCCCGAGTCCGCCGCCGTGCGGCACAGTCGAACCATGCAACTGGTGAGCATCAAGCTTGATGAAAGCTGGGCGGTGCGCGAACGCAGCATCCTGGTACGCGAACTGGATGCCCTGCCGGGCGCGATCCGCGCGCTGATTGCGACCCTGAGGCCAGCCGTTTAACAGTCTTTGACAGTTTCCCGACAAAGCTGTCAAAGACCCCTGCCCCCGCCGTCCCTAGGATTTGAGCCTCCCTTGGAACGACGAAGGCCATCATGCGTTCAAAAACGATCTACCTCGCTGCCACTTCTGTGTGCCTGATCAGCTGCACCCAACTGTCAGCCGCCGCCGACTGGCAATACAGCCTGCAAGCCGGGGCAGCCAACCTGCCGCGCTACAGCGGCAGCAATGAGCGCATGACCGCGCCCATGCTCGGCGCAAATGTCGTCAGCCCGTGGGGGATTTTTCTCGATACCAACAAGGGGCTGGGCTGGGGTTATGAGGATGAGCGGCTCAGCTTCAGCGCCTATGTCGGCGCCAGCACTGCGCGCAAAGACCAGAAAAAAAGCACCCACCTGGGCTCTGACCGGCTCAAGGGCATGGGTCAAATCAAGTCGCGGCCGCAGTTCGGTGTGAGTGCCAGCTATACCCTGGGCACCGCAATCCTCGGCGCGACCCTGGAACATGCGCTGGAGCAAGACGATAAAAAAGACAGCGGCAAGGCGTTTACCTCCCTGGAGCTGAGCATTGGCACCAACCTGTATGACGGTGACTACGGCACCGTGGACGCCAGCCTCAACAGCCGCTTTGGCGATGGCAACTATGTGCAGACCTGGTATGGCGTGACCACCGGCCAAGCCCAAAGCAGCCGCTTTCGCGCGTATGACGCCAAGGGTGGGATGGTCAGCCGGGGCTTGAACCTCGATTGGAGCGTGCCGTTGGGCGACCACACAACCTTCTCGACCTTGCTGGATGTGCAGTATTTGTCCGGTGATGCGGGCAAAAGCCCGATTGTGGAACGCAGGATGCAGACGTCGGTGATGGGTGTGTTGAACTACAGCTTTTGATTTGCAAACCCAATCAGACAGGGGGGGCTGGCTTGCCGGTCGCCGCATTGCTGCGATGATCATTCGCTCTTTTTGGGTTGTTGGGGGGGTGTATATATCCATTGCTGCGGTTACGGCCACTTAGGGTTCCGCCCTTACGGCGGGTCACTTTCGAAGAGCGCGAAAGTAACCAAAGCGCTTTTGCCCCACCACTCGGTGCCTCGCCTAGGCTCGGCATGCCCGCAGTCAGGCATTGCTCCGTGGGCCCGCCGCGATCGGCCATCCATGGCCGTGTCGCGGCTACCCCGGCATCCATGCCGGGGTGCCCACTGCGCAATACCTGCCTGCGGCCATCGTGGTTTAACGGGGCGCCTAAGATCAAAAGCCAGATCAAAAGCAGAGCAACAGCAAAGCCAGAGCGCGAAGCTGCATTCGCCTGTGGGAGCTGGCTTGCCTGCGATGGCGGCCCAATAGATCGCCACAGAGTGTCAGGTACCCAACGTCATCGTTTACGACCATCGCAGCGAGGCGGCGACCCGACTAGCCAGCCCCACATTTACAACCTTCATGAGTTTGCAAAAGGTTAGTCGGCGTAGGCCCAGGTCATGCGGAACGACGCCCCGCCCCACTGCGAATCCAGCACCTGCACCTGTCCGCCATGCCACTGGCTGACCCGCTGCACCAGCGCCAGGCCCAGGCCAAAGCCGCCGGTGCGGCGGTCGCGGCTGGCGTCCAGGCGCATAAACGGCTGAAAGATTTTCTCCCGGCCGTCTTCGGGTACGCCGGGGCCGTCGTCGCACACCCGTACCTCGTAGCCACTGCCAAATTTGACCAGCGATACCTCTACCCGCTGCTCCGCGTAACGAATGGCATTGCGCAGCAGGTTGATCACCGCGCGCGCCATAAACCGTGGTTCGATCTGGATGAAATCAACTTCACAGGTGCGCAGCGACAACTGCACGCCTTCGGCCTCGGCTTCCAGGGCCACGCTGCCGATCACACTGTCGAGCCAGCTTTGCGCCTCGATATTCTCGCGGGTGACCTGCGTCGCGCCACGCTCAAGACTGGCGTAGGTCAACAGCTCAGAAACCATATCCTCCAGCTCGCCGAGGTCGGCGTACATGTCGCCAATCAGCGCGCGGCTCTGGCGCGGGTCGGCTTCCTGCTTGAGTTGATCGAGCTCAAACGACAAGCGCGCAATCGGGGTGCGCAACTCATGGGACACCGCGTTGGTCAGCTCACGCTGGTTGGCGATAAGGTGCTCGATGCGCTCGGCCATCTGGTTGAAGTGCCCGGCCAGCTCGCGCACGCTCGAGCGCCGTGGCAGCAAGATGCGCGAGCCCAGGTCATTGTTACCAAAACCCTGGGCCGCCACGCGGATATGCTCCAGGTCGCGCCAATGCGGGCGCACCCAGAAATACAGGACGATGGCCAGGCACAGGCCCAACAGGCTATAGGCCCACAGGTACAGCCAGCGCGGTTCCACCGGGAGTTTGACCTGGAGCAACTGCGCGCCGCCGTCGATTTCGGTGATGAACTCCATGAAGTCGCCGCGCACCACCAACTTGCCGTCAGCCAGTATTTGTTGCTCGCGAGGGTCGAATCCCGCCGCCTTGCGGTCGATAAAACCCAGGCGCAATCCATAGTGCTTTTGCAGCTCGGCCAGGCGCGCCTCGCGAGCGGCGCCCGCCGGCAACGGGCGTAATTGCTCCACCAGGCCGTAGGCCGGGCCGCGCATGGCTTCGCGGTTGTAGGTTTCGTTGGCTTCGGGCAGCAATTCGTCGAAGGTGTAGTTCACCAACCAGATTGCCCCGGCCAGGCCCAGGGCCAGGATGATGTACAGACGCAGGAACAGGCGCAACATCGGGCTAGACCTCCCAGGCAAACGGGTTGAACAGGTAGCCCTTGCCCCAGATGGTCTTGATGCACACCGGCTCACGGGGGTTGTCATTGAGTTTGTTGCGCAGCTTGCTGATATACACATCGACACTGCGGTTGAGCCCGTCAAAGGCGATCCCGCGCATGCGGTTGAGGATATCGTCACGCGAGAGGATCTTGCCCGCACTGCTGGCCAGTAACCACAGCAGCTCGAATTCCATGGTGGTCAGGTCGATCTTTTCGTCACCCAGGCTCACCCCTCGGCAACTGCGGTCAATCGCCAACTGGCCGAACGCCAGGGAGCCGCGCACTGTCGGCTCCGGCAGATGGCGGCGCTGCAAGGCCCGCAAGCGTGCCAGCAACACCGGCGGCTTGATCGGCTTGATCACATAGTCATCGGCGCCGGACTCCAGGCCGAGGATATGGTCCAGGTCGTCTTCCTTGGCGGTGAGGATCACGATGGGGGTGTCGGACACATTGCGGATCTCGCGGCACACATGCAGGCCGCTCTGGCCGGGCAGCATCAGGTCGAGCACGACGATCTTCGGTTTGAACGCCAGGAACACCGCCAACGCCTCATCGCCCCGGTGCACCACGCGCACTTCAAAGCCATGCTGTGACAGAAAATGCGCGATCAGCCCTGCCAGCTTCTCATCGTCCTCAACGAGCAGGACCTTGCCCAGACCCAAGTTTTCCATAAGTTTCCACTGTGCCAGCGCCGATTGAAGTGCGCGCATTATAGTGGGCAACAGCGATCCACAAGCGCACGCAGGGCCCCATACAGCAGGGCTTTGACGCAAACTTCATGTTTTTAAGAGTTTTTTACAAATAGCCCGCAGTCTTTCACGGGCGTTTGAGATCAGGCCGGCACGCCGCTGTGGAAACGGAACTCGACGTCCGGTGATTCGATCAGTTCCTGCTCAGCGGCGCGGACCCGCTCGATCACTTGGGCAACATCCTTGGCATCGCCGTATTGATAGGCCAGCTTCAGATAGCCCTGAAAGTGTCGCGCCTCGCTTTTCAGCAGGCCAAAGTAGAACTTGCCGAGTTCTTCGTCCAAATGCGGCACCAGTGCTTCGAAACGCTCGCAACTGCGCGCTTCGATAAAGGCGCCCACCACCAGGGTATCCACCAGTTTCACCGGCTCGTGGCTGCGCACCACTTTGCGCAAGCCCGAGGCATAGCGGCTGGCGTGCAGTTGGCGCAGTTCGATCTTGCGCTTTTTCATCAAGCGCATGACTTGCTCGTGGTGGACCAGTTCTTCGCGGGCCAGGCGCGACATCATGTTGATCAGGTCAACATGGGAGTGGTACTTGGCAATCAGGCTCAAGGCGGTGCTGGCGGCCTTGAACTCGCAATTCTTGTGGTCGATCAGCAGGGTTTCCTGGTCGGCCAGTGCGGCCTGGACCCAGGCGTCAGGGGTGCGGCAACCGAGGAATTCATGGATTTCGGGCAGGTTCATCGGGCTCACGGGCAAAGGATCACAAAAGGCCGCCGATTATACCGACCCCGCCGCAGACCACCAGTCACGGGCCTTGATGTGCATCAACATGACGTACGGCGGGCAACAACTATAGTTGTTCGAAGCCTTGCCCTTCCCACCCTTGGAGATCCCGCTCATGAACGAAATTGGCAAAATCCTGGTGATCATCGAGCCCGAACACTCGGAAAGCCTGGCGCTCAAGCGCGCCAAGCTGATCGCCGGGGTGACCGACGCTCACTTGCATTTGCTGGTGTGCGATGAAAAGCATGAGCATTCGGCCTTGTTGAGCTTGCTCAAGGCCGGCTTGCAAGAGGATGGCTATAGCGTCAGCACCGAACAGGCCTGGCACAACAACATGCATAAAACCATCATCAGGGTGCAGCAGAGCGAGAGCTGCAAGCTGGTGATCAAGCAGCACTACCCCGACAGCCCGCTGAAAAAGGCCCTGCTGACACCCGAAGACTGGAAACTGCTGCGCTTGTGCCCGGCCGCCGTGCTGCTGGTCAAGACAGCGACCCCATGGACCGACGGGGTGATCCTGGCGGCCATCGACGTGGGCAACCTCGATAACGAGCATAAAGCCCTGCACGCCGCCATCGTCGATCATGGTTTTGACATCGCCAGCCTGGCCAAGGGCCAGTTACATGTGATCAGCGCCCATCCGTCGCCCATGCTGTCGGCAGCTGACCCGGTGTTTCAACTCAAGGAAACCATCGAGGCCCGCTATCGCGAGCAGTGCAAGGCGTTCCAGGCCGAGTTCGACATTGACGACAGCCGGCTGCACATCGAAGAAGGTCCGGCCGATGTGCTGATCCCCCATGCCGCCCATAAACTGCGCGCGGCGGTCACGATCATAGGCACCGTGGCACGCACCGGGATTTCCGGGGCGCTGATCGGCAATACAGCGGAAGTGGTGCTCGATGCACTGGAGAGCGACGTGCTGGTACTCAAGCCCCAGAGCATCATCGATCACCTGGAGGAACTGGCCAGCAAGGCAAAATGAAGATCAAACATGTGCGAGCGGGATTGCTCGCGATGGCGGCGGGTCAGTTGATACATCCCTGACTGAACTGGCGCCATCGCGGGCGAGCCCGCTCCTACAGGGGATCTTGGCAGGGCAGGATATTTTGGCCACACCCCAGAGCAAATGTGGGAGCTGGCTTGCCTGCGATAGCGGTGGGTCAGTTGATGCAACTCTGACTGAACTGGCGCCATCGCGGGCAAGCCCGCTCCTACAGGGGATCTTGGCAGGGCAGGATATTTTGGCCACACCACAGAACAATTGTAGGAGCTGGCTTGCCTGCGATGGCGGTGGGTCAGTTGATGTATCCCTGACTGAACTGGCGCCATCGCGGGCAAGCCCGCTCCTACAGGGGATCTTGGCAGGGCCGGATATTTTGGCCACACCACAGAACAAATGTGGGAGCTGGCTTGCCTGCGATTGCGGTGGGTCAGTTGATATATCCCTGACTGAACTGGCGCCATCGCGGGCGAGCCCGCTCCTACAGGGGATCTTGGCAGGGCAGGATATTTTGGCCACACCGCAGAACAACTGTGGGAGCTGGCTTGCCTGCGATAGCGCTAGGTCAGTTGATACAACTCTGACTGAACTGGCGCCATCGCGGGCGAGCCCGCTCCTACAGGGGATCTTGGCAGGGCAGGATATTTTGGCCACACCACAGAACAATTGTGGGAGCTGGCTTGCCTGCGATAGCGGTGGGTCAGTTGATATATACCTGACTGAACTGGCGCCATCGCGGGCGAGCCCGCTCCCACAGGTTGATCAGCGACAGTCAGTGGCCTAGTGCATCCTTGAGGAAGCCTGGCGCGATGTAGCGCTGGTAATGCGCTTCGGACAGGATAAAAAACTCCCGATCAATGGCATCGCGCAGTTCCGGCAGGTTCCAGTCGCGAAACTCGGGCATCAGCACCATGCCATAGGCGTCCAGATTGTTGATCACCCGGGCGCCCCGGGCGATCAACTGGTAGGCCCAGCAGTATTCGGACTGGTGCGGCACAAAGCGAATTTTGCGCTGTTCCAACTGCCAGCGCAGCCGTTTGGGGTCGAACACCTCCAGTTTGCCCGCCATCACCTGCACCAGCAGTTGCTCAAGCCGCAGCCATACTGCGCGCTTTTCTTCCTCGCCATAGCCGTTCCACTGGATCACTTCGTGGTGGAAACGCTTGCAGCCCCGGCACACGAGATCGCCGTAAACCGTGGAGCACAGGCCGATGCAGGGGGTCTTGATGGTGTGATTGGACATGGGTGGCAGCGCACAAATCAGCGAAACAGTGGCCCATGTTAGCCCTTTGTCTAAGGTTCATCACCCTGCAAACTTGCTGCGGCAACTTACCTTTAGAAATTTTTTGCCGTAGAATCATCCGGCCTTGTAAGGCGCCAAATAATCCGTTGGAAGCTGTTTTCAAAGCGTCACGAGCACAGTCGTTCCTTCAGAACGGTGTTGGCGCTGGTTATTTACCCTCCAAATAACCAGCACCAACCCTCATCAGCTCCGTTCTGCAGGCGTAAAACTTTGAAAGCAGCTTCTGTGAGAAATGCCGGCAGCGCTGGCTCTACGGCCCAAAAAGCCCTCGAGCGCATGCGTGCCGTGCATGTCTGGATGAGCGTCCCGTGGGACCACTGATGAGGGTAATAACTGTGCTTGAAGCCTACCGCAAACATATCGAAGAGCGTGCAGCCCTGGGTATCGTTCCCCAGCCGCTAAACGCCGAACAAACCGCAGGCCTGGTCGAGCTGCTGAAAAATCCCCCGGCTGGCGAAGAAGAGTTCCTCGTTGACCTGATCACCAACCGCATTCCACCAGGCGTTGACGAAGCTGCCTACGTCAAGGCCGGTTTCCTGTCTGCCCTGGCCAAGGGCGAAGTTTCTTCTCCCCTGATCGACAAAAAACGCGCTGTTGAACTGCTCGGCACCATGCAAGGCGGCTACAACATCGTGACCCTGGTCGAGCTGTTGGACGACGCCGAACTGGCGGCCGTTGCAGCTGCCCAGCTCAAGCACACCCTGCTGATGTTCGATGCGTTCCACGACGTCGCGGAAAAAGCCAAGAACGGCAACCAGCACGCCAAGGAAGTGATCCAGTCCTGGGCCGACGGCGAGTGGTTCAAGAACCGCCCGACCCTGGCCGACAAGATCAGCCTGCGCGTGTTCAAGGTCACCGGCGAAACCAACACCGACGACCTGTCCCCTGCTCCCGATGCCTGGTCCCGTCCTGACATCCCGCTGCACGCCCTGGCCATGCTGAAAATGGCCCGTGAAGGCATCGTGCCGGACGAGCAAGGCAAGACCGGCCCGATGAAGCAGATCGAAGAAATGCGCGGCCAGGGCTTCCCGATCGCCTACGTCGGTGACGTGGTCGGTACCGGTTCGTCCCGTAAGTCGGCGACCAACTCGGTACTGTGGTTCTTCGGCGACGACGTACCTTATGTGCCTAACAAGCGCGCCGGCGGCTTCTGCTTCGGCAGCAAGATCGCTCCCATCTTCTACAACACCATGGAAGATGCTGGCGCACTGCCAATCGAATTCGACGTCACCAACATGCACATGGGCGACGTGATCGACCTGTACCCGCATGCTGGCAAAGTCTGCAAGCACGGCACCGATGAAGTCCTGACCACCTTCGAAATGAAGACTCCGGTCCTGTTGGACGAAGTTCGTGCCGGCGGCCGTATCCCGCTGATCATCGGCCGTGGCCTGACCGAGAAGGCTCGCGCCGAGCTGGGTCTTGGTCCTACCGACCTGTTCAAGCTGCCTGAAGCCCCTGTCGACACCGGCAAGGGTTTCACCCTGGCCCAGAAAATGGTCGGCAAGGCTTGCGGTCTGCCAGAAGGCAAAGGCGTTCGTCCAGGCACCTACTGCGAACCGAAGATGACCACCGTGGGTTCCCAGGACACTACTGGCCCCATGACCCGTGACGAACTCAAGGACCTGGCATGCCTGGGCTTCTCGACCGATCTGGTGATGCAGTCCTTCTGCCACACCGCGGCCTATCCAAAGCCGATCGACGTGACCACCCACCACACCCTGCCTGACTTCATCATGACCCGTGGCGGTGTATCGCTGCGTCCGGGCGACGGCATCATCCACAGCTGGCTGAACCGCATGCTGCTGCCGGACACCGTGGGTACCGGTGGTGACTCCCACACCCGTTTCCCGATGGGCATTTCGTTCCCGGCCGGTTCTGGCCTGGTAGCGTTCGCCGCAGCCACTGGCGTAATGCCACTGGACATGCCGGAATCGATCCTGGTGCGCTTCAAAGGCAAAATGAAACCTGGCATCACCCTGCGTGACCTGGTGCATGCCATCCCTTACTACGCGATCCAGTCCGGCCTGCTGACCGTTGAGAAGAAAGGCAAGAAAAACGCCTTCTCCGGCCGCATCCTGGAAATCGAAGGCCTGAACGACCTGACGCTGGAGCAGGCTTTCGAGCTGTCCGACGCCTCGGCCGAACGTTCGGCTGCCGGTTGCACCATCAAGCTGTCCAAAGACTCCGTCACCGAGTACCTGAACTCCAACATCACCCTGCTGCGCTGGATGATCGGTGAAGGCTACGGTGATGCACGTACCCTGGAACGCCGTGCCCAAGCGATGGAAGCCTGGGTTGCCAACCCTGAGCTGATGGAAGCCGATGCCGACGCCGAATACGCCGAAGTCATCGAGATCGACCTGGCTGAAATCAACGAGCCAATCCTCTGCGCGCCAAACGACCCGGACGACGCCCGTCTGCTGTCCAGCGTTGCTGGCGAGAAGATCGACGAAGTGTTTATCGGTTCGTGCATGACCAACATCGGTCACTTCCGCGCTGCCGGTAAGTTGCTGGAGCAGGTCAAGGGTCAGCTGCCAACCCGTCTGTGGCTGTCGCCGCCGACCAAGATGGATGCTCACCAACTGACCGAAGAAGGCTACTACGGCATCTACGGCAAGGCTGGCGCGCGCATGGAAATGCCGGGCTGCTCGCTGTGCATGGGTAACCAGGCTCGTGTTGAGCCGAACTCCACTGTAGTGTCGACTTCGACCCGTAACTTCCCGAACCGTCTGGGTGATGGCGCGAACGTCTACCTGGCTTCGGCCGAGTTGGCGGCAGTCGCTTCCACCCTGGGTCGCTTGCCGACCGTCGAAGAGTACATGGGCTACGCGGCGAAACTGGACACCATGGCCAGTGACGTCTACCGCTACCTGAACTTCGACCAGATCGCCGAGTTCCGCAAAATCGCAGCAAGCGCCAACATCCCGGTGGTTCAAGCCTAAGGGTGTGTTGATGTGAAGAACGCCGCGTATCGCAAGGTACGCGGCGTTTTTTTATGCCTGGAAAAATCTGCCAGGCACTGGCTGTCGACGACCTTTCTCCCACGACCTACCAGATCAGGTAGTTGTCCCGCCACACCTTGAAGACCGAAACTCTCTACACCCTGATGCCCGCGTCATGGGATCTGCCTGCTTTGGATGTACTCGCGCTGTATGCCGTACTACTTCTAATAAAAACAGCCAAACCTTGTCCTCGATGCCCGAACCCGGTGGCAGGGGCGCTCTCACCCGTTTTTAAGTGATTAATGGAGGTGTGTTATGTGGCGCAACCAATACGTGATCAAGAACGTCTTCAAGGACTATGCGGTGTCGGTGGAACAAATCGGCGATGCCCCCGATAAAAAGAACGTACTGCTGGTCAATGGCGCCATGGCCACCACATCGGCCTTTGCCCGCACCAGCAAATGCCTGGCCGAACACTTCAACGTGGTGCTGTTCGACTTACCGTTCGCCGGAAACTCCCGGGCTCACAACCCGAGCCGCTGCCTGGTGACCAAGGACGACGAAGTACAGATCCTGCTGGCGCTGATCGAAGGCTTCAACATTCACCATCTGGTCTCCGCCTCCTGGGGCGGCCTGTCGACCCTGCTGGCCCTCGCACAAAAGCCGGACAACATCGAAAGCTCGGTGGTGATGTCATTTGCCCCTGGACTCAACGGCCCGATGCTCGACTACGTCAGCGGTGCCCAGGCCCTCATGGCCCGGGATGACAATGCAGGTATCGGCCACTTGCTCAACCAGACGCTGGGCAAGCACCTGCCGCCCCGGCTCAAGACCGCCAATCAACAGCACATGGCGCAGTTGATCAACGCCGAACAACATCAAGCGCGATTCCATATCGACCAGGCCCTCAAGCTCAATGAAGGGGCTTACCTGCCGCAGTTGTCGAACATCGACAGCCATGTGCACTTCTTGAACGGTGCCTGGGACGAGTACACCAGCGCCATGGACGTGCAGCGCTTCAAACAGTACATCCGCGACTGCAGCTTCTCCACGGCCGAGTGCAGCGGGCATTTTCTCGATCTGGAGTCCAGGGCCGCGGCCAACGGCGTGCACCGCGCGCTGCTCGGCCATCTACTGACGCAGCATGACGCCCGGCCAGAGGCGTTCTGCATGCCGCCCCCTCAGCAAGCGCAGTTGAGCTTCGCCTGAACACTTTTGAGCAAGGATGTAGATGATGCGAGTAATCATGATTGCCATCGGATCGGCCGGTGACGTTTTTCCCTTCATCGGCCTGGGCGCAGCCCTGACCCTGCGCGGCCACCAGGTGACGCTGTGCAGCATGCCGGCGTTTCAGCGCACCATCGAGGCACGGGGCCTGGCGTTCGTGCCGTTGTGCGATGAAGCGACCTACAACGCCGCCATGGGCGATCCTCGGCTGTGGGATCCGAAAACCTCCTTCGCCGTGCTGTGGCAAGCCATCGCCGGCCTTTTAGAGCCGGTCTACGATTATGTAACCGCCCATAACACCGACGATACGGTGGTGGTGGGCTCGCTGTGGGCCCTGGGCGCTCGAATCGCCCATGAAAAATATGGCTTCCCTTACCTTTCCGTCCAGGTGTCTCCCTCAACGCTGCTGTCGGCCCACTTGCCGCCCGTACACCCCACGTTCAATGTGTCGCCCCGCTTGCCATTGACGGTGCGCAAATTGCTCTGGCGCGGGATCGAATACCTGAGCCTGGACCGAACCTGTGCCCCACAAATCAATGCGTTACGCCGCAAGCGTGGTTTGCCAGGCGTGGCGAAGAACATCTTCAGCCAATGGATGCATGCGCCCCACGGGGTGATTTGCCTGTTCCCCGAATGGTTCGCCCCCGTACAGCAAGACTGGCCACAACCCTTGCACATGGCCGGTTTCCCGCTGTTCGACGGTGGCACCCTGGGGCTCGATGAACAGACCCGGGCCTTCCTGGATGCAGGATCGGCCCCCGTTGTCTTCACCCAAGGCTCCACTGAGCACTTCGACCAGCAATTTTACCGCTTCGCCCTGGAAGCGCTGCACAGGGTCGGCGCACGTGGGATTTTTCTGACCGGTGATCGGCCACTCCTCAACGACCTGCCACCCACTGTGCTGCAGTGTCCGTTTCTGCCGATGAGTTCGCTGTTGCCCCGCGCCGCCGGCCTGGTCCACCCCGGCGGCATTGGCGCCATGAGCCTGGCCCTGGCGGCCGGCATTCCACAGATTGTCCTGCCGATTGCCCATGACCAGTTCGATAACGCCGAACGACTGGTGCGCATGGGGTGTGGGATACGTCTTGCCCTGCCATTGGACAGGCATGACCTGCAAGGTGCGATCTCAGCGCTCTTGCATGACACCCGGTTGCAGGGGGCGTGCCTTCGGACGAGCAACCTGATGCCCACGGATGCTGCGTCCTGTGAAACAGCGGTCATGGCCATTGAGCAGTGCCACGCGCGCCATTCCCTGCCTCGCCTGTGCCGAGCGTCATAAACACGGCCTCCACGGCAAAAGTACCGTGCCAGAGCCGTCGGCACAGCGCCGGAAAAGTTTGACAGAAATATCTCGTGGGCTAGATTGCCAAAGGTTCCAGGAATCGAGGCGACTGTCCATGGAGAAGGAGAACGACCTCATCCGCTGGTGGAATCGCTTGCGGATAGAGATGCTCACGCAACAGGAAGGGGCACAAGTGTTCGCACTGCTGGAGCGGGAAGTGTTGCAACTGGGGTTCGAGTACTACGCCTATGGCGTACGCCACCTGACCCCGTTTACCCGCCCTAAAACCAAGATTTACGGCTCCTACCCCGAAACATGGCTGGAGCATTACAAGGAGCAAAACTACGCGGCGGTCGATCCGTCGATTCTCAGTGGCTTGCGTTCCACCGAGATGGTGCTGTGGAACGACGCACTGTTTGATAACAGCCGCAAGCTATGGCTGGAAGCCCGGGATTGGGGCTTGTGCATCGGTGCCACACTGCCGATTCGCAGCCACGATCATTCGCTGCGGGTACTGTCGGTGGCCCGGCGCCAGGACCAGATTTCCCAGGCCGAAAGCGACGAGATTCAATTGCGCCTGCGCTGCATCCTCGAACAGGTGACACAGCGCCTGACAGACCTTGGCCATAGCGAACGCTGCCATCAGTCGGTCTGCCTCAGCCAGCGGGAGCGGGAGATTTTGCAGTGGACCGCCGATGGCAAGAGTTCAGGCGAGATCGCGCTGATCCTGACCATCTCCATCAACACGGTGAATTTTCACCTCAAGGCCATCCAGAAGAAATTCGGGGCGGCCAACAAGACACTGGCGGCTGCCTATGCCGCCGCACTGGGCCTGATCTAGGGCCCGCCGATCACGATAAGGACATCCAATGATCAGCATCATCACCCGCCATCACCATGAACTGTCTGCAGCCCTTGAGGACGATCTGGGTCGCTACCGGCACGAAGTGTTCATCCAGCAACTGGGCTGGCAACTGGACTCCACCTACGCCCTGCCCCAACGCGAATTCGACCAGTTCGACCAGGCCGACACGCGCCACATCCTCGCCCTGGACCCAAAAGGCCAGGTCTGCGGTTGCGCGCGGCTGCTGCCAACCACACAACCTTATCTGCTGTCGGAAGTCTTCGGCTTTCTGTGCGACCAGCCGAGCCCACGCAGCAGTGACACCTGGGAAGTGTCGCGCTTTGCCGCCCGCGCCCTGGAAAAAGGCCGCCTGCCGATGCGCGTCTGGTGGAACAGCCTGCACCATGCCTGGAGCCAAGGCGCCAACCGGGTGGTGGCGGTGACCACGCCGGCGCTGGAGCGTTACTTCCTGAAAAATGGCGTGCAGCTGAGTCGCCTCGGCTCCCCGCAACGGGTGAACAAAGACCATGTGGTAGCGCTGAGTTTTCCTGCCTGGCAGAAAAACGGCCGACTCGCGTTACAGGCGCAGTCGGCCGTTGCCTAGCTGAATGTACGAATAAAGCCGAGGTAGCCGGCTCTGGTCACATCAAGGGATCAGCGAGTAAATCAGCGAGGAGATGGCTACCAGGCCGACCAGGGTCACGAACACATTGGACATCTGCCCGCGGTACTTGGCCATGGCCGGCACCTTGCGGATCGCGTACATCGGCATCAGGAACAGGATCGAGGCGATGATCGGCCCACCCAATGTCTCGATCATCCCCAGGATGCTCGGGTTGAGCGTGGCCACGATCCAGCACACCACCAGCATGAAGCCTGCGGTCATGCGGTCCAGGGCCTTGGCGCCCGGACGACGGCCGCTCTTCACGATCAGGCCCTTGAGGCCTTCGCTGGCACCGATGTAGTGGCCCAGGAACGACTTGGCAATCGCCACGAACGCAATCAACGGCGCAGCAAAGGCGATGGTCGGGTTATCGAAGTGGTTGGCCAGGTAAGACAGGATCGACAGGTTCTGCGCCTTGGCCTCGGCCAGTTGGCCTGGCGACAGGGTCAGCACGCAGCTGAACACGAAGAACATCACCATCGCCACCATCAACAGGTGCGCGCGGGACAGGATCTGCGAGCTGCGCTCTTCGGCGTGGGCGCCGTACTGGCGCTTTTGGTCAACGGCAAAGGCCGAGATGATCGGCGAGTGGTTGAACGAGAACACCATCACCGGAATCGCCAACCACAGCGTGTGCAGCAACGCTGACGGTGCCGGCACAGTGCTGGCAGTGCTGAGAATGCCGCCGTTCCAGTGCGGCACCAGGTACACCGCCAGAAACAGCAAGGCGACGATAAACGGATAGACCATCAGGCTCATGGCCTTGACGATCACCTGCTCGCCGCAACGCACCACGGCCAGCAGGCCCAGGATCAGCACGAACGACAGCAGCGCCCGTGGCGGTGGCTCGATGTGCAACTGGTGCGACATGAAACTGCCGACCGTGTTGGTCAGCGCCACGCTGTAGATCAGCAGGATCGGGAAGATGGCAAAGAAGTACAGCAGGGTGATCAGCGCACCGGCCTTGATGCCGAAATGCTCTTCAACCACCTCGGTGATGTCCGAGCCCGCACGCCCCGACAGCACAAACCGGGTCAAGCCACGGTGTGCGTAGTAGGTCATGGGGAACGCCAGCAACGCGAGGATCAGCAACGGCCAGAAGCCGCCCAAACCTGCGTTGATGGGCAAAAACAAAGTACCGGCACCAATCGCCGTGCCGAACAGGCCAAGCATCCAGGTCGTGTCCTGGCGGCTCCAGCCCGTGAGGGTTACAGGTGTCGTTGCGTAGCGTTCATCGACGCTATTGGCCTGATCATTCATCCGCTCGGTTCTCCGCTTTCATACGATCGCGACGAGTCAGAAAAACCTGACAGGCAGCGCCACAACCGCAACAGGGGCGCGATTGTCCGGGATTCGCTTGAATAAGCAAAGACTTAGCTGAGGAATGGTTGTGCGTAGCAGATAAATCAGATTGACGACAATTTGTTTGAACCCGGAACGTTACGCCAGTGCGGGCCACTCAAAAAGCGCTCTTTACCAAACCCTGGAGACTCAAGCATGACTACATTCGGACTGAATTTGTTCAATGCCGGCCAATTGGTCGATAGCGTAACGTCTTGCGTTGCCGATCACATCGAGGCACGGGAAAAGCTCAAGCAACCCCAGAATCAAACCTTCTCGTTTGGTGGCGTTGAATACACCGCCGCGCCCAAGCCTCGCAACACCCTGATCCCCACACCTCGAATCGGCTAAACGTTCGCGACCTGCCCAAAGCACGGATCTATTGCGCAATAGATTCGTCGCCCTCTATCCGCCCCGCCGTCGCCCCGTGGCTGGGATGCAACGGCCCAGAACACGCTTGAACATGCACAGGTGTCGATGAGGAATGGGTGAGCAGTGCAACTGCGCTCAATCAGCCAAGAACCCTATAAGCGCCACCCAAACACAAAGTTTATACATACTTAAAACCTGCAAGTTACGCCGACCTATTTGTAGGAATAGGCCTACTTACCTATCCCACTTCATATTTAACATTCAAATTATCTTTTAACTTAATTACCAATGGAATTGTTACAAACATATACCCAGGCATTGATAGCGCTCCCTATCAGCCCTATATTTCCCCCGCCCCAATATAGACAACAACAAAAAAACAACTTATCAAATTACCTCCCGGAGTTATTTAATGCGTAAATACAATGCTATTTTTGCAGGCCTGTTTCTCGCTGGGCTGCTTACCCCGCTCACCAGCCAGGCACAATGGGCAACGTCCGATATTCGCGCACTGGCCGCCTCGCCTCAGTGGCTGACCACCAAGGTCTACATCGAGGGCGCACCGCACGTAGACGTCAAGGACAAGTACCCGGGGGTGGTTGGCATCTCCATGTGGGACCCGGAGCGCAATCGTTATGAGTTCTTCTACGCCGACACGGGGCTGTCAAAGTATGAGCATGGCGGCGGCGGTTACTTCCTGGTCACGGGCGACAAGAAAAACCACATCCTGGTGCCCGACAAAGGCCCGATCAGAAGCGTGGTGCGCCGGCTGGAAGTCTTGAACAACCAGGAGTTCACCTACTCTCGGGAAGTCCCGCGCGACATGCTCGAAACTAATGAAACCGTGCGCATCTATGTTGTTCACGCACCTTACAAAGGGCCGATCAAAACGTCCACCTCCCACTAACTTCATATTAATACCCCACGCAATATCCATAAAACCAACAAAAAGACACTACCTATGAAAACCCAACTCAAGTCCTTACTGATATCTACCGTTTGGTTATCCGCCCTTATTTCGAGCGGTGCCAATGCACAACCGATAGCCAAAGAACCTGTTGCCACTCCCGACAATGCAGTCATGCTGACGGTATTTCTAAAACATGACCAATCACGCCCACTAAGCGAACTAAGGGCACAACTGGCCAAACAGGAGTTCTATAAGGTGTTTCCACCGGCGGGCGTAGAAGTCGTCAGTTGGAACATCACCATGGGTATCGGACAGGTCATCGTCCTACGCCTGCCCGCCTCTCGCCTGTCAGCGGTCAACCTGGCATTGGAAAACACCGCATGGGGGACCTACAGGACCGAGTTCTTCCCGACCTATGATTTCAAGGAAATCGCCCAGGCCGAACAGAACAAGGTACGCCAGGCCCAGTAATACCCCACTCGATGCACAGCGTCTTCAGCCTATGCAGACGCTGGCATCCCCGCGCCAAAGCCTTGCATCCAGGGAAGATCTTTCACCCGCAAGCATTTCGCACTGCAAAAAATGCCGCATAATCCAGGACTCAAACCCCACAACAAGAGCCGCCCCATGCCCGCCACTGTTCTGGTCCTGGTTGAAACCATCAATGACTACCTGCCCATCATCGAGAGCAATGGCTTTCATGTGATCCTGGCCCCGACACCGGCCGAACGCAGCCAGGCCATCAAGAGCCATGGCGCACAGATCCAGGCCGTGCTGACCCGTGGCCCGCTGGGCTTGCATGCCGAAGAAATCGCCGCCCTGCCCTTGCTGCAAATCATCTGCGTGATTGGCGCAGGCTACGAGCAGGTGGACCTGCAGGCCGCCAGCAATCGTGGGATCGTGGTGACCAACGGTGCCGGCGTGAATGCACCGTCGGTGGCGGACCACGCCATGGCGCTGCTGCTGTCGATGGTGCGCGATATTCCCCGGGCCGATGCCGCAGTACGCCGCAGCGAATGGCCCAAGGTCATGCGCCCGTCCCTCGCCGGCAAGCAATTGGGCATCCTCGGCCTGGGCGCGGTGGGCCTGGCAATCGCCCGGCGCGCGGCCCTGGGGTTTGACATGCAGGTCAGCTACCACAGCCGCCAGCCCCGCAACGATGTGGACTACACCTACTGCGCCACGCCGGTGGAACTGGCCCGCAACTCCGACTTTCTGGTCATCGCCACCCCCGGCGGCCCTGGCACCCGCCATCTGATCGACCGCCAGGCCCTGGATGCCCTGGGGCCCAACGGTTTTGTGGTGAACATCGCGCGGGGCAGCGTGATCGTCACTGCCGACCTGATCAGCGCCCTTGAACAACGGCGCATCGGCGGGGCAGCGCTGGACGTGTTCGATGATGAACCCAACGTGCCCGACGCCCTCAAGCGGCTCAGCAACACCGTACTCACCCCGCATGTGGCCGGGCTGTCGCCTGAAGCGGCCCACGACACCGTGCAACGGGTGGCAGACAACCTGCTCGAATACTTCGCCGGGCGCCCGGTCCTTACACCGGTCGCCTTGCCTGCGCCCGAAAAGTGACCGATCAGGCACGCTGATTGCCGTCCAACACGCTAGCCTATTAAGCCGTCGCCGCCTTGTGGCGGGTCGGCTGTGCGCATTAGATTAGCCAATAGTCCAAGGCCTCAAGAATAAGCAGAAGGGATAAGCATGGCGCTCAATGACCAATCCACCCAGATTCGCCCCGGCGAAGAACTGGATGCCAGCCTCATCGACCCCTACCTCAAGGCCCATATCCCGGGCCTGAGTGGCAGCGCCAGAATCAGCCAGTTTCCGGGCGGCGCCTCCAACCTGACCTATCTGCTGGAATACCCCGAACAGGAATTCGTGCTGCGGCGCCCGCCCTTCGGGCACAAGGCCAAGTCAGCCCACGACATGGGCCGAGAGTTCCGCATTCTCAACCAGCTCAAGGATGGCTTCCCCTACTGCCCCAAGGCCTACGTGCACTGCACCGACAAATCGGTGATCGGCGCCGAATTCTATGTAATGGAGCGGGTCAAGGGCATCATCCTGCGCTCGGACCTGCCGCCGGAGCTGGGCCTGGACGCAGAACGCACCGAAGCCCTGTGCAAGAGCTTTATCGACAAGTTCGTCGAACTGCACCAGGTGGACTACCACGCCTGCGGCCTGGCCGACCTGGGCAAGCCCGAAGGTTACGTGGCACGCCAGATCAGCGGCTGGAGCGATCGCTACGAGAAAGCCCTGACCCCCGACGCCCCGAAATGGGAAGCCGTGCGCGCCTGGCTCAACGACAAGATGCCCGCCGACCACCCCACCTCAAGCATCGTGCACAACGACTATCGCTTCGACAATGTGATCCTCGACCCCGACAACCCGATGCAAATCATCGGCGTGCTGGATTGGGAACTGACCACCCTGGGCGACCCGCTGATGGACCTGGGCAACAGCCTCGCCTACTGGATCGAAGCCGCTGACCCCGCGCCCGTGCAACTGATGCGCCGCCAACCGAGCAACGCTCCCGGTATGCTCACCCGCCGCCAGTTTGTCGACTACTACGCCGAGCGCTCAGGCATCCAGATCGACAATTTCGACTTCTACTACACCTACGGCCTGTTCCGCCTGGCCGGCATCGTGCAGCAGATCTACTACCGCTTCTTCCATGGCCAGACCCAGGACAAACGCTTCGCGCAGTTCATTCACATGAACAAGCTGCTGGAGCAGATGAGCCTGAACGTCATCCACAAATCCACGCTCTGACCCGACAAGGAACCACCATGTCCAAGACCAACCTGTTCGACCTCGACGGCAAGATCGCTTTTGTCTCCGGCGCCAGCCGTGGCATCGGTGAAGCCATTGCCAAGCTGCTGGCCCAGCAAGGCGCCCACGTGATTGTCTCGAGCCGCAAGATCGACGGCTGCCAGCATGTGGCCGATGCGATCATCGCCGCCGGCGGCAAGGCCACGGCCATCGCCTGCCATATCGGCGAGATGGAGCAGATCAGCGAGGTGTTTGCCGGCATTCGCCAGCAGTTCGGGCGCCTGGACATCCTGGTCAACAACGCCGCGACCAACCCGCAGTTCTGCAACGTGCTGGACACGGACCTCGGCGCGTTCCAGAAAACCGTCGACGTGAACATCCGTGGCTACTTCTTCATGTCGGTGGAAGCCGGCAAGCTGATGCGCGAGAACGGCGGCGGCAGCATCATCAACGTGGCCTCGATCAACGGCATCTCCCCAGGGCACTTCCAGGGCATCTACTCGGTGACCAAGGCCGCCGTGATCAATATGACCAAGGTGTTTGCCAAGGAATGCGCGCCGTTCGGCATCCGCTGTAACGCCCTGCTGCCAGGCCTGACCGATACCAAGTTCGCCTCGGCGCTGGTGAAAAACGAATCGATCCTGAACATGGCCCTGGCCCAGATCCCCCTAAAGCGCGTAGCCGACCCCAGCGAAATGGCCGGCGCGGTGCTGTACTTGGCCAGCGATGCGTCAACCTACACCACCGGCGTTTCGCTGAATGTGGACGGTGGGTTCCTCTCCTGATCCCACATTTTTGATCGGCGTTGCCCTTGCATACGAGTAACCTTGGCAGGATTGACCGCCTCGGAATGAAACATGGAACTGCACGTCGTCATCCAGGGCCGCAAGGACCTGGCCGAACAGCTTTACCAGCAACTGCGCGACGCCATTGAGTCAGGACGCCTGGCCGCTGGCGCGCAGTTGCCCCCCAGCCGCTTGCTGGCCGAGCAGTTGGGGATCTCGCGCAAGACCGTGTCCGACACCTACACCACCCTGACCTACGAAGGCCTGCTGATCGGCAAGATCGGCCGTGGCACCTTCGTCAGCGCCCATGCGCTGCGGCCGAAGGGCCTGCAAAGTGCGGCCGACCTGGCCTGCGCCGCCAACCTCGCCAAGTGGCAAGCCCTGCCCTCGCCCATGCGCCACCCCACGCGCGAGAGCACGTTGCGCTGCGAGTTCATCGGCGGCGCCACCACCCGCAGCCTGTTCCCCCAGGACGAATGGCGGCGCTGCACCCAGGACGCCTTGCGCCGCATCGCCCAGAACAGTGGTTTCTACGGCCAGCCCGAGGGCTTGCCGGCCTTGCGCAATGCGATTGCCGGGCACATCGCGTTTTCCCGAGGGGTCAACTGCCGGGATGACGACATTGTGGTGTGCAACGGTGCGCAGCAGGCATTGGACCTGATCGCCCGCGTGGTCCTCGAACCGGGCAGCATTGTCGCCATGGAAGACCCCGGCTACACCCCGGCGCGCCTGCTGTTCGAAGCCATGGGTGCCACCGTGGCCGGCGTGCCGCTGGACGCGCAGGGGATCCAGGTCGAGTTGATTCCCGAGGGCACCCGGCTGATCTACGTCACCCCGTCCCACCAGTTTCCATTGGGCATCCCCATGAGCCAGCCACGCCGCGAAGCGCTGCTGGCGCGGGCGCTGGCCCTGGGCGCGATTGTCATCGAGGACGACTACGACAGTGAGTTCCGCTACGAAGGCCGCCCCACCGACGCCCTGCAGAGTATGGATACACGGGGCATCGTCGCCTACGTCGGGACCTTCTCCAAAACCCTGCTGCCGGAGCTGCGCCTGGGCTATACGGTGCTGCCCCCGGCCATTCGCGGCGCGGTGCTCAAGGCCAAGCAACTGAGCGACCAGCACAGCTCGACCCTGCCGCAATGGGCCCTGGCCAAGTTCATCAGCGAAGGCTACCTGCTCAAGCACATCCGGCGTTGTCACACCGTCTACAGTAGCCGCCGCGAACGCATTCTCAGCCGCCTGGCCGGCGACCTGTCACCCTGGTTCGAGGCCGTGCCCAGCGTGGCCGGGTTCCACCTGGCGGCACTGTGCAAAGTGCCGATCAACATCCCCCTGCTGATCGAACTGGCGCGGCAGGTGGAAGTCGGGCTGTATCCGCTGGATGTGTTTTTCCATCAGGCGCCGGTGCGTAGCGGCCTGATCATCGGTTTTGGCGCCATCGAGACCCTGGACATCGACCCGTCCCTGGACAAGGTGCGCGATATCCTGCAGCAGATTGGCTGAGGGGTTTTCCAGCAGATTGGTTATAGGTACGCCGCGCGCCCGGGCGTAGGGTGAGGGGATCTGAAACGATGGGAACCCCGCACCATGAAAACACTGCTCGGCACCACCCTCCTGCTGGCTTCGCTTAGCGCCTTTGCCCACGAGCCGGTGTACAACCAGGAATCGATCAAGGTCCTGCAAGAGCACGCCTTGAGCAACGTACCCGGCAAGAAAACCCTCATGCTCACCGTGGATTACGCGCCGGGCCAGGCCACCGTGCCCCATAGCCATACTGGCACGGCAGTGGCCTACGTACTTGAGGGGCAAATCACCTCGCGCGTCAATGATGAACAGGCCATTACCTACAAGGCCGGGCAATCGTTCTACGAACCGGCCGGTTCGCGCCACTTCGAATCAAGCAATGCCAGCCAGACCCAGCCGGCCAGGCTGCTGGTGGTGATGGTGCTGGATGACAAGGCCGAGGTGCTGACGCCCCTGCCACCGCAAACTGAACGGTAGGAGGCTTGCCAGCTCCTACCATTCAGGGACGCTTGAACTGACGCCGCAGGTCTTCGATCGGTTGCCGACAGGCGCAGCCCTCCAAGTGATCGTTGACCATGCCCATTGCCTGCATAAACGCATACATCGTCGTCGGCCCGACGAATGTCCAGCCGCGTTTCTTCAAGGCCTTGGACAAACGCACCGAAGCCGGCGACGTCGGGTTGCCCGTCCAATAGGCCATGTCCACCACCGCCGGGCGCTCGGCCGCCGTCGGTTCAAACGCCCACAGCCACGCCGCCAGCGAGCCGTGCTCATCCACCAGCTCGCACGCCCGGCGCGCATTGTTGATGGTCGAGACGATCTTTGCGCGATTGCGCACGATGCAAGGATCAGCCATCAGGCGCTGGACATCCTCCTCGGTGTACTGCGCCACCCGGCGAAAATCAAAACCGGCGAAGGCCCGCCGAAAATGCTCGCGCTTGCGCAGGATGGTGATCCACGCCAGGCCGGCCTGGAAGCCTTCCAGGCAGATCTTCTCGTACAGCGCCCTATCCTCGGCCACCGGCACCCCCCATTCATGATCGTGGTAATCGGGGTATTCGGCGGCGGCCGTACGCCATGTACAGCGGGTCAGTCCCGCTTCATCGGTTGTCAGTCCCGGCTTATCCATACATCACCTCAGCGGCCAAGCCCGGGATGATAAGCGAAAAATTTTCCAGGCCGCCAACCGCTCAAGCATCACGGTTACCGAGCAACTGGTAAGACCGGAGTACACAAACACCCCTTCATCCCCTTGTAGTTTGCAGAAAACCGAGCGTAGACTGGCCGCGCACTGGACTTACCGGTAAGACCACAACAATTAAGCCCTGGACCCACCAGGGCACCGAATAGAGATCCCTCCCATGCTCAGATGGTGCTCGCGTTCGATTTTCCTGCAAGTCGTCATAGGCCTGATGCTCGGCATCGCGTGCGGCTTGGTCCTTCCCGAATTCTCCTCACAACTCAAACCCCTGGGTGACGGCTTTATCAAGCTGATCAAGATGCTGATCGGCCTGATCGTGTTCTGCGTGGTGGTCAGCGGTATTTCCGGCGCGGGCGACCTGAAAAAAGTCGGGCGCATCGGCCTCAAGTCGGTGATCTATTTTGAGATCCTCACCACCATCGCCCTGGTGCTCGGCCTGGTCCTGGCCTTCAGTACCGGAATTGGCAGCGGCGCCAATATCCACCTTGAACAGCTGTCTTCCGCAGGCCTCAATGAATTGGCGGATCGCGGCCAGCATATCAAGGGCACCAGCCAGTTCTTGATGGACCTGATCCCCAACTCCGTGATCGGGGCCTTCGCCGACAACAACGTGTTGCAGGTGCTGTTGTTCTCGGTGCTGTTTGGCAGTGCGCTGAACCTGGTGGGCGAAGCGGCTTCGGGCATTTCACGGCTGATCAACGAACTGAGCCATGTGATCTTCCGGATCATGGGCATGATCGTGCGCCTGGCGCCCATTGGGGTTTTCGGCGCCATCGCCTTTACCACCAGCACCTATGGCCTGGATTCGCTGCAGCACCTGGGCAGCCTGGTGGGCCTGTTCTACCTGACCTGCATGGCCTTTGTCGCGCTGATCCTGGGCACGGTGATGCGCCTGTCGGGCCTGCGTATGCTGCCGCTGCTCAAATACCTTCGCGAAGAGTTGCTGATCGTGATGGGCACCGCGTCGTCCGATGCGGTGTTGCCACAGATCATGCGTAAACTGGAACACCTGGGCATTGGCAGTTCCACCGTCGGCCTGGTGATCCCCACTGGGTACTCGTTCAACCTCGATGGTTTCTCGATCTACCTGACCCTGGCCATTGTGTTTATCGCCAATGCCACCGGGACACCGTTGTCGATGACCGACCTGCTGACCATCCTGCTGGTGTCGCTGATCACCTCCAAGGGCGCCCACGGCATACCGGGCTCGGCCCTGGTGATTCTGGCGGCCACCCTGACGGCTATTCCTGCCATCCCGGTGGTGGGCCTGGTGCTGGTGTTGGCGGTGGATTGGTTCATGGGGATTGGCCGTGCGCTGACCAACCTGATCGGCAACTGCGTCGCGACCGTGGCCATTGCCCGCTGGGAAAAGGACATTGATCTGCAACGGGCCACCAAGGTACTGGAGGGGCAGCAAGGGTATGCGTTCCAGGCCAAGAAGCCGGTACTGCCGGCGCACCAGGAGTTCTAGCGCAGATCGAATGTGGGAGCGGGCTTGCTCGCGATAGCGGTGTGTCAGCCCCTACATGTGCTGACTGATCCACTGCTATCGCGAGCAAGCCCGCTCCCACCGTTAATCGTCGCCATTTTTACCGTTTGTGTTTGCAACATAAGGAGCCCGGCGTGATCAGCACTTCAACCGTCGTCAATTCAGTCGTAGAAAAACTGCGCGCCGCCCTGGCACGGGGCCAATGGCGGCGTGGCGAAATGCTCCCCGGCCAGCGCGAACTGGCCGAACAACTGGGCATCAGCCGCCCCAGCCTGCGTGAAGCGGTGATCGTCCTGGAAACCCTCGGCCTGGTGCGCTCGATGCCCGGCAAAGGCGTGGTCGTCCTGGAAACCAGCGTCAGCGAGCCACACGCCCATGATGCCGTGGCCGACGCCAGCCTCGCCGATATCCTGCAACTGCGCTACACCCTGGAGCCGTTTATCGTCGGCCTGGTGGCCCAGTCCATCACCAGCAAGGAAATCGGCCAACTGCGCCTGACCTTGATGGACATGCGCGAAGCCCTGGAAGCCAACGACAGTGAAGCCGGGATGAACGCCTACATTGCCTTCCATGAGGAGCTGTTCGCCCTGACCTCCAACCCGATTTTCCAGAACGTGGTGCAGCAGACCAGCAACGCCCTCAAGCAAAGCGCCCAGGTGTTGCGCAATTCCCCCGAACACCTGGCCGAGCGCCTGCAGGAAAACGAAGCCGTGGTGCGCGCGATCCGCAACAAGAACAGCGCCCTGGCCAGCGCCGAAATGCGCCGCCATATCCTCAACGAGGGCCAGCGCATGGGCACCGCCCTGAATATTCCCGACGACCATCTCGGCAACTGACTCTGGAGGCTGGCCATGAGCGCTCACGCCCTGCAACGCACTTTTGCTGTCACCGCCCCACCCGCCATGCGCCTGGTGCCCGGTAAACGGCCATCGGTGGATGACCTCTACCCACGACTGTTCGATGCCATCCTCGAACAGCGTATCGTGCCCACCAGCCGGTTTACCGAAGAAGGTCTGGCCCAGCAATTTGGCGTCAGCCGCAGCGTGCTGCGCCGGGTCCTCGCGCGCCTGGCCGAGCAGCAAGTGATCATCCTGCGCCCCAACCTGCGCGCCCAGGTGGCGGCGCCGGATGCCGAGCAGGTGCAACATATGCTTGAGGCGCGGCGCTTGATGGAAGTGACCGTGGTCCAGTTGGCGTGCGTACAGGCCAGCCCTGGGCAGGTGCGGCGCCTGCGCGAACTGGTGGCCCGCCAGCGGGCCTGCGTCGAGCAGGGCCAGCAAGGCCCGGCCATCCGCCTGTACGGCGAGTTTCACCTGTTGCTGGCGGCCATTGCGGGCAACCGGCCATTGGCGCAGTTTCTCAACAGCCTGGTGCCGTTGACCTCGCTGGTCATTGCCCGGCAAGGGGCGTTCACCGGCGCCTGGCTTGAGCAGGCAGAGATTGTCGAAGCGGTGGAGCGACGGGATGCGGATATGGCAGCATGCTTGATGACCCGGCATCTGGATCATCTGCAAGCAAAACTCGCGTAAGCCCATAGAGATTCAAATGTGGGAGCTGGCTTGCCTGCGATGGCGGTGGGTCAGCCGCCAGCAACAGTGACTGGACTGCCGCTATCGCGGGCAAGCCCGTCCCACAAGAGATCTCACTGAGGCAGAAAATTGTGGCCCCTCCACAGATCAAATGTGGGAGCTGGCTTGCCTGCGATGGCGCTGGGTCAGCCGCGAGCAACAGTGACGGGACTGCCGCTATCGCGGGCAAGCCCGCTCCCACAGGGGATCTCATTGGGGCAGAGAATTTTGGCCCCGCCACAGATCAAATGTGGGAGCTGGCTTGCCTGCGAAGGCAGTGGGTCATCCGCCAGCAACAGTGACGGGCCTGCCGCTATCGCGGGCAAGCCCGCTCCCACAAGGGATCTCACTGGGGCAGAGAATTTTGGCTCCACCACAGATTAAATGTGGAAGCTGGCTTGCCTGCGATGGCGGTGGGTCAGCCGCCAGCGACAGTGACTGGATTGCCGCTATCGCGGGCAAGCCAGCTCCTACAAGGGATCTCACTGTGGCAGAGAGTTTTGGCCCCATCACAGATTAAATGTGGGAGCTGGCTTGCCCGCGATGGCGTTGGGTCAGCCGCCAGCAACAGTCACTGGACTGCCGCTATCGCGGGCAAGCCCGCTCCTACAAGGGATCTCACTGGGGCAGAGAATTTTGGCCCCACCACAGATCAAGTGTGGAGGCTGGCTTGCCTGCGATGGCGGTGGGTCAGCCGCCAGCAACAGTGACGGGACTGCCGCTATCGCGGGCAAGCCAGCTCCTACAAGGGATCTCACTGGGGCAGAGAGTTTTGGCCCCATCACAGATCAAATGTGGGAGCTGGCTTGCCTGCGATGGCGGTGGGTCAGCCGCCAGCAACAGTGACTGGATTGCCGCTATCGCGGGCAAGCCAGCTCCTACAAGGGATCTCACTGGGGCAGAGAACTTTGGCTCCACCACAGATTAAATGTGGGAGCTGGCTTGCCAGCGATGGCGCTGGGTCAGCCGCCAGCGACAGTGACTGGATTTCCGCTATCGCGGGCAAGCCCGCTCCTACAAGGGATCTCACTGGGGCAGAGAATTTTGGCCCCACCACAGATCAAATGTGGGAGCTGGCTTGCCTGCGATGGCGCTGGGTCAGCCGCCAGCAACAGTGACTGGACTGCCGCTATCGCGGGCAAGCCCGCTCCTACAGGGGATCTCACTGAGGCAGAGAATTTTGGCCCCTCCACAGATCAAGTGTGGGAGCTGGCTTGCCTGCGATGGCGGTGGGTCAGCCGCCAGCAACAGTGACGGGACTGCCGCTATCGCGGGCAAGCCCGCTCCCACAGGGGGCGGTCGGGGCAGCAAATTTTGCATACGCCCCACCTTGTGCCGAACCCACAAAAAAAGCCCCGTCTCTCGCGAGACGGGGCTTTATTTTAACGTTCTA
This sequence comes from Pseudomonas sp. WMBT8, assembly GCF_050916005.1. Taxonomy (NCBI): domain Bacteria; kingdom Pseudomonadati; phylum Pseudomonadota; class Gammaproteobacteria; order Pseudomonadales; family Pseudomonadaceae; genus Pseudomonas; species Pseudomonas sp. WMBT8. Next base: position 3,655,544 of record NZ_CP188096.1, read on the forward strand.
GCAGCCGATTACAGCACCGCTTGACCACTCATTGCCAGGTCCAACAGTTCCCGATTGGCCACCGCGTACATGGCGTAGTCCGTACCCACCGCAGCACGGATTTCCACCATCATCGCGCGCCAACGCTCGACCATGCTCGCGTTCTGCTCCAGCCACAGGGCCACGCGGGCTTCCATGTCTTCTGGCGCGTCGGCCATTTGCAGAACCTTGATGGTGATCGCCCGTTGCTGCCAGTCCACGTCATCGCGGAAGGCTTCGCGGGCCTGGGCCTGCCAGTTGTTGCCCACCGGAAGATCGCTGATCTGCTGCAGGTACCACGGCAAGTCCAGGGCGCTGCCTACGGCGAAGTAGGCCTTGGCCACATCGGCAGCGCTCTGGCCGGTAACGTCAGCGGCTTCGATGATCGGCAGCAAGGTGTACAGGTGCGTGGTGCCAGCAACCATGCGCGCCAACAACTCCGGCACACCGGCTTCGACATAGGCCTGGTAACGGTTCTGCCAGCCTTCGCGGGTCGGGCCTTCCAGCAGTTCGTCGAGCTTGAGGCCTAACGCTGCCAGGTGCGGACCGAAGTGCGCCACATCGCGCGCGGCGTCCTGCTCGTTGCGACGGCTGCGCAGGAACCAGCGGGTAGCCCGACGGCCCAGGCGCATCAGCTCGTCCATCAGCGCCAGTTGCACCTCGGCTGAGACCTGGTGATCCAGGGCTTCGATCTGCCGGAACCAATGCGGGAGGTGGAAGATGTCACGCACGATCACATAGGCGCCCGCCACGTTCGCCGGGCTCATGCCGGTCGACTCTTTGAGGCGTTGCACGAAGGTGATGCCCATGTGGTTGACCAGGTCGTTGGCGATCTGGGTGCTGACGATCTCGCGCTTGAGGCGGTGGCGACGCATGGCCTCGGAGAACTTGGCCACCAGGCTCGGTGGGAACGCGGTCTCCATGTCGCGGGTCAGGTAGTCGTCATCCGGCACCAGGGACTTGAGCAGCGCTTCCTTGAGGTCGATCTTGCTGTAGGAAATCAGCACCGACAGTTCCGGACGCGTCAGGCCCTTGCCAGTCGCGGCGCGCTCGACGAGCTGCTCCTCGGTCGGCAGGTACTCGATGGCGCGGTCCAGCTTGCCACGGCCCTCCAGGTCGCTCATCAGGCGCTTGTACTCCGCCGCACGCTCGTAGGCTTTGCGAGCGGCCAGGGACAGGGCCTGGGTCTGCTTGTAGTTGTTGCCCAACACCAGGCTGCCGACTTCGTCGGTCATGCTCGCCAGCAACTGGTTGCGTTGCTTGTCGGTCATGTCGCCCGCCTGCACCACTTCGTTGAGCAGGATCTTGATGTTCACTTCGTGGTCGGAGCAGTCCACACCACCGGCGTTGTCGATAAAGTCGGTGTTGGAACCGCCGCCATTGAGGCCGAATTCCACACGACCCAGCTGGGTCATGCCCAGGTTACCGCCCTCACCCACTACCTTGCAGCGCAGCTCGTTGCCGTTGACGCGCAGCGCGTCGTTGGCCTTGTCGCCCACATCGGCGTGGCTTTCGGTGCTGGCTTTGACGTAGGTGCCGATACCGCCGTTCCACAACAGGTCCACCGGTGCCTTGAGCAAGGCGTTAAGCAGCTCGGTCGGGGTCAGCTTGTCGGCCTGGATGTCGAAGCGTTCTTTCATCTGTGGCGAGATGGCAATGCTTTTGGCGCTACGCGAGAAGATACCGCCGCCTTCGGACATGATGCTGGTGTCGTAGTCCGACCAGGCCGAACGCGGCAGCTCGAACATGCGCTGGCGCTCGATGAAGCTGGTGGCCGGGTTCGGGTTTGGATCGATGAAGATATGCAGGTGGTTGAAGGCGGCGACCAATTGCAGCTTGTCGGACATGAGCAAGCCGTTACCGAACACGTCACCGGCCATGTCGCCAACGCCGACCACCGTGATGCTGTCTTGCTGCACGTTGATGCCGCGCTCACGGAAGTGACGCTGCACCCCGACCCACGCGCCCTTGGCGGTGATGCCCATTTTCTTGTGGTCATAACCGGCCGAGCCACCGGAGGCAAACGCATCCCCCAGCCAGAAGCCGTAGTCGATGGCGATACCGTTGGCGATGTCGGAGAAGGTCGCGGTGCCTTTGTCGGCCGCCACTACCAGGTACGGGTCATCGTTGTCGTGGCGCACCACGTTCAACGGAGGCACCAGGGCGCCGTCTTTCAGGTTGTCGGTAATGTCCAACAGGCCGGAAATGAAGATGCGATAGCAGGCGATGCCCTCGGCCGCGATCTCGTCGCGGCTGCCGCCCAATGGCAGGCGACGCGGCAGGAAGCCGCCCTTGGCGCCGACCGGCACGATCACCGAGTTCTTCACCTGCTGGGCTTTGACCAGGCCCAGCACTTCGGTACGGAAGTCTTCTTCACGGTCGGACCAGCGCAGGCCGCCGCGAGCGACGTTGCCAAAGCGCAGGTGCACGCCTTCGACGCGCGGCGAGTAGACGAAGATCTCGAACTTCGGCACTGGCTTGGGCAGCTCGGGAATGGCGTGGGGGTTGAACTTGAAGCTGAAGTACGACTTGTTCTGGCCGTTGGCATCAGTCTGGTAGAAGTTGGTGCGCAGGGTGGCCTTGATCAGGTCCAGGTAGCGTCGCAGGATCCGGTCCTCGTTGAGCACCTGCACGTCGTCCAGGGCAGTGAGGATCGCTTGCTCCAGGCGTTGCTGCTTGTCTTCCAGGTCGTCGGCGGTGAGCTTGCGCGCCAGGTAGAAGCGGGTCTTGAACAGCCGGGTCAACTCGCGGGCGATGTCGGTGTGGTTGTTCAGGGTGCTGGCGATATAACCCAGGTCGAAGCCCAGGCGGATCTGCTTCAGGTAACGGGCGTAGGCACGCAGCAGTGCAACGTCACGCCATGGCAGGCCGGCGGTCAGTACCAGGCGGTTGAACGCATCGTTCTCGGCGTCGCCGTTGACGATATGCACGAACGCGTCCTGCAGGGTGTCGTTGAGCTGCTGGATATCGAGGTTCAGGCCTTCGGCGGCGGTGAACGCAAAGTCGTGGATCCAGAACTCGCGGCCATTGGCGTGACGCAGGCGGTACGGGAACTCACCGAGCACGCGCAGGCCGAGGTTTTCAAGGATCGGCAACACGTCGGACAGCGCCAGCGGGGTATCGGCGTGATACAGCTTGCAGTGCAATTCCTGCTGGCCGGTCACGTGGCCCAAAGGCTGGTAGAAGCTCATCACCAGTGGCTTGGCTTCCGTCAGGTTCAACAGATGCTGCATGTCGACCACGGCTGAATGCGCGGCGAAACGCTCGCGGTAGCCTGCGGGGAAGCCTTTGGGGAAGTCCGCCAGCACGTTGGTGCCGTGGGCTTCGCCGAAGCTCTCGACCACCAGGCTCGCGTAGTCGTCCTGCCAGCTGCGGCAGGCCTGCACCACTTCTTTTTCCAAAAGCAAGGGGTCGATATCCAGGCGGTTCTTCGGGTCAACCCGCAGAATCAGTTGGACACGGGCCAGCACGGACTCGGAGAAGAAGGTCCAGAACTCGCAATCCGAGGCCTTGAGGCGATCCATCAGCACTTGCTGGATCTTCTGGCGCACTTCGGTGGAGTAGATATCACGCGGCACGTAGGCCAGGCAGTAGCAGAAACGACCGTACGGGTCTTTGCGCAGGAACACGCGGATCTTGTTGCGTTCCTGGATCTGCACGATCGACATCACGGTGCTGAACAGCTCGTCCACCGGGGTCTGGAACAGGTCGTCGCGAGGCAGTACTTCAACCACCTGGGCCAGTTCCTTGCCCAGGTGCGCCTTGGCCTGGAAACCCGAGCGGCGCTCGATTTCCGCGACCTTGCGGCGGATATAAGGAATCACCCGGACGCTTTCGCCGTACACCGAGGAGGTGTAGAGGCCCATGAAGCGGCATTCCTTGATGACCTTGCCATCGGCATCGATCTGGCGGATCGACACGTAGTCCGGGTAAGCCGGACGGTGCACACGGCTTGGGTGCGCAGCCTTGGCGAACGACAATACAGTCGGCTCGCGCAGATAGGCCACGGCGTAATCTTCGATGCGCAGGTCTTCAGCGGTGAGGCCGGCGCGCAGCAGTTTGGTCAGGCCGAGGAAGGAAGTGGCGTCATATTCCAGATGACCGCCGTCCTGCTCGTCATGCACCACAAACTCTTCGTAGCCCAGGAAGGTGAAGTGGTTGCCCACCAGCCATTCCAGGAAGCTCTTGATCTCGGCCTTTTCTTCGCCTTCGATGGCGAACTGGCTGTTGTCGATACCGGCCAGCAGTTCCTGGACTTTGGCCTTCATCGGCTCGAAATCAGCCACGGCCACGCGCACCTCGCCCAACACCTGCTCAAGTTCCGTGCTCAGGACATTCAGCTCGGCGGCATTGGCGCAGCGGTCGATCTCCAGGTACATCAGCGATTCTTGCAGGACGTCTTCGCCCTGGGTGCCCTTGGGCAGGATTTCCAGCAACTCGCCCTTCTTGCCACGGCGCACGCTCAGTACCGTGGTTTGCAGGGTATGGATGCTGTAGCCGCGGCGGTTCAGTTCGGTGCGCACCGAGTCGACGAGGAACGGCAGGTCGTGGTGCAAGACCTCGACCGCCGTGTGGGTCGACTGCCAGCCGTGGCGTTCGTAATCGGGGTTGTACACTCGCACTTGCGGCTGGGTGTGATCAAAGCGCTCAAGCAGGCGCCAGGCAGACAGGGTGCAACCGGCCAGGTCGGACATGCGACGCTGGGTCAACTCGTCCAGGGAAATAATGCCGAAGAATTGTTCAGCGAACAGCGCCACTTGTGGCAGTGCCTGTTCACTGATGTGCTGCGCCAGTGCCGCTTGCAGTTGATGCTGGAAGTCGGCTTTGCTGGCTGCGGTGAAGAACGCCATCTGTGGTACTCCGCTTGGGCTTGTTATTGATGGAAGCGTCGCGTGTTATCCCCTGGTGGGGAGACCGTCATTTCTGTTCGCCGGTGATGATGATAAACACCATAAACGAATCAGGGTGACAGGTGGGTGAAGCTGGACAAGTCAATGAGGTCACATTCGACGTCCACTGGATGCACCCCCTGCGCATGACGGTACGGCGGGCAGGTCAGAGTCACGCAAAAGGCACATCCGTTGCGCAGCTTAACGAGTGCGGCAAGCTGGCTGCTTGCTGCACTGCGACATATTCGGTCAACACACGGCATTGCGCGGTTGCACCAAGAGCAACCCTTCCTACCGCTCAGGTGCAGGTTGAGCATTAAAAGCGCAGCCGCCAAGCAGGCTTGATCAACCTGCCGCCCGGTAAAACTTCATACATCCGTAAAATCTAATTCCTAACTCCGCGCAGGAACCGTATTTCAATATTGAGTCACTTAGTTTGAGCAGGTATTTCCTTCGACACAGGCTCTATTACCACTCAACGAGGCGCTATTGAACGTATATTCCCCCGCCCTCCGCACCCCGCTGCCAGGGCACCAGCCCCCTTGCATGCAGCCCCCTGCACCATCACGTCCGGGTAGTGCTGCCACTGCTGGGCAAGACCTTACGGCGGCCTGTTTCAAAGCGCCCGTAGCCAACAATAAGGCCGTGCAACAACTCATCACCGACTACACCTACCCCAAGACACCGGACGAAGTCACTTCGCTCCACGTCAGGCGCCAGATCAAGCAAACGTTCGGTAAAGATATTGACCCCGATAAAACTTACTTAGTGAGCATTCAATATGATCACCGCACTAACGCCCCACCTTATAGCGGGGTCATTGTTCAAAAAATATCACTGACCCAGGCAGCAAGGCTCAACCAGCAGGACGAACCTGAGTTCCACGGGGCGCTACGTTCAAAAGAAGACGGGCCCTTTGAAATAAGACAAAGCTCAACACATACCCACGACCCTGACGGCTTTGGCAGGTTCGCGCGCCCAAATGAATCGGGGTTCACCAGCCATTTTCAAGGTATTTACACTGAGCCGTCGCAAGCGACTGCCCATCTCTATGATGCAAGCAATAGAGTCGATATCAGAGCCACCGACTTTAAACAGATGGTATGGGATAACAGTTATATATCCCCTTATGACCAGTATCTGAACAATTACTGGAACAGCAATTCCCGCCATGCCTATGCCCAAGCCTCCAGAGGCGCCTTCTTGCAGGCGTCGCACAGGTCCCTGAGCGAAAACGATCGACAGATCGCCATGGGTGCCGCAGGACTACCGGCCGACCAAAGTTACCAGTCCCTTAGTCACAATGACCTGATACAGCCCTACAAGGCTGATCCAAATCTGCAAACCAAATTCCTCACGTTCAAAGGTTTTAACATGCGCGCCTTTTACACTTTGGATAAGTCCACAGGCCGGGTCTTGTTGTATCTGCCTGGCCATGGGTCCATGTTGAAAGGCTTCGACTCCAAGAAACACATGAATAAGTGGCTGGCCGAACAATTGAAGGACCCGCAACAAGTCGACAGTTTCAAACTGTACTTCCGCCCCCAGGACCGTCCCGATGAATTCCTGTCCAAAGGCATTGATGCGCTCATAGACAACACCCGTAATGTGCTTAACAGTGACCTTCCTGTCGCTACGCAAGAAAAGCTCGGGTACTTTGACGAGGGCGGCCTATTCGATGGCCAGGTAGTCCAAGGGAACCCGTTTGAGGAACTGCAGCAACGCACCGAGCAAGACCTGAAAAACGCCACTCGCTTTCAATTCGTACTTAATCGCGACGTCACGGCAAAGACTGCCTTCAAGTATTTGAATTGGGCCAAATATGGACTGCTGCTTTTAGCTCCGCTAGGTATCGCTTTTCCACCGCTGGGCGCTGCACTGACAGTAGCGAGCGTCTCAGTGGGTGCAGCAGAGCTCGGCGTTGGCATTGACAGCTATATCAATAAGCGCCCCGAGGCAGACAAGCTCATCAGCGAAGGCACGGCGAAAACCTTTGTCCCGCTGTTTACCAGTGGCCTGGGCAATGCCTTTAAACCGATCAGCAGCACAATCAGCGCCTGGGCCTTCAATCCCTGATGCCCGTTTGACACAAAAGCCGACACAAAGCCCGAGGTAATGGCAGAATTACAGCCTGCCGGCCTTGTCGCCGCCTTTCCACACAGGACTCCACATGCAACTGACCACCGCCCACCTGCTCGCCACCCCTTGCGATGACGAAGAAGACAACATGGCCATGCTGTGCTGCCACGGCACCCAGGGCGAGATGTTCATGCTGTCCCGTTATCCGGATGAGGACGAGGTGGAGCTGACCTGGGACTACGAGCCTTCGACCCTGGATGGCTTGAAGATCACCTTGAGCGCGACCACCCTGCTGGTGGAGATCGGTGCGGCGGACAAGGATGCGCTGGGCGGCAATGATCACCTGCTGATCAACCACGCCACCGCCGAGTCGGACATGGCCGAGGTAGAAGAAACCTTGCAGAACATTCTCAAGGGCACTGGCACTTACATCCGCACGCTTTGACTGGCGGCGGCTAAATCGCCATCGCAGCGATGGGGCGACCTGACACGCCCGCTCCCACCTGTGGGAGCCGGGCTTGCCCGCGATGGGGCCCTCATCAACGCCAAAAACCTCAGGCCTTTGCTGTAAGCCGCAAAAAATACCCCCCGGTTCGTTAGTCGCCAGCCCCTCCAATGCATTAAAGTAAGCGCCCCAGGCCTTGGCGTTTTTCACAATCCCCAGGCTCATCTTTCCAGGAACCGTCATCGATGGAACATCGTGAAGCGCTGCTCGCGCTGCGAACCTTTCTTTCTACGCAGATTCTCGGCCAGGAAAAACTCATCGAGCGCTTGCTCATTGCCCTGCTCGCCGACGGCCATATGCTGGTAGAAGGCGCTCCCGGCCTGGCCAAGACCAAGGCCATCAAAGAGCTTGCCGAAGGGATCGAAGCACAGTTCCATCGTATCCAGTTCACCCCCGACCTGTTGCCCGCCGACATCACCGGCACCGAGATCTATCGCCCGGAAACCGGCAGCTTCGTGTTCCAGCAAGGGCCGATCTTCCACAACCTGGTGCTGGCGGACGAAATCAACCGCGCCCCGGCCAAGGTGCAGTCGGCGCTGCTTGAAGCCATGGCCGAGCGCCAGGTCAGTGTCGGGCGCAGTACCTACGAGCTGTCGCCGCTGTTCTTGGTGATGGCCACGCAAAACCCCATCGAGCAGGAAGGCACCTATCCCCTGCCCGAAGCCCAGCTCGATCGCTTCCTGATGCACGTCAAGATCGGCTTCCCCGATGCCGCCGTGGAGCGGCGCATCCTGCAACAGGCCCGTGGCGAAGCGCTCAACGGCGAGACCAAGCCCGAACGGCGGGTCAGCCAGCAGGCGATCTTTGCCGCGCGCAAGGAAATCCTCGGCCTGTACATGGCCGATGCCGTGGAGGAATACCTGGTGCAACTGGTCATGGCCACGCGCACACCAGCCAAGTTCGACCCGGAAATGGCCGAGTGGATTGCCTACGGCGCCAGCCCCCGGGGCTCGATCGCCCTCGACCGCTGCGCCCGCGCCCACGCCTGGCTGGCCGGGCGCGACTTTGTCAGCCCGGAAGATATCCAGGCGGTGCTGTTCGACGTGCTGCGCCACCGCATCATCCTGTCCTTTGAAGCCGAAGCGGCCGGCATCGACCAGGACCGCGTGGTGCAACGCATTCTCGACGTCGTTGCCGTCGCTTGATCCCCATGAACGCCGGCGATGGAATCCGTGTTTCCCTCAGCGAATTGATCGAGATGCGGCATCGCGTGCGGGAGGTGCAACTGTTTTCCACGCCGAGCCAACGCAGCCCGCTGATCGGCCTGCACCATTCCAAATTGCGCGGGCGCGGCGTCGACTTCGACCAGGTGCGGGTGTACCAGGCCGGCGACGATGTGCGCACCATCGACTGGCGCGTCACCGCCCGCACCCAGGAGCCGCACACCAAGCTGTTCCATGAAGAGCGGGAGCGGCCGATCTTTATCATGGTCGAGCAAAGCTGCCGGCTGTTTTTCGGCTCCGGGCTGATGTTCAAGTCAGTCCTCGCCGCCCAGGCCGCGAGCCTGATCGGCTGGGCCGCGCTGGGGCACAACGACCGGGTCGGCGGCCTGGTGTTCGGGGATAACGAGCACTACGAGATCAAGCCCCGGCGCAGCAAACAAAGCCTGCTGCAACTGCTCAACCGCCTGGTGCGGGTCAACCAGAGCCTGAGCACCGAGAGCCGCCCCGAAGCCGATGCCCTGGGCATGGCCCTGCGCCGTGGCCGCGAGGTACTGCGCCCCGGCAGCCTGGTTATCGTGATCTGCGATGAACGCGCCCTGACCGAAGGCGCCGAGCAGCAACTGAGCCTGCTGTCGCGCCATTGCGACCTGCTGCTGCTGCCGGTCTCAGATCCGCTGGACCACGCCCTCCCCGCCGCCGGCCTGCTGCGTTTTGCCGAGCGCGGCGCACAACTGGAAATCGACACCTTGAACTTCGAGCTGCGCCAGGCCTACAAGGCCCAGGCCGAAGCCCGCATCGCCCGTTGGGAACTGCTCGCGCAGAAGCTGCGGGTGCTGCTGATGCCATTGAGTACCCAGAGCGAAATGGTCGAGCAGCTACGTGAATACCTCAACCCCCAGCGCCCGGTGAAAAAGCCATGAGCAGCCTGGACTCGTTGCAACCGCTGATCGCCCCGCCGGCCATTGGTTTCTGGCCACCGGCGCCGGGCTGGTGGCTGTTGCTGGTGCTGATCCCCCTGGCGGGCTGGGGCGTGTGGTGGCTGCGCCGCTTTCTGCCCGGCAAACGCCCGCTGGCCCGGGCCGAGCAACCGCTGGACCCTCTGCGTATCGCCGCCCTCGCGGAGCTGGCGCTGATGCCCAAACCCTACGATGGCGCACCGGCCGGCGCCTGGCTGCAGCAGCTCAATGGCCTGCTCAAACGCCTGTGCCGCAACGACTACCCCTACAGCCAGAGCCACACCCTCAACGGGCGCAAATGGCTGGCCTTTCTTGACAACCGCTGCCCGGCGGCCGGCCTGACGCGCTGGATGGTCCTGGTGGAAGGCGCCTACAAACCCGAATGCAAACTCGACGACAAGGCCATCGCCGGCCTCACGCAAGCGGTCGACACCTGGATTCGCAAACATGTTTGAGTTCGCCTGGCCGTGGGTCTTTGCCCTGTTGCCCTTGCCGTGGGTGATGCGCCTGATCCTGCCAGTGGCCGACAGCGGCGAGCCGGCGTTGAAGGTCAGCTTCCTGGGCGACCTCGAAGGCCTGGCCCGGCGCCGTGCGCGCATCAATCTGCCGGGTTGGCGGCAACAAGCGCCGTTCGTGGTGCTATGGCTGTTGTTGCTGACCGCCGCCGCGCGCCCGGAATGGCTCGGCGAGCCGCTGCCGATTGCCGCCAGCGGCCGCGACCTGCTGGTGGCGGTGGATGTGTCGGGCTCCATGGACTTCCCCGATATGCAATGGCAGGACGAAGACGTCAGCCGCCTGAGCCTGGTCAAGCACCTGCTGGGGGACTTTCTCGAAAGCCGCGAAGGCGATCGCGTGGGCCTGATCCTGTTTGGCAGCCAGGCCTACCTGCAAGCGCCGCTGACCTTCGACCGGCGTACCGTGCGCACCTGGCTGGACGAGGCGCGCATCGGCATTGCCGGAAAAAATACCGCGATTGGCGACGCCATCGGCCTGGCCCTCAAGCGCCTGCGGCAACGCCCGGCACAAAGCCGGGTGTTGATCCTGGTCACCGACGGCGCCAACAACGGCGGCGAAATCGACCCACTGACCGCCGCCCGCCTGGCCGCCGAAGAAGGCGTGAAGATCTACCCCATCGGCATTGGCGCCAACCCCGAACAGACCGGGACCCTGGGCATGCTCGGCCTCAATCCCAGCCTGGATCTGGACGAGCCGGCGCTCAAGGCCATCGCCGCGGCGACCGGCGGGCAATATTTCCGCGCCCATGACGGTGCCGAGCTGCAAGCGATCAAGCAAACCCTCGACCAGTTGGAGCCGGTGGCGCAACAGCCGACCCAGGCCCGCCCGGCCCAGGCGTTGTATAGCGGGCCCCTGGCGCTGGCGCTGTTTCTCAGCCTGCTGTTGGTGATCCAGGAACGCTGGCCGGATAACGCCTTGCAACGGCTGCTTAATAAACTCTCGACCAAGGGCCATTTCCTGCAACAGCACCCACAATGGCGCCAACGCCTTCAACGCCTGCGTTTGCGGAGGCGTCGATGATCGCTTTATGGCCGCACTGGTTCCGTCCCTGGTGGTTGTTGCTACTGCCCGTGCTCGGTTGGTTGCTGTGGCAACTGTGGCATCGGCAAAAACGCGCCGGGCGCTGGCAGATGATCCTGCCGCCGGCCTTCCACGCGGCCCTGCTCAGTGGCGGCAATGGCCGGGAGAGCAAATCGCCGTGGCTGCTGCTGGGCCTGGCCTGGCTGCTGGCCCTGCTGGCCTTGCTCGGCCCAGGCTGGCAACGGGTCGAGCAGATCAGCCAGAAACCCGCCGACCCGCTGGTGGTGTTGCTGGAACTGACCCCCGAGATGCTCGCCACCGACAGCCCGCCCAACCGCCTGGAGCAGGCACGGCGCAAGCTGGTGGACCTGCTGCAGGCGCGCAGTGACGCGCAGACCGCCATCGTTGTGTATGCCGGTAGCGCCCACACACTGGTGCCGCTGTCCGACGACCTGGCCACCAGCCGCAACCTGCTGGAAGCCCTGCGCCCGTCGATCATGCCCGAGGCCGGCCATCGCGCTGACCTCGCTGTGGAAAAAGCCCTGGGCCTGCTCAAGCACGGCGGCCTGGGCCAGGGTCGCCTGTTGTTGATTGGCTCGTCGCTGTCCAAGCAGGAGCGCCAGGGCATTCGCCTGCTGCTGCAAGGGCAGGCACCGAGCCTGTCGATCCTGGGCATTGGCAGCCGTGAAGGCACGCCGGTGACTCAGGAAAGCGGCGAGTTCCTCAAGGACGAACAAGGCGCGATCCTGATCCCGCGCCTGGACAGCCCGACGCTCAAGGCCTTCGCCAGTGAAATGGGCGGCCGCTATCGTCAGGCCCGCCTGGACGACAAAGACCTGCGCAGCCTGGGCCTGCTGGACGGCCCGCAAAACCTGCGCGACGACGGCCAGCGCCTGCAACTGGATACCTGGGCCGACCAGGGTTACTGGTTTTTGCTGCCCCTGCTGCTGCTCGCCGCCTGCGCCGGGCGCCGTGGCTGGCTGTTCTGCCTGCCGCTGCTACTGCTGGCGGCGCCGCAACCAAGCTATGCGTTCAGCTTTGATGACCTGTGGCTGCGCCCCGACCAACAAGGCCAGTACCTGCTCAAGCACAAACGCCCGGCCGAAGCCGCCGAACACTTTGAGAACCCACAATGGCAAGGTGTGGCCCTGTATGAAGCGGGCAACTACGCCGAGGCGGCCCGGCGCTTTGCCGAGGGCAGTGACGCCTACTCCCACTACAATCGAGGCAATGCCCTGGCCCGCGCCGGCGAGCTGGAAGCCGCGATAGACGCCTATGAACAGGCCCTGGAAGCCCAGCCCGACCTGCAGCCGGCCCTGAAAAACAAAGCTCTGGTGGAACGCCTGCTCCTTGAAGAACCGGAGCCCGAGCCGCCAGCCCCCGAAAAAAACGAGGATGACGAATCCCCCCAACCCGGCCAAACTGCGCAACCAGGCGACAACAGCCAGCAAACCAACGGCGGCGAGCAATCGCCCCAGGGCGCAGGCCAGGCGGGCACCGGCGAGACACAAACCGGCACCCCGCCCACCGCGGGCAACAACGAAGTACCCGGCAGCGAACTGGGCGACGAACAGACCACCACGCCGCCCTTGCGCCCGGCGGATGCCAACCTCGACGAGGAGCACCGCCAGGCCCTGGAACAATGGCTGCGACAGATCCCGGACAACCCCGGAGAGTTGTTGCGACGCAAATTCTGGTACGAACAGCAACAACATCAGGACAAGACTCGATGAGCCGCTGCACCCCATTTGTCTTATCGCTAGCGCTGTGGGCCGGTCACGCCCAGGCGGCCGACCTGGCCGCCAGTATCGACCGCAGCCGCGTCAATTCCGGGGAAACGGTGGAGCTGACAATCGAGTCCGATGACGTTACCCAGTTCGGCAAGCCGGACCTGTCGCCCCTCGACCCGCTGTTCGACGTACGCGGCACCCGCCAGATCAACCAGCTCACCACCCTCGACGGCAGCAACCACGCCACCACCCGCTGGATCATCACCTTGCAGCCCAAGACCACCGGCACTGTGGTGATCCCAGCGCTGCAACTGGGCGAATTCAAGACCCAGCCGATCAGCCTGCAAGTGGACGAAACCCTCGGCCAGGACAGCGACAACCAGCTCGAACCAGTATTCATCGAAGCCAGCCTCGATGAGGACAGCGTATATGTGCAGGCCCAGGCCCTGCTGACCGTGCGTATCTACCATTCGGTGGCGCTGTATGACGACAGCGTCCTTACGCCCTTGCAGTTGTCTGACGCGCGCGTCGAGCCAGTGGGTGATTCGCGCACCTATGAAAAAGTCATCAACGGCGTGCGCCATGGCGTGATCGAAATGCGTTATGGGATCTACCCGCAGCACAGCGGGCAACTGCTGATCCCCGCGCAAATGTTCAGCGCCACCATGGTCGAACCACGCCCGGCCCAGGGCACCGCGCCCCAGGCGCCCAGGCCCGGCAAGCTGTTGCATGTCAATTCCACCGAGATCCCCCTCACGGTCAAGCCCAAGCCTGCGCTCTATCCAGCGGACGCCCCCTGGCTGCCGGCGCGCAGCCTGAGCCTGGGCGAAAGCTGGAACCCGGAACCTACAAACGTGCAGGTCGGCGACTCCCTGACCCGCATCCTTACCCTCAAGGCCGAAGGCCTGGCCAGCGCCCAGTTGCCCGCGCTGCCCAGCACCGAAATCGCCGGCCTGCGGCGCTACCCCGACCAGCCGGTGCTGAGCAACCAGAACAGCGAGCGCGGGGTGATCGGCAGCCGTGAAGACCGCGAAGCCCTGGTACCCAACCGCGCCGGCGCCCTGGAATTGCCCGCCGTGGAAGTGGTGTGGTGGAACACCCACGAAGACCACCTGGAGCGCACCAGCCTGCCGGCCCGCACCCTGCAGGTGGCGGTCAACCCGAGCCTGGTGGTCGACACCCCGGCCACCCCCACCGTGATCACCGCACCGGACGATGGCCGCCTGTGGATCTGGCAGCTCACCAGCCTGTTCCTCGCCTGCACCACCCTGCTCGGCTTCGGCCTGTGGTGGCGCGCCCGCTCCCGCCCGGCGATCCAACGCGCCGCCCAGACCGGGCCCAGCCCCCGCACCTTGCTCGACGACCTGCGGCGTGCGAGCCAAGCCAACGACCCCCAGGCCACGCGCCAGGCGCTGGACGCCTGGGCACGCCAGCAACCGGAAACCCTGGCAGAGATGGCGGCGCGGTTTGTGCCGCTGTCCGATGCCCTGGATGGGTTGAACGGCGCGCTCTATAGCGAAAGCGGCCAGTATTGGCAGGGCGAAGAGTTGTGGCGGGCAGTCAAGGCCATTCCCATGGCCGAACGCGAACAGGCCCCGGTGGCCGACAGCACCAGCTTGCCGCCGCTGTATCCCAAGTAACCGCCCACTCTGTACCGACGGTGAACTCAGCTGTAGGAGCTGGCTTGCCTGCGATGGCGGTGTATTAGTCGATAAATGTGTTGGCTGACCCAGCGCCATCGCAGGCAAGCCAGCTCCCACAGGGGAATGCAGCTTCGCGCTCTGGCGTTGGAGGGATCGTCACAGATTGTTAAAGGCCAGCAATCCATATCCCTTTAATTTGCAGGACGTTTCCTAGACAATCCTTCGGCCTTGCGCCTGCACAGTCCACTGGCTAGCCTTCGCTCCTTCGCTGAGCATCAGCGATCGGGTGTGAGAACCTGCCAACCAGTAGGCGCCAAGCGCCACTACCGTCATTACCATGTTCTATGGCGGCTGTGTGCGGGCAGACTTCGGTCTGGCCGGAGTCCTACTGTCCGGTATTCTCACCCTGCACATAGCTGCCACCTTTTTGTCGAGTGAGACCGACATCGGGATGGCTCCCTTTTCAGTAGGAGCTTATGCATGAACAAAATCGTCCCCGACCCACCCCGCTTCACCCCCGACCGCGAAATATTTGACCGCGCCCTGAGCCACTACCTACAACCCGCCTCGCCCCCTTCCTTCACCGTGCATCAAGACCTCAGTTTTGAAGACGCCCTTGCCCAAATCAGTGACCTGCTGCGCTGCGCAGCCGCCACCGCAGCCGGCACCACCCAAGGGCTGACCGGCAATCAACGGCACATGGCAGGCGCCACCGAGCACTTGATAGACAAGGCGAAAATCCTGGCCGACCGTGCGCTCGACTGCCTCAAACCCCATTGACCTTCCACACGCAGCCTGCGTGGATGCGAAGGCCATGCGTTAGAGATGGCGGTGTATCAGCCAATAAATGTCTTGGCTGATCCAGCGCCATCGCCGGCAAGCCAGCTCCTACAAAGGATGCAGCTTCGCGCTCGGTTCTTGATCTTGGGCGCCTCGTTACCATTTACAGGTAAACTCCGCTCCTTTACCTATTCCCCACGGAGTTCGCCTTGCGTCTGTTTCACACCTCCGACTGGCACCTGGGCCAAAACCTCCACGGCCAGGAACGCGACTTCGAGCACGCTTGTTTCCTCGACTGGCTGCTGGGCCAGATCAAGCTGCACGGCCCCGATGTGCTGCTGATCGCTGGCGATATCTTCGATACGGTCAACCCGCCCCTCAAGGCCCAGGAGCGTCTGTATGACTTCATCATCAACGCCCATGAACAGAACCCCGACCTGACCGTTGTGATGATCGCCGGCAACCACGACTCCGGCTCGCGCATTGAGCTGCCGGCGCCATTGATGCGGCGTTTGCGTACCCATGCCCTGGGCCGGGTGCTGTGGCTGGATGACGGGCAACTGGATGTGGAGCGCTTGCTGATTGCCCTGCCGGACAAAACCGGCGCCGTGGCCGGCTGGTGCCTGGCGCTGCCGTTCCTGCGCCCGGCCGAAGTCACCGGTGCGCTGTTGGGCGACGATTACCTCAAGGGCATCGGCCAGGTGCATGAGCGCCTGATCGCCGCAGCCAACGCCAAGCGCCAACCGGGCCAGGCGCTGGTTGCCATCAGCCACGCACATATGGCCGGTGGCTCGGTGTCGGAAGACTCCGAGCGCAGCCTGATCATCGGCAATGCCGAAGCGCTGCCGGCCAGTCTGTTCGATGCCAGTGTCAGCTATGTCGCCCTCGGCCACTTGCACAAGCCCCAGCGGGTCAATGGCGAGGAACGCATCCGTTATTGCGGCTCGCCGATCCCGCTGTCATTTTCCGAAATCGGCTATCAACACCAGATCCTCGACGTGCAACTGGACGGTGCAACCCTGGTCAGCGTCGAACCGCGCCTGATCCCCCGCGCCGTGCATCTGCAACGCCTGGACGCCGCGCCCCTGGCCGAGATCCTCAAGCAACTGGCGCAGTTGCCCGACGTCGATCTGCTGGCCGACACCCAGCGCCAGCCCTGGCTGGAGGTGCGCGTGCGCCTCGACGAACCCCAGCCTGACCTGCGCCAGCAAGTGGAAAACGCCCTGCTGGGCAAGGCCGTGCGCCTGGTGCGCATCGCCGCCGAGTACGCCGGCAGCGGCGCGCGTCAGGACCAAGGCGATGAGCCGTTGATCGAACTCGACCAGCTCACGCCCCAGGAATTGTTCAGCCGCGCCTGGCAGGAAAGCTATGGCAGTGACGTGGACGAACAGACCCTCAAGGATTTCGCCGTGTTGCTCCAGGACGTGCAACACGAGGAGCAACAGCCATGAAGATCCTCGCCATCCGCCTGAAAAATCTCGCGTCCCTGGCCGGGCCGTTCGAAATCGACTTTACCGCCGAGCCCCTGGCCAGCGCCGGGTTGTTTGCGATCACCGGGCCCACCGGCGCCGGCAAAAGTACCTTGCTCGATGCCTTGTGCCTGGCGCTGTTTGGCGCCGTGCCACGCCTGGGCGACACCGGCCAGGCAAAAATGCCCGATGCCGATACCGATATCTCCATCGGCGACCCGCGCACCCTGATCCGCCGCGGTACCGGCGGCGGGTATGCCGAAGTGGACTTTGTCGGCGTCAGCGGCCGGCGCTACCGCGCGCGCTGGGAGGCCAATCGCGCCCGCGACAAGGCCAGCGGCAAGCTGCAGAACAGCCGGCAAAGCCTGATCGACCTGGACAGCGAGCAACTGCTGGCCAGCCAGAAGACCGAATACAAGACGCAACTGGAGCTGGCCCTGGGCTTGAACTTTGAACAGTTCACCCGTGCGGTGCTGCTGGCGCAAAGTGAGTTCAGCGCCTTTCTCAAGGCCAACGATAACGAGCGCAGCGAGCTGCTGGAAAAGCTCACCGACACCGCGCTCTACACCCAGTTGGGCCAGCGCGCGTTCATCAAGGCGCGGGAGGCCAAGGAAGCCCACAAGCTGCTGCAAGACCAGGCCACTGGCGTCACGCCGTTGCCAGCCGAGGCCCGCGCCGAGCTGGATCAACAATTGAGCGCGGCCCAGCAGCAACTCAAGACCCAGCAGGCCCAGCTCAAGCAACTGGAACTGCAACACACCTGGCTCAAGGAACTGCGCGAGTGGCAGGAGCGCCAACACAGTGCGGCCGAGCAATTGCAACAGGCCGAGCAGGCATGGCACACCCAGGGCCCGCAACGCCTGGACTTGAGCCGCCTGGAGCAACTGGCGCCGCAGCGTCATCATTTTGCGCGGCATAGCGAACTGAACGGCCAATTGGAGCCCCTGGCCGCGCAGATCCGCCAGCACCTTGAGCAACAAACCGCCCTGCACGCACGCCAGGAGCAACTGCAACAGCAGCAAGCCAGCGCACACAGCGCCTTGGCCGCCGCCTTGCAACAGCAGACCGAAGCCGTGCCGTTGCTGCGCCAGGCCTTCGAGGAACAAAGCAGCCTCGCCCGCCTGACCCGCGAGCTGGCCCAAAGCAGTGAACAGCAAAAACTGGGGCAAGCCGCCTGCACCGAAGGCCAAGCCGCGCTCGACACGTTGCACACCCAGCAGCAACAGGTTGCCAGCCGCCTGCAACAACTGGCGGCGCAACTGGAACGCAGCGCCACCCTCGCGCCCTTGAGCGACGCCTGGAACGCCTACCGCGACCGTCTGCAACAACTGATGCTGATCGGCAATCGCCTGAACAAGGGCCAGGCCGAACTGCCGCAACTGGAAGAACGCGCCAACCGCGCCAGCGAGCAATGGACCCAGCAACGCACGGCCCTGGAGTTGCTGTATCAGGAAGCCGGGGCCGAGCCCCATGCGGTGGCCGAACAGATCCAGTTGCTCGACAGCCTGCTCAAGGACAATCGCAAGCAGCAACGGGCCTTCGAAGACCTGACGCGGCTGTGGGACAGCCAGCAGCAATTGGACCAGCAGCAACAGGAGCTGGCCCAAAGACAGGCCAGTGCCCAGCAACAGCGCGAGCAACTGAACCAGACCGGCCTGCAAGCCAAGGCCGAGCTGACAGTGGCCGAGCAGACCCTGAGCGTGACCAAGCAGTTACTGGAACGCCAGCGGCTGGCACGCAGCGCCAGTGTCGAGGAGCTGCGCGGGCAATTGCAGGATGAGCAACCCTGCCCGGTGTGCGGCAGCGTCGAGCATCCGTATCACCAGCCCGAAGCCCTGTTGCACAGCCTCACGCGCCATGATGAAAGCGAAGAAGCCAATGCGCAGAAAGCGGTCGACACCCTCAAGGAAACGCTCACCGAACTGCGCGCTGCAGTCGGCGGCTTGATCGCCCAGCAAAAAGAATTCCTGCAACAGCAAGAGCAGTTGGCGACCCAGCTCCAGGGCCTGGCGCCGAGCCTCGAGGCCCACCCACTGAGCGCCGCGCTGTTCAACCAGGACAGCGGCAAACGCAGTGCCTGGCTGGCGCAGCAGTTGGGCCAGCTCAGCCAGAGCATCACCCAGGACGAACAGCGCCAGGGCGCCCTGCTCAACCTGCAACAAAATGCCGGGCGCCTGCAGCAACAGCTGCAAGCCGCCCAGGATGCCAGCCAGCAAGCCCGCCAGCAGTTGATCGACCAGCAACGGGAACTGGCCAGCGACCGCGAGCGCCTGGACGAAGAGCTCAATGCTTTCGCCAGCCTGCTCCCGGCCGAGACCCTCGAAGGCCTGCGCACGCAGCCGGCGGCGACGTTCATGCTGCTGGACCAGCAGATCAGCCAGCGCCTGGAGCAGCTTGGCTACCAGAAGGATGAACTGGCCGAGCAGCAACAGCGCCAGCAAGCCATCGAAAAAGAACAGGACCGCCAGCAGCATCGCCAGCAACAATTGGCCGTGCAGCACCAGCAGTTGGCCGAGTTGACCCAGCAACAGCAGGCCACCCAGGAAAAACTCAGCGCCCTGCTGGGCACACATGCCAGCGCCGAGCACTGGCAGCAGCAGCTCGAACAGGCCGTGGAACAGGCCCGTCACAGCGAGACCCAGGCCAATCAACAGTTGCAGGACACCCGCAGCGAACTGATCCAACTGGCCGCCGACCTCAAGGCCCGCCAGGAGCGCCAGCAAGCCCTGGACAGCGAACTCCAGGCGTTGCACAGCCGTATCAGCGAGTGGCGCGCCCAGCATCCGCAGCTCGACGACGCAGGCCTGGCACATCTGCTGGCCTTCGACGAGGCTGGGGTCAGCGAACTGCGCCAGCAGGTACAGCACAGCGAAAAAGCCATCGAACAGGCCAAGGTCCTGCTGCAAGAACGCGAGCAACGCCTCAAGGACCACCAGGCCCTGCACAACGGCAACCTTGACGCCGAACAGCTGGACAGCGCCCTGGCCGAGCTGAACCAGCAACTGCTTGGCGGCGAAAAACACTGCGCCGAACTGCGCGCGCAACAAGCCGAAGACCAGCGGCGCCAGGACGCCAACCAGAGCCTGGCGCTCACCACCGCCAAGGCCTATGAGGAGTGGCAGCGCTGGGCGCGGCTCGATGCACTGATCGGCTCGGCCACCGGCGACAAGTTCCGCAAGTTCGCCCAGGCCTACAACCTCGACCTGCTGGTACACCACGCCAACGTGCAACTGCGCCAACTGGTGCGCCGCTACCGCCTCAAGCGCGGCGGCAGCATGCTGGGCCTGCTGGTACTGGACACGGAAATGGGCGATGAACTGCGCTCGGTGCATTCGCTGTCCGGCGGCGAGACGTTCCTCGTCTCCCTGGCACTGGCCCTGGGGCTGGCGTCGATGGCCTCCAGCACGCTGAAGATCGAGTCGTTGTTTATCGATGAAGGCTTCGGCAGCCTGGACCCCGAATCCCTGCAATTGGCCATGGACGCCCTCGACGGCTTGCAGGCCCAGGGGCGCAAGGTGGCGGTGATTTCCCACGTACAGGAAATGCACGAACGAATTCCGGTGCAGATCCAGGTCAAGCGCCAGGGCAATGGGTTGAGCACCCTGGAGGTGAAATGAGCGAAGGGGTGTTGTATTCGTTTCGCCGCTGCCCCTACGCCATGCGCGCGCGGATGGCCCTGCGCTATTGCGCGGTGGCGGTGCAGGTGGTCGAAGTCAGCCTCAAGGCCAAGCCGGCGCAGATGTTAGCGCTTTCGCCCAAGGGCACGGTGCCGGTGTTGAGTGTGGGCGGCCAGGTGCTCGACGAGAGCCTGGCGATCATGGGCTGGGCATTGGCGCAGCATGATCCCGAAGATTGGCTGCTCAAGGAGGATCCGGCGGCGCAGGGGCTGATGGCAGCGTTGATTGCCGAGAATGACCAGGCCTTCAAGGAGCATTTGAATCGCTACAAATACGCCGAGCGCTACCCGGAGCAGCCGATGGAACACTATCGGGCCGAGGGCGAGGTGTTTTTGCGCAAGCTTGAAGGATTGCTGACGCAGCGCGACTACCTGCTGGCCGATCACCTGAGCCTGGCGGATGTGGCGCTGGCGCCGTTTGTGCGCCAGTTTGCCCATGTGGACCGGGAGTGGTTTGCAACGACGCCTTATGTGCACTTGCAGCAGTGGCTGGAGCGGTTTTTGGCGTCGCCGCTGTTTGTCCAATCCATGGCCAAAAACCCGTAGCCACGGTGCAGCCTTGGCGTGTCAGCCTTGGGTCTTGTGATCCAGGGCGGCATAGAAGTTGGCGCTCTGTTGCAGGTATTTCTGGGTGTAGGCGCTGGTGCTGGATTTTTTGCTGCTGATCTCCACGCTGGCGCTGGCTGGCAAGGCCACGGTGGCGGAAACAGCGGAGGCAGCGATGATCGAGAAGAGATTGAAGTTCATGGCGGTAACCCTTGTGTTCAGTTGGCTGGATGGCTTGTGAAGGCCTTGGAGCAAACTTACGCCTGGGTTCCGGCTGGCTGAAATGCTTTGAAACAGTAGCCGTTATCACTGGGATTGATACAAGGAGTCAGGCCCCGCACGGCGGGGCCTGTGGCTTATTGACGCACCAGGAACTTGAGGTCGCTGGGGGCATCAATCGGCAGTTTTTGTACGGTTTTGCCCAGTTGACCGGTCTGGGTGTCACGCGCGATCACCACAATCTGGTTGCTCTTCTGGTTGGCAATCAGCAAGAACTTGCCGCTCGGGTCGAGGCTGAACTCACGGGGATGGTCGCCTTCCACCGTGCGGCGCTGGATCTCTGTGAGCTGCGCGGTGGCAGGATCAATGGCAAACACCACGATCTGGTTGGCGGTGCCACGGTTGCTGACGTAGAGGAACCTGCCATCGCTGGAAGCGTGCAGCGCAGCGCCAGCCTTGTCCGACAGCGGCTGCCCAGCGGCAAAGTCCACCAATTGGCGCTGGGTCAGCCTGCCGTCCTGGTAGTCGTACACCGCAACCTGCGCGCTCATCTCGGTGGTCAGCCAGGCATGCTTGCCATCGGCGCTGAACAACAGGTGGCGCGGGCCACTGCCCGGCGGTAACTGCACGAAAGCCGGATCAGCCGGGGTCAGCGGCTGTTCGTGGTTGGCCTTGGGGTCGTAGCGGTAGGCAAAGACCTTGTCCGCCCCCAGGTCCTGCACAAACACGTACTTGCCATCGGGTGACGACACCACTGAATGCACGTGGTTGGACGCCTGGCGCTCAGGGTTGACCCGGCTGGCCGGGTGCGCGCTCAGTTGCACCGGCGGCGACAGCTTGCCTGCGGCATCCACCGGCAGGACGGCCAGGCTGCCGCCCGGATCTTCCAACACCGAATAGTTGGCGACAAACAGGTAGCGCCCATCGGCGGCCAGGCTGGAATGGGTGGGTTCGTTGCCCAGGCTCTGCACCTGGTTGACCAGGGTCAGTTGCTGGTTGGCCGGGTCAATGCGGTAGCTGCTCACGCGCCCCACCGGGTCTTGTTGGCCGGGGCCGTTTTCATTGACCACGAACAGGTGTTGCTGGTCCTGGGACAGGGTCAGCCAGGACGGGTTCTGCGCCTTGGCCGCCAGCACCGGCGCGCCGCTGAACTGGCCGGTACGGCTGTCGAACTGCAGGCGGTAGATACCTTCGCTGGTACCTGCCGTGTAGCTGCCCACCAGCAGTGCAAAGGTCTCGAGCGGCGCGGCCTGGGCCGACATCGCGCCGACACTGCCGGCCATCAGCAGGGGCCAGAATTTACGCATCAGCATGTTCGTCGTCCTCGTCTTCGTTGCTGCCAGTGATGGCGCTCAGGCACACCAGGCGGTGCTCGCCCGAGTCACCGCTGAGGGTCCAGCTTTGCAAGGTTTCATCGAACGTCGCGGCCTGCACCTGGGCGATGCTGAACGTCCAGCGTTTCTCGGCCCGACCGTCCATGCTCTTGATCAGTAACTGCCGATCATCGAAGGTGAAATCAAAGGCATGCAGCCCATCGATTACGAGCATGTCGCTGGTTGCAAGTTCAGTGGCCAGGGTAGCAGCAGTCATCAGGATCATTCATCAGTGGAAAAACGTTGATGATAGGCCAAACCGTGGTCGCCGTCGTGTCGCGATAACCGGCTACCACACTGCGGCCCCAGCGGCTTGCCATTCTGCGGGAGAACCCCATCGCGCAGAACGGAACCTCTTATGCCCGACACTTTACCCGCCCCACCCCCTGGCCCATTGCTGTTCACTCACCGCAGCAACACCCCGGCCCTGGCCGTCGCCCGCCAATTCGCCGATCGCCCGACCTTGCGTCAGGTGGTCGAACACCACCTGCAGGAACGCCTGCTGGAACAGTTCCCGGCGCTGGCCCTGGACCTGTCCACCGTCAAGCTGGCGACCCCCAACCAAAAACGCGGCTGGGACCTCAGGCGCTTGAGCGATGTGGTCCTCGACCACCTGGGCAATGGCACGCCCCTGAACCTGACCCAGGTCATCGACGAACGCCGCAGCTTTCTCTCCCAGCAGCCACCCTCACGCCTGACCTATGAAGCCAATGGCCCGCGCGAACCGGACATGGCGGTCATTGAACGGTTGATCGTGGACCTGCCCTTTACCCTGCCGATCGCTTTCCAGCAGGCCCTGACGAACTATTGGAACCTCAGCGCAGACACCCGCGCCAGCCGCTGGCAATGGCTCGGCGACCTGTTGGCCGATAACCTGAAAAGCACCGCAAGCCTGCTGCCGGCAGGCCCAACCCGGGACATGCTGTTTGACCTGACCCGCCAACCTGACCGGCGCGAGCGCCTGGCCGGGCCTGCGGGCATCGTGTACGCCTACTGCCTGGAGGCTTGCGTCGTCAGCCCGGGCAGCGATGCCCGCCTGTTGAGCACCGACCTGCTGTTGGTACAAGGCCCTCGGATCCTGCTGTGCCAGGCCTCGGGCAATGTGGAGCCGTATGCTTCATTGGAGGCGTTCACCCAGGCCTGGGGCCAACGCCTGGCCAGCCGCTTGCAGGTCGACAAAGTCGTGGTCAAGCGCTACGAACCCGATGGCAATCTCTTCGATACCCAGGCCGCCCTGCTGCTCAACCAGCAATTGGACGACCTCCAAGCCATCCAACTGCCGGCCGCCGAGGGCGTACGCGCCCTGGAGCAGCAGTTCGCCGAGGCCACCGACCCGGCACTCGCCTTGCGCGCCGCCCCCGCGCCAGACCCGACGCACCAGCCCGCCCTCCAGGCAGCGTTACCGTCCTGGCTGCAGGCGGCCAGCGCCGAACAGCGCTTTGCCTATCGCCAAGAGCTGCTGGAACAGGCGCGCCTGCAACGCAAAACCGAAGGTGCGTCCTTTCTGGACGGCGTCGAGAACCTGCAGGCCTTTACCACCCGCACCCTGCGCGAGCAGATGCGCCGTGACCACCCCGAGTCCAGCGTGGAACCGGACAACCTGGAACTGACCTTCCATGTCCCGGTCGGTGACATCCACAGCGGCTACCTGGCCCCGGTGCGCATGAGCCTGACGGCACTGGCCATCAACAACCTGGCTGCGGCGCCACAGGGCCGGCTAACCCTTCGGGACACATCGGGGGCGGCCGTCCCGGACTGGCTGACCGAGGACTACATACTCGGGGAAAAAGGCCTGTTCCATAGCACCCCCGGGCTGATCCGCCAGGTGGACGTTGGCCAACACTATCCGCAGAAAATCCGCGAACTACTGCTGGGGGACGGCCCCGGGATACGCCGGCGCGAGGTGCTGTTCGGCGACGAACTGGCCGTGCAACTGCCACGCCAGGCCCTGGAACTGGCAATACGCGGGCAACAGGGGTTCACCTTCCTCGGTTATCGCTACGTCAAGGCCGTGCTGCACCGCAGCGCGCCGCTGCGGGAGGTGGATGCCCAGGACATCGTGATCCGCCCGCTGGCCTTCGCCCGCAAACCCGGGGCGCTGCCGGATATCGTCAGCAATATATTTATCATCGAGCCCCGGGATATCGACGCCGGGCCGGCGATTCTCTACCGCCCGCTGTACCAGGACGCGTTGCAGCAATTCAGCCAGCGCGCGGCCCTGTTCGATGCCATCGCCGCGCCCGGGGCCTTGCAAGACAGCGTGCTGGCCTGGATGTCGGACAAGGCCCGGCCGATCTACAGCCACGGCGGTTTCCATAGCCCGCATATCCTGCGTTTCGGCCAGGGCGACGACACCGTGCAGTGGCCCGCGCCGCCCCCGGCACAGTTGGCGCAGGACACCAACGGTGGGCAAATCCCCGGGTCCCTGGCCCAGTCCCTGGCCACCGGCAACCTGACCCAGTACCTGTACGGCAGCAATGCCCGGGCGCTGGTGGACCTGGCCGACCGGGACGCGGTGTCCAATACCGAAAGCCGCTGGGCGGTGCTGCTCGAAGGTGGCTGGCTGCTGTTCAACGCCTTGCTGTTGCCGCTGCTGCGCGGGCCGGCGATGGTTGCAGGCTGGATGGTGCAACTGGCGGTCAGCCTGCGGCACGATATCGCGGCCCTGCAAGGCGAGGATGACGCCGCGAGGGAGCTGGCCTGGGTCGATGTGCTGCTCAATATCGGCCTGATTCTGTTGCATGTAGCCTCTCGCCCCCCTGAATGGCTGGCGCACGACAGCGAGCCGCCCTTGCCGCTGACCCTCGCAGCGCTACGCCGCCCGGCGGGCGCGACCCAGCCGGCCATCCCGATCGAGCTGGGCCCGGTGGGCCTGCCCGCCGAACCACCGGCCGGCGACCAGACCCTGGTGGATTTTGTCCACTCCAACGCGCGCGACAGCAGCCGCCGCCGCCTGCTCGATGCCTTGCGCGAGCTGCATGTACCCTGGCCGGTGCCGGCCCCGTTGCCCCTGGAGATCGGTGATTTCAAAGGGTTGTACCGCATCGATCAACAGTGGCACGCCTCGGTGGCCGGCCTGCTGTTTCGGGTGAATATCGTGCCGGACCTGGGCGAAGTGTCCCTGATCCATCCGCAAAAACCGCAACATCCTGGGTTCGCGCTCACGCGTAATGCCCAAGGCCACTGGGTCCTGGATCTGGGCCTGAAACTGCGCGGTGGTGGGCCGAAGAACCGGTTCAAGGCCAAGCTGGCGCAAATCGCTCAGCAACGCACCCAGGCCTCGGATGAGATCAATCGCATCAGTGACGAGGTCAGCGCCCTGATCAAACGCCTGCAACCCATCGACCGGGTGCTGGAGGCTGCCCGACTGAAGTTCGAGACCGCCCACAATGCCCTGGGCGAGGCCCGCAACCGCTTGCGCAGTGCCCCTGACGACCCGGCGCGGGTGGCCGAACACCGCAACAGCGTGGCACAACGCTCCTGGGCCAGGACCGGGTTCCAGGCCTTTCAGGAGCGCTTTGACCAGGCCGCCGCCCAGTTGCTGCAACAACGACGCCTGCTGATCGAGGCCTACGGGCAGATGAAGGCCGTTGACAGCCACTTCGACTATGAGGGCCAGTGCGTGGAGCAATACCAGTCGATGCTGGCCACCGATGAGATACGCGTCAGCCAACTGGCCTCCCTGTATCTGGCAAGCTTTGTCTCCGAGCACGGCGAATCGCTGATCGAACTGCAAGGCACGGCGCACGATACGGCGGCGGTGCACTATGTCAAAGACCTGCTGGAGACTAATTTTGCGGTTTCCGAGCGTCATGCCCAGGCAATGCTTGCCATCGAGAACACCCTGGAGGAGATGGCCGCGCGCTTGAAGACCGGCCCTGCGCAACGCCTCAAATACCTCAATGGTCATCCCAAGCGCCGCTTCTACAACCGCCTCAACGCCACCCTCGAATCCCTGGATGTGCTGACCGATTTGAGCATTGACCAGACGGTTGCGGCCACCACGCCCCAGGAACAGTACTTCCTGGAGCGCCATGACCACTTGCAATCCTCGTTGTCGTCCCTGGAAGACTCGCACCTGGACCTGCTGACCACCGAGGGGTTCACCTCCACCGAGCGCAAGGAGGTGTTGACCAACCTGATCCAGCACTACAACCGGCGCCTGCAGATTTATCAGAGCCTGCTGGAGCTCGACTCGCCCCTGGCCCACCCACGGTATATGCCGCTATTGATCGAGCGGTTGTACACCGTGCGTGACAGCGCCGAGGCTGATCTGGCTGCGTTGTTGCGTGAAGATGAGTTCCTCCCGCCCCAACCGGGCGCCTTCAAGCCGGTACGGGCACCGTCAAGGACCAAGCGCGTGTTCAAGTCACGGGACAAGGGGGCCCTGGTGGGCGATCTGGAACCGGCCCAACGCGACCTACCCTTCCCCACCATTGTGACCCGCAATCCCATCACCCAGCAGATCAGTGGGCGTTTCATGGAGCAGCCCCAGGAAGGCTGGGTGGAGATCATCGAGGCCAAGCCCACCCCACCCGCCAAGCCCACCCAGGTGCCGGCGCTGGCGACCTTGCGCAGCCAGGCGCAACGGCTGCTGGAGGAAGTGCCGGCTATCGAGCGCTCCATCGAGTTCCAGAAAAAGAAACTCAGCGACCCTTCGCGCCGCGATGAACTCAACCCCCAGGACTGGCGCGACATGCTCGTGCACCAGGCCGAACGCCTGGAAACGGTGGCGGCCGGGCTGGCCCAGCACCACGGGGACAAGCCCGACATGCTCCAGACCGTAGAGCGCCTGCGCCTGCGGGCCGTCGAGCTGCGCGCACAAGGCACACAACACTGCATCGAGGGCTACAAGGCGCAACGCCCGCGCCAGGAAAATATCGAATTCCTGCGCGCCCACGCCGCGATCGACATCGGCCTGGTCCACGGCCCGCAACGCACCGCGGCCAAGGACTACGTGTCGGAGTTCGCCGTGCGCGAGAAGAACCGCCTCACGGTGCTGTGGTATGCCCACTTTCACTACCCCCAGGCCGACAGCCTGCCAGGCGCCTACACCGCCGCGCACCTCAAGCGCCCCGAACAGCGCTTTGTAACCCTGCGGGACCTGATCGCCCAGGCCGGTGCAGACAGTCAGGCAATCGTGCGAGACCTGTACCACCCGATCACCGCGCCGCTTGACCAACGCCTGTTCCTCAGCCTGGTGCCCGCCTAGAACCCGGCCATGAAGGGCAACGACTGCCAATAAAAAAGGATGTTTATGCAAACCCTCACCCCCTCCTCTATCGCCCATGCCGTCAGCGCTCAATTTGCTGATCGCCCGACGCTGGAAACGGTAATCCGCCAACAACTCGCGTCGGCCATCGGCGCCAAATACCCCACGTTGACGATAGACCTGAGCCGCACTCGCCTGGCCCGGCCGCAACGCCGCAGTTGGCTGTTACAGCCATTTATGGCAGTGGTTCAGGATGCGCTGGCCAGTGGCATCGCGCTGGACTTCAGCGACGTGGACAACGTGCCCTGGTACCTCTCGGACGAGCCGCCAAAACGCCTGAAACTGCCCGGTTTGAGCCGGGAAAACCTCGATATGCAGGTCATCGCCAGCCTGATTGGCGAACTGCCCCAGACCCTGCCCATCGCCCTGCAAAATGCCTTGGCCGACTATTGGGACGCCGGTCATTGGCGCTGGCTTGCGCACGTACTGATGGACACCTTGCGCGTTTGCGCCCTGCGTCACACAAGCCTGGATGCACAGGCGCAGGAGGCGGTCGACCAACTGGTCACCCTCCCCGACCGTGAAGCGCGGATCGCCCGCCATGGCCAAGGTGTGGTGTTCGCCTATGGCCTGGAAGTCACCCTCAAAAGCGCAGAACAGAGCAGCCACCTGCTGAGCCCGGAACTGGTGTTGATCCGTACCGTGCAAGGCAAAACGCCGGCGCTGCTGTGCAGCCCCGGCGGTGGCATTGAAGCGTTTGCCTCCATGGATGCGTTGGTCCAGGCCTACGGCCAGCGCCTGGGTAGTCAATATCAGGTCGACGATATCCTCATCCAGCGCTACGAGCCCGACGGCGATATCTTCGAGCACCAGGCAGCGATGATCCTCAATCGCCAACTGGCAGACCTGGGCAACCTGCGCCTGCCCACGGCCCAGCCCTTCAGCGCCTGGCAGGCGCTGTATGCTGAACTCACCGATCCCGGGCGGTTTTTGCGCGACTCACCGGCCGCCCCACTCCAGGCCCTGGACACCCTGCGCCAACACCTGCCGAGCTGGCTGCTACAGGCCAGCGTCGACGACCGCGCGACTTACCGGCGGTATGCCCTGGCACTGGCCAGCGCCAAACAGCGCGGCGGCGGGCGCCACTTTCTCAGTGATCTGGACGATATCCGCACCTTCACCGTCAAGGCCCTGCTGCAAGCCCTGCAACACGACGCGGTGACCTTCGACTCCCTGTTGCCTACGCCACCGTCTGTCGCCGCCCTGCACCCCGACGACCTGCAACTGACCTTCACTGTCACCTCGGGCTATCCTGGCACCGTCGGAATTATCCGCCACGAGCGCATGAGCCTTACGGACATGGCCATCGACAACCTGGCCAGCCGCCCCAGCGGCACCGTGACCTTGAGCAATCGCCATGGCCTGGCGCTGCCGTCCTGGCTGACCGCCGACTATTTGATGGGCGCCGGTGGCCTCATTGAAAAGGTCGATATCGGTCAGCACTACCCGCGCCTGCTGGAGCAGCACCTGTTGGGCGACAGCCCCGAGGCGCAGCAGCGTGAAACGTTGTTTGCCGATCAGCAGGCCGCGCAATTGCCGTTGCTGGCGCTGGAGTTGTGCCTCAAACAACAGGCCGGCGTGAGCCGCCAGGGCGCACGCCTGGTGGCCGCGCTGATGCAGGGCAATGTTGCCGAGCAGCAGGTCGACAACCGCCAGGTGGTGATCCGCCATTTGGCGTTGGTACGGGCCCCTGGCGCCCCTGCCGACAGCGTCTGCAACATGTACCTGATCGAAGCGTTGAACGCCGATGTCGGCCCTCATCTGCTGTATCGCCCGTTGTATGCCCAAGCGCTTCAGGAATTCGCCAGCCGCCAGACGCTGTTCGAGGCCATCGCCCAGCCCGGCGAGTTACAGGACAGTGTGCTGACCTGGCTAAGTGACAGCGCCCGGCCGATTTATGCCCACGGCGGGTTCCGTGAGCCGCACTACCTGCGCTTCGGCCAGGGCGATGAATTTGCGCCCTTGAGCAAGCCGGCGCCGGCGACCCTGTCCCGCGATGGCATCAACGAGGAATTGCAACAATGCCTGGCCACCGGGCGCCTGATGAGCTACCTGTTCAGCGACCATGCCCGCGCCCTGGTGCAACAGGCCAACCGCGAGTCGGTGTCCAACAGCGAGAGCCGCTGGCAGGTACTGCTGGAGGGTAGCAGCCTGTTGTTCGGCAATCTGTTGCTGCCATTGTTGCGCGGGCCGGCGATGCTCACTGGCTGGCTGCTGGGCCTGATGGCCAGCCTGGGCCAGGACATTGCGGCACTGGCCGCCGAGGATCAGCAGCAGCGCGAGCTGGCAGCGGTTGATCTGCTGCTCAATCTCGGCCTGCTGCTGTTCGAGGCGGCTCCCGAGGTGACGGCGTCTTACCCGCCCCTGGCTGCCGGGCTCAAGGCGCGTGCACTGCCTTCGGCGCTCGCCCCGCGTATTGCCGAACAATGGCCGGTGCCCCTGGCACCGACGATTCGCGAGGGAGCCGTGACCCTGCCGGGCATGTTGCCGGACACCAGCCGCAATGTGTTGGACTTCAGTTTCGCGCAGACCCGTCAACGCCTGACGCCTGCCCAGCGCGTGCGGCTGAGCAGTTTCAAGGCCATCCGGCCGACGCCCCTGCCGCGCCCCGTGCTGAATGGGCCACGCAAGGGGCTGTACCTGGTTGAAAACATTTGGCACGCCGAGGCGAATGGCGAATGGTTGCAAGTGACCCTGGGGCCGGAGGGCGACATCAGGGTCGTCGCCCCTGGCGATACCACCCGCAGCGGCCCTTACCTGCGCAGCGATGCCAACGGCGTGTGGTCGGTAGATACCCGCCTGCGCCTGCGAGGTGGCATGCCCCCCAGGCGGATCGCCGCCGAACGTCAGCGACGGGCTGAGCGGATCAGCCAACTGACGCGTTCTTACGAACAGTTCATCCAGGGGCAGGTGGCCCGGCAAAAACGGATCGAGATTATCCTGGGAGTGATGACCAGCACCGCCGAAGACCCACGCTTTGGCGAAGCGCAACAGGCTGACAGTCGCCAGCGCTTCGATACGGCCCTGCAGGAACAGACATTGGAATACCAGCAGCAGTTGGACAGCCTCAAAGAACGCAGCGAGCTGGGGATTGCCTTGCCACCCGAGTCGGTGGCGAGCTTGCTGGAAAATATCGTCAACAACACGCGCAAGCATGTGGTGGTGGCCAAGAAAGATCGCGACGCGCTGTACCGCAACAACAGACACTTCACGTTCCGAGGAGAACGCCTGGCCGAGGCTGTGTTCGGTGACTTTGCAGCTTACCGGCGGTTCATCCGGGAAATGATTGTCATCAATGAGCGTTCGATCCACTGGCTGGAGCAGCGTGATCGTTACCTGGACCAACTGTTCAACCTGGGCAACCCCGGCAGCGAACACTACCGCCGACTGACCTGGGACCGTCCCCAGGAAATCAGCGCCCTGGCCGTCAAGGACTTGCTGATACGCAACTACGCACTGATGACCCACAACCACCCGGATCATCCACTGGTCAATGTACTGATCGACATCCTTGAACCCCTGCAGGAACACTTGCGTACCCACAGTGAGCTGAACGATCTGGAACTGACGGCCGAGGACCGCGTCAGCGTGCTGGAAAGCCTGGTGGAGCACTATGGCCGGGGCCTGGATTCGTTGCAGGGGGTCGGCATCGTCAAAGCCGATGAGCTGGACAGCGAGCATTTTGCCAAGTTGCTCAAGCTGGTGGAGGGGCTGTACCAGGACGCGGCCCAGCAACTGGCCAGCGAAATCAAACCCGTCGCCCAGCCACCCAGGCGCCCGAGCCGGCGCAACCCGGCGGTGGCCGGCAAGCCGCTGAAAAAAGTCATCCGCACCCCGAAAAAAGGCACGTTTATCGGTGAGGTCAAACCCGTGGGCAGCGTGGAAACCGTCGAAGTACGCTCCCAGGTCAATGACGAGCTGCTGGGCCTGTATTCACAGCGGGGCGAGCAATGGATCGCATACAAAGAAGCATCGCCCCCGCGCTCTCCGGCGGCACCGCGCGCGCTGAACCTGGTCAAGGGTGAGGCCCGCAAACTGCTGGCCATGCTTGAAGAGCACCTCAAGCGTGGCGAGCAATACAAGAAGATTTCCCGGCACCCGGAAGAGGTCCAGGAGGTGCTGCAGTATGAGTCGACGCGCTATGACAAGCTGGCCACCGAGCTGCACCAGGCGATCCAGGCCCAGCCCGTCGAAGCCCGCACACCGGCTGACCAGACCCTGGAAAACGACATGCGCCAGGCCGCGGCCCGCCTGAGTGAGCGTGGCCAGGCGCTACGCATCCAACTGTGCCTGGAACTGCCGCCAACCCACGGCAACCTGGAATACCTGATCGAGCAGAAACACGCCAATATGGCGTTGCTGGGCGAGCGTATCCAGTTAAGCGGCGAGCGCCGGGACTTCGTCCAGGAGTATGCCGTCAACGACCCGCTCGGTTACCCGTTGTGGTACGCCCACTTCCACTACCCGGCAGCCGATACGCCCAAGGAACACTACACCGCCGCCCACCTCAAGACACGCGAGCAACGCCGGGTCGGCTACTACTCGCAACTGGCCAGGGCACAAAGCCCCCAGGCGGTCGTGGATGTACACCGTGGTTTGATTGGCAAGGCGTTGGCCGAGCGGTGGTTCCTGCCATTGGCCACCTGACAGGGCACACACGCTCGCGGGTGACAACAGGCCCCTGGGGACAAGGGCCTTGCCTGCGGTAAGGCTCAGTGGGCAAACAGCGAATTGCCCTTCTGCCCCGCCAGTTTCTCCGGCTTGATCAGGAACCGCGCCAGGGCCGGCAGCAGCCACAGTGCACCGAACATGTTCCACAGCAGCATGAAGGTCAGCATCAGGCCCATGTCGGCCTGGAACTTGATGGCCGAGAAGATCCAGGTGCACACGCCGATCGCCAGGCACAGGCCGGTGAACAGTACGGCTTTACCGGTGGATTTGAGGGTCTGGTAATAGGCTTCCTGCAACGGCAAACCGGCGCGCAGGAAGCTTTCCAGGCGGCTGTAGATATAGATGCCGTAGTCCACGCCAATCCCCACGCCCAGTGCCACCACCGGCAAGGTCGCGACCTTGACGCCGATGCCCATGAACGCCATCAGCGCGTTGCCCAGCACCGAGGTCAGCACCAGCGGCAATACGATGCACAGGGTCGCGGCCCAGGAACGGAAGGTGATCATGCACATGGTCGCCACGCACAGGTAGACCAGGATCAGGATGGTCAGCTCGGCTTCCTTGATCACCTCGTTGGTAGCCGCTTCGATCCCGGCGTTGCCCGCGGCGAGGATGAACTCCAGGCCTTCCTTGTTGTTTTCCTTGGCGAAGTCCTGCACCGCATGCACCGCACGGTCGAGGGTCTCGGCCTTGTGGTCGTTGAGGAACACCAGCACCGGCGCCAGGGAGCAATTGTTGTTGTACAGGCCATCGGCACGGGCGATGGAGTTGTTCAACACATCCGGGTTACGGGACAGGGTTTCCCATTTCAGGTTGCCCTCGTTCATGCCCTTGATCATCTGCTTGGACACGGTCACCAGGGAGATCGCCGACTGCACGCCCTCGGTGTTCTGCATTTTCCACATCAACTGGTCGATGGGCGCCATGGCTTCGTAGCGCGAGCAGCCTTCTGCGCGGGTCTTGACCATCACCACCAGCACATCGGAGCTGGTGGAGTAGTTGTTGATGATGAAGTTGTTGTCTTTGTTGTAGCGCGAGTCCGGGCGCAGCTCCGGGGCACCCTGGTCGAGGTCGCCGATCTTCAGGTTCTGGCTGTACCACAGGCCGCCACCGAAGGCGACCAGGGCCAGGGCAATGGAGATGGGCGCGACTTTCGGGCTGGCAAAGTTCGACAGCAGGCGCCAGAACGGATGATCGCGGTTGGCGTCCTTTTTGCTCTTGGCAATCGCACGTTTGCTGATACCCACATAGGAGATCGCGACCGGCAGCAGGATCAGGTTGGTGAACACGATCACCGCCACGCCGATGGAGGCCCCGATGGCCAGTTCGCGGATCACGCCGATATCGATGATCAGCAGGGTGATAAAGCCCACCGCGTCCGCAAGAATCGCGATCATCCCTGGCAGGAACAGTTGCCGGAACGTACGGCGGGCCGCCGTCAGGGCGTTGTCGGCCTCACTGGATTGCAGGGCGATGCCGTTGATTTTCTGCACACCGTGGGAGATACCGATGGCAAAGATCAGGAACGGCACCAGCATCGAATACGGATCCAGGCCGAACCCGAAAAAGTGCATCAGGCCCAGTTGCCAGACCACCGCTACCAGCGTGGTACTCAACACCGCGATGGTGCTGCGCACGCAGTTGGTGAACCACAGCAGCAGCACCAGGGTGATCACGAACGCAACGCCGAAGAACAGCACCACCATGATCAGGCCGTCGATCAGGTCGCCCACTTTCTTGGCGAACCCGACGATATGGATCTGGACGTTGGGGTTCTGCTCCTGGAACTTGGTGCGGATCTTGTCTTCCAGTTCGTGAGAGAACTTCTGGTAGTCCAGGGCCAGCAATTTGCCTTGGTCCTGCGGGTCCGGGTAGGACTCCAGCAGCGGGATATCGACGATGCTCGACTTGAAGTCGTTGGCCACCAGGCGCCCCACCTGCCCGGACTTGAGCACGTTGTTGCGCAACTGGTCGAGGCTTTCCGGCGAGCCGTTGTAGCTCTGCGGGATCACTTCGCCGCCGGCAAAGCCCTCCTCGGTCACTTCGGTCCAGCGCACGCTGGGGCTCCACAGGGACTTGAGGCCGGAGCGGTCGACGCCGGAAATGTAGAACACTTCGTCGTTGATCTGGCGCAGGGTCTCCATGTACTCCTTGGAGAAGATGTCACCGTCCTTGGCCTCCACCGAGATACGCACGGTGTTGCCCAGGTTTGCCAGGTCGTTGCGGTGCTCCATCATCTTTTCGATGAACGGGTGTTGCAGGGGGATCATTTTTTCGAAGCTGGTGGACGGGCGAATCAACGTCGCCTGCCAGAACAGGAAGATGCTCACCAGCAGGCAGATCACGATCACTGCCGGGCGGTTATTGAAGATCAGGCGCTCAAGAAAGGTCGCTTTATCGTTGTGATGACTGCTCATTCTATCCCCGCCTTCTTATTGTTTTTTGCGTTCGGCGCCGGTTGGCTCGGCGACGCGCACGCCACCCTGCCCCACCAGAATCAAGTCGCCATTGCCCGCCGCCGTCACCGCCGAGAGTGAAATGCGGTCCGGGCGGTTGAATACGCTGAACGTCAGGCCATCGTCGTGGCTGACCACCACGCTGCCGCCGTTGCCAACCACCACCAGGGTGCCGTCGTCGAGCAGGGTCGCACCCGACAGGCCAAACTCCAGGGCGCCACGGGCGGCCTTGAGCTCTACCGGCATCCAGGTGTCGCCAAAATCGGTGGAGCGGAACAGGTTGCCACGCAAGCCATAGGCCAACAGGGTCTTGGGCTGGGCGGTGCCGATCACGCCAAACAGCGAGCCCTCGTAGGGGCCTTCGAGTTTTTCCCAGGTCTGGCCCGCGTCGCTGGAGCGGAACATGCTGCCCTGCTCGCCAACGATAAACAGGCCGGCGTCCTTGACCTGGGCGATGGCGTTGAGGTGGTACTGGTCTTCGTTGTCCAGGCGGTCGCTGACGTCCTCCCAGGTCTTGCCCGCGTCGGTGGTCTCGATCAGCGCACCGTAGGCGCCCACCGCAAAGCCGTGGTTGGGGTCGTTGAACAGCACGTCCAGCAGCGGCGCTTCACGGCTGAGGTCCTTGAACTGCTCGGTCCAGGTAGCCCCGGCATCGCTGCTGGCGAGGATCTTGGCGTCATGCCCCACCGCCCAACCATGCTGCTCGTCGATGAAAAACACCGCCGTGAGCAACTGCCGGGTCGGCACCTTGGCCTGCACCCAGGTCGCGCCCTGATCATCGGAATAGAGGATATGCCCGCGATCACCGACCGCCACCAGGCGCTTGCCGGCGTGCACGACGTCGATCATCAGGCCTTTTTCGGCTTTCGGCGATTCAATGGCAAATGCCGCAGGTTCTGCGGCGTCGGTTGCAGCCTGGGCAGCCGTCGACAACGCGACAACCCCCAGCAGCGAGAGCGCTGTAGCCAGCACCGCGACCTTGCGCGACGCGAGCGGGCGGCAAAAACCCACACCCATGACAGGCTCACTCATAGACCTTTCTCCCATTTATTATTGTTAGGTCGTAACACCTTGCAGGGTGTTCGCAGTGCGCAAACCTGCAATCTAGAGCCCCTTGAGGAAGCAGGGGCCATCCTATCGGGCTTTGGAATCGTCTGACAATCGGCGCTACGTTATCTTTTGTTAACTAGAGGCCTTTTGCCTTCGCGCTGAATATAGCCGCATTCGCTGGAATGATGACTTGCCCGCAGCCAGCTGGCGGTATTTTTATTCCACATATTGATTGTAGGGAATTTTTATTCTATTAATTGCCCTCCTGAAAACAATAATCAAAAGGACCACCGCCATGCGCGCACTTGGAATCGGCCTGATCGGTACAGGCTTCATGGGCCGTGCCCACGCACTGGCGTTCAATAACGCCCGTGCGGTGTTTGACTTGCCCTTCAACCTGACACTGGCGGCCCTGGCCGATGCCGACACCGAGCGTGCGCAGCGCCGTGCCAGTGCCTGGGGGTTTGCCCAGGCACACGGCGACTGGCAACAACTGATCGAGGATCCGCAAGTGGACCTGGTGGCCATCACCACCCCCAACCACCTGCACTACCCCATGGCCATGGCGGCACTGGCGGCGGGCAAGGCGGTGTATTGCGAAAAACCCCTGGCGACCAGCCTGCAGCAAGCCGACGCCATGCGCCGCGCCGCCCGCGACGCCGGGGTGGTGACGCGAGTCGGCTACAACTACCAGCACAACCCGATGATCGTCCTGGCGCGGCAGATGATCGAGGCGGGCGAGCTGGGGCAGATCATCAGTTTCCAGGGCGAGTTCAGCGAAGACTTCATGGCCGACCCGGCGTCGCCCTGGTCCTGGCGCTGTGAAGTAAAGCATGCCGGCGGCGCCCTGGCGGACCTGGGCAGTCATCTGCTGGCCATGGCGCGTTACCTGGTGGGCGATGTGAGCAAGGTGTGCGCCGACAGCCAGACCGTCCACGCCCAACGCCCGGCCAGCCCTGGCAGCACCCAATTGCGCTCAATTGCGGTGGACGACCAGGTACATGCCCTGCTGCGTTTTGCCAATGGCGCACACGGCACTGTCAGCAGCAGTTGGCTCAAGCACGGCTACAAGAATCACCTGAGTTTCGAGATCAGCGGTACACGCGGCACCCTGGCGTTCGATCAGGAGCGGTTGAATGAGCTGCGCCTGTTTCGCGCCGGTGACCAGGGTTTCCAGCGCCTGCTGGCAGGCCCCGCCCTGCCCGGCTATGCCGCGTTCAGCCCGGCGGCGGGCCATCAGTTGGGGTACAACGAACTGAAGACCCTGGAGGTACAGGAGTTGATCATGGCACTGGCCGGGCAAGGTGCAGCGGGTACTGATTTTGACGCGGCATGGGAGGTGGAGCGGTTGGCGACAGCGCTTCGGCTGGCGGTGCGGGAAGAGCGGTGGGTCAACGTGAGCGAAATTTAAAGACCTGCACCGATCAATGTGGCAGCGGGCAAGCCCGCTCCCACATTAGACCGCATCAAGTCAGCGCAATGCGCGGCGCAGGACCTTGCCCACCGTGGTCTTGGGCAACTCTTCGACGCGGAACTCGACAAACTTGGGCACCTTGTAACCCGTCAGATATTCCCGGCAATGGGCCAACAGCTGCTCCTGAGTCAGGCTGGGGTCGCGGCGCACCACGACAATCTTTACCTTCTCCCCGGTCACCCCATCCTCCACGCCAATCGCCGCCACTTCCGCAACCCCCGGATGCAACGCCACCACGTCTTCGATTTCATTGGGGTACACGTTAAAACCCGACACCAGGATCATGTCCTTCTTGCGATCCACCAGGCGGATGAAGCCCTGTTCGTTCATCACCCCGATATCCCCGGTCGACAGCCAGCCCTCGGCGTCCAGTACCTCGGCGGTTTCCTTGGGGCGCTGCCAGTAGCCCTGCATTACCTGTGGGCCGCGTACCTGCAATTCGCCCTGCTCGCCGATGTCAGCCACTTCACCGTCCTCGCGGATGAAGCGCACCCAGGTCGACGGCAATGGCACGCCGATGCTGCCGGTAAATTCCATGTCGCGCATGCGTGAGATATCGATGGGGCTGATGCTCACCACCGGCGAGCACTCCGTCAGGCCGTAACCCTCGATGATCGGCAGCCCGGTGACTTCTTTCCAGCGCTTGGCCACCGCGGTGTGCGTGGCCATGCCGCCAGCGATGACCAGGCGCAGGTCGGAAAAGTCCCGGGCGCGGAACTCTGCGTTCTCCAGCAAGCCGTTGAACAACGTGTTGACCCCGGCAATGCCGTTGAAACGCTCCTTGCGCAGGATCATCTGCACCCGCTTCACGTCCCGAGGGTTGGCGATCAGGATATTGCGCCCGCCCAGGCACATGAACATCAGGCAATTCACGGTCAGGGAAAAGATGTGATAAAGCGGCAACAGGGTGACGTTGGTTTCCTGCTGGTCCTGGTCCAGTTGATCGCCCACCCAGGCCTTGGCCTGCAACAGGTTGGCGATGATATTGCGGTGGCTGAGCATCACGCCCTTGGCATCGCCGGTGGTGCCTCCGGTGTATTGCAGGAACGCCAGTTCTTCACGCGCCAGCGGCACCGGGGTGTGGGTCAGACCCCGGCCCTGTTTGAGCGTCTGGTTGAAACGCAGCGCACCCGGCAGATTGAAAGCGGGCACCTGTTTTTGCACACGGCGCAGGATGAAGTTCATCGCCGCGCCCTTGAAGGTGCCGAGCAGGTCGCCAATGGCCGCGATGACCACGCGTTTGATCGTGCTGCCGGCCACGACTTTTTCCAGGGTGTGCGCGAAGTTCTCGAAGATCACCACAGTCTCGGCGCCGCTGTCCTTGAGCAGGTGCTTGAGTTCGTGGGAGGTGTACAACGGGTTGACGTTGACCACCACCGCACCGGCGAGGATGGTGCCCAGCAGGCAGATCGGGTACTGCAGGCAGTTAGGCATCATCAATGCCACGCGATCGCCCTTGCGCACGCCCTGGGCTTGCAGCCAGGCGGCAAAGGCGATGCCCTGGGCCTGCCAAGTGGCGTAGGTCATTTCGGTGCCGATGCTGACGTAGGCCACACGGTCGCGGTATTTGTGCAAATGCTCGAGAAATACCTCGCGCAACGACGGGTAGTCCTCGATGCCGGCATCGATGTCGCTGGGCACGCCGGGCAGGTAGGCGTTCAGCCAGATACGTTCGGTTTGGTCCAGGCTTACAGCATTCATCGCAGTCTCCTTATTGTTGTTGTAGGGCTACTTTTCAACGATGGCGGTAATGCCCAGGCCGCCGGCGGCACAGATGGAAATCAAGCCGCGCCCGCCACCACGCTGGTGGATGGCCTTGGCCAGCGCCGCCAACTGACGGCCACCGGTGGCGGCAAAGGGATGACCGCAACCGAGCGAGCCGCCGTTGACGTTCATCTTGGCGCGGTCGATAGGCCCCAGCGGCGCGTCCAGACCCAGGCGCTCACGGCAGTAATCGGCGTCTTCCCAGGCCTTGAGGGTGCACAGCACCTGGGCGGCAAAGGCTTCGTGGATCTCGAACAAATCAAAGTCGGCAAAACCCAGGCCTTCGCGCGCAAGCATGCGTGGCACGGCGTAGGCCG
The DNA here is from genome assembly GCF_050916005.1 of Pseudomonas sp. WMBT8. NCBI lineage: Bacteria > Pseudomonadati > Pseudomonadota > Gammaproteobacteria > Pseudomonadales > Pseudomonadaceae > Pseudomonas > Pseudomonas sp. WMBT8. The sequence continues at coordinate 3,695,130 of NZ_CP188096.1, forward strand.
GTGCCATCAGCAGGCCCTCACTGCCATCGACGAAGTTCACCGCCGCGGTCTCGCCGGTACGCAGGTAGGCCAGCACCGGCAGGCCACGAGCGGCGGCCCACTCCTCGCTGGCCAGCAGCACCACCGAAGCGCCGTCGGTCAGGGGCGTGGAGTTGCCGGCCGTGAGGGTGCCGTTCTGCCGGTCGTAGGCCGGGGACAGGCTGGCGAGCTTCTCCAGGCTGGCGTCGGCGCGCAGGTTGTTGTCGCGGGACAGGCCGCGATAGGGGCTGATCAGGTCGTCGAAGAAGCCGTTGTTATAGGCCGCGTCGAGGCGCTGGTGGCTGGTCAGGGTCAGTTCGTCCTGGGCCAGGCGCTTGATCTGCCAGCGCTTGGCCATTTCTTCACAGTGTTCGCCCATGGACAAGCCGGTACGCGGCTCGCCATTGCGTGGCAGCAAAGGCTTGAAAAACATCGAGGGACGCACCTGCAACAGGCTGCGCAACTTGTTGCCGGCACCCTTGGCGCGGTTGGCCGCCAGCAGTGTGCGGCGCAGGGACTCGTTGATGCCGATGGGCGCGTCGGAGGTGGTATCGGCGCCCCCGGCAATCCCCACTTCAATCTGCCCAAGCGCGATTTTATTGGCCACCAGCAACGCCGCCTCCAGGCCCGTGCCGCAGGCTTGTTGCAGGTCGTAGGCCGGGGTCTCGGCAGACAGGGTGGTGGACAGCAACGATTCTCGGGCCAGGTTGAAATCCCGTGAATGCTTGATCACCGCGCCAGCGGCAAACTCGCCCAGGCGCAGGCCGTGGAGGTTGTAGCGGTCCACCAGGCCTTGCAGCGCAGCCACCAGCAAATCCTGGTTGCTGTCGTGGGCGTACACCGTGTTGGAGCGGGCAAACGGAATGCGGTTGCCACCGACAATCGCCACACGGCGCGTCGGGGCGGGGTTGAAGCTGTAGTCACTCATGGACGACTCTCATCAAAACGTGGGTGCCAGATAAACAGGCCGCGCATATGGGGTTTGTCGCCGGCCGGGTTGCGCACCTCGAACGCGCGGCGCGGGCCGTCTGCCGGGGCATTCCACAGGGCGACCTGGCCGGGCAGGAAGATCGGCAACTTGAACTCGCAATGGGCCTCGGCCACGTCCAGCCCGCCCGGGGGTTGCTGAGCGGCCAGGGCGCGGCCCAGGGTCCACATGCCATGGGCAATGGCCCGGCGAAAACCGAACAGGCGCGCGCCGATCAGCGAGGTATGGATCGGGTTGAAATCCCCCGACACCTTGGCAAAACGCCGCCCCAGATCCGCCGGCAGCACCCAGCGCTGGGTCCGCCGCAGGTCCTCTTCGGGTAATTGCAGGCTGTGCCCCCAGGGTTCGCCCAGCGGGTTGGCGACATCCCGGCGCAGGTACAGGCTTTCGCTTTGCCACACCAACTCGCCGGCGCTGTAGGCATGGGTGGCGATGCTCAAGGCCTGGCCCTTGGCATGGCCCACCCAGCGCTCGGCAAACACTTCCAGGCGCAGGGCCTGGCCTTCCTGCAGGCGCCGATGCTGGCGGATGCGGTTGGCCAGATGCACCATGCCACTGGCGGGGTACGGAAAACTCGGGCGCGTCAGCAGCATCAAGTGCAAAGGGAACGCCAGCACATGGGGATAGGACAGCGGCACCCCTTGCTCACGCCGGAAACCACAGGCCCGGCCGTAGGCGGCAATATCCCTGGCACTCAACTCCACCGCCGAGCGCACCAGGCGCTCCCTGGGCAAGGCCGGCGCCCCCTCAAGCTTGGGTTTGCGCAGCGACAACAGGCCATCGAGCAACAGGCGATTGCGCGATGGCGGCGGATCGATAATCTGCGTCACGTAGTCCATGCTCAGGCTCCCAACAGGCTTTGGCCGCACACCCGCACCACCTGGCCGTTGACCCCGCCCGAGGCGGGATGCGCCAGCCAGGCGATGGTTTCGGCGACGTCGATGGGTTGCCCGCCCTGGGACAGGGAGTTCATGCGCCGCCCCGCTTCGCGAATCATCAGCGGAATTTTCGCGGTCATCTGGGTCTCGATAAACCCCGGCGCCACGCCATTGACCGTGACCTGCCGCGCCGCCGCCACGGGCGCCAGGCCCTGCACCAGGCCAATCACCCCGGCCTTGGAGGTGGCGTAGTTGCTCTGCCCCAGGTTGCCGGCGATCCCGGAGATCGACGACACACAGACTACCCGCCCACCGGCATTGAGCCCCTGCCCCTGCAGCAAGGCTTGACTCAAGTGCAACGGCGCTTCGAGGTTGACCGCCAGCACACTGCGCCAGGCGGTTTCGGTCATTTTCGCGATGGTCTTGTCGCGCGTGATCCCGGCGTTATGCACCACCACATCAAACGCGCCGTGCTCGGCCACATAAGCCTGCAACTGCTGCACCGCATCGGCGGCGGTGATGTCCAGCGCCCAGGCGTGGCCGCCGACGCTGCTGGCCGCCTGCTCCAGGGAGGGCAACGCTTGCGGCACATCCACGCACACCACGTGCGCGCCGTCACGGGCCAGGACCTGGGCGATAGCCAGGCCAATGCCACGGGAGGCGCCGGTGACCAAGGCGCGGCGGCCGCTTAAGGGCTTGTCCCAGTTGATGGCGGGGGCGGCATCGACCGGTTGCTCCAGGCGCACCACCTGCCCCGAGACATAGGCTGAACGCCGCGACAGGAAAAAGCGCAGGCTGCTTTCCAGGGCCTGCTCGGCACCCGGCGCGACATAGATCAGTTGCACCGTGATCGCCCGCCGCAGCTCCTTGGCCAGGGACCGCACCAGACCTTCCAGGGCACGCTGGGCGATGGCCTGGGGCAAGTCCTGGCAGTGTTCGGGCGCGGTGCCCAGCACCACCACGCGCGCGTGCTGCCCCAGACGCCGGGCGTTGGCGTGGAAGAATTCGTAGAGTTCGTCCAGTTGCTTGAGGTCGAGCACGGCACTGGCATCGAACACCGCGCCCTGGACCTTGACCGTAGACGGCGCCTTGAGCGTGGCGGCCTGGGCCGGCACGGTGTCGGTGGCCTTGAAGATGCGCCGCACCTCGTCCGCCAGGCGCCCTGCCCCGGCGATGATCACCGGGTTGGCCAAGCCTTGCTGGCCGCTGCGATGACGTTGCAGGGGCAAGGGTTGTGGCAAGCCGATAGTCTGGGCCAGGCGACGGCCCCAGGCAGAGTTCACAAAAGAGAGATAGCTGTCGCTCATAAATCGATCCGTTTTCCTGACCTGCAAACCCAATCTCCTGTGGGAGCTGGCTTGCCTGCGATGGCGGTGTGTCAGATTGCATCTTTGGCACAGACACACCGCTATCGCAGGCAAGCCAGCTCCTACAGGGCGCGTGTTGGTGTTTAGTTCACCGGGGCGTTTTCACGTTTTTTGCTGCTGGGTTTGGCCACTTGCTCCAACGCCTGTTGACGCTTTTGCAGTGCCTCCAGCAACCCGAAGTCCTGCGGGAAGTCGTCCACCTGGATACCGTGGTCGGCGTACTCCACGTAGCGCGCCAGCAGGGTGTCTTCGTCGGCGCTGATCAAATCCAGGGCCCGGGCCTTGATGCGCCAGGCGGTAAACGCCGTACTGCTGATCGGCATCGGGTCGAGGGTGCCTTGCTTGACGGCCGCCTTGAGTCGCCCTTCGATCAACTCCACCTGGGGCAGCAGGCGGAACGCCAACTCGCCGTAGGCCAACTTGTCGACTTCCGGACGCGGGATGTAGGAGTTGGCCAGCAAACGGTCGCGGCTTTCGCCCGGGGTCTGCACCAGTTCGGCCACCTGGGCCAGCAAGCGGTCTGACGGCTTGCGCTGGGGAATGCCGAACGGGAAGCTCAAGCCACGAATCACTGCCGCAGCCGGCTTCGAAGGATAATTGTCGAGCACCTCGGCCAGGGCTTCATGGGCCCGCAACAGGGCGTCCTGGGCCGACCAATGCACCAGCGGCAGATCCGCCTGGGGCCGGCCATCGTCTTCAAAACGCTTGAGCACGCAGGACAAGATGTAGAGCTGGGACAGCATATCGCCCAGGCGCCCGGTGATGCTTTCCTTGCGCTTGAGCGCCCCGCCCAGCACGCCCATGGAAATATCGGAAATCAATGCCAGCACCACCGACAGCCGATTGGCCTGGCGGTAGTAGGACGCAAGCGAAGGGTCGGTCTTGGCCGGCACGGCAATCAGCCGCCCGCCTGTAAGAGAATGCACCGCCGCACGTACGGTGTTGGCCAGCACAAAGCTCAGGTGACCGAACATGGCACTGTCGAACGCCAGCAGCGCCTGGCGACTATCGGTGTTGCGCGCCGCTTCCATCTCGCGAAACACATAAGGATGGCACCGGATCAGGCCCTGGCCGTAGATGATCAGGCAGCGGGTCATGATGTTCGCGCCTTCCACCGTGATCGCGATGGGGCTTTGTTGATAGGCACGGGCCAGGAAGTTGTTGGGCCCCATGCAGATGCCCTTGCCGGCGACGATGTCCATGCCATCGTTGACGATGATCCGCGCACGCTCGGTGACGTGGTATTTGGCAATTGCCGAGATAACCGAGGGTTTCTCACCGGCATCCAACGACGCCACCGACACCTTGCGCACCGCATCGCAGGCATACAGGTGCCCGGCCATGCGCGCCAACGGCGCCTGCACCCCTTCAAACTTGCCAATCGGCAGGCCGAACTGCTTGCGCATCGCCGCATAGGCCGTGGTACCGCGTACCGCCACCTTGCCCAGGCCAACGTTGGCCGACGGCAGGGAAATCGCGCGCCCGGCGGCCAGGCATTCCATCAACATGCGCCAGCCGTTGCCCACTTGCTCGCGGCCGCCGATCACCCACTCCAGGGGGATAAACACGTCCTTGCCGGTGGTCGGGCCGTTCTGGAACACCGCATTGAGGGGCCAATGACGGCGACCACTGTTCACCCCGGGATGGGACGTGGGGATCAACGCGCAGGTGATGCCCAGCGAACCGGGCTGACCCAGCAGGCCGTCCGGGTCTTCGGCGCGAAAGGCCAGGCCCAGCACTGTGGCGATGGGGCCGAGGGTGATATAGCGCTTGTCCCAGGTCACGCTGAAACCCAGCACTTGCTGGCCTTCATGCATGCCCTTGCAGACGATGCCCAGGTCGGGAATCGCCCCGGCGTCGGAGCCGGCATAGGGGCTGGTCAGGGCAAAGCACGGGATGTCTTCGCCACGGGCCAGGCGCGGCAGGTAGTAATTGCGCTGGGCGTCGGTGCCGTAATGCAGCAGCAGTTCGGCAGGCCCCAGGGAGTTGGGGACCATCACCGAAATCGCCGCCGCCGAGCAACGGGTCGACAGCTTCATCACCACTTGCGAATGGGCATAGTGGGAGAAGCCTTTGCCGCCATATTGCTTGGGAATGATCATGCCGAGGAAGCCGGCGTCCTTGGTGTACTGCCAGCCTTCGGGCGACAGGTCCTGCCAGACCTGGGTGGTTTCCCAGTCATTGGCCATGTCGCAGAGGGTTTCCACTTCGTTGTCGAGGAACGCCTGCTCTTCGGCGCTCAAGCGTGCCGGAGCGGCTTGCAGCAGGCGCTGCCAATTGGGTTTGCCGCTGAACAACTCGGCGTCCCACCACACGGTGCCGGACTCGATAGCCGCGCGCTCAGTGTCGGACATGGCCGGCATGATCGTGCGAAACAGGCCCAGGGCCTTGCTGGTCAACAGTGCGCGGCGCAGCGGCTTGATGCTCAGCAGCAGCGCCGGTACCACCACCAGCAACGCCGCAACGCTCAGGCCAAACCCAGCGACCACATTGAACAGGTAGCCGCCCGCCAGCCAGGCCAGGCCAGCCCCCAGCCACAGGGTGGCTGCCGCTTGTCGATACGCCAGGGCAGTCGCCGCAGCGAGTCCCGCCAATAACCAGATAACCATGGAGATACCTCTACTTGATCAGGGCAACTATTCAGGGCACGGCACGCATGTCAGCAGGTCGGTATGGCCTGCGACTGATCACCACACTACAAACTTGAAAAGACAAATTCAAATTTTGTTTTGAAATTTTTATTTAATCTGTTTGCGAAATAATTCTCGGCCGAACGTGTCAGCCGAAGTGCTAAAGGGAGAAAGAAATCACCAAGGGTCGCGTGGGCGACCCATGGGTGCAGCACCGGGTAAACGCAGTAGAAAGATGCGCTGACTACGCGTTTACCCAGGCACTACGCAGATACAACCTCAGGTCAGAAGGCGTAGGTAGCCGAGAGGCTGACCACTTCGCCCTTGGCCTCGGATTTGCCATCCAGCGACGCCGCGCCCAGACGATCAACGTTCTTGGTCTTGAGCTTGACGGTTTCCACGAACTGGCGGGAATACGCGCCGTCGATGCTCAGGCCAGGAATGGCGCGGATGTTGTAGCCAAAGCCCAGGGAGGCAAAAGTGCGGTCACCATCCGGGATACGTGGGTCACGGGTGGAGTTGCGGGTTGGGGTCTGGTCGAAGGCCACACCGGCACGCACGGTAAAGTCATCCGTGAGTTTGTAGTCGCCACCGAACGAATACATCCAGGTGTTCTTGTACTTGTACGGGATCGACACGATGGTGCTGCCATTGGACTTCAAGGTCAGCGCCTCGAAGGAGGACCATTGGGTCCAGGTCACACTGGCGCCCAGGGTCAGGCGGTCAGAGAAGTCGTGTACCCAGTCCAGGGACGCGTTGGCAGGGATATCCAGTTGCGTGGAGGCATTGGCACCACCCGGATACAGCTTCAGCCCAGGGTAAGCCAACTCGACCAGGGTTTTACCGTCGATCACAGGAATGGTCATCAGTGCTTCCGAGCCCGGATCGGCGTACATGTTGTACTTGCCTTCCAGCTTGTTCTTGATCTTGGCGTGGTAGTTCAAGCCCAGGGTGTCTTGCGCCGTAGGCTTCCAGGTCATCCCTGCAAACCAGCCCAGAGAGTTGTTGTCGACCTTGACGCGCATCAAGGCGAAGCCCTGGCCGGCGGGAAACGGAACGAAACCGAAATCCGGCGACTGCGCAGCAGCGGCATACAGGTCGACGTTCTGGCTCACAAAGCCTTTGGTGTGCTGAAGAATCGCACCACCACCGATGGAAAACTCATCATTGACCTTGAACGACAGGGAGCCGGTCAAGCCAACGGTTTCGATGCGGGTATCCACTGCAAAATCGCGGCCTTTCCAGTCCTCATCCCAGGTTGTGCGGGCGCCCATGGGCACCACCTGGCTCAGGCCAAAGGCAAAACGGTCGTTGATCGGGATCACCATAAAACCGGTGGGTACCCAGGCTTCGAATCCGCCTTGGCCGCCGTCACCGGTGCGCGGGGTCGACGAGACAAGTTCCCCGGTCGTAGGATCCATGACAGTGGTAGACGTCGGATTACCAGCGTAGTCATACGCCGAGCCTTTGTATTTGATATCGATATTTGCGTAGTTGATGGTGAACTGCGAAATAGTCTTGTCAATGAAAGCCATGGCAGCTGGGTTGTTGTAGGCCGCTGACGGATCGTTTTTGAACATCGAACCACCACCGAACGCCCGACCCCAGCCAGCAGTGTTAGCAGTAGGAGTCATGAAGCCGCCTGCCTGGACCGAGCCTGCAGTCACCATCAGCCCACTCAACAATGCCAGGCTGAGGAACACTTGTGCCTGTTGTTTCTTATTATTCATGCCCCACTCCTTATTGTTTTTTTTCGTCTCAATCGATAAAACCGATCAGACTTTCTTCAACAGGCGCCTCTTACGAGGCGCCTGTCTTTGCTGGGTGATCAGCCCTTTTGGAGCAGTTCCTACATTAAGGAATAATAGTGACCCCAAGAGCGCCAACATTCAGTTTCACAACGGTGCAATTGCCAGAAAGCGGCTGATTGTTCGCAGTCAATGCGATACTTGGAGACGGTGCTGGTGTCGATGACAACAGCACGTCAATGGAGGAAGGGCCGCAGTTGGTTGGCGGTGGGAAGCCTGGAGTGACGATCTTGTAGCCAACGTTGTGAGCCTTGCCAGTCGTTGCAGTGAGAGGCTCCAGCAACCAAGGCAATCCAGTGATCTGAGGCAGGTCGCACAGAGAGCTGGTGCCTTGAGAGATGGTGACCTTGGTGATATCCGCCTTGCCATCTGAACGGACCGTGCCTTCAAAAACAGCCTTACAGGTCACCGAGCTCTGGAACGAAGAAGGCGACTTAACCTCAATGCTCCCAGTCGCCCCTGTAACAAACGTCGCTCCAATTGGACTAAAAGACGCCGCACTGGCCATCGAAGCCGCGCCAAAGCACAGAGCAAACGAACTTACACAAACGAGGGTTTTCAAACTTTTCATTATTTTTCCTCACATGTATGGCGAGTCATTTCGCCGGGGTAATGGCCATGATCGAGAGGTCACGGAGAAACAGCAGAACTTCCCTTTCCAGCCAAATTTCAATGCAATTACCGCTACAAATTCGGGGGTTTACTCGACGACTTTGAACGTCGGCGGCATCTTGATCGACACCGTCTTGATCTTGCAGTCTTCGCCAATCGGCACATTGGCCGCCTCCAACTTGCCGGTGGCGTTATCCCAGGTGCCTTCGGCAGTGGATGGGCCGCACTTGCCGCCCAGGCCAAAGGCGTGCACATCGACGCTGATCTTCGACATGGAGCCGCTCTTGGCATCCTTGGCCACTAAAATCCACGGCAGGTTGATGGCTTCGACGCGGCTGCACTTGAGGCCACCGTCGAACTCGACCTTGTCGACATTGACTTGCGAACCATCGGCCGCGACCTTGCCGGCCACCTTGATGGTGCAGTCGGCGCTGATCAGCGCGCCCTTGGAAAAGCTGATGGGGCCCTGGGCAGTGAAGGCGCTGCCGGCAGGTTCGATGCGTGCGGCCTGGGCCTGGTGATAGGCGATAAGGCCCAGCGCAGCGAGCACGATATGGGTGGTGAACTTGGCAGGTGTTTGCATGGTGTACGTCCTTCCCTTGATTTTATTTTTGTTAGGGTCAAACAACTTTCTTGCAACTTAAGCAGCACTCGAATCCGGCAAACCGTGGGCGATGAAAACCTGCGCGATACACAGACCCCGAGTGCGCCCTACAACAGTTGATTCACATTAGAAGGTGCTGGTCTTGCCGTACTTCTCCAGTATCTTCAAGCGTTTGGATGGCTGGATATTGGCCAGGGTGACATCCCCCGAATAATGCCGTAGTACCCGGTGATCCATACGCCGGCGCCACAAGTAAGGGATATACGCCCAGACAATCATGCTGGCGTAGCCATACGGCAGTTGTGGCGATTCATCAAAGTGGCGCAACGACTGATAACTGCGAGTCGGGTTGGCGTGATGATCGGAGTGGCGCTGCAACTGGAACAGAAAGATATTGGTGACAATACGGTTACTGTTCCACGAGTGGCGCGGCGAACACCGCTCATAACGGCCATTGGGCAACTTCTGGCGTTTAAGCCCGTAGTGCTCGACATAGTTCACTACTTCCAGCAACGAGAAGCCGTAGATGCCCTGGATCAACAGGAAGGGAATCACCGCCGCACCCAGCCAGGCGATCATCGCGCCCCACAACACCACGCTGTACATCCAGGCGCTGAGTACGCCGTTCTTCCAGTGCCAGGCTGGCAGGCCGAGCTTGCGCAGGCGTTCGCGTTCCAGGTTCCAGGCCGAGCGCGCACTGAACCACACCGAGCGCGGCAGGAAGGCCCAGAAGCTCTCCCCCAGTCGCGAGCTGGCCGGATCTTCCGGAGTGGCGACGCGCACGTGATGGCCACGGTTGTGTTCGGTGTAGAAGTGCCCGTAGAAGGTCGGCGCCAGGGTGATCTTCGCCAGCACAATCTCCAGCAGGCGCGGCTTGTGCCCCAGTTCATGGGCGGTGTTGATCGCGATGCCAGTGGCGGCGCCGGTGGACATGGCCATGCCCAGGTAGGTGAACCAACTCACCTCGCCATGCAGTTGCACCCGGGCGGTCAGGAAGCTGGCGGTTTGCGCCATCCAGCTCGATGGATCCATTGACGCCGTGAGTTGCAGCAGGCCGCCGTTGATCATCCAGTCGATGCCGCTGACCGCCAGCCAACCGGTCATCAACAGGGATGAAATAACCAACAACACCCCGGTGTAGACGATCCAGCGGTAGTACTTCTGCGACTCAAGGCCGCTGACAGCGGATTCTGGCGGGTTGCTGACGTCTTCCCCAAGCAGGCCGTCGATCAACGGGATCAGCCCGAAAATCACCAGCACACCGACCCACCACAGCTCTTGTACACCCGTAGTAATAGCCAGGGCGCCCGACAGCAGCGGGGTCGCCAGAGGCATGATGCCCAGCCACCACAGGTGGCGCTTGCCGTCGGTCCAAACGTGCGGGGCAGCCAGGGTCTGATTCATGGCAACCTCCGGACGCACTGCGCGGCAGGGAGGGAGAGCGAAGCAAAAGAGACAGGAAACAGGTTCAGGCGGCACTGAAGGCCACTTGAAATCAACCATGCGATAAAAGGCGTTTTTTTCATTATTTTATTCGCTCTTAGGCATTTCAAAAATCATTTCAAAATAAATATTGAAATATTTTTTTAAATAAATAGCGCGGAACCGATAGGTCGTCAACTACTTTTTCGAGGCCTTTTTTACGTGACCGGGCAGTCTCTTTTTCAGCCGTTCGGTCAGGTGTCTAGGGCAAGCGTTAGCGACTTTCGACCGCACCGTGGGGTTCATGATTATTTGCTCGCCAACGCAAAGGGCGGGTGCAGGACTGTGGCTGTTTCCAGCGGCCTGCTGCGCTTGGCCACCTGCTCGACCAATGCTGCCACCCGCTCGGTAGCGGTGATGGGCAACATATGGCCACGGCCTTCGACCAGCTGCAGCTTGAGCCCTGGCACCTTGTCCGCCAGGGCCTGGCCGTGCTTGCGAAAGTCCAACACCTTGTCCCGCGCGCCATAGATCAGGCCGATGGGCAGGCGCAACTGGGCGTAGCGCTTGACCATATCGGGCAGGTAATCGTTGACCAGGCCGATTTCGGTGGAGGCGGCATAGAAGTTATCGGGACGCATCCCCAGCAGGCCGCCGCCACGGGTGGCGAAGTCGGCCGGTGCCGGATCGGGAGCGAATACGCCCTTGACCACCGCGCCACTGGTGAGCATGCCGATGGGCACGGTCAGCGTGCGCGACACCCAGCGCCGCAGCCAGCCCGGGCGCACCGCCAGCGACAGAAACACCAGGGGGATCATGCGCTGAGGATGGGTCAGCGGGGCCACCAGCACCAGCCCGGACACCGCATGGGGATGGTCCAGGGCCAGGGCCAGGGAAATCGCCCCGCCCAGGGAATGCCCCAGCACCAGGGGCTGGCCCAGGTCCAGGGTCTGGATAAAGGTCGCCACTTGCCGGGCCTGGCTTGGCAGGTCGGCGCCGGTGCCTTTATGCCGGGTGGAATAACCTGAGCCGGGGCGGTCCAGGGTGATCACCCGAAAGTGCTCGCGCAATTGCGCGGACAAGGCATAGGTCAGGTTGCGACTGCTGCCCATCAGGCCGTGGATCATCACCAGCGGCGGGCCCTTGCCCTCGTCTACATAATGAAAGCGCTCGCCATCGATCTCCACAAAGCGCCCGTTGCTTGGAACAGCCGCTTCGATACGGCGCGTCATCCAGGCACTCAAGCCCCATAACGCCGCACTGGCAGCCATAAACACACCCGCAGCGACAACCCATTCGACAGCCATAGCTCGGTCCTCTGCTTCCCTGCTGCTGGCGATCCGACCGGTATTGGTCAAGACCTCAGCCATCGTCCACACCCTGGACTTCAACTGCGTGCGTAAAGGTTCGTCCGTCGGACAAATCGCACATAAAGGACAAGGTTGTAGCGTAGGCGATATTTTCAGGTAGATTATTTAAAATCTTTTTTAAAATAATAAATACAATTTTTCTTTGCAATGGTGTTCTATCTAAAAAGCCAAAAACAAAAAAGGAGCACATCCGATGTCAAAACCCGTAAGGCGCCCACAGCCCACGAGGGACACCCTATGAATGCCTCTACCCCGCCGAGCGGCCCGGCAGATTGCGTTGATATCGCCATCATTGGCTCAGGCTTTGCCGGCCTGTGCATGGCGATCAAACTCAAGCAAGCCGGGCTCGACGACTTCTTCATTGCCGAACAGGCCGACTCCCTGGGCGGCACCTGGCGCGACAACCACTACCCGGGCTGCGCCTGTGACGTGCAATCCCACGTCTATTCGTTTTCCTTTGCGCCCAACCCCGACTGGACCCGGCAGTTTGCCCCCCAGGCGGAAATCCGTGCCTACCTGGAGCACTGCGCGCAGCGCTTTGAACTGGCGCCGTACCTGCGTTTTGGCATGGGCCTGCAACGGGCGGTGTTCGATGAGCAGTTGCAACGCTGGCAACTGCAGTTCAGCAATGGCCGCCGTGTCAGTGCGCGGGTGCTGGTATCGGGCATGGGCGGCCTGTCCCGCCCGGCGCTGCCGGATATTGCGGGGTTGGACAGCTTCAAGGGCAAACGCTTTCACTCCCAGCACTGGGACCACGACTATTCACTCAAGGGCAAGCGCGTGGCAGTGATTGGCACTGGCGCCAGTGCCATCCAGTTCGTGCCGCGTATTGCCCCGCAGGTGGCGCACCTGGACCTGTTCCAGCGCACCGCGCCGTGGATCATGCCCAAGCCGGACCGCCCCATCTCACGCTTTGAGCGCTGGCTGTTCAAGCATCTGCCGTTCACCCAGCGCCTGGTGCGCGGGGCCTTCTACTGGGCCCTGGAAGGTCGGGTGGTGGGGTTTGCGCTGCACCCGCGCCTGATGAAAGTGGTGCAGAAAATCGCCCTGCGTCACCTGCACAAACAGGTGGCGCGCCCTTCCCTGCGCAAGGTCCTGCGGCCGGACTACACCATCGGCTGCAAGCGCGTGCTGATCTCCAACGACTACTATCCGGCGCTGTCACGCAGCAATGTCGAAGTGGTCACCGAGACGGTGCTGCGGATCGAAGCCGACGGGGTCATCACCGCCGATGGCATCAAGCACCCGGCTGACTGCCTGATCTTCGGCACCGGGTTCCAGGCCACCGATCCCCTGCCCCGCGACTGCATCATCGGGCGCGGTGGCGTCGACCTGATGGAGGCCTGGCACGATGGCGCCCACGCATACAAGGGCACCACCGTGCCGGGCTATCCGAACCTGTTCCTGATCGTCGGGCCCAACACCGGGCTGGGCCACAACTCGATGATTCTGATGATCGAGGCGCAAGTCACCTACATCCTCGATGCCCTGCAACAGATGCGCCGCCAGCAAATTGCCACGGTCGAGGTCAAGCCCGCCGTAGAAAGCGCCTACAACCAGCAAATCCAGGCAAAGCTGCAGCGCACCATCTGGAACACCGGCGGCTGCCGCAGTTGGTACCTCGACCCGCGCACCGGCAAAAATACGACGTTGTGGCCCGGTTCGACCTGGCGTTTCAAGCAGGTCACCCGCCAGTTCGCCCTGCGCGATTATCAAGTCACGCCATTAGTGACCGGCGCCCCGTCGCGCCCCGTCGCGCCACCCCATGCCACCGCAGAAGGAAGCCTGTCATGAAGTCATTCAATGGCCGTGTGGCGGCCATCACCGGTGCCGCGTCCGGCATGGGCCGCGCCTTGGCCCTGGCCCTGGCCCGCGAGGGTTGCCACCTGGCCCTGGCAGACAAGAACCAGGCCGGGCTGCAACAAACCGTGGAGCTGATCCAGCGCAGCACCCTGGCGCAGATCCGCGTGACCTCGCGGGAGGTGGATGTTGCCGACCGCCAGGCCATGGAGGATTGGGCCGCCAGTTGCGCGGCAGAACACGGCCAGGTCAATTTGATTTTCAACAATGCCGGGGTGGCCCTGTCGAGCACCGTGGAAGGTGTGGACTACGCCGACCTGGAGTGGATCGTCGGCATTAACTTCTGGGGTGTGGTGTACGGCACCAAGGCCTTCCTGCCGTACCTCAAGGCCAGTGGCGACGGGCATGTGGTCAACACCTCCAGCGTGTTCGGCCTGTTCGCCCAGCCCGGCATGAGCGGCTACAACGCCACCAAGTTCGCGGTGCGCGGCTTCACCGAAGCCCTGCGCCAGGAGCTGGATTTGCAACGCAGCGGCGTCTCGGCCACCTGCGTGCATCCCGGCGGGATCCGTACCGACATCTGCCGCAGCAGCCGGATCGACGCGAACATGACCGGGTTCCTGATCCATAGCGAACAACAGGCCCGCGCCGACTTCGAAAAACTGTTTATCACCGACGCCGACCAGGCCGCCAAGGTGATCCTGCAAGGCGTGCGCAAGAACAAGCGCCGTGTGCTGATCGGCCGCGACGCCTACGCCCTGGACCTGCTCGCGCGCTGCCTGCCAGCGGCCTACCAGGCACTGGTGGTGTTTGCCAGCCGGCGCATGGCACCAAAAAAGCGCAAGGCACCGCTGCCCAACCCCATCACTGAACAGGAGTCGCCATGATGCTGCCCATTCGCCGCGACCTGCATTTCGTCCTGCCCGCCGAGCGTATCAAGGACTGGCATGAGCAAGGCCCGTTCATCACGCACTTTTTCAATGCCCTGTCGTTGCTGTTTCCCCAGGGCGAACTGTTCTTCATGGACAGCGTGCGCCACTATCGCCAGCGCATCGACGACCCGGCGTTGAAAAAGGAGATCCAGGGTTTTATCGGCCAGGAAGCCATGCACAGCCGCGAACACGTGGCCTACAACGACCTGCTGCAAGCCGCCGGCCTGCCGGCCCATCTGCTCGACCGGCGCTTGAAATTTATGCTCGACCTGCAAAAGAAGCACTTGCCGCCGTCCTTCAACCTGGCGGTGACCATCGCCCTGGAACACTACACGGCGATGCTCGCGGAGATCCTGCTCAGCGACCCCACGCGTTTTGGTGATTCGCTCAAGGGCTACCAGCAAATGTGGTACTGGCACGCCCTTGAAGAAACCGAGCACAAGGCCGTGGCCTTCGATGTGTGGAACAGCGTGATCAAGCCGGGGCCCAAGCGTTACTTGCTGCGCACCGGGACCATGCTGTTCACCACGGTGTTTTTCTGGCTGGTGGTGTTTGATTTCCACCTGCGCCTGTTGATCGCCGATCGCCGCGCGGGCGGGCATCTGAAGGGGTTCTGGCGGATGCTGAAGTTTCTCTACGGCCCCAAGGGCGTGTTCCCGCGCATGGCGCGGCCGTGGCTGCATTACTTCAAGCCGGGGTTTCATCCGTGGGATCACGACAATCGGGTGCGACTGGAAGGGATCGATAAGCTGGTGGAAGAAGTCGAGCGCACCAACTCGGTTGCCGGAACGTAGCCTGGTAGGAGCCGGCTGGCCGGCTCCTGCAGCACGCCAACGGCTCAGACCGTGCGCGAAAACTGGCCCTTTTGCTGCCCGCCCAGGTACGCATCAAAGGCCATCGCCACGCTGCGCACCATCAATTGCCCCTGGGGCAACAGCTGCACGGCATCGTCCTCGATGTGCAGCAAGCCATCCGCCACTTGCTCATCCAACCGCGACAACGCGTGGGCAAAGTATTCGGTAAAACGGATCGCATGCCCGGCCTCGACCCCGGCAAAGTCGATGCGCCCGTGGCACATCAGGCCGTTGATCACGTCGCGGCGCAGCACGTCATCGGCGTTCAGGCGGTAGCCGCGCTGCACCGGCAACAGCCCGGCGTCGATCCGCGCGTAGTACTGGGACAACTCCTTGACGCTCTGGCTGTAGCTGTCGCCCACCTTGCCGATGGCCGACACGCCCAGGCCGATCAGGTCGCAATCGGCATGGGTCGAGTAGCCCTGGAAGTTGCGCTGCAAGGTGCCATTGGCCCGGGCCAGGGCCAGTTCGTCGTCGGGCAAGGCAAAGTGGTCCATGCCGATATACACATAGCCCGCCTCGGTCAGCCGGCGAATGGTCAATTCAAGCAGTTCCAGCTTGCGCTCCGGCGGGGGCATGTCTTCGGGGCGGATCATGCGCTGGGCACGGATTTGCGTGGGCAAATGCGCGTAGCTGTAGGCCGCCACGCGGTCCGGGCGCAGGGCAATCAGCTTGCCCAGGGTCACGTCGAAGCTGGCCACGGTCTGCAACGGCAGGCCGTAGATCAAATCCACACTGATCGACTTGAACCTTGCCTGCCGGGCTGCCAAGACCAATTGCACAATCTGCTCTTCGCTCTGCACGCGATTGACCGCCGCCTGCACATCGGCATCAAAGTCCTGCACGCCAAAACTCAGGCGATTGAAGCCCAGCCCGCGCAGGTTGTGGATCCGTTCGACGCTGATGGTGCGCGGGTCCACTTCAATGGAAAACTCATGATTGTCACTGGTATCCAGGCTGAAGCCCTGCGCCAGGCAGTCCATCAATTCGGCCAGTTGTGCATCGTCGAGGTAGGTCGGCGTACCGCCGCCCAGGTGCAACTGGGTCAGGGGCCGCGCGCGGTCGAACAGCGCGGCCTGCATCTGGATTTCGCGCTTGAGGTAGCCCAGGTACTCCACGGCGCGATGGGTCTTGCGCGTGATGATCTTGTGGCAACCGCAGTAGTAGCAAAGGCTCTGGCAGAACGGGATATGGATGTACACCGACAGCGCCTTGGGTGCCAACGCCTGGTTGCTGGCCGCTACCGCCTGCTGGTAATCGTCCAGGGCAAAGGCTGAGTGAAACTGCGGCGCGGTCGGGTACGAGGTGTAGCGCGGCCCCGGGCGGTCGTATTTCTGCACCAGGGCGCGGTTGAACTCAAACGCTTTCATGATCGATGGTCTCATCGTTGGAGCAAGGGGGAACCGCGCTGCCTGCCCGGTCAAACAGTGCGCATAGAGCTTCGACCCGCTGCCGGCCCGCAGGCAGCACACAGAGGAAGCGCTCGGACAGGTCGATCAGGCCGTCCTGGTGCAGATGCTCCAGCAGCGGCCAGATCGCCGAGAAATAGCGGGAAAAAATCACCCCATAGCGGCGCTCCAGGGCCTGGATGTCCAACTCCAGGTCACAGGCCAGGCGCTCCATCACATGCTGGCGGATCTGGTCGCCGGCCTCGCAGCGCCAGCCGCGGGCGGTGGGCAGCAGGTCGCTGTCCAATTGCTGGCGATAGCGCGCCAGGTCTTCGGTGTTTTGCGCATACAGGGTGTCGAGCTGGCTGATGGCGCCCAGGCCAAAGCCGATATGGTCACAGTAGCCGTGCCGGGTAAAACCCTGGCAATTGCGGCTCAGGTGCCCACGCTCCTGGGCCAGTGCCAGGTCGTCGTCGGGGCGTACGAACTGGCCCAGCCCGATGTAGTGATAACCGGCGGCCTCCAGGCGCTGGAAGGCGATGCGGCGCATGCCACACTTGTCGACATTCGACGACAGCGCACGTCGTGGCTGCTGCTGGTAACGCCGTGGCGCCTGGGCATAGTCGAACACTTGCAGGCGGTCCGGCTCCAGGGCGATCAGGCTGGCCAGCTTGGCGGCAAAGCTGTCGCAGGTCTGCCAGGCGTGGCCGTAGCCGAGGTCGACATTCACCGAACGAAAGCCGAAGGTGCGCGCCGCGTCGATCAGCGACTGGATCGGGGCCGGGTCCTGATAGCCGGCCACCGACGGCGTGGCCTCGGCACTGGCATCCGGCACGCCGATATTGATGTGGTTGAACCCCAGGTCGCGCAACAGGCCCATGGTTGCCCAGTCGGTGTGCAGCGGGTCGAGGTCGAGGCTGTAGTCACCCTGGTCATGCTCAAGAAAATGCAGGCGGCTGCGCAGGTGCGCCATCAAGCGTTGCAGGTCGGCGATCGCCGGGGTGGCGCCGCCCAGATGGAATTGGTCCACCGGTTGCCGACCGCCCACGTGGCAACCGACCAGGTGGATTTCCTGCTCCAAAGCGCCCAGGTAGTCATCCGCCACCAGGCCTGCCGGCCACTGCAGGTTCAGCGCCAGCGGGCGTTGGCGCTGACGGCTGCTGCGCAAGGCGCGCAGCAGGTCGAGGGAGCCGATGCCCGGATGGAATTTGCCGATGTCGACCTGGCCCTGGTCCAACACGCTTTGGTCACGGCGCAGGCGCCACTCGCGGGCGGGATGAATGACAGTGAGCATGACGGCCTCCGGGTCTGGCTACGGTGGGTCATTGTGCGGTGCGACCGGGCAGCGCACCTTGATATGCATCAAGCGCCGACGTTTACCAGGTGATGTAGAACATGCTCTTGGCCAGCAACACAATGGCAACCATATGGCAGAACAGGCTCAGATGGACGAAGCGCAAATAGGCCGCGCTGACCCGCCCACGGCGCATCAACCACACCGTCAGCAAAAAATGCATCAGCACGCTGGCGGCGAGGATCAGCTTGAGGGTCAGCAAGGCACCGAATGCCGAGCTCGATGGCGCCGCCAGCACTGGCAGATAGCGCAACCAGACCATGCCGATCCCGGCGCCAAACAACACCAGCAGCACCCACGGCATCAAGGCCCTGGCGCGGCGGCCGATGCCCTGCTCCACCAGCAACATCACGCGGGCCGGCAGTTGCTTGTGCACACTGGCAAGGATCAACACTTCAAAGAACACCGTGCCGATAAACATCAGCGCCGCGAACAGATGGGCCAGCAGGAACAGGAGATAGAGCATCAGAGCCTCACGGTGGCCGGTCCTTGTACCGTGACTGTGCCCCAGTGCGGGCGAGCGGCGCCTTGATGCCGGTCAAGGACCCTGATAATCGTTGAAACATTTGCCCAACGCCTTGTGCGGTGGGCCTTTGGCGGTCTCTGCGACAGTGTGCCACAGACTCAATCAGCGCCCTGGCTGGTAAGGTGGCCACCGCCCCTGTGGCAGAACGTCGCAGATTATCAAGCGTGATCAAGGCCGGTAGACTACCCAGCCTTACTGTTCACCGCTTTTCAAAGCCTGACTGACCTGTTATGCGCAGCCGTCAGGCGCTTCACGGGACGCCCATTTCATGAGTACGTTATTCACCCGTCGCAAGGTCCTCACCGGTATGGGCCTGCTGGGCCTGGGCCTGTTGAGCGGCTGTGACACCGGCCCCAAGCTGAACTTCAAGTACGGCAAGGACCTGAGCGACAAGATCATGGGCCGCACGTTCAAGCTCAAGAACACCGACGGCGAGACCGTCACCCTGAGTTCGTTCCGCGGCCTGATGCCGGTGGTGTTCTTCGGTTTCACCCAGTGCCCGGCCGTGTGCCCCACCACGCTTGCGCGCATGGCCCAGGCCAAGAAGATGATGGGCCGCGACGGCGAAATCATGCAGGTGATCTTTATCACCCTGGACCCGGAACGCGACACGCCCCAGGTGCTCGACGCCTACGTCAAGGCCTTCGACCCCAGCTTCGAAGCGCTCTACGGCACGCCGGAAGAAATCGCCGTGGCCGCCAAGGAATTCGGGATCTTTTATGAAAAGATCCCCGCCGGCGACACCTACACCCTGTCCCACACCGCCACCAGTTTTGTGTTCGACACCCGCGGCAACCTGCGCCTGGGCCTGTCGGCATCCCTTAACGCCAAAGAGTGCGCAGAAGACCTGCTCACCGTCATGGAGGTCTGCTAATGACTGCTGTCCATACCCTCAAGCGCATCGCCCTCTGTCTTTCCCTGCTGGGTCTGGCCGCCCACGCCAGCGCCCAGGTGCAGGTCAGCGACGCCTGGGCTCGCGCCACCGTGCCGGGGCAGCATTCGAGCGGGGCCTTCATGACCCTCACCGCCGACAGCGACAGCAAACTACTGAGCGTCAAGTCGCCGGTGGCCAAGGATGTGCAGATTCATGAGATGAGCATGAAGGACGACGTCATGCGCATGGGCCCGGTGGATGCCGTGGCACTCCCGGCCGGCCAGGCGGTGAAGCTCGATCCCGAGGGCTATCACGTGATGCTGATGGGCCTGACGGGCCAGATCAAGGAAGGCGACCAAGTGCCGCTGACCCTGACGGTGGAAGATGCCAAGGGTGACAAGCAGACCCTCGAAATCCAGGCGCCGGCCCGCAGCCTGGGCAGTGCTGACGGCCATCATATGAACCATTGATCCTGAGGGTGGGAGCTGGCTTGCTCGCGGTGGACATAGGTATCTACACAACTCTCTTCTGGGTTTGTGTACATATCCATTGCTGCGGTCACGGCCACTTAGGGTTCCGCCCTTACGGCGGCTCACTTTTGGAAAAGAGCCCGGAGTGCCGGCCCAGCCAAAAGCAACCAAAAGGGCTCTTGCCCCACTACTCGGCACCTCGCCCAGGCTCGGTATGCCCGTCATCCGACATTGATTTGGGGGGCCGCCGCGATGGGCCATCCATGGCCCAGCGCGGCTAACCCGGCGTCCTGCCGGGTTACCCCCCAAATCAATATCGGATGACGGCCAGCGTGGTTTAACGGGGCGCCTAAGATCAAAATCACAAGCAAAGCGAGGCGGCCTGACAGCCGACCTGATCATCGAAGCGTACGCGTACCCCTGTAGGAGCGGGCTTGCCCGCGATGGTCGTTAACGATGACGAATGAATACCAGATACTCTGATGTGTTCTTTCGGGCGTCATCGCAGGCAAGCCAGCTCCTACAGGGGAATGCAGCTTCGCGCTCTGGTTCTGCTGTTGCTGTTGCTCTGCTTTTGATCTGGCTTTTGATCTTAGGCGCCCCGTTAAACCACGCTGGCCGCAGGCAGGTATTGCGCAGTGGGCACCCCGGCATGGATGCCGGGGTAGCCGCGACACGGCCATGGATGGCCGATCGCGGCGGGCCCACGGAGCAATGCCTGACTGCGGGCATGCCGAGCCTAGGCGAGGCACCGAGTGGTGGGGCACCGAACTCTGAAAACCCCACGATGGATCCGTCTCGGCCGATGGACGACAAATCAATCCACAATAAACAGCCTGGCCCCGGTTGCTGTGCTCGACCGGTGCCCGTCCCTGTCATTGCCCACCTGATAACTCATCCCCGCCGTCAGGGTGAACTGGCGGCCATCCTCCAGTTCGGTCTGCAACTCCCCCTCCAGGCACAACAACACATGCCCGCGCCAACACCCGTGGTCAGCCAGGTAGCCAGGGCTGTATTCCACCATACAGGGAGTTGCCTTTGGTATCCTGCCGGCCCGACCTAGGTGCCCGGCCATGCACATTGCTCCGTCCCATATCCTCCACGAAACCGAACACTGGCTGCTCAACCATCACCTGGCCTCGGCCCTGCCCGGTTATTTGATGCTGGGGGCCAAGACGCCAATCAGCTCGTTGGCTGACCTACCCGACGCGGCCCTGGCGCAAATGGGTGGCCTACTGGCGAAAACCCAGAGGGTGATGGAAGTACAGCTCCAACCCAAGTGGCTGTACATCAGCCGCTTTGGGCATATGCCCGGCTTCCCGCTGCACTTTCATTTGATCCCGGTCTATGACTGGGTCGAAACGCTGTTCTGGGAGGATGAGCGCTACCGGGTGCTGCAAGACTTCGGCGCTGGCAGCAACGGGCAAGCGGCGACGGATGGGGCCGAACTCACCCTGTTTATCTGGCGCGAGTTCGGTGAGAACCCGACGCCACCCGCGACGGCCGGGCTCACGGTGCCGGGCGTGATCGAGCGCCTGCGCGCCGCGTTCAAACAGTCAGACGCTTGACCATCGGCACACACGCCAGCTCCAGCCCCGTAGGCGAATGATAGATCGACTGCTCGCCGCCTTCGTAACCGCGGCTACGATAGAAATCAGCAGCATTCAACGTCGCATCCAGCACCACCTCCTCAATCCCCAGCTCCAGCGCCACCTGCTCCAGGTGCTCGAGCATCTGCCCGCCAAACCCGCGCCCGATAAAACCGGGCAGCACAAACAGCGCACCGACTTCTCGATGGTCCGGGTCGAGCATGCCGGTGGCGACCGGCTCGCCATCGACGCAACCCAGGTAGAACGGCTTGGCCATCAGCGCGGTGTAACCGTCTTCGGCGGCGCCGCGGGTCCAGGTCAGCATCTGCTCGGCGGTGTAGGCGCCGATGCATTGGCTGCGGATCGCCTGCAGGCGGATGTCGAAGGCGATGGGGCCGTCGTCGTGGGTGGCGCGTCTGATTTGCAGCATTCGAATCTCCCTGAATTAACTGTGTTTGCCGTGACCTCAAGGTGCCATTAGCACACTTGTGCTAATCGACCCCGCAGGCACCCGGCGCTATATTCGCCGGCACCCCCAACGCTCCCCGCCAGCACGTCGAACCCGCCGTGCAAGGGATCGTTGTGCGTTGAAAACACCAAAACAACCCCAAGGAAGACACACCATGAAACTGCACTCCCCTGTTACCCGCCTGGCGCTGCTGGGCGCCCTGATGATCGGTGTTGCCGGTTGCAGCAATATCAAACCCACCGAAGATCATCTCAAGACCCTCTCGGAAACCAACCTCGGCGAGCCGGTCAAGCGTGTTTCCAATGTACGCAGCGACTCCATGACCACCTATTACATCGCCAGCACCGCTTCCGGTGACTACAACTGCTCCGTGCCCAGCGGTGCCAGCGGCGGGATGTTTGCCGTGGCCAGCTTCGGCCTGATGAAACCCGCTGCCTACTGCCAACCCAAGGGTGCCCGGGGTAACGCGTTGACGCCGTTTAACTAACCCTGGCTGAGGTCGCGCAGGGTGCCCCGTAGTTCAGCGGGGCGCACTGGCTTGGACAAAATGGCGATCTGCCGGTCGTGCAGCGCCGCCTGGATCTTCTCCACGTCATGCCCGGTCAGAATCAGCGCCGGCACCGCCACCCCGCGCTGCGCGCGCAGGTGGTCGATGCACTCGATGCCGGTGGCGTGGTTGCCCAGGTCATAGTCGGCGACGATGATGTCGCAATCGCTGACCAGGCCATGCCCGCTCGATTCGGCCTGCACCTCACAGCCCCAACGCTCCAGCAACGCCTGGGTGGCCAGCAGCACGTTGTGGTCATCTTCCACCAGGCACACCTTCAACCCGGTCAGCAGCCCTGCCTGGCGCGCATCGTCACGCACCACCGGTTGATGGGTCGCGGTCGCCAGGGGCAAGCCGCGCAAGCTGACCGAGGTGCCCCGGCCCACCCGTGAGCGCAGCGCCACGTCCATGCCCATCAACAGCCCCAGGCGCTTGACGATGGACAAGCCCAGGCCGACGCCTTCAACGTCTTTGTCGCGCAACTGGCGCACACGATAGAACTCCTCGAACACCCGGGGCAGATGTTCCTCGGCAATCCCCCGCCCCTGGTCGTGAATTTCCACCATCACCTCGCCGCCACGCTGGCGCACGCCGATCAGCACCGGGCGCTGGCCGCCGTATTTGAAACAGTTGGAGAGCACGTTCTGCACCATGGTTGCCAACAGCGCCGGATCCACCCGTACCCAGTGGGCGCAGGGGCGCAGGCGCAGTTCTACCCCGGCCCAGCGGGCAGCTTCAGCGTTTTGCCGCAGCAGGTCGGCCAGCCACTCACCGAGGTGCACCACCTGGTATTTTGGCAGCAGCCGGCCGTTGTCCAAGGTGTAGAGGTCGAGAATGGAGCGGAACAATTGCGACACGTTCAGCAGCGAACGGTCGATATTGTCCACCAGCCGCCGTTCTTCATCGCCCAAGCGCGCTTCACGCAGGCAGGCGGTAAACAGGCCGATGGAGTGGATGGGCTGGCGCAGATCATGGCTGGCCTGGGCGAGGAAGCGCGATTTTTCCAGGTTGGCGGCGATGGCTTCTTCGGACGCCTTGCGCGTGCGCTCCAGCAGCAGGTGGGCGTAGACCGGGATCACCGTGCTGGTGATCATCAGCATCAGCACCATAAAGGGCTGCGCCTGCCACAGCGGGGTCAGCCGATACACAATCAGCAGCGCCAGCAACGCCAGGCCCGTGGCAATCGCCAGGTAGCGCGAACCGTAGCGCATGCCGTTGCCGAGGTTGACCCAGACCATCACCGCATACAGCGGCAACGCCGCCTCACCGCCCACCACCAGGCCGAACGAGGTGCCGGTGTAGTCGTGGATCATCCCGAAGACCCGCCGCGCCGGATAATGCCCGGGCCAGCGTGCAATCACCTGGCGCAGCGCAATCGAGACCAGCAGGAACCCGCAGATGTAGATAATCACCGGCACATAGCGCTCCATCGACTGCCCCGGCAAAAAGCCCAGCAGGCCGATGTACACAATGGCGCAGGCGGCCACCACAATACGCAGGTTGGCTTGGTCCAGTTCGGCGTCTTTCACGAACTTCATGGGCAACGTCCTTGTACGGTCATCGTCTTATCTGTGTACCCGGCAGGCAGGCGGTGAACAGAGTGGTAAAGTAGCACGCCACAGGACAACCTGGCCCCAGGGAGGAGCACCCCATGACATGCCGGATCATCATCGCCGACGACCACCCGATGTTTCGCGAAGGCATGCTGCGCACCGTGCAACGCCTGCTGCCCGAGGCCTGCGTGGAACAGGCCGGCGACCTGGACACCGTGCTGCAGATGCTCAAGAGCGGCAGCGAAGTCGACACCCTGATCCTTGATTTGCGCTTCCCCGGCCTGACCTGCATCAGCCAGTTGGGCGAACTGCGCCAGCAACTGCGGCGCACCACATTGATCGTGGTGTCGATGGTCGATGACCCGTTGTTGATCGAACAGGTGATGGCGCTGGGGGCCGACGGTTTTATCGGCAAAAACATCGCCCCCGAAGAAATCGGCCAGGCCCTGCTCGCCATCCGCCAGGGCGAGGTGCTGGTCAAATTCGCCCCCTCCGGGCTGTTGCCCCTGGACACCAACACCCTGACTGCACGCCAGCAGGAGGTGTTGCGGCTGATCGCCCAAGGCAAGACCAACAAGGAAATCGCCAAGGCCCTGGATATTTCGCCGTTTACCGTGCGCATCCATGTGTCGGGGTTGTTGAGAAGCCTGAACGTGCCATCGCGGGCAGCGGCAGCCGTTAAATACAGCCCACCCCTGTAGGAGCAGCACCATCAAAGCCCTCTCCATCGTGCGCCCCAGCGGCAGCCGGATCGCCGCAGGCGAAAAAACCCTGGAAATCCGCCGCTGGCAGCCCCAGCTGGAGCCGTCCCAGGACCTGCTGATTGTCGAGAACGGGCGCTTCCTGCATACCGATGGCGATGAAGACGAAGCCGGTGTGGCCGTCGCCATCGTACGCGTAAAGGCAGTGCGTGCGTTTGCCCCAGAGGACGTGCCAGCAGCCTGCGCCAGCTATTTCGAAGAAGGCTGGTTCGCCTGGGAACTGACTGACGTACGGCCGCTCGCACGCCCCTTTAGCGCCCTGGCGGCACGGGGGATCTACGAGGTTGAATTCATGGAAAACCGCGAGAACTGTATGAACAGTCAGATCAGAGTCGCTACCCCGGCAGACATCAACGCCATCTTCGACATTCGCACCAGCGTCAGGGAAAACCACCTGTCCCATGCCCAATTGGCGCAAATGGGCATCACCCCGCACGCCATCCAGCAAGCCATGCAACTAGCGCCCTGCGTATGGATCGCCGAGGTGGAGGGTGTGGCGGCCGGTTTTTCCATGGCCGACATAGAAGAAGGCTGCGTATTTGCCGCCTTCATCCGCCCCGAATTCGAAGGCCACGGACTGGGCCGCAGGCTGATGGAGCAGGCCGAAGCCTTGTTGTTCCAGCACCATCAACAGATCTGGCTGGAAACCGCCGAAGCGAGCCGCGCCAACGGGTTTTACCAGCGCCTGAGGTGGGTGGTGGTGGAGCAATTGCCGGACGGGGATATTCGGATGGAGAAGCTCCGGGAATAACCCTGCCGGTGGGATTTTCGCCAGCGCACCGACCCCGCTATCATGCAGCCCTTCGCCCAACCCAGGAACCGCCATGCCCGCCCTCACCCTACGCAACGCCACCCCGGCAGACGCCGCCCGCTGCTACGAGATCGAAATCGGCGCCTACGAAGGTGATGAAGCCGCGACCCTGGAGAAGATCGCCACGCGTATCGCCCTGTACCCGCAGGGCTTCCTCACTCTGGAAGTGGACGGTCAAGTAGTGGGCTTTATCAACGGCGGGTGCGCCTATGATGTGGTGATGTCGGATGAGGCCTTCAAGGAGTTGGTGGGGCACTCGGCGGATGCGCCGAATGTCGTGATCATGTCGGTGGTGGTCGACCCGGCGCACCAGGGCAAGGGGTATTCCACGCAGTTGATGCAGGCCTTTGTGCAGCGCATGCGCGGGATGGGCAAACAGACCATCCACCTGATGTGCAAGGAGCAGCATGTGCCGTTGTACACGCGCATGGGTTACCAGTATGTGCAGCCCTCGGCGTCAGACCACGGCGGGATGGCCTGGCATGAGATGGTGATGACGCTCTGATCCGGCAGCGGGCTTCACCAACTCCCCGAGGCCCCACCGCCACCGCTGGAGCCGCCGCCACCGGAAAACCCGCCACCGGAGCTTGAGCTGGAACTGGAGCTTGAACGGTCGCTGGAACCGGAGCTCGACCCGCCCGTGCCCTGACCGTAAATGAACAGCGCCGCGAACGAGCTGATGGGCAAGGCGAACAACCAGCCCTCAAGGCCCATCTCCAGCAAGTACCCCGCCGCGCCATACACCCCCAGCACCATCAGCGTCTGCACGCAAAACCCCAGGCGGCTGTGGTTCCAGGCGGCTCTCATCACTGCTAGCAGGACCAGGTACAGGCCCAGCACCACCAGCGCGGCCAGCGGCCATGCCAGCCAGTTCATAAAGGACACTTCAGTCAGGTAGTGATCCACCAGGCCCAGGCCGACGCTGTAGGCCATCAGCGCCAACACGCAATAAAACACCGCCTTGGCCTGCCACAACGCGCCGAATATCGCTGCGCCGATCGACATGCAAAACGGCAGCGCCAGCACATAGATCGGCCAGGCCTTGCCATTGATTGCGGCCAGTGCCGTCAGCAGCACGGTCAGCACCAGGCCAGCAATCAGGCCACGGCGCCAATGCAGCTTGCCCGAGGCCAGCAGCACCCCGCCGATGGCCCCCAGAATCAGCGCCAGCAACACCGCAGTTTCATCCACTGTTTCAAGGGGCTGGTCCACTGCCGGCAAGTCGCCGCCCTCGACCAGCACGCTCAGGGCGTCCACGGCGCGCTGCACACCGCCAGCGTAATCGCCCTGGCGAAACGCCGGGGTCAGTTGCTCCTCGATAATCCGATGGCTCAACAGGTCTGTGACCAGCCCTTCCAGGCCGTAACCGACCTCGATCCGCGCCTTGCGATCGTCCTTGGCCACCAGCAGCAAGATGCCGTCGTCGATACCCTTGCGTCCCAATTTCCAGGCGCGCAACAGTTGGGTGCTGAACGTCTGGATATCGACGTCGCCCGTACTGGGCAGCAGCATCACGGCGATCTGCGCACCCTTGCGCTGTTCGAGATCAGCAAGCTGCGCGGTCAGGCGCTGCTGCGTCGCGGTATCGAGGGTGTGGGTCAGATCGATCACGCGCTGGTTCAGCGCCACATTCACCAAGGCCGGCGGCACCGTTTGCGCCAAGGCCAGTGCGCTGAACAGCAGGAGCACCAGGCCCCAGGCCGATTGCCATAAAAACCGCCCCATACTTTGTTACCTGACGTTTCGTCCTGAAAGCGCCGACTTTACCCTATCAGCGCTATATCTAGTGACCCCATGCGGTGGACTCTCTAAACTGACGCGAAAACCTCATAGCAACACGCCACTACGAGCACGCCCATGGACCTTCGCCATCGCAACAACGTCAACATAATGGGCAATGGTTCCTCGACGCTGGTGTTTTCCCATGGTTTTGGCTGCAACCAAGCCATGTGGAATTACCTGCTGCCCCATTTCGTCGAGCGTTTTCGCGTGGTGGTGTATGACCTGGTAGGGGCCGGCCTGTCTGACCCGGCGGCCTACCACAAGGAAAAATATGCGGCCCTGGACGGTTACGCCGCAGATCTGAACGAGATTATCGATGCGTTCGCCAGTGGCCCGGTGATTCTGGTTGGCCATTCGGTCAGCGCAATGATCGGCATCCTGGCCGACCGCGCAGCGCCCGGGCGCATTGCCGCCCATGTGATGATCGGCCCCTCGCCCTGCTATATCGACACCGACGACTACGTGGGCGGGTTCAAGCCCGAAGACATCCAGTCGCTGCTCGACACCCTCGACAGCAACTACCTGGGTTGGTCCAGCGCCATGGCCCCGGTGATCATGGGCGCGCCGGGGCAACCGGCACTCAGTGAAGAGCTGACCAACAGCTTTTGCCGCACCGAGCCCGAGATTGCCAAGCAGTTTGCGCGGGTGACGTTCCTGTCGGACAACCGCGCCGATATCGGCGGCCTCACCACCCCCACATTGATCCTGCAATCGAGCGATGACCTGATCGCCCCGGTCTGCGTGGGCGAGTACCTGCACCGCGTATTGCCCCACAGCACCTATCGCCTGATCGACAATGTGGGCCATTGCCCGCATATGAGCGCGGCACCGGCCTGCGCGGCGGCGATGGAGCACTTCCTGCTGCCATGGACCGTTGCCCATGGCGAGTGAACAGTTGCCCGATCCCCAGGCGCTGTTCGACGGTGCCGCCTGTGCACTGGCGGTCACCGCAGAAGACGGCACGCTGCTGCGGGTAAACCAGTGTTTCAGCGACTGGCTGGGCATGCCGGCGACCGAGCTGCAGGGCCGGCGTTTCCAGGACCTGCTGACCATTGGCGGGCGGATTTTTCACCAGACCCACCTTGCCCCGCTGATGCAGGTGGAAGGCCGCATCACCGAGGTAAAACTGGACCTGCGCCATCGCGATGGCCACACCGTGACCATTTTGCTCAACGCCATCAAGCGCGAATACGCCAACGGTGTGCAGCATGAACTGGCGCTGTTCGGTACCACCGACCGCGACAAGTACGAACGCGAGCTGCTCAACGCCCGCAAGTTGGCCGAAGCCCTGCTGCTGGAGAAGACTGCTGCCGAAACCGCCCTCCAGCACGCCCAGGCCGAGCTCAACCAGGCCTATATCAAGGCGCAGCGGCGGGCGCTGTTTGCCGAGCAAATGGTCGCCATCGTCAGCCATGACCTGAAAAACCCGCTGACCGCGATCAAGATGGCATCCGACTTCCTCGCCCGGGGCGAGCGCACCGCCAAGGAAACCCAGTTGATTGGCCATATCGGCCAGTCATCGGAACGCGCCCAGCGGATGATCGCCGACCTGTTGGACTTCACTCAGGCCCGGGTCGGCGTTGGCATCGGCGTAAGCCCCAACCCGCTGGACCTGCACGACGTGACCCGGCGCGCAGTGGATGAGCTGCGGGTGGCCTTCCCCCGCGCGTGCCTGGTGCATCACACCGTGGGCGCTGCCGATACCTGCCTGGATGGCGACCGTGTGCAGCAAATCATCGGCAACCTGGTGGCCAACAGCGTGGCCTATGGCGACCTGCAACAACCGATCACTATTACCTCGCGACTGGGCCACGACGGGGCCAGCCTCTCGGTGCACAACCATGGGCCGGTGATTGCCGACGCGCTGATGCAGGTGCTGTTTGAGCCCATGACCCGAGGCACCGACCAGGACTGCGACATACGCAGCGTGGGGCTGGGGTTGTTTATCGTGCGGGAAATCGCCAAGGCCCATGGTGGGGATGTGGGCGTCAGCTCACAGGTGGGCAGCGGTACCACGTTCACCGTTTGCTTGCCGCTGACCCACCTGTGAAGGTGCTGTCAGGGGTAATTCAGCGTCACCAGGTAAGCCCCTGAGCGCAACGGCTTGCCCGCCCCATCGTTCAGGCTGTATTGCCGATCGAAGTAACGACCATCGCCGCTGGTTTCGGTCACCAGCTTGACCTTGACGGTTGAGTGGTCCAGCGCACTGACCGTGCGCACCGGCTCGACGCCAGAGGCGCTGATGTTGCCCCCGGGTGCAAACATCGGGCAACCGCGCAGCGCCAACGTCGACCCTGCCCCGCTCCCTGCGGTGCAGGTGGCCTCCACGATACTGCCGCGAAACTGGATAACGCCATGGGCCACGGTGGTTGCTGCTTGACCACTGGCGCTGACGAGCGCGAAAAACAGGCTGATACCGACTGCCAAACGTTGACTGCTCATATTGAACGCTCCTGGGTATATACCCATCACGTCGGCAAGTCTGGTCAGTTTCTTGAGGGTTTAAGAACTACCTGATGGTTATTTTTTCAAGGATGCCAACGGGGTCTCATATTGAACAGATCCCCGTTCAGGTGGGAGCGCCTACAGGACAGCACCCAACGCCTTCAACAGCACGCCATCACGGCCATAAATATCCGGCGCGTACAGCAACGCGCCCTGGCTATCCACCTGCACTGTCCAATAACCCAGCAACACCGGCACCGGCGTCGCCAGGCGGAACTCATGGGTCAGCCCGGTTGCCAGCAACTCTTCGGTCCGCGCCTTTTCCGCCGGGTTCACCAACAAATCACGCAGCAACATCGGCTGCTCTACCCGCACACACCCCGAGCTGAACGCCCGTGGTCCCTTGCTGAACAGCGGCTGGCTGGGCGTGTCGTGCAGGTACACCGAGAACGGGTTGGGGAAGCGCATGACGATCTTGCCCAGCGGGTTGCGCGGGCCGGCGTCCTGGCGCAGGAGGATGTTGCCAGGGTGCGACCAGTCCACCTGCTCCGGCGACAACGCACGGCCTTCACTGTCGAGCACCTTGAGGTTCTGTTGGCGCAAGTACTCCGGGTTCAGGCGAATTGCCGGCAACTTGTCCTCGCGCATGATGGTCGGCGGGATCGTCCAGGTGGGGTTGAGGGTCAGGCGCGTGATGCGTGACTTGAGCAACGGCGTCTGCCGCTCGGCGCGGCCTACCTGCAAGCGGGTCTGCCACACGGGCACGCCGCCCTGGTAGACGCTCAACTGCGCGGCTGCGACGTTGACCAGGATGCCGTCCGGCTCCAGGTCCTGGGCCAGCCAGCGAAAGCGTTCGAGATTGACCCGCAACTGCTCGCGGCGCAGCGCTGGGCTGACGTTGAGCTCGGCCACCGTGCCCGGGCCGATTACCCCGTCGGCTTGCAGCGAGTGGCTGGCCTGGAAGCGCTTCACCGCCTCCACCAGTTCATTGCCGTATTGATTGCCCTTGGGCGCGCTCGCCAGGTAGCCACCACTGGCCAGGCGTCGGGCGAGGGCCGGCACCCGTGAGTCTTCGCCGCCGGGACGCAGCAATGGGCCGTCGGCAATCACACCCCATTGCGCCAAGGGTTGCAGGCGCTGTGTGGCGTAGGCTGTGCGCAGGCTGCGGTACAGCTTTGCGCTGGGCCTGGCCTGGTCGAAGGCGGCTGGCATGTCGGTGAGCCCGGCAGTGGCCAGGGCCAGCACGGCGACGGCCGGGTCTTCGCTCGGCGGCTGGGAATGCCACAGCGGTTCGTAATGGGCCTGCTGCAAACGGCCATAGTGCAGGTCATGCAAGGCTTGTAGGTAGTGCTGACTGGTTTCGAAGTCGCTGCACAATACGTTGCTGGTGGCCGCCACATCGGCCAGCCGGTAGTGCGCCGGGTCGAGGCCGTCGTCGGCCAGCGACAGCAATTGATCCTGCAACGCCTTTCGGCGTCCGTCCTCCGGCCAGAGGGCGACATTGCCTTGTTGCTGGTAAAAAGCCTGCAACCGCGCCTCGGCGGGTGCATCCAGTTGCGCAGCCAAACCGGGGCAAACGCTCGACAACTGCCCAAGTGCCAGCTGTACTGGGTTTGACGGCTCGACCAGCACTTCATCAGCCGTGGCGACCAATGGTGCTACGAGCAAGCAAAGGCTCAAGTAACATGCGTGTTTTTTGAACAATGGCTTAGCTCCAATCTACGGCGGGGATGCGATATACATGCTCAATATTGACTGCCGACTCGGCCTGATCGCCGTCGCCCTGGCCGCGTTCTGTACGGGTGCCTTCGCAGAGAATGCCAAACCTCATACCTTGTATAGCAGCCTGGCGCGCTCGGCTCCAGAACTCAATCCCGCAGTCCTCAAAAGCGCCCTCAGCGCCATGCAGTGTGCTGTCAACAATGGCCAGGAACGCTCCGAACGCCTGGCCGTGATTGACTATTCGCAGCCTTCGACCGCCCGTCGCCTGTGGATTTTCGATCTGCGGCAAAAAAAGCTGGTGCTGCGCGACCTGGTGGCCCATGGGCAAAAGTCCGGGGAAAACTTCGCCACCCAGTTCTCCAACAGCGAAGGCAGCCATCAATCCAGCCTGGGCCTGTTCCGCACCCAGGAAAGCTACCAGGGCACCCACGGCTATTCGTTGCGCATGGACGGCCTGGAGCCCGGCTTCAATGACCAGGCCCGGGACCGCGCCATCGTGATCCATGCCGCCGACTACGTCAGCCCCCTGTGGAGCAAGCGTGAAGGCCGCATCGGCCGCAGCCAGGGCTGCCCCGCCGTGCGCCCGCAAGTGGCGCGCCAGGTGGTGGACAAGCTCAAGGATGGGCAGTTCATGTTCTCCTGGTATCCCGACCAGCGCTGGTTGAAATCCTCGGCCTACCTCAATTGCAAGCCGCGCCAGATCGCCAGCGCCGGTTGAGGTAGTATCTGGAGGGCCGAGCCTGACCAGAGAGAGAACCTCAAATGCTTTTGCACCAGTCAACGTGGATCGAGATTGGCCAATTTCTCGACCGCAGCCGTACCGTGGTGATTCCCATCGGTTCCAACGAACAACATGGCCCCACCGGCCTGTTGGGCACCGATTGGATGTGCCCGGAAATCATTGCCCATCAGGCGCAAAAAGACGCTGATATCCTGGTCGGCCCGACCTTCAATATCGGCATGGCCCAGCATCACCTCGGGTTCCCCGGCACCATCTCCCTGCGCCCATCGACGTTTATCGCCGCGATTGGCGACTGGACCCGTTCCCTGGCGGCCCATGGCTTTGAGAAGATCCTGTTTCTCAATGGCCATGGCGGCAATATCGCCACCATTGAAGCGGCCTTTTCCGAGTTGTACGCCGAGGCCAGCTTCGCCCGTCGCCCCGCCGGCTTCGCCTTGAAGCTGTGCAACTGGTGGGACCTGGAAGGCGTTGGCGAACTGGCGCGCGCGCAATTCCCGACGGGGCATGGCACCCATGCCACCCCTTCCGAGATCGCGATTACCCAGTGGGCATACCCCGACTCGATCAAAACGGCGGACTACTCGCCAAGGATTGCACCCTCCGGCCCGATCCGTGAGGCCCAGGACTTCCGCACCCGCCACCCGGATGGCCGGATGGGTTCCGACCCGGCCCTGGCAACCCCGGAGAAAGGCGGCGAACTGGTGGCCTTGGCTGCCAAGGGGCTAGTAGCTGCGGTCGAGGCTTTCAGCCGCGAAGCCATGCCAAACTGACGGTTGCGACACAGACACCAATAAAATCTATAAGAAGGACCTATTCATGAAACCCCACCAGAAGACTTTTGATCGCATCCGCAACGCCGTGCTGCCGGAGTTTCGCGAGCGCGTCGCCGACTATTTGGTCGAGTACGAAAACGTCCTGCAGGACCCCGCTGCCGCTACCGACCAAGCCTGCGCCGCCGCCCAGCAACTACGCGGTTACCTGCGCGGCCTGAACACCACCCGGGTGCTTGGCATGGAGGACTGGGAAGACCTCGACCGCCGGGTCGCGCAGGAGTGGCCGCTGGGCGCTACAACGACGGACGTGCCTGGTTGACCCAGGCCTGCACCGATGGCCGCTGCCACTGCCGCTGGGCATACGCCACCAGCCGCGCGGGCACCGGGTCGCCGTTGAGGATCAGCCGGTTGAGCATCACGGCCAGGTCCACATCGGCAATCGACCATTGGCCAAACAGATAGTCATCGCCCTCGGCCAACCACTGCTGCGCCGCCGCAATCAGTTTGTCGGCCGCCACCTGGGCCTGGGTTGATAACGGGCCATATTTGACCGCGCAAAACACCACCAGCGTGGAGCGCTCCTGGCGGATCGGCAGCAAGTCACTGCGCAACCACGCCTGGATCTGCCGCGCCCGCGCGCGTTGGCGCGGTTCCCTCGGATACACCGGCACCTGTGCAAATACATCCTCCAGGTACTCGGTAATCGCCGACGACTCGGACAACGCAAACCCGCCCTGCTCCAGGGTCGGCACACGCTGCGTCACGGACAGCCCGGCAAACACCGGCGCCTGCTGCTCCAACGCGTCCAGGTCGAGGGTGCGCACCTCAAACGGCAGGCCTTTTTCCCGCAGGGTTACAAACACCGACATCGCATACGGGCTGGTGAACTGGGCATCGACATACAAGCGCATCGGCAGGTTCGTCACGGCGGCATCTCCTTGGGTGAGCAGCCACGCTACGAGATGTGTGGCGATAAATACAATGCAGCCTTTTTATAGGGGCATTCCTCGACGGAATACGGCAGGTTCCCACCACCTAGCCGGAAAACCCACCGCCCGTAAGGAACGCCTGCTCCTCCTCGGTCGTCACCCGGCCCAACGCCCCATTGCGATGGGGAAAGCGGCCGAATCGCTGGATGATCTCGGCATGCTCCTTGGCCCAGTGATAGGTGTCGGCATCCAATTGTTTGTTCAGCGCCAGGGAGCGCTGCTGGTCCTCGGGCCGCTCGGAATGCTCAAAGGGCAAATAGCAGAACGCGCGCAATGCCGGGTCGATCTGGCGGTCCAGTCCCGCGTCGACCATACGCCCGGCGTAGGCCCTGGCCAGTGGATCGGTAGCGAACATATGAGCAGTGCCGCGAAAGGTATTGCGCGGGTATTGATCGAGCAGGATCAGCAGCGCCAGCGCGCCTTCGGCTTCGCTCAGCCAGTGTTCCAGCTCACCCCTGGCCGCCTGGAAGTGGGCCTCATGGAAGCGTGCACCGAATTCGGCATCGAACTGTGGATCTTTCTTGAACCAGCGTGATGGGCCCGCCGCCGTCCAGAATTGCACGACGGTTTTGAAATCAATCGGGGCGCTCATAAGTGACTCCAGGGTCGTTAGGTCTGTGGCCTACCCTAGCATCTGAATGAGCCGATTCCGACTCGGAAATCCACGCTTGCCGCCCAATGTTATAAGATAACCACCCTCCTCTTCTGCTGACGACCTCGCCCCATGACTGACGCTGTTCCTCGCTCACGCCAACGCCTGCTGTCCATCGACGCCCTGCGCGGCCTGGTGATCCTGTTCATGTTGCTCGACCACGTACGCGAGACGTTCCTGCTGCACCGCCAGGTCAGCGACCCGATGAACATCGACAGCACGGAACCTGCGCTGTTTTTCAGCCGCACCCTGGCCCACTTGTGCGCGCCGGTGTTTGTGTTACTGACAGGCTTGTCGGCGTTCCTGTACGGCGAGAAATACCAGGGCCGTGGCGATGTCTCGGCGTTTCTGTTCAAGCGCGGGCTGTTCCTGGTGGTGCTGGAATTTACCCTGGTGAACTTCGCCTGGACCTTCCAACTGCCGCCCAGCGTGATCTACATGCAGGTGATCTGGGCTATCGGCGTGAGCATGATCGCCCTCGCCGCACTGGTGTGGCTGCCGCGCCCGCTGCTGATCGGCCTGGCGCTGCTGATCATCGGCGGGCATAACCTGCTCGATGGCCTGCATGTCGCAGCGGGGTCGGCGTGGCACGTTCCCTGGACGATCCTGCATGAGCGCAGCTGGATCGAGGTCGGCGACTCCCTGCGCCTGCGCACGACGTACCCGGTGTTGCCGTGGATCGGGGTGATCGCCCTGGGTTACGGCATCGGCCCGTGGTTTGCCGGCTCGATGGCAGCGGCGCGGCGTCAGCGGTACCTGTTACTGACAGGCGTGGCCGCGCTGGTGGGCTTTGTGGCGTTGCGCACGCTCAATGGCTACGGTGAGGCGGCTTGGCAGGTGTACGACAGCCACGTGCAGACGCTGATGAGTTTCTTCAACATCACCAAATATCCGCCTTCCCTGCTATTCCTCGCGCTCACATTGGGGGTGGGGCTGCTGTTGCTGCTGGCGTTCGAACGCGCCGGGCAACGGCGCTGGATCGCCACCCTGTCGGTGTTCGGCGCGGCGCCGATGTTCTTTTATTTGCTGCATTTGTATGTGTTGAAGGTGATGTACGTGCTGGGCGTGGCGCTGTTTGGCTTGAACCAGGGCACGCATTTGGGGTTCGACAGCGTGGGGGCGGTGTGGCTGGTGGCGTTGCTGCTGCCGCTGGCGTTGTACCTGCCCGTGCGCTGGTTTGCCCGGCTGAAGGCCCGGCGGCGGGATATTGCCTGGCTTAAATACCTCTGATCACGTGGGCGCGGGGTTACTGGCGATGGCGGTGTGTCAGCCGCCAGTAATGCTGACTGGGCTGGCGCTATCGCGGGCAAGCCCGCTCCTACAGGGGATATTGGCTGGGCACAAAACAAAGGTGGGAGCTGGCTTGCCGGCGATGGCGGTGTATCAGCTGTCAGCAATGTTGGCTGGGCTGGCGCTATCGCGGGCAAGCCCGCTCCTACAGGGGTTATTGGCTGGGCACAAAACAAAGGTGGGAGCTGGCTTGCCGGCGATGGCGGTGTATCAGCTGTCAGCAATGTTGGCTGGGCTGGCGCTATCGCGGGCAAGCCCGCGCCTACAGGGGATATTGGCTGGGCACAAAACAAAGGTGGGGGCTGGCTTGCTGGCGATGGCGGTGTATCAGCTGTCAGCAATGTTGGCTGGGCTGGCGCTATCGCGGGCAAGCCCGCTCCTACAGGGGATATTGGCTGGGCACAAAACAAAGGTGGGGGCTGGCTTGCTGGCGATGGCGGTGTATCAGCTGTCAGCAATGTTGGCTGGGCTGGCGCTATCGCGGGCAAGCCCGCTCCTACAGGGGATATTGGCTGGGCACAAAACAAAGGTGGGAGCTGGCTTGCCGGCGATGGCGGTGTGTCAGCCGCCAGCAATGTTGGCTGGGCTGGCGCTATCGCGGGCAAGCCCGCTCCTACAGGGGATATTGGCTGGGCACAAAACAAAGGTGGGAGCTGGCTTGCCGGCGATGGCGGTGTGTCAGCCGCCAGCAATGTTGGCTGGGCTGGCGCTATCGCGGGCAAGCCCGCTCCTACAGGGGATGTTGGCTGGGCACAAAACAAAGGTGGGAGCTGGCTTGCCGGCGATGGCGGTGTATCAGCCGTCAGAAATGTTGACTGGGCTGGCGCTATCGCGGGCAAGCCCGCTCCTACAGGGGATATTGGCTGGGCACAAAATCTGCGCCGCGCCACATATGCCCGCTTCCACCATGGGATTTGTGTCAGCAGCAGTTACGCCAGTTCAGCCCGCAATTGCCGGGCGGCCGCCACCATATGGATCAACGCCGCTTCCGTTTCCGGCCAGCCGCGGGTCTTCAGGCCGCAGTCGGGGTTGACCCACAGCCGTTCGGCCGGGATGCGCCGGGCGGCCTTGCGCAGCAGGTTGGCCATTTCCGAGGCGTCGGGCACCCGTGGCGAGTGGATGTCATAGACGCCCGGGCCGATATCATTGGGGTAGGCGAAGGCTTCGAACGCGTCCAGCAGTTCCATATCCGAACGCGAGGTCTCGATGGTGATCACGTCGGCATCCATCGCCGCGATGGACTCGATCACATCGTTGAATTCGCTGTAGCACATATGGGTATGGATCTGGGTTTCGTCACGCACGCCGCAGGCACACAGGCGGAAGGCTTCGGTGGCCCAGTCCAGGTAGTGTTGCCACTGGGCCCGGCGCAGGGGCAAGCCTTCGCGAAAGGCCGCTTCATCGATCTGCACGATCTTGATGCCCGCCGCTTCCAGGTCCAGCACTTCATCGCGGATCGCCAGGGCCAGTTGCCGGGCCTGCACTTCGCGGCTCACGTCTTCGCGGGGGAAGGACCACATCAACATGGTCACCGGGCCGGTCAGCATGCCCTTCATGACCTTGTCGGTCAGGCCTTGGGCGTAGCGGATCCACTCCACCGTCATGGCTTTCGGGCGGCTCAGGTCGCCGAAGATCACCGCAGGTTTCACGCAGCGCGAACCATAGCTCTGCACCCAGCCAAAGCGGGTGAACACATAGCCATCCAACTGTTCGGCAAAGTACTCGACCATGTCGTTACGCTCGGCCTCACCGTGCACCAGCACGTCCAGGCCAAGGTTCTCCTGCACTTCTACGGCGTGCTTGATCTCGCTGTGCATGGCCTCGACGTATTCGGCTTCGCTCAACTTGCCGGCCTTGAACGACTGGCGCGCCAGGCGGATCGACGCGGTCTGCGGGAACGAGCCAATGGTGGTGGTCGGCAATAGCGGCAGGTCGAGGCCGGCGCGCTGCTTGGCGATGCGCTGGGTAAACAGCGACTGGCGCTGGCTGTCCTTGGCAGTGATGGCCGCAACACGGGCCTGGACCGCCGGCTTGTGGATCCTCGGCGAGGCCGCCCGGGCGGCCTGCACGGCACGGCTTTCGGCCAGGGCCGCAACCACCTTCGCCGCTTCTGGCTGGTTGATGGCCTGGGTCAGCACGGCCACTTCTGCACATTTTTGCACGGCGAAAGCCAGCCAGTTTTTCAATTCGGCGTCGAGCTTGTCTTCACGCCCCAGATCCACCGGGCTGTGCAGCAGCGAGCAAGACGGCGCAACCCACAAGCGCTCACCCAGGCGTTCATGGGCGTGCTGCAAGGTGGCCAGGGCATTTTCCAGGTCGCAGCGCCAGACGTTGCGCCCATTGACCACCCCCAACGACAACACTTTATAGGCCGGCAGGCGGTCGAGAATGGTCGGGTATTGTTCCGGCGCACGCACCAGGTCAATGTGCAGGCCATCAACCGGCAAGTTGGCCGCCAGGCCGAGGTTTTCTTCCAGGCCGCCAAAATAGGTGGCCACCAGTTTTTTCAGGGGGTCACGCTGGATCAGGTTGTAGGCGCGCTCAAACGCGTTTTTCCAGTCCTGGGGCAAATCCAGTACCAGGATCGGCTCGTCGATCTGCACCCATTCAACGCCCAGGTCCGCCAGGCGCTGGAAGATCTGGCCGTACAGCGGCAGCAGACGGTCGAGCAGGTCAAGCTTGTCGAAATCGCTGCCCTTGGCCTTGCCCAGCCACAGGTAAGTCAACGGCCCGATCACCACCGGCTTGACGGTGTGCCCCAGGTCGCGGGCTTCCTGGACTTCTTCGAACAACTGATCCCAGCCCAGGTGGAACTGCTGGTCAGCGCTCAATTCTGGCACCAGGTAGTGGTAGTTGGTGTCGAACCACTTGGTCATTTCCTGGGCGTGGGCGCCGCCGCAGCAGCTGTCGCTGACGCCACGGGCCATGCCGAACAGGGTCTGCAACGTGGCTTTGCCGTCGGCCGGGCGGAACCGCTCGGGGATCACGCCGAACATCAGCGAGTGGGTCAGCACCTGGTCGTACCAGGCAAAATCCCCCGCCGGCAACAGCTCGATGCCAGCCTGTTTCTGCAAATCCCAGTGGGTCTTGCGCAACTCACGGCCGACCGCACGCAGGCCGGCTTCGTCCAGTTCGCCCTTCCAAAACGCTTCCTGCGCTTTTTTCAGTTCACGATCGCGTCCAATGCGCGGAAATCCAAGGGAATGAGCGACTGCCATGACAATAAACTCCAATGTGTTGGTATGGGAGCCATTGTCGGCAGCGCGCGATAGTGAGACAAACTCATTTTATTCTAGGCAATCACGAAATCTACTCATGATCAAAACACCCCGGGTCTTCTCAAGCACCCCTGTGCAGGTGCCGATAGTCCCACCAACTGGACGTGGCGGTTTTTTTCTTGACCACAGGTGGGTAGAGCGAGCGGACAAAGTTGATGTCGCCTTCAGATAGCTCGTTGTTGTCCTTGATGGCTTTTCCATCATTGAGCCAGGATGAAGCAAAACCATAATGCATGATGGATTTGCGATCGTACTCAGACGAAACCACATTGGAAACCAATGGCTTGAAGTTGTGCTTTACCTCTTTCGCCCCACCTTTACCTATGTAGGCTTTATTAACTACGGACCAATTAATATCTAAATTATTGTGTTCGTGCTGGTGTTCATGTTGCAGCCCCAAAACATGACCGAACTCATGCTGGATCGTACCGGCGTTATACGCATTGAGCCCTCCCTGGAAGCCAATGACCGTCGTAGGCTTGTAGGCCGGTACATTGAGCGATCGGATCCCCAAGTACGAATGGCCACCCGACAGATCATTGTCTGCGGCAATCCGGATATCCCCGTCGGAGTCATCCGTAAACTCAAAAGTCAGGTTGACGTGGGGTGCCCATTTATTGATGTTGGTTTTTGTAAACTCCTCTTGCTCGGGGGTCATGCCCAGCAGGGAAATTTTTATGACCGACTGTTGTGGCCATAACGCCGAAGTTGTCGCCACCCCGCGCTTAGGTCTGGATGGTGCCGCGACCTCGGCGCTATCAAGCAGCGACGGGTTCGGTGTATGGGCAGTTAAGTGAGCGTTCAGATTGACAGTCAACGTTGTATCCCCGCAGCGATGTAATTTCCTATTGCGTCGCATTGCGCCGCTGTAGGTTCCACTGGGGCCATGACAAGAGTTTACGAATTGTGTGCCTGGCTACCAAACCACTGCCTCACCACCCCCAACGCCGGATGGGCAGCGGCCGACGGTTGCAGGCACAACGCATAGCACCCGCCCGTGGCCAGGGCCTGGCCAAAGGGCACTACCAGCACACCGCGCTCCACCGATTCGGCCGCCAGTGTGCGGTCAGTCATCGCCACCCCAAGCCCGCGCGCAGCGGCATCCAGCGCCAGTTCATCGAGGTTGAAGGGAATATGGCGATAGTCCGCCAGCGACCGCCCGCCATGCGCCGTCAGCCAGGTGGCCCAGTCCTGGCGGTCGGCCGAGCGGTGCAGCAAGGCAAAGCGCGCCAGGTCCTGCGCCGACGCCAACGGCCCAAGCCCAGGGGCGCAGACCGGCACCAGCGCTTCCTCGAACAGCACCAGGCAATCCCCATCGTGGGTGGGCTTGGGCAGGTAGAGGATGTAGGCGTCACTGTCGCTGGCCGGTTCGACCACCTCGGTGGCCACGGTCTCGATGGCCAGTGAGATATCCGGGTGGCTGCGGTAGAAATCACTCAACTTGGGCAGCAGCCAGCGCACCGCCAATGACACATGCATGCGGATCCGGAACGGCCGCTGGTGCGGCGACAGCCGATCCTCCAGGCGCTGCAACTGCGCCAGCACGCTACGCGCGCTGTCGAGTACCCATTCGCCCTCAAGGGTCAGCCGCAGGTTGCGGCTGTTGCGCACCAGCAGCGGCACACCGTAGTGGCCTTCCAATTGCTGGATCTGGCGGCTGACCGCACTTTGGGTCAGGCACAAGCGCCCCGCCGCGGCAGTGAAGCTGCCACGCTCGGCAACCTCGACCAAGGCTTGCAGGGCTTGCAGCGAAGGCAGGTGATGGCGGTTATCCATGCGCTTTCCGAATAGATGAATGATTTTATAACGTTGGTTGTATCACCCAAGCCCCTATAGATTCCAGCTGACAATAAATCCTGCGCGACTCACCCATGCCGGTGATGCATTCAACCGAGGTGCCCTGTGGAAAATAGCTGTGGCTGGATTGCCCAAACCCAAAGCCTGCCCGCCCGTGCGCCCTTAAGTGGCACGCACCAAGCCGACTGGCTGGTGATCGGCGCCGGCATCACCGGCTTGTGTGCCGCCCATAGCCTGGCGCAACTGCATCCGCAGGCACGCATTGTGCTGCTGGATCGACAACGGGCGGCCCAGGGCGCCTCGGCACGCAATTCAGGATTTGTGGTGGCCCATGAGTATCCCGGCGCCGACGAGTTGATGGGGCGTGGCGGGTTCGCCGGGTATGAGGTGGACTGCGCTATCTCCCAGGCCGCCACCCAGGAAGTGCGCAAGCGCGTCGCCACCCATCACATCGACTGCGACTTTCGCGACAGCGGCTATTACTTTGCCGTCCACGACCGCGACAAACTGGAGCAGGTCGAAGCCAGGCTGGCGACCTTGCACGCGGCGGGTGCCGCTGCCCATTTCGTGCAAGGCGAAGCCCTGCGCCACACGCTCGGCACCGCCCACTACCAGGCCGCGATCTGGTGCGGCAACGGCAACGCCTTGCTGCAACCGGCCAAGTACGTCAGCGGCCTGCTGCAGGCCTTGCCCGCCAACGTAACGCTCTTTGAGAACAGCCCCGTCACAGGCCTGGAGCCCATGGCCCATGGCGCCATCCGCGCCAACGCCGTCAATGGCAGCGTCGAGGCCCGCCAGGTGCTGGTGTGCCTGAACGCCTTTATTCCCCGGGTTGGCCTGGACCACAGCGCCAGCTTCCCCATGGAGCTCAGTGCCAGCCTGACCCGCCCGCTCACCGACGAAGAGTACCGCCAGATGGGCACAGTCGACCCCTGGGGCGTGCTCTCCACCCGCCCGCTGGGGGCTACGGTGCGCCTGACTCCGGATCGCCGGGTGATGATCCGCAACACCGCCGAATACCGCACCCGCGACCTGTCCAACCGCGAACTGCTGCAGCGCCGCCGGCACCATGTACAGGGTTTGCAACGGCGCTTTCCGTGGCTGGGCGAGCAAGACATCCACTACTCCTGGACTGGCCACTTGAGCGCCACGCGCTCCGGGCAGCCGTACTTCGCCAAGGTGCGCGATGGCCTGTTTGCGGTCGCGGGCTGCAACGGTGCCGGCGTGGCCCGGGGCAGCCTGTGGGGGCGCCTGCTGGCGGAATGGGCCTCGGGGCACACCTCGCCGCTGCTGCAATCGGTCATCCAGCGCGCCCAGCCCGGCTGGCTACCGCCGCGCCCGCTGTTCGACCTCGGGGCCCTGCTGCGCATGCGCGTGGAAGCCGTACGGGCGCGCAGCGAAATCTGATCACACAAGAACAACAAACCTTCACACAGGTGCTTGATCATGCTTATTCACAAACGCTCCATGGCCACCTTGCTCGCGCTGTGTTCATCCGCCGCGCTGGCGGGTGAAACCGTCAACATCTCCAACTGGAACGGCTACATCGCCGACGACACCCTGCCCGCCTTCACCCAGGCCACCGGCATCCAGGCCACCTACGACATCCATGACAGCAACGAGGTCCTGGAGTCCAAGCTGATGACCGGCAACACCGGGTATGACGTGGTCAGCCCGTCCAACCACTTCCTCTCGCGCCTGATCAAGGCCGGGGCCATCCAGAAGCTGGACCAGAGCCGCCTGCCCAACTGGCACAACCTCGATCCGGCGCTGCTGAAAAAGCTCGAAGTCAACGACCCCGGCAATCAGTACGGCTTTCCCTATATGTGGGGTTCGGCGGGGATCGGCTACAACGTCGCAAAGATCAAGGCGATCTTCGGCACCACCGACGTCACCCGCTCCTGGAGCCTGTTCTTTGCTGAAGACAACATCAGGAAGCTCAGCGCGTGTGGCGTGGCGATTATCGACAACCCGACGCAGGTGCTGCCGATCACCCTCAACTACCTGGGCCTGCCGCACCACAGCCACGCCCCCGAGGACTACAAAAAGGCCGAGCAGGCGCTGCTGAAGATCCGGCCCTACGTGCAGTACTTCCATGCCTCCAAGTACATCAGCGACTTGGCCAACGGTAATATCTGCGCGGTCATCGGCTTCAACGGCGACGTAGTGCAGGCGGCAGCGAGTGCCAGGGAGGCGAAGAACGGCATCGAGATTGGCTACTCGATCCCCAAGGAAGGCTCCACCCTGTGGCTCGACATGGTGGTGATGCCCAAGGCCGCGCCCCATGAGGTGAATGCCTATGCCTACATGAACTACCTGTTGGAGCCCAAGGTGATTGCCAACATCAGCAACCACATTCACTACGCCAACCCCAACCGTGCGGCGGACCCGTTCGTTGATCCCGAGGTCAAGCAAGATCCGGCGATCTACCCCTCCGGGGCTGTGCTGGACAGCCTGTTCACCGTCGAAGACCTGCCACCGGCCATCGCCCGCCTGGCCACACGGTTGTGGACCAAGTTAAAGACCAATACCTGAGTATCGCGCAGACCAAAGCCTGCAAATTCCGCTGACTAACCTTTCGATCCTGAGCAAGTGCGGGCACAATGCCTGTCCTTTTTTGGCAGGCTCCGCCGCAGGCTCTGAAAAATGATCAAAACCCCGTATTACCTCATCGACAAACAGAAGCTTCTGGTCAACATGCAGAAGATCGCCTACGTGCGCGAGCAGTCCGGCGCCAAGGCGCTGCTGGCGCTCAAGTGCTTTGCCACCTGGTCGGTGTTCGACCTGATGCAGGAATACATGGACGGCACCACGTCCTCGTCGCTGTATGAGCTCAAGCTCGGTCGCCAGAAGTTCGAAGGCGAGGCCCACGCCTACAGCGTGGCCTGGGCCGACGATGAAATCGAGGAGATGCTCGACAACTGCGACAAGATCATCTTCAACTCCATCAGCCAACTGCAGCGCTTTGCCGAGCGCAGCGAAGGCAAGACTCGCGGCCTGCGCGTCAACCCGCAAGTGAGCAGCTCCGACTACCTGTTGGCCGACCCGGCGCGCCCGTTCAGCCGCCTGGGCGAGTGGGACCCAGTGAAGATCGAAGGCGTGATCGAGCAAATCTCCGGCTTCATGTTCCACAACAACTGTGAGAACGGTGATTTCGAGCTGTTCGACAAGATGCTCGGCACCATCGAAGAACGCTTCGGCGCGCTGCTGCACAAGGTCAACTGGGTCAGCCTCGGCGGCGGCATCCACTTTACCGGTGAAGGCTACGCCATCGACGCGTTCTGCCAGCGCCTCAAGGCGTTCTCGCAAAAGTACGACGTGCAGGTGTACCTGGAACCCGGCGAAGCGGCGATCACCAACAGCGCCTCCCTGGAAGTGACCGTGCTCGACACCCTGTACAACGGCAAAAACCTCGCCGTGGTCGACAGCTCCATCGAAGCCCATTTGCTGGACCTGCTGATCTATCGCCTCAACGCCAAGCTGGCGCCGAGCACCGGCGAACACACCTACATGGTGTGCGGCAAGTCGTGCCTGGCCGGGGACATCTTCGGCGAATACCAATTTGATCAGCCGCTGGCCATCGGCGATCGACTGTCGTTCATCGACACGGCAGGCTACACCATGGTCAAGAAAAACTGGTTCAACGGCCTGAAAATGCCGTCCATCGTAGTGAAACAACTCGACGGTACAGTCGAAGTGGTTCGTGA
Organism: Pseudomonas sp. WMBT8; assembly: GCF_050916005.1. NCBI lineage: Bacteria > Pseudomonadati > Pseudomonadota > Gammaproteobacteria > Pseudomonadales > Pseudomonadaceae > Pseudomonas > Pseudomonas sp. WMBT8. The sequence continues at coordinate 3,739,932 of NZ_CP188096.1, forward strand.
ATTTGGTTACGACGACTACCTGTCCAGCCTTTCGTAAAGCGGACAGATAAAGGAGAGATAAAGCAATTGAAAAAGAACGTTCTTATCATTGGTGCAGGAGGTGTCGCCAAGGTGGTGGCCCACAAGTGCGCGCAGCACAACGACGAACTCGGTCGTATTGCTATCGCGTCGCGCAACATCTCCAAATGCCAGGCCATCATCGACAGCGTCAAGGCCAAGGGTAGCCTCAAGGTACCCGCCCAGATCCAGGCCTTTGCACTGGACGCCCTGGACGTGGAAGCGACCAAGGCCCTGATCCGCGAAACCCAATCGCAGATCGTCATCAACGTCGGCTCCGCCTTCCTCAACATGTCGGTACTGCGTGCCTGCATCGACACGGGCGTGGCTTACCTCGACACCGCCATCCACGAAGAGCCGGGCAAGGTCTGCGAGACCCCGCCGTGGTACGGCAACTACGAGTGGAACCACCTGGAGGAATGCAAGCAGAAGAACATCACTGCGATCCTCGGTGTGGGTTTTGACCCAGGTGTGGTCAACGCCTATGCGGCGCTGGCGCAACAACAGCATTTTGACCGCATTGATTCGATCGACATTCTCGACGTCAATGCCGGCAGCCACGGCAAATATTTCGCCACCAATTTCGACCCGGAAATCAACTTCCGCGAATTCACCGGACAGGTGTGGAGCTGGCAGGACAGCCAGTGGACCAGCAACACCATGTTCGAAGTAAAACGTACTGACGACCTGCCGGTAGTGGGTTCACAGAACCTGTACCTGACCGGCCACGATGAAGTGCACTCGTTGTCGAAAAACCTCGACGTGCCCAACGTGCGGTTCTGGATGAGCTTCGGCGAACACTACATCAATGTGTTCACCGTGCTGAACAACCTCGGCCTGCTCTCCGAGAAACCGGTCACCACCGCCGAAGGCTTGCAAGTGGTGCCATTGAAACTGGTCAAGGCCGTGCTGCCTGACCCGTCTTCCCTGGCACCGGGCTACACCGGCAAGACCTGCATCGGCGACCTGGTCAAGGGCACCAAGGATGGCCAGCCACGCGAGCTGTTCATCTACAACGTGGCCTGCCACGAAGAAGCCTATGCCGAGACCGACAGCCAGGGCATCTCCTACACCGCAGGCGTTCCACCGGTAGCCGCTGCGCTGCTGGTAGCCCGTGGCGAGTGGGACGTGCAACGCATGGCCAACGTTGAAGAACTGCCAGCCGAGCCGTTCCTCAAGGCGCTGGACGTAATGGGCCTGCCGACCCGCATCAAGGACGAAAAAGGCGACCGCGCCTGGGATGCCATCGCCTGATAGCGTCTTGATTGACGGATCGCTCCCACGTCCTGTGGGAGCGATCAAAAACATTGCCCGGATCGTTGCGAGGGCGGATATCAATGTTGCCAGTGCCTACAGCTCCCACCTTGGCGATTCAGGGGTCTGAATTCCCTGTTGCACGCGTCTACTGCATCTCAAATGCAATCCCCCAAACAATGAAAATCGAGGTGGGAGCTGTCGAGCCCCAGCGAGGCTGCGATGGCGGCGGGATTGCTGGTATTGATGCTGGCTGAACCACCGCTATCGTAGCCTCGCTAAAGCTCGACAACTCCTACAGGGTTTATTGGTGTTTGCGGGACCTGCGTCTTTGAACACTGGGGCTCTGGAGCGAGCACAAACAATGTAGGAGCTGTCGAGCCCCAGCGAGGCTGCGATGGCGGCGGGATTGCTGGCATTGATGTTGGCTGAACCACCGCCATCGTAGCCTCGCTAAAGCTCGACAACTCCTACAGGGTTTGTCGGTGTTTGCGGGATCTGCGTCTTTGAACGCTGGGGCTCTGGCGCGGGCACAAACAATGTAGGAGCTGTCGAGCCCCAGCGAGGCTGCGATGGCGGCGGGATTGCTGGCATTGATGTTGGCTGAACCGCCGCTATCGTAGCCTCGCTAAAGCTCGACAACTCCTACCAGGGTTTATTGGTGTTTGCGGGATCTGCGTCTCTGAACGCCGGGGCTCTGGCGCGAGCACAAACAATGTAGGAGCTGTCGAGCCCCAGCGAGGCTGCGATGGCGGCGGGATTGCTGGTATTGATGTTGGCTGAACCACCGCTATCGTAGCCTCGCTAAAGCTCGACAACTCCTACAGGGTTTATTGGTGTTTGCGGGATCTGCGTCTCTGAACGCCGGGGCTCTGGAGCGGGCACAAACAATGTAGGAGCTGTCGAGCCCCAGCGAGGCTGCGATGGCGGCGGGATTGCTGGTATTGATGTTGGCTGAACCACCGCTATCGCAGCCTCGCTAAAGCTCGACAACTCCTACAGGGTTTATTGGTGTTTGCGGGATCTGCGTCTTTGAACGCCGGGGCTCTGGAGCGGGCACAAACAATGTAGGAGCTGTCGAGCCCCAGCGAGGCTGCGATGGCGGCGGGATTGCTGGCATTGATGTTGGCTGAACCACCGCTATCGTAGCCTCGCTAAAGCTCGACAACTCCTACCAGGGTTTATTGGTGTTTGCGGGATCTGCGTCTCTGAACGTCGGGGCTCTGGAGCGGGCACAAACAATGTAGGAGCTGTCGAGCCCCAGCGAGGCTGCGATGGCGGCGGGATTGCTGGTATTGATGTTGGCTGAACCACCGCTATCGTAGCCTCGCTAAAGCTCGACAACTCCTACCAGGGTTTATTGGTGTTTGCGGGATCTGCGTCTCTGAACGCCGGGGCTCTGGAGCGAGCACAAACAATGTAGGAGCTGTCGAGCCCCAGCGAGGCTGCGATGGCGGCGGTACTGCTGGCATTGATGTTGGCTGAACCACCGCTATCGCAGCCTCGCTAAAGCTCGACAACTCCTACAGGGTTTGTCGGTGTTTGCGGGATCTGCGTTTTTGAACGCTGGGGCTCTGGAGCGGGCACAAACAATGTAGGAGCTGTCGAGCCCCAGCGAGGCTGCGATGGCGGCGGGATTGCTGGTATTGATGTTGGCTGAACCACCGCTATCGTAGCCTCGCTAAAGCTCGACAACTCCTACCAGGGTTTGTCGGTGTTTGCGGGATCTGCGTCTTTGAACGCTGGGGCTCTGGCGCGAGCACACTATTCTGGTCAATGCCTCGCAAGACCAGGCGCTGGATGGCTGCGTACAACCGGCCCTATAACGCTGGAATGCCGTTTTTTGTAGGCGCGAGCTTGCTCCTGCAACTACCGGTTATTGCACCCCCCCTCGCACAAAAGGTAGTATTGAGAACGATTCACAATACCACCCTTGAGAAAGTCGACCCGTGCAGTCACCTCCAATCCGCAAGCTGGGCTTCTTTTTCAATGACCATCACCGTTGGCTGCTGCAACATATACAGCATCGCGTGCGTAACCATGCCGATGCCGAAGACACCGCCGCCGATACCTTCTGCCAGATGCTCGCCGCCCGGGTCGACCCCGACAGCATCGAGCAACCCCGGGCTTATCTCTCGACCATTGCCCGCCGGCTGATCTTTGATCGCTACCGGCGCAGTCGCCTGGAAACCGCCTACCTGGAACGCCTGGCCGCCACCCCCGAAGCCTTGGCGCCCTCCCCTGAAGACCAACTGCAACTGATCCAGGCCCTGGTCGCCATTGACCGCGCCCTCGATGGCTTGCCGCTGATCGTCAAGGCCACGTTCCTTTATAGCCAGTTGGACGGCATGAGCTACGTGGCGATTGCGCGCAAGTTGCAGTTGTCCGAGCGCACCGTCAGCCGCTATATGAAACAGGCCCTGCGCCAGTGCTACCTGGCCGAGCTGGCCCCGTGAGCAAGGCCCGGCTGGACCCGGTCAGCGAGCAGGCCATCGACTGGATGGTGCGCCTGCGCGCCGGCACACCGGATGCGCGGTTGCAGGAGCGCTTCAATGCCTGGCTGGCCCTCGACCCGGCCCACGTCCAAGCCTGGTCCCGTTTGCAGGAACGCCTGGGCGGCTCGTGGAACACCCTGCGCACCCTCGACAAACGCCTGCCCGGCGAAGCGCGGCAAGTGCTGTTGCAGCCCCAAGGTTCGCGCCGGGACATACTGCGCGCCATCGGCGGCCTGGGCCTGCTGGGTGGCGGCCTGTGGTTGGCAGCGCGCAGCCCGCTCGGCGACGACCTGCTGGCCGACCTGCACACCGGGCGCGGCCAACGCCAGACCTTCACCCTGGCCGATGGCAGCCGCCTGAGCCTCAATGCACAGAGCGCAGTGGATGTGCAGTTCGATCAGCACCAGCGCTTGATCATCCTGCGCCACGGTGAACTGGTGATTCAGGTGGCGGCCGACCCCCAGCGGCCACTGCGTGTGCGCAGCGCCCAGGGCAGTGTGCAAGCGTTGGGCACGCGCTTCCTCGTGTCCCAGGAGCCAGACGCCACGCGGGTGGTGGTGCTGGAGCATTCGGTCCAGGCGACGCTGCACAACGGCATCCAGCACACGGTGCTGCAAGGCCAATCGGTGATGCTGCATGCCGAGCGCATCGAAGCGTTGGCCGGCAACCAGGGCTACCGGGCCGACTGGCTCGCCGGCCACCTCAGCGTGCTGGACGATTCCCTGGAGCAAGTGGTCAACGCCCTGCGCCCGTACAGCCGGGGATTTGTACGCGTCGACCCGCAGGTGCGCAACTTGCGCGTGCAAGGCGTATTCCCCCTCAACGACCCCCGCCGCGCCTTCGCGGCCCTGGCCGAAACCCTGCCGATCCGGGTGAATCACTACAGCCCGTGGCTGACCGTGATTGGCACCAAATAACCCGGGCCAGACTTTTTTATGCAAATCACTCTTATTTGTGTCCGGTTTTCAATTCTCGGCCCACCTATCTCCTGACACGTCCACACCTTCAGGAGAATGCTGTGCTCAACCCTTGGCCCCACGCCCTTTCTGTCGCCGTTGCCCTGGCAACCCTGGCGAGCCCTGCCTTGGTACAGGCGCAAAGCCTGTCTTTCAACCTGCCGGCCGGCCCGCTGGCACAAACGCTGAACGCCATTGCCAGCCAGAGCGGGCGGATTGTGTCCCTGGACCCGGTGTTGGTGCAGGGTAAACAGGCCCAGGCGGTGATCGGCCAGATGCCGGCCGAACAGGCTATGGACCGTGCGTTGTCGGGCAGCGGCTTGCAGTTGCGTATCACCGAGCAAGGTAATTTCAGCGTCGAGCCTGCCGCCGACAACGGCAGCGCGCTGCAATTGGGCGTGACCTCGATTGTCGAGCGCAGCATCGACCCCACCACCACCGAAGGCAGCGGTTCCTACGCCGCACGGGCGGTGACGATCGGCAAGGGCACCCACACCCTCAAGGAAATCCCCCAGTCGATCACGGTGATGACCCGCAAGCAAATGGACGACCAGGATCTGGTCGACCTCAAGGACGCCGTCAACCACACCACCGGCCTGGTGGGCGTGCAAGGCGTGGGCAAAGGCATGATCATCACCTCCCGCGGCTTCCAGATCGATGACTGGCAGTACGACGGCGTGCCGATCCCGCGCAATACCTATGCCCTGGGCAACTGGGCCACCCAGGACATGATTTTCTTCGACCGCCTGGAGGTACTGCGCGGCGCCTCCGGCCTGCTGCAGGGCACCGGCAGCCCCGGCGGCGCAATCAACCTGGTGCGCAAGCGCGGGCAGACGGCACCCACCGTGGCCCTTACTGCCAAGGCCGGCAGTTGGGACCACTACGGCCTGCAACTGGACGCCGGCGGCCCGCTGAACCAGAGCGGCACGATCCGTGGGCGGATGGTGGCGGATGAAGACCAGAGCGATTCGTTCATCGACTATGAATGGAGCAAGACCCACTCGCTGTACGGCGCCCTGGACTTCGACCTGCAGGAAGACACCACCCTGGGCCTGGCCGTCAGCCGCACCAATGCCGAGTCCCGGCCGATGCTGCGGGGCCTGCCGCGCTACAGCACGGGCAAGCCGATTGACCTGCCCCGCTCGACCTTCAGCGGCTCGCGCTGGAACCACTCGCAGATCGACGTCACCACCCTGTATGCCGACCTGGAACACCGCTTCAACGATGACTGGAAGTTCAAGCTCGGCGCGGTGCGCATGCGCGAAGAAAACACCTCCACCCACCAACGCGTGCAGAGTACCGGCGAAGGCATTAACGCCGACGGCAGCGGGTTGACCTATGCCGATTGGTACACCGATTTCGACGGCACCAAGATCGGCCTGGACACCCACCTCACCGGGCGTTTCGAGGCGCTGTCGATGGCCCAGGAAATCACCCTGGGCGGCAACTATTCCAAATACACCACCAACGACGTCATTGCCCGGACCTTTAACCAAAGCACCGACAACATCTTCGACATCGATAACCACCGCCCCGAAATCAGCTACGAGGGTCTGATGAACACCCCCGGCGGCCGTGCAACACCGAGCAAATACGACATTCGCCAAAAAGGCCTGTATGGCAGCTGGCGCGTCAAGCCCATCGACCCGTTGACCCTGGTACTCGGCGCCCGTGTCAGTTGGTATGACTACAGCTATACCTCCTCGGGCATCACGGCGGTGACCCACGCCACCACGGTCAACAAGCCCAGCACCACCAACGAAACCGGCGAAGTCACGCCCTACGCCGGGATCGTCTACGACCTGAGCCGCGAGTGGGCGGTGTATGCCAGCTACACCGACGTGTTCGAGCCCCAGACCCAGCGCGACCTCAGCGGGGCGGTGGTCAAGCCGGTGATTGGCAGCAACTACGAAGTCGGCCTCAAGGGCGAATTGCTCGACGGGCGGGTCAATACCTCCCTGGCGCTGTTCCGCTACGACCAGGAAAACCGTGCGATCACCGACTACTCCCTGGGTGAAATCTGCGGCGGCACGTACTGCGCCACAGGCTCGGGCAAAGTGCGCAGCCAGGGCCTGGAAGCCGAGATCAGCGGTGAAGTGTTGAGCGGCCTGCAACTGTTTGCCGGCTATACCTACAACACCACCAAATACCTTGAGGACCGGGATAACAAGGGCCGGGTGTTCAGCCAGTGGACACCCAAGCATATGTTGCGGGTGTGGGGCGACTACCAGTTCAGTGGCGACTGGAGCAAGGTCAGCACCGGGTTGGGCTTTACCACCCAGAGCCATACCCTGGGGTATGAGTACAACTACGACGTGGCGGGCTACACCGTGTGGAATGCGCGGGTGGCGTATCAACTGACGCCGGAAGTGGGGTTGGCGGTCAATGCCAACAACCTGTTTGACAAGACCTATTACGCCTCCGGGTACAACCAGTTGAATGGCAACAACTTCTACGGTGACCCGCGCAATGTAATGTTCAGTGTGAAGTACACGCCGCAGTTCTGAGCTAGGCCGCTGTGGGGCCGGCATGCCGGTGCCTGCAGCGGCATGCCGGCGCTTCAATCACAGTAATGGGTTTTCACTATCGAGCCATCCCGCACCAGCTTGATGCCTTTGCTTGTGCACACAAACGAATTGGGCGCATTGGATTGGTTGACGCCGATCGGGCTTACAGTCGGGGCCTTGATGACTGGGGCGGATGGAATAAATGACTGGATAATACCAAAGACTCGCGTGACGATCTGGTGTGTCGCATCAATGATGGGACCTCCACCAGGGTAGTACACCTCATCTTTATGCCCCCCCGCATAAGTCGGTGCAGACACTAAAAACACAAGGGTTGTCCCTATTGCCAGCAATGCCGTCGTCCTTTTCATACACACCTCCTCAACCGTAGATCCAACACCCCCCCATCGACCGCTCCAGGGATTAAAAGTCTGGGTACCGTCTACTCAATCACAATAATGGGTTTTCACTATCGAGCCGTCCCGCACCAGCTTGATGCCTTTGCTTGTGCACACAAACCAACTGGGCGCATTGGATTGGTTGCCGCCTATCGGGCTTACATCCGGGGCCTTGATGACCGGACTGGGGGGCGTAAACGCATCGGCTGTGAGATCAAATGGCAAGATCGGCAAAAAGCTCATTTGATGCAGTTGCTCTGGTGGGAAGTGCACCCCGGATTTAAGCCCCCCTGCGTAACTCGGTGCACCCGCCAGTAACTGAAGGATCATCCCCGCTGCCAGCAATGCTGCTGTCCTTTTCATACCCACCTCCTCAATCCTGGATCCAACGCTACAGGGGGACGTCCAACCTCTCAGGGCAAGGGCGCCACCACGGCACTGACGTCTTGCGACGTGTCAGTGGACGCGCCCGCAATGAAGGTGCCACTAAACGAAATGCTGTTCAGCATGCTCTGGTGCCCACCGCCAATGGGGGCAATGGCCTGGGTTCCATTGTCCGGATCCCAGGTGCAGGCGGTGGCGTACTCGGCGCTGTCGGTGCAGTCCATCGCGACCGTGCCATTTTCAGTCAGGCCAAACGCCTTGGTACTGACGCTGCCCGGCAAAAACGGGATGGGCTGCACGCCGAAGCTGGAGCTGGTGTCCGCCCAGTAGAAATCCGTGGTAAAGCCCGAAGGCGCAGTGCCTCGCGCCAGCACATGCCCGGCATTGTTCACCGCAACCCCCGAGTTCATGGCATTCAACGGCAATGTGAGCAGCAACGGTGCGCTGGTGGGGGTGGACCAGAATGCGGTTTTGCTGCTGTTGGTGGCAGAGTGGGGGTATAGGCAACTGCCCACCGCCTGGTTCTGATCGTTCATATCCACCGCTATGCAGTAACTTGCCCCGGCTGGCACAGGCAAGTCAGTGGTGGTATAGCCACCCCCTGAGCGCCGGACAACCCTTGCCACAATCTTGCCGTTGACCGGGCAGTTCATCAGGATGCTGGGGTATCCGCTGATCAGGGTATTGTTCACCACCATACCGAGACACATGCTGTCCCAGTCAGAGATGCGCTCGGGCGCTGTCATGCCTGGCCGATACAACACAACGGTAGATTTGCCGCTGCCACTGATACTCAAGCCCAGCACCGCTCCTTGCTGGTTCTGGGCGGTCGCATAGGTATGGACATCGGCGGGACGCAACAAGGGAAACAACAAAGTCGCCGGAAGGGGGGTGAGCTTGATCGGGGCCGCCGCCGGTGCAGCGGCGCTCCAGGTCACAGCAAAATTGAAATTGCTCGCATCCGTACAACGCCCCACCATCACCCCGCTATTGCCAATGCTCCCCACTGAGCAGGGTTGGTTGGCCACCAGCGGCGGCAACACTTGCTGGGGCCCCGCGCTAGAGGCCGCATACCAGGGGTTGTCATTGGCGCTGGGGGTCGCCGTGCTGCAACTGCCCACGGTCTGGCCGCTGTCATTGACCGAGACTGCGACACATTGCTTGCCCGCCGCATTGCCCAGATCGACAAAGGTCGCCGCCGTCGCTGTGGCGCCATAGCCCAAAAGCAATGCGCCGCCGAGAATCACGTATTTGGATAGGGTCTGCATGATCAGTCCGTCCCTGGAAGTTTGCGCCTTCAAGTTCAGCGCCTAACCACCGGCTGGGCGCTGCGTCTGAGAAGGAGTAAAAGCCTGGAAGACCGATTAGACAACTGTCAGATCTGACAGCTTACGCACACGCACAAAGCGGTTTATAACGGGAGGTTTGCGACTTAACCCTGGCCAAACCGATAAATCGACAGGCAATACAACCCCAGCGCCGCTACCGCCAGCAAGCCCCCCGCCGCGCCGATCCAGGCGAAGCCAAAGTGCCCGCCGACCCAACTGCCCAGCAGCGCGCCGCCGCCGATGCCGATGTTGTAGATCCCGGAAAACATCGCCATCGCCACATCCGTTGCGTCCGGTGCCAGGACCAGGACCTTGGATTGCAATGCCAAGCCAAAGGCCATGATCGCCATGCCCCAGAACACGCTCAGCACCACCAGGTACGACACGTCACCACTCAGGGGCAACAGCAGCCCCAGGCACAGCGCCAGCACCGACACGGCCACCAGCAAAAAGCGATAGGGACTGAAACGGTGCAACAGGCTGAACAGCAACGAACCGATGATCCCCGCCCCGCCAAACACCAGCAGCACCAGGGTTACCGCATTGCCACCCAGGCCCGCGACGCGTTCGACAAAAGGTTCGATATAGCTGTAGGCCGTGAACTGGGCGGTGACCACCATGGCCGTCAACACATACAGCGCCACCAGCGCCGGACGCTTGAACAGCATCGGCAGGCTACGCAGCGAGCCGGAGTTCTGGCTCGGCAACAACGGCAAGGTGCGCGCCAGCCAGAACACCAGTGCGGCGGCAAACCCGGCGATCACGATAAACGTGGTGCGCCAGCCCATGGCTTCACCCAGCAGACGCCCGAGGGGAATGCCCAAGACCATCGCCAGCGAAGTGCCAGTGGCCAGCAAGCCCAGTGCCTGCACCTGCTTGCCCGGCGGCGCCAGGCGTACCGCCAGGGAGGCGGTGATCGACCAGAACAGCGCGTGGGACAAGGCAATGCCGATACGACTGACCATCAACAGGCCAAAACTGTTGGCCACGCTGGAGAGGATATGGCTGGCGATAAACATGGCGAACAACACAATCAGCAACTTGCGCCGCTCGACGTTACGGGTCAGCAACATCACCGGCAGCGAGGTCAATGACACCACCCAGGCGTAGATGGTGAGCATCAGGCCGACCTGGGCGATTGGCATGTCGAAGCTGGCGCCGATGGCACTGAGCAGGCCGACCGGGACAAATTCGGTGGTGTTGAACACAAAGGCGGCCAGCGCCAGGGCGATGACCGGTTGCCAATTGGCGGCGGGGGTTGCGGTGGAAGTACTCATCGACAGGTCGTTTTACTCGGTTGCGCGCCGATCCTGACGGCCCGATGCCTGCCCTGGAGCGGCGCGCAAAAATAGTAACACGATGGTTCAGGGATCGACTTGCGCCATGATCTCGGGAATCGACTCCGGGCGCTTGGCATAGCGCTGGGCCAGTACCGCGCAGACCATCAACTGGATCTGGTGGAACAGCATCAACGGCAGGATCAACACGCCCATGGTGCTGCCGGCGAATAACACCTGGGCCATGGGTACGCCGGTGGCCAGGCTTTTCTTCGAGCCGCAGAACAGGATGGTGATGCGGTCTTCCTGGTTGAAACCGAACGCCTTGCCCAAGAGCGCGGAAGCCACCAGCACCAGCGCCAGCAAGATACAGCAGGCCACCACCAGGCCGCCCAGTTCCCACAAGGGGATCTGATGCCAGATGCCTTCGTTGACGGCCTCACTGAAAGCGCCATAGACCACCAGCAGGATCGACCCCTGATCGACGAACTTCAGCCAGTTTTTATTGCGCCCCACCCACGCGCCAATCCAGCGCCGGGCGATCTGCCCGGCAATGAACGGCAGCAGCAACTGCACGCTGATCTTGAGGATCGCATCCACAGTCGAGCCGCCGTCACCATGCACATTGAGCAACAAGGTCACCAGCAACGGCGTGAGGAAGATGCCGAACAGGCTGGACGCCGCCGCGCTGCAAATCGCCGCCGGGATATTGCCCCGCGCCAGGGAGGTAAAGGCAATCGCCGACTGCACCGTGGCCGGCAACGCGCACAGGTAGAGCATGCCCATGTACAGGTCTTTGCCGATCATTGGCGACAGCAGCGGCTTGAGCGCCAGGCCCAGCAGCGGGAACAGCACGAAGGTCAGGCTGAACACCAGCAGGTGCAAGCGCCAGTGCCCGGCACCGGCGACGATGGCCTGGCGCGACAGCTTGGCGCCATGCAGGAAAAACAATAGCGCGATGGCCAGGTTGGTCACCCAGCCAAAGGCCACGGCGGCCTGGCCGCTGACGGGCAGCAAGGAGGCCAGGGCCACCGTGGCAATCAGGATCAGAGTGAAGTTGTCGGGTAAAAACCGTGGGCGTTTCATCAGCTGTTCTTCCAGGGGTTGCCAGGGCGTCGTGGCGACTCTAACGTAACAACCGGTTACCGACTAACGCCAATGAGCCAGTAAATGCCGCCTAAAGGACATGAAAAGGCTGTTCGCCGCAGCATCCCCGGGCTCGCCAGCCTGCCGCGCCCGGTGTATGGCCGCACCGAATCCCTGCCTAACCGCGCCCTGACCCGCCGCCATAGCCATCCGTGGGTGCAGTTGTCGTATGCGATTTGCGGGGTGCTGGAAATCCAGACCAGCGCCGGACGCTTCGTCGCGCCGCCGCAACGGGCGGTATGGATCCCGGCGGGAATACCCCATCGGGTGTTCAGTTCGCCACACACCGAAATGCGTAGCCTGTACCTGGACTGCAGCGTAACGACCTGGGCGCCGGGACACTGCCAGGTACTGGCGGTGAGCGACCTGTTGCGCGAGTTGATCCGCCGTTTCAGCGAACTGCCGGTGGAATATGCCGAAGATGGCCCGGATGGGCGCCTGGCCCAGGTGCTGCTCGACCAATTGGCCGCCGCGCCCCAGGTCGACCTGATGCTGCCGCTGCCGGTGGACAGCCGGCTGCGGCAGATCTACCGCAGCTTGCGCCTGCACCCGGAACAGGCGACCACGCTGGGGCAGTGGAGCCAGAAACTGGGGGTCAGTGAAAAAACCTTGAGCCGGCTGTTCTTGAGCGATACCGGCCTGACCTACCGCACCTGGCGCCAGCGGCTGCGACTGCTCGGCGCCCTGCCCGACCTGGAACGCGGGGAGCGGGTGACGGATGTGGCGCTGGGCTGTGGCTATGAGTCGGTTTCGGCGTTTATCGCAGCGTTTCGCCAGCAGTTTGATACGACGCCGGGGGAGTTTTTTCGCTGACTGAATTGACCCGGCCCTGTGGGAGCGGGCTTGCCCGCGATAGCGGTGTGTCAGGCGATAAATCCCGTGACTGACACCCCGCAATTGCGGCATAGGTATCTACACAACTCTCGTCTGGGGTTGTGTACATATCCGCTGCTGCGGTCACGGCGGCTATTGGTTCCGCCCTTACGGCGGGTCACTTTTGGAAAAGAGCCCGGAGTGCCGGCCCAGCCAAAAGTAACCAAAAGGGCTCCTGCCCCACCACTCGGCACCTCGCCCAGGCTCGGTGTGCCCGTCATCCGACATTGATTTGGGGGGCCGCCGCGATGGGCCATCCATGGCCCAGCGCGGCTAACCCGGCGTCCTGCCGGGTTACCCCCCAAATCAATGTCGGATGACGGCCAGCGTGGTTTAACGGGGCGCCTAAGATCAAAATCACAAACAAAGCGAGGCGGCCTGACAGCCGACCTGATCGTCAAGGCGTACGCGTACCCTGTAGGAGCTGGCTTGCCTGCGATGGTCGTTAACGATGACGAATGAATACCAGATACTCTGATGTGTTCTTTCGGGCGTCATCGCAGGCAAGCCAGCTCCTACAGGGGAATGCAGCTTCGCGCTCTGGCTCTGTTGTTGCTCTGGTTTTGATCTGGCTTTTGATCTCAGGTGCCCCGTCAAACCACGATGGCCGCAGGCAGGTATTGCGCAGTGGGCACCCCGGCATGGATGCCGGGGTAGCCGCGACACGGCCATGGATGGCCGATCGCGGCGGGCCCACGGAGCAATGCCTGACTGCGGGCATGCCGAGCCTAGGCGAGGCACCGAGTGGTGGGGCAAAAGCGCTTCGGTTACTTTCGCGCTTTTCGAAAGTGACCCGCCGTAAGGGCGGAACCCTAAGTGGCCATTACCGCAGCAACGGATATGTACACAACCCCAGACGAGTGCTGTGTAGATACCTATGCCGCGATCGCGGGCAAGCCAGCTCCCACATGTTCGACCGCCACTGACCCGCCCTCAGTCAGCGCAACAAAGACGAACTCGCCCGCACCTGCAGCTGCGGCGCCACCATGATCGACTCGACAGCCTCGCCCTCGATGCGCTTGAGCAACAGCTCAACCGCATGGCGGCCCATCTCTGCCAGCGGCAGGCGCACGCTGGTCAGGGGGACCATCAACTCATTGGCCAGCGGTATGTCGTTGAAGCCCACCACCGCAATGTCCTTGCCCGGCATCAAGCCCTTGTCCCGTGCGGCGCCCATCAGGCCGATGGCCAGGAAGTCATTGACCGCGAAAAACGCCTGGGGCCGTGGGTTGAGCCCCAACAGGTATTCGCCCTGGCGGTGCCCGGTGAGGCTGTCAAAAGGACCATTGAGCGTCCACTCCGGGCGCAGGGTGATGCCCTGCTCACGGTAGTAACGGGTAAACCCACGGGTGCGATCCGCACCGGTGGAGGCATGCCGTTCACCCGCCAGGATCGCCACATCGCGACAGCCCAACTGGTACAAGTGCTCGGCCGCCAGCCAGCCGCCCAGTTCATCGTCGCTGCACGCCGCCAGATGCCCGGCAATCTGCCGGCTGACCAGCACGTAGGGGATGTGCTTGCGCGTCAACAGGTCGAGGAGCGGCTGGCTTTCGCCCACATGAGAGTCGCCGACGATCAACCCCGCCACCGAACGGCGCAGGGCGTGCTCGGCCCGCGCCATCTGGCGAGGTTGCTGGTCGTCGGTATTGGAAACGAACGTCAGGTAGCCGGCCTGCTCGGCCGCACTGTCGATGCTGTCATAAATGGTTGCCATCACCAGGTCAGTGAGCCTTGGCATGAGCACACAGATTTCCTGGCTTTTGCGCAGCTTCAGGCTCGATGCCTGGGTGTTTGGCCGGTAATCGAGTTCTTTGGCCAATGCACGAATGCGCGCCACCACTTCGGCCGACGCCGCTCGCTCGACCCCGGCCGGGTCGCCATTGAGTACCCGGGACACCGTGGAAACATGCACGCCAAGTGCAGTCGCCATGGACTTCAAGGTGGCTGGGCGAGAGGGGCTCGGCATGGTGGTGGGGCTTCCGACTGTCTGATATTTAGCGCGCAGAGTCTACCCGAACGGGCGTGTCGCAGCCGCAGATAAATCTTTACCCAAACGTTTGACTAAAAATTTTCCGCGCCTTACATTTCGCCAACCCAAACGTTTGGGCAAACAATAAAAATACGCCGGACGCGGCCGACTTTTTGACTTCTGCCATCATTTTGAAGAGTCAGATCCCTATGAATAGCCCCGCTATCCCGTCTTTCCGCTACCAGATTTTCTTCCTGATCATGCTGATGGCATTGCTCAACTACATCGACCGAGGCGCGATTGCCTATGCCTCGGCGAGCATTCTTCCCGAGTACGGTTTCGACAAGGCCGACTGGGGCAACGTGCTGGGTTACTTCGGTTACGGCTACATCCTGGGGGCACTGGTCGGCGGCATTCTGGCCGACCGTTTTGGTGCCAGGCGCATCTGGCTGATCGCCGGTGCCACGTGGTCGATCTTCGAGATTGCCACGGCATTTGCCGGCGATTTCGGGCTGGCGTTCCTCGGTGGCTCGGCCATGGCCGGCTTCGCCACCATCCGTGTGATGTTCGGGTTTGCCGAAGGTCCGGCGTACTCCGTGATCAACAAGAGCGTGGCCAACTGGGCCACGCCCAAGGAGCGCGGTTTTGTGGTGTCGGTGGGCCTGCTGAGCACCCCACTGGGTGCACTGCTGACCGCACCGGTGGCCGTGGGCCTGCAAACCCTGACCGGCAGCTGGCGCAGCATGTTCGTGGTGCTGGGCGTGGCCAGCCTGGCGCTGCTGATCTATTTCATGACCCGCTTCACCAACACCCCGGATGAAAACCCGCGCGTGTCCAAGGCCGAACTCGACTTTTTGCGTAAAGAGCGCGCCGAAGCCGCTAACGCATCGACCCCCACCACCAGCGTTGCGCCGGTCTGGCACTTCTTCAAGAACAAGGACCTGTTGCTCAACGCCGTCGGTTACTTCTCGTTTGTGTACGTGACCTTCCTGCTGCTGACCTGGACCCCCAAGTACCTGCAGGATGAGTTCCACTACAACCTGTCGTCGCTGTGGTACATGGGCATGATCCCGTGGACCGGCGCCTGCTTCACCGTACTGCTGGGCGGCAAAATATCGGACCTGCTGCTGCGCCGCACCGGCAACCTGAAAGTCGCCCGCAGTTGGCTGGCAGCAACCTGCCTGCTGCTGACCACCTTGTGCTTCATCATGGTGTCCCAGGCCCAGACCGTGTGGGGCGTGATAGCCCTGATGACGCTGGCCAACGCGCTCAACGCCCTGCCCAACTCCGTGTACTGGGCCGTGGTGATCGACACTGCGCCGTCCAATCGGGTGGGTGCCTACAGCGGCATGACGCACTTTATTGCCAACACCGCGTCGTTCATCGCCCCGATGCTCACCGGCTACCTGACCGTTCGTTACGGCTACTCGTCGATGTTCGTGGCTGCCGCAGTGGCCACGGCGCTGGGCATGAGCGCCATGCTGATGGTGCGCCCAGGTGGCCGCCAGGTCGCCGCACCCTCTATACCCGCCGCTGTTTGATGGAGTTGTTTACATGAGCCTGGTGAAGCCTGCCCACGCTGGATATTTCTTTGGCCTGTCGATCGTCACGCTGGCCGCGCGCCTGCGTGCCGGCAGCGTGACCAGTGTCGAGTTGACGCAAGCGGCCCTGGACAGCATCGAGCGTTTGAATCCGCTATTGAATGCGTTCGTGCAAGTCGATGCCTGCGTCGCCCTGGCCCAGGCGCGCAAGGCCGACGCGCTGTTGGCCCAGGGCCTGGACCTGGGCCCGCTGCACGGCATACCGGTCGCGGTCAAAGACAACATCGACACGTTTGACTACATCACCACCTACGGCTCCGCGCATTTCGACGGTTGCCTGCCGCAGCGCGATGCGCTGTGCGTGCAACGTGTGCGCGAGGCCGGGGCGGTGATTGTCGGCAAGACCTTGACCCACGAATTCGCCTACGGCCCGACCGGCGACCGCTCGTTGCAGGGCGCCGCACGCAACCCGTGGGATGCCCGTTGCATCACGGGCGGCTCCAGCGCCGGCAGTGCGGCGGCGGTAGCGAGCGGCATGGTACCGCTGGCCCTGGGTACCGACACCGGCGGCTCGATCCGCATCCCTTCGGCCTTGTGCGGCGCGGTCGGCTTCAAGCCTTCGTTTGCCTGCGTGCCGGTGGACGGCGTGTTCCCGCTGGCCTCGAGCCTCGACCATGTCGGCCCCATCGCCAATCACGTCGAAGATGCGCGCCTGCTGTTCGAGGTGCTCGCCGCCCGCCCGTGTGCGCCTGCGGCCACTGCGCAGCCGCTGCGGGTTGGCTGGCTCACCTGTGGCAGCTTCGGCCCGGTGGATGCCGACGTGAATCAGCAGGTGTACCAGGCGGCGCAGCAGCTGTTTGGCGACACGCTTGAGCACACCGACGCGCTGCAAAAAATGGCGCCGGGCATGAAGGACACCCTGCTGACCCTGCAACGTGCCGAGGCCTTCGAGGTACATGCCGAGCGCATGCAGGATGCGCCGCACAAGTTTGACCAGGAGGTACGCGAGCGCCTCGAGGTGTCGAGGGACGTCAAAGGCTGGCAATACATTCGCGCACAGGCAAGCCAGGCGCAGTACCAAGCGGCGATGGCGCGTTTGTTCGAACACTATGACTTGCTGGTGTCGCCCAGCGTGCCGATTACCGCCACCGAGGTGAATGCGCGCGAAGTGCGGGTGGGCGAACAGGAGATTGACGTACGCGCCGCCGTGCTCAGCCATACCAGTGCCTGGAACCTCACCGGTCTCCCCGCGATCAGCCTGCCGGTGGGGCACGTGAGGGGCATGCCGGTGGGGTTGCAGGTGATAGGCGCAGCCGGCACGGATGATCGGCTGTTGCAAGTGATGAGCAGGCTGTTTGTGCGGGGGTAAGGGCAACACCGCACAGACAGCTCCCACAAGGGATGACTTCAGCCTATTCGCCTGACGAAGCCAGAATCGCCTGCAACAACACATCCGCCCCCGCTGTGGACCAGTGCGGGTGGATTTCTTCCGCCTCGTTATGGCTCAAGCCATCCACGCACGGCACAAAGATCATCGCCGTCGGCGCGACCTGGTTCAGGTAGCAGGCATCATGCCCTGCCCCGGAAATCATGCGCCGATGGCTATAACCCAGGGCCTGCGCCGCAGCCTGCACCACGTCCACGCAGTCTTTGTCGAAGGCAATCGGTGCGTACTGGAAGATCTGCTTGACGCTGGCCTGCAAGCCAATACCCTCGGCGATCCGTGCCACCGCTTCGTGCAGTTGCTGGTCCTGCACGGCCAGCACCGCTTCATCGGGATGGCGGAACTCGACGCTGAAAAACACCCGTCCCGGCACCACATTGCGCGAGTTGGGGAAGATATTGGCCATGCCCACCGTCGCCCGCCCTTCGGCGCCTTGGGCCAGGCCGATCTGGTTGACCGCCTCCACCACCCGGGCAAAGCCCAGCAGTGCATCCAGGCGGTGATCCATGGGCGTGGTGCCGGCATGGGCGCTGCGCCCGCAAAGCTCGACTTCATACCAGCGCTGGCCCTGGGCGCCGGTGACGACGCCGATGGTCAGGTCCTGGGCCTCAAGGATCGGACCCTGTTCGATATGCAGCTCATACGCCGCATGCACCGCCTGGCCACCCACCGGATGCGGGCCGGCGTAGCCGATCTGTTGCAGCGCCTGGCCAATGGTCACGCCGGCCTTGTCTTCGCGGGACAAGCCGTATTCCAGGTCGAACACCCCGGCATACACCCCCGAGGAAATCATCGCCGGGGCAAAACGCGAGCCTTCTTCGTTGGTCCAGTTGACCACCTCGATCGGCCGGTCGGTCTCGATGCCCAGGTCGTTCAAGGTGCGCAGCACTTCCAGGCCGGCGAGTACGCCGTAGATGCCATCGAACTTGCCGCCTGCTGGCTGCGAGTCACCGTGGGAGCCGGTCAGCACCGGGGCCAGGTGGTCATGGCGGCCGGCGCGGCGGGCGAAGATGTTGCCCATGGCGTCCACGCGGATGCTGCACCCGGCCGCCGTGCACCAGGCCACGAACAGGTCGCGCCCGCGCCGGTCTTCGTCGGTCAGGGCCAGGCGCGACACGCCGCCCTTGGGCGTGCCGCCGATCTGCGCCATTTCCATCAGCGAGTCCCACAGGCGCTCGCCGTTGACCCGCGCCAGGGCGCTCACGAGCGCGGCTCCCGGGGCTTGGCGTGGTAGCGGAAGTCACAGCTTGGCGCGCCGCCCATGATGGTCTGGGTGCGCGTCAATTCAATATTGGGGTTGTAGCCGACGATAAACAGTTCGTCGCGGTTGCACGACAACAGGTGGCCGATCTCGCCCAGGCCCATCTCGTGGTACATCTCGGCGTAGCGGCAACGCTTGACGTCGTAGTCGTAATGCTCGGCGTCGCTGGCGATGATCTCGACTTTCAGCGCGTCGTCTTTTTCCCACAGCACTTGCAGCTCAACGAAGCTCTTGAGGTCGGCGCCCTGCTCTTCCTGGGCAGCAAAATGCTTGCCGGCCTGGATCGCGGCATTGCCCACCGCCTCGCCAATCACCGCGGCGGCAAAGGCCTTGCCCTGCTCGCGCACGAGGATTTCGTAGATCGGCTTGATGATCTCGGCTTCGATACGCCGGCGGGCCAGGATGCCCAGTTCACCTTCGAGTTTGCTCATTGCGTGCCTCATTCAAATGGCTGCGAAGCCCCCCGTAGGAGCTGGCTTGCCAGCGATGGTATCGCCTCGGTAGACCTGAAACACCGAGTGCACCGCATCGCTGGCAAGCCAGCTCCTACATGGGGAGCTGACGCGTTACTTTTTACCGCCAGCCACGCTCACCGGTTGCCATTGATTGGCCTTGACCTGGTAAACGGTGAACGACGGGTTCTGCAGATTGCCCTGGGCATCGAACGCTATGGTCCCGGTCACGCCTGGATAGCTGATGGCGCGCAGCACGGGCAGGTACTTCTGCGGATCGGTGGAGTTGGCCTGCTCGATAGCGGCGATCAGCACGCCCACGCCGTCATAGGCGAAGGGTGCGTGCAGCTCGATGTTGCTCTTGAAGCGCGCCTTGTAGGCCTCTTCGAAGGCCTTGCCACCCGGCATCTGCGCCACGGCCAGGCCCGGCTCCAGGGCGATCACGCCCTCGCCTTCGTTCTGTGCCAGTTGCAGGAAGGTCTGGCTGACAAAGCCGCCCGCGCCCATCAGCGGTGCCTTGATCCCCAACTGCTTGATGCGTCGGGCCAGCGGTGCAGCCTGGGAGTCGACGCCACCGAAGAAGATCAGGTCCGGGTTCTGCCCGCGAATATTGGTCAGCACCGCACTGAAATCGATGGTCTTGTCGTCCACGTATTCACGGGCAACCACCTTGGCGCCACCGGCCTCGATGGATTTGACGAACTGGTCCGCCAGGCCCTGGCCGAACGCGGTGCGGTCGTCGATCACGGCGATGCGCTGCGCCTTGAGGGTCTTGAGCGCGTAGTCGCCGGCGACCTGGCCGCCGTCATCGTCATGGCCCATGATCCGGAAGCTGGTGTCGAAACCTTGCTGGGTGTAGGCGTGACCGGTGGCGACCGGTGCGACCTGGGCAATCCCGGCGTCATGGTAGACCCGCGCGGCCGGGATGCTGGTGCCGGTGTTCCAGTGGCCGACCACGCCGACCACGCCTTCGTCCACCAGGCGCTGGGCCACGGTGACGGCGGTGCGTGGGTCGGACTGGTCATCCTCGGAAACCAGCTTGAACGTCACGGCCTGGCCGTTGATTTTCAGGTGCTTGGCGTTGGCCTGGTCAATGGCCAATTGCGCACCGTTTTCCAGGTCTTTGCCGATCCGCGCCGACGGGCCGGTCAGGGGCCCGGCCAGGCCGATCAGGACCGTCTGGTCGGCCTGGGCCACACCGCTCAGGGCCAGGCTCAACAACAGTACGCGTTTGAAGGGGGCAGTCTTGTTCATCAGTTTTTCCTGTTTCTCATCAGGCCCTCATGGCCTGTGGGGTGGGCGAAACACGCCGGGCGTCCGGTGGCGTTTGTCATGGGTTATTCACCGAGGTAGGCACTGCGCACCTCGGGGTGGTCGAGCAATTGCGCGCTGGCGCCGCTGAGGCTGATGCGCCCGGTGTCCATCACGTAGGCGCGGTCAGTCACTTGCAGCGCAAGGCGCGCATTCTGCTCCACCAGCAGCAGGGTCATGCCCTGGCGGCACACATCATCAATCACCTGGAACAGCTTTTCGACCATGATCGGCGCCAGGCCCATGGAGGGCTCATCAAGCACCAGCAACCGCGGCTTGGACAGCAGCGCACGGGCCAGGGCGAGCATCTGCTGCTCGCCGCCGGAGAGCAGGCCGGCCGATTGCTGCAAGCGTTCTTCCAGGCGTGGGAAGTGCTCGAACAACTGGCGGATTTCCAGGCTCACCTGGTGCGGGTCGCGGCGCAGGAACGCCCCGGCCTGGAGGTTTTCCAGCACGCTCATGCGCGCAAAAATGCCGCGCCCTTCGGGCACCATGGCGATGCCCAGGGTCAGGCGCTCATGGGGCGCCAGGCTGAGGATCGAGCGGCCGGCAAAGCGGATCTGCCCCGCAGCGGCCGGCAGCAACCCGGTCAGGGCCTTGAGGCTGGAGCTCTTGCCGGCGCCATTGGCGCCGATCAACGTCACCCGTTCGCCTTCATTAATATGCAGGTCCAGGGACTTGACCGCCTCGATGGCGCCGTAGCGCACCTTCAGGCCGTCAATCTGCAACAACGCTTCAGACATGGGCGCCGGCTCCCAGGTAGGCCTGGATCACTTGCGGGTGGCGGCGCACTTCGGCCGGCGCGCCCACGGCGATCACGCGGCCGTAGTCCAGCACGCTGATGCGGTCGCACACGCCCATCACCAGCTTCACGTCGTGTTCGATCAGCAACAGCGTATGGCCGTCATCGCGGATCTTTTCCAGCAGGCTGCGCAGTTGCACTTTCTCGCTGGCATTCATCCCGGCAGCCGGCTCGTCGAGGGCCAGCAGGCGCGGTTCGGTGGCCAGGGCGCGGGCAATTTCCAGGCGCCGCTGGTGGCCGTAGGAGAGGCTGTCGGCACGGTAGTGGGCAAACCCGGCGAGGCCGACATAGGCCAGCAGGCGGTGGGCGTGGGCGCGGGTCTGCGCTTCTTCCTCACGCCCGCGCGAGTGCCCGCTCAAGGCCGCCCACACGCCGTTATGGGTGCGCACGTGGCGCCCGACCATGACGTTTTCCAGGGCGCTCATGGCGTTGAACAGGCGAATATTCTGGAACGTGCGCGCAATGCCGGCACGGGCCACCTGGTGCACCGCCGTGGGCTGGTACTCCTCGCCGTCGAGCTGGAAGCGCCCGGAATCCGGGGTGTACAGCCCCGTCATCACATTGAAGAAGGTGGTCTTGCCGGCGCCATTGGGCCCGATCAGGCCGTAGATTTCCCCGGCCTCGATACTCAAGCTCACGTCATCGAGCGCAGCCACGCCGCCAAACTGTTTATTGACCTTCTCGATCTGCAATAACGGATGGTTCAAGGTGCACCTCCTGTGCGGCTCGGCCAGAGGCCGGCGGGTCGATACAGCATCGCCAGAATCAGCGCCAGGCCGTAGAACAGCTGGCGGATAATCTCCGGGTCCACCAGCACCTGGCCAAACAGCGCCTGCTGCAAGGGGCCCATGCTGGCGCGCAACGCTTCGGGCAGGGCGGCGAGCAACACGCAGCCCAGAATCACCCCGGGGATATGCCCCATGCCGCCGAGCACCACCATGGCCAGCACGGCGATGGACTCATTGAGGGTGAAGGATTCGGGTGAAACAAAGCCCTGGAATGAGGCAAACAGCGCCCCGCTGATCCCGCCGAACGCCGCGCCGATGGCAAATGCCAGCAGCTTCAGGCGCAGGGTGTTCAGGCCCATGGCCTGGGCCGCCTCTTCGTCCTCGCGGATCGCCATCCAGGCGCGGCCGATACGCGAGCGCTGAAGGCGGATGCAGGCAAACAGGATCAGCACCACCAGTGCGGCGAACAGGTAGTAATAGAGGTAGACCGAGGGCAAGCGCAGGCCGAACAGTTCCTGGGTACGCCCCAGGTTGACCCCCAGCAGCGTCACCGGATCGACCTGGGCGATGCCCTTGGGGCCGTTGGTGAGGTTCACCGGGCGGTCGAGGTTGCGCAGCAGGATGCGGATGATTTCGCCAAAGCCCAGGGTGACGATGGCCAGGTAATCGCCGCGCAGGCGCAGGGTCGGCGCCCCCAGAATCACCCCGAACCCCGCCGCCAGCAGCGCCGCCAGCGGCAAAATCAGCCAGATCGAGGTGTGCATGCCCTGCGGCATCAGCGCCAGCAAGGCCGGGAACTGTTGCAACAAATGGGGCGATGACAGCAAGGCCGCCAGGTAGGCGCCCACCGCGTAGAACGCGATAAAGCCCATGTCCAGCAGGCCGGCATAGCCCACCACGATGTTCAGGCCCAGGGCCAACATGATGTACAGCAGGGCAAAGTCCAGGGTGCGCACCCAGGTATTGCCGCCGGCATGCCCGACAATCCACGGGGCCAATACCAGGGCCAGGGCGAACAGCAACAGCCCAAGGCTGGCGCGTTTGCTCGAAGGGCTCACAGCGGTTGCCAGGCTCATGCGCGGGTCGCCAGTCGTTCGCCCAACAACCCCTGGGGCCGGAACACCAGCACCGCGATCAACACGATGAAGGCGAACACGTCCTGGTAGTTGCTGCCGAACACGCCGTTGGTGGCGGCCCCCAGGTACCCGGTGCCGAGGGCTTCAATCAGCCCCAGCAACAAGCCGCCAAGCATGGCGCCCTTGAGGTTGCCGATGCCGCCCAGCACCGCCGCGGTAAACGCCTTGATGCCGGGCAAAAAGCCCATATAGAAATGCGCGCTGCCATAGTTGCTGGCCATCATGATGCCCGCCAGCGCGGCCAGGGCGCCGCCGATGGCGAAGGTCATGACGATGATGCGGTTGGGGTTGATACCCATCAGGCTCGCCACTTGCGGGTTCTCGGCCACGGCGCGCATGGCCCGGCCAAAACGCGTGCGCTCGACCAGCAGCAACAGCCCGACCATCAGGCTCAAGGCCACGCCAATGGTGGTCAGGGCGGTGGCATTGGTCACGGCGGCGTGGGTGGCATCGCCGGCCAGCACTTCGATGGGCTCCAGGGGCAGCAATTGCGGGAACATCTGCGGGTTACGGGTCCAGACCAGCATCGCCACGGTCTGCAACAACAACGACACGCCGATACCACTGATCAATGGCGCCAGGCGCGGGGCGTTACGCAAGCGCCGGTAGGCCACGCGCTCGATCACCACCGCCAGCACCGCACAGAAAGCCATGGCGATCATTGCCGCCACCAGCAGCAACAGCACCGGCGGCATATCCGGCCAGGCCGCCTGCAACACCCGGATCACCGACAGGCCCACCAGCGCGCCGATCATCAACACATCGCCGTGGGCGAAGTTGATGATCCGCAAAATGCCGTAGACCATGGTGTAACCCAAGGCCACTAAGGCGTAGAGACTGCCCGACAGCAAGCCGTTGAGCAGTTGCTGGATAAACGCATCCATGAGAACCATCAACTCCATACACAGAAAACATCGGTGCCAGGGCGCACCGACTAAAAGTCCGAGCGCGGAACACTAGTTATTTATTCTGTTTTTATCAAATATCTGAAAGGAATATGTTTATACCCAATACCAAACGCCCTATATGCGGCACATTTTCCACACTGATGCTGCTTTATTTATCTTTTCACTTGGTATTTAATTCAACACATGAATAATTTAGAACAGTTAGCCAACGATCCACCCTTGCGTGCCGTGCGCACGTTCGAAGCCTTTGCCCGCCATGGTGGGGTGAATGCCGCCGCCCGCGAACTGGGGGTGTCGCCCTCGGCTGTCAGCCATCAGTTGCACTTGCTCGAAAGCTTCCTGCAACAGCCCCTGACCCTGCGCCAGGGCCGCAACCTGGGGTTGACCGACGAAGGCCGCGAGTACTACCGGGCGATTCGCTCGGCATTCGCGGTGCTGCGCAGTGCCACCGAGCACGTGCGGGAAAAAAGCGCGACGCGCCAGGTCACCATCAGCCTGATCCCGATGTTCGCGACCCACCTGTTCATCCCGCGCCTGCCGCAGTTTTTGAGCGCCAACCCGGCGCTGGATATCAACATCACCTACGCCAACCACCGCAGCTACCCCAGCGATGCCGCCGACCTGTCGATCCGCTTCGGGACCGGGCACTGGCCGGGGTATCACAGCGAGCCACTGATCAGCGGCGCGGTCACGCCGTTCTGCAGCCGCGAGTTCCTCCAGCGCCACGGCCCCATCGCCACGCCGCAAGCCCTCAGCGAACTGCCACTGCTGCACGACGAAGAGCGTGGTACCTGGGGCCAATGGTTCGACGCGGCCCAGGTGCCGCACACCCACTCGCACAATGGCCTGCTGCTGGAGGACGGCCAGTTGACCCTGGTCGCCACCCTCACCGGCCTGGGCTGCTCGCTGTTGCGTGCGCCGTTGGTGGCGCCGCTGGTGGCCAGGGGGGAACTGGTGCAACTGTTTGACGTGCAGGCAGATGACGGGCGCCAGTACTACCTGTGCCGCCGGGCCAACAGCGAGCTGTCGAGCGAAGGCAACAACCTGTACGACTGGATCAAGGGCCGCCTGGGCCACAGCCCCGTGTAGGAACAGTGGTTAACGATGCCGCGGCGTGCCCTCTCAGGGTTTTCGCCGGCAAGCCGGCTCCTACAGATGGGGTATGATGCCGCGCTTTGAAGAACCAGCTGTAGACCTGCGAGGAAACGCACCTTGAGTAACGACGCAAAAATGACCGGCGACCTGTTCGAAGTAGACAAGCGCCTGTCGCTCAAGCCTGTGGTGGATTTCAATAGCTACCTGCAGGCGGCCTTCGGCGATGGCCCTTGCACCTGTGTGCGCTGTGTTGCCAGTGCGGGTGACGAGAAAGGTTACGAGTATCAGCACAGCTTCAACTTCCTGGGCCAGGTGGCCCACCGGCGCTTTGCGTTGACCGCTGGCAGCGATGTGCTGCAGATGCTGAAAAAGGCCTGGCTGTCGTACACCAAGGCCGAGCTGCCTGGCAGTGGCGACTTGGCACTGGAAACGGTCAAGGAGTTCGTCGAGCCGCAGTTGCACAAGCGCTTGCTGCCGCTGTTGCTGGCCAGTGGGTTGGTCAAGGATGTCGAGGGTGGGTTGCAGCTTCAGGCTGTGGCGGCCTGATAGACAACCGAATCATTACAGCGAACGCATCACCCTGTGGGAGCAAGCCCGCTCCCACAGGGTGATGCGTCTCATGGGCGTCTACAGATGTTGCACGCCCTGCAACGGCAACTCATAAGACTTCTTCACGGTGCGCACCACCAACGTCGAAGAATACGTACGAATCGGAATATCCCGGTAAGTGTCGAGAAACCGATAGATGTATTCGGTGTACTCCGTGGCATCGCGAAACTTGGCCACCATCACAAAATCAAACTCTCCGGTCATCAGGTAGCAGTCCTGGATCTCCGGGTGATTGGCGAGGATGTGCTGCATCTTGCGATCAATGTCGTTGCTGTCTTTGTCGAGTTTGATCAAAAAGAACGCAGTGACCTGGATCCCCAGCTTTTTTTCATCCAGCACCGCGACTTTCGCCTTGATGATGCCCACGCTCTCCAGGCGCCGGATGCGCCGGTAACAACTGGTCGAGGACAGCCCCACGCTGTCGCTGAGCAGGTCCAGGCTTTGGGTGCAGTCTTTCTGCAACTTGCCGAGAATTTTCAAATCCATGGCGTCTGTCATTATTTCCACTTCTTCCTTGAGAAAACTGCAATGAATCCGCCGTAAAAGCGGGCCAATTTGCACAATTCTCTGCACAGTGGCCCATTACTATCAAATCCAGCTTAGCAGCCCCGGCAGATCCAGCATGGGGGCTGCATGAGAGGGATCTTATGATAGTCGCGAAACCGACATGGACCGCTGATATCCAAGGGCTTTTCACCGCGCCTTACTGGATCCCGGCGGCAGATCGCGCCAACGTCGCAGGCTCGTGGGTGCGCTGCATGAATGCCTACGATGTGTTCCTGCAAGACCCCGATTCGGTCAAGACCTGGTCCGAAACCATCTACCAGCACCTGGCGTCGCGCAATATGCCGCTGACCCTGGATGACCGGCAGTTCTGGCCTATCGACGCCCTGGAAACCTTCCGGTTGTGGGTCAACCAGGGCTGGCGCCTGAACAGCTTTTCGCCGTTCGACATCGCCGAGCGCATCCCCCCTCCAGACCTGCCGCACCCGGTCAAGCGCGTGCGCCAGGACATCCGCGCATTGAGCCAGGAGCAACTGGACCTGTACCGCGCACGGCTCGACGACGTGATGCAGATCGGCAATCCGGACAGTGGCTCACCCTGGCAGCGCTATGCCTATATCCACACCAACTGGTGCCTGCATTACCAGGAAGCCTTTGCCCTGTGGCATCGCGCTTACCTGCTGTACCTGGAAGCCTTGATTGACTATCCGATCCCCTACTGGGACTGGATGGCCGAGGACGCCAGTGTCGACGGCAGCCCCCAGGCCGGCCTGCCCCAGGCCTTTCTCGATGAGACCTATGTGCACCCGCACAGCGGCGAGGTGCGGCGCAACCCGTTGCGGTATGCGGCGGCCAAGGATGGCCGCTCGAAAGTCTGCGCCTCGGGCAATGTCGAGGGGGTTGACTGCGGCTTCGTGCAACGCAACCCGCTGTTCTACACCCAGGGCGACCAACAGCGGTTCAAACGTACCCAGCTGTACGGCATGAGCCGGATTTTCCAGCAGCAGGTGGTGGACGCCTTGAAATTCAAGACCTTCAGCCAGCCCCAGGGCGTGCCGGGGTACCCCTGGGCCAATATCACCGTGTTTGATCCACCGCAAAAGGACGCGCTGTACCCCAACCGCACGCTGAATTTCGATGGCCTGTACGAACAGCCCCACGACAACTATCACGGCTGGATCGGCGGCGATATGGCCGACAACGCCTACACCGCGTTTGACCCGCTGTTCTGCTCCTATCACGCCAATATCGACCGCGTGCTGGAGATCTGGATCCGCGCCAACCCGGCGGCGCAATACACCACCCAATGCCTGCTCCAGCCGTTTGCCGGCAGCCAGGCCGACGCGGTCACGTTCACCAGTGCCGATGCCTGGCGCTACACCACCCTGGGCGATATGGCCCAGGACAGCCGGCACATCGGCTACGACTACGCCACCCCGGTGGCGCCGCCGTTCGGCGCCCGCCGCGCCAGCGCCAGTGCGTGCTGCCCCCACAGTGCCGCGCCGGTCCAGGAGCAGGCCCAGGCCAGCGGCCCATGGGTGGTGTTCGACCATGTGCGCTGCACCCATGACACCTATTTGATCGACGTGTTCCTCAACCAGCCCGACGCCACGCCCCAGCAGGTCAACGCGGATAACCCGCACTACGTCGGGCGCTTCAGCCGCATCGGCATGGGGCTGGTGGATGACAAGGGGCGCTGCATCACCCACGGCGTCTGCCGCGCACTGAATGCGGCGCGCAGTGCCACGGCGTTGCACCTGGGCCCCACGGACGCCGTGCAGTTGAGCCTGCTGGTCACCCATCTCGATAGTGGCCGGGTATTGGCGCCGCAAGAGTACGCGCCGCTGCCTGGCTTTATCGCCCAACTGGTGTGGGACGACCCGCGCCAGACCGTTGCCGACCCTCCCCCGAGTGCCGGTTGCTGCGCAGCTTCTACCCCCACACCCCATGGAGATCTGTCATGAGCACGCCGTTCAAGCAATTCACCTCCCCCGCTGGGCAAGCACCAAAGGACTACAACAAGCTGGGCCTGGAAAACCAGTTGCCGCAATTTGAAACCGACTGGAACAACGACGTCACCGGCTGGACCGAAGCGGCGATCATCGGCAACCCGTGGTCGGGCCTCAACGACGCGCCGCGCTCGGGCTATTACAACCCGCTGGTCGAGGGCTATGGCGACGTCACCCCGCCGGCAATCACCTGGCAACCCTTCCCTAACCGGCTGTGGACGTTTTTCTACAACAACGGCACGGCCGTGATTCCGCAACTGGGCGGCAAGGCCATGACCCTGCAACAGGTCATGGAACTGACCGACAACGGCCAGATCACCCTCAACAACACCCTCTACACCCTGTACGACCCGGACAAGAAAGGCACCCTGCTACAACTGCCGGTGACCCGTTGCCCGAGTATCGACTGGAACGGCAAGTACAAGGATTTCTCGCCCTCCGGCCCACGGGGCTGGCTGGACGAATACTGCGAGTGGTCGATTGTGCGCGATACCAACGGCAAGATGCGCAAGATCACCTTCACCAGCGAAAACCCGGCGTACTTCCTGGCCATGTGGCGCATCGATCCGAATGCAGTGCTGGGGCTGTATCGCGACTACATCGACCCGAACGTGCAACTGCAAGACCTGTACCTGCGCTACACCGCCAACTGCCCGACCGGCAATGCCGGTGACCCGGTGATCGACCCGACCACGGGCCTGCCGGCCTACGACACCGTCAACAAATGGAACGCCGGCACCGCCTGTACCCCCGGCCAGTTCGGCGGCGCAATGCACCTGACCTCCGGCCCCAACACCCTCAGCGCCGAGGTGTACCTGGCGGCAGCGGCCACGATCATGCGGCCCCTGAAAAGCAGCCAGAACCCCCAGTCACTGATCTGCTGCGCGCAGTATGGGCAGAACTATCGCAACTCCGACCCGCATATCGGCTTTGCGGCCAATGAGGCGGCCATCAGCAGCCGTATTTCCCTGACCAACCCCATCGCCCTGTACCTGCAACAACCCACCAACTTCAGTGCCTGGAAAGGCCCGCAGGGGCAGGATGTGAGCCAGTACTGGCGCATCACCCGTGGTACCGCCAAATCGGCGATCAACGGCTCCGACCAGATCCTCCAGGCGGTGTTCGAGGTCCCGCAAAGCGCGGGGTTCTCGATCAATGACATCACCATCAACGGCCAGGCCGTGGACTATGTGTGGGTGATTGCCCAGCAACTGCTGGTGGGCCTGAGTGTGACCGCCACCCCAAGCACCACGGCGCCGCCGTCCCCTTGCGTGCAGGACCGGGTCAATGGCCTGCAACCCTGGCCGGTGCAGCTGTTGCCGCTGGACCTGTTCTACGGCCAGTCGCCCACCGACCTGCCGGCCTGGCTGGCCCCAGGCAGCAGCGGGCAGTTCGCGCTGGTGGTGCAAGGCGCCGACCTCAAGACCACCGCCGCCACTGCACGGATCCAGTTCAGCAACCCCGGGGTGACCGCGCAGGTCACGAAGTTTTTGCCCGATGCCTCGGCCATTCCCGGCCAGACCAATGCGGGCGGTACCCAGGGTTACATCATGACCATCAGCGTCGCGAAAAACGCGGCGCCGGGGCTGGTGACGGTCCGTGCGCTCAACCCGGGCGAAGCGGATAACGTCAGCGCGGCGGACCACCCATGGGAATCCGGGCTGGCGCTGGTGCCATCCCTTTAAGGGCAAACACCCCCCCTGTGGGAGCTGGCTTGCCAGCGAGAATCCTCAACGATAACGCGGGGTATCTGATGCCCAGCGGTGCTCTCAGGTTTTTCGCCGGCAAGCCGGCTCCTACAGAACGGCTAGAAGCTTCACCTTCATGCAAGGAGCGCGATGATGTACAGATTTCGCTTACGTGGTCTGCTGCTGGTCAGCACGCTGCTGTCGCTGTTTCTCCTGCCCACGGCCCAGGCATCGGATGCCGATACCTGCGTCCAGCAGCAGTTGGTGTTCGACCCCAACAGCGGCGGTTTTCTACCCGTCAACAATTTCAACACCACTGGCCAGAGCTTCATGAACTGTTTTGGCTGGCAGCTGTTTATTGCCCTGAACTGGCCCGTGGATCCCGGATGGCCAGCCAATGCAGCCCTCGCGGGCGAGCCGAACCGCAAGATCAGCATGGCGCAATTTGGCGTGCCCCAGGTCGCCGGGCAACCCATGACCACCGCGCCGGTGTGGGCAAGCTTTAAAGACGCTAACGATATATTCCTGCCCGGCGCCCGACCGCCCACAGGCTGGGGCGTGCAGACATTGGTGCCGTCCAATTGCAGCAGCCAGGACAGCCTGCAGGCGCTGTCGGTAGGCGCGCGCAAATTCATGAACGCCACCTCGGAAAGCGCGACCAACGCCAAGCATCGCTTCCACTTGTCCAGCGGCACCCTGGCGTCGATTCCCGACCCGATCATGGAGGCCGCCGGTGGCTGGCTGACGGACCAGACCGGCAACCTGGTGTATTTCGAACGCAAGGTGGGCAAGGCCGAGTTTGACTACATCGTCGACAACGGGTTGTACGATGCGGCCAATCAACTGGCCGTGGCACAGAACAGCGATGGCAAGCACCCTGCAGGCCTTTCGCTGCCGGCCGGCGAGTTGATGCGTTCGATGCCGGCCAAGCCGCTGCCCCAGGAAAAACTGGGCGCCCTGGAACTCAAGGCCGCCTGGCGCATCCTCACCGGCAAGCCCCAGCTCTACGGGCGCTACCTGACCACCGTGGCCTGGCTCAAGAACCCCGCCACCCTGCAATGCACCCAACAGGTGGTAGGCCTGGTGGGCCTGCATATCATCAACAAGACCCAGAGTTCACCGAACTTCATCTGGACCACCTTCGAGCAAGTGGACAACGTACAGGAACCGGGGCAAAACCCGGCGCAACAGACACCGCCCGACGGCTATACCTTCTACAACCCCGATTGCAGCGGTGGCCCTGACGTGTGCACGCCGAACGTAGCCCGCATCCAGTGCAAGCAGCACCACCCCGATCGCGAATGCACCGAGCCCTATCTCCGCAACCAACCGGTGCAGACCACCCGCGAACACCCCTTGCCTTCGGACATGCAAGCGCTCAACGGCGCGGTGCAGGCCAGCTTCGCCCAGCAGACCAGCGGCCAGTCGGTGTTCCAGTACTACAAGCTGGTCAATGTGCTGTGGATCACCGCCCCGACACCGCCGGACCCCGAGCCGGGCGCCGGCGCAAAGGTGCCCCTGTCCTATGGACCCTTTATCAGCGATAGCAACGTACCGGTGGCCAATACCACCATGGAGACCTACGTCCAGGGCCTGAACTGCAATGACTGCCATCAAAAGGCAACGATTGCCGGCGACCCGAGCCTGGCCTCGGACTTTTCGTTCCTGTTCAACAACGCCGATTCGGCCAAGCAAAAAAGCCTGATCAAGCGCGTGCATGCCTTCGAAACCCTCAAGGACGGTCAACCATGAAACGCTCCCTCGCCACTCTCCTGCTCGCATTATCGATGGCCCTGGCCCCCCTGGCCCTGGCCCATTCGCCCCATGAACTGCATGCAGTCAGCAACGGCGCCGATGCCGATGCACCGGGCAACCACGGCATGTTCATGGTCGGCTCGCAGACCCTGTTTTTGGTGCACATGCCGATGTTCACCACGGAAAAGCACATGTACCAGATCGTCCTGCAGGCCAGCCTGCCCGCCGACGTGATGGCCAAATACCAGGCGCTGCGCGCGGCCAACCCGAGCAAGCCGTATAACCTGATCAATGTCGATAACGACACCTTCACCCTGCCCCAGCTCAAGGCCGGTGAGGTGACCACGTTCAAGGCAACGATCTTTGACGGCTACTCCAATGATGGCGGCGGCACACCGGGGCCGGTGTTGTTTGACAACGTGCCGGTGACGGTCGAAGCGGTGGTGATCTACCGGCCGTTCAACCTGGGCATCGACCGCCCCAAACAGCTGGTCTACACCTTGTTTGGCCGGGGCAATGAGGCGCACTTGACGCACTACATCGCCCAGGATCCGGACTTCCAGGAAATCATTACCCTGCCTGGGCCACCAGCACCGTTTTCGGCGGCGCAGTTGGTGTCTACGGTGGATTTGAATTTCACCACCGTGCAATCGTTGCCGATCGTATGCCAGTCGCCGCTCAAGCCCGGGGTTTATCCAACGTTGCTGGAGGGGCGTGCGGATGCGCCGGTGGCCCTGGATCTGGGACCGGCGGCGCAGCGCGTGTGGTATTCGACGGGCAATCTGTTGAACAAGACAGATCCTTGTCAGCGTTAGGCGGCGCCATTGACCTGCATACGGCCGTTTTCTCCAAATGCAGCAATAATCCGCAATCGATAGGAATGTGGCGGGAGATTTGCCAGAATGCGCGACTTAGAAACATTCGCATTCGCAGGAAATTCCCATGCACGCCCACCCTTCGCTCCCCGCTGCGCGTCGCATCCTCGCCGTCGAGGATGACCCGGTGCTCGCCGCCCACCTGGACAGCCACCTGGGCCAACGTGGCTTCGATGTCACGTTGCGCCAGGACGGTGGCGAGATCGTCGAGTTGGTGCGCGCCCAACCTTTCGACCTGATCCTGATGGATATCATGCTGCCGGGCAGCAGCGGCCTGGAGGTGCTCGCGCAACTGCGCCGGCATCAACGGGTGCCGGTGATCCTGATGTCGGCCCTCGGTGCCGAGCAGGACCGCATCACCGGGTTCAGCCAGGGCGCCGACGATTACCTGCCCAAGCCGTTCAGCATGCTGGAGATGGATGTGCGCATCGACGCGATCCTGCGCCGGGTGGCCTATGAACATGAGGTGCCCGGCACGGCGCGCAATGAGGACCCGCAACTGACATTCGACGAACAACGCACCGATGTCAGCCTGAACGAGCAGTGGGCCGACCTGACCACCACCGAGTATCGGGTGCTGGAAACCCTGGTGGCCCATGTCGATGAGGTGCTGACCAAGGCGTTTCTGTACCAGCAGGTCATGCACCGTGCCTATTCCAGGCATGATCGCAGCCTGGACATGCATGTCAGCCGCATCCGGCGCAAGTTGCAGGCCATCGGCTACACCGCCGGGCGCGTGGAGACGGTCAGGAGCACCGGCTACATCCTGACCCGGCTGCAAGCATGAGGCTGCCCAACCGCCATTCGCTGTTGTGGAAACTGATCGGCTTGCTGGCGGTACTGTGCCTGTTGGTGGTCAGCCTGCAAGTGGATGTGAGCCAGCGTATCTATGAAGCCACCGCGCGCCTGCCCGCCCCCACCCGCTACATCCTCGGCGAATACGCGCGCCAGGCCGAAATGGCCTGGCGCGAGCGCGGTGCGGCAGGGGTCGATGAGTTCCTCAAAAGCCTGCGTGCCCAGGAGCAGGTGTGGGCGGTGGTGGTGGACGACCACCATTCGCTGTCCTCCCAGGCCTTGACCACGGTCGAACGGCGCAAGCTGGACTTTGTGCGCCAGATCGACTGGCCCGTGGGCCGCCCTGGTGGCCGGCCAACGTTTTACATGCCGTTCAGCGACGGCGCAGCCCGCCTGGTCATGGAGTTGCCGCTGCACCTGGACCCGCGCCAGGGCCGTGGCCTGTGGGACATTTTGCTGCGCCAGGTGCTGCCGACAGGCCTGGCGTTGTTGTTTGGCGTGCTGTTGTACCGGGTGCTGATTTCACCGCTGGTGATCCTGCGGCGCCAGGCCAATGCCCTGAGCGCCGGTGACCTGGCCTCGCGGGTCGGGCCGCAGGTGACGCGCCGCCGCGATGAATTGGGTGAGTTGGCCCGGGCCTTCGATCATATGGCCGAGCGCCTGGAAAGCACGGTGGTGCTGCAACGGCGCTTGCTGCGGGACTTGTCCCACGAACTGCGCACGCCCTTGAGCCGGCTGCGGGTGGCCGGTGAGCGCGAGCCTGATCCAGGCGCCCTGCGCCAGCGCCTGGAGCGCGAAGTGCAAGGTATGGAACGCTTGATCGGCAGCACCCTGGAGCTGGTCTGGCTGGATACCGAACGCCCATCCATGCCCGTGGAAGCGGTCGAGATGGAGCCTTTGTGGGACCTGCTGCGCGAAGACGCCTGCTTTGAAAGCGGCTGGCCCAGCGAACGCCTGCCCTGCGAACTGCCCGCAGGCGTCTGGGTGCTGGGCAACCTCAATGGCCTGGCCCAGGCCCTGGAAAATATCCTGCGCAATGCCATCCGCCATTCCCCCGAACACGGTGTGGTGCGCTTGACCGGTGTGCTTGAGGGCGATTTCTGGCACCTGTGCATCCAGGACCAGGGCCCGGGGATCGAGCCCGACAAGCTGGAACAGATCTTCCTGCCCTTCACCCGCCTCAATGCCGCCCGCCCGGGTGGTGACGGTTATGGCCTGGGCTTGTCGATTGCCCGCAGCATCGTGCAGTTGCAAGGTGGCCAGCTGTGGGCACAGAACACCACGCCCGGGCTGTGCCTGCATCTGCGACTCAAAGTGTATAAGTTGTAAATTGCGTTTACTCTCATATGAGAATCACTAGCATTCGAGTCAACCCTATGCATGGTCGCCCTCTGTAGGAGCCGGCTTGCCGCCGATGGCGGCTGATAAGTCAGCACAAGGCTCAAAGGCCTGATCGCCGGCAAGCCGGCTCCTACAGGGGATATTCGTTGCTGACCTGATTCTGATGAGTCCCCATGAAAAGCAAATCCCCTGCCTGGCCGACACTCTCGCGGATGGTCGCCGCGCTGATCGGCGGCTACCTGTTTACCTATGCGTTTACCGCCGCCCTGGCGCGCCTGTTGCCCATGGACAAGGTGGATGCCCTGGTGGTCGCCAGCCTGCCCTCGTTCCTGATCTACACCCTGGCGATCCTCTGGGCCTTCGCCTGCCGCAACGCCTGGCGCGCGTGGGCCGGCATGGCCCTGGCACTGCCCTTGGCCGCCATCGGCTTCTGGCCCCAATGGCGTGA
This sequence comes from Pseudomonas sp. WMBT8, assembly GCF_050916005.1. Taxonomy (NCBI): domain Bacteria; kingdom Pseudomonadati; phylum Pseudomonadota; class Gammaproteobacteria; order Pseudomonadales; family Pseudomonadaceae; genus Pseudomonas; species Pseudomonas sp. WMBT8. The sequence goes on from NZ_CP188096.1 coordinate 3,775,278, forward strand.
GGTACTGGGATGAAACACAAGACCCTGACCCAGGCCATGGCCTGGCTGCATACCTGGAGCGGGCTGGTGTTCGGCTGGCTGCTGTTTGCGATCTTCCTCACCGGCACCCTGGCGGTGTTCGACAAGGAAATCGACGGCTGGATGCGCCCGGAAATCCCCACCTCCACCCTGTCGCAAAGCGCTGCTGCGCAACAGGCCCTCGGCTATCTGGCGCGCCAGCATCCCGAGGCGCGCACCTGGAACATCGGCCTGCCCGGCGAACGCTCCGACACCCTGACCGTATCGGCCGGCGAACAACGCCGTGGCGGCGGCACCGCGCTCGACCCGCACACCGGCGAGCCGCTGGCCGTGCGCGAAACCGCTGGGGGCGGGTTCTTCTTCCGCTTCCACTTCACGCTAAACCTGCCGCGCGACCTGGGGATCTGGACGGTCGGCCTGGCTGCAATCGCGATGCTGGTGGCATTGCTCAGCGGAATCGTGATCCACAAGAAATTCTTCAAGGAATTCTTCACCTTCCGCCCGGCCAAGGGCCAGCGTTCATGGCTGGATGCGCACAACGCCACTGCAGTGCTGGTGTTGCCCTTTCACTTGATGATTACCTACACCGGGCTGGTGATTTTCTACCTGATCTACATGCCGGCGGCGGTGGACGCGCTGTTTGACGGCGACCGCGACAACCTCTTCCGCGCCTTGCGTGGCGCGCCCGCCGAGCACCAGGTACGCGGCGAACGCCCCAAGCACAGCGAGGCCGCCGAACTGACAGCGCTTGGCCCGGTGCTGGCCGAGGCCGAGCGCGCCATGGGGCCGGTGTCCAGCTTGTCGATCCACAATCCCGGACGCAGCGACGCACGGATCGAGGCGCGCCCGGTGCTGGGCAACCGCATCGAGTTGACCAAGGGCCAGAGCATGCTGTTTGACGGGGTCAGCGGTGAAGTCCTGCGCCAGCCGGCGGTCAGTCGGCCCAGCCTGCTGACCCAAAAGGTCATGGCCGGCCTGCACTTTGCGCAGTTTGGCGGCTATTCCATGCGCTGGTTGTACTTTGTCTGCGGCCTGGCCAGTTGCGCGATGCTGGCGACCGGCGTGGTGCTGTTTACCGTCAAGCGCCGCCGGCGCCACGATGGCGAAGGCGCGGTCGGCGCCCTGCTCTACCACATCGCCGAGCGGCTGAATGTGGCGGTGGTGGCCGGGCTGATAGTGGCGTGCGTGGCCTTGCTGTGGGCCAACCGCTTACTGCCGGTGGAACTGGCCCAACGCGGTGGCTGGGAGGTGCGGGTATTTTTCCTGGTGTGGCTGCTGAGTCTGGGCCACGCGATTGTCCGCCCCTGGCGCAGTGCCTGGCGCGAGCAACTGGGCCTGGCCGCCGCCCTGTGTATCACTCTGCCGGCCCTGAATCTGCTGGGGCAAAACCTGGGTGATTACGTCTACCTGGAATTGACCACCGTGGGCCTCGGCCTGCTGCTGGCCTGGCCGTGCTGGAAGCTGTACCAGGCGCCCAAGGAACGCAGCGCACGGCGCGTGGCCAAGCACGCCGTGGCGCAGGTCAATTGAGATGGTGTTGATAGTCGCGTTATTACTGGCCTGCGCGGGGATGGTGGGGTTGTGCCTTGGGTTGGAGCGCCATTACCAGCAACTCATGCGGCGCCTGCCCTCGCCGATGCTGCGACGTGGCCTGCGAGTGCTGGGCTGGGGGATGCTGGCGGCGAGTCTTGCCGTCAGCGTACTGGGTTGGGGCTGGGCCATGGGGCCGGTGGCGTGGTTCGGCTTGATGTCGCTGGCTGGGCTTGGCGTGGTGTTTCTGTTGCCGTATAGCACCCGTTGATTACCCAAACCCAGCCCCCACATCAGACCGCCTGGATCTCGCGCTTGAGGCTATCCATGTCGATCACAAAGCGATACTTCACATCACCCTTGAGCATGCGCTCATAGGATTCGTTGATGGCCTGGATATCAATCATCTCAATCTGCGAAACGATCCCGTGCCGGGCGCAGAAGTCCAGCATGTCCTGGGTCTCCTGGATGCCGCCAATCAATGACCCCGCCAGGCTGCGGCGCTTGAAGATCAGGTTGAACACCGAGGGCGATGGGTGTGGGCTGTCCGGCGCGCCCACCAGGGTCATGGTGCCGTCGCGCTTGAGCAGGTTGAGGAACACATCCAGGTCGTGGGGCGCGGCCACGGTGTTGAGGATGAAGTCCAGGCTGTTGGCGACCTTGGCCATTTCGTCGGGGTTCTTCGACACCACCACTTCGTCGGCCCCCAGGCGCAGGCCGTCTTCGCGTTTGTTGGGCGAGGTGGTGAACAACACCACATGGGCGCCCATGGCATGGGCGATCTTCACCGCCATATGGCCCAGGCCGCCAAGGCCGACCACGCCGACTTTCTGCCCAGGGCCGACCTTCCAGTGGTGCAGCGGCGAATAGGTGGTGATGCCGGCACACAACAGCGGTGCCACGGCCGCCAATTGCGCCTCGTCGTGGGAGATGCGCAGGACGAACTGCTCCTTGACCACGATGTTGTCCGAATAGCCGCCAAAGGTGTTTTCGCCGCCAAACACCGGACCGTTGTAAGTGCCGGTAAAACCGTTCTCGCAGTACTGCTCCTCGCCTTCGGCGCAGGATTCACAGTGCTGGCAGCTGTCGACCATGCAGCCGACGCCGGCCAGGTCGCCGACCTTGAAGCGGCTGACATTCGCCCCCACCGCCGTCACCCGGCCGACGATTTCATGGCCCGGCACCGACGGATAGAGCGTGTTGTGCCACTCATTGCGCACGGTGTGCAGGTCGGAGTGGCAGACCCCGCAATAGAGGATATCGATCTGTACATCGTCGGCCCCGGGGGCGCGGCGCTCGAAGGTATAGGGCTTGAGGGCATCCTTGGCGTCACGGGCGGCGTAGCTGTAAGTCTTGGCCATTGCGGTCACCTCTTTGCGTCGACATTGAAGGTCAGTTGACCAGCATAGCCGCCCAAGCGTTCAACCGAAGTAAATCAGCGGTACTTCAAACAAACACAGACCCTCTGTGGGAGCGGGCTTGTCGGATCGCCGCATCGCCGCGAAGACGTCGGCCCAGCAAACACTGATGTTGACTGACCCACCGCTTTCGCGAGCAAGCCCGCTCCCACACAAGCCCACACACAAGGCCACGGTCAGTGAACCATCGCCCGGGTCACCAAAAAGCTCAGCAGTTGCGGCTCGTCATCCAGCTCAATGGCCTGCACCGGGCGCGGCAGGTTATCCAGTACGCTGCGCCAGAACGCCTGGGACACCTCGTCCTGGTCATAGAAGCGCACCAGCCAGTCGGCCTCGCCGCTGGTCAATACCTGGGTGGCCAGTGCTCGGCCTATGCCCTTGCGCCGATAGCGTTTCAAGATAAACAGGTCAGCCAGTTCCAAGGCGTTGATCCCCGGCAGTTCGCTGCGCTCGATCAGCAGGAATCCGGCGATGTAACCATCCACCAGCAATAGATTGGCGCTCCATTGCGGGTCTTGCCAGTAGCGCGACAGGTGTTCTTCATGGATGTAGAAGCGGCCGTCCTGTTCGACGTCCTCTTGCTCCCAATCCGAGGATTCATAGGCATAGAACTGGTAGAGATTGCAGATCAGTTCGGCCTGTTCAGGGCCGGTCTGGATCAGTTCGACAGTGGTGTCACTCATGGCGGGGCTCACGCGGGCGGGGCGCCACAGTAGCGAAGGGTGGCGCCCCAGGCAAGCCGCTAGGCCTGCTGCTTGAGCAAGGGCTGCGTGCCCAACCACTGTTCCAGTTCGCGATGCACCTGCGGCGCCAGCAGTTGCCGGTCGGCCATCCATTGGTCGTTGAACACGGTGTCGAGGTACTTTTCGCCGCCATCGCACACCAGTGCCACGATCACGCTCTGGGCCGGGGCGTGCCGCGCCTCGCGCAGGGCCTGGTAGACCACTCCACCTGCCGAGCCACCAAGCAGCAGGCCGTAGTGCCGTGCCAGGTAGCGCGCGGTCTCAAAGGCCTGGGCATCACTGACGGTGAGGCCTTTATCAATCAGTTCGTAGTCGACCACGGCACCGATTTCCGCGCCCTCCGGGGTGCCGGTGCCGGACTGGTGATACGGCGCCCCGGGGCCGCCGAAGATCACCGAGCCGCAGGGCTCGACACCGATCACTTGCAGGCCGTGGGCATGGCCTTTCAACGCACGCGCGGTGCCGCACAGCGAGCCGCCGGTGCCCACGGCGCCCACCAGGTAGTGGATTTCAGCGCCGAGCACCGCACGCAGTTCTGCGGCCAGTTGCGTGTAGCCGTTGGCATTGGCCGGGTTGTGATGCTGGCGGGTCCAGTAGGCGCCCTGCTCCGTGGCGATACGCTCGGCGGTGGCATCGCGGTCGGCGGTGGCCAGCCCGCCACCGGGGTCGCCGACCCGCACCAGTTGCGCACCAAAGGCTTGCATCGCCCGCAGTTTGTCGGGGCTGGCGTGTTCGTCGACCACGGCGGTGAAGCGATAGCCGCGCTCGGCGGCCAGCAGCGCCAGGCCCAACCCGGTGTTGCCTGAGGTCGACTCGACAATCCGCCCACCCGGCTTGAGCTGCCCGCTGGCCTGCGCCTCGTCGAGCATTTGCCGGGCCATGCGGATCTTGGCGGTACCGGTGGGGTTGAATTGTTCCAGCTTGAGCAGCACGCAGCTGCCGTTTTCGGTGACGCACAATTTGAGCAGCGGCGTATCGCCGATCAGCTCGGACAGGCAACTCTTGATCATGACAACCTCTGGGCAGTATGAAAAACCGGCTCGGCGCCTACCCGGCCAGGGCCGCGACGGCGCGTTGCAGGCTGGCGAGAAACGCCTGGTTTTGTTGGGCCAGGCCCAGGGACACGCGGATAAAACCGGTGTACCCCGGCTCGCGCCAGGCCTTGACGATGATCCCGTCCTTGAGCAGTTCGTCGACCACTTCCAGGGCGTTGCAGGCGGTGTCGATAAACAGGAAATTGGCCTGGGACGGTGCCACGCGAAACCCCGCCGCCTGCAACCCTTCGGTCAGCCGCTGGCGCTCGATGGCGACAAATTCTCGACTGCGCGCCACGTGTTCCTGATCGAGCCAGGCGGCCTTGGCGGCCTCCTGGGCCGGTTGATTGACGTTGTATGGCGTGCGCACCCGGTGCAGCGCATCGATCAGGCTTGGGTGCGAGGCAATGCCATAGCCGATCCGCAGCCCCGCCAGCCCATACGCCTTGGAGAACGTGCGCAGGACGATCCACGGCCGCGACTGCGCACCGAGGATCGCCAGGGCATCGGCGCCCTGCTCGACGAATTCGAAGTACGCCTCGTCGATCACCAACAAGGTGTCTGGGTGAGCGGCGGCGATCAGTGCCGTCAGCTCAGCGCTGGACAGCGCGGTGCCCACCGGGTTGCAGGGGGTGCTCAGCATCAACAGCTTCGCCGGTTGCTTGAGGGCCGTGGCCCAGGCGTGCAGGTTGAAGCTGAAATCCGGGTTGAGCGGCACCTTGTCCAGCGTCGAGCCCATCATCAACGGCAGGCTTTCATGCAAGCTGAAGCAGGGTTGCTGGGTGACCACCCGGTCCTGGGGATCGAGCAGTGCCAGGCACAACAGCTCGAGGATATTTTCCGAGCCATTGCCGAGGATGATCCTGGCCGGATCCACATCCAACTGGCCGCCGATCAGGTGGCGCAGCGCCCGGCCAGTGGGGTCGGGGTAGCGCTCCAGCCCTGCCCCGCCCTGGCGTGCCAGCATGGCTGCGGCAGCCGGCGACATGCCCAGCGGGTTTTCGCAGTTGGACAGCTTCGTCACCATTGGCGTGCCCATCTGGCGTGGGTCGGCGCCCGGGTCATACAGGGGCAAGCGCCGCACACTGGGCCGCACCAGCGCCTCGATGCGCTGTGCGGGGTTGTCTTGATGCATGGAACACCTCCTGGTCATGACAGTGCGATAGCGCCCGCGCGGTCCAGCGCGTTGAGTTGGCGTTCAAACGAAACAATCAGCAGCAACGCCGTGGCCGCCAGGCCTATCGCCAAACCGGCCCACACGCCAAAGATCCCGTAGGGGCTGACAATGCCCAGCAACCAGGCGGCGGGCAGCCCCACCAGCCAGTAGCCGAACAGGGAAATGCGCAGTGGCCCCGCCGTATCGCCGATGCCGCGCAGGATGCCGTTGCCGATGTTCTGGCTGGCGTCGAACACCTGCAGGACGATGGCGATCAACAAACCGGTGGTCGCCAGGCGCACCGCATCCAGGTTGTTGGCGTGTTCGGTGCTGATAAACAGGCCGATCACCTGTTCGGGCAGCAGTGCGTAGGGAATGGCAAACAGCAGCATGACTAGCAGCCCCAGCCCCAGGCCCAGGCGCCCCAGTTGCCGCGCGCGCTGATACTGCCCGGTGCCGCAGGCCTCGCTGATGTGGATCGAGGCGGCATGGGAGATACCCGCCGAAAACATGAACACGATGTAGATGATCTGGTTGAGCACGGTCTGCGCCGCCAGCGCTTCCATGCCCAGGGTGCCGATCAGCAGGGTCAGCACACTGAAGAACCCGGCCTCGCTGGCATAGGTCCCGGCAATCGGCAGCCCGAGCTTCCACACCGCCTTGATCGCCGCCGGCGAAAAACTCAGGTGCGAAAGCTTGAAGTAACCGGCCAGGCGCCGATGGGTCAGTACCACCGCGAAGAACATCAGGAACGACAGCAGGAACACCACGGCGCTGGTGATCGCCACCCCCGCCAGCCCGTAGGCCGGGACGCCGAACTTGCCGAACACCAGCACGTAGTTCAGCGCCGCCGTGAGGAAGATCGACACCAGGGTGATGGCCAGCAACGGCCCGGGGAACTTCAGGCCCACGGTAAAGTGGCGCAGCGCCTGAAACCACAGGCAAGGCAGCAGGCCGGGAGCAATGATCAGCAGGAAATCCATGGCATTGGCTACCACGCTGGCATCCTGGCCCAGCCAGGTCAGCGGCTGGCGCAACCCCAGCAACACCCCCATAAACACCAGGCCACTGACGGTCGCCCAGAACAGCCCCGCCACCAACAGCGCCCGCACCCGGGCTTCATCGCCCTGGGCATTGGCCTGGGCCACCAGGTTGCTGACGCCGGTGACCAGGCCAGTGCCGGTGGTGCGCAACTGGTTGAACAGCGCGATGGCCAGGCCACCGGCGGCTAGCTCCTTGGCACCCAGCATGCCGAGCACCACGATGTCGATGGTGGTCAGGGCCACGTAGGCCAGGTTGGTCAGGATCAGCGGCAACGCCAGCAACAGCAGGGCCCGGCTGTCGGCGCGCCAGGCGCCGGGTTGTGCGGCAGTCAGGCCGACCATAGTTGGACCCTCTGCCCACGGTTCTGCGCCAGGGCGCGGTCGGCCATCAGGCGGCCGAGGGCGACGTCAGTCACCACCATGCCGCTGTTGTAGGCGAACACCACATCGCTTGGATCGCGACGTGCGGGCGCCAGGCCCAGGAGAATGTCCGGCAGTTCGGCGTCTACCTCGGGCAGGCTGCCGTCGGCGGCGGCCAGGTCGGCGCTGGTGACTTGCATCTGCGCGGTGTCGGTGGCGATTAGGTAGTCGGCGCCGTGCAGCACGTCGGCGTCGATGCCATAGCCGACCAGCACCGCCACGGCGCCCGGCTTGAGCCACGCCCGCTGCACTTGCTGGCGTGCCGAAAGCCCGGCCACGCCAAGGATGATATCGGCCTCGCCCGCCGCCGCCGGCAGGTCATCGACCACGATCACGTCGCGCAGCGGATAGTGTTTGCGCAGGGTGTCCTGCACCGCGCGCAGGCCCTCGGCGTAGTGCCCGTAGACATACAAACGCTCCAGGTCCGGCATGGCCGCGAGCAACATGGGCAACGCCACCTGGCCCTGCACGCCGGTACCGACCACCAGGGCACTGCGGGCATCCGGGCAGGCGGCCCGGGCCATCAGCGCCGAGGTGGCCGAGGTGCGCAGCGGGCCGAGCTTGACCACGTCCATCAAGGCAATCGGGCGGCCGGTGCGGTCATCACACAGGAAGATAAACGAGTGGAACTGATAGGCGTCGCGGGTGCGTTGCGGGTCATGCTCGTAGACCACCTTGAAGCCCACGGTGTGGCTGGCGCCATCGCGGCCGACCATCGAGTAGCTGATGGAGTGGCGGTCCGCAGGTTCGACAATGGTCTTGAGCGGGTTCTGCGAGTCGCCGCTGCGCAAGGCCTTGTACGCCTGCTCGACCACCTGCAGCACTTCACGGTAACTCACCCCCAGGTCTTCGAGCGCAGCCTGGGGCAGCACCCATAGGTCGGCGGGGGCTGCGGGTTTATTCAAACTGTTCACTCGGGGCTCCTTGTTGAATGCGCTCAAGCCAGGCTGTCCAGCTTCCAGCGCAGGTAGGGGTTGCGCAGCTCCAGCACCACTTTGTGTGGCAATGGCGCTTCGTGAAACGGTGACTCGTTGGAGTCCATCTGATAGCCGGCGGTATTGAGGTAGATAAGCAAGTCACCCGCCTGGATCGGGTAGTCGAAGGCGACTTTGCGCCAGGTCAGCATGTCCGACTCCAGGCAGGTGGACCCGCCAATACACGCGACAAACGGCGACCGCGGCCGTGGCGAGGCCGGCACCAGCAGCGGGTCGGGCAAGAACTCGCTGTTGAACCACTGCTCGGAGAGGTTGAAGCTGCTGCCCTGCACGGTGACCTGGGCATAGCCGTCGCAGGCCGTGCGGTCCTTGACGCCCTGCACGCGGAACACGCTGATACCGGCCTGGTCGAGCAAGGCGCGGCCGGGTTCGATGATCAGCCGCACGCCCTGTTCGATGACCTTTTGCGCCAGGCTCAGGCCGGGGCCCACGGGCGTGGCGAGGACATCGTCAAGGGCCTCGGCGCCGGCGCGTGGCGCACCATAGGGATAGAAGCCGGCGAAGCCCTTGTCGCTGTGGTAGCGCTCGGCGCAGTCCTCGGCCATAAACGCCTGCCACTGCGCCGGGTCGACATAGCGCACGGCAAAGCCACCGCCCAGGTTGACCGTGCGGCAGTCGTCCAGCTCACTGGCCTGGCACAGGTCGACCAAGTGGCTGGCGACGTGCGCACGCTGCGCGGTGTCATAGCCACCAAGGTGAAAGGAAAAGCCTTGCAGATCCAGGTTCGCCACATGCTTGCGGCAAAACACCAGGGCCTGGTCACACTCCCGTGGATTGAGGCCGAAGCGGCTGTGGGGCTGGCTGGCGGGGCAATAGCGCAACAACAGGCGCGCCCGTTGGCGCAGGGATAACGCCAATTGCTGGATACGCAGCAACTCCTCCAGCGAATCCACCGCCAGCAGGCACTGGTGACTCAAACTCAACCCAAGCAATTGATCGCTTTTACGCGGCCCGGACACGCCGATCTCACGGCCGGCCACCCCGCCCGCCAGGGCCTTTTGCAGCTCGCCGACGCTGGCCACATCCAAGCCAATCGCACAGTGCGCGCAGGCCTGGGTAAAGCAGTTGGCCTTGTTGGCCTTTTTGGCAAACAGCAGGCTGCCGCGCACCTGGGCCTGGGTAAAGCTGTGCTGGAAGGCTTCGACATTGGCGTGAAATACCTGCGGGCACAGCAAGTGCAGCGGCGAGCCAAGACCATCGACCAACTCGGTCAAGGTACCCGCGTGCCGCTCAAGCAGGCGCTCGACCCACAGGTGGCGCAGGCCGGGCAATGAGCTGGAAGACGTCATGGTTCTAGAACTCGAACTTGGCCGACAGGAACACTTCGCGCTCGCGCCCCACATCCAGCCCGCCCTGGTAATAGGCGCTGGCGTAGTAGTACTTGTTGGTCAGGTTCTTGCCGTGCAGGCGGTAGGTCACCGGGGTATCCGCCAGTTTCGAGCGGTAGCTGATACCGGCGTCGAGCAAGGTGTAGCTGGGGATGTAGCCGCTGTTCTGCGCATCCACCGGGCGGCTGCCGACATAGCTGACGGTGCTGTCCAACGACAGACCGGGCACAGCGGCCACGGTGTACAAGGCACCGACCGCGCCTTTCCACTTGGGCACGCTTTCGGTGCGTTTGCCGTCCACGGTGACGTCATCCACATCTTCCATGCGCGTGGCCAGGTAGGCGGCGTTGGCGCTGAGAGTCAGGGCATTAGTGACGCGGTTGGACAGGGTCAGCTCGGCGCCACGGTGGTGGAATTCACCGTTACTCACATAAGTGTTGCTGGTGTTCAGGTAACTGGCCTTGCGCCGGATATCGAACACCGCCAGGCCCAGGTTCAGGCGATCATTGAGGTCCAGCTTCAGGCCCACCTCGTATTGCTGGGACTCGATGGCGTCGGTGGGCTGGTTGGCGTTGGTCGCGTTATAGGGGGCGTAGTCGCCTTTTTCAAAGCCTTTGGAGTAGCTGACGTAAGTCATCACGCTGTCCCAGGGCCGGTAGATCAGCGCAGCGCTGGGCACGAATACGTCATGGCTTTGCGAAGGCGCGATGGCCGAGAGTTGATCCGCGCGGTACCAGATATAACGCCCGCCGAGCATCACCTGGAATTGCTCGGTGAGGGAAATCAGGTCGCTGGCAAAAACCGAGGTTTCCTTGATGGAAGACACAAAATCGGTGGGCCGTTCCGGGCCGAAATGCCACTTGGGCGGATTGACCGGGTGGCGGATATTGCCCACCGATACATCACCGATGCCGATGCCGGGAGTGCCGCTGTCCACCGAATCCCAGAACGGGCTGACGTCCTTGAACTGCTTGTAGCCGGTGCCGAAGAACACGTCGTGATAGATGTTGCCGGTGGCGAATTTGCCGGCCAGGTACGACTGCAGCGACCAGGTGCTGAACACTTCGCCACGGGACACGTAAAAGTCGGCCGAGCCGATATCGCCGTTGGGCTTGATCCCGAACAGGTCGTTATAGCCGCCGTGGCGCTCGACCCGCGAGTAGTTGCCCTGGGTCACGGAGGTCCAGTTGTCGTCCAGTTCGTACTCGAACTTGGCATCGAGGTTGGCGCCTTCGGTCTGGTGACGGAACCAGGAGCCGGTCAACAGATCGCGGCGATTGACCTTGGGCGGCAGCACATAGCTGGACGGGTCCAGCGGGTTGGCGCGACCGCTCTGGTCGGCACGCAGCAACGGGTCGGAGACCGTGGACTTGCGCGACCAGTCGGCATTCAGTTGCAACAGTGCGCGATCGCTCAGACGCAAGTCGGTGGCCAGGCCGATAAACTTGCGCTCCATGTCGCGGGCATGGTCGAAGTCGCCGTTTTTCTCGTAGCCGGCATTCAGGCGATAGCCAAAGGCGCCATCGTTGAACGAATCGCTGGTATCAATCGCCACGTAGCGGCCGAGCAACGAGGAGCCTTGCACGCTGACATTGAGCAGCGGCTCCAGGGTCGGGCGCTTGAGGATGTAGTTGATGGTGCCGCCCGGCGAGTTGAAGCCGTAGAGGAAACCCGACGGCCCCTTGAGCACGTCGATGCGCTCGACGTTTTCCAGGGGCACGTCGTGGTGCGGGGCCAGGGTCAGGCCATCGCGGCGGATGGTGTTGAAGTTGTCCATGGCAAAGCCGCGCAGGCGGAAGTTGTCAAAGCCGCTGCCGCCCGACGAACTGAGCACCGAAGGGTCGAGGCTCAGCACATCCACGGCGGTGCGTGCGGAGCTGTCGGCGATGGTCTTGCTGGAGTAGCTCTGGATGGCCAGGGGGATCTCCATGGCATCCTTGGCGCCGAAGCCACCGGCGTTGACTTCCAGGGCCTTGTTCAGCGGCGCACTGACCCGCGTGGCTTCAAGCTCGGTGACCGACTCTTCACGTTCCAGCGCCGCGACGGCGGGCAAGCCGGTGAGCGAGGACATCAGGCCTACTGCCAACAACGTCGAAAACCCTGGAGCTACCCCGTGCAACTGGTTCATCTGCAATCCCTTGAGCCGAAAATAAACGTATCGACCTCAAGCCCGGCAACACTTGAGAATCGATCTCAAGAGATACAATATAACGTTTCTTTTAACCTGACAATCGCACGATCATTCAATACCCGTTCTCACGTGGCACTTAATGTCAGGCTTCGATCACCAGAGATGACTGCCATGCCCTCCTACACCGCCATCAACTTTGCGCACAAATACAGCCTGTTCAGCGAGCAATGGACACCCAAGGTCATCGCGCAGATGAACGACTACCAATTCAAGGTGGTGAAGATCGAGGGGGATTTTATCTGGCACAGCCACGCGGACACCGACGAGACCTTTATCGTCCTCGAAGGCGCGCTGCGCATTGATTTTCGCGATGGCGCGGTACAGATCGGCACCGGCGAGATGTTTGTGGTGCCCAGGGGCGTCGAGCACAAACCGTATGCCGACGGCGAGGTGAAGTTGCTGCTGGTCGAACCCTGCGGCGTGTTGAACACCGGCAATCAGGGCGGCGAGCGGACCCAGCAGAATGATGTGTGGATCTAGATCACCACGTTGCGGATAAAGCGCACCGCCACTGGGCCCTCATTGCGATAGGCATGGGGCTGGTGGCTGGGAAACATAAAGAACTCGCCGGCGGCGATGGTGGTTTCGACGTCATCCACTACCAGGGTCAGGCTGCCCTCGAACACGAACAACTGCTCGCTCCAGCCTTCCAGGTCTGGGTCCGGGCAATAACGATCGCCCGGTTCCAGGCGCCATTCCCATAGCTCCACCTCACGCCGGGCGGTGGCCTTGGCCAGCAATACGGCCTTGCTGCCATCGATCTCACCGGCCCAGGCCAGTTCGTTGATGCGGCTGTGGTCACGGGCGTCGGGGGCCTGGATCAGGTCGCTGAAGGCCACGTCCAGGGCTTCGGCCACGCGGTCGAGGGTGGACAGGCTGACGTTCTTTTCACCCGCCTCGATGGCCACCAGCATGCGCCGGCTGACCCCGGACTTTTCTGCCAGGGCTGTCTGGCTCAGCTCGGCCGCGTGGCGCAGGCGTCGAACGTTCTGGCTGACGTGCTGCAGGACCGAGGCCCGTTGCGGATTTTCTTTGTGCACTATATTGCTCACTCGGTAGGGTTGCGCAGTATACTGCCCAGCTGCGGCGCATTGTGCGTTCCGCGCCCTTCCTGTGCAAGACCAGAGCCGCCATGACCACCTCGACCGCCTCCCCATTGTTTTCCCGCTTCAGCAAAGCCGAATGCGTGCTGGTGCTGATCACCATGATCTGGGGCGGCACGTTTATCCTGGTGCAACATGCCATGACCGTCAGCGGGCCGATGTTCTTCGTCGGCTTGCGCTTTGCCGCGGCGGCACTGGTGGTCGGCTTGTTTTCCCTGCGCAACCTGCGTGGCCTGACACGTTTTGAGCTCAAGGCCGGCGTGTTTATCGGCACCGCGATCATGTTTGGCTACGGCCTGCAAACCATTGGCCTGCAGACCATCCTCAGCAGCCAGTCGGCGTTTATCACCGCGCTCTACGTGCCCTTCGTACCGCTGCTGCAATGGCTGGTGCTGGGACGGCGCCCGGGGTTGATGCCGAGCATTGGCATCATGCTGGCCTTCGCCGGCCTGATGCTTTTGACCGGACCGGCCGGCGCATCGTTGAATTTCAGCCCCGGCGAAATCGCCACTTTGATCGGTGCTATCGCAATTGCCGCCGAAATCATCCTGATCAGCGCCTATGCCGGCCAGGTGGATGTGCGCCGGGTGACCGTGGTGCAACTGGCCACCGCCTCGTTGCTGTCGTTCCTGCTGGTAGTGCCCACGGGCGAGGCATTGCCGGACTTTTCCTGGGTACTGCTGTTCAGCGCCGTGGGCCTGGGCCTGACCAGCGCGGTGATTCAACTGGCGATGAACTGGGCGCAGAAAAGCGTCTCGCCCACCCGCGCCACCCTGATCTATGCCGGTGAACCGGTGTGGGCCGGGATAATTGGGCGGATTGCCGGCGAGCGTTTCCCGCCGATTGCCATGCTCGGCGCGGTGTTGATTGTGGCGGCGGTGATTGTCAGCGAGATAAAGACGCGGGAGCAAAAGCCCGTTTCCCTATAGGAGCCGGCTCCTACAGCGCGACAGATAGGGGTTTTCGGTCCATCTTGTAGGATCCTGCCACAGGTTGCCGTTTGGTAATCCGGTTTCCGGCACGTATGATGCATCCCAAACCACCGCAGATTAGAAGCCTATGTCCCTGATAGTTCTACTGCTTCTGCCTTTCATCGGCAGCTGTCTGGCGGCCTTGCTGCCGCATAACGCACGTAATACTGAATCCCTGCTGGCCGGCCTTGTGGCTCTGGTCGGTACCGTACAAGTCGCCCTGCTCTACCCCCAGATCGCCGACGGTGGCGTGATCCGCGAAGAATTTTCCTGGCTGCCCAGCCTGGGCCTGGACTTTGTGTTGCGCATGGATGGCTTTGCCTGGCTGTTCTCGATGCTGGTACTGGGCATCGGTAGCCTGGTGTCTTTGTACGCCCGCTATTACATGTCGCCGGATGATCCGGTGCCGCGTTTCTTCGCGTTTTTTCTGGCGTTCATGGGCGCGATGCTCGGGTTGGTGATCTCCGGCAACCTGATCCAGATCGTGTTTTTCTGGGAACTGACCAGCCTGTTCTCGTTCCTGTTGATCGGCTATTGGCACCACCGCTCCGATGCGCGCCGGGGGGCCTATATGGCGCTGATGGTCACCGGTGCAGGCGGGTTGTGCCTGCTGGCGGGGGTCATGCTGCTCGGCCATGTCGTCGGCAGTTACGATCTGGACCAGGTGCTCGCCGCCGGTGACCAGATCCGTGCCCACTCCCTCTACCCCATCCTGCTGACGCTGATCCTGATCGGTGCCCTGAGCAAAAGCGCGCAATTCCCCTTCCACTTCTGGCTCCCCCACGCCATGGCCGCACCGACACCCGTGTCGGCCTACCTGCACTCGGCCACGATGGTGAAGGCCGGCGTGTTCCTGCTGGCCCGCCTGTGGCCCTCGTTGTCGGGCAGCGAAGAGTGGTTCTGGATGGTCGGCGGTGCCGGCGCCCTGACCCTGTTGCTCGGCGCGTATTGCGCGATGTTCCAGAACGATCTCAAGGGCCTGCTGGCCTACTCCACTATCAGTCACCTGGGCCTGATCACCCTGCTGCTGGGCCTCAACAGCCCGCTGGCCGCCGTCGCCGCCGTGTTCCATATCCTCAACCACGCTACGTTCAAGGCCTCGCTGTTCATGGCCGCGGGCATCATCGACCACGAAAGCGGCACCCGCGATATCCGCAAGCTCAGCGGCCTGGTGCGCCTGATCCCGTTTACCGCGACCCTGGCCATGGTCGCCAGCGCCTCCATGGCCGGGGTGCCGTTGCTCAACGGCTTCCTGTCCAAAGAGATGTTCTTCGCCGAGACGGTATTCATCTCCTCGACCCAGTGGGTGGAAATCGCCCTGCCGGTGATCGCGACCATCGCCGGCACCTTCAGCGTGGCCTATGCCTTGCGCTTCACCGTGGATGTGTTCTTCGGCCCGGCCGCCACTGACCTGCCGCACACGCCCCACGAACCGCCACGCTGGATGCGCGCACCGGTCGAGTTGCTGGTGTTTACCTGCCTGCTGGTGGGGATCTTCCCGGCCCAGGTGGTCGGTGCGATCCTCGCCGCTGCCGCCCTGCCGGTGGTCGGCGGCGTGTTGCCCCAGTACAGCCTGGCGATCTGGCACGGCTGGAACGCCCCGATGATCATGAGCCTGGTGGCCATGACCGGCGGCGTGGTCCTGTACCTGCTGCTGCGCAAGCAACTCAAGCGCGGGCGCTTCAAGTACCCGCCGATCATCAGCTACTTCAACGGCAAGCGCATGTTCGAGCGCTGCCTGGTGGTGATGATGCGTGGCGTGCGCAAGGTCGAGAAACGCATCAGCACCAAGCGCCTGCAGACCCAATTGTTCCTGCTGGTGCTGGTGGCGGTGATCGCCGGGATGATCCCCATGCTGGGCAGCAGCCTGAGCTGGGGCGACCGGCCGAAGATCCCTGGCTCCATCGTGTTCGTCACCCTGTGGCTGCTCGCGATTGCCTGCGCCCTGGGCGCCGCCTGGCAAGCCAAGTACCACCGGCTGGCGGCCCTGACCATGGTCAGCGTGTGCGGCCTGATGACCTGCGTGACTTTTGTCTGGTTCTCCGCGCCGGACCTGGCGCTGACGCAACTGGTGGTCGAGGTGGTGACGACGGTATTGATCCTGCTGGGCCTGCGCTGGCTGCCACGGCGGATCGAAGAGGTCTCGCCACTCCCGAGCTCGTTGCGCAAGGCGCGCATTCGCCGCTTGCGCGACTTGCTGCTGTCGACCGTGGTCGGTGGCGGCATGGCGCTGTTGTCCTATGCGATGCTCACCCGCCAGACCCCCAACGATATTTCCTCGTTCTACCTCAGCCGCGCCCTGCCTGAAGGCGGCGGCAGCAATGTGGTGAATGTGATGCTCGTGGACTTCCGGGGTTTCGATACCCTGGGCGAAATCACCGTGCTGGGCGCCGTGGCCTTGACGGTGTATGCGCTGCTACGGCGCTTCCGCCCGCCCAAGGAAAGCGAGCAACTGCCCGCGCAACAGCGGCTGTTGGCGCCGGACGTGGACACCGACCTGGTCAACCCACGCCAGGCCAGCGACACCGCCCTGGGCTTTATGATGGTGCCCGCGGTGCTGGTGCGCCTGCTGCTGCCGATTGCCCTGGTGGTGTCGTTCTACCTGTTCATGCGCGGCCACAACCAGCCGGGCGGCGGTTTTGTCGCCGGGCTGGTGATGTCGGTGGCGTTTATCCTGCAATACATGGTCGCCGGCACCCAGTGGGTCGAGGCGCAGATGAACCTGCGGCCGATGCGCTGGATGGGCTTCGGACTGTTGTCGGCAACCCTGACCGGGCTTGGCGCGCTGTTCTTCGGCTACCCGTTCCTCACCACCAGCACCCTGCACCTCAGCTTGCCGGTGCTGGGCGACATCCATATCGCCAGCGCGCTGTTTTTTGACGTGGGTGTGTACGCCATGGTGGTCGGCTCGACCCTGCTGATGCTCACCGCCCTCGGCCACCAATCGGTGCGGGCCCATAAACCCGGCAACCAGGCGAAAGCCGCCGCCACGCCACCACAAGGAGCTGCTGCCTGATGGAAGAAGTCATCGCAATTGCCATTGGGGTCCTGGCGGCCTCCGGCGTCTGGCTGGTGCTGCGGCCACGGACGTTCCAGGTGGTGATGGGCCTGTGCCTGTTGTCCTATGGGGTCAACCTGTTCATCTTCAGCATGGGCAGCCTGTTTATCGGCAAGGAACCGATCATCAAGGACGGCGTGCCCCAGGACCTGCTCAATTACACCGATCCCCTGCCCCAGGCCCTGGTGCTGACGGCGATTGTGATCAGCTTCGCCATGACCGCGCTGTTCCTGGTGGTGCTGCTGGCGTCCCGGGGCCTGACCGGCACTGACCATGTGGACGGCCGGGAGCCCAAGGAATGAGCTGGATGAACCAACTGATCATCGCGCCGATCCTGCTGCCGTTGCTGACCGCTGCGTTGATGATGATGCTGGGCGAGAAACACCGCCCGCTCAAGGCCAAGATCAACCTGCTGTCGAGCATGACCGGCCTGGGCATCGCGATGTTGATGCTGTACTGGACGCAGCAAGGCGGCCCCGCCTCCATCGGCGTCTACCTGCCGGGCAACTGGCAGGTGCCGTTCGGCATCGTGCTGGTGGTGGATCAACTGTCGGCCCTGATGCTGGTGCTCACCGGGATCATCGGCGTCAGCGCCCTGCTGTTCGCCATGGCCCGCTGGGACCGCGCCGGCACCAGTTTCCATGCGCTGTTCCAGATCCAGTTGATGGGCCTCTACGGTGCCTTCCTCACCGCCGACCTGTTCAACCTGTTCGTGTTCTTCGAGGTGCTGCTGGCCGCGTCCTACGGCTTGATGTTGCACGGTTCGGGCCGGGCGCGGGTGTCGTCGGGGCTGCATTACATCTCGATCAACCTGCTGGCTTCGTCGCTGTTCCTGATTGGTGCGGCGCTGATCTACGGGGTCACCGGCACCCTGAATTTCGCTGACCTGGCGCTCAAGATCCCGCTGGTCCCGCAAGCCGATCGCGGCCTGCTGCATGCCGGCGCGGCGATCCTCGCCACCGCGTTCCTGGCCAAGGCCGGCATGTGGCCTTTGAACTTCTGGCTGGCGCCGGCCTACTCCTCGGCCAGCGCGCCGGTAGCGGCGATGTTTGCGATCATGACCAAGGTCGGCGTGTACACCGTGTTGCGCCTGTGGACCCTACTGTTTTCCGGGCAAGCCGGCGCCTCGGCGCTGTTTGGCGGCGACTGGCTGGTGTACGGCGGCATGGCCACCATCCTCTGCGCCGCCCTGGCGATGCTCGCCGCCCAGCGCCTGGAGCGCATGGCGAGCCTGAGCATCCTGGTCTCGGCAGGCATCCTGCTGTCGGCGGTAGGCTTCGCCCAGCCCAGCCTGACGGCCGGCGCGCTGTTCTACCTGGTCAGCTCGACCCTGGCGTTGAGCGCGCTGTTCCTGCTGGCCGAACTGGTCGAACGCTCGCGCTCGGCCAACGAGCTGCCCCTGGACGATGAAATCGAAGTGTTGCCACGGCCAGTCGAATCCCTGCACCCGCCCAAGGGCACCAACCTGGACGATGAGCAAAAGGCCGTGGTCGGCCAGGTCATCCCGTGGACCATGGCGTTCCTGGGCCTGAGCTTTATTGCCTGCGCCCTGCTGATCATCGGCATGCCGCCGCTGTCGGGGTTTATCGGCAAGCTCAGCCTGCTCAGCGCGCTGATCAACCCGCTGGGCCTGGGCCAGGCCGTGGATGCGCCGATTCGACCGGCAGCCTGGGGCCTGGTGGCGTTGTTGATCTTCTCGGGCCTGGCCTCGCTGATCGCTTTTGCGCGCCTGGGCATCCAACGCTTCTGGACCCCAGAGGAGCGGCCCTCGCCGCTGCTGCGCCGCTTTGAGTGCATCCCGATCTTCGTCTTGCTTGGCCTGGCGATTGGCCTGACCTTCAAGGCAGAAATGCTCATGCGCTTTACCCAGGACACTGCCGCCAGCCTGAACAACCCCGAGCACTACGTCATGGCCGTCATGGCCACGCGCCCGGTGCTCAGCCCGCAAGCCCAGGCCGCCGCCGTGGAGGTGCAGCCATGAAGCGCCTGTTCCCTGCCCCGTTACTGTCATTGGCGTTATGGGTGCTGTGGCTGGTGCTGAACCTGTCGATCAGCCCCGGCAACCTGCTGCTGGGGGCGCTCCTGGGCCTGCTCGCGCCGCTGATGATGGCGCCGCTGCGCCCACTGCCGGTGCGTATCCGCCGCCCAGGGGTGATCATTGGCCTGTTTTTCCTGGTCGGGCGCGATGTGATCATCTCCAACCTGCACGTGGCGTGGGGCGTCTTGACCTGCGGTACACGGCCGCCGCGCTCGCGCTTTGTCAAAATCCCCCTGGACCTGCGTGACGCCAACGGCCTGGCGGTGCTGTCGATGATCACCAGCGTGACCCCCGGCACCGTGTGGTCGGAACTGGCCCTGGACCGCAGCATCCTGTTGCTGCACGTGTTCGACCTGGATGACGAAGCGCAGTTTATCGAGCACTTCAAGCAGGCCTACGAACGGCCCCTGATGGAGATCTTCGAATGAGTGCCCTGCTCGCCAATGCGATCCTGTTGAGCCTGTTCCTGTTTTCCCTGGCCATGGTCCTGACCCTGGTGCGCCTGTTCAAGGGCCCCTCGGCCCAGGACCGGGTCCTGGCCCTGGACTACCTGTATATCCTGGCGATGCTGATGATGCTGGTGCTGGGCATTCGCTATGCCAGTGATACCTACTTCGAGGCGGCGCTGCTGATTGCGCTGTTCGGCTTTGTCGGCTCGTTTGCCTTGGCCAAATTCCTGCTGCGTGGTGAGGTGATCGAATGATCAATGTCAGTGAACTGCCACTGTGGGTGGAAATTATCGTGGCGATCCTGCTGCTGCTCAGCAGCCTGTTTGCGTTGATTGGTGCGCTCGGGCTGTTGCGGATGAAGGATTTTTTCCAGCGTATGCACCCACCGGCGCTGGCTTCGACGCTCGGCGCGTGGTGCGTAGCGCTGGCGTCGATTATCTACTTCTCGACCCTCAAGTCCGGGCCGGTGCTGCATGGCTGGTTGATCCCGATTTTGCTGTCGATCACCGTGCCGGTAACCACCCTGTTGCTGGCGCGCACGTCGTTGTTTCGCAAGCGCATGGCGGGGGAAAATGTACCGGCCGAGGTCAGCAGCCGCAGGGCTGACAGCGGTAGCTGATCCCTCTGAATATACGCGGTAAACAATGTGGGAGCGGGCTTGCTCGCGAAGGCCGTGGGTCAGTCAACATCAATGTTTGCTGGGCCGACGTCTTCGCGGCGATGCGGCGATCCGACAAGCCCGCTCCCACATTTGGCCCTGCATACCGTCAGTCAGGTCCAGGCGACGACCAGCAACCCCGCCCCCAACACCAGGCACAGTGGCGAATAGAAAAACGTATCCAACCGCGCGAACCGTGACCCGCCGACTTTCTTGAAGAACCCCACCAGCTCCGAATCACCAATCGCCCGCCCAAACATGATCAGGGCAATCGCGCTGATCCCCCATTGCAGGGCCTGATGCCCCACCGGCTGGAAGAACAGCCCCGCCCGCAGGCACACCAACACGGCAATCAGCACCAACCCCACGGCCACCAGGAACGTACCCAGCGCCGACGCCTTGAACGCCGGCCGTGGCCCGCTGGCGAATTCGCCGGGCAGTTGCGGGATCGCTACGCTGCTGCCCAGCTTGCCGCCTGCGGCCCAGTACACATGGATCATGCTGATAAACGCAAATACCCCGACGACCCACCTCGCAATGACAAAGCTCATGGTTGGATACCCCTGGAAAAGTGCGAAAGAGGATAGTCCTTTTCAGATTTTTTGCAGGCATTTAGTCGTCTGGTGATAAAGTGCCGCCCCATGAAACTCGCCCGTGCCGACCGCTCGTTGATTGCCTGGATGCTCTATGGCTGCGTCCTGTTCAACGTGTTCGCCTGCAGTATTGGCCATGGGCAAATGGTCGGCATGCAGCTCAACGGCATTGGCGGCCAGTTCTGTACCGTAGACCCCCGCACCCAGGCGCCAGCCCCCGTAAACACCGGCGATCAGTCGCTGCCCACGCTGTCCAAGGCCTTCGGTTGCCCGCTGTGTTCCACCGGCGGCATGGGCCCGGCGCTCAACTCCAGCCTTAACGTTGCGGTACTGCCCCAGCCTCACGCGCCACCGCCGGCGGTGGTACTCACCGCTGACATTCCCACCCGCTTCACCTGGCCTGCGGCTAATCCGCGCGCCCCGCCTGCCTACGCCTGATACCTGCGCTTTTTGATCCGCACACCGCGCGGCTTCCCCAGGGAAGCGCGGGCGGCTGTGCGTTGCTTTCAAGCCCTGCTTTTCAGGATTTATCGATGAAACATTTACCTCTATTGGCGGGCCTGTTCGGCTGCCTGCCTTTTTGCGCCTGGGCCCTTGAGCTGGCCCCCACCACCATCGACGGCGCCGCCGCCAACGAGCCGGGCCTGGCCCTGGACCAATCCAGCGGCATGGCCTCGCGCCTGGGCCTGAGCGTGCGGGAAACCCCGGCCTCGGTCAGCATCGCCGACCGCCACGATATCGAGCGCCGTGGCGCCAAGACCTTCCAGGATGCGGCCAACACCCTGCCCGGGGTCAACGCCAGTGCGCCGCCGGGGTTTGGCGGGTTTATTTCCTATCGGGGCTTTACCAGCAGCCAGATCACCCAGATGTTCAATGGCATCAACGTCGCCGGTGGCCTGGCACGGCCCGTGGACGCATGGATTTATGACCGGGTGGAGCTGGTGGGCGGTCCCTCCTCGTTGATCAACGGCGCCGGCTCCGTGGGCGGCTCGCTGAACTACGTGACCAAGCTGGCCACCCGCGAGGAGCAGGCCGTCGAAGGCCAGATCAACTACGGCAGCTACGACACCACCGGCATCGCCCTGGGCCTCAACCACGCCCTGACCGAGCCCGGTGCCGAGGTCCAGCACTACGCGCGCCTGGATGTCAGCCGCAACACCAACCATACCCATATCGACCGCCAGCAACGCGATGCCTGGAGCGTGGCCTTTTCCCTGCTCAGCGACCTCACGCCCAACCTGTCCCATACCCTGGCCCTGGAGTACCAGGACGAACACGAGGACAGCCCATACTGGGGCACCCCGGTGCTCAATCCCAAGGCCGGCGAGCTGAAAATCGACAGGCACAACCGCTTCAACAACTACAACGTCGCCGATGGCCGCTACGAACAACGCACGATCTGGGCCCGGTCGATCATCGATTACCGGATCAACGACAGCACCACCCTGCGCAACACCCTCTATCACCTGGACAGCCAGCGCGACTACCGCAACCTGGAGACCTACCAGTACAACGCCGATAACAGCCTGGTGAACCGTTCGACGGCCTATCAGGTGCGCCATCAGGGCGAGCAGGACGGCAACCAGTTCGAGCTGCGCCATGACAGCAGCGTGTTCGGCCTGGCCAGCACCTGGTCCGGCGGTTTCGAATACAAGGTCAACAGCACCACCGCCAGCCCGCTGAACGTGTCGGCCAAGAACGCAGTGGACCCCAACCACTACGATCCGGGGCATTTCTACGACCTGCCAGGCACCAAGCCGGGATTTATCAAGGACAAGACCACCGAAGTGACGACCAAGG
Source organism: Pseudomonas sp. WMBT8 (assembly GCF_050916005.1). Lineage (NCBI taxonomy): Bacteria > Pseudomonadati > Pseudomonadota > Gammaproteobacteria > Pseudomonadales > Pseudomonadaceae > Pseudomonas > Pseudomonas sp. WMBT8. Next base: position 3,797,824 of record NZ_CP188096.1, read on the forward strand.
CGCTGTTTGTCGAGAACCGCCTGGGCCTGACCGACAAGCTGTCGCTGCTGAGCGGCCTGCGTTATGACGCCATCGACCTGGACGTGACCAGCCACCGCGACAACCTGGGTAACGTCAAGCGCCGTTGGGAGCCGGTGACCGGGCGCGTGGGCCTGACCTATCAGTTCATCCCGGCGGCCAATGTCTATGTGCAATACAGCACCGCAGCCGAACAGCCCACCAGCACCACCCAGGTGTTTGATGTCTCCACCGGCAAGCAATGGGAAGTGGGCAGCAAGTTCGATTACCTGGACGGGCGCGGTTCAGCCACCGTGGCCGCCTACCACATCGAGCGCAAGGACTTTGCCGTGACCGACCCACAAGACCCCACCCGCAGTATTGCGGTGGGTGCGCAGTCGTCCAAGGGCATCGAACTGGCCAGCTCGTTGCGCATTACCCCCAGGCTGTTGGCCGAAGGCAATTTCGCCTGGGTCGATGCGCAATACGATGATTTCAAAGAAAAAATCGCCAGCGGCGCAGTGGTATCGCGCAAGGGCAACACGCCGACCAACGTGCCCAAGCGCGTAGGCAACCTGTGGCTGACTTATGACATCGCCCCGGCCTGGCAAGGTGGCGTGGATGTGCGGTATGTGGCGCAGGTGTACGCCGATAATGCCAACACCCTGACAGTGCCGGCGTACACCTTGTTTGGCACGTTCCTGACCTACAAGGTCGATCAACACACCTCGGTCACGGGCCGGGTGCGTAACCTGACCAACGAGGTATATGCGCAGTTTGCCCATGTGTCGCCGGCGTATTACCTGGGGTCGCCGCGTACCTTTGAATTGGCGGTGCAAACCAAGTTTTAAGGGGAGCGCAATCAAAACTGTGGGAGCGGGCTTGCCCGCGATGGCGGTGTATCAGGTTAGAAATACTTGACTGACACACCGCTATCGCGGGCAAGCCCGCTCCCACATTTGGATCGTCGTTTGCAGTGACGGCGTGGCTATTTCAGGCTGGCTTGGACCTTTGTAGCCACATCCTCCGTCAACCAGGCCTTCCACACTTGCGGATGCTCTTTGAGAAACGCCTGTGCCACTTCGCGCGGCGGGGTGTGCTTTTCGCTCATGGTTGCCAGGGCTTCGTTCAACGGTCCAATTGGAAACTCGACCTTTTCGAAGAACCCGGCAATCTGCGGATATTCCTTCTGGAACGGCGTGGACACGCCAATGCTCAGTTTGGACGCCAACGAACGCGTCGGCTTGGGGTTGGGGTTGTCGGCATCCGTCAGGGTCTTCCACGCCTCGGCGTCGAAGGCAGGTTCCTCCAACTGGATCAACTTGTAGCGCCCCATCAGTGGGGTCGGCGACCAGTAGTAAAACAGGATTGGCCTGCCACGGCGGATCGACGAGGCTATCTCGGCATCCAGCGCCGCGCCCGAACCGCTACGAAAGTTGACGTAGCTGTCCTCCAGGCCATAAGCCTTGAGCTTCTGCTTATTGACCACCTCCGAAGTCCAGCCGATAGGGCTGTTGAGGAACCGTCCCTTGCCGGGGGCCTCCGGGTCCTTGAACACATCTTTATAGCGCGCCAGGTCCTGTACGCTGCGCAGCTCAGGGGCCAGTGGCTTGATCCCTTTGTCCGGGTCGCCCTTGATCACGTACTCCGGGACCCACCAGCCTTCGGTCGCGCCCTTGACGGTATCGCCCAGACCAACCACCTTGCCTTCAGCCTCAGCCTTGACCCACACCGGGCTGCGGCCCGCCCATTCCTCGCCGATCACCTGGATATCATTCTTGGCCAGGGCGGTTTCCAGGGTGATGGTGGTACCGGGCAGGGTATCGGTGGGCAGGTCGTAGCCCTTCTCGACAATAAAGCGCAGTACTTCGGTGATCAGGCTGCCACTTTCCCAATTCAGGTCGGCAAAATGAATGGGCGCCTGGGCAGCCGCTACCGGTGCGGCCGCCATCGACAGGCCCGCGGCGGTAAGGGATGCTGCCAACAGCGCTCGTATTGCTTTCATGCCTTTGAACCTCGCGTTTACACAGCCATGGCGGATGGCTTTGCTGTCATGCGAAAGCCCTGAATAATTAAGTCCACCCAACTGTAGTAGAGGTTCAACCGATTGCCGGTGCGCTCGCTTATTACTCGCTGGCCTTGAAAGTCACCAGTTCACCCTTGCGCCACTTGGCGGCCTTGCCGGTCACGGCCTTGAGGGTCTTGCTCAGGCCTTCCTGCAGTTGTTCATTGGCGGCGAACACCAGCATCACGCTGTGACCTTCCTTGAACACAATGCCCTCGCCCTGCGCCGTGGAAACAAACGCGTAGTCACCCAGGCCATAGACCGTCAACTTGATATCGCGAAACTTCAGCTCGAACTTGCCACCTTCACGGCTGGGCAGGACTGCGGCGCGAAAGTGATCGCCGACCTTGAGCTCCAGGCGAGGTTTGTCATCGACCACCAACGCTGTTTCGGTATCGATTTCAGCAATGTAAATGCCTTCCGGGGTTTGTTCCGTGATGTAAACAAACCGCGACTGAAACTGCTTAACCAACTTCGCGCGCAAATCACCCAGCACGAACAATGCGTGCATATCCAGATTACTAACTGCCAAGGAAACGCCCCCACATCTAAAAAAGCGCCGCCCGCCCAGGGCAGACAGCACAAAAAAGGCCGATACGGCACGGTACATTAAAAAACTGAAGTTGATTCCCGCCAGACTCGTACAGCCGTGCCTGACAGCCCTTGTACAAGGTCGTCAGGCGGTGCAGGAAATCACAGGTTTATCGGCCAGAGAATACTGGACGCCCCACTTCAGAGAATACCCCATTTGAAAGGGTGGTTTTCCGACAGCCAAAAACCAAGGAAAAACGTTGGATGGAACCGAACGCGGGCTGCCGACAACAATATTAGAACAGCAACGCGGCTTAAAACCACCCGAAATGCTGCAAGCAGGTCAACAGATCAACAGGAGCTCGCCATGCAAAGACTTCATCGCGAACCGACACTGACTCGCGACACCTTATCGCGCAAGGATAGCGCGCTATTCTACAGCGTGTATGCCCACAACGCGTGCCCGGATTTCGCCCTCTATCGGGTCGTCCCGGCGGGCAAGAATTTTTTCCATATCCTGGAAGTGCCCAGCGGTCGGATCAAGGGCTTTCGCAGTGACCATAACAAGGCCTGCGCCCTGGCCAAGGAGTTGGAAGCTCTCCTGTGCATCAATGCCCGTTGACACGCGACTCAAGCAAAATCGAACTATGCGCGCTGGCACGCCTCCCATACGAGTAGAGACTTAACTATCGTGGAGAATGACATGGACGCGCCAACGCATACCTTGCAAGACCTGTTCGAACAGTTGGGGTTGGAGGCCTCGCCTGCTGCCATCGACACGTTTATCGGTGAACATCCCCTGGCAGAGACTGTGAAGCTGATCGACGCGCCCTTCTGGACCCCGCAACAGGCGCAGTTCCTCAAGGAAGAACTGCGCGAAGACGCGGACTGGGCGATTGCCGTGGATGAGCTGAACCAGCGCCTGCACCAGAGCGTATAACCTGCAGTCAGTGCAGGCGGTCTGAGCGCTCCAGGTCCAGCAGCGCCTGCCAGGCCGCGCGGCATTCCTGGGCTTCGTCGCGACTGGCGAAGGCCGTGCCGCGCTGTTCACCGTTGAGCAACACCACCCAGCAGGCCCTCAGGCCCAGCGCACGCAGGGTCTGTGGCACACCGCTGCCAATCATCACCGCTACATCGACTTTGCTTTGCATGGAAGTTCTCCGCAGGATTAGTTAGCTAGCTAACAATGTGCAGCATCTTAAGCTGTTCCTCACGCCGGAAAAAGCTATCGGCGTAAAAGCTTCCTTGCATAACACGCAACAATCCGTGCCTGGGCCTAGTGCGCGCCAGCCTGCCCCTCAGGCTTATAGCCCAGGCGCAAGCCGCCCCAATGCCGGCCGCTGACCATGATCGGCACGGACAGATCGTGCATCAACTCGCCGGTATCACGGGTATAGGTCTGCAACAGCACAGCCTGCTGGTGGCTGCCGCAGCGGATGCCGGTGCGGTCTTCAAACTTGCGCTTGGTGCGATTGTTCACCGCGTCCACCTGAACATCTCCGGTAAGCGCCTGGGAAAACACCTTGTTGTGCGTCGGCACATAGCCCTGTGGCGTGCAGGCAATCGCGAACACCAGGCCTTCGTGCCGGGGCAGCAAGGCTTCCTGGATAGCGGGCAATACCTGGTCGGTGTAGCCGTCGAAACGGCTGTGGTACTTGGTCGGCTGGCTGTTGGCAATCGGTGTGTAGCTGCGATTGAACAAGTCATCGAGGCTGATGCGGTTCTGCTGGACATCCGCCTCGAACTGCGCGGCGATGCGGCTCGCGCCTTCGCGGGCGAGGTCGTAGATGCGCTGGTGATAATCGTCCAGGCCGACTTCGGCCAGGCGCTCGCTGATCGTTTCGGCCTGCCCTTCCATTTGTATGGCGGCCTCGGCCAACTGCTGGGTCTGCTGGTCGCTGACGGTCAGGTCGCTGCGCATCTGCTCCACCGCATGGAACAGGCTGTCGAGCTGCACCCGATTGGTCTCGGTGCCCTGGGCAATCGCGTTGACCTGGCCTTCCACCCCCGCCGCCAACGTGGCAATGCTCTCCAGTTGCTCGCCGGCGTGCTCCACTTGCTCGACACCGGCCTGCAGATCCACGGACAACTGGCGGATTTGCTCCACCACCTGGGCGGTGCGCTGCTGGATGTCCGCCACCATCACCCCGACTTCGTCGGTGGCAGTCGCCGTACGGCCGGCCAGGCCGCGCACCTCATCGGCCACCACGGCGAACCCGCGCCCATGCTCACCGGCCCGGGCGGCTTCAATGGCGGCATTCAAGGCCAGCAGGTTGGTCTGGCTGGCAATCGACTGAATCACCAGGGTCACGCGCTGGATCTCTTCGCTGCGCTGGCTCAGGGCCTCGATCAATTGCCGGCTGTCGCTGGCGCGCTGGCTGAGTTGATGCATGCGGCTGATGGACTCTCCGAGCACCGCGCGCCCCTCGGTGCTGCGCTGATGGGCCTGGCCCGCCGCGCCGAGGGCTTCACGACTGAGCTGGGACGTCAGTTGCTCAGTGCCAATCATCACTTCGGCACTGCTGACGATTTGCTGGGCGGCGCCCAATTGCGATTGCAGGCGGGCCGCCAGTTGCTTGACCGAATAGGCCACGCCGGCGGCTGACAGCGCGTTATGGCTGGTGGTGTAGGACAGATCGCGGGTCAACGCGCCAATGGCATCCTCGACGACAGCCGGCGCAAGGCTGCGGGCCGGCTTTTTCAGCAGCGGTAGCCAGACCAGCAACAGGGCCACGGGCACGCAGAGGTACATCGACAGGTCGGCAAACGCCAGGCCCGACAATACCAGCACCAGGGCGATGCTTTGCAGGAACGGTGTGACCCAGCCAGGCAGTTGGCGGCTCACCGCGTGCGGCACCACGGCGGCGCCCATCAGAGATCCATCCCCAGCATGCTTGTTACCCCACTGCTTGTCATTATTGTCTCTGCATTAAACGCCACTAATTGGCCATTATCTATGGGCCTTTGGTGTTAGGGCTTGCAGCAGATCAATAGACGGGGGGATGACACGCGCAGGATCACTGCAGGAGCCAGCTTGCTGGCGATAGCGGTGTTGATCGACCGCCTTCGCCAAGCCAGCTCCCTACACAATCAAACAGATCAGGCTTGGCGCTGATGCTTGTCGATTTGCTCGTGGCGCTCTTGCGCTTCGATGCAGTACTTGGTGGTCGGGCTGATCAGCAGGCGCTTGAGGCCGATAGGCTCGCCGCTGTCATCACACCAGCCAAAGGAATCTTCCTTGATACGGCCCAGGGCCTGTTCAAGTTGCGGCAGCATGCGCTGGTCGCGGTCGATGGCGTTGACCAGCCAGGTGCGCTCTTCTTCTACCGAAGCAGCGTCAGCAGGGTCAGCCGGGGTGTCCAGGCTTTCAATGGCGATGCGGTTCTGCTCAATGCGCTCGTGGTGCTCGACTTTCATGTCTTGCAACAACTGCTCGAAAAAAGCGTGCTGCTCGGCATTCATGTAGTCATCCGCCGGCATGGCCAGCAACTTTTCCTTTGTCATTGATTTCTCTATAAAAAATACGTGCATTAAGGCGAATAAGGGAGCGTTCCGGCCAACCTCTGCAGGTCGGGGAAAGACGCCGTCCATTCCAAGCGCCACCCGGCACTCAATTTACGAGGGGCGGCAGTCTACGGCTGACTTGAGGGCGCAGCAACTGAAATGACAGGCAATTTGTCCGACATTCCCCCAAAAGGCACCAGGACGGGCTCGGCAGGTGGTTATCGGAGTGCGTTTATAGCAAGAAATTCAGTGTTGTGGAGCTATATAGAAGACAAACGGTTGGCGGTGCATAAATGTAGGAGCGGGCTTGCCCGCGATAGCGGTGGGTCAGTTGATAGATATTTGACTGACCCATCGCTATCGCGGGCAAGCCCGCTCCCACACAAACAAGCCCCACTTTTTGATTCAAATCTCGCTCAGCGCTTGAGCTTGCGTTTATTGCGATACTGGTCGATCACCACCGCCACCACGATGATCAGGCCCTTGATGATGTCCTGGATGTACGCGTCCACCCCCACGAAGGTAAACCCGCTGGCCATCACCCCGAGGATCAGCGCGCCAATCACCGTGCCGGTGATGCGCCCTACCCCGCCCGCCAGGCTGGTGCCGCCGATCACCGCAGCGGCAATCGCGTCCAGCTCATAAGACATGCCCATCCCCGCCTGCCCGGTAGCCGCCCGAGCCGAGGCAACCACACCCGCCAACCCGGCCAGCAGCCCGGCAATGCTGTAGACAATGATCAGGTGCCGCTTGACGTTGATCCCCGAGGTACGCGCCGCCTGCATATTTCCGCCGATGGCGTAGGTGTACTTGCCGTACTTGGTGTAGCGCAAGGCAATGTGGAAGATCACCGCCACCACCAGAAAGATGATCACCGGCATCGCGCCATGGCCGATGGCCGTGTAGGAATCCGACAACATGCTCACCGGCTGGCCTTCGGTGTAATAACGCGCCAGGCCACGGGCCGAGACCATCATGCCCAAGGTCGCAATAAACGGCGGGATGCCGGTAATGGCGATGATGCTGCCGTTGATCGCCCCCGCCAGCAGGCCCACGCCCAGGCCGGCCACCACCGGGATCCACACTGGCAAGTCCGTCAGCGATGGAAACACCGCGCGGGAAAAGTCCGAGGTTTGCGCCAGGCTCGCGGCAATCATTGCCGACAACGCCAGCACCGAGCCCGACGACAGGTCGATCCCCGTGGTAATGATCACCTGGGTCACGCCAATCGCCAGCAAGCCGATGATCGACACCTGCAGGATCATCAGCACCAGGCGCTGGGAGTTCATCAAAAAGCTCTGGTCACGCACGATCCAGCCAAACACTTCGAACACCAGGCCGATACCGATCAGCACCAGGAAAATGCTCAGCTCGGTAGGAAACCGCCGCCGGCTCTTGACCGGTGCCGCAGCGGGCTTTTTTTCCTCGGGTTTGCTTTCCAGTATTGCGTTCATTACCCGTCACCTTTTTTATTCGTTAGTGGACTGCCGTCATACCGGAAGCCAACTGCATGACTTTTTCCTGGGTGGCCTCGGCCCGGTCCAGGGTGCCCATCAACTCGCCTTCGTGCATCACCATCACCCGGTCACTCATGCCCAGCACTTCCGGCAGTTCCGAAGAAATCATGATCACCGCCATGCCCTCGCTGGCCAGGAAGGCAATCAGGCGATAGATCTCGGCCTTGGCCCCGACATCGATGCCACGGGTCGGCTCATCGAGGATCAACAGCCGTGGCTGGGTCATCAACCAACGGGCCAACAGGGCCTTTTGCTGATTGCCGCCCGACAGGGTGTCGATGCACTGCTCAAGGGAGGGGGTTTTTACCCGCAGCTTCTTGCACATGTCCTCGCACAAGGCCCGCAGGGCTTTTTGCTGGATAAAGCCCTTGCCCGAGTAATGGGGCAGCACGGCCATTTCCATGTTTTCCAGGACTGACAGGCACGGGAACAGGCCACTGAGCTTGCGGTCCTCGGTCAACAGCGCAAAACCCTGCTTGATCGCCATGTGCGGGTCGCTGATGCGCAGCACCTGGCCGTCGAGGCGGATCTCGCCGCCGTCGCTTGGGGTAATGCCGAAAATCGTTTCCGCCACATTGGTGCGGCCCGAGCCCATCAGCCCGGCAATGCCGAGGATCTCGCCGGCATGCAGGTCAAAGGACACGCCCTGGAACACCCCGTCCAGGCGCAGGTCGCGCACCGACAGCAGCAACTCGCCGATGGGTTTGTCGCGCACCGGGAACAGTTGGCTCAATTCGCGCCCGACCATCATCGAGATCAGGCTGTCGCTGTCCATGCTGTCGGCGCGTTGCAGGCCGATATAGGCGCCATCGCGAAACACCGCCACCTCATCGGCAATGGCAAACACTTCATTCATTTTATGGGTGATATAGATGATGCCTTTGCCCTGGGCCTTGAGGTCGGCAATGATCGAAAACAGGTGGGCCACTTCCTTGTCGGTAATCGCCGACGTCGGCTCATCCATGATCAGGATGTCGGAGTCGTAGGACACCGCCTTGGCAATCTCCACCATCTGCCGCTCGGCAATGCTCAAGTTGCCAACCTGCTCCTCGGGGTCGAGGTTGATCCGCAGCCGCGCCAGCAACTGCGCAGTGCAACGGTGCATGGCCCGGTGATTGACCAGGCGCAGGCCATTGAGCTGCTCGCGGCCGATCCAGATGTTCTCGGCGATGCTCATATGGGGCATCAGGTTGAGTTCCTGGTGGATCATCGCGATGCCCGACTGCAAGGCGGCCAGGGGGGTATCAAACACCACCGGCTTGCCCCGCAGGCGGATTTGGCCGGCGTCGGGCTGGTAGATGCCGGCGATGATTTTCATCAGCGTCGACTTGCCGGCACCGTTCTCTCCCATCAGCGCCAGGACCGAGCCGGGGCGCACCCGCAGTTGCACATCGTCCAGGGCCACGACGCCGGGAAAACCTTTGCTGATATGGGCGATTTCCAGCAGGTAAGGCTCTTCTAGACCTGCGGGCTGCAACGCAGTCGCTTGAGCGAGCATATCGGGGCTCCATCGGCAGGGCGATTGCGACCGCCCTGCGGGCTTATTGTTGTTATTGAACGCTACTTGAACGACGCGACATTGTCCGGGGTGATCAACTGGAACGGCACCACGACGTTTTGCTCGACCGCCTCGCCCCTGGCCATTTTCACCGCCGCCTCCACCGAACCGACCGCCTGCCCCTTGGCATCCTGGAACACCGAGAGCGCCATCTCGCCCTTGGTAATCGCATTCAAGCCGTCGGGCGTGCCATCGACGCCGCCAATCAACACGCTGCCCGGTTTGACGCCCGCGGTTTTCAAGGCCATGGCCGCGCCAATCGCCATTTCGTCATTGTTGGCCACGACCGCATTGAACTCGCGGCCCTGGGTCAGCCAATCGTTCACCAGGGTCATGCCCTTGTCCCGCAGCCAGATCCCGGTCTGCTCCTGTTCAATCTTGATGTCCGGGTATTTGCCGAGGACCTCCTTGACGCCCTTGGTGCGATTGGTCGTCGAGTTGTTGGCCAGGTCACCCAGCAGAATCACGATTTTGCCTTTGCCGCCCAGTTTCTCGGCCAGGTACTGCATTTGCAGTTTGCCGGCCTCGACGTCATTGGACGTCACCGTCACCACCCCTTTGGGCAGGTCGGTCTGATCCGGGCGGCGGTTGACGTAGACCAGCGGGATACCGGCTGCCACCGCGGCCTTGGTAATGCGTGCGGTGGAGGCGGTGTCCACCGGGTTGACCACCATGGCATCGACTTTCTGGCTGATAAAGTTCTCGACCTGGCTCAGTTGCTTGACCACGTCGGCGCGGGCATCTTCGAACTGCAGTTGCACGCCGTCGCCCTTGGGGTAGGACTTGGCTTGCTTGTCCATATCCTCACGCAGGTAGGTGAGGAAGGTGTCGTCGAACTGCGACATGCTGACGCCAATCTTGATATCGGCGGCCGCGGCCACGCCGCTGGCAAGCAGCGTCGACAAGGCCAGCGAGGCGAAACGGATCTGGGTCTTCATGAACGGTCTGTCTCCACTTTCTTGTTGGTTTTCTGGACGTAGCGTTTATCAGAGCGATGAGTTGGCAGCAGGCAGCCGTACCACGGGCGCCCCCGGAATGCAGCACACCAGGGCGCCCTTGCTTTCGATGCAAAGGACATTGAGAAAAGAGAAATAGAAGGGCCGTGCGCGGGGCGGGAAGGCAGTACGTAACACTCGCAGTACAGCGTTGAAGATTTTCATCTGACGGTACCTGGTTGTTTTTTTATCTTGTTTTTGTTGAGCCCACCGCGTCCTTTATAAAGGAAGGCCGGGACAGACTTTCAGCAACCTGGAAACGACTTTATTGGAAAATAATTTCCATATCAACTCATTTTAGAATTTTATTCTATTTCCACTCTACCCCTTCCAGCGTGGCCATCTCCACCACTTGCCGGCGCTCGGCGCTGAGCCTGGCGGCATCCAGCACGCAGGTGGCTTCCCAGGCATCCCTGGCCTGCACCGGCAGTTCGCCCTGGCCCTGGACTGCGCTTTGCAATTGGCGATAGAACTGGTTCCAGGCGCCCTTTTGCGAAGGGATCCGCTCGCGTTCCGCGCCTTGTTCGAACCAGCCCCAGCGGCGATGATCTTCGGCGCCCCAGTGTTCACCTTCGGTCTTCGGATTCTTGCCGGCCAGCAGCGCCTGTTCCTGGCCATCCAGGCCTTCGACGGTGTAGCAGCCCGCCGTGCCGTTCACTCGAAAACGCGGGGCCTGGCTGTTTTGCAGGGCGCTGCCCCACAGGTGGGAAATCACCCCGTTGGCGTGGGTCAGGCAGACAAAGAAGCCATGATCGACCGTGGGATGCTCGGCGCTGTACTGCAATTGCGCATACACCAGCTCTACCGGACCGAACAGCTGCAAGGCCTGGTCCACCAGATGGCTGCCCAGATCCCGCAGGAACCCGCCGCCGCTGGCGTTGCCCACCGCTTGCGGGCTGTAGCGCTCTACCCTGGATTCAAAGCGGGTGATAGTACCCAGGGCGCCAGCCTCGATCAGCTTGCGCAGGGTCAGGTAGTCCGAATCCCAGCGCCGGTTCTGGTAGACGCTGAGTTTTACCCCTTCACGTTCGGCGGCGCTAATCAGCGCCCGCGCCTGCTCGGCATTGGCGGCGAAGGGTTTGTCGCTTACCACCGCCACACCATATTCAATGGCCTCCAGCACCAGGGCCGGGCGGCCCTTGAGGGTGGTGGAGATCACCAGCACCTCCACCCCGGCTTCGACGATCTGCGCGATGCTGTCGAATGCCGGCACCCCGGGATGCTCCGTCGCCAGTTGCTGGCGGCGCTCGGGGGCGCGGGTCACCACGCCAACGAAGATTGCCCCGGGCAAAGTGGCGATCAGCGGGGCATGAAAAAAACGGCCACCGTGGCCGTATCCAACCAGTCCGATTCGCATGAACCAACTCCTCTCGTGATCTGCAAACCCAATCAAAATGTAGGAGCTGGCTTGCCTGCGATAGCGGTAGATCAGTCAAGTATTTCTAACCTGAACCACCGCCATCGCAGGCAAGCCAGCTCCTACATTGACCGCGCTAGCCGTAGAATGCCGGGCGCTGCGGCAAGCTGACCGCAACGATCTGCCCACTGCCCTGGGCCTCGATACACGCATCCGCCGCCACCGCCGCCGCAAAACCATCCCAGGCTGAAGGCCCCCCCACCTGACCGGCGCGCACGCCATCGATAAAGGCCTGCAACTCCACGTCATAAGCGCCAATAAAACGGTCTTTCCAATCCATCAGAATTGCATTCGATAGCTTGGCGCCGCTGCGCAGTTGCACCTGGGACGGTTCTGGCAATTTGGCAATGCCCGTCTCCCCCACCACTTCACACTGGATGTCGTAGCCGTACTGGCAGTTCACAAACACTTCCACATCGATCCGCGTACCCCTGGCGGTTTCCAGCAGCACGATCTGCGGGTCGCGCAAATGGCTCAGGGCCTTGCTGGTTTTACGCGGGAACACCACCTGCACTGACACATAGTCATCGGCCAGCAGCCAGCGCAGCACGTCCAGCTCGTGGATCAAAGTGTCGGTGATGGCCATGCCGGTGTTGTAGTTTTCCCCCACCGTCGGGTTGCGGTGGGCGCAGTGCAGCATCAACGGCTCGCCGATCTGGCCGCTGTCGATCACCGCCTTGAGCGCCTGGTAGCCCTGGTCATACGGGCGCATGAAACCGACCTGAACCAGGCGCTTGCCGTGGGCCACTTCCGCCTCGACGATCTTGCGACAGCCTTGGGCCGTGACAGCCAGGGGTTTTTCACAGAACACCGGTTTGCCAGCTGCGATAGCCGCCAGCACAAATTCCTCATGGCTGGGGCCCCAGGAGGTGACCAGCACCGCCTCGACCTGCGCCGAATGGATCAGCGCATGACCGTCGGCGTACACCTCGGCGTTCAGTTGCAGGTCAGCCACCACCTGGGCCGCCTGCTCAAGGTTGATATCGGTGACCGCCACCACCTGGCTGTTGAGCAAGGTCTGGCTGCACCGGCGGATATGGTCCCGGCCGATGGCGCCCGTACCGATCACACCCAGCTTCAAAGACATGGCAACGCTCCTCTTATGGTCAGTACTGCCGGGCCTTGGCCAGGCGTTCATTGAGTTGTTTGGCGCAGGCATTGGTGCGTTCGCTGGTGGACACCTGCGCCACGCCAACCCGCCACCACGACAGGTAGCCGTGGATCATGGTCTTGGGCAGCACCTTGATATCGATCAGCGTCGACACGCTCTGCGCGCGTGCATCAGCCAGCGCGGCGTGCAGCTGCGCAACCGTCGTGACCTTGTAGGTCTTGCAACCATAGGCCGCCGCGCTCATGGCGAAATCCACCGGCACCAGGCCGCCATCGAGCTTGCCGCTGTCGGGGTTGCGGAAGCGGAACTCGGTGCCGAAGCTGTCCATGCCATTGCCCATCTGCAGGTTGTTGATGCAACCGAAGGCCATGTTGTCCAGCAGCACCACGTTGATTTTGCGCCGCTCCTGGATCGAGGTGGCCAGCTCCGAATGCAGCATCATGTAGGAGCCATCGCCCACCAGGGCGTAGACCTCGCGCGCCGGCTCGGCCAGCTTCACCCCCAGGGCTGCGTTGATCTCGTAGCCCATGCACGAATAACCGTACTCGACGTGGTAGGTGTTGACCCCCTTGCTGCGCCAACTGCGCTGCAAATCCCCCGGCAGGCTGCCGGCGGCGGCCACAATCACCGCGTCGTCGGCCAGGGTCGCGTTAAGCACACCCAGTACCTGGCTCTGGGTCAGGCAGGAGCCGGTCAGCTCGATGAATTCGCGTAGCACCGCCGCATCCATGTGGTCGTGGATCTCGGGGCTGAAGTCGGCGTCGGTGTAGCGCGCCTGATAGACCCGGTCCACTTCGGCATCCCCCTGCGCACGGGCCTGGCGGGGCTGCTCGCCCCATTGCGTGGCGTAATCGCCCAGCGCGTCGGCCAATGCCAGCAGCCCGACCCTGGCATCTGCCAGCACCTGGACACCGTCGAGCTTCAGCACATCGCCAGGGCTGATATTGAGGTTGAGAAACTGCACCTCGGGATGTTGGAACAGGGATTTCGACGAGGTGGTGAAGTCGCTGTAGCGCGTGCCGATGCCGATGATCAGGTCGGCATCCCGGGCCAGCAGGTTGGCGGCCAGGCAGCCGGTTTCACCGATGCCGCCGACATTCAGCGGGTGGCTGGAGACAATGGCGCTCTTGCCGGCCTGGGTCTCGGCAAAGGGGATCTGAAAGCGCTCGGCAAACGCCTGCAGCGCGGCATTCGCGCCGGAGTACTTGACCCCGCCCCCGCAGATAATCAGCGGCTTGCGCTTGGACTTGAGCAGCGCGGCAGCGTCGCGCAGCATCGCTTCGGTGGCCGGGCGTCGGTCCAGGCGGTGCACGCGTTTTTGCAGGAAGTAATCGGGGTAATCCCAGGCCTCGGCCTGCACGTCCTGGGGCAAGGCCAGGGTCACGGCGCCGGTTTCGGCCGGGTCGGTCAGTACGCGCATGGCGTGGATCGCCGCACTCATCAACTGTTCAGGGCGGTTGATGCGATCCCAGTATTTGCTCACGGCGCGAAACGCATCGTTGGTGCTGATGCTCAGGTCATGGAATTGCTCGATCTGCTGCAACACCGGGTCGGGCTGGCGACAGGCATACACATCGCCGGGCAGCAGCAACAGCGGGATGCGGTTGGCGGTGGCGGTTGCCGCGGCGGTCAGCATATTCGCCGCGCCGGGGCCGACCGAAGCGCTGCAGGCGTAGACCTTGCGCCGCAGGTGCTGCTTGGCAAACCCAATCGCGGCATGGGCCATGCCCTGCTCGTTGCGGCCCTGATGCACCACGAGCTCGCCACCGTCTTGCTCCAGGGCCTGGCCCAGGCCCAGCACATTGCCGTGGCCAAAGATGGTGAACACGCCGGCGACAAACTTGCTCTGCACGCCATCGACTTCGATGTACTGGTTATCCAGGAACTTCACCAGGGCCTGGGCCATGGTCAATCGGGTTGTGCTCATGTTTGGCCCCCTCGGCGCCTACGGGTTAAAGATCCAGCAACCAACTGTGCTGCGGGTCATTGTGAAAGTGCCAGGCGCGCTTGGGGCCGGCCATCACGTTCAGGTAATACGATTCGTAGCCATAGGGCACGCTGACCGGGTGATAACCCTTGGGCACCACCACCAGGTCGTGGTTTTCCACGGCCATGGCCTGGTCGATGCTGCGGTCGTCGGTGTACACCCGCTGGAACACAAAGCCCTGGGAGGGGTTGATCTGGTGGTAATAGGTCTCTTCAAGAAAGCTCTGGTGCGGCAGATCATCGGTATCGTGCTTGTGCGGCGGGTAGCTAGATGAGTGCCCGGACGGCGTACGCACCTCCACCACCAGCAGCGAATGGGCCGGCTCGCTGTCGGGCAGGATGTCGCAGACGTAGCGGGTGTTGGCGCCCTTGCCGCGCACACTGCGCCGGCACTGCTCGGGGCGGATCAGCCGGGGCGCGAGACCGGCGGCAAGGGCGCCGGGCGCGGCGCAGACGGCGATCTGCACATCGCTCAGGGCTGTCACCTGGGCCCGCGTGCTGGGCGGCAGATAAGCTGCGAACGGCGACTTATCCTCGAACACCGACTGGCGATCCCCGAGGTTTTGCCAGCTGAAGCCTTCGCCTTCGATGGTCACCCGGCCGCTGAGCAGCACCAGGCACAGCTCGTCGTCGTTGGCGCTGACCGGCAGTGTTTGCCCCAGGCTCAGGCGGTAAGCGGCAAACCCTACATATTCCAGACGCCCCTCTGGCAGCGCGACCATGGTTGGCCCGCGCGGGGTGCTTTTGACCAGCAGGCTCATTGTGCAGCCCTCGCATCCAGCAGCGCGCGCAAGGTATCAAAGCCTTTTTTCGCATAGATATAGCTGGGGGCCACGGCCGGGTCCTGCTCAGCCTCCACCACCAACCAGCCGCTGTAGCCAGCGCCCAGCAACACGTCCAGCAACTGGGCGAAGTCGATATCGCCATCGCCCGGCACCGTGAAGGTGCCGTTGACGATACAGTCGGGAAAGCTCCACAGCTGGTTGCGCGCCAGTTGCACCACCGGTTTGCGCACATCCTTGAAGTGCACATGGCAGATACGGTCCAGATGCTTGCGCAGCACCTCGACCGGCTCGCCACCGCCCATGTAACAGTGCCCCGAATCGAACAACAGGCCAACCTCCGGGCCAGTGAGGCGCATCAGGGTGTCGATGTCCTCCGGGGACTCGACGTACGCGCCCATATGATGGTGGTAGGCCAGGCGCACGCCCTGGGACAGGGTAAAACGCGCAAGCTCAGTGAGCTTGTCGGCGTAGGCCTGCCATGCCTGTTCGCTGTGAAAGCGCGGGCGCTCGATCAGACGGATCGGCGAGCCCTGGATCGAGTCGGCCACTTCACCGTAGACCAATACCGTGGCGCCGTTCTCGCGCAGCAGTTGCACATGGCTGGCGATGGCGTCGATTTCCTCGGCCACCGAGCGCCGGGCCAGGCGGCTGGAGTACCAGCCGGAGACCAGCGCCAGGTCGTAGGGGCGCAACACATCACCCACGCCCTTGGCGTCCTTGGGGAATTTGCCGTTGAGTTCGAAACCTTCGTAGCCGATGGCCTTGCCTTCGCTGAGCGCGGTGCTCAACGGCGTCTCGCCGCCCAGGGCCGGCAGGTCGTCGTTACTCCAGGAGATGGGGTTGATGCCAATACGGATTGCGGGCATGGCTGCACCTTTTATTGTTTTAACCTTGAGGCTGCTGAAATCTGCTTGTGTGGGAGCTGGCTTGCCGGCGCCCACATTTGAGCGTGTTTAAACTCTCGAGCTGCGCCAGGCCTGGATCAGTTGTTCGAAGGTCTGCTGTACCTGCTGGATCAGCGTTTCGTCGTCGATTTCCCCTGCCATCCACGCCCTGCTCGGCTCCTGGAAGATCGTGCGGCCCACGGCAAACCCGCGGCAGGTCCGACTCTGGCTGGCCTGCTGGAAGCCCTCGGCCAAAGAGTGCGCCGGCGCATTCAGGCCCAGCAATACCACGCCCCGGCAATAGGGGTCGCGTTCCTCGATCAGTTCATCGAGCTGGTGCCACTGCTCGGCCGACTGCGCCTCAATCTTCCACCACGCCGGGTAGATACCCAGGTTGTACAGGCGCTTGAGGCTGCGATAGAGCACATCCGGGTAGGTCGAAGGGTGATCCTTGGGCGGCACCACTTCCAGCAGCAGTTCGTGGCCGCTGGCTTGCGCGGCTTGATACAGGCCCTTGAGCTGCGCTTCCTGTTCCAGGCGCAACAAGGGCTCGTCGTCGGGGTGAAACTGCACCAGGCACTTGATGATCTGCTCCTGGGGCCAGCCGATCAGGTTACTGCCGATCGAGCGCCCGTGTTCGAACGCCAGCGGCCGCGAACCCTGGACCTCTACCGGGCGCGCGACCCACCAGCCACGGCCGGTGGCGGCGTTCAGCGCGTCCTGGCCAAAGCGCTGGTCGGCCAAAATACCCACATCGGCCTCCACACCCTGCTCGTGCAGTTTGCCTTCTACGCGTTCTACCGCCTGGATAAACAGTTGCTTGATCGCACTGATCCGCGCCGGGTCCTGGCCGCCTTTTTGCGCCAGCTCCAGCAGTTGCCAGCGATGGTCGAAAGCAAACACAAACAGCTGCTTCCAGGCCTTGCGCGGCACGCTGACCTGATGCAAGCGCTGTAATACCGGGTCCTGGTCCGGGCGAGTGATGGGCACCGGGCTGCTGAACAGGTAGTGGAGTTCTGCAAGCGTCGGCATCGCCGGGGCGCAGGCATGGCGCGACACCACCAACCCGCCGCAGGCATTGGCCAGCTGGCAGCAGCGCGGGTCATCGGCCTCGTTCAACCAACCACTGAGAAAGCCGGCCATAAACGCATCGCCGGCCCCCAGCACGTTAAGCACCTCGACCCGCACCCCGGGATAGATCGCGCCGTCTTC
This sequence comes from Pseudomonas sp. WMBT8, assembly GCF_050916005.1. Taxonomy (NCBI): domain Bacteria; kingdom Pseudomonadati; phylum Pseudomonadota; class Gammaproteobacteria; order Pseudomonadales; family Pseudomonadaceae; genus Pseudomonas; species Pseudomonas sp. WMBT8. The sequence goes on from NZ_CP188096.1 coordinate 3,815,386, forward strand.
CAGGCGCGCCGGGATCGCCCCGTGAATCACCGTGCAACCCTGCGGGCCGAGCTTGACCACCAGGGTCGCCGCCGTCAGTTGGCGCACCGTGCGCAAGGCGCTTTGCAGATCGTGGCTGGCGCCGGCAATCAGGAACTCTTCCTCGGTGCCGACAATCAGGTCAAAGCGCGGCAGGATCCCTTGCAGGTGCTGGCTGACGCTCTGGTCGGCGACAAAACGGGTCTCGCCGTCAGCCTTGCCCGCCAGGCCCCAGAGCACCGGGCGGTAGTCAATATCGAGCACGCGCTTGACCCCGTGTTGCTCGGCGTAATCCAGGGCCTGGAGGCTGGCCTGGTACACGCCGTCGGTGGAAAAGTGAGTGCCGGTGATCAGCAGCGCCTTGCTGCTGGCAATAAAGGCTTCGCTGATATCGGCGGCACACAGGGCCATATCGGCGCAGTTTTCGCGGTAGAACACCAGGGGGAAGGTTTCGCGGTCCTTGAGGCCCAGCAGCACCATGGCGGTCAGGCGCTGTGGGTCGACGGTGATGCCACTGACATCACAGCCCTCGCGCACCAGCGACTCCACCAGAAAGCGCCCCATGTGATCGTCACCGACCCGGCTCAACATCGCCGACTTGAGCCCCAACCGCGCAGTGCCGAAGGCGATGTTGGCGGAGGAGCCGCCCAGGTACTTGGCAAAACTGGCGACATCTTCCAGGCGCGCCCCGACTTGCTGCGCATAGAGATCGACGCCCAGGCGCCCAAGACAAATCAGATCCAATTGACGCCCACTGGCAAAACGAGTCTGGCCCATGCTGGCTCCTGTTATTTTTATCAGCCCGCGCCTGCCGTCGTGACGGCGACGCTCTTGGTGGATGCAGACTAGGACGTCCGGCGCCAGCAATCAATATTTATTCTATAAATATTTTATGTGGAATATATTTTCCATTAAGATATTTTTTGCCGCCTTCCCTGTAGACTTGCGCCCATCGACCTATTGTCATGGGCGAGGTGCGCCTCACCTGCCCTGTAAGAACAAGCCAGAAGGATTGCCTATGTCCCGCTCCGATCAGCAGGCTCCCGCCGAGATGCTCGCCAGCCCTCCGATCAATGCCGAGCGTCTGTTGCAGCTGATCACCGATGAATACGAAAGCCTGCCCCGCCAGCTCAAGCGCATCGCCAGCTACATGAGCCAGCAGAGCGATCGGATCATGGTCGACCGCATCAGCGACATCGCCCGGGAATGCGAAGTCCATCCTTCGGCCATCGTGCGGTTTTCCCAGCGCTTTGGGTTCAGCGGGTTCAGTGAGATGCAGGCGCTGTTTCGCGAGGCGTATACCCACAAGACCACGCCGGTGCAGAACTACCAGCAGCGCATCCGCAGCATGATCGCCAACAAGTCGCAGAAAGCCAGCGCTGGCGACCTCGCCCGTGAATGCGTGAATGCCACACTGTCCGGCATCGAGCGTTTGGGCCTGGAACTGGACGACGCAGCCTTCGAGAAAGCCGTGGACCTGGTGGTCAACGCCGACAATATCTACGTGGTCGGGGTGCGCCGCTCTTTTGCGGTGGCCGACTACCTGGTCTACAACCTGCAGCACACCAACAAGCGCATCCACCTGGTCTCGGGCCTGGGTGGCAGCTATCGCGAGCAGATGCGCAGCGTGCGCGCCAATGACCTGGTGATCGCCATCAGCTTCACGCCCTACGGCAAGGAAACCCAACACTGCCTGCGTATCGCCCAGCATCACCAGGCCAAGACGCTGATCATCACCGACAGCAACCTGTCACCGCTGGCCAAGCGCGCCAACACGGTGTTGCTGGTCAATGAAGGTTCCTCGTTTGCGTTCCGCTCGCTCAGTGCCACGCTGTGCCTGTGCCAGGCGCTGTTTATTGCGGTGGCGTACCGGCTGGAGTTGAAGGTCGATGAGATTCACGAACAGGTGGGGTTTGACGACTGATAAAAAGGCCGCCCCTGCCATGCAGGAGCGGCCTTGATCAAGCGGGTACGCGGGTTAGTGCATGAAGATCGCGATCAGGATAATGACCGGGATCGGCACACCGAGGAACCACAGCAGTAATGAGCGCATGACGTTCTCCTTGAATTAACGAATGGTTTCCAGATACACCACGGCATCCCGGCGGCGACCGCCGAAGGTCGCGGCGAAACTGGCGAAGAAGGCACCGAGCAACAGCGCGACGAAGGTCCACAGCGAGGTCACCGCGGCGATCTTGCTGGCGGTATCGGCGGCCTGTTTGGCCTTCAACTTGGCATCTTCCAGGGCTTTGCGGGCATCACCGTAGACCTGGTCGACACGCCGCTCGGCATCGGCCTGGCTGAGGTTGGTGCGCTGGCTGATCAACTGCGCCAGGTAAGTACGGTCTTGCGGCGCCAACTGGCCGTCGTTGCCCAGGGTGCGGGCGAAAATCCGCGCCACCACGCCATGCACCGCATCGTCACTGGCAGCGGCCGGGCGATCATCGCGGAACAGGCTGTCGACGTAGTAGCCGAAGTCATCGCCATTGGCCGCGTTGCCGGCAGCCTGGGTCAAGCCGCTGGCGGCACCCGAAACCACGCTCGCACCGGCCTGCACACCGCCGCCGACAATGCTGCTGACCGAGCCGACCACCAGGGTCGCGGTCACCAGCGTGGCCACGGCCCAGGACAGAAAGCCGTGGGCGGTGTCGCGAAAGTACACCTCATCGCCATGCATATTGGCCCATTTGACCCGCAGCCGGCCGGCGATATATCCGCCCAGCCCCGCCGCGACAATCTGGGTAAAGGCCAGCCAGACAATCGTGGAAATGCCCAGGCCCTTGGCGCTGATGCCGCTGTCGGCCCACGGCGACACCGCCGAAAACCCCAGGCCGAAGCCCAGCAACACCAGGACCAGGGATAACGCAGCGGCAGCTGCGGCCCCGGCAAAGATCGCCCCCCAGGAAACCCCGGAGAGCGTGCTCGACTCTTGCAAAGTGGATGAGGATGTCATCATTGTTGTTGTGCTCCAGGCATTGAAAAATGGTGTTACATCTGTCGGAAAGGACAGTGCAGGCGGCGTGCCAGTCGCCGTTAAAATAAAAACCTATTAATTTCAATGAGATAAGTAAGTTGAACTTCCTAGGATCATGCAACTTGCAAGAACGCAGGTTAAGTGGCGGGCGTTATGCATTCCCGGGACATCCGCCAACCTTGTGGGAGCGGGCTTGTCGGATCGCCGCATCGCCGCGAAGACGTCGGCCCAGCAAACATTGATGTTGACTGACCTGCCGCTTTCGCGAGCAAGCCCGCTCCCACAGGGGATCTGCGTTTAACTGACTGGCTTAGGGCAAGCCCGCTCCCACATTGAGCGAGGCCTACATGAATTTTCTTTTAGAAACCTCGCTATCATTTCTTGGCAAAATGCCCCCCACTCCCGTGTGACCAGGTAACCCTTATGACCCGCATTTTGACTATCGAAGACGACGCCGTGACGGCTCGCGAGATCGTCGCCGAGCTGAGCAGTCATGGACTGGACGTGGACTGGGTCGACAACGGCCGCGAAGGCCTGACGCGGGCAGTCAGTGGCGACTACGACCTGATCACCCTCGACCGTATGCTCCCGGAGCTCGATGGCCTGGCCATCGTCACCACCTTGCGCACCCTCGGCGTGTCGACGCCGATCCTGATGATCAGCGCCCTCTCCGACGTGGATGAACGGGTGCGCGGCCTGCGGGCCGGTGGCGATGATTACTTGACCAAACCCTTTGCCTCCGACGAGATGGCCGCGCGGGTCGAGGTGCTGCTGCGCCGTAACAATGCGCTCAAGGCCGCGCAAACCGCGCTGCGCGTGGCCGACCTGGAACTGAACCTGATCAGCCGCGAAGCCAGTCGCGCCGACCAACCCCTGAGCCTGTTGCCCACCGAGTACAAGCTGCTGGAATTCCTGATGCGCAACACCGGGCAAATCCTCTCGCGGATGATGATCTTCGAGGAAGTCTGGGGTTATCACTTCGACCCGGGCACCAACCTGATCGACGTGCACATTGGCCGCCTGCGCAAGAAAATCGACCCGCCGGGCCTGACGCCACTGATCCGCACGGTACGAGGTTCGGGCTATGTCATTGCTGAACCCGTCTAACGGCTGGCGCTCGTCCAGCAGCCGCCTGCTGGCCCTGTACAGTTCGCTGTTCGTGGCCTGGAGCTGCATCCTCATGGGGGTGCTGTACTACGAAGTCTCGGGTTACCTGGGCGACCTGTCGCGCCATTCGCTGATGCAGCGCCAGCATCTGTTCCAGCGCTTCGAAGGCGCGCAACTGGATGAAGCCCTGGCCACCAGCATGACCTTCGATATGAAGGGCATTGACGCCTATGGCTTGTTCGATGGCCAACAGCGCCCCCTCAGCGGCCCGCTCCAGCAAATCCCCCCAGGCCTGCCCCTGGACGGGCGCATCCATGCCTTGGCCAACTGCATCGAATCGGATGACCCGAAACTGCCCCGGGGCAGTTGCGACGCGGTGGCGACCCACACCCAGGATGGCCGCTGGCTGGTGCTGGTGCGCGATAACGGTTCATTGCTGGGCGTGACAAGGATCATCCTGCAAGCCCTGCTCTGGGCAATCTCCCTGACCATCATCCCCGGCGTCGCCGGTTGGCATCTGCTACGCCGGCGCCCGTTGCGGCGGATTCGCGGGATCCAGGCCAGCGCCGAAGCCATCGTCGCCGGCGACCTGACCCACCGCCTGCCGCTGTCCAACCGCCGCGACGAACTGGACATGCTCGCCGCCATCGTCAACGCCATGCTTGAGCGCATTGAAAAACTGATGAACGAGGTCAAGGGCGTGTGCGACAACATTGCCCACGACCTGCGCACCCCACTGACCCGCTTGCGCGCGCAGTTGTACCGGATCAAGCAACAGGCCAGCGAGGAGTCCCCCCTGGCCCTGCAGCTCGATACAGTGATCAGCGAGACCGACACGCTGATGGCGCGTTTTCGCGGTTTGCTGCGTATTTCCGAGCTGGAGGACCGTCAACGACGCTCCGGCTTCCTGGTCTTCGATCCCCTGCCGTTGCTCCAGGAACTCCATGACTTCTACCTGCCCCTGGCGGAAGAAGGTCAGTTGGAACTGCTGCTGCAAGTCCCCGAAGCATTGCCACCGATTACCGGTGACCGGGCACTGCTGTTCGAGGCCCTGGCCAACCTGCTGAGTAATTCGATCAAGTTCACCCCGCCGGGCGGCGAGGTGATTCTGCGCGGGATCGACGTTGCTGGCAGCACGCGCATCGAAGTCCTGGACAGCGGCCCAGGGATTCCCGAAGCGGAACGGGCGGCGGTGTTCCAGCGTTTCTACCGGGTCGATGAGGTTAACCAACAGGGCAGCTTTGGCCTGGGCCTGTCGATTGTGGCGGCGATCATCAACCTGCATGGCTTCCGTCTGGAAGTTGGCAGCAGCGAGCGTGGGGGCGCGCGACTGACCCTGGACTGCCGCACACACACCCCACTGTAGGCGCCGGCTGGCCGGCGATAGTGGCCGATCAGGCCGGGAAGTTCTTGCGCAGCGCCTCGACGCCGCCGGTGTAGACGCCGCTGAACAGCTCTTCAACCTCGGCATCGGTCACGCCCGCAACCGGAGTGAACACACCCGACCAGGTGACCTTGGCCGAGTGCTCACCCAGCGCTTCAACCTGCAATGTCGCCAGATAGGCACTGACCGGAAACGGCGATTCGCTGAGGGTGTAGCTGTAGGTGCGCGCAACGTTATCGAAGGTCTGCAAGTGCTCGACCACCACCGCGCCATCCACGGTTTGCAGGTGCCGCACGCGCCCGCCTTCGCCCGGTTCGCTCTTGGCAATCAGCGGCAGCCAATCGGGCAACGAGTTGAACCCACCGACCAGTTGCCAGACTTGATCGGCCGACACCGGGATTTCAATGACAGCAGCAGCTTTGGCCACGATATAACTCCACGACTGGGAAAAAGTCAGGCAGCTTACGCTGCCTGGCGGTGTTGGCGCTATTGGCCGCTCAGCCGTGTGCCGACTTGGCACACTCGCAGCCGGTGGCCGACTCGCACGGTTCACCATGGGCATGGTGATCGGCACAACCCTGGCAGCAATAGCCCTTGCCGTCTTTGGTCACAGCGTTCTGCCCCAGTACACATTTGCAATGCGGGCAGGCACAGGTTGGATCTGGCATGATCAGACTCCTTTTTTTTGGTCGTCCCGGTGCAGCGAATGCCGGCACCTTTAGCAGTGACTGCGGGCCGCTGCCCTTGGTTCAGCGCCGTTAATCAGCCTGGCGCGTGCTGCTGCGATACATGAACACCAGGGCCAGCACCAGGCACAGCATCGCCAGCACCCGGCTGCCGGACAGTTCGATGGCCGTGTTGCCCATCCAGCCGAAGTTGTCGATCAACATGCCCATGGCCAATTGGCCGACGATCACCGCCACCGTCGCCACCGCCGTGCCCACGATCGGCACCGCACCGACCATCACCATCATGTACACCACACCGAACAGCGCCCCGGTCAGCTGCCACTTGGGCACCTCGAGCAGGCTGACGGCCTGGGCCGGCTCAAAAAACAGGATCAGCAGGCCGGTCACCAGCGTGCCCACCGAGAACGTCACCAGGCTGCTGCGCAGCACGCCGACGGTTTGCCCCAGGCGCCCATTGATCGCCGCTTGCACACTCAACACCGCGCCGGCGGCAACCACCAGCACCAACAATGCAATCAGATTCATCGCCTTAACCTCGCGCAATCAAAACAAGGGCTATCACAATCAACAGCAGGGCAACCCAGCGTTCGCCATTGACCCGCTTGCGGGCGGTGCCGAACCAACCGAAGTGGTCGATCAGCACGCTCTTGCCGACCTGGCCGCAGAGGATCGCGATCATGGTCATGGCAATGCCGATATGGGGCGTGGCCAGGGTCAGTACCACCACATACATCGGCCCCAGGAAGCCCCCGATCAACTGCCAGCGCGGCAGTTCATTGAGGGCCGGACCTTTTTGCGGGCCGCTGAACAGCAGGAGCAGCAGCAAGATTGCCGTGCCCACCGCGAAGATGCTCAAGGTCGCCCATAAGTGCCCCACCTGGGCGCCCAGCGGCCCCAACAGGCCCGCCTCCACCGACAGGCCCATGCCTGCCAGGATCACCAGCGGCAACAGCAGCAGCCCCAGGCGGTTTTTCGGCCGGGCCTGGGCCGCGGCCTCGAGAGAAGAAGTTTGCATACACCACCTACACGTCAGATTAAACAATGACGCGCATTATCCGCTGGCCCATCTGTGCGATAAATGGGAGCATGCAGACAACACCTTTGCGTAAATCGCACAGTACGGAGGGCTCATGCAGGGCTTCAATGAGTTGAGTTTCAAGGCGCTGCGCCTGTTCGTGGCGGTGCTGGACCACGGCAGTTTCTCCGAGGTCGCACGCCGTGAGGGCCTGGCGCCCTCTTCCATCTCCCGGCAGATCCAGTTGATGGAACAGGCCCTGAGCCAGCAATTGCTCTATCGACACACCCGCGCCGTCAGCCCCACGGAAGCCGGGCGCCTGCTCGGGCATCATGCGCGCCTGATGCTGCAACAACTGGAAGAGGCCGGGCAGGCCCTGCAAGAACAGGAAAGCGAACCCAGCGGCCTGGTGCGCATCAATGCGCCCATGGTGTTCGGCCAACGGCACCTATCGCCCTGGCTGGCCGAGTTGTGCCAGCGATACCCCAAGCTGCAACTGGACATCCAGCAGACCGACACCTACGTCGACCCCTTGCAGGAAGGCGCCGACCTGCTGTTCCGGATCGGTGTGCTCAACGATTCGGGAATGCAGGCGCGCATTTTCGCGCCCCAGCACTACCGCATCGCCGCCAGCCCCGAGTACCTGGCGCGCTTTGGCACGCCGCGCCATCCCGATGAGCTGCGCAATCATCAGTGCCTGGCGTACAAGGGCGTGAACGGCCAGCAGCGTTGGTTCTTCCGCCGCGCCCAGGACGACTGGACGCCCTATACAGTCAAGGGCCCGATCACCGGCAACCACGCCGACACCCTGGCACGCGCCGCCGAACAAGGCCTGGGGTTCGTGGTGTTCCCCTCCTGGCTGATCGGCGACAGCCTGCGCGCCGGGCGCTTACAGGCGGTACTGAGCGATTACGAAGTGGCGACCACCCTGGAGCCGCAGCAGATTGCCGCGCTGTGGCCCGGCAGCCGGCGGTTGTCGGTGAAGGTGCGCACGGTCATCGACTTTTTTGTCGAGCGCTTTGGCAGCGTGCCCTACTGGGACCGCTGACTCAGAACAGCCACTGGCCGATCAGCCAGGCGTTGGCGCCGCTGATCACGGTGAACAGGCTCCAGGCCAGGATCCTGGTGGGCAGGCGATTGACGAATGACCCCATCAATTGCCGGTCGCCGGTCATGCGGATCAGCGGGTACAGGGCAAACGGCAGTTGCAGGCTGAGCACCACCTGGCTGAGGATCAGCAACTTGCCAATGGCCTGGTCGCCCATCAACCACACCCCGAGGAACGCCGGAATCAGCGCCAGGCCACGGGTGATCAGGCGGCGTTGCCAGCAGGGAATGCGCAGGTTGAGGTAACCCTCCATGATCACCTGGCCGGCGATGGTGCCGGTGAAGGTCGAGCTTTGCCCGGACGCCAGCAAGGCAATGCCGAACAGGATACTGGCGAAGGCACCGCCCACCAGCGGGTCCAGCAGGTGGTAGGCGTCCTGGATTTCCACGACCTCGGTATGACCGCTCTGGTGGAATGCCGCGGCGGCCAGCACCAGGATCGCGGCGTTGACCAGCAAGGCCAGGGCCAGGGAGCCGATGGTGTCGATACGCGCCAGCTTGACCGCGTCCTGGCGGCTGGCCAGGTCCTTGCCGAACAAGCGGGTCTGCACGATGGACGTGTGCAGGTACAGGTTATGCGGCATCACGGTGGCCCCGAGGATGCCGATGGCCAGGTACAGCGGCGCGGCATCGCTGATCGCCGAGAGCGACGGCGTGAAACCGCGCAAGACGTCTGGCCAATACGGTTTGATCAACACCAGCTCGACAAAAAAACACACCCCGATGGTCGCCACCAGCGCCAGCATGATCGCTTCCAGGCGCCGGAAGCCGCGGTTTTGCAGGGCCAGGATCAGCAGCGTGTCAAACGCGGTGATGACAATCCCGGTGGTCAGCGATACCCCCAGCAGCAGATGGAACGCCAGGGCGCAGCCGAGGACTTCGGCGAGGTCGGTGGCAATGATCGAGATTTCCGCCAGCACCCATTGCGTGCGCGCTGAACGCCGGCTGTAGCGTTCGCGGCACAACTGCGCCAGGTCCTTGCCAGTGGCGATGCCCAGCCGCGAACACAGGCACTGCACCGCCATCCCCGCCAGGCTGGCGAGCAACACCACAAACAACAGGCTATAGCCATAGCGCGACCCGGCCTCGATGGCCGTGGCCCAGTTGCCGGGGTCCATGTAGCCGATGGAAATCAGCAGGCCGGGGCCGGCAAACTGCACGACCCGTTTGAAGAACGATGCGCGGGGATCGACGGGGATAGTGCCCGCCACTTCCGGTGGGCAGAACGGCGCGGTAGCAATTTTCGGCAGGCTGAATTTCACGCGGGGTACCAGGCAGACACACAGGACAAGCCCGCAGCTTAGCAGTCAGGCGAGACCGTGCGCATCAGCGTTTCACTGGGCAGATCGAACGCCTCGACCACCTGCACCACCAGGTCCATTTCCTGATTCAGCGCCTCGCGTTCCATGCGCTGGCGAATCACCCCCAGCACCAGCACCGCCAGGGTCGTGATGGAATACGCCGGCCCGGAAAACGCGCGCACCCCGCTCACCAGCAACATCGCCGCCGCCAACGCCTGCCCCACCACCGGAATCGCCGTGGCCGCGCCGCGCCGCACGATAAACCCGGTCAACCCGGCCAGCGCTGTACCGCTCAAGGCGGTGGTGGCCGAACGGCCGACATCGAAACGGTGGAAAAACCCCTGCTCCTTTTGCGCCGCCGCCCGCAGTTCAGCCTCGAACACCTGGCGGTCGGCCAGGCTGAGTTTGTCCTTGTACTGCTCGATCAGGGTCTCGGCGACCCGTTCTTCCAGGCTCACCAGGGCCACGCTGTCGAGGGGCTGGTCAAACTTGATGCCGACGCGCAAGGCCACGTCCTGGGCCAATTGGCGATAACTCACACCGTGCCCACGGGCCAGGTTCATGAAGCTGTCACCGCCCATGCGCTGCAACTCGATGGCCAACTGCAATGGGTCACGTACATCCGCAGCGATGGTCGCACTGCGCTTGGCGGCCATCAGCTCGGCGAGGAACTGCAACTCCGGCGCCCGTGCCTGGAGCAGCACCGGGAACAGGTCCACATCCTCCTCGGCAAAGCGCACCTGGGCACTGCGCTGGTCCGCACGGATCATGCCCCGGCGCTCGTGCAGCAAGTCGGTGTACTGCACCACGGTCTGCAACTGCGGCCAGTAGGCGGCGTGGTCGAAGGTGACCAGATGCACGTTGGTCACCTTGCCCTTGAGCGATGGGGTCAGGGGAATGGCATAGCGGCCGATGCAGCGCTCGGTATCCGGCTTGAGCGCCAGGGCCCAGTCCTTGCTGGAATGGCAGTTGATCACCCGCCCCTTGAGCGGTGCCGACACCTGCTCCCAGGGGCTGGACGTGCAAATCGCGCCGCCCATCAACAACAGGTGATTGAGCGGCAGCTCCCGGGCCAGCTCCGGGCTGGCCAGCAGGCTCTTGACCAGCAGGCGAGCGCCCAGGGAATGGCCGATCAGGTTGATCTGGCGCACCTCGATCGACTCGGCATGCAGGTAGTTGGCCAGTTCCGCCAACAGCGTCCTGGCCACTTCGTCCACCCGCGCCTCGACACTTTTGTAGTGATCGAGAAAATAGCCCACCGCCTTGCCCAGGCCCACGGTCGCCGCGCCCAGGGTCCCGCCGCCGAGCATCGAGGCGATGATGTCCTTGAAGGGGGCGAACAGGTTTTCCAGGAAGTGCCCGGCCGGCCAGAACAGCATCACGTTGGTCGAACCTTCGATCCCCGCCAGTTGCGCCTGGAAATTGGCCAGTTGTTGCGGGTTGAAAAACGCAGAATAACCATGGACATAGAGATTGAGCACCGGCCCCTGGGGCGCGCCGCACAGTACGAACGAAGGCTTGCGGGTACGGTGCATTTGGTCCCACTGGTGTTGCATGAGGCGCTGGCTCCTGGTGAAAACGCAGCGCGATAGTAGCAAGAATCGGCGCAGGGCCGCGGGGGTCATGGGCACACACCCAGCTTTAATGCAAAAAAAACCGCCCTCGCGGGCGGCTTGAAGAACCCGGCCTTGATCAGAAGCCGAGGGAGAAACTGATGGTCATCCCATGGTCCTTGTCGTTGCGTGACAACTGGCCCGAGTAGCCCAGTCCCAGTTTGCCGTTAGGGCTGATCTGGTAATCGACGCCCGCCTCCACCACCGCGCTGTCCTTGGCAATCGGCACGCCTTGAGTGCTGAAGGACGCGCCGCCATTGATAAAGCTCAGGTCGGCATCCGGCTGGGTGTCACCAAAGGCATGGCGCCAACCGATGCTGCCCCGTGGGGTGATGCTCGAACCGTTGCCCAGGGCGATGGTTTTACCCAGGCGCACGCCAAGGGTGGAGAACGTGATGTCCTGGTCGGCATCCCCTTTGAGGGCGGCCGAACCGCCTTTTTCCTTGAGGGTGTCGCTTGCGTAGTTGACGTAGGCCAGGCCTGCGAACGGTTCCACGGCAAGGCCGCCGGCCTCCACGGTGTACCCGACTTCACCGAACACTTGCGCACTGCGCGCCTTGTAGTCGGCTTTCAGGCGCTGACCCTCGGTGCCCACGGCCACGTCACGTTTGCTTTCGATGTCGTGCCAGGTGTAACCCATGCCCATGCGTGCGGCGAAGGCCTCCTGCTGATACGCGGTGTAGGCCATCAGGTGGTAGCTGTCGATGTCGGCACTGGCGTTGCGGCGCTTGGCGTCCAGGTCACTGCGGGTATAGCCAGCAGCGATACCGGCGCGCCAGGCATCATCCAGTTGCTTGTCGGTGCCCAGCAGGAAGCCGCTGAGGTTGCGATCCAGGCGCGCGGTGTTGCTGTCGCCGCCCAGGTGGCCCCAGGTGCCGAGGACGCGCATCCAGCCGACCATTTCGCCGTGGCACCCGGCGCTGCTCAGGCGGTTTTCGCTGGGTGCCAGGCTGTTGCGTGGATCGTCCTGACGGTAGCAGCCCGGTTGGCGCATGCGCTCGTTGACCGCGTCACGCACGTAGCGCGAATCCTCGAGCAAGGCGCTGGCGGTGCTGGCGTGGATTTCCCCCGACAGGCTGTCGAACGCTGCGCGGGCATTGGCTGCATCGCCGGTGAGCAAGGCGTTTTGTACGGCACTGCCGCCCACTGCCACGCCGCTGCCCAAGGCCGTGGCCACGGCCCGCTGGTTGCCGGTGGCCGCCACGCTGGCGAAGCTGGTGGTGTTGCGGCTCACGGCCAACGCTACCTGGTTCGGGCTGTAGTTGAGGGCCGTATCGAGGAACGCCAGGTTCTGCAGGTTGGTGTTGGTAAAGGTGCCGGTCACGCCACCGCCAGCCGTCAACAGGGTGTAGGTGGTGGGCCCGGTGTAAGGGACCAGGTTGAGCACATTCAGGCTGCCCGCCAGGTTCGCGCTGCCGCCGACCGCCAGGGAACTGGCCACCGATGGGGTGATCACCAGGTTGAGAGTGCCGTCGGCAGCGTTGGTGAAGTTCCCGGCGACGCTGAGTTTGCCGCTGTCGGGAGTGACCACGCCATGGTTGACCAGCGAGCCGACACTGCCGTTGCCACTCAGGCCCGCGCCATTGGCCACAGTCACCTGGCCGCCGAGCACAGTCCCCGGGTTGCTGGCATTGCCCACTTGCAGCAGGCCCTGGTTGACGGCTACTGCACCGCTCAACGGCTGGTTGCCGGTCAGCAACAGGCTGCCGTTGCCCTGTTTGACCACAGTGCCGGTACCGGTCAGCGTGCCGTTGAACTGGCCATTGCTGTCTTGCTGGAACAGCAGGTTGGCGTTGTTGGTGATTGCCCCTTGCAGGCTGCCGGTGTTCCCGGCCAGCGTCCCACCGCTGACGGTGGTCCCGCCGCTGTAGGTGTTGGCGCCGGTCAGCAACAAGGTGCCCGCGTCGGTTTTGTTGATCCCACCGCTACCCACCAGGGGCGCCGAGACCTCGGCGGTCACGCCGGCATTGATACGCACCGTCGCCAGGCTGCCGTCTGCGGCATTGGTGGGGCTGAGGCTGCCGCCCGTGCCGGCGACCAGCGTGTAGCCACTGTCCAACACTTGCAGGCCGGTGAAGCTCTGATTGCCCGCCACGGTGACGGTCCCGCCCTGCCCGCCGAACACGGCAAACTGGTTGTTCGAGGCCTGGCCTTGGGTGCCGGTCGGGTCGGTCCAGTTGGTGCCGGGGCCCCAGGTGCCGCTACCGCCATGTACCGTGCCGTCAGGGCTGGTGGTGGTGCCGTTCCAGAACTGGATTTGCCCAGGCGCGGCTTGCACCAGCAGGTTGAGCTGGTTGGCCAGCGCCGTTTGCAGGCTCAGCGCGCCCGGCACAATCGCGCCTGGCAAGTTACCCAGCAGCAGGCCGTTATCGGTCAGGCTGCCACCGTAGCGGAACAGTTGGTAGACGCCAACGCCGAACCCTCCTGCGTCGCTGATGTTAAGGGTGCCATCCAGGGTCAGGTTGCCGGCCACGTTGACCACCGTGGTCGATGCGCCCGGTGCGCCGAGGGCGAAGTCCAGGCTGGTCCCCGCTGACAAGGCCAGGGCACCCACGGACAGCGGCGTCGCAGTTCCGGCCGTGAGGGTCGAGCCGTCAGCCATGCTCACCGCCCCCGCCAATTGCCCGCTACCGCCCAGGGAGGCGCCGCTGGCGACCTGGACGGCGGCACTGTTCAAGGTGCCGTTGACCAGCAGGCCACCGGCCGTGACGTTGGTGCTACCGGTGAAGCTGTTGTTGCCGGTCAGCAGCAGATCACCGCTGCCGGTCTTGGTCAGCGAGCCGCTACCAGTGAGGTTGCCGGTGTAGGTGCCATCGGCATTTTGCTCGAAGGTCAGCGCCGCGTTATTGGCTATCGCCCCTTGCAGGCTGCTGGTGCTGCCGGTGGTGCTGCCGCCATTGAGAATTGTCCCGCCGCCATAGCTGTTGCTGCCGGTGAGCAACAGCGCACCGTTGCCGTTTTTCACCAGGCTGGCGGTGCCGCTGAGCGCGCCACTCAAGGTCAGGTCATGGCTGCCCAACAGCGTCAACTGACCACCCAGGGCAATGGCATTGGCCAGTTGCAGGGCGCTGCTGCCATCCAACTGCGCCGCGCCGCCCACGCTCAGGGCGCCACTGCCCAGTGCCGCATTGTTGCCCAGCGTCAGTTGCCCGGCATTGAGGCTGGTGCCGCCGCTGTAGGTGTTGACGCCATTGAGGGTCAGGCTGGATGCGCCGGTTTTCACCAGGCTGCCATTGCCGCTGACCACGCCATCCAGGGTCAAGGCACTGGCCCCGCCCACGGTCATCGCACCGTTGAGCAGCGCGTTATTGCCCAGGGTCACAGCAATGTTGCTGGCCAGGGTGGTGCCGTTGGCGGCGGTCAATACGCCGCTGCCCAGGGCATTGTTGTTGCCCACCACCAGGGTGCCGCCGTTCAGAGCGGTACCCCCGGTGTAGCCATTGGCGGCGTTGAGCACCAGGGTGCCGCTGTCCAGTTTGGCCAGGGTGCCACTGCCATTGAGGCTTACACCGAGGGTGGCAGTGACGTTGGGGTCGACCCGCACGGCGGTGTTGCCAGTGCCGCCGTTCACCAGGTTCAACTGGCCAGAGGTACCGGCCACCAGGTTGTAACCGTCGCTGACGAACTGCATGCCCGTCAGGCTTTGGCTGCCGTCCACCGTGACCGTGCCAGCCGCGCCCTGGAACACCGCAAACTTGTCGTTCCAGCTCTGGTTGAGGCTGCCGTCGACATTCGCCCAATTGGTGCCGTTGCCCCAGGTGCCGTTGCCGCCGTCGATGGCGCCGTTGCCGATCAATTGGCCGCCGTCCCAGAACTGCACGGTGGTGTTGGGCGCGATGACCACCAGGTTGACCTTGTTGCTGATCACGGTTTGCAGTTGCAGGTCATCGGCAGTCACGCTTGAGGGCAGAGTCCCGAGGGTCAGGCCGTTATTGGTCAGGGCCCCGGCGTAGTTGATGAGGTTGTAGACCCCAGTGCCAAAACCACCGAGATCACTGACATTGAGGTTGCCATCCAGGACCAGGTCGCCGCCGACATTCAGCAGCCCGCTGCCGCCACCGACTACCGGTACGCCAAGGCCGACATCCAGGTTGGCATTGCCCCCCAGCACCAGCGAACCCACGGTCAGCGCACTGGCGCTGCTCAGGCCCAGGTGGCCGCCATCGGCCACCGTCACCGTACCGGCCAAGCTGCCGCCGCCGCTCAAGGTCGCGCCGTTGTTGACCGTCACGCTGCTGCTGGCCAGGCTGCCCGCCACGTTGAGCGTGCCGCCCGTGACGCTGGTAGCGCCGGTCAGGCCGCTGTTGCCGGTGAGGTTGAGGGTGCCGGTGCCGACTTTATCCAGGGCACCGCTGCCGCCCAGGCTGCCGCCGAAGGTGTTAGTGCCGCCGACGGTCAGCGTATTGCCCGCCGCCACTTGCAGTGCACCGTTGCCGGCCAGGGTGTTGAGTGTGGCGCTGCTGCCCAGGTTGAGGGTGGCGCCGCTGCCCACGGTGACCCCGGAGGTGTTGCCCAAGGCGCCGGAGCCGACGGTGGTCAGGCTGCCCCCCAGCACCGTCAACGGGCCGCTCAGCAGGTTATTGCCGCTGAGGGTCAGGCCCGCCGTGCCGTTTTTGATCAGTGCGCCATTGCCGGCCACTACGCCGGCCAGGTTCAGGTCGTGGCTACCGGCGACGGTGAGGTCGGCATTGAGGTCAATGGCATTGGCCAGCACCAGCGGTGCGCTGTTATCCAGGGTGGCCGCACCGCCCACGCTCAGGGTACCGCTGCCCAGCGCAGTGTTGCTGCCGAGGGTGAGCGTACCGGCGTTGAGCAACGTACCGCCGCCGTAGCTGTTGGCCCCATTGAGGCTGAGGTTGGCCCCGCCGTTCTTGATCAACTGCGCGGCGCCGTCGACGATCCCGCCGAGGGTCAGGCCGTTGCTGCCGGCCACTGTCAGCGTGCCATTGAGGGTCAGCGCATTGCCCAGGGTCACATTCGCGCTGCTGTCCAGGGTCGCCGGGCCGTTGACCAGCAAGGCGCCTGCGCCCAGGGCGCTGCCCGTAGCGACGGTCAGACTGCCGGCGTTGAGTTGGGTACCGCCGACATAGCTGTTGCCGCCGGCGAGGGTCAGGTTGCCGCTACCGCTTTTGATCAGCCCGCCGGCACCGTTGACCGGGCCATTGAGGGTCAGGTCCGACGTGCCGAGGATACCCAGGTTGCCGCTCAGGTTCAGAGCATTGGCGAGGGTCACTGCAGCGGTGGTGTCGAGGGTGGTCCCGGCGCTGCTGTTCAACGCGCCTGCGCCCAGGGCGCTGCTGGAGGCCAGGATCAAACCGCCGGCATTCAGGGTGGTAGGCCCCTGGTAGGTATTACTGCCACTCAAGGTCAGGCGGGCGATGCCGTTTTTGATCAGGCTGCCGGCGCCGCTGACAGTGCCCGCCAGGATCAGGGCATTGCTGCCGCCAATGGCCAGGCTGCCATTGAGAACCACGTCATTGGTCAGCGCGAGCGCTGTGTTGCTGTCCAGGGTGGTGCCGTTGGCGGCAGTCAATACGCCGCTGCCCAGGGCATTGTTGTTGCCCACCACCAGGGTACCGCCGTTCAGCGCCGTGCCGCCGGTGAAGGTGTTGCTGCCTTTGAGCACCAGGGTGCCGCTGTCCAGCTTGGCCAGGGTGCCGCCGCCGCTGAGGTTCACATCCAGGGTCGCGGTGACAGTGGGGTCGACCCGCACTGCGGTGTTGCCGCCGGCGCCATTGAACAGGGTCAGGCCGCCTGCCGTACCGCCCACCAGGTTGTAGCCATCGGTGACAAATTGCAGGCCCGTGACCGCCTGCGCGCCGTCCACGGTGACGGTGCCCGCCGTGCCCTGGAACACCGCCAGGCTGTTGGGTGCCCAGCCTAGGTTGAAGCTACCGTTGAGCTCGGTCCAATTGCTCGACGCCGCGTTCCAGGTGCCGTTGCCGCCTTCGATGGTGCCGTTGCCCACCAGTTGGCTGCCATCCCAGAACTGCACGTTGGTGTTGCCATTGACCAGCAGGTTGATCTGGTTGCCAATCGCCGTTTGCAGGTCGAGGCTGCCAGGCAGGACGCCACCGGGCAGGCTGCCCAGGAGCAGGCCATTGTTGGTCAACACGCCGGTGTAGTTGATCAGGCGATAGATCCCGGCGCCAAAGCCACCGGTATCACTGATGTTGAGGGTGCCATCCAGGGTCAGGTTGCCCAACACCCGCAGCAGCTCGGTGCCGCCCGTGGACGGCGCGCCGAGGCCGGCATCCAGGTTGGCGTTGGCCCCCAGCACCAGGGCGCCGGTGGTCAGTACGCTGCCGGACTTCACGGCCAGGTGGCCGCCATCGGCAACATTCACCGTGCCCAGCAAGGTCCCGCTGCCGCCGAGGGTCGCGCCGCTGTTCACATTGACCCCGGCACTGGCCAGTTGGCCGTTGACGTTCAAGGTACCCGCGCTGACCTGGGTATTGCCTGCCAGCGTACTGACCCCGGCCAGGGTGAGCGTGCCGTTGCCAAGTTTGTCGATGTTACCCAGGCCGGCAAGAACCCCACCAAAAGTGCCGTTCCCATTGTTGGCGCCCAGGCTCAAGGTATTGCCGAGGCCGACCAGCGCAGTACCGGCGCCGGTGAGGTTGCCCAGGCTGGCGGAGCTGCCCAGGTTCAAGGCAGTGCCGGTCGCCAGGTTGATCGCGCTGTTGTTACCCAGCGCACCGTTGCCGACGGTGGTGAGGCTGCCCGCCTGGATATCCAGCAGGCCGCTGAAGGTGTTGTTGCCCGCCAGCGTCAGGTCTGAAGTACCGGTCTTGATCAGGCTGCCATTGCCCGCCAGCACACCGGCCAGCGTCAGGTTATTGCTGGCGCCCACGCTCAGGCCGGCGTTGACGGTCAAGTCGTTGGCCAAGACCAGTGGCGTGCTGCTGGCCAGGGTCGAATTGCCCGTCACGGTCAGCCCGCCCGTACCCAGTGCCGCCGCAGTGCCCAGGGTCAGGGTGCCCGCATTGAGGGTGAGGCCGCCCTGGTAGTTGTTGAGGCCATTGAGGGTCAGGTTGGCCGCGCCCTCCTTGGTCAGGCTGCCGCTGCCACTGATCACCCCGCCCAGGGTCAAGTCGGCGCTACCGCCAATGCTCAGGTTGCCTCCCAGGTCAAGGGCATTGCCGACACTGACCGCGGTGCTGCTGTCCAGGGTCGTGCCGCCCGCCGCATTCAACGCACCATTGCCCAAGGCGCCGCTGTTCGCCAGGATCAGGCCACCGGCGTTCAGCGCGGTGGGCCCGAGGTAGGTGTTCACAGCGCCCAACGTGAGCTGCGAGGTGCCGCTCTTGACCAGGCCGCCGGCGCCACTGATCACGCCATTCAAGGCCAGGGCATTGCTGCCAGTGACGTTGAGGTTGCCAGCCAGGGCCAGGTCATTGCCCAGGGCCACGGTTTTATTGCTGGAGAGTGTGGTGCCCGCGGCCGTGCTCAGCAGGCCGACGCCCAGCGCGGTGTTACTGCCCACCACCAGCGCCCCACGCTCAAGGGCAGTGCCGCCGGTGTAGCTGTTGTTGCCATTGAGCACCAGGGTGCCACTGTCGAGCTTGGCCAGTTTGCCGGCGCCGTCGATATTCACGCCCAGGGTCGCGGTGAGGGTTGGATCGACACGGATCGCCGTATTGCCGGCGCTGCCGTTGACCGCCGTCAGTTGCCCCGCAGCACCGCCCACGACGTTGTAGCCGTCGCTGGCAAATTGCAGGCCGGTGAACTGCTGCGTGCCGTCCACGCTGACCGTCCCCGCAGTCCCTGTGAACACTGCAAAGCCGCCGGCCCAGGCTGAGTTGGGCGTGCCGCCGATGGCGGTCCAGTTGCTGGCGCCAACGCTCCAGGTGCCATTGCCACCTTCGACCGTGCCGTTGCCGGTGGTCTGGCTGCCGTCCCAGAACAGCATGTTGGCCACCGACACCACTACGTTCACCTGGTTGGCCGTGGCGATATCTACCAGCACATCGCCCAGGTTGAAGCCCTGGGGCACGCCCGTCACTGTCAGGCCCTGCCCGGCCAGGCTGCCGGTGTAGTTGATCAAACGGTAGATACCGGCACCAAAGGCCCCGCCATTGCTGACATTCAGGTTGCCATCCAGGCTCACACTGCCATTGACGCTGAGCAGCGGCGTCGGGGACGGCGCACCAAGGCTGACGTCGAGGTTGGCGCCGCTGCCCACCACCAGCGAACCGGTAGACAGCGTATCCGCGCTGTTCAAGGCCAAGTGGCCGCCGCTGTTGATGTTCAGCGCTCCCAGCAGCGATCCGCCGCCGGTCAGGGTGCCCCCGGCATTCACGTCGACAATGGCGCTGCCCAGGGTATTGCTCACCTTCAAGATGCCGGCGTTGACCTGGGTATTGCCGCTGAGGCTGTTGATGCCGGTCAGCTCGAGCTGGCCGCCGCCGACTTTGATCAAACTGCCGCTGCCTGTGAGGCTGCCGCCAAATGTGCTGCTGGTATTGGCACCGCCTACGGTGAGGCTGTTGTTCAAGCCCACGTCGATAACGCCAGCGCCGCTCAAGCCGCCGAGCACGCCATTGCCGGCCAGGTTGAGGCTGGCGCCGGCGCCAATGTTCAGCCCGCTGTTGCCACCGAGGGCCGCGGCGCTGCTGGCGAACACGCTACCGCCAAGGATGTTCAGTGCGCCGGTAAAGGTGTTGTTGCCGCTTAAGGTCAGGTCGGCCGTGCCATTTTTGGTCAGGCCACCGGCGCCACTGATCACCCCGCCCAGGGTCAGGTTATTGGTGCCGGCCAGGGCCAGGTCGGCATTGAGGGTGATGTTATTGCCCAAGGTAAACGCCGCGCTGTTGTCCAGGCTCGCCGCGCCACCCACGGTCAACGCACCGCCGCCCAGGGCTGCGGCATTCCCCAGGGTCAGGCGGCCGCCATTGAGCAGCGTGCCCGCCTGGAACGTGTTGATCCCATTGAGGGTCAGGTTGGCCGTGCCCGCTTTGGTCAGCGTGCCGGTGCCGCTGAGCGCACCGTCCAGAGTCAGGGCGTTGCTGCCCGCCACGGTCAAGCCGGCGTTGAGCACAATGTTATTGACCAGGGCCACCGCGGCACTGCTGTCCAGGCTCGAGGCGCCACTCACGGTCAAATTGCCCGACCCCAGCGCTGTATTGCTGCCCACTTTCAAAGTACCAGCGTTGAGGTTCAGGCCACCGAGGAAAAGGTTGTTGCCGGAGAGGTTCAGGGTGGCGCCGCCATTCTTGGTCAGGCTGCCGCCCCCGATAATCGGCCCGGTGAGCGTCAAATCTGCGGTCCCGCCCACGGTCACCGCGCCGTTGAGACTGACCTGGTTGGTCAGGCTCGCCGTGGCATTGGCATCCAGAGTGGTGCCGGCGGCGGCGCTCAACGCTCCGGCGCCCAGTGCACCGTCGGCACCCACCACCAATTTGCCGAGGTTCAGCACCGTGTTGCCCTGGTAGCTGTTGGTGCCGCTGATAATCAGGTCGCCGCTGCCTTCCTTGACCAGGCCGCCGCTACCACCGATCACCCCGCCCAGGGTCAGCGCATTGCTGCCAATCACGGTCAGGTTGCCCAGCAGGTCGATGCCATTGGCCAGGGCAATCGCCGCGCCCAGCAGCGGACCGGTGCTCAGGTTGGTCCCGGCGCTGGCGGTCAGGGTGCCCGAGCCCAGCGCGTCCGTGGCCCCAAGCACCAGAGTGCCGGCGTTCAACTGGGTGCCACCGCTGTAGGTATTGGTGGTGTTGAGGATCAGGTCCGCCGTACCGTTTTTGCGCAAGGCCCCCGTGCCGCTAAGGTTGCCGCCAAAGGCAAAAGCGTTGGTGCCCTGCACCGTGAGCCCACCGGCACCGATCACCACGTTGTTGGCCACGTTCAGGTTACCGGTGCTGGCCGCCAGGGTCCCGCCATTGACGTTCAGCACGCCGCTGCCGAACGCGGCGCTATTGTCAAATTGCACAAGGGCGCTATTGAGTATCGTCGACCCGTTGACCAGCGCCCCTTGCAGGGTCCAGGTCCCGCCATTGATCAGCAGTTTGTTGAAGTTGATGTATTGACTGCTGGATGCGGTGCCGGTCTGGATAACAGCATTCACCCCGGCCAGTTGGTTATCCAGGACCAGGGTATTGTTGGTCCCCCCCACGCCGCCATCGACCTTACCGGAGGGTGCGAACGACAGATTGACGTTGACCAGTCCACCCAGGCTGATCCCGGTACCGGCATTCACCACAGACCCGGTGACCGCGGTAAATGTATTGCCCCCACGCCCGGCGCCCAGGGACACCCCACCATTGAGCGTGCCTGCGTTGATAAACGAGTTGCCAACCCCGCCGGCGGCACCCGAGGCCTCAAAGCCTATCCGGCCGGTGACCGTGCCGCTGTTGGTCATATTGACCCGGGAGCCGCCCTGCACCACCACCACAGGGGCTTCGTCAGGTTGCAGTACCGATACGCCAATGCTCGAAGCGCCGATAGTGCCGCTGTTGTAGATGCTGGTGGTGAAGTTTGCACCATTGGTGATATTGAGCGCCGCGCCGCCCAGCAGCGAGGCCACATCCAGCAATGGGATGGTGCCTCTGATCGTGCCGCTGTTGGTCACCGATACGTTGCCTGAGGTTGAAGCGTTGCCAATCACCACGCCACTGGTCAAGGCGCTGAGGGGCAACAGGAACGCCGGGTCAATCACCCCCAGGTTAGTCAGCGTTATACCGCTACCCGTCAAGCTCAATACCGTGCCCAGCACAGTGTTCATCCGCGCTGCGGCATCGACGGTGACCTGCAGGCCATTGGTCGAACTGGAAAAGTTGTTGACCGGCGTCAGGGGCAGGCTTGGCGCTCCGGTACAGGTAACCACCGCGTTTACGCCCGGGTTCGCCGGCGAGCACGCCGCCAACGCCTCGGGGCTCGCCAGGCCTGCCACCAGCCCGAGGACACCCAGACGAATCGCAAGAGAGAGAGGAGAAACATCGGTTTTGGCGCCAGCAACAATTCTTCTTTCCACGGGCAACAACTCCTTCGTGGTCCAAGCCTTTCGTCCGTGAATGCGTAGAAGCCCCATGCAACAGATCCAACACGCATCGAAAGCGAATTACCTGACCGTGATGACAACAATCCTGTTGTCAGAACCGTAGCTGACGCGCGTTAAAGTCATTGAAATAAATGGTATTAATACTTTCGTAAGTGCCTTGTAGGATTTGGACGACATCCAACAGGCGCCGGCGTACAGCGCCCTACCTCGGCAAAAATTCAGATTCAACCGCATAAAAGCGCGCTCTAATAGCGCCCTGTCGATTCGCCTCAACGATCCTGGAGTAAGCGATGCCCCATGAAGGCAACCTGTTACAAGCGGCCGTGGTGTTCCTGCTAGCGGCGGTGCTCACCGTACCCCTGGCCAAGCACCTGAAACTGGGCGCGGTGCTGGGCTATCTGTTCGCCGGTGTGATCATCGGCCCCTCGGTGCTGGGGTTGGTGGGCAACCCGCAAAGCGTCGCGCAGTTCTCTGAGCTTGGGGTGGTGTTGTTGCTGTTCATCATCGGCCTGGAGCTGTCGCCCAAACGCCTGTGGGTGATGCGCAAGGCCGTGTTTGGCGTGGGCCTGGCGCAAGTGCTGTTGACTGCCATGGTGATGGGCGCCGTGGCACTCTGGGCGTTTGGCCAGTCGTGGAACAGCGCGATTGTGCTGGGCCTGGGCCTGGCGCTGTCTTCCACCGCCTTCGGTCTGCAAAGCCTGGCCGAACGCAAGGAACTGAACAGCCCCCACGGGCGCCTGGCGTTTGCCATCCTGTTGTTCCAGGACATCGCGGCGATCCCGCTGATCGCCATGGTGCCGCTGCTGGCCGGCAGCGACCACACCACCACCGCCGCCCAGGACCTGAACCACGGTTTGCAGGTATTGGGCAGCATCGCCGTGGTGATCATCGGCGGTCGCTACCTGTTGCGGCCGGTGTTTCGGATCGTCGCCAAGACCGGCCTGCGCGAAGTGTCCACCGCCACCGCGCTGCTGGTGGTGATTGGCACCGCCTGGCTGATGGAACTGGTGGGCGTGTCCATGGCCCTGGGCGCGTTCCTCGCCGGCCTGCTGTTGGCCGACTCGGAATACCGCCACGAGCTGGAATCGCAGATCGAGCCGTTCAAGGGCCTGTTGCTGGGGCTGTTCTTTATCAGCGTGGGCATGGGCGCCAATATCGGCCTGTTGTTCAGCACGCCCTTTGTGGTGCTGGGGCTGACCCTGCTGCTGATCGCCATCAAGTTGCCGCTGCTGTACGCGGTCGGGCAGATGGTCGGCGAACTCAACCGCGAGAGCGCAGTACGCCTGGGCGTAGTGCTGGCGGCCGGCGGTGAATTTGCCTTTGTGGTGTTCAAGATCGGCCGCGACCAGGGCCTGTTCGCCCCGCAGCTGTACGACGTGCTGGTGTTGACTATCACCCTGTCGATGGCCCTCACTCCGCTGCTGTTACTGCTGTGCCCGAAGCTGTTTCGGGCCAAGGCCAAGCCGGTGGAAGTGCCGGAAGAATACCGCGCCATCGAGAGCGATGCGCCACGGGTGGTGATCGCCGGCATGGGCCGCATGGGGCAGATCGTGGCGCGGATCCTGCGGGCGCAGAACATCTCGTTTATCGCCCTCGACACCTCGGTCGAAACCATCGAGCTGACCCGCAGTTTCGGCGGCATGCCGGTGTTCTACGGCGACCCCCAGCGACCCGAAATCCTGCATGCGGCGAAGGTCGACCAGGCCGAGTATTTCGTGATCGCCATGGATGATCCAGAGATCAACATCAAGACCGCCGAACTGGTGCGCAACCTCTACCCGCACATGAAAATCATCGCCCGCGCCCGTAACCGCCAGCACGTGCATCGCCTGGTGGACCTGGACGCGTCACCGGTGCGCGAAACGTTCTATTCCAGCCTGGAAATGAGCCGCCGCACCCTGGTCGGCCTGGGCCTGAGTGAGGCCCAGGCCGATGCGCGGATCAACCGTTTCAAGCATCACGACCTGCAACTGCTGACAGCGCAGCACGCGGTGTACGACGATGCGGCCAAGGTGATGCAGTCGGCCCAGGAAGCCCGTGCGGAACTGGCGCGGTTGTTTGAAATGGACCGCCTCGAAGAAGAGTCCGGAAAGGTCTGAGGATGGATCTGAACGATATTGCGAATTTTCTGACAGAATACAGCGCAATTTCGTTCATCCATTGGAAGACCTCATGCTCATCCTCAGCAAAACCGCCGCCCGCCTGGCCCTGGCGCTGACTGTCAGCCTGGGCGCCAGCCCGCTGTTCGCGGCTGCCAAGCCGGCCGCCGCGCCGCCGGACGACTTCCAGATCGTCTCGACCCTGGACGGCAAGTTCACCTTCACCCTGCCCAAGGGCTACGTGGCCGACGCCCTGCCCGCCGGCGCACAAGCCCAGGGCACCGCGGGCGCCAATGGCACGATGTACATCAACCAGGCGTCAAAAAGCGTGGTGGTAGTGGCCCAGACCTTGCGCAACGACGGTATCGACCTGAAGGACGACGAACCGCTGTTTCTCGATAGCGCAGCTGAAGGTTTCCTCAAGGACGTAGGCACCAGCCTGCCGGACTACAAGAAACTGGCGCAGAAGAAACTGCTGATCAAGGGCGTGGGCCTGCGCCAGATTGATGGCACCGCCAGCATGGGCGGCGGCAAGACCTTGAACTCGACCTTCCTTGCCGGCTCCGGCAACCGATTGCTGGTGATCCAGGCGATTTCCCGGGCCGAGGATGTAGCGGGGCATGGCCTGCTGGTCAGGCAGATTACCAGCGGCAAGTGACATTCCCCTAAGCACCACACATCCAATGTGGGAGCGGGCTTGCCCGCGATCGCGGTGTATCAGCCAATACATAGGCTGACTGACACCCCGCCATCGCGGGCAAGCCCGCTCCCACTTTGTTTATTGCATTCCCCCCTACGGCTTGCGCAGCAGGTAGGTATCCATGATCCAGCCATTGGCCTGGCGCGCCGCCTTGCGCACGCGCTCGATTTCGTCGGCCACCTCGGCCACCTTGCCGCTGATCAGGATTTCATCCGGGGTGCCCAGGTACGCGCCCCAATAAATGTCCATCTCCTGGTCCGCGACGCTACGGTAGGAGTCCTCGGCGTCAAGCATCACCACCAGCGTATCGGCATCACTGGCTTGCCCCGCCGCGAGTCGGCGCCCGGTGGTGATCTCGATGGACCGGCCAATGCGGTTCAACGCCACCTTATGCTGGGCCGCCAAGGCCTGGACGCTGGTAATCCCGGGGATGACCTCGAATTCAAACTCACTGCTGCCACTGGCCAGGATCGCCTGCAGGATGCGGATGGTGCTGTCGTACAACGCCGGATCGCCCCAGGCCAGGAAAGCGCCCACTTCGCCGTCGGCCATTTCCTGGTTGATCATGCGCTCGAACGTCTGTTGCTTGTCGCGGTTCAGATCCTGCACGGCCGTGGTGTAGTCAATCTCGCCACGCACGCGCTCGGGGCAGTCGGCTTCGACAAAGCGGTAGACGTGCCCGGCGTCGATGTAGGTCTGGCAGATTTCCCGTCGCAGGTCGATCAGCTTGTCCTTGCTCTGGCCCTTGTCCATCAGGAAAAACACGTCGGTGCGGTTAAGCGCCTTCACCGCCTGCATCGTGATGTAGTCGGGGTTGCCGGCGCCAATGCCGATGATCAGGATTTTTTTCATGACGGGGTTCTCAGTGCGGGGCGGGGATTTTGCCATGTTCGCGCCGCTCAGGTCTCGCGCGTTTGCAGGCGCAGGCGCCAGATGCCATTGAAACGCAGCTCAGTGCTAGAGAGCGGTTCCACATCGATCCGATTGAACATAGCCGGGGGGCATTGCAGCGCATGCAGCAACGCAGCACGGATCACAAAGGGGTGAGTCACCGCCAGCACATGGCCCGGCGCCTGTTCCAGGGTGCCTAGCCACTGCGCCACTCGCTCGCACAACTGGGCCACGGACTCGCCGCCATGGGGCGCAGCCGTGCTGTCCGTGAGCCAGGCCTGCAAGGCCTCGGGTTCAGCGTGTTGAATCGCATCGATGGCCATGCCTTGCCAGCGCCCCAGATCACAGTCACGTAACGCCTGTTCAACCTGCGCGGACTCGCCGAACAACCCCGCAGTTTGCCGGGTTCGCGCCTCCGGTCCACACAGCAGGCGCGGTGCCCGCTTGAAGCGCTGCGCCTGGGACAGGCGTGCCTGCTGCCAGTCCATTTGCAATGACTCGTCCAGGGCAAAACGTGCCGGTTTACGGGCGCACGTAGGGGCGTGGGCGATCAGGGTCAAGCGAGTGGCCTGCATTCAGAATCCCGCGAGGTTGAAGGTAGTGGAAGGGTCGACCGCCGAAGCGGCCTCACCATAGTACAGCGGTTGGTGCGACACATTATCTATCGCATGGGTTGGCGCTCCGGGCGGAACCGCGGGCACCCGACCGCCACCCAAAAAGCCTCCCCTATTGTCCAAGGATTGCCCATGAGACTGACCGACTCCCGCCCCGCCCTCGCCCCTGCGGGCACCTACCCAAGCGTGCAACCGGCACCCGCGCAACCCAGCGATGCGACACCCCTAGGAAGGGTGCCGTTTATCAGCCTCGACGCCCAGCAACAAGCCCGGTCATTGGTCAGGCAAGCCGATAGCGACCTGGCGTGCCTGTTGGCCGCCACCTTGATGAGCCGGGTCATTTCCCTTGAGCCTGGCGGGCAAGACAGCCCCAGCGCCAGGCAGGTGGACGCTATTCCCGCCGACTCGACCTTCGGCCAGGCCTGGTCGCGCCTCACTCAAGCCGTGAATAGCGAGCCATTTGCGACATTTGCCAAAGAACACCATATCGACACCTCACGCTTTACGTTCAACCCCAGGTCGGGGTGGCTGGACTGCACCGTCAACGACAAACCGGCCACGTTTACCTCGTACGACAGCGGCTGGGACCAGGCATCCGCCGACGTTTTAGCGGCTGCGCGGGTGCTGGCCCCGACACTTGCACAGTCGTTTGAATACGCCGGTGAACACAGCGCGTCATCCAACGTGGTAAGCGACTTCTACGGGGACTCCTTCGCCAATACCAAGGCCGACACCCTCACCTATATTGGCCGCCTACAGACCGAACATGGCTTTGCCGCCCTGGTTTACCCAGGCTCTGAGCAGCCGCACTACAACCGCCCCGAGCACCAACACGCCAAGCAACTGCAGCGGGATGCGATCGACTCCGTTGCGGCCCGCGATCAGAGCCCGTCGTTGCCCCAGCAGAGCTCATTGGAAAAAATCAGCGCAGGCGATCTGTTTCTGGCCAGGCTGTGCAGCAGCGACCTGAGCTCCGGGCACCCCGAAACCCGGCTGCCTGGGCACGGAACATCCGGGGGGAGCATAGGCCGGCTGCCAACGTTCTCGACGATGGGCCAAACCCGCCAGGCGTTCGAACAGGCGTTGAACGCCGAGGCTTTTTTGCGCTTTGCGCAACAGCACAAACTTGACCTGCCCAGTGTCAGCATTGCCCCGCAAACCGGCGATCTGGTCTGCCAGGTCACCGATCCCAATGGGGTGATGCTCGAAAAACGCTTCACCCTGAGCGACGACTCCGGCTGGTCAGCCGTCGCGGCCGACATCGTCGCGCAGGCCCGGAACCTGGCCGCAGGGTCGACAGACAGGGTCCGTCACCCGCACTACAACGCGGTCCGTTTCCAGGACATCTTGAACTTCTATGGTGAAACACCCGCAGACGGCACATTGCTGGAAACCCTCAAGCGCTGCGCGGTACTCAACCGCAGTGGTTTCCCGGCGTTAAGCGCAAGTAGCCCCACGGACACTGCCCCCACACGCGCCCTCCAGCAAAAACGGCGCCTTGCGATTGAACGCCTCGACCAGGCACCTGCCAAGGCCCTCAACCCGACAACCGAGACCGTTCGCCGCCAATTTGACGGCCAACCCGATGTGCGTTCGGTTGTGCAACGACTGCTCACCGAGGCCATTCAGAAGGTCTCTCCCGGCCTGGACTTCGATATCAACCAGATCGCTTACGCCGAGCCCGACCCGGCCAACCCGGGGCACTTCCGGCGCAGCTCCCTCACGGCCGTGGCCTTGAACTACCTGAGCGGCGAGGACGCGCCGAGCTTTCCCGACAACAGCAAGTTGGTCGACACCCGCCCGGACCTGCTCGCCCATACGGGCAACACCCCCGACACGCCCCTGCCGATCAATCTGAAAGCCGTTGAAGCCGCCCTGCACGCGCTGCCCGCGCAGTTGAGCGAGGCCATGGCCAGCGACCTGCGCAGCTACTGGGCACAACCGGCGTTCAGCACCGCGGCCGGGCCCTTCGCCGGCGATCGGCAGGCGCTGGTCAGTGAGTTGTTGCGCAACAATCTGCGCCTGGCCGGGCTCAAACAGCCGGGGCTGGATGACGCGCAACGCGAAACCCTGGACCAACTGGTGACACGCCCACCTCCCGCCGCCAACAGTGACATCACCGTATTTGCCCTTGGCAGCGTTACACGGCAACACCCGGACGCCAGCGAAACCGCCTCCCCCAACCTACTGGTGCAACGCCATATCGGCGAGCGTTTGATCCTGTTGCTGTGCGCGCCAAACGGCACCGTCACCCCCTATGACTCCTACGCCGCGTTCGACGCCGCCCGGGCGCAACACCTCAGCCAACAAGCCCCAGGCACGGGGCGCCTGAACACCTTGAAGAAAATCGACGCAGATCCGTTCGTCGCCCAGGCACAGACCCTCATCGAACAGGGCCTGGGTGACGTGCTCAGCAGCAGCCCGGCCTACGGCGCGGTGGCGGGCGAGCGGCCCACACGCAAAATGCCGGGCTGGGTCAACAACGCCAGCGAGGCCGAACGTTTTGTGTTGCATGACCTGAGCCTGCAGTTGGCAAGCATCCACCAGCGCAACAAGGGCCGCACCTACAACAGCGACATTCCCGATATCCGCCCCTTTGCCGAACAGACTTTCGATAACCTCAAGGCGGTGAACCATCCCGCCAAGGATCTGCAGGTGGTGTTCAAGGTTGCGGTGGGCGGCACCTCGCCCGGTGGTGTGATCAGCGGCGGCATTCATCGCGAGTCCATGAGCCTCACCGACGCCCTGCTGCGCAACCTCTCGGGCCTGCCCAGTCGAGACGTGGAGGTCTACCTCAAGCCGGGCAACACCCGCGTCACCGAACTTGAAAAGGATGGTGTCCTGCAGAAGCTGATCGAGGACGCCGACGTCGGCAAGAAGTACCCGCTGTTGCTCAAACGTGAACTGCAAGACGAGCGCACCAAAAAGGCCGAACGCCTGGCCCTGTTTGCCGAGCAAGTGCCAGTAGAGCTGCAAATAAAGGCCCTGGAGTTGGCCGTCAACAAACAATCCGGTGTCGATACCACTGGCTTGAGCTACATCCAGGCCATCCTCGACCCCGCCCCCGGCACCAAGCGCGTCGACGGCCAGGAGATCGTAATCCGCCCACTGGCATTCGTGCCGGGCCCCGGCAAGAGCCCCGATGTGGTCGACAATATGTACCTGATCGAACCCGAGGACAGTGCCAAGGGCCCGCATATCCTCTACCGCCCGCTGATCGCCGATGCCCCGCTGCTGCAATTTCCGACGCGCCAGGCATTGCTCCAAGCCATCCAGCAACCAGGCCGCCTGCAAAAAGACATCCTGGCCTGGTTGCCCGATGACGCGACCCGGGCGTACTACAAGGCCTGGAGTTTCAAGGAGCCCAGCCTCCAGACCACCAGCATATTTGGCGTGGGCGACGGTGAGACCGTGCCTGCCGAGCCCAAGCTGGCCGCCGGCGGTTACGAGGCGGCCAATACACTCAAAGAGAAGCTGCAAACCGGGCAACTGATGAACCACCTGTACGACGCCAATGCCTTGGGCCTGACCAGCATTGCCGAACAACAGTCGGTCTCCGATGACGAAAGCCGCTGGGCCACGCTCAAAGAGGGCGGTTATCTGCTGCTCAACGCCGTGCTGCCCGCACTGCGCGGGCCGGGCGCGGCCATCGGCGTGGCGTTGCAGTTCCAGGGCATTCTCAGTGACCTACAGACCCTGGCCGACGACGATACCGGCAACAAAGCCCCGGCCATGGCCGACTTGTTGGTCAACCTGGCAATGCTGTTACTCCAGACGCCCGCGCGGCCTGCGGCCAGGCGAGTCGGCGCCCCCGTGAGCGCCAGCCGCAACAGCATTGTCGAGGCCCCCAATGGCCAGAAGGTCCGGCGCCTGCAGGTCATGAAGGGCACGATGGAAAAGATGCAACTGGTCAAAGGCAACCTCTTTACCTTTGAAGACCAATACAAAGGCAAACCCCGGCTCAATATCAACGCCCATGGCCGCGACCTGAGCGTCACCGAGCGCCTGACCGGCGCCAGCTCAACCATCCTCTATGACGGCGCCGAACACACCCCCGAACAACTGCACGCCCACCTGCTGGCCAAAGGCATCGACCCCAGCCAGTTCGACAACGTGCGCCTGCTGGTGTGCTACTCCGGCAATGGCGCCGAAAACTCCTTTGCCGCCCAGTTCCAGCGCTTGATCAACAAACCGGTAAAGGCCTTTGTCGGCACGGTGACCGTAACTCCCAGCCCCGAACTGGTGACTGCCGAGTTCAAGACCGGCATCCAGATGCACGGGCCGCACGACGGGCCCAAACTGGTGAGCGACACCTATGCGCAGTACGACAGCGTGGAAACCGTCAAGGATCGTACGGACATCTCCATGATCCGTAACCCGCTGGAGTACCTGCTGTTCTCCTACTACCCCGTCCACTACCCGCCTCGCGCGGCCAATCGCTGAGCCCAGGCAAGCACGCGGCGCGGCGCAATCGGTTCGGCACATTGACGAACGGTCCGGCGAATGTTCAGATGCGGCCCTGTTTCAGGTGCCGCATGCCGCCGTGCATGAGGTGAAACGGGAAACCGGTACGCTCGTTCGAGCAAGTCCGGTGCTGCCCCCGCAACGGTATTCGCGTGACCCCTTCGACACACCACTGTGGCCAGAGCGCCATGGGAAGGTGAAGGGTTCGATACGCGAGAGCCCGGAGACCGGCCTGGAATGTGTGTTTGGCAAAATCCTGCGGTGGGCGGGCATGGGCCGGTATTGGCGTGTGCTCGATACTTTCTCCTGCGTGCTTCTGCGAAGATACTTTCGAGAAGACTATGATTTTTCAACGTTACGTCACTTCTGGCCCAACCCTGCTGTTGGGTTGCCTGTTCAGCCCCCTGCTACTGGCTGACAACAGCGCCCTGGAACTCAAGCCGCAGACCATTCTGGCACCGTCGGTGGAGTCCACCACCGTGGCCGACATGGCCCAATACGGCAGCAAGGTCGAGATCGTCACCCGCGCCCAGATCGAACGCGCCGGCCCCAGCGCCGATATCACGCGGGCGATGCAGATGTTTATCCCCGGTTTCTACGTCGCGCCGAAAAACGGCCCGTTCGACTACGGCACCTATTCCCTGCTGGGCGGGCGCAACGACGACACGCTGATCCTGCTCGACGGCGTACGCCTGAACAACCGCCTGTACGGGGGCCTGTACCTGGACACCCTGCCGGCCAACGCCGTGGAGCGCATCGAAGTGCTCAAGGGTGGCCAGAGCCTGTTGTTCGGCACCCAGGCCGTGGCGGGCGTGATCAATATCGTCACGCGCACCCCGCAGACCCGTGAGGTGTCCGGCGAAACCAACCTGGGCGTCGATACCTTTGGCGGCACCACGGGTGATGCCCGGGCCGAGCGGATTTTCACCAATGGCCTGGGCGACCTCGGCCTGCTGGCCTATGTCAGCCATAACGTGTCCGAGGGCTACCAGCCCTTTCGCAACCGCGACATGAGCAACGTCACCGACAAGAAACGCTCCTACGAAGTCACCACCCTCGGCGCGAAGGCCATCCAGTCTTTTAGCGATGACTCGCGCCTGGAACTGTTTTACCAGTACTCCGACGCCAACCTGGACTTTGCCGGCGCCACCAACAACCGCAAGACCACCAACGACCGTGTGCAGCAGATTGCCACAGCGACCTTCGAGCAAAACATCAACGAGCGGCTGAGTTACTTCCTCAAGGGCCATATCAACGACTGGGACACTCGCTACTCAAGGGTCAACAACACCGCCGACGGCGGCACCGTGGTGCGCAACCACAATGACTACTGGGGCTTTACCGACTGGGGCGTGCAGGCCGAAGGCAAGGCTGAGCTTACGGGCGGCCATGTGCTGGTGTTCGGCTCGGACAACCAGTGGTTCAAGGGCCAGGACGACGTGCTGGTGATCGACAACAACAAGGCCCAGGCCCACGCCCTGTACACCCAGCTGCGCCCGCAGATCGACGCCCTGCCCGACTGGCATCCGAGCATCGGCGTGCGCCACGAAACCATGAGCGGCGGCGACAGTGCCACCGTCGGCATGCTCACCTCGCTCTACGACCTCAACCCCAACTGGGCCCTGCGCGGCCAGTACGGCACGGCCTACAAGCTGCCGAATGCCGAGCAATTGTTCGTCAATGAACCCGGCGACGAGCTGGGCAACCGCAACCTCAAGCCGGAAAGAAGCCGTAACGCCGAGCTGGGCCTGGACTACAAGGGCCTGCTGGCCGACCGTGAATTCAGCGCCAGCGTGACCCTGTTCAAGCGCAAGATCACCGACCTGATCACCCTCGACGATAGCCACTGGGTCAACGTCCAGGGGCAGATCCAGGTGCGCGGTTTCGAGGCCGACGCCAAGCTGGCGCTCAACGACCAGTGGAGCTTGCAGGCGGACATGACCCGCAACCTGACCGAATCGCGCGCCGGGGTCACCCTCAATGACGTGCCGAGCTTCTTTGCCCGCTCGCGGGTGGGTTTCGAGTCGCAGAACCGCCTGTGGGGCGCCGGCGCGGCGATCCGCTATATCCACGATGTGATCAGCTCGAAAAGAGTCGAATACGGCCACTATTCGGTGGTGGACGCCGACGCCTATCGCTACCTCGACCCTGCCCATCAACACCGCGTGAGCCTGCTGGTAGAAAACCTGTTCGACCGCGACTACGTCACCAGCCGCTCCAGCAATGTCGACAACCTGGGCCGGCCGTTCACCACGGAGGTGCGTTACACGTATCGCTTCTGATGACTGAAATCACGCAAATCGACGGGGTGGACACCCACCCCGACTGGTCCCGTATCCCCGAGCATGCCCACCATGTGCTGCTGTGCACCGGCCCGCGCTGCACCCAGCGTGGCGCCCTGCAACTGTGGAAAACCCTGCGCCGGCGCCTTTTGGAGCACCAGCACATCGAAGTGCCTGGCGGTGTGCTGCTGACGCGCACCCATTGCCAGTTCCCCTGCAACCTGGGGCCAGTGCTCACGGTGTACCCGCAGCGCTGCTGGTATGGAGTGCACAGCAAGGCCGATGCCGTGCGCCTGGTGGATGTGCACCTGGTGGGCGGCGAGGTGGTCGAGGAACTGTTGATCCGGGAGCATCCATGAAACGTTTGGCAGGCGTTGCCATCGCCCTGTTGTGCAGTGCCTCGGCCATTGCGCACGACTACCGCAACTGCCAGCAGGATTGGCAACTGCCCCATGCACCGCCGGCGCGGATTGTCGCCCTCAACCAACACGCTGCCGATATGCTGCTGGCCCTGGACGCCGGCCCGGCGCTGGTGGGCGTGGCGTACCTGGATGACAACGGCGCCGCGCATAAGCAGGGCAAGTATTTGGGGGTGCCGGTGATTGCCCCGCGCTACCCGGCCAGCGAGGTGCTGTATGGGCAGAGGCCGGACCTGGTGGTGGGCGGGTTTGCCACGGCTTTTGGCGACGGCATCACCTCGCGCACCGGGCTGGCGGGCAATGGCGTGGCTTCGTATCTGCTGGAATCGGCCTGTGCCGGGCACTCCCTGGATTATTTCGGGCATATCCGCACAGACCTGCAAACCCTGGGCAACCTGCTGCATAAGCCGCAGCGCGCCCGCGAGCTGATTGCCGCCCTGGACGCCGACCTGGCCAGCGCCCGGGCACTGGCCAAGCCGGCAACACCCTTGTCGGTGTTTTACCTCGACAGTGAAGTCAACGGCCTGGACAGCGAAGGACAGCAAGGTTTCGTCACTGCCCTGCTGGCCGCCGCCGGCGCGCGCAACCTGTTGGCCGGGATCAATCAATACCGGGTCACGGTCAGCAGTGAGACGTTATTGATGAGCGACCCGGATGTGATCCTGCTGGCCGATGCCGTATGGTCCCCGGCCAGCCGTAAACGCCAGTTGCTGACCCGCGACCCGGTGCTGTCGCGCCTGCGGGCGGTGCGGGAAAACCGCATGATCGATATCCCGTTTACCCACCTGGTGCCCACTGTCGGCAGCGGCAAAGTGGTGCTGGACCTGGCGCGCCAGCTCAACACCCTGTAGGAGCGGGCTTGCCGGCGACTCGTGACTTGTGGTCAAGAGTCATTTGAACAATCGTGGGTGTTTCCGCGGGGGCCCGGGGCAGATACTCGAGGCCATTGTTCACGCCACCACAGGAGTCACTCATGTCTATTCCCGCATTCGGCCTTGGCACTTTCCGCCTGCAAGGCCAGGTGGTCATCGATTCCGTCAGCACTGGCCTGGACCTGGGCTACCGGGTCATCGATACCGCGCAGATCTACGAGAACGAAGCCGAGGTCGGCCAGGCTATCGCTGACAGCGGTATCCCCCGCGATGAGCTGTTCATCACCAGCAAGATCTGGATCGCCAATTTTGCCGAAGGCCAGTTGATCCCCAGCCTCAAGGAAAGCCTGCGCAAGCTCAAGACCGACTACCTGGACCTGACCCTGATCCATTGGCCGTCGCCGGAAAACCAGGTGCCCGTCGCCCAGTTCATGGGGCAGTTGCTCGAAGCCAAGCGCCAGGGCCTGACCCGGCAGATCGGCATTTCCAACTTCACCGTGGCACTGATGGAACAAGCCATCGCCGCCGTCGGCGCCGAGAATATCGCCACCAACCAGATCGAGCTGCACCCGTACCTGCAAAACCGCAAGGTGGTGGATTTCGCCACGCGCCACGGCATCCAGATTACCTCGTACATGACCCTGGCCTACGGCGAGGTGCTCAAAGACCCGGTGATCCAGGCGATTGCCGAGCGTAACCAGGCCACACCGGCACAGGTGGCCCTGGCCTGGGCCATGCAACTGGGATACGCGGTGATTCCGTCCTCGACCCAACGCGCCAACCTGCAGAGCAACCTCAAGGCCGTGCAACTGACCTTGAGCGAAGCCGATATGGCGCAGATCGCAGGCCTTGAGCGCGGTCAGCGCCTGACCAGCCCCAAGGGCATAGCGCCGCAGTGGGACTGAGCTAAACCGCCGGGCTGCGCGCCAACTCCCGCAGCCACGGCAAGACCCGCAAGCCGCTGGCCGGTGACGGCGGGTCGATGATGCCCATGAAGTGCTCCAGGGTGAGGCTGTCGGGCGACCCCGGCAAACGCATCATCGCCTGGGAGGCCGGCGCCCCGCTGTGCTGGTCGTCATAGACCAGCACATGGCGCACCTGCTGGAACGCCAGTGCGTCACCCGCGCTGGCGGCCAGGCCCGCATGGATAATCAGCACATCGAATGGCTCGGCTGGAATATCGGTCAGGATCAGCACTTCATCGAAGGTCTGCACCGGGACGATCCGGTAGTAACCCAGTTGGTTGAGCATTTTCTCGAGGTGCAAGCGTTGCAGGTGCTGTTCATCAGCGATCAGGATGGTCAGTGCTTTGGTGGGCATGGCAGGTCCCTGAGCAGGCAGCGCTCGTGGTTTGAAGGAGCGGCCTACTTTTTCAGACATATTTCGATAGCAAAATCAGCGTAGTTCCCTCTGCACGTAGGAGTTCTCCTAAACACTCTCGCAGTTCCTACTCTTATGCCCGGTTGCAATAGTCCGCCAGGGCCTGATGCAACTGATCAATGGCTGCTTGCACGCCAGCCACCGCCAAGGCCAACGCCTCCCGATCACGCTGTTCACAGGCGGCTTCCAGGGCCTCACAGGCGCTCACCAACGCCTGCGCCTCAACCAGGCGCGCCCCGCCCTTGGTCCGGTGGGCCAGGTCATGCAACTGTGCGTAGTGGTTTTGTTGCAGCAAGGCCGGCAGTTGCGTGCGGTCTTCGGCGAGGCTGTCGAGCAGCGGCCCCAACAGTTCCCTGATCGCGTCCATATCGCCACCGGTCAACTTCAGCAAGCGGCCCAGATCGATCGTCTGGATCGCCTCGGCCGCCTGCGGCTCGTTGACCGAAGGCAGGGCCGTACGCGAAGCCAGCGCCGCATGCAGGTCGTCGAGGCCAGTCGGCTTGAACAGGCAACCGTCCATCCCCGCCGCCAGGCAACGCTCGGTTTCCTCGGGCTGGGCATTGGCGGTAAACCCCAGCAACAGGCAAGGCGCCAGGCCACGGGCACGCTCGTCGGCACGAATTTCCCGCGCCAGGTCATAGCCGTTTTTCAGTGGCATATTACAATCGGTGATCACCCCATCGAAGCGCTCGGCCCGCCAGTACTCCAGGCCCTGCACACCATCTTCGGCCGTAGTGATGCGGTGCCCCAGGAAGCTCAGTTGGCGGGTCAGCAATTGGCGATTGGCCGGGTAGTCATCCACCACCAGGATATTCAACCTATGGGCCGGCGGAGCATCCAGAGCGGCCGGCTCGTGATGGGCCGCGGCAGCAGACGCCACGGCCAGGGCCAACGTGACCTCCACGCGAGTACCCTGCCCCAGCACACTGCTCAACTTCAGTTGGCCACCCATCATTTCACACAGGCTGCGGCTGATCACCAGCCCCAGGCCAGAGCCACTGCGCGCCGACTGGTCGGTATTGCGCCCCTGGACAAACGGGTTGAACAGGCGCATCTGGTCCTCGACGCTGATGCCTACCCCCGTGTCTTCCACCACCAGCCGCAGGCTCAGATAACCATTGGCAACCGCAGGCGAGCCACTGCAGCTCAAGCGCACATGGCCCTGGGCGGTGAACTTGATGGCGTTGCTCAACAGGTTGGAAACCACCTGCTTGAAGCGCAGCGGATCGATCAGTACATGCCGGTCAAGCAGCGGGTCCAGTGCCACCTGCAACACCAGGCCCTTGGTCCGCGCCAGCCCTTCGAAGATGCGCGCCACCGAGGTCAGCAACTCACGCAGGTTCGATGGCTCCAGGGCCAGGGACAGGTGGCCGGACTCGATGCGCGCAATGTCGAGAATATCGCCGATCAATTCCAGCATGCCCCGCGAAGCGTCGGAGGCCACGGCCAGGGCATCATGGTCGATCCGCCCCTGCTCGGCATTTTTCAACGCCAGCTCGATCATGCCGATCACCGCGTTCATCGGCGTGCGGATTTCATGGCTCATGGTCGCCAGGAACGTGGTCTTGGCCCGGTTGGCAGCGTCGGCACCCTCCTTGGCCTCCTGCAATTGCCCCAGCAAGCGCTGGCGTTCACTGACATCGACCCAGCCGGCAATCATGCCCACGACCTTCTCGTCACCGTCGCGGTACGGCAGCATCCAGTGGTAAATGGTCAGGGTCGCGCCCCCAGGCACCTTGAGGACACGGTCGTGAATCTGCGGCTCGCCGCGCTCCATCAGGCGCAAGTAGTCTTCATGGTAGGACTGGGACTGGGGCTGGTTGCCGGTGTCGGTCTCGACCACGGTCTTGCCGATCACATCTTCAAGGCAAAAGCCGAATACATTCAGGTAGGCGCTGTTGCACGCCATCAACCGGCCCATGCGGTCGCGCACATAGATCGGGTGCGGCGTGCCGTCGATCAGCACGCTCATAAAGCGCATCTGGTCGCTCAGCGCGCGCTCGGCCTGGCCGCGCTTGCGTATCAGGCTGCGCAGGTAAATGGCCCAACCCAGGGTGAGCGCCAACAGCAGCGCGGCCAGCGCAAACCCCTGGATAATCGTGTCGCGGTGGCGCAGCCAGTAACTGTCGTCGATCACCACTTCGCTGCGCCAGTGGTTGGTCAACTCGTCCATTTCCTGGGGAGAGATGCTCAGCAGCGCCTTTTCCAGGATCGAATACAGCTCCAACTGGCCGCGCCCCACGCCAAAGGCGATACGCGCTGGCTGCGCGCCCACGGTACTGGTGATACGCAGGCGATCACGGTATTTATGGGCAATCATGTAACGCGCAATCATCAGCGCATTGACCGACGCATCGACCCCGGCACTGGCCACCAGGGCCATGGCCTCGGCGGGGCCGTCGACGTCTACCAGGATGATTTGGGGGTATTCCCGGCTGATGATTTCCCGCTGTACGCTGCTGCGAATCACCGCCAGGCGCTTACCTGTCATATCTTCCATGGTGATCGGGCTGCGCTCATCGTCGCGGGTGACCAGCACGAACGGGTTGCTCAGGTAAGGCCGGGTAAAGCGGATCTTGTCCTCCCGGGACATGCTTGGGGTAATCAGCGCGATCATGTCCGCGTCGCCCTCGCTGACCTGCTCGACTTGGCGCGGCAGCGAACCGCCGCGTATCACGTCGAACTTCAAGCCGGTGCGCAAGCTGACCTGCGCCAGTACCTCGGCACTCAAGCCCTGGAACTGCCCACGGTCGTTGAAAAATGACAGCGGCAGGAATTTGTCGAGCGCCGTGACCCTGACCCGTGGGTGCTTGTCCAGCCAGCGTTGCTCACTGGCGCTCAGGCGCAGGCGTTCGCGGCCGACCACCCCCAGGTTACCGGCGCTCCAGCGGCGCAGGATCTCCATCTGCTCATTGGCGGGGATCACCTCCAGCACCGCATTGACAATACGCAGCAGCCGCTCATTGTCGCCGGCGAGCGCGAACGCAAAGGGGTTGACCTCCAGGCTGGAAAAGTCCGCCATGCGCACGTTATTGAGATGATTTTTATTGATCAGATAGTTGGTGCTGATTGCATCGCCCAGGTAGACGTCCGCCTGGCCAAAGGCCACTGCGCCAATCGCCTCGAAGGCCGACGGATAGATATGCAATGAAGCATTGGGGTAGAAGGCCGCGACTGCACCGGGCTGCATGTAGTGATAAAGCATGGACAGGCGCTTGCCGTCCAGGTCGGCCGTCAGCGACTGGCTATCGCCCACCCGCGTCACCAGGATCGGCTGGTCATTGGCGTAGGAGCGCGACAGCTTCAACTGGCCGTCCGCCGCCTCGTAGCCGTTGGCCGTGCCTACAAAGTCCACCTCCGCGTGCTTGAGGGCGGCGATGGCTTCGTCGCGGTGCTCATAGCGCTGCACCTGGACCTTGACGTTGAGGGCCAGGGCGATCAACGCCGCATAATCGGCGGTAATCCCCTCCAGTTCGTCGTTGTTATTCGTCAGATCAAAGGGCGCGTAGTCGGGAGCGGAAACCCCCATCACCAACGTGCGGCGCTGGCGCAACCAGCGCCAGTCCGCCTCATTGAGGTTCACCTGCGGCGCTTCCAGGCTCGAATGCCCCAACAGATGCAAAGCCTGTGGCTCGCCCAGAGCCACGTTGACGGTGAGTGACAGGCCCGCCAGCCAGAGTACGGCGAGCCACTTGCCCAGAGAGGTCGACATTTCAGATCAGATGATTGCGCTGGGCGAACTTGGATAAATGCACCACCGAAGACATGCGCAGTTTCTCCTTCAACCGGGTTTTATAGGTGCTGATGGTCTTGTGACTCAACAGCATGTCCTTGGCGATTTCATTGTTCCCCAGGCCCAGGGCGAGCTTTTGCAGCACCATCAGTTCGCGGTCGGAAAGTGCCTCTACCAGTTGCTGTTCAGTGGTTTGCAAGTCGTCTTTGCGCACCGAACTGGTGGGCAGGCTGGGGAAGCAGCTGTAGTTGGACATGACGGCCTTGATGGCTTTTTGCAGCTCATCGAGTTCACCGGTTTTCGCGACAAAGCCCATCGCCCCGGCGCGCATGCAACGAGTGGAAAAGAACACTGCCAGATAGGAGGTCAGCACCAGGATTTTACAGGGCAGGCCCAATGCCTTGATCCGGCTGATGACCTCCAGCCCGCCCAACTTGGGCATGGCCAGGTCGAGGATGACCAGGTCCGGTCGCTCCTCCCTGGCAATCTGTAAGGCGTCGGCACCGTTGGCAGCTTCGAAAATCTTCTCGAAGCCCTCCTGGCGCAACAGGTATTTGACGGTAGAACGAATGAACGGATGATCATCCACGATTAGCGCTTTGCTCATGCGGCTCCCTGGGAAGACACCACGATTGTTTAGTTGCTTCATTGGCGACCACTCATTTCAGGGGCGCCAACACCCTTACACATCACACGAAACCCCTGTACCTGTGAGAAATACCAGTTCCGACCAGCGGCACTGTCTACACAGAACGTTTCAACGGAATTTGGTTAGGTGCAACGGCGCAACATTAACAACGGAATGATGTTTCGCCCGAAGGGAAAATCCGGCGCACTTGTAGGATTAATCCTTCCAAAAGCGTAGTCAAATTCAATAAAAAAAGCCGCCCCCTATGACAGGAGGCGGCTTTTTGGGGGATGCAGGGTTTGCTTCAGTCGGTGGTGCTGGGGCTCCAGAAGGCCTGCACCACAAGGGTCGACTGCGAGATCCGCGCCACCAGGGCGTCCAGTTCGTCACCGTCGACCGAGTTGGCCGCCAGCGTCGCCTCGATTTCCACCTCCTCAGTGCCAAATGGCCGTACGTCGACATCACTGGCCGGGTAGTTGCAGCGCGCCAGTTCCGATTCGAGCAAGGCCATCACCGCCTGCTGCTGGGCGCGCCGGGCGATCACGTAGAGGATATTGGTGACCTCCGCCGACACCACATCCAAAGGCTGGCGGTTGATGTTATTGACGATCGGCCGCAGCAAGGTGTTGGCCGCCAGCACAAAACAGGTACCCAGGAACGCCTCGAGGATCAGGTCGGCGCCGGCGCAGGCGCCCACGGCGGCGGAAGTCCACAGCGTGGCCGCCGTATTGAGCCCGCGTACATTGCCCTCCTCGCGCATGATCACCCCGGCGCCGAGAAAGCCAATCCCGGACACCACATACGCCACCACCCGCACCGCCCCTTCGGCCCCGGCCAGGCGGTTGGCCATGTCGACAAAGATCGCCGCCCCCACCGCCACCAGCACGTTGGTGCGCAGCCCCGCCGTGCGCTGGCGAAACTGGCGCTCAAAGCCGATCAGCCCACCCAGGATGAAAGCCGCGCTGAGGCTGACCACGGTGTCGATCAGGGAATCCAGATTGATATTGTTGAGGGCTTGCATGATGAATCTCCCTTTGATTGCCCGCAGAATCAGCGTCGAAAAAAGGGGGATCAGGCAGGAACCGGACGGTTCGCTACCCAAAGACCGCTTCTCGCTTTATCGGCGAGGCAACGGCACGGGGATGCGCGTCAGCTGGCCAAGCCTGGTCGACAACTGTCACTCGAAAGTCTGTTCACGAAGGTCTGCGCTATGGTTGAAAACCGGCGCAGCTTACGCCCGCAGTCTGCGGGAGGAAAGTGACAGTGCGGCGAATCGCCGGGTTCTTCAGCCAGGGTTCAGCCAGGCATCGCTCCCGCGGGCGCGGGAACGATCTGCAACGCTGTCAGCTCGCGGTGGCCAGCAGCACATCACGCACCGAGCGCGCCTGGCCCAGGCTGCGGTCATGCTCGTGCAGCGAGGCAGCAATCTCATCGGCGCGAATCGGCAGGATCGACAGCAACGTATCGCTCAAGCCATGGCTGGCCTGGCTGAAACCCTGCATGTAGATGCCCGCCTTGCAGCGCTCGTCGGTGACCACGCGGTAATCGCGGCTGACTTCAAAGTCACCCATATAGGCCTCCAGCGGCGCCAGCAACTGGCGATGCATCTGCCGTTCATAACCTGTGGCCAGGACCACCGCATCGTAGTGGTTGATCACGGTCTCACCGGTGGCGTTGTGACGTACCAGCAACTCGATGCCCAAGGGCCCGGCGCTGGCTTTTTCCACGGTGGTCAGGGTGCGGAATGCGTGGCGGGCGATGCCGGAGACTTTCTGCCGGTAGAAAATCCCGTAGATGCGCTCGATCAGGTCCAGGTCCACCACCGAATAGTTGGTGTTGTGGTACTCGTTGACCAGGCGTTCGCGCTCGCTGCTGGGCTGCTGGAACACCAGGTCGGTGAACTCCGGGGAGAACACTTCGTTGACGAACGGGCTGTCATCGGCAGGCTTGAGGGCCGAGCCGCGCAGGATGATGTCCACCTGCACCGAGGGGAAGCTGTCGTTCAGGTCGATAAACGCTTCGGCCGCGCTCTGCCCACCGCCGATGATTGCAATGCGCATCGGCTTGCCCTCGACACACGGCTGCTGGGCCATGCGCGCCAGGTACTGGGAATGGTGGAACACCCGCCCGTCATCCTTGAGCGCCTTGAACGCCTCGGGAATCCGTGGCGTGCCACCGGCGCTGACCACCACCGAACGTGCGGTGCGCACCAGTTGCTCGCCATGGGCATCGCGGGAGATCACCCGCAGCGCCTCGACCTGCTGCTGATGCAGGATCGGCTCGATGGCCAGCACTTCCTCGCCATAGCGGCTTTGCTCGGTAAATTGCCCGGCGACCCAGCGCAGGTAGTCGTTGTACTCCATGCGGCACGGGTAGAAGGTGCCCAGGTTGATAAAGTCCACCAGGCGCCCGTGGGCCTTCAGGTAATTGACGAAAGAGTACGGGCTGGTGGGGTTGCGCAGGGTCACCAGGTCCTTGAGGAAGGAAATCTGCAGCTCGCTCTGGCTCACCAGGGTATTGCCGTGCCAGCGGTAGTCGGCCTGCTTGTCGAGAAACAGCACATCGAGCTTACCCTGGGCTTTCTCGCGCTCTTGCAGGGCGATGGCCAGCGCCAGGTTCGAGGGACCGAAACCAATACCGATCAGGTCGTGAACCGCGGGCGATGCAATTGCCTGTGTCATTCCAGTGTCCTCTGGATAAGCCCCGTGGCGATGGGGCGGAAAGCCTGGGCGACCTGCTGAACAACAGGCCATGTGTTGATAGGAAACGAGGACCATGAAAAAAAATTTAAGCCCCGCACTGGATTCACCCTGGCAGGCGCGGAGCCGCCGACGCGGGCAATGCGGTGATGGCAGTTTGAGGCCGTCTAATTTATAGTAATTCTCATGTAGATTTGAAAAGTCCTACACACAACGTCCAATACTGGCGTTTCGCCCAGCTGTAACGGCGTGTGTAAGCACTTAAATTTCAGGGCAAATACCTCGTTTACCTGACAGCTTGCCGCGCCTGTCTCTGCCCTTGTGGGCGATTGAGCTGCGGTCCGAACTTTCCTGGCTGGAACCCGTGCATGAACCGTCCCCGACACACCCGGCGCGCTCTGCTGGCAGCACTTTGCCTGATCCCCGTGGCCGCGTTCGCCGCCTGGCAACTGATCCCGCCCGGCCGGGATAAATTTGCCACCCTGCAAGTACACCGGGGCGATATCGAAAGCAGTGTGACCGCCCTCGGCACCCTGCAACCGCGGCGTTACGTGGATGTCGGCGCCCAGGCCTCCGGGCAGATCCGCAAGATTCACGTCGAAGCCGGCGCCCAGGTCAAGGAAGGCGACCTGCTGGTAGAGATCGACCCCGCCACCCAACAAGCCAAGCTCGACGCCACCCGTTACTCCATCGCCAACTTGCAGGCCCAACTGCAGGAACAGCACGCGCAGCACCGCCTGGCGCAGCAGAAGTACCAGCGCCAGCAACGCCTGGCCGCCGGTGGCGCCACCCGCGATGAAGACGTGCAAACCGCCCAGGCCGAACTGGACGCTACCCAGGCACGCATCAACATGTTCAAGGCGCAGATCAGCCAGGCCCAGGCCACGCTGCGGGTTGATCAGGCTGAACTGGGCTACACGCGCATCTATGCGCCGATCTCCGGCACCGTGGTGGCCGTGGATGCCCGCGAAGGCCAGACCCTCAACAGCCAGCAGCAGACGCCGCTGATCCTGCGCATTGCCAACCTGTCGCCGATGACCGTGTGGGCGGAAGTCTCGGAAGCCGATATCGGCCATGTCAAACCGGGCATGCAGGCCTATTTCACCACCCTAAGCGGTGGCAACCGGCGCTGGACCAGCACCGTGCGCCAGATCCTGCCGGTGCCGCCCAAGCCCCTCAACGAAACCAGCCAGGGCGGCGGCAGCCCCAGCAGTTCGAGCAAGAGCGGCAGCGGCCGGGTGGTGCTGTACACCGTGCTGCTGGATGTGGACAACGCCGACAACGCACTGATGGCGGAAATGACCGCCCAGGTGTTTTTCGTCGCCAGCCGCGTCACCGATGCGCTGACCGCGCCCGTCGCTGCCCTGCAGGGCAGCACCCGCCCCGACATGCAACTGGCCCGCGTGGTGGCCAAGGACGGCAGCATCGAAGACCGTGAGGTGCGGGTGGGTATCAGCGATCGCCTGCGCATCCAGATCCTCGACGGCCTGAACGAAGGCGATCATCTGCTGATCGGCCCCGCCGACAGCAGCGGAGGCTGAATGTTGACGCCGCTGATCGAACTTCGGGACATCCGCAAATCCTACGGGGGCGGTGATGCGCCCCAGGTCGATGTGCTGCGCGGGATCGACCTGTCGATCCATGCCGGGGAATTCGTGGCGATTGTCGGGGCCTCCGGCTCAGGCAAGTCGACCCTGATGAATATCCTCGGCTGCCTCGACCGCCCCACCGTCGGCCAGTACCTGTTCGCCGGGGAAAACGTCGCCCAACTGGACACCGACGAACTGGCCTGGCTGCGCCGCGAGGCCTTTGGCTTTGTGTTCCAGGGCTACCACCTGATCCCGTCCGGCTCGGCC
Organism: Pseudomonas sp. WMBT8; assembly: GCF_050916005.1. NCBI lineage: Bacteria > Pseudomonadati > Pseudomonadota > Gammaproteobacteria > Pseudomonadales > Pseudomonadaceae > Pseudomonas > Pseudomonas sp. WMBT8. The sequence continues at coordinate 3,860,230 of NZ_CP188096.1, forward strand.
CAGGAAAACGTCGAGATGCCGGCGATCTATGCCGGCACACCGGCCGCCGAACGCCACGCCCGCGCCGCCGCCCTACTGACCCGCCTGGGGCTGGCCGGGCGCACCGGCAACCGCCCGCACCAGTTGTCCGGCGGCCAGCAGCAACGGGTGTCGATTGCCCGGGCCTTGATGAACGGCGGGCATATCATCCTCGCCGACGAACCTACCGGCGCCCTCGACAGCCATAGCGGCGCCGAGGTCATGACCCTGCTCGACGAACTGGCGAGCCAGGGCCACGTGGTGATCCTGATCACCCACGACCGCGAAGTGGCGGCGCGGGCCAAGCGCATCATCGAGATCCGCGACGGCCTGATCATCAGCGACACCCCCAACACCCACAACCAGCCCGCCACTGAAGCCAACCCCAAGGCCCTGCAAGCGGTGGACCTGCGCCAACGCCTGGCCGACGGCGCCGAGCACAACGGCGCCTGGAAGGCTGAACTGGTGGACGCGGTGCAGGCGGCCTGGCGGGTCATGTGGATCAACCGCTTCCGCACGGCCCTGACCCTGCTGGGGATCATTATCGGCGTGGCCTCGGTAGTGGTGATGCTGGCCGTGGGCGAAGGCAGCAAACGCCAGGTCATGGCGCAGATGGGCGCCTTTGGCTCCAACATCCTGTATGTCAGCGGCTCGGCGCCCAACCCACGTACGCCGCCCGGCATTATCACCATGAACGACGTCGCCGCCATGGCCGCCCTGCCCCAGGTCAAGCGCATCATGCCGGTCAATGGCGCGGAGGCCGGGGTGCGTTTCGGCAATGTCGACCACATGGCCTATGTCGGCGGCAACGACACCAACTTCCCGACGATCTTCAACTGGCCAGTGGTCGAGGGCAGCTACTTCACCGAGACTGACGAACGCGCCGCCGCTACCGTCGCGGTGATTGGCAAACGGGTGCGCGACAAGCTGTTCAAGGACCTGCCCAGCCCCATCGGCCAATACATCCTGATCGAAAACGTGCCGTTCCAGGTGATCGGCGTGCTTGCCGAAAAAGGCGCCAGCTCCGGCGACAAGGACAGCGACGACCGTATCGCCATCCCCTACTCTGCCGCGAGTATTCGCCTGTTCGGCACCTATAACCCTGAATACGTGGTGATTGCCGCCGCCGACGCGCGCAAGGTGCATGAAGCGGAAAAAGCCATCGACCAGTTGCTGCTGCGCCTGCACAACGGCAAGCGGGATTTTGAACTGACCAACAACGCCGCGATGATCCAGGCCGAGGCCCGGACCCAGAACACCCTGTCGCTGATGCTCGGCTCGATTGCCGCCATTTCGCTGCTGGTGGGCGGCATCGGCGTGATGAACATCATGCTGATGACCGTGCGCGAACGCACCCGGGAAATCGGCATCCGCATGGCCACTGGCGCCCGGCAGCGCGACATCCTGCGCCAGTTCCTCACCGAAGCGGTGATGCTCACGGTGGTCGGCGGGGTGGCCGGGATCGGCCTGGCCCTGCTGGTCGGTGGCGCGCTGATCCTCAGCAGCGTGGCCGTCGCCTTCTCGCTGCCCGCAGCCCTGGGCGCCTTCGCCTGCGCGCTGGTCACCGGCGTCATCTTCGGCTTTATGCCGGCCCGCAAAGCAGCCCGGCTCGACCCGGTCACGGCCCTTACCAGTGAATGATCGCCCTATGAAAGCGCACTTGACCCTCGTTGCCGCCAGCCTGCTGCTGGCCGCGTGCAGCAGCCCGGCGCAGCGCCCGGCCAGCGGCCTGCAGCCGCCGCCGGCCTGGGACACGGCAAGCCAGGCCAACGCTCTGCACGTCAACCAGCAATGGTGGAAGGCCTTTGCCAGCCCGCAGCTCGACCAACTGATCGAACAGGCCCGCACCGGCAGCTACGACCTGGCCAGCGCCATGGCCCGGGTGCGCCAGGCCCAGGCCGGCGCCGTGGTGGCCGGCGCGCCGCTGCTGCCCGAACTCAAGGGCGGGCTCAACGCCAACCGCCAGAAACTGCTGCGCGGCAACGGCTACAGCGAACTGGATGCCGACAACAACAATGACGCGGTGGATTATTTCAATGCCAGCCTGACGGCCACCTACGAAATCGACTTCTGGGGCGGCAAGCGCGCCGCTCGCGACAGTGCTGAACTGGCGGTGCGCGCCAGCGAATTCGAGCGCGCCACGGTGGAATTGACCCTGCTCAGCGGCGTGGCCACCACCTACACCCAGCTCCTGGCCCTGCACGAGCAACAACGCATCGCCGAGCTCAACCTGGCCAATGCGCAGAACGTGCTCAAGCTGGTACAGACCCGGCATGACGCGGGCTCTGCCACCCAACTGGAACTGGCCCAGCAAAAGAGCCTGGTCGCCGCGCAGCAACGCCAACTGCCCGAGGTACGCCAGCGGACCGAAGCCGCACGGATCAGCCTGGCCGCCCTGCTCGGCCAACCGGTGCAGACGCTGCAACTGACGCCCCAGGCCTTTGAGCAACTGCGCTGGCCAAGCATCGCCGCCGGCGTACCCAGCGACCTGCTCAGCCGCCGCCCGGACATTGCCAGCGCCGAAGCGCAACTGGCGGCCGCCCAGGCCGACATCATCGTCGCCCGCGCCGCCATGCTGCCCAGCGTGACCCTCAGCGCCAACCTGGGCTCGGGCGCCAACCGTGCTGGCGATATGCTGCGCAACCCGTTCTACAACCTCACGGGCGGGCTGATCGCACCGATTTTCAACAACGGCCGCCTCAGCGCCGAACGCGACAAGGCCACGGCACGCCAGGATGAGCTGCTGCAAACCTATCGCGGCGCGATCATCAATGGCTTTGCCGATGTAGAAAAGGCCCTGAGCAGCATTCGCCGACTGGACGAGCAGCGCCAGTGGCAGCATGAAGAACTGGACCAGGCACAGACAGCCTTCCGTATCGCCCAGAGCCGCTATGAGGCTGGCGCGGAGGACTTGCTTACCGTACTGGAAACCCAGCGCACGCTGTATGCCGCCCAGGATTTGAACGTGCAACTGCGCCAGGCACGGCTGGGGGCGAGTATTGCCCTGTACAAGGCACTGGGAGGGGGGTGGCAGGCGTCTGATCTTTAACGATGAGGATCTAATGTGGGAACTGGCTTGCCGGCGATGTTGCCTGCCCCATCGCCATTGCCATCGACGGCAAGCCAGCGCCTACCGTTTGACGTTGATCGGACAGGTCAAATCGTCCGCTCCCTGACCTTCAAATGCCGCGCATACCACGGCCGCTTCGGCACCTTGCGGAACAAGTCCTGCAACTTGTCATCATCAGCGCCGAAGGTGATGCGCAACGCCAGCTTCATGGTTTCCGGATCCATCTCCACCGTGCGCCCCATCTGCAATCCCGGGGTGGTGCTGCAACCGTGGGTATCCGGCCCCAGCCATGGATCACCCACCTCGACCCAGCGCCCTGGCGCAAACCATGGCACACCGTTGACCTCCAGGCGGCTCAGCTCACCCGGATTAAAGCGCTGATGGGCGCGGAACCAGTCCTCCAGCCGGTCATCGATCCAACCGTGGAAATGCCAGAACACCGGGTTCACATGGGAGGAAAACGGGTCGCCCAAAAAGTCATTTTCAGGCTCATACCACCGCGCCGAAAAATCCGCTGGATCGCGCGCAAAGGGCACCGGTGCGCCGTTGGAAGGGTCGCGCGGCACCGACGCCCAGCGCATGTGCAGCCAATCGTGCAGCCCCAGCTCAACCTCCGAGCCGAACTGGCCCAGGGTCAACCTGGCCAGGTAACGCGGGTCGCGGTACTGCGACTCCCACACCTGGAAGTTGCTGTGATAGGTCTCGCAAGCCTTGATATCACTGACCCACTGGCTGTACTGCTCGTCGCCACTGGCCATCCAGGTCGGTGGCAGTGCGAAGCCATCGTGATTGTCAAAGTAGCGCGCGAAGCCCTGGCGATCACGCTCAAGCTCGGGCTGCGGCTGGGGGAAGCGCGGCCAGGACGGCAAGTCCTGCAGGGAGCGCGCCGTACCGAGCATATGCCGATGCATAAAGAAAAAATCGATACCCGAGCCATTGCGGTCCTTGCGCGGGCCACGGGCATCGCGCTCTTGGTCCCGTGGCCCGGGCTGCCAACCGATGCCGCGCAGGGCGTTGCGCTTGTCTTCGGGGAGCTTGTGCCACTGGTCCCGCGAGGCGTGCCAGAGCTGGTGGAACAGGCGGTGTTCGGGGGCAATCAACCATGCCAGCAGCGCCGGGTTGAGGCCGATGCGTTCGCGGGCTTCGGGGAACAGCTGTTTGGTGGCGACAAACCGGTTATCCAGCTCCAGCAGCGCCAGGGGCCGGTCGAGATTGAGAATCTGCCCGCTGAGGGTGCCGCTGCCGGCATTGCCGAAGCTGCCCCAGACTTCATCCAGGCGCATCGTCAATTCATAGGCCGGCATGCCGTCCGGCGCGTCGCGGTCGATCAGGCGCCAGTACAACAGCGCCGCGTCGCCCGGCGCCAGGTCACCCAGCACCTGATAGCGCGGCTCACCCTGCCCACGCAGTTGGCCAGCGGTGTCCAGGTAGCCACGCACGCCCCGGCCGCGCGGTGCAATATCAAGAAACAGTTCCAGACCGTCGAGGGGCAAGCCTTGCAGCCCGGCGTCACGCCCTTCCAGGCGCAGGCTCCAGATCCCGCGCAGGCTGTTCGCCAACTGCTGGCCGGCGGTGTCCGCCAGGTCCACCGTGGCTTCCTCGGGAGTGATGGGAAATTCCTCACGCGTCAACTCGCGATGGGCATAAAAGGCAGCAGGTACGGCGGCGCCGGTCAGCGCCAGGCCTGCGATAAACCCTCGTCGAGAAATCGTCATGTTCCTACCTGTGTCAGCCCTGGAGCAGGCTTTATCCAAGCTAGAACGTTTAGCCGGGCGGCAAATTTACTGTAGGGGCCGCGCTTAAATTTCCCGGTCCTGCGCTCGTTCTCCCCAGATAGCAAAGGCCCCTTGCGCCTGCACCTCAAAGGCGAACCGACTGAGATGGCAATGACAAAACCACGTTCGAAAAAGGCTCTATACATCGGCCTGCCCTTGGCCCTGGCCATTGCTGCCGGCGCAGGCCTGGCCTGGGATCACTGGTTTGGCGGCAATGCCGGCTACCCGCTGGAAGTGATCAAGCAGGCCAATGAATTGCAGGACCGCCTGCTGTCGTTCGACAGCCATATCACCGTGCCCCTGGACTTCGGCACCGCCGGCCATGAAGCAGACAAGGACGGCAGCGGCCAGTTCGACCTGGCCAAGGCCAGTCGCGGGCGCCTGTCGGGGGCGGCGCTGACGATTTTCGGCTGGCCCGAGCTGTGGAATGGCCCCAATGCACCACACAAACCCACCGCAGGTTTTGTCGACGAAGCCCGGCACCAGCAAGAGGTGCGCTACAAGATCATCGCCGGCATGGTCCGCGACTTCCCCAACCAGGTGGGCATCGCCTACACCCCGGCCGATTTGCGCCGCCTGCATGGCGAGGGCAAGTTTGCGATTTTTATCAGCATGCTCAACGCCTACCCCCTGGGCAATGATCTGAACCTGCTGGACATGTGGACGGCGCGCGGCATGCGCATGTTCGGCTTCAGCTACATCGGCAACAACAGCTGGGCCGACTCCTCGCGCCCGTTGCCGTTTTTCAATGATTCGCCGGATGCCCTCGGCGGCCTCTCGGCCATCGGCAAGCAAGCAGTGCAGCGCCTGAACGACCTGGGCGTGATCATCGACGTCTCGCAAATGTCGACCACCGCCCTCGAACAAGTCGCCCAGCTTAGCCGCACCCCCATGGTCGCCTCCCACTCCGCGCCGCGGGCCTCGGTGGATATCCCGCGCAACCTCAGCGACAAAGAACTGCAACTGATCAAGAACAGTGGCGGCGTGGTGCAAGTGGTGGCCTTCGGCGGGTATCTGCGCCCGTTGAGCCAGCCGATCCAGGACAAGCTCAATACCTTGCGCGCGCGTTTCGACCTGCCACCCCTGCCCAACCTGGCGATGGCCCTGATGCCCGGCGACCCGATCATCGCTGCCTGGCCGGAGCAGAAGTTCGGCGAGTACGCCAGCGAGCTCTACGCCATTCTCGAAGAAGAACCCAAGGCCAGCCTCAAGGACCTGGGAGACGCCATTGACTACACCGTGCGCAAGATCGGTATCGACCACGTCGGCATTGCCTCGGACTTCAACGAAGGCGGCGGCGTCAAGGGCTGGAACGATGTCAGTGAAGTGCGCAACGTGACCGCCGAACTGATCACCCGCGGCTACTCCGAAGCCGATATCGCCAAGTTGTGGGGCGGCAATTTCCTGCGGGTGTGGGAGCAGGTGCAAAAGTCCGCCAAGCCTGGTGTGCTGCCAAGCGAGCAAACGCCATGACCGACCGTCGCACCTTTCTCAAACAGGCCGGCATCCTCGCCGCCAGCCTGCCGCTGGGCACCAGCCTGCACGTGCAGGCGGCTAGCGCCAAGGCCCCCGTCGATAAATGGGCCGGCCTGCGCCAACTGTTCGACCAGGATCCGAACTACATCCATTTCTCCAACTTCCTGATCACCTCGCACCCAAGGCCCGTGCGCGAAGCCATCGAGCGCCACCGCGCCGCCCTTGACCGCAACCCCGGCCTGACCATGGACTGGGACCTGCAGGAACCCTGGAAACGCGAAGGCCAGGTGCGTGACTGGGCCGGCCGCTATCTGCAAGCCAAACCCGGCCAGATCGCCCTCACCGGCAGCACCACCGAGGGCCTGGCTATGATCTACGGCGGCATCCACGTGCGCCCCGACCAGGAAATCCTCACCACCGAGCACGAGCACTTTTCCACCGACAGCATCCTCGCGTTGCGCACCCAGCGTGACGGCACCCAGGTGCGCAAGATCAAGCTGTTCGCCAACGCCCACCACGTGTCGGTCGATGAAGTGCTGACGGCCATCGAGCGCAACATTCGCCCCAATACCCGAGTACTGGGCATGACCTGGGTGCAGTCGGGCAGCGGCGTGAAGCTGCCGATCGCTGAAATCGGGCAACTGGTCAAGCGCCACAACCAGGGGCGCGAAGAAAAGGATCGGATCCTCTACGTGGTCGATGGCGTGCATGGCTTCGGCGTCGAAGACCTGGCCTTCCCGGACATGCACTGCGACTTCTTTATCGCCGGCACCCATAAATGGATGTTCGGCCCACGGGGCACTGGCCTGGTGTGCGCCGCATCGGAGCAAGTGACCACCCTCACCCCGAGCATGCCGACGTTTTCCGAAGACACCGATTTCGCCACCACCTTCTCCCCCGGCGGCTATCACGCCTTTGAGCATCGCTGGGCGCTGGACGAGGCCTTCAAGCTGCACCTGCAATTGGGCAAGGCCGAGGTTCAGCAGCGCATCCACAGCCTCAACTCCTATCTCAAGGAGCGCTTGCAGGCGCGACCGAACATCGAGCTGGTCACCCCGGCCAACCCGCAGCTGTCGGCCGGTTTCAGCTTCTTCCGGGTCAAGGGCCAGGACAGCGACAAGGTGGCCGCCTACCTGATGCGTAACCGCGTGGTCAGCGACGCGGTGAACCGCGACGTCGGCCCGGTGGTGCGTACCGCGCCGGGCCTGCTCAATACCGAAGATGAGGTCGACCGCTTCCTGGCCCTGCTCGACAAAGCCCTCTGATCCCCTTTTTTCTTGCCCACGAGACGACTCATGAACGATGAACCGCTCACCCCAACGCTGCTCAAGTCCCTGGCGCTGACGGCATTGATCGCCTGCCTGGCACCGTCCGCCCAGGCCGCCACGCCGCCCAAGCCCGGCACCGTGTTCAAGGACTGCAAGAACTGCCCGGAAATGGTGGTGCTGCCCACCGGCACCTTCAAAATGGGCACCCCGGATGATGAAGTCGGCCGCCAGCCCGATGAAGGCCCGATCCATGACGTGACCTTCGCCAAACCCGTGGCCATCAGCCGCTTCCAGGTGTTGGCCGGCGAATGGGACAGCTACCTGCAAGAAACCGGCTACAAAATGCCCGACGGCGACGACCGCCCTGGCCGCAAATGCACGGCTGGCAAGCCCACCTACAAGATAAGCGCCAAACATCCGGCCGTGTGCATGGACTTTGCCGAAGCCCGCGCCTATGTCGCTTGGCTGTCGAAGAAAACCGGCAAGCAGTACCGCATGGTCAGCGAATCCCTGCGCGAGTACGCCGCCCGTGGCGGCACCTCCGGGCCCTTCCCGTTCCCGTTCGACGAGGGCAAGGAATACAGCATCGCCAAGCACGCCAACACCTACGGGCCGGCCGATGGCTACAGCTACACCGCGCCGGCCGGCAGCTATGCGCCCAATGCGTTCGGCGTGTATGACATGCATGGCAACGTCTACGAATGGGTCGAAGACTGTGAAAACGACAGCTACGTGGGAGCGCCCAGCGATGGCAGTGCCTGGCTGACCGGGCAATGCGAGGTGCGGCAGATTCGCGGCAACGACTGGGGCGAGGCGCCGGTGTTTTCCCGCTCCGGCAACCGCAACAACCTCTACCCCAACGTGCGCGGCGACTGGCTGGGCTTTCGCGTGGCACGGGAGCTCTGAGCCTGTGCAACTCGGGACGCGGCTAAATCGCGCCGGGCCCGACTCGTCCTCCTACTATCGGCCTGCCAGCGGTAAACCTTCGCGCGCAGGCCTTCACTTGCCCACAGCACGTAGCCACGTCGCGATCGAGGTAGTTTCATGACCGCAGCACCGCGCAGCGCCATTCGCGAACTCTTGAGCCTGCTCAAGCCCTATCGACGGATTGTCATTTCTTCCATCACCCTGGGCATCGTCGGTGGCCTCAGCGTCACCGCGCTGCTGGCCACGGTCAACCGCGGCCTGCACAGCGCCGACGGCATGGGCACCGGCGTGGTCCTGGCCTTCGCCGGGCTGTGTCTGCTGGCGTTGCTCAGCAGTATCGGCGCCGATATCGGCACCAACTTCGTTGGGCAGAAGGTGATTGCCAAACTGCGCAAGGACCTCGGCGCCAAGGTGCTCGCCGCGCCCATCGAGCAGATCGAGCGCTATCGCACCCACCGCCTGATCCCGGTGCTGACCCATGACGTGGACACCATCAGCGACTTTGCCTTCGCCTTTGCCCCGCTGGCGATTTCGACCACAGTGATCCTGGGCTGCCTGGGCTACCTGGCGGTGCTGTCCTGGCCGATCTTCCTCATGACCCTGCTGGCCATCGGCATTGGTTCGGCGGTGCAGTTCGTGGCCCAGAGCAAAGGCATCAAGGGCTTCTACGCGGCCCGTGACGCCGAAGACAACCTGCAAAAACACTACTCGGCGATTGCCGAGGGCGCCAAGGAACTGCGCATCCATCGCCCACGCCGGCACGCCATGCACACCCGCAATATCCAGGGCACCGCCGACCATATCTGCGACACCCATATCCGCTCGATCAATATTTTTGTGATCGCCAAGAGCCTGGGCTCGATGCTGTTTTTCGTGGTCATCGGCCTGGCGCTGACCCTGCAACAGTTCTGGCCCAGCTCGGACCCGGCGGTGATGAGCGGCTTTGTCCTGGTGCTGCTGTACATGAAAGGCCCGCTGGAAAACCTGATCGGCAACCTGCCGATCATCAGCCGCGCACAAATCGCCTTCCGGCGCATTGCCGACCTGTCGGAGCGCTTCTCCTCGCCGGAACCGCACCTGCTGCTCGATGACGCCGACAAAAGCGTGCCGGTGATGAAGCACCTGGAACTGCGCAACGTGCAGTACGCCTTCCCGCCCGTGGAAGGCAGCGAGCCATTCAAGCTGGGGCCGGTCAACCTGAGCATCGAGCCTGGGGAAATCCTGTTTATCGTCGGCGAAAACGGCTGCGGCAAGACCACCCTGATCAAGCTGCTGCTGGGCCTGTACACCCCGCAGCAAGGCGAAATCCGCCTCAACGGCCTGCCCGTGGACGCCCTGGGCCTGGACGACTACCGCCAGATGTTCACCACGATCTTTGCCGACTACTTCCTGTTCGACGACCTGGTGCAGAACGACAAGGCCCTGCCCGACGACGCCACCCAATACCTGGAGCGCCTGGAGATCGCGCACAAGGTCAGCGTGCGCGATGGCGCGTTCACCACCACCGACCTGTCCACCGGGCAACGCAAGCGCCTGGCCCTGGTCAACGCCTGGCTCGATGAGCGCCCGGTGCTGGTATTTGACGAGTGGGCGGCCGACCAGGACCCGACCTTCCGACGGATTTTCTACACCGAGCTGCTGCCGGACCTCAAGCGCCTGGGCAAGACCATCATCGTCATCTCCCACGACGACCGTTACTTCGACGTCGCCGACCAATTGGTACGCATGCAGGCCGGTCGCGTCATCAGCGAAAAAGCCTGCGCCTGACCTCCCTCCCCCAGGAGCCGGCGTGCCGGCGATGGCTGCCTCAAGGCATGCGATGAAGCCACGAGCCTCATCGCCGGCAAGCCGGCTCCTACAACGCCTCCCGCCGGCTATTGCGCCTAAATCTGATCGATCGAACTTCGTCTTCCTGACACAGCTTATTTCCTCTGCCGACGGCGACGAGATCGATCATGAACCAATTGAACCAACTTCCCGACGACGACCTGCTGGCCCTGTTGCTGGCCGATGAAGCCGGCGCCGGGCAGTCCATCCAGAGCCTCGCCGGGCATGACCCGGTACCGCTGTCGTTCGCCCAGCAGCGCCTGTGGTTCCTGCAACAGTTCGATCCCCAGAGCCATGCTTACAACCTGCCACGGGCGATTGCCCTCAAGGGCCCGGTAGACGCGCGCGCCCTGGAAGCAGCGCTGAACCGGGTGATCGACCGCCACGATATCCTGCGCACCGCCTTTCGCGACACCGACGGCACGCCGCTGCAAGTCATCGAGCATGATGCGCGGCTGACCCTGCTGGAAGAGGACCTGAGCGCCCTGGACAGCCAGCAGCGCGACCTGCTGCTGCAACAGCGTATCCGCCAGCACGCCACCCAACCCTTCGACCTGCGCCAGGCGCCGCTGATTCGCAGCAGCCTGCTCAAACGGGCCGAGCAGGACTACGTGCTGCTGCTCAACATGCACCACATTGTCTCGGACGCCTGGTCCAACCCGATCCTGATCCACGACCTGGCCAGCGCCCTCGGCCAACCGGGCCAGGCCCTGCCGCGCCCGGCCATCCAGTACGCCGACTACGCCCAATGGCAGCGCCAGGACTACCCGCAGACGCCGCAACACAGCGCAGCCGCGCAGTATTGGAAAGCCTGCCTGGGCGACGAAATCCCCACCCTGGAGCTGCCTCGCGAGCGCCTGGAAAAGCCCGCCGGTGCCGGCCATCATCGGCACGCGTTGCCCGCCCACCTGAGCGAGCGCCTCCAGACCTTTTGCCAGCAACAGGGCCTGACGCCTTTCGTGGTGCTCCTGGGTGCCTGGCAGTTGCTGTTGGGGCGCTACAGCGGCCAGGTCGATTTCACCGTCGGCGTGCCCAACGCCACCCGTAACCAGGCGCAGATCCAGGACCTGGTGGGCTTTTTTGTCAGCAGCCAGGTGTATCGCGCGCGGCTGGCGCCCGAGCAAACCTGCAGCGCGTTCCTCCAGGGCCTGCGCCAGCAGTCCCTGGCCGCCCTGGAACATGCCGACTACCCCATCGAGCTGATCCTCGAAGACCTGCACCTGCAACGCAGCCCCCAGGCCAACCCGCTGTTCCAGACCCTGTTCAACTGGCGCGTCGGCGCCGCGCAGGAAGAGGCCCTGCACCTGGGCCCGCTGGAGCTGAGGTTTATGGACAGCCACCCGCTGCAGGCCAAGTTCGACCTGTCGCTGGACGTGGAATACAGCCAGCAGCAGATCACCGCGCATTTTGAATACGACGCCGCTTGCTTGCGTCCGGCGACCGTCGCCACCCTGGCCGGGCACTGGCAGAACCTGTTGCAGGGCATGATCGAGCAGCCCCATGCCCTGATCGGCGAACTGCCGATGCTCAGCGACCAAGAGCGCGGGCAGCAATTGGCGCAGTGCAATGCCACGGCCGTCGACTACCCCGACGCAGCGCCTGTGCACGTGTTGGTCGCCAAGCAAGCCGAACGCCAGCCACAGGCTGTCGCCGTGGTGTTCGGCGACCAGCAACTGACCCTGGACCAGCTCAATCGCCGCGCCAACCAACTGGCCCACAAGCTACTGGAACTGGGCGTCGGCCCCAACGTCTGCGTGGGCCTTGGCCTTGAACGCAGCCTGGAGATGGTCATCGCCCTGCTGGCCGTGCTCAAGGCCGGCGGCGCCTATGTGCCGCTGGACCCGGCCTACCCCGCCGAACGCCTGGCCTACATGATCAACGACAGCGGCATCGGCCTGCTGCTGAGCCAAAGCAGCCTGGCATTGCCCGCCCCTGACAGCCTGCCGTCCCTGAGCCTGGACCAGGACAGCGACTGGCTGGAAGGCTATGACAGCGCCAACCCCCAGGTAACGGTCAGCGCCGACAACCTGGCCTACATGATCTACACCTCCGGCTCCACCGGGCAGCCCAAGGGCGTGCAAGTGCGTCATGGCGCCCTGACCAACCATATGCTGTGGATGCAGGGCGAACTGGGCCTGAGCGCTGCGGACCGGGTCTTGCAAAAAACCGCCTTTAGCTTCGACGCCTCGGTGTGGGAGTTCTGGCTGCCATTGCTCAACGGTGCGCAGTTGGTCCTGGCTTCCAGCGAGCTGGCCGAAGACCTGTCAGTGCTGTGGTCGCAAGTAGCCGCCCAGCGCATCAGCGTGCTGCAAATGGCGCCTTCCCTGCTGCAAGCCTTGCTCGCCGATGAACAGGGCGCACAGATGCAATCCCTGCGCCTGCTGCTGCTCGGCGGCGAAGCCCTCGGCACCCCGCTGGTCGCACAACTGCGCGAACGCTGGAACGGCCGCCTGTGCAACCTTTACGGCCCAACCGAAGCCACCATCGACAGCACCTTCTTTGATGTCCAGAGTTTGCCCGAGGGTGCCATTGCCCCTATCGGCCGCCCCATCGCCAACGTGCGCACCTACCTGCTGGACCACGACCTGCAACTGTGCCCCATGGGCACCAGCGCCGAACTGCTGATCGGCGGCGACTCCCTGGCGCAGGGCTACCACCAGCGCCCGGGGCTGACCGCCGAACGCTTTATTCCCGATCCGTTCGCAGGCAACGGCGCGCGCCTGTATCGCAGCGGCGACCTGACCCGCTACCGCGCCGATGGGGTCATCGACTACATCGGGCGCATCGACCATCAGGTCAAAATCCGCGGCCTGCGTATCGAACTGGGGGAAATTGAAGCGCAACTGCTGCAACACGAGGCGGTGCGCGAAGCCGTGGTCATCGCCCACCCAACCCTGGGCGGCGCGCAGTTAGTGGGCTACGTGGTGCCGACAGCGCTGGCAACGGACACTGCCCGCCAGGACGCCTTGCGCGAGACCCTCAAGGCCCACCTCGGCGAACACCTGCCGGACTACATGGTCCCCGGCCACCTGCTGATCCTCGCGCAACTGCCCTTGACCCCCAACGGCAAACTCGACCGCAAGGCCCTGCCCGCCCCCAACGCGAGCCAGGCCCTGCACGCCTACGTAGCCCCGCAGAACGAAGTGCAACAGCGTATCGCCAGCATCTGGCAAGACGTACTCAAGCTGGAAAAAATCGGCCTGAACGACAACTTCTTCGAACTGGGCGGCGACTCGATCATCTCCATCCAGGTCGTCAGCCGCGCGCGCCAGGCCGGTATCCACTTCACCCCCAAGGACCTGTTCCAGCACCAGACCATCCAGGGCCTGGCCAGCGTGGCAAAAAACCACGGCCAGGGCCTCGCAATCGACCAGGGCCCGGTCACAGGCCCAGCCCCGCTGCTGCCGATCCAACACCTGTTCTTCGACACCGACATCCCCGAGCGTCACCACTGGAACCAGTCGGTCCTGCTCAAACCCGCCACCCCCCTGGACCCGCACCTGCTGGAACAGACCCTCAACGCCCTGATCCACCACCACGACGCCCTGCGCCTGAATTTCACCCAGGCTGAACACGGCTGGCACGCCGAATACCGCCCGAGCACAGCCTCGGTGCTATGGCAAACCCGCATCGACGACGCCACACAGTTGCACTCGGTGGGCGACGAAGCCCAACGCAGCCTCAACCTGCAAGACGGGCCGTTGCTTAGAGCGGTGCTGGTCAGCCTGGGGGACGGTAGCCAGCGTTTGCTGCTGGCTATTCATCACCTGGTGGTGGACGGCGTGTCGTGGCGGATTTTGTTTGAGGATTTGCAGATGGCCTATCGTCAGGTGCAAGCGGGTGAAGGTTTCTCCTTACCGGAGAAAACCAGCGCCTATAAAGCCTGGGGCCAGCGTCTGCTGGACTACGGTCAAAGTGCCGAACTACAAGGACAGATCGCCTATTGGCAACAACTGGCAGACGGCTGCGCCGAACTGCCAGTGATACGCGCTGACGCCAGCCTGAAGAAAGCAGACAGTCAGACCGTCAATACCCATCTCAATCAGGATCTGACCCGACGTCTGCTGCAAGATGCCCCGAGCGCCTACCGCACACAGATCAACGATCTGTTGCTCGCTGCACTGGCACGGGTCATCAGCCGCTGGACCGCCCAGCCACAGGTGCTGATCCAACTCGAAGGCCATGGCCGCGAAACCTTGTTCGACGACATCGACCTGACCCGCACCGTGGGCTGGTTTACCACGGTGTACCCGGTGCGCTTGACGCCCCAGTCCGACCACGGCACCACGATCAAACAGATCAAGGAGCAATTGCGCAGCATCCCGAACAAGGGCCTGGACTTCGGCGTCCTGCGCTACCTGGGCACCCCCGAGACGCGGCAAGTGTTACAGGCGCTGCCAGTGCCACGCATCACCTTCAACTACCTGGGCCAGTTCGACACCAGCTTCAACGCCAACGACGACGCCCTCTTTGCTCCAGCTCCTGAAAGCAGCGGTGCTGAACACAGCGCCGAGGCACCGCTGAGTAACTGGTTGACCCTCAACGGCCAGGTGTACGACGGCGAACTGAGCCTGGTGTGGACCTTTAGTGCGCAGATGTTCGAGCCCGCACGCATGCAAGCCCTGGCCGATGAATACGCCGAGGAGCTGACACAACTGATCGAGCATTGCTGCGACCCACATAACCGTGGTGTAACGCCTTCGGACTTCCCCCTCGCCCACCTCGACCAAGCGCAACTGGACGCACTGCCAATAGCCGTCACACAGATCGACGACATCTACCCGCTGGCGCCGATGCAGCAAGGCATGCTGTTCCATTCGCTCTACGAGCAAAACGTTGGCGCCTACGTCAACCAGATGCGCCTGAACGTTACCGGCCTCGACCCGCAAGGCTTGCGTGATGCCTGGCAACAGGCGATGGACGCCCACGATATCCTGCGTACCTCGTTCATCTGGCAAGGTGAACTGCAACAACCGGTACAAGTGGTCCATAAGCAATTGACACTGCCCATGGTCTGCCACGACTGGCAGCAACACGCAGACCTGCAACCAGCACTGGATAAACTGGCCTGGGAGCGTTTGCAACAGCGCTTCGACCTGGCTCGTGCGCCGCTACTGGACGTGCAGGTGATTCAGACCGGGGAAGCCCAACACCACCTGATCTACACCGTACACCACATCCTGATGGACGGCTGGAGCAACTCCCAACTCATGGGCGAGATCCTCCAACGCTACGCCGGCCAGACCTTGCCGGCCAGAATGGGGCGCTACCGCGACTACATCGCCTGGCTGCAACGCCAGGACAGCAGCGCCAGCCAAACCTGGTGGGCAGCCCAACTGGCGACACTGCAAGAACCCACCCGCCTTGCCAGCAGCCTGGTCAGCGTACCTACCACCGCCACCGGCCACGGTAATCATTACCAGCACTTCGGTATCGTCGAGACCCGTTACTTCAACGAGTTTGCCCGTCGCCAGAAAGTCACCCTCAACACTCTGCTGCAAGGCGCCTGGCTGCTTCTGTTGCATCACTACACTGGACAGGACAGCCTGTGCTTCGGCGCCACCGTCGCCGGGCGCCCGACAGATATCGCCGGTATCGAGCAGCAAGTCGGACTGTTCATCAATACCCTGCCGGTGATTGCCACGGTCAACCCGCAAACCCGGGTCGATCAATGGCTACAGGCCGTGCAAACGCAGAACCTGTCGTTGCGCGAACACGAACATACCTCGCTGGCCGATATTCAACGCTGGGCCGGGCACAACGGCGAAGCGTTATTCGACACGCTGTTGGTGTTCGAAAACTACCCGATCGCCGACGCTCTTGAACAACAGGCCCCCAAAGGCCTGGAGTTTGGCAACGTCGACACCTACGAACAGACCAACTACCCGCTGACTCTGGCCCTGAATGCCGGGGAAACCCTGTCACTGCACTACAGCTTCGCCCACGACGCCTTCAGCGAAGCCGTGATCGAACGGATGGCGCAGCACCTGCACAACCTGCTGTTGCGCCTCACCGAACGGCCGGACCGAGCCATCGGCGAGCTAAACTTGCTGGACGACAGCGAGCGCGCGCAGGTTGTGCATCGCTGGAACGATACTGCCAGGCACTACCCGTTGGAGCGGCCGGTACAGGCGCTGATCGAACACCAGGTCGAGCAGACTCCCGACGCAGCGGCCCTGATATTTGCAGATGTTCGTCTCAGCTACGCCCAACTCAACGCCCGGGCCAACCAACTGGCCCATCATCTGATCGCTCTGGGCGTAGGCCCGGACCGGCTGGTGGGGATTGCGCTGGAACGCAGCGTGGAAATGGTCGTTGGTTTGCTCGCCATCCTCAAGGCGGGCGGGGCCTATGTGCCGCTGGATCCTGAGTATCCGACTGATCGCCTGGCCTACATGATCGACGACAGTGGTATCGACCTGCTGCTGACCCAGCAATCGCTGCTCAGCACCCTGCCACTGCCAGCAACACTCCATACGTTGTGCCTGGATACCCTGGCATTGGATGCCTTGCCGGACACCAACCCAGCTATTAGCGTGGCAGCGGAAAACCTCGCCTACGTGATCTACACCTCGGGCTCTACCGGCAAACCCAAAGGTGCCGGCAACCGCCACAGTGCCCTGACCAACCGTCTGTGCTGGATGCAGCAAGCCTATGGGTTAAGCGGCGACGACACCGTGTTGCAAAAAACCCCGTTTAGCTTTGATGTATCGGTGTGGGAGTTTTTCTGGCCCTTGATGACAGGTGCCCGCCTTGTCGTGGCGGGTCCTGGGGATCATCGTGACCCGCAAAAACTGGTGCAATTGATCACCGAGCACCAGGTGACGACCCTGCATTTCGTACCGTCGATGCTGCAAGCCTTCCTGCAAGACGATAGCAGTGAGCGTTGCACCGGCCTGACCCGGATTATCTGCAGCGGCGAGGCCTTGCAGGTGGATACGCAACAACAGGTGTTCGCCCGCCTGCCGGGTGCCAGCCTATACAACTTGTATGGCCCCACTGAAGCTGCCATCGACGTCACCCACTGGACCTGCCGCGAGGAGCAGGCTCACACCGTACCGATCGGCCAGCCCATCGCCAACCTCAGCACGTTCGTTCTCAATAGCGATCTGGCCCCATTACCGGTGGGATTGGTGGGCGAGTTATACCTGGGCGGTGAAGGCTTGGCCCGTGGTTACCACCGCCGTGCGGGCATGACTGCCGAGCGCTTTGTTGCCAGCCCCTTTACCAAAGGCCAGCGCCTGTATCGCACCGGCGACCTGGCGCGGCAGCGAGCCGATGGCGTGATCGAGTACATCGGCCGTGTCGACCATCAAGTGAAAATTCGTGGTCTGCGCATTGAGCTGGGAGAAATCGAGGCACGCCTGCTGGAGCAGGCCGAAGTTCGTGAGGCCGCCGTGCTGGCTGTGGACAGCGGTCGCGGCCTGCAACTGGTCGGCTACGTGGTGCCAAGCGCCAACGCCAACGAAGCACTGCGCGAGACCCTCAAGAACACCCTCAAGGAGCACCTGCCGGACTACATGGTCCCGGCACTCTGGGTGTTCCTCGATGCCCTGCCGCTGAGTCCCAACGGCAAGCTGGACCGCAAGGCCCTGCCGGCACCAGATGCCAGCCAGGTGCAGGTCCGGTACGTTGCCCCGCAGAGCGAGTTGGAACAGCAAATCGCCAATATCTGGCAAGACGTACTGAAGGTACAGAACGTCGGCCTGACCGATAACTTCTTCGAACTGGGCGGCGATTCGATCATCTCCATCCAGGTAGTCAGTCGCGCGCGCCAGGCCGGGATTCAATTCAGCCCCAAGGAACTGTTCGAAGCCCAGACCGTACAACAACTGGCCATCCTGGCCCGCACCGGTACGCCCGCGCAGGAAATCGATCAACAACCGCTCACGGGGCCGACCTCTCTACTGCCGGTACAGCAGGCGTTTTTCCAGCAGGCGATCCCCGAGCGTCACCATTGGAACCAGGCAGTACTACTATCGGCCCAGGCACCGTTGCAGGCCGATGCGCTCGAGCAGGCGCTGCAGGCCCTGATCCTCCATCATGACGGTTTGCGCCTGAGCTTCAGCGAAAACACTGCAGGCTGGCAGGCCAACTATCGCTCGGTGGCGCAACAGCAGCAGGACTGGCAACAGGCTCCGGCCCTGCAACAAGCCTGCGCCCTCTCCACCACGGAGCTGGAAGAGTTGGGCAACCAGGCCCAGGCCAGTCTCGACCTGGCCCAGGGCCCCCTGCTGCGAGCGGTGCTGGTGACCCTGGCCGATAACATCCAGCGCCTGCTGCTGGCGGCCCACCACCTGGTGATTGATGGCGTGTCGTGGCGCATCCTGTTTGAAGACTTGCAGACCGCTTACCAGCAAGCCTTAGCGGGGCAGATCATCAGCCTGCCGGCAAAAACAGACTCAGGCAAAACCTGGGCCGAGCATCTGCAACGCCATGCCACCCAGGGTGGCCTGGCGGGAGAGCTCGCGTACTGGCAGTCCCAGTTGAAAGATGCCCAGGGCAAGCTGCCTGGTGCTCGCTGCGATGCCAGCCTGGAAAACCGTCACGGCCATAGCGTCAATACCCGGCTGGACAAGGCCCTTACCCGGCAGTTGCTGCAAGAAGCTCCCGCCGCCTACCGCACCCAGATCAATGACCTGCTGCTGACAGCGCTGGCACGGGTGATCAGTCGCTGGACCCACCACCCACAGTGCTTGATCCAGCTTGAAGGCCATGGCCGTGAAGAGCTGTTCGAACCCGTGGACCTGACACGCACCGTAGGCTGGTTCACCAGCCTGTTCCCGGTGGCACTGACGCCTGTTGCCAATGACCTGGGTGCGTCGATCAAGCAGATCAAGGAACAACTGCGGGCCATCCCCAACAAAGGAATCGGCTTCGGTGCCTTGCGCTACCTGGGCGATGCCCGGGCCTGCGAAACCTTGGCGGCCCTGCCTGAACCGCGCATTACCTTCAACTACCTGGGCCAGTTCGATGGCAGCTTCAGCGCCGATGCACAGGCCCTGTTCTGCCCGGCCAGCGAAGGTACGGGTGCCGAGCAAAGCCCGGACGCGCCGCTGGGCAACTGGTTGACGCTCAACGGCCAGATCTACGCTGGCGAGTTGAGCCTGAACTGGCTGTTCAGCCGTGAGATGTTCGACGAGGCCACCATCCAGCACCTGGCTGATGAATACGCCGAAGAGCTTGCCGCCCTCATCGCCCATTGCCTTGATCCGGCCCACCGCGGCCTGACGCCCTCGGATGTGCCTCTGGCCGCTATTGGTCAGGCACAGCTGGATCGCTTGCCCATACCTGCCGCACAGATCGCCGACCTCTACCCATTGTCGCCGATGCAGCAGGGTATGTTGTTCCATACCTTGTATGAACAAGGGACCGGCAATTACATCAACCAATTGCGCGTGGATATCGACGGGCTTGACCCGCAGCGTTTCCAGCAGGCCTGGCAAGCAGCGATGGACAATCACGAAATCCTGCGCACAGGTTTTGTCTGGCAAGGGCTGGAGCAACCATTGCAGTGGGTACTCAAGCAAGCGCAGGTGCCGTTCAGCGTATACGCCCTGGGCAGCCACGATGCACAGCAACTTGACGCGCTGGCCCTGACTGAACTGCAGCGGCCGTTCGTGCTGGATCAAGCACCGTTGTTGCGCCTGGCCCTGGTACAGACCGGCGCCGAGCGCTATCACCTGATCTACACCGGTCATCACATCCTGATGGACGGCTGGAGCAACTCCCAGCTCATGGGCCAGGTGTTGCAGCATTACAGTGGGCAAGCCGTAACCGCCAATACCGGGCGCTATCGCGACTATATCGCCTGGTTGCAGCAGCAGGACAGCGCCGCCAGCCAGCGCTTCTGGCAAGAGCAATTGCGCGGCCTGGAGTCGCCAACCCTGCTCGGCCAAAGCGTGACGCTAGTACCTGGAGATGGCCATGGCGAATACCGCAAGGTCATTGACCCCGCCACTACCGAGCGCCTCAACACCTTTGCCCGCCAACAGAAAGTGACCACCAACACCCTGGTGCAAGCGGCGTGGCTACTCTTGTTGCAGCGTTACACCGGCCAAACCACGGTGTGCTTCGGTGCCACCGTGGCCGGGCGCCCGGCACAGCTCAATGGCGTCGAGCAACAGATCGGCCTGTTCATCAATACCCTGCCCGTGGCGGCCAGCCCGCGCCCAGAGCAAAGCGTTGCGCAGTGGCTACAGCAGGTCCAGGCACAGAACCTGTCCTTGCGTGAGCACGAACACACACCACTGTTCGAAACCCAGCGCCAGGCAGGAGTGGGCGGCGAAAGCCTGTTCGACAACATCCTGGTGTTCGAGAACTACCCGATCTCCGAAGCACTGGAACAAGGCGCACCGCAAGGCTTGCGTTTTGGTCCGGTGCATAGCCAGGAGCAGACCAACTATCCACTGACCCTGAGCGTTGGCCTGGGTGCCAGCCTGACCCTGCAGTACCGCTACGTGCGGGCGAATTTCAGCGATGCGCTGATCGAGCAGATCGCCCGGCACATGGATCAACTGTTGAACGGTTTGATGGACAGCGCCGACCGTGCGCTGGGCTCGCTAAACCTGCTGGACAAGTCCGAACAAGCCTTGATCCTCAACACATGGAACAGCGCTCCACTGTCGGTTGCCGATGAACAGTGCATTCACCACCTGATCAATCGCCAGACCCAGGAAACCCCCGGGCAGTTGGCACTGATCGACGGTGAGCAACGCCTGAGCTACCAGCAATTGGACCAACGTGCCAACCGCCTCGCCCACAAGTTGATTGAGCTTGGGGTCGGCCCGGAAGTGCGGGTCGGCGTAGCCATGCCACGTACCGGCGACCTGCTGATCGCATTGCTGGCAGTACTCAAGGCCGGTGGCACTTATGTGCCGCTGGACCCCGACTACCCGGCCGACCGCGTGGCTTACATGCTCGACGACAGCCGCGCGCACCTGCTGCTGGTTGGCCAACAATTGCCGGACGAATTGCGCGCCCACGCGACCACTCAAGTGCTGACGATCGAGCCCGGTGACGCCTGGCTGGCCGGTTACAGCGAGCAGCCGCCTATCACTACGGTAACCCCCGATAACCTGGCCTACGTGATCTATACCTCGGGTTCCACTGGCCTGCCCAAAGGCGTGGCCATTGCCCATCGCAACGTTTGCGCCCTGGTTCGCTGGTCTGCTCAGGTGTATTCACGCGAAGACTTGCAAGGGGTACTGGCCTCGACCTCGATCTGTTTCGACCTGTCGGTGTGGGAGCTGTTCGTGACCCTGGCCTGCGGTGGCCATATCGTTCTGGCGCGCAATGCCCTGGAACTGCCAACCCTGCCAGCACGCGATCAGGTGCGCCTGATCAATACCGTGCCTTCTGCTATCAACGCCTTGCAACGTGCCGCGCAGATTCCAGACAGCGTACGCATCATCAACCTCGCCGGCGAACCACTGAAACAGGCCCTGGTGGATACGCTCTACGAACAGACCAGCGTCACCCACATCTACGACCTGTACGGCCCCTCGGAGGACACCACCTACTCCACCTGGACCCGCCGCGAAGTCGCAGGCTCGGCCAATATCGGCCGCCCGGTCGGCAATACCGCTAGCTATCTGCTCACCCAGGACCTGCAACCGGCTCCCCTGGGCGTTGCGGCCGAGCTGTATCTGGCCGGCGCCGGCATAACCCGAGGTTATCTGGGCCGGGCGGCGCTGACCGCTGAAAAATTCGTGCCCAACCCGTTCTCGACAAGTGGCGAGCGGCTCTACCGCACCAGTGACCTGACCCGCTATCGCCAGGATGGGGTGATTGAATACATCGGGCGTATCGACCACCAGGTGAAAATCCGCGGATTCCGCATCGAGCTGGGCGAAATCGAAAGCCGCCTGCTACAACACCCCGACGTACGCGAAGCAGTGGTGCTGACCCAGGAACACCTCGACGGCCAACAGCTGGTGGCGTACGTGGTTACCCGTCAATCGCTCCCAGACGCAGCATCCCAGGACCAACTGCGCCCGCTGATCAAGGCCAGGCTCCAGGAAAACCTGCCGGCCTACATGGTCCCTGCGCACCTGGTGTTCCTCGATCAACTGCCGCTGACGCCCAACGGCAAACTGGATCGCAAAGCCTTGCCTATGCCTGAGGCCGTCCAGTCGCAACGCGCCTTTGTCGCCCCCCAGACCCCGTTGCAACAACAGATGGCGGATATCTGGCAACAAGTCCTGGAACTGGAGCGCGTAGGCCTGGATGACAACTTCTTTGAACTCGGCGGGCATTCCCTGCTGGTGGTGCGCGTGGTCTCACGCGCCCAACTGGAGTTGGGCATGCAACTGACCCCACAACAACTCTTTCAATTCCCCACCCTGGGCGCTTTCGTCAGTGAACTGCAAAGCAGCGGTGGGCAATTCGATACCGAAAAATTGAGCAAGCTCGAAGCGCTGCTTGACGATATGGAGCAACTGTAATGGACAAGAGCGTCGCCACCCGAATCGCCAAGCGTTTCATCACCCTGCCCCTGGACAAGCGCACGCTGTACCTGGAAAAAATGCTGGCCGAAGGCGTCTCGCCCGCCAACCTGCCGATCCCCGAAGTGCGCAGTGAGTTCGAGCTCATCCCGCTGTCGTTTGCCCAGGAGCGCCAATGGTTCCTCTGGCAGTTGGATCCCACCAGCGCCGCCTACCACATCCCCACCGCCCTGCGTCTGCGCGGCGCGTTGGACGTGCCAGCACTGGAACACGCGTTCAACACCCTGGTGGCACGCCATGAAAGCCTGCGCACCACCTTCCAGCAAATCGATGAGCGCGCGGTGCAAGTCATCGCCCCTCACATGCCCCTCGCGGTGGAACTAGTCCGCCTAGACGCACACCTGAGTGAAAGCGAACAACAACAGCAGATCAAAGACTTCGTCGAACACGAAACCCAACAACCCTTCGACCTGCACAACGGCCCACTGCTGCGAGTCAAGTTGCTACACCTGGCCAACGACGACCACGTACTGGTACTGACCCAACACCACATTGTCTCCGATGGCGCCTCCATGCAAATCATGGTCAGCGAACTGGTGCAGGCTTACGGCGCCTTCGTCCGGGGACAGGACATCACCTTGGCGCCGTTGCAGATCCAGTATGCCGACTACGCCATCTGGCAACGGCACTGGATGGAAGCGGGCGAGCGTGAGCGGCAACTGGCGTACTGGAACAAGCAATTGGGCGGCGAGCAGCCGGTGCTGGAATTGCCGACGGACTATCCGCGGCCGGCGGTGCAGAGTTTTCGTGGGGCACAGTGTTCATTTGAGCTGAGCGATGCACTGGGAACAGGCATCAAACAATTGGCTCAACAGCACAATGTCACTCCGTTCATGGTTCTACTAGCCTCGTTTCAGGCTTTGCTTCATCGTTACAGCCGACAAACGGACATCCGGGTGGGGGTTCCAACCGCCAATCGAAACCGGGTCGAGAACGAGGGGCTGATCGGCTTTTTCGTCAATACTCAGGTGCTCAAGGCGGACATCTCACCCCTAGGCCCCTTCAGCGAATTGCTTGCCCAGGTCAAACAAACATCCCTTGACGCCCAGGCCTACCAGGAGTTGCCCTTCGAACAACTCGTCGAGGCGCTGCATCCAGAGCGCAGCCTGAGCCATAGCCCGCTGTTTCAGGTGATGTTCAACCATCAGAAGGCTAGCGTCGCCGATCATGATGAGCGCAGCCGTCAACTTTCCGGCTTGATGATGGAAGGACTGAGCTGGGAAAACTCGACCGCACAATTTGACCTGACCTTGACTGTGCTAGAAACCCCACAAGGGTTCTGCGGCGCCTTCACTTACGCCACCGACTTATTCGAACCCGCCACTATCGAACGCATGAGCTGCCACTGGCAATGCCTGCTGACAGCGGTCGTGGCCAACCCCCTGCAATCTGTCGCTCAGCTGCCATTGCTCGACACTGCGCAACAGCAGCTAATACTTGAGGAGTGGAACAGCAGTACCGTTGACTACCCCCGCGAACTGCGGGTGCACCAGCTAATCGAAAACCAGGCCGAATTCTCACCCGACTCCATTGCATTGGTATTCGCAGAGCAACGACTGACCTACCAACAGCTCAACAGCCGTGCCAACCGCCTGGCAGGCAAATTGATCGAACTGGGAGTAGGCCCAGACGTACTGGTAGGCATCGCCCTCGAGCGCAGCGTGGAGATGATTATCGGGTTGCTGGCTGTGCTTAAGGCCGGCGGTGCATATGTGCCACTTGATCCTAGCTATCCCGAAGACCGCCTAGCCTACATGATGCAGGACAGTGGGATCGCCTTGCTGCTGACCCAGAGTTTCGTGCTACCCCGGATGCCTGTTCCCAATAGTGTTCAGGCGTTGAATCTGGATCAAGCACACAACTGGCTGGAGCATTATCCCGACGTCAATCCACGACAACCCCTCTTTGCGGAGCATTTGGCTTACGTAATCTACACCTCTGGCTCGACGGGCAAGCCAAAAGGCGTGATGGTGTCCCACGGCGCCTTGAGCAACTTCGTCACCAGCATGACGCGATTACCCGGGGTTTCCAGTCAGGACCGAGTCTTGTCGCTGACAACATTCTCGTTTGATATTTTTGGCCTGGAAATCTATGTGCCGCTCTCCGTTGGCGCCCTCGTGACATTGACCGGCCAGGCGATCAATCAAGACCCTGACTCGTTACTCAAGCTGGTGTATGAAGAAGAGATAACGGTTCTGCAAGCCACCCCCTCCACATGGCGAATGCTGCTCGACAGCCCCGACAGTCTGGTGCTGCAGGGCTGCAAGCTGTTCTGCGGGGGCGAAGCGCTGCCTGAAGAACTCGCGCAACGTATGCTCGTGTTGTCGGATCAGGTCTGGAACCTTTACGGCCCCACGGAAACTACCATCTGGTCCGCTCTCCACGCTCTGGATCGCACACATACCCAACCTTACCTCGGCCGTCCAATTGCAAATACCACACTGTTTTTGCTGGATGATGACCTGTGTGCGGTACCTATAGGCGTAGGCGCCGAGCTGTTGATCGGCGGAGAAGGCCTGGCTCGCGGCTACTTCCAGCGACCGGCGCTGACTGCAGAACGTTTCGTGCCTAATCCATTTGGGGCTCCGGGAGCACGCCTGTATCGCACCGGTGACCTGACCCGCTACCGTAACGACGGTGTAGTTGAATACATCAGCCGCCTCGATCATCAGGTGAAAATTCGCGGCTTTCGAATTGAATTGGGTGAGATCGAAGCGAGATTACTTGAGCATCCAGACGTACGCGAAGCCACTGTACTGGCACAAGAAGGTCCGGGAGGGGCACAACTGGTAGCTTACCTCGTCCTCCATTCACTACGGGTTGAAAGCGAACTGCGCCAAATCCTCAAGCTGCATCTCAAACAGAGCCTGGCGGACTATATGGTCCCGCCTCACTGGATGTTTTTACCCGCACTGCCACTGACTCCCAACGGCAAGCTTGATCGCAAAGCCCTACCTCGCCCGGATGCCGATCAACTGCGCAAAACTTACATTGCGCCGCAAAATGATATCGAGCGCACGGTGGCCAATATCTGGGCAGAAGTGCTGAAGATCGATCAGGTCGGTATGACGGATGACTTCTTCGAACTAGGCGGCCACTCTTTACTGGCGACTCAGGTGATATCGCGGGTCCGGCAGGCTCTCAAGTGCGATGTCGCCCTGAAAAGCCTGTTTGAACACAGTGAACTGCGGGCGTTCGTGCAAGCTTTTGAGACATCTTCTAGTATGCATGTCCCGCTGGTAGCACAAGAACGCAGTACCTCCCTGCCATTGTCATATGCTCAGGAACGTCAGTGGTTCCTTTGGCAACTGGCACCTGATAGTGCTGCCTACCATATTCCGGCAGCCCTGCGCCTGAAAGGTGATCTCGACGTCCCGGCTCTGGAGCGTAGTTTCAGCTCGCTGATCGAACGTCATGAGACCTTGCGCACCCATTTTCTCCTTGAAGGCGAACAGGCCGTCCAAGTCATCGCTCAGGCGACACCTTTGACCATAACCCTGGACACGCTGGCACCTGCCGATGAGCTAGAACAAGCGATCAAGAAGTATGTTGAAACGCAGACTGCAGAATTGTTTGACCTACAATCAGGTCCTCTCCTGCGAGTGAAACTGCTGCAACTGGCTACGGACGACCACGTGCTGGTTATCGTTCAACACCATATCGTTTCCGACGCCTGGTCTATGCAAGTCATGGTGCGTGAGCTGATTGAGCTATACACCGGCCAGAGCCAGGGAGTGAATGTTGCGTTGCCAGCATTGCCAGTGCAGTACGCCGACTACGCGATCTGGCAGCGCCAGTGGATGGAGGCTGGTGAACGCGAGCGTCAACTCGCATATTGGTCGCAACAACTAGGAGGCGAACAAACACTCCTGGAACTGCCTCTGGACCGTCCACGCCCGCTGGAACAGAGCTTTCGTGGCGCGAAGGTGGAGTTCTCCTTATCCAACTCACTGAGCCTGTCGCTCAAGCAGCTCGCCCAGCAATTAAACGTGACACCGTTCATGCTGCTGTTAGCCTCGTTCCAGGCGCTGCTGCATCGCTATAGCCGACAAACCGAGATATGTGTCGGAGTGCCTATCGCCAACCGCAATCGCCTGGAAACTGAAGGACTCATCGGTTTCTTCGTCAATACTCAAGTACTTAAAGCCAATGTGAATGGTCAATTACCATTCAGTAAGTTTTTGCAACATGTCAAGCACACGGCATTGCAGGCACAAGCGCATCAGGACCTGCCTTTCGAGCACTTGGTCGAGGCACTGCGCCCGGAACGCACCCTGAGTCACAGCCCACTATTCCAGGTACTGTTCAATCATCAGAACAGCGGACAACCATCCAAGGAACACCTGACGAAACTCTCCGTTGAGAGTCTGAAATGGGAGACCCGGACTGCACAGTTTGATCTGACCCTCAATACCTTCGAGTCAGTTAATGGTTTTTCCGCTGCCCTGACTTACGCCACTGACCTGTTTGAGCGGGCAACCATCGAACGTATGGTCAAACACTGGCAAACGTTGTTGCAGAGTATTATCAAATCGCCCCAACAGCGTATCGCTGAGTTGGCACTACACAGTGCTGACGAGCTGCAGCAGACGCTTGAAGAATGGAACCCACGTGTCACGCAATATCCTGAGGCTGGCTGTCTGCATCAGCTCATCGAAGGTCACGCCACACGTGCGCCGCACGCCATAGCACTGACGC
Organism: Pseudomonas sp. WMBT8; assembly: GCF_050916005.1. Classification (NCBI taxonomy): domain Bacteria; kingdom Pseudomonadati; phylum Pseudomonadota; class Gammaproteobacteria; order Pseudomonadales; family Pseudomonadaceae; genus Pseudomonas; species Pseudomonas sp. WMBT8. The sequence goes on from NZ_CP188096.1 coordinate 3,887,795, forward strand.
TGGGCACACACCAGTTAAGTTACGAACAACTCAACACACGCGCGAATCAGTTGGCCCATCAACTGATCGAGCAGGGTGTCGGTCCCGAAGTCATGGTGGGACTGGCTAGCGAAAGAAGCCTGGATATGGTCATAGGTTTGCTGGCGATTCTCAAGGCAGGCGGTGCCTATGTGCCTCTAGATCCGGCCTATCCGAATGATCGGCTCGCCTACATGATCCAAGATAGTGGCCTGACACTAATACTTATGCAGGCCTCTCTGATTGAACAGATACCCGTGACGTCCAATGTCCGCATCCTGCTGCTGGAGTCCGACAAGCAAAACCACTACAGCGTGGAGAACCCACGGATCCCGGTAGAGGCAGAGAGTCTCGCTTACGTCATCTACACCTCGGGGTCGACTGGTCACCCAAAGGGCGCGCTACTTACCCATCAGAATGTTCTGCGACTCTTCAGCGCCTGCGAGAAAGAGTTTTCCTTCGACGCACAGGACGTATGGAGCCTTTTTCACTCCTACGCCTTCGATTTTTCGGTGTGGGAGATTTTTGGCGCTCTATTGTACGGAGGCCGACTGGTTATCGTGCCCCATGAAGTCAGCCGCTCACCGGAAGACTTCTACACATTGTTGTGCGAACAGCAGGTGAGCGTACTTAACCAGACACCTTCGGCGTTCAAGCAACTCATGCACAGCGTCTGTGCAACGCCGCACTCAGACAAAAAGCTGGCACTGCGCTACGTCATATTTGGTGGTGAGTCCTTGGAGATCCAGAGCCTACGTCCTTGGTTCGAGCAGTTCGGCGATAGCTCACCGCAATTGATCAACATGTATGGCATTACCGAAACCACGGTACATGTGACCTACCGACCGATCAGCCTGGCCGACCTATCGAGCGACGCCACCAGCCCAATCGGGCGGCCACTGAATGATTTATCATGGTATTTGCTGGACGCCGACCTCAATCTTGTAGCCCAAGGGTGCGTCGGAGAGCTGTATGTAGGCGGCGCAGGTTTGGCACGTGGTTACCTCAACCGAACAGACCTGAGCGCAACCCGCTTTATCGCAGACCCGTTTTCCCAAAACGGCGCACGCCTTTACCGCACCGGAGACCTGGCCCGCTATCGAACCGACGGGGTAATCGAATACATCGGGCGCATCGACCATCAGGTAAAGATTCGCGGATTCCGTATTGAGCTGGGAGAAATCGAAGCCGTCCTGTCGAACCTGGAGGCTGTACGCCAAGTCGTCGTCTTGGCACAAAAGGGCAAGAGCGGCCAGGCGCAACTCGTTGCCTATATCGTCCCCGGCCAAATCACAACTGAAGACAGTATGCGTGAAATCATCAAGGCGCATCTGAAAGAGCACCTGCCCGATTACATGGTGCCAAGCCACCTGCTGTTCCTGCCGCACTTGCCGCTGACCGCCAACGGTAAACTCGACCGTAACGCCCTGCCCTCACCAGATACCCGCCTGCTGCAACAAACCTACATCGCACCGCAAAACGAGATGGAGCAACGCATCGCTGCCATTTGGCAAGATGTCCTCAAGCTCGCAAAGATCGGCATAAACGATAACTTCTTCGAGCTAGGCGGAGACTCGATCATTTCCATTCAGGTAGTCAGTCGTGCCCGCCAGGCAGGAATTGGTTTTACCCCAAAAGAACTATTCCAGCATCAGACCATCGAGGGTTTGGCTAGGGTAGCAAAGGCTGGCACACAGGCTGTATCAGTCGACCAAGGAGCCGTCAGCGGAACAGCACTACTGTTACCAATTCAACATATGTTCTTCGAGACCGAGATACCGGAGCGCCATCATTGGAACCAGTCCGTGCTGCTCAAACCGAGCACAACACTTCAGGCTGGTTTACTGGAGCACGCCTTGCACGCTCTGATCCAGCATCACGATGCATTGCGACTGATCTTCCGGGAAAGCGACCATGGCTGGCAGGCAAGTTTCCAAGCCAGTGGCGAAGTTCCGGCCGTCGTTCAACAGATTACCGCCCACGATGCCGATGAGATTGCTCGGCTGTGCACCGACGCGCAGCGTAGCCTGAACCTGGCCAATGGTCCTATGCTGCGCGCGCTTTTAATTGATCTGGACGATGGCGGTCAACGTTTGCTGTTGGCAGTTCATCACTTAGTGATTGACGGTGTTTCCTGGCGCATCCTGTTCGAGGATCTGCAAACCATCTACCAACAATTGCAAGCCGCACGATCACTGACATTACCCAACAAAACCAGCTCGGTGCAAACCTGGGGCGAGCGACTAAGCAATCATGCCCATAGCGATGCCTTACGTCAGCAACTGCCCTACTGGCAGGAACAATTGCGTGACGCCTTCGTCGCCCTACCCTGCGATGATAGTGCCGGTAGCCTGGAGCGTTCTCATGGCCGTGGTGTACAAACACGATTGGACGCTCGACTCACCCGTCAATTGCTGCAAGATGCCCCGGCTGCATATCGGACTCAGATCAATGATCTGTTACTTACAGCGCTCGCCCGCGTCATTGCACGATGGACCGCGCGTCCCGACTGCGTGATCCAACTCGAAGGCCATGGTCGTGAAGATCTGTTTGAAGATGTCGACTTGACCCGTACTGTCGGCTGGTTCACCAGTGTTTTCCCGGTAAAACTCTCTACGACCAGCGATTTGGGAGAGTCAATTACCCATGTCAAAGAACAGTTACGCCGCATTCCTGACAAGGGTATTGGCTACGCCACACTACGTTATCTGGGCGATGACCATTCACGCCAAACACTGAGTGCACTGCCCGTTCCGCGACTCACCTTCAACTACTTGGGTCAGTTCGACAGCAGTTTTGACCATGCTAAAGACGCGCTTTTCGCACCGTGCGATGACAGCGCTGGTGCCGAACGCAGTCCGCAGGCCCCTCTGGACAACTGGTTGAGCATCAACGGCCAAGTGTATGGCGGTGAATTAAGTCTTAACTGGGGCTTTAGCGCCCAGATGTTCAAGGAAAGCACTATTCAGCACCTGGCGGATGAATACGCCAACGAGCTTAAAGCCCTCATTGAGCACTGCTGCGATGGCCACTATTCGGGCGTCACACCATCAGACTTCGCACTCGCCGCACTCAGTCAGCAGCACCTGAATACGCTTCCTGTAGCCTCGCAAGACGTCGAGGACATCTATCCCCTCTCTCCCATGCAACAAGGGATTTTGTTCCATACGCAAGAGTCTGCAGAGGTTGCGCTTTACATCAACCAGATGTCGGTACCCGTTGAAGGCCTGGACAGTAGCCGTTTCATCAGCGCCTGGAACCGCGTGATCCAGCACCATGAGATCCTGCGAACGGGTTTCTGGTCCTCCAGCGATCTGGCTGAACCGCTGCAAATTGTCTACCGCAAGGCCCGATTGCCCGTTCAGATCATTGATTGGCAGAATCGAGCCGTCACGCCGCAAGACCTTGAACAGTTAGCCAAGGATGACCTAGACAAAGGCTTTGATTTATTACACGCACCGCTGGTCAGGCTGACATTGATCAAGCTCGATGAACAGCGAATGCATCTTATCTGGACCAGCCATCATATTCTGATGGACGGCTGGAGTAGTTCGCGACTGCTGGGTGAAGTGTTCCAAATCTACAATGGCCAGACTCCGGCGGCTAAGCGAGGCAGTTACCGCGATTACATCCAGTGGCTGAGAAATCAGTCCCTGATTGATCTGGAAACTTTCTGGAGAGGCAAGCTGGAAGGGTTCAGTGGTTCGACGAATCTGGCAAACAGCATCGTCCCGCGTGCGCCATCAGATCTCCAAGGTCATGCAGCGCTATACATGATTTGGAATGCGGATCGAACCCAGTATCTGCGTGAGTGCGCGCAGCGCCTGCGCGTTACGCCCAACACGCTGATCCAGGCTACGTGGCTGATGCTCTTGCAGCGCTATACCGGGCAAGCCACCGTCTGTTTTGGCGCCACCGTCGCCGGTAGGCCAGCAAGCCTGCCCGGCGCTGATGAAATGCTCGGGCTGTTCATCAACACCCTTCCCATCATTCAAACTCCAGACCCACAAGCCTCTGCGCGACAGTGGCTACAAGCATTGCAAAACTACAACTTGGAAATACGCGACCACGAACACGCCTCCCTCGCCGACGTTCAGCGCTGGTCGGGTCAAGGTGGAACGCCACTCTTCGACAGCATTGTCGTGTTCGAGAACTATCCGGTGGATGAACGCCTGCAAGAGGCAGAGCACAACCAATTACGTTTCGGCGAAATCAGCACCCGTGACGTCACTAACTTTGCAATGGACCTGGCCATCAACCTCGGTAATACCCTAACCATCGAGTTCATGTACCTGCGCAACCGCTTCACCCCAGAAGCGACCGAACAAATCCGCACTAGCTTCGAAACCTTGCTGTGCGCCATGCTCGACAACCCCGACGCAACCCTCGGCAGCCTGGCCATGCTCAGCAACAACGAGCAGCAACGCCTCAACCAACGCAACATACTGACCCCTTTGCAGGAAACGGCGCCGTTGCTGGCCGAGGTCATCCGAAGCCACGCAGCAGCCACACCAGACGCCGTCGCAGTGGTATGTGCCGAAGCTCAGTTGACCTATGGGCAACTGGAGTCCCGCGCCAACCGCCTGGCCCATTACCTGATCGCCCAAGGAATAGGCCCGGAAAGTTTTGTCGGGATTGCCTTGGAGCGCTCAGTTGACGTCATCGTGGCGTTCTACGCGGTCATGAAAACCGGAGGTGCCTATGTGCCGCTGGACATCGACTATCCCCAGGAGCGCGTGCAGTGGATCGTCGAAGACTCGGCCATGAGTTTGCTGATTACCCACGAAAGCCTGCATTCGCGCTTCAATCAACCGTGGGCGCCGGCACTGATCGCGCTCGACGGCCTGAGCCTGGACAGTCAGCCCGACCATTGCCCTACCAGCGCTGTACTGGATGACAACCTTGCCTATCTGATCTACACCTCCGGTTCCACTGGCAAACCCAAGGGCGTAGCAGTCAGCCATGGGCAGATCCGCATGCATTGCCAGGCCATCGCCCGGCGCTACGACATGGACGCCAGCACCCGCGAGTTACTGTTTATGTCGTTTGCCTTCGACGGTGCCCAGGAGCGCTGGCTGTCGACGTTGGCCAGCGGTGCTCGCCTGGTGGTACGCGACAATCGCCTATGGACTGCGGAAGAAACCTGGCAGGCGTTGCATCAGCACGCCATCAGCATCGCCTGCTTCCCGCCGGCCTATCTGCAGCAACTCGCCGAGTTCGCCCAGACTCAGGACCAGGCGCCACCACCGGTACGCATCTATTGCTTTGGCGGTGATGCAGTGGCCGACGCCAACTTCGAACTGGTCAAGCGCGCCCTCAAACCGCAGTACTTGACCAACGGTTATGGGCCAACTGAAACCGTGGTGACCCCACTGCTGTGGAAAGTCCCGGTAGACGCCGTGTGTGGCGCGGTTTATGCGCCGATCGGCGAGCGTGTCGGCGAACGTACTCTCTACGTGCTGGATGATGCCCTCAATGTTGTGCCAGAGGGTGTGGCCGGTGAGCTGTATATCGGCGGCGAAGGTGTGGCGCGCGGTTATCACCAGCGACCCGGATTGAGCGCCGAGCGTTTTGTCGCCGACCCGTTTTCCAGTACCGGCGCACGCCTGTACCGCACAGGCGACCTGGTGCGCCAGCGTGCGGACGGGGTGATTGATTACCTCGGGCGCTTGGACAATCAGGTAAAAATCCGTGGTTTCCGCATTGAACTGGGAGAGATCGAAGCACGTCTACGCGAACTTTCCGATGTTCAGGACGCTGTAGTGGTTGCCCGGGAAACTGCCGGTGGCAAACAACTGATCGGCTACGTGGTCGCCAGCGACGTGGCCGGCCTCGGTGAGCGCCTGCGTGGCGAACTGCAACAGGATCTGCCGGACTATATGGTGCCTGTGCAAATCCTCGTGCTGGAGCGCTTGCCACTCAACCCGAACGGCAAACTAGATCGCCAGGCCCTGCCCGACCCGGACTTCAAGGGACGCCAGTTCATCGCCCCGCGCAACGCGCTGGAAAAAGCCTTGGCAGCGATCTGGCAAGAGGTGTTGGAGGTAGAGCAAGTCGGGGTCACCGACAACTTCTTCGAGCTGGGCGGCGACTCGCTACGAGTGCTTAAAGTGTTGTCCAAAGTGCGTAGTCAACCGGAACTGGGGCTGAGCCTCAAGCTACGCGACATGATGGGCAAACCGACCATTGCCGAACTGTCGGGCTACACCCCGAGCGAGCAGAACCTCGACCCGCTGTTGCTGCTCAACAATCGTGTGGCCAATGCTGCGCCGCTGTTCTGCCTGCACGCCGGTTTCGGCACGGTGTTCGACTACGAGCCCCTGGCCCGGCGTCTGGACGGCCAGCGCAGTGTCTATGGCCTGCAGTGCCGAATGCTGCTGGACCGCGATTGGGAAGATGAATCCTTGCAGGCCATGGCCATCGACTACGCCCAGTACATCCGGCAGAAACAGGCCGATGGCCCATACCACCTGTTGGGCTGGTCCCTCGGTGGCCCATTGGCGTTACTGGTGGCGCAGGAGCTGGAAAGCCAGGGCCAAGTCGTGGAGTTCGTGGGGTTGGTCGATGCCTTCACCCCAACTGCAGAACAGGCGCAGCCTGAGGACGACTGGAGCGATGACTTGCGCGGTTTCCTCGCAGTCATCTTCGATGTGGCTGTCGGGCGTTTGCCGGCGATTGAAATTCCGGCGGGCAGCGACATTGCGCGCCTGGAACAGTTGATCGCATCGGTGCAAAGCAATGTCGCTGGCGACTCGGCATACAGCAGCATCAGCACCGAAGAATTGGCCCATACGTTTATCGTGGCGATGAAACTCAAGGCGTTGTCCGAACAATTGCAGGTCCTGCCAGATACCGGCTGCCGTCCTCATTGTTGGTGGGCCAGCACGCCGCAAGCAGACTTCATCAGCCCAGTGCCTGGTGCACTGAGCGACGAACTGATTGCCGCTGGTCACTACGACATCCTGAAACACCCGGACTGGCTCCATGACCTGCTGCAGCAACTGCCGCAAAACGAAGCCGTGACCAACTGAACCCAACGCCGCCCCTGCACAGGGGCGGCACTGTATTGAATCAATAAGGAACACGTAATGCCCCTGGACCCCGATCTCGAAGGTTTTCTGGAGTTGGCTGAAATGGGTCGCCTGAGTGGCAAGAGTCAGCCCATGCATGTCTTGAGTGTGAGTCAGGCACGGCAGGAGTTCGAGTTGAGCTCGCAGATCCTCGACCCTTCGCCGCCCGCCAGCCTGACGATTACAACCTTGCACATCCCGACACGCGACGGCGCAAAGATAGAAGCCCGGCTATATCGCTCGGCACATCATGCCCAACCTTCACAACCGAGCATTCTGTATTTCCACGGTGGCGGCTACGTGGTCGGCAGCCTTGACTCCCATGACTCGATTTGCCGCCGCCTGGCATCAAGCGGACGCCATGCCGTCCTGGCCCCGGCTTATCGGCTGGCTCCGGAGCATCCGTTCCCCACGGCCGTCAACGATGCCCTGGATTGCGCCAACTGGCTGGCTCGCGAGGCGCACTCCCTGAATCTGGACCCGGACAATGTCAGTGTCGCCGGCGACAGTGCCGGCGCCACCCTGGCCACGGTACTGGCCATCAGCGCCGTGCAGACACCCGAACACCTTGCGCTAAAGCCCAAGACCCAGTTGCTGTTTTACCCGGTGGCCGACACTCAGCGTACGCGCCCTTCCCACCAGCTGTATGCCGAAGGCTATCTGCTGGAAAGCGATACCTTGCAGTGGTTCTATCGACATTACACTCCCGACGCTGAGCAACGCGGTGACTGGCGCACATCACCGTTGTTGGCAAAAGACCTCGGTCCTCTTGCACCGGCCTACGTCAGCCTGGCCGAGTACGATCCGTTGTATGACGAAGGACTTGAATACGCCCAGCTGCTTCGCGATACCGGGACTGACGTTACTTTGTTGACTCAGGGTGGGTTGACCCATGACTTCCTGCGGATGTCGGGGATCAGTGCGGACATTGGCGGGATTTATGTGGCAGTCGAGGGGTGGTTGGAAGAGCGTACGGACTGAATATGCTGTGTTGCTCCGTGAGGCATAAAAAAGGGACATCTGGCGATGTCCCTTTTTATTTCAAGCTACGGTTACCAGAAGGTACCGCGCAAAGTCAGCATGTGGTTGCGCTCGTCGCCATACCAGTTGCCCGATGCCGAAGACCCCAGTTTGCTGTAGTACTTCTTATCAAACAGGTTGTTGGCGTTGTAGATAACACTCCAGTTTTCGTTAACTCGGTATTCGGCCATGGAATCCCATACGGCATAACCCGCCTGAACGTACTTGTAGTTCTGCTCCACATCGTTCACAAATGTGGTCCCACTGACGTAGGTAGCGCTTTGCAAATTCACGCCACCGCCGATTTTCACGTCGTTGAGTATTCCTGGTAACCGGTAGGTGGACCATAGTTTAAACTGATGTTTTGGCGTAATACTGCTGAATACCTTCGCCGCAGTGCGGTTGCGATTGTGGTTATACGTATAGCCCGCCAGAACGTTCCAGTCCGGCAAGACTTCACCGGTAAACTCCATGTCGACGCCTTTGCTGACGACCTCACCCTGAGGCAAGTAGCAACAGTTGCCGCCGAACAGAATACTGGACTCTTCGTAGCGTGGATCCAGCACTGCCTCGTTTTTACGCGAGGTGTAGTACAACGCAAAGGAAGTGTTGACGGCTCCGCCCCACAACTCGCCCTTTACGCCGGTCTCGTACGTCTTGCCGGTCATCGGCTCCATGGAGCTGCCCGGTAATGGTCCCTGCATCGTGCTTTGTTGAGGCTTGAAGATTTCGGAGTAGCTGGCGTAGGTCGACCATTCGTCCGTCAGGTCATAGACGATACCGCCATAAGGAACCAGTTTGGTTGCTTCGCGGGTCGATACGTCCGACTGCACTTTCCAGGCTCCCTCTTCGATCGCTTGGTACAACTGATCAAACTTGTACCGCTGCGCACGAGCACCAATGATCAAGTGAAGTGGGTCCGCCAGTTGCAAACGCAATGTAGAGTAAAGGCCATATTGTGTCTGGCTGTTGGGGCTGTAGTTACGAATAAAGTTCTTGTCTGTTCCAGGTTGTGGCCAGGGCGTCGCATCCGGGTCAAATACATTCACCGGATTGCCTACCCCGTTGGACGAGGTAGTCCCCTCCCACTGGCTGGTGATTTTTTGATGATCCATGCCAACCAGCAATTCGTGCTGCAAGCCTGCGTATTCGAATTTGCCAGCCAGGTTCACATCAAGAAGCTTCTGATCGCTGCGATACTGATTATTAGTGCCTCCGGTTTTCGGGCCGGTGAGTGTTACCGGGTCGACAGCGCCGAAGCTGAATGCTGCTTTTGAAAAGCCAGAATCCAGCGTTTGGGTATACGAAACATTGAGCTTCCAGTCATCGCTCAGTTCATGGTCGACCTTGGCAAAAATTTCTTGGGATCGCCCGTCCAGATACGACCACTTCTGGGTCAGGCTGGTACTTCTGGACAGACCAAGGTCCTTGCCGTTCACATCGCGCGGTAAACCGATCCCCGACCCCGTTTCATGAATACGCTCCGAGCGCCCACCCAAGGTCAGGCGTGTGTCAGGGAGGATATCGGCTTCCAGAATCCCGTAGAAAATCGGCTTTTCTGTACCCCGATCATCCAGCATGTACTGACGATCCGTGTAAGCCGCGACCATCCTGCCACGCAACTTGCCATCAAAGCCCAACGGACCGGTGACATCCATTTGGGTGCGATAATTGTCCCAGCTGCCCGCCGACATATCGACTTTCAACTGATAGGCATCCAGCGGGCGTTTGCGCACCAGATTGATCATGCCACCCGGGTCGCCGGTACCGCCAAAGAGACCGGAAGCACCACGTAGGACCTCAACATGGTCGAACTCAACCAGATCGTAGTTTTTGTTGGAGTAGAAGCTGCCAGACGTAGTGCCCAATGCCATCGGGGCAGCACCGTCGATTTGAATATTCTCAATCTTGAAGCCGCGCGACGAGAAGTCCGACAAACGGAAATTGTTGTTAGTGACCGTGATGCCCGGCGTCACTTTCATGGCTTCAGCCAGGTCAGTCATGCGTTTTTCGTCAATAACCTGCGCCGTCACCACCGACACTGACTGTGGCGTCTGCCGCAGACTGGTCGGGGTTTTCGAACCGATACTGGTCAAGCCGGTGGTGTAGGAGCCGGAGTTCTCCGTCATCTCTCCCATGCCCTGGCCCTGGATGGTAGTGGCGCCCAGCTCAAGAGTTGAACTCGTACTATTTTCGGGGCCGAGGATGACGGTATTGTTTTCAATCCGGAAAGTCAGGCCCGCGCCTTTGAGCAATGCTTCAAGAGCTGCCTCGGGCTCCAGGGTGCCTTTGACGGCGGTGGACTTCTTGCCCGCAACCATATCCGGCCCGAAAAGCACTTGCAGGCCGGTCTGCTTACCCAGCTCGGTCAGGGCCTTGTCCAGCGACTGGGCTGGCACATTCACCTGTATGGGCTGGGCGAAAGCCACGCCGCAGACACTTAGAGCCAACCCAAGGAGCGCTACCGACACGCAACTGCGGCAGGAAGAGAGGGGAGCATTGAAGAGTTTTTGCCTGAACCTTTTACTCTCGCGTTTCATTGTTTGGTTAAGCCCCAGATATGTCATTAATGTCGAAGGCCTCCCACTCTTGAGGCGGAATGACCTGAATTTAGTTAAACCGTCCGGACTCCACTCCCTGTTGCAGAGGGACGGTTTTGGCTTGAATCGGTGTCGAGCCATTAATGAACGTTTGGGATAAAAATAATTTAGAAGGATTCTCAATCACTTTGTAACAGTCGCAAAACCTTTGCCTCAGGTCCACACCGCATCTTGTCAGCCACGCAGTGGAGTACTCACCTCTAAATCATTGGCGAGCTTGGCGCACGTAAAAAAATCACCTCAGGTGAGGTGATTTTCTACGACGATAGGGACAGCCTAGAACGTACCCCGCACAGTCAGCATGTAGTTGCGCGGTTCACCGTAGTAATTGCCATACTCGGAAGTCTTCAGAGTCTCGAAGTACTTGCGGTCAAACAGGTTGTTGCCGTTGAGGGCAACGGTCCAGTTTTCATCGACTTTGTATTCGACCATGGCGTCCCATACGGCGTAGCCGCCTTGGGCCATATCAAAAGGCTTTTCATCGTACGCATCATACCCGTCACCTGTTTGGTTCTTTCTAACCCTATAAGATGTTCCGCTGGCGTAGCTGGCACTCTGAATGTTGACACCACCACCTACTTTCCAGTCAGAAAGACGATCAGGCAGTGTGTAAACGGTCCACAACTTCGCCAAATGCTTGGGTGTAACCGTAGTGAGGAAAGTGTCCTTGGTACCATTGTCTGTGAGATTCAAGGTGTAGCCGCCCATCACCATCCACCCAGGCAACACCTCACCACTGGCTTCAAGCTCAAGACCCTTGCTGACGATTTCGCCCTGGGCCAGATAACAGCAACTACCGCCATACAAGACTGACTCAGCCACGAACCGAGGATCTTGAATCGCCTCTTTCTCCCGCTTGGTATAGAACAGCGCAGCCGAAACGTTCAGCATTGCGCCGTAGAGTTCCCCCTTAATGCCGGTTTCGTAGGTCTTGCCAACCATGGGTTCCAGGACTTTTCCAGAAGTACTTGGACCTTGCAGTTGCTGGGCCTGGGGCTTGAAGATTTCCGAATAGCTGGCGTACGCCGACCATTCATCATCGAGGGCGTAAACCAAACCACCGAAGGGAACCAACTTAGTCGGTTCACGATGATTGCTCTGGGACTCAATGCCCCATGCACCTGTATCAGCCTTTACGGCCATGTAGGTCTGTTCGAACTTATAGCGCTGCACCCTGGCCCCGATGATCAACTTGAGTGGATCTGTCAGTTGTAAACGCAAGGTCGAGTACAGACCATACTGCTTACGGGTATTGGGGCTGTAATCACGCTCAAGCTTGTTGCCAATGCTGTCAGAAGGCAGAGGTGTGAGGTCTGGATTGTAGACATCAATAGGATAGAAGCCCTGCATAGCTTTCGTTGAGCGCCAGCGGCTGGTCACCTTCTGCGCATCAGCACCGATCAGCAGTTCATGCTCACGATTGAACGCCGTAAATTTTCCGGAAACGTTGGCATCGAACAGCGTCTGCTCACTCCAGCTTTTAATGTAACTCCCTCCCCAGGTAGCGCCTTCAAGCGTTACCGGATCAGGAGAGCCCCACAGGAATGCACCTTTGGTCTCGGATTTATCGAAGGTATTGGTCAAGGAAACGTTCAACTTCCAGTCGTCAGCCAATTCCTGGTCGTACTTGGCAAAGATTTCCTGGGAGCTGTTATCGCCATAGGCCCAGTTCGGCGAGTACCAAGTGCGGCGACTGAGCTTCAAGTCCTGCCCGGTGCTGAAGCGCGGCAAACCGTCGCCGGTGCCATTTTCATGAATTTTCTCGTAGCGCCCCCCGACGGTAACCCGCGCCGTGCCTGTTACATCAGCCTCCAACACGCCGTAAATGAAAGGTTTCTCGGTGCTACGGTTATCCATGAAGTACTGGCGATCGGTGTTGGCGACCACCACACGCCCACGCAATTTACCGTCAAAGGCCATTGGCCCCGTCACGTCGACTTCAGTACGGTAGTTGTCCCAGGAACCTGCCGATGTATTGAACTTGAGCTGGAAGTAGTCCAGCGGACGTTTACGCACGGCGTTGATGATGCCACCCGGATCACCAGTCCCACCGAACAGGCCGGATGCTCCCTTCAACACTTCGATATGGTCGAACTCAGCCATGTCATAGGTTTTGTTGGCGTAGAAGGTACCGATACCAGAGCCGATATCCATCGGCGAGGCGCCATCAATCTGGATGTTATCGATACGGAAACCACGAGAAATGAACTGCGGCAGGCGGTAGTTGGCGTTTTTGACGGTGATGCCCGGCGTGCGCCGCATGGCATCGGACAGATCAACAATACGCCGGTCTTGCAGGACCTGCTGGGTGATGACAGACACCGACTGCGGTGTGTCCCTCAGACTGGTAGGCGTTTTTGAACCGGCGCTGACAAGTCCGGTAGTGTACGACCCCGAATTCTCCGTCATCTCCCCCATCCCCTGCCCCTGAATCGTGGTAGCCCCCAACTCCACCGCCCCTCCCTGCACCGGGGCCTTTTCAATCAAGATCACATCATCACTCAGCCGGGCGACCAGGCCGCTGTTCAGCAACAGCCGGTCAAGCCCCTGCTGCACCGGGTAGTTCCCCTTCAACCCTTGCGACTGCTGACCCGCCACCCACTCGCTGACGACCATCAACCGCAACCCGGATTGCTCGGCAAAGCGCGTCAGTACCTGGTCAAGTTGACCGGCTTCGATATCGTAGGCCCGGTTGTCGGTCTTCTGCTGCTGCGCCGCCTGTGCCGGCAGGCTTATTCCCACGGCACTGGCCGTGGCTAGTGCCAGGCTCAAGGCGGTGTGCCTGATCAGATGCTGCATAACGCTCCCCCTGCTGAAATCAGCCAAATAAAAATCAATCTCAACAGGAAAGACGTCAGCCTTCTGAAACCCGACAGCGGCGGCCAGCGTATTTTTTGCGCATGGGTTACTGTCGGCGCGAGTCGTCGCGCTCGATCACGGTCAGCCACGGCAGCAGGCGCACCCGCAGTGGCAGGGTGCGTTGCAGCAGTTTGAGTTGGGCGTCGGTATCGTCGGTGGCGATGATGCCGGTCACGGGCAGGTCGCGCAGGCTGTTGTCGCGGACCCAGATCACGCCGCGATGGTAGCGACCCAGTTGCTCCAGCACCTCGCCCAGGGGTTGGCGGTTGAACACCAGTTTGTCGCGGCGCCAGGCCGTGGCGGTGCCGACGTCGACCGGTTGGGTGCGCGCGCGGCCGTCCGGGCCGTATTGCACGGCCTGTCCGGCCTCGACATCGGTGGTCTGCGGGTCGCCGTCCAAGGTCACACGCACGGCGTGTTCGGTGACGACCATCCGCACCTGCTCGCCCTCGCGTCGCACGTCGAAGCCAGTGCCCAGCGCGCGCAGGCTGCCGCGCCCGGCGCGTACTTCGAAGGGGCGTTGGGTATCGGGGGCGACCTGGACGAACAGTTCGCCGGTATACAGATGCAGCACCCGGCGACCACCTTGCATGTCGATATCCACCCGGGTGCGCGGCGCCAGTTCCAGGTGCGAGCCGTCGTCCAGTGTGACGCGGCGGTGCTCACCCAGGCCGGTCACCTGGTCCGCCATCCAGCCGTGTTGCTCCGCCTGCCAGGACAAGCCGCCCGCCAGGCTCAATGCGACGACCAGCCCCAGTTGCAACAAGCGGCGTGACGATCCAGGTGGGCGCTCCAGTGCGCTGCCCAGGCTCTCCCACAGTCGTTCCGCCGCATGGGCGGCACGCTGGTGTTCGGGCGAGGTTTCGCACCACTGCAGGTAGGCGTCCCAGGTCGGTGCCTCGGGGCTGCCCGAATGCAGGTCGACCAGCCATTGCAACGCCTGCTCGGTCAGCAATGGTGAAGGTTTTTCCAGTGTCACTCGGTCATCCCAAGACGCCGGGCGCAATGCAGCACCGCGCTCATGATGTATTTGCTGACCATACTGGGAGACACCCCGAGTTGCTTGGCAATCGCCGCATGGCCCAAGCCGTCGAGGCGGTTGAGCAGCAAGGCCTGGCGGCTGTTCTCGGACAATTCTCCCAACGCCTGCTGCAACAGCTGCAATTGCTGGCGCATTTCCACCAGTGCCGCAGGGCCCGGGCATGGGTCGAGCAACTCGTGTTGCACATCCTCCAGCGAGTCCATCGGCCCGCGCCGTGTGCGGCTGCGGCCCAGGTCGATGATCAGGTTGCGCAATACGCGAATCAGGAAAAACCGCGGATTGGTGATGGTATGGGTGCGCTGCTGCCGGTCCAGGCCGACGTAGCGCACAAACGCGTCCTGCATGAGGTCGGCCGCCATTTCCCGGTCGCCCAGCCGACGGTAGGCAATCTGCTGCAGTTCGCGATGATAGAGGCGAAACAACCGATCCAGATTATCCAACGCACACTCCATGGGCATCCGTGTGCAGGGCACACATAGGGGGCGCTAGACTACAATTTATGAGAATCGTTCGCAACAGCATAAAACGTGCGGGCGCTGACTGACCGCCAGCGCCCGCAACCGTCTCAGCTCTGCACTGCCGCCTGTTGGCGCGCCTTCTCCAGTAACGCGGCCTTCTCCTCTGGGCTCAATGCATCCAGGCGCAAACGTGCCTGGGCCAGTTTTTCCAGTTGGCCAGGGCTGTCTTCCTGGGCGCGCAGGGCCTGGGCCAGCTCGCCGGGGCTTGGGTGGTCGAACACGATGCCGGGATGGACTTCGCAGTGCAGCAGTTTGCGAATCCCCGCCACCAGCTTGATCACCAGCAGCGAATGGCCGCCGGCGGCAAAAAAGTCGCGGTCGCGGCCCAGGCGGTCACGGCCCAGCAACTGGGCCATGCGGCTGGCCAGCAAGGCTTCAAGGGCGTCCTGGGGTTCGGCGAAGTTGTCGTCTTCATCGATGGGCTCCAGGCGCTGCAAGGCCTGGCGATCGACTTTGCCATTGCCCAGGCGGGGCATGTGCTGCACCACTTGGTACTGACGCGGCACCATCACCGCCGGCAAGTGCTCGGCCATGTGCTGCTTGAGGGTTTGCAGCCAGTGCGCTGGCGCGTCCTGGCTCGGCAGTACAAAGGCTACCGGCTCATCCTGCGCCAGCAGCACCACGGCTTCACTCACTCCTGGGGCACGCAGCAGGTGTTGTTCGATCTCTGCCAGTTCGATACGGAACCCGCGCACCTTCACCTGGTGGTCGCGCCGGCCATACAGGGCGATACCGCCTTGGGGCAGGTAACGGGCCAGGTCGCCGCTACGGTACAGGCGCTCGCCAGGGGCGAACGGACTGCTGATAAACGCGGCATCGGTCTGCACCGGGTCATTCAGGTAGCCTCGGCACAATTGCTGGCCGCCGATATACAGCTCACCCAGTTCACCGCTGGCCACCAGTTGCTGGTCCTCGTTGAGGATGTACAACTGGTTGTTTGGCAGCACCCGAGTCAGGGCAATCGCCATCTGCTGCAAGTCGTCCGGGCTGATCCCATGCACGGCGACGCCGACGGTGGTTTCGGTGGGGCCGTAGTGATTGAACAGGCGGCAATCGGCGCGCAGGTTGAAGATGCGCGCCACCAACCCCTGGCCGATGGCCTCGCCGCCGAGGATCAGGGTCGCCGGTACTGTCGGCTGCGGTGCTTCGAGCAAGGCCGCAAGATGGGACGGGACGATTTTCAGACAGTCGATGCCCTGGGTCTGGATAAACGCTGCAAACGCCTGCGGATCCTGCATCGTGGCTTCATCAGCGATATGCAAGGTGGCGCCGTTGTACAACGCGCCAAACAGGCTGGTATTGCCCAGGTCTGCGGCGACGGTTGAGCCCTGAGCGAAGTGCCGGCAGGCGGCCAGGTCCAGCTCACCGCTGACACCCGCGACATAGTTGAGCAATTGCCGATGCTCAACCACCACGCCCTTGGGTACACCGGTGGTGCCGGAGGTAAACAGCACATAGGCCGCGTCCTGGCCTTGCAGGTTCGCGCTCGGCCCTTCCGGCAACGGCTGCTGCACCGGTTGATCGAGATCCAGCACCGCACAGCCCAATCCATCCGGCGCCGCGCCCTGGGTGACCAGCAGTTGCGCGCCGGCCTGCGCCACCAGTTGGGCCTGGCGGGCCGCGGGCCAGCTGGGGTCCAGCGGCAGGTAGGCGGCCCCTGTGCGCCAGGTGGCAAGAATGGTCAGCACCTGGGCCACGCCGCGCGGCAACGCCAGGGCGACGATACCGCCCGCAGTAACGCCGTGCTGGCGCAGACGGCCGGCCAGTTGGCGCACACCGGCGTCCAGCCCGGCATAGCTCAACGATTGCCCACCCGCCACCAACGCCAGCGCATCCGGGGTGATTTCGGCCCAATTGAGAATATGCTCGGGCAACAGCACCCGCTCTTCCAGCACTTGGGTCGCAGGATTGAATGCCAGCAAGCGTTGGCGCTCCGCTTCCCCCAACAGGCTCAAGGTAGCGATGGCCGCGTCCGGCTGCTCCAGCACACTGGCCAGCAGCACTTGATACTGCGCCAGCAGCGTGTGCATCGATGCCTGGCTGTACACGGCGGCGGCATAGTCCAGCGACAGCCCGGTAACCGCGCCGCCCTCCTCCACATCGACATTCAGCGCCAGTTCAAACAGCGGCCGCAGATCAGCACTGTAGGCGCCACTCCAAGTGCATGCCCCCACTGCGCGCGCTGCCGGCTGGCGGCGCACGCCAAAGCCATGGGTCAGCGGCAGGCCAGCGTCGAGCGGCGCATATTCCTGCCAGGTGCCATGGCTGTCCAGCACCCCCGCCAACTGCGCCAGGACGCTGCTGAACGAGGCCGTCGGCGCCAGGTCGAGGTGCAGCGCCAGGGTTCTTTGCAACAGGCCCACGGTCGGCGCGAAGAACTCATAGTCCGCGCGCGCGTCATGCCGCAGGCCTGCGACAAACCCTTCGCGCCCGCTGATCCGCGCCAGCAGCACCCACCAGGCGGCTTGCAAGAGCGTGGTCACCTGGGTGCCGTGCTGGGTCGCCAACTGGCCCAGGCGCGCCAACACGCGCGGGTCAAGGTCGGTACTCAGGGACTGCCCAACGGCCTTGCCCTGCACGGTATTGGCGTAGCGGCCCGGCAAGTCCGGCGCCAGCGCGCCAGCGCCCGCCAGGTAGGTTTGCCAATAGGCCTTGGCGGTATCCGCGTCTTCGTCAAGCACCACTTCTGCGTGCCATTCCAGGTACTGGGCAAACTGCCCCAGTTCCTCGTCCACGCTGCAACTGCCCTGCTCATAGGCTGTGCACAGGTCTTGATAGAGAATTTCCAGGCTGGCCTGGTCGCCGATAAAACCCGCCAGGCCCAGGGTCAGTTGCCAGTGCTGCGTGTCGATACGCTGCAACAGGCCCTCAAAAAACACTCCGGACGCCAAGCTCACCGGGCGCTGACACCACAGCGCCAGGACCTGCGCGGTGTTACTGGACTCATCCACCGCCAGTGCCCCATTCGCCGCCCCGGCATCAAAGAACTGCCGCAGGCCACGGTAACCGGGCGCGGTCGCCAAACGCGCCGCGAGCGCTGTGTGACGCTGGCGCAATCCACTAAACGCCGCTTGCAGCCGTGGCACATCGAGCGCGCCGCTGATCTGGATAGACAGCAGGTGCGCAATGTCGCCCCAGCTCGCGCCGCCCTGGGCGTCCAGCACCCGCTGCTGCTGTTCGGCGAGCAGCGCCAGGCCTGCATCGTTAAGCGTACTCATGCGTCAGTCCCTTCAGTTTGCATACGTGTGGAGGGCACTACCGTTTCCAGGTCGCGCCGTTCGATCATTTCGCCCATGGCCACGACGATTTTGCGTGGGCCTTCAAAGGGGTCGCGGGCGTGGGCGGCGAGCATGTTGTCCAGCAGGATCACATCGCCCTTGCGCCAGTCAAAGCGCACCGCACAGGCCTCGTAGAGTTCGCCCAGTTGCTGCATCACCGCGTCTTCAATCGGGCTGCCGTCGCCGTAGTACACGTGGCGCGGCATCCGCTCGGGGCCGAACAGGCCCAGCAAGTCGTCGCGCACATCGGGGTCCAGGCAGTAGATATGGTGCAGTTGCACCTGGTTGAAGAAGGTTTTCTCGCCGGTGCCCGGGTGGGTGATGATCGCCGGGCACGGGGTGCGGATCTGCAGTTCGTCGTTGTCCAGCCAGGTCCACTGGATGCCAGCCAGCGCGCAACGCTGCTCGACCTGGGCGCGGTCTTCGGTCTTGAAAAAATGCTGCCAGGACACGTCGAGCTTGTCGGCAAAGGTGCGCACATACAGCAGGCCCTTGCTTTCGAAGGTATCGCGCAACGCTTGCGGCAAACGCAGGTACATCTGCCGGCAATCGACCACCGGCGTGGCCCCGCCCACGGGCGACGGTTGCTCACAGAAAAACAGCTGCTTGCGCGGCCAACGATCCTGGTGCGAGCTCTCGTTATGGAACAGGATCATTTTCTTTTCCGGGTAAGGCGTGGAGCGATAGGTGTTCTTGCCGCCCTCTTTCTTCGGCAAGTCGCCGTACTGGCCATACAGGCCCGGCTGGACGGCTTCCGCAAAGGCCTCGAAGTCGTGGATGTCACGCATGGCGAAGCCACGGAACAGGATCCCCGCATGCCGCGCGAGCTTCTCTTCGACCAGGGCGCGATTGGCCTGGACCCAGGTCACCAGGTCGAGCCCCGGGTCGTTGGGTTCCATCAGCAACGGGAACACCTGGTCGGCGTTCAACAGCGATTCACGCATCGCCGGCAGCGGGGCCCTGGCCACCGGGCTAGATGGTTTCTTGAGGAACTTGCCCAGCTTGTCGGCCTTCGGGCTGGCAGGTGCGGCAGGAGCAACAGCGGTATTCGACGGCATGATGATGTCCCCTAATCGGATGTCTGGATCCATGACAATCTGTTGAAGAATTCCCATCCAGGCGCTCACAAGTTCGGTGATGCGCTCTTGTTTGAATAAGTCATTGGCGTACTGCCAGGTGCCCTGCCACTGGCCGTGGTCTTCGTCGATAAACAGCGCCATATCGAACTTGGAATAACCGCCCAGGCTGGGCACCATTTCCACCGCAATGTCCGCCAGGCCCGCGCTGTGCACCGGCAGGTTGTTCATCACGAACAGCACTTGCACCAAGGGGTTGAAACCCTTGTGGCGCGGCACGTTGCTGGCTTCGGCGATCATGTCCAGGGGCAGGTCCTGGTGTTCGAAGGCACTCAGGGAGGTTTCCCGGGCCGCGGCGAGGAAATCGCTGAACCGCGCCCGGGCGTCGAAGCGCGAGCGCAGGGGCAGGATGTTGACGAAGAAACCAATCAGGCCTTCCAGCTCGGCATGCTGACGCCCCGCCACATCGGCGCCCACCAGCAGGTCGTCGCTGGCGGCGAGGCGATGCAGCAACACCTGGAATGCGGCCAACAACGTGGTGTAAGGCGTGACACCCTGGCGTGCGGACAGGCTTTTCAGTGCCTCGCCCAACGCCGGCGGCACGCTGAATGACTCGCTGGAGCCCTCGAAGGACGGCATCGGCGGCCGCGCAAAGTCTGTCGGTAGCAGCAGTTGCCCAGGGTGACCGGCCAGGGCGTCCTTCCAGTAGCCGGCCTGTTGCTGCAACACCCCGGCCTGTTCCAACTCCAACTGCCATTGGGCGTAGTCACTGTATTGCACCGCCAGCGGCGGCAGATCGATGCCACGCCCCAGCTTGAGCGCAGCGTAGTGCTGCACCAGTTCACCCACCAGCACCGCCATCGACCAGCCATCGGAGATGATGTGGTGCATCGAATACAGCAGCACATGTTCATGGGCGCCCAGGCGCAGGATCTGCCCACGGAACAACGGCGCCTGCGCCAGGTTGATCGGGCGCCGGGTATTGTCCAGTGTGGCCTGGGCGACCTGGGCTTCCTGTTCGATACGGTCCAGGTGCGACAGGTCGACCACGGCGAAGTCCACATTCACTTCAGGCGCGATCACCGCCAGTGGATCGCCGTCATCGTCGGCGACATAGGCGGTACGCAGCACCTCATGGCGTTGCACCACGCACTTGAGGCTTGCGATCAACAACGCCAGCGAGACTTCGCCACGCAAGCGCAACGCCAAGGGCATGCCATACGCGCCGTTGCCGGCCGAGAACTGCTCGGCCACCCACAAGCGCCGCTGGGCCAGGGACAAGGGCGCAGTGCTGCGCGGGCCATGGGCGTGCAAGGCGATTTGCGCCGGCTGCACAGCCGAACGGCTTGCCAGCAATGCGGCAAAATCTTCCAGCACCGGGGCGTTGAACAGGTCACGCAAGCCTGGGTTGCTGGCCAGGGTTTGCTTGAGTCGCGCGATCACCTGGGTGGCCAGCAGCGAGTGCCCGCCGAGCTCGAAGAAGTTGTCGCTCACCCCCACTTGCGCCAGGCCCAGCACCTGCTGCCAGACCTCGGCGATCTGCTGCTCCAGGGCGTTGCGCGGCGCGATGTAGTGTTGCTGCAGGGCGCTGGCATCCGGCGCCGGCAACACTTTGCGGTCGAGTTTGCCGTTGGGAGTCAGCGGCAGGCTGTCGAGGAAGACCCAATGGCTGGGCACCATGTACTCCGGCAGGTCGCCCTTGAGCTGACGCTTGCACGCCTCACGCAGCGCCTGCTCATCGCTCACCGCTTGCACGGCAACCACGTACGCCACCAACTGCGGATGGCCAGCGACGTCCCGCACCACCACGGCGGCTTCGCGCACTGGCGGTTGCTCCAACAGCCGCGCTTCGATTTCCCCCAGTTCGATCCGCAACCCACGGATTTTCACCTGATGGTCCACGCGACCGATGTACTCGATCACCCCGTCCGCGCGGTAGCGCGCCAGGTCGCCGGTGCGATACAGGCGCGCGCCGGGCGCACCAAATGGGTCAGGCAAGAAGCGTTCGGCGGTGAGTGCCGGGCGCTGGAAATAACCTCGCGCCAGGCCGTCGCCGCCAATCAACAATTCGCCGGCGACCCCGACCGGCACCGGCGCCAGGTTATCGTCGAGGATATACAGGCTGGTATTGGCAATCGGCCCGCCGAGCCACGGCTGTGGCTGGGTTGGCGTGAGTGGGTACTGCGCCGACCAGATGGTGGTTTCGGTCGGCCCGTAGAGGTTCCACACCTGGGGCGAGAGCGCCAAAAGTCGGGTCGCCAGCTCCAGGGGCAGCGCCTCACCGCCGCACAGCAGCTTGCAGCCCTTGAGGGCCTCGGCCTGGGGGTGATCGAGCAGCATGCGCCACGTGGAAGGCGTGGCCTGCAACACGCTGATGCGCTGCTGCTTGACCAGGGCCAGCAAGGCTTGCGGGTCGAGGTTGATGTCCTGCCCGGTCAGCACCAGGGTCGCGCCGACCAGCAGCGGCCCGTAGATTTCCAGGCCGAAAATATCGAACGAGAAGGTGGTCAGCGACAGCAACCGGTCCTGGGCGTGCAACCCCGGCTGGCGGGCCATGCTGCACACAAAGTTGGTCAGCGCACCATGGCGCACCATCACGCCTTTGGGCTTGCCGGTGGAGCCGGAGGTGTAGATCACGTAGGCCAGGTGTTCGGCGGTGCTGCGTGGCAGTGGGTTTTCGCAGCTGTAGCCATCGAGCCACGCACCCGGCTGGTCCAGGACCAGCGCACTGACCCCGGCCGGGATCGGCAAGCGCGCGAGCAACGGCGCCTGGGTCAGCAGCAGGGCCAGGCCGCTGTCTTGCATCATGTAGGCCAGGCGATCCTCGGGATACGCCGGATCCAGCGGGATGTAGGCACCACCAGCCTTGAGAATCGCCAGCAGCCCGAGCACCAGGTCGACGCTGCGCTGCACCGCGATGCCCACCAGCACATCCGGGCCCACGCCGGCTTCGATCAAACGATGGGCCAGGCGGTTGGCCTGCTGGTTGAGCTGGGCAAAGGTCAACGACTGTGTATCAAACACCAACGCCACAGCGTCCGGAGTACGGGTGGCCTGGGCCTCGATCAACTGATGGATGGCGCTGTGGCGAGGGTAGTCGGCGGTGCTGCTGTTCCAGCTTTGCAGTGCCAGGCGTTGTTCGGCGGCGGTAAGCATCGGTAGTTGGCCAATGCGCTGGCAGGGGTCATCGAGCATGCCCTGCAACAAGGCCTGCCAGTGCCGCGCCAGGCGCTCGACAGTCGAGGCGTCAAAGATGTCGGTGGCATAGGTGAGAGCCGCCGACAAGCCATCGGGCCCGTCGAAGGTATTGAGAGTCAGGTCAAACGGCGCACTGCGGTTTTCCGAGTCGACCGGGGTGCACAGCAACCCGCCCAGGGGCTGGCCATCGGCAAACCGGCCAGCTTCCATCTGGTGGTTGAACATGACCTGGAACAACGGCGTGTGCAGGCTGTTGCGCTCGGGTTGCAGCGCCTCCACCAACTGCTCGAACGGCAGGTCCTGCCAGGTCTGGGCCTCGTGGGCGGCGGCCTTGACGGTCTGCACAAAGTCCGCAAACGGCTGCTGGCTGTCGAGCGTGGCCTGCATCACCTGGGTGTTGACGAAAAAGCCGATGACCCGCTCCGTCTCGGCGCGGTTGCGGTTGGCGGTGGGCACGCCGACGCGGATATCCGACTGGCCGCTGTAACGGTGCAACAGCACCTGGAACGACGCCAGCAGCAACATGAACGGGCTCACCCCTTGCTGCTGCGCCAGGCCCTTGAGGCCATCGCTCAGGGCGCGGTCCAACGCCAGCGGCAGCGTCGCACCCTGCTGGTCCGGCGGCCCCAGGCGCGGGCGATCCACCGGCAGTTCAAGCAGGACATGCTCTGTGCCCAGTCTGCCACGCCAGTAATCCAACTGCCGGCGCCCTTCCCCGGCCTCCAGCCATTGCCGCTGCCAGGCGGCATAGTCGGCGTACTGGATGACCGGCGCCGGCAACGCGCATGGCGTGCCCGTAACCTGGGCGATGTACAGCGCCAGTAGCTCATCGATCATGATCTGCATCGACCAGCCATCGGTGACGATGTGGTGCAACGTCAGCACCAGCACATGCTCATCGTCCGCCAGGCGCAACACTGCGGCACGCAATAACAGATCGTGTTCCAGATCGAACGGCTGGCTGCTCTGCACCTGGACAAACGCCTTGATGACAGACTCGGGGTCGCCCGCCGCAGCGTCCTGTACCGCAAGTTCCAGCGCGTCAATCGGCCGAATGATGCACAGCACCCGCTCATCCTCTTGCACAAACCCGGCGCGCAGCCCTTCATGACGCGCCAGCACCTGCGACAGGCTGCATTGCAGCGCCTCGACATCCAACTCGCCCTTCAAACGCAGGGCCGCGCAGATGTTGTAGGCACTGCCCAGGGGGTCGAACTGCCAGAGGAACCATTGCCGCTGCTGGGCATACGACAGGGCCTGGGGCCCGGTCTCGCTGGCCGGCACAATCGGGAAACGCGCGACATTGACCCCCTGTTGTTCCAGCTTGCTGAACAGTTGCGCGCGCTTGGGTGCGCTCAAATCCTTGATGCGCGCCACCAGTTCCGCAGTTTTGTTAAGCATTGCTTTCCTCCAGGTTTTCCTGCTCCAGCTCATCGAGGGCATCGAAGATCAGGTCAAAGTCATCGGCCAGGCCATCGCCCTGGGCCGCGTCGGCCAGGGTTTTGGCCAACGCCCCAAGGCTGTCCTGGGCATAAAAGTCCTTCACCGCCACGTCCACCCCAAGCACCGCGCGCACGCGAGACAGCATCACCACCACCTGCAGGGAGTGCCCGCCCAGGTCGAAGAAGTTGTCGCCAAGCCCGATACGCTCGACCTTGAGCACTTGCTGCCAGATTTCGGCCAGTTGCTGCTCGAGCGGCGAGGCCGGTGCCACATAGGCCCGCTGCATTTGGCTGACGTCCGGCGCCGGCAAGGCCTTGCGGTCCAGCTTGCCGTTGGGGGTCAGGGGCATCTGCGTGACAAACACCAGGTGCGCCGGGACCATGTAGTCGGCCAGATGCTGCTTGAGGCCGGCCTTGATCGACTCGCGCAACGCCGCGTGCCGTTCGGGGCTATCGCTAGGTTCGGCGAGCACCACATAGCCCACCAGTTGCGGCCCGCTGGGTCCGTCCAGGGCCAGCACCGCCGCTTCCCGCACAGCGTCCTGGGCCTGGATGCGCGCCTCGATTTCCCCCAGTTCGATGCGAAAACCACGGATTTTCACCTGGTGGTCCAGGCGCCCGAGGTATTCGATCACCCCTTCGGCGCGGTAGCGCGCCAGGTCGCCGGTGCGATACAGGCGCTGGCCGGGCGCACCGAATGGGTCGGGCAAGAAGCGCTCGGCAGTCAGGCCTGGACGCTGGAAGTAGCCGCGCGCCAGGCCATCGCCGCCGATCAACAACTCGCCGGGCACGCCGACCGGGGCCAACGCACCGTCCTGGCTGAGGATGTACAACGCGGTGTTATCGATTGGCCGCCCCAGCCATGGCTGGCCGTCGAGGCGGTGGGCTGCCGACCAGATGGTGGTCTCGGTCGGGCCATAGAGGTTCCACACCGCGCCGCCGAGGGCGAGCATGCGTGCCGCCAGTTCGTCGGCCAGGGCTTCGCCACCGCAGAGCAAGGTACAACCCTGCAACGCCGCCACCTGCGGGCTGTCGAGCAACATGCGCCAGGTCGAGGGCGTGGCTTGCAGGGTGTTGACGCGCTGGCTCGCGACGGTGCTGAGGATCGCGTCCGGATCGAGGGTGGTGTCTTTGTCCACCAGCACCGCACAGGCGCCGACAGTCAGCGGCAGGTAGATCTCCAGGCCGAAGATATCGAACGAGAACGTGGTCAGCGAGAGGATCCGTTCACCCGCCGCAAGCCCCGGCTCGCGGGCCATGCTCGCAATGAAATTGCCGAGGGCGCCATGGGGCACCATCACGCCTTTGGGCTTGCCGGTGGAACCGGAGGTGTAGATCGCATAGGCCAGGTTGTCCGGCCCGGCCGACGCCGGTGGGTTGTGGCTCGGGTAACCGGCGAACCAGCCCGCCTCGCCCTCCAGCACCAGCGCCTGCACGCCGCCCGGAATCGGTAGCGAACCAAGCAGCGGCGCCTGGGTAATCAATAACCTCAGGCCGCTGTCTTGCATCATGTACGCCAGGCGATCGGCCGGGTAAGCCGGGTCCAGCGGCACGTAGGCGCCACCGGCCTTGAGGATCGCCAGCAGGCTGATGATCATCGGCAAGCCGCGCTCCACCGCAATCCCCACCAGACGATCCGGCCCGACACCTTCGGCCAGCAACCGATGCGCCAGTTGGTTGGCCTGCTGATTAAGCTCGGCATAGGTCAGCGACTGTTGGCCAAACACCAGCGCGACGGCCTCGGGGGCCCGCTTGGCCTGGGCTTCGAACAATTGATGAATGCACTGCTCGCGCGGGTAATCGACCGCCGGTGGATTCCATTGCGCAACCACCTGTCGTTGACGGGCCGCACCTTGCATCGACAAGTCACCCAGCGCCAGTTCGGGCTGATCGAGCATGCCCAACAGCAGGCGGCTGAAATGCTCGCTGAGTTCATCGATGGTGCCCACGCTGAAATGGGCGTGGATGAAGCGCACATGCACGGTCAGGGTTTCCCCCAGGCTGACCAGCAGGCTCAACGGATAGTTGGTCTGCTCGACACTGCGCACCTCACCGAACACCAGCCCCTGGGGTGCGCCACGCTTGAGGGTTGCGGCCACCGGGTAGTTTTCAAATACCAGCAGGCTGTCGAACAGCGCGTCACCACTGTGCCCGGCCCAGCGTTGGATATCGAACAACGGCGTGTGCTCATGCTCGCGCAGGGCCAGGTTTTGCTCCTGTACGGCGTGCAGCCATTGGCTGACCGTGTGCTCGGCACGCGGGCTGGCAATCACCGGCAAAGTGTTGATGAACAGGCCAACCTGCTGCTCGATACCCGCCAGGTCAGCCGGGCGACCGGCGACCGTGGCGCCAAAGGCTACGCTGTCCTGCCCGGTGTAACGCTGCAACAGCAACAGCCATGCGGCCTGCACCAGGGTGTTGGGGGTGACTTTCTGCTGGCGGGCAAACTCGCCCAGGCGGCGGGTTTGCGTCACATCCAGCGTCAGGTAATGATCGCCATGACCACCGGCCAGCGCCTGCGCCGGGTCGCTGACCGCCTGGGCCAGCAGAGTCGGCTCTTCCAGTGCCGCCAGGTTGGCGCGCCAGAACTGTTGGCCAGCCTGCTGATCCTGGCGTTGCAGCCAGGCGATGTAATCGCGATAGCGCCCCACCGACGGCGTCGGCACCTGGCCGTCATAGCGTTGCAGCACCTCGCCCAACAGCTGGGAGTTGCTCCAGCCATCCATCAGGATGTGGTGGTGGGTGTACAACAATTCGCAACGACGCGCGTCCAGGCGCACCAGCACCAGGCGCAACAACCCGGGCTGGTTCAGGTCAAAACCCTGGGCCAGCTCGGCGGCGGCCAGCGCTTGCAGCGCCTGTGGCTGGTCGCTGCGTTCACGCCAGTCGAGCACGCTGAACGGCACTTCAAGCCGCTTGTGCACCACCTGCACCGGTTGCGGCAAACCACCCTGCCAGGTAAAGGCGGTGCGCAGGATAGGATGAGCATCGACCGCTGCCTGCCACGCCGCCCGGAAGCGTTCGGGATCGAGGCCGTCGATGCTGACCTGCATCTGGTTGACATACTCGCCGCCTTGCTCCAGCAGGCTATGGAACAACATGCCCTGCTGCATGGCCGACAGCGGATAAATATCCTCGATGGCGTCGCAGGCGTCGGCCAGGGTATCCACTTGCACCTGGGTCAACGCCGCCAGCGGGAAGTCCGACGGGGTCACGCCGTGATGGCCGGCGCTCGTGCAGTGTTCAATCAGCGCCTTGAGCTCCGAGGCCAGGACGTCGGCCAGTGCCTGGATGGTGGCGGCGTCGAACATCTGCTGGCTGAAGGTCCAGCCCAGGCACAACTCGCCGTCGAACACCTGCCCGTTAAGGGTCAGCCAGTTGCCCAGCGGCGCGTCCGGGTGCTGCTCAAGCCCGGCACGTTCGCCACTGGGTACGAACAGTGCGGTGTGCTCGCCTTCAAGGCTACTGTCGAACTGGCCCAGGTAGTTGAAGGTGATACGCGGCACCGGCAGTGCCGCCAGGGTGTGCCGCACCGATGCGTCGCCCAGGTAACGCAAGGCGCCAAAACCCACGCCCCGATTGGGGATGGCGCGCAGTTGCTCCTTGACCTGCTTGATCGAATCGTCCAGCGCCTCGGCGGGCACCAGGCGTACCGGGAACAGGCTGGTGAACCAACCCACGGTGCGGGTCAGGTCCAGGTGGTCGAACAGCTCTTCACGGCCATGGCCTTCGAGCTGGATCAACACTTCACGGCGCCCGGTCCAGCGCGTGATGACCCGCGCCAATGCCGTCAGCAGCAGGTCATTGACCTGGGTGCGATAGGCCGCTGGTGCGTCCTGCAACAGGCGCCGGGTCAGGTCGGCGTCCAGGCGCGTATCCAGCGTAATGCCGTCGCGGCTGCGCAGGCTGGCGTCCACCCTGGCGCCCGGCAGGTGGTTGTCGGTGCCGTGCAGTGCTTGCCAGAACGCAACCTCGGTGTGTAGCGCGGGACTGCGGGCAAGACCTTGCAGTTGCTCGGCCCAGGTTTTGAACGCGGTGGTCTTGGCCGGCAAGCTCACGGTGGGCTGGCGGTAAGCGTCCTGCAGGTCTTGCAGGAGGACGCGCCAGGACACGCCGTCGACCACCAGGTGATGGATGATCACCAGCAGGCGCTGGCTGCCATCAGCCTTGTCGAACAACACCGCGCGCAGCAGCGGACCTTGTTGCAGGTCCAGGCTGGCCTGGGCCTGGTCGGCCAGCGCCTGAAGCTCGGCGTCGTGATTGACCCGGTGCTGCCAGAGCAGCTCCTGGGTTGACGCCGCGCCGTGGCTGGCGAGCCACTGCGCACCGTCGTGCTGGAAGTTCAGGCGCAGCGCATCGTGATGGGCGACCAGCACCTGCAAGGCCTGGGCAAGTCGCGCCCCATCCAGGGGCTGGCGGGGTGTCAACAGTACGGACTGGTTCCAGTGTTGGCGCTGGGGAATATCCTCGTCGAAAAACACCTGCTGCACCGCCAGCAACGGCATGCCACCGACCACCGGACCCTGGTCGATGCTCGGCAGGCCATCGCCACTGCGGGTGACACTGGCCAGGCCTTGAATGGTCTGCTGCTCGAACAACGCCTTGGCAGTGAAGTGCAGCCCCGCCTGACGGGCTCGACTGACCACCTGCATGGACAGGATCGAATCACCGCCCAGCTCGAAGAAGTTGTCCCCAAGCCCCACCCGCGGCAGGTTCAACACTGCTTGCCAGATAGCCGCCAGTTGCTGCTGCACGGCGGTGACCGGCGCCACATAGTCCTGCTGCAACAGGCTGGCGTCCGGCTTGGGCAGGGCCTTGCGGTCGAGCTTGCCGTTGGGGGTCAGCGGCAAGTGGTCGAGCAGCATCCAGTAGGTCGGCACCATGTAGTCCGGCATGTTCGTCTTGAGACTGGCCTTGAGGCGCTCGCGCAACCCAGGCTCGGCCTGCGCCGGCACGATATAGGCCACCAGTTGCTGCGCGCTCGCGCCCTGATGGGCCAGGACTACCGCGTCACGTACACCGGGCTGTTGCAACAGGCGCGATTCGATTTCGCCGAGTTCGATACGGAAACCACGGATCTTCACCTGGTGGTCGATCCGCCCACAGTAATGCACCACCCCCGCCGCGTCGCGTCGCGCCAGGTCGCCACTGCGGTACACGCGGCTGCCGGCCACGGCGGCGAATGGGTCGGGAATGAAACGCTCGGCAGTCAGTGCCGCACGCTGGTGATAACCCTGGGCCAAGCCCTCGCAAGCGGCGATGCACAACTCACCGACCACGTCATCGGGCAGTGGGTTGGCGTCGCGATCGAGCACATACAGCGCCCGACCCGGCAAGGCACGGCCAATCGGCACACCATTGGCCGCGTCGGCATCCATCAGTTGGCACAGGTGGGTGCTGGACACCACCGTGGCTTCGGTCGGGCCATAGGTGTTGAGCAAGCGCACGCCGCCTAGGCCTGCGGCGTGCCAGAGCTTGAGCCCTTCCACCGACATCGCCTCGCCCCCCACATGCACCTGGCGCAGTTGCCCGCGACTGCGCTGCGGGTCGGCGGCCCAGTCCTGGGCCAGCAGGAACCAGTACGCCGCCGGCAAGTCGGCCAGGGTCACGCCGTGCTCGATGATCTGCTCGTACAGGGTCACGGTGTCCCAGGTGTCGTCACCGCGCAGCACCAGGCAGGCGCCTTCGCACAGCGGCGGGAAGCATTGCTCGACAAACCCGTCGAAGCTGAATGTGGCGAATTGCAGCACCCGCTCCTGAGGGGTGAGTTGCGAGTACTCGGCGGCTATCGTGCAGAACTCGCGCAGCGCGCCATGGGCGATGGACACCCCCTTGGGCTGCCCGGTGGAGCCGGAGGTGTAGATCACGTAGGCCAGGTGCTCGGCCAGCGCCAGGTTGGCGAGGTTGGTGCACGGATAGTCGCGCTCCGATCCGTCGAGCAGCAGGCACGGCACGCGTGCATCGGCCAGGGCGTCGTCGAGCACGCCGGGCTGGCGCAGCAGCAGATCCATGGCGCTGTCATCAATCATGTAGGCCAGGCGTTGGGCCGGGTAATCAGGGTCCAACGGCACATAGGCGGCGCCGGCCTTGAGGATCGCCAGCAGGCTGGCAATCATCGCCCCACCGCGACGCACCGCCAGCCCGACGCGCTGGCCGGGCACTACACCCTGCTCGCGCAAGCGATGGGCCAGGCGGTTGGCGCGCTGATTGAGCTCGGCATAGGTCCAGCGCTCGTCACCGCTGATCAAGGCCAGGGCATCCGGGGTCGCCGTAGCGCGGCGCTCGATACGCTGGTGCGCCAGCAACGGGTCGACGGCCGGCTGCACCGCCGCCTGCTCCAGGGCCGGAGCGCGCAGGCTCAGGTTGCCCAGTACCTGGCCGTGCGCCTCGACAAACTGCTCAAGCAGTTGCAACAGGCTCGCGCCGATAGTGTGTATTTGCTGCGGGCTGAAGGCGGTCCGGGCATAGCTGAAGTCCAGGCTCAGGGTTTCACCCAACTCGATGCCCAGGGTCAGCGGATAGCTGGTCTGCTCGTGGTTGTGCAGCCCGCTGAAGCTCAAGCCGGCCGGTGCGCCGGCTTGCAGCGCCTGGGACACCGGGTAGTTTTCGAACACCAGCAAGGTGTCGAACAGTGCACTGCCCGGCTGCCCGGCCCAGCGCTGGATGTCGTACAGCGGTGTGTGCTCGTGCTCGCGCAGGACCACACTGTGCGCCTGCACCTGTTGCAACCAACTGGCGACGCTCTGGGTGGCCTCCGGGCTGCAAATAATCGGCAACGTATTGATAAACAGCCCGACCTGCTGCTCAATCCCCGGCAAATGGGCCGGACGCCCGGCCACCGTGGCGCCAAAGGCCACGCTCGGCTGGCCGCAATACCGTTGCAGCAAAATCGCCCATGCCGCTTGCAGCAGGGTGTTGAAAGTGACCTTGTGGTGCCGCGCGAACTCCCCCAGCCGCGCGGTGGTGCTGGCGTCCAGCAGCAGGTGGTGACTGGCCTGACCGCTGCCCCCGCGCGGCGTCGGCAGAGCGTTGGCCAGCAGGGTCGGCGCGGCCAGTGCTTGCAGTTGCGCGCTCCAGAATTGCTCGCTGGCCTGGGGGTCCTGGGCCAGCAGCCAGCCCACATAGTCGGCATAGCGCCCGGTGACCGGCGCCGGCACCTGCCCGGCGTAACGTTGCAGGACTTCGCCCAGCAACTGCGCGTTGCTCCAGCCGTCCATCAGGATGTGATGGCTGGTGTAGATCAGTTCATAGCGCTGAGCCGCCAGTGGCACCAACACCAGGCGCAACAACGGCGCCTGGTGCAGATCGAAACCTTGTTCACGCTGTTCAAGGGCCAGTTGGTCAAGGTCGTCGGGGGCGACGTCGAGCACCGTCAGCGGCAGTTGCACCGCACGCTGGATCGCTTGCAACGCCTGCGCCTGGCCTTCCCAGACAAACCGCGCCCGCAGTACTTCGTGGCGCTCTAGCACCGCTTGCCAGCATTGGCCAAACCGCTCCACGTCCAGGCCATCGATGGTCAGGCGCAGTTGGTTGATATAGGCGCCAGCCCCGGCATCGTAGGCACTGTGGAACAGCATGCCCTGCTGCATGGGCGACAGCGGATAGAGGTCCTCGATCTGCGTCAGGGGCAAGCCCAGGCCTTCCAGTTGTGCCTGGTCGAGGCTGACCAGCGGGAAGTCCGAAGGCGTGGCCCCGCCCTGCTGCGGGTCAAGGCAGTGTGCGATCAGCTCGTGCAAGGTCCGGGCGCAATGATCCACCAGGGCCTGGATGGTCTCGCGACGGTAGACTTCGCCACTGAAACTCCAGTCCAGTTCCAGCTCGCCGGCGTACACCCGCCCTTCCACGCTCAGCCAGTTGGCCAGGGGCGCCTCCGGGCTCTGGGCCTGGCCGCCGCCTTCGCTGGCCGGTACGAACAGCGCATCATCGCCAAACTGCTGGTCGAACTGCCCCAGGTAGTTGAAGGTGATCCGTGGCTGGGCCAGCGCCGCCAGCTCTTGAGCCGCAGCACCGTAGCGCAGCACGCCGTAGCCAATGCCTTTGCGGGGCACCTGGCGCAATTGCTCCTTGATCGCCTTGAGGGTCGCGCCCGCCTCGTTGCCAGGGGTCAGGCGCAGCGGGTAGAGGCTGGTGAACCAGCCGAGGGTGCGGGTCAGGTCGATATCATCGAACAGCTCTTCGCGACCATGGCCTTCGAGCTGGATCAGCGCCGAGGGGTGGCCGGTCCATTGGCAGATCGTGCGGGCCAGGGCGGCCAGCAGCAGGTCGTTGACCTGGGTGCGGTAGGCCGCCGGCGCCTGTTGCAGCAGTTGCCGGGTGTGTTCACGGTCCAGGCGCAGGCGGATGTGTTCAGCCACCGCCTGGGTTTGCCGGCCGTGGGGATTATCCCGTGGCAAGTCGCTGGCAGCGCCCTGCAACTGCCCGCGCCAGTACGCTAACTCGGCCAGCAGCGCCGGGCTGCGGCTGTAGTCGTCCAGGCGCGCGGCCCACTGCTGGTAGGCACTGGTCTTGTGCGGCGTGGTCAGCGGTGCGCCGGCCAGGCCCTGGGCGTAGTCGCGCTGCAAGTCTTCCAGCAGCACACGCCAGGACACCCCATCCACCACCAGGTGATGCAGCACCAACAACAGGCGCTGGCTGCCATCGGCCATGTCCACCAGCAAGGCCCGCATCAACGGGCCGTGTTGCAGGTCCAGGCTGGCCTGGGCCAGATCACACTGCTCGCGCAATGCCTCGACGCTGGCGGCCTGGCGCTGCCATAGCTCCACCGTCGTGGATTGCGCATGCGCTTGCTCCCAGCCCTGCCCACCCTCGACGAAACGCAGGCGCAAGGCATCGTGTTGTACCACCAACGCCTGCAACGCAGCGGTCAGTGCGGCGACCTGTATCGGCTGGCGCGGGGTGAGCAGCAGCGATTGGTTCCAGTGCTGGCGGGCGGGAATGTCCTGGGCAAAGAACCATCGCTGCACCGGGGTCAGCAGCACCGGGCCTTGGGCCGGGCCTTGCTCGATGGCCAGTGTCGACACTTCACGGGCGGCGGCGGCCAGGCTGCGCAGGGTCTGGTGGCGGAACAGGTCGCTGGGCGCCAGTTGCAAGCCGGCCTGGCGGGCGCGGCTGACCACCTGGATCGAGACGATGGAGTCGCCGCCCAGCTCGAAAAAATTGTCATCCAGGCCAATCTGCGGCTGGCCAAGAATGTCCTGCCAGATCCCGGCCAGCAGCAATTGCCGAGGCTCCTGTGGTGCGCTGAAGACCTGTACCTTGGCCTCGCCGGCCCGTGGCAAGGCCTTGCGGTCCAGCTTGCCGTTGGGGGTCACGGGGAATTGCGCCAAGGCCATGGTTACCGTCGGCAGCATGTATTGCGGCAGGGTTTCGGCCAGATGCGCGCGCAGGGTCTGCTCAAACGCACCCTGGTCTTCAGGCATCGTCGCCGGTACCACATAGGCCACCAGCAAGCGGCCATCCTGGGCAATCACCAGCGCTTCCTTGACCTGTGGGTGGCTGAGCAGACGGGCCTCGATTTCCCCCAGCTCAATGCGCAGGCCACGGATCTTCACCTGATGGTCGATACGCCCGACGTACTCGATCACCCCATCGGCGCGATAGCGGGTCAGGTCGCCGGTACGGTACAGGCGCTCGCCGGTGGTGGAAAAAGGATTGGGCACGTACTTTTCGGCGGTCAAGGCTGCCTTGCCCAGATAGCCACGGGTGATCCCGGCGCCGGCCAGGTGCAGCTCGGCAGCGGCCCCGGTAGGTACGGGCTGCAGGTCGGCGTCGAGGAGGTAGGCCTGGGTGTTGCTCAACGGTCGGCCAATACTCGGCTGGCCCAAGGCTTCGCGTGGCGTCCAGGTGGAATAGGTGGTGTCTTCGGACGGGCCATACAGGTCATAGACCTGCTTGATCGACGCCTGCTGGTAGAGGCGGTCCACCAGGGATTGCTTGAGCGGCTCGCCGGCCAGGTTAATGATGCGCACGCTCTCGGGGATCTGCCCGGCGCGCTGCAAGGCATTGATCGCCGACGGCACGGTGTTGATCAGGCGCACCTGGTCGCGGGCCGGCAGGTCGGGCAGTCCCAGGGCATTGCGCGCGAGGATCAGCGAGCCGCCGTTGGCCAGGGTGACGAAGATTTCCCACACCGACAGGTCAAAACACACTGAGGTCGAGGCCAGCACGCCCTGGATATCTTCGCGGCTGTACACCTGCTGCGACCAGTGGATCAGCGCCAGTACGTTGCCATGGGCAATCGCCACGCCTTTGGGCTTGCCGGTGGAGCCGGAGGTGTAGATCACGTAGGCCAGATTATTGGGCGCCACGGCGGTGACCGGTGCTGTCAGCGGATAGCCGGCCAGTTGATCCATCAGTAGCACCCGGGCCTGAGTCTGGGGCAAGTCGGCGAGCAACTCGGCCTCGGTCAGCAGCACCTGGGCGCGACTGTCTTCGAGCATGTAGGCCACGCGGTCGGCGGGGTAATCCGGGTCCAGCGGCACATAGGCGCCGCCGGCCTTGAGCACCCCGAGCAAGGCGACGATCAACGCGTCGGAACGCTGCATGGCCACGCCGACCCGCACTTCAGGGCCCACGCCCAGCTCGATCAGCTGATGCGCCAGTTGATTGGCCTGGCCGTCCAGTTGGCGATAGCTCAGGGTCTTGGCGCCGTAGGTCAGGGCCAGGGCATCCGGTTGACGCTCGACCTGCTCGGCGATCAGTCGATGGATGCTGCGCTCTTGCGGGTACTCAGAAGCTGTGGCGTTCCAGTCATGGATCTGCTGCTGGTAGTGCGCAGCGTCGAGCATCGGCAGTTCGGCCACGCGCTGCTGCACGTTGTCGACCATGCCAGCGAGCAAGTGGCTCCAGTGGCGGGCCATGCGTTCGATGGTGGCGGGCGTGAACAGGTCGGTGGCGAAGGTCAGTGCGGCCCGCAGGGTGCCGCCCTGCTCCCAGGTGTCGAGGCTCAGGTCGAATTGGGTGGTGCGGCTTTGCCACTCCACCAGGCTCAAGGACAGGCCGGATTCCAGCACCAGCGCCTCAAGATCAGCCACCTGCGGCTGATGGTTGTACAGCACCTGGAACAGCGGCGTGTGGCTCAGGCTGCGCTCCGGCTTGAGGGCTTCGACCAGGCGTTCGAACGGCAGGTCCTGATGGGCCTGGGCGCCGCTGACCACGTCCTTGAGCACCTGCAATAAGTCACTGGCCCGCGCCTGCCCATCGACGTGCGCGGCCATCACTTGAGTGTTTACGAACAGGCCGATCAAACCCTCGGTTTCACCGCGATGCCGGTTGGCAATCGGCACGCCCACCCGCAGGTCGGTCTGGCCGGTGTAGCGAAACAGCAGGATCTTGAATGCAGCCAGCAGCACGGTGAACAACGACACATTCTGCTGGCGCGCCAGCAAGCGCGCGCCCTCAGCCAGCGGCGCCGGCACCGCGAACTCATAGCGTTGGCCCTGATGACTGGCCACGGCTGGGCGCGCAAAGTCCAGGGGCAACTCCAGTACCGGGTGCTCATCGCCCAGCTGCTCGCGCCAGTAATCCAGTTGCCGCGCCTGCTCCCCGGCTTCGAGCCAGCGACGCTGCCACAGGGCATAGTCGCTGTACTGGATCGGCAGGGCCGGCAGTTGCGGCGCCTGGTTGCGCTCAAAGGCGTCATAGCAGCGGATGAACTCGTCGATCAGCACGTTCATCGACCAGCCGTCCGAGACGATGTGATGCAGGGTCAACAGCAACACATGCTCCTGCTCGGCAAGCCTGAGCAATTGCACACGCAGCAGTGGGCCCGTGGCCAGGTCAAAGGGCTGCAGCGATTGTGCGGTAGCGGCGGCCATCACGGCCTGTTCGCGCTCGGCCAGTGGCAAGTTGCCAAGGTCCAATGGCTCAATCGCCAGCGCCGGTTTGCAGGGCACTTGCAACAGGCGCTCATCGGCCTGGCGCTGGAACACCGTGCGCAGGGTTTCATGGCGTGCGACCAGGCTGGCAAACGCCTGCTCGATGGCTGACAGGCTCAAACGGCCCTTGAGGCGCACCGCTCCCGGCAGGTTGTAGGCGGCGCTGGCCGGATCCAGTTGCCAGAGAAACCACATGCGCTGCTGGGCGTAGGACAACGCCTGACGGTCCTCGGACTCGACCTGGGCCGGAATCGGAAAACGCGAAAAATCGATCCCTTCCTTTTGCAGCGCCTGGAGGAACATCTGGCGTTTTTCCAGGGGCAACCCGATAAACCGGCGAGCAAGTTTCAAGGAGTCTTCAGCGTTCATTTCTTGGGATCCGGAGCAATAGGCAGGAAGCACAAAGGCACGTCGTCCCTATAAAACGAATCCAGACAGGAAAAATTAGCGCAGGCGAGTGCAGTCATCGGGCGTTACATCAAACCCGACAGAGGCCCGCGAAGGCGTCCTATCATTGACGGATTACCGCATTTGCAACTACATTTAGTTACACGCAGGGAACGCCGTGTCCAAAAATGAAAAGCTGCTCGCCAAACTGCTCAACCTGCAGATGGCATTTACCTGGCCCGAGCTCGTCACGTTGCTGGGCTGGCTGGGTTATCGACAAATCGAAGGGGCTGGGAGCCGCGTCAAGTTCGACATTGGCGACCCGAGTGCAATGATCACCCTGCACAAGCCCCACCCTGGCAATGAGCTGAAGTACTACATTCGGCGCCAGATCATTGAACAGTTGGAATCAGGAGGCTTGATTCAATGAGCAACCAGTTGAGACACAAAGGCTACATCGGCTCCATAGAAGCCAGCGTCGAGGACAATTGCCTGTTCGGCAAGCTGCTGTTTATCCGCCCGCTGGTCAGCTACGAAGGCCAGACCGTGGCCCAGTTGGAAGCGGCCTTTCGCGAGGCCGTGGAGGATTACCTGGCTACTTGCCAGACCCTGGGCCAGACACCGGAAAAGCCCTGCAAAGGCTCGTTCAATGTGCGGGTCGGCCATGATCTGCACCTGGCCGCAGCCCTGGCGGCGACGCAGAAAAAGGTCACGCTCAACGACCTGACGCGCCAGGCGTTGCACGAGTTCCTGCGCCATCACGGTGCGGACAGTCACCCCGCCCTGGGGTGACTCATCCCAGGCGGCGGTAGCCCAACACCGCGGCCACCAGCACCACCGCGCCGGCCACCAGCGCCACCCAGAACCCGCTGGGGGCGCCAGATTGGTCGATCATCCAGCCGGAACTGGCAGCACCGATGGCCACGCCGATGCTCAGGCCCGTGATCAGCCAGGTCATGCCTTCGGTCAGGCGACTGGGTGGCACGACCCGTTCCACCAGGGCCATGGACACAATCAGCGTCGGCGCAAAAAACAGCCCGGAGACAAACACCGCCAGCGACAGCCCGAGAATGTCCCCCACCCACAACAACGGCAGGGTGGTCAACGCCGTGGCCAGGCCACACAGCAGGAACTGCCGGGGCAACGGCATGTGCAGTTTCAACGCGCCAAAGGCCAACCCCGCCAGGCACGAGCCAATGGCATACACCGACAGCACGATGCTCGCGGCAGCCGGCTGGCCCTGATGCTCGGCAAACGCCACGCTGACCACATCCACCACCCCGACAATGGTGCCCATGGCCATCAGCAGGATCATCAACACCAGCACCGAAGGTTGGGTAATCAGCCAGCGGCCATGCTGCTCAAGCTGTGCATGGACGGCAGGCTCCGTCTGTTTTTGCAGGACGAACGTGCTCACCCCGACCGCCAGCAAGGCCGCCCCCACCAGGGGCCCGGCTTCCGGAAACAGCAGCACACACAACCCCACCGACAGCGGCGGGCCGAGGATAAAACACACCTCGTCGAGCACCGATTCCAGGGCAAAGGCGGTTTGCAAACGCGGCTGGCCGCGATAGATCTCGGTCCAGCGCGCCCGCACCATGGCCGACATGTTGGGCATGCACCCGGCCAGGGCGGCAAAGATAAACAGAGTCCAGTCCGGCGCCTGCAAGCGGGTGCACAGCAATAGCAACAGCAACGCCCCCCCGCCAATCATCGCCGCCACCGGCAAGACACGGCCCTGGCCGTAACGGTCCACCAGCCGTGAAACCTGCGGCGCGCAAAAGGCCGTGGCCAGGGCAAACGTCGCCGCCACCGCGCCCGCCAGCCCATAGCCGCCGCGAAGCTGCGACAACATGGTGATCAACCCGATACCGGTCATGGAAATCGGCATGCGGGCGAGCATGCCAGCCGATACAAAAGCCCTGGAGCCTGGCGCCTTGAACAGCTCGGCGTAGGGGTTTGCCATGGTGCGTGACCTCTTGCTGGGAGCCCTGGAGCTGGCCATCCGATGAAAGATATACGGTGCGTATGTGGCAAATCATGAGTAACATACGCAGCGTATGTCAACCACTCACCTGCAAATAGCGAGCGTTTCCCATGAGCCGAGCCCGCGCCGAGATGATCGAACAAACCCGTGCCCGCCTGCTTGCCAGCGCCCGCCAGGCCTTTGCCGCCCAAGGCTTTGCCAATACCTCGATGGATGATTTCACCGCCCGCGCCGGCCTGACCCGTGGAGCGTTGTACCATCACTTTGGCGACAAAAAAGGCTTATTGGCGGCGGTAGTCGCGCAACTCGACGGCGAGATGGATCAACGTCTACAGCAGATCAGCGCCCAGGCCGAAAACCCCTGGGATGGTTTTTGCGAACGCTGTCGCGCCTATCTGCGCATGGCCCAGGACCCCGAGATCCAGCGCATCGTGCTGCAAGATGCACCGGCAGTACTTGGCGAAAACACCGCAGCCCAGCAGCAATGCATCCAATCATTGCGCGGGCTGCTGGAGGGGTTGATGCACGCCGGGCTGGTTGAACAGGCCCCCAGCCTGGCGCTGGCCCGATTGATCAATGGCAGCCTGGTGGATACGGCGCAATGGATTGCCCATGCCGAACGCCCGGACGAACGCCTGGAGCAAGCGCTGCAAGGCTTGGAGTTGCTGCTGCGGGGGCTGAAACCCAATCGCTGAATTGCTCAACCCGCGACAGCCATCAAGTGCGACGAAGCAGCAACGCCGCCACCGCACACAAGGTCAGCGCCACACACGCCAGGTAGAACGCGTCGCTGTAAGCCATCAAAAATGCCTGGTGCCGCACGCTCTGGTCGAGCAACTCCAGCACTTGCTGCTGCTGCGGCCATTGTTCCTGCAACACGCCGCCGCCCGGCAAATGTTGCTGCAAAGCAGGTTCGAAAATGCTCAGCGACTCACCGATGCGCGCCGAATGCACCTGCTCGCGCACCACCACCAGTTGCGCCAGCAAGGCCGTGCCCACCGCACCGCCCAGGTTGCGCAGCATCGAGAACACCGCCGAGGCCGAACCGGACTGCGCCTTGGCCAGCCCATGCACGGCCAGCACCGACAGCGCCACCATGATCAGCGGCTGGCCAATGCCGCGCACCACGATCGAGGGGATGATCACGTTACTGGCGCTGTCTGCCGACAAATGCGCGCCCATCCAGCAGCCCAAAGCCATGATCGCAAAACCCGAAGCCACGAGGATTTTCGCGCTCAACCACTTCATCAGCCGCGGCAGGAACGGCGCCAGCACCAGTTGCACCAAACCATAGGCAATCAGGCTGATGCCAATTTCACTGGCGTTGTAGCCCTGCATCTGGGACAGGTAGTTGGGCACCAGAAATACCAGGCCATACGTACTGGCGCCGAAGATAAACATCGCCACGCTGGCGACGCCAAAGTTGTAGTGCGCCAACAACCGCAGGTTGATAAAGCTTTTGCTGCCCCACAATTGCCGGCCGACAAAACCCACCAACCCCACTACCGCCGCCAGGCTCATCCACACAATAAAGGAGGAGCCGAACCAGTCCTTGCGCCCACCCTCCTCCAGCACGATCTGCAATGCCCCCAACCCCAGCACCATGCAGGCGATGCCCAGCCAGTCGCCCTGGCGCAGCAACCCAAGGTTCATCGGCTGGCGGTCGATGGACCAGGCCACGGCCGCCAACAGGGCAACGCCGGGAAACAGTTGCAGGTAGAAGATCCAGCGCCACGAATAAACATCAGTCAGCCAGCCACCAATGGACGGCCCCGCAGCCTGGGCCACACTGTTGGCCAGGCTGAACAGCGCCATGCCCAGGGGGATCTTGCTGGCGGGCAACTCAGTGATGATCAACTGGAACGACAACGGAATCAGCACCGCCCCCGCCGCGCCCTGGATGACCCGGATGATGATCATCACCGGCAGGTTAGGCGCCATCGAGCACGCCACCGAGGCCACCAGAAACACCCCGGAGCCCCACAACATCACCCGCCGCAACGAAAACACCTGCACCAGCCAGGCAGTGAGCGGGATCATGATGATTTCCGCCACCAGATAGGCCGTGGAAATCCACGAACCCTCCTCGAACGTAGCCCCCAGGGCCCCTTCGATTTCCGGCAGGGCGGCGCTGGTGACATGCACGTTCATGCCGGCCATGAAACACCCGAACAAGCCACCGATCACCGCGACCCAGGCGCGAAACGATACGTTCGAGGTGCGTGCATCAGCCTCCATGGGAACCGTCCTGCTGGCTGGCCGGACGGGTGTCCACCGTGGCGATCACCGACATTCCCGGCAAGATGACGGGCGCATTCGCCGCGTCGGTCACCAGGCGGATCTTCACCGCAAAGCGCTGCACGATCTTGGTGAAATTGCCGGTGGCGTTATCCGGCGGCAACAAGGCAAACACCGCGCCGGAACCGGGCGCGATGCTTTCTACCTGGCCGCGCCAGTGCTGGCCGGAAAAACTGTCCACCGCGATATCCACCGATTGCCCCGGCGCCATGTGTTGCAACTGGGTTTCCTTGTAGTTGGCGATCACATAGGCCTGCTCCACCGGCACCACCGCCAGCAACGGCAGGCCCGGCATCACGTACTGCTGGCGACGCACCTTGCGCTGGCCCACGACCCCATCGAACGGCGCGCGGATCGCCGTGTCATTCAAGGCGTTGCGAGCCAGGGCCAGTTTGGCCTGGGCCTCGCCCACCCGGGCCTGGGATTGGGCAATCCGCGCCTGGGCCTGTTGGCGGCGCGCCTGCAACACCTGGCACTGGGCCTGCTGCCGGGCCACTTGGGCACGGGCCTCGGTCACTGCCGCCAGCGCCTTGGCCTGGCCGGCACTGGCGGTTTCCAGGCGCTCACGGGTAGCAATCTGCTGGTCCACCAGGTCGCGATAACGCAGGAAGTCCAGGCGGGCACGATGAGCCTCGGCCTCGCTGCTGCTCAACGCAGCCTGAGCCTGGACGATGCGTTGCTGCTGCTCGCCCAGGCGTGCGTCCAGGGTATGCAGGCTGGACTGGCGCGCCGTCGCCGCTGCCCGGGCTTGCTGCAACTTGGCCTCGGTGCTGTGCAACTGTTCGATAAAGTCGCGGTCATCCAGGCGTACCAGCACATCCCCGGCCTTGACCGGCTGGTTGTCCTCCACCAACACCTGGGCCACGTAGCCGGCGATGCGTGGGCTGATTGCCACCCAATCGGCGCGCACGTAGGCATCGTCGGTTTCTTCAAGGAATCGCCCCCATTGCCACCAATACCCGGCAAACAGCCCCAGCCCCAACAGCGTCGCCAGGGATGCGCCCGTCAACAATGCGCGGCGATGGCGTTGCATCAAGCTGGGAGTGGATTGCAGGATGGCGGGTTCAACAGCCTGGTTCATGGCGTGGCTCCAAGGGTCGCAAGGGGGATGGGTTGGGGGTGATCGTCACGTTGCCAGCCGCCACCTAGGGCCTGGAACAGGTCGATCTGGCGGTTGATCAAGCGCAGGTCGGCCTGGGCCAGGGTGGCCTGCAGGTTGACCAGGCTGCGCTCACTGTCCAGCAGTTGCAGGGCATCGAGGGCGCCGGCCCGAAAACTGCGGTTGGCCAGCTCAAACGCCCGCTGGCTGCTGTCCAGCGCGGCTTGCAGGGCCTGGCGGCGTTGCTGTTCGCCCTGATACAGGGCCAGGGCTTGCTCGACCTGTTTCAAGGCATTGAGTACCGTGCCGTCAAAACGCGCCTGGGCCTCGCGCGCCTGGGCCCGGCGCTGGCCCACCTGGGCCTGGGCAACGCCGCGATGGGGAAAGCGCCAGGACAGCAACGGCCCCACGGAATACACCAGCGCCTCACTGTCCCCCAACTTGCCCAGGCTGCTGGCGGAAGACTCCAGCGCGGCACCGAACGTCACCCGCGGATACAAATCTGCGCGCGCGACACCGATGGCCAGCGTGGCCGCTTGCAGTTGGCGCTCGGCACGCCGGATATCGGCACGCCGCTGCACCAGCGCCCAGCCGTCCCCCACCGGCAGCGGCGCCTGCAATTGCGGGGGTCGGGCACAGCTGTTGCGGGCCACGTCCTGGGGCGCCACCCCACTGAGCACCGCCAATTCATACAGGGCGGCCTGACGGCGGGCAGTCAATATCGGCAACGGCGCACGGGTTTCTTCCAGCAGGCCATCGAGGCGCGCCAGGTCCAGCGCCGTCGCCGCCCCGGCTTTCTGCAACGCGCGGGTGACTTCTACACTGCGCTCCAACACTTGCACCGAATGACGCTGCACCTGGCGGCTGAACTCATAGACGCAGGCCTGACCATAGGCGCGGGTGATTTGCGCGGCCACCGTCACCCGCCATTCATCTTCCAGCGCGCGCGCCGCATCCGCATCGGCGCGGGCGGCGGCCAGGCGATAACGCACCTCGCCCCACAGGTCCAGGGTGTAGCTCAGGGCGAATCCGGGCGTATGGCTCCATTGGGCGTCGGCATGTTTACCGCTCGCCTGGGCCAGGGTCTGGTCGTCTCGGCTGCGGCCATAGCCCACGCCGTAGGTCAGCAGGCTCGAGGGTTGGCGCTCGCTGTCGACCTGTTCCAGGCGGGCCAGCAACGCGTCGACATGGGCGGCGGCAGCCTCCAGGTCTTTGTTGTGGCTCAAGGCCTGCTCGACCAGCCGGTCCAATTGCGGGTCGCGGTACAACTGCCACCAGCGCTGGGGCAGCGGCTGGGTGGCCGAGCCACTGGACAATTGCGGCGCCGCCTGGGCTGTCAACTGCGCGGCTGGCTCGTCGGGCAGGCCGCTGCATCCGGCCAGCGCGCCCAGCAGAAGCAGGGTCAGGGATGCCGGGGATCGATGGCTAGTGGGTGGATGAACGACAAGGCTGGGCATCACAAAGCTCGCTGAAGAATGAGCTTTGCAGATTAGGCATGCACCCTGGCGGATTCGCCCGCGCCAGGGCCATGTATCGTCGCCAAATGGACAATTGGGTTACATGAAGCAACATCAGGCCCCGGGACGGAAATGACTCGGCGGATACCCCAGTGAACGACGGAACATCGCGCTGAACGCGCTCGGGCTCTGGTAACCATGCTCCAGCGCCACCTCCAGGATCGAAGCGCCCTGGGCCAGCAGCTTCAGGCTCAGGGCCAGGCGCGCACGCTTGCGCCACTCGCCAAAGCTCATGCCCAGTTCCCGCTGGAAAATCCGGCTCAGGGTGCGCGCGCTCATGTTCAGGGTCTCGGCCCAGGACTCCAGGCTGCTGTCATCGGATGGGTTGCGGATAAACCGGTTACATAGCCGGGCCAAGCGCGCTTCGCCGGGAACCGGCACATGCATGGCCACCACCGGTGCAGCCAGCAGCTCC
This sequence comes from Pseudomonas sp. WMBT8, assembly GCF_050916005.1. Classification (NCBI taxonomy): domain Bacteria; kingdom Pseudomonadati; phylum Pseudomonadota; class Gammaproteobacteria; order Pseudomonadales; family Pseudomonadaceae; genus Pseudomonas; species Pseudomonas sp. WMBT8. The sequence continues at coordinate 3,931,495 of NZ_CP188096.1, forward strand.
ATGCGGATCAGCTCCACCATGGCCTGCAAGCGTGGGCTGTTCTGGCCGGCGATCTGTGTGGCGGCCACGATCAGCTCGCGCAGCAGGGCCGAGACCTCGATCACCTGGCAGGTCCGGCCCAGGCTTGGCTCCACCTCAGGTATCAGGAACAAGGTGCGCATGTGCACCTCGCCGGCCATACGGATCTCGTGGGGCGTCCCGGCGGGCACCCACAACGCATGCCCGGACGGCACCAGCCAACTGCCCTGGGCGGTGCTGACCACCATCACTCCGGTGACCCCGTGAATCAGTTGCGCCTGGGTATGACAATGGGGGTGGACCACTTCGTCGTTGCGGTAGTTGTCGGCATAAGCCTCAAGCCAAGGCCGGTGCGCAGTTGTCATGGGCAGCGTCTCACGTCATCAAGCCGCTGATTCTAACCAAAAGCCCGCTGGCGAAAACGATAGATATAGACAGCCATCGTCGCATTTCAGACAAGCCGCTGAACTTGTGCCGCGCACCATCAGTCAGCTCAATGGACTCCTGAAGAAAGGTTGGGTGGACAATGCGCATCTCGTTGGAACAACAAGTGGCCGTGGTCACCGGGGCCAGCTCCGGCATTGGCGCGGGCGCCGCCAAAGCGTTGGCCGCCGCCGGCGCGGCGGTGGTGGTGAACTACAACAGCCAGGCAGAACCCGCCCAGGCCCTGGCCGCGCAGATCAACCAGGCCGGTGGCCGGGCCCTGGCGATCGGTGCCGACGTGTCCAGGGAGGCCGATGTCGAGCGCCTGTTTGCGCAAACCCTCGACGCCTTCGGCCACCTGGACATCCTGGTGGCCAACTCGGGCCTGCAGAAAGACGCCGCCATCAGCGACATGACCCTTGAGCAATGGAACGCGGTGATTGGCGTCAACCTCACCGGCCAGTTCCTCTGCGCCCGCGCCGCCTTGCGCATTTTCAACCGCCAGGGTGTGCGAGTCGGCGTATCGCGGGCCGCCGGCAAGATCATCCATATGAGTTCGGTGCACCAGTTGATCCCCTGGGCCGGCCACGTCAATTACGCGGCCTCCAAGGGCGGCGTCGAGATGCTGATGCGCAGCCTCGCCCAGGAAGTCAGCCACCAACGGATCCGCATCAACGGCATCGCGCCGGGGGCGATCCGCACGGCCATCAACCGCGCCGCCACCGAGGGCGATGCCGAGCAGCAGTTGCTCAAACTGATCCCCTATGGCCGCGTTGGCGACGTGGAGGATGTGGCCAACGCCGTGGTCTGGCTGGCCAGTGATGCGTCCGACTATGTGGTGGGCAGCACCTTGTTTATCGACGGCGGCATGAGCCTTTATCCGGAGTTCAAAGACAATGGTTGATCTGAAAAACGAAGCGCAAAGCGCCATCGACGCCCACGGCATCATCGGCGACATGCGCAGTGCAGCGCTGATCAACGACCAGGGCAGCATCGATTTTTTCTGCTGGCCGGAATTCGACAGCCCGTCGATCTTCTGCTCACTGCTCGACTCCCCCGCCGCCGGGATCTTCCAGCTCACCCCAGACCTGCCCGAGGCGCGCCGCGAACAAATCTACCTGCCGGACACCAACGTCCTGCAAACCCGCTGGCTGAGCGATGAGGCGGTGGTGGAAATCACCGACCTGCTGAGCATCAGCGACGACGTCGACGACCTGCCCCTGCTGATCCGCCGCGTGCGGGTGGTGAGCGGCAAGGCCACCCTGCATATGCGCTGCGCGGTACGCCATGACTATGCCCGGGCGCCCACCCGGGCTACGGCGGATAAGACCGATGTATGTTTCCAAGCCCCGGGCCTGCCCGGCCTGCGCCTGGCCAGCAGCCTACCGGTACAGATCGAGGACGATGCCGCGGTCGCCTGCTTTACCCTGGACCAGGACCAGGGCGCCGAATTTGTCCTTGGCGGCCTCGACGATGTGCGTGTCGACAGTGGCGGCACCGACCTGTGCCTGCAACGCACCCTGCAGTTCTGGCGCGGCTGGCTGGCGCAGTCCAACTACCGTGGCCGCTGGCGGGAAATGGTCAACCGCTCGGCCCTGGCCCTGAAGCTTTTGACCTCGCGCAAACACGGAGCGATCCTCGCAGCGGCCACCTTCGGCCTGCCCGAAAGCCCCGGCGGCGAGCGCAATTGGGACTACCGCTACACCTGGATCCGCGACGCCTCGTTCACCGTCTATGCCTTTATGCGCCTGGGGTTTGTCCAGGAAGCCAATGACTACATGCGCTGGCTGCGCGGGCGCGTCAGCGACTGCTGCGGGCAGCCGATGAAAATCAATATCCTGTATGGCATCGACGGCCGCCAACAGCTGCCGGAAACCGAGTTGACCCACCTCAGCGGCCACGGCGGCGCGCAACCGGTGCGCATTGGCAACGAGGCCTTTGACCAGGTGCAACTGGATATCTTTGGCGAACTGATGGACGCGGTGTACCTGGTCAACAAGTACGGCGAGGCCATCTCCCATGAAGGCTGGAAACACACCCTGGAAGTGGTGGACCAGGTGTGCGAAACCTGGAACCAGAAAGACGTCGGCATCTGGGAGATGCGTGGCGAGCAGCATCACTTCCTGCACTCGCGGCTGATGTGCTGGGTGGCGCTCGACCGGGCGATACGCCTGGCCTCCAAACGCTCGCTGCCAGCCCCGTTCGCCCGCTGGGACCAGACCCGCCAGGCGATTTATGAAGATATCTGGAGCAACTTCTGGAACGCCGAACGCGGGCATTTCGTGCAGCACATCGGCAGCACTGCACTGGATGGGTCGATGCTGTTGATGCCACTGGTGCGCTTCGTGGCGGCTACCGACCCGCGCTGGCTGTCGACCCTGGAGGCCATCCAGAAAAGCCTGGTGCGCGACGGCATGGTGTACCGCTACCGCAATGACGACAGCCAGATTGACGGCTTGCAAGGCACAGAGGGGGCGTTTACCGCCTGTTCATTCTGGTACGTCGAATGCCTGGCCCGCGCGGGGCAAGTGGAAAAGGCCCACCTGGAGTTCGAGCAACTGCTGCGCTATGCCAACCCGCTGGGGCTGTATGCCGAAGAGTTCGACAGCCAGGCACGGCATCTAGGCAACACGCCCCAGGCCTTGAGCCATTTGGCGCTGATCAGCGCGGCGACGTTTCTGGATCGCAAGTTGAGTGGGGAAAAAACCGTGTGGCAACCTTGAGAATCGAGCAGCGAAGTGAAACCCTTGTAGAAGCTATCAGGCAACCTCCACATTGGCTGCACCGACGCCATCGCTGCCTCGCTAAAGCTCGACCGCTCCACCTTTGATCTTTGCTACCTTGAGCAAGCTATCTGCCTGCCCCCTCCTGTATTCAAGGAACGAATATGAACCCGCCCCTGGCGCCCGACAATGTTCAGTCGATACCCACGCCAACCGCGCCACACCACAGGGATGCGTTCCCCACCCTGCACACTGAACGTTTGCACCTGCGGGAGTTGACCCCCCACGACGCCCCGGCGCTGTTCGCGATCTATCGCGACGCCGAGGCCATGCCCTGGTTTGGCATTGATCCCATGACCGATGTATCCCAGGCCCACGCCCTGATCGCCACCTTCGCTCAATGGCGGACCCAGGCCAATCCGGGCACGCGCTGGGGTCTGGAATGTGAAGGCAGGTTGATTGGCACCTGTGGGCTGTTCAAATGGAATCGCCAGTGGAACAGCTGCGCCCTGGCCTGCGAGCTGGCACCGGCGGCCAGGGGCAAAGGCTTGATGAACGAGGCCCTGGGCAGCGTGCTCGATTGGGGCTTTGCGCAGATGCAACTGCATCGTGTCGAAGCGCTGGTTCATCCGCGCAACCTGCCGTCCCAGGCGCTGCTGGGGCGCCTGGGTTTTAGCCGCGAAGGCGTGCTGCGCGAGGCCGGGTTTTGGGCGGGGCGTTATCAGGACCTGCAAGTGTTTTCGCTGCTGGCCCATGAACACGCAAAGGTTTCGCGCTAAAGTCCAGGCTCCCTGCTGTGACCCTAACGGAGTCCCAATGAGCCCCTCGATCGCGCTGCTGTATATCCGCACTCCCATGCTCGATATCGCCTACGAAGCCCATGGCCCGGCCGACGGCGAAGTGGTGATTCTGCTGCACGGTTTTCCCTATGACCCTCGCGGCTACGATGCCATCGCGCCGGTGTTGGCCGAGGCTGGCTATCGCGTGCTGGTGCCTTACCTGCGCGGCTACGGCCCGACCCGTTTTGCCCACGCCCAGGTAATGCGCTCCGGCCAACAGGCGGCGCTGGCCAAGGACCTGCTGGATTTCATGGACGCCCTGTCCATCGACCAGGCAGCCCTTGCTGGTTATGACTGGGGCGGGCGCGCCGCGTGCATTGTCGCGGCGCTTTGGCCCACGCGCGTACGCTGCCTGGTCACAGGTGATGGCTACAACATTCAGGACATTGCCAAGTCCGTCCAGCCACGCGCGCCGGTCACGGAGCATCGGTTGTGGTACCAGTTCTATTTCCACACCCAACGGGGTGTCGATGGCCTGACCGCCAACCGCGGCGAGCTGTGTGAACTGCTGTGGTCACTCTGGTCGCCCTCCTGGGCCGAGGGGCCGAGCCTTTACCCGCAGACGGCGCCCTCGTTTGATAACCCGGACTTTGTGGAGGTGGTGATCCACTCCTATCGCCATCGTTTCATGTATGCCGAGGGTGATCCGGCGCTGGAAGGGATTGAACAGGCGCTGGTGCAGCCGCCGCCGATTTCGGTGCCAAGCATTTCGCTGTGCGGCGCCGACGACGGTGTCGGCCCGGCTCCCGAGGTGGATGACGACGTGGGCAATTTCAGCGGACTCTATCGACGCCGGGTGCTCGCCGGGGTGGGCCACAATATTCCCCAGGAAGCACCGCAGGCCACCCTCGATGCATTGTTTGAACTGCTGGAGCAGACTCACGCCGGCGCCGCAAACCGCTCGCGATAAAGCTGCGGGGTGATCGACAACGCGCGGATAAAACTGCGGCGCATGGTTTCTTCGCTGCCAAAGCCGCATTGCGCCGCGATGCGCTTGATTGCCACGGTGCTGTCGGCCAGTTGCCGGCGTGCGGTTTCCACGCGGATCAGTTCCACCGCCCGGGCCGGGGTCTGGCCGGTTTCGGCGCGGTAATGGCGTACGAAGCTGCGTTCGCTCATGCCACACGCAGCCGCCAGGGTCGGGATGTTCAAGTTAAGGTGCAGGTGCTCGGCAATCCACGCATGCAATTGACTGAAGCGGCTGCCGCCCTTTTGCAGGGACAGGGTGACGCTGAACTGCGACTGCCCACCGGGTCGTTTGAGAAACACCACCAGGTGCCGCGCTACTTCCAGGGCCACCGCGCGGCCCAGGTCCTGTTCCACCAGGGCCAGGCACAAATCGATACCAGCCGTGACCCCCGCCGAAGTCCAGAGCGAGCCCTGCTGGATAAAGATCGGGTTGGCCTCGACCCGCAGCCTGGGGTATTTAAGCGCCAGTTCCTCGCAGCGCGTCCAGTGGGTGGCGACACGGCAGCCGTCCAGCAGGCCACTGGCGGCCAACAGGAAGGCACCGGTACACACCGAGGTGATGCGCCGCGACTGCTTGGCTTTTTGCCGCACCCACTCCACCAGTTGCGGATCATCGGCCGCCCCATACACGCCCCAGCCACCAGCGATCACCAGGGTGTCGCAAGGCGTATCGGCGGCAGGCAACGGCTCGGCCACCAGGGCCAGGCCGGCAGAGGTCATCACCGGCTCGGCCTGGGCGGCAACCACGTTGACCGCATAGGGCAACGGCAAACCTTGCTGGCGGGCCAGGTCGTTGGCCGAGGCAAACACTTGCAACGGCCCGGTGACGTCGAGTACCTGCACGTTGGCAAAGGCCAGCACATGGATGATTTTCGGCATGATTGGCGTGATTCGTGGGCTCAATGGCGTATACGCCAAAGCCTAGGCCACTAGAGTGAAGCCGTCCATCCCCTCTCCTGGAGTTTCACCATGACCTTGCAGATCGGCTTTGTGTTGTTCCCCGGCATCCAGCAACTGGACCTCACCGGCCCCTACGACGTACTGGCGTCATTGCCGGACGTAAAGTTGCACCTGATCTGGAAAGACTTGGCGCCGATCACTTCCAGCAGCGGGTTGGTGCTGTCGCCGACCATCACCTACGACCATTGCCCGACGCTGGACGTGATCTGCGTACCGGGCGGCTCGGGGGTTGGGCCGCTGATGGAAGATGAGCCGACCCTGGACTTTCTGCGGGCACAATCCCAGACCGCGCGCTATGTGACGTCGGTGTGTACCGGCTCGCTGGTGCTGGGAGCGGCGGGTTTGCTGCGCGGGCGGCGAGCCACCACGCATTGGGCCTATCACGAGATGCTGGCCACTTTGGGCGCGACTGCGGTGCAGGAGCGTGTGGTACGCGACGGCAATCTGTTCACCGGGGGCGGCATCACGGCGGGGATCGACTTTGCCCTGACCCTGGCCGCCGAGCTGTACGGCGAGGCGGCGGCGCAGTTGGTGCAATTGCAGCTTGAATATGCGCCAGCCCCGCCCTTCAATGCCGGCCGCCCGGACACCGCGCCACGGCCGGTGCTGGACGAGGCGAATAAGCGTACCGCTGAATCACGCAAGACCCGGGGCGAAATTGCCGCACGGGCGGCGGCGCGGCTGGGCTGAAGGCCGGACGCTTTTCCCCTTGTGGGAGCGGGCTTGCTCGCGAGGACGTCGGCCCAGCAAACATTGATGTTGACTGACCCACTGCTTTCGCGAGCAAGCCCGCTCCCACAGGGGATGTGCGTCGAGGCAGAAGTTTGGGCCACACCACAAATCAAAGGTAGGAGCTGGCTTGCCTGCGATGGCGGTATACCAGCCGCCAAAAATAATGGCTGAACTGCCGCTATCGCGGGCAAGCCCGCTCCCACAGGGGATGTGCGTCGGGGCAGTAGTTTGGGCCACACCACAAATCAAAGGTAGGAGCTGGCTTGCCTGCGATGGCGGTACACCAGCCGCCAAAAATAGTGGCTGAACCGCCGCTATCGCGAGCAAGCCCGCTCCCACAAGGAGAGGCATCTGCCATTTACAAGCTGCGCGGCATCACCGCCAGGCGCACGGCCAACACCGTCAGCACCGTGGCCAGCCCCCATTTCTGCAGGCCGGCGGTTCTTTTACTACCGGCGAAAAACCGGCTGATCGCCCCGCCAAAAACCCCCAGTACCGCGTGAAATACGCCCGCAATCAGCGTCAGGACCGCACCCAACTGCACCAATTGCAGGGCAATGGGGCCGGCCTCGGGTTTGACGAACTGCGGCAGGAACACCATGAAAAACAGCAGCGCCTTGGGGTTGAGCAGGCTGTTGAGCATGGCCCGCATAAACACCCCGCCCAGGCGTACCCGCACAACTTGGGCGGTATCCAGGGACGGTTTTTTCTGCAAGGTCTTGAACGCCAGCCACAGCAGGTAGACCACCCCGGCATAACGAATCAGGTCAAACGCCGGGGGCCAACTGGCCACCAACGCGGTGACACCGGTAGCGGTGAGTGCGGTCAGTAGCAGGTCGGCCACCCCGATCCCCAACCCCGCCGCCGCCCCACCGCGCCAGCCATAGCTCACGCCATGACTGATGACAAAGGCCATATTCGGCCCGGGCGACAGCAGCAACAGCAGCACGGAGCCAGAGAAAACCGCCAGGGTTGGGAGATCGATCATGCTTAGCTCATCCGCCAGGGAAAACCGTAGATTAGTCTCACCCCTGGGCCAGATGCCAGCAGCCGCCAGAGAGTTCCTACAGATGCCGGTGCAGCCCGTCAAAAAAGCTTTTCCTGCCCGGCAGGATAATTCCCGCTTTTGTTTCTACACTCCAAAAAGCCATCACTTATTCTCGATTAATCTGAGAATACCGCAAAATATGTCAACAAACCGTCATCACAAGAGTATCTTATGACACTAGACGGCTAGACCCATGGAAAAAGTCAAAACCTTGACGAGAAAATCAAAAGGAGCCATCATTTAGACATTACTTCGCAACAGCCTGCGCCCAGACAGGCAATTGCGCGTTACCCAGTGAAAGCAGTCGTTCGCCTTGCACCACTTATAAAGCAGACCTGCCTTATGGATGAGCAAACGAACAGGGAAGTCCTGGTGGTGTATTGAGGGATGATTTATGCGTGAGAAGTCGTCAGTCGACAGCCTGTTTCTGACTCGTACCGGTTTTGTTGAATTCTTTGTGGTTTTCGTCAAATTAATCCACGGCCTGACGGCAGTCCTGCCGGCGATGATCCTGTTGTTCTACCCGGATCCGGTCGACCCGCAAATGCGTGGCCACTACCTGGGCCTGCTGCTGTTTTTTGCGATCCTGACCATTATTCTGTTCCAGGCCCTGGGGGTGTACTCCGAGGACCTGTTCAGCAACCGCCTGCGTTTTCGCGTGATGTTGGTCGCGTGGATCTCGGCGTTTTGCATCCTGCTGTTCATGTACCAGATCCTGCTGCTGTTCCCACAGTTGAGCCCGCGCAACCTGATGTTCTGGTTCAGCCTGAGCCTGATCCTGTTTGGCGTGGAACGCATCCTGATGCTACGCCTGTATCGCAACCTGATGAAGAACGGCAAGTTCCTGCAGCGCACGGTGATCCTCGGCTTTACCGACACCGCCATCCATGTGGCCGAACACCTGTCGCGCAACAGTGACATCCGCTCCGGCCTGATCGGTTTTATCGACGACCGCACCGAACGCATCCCCAAGGAATTGAGCAACCTGCCGTTGCTGGGCAACACCCGCGACCTGGAAAAACTGATCAGGTCCGAACAGGTCAACCAGGTGATGATCACCCTGCCCTGGGCCGCCGAGCAGCGCATCAACGGGCTGGTCAAGCGCCTGCGGCAGATGTCGGTCAACGTCATGCTGGTGCCGGACATGGCCGCCCTGCGCTATGGCCATAACCGCATCACCGATGTCGGCGGCATCCTGATGTTCAACACCTCGCAACTGCCGTTGCGCGGTTGGTCACCCTTTATCAAGCGCTGTGAAGACCTGCTGTTGGCCAGCGCAGGCCTGCTGCTGTTGTCGCCGATCATGGTGGTGACCGCCATTGCCATCAAGCTCGACTCCAAGGGCCCGGTGCTGTTTCGCCAGAAGCGCTACGGCTATAACGACAACCTGATCCGGGTGTTCAAGTTCCGCTCGATGTACGTCGACCAGAGCGATTTCAACGCCGAGTGCCAGACCACCCGCCGCGACCCACGTATCACCCGTGTCGGGCGAATCATTCGCAAGACCAGCATCGACGAGCTGCCGCAACTGTTCAATGTGCTGCTGGGCAATATGTCGATGGTCGGTCCGCGCCCCCATGCCACCGCCACCAAGGCCGCCGGGATTCCGTTCGAGGAAGCCGTCAGCGAATACAGCTCGCGGCACCGGGTCAAGCCGGGCATCACCGGCTGGGCGCAGATCAATGGCTACCGGGGTGAAACCGACACCCTGTTCAAGATCCAGAAACGGGTCGAATACGACCTGGAATACATCGCCAAATGGTCGGTGTGGTTTGACCTGTACATCGTTTTCATGACGGTCCCGGCCGTCCTTTCCACCAAGGAAGTCTATTGATGAACACCCTCAACGGATTGATTCCCTGCATCATCTCCGGTGGCTCGGGCACGCGGCTGTGGCCGGTTTCGCGGCAGAACATGCCCAAGCCGTTCATGCGCATGCGCGACGACCAGAGCCTGTTGCAGAAAACTTTCCTGCGCGCCAGCCGCCTGCTGGGGGTCGACAGCGTGCTGACGGTGACCAACCGCGACCTGCTGTTTCGCACCCTCGACGATTACCGCGCAGTCAACACCGCCCACCTGGGCCTGGATTTGCTGCTGGAACCGTTCGGCCGCAACACGGCTGCGGCCATCGCGGTCGCTGCCCTGCATGTGCAGGAGTTTTTCGGCGCCGATGCGCAATTGCTGGTGATGCCGGCCGACCACCTGATCCTCGATGAAAACGCCTTCGCCAAGGCCGTGGCCCAGGCCCGCGAATTGGCCGAAGCGGGTTACCTGGTGACCTTCGGCATCCAGCCCGACCGCCCCGAGACCGGCTTTGGCTATATCGAACAAGGCCCGGCGCTGGCCCAGGGTTTCCGTGTCCAGCGCTTCGTCGAAAAACCCGACCTGGCCACCGCCCAAGGCTACCTCGACGGCGGCAAGCACCTATGGAATGCCGGGATGTTCTGCTTCAAGGCCGCCACCCTGCTCGAAGAGCTGGCGACCCACGCCCCGGCCGTGCTGGACGCAGCCAAGGCGGCGCTGGAACACAGCACCAGCCTGCAAAACAGCAGCAGCCGCCAGCGCGAACTGAACCCGCAAGGCTTTGGCACCGCGCCGGACATCTCCATCGACGTGGCCCTGATGGAGAAATCCGCCCAGGTTGCCGTAGTGCCGTGTGACATCGGCTGGAGCGATATCGGCTCCTGGGAAGCCCTGCGCCAGCTGACCCCCAGCGACGACAACGGCAACCAGATCAATGGCGAAGCGATCCTGCACGACGTGCACAACTGCTATATCGACTCGCCCAAGCGCGTATTGGGCGCGGTCGGGGTGCGTGACCTGATCATCGTCGACACCCCCGACGCCCTTCTGATTGCCGACGCCAACCGCAGCCAGGATGTGCGCCATATCGTTGCCGAGCTCAAGCGCCAGAATCATCCCGCGTTCAGCCTGCACCGCACCGTCACCCGGCCCTGGGGCACGTACACGGTGCTGGAGGAAAGCACGCGCTTCAAGATCAAGCGCATCGTGGTCAAGCCCAAGGGCTCGCTGTCGTTGCAAATGCACCATCACCGCAGCGAACACTGGGTAGTGGTCAGCGGCGCGGCAATGATCACCAATGGCGAGCGCGAGATCCTGCTCAACATGAACGAGTCCACCTATATTCCCGCCGGGCACAAACACCGCCTGACCAACCCCGGCATCATCGACCTGGTGATGATCGAGGTGCAGAGCGGCGAATACCTGGGCGAAGACGACATTGTGCGCTTCGACGACATCTACGGCCGTGCGCCCGCCAGCGAGCCCAAGCCCTGATGCGTACGTCCCTGATCATCCCGACCCGCAACGCCGCCGGCCACCTCGACCGGCTGCTGCCGGCGCTGCGCATGCAGACCCTGCAACCCGACGCAATGCTGGTAGTGGACAGCGCCTCGAGCGATGACACGGTGGCGCGCTTTCGCGAGTTTGGCGCGCGTGTCGAAGTGATCGCCGCCCGCGACTTCAACCACGGCGGCACCCGGCGCTGGGCCAGCGAGCAGGTGGGTGGCGATGCGCTGATCGTGATGACCCAGGATGCGATCCCGGCCGAGCCCGAGACCTTCGCCAACCTGCTCGCCGAGCTGCAACTGGACCCACTCAACGGCGTCGCCTATGGCCGGCAGCTGCCGCACCCCGGTGCGGGAGTGCTGGGCGCGCAGTCGCGGCACTTCAACTACCCGGCCCACAGCCGCAGCAAAAGCCTGGCCGATGCGCCGCAGTTGGGGATCAAGACCTGCTTTAGCTCCGATTCGTTTTCCGTGTACCGGCGCAGCGCCCTAGAGGCCGTGGGCGGCTTTCCTGCCGATGTGATCGGCAGCGAAGACGCCTACGTCGCCGCGCGCCTGCTGCTGGCGGGCTGGAAGGTGCAGTACGCCGCCAGCGCGCGGGTTTATCACTCCCACGATTACCGACTCATGGATGAATTTCACCGCTACTTCGACATTGGTGTGTTCTACGGCCGCGAGCCGTGGATTCGCCAGGCGTTTGGCGACGCCGGCGGTGAAGGTAAACGCTATGTACTGGCCGAATTACGTGCCTTGCGCGAGGCCAACGCCTTGCACCGCGCCCCCGAAGTGGTGGTGCGCAGTGCCTTTAAATTGCTGGGCTATCGCCTCGGCCACCTTGAACGCTACCTGCCCAAATCGCTCAAGCAGCGCCTGGGCATGTTTTCCACCTACTGGACTTGAGCCGTCATGAAGACTACCAACCGACGTTCCCGTCTTACCCTGTTCAGCCTGTTGAGTGCCTCGATCTGGCTGGCTGGTTGTTCGACCCCTGCGCGGGTGCCGCTTCCTGACAACAACACGCTCAAGGCCGGCCACCAGGCGGCGCTGACCTTGGCCGACCTGCCGCCCCCGCAGGTGCTGATCCAGAGTGGCGACCTGTTGCGCATCGTGCGCGATGCCCAGGAGCCAGCGGCGGCCGACGACATGACGGTATTTGTCGTGCGCCCCGACGGCGTGATCTCCATCCCCAACATCGGTCGAGTCAAGGCGGCATTGCGCACGCCGGAAGACCTGGGCAAGGAAATCACCGACAAGTACAAGCGCATCTACCGTGAACCGGCAGTGACGGTAAACATCGCCAGCGCCCCGAGCAACAAGGTGTTTATCGGCGGTGCGGTGCCGAACCCGGCGTTTTTCGACCTGGCGGGTAATGTCAGTGTGGAGCAGGCCTTGCTCAGCTCCGGCGGCGTGCTGGCCTCGGCGGACGCCTCCAACGTGGCCCTGATGCGTACCGGCCCGGATGGCAAGTACAAGACTTACTTCATCAGCTTGAACAGCATGCTGACCGATCCCAATCACCCTCGGGTGGCCCTGCAACGTGGCGACCTGATCTACGTGCCGCAGTCGGGCATCGGCGCCACCGTGGAAGCGGTGGACATGTACTTCACCCGCCTGTTCCCGATCAACAAGGGCATTGGTGTGGGCTTGAACTACGACCTCAACGACAGTGGCGTGAAGAACAGCGGCAACACCATCTACAACAACCCAGTCATCAACGCAGGCCAATGATTATGGACCAGGCTTCGTATCACTCGAACCGACTGTTCCCGTCTGGCGTACACCACATATTCAATGGAGTGATCCTGTGATCGAAATCCGCTCTCTACGCGACCTTTTGCGGCTGTTTTTCATCTTCCGCCGCGAATTCAAACTGGCCGTGATCACCACGATTGTGGTGGCCGTGTTGGGTGCCTTCCTGTTGCCGGCTCGCTACGAGTCCGACGCGCGCTTGCTGGTCAAGCCAGGACGGGACAACACCACGTTGCCGATCGAAGCCGCCAACCGCCAGACGCTGATTGCGCCCAGCACCCAGCACGACCCGATCGTCGATGAGGAGAAGATGCTCACCGGCCGGCCCATCGTGCATATCGTTGCCGAGCGCTACCTGGCAATGACGTCCGAGCCGCCACAGGGCTTCTGGAAAGTCACCAAGTTCTACGTCAAGAAAGCCGCCGGTGAAGTACTGGATGCGGTGCGCAGCGTCCTGCAATTCGTCGGCCTGGCCGAGAAGCAAAGCCCGCTGGAACGCCTGGCGACCAAGCTGGAGAAGAACTTCGAAGCCGGCCACGAACCGGGCTCCTCGGTGATCGAGATTTCCTTCACCTGGGATGATCCGGTCATCGCGCAGAAAGTAGTCGAGACCTGGGTCGATGCCTACCTCGAAGAACGCGCACGGATTCTTGGGCGCAAGAGCCTGCACACCTTCTATGAAGCCGAGCGCACCAAGGTCGCCACCAATATCCAGGGGCTCAAGGATCAACTGCAGGGCCGCTTGAAGCAGATCGACTCGATCAGCGTAGACGCGCGCCTGAAAAACCTGACCAACCAGATCGACCGCGTCACCGACGCCAAGGTCACCGCACAAAACCAGATCGCGGGGATCCGCAGCTTCCTGGCCAACGCCAGCCAGCAGATCAAGAACCAGCCAGCGGAAGTGGTGACGGCCCGGGAAACCAGCCTCAACCCGACCCAGCTTGACCTCAAGCGCCAGCTCAATGCCCTGCAAGTGGAACGCGCGCGCCTGCTGCGCACCTACCTGCCGGGCACGCCGCAGGTCAACCAGATCGAGCAGAACATCCGCGACATGCAAGACCTCAGCGCCCAGGAAGCGACACGCCTGGAACGCTCGCAAAACACCGCGCCCAACAGCCTGGTGATCAACGTCAAGCAACAGATCATCGATGCCCAGTTGCAGGAGCGCAAACTGGCCGGGGAAATCGAGAACTACGAGAAGACCCTCGCCGAACTGCGCGCCCAGCGTGACCAGGCGATGACCGATGAACCTGAGCTGAACAAGCTCACCCAGCAACTGCGCACCGCCGAGAAAAGCTACGCGCTGTACTCGGAAAACCTCGAACAGGCGCGCATCGACCACGAGCTGGACAGCAGCCAGATCAGCAACATCGCCCTGATCGAGCACGCCACCCTCAACCCGGCGCGCGTGTTTCCCAAGAGCCTGCTGATTCTGTTGTTCACCATTCCTGCCGGCCTGGCCGTCGGCTTGCTGACCATCTACGTGCTGTACCTGCTGGACCAGCGCATCCACGATGGTGCGCGCTTGCAGGAAGTGTTCGGTGTACCGCTGTGGAGCAGCATTCCCGATGTGCAACACGCGACGCCGGCAGCCCTCACCGCCAGCATCTATCGCCTCTACAGCCTGCTACCCGCCGAGCGCATCGCCAGCGAGGGCTTTGCCCTGGGCCTGACCTCGGCACGGCATGGCGAAGGCGTGAGCTTTATCATCGAGCAACTCAAGCGCCTGCTCGAAGAGCGCGGCCACCGGGTCTCGGTCAACGGCACCGAAGCGCCGAAGCCCGGTGAAGTGCTGCTGCTGGACGCCTCGGCCCTGTCGTCCAACCCGCAGGCGTTCCTCACCCTGCGCCGCGCCGAGCAGATTGTGCTGGTGATCGAAGCCCGCACCAGCACCGTGCCGACCATCGAGAACGCCCTGTCGCTGCTGACCACTGCGTTCGGCAAAGTCGACGGGATGATCCTCAACCGCCGCCGTTTTGAAGTGCCGGCCAATGTCCTGGCGCGGATCAACAGCTGGCGCGGTGCGGCCTGATGCGCATTGCGCTGCTGGCGCCGCTGCCGCCGGAGCAGACCGGGATCGCCGACTACGCTGCGCACTTGCGCAGCGCGTTGTGCGACCAGGGCCTGGAGGTGCTGACGCCTCTGGAAGGCTGCCTGGACCTGACACAACAGTTGCAGCGCCTGCAAGCCTTTGACTGGCGCGGCGTGGACCTGGTCCATGCCGAGCTGGGCGGCGGGCGCTTTGCCGAGTTCCAGGCCCTGGATTACTTGCGCCGGGCCCAGCCGCAACTGCCGCTGACCGCCACCGTACACGACCCGGAACGCCTGATCTGGCGCCGGGCCAGGCTGTTTTTCCCGCTGACCCTGCTCGAACGCCTGCCCCACCCGCTGCCCCAGGCCGCGGCGCTGCTCGCCGACCCATTGACCCTATACGAAGAGCGGCGCCTGGCCAAAAGCATGCGTCGCCTGATCACCCTCACGCGCCTGGGGGGCGACTGCCTGCGCCAGCGCATGGGGCTAAGACCTGAGCAAATGGCAGTGATTGCCCACGGCAACCTGCCTATCGACCCCGTGGCCTTGCCGCCGTTGCAACCGTTGCGCCTGCTGTATTTCGGCTTTATCTACCGGGGCAAGGGCATCGAGGACCTGCTGCAGGCCCTGGCCCGTTCCCTGGCCGCCCACCCGCAATGCCGGGGCCAGGTGCGCCTGACCCTGGCCGGGGGCACCGCGCCGGAAATGACCTTCGACCCGGCCGGCAACTACCTCGATGGCCTGCGCCAACTGATCGCCAGCCTGCAACTGGGCGATGTGGTGGACTGGCAACTGGACCTGCCCTCGGCCGACATTCCCCACACCATCCAGGCCCACCATGTGATGGTGCTGCCGTACCGCGAATCGAAAAAACTCGGATTCCTGGGGCAGATGCGCGGCACCAGCGGCGCGCTGTCCTGGGCCAACGCCTGCGGGCGCGGGGTGATTACCTCCAATGCCCGCGCCTTCGCCGAAGAAGTCGCCGGGGGCAATGGCATCACCTATCAACAGGGTGATATCGCCTCGTTGAGCGATGCCCTGAACCGCCTGATCCTCGACCCGCAACAGGCCCGCCAGTGGGCCGACCACGCTGCCGAGATCGGCCGGCAGCGCCAGTGGGCCAGCACCGCCCAACGCTTTGCCGAGATGTTCCAGGCCGCAGTCAAGGAGCCTTTGTGATGAACACTTCGTCTACTCGCCGGATGTGGCGCTACCTGCCACTGGTCATTGCAATGGCCGTGGGCGGCGCACTGCTGCTCAGTGAAAAGGTCGACGCGGAGCCCGTGAACCTGGCGCCCCAGCGCACTGTGGAGTGGCGCGAGTTCTTGGGGGTGAACGCGCATTTTCTGTGGTTCAAGCCCGAGCAGTACCAGAAGCAGATTCGCCAATACCAGAAGCTGGGGCTGGACTGGGTGCGCGTCGACCTGCACTGGGACCGCCTGGAGCCCAAGGAAGAAGATTATCAACTGAGCACTTTCGACGAACTGGACCGCACCCTGACGGCCGAGAAGATCCGCTCGGTGTTCTACCTGGTGGGGTCGGCGCCGTTCATCACCACCGCCCCCAAAGGCGCAGAATTCCAGGACCAATACCGCCCGCGGGATGCCAGCGTGTATGCCCTGCGCCTGGCCCTGTTGGCCAAGCGCTACCCGAATATCAACGCCTGGCAGGTGTGGAACGAACAGAACCTGCCGAACAACTGGCGCCCGCAAGTGAATGCCGAGGAATACGCGCGCTTACTGCTGGCCAGTCACCAGGCCCTGAATATCGCCGCACCAGACAAGATCCAGGTGATGGGCGGCATGGCCTACTACAGCCAGATGCCGCCGCGTGGCAAGACCCTGATGTTCGAAGCCCTCGGCGCGCTGGGCGTACAAACCCTGGGCATGGTCGCGGCGTATCACCCGTACTCGATGACCCCGGAAACCGACGAACCGGGCAAGAACGAAGTACTGCTGCGCGGCGACCAACTCAACGCCGTGCTGCACGGTGCCGGGGTCAAGGATGTGTGGGCCACCGAGTGGGGCTGGTCCAGCTATGCCGGGCCCAAGGAGATGCAGGACCTGATCGGCGTCGACGGCCAGGCCGATTTCACCTTGCGCCGCCTGGCGTTGATGGCGTCCCAGGACTACCAGAAGATTTTCCTGTTTGCCCTGTCCGACCTGGATGAACGGGCCTCCGTGCGTGACCAGCACTACGGCCTGCTGGATCTCAACGGCGAACCCAAGCCGGTCTACAGCGCCCTCGCCCGCTTCCTCGAGATCACCGGGCCGACGCTCAAGCCTGGGGTCACCCCCGCGCTTGCGGACGTACCCAAGACTTTTTACAGCGTGGCCTGGACCCGCGAAGACGGCAAACACCTGTTGATGTACTGGAGCGCGCAAGGCACCAGCATCACCTTGCCCAACGTACAGCACGCCGAGCTGCTGGACCCGCTGACCGGCGCCCGGCAGACCCTTAACGATTACAACGGCATTCGCCCCGTGGTGAAACCGTCGTTGCAGATATTGGTGTGGTAGCACGCCCAGGCATGGAGAGCTGCACGTGAGAATCCTGTGGATTGTGCCCTATCTGCCGTGGCCGATGACCAGCGGCGGCAAGACCCGGCAGTACCATTTGCTGCGCACCTTGAGTGAGCGCGGGCATCGCATCACTTTGCTGGTGCAATCGAAAACCCCGGCCGACGCCGCCGTGCACGCCGCCCTTGAGCCTTTGCTCGAACGCCTGATCGTGGTGCCGCGCCGGCCGCTGAAACACCCCATGACCCTGCTCGCCGGGGTATTTGCGCCCTGGCCACTGCTGACCACGGTCAACGGCCTGTCGCCGGTGTTGCAGGCGCGCTTTCGCGAACTGCTGGACGAAACCTGGGATGTGATCCAGGTCGAGCACAGCTACAGCCTGCAACCGTACTTCACGCTCTTGCAGCAGCAAGCGCGGGATTTTGTGCTCACCGAACACAACCTGGAATCGAGCCTGGGCGGCGCCACCTATGACCGCTTTCCAAAATGGGCCGCACCGTTCGTGCGCTACGACCAATGGCGTTGCCAGCAGTGGGAACGCAAGGCGTTTGATGCAGCCTGCCATGTGGTGGCCGTGACCCAGGCCGATGCCCAGGCCATCGGCCAACTGACCGCTACACCGGTGAGCGTGGTGGTCAACGGGGTCGACAGCCGGGCCTTCAGCGATGTCAGCGCCGACCCGCAGAGCCAGCGCCTGTTGTTTGTCGGCAACTACGAATACGCGCCGAACCTCGACGCAGTGCAGTGGTTGCTCGACGACATCTTCCCCCGGGTCTGGTTGCAATGCCCCAACGCCCGCTTGGCGGTGGCCGGCTTCGGCTTGCCCGAACACTGGCGCGAGCGCTGGCCGGACGAACGTATTGAGTGGCAGGGTTTTGTCCCCGACCTGACGGCCTTGCAACGCCGCTGTGCAGGTTTTGTCGCCGCGCTGCGCCATGGTGGCGGCTCCAAGCTCAAAGTGCTGGAAGCGATGGCCGCCGGCCTGCCGCTGGTGAGTACCGCCCAGGGCGTGTCCGGGCTGGCGGTCGAGGCCCAGGCACACTACCTGGCCGGCGAAAGTGCCGAGGCCCTGGCCGATGGGATTGTGCGCCTGCTGGACGAACCGGCACTGGCCAGCCAACTGGCGGATGCCGCGCGGGATTACGCGCGCAACTATCACGACTGGGCGGTCGCCGGTAACGAACTGGAGCAGATCTACCGCACCTTGCCAACCCATCAGGAGCCCCAAGCATGCGCGTAGCCCTGGATTACCGCCCCGCCACGGTCGCACCTTCGTCGGGCATTGCCCGCCAGGTGCTGGCCCTGGAGCAAGCCTTGCGCGCACGGGACAACACTGAAGTGGTGCTGTTTACCGAGGCGCCCCTGGATCATCCCCAGCGCGCCACCGCGGTGTGCCCGGCGTGGGCCAGCCCCCTGGAAGGCCTGCAACGGCCCCAGGTACGACTGCGCTTTGAGCGCGGTTTTTTGCCCCGGGAAATCCACCAACAGCGGATCGACCTGTACATCGCCACGGCCAACATGGGCCTGCCCCTGTGCCGCAAACCCGCCGGCACCCGCTATGTGCTGGTGCTGCACGACCTGTTTCAACTGACCCACCGCAACTTCCATCGCTCCCGCCTCAAGGCCCTGGCCTACCGCCTGATCGACGGCGCGTCGATTGCCTGGTCGGTGTGGCAGGCGGACCGGGTGTGGTGCCCGTCGCAGTTCTCGTGCGATGAAGCCGCGCGCCTGTTTCCCTGGGCGCGGGCCAAGTTCCGCGTGTTGAATAACCTGGTGCCGGAGTTCACCGATGCACCCGAGCCGCTGCCCGCAGGCATTCCGGCGCGCTACTGGCTGGTGGTGGGCACCCGCGAGCCACGCAAGAACATGGCGTTTTTCCTGGAGCAATGGCAAGCCAGCCGCGCCCAGGACCCGAGCGTGCCGGACCTGGTGCTGGTCGGCCACGCCAGCGATGTGCCGGCGGCCCTCGGCGAGTTGCCTGGCCTGCATTGGCGCAACGGGCTGTCCGATGGCCAGTTGCAGGCGCTCTACCGGCATGCCGCGTACCTGTGGCAGCCTTCCTATGCCGAAGGGTTTGGCTTGCCGGTGGTGGAAGCGCTGAGTGTCGGCACACAGGTTGCGGTGGCCCGTGGTTCGGCCCTGGATGAAGTGGCGCCGCCCACGGCGCCGCGCTTTGCACCCGACGACGCCTTGCAACTGCAAACATTGATGGTGTCACTGGCTGCACCTGGGGCCACGGTCGACCCCCAATTGCAACGCACATGGGCCCGGCAATTTGCCGAACCGGCCTATCGCCTGCGCCTGGATAAACTGCTCAAGGAATTGAACCGCTAATGCTGCCAGGAAAACTCGTTAGTCTGCTCCTGGGCCTGGTCTTCGGGGGCTTGCTGTTGGCACTGCCGCCGATGAAGGTCTTCATGATCGTGGTCGGCGTGGGCGTGGCGCTGACCCTGATCCGCAAACCGTTGTGGGGCTTGCTGATCTTTGCCGTCTTGGCCACCAGTATTCCCTACACCACCCTGCAACTGGGGATCCGCACCACCATCAGCGAAGCGGTGCTGGGCCTGACCTGGGCCGGGGTGTTCTGGCAATCGTTTATCGGCAAGACCCGTGGTTTCATGGTCTGGCGCCCCACGGAGCGGGCGTTGATGTGGCTGATGCTGTTCAGCACCATCCCGTTTATCTGGGGCATGCTCATCATCCACGCCGAGGGCAACGGCCCGGTGAACTGGGTGCGCTGGCTGATGAACCTGTCGCTGCTGTTTATCGTGCCGCTGCTGCTGCGTACCGATGCCGACCGCGACAAAGTGGTGGTCGCCCTGCTGCTGGGCAACCTGGCGATGCTGTCGCTGTCGATCTTCATGTTCCTCAAGACGCGCAACGCGATGTCGATGATCGATATTCTCACCGACCTCAAATACGCCCACCCCGAGGCGGTGAAGGACATCTTCTCGGCTAACTACAAGCGCATGGCCTCGCCCTGGGTTCACCCGAACCTGACCGGTGGCGTGCTGGTGCTGTTTATCCCGCTGGCGCTGTTCTACGGCTGGACCCGCACCGGCTGGCGCCGCGCCCTGGGCCTGGCAGTGGCGGTACTGGGTTGCGCCGGCCTGCTGTTGAGTATCTCCCGGGGCGCGATTGTGGCCCTGGCGCTGATCCTGATCTGGCTGACCTACAAGCGCGTGCCTCACAGCGGGCGGATCATCGGCATCGGCGTGGCCTTTGTGATCGCCCTGGTGCTGTTCTATCCGCCATTGCAGGACCGCTTGATGACGATGTTCTCGACCACCAACGCCAGTACCGAGATCCGCTTCGACGAGTACGCCGGGTTCCCCGATGTCATGGCCAAGTACCCGCTGGGCATCGGCTTCAAGATCGACCCGCCGGTGCCGGGCAGCAACCTGCTGGGGATTTCCAACCTGTGGCTGAACTTCATCTACAAGATCGGCGTTCCGGGGATGCTGTTGTTCATCGCCATCACCGTATTGTGGTGGCGCGAAGTGCGACCGCTGGGCATGGTGCGCAAGGTCACCGCCGACAACGCCCTGTGGCTGGGCTGCGTATGCGGTGTGCTGGCGGCGCTGCTGACGGGGATTTTCGACCACTACTTCAGCTTCACCTTCGTATTGATCGCGCTGTTCTGGCTGTTGATGGGCATCAGCCTGCAACAGGTGCGCCTGAGCCCGACCATTACCGCTCCTGTTTGCGTACCAAAGGATGACCGACCATGAAACATCGCACTATTCACTCCCCCGACCTGCGTGACCGCCTGCCCGCCCTGGCCAGCGAACTCGGCGTGAGCCTGCAAGACCTGCAGGACGGCCTGGCCTGGTGCCTGGCCAACGAGGTGGTTTTTGAAGAGGGCGAAGGCGAGAACAAGCGCTTCTGGATGACGTCCTTCGATGTGGAGCCGACCATCGAGCATCCGGTGGCACGTCGGCTGTTCCATCGCATGAAACAGGACATTCCGGCACAGTTCCTGCCGATCTATGGCAAGAACTGGCCGACCCTCAAGGACCGCTGGCGCAGCGCCTGGGACATGGCCTACAACATCCTGATCAACAAGATCCCCAGTCACCACATCCGTATCGGCTGGCTGCGCCTGGGCGGCGCGAAAATCGGCAAGGGTTCGAGCCTGTGGCGCAACACCGAGGTGCTGGGCATCCACAACCTGAGAGTCGGCGACGACACGGTGATCGGCTGGCATTGCCAGGTGGATGCACGCTCTGGCCTGGTGATCGGCAACCATGTGGCGATTGCCTCCCATGTGCTGATCATCGCCGGCAGCCATGACTTGCAGGCACCGGAGTTCTGGTCGATTTCCGGGGCGATTTATATCGACGACTATGTGTGGATCGGCAGCCGTGCGCTGATCGGTTTTGGCACCCATCTGTGCGAAGGCTCGGTGGTGACTGCCAATACCGTGGTGGCGAAAACCGTCGCGCCGTACAAAATTGTCGGCGGCACCGGTGCCAAAGTCATGGGCGAACGCGTTCGCGGGCTGAACTACAAGGTGGGTGGCAAGGGCCTGTTCACCCTGTTCCACTGATGTTCGGCAGCACCCTGTGGCTGACCCTGGCGACGCTGGCCGGGCTGGTGGCCGGCTTTGCCCGGGAATGGCTGCTGGTGGCCGCCTGGGGTGCGGGCAGCCGCAGCGACGGGTTCCTGGTGGCGGTGTTTTTGCCCGAGGCGCTGCGCATGACCCTGGCCGCCGGCTTGCTCGCCGCCGCTGCCCTGCCCCTCTATCAACAGCGTGATGCGCAACGCCAGCAAGCCTGGCTGGCCAGCCTGTCGCCGCGCCTGCTCGGCGTCGGCCTGGGCCTGTTCGCCCTGCTGGCACTCGGCGCGCCACTGTGGGTACGGCTGATCGGCCCGGGGCTGGACGCCGCCGCCCACGACCAGGCTGCCGCCAATCTGCGCTGGCTGGCCGCCTGTGCGCCGGGCTTGGTGATGCATGGCCTGTTCAGTATTCCGTTGCAGGCGCGCCAGCGCTTTGTGCTGCCGGGGCTGGGCTCGCTGCTGTTCAACCTGCCGCCGGTGCTGTACCTGTTTATCCGCGGCACGGCCAGCGACAGCGCGGAACTGGCGATGTGTTTTTTTGCCGGCAGCGTATTGATGTGCCTGCCGCTGCTGGCGCCGGTCTGGTCATTCGGCTGGCGCCCCTGGCAGGTCCGGGGCGATGCCCAGGCCGGCCGCGAACTGCTGGGGCGTATCGGCCCGCTGTTGGCGAGCAATGTCGCCAGCCAGGGCCTGGCGTTGCTCGAACGGTTGATCGCCAGCTACCTGGGCGAAGGCGCGGTGACCTGGGTCAACCTGGCGCGCAAGCTGATCAACCTGCCGCTGATCGCGCTGATGAGCCTTAACCAGGTATTGCTGGGGATGATGAGCGGTGAGCAAGGCCAACAACGCCTGGCACTCCTGCGCCGTGGCCTGGACGCCGCCACCTTGCTGAGCCTGCCCGCCGCCCTCGGCCTGATTGGCGCAAGCCCAGTGCTGATTCACCTGCTGATGCCCGCGCAAAGCGCCGACGGCCCGCTACCCGCCCTGCTCGCCTGGTTCGCTACGCCCCTGGTATTCGGCGCCTGGAACGCCATGCTCGCGCGCTATGCCTACGCCAGCGGCGACACGCGCCTGCCGCTCAACTGTGAACTGCTGGGCAGCCTGGTCAATGCCGGCCTGCTGGTCTTGCTGCCGTACTTCTTCGGCCTGCCAGGTATTGCCTTGGCGGCCTTGGGTGGGGTGATCGTCACCAACCTGCTGCTGATGCAACGCCAACACCTGCTCGGGCAACTGAGCTGGCCGTTGCAGTGGGGCTTGAGTGTGGTGTTGCTGGGAGTCGCGGCACTGGTGCTGCACCCGCTGCATAACGATGGCTGGCAGTTGGGGTTGAGTACCTTGGCGGGCATCGTGGTATTGACAGGGTTGGGGCTGTGGTTCAAGCCGTGGAAGGCGTGAGCTGCGAGGGCGGTGTGTCAGCTAGCGGAAATGGCGCCTGAACTACCGCTATCGCGGGCAAGCCCGCTCCCACAGTGGGGCTCTATTGGGCTTAGGATTTTTACCACACCGCAGATCAAATGTGGGAGCTGGCTTGCCTGCGATGGCGGTGTGTCAGCTAGCGGAAATGGTGCCTGAACCAGCTCCCACAGGGGGTCATGGGTGGGTCTAGAAGTCGTATTTGACGCTGGTCATCAGGTTGCGCGGTGCGCCGTACATCCCGTGGTTGCCGGCATAGCTGAAGTACTCGCGGTCAAACAGGTTGTTGAGGTTGACCGAGGTGCTCAACTGCGGTGTCACGTCATAGCGCAGTAGCAGGTTGGTGATGGCGTAGCTGCCCTGGCTGAACGTGTGCAGGTCTTCACCGACTTTGCTCTGCCAGTTCACCCCGCCCCCCACGGTCACTTTGTTCAACGCGCCCGGCAGGCGGTAGGTGGTGAAGGTCTTCAGGCTCTGGCGGGGCAAGGTGGTGACGATGCGTTTGTCGTCGGCATCGGTACTGACCGCATAGGCATAGCCCGCAGAGGCTTGCCAGCCTTCCGCCAATTGACCGTTGAGTTCCAGCTCGACGCCCTCGGTGGTGGTGCCCTTCTCGTTGCGGTAGGTGTTGCCGCCCGGGGTGTCGATCCAGATCGCCAGGTTGTCCTGCTCCAGCTTGAACAGCGCCAGGCTGGTGTTCAACTGCTCGTCGAAGAAGCTGCCCTTCAAGCCAAGCTCATAGCCCTTGCCTTCCATAGGTTCCAGGGCCTTGTTGTTGATATCGCGCACCCAACTGGCCTGGGGATTGAAGATCTTGGTGTAGCTGGCGTAGGCCGACCAGTTGTCGGTCAGGTCGTAGACCACACCGGCGTAGGGAATGTACACGCCGGTCTCCGATTCATCGGTGCGGGTGGCGACGCCGCCATAGGGGCTGTCTGCGGTTTCGCGCTTCCAGTCGATGACCCGGCTGCCGAGGATCACGCTCAGGTCGTCGGTCATGCGCAGGCGCGTGCTCAGGTAGGCGGCGTACTGGCTTTCATCCACCGAGGATTTGCCGGTCACCGGGAAGTCCGGCTTGGTCGAGTGCCCGTCCCAGTTGAACAGGTTGTCGATGGCGCCCGCCGGGGAACCGGAATACGCGTAGTCCCAGCCGCCATGGCTGGGCACGTTTTCCTTGTACTTGGACAGGGTCACGCCGGCGATCAACTCGTGCTCGCGGCCCAGCAGGCTGAACGGGCCGGTGGCGTACAGGTCGAGGTTGTCCTGGCGCGGCGTACCGGAGAAGCGCACCGGCAACTGCGTGGTGCCGCTGCCATCGCTGTTGAGGCTGCCATTGACGTAGTTGAACACCTCATCGAACTTGTTTTGCGAATGGGTGAACTCGGCCTTGGCGCTCCAGCCACTGTCGAACTTCTGTTCGATGGAGGTAAAGAAACTGGTCTGTTCATGGTCGTTATAGGACCAGGCCGGTGCGGTATTCAGGGAACGGCTGAGGTTGCTGCGCGAACCGTCGGTAAAGCGCGTGGGCAAACCGGAACGCGCCGGGGCATCCACGTCGGTACGCAGGTAGCTGAAACCCAGGGTCAGCAAGGTGTCTTCGCTCAAGTCGAATTCCGTGATGCCGTACAGCAACTGGGTTTGCTGCTTGTAGCGGTCGACCCAGGCATGTTCGCTCTTGTAGTCGGCCACCAGGCGCCCGCGCACATTGCCGGTTTCGGTCAGCGGGCCGGACACGTCCAGGCCACTGCCGTAGCGGTCCCAGTTGCCCGCTTCAGCGGTGACGCTGGCCCGCGCCTCGGCCGTCGGGCGCTTGCGGATCAGGTTGATGGTGGCCGAGGGGTTGCCCATGCCGCTGATCAAGCCGGTGGCGCCGCGCACCACTTCCACCCGGTCGTACATCGCCATGCTCTGGGTGTAGTTGTCCATGCGCGTGACGGTGGGCACGCCGTCGATTTCGAAGTTCTGGATCTGGAAACCCCGGGAGAAATAGCTATCGCTTTCCGAACCCAGGCCATCACGCAATACGGTGATGCCGGGGGTGGCATCCAGGGTATCGGACAGGTTGGTCAGGCGCTGGTCATCCAGGCGCTGGCGGGTCATGACGGTCAGCGATTGCGGGGTTTCCCTGGGCGTCAGGTTCAGGCGCGTGGAGCTGCTGGACGACTGCGTGGTGTAGGAACCGGTGCCTTCGGTGGTCGACCCCGGCGCCTTGCCGGAGATCGACACGGTGCCCAGTTGCAATGCGCCGTCGGTAGGCCGGGACTCCAGGGAGTAGTTATCGCCACTGCCACGCACCGCTTGCAGCGAGCTGTTGCTGAGCAGGATCGCCAGGCCGCTGTCGAGGTCATGCCGCCCTTGCAGGCCCGGGCTGGTCTGCCCTTGCGTGAGGGCGGCCGGGTAGGACAGCAGGATCTGCGTGGCCTGGCCAAACTGGTTCAACGCGCCGGCCAGTGAGCCTGGGGCGATATCGAATTCCTGCTGTGACGCGGCCATTGCCCAGGCCGGCGCCAGCAACAACGGCGCAGCCACGCCGAAGCTGGCGATGCCACGGACGACGGCCACGGCCAGTGATTTTTTCAGTGTTGCCCGGATGGTGCGTTGCGGGTGCATGCCCTGTTCCCCAGATAAGTGAGTGTCTGGGGATATAAGTCTCGTGAGATTGGGAAACGGACCACAGGCATGCAAAATAAATTCATACCTGTGCCCGACGCGGTTTCAGCGTGACCCAGTACCGCGTGAAATGCTGCACATCCAGCTTGAGGGTCTGTTGCAGCGCCACCAGGATGCGGTCGGTGTCGGCCAGTGGATAGGTGCCAGACACGCGCAGTTCGCGCACGCTCGGATCACAGTCCAGATGCCCGCGCCGGTAGCGGCTCAATTCATTGAGGAAGTCTTCCAGGCGCAGGCCGTCGGCGACGATCATGCCGCGGCTCCAGGCCAGTTCGCCGGCGCGCTGGGAGCGCCGCGCCAGCAGGGTCTGCGGGTCAAAGCTGATGATTTCGCCGGGCGACAGGCTCAGGTTGCGCGATGGAATCTGCGCCGCCAGTGGCTGCTGGTCGGCCCCCAACTGAGTAAAACCATCGCGCTGGCGCACGCTGAAGCGCCCGCCCGTGGCCTGGGTCAGGCCTTCGGCGGTTTTCACCCACAGCGGGCGGCTGTCCAGCGGGTTGGGCAGCACCAGGATCTCCCCGCGCAGCAGATGAATCTGGCGCTGGTCGGGGCCGTAGTTCACATCGACAGCGGTGTCGGTGTTGAGCTGGATTTGGCTGTTGTCTGCCAGGTCGATGCGCCATTGCTCACCGACCGAGGTGCTGAAATCGCTGGTCCAGGGTTGCAGCAGGCCGGCGTCCCGGGCGGTCCACGCCACACTGCCGGCCGCCAGCAACAGGGCCAGATTTTTCAGCACCCGGCGCCGGGACATCGCCGGCAACAGGGTGGCGCTGACCAGCGCCTGGTGCGCCGGGTCGCGCACCTCGTGCATACGCTGGAAAAATCGCTGGGAATACTGCCATGCCTGCTCGTTGAGCGGGTCTTGCTGGCGCCACGCCAGCCATTGCGCGCGGGTCTGTTCGGTGACATCCGGCGCCTGTAACTCCAACTGCCAGTGCATGGCCTGCTCGGCGGCGTCCAGGGTCAGGGGCGAGGGATTCATGGGCGCTGGCTGTCGAGCACAATGCACTGCGCACCGGCCTTGACGATGTAGCGCTTGACCGTGGTGATGCTGGTGCCCAGGCGCTCGGCAATCTCGCCGTGGCTCAAGCCGTCGAGCTGCGACCAGAGGAAGGCCTGGCGCACCGGCAAAGCCAGGCGGCTGAGCACTTCGTCGAGAGCCATCAGGGTTTCCAGGAGTAGCCATTGCGTCTCGGCGCTGGGGGCGACCTCTTCGGGCAACAGCGCCAGGGCTTGCAGGTAGGCCTTTTCCAGCTTCTGCCGACGAAAGTGATTGGACAACACGCTCTGTGCGACCTTCGCCAGAAAGCTGCGAGGCGCCTGGACTTCCAGGGGTTGGTTCTTGGCCAGCAGGCGCAGGAATGTATCCTGGGCCAGGTCGGCGGCGCTCTGCGAGCAGTTCAGGCGACGCCACAGCCAGTGCTGCAGCCAGCGGTGTTGCTGCTGATACAGGGTGGCCAGGTCAGTAGGGCTTGTCGCAGGGTTCGGGGGCATGGAGGGTGCGCGCAGAAGGTAAGCCGTAAATGATAACGGTTATCATATGCTTCATGGCGCAATGCCTGCAAGTGGCATACAGCTTGTAGGGTTCGCTGGCACCTCCCCTGTAGGCGCCAGCGAGGAGCATCAATCTTCCAGTGGTTGCGGCGCGTGCTTGCCAGGCTTGGCTTTGGCGCCAGGTTTGCCCGCTGCCGGGGCGGCGGGTTCCGGCTCGGCGGGGGCGGCGGCTTCTTTTTCTGCCATGGGCATCTTGTCGACAGCCGCAAAGAACTCTGCAAGGTCAAGGGTATCGGGGGGCACGGTCTTTTCGACTTTCTTCTCGCCATCCTTGCCCACCAGGATCACTTTGGTGCCGGCACTGGCGCCAAGCTTCAGGGCGCGGATCAGCGCGTTGGTGTCCTGGGCGCCGAGGTCCTTGCCGTCACGCTGGCCGACGGTGCCGATGCTCGTGTAGTTCACGGTGTAGAGCACCATGTTGCGCTCGGTGAACTTCTGTTTGTTCTCAGGCTGTTCAAGGTCTTTCTTGAGCTGGACCTGAGTCGGGTCAATGGAGCTGGGTGCAATCACGATCAGCGGGCGGAATTTGCCTTGATCCTGTTCCAGCGGGCCTCGGTTATCCGCAGCCAACAACGGCCCCGTAAACGCCATCAAGGTAGCCAGGGTCAGCGACCGGACGAGCATGCGTACCTCCTTCCAATTCCATGCAGAGTTTTTGAGTTTCATGTCTGCGACAGTCAATTTCAAGGATGATTCCTACGCGACTATCAGAAAGAGTAGGCCAGGACGCCCGCGACGCAAGGGCTTGAGGCGCTTCGAGGCTCATTGTTTCTTCTGATTGCCAAGGCTCACTGCCCGGGCCAATCCGGCCAGTGCCAGGCGAACACCGGGGCCACCTGCGGGTCGGCATCCACCTGCGCCAGGGCCTGGGCGCACGCGGGGTGGGAGTGTTGCAGGACGTCGCGCGCACCCTCCCAGCGGGACACGGCCGCCGCCATGATGCCCAAGGCATTGGGCAGGCCCTGCGGGGTAAAAAGTTGCCCGGCAAATTGCTCGGCAAACAACTGCCAGGTGCGGTGCAGTTTCTGCTGGGTACCTGCAATCAGTTGCGCCTGTACCGCCTCGTCGGCGTCGTCGAGAAAGCGCTGGGGGTAGTCGATGATGGTGATTGCCGAGTAGCAGTTGGCGGCGATATACACCAGGCCGCGAATGATCTGCGCACGGTTGCCGGACAGCAATCCGCTGGCCGGATACGCCAGGCCCAGGTGGATCAGGATCGCCGCGCTCTCCGTCAACACGCTGCCGTCGGGCAGTTGCAGGGTGGGGATTTGCCGCAGCGGGTTGATCTGCCCGAGGGCCTCCATCCCCGCCGCATCGCCCCAGGGGCTGGCATCGACCTGCTGCCACGGCACGCCGCAACGTTGCAAGGCGATTTCGACGATGCATGAGCCAGAGCTTTGCGTACCGTAGAGCGTGTACATGGGCCTTCCTCCTGGAGATTCAGCGTCCAGAGTGAAACGTGTTCCAGGGGTTAAAACAAGCCCATCTGACCACCGACCAGGGTGCTGAAATCATCATCGACAAACGGCAGGATCGCATCGGCCACCGGCTGCAATTGCCGGGTGACGTAGTGGTCGTAGTCAATCGGCGCCTGGCGTACTTCCAGGGGCTCGGGGCCGTTGACGGTGATCACGTAGCGAATCCAGCCACCGTTCTGGTACTGGCGCGGGCGGCCCTGGCGGTCGTTGTATTCATCCGCCAGGCGCGCGGCCCGTACATGGGGCGGCACGTTGCGTTCGTAGTCGCCCAGTTGCCGGCGCAGGCGCTTGCGGTAGATCAGCAGCTCATCGAACTCGCCGCTGATGGTGCGGCGCACGTAGTCACGCACGTAATCCTGATGGGGCTGGCGATGGAAGATGCGCTGGTACAGCTCCTGCTGGAACTGGCGGGCCAGGGGCGACCAGTCGCTGCGCACGGTTTCCAGGCCTTTGTAGATCATTTCTTCACTGCCATCGGCGCGGGTCACAAGGCCTGCATAGCGCTTCTTGCTGCCCTCTTCCGCACCGCGGATGGTCGGCATCAGGAAGCGGCTGAAGTGGGTTTCGTATTGCAGTTCGAGGGCGCTTTGCAGGCCGAATTCGCTGTGCAGGCGCTCGCGCCACCATTGGTTGACGTGTTGCACCAGGTCCTGGCCGATGCGCGCGGCGTCCTCCTGGGAATGGGCACTGCCGAGCCAGACAAAGGTGGAGTCAGTGTCGCCATAGATCACCTCATAACCCTGGGCTTCGACCAGTTCGCGGGTCTGGCGCATGATCTGGTGGCCGCGCAGGGTGATCGACGACGCCAGCCGCGTGTCGAAGAACCGACAGCCGCTGGAGCCGAGCACGCCGTAGAAGGCATTCATGATGATCTTCAGGGCCTGGGACAACGGCGCGTTATGCTCGCGCTTGGCCACTTCGCGGCCTTCGGAGACCCGCGCCACAATGGCCGGCAGGCAATGCCGGGTGCGGGAAAAGCGCGCGCCGCGAAAGCCTTCCACCGACTCGCTGTCGTCAGGATGGCGCAGGCCTTCGATCAGGCCCACGGGGTCGATCAGGAAGCTGCGAATGATCGACGGATAAAGGCTTTTGTAGTCCAGCACCAGCACCGACTCGTACAGCCCCGGCCGCGAGTCCATGACAAAACCGCCGGGGCTGGCCTGGGGCGGTTTGTCCCCCAGGTTGGGCGCGACAAAGCCCTGGCGATGCATCAGCGGCATGTACAAATGGGTGAACGCCGCCACCGAACCACCGTTGCGATCTGCCGGCAGGCCGGTAACGCTGGCCCGTTCCAGAAGGAACTTGAGCAACTCGGTTTTCTCGAAAATCCGCGTCACCAACTCGCAGTCCTTGAGGTTGTAGCGCGCCAGGGCGGGCTTGTCCTCGGCGAACATGCGGTTGATCTCGTCCATGCGCTGATACGGCGTTGCGATCGACTTGCCTTCGCCCAGCAGGGTCTGGGCGACGTTTTCCAGGCTGAATGACTCAAAAGTCCAGGTCGCCGAGCGCAAGGCCTCGATGCCATCGATGATCAACCGCCCGGCAGCGGCGGCGAAGAAATGGTGGCGGCTGCCGTGCTCGCGCCAGGCCATGGCCTCGCCGCCACGGCCAAGCAGCAATGGCACGTTAAGGCGTTGGGCATGCTCGTGGAGGACCCGCAGGTCGAACTGCACCAGGTTCCAGCCGATGATCGCGTCGGGGTCGTATTGCGCCAGCCACTGGTTGAGGCGCTCCAGCAGTTGGGCGCGGCTGTCGCAGTATTCGAGCTTGAAATCCACCGCGCAGGTTTTGTTCGGCGGGCCGAGCATATACACCTGGCGCTCGCCGCAGCCTTCCAGGGCGATGGAATACAGCTCGCCGCGCGCGGTGGTTTCGATATCCAGCGACACCAGCTTCAACGCCGGGCGGTAGTCGGGCGCAGGCTTCATCTGCGCCTCCAGCAACATCCCGCCCTCGCCGGGCGTGCCGCCAAATGCCACCGGTGCGGTGATGAAGCGCTCCATCATATAGCGCTCGGGCGGGCGCACATCGCCTTCGTAGACATCCACGCCGGCCTGGCGCAGGCGTTTTTCCAGGTCCATCGCTTGGCGATGCTGGCGGGTGTAGAGGCCCAGGACCGGGCGGTGGTGGAAGTCACACAGTTGCAGCGGGCGCAGTTCCACGTCGCGCTCGCCCTTGAGCACCCGTTGCGCGTGCTCGCGATGGGCCAGCGGAATAAACATCACCGAAGGCTGCACCGGTAGACGGATATACCGCGGCCCCTGGTCGGTCGCCAGCCAGAAGCTGACCTGCGTGCCCGCCGGGGTGTCGTGCCAATGCCGGGTCAGGACAAAACCCTGCTGTAAATCCACCTTGCCGCACCTCAGGAATCGCTTTCAGGGCGCGATTCTACTCGGCATCCGCCATCAGGCCTTAATAGAAATTTTTTGCCCTTCAGAAAAGTCATACATCACAAATCAGTTTGTGAAATATCATTTAGCATTTATTATCATTTGCACCGGAGTCGTATTCGCGCAGCGAGGAAGCGCAACGTTGTTGCCCCCTTCCTCACATTGACGCTTCGCCGTCCGGATCGACCATGCCCACTTGTACCCGACTCGCCGTGCCGTTTCGCCCGACCCTGCTCGCCCTGTGCTGCTCCCTGAGCTTTGCTGTCCACAGCGCCCCCCAACAAACCCCGCAGGATGCGAGCAATGGCCAGGCCCTGGAACTGGGGGCAACCAGCATCAGCGCCGAATCCATCATCCCCGGCGCCCTGCCCCCGGTGTACGCCGGCGGCCAGGTCGCACGCGGCGGGCAGTTGGGGGTCTTGGGCAACCAGGACATCATGGACGTGCCGTTCAGCATGGCCTCCTACACCGAACAACTGATTCGCGACCAACAGGCCGAGACGGTGGGCGATGTACTGCTCAACGACTCGTCCGTGCGCCAGGCCTCGGGTTACGCCAACCAGTCGCAATTGTTCGTGATTCGTGGCCTGCCACTGAATGGCGACGACATTTCCTACAACGGTCTGTACGGCATCCTGCCCAGGCAGATCATGTCCACCGACGCCCTGGAACGGGTGGAAGTGTTCAAGGGCCCCAACGCCTTTATCAACGGGGTAACGCCCTCCGGCTCCGGTATCGGCGGCGGCGTGAACCTGCAACCCAAGCGCGCCGACGACGTGCCGCTGCGCCGCTTCAGCACCGATATCAGTAGCGAAGGCCGGATTGGCCAGCACCTGGATCTCGGCCAGCGTTTTGGCGAAGACAATCGTTTTGGGGCGCGGGTGAACCTGTCCCAGCGTGAAGGCGATACCGCCACCGACAATGAGAACCAGCGCTCCAAGCTGTTTGCCGTCGGCCTGGATTACCGTGGTGATGCATTGCGCCTGTCGGGGGATTTCGCGTATCAGAAGCAGCGCGTCAATGGCGGGCGCAACTCGGTGTTCCTCGGCCCCCTGGTGACCCACGTACCCGACGCCCCTTCCGCCGACACCAACTACGCGCCGCGCTGGAGCGCAACCAATATTGAAGACACCCTGGGCATGCTGCGCGCCGAGTACGACCTGAACGACAACTGGACCGCCTACGCGGCGGGCGGTGCCAAGCATACCCGGGAGATGGGCCGGTATTCCTCGGTGACCGTCAACGACAACCTGGGCAATGCCCAGACCAGCGCCTCGACCATCGCCCACGAAGAAGACAACAGCAGCGCCATGGCCGGCTTGAAGGGCAATTTCCAGACCGGGCCGGTGAGCCACCGCCTGAATTTCGGCCTGGCCGGGATCTGGACCGAGGCGCGCAACGCCTATGTGTTCGACAGCGCCAAGACCAGCACCAATATCTACAACCCGGTAACCGGCGCCGAACCGCGCCTGAACAGCCCGCGCAATACCCCTGGCACCGACTTCAGCGACCCGACCATCACCGCCAAGACCTTCATGCGCAGCGCGGCGGTGTCCGACACCGTTGGTTTTATCGATGATCGCTTGTTGGTCACCCTGGGCCTGCGCCATCAGCAAATGGTGGTGCAGGGCTACAACTATATGAGCGGCAGCCGCACGGCCAACTACGATCAGTCGATCACCACACCGGTGTACGGCATTGTGTTCAAGCCTTGGGAGCATGTGTCGCTGTATGCCAATCGGATTGAAGGTTTGGCCAAGGGGCCTGTTTCGCCGGTTAACTCCTCTGGGCGTACGGTGATTGGCGGTGGCCAGGCGTTCGCGCCGGCACGCTCCAAGCAGATCGAGGCCGGGGTCAAGGTTGACATGGGCACGTACGGCGCGACCCTGGGCGTGTATCGCATCGAGCAGCCCGGCGCCGGCTACACCCAGATCATCGATGCCACCACCGCACGCTTCGTGCGTGAAGGCGAGCAAATCAACAAAGGCGTAGAGCTCAACGTGTTCGGCGAACCGCTGGCCGGCCTGCGCTTGCTCGGCGGTGCGACGGTGATGAAAACCGAGCTCAAGGGCACCCAGAACGGCGCCAACGACGGCAACCGCGCGATTGGCGTGCCGTCGTTCCAGCTCAATGCCGGGGTGGAATGGGATGTGCCGGGCCTGCAAGGCGTGACCCTCAGCGGGCGCATGTTGCGTACCGGCGGGCAGTACGTGGATGCCGCCAACAACCTCAGCCTGCCGGCCTGGAACCGCTTTGACCTGGGCGCACGCTACAACTTCAAAGTGGACCAGCGCGACGTCACCCTGGGGCTGAACGTGGACAATGTGGCCAATACCAAATACTGGGAGTCGGCAATGGGCGGCTACCTGACCCAGGGCGACCCACGGGTGGCCAAGCTGTCGGCGAGCATCGAGTTCTAACCGGCACTTTACTCAAGGCAGCAAAGTTTAAAGCTGGGAGCTGTCGAGCCCCGGCGAGGCTGCGATGGCGGTGGGTCAGTCACCATCAATGCTGGCAATGCCGCCGCCATCGCAGCCTCGCCGGGGCTCGACTGCTCCCACAAGGGATCGGCGGCGCCTCCAACGTTGTATCAACAGGGGGCAGACGATTGGACAGTCCTGTCCCAACTGCGTAGTTTTCACAGACCGCGCACAAGGACTCTGGCATGGCCCCCGATCTCACCTCCATCGAACTGTTCCTCAAGACGGTCAAGCTCGGCAGCCTGTCCCGGGCGGCCGAGCAGTCGCACCTCTCGCTGTCAGCGGCCAGCCGGCGCCTATCGTTGCTCGAGCAGCATTTCAAGGTCGCCCTGTTACACCGCTCCTCCACCGGCGTCTCGCCCACGGCGGCCGGCGAGGTGTTGGCCGAGCATGGGTTGGCGATTTTGCGCGCAGTGGATGTGATGCACGCTGACCTCGCCGACTACGCCAAGGGCGCCACCGGCCGCGTGTGCCTGTATGCCAACAGTTCGGCGATGAGCCAGCAACTGCCCCGCCAACTGACCCAGTGGAACGCTCTGCACCCCGGCATCCGCCTGGATATCCGCGAAGAGCGCAGCCGCGAAATCCTGCAGGCGGTGCGCGATGGCGTGGCCGATGTGGGCATCGTCACCACCCAGCCGGGCGGCGAGGACTTGCGCTTTGCCCCGTACTGCCAGGACCGCCTGTGCCTGCTGGTGCCCGATGATCATCCGTTCAAGATGCGCCATGCGCGCTTTGCCGATTTGCTGGGCTATGACTTTGTGGGCCTGGAGGATAACGCCGCCATCACCGCGCTGATCACCGAAGCCGCCGCCGCGATTGGCATGCCGCTGCGCCTGCGGGTGCAGGTACGCAGCTTTGAAGCGGTGTGCCGGCTGATTGCCGCCGGGCAAGGGGTTGGCGTGCTGCCCCAGGGCGCGGTGCAGATCTTTCGCAAGGAGATGGCCTTGCGCTTTATCGAAATCGACGACCCTTGGGCCGATCGCCAGATGTACCTCTGCATGCGCCAGCAACAGCCGTCTCCGACGAGCCTGGCATTATTCGACTACCTGGTTGCCTGCCACTGCGACTGATCACTGGCCTTCGATTTTTGCGAAGACCGCTTCCGTAATCAGCAATTCCCCCACCGCTGCACCTGTGCCAAGAATGTCCCCGCCTCACTGACAACAACAAAAACAGGAGATACGGCGTGTCCAATTCCACGACCAGCACCCGCCATCGTATTGCGGTGATTCCCGGCGACGGTATCGGCCGCGAGGTGGTGCCCGAAGGCCTGCGCGTACTGGAGGCCGTCAGCCGGCGCTTCGGGATTGCGTTTGAGTTCGATCACTTTGCCTGGTGCAGCGAGCACTACCTGGCCCACGGCACCATGATGCCGGACGATTGGGCCGAGCAGATCGGCAGCCATGATGCGATCTTCTTCGGCGCCGTGGGTGCCCCGGACATCATCGCCGACCATACGGCGGTGTGGGAGTCACTGCTCAAGATCCGCCGCCAGTTCGACCAGTACGTCAACATCCGCCCGGTACGCCTGATGCCCGGCGTGCCCTGCCCGCTTGCCGGCCGTGTGCCGGGGGATATCGACTTTATCGTGGTGCGCGAAAACACCGAGGGCGAGTACTCCAGCGTCGGCGGGCGGATGTGGGAAGGCACGCCGCGCGAGATCGCGGTGCAGGAGTCGATCTTCTCCCGCGAAGGCGTGGACCGGGTGGTGGACTACGCCTTCAAACTCGCCCAGCAGCGACCACGCAAGCACCTGGTGGCCGCCACCAAATCCAACGGCATTTCCATCACCATGCCGTTCTGGGACGAGCGGGTGAACCTGATCGCCCAGCGCTACCCGGACGTCAAGAGCGCCAAATTCCACATCGACATACTGTGCGCACACTTTGTGCAGCACCCGGACTGGTTCGATGTGGTGGTGGCCTCCAACCTGTTTGGCGACATCCTCTCCGACCTCGGCCCGGCCTGCACCGGCACCATCGGCATTGCCCCCTCGGCCAACCTCAACCCCGAGCGGCGCTACCCGTCGCTGTTCGAGCCGGTACACGGTTCGGCGCCGGACATTGCCGGGCTGGGCGTGGCCAACCCCATCGGGCAGATCTGGTCGGCTGCGTTGATGATCGAGCACCTGGGCAATGGCGACCCGCTGTACCAGCAGGCCGCAGCAGCGATTGTCTCGGCCATCGAGACGGTGCTTGCGCAAGGCCCGCGCACCCGGGAAATGGGCGGCAGCGCCAGTACGATCGAAGTGGGCGTGGCCATCGCCGAATGCATCGCCGGGAACAGGAGCTGAACATGATCAACGCACATTACATCGCCAACCAATGGCAAGCCTCGACGTCCCTGGAAGACATCCCGGTGATCGATCCCAGCAGCGGCGAAACCTACTCCAGCATCGCCCGGGGCACCGCTGCCGATGTGGACGCCGCCGTCCGCGCCGCGCGCCTGGCCGTAGGCGAAACCTTCGATGGCCCGTGGGGCACGTTGTCGGCCCTGGAGCGCAGCCGCCTGCTGGCCAGGCTTGGCGCGGCGGTGCTGGAGCATCACGAAGAACTGGCGCAGATCGAGGCGCGGGACACTGGCAAGGCGCTGAAAGTCGCGCGGGCCGATGCCACCGCCCTCGCCCGTTATTTCGAGTACTACGCTGGCGCGGCCGACAAGTTGCACGGCGAGACCCTGCCTTATCAGAACGGCTACACGGTGCTGACGGTGCGCGAGCCCCATGGGGTAACCGGGCATATCATCCCGTGGAACTACCCGATGCAGATCTTCGGCCGCAGCGTCGGCGCCTCCCTGGCGGCGGGCAATGCCTGTGTGGTCAAGCCGGCCGAGGATGCCAGCCTGTCGTTGCTGCGCCTGGCGCAGATTGCCGCCGAAGTGGGCTTCCCGGCCGGTGCGATCAATGTGGTGACCGGCTATGGCTACGAGGCTGGCGCGGCGTTGTGCAGCCACCCGGGTATCGATCACATCTCGTTTACCGGTTCCACCCTGACCGGCACGGCGGTGTCCAAGGCCGCCGCTGAACGGCACTGCCCGGTGACCCTGGAACTGGGCGGGAAATCACCGCAGCTGGTATTCGCCGATGCCGACCTGGAGCAAGCCTTGCCGGTGCTGGTCAACGCCATTGTGCAGAACTGCGGGCAGACCTGTTCGGCGGGCAGCCGGCTGCTGGTGGAGCGCAGCATTTATGAAGCGCTGGTGGAGCAACTCAGCCAGCGTTTTCGCGAACTGCGCACCGGGCCTTCGGCGCTGGACCTGGACATGGGCCCACTGATCAACCAGAAGCAGCAACGCCAGGTACGTGAGTTCGTGCGCGAGGCCGAACAGGCCGGCATCACGGTGGCCGCGCGCGGCCAGGTGGTGGCCGAGGCCGGCAGTGGTGGTTACTTCCAGGAAGCGGTGCTGTTTCGCGACGTGCCGCCCGACAGCCGCCTGGCCCGGGAGGAAGTCTTCGGCCCGGTGTTGGCCGTGATGCCTTTCGACGACGAAGCCGAGGCGATCCGCCTGGCCAATGGCACCGAGTTCGGCCTGGTCGCCGGCGTATGGACCCGCGACGGCGCACGGCAAATGCGCCTGGCGCGCAAGCTGCGCTGTGGCCAGGTATTTATCAATAACTACGGGGCCGGCGGCGGGGTTGAACTGCCCTTCGGCGGCGTCAAGGCCAGCGGTTATGGCCGGGAAAAAGGCTTCGAGGCCCTGCTGGGCTTTACCACCTTGAAGACCATCGCGATCAAACACGGCTAAGCCATTACAACAACAAGAAAGGAGCACACTCCATGCGTCTAGCAAACAAAGTTGCCATCGTCACTGGTGCCGGTTCCGGCTTTGGTGAAGGGATCGCCAAGACCTTCGCCCAACAGGGTGCGCGGGTTATCGTCGCCGACATGAACGCCACCGGCGGCCAGCGGGTGGTCAATGAGATCGCCGCCACCGGCGGCCATGCCCATTTCGTCGAGGTCAATGTGGCCAACGACGAAAGCGTGGGCGCGCTGCTGCGCGCGACCCTGGAGCAATTCGGCGGGCTGGATATCGTCATCAACAACGCCGGCACCACCCACCGCAACCGGCCAATGCTGGAGGTGGACGAGGCCGAGTTCGACCGGGTGTTTGCGGTCAACGTCAAAAGCATCTACCTCAGCGCCAGGCATTTTGTGCCGCACTTTCGCGGCCAGGGCGCCGGCGTGTTCGTCAATATTGCCTCGACCGCCGCGATCCGCCCACGCCCGGGACTGGTCTGGTATAACGGCAGCAAGGGCGCGGTGGTGGTCATGAGCAAGACCATGGCGGCGGAGCTGGGGCCGGACAATATCCGCGTCAATTGCGTGAACCCGGTGGTCGGCGCAACCGCGTTGCTCAGTGAGTTCATGGGCGTGCCGGACACCCCGCAAAACCGTCAGAAGTTCATGGCAACCATCCCCCTGGGACGTTTTTCCACCCCGCAAGACGTGGCCAATGCCTGCCTGTACCTGGCCTCGGACGAAGCGGCCTTTATCACCGGCACCTGCCTTGAAGTCGACGGTGGGCGCTGCGTGTAACTCAACGACCAAAGGGATCGGAGTCGATATGTGCGACTTACATAACAAGAACGAACCGAGCACCAAGCAGCTACTCGAAGGCCTGCCAAAGAACTGGGGTAAATGGGGACCGGACGATGAAGTCGGCGCCCTCAATTACCTGACCGAAACCGAAGTGCTGCGCGGCGTGGCCGCGGTGCGCCAGGGCAAGACCTTCACCCTGCAAGTGCAGATCGGCCATCCGGGCGGCGACCCGATGTGGCCGGCGCGCAACCCGTCGATGCGCTTCAACACCCTGGATCACAGCCACTACCACTTCGGCAAGCAACCCGAAATGACCGGCGGCGCGGCGTATTGCGACGATGTGATCTTCATGCAGCTGCAAGGCTCGACCCAGTACGACGCCCTCGGGCATGCCTGGTACGACAATCAACTGTGGAACGGCTACGACGCCATGAGCACCGTCGGCGGCATGGCCAAGGCCAGTGTGCTGGCGATTGCCGAGCGCGGCGTGGTCGGGCGCGCGGTGCTGATCGACATGGCCCGCCATCGCGGCAAGAAATACCTGGGCCGTGGCGAAACCTTCAACCACCTGGACTTGCTGGCCGCCGCCAAGGCCCAGGGGGTGACCATCGAAAAGCGCGACATCCTGATCATCCGTACCGGCTCCATGGGCGCCTTCTACGAGTATGGCAAGACCGAGTTTTTCAAGGACCTGGTGGAGCCCGGCCTGACCTACAGCCGGGAACTGGTGGAGTGGTTCCACGCCATGGAAATCCCCAACCTGGTGACCGATACCATCGCTAACGAAGTGATCACCGACCCGGTGTCGGGGGTGCAGATTCCGTTGCATTGCGCGCTGATGCGCAACCTCGGCATCGCCTTTACCGAGATCGTGCTGCTGGAGGATCTGGCCGCCGATTGTGCCGACGACGGCCAGTGGAAGTTCCT
The DNA here is from genome assembly GCF_050916005.1 of Pseudomonas sp. WMBT8. Classification (NCBI taxonomy): domain Bacteria; kingdom Pseudomonadati; phylum Pseudomonadota; class Gammaproteobacteria; order Pseudomonadales; family Pseudomonadaceae; genus Pseudomonas; species Pseudomonas sp. WMBT8. The sequence continues at coordinate 3,970,830 of NZ_CP188096.1, forward strand.
CTACACCGCCGCGCCGTTGAAGATTGTCGGTGGCAGCGGCGCGCCGGTGAACCCGGTGGTGATCAAGTAGCTCACCAATCGTAGGACACGGCCAGGGACGCAGTGCGCTCCTGGCCGTAATAGCAACCAAAGGAGTAGTTGCAGGACGAGACGTACTCGCGGTCAAACAGGTTCTGCACGTTGAGGCTGGCTTCGGCGCCCTTGAATGTGGGGCTGACGCGGCTCAGGTCGTAGCTGACGGTGGCGTCAAAGACCACGAACGACGGGGTCTTGAAGGTGTTGGCCGAGTCGCCGTACTTCTTCCCGGTATACCGCGCACCACCGCCTACGGTCAGGCCGGCCAGGGTATCGCCGGCAAAGTGGTAGTCGACCCAGGTACTGGCGCTCCAAGGCGCCTGCGCCTCGCTGCGGTTACCCTCTTCGCCGTAGTTGCTCTTGGTATAGATCACGTCCAGGTACGACAGCGCACTGATCAACTCCACCTGGCCAAACCGGGCCTTGCCTTCAAATTCCACGCCCCGCGAGCGCACTTCGCCTTCCTGCAACTGGTATTCGCGATAGACCAGATCGCCGGTCAGGACGTTTTTCTGTTTGATCTGGAACACCGACAAGGTCAGCAGCGACTGGTCGTTGGGCTGGTATTTGAGGCCCGCCTCATACTGCTCGCCTTCCACCGGTTTATAGGCGCCGCCGCCACGCTCCGGGGCCAGCCGGCCGACGCTGGGCAGAAACGACTCGGCATAACTGACGTAGGGCGCCAGGCCAAAGTCGGTGAGGTAAGTCAGGCCGACGCGACGCGTGAGTTGCTTGTCTTTCTGCGACACCGTGCTGTGGTCCAGCAGGTCGCGATTGATCACTTCGGCCCAGTCTTCACGCAGGCCCATGGTGAGGATGAAACGGTCGAACTTGATCTGGTCCTGGGCATACAGACCGGTCTGCTTGACCGTGTTGTTCCACTTGGTGGTCAGTTGCGGCTGGCCAAAGGTGTGGTAGTTGGACGGTTTGTAGAGGTCGATGATTTCTGCGCCGGAGAGGTTGTAGCCCTGATATTTACGGGTGAACTCGCGGTGATCGAAGCCCACCAGCAAGGTGTGTTCCAGGGCACCGGTGGCGAACTTGGCCTGCAGGTTGTTATCGAGGGTGTAGGCGCTGTTGTGTTGGCGCCAGTCGAGCTTGGTGCGGCTGGCGCGGGTGTCGTCGGTGCTGCCATCGGGCAGTTCGACGAAGCGGTTCAGGTAGAAACCTTTGTAGCGGTCGTTGACGTCGGTAAACCGTGCGGTCTGGCGATATTCCAGGTTGTCGTTGAAGGCATGGGAGAAGTCATAGCCCAGCACGTACTGATCGCGAATGTAGTTGTTCCAGTCGGAGTCGCCGAGGAAGGTGTCGCGGTCGATGTGCTGGCCCTTGGAGTTGCGGTACAGGGTGCCAATGGCCGGCAACGCCTGGTAGTCGGCCAGGGATTTGTCACGCTGGATCTGCGCATAGATCGTCAGGGCAGTGTCATCCGTGGGCGCCCAGGTCAGGCTGGGGGCCAGCAAGGTGCGGCTGTCGGTGGCATGGTCGACCATCTCGTTACCGTCGCGGACCAGGCCGATCAGGCGGTAGCTCAAGGTTTTTGCCTCATCGAGGGGGCCGCTGAAATCCAGGGCGCCATTGACCCGGTCGTAACTGCCCAGGCCAAACTTGACCTGGTGCCGGGCCTCAGTGGTGGGCCGCTTGGACACCAGGTTGATCATGCCGCCCGGCTGGTTCTGCCCGAACAGCACTGAGGCCGGGCCCTTGAGCACTTCAATGCGTTCCAGGGTGTAGGGATCGATCTGTGGCGCGCCACCGAGGCTGCCGGCGTAAGGCAGATAGGCGCCATCGAGATACAACAAGGTGGGCGCGAAGCCACGGCTGGTCAGCTCGTCGGCGATGGTGTTGCGATCGGTATAGCCGTTGGTATCGACGCCTGGGGTGTAGCGCAAGGACTGGGTCAGGTTGCGTGCGCCCTGGACCTTGACCTGGTCGGCGGTGACCACGTTGACGGTCTGCGGGATTTCCAGGATCGGTGTATCGGTCTTGGTGGCCGTGGCGCTGCGGGTGGCCACATAGCCATCCACCGGGCCCCAGGCATTTTCTGCTACCAGGCCGGTGACGGTGGTGGCGCCAAGGTTCAAGGCGCCGCCTTCGGGCAGCAGGTACAGGCTCCAGGTGCCATTGTCGGTGACGGTCAGGCCCAGGCCGCTGCCGGCCAGCAAGTGTTGCGCGGCCTGTTCAGGGCTGTATTGGCCCTGCAGCGCCGGCGCGCGGCGGCCTTGCAGCAAGGCCGGGCTGACCGACAGCGTGCGCCCGCTTTCCCGCGACAGCCGGCTCAGGCTATCGCCGAGGTCTGCAGCGGGCAGATTGAAATATTGCTGGGTGCTGGCGGCCGTATCGGCCAGGGCGGCCACGGGGTGGCCGACCACCGCCAGGGTTACGGCCAGGGTCAACAGGCAGGGACGGATCATCAAGGGTGCCATAGGGTGAGGATGCTCATTGTCAGGTTGGCGTTCCCTAACCTTGACTCGCGAGATCGGCGACCCCCTCACGCTCAGTGAAAATAATTCCCATTGTCGGCTCAACGCACGTCTATCAGGGTCAACCAGGGGCCGTAGTGACTGATGCGCAGGGGGAAGGTCTGGGCCAGCGACTCCAGGGTTTGCGCCGGATCATCCAGTGGGTACACGCCATAGACGCGTACTTTTGCGGCTTGCTCACTGACCCGCAACACGCCCCGGCGATACGGCCGCAGGGCGTCGATCAACAGGCCCAGGGGCTCATCGCGGATATCCACGCGGCCGTCACGCCAGTCCGCGCGGCTGCGTACCGAGAGCGGTACCGGGCGCACATCGACATCGCTGAACCACGCCGCCTCCCCCGCCTCTACACGGCGCTGGCTGCCGCCGAGCGTGGTGACCTGGACGCTGTGCAGCTGCACCGAGGTCAGGCTGCCGGTGGCCTCCTGGCGCACCATAAATTGCGTGCCCAGGGCCTGGACTTCGCCCTGGTCGGTGGCGATCACAAACGGCCGGCGCGGGTCGGCGGCGACGTCCACGAACACTTGGCCCTCACGCAGGCGCACCAGGCGACGGCTGTCACTGAAGTGGATGTCCACCGAACTGCGGGCATTGAGGCTCAGGCGGCTGCCATCGGCCAAAGCGAAAGTCTTGCGCTCACCGGTGGCGGTGTGGCGGTCGGCCCACAGGCCATTGAGCGGTTGGGCGCGGTCAAAGATCGCCGCACCGCTGACACCGAACAACATCAGGGCCAGGCCACCGCGCAGTACCTTGCGCCGCGCTTCGGAATCCGGCGTCGCCAGGGCCTGGGTAACGGCGCGCAATTGGCCGGGGCTACGGGCCTCGACGCGCTGCAAATCAGCAATCGGCTGCTGCAGCAAACTGCCCACACGCTGCCAGGCGACGGTGTGCTGGGGGTTGGCCCGCAGCCAGGCTTCGAAGGCTTGACGCAGCGCGGGGTCGTCAGCCCCGGCCTCCAGGCGTAGCAACCAATCCACGGCGGCGCGGGTGGTGGCGTCCACCTTGGGGTGGCTCATGTCAGGTCCGCCGACTCGGCCAGGCAATGCAGGAAAGCCCGGCGCAGATCACGCTCTACCGTGGCCAGCGACACGCTCAACTGCTGGGCGATGACGGGCTGCGACAAGCCCTCGAGGCGATTGAGCATAAAGATCTGCCGGACACGCGGCGGTAGGCCATTGAGCAGGCGATCGATGCTTTCCAGCGCTTCGCGCACCAGGGCCAGGTCTTCTTCCGAAGGGGTGTAGGCGTGCGGCAACTGCGCCAGGCTGTCGAGGTAGGTCTGCTCCAACCGTTTGCGTCGCCAGAAGCTGAACAACAAGCGGCGCGCCACGGTGCTGAGAAACGCGCGGGGCTCATCGAGTTGATGGAGCTGGCGCGCATCCAGAATGCGGATAAACGTGTCCTGTGTCAGGTCCGCGGCATCTTGCGGGCACTTGAGCTGACGATACAACCAGGCGCGCAACCAGCGATGGTTGTCGTCATAAAGCGTTGCCAGAAGGACCTTGGGATCGGTAGGAGTAGACACGCGGGCAGCCAAGCACGTTAATGATAATTCATCTCATTATCTGCGCAGGCTGTGGCTAAATGCAATCGCTTATCTACCCAGTGGAACCTCGCTCAAGACGGCTTGACGATACTGGCGCTAGACACGAGGGTCGCCCGATGTCTTGGCCGGCGTGGCGTACTGCGGTTTCAGGTGGCCTTGCTGATCGAGCAACCAGGCATCCATGATCTGGCGCACCACCGGGCCTGCCACCCGGCCGCCCGCCTCGCCGTTTTCAATCATCACTGAAATCACGATCCTGGGGTGTTCAGCCGGGGCGAAGCCGACGAACAATGCGTTGTCGCGGTTGCGCTCGCGAGTCTTCAGGCGGTTGTAGCGCTCGCCCTGCTTGATTGCCACCACCTGCGCGGTGCCACTCTTGCCCGCGATCCGATACTGCGCACCGGCGGCCGACGCCCGGGCAATCCCGCGCGGGTCGTGCATCACCATTTGCATGCCGTGGTTGACCTGATCCCAGTCGCGGGGGTTCTTGAGCACGACATTGGGCATCGGGTTCTCGTCCACGGGTGGCACACCGTCGATGGTCTTGGCCAGGTGCGGACGATTCCACACGCCCTTGTTGGCGATCAGCGCGGTGGCCTGGGCCAATTGCAACGGGGTGACCTGCATATAGCCTTGGCCGATGCCGAGGATCACGGTTTCGCCCGGGAACCAGGGCTGGCGCCGGGTGGCACGCTTCCAGGCCTGGGATGGCATCAGGCCGGCCGACTCTTCGAACATGTCCAGGGAGACTTTCTGGCCAAGACCGAATTCGGCCATGTAGTCGTGCAGGCGATCGATCCCCAGCTTGTGGGCCAGGTCGTAGAAGTAGGTGTCGTTGGAACGCATGATGGCGGCGTCCATATCTACCCAGCCATCACCGCTGTGGTTCCAGTTGCGGTACTTGTGATCAAAGTCCGGCAGTTGGTAGTAGCCGGGGTCGAAGACCCGGGTTTGCGCGGTGACCACGCCACTGTCGAGACCGGCGATGGCCACTTCCGGCTTGATCGTCGAGCCTGGCGCATACAGCCCGCGCAACACGCGGTTGAACAAGGGCCGGTCGAGGGAGTCATGGAGCGCGGCATATTCCTTGAAACTAATGCCGGTGACGAACGAGTTGGGGTCAAAGCTGGGTTTGCTGACCATCGCCAGGACTTCGCCGGTTTGCGGGTCGAGGGCTACTACTGACCCGCGACGATCGCCCAGGGCTTCTTCGGCGGCTTCCTGGAGCTTGATATCCAGGCTCAGGACGATATTTTTGCCGGGAACCGGATCGGTATGCTTGAGCACCCGCAAGACCCGACCCTGGGCATTGGTCTCGACCTCTTCATAACCCACATGGCCGTGCAACTGCGACTCATAGAAGCGCTCGATGCCGGTTTTACCAATCGATTGCGTGCCACGGTATTCGACCGAATCCAGCTCCTTGGACTCTTTCTCGTTGATGCGCCCCACGTAACCAATGGAATGCGCAAAGTGTGCACCCAGCGGGTAGTGCCGCACGAACTGCGGCTCGACATCCACGCCTGGCAGGCGGAATTCGTTGACGGCCAATATGGCGATCTGTTCTTCAGTCAACTCATAGAACAACGTCACGGGCACGAACGGGTGGCGGGCTTGCTTCAGGGCCTTGTCGAATACGGCGCGGTCTTCGGGGGGCAGGTGCAGCAGAGCGATGATCGAGTCCAGCTCCCCTTTCAGGTCGGTAGCCCGTTCGCGGGTGATGGTCAGGTTGTAACTGGGACGGTTATCGGCCAGAACCACACCGTTACGGTCATAGATCAGGCCGCGGGTCGGGGTGATGGGCAGGACGTGGACACGGTTGTTTTCGGAGATGGTGGAGTGATAGTCGAACTCCACCACTTGCAGGAAATACATGCGGGCGACCAGGGCGCAGGTGATGCCAAGCACCAGTATTGCGCAGGCCAACAGGCGCTTGTTGACCAGGCGGTGCTCTTTTTCGTGGTCTTTGATCGGTATGGCTTCGGGCATTTCTACAGCATCTCGTTGAATAAGGGTGATGCCGCATCCTGCGGTTGAAAGGCCGTCCCTGAAAAAGCTGCTGCACCTTACCAAAAATACCGAAACACTTTGTATTGAATTGACCGAAGGGTGGTTGGGGGGTGGATAGCAGCGAAGCTGCGGGCTAGTCTTTGCGCGCGCCTTTTCGACCGCCCAAAACAAAACCCCAACTGCTTTCGCAATTGGGGTTTTGGAATTTAATCTTGACGATGACCTACTCTCACATGGGGAAACCCCACACTACCATCGGCGATGCATCGTTTCACTGCTGAGTTCGGGATGGGATCAGGTGGTTCCAATGCTCTATGGTCGTCAAGAAATTCGGGTACTGAGTCGCGGCAAGTGCCTCGCTTCAGCAAATTGGGTATGTGACAGCTTTCGGTGTTTTGTGAGATTCGAACTTTCGGTTCATTTCGTCTTCACACACCGCAATCTGATGCTCTTTCGAGAAACAAATTGCTTGGGTGTTATATGGTCAAGCCTCACGGGCAATTAGTATTGGTTAGCTCAACGCCTCACAGCGCTTACACACCCAACCTATCAACGTCGTAGTCTTCGACGGCCCTTCAGGGAACTCAAGGTTCCAGTGAGATCTCATCTTGAGGCTAGTTTCCCGCTTAGATGCTTTCAGCGGTTATCTATTCCGAACATAGCTACCCGGCAATGCCACTGGCGTGACAACCGGAACACCAGAGGTTCGTCCACTCCGGTCCTCTCGTACTAGGAGCAGCCCCTCTCAAATCTCAAACGTCCACGGCAGATAGGGACCGAACTGTCTCACGACGTTCTAAACCCAGCTCGCGTACCACTTTAAATGGCGAACAGCCATACCCTTGGGACCGGCTTCAGCCCCAGGATGTGATGAGCCGACATCGAGGTGCCAAACACCGCCGTCGATATGAACTCTTGGGCGGTATCAGCCTGTTATCCCCGGAGTACCTTTTATCCGTTGAGCGATGGCCCTTCCATACAGAACCACCGGATCACTAAGACCTACTTTCGTACCTGCTCGACGTGTCTGTCTCGCAGTCAAGCGCGCTTTTGCCTTTATACTCTACGACCGATTTCCGACCGGTCTGAGCGCACCTTCGTACTCCTCCGTTACTCTTTAGGAGGAGACCGCCCCAGTCAAACTACCCACCATACACTGTCCTCGATCCGGATAACGGACCTGAGTTAGAACCTCAAAGTTGCCAGGGTGGTATTTCAAGGTTGGCTCCACGCGAACTGGCGTCCACGCTTCAAAGCCTCCCACCTATCCTACACAAGCAAATTCAAAGTCCAGTGCAAAGCTATAGTAAAGGTTCACGGGGTCTTTCCGTCTAGCCGCGGATACACTGCATCTTCACAGCGATTTCAATTTCACTGAGTCTCGGGTGGAGACAGCGCCGCCATCGTTACGCCATTCGTGCAGGTCGGAACTTACCCGACAAGGAATTTCGCTACCTTAGGACCGTTATAGTTACGGCCGCCGTTTACCGGGGCTTCGATCAAGAGCTTCGCGTTAGCTAACCCCATCAATTAACCTTCCGGCACCGGGCAGGCGTCACACCCTATACGTCCACTTTCGTGTTTGCAGAGTGCTGTGTTTTTAATAAACAGTCGCAGCGGCCTGGTATCTTCGACCGGCATGAGCTTACGGAGCAAGTCCTTCACCCTCACCGGCGCACCTTCTCCCGAAGTTACGGTGCCATTTTGCCTAGTTCCTTCACCCGAGTTCTCTCAAGCGCCTTGGTATTCTCTACCCAACCACCTGTGTCGGTTTGGGGTACGGTTCCTGGTTACCTGAAGCTTAGAAGCTTTTCTTGGAAGCATGGCATCAACCACTTCGTCACCCAAAGGGTAACTCGTCATCAGCTCTCGGCCTTAGAATCCCGGATTTACCTAAGATTCCAGCCTACCACCTTAAACTTGGACAACCAACGCCAAGCTGGCCTAGCCTTCTCCGTCCCTCCATCGCAATAACCAGAAGTACAGGAATATTAACCTGTTTTCCATCGACTACGCTTTTCAGCCTCGCCTTAGGGACCGACTAACCCTGCGTCGATTAACGTTGCGCAGGAAACCTTGGTCTTTCGGCGTGGGTGTTTTTCACACCCATTGTCGTTACTCATGTCAGCATTCGCACTTCTGATACCTCCAGCAAGCTTCTCAACTCACCTTCACAGGCTTACAGAACGCTCCTCTACCGCATCACCCGAGGGTGATACCCGTAGCTTCGGTGTATGGTTTGAGCCCCGTTACATCTTCCGCGCAGGCCGACTCGACTAGTGAGCTATTACGCTTTCTTTAAAGGGTGGCTGCTTCTAAGCCAACCTCCTAGCTGTCTAAGCCTTCCCACATCGTTTCCCACTTAACCATAACTTTGGGACCTTAGCTGACGGTCTGGGTTGTTTCCCTTTTCACGACGGACGTTAGCACCCGCCGTGTGTCTCCCATGCTCGGCACTTGTAGGTATTCGGAGTTTGCATCGGTTTGGTAAGTCGGGATGACCCCCTAGCCGAAACAGTGCTCTACCCCCTACAGTGATACATGAGGCGCTACCTAAATAGCTTTCGAGGAGAACCAGCTATCTCCGAGCTTGATTAGCCTTTCACTCCGATCCACAGGTCATCCGCTAACTTTTCAACGGTAGTCGGTTCGGTCCTCCAGTTAGTGTTACCCAACCTTCAACCTGCCCATGGATAGATCGCCCGGTTTCGGGTCTATTCCCAGCGACTAGACGCCCTATTAAGACTCGCTTTCGCTACGCCTCCCCTATTCGGTTAAGCTCGCCACTGAAAATAAGTCGCTGACCCATTATACAAAAGGTACGCAGTCACCCAACAAAGTGGGCTCCCACTGCTTGTACGCATACGGTTTCAGGATCTATTTCACTCCCCTCTCCGGGGTTCTTTTCGCCTTTCCCTCACGGTACTAGTTCACTATCGGTCAGTCAGTAGTATTTAGCCTTGGAGGATGGTCCCCCCATATTCAGACAAAGTTTCTCGTGCTCCGTCCTACTCGATTTCATGACTAAGAGATTTTCGCGTACAGGGCTATCACCCACTATGGCCGCACTTTCCAGAGCGTTCCGCTAATCTCAAAGCCACTTAAGGGCTAGTCCCCGTTCGCTCGCCACTACTAAGGGAATCTCGGTTGATTTCTTTTCCTCAGGGTACTTAGATGTTTCAGTTCCCCTGGTTCGCCTCTTAAGCCTATGTATTCAGCTTAAGATAACCATCTTATGATGGCTGGGTTCCCCCATTCAGACATCTCCGGATCAAAGTCTGTTTGCCGACTCCCCGAAGCTTTTCGCAGGCTACCACGTCTTTCATCGCCTCTGACTGCCAAGGCATCCACCGTATGCGCTTCTTCACTTGACCATATAACCCCAAGCAATCTGGTTATACTGTGAAGACGACATTCGCCGAAAATTCGATAATACTCAATTTGAGTAACTCACAAATTTTACCTTAGCCTGATCCGTTACCAGTGAAAGTAACGTTCAGTCTATCTTCTATCACATACCCAAATTTTTAAAGAACGAACTAGTCAAAGACTAGAAATCAACATTCACCATCACAATGATGGAATGCTCATTTCTAAGCTTTATACAAACAGAAGCAGTAGTGGTGGAGCCAAACGGGATCGAACCGTTGACCTCCTGCGTGCAAGGCAGGCGCTCTCCCAGCTGAGCTATGGCCCCGTATTTCTACAGGCGTTTCCCACACAAAATTGGTGGGTCTGGGCAGATTCGAACTGCCGACCTCACCCTTATCAGGGGTGCGCTCTAACCAACTGAGCTACAGACCCAATTTCGGGCTGCTTCTTTTCGTCTTCTTCAATGAATCAAGCAATTCGTGTGGGAACTTATGGAGCAGCTGATGTCGTCGATTAAGGAGGTGATCCAGCCGCAGGTTCCCCTACGGCTACCTTGTTACGACTTCACCCCAGTCATGAATCACACCGTGGTAACCGTCCTCCCGAAGGTTAGACTAGCTACTTCTGGTGCAACCCACTCCCATGGTGTGACGGGCGGTGTGTACAAGGCCCGGGAACGTATTCACCGCGACATTCTGATTCGCGATTACTAGCGATTCCGACTTCACGCAGTCGAGTTGCAGACTGCGATCCGGACTACGATCGGTTTTGTGGGATTAGCTCCACCTCGCGGCTTGGCAACCCTCTGTACCGACCATTGTAGCACGTGTGTAGCCCAGGCCGTAAGGGCCATGATGACTTGACGTCATCCCCACCTTCCTCCGGTTTGTCACCGGCAGTCTCCTTAGAGTGCCCACCATAACGTGCTGGTAACTAAGGACAAGGGTTGCGCTCGTTACGGGACTTAACCCAACATCTCACGACACGAGCTGACGACAGCCATGCAGCACCTGTCTCAATGTTCCCGAAGGCACCAATCTATCTCTAGAAAGTTCATTGGATGTCAAGGCCTGGTAAGGTTCTTCGCGTTGCTTCGAATTAAACCACATGCTCCACCGCTTGTGCGGGCCCCCGTCAATTCATTTGAGTTTTAACCTTGCGGCCGTACTCCCCAGGCGGTCAACTTAATGCGTTAGCTGCGCCACTAAGAGCTCAAGGCTCCCAACGGCTAGTTGACATCGTTTACGGCGTGGACTACCAGGGTATCTAATCCTGTTTGCTCCCCACGCTTTCGCACCTCAGTGTCAGTATCAGTCCAGGTGGTCGCCTTCGCCACTGGTGTTCCTTCCTATATCTACGCATTTCACCGCTACACAGGAAATTCCACCACCCTCTACCATACTCTAGTCAGTCAGTTTTGAATGCAGTTCCCAGGTTGAGCCCGGGGATTTCACATCCAACTTAACTAACCACCTACGCGCGCTTTACGCCCAGTAATTCCGATTAACGCTTGCACCCTCTGTATTACCGCGGCTGCTGGCACAGAGTTAGCCGGTGCTTATTCTGTCGGTAACGTCAAAATTGCAGAGTATTAATCTACAACCCTTCCTCCCAACTTAAAGTGCTTTACAATCCGAAGACCTTCTTCACACACGCGGCATGGCTGGATCAGGCTTTCGCCCATTGTCCAATATTCCCCACTGCTGCCTCCCGTAGGAGTCTGGACCGTGTCTCAGTTCCAGTGTGACTGATCATCCTCTCAGACCAGTTACGGATCGTCGCCTTGGTGAGCCATTACCCCACCAACTAGCTAATCCGACCTAGGCTCATCTGATAGCGCAAGGCCCGAAGGTCCCCTGCTTTCTCCCGTAGGACGTATGCGGTATTAGCGTCCGTTTCCGAACGTTATCCCCCACTACCAGGCAGATTCCTAGGCATTACTCACCCGTCCGCCGCTCTCAAGAGAAGCAAGCTTCTCTCTACCGCTCGACTTGCATGTGTTAGGCCTGCCGCCAGCGTTCAATCTGAGCCATGATCAAACTCTTCAGTTCAAACATCTTTGGGTTTTTAAGAAACCCTAAACTTGGCTCAGCAATCGTTGGTTACATCTTTGATTTCTCGCGGAGTAACTTGTGATGCTGATAATCTTGTTGACTATCAGTCTGACTCCACAAGCACCCACACGAATTGCTTGATTCAGTTGTTAAAGAGCGGTTGGTTAAGATCTTTCGTCTCAACCGAGGCGCGCATTCTACAGCAGCCTCATTTGCTGTCAAGTGATTATTTTCAGAAGCTTCGAGATTTTCCTCAACAACTTCAACCACTTGCGCTTTCGATCTCTCGTCAGCGGGAGGCGAATTCTACAGCGTTACACGCTGCTGTCAACACCTCTTTTTCAACTTCCTTTTGGCTTCGATGAGCTGAAGCAACCTGCTGCCGAAAACCACATAACTCTTTGTTTACCAAGGAGTTTTCCGTTTCGACTGCGCCGGAAGTGGGGCGAATTATAGACTTCTAGAATCTGCCGTCAACCATTAATTCAATTTATCTATCGAAGACCCCGAACCCCCTCAGAACCCTCTCTTTATAGAGAGAAGAACCCACTAATTGAGCAATATATTGCTCAATTAGTGGCAGTTGATCATCATAGTGCCTTCTGCCTCTATATGAACCTGGACGAACACCCCCAATGACCACTTCATCCCGCAGCCTGGGCTCGGCACTATTCCCCGTCGGCCTGCTGCTGATTGCCATGGCCTCGATCCAGTCGGGCGCCTCACTGGCCAAGAGTATGTTCCCGATTGTCGGCGCCCAAGGCACCACCACGCTGCGCCTGGTTTTTGCCAGCATCATCATGCTGCTGTTGCTTCGTCCCTGGCGCGCAAAACTCACCGCCAAATCACTGCGCACCGTCATCGTGTATGGGATGGCGCTGGGCGGCATGAACTTCCTCTTCTATATGTCATTGCGCACCGTTCCCCTGGGTATCGCGGTAGCCCTGGAATTCACCGGCCCACTGGCCGTAGCCATCTATGCTTCGCGCCGCGCTGTCGACTTCCTGTGGATAGCCCTGGCCATCGTGGGCCTGCTGCTATTAATACCGGTTGGTGAAGCCAGCCAAGGCATCGACCTGACCGGCGCCGCCTACGCACTGGGCGCGGGCATCTGCTGGGCCCTCTATATTTTGTTCGGGCAGAAGGCCGGCGCAGACAACGGCGTCCAGACCGCCGCCCTCGGCGTGATGATCGCCGCGCTGTTCGTGGCCCCTATCGGGATCGTTCACGCCGGTAGCGCACTGCTGACCCCCTCGCTGATTCCAATCGCCATTGGCGTGGCGATTCTTTCCACCGCCCTCCCTTACACCCTGGAGATGGTCGCCCTGACCCGACTGCCCGCACGCACCTTCGGCACCCTGATGAGTATCGAGCCCGCATTCGGCGCGCTTTCGGGGCTGTTTTTCCTCCAGGAATACCTGTCCCTGGCGCAATGGCTGGCGATCGCCTGCATTATCATGGCCTCCGTCGGCGCTACCCTGACCATGCGCAGCCAGTCGAAGCCAATCGTCGCGGCAGATTGAGACAGGATTTAACGAAGCTCTGGTATTTGCCGCTCAATTAGGCCATGTTTAGTCTGTAACTCAGTGTCAGTCATGGAGATTTTCGAATAGGGACATCCACGGACGCTACACTTGAGAGCGAGCAAAGCCAGCATCGGGCATTCCAACGGCGCGGCTATTAAGGATGGTAATGAAGCGAATTTTGATAGTGTTTGTCGTGATCGCCCTGGCTGGGTGTGCCGCGACCACCAAGACAGAAGTCAAACGCGGAAAGAAAGGGTTGCATATCAACTGCTCTGGCCTGTCCTCCTCCTGGGACCAGTGCTACACCAGCGCAGCCAATTCGTGCGGCAAGAAGGGCTACCGGGTCATCGCCAAGTCCGGCGACAACACGGAAGAGCCGGGTGATTATCCCTTCGGTATCAACCCTGCCGGCTATACCAGCCGCAGCATGATAGTGCTCTGCAAGTAAGAGCTCATTGCTGGGTGATTCTCTGGCTGAGCTCTTTATAGCTCGATGAAAGCACCTGCGCTTGAACGTGCGGGTCAACCATCATCCTGGCAACCACCAGCGCCCCCACACACTGGGACAAAATGGCCCAGGCCAGGCTGTCACTTTCCAACGTCCGCGCCCAGTTGGCCTGCAGCCGACAGATCCACGCTTGCGCCTGCTGGCGTACAGCTATATCCGCACGCGCAATATCCGCCCCCATGCTTGGCAACGCACACCCGTCCTGCACCTGCTCTACGTGGGCCATGCTCAAATAGATCTTCAGGCACCGCCCCAGGCGCTCCCGACTCTGCACTTCCCCCGCCCCCAAACGCTCAAGGCTTTGGCTCAATTCGCGCTCGACGATTGAACCGAACAGCGCATCCTTTGAGGAAAAGTGGCTATAGAACGCGCCCCCACTCAAGCCAATGGCTTTCATCAAGCCGTCTACACCAACGCTGGCAAACCCTTCTTTCTTGGCCAGTGCCGCGCTGCTCTGCAGAAGCTTGTCTCTGGTTTGCTGCTTGTGACTGACTGAATAGCGCATTGCCTCTCCCCCCAAAATACATGACCTTGACGCCTGTCGAATCGTAGCATAACGTTCGTTTAGTTAACGATCGTTTACCCAAGGATCTACCATGACTGAGAATAAGAAAATCGTACTGGTCGTCGGCGCAGGCGATGCTACAGGCGGCGCCATCGCCAAGCGTTTTGCCCGTGAAGGTTATGTCGCCTGCGTCACCCGACGCAGTGCCGACAAGCTGCAACCCCTGGTGGACAGCATCCAGGCGTCCGGCGGCGAAGCCCATGGCTTTGCCTGCGATGCACGCAAGGAGGACGAGGTGATCGCGCTGATCGAGCAGATCGAACACGAGCTGGGTCCGATTGAGGCCTTCGTGTTCAACATCGGCGCCAACGTGCCGTGCAGCATCCTCGAAGAAACTGCGCGCAAATATTTCAAGATCTGGGAGATGGCCTGCTTCTCAGGTTTCCTCAATGCCCGGGAAGTGGCCAAGCGCATGGTGACGCGCCGGCGCGGGACGATCCTGTTTACCGGTGCCACCGCCGGGCTGCGCGGCGCAGCGGGATTTGCCGCCTTCGCCGGGGCCAAGCACGGCATCCGCGCCCTGGCCCAAAGCATGGCGCGCGAACTGGGCCCGATGAACATCCATGTGGCCCACGTGGTGGTGGATGGCGCCATCGACACTGACTTCATCCGCGACAACTTCCCCAGCAAATACGCCCTCAAGGACCAGGACGGCATCCTTGATCCCGCGCATATCGCCGATAACTATTGGCACCTGCACAGCCAGCCACGGGATGCCTGGACCTTCGAGCTGGACCTGCGCCCCTGGAACGAAACCTGGTAAGCACGCCTACATAACAATAAGCAGCGAGCATCCGACATGAGCAAAACCCTGGAATTCTTCTTCGACCTCGGCAGCCCCACCACCTACCTGGCGTACACCCAACTGCCCGGAATCTGTGGCGAAACCGGCAGCCAACTGGTGTACCAGCCCATCCTCCTGGGCGGCATTTTCAAGGCCACCGGCAACGCCTCGCCCATCACCATCCCGGCCAAGGGTCGCTACATGCTGCAAGACCTGGCACGCTACGCCAGGCGCTACGATGTGCCCCTCAAGTTCAACCCGCACTTCCCCATCAACACCTTGACGCTGATGCGCGCCGTCACCGGCATTCAGCTACGCCAGCCAGAGCGCTTTGTCGACTTCATCGACTGCCTGTTCCAGGCGTTATGGGTGGAGGGGCGCAACCTCGGTGATCCGGCAGTCGTCGCGCAAGTCCTGACGGAACACGGCTTCGATCCGGCAAAGGTATTGGAGCTGACTCAGGATGAGGACGTAAAGGACGCCCTCAAGCGCAAGACCGAAGAGGCGATTGCCCGTGGCGTGTTTGGTGCGCCGAGCCTGTTTGTCGATCAACAACTGTTCTTTGGCCAGGATCGCCTGGACTTTGTCCGCGAAGCCTTGAGTTAAAATCTGCAAGCCGCTCGCAGGCCACGCCTGCGAGCGGCCGGGCCTTATATAGCGGCCGTGCGCAGCTGCAACCATTCCAGCGCAGCGCCACTGAGCAACGGGCTCAGGCGTTGACGCACCTCGCCATGGTAGTCGTTGAACCACTGCCGCTCCTCGGTCGTCAGCAACGACGGCACCAGGCAACGGGTATCGATTGGGCACAGCGTCAGGGTTTCGAACTTGAGGAACTCGCCAAACTCGGTCTTGCCCGCCTCTCGGTTGAGCACCAGGTTCTCGATACGTACGCCCCAACGGCCCGGGCGGTAGGTACCCGGTTCAATGGAGGTGATCATGCCCGGCTGCATTGCGGTTTGCGGCGCGGCTGCGGCTTGGTACGCAATCACCTGCGGGCCTTCATGGACATTGAGGAAGTAACCCACCCCGTGCCCGGTGCCATGACCATAATCCACGCCTTCGGCCCAGAGCGGCGCGCGAGCGATGGCGTCCAGCAAAGGCGAGAGGATGCCCTTGGGGAATTGCGCACGCGACAGGGCAATCACCCCCTTGAGCACCCGCGTGCAATCGCGCTTTTGCTCCTCGCTCGGCGTACCGATGGGCACCATCCGCGTGATATCAGTGGTACCACCCAGGTACTGGCCGCCCGAATCGATCAACAACAGGCCATCACCTTCGATGACTGCATGCTCTTCTTCGGTGGCGTGATAGTGCGGCATCGCGCCATTACTGTTGAAGGCGGCGATGGTATTGAAGCTCAACGACACGTAATCCGGGCGCCGCGTACGCGCGGCCGTCAGGTGTTCGTCAATCGTCAACTCGGTGATGCGCTCGCGGCCCAGGGCCGAGTCCAGCCAGGCGAAAAACTCGCACAAGGCCGCGCCATCCTGCTCCATGGCCCGGCGAATATGCTCGGCGTCCGCCAGGCTTTTACGGGACTTGGCCAGCGTGGTCGGGTTGAGCCCTTCCACCAGCTTGACCCCACTGGCCAGGTTATCCAGCAACCCTGCGGTCACGCGTGCCGGATCAACCTGCAGGCTGGCACCGCTCGGCACCTCCCCCAGGGCCGCGGACACTTCGCTGTAGTCACGCAGCGTCACGCCATCGCGCTCCAGCACCCCACGCAACTGGGCATCGACCTTGCCGAGGGCCACAAACAGGGTGGCCTGCTGCTGGTTGATCAGGGCAAATGACACAAACACCGGGTTGAACGAAACATCTGCACCGCGCAGGTTGAACAGCCAGGCGATGTCGTCCAGGGTGGCAATGAAATGCCAATCCGCGTTCTTTTCTTTGAGGCTGGCGCGCAGTGCCGCGAGCTTTTCGCCACGGCTGACCGTGGCCTGGGGTGGCAGGTGCTGATAGATCGGCTGGTTTGGCAGGGCCGGACGGTCGGTCCAGACCTCGTTCAACAGATCGATATCGGTCCGCAGGCGCGCCCCCCGCTCAGCCAGTTTGCCGCCCAGGGTGCGGGCGGACGCAACGGCCATCACCGCGCCGTCCACCGCCACTACGCCGCCTTCCGGGGTTTGCTCACCCAGCCATTCCAGCGGGCCGGGCTGCCCTGGTTGCAGCTTCACCAACTCGATGCCGCTGCCGTTGAGCTCCTTGCTCGCCTGCTCCCAGTAACGGCTGTCAGCCCAGACCCCGGCAAAATCAGGCGTGACGATCAGCGTACCGACCGACCCATGAAACCCCGACAACCACTGCCGCCCCTGCCAGTAGCCCGGCAAGTATTCGGACAGGTGCGGGTCGGCCGATGGCACCAGCAAGGCATCGATGCCCTCCCGTTTCATCAACTCGCGGGTATGCGCCAGGCGCTGGGGAACCGTTCCATGGGTCAAAGGCTGCGTAGTCATCATGTCTCCTGCTAACCACTCATAATTGTTATGTGTTTCAAACTGCCCAGAAGGCCGGTGCGCTGGCCAGCGAGCGCTTGATCAATTGCACCGCCTGATCGATATCCTGCGCGGTGGTAAACCGCCCAAGGCTCAGGCGAATGGTGCGACCGGCGCTGCGCGCATCATGCCCGAGGGCAAGCAGAACATGGGACGGCGCATTGCTTGCCGAATTGCAGGCAGAGGTCGCCGAAAACGCGATACCGGCGCTCAAGGCCGCCGAGTTGAACTCACCTTCGCTGAACGTCAGGCTCAAGGTGTGAGGAATGCGCTGGGTGGCGCTGCCGTTCAGGCGCACACCGGGAATGCTCAGCAATTGTTCAAGCAGACGCTGGCGCAGGGCGACAATACCCGCCGACTCTTCGGCAAAAAATTGCCCCGCCAACGCGAAGGCGCTGCCCATGCCGGCGATCTGGTGTGTTGCCAGGGTGCCCGAACGCAACCCGCCTTCATGGCCGCCGCCGTGGATCTGCGCCGTGACGTTCTGCTGCGCCCGCGGCCCGACATACAACGCGCCGATACCCTTGGGGCCATACAACTTGTGTGCAGAAAACGACATCAGGTCGACCGGCCAGCGCGCCAGGTCGATCTCGACCTTGCCGGCGCCCTGCGCCGCATCCACATGCAACAGCGCCCCATGCTCACGCACCCGCGCGCCAATGGCCGGGATGTCGTTGAGCGTACCCAATTCATTGTTGACCAACATCAACGACACCAGGAACGTGTCTTCCCGCAGTGCCTGGCTGACGGCCTCGGCGGTGATCAGGCCCTCGGTGTCCGGCACCAGGTAGGTCACGGCAATCCCGGCTTCCTGCAACTGGCGCGCGGTATCCAGGGTCGCCTTGTGCTCGATCTGGCTGGTGATGATATGGCCACCGGCCACACCCCGCGCCTGGGCCACACCCTTGAGCGCAAGGTTGTTGGATTCGGTAGCGCCTGAAGTCCAGACGATCTGTTCGGCCTGGGCCCCAACCAGTTCCGCCACCTGCCGGCGCGCCTGCTCGACCGTGTGCCGGGCCTGTTGGCCAAAGGCATGGGAGCTGGACGCAGGGTTACCAAAGTTGGCGTTGAAACCCAGGCACTCGATCATGACCTGGATGACCCGCTCATCCACCGGTGTGGTGGCGGCGTAGTCGAAATACAAAGGACGTTTATTCATGACGTTAAAGACCCGCAGAGCATGTTCCCGAGAGCAGCGTCCCAGGGGCAGCGATCAGTACAGAGATCGTCAGGTTAACCCGATCGGATGCCGTTAAAGAATTTAAAAGTGCGTAGGAACGCTCCTGAAATTGAGCTTAACAGGCTCGATGAAAAGGATGGAAAACAAAAAGCCCGAAGTTCCTGCGGGGAACCTCGGGCTCGGGACCACAGCCAATGCTTTTAGCTGGGGCGGTCATGCAACATCACGTTGCGTTCGGCATTCATTTCGCCCTGGCGATCAAAGCCAAACGGCTTCTGCGACCGGCCAGCCAGCTCGGCTTTCTTCTGTTGATATTCGTCAAACGACAGACCACGACGATTGAGTCCCTCCATCGCCAACTGCCTGGTTTCCTCGGCGGTATACGGGCGCAGTTCGGGGCCTGGCTGGGCGGCACAACCGGCAAGGAAAGAGGCAACCAGTAACAAGGCAACAGAGAGGGTGTGGTTCATGGCAAAGGTCCGGCGAATGGGGCGTCAAGGCAATGAACACAGGCTACTCCTGCCCCCTCCCAGGGAAAAATCATCCGCTGTGATAGTCGCTATCAGCCAATCCCGCATATTCTTTACAGGTCTATAAATAGAGAAATACGTTCGTTTACGGAATAAACAAGACGCTCTATAACGGTCCCCCAACGCCGCAACTGTTGTTTACACAACTGTTGGCCAGGCGACACTCTCTGTTGAACATCGCTCAAGGACTTGTCATGGATGTTTTCTGGTTCCTTCCGACCCATGGCGACGGCCATTTCCTCGGTACCACCCAAGGCGCTCGCCCGGTCACCCTCAACTATCTGAAACAAGTAGCCCAGGCCGCCGACAACCTCGGTTACCACGGCGTGCTGATTCCCACTGGCCGTTCCTGCGAGGACTCCTGGGTGATTGCCTCGGCGCTGGTGCCCCTGACCGAACGCCTGCGTTACCTGGTGGCGATCCGCCCTGGGATCATCTCGCCCACCGTGTCCGCGCGCATGGCCGCCACCCTTGACCGCCTGTCCAATGGCCGCCTGCTGATCAATGTGGTGACCGGCGGCGACCCCGATGAAAACCGTGGCGACGGCAGCTTCCTCGACCACAGCGAACGTTACGAGGTGACCGATGAGTTCCTCAAAATCTGGCGTCGGGTATTGCAGGGCGAATCCGTCGACTTTGAAGGCAAACACCTGAAGGTGCAGAACGCCAAGGCCCTTTATCCGCCGGTCCAGAAACCCTACCCGCCACTGTATTTCGGTGGTTCGTCCGATGCCGCCCACGACCTCGCCGCCGAACAGGTGGACGTGTACCTGACCTGGGGTGAACCACCGGCAGCTGTCGCGGAAAAACTCGCCGATGTACGTGAACGCGCGGCGCGCCATGGGCGCACCGTCAAATTCGGCATTCGCCTGCATGTGATCGTGCGCGAAACCGAAGACGAGGCCTGGAAAGCGGCAGCCAGGCTGATCGAGCACATCAGCGACGAAACCATTGCCGCCGCGCAAAAATCCTTCTCGCGCTTTGACTCCGAAGGCCAGCGCCGTATGGCCGCCCTGCACGATGGGCGGCGCGACAACCTGGAAATCGCCCCCAACCTGTGGGCCGGCGTCGGCCTGGTACGCGGTGGTGCCGGCACCGCCCTGGTGGGCAACCCGCAGCAAGTGGCCGAACGGATCAAGGAATACGCCGACCTGGGCATCGAGAGCTTTATCTTCTCCGGCTACCCGCACCTGGAAGAGGCCTATCGCTTTGCCGAACTGGTGTTCCCGCTGCTGCCCGAACCCTACGCCAGCCTGGCCGGACGCGGCATCACCAACCTCACCGGGCCGTTCGGCGAAATGATTGCCAACGATGTACTGCCTGCCACCGCCAAAGCCTGAACCAACCTTTGTAGGAGCCGGCTTGCCGGCGATGGCGATTTGTCAGTTACGCCGCTATCGCCGGCAAGCCGGCCCCTACAGTGGGTCCTCAGTGCATTTGATTTTTTCAGGAGCTGCGCGTGACAGCCAAACCCCATAGCGTCCTGCCGTCCCCCTTGCAGACCGCCAAGCTGCTGGCCGCCGAGTTCGCGCTCAGCGCCGTGGAGCGTGACGAGCGCGGCGGCACGCCCAAGGCTGAGCGCGATGCCCTGCGCCACAGTGGCCTGCTGGCCCTGAGCATTCCCACCCAGTACGGCGGCCTTGGCGCACGCTGGAGCGAAACCCTGGAGATCGTGCGCGAGTTCGCCAAGGTCGACAGCTCCATCGCCCATGTCTTCGGCTTTCATCACCTGATGCTGGCCACCGTGCGCCTGTTTTCCCGCCCGGAACAATGGCAACCCTGGTTCGAGCAGACCGCCCGCAAGCACTGGTTCTGGGGCAACGCCCTCAACCCGCTGGACACCCGTACGGTGGTCAAGGACTTTGGCGGCTGGCGCGAATTCTCCGGCAAAAAAAGCTTCTGCTCCGGCGCCAGCGATTCACAAATGTTGATCGCCTCGGCGGTGGATGAAAGCGCCGGCGGCAAGCTGTTGATCGCCGCCATCCCTAGCGGGCGCAGTGGCATCACCGTGCACAACGATTGGAACAGTATCGGCCAACGCCAGACCGACAGCGGCAGCGCCAGCTTCGAACGCGTGCGGGTCGAAGAATCTGAACTGCTGCTCGACCCCGGCCCCCTGAGCACGCCCTTTGCCTGCCTACGCCCGTTGATTGCGCAATTGACGTTCACCCATATGTTCCTCGGGATTGCCGAAGGCGCGTTTGAAGAAGCGCGCAACTACACCCTCGCCGAGACCCGGCCCTGGCACAAATCCACCGTCCAGGATGTGCGTCAGGACCCATATGTGCTCAACCACTACGGCGAGTTCTGGGTCGCGCTGGAAGGCGTGCGCCTGCTGGTGCAGCGGGCCGCCGAGCTGCTGGACCAGGCCTGGGACAAGGGCCCGGCCTTGAATGAACAGGAGCGCGGGCAACTGGCGATTGCCATCGCCACGGCCAAGGTCGCCGCCACCCGCAACGGCCTGGAGCTGTGCAGCCGCCTGTTTGAAGTCACCGGCGCCCGCTCCACCCATGCCTCGCTGCGCCTGGATCGCCATTGGCGCAACCTGCGCACCCAAAGCCTGCACGACCCGGTGGACTACAAACTCCACGAACTGGGCGACTGGGCCTTGAACCAGTCCCTGCCCACGCCAACGTTCTATTCCTAGAGGTGCCCATGCAGCTTTTGACCCTCCCGCCCTCGCCCGCCCTCGCCACGTCGATTCGCGCCACCGCGCAAGTCTTCGAAGACCCGAAATCCCAGGCCTTGCTCGCGCATATCCAGCAAGTGGCCCCCAGCGAAGCCAGCGTGCTGATCATCGGCGAGACCGGCACCGGCAAAGAGCTGGTGGCCCGCCATATCCACAACCTCAGCGCCCGGCGCAACCGGCCCTTCGTGGCGGTCAATTGCGGGGCGTTTTCCGAATCCCTGGTGGAAGCGGAGTTGTTCGGCCATGAAAAAGGCGCGTTCACCGGTGCCCTCAGCGCCAAGGCCGGCTGGTTCGAAGAGGCCGACGGCGGCACCCTGTTCCTCGATGAGATCGGTGACCTGCCCATGGCCATCCAGGTCAAGCTGCTGCGCGTTTTGCAAGAGCGCGAAGTGGTGCGCCTGGGCTCACGCAAGAGCATTGCCATCGATGTGCGAGTGCTGGCGGCGACTAACGTGCAATTGGAAAAGGCCATCAACGCCGGGCATTTCCGCGAGGACCTGTATTACCGCCTGGACGTGGTCAGCCTGGAACTGAGCCCGTTGCGCGAACGCCCCGGCGATATCCTGCCCCTGACCCGGCACTTTATCGACGCCTACAGCCAGCGCCTGGGCTACGGCCCCATCACCATCAGCCCCGAGGCCGAGCAAAAGCTCAAGAGCTACAGTTGGCCGGGCAACATTCGCGAACTGGAAAACGTCATTCATCACACCTTGCTGATATGCCGCAATGGCGTGATCGAGCGCGATGACCTGCGCCTGTCGAACATGCGCATCGAGCGCCAGGACGATAGCCAGCACGGTGTCGACAACAGCGCCGAAGCCTTGTTGGAGCGGGCCTTCCAGAAGCTGTTCGACGAACAGGCCGGCGCCCTGCATGAGAAGGTCGAAGACGCATTGCTGCGTGCAGCCTATCGCTTCAGCCACTACAACCAGGTACACACCGCCAACCTGCTGGGCCTGAGCCGCAATATCACACGCACCCGCCTGATCAAAATCGGCGAACTGGCAGTCAACAAGCGCCGCCCTGGGGCAAACCTGCAGGGCGAACGCATGTTGCACCTATCGATATAGGTTGGCGCTGCGCTCGGTGCAATCGTGCGCGCCGCTGCTTGATGAAATGTTCAGGGAGCCGTGACAGTCGTCGGCTAGCCAGAGGCCACGAAAGACCTGGCCTATAGTGAAAAGACCGGAAAAACCGGCCCCTGGCAACCTTCAAGGAGAGCGACATGAGCGTCAAACCTATCCCCGAGGGCTATCACAGCATCACGCCCTACCTGGGCATCGACAAGGCCGCGCAAGCCATCGAGTTCTACAAAAAAGCCTTCGATGCCACTGTTTTCATGCGCCTGGACATGCCCGACGGCAAGGTCGGCCATGCCGAGCTGCGCATCGGCGATTCACCGATAATGCTGGCCTCGCCCTGCGATGAAATGGCCTTCGCCAGCCCAGGAGCGCACCCCACCAGCGTTGGCCTGCACCTGTATGTGAAGGACGTCGACGCCCAGTACAAACAGGCGATCGCGGCAGGCGCCATTGCGATTTCCGAACCCAAGGATCAGTTCTACGGCGACCGCTCTGGGACACTCAAGGACCCGTTCGGGCATGTCTGGTTCCTCGCCACCCATATAGAGGAGTTGACCGAGGAACAGATTCGCCAGCGCGCCAAGGATCTGTTCGCATAACCCCCATCACCTGTAGAAGCCGGCTTGCCGGCGAAAAACCCGGGAACAACGCGGGGCAGCCAATACCCAGCGTTATCGCTGGAGTTTTTCCCTGGCAAACCAGCGCCTACAGGGCGCTTGTTGCGCATCGGAAACATTTGCTTTCATTTGCGTCTTAGGGTTTTGCGATTCTCATCCGTCTTAACTTAGATACAGCCCGTCGCGTAAGCAAAAGCTACGACCGGCCTTTCCCGGGCCTCCTCTGCCCCCCTCCGATCAAGACCCCCATAGACATGTCGAAGAAGTCACGCTCCAAACTCTGGTTTCTCGTACACAGCTGGCTGGCGTTGCCCATCTGGTTCTTCGTACTGATCGTATGCGTTACCGGGACCCTGGCGGTGGTCAGCCAGGAAATCGTCTGGCTGGTCAACCCGGAAATGCGCGCCAGCAAGCCGTCGGACGATGCCGAACTGCTCACCTACGACCAGATCCTCGCCGCGATCAAGCAGGCCGAGCCCAAGGCCATTGTCGAGTCCATCGTCCGCCCGGATGAGTCGCACTTTGCCCTCGACGTCGACATCAGTTACCCCGACGGCCGCTCCGTAGCGGTCTACGTCAACCCGTACACGGGGGTTATCCAGGGCATCAGCCCATCGTTCAACTTCCGCCAGTTCACCCGCGCCCTGCATGGCTGGTGGCTGGTGCCGTTCACCAATGGCTTTAGCTGGGGCTGGTACCTGGTGTCGTTCCTCGGGCTGCCCATGCTCGCGTCGCTGGTCACGGGCCTGGTGGTCTACAAACGGTTCTGGAAGGGTTTCTTCAAGCCGACCCTGCGCTTCAAGCATGGGGCGCGGATTTTCTGGGGCGATTTCCACCGCCTGAGCGGCATCTGGTCGATCTGGTTTATCGCGGTGATTTCCATCACCGGCACCTGGTTCATGATCCAGGCGATTCTTTCGGACAACCAGATCACCATCTCCAGCGAGGCCATCGTGCCGGTGATTTCCCGGGACAAGGTGCCGCTGTCGGCCCCAGGCGTACCGCCGCCCATGATTGCCCTGGACGATGCCATCAACATCGCCACCCAACGCATCCCAGGGTTCGAAGTCAGCTTCGTCGGCCTGCCGAGCAATGCCTACAGCCACTTGAGCATCGGCGGCCGCGGCTGGTACCCGCTGATGTTCCAGACCGCCGACATCAACCCCTACAACGGTGAAATCGCCGCCACGCACCTGCTGTCGGACCGCTCGGGCCTGGAGTTCGTCACCGAATCCATGCGCCCGCTGCACACCGGCGACTTCGGCGGGATCTGGATCAAGCTGGTGTGGTTCTTCTTCGGCCTGTTGCTGAGCATGATGGTGCTCAGCGGTCTGTTGATCTGGAGCAAGCGCACCGCCCTGGCCACGTTGCACGCTCTCAAGCGCAGCGCCAAGGCCCCGCGCAACACGGCGCCGGCCAATCCTGTCGGCGCCATGCAGGCTGAAACCTCGGAGGGCAAATAATGAGCAAGGCCACCACCGTTCAGGCGCCCTCGCCGCTGCGCGCCTTCTGGCTCAAATGGCGCTTCCACATCAATATCCTGCTGTTGCTGGTACCCCTGGGCTTTATGCCCAAGTACTTTGCCGACGCCGCGCTGTTTCGCGGCGACAGTGGCCTGGGTGAGCGCGAGGTCGGCGAAGTGCAGGTCGGCCCGTGGAGCATCACCCTGGCCGAGCTGCGTAATGAAGCGCCCCGCCCCAATCCGGCCGGGCCGATGAAATCCTTCAATGCCGCCCTGTGCGCCACCTGTGGCGAGCAGGTCAAGGCCACCTACCTGCGCATCGGCAAGCCTCGCAGCCTGCGGGCCGCCGGGGTGATTTTCTTCGGCACCCCGTACCGCATGGGCGCCGCCCTGCCCATCCCTGAACGCACCCCGCCCGACGCCGAACTGTGGATCACCATGGAAGGCTGGGACGGCAGCATGCAGCAGGCCTCCATTCCCTTGAGTCAGGCATCGCCTGCCACCGTCGCCTGGTTGAACAAGCAAGGAGTTAAACCATGACTTTACTGCGCCTGACCCGCGCCTGCGCCGCGCTGATCCTCAGCCTGGGTGCGAGCAACTACGCCCTGGCCCACAACCCGATGTGCGAATGCAAGGAAATCCCCGGCGAGCAGATCCAATGCACCGGCGGTTTTTCCGACGGCAGCGGCGCGCCCGGCGTGACCCTGGATGTGATCGGCTACGACGAGACCATCCTGGTGCCCGGCAAGCTGGGGGCCGACTCGACGCTGACCTTCAAGAAACCTGCCAGCGAGTTCTACGTGCTGTTTGACGCCGGTCCCGGCCATGTTGTCGAGATCGACCAAGCGGATATCCAGGCACCATGACCGGCACGAGCCCAGGCAGCACCCAGGTGGTCCGGCCCGCCGGCGCCGGCCATGAAACCCTCTACGTCCTGCTGCTGTGCCTGATCATCCTGGCCGTCGCCGGCACCGTGGTGTCCCTGCATGGCGAAACCCAGACCGTCGAGGCCGTGGCCAGCCACCAACTGGACGCGCGCCGTGACCTGAGCGCCGCCGAGCAAGGTATCTACGCCGACCTGCGGGTGACCCTGGATGAAATCCAGTTGCTGGAGCAGGAACACAGCGCCCTGCCGACGCCCGCGCAACTGGCCGAAGAAGGCTTCGCGCCCTTCGCCCAGGACGCCAGTTCGGTCAGCCGTGGCGACCATCGCTGGCAGTTGCTGGCGCCTTCGGCGTACCTGGGCTTGAGCCAGGCCAATGACACCAGCGGTTCGCTGCTGATGCGCGTCAACGGAGCCGAGCCGGATATCTGGCTCAACCGCAGCGCCAACCTGGCTGCCCCCACCGACCTGAGCGACCAGGGGTTGATCGCCGCTGGCTGGCAGCAGGTCGTTGCGCAATTCGACGCTGGCGTCACCCGCCAGCATCGCCACTGAATTCACGCTGTTTCCGAGAGAAGATCGATTACCCATGTCTATGTCATCTCCCTTGCTCCGCCTGCTGCTGGTGGGCTTGTTCAGCGTCCTGCTGACACCCCTGGCCAATGCCGAGGCGGCCAAGCGCCTGCGTATCGGTATCACCCTGCATCCTTATTACAGCTACGTGGCCAATATCGTCGGCGACAAGGCCGAAGTGGTGCCGCTGATTCCGGCCGGCTTCAACCCCCACGCCTACGAGCCGCGCGCCGAAGACATCAAGCGCATTGGCACCCTGGACGTGATCGTGCTCAATGGCGTCGGCCACGACGACTTTGCCGACCGCATGATCGCCACCAGCGAGCGCCCGGACATCCCGGTGATCGAAGCCAACGCCAACGTGCCGTTGCTGGCCGCCACCGGCAACGCGGCCCGCGGCGCCGGCAAGGTGGTCAACCCGCACACCTTCCTGTCCATCAGCGCGTCTATCGCCCAGGTCAACAACATCGCCCGGGAACTGGGCAAGCTCGACCCGGACAACGCCAAGACCTACACCCAGAACGCCCGCGCCTATGGCAAGCGCCTGCGCCAGATGCGTGCCGATGCCCTGGCCAAGCTCACCAGCGCACCCAACGCCGACCTGCGCGTGGCCACGGTGCATGCCGCCTACGACTACCTGCTGCGTGAATTCGGCCTGGAAGTGACCGCCGTGGTCGAACCGGCCCATGGCATTGAGCCAAGCCCGAGCCAACTGAAGAAGACCATCGACCAACTGCGTGAACTGGACGTGAAAGTGATTTTCTCGGAGATGGATTTCCCGTCCTCCTACGTCGATACCATCCAGCGTGAGTCGGGGGTCAAGCTGTACCCGCTGTCGCATATTTCCTACGGTGAATACAGCGCCGAGAAGTACGAAGTGGAAATGACCGGCAACCTCAACACCGTGGTCCGGGCCATCCAGGAGTCGGGGGCATGACGGCGGCTGAACACCTGAGCGTGGCCAGCATCGGCCCGACGCTTGAATTCGATAACGTCTCGCTGACCCTGGGCCGTACCGCGATCCTCGATAACGTCAGCTTCCAGGTGCGACCGGGCAGTATCCACGCCCTGGTCGGCCCCAACGGCGGCGGCAAGAGCTCGCTGATCAAGACCCTGCTGGGGCAGACGCCACACCAGGGCCAACTGAGCCTGCACTGGCCGAACACTCCCGGCACCATCGGCTACGTGCCCCAGGCCCTGGAGTTCGACCGTGGCCTGCCGATGACCGTTGACGACTTCATGGCTGCCATGTGCCAGCGGCGCCCGGCGTTTCTCGGTGTGTCCCGGCATTACGCCGGGGCGATTGGCGAGGCGCTGGAGCGCGTGGGCATGCAAGACAAACGCAAGCGCCGGATGGGCGCGCTGTCCGGCGGCGAGCGCCAGCGTGTGCTGCTGGCCCAGGGCCTGATCCCAGCGCCGCAACTGCTGGTGCTCGATGAACCGATGTCGGCCCTCGACGAAGCCGGGATCCAGGTGTTCGAACGCCTGCTGGGCGACTGGCGCCAGGCGGGGATTACCGTGCTGTGGATCGAACACGACCTGGAGGCCGTGGGCCGCCTGGCAGATCGCGTCACCGGCCTGAACCGCCGCTTGCTGTTCGACGCCACGCCCAAGGAGGCACTGACCCCGGAGCGCCTGCTGACGCTGTTTTCCACCCACCCACGGAGCGCAGCCCAATGAGCTACGAAGCCTTTCGCTTGATGGTCCAGGGCTGGGCCTCGTCCGGCTACCTGCCGGAAGCCCTGGCCTATGGGTTTGTGGTCAACGCCCTGCTCGCCGGCCTGCTGATCGGCCCGGTACTGGGGGGCCTGGGCACACTGGTGGTGGTCAAGCGCTTTGCGTTCTTCTCCGAAGCTGTCGGCCACGCCGCACTCACCGGCGTGGCCGTGGGCATTCTGCTGGGGGAACCCTACACCGGGCCTTATGGCAGCCTGTTCGGCTACTGCCTGTTGTTCGGCATCCTGCTCAACTACCTGCGCAATCGCACCGGCCTGGCCCCGGACACGCTGATCGGCGTGTTCCTCTCGGTGTCCCTGGCGCTGGGCGCGAGCCTGTTGCTGATCCTGGCGGGCAAGATCAACGTGCACATCCTGGAAAACGTGCTGTTTGGTTCGGTCCTGACCGTCAACGGCAATGACCTGCTGGTGCTGGCCGTTGTCGGCTCATTGGTGATGGCCCTGGCCTTGCCGCTGTACAACCGCATCATGCTCGCCAGCTTCAACCCGCAACTGGCCGCCGTGCGTGGCGTGGCGGTGAAGACCCTGGACTACCTGTTCGTGATCCTCGTCACCCTGATCACCGTGGCGGCGGTCAAGGTCATCGGCGCGATCCTGGTGGGTGCCCTGCTGGTGATCCCGGCCGCTGCGGCCCGCCTGTTGAGCCAGTCGCTCAAGGGTTTTTTCTGGATCTCGGTGGTGATCGCCACACTCAGCACCCTGTGCGGGATTCTGCTGCCGATCATCTTCGACCTGCCCATCCCGTCCGGCGCCGCGATCATCCTCGTCGCCGGCATCGCCTTCGCCCTGGCCGCCATCGCGCGCGGCACGGTCCCCAGCCTGAAAGGGAATCTCGGATAATGCGCCCTGTTCTACGCCCCCTCGCCCTGGCCATCGCCTGCCTGATCAGCACCCCGCTGCTGGCGGCCGGCACCGCCAAACCGCTGCCGGTGGCAGCTCAATCCGCCAAGCCGGTCAAAGTCCTGGCGGCCCTGCCCGTGACCTTCGGGCTGGCCGAAACCCTGCTCAAGGGCACCCAGGTCAAGCTTGAACGCGCGGCACCGGCCAACCTGCCGGGCTCGCGCCAGACCTCGTACTTTACCGGGCGTGGCGCGCCGGCCTTGCATACCCTGGCGCTGGATGCCGACGCGGCCATCGGCCTGCGTTCGCTGTGGCCGGACGACCCGCTGTACCCGGTGGCCCGGCGCAGCAATATCCGCATCGTCGAAGTGGACGCCGCCCGCCCGGTAGACGGCGGTTTGCCGGGCGTGGCCCTGCAACCGGGGACGGTGGATGGCCTCAATAGCCAGCCGTGGCAATCGAGCAACAACCTGGGGCGCATGGCCGATGTCATGGCCGCCGACCTGAGCCGCCTGGCGCCCGGCGCCAAGGCCCAAATCGACAGCAACCTGGCCAGCCTCAAGCAACGCCTGCTCAAGCTGACGGCTGACAGCGAGGCGCGCCTGGCCCAGGCCGACAACCTGAGCGTGGTCAGCCTGAGCGATCATTTTGCTTATCTGGTGAGTGGGTTGAACCTGGAGTTGCTCAGCACCGATCCACGGCCGGATGCCGAGTGGTCTGCGCAGGCGCTACAAACGCTGACGACCAGCCTGAAGGACAACGACGTGGCGTTAGTGCTGCACCATCGTCAACCGGCTGAGGCGGTAAAAGCCGCGATCAGTGCAGGGGGGGCGAAGTTGCTGGTGCTGGCTACTGACGGCGCGGACCCGGTAGCGGAATTGGAAGGGAATGTGGATCAGGTGATCAAGGCCTTGGTGCCCTGAAAGCAACGCAATACCCCTGTGTGTGCGAGCTTATGTGGGAGCGGGGTTGTGTGGGAGCGGGCTTGCCCGCGATGGCGGTGTATCAGTCAACTAATGTATCGACTGACACTCAGCCATCGCGGCATAGGTATCTACACAACTCTTTTATCTAGTGCTTATTGGGTTTGTGTACATATCCGTTGCTGCGGTCACGGCGGCTTAGGGTTCCGCCCTTACGGCGGCTCACTTTTGTAAAGCGCAAAAGTAAGCAAAACACTCTTGCCCCACCACTCGGTGCCTCGCCTAGGCTCGGCATGCCCGCAGTCAGGCATTGCTCCGTGGGCCCGCCGCGATCGGCCATCCATGGCCGTGTCGCGGCTACCCCGGCATCCTGCCGGGGTGCCCACTACGCAATACCTGCCTGCGGCCAGCGTGGTTTAACGGGGCGCCTAAGATCAAAAGCCAGATCAAAAGCAGAGCAACAGCAAAGCCAGAGCGCGAAGCTGCTTTCCCCTGTAGGAGCTGGCTTGCCTGCGATGACGCCCGAAAGAACACATCAGAGTATCTGGTATTCATTCGTCATCGTTAACGACCATCGCAGGCAAGCCAGCTCCCACATTTGCTTGTGTTCAGCCAGCAACAACCTGCGCATCCATCTTCTGGCGCAAGCTCAGCGGGCGCATATCAGTCCAGACTTCTTCGATATAGGCCAGGCACTCTTTCTTCATCCCGCTTTTACCCACGGTGCGCCAGCCTTCTGGCACGGCCTTGTAGTCGGGCCAGATGGAGTACTGTTCTTCATGGTTGACCACCACCTGGAACAGGATGTCTTCGCGGTCAAATACTGAGGTCATTGCGGTTCTCCGTCACTTAAAGGCTGCCACGCACTGCGCGTGGCTGATGTATGTAGGAACGTATAGCGGTGCAGGAAAATTAGAGGCTCGCCACAGCCGCTGCCAAAGCCCGACCGAAGATCTCTGCCACGCGGTCGATTTCTGCCCCGGTGATGACCAGCGGCGGCAGGAAACGCACCACGCCGCCATGGCGCCCGCCCAGCTCCAGGATCAACCCGCGCTTGAGGCATTCGCGTTGCACCAGCGGCGCCAATTGCCGATGGACCGGCGGGTGGCCCTGGACGTCGGGCGTGCCGTTGGGGTTGACCAGCTCTACCCCGAGCATCAGGCCGCGCCCGCGGATATCCCCCAGTTGCGGGAAGTCCCGCTGCAGGATGCGCAGGTGTTCAGCCAGGCGCTCGCCCATGGCCGCCGCGTGGTCGGCGACGTTATGTTGCTTGAGGTAGCGCATCACCGCCGAGCCGGCCGCCATGGCCATCTGATTGCCGCGGAAGGTCCCGGCATGGGCGCCCGGCAGCCAGGTGTCGAGCCACTCGCGATACACCACCACCGCCAGCGGCAAGCTGCCACCAATGGCTTTGGACAACACCACCACATCCGGAACAATGCCGGCATGTTCAAAGGCAAACATCTTGCCGGTGCGAGCGAACCCGCTCTGGATCTCGTCGACGATCAACGCCACGCCGGCCTGCTCGGTAATGCGGCGCAGGCCACGCAGCCAGTCGAGGTCGGCCGGGATCACGCCGCCTTCGCCCTGCACCACTTCGACGATCACCGCCGCCGGCAGCAAAACGCCGGCCTCCGGGTCGTTGAGCAGGTTTTCCAGGTAGTGCAGGTTGACCTTGACTCCCTCTGCCCCACCCAGGCCGAACGGGCAGCGGTAGTCATAAGGGAATGGCAAGAATTGCACGCCATTGGCCAGCAAGGCACCCAACGGCTTTTTCGGCCCCAGGCTGCCCATCAGGCTCAATGCGCCCTGGCTCATGCCGTGATAACCGCCCTGGAACGACAACACCGTGCTGCGCCCCGTGGCGGTACGCACCAGTTTCAGCGCGGCTTCCACCGCGTCGGTGCCGGTGGGGCCGCAAAACTGGATCTTCGCCTCCCGCGCCAGTTCCGCTGGCAGCAGGCCGAACAGGTCCTGCACAAACTGGTCCTTGACCGGCGTGGTCAAGTCCAGGGTATGCAGCGGCAACTCGTCGAGCAGCACCTGCTGGATCGCTTCGATCACCACCGGGTGGTTGTGCCCCAGCGCCAACGTGCCGGCTCCGGCCAGGCAGTCGATGAAGCTGCGACCTTCAACGTCCTCGACATAAATACCCTTGGCCCGCTTGAGCGCCAGGGGAATGCGCCGTGGGTAGCTGCGGGCATTGGATTCCTGCTGGCGCTGGCGGGCCAGCAGCGGCGATTCATCGAACTGGTAAAGCGCTTCCGCAGGCGTCGGGCTGGCCGACACCTGCAAATCTTCAATGCGACTGGTAGCGACTGACATCTCTAGATCCCTCAATACGCTGATGATGGTGACCAAACTGCCAACCCGTTGACGTCTGGCCCCCAAAGGGCGTGCGCACGGATTTCCTGTTCTGGAAACGCTTCAGCGGCGTGAGGATTTACACCCGGCTCAGTGAAAAACCGGCAAATGGCCGGTCACTCGCCGGCACTGGTGTACTTTTCATTCAGTGCATACAGAATCGCGCAGGTCTCGATATCCAGTTGCCCACGATAATCGGCGGGCCGGAAGTGCATCTGGAACGCACGCAGGCGCTGCTGGAACGCCTGGCGGTTTTTCGCCGGGGCGTAGCCGTAGCGCTGGAAGGCCCGTTCGACCTCCACCTCCTGGGGCAACCCCATGCGAAAGCGCCGCTCATAGGCACTTTTGGCCTGTGCATCGAACCAGGCGCCAATGCCCGCTTCGAACAAACCGTGCCAGGGCAAGCGTGGCCCCGGGTCACTCTTGCGCCAGAACGCCACATCCGAATGGCCGACGATATCGGTGGCGCCGATCTGCGGATGACGGGCGCAAATGTCGCGCAGCAGCGCGATCAGCACGGCGATCTGCTGCGGATCATAGGCAGGAAAGGTAAACACCCCACCCTCATCGCGGGCCAGGTTGACGATCTCGATGCCGATGGAGCGACTGTTGACGTTATCGCGACCCGCCCAATGACTGGCGCCTGCATGCCAGGCGCGCTGGCGTTCATCCACCAGTTGGAACACCCGCAATTCGTCGTAGCCGGCACTTCGATAGCTGGCCTCATGGGGGGCGGGTAACAGGTAATGGGCACTGACACCCTGCTGCGTCAGGGTGCGCAGGGAGGAGGCAAAGGGCGCGGCGGTGTAATGCACCACCACCTGGCGCACGGCTTCACCATTGCGTTGATTAAAATCTTTGGCTGGATAAGTGGAATCGATGACCAACATAGGCGCTGTCCTTTTCAATACAGGCTGAGTCATTCAGCCGGCAAACCTGCAAACACAAAAATTGCCGCCATCCTGAAGCGTCGGGCCCCAGGATGGCGGTAGTTATGTGTATGCAAGCAAGGATCAGCGCCGCAGCGGCATCCCCAGGTCGACCCGCAGGCCGTCGGGCTGGCTGTCGAAGGCCAGGGAACAAGAGCATCGCTGGACAATCGCCTGCACGATGGCCAGGCCCAGGCCACAACCGCCGCTGTTGCCATTGCGCCAGAAACGCTGGGTCAGGTGTTGCAGGTCTTCGCTGGAGATCGGCGCGCCATGGTCGCGCACGCGAAACACCACTTGATTGCCCTGGGTGAACACGCTCAACTCCACCCGCGTATCGGCCGGGGTATGGCGCAGGGCGTTATCCAGCAGGTTACGCAAGGCCGCCACCGCCAGGCCCACGGGCATTTCCACCGGATCCTGGGGCAGGTTGTCCGGCAGGATCAGGTCGATGCGGCGGTTGTCGCCGGCGTTGGCGTCCTGGATCGCCAGGCGCGCCACCTGTTCGGCACTGGACTGCAAACCGTCATCAAACGACAGGCTGCCCTCGACCCGCGCCAACAGCAGCAACTGCTCAAGGGTGCGATGCAGGCGGTCGGCGCCCTCCTCGGCATGGGCCAGGGATTGATCGCGGGCGGCGCCGTCGGTCATGCGTGCCACTTGCAGGTGGGTCTTGATGGCCGTAAGCGGGCTGCGCAGCTCGTGAGCGGCATCGCCGGTCAGCCGGCGCTCGCGCTCGATGGTCTTGGCGATGCGTTGCAACAGTTGGTTCTGGGTGTCGAGCAGCGGCTTGAGCTCGCTGGGCAACGGGTGAATCTGCAACGGCTCAAGGGAGTCGGCACTGCGCCGCATCAAGGCATCGCGCATGCGGTTGAGCGGCACCAGGCTCTGGCCGATCCCCAGCCACAACAGGCACAGGCAACCCAGCAAGGCCACGCCCACCGGCACTGAGGCCGCCAGCAGGATCGACATGTTCAGCGCCTCGCGCTCCACCTGACGGTCGGCGGTGGTGATGAACAAATCACCCCGGGCCAGGGTAAAGCTGCGCCAGGCAGCGCCGTCGATGATCTGGTCGCGAAAGCCACTTTGCCGCGATTCCAACCCCTGATCCGGCGTGGTGTGGCTGCGGGCCAGCACTTCACCCCGCAACGAGCTGACCTGGCACGCCATGCCACCGGGCACATTCAGTTGTTCGGCGCCAAAACGCTTGCCCTCGCCCACGCTGGCCAGGCCCGGCATCTGCTCCATCAGCCCGGCCACCATGCGCGCCGAGGCCACCAGGCGCTGGTCCAGGGAAAACATCATCTGGTTGCGCAGGTCGTTGAGCATCCAGGCCGCCGCCAGCGCCCAGATCAGCACAAAAGCGGCGCCCAGCTTGAAGGTCAGACGCAGGCGCAGGCTCATCACGAGGCGTCGTCTCCAGTATCCGCCGGGCCCAGGCGGTAGCCCAGACCGCGCACGGTCTCGACAATACCGTTGCCCAACTTGCGGCGCAGGTGGTGGATATGCACGTTGAGGGCGTTGCTTTCCAGTTCATCGTTGAACCCGTAGACGCTGTCCTTGAGCTGCTCGCTGGACAGCACCCGGCCACGGTTGTGCAGCAATGCCTGCAACAGGGCCTGTTCGCGGCGAGACAAGTCCACCGGCTGGCCGCCGAGCAAGGTTTCGCGGCTGCTGGGGTTGTAGCTCAGCCGGCCATGCTCGATCAGGTTGACGCTGCGCCCGGCCACCCGGCGCAACAGGGTTTGCAAGCGTGCAGCCAGCTCGCGCAGGTCGAAGGGCTTGAGCAGGTAATCGTCGGCACCGGCTTGCAGGCCGTCGACGCGGTTGGTCACCGAGTCGCGCGCGGTGAGGATCAGCACCGGGATCTCCAGCCCCGCACTGCGCTGTTGCTGCAGCAGTTTGAGACCGTCTTCATCCGGCAGGCCGAGGTCGAGCACCATGATGTCGAACTCCGCCGCCTTGAGCATCGCCCGCGCCGCCGCGGCCGTGGCTACGCGCTCGACCGTAAAGCCCTGGGCGCCGAGACCGGCAACGATGCCACTGGCAATCAGGTCATCGTCTTCACAGACCAGTACGTGCATGCTGAACCCTTTGCAAAAATGCTGATTTAAAGGAGGGCGGATTAAGCACGCATTATGCCGGCAAAAGATGCGCGCCTTGAAAATCCCTACACTCTAGAATAGCCCGGTTAATCATCGGTTAATCAGCGCCACACATTGTGTGCCCACTTGCATCGAACTAAGGCTTGACCATGCGGCATCTGTTTATCTTCCTGTTGGTGTTGTTCACCGGATTGGCCCAGGCCGCGCCTGGCAACAATCCGTTCGAGACCAAAGCCGAGTTCCTCCCGGTAGGCAAGGCCTTTACCTTTACCTCCGAGCGCCTGGAGTCCGGTGAAACCCAGCTGTATTGGCAGATTGCCGACGGTTATTACCTGTACCAGCAACGCATGAAATTCGAAGGCCTGGCCGAACAGCCCGTGCTGCCCCAGGGCGAGGCCCATAGCGACGAGTTCTTCGGCGAGCAACAGGTGTACCGCCAGGGCCTGGAAGTGAAACTCCCGGCCGGTGCCACCGGTAAGGTCAAGCTGGGCTGGCAGGGCTGCGCCGATGCCGGCCTGTGCTACCCGCCGCAATCGCTCACCGTCGACCTGGGCGGCAACCCCGCCGTGGCCGCCACCGCCGAGGCCCAGGATGAAAGCCTGGCCAGCGGCCTGCAACAACGCAGCCTGGGCTGGAGCCTGCTGGTGTTCTTCGGCCTGGGCCTGCTGCTGGCGTTTGCCCCGTGTTCGCTGCCGATGCTGCCGATCCTCGCCGGCCTGGTAGTGGGCAGCGGTGCCAGCCCACGCCGTGGTTTTGCCCTGGCCACCAGTTATGTGGTGTGCATGGCGCTGGTGTATGCCGCCCTCGGCGTACTGGCCGCGCTGGCCGGCAGCAACCTGGCTGCGCTGCTGCAAACCCCGTGGATCCTCGGCAGTTTCGCCGCGCTGTTTGTGATCCTCGCCCTGCCAATGTTCGGCTTCTTTGAACTGCAACTGCCGGCCTTCCTGCGCGATCGCCTGGACAACGCCAGCCGTCGGCAAAACGGCGGCAGCCTGGTCGGCGCCGGCGTGCTCGGGGCCTTGTCCGGCCTGCTGGTAGGCCCGTGCATGACCGCGCCCCTGGCCGGCGCCCTGCTCTACATCGCACAAAGCGGCAATGCCCTGCACGGCGGCCTGATCCTGTTTGCCATGGGCATTGGTATCGGCGTGCCCTTGCTGTTGCTGGTGACGGTGGGCAATCGCTTCCTGCCCAAGCCAGGCACCTGGATGAATGTGCTCAAGGGCGTGTTTGGCTTCCTGTTCCTCGCGACCGCCGTGTTGATGATCCGCCCGGTCGTCGACGAAAGCCTGTGGCTCGGCCTGTGGGGCGTGCTGGCACTGGTGATGGCCTACTGCGGCTGGAGCCTGGCCCGCGAGTACGGGCTGGTCGCCAAGGCACTGGGCGCAGTTTCCCTGGTCCTGGGCCTGTGGGGCGCGATCCTGGTGATCGGCGCAGCCGGTGGCAGCGATGACCTGTGGCAACCGCTCAAGGTGTTCGGTGGCTCGCCGGTGGCCGGCGCGCCGACCGCCCATGACAGCTTTACCACCATCAACGACCCGTCAGCCCTGCAAACCCAGCTCGACAGCGCCAAGGCCCAGGGCCAGTGGGTGCTGCTGGACTACTACGCCGACTGGTGTGTGTCGTGCAAGATCATGGAAAAACAGGTGTTCGGCAAACCCGAAGTCATGGAGGCCCTGAAAAATGTGCGCCTGCTGCGCCTGGACGTCACCGCCGACAACGCCGCCAGCCGTGAGCTGCTGGGCCGCTACAAAGTCCCCGGCCCACCGAGCTTTGTATGGATCGGCCCGGACGGTGCAGAGCGCCGCGCCCAGCGCATCACTGGCGAAGTGGACGCCGCAGCCTTCCTGCAACGCTGGACCCAGACCCGGGACGCACCCTGATGCTGACCTTGACCATCGGCACCTTTGCCATTGCCTTGAACCATCTGCTGCTGATCAGTGCGCTGGTCCTCGCCACAGTGGTGGGCTGGCGCGTGGCCAAGCGTGGCGGCGAGAACCCCGAGTCGGTGCTGTTCAGCCTGTTCCTGCTGGGCATGCTCAGCGCGCGCATCGGTTTTGTATTGATGTACTGGTCGTACTACCGCGATGACCCGCTACAAATTGTCGACCTGCGCGACGGCGGCTTTCTCGTCTGGCCGGGGGTGATCGTGCTGATCATCGCCGCCCTGCTCTGGAGCTGGCGCCGCCCGGCCCTGCGCAAGCCGCTGACCGCCGGCGTGGTCAGTGGCCTGGCGTTCTGGGCGCTGGCCAGTTTCTCGTTGAACATCTATGAAAAAGGCACGCGCCTGCCGGATATCGCCCTGCGCAACGCCGATGGCGAAACCGTGCAACTGGCCGACTACCAGGGCGGCCCGTTGGTGATCAACCTGTGGGCCACCTGGTGCCCGCCCTGCCGGCGGGAAATGCCGGTGCTGGAAAACGCCCAGAAACAACGGCCTGACGTGACCTTCCTGTTCGTCAACCAGGCCGAAAGCATGCAAAGCGTCAGCACCTACCTGGCCACCCAGGGCCTGAACCTGGACAACGTCCTGTTCGACGCCAGTGGCCGCCTGGGCCAAGCCGTGGGTTCGATGGCGCTGCCGACCACGCTCTTCTATCAAGCCGATGGCCGGCTGATCAACAGCCACCTGGGCGAGCTGTCCCAGGCCAGCCTGGCCCGCGCCATGGAATATTTCGACCCCACGGACTCGACCGCCGCCAAGACGGCCCCTTCAAGGAAACCCTTATGCCCCGCCTCCGCCACCTGCTGACCCTGCTGCCCCTGGCACTCGCCGCCAACCTCGCCCACGCCGAAGAATGGCCGGCGCCGATCAAACAGATCGAAGCCAAGGGCGCCAAGATCATCGGCAGCTTCGATGCACCGGGCGGGCTCAAGGGCTATGCCGCGCAGTACCAGAACCGTGGCATGGCGCTGTACCTGACCGCCGACGGCCAGCACGTGCTGGCCGGCAACCTGTACGACGCCAAGGGCAATGACCTGAGCACCGCGCCCCTGGAAAAACTGGTCTACGCGCCGATGGCCAAGGAAATCTGGGCCAAGATGGAACAGAGCAGCTGGATCCAGGATGGCGATAAAAACGCGCCGCGCACCGTCTACCTGTTCAGCGACCCCAACTGCCCGTACTGCAACATGTTCTGGGAACAGGCGCGGCCCTGGGTCAAGGCCGGCAAGGTGCAGTTGCGCCACATCATGGTCGGGATCATCCGCGAGGACAGCCCCGGCAAATCGGCGGCGCTGCTGGCCAGTAAAGACACGGCCCAGGCCCTGCAAGAACATGAGTCTGCGGGCAAAGCCAGCAAGCTCAAGGCCCTGGCCAAGATCCCGGCCGAGATCCAGGCCAAGCTCGATGCCAATATGAAGTTGATGGAAGAGCTGGAATTGTCGGCCACCCCGGCGATTTTCTACCTGGATGACAAGGGCCAGTTGCAGCAACAGCAAGGGGCGCCGTCGCCGGATAAACTGGGGAAAATCCTCGGCCCGAAATAATCGCTCGACGCTGGCCGGACAAGGCCTCCAACGGTTGGAGGCCTTGTTGCGCAGCTTACATCTCTGTCACAGTCAAGCCAGTCACGTCGTAGTCATTGCCCGGCCCCCCCCCCATCTGCAGGTTGTCCAAGGTGAGCCGCACCGTAGCGGCCTTGGCCTGGAACACGCCCTGGAGCAAGTACCAGGTGGCAGGAGGTAACATTTCCGCTGAGATTGGCACCCCCTGGGCCGTGAGGATCAAGCGCGGCCTGTTCACTAACAGCGGAATATCACGGATCCACGCACTGAACCGATAGGAACGCCCCACCTGCAGCCCGCTGAAGTCCTTGAACAGTTTCACACGCTGCGTGGCTGGATCGCTGGTATCGGTGTACCCCCAGTCCTGCAAGAAATACCCGTTCGCCGCTCCAGGCACAGCACCTAGCTTGAGCACCAGATCGCCAGGATTGGTGGCACCGGGTCCTCTGTTCCAGCCATTCCAGCCTTTGCCGGCAGGATCGAAGTCGGTGTGGTCGGAGAATGCCTTACTTAACAGCAGCTGCAACGCCGGAAACACCACCGCCGTACTTTCCTGACTGCTTCCATCAGCAGTGACTTTGCAGGTGAACGTCAAGGTGCTGAGATCCTTCAAAAGCTCAAGCTCGATTCGCCTCAACGCTTGCTTGAGCCCGACGCTGACTTCTGCCTCCGTCACGACCTTGCCCAGGTAAACATTAAAAATGTACGGGCTGCCATCCTCCCTGGTCCCAATCCCGCGCAGCCAGACTCTCTGGTTCGGCAAGATAAACCACCAGGGTTGCACGGTAATGTCCGCATCGGCGCTGAAAGTGCGCAAATCCAGAATGTTGTTGGTAGCCTGCGGCACCACCGGCGTCGGCAAACGTACGGGCACACTAATCTGCAGGTCGAGGTCCGGGGAAGTTGCCACTTTGCACAGACTGGTGACGGTGTAGTTGATCTTCACCGTCTTGCCGATCCCATGGATCACTGCTTCCCGGGGAATATGGAAATCCACGTAGCCTGGATCACTGCTGCCAGGCTTCGACATCAGTGGTAGGCAAGTACCGTCTGTGCGCGTCCAGCACACACTGATTGTATGACTAGGGTTGATCAGCGCGTAGGCCACGCGCACCGTCACGCCATCCCGGCCGTTGTAAACCGTGAGCTGGGTGCCCACCGCTTCGCACACCGTGGGCGCCTTGAGCTCCAGCCCCTCCTGTGCGATGTCCAGAGGCAATACCGGGAATCTGTGGGCACTGTCCTTGTCCAGCTGGCCGTTGAAATTCACCGCAAAATGCACTTCAAAGGCGCTGCAATCCGCCAGTTTTTGCAGCTCGTGGCGCGGTAACGGCGCCTCGACACCGTTCAACCACTGTTCGGTGACCGGTACCCCCTCCAGCACCTCAAAGCTGTATGGGCTGCCGTCTTCCAACTCTCCGGTCACCCACAACCAGCAGGGCTGGCCCAGGGCAATGTAAGGCCAGGCAACCACCGTTGCGCTAGCATCGCCGCCGAATGTACTGAGGTCCAGGGTGCTGCCCGTCGCCTGTTCCACCGCCAGGTTGGGCAGGCCGCTGATATCCAGGACATGCACCTTTTGTGGCGGCGACTCCCATTCGCCGCCACACACACGTGACACGCTGTAGCCCAGCAATATCTGCTGGCGCAGGTTGGCGCTGATCGCCGACGGCGCAACGGCGAATACCAGGCTCTGCTCCCCCTGCGCCACAACGCGACACTCCAGCCCCGGCGACCCAGGCCCAGGCGTGCCGATGAACGTGGGGCAAACCATATCCCCCGGGCACATACGCTCGTACGCCACCTGGATATGCGCGCCGTCCTGCGTGTTCACCGGGTTGACGATCCAGCCGTCGGCGCCGCAGTCCACCGCCTCGACAAGATGGGGCTTGGGCAACTCCAGGTGCGGTTCGGTGAGCAGGTTCACCAGCAGCGAAGGAAACGCACGATAGACCGGCCGCGAATCCCTGGGTGGCAGAAACTCAACGCTGAACAGGATGTACAACTCGCTGTCATGCTTGAGCGCCGCCAGTTCGGCCCGGGGCAAGGTCCGGGTCCAACCGTTGCGAATATCCTCTTCACTGACCGGCTCCCCATCAAAAAGGTACAGCCGGGCTTTTGAGCCATCCGGGTAGACACCACCGATATACAGCTGCACACGTTGCGTGGTGCCGATAAATGGCCAAGGCGCAACATGGATCGTGACCGGGTCATCACAGCACATCTGCCCAAGGTCCAGGCTGTTGAACGGGGCTTCGAGGATCTGCGGCCGGGGCAGGTTGGACGGCAGCGGGATCCAGACCACGCCATCAGGCGACGCTTGCTCGCCGCCATCACGGGTCACGGTGTAGCTGAAATTCGCGAAGTTATCCAGGCGCATACCCACGAACTGCGGCGGGATATGGAAGTCGATACAGCCTTCGTCCATACCGTTCTGTGGGGGGATAGGGGCACAATCGCCGTGGGTCGATTCCCAGCACAGGGAGATACTGTCAGTGCTGCGCATATCCTCGTAACAGACACGTACCGTTGCGCCCTCCAGCAATTTGAGCGGGTCCACCTCAGCCTGGCCTTGCGCCTCGACCAATTTCGGTTCGGGCAAGTGCAACGACGCATCCACAAACAACAGCACGGTTGTACGGGGATGAAACTCGTGGGCGTTTTCCGGAAGCTGGGTTTCGTAGATCGGATCAACCGGCACCGGCGGCTGGGGTGAGGTGCCATCAAAGATCACGGCCATGTGGATGGTCAGGGCCGAGTAGTCCTCGCGCCGTGCCATCCAACTGCGCGCGAGCTTGAACTCAAAGATATGCCCGGCAATGGCCTCGGCGGCCGTCACCACATGGTCCCGAGCGACCCAGCTAAACGCGAACGGCGGCTTGTGCTGATCGCCTGCCACATTGATAAACAGCCGCTGCCCGGCCTGGATCATCGGCCACGCCTTGACCCTGATGGTCTCATCGCCGCTGAATGCCTTCATATCCAGTTGCCAGGTGCTATGGATGTATTGCGCATGGGCAAACACCGGCAGCGATGCCTGGAGGTCCTGCTCGCGGATCTGTTGGACCTCCAGTTCCAGCACCAGCGACTGCTTGAGTTGACCGCCCACAGACGCTGTGTACCAGATCAACACGGTATGCCCGATGCAGGTACTGACCCACTGCCATGGAATGGGAATGTCAATGCTGCCAGTGGTACTGCCTGTTCGCACAATCGGCTCGAACACCGGCTCGTCCTGATCCCGGATGGCCCAGTACAACGTCACCGGTGTCGCGCCCATCCCGGCAAATGCAATAGTTGCGCGCGTGCCGTCGATGGCGTCGATGGGATACAGGATGTTGTTGTTGGCGGCGTATTGAATCTGCGGATAGGGTAATTCGACGGTGGCTTCAACAAGGGGCTGGGCAGCGGCCGGTGACGAACTTTGGGGCGCAGTTTTTTTAACCATGACAGGACCTCCAGTCCAGGGAAAGTTAACCAGCAGGCCTGACCGCCAGGCCAAAAACTGCTGTTATCTAACGCTTGGAATACAAGCCTTGCCTACTGTCAGAATTGACAGTTCACACACCGACAATGCGCATAACCGACCAACGGCGGACCGCCCGCTGCATCTGCGGGCGCCGCCTTTGCCGGCTTAAAGCCCCTCCAGCTCAGCCATCAAATCACTCAGCCGGTCCACTGTGCCGGCGCTGATGTCATGGGCCGCCAAACCCTCGATGTACGTCGCCAGTTCTGCCACCGTGCTGCATTCGAACATCGCCCGCAGCGGTACATCCCGTTGCAGGCTCTTCTGCACCCGCGAGGCGATTTGCGTGGCCAGCAGCGAGTGCCCACCCAGCTCGAAGAAGTTATCCAGCACGCCCACCTGCTCGACCTTCAGCACCTGGGCCCAGATCGTGGCCAGGGTCTGCTCCAGTTCGCTGCGCGGCGCGAGGTAGTCCTGGCTGTGCAACTGGCCAATCTCCAGGGCCGGCAGGGCCTTGCGGTCGAGCTTGCCGTTAGCGTTCAGGGGCAGGCGCTCCAGCCATAGCCAGTGCAACGGCACCATGTACTCCGGCAGTTCGCTGCGCAGGCGCTGCTTGATGCGGTCCAGGCGCTCGCCAGGGTTAAGGCTGGCATCACTCGCCACCAGGTAACCCACCAGGTGTTTGCCATTGACCCCCTCCTGCACGCCCACCGCCGCATCGCGCACCTCGGGCTGCTCATGCAGGCGCGCCTCGATTTCACCCAGTTCGATGCGGTAGCCGCGAATCTTCACCTGATGGTCGATACGCCCGACGTACTCCAGCACCCCATCGCTGCGCCGCCGCGCCAGGTCGCCGCTGCGGTACAGCCGTTCCCCCGGCGCGCCAAACGGATCCGGCACAAACACTTGGGCGGTGCGCAGCGGATCGCTGACATAACCGCGCCCGACCCCGGTGCCCGCCACGCACAGCTCGCCCACCGCCCCTTGCGGCACCAGCTCCAGCGCGCCGTCGAGCAAGTACAAACGGTTGTTGTCGGTCGGCGTGCCAATCGGCAGGTAGGTGCCACGGGTCGAGGCCAGGTCGACATGGAAGAACGCTACGTCATCCGAGCATTCCGCCGGGCCGTAGGCGTTGACCAGGCCGATGTCCGGATAACGCAGCAGCCATTGGTGCGCCAGCGCCGGCAACATCGCCTCGCCGGTCGGCAGCATCCAGCGCAGGCCGTCCAGGCTGATGTGGTCCTGGGCGAGCATGCCCTGAATCAGCGACGGCACGCTTTCCAGCACCGTGATGCCCTGGGCCTGCACATGCGCCAGCAAGCCCTGCGGGTCATGGGCAATGGTGTTGGGCACGATATCCACCCGCGCGCCAAACAAGGGCGCGGCAAGGAACTGCCACACGGAGATATCAAAGCTTTGCGAGGCGGTCTGGGCGATCACATCCTGCTCGCTCAGATGCAGGTACGGCAC
Source organism: Pseudomonas sp. WMBT8 (assembly GCF_050916005.1). NCBI lineage: Bacteria > Pseudomonadati > Pseudomonadota > Gammaproteobacteria > Pseudomonadales > Pseudomonadaceae > Pseudomonas > Pseudomonas sp. WMBT8. The sequence continues at coordinate 4,014,604 of NZ_CP188096.1, forward strand.
CTTGCTCAATTGGTTGTTGAGCATGCCGCGCTGCTCGACCATCACGCCCTTGGGCAGCCCGGTGGAGCCGGAGGTGTAGATCACGTAGGCGAGGTTGTCCGGGGCGCTGTAGATCCCAGGATTGCTGTCGACACCTGCCAACTCCTCCCACACCAGCAACTTCGGCCGCGCACCACAGGCAAAATCCTCGAGCAACGCCTGCGCCTGCTCGCGGCAGGCCGCAGTACACACCAGCAACGGCGTGCGGCTCAGGTCGATGATCCGGCTCAAGCGCTGGCTCGGCAGCCCGGGATCCAGCGGCAAGTAACCGGCACCGGCCTTGAAGCTGCCGATGATCATGCCCAACAGATCCAGGCCACGCTCGGCCAGCAGCGCCACCGGCTGGTCGAGGCCGACACCCGCCGCGACCAGGGCATGGCCCAGGCGATTGCTGCGCTGGTTCAGCTCGGCATAGGTCCACTGCCGGTCCAGGCAACTGGCGGCAATGCGCTGCGGATGCTGCGCCACCTGCGCCTCGAACAGTTCGACGTAGCTGCGCTCAAGCGGGTAGTCATGGGCGCTCTGGTTGCAAGCGTCCACCAGGAACTCACGCTCCTGCGCGCCAATCAGCGGCAGGTCGGCCATATCGCCATGGAAGCCCTGCACCAACGCCAGCAGCAGGCGCTTGAACTCGGCGAGCATGCCTTGCACGGTGCTTTGATCGAAATAACGCTGGTCATAGGACAAGTGCAAGCCCAGGTCATCGCCCGGGTAGCACACCGCCGTCAGCGGGAAGTTGGTGTGGGTGCGGCCCGAGTCCGAGGTCGCGTTGAGGCTTTGCGCGCGGTCCAGCACCGAGACTTCCACCGGAGCGTTTTCAAACACGAACAGGCTGTCGAACAGCGGCTGGCCCTTGGGCAGTTCGCTGTGCTCCTGGATAGTCACCAGCGGCAGGTACTCGTATTCGCGCAGTTGCATATTGCTGTCGAGCAAGCCACTCAACCACTGGCGCACGCTGCACGGCTGATCGTCCTCGGGCAACTTGACCCGCAGGGCGATGCTGTTGATAAACAGGCCAACCGTGCGCTGCATGTGCGGCATGTCCACCGGGCGCCCGGCCACGGTGACGCCGAACAGCACGTCACGCTCGCCGCTCAAGCGCCGCAGCACCAAGGCCCACGCCGCCTGGGCGAAGGTATTGACGGTCAGTTGATGAGCCTGGGCCAACTCGCGCAATTGCGCCCCATCGCGCTCATCCAGGCGGGTATAGCAGTCCCCCACCACCATGCCGCCGCTATGGCCGGCGTGTTCCCGCAAGAATGGCCGGTCGCTGGGGATCGGTGTGGTGCGCTCAAACCCTTGCAGGTTCTGCTGCCACCACTGCCGCGCCTCGGCCAGGTTCTGGCGTTGCAGCCAGGCAATATAGTCGCGATAGCGCGGCGGCGCGGCCAGTTGTGCCTCGCGGCCCTCACCCAGGGCGGTGTAGATATCGAAGAAGTCGTTCATCAGCAACGAGCGGCACCAGGCATCGATCAGGATGTGGTGGTTGCTCATCATGAACCAGTAGCGAGCCTCGCCGACGCGGATCAGGCGCAGGTGGAACGGCGCCTGGTTGAGCAGATCGAAACCGGCCTCGCGCTCGCTTTTCAGCAGGGCTTGCAGGCGTGGCTCCTGTTGCTCGGCCGGGGTGCCGGTCCAGTCCAGGTACTCGATCGGCGTGCTGCCGGGCTTGTGGATCACCTGCAACATATCTTCGCCGACGTTCCAGCAGAACGACGCACGCAAGGCTTCATGCCGGGCGATCACGGCCTTCCAGGCCAGGGCAAAACGCTCGGGGTTGAGCTCGCTGTTGATGCGGTAGCGATCCTGCATGTAATAGAGGCCGGTGCCCGGCTCCAGCAGGGTATGCAACAGCAGGCCTTCCTGCATGGGCGTCAGCGGGTACACGTCCTCGATGGCGCTGGCCGGCACCGGCAACGCATCCAGCTGCGCCTGGGTCAGGTGCGCCAGGGGGAAGTCGGACGGCGTCAGGCCACCGGCATCGTCACGCAGGCAATGGGCGATCAGGCTGTGCAACTCGCCCAGGTAGGCATCGGCCAGTTCGCTGATGGTCTGGTGGTCGTGGCGCTCGCGGCTGAAGGTCCAGCGCAGCACCAGTTCGCCGCCGTACACCTGGCTGTCCACACTCAAGGCGTTGGGCAGCGGTGCGGCCGGGTCATGGGCCGGGCCGGCAGATACGTCCAGCGGGTGGAACAGCGCCTGGCTGTCGAAGCTCTGGTCGAACTGCCCGAGGTAGTTGAACGTAATCGAAGCGCTCGGCAACGCCGCCATGGCCTGGCGACAAGTGCTGTCGGCCAGGTAGCGCAGCACGCCATAGCCCAGGCCCTTGTGGGGCACCGCACGCAGTTGCTCCTTGATCGCCTTGATCGACGCACCCTGCCCGCTGGCCTCCTCGATATCCACTGGGGTCAGGCGCAGCGGGTAAGCGCTGGTGAACCAACCCACACTGCGGGTCAGGTCGATTTCGTCGAACAGCGCTTCGCGGCCATGGCCTTCCAGCTGGATCAGGGTCGATGCATGCCCGCTCCAGCGGCACAGCACGCGGGCCAATGCCGTCAGCAGCAGGTCGTTGACCTGGGTGCGATAGGCGCTCGGCGCCTGCTGCAGCAACTGCCGGGTGCGCTCGGCATCCAGGCGCACGCTGACCGTCTCGGCGTCGCGATTGCGCAGGCTGCCGTGCGCCCGGTCCACCGGCAACGCAACCGGCGGGCCGGCCAACTGTTGCTGCCATAGGCTCAGTTCTTCGCGCAGGGATTCGCTGCTGGCATAGGCCTGCAAACGGGCGGCCCAGTCGCGCACGGCACTGGTCTTGGCCGGCAGGCTGACCGCCTGGCCGTCGCCCAATTGGCGATAGACGTTTTGCAGGTCTTCAAGCAAGACGCGCCAGGACACGCCGTCCACCACCAGGTGATGGATCGCGATCAGCAAGCGTTGCTGACCAATCGGCCCGTCCACCAGCAAGGCGCGCAGCAGCGGGCCATGCTCCAGATCGAGGCTGCGCTGGGCATCGGCGAACAGCGCCTCGCACTGCTGCATATCCGTCACCTGGGCCAGCCACAACACGCCGCCTTGCGGCACGGCCAGATGCTCGGCATGCCATTGCGCGTCGCGTTGGGTGAAACTCAGGCGCAAGGCGTCGTGGTGTTCCAGCACGGCCAACAGTGCCTGCTCCAGGCGACGGGGATCGAGGGCCTGCACCGGCGCCAGCACCAAGGCCTGGTTCCAGTGATGACGCGCCGGGATCTCGCTGTCAAAGAACCACTGCTGGATCGGCGTCATGCCCGAGGGGCCAGTCAACACACCTTGCTCGGCAGTGATCTGCTCACTGCGCGTGGCCACTGCGGCCAGGGCCTGCACGGTCTGGTGCTGGAACAGGTCGCGGGGGCTGAAGTGAATCCCCGCCTGCCGCGCCCGGCTGACCACCTGGATCGACAGGATCGAATCGCCACCCAGCTCGAAGAAGTTATCGTGCAGCCCGACCTGCTGCACGTTGAGCACCGCACACCAGATCGCGGCGAGGCTCAGCTCCAGCTCACTACTCGGCGCCACGTACGCTTGCCGATTGGCCTCGGGGTCCGGTTGCGGCAAGGCGCGGCGGTCGAGCTTGCCGTTGGCGGTCAGCGGCATGCTGTCGAGCACCATCAGGTGCGCGGGCACCATGTAGTCCGGCAGTTGCGCCTTGAGGTGGGTCTTGAGTGCCTCGCGCAAGGCGGTGTGGTCGCTGGCATCGCTGATCAGGTACGCCGCCAGTTGCTTGCCACTCGGCGCATCCAGGGCCAGGACCACCGCCTCACGGACCGCTTCATGCTCAAGCAGGCGGGTTTCGATTTCGCCCAGCTCGATGCGAAAACCACGGATTTTCACCTGATGGTCGATCCGCCCCAGGTACTCCACCAGGCCATCGGCGCGTTGGCGCACCAGGTCGCCCGTGCGGTAGAGCCGCCCGCCATCGGCATACGGGTCGGCCACAAAACGTTCGGCGGTCATGCCCGCACGCTGGTGATAACCCTGGGCCAGGCCAGCGCCGCCCACGTACAGCTCGCCAGTCGCGCCTTGGGGCACCAGCGCCAGGTCGGCATCCAGGATGTAGGCAACCCGCGCGCCGATGATGCTGCCGATCGGCACACTGGCGGCGCCCTCCTCCAGCACCTCGGGGGCCAGGCTGGCCAGGGGCATGACCACCGTTTCGGTCGGCCCATAGGCATTGAAGAACAGCGCCGGCTGGAACGCCGCGCGGATGCGCTGCAGGTGTTCGCCAGTCAGCGCCTCGCCGCCGGTGATGCACATGCGCACCGGTAGCGTCTGGTTTTGCGTGGCCAGCCACTGCGCCAACTGGCTGCCATAGCTTGGGGTGAAGCCGAGGATATTGATGCGATGCTCACGGATCAGCCCGCAGATTTCTTCGGCATCCCATTGACCCTGGGCGCGCAACACCACCTGCGCGCCACTGAGCAACGGCACCAGCAGGCGCTCGGTGGCGGCGTCGAAGTTGATCGAATAGAAGTGCAGCTCGCAATCGTCGGGGCGCATGCCAAAGCGCTCGATCACCGCCTGGCAATGCATGGCGATTTCACCGTGGGACACCACCACGCCCTTGGGCTTGCCGGTGGAACCGGAGGTGTAGATCAGGTACGCCTGATGCTGCGCCAGGCTGATCGCCGGCAGGTCGCTGGCCGGGTAGTTGGCGAGCACCGGCAGGTCATCTTCCAGGCACCAGCAACTGACGCTGGCGGGCAACTCGCCGAGGGCCTCGAACATCGCCGCATCGCTGAGCAACAGGCCGATGCCGCTGTCTTCGATCATGTAGTGCAGGCGGTCCAGCGGGTATTCCGGGTCCAGCGGCACATAGGCGCCACCAGCCTTGAGGATCGCCAGCAGGCCAATGACCATTTCCAGGGACCGCGGCAGCGCCAGGCCGACCCGCACCTGCGGGCCCACCCCACGCTCGCGCAGCATCCAGGCCAGGCGATTGGCGCGGCTGTCCAGCTCGCGGTAGCTGAGGGTGTGGCCGGCGAACGTCAGCGCAGGCGCATCCGGACGGGCTTGCACCTGGGCGCTGAACAGATGATGGATGCACTGGTCGAGACGATGCTCGCCGGCCTCGATGCCGAGGCTGTCTTGCAGGGCGCGCTGTTCATCGACTTGCAGCAGCGGTAGCTCGCTCAGGCGCTGTTGCGGATCGGCGATCAGCGCCTCCAGCAGGTTGCACCAATGGGCGGCCATGCGCGCAATGCGCGGCTCGTCGAACAGGTCGGTGCTGTAGGTCAGGCAGCAACCCAGGCGATGGTCGAGGTCGGTGACTTCCAGGTTGAGGTCGAACTTGGTGGCACGCGCGTCGTTGGCCAGGTATTCGACCGTCATCCCGGCCAATTGCCGGCTTTGCTGGAACTCCCAGCGCTGCACGTTGCACATCACCTGGAACAGCGGGTTATACGCAGCACTGCGCGGCGGTTGCAGGGCTTCCACCAGGTGGTCGAACGGCAGGTCCTGATGGGACTGGCCTTCGATCACGGTGTGACGCACGTGCTCAAACAACTCAGCGACACGCATCTGCCCGTCGAGCTGGCAACGCAGTACCTGGGTGTTGAGGAACGCACCGATCAGCCCTTCGCTTTCCGGGCGGATGCGGTTGGCCACCGGCGCACCGATGCGCAAGTCGGTCTGGCCACTGTAGCGGTAAAGCAGCGTCGCCAGGGTCGCGGTCATGGTCATGAACAGGGTCAGGCCATGCTCGGCATTGAAGGCGCGCACCTTGGCGGCGAGTTCATCGCCAAGGTCAAAGCGGTACAGCTCGCCCTGGTGACTTTGCACCGCCGGGCGTGGCCGGTCGGCGGGCAGTTCCAGTAGCGGATGCTCGTTGCCCAACTGCGTGGTCCAGTAATCGAGCTGGCGCTGGCGCTCGCCGGCCTCCAGCCATTGGCGCTGCCACACGCTGTAGTCCAGGTACTGCACCGGCAACGGCTCAAGGGGCGATTCGCGCTCATCGATAAAGGCTTCGTAGAGCGCGCTGAGTTCACGGGCAAAGATGTCCATGGCCCAGCCTTCGGTGACGATATGGTGCAGGGTCAGCACCAGGTAGTGCTCCTGCTCGCCCGCCTTGACCAGGCAGGCGCGCAACAACGGCCCGGTTTCCAGGTTGAATGGGCTGTGAGCTTCCTGATCGGCCAGTTGCTGCAAGCGCTGTTGACGCTCAGCCTCGTGCAGTGCCGAAAAGTCCTGCCAGCTCATGCGCACGCTGCTTTGCGCGGCGACTTTCTGCTGGGCCACGCCATTGACACTTGGGAAGGTCGTGCGCAGGGTTTCGTGGCGCATGATCAGGGCTTGCAACGCCGCCTCGAAACGCCCCACATCCAGCACCCCGCGCAAACGCGCCATGCCGCCGACGTTATAGGCCGGGCTTTCCGGCTCCATTTGCCAGAGGAACCACATGCGCTGCTGGGAATAGGACAACGGCACCGCCTGGCGGCGGTCCACCTTGCCAATCGCGGTCTGCTGGTTGCGTTGGCCGCTGGCCTGGATCAGCCGCACCTGCTCGACAAAATCCCCCAGCTCACTGGCTTCGAACAAGGTGCGCAGCGCCAGCTCCACATCACAGGCCTGGCGTGTGCGGGAGATGATCTGCGTGGCCAGCAGCGAATGGCCGCCAAGGGCAAAGAAGTCGTCGCGCAGGCCGATGCGCGGCAGGCCCAGGACCTGGCGCCAGATCGCAGCGATCTGCTGTTCCAGGGCGGTTTGCGGCTCCACATGTTCACGCACCTGCCACACCGGTTCCGGCAAGGCACGGCGGTCCACTTTACCGCTGGGGCTCAGGGGCATGACGTCGAGGCGGATCAGTTGCGCCGGCACCATGTACTCCGGCAATTCGGCGGCCAGGGCGGCTTTCACGTCCGGCTCATCCAACTCGCCGCTGGCCGTGTAGTAACCGATCAACTGCGCACCGCCGGCGGTGTCGCGGATCAGCACCAGCGCCTGGGCGATACCGTCCTGGGCCAGCAACCGCGCCTCGATTTCTTCCGGTTCGACCCGAAACCCGCGCAGCTTGACCTGCTGATCCAGGCGCCCGAGGTACTCCAGTACCCCGTCGGCCGCCCAGCGCACGCGGTCGCCGGTGCGGTACAGACGTGCGCCGGCCGCGCCCAGTGGGTCGGCGACAAACCGTTCGGCGGTCAGCCCTGCACGCCCCAGATAACCGCGCGCCAGGCCGATGCCGCCAATGCACAGCTCACCCGGCACACCTGCGGGCAGCAGGTTGAATTGCTCGTCCAGCACCCGGCAAATCACATTGCCCAAGGGGCGGCCAATCGGCGAGCGTTCGCCATCGGCACGCTGGCAGTGCCAATGGGTGACGTTGATCGCGGTTTCGGTAGGCCCATAGCGGTTGTGCAACTGCACCGCCGGCAGTAGCGCCAGGAGGCGATTGCGCAATTGGGCGGGCAAGGCTTCGCCACCGGAGAATACCCGGCGCAGGCTGGTGCACTCGGCCGCCAGCGGCTCATCGACAAACAGCTGCAACAGGGGCGGCACAAAATGCAGGGTAGTCACCCCATGTTCCTGGACCAGTTGCGCAATCCGATGGGGGTCACGATGTTCGCCGGGGCCGGCCAGGACCAGGCGGCAACCAATGATCAGCGGCCAGAAGCATTCCCATACCGACACGTCGAAACTGATCGGCGCCTTTTGCATCAGCACATCGCGTTCATCCAACTGGTAGGTGGCCTGCATCCACTGCAAACGCTCCGCCAGGGCCCCATGGGTATTGCCCACGCCCTTGGGCTGGCCGGTGGAGCCGGAGGTGTAGATCACATAGGCGAGGTTGTCGGCATTGAGATGCAGGCCCGGCGCCTGGGTCGGCCAACTGTCGAGCTTGAGGCTGTCCATGGCGATCACCGACACGCCCGCGGCCACCGGCAACTGGTGCAGCAGGTGGGTCTGGGTCAGCAGCAATTGCACGCCGCTGTCGGCCAGCATGTAGGCCAGGCGGTCGGCTGGGTAGTCCGGGTCCAGCGGCACATAGGCGCCGCCGGCCTTGAGGATCGCCAGCAAGCCAATCAGCAATTGCGGCGAGCGCTCGGCGGCAATCGCCACGCACACGTCCGGGCCGACGCCTTTGTCACGCAGGTAATGGGCCAGGCGGTTGGCCTGGGTGTGCAGTTGGCCAAAGGTCAGGCTGGCGCCGTGCCAGACCAGGGCGGTGCGCTCGTCGGTGTGCTGGTTGAATTGCTCCGGCACCAGGCACTGCGCCGGCGCGCAGGGTGCCTCGCTCCAATGGCGTTGCTCGGCGTGTTCGTCGGCCTGCAACAGTGCCAGGTCGCCCACGGCCTGCTGCGGTTGCGCGCAGACCGCCTGCAACAGGTTGACGAAATGCGTGGCCAGACGCGCGATGGTGCTGGCGTCGAACAGTTCGTCAGCGTAGTCGAACGACAGGCTCAGGCGCCCATTGCGGTCTTCTTCGCTGTGCAGTTGCAGGTCGAACTTGGCTTCGCGGCTGTGCCATGGCAGTTCTTCGGCCAGCAGGCCCGGCAGGCGGCGCAAGGCGCCGAGATCACGCTGCTGATGGTTGAACATCACCTGGAACAGGCCTTGCTCACGGGCTTGCGGGAAGGCTTCCAGCAGTTGTTCGAAGGGCAAGTCCTGATGGGCCTGGGCCTCGGTGGCTGCCAGGCGGGTGGCCGCCAGCAGCTCGCTGAACGGCAGGCGCCCATCCACTTCGGCGCGCATCACCAGGGTATTGATAAAGAAGCCGATCAGGCCCTGGGTTTCATGGCGCCCCCGGTTGGCGTTGGGCACGCCGATACGGATATCGCGCTGGCCGCTGTAGCGGTGCAACAGGCTCTGGAACGCCGCCAGCAACAGCACGAATGGCGTGGCCTGGTGGGCCTGGGCGGTCTGGCGGATGGCTGCGCCGAGGCTCGCGTCCAGGCGCACGCTGTAGCGTGAAGCGCTGCGTCGGTGCTGGGCCGAGCGCGGGTGGTCGGTGGCCAGGCTCAGGGTGGGATGGTCGTGCGACAGTTGCTGCTGCCAGTAGGCCAACTGTCGCTGGCCCTCGCCTTCGGCCAGCCATTGGCGCTGCCAGCTGCCGTAGTCGGCGTACTGCACGGCCAGGGCCGGCAGCTCGAGGGCCTGGCCCTGGGACGCGGCGGCGTAGAGGCGCGAGAATTCGTCGAGCAGTACATTCAGCGACCAGCCGTCCGCAATGATGTGGTGCAGGGTCACCAGCAACTGGTGATCTTCATCGTCCAGGCGCAACAGGGTGACCCACAGCAGCGGACCCTGTTCCAGGTCGAACTGGGTGCGCGCCTCGTCCTCGCGGATCTGCGCGGCGCGGGCTTCACGCTCGGCCACGGGCAAGTCGCGCAGGTCGATGACTTGCACGGCAAACTCGCGCTGGGCATCGACACACTGCATGGCCTGGCCGTCGCGCTCATAGAAACGTGTGCGCAGCGCCTCATGGCGCTGGATCAATTGCGCGAAGCTTGCGTGCAGCGCGTCTTCGTCCAGCTCGCCGCGCAGGCGCAGGGCACCGGGGATGGTGTAGGCGCTGCTGTGCGGGTCCAATTGCCAGGTGATCCACAGGCGGTTCTGCGCCAGGGATTGCGGCATATCCTGCTGGCGTGACAAAGCGCTGATTGCGCCTTGGGCCACGCCACCGTCCTGTTGCAATTGGCCGACGCTGGCGGCGAAATCAGCCAGCACCGGCGCCTCGAACAGCAGGCGCAAATTGAGTTCCAGGCCCAGGGTCTCGCGCAGGCGGGCGACTACCTGGGTGGCGCTGATGGAGTTACCGCCGAGCAAGAAGAAGTGATCATCGGCCGCCACTTGTGCGACCTGCAACTGTTCGCACCAGATCGCGGCGATCTGCTGTTGCAACCCCGACGCAAGCGCCTCATCACCCGCCTGCACGGCCTGGCCAGGGAACTGCGCGTAGCTGTCGAGGCTGCCATCGGCCAAGCGGGTGCGGCAGGCCGAGCGCTGGACCTTGCCACTGGAGGTTTTCGGCAAAGCGCCGGGATTGAGCAGCACCACCACGCACGGCGCTTCTTGATAGGCCTCGGCCACGGCCTGGCGAATGGCTTTGACCAGGGCCTCGGGCGGCAGGATTTTCTGCACGCTGCGGCTGATTTCTGCGGCGATGCCGATGCCTTCCAGGCCCTGGTCATTCACCGCAAACGCGGCGACACGGCCCTTACGCACCACTTCCACTTCGCGCTCGACGGTTTGCTCGATGTCCTGGGGGTACAGGTTGTGCCCGCGCACGATCAGCAGGTCTTTCAGGCGCCCGGTGATAAACACCTCGCCGCCGCGCATAAAGCCCAGGTCACCGGTACGCAACCAGGTGCGACCGGCGTGCTGCACGAACGTCTTGGCGGTGGCTTCGGGGTTGCGCCAGTAACCGTGGGCAATGCTCGGGCCGGTGGCCCAGATTTCGCCGACGCAGTTGTCGGCCAGTTCGGCCAGGGTATGGGGCTCGACGATCAGCACCCCATGTTCGGGCTGGCTGCTGCCGCAGCTCATGATCGCACTGCCCTGCCCAGGCTCCGCCCGGTTGGCGGCCAGCGCCTGTTCGTCCAGGCGCAAGGCCGGGATGCCATGGCCACGGGTACCACCGGCGACAAACAGAGTCGCCTCGGCCAGGCCATAGGAGGCAAAGAAGTTGCTGGGGGTAAAGCCACACCGGGCGAATTTCTCGGCGAAGCGTTCCAGGGTGTCCAGGCGGATCGGCTCGGAACCGGAATAGGCCACGCGCCAATGGCTCAGGTCGAGGCGCTCGAGGGCCGAGTCGCTGACCCGCTCGCTGCACAGGCGGTAGGCGAAATCCGGGCCGCCGCTGATGGTCCCGCGGTATTGGCTGATCGCTTCCAGCCAGCGCAAGGGCCGGCCAAGGAAGTATGCGGGCGACATCAACACACACGGCACGCCACTGAAGATCGGTTGCAACAGGCCGCCAATCAAGCCCATGTCGTGGTACAGCGGCAGCCAGCTGACAATCACGTCATCGGGGTTGAGGTCGATGCCAAAGCCGCGACGGATCAGTACTTCGTTGGCCACCAGGTTGCCGTGGCTGACTTGCACGCCTTTGGGCAAGGCGGTGGAGCCGGAGGTGTATTGCAGGAAGGCGATATCGTCGTCCTGCAGGTGTGGCGCAACCCAATCGGCAGCGAGTTCGCTGTGCAGTTCATCCACGCAGAGCAACGGCGGCGCTGCCTGGATCTGCCCCAGGGCGTCGCGCAAGCCGCTGCTGGTCAGCAACAGGGTTGGCTCGGCATCGGCGATGATCGACAGCAACCGCTCCTGGTGATGACGGCGGGTGGACTCCGGCGGATAAGCCGGCACCGCGATCACCCCGGCGTACAGGCAACCAAAGAACGCCGCGACATAGTCCGGGCCGCTGGGGAACAGCAGCACCGCACGCTCGCCCGGGCCGGCCGAGGCCTGCAAGGCGGCGGCGATGGTGCGGGCGCGCAGGTCCAGGTCACGGTAGCTGAGCACCACGGTGTCGTCGGCGGACTCGGCCAGGAAGCGCAGGGCCACCTGGTCCGGCGTCTGCGCGGCACGGCGCTGGAGGGACTGGACCAGGGTACGGGGAAGTTCGAAGGCGTCCATCATGAGGGGTTCCTGCCTGAAATCGGCTTACGGGGAAATCGGGGATAGAGGGCGTGGGCGTGTGGCGGCGTGTTCAGCCGGTCGCCAGGGCCGCCCGCCGTGCAGCGCCATGGCGCCAGCGGGTCAAATGTTCGTCGGCGTAGCGCCGCACGCAGCGCAGCAGCGAGCTTTGCTGCTGCACCAGGAAGAAGTGGTGCCCCTCGAACATGTCCAGGGAGAAACCGCTGGCAGTGTCTTCCTGCCAGTCGAGCAATTCGTCGGCGCGCACGTCATCCTGCTTGCCACCAAATACATGGATCGGCATCGACAGCGGCTCGCGCTCGCCGTACTGGAAGCTGCCGCACAAGAGGAAGTCGGCGCGCAGGATCGGCAATGTCAGCTGCATCAACTCGCGGTTGGCCAGGGCGTCCTCGGGGGTGCCCTTGAGCGTGCGCAGGCGCTCGATCAGTTGGGTGTCGTCTTTTTCCTCGGCATATTCACTGACATCCCGGCGCGCCGGGCCGGCGGTGGCCGAGGCAAACAACGCCAGCGGCGCAGGCAGGCCGCGTTCGCGCAGGGCGTGGGCCAGTTCGAACGCCAGCAGGCCACCGAGGCTGTGGCCGAACAAGGCATAGGGGCCATCGAGTTCGGCGCTGATCTCGCCGGCCAATTGCGCGGCGAGCGCCTTGATATCGCGCTGCAAGGGTTCGTCCATGCGCATGCCACGCCCTGGCAACTCCAGCGGGCACACCTGCAACCACTCGGGCAACGCCCGGCGCCAGCGGCTGTAGAACATGGCGCTGGCGCCCGAATAGGGCAGGCAAAACAGGCGCAAGCGGGTCGACGTGCTCATCTCAGACCACCCCTGCCTGGAACGCTGGGTTCTCGCGATACAAACGCATGTCGTCGTCCTCCGGGTGCAAATCCATGGCCGGCGTGTTGGCTGGCCTGTCACCAATGAGAACGGATGGCACGGCAAAATAATTAGTCTGCAGGCCGGGGCCCGCACACAAAGAGATGCACCTCACAGTTTGCATTTCGGTATAAGATTAGTTCCACTTCTCATTTGACAATCATTATCATTAAGAATAATTTGTTGCCCGATGTGTAGGAGGCCTCAGCAGGGATGCCCTCCACTAACCTCATTTGCAGCAAGGTGATTTCCATGACGGAACAAGTATCCACAAGCAGGTGCGATTCACCGTTACTCCAGGCGTTTGTCGATAACCGGCTGATCCTGGTCAAGATCGCGGCGCGCATTACCGGCTGCCGTTCCCGCGCCGAAGACGTAGTGCAGGACGCCTACTTCAGACTGCAATCGGCGCCGCAGATCACCTCATCGTTCAAGGCGCAGCTGAGTTATCTGTTCCAGATCGTGCGCAACCTGGCTATCGACCACTACCGTAAACAGGCCCTGGAACTGAAATATTCCGGGACGGAAGAGGAAGGCTTGAATGTGGTTATTCATGGCGCTTCACCGGAAACCTCGCACATCAATTTTTCCACCCTGGAAAACATCGCCGACGCCCTGACCGAACTGCCCCAGCGCACGCGCTACGCGTTCGAGATGTACCGCCTGCATGGCGTGCCGCAGAAGGACATTGCCAAGGAACTGGGCGTGTCGCCGACCCTGGTCAACTTTATGATCCGCGATGCGCTGGTGCACTGCCGCAAGGTGTCGGGAACCCATAGCGATACCTTTGCCCGACGGGTCTAACCACCGGGCAAATGCAATGAGGGGTGAGCTTGTGTGGGAGCGGGCTTGTCGGATCGCCGCATCGCCGCGAAAGCAGTGGGTCAGGCAACATCAATGTTTGCTGGGCCGACGTCTTCGCGGCGATGCGGCGATCCGACAAGCCCGCCTCCACATTTGATCTTCATTGCCCCGAAGATCTCAGGCCAACCCACACCGCTCAAAAAACCGCTCCCGCCCCAGAATCATCAGCGCCGCGCGCTTGTGGGGGAAATCGAATTCCTTCTCGCAGTGGAAGCACTGGTTCTGCATATGCCCGATCATCTTCCCATTGTCGGCCCTGGGCTCGGCTACCACGCGCTGGGTGCGCGGGTCGTCGAGAAACAGGTAGTGCACCAGCGCCGACAGCCAACTGGCAACCTTGTGCGGCCCGCGATGATGCTCCTCACCCACCAGCATGTGGATACCGCGGTCGTAGTCGTCTACGTCATAGAACGGCGCGATGCGATCTTCCTTGGCCCAATACGCCTCGAAATAGGCAAAGGGCTCATCGTCGAAACAGCCGATCAGGGTCAGGGTATGCGGGTCGGCGGCAAGCTTGTGCAGATAGTCACGGTGTTGCTCCAGGCTGCCGCTTTCCTGCCAGAAGTTGGCGACCCGCGCGCTGTTCTGCCAGCGATTGAAGCGAGCCAGGTCCACATCGATCTCCAGCGTGCGCAGTGAGATCCACGCGCCCAGGCGTGCGTCAAAACGTCGGTAGACTTCACCCTGCGGCTTGGGCGCACGCAGCGGGTGGCGCTTGCCCGTGCTGAAGATCATCTGCTGTGGATAGGCACCGCTCGACGGCTGGCCCAGCCAGGGCTGTGGCAATTGCCAGAACAGCGTGCGCTCGCAACGCAACTGCCCCGCCACGTCCGTGGCCAGCAGCAGGCCGCTGCGCAGGGCCTCATCCGGGGCGTGTTCGAGGTGCCAGAAGAGTTGCTGGCGCCCAGGCTCCCGTGCAAACAGCCAGTAACACGCGGCCCACACGGCCTGTACCGACGGCACCTCAGCGGGGTTTTGCAAATGCAGGTGCAACGCGTCGCCGCGCTCCAGGCGCAGGCGCACCAGGGGCTGGCCTGCAAGGGTCAGGGTCAGGCGGCTATCGCTTTCATCTGCATTCAGGGCGGGCCCTGCCGGCAGTGGCAGGGCTGACAAATCTTGGGGATTGGGCATGGAAGGGGCTCACGGTAATCGTCGACAGTTAGACGAAGTGACGTGAACCAGCCGCAAAAATTTAAGGCGCAGGTGTCGCGATCAGGGCGCGTCAGCCACCGGCAGCACATCGATGCGGTACGGTTCGAAGATCTTCACCAGTTCGCCGCTGTCGCGCAGGCCCTTGAGCAACGCGGCAAACGCCGGGCCGCTGATCGCCGCCTTGGGCCGCAGCAATGCATAGTGGTGGTAGACCTGATCAATGCGCTCCGACACCAGGAACTGCCCGGCGGTGTCGACATTGCGCACCATGAAGTCGCTGAGGTAGGAGCGCGTCACTAGGGCGATATCCGCGCGGCCACGGGTGACCATCAGCAAGTTGCTGTCATGGGAATAGGTCAACGTGGCGTTGAACTGCGCGGCCATGGCCTTGGGGTCGGGGTTGAAGTTGGCAAAGGCGTAGTGATAACCGCTGAACACCGCCAGGCGCTTGCCCCTGAGGTCGGCGAAATACGCCTGGTCACGACCGGACTGGCGCTGGGCGACGAAAATCTCGGCGTCCTCCAGGCCCATGTCAACGCTGGTATGGGCAATATCCTGCCATCCCCACTGCGGGTTCTCGAAGATGGCCATGTCGACCCGACCCTGCTCGAAATCACGAAAGCGCCGGGGGATGGAAGTGGGTACCAGTACAAACTGGTAGTCACTCTGCGCACGGTTCAGTGCCTCCAGCAGTTGCGGCAGCAACCCGGTGTCGGCACCCTGCTCCGGGCGCACGGTATACGGCGGAAAATGCGCGGCACCGATCCGTACCAATTGGGCCGCCCAAACCTGCGTCTGCCACAAGGTGCCCATCGCCAACACTGTAAGTCCTGCAGCCAGCCGCCATGGCGAAAACATCAGGCACGCACCGTTCAAATCTGAATCTCGCTAAGCTAGGCGTTTTTGCCTGTAGAGACAACTTTCTACCCGACAATTAATGACCTGCGCTCCCCGCTTAATCGGCCTGGAGCACCAGCAGCAACGCCTCGTCGGCCAATTGTTCGAGGGTCATGCTGCCCTGGGCGCGGAACCAGGTCGTGGTCCAGGACAACGCCCCGGTCAGGAAACGCCGGGTGATAAACACGTCGCCCTTGATATAACCCGCCTGCTTGGCCTCGCCCAGCACTTGCAGCCAGATGTCTTCGTAGACATCGCGCAACGCCAGCACCTGGGCCTGCCCTTCTGCCGACAGCGAACGCCATTCGTACACCAGCACCGCCATGGCTTCGCCGCTGCCCCCCATGATCGACTGCAACTCGCAGCGAATCAGCGCCAGCACCCGCTCGCGCACATTGCTCGCTTGGGCCAGGGAGGCGCGCATCATCGCGGTGTTGTAGTGGATGGTTTCCTCCATCACCGCCCGCAGGATTTCGTCCTTGCTCTTGAAGTGGTGAAAGATGCTGCCGGACTGGATCCCCACCGCACTGGCCAGGTCACGCACGGTGGTGCGTTCAAAACCCTTGTTGCGAAACAGGTGAGCCGCGGTCTGCAGCAGCTTGCCCCGGGCGCTGTCGGGGTCGGTCAGTTGCCCGCCGTCCACCATGCTGCGCATTACCTCCAGGGCTTTTTGCTCGTCCATGCTGCTCTCCTCAACTACTTTGATTGCGTCATGGCCGGCAATTTAGGCCGTGACAGCCACCCAAGCAAGCGCTTGGGCAGAAGTTGTGCTCCCAGTTTACAAACCAAGCGCTTGCTTGGTAGTCTCGACCCAGCGATTTTCCAGAGAAGGACTTCCCATGGACAAGACCGTTCGTATCGGCTGCGCCAGTGCATTCTGGGGCGACACCAGTACCGCCGCCGCGCAGTTGGTGCAAGGCGGCGCGCTGGACTACCTGGTGTTCGACTACCTGGCGGAAGTGACGATGTCGATCCTCGCCGGGGCGCGGATCAAAGACCCCCAGGCCGGCTACGCCACGGATTTCATCGAAGTGCTGGCGCCCTTGCTCGGCGATATCCAGCGCCAGGGCATCCGGGTGATCAGCAACGCCGGTGGCATCCACCCCCAGGCCTGCGCCGCCGCCTTGCAGGCCGCCTGCGACCAGGCCCGGGTGCCGCTGAAAATCGCCGTGGTGCTGGGCGACGACCTGCAACCGCAGTTCAAGCAACTGCAGGGCATCGAGGATATGTTCAGCGGCGCGCCGTTGCCGGCGATGTGCGTGTCGACCAACGCCTACCTTGGCGCGCCGGGCATCGTCCAGGCCCTGCAACTGGGCGCCGATGTCGTCATCACCGGGCGCGTGGTGGACAGCGCGGTGGTCAGCGCGGCCCTGGTGCATGAATTCAACTGGGCGTGGCAGGACTACGACCACCTGGCCCAGGCCGCGCTGGCCGGGCATATCATTGAATGTGGCGCGCAGTGCACCGGCGGCAACTTCACCGATTGGCGCCAGGTGCCGGACTACGAGCACATCGGTTTCCCGATTGTCGAAGTCAGCGCCGACGGCCAGTTCACCGTCAGCAAAGTGCCGGGCACAGGCGGCCTGATCAGCCAACTGAGCGTCGCCGAACAACTGCTGTATGAAATCGGCGACCCGCGCGCCTATCTGCTGCCGGATGTGATCTGCGACTTCAGCCAGGTCACCCTGGAACAACAAGGCGAAAACCGCGTGCGCCTGCGCGGCGCCAAGGGCCTGGCACCCACCGACCAGTACAAAGTCAGCGCCACCTACCCCGACGGTTTTCGCTGCACCGCCAGTTGCCTGCTGGCCGGCATCGATGCGGTGGCCAAGGCCGAGCGGGTCAGCCAGGCGATCATCAACAAGACCTCGCAGCTGTTCAGCCAACGCGGCTGGGCGCCCTACAGCGAGGTCAACATTGAATTGCTCGGCAGCGAAGCCACCTACGGCGCCCACGCCCGGCGCCAGGACTGCCGCGAAGTGGTGCTCAAGCTGGCGGTGCGCCACCCCAGCAAACAGGCGCTGGTGCTGTTCGCCCGGGAAATCGCCCAGGCAGCCACCGGCATGGCGCCGGGCCTGACCGGCATTGTCGGCGGCAGGCCCACGGTGTACCCACTGATCCGCCTGTTTTCATTCCTGATCGACAAGAGCGCGTGCCGTCTGAGCGTCGACTTCCAGGGCCAGTCCCACCCCTGCGAACTGCCTGCCAGCGCGGCCCTGGGTACGCCCCGCGCGCCCCTCGACCCGCCCAAGCCCGAAGGCCGCGCCGATGCCAGCGTGCCCCTGGTCAAACTGGCCGTGGCGCGCTCCGGTGACAAGGGCAATCACAGCAATATTGGCGTGATTGCGCGGCGGCCCGAATACCTGCCGTGGATCGCCGAAGCATTGACCCCGGAGGTGATCGTCGACTGGATGAGCCATGTGCTCGACCCGCTGCACGGGCGCGTCGAGCGCTGGTACCTGCCCGGCAGCCACAGCCTCAACTTCCTCCTGGAAAACGCCCTGGGCGGCGGCGGTATCGCCAGCCTGCGCATCGACCCGCAAGGCAAGGCCTTTGCCCAGCAACTGCTGGAAATCCCGATTGCCGTGCCCCGTCACCTCGCCGATCAACTCACCTAAGGAACTCCTGCCGTGGCCTTCGACTCGATCTTCAAAGCCGACCTGTTCCAGGGGCAAACCATTATCGTCACCGGCGGCGGCAGCGGGATTGGCCGTTGCACCGCCCATGAGCTGGCGGCACTCGGCGCCCATATGGTGCTGGTGGGGCGCAAGCCGGAAAAACTGCAACAGGTCACCCAGGAAATCAGCGAGGACGGTGGCCGCGCCAGTTGGCAGGCCTGTGATATTCGCGATGAAGAGGCAGTGAAGGCACTGGTCAGCCAGGTCATCGAAGCGCACGGGCCGATCCACGGCCTGGTGAACAATGCGGGCGGCCAATACCCCTCGCCCCTGGCGTCGATCAATCAAAAAGGTTTTGAAACCGTGTTGCGCACCAATCTGGTGGGCGGTTTCCTGATGGCGCGGGAAGTGTTCAATCAGTCGATGAGCAAACACGGCGGTGCCATCGTCAACATGCTCGCCGACATGTGGGGCGGCATGCCCGGTATGGGCCACTCGGGCGCGGCGCGCGCGGGGATGGACAACTTCACCAAGACCGCCGCGTTCGAGTGGGGTTACGCCGGGGTGCGGGTCAACGCAGTGGCGCCGGGCTGGATCGCCTCCAGCGGCATGGACACCTACGAAGGCGCATTCAAGGCAGTGATCCCGACCCTGCGCGAACATGTGCCACTCAAGCGCATTGGCACCGAATCGGAAGTCAGCGCGGCGATTGTGTTTTTGCTCAGCCCCGCCGCAGCGTTCGTCAGCGGCAGCACGCTGCGCATCGACGGTGCGGCCAGCCTCGGCAGCCGCGCCTGGCCGCTGCACAAGGCCCAGCCGCCGAGCCCGTCGTTCAATGGTTTTCACCGCGCCTACCTGCCGGATGTGCTCAAGGAGGGCCAATAAACCATGCCGGTCATCGACTCCCAACTCGACACCCACAGCCCGCAGTTCGCCCAGAACCGCGAGGCCATGCTCAGCGCCATCAACCACCTGCGCCAACTGGAACAGAACCTGTTGGACAAGGCCGCCGAGGCCAAGGGCAAGTTCGACAAGCGCGGTCAACTGCTGCCCCGTGAGCGCCTCAACCTGTTGCTCGACCCCGGCGCGCCCTTCCTCGAACTGGCGAGCCTGGCCGGCTATAAGCTGCACGACGACAAGGACGGCAGCGCCGCCGGTGGTGGGCTGATTGCCGGTATCGGTTATGTCAGCGGCGTGCGCCTGCTGGTGGTGGCCAATAACAGCGCAATCAAGGGCGGGACGATATCCCCCAGCGGCCTGAAGAAATCCCTGCGCCTGCAACAGATCGCCATGGAGAACAAACTGCCGGTGGTGACCCTGGCCGAAAGCGGCGGCGCCAACCTGAATTACGCAGCGGAGATTTTCGTCGAAGGCGCGCGCAGCTTTGCCAACCAGGCGCGGATGTCGGCCATGGGCCTGCCGCAGATCACCGTGGTGCACGGCTCGGCTACGGCCGGCGGGGCCTATCAGCCGGGGCTTTCGGATTACGTGGTGGTGGTGCGCGGCAAGGCCAAGCTGTTCCTGGCCGGCCCGCCGCTGCTCAAGGCCGCCACCGGCGAAGTGGCCACCGACGAGGAACTGGGCGGCGCCCTGATGCATGCGCAAACCGCCGGCACCGCCGAATACCTGGCACAAAACGACGCCGATGGGGTGCGTATCGTGCGCGAGATTGTCAGCCTGCTGCCCTGGGACGACCGGCTGCCGCCCCAGCCGGCGCGGGCCTATGCCGAGCCGCTGTATGCGATTGAGGAACTGCTGGGCTTGATCCCCGAGGACCCGAAAAAACCCTACGACGTACGGGAAATCATCGCGCGTATCGCCGACGCCTCCAACTTCCTGGAGTTCAAGGGCGAGTTCGATGCCCACACCGTCTGCGGTCACTTGCAGATCCAGGGCCGGGCCTGCGGGTTTATCGGCAACAACGGCCCGATCACGCCCAAGGGCGCGAGCAAGGCCGCGCAATTTATCCAGCTGTGCGACCAGAGCCAGACGCCGCTGCTGTTTTTCCACAACACCACCGGTTTTATGGTGGGCACCGAATCCGAACAGCAAGGCGTGATCAAGCACGGCGCGAAGATGATCCAGGCGGTGGCCAATGCCCGCGTGCCCAAGCTCACGGTGGTGGTCGGCGGTTCCTACGGCGCCGGCAACTATGCGATGTGCGGCCGTGGCCTGGACCCACGCTTTATCTTCGCCTGGCCCAACAGCCGCACCGCCGTGATGGGCGGCGCCCAGGCCGGCAAGGTGCTGCGCATTGTCACCGAGGCCAAGCAGTTGAAAGACGGCCTGGTGCCCGACCCCAAGGTGCTCGACATGCTCGAACAGGTCACCGCGCAGAAACTCGATAGCCAATCCACGGCCCTGTATGGCAGCGCCAACCTGTGGGACGACGGGCTGATTGACCCGCGGGACACCCGCACGCTGCTGGGCTACCTGCTGGATATCTGCCAGCAAGCCCAGGTGCGCCAATTGCAACCCAACAGCTTCGGCGCCGCGCGCTTTTAACGATCAGGAGAACAATAAAAATGATCTTCACCCAGGAACACGAAGAGCTGCGCCGTACCGTACGGGGTTTTGTCGAACGCGAGATCAACCCCCACGTCGACGACTGGGAAAAAGCCGGGCGCTTTCCCATCCACGAGATTTTCCGCAAGGCCGGCGACCTCGGCCTGCTGGGCATTTCCAAGCCTGAGAAGTTCGGCGGCATGGGCCTGGACTACAGCTACTCGATTGTCGCCGCCGAAGAGTTCGGCACCATCCGCTGTGGCGGTATCCCCATGTCCATCGGCGTGCAGACCGATATGTGCACCCCGGCCCTCGCACGTTTTGGCTCCGATGAGCTGCGCGATGAGTTCCTGCGCCCGGCCATCAGCGGCGAACAAGTGGGCTGCATCGGCGTCTCCGAAACCGGTGCCGGCTCCGACGTGGCCGGCTTGAAAACTCACGCCCGCAAGGACGGCGACGACTACGTGATCAACGGCAGCAAGATGTGGATCACCAACTCCCCCAGCGCCGACTTTATCTGCCTGCTGGCCAATACCTCGGA
Organism: Pseudomonas sp. WMBT8; assembly: GCF_050916005.1. Classification (NCBI taxonomy): domain Bacteria; kingdom Pseudomonadati; phylum Pseudomonadota; class Gammaproteobacteria; order Pseudomonadales; family Pseudomonadaceae; genus Pseudomonas; species Pseudomonas sp. WMBT8. The sequence goes on from NZ_CP188096.1 coordinate 4,035,713, forward strand.
CGGCAAGCCCCATATCAACAAGTCGCTGATCATGGTGCCGATGAACACCCCCGGGATCAGCGTCAGCCCGCCCCTGGAAAAACTCGGCATGCACAGCTCGGAAACCGCCCAGGTGTTTTTCGATGATGTGCGCGTGCCCCAGCGCAACCGCATCGGCCATGAAGGCGCGGGGTTCATGATGCAAATGCTGCAATTTCAGGAGGAACGGCTGTTTGGCGCGGCCAATATGATCAAGGGCCTGGAGGCCTGCGTCGACAGCACCATCGCCTACTGCAAGGAACGCCAGACCTTCGGCAAGGCCCTGATCGACAACCAGGTGATCCACTTTCGCCTGGCCGAGCTGTCCACCGAGATCGAATGCCTGCGCGCGCTGGTCTACCAGGCCACCGAGCAATACATCAAGGGCCAGGACGTGACGCGGCTGGCCTCGATGGCCAAGCTCAAGGCCGGGCGCCTGGGCCGCGAAGTCAGCGACAGCTGCCTGCAATACTGGGGCGGCATGGGCTTTATGTGGGACAACCCGGTGGCCCGCGCCTATCGCGATGTGCGCCTGGTGTCGATTGGTGGCGGCGCCGACGAGATCATGCTGGGGATCATCTGCAAACTGATGGGCACGCTGCCGGGGAAAAAGTCGTGAAGGCCTGTGAAACCCTGGTGCTGGAACCGCACAACGGCGTGCTGCACATCACCCTCAACCGCCCGCAGAGCCGCAATGCCATGAGCGTGCAGATGGTCAGCGAACTGCGCGCAGTACTGGCGGATGTCGCGCCTGACGAGCAGGTGCGGGCATTGGTGATCAGTGGTGCCGGCGGGCACTTCTGTGCAGGCGGCGATATCAAGGACATGAGCGGTGCGGGCAGCCGTGAAGGCTTGCGTGATCTGAACCGGGTGTTTGGCGCGCTGTTGCAGGAAGTCGAAGCGCTGCCGCAGGTGGTGATTGTGGTGTTGCAGGGCGCGGTGCTGGGCGGTGGGTTTGGCCTGGCGTGTGTCAGTGACATCGCCATCACCGATCACCAGGCGCAGTTCGGCTTGCCGGAAACCAGTTTGGGCGTGCTGCCGGCGCAGATTGCGCCGTTTGTGGTGCGGCGCATCGGCCTGACCCAGGCCCGGCGCCTGGCGCTGACTGCGGCGCGGTTTGACGGGGTCGAGGCGCAGCGCCTGGGGCTGGTGCATTTTGTCGAGCATGACCCCCAAGGGTTGGCGCAGCGCCTGGATGAGGTGTTGGGGCAGGTATTGCGTTGTGCACCGCGCGCCAATGCGCGGACCAAGGCGCTGTTGCTCCAGAGCCTGGATCAACCGTTGGAACTGCTGCTGGACCAGGCTGCCGATTGGTTTGCTGAGGCGGTGACCGGGGAAGAAGGAATCGAGGGGACGCGGGCGTTTGTTGAGAAGCGCAAGGCCAGGTGGGTGAGTTGATCTTGAAAACACCACATTCCCTGTGGGAGCTGGCTTGCCTGCGATGCGGGCACCTCGGTCTGTCAGGGATACCGAGATGATGCAATCGCGGGCAGCCAGCTCCCCCACAAGCCAGCACCTGCGCAACCAATCAAACAGGGACCGAAAATGCCCAGTTTCAATAAAATACTGATCGCCAACCGCGGCGAAATCGCCTGCCGGATCCAGCGCACCGCCCAAGCCCTGGGCTACCGCACCGTGGCGGTCTATAGCGAGGCCGACGCCGACGCCCTGCACGTACACATGGCCGACGAAGCCGTGAACATCGGCCCAGCCCCGGTGCAGCAGTCGTACCTGAACATCCCGGCCATCCTCGAGGCCGCACGCCTCACCGGCGCGGACGCGGTGCACCCAGGCTATGGCTTTCTCTCGGAAAACCCGGAGTTCGCCAAGGCCTGCCTCGCCGCCGGCCTGGTGTTCATCGGGCCCAGTGCCCACGCCATCGAGTTGATGGGCAGCAAGCGCCTGTCGAAAATCGCCATGCTCGCCGCTGGTGTGCCGTGTATTGCTGGCTACCAGGGCAGCGCGCAGGACGACGCCACCCTGCAAAGCGAAGCCGAGCGCATCGGTTACCCACTGATGATCAAGGCCAGTGCCGGCGGCGGCGGACGCGGCATGCGCCTGGTGCACACGGCTGCGCAGTTGCTCGAACAACTGCACACCGCACGCTCCGAAGCCCTCAATGCCTTTGGCAGCGACGAGTTGATTCTGGAGCAGGCACTGATCGCGCCGCGCCATGTGGAAATCCAGCTGTTCGGCGACGCCCACGGCAACCTGATCTACCTGGGCGAGCGTGATTGTTCGGTGCAGCGCCGCCATCAGAAGGTCATCGAAGAAGCGCCCTGCCCAGTCATGACCAGCGAGCTGCGCCAGGCCATGGGCGAAGCGGCGCTCAAGGCCGGGCGCGCCGTGGAGTATGTCGGCGCCGGCACCGTGGAGTTCCTGCTGGACCGGGACGGACGCTTCTATTTCCTGGAGATGAACACCCGCCTGCAGGTGGAACACCCGGTCACCGAACTGATCACCGGCCTGGACCTGGTGGACTGGCAACTGCAAATCGCCGCCGGCCAGCCCCTGCCCTTGCGCCAGGAGCAAGTGACGCTGAGCGGGCACGCCATGGAGGTGCGCCTGTACGCCGAGGACCCGGCCCAGGGTTTCCTGCCACAAACCGGCGAGGTGCTGCGCTGGGAGCCGGCTGCCGGGGTGCGGGTCGATCATGGCTTGCTGGCCTCCCAGCGCATCAGCCCGTTTTATGACCCGATGCTGGGCAAGATCATCGCCCACGGCGCCACCCGCGAAGAGGCCCGGCGCAAGCTGCTGCGCGCGGTGCAGGACTGCGTTCTGCTGGGGATCGCCAGCAATCAGCGCTTACTGGTGGACTTGCTCGAGCATCCGCAGTTTGTCGCGGTGGATTTCAGCACCGGGTTCATCGCCGAACACTTCAGCGCCATTGCCCGCCCCGCCATCAGCGACGAACAACTGGCAGTGGCCGCCGCACTGTTCTATCGGCACAGCGCGGCAGCGCATCACCCTGCCCTGGCGGGCTGGCGCAACAATGCCAGCGTGCCCTGGACCTATCGCCTGGGTGTTGATGAGCAGCGTCATGAGGTCAGCGTGCGGGTATTGGCGGACGATCACGTGCAAGTCGGCGCTGTCGATATCCACATCAAGGGCAGCGACGGGCGTTGGGCCAGCCTGGTCATCAACGGCATCCGGCGGCGGCTTGCCTATCACCTGCAAGGCTCCCAGCTCTGGCTGTTGTACTCAGGTCACAGCCTGTGCGTGAGCAACCAGACGCAAACCGTGGCCAGTCGGGAAGCGGCCGCCAGCAGCGGCACGGTCAAGGCGCCGATGGACGGTGCCATCACCCTGCTGCAGGTGCAGGAGGGGGATGTGGTGAGCAAGGGCCAACTGTTGCTGGTGCTTGAAGCGATGAAAATGGAGCACCCGCTCAAGGCAGGGATCGATGGGGTGGTCAAGGCCATTGCAGTCACCGCCGGCGATCAAGTGCGTAATCGCCAGGTATTGCTGCAGATCGAGTAGCCCTGGGCGGAACTACCAGGCTTGGCTACGCTCTATCCCCATCAGAAAGGGATGAGTACGGGAACCTGCGATGCCTGATTGGCTGATTATTGATCTTGAAGCCACAACGGATGACGGCGGCTGGCCCGTGTCGGAGATGGAAATCATCGAGATCGGCGTGAGCCTGGTCAACCGCCAGGGCCGCGAGCTGGACCATTTCCAGCGCTTCGTGCGGCCCTTGCGCCGGCCGTTGTTGACACCCTTCTGCCGCCAGTTGACGCACATCAGCCAGGCCAATATCGACAGCGCGGCGCCCTTGACCGAGGTCTGGCCACTGTTTGAGCGCTGGCTGGGCCAGCATCATCCGCGCCTGGAAAGCTGGGCCAGTTGGGGCGACTATGATCGCCAGCAACTGGAACTGGAGTGGCAGCGCCATGGCCTGGCCAGCGTGCTGGCCCAGACGCCCCATGTGAACCTCAAGCAACGCTTCGCCAAGGCCCGGCGCCTGGACAAGCCATTGGGGCTCAATGGCGCCTTGCAACTGGCGGGCATGCAGTTCAACGGCCAGCAACACCGGGCACTGGAAGATGCGCGCAATACGGCGCGTTTGCTGCCGTTGATTTTGCCCGTGTAGAAGGCATACTGGCCGACCTTTCTTGCCCCTTTTTTCGAGGATTCACCCATGTTCAAAGTCAATGAGTACTTCGACGGCACCGTCAAGTCGATCGCCTTCGGCACCCCTGAAGGTCCGGCGACCATCGGCGTCATGGCCCCGGGTGAATACGAGTTCGGCACCGCCCAGCGTGAAATCATGCACGTGGTCTCGGGCGCGCTGACCGTCAAGCTGCCAGGCAGCGACAGCTGGGAAACCTTCGCCGCCGGCAGCCAGTTCAATGTGCCTGCCGACAGCAAGTTCCAGCTCAAGGTGGCTGTAGACACCGCCTACCTGTGCGAATACCGCGGCTAAGCCTTTCCCGCGCACAAAAAATGCCCGTCTCGCTGAGACGGGCATTTTTCATGGGGACTGGGTTACTCGAGGATCGTCACCGGCATACCGACTTCCAGGTGGCCCACCCCGTCATTGACCAGGTTCTGGCCGAACATCACGCCATCGGGCTCCTTGCGGTAGGTTTCCAGGGTCGCCAGCGGCTGGCGGTCGGCGCTGCGCTCACCCGTTGCCGGGTCGATGGTGGTGAGGATGCACCGCGAGCAGGACTTGACCACCCGGAACTCTACCTCCCCGATGCGCAGGCGCTTCCAGCCGTCCTCGGCAAAGGCCTCACTGCCTTCGATCACCAGGTTGGGGCGAAAGCGCAGCATTTCCATGGGCCGGCCGATGCGCTGCGACAAGTCGTCGAGGGACGCCTGGCCGATCAGCAATAGCGGGAAACCGTCGGCGAATGCCACCTGGTCATCATCCTTGCCATAGCCGGCCGCCGTGGTGCGCGCGCGCTCCAGGGGCACCTGCACCAGGCGGGTCGGTTTGCCGACAAAGTCGCTGACCCAACGCGCGGCTTCATCGCCGGCATCGGGAACCCGCAGGGTGTCGCGCCAGATGGTCACACCGCGCAACTCGGCGTCAGCGCCGGGCAATGCCACGTCCAGCGTGGGCTGGCCAGCAGCACTCAAGGTCAGGCCTCCAGCGCCGTTCCAGAGGGCCGACAACTGACTCATCTGCGCTACTGCGCGCTGGGTCAGGAAGCGCCCGCTGGCCTCGTCCACCAACATCCAGCGTCGATCCCCGTCCAGCCCCAGTTTATCCAGGCCGATATGCGCCAAGGTCTCTGCCTTGCCCGACTTCAAGGGGTACCGATACAACGCGCTGAGACGAAGCATGAGCCTGGGTTCCTGTGAACAAAAACGTCACCCTATACGAGCACGCTGCCAGAATCAAAACTTCCCCGGTCGGCAACGTGGCCAGAAGGTATCAGGCTGGGACTTCGTCCAGCATCAGGCGCTGGCGCACCACATCCACCAACTTGTCGGGCTGGAATTTGGAGAGGAAGTTGTCGCAACCGACCTTCTTCACCATCGAATCGTTGAAGCTGCCGGACAACGAGGTATGCAACACCACATAGAGGCCACGCAGGCGCGGGTCGTTGCGGATCTCGGTGGTCAGGCGGTAGCCGTCCATCTCGGGCATTTCGGCGTCGGTGAAGATCATCAGCAACTTGTCGGTCATTACCTGGCCGCTGTCCGCCCACGCCTTGAGCATGTTCAAGGCCTTGAGGCCATCACTGGCGATATGCATCTTCACCCCCAGTTGACCCAGGGTGTCACGCAGTTGCGACAGGGCCACGTTGGAGTCATCCACCAGCAACACTTCGCGGCCACGGGCACGTTCGAGGACCGGGTCCTCGAGTTTTTCCCGGGAGACCTTGGCGTTGTAGGGCACGATCTCGGCGAGGACTTTTTCCACGTCGATGATTTCTACCAACTGCTCATCCACCTTGCTGATGGCCGTGAGGTAGTGCTGGCGACCGGCGCTGGCCGGCGGAGGCAGGATCGACTCCCAGGTCATGTTGACGATGCGGTCGACGCCGCCCACCAGGAAGGCCTGCACCGAGCGGTTGTATTCGGTAACGATAATGGTGCTGTTGGGCCCCGGCACCAGCGGACGCATGCCGATGGCCTGGGACAGGTCGATCACCGGCAGGGTCTGGCCGCGCAGGTTGACCACGCCGCAGACAAACGGGTGGCGCTGTGGCATCAGGGTCAGCTTGGGCAACTGCAGGACTTCCTGCACCTTGAACACGTTGATCGCGAACAACTGACGCCCGGCCAGGCGAAACATGAGGATCTCCAGGCGATTCTCACCCACCAATTGCGTGCGTTGATCTACCGTGTCGAGAATGCCAGCCATTGAAGACTCCTGGGTGTGCTGAAAGATTTGCTGCCTACTGGAGAAGGTTATCGGCAGACGGCGCCAGACCTTGACCCTGGGTAAAATGCCACGTAAATGCATTGATGTCACACTGACATCATGCTTTACTGGCATCACCTCCCATCCGGGAGTCAAGCGGCGCCGCCAGACCCTCAAACGGTCACAAGGTTCCGTCATATAGGGGATTCCCCTAGTCGCAATCAGGTCCAACCTGATATTCGCAATATCCAATAGCCATTAATGTGACGCCATTCTCATTGCATGAATGGAGTCAGGCTTTTGTTTGCTATCGCAAGCCCGCGGCCCAAGGGCCTTCCAGGCGTTATCGCCTGGGCAATCGAAGTCATGCGAACACCCCTGGTTGTTTCCACTGCACGCAGCGCCAGCCATCGCGACGCTGATCACTCAAATAAAAGTACTACTCAAAATTCAGAAACGAACTACAGATTCCGGTCATATTTCGGCGCTAGTTTGAAGCCGTTGCTACGGTGCTACATCTCATTATCTGACCGTATGTTGTGGAGACTTTCATGATGAACGACGGTAAAGAGTGGCAAGACGCACTTCCCGAGTTCCTCCTGGAGGCAGAAATGCTGCTGGCCAAGTCAGAGGAATGCCTGAGCCACCTGCATTTGATCCGCAACGATAACGACGCCATCGATTGCATGAAAAGCAGCTTGGTCAAACTTGCCGAAAAAGCCGATGCCATGGCGCTGCCAGCCATTGGCAATTTTTCCCGGCACATCCAGGACCTGATCAGCAACGCCCAAAGCCCGATGCAACTCCACGACGCGGCACTTGCCGCCCTGCATGACTGCCTGACGCTACTGGCCTGGCAGTTGGAATTGATCGATATCAAGACCGGTAAACTCAGCCTGGATGACGCCGAGCAAACCATCTTGATTGAAACCGTTGCCCAGCAGATTCCCCAGAAGGACGCTGGCACGCACTTTCGCCAATCCTTGCACTGCGCCTCCTAAACCTTTCGTGCGATTAAGCCAGGCCGCCAGCGGGCGACCAACTAAGTCTGCGGAAGGTATTTAGCCAGCCAACTATCAATAAGCCTGTATTGGTAATAACGATGCAAGTCTCGTTTAATAGTACAACTTGGGCTCGCTGAACTAAGTACTGCACAGGCGACCAACGGTAATTGTTGGTGGTACTATTACCGCGCTCGACGTGGCTGCCCCAGATGTAAGAAAATCCGAGAAGCCCCTCGAACCAACACCCAACTCACTCGCTTTCCAAACAGAGCCCGGCCAGCGGTCATGACCGGTCTACCCGCAGCGAACCTCCATCGGCTCCATCTGCTATGTACGCCAGCCCCAAGTCACTTATCGCCAGGTTCGTCTCCCCGGGCACTACCCGTTGGGTCACGCTTGGCCTGTGCCTGTGCGCGACCCTGGTCAGCCTGTGGGTGTATGCCCACGAAGCGCCGCTGCCGATATTTTTGCTGCTGCTCAACCTCGCCGCCCTGGCCGCAGCGGGCCTGCAGCGATGGCGCTCGCGTAAATCGATCAAGTTCCAGCCCCAGGAGTTGGCCGACCGCCTGTTGCAGGTCCAGGAAAACGAGCGTCATCGCCTCAGCCGCGAATTGCACGACGATATCGGCCAATTGCTGACCGCCGCCAAGCTGCAAAGCGATTGGCTGCAGCGCCGCCTCCCGACAGAATTGCAGGAACAGTGCGGCGTACTGTGCAACACCCTCAACGAAACCCTGGCCAAAGTGCGCGACGTGTCGGCCATTCTCAACCCACGGCAACTCACCAGCCTGGGCCTGGAAGCGAGCCTGCGCGCGCACCTGCTCAAGACCCTGGAAAACACCCCGGTGCACTGGAGCCTGGAATGCCAGCAACGCCTGACCGGGATTCCGGAAGAGATGGCCGTGGCAGCCTTCCGTATTACCCAGGAGGCCGTGACCAACATGCTGCGCCACGCCCAGGCGCGCAACCTGCTGGTGCGCCTGCGACGCTTGCCCCAGGGGCTCTCGCTGTTTATCAGCGATGACGGCCAGGGCTTCTCGCCCGCCACCGACCCAGGCCTTGCAGGGCAAAGCGGGATGGCGGGCATGTCCGAGCGCATTGATCAACTGGGCGGCCTGCTGACGGTCAATAGCCAACCCGGCTTTGGCACGCGGATCGAAGCGCTGTTCCCCTGGGCGCCGCGCACCCTCGAGCGGGCCAGTCCCCCTAAGGTTCTAGAGTGACCTGCAATTTACTCCTGGTAGATGACCACGCACTGATCCGCGCCGGCGTGCGCGCGCTGATCCTCGATATCCCCGGCTATGCGGTGATTGGCGAAGCCAACGACGGCGCGCAAGTGCTCGCACAATTCGACGCCTTGCAGCCCGATATCGTCCTGCTGGATTTGTCGATGAAGCACACCAGCGGCCTGGATGCGCTGCAGCAACTCAAGCACGCCTACCCCAAGAGCAAGGTGCTGATCCTTTCGATGCACACCGACCCGCAATTGATCATGCGGGCCCTGGAGGCCGGTGCCCACGGCTACCTGCTCAAGGACACCACCGCCAATGAGCTGGAACACGCGCTGCTGGCACTGCGCAACAACGAGCGCTACCTGAGCCCGGCGATCGCCCACACGGTGATCAACCAGGCCTTGATCCACAGCCAGTCACACCCGGCACCTCCTACACAGCGCCACAACCTGACGGCACGCCAGCTGGAAATCCTGCGCCTGATCGTGCGCGGCAAGTCCACCCGGGAAATCGCCCACGGCCTGGGCCTGAGCATCAAGACCGTGGAAGCCCACCGCTCGCAGATCATGAAGCGCTTGCAGATTTTCGATGTGGCCGGCCTGGTGCTGTTTGCCGTGCGCGAACAAATCATCAGCCTGGACGATTAGCCAGCAACGGCGAATCCACCGGCAAGTGCACCTGCAAGGCCTTGGGCAAGGCGCAAAAACGCAGGTCATCGCCTTTGAGCGGCTCGCCATCGAGGTTGATGTCCAACCCTTCGGCCACCTTGATCTCCACCCACGGCAGGCGTGCCCGTACGAACAGGTTGTCCAGGCCCCAGCCGTCGGTCATCAGGCTGCGCAAGGTGCCGACCACTTCCTGGGGCGCGGGCAGGATGCTGATATCCAGCAGGCCATCATCGGCCAGGGCGCCCGGGCACAGCTCATGCCCGCCCCCGGCCTGGCGACCGTTGCCGATGCCCAGGGCCAGCAACTCGCCGCGCCAATGGAAGTCCGGGCCCACCAGTTCCCCATAGGCGGCCCGCAGCTCGCTGAAACGCGACAGGCCGGTGAACAGATAGGCCGCGCCACCCAATACCTTTTTCAGGTCTTCGGAGGTGTTGGCGGTGACCTGGCTGCCAAAGCCGCCGGTGGCCATATTGAGGAAAACCTGCCCGCCCACCTCCCCCAGGTCGATGGCTTGCGGCGCCACGTCCAGCAGCTCCAGCGCCAGGCGCGGCTCCAGCGGCACCCCGGCCGCCCGGGCGAAGTCATTGGCGGTGCCCAGGGGCATCAGCACCAGGCTGGCGTCAGTCTTGGCGCGTGCCATGGCCTCGGCCACGTCGCGCAACGTGCCGTCACCACCACCCGCGATCAGGCGGGTGTAGCCGGCATCCAGGGCTTCACCTACCAGGCGCTGGGCATCGCCGCCCTCCCAAGTGACACGCACCGCCAGCTCCCACCCCTGCTCGCGCTTGCCTTGCACTGCCGCCCGCACGTCTTCGTTGAGGGCTTGCTTGCCGTGCAGAATCAACAGTGCCTTGGGCTTGCTCATGGGGTGAAGCTCCTATCGTTGGAGGGGACCTGAGGGATGTTGACCTTCTGCAGTCAGAAAAAAGCCATTGGGCTGTAAATTAATTCTTCAGCCCAATACTTCACTCAGGGGAATGAAGTTCACCCGGTCACCGATGGCCAAGGTGCTGCCTTCGCGTACTTCCACCAAACCCTCGGCCCAGGCGGCACTGCGCAATACGCCGGAACTCTGGTTCTGGTAGATCACCGCCCGCCCTTGCTCAAGGCGCCCGCGCAGGTATTCGCGACGGTTGCCCGGCTTGGCCCAGACGAACCCCACCGGCACCTCGAAACGCAGGGGCTGCACCACCTCGACCCCCTGGCGGCGCAACAGGTATGGCCGTGCCAACAGGGCGAACGTGACCAGAGTGGACGCCGGGTTCCCCGGCAGACCGATCACCGGCACGCCGCGAAAGTGGCCGAAAGTCAGCGGTTTGCCAGGCTTGATCGCCAGCTTCCACAAGGCCAGTTCGCCCTCCTCGCGCAGTGCGATACCGAGGAAATCCGCCTCTCCCACCGAGACCCCGCCGGTGGACAAAATCAGGTCCACCGAACCCAGTGCGCCGAGGCGGGTACGGGTCAGTTCCAGGTCATCGGGCAGGATACCCGCGTCGATCACCTCGCAACCCAGGCGTTGCAACCAGCTGCACAACACCCGCCGGTTGCTGTTGTAGATCTGCCCCGGCCCCAGCGGCAGGCCGGGCTCGATCAATTCGTCGCCCGTCGACAGCACCGCCACACGCACGCGCCGCACCACCGCCAGGCGGTCGCGCCCCAGGGAGGCCGCCAGGCCCAGTTCAATCGGGCCGAGCCGCGTACCCGCCGTCAGGACTTCTTCGCCGACCGTAGTCTCCTGGCCCTTGGGCCGGATGTTTTGCCCTACGTGCAGCGCCTGGGTGAAGCCCACGCGCTGGTCGGCTTGCACCTCGGCGTTTTCCTGCATTTCTACGCAGTCGGCGCCTTGCGGGACCGGGGCGCCGGTGAAGATCCGCGCGCAGGTCCCCGCCGCCAGGGGCTCCGGGGCTTGCCCGGCGAAAATACGCTGGCTCACCGGCAGCGGCTCACCCGTCCAATCGGCAGTGCGCAAGGCGTAGCCGTCCATCGCACTGTTGGGCCAGGGCGGCAGGTCAAGGGTGGAGACCAGCGCCTCAGCCAATACGCGCCCGTCGCACTCAGCCAATGGCAGGTATTGCTGCTCACGGATTGGCGCGGCCTCGGCCATGTTCAACAAGCGCTCAAGTGCTTCTTCTACCGGCATCAACGCGCCGGTCTTGCCCGGCTTATCCACGGGATTCACACGGTTCGGCCAGCTTGAGGTGCGGCACAAAATTGCACGGGCGATGGCGGGCATCCAGTTGTTCGGCGAGAATCCCGTCCCAACCGGTACGCACCGCGTTGGTGGAGCCCGGCAGGCAGCACACCAGGGTGCCATTGGCCAGGCCGGCCAGGGCGCGGGACTGCACGGTGGAGGTGCCGATATCAGCCACCGAGATCTGCCGGAACAGCTCGCCAAACCCATCCACCTGCTTGTCCAGCAGGCAACTGACAGCTTCCGGGGTGCTGTCGCGGCCGGTAAAGCCGGTACCGCCGGTGATCAACACCACTTGCACCACGTCCTCGGCGATCCAGTGCGCCACTTGCGCACGGATTTTGTAGAGGTCATCTTTGAGCAGTACCCGCTCGGCCAGGCGGTGGCCGGCCGCGAGCAGGCGGTCAACGAAGACTTGCCCGGAGGTATCGGTTTCCAGGGTGCGGGTATCGCTGACGGTCAGTACAGCGATGTTAAGAGGTACGAAAGGCGCATCAGCCTTGGCTTTCATGGCTCGGTCCGGTTGTCTAAGAAACAGCCCGATGTTATATCACAGGCCCCTATTTCACTGCCTGCGCGGAGCCGTCATGCCATTCAATTCTTCGCCCCTGCCCTGCTCGATCCTGTTGCTGGCCGGCGGTCGCGGCCAGCGCATGGGCGGCCAGGACAAGGGCCTGCTCGACTGGCACGGGCAACCGCTGATTGCTCACCTGCACCAGTTGGTGCGGCCGTTGACCGATGACTTGATCATCTCCTGCAACCGCAACCAGGTGCAGTACGCCGCCTATGCCGACCAGTTGGTAAGCGACGACAGTCCGGACTTCCCGGGCCCCTTGGCCGGTATCCGCGCCGGGCTGGCCGCCGCGCGCCATGAACATCTATTGATCTTGCCCTGTGATGTGCCGCACATCGATGGGCAGTTGCTGGCAGACCTGCTCGACACCGCACGGCAACACCCACAGGTGCCGGTGATGATCCGCCATGGCGAGTTCTGGGAGCCTTTGCTCTGCGTCATACCGACGCGCCTGCGCGGTGATGTGGAGCGCGCCTGGCAGGCTGCAGAGCGCAGCCCGCGCCAGATCCTGCTGAAACTGGGGGCAAAGGCGCTCGAATGCGCCGAAAACGATCCGCGCCTGGCCAACCTCAATACACCAGAGTTGTTGCACCCACGCCCCGGCGTGTCAGAATGAGTGCTAGAACAAGGAACTTTGCCGACGTTGCACACGTCACAAGGTCAGAACTCAACACAGCATTACTCTCGGAGAAGACTCATGACTCAACGGACCATCGCCGCTCTCATGCTTGCACTGGGCCTTGCCACCCTCGCCGGTTGCGCCTCGCCAACAGTGATCACCCTGAATGACGGTCGCGAAATCCAGGCTGTCGACACCCCTAAATTCGATCAGGATTCGGGCTTCTACGAATTCGAACAACTGGATGGCAAGCGTACCCGCATCAACAAGGATCAGGTTCGCACCGTTAAAGACCTGTAAGTCTTAACGCCAGATACAACAAAGCCCGCTTTTGAGCGGGCTTTGTTGTATCTGGCGCGTGGGAAATATCACCAGTCCAGCACGATTCTGCTGCTGAAACTGCGCTGCTCGCCGGTTACCGGGTCGATAAACCGTACACCCTGGGCCAGCAACTTGAGCGGGTTGGCGTAGTCATCCACGGCATCCTTGATGACCTCGGGATAAAACGGGTCGTTGCAGATGCTCGCGCCCAGCGCCGTCATATGCACGCGCAGTTGATGTTTCTTGCCGGTCACCGGAAACAGGCCATAGCGCCACAGGTCGCCGTTTTCTTCGCGCACCTGCACCGCCGTTTCCGTGTTGCTTGCACCGGGCCTTTCCTGCATGCGGAAGAACGGTTCGCCCTCCACCAGGCGACTCTTGTGCACCAGCGGGAATGTCAGCGCAGGCAAGGCCGGGGCAATGGCTTCGTAGATTTTATCGATCTGGCGGGTAGGGAACAGTTGCTGATACGCCGAGCGGCTTTGCGGGTTGGCCGAGAACAACACCAGCCCTGCGGTATGGCGATCAATGCGATGCAGCGGCACCAGCGAAGGGTTATCCAGGCTACGGATCAGGCGGCGCAGTAAAGTCTGCTCGACATATTCGCCGGCGGGCGTCACTGGCAGGAAGTGTGGTTTGTCAGCCACCACCAGATGCTCATCGGCGTACAGGATGGTTTCCTGCACCGGGATCGGTTTTTCATCCGGCACTTCGCGAAAGTAGTGGATGCGCAAGCCTTCCTTGTAGGCCAGATCCACGGCGATGGGCTGGCCGTTGCCATCCAGCACCCGACCACGGGCGATGCGGTCCAGCCATTGCTCGCGGCCGATGGCGCGAAAATGCTCGCACAGGCAATCGAGTACCGTCACCCAGGGGCCAGGCGGCAGGTACAAGGTACTGGCTTGGTTCTGGGCAGCGGAAAAACCGGTATCGGACATGCGTACGCTCAAGGCCTGGAAACAAAGGGGGCATTATCCCCCAGAAGCTCAAGCCCTGACCAATTCGGCCCGCAACACCGGCGAAGCACTGGCAGCCTCGGTGAATTCCTTGAGCCAGCGCAGCACGTCCACCGCCTCCCAGCGGCCAGGGTCGTACAAGGCATACAGCAATCCCTGGTATCCCACCACGTCCAGTTGCTTGTGATAACCGGCGCGCTGAAACAATGCTTCGATTTCGGCAAAGCAGGTATTGAAATGCACTTTGTTGAACGGCGTCTTGCCTTCCGTGACCAGGCCATCGAGCCGCAGTTCATTCACCGCATCGCGCACGACGTCGACAGACATGCGGTTGACGCTGCTTTTCAGTTGTTCGACATTCACCACGGGCGTTCCCTCTCACTCAATCGCTGTACAAACATACAGTAACCGAATAATCAGCAACCTGCCATGGGGATGGCGCTAGATTAGAAAGGCGACCACCTGTTTAGTGTCGAACGGCCAACCCAGTTCCGCCCCGGTATCCACCCGGCGCAGCACCGGAATACTTAGGCCGTAGGCTTCGAACAGTGCTTCGGAATCAGCGATATCCACCAACTCGACCAACAGCCCATGTTCGACCAACGGCATGATTTCATCTTCGGCAAGCTCACACAGATGGCAGCCCAGGGTGCCGAACAACTGGCATTCAGGAGGCATGATGTACAGACCCGATAAGAAACAGGTCCTCATTCTAGGCCGCGGGAAAAACCTCGTCGAGTCATGCCAAAGACCTGATCCAGATCACCATGGCCTATAACTGATTCAGCGATTCTCGCGGCTTTTTTCCTGCAACACCCCGACGGAGATGTCTGTGTTTGCCAACCTGCTGATCATTCTTGCCTCATCCCTGGTCGTCATTGCACTGTTCCGCCGGCTGCAACTGCCGCCGGTGCTCGGCTACCTGTGCGTGGGCCTGGCCGTCGGGCCAACCGCCCTGGACTGGGTCAATGACAGCGAAGACCTGCCAGACCTCGCCGAACTGGGCGTGGTGTTCCTGCTGTTTTCCCTGGGCCTGGAGTTTTCCCTGTCCAAGATGCTCAGCCTGCGCCGGGTGGTGTTTGGCCTCGGCAGCCTGCAAGTGTTGTGCTGCGCCGTGGTGCTGGGCGCCTTGCTGCTGTTGATGGGCATGTCGCCGGTGGCCGCATTGCTGCTGGGGGCAGGGCTCGCGCTGTCATCCACCGCGATTGTGAGCAAGGAGCTGACCAGCCTGGGGGAGATTTTCAGTAGCCATGGGCAAAACGCAATAGGCGTGCTGTTGTTCCAGGACGTGGTCGCGGTGCTGTTGCTGACCCTGGTGCCGGTGTTCGCCGGCAGCAGCGAGCAGGCCTGGTATTGGGCTCTGCCGCTGACCCTGGGCAAGACCGTGGTGCTGTTCCTCGGCCTGCTGCTTGCAAGCCGTTGGCTGCTGCCGCGCCTGTTCCACGAAGTGGCCGCCTCGCATTCGGCGGAGCTGTTCGTACTGCTGGCCCTGGTGATCGTGCTACTCACGGCCTGGCTCACGCACCTGCTGGGCCTGTCGCCGGCCCTCGGCGCGTTCCTGGCGGGCATGCTGCTGGGGGAAAGCCATTACCGGCACCAGATCGAAGCGGATATCCGACCGTTTCGCGACATTCTCCTGGGGCTGTTCTTTGTCAGTATCGGCATGCTGATCGACTTGCAGCTGTTCATCAGCCACAGCCTGCAGATCCTCGGGCTGACCCTGGCGCTGATGTTGATCAAGGGCTGCATCGTCGCCGCGCTGGTCAAGCTGCGCGGCAGCGACAGCGAAACCGCCTGGCGCAGTGGCCTGGCGCTGGCCCAGGGCGGCGAGTTCTGCTTTGCGCTGATGGCGCAGATGCAATTGAGCAATATGCTGCCCGGCGAAATCAGCAGCCTGCTACTGGCAGCGACGTTCTGCTCCATGCTGCTCACGCCCCTGCTGCTGCGGGCCGCGCCCGCGATCGCGCTGCGCCTGCATCGCAAACCCAACCAGCAAGTGCAACTGGAGGCCATCACCGCGCTCAATGCCGAGCTACGCGGGCATGTGGTGATCTGCGGCTATGGCCGGGTCGGTCAATCCATCGGGCGTTTCCTGCGCCGTGAACAACAAGCGTTCATTGCCCTGGACGATGACCCCGAGCGCGTGCAGGAAGCCGCCACCGAGGACAGCAGCGTGCATTATGGTGATTGCCGGCGCGGTGCCCTGCTCAGCGCCGTCGGCCTGGAGCGCGCGCGCCTGGTGGTGATTGCCGTGGACAATAGCGACGTGGCCCTGGCGGTGCTCAAGGAAGCACGGCGGATCAACCATAAAGTGCCGATCCTGGTGCGCACCCGCGACGACAGCCAGCTGACTGAACTGAAAGCCGCCGGGGCCAGTGAAGTGGTGCCCGAGCTACTGGAGTCAAGCCTGATGCTCGCCTCGCACGCGATGATCATGCTCGGCCTGCCCGACCAGCAGGTGCGCGACCGGGTCGACGAAGTGCGGCGCAACCGCTACCGCTTGCTCCACGGTTTCTACCAGCACACCGACGACAACCGTGCAGCCCCGATCAATCCTGACTGACGGCGCCAATCTTATGGATCGACAAGTCCGCGCCGTAGTACTCCTCTTCCTGGCTCAAGCGCAGGCCGCAGATACGCTTGAGCACGCCGTACACCAGCAACCCGCCAGCCAGGGCCAACACCACTCCCAGGGCGGTGCCGATCAACTGGCTGATCAGGCTTACGCCGCCCAACCCACCCAAGGCGCTCTGGCCGAAAATCCCGCAGGCAATCCCGCCCCACACGCCACACAGGCCATGCAGCGGCCAGACACCCAGCACATCATCGATCTTCCACCGGTCCTGGGCCGCGATAAAGCACCAGACGAACAAGCCGCCAGCCACCACACCGGTAACCAGCGCGCCCACCGGATGCATCAGGTCGGAGCCCGCGCAGATTGCCACCAGCCCGGCCAACGGGCCGTTGTGCAGGAAGCCCGGGTCATTACGCCCGATCACCAGTGCCGCCACGGTGCCGCCCACCATGGCCATCAGCGAATTGACCGCCACCAACCCGCTCACCCCGGACAAGGTCTGCGCGCTCATGACGTTGAAACCGAACCAGCCGACGATCAATATCCACGAACCCAGCGCCAGGAACGGGATGCTCGAAGGCGCGAACGCCACCAGGCGCCCATCGCGATAGCGGCCCTGGCGTGGGCCCAGCAGCAACACCGCTGCCAGCGCCAGCCAGCCACCCATGGCGTGCACCACCACGGAACCGGCAAAGTCGTGGAACGTCGCACCAAAGGTCGCCAGCAACCAGGCTTGCAGGCCGAAGTTGCCATTCCACACCATGCCCTCGAAAAACGGGTAGATGAACGCCACGATCAACGCCGTGGCACACAGCTGTGGAACAAAGCGCGCCCGCTCGGCAATCCCCCCGGAGATGATCGCCGGGATGGCCGCTGCGAAGGTCAGCAGGAAGAAGAACTTCACCAGGCCGTAGCCATGGTCGGCACTGAGCACCGCGGCCGGCTGCATAAAGCTGACCCCATAAGAGATCCAATAGCCTATAAAGAAATAGGCCAGGGTCGAGACCGCAAAGTCACTGAGGATTTTCGACAACGCGTTGACCTGGTTCTTCTGCCGTACCGTCCCGACTTCCAGGAACGCGAAGCCGGCATGCATCGCCAGGACCATCACCGCGCCGATCAGAATAAACAGCGTATTGGAGCTGTGGACCAAGGTGTCCACCGCGCTTTGCACATTTTCCATGGGGATTGGCAGGCCTGCAGTTGAGGAAAAAGCACCAAAGCAGTTCATCGCCCTACGATCGCGCACTAAATTGGCACTGCGTGCTCTACCCTTCTACAGAGGATATGAACCGCTTTGGCGCGACGACTGTTGAAGACAGCAATGACTTGCGGGTTTTTCCACGGGTTTTAGTGATTTAGGGTAAGGTTTTTCAAGGCTTTGGCCGAAACCGCCCACATTGCGCGCAAACCTTTGGGCTGGCGCACCATGGCAAAGCAAAAGCTGTACCAGACAATTGCAGTGAACCTTCAGCAATGCCGGCGACTCTCAAGCAAAACCCCGCTCAAGCACCAGACAGCCACTCACGGAGATAACCATGGCCAGAAAAACGGCGAAGACTGCTCAAGAAATACTGATGGAAGATTTCCAGACCCTGGTCAGCGATACCGAAAAGCTGCTGGATGACACCGCGATTCTGGCCGGTGACCAGGCTGATGAACTGCGCTCGAAGATCCACGACAGCCTGCTGCAGGCCCGGGAAACCCTGAAATTGACCGAAGACTCCCTGCGCGAACGCGGCAAGGCGGCGGTCACCGCCACCGAGGATTATGTACAGGCCAACCCTTGGCAATCCGTTGGCATCGCTGCCGGCGTGGGCTTTCTGATCGGCCTGCTGGCTACAAGGCGCTAATCATGTCTATCGGCGAAACCGGCTCGTCCACGGGCCCAAGTTCCTCATCGCGGCGCCTCGGCGCGGCTGTCCTGGGCTTGCTGCACAGCCATGTCGAGCTGTTCGGCATCGAGTTGCAGGAACAGAAGGCACGCACCGTCAGCCTGCTGCTGTTTGCCGGACTGGCACTGGTGTTCGCCCTGTTGCTGCTGGTGGGGTTGTCGGCGCTGGTCATGATCCTGGTCTGGGATACCTATCGCCTGACCGGAATCATCAGCCTATGCGTGTTTTACGTACTCGCCGCAGCGTTCTGCGGGTTGCGCTTGAAGGCCGCGGTGTTCGATGAATCCACGCCTTTCCACGCCACCCTCGAAGAGTTGGCCAATGACCGGGAGCGCCTGCTGCCATGAGCCTGACTGAACTGCCGCAAACCAATTCCCGGCGGGAAATGCGCAAGGCCTTGATCCGCCTGCGCATGGAAATGCACCGCCAGGAAATTCGCCACGAGTCCCAGCAATTGCTGCTGCCCTTGCAAAAGGTGCGCAACCTGGGCCAAAGCTGGCAGGACGGGTTCGGGATCAAGCATGCGCCGCTGTGGGGCGTCGCCGCTGTGACCCTGCTGGGATTCTTCACCGGCAAAGGCGCCAAGGGTGGCAGCATCGGCACCATGACCCGCCTGGTAAGGCTCGGTGCGGGGCTGATCCCCTTGATCAAGCTCGCGATGCAGGGTGCCTCCCGCAAGTCCTGAGACAATTGGCTGCATTCTTGCAAACGGATCAGGCCCGGTTCCCTCCCTACAGGTACCGGGCTTTTTTCATGCCGAAGCACCCTAAGGAGGCTCTGTGATTGACGGGCAACCGCTCGCCTGTTTCCAACCATTTATCGACACCGCCACCGGGCGCATTGCCGGGGTGGAAGCACTGGGCCGCCTGCGCCAGGCAGATGGCCAACTGCACTCGGTCGGCCCCCTGTTCGCCGATGCCCGCACGCCCACTTCGGCGCTGCGGCGCCTGGATCGCAAGATCCGCGACAACGCCCTGAGCCGCCTGCATGAGGCGCCTGAAGACTGGTTCATGAGCCTCAATATCTCGCCACGCTGGATCACCCTGCTGCGACCGGGTCAAGCCCTGCCCAGCCTGAAACAGCTACACGCCCATGACGTCGATCCAAAGCGCATCGTGTTTGAGATCACTGAACTGGGAGGCGACAGCCAGCGCCTGGCCGAGGTCGTCGCCCGCTACCGCGAGGCGGGAGCGCGGATTGCCATTGATGACTTTGGTGCCGGGTATTCCCAACTGGATCGGGTCCTTGCCCTGCGCCCGGATATCCTCAAGCTGGATATGCGCCTTTTCCAGGCAGCGGCCCTCGGCGGACCCAGCGGTGAGGTGGTGCGCGCCCTGGCGCAAATGGCGGAAAAAACCGGATGCTGGATCATTGCCGAAGGCGTGGAAACCGAAGCGCAACTGCGCTTTGCCCTTGAATGTGGCGCGCGGTATGTCCAGGGCTACCTGTTTGCCCAGGCGCAACTGGAGTGGTTCGCCGCCGACGCATTCGTCCCGCGTTTCGCCGTGCTGCGCCAGGCTTACGTGCAGCACAAACTGGCCGAGCGCGGGCGGATCATGCTGCTGCGCCAGCAACTGATCGAACTGATGCAGATCCTGCAGGGCTGGGCGCTGGCCCAGGAGCCTCTCAGTCAATTGCCCTGGCTGCCGGGCTTTCCCCGGCTGCTGCGGTTTTATCAGTGCGATCGCCACGGCACCCAACTGACCCCCAACTTCGAGTGGCGCCAGGATGCCTGGCAAGCCGACAGCCACTACCTGGGCCACAACTGGTCATGGCGCCCTTACTTCTATCACCTGCTGGCCGAAGGCTGGGAGGAACGCCGCTTGATTCTGTCCAGTACCTACCGCGATGCCACGACCAATCAATACTGCCTGACAGCAGGACAATTCTTCGATAACGGTCAGCGCCTGCTGTTAATCGATATTGACGCCGCCGGCCTGTAGTTTTTCGCTTGCTCCAGGCCCGCCGAACCGGGAAGCTGGGGGTCGACATTCATCCCACGGAGAGCCCTCGCCTTGGATTGGCCTACCCTGCTTACCCGCGAACGCCTTGGAAAACCGCTGCACAGCCCAGAAGAGCTGGGCCGCAGCCCGTTTCACAAAGACCATGACCGGATCATCTTCTCCGGGGCCTTTAGGCGCCTGGGCCGCAAGACCCAGGTCCATCCGGTGACCAGCAACGATCATATCCACACCCGGCTGACCCATTCGCTGGAAGTCAGTTGCGTGGGGCGCTCCCTGGGCATGCGCGTCGGCGAAACCATTCGCAGCGCCCTGCCTGACTGGTGCGACCCCAGCGACCTGGGCATGGTGGTGCAATCGGCCTGCCTGGCCCATGACATCGGCAACCCGCCGTTCGGCCATTCCGGCGAAGATGCGATCCGCCATTGGTTCCAGCAGGCAGCCGGCCGTGGCTGGCTGGACGACATGAGCAGCGCCGAGCGCAATGACTTCCTCAATTTCGAAGGCAACGCGCAAGGGTTCCGCGTGCTGACGCAATTGGAATATCACCAGTTCGACGGCGGTACGCGCCTGACCTACGCCACCCTGGGCACCTACCTCAAATACCCATGGACCGCCCGCCACGCCGACTCCCTGGGCTACAAGAAACACAAGTTCGGCTGCTACCAGAGTGAATTGCCGATCCTTGAACAGATCGCCCAGAAACTCGGCCTGCCGCAACTCGAGGAACAACGCTGGGCACGCCACCCACTGGTGTACCTGATGGAGGCCGCCGACGACATCTGCTACGCCTTGATCGACCTGGAAGACGGCCTGGAGATGGACTTGCTGGAGTACGCCGAGGTCGAGTCGCTGCTGCTGAACCTGGTGGGCGATGACCTGCCGGAAACCTACCGGCAACTGGGGCCCCAGGACTCCAGGCGACGCAAACTCGCGATCCTGCGGGGCAAGGCCATCGAGCACCTGACCAACGCCGCCGCGCGGGCGTTCGTCGAGCAACAGCAGGCGCTGCTGGCCGGGACCCTGCAAGGCGACCTGGTGGAACATATGCATGGCCCGGCCAAACGTTGTGTACTGAATGCCAAGGACATGGCACGCAAAAAAATCTTCCAGGACAAGCGCAAGACCCTGCATGAGATCGGCGCCTATACCACCCTGGAGATCCTGCTGAACACCTTCTGCGGCGCGGCCCTGGAACAGCATGGCGGCCGTACTCCATCCTTCAAGAATCGACGCGTCCTGGATTTGCTGGGCAACAGCGCGCCCCATCCTGACTGGCCGCTGCATCGCTCATTCCTGCGCATGATCGACTTCATCGCCGGCATGACCGATAGCTACGCCAGTGAGATGGCCCGGGAAATGACCGGGCGCTCCTACCCTCAATGAGCCATGGCCCAGGCAGGTTTTCCTGCCTGGGCGCTTGCCTCGAAGAATCGACCTACGCAAGCACCAGAGCAGCCTGATCGAATTTGCCCCAACACCCGATGAATAATCACCCCTCTCTTATCCACCCCAGCGCTCAGCTCCTACATTCACGCAAACCCAAGATAGCCCGACGTCTTGCTCACAGGGCAAACAGACACAGGCACTGGCTGGCATCTTTGCACCTACAGCTACTTCCACGGAACTTCCTATGCCCGAACGACAATTGCGCATCCTGCTGGTGGAAGATCACCCGTTTCAACTCCTGGCCATTCAGTGCCTGCTCAAGAGTTTCGGCTACGACCAACTGACACCCGCCGCAAATGCCGAGCAGGCAATCAAGTTGATGCGTACAACCGAGGTCCCCTTCGACGTGATGTTATGTGACCAATGCCTGCCCGACCTCACCGGGTTGGAGCTGGTGGAGATAGCCAGCCATGCAGGCTTTGTCAAAAGTGCTGTATTGCTAAGTGGCCTGCCCGCCCTCGAACTGGAATATTTGAAAACCCTGGCAATACAACGTGACTTGCGCCTGCTTGGATATTTGGCTAAGCCCTTGAACAAAGAAGCCTGGATCGAATTGATCAACCAATCAGCGCTAGCCCACGACTAACGAGTCCCCATCTGGTATTTACCCCCAAATCACCCGGCAAAGCTGAAGTACCCTACTGCATCAACATACCGAGAGCTGCCAAAGTAACTTTTCAAAATTTAACGTAGGACATTAAACGCATTCACAAATGAAATATCGCCCCCATCCCTCTTACAAATAACACTGCACAGCTTTCAAACCTTTCACCTAGGAAACTCTTACAACACGGCCAACAAAGCCTTAGCGCGTTGTAGTCCAATACCTTTTTTATGGTAGGAATTTTCCTGTTTTATATCTGCTCAGCCTTCCCTTCATGCTCCTACCCTACCTTCTGAGCTAATGTGCGCGCTTATTTGCACTAGTATGGAATTGGCTCATGAATACAGTCTTTATTATTGACGACCACCCGGTTATTCGACTTGCAATCCGAATGTTGCTGGAACATGAAGGTTACAAAGTTGTCGGCGAAACAGATAACGGTTGTGATGCAATACAAATGGTCCGCGAATGTCTGCCAGACCTCATCATACTTGATATCAGCATCCCCAAGCTCGACGGACTGGAGGTTCTCTGCAGGTTCAATGCAATGAGTACTCCAATGAAAACGTTGATTCTGACCGCCCAGTCCCCGACACTTTTTGCCACACGCTGCATGCGTTCAGGAGCCGATGGTTATGTCTGCAAAGAAGGTGATCTGAGTGAACTACTAAGTGCCATCAGGGCTGTACTTTCAGGTTACAACTATTTCCCAAGTCAAGCATTGAACACCACCGGCGCCGAACTCGGCGAAAATGAAGAACTGAATCTTTTCAAGTCAGTCAATGACCGAGAACTTATGGTCTTACAACTTTTTGCACAAGGCCGTACAAACAAGGAGATTGCCAAAGGTATGTTCCTCAGCAATAAAACGGTCAGCACTTATAAAAAACGACTAATGCAAAAACTCAAGGCCAAGTCCTTGGTAGAACTTATCGAGATGGCAAAACGCAACGCGTTAGTGTGAGAAACAGGATGCCAAGGCGTTTAAAGGACTATCTAATCATTTTGAGTGCCGGGCTGTGCTTGAGTACAGCCGTGTCAGCCACTCAAACCGCTCCAGAACGCTACTCATTGCTGAGTCGTGCCGGTACCGTTCAGTTGGACACCCAACTGAACCCCACGCAGCGCCAATGGCTACAAAACAAACGTGAGTTGGTGCTGGGAACCTCGACACCCGACTACCCGCCCTTCGACATAACCGCCAGCGGCCACGATTACGAAGGTATTACTGCCGACTACGCGGGGATCCTGGCCAAAGCCCTGGCATTGCCCGTCACGGTGTTGCGCTACCCCTCGCGGGAGGCGGCCATCCAGGCGCTGGAAGACGGGAAAATCGACTTGCTGGGCAGCGCCAACGGATTTGAAGCGAGCAACGCCGACATTGTCCTGTCAACGCCCTACGCGGTCGACCAGCCGGTACTGGTCACCCGTGACGCAGAAACCCGCCCGCTCAATGACGGGCTGGCGGGCATGCGCTTGAGCCTTGTCTACCACTACCTGCCGCTAAAGGACGTCGAAGCGCTGTACCCGAATGCGATCATCCAGGTCTATCCGTCTTATTTGAATGCGCTGAACGCCGTGGCCTTCGACCAGGCCGACGTGTTCCTCGGCGATACTATTTCCACCCATTACATGATCAACAAGGGCTACCTGAAGAACATCCGCATGGCCACTTTCGGCAAGCACGAAGCCTACGGCTTCAGCTTTGCCATACACCGCAACCAGCAAACCCTGCTGGGCATCGTCGATGCGGTCCTGGCAGGCGTAGGGACCTACGAGCGGGAAAACATCGCCAAACGCTGGAGTGCGGGTAGCGATATCCTGTTGACCGACCACAAGCTGCAGTTGAGCCAACGTGAAGAGCGCTGGCTTAAGGACCACCCGGTGGTAAAAGTGGTCATCAACGGAACCCTCGCGCCACTGACGTTCATCGATTCCGACGGCCAGTTGCGTGGCATGACCGCTGACCTGCTGGAGTTGATACGGCTACGCACGGGCTTGCACCTGGAGTTCCAGAACACCCGTAACGTCAACCAAATGATCGAGCAGGTCGAAAACGGCAACGCCGATATTATTGCCGCCATCAGTCCCAGCCGCGAACGCGAAGCCAAGCTCGACTTCAGCCGTCCCTACCTGCAGAACTCCTACGTTCTACTGACACGCAAGGAGCCTGGAGCGCCCTCGACTCTTGAGCAACTAGCGGGAAAAAAACTCGCGATCACCGAAGGCAACCCGTTGGTGGACTATCTGCGCCGGGAGTATTCGCAGATCACCCTGGTGGAGGCCAGCGATACCTTCAAGGCCTCGGAAATGCTGGCCCAGGGGCATGTGGATGGGGCCGTCAACTCGTTGGTTGTCGCCAACTACTTCCTCTCATCCCATTTCTTCCAGGGCCAATTGCAGATCAGTTCGAGTATCGGTACACAACTGGCCTCGTTCTCCCTGGCCACCTCACGCAGCGCCACCGAACTGGCCTCGATCCTCGACAAGGCACTGCTGAGCATCGCGCCGGATGAACTTGGGGTGATCAACAACCGCTGGCGTGGCTACACAGCCGCATCCGACAGCTACTGGCGCAACTACCACCGCTTGATTATCCAGATCATCAGCGCCGCCGGGCTGCTGCTGCTTACATCCCTGGCCTGGAACGGCTATATGCGCCGGCAAATCAAGCACCGGCAGATGGCAGAGCGGGCCCTGAGCGATCAATACGAGTTCATGCGTGCCCTGGTCAATGAAACCCCGCACCCGATCTACGTGCGCGATCGCAACGGTTTGCTGCAGACCTGCAATGACAGTTACCTGCAGGTCTTCGGCGTCAAGCGCGAGGAGGTCATCGGCAAGAGTGTCATGCAGAGCAGCCTGGCCAGCGAGGCGCAAGCCAACCAGTATCATGCCGACTATCTGCGGGTGGTGGCCGAAGGCAAGCCGCTGATCGTTGACCGCCCGCTGCATATTCGCGGGCAACACCTGACGATCTACCACTGGATCCTGCCTTACCGTAACTCCGTTGGTGAGGTCCAGGGCATCATCGGCGGCTGGATCGACATCAGCGAACGTCGCCAATTGTTCGATGACCTGCGCGCAGCCAAGGACCGCGCCGATGAGGCCAATCGCGCGAAAAGCACGTTCCTGGCAACCATGAGCCATGAGATCCGCACCCCCATGAACGCGGTGATCGGCATGCTGGAGTTGACCCTCAAGCGTGCCGACCACGGGCACCTGGATCGCCCGGCCATCGAGGTGGCCTACAACTCGGCCAAGGACTTGCTGGAATTGATTGGCGATATTCTCGACATCGCGCGCATCGAGTCGGGCCGCCTGAGCCTGGCGCCGGAGCGCGTCAACCTGCGCGAACTGATCGAGTCGGTAGTGCGAGTGTTCGATGGCCTGGCACGCCAGAAGAATCTCAACCTGCTGTTGGCGTTCAATCCCGGCGTCGACGAGCGTGACGTACAGATCGATCCGCTGCGCTTCAAGCAGATCCTCTCCAACCTGGTGAGCAATGCCATCAAGTTCACCGAACAGGGCGAGGTAAAGATCAAGGTGGATATCCAGGCCACCGGGCAGCCGCAGCAAATCCAGATGAAACTGGTGGTCGAGGACACCGGCATCGGTATCAGCCGCGACGACCAGCAACGCCTGTTCGAACCTTTTTCCCAGGCCGACAATTCCGGGCACCTGGCCAGGAGCGGCGCGGGTCTTGGACTGGTGATCTGTCGCAGCCTGTGCGAGATGATGGGCGGGCAACTGGCCTTGAGCAGCGTGCCCAGTGTCGGCACCCAGGTATTTGTCTCGCTGCAGATGACCAGCCTGGCACCTGCCTACCCGCTGATCGAGCTCAAGCCTGCGCCCCAGGATGCGGCGGCAATCCTGAATGTGCTGGTGGTGGACGACCATCCGGCCAACCGCCTGCTCATGTGCCAGCAACTGGGCTTCCTCGGGCACCGGTTCACCGCGGTCCAGCACGGCGCGGCGGGGTTCCAGGCCTGGCGCCAGGAACACTTCGACCTGATCATCGCCGACTGCAACATGCCGGTCATGAACGGCTATGAACTGGCCCGTGCGATCCGTGAACATGAACAACGGGAAAACATGCCGCCCTGCATCATCCTGGGCTTCACCGCCAATGCTCAGCCGGAGGAAAAACAGCGCTGCCGGGATGCGGGGATGAGTGACTGCCTGTTCAAGCCCATCAGCCTTACGACACTGGAGCGCCACCTGGCCGAGATCACCCCGCTGGCGCCAGCGCGGATCTTCGACCTCGATAGCCTGAACGCCCTGACTGGCGGAGATCCGTTGTTAAGCCGGCGCCTGCTGGAAGAACTGTTGAGCAGCAGCCGTCGTGATCGCGAGGAACTGATGGCATTGCTCGCACAAGGCGCTCACCAGGACCTGATCGACCAGGCCCATAAGATCAAGGGCGCCGCCAGGATCGTCCAGGCCCGCACGCTGGCCGAGCAATGCGAGATGCTGGAGCAGGCTGGCGAGGATGCGGATCGGGCCCAACTGGCCATCTGGGTCAAGGCCATCGAAAACGCCATGTTCGATCTTGAGCAAGTGCTGCAAGAGCAACTGGATACCCTCACCCTGTAGGAGCCGGTTTGCCGGCGATGGTCGCTAACGAAGACGTGGGGCACCTGACGCCCCCACGCCATCGCAGGCAAGCCAGCTCCCACAGGCAATGCAGCTCATTCAGCAGGCAGTCAACCGCAGAAAAATTGCCGCCAGCCGCTCAATGCCCGCCTGATCCTCTGGCCTGAAACGCGCCAGTTTCGGACTGTCCAGGTCCAGCACCCCAATCAACCTCCCATCCTTGACCAAGGGCACCACCAACTCGCTGTTGGACGCACTGTCGCAGGCAATATGCCCAGCAAACGCATGTACATCCTCCACCCGCTGGGTTTGCCGTGAAGCCGCCGCCGCACCACACACCCCTCGACCAAACGGAATCCGCACACAGGCGATCTGCCCCTGGAAAGGCCCGAGGACTAGTTCCTCATCACGGTTGAGATAAAAGCCCGCCCAGTTCAAGTCATCTAGCTGGTTGAACAGGAACGCCGAAAACTGCGCCGCGTTGGCGATAAAGTCACGCTCATCGGCCAGCAGCGATTCCAGTTGCGCACAAAGCATGGCGTAGCCATCAAGGCCGCTGCCCGCCTTCTGTAAATCGATCATGGCTGGCGCTCCAGCAATTTAAGGCCCACCCAGTACCGGGCGAATTGGTAGGCGCACCGGCCGTTGCGATTGCCGCGACCCGTGGCCCAGCGCACCGCAAGGATGTCGAGGGCTTCATCGCGCTGCCACTGCAAACCTGCCTTGTTCGCCAGCTCGCCGACCCAGTGCTCCACCACGTCCAGGAAGTGTTCCTGGGTGAACGGGTAGAACGACAACCACAGGCCAAAACGGTCGGACAAGGCGATCTTGTCTTCCACCGCCTCACTGGGATGCAACTCACCATCCACACGTTTCCAGTTGTCGTTGTCGCTCTGGTTTTCCGGCACCAGGTGACGACGGTTGGAGGTCGCGTACAGCAACACGTTTTCCGGGGCCTGTTCCAGCGAGCCGTCGAGCACGCTCTTGAGCACACGGTAGTCGCCTTCGCCAGCCTCGAACGAGAGGTCATCGCAGAACAGGATAAAACGCTGCGGCAGCTTGAGCAGTTGCTCGACCACACGCGGCAGATCGGCCAGGTGGTCACGCTCGATTTCGATCAGGCGCAAGCCGGCCTTGGCATGCTGGGCCAGCAAGGCGCGGACCATCGACGATTTGCCCGTGCCACGCGACCCCCAGAGCAACGCATGGTTGGCGGGCAGGCCGTCGAGAAACTGCTGGGTATTGCGCGCCAATTGCTCGCGCTGTTTGTCGACACCGATCAGGTCGGACAGGCGCATATCCAGGCTGACTTCCAGGGGCAGCAAAAAGCCGCTGCGCCCCTCGCGCTGCCAGCGGGCCGCCAGGCAGTGGTTCCAGTCAACCGCCACGCGAGGTGCGGGCAACAGGGGTTCCAGACGAGCAAGCACCGCATCGGCCCGCTCAAGAAAGGCATTCAATCGAGAATCCATGACTATTCCTGTGGCAAGTTCTTGAAAAAGATGGCGTATTGGCAACCCTGACGCAGTTGCCAGACGGCTGCACCTTAAAAAACGATTCATACCGGGCAAGGCTGGCGCTGAGGATGTTCAGCTATGCTTGCCGGGCGAAGGGAAACGTGAAGTGGCTCAGCACCCAATGGATATCAAGTTCGCCCACCGCTTGTCTTATAAACAAGCCAGACTGACTGTGCTGGTTGGTTTCGTGTTGGGAACCTTACTCAGCCTGATCCAAATCGGCATTGATTATGCCAGCGAAGACGCGTCCATCAACCGTGAAATACACGCGCTGCTTGAAATCAGTCACAACCCCGCCTCACGTATTGCCTACAACATCGACGCCGAACTGGCCCAGGAGTTGACCCTGGGCCTGCTGCACTCCCCCGCCATCACGCGGGCACAGTTGGTCGACAACAATGGCCTGGTGCTGGCTGACGTTGATCGGCCCCGCAAGGAGAGCAGCTACCGTCCTATCAGCGACTTTTTGTTCGGCGCCAACCGCCAGTTCGAAGACCGCCTGTACCTCACCCATATGCCCGGCGAGTCCCTCGGCGTGTTACGCCTTGACGTCGACACCTACGCATTCGGCAGCCGATTCCTACGTCGAGCAGAGATCACCCTACTCAATGGCTTTGCCCGTAGCCTGATCCT
This sequence comes from Pseudomonas sp. WMBT8, assembly GCF_050916005.1. Lineage (NCBI taxonomy): Bacteria > Pseudomonadati > Pseudomonadota > Gammaproteobacteria > Pseudomonadales > Pseudomonadaceae > Pseudomonas > Pseudomonas sp. WMBT8. The sequence continues at coordinate 4,064,845 of NZ_CP188096.1, forward strand.
GACCGGCATCCTCCTAGGCCTGTTCTACGTGATGCTGACCCAGCCCCTGGTGCGGATCATCCGTGAGTTGAGCACCCGCAGCCCCGGCAGCGCGCCCCTGGCTCGCCTGGATTGCCCGCCGGGGCACGAACATGATGAGATCGGCGTGCTGGTCAACGTCGCCAACCAACAGTTCGAGAACATGGAGACCGAAATCCAGCAGCGGCGCCACGCCGAGGACCGCCTGACCGAGTACCTTGGCCAGTTGGAAGACATTGTTTCGGCGCGTACCACCGAACTCAAGGCGATCAACCACCGGCTAAGCCAATCCAACGAAGAGCTGGAGGCCTCGAAAATCAACGCCCTGGGCATGGCCCAGGCGCGCGCGGCGTTCCTTGCCAACATGAGCCATGAAATCCGCACCCCGCTCAATGGGCTGCTTGGCATGATCGCGCTGTCTCTGGACAGCGCGCTGAACGCCGAGCAGCGCCAACAATTGTCGATCGCCCATGACTCCGGCAAGGTTTTGGTAGAACTGCTTAACGATATTCTCGACCTGTCCAAGTTTGACGCCGGGCAACTGGAACTCGAAAGCATCCCCTTCGACCTCGGCTCGCTGGTGGAAGACACCGCCAACCTGCTGTCGCAGAACGCTGCGCCCAGCGTGGAGTTGACCTGCCTGATCGATCCGCAGTTTCCTGCCCAGGTCGTGGGTGATCCGACGCGGGTCCGGCAGATTGTCAGTAACCTGCTGTCCAATGCCTTGAAGTTCACCCGGTTCGGGCGCGTCGATGTGCGCCTCAGTGCGCAACCCGACGGCGTGCGCATCGAAGTGTGCGACACCGGCATCGGCATTGCGCAGGAAGCCCAGGCGCGGATCTTCAAACCCTTCACCCAGGCGGGCGCCGGCATTACCCGCCAGTTTGGCGGGACCGGCCTGGGGTTGGCGCTGACCCACAATCTTTGCGAAGCCATGCGCGGTCGGCTGACCATCAGTTCGGAAACCGGCTTCGGCAGCCAGTTCTGCGCCGAACTGCCACTTCCTGCACACACCCCAGCGACACGACTGGCGCCATTGAGCGGTGAAGTCGCGGTGATTACCGGGGCCAGCAGCGGGCTGGCAGAACTGCTGCACACCCTGTTGCCGCACTGGGGGCTGACGCCGCACTGCTACACCATCGACGATGACTTGACGGGCCTGGCACCGGACATCCTGATCACCGACTGCCCCGAATGCCTGTTCCGCCTGCGGCCGACCGTCAGCGCTCCGATCCTGCTGGTCACCGCCTACGGCAATTTCATGCCCAGCGAAGAAGTGGCCGCCCTGGCGCCGCTGCAACAGCAGGCGCGCCCGCTGAGTCGCACGGCGCTGTATCAGGTCTTGCACCGTACCCTGCGCGCCGACAGCGAAATCGTCCTCGACCTGGCCCAATTGGAGACCAGCCCGGTTGCCCATCGGGCGCGTATCCTCTTGGTGGAGGACAACCCGGTCAATCAACTGGTGGCCAAGGGCATGCTCGGCAAGCTGGGCTGCGAGGTGGTGGTCGCGGCCCATGGCGGCGAGGCGCTGAAGCAGCTGGAAGAACAACGTTTCGATATGGTGCTGATGGACTGCAACATGCCGGTCATGGATGGCTACGAGGCGAGCCGGCAGATTCGCCGCAGCGGGCGCTGGCCGCAGCTGCCGATCGTCGCGCTGACCGCCAATGCCCTGGCCGAGGAACGCGAACGGTGCCGGGCCGCCGGCATGAACGACTACCTGGCCAAACCCTTTCGCCGCGAAGAACTCAACGCCCTACTCGACCTCTGGGTGCCGACTACGACAAATCTGTGATCTGCCGGAGCAACTGGTCCAGGCCATGGCGCAGGGTGTCCGCCTGGCTCAGGTCCACGCCGCTGTCGCACAACAAGCGAGCCTTCAGCGGCTGGACGCGCTCACGCAGCGCCTGGCCCGCTTCGGCAAGGCTCAAGTGCACTTCACGCTCATCATGGGTACTGCGCCGGCGCGTGATCAACGTCAGTTGCTCCAGGCGTTTGAGCAGCGGCGTCAGCGTCCCGGAATCGAGCAACAGCCGTTCCCCCAGCGCCTTGACCGTCGGCTGCGGCGGGGCAGCGGCATGCCACTCCCACAACACCAACATCACCAGATATTGCGGATACGTCAGGCCCAACTGGTCGAGCATTGGCTTATAGGCTCGTGTCACCGCCCGGGAGGCGGCGTACAGCTTGAAGCACAGCTGGTCATCCAGGGCCAGGGATACGGCAGGCAAGTCAGTCATTTGAGCAGCGCTTCGATCTCTTGGGTCAATTCCTGGGGTTTGGTGGTCGGGGCAAAACGCTGGACCACCTGGCCGTCGCGGCCGATCAAGAACTTGGTGAAGTTCCACTTGATGCCCTTGGAACCCAGCAGGCCCGGCGCGCGCTGTTTGAGTTGCACAAACAGCGGATGGGCCTCGCCCCCGTTGACATCGACCTTCTTGAACAGGGGGAAACTGACGCCGAAATTCAGCTCGCAAAACTCGGAAATAGCCCCCTCGTCACCCGGCTCCTGCTTGCCGAACTGGTTGCACGGGAAGCCCAGCACCACCAGGCCCTGGTCCTTGTACTGCTGCCAGAGCTGCTCCAGGCCTTTGTACTGTGGAGTGAAGCCGCACTTGCTGGCGGTGTTGACCACCAGGATCGCCTTGCCGGCGAAATCCGCCAGGGTCTTTTGCTCGCCCTTGATGGTGGTGCAAGGGATGGACAGCAGGTTATCGCTCATGGGATCGCCTCGGACACAAAGAAGAACATGAAACATAGTGTGCAATTGAATTGTATGCAATTTAATTGACCAGACTAATGACTCGACATCACCCCGCAGGAACCGGCTTGCCGGCTCCTACGAGGGGCATGGTGTCAGCGCGGAACCAGGTCCAGGCACACCGAGTTGATGCAATAGCGCAGGCCTGTAGGCGGCGGGCCATCAGGGAACACATGGCCCAAATGCGCATCGCACTTGGCACAGGTCACTTCCGTACGGATCATCCCGTGGCTCACGTCACGAATCTCAATCATCGCGCTATCAGCAATCGGCTCATAAAAACTGGGCCAGCCACAACCGGCATCGAACTTGGTCTTCGAGTCGAACAGCGGCTCATTGCAGCAAATGCAGTGATACACGCCATCGGTCGTAGTGGCGTTGTACTTGCCAGAAAACGGCCGCTCGGTGCCCTTGAGACGGCACACCTGATACTGCGCCGGGTCGAGCATTTCCCGCCATTCATCCAGGGTTTTATCCAACTTTTCCATCAATGCACCTCGACAACTGAAAAAGCCTGATCTGTGTCTTTTCCATGGATCAGGCGGCACGTATGATTGCGCCTCTTCAAAGCGCCAGTCTGGCACCCGCGTTATCGGCATTCAAACGTATTTATGGGTCAGGCCACACGCAGGATTCCCAGCACGGTAGTCTTCACATCGTCTGGATCGTTCATTTTCGGGATCACATCGCCATGCAGGTCAGCAAATCGAACAAGCTCGCCAACGTCTGCTACGACATTCGCGGCCCAGTGCTCAAGCACGCCAAGCGCCTGGAAGAGGAAGGCCATCGCATCCTCAAGCTGAACATTGGCAACCCGGCGCCCTTTGGTTTCGAAGCACCGGACGAAATCCTCCAGGACGTGATCCGCAACCTGCCCACCGCCCAGGGCTACAGCGACTCCAAGGGGTTGTTCAGCGCGCGCAAGGCAGTCATGCAGTACTACCAGCAAAAGCAGGTAGAAGGGGTTGGTATTGAAGATATCTACCTCGGCAATGGTGTCTCCGAGCTGATCGTGATGGCCATGCAGGCCTTGCTCAACAACGGCGACGAAGTGCTGGTGCCGGCGCCTGACTACCCGCTGTGGACCGCTGCCGTGACCCTGGCCGGTGGCCATCCGGTGCATTACCTGTGTGACGAGCAAGCCAACTGGTGGCCGGACCTGGCCGATATCAAGGCCAAGATCACGCCCAACACCAAGGCGCTGGTGATCATCAACCCGAACAACCCGACGGGCGCGGTGTACTCCAAGGAAGTGCTGCTGGGCATGCTCGAACTGGCGCGCCAGCACAACCTGGTGGTGTTCTCCGACGAGATCTACGACAAGATCCTCTACGACGACGCCGTGCACATCTGCACCGCCTCCCTGGCCCCGGACCTGCTATGCCTGACCTTCAACGGCCTGTCCAAGTCCTACCGGGTCGCGGGCTTCCGTTCCGGCTGGGTCGCCATCTCCGGGCCCAAGCACAATGCCCAGAGCTACATCGAAGGCATCGACATGCTGGCCAATATGCGCCTGTGTGCCAACGTGCCGAGCCAGCACGCGATCCAGACCGCCCTGGGCGGCTACCAGAGCATCAACGACCTGGTGCTGCCCGCCGGCCGCCTGCTGGAGCAGCGCAACCGCACCTGGGAGCTGCTCAACGATATTCCCGGCGTCAGTTGCGTCAAACCCATGGGCGCCTTGTATGCGTTCCCGCGGATCGACCCGAAAGTCTGCCCGATCCACAACGACGAGAAGTTCGTCCTCGACCTGCTGCTCTCGGAAAAGCTGCTGGTGGTCCAGGGCACGGCGTTCAACTGGCCGTGGCCTGATCACTTCCGCGTGGTGACCTTGCCCCGTGTGGATGACCTGGACATGGCCATCGGCCGCATCGGCAACTTCCTGAAGTCCTATCGCCAGTGACCTCGCTTTCGCTGTACGACCCACAAGAGGTCGTACAGCGAGTATCTGGCAACACATCTACGCGCCACACTGGCAGAAACACCCGTTGGCTTCACTCTCTTCCCTTCTATCCTGCACTTTCCAGTAATCACGGGGCCCAACGGCTTACGGAGGGGAATTTCCATGGGCATAAAGCCTCGGAAAATCCCTGCAAGGTTCTACATTCGCGCTGTAGGACACAGTTTGAAATAGTCGCCCGGTTGAATAGCCCACTGCCGCACCTTATATACCCCGCAGTACGCGACATATTAAGCATGAGGAGAATTCTACAACCATGATGCGCATCCTGCTGTTCTTGGCCACTAACCTGGCGGTCGTGCTGATTGCCAGCATCACCCTGAGCCTTTTCGGCTTCAACGGGTTCATGGCGGCCAACGGGGTTGATCTGAACCTCAATCAGCTGCTGGTTTTCTGTGCCGTCTTTGGTTTTGCCGGCTCGATCTTCTCGCTGTTCATCTCCAAGTGGATGGCGAAGATGAGCACCAGCACCCAGATCATCACCCAGCCGCGCACCCGGCATGAGCAATGGCTGCTGCAAACCGTCGAGCAACTGTCCCGCGAAGCCGGGATCAAGATGCCTGAAGTAGGGATCTTCCCGGCCTACGAGGCCAACGCCTTTGCCACTGGCTGGAACAAGAACGATGCTCTTGTTGCCGTCAGCCAGGGTTTGCTCGAGCGTTTCTCGCCCGACGAAGTGAAGGCCGTGCTGGCCCACGAGATCGGCCACGTCGCCAACGGTGACATGGTTACCCTGGCACTGGTGCAGGGCGTGGTGAACACCTTTGTGATGTTCTTTGCGCGGATCATCGGCAACTTTGTCGACAAGGTGATCTTCAAGAACGAAGGCGGCCAGGGTATCGCCTACTACGTGGCGACCATCTTTGCTGAACTGGTACTGGGCTTCCTCGCCAGCTCCATCGTGATGTGGTTCTCGCGCAAACGCGAGTTCCGCGCCGACGAAGCCGGTGCCCAACTGGCCGGTACTGCCGCGATGATCGGTGCCCTGCAACGCCTGCGCTCCGAACAGGGCCTGCCAGTGCACATGCCTGACACCCTGAATGCCTTCGGCATCAACGGTGGCGTCAAGCAAGGCCTGGCGCGGATGTTCATGAGCCACCCGCCACTGGAAGAGCGGATCGACGCACTGCGTCGTCGCGGCTGACAGCCAAAGGGTAGAAAAAGGGGCGACTGAATCGCCCCTTTTTTGTGGGTGCGTGTTTTACCGCTGCGCCAACTGGTAAACCCGCTCCTCAAGGCGCGTGACACCGCCCTGGGCGAACTTCGGGCTCTCGGCCAGGATATCCCGCTGCTCCAGGACGCTCAGGCGCCAGCGTCCTGCCAGCAGCCTCCGGACTTCCTCATCACTGACCGCAAACGGCGGCCCGGCCTTCAGGGCCTGCTCATAATCCAGGCTGATCAACAGGCCACTTTGCACCTGGGGCGCAATCGCCTGCAAATGCGCGGCATAGCGCTCACGCACCAACGGCGGCAAGGCAATCAGCGCCGCACGGTCATACAGGGCGGCGCACCCTGCCACATCTTCACGGCTCAATTCGAAGAAATCGCCGCACCACAGCTCGATAGTGCCAGCCTGATAAACCTTGAAACTGCCCCGCTGGCTGACTTGTGCAGCCAGGCACTGCTCCTGGAAAAACTCCTCCACGGCCTTTTCCGACAGTTCCACACCCAGGACCTGGCAGCCCTGCTGCGCCAGCCACATCAGGTCCAGGCTTTTGCCGCACAGCGGCACGAGCACCCGGGCCCCGCCGACCAACCCCAGCCCCGGCCAGTGTCGCTGCAAATAGGGATTGACCTCAGGCAGGTGAAAGCCGATCTGATTACGTGCCCAGCGGTCATGCCAAAAGGTGGATTCCATGAATAGCCCAGAAAATTCGATCAAATGGCGCTAAAACTTATATTAGATTTAGATCAATGATCTGATTAAAGATGGTCCCATCTTAACCTTGAGGACCCTGCTCATGCTGCCCAGCCTGTTTATTTCCCACGGCTCGCCCATGCTTGCCCTACAACCTGGCGCCAGCGGGCCGGTTCTTGCACGCCTGGCCGCCACCCTGCCCCGCCCCAAGGCGATCGTGGTGATGTCCGCACATTGGGAAAGCCGTGAACTGCTGGTCAGCGCCAGCCCTGCCCCAGAGACCTGGCACGACTTCGGTGGTTTCCCTCGCGAGCTGTTTGCGGTGCAGTATCCAGCGCCCGGCGATCCGGCACTGGCGCAACAGATCGTCGAGCTGCTCGCCGCCGATGGCCTGCCCGCCCGCCTAGACCACCAGCGCCCGTTCGACCATGGCACCTGGGTGCCGCTGTCTTTGATGTACCCGACGGCCGATATCCCTGTGGTGCAGGTCTCCCTGCCCAGCCACATGGGTCCGACGCTGCAAACCCGAATCGGCCAGGCATTGCGCAGCTTGCGCGAACAAGGCGTGTTGTTGATCGGCTCGGGCAGCATCACCCATAACCTCGGTGAGCTGGACTGGCGGGCCGGCCCGGAAAGCATCGAGCCCTGGGCACGAGAGTTCCGCGACTGGGTCGTCGACAAACTCGACACCCAGGATGAAGCCGCCTTGCACGACTACCGCCACCAGGCGCCCCACGCGGTGCGCAGCCATCCCAGCGATGAGCACTTATTGCCGCTGTACTTCGCCCGCGGCGCGGGTGGGCAGTTTAATGTGGCCCATCAGGGGTTCACCCTGGGCGCGTTGGGGATGGATATCTATCGCTTTGATTAGCCGCAGCTTTTTGTAGGGGCCCGGTAAAACCCAGGCAAAAAAAATCCCCGAACCAGTCGGGGATTTTTTATGTTCGATCAATCAACCCAAGGGTCGATCAATCTTCGCGATAGCGACGCAGCTTGAGCTGCTTGCCAGCAACACGGGTGTCCTTCAGCTTGGCCAGCAATTTCTCCAGGCCATCTTCCGGCAGCTCCACCAGGGAGAAGCTGTCACGCACCTGGATGCGACCGATCGCTTCACGTGCCAGGCCACCCTCGTTGAGGATAGCGCCCAGCAGGTTCTTGGCAGCGATGCCATCACGCGCGCCCAGCGCGGTACGGCAGCGAGCACGGCCTTCGGCCAATGGAACCGGAGCACGACGCTCACGATCACCACGGTCTGGACGATCACCGGTACGCTCTGGACGATCACCGCGCGGAGCGTTGTTCGGCACCAGTGGACGTTCTTTCTCGATCGCTGCCAGAGTCAGGGCCTGACCGTTGGTAGCCTTGCGCAGCAGGGCCGCAGCCAGGGCACGCGGGGTGCAACCGATATCGGCGGTCAGGCGGTCCAGCAGGTCGCCGTGGGTCGATTCAGCGTCAGCCACCAGCGGCGACAGGCTGTTGGTCAGTTTCTTGATGCGCGCATCGAGAACAGCCTGGGCATCCGGCAGACGGACTTCGGCAACTTTCTGACCGGTTACACGCTCGATCACTTGCAGCATGCGGCGCTCACGTGGAGTCACCAGCAGCAGTGCACGGCCTTCGCGACCGGCACGGCCAGTACGGCCGATACGGTGAACGTAGGACTCTGGATCGTACGGCATGTCCACGTTGAACACGTGGGTGATACGCGGAACGTCGAGACCACGAGCCGCTACGTCGGTCGCCACAACGATGTCCAGACGGCCATCCTTGAGGGAGTCGATCACGCGCTCACGTTGGTTCTGGGCAATGTCACCGTTCAGCGCAGCGGCTTTGTAGCCTTTGGCTTCCAGGGCACTGGCCAGGTCCAGAGTCGCTTGCTTGGTGCGCACGAACATGATCAGGGCGTCGAAGTCTTCGACTTCCAGCAGGCTCAATACAGCCGAGGTCTTCTGGTCAGCGTGAACCAACAGGTGAGCCTGTTCGATCGCGGTAACGGTCTGGGTCTTGGTCTGGATCTTCACGTGTTGCGGATCGCGCAGATGGCGTTCGGCAATGGCACGGATAGACTGTGGCAGGGTGGCCGAGAACAGTACGGTCTGACGGGTCGGTGGCAGTGCCTTGAAGATGACTTCCAGGTCATCCATGAAGCCCAGCTTCAACATTTCGTCAGCTTCGTCGAGAACCAGGTGGTTCACGGTCGACAGTACTTTTTCGTCACGGCGCAGGTGGTCGCACAGACGGCCCGGGGTGGCGACAACGATCTGTGCGCCATTACGGATTGCTTTCAGTTGTGGGCCCATAGGCGCGCCGCCGTAAACGGCCACAACGGTAACGCCTGGCATTTGCTTGGCGTAGGTTTCGAAAGCGGTTGCTACTTGCAGCGCCAACTCACGGGTTGGCGCCAGGATCAGGGCTTGCGGCTCGCGCTTGGCAGGATCGATGCAGTGCAGGATAGGCAGGGCGAACGCGGCGGTTTTACCGGTACCGGTTTGCGCCTGGCCAATCATGTCTTGGCCGGCCATGATGATCGGGATCGATTGCTGCTGAATAGCCGAAGGTTCTTCGTAGCCGGTCGCAATGACGGCAGCAAGAATGTTCGGGTTAAGATTAAAAGCGGCGAAGCCGCCGGTTTCCTGGGTCATGGGTCTGCCTCTAAGTGCATCCGCAAAGACCCATGCTCCAAAGCTGCGCATGCCGTGTTGAGACTCAAGAGTCGCCCTGGCTGCTTTGTCGGCGGGGATTTGCGAAAACGAATGAATGAAAAAGATTCGTCAAGGGAGAGTCCGCTGTGCGGACGTGCAGCCGAAGCTGACTTCGGGGAATTGCGCTACCTAAACGCGGCCCGGTTAAAGGCCGGCGCGCACTATACCGGAAATCCCTGAAAAAGGGAGCTTTTTTTATCGGAAAAGACCATTCAACTGCTCTGCGTCACAGGCTTTGCGCTTCCTCGCAGGAGCGTCTATTTTTCAAAGGCCCGGCCCTGTTGGTCATTGCGCTTAAACGCTTCACCTTTTGCAGCGGGCCCTTCGGTCCGAAACTGCCTTTCGCGCCCGAGGATCCAGCCATGAGTCAAGCCAGCAGCAGCCGCGTCAGCCGTGAACTACAAGGGCATGTCCTGCTGCTTGGGCTCGATCGGGTAGCCAAGCGCAACGCCTTTGATCTCGACCTGCTCAACGAACTGAGCCTGGCCTATGGCGAATTCGACCGCAACGAAGAAGCGCGGGTGGCCGTGGTGTTCGGGCATGGCGACCACTTCACCGCCGGGCTGGACCTGATCAACGTCGCGCACACCATGGCCCAAGGCTGGCAACCGCCGCTAGGCGGCTGCGATCCGTGGGGTGTGTTCGCCGGGCCCAGGGTCAGCAAACCGGTGATCGTGGCCGCCCAGGGCTACTGCCTGACCATCGGTATCGAATTGATGCTCGCAGCAGACATCAACCTGTGTGCCAGCAATACGCGCTTTGCGCAGATGGAAGTACAACGTGGGATCTTTCCTTTTGGTGGCGCCACCCTGCGCCTGCACCAGATTGCCGGCTGGGGCAACGCCATGCGCTGGCTGCTCACGGGTGACGAGTTCGATGCCCATGAGGCCCTGCGCCTGGGGTTGGTGCAGGAGGTCATGGCCAGCGAAGACCTGCTGCCCCGGGCGCTGGCGCTGGCCAACCGGATTGCCAGCCAGGCGCCGTTGGGCGTGCAGGCGACGTTGACATCGGCACGCCAGGCGCGGGATGAGGGCGAGACCGCTGCGGCGGCCGGGTTGCCGGCGCTGGTGGAGAAACTGCTGGGCAGCGAGGATGCCAAGGAAGGGGTACGGGCGATGCTGGAGAAGCGGCCGGGGGTGTTCAAGGGGTTGTGAACAGACAGTGATGGCCTCATCGCCGGCAAGCCCGCTCCCACAGGGGGAGATCTTGGCCATGCAGAATAGCCACAGAACAAATGTGGGAGCGGGCTTGCCCGCGATGAGGCCAGTGCAGGCACCTAAGTCGCCGGCCGAACCGCCTTGATCAACGCCTGCAACGAATACCCCAGGCGCGGCGCCAGCGCCTCGGCCCGCGCAGAAACCGCCGCCAGGTCCAGCGTCTGGTCCAGGTCCGCCGGCACGATCAGGATCACATTGCCCTCCTTCACCGGCAACTCCCAGTAATGTCGATGATAAAGCCCACGCAACAACGCAGCGCCCAGGGGCTTGCCATCATCGGTGGCCCACTGGTTGATCACCAGCCAGCCACCCGGATTGAGCTTCTTCTGGCAGTTTTCCAGGAAAGTCCAGGCCAGGTGACCAACCCCCGGCCCGACATCGGTATACAAGTCGACGAAAATCAGGTCCGCCGGCTCCGCTGTCTCCAGCAATTCCAGGGCATCGCCAACACGGATGTACAGCCGTGGATCATCATCCAGCCCCAGGTATTCAATGGCCAGGCGCGGCACATCCGGGCGCAGCTCAATGGCCTCGACGTCTTCCAGCGGCAGGAACTTGAGGCAGGCCTGGGTCAGCGTCCCAGCCCCCAGGCCAAGAAACAGCGCACTTTCGGGCTGCTCATGGCACAAGGCGCCAATCAACATGGCGCGGGTGTAGTCGTACTCCAGCCAGCTGGGGTCGGCAGTGAACACACAGCTCTGTTCGATGGCATCGCCAAACTCGAGAAAGCGGTAGTCAGCCACTTCCAGCACACGGATCAAGCCGAAGTCATCATGGACCTCAGCCAACAGGCGCTCGACGCGCTCCTCAGTCATTTCATCTCCTAATGGGCCCGGGCACGGGTTCAAGCCGCCTGGTAGCAAGCGGGAAAGGCGCGATTGTCGGCCAAGCGGCGCCAGCAGGTCACGCACTAATTGCTGATAACATGCACGCTCCCGACATTCATTCGAGTTCACGATGAGCCAACCCTGGAGCCCCGACAGCTGGCGCGCCCTGCCGATCCAGCAACAACCCCGCTACCCCGACGCCGCGCACTTGCTGCAGGTCGAGCAGAGCCTGGCCAGCTACCCGCCGCTGGTGTTCGCCGGCGAAGCCCGGGAGCTGCGCCGCCAGTTTGCCGAGGTGACCCAGGGTCGCGCGTTCCTGCTGCAAGGTGGCGACTGTGCCGAGAGCTTTGCCGAGTTCTCTGCCGCGAAAATCCGCGACACCTTCAAAGTGTTGCTGCAGATGGCCATTGTCATGACCTTCGCCGCAGGCTGTCCGGTGGTCAAAGTCGGGCGCATGGCCGGCCAGTTCGCCAAGCCGCGCTCGGCCAACGATGAAACCATCGATGGCATCACCCTGCCTGCCTACCGTGGCGACATCGTCAACGGTATTGGTTTCGACGAGAAAAGCCGCGTCCCGGACCCCGACCGCCTGTTGCAGTCCTATCACCAGTCCACCGCCACCCTGAACCTGCTGCGCGCCTTCGCCCAGGGCGGTTTTGCCGACCTGCACCAGGTGCACAAGTGGAACCTGGACTTTATCGCCAACTCCGCCCTGGCCGACAAGTACAGCCAACTGGCAGACCGTATCGACGAGACCCTGGCCTTCATGCGCGCCTGCGGCATGGACAGCTCGCCACAATTGCGCGAGACCAGCTTCTTCACCGCCCACGAAGCACTGCTGCTCAATTACGAGCAAGCCTTCGTGCGTCGTGACAGCCTGACCAACGATTACTACGACTGTTCGGCCCATATGCTGTGGATCGGCGACCGCACGCGCCAACTCGATGGCGCGCACGTCGAGTTCCTGCGCGGGGTGAACAACCCGATCGGGGTCAAGGTCGGCCCGAGCATGAACCCCGACGACCTGATTCGCCTGATCGACATCCTCAACCCGGATAACGACCCCGGCCGCCTGAACCTGATCGCGCGCATGGGCGCCAACAAGGTCGGCGATCACCTGCCCGACCTGATCCGCGCCGTGCAGCGCGAAGGCAAGCAGGTGTTGTGGAGCAGCGACCCGATGCATGGCAACACCATCAAGGCCAGCAGCGGCTACAAGACCCGGGACTTCGCGCAGATCCTTAGCGAAGTGAAGGAATTCTTCCAGGTCCATGAAGCCGAAGGCACTTATGCCGGTGGGATTCATATCGAAATGACCGGGCAGAATGTCACCGAGTGCATCGGTGGCGCGCGGCCGATTACCGAGGATGGCTTGTCGGACCGCTACCACACCCATTGTGACCCGCGGATGAATGCCGATCAGTCGCTGGAGCTGGCGTTCTTGATTGCCGAGACGCTCAAGCAGGTCAAACGCTAGGGCAGGCGTGGCCTGATCCACCGCTATCGCGGGCAAACTCGACTCCCACCGTGGTCAATGTGGGAGCCGGGCGTGCCCGCGATAGCGCCCTATCTGCCAGCCTCCATTGCCAGCATCGCCACCCGCAACCGGGTCGCGCTATGCCGCTGACAATTGATCTGCACCTGCTCCAACCCCAGCCAATCCGCCATCTGCCGCAAGCTCAATGCCAGCGCCAACATCCCCGCCTCGTCCAACCCCGGCTCGTGCTCGTGCACGGCATGCACCGCCAGCCGGCCATTGGCTCGCTCGGCGCGCAAGTCCACCCGTGCGGCGATCCGTTCGTTATGCAGGAACGGCAGCACGTAATAGCCGTACACCCGCTTGTCCTGCGGGGTGTAGATTTCCAGGCGATAGCGAAAGTCGAACAGGCGCTCGGTACGGCTACGCTCCCAGATCAATGAATCAAAGGGCGACAGCAAGGCACTGGCCGCGACCTTGCGCGGGACGGTTGGCTCGGGCAGGCAATACGCTGGCTGTTTCCAGCCCTGGACCTGGCACACCTGCAATTGCCCGTCCTCGACCAATTCGGCGAGGCGCCCACGACTGTCTGCTGGGTCCAGGCGAAAGTAATCGCGCAGGTCCTTTTCCATAGCAATACCCAGCGCCGTCGCGGCATGCCGCAGCAGGCCACGCTGGGCGCTGTGTTCACTCAAGGGCGCCTGTTGCAGAATCGCCGCCGGGATGACGCGCTCCGGCAGGTCGTACAGGCGCTCGAAACCACGGCGCCCGGCCACCGTCACCAGGCCTGCGGCAAACAGCCATTCCAGCGCGTGCTTTTCATCACTCCAATCCCACCATGGCCCGGCGCGCTCTTCACGGGTCGACAGGCTGCCCGCGCCCAACGCGCCCTGCTGCTCGACGATGGCCAGCACGCGTCGGATAGTGGCCTGTTGCTCGCGACCAAAACGCGCCATCTGCTGATAGATCCCCTGCCCCTCGGATGCGCGCTGCATGCGCCAGCGCATCAGTGGATAAAGGGCCATGGGCAGCAGCGAGGCTTCATGCCCCCAATACTCAAACAACGTGCGCTGGCGCCCCTGGCTCCAGGCCGCCTGCTCGAGCAACAACGGCGAGTAACTGCCCAGGCGGGAAAACAGCGGCAGGTAGTGGGAGCGCACCACGGCATTGACCGAATCAATCTGCAACACGCCCAGGCGCTCGATCACACGGTTAACCTGGGCGGCCTTGATCTGCGCGGGCGGCTGGCGCCCGGAAAAGCCTTGGGCCGCCAGTGCCAGGCGGCGCGCCTGCTTGAGGGAAAAACTCAGTTCTGCGGGCATGTGCATCTCCTGATTGCGCCCGCGAACTGTAGCGCGATGCCGGTCATTTACCCAACGGGTCGTTCCAGAAATGGCGGTGGCGTTCCTGCTCGACATCGGCCCGGGTCAAGCCAATATCCTTGAGTGAGTCATCGCTCATTTGCGCCAGCACCTGACGCTCGCGCTGCATGGCGTACCAACGAAATACCCTTTGAAACAGCCCGGCGAATGGACGTCTCACCAGCAACACATAACCTTTTTGGCCTTTCATCATCTCGCCCTCCAGTGGGGATGACTAAAGTCTGTGCCCAGGACTATGATCAATCCAACGAATGTTTCTTATGCAATACATCTCTGAGATTGATCAATTGAACCACTACCCGAGCATCGATACCGACGTGCTGCGCACCTTCGTCGCCATCGCCGACCAAGGTGGCTTCACCCGCGCCGGCGAGAAAGTCAATCGCACCCAGTCGGCGGTGAGTATGCAAATGAAGCGCCTGGAGGAGGACGTGCTGCAACGCAAGCTGTTTGAGCGCGACGGCCGGCAGGTCCGGCTCACGCCCGAGGGCCAGGTGTTGCTGGGGTATGCGCGGCGCATCCTGAAGCTGCACAGCGAGGTGTTCAATACCTTGCGCGAGCCGCATATGGTCGGGCTGGTGCGCATCGGCACGCCGGACGACTACGTGATGCGCTACCTGCCCGGTATCCTCAAGCGCTTTTCCAAGGCCTACCCGCTGATCCAGATCGAGATGCACTGCGAAGGCACGCCAGTGTTGATGCAGCGACGTGACCTGGCGTTGACGGTGGTCAGCCGCGAACCGGGAAATGAAATCGGCGAACTGCTGCGCAACGAGCGCATGGTCTGGGTAGCGTCACCGTGCTTCTGCGTGGATGAACACGAGACCCTACCCCTGGCGATCGCCGGCCTGGACAGCTTTTGCACGCAATGGGCCCGCGCCTCGCTGGACGCCGTGGGGCGCGAGTACCGCCTGGCCTATCACAGCTCCAACGGCGCGGCGATCCAGGCAGTGGTCGGAGCCGGGCTGGCGGTGACGGTCATGATGGAAAGCCTGGTCACCGAAGACCTGCGCATACTTGGCAGCGACGAAGGTTTCGGCCCGCTGCATACGGTCAACCTGCGCCTGCTGCGCAACCCGAACATGACCTCGCCCATCACCGAATGCCTGGCCGAGTACATCCTCGACGGCTTCAGACTTTAAAGGTCAACATCACCGCGCACACCACCAGGAAGCCGCAGAACAGACCGCGCAGCAGGCGCTCTGGCAATGCGTGGGCGATTTTCACCCCCCAACTGATACTCAGCAGCCCACCGACCGCCAGGGGCACGCCGATCAGCCAGTCCACTTCCTGGTGCCATGCGTAGGTCACCAGGGTCACCCCGGTACTGGGCAAGGCCAGTGCCAGGGACAGGCCCTGGGCAACCACCTGGGTGGTGCCGAACACACTGGTCAAGACCGGCGTTGCAACCACCGCGCCGCCGACACCGAACAGGCCTCCCATGGATCCCGACGCCGCGCCCAACACACCCAGCCATGGCCAGGAATAGCGCATCTGCGCAGAAGGTGGCGCATTGCTGGTGACCATGCGCAACAGGTTGTATGCCGACAGGGCCAGCAAAAATGCGATAAAGCCAATGCGCATCACGCCCGCATCGATGCCCACCGCCCAGATCGACCCCAGCCAGGCAAAGCAAAAACCCGTGATTCCAAGCGGCAAGGCATGGCGCAGCTCAATGCGATTGCGCTGGTGATAACGCCACAGCGCCAGCATCACATTGGGTACGACCATCACCAGCGCCGTGCCTTGGGCAATCTGCTGATCCAGGCCAAACAGCACGCCCAGCACCGGAATCGCGATCAGCCCGCCACCAATGCCAAATAGCCCGCCCACGGTACCCAGGGCTATACCCAGCACCACATACATCGCCATATCCACCACAACCACACCCCTGCATTGTCTCAAGCCCTGCATGCTACGCAGTCCACTCTGGCATGGATACGCATAGCAACGCACAATGGCTATGCCAAATCCGCACAAGCGAGCGCCCTATGAGCCCCACTACCCTGACCGATCAACTGGGCCTGTTTCTCGATGTGCTGGAGGCCGGCAGTTTTTCCGCAGCGGCGCGACGCCATCCGCTGACCCCCTCCGCCGTGGCCCGGCGCATCGACAGCCTGGAAAGCACCTTGGGCAGCCAACTGTTCCTGCGCAGTACTCATGCGGTATTGCCCACCCCTGCCGGGCTCGCGTTTGCCGAGCGCGCGCGGCGGATTGTGCGGGAGCTGCAATTGGCTCGGGCCGAGGCCGTGTCGCTGAGCCATGCGCCCGAAGGCCTGATTCGCGTGGACGCACCCGCCGCGTTTGGCCGGCGACACCTGGCGCCGGCAATTGCGGACTTCCTGACGGTCTACCCGGGCCTGGACGTACACCTGCATCTGATCGACAGCTTTGTCGACATGCAGGGCGAGCACCTGGGCAAGGTGGACCTGGTGCTGCGCGCGGGGCATATCGTCGACACGCGGTTGATCGCCACACCCTTGGCCAGCATTGTGCGAATCGCCTGTGCCAGCCCGACCTACCTGAAAAACCGTGGTACACCGACCCATCCCAGCCAGCTCAACGAACACGACGGCCTGGATTGGGAAGGCCTGGCGCCGATGTTCGCCTGGCGCTTTGAACTTGATGGGCGCAAGAACATTTACCGTCCGCAGCGTATCCGCATGAGTGCCAACAATGCCGAAGCCTTGCTGTCCGGTGCCCTGGCCGGGCTGGGCATCGCTCACCTGCCTACCTGGCTGGCCAGCGAATACCTGGTTCGCGGAGAACTGGTGCCGTTATTCTGCGAAAATGGCCTACCGACCGCAGAAAGTGCCGGCATCTACGCCCTGCGCCTGGAGCAGCAGGCCAACGCACGCAGCCGACTGCTGCTGGAGTACCTCAAGAGCCGTTTCAGCCCCGTCCCACCGTGGGATCTGGCGTTGCAAAGTGGCTGGGGCTGACTGCTGCTGTAGCAACCAACCCGGAGCAACTGTTCGCCGCTCATGTAGGCATCGGCCAGATTCCCGGTGGTTTTGGCCTGGATATCGACCTTTACGTATCCCTCCACGGACGGGAGTAAAACGAAGCGCAAAGCCTGGTGGACGCCGCGCATCAGGTCTGCCCGTACTCCAACGCGACCCGTGGCAATGTCGATGTGCGTTTGCATATCACCGTGTGACTGGCCAGCAGGCATAAAAAAACCCGACTCTTGGCCGGGTTTTTTATCAGTGACGCCAGAATTACTTCTTGGCGCGACCTTTGTACGAACCACCTTCACGGGTGTCGATCTCGATCATGTCGTCGATTTCGATGAAATCAGCAACTTGCAGTTCGGTACCGTTAGCCAGCTTGGCAGGCTTCATCACTTTGCCCGAAGTGTCACCGCGAGCGGAACCTTCGGTGTAGGCAACCTTACGCACGATGGTGGTCGGCAGCTCTACGGAAACCAGACGCTCTTCGAAGAAAATAGCTTCGCAGACGTCGGTCATGCCTTCTTCGATAAACGGCAGAACGCCTTCGATATCTTCAGCGTTCAGTTCGTACATGGTGTAGTCGGTGGTGTCCATGAACGTGTAGGTGTCGCCGCTGATGAAGGACAGGGTCGCTTCCTTGCGGTCGAGGATCACGTCTTCCAGCTTGTCATCGGCACTGTAAACGGTTTCGGTCTTGTAACCGGTCAGCAGGTTCTTCAGCTTGGTCTTCATGATCGCGCTGTTACGGCCCGATTTGGTGAACTCAGCTTTTTGAACCAACCATGGATCGTTGTCGATCTTAATTACGGTACCGGGTTTCAGTTCTTTACCAGTTTTCATTGCATATATCCGAAATTTGGATGGGATTGACAAAAATCAAGGTGGCGTATCATATCCAATTTTCATAAAACTGTACCAGCGCCGTCGCAAGATCAGCCTGCGAGGCCTGTTCCAGACACCATTTCTCGGCATGCACGGTCAGTTCCGGCCAATGTTCAAGCACGGTTTCCCAGCTTGAGGCCATGTCGCTATCCGTGTTCCAGGCCTGCCATAGGGCAATCAGCGCAGTTTTCGCGGGTGCAGACAGGTCCTGGGTGTACAGCGCGAGGAACGCATCGAGCTTGTCCAGGTGAATGTCTTCATCCTGGCGGTAGATATGCCATAGCAACGGGCGCCCAGCCCATTGCGCGCGCACAAAGGAGTCTTCACCGCGCACGGCATTGAAGTCGCAGCACCACAGCAAGCGGTCGTACTGCTCCTGGCGCACGAACGGCAGCACCTGCACCGTCAGCATACCGCGCACATGAATATCCCCTGCCGCCAATGCCTCCACTCCCAGCCAGCGCTGCACATCGCCGAGGATGCGCCCTTCCGGCACGAGCAGATGGGTGGCTTGCCCGTCCGCTGTCAATACCTGCAGCCAACTGGCCAGGCCGGCATTTTCGTAGGCAAACAGCGAGATCAACCGCGCGCCCACCGCCGGAAAAACACCCAAGCACTGTAGGAACTGTTGCTGGGCCTGGGGATCACCCTGAAACGCCTGACGCCGCTCGATCAACCCGGCCTCACGCAGCAAGCCGCCTGTGCCCGGACGGAAGCCTGGAAAGAAGAAGTACTTTTGCACGCCCTTGAACTTGACCGATGGCAGACCGTGACAGCCTACCACCCACTCCTCGGCACTCAGGTAATCCAGGTTCATCCACAACGGCATGCGCTCGAGGGCTGCCATGGCCTCCATGTAGTCCGGTGGCAATTGGCAGGCGAAGGCAGCGATCACCACGTCCGCCGTCGGCGTGGCCGGCCAGTCTGCGGGCCAGTGGCGCACATCCACACCCTCGCGCCACTGCTGCGCCAACTGCACATCCACCTCGGGGCACATGCGCTCGAATGCCCGCAGATCATCGACCCACAGTCGCACCGCACAGCCCTGTTCTGCCACCAGTTGCCGGGCCAGGCGCCAGGTCACGCCAATGTCGCCGTAGTTGTCGACGACGCTGCAAAAAATATCCCAGCGGGCTTTCATTCCGGGCTCCATCAGTCAAAGGCTCGATTGTCCGCATAAATGCCGCCAGGCAGAAGGGTTGATCGCGATTATTCTGCACACCGGCTGTGCGACAATCCAAAGCTTGCCGCAACTGCCCGCCAGGAGGCCGTCATGTCCGATCGTCCGTTGTCGATGTTCAAACTCAGTATTGCCGTGGCCCTGGGCCTGTGGCTGGGCTTTGTCGCCATCGCGCTGACAGGCTGGCTGGCCTCGCGCTATCTGCTTGAACAACCCGTGGCCGCCGTCACCCAGGCCGTTCAACAACTGGGCAAGCCGCCAGCCGCAATCCCAGAGCCGCCAAACCGGATGTTCGAGCAATACCAGCAAAACCTGCACAAGCAGGAACAACAACAGGCGCTGGATCAGGCCCGGGACAACCCGCGCAACCTGGCCAACCCCAAATGCCAGTTCTGGCTCCAGCAGGACCAGAACGCCCCCAACGACAAGAGCCGGGCCAACGTCCTGCAATTTTGTGATTGAGCTGTAAGCCCCCATGAATAAACACGCCGTCCTCCAGTTGATCCTGGAAAAACTCGCCGCCGACCTGGATGTGGCGCAACGCGCCGCGCAAACCGCCTATGAAACCGCAACCCACGAAGAAAACATCGCCGAGAACAAGTACGACACCCTGGGCCTGGAAGCCTCTTACCTGGCCGCCGGGCAAGCCAAGCGCGTCGAGGAAATCAAACAGTCACTGGTGGTGTGCCAGAACCTCAACCTGCGGCCCTACGAGGAACAACGGGGGATCGAGGTGGGCGCCCTGCTCGGCCTGGAAGATGACAACGGCCGTCAGCAATGGCTGTTCCTCGCGCCGGACGCGGCAGGCCTGAAAGTCTATGTAGTGGGGCAGTTGGTGACCGTCATCACCCCTCGCTCGCCGCTGGGCAAAAGCCTGCTGGGCAAGTTCGAGGGCGATGAGGTGGAGATTCTGGTGGCAGGCGCCCGGCAACAATTCGTGGTGACCGAGGCCCGCTAGGCCGATCAGTGAACCGGCAGTTCAACGCCGTCGAACAGTTCTTCGAGTTCCTGCTTGTTATGGCACTGGATCGCCTTGGCCATGACTTCACGGGTCAGGTGCGGGGCGAACTTCTCGATAAAATCGCACATGAAGCCGCGCAGGAACGTGCCCCGACGGAAGCCGATCTTGGTCACGCTGGACTCGAACAGTTCGCTGGCATCCAGCACCACCAGGTCGCTGTCGAGCTTGGTGTCGACGGCCATCTTGGCCACGATGCCGACGCCCAGGCCCAGGCGCACGTAGGTCTTGATCACGTCGGCATCAGCCGCAGTGAACACCACTTTGGGCGTGAGGCCGCGATGGCTGAAGGCTTCGTCGAGTTTGGAGCGGCCGGTGAAGCCGAACACGTAGGTCACAATCGGGTATTCCGCCAGCGCTTCGAGGGTCAGCTTCGGCAGTTTGGCCAGTGGGTGGCCCTGGGGCACCACGACGCAGCGGTTCCAGCGATAGCACGGCATCATCACCAGGTCACCGAACAGCTCCAGGGCTTCGGTGGCGATGGCGAAGTCGACGGTGCCATCAGCCGCCATCTCGGCGATCTGCATCGGCGACCCCTGGTGCATGTGCAAGGCCACGTCCGGGTACTGCTTGATGAACGAACTGATCACCGGCGGCAGCGCGTAACGAGCCTGGGTGTGGGTGGTGGCAATCGACAGGGTGCCTTTTTTCTCGTTGGAAAACTCCTGGGCGATCTGCTTGATGCTTTCGACCTTGCGCAGGATTTCGCCGGCAGTGGTGATGATGCGCTCACCGGCAGGCGTGACGCGGGTCAGGTGCTTGCCGCTGCGAGCGAACACTTCGACGCCCAATTCATCTTCGAGCAGGCGGATCTGTTTACTGATACCCGGTTGCGAGGTGTAGAGGCTTTGAGCCGTGGCGGAAACGTTGAGGTCGTGGTGCGCCACTTCCCAGATGTAGCGCAGTTGTTGAAGCTTCATATGTGTCCCTCAAAGCAGATAGACGCCACGGATATCAGCGACGGTATATAACTATATTAAAGGTTGGATTGATAAATCTAGAACTTTTTATCGTTTACGCCCCATCACACATCTTCACTGCGTCGACGCTGCAACAAAGGCACCAGATACACCGGCACCTGGGACAACTGCAACACCCGCGCCGCCGTCCGCCCCAACGGGGTCGAGATTCCTGCGCCCTGGCTATGACTTCCTACGATCAACAAATCCACCGAGAGTTTCTGCGCCTGGTCGAGAATCACTTGGGCGGGGTCCCCCTGGATCACCCGCACCGAACGAATCGCCTGCAAGTCCTGCTCGCCGTCCTGCAACTCTTCACGAAAACTGTCCAGCACCCGCTGTTCGATGTTCGCCATTACCGTGTTCAGCCCCTGGCTCTGCCATTCGCTCAAGGCCTGCTCATCAAGATAGGTTTGCAGCACCGATTCTGCGAACAGTCCGATCGGCTCCACCACATGAATCACATACAGGTCCGCCTTGAACGTACGCGCCATCGCCAGCGCATGTTGCATCACGTAAGGCGCATACACACCCAGGTCTGAGGCATACAACATCGACCGAATCATAGAACCTCCTGGACTGCCAGGATGGCGGGGATTGTTTCAGCTTAGCAGCGCCTCCGCGACTGCGATGAACTTAGCTCTGGACCTGGACTTTGGGCTCATTGCTCACGCCATGGGGCACATGTCCGGTGGCCACGACCTCCCTGGCTTTTTCGCAATGGCCGGCCTGGTCGTCAAAAAAAACATCGGCAGCGAACGCTTCAAGGAACGCTGATTTTTCCAGGCCGCCGAGAAACAGCGACTCGTCCAGGCGGATATCCCACTCACGCAAGGTGCGGATCACCCGCTCGTGGGACGGCGCCGAACGTGCCGTCACCAGCGCCGTGCGGATCGGGCATGACTCATCGGGGAACTCGCGCTGCAACAGATTGAGGGCCGCCAGGAATCCCTTGAATGGCCCACCCCGTAGCGGTTCGCGGGCCGCTTGCCGCTCGCTGGCCTGGAAGGCTTCCAGGCCGCCACTTTGGTAGACGCGCTCGGACTCGTCGGAGAACAGCACCGCGTCACCGTCAAAGGCAATCCGCAGCTCGGCACTGGACGCGCGGCGGGCGCCGCCGGACAAAATGGTCGCTGCCGCAAAACCGGCATCCAGCGCGCTGCGCACATCTTCGGCGTGAGTCGAGAGAAACAGGTGGCTGCCAAACGCCGCCAGATAAGGGTGGGGGTTACGCCCACCGACAAAGGCTGCGCGGGAAATATCCAGGCCGTAGTGCTGGATCGAATTGAACACGCGCAGGCCGGTATCGGCACTGTTGCGCGACACCAGCACCACTTCGACCCGCGCACGGCCGAGGCTGGCATTGAGGGTCAGGAGTTTCTTGACCAAGGGGAACGCATCCCCCGGCTCAAGGATTTCTTCCTCGTGGTCGATCTGGTATTTGCGGTAGGCCTCGACGCCCTGGGCCAGGTAAACCTTATGGCTTTCGCCCAGGTCGAACAGGGCCCGCGAGGAAATCGCCAGTACCAGTTTGTCGCTCATGCCTTTGGCCATGTCTGCTCCTCAGCTCTTGCGTCGATCAATAAAGCCCAAGGCCTGATACAGCGCCTGCATCCGCGGCAATTGGCAGCCGGCGGCCCGGGCGGCGGCCAGCGGGCGGGCGTAGATCGCGGCCAGTTCCAGGGGGCGCTGGTGCAGGTGATCGTGATACATGCTGGGCCAGTAATCCGTCAAACGCTCGGTCATGCTGAACATCTGCTCAGCGTACCCCGGCGCGATCTCATGGCCGCACGCGTGGGCGCCCTGCACCACTTCGGCCATCAGGCCCTGGATCAACTCCCGACTGGATTCGTCGGCCATCAACTGCGAGGTATTGGCACCGAGCAACACCGACAGGCCGTTGTACGGCACATTCCACACCAGTTTATGCCAGCGCGCCTGGTCCAGGTCTGGCATGGCCTGGGAGTCGATCCCGGCCTGGCGGAACAGGCCCGCGCCCTCCTCGACAATCGCCTGGCGGCGTACAGCATCATCCGTCGCGTTGCCGCTGTGATAGCCAAGGCTGACCCGGCCCATGGCCTGGTGCTCGACGATCCCCGGCCCGGAACGGTGCACGCAGATGTAACAAAGACCGCCAAGCAAATGCAGGGACGGCGGCAGATGCTCGCGCAGGCCATCTTCGACACCCAGGCCATTTTGCAACAGGACAACCTTGGCATCGGGCGCCGCCACCTGGGCAATGGTTGGCGCCAGTTCAACGTTGCCGGTGGTCTTGGTGCCCACCAATAGCCAGTCGCAAGGCGGCATGTCGGCCGCATTGGCGTAGGCCTGGACCGGGTGCAGGCTCAAGGCGCCATGCACCGCGCTATTAAGTTGCAAGCCGCGCTCACTGACCGCTGCGAACTCACTGCGCAGCAGGAAATGTACGTCGAACCCGGCGCGCGCCAGCATCAACCCGTAAAAACCACCGATGGCACCGGTGCCGATAATCCCAATGCGTGGCCCTGGCTCAACTGCATTCGTCATGGCAACTCCTCTGGTTCCTGTTTGAGCGCCTCATCTATAGCGGCACTGAGCTCGCCGGCGTTCAGGCCAACCTGTAGCGCACCGTGCAGTTGACCCTCGCACACTACAAATATGGCCGGCAAATGAAAGATCCCGTAACGCTGCACTGCGCCACCATTATGCCCAGCGTCGACCCAGCAGATGCGCGCAACCGGCAGGTTCCACCCCGGCATCTGTTGGCGTGCCCAGCGGCAACTGGCACAGCCAGCGCCGGTAAATACCAGCAGCGAAGCGCCAGGTAGCGCCAACAACTGCTGGTCGATATCCAAATCCGTCAATTCAAACGCTTTCACTCGATCTGCACCACGACCTTCAACCAGGCAACACACTATCAGGCCGCACGACAACGCGCGCAATTGCCCATTGTCGAGCAGGCTTGTACGCGCTAAGGTTCGGCTCCCCGCTGCATTTAAATCATGCTGTGCTCCGCCGCACGGGGTTCGCTGGCGGCCGGCACCCGTGACCCTGACGAGTAACACGATGGCTGATTTACCGATCAACGACCTAAACGTCGAATCCAACGAGACCCTGATCACGCCCGATCAGCTCAAGCGCGAAATCCCTTTGAGCGACGCTGCCCTGCAGACCGTCACCAAGGGCCGCGAAGTCATTCGTGACATCCTCGACGGCACTGACCACCGCCTGTTCGTGGTGATCGGCCCTTGCTCGATCCACGACCTCAAGGCTGCCCACGAGTACGCCGAGCGCCTCAAAGTGCTGGCGGCGGAGGTGTCCGACACCCTGTACCTGGTGATGCGCGTGTATTTCGAGAAGCCGCGCACTACCGTCGGCTGGAAAGGCCTGATCAACGATCCGTACCTGGACGACTCGTTCAAAATCCAGGACGGCTTGCACATCGGTCGCAAGCTGCTGCTGGACCTGGCTGAAATGGGCCTGCCAACGGCCACCGAAGCCCTGGACCCGATTTCCCCGCAATACCTGCAGGACCTGATCAGTTGGTCGGCGATCGGTGCGCGTACCACCGAATCGCAAACCCACCGCGAAATGGCCTCTGGCCTGTCCTCAGCCGTGGGCTTCAAGAACGGGACCGATGGCGGCCTGACCGTGGCGATCAACGCGCTGCAGTCGGTTTCCAGCCCGCACCGTTTCCTGGGGATCAACCAGGAAGGTGGCGTGTCCATCGTCACCACCAAGGGCAACGCCTATGGCCACGTGGTACTGCGTGGCGGCAATGGCAAGCCCAACTATGATTCGGTCAGCGTGGCCCTGTGCGAACAGGCCCTGAGCAAGGCGAAGATCAAGCCGAACATCATGGTCGATTGCAGCCACGCCAACTCCAACAAGGACCCGGCCCTGCAGCCGCTGGTGATGGAGAACGTGGCCAACCAGATCCTGGAAGGCAACCAGTCGATTATCGGCCTGATGGTCGAGAGTCACCTGAACTGGGGCTGCCAGGCGATTCCAAAGGATCTGGCCGACCTGCAATACGGCGTATCGATCACCGATGCCTGCATCGACTGGTCCGCCACCGAGACCACCCTGCGCAGCATGCACGCCAAGCTCAAGGACGTATTGCCCAAGCGCAAACGCACCTGACGCACACAAAAACGCCGGGCTAAGCCCGGCGTTTTTTTATGCCTGCATGCTGGCTTTTACAGCTTCGCGGCGTGGCGCTGGTGGCGCTCCATGTAGCGCTCCACGTAGGAGCAGGACGGGATTACCGTATAGCCCATGCTCTCGGCGTATTGCAGCGCCTCTTCGGTCAACGCAGCGGCAATGCCACGCCCACGTAGGGCATTGGGCACAAACGTGCGGTAGATATCCAGGGTCTGCTTCCCCAGGTCCATGTAGGTCAGATAGGCACGATGACCGTCCACATTGGTCTCGAACTGATGACCAGCCTGGTCATGGTGGATGGACAACGCCTCGCTCATCACTACTCCTCGCGGGTCTTGGTTTCTGACCCCTACCTTACCGATGTTTTTCCGGCGAAGGAACATCTACGCCACCCCGTGCCGGTTTCGACAACGAGAAAAGCCCTACAGCACTCACGCCCCGCACCAAGGAATAGTAGGCACCAATCCTGTCATTGCTCAAGAGACGCTCGTCATCCATCGGGCTGGCGGACATAGAAAGGGCTGATCGAACATCCTGTGGTCGATAGCCTGAACATTGCCGACAGTTGAAGCTTGAGACGAACCACCGCTTTTAAAGTCACCTCTACATGCGCGAAAGATGCCCATCAGCGTCTGGACAATCTGAACAATAGTATTGGCGCAGATATATAAATTGACATCGACTTACAACGTTTAACACTTGCCAGGCGGCGCTTTCAGCCTGGATCCAATCTTTGACCGCGCAGCACAAACTGGATAATTTTTATACAAACTCGCTAAAGATTAGCCAAAATAGATTCGGCACAAGAATTTTTTTTGCTTCTTGCGCTACGTCAGTTTACTTACTACAAGTAATGGGTAGTATGTACGCCGGCTATTAGCTCACTCTGAGATACTAGCCATTAAATAGAAAGTCCTTGAAGGGGAACACGATGAACAACGTTCTGAAATTCTCTGCTCTGGCTCTGGCCGCAGTTCTGGCTACCGGTTGCAGCAGCGTCTCCAAAGAAACCGAAGCTCGTCTGACTGCAACTGAAGACGCAGCAGCTCGCTCCCAGGCTCGTGCAGACGAAGCCTACCGTAAAGCTGATGAAGCTCTGGCTGCTGCTCAAAAAGCACAACAGACTGCTGACGAAGCTAACGAGCGCGCTCTGCGCATGCTTGAAAAAGCTAGCCGCAAGTAATAATCCTTCGGGGTTGTTATCAAGCCGATCCATTTTTGGATCGGCTTTTTATTGCCCGGGATTGGGCTTCAGATTCCAGGCAATAAAAAGCCCGCCAGGGGCAATCCGTGGCGGGCTTCGTCTGGCACCAGTCACTACTGCTGCAGATCGACCGGCATGCTACTGACCATCGGCGCCGTGCCCGGCTCGCCGATTTGCGCGGGCAAGCCATCTTCGGCCGCCACCACATCACGCACCTCATCCCAGTTGACCCGCAGGTTATTGGCCAGGTCTTCACGCTTGAGCATGGCGTTGATCACAGCGGTGTGCTTGTCGACCACCGACGGCGTACCGTCGTCATTCAAGGGCGCGTGCGCCTCCAGGTAGACCTTGCCGCCGCTGATACCGAACTTGTAGGCATCATTGATGATCCGCACAGGCGTGCCCACCGGAACCATCTTGGCCATCTCCAGCACGTTGCTGTTGAACATGCGGAAGCAGCCATGGCTGGTACGGGTGCCGATGCCGAACTTCTTGTTGGAGCCATGAATCAGGTAGCCCGGCGTCCCCAGGGTGAACTTGAACGGACCCAGGGGGTTGTCGGGACCGGCCGGTACCACGTTGGGCAGCGGGTCGCCGTCTGCCGCGTGCTCGGCCTTGATCGACGCGGGCGGGGTCCAGGTCGGGTTGGGGGTCTTGGCAATGATGCTGGTATGGGCAATCGGCGAGCCCCAGCCTTCACGACCGATCCCCAACGGAAAGGTGTACACCACGTCCTGGCCCTTGGGGTAGTAGTACAGACGGTACTCGGCCAGGTTGATCACGATGCCTTCCCGGGGGCCCGGTGGCAAAATGAAACGGGTCGGCAGCACAATCTCCGCCCCAGCCCCCGGCAACCAGGCATCCACGCCGGGGTTGGCCGCGACCATCTCCGAATAGCCCAGGTCATAGGTAGCACCCAGGTCGGCAAAGGTGTCTTCGTACTTGGCCTTGATCACCTGGACCTGGCCGACAATGTCTTCACCCGGCGGCGGCAGGGGCAGTTGCAGGGCCGCGACAGGACCGGCTGCACACAAGGCAGCGAGAGACAGGCAACGGGTGACGACAGGCAAGCGCGACAACATCCGGAAAATCCTTCGCAGATCGACGGGGGGTAAAATGGCGATTGTAGCGTGTACCTGCCCTTAAAGCTCGAAGCGCAGCTCAGGCCAGATAGGCGGCGTACCACGTTTTTGCGATTCGAGAATCGCCCGGCACAAGGGGCACAGGCGCTGGTCCTGGAAGATCGAGCGATCCACCGAGGACCAGCGTGGCTGGGCTGGCAGCAATGTGCCGCAGAGCGTCCGGTCGATGGTACCGCCCAGTTCCAGCTGGCGCGTCACCAGGTGTACCTTCACTTCCTGGCAGGCGAACAGATCCAACTGCTCGTCGGGCTCGATCAGTTGGTAGGCAAACAGGGACCAGGCGGGACGCGACGACATCGGGGGCTCCAAATCGGGGGCGCCACCTTAGCCGAAAGACCGCTGCTAGAAAAGCGTCATAACAGCGGTTTTAGCGTCGGCCAGACATTTTCCAGCAACTTGGCCTGGGCACCGACTGCCGGGTGCAGCTGATCAGCCTGCATCATGTCCGGATGGCCACCCACGCCCTCCAGGAAAAACGGCACCAGCGGGACGTTTTTTTCCTTGGCCAGCACACCATAGACCTCGGCAAATGCCGTGGTGTATCGCGGGCCATAATTGGGCGGCAACTGCATCCCCAGCAGCAACACCTTGGCGCCACCGGCCTTGGACTGGTCAATCATCGACGCAAGATTTTGTTGCAATTGCGCTGGAGGCTGCCCGCGCAAGCCGTCGTTGCCGCCCAACTCGATCACCACCACGTCCGGCTTATGCTCTGCAAGCGCCGCCGGCAGCCGCGCCAAGCCTCCGGCGCTGGTGTCGCCGCTGATGGAGGCATTGACCACCTTATCGTCGAAACCCTCCTTCTTGAGCCGTTGCTCCAGCAGTGCTACCCACCCTTTGCTGGTATCCAGGCCGAAACCGGCACTGATACTATCGCCAACGATCAGGACAGTACCCGCCGCTGCGTTCTGGGCCATGCACATCAGGGCCAGGCCAGCACTCAAAAACCATATTCGCATCGGATTCTCCATGGGCGCATGCATTCTCACCGCGCAGAACCTTAGCAAAGTGGTTCCCAGCGCGGAAGGTGAACTGACCATCCTGCACGAACTGAGCCTGGAACTGAACAAGGGCGATAGCCTGGCTATCGTCGGCAGCTCCGGTTCCGGAAAATCCACGCTCCTTGGGCTGCTGGCCGGGCTCGACCTGCCCAGCAGCGGTGAAGTAACCCTCGCCGGCCAGGCCCTGAGCGTCCTCGATGAGGACCAACGGGCACGTATCCGTGCCGAACACGTCGGCTTTGTGTTCCAGTCATTCCAATTGCTCGACAGCCTCAATGCCCTGGAAAACGTCATGCTGCCCCTGGAGCTGGACGGTCGCAAGGATGCCCGCGAACGCGCCCGGCACTTGCTCGAGCGGGTCGGCCTGGGCCAGCGCCTGACCCATTCGCCCCGCCAGCTTTCCGGTGGCGAACAACAGCGGGTCGCGATTGCCCGGGCGTTCGCGGCGGAGCCGGACGTACTGTTTGCCGATGAACCCACCGGCAACCTCGACAGCCATACCGGCGAGCGCATCAGCGACCTGCTGTTCGAGCTCAATAAAGAGAACGGCACCACCCTGGTGCTGGTGACCCACGACGAGCGCCTGGCCCATCGCTGCCGACGCCTGATCCGCCTTGAAGCCGGCCTGATGGTCGAGCCCCTGGAGCCTTGATGGCACGATTGCCGCTGTTGCGTCTGTTCAGCCTTGCCCTACGCCAATTACTGCGCGATGCCCGCGCCGGTGAATTGCGTGTGCTGTTCTTCGCCCTGCTGGTGGCGGTGGCCGCCAGCACTGCCATCGGCTACTTCGGTGCACGGCTCAACGGTGCGATGCTGCTGCGCGCCACCGAATTCCTCGGTGCCGACCTGGTGCTGGAGGGCAGCTCGCCGGCTCGCCCCGAGCAGATAACCAGCGGCACACAACTGGGCCTGACGCACGCCAGAGTGGTGGAATTCTCCAGCGTTATCGCCACTGACAACGGCATTCAGTTATCGAGTATCAAGGCGGTCAACGAGCAGTACCCGCTGCGCGGCCAACTGAAAAGCGCGGCCGAACCCTTCGCCGAAGAAACCTCGGGCGGCGGGCCGAAAGCCGGCGAGGCCTGGGTCGAGGCACGCCTGCTGACGGCACTGGACCTGAAAGTCGGCGACAGTATCGATGTCGGCATGAAAACCCTGCGCCTGGCCCGGGTGCTCACCTATGAGCCAGACCGGGCCGGCAACTTCTATAGCCTCACCCCACGGGTGATGATCAACCTGGCCGACCTTGAGGCCACCGGCGTAGTCCAGCCGGGCAGCCGGGTCAGCTACCGCGAACTGTGGCGCGCGCCACAAGCCAGCACCGCCCTGCAAACCTACCGCGATCAGATCACCCCGGGGCTGGCCGCCAACCAGCGCCTGCAAGACGCACGGGACGGCAACCAACAGATCGGCGGCGCCCTGGGCAAGGCCGAGCGCTACCTGAACATGGCCAGCCTGGTCGCTGTGCTGTTGTCCGGGGTGGCTGTGGCCTTGTCGGCAAACCGCTTTGCCAGCCGCCGCTTCGACGCCAGTGCGCTGTTGCGCTGCCTGGGTCTGTCGCGCCGGGAAACCATGCTGCTGTTCAGCCTGCAACTGACCGTCCTGGGCTTGCTGGCCAGCCTCGCCGGTGCGGCGCTGGGTTGGCTCGCGCAACTGGGCCTGTTTTACCTGTTGCACGACCTGTTGCCGGCAGACGTACCACCCGGCGGATTGCTGCCCGCCGTCGCCGGGATCGGTACCGGGCTGGTGGCCCTGGCCGGCTTCGCTTTGCCGCCATTGGCCGCCCTGGGCCGAGTGCCGCCGCTGCGGGTTCTGCGTCGCGACTTGCTGCCGATCCCCTCCAGTACCTGGATGGTGTATGGCGCGGCATTGTTTGCCCTGGGCCTGATCATGTGGCGCTTGAGCCTGGACCTGGTGCTGACCTTCGCCCTGCTGGGCGGTGGGGTGATCGCCGCGCTGATCCTCGGTGGCCTGCTGCTGTTGCTGCTGCAAAGCCTGCGCCGCCTGCTGGCGCGCGCCGCCCTGCCCTGGCGCCTGGGGCTGGGCCAGTTGTTGCGTCACCCGCTGGCGGCGGCGGGCCAGTCCCTGGCATTTGGCCTGATCCTGCTGTCGATGGGCTTGATCGCCCTGCTGCGTGGCGAGTTGCTCGACACCTGGCAGAACCAGTTGCCCAAGGATGCACCCAACTATTTCGCCCTCAACATCCTGCCGGCCGACAAGGATGCCTTCGGTGCTCGCCTGCTTGCACTGCAGGCCCAGGCCGCGCCCTTGTATCCGGTGGTGCCGGGGCGCCTGATCAGCATCAACGGTGAGCCGGTGCAGGAAATTGTCAGCAAGGATTCCAGTGGCGATCGTGCGATACAACGGGACCTGAGCCTGACCTGGGCGGCGGACCTGCCCCCTGGTAACACCCTGACATCGGGCGCCTGGTGGGCGAATCAGCCGGGCGATGAAATACCTGGAGTCTCGGTAGAAGCCAAGGTCGCCGAAAGCCTCAAGCTCAAGCTCAACGACCACCTGATCTTCACCGTTGGTGGGGAAAACCGTGAGGCTCGGGTCACCAGCCTGCGGGAAATCAACTGGGATAACTTCCAACCCAATTTCTTCATGATTTTCCAACCGGGCACCCTGAAGGACCTGCCGGCCACGTACCTGACCAGCTTCTACCTGGCCGCCGGGCATGACCAGCAGATCGTCGATCTGTCCCGGGCTTTCCCGGCAGTGACCATCCTGCAGGTCGAGGCACTGCTGGCCCAACTGCGTAGCATCCTGGCCCAGGTCACGCTGGCTGTGGAATACGTACTGCTGTTCGTCCTGGCTGCGGGCATGGCGGTGCTGTTCTCCGGCCTGCAGGCCACCCTGGACGAGCGCATTCGCCAGGGTGCCCTGTTGCGCGCCCTGGGGGCGGAGCGCAAGTTGCTGGTCAAGGCCCGGCGTATCGAGTTCGGGCTGCTGGGGGCGGTCAGCGGACTACTGGCGGCGCTGGGTACCGAGTTGGTGACCCTGGTGCTGTATCGCTATGCCTTCGAC
Organism: Pseudomonas sp. WMBT8; assembly: GCF_050916005.1. Classification (NCBI taxonomy): domain Bacteria; kingdom Pseudomonadati; phylum Pseudomonadota; class Gammaproteobacteria; order Pseudomonadales; family Pseudomonadaceae; genus Pseudomonas; species Pseudomonas sp. WMBT8. The sequence goes on from NZ_CP188096.1 coordinate 4,096,560, forward strand.
CTGGTCTGGCACCCACACCCGTGGCTGCTGGTGCTTCCGCTGATCGGCGCCGTGCTGATCGGCGGTGCCGGGGTATTCGGCACCCGCCGCGCGTTGAACGCCAGCCCGCTGGCGGTACTGCGCGAAGGCTGAGGCAAAAACCGGCTCCCCTCTGGGAGCCGGGACGGCAATCTTGCAGGCGCCATCGCCGGCAAGCCGGCTCCTACGTGATGTACTCGATGCCGGTGATCCACCAGCACACTTCGCCGCCTGGCGTCTGCACAATGGCCTCATCGTCCACCTCCTTGCGCAACAGGGCCCTGGCCATGGGTGAGTCAATGGAGATGTAGTCCATGCGCTCATAGATCTCGTCATAACCCACGATCCGGAAACGCTTGGTCTCGCCCTGCTCGTTCTCGATATCCACCCAGGCCCCGAAGAACACCTTGCCCTCCTGCTCGGGCATGTACTCCACCACCCGCATGTCTTCCAGGCGCTTGCGTAGGTAACGCACCCGGCGATCGATTTCGCGCAGCAGCTTCTTGTTGTACTGGTAGTCGGCGTTCTCGCTGCGGTCTCCCAGCGAAGCGGCCCAGGTCACCTTGCGCGTAGTATCCGGACGCTTTTCTCGCCACAGGTAATCCAGCTCTTTCTTCAGCGCCTCATGACCTTCTTTGGTAATCAGCTTGGTACTCAAAAGCGTCACATCCCCAGGAAATATCCATTGGTTCAAACCAGCCTTGCATCAGCCACGGATGCACTGGCTGGCTGCCGGCAACCGGTCGGGTTTGATAATAAATGAACGCCAAAAAGTAGCCAGGCCTGATTCCCTCAGGTCAGTCGGCCCTAGGCACGTTGCCCGGCTCCTGCTCGACCTTTCCCACAGGAAACAAGGTTCCATCCAGGCGATAGAGCAACGCCTTTAGATCCCCCCTGAATCCCGACAATTGCCCCAGGCCATTCGCCAACTGTTCAGCCTGCTGTTGGGATGCCCTGTCATGGGCCTGTAGCCTGAACGACTCATCTTCCAGCTGTCGCGCCCAATCTTCCAGGCGCCGTTGTTCCGCCTCCTGCAACTGCGTATCCCGGACCAGATTTGCCTCGCGGCTATCCAAGGCTTCTGTACGCTGTTGCAAGGTAACTTCCTGGGCGCTGACTTGTTGGTGAGCCCGCTCCAATGTTGCTTTTTCCTGGAGCAACTGGCTGCGCTGTTCCTCCAACTCCTCCTGTTGCTGGAGCACCGCGCGCTTTTGCTGCGTCAACTCATGTGCCACTCGGGCCAGATTGGTCAGGGTGGTGTCTACTTCAACCAGGGTCGACTGATCCGCGACTACAGGTGGCCGCTCCTGCACCTGCTGAACGGGGGCGGTTGGCGTCGGCAATGGCAAGGACTCAACGGCCCGTATGGCGGGCACCACCACCGGCGGTTCTTCCTGGGACTCAGGCGGCAAGTCCTCCGCATGACTTGCTGTACCGGGTGGCGACACCATTTTTGATGAGAAGCGAATAGACGGCACAATCAACTCGGTGCTCTCAATCGCGGGCAAGCCAATGACTGACGTCCCAAGGGTGATCACCTTCATCACCAATGCTTTCTTGATCATCAGCGAATGGTGATCCTCCGGCCGAGCCGTCGGCAGCTTGCTGCCCCTCAGGTCGATGAAGTGATAAGGCACCTGCGTCTCTGAGGCGTTGCCATCCTTAGCGCCAGATGCCGTGGCCAGGGTGATGATCTGCTTGAGGACGCTCATTGCCAGTTGCAGGCTCTCCTTGGACTCGATGCCTCCAAGAAAATACCGCTCGGCTTTTTTGCGCAAGGCGGCGAGATAGACCCGGGAGCTTCCGGGCTCGACCTCTTCATCCAGGCTATAGACAAGAAAGTTCGATGCGATTTGCGGTACCGCAAAACAACAGAGCAATGCACCGTTAACCGGGGAATCATGACCAGAGTGTTCAAGAACAAGAGTACGTAGAAGCATCATGAGTGTCGAACTCCATTACGGTAGTACTTCATATACACGCCATCTATAAAATCAAAAATCAACACCACACCAAGAGCAATGCAATTGTTTCAGCGAGTGATTGGGGCACATGTAGGACTTACCTTATTCGCGCGTCCTAGCGTTTCCAAGCGCCCCCATTGAACGTACCATTTTTTAACAATGCCGCAGATCAATACTTTTCATCTTAAACCTTTGGCAACTCGCAGCCTGAAGACACAGGTTAATTGAGGCCGTGTCCAACCTGGCGCGTCCTGGCAAACAACCAAGCAGAAAAGAATAATGATCGAAATAACAAATCTAACAAAGAAAGCCGGACGCACTACGATCCTCGACAACTTGACATTCAGCGCTCAGCCCCGGGAATGCATAGGATTGTTCGGACATGATGGCGCCGGCAAAAGCACCCTACTAAAACTACTTTCAGGTGGCATTCCGGCAACTTCCGGAAATATAAAAATATACGACCTGGCTATATCCACACACCCTATAAAGACCAGAAAGATAATAGGTTACCAGCCTGAATCCGCACTCAGCCATGGCAGCATGAAGGTTAAGAGCTTTCTGGGTTTCATGGCTGAAGTTCGTGGGTTCCGGGGCCTGGAAAAACGCAAGATGGTGGATCGCGCCATTACCCGCCTGGAGCTATGGCGGGTACTCAACTCACCCGTCGCCGCCTTGCCTGCGGGGCACCGACGCAAAGTGGCACTGGCCCAGGCCATTGTGCATGACCCCAAGCTGCTGCTGCTCGATGAACCCACCGAAGGCCTGGACGCCCTGCAAAAACATAAGGTCGGGATGCTCATCCAGTCACTGACCGAAGACATGACCGTGATGATCGCCTCGCGTAACCCCGAGGAGTTTTCCTCGATCTGCCAGCGGGCGCTGGTCCTGGCCGAAGGCCGCCTACTGGCTGATGCCCCGGTCACGCAACTGCTGCGCAGCTCGCGTCATTACCAGGCAATCACCCTGGCCGCCGATGCTCCCCTGGACCTGCTGGCGCTGGCCGTACTTCCTGGGGTGGCCGGCATTGAAGAAGACCGGCACGCCGACGGCAGCGTGACGGTACTCGCGATGCCGGGGCAAATCATTTATCCCCACGTCAATGCCCTGGTCGCCAATCGTCGTTGGAAGATCAACGCCTTGAGCATTGAGCCGGGACGCCTAAGCGATGTCATCCACCATATGAGCCAGGAGGCACCCAATTGAAACGTCTACCCGTGATATTCAAGCGCCAACTCAGCAGTTACTTGTCGAGCCCAGCCACTTACTTCGGCATCGCACTCTTCCTGGTGGCCAATGCTGCGCTGGGTTTTTATGTAGGACACTTCTTAGATAAAGCCCCGACTAATTTACATGCTTTTTTTCAGTTCCATCCCTGGCTCTATCTAATTTTCATTCCATTTATTTCCACATTACTCTGGCTGGACGAGCATAAAGACACTGCACTGGTCTTTACCAACACCCTGCCAGTTTCCGCATTAGAACTGACATTGGGCAAATTTTTCGCCGCATGGGTCCTGTGTGCCCTGCCCCTGCTGTTAAACTTTCCGCTGATTATTGCCATCAACTATCTGGCCCCGGCGGACAACTCAACGATCCTCGCGCAATGTATCGGGAGTTGGCTGCTGGCTGGGGCCTATCTTTCGTTCTCCGGTCTTATCTGCGTACTGGCCTGTAACCGACTGATTATCTTCAGCCTCACCCTTACGTTGCTATTGATAACCAGCACTTTATCATCCGTGCTGGATATGCTGGCCCATCAGACACCGATCTGGATTATTGACAGTTTGATCTCACTCAATCCACGGCTACGTTTCAGCGCCATCGACAGCGGCCTGTTGACGCTGCAGGACACCTCGTACTTCGTCAGCATGATCATCGCTTTCCTCACTGCAACCACCCTCACTTTAAATTTCAGAAAAGGCTGAGAACGGATATCCCATGAGGAACCTTATAAACTTTGGCGTGACGTTGGTCGTCATCGCCCTGCTTTTTCTCGCCTTTAATCTGGTCTGGGTCCTGAAACTGCCCAACTATCGCCTGGACCTTTCCGGGCACCAAATCCATACCCTGTCTCCCTCCACCGATGCCCTGCTCGCGACACTTGAAATGCCCATGGACCTGTACTTTTTCAACGCCAGCCACCCCCGTAAAAGTGAAGTTTTGAACAATCATGGCGAACACATCGCAATGCTGCTCAAGGCTTATGAGAGCGCGGCAAACGGCAACATCAATCTGCACCTGATCGCCCCCCGGCCCTTTTCCGAAGATGAATATAAGGCGCAGGTATTGGGACTGGACAGTAAACAAGGACTGTTTGGCCTGATCGGCATCCGTGCAAACCAGGAGCCGCAGAAAATCGAAAGGTTCGACCCCAGCCAAGCGGACTTCCTGGAATATGAGATCAGCCGCCTGATCCACAACGTCGCCCGCCAGGAGCAACCGACTATCGGGCTGATCTCCGGATTACCCATAGATGGCAGCCGGGACGAGCTCAATCAGGCCACCGCGCCGCCGTGGCAGTTGCTCAAGGAGTTGCGCAGCCATTTCAACCTGATGAGCCTGGGCAACGACATCCCGCGCATCCCCGAACACATCAAGACCTTGATGGTCGTCCAACCCGCTCGACTCGCGCAACAGACACTTTTTGCCATTGACCAATTTGTCCTGGCAGGGGGCAGGTTGATGATGTTTATCGACCCGCTGAACGATCTGGACTCGACCGCCCACACCGCCATCCTGCAAAGCCTGCTCGCGGCTTGGGGCGTGCAGATGCCGGCGAATATGGTATTGGCGGACAGCCTCTATGCAACCCCGGTAGTCATGACCAGCGGCCAGCCGCCTGTACGCCACCCCGGGGCAATTACCCTGCCCAGAGAGGCGATGGCGCAGCACGATATCAGTAGCTGGGGCGTCGACAGTGTGACGCTGTTAAATCCCGGCACACTCATACCACTGAAAAAAAGCCGCACCACCTTCACCCCGCTGCTGCAAAGTTCCGAGCAAGCCAGCACGTTCGATGGGGCACGTTTCACTCAAAAGGACGCTTTCGACGCCATGCTCGGCGAGGCGGCCAATCGTGGTCGGAGGAATGTAATCGCCGCCCGTATCGAAGGGCCCGCCTATTCCGCGTTTGCGGACGGTATCAACGGCCAGAAAGCTACGCTGCAAAAGGCCACGAATATCCAAGTAGTTGTGGTTGCCGACATTGACCTGCTCAGCGATCGCGTCTGGCTGGCCCCACGCAATGCCAACGGGCAAAAAGCGCCGCGTCCAGGCAATGCCAGGTTTGTCTTGAATACCCTGGACAACCTCGCAGCACCCGACATGCTGCGCGCGATCAGCCCGCGTGCGAGTGACCAGCAACCACCCGGGTTGCTGGACCGGCTGCGCAACGAGGCTGCACAAACCTACCGAAAAAAGGCGGCCCTGCTGGAACAACGCCTGGACCAGGCAGAAAAGGAATGGCAATTACTGAACACGCCGCCATCAATGCTGGGGGGGCAGGCTGTCCCTTCGAGCGCGCTGTTGCAGGCGCTGAACAAAGAACGCCTGCGATTACGCATGGAGCTTCACACCTTGGAAAATACGGCCTACAAGAGCGTCCGCCAGTTGGAGCTCAGCGTGGTGGTGCTCACCAGCATCACCGTTGCGCTGATCGTAAGCCTGTTGGGCTTGGGGATCTTCGTCTCGCGTCGCCGTCGCCAACACCCGCCTGCCGCAGCGTTCTACTGAGCGTCGCGGCTTAACGCCGGGTAATCAAACCCTGGCGCGCCACGCGGGTCAGGTGGCGGATGAACTCGCTGGCATCCTCGGCGTTCGGCGCCTGGATCACCGCCAGGTCAAAGCTGTTGGTGGCAAAGCGCGCCAGGGACTCGCCGTCCTCGACAAACTGGATCAGGAACGCCGAAGGACGGCCAGTGCGGCGGGGCCAGCCATCCAGGTAACGCAATAGCGTCGGCTGGTGCTTGCCGCCAAGGAGGATTTTCGGGTTGCGCTGAGTCAGGCCCGCAGTGATCGGGGCCAGGCGTACAAGAGGTCGTAGTGCATTCATCGTGTCGTGTCTCTGCCTCAAAAGTCTGCGGGCAGGTGAGAGGCAACACCGAACCAGCGCTTTAGCGGTATTTCGAAACCTGGAGCAGGCTTCTGTCGGAACTGCAGCGAGTCCCTGTGGCGCCCCGCAATTAGCTGTTTAAATCGGCGCATGCAGCATCCTAGAGAAGCCGGTGGGGCGGTGTCAAGAATCCCGTACAACGAAAAAGGCCCGCACGGGGCGGGCCTTTAACACGTGTGCAGCGCGATCAATTGGCGATGGCGCGGTCAGCAGACAGTTTGCCAGCACCTTCGAACAGCACCGCCACTGTGCCACCCAGCAATGCCAGGGCGAACTCATAGCCGTTGTTGGCCATGAACAAACCGTTGCTGATATGCACCGAGAAGATCGCCACCAGCGAGACAATGGTCAAGCCCAGCGCCGCTGGACGTGCCAGCAAGCCAATGATCAGCGCCAGCCCGGCAAAGAACTCAGTACCGCCCGACAACAGTGCCATCAGGGTACCCGGGGCCAGGCCGATGCTCTCCATCCACTGCGCCGTGCCTGCCAGGCCGCCGCCGCCAAACCAGCCGAAAAGTTTTTGCGAACCGTGGGCGGCAAAAATGATACCGACGAAAATCCGCAGGACTGTCAGGCCGTAGCCTGCGCGGGTGGACAGAAGGTTTTTGATCATTGGGCTCATAGTGATAATCCTTTTCGAAGTAGGGGTTGGTTGGCCGCTATATTAATCAGTTTAAATAATGATAAAAGCCGAAAAAAGCGCTAATCAATATCGATAAATTAGATTATTTGCGTGAGACGATCTTGGCCCCCACCGGCTCCAGGGAGTCCCGCTCCCGATCAAAGGCCAAGTAGTACTTGTTCACGCTATTAACATAGCTGACGCCGCCCATTCCGACCTGCTCCATGGCGATGCGCTCGACCTGGAAGAACCACTGATTGGGGTTCAAGCCCCGGCGTCGCGCCTCGGCGCGCATGCCCTGCACCCGTTCCGGGCCCATGTTGTAGGCCGCCAGGACGAACGCCATGCGCTCGCGCTCATTGAGCTTGGGGCTGGCGAAGAACTTGCGCCGAATCAACGCCAGATAGCGCGCACCCGCCTGCACATTGCTGTCCAGGGTCTGGATATTGTTGACCCCTACCCGCTGGGCGGCCGACGGAGTGATCTGCATCAGGCCGGTTGGCCCGCTGCCGCTTTTCGCGCCGGGATTGAGGGACGATTCCTTGAATGCCAGGGCCGCCAGGTTCAGCCAGTCCATGCCTTGCTCACGTGCATGCTTTTGCAGGACCGGGCGCAGTTTCTCCAGGCGCTGTCGATCCGCCCGTGCCAAGGGGTAACGCACCTGATAGAGGCGGCGATAAATACGCTGGAAGGCCACATCCTGGTCTGACGGAGTCTTGTAGGTTTTCAGGAAGCGATCGATGCTCGCCCGCAGCATCGAGGCATCCTGACGTACGAACCAGTACTCCTCCCCCGGCTCACTGATCGCTACTTGCTTGTCAAAACGCAACTTGGGCAGGATCTTCGACCAACGCTCGGCAATCGGCCGCTCGACAATGGTCAGGTGGAAGATCCCCGCCTGGACCATCTCCAATACATCTTCCACCGCCAGGCTGGGGTCCACCCATTCCACCTTGACCGGCGGCAGTTTGCGCAGCGCCAGTTTCTGGTTGATCTGGTTGACCGCCTCCCCCGCTGCACTCCCCGTCGTCAGGGCCAGGGTGCGCCCCGACAACTGCTCCAAGCGGGTAAACCGTCGCTCGCCCTTGAGGCCCACCAGCCACAGCGGCACATCGCTGGCAATCGGGTCACTGCTGCTGATCTTGTGGGCCGCGGTCGCATCCAGCAGTTCACCGGGCGCCACCAGGTCACCTTCACCACGGGCCAACGCGCCCAGCAACTGATCCTTGGCCTTGGGGATGATTTTGAGGTTGATTTCCTGGCCATCGCGGGCACGGCCATTGAGGTAGTGTTCGAAGGCGCGCAGGCGGTGATACTCAACGCCAATGGACTGGCCCTGGACCTCACCGGAACTGTTACGGCTCTGGTTGACCAGCACCCGCAAGGTGCGGCTGCTGCGGATTTCTGCCAGGTCCCGGACTTTGCTCGGCTTGGTCACTTCCAGCGGCCCGTCCAGACGCGCAACCGCCGCCGTGGGCAGCAGCAGGGTCAGGCACACCATGAGCATTGCCGAGGGTCGGATCATCCGCTCTCCGGAAAGAACAAGGCCCCATGCACCGCGAAAAACGCCGCATTGGGGGACAGAAACAGAGCGCCAGAGGCGCAGACTTTGCACGCAAGGGTGTCACAGCAGCAGGCCATCGGCCAACCACGGTGTTACTTGCGACGTTCAAAGACAGCGATAACTCGTTGTAGTTCTTGGTTTTTCTTATAAATCTACAGCTCTGATAGACTTTCCGGCCGCAGGCGGAGATAGCACCATGCAACTCATTGATATTGGCGTCAACCTGACCAACCCCAGTTTCGACGACAAGCACCAGGCCGTGCTCGACCGCGCCTATGCCGCTGGCGTGGGCCAATTGGTCGTCACCGGCACCAGTGTGCAAGGCAGCGAGCAGGCCCTGGAACTGTGCCGGCGTTGGGATGAAAGCGCCCGGCGACTGTTCTCCACTGCGGGCATTCATCCCCACAGTGCCAGCGACTGGCACGCCGACAGCGCCCGGCAACTGCGTGATCTGCTCAGCCAGGATCGAGTACGCGCGGTGGGTGAATGCGGGCTGGACTTCAACCGTGACTTCTCACCCCGCCCCCAGCAGGAAAAAGTCCTCGAAGCCCACCTGGCATTGGCCGTCGAATTGCAGTTGCCGGTGTTTCTCCATGAACGGGACGCCAACCAGCGCCTGCTGGAGATCCTGCGCGACTACCGTGATCAACTGCCCGCCGCCGTGGTGCACTGCTTCACCGGCGAGCAACGCGCGCTGTTCAGCTACCTCGATCTGGACCTGCATATCGGTATCACCGGCTGGATCTGTGACGAACGCCGTGGAATGCACTTGCACCCGCTTGTAAGGGAAATCCCTCGGGGCCGCCTGATGCTGGAAAGCGACGCGCCCTACCTGCTGCCACGCACCCTGCGCCCCAAACCGAAGAACGGGCGCAATGAGCCGGCCTATCTGCCGGAAGTCTTGCGCGAAGTCGCCCTGCACCGCGAAGAAAGCCTGGAAGACCTGGCCCAACACAGCACCGCCTGCGCCCGCGCCTTTTTCGGCCTGCCTGCGTTGGATTGACGCGGTGCATTGACCCATATCAACACCCATTTCCCGGATAGCGGCACAATAATGGCACCTTGCCAATACTGTTTCCGCTATCAGAGAAAACCTTCCATGGGTGCCTGGCTTAGCAATATCTCGCTGAAGTACAAATTCTGGGCCGTGAATGCGGTCGCGTTCATCACCACACTGCTGCTGGTGCTGTATGCCGTGCAGCTTGAACAACAGGCCCGCAGCCATGCCTCCCAAGCCTCGGCACAAGCCCAGGGCCGCTTGCTCGGTGCCTGGCCGGCCGGGCAAGCGCTGCCCACAGGCGAGCACTGGCTGACATTTGCCCGGGGCCAGGTTCCCGAGTTGGCGGACCAGGACTTGTCCGCCCTCAGCGAAGCCAGCGGCTGGGTCGAGTTCAATCACATGCCGCTGTTCGGCGAGAACCCGTTGATGGGCGCCGAAGTCGTCTCCCGCGCCGATGGCCAGCAAGTCGCCGTATTGGCCTATGCACCGAGCCTGAGCCAGGTGTTTACCGAACGTTTCACCAACTACGCGGTGGCGGTGCTGATCCTGATGCTCGCCATGCTCTGCGCCTCGCAGTTACTGATCCGCTTTTTGCTGGCCCAACTCAACACCTTGAAAGACGTAATGCTGCACGTCGAGAAAACCGGCGACCTCTCGGCCCGCGTGCCCCTGGCGTGCAAGGACGAAGTCGGGCAGATGGCCAGTGCCTTCAACGCCATGCAGGCCGGGTACCAGCGGGTGGTCAGCACCGTGGCACGCACCGCCAAGCTGTTGGACGATGGCGCCGCGCGCCTGGCCAGCAGCATGAATGAGGTCCAGCACGGCATGCTCGGCCAGCAAAGCGAGACCGACCAGGCGGCCACCGCGATCAATGAAATGACCGCCACCGTGTATCACATCGCCCAACACGCCGGTGCCACCCGCGACTTGTCCCAGACCGCCGACACCCTGGCCGGCAGCGGCCAGGAAGTGGTGAGCCGGGTCCAGCGCTCGATTGCCGGGTTGTCCACCGGAGTGCAGCAAACCGCCGAGATGATCCAGAAGCTGGCCGAGGACAGCCAGAAAATCAATGGCGTGGTCGGCGTGATCCACAGCATCGCCGAACAAACCAACCTGCTGGCCCTCAACGCCGCCATCGAAGCCGCGCGCGCCGGGGAAATGGGCCGCGGCTTTGCGGTGGTGGCCGATGAAGTACGCAACCTGGCCAAGCGCGTGCAAAGCTCCACCGATGAGATCACCCGCATGGTCTCTGCCCTGCAGGCCGGTACCCGGGATGCGGTGGACTTTATGCAGGAAAGCTCGTTCAAGGCCGACGACTGCGTGCAGCAGGCCCAGGAAGCCGGCGCTTCACTCGCCGAAATCACCAGCGCCGTGGCGCAGATGCGCGAGAGCAACACGCAAATTGCCGTTGCCGCCGAGCAGCAGAGCCATGTGGCCGAAGAGATGAACCGCGCGGTGGTGAGCATTCGCGATGTCACGGAAAACACCGTGCAACAGACTGTGGATTCGGCCACCACCAGCAACGAACTGGCGACCCTGGCCGGCGAGTTGAGCAAGGCTATCGGCCAGCTCAAACTGTAACGTTTGCCCACCGATCAGCCAGCGCACGCCGCTGGCTTGCTCCATCAAAACGCTATAACCCCCATAGCCAACCCCAATTCGCCGCCCCTGCCCGCCCGACCTAAACTCTGTTCATCAAGTATCAATGGACAGAGGATTTATCATCATGGGCAAACGTCACCCCAATCTCCCGGCCTGGCAATGGCGCGCCTACCCGCAAAACCATCAGCACCCGACCAACCTGGTATTGCACCTGATTGCCGTGCCGTTGTTCATCGTCGGGTTCCTGCTGATTGTGTCCGGCGTGTTCAGCCTGAGCCTGGCCAGTTTCGCCATCGGTGTGGTCGGCGTAATGGCCGGCCTGGCGCTGCAACGCCACGGCCATAGCCTGGAAGCCCAGGCCAGCGAGCCGTTCAGTGATCGTAAAGATGCAGTGCAGCGCCTGGTGGTCGAGCAGTTCGTGACCTTCCCGCGCTTTGTCCTCAGCGGTGGCTGGTGGCAGGCCTGGCGTCAGCGCCACCGCCACTGAGGATGGCTCAGGCGAAGACCACCACGGTCTGGCGGCTGATGGCGATCAATTGGCCGTCAGGCCCCCACAACATCGCCGCAGCATGGCCGTAACCGTCGCGGGCATGCTCGATCTGGACGTGGTACTGGCACCAGTCCAGCGTCGTCAACTGCGCCAGGGGCTGGATGAATTCGATGGTCCAGGTCAGGGTGCTGCCGGGTGCCGGCTTCTTCAGGTGCGGTAAGAGCGCCGGCGGCCAGGCATCCACCAGGGCGAGGATATGGGCTTCGGTCAGAGGCTCTTCTTTCACATCCCCCCGCAAGCGCACCCAGCCGCCCATGTCCCGGGATTTGTTGCCGGTGAACGGCAAGCCACCGACACTCCAGCGCATCGCCAGGTGGCGCATGAACTCAGGCGTCACGCCTTTGATATAGGGCAGTTCCTGGCACTCGTCCCAATGCTTGAAGGCCGGCGCGGGCAAGGCCGGCACGTCGATCTCTGAAGGCCGCGATGCGCCGAAGCTGGCCTGGGCCAGGGTCATCACTTCACCGCCCTGCACCACCCGCCCCAGCAACTGGCTGACCGCCTTGCCTTCGCGCAACACTTCCACTTGATAGCTCGCCGATAGATCTGGCGCCACTGGCCCGACAAAGGTCACGGCCAACGAACGCAATGGGCGATCAGCCGGCACCTGGGCGCGCAACGCTTCGTATTGCAAGGCGGCAACCAGCCCGCCAAACGTGGCGCGACCCTGGGCCCACTCGGCCGGAATAGACACGTCCAACGGGTTGTTACGGGCAGCGTCGAGCAAATCACTAAAGCGCATGGCGACCTCACATCAAGAAAACCGATGAGCGATCTTAACCAGCGCGCCAGCCCGGTACAGCACTTATTCCGGCCAAATACCCAGACAGATAAGCCGCAGACTCAGAAACAGTCCGCCGCCAGCTTGTCGAGGACCCGGTCCGCCTTGCCCTCGGCCTGAGCCATGGTGCGCTGCCAGACCGCGACACAGGGCTGTAGATCGGCCTGCTGCGCGGCTTGCGCCAGCCATTGCCAGCAGTCATGCCAATCCCCCAGCGCGCCCTGGGCAGACTTGAGGCGGGACATGGCCTTGGCCGGCACCTGGCCCAATTGCGGGTAGGCCTCGGCCGCGTAGCGCACGCGCTTGATCAACAAGCGCAGGCGATGGCGGTCGTGATCGGGATCGTGCAGTGCCACTTCCAGTGCCTGCCATTGCTTGGCCAGGCGCTTTTCGATGCGCGTGCGCAGGCCCTTGAGCAGTTTTTGCTGCTGGGATGCGCGGATAAATCGTGGAAAGGCTTCGAGGATCAGCAGCAGTCGCGCCAACTCCGGGCTTTTCGCCACCTGTTGATAGGTCTGCGACTGCAGGCGCAGGCGCCGGGCGGCTGCTTGGTGATAACCGTGCTGCTGCAGATACGCCGCCAACACCTCGCGATCGCGCAGCGGCGTGGTCAATTGGCCGACTGCGCTGGCGGCCGTCTCCAGTTGCTCGACGCCGGGCAGCCCGCGCAAGGGCCGCAACAAGCTGCGCAGACGGCGCACGGTGGTGCGCAGGTCGTGCAACGCTTCGTCATCGGTAACCGCCGCCAGGCGCGCCTGGCAACTCAACAATCCGACTTCCAGGCCAATGACCTGGGCGACTAACTGATCCACCAACGCCGACATGCTGCTTCCCCTGTTAAACAACGTCCATGCACCTGCGCAAAACAGGTGTCTGGAACCACCTTAACCATTCCCCCCGCGGGTTGCGCTGACTCGGATCAACGCCCGGCGCGCGACTCACGGATATAGAAACGGGCTTTTTCGGCTTTGCTGGCACAGCCTTCAAACGCTTCGAATTGCTGCTGGGTCTTGGCGCCGGTCAGCAACGACAGGGCCTTGGAATAGCTGACCGTGCCGGCAAACCCTTCGGCCTTGGCCAGGTCCAGTTCGTGCCACGCAGCATCCAACTGGCTGCCACAGCTATCGCGATAGGCCGTTTTGCCGGCACAACCGGCCAGGGCCAACACAATCACAGGCAAACACATCCAGGCTTTCATCAATGACACCTCAAGAAAAGAAAACAGTCGTGGGATGTAGACGCTGCCTACATCGAAAAGTGCCTTGTCACACAGCCTGAAATGCCCAGTACTGATAGCCAAAGCATACCCGCGCAAATAGGTCGGTTTACGAAATTTATCGCTCCGGTCAACTAGGATTGAAGCAGCCCCCTGGTTAGGTGCATTGTGGACAGCTGTTTTGCGAAGGATCCGGTCATGAAAAAACGCGTTGCATTGGTCCTGGGCTCCGGCGGAGCAAGGGGTTATGCCCATATCGGGGTGATCGAAGAGATCGAAAAACGAGGCTATGAAATCGCCTGTATCGCCGGCTGTTCCATGGGCGCGGTGGTAGGCGGGATCTATGCGGCGGGCAAGCTGCAGGACTACCGGAACTGGATCGAAAGCCTGGATTACCTGGATGTGCTGCGCCTGGTGGATGTGAGCTTTCGCCTGGGGGCGATACGCGGCGAGAAGGTCTTCGGGCAGATCCGCAAGATCGTCGGCGAGATCAATATCGAAGACCTGCGCATTCCCTACACCGCGGTGGCCACCGACCTGACCAACCAGCAGGAAATCTGGTTCCAGGAAGGCTGCCTGCACCAGGCCATGCGTGCCTCGGCAGCGATCCCCAGCCTGTTTACCCCGGTGATGCAAGGCAACCGCATGCTGGTGGACGGCGGCCTGCTCAACCCGCTGCCTATCGTGCCGGTGGTGTCGAGCCATTGCGACCTGATCATTGCGGTCAACCTCAACGCCACCAACCAGAAACACTACACCCTGCCGGTGATCCAGCGCCCGCCGGCGTTCAAGAGCCGCTTCGATAACCTGGTGCGCTCACTGGGCTCGCACCTGCCGTTTCGGCGCAAGCAGGCCGAGCAATTATTGTTGCTGGAACAAGAAGCGCTGCAAGCGCAAGCCGCCGATATCAACCCTTGGCTCGAAGGCGCCGAGCCCGAATCCCAGCAACCGGCTGCGGCCCCGGAAACGCCCGGCGCCCCCAAGTCGGCCACCGGTTCGTTCATCATCGACAACGTGGGGCCGGCATCGCTGCTGGACTTGATCAACCAGAGTTTCGAGGTGATGCAGACGTCGCTGGCCCAGTACAAAATTGCCGGCTACCCACCGGATGTGCTGATCAACGTGCCCAAGCGCGTGTGCCGCTTCTTTGAGTTCTACAAGGCGCCGGAACTGATCGCGTTGGGGCGGGAGATTGCCAGTGATACGTTGGATCGGTATGAGAGTGAGCAGAGTTGAGCTCTGCGGCGGGTTTTATGGCCTCATCGCGGGCAAGCCCGCTCCCACCTTTTGCATGTATTCACACACCTAAATGTGGGAGCGGGCTTGCCCGCGATGAGGCCGGCCCAGCAACCACAATCCCTCAGCAGCCCCCAACAACCGATACCCCACCTTTTGCATGTATTCACACAGCTAAATGTGGGAGCGGGCTTGCCCGCGATGAGGCCGGCCCAGCAACCACAATCTTTCAGCCCTCCCCCCCCAACAACCGATACCCCACCCCCGCCTCGGTCACGATAAAACGCGGCTGGGTCGGGTCATCCGCCAGCTTTTGGCGCAAGTGCCCCACCACAATCCGCAGGTAGTGGCTGTCTTCGGTATGGGTCGGGCCCCAGATATCCTTGAGTAGTTGCTGCTGGGTGATCACCCGGCCCGGATGACGCGCCAGTTGCGCCAGGACCGCGTATTCCTTGCGGGTCAGGGCCACATCGACACCGTCCAACAGCACCCGCCGATACGCCAGGTCGACCGTCAGCGGGCCAAACTGCAGAGCGGCTTGCTGCGCTTCGCCGGTGGGCGCCTGGCGCAGCAGCGCACGCACCCGGGCGAGGAACTCCTGGATGCCAAATGGCTTGGTCACATAGTCGTTGGCGCCCCCATCCAGGGCCTGGACCTTCTGCCCTTCGCTGGCACGCACCGACAACACCAGCACCGGGGCGCTCGACCATTCGCGCAGCTCGCACAGCACCTGTTGGCCGTCCATGTCCGGCAGGCCCAGGTCCAGCACCACAAGGTCCGGCTTGCTCAAGGCCGCCTGGGCCAGCCCTTCGGCGCCGGTCCCGGCCTCAATCACTTTGTAGCCCTGGGAGGCCAGGCTGATGCGCAAGAACTTGCGGATCTGCGGCTCGTCGTCAATGACCAAAATCGTCGCAGTCTGGCTCATGGTGTTCCATCACAATCGCTGAAAAAAGATAAGAGTAGCGCAGCGGGTATCACGCTTCACTCTCCAGGCTCGGCTGCGCCTGCAACGGCAGGAACAAGGTGATGCAAGTGCCCCGCCCCTCGATGCCCTCGGCCACGCTGATATGCCCGCCGTGGGCGCCAACCATGCCCTGGCAGATTGCCAGGCCGAGCCCGGTGCCCTGCCCGCCCCGGTCGCCCCGTGCGGCGGTGTAGAACATATCGAAAATCTTCGCCCGTTCGTCTTCGGGAATCCCCGGCCCTTCGTCACTGACCGAGAAAAACAGCGCCTGCTCCGCCACGCCGGCGCGCAGTTGCAAGCGGCCATGGGGCGGTGAAAAGCGTGCGGCGTTTTCCAGCACATTCACCAGTGCCTGCTCGATCAACGCGGCATGTACATAAAGCAGCGGCAACTCGGGCGGCACATCGGTGCTCACCTGCAACGGCGCCAGCACCGCGCGCAAACGGGCGAGGGAACTGCCGACGATATCGCCGGGCGACACCCAGTCCCGCGCCAGCTTCAAGGCGCCATGGCCCAGGCGGGTCATGTCCAGCAGGTTCTGGATGTAGCGGTCCAGGCGCTCGGCTTCATCGCGGGTGCCTTCCAGCAACTCCCGCCGATCTTCCAGGGGAATCGCTTCTCCCAGCGCCAGCAGGCTGTCGATGCTGCCGCGCATGGAGGTCAGCGGCGTGCGCAAGTCATGGGACACCGAGGCCAGCAAGGCGCTGCGCAGTTGTTCGGTCTCGCCGTGCAAACGGGCGGCCTCCAGGTTCTGGGCCAGTTGCGCGCGGGCCAGTGCCTGGGCCAACGGCTGGCTCAAGGCCGTGAGCAAGCGCCGGCGTTGGCCACTGAGTTCCAGGCCGGCCTTGGGGCTGACGCCGAGCAGTCCCAGTGGACCGTTTTCAGCAGACAACGGCCACCACCACCAACGCCCAAACGGCAAGGTGCCGGTGCCCATGCCCGCTGGCTGATCGTGCTGCCAGGCCCAGTCTGCGGCGGCACGTTCAGCCTCGGTAAAGGTGATCGGCCCACCGGTCTCGACCTTCCAGTCACTGGGCCCGTCGCGATTGACCAGGCACAGCTGCAAGTCGCTCCAGCCCTGCAGATGATGGGCCGCAGCGCTGACCACCGCCTGGCGATCAGTGGCGGCGGTGAGTTTGCGCGACAGGTCGAGCAGTTCACTGGTTTCTTCCTGGGTGTCGCGCAGGGCCTGCAACTGCCGACGCTGGCGCGCAGCCAGGTTGCCAGTCAGCGCCGCCATCAGCAGAAAGAACAGCAAGGTCAGCACATCCTCTTCACGCTGGATGGCGAAGGAGAAATTCGGCGGGATAAACAAAAAGTCATAGGTCATGAACGACAACGCCGCACACGCCAATGCCGGCCCCAGGCTGCTGCGCACCGCCACCAGCAGCACCGCCGCGAGGAACACCAGGGAGATATTGGGCAGCGGCAGGACACTCGACACGCCCCATGCCAATGCACTGGCCAGCACGGTTGCCAGCAGCGCCAGGGCGTAGTCGAACCACACCAGACCACGTACATCGGGCAAGCGCGGCGGCACCGGCGTTTCATCGCTATCGAGGACGTTGATCTCCAGGCCCCGGGCATTGCGCAACAGGCGCGCCGCCAAGCCACCGCCGAACAGCCGGCGGCGCCAGCGTGGGCGTGACTGCCCCACCAGCACCAGGCTGGCACGGCGTTCGGCCGCGTGCTGGATCAGGGTCTTGGCCACTTCGCCGGCCCGCAGCAACACCACTTCGCCGCCCAGGCGCTCGGCCAGTTGCTGGGCGTTTTGCAGGCGCAGCCGCGACTGTTCGTCACGTACCCGACCGTTGTCCACATGCACCAGGCTCCAGGGCAAATGCCGGCGCTGGGCCACACGGCTGGCGTGGCGCACCAGGCGTTCGGCCTCGGCATCGCCATCCACCCCCACCAGCAAGCGCCCGCGCACGGTGGGCGCGGCCTGGCCCAGTTGCCGGTAGCCCTGGGCCAGATCGTCATCGACGTGCGCGGCGGCGGTCTGCATTGCCAGCTCGCGCAGGGCCATGAGGTTGGTCTGGGTAAAGAACGCATCGATGGCCGCGCGCGCCTGCTCCGGCACGTAGACCTTGCCGTCACGCAGGCGCTCCAGCAGCTCGCGGGATGGCAGGTCGATCAGCAATAATTCATCGGCTTCCTGCAATACCCAGTCCGGCAGGGTTTCACGCACCTGCACGCCGGTGATGCCACGTACCTGATCATTGAGGCTTTCCAGGTGCTGGACGTTGACCGTGGTGAACACGTTGATCCCGGCAGAGAGCAGCTCCTGGATGTCTTGCCAGCGCTTTTCGTGGCGGCTGCCGGGGGCGTTGCTGTGGGCCAGCTCGTCCACCAGCACCAGCTTGGGCTTGGTGGCGAGCAAGCCGTCGAGGTCCATTTCTTCGAGCATCACCCCACGGTATTCGGAGCGCAGCAGCGGCTGCTGGGGCAAGCCACTGAGCAAGGCCTCGGTCTCGGCGCGGCCGTGGGTTTCCACGACGCCGGCCACCAGTTTGACGCCCTGGCGCAGTTGGGTGTGGGCGGCCTGGAGCATGGCGTAGGTCTTGCCCACGCCAGGGGCGGCACCGAGGAACACTTTGAGCCGGCCACGGCCGTGCTTGGGTAGGTCGGCTAGAAGGGCGTCGGCGCGGCCGGAGTCACTCATGGGGCAGTCTTCTTTCAGTTAGGGATGTTGGGAACAGGTTGGCGCCATCGCGGGCTTGCCCTAATGCCAGTCAGTTAAGCGCAGATCCCCTGTGGGAGCGGGCTTGCTCGCGAAAGCAGTGGGTCATGGGCCGACGTCTTCGCGGCGATGCGGCGATCCGACAAGCCCGCTCCCACATTTGATCTTCACTGCTTTGAGCATTGCGTTCGCTTAACTGATCGGCACCAGGGCAAGCCCTCGATGGCGGCGCAACGGTCTACAACTTTTCCAGCGCCATATTCAGCGCCAGTACATTCACCACCGGCGGCCCCACCAGCGGCTGTTCGATATGCTCGTCCATCAAGCGCTCCAGGGTCGACACCGGCAACTGGCGTGCCGCTGCTACCCGCGCCAGTTGATAGGCAATCGCCTGCGGTGGCAAGTGTGGATCAAGACCGCTGCCGGAGGTAGTCAATAGCGCCAGGGGCACCGGGCCCTGGCCGGGGCCCTGGATTTTCGCGGCGTCGTCAAACACCCGCGTCGCCAGCGCCGGGTTGCTCGGGCCGAGGTTGCTGGCGCTGCTGGACACGGTGGCAAACGCACCCGCCGAAGGCCGCGAGTGGAACCAGCGCTCGCCGGTAAATTCCTGGGCAATCAGGCTGGAACCGCGCACCTTGCCTTGGTCGTCACGCACCAGGCTGCCGTTGGCCTGGTCGGGAAAGGCCACCTGGGCGACACCGGTCACTACCAACGGATAGGCCACGCCCGTGATCAGGGTCATCAATACCAACAGGCTCAAGGCCGGACGGATCATGCTGGACATTTCATCTTCCTCAATTGATTCGGGACCTGTAGGAGCCGGCTTGCCGGCGACAGCGGTGTGTCAGTTACACCGCGTCAAGCGGATCGCCGGCAAGCCGGCTCCTACAGGGTTGGGTCAGACCAGGTGCAGCGCGGTCAAAAGCATGTCGATCGCCTTGATCCCGGCGAACGGCACCACAAGCCCGCCCACGCCATAGATCAACAGGTTGCGTCGCAGCAGCGCCGCCGCACTCGCCGCCTGCACCCGCACACCGCGCAGGGCCAGGGGGATCAGCACCACGATGATCAGCGCGTTGAACACAATCGCCGAAAGGATCGCGCTCTGCGGGCTGTTCAGGTGCATCACGTTAAGCACGCCCAGTTGCGGGTAGATCGAGGCAAACAGCGCCGGCAGGATCGCGAAGTACTTGGCCACGTCGTTGGCAATGGAAAAGGTGGTCAACGCGCCCCGGGTCACCAGCAATTCCTTGCCGATCTGCACCACGTCCAGCAGCTTGGTCGGGTCGCTGTCGAGGTCGACCATGTTCGCCGCCTCGCGGGCCGCCTGGGTCCCGTCATTCATGGCCATGCCCACATCCGCCTGGGCCAGGGCCGGGGCGTCGTTGGCACCGTCGCCACACATGGCCACCAGGCGCCCGTCGTTCTGCTCATGGCGGATGCGCGCCAGTTTTTTCTCCGGCGTGGCTTCTGCCAGCACATCATCCACGCCGGCTTCAGCGGCAATCGCGGCGGCGGTCAATGGGTTGTCGCCGGTCACCATCACCGTGCGGATCCCCAGCTTGCGCAGCTCGGCAAAGCGCTCACGGATACCCGGCTTGACCACGTCCTTGAGGTGGATTGCGCCAAGCAATTTACCGTCGGCACACACCAGCAACGGGGTGCCGCCGCTCTGGGCGATCTTGTCGATTTCCCGGGACAGCGCGGGCAACAGGTCTTGGCGTTGCAGGCCGATAAACGCCAGCAGCGAATCGACCGCACCTTTACGGTAGACCCGGCCCTGATAGTCCACACCGGACAAACGCGTTTCGGCGCTGAACGGCACGCCTGTCAGCTCTTGCACGGAGGGCTCGTTGTACGGATGCAGGGCGCGCAGGTATTCGACGATGGATTTGCCTTCCGCCGTATCGTCGGCCAGCGAGGCCAGCAGCGCGCCTTCGGCCAGTTCCTTGCCGTTGACGCCAGGCGCGGCATAAATGCCTGCACAGCGACGGTTACCGAAGGTGATGGTGCCGGTCTTGTCCAGCAGCAGCACATGCACGTCCCCCGCCGCCTCCACGGCGCGCCCGGACTTGGCGATCACATTGAGGCGCACCAGGCGATCCATGCCGGCGATGCCGATGGCCGATAACAGGCCGCCGATGGTGGTGGGAATCAACGTCACCAGCAGTGCCACCAAAAACACCAGCGGCAGGCTGCCATTGGCGAAATGGGCGAAGGGCTGCAAGGTCACCACGACCAAAAGGAAGATCAGGGTCAGGCCGATCAGCAGGATATCCAGCGCCACTTCGTTGGGGGTTTTCTGGCGCTTGGCACCTTCGACCAGGGCGATCATGCGGTCCAGCGTCGACTCACCGGGGTTGGCGGTGATGCGAATCAGCAGCCAGTCCGAGACCAGCCGGGTATTGCCGGTGACGGCCGAGCGGTCGCCGCCGGACTCGCGGATGACCGGCGCGGACTCACCAGTGATCGCCGCCTCGTTGACCGCCGCGATGCCTTCGATGACTTCGCCGTCGCCAGGGATCATTTCCCCGGCCGCGACCCGCACCACATCGCCTTTGCGCAGGCTGGTGGCAGGCACTACCGTGAAGCTGCCATCGGCCTCCTGGCGCCGCGCACTCAGGCCTTCGCTGCCAGCCTTGAGGCTATCGGCGCGGGCCTTGCCACGGCCTTCGGCCAAGGCTTCGGCGAAGTTGGCGAACAACACGGTGAACCACAGCCACAGGGCGATCTGCACCGCGACAAAGGTCGGCACGCTGCTGTCCGGCACCAGGCACAACACGGTGGTGAGGATCGCGGTCAGCTCGACCACCAGCATCACCGGCGAACGCTTCAGCTGGCGCGGGTCCAGCTTGACGAACGCCTGGATCAGCGCCGGGCGCCACAGGGCCGAGATCGCGGTCTTGGCCGACTCCTGGGTCTTGACCGCAGCGGTATTGTTTACAGGCATATTCATGTTCATACCCCTTAGAAGCCCATGCTCAGGTGTTCAGCAATAGGGCCCAGTGCCAGCGTCGGCAGGAACGTCAGGCCGCCCACCAGCAAAATGGTCACGGTCAGCAGCGTCACGAACAACGGGCCGTGGGTCGGGAAGCTGTTTTGGCCAATCGGTGCGCTTTTCTTCATCGCCAGGCTGCCGGCCAGGGCCAGGACCGGGAGGATGTAGCCAAAGCGGCCGATCAACATGCCCAGGCCCAGCATCAGGTTGTGAAACGGGGTGTTGGCGCCCAGGCCACCGAAGGCCGAACCGTTGTTGGCACTGGCCGAGGTGTAGGCATAAAGCAACTGGCTGAAGCCGTGGGGGCCGGGGTTGCTGATGGTCGCGGCGGTGGCCGGCACGCTGGCGGCAATCGCGCCGAGTACCAGTACGCCGACAGGCATCACCAGCAGCGTCACCACCAGCAACTGCACTTCCCGGGCCTGAAGTTTCTTGCCGAGGTATTCCGGGGTGCGGCCGATCATCAAGCCGGCGAGGAATACCGCGATCAGCACGTTGAGCAACATCCCGTACATACCGGCACCGACGCCACCGAAGATCACTTCGCCGACCATCATATTGACCAGCGCGACCATCCCGCTCAGGGGGTTGAGGCTGTCCTGCATGCCG
Organism: Pseudomonas sp. WMBT8; assembly: GCF_050916005.1. Taxonomy (NCBI): domain Bacteria; kingdom Pseudomonadati; phylum Pseudomonadota; class Gammaproteobacteria; order Pseudomonadales; family Pseudomonadaceae; genus Pseudomonas; species Pseudomonas sp. WMBT8. Next base: position 4,118,478 of record NZ_CP188096.1, read on the forward strand.
TTGACCGAACCGTTGGACGCCGCCGTGGTGGTCACCGACCACAACACGGTGCCGGTGGTACCGAAGCGCGATTCCTTGCCTTCCAGCGGCGCAGCCTGCTCGACGGCCGGGTTGTTCAGGGTCGGGTTGGGCTGGTACTCAGACCACAACGACACCGAGCCACCGATCAGGAACAGCGCCAACATGCAGCCGAGGATCGCGCGGCTCTGGCGCAGGTCCTTGACGTAGTGGCCAAAGGTGAACACCAACGCCACCGGGATCATGATGATCGCCGCCAGTTCAAACAGGTTGGCCCAGGCGGTTGGGTCTTCAAACGGATGCGCCGAGTTGACCCCGAAGAAGCCGCCGCCGTTGGTCCCCAGTTGCTTGATCGCAATCTGACTGGCGGCCGGGCCGAGCGGGATCACCTGATCGACGCCTTGCATCGTCAGGGCATCGACATAGTGGGCGAAGGTTTGAGGCACGCCCTGCCAGACCAGAAACAACGCCAGCACCAGGCACAATGGCAGCAGGCCATAGAGGGTGGCGCGGGTCATATCCACCCAGAAATTGCCCAGGGTGCTGGCAGACTTGCGACCGATCCCACGACACAGGGCGACAAGCACCGCAAGGCCAGTGGCCGCACTGACAAAATTCTGCACGGTCAGGCCGACCATCTGGCTCAGGTAGCTGAGGGTGGCTTCACCGCTGTAGGACTGCCAGTTGGTGTTGGTCATGAAACTGACGGCGGTGTTGAACGCCTGCGTCCACTCCTGACCCGGCAATTGCTGCGGGTTGAGCGGCAAGTAACCCTGGAACAATAGGATTGCAAACAACAACAAAAAGCCCGCCAGGTTAAAGGCCAGCAGGGCCAGGGTGTACTTCTGCCAACTTTGCTCTTGTTGCGCATCAACCCCGGCCACGCGATAACACACGCGCTCCACCGGTCCGAACACCGGCGTCAGCCACGTGCGCTGCCCTTCCATCACCTTGTAGTAGAACCGCCCCAGAAATGGCGCCGGAACCAGCACCACGACGAAGAAGGCGATGATCAGCCAATAGTCATAACTGTGCATAGCCGCTCCTAGCCCCGGTCCGCGCGCAACAGCGCAACCAGCAGATAAATGAACAGCGCCACGGCCAGTAGCAGTGACACCCCGTCCAGAACACTCATGGAAGTTTCTCCGTCAAACGGCGACTGCCGCGTATGGGGCATTGTCCGCAGGAGGCGCGTAAAGGAGCGAGGGCGAGTGGGTGGTGGAGGCGTAAAGACGGCGTAAAGAGTGGGCTGGGCTTAGGTCTGCGAGATGGCTATCGCGGCTAAGCCCGGCGCCTGCGCTTGAGCGTGTTCACCGAGCCCATGTGGGAGCGGGCTTGCCCGCGATAGCATCTGCACATCCACCACCGCCCTACCCTGGTGCACGAAATAACAGTCTCAAACAACAAACTATCTCCCAGGCGACAGTTCCTGCCCTTTACGACGCCCTTTTCCAAGCTGGCATGGCCGCTGCAATGTCCTGAAACATTCCAAACCGTTCAGGGAGCAGCACGATGAACACACAACTCAAGCCCACCTTGGGCACCTTGCACCTGTGGGGCATCGCCGTCGGGCTGGTGATCTCCGGCGAGTACTTCGGCTGGAGCTATGGCTGGGGCGTGGCCGGGACGCTGGGCTTTTTGGTGACGTCATTGATGGTCGCCGCCATGTACACCTGCTTTATCTTCAGCTTCACCGAACTGACCACCGCGATTCCCCACGCAGGCGGGCCGTTTGCCTACAGCCGCCGAGCGTTCGGCGAGAAAGGTGGGTTGATTGCCGGGCTGGCCACCTTGATCGAATTCGTCTTCGCGCCCCCGGCGATTGCCCTGGCGATCGGCGCCTACCTGAATGTGCAGTTCCCGGCACTCGACCCGAAACACGCAGCGGTCGGGGCCTACTTCGTGTTCATGGGCTTGAATATTCTCGGGGTCAAACTGGCTGCGACCTTTGAATTGGTGGTGTGTGTGCTGGCCGTGGCCGAACTGCTGGTGTTTATGGGCGTGGTCGCCCCGGCGTTCAGCTTCAGCAACTTCGCCCTCAACGGCTGGGCGGGCGCCGACACCTTTGGCGCACCGGCCGTTGCCGGGATGTTCGCGGCGATCCCCTTTGCCATCTGGTTCTTCCTCGCCATCGAAGGCGCCGCCATGGCCGCCGAAGAAGCCAAGGACCCGAAACGCACGATTCCCAGGGCTTACATCAGCGGCATCCTGACCCTGGTGTTCCTGGCCATGGGCGTGATGTTCTTTGCCGGCGGCGTGGGCGACTGGCGCACCCTGTCGAACATCAACGACCCCCTGCCCCAGGCGATGAAAACCGTGGTGGGCGAAAGCTCCGGCTGGCTGCATATGCTGGTGTGGATCGGCCTGTTCGGCCTGGTCGCCAGCTTCCACGGCATCATCCTCGGCTACTCGCGGCAGTTCTTCGCCCTGGCCCGCGCCGGGTACCTGCCCTCCTCCCTGGCCAAACTGTCACGCTTCCAGACACCCCACCGGGCCATCCTCGCCGGCGGCGTGGTGGGCATCGCCGCAATCTACAGCGACGGCCTGATCAACCTTGGCGGCATGACCCTGACCGCCGCGATGATCACCATGGCCGTGTTCGGCGCCATCGTCATGTACATCATGAGCATGCTCAGCCTGTTCAAACTGCGTAAGAGCGAACCGCTGCTGGAGCGCACCTTCCGCGCGCCGGGCTACCCTATCGTGCCGGCCATCGCCCTGATCCTGGCGCTGGTGTGCCTGGTGGCCATGGCGTGGTTCAACACCCTGATCGGCCTGATCTTCCTCGGGTTCATGGCCGCAGGTTTCATCTACTTCCAACTGACCGCCCAAGACCGCGCCGATGCACCGGCAGATGCAATGTTGACCGGGCTCTAAACCAGCGAGGCAGAACGGGCCTACAATGGAACGACTGACGAACGCCGTCACTCAAAGCTGATAGTGCCGTGGGGAATCTTCCCCATGGCAGTCGGCCTCAAGGAGAGCCCTATGCCCTGGTATGCCTGGTTGATCATGGTGGTCGCTATCGGTTCGATCGTCGGTGGCTTGATGATGCTGCGTGACAGCGCCAACAAAGTGGAACTGACCGACGAACAACGCAAACGCGTCGCCGAGCGCAATGCTCAGGCGGACGCCAAGGATGCGCAGGATCGCTGAAACAAACGCCTCGTGCTGACCGCTACTGGCAGCACGCCAGGCGAATCGATTTAGAGTAGTGCAAATTTGTAATCGCACCGAGAAACGCCGCCAAACCTTGGTTAATATGGCCTGATGTTTCAGAGGGCCTTCTTATGCGCTACTCGCAAAATCACAAAGCTCAAACCCACCAGCGCATCATTAAAGAGGCGTCGGTCCGGTTTCGTCGCGATGGCATCGGCGCCACCGGTCTGCAACCCCTGATGAAAGCCCTGAACCTGACCCATGGCGGGTTCTACGCCCACTTCAAATCCAAGGACGAACTGGTGGAAAAGGCCCTGCAAGCGGCCTCCGCCGAGCTGGACGCACATTGTGCGATGCTCTTCAGCCAGGAACGACCGCTGGAAGCCTTCATCGACAGTTACCTGTCCGAGTGGCACCACACCTCCCCGGACCAAGGCTGTCCGTTACCCACCATGTCCTCGGAACTGGGACAGCGCGGGCAACAGAGCCCCACCACCGATACAGTTCTCGGCGCCCGTCTCAATCAAATCGAAACCGCATTGGGCAACCCCAACGCAGACGAGCAAAGCCTGGTGATGATGTCCACACTGGTGGGCGCGTTGGTCCTGGCGCGTAGCGTCGAAAACCCGGAACTGGCGACACGCATTCTCGACGTGGTGCGAGAAAGCCTGAAAACCGGGGTCAATACAGCCTCTGCAGACATAAAAAAGGCCGGTCAATGACCGGCCTCGTGCCTTGATTACTTAACTTCCAGCCTGTCGCGATTCTTCTCCAGCAGCGACTTGCCAATTCCCTTCACTTCCAGCAACTCATCCACCGCCGTGAACGATCCATTGGACTCGCGATAAGCAATGATCGCCTTGGCCTTGGCGGCGCCAATGCCGAACAGATCACGGCGCAGGGTTTCAGCGTCTGCTGCATTGAGGTTGACCTTGGGGGTTGCTTGTTCGCTTGCACTCAACTGGGCCGCGAGCGGTACAGGCGCCTCGGGTTTGGACGATGGGGCGGCGATGGCCGTGATGGAAAGGCTGGTGAGAATGGCAAAAAACAGGGAGGAAAAAACCGATCTACGCATTGGAGACGCTCCATGACATCAGTGGGAAAAGCAGCTTTGCGAAGCTGCTTTTCAAACTTAGGTGATGTGGGGGGATAGTCAAAAATGGGTGAGTTACAACATATGGCAGCTGAAAATAAGCGCGTGCCGCCTCAAGCGCCCTCGGGGCCAGGAGCCGAGCGGGCAAGGCACAATCAACACCTGCCCGAAAATATCAACGTTTATCTAAACGCGCTGTGCCAGAGCACGCACTGATTGCTTCATCTTGCCAGGTGAATTGGATATCATGGAATTTTTCGAAAAGAAGCGAGCCGGGACGAAATGCGAATGTCGACAGACCTGTACTCTGTAGCGGTAATTGGAACAGGCACTATGGGTAAAGGAATAGTACAGATCCTCGCGCAGTCGAATCAAATCTCGACCGTATTCTGGAAAGGGCGCAGCCTGGCTTCTGTTAATAACTCTCTAGTTGAATTGGAAAGCCAATGGAGTCGCCAAGTTAAAAAAGGCAGACTCGAAGAATCACTTGCCCGCCAATATCGCGAAAAAATAGTTACTGTTGAGCATTACACATCCCTGTCTGACTCGAAGCTGATCATTGAAGCTATTGCAGAGAACATGGATGCCAAACAAGCAATATTCAAAGAACTTTCGACCATATCGTCGGCCGATATGATCCTCGCGTCAAATACCTCCTCGCTCTCCATCACTGGCCTAGCGTCGCTGTGCGCTTTCCCTGAAAACGTGGTAGGCCTGCACTTTTTCAATCCGGCGCCGGTCATGAAACTGACTGAAGTTATCGCGGGGCTTGCTACCTCAAGTGCCACATTGGATTGGGCGGTCAACTTCTCCAAAGGTCTGGGAAAAGAACCCGTAATTGTTAACGAAGCTCCAGGATTTATCGTAAACCGGATGTTGATCCCTATGATCAACGAGGCCATTGGTATTCTCGCGGAGGGCGTCGCCACAGCCGAAGAAATTGATAAGGCGATGCGCTATGGCGCCAACCATCCAATAGGCCCGTTGGCACTTGCGGACCTGATCGGCAATGATGTGAATCTCTCGATCATGGAAACTCTGCACAATGAAACAGGCGATCCAAAATATCGCGCCCATGCCCTGCTGAGAAAAATGGTTAGAGCCAATCATCTCGGTAGAAAAACAGGCCAGGGCTTTTACAAATACTAATTCGCAAACAAGGCACTTGTTTTTTCAAGTGCATTGTCAGAAGGGAGATTTTAATGATACATGCAACCGCGATTATAGATGACGGTGCAAAGATTGGGAACAATGTCAGTATTGGCCCTTACAGCATTATTCATAAAAATGTCGTTATCGGTGATAACACCGAGATCGGTGCGTACTGTGAAATAGGCTTGCCGACGAAGCTTGCAAATGGACGCCCGCTGATCATTGGCAACGGCGCCGTAATCCGCTCGCACAGCGTATTCTATGAAGGTTCGACTTTTGGTGAAAACCTGGTTACAGGCCATCGAGTCACTATAAGAGAGCTGACAACAGCCGGTGACGGTTTCCAGATTGGCACTTTGGGCGATATCCAGGGCCACTGTGAGATTGGCGACTATGTCAAATGCCATAGTAATGTTCACATTGGGCAACACTCGACTGTGGGCAACTACGTCTGGATCTTCCCCTATGTGGTACTGACCAACGACCCTCATCCACCGAGTGAGGTGATGGCCGGTGTAACGATCGAAGACTTCGCGGTAATCGCTACCATGTCGGTCATATTGCCCGGTGTCACCGTTAAAAAAGGCGCACTGGTAGGTGCCCACAGCTCCGTGAACAAAGACGTCAATCCAGATGCCGTGGTTGCCGGCTCGCCCGCAAAGTTCATTTGCGGCACAGAGAAGATCAAATTGAAGGATGGTTCAGGGAATCACGCCTATCCATGGCGTCGACATTTCCACCGCGGATATCCAGAGAAAGCCGTCGCTGAGTGGATCAAGGAATTTTCGTAAGCCCCGCTGACGCTGGCTCATCAGTAAATCCTTTCATAGGTTTCACTGGTGAGCCAGGCCGCATCTCAAGGCTCCAGGCGACGCTGCTGATAGATCCAGTCCACGATCTCGCCATCCGGAGCATACCCACTGACCGTATCGCGTAGCAGTTGACGGACCCGGCTGTAGTCGTCCGCATCAACCGCGGCGAGCAGCTCTGTCAGCTTCCCTTTGAGTAACTCCCAATCCAGATGATCCTCGTTGGCACTCATGATCATCGGGTGCTGGGTGGCCACGACGTTGTCGCCAATCAGCAACTCCTCGTAGAGCTTTTCACCGGGACGTAGCCCTGTAAACTCGATGGCGATGTCACCATGTGGGTTTTTATCCGAACGAACACTCAGGCCGGACAGGTGAATCATCTTCTCTGCCAGCTCGACGATTCTTACCGGCTCGCCCATATCGAGCACGAACACATCTCCGCCCTGCCCCATAGAGCCCGCCTGGATCACCAACTGGGCAGCTTCGGGAATAGTCATGAAGTAACGCGTGATCTTGGGGTGAGTGACCGTAAGCGGCCCACCAGATTTGATCTGCTTGTGAAACAACGGAATAACCGAGCCAGACGAGCCCAATACATTGCCAAAGCGGACCATGGTGAAGCGGGTCTTGTTGACGCGGGAAACATTGGCCTTGTCGCCAAACAATACCGGGGCCAACTCACGGCTCAACGCCTGCAACGTCAACTCGGCCAAACGCTTGGTACTGCCCATGACATTGGTCGGGCGCACAGCCTTGTCCGTGGAGATCAGCACAAAGTTGGAGACCCCCGCCTGAAGCGCCGCCTGGGCGGTATTCAATGTACCAATGACATTGTTAAGGACACCCTCGGCAATGTTGTGCTCAACCATCGGTACATGTTTGTAGGCTGCCGCGTGGTAGACCGTATCAACATGCCAGGTCTTCATCACGTCGAGCAATTTTGCCTGGTTGCGTACCGAGCCTAGGATCGGTAGCAAGCGAACAGGCAGCGACTCACGAGTGATGCGCTGCTCAAGCTCGGACAGAATGCTGTAAAGGTTAAATTCACTGTGCTCGAACAGCAACAAGGTAGTTGGACGCAATGCCAGGATCTGGCGGCAAAGCTCCGAACCAATCGAACCGCCCGCACCCGTGACGAGCACGCTCTGACCTTTGATGCAATGCTCTAGCAAATCGCCCTGGGCAGGCACGGCATCCCGCCCGAGCAAGTCGGCAATGTCTACTTCCTGAATGTCATCGACCTTCACCCGGCCGCTGGCAAGATCCATGAAACCCGGCACACTCCGTACGTGCAGCGGGAACCCTTCCAACAGGCCGAGAATCTCGCGCCGCCGCGCACGATTGGACGACGGAATGGCCAACAGGATTTCCTGAGCCCCCGTGGCGTCGATCATCTGTTGAATGTGCTTGGGCTTGAACACTTGGAGGCCGGAGATGACGCGATCGGAAATACTGCTGTCGTCGTCGATAAACGCCACCGGACGCATGACCCGCCCCATGCGAAGCGCAGCCACCAGTTGATTGCCGGCAGCACCTGCGCCGTAGATCGCAACCTTGGTCAGGCCATCATCGCGACTGGTAAACGGCACATGCTGGGCTGCTGCAAACCAATCCCCCAGAAAGTACTGGCGCATGGCCAGGCGCAAACCACCAATCATGATCAGACTGAGCCACCAGTAGTTGAACACGATAGAGCGTGGTACGACGTTCTCGTGGTTGCTGTACCAATAGACTACAACCCCCAAGATCAACGCCGACAGGCTGACCGCCTTGATAATCGCGATAAGCGCATCGTTACCGAAGTACCGCATCACGGCGCGATACATGCCAAAACGAATAAATAGCGGGATCGAGACGATTGGCGCGCTGATGAACAGCCATGAATGCAACACGACGGGGTTGACCAACTCGTCGATCCCCAGACGAACCACAAATGCCATCCAGAGGGCGAGCCAGACCAGCACGATGTCGGCAATGACCTGGAGGATGCGTTTGCGTCTGCGAGGAAGGCTCAGCAAATATGCCCGTAATTTATCCATGTTGTTCCCGACTACCCCTTACTGCATACAATTGAAAAAACGTTCGACTGGTGGCTTCCACCAGCGGCTCTGATGGGTAAAGACAAGCGCGTTGCAGAGGCTTTCACACCTCATCAGAGGCTCACGCCAACAAATCATACAGGCTAAACAACCCATGCTTCTGCCTGCTTGACCATCTGCGCCTTGGCAGCCGGAAGATTCCGACTGCCCATACGTTGCCCAAAGAACCTGACTAGTTGGACGGGCGAGAGTTGTATCCCGTTTCAATCAGTTCTTTGAGAATCAACGGCCCCAAGGCTTTTTCGGAGAAAAACACCGACGCCATGGATGTCAAATGACCATAGTCGAACGTTACCAATCCGGTTTTCCGATCATCTCCCAAGTAGGTGAGACAACCGTCCTGATCACAAAACACATTGATCGCTGAAAGATATTCGAAGCCGCCGGCACCATCCGCGTATCGCTGCGTCAACAGCCTATCAGTCTCAAGTGTTACAGACAGAAGATTGCTGGATATTCGCCGTGGAGTTTGGGACCAATACTTCCTGACGACCAGTTGATAAAGGTTTTGATCAAAGCGCGGCACTGGCCCAACGACTATGACTTTTTTGACTCCGGACTCTGTTGCAACGTGTGCAAGCTCTTTGAGGTTATTGACCGAATCATGCCCCTCAAGTTGCGCGATAACCAACACATCCGGCTTTTCCTTGCGCATTACTTCCACTGCAAACTCGTTTGATCGATCGCAATACGCGCGTCCACCTGTAGCGCGCCCAGGCAGATTTGCCTCACACCCCGAACTGGCCACCTGAAGAAGCGAAATATCTCCAGGCAATGCTTGCCTCAGGCCATAGGAAAACTGTTGGGCATGGGAGTCTCCCCAGATCATTACTTTAGTATTGCTGACAGGGGTATAGCAGCTCGCATCAATCTGTTGGCGTGGCGTCATCGTCGAATTACCCGCTCGATAACTGTCGGCGTCAAAGAAGTCGCATTCGAACCTGTATTTTTCAAACATTCCGTGGGTGGTGGAATATGCCCAGCCGGGTAAGGAATTGTCAAAATATTGAGCATAACCTTCCCGCTCCTTGAGCGAGGATGGCAACCCAAAACGGTCAGCAAAGCCGTTTTTTACAAAAGTAGCGCCTCCGAGTATGGCAAGTGCCCCACCAATGGCAAGTAGCACCGGAGCCTTGGGAAATTTTGGGTTGATCTTCCGCAGCGGTAACTCGAGGAACCTGTAAGTCACATAAGCCAGCAAAACACTAACGCCTACCGCAAACATGCCGGAAAGAAGATTTAATTCATCCCCTCCTATGATCCGGATGAAGGTAATGACAGGCCAATGCCACAGGTAGAGCGGGTAGCTGATCAGTCCAATCCAGACCAAAGGCTTACTGGCAAGGAGCCGGTTGTTCAACCACGCCTGTGGACCTGCGAGGATCATCATCACGGCGCCGCAGACCGGCATCAACGCCCAAAAGCCGGGAAACGCCTTGTATTTATCAATCAGGACAACCGAGGCGAACAAAAAGGCCAGTCCCAATACAGAGAGAAGATTATTAATGCGCAATGAAACTTTCGCGGCTACCGACGCCGACTTGCCGAACACCGAAAAGTACGCGAGCAAACTACCCGACAGGATTTCCCAGAACCTATATTGCGGCATGTAGAACGCTGCGGATGGATTCACCGACAGTTTGTAAAGGCCAGCGCCGAATGAAATCACCGCCATGCCTATCAAGAGCGGTAGTACTAGGGCTCGCCGCCGCCAAAGCACCCAGCCAGCCAGGGGAAACAGAATATAAAACTGCTCCTCGACGCCCAATGACCAGAGGTGAAGCAGGATTTTCAGTTCTGAGGATGTATCGAAATAGCCTGATTCTTTATACAGGACCAGGTTTTGTATAAACCCGATTCCACCCAGGACATGCTTGCCCAGGAACTTGAACTCCGCCGCCATTAGCGCAAACCAACCTACCGCGTAACAGGCGAGCAGAACGATGATCAGCGCAGGAAAAATACGATTGACCCGGCGCTTGTAAAAATCAAGAAAACTAAAGTTACCCGCATCAAGGCCTTTAAAGATAATGCTTGAAATCAAATAACCGGAGATAACGAAAAAAATGTCGACACCAATAAATCCGCCACGCATATAGGCCGGAAAGGCGTGATACAAAACAACTGAAATGATCGCGAATGCACGTAACCCATCTATATCGGGCCGGTAGCTCAAATGGGATGCCAATGAGTCGGTTTTTTTCACTTCCTCATTGTGTCCTTGGATCATTGCCCTGCCACCCATCTAACCGAACTCCCGAGATAACCACTGTAAATGCCGCATTGATTCACTTGCCCCACTTCACGCCAGCGGCGCTACTCTCTCTGCCCTGCACTATATTTGACAGCCAGGAATACTAGGGGAAGATACGCAATAACTGTCCCCACCCCTGCATCCAGCCCAAAAAGCGCCACCGCCAATGCCAACGGCAACAGCCAAACTACATTGATAAAGGCAACCGCAAGTGTGACGGGCAGATGGCGGCCATATTGGCGGCTGGCAAATTGGTAGGCATGGCTGCGATGGGCCTCATAGACTTTATCGCCCCGGGCAAGCCGTCGGATGAGAGTAAAGGTCGCATCCACGATAAAGACACCCAGCATGATCAGCCAAGCGAAGAAAAACTCACTGCCGGCCCAGGCAGCCTGAACAGAAAGACCTCCCAGAATGATCCCCAGAAACCCACTACCTGCGTCGCCCATGAAAATACGGGCCGGCGGGAAATTCCAATACAGGAAGCCAGCCACAGACACACTCAACAACAAGGGTGCCCACATCATCGACGGCTGCCCGCTCAAAAAGTAAATCAGCGTCAGCGCAAGACAGGCACAGATAGCCTGCAGACTGGCAAGACCGTCAATACCGTCCATGAAGTTGTAGAGATTCAGCATCCAGACCAGGTAAAACACGGCCAGGACATGGCCTACCCAACCAAGATCGAACGTAACGCCAAAAGCTGAAATTGCCGGTAGTCCCTGCATCCAGGACAACATCCAGATCGCGGCGGCAAAATGCCCCAACAAGCGCCAACGAGCGGCGATATGACCATGATCGTCCATAAAGCCGATGATTGCGATCAACAACCCTGCACCTAGCAGAGCAGCACTCTCAGCAACCGTTATCAACTGGGCACCCGCCAGCAACACGAGTGCAAAGGCAAACGTCAGTACAATCGCCACTCCCCCACCGCGAGGGGTGGGGACCGTGTGCGAACTGCGGGCATTGGGAATATCAATGATGCTGCGGCGCAACGCGTATTGACGCAAGAGCGCCGTTAGCGCCAGGGAAACCAAGGCGACAATGGGAAAGATGTACCAGTACTTCATTCAGTTCGCTCGCTGACATAGTGTTGCGCAGTAACAGCAAGACCTTGCTCGAGTGTAAGTGGCGGCTGCCAACCCAACACCTGGCGCGCCTTGGTGACATCGACTTGCAGCGAGCCGCAAAGACGTTGGGACAGCGCTTTTTTGCCTAACAAAGTCGCCCCCCAGACCAGTACCCACTGTGGAACCGGTATCAACCTGGCTGGGGCGCCCAGGGCTTTTGCAAGTTTACGTAGCAGCGCACTAGTCGACACGTCATCCCCGTCGCTCGCCAAGAAGGTCTCATTGGACGCAGCCGGGTGAGTCGTACAGGTCAAGATCAGGCTCACGAGATTGTCCAGCGCAACGAGGCTTCTTTGGTTGCGTATGGCACCAAATGGCAGAGGAACGCGCTTCACGAGCCATTTCATCATGCTTTCAAAGTTGGCTTTGACTCCCGGTCCATACACAAGTACCGGTCGGATTATCACCACTTCAAGCCCGGTCTCAAGCGCAAGAGCTTTCAACGCCTCCTCCGCCTCCATCTTGGAAACACCATAAGGATCAACGGGCGCCGACGGGTCTGTTTCGCGAAAAGGTCGGCCCGGGGCGGTTTGCTCGCCGTTGACTTTCACCGAACTGACGAACACAAAGCGCCTGGCTCCTGCGGACGCTGCGCTACGGGCCAACGCAAGGGTATGCCCGACATTGACCCGCCGAAACGCCGCAAGAGGATCCGTTTCGGTGTCGTTCATGACGTGAACGCGTGAAGCGAGATGAACAACAACATCTACGCCCTGCAAAGCTGGGTGCTCTGGTGACACAGCCGAGAAATCGGCAAGTACGACGTACTCGACATCAGAAGCAGAAGCATCCGGCAAACGACGGACAAGGGCACGCACCTGATAATCAGTGCTCCCCTGCAATTTTTGAATCAGATGACTGCCGACAAAACCGCTGCTGCCGGTGACCAATAACTGGGTTTTCATTTCTTTTGCCTCAAAACCGCCAACACCAGACACAAACCAGCGAATACCAACTTATCCCGTGGGCGTCTGCGGCACTTCGCGGCACTGGTCGCCAAGCGCAGCAGGTCCAGGCGCCCCAGCCCGATCCAGCGCCGGACAAAAGGTTCGTCAGCCATACCGACCATGCCGGCGATCAGTGCAGCCTGATTCAGCCACCAACCATCTAGCACTTGGGAAAGGCGTTTCTTGAACGCCTTTGAGCCGCTATTCACCCCGACCTGGTTACCACCATGCTGGCGATAGCGCATATAAGGCCGGCTATCGATCACCCACTTGAATCCGTGTGAACGGCTATAGGCATAACAATACCAATCATGCAGCGTCACACCCTGTACTTGTACAAAACGACTGTTGATATGCTGTTGAAGCTCAACAAACAGACGCTGGGAAAAGACGTAAGTGCACCCAGGGCCGGCAGCCTCGAACAAATGATCGTACGCAACCTGAGGCTGCGATTTGACAATGGTCGACTCACGACCATCAGGCCAGAATGCCGTTACATTGCCGGAGTAGCCGTCAGCCCCTGTATCGTTCATGTGCTGCGTGGCGCTGACAAGTTTGTCTGGCAGCCAGATATCGTCCTGGTCGGCGAATGAAAAATAATCAAAGTCTTCAGTGGGTGCTTCATTGACCAGGCGGAAAAAGTTTCGTGCCGCACCACCAAATTTTTCACCGTGGGCCAGGGATTTGACCCTTGAGTCTCTCTGGCACAGTTGATCGACCCATTCTTCGGTACCGTCGTTGGAGCTGTCCACACTGATCAGAATCGAGACGGATACACCCACTTGCCCCAAGATCGAGTCAACTTGTTCGGCCATCCAACGCATACCGTTGTAGGCAGCGAGCAGAACCAGAATACGTGGCTGCATCAGAATCCACCCTCAGTACTTGATCCAAAAACAATCCTTGAAAAATTACGTCCTGAAAATAGCATTCAACGCACCCCGCCCAACTTTTTCCGCCAGCCATGGCTTACGCCGCGAATCATCATTCTCAGCGATTTGAGCTTATTGTCGTCAATCAGCAGATTAACGAAAAAACGCAGTACCAATGCAGACAGCAGACGTTTTTTCCAACAGGTCGGCGTATGGCGCATACGGCAAACAGCGACGGTATTACGAAAGAAAAAATAACGGCGCACGGGGGAGTATCTAAAAAAACTCAAGCCAAAAATCTTGACGGGAGGAGCATCAGACAATGCATGGCCCATTTCCACATTCAAGCAACCATACAACGTATAACCCTGGTCACGGACCCGAAAGCACCACTCCGTATCCGTAAAGTCGACGAACATACCTTCGTCATAGCGAATACCTTCGATCCACGCCCGAGTGCTGATGAACATCCCCGAGGTAATGAGCGCATCCGCTTTTACCAAGCCGTGCTCATCATCAGAGCTGAAAATCGGCTTGATTGCGCCGTCGATTGAACTGTAAAAAGGGAAATTGATTTTCTTTCCATCACGACGGTCAAAAAACGCCGGGCTAACAGCAATACAACTGGCGTCCTTTGCCTTGGCGCTCATCATCGCCTGATACAACCGCGCAATCAGATCGGGTTCAGCATGACTGTCCTGGTCGAACGTCACGACGTATTGCATACCCGCTTCAATCGCCATGGCAAAGCCAGTATTGAGCGCGGTGCCCAACCCCTGGTTGCCATTGAGCGAGACATAGTTAACCCGCGCACGCACTTCAGGCTCCTGCGCCAGAAACGATTCGCTCCCGCCGTTATCGACCAACACCAGAAACTCAACCTGAGCTGCCAGGGACGTCAGCAGTTCATCAAGTATCTTAATATCGGGATTATAACCGACGACTATTGCTGCAACAGTATTCAACTTACCTCCTGACCTCGGCATGCAACGCCGAAGGTTCTTGATTTTTTATCACGACAGACCAGTACCACAATATCACTAAGAACCCGAAGGAATTGAAAAGAACGGGATTGCTTAATGACATCAACAGGTACATGAATATTATTAAGCGACTGGAAGAAACTTGCACACTCGCGACGTACTTTCGATTAGGAAAAAGCAATATACTAAACAACAATAGCGACAACGGAAGCCCGACATATCTAACAGAGTCCATCCAGGTAATTTCAGTTTGAGCAGCCAGCTCACCATATCCTTCGGTATAATAGTATGACCCCAAACCATTACCGAAGATCAGCATCTTCCAATCCGCCAAATTCAAAAATGATATAATATGACCAATTTTTATGTTATTTGACTGCTCATCCGAGCTAAACATACTGGTTTCTGTCAACAAGTAGCCCACGCCCAGTATAATTACCGGCACCAGGACACATAGCATCAACAGTCGTGCAGACCAATTCTTGTTGTAGAAATACAGCACCAACATGGAAACCGCGGCCATTACGATCAACCCCCTAGAGGCGGACCAGATAATAGCCGTTAAAATAACAGCCACGAAAAACAATGACCAAAAACGTTTAACTTGCAGAAAGTCAAGAAAAAATAGCGACAGCGGTAGTAATAGAAACGGCGAAGAACGATGATGTAGCATAAACATATCCAACCCGCCAAAATTACGTAGACCGTAATATCCAAGCTCGTTAGCATTATAAAAATCGAGCAGTGTCACCGCCAGAAATGACCCTGGCTCGACCATCAATATAAAAGAAAACATACACATGATAAGCGCGAAGATAGCACCTACAGATTTGACAATTGACCCCATATCCACCCTGAATTCAGCGATGGAATAGATCAGAAAAAGCGACACCGCGCCCAATAGCATTTGCCGGGAAAAATCGGTGTCTGTGTCACCTACCAACCCGAGAAGAAAACCATATAAAAAAATCGAAACCACAATAATCGGCGCAATCGTTCTCAGTGGCCGAGTCAACAAAACATAAACCGCCATCAAAAAAAGCGGTATGAAAAACAATTTATTCAGTACAAAGATCGGCACCAGCACGGTTGACAGACAATAAAAGAACAAAAGCCAACTTACAATCCGACTAGTCATTGAAAACCCACGCTCGATCAACGAAAACAATATTCATCGAAACTTCCTCGCCAAGATCATCTTCGCCAACAGCTTTAATTTTTTCCCCATAGATAGCGCAGCGAACAAGCGGCATGCCAGTTTCCGCTCAAGTCTGGACAGCAATAAAAAAGTATCCAAGGCGATATCCACGTTTAAAGAGCCTTTTTGCTCCTCAAAAAAAGCAGTATCTCCTGCCCAATTACCGTCTGAATCCAGTGGGTTCGCGCAAAGCTGCCCATCGTACAGGCACTTCAGATAGCGCTCCTTTACCGAGTCGTACGCATTAACTTTCTCAATAGCAAAAAAAGTTTCCTTGTCGAATCTGTAGTCTGCTATAGATTCCATAACAGCGTTGATATCGGCTCGCTTGAGCCTGTCCGCCGGGGAGTAGCCCTGGACCGGGGAGATCAGCCCGACACACCGCTGCCCTTTGACGAATTGCTCTGCGAAAGCAGTCCCGCCTGGCAGAGGGTGGCTATCAACGTAAAAGTCCGCCTTAGCGACCAACTTACTGTACTCCTGAAAATCAAGGTGTGCCCTGATACTCAGCCTGGAGCCATATCGAAGTTTTAATGGCCACCACCAGAACGCTTTTTTAACGTTACTACCAATAACCATGAATGTGGAAGCGGGGTAATCATCAAGAATACGTGCTACTAACTTGAAAATACTAAAGCCTTTGCGGGGCTTGTACTTGATATCTGAGCCTGCAGAAATGAAAAGCAACGCAGCCTGCGTGGTTGGTTTGAAATCACCAGCCATCTGCGCACGTGGCATGTTCAGCGGGATACCCAGGAAGCTCTTACGCCCCTGAATACACTTCGTTAAATCAAAACGGCGGCCGTGGCCGCTGAGCTCAAAGTAATAGTCCGCGACCGAACTCCCATAGGAGAAAACGTGGTCCGCATGATTGACAAAAAACACTTCAAGCCCGGAAAGGCGTTTTGCTACTCCACACGCGATGACTACCAGGATATCGTCAGGATGGATATGCAGGACGGCCTTTTTATAGCCCGACAATAGACCAACCATCTCCGCCAGCGCATCGACAGGACACGAAGCACTAACGACTCTGGTTTTATCAAAAAATCTACAAACCTGGGCCTTGGCATCTGGTGCAGCCTGGCGTGAGATCAACAGATCGGCAGGTTCGGCATGCATGGAGGCAAGCTTTTCCATCAACCTCGTATGCCCACCGGTCATGAAGGGCTCGCTCACAACATGCAAAACCTCCCCACACTCATTTAGCGCCGCCACAGAACCTGTATCCGCCATCGAAAGACAGCGCTCAATGAGGTCCGCTTCGATAAGCGGCGCATCGTGAATCCCTACATCCGCAAACCAGAGAAGGTTGCCGTAGGCACACGCCAGTGCGAGCGCCTGATTCAGGTCAGCCGTCTCGCAAATGGCAATTTCAAAATCCTTAAGTAGTTTTTTCAAGCGTGATGTTCCAGCTTCTTATGAAAATAATCATCAAGCCTTAGATACACAAAAACATACATAACCAGACTGTAAACCGCATAATTTACCGCATAAGCCCAAGTAGCAGCTTCGACCCCCCACCATTGCGTGAACGCCATGGTCAGTAAATACAAGGAAACACAAAATATGATTTCAGTAGTGATAAAGACCTTGACCATAGCCCGACTGAGCATGACATACGCCATTATCCAGCTAAATATTTTGAGGCAGTCGCCCACTACTTGCCCGGCAAAAAACATCCTGACCGGGTAGAAATCGGCGGTAAAGAGCAAAGCTACGACAAAGTCCCGAAGCACGTACATTGCAGCGGCTGCTAACAGGGCAACAGGGAAAATCAGTTTATAACCCTGTAGAATTTCTGTTTTTACTTCAGTTGCCGTTTTTAACTCAGAAAGCTTGGGTAGGTAATAGACGCTCAATGTTGTCGTAACCAATAGAAGATACGCCGCGCTCAAACGCCACATAGCCTCCCAATAGCCAGCCATCTCCCACCCGTAAACTGTTCCTATATGATTCCTGACCAGCATCTGGGCCAACGGCGCACATGCAGCAGAAACAACTGCCATCAAGAAAAAAGCGAATAACTTTTTCGCAATCTGCTTATCCGGGCGCCCGAACAGGAAGGAAAGCTTAAACCAATGCGTTCGCAGGCATAACAATAATGTTACGACAAAACTGATAGATTGATAAACTACCAGCGCTACCAGCGCTCCATACAGACCAAAACTGGTTGCCAAGTAAAACGTCACACCAAATGACAAGAAACTACCAGCGATGTTAGCCACGATATATAGTACGATTTCCTTTCGACCGTTCAATATCGCTAACAACAATATGTTCAACGAGAAAAATACAACGACCGCGGAAAACCAAAGAAAAACACCGCCCAGGGCGGTATCCTTCAGAAATAGCGAGGCAAGCTCTTTATTAAATAAAGCGACAAGTAATGCAACGACCAGACTTCCCAGAATCGCTACAAACCCTGCCGTTCGCCATAACTTTATCTGCTGCTCAGGCTGCTCATGATATTCCGCAGTGTATTTGACTACGCCATTGGTAATCGCGCCACCCGTAAATATCGTGATTACCTGCAACGCATTCTGAAACTGCCCTATCGCGGCATATCCTGCAGGCCCGACATAGATCGCCAGCACTTTATTAAGACCCAGCAAGGTAAGCATTTTAATGGCAACTGCAATGCCATTTAACAGGCTGGTCCGAACAAGATTCATACAGCATCCGGTCTAAAGCTATTGCAGGCTTCTATTACAACGCGGGCCTCCTCTACAGACAGCGTAGGCCCTAATGGCAAGCTCAGAATCTGCTCATGTATCTGTGTCGAGACCGGGAGCTCTTGACCCTTCAGTTCAGCATACGCCTGCTGGAGATGAGGCGGGATCGGATAATGGATAAGCGTCTGGATGCCTTTGGCCAAAAGGTGGGCTTGAAGACTATCCCGCTGAGCACAGAGTACGGTGTAGACATGCCATACATGGCATTCGTTAGTTGATGCTTTGAATACAGCATCTACGGGTAACGTGATCGCAGGGTTGGTGATCGATGTGCTATATAGTTCAGCGATCTCGCGACGATAAGTGGTTTGCTTGTCCAAGTGCTTTAACTTTACTGACAAACATGCGGCCTGCATTTCATCAAGCCGGCTATTCACGCCGCGATAGACGTTTTTATATTTTTCATGGGAACCATAGTTCCCCAGCGCACGAACAGTCTTGGCTAAGACTTCATCGTTGGTCGTAACAGCTCCGGCATCACCCAATGCACCGAGATTTTTTCCAGGATAGAAGCTGAATCCGGAAGCGTGCCCCCAGCTACCGGCCTTCTTCCCATCGACCATCGCGCCATGCGCTTGCGCCGAGTCTTCCAGAACCAGTAAGTCATGGGTACGAGCTAGGTCCATGATTCTTGGCATATCAGCCAATCTGCCATAAAGGTGAACCGGTAGAATCATCCTGGTTTTTGGTGTGATCGCAGCTTTTGCATTCTCCGGGCAAATATTAAAAGTCTTCGGATCAGGCTCAACCAATACAGGAACCAATCCGTTTTCCGAAATGGCCAGGATACTGGCGATGTAGGTATTGGAGGGAACGAGAACCTCATCTCCGTCATTGAGGCGGCCCAGCTCTTTCCAAGCACGAATGACCAATACCAGAGCGTCCAGTCCGTTGGCAACGCCAATACAGTGCTGAGCACCGCAATATTGGGCAAACTCATGCTCGAATGTTTGGAGCTCTTTCCCACCGATGTACCAACCGGAATCAACCACACGCGTGCAGGCGGCTACCAACTCATCGCGACAAAGGTCATTTACAGCCTTCAAATCAAGAAACTTTATCATTTACCAAGCACTCGTTTACTTTGACAGAGCCAGAGACAGGGTCCGCTTCAACTATCTTATTAATTAGCCGGTCGTTCTCAACAGAAAATCGGCGTTTTCTCTATATTTCAGGATTGATGAGCCAAGCCCTTGAACACCGAATAATCCCTTATATAGTCACGCTCGTCATAAACGGCACTTGCCAACACCAGCAGTACGCAGTCTGGACTGAAGTGATGCATTTCTCGCCAGATCATACGGTCGATCACAATAGCCTTGTCAGGAGCATCCAGCCAAACCTCCTCTTTGTTCACGCCGTCATCAAGTTTCATCAGGCAGCGCCCAGACACGCACACCGCTACCTGCATCAGTTCCTTGTGCGCGTGAAACCCTCTTGGAACACCCTCTTTTGTTTCAGTGAGGTAATAAACACGTTTAATTTCAAACGGAATATCATTTTCATACTCCAGCGCAACCAGTTGGCCCCGCTCATCACCTTTGGAGGTGATGTCCAGAAATTTGATCAAACTCATGCTTGCTTCTCCGAGAGGCTATCGGATGTCGGAGCCTTGTCATCTTTATCACTAACGTTAAAGCCGCCGGTAGCAGGCCAATTTATCCCAAGCCTTGCGTCACTCCAGTGCAGCGCCCCTTCAGAGTCTTTATCGTAATAATCTGTCGTTTTATACAAAAAGTGCGTGTCATCTTCCAAAGCAACAAAACCGTGGGCAAAACCCTCAGGAATCCATAGCATCAAGTTGTTTTGGGTGTTTAGCTCCACGCCGACCCATTGCAGGTAAGTGCTGGACTCAGGCCGAATATCCACTGCCACATCAAAAGCGGCACCGCGTACCACACGCACCAGCTTGCCTTGGGCATGCGGTGCGCG
Source organism: Pseudomonas sp. WMBT8 (assembly GCF_050916005.1). Lineage (NCBI taxonomy): Bacteria > Pseudomonadati > Pseudomonadota > Gammaproteobacteria > Pseudomonadales > Pseudomonadaceae > Pseudomonas > Pseudomonas sp. WMBT8. Next base: position 4,138,865 of record NZ_CP188096.1, read on the forward strand.
CTGGAAGTGCAGCCCCCTTAGAACGCCCTTTGCCGAGCAGGAATGATTGTCCTGGACAAATGCTCGCGGAATAGGCAACTCAAGCTCTTTAAGTGCTGTATGAAACCGCTCTTCGTTAAAGCTTTCCATAAACCAGCCGCGATCATCGCCAAAAATTTTTGGCTCAATGATTACAACGTCAGGAATAGCAGTCTGAATCAGTTTCATGCCTTTGAGGCCTCTTCCAGAAGTTTCTGCAAGTACTGGCCATAGCCTGTCTTTTTCAGTTTTTCCGCCTGAGCACCCAGTTGCTCTGGGGTGATCCAACCTTTATGGAATGCAATTTCTTCAAGGCAGGCGACTTTCAACCCCTGGCGGTGCTCAATGGTATGGACGAAATGACTCGCTTCCAGGAGCGACTCATGAGTACCTGTGTCCAACCAGGCAAAACCACGGCCCAGCATCTCGACGGTTAATGACTTGTCATCCAGATAGGCGCGGTTGACGTCAGTGATTTCAAGCTCACCACGCGGCGACGGCTTGATGCTCTTGGCAATGTCCACCACTCGATTGTCGTAGAAGTACAAGCCTGTAACTGCGTAGTTGGACTTCGGTTTCGCCGGTTTTTCTTCGATGCTCAATGCTCGACCAGTGGCATCGAACTCAACAACACCAAAACGCTCAGGATCTGATACGTGATAACCAAAGACTGTCGCACCTGATGCCTGGGACATGGCGGAGCGCAAGTTATCGGAAAAGTGCTGACCGTAGAAAATATTGTCGCCAAGGATCAGGCAGCAAGGATCGTCACCAATAAACTCCTCGCCAATCAGGAAGGCCTGGGCCAAACCGTCCGGACTGGGTTGCTCTGCATAGCTGAGCTGGATGCCGTACTGGCTGCCGTCTCCCAGGAGCTTTTTAAAGCAAGGCAGATCTTCAGGGGTAGAGATGATCAAGATTTCGCGCATGCCAGCCAGCATCAACACCGACAACGGATAAAAAATCATCGGCTTGTCGAAAATAGGCAACATTTGCTTGGATACACCCAGGGTCAGCGGGTGCAAGCGCGTCCCGGAGCCGCCAGCGAGGATGATGCCTTTGCGTTTGATGTCCGTCATATCTTTAGAACTTCCTTAAATATCTGCATTACACCAGGCCAACACGCAGGTTGACGGGTGAAAAATAGCGCGTAGCTTCTCGGTATTGAGCCACAATTTCAATGCCTGCGGCCGGCAATCCAAAATCGCCAATATGAAAATTTAATCTTTTCTGGGCAGAGCCCTCACCTGCTCCAGCCTCCTGCGCAACGCATACAACTGTCTACGCCGGGAAATAACCGCCCAGGCCAGGTTGATCGACTTGCGTGATTATGAGCCATCCGCCGCAGGTCGCCGCCGTTTTTTTACATGAAATAACCCGACAAGCAGGAAGACCGACCCACAAACGCCAGTCACACCGGCCGGCTTCAGGCCTCACACAAGACCTGAAGCCGAGAAACCCTTATCCGGTGCGCTATAGACAACAAGTTGCGAGCTAGTTTCCAAATGAAATCAAATCTCGCACTGGCCGGGGAGCACAGTGCAGATTGCGCTGATACCTATTGCGGCCTGTTCAAACCTGTATCGCTACCCACCATGGTCGGTGAGCCCGGTTGCACGGACAACATTACCGACTGGGGCTGAGGCTGGCGGGTTTTGACGAGATGACGAACTACCGCAATGAAGGCCCCGACAAAGCCACCCAAGACCAGGCCAAGCAGGATAATCAAGGCCTTCTGAGGCTTGACCGGGCGCAAAGGTTCCAGCGCCTGCTTATCGATAGTGACCAGCTTCAGCCGGCTCATATCAATGCTTAAGTTACGCAATCGAGCCACTTCGGCGCGCACCGGCTGAACACCGGCCAGGAATAGATCCTCGTTTTCACGACGATTCAGCACTTCAATCTCGCGGTTTGACTGGAGCAATTGAAGCTCCCTGGCAATCTGCGCGATACGACCCTCAGTAAAATCATCGGACTTACGCTGCATCAACGCAGTGCGTTCAGCCTCGAGCGCCTCGACGCCCATGAAGTACAGAGGGATTTGCTGATTGTTTATTTCGGTACGCATCACACTTGATGAGCCATTACGGTCTGACTCACCCAGAGCGGAAGGCGTGCTGGGTTTTCTGATTCCCAGGGACTTGGCGATTCCGATGGCCTCGTTCAACTGCGCCACTCGGTCAGTGCGCCCAGTCTTCAGCTGTGCTCGCAATGCTTTGAGTTCATCCTGCAACTGCGCACGTCGCAGGCTGTCCGTTTCTCGCAGCGATGCTATCCGCGCCTCTTTATCAACCTCGTAGCTGGAACGGGCGGCATCAATCTTGCCCTTGAGCTCGTTCAACCGGTTTTTTACGATGACGTCCAGATCCGCCGCAATCTGCTCACGCTCCGTTGCAATCGCGTAATCGATGAAGCCATTGAGTATGGCGACGCCATCCACGCCTTTCGGATAACTCATCTCAAGCTTGATATAGGCACTGAGGGAGTTGGCTTTTTTGGGGTCGGGCAGACTGAGTTCGATAGAGTTGCGGTTGAACTCTTCGAAACTCTGCTCCAAGGTCCTGCCAGGCTGCTCAAAGGCCTTGAACAGCTTCTGGTTTGAACGGAAAAACCCCAAGCGGGTATCGTAGGACTCCAGAGATGCGCCCACTCTGACCAGGGCATCACCAGGAGGAAGTGTATAAATCTCTGAGCGATTCAAAGCATCCAGCTCATTGATTGCGGCCGGGCGCAGCACACTGCTGACTTCGTACTGAGGAGGCGTGAGGAACGCATAGATAGCAGCAATCAGCCCGGCACCTGCGGTAGCGGCCATAACTAACTTTTTCTGCTTCCAGATAGCCTGAAAAAGCACAACGAGATCAATCTCGCCGGACGAAGGAATCGGGGGCGCGCGGAAGCTACTACTCACAACAAAAACCTGCCTTCAAAGAGAAACTGCGGGCTCGTTATGCAGACGATCTTGTGGTTTTTTTGTATTTATAAGGGTCGGCCAAAAAGCCCAGCGTCGCTGCCAGGCCCTGGACACACAAAATGACTGGAATCGAGAACAGGTTGCATTTTGCCATCTCGCGATAACATTGCAAGACTTGACATGACTGTAAGGCAATTCCTATTTATTGCAGAGTTTTCAGGGAAAACACGTCAGAGGAGCCCTAAAGCCACTATTTCCTGAGGACAGAGAAGCGTTTAACGCACTCTAGTCGTAGTAGCCAAGCCCCACTGCATAGCTTGAACCCGCAATACAGGCGACAAACGGTCTCCGCTGTCAGACTGACCCTACAACACGGGTTTAGGGTGCCTCTTGCGCCGCATCAGCAGACTCAAGAACGGCCCCACCAACATCCCGACAATCAACGCCAACGTCACAAACACCGAGACCGGCAGTTGTGGTGTAGACCACCCCAAAAACGCCAGGGTGACGTCTTGCTGGTTTTCCAGTACGAAAGCCAGGATCGCCAAGGCAGCGATCAGCACAATCAGTACCAGGGCGACGCGCTTTACACCGCGCATAAACTTCTCCTATCCCCAAAAAAACTCAGACGCTTTCGTCTTCGTCTTCGTTCACTCGATCCCGTAATTCCTTGCCCGGCTTGAAATGGGGCACGAATTTGCCGTCGAGGCTGACGGATTGGCCGGTTTTCGGGTTGCGACCCACGCGCGGGGCGCGGTAGTGCAGCGAGAAGCTACCAAAGCCGCGGATCTCGATTCGATCACCAGTGGCCAGGCACTGGGACATTTGCTCAAGCATGGTCTTGATGGCCAACTCCACATCCTTGGATGAGAGCAGCCCTTGATGGGTGACAATTCGTTCGATCAACTCCGACTTCGTCATATTTTTCCCTTCTTTTTCAAGCAGCTAGGAAAAGCGCTCCGAAGGTTTTAGCATGACCAGATGAATTTGAACAGCCTGTGGCTTGACTTATCTTGCGCAAATTCTGGCGACACTCACCAGACCAAGGATAAGAGCGGGACGAGCCCAGGAAAGCGCAGGAGACGCTTCCCGGAAAAAGCGCTGGAAGTGACTGGATAACAAGATCACCTCCCGCAGACAGCCCCAGGGGCGATCACACCACATCAGCCGCTCTGTCCTACTAAAAAAACCAAATCCCAGGCACAAAAAAGGGCGACCGAGGTCGCCCTTTTTCTATGGTCTAACAGAACTTAGTTCTGTTTTTCCATTTGTGCACGCAACAGGTCGCCCAGAGTGGTCGGACCCGAAGCAATGTCAGAGGTCGCTGGCTTGTCGCGCAGGCTCTGGATTGCTTCTTTCTCTTCGATCTCGTCCTTGGACTTGATGGAGAGTTGGATCACGCGGCTCTTGCGGTCAACGCTGATGATCTTGGCTTCTACTTCCTGGCCTTCTTTCAGAACGTTACGCGCATCTTCAACGCGATCACGGCTGATTTCGGAGGCTTTCAGAGTCGCTTCGATATCGTCACCCAAAGTGATGATGGCGCCTTTAGCGTCAACTTCCTTCACGATGCCTTTAACGATTGCACCCTTGTCGTTCTCTTGAACGTACTCGGAGAACGGATCGCTTTCCAGTTGCTTGATACCCAGGGAGATGCGCTCGCGCTCTGGGTCAACCGACAGGATAACGGTGTCCAGCTCGTCGCCCTTCTTGAAACGACGAACAGCTTCTTCGCCAACTTCGTTCCAGGAGATGTCGGACAGGTGAACCAGGCCGTCGATGCCGCCGTCCAGACCAATGAAGATACCGAAATCGGTGATCGACTTGATGGTGCCGGAGATTTTATCGCCCTTGTTGAACTGGCCAGAGAAATCTTCCCATGGGTTAGATTTGCACTGCTTGATGCCCAGGGAGATACGACGACGCTCTTCGTCGATGTCCAGAACCATAACTTCCACTTCGTCGCCGACTTGTACGACTTTCGAAGGGTGGATGTTCTTGTTGGTCCAGTCCATTTCGGAAACGTGTACCAGGCCTTCCACGCCTTCTTCCAGCTCTGCGAAGCAGCCATAGTCGGTCAGGTTGGTAACACGCGCGGTAACGCGAGTGCTTTCTGGGTAACGGGCTTTGATAGCAACCCATGGATCTTCACCCAGTTGCTTCAGGCCCAGGGAAACACGGTTGCGCTCGCGATCGTATTTCAGAACCTTGACATCGATCTCGTCGCCAACGTTGACGATTTCGGAAGGATGCTTGATACGCTTCCAAGCCATGTCGGTAATGTGCAGCAGGCCATCGACGCCACCCAGATCGACGAATGCGCCGTAATCGGTGAGGTTCTTGACGATACCTTTGACTTGTTGGCCTTCCTGCAGGGATTCCAGCAGAGCTTCACGCTCGGCGGAGTTCTCTGCTTCCAGGACGCTGCGACGGGAAACGACAACGTTGTTGCGCTTCTGGTCGAGCTTGATGACCTTGAATTCGAGCTCTTTGCCTTCCAGGTGCGTAGTGTCGCGCACTGGACGAACGTCGACCAAAGAACCTGGCAGGAACGCACGGATGCCGTTAACGTCGACAGTGAAGCCGCCTTTAACCTTACCGTTGATAACGCCCTTGACCACTTCTTCAGCTGCGAAGGCTGCTTCCAGAACAATCCAGCATTCAGCGCGCTTGGCTTTTTCACGGGAGAGCTTGGTTTCACCGAAGCCGTCTTCAACCGAGTCCAGAGCAACGTGAACTTCGTCACCGACATTGATAGTCAGGTCGCCAGCGTCGTTGTAGAACTGCTCAAGCGGGATGAGTGCTTCAGACTTCAGACCAGCGTGAACGGTTACCCAGCGAGCTTGGTAATCGATATCAACGATAACACCGGTGATGATGGAGCCAGCCTGAAGGTTCAGGGTTTTTAGGCTTTCTTCAAAGAGTTCCGCAAAGCTTTCGCTCATTTTAATTCCTGTTGATAAGGGCGAAGAATACGCCCATCTGCCACACCCCAGACGGTGTGGGTTACGTTCATATAAGAGAAGAAGCGCAGGTCTAGGACTGGTCCCCTGCACTTCCTCTGAGTCATCCGGCGATATCGCGCAGGGCGATTTCACTCAAGATGCGTTCCAACACCTGCTCGATGGACAATTCCGTGGAATCCAGCTGTATGGCGTCAGCCGCCGGTTTAAGCGGGGCTACCGCACGCTGGGTGTCGCGCTCATCGCGCGCACGAATCTCATCTAGCAGACTCGACAGACTAACACCATCCACCTTGCCCTTCAACTGCAAGTAACGGCGGCGCGCCCGCTCCTCGGCACTGGCCGTCAGGAAAATCTTCAGCGGCGCCTCGGGGAACACCACGGTGCCCATGTCGCGACCATCGGCTACCAGGCCCGGCGGCTCTTGAAACGCCCGCTGGCGCTGGAGCAAGGCATCGCGCACCGCCGGCAATGCGGCGACCTGCGAGGCCCAGGAGCCGACCTGCTCGTTGCGCAGGTCATCCGTTACATCATCCCCTTCCAGGATAATGCGCAGCGAGTGGCCTTCGGTCGCGCCGACGAACTGCACGTCAAGGTGCGCCGCCAACAACACCAACGACTCTTCATTGGTCAAGTCGACACCATGGTTACGCGCAGCGAAAGCCAGCAGGCGATACAACGCCCCGGAATCCAGCAGGCACCAACCCAGGCGCTTGGCCAGCAGGCCCGCGACAGTGCCTTTGCCAGAGCCGCTTGGGCCGTCGATGGTAATCACCGGTGCTTTGATATTCACAATTGAGCCTCTTGGGCTACACGCATGCCTACTTGGGCAGACAGTGTAAGAAAATTCGGAAAAGATGTAGCTACGTTGGCACAGTCATGGATACGAATCGGCGCAGTGGCACGCAGGGCCGCGACGCTGAACGCCATGGCGATCCGATGATCACCGTGGGCATGCACCTCGCCACCAGCCAAGCCGCCACCATCAATGATAATCCCATCAGGGGTCGGCACACACTTCACACCCAGCGCCAGCAGACCGTCGGCCATCACCTGGATACGGTCGGACTCCTTGACCCGCAACTCCTCGGCACCCCGCAATACCGTGCGCCCTTCGGCACAGGCGGCGGCGACAAACAGCACCGGGAACTCGTCGATAGCCAAGGGCACCAGCGCCTCGGGAATCTCGATCCCCTTGAGCGGTGCCGCGCGTACACGCAGGTCTGCAACCGGCTCGCCACCCACTTCACGCGGGTTTTCCAGGGCGATATCAGCACCCATCAGGCGCAGGATATCGATCACCCCGGTGCGGGTCGGATTGACGCCCACATGCTCCAGCAACAACTCGGAACCCTCGGCGATCGAGGCGGCCACCAGGAAGAAGGCCGAGGAAGAGATATCACCCGGCACCTCGATACGCGTGGCGACCAATGCATGACCCGACTCTACCGCCGCCGTCGCACCATTGACCTGCACCGGACAGCCAAAACCGCGCAGCATTCGCTCGGTATGGTCACGGGTAGGCGCAGGCTCGGTCACTGCTGTCCGGCCCTCGGCATACAGCCCGGCCAGCAACAGGCTGGACTTGACCTGGGCACTGGCCATCGGCAGCGTGTAACTCATACCCTTGAGCACTTGCCCGCCACGAATGGTCAGGGGCGGCCGCCCCTCCGGCCCGGTCTCTATCACTGCACCCATTTCTCGCAACGGTTTGGCCACGCGACTCATCGGCCGCTTGGACAGCGAAGCATCACCGGTCAGGACACTGTCAAAACCCTGCGCCGCCAATAAACCGGACAACAGACGCATGGAAGTACCCGAGTTACCGAGATAAATCGGCCCTGGCGCTGGTTTCAAGCCGTGCAGGCCAACGCCATGGATAGTCACCCGACCATGGTGCGGACCTTCGATCACCACGCCCATGTCGCGGAATGCCTGCAGGGTCGCCAGGGCATCTTCACCCTCGAGAAACCCTTCGACTTCGGTAACCCCGTCCGCCAGCGACCCGAGCATGATCGAGCGATGGGAAATCGACTTATCCCCCGGCACCCGGAGCTTGCCCTTCAGTTGCCCACCCGGGCTGGCGACAAACACTACATCGTCAGCGGTGGCGGCCGCATCCATATAGGCCCGGCGCGCCAGGATCTTACTGAAATGCTCGCGCGCTACCCGCGCACGGGTGAAGACGCCCAGCAACTGATGGCCATCCCCCGCATCAACCGCGTCGCGCAAGGCATCCAAGTCACTGCGAAAGGTGTCCAGGGTCCGCAGCACAGCCTCGCGATTGGCGAGAAAAATGTCGTGCCACATCACCGGGTCGCTACCGGCAATCCGCGTGAAATCGCGAAAGCCACCGGCGGCGTAACGGAAAATCTCCAGGTTTTCGTTGCGCTTGGCCAGGGAGTCGACCAGGCCAAAGGCCAGCAGATGCGGCAAATGGCTGGTCGCCGCCAGCACTTCGTCATGGCGCTCGACCTGCATATGCTCGACATCCGCCCCCAGCTCGCGCCACAACCGGTCCACCACGGCCAAGGCTGCCGGGTCGGTTTCTGCCAGCGGCGTGAGGATCACCTTGTGTCGACGGAACAGCTGGGAATTGGACGCCTCCACCCCACTCTGCTCGGAGCCGGCAATCGGGTGCCCTGGCACGAAGCGCGGCGGCATGCCGCCAAACGCCTGGCGCGCCGCACGCACCACATTGCCCTTGGCGCTGCCGACATCCGTGAGAATCGCCTGGCCCAGGTCCATGCCGGCCAACAGCGCCAGCAGTTTTTCCATGGCCAGGATCGGCACCGCCAACTGGATGACATCGGCGCCCTCGCAGGCAACAGCCAAGTCCGCGTCACAGCGGTCCACCACGCCCAGCTCAACCGCCAGTTGGCGCGATTGCGGGTCCAGATCCACACCGACCACTTCGCCACACAGGCCGCTTTCCCGCAGACCCTTGGCAAAGGAGCCGCCAATCAATCCAAGACCGACCACCACCAGACGGCCGATCACAGGCACAACAGGTTGCATTGCAATCACATCAACCACGGGCCAGAACCTTGGCCAGCGCCTCAAGGAAGCGACTGTTTTCAGCCGGCAAACCGATGGTGATGCGCAAGTGGTTCGGCATGCCGTAATTGGCCACCGGACGCACGATCACGCCTTCGCGCAGCAAACCCTGGAAGACCGGGGCGGCCTCTTGGGCGAGATCCACGCAAATAAAGTTGCCCTTGGACGCAATCCAGCCCAGGCCCAGTTCGCGGAAGCCTTGCTGCAGCTGCTGCATGCCGCTCTCGTTGATCCGTCGCCCTTCTTCCAGGTACTCGGCATCCTTGAGCGCCGCACAAGCCGCCGCCAATGCCAGGCTGTTGACGTTGAACGGCTGGCGCACGCGGTTCAGCACATCGGCGACAACCGCCGTGGACAACCCGTAGCCGACCCGCAGCGACGCCAGGCCATAGGCCTTGGAGAAAGTGCGCGATACCAGCAGGTTCGGATAGGCCGCGAGGAAATCCAGGCCGTCGGGCAAGTCGCCACCTTCGGCGTATTCGATGTAGGCCTCGTCCAGCACCACCAGCACGTGCCCAGGCACATCCTGCAGGAACTCGTTCAGCGCATCGGCACCGAACCAGGTACCAGTCGGGTTGTTCGGGTTGGCGATAAACACCACGCGGGTCTGGGCATCGATGGCCGCCAGCATGGCCGGTAGGTCATGCCCCCAGTCCCTGGCCGCAATCACCCGCGCCTCGGCACCGACGGCCTGGGTGACAATCGGATACACCGCAAACGCGTGCTCACTGAACACCGCGTTCAGGCCAGGCGCCAGGTAGGCACGCGCCACCAGCTCCAGAATGTCGTTGGAACCATTGCCCAGGGTGACCTGGCTCAACTCGACCCGGCAGCGCTCGGCCAACAGGGACTTGAGGGCAAAGCCGTTGCCGTCGGGGTAACGGGTCAGCTCCGCCAACTCTTCACGGATCGCCGCCAGCACCTTGGGACTTGGGCCCAGGGGGTTTTCATTGCTCGCCAGCTTGACGATCTTCGCCGGATCCAGATTCAACTCGCGCGCCAACTCGTCCACAGGCTTGCCTGGAACGTAAGGCGACAGTTGTTGCACGCCCGGCTGTGCCAGGGCGAGGAAGTTGCCACTCATGTCAAAGCCTCACAAAACCGCTTTCGGGTAGGAGCCCAGCACCTTGAGTGCCACGGCTTCCTGACTGATTTTCTCCAGCACACTCTTGACCAGCGGATCACGGTGGTGACCGACGAAGTCGATAAAGAACACATAGGTCCATTTACCGCTGCGCGAAGGACGCGTCTCGATGCGTGTCAGGTCTATCCCGTTGTCGTGGAACGGCACCAGCAGTTCATGCAGCGCACCCGGCTTGTTGCTCATGGAGACAATGATCGAGGTCTTGTCGTCGCCGGTCGGCGGTACTTCCTGGTTGCCGATCATCAAAAAGCGCGTGGAGTTATCCGGGCGATCCTCGATTTTCTCGGCCAGGCGCGTCAGGCCGTACAGGCCCGCAGCCATATCCCCGGCAATCGCCGCCGAATTCCACTCACCCTTGACCCGCTTGGCCGCTTCGGCGTTGCTGGACACCGCCACACGCTCGACATTCGGGTAATGGGCATCCAGCCACTTGCGGCACTGGGCCAGGGACTGGGCGTGGGAGTAAATGCGGCTGATGCTGTCGGTCTTGGTGTTTTCACCCACCAGCAAGTGGTGGTGGATGCGCAGCTCGACTTCGCCACAGATCACCATGTCGTGCTCAAGGAAGCTGTCGAGGGTGTGGTTAACCGCGCCTTCGGTGGAGTTTTCCACCGGCACCACGCCAAAATTCACCGCACCGGCCGCCACTTCGCGGAACACTTCGTCGATGGCTGCCATCGGCTTGCTGATCACCGCATGGCCGAAATGCTTCATCGCCGCCGCCTGGGTGAAGGTCCCCTCGGGGCCGAGGTAAGCCACTTTCAAGGGCTGCTCAAGGGCCAGGCACGAAGACATGATCTCGCGGAACAACCGCGCCATCTCTTCATTGCCCAGCGGCCCCTGGTTACGCTCCATCACCCGCTTGAGCACCTGGGCTTCGCGCTCCGGACGGTAGAACACCGGCACTTCGCCTTCAGCCAGCGAGGCCATCTTGACCCGCGCCACTTCCTGGGCACACCGCGCGCGCTCACTGATCAGCTCCAGGACTTTGGTGTCCAGGGCGTCAATGCGCACACGCAGGGCCTTGAGTTCTTGCTCAGACATTAGCCGTGTTCCTTCTCGAACTCTGCCATGTAGGCCACCAGCGCCTTGATGGCATTGATGTCGACTGCGTTGTAGATCGAGGCGCGCATGCCGCCTACCGAACGGTGGCCCTTGAGGTTCAGCAGGCCACGCTCGTCGGCGCCGGCCAGAAATGGCTTGTCCAGGCGGTCATCGGCCAGGCGGAACGGCACGTTCATCCACGAGCGGTCGCTCAGGTTGATCGGGTTGCTGTACAGGCCACTGGCGTCGATGAAGTCGTACAGGGTGCGCTTCTTCTCTTCGTTGAGCTTGCCCATGGCAGCCACGCCGCCCTGCTCTTTGAGCCACTCGAACACCAGGCCCGACAGGTACCAGGCAAAGGCTGGCGGGGTGTTGTACATCGAGCCGTTGTCGGCCGCGACTTTGTAGTTGAGCATGGTCGGGCACACCGAACGGGCACGGCCGAGCAGGTCTTCACGGATGATATTGACCAGGATGCCGCTGGGGCCAATGTTCTTCTGTGCGCCGGCGTAGATCATGCCGTAGCGCGACACATCCATCGGGCGCGAGAGAATGTCCGAGGACATGTCGCACACCAACGGGACGTCACCGACTTCAGGCACCCAGTCGAACTCCAGGCCGCCGATGGTTTCGTTCTGCACGTAGTGAACGTAGGACGCGTCCTTGGATAGCTTCCACTCGTTCTGACCCGGGATAGCGAAATAATCGTAGGGCTTGGCAGTACCGGCCACATTGATATTGCCGTAGCGCGAGGCTTCTTCAATGGCTTTTTGCGACCAGATACCGGTATCGATATAGTCGGCAGTGCCATCTTCCGGCAGCAGGTTCAGCGGCAATTGGGCAAATTGCTGGCTGGCGCCACCTTGCAGGAACAACACCTTGTAGTCCGACGGGATATCCAGCAGGTCACGCAGATCCTGCTCGGCCTTGGTGGCAATGGATACAAACTCATCGCTGCGATGGCTCATTTCCATGACCGAGAGGCCTTTGCCATGCCAGTCGAGGAGTTCACCCTGCGCGCGCTGCAGGACTGCTTCAGGAAGTGCCGCGGGACCAGCACAGAAGTTATAGGCTCTCTTGCTCACATCCAATCTCGCTCTGATCTGGTAGTCACATAATTCGTGTTCGACATATAACCCCATGTGGGAGCGGGCTTGCTCGCGAAGGCGGAGTCTCAGCCAGCACATGTGTTGACTGACACGCCGCCTTCGCGAGCAAGCCCGCTCCCACAGGGGAATGCGCAGTATCGCAAATTTTCAAAAGGGACAAATAACAAGGGGGCGAATCTTCATCCGCCCCCTTGGTTGTCCGCTTATTCCTGCGGTTCTTCCTCGTCTGCGGCAGCATCGAGGGTTGGCTCGTCGACGCTGTCATCGCCGGCTGCGATCACCTCGCCATCGAACTCCTCGCCTTCCAGCTCCTCGCCTTCGACTTCCGATGGCTCCTGGACACGCTCCAGACCCACCAGGGTCTCGTCGCTGGCCAGCTTGATCAAGGTCACGCCCTGGGTGTTACGGCCCAGGCTCGACACTTCATCAACCCGGGTACGCACCAGGGTGCCCTGGTCGGAAATCAGCATGATTTCCTCGCCATCCAGCACCTGCACCGCGCCGACCAGACGGCCGTTGCGATCGTTGCTGACCATGGCGATAACGCCCTGGCCGCCACGCTTGTACTCGGGGAACTCGCTGATGGCGGTGCGCTTGCCATAACCACGAGCCGAAGCAGTAAGGATCTGGCTGCCTTCTTCCGGGATCAGCATGGAAATCAGCTTCTGCCCTTCCGGCAGGCGCATGCCGCGCACACCACGGGCGGTACGACCCATGGCACGTACGTCGGATTCCTTGAAGCGCGTCACCTTGCCACCGTCGGAGAACAGCATGACTTCGCGCTCGCCATCGGTAATGGCGGCGGAAATCAGTACGTCGCCCTCGTCCAGCTCCAGGGCGATCAGGCCCACGCTGCGCTGGCGGCTGAAGGATTCCAGCGGGGTCTTCTTCACGGTGCCTTTGGCGGTGGCCATGAAGATGAAGTGACCCTCGGTGTATTCCTCGACCGGCAGCATGGTGGTGATGTATTCGTCGGTGTCCAGCGGCAACAGGTTGACCAGCGGACGACCACGGGCAGCGCGGGACGCTTCCGGGATCTCGTAGGTCTTGAGCCAGTACACCTTGCCTTTGCTGGAGAACAGCAGCAGCGTGGTGTGGCTGTTGGCTACCAGCAGGTGAGCGATGTAGTCCTCATCCTTGACGCCAGTCGCCGACTTGCCTTTACCACCACGACGCTGGGCCTGGTACGCAGCCAAAGGCTGGGTCTTGGCGTAGCCGCCGTGGGAAATGGTCACCACGCGCTCTTCTTCCGGGATCATGTCACCCAGGGTCAGGTCCAGGCGTGCATCGAGAATTTCGGTGCGGCGCACGTCGCCGTATTCGGCGCGGATCACTTCCAGTTCTTCGCGGATCACTTCCATCAGGCGCACGGCGCTATTGAGGATGCGGATCAGCTCGCCGATCTGGTTGAGGATCTCCTGGTACTCGGCCAGCAGCTTCTCGTGCTCCAGACCGGTCAGGCGGTGCAGGCGCAGTTCCAGGATGGCCTGGGCCTGTTCCGGCGACAGGAAGTACTTGCCATCGCGCAGGCCGTATTGCGGATCCAGGGTCTCCGGACGGCACGAATCGGCACCGGCACGTTCAACCATCGCCACGACGGCGCTGGATTCCCACGGCATCTTGATCAGTGCTTCCTTGGCTTCCGACGGGGTCGGCGAGGCCTTGATCAGGGCGATGACCGGGTCGATGTTCGACAGCGCAACCGCCTGGCCTTCCAGGATGTGCCCACGTTCACGGGCCTTGCGCAGCTCGAATACGGTACGGCGGGTCACCACTTCGCGACGGTGACGGACGAAGGCTTCCAGCAGATCCTTGAGGTTCAGGATGCGCGGGCGACCGTCGATCAAGGCCACGACGTTGATACCAAACACGCTTTGCAGCTGGGTCTGGGCGTAGAGGTTGTTGAGGATCACCTCAGGCACTTCGCCACGACGCAGCTCGATCACCACGCGCATACCGTCTTTGTCGGACTCGTCGCGTAGCTCGGTAATACCTTCGAGTTTCTTCTCTTTAACCAGCTCGGCGATCTTCTCGATCAGACGCGCCTTGTTCAGCTGGTAAGGCAGTTCGGTGATGACGATCTGCTGGCGGCCACCGACCTTGTCGATGTCTTCGATCATCGAGCGCGCGCGCATGTAGATGCGGCCACGACCGGTGCGATAGGCTTCGATGATGCCGGCACGACCATTGATGATCGCGGCGGTCGGGAAGTCCGGGCCGGGGATGTACTGCATCAGCTCATCGACGGTCAGCTCAGGGTTGTCGATGAGGGCCAGGCAACCGTCGATGACTTCACCGAGGTTGTGTGGCGGGATGTTGGTGGCCATGCCCACGGCGATACCGCTGGAGCCGTTGACCAACAGGTTGGGAATACGGGTCGGCATGACCGCCGGGATCATTTCGGTGCCGTCGTAGTTCGGCACCCAGTCCACGGTTTCCTTGTGCAGGTCGGCCAGCAGCTCGTGTGCCAGCTTGGTCATGCGCACTTCGGTGTATCGCATGGCCGCCGCGTTGTCGCCGTCCACCGAACCGAAGTTGCCCTGGCCGTCTACCAGCAGGTAGCGCAGGGAAAACGGCTGGGCCATCCGAACGATGGTGTCGTACACCGCAGTGTCGCCGTGAGGGTGATACTTACCGATCACGTCACCGACAACACGGGCAGATTTCTTGTACGGCTTGTTCCAGTCGTTACCCAGCTCGCTCATCGCGAACAGCACACGCCGGTGCACGGGCTTCAAGCCATCGCGCGCATCAGGCAGTGCCCGCCCGACAATTACGCTCATCGCGTAGTCGAGGTAGGACTGTTTCAGCTCGTCTTCGATATTGACCGGGAGGATTTCTTTGGCCAGTTCGCCCATGAGAAGCCTGATTCCTTTTTCGGGTGAAACCTCGTCACATCCATTTGGGACGAACGAAGCTCGCCGCCGCCGACATGATGCCTGGCAACGACTTACGACAAATCAACGAGTTATGACACGGATCTGCGCATTAAGGGCCGCCCCTTGGGGTGACCCTGGAAACCGCCGAATGGTATCACAATCGCCGCCACGCACCTATCCCCCAGATGCGCATGGAGCGTAGTAAGTTGACCGATGACAGGCTTGAGGGCGACGAGAGGGGCTCAGAGCTGAATCGAGGCTTGGATTTGCCTATGGAACCGAGGGTTTTGTTGGCTTTCGAAGCCCATCGCGGACAAGCCCACTCCCACAGTTGATTTGTAAATGCATTCAACGTGTGGGACCACGCGTGCCCGCGATTGCAATCTGCCAGATATTACAGCCCTTAATGCAGACGCTTGCGACACATCAACTGGGCCAGCTTGGCCGCGTCCGGCCGCTCGACAATGCCTTTTTCGGTGACGATCACGTCGATCAGGTCCGCCGGCGTGACGTCAAACACCGGGTTAAAGGCTGCGACATCGGCAGCAAACCGCTGCCCGGCGACCTCCAGCAGCTCGCCGGCATCCCGCTCTTCCAGGGCAACGTCATCGCCAGTGGCCATCATCAGGTCCAGCGTAGAGCTGGGGGCCACTACCATGAAGCGCACACCATGGTGCATGGCGCTTACCGCCAGTTGGTAAGTGCCAATCTTGCTGATCACATCGCCATTGGCCGCAATGCAGTCGGCGCCAACAATTACCCAGGTCACGCCTTTGGTCTTGAGGATATGCGCGCCGGCCGAGTCGGCATTCACCGTAACCGGGATGCCCTCGCTCGCCAGCTCCCAGGCAGTCAGCCGCGAGCCTTGCAGCCAGGGGCGGGTTTCGTTGGCATAGACCTGTTCGACCATTCCTTCCAGAAACGCCGCGCGGATCACCCCCAGCGCCGTGCCCACGCCACCGCTAGCCAAGGCCCCGGCATTGCCGTGGGTGAGGATGGCCTGGGCATTGCCCTGGTGTTTGCGGATCAATTCAACGCCCAATTGCGCCATGGTCAGGTTGGCTTCACGGTCGCTTTCATGGATCGCGATAGCTTCGGCCTCCAGCACCGCCAACGGGTCGGCGTGCTTCTTGAGGCGATCGAGGCGATCGCGCATGCGCTTGAGGGCCCAGAACAGGTTTGACGCTGTGGGCCGGGATTCGGCCAGCAGCGCGTAGTCCTCCTCCCATGCAGCCTGCCAGTCACCGCCCTCGGCAATCCGTGCACGGGCGGCCAGCACCAGGCCGTAGGCCGCGCTGATGCCAATGGCCGGCGCGCCGCGCACCACCATCATACGAATGGCTGCGGCCACTTCGTCGACCGACGAGCATATGACCCAGCTTTCCCGGGACGGCAGCGCACGCTGATCGAGCAGGTGCAGTGCGCCATCACGCCAATCGATGGCCCTCACTTTCTCCGCCGCCAACAGTCGATCGCGCATCCCTCACCCCGTACTCATCAACAAAAGCCGCGGATTATAGCGATCCGCCAGCCAGGACGCTCGGGTATACTTCGCCCTCTTTATATGACCGCCCCGGACGATGCCCGCTATGACGCCACCTGCCGCCCCGCTCGACTTACTGCTGCTGCCAAGCTGGCTGGTACCGGTCGAGCCTGCGGGCGTGGTGCTCAAGGCACATGGCCTGGGCATTCGCGATGGCCGCATCGCATTTATCGGCCCGCGCGCCCAGGCGCTGAAGCTGGCAGCCCACGAAGTACGCGAGCTGCCGGGGGTGCTGCTCAGCCCGGGCCTGGTGAATGCCCACGGCCATGCGGCGATGAGTCTGTTTCGCGGCCTGGCCGACGACCTGCCGCTGATGACCTGGCTGCAACACCATATCTGGCCGGCCGAAGCCAAGTGGGTCGATGAAGCCTTCGTGCGCGACGGCACTGACCTGGCGATCGCCGAGCAGATCAAGGGCGGCATCAGTTGCTTCTCAGACATGTACTTCTTCCCCAAGGTCGCCAGCGAACGCGTGCACAACAGCGGTATGCGCGCGCAAATTGCGATGCCGATCCTCGACTTCCCGACCCCCGGCGCCGCCACCGCCGATGAGGCGATCCGCCAGGGCGTGGAGCTGTTTGGCGACCTCAAGCATCACCCACGGATCAAAATCGCCTTTGGCCCCCATGCGCCCTATACCGTCAGCGATGCGAACCTGGAAAAAGTCCGGGTGATCGCCGAGGAGCTGGACGCCGCCATTCATATGCATGTCCACGAGACGGCCTTTGAAGTGCAGCAGTCCATCGAGCAGTATGGCGAACGGCCCCTGGCCCGCCTCGCACGCCTGGGCTTGCTCGGCCCACGGCTGCAGGCCGTTCATATGACCCAAATCAGCGAAGACGACCTGGCGTTGCTGGTAGAAAGCAACAGCAGCGTGATCCACTGCCCGGAATCCAACCTGAAACTGGCCAGTGGCTTCTGCCCGGTGGAACGTCTGTGGCAGGCCGGCGTCAATGTGGCAGTAGGCACCGACGGCGCGGCAAGCAACAATGACCTCGACCTGCTGGGTGAAACCCGCACCGCCGCGCTGCTGGCCAAGGCCGTTGCTGGCTCGGCCAGCGCCCTGGATGCCCATCGCGCGCTGCGCATGGCCACCCTCAACGGTGCACGGGCCATGGGCCTGGAAACAGAAATCGGCTCGCTGGAAGTGGGCAAGGCCGCGGATATCGTAGCCTTCGACCTTTCTGGCCTGGCCCAGCAACCGATCTACGATCCGGTCTCGCAGCTTATATATGCCACCGGCCGCGATTGTGTGAAACACCTTTGGGTCGGCGGCAAGCAACTGCTCGACGACCGGCAACTGACCCGCATGGATGAACAGCAACTGAGCGCCACGGCCGCTGCCTGGGGCCGGCGCATCAGCGGACACCCAGAATAACGCCGCCCCCGGATCAGCCTTCCGGGCCAGGCACACCGTTTTATCGGATTTAGAGGACTACCCATGAGTAACGTCGACCACGCCGAAATCGCCAAATTCGAAGCCCTGGCTCACCGCTGGTGGGACCGCGAAAGCGAGTTCAAGCCGCTGCACGACATCAACCCGCTGCGGGTCAACTGGATCGACGAGCGCGTCAACCTGGCCGGCAAGAAGGTCCTCGACGTGGGCTGCGGTGGCGGCATTCTCAGCGAGGCCATGGCCCAGCGCGGCGCCACGGTGATGGGCATCGACATGGGCGAAGCGCCCCTGGCCGTGGCCCAGCTGCATCAGTTGGAGTCGGGCGTGAGCGTGGAGTACCGGCAGATCACCGCCGAAGCCCTGGCCGAGGAAATGCCCGAGCAGTTTGACGTAGTGACCTGCCTGGAGATGCTGGAGCACGTGCCCGACCCATCGTCGGTGATCCGCGCCTGCTTCCGCATGGTCAAGCCCGGCGGCCAGGTGTTCTTCTCCACCATCAACCGCAACCCCAAGGCCTACCTGTTCGCGATCATCGGCGCCGAATACATCATGAAGCTGCTGCCACGCGGCACCCATGACTTCAAGAAGTTCATCCGCCCTTCCGAACTGGGCGCCTGGAGCCGCCAGGCCGGGCTGACCGTCAAGGACATCATCGGCCTGACCTACAACCCACTGACCAAGCACTACAAGCTGGCCAGCGACGTCGACGTCAATTACATGATCCAGACCCTGCGAGAGGAATAAGCCTGTGAAGTTGAAAGCGGTTCTTTTCGACATGGACGGTACGCTGCTCGATACCGCGCCGGACTTTATCGCCATCTGCCAGGCCATGCGCACCGAGCGCGGGCTTGCGCCGATCAACGACCAGCATATCCGCGATGAAATTTCCGGCGGTGCCCGGGCCATGGTCGCCGTGACGTTTTCCATGGACCCGCAGTCCCCAGGCTTTGAAGAGCTGCGCCTGGAGTTCCTCGAACGCTACGTCAAGGGCTGCGCAATCCACAGCAAGTTGTTTGATGGCATGGCCGAACTGCTGGAAGACATCGAGCGTTCCAAGCTGATCTGGGGCGTAGTCACCAACAAGCCCCTGCGCTTTGCCGAGCCGATCATGGAACAACTGGGCCTGGCCCAGCGCTCGGCGCTGCTGATCTGCCCGGACCACGTAAAAAACAGCAAGCCCGACCCGGAGCCGCTGATCCTGGCCTGCAAGATGCTTGACCTGGACCCGGCCAGCGTACTGTTCGTGGGCGACGACCTGCGGGATATCGAGTCGGGCCGCGACGCCGGCACCCGCACTGCGGCCGTCACCTACGGCTACATCCACCCTGACGACAACGCCCGCAACTGGGGCGCCGACGTCGTGGTCGATCACCCGCTGGAACTGCGCAAGGTGCTCGATAGCGCACTCTGCAGCTGCTGACACTGAAACACTGAGATCAATGTGGGAGCTGGCTTGCCAGCGATAGCGGTGAATCAGTTGCCGATTTATTGACTGACACTGTGCTATCGCGAGCCAGCCCGCCCCACATTCAGACTGAATTTTTGTTGAGGTCGATTATGTTTGATTACTCCGCACGCCCAGAATTGCTCAAGGACCGGGTCATCCTGGTCACCGGTGCCGGTCGCGGGATTGGTGCAGCGGCGGCCAAGACCTATGCCGCCCACGGTGCCACCGTACTGTTGCTGGGCAAGACCGAAGCCAACCTGGCCCAGGTCTACGATGAAATCGAAGCCGCCGGTCACCCGCAACCGGTGGTGATCCCGTTCAACCTGGAAACCGCCCTGCCCCATCAATACGATGAGCTGGCGGCAATGATTGAAAAAGAATTCGGTCATCTCGACGGGCTGCTGCACAACGCCTCGATCATCGGCCCACGCACCCCGATCGAACAGCTGTCGGGCGAGAATTTCATGCGGGTCATGCATATCAACGTCAACGCCATGTTTATGCTGACCGCCACCCTGCTGCCGCTGCTCAAGCTGTCCCAGGACGCTTCGGTGGTGTTCACCTCCAGCAGCGTCGGGCGCAAGGGCCGGGCCTACTGGGGCGCCTATGGTGTGTCGAAATTTGCCACCGAAGGCCTGATGCAAACCCTGGCCGACGAACTCGACACCGTCGCGGCAGTACGTGCCAACAGCATCAACCCCGGCGCCACCCGCACCAGCATGCGCGCCCAGGCCTATCCAGGGGAAAACCCGGCCAACAACCCGCTGCCGGAAGAGATCATGCCGGTGTACCTGTACCTGATGGGCCCGGATAGCTCGGGGATCACTGGGCAGGCGTTCGACGCGCAATAATCTTCGGACATGACACCACGCCATTGTGGGAGCGGGCTTGCCCGCGATGGCGCAGTGTCGGGCTCAATGGGCCTGCGCCAAATTCCCACCGCTCCCTTTCCTCAATAAATCCCATCCCCTTGTTTTATAAGCACTAAAAACTAATTGCACTAACTGGCACGGTTTTCGCTCCAATATGCTTAAGCAGGCAGCGCGACATCAAGACGTGCGGCATGGGATCAGGGGTTATAACCCCCGGCAAAGCGGACTAGACTGTTACCTAAGTTTTACGGAACTGAAGGAACAGTAAGACGCCCGCCAGTGGCCGCTCCCATCGAGCCTGTAAGACAGCATTCTGTGCTTAGAGGCCTGCCCGTTTATGAAAACACCGACCCAGACCAACGCAATTGACTTCGATAGTGCCAAATTGCAACGCCTGGGCTTTGGCCAGCCTTCCCTTATCGCACGGCGCCCCATCAGCCTCGCGCAACTGCGCCAGCAACTGAACCTGCAATTGCAGACCAGCCTGGAAGCCGAGCGGATCCTTGGCCTGTTCTTTCGCGAAGTGCAGCGCCTGGTGCCCCTGGACGCCCTGCAATACCGCCATGAAGCCAGCGACCTGCGCCTGGAATATGGCCAGCGCGGCCATCACTCCGTGAGCTATAGCCTCAGCCACCAGGGCGAGCATCTGGGAGAGCTGGTGTTTCGCCGCAACCAGCGTTTCAGCGAAGAAGAACAGGGCAACCTGGAGTCGCTACTGGCCAGCCTGCTCTACCCGATGCGCAACGCCCTGCTGTATCGCACCGCGACCCGCAGCGCCCTGCGTGACCCGCTGACCGAGACCGGCAACCGCATCGCCATGGACCAGACCCTGGGCCGGGAGATCGAGATGGCCAAGCGGCACCTGCATCCGCTGTCCTTGCTGATGCTCGATATCGATCACTTCAAGCGCATCAACGACAGCCACGGCCACGCCACCGGCGACAAGGTGCTCAAGGCCGTCGCAGCCTCGATCAAGGGCCAGTTGCGCAATGTGGACATGGTGTTTCGGTTTGGCGGGGAAGAGTTCCTGATCCTGCTGTCCAACACCGGGCGCGATGCCGCGGCCATGGTGGGCGAACGCCTGCGCCAGGCAGCACAGGCCCAGGACTACTGGGCGGACACCACGCGTATCGAATTGACGGTGAGCCTGGGTTGCGCGACCTTGCTGGCAGGCGAGTCGGCCGAGAGCCTGCTGCGCCGGGCCGACAATGCCTTGTATGTGGCCAAGCGCGAAGGCCGCAACCGCCTGGCAATGGCGGGGTAAACGCTACCCCGCCCTGCCTGGGTCAGGCTTCGCTGGTCGCCAATACCTGGCGCTCGCGGGTCACTGGGGTTTTCTCCAACTGCATGCAGCGTTCCAGGAACAGGTACATGTAGTCGTAGCTCTTGCACACGGCCTGGCGCAACTCCACTTGCAACGCCTTGCTCGGGTTCATCCCCGCCAGGGTGCAGATGATTTCCAGTGCTTCCCACGGGTGGGCGTCATCGTACTGGGCATGCATCTTCAGCCACTTCATGGCGCGCTTGCGATCTTCTTCGGGGAACGCTGCGGCATACACGCCCGTCGAACACACCAGCGCAGACCACTCCCCAGTGGCCCCCTCGATGGCGTAGTTGGTGGCCGCAATCGCGACGATCAACGAGTCGGCCGAACTGGTGTGCCAGCACCAATGGCTCAGTGCATGCAACTCGGGCGGTACGTTCTGCGCCTGCAACTCTTCCAGGCCAACACCATGGGCGCGCGCCCAATGCACCCAATAATCGGCATGGTTCAGTTCCACGCGAATATTGCGCATCAACCAACGTCGCGCCATATCCTCGCCAGGGTGACGGGCAAACTTGGTCTTGGTCAGGTTTTGTGCCATGTACAACGCGAACTGTTCCACCACTGGCCAGCCACCAATCAGGTAATGGCGCATGGTCTTGGCACTGAGCTTGTTATCGCGCATGCGCTGGTACAGTTCGTGTTCGACAACTCGGCGCTTGCTCTCGCTACAGTCCTGGATCAGTTGCTGAGCCCAGGCGGGGTAACTTGAGGCTTCCATAAGCGGGCCGGTTCTGCTGAATGTGTCGATCACTGTCGGGCTCCTTTTGATGTGTGATGTGTACAGACCAGCAGATGTTTCAGCGGAACGTGCCGGGCGCCCTGAACAACAGAGGCTGCGGGCGCGCAGGTCGACACTGCAAACTATCGAAGGTAAACAATTGCGGGCGTTCAATCAGGTAGCCCTGAGCGTAGTCCACGCCGATCTCGAGCAATGCCTGCTCGATGTGCGGCGTTTCGACAAACTCGGCAATAGTGCGCTTACCCATGACATGGCCGATGTGGTTGATCACTTCGACCATGGCGCGGTTAATCGGGTCGTCCAGCATATCCTTTACGAAACTTCCATCGATCTTCAGGAAGTCTACAGGTAAATGTTTGAGGTAGGCGAATGAGGACATCCCCGCACAAAAGTCATCCAGGGAGAAGCAACAACCCAAGGCCTTGAGCTCATTGATAAAACGAATCGCGCTGCCCAGGTTGGAAATTGCACTGGTTTCAGTGATTTCAAAACAGATCATCCCCGGCGGAATGCCGTAGGCGCTGAACTTCTCCCGCAAAAAGCGCAGGAAGTCGTCATCGCCGATGGTAATGCCCGACAGGTTGATCGCACACATCGCCATGGGCCTGCCCGGTCGCTCGACCATGCAGCGGGCAATCAGCTTGAACACGTTCTCCACCACCCAGCGGTCCAGGGAGGTCATCAACCCGTAACGCTCGGCGGCCGGGATAAAGCTGTCGGGCAAGATCATCCGCCCGGCCTCATCGTGTAGGCGCAGCAGAATCTCGATATGCCCGTTGCCCGCCTCGGTTTGGCCCAAGGGGGCGATTTCCTGGGCATATAGGCAAAAACGGTCCTCTTCCAGGGCCATGTGCAAGCGTTGGATCCAGGCCATTTCGCCAAAACGCAGGGACAATTCGGTGTCATCGGCGTGATAGACCTGCACCCGGTTGCGTCCCTTCTCCTTGGCCATGTAGCAGGCCATATCGGCAGCACGCAACGAAGTTTCCAGGGTGGTCGGGGTGTGGGTGATATGCACCAGGCCGATACTGACCGTGGTGACAAACGGTCGGCCTTTCCAGACGAAGTGCAGGTTTTGCACGGTGTGACGCAGGCTCTCGGCGATTTTCTCGGCCACCGGCGCCGGGCAGTTCTCCAGCAGAATGCCAAACTCATCACCGCCCAGGCGGGCCAGGGTATCGCCTTCGCGCAGGTCCGATTGCAGCAGGGCGCAGATATGCCGCAGCAATTCATCGCCTGCCGCATGGCCACAGGTGTCGTTGACCAGTTTGAACTGGTCCAGGTCGAGGAACATCAAGGCATGCCGCGCCGACTGCTGGCGCCCGATGCCGTGTAGCACCTGCTCCAGGCGATACTCAAATTCGCGCCGGTTGGCCAGCCCGGTCAATGCATCATGGGTCGCCTGCCAGGACAGATTGGCGATGTATTGGCGCTCCTGGGTCATGTCGTGCAACACCAGCACCGCCCCGCTGACCTTGCCAGCACTGCGGATCGGTGCGCCCACCAGGGTCACGGACACGGTACTGCCATCCAGGCGCTGGATCAGCTTGGAGTGCTCGCTGCCACCACTGAGTTGGCCGTCAAGAATGTGATCGATCAGGGTAAACCCATCGGCCTGGGCGTGTTCATCCAGCAGATTGAACAGCGCGGCCAACGGCAAGCCCTGGGCCTGGGCCGCGTTCCAGTGGGTCAGGGATTCCGCCGCCGGGTTCATATAGGCGATCGCCCCGTCGACATCGGTGGTGATCACCCCATCGCCAATGGACTCCAGGGTGATCTGCGCCCGCTCCCTCTCCAGTTGCAAGGCATCGGCAAACGCGTGCCGCTGGGCCAAGAGCTTGCGGGTGCGCAGCAACGCCAGGGCTATCAGGCCGAGGGCGGTGGCCAGGTTGGTGGTCACCAGCAGGCGCAGAATCATCCTGGAGCCTTCGCCCAGGGCATCGCTGAAGGCCTTGGCCGCCGGTGTCACGCCATCGTTGATGGCGATAATCCGCTCTTTCCAGGCATGGATGTCGACGCTGCTGACCCGATTGGCAATGATCCCCCTGTGCATCTCCTGCGCCAGGTCATCGAGTTGCACCAGGTAGCCATCACCGATGGTCCACAGTTCGATGGCTTTTTCCAGGTAGCTGAAATGGCGAAAGTTGAGATAGAGCCAGATCAGGCTCGACACATCATCTGGATGGTTGCCGCCCTTGAGAATCCCCAGGCGCGCCGCCGCGAGGTCAGGGCTGGGGCGATCAAGGGCAACCCGCAACTCGTGCCCGCCCTGGGGCACCGCAATCGCATTCTGGTATTTGAGAAAAGTCGCCTGGTCGCGGTTGTCAGCGTATAGCGTCAGATAGTAGATGGCGTCTTTCTGGCCCTTGGACCACAGGCTCTCGCCCGCCACATAGCCGCGCACGGCCGACAGCATGTAGAGGCTGACGCAGCCCAGCAGTGCCTGAAACAGGACGACGGCAATAAAGGGCCAGACAATGCCCAGCAACCTTGGTGTTCCGAGAGTTCGCTTCTGCTTCATGAGGTCCCTTGCATCAGCACAGGCGAGTAAAAACTGCTCCTGACAGCACAGCCGAGGCCAAACGCGATCCCTCCAGGATCGGATACGGGATCGATTCAGCGAACTTGTTGCAAGTGTCCATAAAGCTTGGCGTACAAACCGCCATCGGCTATCAGTTGCTGGTGGTCGCCATCTTCGGCAATGTGTCCACCGTCAAACACCAATACCCTATCAGCCTGCTTCACCGCCGACAAACGGTGAGCAATGATCAGTGTAGTACGCCCACTGAGAAACCGCGCCAGCGCCTGGTGCAGGTTGTATTCGGTGGCCGCATCCAGGGCCGAGGTGGCTTCGTCGAGGATCACCACCTTTGGCTCGGCCAGTACCATTCGGGCAATCGCCAGGCGTTGGCGCTGGCCACCGGACAAGCGCACGCCAGAGCGCCCGACAATACTGTCCAGGCCCTTGGGCAACCCTTTGACCGTAGCCTCCAGCTGGGCGATTTCTAGGGCCTGCCAACAGGCCTGGTCGCTGCGTTCGCGGCCCATGGTCAGGTTGGCGCGCACGGTATCGTTGAACAGTGCCGGGTGCTGCAGCACCACCGCGACATGCTCGCGGATGGTTTCCAGGCCAATCGCCTGCTGGGTCGCGCCGCCGAAGCGGATCGTGCCCGCCTGCGGGGTGTAGAGCCCCAACAGCAGTTGCACCAGGGTGCTTTTACCGCCGCCACTGGCGCCGACAATCGCCACCTTCTCGCCGGGAGCGATGGCCAGGTTCAGTTGGTTGAGCACCAGGTCTTCGCCGTAGCCAAAGTCCAGGCCCCGCACCTCGATACCCACGGTTTCGTGCCCGGTAAACGGATCCTCGCCCCCGGCATATTGCGGCTCGTCGGCGCGGGCCAGCAGTTCGTTGATGCGCGTCAGCGCGCCACCGGCAGCGTAGTAGGCGTATTGCAGGTTCAGCAGTTGCTCCACCGGGCCGATCATGAACCACAGGTAGCTGAACACCGCGAGCATCTGGCCGATGGACAGGTCGGAAAACAGCACGGTGAGCATTGCCGCCGCGCGAAAGATGTCGATACCAAACTGGAACAGCAGGCCACTGGCGCGGCTGGAGGCGTCGCTTTTCCATTGGGAGTTGATGGCAAAGTCGCGCACTTCCTGGGCACGCTGCCCCAGGCGCCCGAGGAAAAAGCCCTGGCGATTGCCGGCGCGCACTTCCTGGATCGCATCCAGGGTTTCCGTCAGCGCCTGGGTAAACCGCGAGGTGCTGTCGTTTTCCAGCTTCTTCAGGTGCTTGACCCGCTTGCCCAACTGCACCGTGGCATAGATCACCAACGGGTTGAACAGCAGGATCAACAGCGCCAGCTTCCAGTGCATCCACATCAGGATCCCGGAGGTGCCGACCAGGGTCAACGTGGCCACCAGGAACCGGCTCAAGGTTTCACCGACAAACTTGTCCACCGTGTCCAGGTCGGTGACCAGGTGCGTGGTCACGGTGCCGCCGCCCAGGCTTTCGTATTCGCTCAGGGAGATACGCTTGAGCCGTTCGATCAACCGCACACGGATGCGATAGACAATGTCCTTGGCCAGCCCGGCAAACAGGCGCGCCTGGACCACGTTGAACACCAGGGCCGCGCAACGCAGCACCAGGGTGATCAGCAGCATCAGGCCGATATAGCCGGCGGCCTGCTGCCAGGCTGCTGGCAACGCATGGTTCATCACTTTCAACGCGCCATCGCCATTGCCCAGCAGCACCTCGTCCACCAGCAGAGGCAGGAGCAAGGGAATCGGCACGCTGCACAGGGTCGCCAGAACGGCGACACCATTGGCGATCCACAGGGCTTTTTTATGGCGCAGGGCCAGGCGGCGGATTTCTGCCCAGGTCAGCCGATCAACCCGTGGCGTTGGCTGATCATGCACAGGCAGCTCGCTCCAGCCAGCGACCGAGCAAAGGTGCGAGCTCGGACAGCGGCTGGTAGCCGTTGGTCAACAAGGCCAACTGGCCATTGCGCTCGGCCAGCAAGGTGGGGAAGCCGGCAATGCCCAGATCCTGCACCCAGGTAAAATCGGCGGCCGTGGCTGCATGCTGCTCGGCACGGTCAAAGGCCTCGGCAAACTCGATACGCGGCACCCCGGCGGTCTCGGCCAGTTCCACCAGCACACTGGCGCGGGTCACATCGCGGCCCTCGACATAAAACGCCTGCTGGATCAGCCCGAGCAAGGTCCAGGCGCAATCCGGCGCCAGGCCGCGCGCGGTGACCAGGGCCCGGCAGGCCGGCTCCGTGTCATACACAAAGCCATCAGGCAAGGCGCCCTCCAGGCGGAACGGCTGGCCAGTGGCTTCAGTCACCGCCTGCCAGTGCTCCAGGATATAGCGCCGGGTGGCCGGCTCCAGCGCCGCGCCACTGCCGGTGCGCAAGCCGCCCACCACCAGGTGCAACTCCACGCCCGCTGCCTGGGCCTGCTCAACCAGGGCCTTGGCCACCGGGGCAAAACCCCAGCACCAGGAACACATCGGGTCCATCACATAGAGCAGGCGCGCAGACATGGTTCAAGCCTCGGTGGATGATTGCTTGTAGTTGTAACCAATCGGGTGCGGCATGTTGCGGGCCTTGGCCAGCTCGATCTGCTTCTGACGGTCGATCGCACTGCGACGGGTCTTCTCGGACAGCTTATCCCAGCAGTGCGGGCAGCTGATGCCGGCCACGTAATGCTCGGATGCGCGGTCCTCTACGCTAACCGGAGTACGGCAGGCATGACATTGATCGTAGTCACCTTCGCTCAAGTCGTGGCGCACGGTCACGCGGTTATCGAAAACAAAGCAGTCGCCCTGCCACTTGGTCTCTTCCTGGGGCACTTCTTCGAGGTATTTGAGGATGCCACCCTTGAGGTGATACACCTCATCGAAGCCCTCGCTGAGCATATAGCTCGAGGCTTTTTCACAACGAATGCCGCCGGTGCAGAACATGGCGACTTTCTTGTGCCGGGCCGGGTCGAAGTTGGCTTTGATGTAGTCGGGAAATTCGCGAAAACTCGTAGTCTTCGGGTCGATTGCGCCTTCAAAGGTGCCGATCGACACTTCATAGTCGTTACGGGTATCGATCAACAGCACTTCTGGATCGCTGATTAACGCGTTCCAGTCTTGTGGATCAACGTAGGTCCCGACTTTCTTGTTCGGGTCGACGCCTTCGACGCCCAGGGTCACGATCTCTTTTTTCAGCTTGACCTTGGTGCGGTAGAACGGCTGCTCGTCGCAGTACGACTCTTTGTGATCGATATCGACCATGCGTGGGTCGTTCTTCAGCCAGGCCATCAGGCCATCAATGCCTTCGCGGCTGCCGGAAACGGTACCGTTGATGCCTTCTTCGGCGATCAGCAAGGTGCCCTTGATGCCGTTGTCGACCATGGCCTGCAACAGCGGCTCGCGCAGGGCCACGTAATCTTCGAGGGTGACGAACTTATACAGTGCCGCCACGACGATGGGTTGTGTCATGGGTGTTCTCTCCAGGTGGCTACCCTCGTAAAGGGTGAACCGGATGCAAAAAAAACGCGCCGACTGAGCGGCGCGTTGCGGATTCTAGCAAAACATAGGCCTTTGTAGCAGCCGGATATCAGTGTTTGCTACCGCCAGCGCAGGTCGGCGAGGCCGGGGCTGCGTCGGTTTTTGCCCATTCTTCAGGCGTGTAGGTGTGCAGCGCCAGCGCATGGAACTCGCTCATCAGGTCACCCAACGTGGCGTAGACCTTCTGATGGCGCTTGACCCGGTTGAGCCCCTCGAACTGCTGGCTGACCAGCACGGCCTTGAAATGCGTCTGCAATCCACGGCTGTGCATATGGCTTTCGTCCAGCACACTCAGGTGTTCCGGGCTCAGGGCGGCAAGTGCCGATTCGATACGCTGCTGCATGGTCATTGCTTACTTCTTCTTGGCGGGTGCGGCTTTGGGGGTCAGCTCGTTGGTCATGTCTTCCAACAGCTTGTTCACGACAGGTACCGCGCTTTCCAGCTTGGCCTGGGTCAGTTGGGCCGATTGCTGGGTCAGTTGCGGCATTTTCTCCAAAACTTTCTTGCCCAGTGGCGACTTGTAGAAGGCAACCAGGTCTTTGAGTTCGGACTCGCTGAAGTTGCTGGTGTACAGCTTGACCATGTCCGGCTTGAGCTTGTTCCAGCCAATGGCCTGGTCCAGGGCGGCGTTGGCCTTGGCCTGGTAGGTGTCCAGAACGGTTTGCTTGGCGGCAGGCGCCTTGGTCTGCTCGAAGCGCTGGGCGAACATTTGTTGCACTTGCATGTACACCGGGGTGCCCAGCTTGTCTGCGTGAGCCAGGGTCAGGAAGGCTTCGGCACTGGCGTTGTGGCTGGCGGTATCGGCAAGAACCTGGCCGCTGGCACAGACCAGAGCAACCGCGGTACAGATGGCACGAAGACGAGTCATCGAGTTTCCTTTTCTAGCAGGCGAGGTAAGACCCCAAGGGCGACCATTCTGCGCCTAAAAAACGCCGGCACTCAACCCCACGCCTTGTAGGGCCTGGTTTTGCGAGGGTTTGCCCGATGAAATGGCTTTTATGGAACCCAAACGTGCCGCCAGGGCCTAAACTGCGCAAACCGACTACAAGGAGAGTCCCTGCGATGAGCCGTATCGAAACCGACAGCCTGGGCGAAGTACAAGTCCCGGATGACGCTTACTGGGGCGCACAGACCCAGCGTTCACTGGTCAATTTCGCCATCGGCGAGCAACGCATGCCACTGGCGGTACTCCACGCCTTGGTCCTGATCAAGAAAGCTGCAGCGCGGGTCAACGACCGCAACGGCGACCTGCCCGCCGACATCGCCCGGCTGATCGAACAGGCCGCTGACGAAGTGCTCGACGGCAAGCATGATGACCAGTTCCCGCTGGTGGTCTGGCAGACCGGCAGTGGCACCCAGAGCAACATGAACGCCAACGAAGTGATCGCCGGCCGCGCCAACGAGCTGTCGGGCAAGGCCCGTGGCGGCAAGAGCCCGGTGCACCCCAACGATCACGTCAACCGTTCCCAGAGCTCCAACGACTGCTTCCCCACCGCCATGAGCATCGCCACCGTGCAGGCGGTGCACGAGCAATTGCTGCCGGCGCTGCGTGAGCTGTCCGGCGGGCTGGCGGAGTTGTCGGCGCGCCATATGAAGCTGGTCAAGACCGGTCGCACCCATATGATGGATGCCACGCCCATCACCTTTGGCCAGGAGGTCTCGGCGTTTATCGCGCAACTGGATTATGCCGAGCGCGCCATTCGCAGCGCCCTGCCCGCCGTCTACGAACTGGCCCAGGGCGGCACGGCGGTCGGCACCGGCCTGAACTCGCCCCATGGCTTTGGCGAGGCGATTGCCGCAGAAATCGCCGCGTTGTCCGGGTTGCCGTTTGTCACCGCACCCAACAAGTTCGCCGCACTGTCGGGCCATGAGCCGCTGACCACCCTGTCTGGCGCCCTGAAGACCCTGGCCGTGGCCTTGATGAAAATCGCCAACGACCTGCGCCTGCTGGGCTCGGGCCCGCGCGCGGGGCTGGCCGAAGTGCGCCTGCCAGCCAACGAGCCGGGCAGCTCGATCATGCCCGGCAAGGTCAACCCGACCCAGTGCGAGGCCCTGTCGATGCTGGCCTGCCAGGTGCTGGGCAACGACGTGACCATCGGCATTGCCGCCAGCCAAGGGCATTTGCAGTTGAACGTGTACAAGCCGGTGATTATCCACAACCTGCTGGAGTCGATCCGTTTGCTGGCCGACGGCTGCCGCAACTTCCAGGAGCATTGCATCGCAGGCCTTGAGCCCGACGCCGAGCAAATGGCCGCGCACCTGGAGCGTGGCTTGATGCTGGTGACGGCGTTGAACCCGCATATCGGCTATGACAAGTCGGCGCAGATTGCCAAGAAGGCCTATACCGAAGGGCTGACACTGCGCGAAGCCGCGCTGGAGCTGGGCTACCTCACCGATGCCGAGTTCGACCAGTGGGTACGCCCGGAAAACATGCTCGAAGCCGGGCACTGATCCCCTCTCCTGTAGGAGCCGGCTTGCCGGCGAAAAACGTCAACGATAACGCGGG
Source organism: Pseudomonas sp. WMBT8 (assembly GCF_050916005.1). Classification (NCBI taxonomy): domain Bacteria; kingdom Pseudomonadati; phylum Pseudomonadota; class Gammaproteobacteria; order Pseudomonadales; family Pseudomonadaceae; genus Pseudomonas; species Pseudomonas sp. WMBT8. Next base: position 4,169,887 of record NZ_CP188096.1, read on the forward strand.
GTGACTGATGCCCCGCGTTGCCCTTGGGTTTTTCGCCGGCAAGCCGGCTCCTACAGAGGTTGTATCAACCTTGCGCGCCGGGCCTTGAGCCCGGCGATCAAGGACGGGGCCAACGCCACTGACGCCGATCCCAGCACCACCAGCACCGCACCGCCATAACCCAGGCCGTTGATCTGCTCGGCATGCACATAGTCGGGCCACAACCACGCCGCAATCGCCACCGCCACAAAGGTCACCAGCGGTGTGATCGCCAACGTCGCACTGACCCGCGACGCCTCCCAGTGGGCCAGGGCCTCGGCAAATGCGCCATAGGCAATCAGCGTATTGAAGCAGCACGCCAGCAACAGCCAGCCTTGCAAGGGGCTCAGTTGCAGCGCCTCCATGGGATGCACCCACGGCAACAGGAGAAACGCGCAACACAGGTAAATCACCATCATCACCTGCAACGAATTCCACACCGTCAGCAACTGCTTCTGGCCCAGGGCGTAGAACACCCAGATGGTGGTCGCCAGCAGAATCGTCAGCACCCCGGCGGTGTAGGTGCCCAGGGACGTCAACAGCTCCGCCAGGCGCTGGTTGAAGAACAGTCCAAAGCCGATGATCAATACCAGCAAGCCAACGCCCTGCCCCAGGCTGAAACGCTCCTTGAACAGGAACACACTGGCAATCATCAAGAAGATCGGCCCCATCTGCACCACCAGTTGCGCCGTGCCGGGGCTCAACATCTTCAGCCCGACCAGGTAGAGCACGTAGTTGCCCACCAGGCCGCACACCGCCATCGCCACCAGCCAGCCACCGCGCTTGCCCAGGACTTTCGGGCTGGGCAGGCGCTTGACCGCGGCCAGGTAGACGAACAGGCAACTGCCGGACACCATCAGGCGAAACCAGGTCACGGTGATCGGGTCCATCACCTGCAGTACCTGTTTGAGCTTGATCGGCAAAATGCCCCAGAGCAGCGCGGTCAGCAGGGTCAGGGATAAGCCGTAGACCCAGCGGCCGGAAGAGATGTGCATGAGTGCCCCAAGAGCCAGAGGTAGAGGAACCCGCATTCTAGGGGGATGTGGGTAAACCTTGGCGAAGTTTTTTATCAGGCACACCACAAACCAACTGTGGGAGCGGGCTTGTCGGATCGCCGCATCGCCGCGAAGACGTCGGCCCAGTAAACATTGATGTTGACTGACCCACTGCTTTCGCGAGCAAGCCCGCTCCCACAGGGGATCTGCGCTTAACTGACTGGCATTAAGGCAAGCCCCCCACATTTGATCTGCGGTGTTTAATAGATCAGCGCACGGCTTCAAACAACCCAGTCGCCCCCATCCCGCCGCCGACGCACATGGTGACGATGCCATAGCGCAAATTGCGCCGTTGCAGCTCCCGTACCAGATGCCCCACCTGCCGCGAGCCGGTCATGCCGAACGGATGGCCGATGGAGATCGAGCCGCCATTGACGTTGTACCGGGCATTGTCGATCTCCAGGCGATTGCGCGCATACAGGCACTGCGAAGCAAACGCCTCGTTGAGTTCCCACAGGTCGATGTCCGCCACTTGCAGGCCACGGGCCTTGAGCAATTTGGGCACCGAGAACACCGGGCCGATGCCCATCTCGTCCGGCTCACAACCGGCAACGGTAAAACCACGGAAAAACGCCTTGGGCTTGAGCCCCAGTTCCAGGGCTTTTTCCAGGCTCATCACCAGGGTCATCGACGCGCCATCGGACAATTGCGACGAGTTTCCCGCTGTCACCGAGCCGTCCTCGGCAAACACTGGCTTGAGCCCGCTCAGGCTGGCCAGGGTGGTGTCCGGGCGGTTGCAGTCGTCGCGGTCGACCACGCCATCGAGAATCTGCACCTGGCCAGTGTTCTTATCCTCGACCTTATACTTGACCGCCATGGCCACGATTTCATCGTCAAACAACCCGTCGGCCTGGGCCTGGGCGGTGCGTTGCTGGCTTTGCAAGGCGTACAGGTCCTGCTCCTCGCGGCTGACGTTATAGCGGCGAGCGACAATCTCGGCAGTCTGGCCCATGGGGAAATAGATGCCCGGCACCTGCTCCTTGAGCAAAGGGTTGATCAGGTTGTCGGTATTCACGCTCTTCATGGTCAGGCTGATGGACTCGACGCCACCGGCGACAATGATGTCGCTGCACCCCGAGGCAATCTGGTTGGCCGCAATGGCAATCGCCTGTAGCCCCGAGGAGCAGAAACGGTTGAGGGTCATGCCGGCGGTGCCGGTGCCCAGGCGCGACAGCACCGCCACGTTACGACCGATGTTGTAGCCCTGGGCGCCTTCGTTGGAGCCGGCACCGACAATGCAATCCTCGACACTGGCCGGGTCGATGCCGCTGCGGCTCAGCAGCGCATTGACGCAATGCGCGGCCATGTCATCGGGGCGGGTCTGGTTGAACTTGCCGCGAAAGGACTTGGCCAGGCCGGTTCGCACGCTGTCGACGATCACTACTTCACGCATGGGCTACCTCAATCTTGTCGTTGTTGGGAGACAGATCGAGGATAGATCCAGCGCCGGGTGATCGCGACGATCATTCACCTGGCGTATGCAAAAGCATGGCGCTATTTGTGCTTCTTCTTTTTGTCGTGCTTGTCGGACTTGGCGAACGCCTCTTCCAGCGCCAGGTTGATGGTGCGCAACACCTTGACCCGCGCCCAGCGCTTGTCATTGGCTTCCACCAGGGTCCAGGGCGCGATCTCGGTGCTGGTGCGATCCACCATGTCGCCCACCGCCGCCCGGTAGGCATCCCACTTGTCGCGGTTGCGCCAGTCGTCTTCGGTGATCTTGAAGCGTTTGAACGGAATTTCTTCCCGGGCCTGGAAGCGCTCCAGTTGGGTCTGTTTATCGATGGCCAGCCAGAACTTGACCACGATCACCCCGGAATCGCGCAGTTGCTCCTCGAAATCGTTGATCTCGGCGTAGGCGCGCATCCAGTCGGCCGTGGTGCAAAAGCCTTCGATACGCTCTACCAGCACGCGGCCGTACCAGGAGCGGTCAAACACCGTGAACATGCCCCGCGCCGGGATCTGCCGCCAGAAGCGCCACAGGTATGGCTGGGCGCGTTCGTCTTCAGTAGGCGCGGCAATCGGCACGATGCGGTACTGGCGTGGGTCCAGCGCCGCCGCGACCCGGCGGATCGCCCCACCCTTGCCCGCCGCGTCGTTCCCTTCAAAAACCGTGACCAGCGCATGTTTGCGCATGCGCTTGTCGCGCATCAGGCCCGACAACCGTGCCTGTTCGGTAATCAGTTGCTCTTCGTAGTCGTCCTTTTCCAGGCGCTGGGTCATGTCCAGGCTGTCGAGCAGGCTCATCTGGTCCACCGACGACGGCAATGGCGCCGGCTGGATCCCGCTGGCCCTGGCCTTGGGCACCTTGAGGGCATTTTGCAGGCCCTCCAGGAGGATCTTGCCCACGGTCAGGCCGCGGTAATTGGCGTCCACGCCTTCGATCACATGCCAGGGCGCATAGTCACGGCTGGTGCGGCGCAGCACGCGCTCACCGAAATGCACGAACTTGTCGTAGGTCTCGGACTGCTGCCAGTCCAGCGGGCTGATGCGCCAGCTATGCAGCGGGTCGTCCTGCAGGGCCTTGAGCCGCGCCTTCATTTGTTTCTTGGACAGGTGGAACCAGAACTTGAAGATCAGCGCCCCTTCATCGCAGAGCATCTGCTCCAGGCGTTCGGCCCCGGCAATGGCCTGGTCCAGGCGCGCATCCTTGATCTGGCCGTGGACCCGCGCCTGCAACATCTGGCTGTACCAGTTGCCGAAAAACACCCCCATGCGCCCCTTGGCCGGCAATTGCCGCCAGTAGCGCCAGGCCGGTGGGCGGGCCAGTTCTTCGTCGGTCTGCTGGTCGAAGGTGCGCACCTCGATCAGGCGCGGGTCCATCCACTCATTGAGCAGCTTGACGGTTTCACCCTTGCCGGCGCCCTCGATGCCATTGATCAGCACGATGACCGGGAAGCGCCCCTGCTGGTGCAACTCGAACTGCGCCTCCAGCAAAGCTTCCCGCAAGGCCGGGACTTCAGCGTCGTAAGTGTCCTTATCGACGGCGTGACCGATTTCGGCAGATTCAAACATGGGCGACTCCCTTCCAAGATGGATCAAGACTAGCGGATTGGGCAGCGTGGCGGGCAAGGAATTCCAGGCCACTTGCCGTGGATCAATGGCTCAGCCCTCGGGCACATGGCAGATGCCCAGATCCTGGTGTTTCAGCATCTGTAGGGTCAGGCGCTCTACCACCTCGGCGATGGCCTGCCGGCGAGGGGTCTGCAGGTCTTGCATTTGCCTGAGGTAGTCGCCGTCGGTGAGGTTCTGGCTGTTCTCGAAGAGCAGTTGCTGCTGTACATCAAAAGGTTCAGTCGCGGCCTGGAAGGTGCTGGGAAATTGCTGCTTGAGATGGGTTTTCCAGAATGACAGTTGCGTCAAAAACTGCAGGAGTGCAGGTGACAGCTCGGCCGTGCGCACCTGGGAATGGGCGAGTGCCAGCCCTTCGGGGGTCACATTGGCAATCGACACATACTGCGCGTATTTGGGTTGCCTCGGCAGTTCCAACTCCTTGGCCAACCCCATGCGAAACGCCAGGCTGACCTCCAGCGGATCCTCGCTGGCATGCTCGGCCGCATAGCCCAGGGCAATTTTTTCCAACTCGCCCAGGCGAAACAGACGCCGGCCCAGGCTCAGGAATCCGCGGGGGCTGCCCTGCCTGCGTCCGGCCTGTAGCATCGCCTGCTCGACCTCGATCAAGACTTCGATCTGGCTGAAAATATCAGCGGCTCCATCGCCACAATTCACCGGATGCGCCGCCAGCTGAAACACTCGCTCGCGCAGCTCGATACTGTCATGGCTCGACTGCAAGACGTCCCACACCCGCCGGCTCAAATCCTCGCGCACGTGCCGGCTGTCAGCGGTCCTGGACAATTGCGCAAGCAACTCGAACAGCGGCGCGCAGTCCGGGTCATCGCGCAGGTTGGCCCAGATGCCGCGCTTGATCGCATTGCGATTGGCCACTTCATCCGGCAGCCACAACGCCCGGGCTTTCAACTCGGTGAAGCGCGATTGATCGTCATCGACATAGCCCATGCCAATACCCACCGCCTCGCGGTAGCGCGTGAGCGCCGTCACCGCCGAGGTGGACAACGGGTTGCCCGCCAGGTTGAGTGCCTGGCTGAAACTGCGGGTGGCGCTAAACAGCCATTCGGGCAGCAGGGTGATCCAGTTGTCGCGCAGGTCCACCTGGTCCAGATAGGCCAGGCGCCCGAGCCCGGAGGGCACGTCGACGATGCGGGTGTCCTGTAGCAACAGCGTATGCAAGCCGCGCATGGCGCTGACATCCAGGTGCCCTTCCACCGGGTTGTGGCTCAGGTCCAACAGCTGCAACGTGCTCATATCGGCGAGCTTGCGCCGGGTGTATTCGGTCAACGCCAACTGATTGTGGGACAACGACAGGCTGCCCAGATCAGGCATGCGCGACAGATATTCCGGCAACCGGGTCAGGCGGTTACGGTCCAGGTCCAGGCGGCGCAGCCCCTTGAAGCACTTGAGGAAATAAGCCACGTCATCACCCAGGCGCATATTGCGCAGTGACAGGCGCTGCACATGGTCGAAGCGAATTTCAGGCGGCAGGTTCGGCAACGAGCCCACGCGCATCCCGTCCAGGGACAGGCCAGCAACGGGCAGCTCGCGCTCATTGGGCATAAAGCTCTGCTGGCGCCAGCAGGCCTCGATACGCTCGGCCACTTGCTGGCGGCTCTGGCGGATGTTCCTCAGGCCCGGTTGCTGCTCCAAGCCGCCGATGTCGTTTTTCCAGTGTTTGAGTACCGCACGCAGGCGCCCAAGCTCGGCGCGCAGACGCTCTACCGCATGGGCACGAGCAAGTTCGTCGGCCCCCAGGCCCTGCAGCAACGCAGAGGCTTGAGCCTGCGTGAACAGCGGATAAAGCCACTGCAACTTGCGCACCAGGGGCGAGTTTTGGGTAAAAGAGCCGGTGGGTGAATCCGCCACACGGCAAGGTGCTTGCACTGCCTGGGGCTCCAGTGCCCCATCGGAAAACGCCTCGGCGGCGCGATCACGCTCACTCTGGGCCCTGGCGGCAATCAAGCGGCGCAACCGCCATCCATGCTCGGCCTGCGCCTGGGGCCTGCCCAGGGTGCTTGCGTCTTCAATGGCCTCAAATAGCCCGTCCACTCCAGAACGCACACTCCCCAGGCTCAGGCCACTGGCATCGAACGCCTGGAACCCTGCAGCCGTACGCACCACCACCAGCCGCACACTGGCACCTTCGACGGCGCCCACGGCCAGTAACGCCCCCTGGGGTGAATCTGCGCGCATCTCCAGGTGCAGCCGGGGATCCCAACCCTCGATGCGCGGCAGCGTGCGCACCGCCACGCACTGGGTGTCGAGGCCGGCCAATTCCGGCTGTTCGAAACCGGCCAAGGCGCGGTCCAGGCGTTGTTCGGCCAGCGCAGCACGCACCGCCTCTGCCAGGCCCATGGGCACTCGCTGCTGCTCGCGCAGCAACTCGAGCTCCACCGACGAGGCGCGCGCCATCAACTCGCGCATCACCCTGGACGGCAATTGCGCATAGGTGCTGCGCAGTACCGCCCACTCCTCGGGCACTGGCCCGTCATAGGCCTGGTACATCTGCTCAAACAGCGGCTTGCGATCCGCCTTGAGGTGCGCCAGTAAACGCCGCGCCAACACCCCATGTTGCTGGTCGGCAGCAACGTCCTCCCCCAACAGGGCGAGTTTTTGCGATTCGTCGAGCTCCGACAGCAGCACATCAAACACTTGCCCTTCAGCCACTGCGTGCTGCGTGATTGGCAGCCGATGAGTGCCACTAGCGGGGTAACGCGCCGTCACCGCGCCCTGCGCATCCACCACCTCGAAATAGCGTCCCTCGGGCCAATCCGGCAACAGCGCCAAGGCCTGCATCTGCGCGGTCGCGTGTTCGGCGTTGAGGTACACACCACGCTCCAGCAGCCAGATCAGGTCGCGAATCGACTGCTCCACCCGGAACCGCTCATACACATCACGAAAGCGCGCGGGAAAGGGCAAGCACTCGCGAGCCAGGTGGTACGCCCAGGGGGGCTGCATATCCAAGATGTCGCTGACCAGGCGCAGCTTGCGCGAATCCAGGTGGGGGTGACGACTGCCGGGCTCCAGGCGCGAGAACAGGTAATCCTGGTCCTCCCAGCGTTCAGGCTGTTCGAATGCAAAGCGCCAGGCGCCCTCGCCGTTGTGCAGGAGCGCAGGGCGATAGGCATCCTGGCGTGTCGGATGGAGGGCGTGCCATTGGCCCAGCTTGGCGTCAAAGGCAATCCGATGAACGAAACCGACCACTTTGACGTAGCAATGGCCGCCAATCCGGTAGATGCCTTCTGCGTCCGTCATCACGTTCTCGGGCAACTGCTGACGGTGCGCGTACCGGGCAATATCGGGCCGCCAGAGCCGCAGATGTCCATCGGTCGAGCGCACCGCTTCCAGCTCCGCAAAAAAGCGCCCCATGCTCAACTGCGCACGCTTCAACACGTTGCCCACCACTTTGGCGCCGGCTGCGAACACCACCATCGAGGTGATACTTTGCGCCACCGCGCCCAGTTGCCTGAGCGCCTCGCCCTTGTCCCCCCGCCGCCAGTCCTCGATGCCGTCATACACCTCGCCGAGCAGTTGCCCCACCGCCACGCCCGTCATCAGCAGGGCCAAGGCCGGGACGACAAAACCGGCGAGGTTGAGCAAGGTCAATCCAGCCTCCAGATACTCCATCAGGCGCTGCTTGCGCACCTCTTCGTCCACGTCCGCCACGGGCACCGCCAGCGTGCGCGCATCGATCTGCAACTTGCCCACGTAAGTACTGAAAAAGTGCCTGGCCAGGCTCACCATGACGGGCCGGGCCTCCAGCACGCCAAGGCTGCGGTGCTCGTCGAATCGCGAGAAAAACCCCACCCGGTCAACCTCCCCCAGGTAGCCGGTAAAGAAGCGCCGATAGCTGCTCACTTCCAGCTTCAGTTCCAGGTAAACCTTGAAGTCGTTGAGGGATGGGTACTCGAAAAACGGCCGCTGTGGTTCATTGGGCATGTAGACCACACAAGGCTGCTGGGGGTATTCGCCAATCGGGCGGGCCGAAAACACCAGCACGCTCCACAGGCAGCAATCGCGTGCATTGAGGCCTTGCCAGAGCACGGGGCGCCCCTGGTACAGCTGGCTCTTCGCCGCGGCCGGGCTGAGGTCCTGCTCCAGCAATGCGCACAACATGGCGTAGGTTTCGCGGCTGATATCGCCGCGCATCAGGGCGATATGGGCATCGATCTTTACGTCCAGGGTTTTCATCCGGCCGATCGACAGCGCCACGTCACTGGCAACGCCCTCGTCGCGATCGAGGTGGAACACCTCATTGATGTGCTGCTGGTACCGACGCCCGAGGTCGAGCGCCCGGCAACCTTCGGCAAACTCATGGGGCGCAACGCCGATAACGCTGCGGTCTTGCGCTTGCAGCCGCGACTCGACGGGATATCGCTCGGCAAGGGCCTCATCCGCCGAAAAGTTCTGCATGGCCCTATGCAACAGGCTCTGTTTTTCCAGGCGCACGGTGCGCTCATACTCGCGCGGCAACACATCTGCCTGATACTCGTAGAAGGCCCGGATAAACAGGTCCTTTTTTGGCTCCAGCGTGACCTGCCACTGCGCCTGGCCGTAGGCCTGCAACTGCTCGCTGCAAAACTCGTCCAGACTGCGCAATGCCTGCAAGTGCTGCGTGACGCCAGCCTTGGCCTCTTCAACATACGCCGCGTCCCGCTCCAGCGCCTCCAGCAACCCTGGCGGGGAATTGATCATCCAGCCCGGCAGGCGCTGTTGCAGGACCTGGGCCTTGGCCAGGTCGCCAGTCATCTCCAGCAAGGCAGCTTGCAACTGCTGCCGGGTCAATTGAGTGAATGTGTGGGTCAAATCAGCCTGTGCCTGCATGCGCAATGTTCCTTATTGCCATGGATCAAAACACCACGATACCCGCTGCGCCATGCTCGATTAACGCTGATTCCTGATCGCTTGCGCGCCATTGCAGAGGTTTTTTGCATGGATCAAATAGCCGGCTAACACCCGCGCCAACCCTGGCCCCCGTGATCGACTAGAATGGCCGCCTTGCCTTTGCCGAGTTGCCCATGAACCCCGTACAGCCCAATGCCCAGCTCGACTGGGACGACCAGGGACGCCCGCGCTCGCGGGTGTTCGACGACGTGTATTTTTCCGACCAGTCGGGCCTGGAAGAAACCCGCTACGTGTTCCTTGAACAGAACCGCCTGCAAGAGCGCTTTGCCGCGCTGCCGGTGGGTGGGCGCCTGGTGATCGGGGAAACGGGGTTTGGCACCGGGTTGAATTTTTTGTGTGCCTGGCAACTGTTTGCACAGCACGCGACGCCGGGGGCGCGCCTGCATTTTGTCAGTGTGGAAAAGTACCCGCTGAGCCACGCCGACCTGCAACGCGCCCTCGCCCTCTGGCCAGAGCTCAAACCGTTGGCCGAGCAATTGCTGGCGCAGTACATCGCCATCCACCCGGGTTTCCAGCGCCTGGTCCTGGATAACGGGCGGGTGACGCTGACGCTGCTGATCGGCGATGCCCTGGAGCAACTGCCGCAGCTCGACGCCCAGATCGACGCCTGGTTCCTCGATGGTTTTGCCCCGGCGAAAAACCCCGAGATGTGGACCGCCGAGCTGTTCGCCGAACTGGCGCGCCTGGCTGCCCCCGGCTCGACCATCAGCACCTTCACCAGCACCGGCTGGGTGCGGCGCCTGCTCAATGGCGCCGGGTTCAAGATGAAACGCACGCCGGGCATCGGCCATAAGTGGGAAATCCTGCGCGGTGAGTTTCTTGGCTGGCCGGCCGACGCGGCGCCAGTTGCGGCGATCAAGCCGTGGTTCGCCAGGCCACCGGCCCCCAAAGGCGAACGGCGGGCCCTGGTGATCGGCGGCGGCATGGCCGGTTGCGCCAGCGCGGCCAGCCTCGCCGCACGGGGCTGGCAAGTCAGCCTGCTGGAACGGCATGCCGGCCTGGCCCAAGAGGCCTCGGGCAATCCGCAAGGGGTGCTCTACCTCAAGCTGTCGGCCCATGGCACGGCCCTTTCGCAGATGATTGTCAGCGGGTTCGGGCATACCCGGCGCCTGCTGGAACACTTGCAACGGGGGGTGGATTGGGACGGTTGTGGCGTGCTGCAACTGGCGTTCAATGCCAAGGAGGCCGAACGCCAGGCGCAACTGGCCCAGGCATTTGCCCCTGACTTGCTGCACCTGCTGGACCGGGATCAGGCCCAGGCCCGCGCCGGGATTAGCCTGGAGCATGGCGGGTTGTTTTTCCCCGAGGGCGGCTGGGTGCATCCGCCGGCGTTGTGCCAGTGGCAGGCAAGTCAGCCGGGGATCACGGTGCATGTGCATCATCAAGTGTTGGCGCTGCGCAAAGTCAACGATCAATGGCAGGCCTGGGACGGCGACCGGTTGCTGGCCAGCGCCCCCGTGGTGGTGCTGGCCGGGGCGGCCGAGGTCAAGCAGTTTGCCGCCAGCGCCGAGCTGCCCCTCAAGCGCATTCGCGGACAGATCACCCGCTTGCCACAGACTGCCGCCAGCCAGGCGTTGGCTACCGTGGTCTGCGCCGAAGGCTATGTGGCACCGGCCCGCCTGGGCGAACATACCCTGGGCGCCAGCTTTGATTTCAAGAGCGATGACCTGACCCCCACCGTCGCCGAGCACGCGGGGAACCTGGAACTGTTGCAGGAAATCTCCCCCGACCTGGCCCAGCGCCTGCGCACCGCCATGCTCGACCCGCACACCCTGAAGGGCCGCGCGGCGTTTCGCTGCACCAGCCCGGACTATCTGCCGATTGTCGGGCCACTGGCCGATCCCCAAGCCTTCGCCCTGGCCTTTGCCGCCCTGCGCAAGGACGCCCGCCACACACCAGACACCGCCTGCCCATGGTTGGACGGCCTGTACGTCAACAGCGGCCACGGTTCACGGGGCCTGATCACCGCGCCGCTGTCGAGTGAACTGCTGGCGGCATGGCTGGACAACGAACCGCTGCCCCTGCCCCGCAGCGTGGCCGAGGCCTGTCATCCCAACCGTTTTGCGCTGCGGGCGTTGATTCGCAGCAACGTGGCAAAAACACCTGGCTAAGCTCGCGGCCCGCCACTTTCGGCATACGCCTGCTCAATGGCCAGGAACACCTGGGAATCAGCGTTGACCAGCCAGGTCGGCAGCCGGTCTTACAAGACCTGCGCCTTGTCCAGGTCACCGGTGAAATCCAGCAGCGTTGCCATTAATTCGTCCTGAGTCACAGGTTCGACAACCTGGCTCAAATGACCTGTTTGCGTGATTCACAACGTTCCTTCATTGCATTGTTCAATGACGCCAGACGATAAGCCCACGCTCGCCTTGAAAAGGTTCAAATAGCTGGGGAGTTGCCTGGCGAAACACCCCATTATTTGCATCTGAGCTTGACCTGATTACCCCCCGTTTCACCCACGCCCCGCAAGCCGCCGCGTGGCCTGCGACACAAGCAGGCCGTTTGCCATATAACTTATTGATCTAAAACTCCACCTATAGCCACGGGTCAGTCCTTGGGTACCCGCCGTTTTGGCGCGTGCATGTTTGCCCCTCCCCAACGGAAAAACCGGTAAGGACTTTATGTGCGGATTAGCTGGAGAACTGCGTTTCGATCATCAACCTGCCGACCTGGCAGCGGTGGAACGAATCACCCATCACTTGGCGCCACGCGGACCTGACGCGTGGGGCTTCCATGCCCAAGGGCCAATTGCCCTGGGCCATCGTCGCCTGAAAATCATGGACCTGTCGGACGGCTCGGCCCAACCGATGGTCGACGCCCAACTGGGCCTGTCCCTGGCGTTCAATGGCGCGATCTACAACTTCCCGGAGTTGCGTACCGAGCTTGAAGCCCTGGGCTACGCCTTCTATTCGGGCGGTGACACCGAAGTGCTGCTCAAGGGCTATCACGCCTGGGGCGAAGCCTTGCTGCCCAAGCTCAATGGCATGTTTGCCTTTGCCATCTGGGAGCGCGACAGCCAGCGCCTGTTCATCGCCCGCGACCGCCTGGGCGTCAAGCCGTTGTACCTGTCACGCACCGGCCAGCGCCTGCGCTTTGCCTCGGCATTGCCGGCGTTGCTCAAGGGCGGTGATATCAACCCGATCCTCGACCCGGTGGCGCTCAATCACTACCTGAATTTCCACGCCGTGGTGCCGGCACCGCGCACCTTGCTGGCGGGCATCGAAAAACTGCCGCCGGCCACCTGGATGCGTATCGAGGCCAACGGTGCCACCGAGCAGAAAACCTGGTGGACCCTGCCCTACGGCCCCCATGACGATGAAAAACACCTGACCCTGGAAGACTGGACCGACCGCGTGCTCGACAGCACCCGCGAAGCCGTGGCCATTCGCCAACGGGCGGCGGTGGATGTGGGCGTGTTGCTTTCAGGCGGTGTGGATTCGAGCCTGCTGGTGGGCCTGCTGCGTGAAGTCGGGGTGCAGGACCTGTCGACCTTCTCCATCGGTTTTGAAGATGCCGGCGGCGAGCGTGGCGATGAGTTCCAGTACTCCGACCTGATCGCCAAGCATTACGGCACCCGACACCACCAACTGCGCATCGCCGAAAGCGAGATCATCGAGCAGTTGCCGGCCGCGTTCCGTGCCATGAGCGAGCCGATGGTCAGCCATGACTGCATTGCCTTCTACCTGCTGTCGCGGGAAGTGGCCAAGCATTGCAAGGTGGTGCAAAGCGGCCAGGGCGCCGATGAACTGTTCGCCGGTTACCACTGGTACCCGCAGGTGGACGGCGCCAGCGACCCTTACGCGGCTTACCGCGAGGCCTTCTTCGACCGCAGCTACGACGACTACGCGGCCACCGTGGCCCCGCAATGGCTGACCGCCAATGACGCCGCCGGCGACTTCGTGCGCGAGCATTTCGCCCAACCTGGCGCCGAGGCGCCTGTGGATAAGGCCCTGCGCCTGGACAGCACGGTGATGCTGGTGGATGACCCGGTCAAGCGTGTGGATAACATGACCATGGCCTGGGGCCTGGAAGCGCGCACGCCGTTTCTCGACTACCGCCTGGTGGAGTTGTCGGCGCGGGTGCCGGGCCGATTCAAGCTGCCGGACGGCGGCAAGCAAGTGCTCAAGGAAGCCGCGCGCCGGGTCATCCCCAGCGCGGTGATCGACCGCAAGAAGGGCTACTTCCCGGTGCCCGGCCTCAAGCACTTGCAGGGCGATACCTTGAACTGGGTGCGTGACCTGCTGCTGGATCCGAGCCAGGACCGGGGCCTGTTCAACCCGGCGATGCTCGACCGCCTGCTCACCGACCCCCAAGGGCAACTGACGCCGCTGCGCGGCTCCAAGCTGTGGCAATTGGCAGCGCTGAACCTGTGGCTCAGCGAACAAGGAATCTGATTGATGAAACCTCACGCCACGGCCTACAGCCAACGCCTGCTGCGCGGCCAGGCGCCGTCCTACGAACGCCTGCAAGCGCGCCTGGCCGAAGACGGCAGCGAACCGAGCGCGCAACCGATTGCCGTGCATTGCGGGTGGGGCCGGCTGTTGATCGGCCATACCTTCCCCGACCCGGCGAGCCTGGCCCTGGAGCTGCTCAACGAACAGCCGGGAGAACGGGATATCGCCCTGTATGTGGCCGCGCCCCAGCAGATCCTGGGGATCGATCCGCAACAGTTGTTCCTCGACCCCTCCGACACCTTGCGCCTGTGGTTCACCGACTACCGCCCGGCCACCCGGGTGTTTCGCGGCTTTCGCATTCGCCGCGTCCAGAGCGAAGCCGACTGGCAGGCGGTCAATCGCCTGTACCAGGGGCGCGGTATGTTGCCGGTGGATGCCAACCTGCTGACCCCGCGCCACCAGGGTGGCCCGGTGTACTGGCTGGCCGAGGATGAAGACAGCGGCGCAGTGATCGGCAGCGTCATGGGCCTCAATCATCAAAAGGCCTTCCATGATCCGGAAAGCGGCAGCAGCCTCTGGTGCCTGGCCGTGGACCCGCAATGCTCGCGGCCTGGCGTCGGCGAAGTGCTGGTGCGCCACCTGATCGAGCACTTTATGAGCCGCGGCCTGAGTTACCTGGACCTGTCGGTATTACACGACAATCGCCAGGCAAAAAGCCTGTACGCCAAGCTCGGCTTTCGTGCCCTTACAACGTTTGCCATCAAGCGCAAGAACGGCATCAACCAGCCGTTGTTCCTCGGGCCGGGGCCGCAGGCGGGGTTCAACCCCTATGCGCGCATCATTGTCGAAGAAGCGCACCGACGCGGGATTGATGTGCAGGTGGACGATGCCGCAGCCGGGTTGTTCACCCTCAGTCATGGCGGGCGCCGGGTGCGCTGCCGTGAGTCGTTGAGCGACCTGACCAGTGCGATCAGCATGACCCTGTGCCAGGACAAAAGCCTGACCCATAAAGTATTGAGCGCCGCCGGCTTGAAATTGCCAGCGCAACAACTGGCGGCCAGCGCCGACGATAACCTGGAGTTTCTCGACGAACACCAGCGCATCGTGGTCAAGCCCCTGGACGGTGAACAGGGCCAAGGCGTGGCCGTGGACTTGCAGACCATCGAAGAAGTGCAAGGCGCCATCGAGGCGGCGCGCCAGTTTGACTCGCGGGTATTGCTCGAGAGTTTCCACGAAGGCCTGGACCTGCGCATCCTGGTGATCGGCTTTGAAGTGGTGGCCGCCGCGATCCGCCGCCCGGCCCAGGTGATCGGTGACGGCAAGCATAGCGTCGGCGCCTTGATCGAGGCGCAAAGCCGCCGACGCCAGGCGGCCACCGATGGCGAAAGCCGGATCCCCCTGGACGACGAAACCCTGCGCACCTTAAAGGCAGCGGGTTACGACTACGACAGCATCCTGCCTTCGGGCGAAGTGCTGGCGGTGCGGCGTACCGCCAACCTGCACACCGGGGGTTGCCTGGAAGATGTCACGGCGACGCTGCATCCGACGCTGGTTGATGCAGCGGTGCGTGCGGCGCGCGCCCTGGATATTGCGGTGGTCGGCCTGGACCTTATGGTGCCGGCCGCTGACCAGCCGGAGTACGTATTTATCGAAGCCAACGAACGCGCAGGATTGGCCAACCATGAACCACAGCCCACGGCAGAACGGTTTGTGGATTTGTTGTTTCCCCACAGCCAAACCATGGCTTGAGACATGAGCTGTCTGGACGGGCCTCATCGCGGGCAAGCCCGCTCCCACAGGTTGATGTGTGAACACATTTAAAGGTGGGAGCTGGCTTGCCTGCGATGGGGCCGGCCGAGGCAACACATACCCAGCCCCTCATCGAAACCATCGATGCCCTCAATTCATCAGGAGTTTCCATGACCCGAACCATCCCCGAACCGGATCTCAACTACCTGCAGAAAGTGCTGCTGGAAATGCTCGCCATCCCCAGCCCCACTGGGTTTACCGACACCATCGTGCGCTACGTCGCCGAGCGCCTGGAAGAGCTGGGCATCCCCTTTGAGATGACCCGGCGCGGCACCATCCGCGCCACCCTCAAGGGCCAGAAAAACAGCCCGGACCGCGCGGTTTCCGCGCACCTGGACACCATCGGCGCCGCCGTGCGGGCGATCAAGGACAATGGCCGCCTGACCCTGGCCCCGGTGGGCTGCTGGTCCAGCCGTTTTGCCGAGGGCAGCCGCGTCAGCCTGTTCACCGACAATGGCGTGATCCGTGGCAGCGTCCTGCCACTGATGGCCTCCGGGCACGCGTTCAATACCGCAGTGGATGAAATGCCAATCAGTTGGGACCATATCGAACTGCGCCTGGACGCCTACTGCGCCACCCGCGCCGATTGCGATTCCCTGGGGATCAGCGTCGGTGATTTCGTGGCCTTCGACCCGCTGCCGGAATTTACCGAAAGCGGCCATATCAGCGCCCGCCACCTGGATGACAAAGCCGGCGTCGCAGCCTTGCTCGCGGCCCTCAAGGCCATCGTCGACAGTGGCGAACCGTTGCTGATCGACTGTCACCCGCTGTTCACCATCACCGAAGAAACCGGCAGTGGCGCGGCCGCCGCCTTACCCTGGGATGTCAGCGAATTCGTCGGCATCGACATTGCCCCGGTCGCCCCCGGCCAGCATTCCAGCGAGCATGCAGTAAGCGTGGCGATGCAGGACTCTGGCGGCCCCTACGACTATCACCTGTCCCGGCACTTGCTGCACCTGGCGGCGGAAAACGACCTGCCGGTACGCCGTGACCTGTTTCGCTATTACTTCAGCGACGCGCACTCGGCGGTCACCGCCGGCCACGATATCCGCACCGCGTTGCTGGCCTTTGGCTGCGATGCAACCCACGGCTACGAGCGCACCCATATCGACAGCCTCGCCGCCTTGAGCCGCCTGCTGGGCGCCTACATCCTCAGCCCGCCGGTATTTGCCAGCGATGCGCAACCGGCCCAGGGCTCCCTGGACCGCTTCAGTCATCAACTGGAACATGAAACACAAATGGAGAGCGACACCCGTGTGCCCTCGGTGGACAGCCTGGTCGGACAGAAATCCTGAGGCTGGCAACTATGATCCCGGCACAGTAGGATCGCCGGGATCCACCATTTGAGGCTTGTATGCTGATTCCCTACGATGCACTTGAAGTCGACACCCTGACCCGCCTCATCGAAGACTTCGTGACCCGCGACGGCACCGACAACGGCGACGACACGCCCCTGGAAACCCGGGTGCTGCGGGTACGCCAGGCGTTGACCAAGGGCCAGGCGCTGATCGTTTTCGATCCGGAGAGTGAACAGTGCCAGTTGATGCTCAAGCACGATGTGCCCAAGCACCTGTTCGACTAAGGGTTGGCCACGGGCACCGGGTGCCCCTGTAGGCTGCGGATCTTTTCGTAGACCTCCGCCCGATGCACATTGACCCCTGCCGGCGCTTCCACGCCGAGTTTCACCTGGAGGTTGTTGACCTCCAGGATCCGCAGGGTGATGTGATCGCCGATGGAAATGATTTCGCCTACCGCGCGGCTAAGTACCAGCATGGCGTTTGTCCTTTGGAAAGTTACCGGACCGCGACCATGCGCCCTCCCCTACGAGCCATCAATAACCTGCTAGATAAACAGATCCACCCTACAAACCATGGTTGTCTTTACTGACAGACGAATATCAAACAGCCCAGTAATCCCGCAAAAATATAAACCCATTGTTTATATCTTTCAGCCTTTGGCCGACTGCGCCTTGGCGCGCATTTTTTCCGACATGTTGGTCATTTCGTCATACAGCAACTGCGGATTTTTCTGCTTCAGTGCCCAGGCCATCCGCCCCTGTTCGTGAGGCAGGATCATGAATTCACCGACGGCCACACGCTGGTAGATGTAATCGGCAATGTCTGCTGCAGTGATGGGCGAACTTTCCAGCAATTTGCCGACCTGGGCCTTCATCGCCGGGGTCGGGCCGCGGAATGAGTCCAGCAGGTTGGTCTGGAAGAACGACGGGCACACCACATGCACCCCGACTTCCTGCTGCTTGAGTTCCACCAGCAGGCTTTCCGAGAGCGCCACCACACCGGCCTTGGCCACGTTGTAGTTGCTCATGGCCGGGCCTTGCATCAGGGCCGCCATGGAGGCGATGTTGATGATTCGGCCCTTGCTCTTTTCCAGCAGCGGCAGGAAGGCCTTGCAGCCCTTGACCACGCCCATCAGGTTGATTGCGATCTGCCAATCCCAATCCTCCAGGGACAGTTCGCTGAAGAACCCACCGGAGGCGACCCCGGCGTTGTTGACGATCACATCAATGCCGCCCAGCTTGACCTCACAGGCCTGGGCAAAGGCCGTGAGCTGGCTGTAGTCACGCACGTCACAGCGCTGGATAAACCCGTCGCCACCGGCCTGGCGCACCAGCGCGAGGGTTTCCTGCAAGCCCGGCTCGCTCACATCCGACAAGGCCAGCTGCCAGCCTTCGCGGGCCCAGCGCAGAGCGATTTCGCGACCCAGGCCGGATCCGGCGCCGGTGATCATCATGCGATTTTGCATAGGAAGTAGCCTTGTGGTTCAGGGAGGAAGTAAGCGCCAGTGTAGCGAAGGTTATTCACCGGCCCATGCACCATCAAGTTGCTGAATGCCCGGGGCAAACCAAAAGCCCGGTCGGATGCCGGGGCCTGGGGTAAGTTCAATCTTTTTAAACTAAGTGCGACACAGCACAACAATTAAAAAGGAAATAAGCCAGCGGCCAAATCGCATTAAAAAAACAGGGAATTTTCTGCAAAGTGCAGGAGTCGGATCAGTTAAGGCAGCCGTTTTAGATGTTCGGCTCTGGTATTAACAATCAGGTCTTTTCAGAAGACGAATAAGGAAAACACACTATGAGCCTCATTCTTATCATTGTTCTGATCCTCCTGCTGGTCGGCGGTCTGCCGGTGTTCCCGCACTCGCGCAACTGGGGTTATGGGCCATCGGGTATTCTCGGCACGGTGCTGGTGGTGCTGTTGATTCTGTTGCTGCTGGGCAAGATATAACCCCCCAGCGTTAAAAAAATGCAAAAAAAAGAGGCCTTGTAAAAGGCCTCTTTTTTATTGCCGGACGATTAGTCCGGCTTGCCGTCCACTACGCCTGCGGTGTTATCCAGCAGGCTCTTGGTGGCGGTTTGCAGGAACGACTCAAGTTTCTGCTTGAGTTGCGCCTCATCCGCCGATTCAGGGATCACCTTGCCACTTGGATTGGCGCCCAGTTCGTATTGCCACAGCTTGGGTGGCATTTCCTTGGGCAGTACCAACACGCGGTCGGCGGTGAGCAAGGCCACGGTCTGGTCGCTGCCCGAGGGCTTGATCACGCCAAAGCCCTTGTCGCCTTCCGGCAGGTTGAGCAGGTCACGGCCCCAGCACTGGTGGCGGGTTTCCCCGCCCAGGCGGCCCATGATGGTCGGCACGATATCGATCTGCGTGCCCACGGTGTGGTCACGCACACCGAACTTGTCCTGCACGCCCGGTGCGATCAGCAGCAGCGGCACGTTGAAGCGGCCCAGGTCCATTTCGGTGATCTGTTGCTCGTTACCAAAACCATGGTCGCCGACGATCACAAACAGGGTGTCCTTGAAGTACGGCTCCTTGCGGGCCTTCTCGAAGAACTGGCCCAGGGCCCAGTCGGAGTAGCGCATGGCCGTCAAATGCTCGTTGAGGCGACCACGGTCAGTCACCGCCTCGACCGGCAACGGCGTCGGCAAGGCGTACGGCGTATGGTTGGACAGGGTTTGCAGCAGGGCGTAGAACGGCTTGCCGCCTTCGCGTGCCTTCAGTTCCTGCAGGCCACGATTGAACATGTCCTGGTCGGACACGCCCCAGGTCGGATCGGAGAACACCGGGTCGACGAAGTCATTGCGGCCAATGAAGTTGGTCATGCCCTGGTTGCTGAAGAAGCCCGACTGGTTGTCCCAGGCGAAGTCGCCGTTGTAGACATACACGTCGTCGAAATCACGGGCACTGAGCAATTGCGGCAGGCCCGACAGCTTGTGGCTGCCTTCGGGGGTCTGCATCAGGTATTCGAAGCCTGGCAGGTTCGGGAAGCAGGCCATGGTGGCGAACATGCCCTGGTGGGTATGGGTGCCATTGGAGAAGAAGCGGTCGAACAGCAGGCCTTCCTTGGTCAACTCGTCGAAGTACGGCGTGATCTTGCCGCCACTGCCCAGGGCGCCCACCGAGTGACCGGCGAAGCTTTCCATCAGGATTACCACGACGTTCTTGATCGGCAGGGTCTTCTCGGCCGGTGGCGTAAAGTCACGGCGCACGGCGGCAGTGTCGGTATCCACCAGTTTTTCGTCAGGCAGCACCAGCATGTCGCGCACGGTCTGGGTGGCCAGCGGCTGCTCCAGGGTGGCTTTCCAGACGTTCTCGCGGTGCTCGGAGAACCGCGCCTTGGCCGCCCCGATCAGCGACAACGTACCGTTGAGGCCCAGGTGGTTGGCGAAGTTCGAGTCGGTGGTGTACACGTCACCCCAACGCAGCGGCGGGCCCTGGCGCAGGGTGCCGCGCGCGGCGACCACGGCAATCAGCAGGCACACCACGAACACCGCGATGCGGCTGTACCACGGCGCGACCTGGCGGGTGCCGACGGTGCCACCGCTGAACGGGCCACGGGGGCGCGTTGCGCGGTCGGCGCCCTTGAAGGCGATGCTCAGGATAAACGTACCCACGGCCCAGCCCAGCAGGTAGCGCACCACCGGGAAACCGTACCAGAGCATGCTCATCACGGTTTTCGGATCTTCCTTGACGTACTGGAAGACCAGGCCGTTGAGGCGCTGGTGGAACTCGCGGTAGAAGTCCATCTCCATCAGGCCGAGGAACAGCGCAATGCTGGAGACCACGGTCAGCCACAGCCGGAAGAACCCGCGGGCGGCCATGGCGCGCACGCTGAACAGGGCCAGGATCAGCGGGATGCTCAGGTACACCACCAGGCGCAAGTCCAGGCGCAGGCCATTGGCGAACGCTTCCAGGAAGGTCGCGGCCGGGGTGTCGAGCATCATGTCGCGGTTGTACACCAACAGTCCCAGGCGCAGCAGGGAAAGCATCACCATCATGACCAGGGCGCAGAGCAGCGTGTAGGCCAGGTGGGATTTGACGGTCGGTTGCAGCAGGCGACTAGCAGCTCGCTGCTGATTCAGGGCGTCCGGGTTTGCCATGTTGTTTGAGGACCCATTGGAAGTTTAAGTTGCGAAATAATGCAGCGGCGTCCTGCCCCGCCAATAAAAGCGCAGGGTCCAGGGTATTACGCGGTGGGCAGATGGTGCCCGATCAACGTCGGCAACGCTATTGATTACTCATTGCGCAGGGCTCCTGGCGGCACAGACGGACCGTGGCAGGAAAATAAAGCGGGGGAATTGTCTTGGATGAAGTGTGAAAATTTTGTGCAGCGAATATCTCGAAACACAAATCTACAGAACACAGCGTAATTAAAGGTGGGAGCGGGCTTGCTCGCGATAGCGGTGTATCAGTACCAGATTGATTGGCTGACACACCGTTATCGCGAGCAAGCCCGCTCCCACATTATTTATATCTGCTTGTACCCGCTGAGGGTCAGATCCGCACATTGCCCCGTGGCCCGGCGATGGCCCAGATAATCAGGCCCAGTACCGGCAACAGCAGGATCAACAGGATCCACAACACTTTGGCCCCGGTGCTGGCGCCGCTTTTGAACACGTTGATGATCGCCCAGATATCCAGCGCCAGGATGATCAACCCGATCAGACCATTAAATGTGGAACCCATGGTGTCGCTCCTAAGTGAGGGTTTGCCTGTTTAGGATAGCCAGCCCTGACGAGGGTTCCGTTTTATTTCAGACATGCACTGCGATGCGCAGGGCTTCCAGGGACGGTTCGCCTTTGATCCCGAGTTCGGCACACAACGCCAGCACCCGTGACACGTCGTTGCCATATACCAACACCGCCTGGATCTCGTCATCGAGCAACTGGCTGAAGTTCATCAGGGTATAGCCGCCGTTTTCCGGGTTCATGGCGTCGAGCTGGATCTGGATGCGATTGAGCGCCGTCAGGGCTTCGGTCTTGGCCAGTTGCTTGGGCTTGAGGTTGAACGCTACGTCGGGGCCAAAGGAGGCGACGATCTGGGCGAACAGGTCCTGGTAGGTATCGGCCTGGAACAGCACCGTCTCCGGCAGGCTGCCCACCACAATCCACTCGCCCAGGGGGATGGGGAAGCTGTCGTCGTAGTTGATATCGGGGTTGGCCGCCAGGAATCCATCGGCATCGGCGTAGGCCTGACTGGCCTCATCGGCGATCCGCACGATCTCGGCGTCGCCCAGGCAACCGGAACTGATTTTAGTGATGAGTTCGACGAGCGCGGTGTTCATGGGCGAATCCTGTGGCGAGGCTGATTTTGAGGGCGCAAAGCCTACACCAGTTTTTGCAACTGCGCCGTCGTATCCGCTGCTCCCATGGCCTGGGCCGCACCCAGCGCGGTCACACCCTGGGCATCCGTGGCCTTGGGGTTGGCCCCGACGCTGAGCAGGTACTCGACCATCTCGGTACGGTTGAACATCGCCGCCATCATCAGCGCCGTGCGGCCATCGGCAGAAGCGCCGTCAACCGGGCTGCCGCCTTCGATCAATGCCTTGACCACCGCCAGGTTGCCCTTGAATGCCGCGCCGGCAATCGGCAGTTGGTTCTTGTCGTTGGCGATCTGCGGGTCGGCCTTGAACTCCAGCAGCACCTTCACCGCCTCGGCGTGCCCGTGGTAGGCGGACAACATCAACAAGGTGTCGCCATTGTGGTTACGCAGATTGACCGGCAAGCCCTTGGCCAGCAGCGCGGCCAGCATGGCGGCATCGCCTCGACGGGCGACGTCGAAGACCTGCTCGGCAAATTCGGCGGCTTCTTCTTCGGTCATTTGTTTGGCTTGATCTGACATCAGCGGCTCCCTGGAGGGTGTGGCGTAAGGCCGTCAGTTTCCCGAGCAGCGCCACGCCTGTCACCCCTTTTCTATCGAAAGCTTCGATAGCCAGACTCTATCAAGTGCCTTAGTAGCGATACTTTCCACCCTGGATATCCGCCAGCACCTGGCCGGTTACCGGTACGTAGGCATCCGTACCCGGCAGCCAGGCATACAGTGGATCGTCGCCAACCCGGGCCGGGTCGAACGCTTCTTCCTTGAGCCGCACCTTCTGGTACTTGAAGGTGCCGGTGGTTTCCATCTTCACCTTGATCCGCAGGAACAGCGGCACCGCATAGGCTGGCATCTGGCTCTGGGCGAACTGCAGCAACGCCTGCATATCCAGGGTGGCCAGGGATTCGGACGGGGTAATCGCGGCCATCCCGGCACGACCGTTGGTGTTGGCGATTTCCACCCCGTAGGCCACCGCCTCAGTGATCTGCGGGTGCTGCATAAAGATGTTCTCCACTTCGGTTGTGGAGACGTTCTCGCCCTTCCAGCGATAAGTGTCGCCCAGGCGGTCGACGAACTGCGCATGGCCAAAGCCGATACTGCGCAACAGATCGCCGGTGTTGAAATAGCGATCGCCCTTCTCGAACACATCGCTCAACACCACCTTGCGGTTCTTTTCCGGGTCGGTGTAGCCATCGAACGGCGCTTTGTCGTCGATCCTGGCCAGCAGCAGGCCCTGGCCGCCCTTCTGCACTTCACGCATAAACCCATTGCTGCCACGGATCGGCTCGCAGGTGTCGTGGGCGTAGTCCACCAGCGCCCAGTGCATCAGGGAAAAGCCGATGGTGTTGTCGAAATTCAGCACGTTGGTGAAGCCGATATTGCCGTCGCTGGCCGCGTACAGCTCGCAGATATGATCGACGCCAAAGCGCTCCTTGAACGGCCCCCACACACCAGGACGCAAGCCGTTGCCGATCATCTTCACCACGCGGTTGTCGCGGTCGCGCTCGCTGGGCGGCTGGTCGATCAGGTAGCGGCACAACTCGCCGACGTAACCCAGGGTGGTTGCGTTGAATTTGCGCACATCGTCCCAGAACTGGCTGGCGCTGAACTTGCGCCGGATGGCAAACCCCGACGCGCCGGCAATCGCCGAGCCCCAGCACACACACAGCCCGGTGGCGTGGTACAGCGGCAGGGTGCAATAGACGACGTCTTCAGGACCCATGTCCAGGGCAATGGTGCCGAAGCTGGCCGAGGACTTCATCCAGCGGCCATGCTTGAAGATGCCGGCCTTGGGCAAGCCCGTGGTGCCGGAGGTGTAGATATAGAAGCAGGGGTCGTTGAAGTAGATCTGTTGGCTGCTGGCCGGGTTATCCGTCGAGCAGTCCGCGCTGGCGGCCATCAGGTCGATATAGCCCTGGGGCACCGGCGCCGCCTGCTGATCGGCGACATACCAGGTACGCAGCGGATCAATCGCCACCTGCCCCCGCACCGCGTCGAAGGCCTCGACCAGTTCGGCGCCGACTACAATCGCCACGGGGTTGACCAGGGTCAGGCTATGCACCAGCACCGCCTGGGTTTGCGCGGTGTTGAGCATGGCGCAGATACCGCCGATCTTGGCCACCGCCAGTACAGTCAGCAACAGCTCGGGGCGGTTTTCGATAAATAGGGCGACCACATCGCCCTTGCCAATGCCTTGGGCCTGCAAGTGATGGGCGATGCGATTGGCGTGCTGGTTGGCCTGGCGGTAACTGAGCACCTGGTCGCCATATAGCAGCGCGGCGCCCTCGGGGTTGCTCTGGGTAGCCTGCTCGAAGGTCCAGCCCAGACCGCAGGGCTGGTCGGGGTCAGTGATGTTGGCGACGCGGATCCCGCGCACCAACCGTGGCAGGGCCCGGACAATGGTCGGCACCTTACGCAACATCATGCCGAGAGTGATCATCTCGCTGTTCGGATTGCTCATGCACAGAAGTCCTTTTTCTTATTGTTGGTAGGGTGCGCGGGCCTTCATGCGGCGTAGGACCGTTCCTGAATGCCTTGCAGGAAAATACGCCAGCCGTTCCTTGGCTGTACACGCAGGATTTGCAATGTTTTGTATCCCGCCCAGAGGTGAACGCCAGCACCGCTCGTCAGCGGCCAATAGCGCAAAATGCAGGATGCACGATGGCCATTCATGCATATTGCACGAATCTGAAAATTTCGAATTTTTATAAGATGCTGATTTATATGATGTTTTTATAAATAGCGATACTGGCACAATCACTGCACCTATCACTCCATGCCGCACAACACGAGCCAATGGAGCCGATAGACATGAGCCTGATCCAAGACAAATTCGCTTCTGTATTCTCCAACTACGACGTCACCACCCAGCCACGTCCCGACGGTGGCATCCTGCTGACCCTGCGCAACACCGAGGGCAAGCAGATCAAGCGCTCGATCTCGTACCAGCAACTGCACACCGCCGACCAACTGACCTGGGTCATTAGCGCGATCCGCCGTGACCTGGC
This sequence comes from Pseudomonas sp. WMBT8, assembly GCF_050916005.1. Taxonomy (NCBI): domain Bacteria; kingdom Pseudomonadati; phylum Pseudomonadota; class Gammaproteobacteria; order Pseudomonadales; family Pseudomonadaceae; genus Pseudomonas; species Pseudomonas sp. WMBT8. Next base: position 4,194,762 of record NZ_CP188096.1, read on the forward strand.
AGAACAGGCCAGCGAGTTGCCACAGATTTCGATGCTGCAAAGCCAGCACCGCTTTGCCCTGCCGACCTACCACTCGGCCTGAGTACCAGCTTGTTTCCCAGGGCCGTGAAGCCGTTGCGCTTCACGGCCCTTTTTTTACCCGCATAAACCGCGCCGGATCGCTTCGCTTGCCGCCTGGACCCGGTTATTGACGTGCAACTTGCTGTAGATATTGCGCAAATGAAACTTCACCGTGGCCTGTGAGACACAGCGGATCCGGCTGATTTCCCACACTGTCTTGCCCTCCGTGGCCCAGCGCAGTATTTCCAACTCCTTGGCGGTCAACGGTTTATCCGGCAACGCCAGTTGCGCGCCGCCGGCCTGGCCGTCGCATGCCTGTACACAGGCTTCGTCTGCCGCAGGCTCCACGGATGGGGTTGGCTCCTCTGGGCTGCTCATACATACCTCTCCGTCTCTTATTGATTTGCACTGCCAATAATCGGATTCCTCCTATTGACAGACGAAATACACAGCGACGGGAGAGTTACATAAAGCCTGGGATTAACACATCGACCCACAGACAAATAGCTGGAACTTACAAACTATAGAGCCCATTCCCACAAACTTTTCCAACTTAGGTGTATTGAATAAGTTTTCGGAGAGTGAACTAACGTCAATCATCCAACCCAGGGAAATGTTGGGCGATGTCACTGCCGCTTACTTGCGCAACGGCCCCGGACGCCGTCTGGAACAGGCTGATCGCGACCACGCGCGGCTCTTCCCCCAAGTCGAACCAGCGCGGCATGCCGGCAGGGATGCGCAGCAGGTCGTGTTTTTCGCAGAGCACCGTGTACACGTAATCGTCGATGTGCAAGCCGAGCAACCCACGCCCGGCGGCAAACAGGCGGATTTCGTCGGCATCATGGCGATACTCGTCGCGCAAACCTGCAGCCACGGCATCCTTTTGCGGATGCTCGCGACTCACGCTCAACACCTGCACCTGCGCATAACCGTGTGCCGTCATGCAGGTGTCGATTTGCGCCTGGTACGCTGCGCTCACCTCGGCCGCACTGGCGCCGGCCTCGACACGGGTACTCGCCTGCCAGCGCTCGAAACCCACGCCCTGCTCGGCCAGGGTCGAGGCAATATCGTCAGCGTGGGTCAGGACCTTGTTCGGGGTGTCCGGGGTAGAAACGTGATAAACGCAAAGAATGCTCATAAAAAGGGTCCTCGGGCGGTAAGAGTCTGCAGATGATGGGCCGGGCTCACGGCCGCTCCTCGGGCAAGCGCTGCGCCATGATCAACGCAGCGGCCAGGGCTGCGAGGCTGGCGATACTGAAGGTCAGGGTCGGCCCCAACTGGTTCCAGCTATACCCGGAATACAAGGCGCCCAGCGCGCCGCCGGTACCGGCCAGCGCGGCGTAAAGGGCCTGGCCCTGACCTTGTTGGCGCGCACCGAAGCTGCGCTGCACAAATTGGATGGCCGCTGCATGAAAGCTGCCAAAGGTTGCAGCATGCAGCAATTGGGCAAATAGCAGCACCCACAGGAACTCGGCGAACGCGCCCAGCAGCAACCAGCGCAACGCCGCCAACAGGAAACTGGCCACCAGCACCCGGCGCACCGAAAAGCGCGAGAGAATCCGGCTCATGGCCATGAACATCAGCACTTCCGCCACGACGCCTAGGGCCCACAACAGACCAATCACGCCACGGCTGTAACCGAGGCTTTCCAGGTGCAGGGTGAGGAAGGTGTAGTACGGGCCGTGGCTCATTTGCATCAAGGCGACACAAGCATAAAACGCCAGCACACCTGGGCTGCGCAGTTGCCGCAGGAAGCCGTCGCCGGCACCGCGCTCGCCCGTGGCAGCCGGCTGGGCATTGGGCACCCACCAGCTGGCACCGATGATACCGGCCATGATCAATACGATCGCCACCGGGTAGATATCCAGGCTCAGGGCCTCGAACAGCCGCCCCAGGGCGACGACGGCGAGGATGAACCCCACCGAACCCCACAGGCGGACCTGGCTGTAGCGAGAGGTCTGGCCTTGCAGGTGCGCCAGGGTGATGACCTCGAACTGCGGCAATACCGCGTGCCAGAAGAACGCATGCAGGGCCATCACCAGCGCCAGCCAGGCGTAGCTCTGGCTGACAAAGATCAGCGAAAAACTGAGCAGCGTACACACCGCGCCAAAACGCACGATGGCCAGGCGCCGACCGGTGTAGTCCCCCAGCCAGCCCCAGATATTGGGGGCCACGCAGCGCATCAGCATCGGGATTGCAACCAACTCGCCAATACGCGCGCTGGAGAACCCCAGATGATGGAAGTACAGCGCCAGGAACGGCGCCGTCGCCCCCAGCAGGGCGAAATAGAACAGATAGAAGCTGGAAAGTCGCCAGTACGGGAGTGCGGTCACGGTCAGACCGTCACAGCTGGCCCAGTACCGGGGTACTTACACGCACATCGGCATTCTGCCCACGGTGCCGCAGCAGGTGATCCATCAGCACAATGGCCATCATTGCCTCGGCAATCGGCGTGGCGCGGATGCCAACGCACGGGTCATGGCGGCCCTTGGTGATCACGTCCACCGGGTTGCCATGCACATCAATGGAGCGCCCCGGCGTGGTGATGCTCGACGTCGGCTTGAGCGCCAGGTGCGCCACAATCGGCTGGCCGGACGAGATGCCGCCAAGAATGCCGCCCGCATTGTTGCTGACAAAACCTTCTGGGGTCAGCTCATCGCGGTGCTCGGTGCCGCGCTGGGCCACGCAGGCGAAACCGGCGCCGATTTCCACGCCCTTGACCGCGTTGATGCTCATCAGCGCGTGGGCCAGTTCGGCGTCCAGGCGGTCGAAAATCGGCTCGCCCAGGCCCGGCATCACCCCTTCGGCGACCACGGTGATCTTTGCGCCCACCGAATCCTGGTCACGGCGCAGCTGGTCCATATAGGCCTCCAGCTCCGGCACCTTGTCCGGGTCGGGGCTGAAGAAGGCGTTGTCTTGCACGCTGTCCCAGCTCTTGAACGGGATTTCGATCGGGCCCAACTGGCTCATGTAGCCACGGATCACAATGCCCTGGGTTGCCAGGTACTTCTTGGCAATGGCCCCGGCGGCCACGCGCATTGCGGTTTCCCGCGCCGAACTGCGGCCACCGCCACGGTAGTCGCGCTCGCCGTATTTATGGTGGTAGGTGTAGTCGGCGTGGGCCGGGCGGAACAGATCCTTGATTGCCGAGTAGTCCTTGGACTTCTGGTCGGTGTTGCGGATCAGCAGGCCAATGGCGCAGCCGGTGGTGCGGCCTTCGAACACGCCGGAGAGGATTTCGACTTCGTCGGGCTCCTGGCGCTGGGTGGTGTGGCGGCTGGTGCCAGGCTTGCGGCGGTCGAGGTCGCGCTGCAGGTCGTCCAGGGACAGCTCAAGGCCGGGCGGGCAGCCGTCGACAATGGCGACCAACGCCGGGCCATGGCTTTCGCCCGCGGTGGTGACAGTGAACAGCTTGCCGTAGGTATTGCCGGACATGCAGAGCGCTCCGTGAAATCAGTTGAATCAACTCAACCGTGATAACTAAGCGCGCCAGTATACGCAGGCTCACCCAGTAGTTCATCCTCGAAACCTTCCCGGTAGACGTTGGTCCAACCGGCACCTTCCTCATGATGGCGCGATGATGCTGCGAGTTTTGCTGTTCACCCTCACCCTGTTCTGTACCGTCGCTCACGCCGCCAGCCCTGTGGTGCTGCAACGCCCCATCAGCCTGGACACCGGCAGCGGCGAGTTGTTTGGCTCTCTGTTGCTACCCCAATCTGACAAACCGGTGCCCGTGGTGCTGATCATCGCCGGCTCCGGCCCCACCGACCGCAACGGCAACAGCGCCGAAGGCGCACGCAACGACAGCCTCAAGCGCCTGGCCTGGGTCCTGGCCCGGCATAACATTGCCAGCGTGCGCTACGACAAACGCGGCGTGGCCGCCAGCCTCAAGGCCACACCCGACGAGCGCAACCTGACCCTGGACGCCTATGTGGCCGACGCGGTGGCCTGGGGCCAATTGCTCAAGGCCGATCCACGTTTCGGCCCCCTGGTGGTACTGGGCCACAGTGAGGGCGCCTTGGTGGCTGCCCTCGCCGCCCCTGAACTCGAGCCTGCCGGGGTGATCTCCCTGTCCGGCAGTGCCCGCCCGGTAGACCAGGTGATTCGCCAGCAACTGGCAGATCACATGCCGCCGGCCCTGCTGCTGCGCAGCAACCAAATCCTTGATCGACTCAAGGCCGGCCAGGTGGATGCCGATGTGCCAGGCCCGCTGCAAGGGATTTTCCGTCCCAGCGTGCAGCCATACCTGATCAGCCTGTTTCGTGCCGACCCCGCCGCGGCGTTCGCCCGCTTGACGATGCCGGCCCTGATCGTCCAGGGCACCACCGACCTGCAAGTGGGAGTGGCCGATGCCGAAAGGCTCAAGCAGGCCAAACCCGACGCAGAACTGGCGGTGATCCCCGGCATGAACCACGTGATGCGCATCGTACCCAACGATGTGAAACAGCAATTGAGCTCCTACAACGACCCGCAGTTGCCCCTCGCCGATGCGCTGGGCAGGCGCCTGGTTGGCTTTATCGACGGACTTCGCCCCCGATAAGCGACTATTGCCCCTCCAGTCCTGGAGAAAACGGCCGATAAGCACAGGGTCGACAGCAAAAAGCCTGTCGACTTGCTGGGCTTGGACAGGATCGCGCCGAATGACGAACACCGAAGCAGTACCACAACCTCCCGCCGAAACCACCGCCGACACCGAAGCGGCGGCTGCGGCTGCGCTGCCGTGGGCAGAGGTTGAGGCCGAACACTTCAAGATGCTGCGCCTGGCACCCTTGGCCACCGACCGCGCCACCGGCGCCCGACCGTTGCGCTTTGTGCAATTTGGCTATGCCGAGCGCAACAACAAGGACCACAGCCTGCTGCGCATGGTCATCCAATTACCCGCCCAACGGGTGCGACGCGAACAGAATCACCTGGACGTGTGGGTCGACCACGCCACCCACCGCGTGCATTTTGGCCCGGGCAACAGCCTGGAAATCGAGCCGGCCAACCGAGGCCTGGGCCGCTTCCTGGTGGCCCAGGGTGCCGCATGGGCGAAAAAGAAGTGGTCGCACTATCGCGTCGACGGCGTGGACCTGGCGAACAAGGATGCATTGAACGAAGCCACCCGCCTGCGCCGCGACCACTTTTTGCGGATCCAGGGATTTGATGTGGCCTATGCCGATGTCCAGCATCTGAAGGGGCATGTGCAGCCGGGCAAGGTCAGCGAAGTGCTGGACAGCTGGAACACCGAGAAGGTGCAGTTCGTGGAAATCCTCGAAGCCGCGCAGATGCTGCAACAGGCTGAGCAGAACCTGGCGGAGCAGGAAGTGAAGCTGCGCCACGAAGAAGAAAAGGTCATCAAGTTCAAGCGCGAGGACAGCGGCCTGCGTTTCACCATCACCTGCCTGGTGGCGTTCACCGTGTTCCAGGCGGGGCTGTTGATCTGGATTGCGACGCACCGCTGACAACACGCTTTAACTGATCAAACCAAATGTAGGAGCTGGCTTGCCTGCGATGCGGACGACTCGGTGTATCAGCTACACCGAGTTGATGCCATCGCTGGCAAGCCAGCTCCTACATGGACCGGGTTAGACCCTGGAGGCAAACACCGCCTGATGCTCCCGGCACTGCTGCGCCGTCAGCATGAACACGCCATGGCCACCGTTCTGGAACTCCAGCCAGGCAAAATCCACTTCCGGGTACAGCGCTTCAACGTGCACCTGGCTGTTGCCCACCTCGACAATCAGCAAACCCTTCTCGCTCAGATGGTCGGCCGCCTCGGCCAACATCCGGCGCACCAGGTTCAAGCCGTCGTCACCGCAGGCCAGGCCCAACTCGGGCTCGTGCTGGTATTCGTCGGGCATGTCGGCAAAGTCTTCGGCATCGACATACGGCGGGTTGGACACAATCAGGTCGAAGCGCTGGCCGGGCAAACCGTCGAAGCCGTCACCCTGCACGGTGTACACGCGCTCGTCGACGCCATGGCGCTCGATGTTCTGGTTGGCCACTTCCAGCGCTTCGAAGGACAAGTCCCCCAGCACCACTTCGGCTTCCTGGAACTCGTAGGCACAGGCGATGCCGATGCAACCGGAACCGGTGCACAAGTCGAGGATGCGCGCCGGTGGCTGGGCCAGCCAGGGTTCGAAACGGTTTTCGATCAACTCGCCAATCGGGGAGCGCGGGATCAGCACACGCTCGTCGACAATAAACGACATGCCGCAGAACCAGGCCTCTTTCAACAGGTAGGCGGTGGGCACACGCTCGTGGATACGCCGATGCAGCAGGCGCTGTACGTGGGAAATCTCTTCTTCTTCGAGGTTACAGTCCAAATAGCTGTCGGCAATTTCCCAAGGCAGGTGCAGCGCACCCAACACCAATTGCCGGGCTTCGTCCCAGGCATTGTCGGTACCATGGCCAAAAAACAGGTCTTCCCCATGGAAACGGCTGACAGCCCAACGGATATGGTCGCGCAAGGTGCGCAGGCGGGAAGTGATCACGGGGGCAAGCTCCAGGAAAAAACGACTGGCAATTCTAACAGCCTTAAGCTGTACGGACGATGTATGAAAAACCTTTGCGACACGTCGGATTTAACCTGATTCAAGGTTTTTCTGTTACACCGCAGTCCCTCTTGACATGGCTGTAGGCCAACAACGGCGCACCTTACGTTAGTAGCGATTCACAGAACCGCTCAGCCAGAGGACAATGTCGCAAAAGCCCCACTCACAGGAGCCCCAGAATGTCCGTTCCAAAGACGATGTTTCAACTCAGCGGTCGCGGTTACGCACCGGCCAATTTGAGCCACGCGACCCTTGTGATCATCGATGCCCAGAAAGAATATTTGAGCGGCCCGCTCGCCCTGTCAGGCATGGACGCCGCCGTAGAAAATATCAAGCAACTGAGCGCTGCCGCACGCAGGGCCGGGCGGCCCATCGTGCATGTCCGCCACTTGGGCACCGTTGGTGGCCTGTTCGACCCCCAGGGCGAGCGCGGCGAGTTCATCCCCGGCCTGGAGCCGCAAGCTGACGAAACCATCATCGGCAAGCTGCTGCCCAGCGCTTTCCACGGCACGCTCCTGGAAAAAACCCTGCAGGACCTGGGCTCCCTGGACCTGATCGTCTGCGGCTTCATGAGCCACTCCAGCGTCAGCACCACCGTGCGCGCGGCGAAGAACCTGGGCTTTCGCTGCACCCTGGTCGAAGACGCCTGCGCCACCCGTGACCTGCCTTACAAAGGCGGCATCCTCAGCGCCGAACATGTCCAGCAGACCGAAATGGCCATCATGGCCGACAACTTCGCCACCCTCGCCCTGACCCAAGATCTGATCTGATCGCCCTGTCGATGAGCGGCGCGGCCACCGCAACGGCCCCGCTCATCCGCTAAAGCCTGTCATTTACCGCAATTGCCTCCCAGCCCGGAACAAGTTGTTTATCTTCCGGTCGAAGGGCCGATACCCTGGAGGAAAGGTCGGAATGAAGATATCCGATGGTTTTGACGCTCGTCGCTTGCGCCCCAAGGGCCCGAGCAACTGGCGTCTGCGCCTGGGCGTGGCATTTGCCGCGTTGCTCGCGTTGTTTGGCTTACTGCTTGCGTTGGCCGGTGGTGCCGGCCTGTTGGGCCACTCGCCCGCGCTGGGCGAACTGAATGCCAGCCCGGGCGGTGCCGCCGTGCTGCTGGGCAGCGGGCTGTTGATCCTGTGGCTGGGTGTCTGGTTGTGGCGCCGTTGCCGACGCCGTATGCGCCAGCCCCTGGCACTGAACATTGCTTCGCACCTGATGAAAAAGCACGATTGAGGGAACACTGATAGCGTTTTGTCCCGCATCAACCGCCTCGATTTGGGTAAACTGCCCGCCCTGCGCGGAGGCTGACATGCAAGACGACGATTTTTCCCTGTTCAAGAACGAGCTGCGCGGCGTCAAGCCGATCAAGCACGACCGCGCCGACACCGGCAAACCCAAGGCCGACCGCGCGCAGATCGCCAAGCTGCGCCAGGCGGCCACGGTGCGCACTGACGCCACCACGGTGGACGGTCTGTCGGACCAGTTCGTGATTGACGTAGGCCCCGAAGACGATTTGATGTGGTCCCGCGATGGGGTCCAGGAAAGCCAGGTGCGCAAGCTCAAGGCCGGGCAGATCCCCTTCGAGGGCAGCCTCGACCTGCACGGCATGACCGTGGAAAAGGCCCGGGAAACCCTGTGGGCCTTCCTGGCCGAAGCCACCAAATTCGAAATCCGCTGCGTGCGCGTGACCCACGGCAAAGCCGTGCGCCTGGACGGCAAGCGCCCGATGATCAAGAGCCACGTCAATACCTGGTTGCGCCAGCATCCCCAGGTGCTCGGCTTCACCTCCTGCCAACCACGCCACGGCGGTGCCGGGGCGGTGTATGTGATGCTCAAGCGCACGATGCTCGAAGGGCGTGACGAGTAACCCAAGCTTGCAGCGATCTGCCGGCCACCGTACCCTTGCACTTTGCGAAAATCCCACAGGTAGTTTCATGTCCCTGGAACAGAATTACACAGCGATCCTCGGCCAAATCGGCGAGGACGTTTCCCGCGAGGGCCTGCTCGACACGCCAAAACGTGCCGCCAAGGCCATGCAGTACCTTTGCCGCGGCTATGAGCAGACACTGGAAGAGGTCACCAACGGTGCCCTGTTCAGCTCCGACAACAGTGAAATGGTGCTGGTCAAGGACATCGAGTTGTACTCGCTGTGCGAACACCACCTGCTGCCGTTCATCGGCAAGGCCCATGTCGCCTATATCCCCAGCGGCAAGGTCCTGGGCCTGTCGAAGGTCGCGCGGATCGTCGATATGTATGCCCGTCGCCTGCAGATCCAGGAAAACCTCAGCCGCCAGATCGCCGAAGCGGTCCAGCAGGTGACCGGTGCCCTGGGCGTTGCGGTGGTGATCGAGGCCAAGCACATGTGCATGATGATGCGCGGTGTGGAGAAACAGAATTCGTCGATGATCACCTCGGTGATGCTGGGCGAGTTCCGCGAAAACGCGGCGACCCGCAGCGAGTTCCTCAGCCTGATCAAGTAACAGGCTGCGTCAGAAAAAACCGGCATTCATCGCCGGTTTTTTTTCGCCTGTAGAAATCAGGTAAGCTGCGGCCCCTTCTGTCATGGGCAAGAGGTTTCAGCCATGTTCGTCAAAGCACTTCGAGTGGGCCTCGGCCACGTCATCATCGCGGGCGACTTCCTTACCCGCCCGCGGAAAAAACAGCGCCCCGCCGAGCAACAGGCGCAGGTCAATGAAGCGGCCAAGGGCCTGACCCTGTATCAATTCCACGCCTGTCCGTTCTGCGTGAAGACCCGCCGCACCCTGCACCGCCTCAATGTGCCGGTGGCGCTCAAGGATGCGAAGAACAACGAGCAAGACCGCCAGACGCTGCTTACCCAAGGCGGCAAGATCAAGGTGCCGTGCCTGCGTATCGAAGAAAACGGCCAGACCACCTGGATGTATGACTCCAAGGTGATCATCGATTACCTGGACAAGCGCTTCGCCGCGATCTGACAGCAAACACAGTCCAAATGTGGGAACGGGCTTGCTCGCGAAAGCGGTGTATCAGCCAGTTATTCATCAACTGAGCCTGCGCTATCGCGGGCAAGCCCGCTCCTACATTTAGATCGCGCCTATCAGTCGAGCATCGGCACATGCCGCGGATGGCTGGCCACGCGGGCAAGCCAGGCTTGTACGGCCGGATAAGGGCTCAGGTCAAAACCACCCTCATGGGCCACGTGGGTGTAGGCATATAGCGCAATATCGGCGATCGAATACTGGTCGCCCACCAGGTATGGCGTGGCCTGCAGCTGTTTTTCCATGACCCGCAGGGCCTTGTAGCCGCCTTTGTGGGTGGTCTTGTATTCCTCCAGCCGATCTTCCGGCAGCCCCAGGTAAAACTGGATAAACCGTGCCACCGCGATGTACGGCTCGTGGCTGTACTGCTCGAAAAACTGCCACTGCAATACTTGGGTACGCAGGCGCGGTTCACTGGGCAGGAATTCGCTGCCGTCGGCGAGGAAGTTGAGGATCGCGTTGGATTCCCACAGGCAGGTGCCGTCTTCGAGCTCCAGGACCGGGATCTTGCCGTTGGGGTTCTTCGCCAGGAACTCGGCGGTCTGTGTGTCGCCGTTCAAGATATCGACATTCACCCACTCATACGCGATGCCGAGCAGGTTGAGCATCAACTTGACCTTGTAGCAGTTGCCCGAGCGGTAATCGCCATAAACCTTGTACATGAAGCTCCCCTTATGCCGCTTGCGCGCGCTGTGCTTGACGGATCACCGCCGCGAGACGCTTGAGACCTTCGTCCAGGCGCGCCGGGTCGATGTGGCTGAAATTGAGCCGCAGGTGCCCGTGGTGCTGGTCCGGCTCGGCAAAGAACGGTTCACCGGGCATGAACGCCACGTCCTGGTCCAGCGCTTGTGCCAACAAGGTGCGGGTATCCAGGGGCTGTTTCAAGGTCAGCCAGAAGAATAATCCACCCTGGGGCACTTGCCAGTCGGCCAAGTCCTGGAAATGCCGGGTCAGCGCCAGTTGGAACCCATCGCGGCGCTCACGATAAAAACTGCGCAGTTGCCCCAGGTGCTGCTGGTAGCGCTCGGTGCCGATCCACTGCATGGCCTGCCACTGGCCAACGCGGTTGGTGTGCAGGTCCGCCGACTGCTTGAGCTTGAGCAGAGGGGGGAACAGGTCGGGGCTGGCGATCAGATAGCCGACCCGCAATCCCGGGAGCAGGGTTTTGGATACGGTGCCGGTGTAGATCCAGCTGGCCTTGCGCAACTGGCTGACAATCGGCCGCGCGCTGCCACCGTCGAAGGTCAGCTCGCGATAGGGCTCGTCTTCGATCAGGGTCACGCCGAACTCATCGAGCAGCGCCGCCACCGCATCGCGCTTGGCTTGGCTATAGCGCACGGCCGAGGGGTTCTGGAAGGTCGGGATCAGGTAGATGAACGCCGGGCGATGACGTTCCAGGCTGCTGCGCAGCGCCGCCAGGTTCGGGCCGTCGGCTTCCAGCTCCACGCTCAGGCAATCGGCACCGAACAGCTGGAAGATCTGCAAGGCGGCCAGGTAGGTCGGGCCTTCCAGCAGGATCTGCGTGCCTCGGTCGATATACAGCTTGGCCGCCAGGTCCAGGGTTTGCTGCGAACCGCTGACCACCAGGACCTGGCTGGCATCACAGGCCACCCCCAGCGCCCGCGCCTCGGCCGCCAGCAATTCGCGCAATTGCGGCTCGCCTTCGCTCATGCCGTACTGGCCCATGGCAGGCGGCATGCCTTGCCAATCCAGCGCCGGCAGCATGGCTTCGGCTGGCAGGCCACCGGCAAATGACATCACCTGCGGGCGTTGGGCCGCCGCGAGGATCTCACGGATCAAGGAGCTTTTAAGGCGCGAAACACGTTCAGAGAAAGCCATAAGGTCACCGGTAGCAAAGGCTGGGGAAAATACGTCAAACTGGTTGACCGAAATTACGACGCCCCAGGTAGATACGTCAATATGCTTGACCTTAAAAACCAGACCTCGCAGCAAGCCGCCATGGAAGCGTTCTTCTTCGGCTACCAGGCCTTTACCGCCAAGGCCGACGAAATGCTCGAACGCCGGGGCTTGAGCCGGGTGCATCAGCGCATCGTGTTTTTTATCGCCCGCTACCCCGCCTTGAGCGTCAAGCAACTGTTGGAGTTGCTGGGGGTAAGCAAGCAAGCGCTGAATATGCCGCTGCGCCAATTGCAGGAAATGCACCTGGTCGACAGCACGGCCTCGACCACCGACAAACGTAAGCGCCTGCTGCACTTGACCGAAGAGGGCCAGCGCTTCGAACACGCCCTGCGTCGTGAGCAAGTCAAGCTGCTGCAGCGCGCCTTTGCCGAGGCCGGCGAGGACGCCGTGAATGGCTGGCTGGCGGTGAACAAGGCCCTGACCCTGCCCTGAAATTGGCCTTTCATCTTTTTTGCACACATAATCGCAAACATTATTTGCTTTCTTTGTATACAAAAGCATAATTCGCTTCGTGCGAGTTCCTGACCTACTGGTCAACAAAGCCCGCTGGTACCTCAAAGCGCCGCTGCCCACTCATGTGTCCGGCGCTGGAAATAACAATAAAACTCTTGAGGAGTACTTGCTGTGGAAAGCCATAAATCCGACGCCCCGACCCTGGACCTCAGTCCGCCCGACCTTTCAACCACCAAACAGGGCTGGCTGGAGCGCCTGTTCAAACTCAGCTTGCATGGCACCACAGTGAAGACCGAATTGATCGCCGGCCTCACCACATTCATCACCATGGCCTACATCATCTTCGTCAACCCCAACATCATGGCCGACGCCGGTATCGACCACGGCGCCGCCTTTGTCGCGACCTGCATCGCCGCAGCCCTCGGTTGCCTGTTGATGGGCCTGTATGCCAACTGGCCTGTAGGCCTGGCGCCGGGCATGGGTTTGAATGCGTTCTTTACCTACACCGTGGTCGGCACCATGGGCTACACCTGGGAGACCGCGCTGGGTGCGGTATTTATTTCGGGCGTGCTGTTCATGATCCTGACGCTGTCGCGCATCCGCGAATGGCTGCTCAATAGCATTCCGGTGAGCCTGCGCCACGCCATGGGCGCGGGGGTAGGCCTGTTCCTGGGGGTGATCGGCCTGAAAACCGCCGGCATCATCGTTGCCAGCCCCGCGACCCTGATCAAGCTCGGCTCCCTGCATGAACCGGCCCCGCTGCTGGCGGCCGTGTGCTTCCTGCTGATCGCGATCCTCAGCTATCACCGGGTGTTCGGCGCCATCCTGATCAGCATCATCGCCGTCACCCTGGCCGGCTGGGGCCTGGGCCTGGTGCATTACCAGGGCATCGTTGCCGCCCCGCCGAGCCTGGCGCCGACCTGGATGGCGATGGACGTGATGGGTGTGTTCAACGTCAGCATGATCAGCGTGGTGTTCGCCTTCCTGTTTGTGCACATGTTCGACACCGCCGGCACCCTGATGGGCGTCGCCCAGCGCGCAGGCCTGGTGAATGCCGACGGCAAGATCGAAAACCTCTCCCGGGCCTTGAAAGCCGACAGCGCCTCCAGTGTGTTTGGCGCAGTGGTCGGTGTGCCCCCCGTCACCAGTTATGTGGAAAGCGCCGCCGGCGTAGCGGCCGGCGGGCGCACCGGGTTGACGGCCGTGACCGTGGGCGTGCTGTTTGTGGCGGCGATGTTTTTCGCCCCGCTGGCGGGCATGATTCCTGCGTATGCCACGGCCGGTGCGTTGATTTATGTGGCGATGCTGATGATGAGCGGCATGGCCCATATCGAGTGGGACGACGCCACCGACAGCATTCCGGCGATTGTCACGGCAATCATGATGCCTCTGACCTTCTCGGTTGCCGACGGCATCGCCCTGGGCTTTATCACCTACGTGGCGCTCAAGGCCGGCACGGGCAAGTACCAGCAGATTTCTATCAGCCTGTGGGTGCTGTGCGCGATTTTTATCGCCAAGTTTGTGTTCCTGTAACGCGCAAGCTGGCGAAAACCGCCTCACCTGCGGGTGGGGCTTTTGCATGTATGGAGGAATGTAATGAGCGTGGAAACCTGGCTGCTGTTCAGCGGCGCTGCTTTGATCGTGATCCTGATTCCGGGGCCACTGTCGCTGCTGATGATCAGCAACAGCCTGAACTACGGCCTGCGCCGTTCGTATCCGGCGTTTCTGGGCGGGGTGTTTGCCTCGATCTGCCTGTTGAGCGCCTCGGCCCTGGGCCTGGGCGCACTGTTGCTGGCGTCGGAGCAGTTGTTCAGCGCGCTGAAGATCGTCGGTGCGCTGTACCTGTTCTACCTTGCCTGGCAGAGCTGGCAGCAATCGCGCCTGCCGTCCCAGGGCGCCGTGGTGCCGGAGGCAGCGCCCGTGCCACGTTTTCGTGCACTGTTTGGCCGGGCTTTTGTGCTGGGCGCCAGTAACCCCAAGGACATTCTGTTTTTTGCGGCCTTCCTGCCGCAGTTTCTCAGCAGCCAGCAGCCGTTCCTGCCACAACTGCTGATCATGATCGCCACCTGGACCGTGCTGGACCTGATGTGCAAGCTGGCCTATGGCCTGGGTGCCCATGGTGCCGCGCGCTACCTGCGCACCGGTAAGGGCCAGAGCTGGTTCAATCGCTTCAGTGCCGGGCTGTTTGGCAGCGCCGGGGCAGCGTCGCTGCTCAAGGGCTAACACACAACCCTGTGGGAGCTGTCGAGCTCCCACAATGGCTCCTCTTGTTCGCTGGCATTGGCTCATGACCCGCCTTTTTGCGGGCAAAAAAAAGCCCGCAGTGTGAGCGGGCGAAACCAACGAAGAGCATTTGGGGGTGTGAAGCCAGGTGACGACTCAGCTACCGCGATAGGTGGAGTAGCTGTAGGGCGAAATCAGCAAAGGCACGTGGTAGTGATCCTGTTCGGCGCTGATGCCAAAACGCAGCACCACCACATCCAGGAACGCCGGCTGGGGCAATTGCACGCCACGGGCGCGGTAGTAATCCCCGGCGCTGAATTGCAGCTGATAGACGCCACTGCGGTAGTCATCACCTTGCAGCAGCGGCGCGTCGCAACGGCCATCGCTGTTGGTCAAGGTGCTGGCAACCAGTTCCAGCTGCGCGCCTTCGACGCGGTACAGTTCAACCTTGATGGCGCTGCCTGGGCAGCCGTGCGCGGCGTCCAGTACGTGTGTGGTCAGTCGTCCCATGGATCGGAGCTCCCGTGTCATCGATTAATAAGAGGCCGCACCTTTGTGGGGCACTGAAAAAGCCGGCGATGGCTGATTAAGACACTTTTCAAAAAAATTGTACACAATAAATTCAACAACCACCCTCTCCCCCTGCCGGAGCCGGCTTGCCGACGATGACGGTATATCAGCCGCAGATAGGGCAGCAGCAAGAATGCAATCGCTGGCAAGACGCATCCTACAGGTGAGTTCGCATATTTTAGTTGACCAGTCGGGCAAGTTTCTTGCAAGGATAGGCCGGTGCGACCGTCTGGAAAAAATGCAGAAATACAGGCTTACAAAGTGCCCATTAAGTTGTATACAATCAGCCCATCGCTGTGACGCAACAGCCGCCACACCATCGATCACGAACAAGAAGGAAGACTGCAGTGAGCGCTGACTACCCACGCGACCTGATCGGTTACGGCAGTAACCCTGTGCATCCACACTGGCCAGGCAAGGCGCGTATCGCCCTGTCGTTCGTACTCAATTACGAAGAAGGCGGTGAGCGCAATATCCTGCACGGCGACAAAGAGTCGGAAGCCTTCCTCTCGGAAATGGTCTCGGCCCAGCCGCTGCAAGGCGCACGCAACATGAGCATGGAGTCGCTGTACGAATACGGCAGCCGTGCGGGCGTGTGGCGCATCCTCAAGCTGTTCAAGGAATTCGACATTCCGCTGACCATCTTCGCCGTGGCCATGGCCGCCCAGCGCCACCCCGACGTGATCCGTGCGATGGTCGCCGCCGGCCACGAGATCTGCAGCCACGGCTACCGCTGGATCGACTACCAATACATGGACGAGGCCCAGGAGCGCGAGCATATGCTCGAAGCCATCCGCATCCTCACCGAGCTGACCGGCGAGCGCCCACTGGGCTGGTACACCGGGCGCACCGGCCCCAATACGCGGCGGCTGGTGATGGAGGAAGGTGGCTTCCTCTACGACTGCGACACCTATGACGACGACCTGCCCTACTGGGAACCCAACAACCCGACCGGCAAGCCGCACCTGGTGATCCCCTACACCCTGGACACTAACGACATGCGCTTCACCCAGGTCCAGGGTTTCAACAAGGGCGACGACTTTTTCCAGTACCTCAAAGACGCGTTCGACGTGTTGTATGCCGAAGGGGCCGAGACGCCGAAGATGCTCTCCATCGGCCTGCATTGCCGCTTGATCGGCCGCCCGGCGCGCCTGGCTGCCCTCAAGCGCTTTATCGAATACGCCAAGGGCCATGACCAGGTGTGGTTCGCCCGCCGTGTCGACATTGCCCGCCACTGGCACGACGTCCACCCTTTCCAGGGAGCCGCCAAATGACTGCTTTCCAGACCTTGAAACCGTCGACCCTGAGCCGCGACGAATTCGTCGCAGCCTTCGCCGACATCTACGAACATTCGCCATGGGTGGCCGAAAAGGCCTTCGACCTGGGCCAGGATGCCTCGATCGACCAGATCGAAACCCTGCACCAGCGCATGAGCGATATCCTGTTGAGTGCTGATCATCCAAGCCAACTGGCCCTGATCAACGCTCACCCGGACCTGGCAGGCCGTGCGGCCGTCCAGGGCCAACTCACCCAAGCCAGCACCGATGAGCAAGCTGGCGCGGGGATTCACCAATGCACGGCCGAAGAGTTCTCACGCTTCACCGAGCTGAACGATGCCTACAAGGCCAAGTTCAAGTTTCCCTTCATCATGGCGGTAAAAGGCAGCAACCGGCATCAGATCCTCAAAGCGTTTGAAACGCGCATCCACCACCCGGTCGACACCGAGTTCAAGTGTGCGCTGGCAGAGATCAACAAGATCGCGTTGTTCCGATTACTGACCCTTTAGCAAACCTGGCCCGAGCGTATCGATCAACGCCCAGGGCCTGGCAAGCATCCCAAGCCACTCTATCTAAGGCAGACAAGAAGAATGAAAGCTTACGCCGTACCTTTCGAAAAGTTCGTCAACCTGGCCGACGCCCGCCTGGGCACCAAGATCATCTCGGTGACCGATGACTGGTTCGCCGACGCCAACCGACTGTTCCAGCCGACCCCGGCCGTATGGAAGGAGGGCGTTTTCGATGATAACGGCAAGTGGATGGACGGCTGGGAGTCACGCCGCAAGCGCTTCGAAGGCTTCGACAGCGCGGTGATCCGCCTGGGCGTACCGGGCTCGATCAAGGGCGTGGACATCGACACTTCATTCTTCACCGGCAACTTCCCGCCATCGGCGTCCCTGGAAGGCTGCTTCCTGGCTGCGGGCGAACCCGATGCCAACACCCAGTGGGTCGAAGTACTCTCTGCCGTTGAGTTGCAGGGCAATAGCCATCACTTCCACGAGATCAATAACGACCAGGCGTTCAGCCACCTGCGCTTCAACATCTACCCGGATGGTGGCGTGGCCCGTCTGCGCGTGTACGGCATTCCGTTCCGCGACTGGTCGGCCGTGGGCGACAACGAACAAGTGGACCTGGCCTCCTCCCTCAATGGCGGGCGTGCGCTGGCCTGTTCCGACGAACACTTCGGGCGCATGGGCAACATCCTCAACCCGGGCCGTGGCATCAACATGGGCGATGGCTGGGAAACTGCCCGTCGTCGCACGCCAGGCAACGATTGGGTGATCGTCGCGCTGGGGCATGCCGGCGAGATCGACAAAGTAGTGGTCGACACCCTGCACTTCAAAGGCAACTACCCGGACACCTGCTCGATCCAGGGCGCGTTCGTCAAGGGCGGTACCGACAGCCAGATCGAGACCCAGTCGCTGTTCTGGCGTGAATTGCTGCCAGCACAGAAGCTGGAAATGCACGCCGAACACACCTTTGCCGAGCAGATCAAGGCACTGGGCCCGATCACCCACATCCGCCTCAACGTATTCCCGGATGGTGGTGTGAGCCGCCTGCGGGTGTTCGGCAAGGTCGCTAAGTAAGCGGTGAACCCAATCGCGGGCAAACCCGCTCCCACATTTGCAATGCATTCCCCTGTGGGAGCGGGCTCGCCCGCGATAGCAATAGACCAGACAACACAGAACTCGGATAAGAAGACAGCCATGCGCACACTGATGATCGAACCCTTGACCAAAGAAGCCTTCGCCCCTTTCGGAGACGTTATCGAAACCGACGGCAGCGATCACTTCATGATCAACAACGGCTCGACCATGCGCTTTCATAAACTGGCGACGGTAGAAACCGCCACGCCAGAAGACCACGCCATCATCAGCATCTTCCGCGCCGACGCGCAGGACATGCCGCTGACCGTGTGCATGCTGGAGAGACACCCGCTGGGCAGCCAGGCCTTTATCCCGCTGCTCGGCAACCCCTTTCTGATCGTGGTCGCGCCCGTTGGCGATGCACCTGTATCAGGCTTGGTCCGCGCCTTCGTCACCAACGGCAGGCAGGGCATTAATTACCATCGCGGCGTCTGGCACCACCCGGTGCTGACGATCGAAAAGCGGGATGACTTCCTGGTGGTTGATCGCAGTGGCACAGGCAATAACTGCGATGAGCATTTTTTCAAAGAGGATGAGCGGTTGATCCTCGCCCCCCACCAATAAGAGAAGGTCCGATCACCCGACAACAAGGGTGACGGGCGAGAGGTAAAGACTGTGGAAGCACATCTGTTGGAATGGCTGAACCTTAGCGTGCGCTGGGTTCATATGATCACTGGCGTGGCCTGGATCGGTGCGTCTTTCTATTTTGTATGGCTGGAAAACAACCTCAACCGAGTCAACCCCAAAAACGGCCTGGCTGGCGATTTATGGGCGATCCACGGTGGCGGCATCTACCACCTGGAAAAATACAAACTGGCCCCGCCGACCATGCCGGACAACCTGCACTGGTTCAAATGGGAAGCCTATTTCACCTGGATGTCAGGCGTCGCGCTGCTCTGCGTGGTGTTCTATCTCAACCCGACGCTCTACCTGCTGGCTCCCGGCAGCAGCCTGAGCGGCACCGAAGGCGTGTTGCTGGGCATTGGCTCACTGTTCGCTGGCTGGTTCATCTACTCCTTTCTCTGCGACTCGGCCCTGGGCAAACGCCCTGCCCTGCTCGGTTTTATCCTGTTCATCCTGTTGATCGGCGCGGCCTACGGCTTCAGCAAGGTGTTCAGCGGGCGCGGTGCGTACCTGCATGTGGGGGCGATCATCGGCACCATCATGGTCGGTAACGTGTTCCGCATCATCATGCCGGCCCAGCGCGCGCTGGTGGCAGCGATTGCAGAAAACCGCACGCCAGACCCGGCACTGCCGGCCAAGGGCCTGCTGCGTTCACGACACAACAACTACTTCACCCTGCCCGTGCTGTTCATCATGATCAGCAACCACTTCCCCAGCACCTACGGCAGCCAGTACAACTGGTTGATCCTGGCCGGGATCGCGGTGGCGGCGGTGTTGGTGCGGCACTACTTCAACACCCGTCACGACAGCCAGAAATACGCGTGGACCCTGCCGGTCGGCGCCCTGGCGATGATCTGCCTGGCCTATGTCACAGGTCCAAAACCCGTGGCTACCGCACCGGACGTGGCCAAGGCGCCAGCGGCCATCGAGTACCAGCCATTGCCGGAAACGGCGCTGGGTGGCGGCCTCAAGCCAGCAGCCCCCGCCGCGCCAGCACCGGCGGCAGAAGCGGCGCCGGCCCAGGCCTCGACGGATTTCGGCAAGGTCCACAGCGTGATTGAACAACGTTGCACCGTATGCCATTCGGCCAAGCCCACCAGCCCGCTGTTCAGTGCCGCGCCGGCCGGGGTGATGTTCGATACCCCGGCGCAGATCCAGCAGCAGGCGGCGCGCATCCAGGCGCAGGCGGTTGCCAGCCAGATCATGCCGCTGGGCAACATCACCCAGATGACCCAGCAGGAGCGGGAGTTGATTGGTAGTTGGATCAATCAAGGAGCCCGTACCAATTAACTGATTAGCGCAGATCAAACTGTAGGAGCTGGCTTGCCTGCGATAGCGGTGTATCACGCACCGGAAGGGGTGAATGAACCACCGCTATCGCAGGCAAGCCAGCTCCCACATTTGCAATGTGCAGTGTTTTGAAGATTGGGTTTCACCTGGCAATTGACTGCCAAACAACACAAAAATAAAAAAGATCCGAGGTGTTGCATGTCCCAGTTAGAACCGCAGACTCCTGCCGTACCCGCCATGGTGCGGCTGCCCCTTTTGCAACTGATCCTGGTAGGCCTGCAACATGTACTACTGATGTACGGCGGCGCCGTGGCCGTGCCTCTGATCATCGGGCAAGCCGCAGGCTTGAGCCGTGAAGAAATCGCCTTTCTGATCAACGCCGACCTGCTGGTGGCGGGGATCGCCACCATGGTCCAGTCCTTTGGCATCGGCCCGCTGGGCATCCGCATGCCGGTGATGATGGGCGCCAGTTTTGCCGCCGTCGGCAGCATGGTCGCCATGGCGGGCATGCCGGGTATCGGCCTGCAAGGGATCTTCGGCGCGACCATCGCCGCCGGGTTCTTTGGCATGCTCATCGCGCCCTTCATGTCCAAGGTGGTGCGCTTCTTCCCACCGTTGGTGACCGGTACCGTGATCACGGCCATCGGTCTTTCGTTGTTTCCAGTAGCCGTGAACTGGGCAGGCGGCGGCGCCACTGCCGTGCAGTTCGGCTCGCCGATCTACCTGGCCATCGCCGGCCTGGTACTCGCCACCATCTTGCTGATCAACCGGTTCATGCGCGGCTTCTGGGTCAATATCTCGGTATTGATCGGCATGGCCCTGGGCTACGCCTTGTGTGGATTGCTCGGCATGGTCGACCTCGGCGGCCTGGAACAGGCGCCGTGGCTGCAAGTGGTCACGCCTTTGCACTTCGGCATGCCCACGTTCGAATTGGCGCCAATCCTGTCGATGTGCCTGGTGGTGGTGATTATCTTTGTCGAGTCCACCGGCATGTTCCTCGCGCTGGGCAAGATCACCGGCCAGGAAGTCACCCCGAAGATGCTGCGTCGCGGCCTGCTGTGCGATGCCGGCGCGTCGTTCTTTGCCGGGTTCTTCAATACCTTCACCCACTCCTCGTTCGCCCAGAACATCGGCCTGGTGCAAATGACCGGTGTGCGCTGCCGTTCGGTGACGATCATGGCCGGGGCCTTTTTGGTTGTCCTGAGCTTGCTGCCCAAGGCGGCGTTTCTGGTGGCATCGATTCCTCCTGCGGTGCTGGGCGGCGCGGCCATCGCGATGTTCGGCATGGTGGCAGCGACCGGGATCAAGATCCTGCAGGAAGCCGACATTGCCGACCGTCGTAACCAGTTGCTGGTGGCGGTCAGCATCGGCATGGGCCTGATCCCGGTGGTACGCCCGGAGTTCTTCGCCCAGTTGCCCCTGTGGATGAGCCCGATTACCCATAGCGGCATCGCCATGGCCACGCTTAGTGCGTTGTCGCTGAATGTGTTGTTCAACATTCTGGGCGGCTCAGAACGCCCCGCAGTCGCCCATACGCATTGATTCCTTCGTTACTCGAACAGGGAATATCAACATGCACACCACAGACTTGGGGCCGGCCACACGCTGTGCCCCATTCTCGCCCCCTGCGCTCTTTTACAGCGCACTTGAGCACAGGCTCTGGAGCCAGTATTCTCCGCGCCCGCTCGAATCGACTCAAAAAAAAACAGCGAATGTAAAAGCTGACTTAAAGGCCAACTTATCCCGGCCTTATGTCTGCTGCCAAAGTGCGCAAAAGTCCTCTGAACCCGACTGCATACCATGTAGCCGACGGGGATTTTTTGGCTTTTCAAACACTTTGGCGCAGCTCTTGCTAAAAGCATTAAAGCTGACCGAACAGACGATTTTTGCAGCGAACCAAAAGGCGCCACACCAGAGCGCCTGCGTAGAAGAAAAACCATAAAACTTTAGCTCGGGAGCAACCGAATGAAACGTACCGTGAACAGCCTGATGTTGGCCGGATCCCTGCTGGCCGGGGGCCAGGCAATGGCGGGTGACCTGCTGCAGTGGCAGAACAACAGCCTGACTTACCTGTGGGGCAAGAACTTCAAAGTCAACCCAGAGATCCAGCAAACCGTCACCTTTGAACATGCCGATGCGTGGAAGTACGGCGACAACTTCTTCTTCCTCGACCGTATCTTTTACAACGGCAAGGAAGACGGCAATGTCGGCCCTAATACTTACTACGGCGAGTTCAGCCCACGGCTGTCGTTTGGCAAGATCTTCGATAAAGACTTGTCCTTCGGACCGATCAAAGATGTATTACTGGCGTTCACCTACGAGTTCGGCGAAGGCGACAACGAGTCCTACCTGGTAGGCCCGGCATTCGACCTGAACATCCCGGGCTTCGACTACTTCCAGTTGAACTTCTACCAGCGCCAGACCGAAGGCAATCGCCCCGGTGACGGTGTATGGCAGATCACGCCGGTATGGTCGTACACCATTCCCGTGGGCAACTCCGACGTGCTGATCGACGGCTTCATGGACTGGGTGGTGGATAACGACAAAAACGCCCGTGGCACTTATCACGCCAACTTGCACTTCAACCCGCAGGTCAAATATGACTTGGGCAAGGCCATGAACTGGGGCGCCAAGCAGTTGTATGTCGGTTTTGAATACGACTACTGGAAGAACAAGTACGGGATCCAGGACAGCGGCGCGTTCGAGACCAACCAGGATACGGCCAGCCTGTTGGTCAAGTACCACTTCTAAGGCCCAACACGCCCCCTGTGGGAGCGGGCTTGCCCGCGATAGCGGAGTGTCAGCCAGCCTAATTATCGGCTCAATCACCGCCATCGCGGGCAAGCCCGCTCCCACACAAGCCTGCTCCCAGATTCAGTTCGGGGTCAGGCCCAGGAACCGTTGCAACTCCTCGCGCTTGGCCAACGCATCCCGCCGCCCCAACTCGATCAACTCGCTGCAATACCCCGCCTCGAACAACAGATAGCTGAGCACCCCCGCCCCGCTGGTCTTGGTCGCCCCTGGCCCACGCAAAAACAAACGCAGTGCCGCCGGCAGCTCCTGGCGATGGCGGGCGGCGATCTCGTCGATGGGCTGGCTCGGTGCAATCACCAACACTTCGACCGGCGAAAGCCCGCGCGCGGCGCTGTCGGCCGGTTGCAGATGGGCGAACTGGTTGAGGCGCTCCAGCAACTCGATATCACTCTCAAGGCTGTCAATGAACGTGCTGTTGAGCATATGCCCACCGATCTGCGCCAGGGTCGGCTCCTGGCCGGTATAGGTGCGTTGCTGCGGCGCCGAAGGGTCGATGGAGCGCGGGTTGCCACTGACCCCCACCACCAGCACCCGGCTGGCCCCCAGGTGCAACGCCGGGCTGATGGGTGCCGATTGCCGGACGGCGCCATCGCCAAAATATTCCTGGTCGAGTTTGACCGGTGCGAACAGCAACGGGATCGCCGAGCTGGCCAGCAGGTGCTCCACGGTCAACTGCGTGGGCAGGCCAATGCGCCGGTGGCGCAGCCAGGCGTCGATGGTGCCGCCGCCCTGATAGAACGTCACCGCTTGCCCCGACTCATAGCCAAACGCCGTTACCGCGACGGCATGCAGGTGTTTGTTGCGGATGGCCTCGTTGATGCCTTCGAAGTGCAGCTTCTCTTGCAGCAATTCGCGCAAAGGCGAACTGTCGAGCAGCGCCACCGGCACCGGTGCCCCCAGCCCCAGCAGGCTGCGGGCCAGGAAGCGAGTGGCCTGGTGAATCACCCCCGGCCAATCGCTGCGCAACACCAAGTGGCTGCGAAAGCCCTGCCAGAACGCCGTAAGGCGGGCGATGGCGGCGCCAAAATCCATGGCGCCACTGGCCAGGCTCACCGCATTGATCGCCCCGGCCGAGGTGCCGACAATCACCGGAAAAGGATTGGCAGCCCCCGGCGGCAACAATTCGGCAATCGCCGCCAGTACCCCCACCTGATACGCCGCACGCGCCCCACCGCCGGAAAGAATCAAGCCTGTGACCGGTTCAGTTGGGCGCATTGCATAACTCCATGGGCTGCGGGGAAATCCGTTTGTTCAGCGGCGTTTTTCGTACAACTTGGGTTCGCCCGGTGGCCGGCTCTTGAAGCGGCGATGGGCCCACAGGTATTGCTCGGGGCACTCGCGTACCGCGGTTTCCACCCATTGGTTGATGCGCAGGCAATCGACTTCGTCGGATTCGCCGGGGAAGTCGCGCAACGGCGGATGAATCACCATGCGGTAGCCGCTGCCATCGGCCAGGCGCTGCTGGGTAAATGGCACCACCAACGCCTTGCCCAGGCGCGCGAACTTGCTGGTGGCGGTAACGGTAGCGGCCTGGATGCCGAACAACGGCACGAAAATGCTCTGCTTGGCGCCATAGTCCTGGTCCGGCGCGTACCAGATCGCCCGGCCGGCGCGCAGCAGCTTGAGCATGCCGCGCACGTCTTCGCGCTCGACCGCCAGGGAATCAAGGTTGTGGCGCTCGCGGCCCCGGCGCTGGATAAAGTCGAACAACGGGTTGCCGTGCTCACGGTACATGCCATCGATGGTGTGCTTTTGGCCCAGCAAGGCCGCGCCGATCTCCAGGGTGGTGAAATGCAGGGCCATGAGGATCACGCCCTTGCCTTCCAGTTGCGCCTGCTTGAGGTGCTCCAGACCTTCGACGTGGGCCAGGCGTGCCAGGCGCTGTTTGGACCACCACCAGCTCATGGCCATCTCAAAGAAGGCGATGCCAGTGGACGCAAAGTTTTCCTTGAGCAAATGTTTACGCTCCTGGGCAGACAGGTGCGGGAAGCACAGCTCCAGGTTTCGCGCAGCAATGCGCCGGCGCTCACCGGCCACCCGGTACATAAACGCACCCAGCACACGACCAATTCCCAGCAGCACCCGGTATGGCAACTGAGTGATCAGCCATAGCAGGCCGAGCCCCAGCCACAGGAGCCAGAAACGCGGGTGAAAAAATACAGCTCGAAAACGCGGGCGATCCATTACAGATTCCGGTAAAGACAGGGCCGCGCATTCTACAACGGTTCGACCCGGCTTGCGGCTAGCGGTTGTTCTCGTTATAAGTCTCGACACTTTTCGTGACAAGCCGCTTTGCCGACCATGAGCCAAACCGAATCGCTAGACCAAGATCCCGTCTTCCAGCTCAAAGGCAGCATGCTCGCCATTACTGTGCTGGAACTGGCCCGTAACGACCTTGATGCCCTGGACCGCCAGCTCGCTGCCAAGGTTGCCCTGGCCCCGAATTTCTTCAACAACGCGCCGCTGGTGCTGGCCCTGGACAAATTGCCGGCCGGCCAGGGCGCGGTTGACCTGCCCGGGCTGATGCGTGTTTGCCGCCAGCATGGCCTGCGCACCCTGGCCATTCGCGCCAGCCGTATCGAAGACATTGCGGCAGCCATCGCCATTGAACTGCCAGTACTGCCACCGTCCGGCGCCCGCGAGCGTGTGCTCGACCCGGTGGAAGGCGAAGTGAAGAAAAAACCGGAAAAACCGCCAGAGCCGACGATCAAGCCTACAAGGATCATCACCTCCCCCGTACGCGGCGGGCAGCAGATTTACGCCCAGGGCGGCGACCTGGTAGTGGTCGCCCCGGTCAGTCCCGGCGCGGAACTTCTCGCCGATGGCAACATCCATGTATACGGCCCCATGCGCGGTCGGGCACTGGCTGGGGTCAAGGGCGATACCAAGGCAAGGATTTTCTGCCAGCAATTGAGCGCTGAGCTGGTATCCATCGCCGGCCAGTACAAGGTTTCGGAAGATTTGCGCCGTGATCCGCTATGGGGGGCCGGGGTACAAGTCAGCCTGTCGGGCGATGTGTTGAACATCATCCGTCTTTAACGGATACTGCCGCATTTTCCAAGCATCTCTGGACTCTGATAGCACAGCGAAACCGGCAAGACTTGCGTAGGAATAATTGAAAGTTGGCGTTTCCCCTACGGGAAGCACATCTTTTTCCTACGAAGGCTGTCCGCCTGCAGCGAGTTTCAAGAGATGTTTTTCAGGGACTGAGAGGTCCTTTTTCCTTAGGGGTGAAACACCTTGGCCAAGATTCTCGTGGTTACATCCGGCAAGGGTGGTGTGGGTAAGACCACCACCAGCGCCGCTATCGGTACCGGCCTCGCTCTGCGCGGCCACAAGACAGTCATCGTCGACTTCGACGTCGGTTTGCGTAACCTCGACCTGATCATGGGCTGCGAACGCCGCGTGGTGTACGACTTCGTCAACGTGGTCAACGGCGAAGCAACCCTGCAACAAGCACTGATCAAGGACAAGCGCCTGGAGAACCTTTATGTTCTCGCCGCTAGCCAAACCCGGGACAAGGACGCCTTGACCCTGGAAGGCGTTGAAAAAGTCCTGATGGACCTCAAAGAGCAATTTGAGTTTGTTATCTGCGACTCTCCAGCAGGTATCGAGAAAGGCGCCCAACTGGCCATGCACTTCGCCGATGAAGCGATTGTGGTGACCAACCCCGAGGTGTCGTCGGTACGCGACTCCGACCGCATGATCGGCCTGCTGTCGAGCAAGTCTCGCCGCGCCGAAAAAGGCGAAGACGCAATCAAGGAACACCTGCTCCTGACCCGCTACAACCCCGAGCGCGTCCAGAGCGGCGAAATGCTTGGCGTTGAGGACGTCGAGGAAATCCTCGCCATTCGCTTGCTGGGGGTGATTCCTGAGTCTCAAGCGGTACTGAAAGCTTCAAACCAAGGCGTACCGGTCATTCTTGATGACCAAAGTGATGCCGGCCAAGCCTATAGCGATGCAGTCGATCGCTTGCTGGGCAAAGAAGTTGCCCATCGGTTCCTTGCTGTCGAGAAGAAAGGATTCTTGGCACGCCTGTTTGGAGGCAATTGAACAATGAGTATTTTTGACTTCTTTCGCTCAACCAAAAAACCTAGCACGGCGTCGGTAGCGAAAGAGCGTCTACAGATCATCGTGGCGCACGAACGCGGCCAACGCAGCACCCCGGACTACCTGCCAGCCTTGCAGAAGGAACTGGTGGAGGTGATCCGCAAGTACGTCAATATCGGCAACGATGACGTGCATGTCGCCCTGGAAAACGACGGCAGCTGCTCGATTCTGGAACTCAATATCACCCTGCCTGATCGTTGATCGAACAGGCGGTCGCCACGGCGGCTCCGTCACCCTGATCCCCTTTGGGGAACCGGGTGGCCGAGCCGCCGTTGGCGTTTGTTACGAGGCTGTTTAATGCCGTTGTCCAATATCCATATCCTTCACCAGGATGACGCTGTCCTGGTGGTGAACAAGCCTACCCTGTTGCTGTCGGTGCCAGGTCGCGCCGACGACAACAAGGACTGCCTGATCACCCGCCTGCAGGAAAACGGTTACCCAGAGGCGCGTATCGTTCATCGCCTGGACTGGGAAACGTCGGGAATCATCCTGCTGGCCAGGGATGCCGACAGCCACCGCGAACTGTCGCGCCAGTTTCACGACCGCGAAACCGAAAAGGCCTACACCGCCTTGTGCTGGGGCCAGCCGGAACTGGACAGCGGCAGCATCGACCTGCCGCTGCGCTATGACCCACCGACCAAGCCGCGGCATGTGGTGGACCACGAGTTCGGCAAGCATGCGCTGACTTTCTGGAAAGTCTTGGAGCGTTGCGGGGATTGGTGCCGGGTGGAACTGACGCCGATTACCGGGCGCTCGCACCAACTGCGGGTGCATATGCTGTCCATCGGCCACCCGTTGCTCGGTGATGGCCTGTATGCCCACGAACAGGCCCTGGCCGCCTGGCCACGGCTGTGCCTGCACGCGAGCATGCTGAGCTTCACCCACCCGCAAAGCGGCGAGCGCTTGCGGTTCGAGTGCCCTGCGCCGTTCTAATCGGTAAACGCAATTAAAATGTGGGAGCGGGCTTGCTCGCGAATGCGGTGGATCAGTTAGCTTATTGCGCGACTGACACACCGCATTCGCGAGCAAGCCCGCTCCCACATTTGTTCTGTGCACTTATCACATCGGACGGTAAACTCGCGCCATTGCTGTCTGGAGCTACTTATGCGCGAAGCGTTGAACCAAGGCCTGATCGACTTCCTCAAGGCCTCTCCCACCCCCTTTCATGCCACTGCGGCCCTGGCCCAACGCCTGGAAGCCGCCGGTTTCCAGCGCCTCGACGAACGTGAGACCTGGACCACCGAGACCAACGGTCGCTACTACGTGACCCGCAACGACTCCTCGATCATCGCCTTCAAGATGGGCCGCCAGTCGCCCTTGCACGACGGCATCCGCCTGGTCGGCGCCCATACCGACAGCCCGTGCCTGCGGGTCAAGCCGCAACCTGAGCTGCAACGCCAGGGCTTCTGGCAACTGGGCGTGGAAGTCTACGGCGGCGCGCTGCTGGCACCGTGGTTCGACCGTGACCTGTCCCTGGCCGGCCGCGTGACGTTCCGGCGTGACGGCAAGGTCGAAAGCCAGTTGATCGATTTCAAGCTGCCGATTGCCATCATCCCCAACCTGGCCATCCACCTGAACCGTGAAGCCAATCAGGGCTGGGCGATCAATGCCCAGACCGAGCTGCCGCCGATCCTTGCGCAGTTTGCCGGTGATGAGCGCGTGGACTTCCGCGCCGTACTCACCGACCAACTGGCCCGCGAACATGGGTTGAATGCTGATGTGGTGCTCGACTACGAGCTGAGTTTCTACGACACCCAAGGCGCAGCGGTGATTGGCCTGCATGGCGACTTTATCGCCGGCGCCCGCCTGGACAACCTGCTGTCGTGCTACGCCGGCCTGCAAGCCCTGCTCACCAGTGAAACCGACGAAACCTGCGTGCTGGTGTGTACCGACCACGAAGAAGTCGGCTCCTGCTCGGCCTGTGGTGCCGACGGGCCGATGCTGGAGCAGACCCTGCGTCGTCTGCTGCCTGAAGGTGACGAGTTCGTACGGGCCATTCAGAAGTCGCTGCTGGTGTCTGCCGACAATGCCCACGGCATCCACCCCAACTACGCCGACAAGCACGACGCCAACCATGGCCCGAAACTCAATGCCGGCCCGGTGATCAAGGTCAACAGCAACCAGCGCTACGCCACCAACAGCGAAACCGCCGGATTCTTCCGCCACCTGTGCATGGCCGAAGAAGTGCCGGTACAGAGCTTCGTGGTGCGCAGTGACATGGGCTGTGGCTCGACCATCGGCCCGATCACCGCCAGCCACCTGGGCGTGCGCACCGTAGATATCGGCCTGCCGACATTCGCCATGCATTCGATTCGTGAACTGTGCGGCAGCCACGATTTGGCGCATCTGGTGAAGGTGCTGAGTGCGTTTTATGCGAGCCGCGACCTGCCCTGAGAGGGGCGGCGCTTGCCCTAATGCCGATCAGTTCTCAAAGCAGCGAAGATCAAATGTGGGAGCGGGCTTGCTCGCGAAGACGTCCGCCCAGCAAACATTGATGTTGACTGACCCACCGCTTTCGCGAGCAAGCCCGCTCCCACCGGGGATCTGCGCTTAACTGAACGGCATTAGGGCTTGCCCGCGATGGCGATTCCCAGCGCACTGCGGCGCTATCTGACACACATCAAGGCACCCCGCGCCAATCCAGCCTAGACTGACCATCATCCCTCAACGACAAGGCCGTCCCCACCATGATCCCGATGTCCGCCTTCCACGCCATGCTTATCCCCATCCTCACGGGCATGATCCTGCTGGCCGTTGGCTTCAACTTCCGCGACAAGAACCTTGGTGTGTTTGGCATGTGGGTCGGCATGCTGCTGATCCTCGGCACCATCGTCTACCGGATCCTCGCGAAACTGGCCGAATAACAAATGCACTCGCATTGGGCATAGCGCCCTCGTACACTCGGTCGATCTGTCGTTTCCAAGGTTGACCGCCTCGTGCTTGCCCGTCTGTTTGCCCTGCCACACTGCCTGCTCCTTTGCCTGCTGATCCTGTTGCCCATCGCCCCTGCCCAGGCGGTCGGCCTGCCAGGCATCCTGGGCAGTACCAGCAAAGCCCAGCCACAAGCCGACGTACCGCTGGGGCAGTCCCTGGACGAGGTGATCAAGAACCTGGAAAACGACCAGCAGCGCGCCAAGCTGCTGGCCGACCTGAAAAAACTGCGCGAAGCCACGAAAAAAGCCCAGCCGGCGGCCGAGCAAGGGGTGCTGGGCTTGATCGGTGGCACCCTGGCCAGCCTCGAACAACAACTGTCCGGCGCCGACAGCCCGCTCAACCGCTGGTCTATCGAGTTCGACCAGGCCAAGGCCGAGCTGGGCGCACTGATGCTGCCCGCCAGCGAATGGCTGCCGATCATCTTTGGCTTTGCCGTAGTGCTGATGCTCTGGAGCCTGTTGGCCGCCGCGCTGATCTGGCTCAGCCACCGGGTGCGCCTGCGCTTTGGCCTCAGTGAAGAATTGCCGCAACACCCCAAGACCTGGGACATGCTGCGTTTTGCCCTGCGCAAACTTGGGCCCTGGCTGATCGCCCTGGTGATCACCGTCTACCTCAGTTACGCCCTGCCCTCGTCCCTGGGCAAGTCCCTGGCGATGGTGCTGGCGTACGCGCTGGTGGTCGGCACGTGCTTTTCGGCGATCTGCGTCATTGCCTTTTCCGTGCTCGACGGCCCCCACCGCCATCGGGCGCTATATATCCTGCGCCACCAGGCATTTCGGCCGCTGTGGCTGATCGGCAGCTTCGCCGCCTTCGGCGAGGCCTTGAGCGATCCGCGCCTGACCGAAGCCCTGGGCACCCACCTGGCGCACAGCGCCGCGACCATCGCCAATGTGCTGGCTGCGCTGTCTACCGGCGTGTTTATCCTGCGCTTTCGCCGGCCCATCGCACATCTGATCCGCAACCAGCCGCTGTCCCGGCGCCTGACCCGCCGCGCGTTGAGCGACACCATCGAGATCATCGGCACCTTCTGGTACCTGCCTGCGCTGCTGCTCGTGGGTATCTCGCTGTTTGCCACCTTCGTGTCGGCCGGCGATACCAGTACCGCCTTGCGCCAGTCACTGCTGTGCACGGTGTTGCTGGTGCTGTGCATGGTGATCAACGGCCTGGTACGCCGCCATGCCCTCAAGCCCCAACGCGGGCACAAGCGCCATGCGCTGTATTCCGAACGCCTGAAAAGCTTCGTCTATACCCTCGCCCACCTGGTGGTGTGGCTGGTGTTCATCGAACTGGGCCTGCGGGTCTGGGGCTGGTCGCTGATCCGCTTTACCGAAGGCGACGGGCATGAAATCAGCGTCAAGCTGTTCGGCCTCGCGGGCACCCTGCTGTTCGCCTGGCTGATCTGGATCCTTAGCGATACCGCGATCCACCACGCCCTCACCCGCTCGCGCAAAGGCCTGGCCAATGCGCGGGCGCAAACCATGATGCCGTTGATCCGCAACGTGCTGTTCGTGACGATCTTTATCATCGCCGCCATCGTCGCCCTGGCGAACATGGGCATGAACGTCACGCCGCTGCTGGCCGGTGCCGGTGTGATCGGCCTGGCTATCGGTTTTGGCGCGCAGTCGCTGGTGGCGGACTTGATCACCGGCCTGTTCATCATCATCGAAGACTCCCTGGCCATCGATGACTACGTGGACGTCGGCGGCCACCTCGGTACCGTCGAAGGCCTGACCATCCGCACCGTGCGCCTGCGCGATATCGACGGCATCGTGCACACCATCCCGTTCAGCGAGATCAAGAGCATCAAGAACTACTCGCGGGAATTCGGCTATGCGATTTTCCGCGTCGCGGTGCCCGCCAGCATGGACATCGACACCGCGATCAAGCTGATGCGCGACGTCGGTCAAAAGATGCGCGCCGACCCGCTGCAACGCCGCAATATCTGGTCGCCCCTGGAGTTCCAGGGTGTGGAGAGCTTCGAATCTGGCAACGCCATCCTGCGCGCGCGCTTCAAGACTGCGCCGATCAAACAGTGGGAAGTGTCACGGGCGTTCAACCTGTCGCTCAAGCGCCACCTGGATGAGGCCGGAATGGACCTGGCGATGCCGCGCTTGAGTGTGCAGGTGGTGACGGCGGCGAGTGGGCCGCAGGACGCTCAGGTCACATCGACCCCGACGTGAATCGCATCATGGCGCCAGAACTCCAGGTCGCAATCGATCAGGCGCTGATGCTGATCGTAATTGACCCGGGCGATCCGCAGCCCGGGGCTGCCTGCCGAGACCTTCAGGGCCGCTGCCGCTTCCACCTGCAATGAGGTCGGCACAATTTCGAAGCGTACGCGCCCGTAATGCAGGTCGTATTTACGGGCGTACAACTCGGTCATCGACTCGTTCAGGTCACACGCCAGGATCCCTGGAAAATACTGGGGGTTGAGGTAGTGCTCGACATACAACACCAACCGCCCATCAATACGCCGCCGGCGGCAGATCTGGATCACACTGGACAGCGCCGGCAGTTGTAGCCATGCGCAAACAGCGGCCGAAGCCGGTTGCAGGCGCGCGGAAATCACCTCGGTAGAAGGCACCCGCCCCTGGGCGCTGACCATGGCGTGGAAGTGGCTGCGCTGCATCAGGTTGTAGGCCAGCCGGGGCGGCGAGACGAACCAGCCACGGCGTTCCTCGCGGTAGATCTGGCCCTGGGCCTCCAGTTGCAGCAAGGCTTCGCGCACGGTAATGCGGGTGGTACCAAACAACTCACTGAGTTTGCGCTCGGCCGGCAGTTTGCTCGCCGGGCTGAGTAAACCGTGGCTGATCTGCTCTTGCAGCGCCAGGCCGATGGCTGTCACCGCTTTGGTTGCCTCATCACGCATCAACGTTACCTATCTGGACTAGGCCAGCACTGTTTGGGTGCGCCAAATGCCCCTGGAATGGGCGGCGGCTATAGCGTGCAAGCCTAGGCATCACACATGACCGACAGATGACAGCGCCTTGCGCCGCTGCCTCACACACCCTGCAATACGCCGGCCAAGTCCAGGTATTACGGGGGCCACGCGTTAGTCTACGCTTACCCGGCAGGCGCCTGCCCAGGTGCCTTGAAAACGACATCGACATGAAACTGTCATCCAGCGCGCCTAAATTGGCTCGTGTATTGCTGACCTAGACCAAACCAACCGCGCCATCAAAAAATCGCAGCGTTGAAAACGCCCAAAGGAGCTTCGGATGAAACAGCTTTTCCTGGCATCACTGTTAGGCTCGACCATTGCCATGTGCACCGCCGCCATGGCCGCTGACACCGATTTGAAAACCCTGGAAGCTGCCGCCAAGGCAGAAGGCGCTGTGAACAGCGTCGGCATGCCCGATGACTGGGCCAACTGGAGAGGCACCTGGGAAGACCTGGCGGCCAAGTACGGCCTCAAGCACATCGACACCGACATGAGCTCGGCCCAGGAAATCGCCAAGTTCGCCGCAGAAAAAGACAACGCCAGCGCCGATATCGGTGACGTGGGCGCCGCCTTTGGGCCGATTGCGGTCAAGCAGGGTGTGACCCAACCCTACAAGCCCAGCACCTGGGAGCAGATCCCGGATTGGGCCAAGGACAAGGATGGCAACTGGGCACTGGCCTACACCGGCACCATCGCGTTTATCGTCAACAAAAAGCTGCTGCACGGCTCCGAAGTCCCGACCAAGTGGTCTGACCTGAAAACCGGCAAGTACAAGGTCTCGATTGGTGACGTGAGCACCGCCGCCCAGGCCGCCAATGGCGTGCTGGCGGCAGCCCTGGCCAATGGTGGCGACGAGAAGAACATCCAGCCGGCGTTGCTGATGTTTGCCGAGATCGCCAAGCAGGGGCGTATCTCCCTGGCCAACCCGACCATTGCCACCATGGAAAAAGGCGAAGTGGAAGTGGGCGTGGTCTGGGACTTCAACGGCCTGAGCTACAAGGCCAAGATGGCCAACCCGGATGACTACGTGGTGCTGATCCCATCGGATGGCTCGGTGATTTCCGGCTACACCACCATCATCAACAAATACGCCAAGCACCCCAACGCCGCCAAGCTGACCCGCGAGTACATCTTCAGCGATGCCGGGCAGATCAACCTGGCCAAGGGCAATGCACGGCCGATTCGTGCCGAGCACCTGACCCTGCCCGCCGAAGTACAGGCCAAGCTGCTGCCTAACGAACAGTACAAAGGCGTGACCCCGATCAAAGACGCCGATGCCTGGGAGAAGACCTCCAAGGGCTTGCCGCAGAAGTGGCAGGAAGAAGTCATCATCAACATGCAATAAGCCCTGGAATACGACCAGGGTGGGAGCTGGCTTGCCTGCGATAGCGGTATGACATTCAGCACTTGCATCGGCTGATACACCGTTATCGCAGGCAAGCCAGCTCCCACAGTTGATCTGGTTCCAGCAGAACCACCGAGGAGCCCCTGTCCCTATGAAGCACAACGTCATCCTTGTGGTGCTCGACGGCCTCAACTACGAGGTTGCCCGGCATGCCATGGGGCACCTGCAGGCCTACGTCGGCGCCGAGCGTGCAGCGCTGTACAAGCTGGAATGCGAATTGCCCGCCCTCTCGCGCCCGCTGTACGAATGCATCCTCACTGGAGTGCCGCCGATCGACAGCGGTATCGTCCACAACCACGTCTCGCGCCTGTCCAACCAGCGCAGCATTTTCCATTACGCCACCGACGCGGGCTTGACCACTGCGGCGGCGGCCTACCATTGGGTCAGCGAGCTGTACAACCGCTCGCCGTTCATCGCCGCCCGCGACCGGCATACCGACGACCCGGCACTGGCGATCCAGCACGGGCACTTCTACTGGAGCGATCATTACCCCGACGCCCACCTGTTTGCCGATGCCGAAAGCCTGCGCCTCAAGCACGCGCCGAACTTTTTGCTGGTACACCCGATGAATATCGACGACGCCGGCCACAAGTACGGCCTCGACACCGCGCAATACCGTAACAGCGCCCGCTCGGCGGACATTATCCTCGCCGACTATCTGCAAGGCTGGCTCGACACCGGCTACCAGGTGCTGGTCACCGCCGACCACGGCATGAACAACGACCGCTCCCACAACGGCCTGCTGCCGGAGGAGCGCGAAGTACCGCTGTTCGTTTTCGGGGATGCCTTCAGCCTCGAGCCCGAGGCCCAGCCCAGGCAAACCGATATCTGCGGCACCGTCTGCGCCCTGCTTGGCGTTGCCCACGACAAACCTGTCTGCCAGGAGCTGTTGAAGTGAGTTCAGTGATCCGTGGTAAATGGCTGGCCGCCTTGTGCCTGATGCCTTTCGCCCTGTTTTTTATCGTGTTCCAG
This sequence comes from Pseudomonas sp. WMBT8, assembly GCF_050916005.1. Classification (NCBI taxonomy): domain Bacteria; kingdom Pseudomonadati; phylum Pseudomonadota; class Gammaproteobacteria; order Pseudomonadales; family Pseudomonadaceae; genus Pseudomonas; species Pseudomonas sp. WMBT8. The sequence continues at coordinate 4,229,554 of NZ_CP188096.1, forward strand.
ATCGCGCCGCTGTTCTGGGTGATGGTCAACAGCCTGCAATCGGAAGAGTTCGGCTGGGGCCTGGCCAACTTCAGCAAGATCTTCAGCTCGAAGTTCTACCTGCAGGCGATCCAGTACAGCCTGGAGCTGAGTTTCTATTCCAGCGTCTTCGGCATCATCATCGCCGTGCTGGGCAGCTACTCGTTGCGCAAGGTGGATTCGCCGCTGCGCAACTTCGTCACCGCCTTCGCCAACATGACCAGCAACTTCTCCGGTGTGCCCCTGGCCTTTGCCTTCATCATCCTGCTGGGGTTCAACGGCAGCATCACCATCATGCTCAAGCAGGCCGGGATCATTCAGGACTTCAACCTGTACTCCAAGACCGGCCTGATCATCCTGTACACCTATTTCCAGATCCCCCTGGGCGTGTTGCTGCTGTACCCGGCCTTCGATGCCCTGCGTGAAGACTGGCGCGAGTCCGCAGCACTGCTGGGCGCCAATGGCTGGCAGTACTGGCGGCACATCGGCTTGCCGGTGCTGACGCCGGCGTTGCTGGGCACCTTCGTGATCCTGGTGGCCAATGCCCTGGGCGCCTATGCCACGGTGTATGCGTTGACCACCGGCAACTTCAACTTACTGCCGATCCGCATCGCGGCGATGGTTTCCGGTGATATTTCCCTGGACCCGAACATGGCCAGCGCCCTGGCCGTGATCCTGGTGGCGCTGATGACCGTGGTCACCGTGGTCCATCAACTGCTGCTCAAGAGGAGCTACCATGTCTCGCGCTGAAGCCAGCCCCGTCGCCCTCTATCATCGCGTGGTGGTGTACCTGCTGTTCGCGATCCTCGTGCTGCCGCTGATTGGCACCCTGGTGTACTCCCTCGCCAGCAGTTGGTCGGCCACCATCCTGCCCGCCGGCTTTACCTTCAAGTGGTATGTGCAGTTGTGGAGCGACCCGCGCTTTTTGCATGCCTTTGGCCAATCGCTGCTGGTATGCGTCGGCGCGCTGATCCTGTCGGTGGTGCTGATCCTGCCGCTGCTGTTCGTGGTGCATTACCACTTCCCCAGGCTCGATGCGCTGATGAACATCCTGATCCTGCTGCCCTTCGCGGTGCCGCCAGTGGTGTCATCGGTAGGCCTGTTGCAATTGTATGGCTCGGGGCCGCTGGCGATGGTCGGCACGCCGTGGATCCTGATCGGCTGCTACTTCACCGTGGCGCTGCCGTTCATGTACCGCGCGATCACCAACAACCTGCAGGCGATCAACCTGCGTGACCTGATGGACGCCGCCCAGTTGCTTGGCGCCAGCACCTGGCAGGCGGCAATCCTGGTGGTGCTGCCCAACCTGCGCAAGGGCCTGATGGTCGCGTTGCTGCTGTCGTTCTCATTCCTGTTCGGCGAGTTTGTGTTCGCCAATATCCTCGTCGGTACGCGCTACGAGACCTTGCAGGTGTACCTCAACAACATGCGCAACAGCAGCGGGCATTTCACCAGCGCCGTGGTCATTTCCTATTTCCTTTTCGTGCTGCTGCTCACCTGGGCCGCCAACCTCTTGAACAAGGACAAAAGCCAATGAGCTTCGTCAGCGTCCAGCACCTGCAAAAAAGCTACGCCGCCACCCCGGTGTTCAGTGATATCAATTGCCAGATCGCCAAGGGCGAATTCGTCACCCTTCTGGGCCCGTCCGGTTGCGGCAAGTCCACCCTGCTGCGCTGCATCGCCGGCCTGACGCCGGTGGACAGCGGGCAGATCCTGCTGGACGGCCAGGATATCGTGCCGCTGAGCCCGCAGAAGCGTCACATCGGCATGGTGTTCCAGAGCTACGCGCTGTTCCCCAACATGACTGTGGAACAGAACGTCGCCTTCGGCCTGCGCATGCAGAAGGTCAACGCCGATGACAGCCACAAGCGCGTCCAGGAGGTGCTGCAACTGGTCGAGCTCAAGGACCTGGCCGGGCGCTATCCGCACCAGATGTCTGGCGGCCAGTGCCAGCGCGTCGCCCTCGCCCGCTCCCTGGTCACCCGGCCGCGCCTGCTGCTGCTCGATGAGCCGCTGTCGGCACTGGATGCGCGGATTCGCAAACACCTGCGCGAACAGATCCGCCAGATCCAGCGGGAATTGGGGCTGACCACGATTTTTGTGACCCATGACCAGGAGGAAGCCCTGGTCATGTCCGACCGCATCTTCCTGATGAACCAGGGCAAGATCGTGCAGAGCGGCGACGCCGAAACCCTCTACACCGCCCCCGTGGACGCCTTCGCTGCCGGTTTTATCGGCAACTACAACCTGCTGGACGCCGAGCAGGCCAGCACGCTGTTGCAACGTCCGGTCAGCAGCCGTATTGCGATCCGTCCTGAGTCCATCGAACTGAACCACAGCGGCGAACTTGATGCGCTGGTGCGCAGCCACAGCCTGTTGGGCAATGTGATTCGCTATCGCGTCGAAGCCCGGGGCATCGAATTGGTGGTGGACGTACTCAACCGCTCGGCCCAGGATCTGCACCCAGACGGGCAACGCCTGGCACTTTCCATCGATCCCAGTGCGCTGTGTGAGGTAGCCTGAGGATGCAGTGTTTATTAAGGAAGCATGACTGATGGCTTTGGTAATTTTTGATCTGGACGACACCCTGATCCACGGCGATTGCGCCACCTTGTGGAGCGAGCAGATGGGCCGCCTGGGCTGGGTGGACCGCGAATCGTTCATGGGCAAGAACCACGAACTGATGTCCGCCTACAGCCGCGGCGAGTTGGCCATGGAAGAGTTCATGGACTTCAGCCTGGAACCGATGATCGGGCGCACTCCGGAAGAAGTCGCGCACCTGGTGGAGCCGTGGGTGGAAGATGTTATCGAGCCGCTGATCTACAGCGACGCGACCAAGACCATCGCCCGCCACCGCCAGAACGGTGACCGGGTCCTGGTGATCTCGGCCTCGGGCACGCACCTGGTCACGCCGATTGCGGCGCGCATTGGCATCGATGAAGTACTGGGGATTGAACTGGACGTGGCCCACGGGGTGTACAGCGGCAAGACCGTGGGTGTACTGACGTACCGCGAAGGCAAGATCACCCGCTTGATGCAATGGCTTGAGCAGGAAGGTGAAAGCCTGGAAGGGGCGTACTTCTACTCGGATTCGCGTAATGACCTGCCGCTGCTGAGCAAGGTCGATTTCCCGCAGGTGGTAAACCCCGATCCGGTGTTGCGCGCCCATGCCGAACAGGCCGGCTGGCCGATCCACCAGTGGACCTGAAGGCCCACTTTTGGCGTTGAAACCCAATCCAATGGGGGAGCTAATGTGGGAGCTGGCTTGCCTGCGATAGCGGAGTATCAGGTTAAGGTCTGTTACTGACACACCGCTATCGCAAGCAAGCCCCGCTCCCACCTTGGGCTGCATTTCAACCCTGGATTGGCCTCAGGCCAGGCTTTCGTCGATCACCAGCACCAGCTTCCCGGAAATCTGGTTGGTCGAAAGCTGCGCAAACGCCGCTTCCGCGTCCGTGATCGGGAAGGTCTTGGCCAACTGCGGGCTCAGTCGCCCTTCGCCAAACAACGGCCACACCTGCTGGCCCAGGTCGCTCAACAGGTCTGCCTTGAACTGGTCATCGCGGCTGCGCAAGGTCGAGCCCAGCACTTGCACACGCTTGGCCAGCACCTGCGCCAGGTCCAACTGGGCTTCACGCCCGCCCATCAAGCCGATCAATACCCAACGACCGTCGCGGGCCAGCAGCTTGAGGTTAATGGCTGCATAGTTGCCGCCCACCGGGTCGAGAATCACGTCGAACGGGCCAAAATCCCCCAGGCTCTCGATGCCGTCGGTACGTACCACACCGCCCTGGGCGCCGAGGTCTTCGCAGTAGGCCAGGCGGTCCGCCGAGCCGACGCTGACCCAGCACGGGCTGCCAAACGCCTTGCACAGCTGGATCGCCGCCGAACCGACGCCACTGGCGCCCGCATGCAACAGCACCTTTTCCCCGGGCTTGAGCGCCGCCAGTTGGAACAGGTTGAGCCAGGCAGTGCTGTACACCTCGGGCAACGCAGCGGCTTCGGCCAGGGACAAACCCTCTGGCACCGGCAGCACGTGGCGCGCGTCCACCACCACTTCCTGCGCCATGCCACCGCCCGCCAACAGCGCACAGACCCGATCCCCCACTTGCCAGGACGAGCCAGCGCCGACTTCGCTGATCACCCCGGAACACTCCAGGCCCAGCACTTCGCTGGCCCCGGGCGGTGGAGGATAGAGCCCTGCACGCTGTAATAAATCCGCTCGATTGAGGCCGGCTGCTGCCACCCGAATGCGAACTTGCCCTACATCGCACGTAGGACTTGGGGTCTCAACCCACTCCACATGACCTTCAACGCCTTGCAATGCTTTCACAGTGCCTCCATAGTGAGTCTGGACTGAGCCCGTTGCTGTAGCGCCGGGCTTTTTGCATTATGCGACCGGCCCAAATGGAACCGGCGACTTCAAAGACGGCCTAATATGCGTTATCAATTGCCCCCGCGTCGAATCAGCATGAAGCATTTGTTCCCCAGCACCGCCCTCGCTCTTTTCATTGGTCTCGGCCTGTTGCCGCTGTCGACCAATACGTTCGCAGCCAACAGCTGGGACAAACTTCAGCCTGATCGCGATGAGGTGATTGCCAGCCTTAACGTCGTCGAGTTGCTCAAGCGCCACCATTACAGCAAGCCGCCGCTGGACGATGCGCGCTCGGTGATCATCTATGACAGCTATCTCAAGCTGCTGGATCCCTCGCGCAGCTACTTCCTGGCCAGCGATATCGCTGAGTTCGACAAGTGGAAGACCCAGTTCGACGACTTCCTCAAGAGTGGCGACCTGCAACCTGGCTTCACCATCTACAAGCGTTACCTGGACCGTGTCAAAGCGCGTCTGGACTTCGCCCTCGGTGAGTTGAACAAAGGCGTCGACAAGCTCGACTTCACCCAGAAGGAAACCCTGCTGGTGGATCGCAAGGAGGCCCCGTGGCTGACCAGCACCGCCGCCCTGGATGACCTGTGGCGCAAACGCGTCAAGGATGAAGTCCTGCGCCTGAAGATCGCCGGCAAAGAGCCCAAGGCGATCCAGGAACTGCTGACCAAGCGCTACAAGAATCAATTGAGCCGCCTGGAACAGACCCGCGCCGAAGATATCTTCCAGGCCTACATCAACACCTTCGCGATGTCCTACGATCCGCACACCAATTATCTGTCGCCAGATAACGCGGAAAATTTTGATATCAACATGAGTCTGTCCCTCGAAGGGATCGGTGCCGTGCTGCAGAGCGACAACGACCAGGTCAAGATCGTACGCCTGGTGCCAGCGGGTCCTGCGGACAAGACCAAGCAGGTCGCTCCGGCCGACAAGATCATTGGCGTGGCCCAGGCCGACAAAGAGATGGTCGACGTGGTCGGCTGGCGCCTGGACGAAGTGGTCAAGCTGATCCGTGGGCCCAAGGGCAGCGTGGTGCGCCTGGAAGTGATTCCGCACACCAACGCGCCGAACGACCAGACCAGCAAGATCGTGTCGATCACCCGCGAAGCGGTGAAGCTCGAAGACCAGGCCGTGCAGAAGAAAGTCCTCAACCTCAAGCAGGATGGCAAGGACTACAAGCTGGGCGTCATTGAGATCCCGGCGTTCTACCTGGACTTCAAGGCCTTCCGTGCTGGCGATCCGGACTACAAGAGCACCACCCGCGACGTGAAGAAAATCCTCACCGAGCTGACCAAAGAGAAAGTCGACGGCGTGGTCATCGACCTGCGCAACAACGGTGGCGGCTCGTTGCAGGAGGCCACCGAGCTGACCAGCCTGTTTATCGACAAGGGCCCGACCGTATTGGTGCGCAACGCTGACGGCCGCGTGGATGTGCTGGAAGACGAAAACCCGGGCGCCTTCTACAAAGGCCCGATGGCATTGCTGGTCAACCGTCTCTCGGCTTCGGCCTCGGAGATTTTTGCCGGTGCGATGCAGGACTACCACCGCGCGTTGATCATCGGTGGCCAGACCTTCGGCAAAGGCACGGTGCAGACGATCCAGCCACTCAACCATGGCGAGCTGAAGCTGACCCTGGCCAAGTTCTACCGGGTTTCCGGGCAGAGCACCCAGCACCAAGGCGTACTCCCGGACATCGATTTCCCGTCGCTCATCGACACCAAGGAAATCGGCGAAAGCGCCCTGCCAGAAGCCATGCCGTGGGACACCATCCGCCCGGCCATCAAGCCTGCATCGGACCCGTTCAAGCCCTACCTGGCCCAGCTCAAGGCCGAACATGACCTGCGCTCCGCCAAGGACGCCGAGTTCGTGTTTATCCGCGACAAGCTGGCCCTGGCCAAGAAGCTGATGGCCGAGAAGACCGTGAGCCTCAATGAAGTGGACCGCCGCGCGCAGCACACCGATATCGAGAACCAGCAACTTGCCCTGGAAAACATCCGCCGCAAGGCCAAGGGTGAAGACCCGCTCAAGGAGCTGAAGAAAGAAGACGAAGATGCACTGCCGACCGAACCTGAAAAGACCAAGCCGGAAGATGATGCCTACCTGAGCGAAACCGGGCGGATTCTGCTGGACTACCTGAAAATCAGTAAGACGGTGGCCAAGCAGTAAATGATGGCGATTTAATGTTGTCGCTCCACTGAGCGTCATCAAACAGACATCATTCTGTCGTGAAATGAAGGACCGGGCGCCCCAGGCACCCGGTCCTTTTTTTCGACCGAGATCATCATGACCATGACCGAACAGCTGAATGCCCTGGCCTCCATCCTGGCCCAGGGCAGTTTGCACAGCCTGTTCCAACCCATCGTCAGCCTCTGCGAACGTCGCATCCTCGGCTATGAAGCCCTGAGCCGCGGCCCCTCCAACAGCCCGCTGCACTCGCCACTTGCCTTGTTTGGCGTGGCGCGCCAGGCCGGGCGCCTGAATGAGCTGGAGATGGCCTGCCGGCAAAGTGCCTGTAGGCGCTTCAGCGAGCAGAAGCTGCCGGGCAAGCTGTTTCTCAACGTCTCGCCCGAGTCCCTGCTGGAAACCACCCACCAACCGGGCCGCACCCTGCATATGCTGCGCGAGTATGGAATCGCGCCCAGCCAGATCGTGATCGAACTCACGGAGCAAGCGCCGACCGACGACTTCCAGCTGTTGCAAACCGCCCTGCACCATTACCGTGACATGGGTTTTTCGATTGCCCTGGATGACTTGGGCGCCGGTTATTCCAGCTTGCGCCTGTGGTCAGAATTGCGCCCGGACTACGTGAAGATCGACCGGCATTTTATCGATGGCATTCACCAGGATGCGCTCAAGCGCGAGTTTGTCGGTTCGATCCTGCAGATCGCCAGGGCTTCGCGCGCGCAGGTGATTGCCGAAGGCATCGAGCTGCCGGAAGAGTTGGCGGTGCTCACGGAAATGGGCGTGGACCTGATCCAGGGCTACCTGCTGTGCCGTCCCCAGGAGCATCCACCGACCGAAGCCCGGTTGATGCTGGCCAAGCCCGACAGCACCAGCGTTTCGCTCAACGAGGACGCCAGTGACCTCAGCGCCCTGCTCAACGAACAACCGGCCGTGGCCCAGGACACCGCCACGGCCAAAGTGCTGGAAGCGTTTCGCAGCCAGGCCAATCTCAACTCCCTGGCGGTCCTGGATGGGCGCGGCCAGCCGATTGGTATCGTGCATCGGCACTCGTTGTCCGACGTCCTGCTCAAGCCGTTTGCCACCGATCTGTTTGCGCGCAAGCCTATCAGCCGCCTGATGAGCGATGACTTCCTGGCCGTGGAACTGAGCCAGTCGTTGCAACAGGTCAGCCGCCTGCTGACCAGCCGCGCGCGGCAGCGTATCGAAGAAGATTTCATCATCACCCAGAATGGCAACTACCTGGGATTGGGCCGGGTAATCGACGTGCTCAAGCTGATTACCGAACTGAAAATCCAACAGGCGCGCTACGCCAACCCGCTGACCCTGCTGCCGGGCAATGTGCCGATCCAGCAGTGCCTGACACGGCTGTTGCAGCAGCAGCGCGAATCGGTGATTTGCTATGTGGATATCGACAGCTTCAAGCCATTCAACGATATCTACGGCTATGGCCGTGGCGATGAAGTATTGCTGTGCCTGGCGCAATGCTTGAACGACCGGGTAGACCCCAGCCGTGATTTTGTCGGGCATATTGGCGGCGATGATTTTTTACTGGTGCTGGGCGCCCAGGACTGGCGCAAGCGTCTCAACCAACTGGTGGATGATTTCCAGACCCAGTGCCGGCGCTTCTACCGCAGTGAACACTTGGATGCGGGCTGTTTTATCGCCCTGAATCGCCAGGGGGTGCGCCAGGAGTTTGCCTTGCTGTCGCTGTCCATCGGTGTGGTGCATCTGCATCCATTGAGCTGTGGGCACCTGGATGCCAGCCAGTTGGCGGAACTGGCCTCCCAGGCCAAGCATCACGCCAAGGACGTGGCCGGCTACAGCATCCACCTCATCGATAGCCGCGAAATCCTGTAAGGCCGACAAGCCGGTCCTTACAACTGCTCCAGGCGTATCTGCGCCAGCGGATGCCCGGCCTTGGCGGCGATAGTCCACCAGCGTGCCGCTTCTACAGGGTCCGGAGCCTTGCCCAGGCTGCCTGCCAGGCTCAGCACGCCCACTTGATAGGCCGCCTTGCCATCCCCCGCCTGACCCGCCAGGCGCAGCAAGCGCACGCCCTCCTCCCGCGCGCCAATGCCCAGGCCGCGAAAGGTCAGGATATGCCCATAGAAACTTTGGGCCTCGACATTGCCCAGGTTGGCCATGCGTGCAAACTGACCCTCCAGCCAGTGCCAGCCGCGGGGCTGACGCACAAACCATGACCAATGAAACAATCTGCGTGCCAGCCAATAACTGGCGTACGCTTTGAGCTTCCAGAACACTCAGGCCTCCGCTGACTCAGGATATTCGTACTCGAACACACGGACCACTTCCGAGGCATGCCACGATGCTGCAGCAACGCCATCGGACGGTCCGCAAAAGCGCCCGAGGCGCTCGACACATTCAAAAAAACCGGTGCGCGGCAAGCGGCTTGCGCCCTGGCTGATTACCAGGGAGCTGCGCAGTGGCTGATCCGCCTTGGCATCCAGGGCCGCCAGGTGTTCCAACGCGGCGGTCAGGGTTTGCATCGCCGGCGTCGGGAACTGCAGACGCTCGAGCAACGCACGGTAGGTCAATAGATGTCGCTGGCGACGGGCCTGGTCGAGCTCATTGAGCAACCCATCCCAATGTTGACGGCTGATGCGCACACTCACATTTCATCCCTCCAACCGGCAATCCCCAATTCCCAGGCCAGGCTGCGACGGATCGCGGCATCCGGCTGGCGCTCGCCACTTTCGATCAACCCCAGGTAGGACGGGCTGATGCCGACGGTGCGGGCCAATGTCTCGATCGCCAGGCCCTTGGCTTCGCGCAGGCTGCGCAATTGCGCCAGGGGGCGTAGGTCCTGCTCGGTAGCGACGGGAGGGATCTGTGCAGCAGGAGTGACTGGTTGCTGCAGGCCGGCGGCTGTTAACAGCGCCTGGTACTGAGCCCATGGCAGAACCGCGTACTCGGGTTCGCCATCCCGTGAAATGATTTGTATATCCATGACTGCCCCGTAGGATCACAACACTTACGAAGTAAGTACTTTCCTTAGGAGTGTAATCCTAACAGCCACAAAGAGCGCAGGGGGATAATCCGCGTGTTCAGTTTTTTTTCGGGTTTTCCTGCTCCAGTAGTTGCGGCGTGGCGGGCAGGCGTTCAACCACCACCAACTTCTCCGGGCGCTGGCGGTCACGCCAGGCGCGGAAGGCACTCAACTCACCGTCCAGGCTCTTCATGACCCAGGCCAGTACCGCGATGTCATCGAGCATGCCGAACATCGGCAGGAAGTCCGGGATCGCGTCAATCGGGCTGAGGAAGTACATCAGCCCCGCCACCACCGAGATCAGCGCCTTGGGGCTGATAGCCCGGTACTCGCCGCGCCAATAGGCCAGGCACAGCGCCTGGAGCAGCTTGAGGTCGTCCTTGAGCTTGCCCAGGCGATTGCCCTGGCTGGAGCCTTTGGCAGCGACCGCGAACAACAGCGTCGGCAGGCGTCCACGCCCGATCAGCCGTGCGGCCAACGGCAGGAAGCGGGTGAAATTCCAGGGTGCTTTCATCGTCACTCCAGTTCCAGGCGAGATAAAAGGTTATCCACACAACTTGTGGATAACCTTGTGAACAGAGCCCATTTTTGCGGCTGAAAGCCACGTAATACAAGGCCTACAGTCAGATCGGGCGTTTTTTGCGCACATAAAAAAATCCCAAGATTTCATTGACTTGGGGGGCATCTGCGGCTACCCGTGCCGAGGTATAGCATCAGACTGCTCTAAGTCGCAGGTGTTCGTTCTGATTTTCCCACACCCCTCCACGACCTCGGTCAACAGCTGCCACACCAGAAACAACAACGCCCCGTATAAACGGGGCGTTGTGTGTTCAGCAACAGCTTACTTGGCAGCCGGTGCCTCAGGAGCGTCGGCCTTGGCCGGGTCCTTGATTGCCAGCAGCTCCAGGTCGAAGACCAGTACGGAGTTGGCTGGAATCGCCGGGCTCGGGCTCTGGGCGCCGTAGGCAAGGTCGGACGGGATGTACAACTCGACCTTCTCGCCCACGTGCATCAGTTGCAGGCCTTCGACCCAACCTGGGATCACGCCGCTGACCGGCAGGTCAATCGGGCTGCCGCGATCCACGGAGCTGTCAAAGGTGGTGCCGTTGGTCAACTTGCCGGTGTAGTGCACAGTCACTACGTCGGTAGGCTTGGGCTGGGCGCCTTCGGCTTTCTTCACGATCTTGTACTGCAGGCCGGAAGCGGTGGTGACTACGCCGTCTTTCTTGGCGTTGTCTTCAAGGTATTTCTTGCCGGCGGCTGCCGACTCTTCACTCATCTTGGTCATGCGCTCTTCAGCACGCTTTTGCAGTGCGGAAAACGCTTCGACCAGTTCTTCGTCCTTCAGCTTCTGTTCTTTCTTGCCGACGGCATCTTCGATGCCTTGGGCAACTGCCTTGGAGTCCAGGTCATCCATACCTTCCTGAGCCAGGCTTTTGCCCATGTTCAGGCCGATACCGTAGGAAGCTTTCTGCGCCGGGGTTTTCAGCTCTACGCTGGTTTGCGAATCACAACCCGCAAGTACCAGGCTAACCAGGGCCACCGCCGCCGCCAACCGATGCTGTTTCATGCTATTTCCTTGTTCATGCGCCAAAAGGGCATTCGAATAAAGTCGCGAGCTTATCAGGCGGCCACGACCAATGGCTACCGGCATGTGAGCAGGAAACTTCTGATAAGTTCACGTGTTTAAAAGCATTTTCATCTGCCCCAAAGCCCGGCGAAGGACAGCCGGCGTAGCGAAAACCGCCTGCGTAGACGGATCATGGCTACTTGCCGCCTACCGCGCTCAGTGGCATAAGGGCACAACAACTCGACAAGGATAGTTATCTTGCGCATTTTTTCCCGTGTTTTACTCCTGATCCTGTCATTTATGGGACTGCTGCTGGCGGTGGTCCTTTATTACGTGATCAACCCCAGGCTCCCGGATTACGTGGCGGTGCAGCAGGTGCACTACCAGGACCAATGGAGCGCCGCCGACCGCCAGGCCTACTACTTCACGCCCCAGGGCACCCAGGTAAAAGGCCTGCGCTATAACTGGTTCACTGCGCTGGAGCTGCCGTTTTCCGAGCAGCGTTTTGCCGAGCCGGCCAACCTCGCGCGCTTCGGTTTCCTGGTGGACCCGCGACAACAGGCCACACCCCAGAACCCCGGCAACCTGCCCGTAGGCTTCGCCCGGCACAAGAATGCCGGCAGCAACGACGAGTTTCTCGATATCACCTGCGCCGCCTGCCATACCGGCGAGTTGCATTTCAATGGCCAGGCCCTGCGCATCGATGGCGGCTCTGCGCAACATGTGCTGCCCTCCAGCGTGCCAACCTTGCGCGGCGGCAGCTTTGGCCAGGCCCTGGTGGCCAGCCTCGCCTCTACCTATTACAACCCGTTGAAGTTCAGGCGCTTTGCCCACAGCGTGCTGGGGGATCAATACGACGCCCAGTACGATCAGTTGCGCCAGGACTTCAAAAAGTCCCTGGACAACTTCCTCAAGGTGGCCTGGAACGATACCCACCGCGGCCTCTACCCGACCGAAGAAGGCCCCGGGCGCACCGACGCCTTCGGCCGCATCGCCAATGCCAGCTTTGGCGACGCCATTTCCCCGGAAAACTACCGTATCGCCAACGCGCCAGTGGACTACCCGCAGCTGTGGGACATGTGGACCTTCGACTGGGTGCAATGGAACGGCTCGGCCCAGCAACCCATGGCGCGCAACATCGGCGAGGCGTTGGGCGTAGGCGCGACCCTGGCGTTCTTCGACAGCGCTGGCCAGCCGCTCAAGGGCGATGCGCGCTACCCGTCCAGCGTGCGCGTGCGTGACCTGAACCTGATCGAAGAAACCCTGCAACGGCTCAAGCCACCGGTTTGGCCTGAAGCGCTGTTCGGCGCCATCGACAAACCCCTGGCCGCCCGAGGACGTGCGCTGTTCGCGGAAAACTGCGCGGCCTGCCATGTGCCCAGCGTGAGCGAAGTCAACGGGCGCCCGGTGCAGCAGTTGAAGATGCTGCCAGTGGACTACATCGGCACCGACCCGGGCACCGCCAGCAACATTGCCGACCAGCGCTACGACCTCAGCGCCCTGCAATGGGACCCGGCCGAACTGGCGCAGTTGAATGTCGAACTGCACCCCACGCCGACCGAACCGCTGGATCTGCGCAGCCTGTCCGTGGCCAAGGGCCTGGCCTATGTCACAGCGTTTGTCGAAGAGCACGCCTACCGCGCCGCCGGCATCACAGCGGCCGAACGCCCGCGCCTGGACGGCTACGGCCTGCCCATCGGCGTGCGCGAACTGCGCGCCTACAAGGCCCGCCCACTGGCGGGTGTGTGGGCCACGCCGCCGTTCCTGCACAACGGTTCGGTGCCGACGATCTACCAGTTGCTTTCGCCCCAGTACGAGCGCAGCCGCACCTTCTATAAAGGCACCTTCGACTACAACCCGCGTCACCTGGGTTATCGCACCGAGGCGTTTAAAAATGCATTCCTGTTCGACACCAACATCACTGGCAACCACAACAGTGGCCACGAGTTTCGCGCCGGCAAGCGTGGCAATGGGGTGATCGGCCGCGGCCTTGAGCCTGAGGAGCGTTGGGCGCTGCTGGAATACCTGAAAGTACTGGGCGGCCCCCTGGAGCAACAACTGCCATGACTTCCCCATTTCGATACAAGGACCGTTCCATGCTCGCTCGACTGTGGCTGCGCCTCGGCGCGTTTCTCGGCAAGACGCTGTTATGGCTGGTAGGCCTGGGCCTGCTCGGCTGGTTGTTGTCGACCCTGTGGTTCGCCTGGCACCACCGCGGCCCGGTGTCGGCCGAGGAACAGATTCCGCCCGGCGAAGCGGCCATGACCCAAGGCATCATTCAGACGGCGGTGCGCATTGTCGACCAGCATCGCGAAGGCACCCGTTACCTGCGCGATGCCCATGCCAAGGCCCACGGCTGCGTAAAAGCCGAAGTCAGCGTGCTGCCAAACCTTGACCCGGCGCTGCGCCAGGGCGTGTTCGCCGAGCCGGGCAAGACCTGGCAGGCGATGATGCGCCTGTCCAACGGCAACGCTTATCCACAGTTCGACAGCATCCGCGACGCCCGCGGCATGGCGATCAAGCTGCTGGACGTGCCGGGCAAGCAACTGCTGGCCGACCAGCAGGCGCGCGGCGAGCAGGACTTCGTGATGTTCAGCCACCCCAACTTCTTTGTCAGTGATGTGGCGGAATATGCGCAGAACGTCGGGGCCCAGGCCGACGGCAAGAAAGTCATGGCATTTTTCCCCAGCCTCGACCCTCGCAGTTGGCAGGTGCGCCATCTGTTTATTGCCCTGGCGACATTGGCGCCGGCACCGTCCAGCCCGACCGAGACCACGTACTTTTCGGTATCGCCCTACAAGTTCGGCAGCGCCAACGCCAAGTTTCGCGTCGCCCCAGACCCGCAAAGCTGCCCGCAATACCATCTGCCCAAGCAGAACCAGGACTTGCCGAACTTCCTGCGCAGCGCCTTGAGCCAGCAGTTGTCCACCGACCGCATCGACGCTTGTTTTGTGTTGCAGATCCAGCGCCAGAACCCGCAGAAATACATGCCCATCGAAGACACCAGCATCGAATGGAAGGAAAGCGACGCGCCCTACGAGAGCGTGGCGAAAATTCGCATTCCGGCGCAGGACTTCGATACACAGGCCTTGAACCTGGCCTGTGACAACCAGTCGTTCAACCCATGGTTTGGCGTGGAGGAACACCGGCCGATTGGGGGGATCAATCGGCTGCGCAAGGCGGTGTATGAGGCGGTGAGTGATTATCGGCATAGCCGCAACGCCCCCTGAATAATGCCTGTGGGAGCGGGCTTGCTCGCGCTGACGTCAGCAAGAACGCCTCACCGCGTCATCGTTAACGATCATCGCGGGCAAGCCCGCTCCCACAGAAAAGCCCCTGCGGCGTTGTATCGGATGCCGTCAGCAACCATTGCTGAAAACTGCGCGCCGCCGAGGGTGGGTTGCGATGCTGCGGTTGCATCAGTTGCAGGCGGCCACGACTGTGCATGTGATGGGGCAAGGCCAATTGCAGGCGTCCGGCAGCCAGCTCGCCTTCAAGCAGGCACTTCCAGCCCAGGGCTACGCCATGCCCCATCACTGCCGACTGCATCAGCAACTGATAGCTGTTGGTGCGCAAGGCGTGACGAGGCGTGTGGTACTGCGCACCGATGTCGGCGAACCAGTCGGTCCAGGTCAACCAGTCGTGATAGTGGTCTTCTACGATCAACAGGGTATGGCTGCGCAGCAGGTGCTCGGCGTCGCGGATCGCGCCATGGCGCTCGATATAGCCGGGGCTGCATACGGCGATGACCTGCTCACTGGCAAACACCGGGGTCAGTTCCAGGCCAAGGGGCGCTGGCAGTTCGTCGAGGTGATAGAACAGGCCCAGGTCATATTCGCTGACATCCAGGTGACTCGGGCTTTCACTGCACAGGATGCGGATATCCAGCTCCGGGTGCTCATCCTGGAAGGCCGGCAGCAGCGCGGCGAGCCAGATGGAACTGATGGTCGGCGTGCTGGCCAGGGTCAGCTGGCGATCGGCACCGCGTCGACGCAGCTCCGCCGATTCGCGATCAAGCTCGCGCAGCAGGCGCTGGATGGTGCGAAAGTAACGCACGCCGGCCGGGGTCAGACTCAGCCCCAACGCCAACCGATAAAACAGCGGTCGCGCCAGGTCTTCCTCCAGGCGCTTGATCTGCCGGCTCACTGCGCTTTGGGTCAGGTTCAGTTCGTGGGCCGCCTGGGTAAAGCTCAAATGCCGGGCGGCGGCCTCAAACGTCTGCAAACAATTGAGCGGTGGAAGGTCGACGTTTCGGCGCGACATGCAGGGATCCGTGGCTGATCAGATAAGCAGGCATCCTGCCACTTGCCCACTCACAACGCGACCCGCGCGACTCGTTTGCTCCAGCTTCGCTGATGCACCTGCACCCCGTTTTCCCACGCCTGCTGGTGCGCCTCGATGTAGAACCACTGGGCGTCGGCGTGCACCTGCAAGTGGCTGTCGACCGCCACCGACCACTGCGCGCGCTCGACACGGTACTGCCAGTGGATATCGGCCTGGGCCGACAACGGGTCCCAGGGCATGGTGCGATATTGCTCGGTGCACCGCTGGTCCACCGCCAGGCCATGGTCGGTGAAGCGCACGGCGCCCAGGTCGTCCTCGATGTTTACGCACACTTCGCCACTGCCCACGTCCTCGATCAAGGTACGTTTCGGCGCAGCCGCCCGCAGCACCTCCAGCGCCGCCGGGGTAGCCGCTTGCGGGGCCTCGAACGGGCATGGCACGGCCGCGCCGCTGAAAATCGGCAATTGCACACGTTGCACGGCGGGCAGCAGGGTCAGGGTGGTCAGTTCGCGGCTGGGCCACAGTAGCGGGAAGCTCGCGGTGCTCAGGGCCAGGCGCAGGCGGTAGCCGGCCGGCACCCGCGTGCCGACATGATCCAGGCTCAGTTGCACATCCAGCGGTTCGCCTGGCACAGGTGGCGTCAGACGGGAGAAGTCTTCACGTAAGGCAAGGTTGAGCACCCCGTAGGTGATCTGCGTGACTTGCCCGTCGGGCGCCACCGCATTCAGGCGCGCCACCAGTTGCCCGCAAGAGGTATCGCTGGCCAGGCGCAGTTGCAAGCGCACATCCCCCAGCAGCGCCAGGGGTTCGGCCAGTGGCTGAGAGTCGAAGCACAAAGACTGCGCATCGTCGCGGCGCTGATCGGTGGGGCCGTCGGGGCCAAACCAGATGGCGCAGTACTCGCCCTGGTGCAGGCCGGTGGTCAGTGGCGAACAGATACTGCGCGGGCCGCCCAGCGCCTGCTGGCCCGGGCGCAGGCCATGGTCGGTCAGGCTGTAGTCGGTCCATTGCACCTGGGGATCGGGCCAGCCCGAGGTCTGCACCCAGATGCCTGGGCGTTCGGCATAACTGCCCTTGGGCGCCAACACATCCTGTAGGTAAAAGGTGCAGGCCGCGTCGTCCATCACCCGATTGTCGATACCTTTAAGCCAGTGGTCCCACCAGCGCTTGGCCTCCTGCAGGAAGCCAATGGCCGGGTTGGGCACGGCGAAATGCGGGTACTTGTGAATCCACGGGCCGATCACGGCTTTTTTCGGCCCCGGCAGATGCTGCATCAGGCGCGGCACCGCATTCTTGTAGGCATCGCCCCAACCGCCGACGGCGTACACCGCCGCCTTGATCGCCGAGTAGTCCTCGCAGACCGAGCCGTGACGCCAGTAGGCATCGCGGGTCTGGTGTTGCAGCCAGGTCTCGGCCAGCAGCGGCATGGCGTCGAGGCGTTGCTGCCACAGGGTTTTCCAGGTATCGCCAACCAGCAGCGGGTCGGGCACTGCCGCGCTGAAGTTGAGCATGGTCGCGGCCCAGCCGAAGTTCTCCAGCAGCAGGTTGCCGCCCTTGTAATGGATGTCATCGGCAAAGCGGTCATCGGTGGAGCACAGGGTGATGATCGCCTTCAATGCTTCGGGCTGGCGCGCAGCGACTTGCAGGCTGTTGAAGCCGCCCCAGGAGATGCCCATCATCCCCACGTTGCCGTCGCACCAGGGCTGCTGGCACAGCCAGTCGATCACTTCGAGGGCGTCATCCTGCTCCTGCAACAGGTACTCATCGGCCATCAAGCCTTGGGATTCGCCGTTGCCGCGCATATCGACCCGCACGCAGGCATAGCCCTGCCCCGCCATCCATGCGTGGGTCAGGGCATCGCGCACCGCCGTGCCATCGCGCTTGCGATAGGGCAGGTATTCGAGGATCGCCGGGAAGGCCTGCGCGCCGGCGGCGTCAGGCAGCCAGATACGCGCTGCCAGTTGTGTGCCATCGCTCATGGGGATCAGGCAGTGCTCGATCTCGCGAACCTTGTAGGCAAATTCGGTGACGATTTCCATGGGTAACTCCAACAACAAAGAGGCAAGTCAGCGGGCAAAATCCGTCACCGGGCTGGCACCACGCAGGCCAGGTTCGACATGGACCGCGGGGATCTTGACGTCCAGCAGCGCGGGGTTTTTCAACCAGTAGAGCAACGACGTGCTGGCCAGCAGCACCAGAATCATTCCCGGCAGGCCGCCGAGGTTGGAGAGCATCTTCACCCCGTCGATGCCGACAAAGGCCACCATGACCCAGGACACCGTGCCGATGATCACGCCCCAGACAATCTTCAGCAGCGGGTTGCCATCCAGGTCCGAATCGGCGGTGACGCCCTTGCTGCACAGGTTGGCGATCACGTCGGTACTGGAGTCGGCGGCGGTGACGAACGAGATAAACGCGACAAACAGCAAAAACGCGATCATCAGGCCGCTGGCCGGCAACTGCTGGAACATCTGGTACAGCACATGCTCCACGCCTTGCTCGTTGAGCACGCGGTTCAAGCTGCCATCGCCCAGGGCATCGAAATACAGGCTGCTGCCGGAGAAGATGCAAATCCACAACGCGGTGAACAGCGCCGGGTACAGCATGTTGATCTGGATAAATTCGCGCACCCGGTAGCCCCGGCCGATCTTGCCGAGGAACAGCGCACTCACCGGCGCCCAGGCGAACCATACCGACCAGTAGAACACCGTCCAGCTCTGCGGCCAGCTGTCGCCACTGGCGGCGCCGGTGGACAGGCTGCGGCTGAAGAAGGTGTCGAGGTAGACCCCCAGGGACTCGACGCCCAGGCTGAAGATGTACAGGGTTGGTCCGCACAACCATACAAACGCGCCCAGGGCCAACATGATCCAGGTGTTGAACGACGACAGCATGACGATGCCGCGCTGCAAGCCACTGGCGGCCGAGGCGACAAAGGTGAACACGATCACCGCGATGATCAGGGCCAGGCGCAAGGGCGTGGTCTCGCCGCCAATGTACTGGCTCAGGCCGCCGGACAGGGTCAGTGCGCCGGTGCCCAGGGACGACGCCATGCCCGCCACCAGGGCGAACATCGCCAGGGTGTCGATCAACCCGGCATACCGCTTGACCCGCCGGGCGCCGAGCAAGGGTTGCAACATGGCGCCAATCGAGAAGTTGCTGCGCAGGTTGTAGAACACCAGGGCAAAGACCAGGGAGGGCACCAGGTAAATCGCGTAGGGCGTGAGGGTCCAGTGCAGGAACATCGTCGACAGGGCAAAGCTCTTGGCCGCCGCGCTGCCCGCCTCGATCGGCAGGCTGGAGGGTGGCGAGTACAGGTGGTAGAGCGGCTCGGCCGTGGTCCAGAACAGCACGCCCACCGCCAGGGTGGTACACAGCGCGACCATGAACCAGCGCCATTTGCTCAACAGCGACGTAGCACCCTCCCCGCCGATACGCACGTTGCCCAGGGGCGAAAAATACACAATGGCCGTGAGCACCACCATGGCGAAAGAGCCGGCACTGAACAGCCAGGAGAAGTTTTGCAGGATCACGGTGTTGAGCTGTTTGCTCACGGCAAGGAATGCGGTGAGGTCGACGTAGCTGGCGATTACCGCCGCCAACAGAATCAGAAAAGTTGGCCAGAAGACCAAAGGACGCAATGGGTATTTCATCTCGTGCGCTTCCCCAGACAGACTATTTTTATTGCCTTTGCAGGCCATTGTTAGAAGCGGGCACTGTGCCGCCTTGAAGTCTTCGCGTGGCTATAGATAAGCGTGGGTGCCGGCTGCGGTGCAATCGACCAATGGGTATGAGGGTATTCCGCCAGGTCATGGCCAATCCGGGGGACAGCCGGGATCGTCGAGACCACCACCGCGTAAAGAGTTCATATAGTTCGCCCATTCGCCATAACGTTTACGTCGCCGCTATTGAGTAACCAAGTGCAAACGCCCTACCGTCACTTCCTACCCAAACACCCGTAGGAAGTCATCGTGGAAAGTTCAACTTTAGGCATGCTCGTCCTGTCAATGATTGCGCTCTTCGGCACTGCCGCGTTTTGCTTCGAACACCTCGCTACCCGCAGCGAGAAGAAAAACAAAACCAAATAAGCGGGTCATTAACATCAGCAGCACCCCAGTGTTTAAAGGGATACCCGGGCGGCGGGCGATCCCTTTTTTTCGTGCGCCCGGCCGAACTTTTTCTATATACCGTCTTAATACCGCTAACGCTAATCAGTGCCCGAACTTGATACCCCAAAGATTAACCTCCCCGCGTCCGCAGTTGCGGCTTATTCAATCAGGGGAGTTACACCGTGCTCACACTCACGTTCATTTATATCGCCAGCGGCTTATGTGCCGTGGGGCTGTTCGCTTACTTGGGCTACGCCCTTATTCGCGCAGAAAAATTCTAGGGAGCTGGCCATGTACGACCTGATGTTTATCAGCCTTTCCCTGGTGTTTTTTGTTGCGACTGCCATGGCCATTGTCGCCATGGGCAAGATTTGAACGGAGCCACGACATGTTAAGCACGCTGCTGGAATTTACGCTGGTCCTGGGGGTAATGACGGGGCTCGCCGTACTGATGGGTAAATGGCTGACCCGGGTCTTCACCGGGACCCACCATGCCTTGCCGGAACGCTATACCTATCGCCTGCTGGGCATCGACCCACAAGAAACCATGGGCTGGGCCCGCTTCGGTACGGCGCTGTTGTTGTCGAACGCGGCAATGATGCTGCTGGGCTACCTGGTCCTGCGCCTGCAGGCGGTCATGCCGATCAACCCGCTGGGGCTCACCGCGCAATCGCCGGACCTGGCGTTCAACACCGCCGCGTCCTTTATTACCAATACCAACTGGCAGGCGTACTCGGGCGAGACCAGCCTGTCGAACTTCAGCCAGATGGCGGTCATCACCTTTCTGATGTGCGTCGGCGCCACCTCCGGCGTGGTCGCGGCGGCCGGTTTCATTCGCGGCTTGAGCCGTTCCAGTTCGGGCGATCTCGGTAACTTCTGGGTCGACTTCACCCGCACGCTGTACCGCGTGATGCTGCCGCTGTGCGTGGGCATGGCGCTGGTGTACGTCTGGCAGGGCATGCCGCAGACCTTCGCCTCCCAGGCCCTGGTCACCACCCTGGAAGGGGCGCAGCAACAGTTGATTGTCGGTGCAGTGGCCAGCTTTGAATCGATCAAGCACATCGGCACCAACGGCGGCGGTTTCTTCAGCATGAACGCCGCGCACCCGTTCGAAAACCCGACGCCGCTGACCAACATCCTGCATATCCTCAGCATGTTGCTGATCCCCTCGGCACTGACCTACACCTTCGGCAGCATGCTGATGCAACGTCGCCAGGGCTGGGTGTTTTTCGGCACCTTCCTGGTGATGTTCATCGGCTTCCTTGCCCTGGTCTACGGCGCCGAGCAAAGCGGCAACCCGCTGCTGACCCAGGCCGGCGCCAACCAGACCCTGTCGCAGGAGCACAGCGGCGGCAACATGGAAGGCAAGGAGCTGCGCTTCGGCATCGCCGACAGCAGCCTGTTCATTGCCACCACCACGGCGGCAACCACCGGTTCAGTCAACACCATGCACGACTCGCTGACCCCCATGGGCGGCTTCGTGCCCCTGGCGCAGATGATGCTCAACTGCGTGTTCGGCGGCGACGGCGTGGGCTTTATCAACCTGATCCAGTACGCCCTGCTGACGGTGTTCCTGGTGGGCATGATGATCGGCCGCAGCCCGGAGTTCCTCGGCAAGAAAATCGAGGCGCGGGAGATCAAGCTGGTGATGCTCTCGGTGCTCGCGCACCCCATCAGCATCCTCGGTTTTACCGCCCTCGCCGCCCTGTGGCCCGACACCATGGCCAGCCTCAACAACATCGGCCCCCATGGGTTCAGCGAGGTGTTGTACGCCTACACCTCCGGCACCGCCAACAACGGCTCGGCCTTTGCCGGCTTGAACGCCAACACGCCGTTTTTCAACACCACCATTGGCCTGGCGATGTTGATCGGGCGCTTCTTCACCATGCTGCCGATGCTGGCCGTGGCCGGCTCCCTGGCGATGAAAAAAACCGTGACGGCCGGTGCCGGGACCATTCCCACCGCGACCCCGCTGTTCATGCTGCTGGTGGTGTTCGTGGTGCTGGTGGTCGGCGGCCTGACCTTTTTGCCGGCGCTCGCGCTCGGCCCGCTGGTGGAGCAACTGCAGTTGCTGTCCGGCCAGACGTACAACTGAGGACACGTAGATGACAACCCAATCGATATTCAAGGGGCTGTTGCGCCCGGTGCTGGTTTCGGCGGTGTTTTTCATGCTGTTGACGGGGCTCGCCTACCCGGCGTTCACCACCGTGGCCGCACAGCTGATATTCCCGTTCCAGGCCCGCGGCTCGCTGATTGAACGCGATGGCCTGGTCATGGGCTCGACCCTGATCGGCCAGCACTTCACCCGGGCGCAATACTTCCACGGGCGCCCGAGCATGACCCTGGGCGCCGACCCGCAAGACCCAGGTAAAAGCGTCTCGCAGCCGTATAACGCCGGTTCCAGCGGCGCCAGCAACCTGGGCCCAACCAGCCAGAAACTGGTGGATCAGGTGGCCGCCCGCGTGCAGGCCTATCGCCTGGCCAACGGCCTGGCCGCCGACGCCCAGGTGCCGGTGGACGCGGTCACCGCGTCCGCCTCGGGCCTCGACCCGCATATCTCGGTGGCCAATGCGCGCCTGCAACTGCCACGGGTCGCGCGCCTGCGGCAGATCCCCGAAGCCGAACTGCTGCAACTGGTCAGCCAGCACACCAGCGCACGCACCCTCGGCCTGCTCGGCGAGCCACGGGTCAATGTGCTGCAACTCAACCTTGCGCTGGATGCCCGCCAGCCATCGCCGCCTATTGCGGCCAGTGAGTAAGAGATTGCCCTCATGAAAAATGCTCGTTTACCTCTGTTTGATCGCGCCATCGTGCTCACCGCGTGTGGGGATGCGCTGAAGAAACTGCTCCCCCAGGCGCAATGGAAAAACCCGGTGATGTTCGTGGTCTACCTGGGCAGCATCCTCACCACCCTGCTGTGGTTCCAGTCCCTGGGCGGCCAGGGTGAAGCGCCCAGCGGTTTTATCCTCAGCATCACCTTGTGGCTGTGGTTCACCGTACTGTTCGCCAACTTCGCCGAAGCCCTGGCCGAGGGCCGCAGCCGCGCCCAGGCCGCCAGCCTGCGCGGGATGAAACGCCAGACGTTGGCCAAGTTGCTGCAACAGCCCAAGCACGGCGCCGCGTGGCTGCCGACCGAAGCGTCGCTGCTGCGCAAGGACCAGGTGGTGCTGATCGAAGCCGGCGACCTGGTGCCGCTCGATGGCATCGTGATCGAGGGCGTGGCGTCGGTGGATGAAAGCGCGATCACCGGCGAATCGGCGCCGGTAATTCGCGAGTCCGGCGGCGATTTTTCCTCGGTCACCGGCGGCACGCGCGTGCTGTCGGACTGGTTGGTGGTGCGCATCAGCGTCAACCCCGGCGAGTCGTTCCTGGACCGCATGATCTCGATGGTCGAATCGGCCAAGCGCCAGAAAACCCCGAACGAAGTGGCCCTGACCATCCTGCTGGTGGGCCTGACGCTGTTGTTCCTGCTGGTGATCGCCACGCTGAGCCCTTACTCGATCTTCGCCGTGGCCATGAGCGGCAGCGGCAGCGTGGTCAGTGCCACGGTACTGGTGGCGTTGCTGGTGTGCCTGATCCCCACCACCATCGGCGGCCTGCTCTCGGCCATCGGCGTGGCGGGCATGAGCCGGATGATGTCAGCCAATGTCATCGCCACCTCCGGGCGGGCGGTCGAGGCGGCGGGTGACGTCGACGTATTGCTGCTGGACAAGACCGGCACCATCACCCTGGGCAATCGCCAGGCCAGCAGCTTTTTGCCGGCGCCGGGCATCCAGGAAGCGGACTTGGCGGATGCCGCGCAATTGGCCTCCCTGGCCGACGAAACTCCGGAAGGCCGCAGTATCGTGGTGCTGGCCAAGCAGAAGTTCGACATCCGCGCGCGGGACATCAACCAACTGGGCGCCAGCTTTGTGCACTTCACCGCGCAAACCCGCATGAGCGGCGTAGACCTGCCCGCAGGCCGGGCGATTCGCAAGGGCGCAGCCGACGCGATCCGCAGCCATATCGAAGCCTTGGGCGGCAGTTTTCCGTCAGCCTTGCAGGCCAGGGTCGATGAAGTCTCGCGGCGCGGCAGCACCCCGCTGGTGGTCAGCGACGGCGCCACGGCGCTAGGTGTGGTGGAGCTCAAGGACGTGGTCAAGAGCGGCATCAAGGAGCGCTTTGCCGAACTGCGGCGCATGGGCATCAAGACCGTGATGATCACCGGCGACAACCGCCTGACCGCCGCCGCCATTGCGGTGGAGGCCGGGGTGGATGACTTCCTCGCCGAAGCCCGCCCGGAAGACAAGCTGCAATTGATCCGCGACTACCAGGCCAAGGGCAAGCTGGTGGCCATGACCGGCGACGGCACCAACGACGCGCCGGCGCTGGCCCAGGCCGACGTGGCGGTGGCGATGAACAGCGGCACCCAGGCAGCCAAGGAGGCCGGCAACATGGTCGACCTCGACAGCAACCCGACCAAGCTGATCGAAGTGGTCGAGGTGGGCAAACAGATGCTGATGACCCGCGGCGCCCTCACCACCTTCAGCGTGGCGAATGACGTGGCGAAGTACTTTGCAATCATCCCGGCGGCGTTTGTCGCGACCTATCCCCAGCTCGGCGCGTTGAACGTGATGCAACTGAGCAGCCCCAACTCGGCGATTCTCAGCGCGGTGATTTTTAACGCGCTGATCATCGTCGCGCTGATTCCCCTGGCCCTGCGCGGCGTGACTTACCGCGCAATCGGTGCGGCGGCGCTGCTCAACCGCAACCTGCTGGTCTATGGCCTGGGCGGGGTGTTGGTGCCGTTTGCCGGGATCAAGCTGATCGACATGCTCTTGACCGCAGTGGGCTTGGTGTAACGACTAACCCCCATGTGGGAGCGGGCTTGTCGGATCGCCGCATCGCCGCGAAGACGTCGGCCCAGCAGACATTGATGTTGACTGACCCACTGCTTTCGCGAGCAAGCCCGCTCCCACAGGGGATCTGCGCTTAACTGACTGCCATTAAGGCAAGCCCGCTCCCACACTTGAACCGCATTGACCAGGAATGACATGCCCGCCTTAAACAACGCACGCCCCGACCCCGACGCCCTGCTCGCTCGGGTCCAACAAGAAGAACAGGCCGCCTTGCGCGGCAAATTGCGTATCTACTTTGGCTCCAACGCCGGGGTCGGCAAGACCTGCGCGATGCTCGAAGCGGCGCGCCGCGAAACTGGCCGTGGTCGTGACGTACTGGCCGGCGTGGTGGAAACCCACGGCCGCCAGGACACCGCCGAGCGGCTCCACGGCCTCGAACAACTGCCCCGTGCCCAGCACCTGCACCGTGAATTCGCCCTCAGCGAATTTGACCTCGACGCCGCCCTCTTGCGCCACCCTGGCGTGTTACTGGTGGACGAACTGGCCCACAGCAACGTGCCCGGCTCACGCCACCCCAAACGCTGGCAAGACGTGGAAGAACTGCTCAGCGCCGGCATCGACGTGTGGACCACCCTCAATGTGCAGCACCTGGAAAGTCTGAATGACCTGGTCAGCGGGATCATCGGCATACGTGTGCGTGAAACGGTGCCCGACCATGTGTTCGATAACGCCCACGAAGTGGTGGTGATCGACCTGCCGCCCGACGATCTGCTGCAACGCCTCAAGGACGGCAAGGTGTACCTGGGCCCGGCGGCGGCACGCGCGTCTGAGCATTTTTTCCGCAAGGGCAACCTGTTGGCGCTGCGCGAGCTGGCCCTGCGGCGCACGGCCGACCGGGTCGACACGCAGATGCGCGTGTACCGCCGCGAACAGTCGATCAAGACCCTGTGGCCGGCCCGCGAACGGCTGTTGGTCGGCATAGCCGGGGACGCAGGCGATGAGCGCCTGGTGCGTGAAGCGGCGCGCCTGGCGCAAAAACTGGAGGCCGACTGGATTGTCGTGCACGTGGCCTCGGCCCAGGGGCGCGGCGCCAGGCGCTACTCGAGCGCGATGAAAACCCTGGCCCTGGCCGAAGAGTTCGGCGCGGACACCGCCACGCTGCCGGGCATGGACGTCGCCGAAGCGCTGGTGGCCTGTGCCCGTGAGCACAACGCCAATCGCCTGGTACTCGGCCATCATCCGCGCCGCCGGTGGCAGTTCTGGCATCAGTCGGTCAGCGATCGGATCAGCCGCCACCACCCGCAAATCGACCAGATCGTGATGGCCCACGGCCTGCTGCCGGGCACGCCTGCCGTGCCCGAAAAAACAGCAACATTGCCCGGTACGCGATTGGCCTATCTCTGGGCCAGCCTGGCCTGTTTCGCCGCCAGCGCCGTGGCCGCACTGCTGTTGCAAGTGTTCGACCTGGCCAACGTGGTCATGCTGTTTTTGCTCACGGTGGTGCTGGTAGCGCTGCGCTTTGGACGCGGCCCCGGCGTGTGGGCAGCGATGCTCGCGGTGCTGTGTTTTGACTTCTTTTTCGTCCAGCCACGCTACTCATTCACGGTCAACGACACCCAGTACTTCTTCACCTTTGCCTTGATGCTCGGCATCGCCCTGATCACCGGCCAACTCACCGCGCGCCTGCGCCACGAAGCGCGCACCGCCGCCGCACGGGAACGCCGCGCGACCTCCCTGGCGCGCCTGGCCCGCGACCTGTCGGCGGCGCTGACGGTGGAGCAAATCAGTGAAGTCGCGCTGCGCACCTTCAGTGGCGTCTTCGAAGCACGGGTCGGCCTGGCCCTGCCCGACGCCGCCGATGGCGTCCACAGCGTGAGCGCCGCTGGGCTGCCGATCGACGACAGCATCGCGCAATGGGCATACGACCACGGCCACCCCGCTGGCCACGGCACCGACACTTTGTCGGCGGCCAAGGGCTGTTACTGGCCACTCAAGGCGCCGATGCGCGTGCGCGGCGTGCTGGTGCTGGAACTGGCCCAACGCGATCGCTTGAACGACCCGCAAGAACGCCGCCTGCTGGAAGCCTGCATGAGCCAACTGGCGATTGCCCTGGAGCGCGTGCATTTCGTTGAAGTGGCGCAAAGCACCCTGGTGCAGATGGAAGGCGAGAAAATGCGCAACACCCTGCTCGCGGCAATCTCCCATGACCTGCGCACGCCGCTGACCACCCTGATCGGCGCCGCCGAGACCGCCCTGCCCCACGCCCCGCCGGGGCCACTGAACGAGCTGCTGCATGGCATCCACGAACAGGCCATATCCATGCAGCGCCTGATCGAAAACCTGTTGGACATGGCGCGCCTGCAAGAGCGCGGTGTGCGCCTGAACCGCCAATGGCACTCCCTGGAAGAAATCGTCGGCAGCGCCCTGCGCCAATTGCGCGAACCACTGGCGCACCACCGCGTACACACCACGCTCGACGCACAGTTGCCGCTGGTGGAAGTCGATGGGCTGCTGATCGAGCGGGTGCTGGTCAACCTGCTGGACAACGCCGCCAAGTACACCCCGCCGGGTACCACCATCAGCGTGGCCGCCAGCCAGGCCGGCGAGCAGATTGTGCTTGAGGTCAGCGACACCGGCCCCGGTCGCGCACCGGCCAATCTGTTCGAGCCCTTCACGCGCGGCCAGCAGGAATCGTCGGTGGCCGGCATCGGCCTGGGCCTGGCGCTGGTCAAGCGCATCGTCGAGGCCCACGGCGGGCGCATCCAGGCCAACCCCGGCCGCACGGGCGGCATGCATTTCACCATCACGCTACCCGCAGGCACCCCGCCTGCCATGGAACCCTTATGAGCACTGCACGCATCCTGATTGTTGAAGACGAGGCCAATATCCGCCGCTTTGTGCGCATTGCCCTGCAAGACGAAGGCTTTCAGGTGTTCGAGGCCGACAGCGTCAAACGTGGGCTGATTCATGCTGCCAGCCGTCAGCCGGACCTGGTGATTGTCGACCTTGGCTTGCCGGACAGCGATGGCAAGCAACTGATCAGCGAACTGCGCGGCTGGCTGGCGGTGCCGATCCTGGTGCTGTCGGCGCGTGACCGTGAAGAAGAAAAAGTTGCCGCCCTGGACGCGGGCGCCGATGACTACCTGACCAAGCCGTTTGGCGTGCCCGAGTTGCTCGCGCGTATCCGCGCCCAACTGCGCCGGCACGGGCACACCGGCACGGTGGTGGCCACCAGCAAGGTGGCGTTTGGCGAGATTGCAGTGGACCTGGCGACCCACCAAGTGTGGCGCTCAGGCCAACCGGTGCACTTGACGCCCATCGAGTACCGCCTGCTCTGCGCCATGGTTCGCGGCCAGAACCGCGTACTGACGCACCGGCAACTGCTGCTGGAAGTGTGGGGCCTGGATTACGTCGACCGCGCCCACTATCTGCGGGTGCATATGGCGCATCTGCGGCAAAAGCTGGAGGTGGATCCGGCACAGCCGCAGTACTTCATTACCGAACTGCAGGTGGGCTACCGGTTGGTGGGGTTGTAGAACCGCAAATCCCGGGCACAAAAAAGCCCGCTCATTGAGCGGGCTTTGCGGGTTGACCTGGCGTTCAGCATTCCAGGTAACCGAATATGGCGCAGCGGACGGGACTCGAACCCGCGACCCCCGGCGTGACAGGCCGGTATTCTAACCGACTGAACTACCGCTGCGCGTAGCATTGGACGTAATGGTGGGTGATGACGGGATCGAACCGCCGACCCTCTGCTTGTAAGGCAGATGCTCTCCCAGCTGAGCTAATCACCCTTTACGTTCGGTGCGGGGCGCATCATATACGAAAAATCCGCAATGTGTTGATTTAAATGCAATTTATTTGAAATATCTTTTCGCCGGCAGCCAACAGCCCGCAAACCTGCGCTTTTAGCGGGTAAACGCGAGTCTATTGCGTTTACCCTGCCCCGGGGCCACAATTAGAAACCATTCTCAATAACACCTGAGCCACGCCTATGTCTGTGGGTGAACCGCCATTCCAACGGGAAATAACCCAGCTCTACAGCGAGCATCATGGCTGGCTGCTCACCTGGCTGCGGCGCAAGCTGGGCTGCCGGCAGAATGCCGCCGACCTGGCACAGGACACGTTCGCACGTATCCTCAATACCCGTGAATCGGTGGCGACGATCCGCGAACCCCGGGCCTACTTGAGCACTACCGCGCGGCGGCTGATTATCGACCAGGCCCGGCGCAAACAGATTGAGCAAGCCTATCTGCAAGAGTTGGCCCTGACGGTGGACGCGCTCGAAGGTTTCCAGTCGCCGGAGCAGATCCACACCACCCTGGAAGCCCTGGAACAGATCGCGTTTATCCTTGAAGGCATGCATGAGTATTCGCGCCAGGCGTTTGTGCTGTATTACCTCGAAGAACTGACTCAGCAGCAGATCGCCCGGCAACTCAAGCTCTCGGAACGCACCGTGCGCAAATACCTGATCCTGGCCCTGGTGCATTGCGGCCACAGTATGGACACCTGAGCCACCTATGCCCGACGCCCGCCAACAGATCGAAGAACAAGCCGCCGAGTGGATGCTGCGCCTGCATGAAGGTGAGCTGAGCGAAGCGCAGCGCCTGGCGTTCGAGTGCTGGAAGCAACAAGGCCCGCACTACGCCGCCGCTGCCGCACGCATGGAGGCGGTGATTTCGCGGATGCAGGCCCTGCGCGGGAAAAAGGCACCGGCACGGGCGGCGCTGAATGCGGCGTTCGCCACCCAGCAATCGCGCCGCAGCAAACGCACCGTGCGCACCCTGTTGCTGCTGTGCAGCCTGGCAGTGCCTGCGGCGGCGCTGTTGGTCAGCCCGTATCCGCAGCGCTGGATGGCCGATGTGCGCAACGGCCCCGGCCAGTGGCAGACCCTGCGCCTGGCGGACGGCTCGGCACTGAGCCTCAATGGCATCAGCGCGGCCAACCTGCATTTCGACGCCACGCAGCGGCGCATCGAACTGCTGCAAGGCGAGATCCTGGTGGAGGTAGCCCACGATCAGGCGCGGCCGTTTATCGTGCAGACCGCCCAAGGCAGCATGCGCGCACTGGGCACGCGGTTTGTGGTCAAGCGCGAGGGCGACAGCACCGTGCTGAGCATGCTCGAATCCCGCGTGGCCGCCCACAGCGCCGATGCCCGGCAGACCCTGGAAGTCGCCGCCGGCTCCCAGGCCCTGATCAATGCAGACAGCGTACGCCTGACCGGCAGCATCGACCCGTCCAGCATCAACGAAGCCTGGCGCCGCCATCAACTGGTGGTGGAAAACCGGCCATTGCCCGAGGTGCTGGATGAAATCTCCCGGCATCGGTCCGGCCGCCTGCAGTTTGATCGCGCCGCCCTGCAAAACCTGCGCGTGTCGGCCGTGATCCCCCTGGATGACAGCGACCACGCCCTGCAACTGCTGGCGCAAACCCTGCCGATAACCGTGCAAACCTATACCCCCTGGCTGGTCGTGGTGAACCCGGCCAACACCGCCAATAAATAATTATTCGCATTTGCTTCCGGTTTTTGTGCAGTTGCCCGTCAAGCAAGGTAATTCGACACCTAAAGGATTGCCTTCACCATGCACACCCCTTCCTACCCGCGTGGGCGCTTTGGCCTGCTGAGAAGTGCACCGTTTTCCCTGGCCGTGCTCGCCGCCACCGTTGGCGCCCTGCACCTCAACCTGGCCCAGGCGGATACGGCCAGCACCGCCGCCCAGGCGTACAACATTCCTGCCGGGCCCCTGGGCAGCTCGCTCAACCGCTTTGCCCAGCAGGCCGGCGTGGCGATTGTGTTCCAGTCCCGCGAGCTGCAAGGCCTCGATGGCCCGGGCCTGCAAGGCAACTACGGGATCCAGGACGGTTTCGACCGGCTGCTGCAGGGCAGCGGCTACGTCGCGGTAAAGGGCGACCAGGTGTATGCGCTGCAACCCGCGCCGACTGCCAGCAACGGCAGCATGGAACTGGGCCCGACCCAGGTCACCGGCAACCAGTTGGGTAACGTCACCGAAGACAGCGGGTCCTACACCCCCGGCAGCATCGCCACCGCCACGCGCCTGGTGCTGACGCCCAAGGAAACCCCGCAGTCCGTCAGCGTCGTTACCCGCCAGCACATGGACGACTTTGGCCTGAACAACGTCGACGATGTGATGCGCCATACCCCGGGCATCACCGTGTCGGCCTTCGACAGCGAGCGCAGCAACTACTACGCCCGTGGTTTTTCGATCAATAACTTCCAGTACGACGGCATTCCTTCGACGGCGCGCAACGTTGCCTATTCGGCGGGCAATACCCTGAGCGACATGGCGATCTACGACCGCGTCGAAGTGCTCAAGGGCGCCACCGGCCTGCTCACCGGCGCCGGCTCCCTGGGCGCGACGATCAACCTGGTGCGCAAGAAGCCCACCGCCGATTTCAAGGGGCATGCCACCCTCGGCGCCGGTTCCTGGGACAACTACCGCAGCGAACTGGACGTCAGCGGCCCGCTGACCGAGAGCGGTAATGTGCGTGGCCGGGCGGTCGCGGCCTACCAGGACAAGCAATCGTTCATGGACCACTACTCGCGCAAGAGCCCGACGTACTACGGCATCATGGAATTCGACCTGTCGCCGGACACCCTGCTGACCGTCGGCGGCGATTACCAGGATACGTTGCCCAAGGGCTCTTCCTGGTCAGGCAGCTTCCCGCTGATCAACTCCAAGGGCGAGCGCAACAAGGTCAAGCGCTCGTTCAACAACGCCGCCGACTGGAGCAGTTGGGAGCAATACACCCGCACCGTGTTCGCCATGCTCGAGCATGACCTGGGCAACGGCTGGGTGACCAAGTTGCAACTGGACCACAAGATCAACGGTTACCACGCGCTGATGGGTTCGATCCAGGGCGACCAGCCGCAGCCGGACGGCACCGCACAACTCACCTCAGGCAAGTACACCGGGGAAACAGTCAGCGATTCCGCCGACCTGTACGTGAGTGGCCCGTTCAGCCTGGGCGGGCGCGAGCATGAACTGGTGCTGGGCGGCTCCATCAGCGCCTCCGAATGGAAAGGCAAAGGCTATTGGAACCTCAGCCCTAACATCGTCGACTTCAATAACTGGCACGGCCACGCCGCTATTCCGGACTGGGGCGATGCCCAATCCCTGACCGACGACACCGTGCGCCAGACTGGCGCCTATGTGACCACACGCCTGAACCTGGCCGATGACCTCAAGCTGTTGCTGGGTGGGCGAGTGGTCAACTACCAGGTCACCGGCTATAACCCCAACTATCGCGAGTCCGGGCGATTCGTGCCGTACGTCGGCGCTGTGTATGACTTGAACGACACCTACTCGGTGTACGCCAGCTACACCGATATCTTCATGCCCCAGGAAAACTACAACCGCGACCGGGATAACAAGCTGCTTGAGCCGGATGAAGGCCAGAACTGGGAATTGGGCGTGAAAGCCGACTTCCTCGATGGCCGGGTGAACGCCAGCGCGGCGTACTTTGAAATCCATGAGTCCAATCGCGCTCTGTCGGATGACGCCTACAACAATCAGACGCCGATCCCATCCAACTATGCCTATAAGAGCAGCAAGGCGGTGACCAAGGGCTACGAAGTGGAGATGTCCGGCGAGATCGCCCCCGGCTGGCAGCTCCAGGCCGGCTACACCCACAAGATCGTGCGCGATGACAAGGACGTGAAGATCTCCACGTTCGAGCCTGAAGACCAGGTCAAGCTGTACACCACCTACAAGCTCAAGGGCGACCTCGACAAGTTGACCGTCGGCGGCGGCGTGCGCTGGCAGAGCGTGGGTTGGCAGGATATCTACAACACCCCGCATAACGGGTATGAGGAGTTTTCCCAGCAAGCCTACTGGCTGGTGGACCTGATGACCCGTTACCAGGTCACCAAAAATCTGTCGGCGACACTGAACGTCAACAACATCTTCGACAAGTCCTACTACACCAACATCGGCTTCTATAACTCGGCTGCCTACGGTGAACCACGTAACTTCATGGTCACTACGCGCTGGGATTTCTAAGCGCCCCATAAAAAACGCCCCCGGTCATCGGAAATGACCGGGGGCGTTTTTATGAGCGGGGATTTTCGCAAACCCCAGACAGCAAAAAGCCCGCTCGATGAGCGGGCTTTCTGTGGTGACCTGGCGTTCAGTGTTCCAGGTTACCGAATATGGCGCAGCGGACGGGACTCGAACCCGCGACCCCCGGCGTGACAGGCCGGTATTCTAACCGACTGAACTACCGCTGCGCGTAACACATGAAGCGAATGGTGGGTGATGACGGGATCGAACCGCCGACCCTCTGCTTGTAAGGCAGATGCTCTCCCAGCTGAGCTAATCACCCTTCGTTTCGGTGTGGCGCGCATTCTACGGAGCGACCATAAGTCTGGCAAGCACTTTCTTAAATCTTTTTTTTCAGCCCTTCCAATGGCTTAGGCAGGGTTGGCCTCAGGCCTTATCAAGAGAATAATGCCCCACTTTGTATAAAGGAGAGACTCACCCCATGTGGTTCAAGAACCTGCTTATCTATCGCCTGACCCAAGATCTGCCTGTTGATGCCGAGGCGTTGGAAGCTGCAATGGCCACCAAACCGGCGCGCCCTTGTGCAAGCCAGGAGTTGACCACTTACGGTTTCGTCGCGCCTTTTGGCAAAGGCGAAGACGCGCCCCTGGTGCACGTCAGCGGTGACTTCCTGCTGATCGCTGCGCGCAAGGAAGAACGTATCCTGCCCGGTAGCGTGGTGCGTGACGCGGTCAAGGAAAAGGTCGAAGAGATCGAAGCCGAGCAAATGCGCAAGGTCTATAAAAAGGAACGGGACCAGATCAAGGATGAAATCATCCAGGCCTTCCTGCCCCGCGCCTTTATCCGTCGTTCGTCGACCTTTGCTGCCATCGCACCGAAACAGGGCCTGATCCTGGTCAACTCGGCCAGCCCCAAGCGCGCCGAAGACCTGCTGTCGACCCTGCGTGAAGTGATCGGCACCCTGCCAGTACGCCCGCTGACCGTAAAAACCGCGCCAACCGCAATCATGACCGACTGGGTCACCACCCAGAAGCCGGCCGCTGACTTCTTCGTGCTCGACGAATGCGAACTGCGCGACACCCACGAAGACGGTGGCATCGTGCGCTGCAAGCGCCAGGACCTGACCGGCGAAGAAATCCAGCTGCACCTGACCACCGGCAAGGTCGTGACCCAACTGTCCCTGGCCTGGCAGGACAAGCTGTCGTTCATGCTCGACGACAAAATGACCGTCAAGCGCCTGAAGTTCGAGGACCTGCTGCAAGACCAGGCCGAACAGGACGGCGGCGACGAGGCCCTGGGCCAACTGGATGCAAGCTTTACCCTGATGATGCTGACCTTCGGCGACTTCCTGCCGGCACTGGTAGAAGCACTGGGCGGCGAAGAGACCCCGCAAGGCATCTAAAACAGGCACGCTCAATGTAGGAGCTGGCTTGCCTGCGATGGCGGTGTATCAGTTACAGAGTCAATGACTGACATACCGCTATCGCTGGCAAGCCAGCTCCTACGGTTGATGGGGTTGCCAGTTCCAGCACTCTAATAATAAGGACATCACCATGCGCGCACTCGCCGCCTTGAGCCGCTTCGTCGGCAATACCTTCGCCTACTGGGTGCTGATTTTTGCCGTAGTCGCGTTCCTGCAGCCCAGCTGGTTTATCGGCCTGAAAAGCGCCATCGTGCCGCTGCTGGGCCTGGTGATGTTCGGCATGGGCCTGACCCTCAAACTTGAAGATTTCGCCGAGGTCGCACGCCATCCGTGGCGCGTGGCCCTGGGTGTGGTCGCGCACTTTGTGATCATGCCCGGGGTGGCCTGGTTGCTGTGCCAGGCCTTCCAACTGCCACCGGAGATCGCCGTCGGCGTGATCCTGGTCGGCTGCTGCCCAAGCGGTACCTCGTCCAACGTCATGACCTGGCTGGCCCGGGGCGACCTGGCGCTGTCGGTGGCCATCGCCGCCGTCACCACCCTCCTCGCCCCGCTGCTCACCCCGGCGCTGATCTGGCTGCTGGCTTCGGCGTGGCTACCGGTGTCGTTCATGGAGCTGTTCTGGTCGATCCTGCAAGTGGTACTGCTGCCCATCGTGCTTGGGGTATTGGCACAACGCCTGCTGGGTGATCGGGTGCGACATGCCGTTGATGTGCTGCCACTGGTGTCGGTGGTCAGCATCGTGATTATCGTCGCGGCCGTGGTCGCAGCGAGCCAGGCGAAGATTGCCGAATCGGGTCTGCTGATCATGGCGGTGGTGATGCTGCACAACAGCTTCGGCTACTTGCTCGGTTACTTCACCGGCCGCGTGTTCAAGTTGCCACTGGCCCAGCGCAAGTCGTTGGCGCTGGAAGTGGGCATGCAGAACTCGGGGCTGGGCGCCGCACTGGCCAGTGCGCATTTTTCGCCACTGGCAGCGGTGCCCAGTGCGCTGTTCAGCGTCTGGCACAATATTTCCGGGGCGCTGTTGTCGACGTATTTCCGCCGGATGAGCGAGAAGGAAGATCGCAAGGCCCTTGCCGAAACTTGATCGGGTGCTGGCTTTTCGGCACTCTACCCATCTTCGCGGGGACGGCCCCGCGACTCGTTCGAGCATTAATCCGGGGACGACCCCACTTCTAAAAGGAAGGTCAATATGTCCTGGGTCATTCTGTTTTTCGCCGGGTTGTTTGAAGTTGGCTGGGCCGTCGGCCTGAAATACACCGACGGCTTCAGCAAACCAATGCCCACCGCCCTGACGATTGCCGCCATGGCCGTCAGCCTCGGCCTGCTGGGGCTGGCGATGAAGGAACTGCCGCTGGGCACCGCCTATGCGATCTGGACCGGGGTCGGTGCAGTGGGCACGGTGATTGCCGGGATTATCCTGTTTGGGGAGTCCATGGCGCTGTTTCGCTTGGCCAGTGTGGCGCTGATTATTGCCGGGTTGATCGGGCTCAAGATTAGCGCCTGATGCTTTTGCCGGCGATGAGTCCCTTGAATCCCGTGATGGATTTTCGGGCGCCATCGCCGGCAAGCCGGGCTCCTACCGGGTGGTACCACGCAGTGCCAGCACTTGTTCCTGCAAAGCCTGTGGCGTCGCCTGCTCCACTGCCAACGGCGGCCCCGCCACCAACGTCACCCGCGACCAGATCCGGTGAAAGACCCCCTTGTTCGGATCGCGGCTGAAAAAGCTCCCCCACAACCCCTGCAACGCCATGGGAATCACCGGTACCGGCGTTTCCTCGAGAATCCGCGTCACGCCACTCTTGAATTCGTTGATCTCACCGTCGCCGGTCAACTTGCCTTCCGGGAAGATGCACACCAGCTCGCCGTCCTTCAGATATTGGCTGATACGCTGGAAGGCCTTTTCGTAGATCTCCAGGTCTTCATGGCGCCCGGCAATCGGAATGGTGCCGGCCGTGCGGAAGATAAAGTTGAGCACCGGCAGGCGGTAGATCTTGTAATACATCACAAAGCGAATCGGCCGACGCACCGCGCCGCCAATCAGCAGTGCATCGACAAACGACACATGGTTGCACACCAGCAACGCCGCGCCTTCGTCCGGGATGTGTTGCAGGTCGCGATGCTGCACGCGGTACATGGAGTGGCCGAGCAGCCAGATCATGAAGCGCATGGTGAACTCGGGAACAATCCTGAAGATGTAGGTGTTGACCGCGATATTAAGCAGCGACACCACCAGGAACAGCTCGGGGATCGACAGCTTGGCCACGCTCAGCAGCAGGATGGTGACAATCGCCGAGACCACCATGAACAGCGCATTGAGAATGTTGTTGGCAGCGATCACCCGTGCCCGCTCGTTTTCAGCGGTACGCGACTGGATCAAGGCATACAGCGGCACGATATAGAAACCGCCAAACACCCCCAGGCCAAGGATATCGATCAACACCCACCAGGCCTGGCCGTAACCCAACACCGCCAGCCAATCGTTGGCCTGGACGTTCTGCGGGAAGTCGCCAGAATGCCACCACAGCAAAAGGCCAAACACCGTCAGGCCGAATGACCCGAAGGGCACCAGGCCGATTTCCACCTTACGCCCGGAGAGTTTTTCGCAGAGCATCGAGCCCAACGCGATACCGACCGAGAACACCGTGAGGATCAGGGTCACCACGGTTTCATCGCCATACAGCCACTCTTTGGCGTAGGCCGGGATTTGCGTGAGGTAGATCGCCCCGACAAACCAGAACCACGAGTTGCCGACAATCGAGCGCGACACCGCGGGTGTCTGCCCCAGGCCCAGGCGCAAGGTGGCCCAGGATTGGCTGAAGATATTCCAGTCCAGGCGCATCTGGGGGCTGGACGCCGCGGCGCGCGGGATCGCCCGGCTGGCCAGGTAGCCCAGCACGGCAATCGCGACAATCGCCGTGGA
Organism: Pseudomonas sp. WMBT8; assembly: GCF_050916005.1. NCBI lineage: Bacteria > Pseudomonadati > Pseudomonadota > Gammaproteobacteria > Pseudomonadales > Pseudomonadaceae > Pseudomonas > Pseudomonas sp. WMBT8. The sequence continues at coordinate 4,266,315 of NZ_CP188096.1, forward strand.
CACCACCGGCGCGTAGTGCGCAGAGGACATCATCACCCCAGCGCCGATAGTCCCGGCGAGGATTGCCAGGAACGTGCCCATTTCCACCAGGCCGTTGCCGCCCACCAACTCCTCTTCATGCAGCGCTTGCGGCATGATCGAGTACTTCACCGGGCCAAACAGCGCCGAGTGGGTGCCCATGGCAAACAGCGCCAGCAACATCAGCTCCAGGTGGTTGGTCATAAAGCCCACGGCGCCGATGGCCATGATCACGATCTCGCCGATCTTGATCGCGCGGATCAGCGCATCCTTGTTGAATTTCTCGCCAAACTGCCCGGCCAGGGCCGAGAACAGGAAGAACGGCAGGATAAACAACAAGGCGCAGAGGTTGACCCAGATCGAGCGATCGCCCTCGATGGCCAGCTTGTAGAGAATGGCGAGGATCAACGACTGCTTGAAGATATTGTCGTTGAACGCCCCCAGGGACTGGGTGATGAAGAACGGCAGAAAGCGCCGTTTGCGCAGCAAGGTAAATTGCGAGGGGTGACTCATCGTCCGTGTTCCTGCGTGGCCTGAAGGCTTTATTGATTTTTCAGGCCACGACTTTACCTAATCCCGCTTACTTATTCCCCACCCCTGCAATACACGGTGAAACAAAAAGCTCACCTTTATAGGCGCCCTGCACCGTGCGCTTGCTGACCACCAGCCACATCAGGGCCAGGGCGGCGACCAGCACGCTGCCGGTCACGCTGAAAAATGCCAGGTGCAAGGTACTGCCCAGTTTCAAGGTGGTCAGGGCATACACCCCCAGCGGGAAGGTAAAGCCCCACCAGCCGAGGTTGAATGGAATACCTGCGCGCAGGTAACGCAGGGTGATCAGCACCGCAATCAACATCCACCACAGGCCCAGGCCCCACAGGGTGATGCCGGCGACCAGCCCCAGGCCGGCGGCAATCTCGCCGATGCCGGCAAAGCCATTGGCAGCGAAGATCGCCGGCGCGTCCTGGCCAAGCAGCAACATACCCAGGGCGCCGGTGCCGATCGGGCCAAGGGCCAGCCAGCTCGACGCGGCCATGTTGGCGTGGGGCAGTTTGTGCAGGGCCATGCGCAGCATCAGGATTGTCAGAATACTGAACGCAACCGGTAGGGAAAATGCCCAGAGTACGTAGCTGGTCACCAGCATCACCAGTTGCGAATGAGCGTCGGCCAGGTGCGGCGCCAACAGGCCACCACTGGCGGCGGCGACTTCGGCCGCCACTACCGGCAGCAGCCAGACGGCTGTCATCTGGTCGATGCTATGTTCCTGGCGTGTAAACATCATGAACGGGATCAACACCCCGCACGCCAGGGCCATGGCCACGTCCAGCCACCACAGGGCCTCAGCCAGTTGCACCACGCCCTCGCCCCAGCGCGGCAGGCCAAACAGCAGCAGGCCGTTGATGATGGTCGCCAGGCCCATGGGAATGGTGCCGAAGAACATCGAGACCGTGGAGTGTCCGAAAATTCGCCGCGCCTCGTGAAAAAACATCACCCAGCGCGCGGCGTATAGGCCGCTGAACAATACAAACAGAACGATTGTCAGCAACCACAACCCTTCGGCGATGGCATAGACACCCGGCAGTTGCACCGGCACTTGCGCCAGGGCCAACGCCAGCACGCCGGTGCCCATGGTGGCGGCGAACCAGTTGGGGGTGAACTGGCGAATCACTTCCCTGGGAGCGGCGAGATGGCTGAACGGTTTATAGCTGGGGGTGATGCTATTGGGGCACGTCATGGCTTATTCCTCTTCCTCGTATGAGGTTGAGCCCATGATAGAAGCGCAACGAATATCTATATAACGGGTAATATCTCTAACTGTTATCTGTTTTACCTATATACAGCTTTGGCGGATGCTTGCCTCATCAAGCCAATCAAGGCCCCGAGCGCCAGGACGATCAGCACCGCACCGTAGCCGTCGGTGGTTGCGATCAGGCCAAAGCTGCGGGTCAGGTTGCCCGCCAGCAGGGACGGCAGGCAAAACGCCAGGTAACTGAGGACGTAGAACGCCGACATCAACCCGGCCCGCTCATGGGGCAAGGCCAAGGGCACCACACTGCGCACCGCGCCAAGGAACCCCGCGCCAAATCCGCTGCCCGCCACCAGTGTGGCGAGGAAAAACAGTGGCAGGCTGGCGCTGTGGACCGCACCGAGGATCAACGCGACGCCCACGGCCAACAGGCCTGCCCCCAGGCGCAGCACCTTGTCCGCCGGGCGATTGCGCAGGCTGAAAATCATCACCGCGCCGCTCAAGGTCAACACCGCGACCAGGCCGCCACCGATCAGGTTGGAAGTCGATCCGGTTGCCGCCCGCACCAGCGACGGCGCCAGCGACAAGTAGAAACCGCTCATGGCCCACACGGCAATATCCACCGGCAGCGACAGCCACAAGGCCCGGCGCGCCTGGGGCGGCATATGCAGGGTCGGCCATAGCGAGGCCAGCGCGCCCGGCATGCGGCTGACGCTTTCGGGCAGCCGCCACACATACAGGCTCTGCAACAGCAGCAGCGCGAACAAGGCCCAATAGATCAACTGAGTCGGCAGCGGCGCGAACTCCACCAGCAAACTGCTGCCCATGGCGCCGCAGGCCATGCCCAGCAACGGCGCGACACTGTTGACCAACGGGCCCTGCTGACGGTCGGTGTCGAGCAACGCAGCGCCAAGCACAGCGGTGGCCATGCCTGTGGCAAACCCCTGCAAGGTTCGGGCGGCGATCAGCCAGGCGACACTGTCGGCGTAGATAAACAGCAGCATCGCCAGCATATTCAGCACCAGCGCGGTAAAGATCACCGGCTTGCGCCCCAGGTAATCCGACAGTGAACCGACGGTCAACAACGCGGCCAGCAGGCTCAAGGCATAGACACCGAAGATCAGGGTTAGGGTGCCTGCGGAAAAGTGCAGGCCCTCTTGGTAAAGGTGATACAACGGCGTCGGCGCGCTGGAGGCGGCAAGAAACGTCAGCAAGGTGATCGCCAGGAACACCAGGCTGGAACGATGAGAAGTGACGCTGGACATGGGCACGCTCCGCTAAAGCTAATATTTTGCTTTTGTGCAGTGTGCTACTGGGTCGCGCTTAAAGCAAATTCTTTGTGTTAAGGTTTTGGCATGGCGATAAAAGAAGGCCTCCGCCCGGGGGGCCGTAGTGCCCGGGTACAAGAATCGGTTCATTCGGCGGTGCGCCAGCTACTGCAGGAGCAAGAGCGCGCCAGCGTGACGGTGCCGCAGATCGCCGCACGCGCGGGAGTCACACCGTCGACCATCTACCGGCGCTGGGGCGACCTCGCCGCCCTGCTCGCCGACGTCGCCCTGGCCCGCATGCGTCCCGACAGTGAACCGGCCGACACCGGCAGCCTGCGCGGCGACCTGCAAGCCTGGGCCGAACAATACCTGGATGAGATGAGCTCGGAACCGGGGCGCAACATGATGCGCGACGTACAGTGCAGCCAGACGCCGGGGTACTGCGTGACGATTCTGGGTGGGCAACTGCAGGTAATCCTGGATCGTTACCAAGGTAGCGGCCAGGCATTGCCCAGCGTAGATCGGTTGATCAATCTGCTGGCGGCGCCGACGGTGTTTCGAATTTTGTTTGGCGCTGCGCCGATGCGGGTTGAGGAGCTGCATGAGCTGATCGAGATTGCGCTGCTCACCTGACCCAACTGTGTGTGTGGGCTTGTGTGGGAGCGGGCTTGCCCGCGATAGCGGCGGGTCAGTTAAAGAGGTATTGACTGACACTCTGCTATCGCGGGCAAGCCCGCTCCTACACAAGCCCACACATATTTAGACCTGGCTCAGGTACGCATCCCACGCCCACTCACCAGCAACCGCGCGCACCCGATATACAACACCACCGTCGCCGCGATCATGAACGTAATCGCCACGCTGATCTTGATATCCGACACCCCAAGAATCCCGTAGCGGAACGCGTTGACCATATGCAGCACCGGGTTGGCCATCGACACGGTCTGCCAGAACGGCGGCAGCAAGGTAATCGAATAAAACACCCCGCCCAGGTAAGTCAGCGGCGTCAGCACAAAGGTCGGGATGATCGAGATGTCATCGAAGTTGCGCGCGAACACTGCGTTGATAAAGCCCAGCAGCGAGAAGATCGTCGCCGTCAGCACCACCACCAGGATGGTCACCCCCAGGTGATGCACCTGCAGGTCGGTGAAGAACATCGACAGCACCGTCACGATCGCCCCGACCATCAAGCCGCGCAGTACGCCGCCCAGGGTGTAGCCGATCAGGATGGTGTGCGGCGACACCGGTGACACCATCAGTTCCTCAATGGACCGCTGGAACTTGCTGCCAAAGAAGCTCGACACCACGTTGCCATAGGAGTTAGTGATCACCGACATCATGATCAACCCCGGCACGATGTATTCCATGTAGGTAAAGCCGCCCATATCGCCAATCTGCCGGCCGATCAGGTTCCCGAAGATCACGAAGTACAGGACCATGGTGATCGCTGGCGGCAGCAGGGTTTGCGGCCAGATGCGCATGAAGCGCTTCACTTCGCGGTAGACGATGGTGTTGAGCGCTACCAGGTTGGGTTGGAACTCGGAACTCATACCGCCACCTTCGCCAGATTTTTCTCCACCAGGGACACGAACAGCTCCTCAAGGCGATTGGTTTTGTTACGCAGGCTCAACACTTCAATGTTCTGCAACGCCAACTGGCTGAACAGCGCGGTGATGCCCACGGCTTTATCGACCTGGACTTCCAGCGTATGGCTGTCTACCAGGCGGGTTGGGTAGCCGATCAGTTGCGGAGGCACCGACAGGTTGTTCTTCAGGTCGAGCAGGAACGTCTCCACATGCAACTGGCCCAGCAGGTTGCGCATGCTGGTGTTCTCGACAATGGTGCCGTGGTCAATGATGCCGATGTTGCGGCACAACTGTTCAGCCTCTTCCAGGTAGTGGGTGGTGAGGATGATGGTGATGCCTTTCTGGTTCAGTTCGGTGAGGAAGGTCCACATCGAGCGCCGCAATTCGATGTCCACCCCTGCCGTCGGTTCGTCGAGGATCAGCAGGCGTGGCTCGTGCACCAAGGCACGGGCGATCATCAGGCGCCGCTTCATGCCGCCGGACAGCGAGCGTGATGGCACGTCGCGCTTGTCCCACAACCCCAGCTGGGTCAGGTATTGCTCGGCGCGCTCCTTGGCGATCTTCGGCGGGATGCCGTAGTAACCGGCCTGGGTCACCACGATATCGAAGGTCTTTTCAAACTGGTTGAAGTTGAACTCCTGGGGCACCACGCCAATGCTGCGCTTGAGCGCGGCCGGGGATTTATCCAGGTCATGGCCAAAGATATTCACCGTGCCACTGGTCTTGTTGACCAGGGTCGACAGAATGCCGATGGTGGTGGATTTGCCGGCACCGTTGGGGCCGAGCAACGCGAAAAAATCACCTTCGGCGACATCCAGATCGATACCACTCAGGGCCTGGAAACCGTTGCCGTAGGTTTTGGTTAGCTGCCGGATGGACAGAGCGGAACTCATATCGGATTACGCACCAAGGAAGGGAATAGAAAGAATAGATAAGGGCGCGCCCTACGTAATACAACTGCGGCGCACGGCGAGCATGGTGCTTGCCCGCGCCGCACAAGTACAGTCACCTGTATTAATAGTCAGTATTAAGTCAACGCGGTCATCACCGCTTTTTGATAGGCCGGGCGTTGCTGCAAGCGCTGGTACCACGCCTCCAGGTGGGGCATTGCCGGGCGCTCGATAGGCATCTCGAACCAGGCATAGATAAAGCTGCCCAGGGGAATATCGCCCATGCCGATCTCGGTGCCGGACAGGTAGGGCTGGCCGGCCAGGGCCTGGTCCACGGTTTTCAACACCTCGATACAGGCATTGCGCCCGGCATGGATGCTGTCCCAGTTCTGCCGCTCGGCCGGCGTGCGCAGGATGCCCCAGAACACCGTCTTGAACGGTTCGGCAAAGGTCGAGGTGGTCCAGTCCATCCACTTCTCGGCATTGGCCCGCGCTTGCAGGTCCTTGGGGTACCAGCTCGAGGCCTGCTTGGCGCAGAGGTAGCGCACGATGGTGTTGGATTCCCACAACACGAACTCGCCGTCCTCGATCATCGGCACCCGGCCATTGGGGTTCAACGCCCGGTACTGCGGCGTATCGACCACACCAAAGGCCCCGCCCGCATCAATTGCCTCATAGTCCAGGCCGAGCTCCTCGGCGCACCACAGTGCCTTCCTGACGTTTGACGAATTTTTACGACCCCAGATCCTCAGCATGACCGCCTCCCAGTGGATGAATGCCGGAGCAGCATACGCCGGTTCAGCCGCGACTCAAATCGCTCTGCATATCACCCAACAACTGCGGCGACTGCTCGCCAAACAGGTGCGGGTAACATTTCTTTATGTGGGCAAAGAAGAATGCCTCGGGCACCTCGGCAAACTGTCCATGGTTCACCACATACTCCATGGAGCGCTGGCCCTGGCGGTTGAACGGGTGAAACACACTGTCGTTGATTCCGTCGAAATCCAGGGGCGGCACATCGAACAACTCGCACAATTGCTGGTTGAACGCCGGTGTGGCCTTGACCCATCGCCCATCCAGGTACAGCTCCGTGTAGCCATGCATGGCGAACACATCACTCTTGAGCAACTCGATCAGGCGCGGCGTCGATAAATGATTGCGCACATCCGCCAGGCCAATACGCGACGGTATGCCGCAATGCCGGGCGCAAGCCGCCAGCAGGGTGGCCTTGGGCACGCAATAGCTCTGGCCCGCTGCCAGGGCGTAGCTGCCACGCAGGGTTTGCGGATCGCGACTGAAGGTGTAAGGGTTGTAGCGCACCGCTTCACGCACGGCGTAATAGAGACTGACTGCCTGGTCACGGGGATCGAGGCTCGAACCTCGATGTTTTTCGGCGAACTCCACCACCGCAGGGTGGTCACTATCGATGAAGCGGCTGGGACTCAAGTACGCATTCATGGGGATTGTCTCCGAGGCGAGCCTGGAGTCTAACCACAGGTCTGACCGAGGGATAACGACGATTCGGCCAAATGTCGGCGCCTGCTGCCTGTGACTGGAGAGCACTTCCCGCCACACCACGTAACACCCTCAGGCACCGCTTTTTCGGATGCCGACTAAGCTCTGAGGGTGCTTCTGCCCCTGGTTTCACGGAGGATTGAATATGCTGTTGTTGTGGATACTGGTTCTGGTGCTCGGCATTGCCTACCTGGCACACCGTCGCACCGCGCCCCTGCCCGCCCTGGGCGTGGTCGCCGTCTATCTGTTGGCGATGGGCGCCTTTAGCCATGCACCGGGCTGGCTGCTGCTGGTGTTCTGGGTCCTGCTGGCGGTAGTCGCCGCACCGCTGCTGCTGCCCGACCTGCGTCGCCAGTACTTCACCGCACCGCTGTTCAACTGGTTCCAGAAAGTACTGCCGCCAATGTCCGAAACCGAGCGCGATGCCATCGACGCCGGTACCGTGTGGTGGGACGGAGAACTGTTCAGCGGCCGCCCCGACTGGGACAAACTGCTGGCCTACCCCAAGGCGCAGTTGACCGAAGAAGAACAGGCCTTTATCGACGGCCCCACCGAAGAGCTGTGCGCCATGGTCACCGACTGGGAAATCGGCCAGGCCATGGACCTGCCTCCAGCGGCCTGGGACCACATCAAGCAACATGGCTTCTTTGCCCTGATCATTCCCAAGGAGTTCGGCGGCAAGGGCTTTTCGGCCTACGCCCACTCCCAGGTGGCGATGAAGTTGGCAACCCGCAGCGGCGACCTCGCCTCCACCGTGATGGTCCCCAACTCCCTGGGCCCGGCCGAACTGCTGCTGCACTACGGCACCGACGAGCAACGCAACCATTACCTGCCGCGCCTGGCCCGTGGCGATGACATCCCGTGCTTTGCCCTGACCGGCCCGCTGGCCGGCTCCGATGCCGGCGCAATGCCCGACACCGGGGTGATCTGCAAAGGCGAATGGGAAGGCAAGGAAACCCTTGGCCTGCGCCTGAACTGGGAAAAACGCTATATCACCCTGGGTCCGGTCGCGACCCTGCTCGGCCTAGCCTTCAAGGCCCATGACCCGGACCACCTGCTGGGGGAAGAAGAAGACTTGGGCATCAGCCTGGCGCTGATCCCCACCGATACTCCCGGCGTGGAAATTGGCCGTCGCCACCTGCCCCTGGGCGCTGCGTTCATGAACGGCCCCAACTCCGGCAAAGACGTGTTCATTCCCCTGGACTTCCTGATCGGCGGCCAGGAGATGCTGGGCAAGGGCTGGATGATGCTGATGAACTGCCTGTCGGTCGGCCGTTCGATCTCCCTGCCAGCAGTAGGCACCGGCGCGGCCAAGTTCACCAGCCTGGTGACCGGCCAGTACGCCCAGGTGCGCGAACAGTTCAACGTGCCACTGTCGGCCTTCGAAGGTATCCAGGAAGCCCTGGCCCGTATCGGCGGCAACGCCTGGCTGATGGACAGCGCGCGGATGCTCACCGCCAATGCCGTCGACCTGGGGGAAAAACCCTCGGTGCTCTCGGCGATCCTCAAGTACCACCTGACCGAGCGCGGCCGCGAGTGCATCAGCCACGCCATGGACGTCCACGGCGGCAAGGGCATCATCATGGGCCCCAACAACTACCTGGGCCGCAGCTGGCAGGGGGCGCCGATCTTCATCACCGTGGAGGGGGCGAATATCCTCTCGCGCAACCTGATGATCTTCGGCCAGGGCGCGATCCGCTGCCACCCGTTCGTGCTCAAGGAAATGGCCCTGGCCGGCCGTGAAGACCGCGACCAGGCACTCAAGGAGTTCGATGGGCTGCTGATGCAACATATCGGCTTTGCCGTGAGCAACGCCGCCAGCACCCTGGTGTTGAACCTGGGCCTGGGTCACTTCGAAAAAGCCCCGGGCAACCGCTTGAGCCAGGGCTACTTCCGTGCGCTCAACCGCCAGGCTGCCGCGTTCGCCCTGTTGGCGGACCTGAGCATGATGCTGCTGGGCGGCGAGTTGAAGCGTCGTGAACGCCTGTCGGCACGGCTCGGCGATGTGCTCAGCCATATGTACCTGGCCTCGGCAGCGCTCAAGCGCTACCACGACCTCGACTCCCCGGATCACCTGGAGCCGCTGTTTGCCTGGGCCATGGAGGAAAGCCTCGGCCAGTCGGAGCGCGCGCTGGATGAGTTGCTCAGCAACTTCCCCAACAAAGTGCTGGGCTGCCTGATGCGAGTCATCGTGTTCCCGTTCGGCCGCCGCCACAAAGGTCCGTCCGATGCATTGGACGCGGAAGTCGCCGCAGTAATTGGCCGGGCCAAGGGCGACCCGACCCTCGAAGAACTGCTGGCTGGCTGCTACCGCCCACAGTCGGCGCAAGATCCAGTCGGCGCCTTGCAACATGCCTACGACCTGCTGGGTGCCAGCCAGCCCCTGCAAAAGAAACTCCACAGCGCCCTCAAGAGTGGCCAGGTCAAGCCACGCGCGGGGGAACACGCCATCGAAGCCGCACTCGAGGCTGGCGTGCTGCAACCGGCAGAGGCGCAGACCCTGCGCGATGCGGAAGCGGCGCGGCGCAAGGTGATCGACGTGGATGACTTCAGCAAGGAGGAGTTGGCCCAGGCGCCTGGCAGAGTCCGCTAGTACCGGCGGTCATATAAAAGCGGGCGCGAGAGCTATATACTCTCGCGCCCGTTTTTGCTTTTGAGGACTTACTCTCGTGTCCAACGTCGTTGCCGATCATCTCGTCTTGCTCGACCACCTGCGCAGTATCCTGGTTGCCGTCGGCGAAGCCGAACAGGTTCCAGAGGAAAGCCACGCTTTGTTCCTGGAACGCTTTGATGAACTGCGGGCCATGCTGCCCATCGACCCGATCGAAAGCCAATACCTGGGCCAGGACATGATGAGCCAGGTCATCCTGCGCTACCCACAGATTGCCCATCTGGTACCGCGCGACTTGCTGTGGTTCTTTGGCGGTGACTGCCTGCACTTCATGCCCGATGATGAACTGGACTTGTACCAGGCCCTGGAAGAACGGCGCTTCGAAGCCGAACAGAACGACGAACCGTTCGACTGGAACCAGGAAAAGCAATTGCTGGCCATGTCCAACGACCAGCCCAAGCACTGATCTCAAAAGCACCAAAGATCCAAATGTGGAGCGGGCTTGTCGGATCGCCGCATCGCCGCCAAGACGTCGGCCCAGCAAACATTGATGTTGACTGACCCACTGCTTTCGCGAGCAAGCCCGCTCCCACATTAATCCGCCCAACATTCTCGATCGTGCTCCTACCGCCGACGCAATGTAGGCTCCTTAGCCATGCACTCCACCAGATAATCGATGAACACCCGCAGTTTCGGCGGCAGGTACCGCGTGGGTGAATGCAGCAACCAGGCATCCCCATGGTACGAGGCAATAAAATCCCATTGCGCCAGGACCTGCACCAACCGCCCCTCCTCCAATGCATGCCGCGCAGTGAAATACGGCAGGCTGCCAATTCCCACATCCTGCAACACCGCATCCAACCGCACCCCCGTGTGATTGGCCGCATAACGACCACGCACACCCACCGTCACTGTTTTGCCAGCCTGGCGCAATTTCCAGCGTGCATCCCCAGGGGTTTCGCCCAGGTAAATGCAGCTGTGCTCCAGCAAGTCATGGGGATGCAGCGGCGTTCCGTGGGTGGCCAGATATTGCGGCGTAGCACACAGCAAATGCTCGATCGGCAGTAGCCGGCGCCCTACCAACCCCGGCGGCGGGTTATCGGTGATGCGGATGCTCAGGTCGACATTGTCATCAATCAAATCCACTTGCCGATCTTCGAGGATCAGCTGCACATCGACCTTGGGATAGCGCCGCAGGAACTGCGGCATATGCGGATGCACCACAAACCGCCCGACCGCCTTGGGCACGCTGACCCGTATCAGCCCTTCGGCCTCGTGGGTGTACTGGCCGCTGATTTCCATCACCGAGCGCGCCGCGTTGACCATCTCCTGGCAGCGATTGAAGACTTCTTCGCCACCTTCGCTCAAGCGCAGCTTGCGCGTGGTGCGCTGTAATAGTCGCGTGGCCAGGGCCTGTTCCAGGCGCGAGATGCTGCGGCTCACCGCCGATGGCGAGGTGCCCAGTTGGCGCGCCGCTGCAGAGAAGCTGCCGGCTTCCACCACCTTGACGAAAATCGCCATTTCACCCAGCAGTGGCAAAGGAAGATTGATGCTCATGACGCACAAGTCCATTTAAGTTTCAGCGGATTATCACCCATTTGCGCACTACTTATACTGCTGCGTAGACCCCTGATGCGGATGTAGACGATGACCCAGCGCCTGTTTTTTACCCATGACCACCTGGTTGCCGATGTTGATGTGCTGGAGTGCACGCCCCATGAGCAGCAGTTTGCAGTAGTCCTGCAGTCCACTATTTTCCATCCCCAGGGTGGCGGCCAGCCCTTTGATACGGGGTGGCTGGGGGACAGCAACGTATTGAAAGTGGTGCAGGAGGCCGAGCGCATCGTGCACTACGTGGACCAGCCCGTGGCACTTGGCCTCCAGCCAGCTCGGGTCGACGGCCAGCGCCGCGCCCTGCATACACGCCTGCATTCGGCCGGGCATCTGATCGGCAACGCCGGTGAAACCCTGGGCTGGATGCCGATCAAGGCCCACCACTGGCCCGGTGAAGGCAAGATCAGTTTTATCCGTGGGGAATCGGCCCAAGACATGGAAGCCGATGCCTTGCAGGAACAGGTCAACCAGTGGATCGCCGCAGATTTACCGCGCCACATGACACTGGAAAGTGGCTCCCGCGAAGTCGGTTTTGGCGACCTGCCGCCCTACGCCTGCGGCGGCACTCATGTGCAAGCCCTGGCCCAAGTCGGCCAGGTCACGATTCTCGGCCTGTCGGAGAAAAAGGGCACGCTGTCGGTGCGCTATAGCCTGGACTGACAGGTGGATGGCAGGCGGCGTTTTCTTATCGAGATCGGACATCACCCCGCAAGGGGCTCCCCTCCTGCTTGTGGGTGATGCTAGTGTGTGAAAATGTTTCCGACAAAAAAATAGGAAACTTCCTACTCACCACCTGCAAAGGAATGCCCCCAGCAATGGACTTCTCCCTCAAGCACCTGGCCGCCGCCACCCTGATGGTCGCCAGCCTGTCCGCCTTTACCGCACCCGCCTTCGCCAACATCACCCCGCAACAGAGCGCGACCATCCTCAAGACGTTCAATGACGCGTCGATCAAGGACTTCCGCACTTTCCTGGGCAGCCTGGCCAAAAGTGAACTGGGCAAAACCGCCGATCTCGGCCCGGCGATCAGCGCATTTCTCGATAACAAGAGCCTCAGCGCCGAACAGCAAAACGAGATTCACCGCCTGCTGGGCATTTACGCGCGGGTGAAATACGGCGCAGCGGCTACCGAGACCCTGCGTGAGCTGGTGGCCATACCGACCTTCCAGGTGGAAGGCGTGGCCCAGCACGACAACCCTGAATTCATCAAGATCGCCGACAAGATCAAAAGCCTGGCCCAGGCGTTCAACCTGAATTTTCGCAATGTCGACAACCGCGTCTACGAAATTTCCCTGGAAGGCACGGGCGATGAAGTGGTCGGCATTCACGCCCACGCCGACGTGGTACCGGTGACCCCGGAAAACTGGGTCCTGGCCGACGGCACCCGCCTCGACCCATTCAAGGTCACGCTGATTGGCGACCGCATGTACGGCCGCGGCACCGAGGACGACAAGAACGGCATCGTGGTAACGCTGTATGCGATGAAAGTGATCAAGGAAGAAAACCTGCCCCTGGCACGCAACTTCAAGCTGCTGGTGGACACCACCGAAGAAACCACTGGCGACGCCATTCCTTACTACTTTGAACACAACCCGACGCCGAACTACAACCTGGCGCTGGACGGCGGCTACCCAGTGGTCATCGCCGAGAAAGGTTATGGCACGGTCATGGCGACCTTTGCCAAGCGCAAGGCAGATGGCAAAGGCGCCGAGATCATCGCCATGACCGGCGGCCTGGCGACCAACCAGATTCCTTCGGCCTCGGTAGCCACATTGCGCAGCGACAAACCCGCTGAACTGGCGGCCAGCCTGCAGCAGGCCGGCGCTGCGTTTGCCAAGGCCAATGGGGGTGATTTCACGGTAGATGCCAAGGTTGTCGGCAATGATGTCAAGCTGACCGTTACCGGGGTGTCGGCCCACTCTTCGGAGCCCGAATCCGGTATTAACCCGGTCGCGCGGATGCTGGTCTTCATTAATAGCCTGGATGGCAAGGTTGCGCTCAAGCACAACGAAATCACCGACGCTGCGCGTTACGCCGCCGACAACTGGGGCCTGGATTATCTGGGCGGCAAATTGGGCGTGGGCTTTTCCGATGCGTTCATGGGGCCGCTGACCACTTCCCTGACCTTCGTCGGCATGGATGAAAAAGCCTTCAAGCTGGCAGTCAACCTGCGGGTACCGAAGGGCAAATCCCCGGAAACACTCAAGAAAGAAATCGCCGACAAGCTCAGCGCCTGGAGCAAAAACACCCATATTGCGCCGACCTTCGATTACTCGGTGGCCGCGCCGATGTATCGCAACCCCGAGGGCGAGTGGGTCAAGGCGTTGCTGGCCGTGTCCACCGAAAACCTGGGCATGAAGCCCGAGTTCGGTACTTCGGCCGGCGCAACGTCGGTGCATGAGCTGCCAAATGGCGTGCAATTCGGCCTGGCCCGACCAGAAGCCAAGTACACCGGCCACACCGACAACGAGTTCAAGACCACCGAGCAGTTCCTGCTGGACCTACAGATCGTGACAGAAATGATGGGACGTATCGGGCAACTGCCAAAACTCTAGGCCAACCCTCGGACCTGCTCTTGCAGCGGGTCCATCCCGGACAAACAAAAACGCCGCTCATCACTGAGCGGCGTTTTTGTTGAATATGGAGCGGGAAACGAGACTCGAACTCGCGACCCCGACCTTGGCAAGGTCGTGCTCTACCAACTGAGCTATTCCCGCAAATGGCGTCCCCTAGGGGACTCGAACCCCTGTTACCGCCGTGAAAGGGCGGTGTCCTAGGCCACTAGACGAAGGGGACACGCTAACTGAAACACATGGTGTGTATTCCAGTGCCCAGAGGCCTTGTCCGAAGACTTGGTCCTGGTTTCACTCAGTGCCGCCCGAAAGCCACACTGTTTAAAAATGGAGCGGGAAACGAGACTCGAACTCGCGACCCCGACCTTGGCAAGGTCGTGCTCTACCAACTGAGCTATTCCCGCAATGGCGTCCCCTAGGGGACTCGAACCCCTGTTACCGCCGTGAAAGGGCGGTGTCCTAGGCCACTAGACGAAGGGGACACACGTACAACATTCACTCCCTACCGCGTTTCGCTGTGTGCTTTACGCTGTAAGTGGCGCGCATTCTATGGATGGATTGAAAGGTCGTCAACCCCCAAGGATAAATTTATTTAAATCAATGACTTCCCCCTGCTTTCCAGGCACTCCCGGGGTTTCTCGCCGTCCAGGCTTTGGCGCCTATATTCTGGCGCCCGACAAGGCGTTATAGTCCCCACCCGCGAATGATGGCAATGTGCATCTATAAAGACGATGCCTACATATACAGATGAAAGCACCGACTCATCTCGTCGAAGAGTCCTATCCGCCGCATGCGCCAATCACTACACTTCAACGCACATCCCATAAAGAGGTCACACCGGTGACACCACTCATGATCACCCTGCTGGTAATAGCCGGGATCGTAATACTGATCGCCATTGGCTACATGAACCACGTGGTGGAAAACAACAAACTGGAAAAGGCCCGTGCCCAGATCGAACTCAACGATCGGCTGCGCCGCTGTGGCGAGATCACCGAGACGTTCCCTGGCCAACTGATGACGCCGCAGCTCAAGCTGCTGCTGACCCGCCTGGAACTGAACGTCAACCAACGCATGCTTCACCTGAACAAATCCAGCGCCACTATCAAGGCACGTATTGCCGAGTTGGAAGCACTGGTAGGCCAGGGCGAATCGATCCCGGTGAACAACCCCCCGGGACCGATCCAGACCGAAGCCAAGGCCAAGGATGTGCGCTTTCTGCTCGAAGCCCTGCACGGCCAGGTCACCCGCGCCGCCCAGGACGGCTTTTTGCCGACCAATGAGGCCAAGCACTGGATCCGCGAGATCCGTCACCTGCTGGTGCTGCTGCACATCGAGTTCTTCAACAATCTTGGCCAGCACGCGTTGCAACAGGCGCAACCCGGCCAGGCGCGCCTGGCGTTCGAGCGCGGCGTGCAATACCTGCGCAAGCAGCCTGAGCCGGCCACCTACAGCCAGCACCTGCAACTGCTGGAAAAACAATTGGCGCGCGCCAACTCCATGGTGCTGACCAACAGCCAGCAAACCGCAGAAGAGGTCAATGAACTGACCGCAGGCTTAAAGGCCGATGACGCGGATGCCGAATGGAAAAAGAAAGTCATCTACGATTGACCCCCTCCTGTACTTAAGTCACCGGGTGCATTTCCTGCACTCGGTGCCATCATCCTGCGGCTATCCCCCCTTCTATAATTCGCGTACAAAAGTGCACTTCATGCACTTAACCAAGGAGGCAAGCCGTGCCTATCGCCATCATTGATGATCAGCCCTTGCACTACGTGGACCAGGGTTCTGGCCCAGCTGTCCTGCTCGGCCAGAGCTACCTGTGGGACCAGCAGATGTGGGCACCGCAGATCGCCGCCCTGTCGCAACAGTACCGAGTGATCGTGCCAGAGCTGTGGGGCCACGGTGAGTCCGGCCCACTGCCAGTATCGACCCAGAGCCTGGACGACCTGGCGCGCCAGGCCCTGGCGCTACTGGACCACCTGGGCCTTGCCAAGGTCAATCTGGTGGGTTTGTCAGTCGGCGGCATGTGGGGCGCCCCGCTGGCGCTACTGGCGCCCGAGCGGGTCAATAGCCTGGTGCTGATGGACACCTACCTGGGCGCAGAGCCTGAGGCGACCCGCGAAAAGTATTTCGCGCTGCTCAGCGCGATTGAAGCCACGGGGGCTATCTCAGATGCGCTATTGGATATCATCGTGCCGATCTTCTTCCGCCCCGGCATCGACCGCGACTCTGCGCTGTATCAGGACTTCCGCCAATCCCTGCGTGACTTCCCCAAGGATCGCCTGCTACAGAGCATTGTGCCCCTGGGGCGCCTGATTTTCGGTCGGGGTGATGCGATGGCAGGCCTGTGCCGCCTGAACTCCGATACTACGTTGGTGATGTGCGGTGACGAAGACCAGCCGCGCCCACCCGCAGAGGCGCAGGAGATGGCTGAGCTGATCGGCTGCGATCTGGTATTGATCCCGGGTGCAGGGCATATCTCCAGCCGGGAAAACCCGGATTTCGTCAATGAGGCGCTGCTGACCTTTTTGGCTAATCACGCCTAATCACACCTTGCGTATCTCCAACATGGATGAGATGCCGACGCACGCAGCTACATTCCCCTGTGGGAGCGGGCTTGCCCGCGATGTACACCTCAGGGTGTCAGCTCCCACAGGGAACTCGTTCCGGTCCTGAATATGATTACAGCCGGAAATGCCCCACCATCCCCTTGAGCTCCGCCCCCAGTTGCGCCAACTCGATGCTCGACGCGGCGTTACCCTGCATGCTCAGCGCCGATTGATCGGCACTGGCGCGGATGCTGGTGACGCTACGGTTGATCTCTTCGGCCACTGAGCTCTGCTGTTCGGCGGCCGCCGCGATCTGCTGGTTCATCTGCTGGATCAGCGAGACCGCCGCCGCAATGCTACCCAAGGCGCTTTCGGTTTCCAGGGCATCGCTGACGGCCAGTTTCACCAGCTCGCCACTGTGCTGGATATCCCGCACCGAGGACTGCGCTGCACTGCGCAAGGTGCTGACCAGACGTTCGATTTCTTCCGTGGATTGCTGGGTGCGCCGAGCCAGGGCCCGCACTTCATCGGCGACCACCGCGAAGCCGCGCCCTTGCTCGCCGGCGCGTGCCGCCTCGATGGCCGCGTTGAGTGCCAGCAGGTTGGTCTGCTCGGCCACGCTTTTGATCACCTCCAGCACGCTGCCAATGTTCTGGATTTCCGCGCTCAGGCTCTCGATGCTGGTACTGGCGGATGTTGCCGAACTGGCCAGCAACTCGATGCGCTGCAAGCTCTGGCGCACCACCTGTTGGCCGCTGTCGACCTTGTCGTCGGCGGTTTGCGCCGCTTGGGCGGCCTGCTCGGCATTGCGCGCCACATCATGCACCGTGGCGGCCATCTGGTTCATGGCGGTGGCGACTTGCTCGGTTTCTTCTTTCTGGTTGCTGACTTCGAGATTGGTCTGCTCGGTCACGCTGGACAACGACTGAGCCGAGCTGGCCAATTGCGCAATGCCCGCCTGCAACCCGCTGACCATGCTGCTCAGGCCCCCGCCCATCTGCTGCATCGCCTGCATCAACTGGCCCATTTCGTCCTGTCGGCTCACCTCCATGCGCCCGCTGAGATCCCCGGCGGCAATCTGCCGGGCCACGCCAATCACGCTGCGCAGCGGCAGCACGATCAACCGGGTAATCAGCCACGCCGCAATCACCCCCACCAACAAGGCCAGGGCCGACGAAACAATGATCAGCAAGCTGCTCTTGGCCAATTGCGCCTGCATCGACTGGTCCTGGGCGGCATAGGCCTGGTTGACCTGCGCCACCACCTGCGCCGCCCGCTCATGCAACTGCTGGTAGACGATCTTTTCCTGGGCCAACAGGCCGGTGTATTCGGTGAGTTTTTCGCTGAAGGCGCCGATGTGCCCGACCACTTCATTAAGCACCGTCTGATAGCCGGGGTCCTTGACCAGGGTCTTCAGTTGTTCGGCCTGGGCCAGGGCCTGGTCAGCCTGTTCGATGCGGCCTTGCCCGGCACTGTCCTCATCACCCTTGCGGCTTTGATCTAGACGCACCCGCGCTTCGTTCATGGCCTGCAACATCAGGCGCGAGACCTGCGCCACCTGGCCGGCCTGCTCGATAAACTCGGCGCCCTCCCTGCCCTGGCTTTCCTTGAGGCCATAGGCCCCGTCGTCGGCCAGGCCGGCCTGCAATACATCAAGGTTGTTGGCCACGCTGGACACCGACCAACTGGCCATTTCCAATGCCAGGTCCTTGGCCTGGGTCAGCTCGACAAACTCGTCAAACGCCTTGCGATAGGCAGCCAGGGCCTGCCCGACCTCGCTCATGTTCAGCGTCAGCGCCTCGGCCAACAGGCTATCGACCCGCTGGTGCAGGGCCTCGACCGACTTGGCGTCGGTGCGCAACGCATACTCCTGCTCGATCAGGCGCACGTTCAGCAGCCCTTCATTGAGCGAAGACATGCCCTTGAGCCCCACAAAACGCTGGCCAACGGTTTGCAGGGACCACACGCCAATCGCCGCCACCAGGGCCGTCAGCAGTAATACCAGGGCAAACCCCAGCCCCAGTTTCCTGGCCAGCCCAAGGTTGGCAAATCGTCGTTGCACGGCCAAAATCATTGCGCAAAATCCTCTTGGCGTGGCGAATGCCAGCAAGCCCGGTATCCATGCAACGAGATTCGCAACCCCGGCCCCCGCAACACAAGACGTTGGCGCCACAATAATGGCAAAAAGCTACATACCCGTCGTTTTCAGAATGGTGGAGGTCGATCCTGCAGGCCCCATCGCCTTGAACAACGCCAGGGCCCGGTGATCACAGGCATAGGCCACGTTGATCCGTAGCCAATCGGCGTGCTCGCCGGTCGGGCTGAACAACTCCCCGGAAGACAGCAGGACGCCAAGCTGCCGCGCCCTGGCATGCAACCTCGTGCCATCCACTGCGCCGGGGCGCGCCCACACAAACATGCCACCTGCAGGTACCGCAAACACCTCCCACTCTTCGTCCTCCAGCACCTGCAACGTCTTCGCCATCTCCGTGCTCAAGCGACGGCGCAGGCGTTGCACCCATTTGCGGTAGGTGCCGTTGGCCAGCAGGCTCGCCACCATCGCTTCGGCGAAGCGCGAGGTGCCCAGGCCCGTCAGGGTCTTGAGCTTGAGCACTTGGCCGATCAAGGCCGTGCTGGCAGTGAGATAGCCGACTCGCAGGGCGCTGCTCAGGGTCTTGGAAAAACTCGAGACATAGATGACCCGATCACCATGGGCCAATGCCGCCAGCCGGATACAGGAAGCATGTTGCAGGTCGCCATAGACATCCTCCTCGACAATCAGGAAGTCCCGGGCGTGGGCCAGGTGCAGCAGGCGCTCGGCCACTGTCCGCGAGAGGCTACTACCGGTCGGGTTGTGGTAGAGGCTGTTGATGAACAGGCACTTGGGGCGGTGGCTGGCCAGCAGCGCCTCCAGGGCCTGGATGTCCGGGCCACTGCGGGTCCTGGGGACCTCCAGCAACTTGACGCCGTGGAAGGCCAACTGACGATAAAGGTTGCCGTAGCCAGGGGTCTCAACCACCACCGTATCGCCGGCCTTGAGCAAGGTGCGGATCAGCAGGTCCTGGGCATGGCTGGCACCATGGGTGGTGAGAATGCGCTCGGTACTGCTGGCCACCTGGATCTGCGTCAGGCGCTTGTGCAATTGCTCACGCAACACCGGCAACCCCAGGGGCGTGCTGTAGTTGAAAACCCCTGCGGTATCGGTACGGCTGATTTCGCGAATCGCGTAGCTGATGTCATCACTTTCACGCCAGGAGTCCGGCAGCCAGCCGCACCCCAGCTTCAATTCGCCCAACTGGTTATCGGTAAAGGCTCCCCACCTGCGCTCCGCGCCCTCGTACCACTGGCACTCTGCCAGTGGACTGCTGGCCACAGGCTGTTCGGCGATAACAAACCCCGAGCCGGCCCTTGAGGCCAACACCCCTTCGGCCACCATGCGCTCCAGGGCCTCGATCACATTGGATTGACTGAGCAGGTTGTCATGAGCCAGTTGCCGGATGGACGGCAGGCGCGTTCCAGGGCTGACCCCGCTCTCTCGGATCCATGCGGCAATGGCGCTGACAATTTGCTGAACCACCGGTACAAGGGCTTGTCGATTGATCCCTAAATCCATGAGCCACCCCCTTCAACTGTTTGGCTTTTAACTCAAAACAGTTAAGCACAGAAGGTCCGGATCACCCCGCTCATAAATTTATTAAATCATTGATTTTATTGAATTATTTACCTATTGAAACACAATAAACCAAGGCATCTTGCCACCTGCGGAAACGCCCCACAGCGCCTCAAATCACTTTCCCAGTGGTGCACGGCAGCAGGTCCTAAATAGCGGTCGCCCCACCATCCACCGCCAATGCATGCCCGGTGGTGAACGCCGCACCATCGCTGCACAAATACAGGACCGCACTGGCGATTTCCCCGACCGTACCAATACGCCCGACCGGGTGCATGGCAGCGGCAAATTCGGCCTTGCGCGGATCGGCTTCATAGGCGCGGCGGAACATGTCGGTATCGATCACCGCCGGGCACACGGCGTTGACGCGGATTTTCTTTTTCGCGTACTCGATGGCCGCCGACTTGGTCAGGCCAATCACCGCATGCTTGGACGCCGCATAAATACTCATCTTCGGCGCAGCCCCCAACCCGGCCACCGACGCGGTATTGACGATCGCCCCGCCGCCCTGGGCCAGCAGCAACGGCAACTGGTACTTCATGCACAACCACACGCCCTTGACGTTGACGCCCATGATCGCGTCGAACTCATCCAGGGTGCCGTCGGCCAACTTGCCTTGTTCGATTTCGATGCCGGCATTGTTGAACGCATAGTCCAGGCGGCCATAACTGTTCAACACCTGCTGCATCAGGTTCTTTACGTCCGCCTCCAGGGTGACGTTGCAGCGCACGAACACCGCCTCACCGCCCACCTCGCGGATCAGCGCGACCGTGCCCTCGCCGCCCGTCACATCCAGGTCGGCGACCACCACCTTCAAGCCTTCCTCGGCAAATGCCAGTGCCGTGGCGCGGCCAATGCCGTTGGCGGCACCAGTGACCAGGGCGACCTGGCCGGAAAACGTCATGCTCATAGCTTTTATCCTTGGATGAATACCCGTTCGCCCAGCATAGCCAGTGCCCGGCGCCGCGCGTCAGCACTATCAGAAGGCCGGTTGAACGCCCATGCGTGGCAGTGATAAGTGTGCCGTGCCCACTATCAAGCCAGCCTATCGACGGGCATTCGCAGGCATCGGCCGAACTTGCTCCTGGCGCCTGGAAGGTCTATCACTTGAGGTTCATTTACCCAGAGTCCTTGCCATGACTGCCCAGACCAACCGCCAATTCCTGCTTGCCAAACGCCCGGTCGGCGCGGCCACGCGGGACACCTTTACCTATCAGGAAGTGCCAGTGGGCAACCTGGCGGACGGCCAGGTACTAGTGCGTAATGAGTACCTGTCCCTCGACCCGGCCATGCGTGGCTGGATGAATGAAGGCAAGTCCTACATCCCGCCGGTAGGCATCGGTGAAGTCATGCGCGCCCTGGGCGTAGGCCAGGTCATCGCCTCGAACACCCCGAAATTCGCCGTAGGCGATTATGTGAATGGCGCCCTGGGCGTGCAGGATTACTTCCTCGGCGAGCCGCGAGGTTTCTACAAGGTCGACCCGAAACTGGCGCCGTTGCCGCGCTATCTGTCGGCGCTGGGCATGACCGGCATGACCGCCTACTTCGCCCTGCTCGACACCGGCGCGCCCAAGGCCGGCGACACTGTGGTGATTTCCGGCGCCGCCGGGGCGGTGGGCAGCATTGCCGGGCAGATCGCCAAGATCAAGGGATGCCGCGTGGTCGGGATTGCCGGCGGCGCCGACAAGTGCAAGTTTTTGCTGGATGAACTGGGGTTCGACGCGGCCATCGACTACAAGCACGAAGACGTGCCGGCGGCCCTCAAGCGCGAATGCCCGAAAGGCGTGGACGTGTATTTCGACAACGTGGGCGGCGATATCCTCGATGCCGTGCTCAGCCGCCTCGCGCTAAAGGCGCGTGTAGTGATCTGCGGTGCCATCAGCCAGTACAACAACAAGGAAGCCGTGAAGGGTCCGGCCAACTACTTGTCGCTGCTGGTCAATCGGGCGCGCATGGAAGGGTTTGTGGTGATGGACCACGCGGCGAACTTTGCCGCCGCCGGCCAGGAAATGGCCGGCTGGATGGCGCAGGGCAAGCTCAAGAGCAAGGAAGATATTGTCGAGGGGCTGGAGACATTCCCGGAGACGCTGATGAAGCTGTTCAACGGCGAGAACTTTGGCAAGTTGGTGCTCAAGGTCAACTGACACCCCACAGAGCCCTTGTGGGATTGGGTGCCAGCCGACACACCATAAGCAAATGTAGGAGCTGGCTTGCCTGCGATAGCATCACCTCGGACTGACTGAAAAACCGAGGTGCCTGCATCGCTGGCAAGCCAGCTCCCACATTTTTAGCGCAAGGGCATCAGGCGATTTCGGCAACCACCGCCGCCAGGGCCTTGGCCGGATCAGCCGCCTGGCTGATCGGGCGACCAATCACCAGGTAATCAGAACCCGCATCCAGCGCCTGGCGCGGGGTAAGGATGCGGCGCTGGTCGTCCTGGGCGCTGCCCGCCGGGCGAATCCCCGGAGTCACCAACTGCAACGCCGGATGGGCGGCCTTCAACGCCTGGGCTTCCAGCGCCGAACAGACCAGGCCATCAAGGCCGGCCTTCTGCGCCAGGGCCGCCAGGCGCAGCACTTGCTCCTGGGGCTCGATATCCAGGCCGATACCGGCCAGGTCCTCACGCTCCATGCTGGTCAGCACGGTTACACCGATCAGCAGCGGCTTGGGACCGCTGCGTTGCTCCAGCACCTCACGGCACGCGGCCATCATGCGCAGGCCGCCGGAACAGTGAACGTTGACCATCCACACGCCCATCTCGGCAGCGGCCTTGACCGCCATTGCGGTGGTGTTGGGGATATCGTGGAATTTCAGGTCGAGGAACACCTCAAAACCTTTGTCCCGCAGGGTGCCGACGATTTCTGCGGCGCAACTGGTGAACAATTCCTTGCCGACCTTGACCCGGCAGAGCTTGGGGTCCAACTGGTCAGCCAGCTTCAGTGCGGCGTCACGAGTGGGGTAATCCAGGGCGACGATGATAGGAGTCTGGCAGACGGACATTGGAATGGGCTCTCAGGCAAGTCGAAATCGGCGCGGATTGTAGCGCAAGCAGCGGCTTTGCGGGATCCGATGATCGGTAAATCCTCGCCGACTGCCTACTTTTCTGGGAGAAGCGGCTAATATTTCAAAGTCGATACATTCACGACACGCCTGCAACATGCCCCGCCAGTAGCCTCGCCCGCATGCCCCGACACGGCGCCTACGCTCAACGCACCTACCCCGTCGCCGCCCCTGGGCCGACGGTCAACCAGGCAGATGATCGCACCATGCATACCCCTTGTGCCCTGAACCACGAGCCCGCCACCGAGGACAAGCGCTGGAACACCCGCGCGCTGATCGTCGACGACGATGTGCCGATCCGCGAACTGCTGATCGATTACCTGGCCCGCTTCAACATCCTCGCCAGCGGCGTGACCGATGGCGCCGCCATGCGCCAGGCCATGCTGGCCGAGACCTTTGATGTGGTGGTGCTCGACCTGATGCTGCCGGGCGAAGACGGTTTGTCGATTTGCCGCTGGCTGCGGGCCGAATCGGATATCCCGATCCTGATGCTGACCGCCCGCTGCGAACCCACCGACCGCATTATCGGCCTGGAGCTGGGGGCTGACGACTATATGTCCAAGCCGTTTGAACCCCGGGAACTGGTGGCGCGGATCCAGACCATCCTGCGCAGGGTTCGTGATGAGCGCACCGAGCAGCGGACCAACATCCGCTTCGATAACTGGCGCCTCAACAGCGTGCTGCGCCAACTGGTGGCCGACAACGGCCTGGTGGTGCCGCTGTCCAACGCCGAATTCCGTTTGCTGTGGGTATTTATCGAACGTCCGCGCCGGGTGCTCAGCCGCGAACAGTTGCTGGATGCCGCCCGTGGGCGCTCGATCGAAGCCTTTGACCGCAGCATCGACCTGCTGGTCTCGCGCCTGCGCCAGAAACTGGGGGACGACCCCAAGGCCCCGCAACTGATCAAGACCGTGCGCGGTGAAGGCTACCTGTTCGACGCGCGAGACATTGGCTGATGCGCAACGCCTTCAACACGTTGTTTGGCCGCCTGTTCGGGGTGTTGCTGGTGGGCATTGTGCTGGCCCATGTGCTGGCGATCCTTTGGTTCCAGCATTACGGCCCGCCGCCACCACCGCCTGTCACAACGCTGGTCGAACAAGCGGACGGTACCTTGGAGCCCCAGATACAGAGCCGTCCCAGACTCAGAGGCGCGGTGGTGCTGCTGTCCTTCCAATGTATCTCGCTGATCATCGCCGCGTGGTTCGGCGCCAAGCTGCTCAGCCGCCCGATCCAGCGCTTGAGCGCGGCGGCCGAGCGCCTGAGCCTGGACCTGGACAGCCCGCCCCTGGACGAATCCGGCCCGCGCGAAGCCCGCCAGGCTGCCTCGACCTTCAACCTGATGCAACGGCGCATCCGCGAACAAGTCAGCCAGCGCGCGCGCATGCTCGGCGCAGTGTCCCACGACCTGCGCACCCCGCTGTCGCGGCTCAAGCTGCGCCTGGAGCAGATCGACGATATGCGCTTGCAGGGCCAGATGCGCCACGATCTGGACGACATGATCGGCATGCTCGACGCCACCTTGAGCTACCTGCACGAACAACGCACCGGCGAAAGCCGACAGTGGCTGGACGTGCAGGCACTGGTGCAATCTTTGAGCGAAAACGCCCAGGACCAGGGCGCAGACGTGCAGTGCCTGGGCCAAAGCGCCCCGCTGCAAGTGCAACCCATGGCCTTGCGCTCGTGCCTGAACAACTTGATCGACAACGCCCTGCGTTATGCCGGTACGGCGCGCATTGAACTGCAGGATAGCCCCCAGGCGCTGGTGATTCGGGTGATCGACCATGGGCCGGGGATTGCCGCCGAACAGCGGGAAGCGGTGTTCGAAGCGTTTTTTCGGCTGGAAGGCTCGCGCAACCGTAATTCCGGGGGCGTGGGGCTGGGGATGACCATCGCCAAGGAGGCGGTGGAGCGGTTGGGGGGTAGATTGAGCCTGGAGGAAACACCAGGCGGTGGGTTGACGGCAAAAATGTGGCTACCCAGAAGCGAACCCCTGTAGGAGCCGGCCTGCCGGCTCCTAGCAGAGATCAGTTTGTCTTGTCCTCGCGACGAACCTGCGCCTGGCTGGCGCTCCAATCCGTCAACAGGCTATACGCCACTGCCAGCAAGGTCGGCCCGATAAACAAGCCGATAAAGCCAAACGCGATCAAGCCACCAAATACCCCCAGCAGCACAATCACCAGCGGCAGGTTGCCGCCGCGGCTGATCAGGTACGGCTTGAGCACGTTGTCCACGCCGCTGATGATGAATGTGCCCCAGACGCCAAGGAACACCGCATAGGTGTAATCGCCCTTCCATACCAGCCAGGCCGTGGCCGGGATCCATACCAGCGGCGGGCCCATGGGGATCAGGCTCAGCAGGAAGGTGACGATGCCCAGCACCAGTGCCCCCGGCACGCCGGCGATCAGGAAGCCGATCAGTGCCAGCAGTGCCTGGGCGGCGGCGGTGCCGATCACGCCGTTGACCACCCGCTGTACGGTACCGGCGACCAGGTCGATGTAGTACCCGGCACGCTCACCAATCAAGCGTTCCAGCAAACGGTGGACGAACATCGCCAGGCGCGGCCCGTCGCGGTAGAAAAAGAACACAAACACCAGGCTCAGGGTCAGCTCCAGAATGCCGCCGCCGATCTGCGCGCTACGGGCCAGCAGCCAGTTGCCGACCTGCCCCAGGTACGGCTTGATCGTGACCATCAAGGCTGCGCCCTGTTGGTCGATGCTGTCCCACATGCCCACCAGCCGCTCTCCCACAAACGGGATGGAGCCCAGCCAGGTGGGCGCCTCGGGCAGGCCGTCGACCTGGACGTCCTTGATCAGCGCCACGGCGTCGCGCACGTGGTCGGCCAGGTTGAAGCCCAGCCACACCAGCGGCACCGCCACCAGCAGCATCCAGCCCAGGGTCAGGATCCCGGCGGCCAGGGACTCGCGGCCACCCAGGGCGCGGGTCAACAGGCGCATCAGCGGCCAACTGGCAAACGCCAGCACCGCGCCCCAGAACAGCGCCGACCAGAACGGCGCCATCACCCAGAAACTGGCACCAAACAGCACCAGGAGCAGGATCTGCACCAGCAGGCGATCATTGTTGAGCATGTGGTTTCTCGAAAAAAGTCTGTAGAGGAAGAGCTTAGGCGAACGGCACGGGTCCGTTCGCCCTGGAACGATCAGCGGATCACTTGCAGATGCAGGCCCTTGGCCTCGCTAGTGGCGGTTTCCAACCGCGCCGCGCGTACGCCCTTGTCGATCAGGCCCTGGCGCCAGGCTTCGGCGTTGGGCCCGCTCAAACTGACCCGCAAGGTGGTATCGAGGTTCAATCCACGGGAAATCAGGGTCAGCCACGTGGCGTCGGGCTCAGCCCCCAGCGAGGGGAAATCCAGCTCGTCGGTGCTTTTCAGTTCGCGCAACAACGTGGCCGAGGTTGGCAGCAATTGCCCCAAGGGCGCGCTGGCGTCCATTTGCTCCACATGCAGGTACGCCCGGCGATTGCCGCGAGTGATGCCGTACAGCGCCACCAGGGAGTTGTCCTGGGGGGCGGCCAGGCGCAGCAAGAGGAATTCCTGCTGGCCATCGGCGCCCACCAGCTTGGCATTGCCCAGGACCTCGTTGGCCCACAGGCTGCTTTCGCCACAATCGCGGGCCTGGCACCAGAACAGCAACTGTGCGCCCTGCTCTTGCAAGGCCTCGCGCGTGGATTTGAAGGCCGCGCTGGAACTGTGCTCGGCGGGCAGTTCATAGGTGATGGCGGTCACTTGACCACGCGCCGTGGCCTGGCCTTCGTAACGTAACTGGCCGCTGATCTTGCGGATCGCGCCCATCGGGTAGATGCGTTCTTTTTCTTCGGCGGGACGGTAGTCGACAATCTGCGCATCCACCTGACGGGCCACGCTGGGCAGATCCTGGCTTCCCGGTAGATCAGCAGCGAAAACCAACGGGCTGACGCAGCACAGCCCAAGCACACGGATAATTCCCTTGGCACTACTCATCGGATCGGTGCGCCTGGGCCGGTGGATGCCTTCGCGGTATTCGGATTGTTCATGGTTGACTCCCTTTCAATCCGCCCAGCCTCGACAGTTGCCCCCGCCAAGTCAAGGCGCGGTGAAGAACCGATTGAAACAGTCTGCAACAAGAGCGGCCCCCGGCTCGTCATTCAGGTGCAAATGATGGCCACCTGCAAGGGTCGTCACGGTGAACGGCAGCTGCGAAAGCAGCTCGGGATGCTTGGCCAGCATGCCCTCTTGTGCGACCACCAACTGCGTAGGGCAAGCTACCCGGCGCACGAAGGCCATGGCCTGTTCTTCCGTCAGGCGCATCGGCGAGGCCAGTGTCAGGCGGCTGTCGCTGCGCCAGGTGTAGCCGCCCGGTACCGGCATCAAGCCGCGCTGGGCCAGGAGTTCCGCGGCTTCACGGCTGACGGCGACCACACCTTTCATCCGCGCCTCCACCGCCCGGTCGAGGCTGCCATACACCGGCTTGCGCTTGTCTTGCAGGTTGATTTGCGCCTGCAAGGCCATGCCCAGGCGCTCGGCGGCGTTCTCGCCGGTGGCGGTCGGCGGGATCACGCCGTCGATCAATGCCAAATGCGTCACGCGCTCCGGCATGGCCCCGGCCAGTACGGTGGAAACAACTGCACCGAGGGAGTGGCCAAGTAATGCAAAACGTTTCCAGCCCAGTTGTTCGGCCACTTGCAGTACATCGAACACGTAATCCCACAGCGCATAACCTGCGCCGGCCGGACGATGGGACGAGTGGCCGTGGCCGGCCATGTCCAGGGCGACAATACGCAAGCCGTGCAGCTTGGGTGCCAGGCGCGCGAAGCTGTTGGCGTTGTCCAGCCAGCCATGCAGGGCGATCACCGGCAGGCCGTCTTGCGGGCCGAACAGATGGGCCGACAGCTCGATATGCGGCAGGCTCAGGCGCACTTCTTCGACAGGCACGGTCATGCGCAACTGCGCTCGCGGGCTTGCCAACGGGTGAACAGGTTCTTGATCAAGGTCGCCGTATCATGCGGGCGCTCCAGGGGAAACATGTGGCCGCCGGGCATGGTCAGCATCTCGCCCATGGGCAGGCGCGCGACGCCGCTGGCGTGATGGCGCATCACCACCCGGCTCTGCCGGCCGCGTACCACGGCCAGTGGCACTTTCAATTGGCGAGTCTGGCCAGGGCTGGTGTGTGGCACGCCGCGGTAGATGCTGATTTCCGTGGCCGGGTCGAACCGCAGGCGCAAGCGATCGCCGACCTGGTGCAAACCGTGTTGCAGATAGGCCTCCAGGCAATCCGGATCAAACCCGCGGAACAACGTCTTGCCGGAAAAATACTGGCGCGCCGCCTCCAGATCGGCGAACTCTTCGCGCCGGCCCAGGGTGCGGCCAGCCGGGGTCAGGCGGTCGATCAGGCCAAAACGCTTGGCCGCACGGATCACCCAGCGGTCGGCCAGGGTCAGCACCGGCGAGTCGAGCATCACCACCCCGCGATACAACTGCGGGCAGCGCAAGGCCGCGTGCAAATGCAATACCCCACCCAGTGAATGGCCGACGCCCCACACCGGCTCCGGTTGCTGTTCCAGGTGGTGGATCAATTCGTCCACCAGGTTCTGCCAGTTGTCATCCACCGGAAACCGCGGATCGTGGCCGTGCTGTGACAGGTGCGCCACTGCGTACTCCGGCGCCAGGGCCGCGAACAATTTGCCGTAGGTCGCCGAAGGGAAGCCATTGGCATGGGTGAAAAACACATGTTGCGACATAGCCTGCCCATCTTCAAAAACAGAAATCGATTGTCCCCACCCCCGGTCGCTACAGCAATGACTGTAACTGCCAGGAATGATGACACTCACGCCACGCCTATCGCGCTGGCGGGTTCTCGCCCAGCGGCACCACGGCCATGGTCAGGCGCGACACGCAACTGGCCTTGCCCTCGTCACTGGTCAGGCGAATGTCCCAGACATGGGTGGTGCGCCCGATATGGATCGCCCGGGCCACCGCCGTCACCCGCCCGGACCGCAGGCCGCGCAGGTGATTGGCGTTGATCTCCAGGCCCACGCAGTAGAACTTGCTGGCGTCGATGCACAAATAGCTGGCCATGGAGCCGACTGTTTCGGCCAACACCACCGAGGCCCCACCGTGCAGCAGGCCATAGGGTTGATGGGTGCGGTGGTCGATCACCATGCTGGCGGTCAGGGACTCGTCGTCGAAGCGCTCGAAACGGATGTCCAGCACTTCACCAATGGTGTTTTTCTGGATGGCATTGAGTTGCTCGATGTTGGGAAGGGTGCGCCACAGGCTCATTGCAGTGTCCTTATTGATTTTATTGAATGCTCAATCCTGCCACAGCACCGCCTCGGAGCGCGCGCTCCAGGCCTGGAACTGTGGACCGTAGGTTGACTCGATCACGTTGCGCTTGATCTTCAGGGTCGGCGTCAGAAAGCCGTTTTCCACGGCCCAACTGTCTTTCACCACCACCAGTTGACGCAAGCGCTCATGTTTATCCAGCACCTGGTTGACCTCCTCCAGCAGGCGCTCCAGGCTGCCGTGCAAGGATTGCCGGGCCTCGCTGGCCGCCTCTTGCAGACCCACCGCAGACAGCACGCACAAGCCCATCGGCGCGCTCAGGCCATCGCCGACCACGCACACCTGCTCGATGCGCCCGTGCTCCGCCAGGCGGTTTTCGATGGGCGCCGGGGCCACGTACTTGCCCTTGCTGGTCTTGAAGATTTCCTTGAGGCGCCCGGTCAGGCGCAAGCGGCCTTCGGCATCCTGCTCGCCCTTGTCGCCGGTACGCAGGAAGCCGTCCTCGGTGAGGGTCTCGGCGGTCTTCTGCGGGTCCTTGAAGTAGCCGAGCATGGTCGCGCCGCTGCGTACCTGGACTTCGCCAGCCGGATCGATGCGCACCTCCACGTCCGGGCATGGCAGGCCGATCCAGCCGATCTTCTGCTGGCCGGGGCGACAGACGTGGGAGTAACCACAACTTTCGGTCATGCCATACACCTCCAGCACGTCCAGGCCCAGGCGCTGGTACCAGCGCAGCAGCGCCTCGGGCACCGGCGCGGCACCGGACAGGGCCACCCGGACCGCGTCCAGCCCGAGGCCGGCAAGGACCTTGTGGCCGACACGTTTTCCGATAAATGGCAGGCGCAGCAGCAGGTCCAGGCGTTTTTCCGGGATTTTGCCGTACACCCCCATCTGGAATTTGGTCCAGATCCGCGGCACGCCGAACAGGGCCGTGGGCCGGGCGCGTTGCAGGTCGGTGAGGAAGGTGTCGAGGCTTTCGGCAAAAAACACCGTTTGCCCGGTGTAGATCGCCGCCATCTCGACAAACATGCGCTCGGCCACATGGCACAGCGGCAGGTAAGACAGCAGGCGATCGCCCTCCCCCAGGCCGAACAGCTCGGTACCCCGGGTCGCCGCGAACGCCAGGCCGCCGAAGGTATGCATTACGCCCTTGGGCAGGCCAGTGGTGCCGGAGGTGTAAATGATGGTGGCCAGGTCCGTGGCCGCAGGCGCGGGGTCATCCTGGATCGGCGAGCAGGCTTGCAGGTCGGCCCAGGTGAAGTCGAACTCACCTTCGGGGCACAGCGGCAGGCTGATGGTCGCAAGCCCGGCCTTGATGCCTGGGGCCATGGCTGGCCAGTCGTCAAGCTTGCCGATAAACGCCAACGCGGCCTCGGAGTGCTCCAGCACATGGGCCACGGAATCGGCGGTGAGGTTGGGATACAGCGGGACCGAGACATGCCCGGCCATCCAGATCGCCAGGTCGGCGATGATCCAGTGCGCGCAGTTTTTCGAGATCAGGGCAATGTGCGAGCCCTGGGGCAGCTCCCGCGCGCGCAGCCAATGGGCGGCACAACGGGCCTGGTGACCGGCTTCGCCCCAGGTGAGCGTCTGCACCTCGCCGCCGCCCAGGGGCTGGACCAGAAAGCGCTGGCGCGGATGGCGCGCCTCACGTTCAAAGAAGACCTGCAGCGGCAAACGAAAAGCGACAGACATGGGACGCGCTCCTGTGTGTTCCGATGGTAGCCAACCAAGCACTTGCTTGGTGGACTATTCCATGCACAAAGGAGCACTGCAAGTTCCTTACTGACACAACACAAATAAGTGTGGGAGCGGGCTTGCTCGCGAATGCGCAGTGTCAGCCAATATATTCATTGACTGATACACCGTATTCGTGGGCAAGCCCGCTCCCACAGGTGATTGTGTTGTGCCTGAAAAATCAGGGGTTTTTGACGCTATTGAGGCTCATCAGCCCCGCCAACGGAAAGTCCCCTTCCAGCTCCGCCAGGCTGGCGGTGTGCATCGGTTGCGGCTGGCGCTGGTGGCCGTGCTGCAAAAAGCTGATCAGGTTGCCCACCAATGGCTGATGGCTGACCAGCAGCACACTGTCATCGGTGTCGAGTTTTTCCAGCACTTGCAGGGGGTTGCCGTCCGGCGTCAGCCACGGCACGGTGCGGATTTCTGGCACAAACCCCAGCGCCTCACGCACCAACTGTGCAGTCTGCTGCGCCCGCGCATAAGGGCTGGCAATGATTGCGCTGATGGGTTGGCCGATCAGGTGCGCGGCGCTGTGCAGCACTTCTTCGCGGCCCCGCTCGGTCAGGTTGCGCTGGGCGTCGCTGGACGCATGGGACTCGGCCTCTCCGTGGCGCAATATCCACAGTTTCATAGCTTGGGCTCTTCATCGCGCACCGGGTGCGGGGCTGGCGGCACGCTGTGGGCGGCCTCGCCTTCCGGAGCGCGCGGGGTTGGCCAATCGGCGAAGGGCCAGGGTTTCTGCTCGCTGTGGAAGCTGCCAAAGCGGCCAATCTGCGCGAGGAACTGGCTGAGGCTGTCGCCAAAGTTCATCAGGCCCAGGTTCGGTGCGCCGTAGATCAGGCGGTAGATCAACTGCACCACCACCAACGCCCCGAGGATGAACTGCGCCACTTGCCAGACCAGGGCAAACACCAGCATCCACAGGATGCGCAGGACAATGGATTCATACTTGGGTGCTGTTTTCGGATCGTTCATCGCGCGTTCCTCAGTTGAAACCACTGGTGGAAATAAAGTCGACATCGGTCTTGGGTTCGGCACGCATCAGCAACTCGATGACCTGGTTCAAGGTGCGCCCTTCGAACAGGATCGCGTGCAGGCCGGCGACCAACGGCATATAGACCCCGGTCTCCTGGGCCTTGGCCTTGAGCACCTTCAGGGTGTTGACCCCTTCGGCCACTTCACCCAGGCGGGTGACGGCATCTTCCAGGCTCAAGCCCTGGCCCAGGGCAAAACCCACTTGGTAGTTGCGGCTTTTCGGCGACGAGCAAGTGACGATCAGGTCGCCCACCCCGGCCAGGCCGAGGAACGTCATGGGGTTGGCGCCCTGGTTGACCGCAAAGCGGGTCATTTCCGCAAGCGCGCGGGTGATCAGCATGCTCTTGGTGTTTTCCCCCATGCCCAGGGCCACCGCCATGCCGGCGATGATGGCGTAGACGTTTTTCAACGCACCGCCCAGCTCCACGCCAAAGCGATCAGCACTGGCATAGACACGGAAGGTGCGGCCATGCAGCACCGCCTGCACCTGTTCGCACAGGGCCTCGTCTTCACTGGCGACCACGGTGGCGGTCAAGGCGTGTTCGGCCACTTCCCGCGCCAGGTTCGGCCCGGAGAGCACGCCAATACGGGCCTGGGGCGCGATGTCCTCGAGGATTTCGCTCATCAGCTTGAAGGTCTGGGCCTCGATGCCTTTGGTCAGGCTGACCAGCATCTTGCCCGCCAGCCGCTCGGCATGGGGCGCCAGCACCGAGCGCAGGGCGCTGGAAGGCAGCGCGACGAAGCACAGGTCGCAGTCATCCAGGGTGGCCTGCAGGTCCGTGACCGGCGTGACCGCCGCATGAATCTTGATGCCCTTGAGGTAACGGGGGTTTTCCCGGTTGACCCGGATGGCCTCGGCCTGTTCGGGATCGCGCATCCACTGACGCACCTGATGGCCGTTCTCGGCCAGCAGATTAGCCACGGCGGTACCAAAACTTCCGCCTCCCAGGACCGCAATTGGGCGCTGTTCAGTCATATGCAATCCGTTAATCCATAGCAGTGGCGATGGCGGCATTATACGGGCCGGCCCGATGGCGGCCAGCCCTTCCGTAATTTCCCGCGATTGTCGGAAAATGGCCGGATAGACCACAGTAATTGCGATAGCGCCGACTGGCAAAAGCGCCCGCCTCAGTTAACATGGGCGGCTATCCGCAATTATCAAGGCCGTGCCGTGTATTTGGGCCCTCCTCCTCGTTCATCTGTGTTTCTGGCGCTGCTGGTCAGTACGCCATTGCTGGCCGACGATCTGTTCCTCGACAACCAACCGCTGCCCCAGGTCCTCACGGCGACCCGGCTCAAGCAGTCGGCCGCCGCCGTGCCTGGCAGCATGACGGTGATCGACAGCGAACTGATCAAGGCCAGCGGCGCGCGGGATATCGCCGAGTTGCTGCGCCTGGTGCCGGGGATGATGGTGGGCTACACCTCGGGCAACCAGGCTGCCGTCAACTATCACGGCACCAATGCCAGCGAAGCACGGCGCATGCAGGTGCTGATCGATGGCCGCTCGGTGTACCGCGCCGGCCTCGCCACGGTGGACTGGAGCGATATTCCGGTGGCCATGGAGGATATCGAGCGGATCGAGGTGTTCCGTGGGCCCAATACCGTCAGCTACGGCGCCAATGCGCTGATGGCAGTGGTCAATATCCTCACCCGCTCGCCGGCCAACAGCCTGGGCACCCGGATGAAAATGACCCGGGGCGAGCGCGGCATCAATGATTGGTATGCCAGCCAGGGCCTGGGCTGGGACACCGGCAACCTGCGGCTGTCGCTGTCCGGGCAACAAGACGACGGTTTTGACAGCGACCGGGTGGGTGCCGACTACCGCGATAGCCGGCGCCTCAACCGCTTCAGCCTGAAAGTCAGCCAGACCCTCGACCAGCAGCAAAGCATCGACTGGCAGATCAACGCCAAGGAAGGGACCAACCAGCGGCCGTACACCTACAAGCCGGTGTTTGCCGGGATTACCGATGGTGGTACTGATTCCGACGTCAGCGCCAAGGACTACGCCGCCTCCCTGCGCTGGAACTTCGACTTCAATCCCGACCACAGCCTGTATATCCAGGGTTCGGCGCAGCAGTGGGATCGCCGCCAGGTGTGGAAAGCCTGTGACGCCAAGGTCTCGTTCAGCCCGCAGTTGACACAGTTGTGGCAAATGAACCCCAACTACGCTGAAAAGTTGGCGCGGCACATGCAGGATTACCAGGGCGGCACTCCACCGCAGGGTTCCGCTGCCGAGCAGGCGCTGGCCCAAGAGGTCATCGAACAGTGGAATCAAGGCGGCAAGGAAAGCGTCTGCGGCAACATCGACCAAAGCACCAAGGAAAGCCGCTACGACCTGGAAGTACAGGACACCCTGAGCCTGTCCGACAGCCTGCGCCTGGTCAGCGGCATGAATTACCGCTACGACCGCGCCGACTCCGACACCTACTTCAATGGCCGGCTGGACGACACCACCTGGCGCCTGTTCGGCCATCTGGAATGGCGCGCCAGCGAACACTGGCTGTTGCAGGGCGGGGCGATGTACGAAAGCACCCAATTGAGCGGCAACTCGCTCACGCCCAGGGTCGCGGTCAACTACCTGATCAACCCGCGCCATGGGCTGCGCGCGGTGTACTCCGAGGCCATCCGCTCGCCGGACATGTTCGAGAACAATGTGAACTGGAGCTACCGGGTCACCAACCTCAGTTCCCCCGTGTACGGGCAGAACTCCGGGCAGTATTTCGTCAAGACCCGGGGCCCGGGCGACCTCGACAAGGAGCTGATGCGCTCCCGGGAGCTGGGCTACAACGGTTTTTTTGCCGACATTGGGCTGAACCTCGACATCAAGCTGTTCTATGACGAAATCACCGGCATGATCAGCGAGCCCTTGCGCAACAACCAGTACATCGCCAGCAACAGTAACAGCTCGCGTTTTACCGGGACCGAGACCCAGCTGGACTGGCACTTGAGTACCGCCGACCGCCTGCGCCTGACCTATGCTTACGTGGATGCCGACGCCAGCAACGCGCTGGACCGCCAACAGACCGCACGCAACAGCGGTTCGGCCGGCTGGATGCGCGAGTGGGGGCAAGGCTGGTCCAGCGCGCTGTTCTATTATGGCAACGATGCACTCAATCAATATCGCTTTGAACGGGTCGACATGCGAGTCGCCAAACGCATCGCCCTGGGCAAGGCCAACCTGGAGCTGGCCGGCATGCTGCAACAACGCCTCGACCACCAGCCCACCACCCAGGTCGACAATAACTACGACCAGCGCCACGTCCTCTACTTCAGTGCGGAGTTAGAGTTCTGACATGAACCCTGCCCAGTCAAGGATGACCGCCCTCTTCGGCGCCAGGTTCTGGCGCCGCTGCCTGCTGCTCGCCAGCCTGGCATTGGCCAAGCCCGTGTGGAGCGCCGAAATCCTGCTGACCGCCGCCGAGGATGGCCCCGGCGTGCAGGCATTCACCCAGGCCCTGCGCGAGCAACGCCCTGCCGATAGCGTCACCTTCAAGGCCCTGCAAAACATGCCCGCCCCCGGCCAACTGCCGAGCAGCACCCGCCTGGTCCTGCTGGACCCGCCCAGCCTCGACTGGCGCCTGCAGGATCCCCAGGGCCCGGCCACCCTGGTGCTGCGTATCAGTCGCCTGCAAGCCCGCGAGCGCCTGGGCAACCATGTGCCTGGCAAGATCAGCCTGCTGTGGAGCGACCCGCCCCTGGACCGGCAGTTGCGTCTGATCGCCAATATCCTGCCCCAGGCCCGGCGTATCGGCGTGCTGTACGGCAGCGAAAGCGAATTCCTGCTGCCAGAGTTGCGCCAGCATGCGTCGGCCCAGGGCCTGGAAATCGTCGCCCAGCACTGGGACAACATTAATGACAGTCGCCCGTTGCTGAACCTGTTCAAAAACAGCGATGTGTTGCTGGGGCTGGATGATCCGCAGTTGTACAACCCAAAGACCGTGAAAAACCTGCTGCTGAGCAGCTACGCCAGGCAGTTGCCGCTGATCGGGCCCAACGCCGGCTTCGTACGGGCCGGCAGCCTGGCCAGTACCTACAGCGACCAGGCCGACTGGCTGGATGTACTTGACCGCCTGCTCGATCGCCCGCCGGCCAGTTGGCCGCGCTCGCTGTACCCGGAACACTTCAAAGTCGTGGGCAACCCGCAAGTGGCGCGCTCGCTGGGGATCGAACAGGTGGACGAGACCGCCGTCGCGACCCGATTGGCCGAAGGGGAGAAACACCCATGACCTTGCGTCGCCGCTGGGATATCAACACCCGCACCCAGATCATCACCCTGGGCCCGGCCCTGTTGCTGACGTTGCTGCTGATCAGCTTCTTTACCTTCGTGCGGATCCAGGATCTGCGCCAGGAACTGGACCACACCGGCCAACTGATCGCCAACCAACTGGCCCCGGCCACCGAGTACGGGGTGATCTCGGGCAACAACGACGTGCTCGACAGCCTGCTGCGGGCGACCCTGGCCACGCCGCACGTGCGCTTCCTGGAAATCCAGGACAGCGCGGAAAACATCCTGGTGTATGTGGAGCAGCCATCGGAAAAGCACGACCGCTCGCTGTCGGTGAAAATCTTCCAGGCGCCGATCCGTCTGCAGCATATCCAGCTGGGCAACGATTTTTTCCAGGACAGCACCGCGCAATCCAAAGCGCCACGGGCCGACTACCTGGGGCGGGTGATCGTCGGCATGTCCAATGACGCCTTCAGCCAGCGCCAGCAGGAAATCCTCTTCAAGGCCGCGATCCTCGCCCTGTTTGCCCTGCTCTTTACCTTCCTGCTGGCGCGGCGCCTGGCCGCCAGCCTGTCGCAGCCGATCAGCGCCATGGGCCATGCGGTCAAGGCGATCCAGCAGGGTGACTACAGGGCCCCGCTGCCGATTGTCGACGACTCGGAGTTGGGCGATCTGTCCCGGCATATCAACAACCTTGCCGAAGGCCTGCACCACGCCAGCCGCGAACAGCAGCAGGCCATGGCCCAGTTGATCCAGACGCGCGAGGAAGCCGAGCGCGCCAACAGCGCAAAATCCGACTTCCTGGCGATGATGAGCCACGAACTGCGCACGCCGATGAATGGTGTGCTGGGCATGCTGCAACTGCTCGAAACCACGCCCATGACCGACGAGCAGACCGAGTACGCCGCGCTGGCCTCGGAGTCCACCGAGCACCTGCTCAAAGTCATCAACGATATCCTCGACTTCTCGCGTATCGAACGTTCGGCCCTGGAGCTTGAACATATCCCGTTCAACCTGGTGGACCTGATCAACAGTTGCGCCCAGGCCTTCCAGCACAGCGCCATACAGCGCGGGCTGATCCTGGAACTGCCGATCCCGCCGGGCATGGAGGCGTTGCGCGTGCAGGGCGACCCGACGCGGATCCGGCAGATCCTGGTGAACCTGATCGGCAATGCACTGAAATTCACCGAGCAGGGCACGGTCAGCGTCGAGCCCAACTGGCAGACCCTGGACCATGAACTGCTGTGGTTCACCTGCACCGTGCGCGACACCGGGATTGGCATCTCGGCCGAGCGCCTGGAACTGATGTTCGATGCTTTTCAACAGGCGGACAGCTCTATCTCCAGGCGTTACGGCGGCACCGGCCTGGGCCTGCCGATTGCCCGCACCCTGGCCGAGCGCATGGGCGGCACCTTGCGCGCCAAGAGCGAAGAAGGCCTGGGGTCGGTGTTCACCCTGGAAATCCCCTTGGCGATCTACCAACAGAGCCTGCCGCAGATCGCCGCAGCCACCCAGCACAAAGCCAGTGCCGGTGAAGGTCGCAATGTGTTGCTGGTGGAGGACAACCCGGTCAACCGCACGGTGGTCCAAGCCATGCTGCGCAGCCTGGGGTTCGAGGTGAGCATCGCCACCGATGGCGCCGAAGCGATTCGCAGTGCCGAAAGCCTGATTTTCACGGCGATCCTGATGGATTGCCGGCTGCCGGTGATCGACGGCTATGAAGCCACCCGCCAGATTCGCCAATTGCCCGGCTGCGCCGACCTGCCGATCATTGCCCTGACAGCCAATGCGTTACAGGGCGATCGCGAGGCGTGCCTGGCCGCTGGAATGAACGATTACCTGGCCAAGCCGTTCAAACGCACGGATTTGCAGCAAATCCTACAGCGCTGGGTGCATTAGATCAGCACCATCAGCCAACTGCGACTGGCGTGAAACACGAAAGTGCGGCAGTCTTAGGCACCCGAGCGGGCCTATAAATGAGTCCGGTTTAAAATTTCAGTGCACAAGTGTACATTCATGTCCTTGATGCTGTGACTTTCACTACAACGCAATAGTCTACCTGTAGGCTGCCGACGTGAGGCAAGCACGCTTCAGTCGGTCGGGAAGATTTACCCGGCCCTGCCGCATGGGATTATTGAGGAGCTCGCATGACCAAACAAAACGCCTTTACCCGGGAAGACCTGCTGCGCTGCAGTCGCGGTGAGCTGTTCGGCCCAGGTAACGCGCAACTGCCCGCCCCTAACATGCTGATGGTGGATCGCATCACCCATATCAGCGAAGAGGGTGGCAAGTACGGCAAAGGTGAATTGGTCGCCGAGCTGGATATCACCCCGGACCTGTGGTTCTTCGCCTGCCATTTCGAAGGTGACCCAGTGATGCCAGGCTGCCTGGGCCTGGATGCCATGTGGCAACTGGTCGGTTTCTACCTAGGCTGGCAAGGCCTGCCGGGCCGCGGTCGCGCCTTGGGTTCGGGCGAAGTGAAGTTCTTTGGCCAGGTCCTGCCGACCGCCAAGAAAGTCACCTACAACATTCAAATCAAGCGCGTCCTCAAGGGCAAGCTGAACCTGGCCATTGCCGACGGTTCGGTGACTGTCGACGGTCGCGAGATCTACACCGCCGAAGGCCTTCGCGTCGGCGTGTTCACTTCCACTGACAACTTTTAAGGGTTATCCGCATGCGCCGCGTCGTTATCACTGGTCTGGGCATCGTTTCGTGCCTGGGCAATGACAAAGAGACCGTCTCCGCTAACCTGCGTGCAAGTCGCCCTGGCATCCGCTTCAACCCGGAATATGCCGAAATGGGTCTGCGTAGCCAGGTTTCCGGCTCCATCGACCTCCCCCTCGAAGAACTGATCGATCGCAAGATCTATCGCTTCGTTGGCCACGCCGCAGCTTATGCCTACCTGGCCATGAAAGACGCAATCGCCGACTCCGGCCTGAGCGACGACCAGGTGTCCAACGTACGCACCGGCCTGATCGCAGGCTCCGGTGGCGCGTCGACCTTGAACCAGATGGAAGCGCTGGACATCCTGCGCGAGAAAGGCGTCAAGCGCGTTGGCCCGTACCGCGTCACGCGGACCATGGGCAGCACCGTTTCCGCATGCCTGGCCACGCCATTCCAGATCAAGGGCGTGAACTACTCGATCTCCTCCGCCTGCGCCACCAGTGCTCACTGCATTGGCACCGCGGTCGAGCAGATCCAGCTGGGCAAGCAAGACATCGTATTCGCCGGTGGCGGTGAAGAAGAACACTGGAGCCAATCGTTCCTGTTCGACGCCATGGGCGCGCTGTCCACCCAGTACAACGAAACCCCGGAAAAAGCCTCCCGTGCCTACGACGCCAAGCGTGACGGTTTCGTCATCGCCGGTGGTGGCGGCATGGTAGTGGTCGAGGAGCTGGAACACGCCCTGGCCCGTGGCGCGAAGATCTACGCGGAAATCGTCGGCTACGGCGCGACTTCCGACGGCTACGACATGGTTGCGCCAAGCGGCGAAGGTGCCATCCGTTGCATGCAGATGGCCATGTCCACCGTGGATACGCCAATCGACTACCTGAACACCCATGGCACCTCCACTCCGGTGGGCGATGCCAAGGAAATGGAAGGCGTGCGTGCGGTATTCGGCGACAAGGCTCCGGCCATCAGCTCCACCAAGAGCCTGTCGGGTCACTCCCTGGGCGCCGCCGGCGTTCACGAAGCGATCTACTGCCTGCTGATGATGGAAGGCAACTTCATGGCCGGTTCGGCCAACATCGAAGAGCTGGACCCAGCCGTGGCTGATATGCCGATCCTGACCAAGACCCGTGAAGATGCCACCATCAACACGGTCATGAGCAACAGCTTCGGCTTTGGCGGCACCAATGCCACCCTGGTGCTCAAGCGCTGGCAGGGTAAGTAATACCCCGCAGGTTGTGCTTATGAAAACGCCCCGACTGGTTCGGGGCGTTTTTTATTGGGCGGGGGTTTATTCAAGGCCGAGTCGTCTTCATCGCAGGCAAGCCAGCTCCCACATTGATCGCATTCCAACTCAGTCAACTGTGGGAGCTGGCTTGCCTGCGATGGGGCCAACCCGGTTTAAAGCCCTACACCGAAAACCGCGCCACCATGGTGTTCAAATCCACCGCCAAGCGCGACAGCTCATGACTCGCCGCACTGGTCTGGTTCGCCCCCGCCGAGGTCTGCATCGCCAGGTCGCGAATATTCATCAGGTTGCGATCCACCTCCCGCGCCACCGCTGCCTGCTGCTCCGAGGCGCTGGCAATCACCAGGTTGCGCTCATTGATCAGGGTAAACGCCGAGGCAATCTCCTCCAGCGCAGTGCCCGCTGACTTGGCAATGTCCAGGGTCGCTCGCGCCCGACCGTTGCTCTGTTGCATGGCGCTGACCGCCTGATCGGTGCCCTGCTGAATCCCACCGATCATCTGCTCGATTTCCTGGGTCGATTGCTGGGTGCGATGGGCCAGGGCCCGCACTTCATCGGCCACCACCGCAAAACCACGCCCGGCCTCGCCGGCCCGCGCCGCCTCGATTGCCGCATTCAGCGCCAGCAGATTGGTCTGTTCGGCAATCGCGCGGATTACATCCAGCACCTTGCTGATGCCGTACACCTTCTGCGCCAGGTCCTCGACCTGGGTGGCGTTGGCGGTCACGTCGTCGGCCAGGGACTCAATCGACAGCACCGTCTGATGCACCTGCTCGCGCCCCTGCTGGGCAATGCGATCGGATTCGCGCGAGGCCTGGGAGGTAGCCACCGCGTTACTGGCCACCTCCTCCACCGCGGCGGTCATCTGATTGACCGCCGTGGCGGCCTGTTCGATTTCCTGGCTTTGCTGGTGCAGGCCACGGGTGGCGTCTTCGGTGACCGAACTGAGCTCCTCGGAAGCAGAGGCCAATTGGCTGGAGGATTGGGAAATACGCAGGATCGTCTCGCGCAGGTTTTCCTGCATGCTCTTGAGCGCCTGTTGCAGGCGCGCTGGCTCGTCCTTGCCGCTGACGGTGATCTCGCCGGTCAAGTCGCCGCTGGCCACCCCCTGGGCGACCCTCACCGACTGCGCCAGTGGCAATACGATGCTGCGGGTCAACAACACCGCCAGGCCCACGGTAATCAGCGCGGTCAGGGCAATCATGCCGATCACCCAGACTCGCGATTGACTGAACACTTGCTGGGCCAGGGTGGCCGCCTGGTTGGCGCTGACCTTGTTGAGGGTAACCAGTTCGCCGAGGGTACCGGCCAACGCGTCGGCCAGGTGGTTCATCTCGCCGTTGACCACCTTGATCGCGTCTTCCACCTGGTTCTGCCGGGAAAACGCCATGACCTGCTCCTGGCGTTGCAGGTATTGCTGCTCCTCGAGCTTGAAGCGGTCAAACAGCACCCGCTCCTGGGGCAGGACGATCAGGGCATCGTACAGCGACTGCGCGTTGTGCAACTGCTTTTTGATATCGAGGATTTTCTGTTCATTCTGCGCCACCGCCTGTGGGTCGCGGTTGACCAACAGTCGCAAGGTCAAGGCCCGTACCCGCAGCAGGTCCTGATTCATTTCGCCGACGGCCATCACGCTGGGCAGCCAGTTGGTTTCCACCTGGTCCGACTGCGCACGCATATTGGCCATTTGCACCAAGGCGAACCCGCCGAGCACAAACACCATCAACGCCAACAATCCAAAACCCAGGCCTGCACGTGGAGCGATATTGAGACTTCGGATACTCATTGCTCGGACTCCTTCCAAGAGCGCTGCATCCACCTGCAGCGGGTTGCTCTTGAAAGGTATCGGCGTCTTCGACTTTTTGCGTAAGACGAAAACGCGATATCAAAACGCCTTTATCTGCCTAGCCCATGACTGTAGCGATTCAGCGCACGGTAAAGCTCTTCTGGGTCAGCAGGCGATCGCCCTGGAACACCATGAATCGCCACTCGCCCGGCACCACCTCGTGGCTTTCGGTGAACTCGTAGGCCATCACGTCCTGAGGCGCACCGGGCACCAGTTTCTGGGTCACTTCGAATTTGTCATGCCGCTGGCCATCAGCCGTGCGGATGCCTGGGGTGAAATAGAGCAAGGTCAGCGGCGTGTCTTCGGCGACCT
Source organism: Pseudomonas sp. WMBT8 (assembly GCF_050916005.1). NCBI lineage: Bacteria > Pseudomonadati > Pseudomonadota > Gammaproteobacteria > Pseudomonadales > Pseudomonadaceae > Pseudomonas > Pseudomonas sp. WMBT8. The sequence goes on from NZ_CP188096.1 coordinate 4,308,770, forward strand.
TGCCCAACAACTGATAACGCAGGCCGAACTTGGTGCCCAGCTTGGCCGGCACCACGGTAGTGGCCTGGATCTGTTCGTTGCTGCGGCGCAACACACGCTCGCCCGACTGCAACTCGGCTTTCGGGCCTTCGAACACGCCGAACTCTACCGGGCCTTCGATACGGACTTCGGCGCCAGCCAGGCCGCTGATCATCATCAATGCCGCCAGGGCGCTTAAACGGGTGAGGTGCATAGTGGGCTCCTTGAGTGAGATGGCGGGAGCTTATGACACCGGTATGACGGGACGATGACAAACCCGATCAGCGCGCCTTGGGCAAAATCGCCAGGAAATTGTCCCGTGCGACTTTTCGCGCGACGTCTTCAGGCAAGGCATCGAGGAAGGGATTGAAGCTGCGCATTTCCTTACCCAACTTATTGAACCGCCCTACAACATCAGACCCCAGCATAAAGCGCTCCGGAAAGCGCTCCACCAGTTTCAACCACTCCTGCCGGGGCTTTCCCGCATCGTCGAGCAAGTACGGCGTGAGCACGCTCCAGGACAGGTCGATGTACAGGTTGGGATACGCCTCAAGCATGCGGCTCAAGGTCGGCAACAGGAAATCCAACTGCGTCTGGTGCCGGTGGATTTCCATGCTGGTGCCGGCATGGGCCCAGATAAACCGGGTGTGCGGATGATTGCGCAGTGGTTCTTCGATTTCTGCCAGATACAGGGGGTTGCGTTCGCGCTTGGAGGTGATGTTGGAATGCACCAGTACTGGCAGGTCATTCTCGGCGGCCAGGTGATAGATGCGCGTCATGGCCTCGTTATTGGCCCGCGGCGTATCACCGGAGGTCAGCGCGGTCAGGTCATCGTGGCGGGTGAACACTTCGCCGATGCCCTGCCACAGGCCCGGATAGAGGTCGAGCATGCGCTGGATATGGGCCTCGGAGTTCTTGTCGTTGGGGTTGAAGCCGCTGAGGAACGGGTGCAAATGCTGGCGCTGCTCGGGGGCCAGCTTGCTGACCGCTGCGGCGACGATCACATCGGTGGCGCTGTACCAGTAGGCATCCGCGTCATCCCCGGCGTAATAGCGCGGGCGCTTGGGTTCGTCTTCATGCCATTTTTTCGCCACCGGGACGCCGGAAATCATCACATGCTCAATGCGACTGTCGGCCATGGCCTTGAGCAGCTTGTCCATGCCAGCTGTCTCCTGGAAGAAGTCGACGTAATGCAGGTGCGCGTCGCTGTAGGCATAGTCGCGGGCCTGTACGGCAAGGCTGCTGGCGGCAAGCAACAGGACGAGGGGCAGGCGGGTCCAGGGCACGGTAAAACCTCAACAGGGGATAAGTGCGGTAGACCTGCGACGGCGTGCCGGGGTTCATCCGATAAAAAACGCGGAACACTCAGGTGCCAGCATGCTCTATAACTGCATGACCTTCATCCTGCCACCTAGTGAGGCTTGCCATGCCTGTTATCGTCAATACGCTGAACACCGAGAATTTTCGCCATAGCGTCAACATCAATAACCATGAGCTGTTTACCGACCTGCCCAAGACCCTGGGTGGCGACGACTCGGCGCCCTCGCCCCACGATTACTTCGACGCGGCGCTGGCCTCGTGCAAGGCGCTGACCGTCAAGCTGTATGCGCAGAAAAAGGACATCCCCCTGACCGGTGTGACCGTGGAAGTCACCCACGACAGCACCGAGGAACAAAAGGGCAAGTACAAGCTCAACGTCAAGCTGACCCTCAAGGGCGTGCTCACCGATGAGCAGCGCGCCGAGCTGCATCGCGTGGCCGACAAGTGCCCGGTGCATAAACTGATGACTACCGCCGAGATCAGCATCGAGACCCGGCTTGCCGAAGGCGCGTTCAGCCAATAACACCGATTCCCTGTCTGGCGGGTTATGCTCAAGCCCTACAAACCCGCTCAGACAGGGACGCTCCATGACCACCGTGACCGTGATTCGCCCGCGCGCCGAAGATGTCGAAGGCCAACCGATCCTGCGCCCGCTGCCCTCGCGGGAATGCCGCAGCGTCGGGCCTTTCGTGTTTTTCGACCATATGCTCCAGACCCGCTACGCCCCCGGCAGTGGCATGAATATCCGCCAGCATCCGCATATCGGCTTGTCCACTCTCACCTACCTGTTTGAAGGCGAACTGCTGCACAAAGACAGCCTCGGCTCCGATCAAGTGGTGCAGGCCGGTGATGTCAGCTGGATGACCGCCGGCAGCGCCATTGCCCACGTCGAACGCACACCCGACGCGCTCAAGGCCAAGGGGTTCGAGCTGCATGGCCTGCAGGTGTGGCTGGCCTCGCCCAAGGCACACGAGCAAGGGCCGGGGCATTACAGCCATCACCCTGCCAACAGCTTGCCGGTCAGTGACAACCTCGGCGTGGCGATCCGCATGATCGCCGGCAATGGCTTTTGCCTGGAATCACCGGTGCCGGTGCTGTCGCCGACGCTGTATGCCGAGGCTCATATGCAAACCGCCACCACCCTGCTGATTCCTGATGAGCATGAGGAACGGGCGGTGTATGTGCTCGACGGTGATGCGCAGTTGGATGGCGAACCTTTGGCAGTCCATAGCCTGGTGGTGTTGCCGGCGGGCCAGAGCATGACGCTGTTTGCCGAAACCGACTGCCATCTGGTGATCTTCGGCGGCGCGCCGCTGGATGGGCCTCGGCGGATCAACTGGAACTTTGTCGCCAGTGATCCGGCGTTGATCGAACAGGCTCGCCAGCGCTGGGCGGCTGGGGATTGGCCGACGGTGCCAGGGGAGACAGGGAGAATTGAGTTGCCTCTGAGATAGCTATCGTGGGCAAGCCCGCTCCCACAGCTGGCATGCATTCCAAAATGTGGGAGCGGGCTTGCCCGCGATGGGGCCAACTCAAGCGCTAAATGTTCAGCCCTTGAACACTTCATCCAACAAATTATGCATCGCCTGGAACGCCCGCCCGGCAGTCTTGGCGTCGTACATCATCTTGCCCGGCACATTCGCCTGCGGGTCAGTGAACGAATGCACCGCGCCACCGTAGCTCAGCAATTGCCAATCCACCCCGGCCGCGTTCATCTCATCTTCAAAGGCAGGCAACTGCTCCCTGGGCACCAACGGGTCAGACGCTCCATGCAGCACCAGCACCGAACCCTTGATGCGCTTGGCATCCGCCGGGTTTGGCGTATCGAGGGTGCCATGGAACGACACCGCTGCCTTCAGCGGCGCCCCGGTACGTGCCAGCTCCAGTGAACAGCAACCGCCAAAACAGAAGCCAAAGGTCGCCAGCTTCGAGGTATCGACCGCGGCTTCGGCCTGACCTTGCAGTTGCGCAAAAGCCGCCTGCATGCGCTTGTTCAGCAAGCCACGGTCATTTTTCAACGGCATCATCGCGGCGCCAGCTTCATCGCCATTGGACGGGCGCACCTGTTGCCCGTACAGATCGGCGATCAACACCACATAGCCCTTGCCGGCCACGGCCTTGGCGATCTCTTCGGCGCCTGCGCTGACGCCCATCCAGTTCGGCGCCATCAACAGGCCCGGCAGCGGGTCCGTGTGGCTGGCATCGAAGGCCAGGCGGCTTTCATAAGACTGGCCATCAATCTGATAGACCACGGAACGCACGGTGACTTGGCTCATCATCTTCTCCAGTTGATATGCACGAGAACGAAAAACCCCGCCGAAGCGGGGTTTTCTTGCAGCGTTGTTAAACCGACAGTTCAACCAACAGCTTGTTCAGTCGGCGCACGTAGGCGGCCGGGTCTTTCAAGCTGTCCCCTGCGGCCAGGGCCGCCTGGTCGAAGAGGATGTGCGACAGGTCGCCAAAACGCTCTTCGCTCTGCTCGCCGTCGAGTTTCTCGATCAGCGGGTGAGCCGGGTTGAATTCGAAGATCGGCTTGGAATCCGGCACCTTCTGCCCGCTGGCTTCAAGGATCTGGCGCATTTGCATGCCCAGGTCCTGCTCGCCGATGGCCAGGATCGCCGGGGAGTCGGTCAGACGGTGGGAAACCCGCACTTCGCTGACGGCATCGCCCAGTGCGGTCTTGATGCGCTCAACCAGGCCTTCTTTGGCCTTGGCCACTTCTTCGGCTTCTTTCTTCTCTTCTTCGGAGTCCAGGTTACCCAGGTCTAGGTCACCACGGGCCACGTCGACGAAGGACTTACCGTCGAACTCGCTGAGGTAGCTCATCAGCCACTCGTCGATACGGTCGGTGAGCAGCAGCACTTCGATGCCTTTCTTGCGGAAGACTTCCAGGTGCGGGCTGTTCTTGACCTGGGCGTAGGTTTCGCCGGTCAGGTAGTAGATCTTGTCCTGACCTTCCTTGGCGCGCGCCAGGTACTCGGCCAGGGACACCACCTGCTCGCCGTCCTCGCCTTGAGTCGAGGCAAAACGCAGCAGGCCGGCGATTTTTTCCTTGTTGGCGAAATCTTCTGCCGGGCCTTCCTTCATGACCTGGCCGAAGTTTTTCCAGAAGCCCTTGTATTGCTCAGGCTCGTTCTTCGCCAGTTTTTCCAGCATGTCCAGCACACGCTTGGTCAGCGCCGACTTCATGGAATCGATGATCGGGTCTTTCTGCAGGATTTCCCGCGACACGTTCAGCGACAGGTCGTTGGAGTCAACCACGCCCTTGATAAAGCGCAGGTACAGCGGCAGGAAGGATTCCGCCTGATCCATCACGAATACGCGCTGCACATACAGCTTCAGGCCTTTCGGCGCTTCGCGCTGGTACAGGTCGAACGGAGCGCGGGCTGGGACGTACAGCAGCGAGCTGTATTCCAGCTTGCCTTCGACCTTGTTGTGGCTCCAGCTCAGCGGATTTTCGTAGTCATGGGCGATGTGCTTGTAGAACTCCTGGTACTCCTCGTCCTTGACCTCGGTACGCGGACGGGTCCACAGGGCGCTGGCGCGGTTGACCACTTCCCATTCCTGGGCAGGAGCCTCCTCGCCTTCGGCCGCCGCTTGTTCTTTCGGCAGTTCGATGGGCAGCGCGATGTGGTCGGAGTACTTCTTGATGATGTTGCGCAGGCGCCAGCCATCGGCGAATTCGTCTTCACCGGACTTCAGGTGCAGCACGATGCGGGTACCGCGATCAGCCTTGTCGACGGTGGCGATTTCAAATTCGCCCTCGCCTTTGGAAGACCAGTGCACGCCTTCGCTGGCGTCGAGACCGGCGCGGCGGCTGAACACTTCAACTTTGCCGGCGACGATAAAGGCCGAGTAGAAGCCCACGCCGAACTGGCCGATCAGGTGCGAATCTTTCTTCTGATCGCCCGAGAGGTTTTTCATGAAGTCGGCGGTGCCGGATTTGGCGATGGTGCCCAAATGGGTAATCGCGTCTTCACGGCTCATGCCGATGCCGTTGTCTTCGAGCGTGACGGTCTTGGCGTCCTTGTCGAAGCTCACACGGATTTTCAGTTCTGCGCCACCTTCCAGCAACTCAGGCTTGGACAGGGCTTCGAAACGTAATTTGTCGACAGCGTCAGAGGCGTTCGAGATCAATTCGCGAAGGAAGATTTCCTTGTTGGAATACAGCGAATGGATCATGAGGTGCAGCAGTTGCTTCACCTCGGTCTGGAAGCCCAGGGTTTCCTTTTGAGTTTCCACACTCATGGTCATCAAACTCCAATTGGATGGCAGTGGCCGCGCCCTAGAGGGTTGGCGGCGGGTTGTCATCAAAGTTGGGGGCTAAGACCAGGATTTCAAGGGTGGCCCTGCTCCTGAATCTTGAAATGCGCGCGAGCGGTAGCGATGGGCTCGGCAGGGGTGCTCTGCCAGGCAGTGATCGCCACATTGGCCACCCGCCGTCCCTGGCGCCACACCTGGCAGGTTGCGTAGGTGTCGCGAAACTGCCCGGCCCGCAAGTAATCCAGGGAAAAATCGACGATCTTCGGCAGGCCTGTTTCAACCCGTGGGGTGCCTGTAGCCACCCATAGATGAAAGGCCGCCGACAACTCCATAAACCCTGCGATCACCCCGCCATGGATGGCCGGCAATATCGGGTTACCAATATTGTCCTTGTTCGCCGGCATGCGGAACAACAACTCATCCCCCAGTCGCGTGCACTCGACGCCGATCAGGCGGGCATAGGGAATCAACTCGAGCAACGCCTTATAGTCGCCGCGTTGGTGGGCCTGCTGCATCCGGGTCTTGAATTGATGGGTCATGCCTGTTCTCCCTTGATGCTACTGCCCAGCCCCTTGGTGCCCTTCAATCGCTTGCCCATGCGCATGAACGTGCCCACTACATGGGCAATCGGCTGCTGGGGATCGTCCTGGTAAGCAAAGCCCCGGGTGAAAATCACATCGGTGGTCACCCGATAACATTGGGCAAAGCCAAACACCGTCTTGTGCGGCTCGGCCGGGTGCATGTAGTCAATGCGCAGATCCAGGGTCGGGCAGACCTCGAACTCCGGCAGCACGCACAGGGTGGCCATGCCACAGGCGGTGTCCATCAGCGAGGTCAAGGCGCCGCCATGGATGATCCCGGTTTGCGGATCGCCGACGATCTGCGGGCTGTAGGGCAGGCACAAGGTCATGCCCTCGGTGTTTGCATCATGTACCTGGATCCCCAGCACCTGACAGTGGCGCAGGGCTGAGACAAAACGTGCGGCACGCTCTAAAAGGGGGCTATCGGTCATTGGATAAAGACTCTTATTAGTAGTGATCCGGCGAAACAAATACCCCGGAAGAAAGTTCCTTGGCAAAACGGCTTATATATCTGTGGGATTAAAGGAACTAATGCGTGCACCCCATGCTCGAAAGGCCAGTAGATATCTTCAATAAGGAGAAACACCCCATGCGCAAGACTTTCGCTGTTTCCTTGATGTTGGCTGCCGCCCTTGGCCTCGCTGCCTGCGATAAAAAATCCGAGGACAAAGCTCAGGATGCCAACCAGCATGCTGAACAAGCTCAGGAAAAAATGAGCGAAGCTCAGGATAAAGTGAACGACGCTGCAAAAGAAAACGCCGAAGCCGCCAAAGCCCAAGCTGAATCTGACGCTGCCGCCGCTAAAGAAGCTGCACCCGCTACACCTGCAACCGGTTCCTGATACCGCGGTTTAAATACCATGTTGCAAAAGAAAGCCCGCTTAATAGCGGGCTTTACTTTGCGCGAGACTTTTATCAGATCAGCAAAGTGCGAAATGTCGGACTAAGCATCAACAACAGCGAACACAGCAACCCCACCAGCCACACCAGGCTGCGTTGCCACGCCAAGTCCGCCCAATAACACGCAAGATAGACTACCCGCGCAATCACAAAGATGATCGCCAGCCAGTCAATCAGGTAGCCCTGAGTCTGGGTGGTATGGGCCATCAATACCCCCACCGCAAACAAAATAAACGCTTCAAAACTGTTTTGATGAGCAGCCACCGCCCGCGCGCCAAAGCCGGTCAGTTGTGCCTGTTGATGGCGAGGCAGATGGTTGTCATACCCGCCCTGCTCTTTCATGGCCTTGCCCACCGGCATGCGCGCCACGAAAATCAGCAACGCGCTGATAAACACACACCAGAACGGAATACTCACGATGTTGCCTCCTTGTTCGCTTCAGGCATCGGTGCCTCTGTAGGGGTATAGACCATGACTTCCAGAACGTCGGAATGAAATTCACGCCGATACAACACCAGCACCACCCCGCTGCTCATCAGCATGAACAGCCAGGGGCTGACAAACCAGGCGAGCATGGTCATCCCGAAGTAATAGGAACGCAGGCCGAAGTTGAACTGGTTGGCGGCCATGGAGATCACCCGCGCCGCCCGCGAGGCAAACGCCTTGCGCTCCTGCTCGGAGACGTGGCGTTCACCGACCATCGGCGCTGAGCCAATCAGGATGGCGGCGAAGTTGTACTGGCGCATGCACCAACTGAAGGTAAAGAAGGCATAGACAAACACCAGGGCCAGGCACAGCAGCTTGATCTCCGACATGCCCTGGGATGCCTGCTGCACCATGGGAATGTCCGCCAGCAGCGACACCGCGCGCTCCGAGGCCCCCAGCACGGTGAGGATACCGGCGAGAATGATCAGGGTGCTGGAGGCAAAGAACGAGGCGTTGCGCTCCAGGTTGCCGATCACGCTGGCATCGGCGATGCGGTTGTCGCGCAGGAGCATGCGGCGCATCCAGTCTTCGCGATACAGGTGCAACACACTGGCGAGGCAGGCAGTGTCACGGGCTTTCCAACTGGCGTAGCGGGTGTATCCGCCCCAACAGATGACAAACCACAGCGCAGCAAGCAGGTGGATCAGGTTGGCTTCGACAAATGACATGCGGGTCCTCTAAACAATAGGGCTGGCTCACTCGGACAATGTGGGGCTTGCCTGCTCCCACCCCGACCGTGTTCCTGATCTGGAAAACTCATAACCCCTTCGACGTTAGCCCGCAAAAAAAGACACCGCCGAGCGCCCATAAAAAATGCCCCGGATCGATAGATACGGGGCATTTCGATGTCAGCGTGTAACGAACGCTTTAAGCGATGGCTTCGCTGCGCTTGCCGAGCATGCGGTCGACCCCGAATGCAGCCACCAGGGTGATCACACAAGGCACCAGCCAGGCCAGGCCTTGTTCGCTCAATGGCAGGTTCGCCATTTGAGTGGGCATCCAGCCAGCCAGGCCTGCGCCCTTGAGTGCGTCAATGGTGCCGAAGATGAACGAAACTAGCATCACCGGGCCAAGGATACGGCCATGCTCATGCCAGAAATCCTTGCAGAAACTCAGGGCGACCAGAACGATGCACGGCGGGTAGATCGCGGTCAGGACCGGGATCGAGAACGCGATCAGCTTGGTCAGCCCCAGGTTGGACACCAGCAGCGAGAATGCGGCGAGGATCACCACCAGCGTCTTGTAGGACAGTGGCAACACCCGGCTGAAGTACTCGGCGCAGGCACAAGTCAGGCCCACGGCTGTTACCAGGCACGCCAGGGAAATCAGCACCGCGAGGAAGCCGCTGCCCAGAGAGCCGAAGGTATGTTGTACGTAGGCGTGCAGTACCGCTGCGCCGTTGGCTGCACCGGCGGCCACTTCATGGCTGCCCGAACCGAGGCGGAACAGGCTGATGTACACCAATGCCAGGCCGAGGCCGGCAATCAGTCCGGCAATGATCGCGTAACGGGTGATCAGCTGTGGCGATTCAACGCCACGGGAGCGGATGGCGTTGACGATCACGATGCCAAACACCAGTGCGCCCAGGGTATCCATGGTCAGGTAACCATTGATAAAGCCCTGGGAGAACGGTGCGGCGACGTACTCTGGCGTAGCAACGCCAATATCACCCGCAGGCAGGGCAAAGGCCGCAATGCCCAGGACCGCCAGCGCAATGATCTTCAGTGGCGCGAGAAAACGGCCGACGGTATCCAACAGGCGCCCTGGATACAGGGAGATGAAGAACACCAGCAGGAAGTACACCGAGCTGTAGAGGAACAGTGCCAGCGGACTTTCGCCGGTCAGTGGCGCCAGGCCGACTTCAAAGGAGACTGTTGCGGTACGTGGCGTGGCGAACAGTGGGCCGACTGCCAGGTAGCACGCTGCAGCCAGGATGCCACCGGCGACCTTGCCGATAGGGCTGCTCAATGCGTCCATGCCACCGCCGACCTTGGCCAGGGCGATGACCGTGACCACCGGCAGGCCGACTGCAGTGATCAGGAAGCCCAGCGCTGCCATCCAGACATGGGGCCCGGACTGCAAACCGACGATAGGCGGGAAGATGATGTTACCAGCGCCTACGAACAGCGCAAAAGTCATAAAGCCCAACGCCAGGATATCCTGGCCTTTCAACACTTTCATTTGAGGAAATACCACACTACTGAATCGGAATTTAGAGGGGGATTCCCTATGGATGAGGGAAATACTGCCGGCCCTTATGGGGACCGACCGGTCTAGCACGCGGCTTCCTTTTGGGATGCGGGCGCATAAAGAGGCGGCAAGAGTACCGAATTTGTCTGACAAACGCACTGTTGCAGGGCGGACTGTCCGATAAGCGACACTTTGATGTCGCGTTTTCATACTTAACTTGGTAATAGAAACAAATGTGGGAGCGGGCTTGCTCGCGAATGCGGTGGGTCAGCACCGAATGTATCAACTGATACACCGCATTCGCGAGCAAGCCCGCTCCCACATTTTGATCTTCAGCAACCTGCAGAATGCACAAAGGCCACCCGAAGGTGGCCTTTGTGTGGTGAAGCGTCAGTTAAGCGCGAGGCTTACTTGATCGCCCAGCCAGTCAGCTCGGACAAAGCCTTGCCGATGTCTGCCAGCGAACGCACGGTTTTTACGCCTGCGTCTTCCAGGGCAGCAAACTTCTCGTCTGCAGTGCCTTTGCCGCCGGAGATGATTGCGCCAGCATGGCCCATGCGCTTGCCCGCAGGGGCAGTCACACCAGCGATGTAGGAAACAACCGGCTTGGTCACGTGTGCCTTGATGTAGGCAGCCGCTTCTTCTTCAGCCGAACCGCCGATCTCACCGATCATTACGATCGCTTCGGTCTTCGGGTCTTCCTGGAACAGTTTCAGGATGTCGATGAAGTTCGAGCCTGGGATCGGGTCACCGCCGATGCCGACGCAAGTCGACTGACCGAAACCGGCGTCAGTGGTCTGCTTCACAGCTTCGTAGGTCAGGGTGCCGGAACGGGAAACGATACCGACTTTACCTGGCAAGTGAATGTGACCTGGCATGATGCCGATCTTGCATTCGCCTGGAGTGATCACGCCTGGGCAGTTAGGGCCGATCAGGGTAACACCCAGCTCGTCGCACTTAACTTTAGCGTCCAGCATGTCCAGGGTAGGAATGCCTTCGGTGATGCAAACGATCAGCTTGATGCCGCCGAATGCTGCTTCCAGGATGGAATCCTTGCAGAAAGGAGCTGGAACGTAGATCACGCTGGCGGTGGCGCCAGTTTGAGCAACAGCTTCTTTCACGGTGTTGAACACTGGCAGGCCCAGGTGCTCGGTGCCGCCTTTGCCCGGAGTGACGCCACCGACCATCTTGGTGCCGTATTCGAGGGCTTGCTGGGTGTGGAAGCTACCTTGCGAACCGGTAATACCCTGGCAGATAACTTTGGTGTCTTTATTGATCAGGACGCTCATTATTTGCCCTCCGCAGCTTTGACAACTTGTTGAGCAGCGTCGGTCAGGCTGGTAGCAGCGATGATGTTCAAACCGCTTTCTGCCAGTACTTTAGCGCCCAGTTCAGCGTTGTTACCTTCAAGGCGTACAACAACCGGGATTTTCACGCCGACTTCTTTCACTGCACCGATGATGCCTTCGGCAATCATGTCGCAACGAACGATGCCGCCGAAGATGTTGACCAGTACTGCAGCGACGTTGGAGTCGGACAGGATGATCTTGAACGCTTCGGTAACGCGTTCTTTGGTGGCACCGCCGCCTACGTCGAGGAAGTTGGCTGGCTTGCCGCCATGCAGGTTGACGATGTCCATGGTACCCATGGCCAGGCCAGCACCGTTGACCATGCAACCGATGTTACCTTCCAGGGCTACGTAGTTCAGTTCGAACTTGGCAGCGTGCGCTTCGCGCGGATCGTCTTGCGACGGATCGTGGAAAGTCTTCAGCTTAGGCTGACGGTACATGGCGTTGGCGTCGATGTTGATCTTGGCATCGAGGCAATGCAGATCGCCGTCAGCCTTGATCACCAGCGGGTTCACTTCCAGCAGGGCCAGATCGTGATCCTGGAACAGTTTGGCCAGACCTACGAAGATCTTGGCGAACTGGGCAACTTGCTTGCCTTCCAGGCCCAGCTGGAAAGCCAGCTCGCGACCCTGGAATGGCTGAGCGCCAACCAGTGGGTCGATAGTGGCTTTCAGAATTTTTTCTGGGGTTTCGTGAGCGATCTTCTCGATGTCCACGCCACCTTCGGTGGAAGCCATGAACACGATGCGACGGCTCGAACGGTCAACGACAGCGCCCAGGTACAGCTCTTTAGCGATATCAGTGCACGATTCAACCAGGATCTTGGTGACTGGCTGGCCATTGGCGTCAGTCTGGTAAGTCACCAGACGCTTGCCCAGCCACTGCTGTGCGAAGGCCTTGGCGTCTTCTTTGCTGCGAACCAGCTTAACGCCGCCCGCTTTACCGCGACCACCAGCGTGGACCTGGGCTTTGACAACCCATTCAGTGCCGCCGATTTTGTCGCAAGCTTCTGCTGCTGCTTCCGGGGTGTCTACTGCGTAGCCCTTGGAAACTGGCAGGCCGTACTCAGCGAACAGCTGCTTACCCTGATACTCGTGAAGATTCATGCTTTTTACCGTCTTCGTTAGGTACTGCGCATTCGGCGCTGCGCTCATTATGAGTGCCGCGCCACCTGTGACTGCTGCTTGCCCAACTTCGCCGCCCTAAGGCCGGCAAAGCTGCGCAAGACTGCGTCCAGCGGGTATTCCGCGGTGAGTCTTGCGCGCAAGGCTCACGACGGGCAACCGCCGTGGTTTCTTATTATCTCGCTTAGCGCTTCTTCTTGTTGGCAATGTGGATGGCATGGCCATTCACTGCCAACGCGGCTTCGTGCAGCGCTTCAGACAGGGTCGGATGGGAGAAAACCATCATGCCGATGTCTTCGGCGCTGGTGCCGAATTCCATACCGATAGCGCCCTGCTGAACCAGTTCTGCTGCGCCTGGGCCAATTACGTGGACACCCAGTACGCGGTCAGTCTTGGCATCAGCGATGACTTTGACAAAACCGCCAGTGTCGTTCGCTGCCATGGCACGGCCAGAAGCGGCAAACGGGAAGGTGCCGACGTTAACTTCAACGCCTTCAGCTTTCAACTGCTGTTCGTTCTTGCCGACCCATGCAATTTCCGGGTGGGTGTAGATAACCGAAGGGATCAGGTCGTAGTTCATCTGGGTCTTGTGACCCTTGATGCGCTCAACCACCATGATGCCTTCTTCGGATGCCTTGTGTGCCAGCATCATGCCGCGAACCACGTCACCGATGGCATAGACGCCAGGCACGGTGGTAGCGCAGTGATCGTCGACGTGGACAAAACCACGCTCGTCGATGGTCACGCCGCTGTCAGAGGCCAGCAGATCAGCGGTCACTGGACGGCGACCAACGGCAACGATCAGCTTGTCGAAAGTGATGGTCTGTTCGCCATCCTTGTCGGTGTAGGTCACGACAACTTCTTCGCCGTTGACTTTCGAACCGGTCACGCGTGCGCCCAGCTTGATGTCCAGACCTTGTTTGGTCAGGGTTTTCAGCGCTTCTTTGGACACCGCGGTGTCGGCAGCCAGCAGGAACGTGTCCAGGGCTTCCAGCACGGTCACTTGCGAACCCAGGCGGGACCAGACCGAACCCAGCTCCAGGCCGATTACGCCAGCGCCAATCACGCCCAGGCGTTTCGGTACCGATTGGAATTCCAGGGCGCCGGTCGAATCAACGATCACGTTCTGATCAACAGGAGCCGGTGGAATGTCGATTGGACGCGAACCTGGAGCCAGGATCACGTTCTCGGCTTCGATGATTTCGGTCGAACCGTCTGGCTTGGTGATTTCAACTTTCTTGCCGGCCAGCAGTTTGCCGTGACCTTGCAGGGAAGTGACGCCATTGGCCTTGAACAGGGTAGCAACGCCAGAGGTCAGGCCTTTGACGATGTTGGCCTTGCGGCCGACCATTGCTGGCACGTCCATGGTCACGCCAGCGTGGTTGATGCCGTGGATGGCAAAACCGTCCTGGGCTTCGTGGAATTTCCAGGAGCTGTCCAGCAGCGCCTTGGAAGGAATGCAACCGACGTTCAGGCAGGTACCGCCCAGGGCCAGTTTGCCTTCCTTGTCAGTGTATTTTTCGATGCACGCAGTCGAGAAGCCCAGTTGTGCGGCCTTGATGGCGGCCACGTAGCCGCCAGGGCCCGCACCGATCACTACAACGTCAAATTTCTGTGTCATGAAAATAGATCCTCTATTTGCGACAAGCTTTTAGCTCCAAGCTGCAAGCCAAGCTGATTTTTCCTACAGCTTGTAGCCCGCAACTTGAAGCTGCTTCTATCAGATATCCAGGAGCAGGCGAGCCGGGTCTTCCAGCAGATTCTTGATGGTCACCAGGAACGTAACGGCTTCCTTACCATCGATCAGGCGGTGATCGTAGGACAGCGCCAGGTACATCATCGGACGGATCACGACCTGGCCGTTGATGGCCATCGGACGCTGGATGATGTTGTGCATGCCCAGGATCGCAGCTTGCGGCGGGTTGACGATCGGGGTCGACATCATCGAACCGAAAGTACCACCGTTAGTGATCGTGAAGGTACCGCCGGTCATCTCGTCGATGGTCAGCTTGCCGTCACGGGCTTTCTTGCCGAAGCCAGCGATGCCGCCTTCGATTTCAGCCAGGCTCATCAGTTCGGCGTTACGCAGGACCGGAACCACCAGGCCACGGTCGCTGGAGACGGCAACGCCGACGTCTGCATAACCGTGGTAAACGATGTCGCTGCCGTCGATGGAAGCGTTGACTGCCGGGAAACGCTTCAGCGCTTCGGTGGCCGCTTTCACGAAGAACGACATGAAGCCCAGGCGCACGCCGTTGTGGGACTTCTCGAACAGATCCTTGTACTTCGAACGCAGGGCCATGACTTCAGTCATGTCGACTTCGTTGAAAGTGGTCAGCATCGCCATGTTCGACTGTGCTTCAACCAGGCGCTTGGCCACAGTGGCACGTACGCGAGTCATCGGTACGCGCTTCTCGGTGCGGTCGCCAGCGGCGAACACAGGCGCTGCGGCAGCCGGGGCAGCAGCCTTGGCAGGTGCGGCAGCCGGAGCGTTTTTCTTGGCTTCAACAGCAGCAACCACGTCTTCCTTGGTCACACGGCCGTCTTTGCCAGTGCCTTTGATGGAAGCCAGGTTGATGCCGTTTTCTTCAGCCAGCTGACGTGCAGCCGGTGCAGCGATTGGATCTTCACCACCAGCAGCCGGAGCGGCAGCAGCAGGTGCGGCAGCCGGAGCAGCAGCAGCGGCGGCTGGAGCGGCGGCGGCAGCGCTACCCGCTTCGATCGAGCCCAGTACCTGGTTGGACAGGACGGTTGCACCTTCTTCGGCAACGATGGCGCCCAGGACGCCGTCGGCTTCGGCCAACACTTCCAGGACGACTTTGTCAGTCTCGATGTCGACGATCAGGTCGTCACGCTTGACGGCCTCGCCTGGTTTCTTGTGCCAGGTGGCAACGGTGCCATCGGCAACCGATTCCGGGAATGACGGGGCTTTGATTTCGATAGCCATTATCTGTGGGTCCTTAAAATTCGGTTTCAGTCAGCGCGAAGGCGTTAAACAGTGAAAGCATCTTGCAGCAGTTTTTCCTGCTGCTCGGCGTGCATCGACGCATAACCACACGCAGGTGCAGCAGAAGCATCACGACCGGCATACTCCAGGCCCAGGGCCTTGTTGTGGTTGCCGATGCTGCGACGCAGGTGATGCTGGCTGCTGTACCACGCGCCCTGGTTCATCGGTTCTTCCTGACACCACACCACATGGGTGAGGTTGGTGTAAGGCGCAATGGCCTCCATCAGGTCATCTTCCGGGAACGGGTAAAGCTGCTCGATACGC
Organism: Pseudomonas sp. WMBT8; assembly: GCF_050916005.1. NCBI lineage: Bacteria > Pseudomonadati > Pseudomonadota > Gammaproteobacteria > Pseudomonadales > Pseudomonadaceae > Pseudomonas > Pseudomonas sp. WMBT8. The sequence continues at coordinate 4,324,271 of NZ_CP188096.1, forward strand.
ACGATGGCGATGTCTTCGCGGCCTTCGGCACGACGTTTTTCCAGCAAGTCGTAGTAAACCTTGCCGCTGCACAGGATCAGGCGAGTGACCTTGGCTGCATCCAGGGTGTCGATTTCCGGAATAACGGTCTGGAACGAACCATCGGCCAGATCTTCCAGGGTCGAGATGGCCAATTTGTGACGCAACAGCGATTTCGGAGTCAGCACTACCAGCGGCTTGCGCAGCGGGCGGATCACCTGGCGACGCAGCAAGTGGTAGATCTGGGCCGGGGTAGTCGGCACGCACACCTGGATATTGTGCTCGGCGCACAACTGCAGGTAACGCTCCAGACGGGCCGAGGAGTGCTCAGGACCCTGACCTTCATAACCGTGTGGCAGCAACATGGTCAGACCGCACAGACGGCCCCACTTGTGCTCGCCGCTGGTGATGAACTGGTCGATAACCACCTGGGCACCGTTGGCGAAGTCGCCGAACTGGGCTTCCCAGATCACCAGCGCGTTAGGCGTGGTGGTCGAGTAACCGTATTCGAACGCCAGTACGGCTTCTTCGGACAGGAACGAATCGTACAGGTCGAAACGTGGCTGGCCTTCATACAAGTGCTGCAACGGGATGTAGGTGCCCGCGTCTTTCTGGTTGTGCAATACCGCGTGACGGTGCGAGAACGTACCACGGCCGATGTCCTGGCCGGTCATGCGGATCGGGTGACCTTCGAACGCCAGGGTCGCGTACGCCATGGTTTCAGCGTAACCCCAGTTGATCGGCAGGCCGCCGGCTTGCATCTTCTGGCGGTCTTCGTAGATCTTCGCAACCTGGCGCTGTACCACGAAGCCTTCCGGGATTTCCAGCAGCTTGGCGGACAGTTCCTGCAGGGTTTTCAGATCGAACGAAGTGTCGTGGCGCGCAGTCCAGGCGTGGCCCAGGTATGGACGCCAGTCCACGAACAGCTCTTTGTTCGGCTCTTTGACCAGGCTTTTTACTACATGCAGACCGTTGTCCAGCGCGTTGCGGTACTCATCGATTTTCGCCTGAACACGCGCTTCATCCAGCACGCCGGCCTTGGTCAGGCTTTCGGCGTACAGCTCACGGGTGGTGCGCTGCTTGGAGATCTGCTGGTACATCAACGGCTGGGTGCCGCTAGGCTCATCCGCTTCGTTGTGACCGCGACGGCGGTAGCAAACCAGGTCGATGACCACGTCACGCTTGAACTGCATGCGGTAGTCAATGGCCAGTTGGGTCACGAACAATACGGCTTCCGGATCATCCCCATTCACATGGAGGATCGGCGCCTGGATCATCTTGGCAACGTCGGTCGCGTACTCGGTAGAGCGTGCGTCCAGCGGGTTGCTAATGGTGAAACCCACCTGGTTGTTGATGACGATGTGAATGGTACCGCCGGTCTTGAAGCCGCGAGTCTGCGACATCTGGAACGTTTCCAGGACCACGCCTTGACCGGCGAATGCCGCGTCACCGTGGATGGAAATCGGCAGAACCTTCTCACCGGTGGAGTCGTTGCGACGATCCTGGCGAGCACGTACCGAACCCTCGACCACTGGAGAAACGATTTCCAGGTGGGATGGGTTGAACGCCATGGCCAGGTGGACTTCACCACCGGTGGTCATCACGTTGGACGAGAAGCCCTGGTGGTATTTAACGTCACCGGAACCCAGCTCGACCTTCTTCTTGCCTTCGAACTCGTCGAACAGCTCGCGCGGGTTCTTGCCGAAGGTGTTGACCAACACGTTCAGGCGACCACGGTGAGCCATGCCGATCACGATTTCCTTGGTGCCGTAGGAACCGGAACGCTGGATCAGTTCGTCAAGCATCGGAATCAGGCTCTCGCCGCCTTCCAGGCCGAAACGCTTGGTGCCCGGGTATTTGGTGCCCAGGTATTTTTCAAGGCCTTCGGCAGCGGTGACGCGCTCAAGCAGGTGGCCACGCACATCGGCAGACAGCACCGGACGGCCACGCACGCCTTCCAGGCGATGCTGGAACCAGTGGCGCTGCTCGGAATCGGTGATATGCGTAAATTCAGCGCCGATGGTGCGGCAATATGTCTGCTGCAACGCTTCGTGAATTTCGCGTAGGCTCGCTTCCTCTTTGCCGATGAACAGGTCGCCGGCACGGAAAATCGTATCAAGATCGGCATTGGTCAAGCCGTAGTGATTGATCGACAGGTCTGCAGGTGCAGGACGCTGCCACAGCCCCAGCGGATCAAGCTGGGCTGCCTGGTGGCCACGCATACGGTAGGCCTGGATCAGTCGCAATACTTCAACTTGCTTCTTCTCGTGCTCACTGCTCACGCTCCCGGCGGAAACCGGTTGGGCGCGGCGCTGGTTCTTTGCCAGCAGCACAAATTGATCGCGAATTGTTGCATGCGATACATCGGTGGCAGCGTTGCCGTCTGAAGACAACGTCTGAAATTTGGTGCGCCATTCTTCTGGCACAGCGTTAGGGTCGTGCAGGTAGAGCTCATAAAGCTCTTCCACATAGGCAGCGTTACCACCTGAAAGATAGCCGCTGTTCCACATGCGCTGCATCACGCTTTCTTGCATGCTTGGTCACCCTCGATTTGGGGACACCACCGGCGAAAACACCGAGTTTGCTTGCAAAAGGCCAAGTGCAGCGACCAAAACAAGCCACTTAGGATCACGCTGATAGTTCGGGTACCAACCCGAATGCCCCTGCTTGTCTCATTTCTTCAAAATAAGAGCTGCGGCTTTGTAAGTCGCTGCTCAAGTTAAAACTACGGCGCCGGTTGAAGCCTGCGCCGTAGCATTTACGGGCACAACGGTCCTGCTTTTACTACAACGTCTTACACACCGCTTTGCAGCAGCATGTTACGGATGTGACCAATGGCCTTAGTCGGGTTCAGGCCTTTGGGACATACGTTGACGCAGTTCATGATCCCGCGGCAGCGGAATACGCTGAACGGGTCATCCAGTGAAGCCAGACGCTCGGACGTCTTGGTGTCACGGCTGTCTGCCAGGAAGCGATAGGCTTGCAGCAGTGCAGCTGGACCCAGGAACTTGTCCGGGTTCCACCAGAAGGACGGGCAAGAGGTCGAGCAGCAAGCGCACAGGATGCACTCGTACAGACCGTCGAGCTTCTCGCGCTCTTCCGGGGACTGCAGACGCTCGATGGCCGGAGCCGGCGTGTCGTTCTGCAGGAATGGCTTCACCTTCTCGTATTGCTTGTAGAAGATGCTCATATCGACGACCAGGTCACGGATAACCGGCAAACCTGGCAGTGGACGTACAACAAGCTTGTTCTTCTTGACCACGGCCGACAGCGGCGTGACACAAGCCAGGCCGTTTTTGCCGTTGATGTTCATGCCGTCGGAGCCGCAGACACCTTCACGGCAAGAGCGACGATAGGAGAAACCTTCGTCCTGCTCTTTGATCAGGGCCAGCACATCCAGCACCATCAGGTCTTTACCACCGGTATCGACCTCAAATTCCTGCATGAACGGCGCAGCGTCCTGATCAGGGTTGTAGCGATAAACACTGACTTTCAACATGGCAGCCACCCTTAGTAAGTCCGAATCTTCGGTTCAAACGTCGGAACCGTCTTCGGCGAGAAGTTCACAGCACGCTTGGTTACGCGCTTGTCACCCGGGAAGTACAAGGTGTGGCACAACCAGTTTTCGTCATCGCGATCTTCAAAGTCTTCACGAGCGTGGGCACCACGGGATTCTTTACGAACCTCGGCGGCAATCGCAGTCGCTTCAGCCACTTCCAGCAGGTTTTGCAGCTCAAGGGCTTCGATACGAGCGGTGTTGAACGCCTGGCTCTTATCGTTGATCTTGACGTTGGCGATCCGCTTGCGCAGGTCAGCCAGCTGGGCAATACCCTTCTGCATGTATTCGCCAGTACGGAATACACCGAAGTAGTTCTGCATGCAGCTTTGCAGCTCGCGACGCAGGGTTGCTACGTCTTCGCCATCAGTGCGCTCGTTCAGCGCGTTCAGGCGTGCCAGGGCAGCTTCGATATTGGCGTCGGTCGCGTCATCGTATTCGATGCCGTCGGTCAGGGCTTTTTCCAGGTGCAGGCCGGCAGCGCGGCCGAATACCACCAGGTCGAGCAGCGAGTTGCCGCCCAGACGGTTGGCACCGTGAACCGATACGCAAGCCACTTCGCCTACAGCGAACAGACCATGGATGATCTCGTCCACGCCTTCGGCGTTCTGGGTGATCGCCTGGCCATGAATATTGGTCGGCACGCCGCCCATCATATAGTGGCAAGTTGGAACTACTGGTACTGGAGCAACTACCGGGTCAACGTGTGCGAAAGTCTTGGACAGTTCGCAGATACCTGGCAGGCGGCTGTGCAGCACTTCTTCGCCCAGGTGATCAAGCTTGAGCATCACGTGGTCGCCGTTCGGGCCGCAACCGTTGCCGGCGATGATTTCTTTAACCATCGAACGGGCAACCACATCACGACCGGCAAGGTCCTTGGCGTTCGGAGCATAACGCTCCATGAAACGCTCGCCGTGCTTGTTGATCAGGTAACCGCCTTCACCACGGCAGCCTTCTGTAACCAGTACACCGGCGCCGGCGATGCCGGTTGGGTGGAACTGCCACATTTCGATGTCTTGTACCGGAACGCCTGCACGCAGGGCCATGCCAACGCCGTCGCCGGTGTTGATCAGGGCGTTGGTGGTCGAAGCATAGATACGACCTGCACCGCCAGTCGCCAGAACGGTAGCCTTGGCGCGGATGTAGGTGGTTTCACCGGTTTCGATGCAGATAGCGATCACGCCGACGAATGCGCCGTCCTGGTTCTTCACCAGGTCAACTGCGTAGTACTCGTTCAGGAACGTGGTGCCGGCTTTCAGGTTGCCCTGATAAAGGGTGTGCAGCAGTGCGTGACCGGTACGGTCGGATGCCGCGCAAGTACGGGCAGCCTGGCCGCCTTTACCGTAATCCTTGGACTGGCCGCCGAATGGACGCTGGTAGATACGCCCCTGTTCGGTGCGGGAGAACGGCAGACCCATGTGGTCCAGCTCGAATACCGCAGCCGGGCCTTCCTGACACATGTACTCGATAGCGTCCTGGTCACCGATATAGTCGGAGCCCTTGACGGTATCGTACATGTGCCAGCGCCAGTCATCGTTCGGGTCCGCAGAAGCGATGGCGCAGGTGATGCCACCCTGGGCCGATACGGTGTGGGAACGGGTCGGGAACACCTTGGTGATCACGGCTGTCTTGTGACCGCCCTGGGCCAGCTGCAGTGCAGCGCGCATGCCGGCGCCGCCACCACCAATAATGATGGCGTCAAAAGAAATCGTTGGAATGTTAGCCATGAATCAGATACCCCAGAGAATCTGCACACCCCAGACGAAGTAAGCGAACATCGCGACGCCGCATACTGCCTGGAAAAGGAAACGTACTGCAGTCGCGGACTTGCCCAGCGCCATCGGCGTCAGGTAGTCGGTCGCGATGGTCCACATGCCGACCCAGGCGTGAGCGCCCAGGGCCACAAGGGCGAGCAGACTGAAGATACGCATCCCGTTGTGGGAGAACAGACCGTGCCATTGGGCGTAGCCAATGCCAGGGTTTGCAACGAGGTACCCGATCAGGAAAATGAAATAAGCCGCGAGAACGACCGCAGACACTCGTTGTGCCATCCAGTCATAGAGGCCCGAACGCGAAAGGTTCGTAACGCTGGTTACCATATCCAAACTCCTGCCAGAACGATCAGCACCACGGAAATGGCGATGATGATTTTCGAGCCCAGGCGGCCGCCTTCCAGCGTCTCACCGATGCCCATGTCCATGATCAAGTGGCGCACACCGGCTACCAGGTGATACAGCAGAGCGGACAGGAGGCCCCATGCTACGAACTTGGCCAGCGGGCTGGTCAAGCATGCCTTCACCTCGGCGTATCCTTCCTCGGAACCCAGGGATTTGCTCAATGCATAAAGCATGATGCCCAAGCCCAGGAACAGGATGATGCCGGAAACACGGTGCAGGAACGACGTAACGCCGGTGATGGGGAGTTTGATGGTCCTTAGGTCTAGGTTTACAGGTCGTTGGCTATTCACGGCTTTTTTTCACACTGAAGAGCCCCTAACAATCAGGGCAAAGTTGTTGGGGAGTGCACTGGTCAGGTAAGCACCACCCAGGGAGTGCGACCCCCAATGAAAGCAAGCCCAAAAGCCCTTGGCGGTCGGTGGCCGAGTATAGACAGTTAGGCTACTAATGACAACGCGCGCTCCTCACCCTAATAGCTGATTGCGCTGACGGGATAAAAGGCGTAAACGGCAGGCAATTTCGAGGAAAAAGTACGGTTAAAGCCTTCTGGGGCAAGACTTTAGGCAAATTGACATCTGGATTTATATCAATATAGTGGTGCGGGCCCTGCGTGGGGGGTCTGTCTGATGATTTGAAGCATAAATAGGAGGCCACATGGCTGACAAAAAAGCGCAGTTGATCATCGAGGGCGCAGCCCCCGTCGAGCTGCCCATTTTAACCGGCACCGTTGGTCCCGATGTTATCGACGTACGGGGCCTGACGGCCACGGGCCGTTTCACTTTCGACCCAGGCTTCATGTCGACCGCTTCTTGCGAGTCGAAGATTACCTATATCGATGGCGATAATGGCATTTTGCTACATCGCGGCTACCCGATCGAACAACTGGCCGAGAAATCGGACTACCTGGAAACCTGCTACCTGCTGCTAAATGGCGAATTGCCAACAGCCGAGCAAAAGGCCCAGTTTGTCAGCACCGTGAAGAACCACACCATGGTTCACGAGCAGTTGAAGACCTTCTTCAACGGCTTCCGTCGCGACGCCCACCCGATGGCCGTCATGTGCGGTGTAGTCGGCGCCCTGTCGGCCTTCTATCACGACTCCCTGGACATCAATAACCCGCAGCATCGCGAAATCTCCGCGATCCGCCTGGTTGCGAAGATGCCCACCCTGGCCGCAATGGTTTACAAGTACTCCATGGGCCAGCCCATGATGTACCCGCGCAACGACCTGACGTATGCGGAAAACTTCCTGCACATGATGTTCAACACCCCGTGCGAGATCAAACCGATCAGCCCGGTGCTGGCCAAGGCCATGGACCGGATCTTCATCCTCCATGCCGACCACGAACAGAACGCCTCGACGTCCACCGTGCGTCTGGCAGGCTCCTCGGGTGCCAATCCGTTCGCCTGTATCGCCGCCGGCATCGCCGCACTGTGGGGCCCTGCCCACGGCGGTGCGAACGAAGCCGTATTGACCATGCTCGATGAAATCGGCGATGTGTCCAACATCGACAAGTTCATCGCCAAGGCCAAGGACAAGAACGATCCGTTCAAGCTGATGGGCTTCGGCCACCGGGTCTACAAGAACCGCGACCCGCGCGCCACCGTCATGAAGCAGACCTGCGACGAAGTGCTGAAGGAACTGGGCATCAACAACGATCCGCAACTCGAACTGGCCATGCGCCTGGAAGAGATCGCGCTGACCGACCCGTACTTCATCGAGCGCTCGCTGTACCCGAACGTCGACTTCTACTCGGGGATCATCCTCAAGGCGATCGGCATTCCAACCAGCATGTTCACCGTGATCTTCGCCCTGGCGCGGACCGTGGGCTGGATCTCCCACTGGAAAGAAATGCTCTCCAGCCCGTACAAGATTGGCCGCCCGCGCCAGCTGTACACCGGCTACGAGTCGCGTGACATTACCAAGCTGGAAGACCGCAAGTAAGCATTCAACTGCTTAGCTGCATTGAGAACGGCCTCCCTTAGTGGAGGCCGTTTTTGTTTGTGCTGCCTGACAGGCCGCTTTCGCGAGTAAGCCCGCTCCCACAGTTGACCACATTTCAAAGGATGAACGCGGTCAACTGTGGGAGCGGGCTTGCTCGCGAAAGCAATAGCCCAGGCAACACAGAACCCCAGGCAAAAAAATACCCCGGCCTTTCGACCGGGGCATTTCTTATTGAGCTACAAGCTTAGTGGTTAACCGCCCCGCTCGCCCCCAGACCAGTCTGCGAACGCACAAACTGCGGGAAGTACAGCGCACGCTCTTTCACCGCCGCCGCCGACTTGTCGGTGATGGAGAAGAACCAGATACCCACGAACGCGATGATCATCGAGAACAGCGCCGGGTATTCGTACGGGAAGATCGCTTTTTCATGGTGCAGGATCGAGACCCAGATGGTTGGACCCAGGATCATCAAGCCAACAGCGCTGACCAGGCCCAGCCAGCCGCCAATCATCGCGCCACGGGTGGTGAGGTTCTTCCAGTACATGGAAAGCAGCAACACCGGGAAGTTACAGCTGGCAGCAATGGAGAACGCCAGGCCGACCATGAACGCAATGTTCTGGCTTTCGAACAGGATACCCAAGCCAATCGCCAGGACTGCCAGGGCGATGGTGGTGATCTTCGACACGCGAATCTCATCCTTCTCGTTGGCCTTGCCCTTCTTGATCACGCTGGCATACAGGTCATGGGACACCGCCGAAGCACCGGCCAGGGTCAAACCGGCAACCACCGCGAGGATGGTGGCAAACGCCACGGCCGAGATGAAGCCCAGGAAGATACTGCCGCCCACCGCGTTGGCCAGGTGCACCGCCGCCATGTTGTTACCGCCCAACAGAGCGCCTGCTGCATCCTTGAACGCCGGGTTGGTGCTGACCAGCAGAATCGCGCCGAAGCCGATGATAAAGGTCAGGATATAGAAGTAGCCGATGAAGCCTGTGGCATACAGCACGCTCTTGCGGGCTTCTTTAGCGTCACTCACGGTGAAGAAGCGCATCAGGATATGTGGCAGGCCAGCGGTACCGAACATCAGGGCCAGGCCCAGGGAGAACGCCGAGATCGGATCTTTCACCAGGCCGCCAGGACTCATGATCGCCTCACCTTTAGGGTGAACCTTGATCGCCTCGGAGAACAGCATGTTGAAGTCGAAGTTGACGTGCTTCATCACCATCAGCGCCATGAACGAGGCACCGGACAGCAGCAGCACTGCCTTGATGATCTGCACCCAGGTGGTGGCCAGCATGCCGCCGAACAACACATAAAGGCACATCAAGATACCCACCAGGATCACCGCCACATGGTAATCAAGGCCGAACAGCAGTTGGATCAGCTTGCCCGCGCCGACCATCTGCGCGATCAGGTAGAACGCCACCACCACCAGCGAACCGCAAGCCGACAGGCTGCGGATCTGGGTTTGCCCGAGGCGGTAGGACGCCACGTCGGCAAACGTGTACTTGCCCAGGTTACGCAGGCGCTCGGCGATCAGGAACAGAATGATCGGCCAGCCCACCAGGAAGCCGATCGAGTAGATCAGGCCATCGTAGCCAGAGGTGAACACCAGCGCGGAAATCCCCAGGAAGGACGCCGCCGACATGTAGTCGCCAGCGATCGCCAGGCCGTTCTGGAAACCGGTGATCTTGCCACCAGCGGCATAGTAGTCGGCCGCCGAGTTGTTACGTTTGGACGCCCAGTAGGTAATGCACAATGTTGCGCCGACAAAGGCGACAAACATCAGGATCGCTGCAATGTTCAGCGGTTGCTTGTGCACTTCACCGGTCAATGCGTCCGCCGCCCAAACGGCAGGAGCAAAAAGCGAAGCGCCGAATACAGCCAATAGACGACGGATCATTGCGCAGCCTCCTTGAGAATCGCATTGTTCAGGTCGTCGAATTCGCCATTGGCGCGTCGCACGTAGATGCCTGTGAGAACGAAGGCCGAGACAATCAGCCCGACCCCGATAGGGATTCCCCAGGTTATGGACGATTCAGGACTGATCTTGGCGCCCAGGACTTGCGGTCCATAGGCGATCAACAGGATGAATCCGGAGTACAGCCCAAGCATGATCGCCGAGAGAATCCAGGCGAACTTTTCCCTTTTTCTCACCAGCTCCTTGAAGCGCGGGCTGTTTTGAATCGAGAGGTAAATGCTGTCGTTCATTGTTTTTATCCTCGCAGCACAGCTTTTTTATTATTGGAACGTATCCACTGTATGCGGCTGCAGGACAGGTTCCAGACGACCTTAGTCTTAGAACCAGTGTAGCGAGGGTTTGGCAGGGGCCAGAAACAATTGCGCGAGCGAGCTTATGTGGCAGCGGGCTTGCCCGCGATGGCGGTGAATCAGTCAGGTATCCATCAACTGACCCACCGTAATCGCGGGCAAGCCCGCTCCTACACAAAGTGCGTTCCCACCGTTTTTGGGGGTGTTACGGAGCGGTCCACTCGGCCACACGCTCAGGGTGTTTGGCCACCCAATCCTTGGCCGCCACATCAGGCTTGGCACCTTCCTGGATGGCCAGCATGACTTCGCCGATTTCATCCTTGGAGGCCCACTGGAATTTCTTCAGGAACGCCGCGACTTCCGGGGCTTTCTTTTCCAGGCCCTTGCTGCCGATGCTATTAACCGTCTCGGCGGCGCCATAGATGCCTTTGGGATCATCAAGAAAGCGCAGTTTCCACTTGGCGAACATCCAGTGCGGCACCCAGCCGGTCACTGCGATGGAGTCTTGCTTGTCTTCGGCACGGGTCAATTCGGCGATCATTGCCGCCCCGGAACTGGCTTGCAGCTTGTAGTCCAGGCCGTATTGCTTGATGGCTTCGTCAGTCTTGAGCATCACGCCTGAACCGGCATCGATGCCCACGATCTTGTTTTTGAAGGTGGTGTCGGTCTTCAAGTCCTCGATGGACTTGGCCTTGACGTACTCCGGCACGATCAAGCCGATCTTCGCATCCTTGAAGTTGGGGCCGTAGTCGACCACCTTGTCCTTGTTCTTGGTCCAGTACTCACCATGGGTCACCGGCAGCCAGGCCGAAAGCATGGCGTCGAGCTTGCCGGTGGCCACGCCCTGCCACATGATCCCGGTGGCAACTGCCTGCAGTTTCACGTCATAGCCGAGCTTTTGCTTGATCACTTCAGCCGCCACGTGGGTGGTGGCGACACTGTCCGACCAGCCGTCCACATAGCCGATGCTCAGGGTCTTGCTGTCGGCGCTGGCCAGTGTGGAACCCATCGCAACTACCAACGTGGCAGCTGCGCCCAAGAGTCGTCGCATCTTCATAGTGCTTCCCCGAAAGTGCTGCGCCCGGCGGATGCCGAGCGACGTCAACCTGTTGTCAGGTGGTGCCTTTGGATCATCAACCTGCCGCCCCTGAGGACCTGCTCTGACTACGACCTCAGCGGAGCAAGAAACGACATCACAAAGCCAGCAGGACAATTTGTAGGAACTCGCGTCAAAATCCCGCTCGAACTTTGCATGTCAAAATTATGCGGCCCCACTGAAAACCGGCAAATGCAGGTAAGATGCGCGCCTTTGCTCCTACACGGCCTGACCATGACCGCGACTGCCCGTTTCCCCTTCCTGCCTTATATATTTGCCTTGCTGCTCGGCCTGTTCGCACTCGGTGGCTACTGGTATGGCCTCGGCCAGCCAGTGGTACTGCCGGATGTGGCCAGCGCCAGCCACAAGCTGCAATGCGCGTCCTACACGCCCTTCGACAAGGACCAATCGCCGTTCGACCAGCCGTTCAAACTGCGCCCCGAGCGCATGGACGCCGACCTGGCACTGCTGGCCACGCGCTTTGAGTGCATCCGCACCTACTCCATGACCGGCCTCGAAGCCCTGCCGGACCTGGCGCGCAAACACGGCCTGAAGTTGATGATCGGTGCTTGGATCAACAGCAACCCGGTGGACAATGCCAAGGAAGTCGACCTGCTGATCGCCTCGGCCAACGCCAACCCTGACGTGGTCACGTCGGTGATCGTCGGCAACGAAGCGCTGCTGCGCAAGGAAATCACCGCCACGCAACTGGTGAAGCTGATCGAAAAGGTCAAAAGCCAGATCCAGCAGCCGGTCACCTACGCCGACGTCTGGGAGTTCTGGCTGCAACACCCGGAAATCGCCCCGGCGGTGGATTTCCTGACCATCCACCTGTTGCCGTATTGGGAAGATGACCCTGCCGGCATCGACCAGGCCCTGCGCCATGTCGGTGATATCCGCCAGACCTTCGGCAACCGCTTCGCCCCCAAGGACGTGATGATTGGCGAAACCGGCTGGCCCAGCGAAGGCCGCCAGCGGGAAACCGCCGTGCCGAGCAGAGTCAACGAAGCCAAGTTCATTCGCGGTTTTGTCGCCATGGCCGAAGCCAATGGCTGGCACTACAACCTGATCGAAGCCTTTGACCAACCGTGGAAACGCGCCAGCGAAGGTGCGGTTGGCGGTTACTGGGGCCTGTTTGACGCCGATCGCCAGGACAAGGGCATCCTCGCAGGCCCAGTCACCAACGTGCCGTACTGGCCGCTATGGCTGGGCGTTGGCGGGCTGGTCCTGCTGGGCACCCTGGCGCTCGGCGGACGGGTTCGCAGCACCCGCGCCGCGCTGTTGCTGCCGCTGTTGGGTGCGGTCGCGGCGGGTTCGATTGGCAGTTGGGCCGAACTGACCCGGGTGACCGCGCGTTTCACTGATGAATGGATCTGGGCCGGGCTGTTGCTGGCCCTTAACCTGTTGGTGCTGGCCCATGGGGCCCTGGCCTTGAGCGCTCGCCAGGGTTGGCGCGACCGGGCTTTCGCCTGGCTGGAGCAACGCGCCGGCTGGCTGATCGCATTTGCCGGGTTCGCCACGGCGGTGATGATGCTGGCGCTGGTATTCGACCCGCGTTACCGCAGCTTCCCCAGCGCCGCCCTGCTACTGCCAGCCCTGGTTTACCTGCTGCGCCCGGTCAACGGGCCACGCCGGGAAATTGCCCTGCTGACCTTCATCATCGGTGCCGGCATTGCACCGCAGCTGTATCGCGAAGGCTTGATGAACCAGCAGGCCCTGGGTTGGGCGCTGGTCAGTGGGTTGATGGTTGCAGCCTTGTGGCGTTGCCTGCGGGTTCGCAACGCCTGAGATCGCTATCGCACCGCTCCCACATTTTGATCTGTGAATACATTCAAATGTGGGAGCTGGCTAGCCTGCGATTGGCCCTGTCAGGCAGCCCGAGCCGCCCTGACCAACCGCAACCCGGCAATCACCAGCGCAAACACCGCAAAATTGGTGTTGTACAACGCCAGCGCCGGAATCCCGAACGCCAGCCCCAGCACCGCCAAGCCCCATCCCGCGCGGCCGGGCAGCAAAAACGCGAGCACCGACGTGACCAGCGCCGCCCAGCCCATGACCTTGAAGTGGATCATCAGCCCCAGGTTGGCCCGCAACTGGCATTCCCAGCGGCTGGCGTCCTCGGCGCAGATGCCCACCCACTGCCCATCTTCCATAAACCCATAACGGGCGCCATAACTGGCAGCCAGCCATAACGGCAAGGCCAACAGCAGCAGAATCAGCGGCAAACGAGGGGACATAAGGGCACTCCGATAGGCGAAAACGGCGCCCAGCTTAATCTCCCCGGGGCCATTGGCAAGGGCTGCACACAGATAACTATTCATCAAAGCGTGCCAAAGTGTATCGTCTGGCTACTATTAGCTCGATTCCTACGCTTATTTCCGATATTTAGTGCCGATGGCTGGCACTTCGGCGATAGCGCGGTGGTCATAGCCTGCGAACTTCATTCAGCACGTTTTCCTCTTAGGGATTTAGTCATGCTCCGTTCCTTGCGCTGCGCTGCCCTGTTGGGTGGCCTTTTTTTGAGTGCGTCAGCACTGGCGGTCGATGTAGATCCGGCCAGCTATGGCTACCCTTTGACCAACCCGTTCGAGGCGACCATCGCCACGACACCACCGGACCTGCGGCCGGATCTGCCATCCATCGATGACATCAACCAGTCCGACTACACCCTGACCATGCGCCCGGAGCGTGAATTCAGCCTGCCCGACAACTTCTGGCCGGTGAAGAAGCTCACCTACCGCATTGCCAAGCAAGACCGCGCCGCGCCGCTGATCTTCCTGATCGCCGGCACCGGTGCACGCTTTGACAGCAGCCTCAACGAATACCTGAAAAAGCTGTACTACAAGGCCGGCTACCATGTCGTCCAATTGTCATCGCCCACCAGCTTCGACTTCATCAGCGCCGCCTCGCGCTTTGCCACGCCCGGCATCACCCAGGAAGACGCCGAGGACATGTACCGCGTGATGCAGGCCGTACGCGCGCAAAACGCCTCGTTGCCCGTCACCGACTTCTACCTCACCGGCTACAGCCTGGGCGCGCTGGACGCAGCGTTCGTCAGCAAGCTGGACGAAACCCGCCGCAGCTTCAACTTCAAGAAAGTGTTGCTGCTCAACCCGCCGGTCAACCTCTACACCTCCATCACCAACCTCGACAAACTGGTGCAGACCGAGGTCAAGGGCATCAACAACAGCACCACCTTCTATGAACTGGTGTTGAACAAGCTGACCCGCTACTTCCAGCAAAAAGGCTACATCGACCTCAACGACGCCCTGCTCTACGACTTCCAGAGTTCCAAGGAGCACCTGACCAACGAGCAGATGGCGATGCTGATCGGCACCTCGTTCCGCTTCTCGGCGGCGGATATCGCCTTCACCTCGGACCTGATCAACCGCCGCGGCCTGATCATCCCACCCAAGTACCCGATTACCGAAAGCACCAGCCTCACGCCGTTCCTCAAGCGTGCGCTGCAATGTGATTTCGACTGCTACCTCACCGAACAAGTGATCCCGATGTGGCGCGCCCGCTCCGACGGCGGCAGCCTGCTGCAACTGATCGACCAGGTCAGCCTGTACGCCCTTGAGGATTACCTGCGCGACAGCCCGAAAATCGCTGTGATGCACAACGCCGACGACGTGATCCTCGGCCCCGGCGACCTGGGCTTCCTGCGCAAGACGTTCGGCGATCGCTTGACCGTCTACCCACTGGGCGGCCACTGCGGCAACCTCAATTACCGCGTCAACGCCGACGCCATGCTGGAGTTCTTCCGTGGCTAAACATCTCCTGCTTCTTGCGGCCTTACTCTGCGCAGGCGTTGCCCACGCGGACAACAGCAAGGCTCACGCACCGACCGTGGTCGACCAGGATGGCTTCAAGGAGCCCTTGAGCAAACTCAAGTTCAACCCTGGCCTGGACCAGCGCGAGTTCGAGCGCTCGACCCTCAACGCCCTCAACGTCTACGACCCGCTGGAGTCGTGGAACCGTCGGGTGTACCACTTCAACTATCGCTTCGACCAATGGGTATTCCTGCCGGTGGTCGACGGTTATCGCTACGTCACCCCAAGCTTCCTGCGCACCGGTGTCAGCAACTTCTTCAACAACCTGGGCGATGTGCCCAACCTGATGAACAGCCTGCTGCAACTCAAGGGCCACCGCTCCCTGGAAACCACCGGCCGCCTGCTGGTCAACACTACCCTCGGCATCGCCGGCCTGTGGGACCCGGCCACCGCCATGGGCCTGCCGCGCCAGAGCGAAGATTTCGGCCAGACCCTAGGCTTCTACGGCGTTCCCGGCGGCGCCTACCTGATCCTGCCGATCCTCGGCCCGTCCAACCTGCGCGACACCGGCGGCCTGTTGGTGGACTACACCGCAGAAACCCAGATCAACTACCTCAACGTCGCCGAAGTCAGCTCCAACCACCCGGAAATCTGGGCCCTGCGTGCGGTGGACAAGCGCTACCAGACGAGCTTTCGCTACGGCCAGATGAACTCGCCGTTCGAGTATGAAAAAGTGCGGTATGTGTATACCGAGTCGCGCAAGTTGCAGATTGCCGAGTAACCTGTAGCCATCGCAGGCCGCGGCTGTTCGCAGCCCGGCCCTGCCCCCAGGGTCGTTGGAACATCCTTGCATCCCGCCCACTTATCTAAACGCGTTATTCCTACGAGTCTCACCCTTTAAGCCAACGCTTATCTATCGCCCCCCTTCAAACTACTTTTATAGTTAATCATCACAACAAAACCTGATTAACATCTGAAATAAAAGAAGTGGAACCACACGACATCGCCCACCACTTAAATCAAGAAAGTTAACAACTGTCGCCTTGCGACCATTAAATTCCAGCACTAAAAACCCAGTAAGAAGGATACGCTTATGGACATCAGATTTTTTACCGGGCTCGGTATTATTCAGCAATTACTATCCAACCAAGTTTGCAACATAAACACCACCACTAGCCAGGCAACATGTCCTGAGCGTTCAACTCCTGAGACTCTTCTACCGCCAGCCTTGGGAGATCTCGACAGCGCGACGCGCCCCACCGCGGCAACCGGTCGACCAGCAGGAGATCGCCGAACGGCGGAGCAAATCATCAATGCCAACCCCACTCTTAAACACCTGGAAATGCGACCAAGTATTTACCGACGTGGCCCAGAGCACAGACCCCTGCCCGAAGCCTACAAGCAAGGTATCTACAAACATACCGGAGACTGGACAATCGCCAACAAGGACCCGCAAGCCCGCGCCGATGCGGCTTACAATGCTGCGCGCCTGTTCAACTTCATTGACTCCAAAGACGCGCATGCCGTACTGGCAAGCCAACACAACGATGGTTTTCTCAGTGGTTATTCTGGTAACGAACAGATTGTACCGTTCAAGAAACAACACCCAGACGAAGCGATCTACCCTCCATTTCGTAAACCATCCATCCGAAAGGACTCCGAACACGCGCTGCTCACAAAATTTATCGAACATGGCTACGCCAGCCTGGAGTTCAAAGGTGAGCAGCAGATTTATGTAAGGCCAACCCACGCCACGGGGCGACCCCGTGGCGATCATCGAAGCGCCGAGGATATCTTGAGGGACAATCCATTACTTGCTACAGCAGATCGGATTGTCAACGCACTGGTTAAATCCGGCGAAAACCTTAAAGAGCTTCAGAAACATATCGGAGACTGGAGTAAAAATAACAAAGACCCTGAGGCACGGGCAGATGCAGCGTACAACCTGGCCTATATAGCCAACTACATTGGCAACCTAAACAAATCGACTACAGATATTAGTCTAAAGCTTCCAGATTTTAATCGGGGTAAGGTGTGGGCCCAAAACGACGCCGCAGATAAGAGCTATTTGCTTCAAGTAACCTTAAAGCATGGCTATGAGTTACTCAACTCATCCACAGCGCCGAACGAAACCCCTTAAATACCATCCACCCCGCACCTTACCGAGCGACGCCCCCCACCACCAGGAACCATTTCGTACCTGTTTGCCACTTAAAACCCAGGCACACGCGCAGGTCAGCCTGACACAAAACAAGCTGACTTCCCGCTACCCACCTCGAACTTTCCAGTGGAACTTCAACATGACGATATCGGTTTCCCAACCCCCCATCACGGCACCCAGCACCCCCGCTACTCCCGCCACAGAGTCCCAAGCCTCAACAAAACCTTCTCTGGACGCCCCCAGAGGCGCCTATGGTCGACCGGCCGGCGATGATCGCAGCGCAGGACAAATCTTCAAGGACACGCCGATCCTCAAGGACATCCTCAAGCAAGACGGTCCTTTCGCGAGCAACTTCATCAATCAGCTCAAGCAGCAAACCGGCGATTGGGGCGCAGCCAATCGAAACCCCGACTCACGCGCCAACGCCGCCTATAACCTGGCGCAAGTGGCAACCTACATTGATGGCCGCGAAGGCTTGGAGCGTCAGGGCCCGAGCCAGCAGAGCGATCAGCACGTTCAGGGTTTCGGCCAGTTCGGCAGTGTTTTAGCAGGCTCGGAAGCGCAACTGCTCAAGGCATTCAGCGAAAAAGGCTACAGCGCGCTGCAATAGCACCTAACCCCTCAAGGCACGCCACGCCTTGCTCGCCACCGATACCAGCGCCAGCACCACCGCCCCGGCGATGATCCCCGCGATGGCATTGAGCAAGGTCGGCATCAGCCAACTGATGCCACCGATGCTCTGACTCACACTCTCAATCCAGTGATGCACCACCGGCACGCCGTGGGTCAGGATGCCGCCACCGACCATGAACATCGCCGCCGTGCCGATCACCGACAGGCTTTTCATCATGTACGGTGTGGTTCGTACAAACCCGTTGCCGATATCGCGCACCAGTTGGCCGGGCTTTTGCGCCATCCACAGGCCCAGGTCGTCGAGCTTGACGATACCGGCGACCAGGCCGTACACACCGATGGTCATGACCAGAGCGATGCCCGACAGCACGATCACTTGCTGCATCAACGGTGCATCAGCCACGGTGCCCAGGGTGATGGCGATGATTTCGGCAGAGAGGATAAAGTCGGTGCGGATCGCGCCCTTGATCTTGTCTTTCTCGAACGCCACCAGGTCGGTTGCGGGGTCGGCCACGGCTTCGACCAACTGGGCATGTGCAGCCTGATCATCGGCCTTGCTGTGCAGGAATTTATGGGCGAGTTTTTCAAAGCCTTCGAAACACAGATAAGCACCGCCGAGCATCAACAGTGGCGTGACCGCCCATGGCGCGAAGGCGCTGATCAACAGCGCGGCGGGAACCAGGATCAGCTTGTTGATAAACGAGCCCTTGGCAACGGCCCACACCACCGGGATTTCCCGCTCGGCGCGTACACCAGAAACCTGCTGCGCATTGAGCGCCAAGTCATCCCCCAGCACCCCGGCGGTTTTCTTGGCGGCCATTTTGGTCATCAAGGCCACGTCATCGAGGACGGCGGCGATGTCATCGATCAATACCAACAAGCTGCTTCCTGCCATGAATCGGACGTCCTAAATGTGGGATATTTCGCAGCATAGCGTGGTACAAAGCGTCGCGGGCAGATTCTTGAGGCGCGCGGATCGCCGGTGCTACCATGCGCAACCGCCTGTCCTGGCAAGGAATCATCTGGTCTATGAGCACCATTCGCGAGCGCAACAAAGAACTGATCCTGCGGGCTGCCAGCGAGGAGTTTGCCGACAAGGGCTTCGCCGCGACCAAAACCAGCGACATCGCCGCCAAGGCCGGGCTGCCCAAGCCCAACGTTTATTACTACTTCAAGTCCAAGGACAACCTCTACCGCGAGGTGCTCGAAAGCATCATCGAGCCAATCCTGGCCGCCTCCACTCCCTTCAACCCGGACGGCGACCCCAAGCAGGTGCTGAGCGGCTATATCCGCTCGAAAATCAGCATCTCCCGCGACCTGCCCTTTGCCTCGAAAGTGTTCGCCAGCGAAATCATGCACGGCGCCCCGCACCTGAGCCCCGAGCAGGTGCAGCAACTCAACGCCCAGGCCAAGCACAATATCGATTGCATCCAGAGCTGGGTCGATCGCGGCCTGATCGCCGCCATTGATCCTCATCACCTGATGTTCAGCATCTGGGCAGCGACGCAGACCTATGCGGACTTTGACTGGCAGATCTCGGCGGTGACCGGCAAGGCCAAGCTGGATGAGGCCGATTATGAAGCGGCGGCGCAGACGATTATTCGGTTGGTGTTGAAGGGGTGTGAGCCGGACTGATGGACTGTGGTGTGGCCAAGATTCGCGAGCAAGCCCGCTCCCACACTAGATCTGTGCCAGACACAAAATGTATGAACAACAAAGATCCCATGTGGGAGCGGGCTTGCTCGCGAAAGTGCCCTCCCAGACACATCCTGCCAAAAGCCTGCCCATCAGCCTCAAGCTCCCCGATCTAGCCTCTCAAGACCCCATCTGAAGAGAGGCAACGGAATGCCTGATCGAGCCACCTCACACCGCCTACGCATCGGGCGGTTCAGCGAAACCAACCACATCTACCTGATCACCACCAACACCCACGAACGCACACCAATCTTCAGCGATTTCCATCTCGGCCGCCTGGTGGTCTGGCAGTTCAGGCTCGCCCAATATCAAGGGCTGGCGCACTCTCTGGCCTGGGTGGTGATGCCCGACCATTTCCACTGGTTGATCCAACTGCAAAAAGGTTCGCTGGGTGACTTGATGTGCCAGGTGAAATCCAAAAGCACTCGCTCAGTCAATGGCACCACTGCCCGCAAGGGGAGGCTTTGGCAAACCAGCTTTCATGATCGCGCGCTGCGTAGGGAAGATGACCTAGTGAAGATGGCCAGGTATGTGGTGGCCAATCCATTGAGGGCGGGGTTGGTGGAGAGGATTGGCGACTATCCGTTGTGGGATGCAATTTGGGTTTAGATTCAAGACCGAGTCGGCCCTATCGCGAGCAAGCCCGCTCCCACATTTTGACCGTGTTCACAGGTCAAAACGCGGGCTTGCTCGCGATGAGGTTCTTACAAGCCCGGAGAAATCAAGCACTCACCCCCGCATCCGCCAACAACCCCACCCCTTCAATCGCGCTGATCGCGCATTGCTCATCAATATCCGACGTATCCCCACTGATCCCGATCGCCCCCAGCACCACCCCCGCCTGATCCCGAATCAACACCCCGCCCGGCGCCGGCACCACGCCGCCCTGCCCCAGGCTGTTCAGTGCAGCGATAAATGCCGGCCGTTGCTGGGCATCCAGCGCCAGCAAACGCGAGCCCTTACCCAGGGCAATCGCGCCCCAGGCCTTGCCGATAGCAATTTGCGGGCGCAGCAGGCTGGCGCCGTCTTCCCGTTGCAGGGTGATCAGGTGCCCGCCGCTGTCGAGCACTGCGATGGTCAGCGGTGCAGCGGCAATGGTGCGGCCTGCGGTGATGGCCTGGCTGACCAGGTTGACTGCGACTTTCAAGGTTAGAGCGCTCATGGGTGCCGTCCTTATCTTGTTATTGAGAAAGCCTTGGGGCTCTGATTGATCAGAAGCCGGATGCAACAAATAGAACACAATAGATTTATTTTTTGTATACAATATTTCGAAAGATACGCACCACACGTCGAAATACTCCCGCTAAAAAGCCTTCCGACGAATGCACAGGCCCGAGAACAAAATGGATTGACCTGCGTAGCTCGCCGTGAATACACTTTGAAGCAACACCACTTGTATACAATTACAAAACGCAAGAGGCACCAAAACCATGAGCAAAATGAGAGCAATCGAAGCCGCTGTCCTGGTGATGCGTCGTGAGGGTGTAGATACCGCCTTCGGCATCCCAGGCGCTGCGATCAACCCGTTGTATTCGGCCCTGCAAAAGGTCGGCGGCATCGATCACGTCCTCGCTCGCCACGTGGAAGGCGCTTCGCACATGGCCGAGGGGTATACCCGCACCAAGGCCGGCAATATCGGCGTGTGCATCGGCACTTCGGGCCCGGCGGGCACCGACATGGTCACCGGCCTGTACAGCGCCTCGGCCGATTCGATCCCGATCCTGTGCATCACCGGGCAAGCGCCCCGTGCCCGCATGCACAAGGAAGACTTCCAGGCCGTGGACATCACCAGTATCGTCAAGCCAGTGACCAAGTGGGCAACCACCGTGCTGGAACCTGGCCAGGTGCCGTATGCGTTCCAGAAAGCCTTCTATGAAATGCGCTCCGGCCGCCCCGGCCCGGTGCTGATCGACTTGCCATTCGATGTGCAGATGGCCGAGATCGAGTTCGACATCGACGCCTACCAGCCACTGCCCCTGGCCAAGCCACTGGCCACGCGGATCCAGATCGAGAAGGCCCTGGCGATGCTCGATCAGGCCGAACGCCCGCTGCTGGTCAGCGGTGGCGGCGTGATCAATGCCGACGCCAGCGAACTGTTGGTGGAATTCGCCGAGCTGACCGGTATCCCGGTGATCCCGACGCTGATGGGCTGGGGCACCATTCCCGACGATCACCCGCTGATGGTGGGCATGGTCGGCCTGCAAACCTCGCACCGTTATGGCAACGCTACGATGCTCAAGTCCGACGTGGTCCTGGGTGTCGGCAACCGTTGGGCCAACCGTCACACCGGCTCGGTGGAGGTGTACACCGAGGGTCGCAAGTTCATTCACGTCGACATCGAACCGACGCAAATCGGTCGGGTGTTCACCCCGGACCTGGGCATCGTGTCCGACGCCGGTGCCGCGCTGACGATGTTTATCGAAGTGGCCCGCGAGTGGAAAGCCGCCGGCAAGCTCAAGGACCGCAGCGCCTGGCTGCACGATTGCCAGCAGCGCAAAGCCACCCTGCACCGCAAGACCCACTTCGACAACGTTCCGGTTAAGCCGCAACGGGTGTACGAAGAGATGAACCAGGTGTTCGGCAAAGACACCTGCTACGTCAGCACCATCGGCCTGTCGCAGATTGCCGGTGCGCAGTTCCTGCACGTCTACAAGCCACGCCACTGGATCAACTGCGGCCAGGCCGGCCCGCTGGGCTGGACCATCCCCGCTGCGCTGGGCGTGGTCAAGGCCGACCCGAGCCGCAAGGTAGTGGCGCTGTCCGGCGACTATGACTTCCAGTTCATGATCGAAGAGCTGGCCGTGGGCGCGCAGTTCAAGCTGCCGTACATCCACGTGGTGGTGAACAACTCCTACCTGGGGCTGATCCGCCAGGCCCAACGCGGGTTTGAAATGGACTACTGCGTACAGTTGTCTTTCGACAACCTCAACGCCCCGGAACTCAACGGTTATGGCGTCGACCACGTTGCCGTCGCCGAAGGCCTGGGTTGCAAGGCCCTGCGTGTGTTCGAGCCGGGCCAGATCCAGCCCGCGCTGCGCAAGGCCCAGGAAATGATCGAAGAGTTCAAGGTGCCGGTGATTGTCGAGATCATCCTGGAGCGCGTGACCAATATTTCCATGGGCACCGAGATCAACGCCGTCAATGAATTCGAAGATCTGGCACTGGTGGGCAACGACGCACCGACTGCCATTTCATTGCTCGATTAAGGAGAACCCCATGCCGCGTTTTGCCGCCAACCTGTCCATGCTGTTCACCGAACAGGACTTTCTCGCCCGCTTCAAAGCCGCCGCCGATGCCGGTTTCAGCGGGGTGGAATACCTGTTCCCCTATGAGTTCAGCTCCGCCGAAATCAAGGCGCAGCTCGACGCCCACGGCTTGACCCAAGTGCTGTTCAACCTGCCCGCCGGTGACTGGGCCAGCGGCGAGCGCGGCCTGGCCTGCCACCCGGACCGGGTCGAGGAGTTTCGCGCTGGGGTCAACCTGGCCATCGCCTACGCCCAGGTACTGGGCAATACCCAGATCAACTGCCTGGCGGGGATTCGCCCTGCCGGCGTGGACGACGCCACCCTGGAAAAAACCTTCGTCGCCAACCTCAAGTACGCAGCCGACAAGCTGCAAGCGGTGGGCATCAAGCTGGTGATGGAAGCGATCAACACCCGCGACATTCCCGGCTTCTACCTGAACAACACCGCACAGGCCCTGGCGATTCGCGAACAGGTGGGCAGCGCCAACCTATTCCTGCAATACGACATCTATCACATGCAAATCATGGAAGGCGACCTGGCCCGCACCATGGCCACGCACCTGGATCAGATCAACCATATCCAGCTGGCGGACAACCCGGGGCGCAACGAGCCGGGCACCGGTGAAATCAACTACCGGTTCCTGTTCGAGCATCTGGAGCGCATTGGCTATCAGGGTTGGGTCGGCTGTGAGTACAAGCCGTTGACCACGACCGAGGCCGGTCTTGGCTGGCTCAAGAGCCATAACGCGATCTGACCAACCCCATAAAAACCTGTAGGAGCTGGCTTGCCTGCGATGCAGACACCTCGGTGTATCAGGCATACCCAGGTGGCGCCATCGTAGGCAAGCCAGCTCCCACGGGGGCAGTGCAAAACCTGCATAACGAATAAAAAGAGGACTTCATCATGGCTAAAATCGGCTTTATCGGCACCGGCATCATGGGCCAACCCATGGCCGCGAACCTGCAGAAAGCAGGTCACCAACTGTTCCTCTCCGAGCACCACGGCAAGGCGCCCGCCGAGCTGGTCGCCGCCGGTGCCGTGGCCCTGGCCAACCCGCAGCAAGTGGCCCAGGAAGCGGAATTCATCATCGTCATGGTGCCCGATACCCCCCAGGTCGATGACGTGCTGTTCCGCGCCGACGGCGTAGCGGCTGGCCTGTCGCCGAACAAAGTGGTGATCGACATGAGTTCGATCTCGCCCACCGCCACCAAGGCCTTTGCCGCAAAGATCAACGCCACTGGCGCGCAGTACCTCGACGCACCAGTGTCCGGCGGTGAAGTCGGCGCCAAGGCCGCGACCCTGAGCATCATGGTCGGTGGCGAGCCGCAGACCTTCGAACGCGCCCTGGCGCTGTTCCAGAGCATGGGCAAGAACATCACCCTGGTGGGTGGCAATGGCGACGGCCAGACCGCCAAGGTGGCGAACCAGATCATCGTTGCCCTGAACATCCAGGCGGTGGCCGAAGCGCTGCTGTTCGCCGCGAAAAACGGCGCCGATCCGGCCAAGGTCCGCGAAGCGCTGATGGGCGGCTTCGCCTCCTCGAAGATTCTCGAAGTGCATGGCGAGCGGATGATCAAGGGCACCTTCGACCCGGGTTTCCGGATCAACCTGCACCAGAAGGACCTGAACCTGGCCCTGGCCGGCGCCAAGGAGCTAGGGATCAACCTGCCCAATACCGCCGGCACCCAGCAAGTGTTCAGCACCTGCACCGCGATTGGCGGCGGCAACTGGGACCATTCGGCGCTGATCAAGGGCCTGGAACATATGGCGAATTTCTCGATTCGCGATAAGTAACCGCCCCTTTTTCAATGCAATCCCTGGTAGGAGCTGGCTTGCCTGCGATAGCGGTCGTTCAGTGACAGATTAATCGCCTGACACACCGCCATCGCAAGCAAGCCAGCTCCCACATTTGGCCCTCATTCCACGTTGCAAACCCAATAACAAGAACCCGGGAGCCCGCTTATGTCGGTCGATCCGCAACACCTGCTTCGCGAGCTGTTTGCCACAGCCATCGACGCTGCCCACCCCCGGCAAGTCCTCGAACCTTATCTGCCCGCCGACCGCAGCGGCCGCGTGATCGTGATCGGCGCGGGTAAAGCTGCGGCCGCCATGGCCCTGGTCGTGGAAAACAGCTGGCAGGGCGAGGTTTCGGGACTGGTGGTCACACGCTACGGTCACGGCGCGCCCTGCCAGAAAATCGAAGTGGTCGAAGCCGCGCACCCCGTGCCCGATGCCGCTGGCCAGGCCGTGGCCAAGCGCGTGCTGGAACTGATCAGCAACCTTGGCGAAGACGACCGTGTGATCTTCCTCCTGTCCGGCGGCGGTTCGGCGCTGCTGGCGTTGCCGGCGGCGGGTATCACCCTGGCCGACAAACAAGCCATCAACAAAGCCCTGCTCAAATCCGGCGCGACCATCGGCGAGATGAATTGCGTGCGCAAGCACCTCTCGGCGATCAAGGGCGGGCGACTGGCCAAGGCCGCCTGGCCGGCCACGGTCTACACCTACGCGATTTCCGATGTGCCGGGCGACCAGGCCACGGTGATTGCCTCCGGCCCGACCGTAGGCGACCCGAGCACCTCGCAACAGGCCCTGGCGATCCTCAAGCGTTACCAGATCGAAGTGCCAGCCTCGGTGCGCAGTTGGTTGCAGAACCCGGAGTCAGAGACCGTCAAACCCGGTGACCCGTGCCTGGCGCGCAGCCATTTCCAATTGATCGCGCGACCGCAACAGTCCTTGGAAGCGGTGGCGGTCAAAGTGCGCCAGGCCGGCTTCAGCCCGCTGATCCTCGGCGACCTGGAAGGCGAAGCGCGGGATGTGGCCAAGGTCCACGCCGGCATCGCCCGGCAGATCGTGCAGCACGGCCAGCCGCTGGCGGCGCCCTGCGTGATCCTCTCCGGCGGCGAGACCACCGTGACCGTGCGCGGCAATGGCCGTGGCGGACGCAACGCCGAGTTCCTGCTGAGCCTGACCGACAGCCTCAAGGGCCTGCCTGGCGTGTACGCCCTGGCCGGTGATACCGACGGCATCGACGGTTCCGAAGACAACGCCGGGGCAATCATGACCCCCACCAGCTACGCGCGCGCCGAGGCCCTGGGCCTGTCGGCCAGCGATGAGTTGGACAATAACAATGGCTACGGCTATTTCGCGGCACTCGACGCGCTGATCGTCACCGAGCCGACCCGTACCAACGTCAACGACTTCCGCGCCATTTTGATACTTGAGACTGCTGCCCATGACGCCTGACAAGAAAGTCAAAATCCTCGCCACCCTGGGGCCGGCCACCGACGGTATCGATGACATCCGCGAGCTGGTGGAAGCCGGGGTGAATATCTTCCGCCTGAACTTCAGCCATGGCGATCACGCCGACCATGCCCAGCGCTACCAGTGGATCCGCCAGGTCGAGCGCCAGCTCAATTACCCGCTGGGGATCCTGATGGACCTGCAAGGGCCGAAGCTGCGGGTCGGGCGTTTCGCCGAAGGCAAAGTGCAACTGGTGCGTGGCCAGGCGTTGCGCCTGGACCTCGACCCCACGCCGGGCGACCAGCGACGGGTCAACCTGCCCCACCCGGAAATCATCAAGGCCCTGGAACCGGGCATGGACCTGTTGCTCGATGACGGCAAGCTGCGCCTGCGGGTGATTACCAAGCATGCCGATGCGATCGACACCACGGTGTTGAATGGCGGCGAACTGTCCGACCGTAAAGGGGTGAACGTCCCACAAGCCTTGTTGGAGCTCAGCCCACTGACCGCCAAGGACCGCCGCGACCTGAGTTTCGGCCTGGAACTGGGCGTGGACTGGGTGGCGCTGTCGTTTGTACAACGCCCCGAAGACATCCGTGAAGCGCGCGAACTGATCGGCGACAAGGCGTTCTTGATGGCGAAGATCGAGAAGCCCTCGGCGGTGCGCCACCTGCAGGAAATCGCCGAGCTGAGCGATGCGATCATGGTCGCCAGAGGCGATCTGGGTGTGGAAGTGCCGGCCGAAAGCGTGCCGCAAATCCAGAAAGACATCATCAGCACCTGCCGCCAACTGGGCAAACCGGTGGTGGTGGCAACGCAGATGCTCGAATCCATGCGTTTCTCGCCGGCCCCGACCCGCGCCGAAGTCACGGACGTGGCCAATGCCGTGGCCGAGGGCACCGATGCGGTGATGCTCTCGGCCGAAACCGCGTCCGGCGAATACCCGCTGGAAGCCGTGCAGATGATGAGCAAGATCATTCGCCAGGTGGAGAACGGCCCGGACTACCAGACCCAACTGGATGTAAGCCGGCCCAAGGCCGACGCCACCGTGTCCGATGCCATCAGCTGCGCGATCCGCCGGATCAGCAGCATCCTGCCGGTGGCGGTGCTGGTGAACTACAGCGAGTCGGGCAGCTCCAGCCTGCGCGCGGCGCGGGAGCGGCCGGCGGTGCCGATCCTCAACCTCACGCCGAACCTGTCCACCGCGCGCCGCTTGAGCGTGGCCTGGGGCGTGCATTCGGTGGTCAATGACCGCTTGCGGCAGGTGGACGAGGTGTGTTCCACAGCGCTGGAAATCGCCCAGGCCCAAGGCATGGCGCAGCGTGGGGATACGCTGTTGATCACTGCGGGGGTGCCGTTTGGGCAGCCGGGGTCGACCAACTCGCTGCGTATCGAGACGTTGATCTAGCGTCTGTTCGGGCCTTATCGCGGGCAAGCCCGCTCCCACATTTGACCGTGTTCGCAGATCAAAATGTGGGAGCGGGCTTGCTCGCGATGGGGGCAACTCGGTCTTACTGACTTACCCACCATGCCCAACCCAACCTGCCCCGACTGGGCCGAAGCCCTGCTCAACGGCTTCAGCCAGATCTTCCTGCAACGCCACCCGCTGTGTGGCCTGCTCTGCCTGCTGGCGATCCTCGCCTGCGCCCCGGCCCTGCTCGGCGGTGCGCTGCTGGGCGGGGTCGCCGGCCTGCTCACGGCCCAGCGCCGCGACTATCCCAAGGCCGAGCGCCAGGCCGGGCTCTATAGCTATAACGGTGTGTTACTGGGGCTGCTGATCGGCCAGCACTTTGCCTGGTCAGCATTGCTGCCGCCGCTGATCCTGGCGTGCGGCGGCCTGAGTGCGATCCTGACCCGGCAATGGGTCAAGCGCATGGCCCATGGCGATGACCTGCCCGCCTATACGGTGCCCTTCGTCGGGTTAGGCTGGCTGCTGCTCGGCACGGTCTCACCGGCCACCCTGCCCCTCATTGCCGCCACCCCCCTGGACTGGCTGAGCGCGCCACTGGTCGGGCTGGGCCAGGTCGTGCTGCTGGATCGACCGCTGGCCGGCCTGCTGATCGCCCTTGGCCTGCTGTTGGCCAGCCCTCGCGCGGCGCTGTGGGCGATGCTCGGGGCCGGCAGCGGCGTGGTGCTCGGCCTGCTGCTCGACGACCCCGCCGGCGCCCTGCTCGGCCTGCACAGCTATAACCCGGCACTTGCCGCCCTGGCCCTCAGCCACTACCGGCGCCAACCCTGGCTGCCGTTGCTCGGCATCCTCCTGGCCAGCCTGCTTGCCCCGGGTTTTGCCGGCCTGCACCTGGCGCCGCTGACTGCACCGTTTATCCTCGCCTGCTGGTTGGTGCGCGCGACGTTGCGCCTGCGGCACAGGGTCAACGTGGACAGCCCGTTCGAATCCCCCTAGGCTTCGCAGACCTACGATTCAGGCGGACTTCATGGACAGCAACAACGACTGGCGCCAGCGGCTCTACGTCATGGTATTTCAGAGCGACACGGTGGCCGGGCGGCGTTTTGACGGCATCTTGCTGCTGATCATCCTCGCCAGCCTGGTGATCGTGATGCTCGACAGCATCGACCAGATCCACCAGAACTACGCCGATGTGCTGGCCTATATCGAGTGGGGCTTCACGCTGATTTTCCTCATCGAGTACGGCCTGCGCCTGTATTGCTCGCCCAAACCGTTGCGGTATGCCTTTAGTTTCTACGGGCTGGTGGACTTGCTGGCCATCGTCCCCGGCATCCTGGCCCTGTACTACAGCGACGCCCAGTACCTGCTGATTATCCGCATCATCCGCATGTTGCGGATCTTCCGGGTGCTCAAGCTCGGCCCCTACCTCAAGCAGGCCAACTACCTGATGTCGGCGCTGCGCGGCAGCAAGCAGAAGATCGTGGTGTTCCTGGTCAGCGTCTGCACCCTGGTAACGGTGTTCGGCACCCTGATGTACGTGATCGAAGGCCCGGAGCACGGCTTTACCAGCATCCCCAAGGGCATCTACTGGGCTATCGTGACCCTGACCACCGTGGGGTTTGGCGACATCGTGCCCAAGACCCCGCTGGGCCAGGTGATCTCCTCGCTGGTGATGATCACCGGCTACTCGATCATCGCCGTGCCCACCGGGATCTTTACCGCCGAACTGGCCAACGCCATGCGCGGCGAGCAACTGCAACACGACTGCCCGGTGTGCCAGAAAAGCAGCCACGAACCCAATGCGGCCTTCTGTTCACGCTGTGGCAACGGCCTCTATAAAAAAGTGGAATAAGCAAAGTTCTTTTTAATCTTTAAGCGTCTATGCCGCCCCGGCTATAGTCGTGGGCTATAAGCCACTACCTTCTCGAACAACAAGGAATGAGCAGTGAAAAAACTTGTTAGCGCTTCGCTCCTGGCCGCAGGCCTCGCACTGTCTGTCGGCGCCCAGGCCGCCTCGACCACCCTGCTCAACGTCTCCTATGACGTGATGCGTGACTTCTACAAGGACTACAACGCGGCGTTCCAGAAGCACTGGCAAGCCGAACACCCGAACGACAAGCTGACCTTGCAGATGTCCTTCGGCGGTTCCAGCAAACAGGCGCGCTCGGTCATCGACGGCCTGCCGGCTGACGTGATCACCATGAACATGGCCACCGACATCAATGCCCTGGCGGACAACGGCAAACTGGTGCCCGACAACTGGGTCACCCACCTGCCGAACAACAGCGCACCGTTCACGTCCGCCACCGTGTTTATCGTGCGCAAGGGCAACCCCAAGGCCCTCAAAGACTGGCCGGACTTGCTCAAAGATGGCGTGCAGGTGATCGTGCCCAACCCCAAGACCTCCGGCAACGGGCGCTACACCTACCTGTCGGCCTGGGGCTATGTGCTCAAGAACGGAGGCGATGAAAACAAGGCCAAGGACTTTGTCGGCAAGCTGTTCAAGCAAGCTCCGGTGCTCGATACCGGTGGCCGTGCCGCGACCACTACCTTCATGACCAACCAGATCGGCGACGTGCTGGTGACCTTTGAAAACGAAGCGGAAATGATTGCCCGTGAATTCGGCCGCGACCAGTTCGAAGTGATCTACCCAAGCGTCTCTGCCGAAGCCGAGCCGCCGGTGTCGGTGGTCGACAAAGTGGTCGATAAAAAGGGCACCCGTGCAGTGGCCGATGACTACCTGAAATACCTGTGGTCGGCCGAAGGCCAGGAAATTGCAGCCAACAACTACCTGCGTCCACGGGACCCGAAGGTGCTGGCCAAGTACACCGATCGCTTCCCGAAAGTCGACTTCCTGTCGGTGGAGAAGACCTTTGGTGACTGGCGCACCGTGCAGAAGACCCACTTCAATGATGGTGGAGTGTTCGACCAGATCTACAACGGCCAGTAACTGACCGGACACGCTCAACAATGTGGGAGCGGGCTTGCTCGCGACAGCGGTGTATCAGCCAGGTATTTCTAACCTGATACGCCGCCATCGCGGCGATGCGGCGATCCGACAAGCCCGCTCCCACATTGGGTTGTGCGCAAGACATTAATGCCAGGCATGTCTGAAATCATCAGTAACACTTACCTCGTCCCTCGCCTACCCTTTACCCTTCGCATCCTCCTTCCCCGTTTTAACGAGAACACCATGACCGCTACTCCGCCCGCGACCGCCACCATGACCCGTGGCATGGTGCTGCTGTTCGCGTTCTGCTGCGGCGCTATCGTCGCCAATATCTACTACGCCCAACCGATCATTGAACTGATTGCCCCGGACATCGGCCTGACGCCGGCCATGGCCAGCCTGATCGTGTCCCTGACCCAGATCGGCTACGCCCTGGGCCTTTTTTTCCTGGTGCCGCTGGGCGACCTGTTGGAAAACCGCCGGCTGATGATCATCACCACCGTGGTCGCCATTGCCAGCCTGCTGGGCGCGGCCTTTGCCGAGCAGCCGAACCTGTTCCTGCTGGTGTCGTTGCTGATCGGCTTCAGCTCCGTGTCGGTGCAGATTCTGATTCCCCTGGCCGCGCACCTGGCGCCCGCCGAATCCCGTGGCCGGGTGGTGGGCAGCATCATGGGCGGCCTGTTGCTGGGCATCCTGCTGGCACGGCCGGTGTCCAGCCTGGTGGCTGACCACTTCGGCTGGCGCGCGATGTTCATGGCGGCGGCGGCAATGATGGTCCTGATCAGCGTGGTACTGCTGTTGACCGTGCCCAAGCGCCAGCCGGATCACAGCGCCAGCTATGCCCAGTTGCTGCGTTCGTTGGGCACCTTGCTGCGCGAACAACCGTTGCTTCGTCAACGGGCGTTCTACCAGGGTTGCCTGTTTGCGGCCTTCAGCCTGTTCTGGACCGCCGTGCCCCTGGAGCTGTCGCGTAACCATGGGCTGAGCCAAAGCGAAATTGCCCTGTTTGCCCTGGTCGGTGCCCTCGGCGCCATTGCCGCCCCTATCAGCGGGCGCCTGGCCGATGCTGGCCATACCCACCGCGCCTCGCTGCTGGCGATGCTGTTTGCCGCGCTGAGTTTTCTGCCGGCGTTTATCCACCCGATCTACAGCGTGATTGGCCTGGCGGTGACCGGCGTGGTCCTGGACTTCTGCGTGCAGATGAACATGGTCCTTGGCCAGCGCAGCATCTACGCCCTCGACGCCCATAGCCGCAGCCGCCTGAACGCGCTGTACATGACCAGCATTTTCATCGGCGGCGCCTTCGGCTCAGCGATTGCCAGCAGCGTGTATGAGCACGGCGGCTGGCTTGGGGTGATCGTGGTGGGCAGCCTGTTCCCGCTGGTGGCGCTGTTGCGGTTCTTGAGTGTGTCTCGGGCGGCATCGGCGGTGAGCGCCTGACGTTCGACACGACGCCAGTACGCTCGGGCCCCGGCCTGGGGTTCACCGGTGGCTCTTCTCCAGCATGCGTAAGAGCGACTGGAACATGGTGAGGGTTTGCAGGAGAAAACTCGCTACCGTCGCAAGGAGCGAAGCGCTGGTTCCTGGCTCCGGTACAGGGGCCGGCGTAGGCGTAGGTCGCGGCGACGGAGTGGGCGCCTGCCCTCCCGTCACGATATCGGCCTGTGCGATTTTGCCGGTGGTGATCACCAGCAGATCAGGTTTGCCATTGCCGTTCATATCAATCGCCAGGCTGCCACGCCCGGTACTCTCCTGGTAGCGGAGCACCGCATTGCCGGGCTGCCCGGTGAATTGACTGGAGAACGTGAGGCCCTTGATACCGGCTTCTCTCAGGGCCCCGGACACATCGATCTTGTCGGTACCACTGGTAAAATCCGCGATCCGATCAGGGTTGCGCGGCGTGGAGTCACTGGCCTTGTCGTAAACGAAAGTGTCAGCGCCCTCCCCCCCGCGCAGCCTGTCTGCCCCGGCGCCGCCCTTGAGGCGATTGTCCGCATCATTGCCCGTCAGCACATCATTGCCAGAACCGCCGACGGCATTTTCCAGGGTCACGCCCTTGGCGATGGAGACGTTACCGCGCAGGCCGCCGACGTCCGAGAATGATTCTGCATTGAGGTCGATCTTCTGGTTCTGCCCATACCCGGAAAAATCCAGGGTGTCGTTGCCGCCCCCGTCCCACACACAAAACAGCGCCGCCTCGCGTGCATTCTTGAGGCTCAGGACGTCACGCCCGGTATTGGAGTTGAAGCCGTAGGTTGTGTCTGTACTACGGGTTTTGTGGTTGGCCCCATACATTTTCTGAATCGCCGCGATGTCATGCATCATCGGTGCCGAGGGCATCAGCCCCCGGAAATCATGACCGGCGTGCTTGGTCTCGGCCCAGTAACTCATGACCGTGCCGGCCCGGGTGTCCTGCGCGAACGTCGCATCCCTTTCGTACGTCCCCCCGCCGTTGTACTCCCCGGGGTGGGCCAGCCCCAGGCAATGGCCGATCTCATGCACCATAGTGGTGTTGAAATAACTCCCTTCCTGAGGTGCATGTGCCGCCCGGCGTGTCCCGACCATGGCACGCGCGCCGGAGTTATGTCGATCAGGACCCCATGCCACGCCACTTTCCATGCGATTGGAACCAGTGACTTGAATCGATCCATCTGCCTTGCGCGCATTTTCATGAAAGCTGATATCGGCCACGTCCTGCCAAGCCTCCAGGGCCCGGCGGGCACAGCCTTTCTGTGGTTCGGTGAACCCGCGAAGATTGAAAGAAACCTGGGTCTTGCCGTCCCGGTCTCGATCGTAAAAGCGCATACCACTGCGCGTCAGGTGCCTTGCGACCTGATCGGTGTTCAAGGAGCGTTTTCCACGGCCGTAAAACTGCGCCTTGGACGGCGGGTCCGTTTCTGCTGGATGGTGAGCTGGGTGAGTACCTGCGTGGCCTATCTGACACATGGCGATCTCCGAAACGATTAGTGGCGGGAGTAACAGCGCCCAACATCAGTGAAAACTGCCTGGACCACCGTCATCTGCGGCTAATCTTTCATGCAGGAAACCTGCCTTGCCACCTGGGTTTTAAGTCTGATTGAAACGTTTTGGCCTGCTGTGGGATTTGCTCACAAAACACATGGACTCTTACACTCCAGCCCCGTGAATCGACCTCGAAAAAACCCGTTCAAGTGGCTGACGGCGATTAAAAAAATGCCAGCAAAAGCCGAATGCCCTACGGGACATGTTCTCCATCCCGAGAAATATTCGCTCGCCATTTTCAGCGTAACCCCAAGGTCCCCCTTGAGCTAGAGCACCCGCCCATCCCAACCCACCGTCACATGCGGCGGCAGTTCACTGCGATGCTGCAACAGCCAGGCATCCAGGGTGTGCCCGACGTGGGTCAGCACGCCAAGCTCGGCGCCGCACGCGTCGATGCATTGCAGGGCCAATGTCAGGTCATTGTGATTGCGCGGCGCCTGGGGTTGCGGTGGCATCGAGCAGTCGATGACCAGCACGTCCAGGGGCTCGCGCCGCAGCCAGTCGACGGTCGCCGGGGGCAGCCCCGTGGTGTCGGTCAGGTAGGCCAGGCGCCGCCCCTGCCCTTGCAGCAGGTAGCCGAAGGTCGGCTTGGAATGTTGCAGGGGCAACGCGGTGACCGCCAGCTCGCCAAATTGCCGGGTCTCGAACTCGGCAAAGGGCTGGCTGAAATCGAGGATGCCGGGGTGTTTGTAGAGGTCCGACAGGCCCTCGGGGTCTGCCGGGCCATGCACCGGGATGATCAGGCCCTGGCCCCAGCGCAGATGCAGCAGGCCTTGGGCATGATCGGCGTGGTAGTGGGTCTGCAAAATGCCGTTGAAACTGCGGGGCGGGAAACGCTCGGTCAGGTCCGTCAGGCCGCTGTCGATCAACCAGCGCTGGTCGCCGCATTCGATCAGCGCGCTGCACTCGCGGCGGCGCAAACGCTCATCGCTGCGCGCCAGGACGCAGGCCGCGCATTCGCAGCCATACACCGGGACTTGGCGGGCATCGCCGGTGCCCAGCAGGGTCAGGCGCATGCCGAGTGCCCCTCGTCCAGACACTTGAGCAACCGGGCGACGGTGTGCGCCAACGGCCCGGAGTTATCCAGCAGCAATACCCCGGGCGCGGCCTGCAGGCTGTCGCGAAACTGCGCATTGCGTGCCAGGCGCGCGTCGATTTCTGCCACCGACTCGCGCCCCCGCGCCAGCAAGCGTTGGCGCAATACCGCCTGGTCCACGGTCAGCAAGACCACCAACAACGTCGGATAACGCGCGCGGGTTTGCGCCAGATGGCCACGGGAGCCATTGACCAGCACATCGTCGCCGGCCGCCAGCCAGTCGTCGATCTGCCGTGGAATGCCATAAGACAGGCCATTGGCATGCCAACTGAGGGCAAAGCCGCCCTCGGTCTGCAGCGCGGCGAATTGCTCGGGGCTCACACCCTGGGCGGCCTCGCCCACCGCTTCGGCCGAACGGGTGATGACCCGTCGCACAATGCGGCAACCGCGCTCGGCCAATGGCCCGCGCGCGGCATCCAACAGGCTGTCCTTGCCCGAACCCGATGGCCCGATGAGATAGATCAACCTGCCCGCCATCAAAACACCCTCTTGGCTTGTCGCCAGACTTGTTGGACTACCGGCAGCCCGCCCTGGGCCCTGGCTTGCACCAGGTCCGCGCGCAGGCCCAGGGCAATTTCCCCGCGATCCCTGAGGCCCGCCGCGTGCGCAGGGGCCAGGCTGATCATTTGGATCGCCTGGGGCAGATCGCAGTCATTGTCCTGGGCCGCCAGGGCAAAGGCCGCTGGCAACAGGCTGGCCGGGTAGTAGTCACTGGAAAGTATATCCAGCAATCCTTCCGCGGCCAGGCCGGCGGCGGCCACATTACCCGAGTGGGACCCGCCACGCACCACGTTCGGCGCGCCCATCAGCACTTTCATGCCCAATTGCCGGCATCCGCGCGCCGCTTCCAGGGTGGTGGGGAACTCGGCGATGTTCATGCCGTAGCGCGCCGACTCCTCGACATGGGCCAGGGTCGCGTCGTCATGGCTGGCCACCGACAAGCCACGCGCCAGGCAATGCTCGACGATGGCGGCGCGATAGCGGTCGCTGTAGGTCTTGGAGTTGGCCATTTGCAGCACCACGAACGCATCCATGGTTGCCTCGTCCAGGTGGTACTTGCCCATGTAGTACTCGCGGTACTTGGACTGCAGCACAAACTGGCGCTGGCCCGGCGAGTGGTCCATCACCGACACCAATTGCACCAGCGGGTTTTCCACCAGATCGCGGAACACGCTCAAGGTGTCCGGGTGGCACAACTCGCAACGCAAGTGCAGGCGGTGTTCGGCGCGGGTCAGGCCGGCCTCTTGCGCCGAGGCAATGGCATTGAGCATCGCCGGCAGTTTCTGCATGCGATTGCCCTTGGGGTTCACGTCGCCGATGGACACCGCATCAAACACCGTGGTGATACCGGCCGCGATGATCTGCGCATCATGGCTGAGCACCGCCGAGGTCGACGGCCAGTCCACGCCGGGCCGCGGGGTCATGTGTTTTTCCAGGTTGTCGGTGTGCAACTCCACCAACCCCGGCAGCAGGAAATCACCGCCCAGGTCCTGGGCCTGGGGCAACTGGCTGCGGCCTTCGGCGAGGTCGACGATCACCCCGTCACGCAGCACCAGGCTGCCGAGAAATACACGATCAGCGGTAACCAACTGGGCATTACTGAGGATCTGTTCAGCGGGCATCGGCGTAGTCCTCATCGGTGATCACAGCGGGCGTCATGTCCAAATGGCGGTCGGCCACCGCCTCACGGGCGGCACGGTCATGGAAGATGCCGATCAGTGCGGCACCGCCGGCCTTGGCTTCGTTGATCAGTTCCAGGACAACCTGGCGGTTGCGCTCATCCAGGGAGGCTGTCGGTTCGTCCAGCAACATCACCGGCCAAGCCACCATGAACCCACGCGCGATGTTGACCCGCTGCTGCTCGCCCCCGGAGAACGTGCCCGGCGCCAGTTGCCACAGGCGTCGGGGGATATTCAGGCGCGCCAGCAAATGCTCGGCACGGGCCTGGGCGTCAGCCTTCGTCCAGCCACGGGCCAGCGCGGGCTCCATCACCACATCCAGGCAGGCAACCCGGGGGATCACCCGCAAAAACTGGCTGACATAGCCCAGGGTCTGCTGGCGTACCTGGAGAATGTCCCGGGGTGCGGCGCCCACCAGTTCCAGCCATTGCCCGGCATGGCGCACGCGGATGCTGCCTCCGGCCGGCAGGTAGTTGCCATACAAGGTGCGCAGCAAGGTGCTTTTACCGGCACCGGACTGGCCGTGCAGCACCAGGCATTCACCGCCCTGCACGCTGAACGCCACCCCGCGCAGTACGTTGAGCACCACGCCGTTCTGCTGGTGCAAGGTGAAGGTTTTCGAGAGGTCGCGGACCTCGATCAAGGCATTTGTCATGGCTGCAATACCGAGGACACCAGCAGTTGAGAGTAAGGGTGCTGTGGATCGTCGAGGATCTGGTCCGTAAGCCCGGTTTCCACCACCCGCGAGCGGCGCATCACGATCAGGCGATCGGCCAGTAGGCGCGCCACCGCCAGGTCGTGGGTGACGATCACCACCGCCAGGTCCAGCTCGCGCACCAGGCCGCGCAGCAGGTCGAGCAGGCGCGCCTGCACCGACACATCGAGGCCACCGGTGGGCTCGTCCATAAACACCAGGCGCGGGCTGGA
Organism: Pseudomonas sp. WMBT8; assembly: GCF_050916005.1. NCBI lineage: Bacteria > Pseudomonadati > Pseudomonadota > Gammaproteobacteria > Pseudomonadales > Pseudomonadaceae > Pseudomonas > Pseudomonas sp. WMBT8. The sequence goes on from NZ_CP188096.1 coordinate 4,361,161, forward strand.
AACGAGGTTGCGCGCGATTTGCAGGCGCTGCTGCATGCCGCCAGAGAAAGTGCGCGGCAGGTCGTCGATGCGCTGCGGGTCGATCTCCACCTGGCCCAGCCAATCCAGGCCGGCGCCGCGCAGTTGCTGATAGTTGCGCACGCCCTGGGCCATCAGGCGCTCGCCAATGTTGGCGCCGGCCGACACGCCCATGCGCAGGCCGTCGCGGGGGTTCTGTTCAACAAAACCCCATTCGGTGCGCAGCAAAGTGCGGCGTTCGGCTTCGCTGGCGCTATAGAGGTCCAGCCATTCGCCGTCCTTGCTGCGATAGCCGACGCTGCCGGCCTGGGGCGGCAAGCGCCCGCTCAACAGCGAGAGCAAGGTGGATTTACCCGAACCGGACTCGCCGACAATCCCCAGCACTTCGCCGGGGTACAGATCAAAACTCACCTCCTGGCAGCCCTTCTGCGGGCCATACAGCAGGGACAGGTCGCGCACTTGCAATAACGGCTGGCTCACTGGTTGTTCTCCTTGACCCGTTGGGCGCAGTACCAGGTGTCGGAACACACAAAACTCTGGGTCCCGGCGTCATCGAGAATCAGCTCGTCGAGGAACGATTCATGGCTGCCACAGATGGCGCAGTGGTGTTCCCATTTCTGCACCTCAAAGGGGTGGTCCTCGAAGTCCAGGCTGTTGACCTGGGTGTACGGCGGCACCGCGTACAGGCGCTTTTCGCGGCCGGCACCGAACAGCATCAGCGCCGGGCTCATGTCGAGTTTCGGGTTGTCGAATTTGGGGATCGGCGAGGGGTCCATCACATAGCGCTCGTCGACCATCACCGGGTAGGCATAGGCGGTGGCGATGTGGCCGAAGGTGGCGATGTCTTCATAGAGTTTTACGTGCATCACCCCGTAATCGTTGAGGGCGTGCATGGTGCGGGTCTCGGTTTCCGAAGGCTCGATAAAGCGCAGCGGCTCGGGGATCGGCACCTGGTAGACCATGATCTGCCCGGCCTGCAGCGGGGTTTCCGGGATGCGATGGCGAGTCTGGATCACTGTGGCGTCGGGGGTGGCTTCGGTGGTGGCGATGCCGGCGGTGCGCGCAAAAAAGCGCCGGATGGACACGGCGTTGGTGGTGTCGTCGGCGCCCTGGTCGATGACCTTGAGCACGTCGTCGGCGCCGAGGATCGCCGCCGTCAATTGCATGCCGCCGGTGCCCCAGCCATAGGGCAGCGGCATCTCGCGGCCACCGAACGGCACTTGGTAACCGGGAATCGCCACAGCCTTGAGCAAGGCGCGGCGGATCATGCGTTTGGTCTGTTCGTCGAGGTAGGCGAAGTTGTAGGCGGCGTCATTCATGGCGGGTGCCCTCGGCCGGTTGGCGCAGTTTGCGGATCAGTTCCAGTTCGGCCTGGAAGTCCACGTAGTGCGGCAGTTTTAGGTGCGAGACAAAACCGGCGGCCTCGACGTTGTCGCAATGGGCCAGCACGAACTCTTCGCGCTGGGCCGGCGAGACGATCTCTTCGCTGTACTCCTCGGCACGCAGCGAGCGGTCCACCAGGGCCATGCCCATGGCCTTGCGCTCGGCATGCCCGAACGCCAGGCCATAGCCCCGGGTGAACTGCGCCAACTCGGTGGCTGAGCCGACGAACTGGTTGACCATCTCGCACTCGGTGACTTCGATGCTGCCCAGGCAAATGGCAAAGCCCAGCTCTTCGGGATCGATCCATACCTCTACTTCACCGATACGAATCTCCCCGGCAAACGGGTGATTGCGCCCGTAGCCACGCTGGGTCGAATAGCCCAGCGCCAACAAAAACCCTTCATCGCCACGGGCCAGGGCTTGCAGGCGTTCGGCACGGCTGGCGGGGAACTCCAGCGGGTCGCGGGTGATGTCAGCGACACGGGCGTGGTCGTCGGCTTCGTGCTTGATCAGGCCTTCCTTGGCCAGCAACCCCAGCACCCGTGGACACGGTTCGAGTTGCGCATCCGCCGTGGACTGCGGGCCTGGATACTCACCCTCGGCCAGCAGTGCGAAATCCAGCAGGCGATGGGTGTAGTCGAAGGTCGGGCCGAGCAACTGGCCGCCGGGCACATCCTTGAAGGTGGCCGACAACCGCCGGCTCAACGACATCTGCGCGGTGTCGATCGGCAGGCTCGGGCTGAAACGCGGCAACGTGGTGCGGTAGGCGCGCAGCAGGAAGATCGCTTCTACCAGGTCCCCCGCCGCCTGCTTGATTGCCAGCGCGGCCAGTTCTTCGTCGTACAGCGAGCCTTCACTCATCACCCGCGCCACGGCCAGGGGCAGTTGCTGGCGGATCTGCTCGACGCGCAGCTCCGGCACGGCCGGGTCGCCCCGGCGTTTTTTCGCCAGCAGGCGGTGGGCATTGTCGATGGCCTGTTCGCCACCCTTGACGGCTACGTACATCAGGCGTGCTCCTGTGTGATGCGGCTACTGCGCGGCAGGCCGAGCAGGTGATGGCCGGCGCTGAACAACACGTCCAGGCCACGGGGGAAGGCTTCACGGCGCTGGCGCTCCAGCCAGAACACCGGCGGCACCGGCACCTGCACCCGGCGCTGGGCCTGGATGCCCGGGCCGCGCCAGAGCAAGGCGCGCCCGGCGTCCAGGTCAGTAAGCTGGACCAGCAAGGTGCAGGACTGGTCGGGGTAACGATCATTGCCGTGGTCGAAGCCGCTGAGGTCGAGCAGGTCCGGCTCGCCGAGCAAGGCAAACGCAGCCTCCTCCCGGCGCGCGACCAACGGGCAGCCGCAGTGGAAGGCCAGGTTGGCGCGGATCAGCGGCGTGTCGAAGCCAGGTGCCAGCCACAGCGGCGTGTCGACATCCAGCAGCGCCAGGCACAAGGCATAGGTGGCGGGCGCCAGGCCATCGAGGTGCGGGGCTGCCGGCAAGTGCTGGAGCAAACCCGGCTCGGCCAAGGCCTTGAGCGCCGCGCGAAAACTGCGCTGGGCATCCAGTACAGGGTCGACAAACGCCGGTTGCAATAATTGAGCGTGCATCAGTTTTCTCCTCGCACCAGGGTGAAGAACTCGACCTTGGTGGCCGCGGTGTCGGCTTCTTTTTGCGCGCGACGCCGGGCCTGGGCCTGGGCCAGGGCGCTAATCAAATCCGTGAGCCAAGGGCTCGGCTGCGCGTTTTGCAGATGGGCATCGGCCAGGGCCGCCAGTTCGGCGTGGACCTTGTCGCGCCCCGCCAGGTAGCTGTAGCCGGTGCGGCCATCGGCCAGGCGCACCACACAGCGGGTCACCGTCATTTCGCCGACGTTGAACGGCGCGCCATTGCCGCCCATGCGCCCGCGCACCAGGGTCATGCCGATTTCCGGGGCGCGGATCAGTTGGTACTCGGCGTCCTTCAATGCCGCTTCGTGGGGTTGCAGTTCATTGAGCTGGGCGCGGGCAAGTACGCCAATCCAATGCTGACGCGGGGACAGATTCATCGGGGTCTCCATCAAGTCACCACCTGGTACTGGAAGCGATCCGAACGGCTGGTGGACTGCGCCAGCTCCACCGGGCGGCCATCGCGATCGCGGGAAAGGGTGAATACGGTCAAGGCCGGCAAGTGCCGGGGCATCATCAGCAGCGCGGCTTCATCACGGTTGGGCAGGCGCGCACCGATCAGGCTCAGGGTGCGGGTCAGCGGCAGGTCGCGCTCGCGTAGGTACTGGCGCAGGGAGCCGCCGTTGTAGTGCGCCAGCAACGGCGCGTGGCTGGCGCAGTAGCGATGGCGGATCAGGCTGACGGGCTGCTGGTTGAGCTTGCGCAGGGTTTGCAGCTCGATCATCGGTGCCATTTCGGCGATGCCCAGGTGCTGCGCTTCTTCGCGGCTGGCGTAGCAGTAGCGGCGCTTGAGCAGCAGCGCCTGCACGCCATGCCCCAGGGCCGACAGCGATTGGCTGTAGGCGGTGTCGGCGCCCATCGGGTAGATCAGCGGCCGGTCCAGCACCTGGGTGCCTTTGCCCTGCTGGCGCAGCAGGCTGCCTTCGAACACCAGTTCATCAATGGCGCGGCGCAGGGTGTGGCGGTTGACGCCAAAGCGTTCGGCCAACTGCACCTCGCCCGGCAGGAACTCCCCGGCCTGGTAGCCGCTGAGTTCGCGGCGCAGGATATCGGCGAGTTCGCGGTACACCGGTTCATCTTGTCTAGACAACTGCATGCTTTAAAAAAAGCGCCCGCAGGCACCCCTCCAAGGTCAGATAAACCGCTTGCGCAGGCGCTGGGACAGCACGTCGATCAGGCTTACCACCACGATGATCACCAGCAGCACCGCGCAGGTCTGCACGAACTGGAAGGCGCGGATGTTCTCCCACAAGATCACGCCGATGCCGCCCGCGCCGACCATGCCCACCACCGTCGCCGAGCGCACATTGGCCTCGAAGCGGTACAGCGCGTAGCTCACCCACAGCGGCATGACTTGCGGGATCACGCCGTAGATCACCTCTTGCAAGGCGCTGGCACCGGTGGCGCGCACCCCTTCCACCGGGCCTGGGTCGATGGCCTCGACGGCTTCGGCAAACAGCTTGGCGAGCACCCCGGTGGTGCTGATCCATAGGGCCAACACACCGGCAAACGGACCAAGCCCGACCGCCACCACGAACAACATGGCAAACACCATTTCGTTGATCGAACGGAAGGCATCCATCACCCGGCGCAGGGGTTGGTGAATCCACCAGGGGGTGATGTTGTCGGCGCAGAGGATGCCCAGGGGCACCGAGCAGACAATCGCCAGCACCGTGCCCCAGAGGGCGATTTGCACGGTGACGATCATTTCCTTGAGGTAGGAGCGCCATTCGTGGAAGTCCGGCGGGAAGAAGTCGGCGGCGAAGGTCGCCATGTTTCCCGAGTCGCGGTACAGCGCCAGCGGGTTCATTTCTGCGCCTTTCCAGGCCCAGGCCAGCAGCACCAGGAACAGGCCCCAGCCGAGGTATTGCGGCCAGGTTCTTTTACCCACGGCTTCAGCGTGCAAGGTCGTCATGGATCACTCTCGATAATGGTTGGAGCCGGGCCTATGTGTGTGTGTGTGTGGGTGGGTGGGAGCGGGCTTGCTCGCGAAAGCGGTGTGTCATTCAACACATCCAGCGACTGACTCACCGCTTTCGCGAGCAAGCCCGCTCCCACACAAGCCCGTTCACACATAGGCTCAGTTCACACATAGGCTCCGGTCCCACAGGGGGGTTAGCCGTTGGCGGCGGGTTTCTTGTCCAGCTCGCTCAGGCGCTGTTGCAGCGTGGCCAGGTCGGCGTCGATCTGCGCCAGCTTCTTGGCTTTATCTGCCTCGGCCAGCTTGCTGTCGGCACTGATGGTGGTGCGTTGCTTGAACAGTTCCAGCTGGCGGATCGGCAGCAACTGGTCGTCAGTGGACGCGAGGAACTTGCCCAACTGCATGTTCTTGAGCACCGCCTTCTCTTCATCGGTGTCGCCGTAGCTGAAGATGAAATCGCGGATCTTGCTCTTCTCGCTGTCAGTCAGGGCCTTGCTCCACACCAGCGGGTCGGCGGGGATCAGCGGCGATTTCCAGATCACCTTGAGTTGGGCGGCCTTGTCCGGCTTGGTCACTTCCAGGCGGTCCCAGCTTTCGGTGTTGAAGGTGGCCACGTCCAACTGCCCCTTGGCCACGCTCAGTGCGTTGACTTCATGGCTGGAATTGAGCGTGCGCTTGAAGGCGGTGGCGGCATCCACATTGTTCTTGGCGAACACGTAGTAGCCCGGCACCAGGTAGCCCGAGGTGGAGTTCGGGTCGCCATTGCCGAAGGTCAGGCTCTTGGCGTTCTTGAGCATGTCTTCGACGGAGTTGAGCGGGCTGTCCTTGCGTACGATCAGCAGGCTCCAGTAGCCGGCGGCGCCGTTGGCAGCGGCGGTCTGGGCGAAGATCTCGCCGTTGGAGCGGTCCACCGCCTCCATCGCTGCCTTGTTGCCGAGCCAGGCCACATCGACCTTGTTAAAGCGCATGCCCTGGATCAGGCCGGCGTAATCGGAGGCGAAGGTGGCGTTGATGGTCAGGCCGGTCTTCTTGTGCATGTCATCGAGAAACGGCTGCCAGATGCTCTTGAGGTTCTGCGAAGACTCGGTGGACATGATGCCGAAGTTGATGGCCTTGTCGGCGGCCTGGGCATTGCCCATGGCGACGCTGGCCAACAACACGGCAGACAGGAAAACATGACCGATACGGTTCAACATGCAGGCGACTCCTAGGGATCGTGAGTGGGGGTTCAAGCGCGGGCCAGGGCCAGGCGCTGGGGCAGTTCGGAACGGCGCGGCGGTTCGCAAAACATCAGGCTAGTGTCGACGTCGGCACCGTACAGGTCGTTGAGAAACTGGCTGCTCATCTCGCGGCCCTGCCCATCGAAATGAATGCGCCCGCCCTTGAGCGCTACGGCGCGCGGGCAATAACGCATGGCGTAATCGACTTGATGCAGGGTCACCACCACGGTCTTGCCGTCACGGCGGTTGATATCGGCGAGGATCTCCATGACCTTGCGCGCCGACTCCGGATCCAGGGAGGCGATGGGTTCGTCGGCGAGGATCACTTCGGCACGCTGGGTCAACGCCCGGGCAATCGCCACCCGTTGTTGCTGGCCACCGGACAGGGTCGAGGCGCGCTGCTGGGCCAGGTCCGCCAGGCCGACGCGTGCCAGGGATTCCATGGCAAACTGCTTTTCCTCGGTATTGAACAACCCGAGGTTGCCGCGCCAGCGCGGGACCCGGCCCAGGCAACCGAGCAGCACGTTGTCGATCACACTCAGGCGATTGACCAGGTTGAACTGCTGGAAGATGTAGCCAATATCCGCGCGCAACCGCCGCACCTTGCCACTCAACCGCCCACTGGCCTGCACCTCCCGGCCCAGCACCTTGACGCTGCCGCCGTTGCCCTTGTCGCAACAGGCCAGCCCCGCGAGGTGGCGCAACAACGTGGACTTGCCGGAGCCGGACGCACCGATCAGGGCGACCATCTCGCCGCTGGCGATGGTGAGTTCGAGGTCGACCAACGCGGTTTTCTTCGCAAAGGTCTTGTTCAGGCGATCGACATGGATAGCGGGATTCATGGGCTTCTCTGTCTGGTTTGAACAGCCTTGCGGGGCTGTGTTTGAGTTCAAACGACAGTAGGCGCGGGAGGTGTCAGGGCTATGACTTGCACATGACGGCAGGGGGGCGGTTTGATGAAGGTTTTATGAAAGGTTGGAACAGCCGAAGGACAATTCCCATGCATATGAGGATCATTCCCTACGGTTCATCATTTAACAGGCACACATCATGTTGGGCGAGCTGTACGCAGGAGGGTCCAGCCCTGCCGGGTCTCCATTCCTCGGTCGTCGCCCTTTTTCACGCAGCTATATGGCGGCTGTGCGCGGGGCACCTTCGCGTGCGCCGGGGCCCTGGAGTGCGGTCTTCCACACCTGCGTACAGTCGCCACCCATCATGTGGAAGTGATTGTGGCGGCTCCTTTAACTCCAGGAGCAACCGTATGAAAAAAGTCACGCCTAGCCCGGGCTACTCCCTGAACGACAGCAAACTCCACGAAGCGGCACAACGTGCGTTCAAGCAATACGCACTGCATTCGCAGCCGGTCTCAGCACCGAAGAGGCGTTGAGCAACGCCTGTGAAATGCTCGAGTCGGCGGCGGTCAGTGCGTACGACTGCACCGAGCATCTTGAAGGCTCGAGCCGTAAGCAGGTGATGGCGGTGGTGCAATTGATCGAGATGGCGCAGTTGTTAGTCGAGGCAGCGTTGCACCGGGAATGCCCGGCGGCCTGACGGCCAAGTAAATCCCTGTGGGGGCTGGCTTGCTTGCGATGGCCATAGGTATCTACACAACTCTCTTCTCGGTCTGTGTACATATCCATTGCTGCGGTTACGGCCACTTAGGGTTCCGCCCTGACGGCGGGTCACTTTGGAAAAGAGCCGGAGTGCCAGCCCAGCCCAAAGTAACCAAAGGGCTCTTGCCCCACCACTCGGCACCTCGCCTAGCCTCGGTGTGCCTAAGATCAAAATCACAAGCAAAGCGAGGCGGCCTGACAGCCGACCTGATCATCGAGGCGTGCGCGGACTCCTGTAGGAGCTGGCTTGCCTGCGATGGCGGTGTATCAGTCGATAAATGTATTGTCTGATACACCGCCATCGCAGGCAAGCCAGCTCCTACAGGGGAATGCAGCTTCGCGCTCTGGCTTTGCTGTTGCTCTGCTTTTGATCTGGCTTTTGATCTTAGGCGCCCCGTCAAACCACGCTGGCCGCAGGCAGGTATTGCGCAGTGGGCACCCCGGCATGGATGCCGGGGTAGCCGCGACACGGCCAGGGATGGCCGATCGCGGCGGGCCCACGGAGCAATGCCTGACTGCGGGCATGCCGAGCCTAGGCGAGGCACCGAGTGGTGGGGCAAAAGCGCTTTGGTTACTTTCGCGCTCTTCGAAAGTGACCCGCCGTAAGGGCGGAACCAATAGCCGCCGTAACCGCAGCAACGGATATGTACTCACACCCAATAACCAAAAAGAGCAAGCCGTGTAGATACCTATGCTGCGATGCGGCACCCCGGCAAGCCAGCTCCCACATTTGGATTGGATTTCAAGTCATAAAAAAAGGCGACCGTTTGAAGGTCGCCTTAGATCATTTTGCGTACTGCTTGCTCAACCCAGGCGGTACACCCTGCACATTCGTCTCTTCCCAGGGCCCGTTCGGGCTGATGGAGCGGCTCCAGCCGTTGCTCCAGCGGTAATAGGTGCGCTGGCGGTAGAAGGTGTCCGGTTGTTCGTCCAGCACGTACACCTGCATCTTGCCGTCCCAGTGGCTGGCAGCGCCGGGGGGTGGGGCGAAGGTCGGGGACTTGCTCGGCAAGGGCTTGGCGGGGGCGGTGACCGGGCCGGAAGGTTTGGTTACCGGTTGGGTCGAGGGGCCCGACGGTGGAATGGTCGGGCCCGTAGGGGCAGGAGGTGGCCGATGAACCGCGCAAGCGCTCAAGCCCAAGACCAGGCTGAGCAGGGTGATACGAGCGATGGCGGTCATGGGGATTTCCTCGAAATTATTTATCCGGACTGTCGATGGTCAACTGCTGGGTCGCGGTGGTGCTGCTGGCCAGGGGTTGACTGCGGCCGATCCACTCGCCGGCAGTCGGTTGACCGGCCCGTGAGATGCGCGCAACCAGTTGGACTTCGGGAAAGTTGGACAGTTTCAACTGCGGCATCATCGCATCGGCATCGCCCAGTTCGACGGTCACCGGCAGGTCGGCCACGGTCACGCGCTTGGCGGCCAGTGGCGCCGGCGGACCGGAAACGGCGCGGGCGAAGATGAATACGCTGTCAGTCGGCAGGGCGCGGGCTTTGACGTCGGCCGCCAGGTCCACGCGCACTTTCATCACGGCGGTCTTGGCCGTTGGCGCGACGGCAGCGCCGCCCTCTTTCAACTTCTCGGCCGCACGGTCGATGCCGCCTTGCAGTGCTGCGCGGGAGTTGTCTTTCTCCGGCAACAAGGCCAACAGACGATTCCAGTAGTCGATGGCTTCCTGGTAACGCTGCCCTTCAAAGGCGGCGATGCCCAGCAGGCCGAGGCTGGTGACTTCTTTCGGATCGAGCTTCAGCGCTTCGTCGGTCAAGGCCTGAAGCTGCGGCGACCATTGTTTGTTGTTGGCAAAGTACTGCGCCTGGGCCCACTGCCCGAGCAATTCCGGCTGGCGGCCAGCCAGGGCCACGGCGCGCTCGAAGACCTTGGCCGCATCCGCCGAACGATCCTGGGCCATGTAGGCGCGCCCCAGGAAGTACAGGCCCTCGGCCGAATCCGGTTGCGCTGCCGCCGCCCGTTCCAGGCGCTGGGTCATGTCGGCAAGGGACACCGGCGGCTGGGCGAATTCGCGGGTCAGTTCAACCTTGTCGATGGCCCCGTAATGCAGGTACAGCCCCAGGCCCAACACCGGCACCAGCACCGCGGCCAGCAACGGCAGCGGCTTGCCCAGGCGCGATTCGCGGGGCTTTTCCACGCCTTCGGTATCGGCCAGCAATTCACGGGCGGCTTCGGCGCGGCCGGTATCGAGCTGCGCGGCGTTGAGCACGCCTTCGCTTTGTTGGGTTTGCAGTTCGGCGACACGTTCCTGATACAGCGCGACATTCAGCGCGGTGCGGTCTTCTTCACGCTGGGCGCGACGTACGCGCAACACCGGGATCAGCAGGAAACTCAAGGCAACCAGGAGCAGCAGGCCAGCTGCGAGCCAGAAATCAATCATCAGTTTTTTTGTCCAGCAGTTGGTCGAGGCGTTGGCGCTCTTGGGCAGATAGCGCATCAGAACCATCGGTAGGCGCCGCACGGCGACGGCGGACGATCACGGCCATGACCACCAGGCCGCCCAGCAACAGGACGGCGGGGCCAAACCAGAGCAAGGCGGTCTTGCCGGTCAGCGCCGGCTTGTAGCGGACAAAATCACCGTAGCGATCGACCATGAAGTCGATGATCTGCTGGTTGTCCTTGCCCTCGCCCAACATGCGGAAGATTTCCTTGCGCAGGTCGGCGGCAATCGGCGCGTTGGAATCGGCGATGTCCTGGTTCTGGCACTTGGGGCAGCGCAGCTCCTTGGTCAGCTCGCGAAAACGCTCGCGGTCGCCATCGCGGGCAAATTCATAGGTGTCGATGGCGGCATGGGCCACGCCCACCAGGCCCAGGGCCAGTACTGCGGCGGTCAACCAGCGCTTCATGGCTTGGCCTCATCCACCAGGGCCTGGTACTTGGCCGCCAGTTGTTCGCGCCAGACCACTTCGTCGATCACTCCGACAAACTTGTCGCGGATCACACCCTTGGCGTCGATAAAGAAGGTTTCCGGGGCACCGTAGACGCCGAGGTTCAGGCCCAGGTTGCCGTCTTCATCACGCACGTCCAACTGGTACGGGTTGTGGAACTCCGCGAGCCACTTCAGGGCCGCCGCATTGTCGTCCTTGTAGTTGATGCCGTAGATCACCACGCCGTTCTCGGCCAGCTTGTTGAGCACCGGATGCTCTACGCGGCACGAGATGCACCAGGTGGCCCACACGTTGACCAGGGCCGGCTTGCCGATCAGGTCTGCCTGGGTCAGGGTTTTATCGCCCTGCACCGTGGGCAGCGAGAACGCCGGGAACGGCTTGCCGATCATCGCCGACGGCAGCTCGGCCGGGTCCAGGTACAGGCCACGATACAAAAACACCGCGACCAGCAGAAACAGCGCCAGCGGCAATACCATCAACCAACGCTTCATACCGCTGCTCCCTGCATGCCGAGGGCTTCACGCACCCGGCTCTTGACCTTGACCCGGTAACGCCGGTCCATCGCTGCCAGCAACCCGCCAAAACCGGTCAGCAGGCCGCCGAACCAGATCCAGCGCACAAACGGCTTGACGTGGACCCGCACGGCCCAGGCGCCCTCGCCCAGGGGCTCGCCCAGGGCCACATACAGGTCACGGGTGAACCCGGCGTCGATCCCGGCTTCGGTCATCATCGAGCTTTGTACGGTGTACAGGCGTTTTTCCGGGTGCAGCACGGAAACCTGCTTGCCGTTGCGCAGCACACGCACGGTGCCTTTGTCGGAGGTGAAGTTCGGCCCTTCGAAGTGCTTGGCGCCTTCAAATACAAATTGATAACCGGCCAGGTCCATGGACTCGCCAGGGGCCAGGCGCAGGTCGCGCTCGGCGCTGTTCTGGCTGGACAACACCACGCCCAGGGCGCACACGGCGATGCCGATGTGCGCGATCTGCATGCCCCAGTAACTGCGGGTCAGGGTTGGCAGGCCCTTGATCAGGCCCTTGTGCCGGGTCTTGTCGAAGATATCGCGCACACCGGCCAGCAACACCCAGGCCGCGAGCATGAAGGTGGCGAGCACTGCCCAGTTGAAGTCGCCGTAGGCAATCCCGGCAATTACCGACAAGGCGGCACTGCCCAGCAGCACTGGGATCAACATGCCCAGCAGCCATTTGACCGGGGTGTCTTTCCAGCGCACCAGCACGCCAATGGCCATCACCACCATCAACAGGCCCATCAGCGGGATGAACAACGCATTGAAGTATGGCGGGCCGACCGACAGCTTGGCGCCGGTCAGGGCATCGAGTACCAGCGGGTACAGGGTACCCAGCAGGATCATCGAGGCAGCAACGATCAACACCAGGTTGTTGCCCAGCAGCAGGGTTTCCCGCGACCACAGGTTGAAGCCCACGTGGCTCTTGACCACCGGTGCGCGCAGGGCGAACAGGGTCAGCGAGCCGCCCACCACGCAGAGCAGGAAGATCAGGATAAACACGCCGCGCTCAGGGTCGGCAGCGAATGCGTGCACCGAGGTCAGCACGCCGGAACGCACGAGGAACGTGCCCAGCAGGCTCAGGGAGAAGGCGGCAATGGCCAGCAACACGGTCCAGCTCTTGAACACGCCGCGTTTTTCGGTGACGGCCAGGGAGTGGATCAGTGCCGTGCCCACCAGCCAGGGCATGAAGGAGGCGTTTTCCACCGGGTCCCAGAACCACCAGCCGCCCCAGCCAAGTTCGTAATACGCCCACCACGAGCCCAGGGTGATGCCGATGCCGAGGAAGGCCCAGGCGACGATGGTCCAGGGCCGCGACCAGCGCGCCCAGGCCGCGTCGAGGCGCCCGCCGAGCAAGGCGGCGATGGCAAAGGCGAAGGCCACGGAGAAGCCCACATAGCCCATGTAGAGCATCGGCGGGTGGACGATCAGGCCGATATCCTGCAGCAACGGGTTGAGGTCGCGACCGTCCATGGGAATCTGCGGCAGGATCCGCTCGAACGGGTTGGAGGTCATGATCAGGAACAGCAAAAAGCCGATGCTGATCATGCCCATCACCGCCAGCACCCGCGCCAGCATGACTTGCGGCAACTGCCGGGAGAACACCGACACGGCAAAGGTCCAGCCGCCGAGAATCAGCGCCCACAGCAGCAGGGAGCCTTCGTGGGCACCCCACACGGCGCTGAACTTGTAGTACCAGGGCAAGGCGCTGTTGGAGTTACTGGCCACATAGGCGACGGAAAAATCGTCGGTCATGAAGGCATAGGTCAGGCAACCGAAGGCGAACGCCAGGAACGCGAACTGGCCCCAGGCGGCGGGTTGCGCCAGGCTCATCCACAGCCGGTCGCCGCGCCAGGCGCCCAGCAGCGGCACGATGGCCTGGACGATGGCAAAGCACAGGGCGAGGATCATCGCCAACTGGCCCAACTCGGGAATAAACAATGTAGAGGTCATCGCTTAACCCTCCTTGGCTGGGGTTGGCGCGGATTGGCCGCTGTCTTTGAGGGCCTTGGTCACTTCCGGCGGCATGTATTTTTCATCGTGCTTGGCCAGCACTTCATCGGCTACCACCACGCCCTGGGCGTTGATCTTGCCCAGGGCCACGATGCCCTGCCCTTCGCGAAACAGGTCCGGGAGGATGCCGCGGTAGGAGATGGTCACGGATTTGTTGAAGTCGGTGACCACGAAGGTCACGTCCAGGGAGTCGCCGGAGCGCTTCAGGGAGCCGGCCTCGACCATGCCACCGGCGCGGATCCGCGTGTCTTGCGGCGCCTCGCCATTGGCGATCTGGGTCGGGGTATAGAACAGGTTGATGTTCTGCTGCAAGGCGCTCAAGGCCAGGCCCACGGCAATGCCGACGCCCACCAGGATGGCAAGGATGATCAACAGACGCTTTCTACGCAGCGGATTCACTTATCGGTCTCCCGGCGCAGACGACGCGCCTCTTGTTGCAGGTAACGCTTGCGGGCCAGGATCGGCGCAACGACGTTGAGGGCCAGGACGGCCAGGCTGATGCCATAGGCGGTCCAGACGTACAGGCCGTGGTGGCCCATGGCGAGAAAATCACTGAAAGAGGCGAAACTCATCCACGGGCTCCCAGGCTGTTTTGCACTTCGACCTTGACCCAACTGGTACGGGCCTCACGCTTGAGCACTTCGAGGCGCATGCGCATCAGCAGCACCGCGCCGAAGAAGCAGTAGAAGCCCAGGACCATCAGCAGCAGCGGCGCCCACATTTCCACGGGCATCGCCGGTTTTTCGGTGAGGGTGAAAGTGGCGCCCTGATGCAGGGTGTTCCACCACTCCACCGAATACTTGATGATCGGGATATTGATCACGCCGACAATCGCCAGCACCGCGCAGGCCTTGGCCGCGCTGTCACGATTGCTGATCGCGTTGCCCAGGGCAATCAGCCCGAAGTACAGAAACAGCAGGATCAACATGGACGTTAGTCGCGCATCCCAGACCCACCACGAGCCCCAGGTCGGCTTGCCCCAGATCGCCCCGGTCAGCAGTGCAACCGCCGTCATCCACGCACCGATGGGCGCCGCGCATTGCAGGGCGACGTCGGCCAGCTTCATCTTCCACACCAGCCCGACAATGCCGCACACCGCCAGCATCACGTAGCAGGACTGGGCCAGCAGCGCGGCGGGCACGTGGATATAAATGATGCGAAAGCTGTTGCCCTGCTGGTAGTCGGGCGGAGCGAAGGCCAGGCCCCAGACCAGGCCGATACCGATCAGCAGGAAGGCGGCGACGGCGAGCCAGGGCAGCATTTTGCCGCTGATGCCATAGAACCACTTGGGCGAGCCGAGCTTGTGAAACCAGGTCCAGTTCATTGCTGTTTCCATCACGGTTGCTTCTTGTCGTTGCAAGAAGCTTAGGGTCTTTACTGACGCAGTGAAAACACCGGGTCAGACCTCATTATTCGCCGACGCTGATTTTCAGGCCGGCCGCTATAGCAAAGGGTGTCAGGGTTACCGCCAGGGCGGTCAGGCTGCCAAGCCACAAGAGGTAACCGGTCGCCGGCATTCCCATGAGCGCGGCCTGCAAGGCGCCGCTGCCCAGGATCAACACCGGGATATACAAAGGCAAAATCAGCAAGGCCAGCAACAGCCCCCCACGTTTCAGGCCCACGGTCAGTGCCGCACCCACCGCCCCCAGCAGGCTCAGCACCGGGGTGCCAAGCAACAACGAGGCCAGCAATACGGGCAGGCATTCGGAAGGCAGTCCCAACATCATCGCCAGCAGCGGCGCGAGCAGGACCAGCGCCAGGCCGGAGAAGGCCCAGTGTGCCAGTACCTTGGCCAGTACCAGAAGAGGCAGGGGGTGCGACGAAAGGACCCACTGTTCAAGGGAACCATCTTCGAAATCACTGCGAAACAGCCCGTCCAGCGAGAGCAGGACGGACAAAAGGGCCGCGACCCACACCAGTCCCGGAGACAAGGTTTGCAACAGTTTAGTCTCGGGGCCGACTGCCAAAGGGAACAACGCGATGACAATCGCGAAGAACACCAGCGGGTTGGCCAACTCAGCCGGGCGGCGACACAGCAAGCGGGCTTCGCGGGCGACCAACAGGGCAAACACACTCATACCGACCACCGGCCCAAGTCCAGGTCGCGGTAACCGGCAGGCATACGGGTCAAGGTGTGGTGGGTGGTGAGGACCACCATGCCGCCTTGCTCGCAATGCCGGGCCAGGTGTTCTTCGAGTTGCGTTACGCCCTGTTTGTCGAGGGCCGTGAAGGGTTCGTCGAGGATCCACAGCGGCGGGCCCTCCAGGTACAGGCGGGCCAGGGCCACCCGGCGCTGCTGGCCGGCTGACAGGGTATGACAGGGGACGTCTTCGAAGCCCTTGAGGCCCACGGCGGCCAGGGCCTGCCAGATAGATGCGCGTGGGGCCGGATGATGCAGGGCGCTGAGCCAACTGAGGTTTTCTTCGGCCGTCAGCACATCCTTGATCCCGGCGGCGTGGCCGATCCACACCAGGTTGCGCGCCAGCTCCGTGCGTTGTTCGTGCAGCGGCTTGCCGTTGAGGCGCACCTGGCCTGCCGTCGGCTGCATCAACCCGGCCAGCAGGCGCAGCAAACTGGTCTTGCCGCTGCCGTTGGGCCCACTGATCTGCACCATATCGCCGCCCGCCAGACGCAGTTCGAGGTGTTCGAACAGCATCCGCAGGTCTCGCTCACAGGCAAGCGCAACGGCTTCAAGTAGTGGACTGGTCACAAGATCGCGGGCCTTTACGGTTCAAGTCGGCGGCGGAACGGCCGTTAAAGAGATGCACAATAACTGCATTGGCGGCCTGTTTTAGAGAGCTGGATCAATCAGTTGTGATGTTTTTGACACGCTCTTTGCAGACGGGCGGCATTATACATGCGATGCCCTACTCTAAAGAGGGCAATTTCCTTGAGACGGCGGCCACGATGACCGGTGACATCAACCTTCCAACCCTGCCCCCAGCCCCGGCCACCGGGCCCAGGCCTGCGCCTGCGGTGGGTGAACTGCTGAAACTGCTGGAGCCTCAGGCAGGGTTGATCGACGCCGGAAAAACCGTGAACGCCGAGGTGCTGGCGCTCAAGCAAGGCGGTGAAGCCTTTCAGCTATTGCTCAAGCTGACCCTCGAAGGTGGCCGGCAAACCCTGGTGCAGGCCGCCAGCAGCCAGCCGCTGCCCCTGGGCAGCAACGTGGCGGTGAGCCAGACGGCGTCGGGCGACCTGGCGATCAGCCTGCAACAGGCGCTCAGCGCCAATGTCGCGGCCCTGACCCGCATCGACACCACTCAATTGCCGGTGGGCAGCTTGCTGCAAGCCAAGGTGCTGACCTCGCAGATGCTACCCCAGGGCGCCGGGCAGCCGGCGCTGTACCGCTCGCTGGTGTCGGTGCTCAACAGCGCCTTGAGTGGCACCACCCTGACCCTGGAAAGCCCGCAGCCGCTACGCGTCGCCAGCTTGTTGAGTGCCGTGGTGCAAGGCGCGCAGACCCTGGATTTCGTGCCCCTGAGCGGGCTGCGCGATCAACTGGCGGTCAGCCAGCAACTGGCCGCCCAGCAAAGCCGCCAGGGCTCGCTGGAGGGCCTGCTTAATGCCTTGAAGAACCTGCCCGATGACACCTCGGCGCCGTTGCGCGCCGCCGTCGACCGCTTGCAGGCCGGGCTGCCGGATGTGGCGCAGGTCAGCAATCCCAAGGTGCTGGCACAACTGCTGTACAACAGCGGCGTATTCCTCGAAGCCAAGCTGCTGGCCGGGCAAAACCCGCAAGTGCCGCCGCTGGATATGAAGGGCAGCCTGCTGCGCCTGGTCAACGAATTGCTACCCGCCCTGCCCGCCAGCACCAACCTCAATGCAATCCTGGCCGCCAATACCCTGGCGCAGATGCTGCCCAGTTTTGTCCGCAGCCCGCTGGGCACCCTCGGCCAAGTGGGCGCCCGCACCGCGCCGGGCGGCTTCCCGTTGCCGGAGCGGCTGCTGCAGCGCCTGGACGGTGAAAACAGCCTGGAAAACCTGTTGCGCCTGGCCGCCGGCGCCATCTCACGCTTGCAGAGCCATCAACTGTCGAGCCTGGAACAAAGCGGCACCACCGCCGATGGCCGCCTGCAAACCACCTGGCAACTGGAAATCCCCATGCGCACCTTGCAAGACATCGTGCCGCTGCAGGTCAAGTTCCAGCGCGAAGAACCGCCGCCGGACAAGGACGAGCCGGAGCGCAAGATCGAACGCGATGCGAAAAAGATGCTGTGGCGCGTGGAGCTGGCCTTCGACATGGAGCCCCTGGGCCCGTTGCAGGTCCAGGCGCAACTGAGCCAGGGCAAACTGTCCAGCCAGTTGTGGGCCACCCGCCCGTTCACCGCCAGCCTGATCGAAAGCCACCTGGGCAGCCTGCGCGAACGCCTGGTGTCATCGGGCCTCAACGTCGGCGACCTCGACTGCCACCTCGGCACCCCACCCCGTGGGCCGAAGACCGGGCTGGAACAACGCTGGGTGGATGAAACCGCATGAAGAGCCCCAACCCACCGCGCCAGGCCATCGCCCTCAAATACGACGGCAAAGCCGCCCCCGCCCTGACCGCCAAAGGTGACGACGCCCTGGCCGAAGCCATCCTGAAATTGGCGCGGGAACATGAAGTCCCGATTTATGAAAATGCCGAACTGGTGAAATTACTGGCGCGCATGGAACTGGGCGACAGCATCCCCGAAGAGTTGTACCGCACCATCGCCGAGATTATTGCGTTTGCCTGGACGCTCAAAGGCAAATTCCCGGCGGGGTATGACCCCAATGCCGAGCCGGTGGAGCGGGATGTGACGGCGCGCGGGGATGATTACTGACGTTTCAGGGATGCACACAGATCAAAAAATGTGGGAGCGGGCTTGCTCGCGAAAGCGGTGGGTCAGTCGGTACATGTATTGGCTGACACACCGCCATCGCGGGCAAGCCCGCTCCTACATGGGAACTGCGCCAGACGCTGGCAGTGGGGACGACAAAAAAAGTGTAGGAGCTGGCTTGCCAGCGATGGCGGTGTGTCAGTCGGTATATGTATTGACTGATCCACCGCTTTCGCGAGCAAGCCCGCTCCCACATTTGAATCGGTACAGGCTCAGCTTTTGTGCAATTTGCTCATCAACTGTGCCTCGGCCTGGGTCAGGCCGCAGGATTGGGTCAGTTCATCCACCGTGGCGCCCATGCCCACCAGCTTGGCCGCCTGGGCAAAGGACAGGTTGGCCGGGTCGCGCTGTTCCAGCGCCGACAGCTTGTCGGGCAAGGGGGCAACGATCGAGCGCAGTTCGTGCACGTCCTCCCCTACCCGCACCGCGCTTTGCTGGTAGTTGTCCACTCGCTTGGCCATCTCGCGCAGGCGCTGGTCGCGCACGGCGTCGCGCTCGGCCTGTTGCAGGGCCGATTCGCGTTGCTGGCGCATATGGCGCAACAGCACCACCACGGTCCCGACCCACAGCAGGGCCAGGACGATTACCGCTACCTCAAGCATCAATCAGATGTTCTCCAGGTCCGACCACTCTTCTTCACTCATCATCTTGTCCAGCTCAACCAGAATCAGCAGCTCGCCGTTCTTGTTGCACACGCCCTGGATAAACTTGGCCGATTCTTCGTTGCCGACATTCGGCGCCGTCTCGACTTCCGACTGGCGCAGGTAAACCACCTCGGCCACGCTGTCGACCATGATCCCGACCACTTGCTTGTCGGCTTCGATGATGACGATCCGCGTGTTGTCGTTGACTTCAGTCGGCATCAGGCCAAAGCGCTGGCGGGTGTCGATCACGGTCACGACGTTGCCGCGCAGGTTGATGATGCCCAGCACGTAGCTCGGCGCACCCGGCACTGGCGCGATTTCGGTGTAGCGCAGCACTTCCTGCACGCGCATCACGTTGATGCCGTAGGACTCGTTGTCCAGCTTGAAGGTCACCCATTGCAGAATCGGATCATCCAAACCCTGTGCGGACGCTGACGACTTGTTCATACCCCTGACCCCTTCAAATACCGTTGATAACGGCGTGTGTTCTTCTTTGGCAGCACCGTGGCGCTGCGCCTCTTATCAAGTACGTTTGTTACCTGGCAGATCTTTTACCGCACCGCTGGCAATCAGCTCCGCCAATTCGGCGACATCCAGCAGCGCGCACATGTGTTCGATCACGGTGCCCGCCAGCCATGGCCGCTGGCCACGGTGGCTGCGCCATTTGATTTCGTTGGGGTCCAGGCGCAGCGAACGGCTGACTTGATGCACCGCCAGCCCCCATTCGTAGCCCTGCACCGAGATCACGTATTGCAGGCCCTGGCGAAAATCATCGCGATAGCGGTCGGGCATCACCCAGCGCGCGGTATCCAGCACCTTGAGGTTGCCGGCCTGGCTCGGCAGGATCCCGAGGAACCACTCCGGCTGGCCGAACAACGGCGTCAATTCCTGGCCCTCCAGGGAGTAGATCGACCCCAGGCACACCAGCGGCACCGCCAGCGTCAACCCGGCCACATCGAACAGCAGGCATTCGAACGACTCGGCCGCCCACGCTGGCCGGCCATCGGTTTCCACCGGTGGCGGGGTAATGCTCGGCGGTCGATGCACTTCGGCCACCGGCGGCACCAGCGCCAAGGGTGCAGGCGCTTGCACGACCGGGGCAACGACCGGCACCACCAACGCATCACGGGCCTGCTCTTCGAGGACCGCCAGTTGAAACTCGTCCAGGCCAGCCTCAGCCTCGACCACAGGCACCGCCAGCACTTCATCCAGCACCAGGATCGGCTCGGGCAGCAGCTCCTCGGTCGCATCCTGCAGCAGTGCATCCAGGTAGGACTGCAGCGCCAGTTGCGGCCGGGTCTTGATATCGACAGGACGACTCATCTGTATGCCCACGCGCACGCACCGTTGACCGTGTATTCAAAGGTTATCGGCCTGCCCGCACGCGGACTTGAATCAAAAGTCCGTGAGATCAGGCAAAACCCATCGCGGGCAAGCCACGCAACTAGAGAGTTGGTCATTTCATGCCACCTGCGCCACAAGTTGCTGGGCCAGCAGATGCTTGAGCAAGGCGCGGTACGCCAGCACGCCACGGCTCTTGCCATCGAATTGCGAGGGCGCGAGGCCGGCGCGGCTGGCGTCACGCAGGCGCGTGTCCACCGGGATATAGCCTTGCCAGATGGTTTCGGGGTAGGCATCGCGCAGTACGCGCAGGGTGCCGAGGGAGGCCTGGGTGCGACGGTCAAACAGGGTCGGCACGATGCTGAACGGCAACGCCTGTTTGCGCGAACGGTTGATCATGGTCAGGGTGCTGACCATGCGCTCCAGGCCCTTGACCGCCAGGTGCTCGGTTTGCACCGGGATCACCAGTTGCTGGCTGGCCGCCAGGGCATTGACCATCAGCACGCCGAGCAATGGCGGGCTGTCGATGATGGCGTAGTCGAAGTCCTGCCACAGTTGCGCCAGGCTCTTGGCGATCACCAGGCCCAGGCCACTTTGCCCCGGCGACTGGCGCTCGAGGGTGGCCAGGGCGGTGCTGGAGGGCAACAGGGAAATCTTCTCGTTGCTGGTGGGCAACAGCAGTTGCCCGGGCAAGCCTGTGGGGACGCTGCCCTTGTGCAGGAACAGGTCGAAGCAGCTGTGTTCCAGCGCATCCGGGTCGTAGCCGAAATAACTGGTCATCGAGCCGTGGGGATCCAGGTCGACAATGACCACGCGCTTGCCCGCCTCGGCCAGCAGGCCGGCTAAGGCGATGGAGGTGGTGGTCTTGCCGACCCCACCTTTTTGATTGGCAACTGCCCAGACTCTCATTCGGATTGTTCCTCCCGGCAGGCACTGGCTCGACCGAGAAATAGCACGAGGTTATAGAGCCGGTGACGGAGAATTGACGGCACTCCCGCGTTCCGGCGGCTTTACGGGCGTCGGTGCAGTTTGTGTGCCAGCCCGCTTCATTGCTGCATCAGGTTGTGCATTGGCCGCACCGGTGGCGGTCAGGCTGCGCCGCACATCGAGGTTGCGCGACACCACCAACACCACCCGCCGATTGCGCGCGCGGCCTTCGGCCGTCGCATTATTGGCCACCGGCTGGAATTCGCCATAGCCCACCGACGCCAGGCGCCCAGGGTTGACCCCCTGCATGGCGAGCATGCGCACGATGCTCGCCGAGCGTGCCGACGACAACTCCCAATTGGTGGGAAATTGCGCGGTATGGATCGGCTGGTCATCGGTAAAGCCTTCGACGTGGATCGGGTTGTCGAAGGGCTTCAAGATGGCCGCCACCTTGTCGATGATGCTGAAGGCAATATCGCTGGGCAGCGCGTCGGCACTGGCAAACAGCAGGCTGGAATTGAGCTCGATCTCCACCCACAGCTCGTTGCCGCGAATAGTCATCTGGTTGGAGCTGATCAGGTCGCCAAACGCCGCGCTGATATCGTCGGCGATGCTCTTGAGCGGGTCGCTGCCGCCACTGATGCCGGCGTCGGTCTCGTCGCTGTCCTTGACCAACGGTTTGGCCGGGGTGGTGGTCTTGGGCCGCTCGTCGCCAATGGGGATTGGCTTGAGCGCCCGGTCCGAGTCGGTAAATACCCCTACCAGGGCTTCGGAGATGACCTTGTACTTGCCTTCGTTGATCGAGGAAATGGAGTACATCACCACGAAAAAGGCGAACAGCAAGGTGATGAAGTCGGCGTAGGACACCAGCCAGCGTTCATGGTTGACGTGCTCTTCAGGCTCGCGGCGGCGACGGCTCACAGGCAATACCCCCCATCAATCCATGAAGCCCTGGAGCTTCAATTCGATGGACCGCGGGTTCTCGCCCTCGGCAATCGACAGGATGCCTTCGAGCAGCATTTCCCGGTAACGGGACTGGCGCATGGCAATGGATTTGAGCTTGCTGGCAATCGGTAGCAGCAATAGGTTGGCACTGGCCACACCATAGATGGTGGCGACGAACGCCACGGCGATGCCGCTGCCCAGTTGCGAGGGGTCGGCCAGGTTGCCCATCACATGGATCAAGCCCATCACCGCACCGATGATGCCGATGGTCGGCGCGTAGCCGCCCATGCTTTCAAAGACTTTGGCCGCGTTGATATCACGGCTTTCCTGGGTGTAGAAGTCCACTTCAAGGATGCTGCGGATGGCTTCCGGCTCCGCGCCGTCGACCAGCAGTTGCAGGCCTTTGCGCGCGTAGCTGTCGGGCTCGGCATCGGCCACGCCTTCAAGGCCCAGCAAGCCTTCCTTGCGCGCGGTAAGGCTCCAGTTGACCACGCGGTCGATGCCGCCGGCCAAATCCACGCGCGGCGGGAAAATGATCCACACCAGGATCTGCATCGCCCGCTTGAACGAGCTCAGGGGCGATTGCAACAGCGCCGCGCCGACGGTGCCGCCGATCACGATCAACGCTGCCGGGCCGTTGGCCAGGGCGCCAAGATGGCCGCCTTCCAGGTAGTTGCCGCCAATAATGGCGACAAACGCCAGAAGAATCCCAACCAGGCTCAACACATCCATCAGTGACAGGCCTCCACCAGATGCTTGCCGATGTCATCCAGGCTGTAGACCGCGTCGGCCAGGTCGGCCTTGACGATGGCCATGGGCATGCCATAGATCACGCAGCTGGCTTCATCCTGGGCCCAGATCGAGCTGCCGCCCTGCTTGAGCAGGCGTGCGCCTTCGCGACCGTCGGCGCCCATGCCGGTGAGGA
Source organism: Pseudomonas sp. WMBT8 (assembly GCF_050916005.1). Lineage (NCBI taxonomy): Bacteria > Pseudomonadati > Pseudomonadota > Gammaproteobacteria > Pseudomonadales > Pseudomonadaceae > Pseudomonas > Pseudomonas sp. WMBT8. Next base: position 4,384,046 of record NZ_CP188096.1, read on the forward strand.
CCACCGCCAGAACTTTGTCGCCGTAGGACTTGGCCGCCGAACCGAAGGTGATATCCACGCACGGCTTGTAGTTCAGACGCTCGTCACCCGGCAGGATTTTCACCGCGCCGCGACCGTCGACCATCATTTGCTTGCCACCTGGGGCCAGCAACGCCAGGCCCGGACGCAGAATGTCGCCGTCTTCGGCTTCCTTGACGCTGATGCGGCACAGCTTGTCCAGGCGCTCGGCAAAGGCCTTGGTGAATGCGGCGGGCATGTGCTGGATGAGCACGATGGGCGCGGGGAAGTTGGCCGGCAACTGGGTCAAGACCCGCTGCAAGGCCACCGGGCCGCCGGTGGAGGTCCCGATCGCCACCAGTTTGTAGGCCTTGCGTTTGGGCGCAGGCGACGCCGGACTCGGCGCCGCTGTGCGCGCCGGGGCCACGGCAGGCCGTGCCACCGGGGCTGGGGCCGGGCGCCCGAAACTGCTGCTGGTCGGTGCCGGCGCCGCTACCGGGGCGGGAGCCACCGGCGCGCGGAAGCTGCTGCGGTTGCTGCGCGAGATGCTGTGCACCTTCTCGCAGAGCATCTGCTTGACCTTTTCCGGGTTGCGCGAGATGTCTTCGAAATTCTTCGGCAGGAAGTCCACGGCGCCAGCGTCCAGCGCGTCGAGGGTCACTCGGGCGCCTTCGTGGGTCAGCGACGAGAACATCAAGACCGGGGTCGGGCAACGCTGCATGATGTGGCGCACGGCGGTGATGCCATCCATCATCGGCATCTCGTAGTCCATGGTGATCACGTCCGGCTTCAATGCCAGGGCCTGATCAATCGCCTCTTTGCCGTTGGTGGCCGTTCCGACCACCTGGATGTTGGAATCCGCTGAAAGAATTTCCGAGACGCGGCGGCGGAAGAAACCCGAATCGTCCACCACCAGAACCTTGACTACCATAACCACTCCGTTAGGCCGGGCGAGGGACAACCGCCCTGCCCGGGCCGAATCAAATACGCCGTGCGGCGTAACGCTTGAGCATGCTCGGAACATCGAGAATCAGCGCGATCCGACCGTCACCGGTAATGGTCGCACCCGACATGCCTGGCGTTCCTTGCAGCATCTTGCCCAATGGCTTGATGACCACTTCTTCCTGGCCAACCAGTTGATCGACGACAAAGCCGATACGCTGGGTGCCCACGGACAGGATCACCACGTGGCCTTCGCGCTGTTCTTCATGAGCGGCGGACGCCACCAGCCAACGCTTGAGGTAGAACAGCGGCAGGGCCTTGTCCCGCACAATCACCACTTCCTGGCCATCGACCACATTGGTGCGCGACAGGTCGAGGTGGAAGATTTCGTTGACGTTGACCAGCGGGAAGGCGAACGCCTGGTTGCCCAGCATCACCATCAGGGTCGGCATGATCGCCAGGGTCAACGGCACCTTGATGACGATCTTCGAGCCCTGGCCCTTGGTCGAGTAGATATTGATCGAGCCGTTGAGCTGGCTGATCTTGGTCTTCACCACGTCCATGCCCACGCCACGGCCGGACACGTCGGAAATCTCGGTCTTGGTCGAGAAGCCCGGGGCAAAAATCAGGTTGTAGCACTCAGTGTCGGTGAGGCGGTCGGCGGCGTCCTTGTCCATGACGCCGCGCTTGACCGCGATACCGCGCAGGATATTGGAGTCCATGCCTTTGCCGTCATCGGTGATCGACAGCAGGATATGGTCGCCTTCCTGTTCGGCGGCCAGGATCACTTTGCCCAGGCGCGGCTTGCCGCTGGCTTCGCGCTCTTCGGGGGTTTCCACACCGTGGTCGACCGCGTTGCGCACCAAGTGGACCAGCGGGTCGGCCAGGGCCTCGACAAGGTTTTTGTCGAGGTCGGTTTCTTCGCCCACCAGTTCCAGGGCGATCTCTTTCTTCAACTGCCGGGCCAAGTCACGGACCAGGCGCGGGAAGCGCCCGAAAACCTTCTTGATCGGCTGCATGCGCGTCTTCATCACCGCGGTCTGCAGGTCGGCAGTGACCACGTCGAGGTTCGACACGGCCTTTTGCATGGCTTCGTCGCCGCTGTTCAGGCCCAGGCGCACCAGGCGGTTACGCACCAGCACCAGTTCGCCGACCATGTTCATGATGTCGTCCAGGCGCGCGGTATCGACCCGCACGGTGGTTTCGGCTTCACTGGCCGGGGCTTTCTCGGCAACTGCCGGCGCGCGGGCTGGCGCCGGGGCGGCGGCACGGGCCGCAGCCGGTGCAGCAGCCTTGGCGGCAGCGGGTGCCGGCTTGGCCACCGCTGCGGTGGCGGTCGCGGTGGCTGCGGCGCCAGGCGCTACTTCGGAGAACTTGCCCTTGCCGTGCAATTCGTCGAGCAGGGATTCAAATTCATGGTCGGTGATCAGGCCATCCGCCGCCGGTGCCGCAGCAGCAGGCGTGGCAGCGGCAGGCGTGGCAGCGGCAGGTGCAACCGCCGCAGCGACTGCCGGCAGGGCATCGGCGGCAAACGAGCCTTTGCCGTGCAACTGATCCAGCAGTGCTTCAAATTCGTCGTCGGTAATGTCGGTGCTGGCCGCTGGCGCTGCCGGCTCCACAGGCGCCGGTGTGGCTGCCACGGCGTCCGGGGCGAACTGGCCCTTGCCGTGCAACTGGTCGAGCAATGACTCGAACTCGGCGTCGGTGATGTCTTCGCTGGTCGGCACCATGGCCGGCGCAGCCGCTGCCGGTGCTTGTGCCTCGGCCTTGACGGCATTGAGGGAGTCCAGCAGTTGTTCGAATTCGCTGTCGGTAACGTCGGGTTCAGCCACCGGCTCAGGCGCCGCCTCAACCACCGGGGCGGCAGATACAGCGGCAGGCTCTGCCAGGCGCGCCAGGGCGGCCAGCAGTTCCGGGGTGGCAGCCGTAATCGGTGCGCGTTCGCGCACTTCATTGAACATGCCGTTGACCGCGTCCAGGGCTTCGAGGATCACGTCCATCAATTCCGAATCAACGTGACGCTCACCCTTGCGCAGGATGTCGAACACGTTTTCGGCGATGTGGCAGCACTCCACCAGCTCATGGAGCTGGAGGAAGCCGGCGCCCCCTTTTACAGTGTGAAAACCGCGAAAAATTGCATTGAGCAGGTTCGCATCATCCGGTCGGCTTTCCAGCTCGACCAGTTGCTCGGACAACTGCTCTAGAATTTCGCCGGCCTCTACAAGGAAATCCTGAAGGATTTCTTCATCGGCGCCGAAGCTCATATTGCGTGCTCCTTAGAAGCCTAAACTGGACAGCAAATCGTCTACGTCATCTTGACCTGACATAACGTCTTCACGTTTATCGGCATGAATCTGCGGACCTTCACCCTTGGCGAGGTGTTTTTGTGGATCTTTTTCCGAGAGGATCGCTTCGCGGTCGTGTTCGATGCCGGCAAAACGGTCGACCTGACCGGCCATCAGCACCAGTTTGAGCAGGTTGCTTTCCACTTCGGTGACCAGCAGGGTCACGCGCTTGATCACCTGGCCGGTCAGGTCCTGGTAGTCCTGGGCCAGCAGGATGTCATTGAGGTTGCTGGAAACCGTGCGGTTTTCCTGCTCGCTGCGTGACAGGAAACCCTCGACCCGGCGCGCCAGCTCGCGAAATTCTTCAGCACCCACTTCGCGCCGCATGAAGCGCCCCCAGTCAGCGCTCAACGCCTTGGCCTCATTGGCCATGCCGTTCACCAGGGGCGTGGCGTTTTCCACCAGGTCCATGGTGCGATTGGCTGCCGCCTCAGTCAGCCTGACCACGTAGGACAGGCGTTCGGTGGCATCGGTGATCTGCGAGATTTCCTCGGCCTGGGGCATGTGCGGGTCGATCTGGAAATTGACGATCGCACTGTGCAACTCACGGGTGAGCTTGCCCACTTCCTGATACAGGCCGCGGTCGCGGGTCTGGTTGAGCTCATGGATCAACTGCACTGCGTCGCCGAACTGGCCTTTTTCCAGGCTTTCGACGAGTTGGTGAGCATGTTTTTTCAGGGTCGACTCAAAGTCGGCCTGCGATGATTCTTTATGCTCCATAGCTCCCCCGTGGCAGCATCAATGACCGATGCGTTCGAAGATTTTTTCAATCTTCTCTTTCAAGGCCAGTGCAGTGAATGGCTTGACCACGTAGCCGTTGACCCCGGCCTGGGCGGCTTCGATGATCTGTTCACGCTTGGCTTCAGCGGTCACCATCAGCACAGGCAGGCTGCGCAGCTTTTCATCAGCGCGCACGTGGCGCAGCAGATCGATACCGGTCATGCCAGGCATGTTCCAGTCGGTTACCAGAAAGTCGATGCTCCCGCTGTTGAGGATCGGAATCGCCGTAATACCGTCATCCGCCTCGACCGTGTTAGTGAACCCAAGGTCACGCAACAGGTTTTTTATGATCCGCCGCATCGTTGAGAAGTCATCAACGATGAGGATTTTCATGTTCTTGTCCAATTCGACCTCCAAGCAGTCTTAAACGCGTCCAGCACCTGGGCGCGCCATATCATTCAACAGGCATTACACAAAAAGGACTGCTGGGGCACATCACGGGCCGCTCCCGCCGGGCTTGCGCCGTGGCGGTTATCGTTCGCACTGTCCCCACACTGCCTGTCAGCGCGCTCGCCACTCTCCCAAACGCCCCCGCAAGCGGGCCGCGCATTGGCTATGTAGCTGGCTGACCCGCGATTCGCTGACCCCCAGGACCTCACCGATTTCCTTGAGGTTCAGCTCTTCGTCGTAGTACAGCGCCAACACCAGCCGCTCACGTTCCGGCAGATTGGCAATCGCCTCTGCCAGGGCGCCCTGGAAGCGTTCATCTTCCAGGTCGCGTGAAGGCTCCTGGTGAGCGCTCGCGCCATCCTCGTGCAGCCCTTCATGTTCGCCGTCCTGCAGCAGGTCGTCGAAACTGAACAGGCGGCTGCCCAAGGTATCGTTCAAAATCCCGTAGTAATCGTCGAGACTCAATTGGAGTTCGGCCGCAACTTCGTGATCTTTAGCGTCGCGACCGGTTTTTGCTTCAATTGAGCGAATTGCGTCACTCACCATCCGGGTATTGCGGTGGACCGAACGCGGCGCCCAATCACCTTTACGCACTTCATCGAGCATCGCGCCACGGATACGGATACCCGCATACGTCTCGAAACTCGCACCCTTGCTCGCGTCGTACTTGGTCGACACTTCGAGCAGGCCGATCATCCCCGCCTGGATCAGGTCTTCGACCTGGACACTGGCGGGCAGGCGTGCCAGCAGGTGGTAGGCAATGCGCTTGACCAGGGGCGCATAGCGCTCGATCAATTCGCCCTGGCTGTCACGCGCTGATTTTTTGTAAAGGTTGTAGCCGCTGGCTGTCATAGCACCGGTCCCGCACTCGTCTGATGCACCAATCGCTCGACGAAAAACTCCAGATGCCCCCGGGGATTGGCGGGCAGTGGCCAGGTATCGACCTTCTGAGCAATTGCCTTGAACGCCAACGCGCATTTCGAACGAGGGAACGCTTCATAGACTGCACGCTGCTTTTGCACAGCCTTGCGCACACACTCGTCATAGGGAACTGCGCCGACGTATTGTAAGGCGACATCGAGGAAGCGATCCGTGACCTTGGTCAACTTGGCGAACAGGTTGCGCCCTTCTTGCGGGCTCTGGGCCATGTTGGCAAGCACGCGGAAGCGGTTCATGCCGTAGTCGCGGTTGAGCAGTTTGATCAGGGCGTAGGCGTCGGTGATCGAGGTGGGTTCGTCGCAGACCACCAGCAATACTTCTTGCGCGGCGCGCACGAAGCTGACCACGGACTCGCCGATCCCGGCGGCAGTGTCGATCACCAGCACGTCGAGGTTGTCGCCGATATCACTGAAGGCCTGGATCAGGCCGGCGTGCTGCGCCGGGCTCAGATGCACCATGCTCTGGGTGCCGGAGGCGGCCGGGACGATGCGAATCCCCCCAGGCCCCTGCAACAGCACGTCGCGCAGCTCACAGCGGCCTTCAATGACATCGGCCAGGGTATGTTTGGGCGTCAGTCCCAGCAGAACGTCAACGTTCGCCAGGCCCAGGTCGGCATCCAGCAGCATGACGCGGCGGCCAAGCTCTGCCAGGGCCAGGGACAAATTCACTGACACGTTAGTTTTCCCGACGCCACCTTTGCCGCCGGTCACCGCGATCACCTGTACGGGATGCATGCTGCCCATGTTCTTTCTTTACCTTGTCTTGCTTAGCCGCAGGCTACATAGGGTGGCCGCGGTAGCAGACCATCGATGTAGGTACATTGCACTGTGTTGCATGTTGCCGTTCAGCCGACCCGCTTGGCTGGGTTGTGATAGAGGTCGGCGAACATATCCGCCATCGCCTCTTCACTGGGTTCGTCCTGCATTTGCACACTGACCGCGCGGCTGACCAACTGATGACGGCGCGGCAGATGCAAGTCATCCGGGATCCGCGGCCCGTCGGTCAGGTAGGCGACCGGTAATTCATGGCTGATGGCAAGGCTCAACACTTCGCCCAGGCTTGCGGTTTCATCCAGCTTAGTCAGGATGCAACCGGCCAGCCCACAACGTTTGTAGCTGTGGTACGCAGCAGTCAGAACCTGTTTCTGGCTGGTTGTTGCAAGTACCAGGTAATTTTTCGACTTGATCCCGCGCCCGGCCAGGCTTTCCAGTTGCATGCGCAATGCCGGGTCGCTGGCTTGCAGGCCAGCGGTATCGATCAGCACCACGCGCTTGCGCAGCAGCGGGTCGAGGGCGTTGGCCAGGGACTGGCCCGGGTCGACATGGGTCACCGGCACATTGAGGATCCGGCCCAGGGTCTTGAGCTGTTCCTGGGCACCGATGCGGTAGCTGTCCATGCTCACCAGCGCAATGTTATGGGCGCCGTACTTGAGGACATAACGGGCGGCCAGCTTGGCCAGGGTGGTGGTCTTGCCCATGCCGGCAGGGCCGACCATGGCAATCACGCCACCTTCTTCAAGGGGTTCGATTTCCGGGGTCTGGATCATCCGCGCCAGGTGCGCCAGCAACATGCGCCAGGCCTGGCGAGGCTCTTCTATGCCGGTGGTCAGTTCCAGCAAGTCGCGCGACAACGGGCCGGACAGGCCGATGCGTTGCAGGCGGCGCCAGAGGTTGGCCTGTTGCGGCTTGCTGCCTTGCAACTGGTTCCAGGCCAGCGAGCCCAACTGCACTTCCAGCAGTTCACGCAGGCCATTGAGTTCAAAACGCATCGAGTCGAACACGCGCTGGTCGACCGCAGCGGCCGGTGCTGGCGCGGCGGGACGTGGCGGCTCGACAAAAGTCGGTTCGACGAGTGGCTCGGCCGCCGTCAGCGGCAGGCCGGCAAACAATTGGCGATTGGTGGTCGCATCGCTGTCGCCACGCATGCTCAGCTCGGCCTGGGCCGAGACAATACGCGAGGCGGTCTTGCGCAACTCGTCTTCGAGTTCCATGTTCGGCACGCGCGGCGCCAAGGCCTGGGGTTTGTAATCCAGGGCAGCCGTCAGCTCGACACCGCCGGCAATGCGACGGTTACCGATAATAGCCGCGTCGGCGCCCAGTTCATCACGAACCAGCTTCATGGCCTGACGCATATCGGCGGCGAAAAAACGCTTTACTTGCATAACCCACTACCTCAGCCGTTGGGCCCTACTGTCGCGACGATAGTCACTTGCTTATTGTCAGGAATTTCCTGGTAAGCCAAAACGTGCAAATTCGGTACTGCCAGGCGTCCAAACCGCGACAACATCGCCCGGACGGGGCCTGCCACCAGCAGAATCACCGGTTGGCCCTGCATTTCCTGGCGCTGTGCGGCGTCAATCAACGAACGCTGCAGCTTTTCAGCCATGCTTGGCTCCAGCAGGACGCCCTCTTCCTGGCCCTGCCCTGCCTTCTGGATACTATTGAGCAATATTTGTTCCAACCTTGGTTCCAAGGTGATCACAGGCAGCTCAGAGTCAAGCCCTACAATGCTTTGGACGATGGCGCGCGACAAACCGACGCGCACCGCAGCCACCAGCGCGGCAGTATCTTGACTCTTGGCGGCATTGTTGGCGATAGCCTCGGCAATGCTGCGAATGTCCCGCACCGGTACCTGTTCGGCCAACAGCGCTTGCAGCACCTTGAGCAGTTGCGACAGCGACAACACCCCCGGCACCAGCTCTTCGGCCAGCTTTGGCGAGGCCTTGGCCAGCAATTGCATGAGTTGCTGGACTTCTTCGTGGCCAATCAGCTCGTGGGAGTGCTTGTACAGAATCTGGTTGAGGTGGGTCGCCACCACCGTGCTGGCATCGACCACGGTGTAGCCCAGGGACTGCGCCTGGCTGCGCTGGCTGACTTCGATCCACACCGCGTCCAGGCCAAAAGCCGGATCTTTGGCGGTTATGCCGCTGAGGGTGCCGAAGACCTGGCCGGGGTTGATCGCCAGTTCGCGGTCGGGGTAGATCTCGGCTTCGGCCAGGGTCACGCCCATCAGCGTCAGGCGGTAGGCACTGGGGGCCAGGTCGAGGTTGTCGCGGATATGTACGGTGGGCATCAAAAAGCCCAGGTCCTGGGACAGCTTCTTGCGCACGCCCTTGATCCGCGCCAGCAACTGGCCGCCCTGGTTGCGGTCCACCAGGGGGATCAGGCGGTAGCCGACTTCCAGGCCGATCATGTCGATGGGGGTCACGTCATCCCAGCCCAACTCCTTGGTTTCCTGGGCGCGGGCCGGCGACGGCAGCAGGTCTTGCTGGCGCTCCACCTCTTTCAAGGCCTGGACCTTGATGGTGTTCTGCTTTTTCCAGAACAGGTACGCCCCGCCGGCGGCCAGCGCGGCCATGGTCAGGAACGAGAAATGCGGCATGCCCGGCACAATGCCCATGATCGCCATGATGCCGGCCGCCACGGCCAGGGCCTTGGGTGAGGCGAACATCTGGCGGTTGATCTGCTTGCCCATGTCTTCGGAGCCGGACGCACGGGTGACCATGATCGCCGCCGCTGTCGATAACAACAGTGATGGCAATTGCGCCACCAAACCGTCACCAATGGTCAACAGGGCGTAAACCTTGCCCGCATCGCCAAAGGTCATGCCGTGCTGGAAGATACCGACCGCCATGCCGCCGATCAGGTTGATAAACAGGATCAACAGGCCGGCAATGGCGTCGCCGCGCACGAACTTGCTGGCACCGTCCATGGAGCCATAGAACTCGGCTTCCTGGGCCACTTCCGAGCGGCGGGCCTTGGCCTGGTTCTGGTCGATCAGGCCGGCGTTGAGGTCGGCGTCGATCGCCATTTGCTTGCCGGGCATGGCGTCGAGGGTAAAACGCGCGCTGACCTCGGAAATCCGCCCGGCGCCCTTGGTCACCACCACGAAGTTGATGATCATCAGGATCGCGAACACCACGATACCGACCACGTAGTTACCGCCGATCACCACCTCGCCGAAGGCCTGGATCACCTTGCCGGCGGCGGCGTGGCCGTCCTGGCCGTGCAGCATCACCACCCGCGTGGAGGCCACGTTAAGGGCCAGGCGCAGCAGCGTGGCAACCAGCAAAATGGTGGGGAAGACCGCAAAGTCCAAAGGCCGCAGCGCGTACACGCAAACCAGCAGCACGACGATAGACAGGGCAATGTTGAAGGTGAAGAACACGTCCAGCAGGAACGGCGGCATCGGCAACATCATCATTGCCAGCATGACCAACAGCAACAACGGCACACCCAGATTGCCTCGCGAGAGGTCCGTCAGAGTGCCACGGGCTGTGTTGAACATATTAGAGCGATCCACCGGTATTCCTCGTCACCTTGAAGCAAACTTTTGACGCCGAGAGGCGTCCTGAAGGCGGTATTGCAAGAAGCCTTCCAACTTTTGCTTCAGGGACGAGATCGTTCCCACGCAGGCGCGTGGGAACGATCATCAGAGTGGACGCACGTTTGATGCCTGCTTGCCTTTCGGACCCTCTACAACTTCATATTCCACCTTCTGGCCCTCCGCCAGCGACTTGAAGCCGTTGCTTTGAATGCTCGAGAAGTGCACAAACAGGTCCTCTCCTCCAGCGTCTTGCGTGATGAATCCAAAGCCCTTTGAATCGGTAAACCACTTCACCGTACCCGTTGCCATTGCCCTTCTCCCAAATCAGTGCCTGTTCCCGGTCTATCAAAGCGCGCTGCACGGGGGCTGGCTACTGTCAAAGTTGACAGGTCGGAAGGGAGTTGGACGAACGGTAAACACCTGTTCCGACGCCATCGCGGGCCAGCCTGGCTCCCACATTGGAATGCGATCAAATGTGGGAGCCGGGCTGGCCCGCGATGACGTCGAAAGAGGCAGCAGAAGACTCAAGAATCGCGCCGCAAATCCGGCGGAATCGGCAAGTCCTTGAGCGGATCCGGGCGTTTGCCCTTGCCCGCGCGGTATTGGCGAATCTGGTAGACATAGGCCAGCACCTGGGCCACCGCCAGGTACAACCCGGCCGGGATCTCGTGATCGAGATCGGTGGAATAGAAAATCGAACGCGCCAGCGCCGGCGATTCCAACAGCAGGATGTCGTTGGCCTGGGCGATTTCGCGGATTTTCAAGGCAGTGAAGTCGCTACCCTTGGCCAGCAACAGCGGCGCGCCGCCCTTCTCGGCGTCGTATTTGAGCGCCACGGCGTAGTGGGTCGGGTTGGTGATGACCACATCGGCATCCGGCACCGAAGCCATCATCTTGCGCTGGGACATGTCGCGTTGCAGTTGCCGGATACGCTGCTTCACTTCCGGCCGACCTTCCTGGTCCTTGTGCTCGTCGCGCACTTCCTGCTTGGTCATCAGCAGTTTCTTGTGGCTTTCCCACAGCTGGATCGGCGCATCCACTGCGGCAATCAGGATCAGGCCGCAGGCCATCCACAATGCGCTCCAGCCCACCAACTGCACGCTGTGGATGATCGCCAGCTCCAGCGGTTCATGGGCGATGCGCAGCAAGTCGTCGATGTCTGACTTCAACACCACCAGCGCCACGAACAGGATGATAAAAAATTTCGCCAGGGCCTTGAGCAGCTCTACCACAGCCTTGGCGGAGAACATGCGCTTGATCCCCGCACCGGGGTTCATCCGACTGAATTTAGGCGCCAGGCTGCCGGCCGCAAACAGCCAGCCACCCAGGGAAATCGGCCCGATGATCGCCGCCAGGAGCAAGGTGATCAGCACCGGCTGCGCGGCCAGGATCGCGATCTTCCCCGAGTGCAGCAGGTAGATGCCCATGGCGCGCGGGTCCAGCAGCACATCCCGGGGCAGGGAGAAGTTGTGCTTCATGATCTCCATCAAGTCCTGGGCCAGCCCGCCGCCGTAGATCAGCAGGCCACCGGCACCGGCGAGCATCACCGCCAGGGTGTTGAGCTCTTTGGAGCGGGCAATCTCGCCCTTTTCCCGGGAGTCCTTTTTACGTTTCTCCGTGGGGTCTTCTGTCTTGTCCTGACCACTCTCGCTCTCGGCCATGGCTTAGCGCGCCCGTGCCAGATCACGTAAGAACTGCAAGGCGTCACTGGCCAGCGGTTGATACTGATTGAGAATGTCGGCCAGGCCGATCCAGAAAATCCCCAGGCCCAACACCAGGGTCAGCGGGAAACCAATGGCGAAGATATTCAACTGCGGCGCGGCGCGGGTCATCACGCCGAAGGCAATGTTGACCACCAGCAACGCGGTGATCGCCGGCAGTACCAGCAGCAACGCCGCGCCCAGCACCCAACTGAGGCGGCCGACCACTTCCCAGAAGTGATTGACGATCAGCCCCTCGCCCACCGGCAAGGTGGTGAAGCTTTCGGTGAGAATCTCAAACGCCACCAGATGGCCGTTCATGGCCAAAAACAGCAAGGTCACCAGCATGGTCAGGAACTGCCCGATCACCGCCACCGACACGCCGTTGGTGGGGTCGACCATGGACGCGAAGCCCATGCCCATCTGGATCGAGACGATTTGCCCGGCAATCACGAAGGCCTGGAAGAACAGGGTCAGGGAGAAGCCCATCAAGGCACCGATCAGGATCTGTTCGGCAATCAGCAGCAGCGCACTGAGGTCCAGGGCGTTGACCGGCGGCATCGCCGGCAGCGTCGGCACGATGACCACGGTAATCGCCACCGTGAAAAACAGCCGTACGCGCTTGGGCACCAGGGTCGTGCCGATCACCGGCATGGTCATCAGCAACGCGCCCACACGAAACAGCGGCAGGATGAACGCGGCCACCCAGGTGCTGATCTGGGTGTCGGTCAATGCCAGCAAGGACTGCATCAGGTCAGCCGATCAACTGCGGAATACTGCCGTACAGCTGCAGGATGTATTCCATGAAGGTCTGCACCAGCCAGGGGCCGGCCACGATCAGCGTGACCAGCATCACCAGCAAGCGCGGGAGGAAGCTCAGGGTCTGTTCGTTGATCTGCGTGGCAGCCTGGAACATCGCCACCAGCAAACCCACCAACAGGCTGGGCACCACCAGCACGGCGACCATCAGGGTGGTCAGCCACAATGCTTCACGAAACAGGTCGACGGCGACTTCCGGGGTCATGGCGCTATACCCCTCCGAAACTGCCGGCCAGGGTGCCGATAATCAGCGCCCAACCGTCCACCAGGACAAACAGCATGATCTTGAACGGCAACGAAATGATCAGCGGCGACAGCATCATCATACCCATGGCCATCAGCACACTGGCCACCACCAGGTCGATGATCAGGAACGGGATAAAGATCATGAACCCGATCTGGAACGCGGTCTTGAGCTCCGAGGTGACGAACGCCGGCACCAGGATCGTCAGCGGCGCCTGGTCCGGGCTGGCGATATCGGTGCGCTTGGACAGGCGTACAAACAGTTCCAGGTCACTGGAACGGGTCTGCGACAGCATAAAATCCTTGATCGGGCCCTGGGCCTTTTCCACCGCATCCTGGGCGCTCATTTTCTCCGCCAGGTAGGGTTGCAGGGCTTGCTGGTTCACCTTGTCGAACACCGGCGCCATGATAAACAGCGTCAGAAACAGCGCCATGCCGGTAAGGATCTGGTTCGACGGGGTCTGCTGCAGGCCCAGGGCCTGGCGCAGAATCGAGAACACGATAATGATCCGGGTGAAGCTGGTCATCAGCATGACGAACGCCGGGATAAAGCTCAGCGCGGTCATGATCAGCAGGATCTGCAGACTGACCGAATACTCCTGGGCCCCGGCCGCGTTAGTGCCCAGGGTGATCGCCGGGATCGACAACGGGTCGGCACCGAACGCCAGGGGCGCGGCCAGCAACAGCATGAGCGCCAATAGAACGCGCATTACTTCTTATCCTTCTGGTCCTTGCCCATCAGCTCCATCAGGCGCTGGGCGAACTCCGGTGTGGCGGCCTCGGTCTGGGCCACGCTCACCGGATGTTTGAGCACGTGCAACGGGGTAATCCGGCCAGGGGTGAGGCCGAGCAGGATCTGTTCCTCGCCCACCTGCACCAGCACCAGGCGATCACGCGGCCCCAGGGCCCGCGACCCCACCAGCTCAATGACCTGGGCATGGCCCGGGCCAATGCGCTGTACCCGGCGCAACAACCAGGCGAGGGCAAAGATCAATCCCACCACCAGCAACAGGCCGAGCACCAACTGAGTCAGCTGCCCAGTTACGCTGCCGCCGCCGGCCGGCGCGGCGACCTGGGCCACCGGTTCAGCCGCGAAGACGCCCAGCGGCAGCGCCCACAACAGTCCCAGCAAGCGGCGACTCATCTCAGCGCAGCTTCTTGATACGTTCGCTGGGGCTGATCACGTCAGTCAGGCGGATGCCGAACTTCTCGTTGACCACCACCACTTCGCCATGGGCGATCAGCGTGCCGTTGACCAGCACATCCAGCGGCTCGCCAGCCAGGCGATCAAGCTCGATCACCGAACCCTGGTTGAGTTGCAACAGGTTGCGGATGTTGATTTCGGTGCTGCCCACTTCCATGGAAATCGACACCGGGATATCGAGGATCACGTCCAGGTTGGGCCCATCGAGCGATACGGGCTCATGGTTCTTCGGCACGCTGCCAAACTCTTCCATGGGCAGGCGGTTACCCACCGGCGCAGTGGCGGCGTCGGCCGCCAGCAAGGCGTCGATATCGTCCTGGCCTGCATCGCCGGTCTCTTCCAGGGCTGCCGCCCATTCGTCAGCCAGGGCCTGGTCTTCGGCGGAAGTGTTTTCGTGTTCGGTAGCCATTACATGTCCTCGGCGCAGCAAAAATCATCAATTAGGGGATGCATCAGCGACGGTTGATCGGCTCAACCACTTGCAACGCCAGGTTCCCTTTGTGGGAGCCGAGCTTGACCTTGAACGACGGCACGCCATTGGCGCGCATGATCAATTCGTCCGGCAGTTCGACGGGAATCACATCCCCCGGCTGCATGTGCAAAATATCGCGCAGGCGCAACTGGCGGCGCGCCACGGTGGCACTCAGCGGCACATCGACATCCAGCAGGTCTTCGCGCAGGGCCTTGACCCAGCGTTCGTCCTGGTCGTCGAGGTCGGACTGGAAGCCGGCGTCGAGCATCTCGCGCACCGGCTCGATCATCGAGTACGGCATGGTCACGTGCAGGTCGCCGCCGCCGCCATCGAGTTCGATGTGGAAGGTGGAGACCACAATGGCTTCGCTGGGCCCGACGATGTTGGCCATGGCCGGGTTCACTTCCGAGTTGATGTACTCGAAATTGACTTCCATGATCGCCTGCCAGGCTTCCTTCAAGTCGATAAAGGCCTGCTCCAGCACCATGCGCACGACGCGCAACTCGGTGGGGGTGAACTCGCGGCCTTCAATCTTGGCGTGACGGCCGTCGCCGCCGAAGAAGTTGTCCACCAGCTTGAACACCAACTTGGCGTCGAGGATGAACAAGGCGGTGCCGCGCAACGGCTTGATCTTGACCAGGTTCAGGCTGGTGGGCACGTACAGCGAATGCACGTACTCGCCAAACTTCATCACCTGCACGCCGCCCACCGCCACGTCCGCCGAGCGGCGCAGCATGTTGAACATGCTGATCCGGGTGTAGCGGGCAAAACGCTCGTTGATCATCTCCAGGGTCGGCATGCGTCCACGGACGATGCGATCCTGGCTGGTCAGGTCATAACTTTTGACGCTGCCGGGCTCGGCAGCCATTTCGGTCTGTACCAGACCATCGTCGACACCATGCAACAGGGCGTCGATTTCATCCTGGGACAGCAGGTCTTGCACGGCCATGTCGTGATCCTACTGCAATACGAAATTAGTGAAGAGCGCCTGCTCGACCACGACTTTGCCCAGTTCTTTCTGGGCCACTTCCTGCACGCTGGCCGTGACCTTCTGGCGCAGCATTTCCTGGCCCACGGGGGTGGCCAGGCTATCGAAACTCTGCCCGGAGAACAGCATCACCAGGTTGTTGCGGATCACCGGCATATGCACCTTGAGCGCATCGAGGTCCGCCTGGTTGCGCGCCAGCAGGGAAATACTCACCTGCAGGTAGCGCTGGCGACCGTTCTGGTTGTAGTTGGCGACAAAGGCCGGGAGCATCTGCTCGAAAATTGCCGGTTGCTTGACGTTGCTGGCAGTCTCGGCCGCAGGTACCGGCTTGCTCTGGGCACTGTGCATAAAGTACCAGGTAGCCCCCACCGACACGCCGATGGCCAGTAACAAGGCCACGACAATCAGCAGGATCATCTTGAGCTTGCCCTTGCCTGCTGCAGGTGCTGTTGCTGCGTCGTCACTCTTCGCCATGCCAATAATCCGTCACTATTCGGGGTTTCATAGATCCACGGGAAGGCAAGAGCAAGTGTTATGCCAGAGTTGTCTGCGGTGAGGGGGAACGCGTCAATGTAGGAGCTGGCTTGCCTGCGATAGCGGTGTATCAGGCACGAACTATGTCGCTGACACACCGCTATCGCAGGCAAGCCAGCTCCCACATTTTGATCGACGCCAGTTTCAGGTCAGGCGTAGTAGTCCACGGCGCTGGAGCCGATGACGGACTGGGCTATCGGTGCCGCCACTTCGGTGACTTCGCCAGCCAGGCCCGTGTCATGCCCGTCGCTGTGTCCGCCACTGCCACTGACACCCCGCGCCTGATTCTGCTGTTGTTCCTGGCCCTGGCCCTGCCAGCCACGGGAC
Source organism: Pseudomonas sp. WMBT8 (assembly GCF_050916005.1). Lineage (NCBI taxonomy): Bacteria > Pseudomonadati > Pseudomonadota > Gammaproteobacteria > Pseudomonadales > Pseudomonadaceae > Pseudomonas > Pseudomonas sp. WMBT8. The sequence goes on from NZ_CP188096.1 coordinate 4,400,052, forward strand.
TGGTCGGACACGTTCACGTCGACCTGGCCCATGCCCTGCTGGGCGAACATCTCCCGCAGGCGCCCGGACTGGCTTTCCAGGGCCTCACGCACGGCGGCATGGCCGCTCATGAAGTTCACCTGGGCCTGCTGGTCGGCCGTCATGTTCACGCGGATATCCAGGCGCCCCAGCTCGGCAGGCTGCAATTGGATATCGGCAGACTTGAGGTTGGCGCTGGACAGGTACATGACCCGGTTCACCACTTCCTCGGTCCAGCCGCCCTGGTGCATGGCCAGTGGCTGGTTATTCAGTGGCAAGGCGTTGGCGGTCTTGGGCGTGGCAGCCTGGGTCAGGGCGGCCAGGCGATTGGCGAAGTCATCGACGCGGGTGTCGCTGCTCGCGCCCTTCAAGTCCTTGAGGCCGTCTTCGAGCAGGCCGCTGAAGGCCTTTTCGCCACCCTGGTCGGTGCTGTCCTTGGCCGCCTGCTGGTCGACCATGGCCGCCAGGCCGTTGCTGAAGTTCTGCGCGGCGGTAGGTTCGGCCTGGGTTGGCAGGTTCTTTTGCGTAGCCTGGCTGCTGGCGGACACATGACCGCCCTGCTCCATCGCCAGGCGCACGGCCGGCAATGAGTCCAGCGGGTCGGCTTCCGGGTCGAAGGCAGGTGCAACTTCTTCAGTGACCGGCGGCGTGGTCAGCAGCGGCGTGGCGACTTCCTCCACCACGGCGGCCTGAACCGCTACCGGTGCGGGTGCCACGGCCGCGATCAAGGCCGGATCGACCACCCCATCGACCGCTGGCGGCTGGGCTTGCGCCAGGTCCTTGTCGGTATTTTTATCGTCATCGCTGCTGGCTGGCGCGTCCGCCTTGGCGGGCGGCGTGGCAGGCAAAGTCTTGCCGCTATCGGCAACGGCTGGAGTGCCAGCGGCAGGCTTGTCGTTGCCGACATCCTTCTTCGCGCTGGTGTCGGTCGGCTTGTCGCGGCTGGGCTTGGGCGCCATATCCACAGCCTTGGCGGGTGGCGCCTTGGACTCCTTGGCGAACACCTGTGCAAAGCCTGGCGCTTTGGCCCGCGCGTCCGCGGCCGTTGCCTGCGCATTGGCGGGGGAAGCCTGCGGCTTGACCGCGGGAGCGGCCTGCAGGAGCGAGTTGGGGGCTAGAGGCATAAGTCAGGTCTCCGCTGCGCAGGGTCGAGGGCGCAGGCAGAAGATAGAGAGCAAAAGTCGGGCCAGCTTTTCCAACCAGCCCCGCCAACCCTAGAAGCGCTGGCGCTCCGACTCGTACAGCGGCTTGACCAACGCGAACTCGTGATCAATCTGGTCGACCAGATTGCCCAGGTCGCTAATCTCATTCTTGGCCGACTCGACCTCCAGGCGCTGGCACAGGCGCGCCAGGCGCACCGCACCGAGGTTGCCGCTGCTGCCTTTGAAGCTGTGGGCTATGCGCCCCAGCGCCTTGGCGTCATCGCGGGCCTTGCGCAAGGCTTCGACACGTTTTTGCGAGTCATCGAGGAAGGTGTCGAGCAAATGGGGATAGTCGCCCTCCATCACTTCCTGCAAACCCACCAACACTTCACGGTCCATATGTTTGTGCGTCACTTGTTCGCTCCTTGATCAAGAATCGGCGGATTATGCCAGAGCCACCCAGCAAAACTCCACGCACACACTGCGCCCGCCATCCGCCCAGCGTACATTGCTGCTCAGTTGCCGCACCAGGCTCAGCCCGCGCCCGGACAGGCGGTCGACATCCAGCGGTCGCGCCAGGACTTTTTCCACATCAAAGCCCGGGCCGCTGTCTTCGATACGCAGGCTCAGGCTCCCGCCCGCCTCGGTCGGCACCACGTCCAGGTGCACACGCACGTAGCCACTGCTCAACTGGTCGAGCCGCTCGTTGCGCTGGCGATAATAGCGGGCAAAGCCTTGCACATCGCGCTTGAGCTGGGAGTCCAGGCCCAGCACACCATGTTCCAGGGCATTGGAGTACAGCTCGGCCATCACGCTGTACAGCGCCCCGCTCTGGCCGCGCAGGCCGTGGATTTCCAGGAGTAACTGCAACAGGTACGGCAACGGGTTGTAACGCTTGAGGGTCTCGGCCCGAAACTCGAAACTCACCGACCAGTCCAGCGGGCACGACTGCCCGCTGTCGGTGTACAGCAGGGTCGCCGGGTACAGGGGCTGCTCGGCCAGCAAACGGATCTCGACCATGCTGATATCGTCCCGCACCTGGCCACGGAACGCGGCCAGCGCCTGCTCGATCTCGACAAACAGGCGCTCGGGCTCGCGGTTGGCAGAAAACACCTGCTGCAAGCGCTCCACCCCAAACAATTGCTCGTTGGCATCAGCAGTATCGATCACGCCATCAGACAGCAGGAACACCCGGTCGCCCAAGGCCATCGGCCAGACCTCGGTGCGGTCATCAAAGGCCTCGGGGGCCAGCACGCCCAGCGGCAAATGCCGCGACACCAGCGGCGTTCGGCGCCCCGTGGCCACGTCATGCACATAGCCATCGGGCATGCCGCCGTTCCACACCTCCACCACCCGCCGCTGCACACTGAGGCACAGCAGCGTGGCGCAGCAGAACATGTCCACCGGCAGGATGCGCTTAAGCTTGGCGTTCATCTCCCGCAGGGTCTGCGCCAGGCCGTAGCCCTTGGCGGTCATGCCATAGAACACCTCGGCCAGGGGCATCGCGCCGACGGCGGCCGGCAAGCCATGGCCAGTGAAATCGCCCAGCAACACATGCATATCGCCCGACGGCGTGTAGGCCGCCAGCAGCAGGTCGCCATTGAACAGCGCATAGGGCGATTGCAGGTAACGGATGTTGCGCGCGGCATTCAGGCAGCCGGAGTGGGCGACATTGTCGAACACCGCCTTGGCCACCCGCTGCTCATGCAGCAGGTAGTCATGGTGCCGGGCGATCTGGTCGCGCTGCTCAAGTACGGTGGCCTGCAACCGGCGCAGGCGGTCCATGGCATTGATCTTCGCCGCCAGGATGATCCGGTTGTAGGGTTTGGCCAGGAAGTCATCGCCGCCGGCATCCAGGCAGCGTGCCAGGGCTTCACTCTCACGCAGGGACGTGAGGAAGATGATCGGCACCAGCGCCTCGCCGGCCAACTGCTTGATCTGCCGGGCCGCCTCGAAGCCATCCATCACCGGCATCAAGGCATCCATCAACACCAACTGCGGGCGCTCGCGGGCAAATACCTGCACCGCTTGCGCGCCGTCACTGGCGGTGAGCACTTGATGGCCCTGGCCGCGCACGATGGTCGAGAGCAACAAAAGATCGGTAGCGCTGTCTTCAGCGATCAGCACGGTCAGGGTTTCGGGAGCCTGGGCGCTCAACTGATAGCAAACAGTTTGTCGAAGTTGGAGATCGCGAGGATCTTGCGCACGTCAGAGTTGCTGTTGATCACACGCACATCTGCCGCGTTACCCGCATGATCGCGCAGCAACAGGAGCATGCCCAGGGCCGAACTGTCGAGATAGGTGGCCTCTTTCAAGTCCACGATGTAGGTCTGGGGGACCTTGTAGAACCGCTCATAGGCATCACGAAAGGCCTGGTGACTGCCGAAATCGAACCGGCCCTTGATTGCGATCGTCAACTCCTTCCCATCCAGGGACACTTCTGACGCGACTGACATACGACTGCTTCCTTGTCGTGGGTAGGTGCAACAAGGTTTAGCAGGTGATCGCAGAGTGGGCAACAAACACAATCAAATGGGTGGCGCGCTTGGGTGGTGCGGGCTTGGCCTGATGCTGATCAGTCAAGCGAACGCAATGCTCAACGCAGTGAAGATCAAATGTGTGTGGCTTGCCTGCGGTGGCGGTGGATCAGGTGCCAGAAGTAGTGACTGGACTGCCGCTTTCGCGGGCAAGCCCGCTCCCACAGGGGATCTCACTGGGGCAGAGAATGTTGGCACCACCACAGATCAAGTGTGGGAGCGGGCTTGACTGACGGGCATTAGGGCAAGCCCTGGATAGCGGTTTATCAGAAACAAATGAGCGACTGACCCACCGCTAGCGCAGCATGAGCCTCTACACAACTCTTTGATGGTTCCTGGGGTTGTGTAAATACTCATAGCTATCGCAATTTTTGCCTGCCGGCGTGGCTAGTATTGATCCTGACGCGGCAGGCGCTGGGACAGTTCATCGAGCAACTTCTGCTCGCGCTTGTCCTCCAGCGCCCGTGCTTCGTCGATGTAGCGCTGCACCAGCTTGCGCAGGCCTTCGACCCGGGCGTAGGCCTGTTGCCAGCCTTCGCGGGCCTTGTCCAGGTTGTTCTGGTGCCAGGCCAGGCTCTGGCGCTGCTGGCCGACGGCGCTTTCCAGCTGGTTGAGAAAGTGCTGGTAGTTCATCAGCCACTGCCCGGAAACCCCCTTGCTGCCGCGATCGATCCACTGCTGCTGGTATTCGCCCCGAAAGCGCTCCAGGTCGCCCAGTTTGCTCTCGGCCAGGCGTACCTGGCCCTGGAAATGCCCCAGGCGCTGGGCGGCGGTGCGTTCGGCGCTTTCGGCCATCTCCACCACGGGAGCAAGGCGCGCGGCGCGACTGGTTGCCATGGCCGGTTAACCGCCAGGCGCAGGCGCGAACACCGAGGCCAGGTGCGCTTCGCTTTCGGCCATGCTGATGTTGTCGTTCAGGCCCTGGCGCAGGTAGGTCACCAGTTGCGGCTGCAGGGCAATCGCCAGGTCGGTCTCGCGGTCGCCGCCGGCCACATAGGCGCCGACGCTGATCAGGTCGCGACTCTGCTGGTAGCGCGACCACAACTGCTTGAACTGCTGGGCGCGGGTCATATGCTCGGCGCTAACCACCGACGGCATGACCCGGCTGATGGAGGCCTCGATATCGATGGCCGGGTAATGCCCTTCCTCGGCCAGGCGCCGCGACAGCACGATGTGCCCGTCGAGCACGCCCCGCGCCGAGTCGGCAATCGGGTCCTGCTGGTCATCGCCTTCGGACAACACGGTGTAGAACGCCGTGATCGAGCCGCCACCGGCCTCGGCATTCCCCGCCCGCTCCACCAGCTTGGGCAGCTTGGCGAACACGGACGGCGGATAACCCTTGGTCGCCGGCGGCTCGCCAATGGCCAGGGCGATTTCCCGCTGGGCCTGGGCGAAACGCGTGAGCGAGTCCATCAGCAACAGGACATTCTTGCCCTTGTCGCGAAAATATTCGGCAATCCGCGTGCAGTACATGGCCGCGCGCAGACGCATCAGCGGCGCGTCGTCCGCCGGGGACGCCACCACCACCGAGCGCTTGAGGCCTTCTTCACCGAGGATATGCTCGATGAACTCCTTCACCTCACGGCCCCGCTCGCCGATCAACCCGACCACGATGATGTCGGCCTCGGTAAAGCGCGTCATCATGCCCAGCAGCACACTCTTGCCCACGCCGGTACCGGCGAACAGGCCCAGGCGCTGGCCGCGACCGACCGTCAATAAACCGTTGATACAGCGAATGCCCACGTCCAGCGGCTGGCTGATGGGGTTGCGCTTGAGCGGGTTGATGGTCGGGCCGTCCATCGGCACCCAGTCTTCGGCCTTCATCCCGCCCTTGCCGTCCAGCGCACGGCCGGCGCCGTCGAGTACCCGCCCGAGCATGCTCATGCCCATCGGCAGGCGCCCGGTATCGGCCAGCGGCACGACCCGCGCGCCCGGCGCGATGCCGGCGAGGCTGCCGACTGGCATCAGGAAAATCTTGTTGCCGGAAAAGCCCATGACTTCCGCTTCCACCTGTACCGGGTGGTAACTGTCATCGTTGATCACCAGGCAGCGGCTGCCCATGGCGGCGCGCAGGCCTTCGGCTTCGAGGGTCAGGCCGACCATGCGCAGCAGGCGGCCTTCAAGGATCGGCTGGCCGGGCAACTCGGTGGCTTCGATATAACCGCCCAGGCGCTTGGCGAAGCTGGTGCGGTCAAGGCGCATCAGGCGCGTCCAGGTCGGTGCTCAGGTCGGGCGCCGCTGGGTGCAGGGCCTGTTCGTGCAACTGGTCGAACAGCTTGGCCATGATCTGCGTGATGCGCGTCTCGACCGTAGCATCGATCCGGCTGTGCTCGGTCTCGACCCGGCAACCACCGGGCTGCAACGCGGCATCCTCGACAATCCGCCAGGTTTCCTCATGACGCTCGCGCAGGGCTTTGACCTGCTCGAAATCCTGCGGGTTGATGTACAGCCGCACGTTGCCGACGCCCAGGGGCAGCAGCTTGAGGGCTTCGCGCATCACGCTTTCAATCTGGCTGGAGTCCAGCGCCAGTTCACGCTGGATAACCTGGCGAGTGATGTGCTCCACCAGGCTCACCATGGCTTTTTCCAATTGCGAGTCCTGCTCGGCAATCGGCGCAAACAGGCTGCCCATCAGGCGCTCCAGGCTGGCCAGTTTCACACTGAGGGCCGCGTCAGCTTCCTGGCGGACCTTGAGGGTGGTGCTGTGGAAACCTTCTTTCTCGCCAGTGGCAAAGCCTTCGTTGTAAGCCTCCTGGCGGATGCTTTCGAGCTCTTCGAGGGTCAGTGGCTGGACTTCGTCCAGGGGCACTTCTTCCATTTCCACCGGCACTTCTTCCACCGGCTCAGGCTCGGGCTCAGGCTTGTGCGGGTCGAAGCTGGGCAGCGACCAGACGTCGAACCCGCCGACGTCCCGGGCGCGAATCAGATCGCTGGGCGTCTCATCATTGTTCGACATGCGCTGGGCCTTAGATCATTTCTTCGCCGCCCTTCCCGCCGAGAACGATTTCTCCGGCTTCGGCCATACGGCGGGCAATGGTGAGGATTTCTTTCTGCGCGGTTTCCACGTCGCTGACGCGCACCGGGCCCTTGGCTTCGAGGTCGTCGCGCAACAGTTCGGAGGCACGCTTGGACATGTTCTTGAAGATCTTTTCCTTGACGCCCTCGTCCGAACCCTTGAGGGCCAGCACCAGCACATCGGAGGACACTTCGCGCAGCAACGCCTGGATGCCACGGTCGTCGACATCGGACAGGTTGTTGAACACAAACATCAGGTCTTCGATCTGCACCGACAGGGTGTCGTCGATCTCGCGGATCGAGTCCATCAACTGGCCTTCCACCGAACTGTCGAGGAAGTTCATGATGTCGGCCGCGCGCTTGATACCACCCAGGGTGGTGCGGGCCGCGTTGGAGTTGCCGGAGAACTGCTTCTCCAGGATCGTGTTCAGTTCTTTCAAGGCCGCCGGTTGCACGGTATTCAACGACGAGACGCGCAGGATGATGTCCAGGCGCACCTTGTGGTCGAAATGGCCGAGTACTTCGCCGGCCTGGTCCGGGTCCAGGTAAGCCACGACAATCGCCTGGATCTGCGGGTGCTCGTAACGGATCACGTCCGCCACCGCCCGCGGCTCCATCCACTTGAGGCTGTCCAGGCCACTGGTGTTGCCGCCCAGCAGGATGCGGTCGATCAGGCCGTTGGCCTTGTCTTCGCCCAGGGCCGAGGTGAGCATCTTGCGGATATAGCTGTCGGAGCCGACGCCCAGGCTGGTCTGGTCGCCGACGATCTCGACGAACTCGCTCATCACCTGCTCGACTTGCTCACGGTGCACATTGCGCATCTGCGCCATGGCTACGCCGACCCGTTGCACTTCCTTGGGGCCCATATGGCGCAGCACTTGGGCCGCGTCGGTCTCACCCAGGGACAGCAACAGCACGGCGGCTTTGTCGACCCGGGTCAGCTTGGCAACAGAGGCTCGATTATCACTCATCTGCGTTGATCCACTCTTTCACGACCTGGGCCACACGACCCGGATCTTCTGCCACCAGACTTTTGATTGCATTCAACTGCGCGTCATACCCTTCGCTCGGGCTTGGCAGCAGAATGCTCTGCGGCCCGCCGAGGCTGACGCGGTCGTTGGCCAGTTCGCCATCCAGGCCGCCCATGCCACCCAACTCGACATCGCCGAACGGCGCCAACTGCTTCTTGCCGTGGCCGGTGATGTTGTTGAGCACAGGGCGCAGCACGCCAAACACCAGCACCAGGATGAACAACACCCCCAGCACTTGCTTGACGATGTCCCAGAACCAGGGTTGAGAGTAGAACGGAATATCGGCGATCACCTCAGCGCGCTCCAGGGAGAACGGCATGTTGATCACGCTGACGCTGTCGCCACGGCTGGCATCGAAGCCCACGGCGTCCTGCACCAGGCGGGTGAAGCGCGCCAATTCATCGGCGGTCCACGGCGCGCGGGTAGTTTCGCCGTTGGCGGCGTTGATCTTGACCTGGTCGTCCACCACCACCGACACCGACAGGCGGTTCAAGCGCCCTTGCTGTTGCTTGGTGTGGCTGATGGAGCGGTCCAGCTCGAAGTTCTTGGTGGACTGCTGGCGCTTGTCGGCCGGGTATGGCGCGAGCATCGGCTGGCCGGTGGCCGGGTCCATGATTTGCTGGCCGTTGGCGTCCAGCAGTGGCTGGCCCGGCTGCACGGCACTGGCGGTCGCGGCGGCGCCACCGGTGGTTTGCGGGGCACTGGCCGGGGCTGGCGGCTGATTGCTCAGGGCGCCGGGTACACCTTGCGGCGGACCATTGGCGGCGGTGCGCTGCTCGCTGGTCGATTGCTCGCTGCGCAGGGCCGGCTGGTCGGGGTTGAACTGCTCGGAAGTCGACTCGACGGCGCTGAAGTCCACGTCGGCAGACACTTCAGCCTTGTAGCGGTCGTTGCCCAGCACCGGTTGCAAGATGTTGTGCACACGCTGGGTGAGCATGCTTTCCATGCGGCGGCTGTAGTCGAACTGCTTGCCGGCCATGGTCAGCGCGGAGTTTTCCGCCTGGTCGGAGAGCAGGTTGCCCTTCTGGTCGACCACGGTGATCTGCGACTTGCTCAACTCGGGCACGCTGGTCGCCACCAGATTGACGATGGCCAGGACCTGGCCCGGCTCCAGGGAGCGCCCGGCAAACAGCTCGACCAATACCGAGGCGCTGGGCTTGCGCTCGTCGCGCACGAATACCGAGCTTTTCGGGATGGCCAGGTGCACACGGGCACCCTTGACGTTATTCAGGCTGGCGATGGTGCGCGCCAGTTCGCCTTCCAGGCCGCGACGGTAGCGGGTGGCTTCCATGAACTGGCTGGTACCCAGGCCCTGGTCTTTATCGAGAATCTCAAAGCCGATGTTGCCATCGGTCGGCGCCACACCCGCGCCGGCCAGCTTCAGGCGGGCACGGGCGACGTCGTCGGCCTTGACCAGCAAGGCGCCAGAGTTGGGTTCGATGGTGTAGGCGATATCGGAGGCGGCCAGGGTTTCCATGACCTGCTTGGCGTCCATCCCCGCCAGGCTGCCATAAAGCGGCCGGTAATCGGGTTGCTGGGACCACAACACCACGGCAAAACCAATCGCCACGCTGGCAGCCAGGCCGACCATCAGGCCCACCTGACGCAACATGGTCATTTCGGAGAGGTTTTCCAGGAACGACAGGCCAAACAGCGGCGGCTTGCCGTCTGTCTTGGCGGGTACGTTATCCACGACTGCTTCTGCCATGACTTAAATCTCGTCCTTAAACCGGCATCTGCATGATGTCTTGATAAGCCTGAACCAGCTTGTTACGCACTTGGGTCAGAGCCTGGAAGGAAACGCTGGCTTTTTGCGAAGCGATCATCACGTCGGTGAGATCCACGCCGCTCTTGCCGATTTCAAAGGCCGTCGACAATTGAGTGGACGCCTGCTGGGTGTCGCTGACTTTGTTGATGGCTTGACCGAGCATGTCGGCAAAGCTGCTTTGGCCCAATTCCGGCACTTGCGCGACGGATTTCGGCTGGGACATGGCGTCCATTTGCATGGAACGCATATCCAACATCAACCGATTGAACTCAACACCTTGGCTCATGAACTTCTCTCTCCGACGACCCGCAATTTTTTGACACTACGCAGCGGTTAGTACGGGTAGTAGCAACAAGGGTGCCAGCTCCCTGGCAACTCGTAAGAAAAGCCAACAAACCTTGTCAGCCAATGTGTATCTCAGCTGGCGAAAAGGAACGCTTCCACATCCATCCCGGCATCGCGCATTTGCGCCAGCTTGTAGCGCAGGGTGCGCGGGCTGATGCCCAGGCGCTCGGCCGCCTCTTTGCGCCGGCCACGCTCGGCGCGCAGGGTGTCGATGATCATCTGGAATTCACGGCGCCGCAGGTCGTCGCCCAGGCCACCGGCAGCCTCGGCCGGGGCGCTTTCCAGCGGGGTTGGGGCCAGGCTCGGCATCGGCGCAGAACCGGCGCCGACGGCCAGGCAGAAGTCCTGGGGCTGGATCAGGCCGCCCTGCTGCAAAATCAGCGCGCGCTGGATCGCGTTGTCCAGTTCGCGCACGTTGCCAGGCCATGGGTAACTGATCAGGCAGGCCTGAGCCTCGGCCGACAGGCGCGCCTGGGCGTGCTTCATTTTATTGACGTGCTTGCTCAGCAGGCGCTCGGCCAGTGGCACGATGTCGGCCGGGCGCTCACGCAGCGGGCGCCAGGCCAGCGGGAACACCGAAAGCCGGTAGAACAGATCTTCACGAAAGCGCCCCGCCGCCACTTCGCCGGTAAGGTCGCGGTTGGTGGTGGCGACCACGCGGATATCCAGCTGGATCGGCTTGCGCGCCCCCACCCGCTCCACTTCGCGCTCTTGCAGCACGCGCAGCAGCTTGGCTTGCAGGCCCAGGGGCATTTCGGAGATTTCGTCGAGCAGGATGGTGCCGCCATCGGCCTGCTCGAACTTGCCGGCCTGGGCGGCAATGGCGCCGGTGAACGAGCCTTTTTCATGGCCGAACAAGGTGGCTTCGAGCATGTTGTCGGGGATTGCCGCGCAGTTGATCGCGATAAACGGCTGGCTGGCCCGATGGGATTGCTGGTGGATGTAGCGCGCCAACACTTCCTTGCCGGTACCCGACTCACCAGAGATCAGCACCGTGGAGTCACTGCGGGCGACCTTGGCCGCCAGCTCGAGCAATTGCGCACTGGCCGGCTCGAAGGCGATCGGGCCCTCGCCGTCTGCCGCGCCCACCACGCCAAGCGCATGGCGCGCCACCAGCTCGATCAGCGCCTTGGGCTCGAATGGCTTGACCAGGTAGTCCGCCGCGCCCTGGCGCATGGCATCGACCGCGCGCTCTACCGCGCCGTGGGCGGTCATCAACAGTACCGGCAGTTGCGGTTGGCGTGCGCGCAGCAGGCCGAGCAACTGGTGACCGTCCATGCCGGGCATGTTGACGTCACTGACCACCAGGCTGAAGGACTCTTGCTCCACCGCCGCCAAGGCTTCCTCGGCCGAACCGACCGCCCGATAGTCATGGCCCGCCAACAGCAGCGTGTCAGCCAGTGCTTCACGCAGGGCGCGATCGTCTTCAACCAGTAAAACCTTGATAGCCATTTATCCTTACTCCGCGCTTGCCGCGCCTGAAAACAGCGGCAGCGTTATCAATGCACAGGTGCCGCGCCCCACACGGGAGCGCAACTGCAATTCTCCCTGATGAGCACGGGCCACTGCCTTGACCACGGTCAGCCCCAGGCCGGTCCCGTTGGTCTTGGTGGTAAAGAAAGGTTCGCCCAGGCGTTGCAGCACCGCCGGATCAATCCCGCTGCCGCTGTCGCTGATGCACAGGCGCAGGGTTTGCCCGCGGCTGTACAGGTGCACTTTGAGCCGCGCCCCCGGGCCGCTGGCCTGGCTGGCGTTTTCGATCAGGTTGAGCAGCGCGCCTACCAGGGTGTCGCGGTTGCACAGCAACTCGCCCCAATGGCTGTCGCACTGCCAGCGCACCGACGCTTCCTGGACATGGGTGGCGGCGGCGGCTTGCAGCGCCTGCAGCAAGGCGGCGGGCGTGACGCGGTCGGTCAGCGGCAACTCGCCCCGGGCGAAGACCAGCATGTCGCGCACCTGGTGCTCCAACTCATGCAGGCGCTCCTTGAGCCGCCCGGCAAACCGCTGATGGGTGGCGGCTGGCAATTGCTCATCAGTCAAATGACTGGCGTAGATCAACGCGGCGGACAACGGCGTGCGAATCTGATGCGCCAGAGAAGCGACCATCCGCCCCAGGGACGACAGGCGTTCATGGCGCGCCAATTGGTCCTGCAGGTGCCGGGTTTCTGTCAGGTCGTTGAGCAGCACCAGTTGGCCGGGCTCGGCATCCAGGGAACGGGTGGCGATGGACAGGCGGCGCCCGTCCTTGAGGGAAATTTCGTGACCGTCGTCTTCACGGGGGGCAAAGCAGCGGGTGATGACATGGCGCCACAGCTCGCCTTCCAGCGGCAGGCCCAGCAGGTCGCAGGCTGCCGGGTTGGCTTCGCGCACGCGGCCCTGGTCGTCGATCACGATCACGCCACCGGGCAACAGGTCGAGGAGGTTTTGCAGGCGATTGGCCAGGCGCTCTTTCTCGGCCAGCTCTTGCATGCGCTGGGCGCTGACCACCGCCAACTCGCCCTTGAGCTCCGAAACCCGGGCCTCCAGCAGGCTGTAGGAATCCGTCAACTGGCTGGACATCTGGCTGAACAGCGAAAACGCCTGCTCAAGCCCTTGCCGGCTGATCTGCTCTACGGACGGGACAAGTCCCTGGGTGTCAGGGACTGAAGAAAGGTGGGCGGCGTGGGGCATCGTGCTCTCTCGCTTGGCTGACCGTCAGTTAAACGGAACGTTGCGAGTGCTATAGCAATACCCGTGCCTAAAAAAATATCCTTATTTTTCAACAGGTTGAAAAACAGGCGTCAATCATCCGCCTGTTCATCACCTTCACGCCGACTCATACCGTACTTGCGCATCTTCTCCACCAGGGTGGTGCGGCGGATGCGCAGGCGCTCGGCGGCACGGGCAACGATGCCATTGGCGTCGTCCAGGGCCTGCTGGATCAACCCTTGTTCGAGGCTGCCGAGGTAGTCCTTCAGGTCCAGGCCTTCGGGCGGCAACATGGCGGTGGCGCCGAAGTCCGGGGTGTGGCCGTTGATCGCGACGCGTTCTTCGAGGTCGCTGCGCAGGCTGTCCACCAGCTGCTCGTCTTCATCGTCGACGTAGCGGAATTTCTTCGGCAACTCGACCACACCGATCACCCCGTACGGATGCATGATCGCCATGCGCTCCACCAGGTTGGCCAGCTCGCGCACGTTGCCCGGCCAGCCGTGGCGGCACAGGGACATGATCGCGGCAGAGTTGAAACGGATCGAGCCGCGCTTTTCGTGTTCCATGCGCGAGATCAGTTCGTTCATCAGCAACGGGATGTCTTCCACGCGCTCGCGCAGCGGGGCCATCTCGATGGGGAATACGTTGAGGCGGTAGTACAGGTCTTCGCGGAAGCTGCCGACCTCGATCATGCTTTCGAGGTTCTTGTGGGTGGCCGCGATGATGCGCACGTCGACGCTCTGGGTCTTGTTGCTGCCCACACGCTCGAAAGTGCGCTCCTGCAATACGCGCAGCAGCTTGACCTGCATCGGCAGCGGCATATCGCCGATTTCGTCGAGGAATAGGGTGCCGCCGTTGGCCAGCTCAAAACGCCCGGCACGGCTGGTGATCGCCCCGGTGAAGGCGCCCTTCTCGTGGCCGAACAGTTCGCTTTCAAGCAGCTCCGCAGGGATCGCCCCACAGTTGACCGGCACGAAAGGTCCGTCGCGGCGCTTGGAGTGGTAATGCAGGTTACGCGCGACCACTTCCTTGCCGGTGCCGGACTCGCCGAGGATCAGCACGCTGGCATCGGTATCGGCCACTTGCTGCATCATCTGGCGCACGTGCTGGATCGCACGGCTGGTGCCGACGAGGCTGCGGAACAGGTTGGGTTCGCGGTGACGTCCACGCTCGCGGGCCTGGTCGTACATCTCGCGATAGACCTGGGCACGGTGCAGGGAGTCGAGCAATTTGCTGTAGCTGGGGGGCATTTCCAGGGTGGAAAGCACACGGCGGCGCTGGTCTTCCGGCAAATCCACGGAAGAAATATCGCCCATCAGCAACACCGGAAGGAACTCATCCCAGGTTGAGAGTGTCTTTAACAGGCCAGGAACTGCGCCAGGAGCGTTTACCGTCCCGATCAGCACACAGATGACTTCACGGCTCGACGACAAAGAGCTGACCGCCTGCTGCCAATCGTGGCTACCGCAGGGCAAATTTTCTTCGCCAAGAAAATTCAAAATCACCGCCAAGTCGCGGCGACGGACGCTATCGTCATCAATCAGCAGAATTTTCGTTTCACGCCACATGCAATAGCAACTTCCCTAGTAAAACTCTAATGCCCTCGAATCGGGGCAATCTAGATAGCTGTAGGCGTTTTCTGCGCTACGGATACCTGACGTCTGAAAATAGCACTAGTTAAGTCAAAATTATGCGAGCAGTCAAATTTATGACGCACTATGTTCGGATTAACTGAGCCAGATCAGCCGAACAGATGGTAAACCTTTGACGCATTTTTCGCTTGGTTGATCTGCGACATCTCTTCAAATATCGCCTGGCGCTCGCCGGTCGTCACTTCCAGCAACTGCTGGTAGACCGCTAACAGGCTTTCCAGCTTCTCCCGCAGCGCGTCCTCGTCCACCGGCGCCTCGCTGAGCACCTCGTCGATCCAGACACGGCAGCCCATGTCCAATTCGCTGATCGCATCCCAATTGCGCTCTGCCAGTGCGCCAACCAAAGCGTCGCGGGTTTCGTCAATCCGTTGCAGTGCGTGGCTCATGCTGTGTTCCTCAAGGCCGACGGCCTTATTGTGGCGCGATGGCATCCCAGCCTTGTTTCACGGTGATCATCAGGCGGGCAACTTCGTCGATAATTTCGGGATCGTTGCTGGAATTGGCTTGAACCAGACGTGTATTCATATATTCGTACAGACTGTCCAACTGCTGGATCGCGGCAGGATCGTCAGCCTTCTCTTCATCGAGCCCTTGACGCAACCCAGTGATGATGTCGATAGCCTTGGCAATCAGTACGCATTTTTGAGCCACGTCGCCACGGGCCATTGCCCCTTTGGCCTGAGCCATACGATCAAGGCCGCCCTCAAGCAGCATCTGGATCAGGCGGTGAGGGCTGGCCTCGGACACCTGAGCGTGGGAGTTAACCTTCTGATATTGGCGAAGGGCTTTCATCGGGTTCATGTTGCTACCTCGTTACACGCCATGGGCGAATAGGTTTGCTCTAACCAGTTTTTCGACCAGGACGTAAAAAACTTTAATCCAGCACTCGCCCCCCGAAGGAGCTGACGTACCCTTCTTGAGCACGTCAGCCAGCCCGGGATCAGCTCGATGATTTGGGATTATTCAGCGAGTTGAGAGTGGTCATGATGCTGGAGCTGCTGGCATTGATCTTGGCGATCATCGTGTCCATCGCCGTGTATTTGGACATGAGGCTCGTCTGCAAGCTCTCCATGCGCCGATCAAGGTCTGCCTGCTGGGTTGTCAGAGCCGTGAACTTGTTATTGAGATCCGTGACACGAGAGGCCAGCGTCCCAGTGGTACCGACGTAGGAATCGGTGACCTTGGTCATACGCGAAATCAAGCCATTGGTACCCGTGAAGAGCTTGGCAATATCAGCCGCCCCCTTAACCACTGCCTTATCCCACGACTTATCGTCCAGGCTTAACAAGCCGGTTTTCTGATCCGTGGTGATACCCATCTGGGAAAGACTGCTAATAGATCCCCCGCCCGAACCGTTGACCAATTCACTGCGCACGCTGGAAACAAGGTCGCGCATCGACGCATCACCGGTCAAGGCGCCAGCCGTGGTAGTCGCAGCATCGCCGGTGGCGGTAACCTTGGTCTGGGCATTGATACTCGTCATCAGGGCGTTGTACGCCGTGACAAAGGACTGCACCGAGGTCTTCAGCGTAGCCGTGTTGCTTTCAACGTTGATGGTGATTGGCTTGGTTTTGTCAGCCGCTACTAAGTCCAACGTCACACCACTGATAGCAGAAGTCACCTTGTTGCTCGTGGACTCCATGGCAATACCATCGATGGTGTACTTCGCGTTCTGCGCGACTGGCCCCTTGTCGTAACCAACTGCCAGGTCTGCGTTGCCACTCAATGTGATGTCGGTTCCAACGCCGGTATTGCTTGAGCCAATCACCAGGCGTGCGCCGTTGGAGTCACTCAACACGTTGGCACTGATACCTTGGGCAGACAGCTGGGTGTTGATCGACTCACGCACTTGTTGCAGGGTCGCGCCGCCTGGTATCAATACGTCGTAATTCTTGCCCGACTGAGTGATAGTCAGCGTCTGGTTTTCTTCAGTTGGGTTGGCTACTGCTGCCGCACCAGTGAATACCTTAGTGGTTGCCTTGGACGAAGTCGCCAAGTCATTTACCACAACCACGTATTTGCCACTGGAGGCTGCATCACCCAGTGTAACCTTGATGTTTTTATCTTCGGACGAGGTAGCCGCCAGCCCATTGAAGGCTGACACGTTGTTCAACTTGGCGATCGCCGCCCGATAGGCTTCCAGCGCACTCTTTACAGTGCCAACTGCCGACAACTGAGTTGTGGTAATTTTTTGCTGGTTGGTGATTTGGGATTGCTTTGGCGCTTTTTCCGCCCCCACCAACGCCTTGACGATAGCCTGCGTGTCGTAGCCCGAACCCGGGCCGGAAATCGTTGAACTAGCCATTTGCTTTTCTCCTTGTCCTGCGGCTGCCGCTTTATTGGCGGATGAACGCCCAGACAGCAATCAGAAACATGTTTCGTGCCAACTCAAGCCCGTGTATCAAACAACAGACTGCTGGCATCGCTCAGGTTCTGCGCCAGCTTCAGCGCGGTCTCCGATGGAATCTGGCGGATCACTTCGCCACTGTCGGTGGCGATCACCTTGACGACCACTTTACCGGTGGTGTCATCGATGGAAAAGTCCAGGTTACGCTGGGTAGCCTGCACAAACTCGCGAATATCGGTTACAGCTTTTTCTAATGCCACACGCTGCGGGGCCTCGGTGGAAGCCGAGTCATTCTCCGGCGCGGGCTTGACCGGCGTGACGGAAGCGCTAGGGGCCTGGGTTGTCCCAGCCGGGTAAGACGCGTTCAGCTTGATGCTCATGTCCATGTCATCACCTCAAAACTGAAAAAAACGAAAGGGCACGTAGACGCGCCCTTCCGTTAATCAACCGATACCGACTATTACTGAAGCAGCTTCAGAACAGCGGATGGCAGTTGGTTGGCCTGGGACAGGATCGCAGTCGAAGCCTGTTGCAGGGTTTGCTGCTTGGTCAGTTCAGCGGCTTCAGAAGCGAAGTCGGCGTCCTGTACACGGCTACGGGCAGCAGTGGAGTTTTCAGAGATGCTTTGCAGGTTGGCCACGGTGCTGTCGAAACGGTTTTGTACAGCACCCAGTTGCGAACGCTGGCTATCCACTTGCTGAATCGCGCCTTCCAGAGCCTGGATGGTTTGTTGAGCAGAGGTTGCGCTCAGAATGCTCAGGTCAGCAACAGTCGTGTCCATGGTGGTAGCTGCGGTCGGAGTTGCAGACGCTGCGGTCAGACCCAAGGTAGCCAAGCCAGTACCGGCGCTACCGTCAGCAACAGTGATGTCTTTGGTGGAGAACAGGTTCAGGGTGTTGTCAGCGTTTTTACTGGCAGTCACACCGGTACTGGCGCTGTTGATGGACGACACGATGTCAGCCATGGTCGAACCAGCAGTGAACTTCACTTCAGTACCGTTCAAGCTTACCGAAGTAGCGGTGCCCAGCTTGGCTTCAGTAGTACCGGCCGACAGACCCAACTTGGCCAGTGCGCCAGCACCACCATTTGTAGCTACGCCAGTACCGTTGCCCAGCTTGATAGCTTTGCCATCAGCGGAGCTCAGCAGCAAGCGGCCTTCCGAAGAAACAGTGGCGGTAACGCCAGTGCCAGGAACAATCGGCGGGCCAGCTACATCAGCGGCCGCAGTGTTGATCTTGCCAGCGATTGCAGCTAGGTCGTCACCAACAGCAAAGGCAACGTTTTTGCCATTGATATTAATCTCAGCTTTAGCGTCCAGCTTGCCAGGCACAGCCGGGGTAGTGGTAGTAGTACCTGCAACCACAGCTGGAGTAGTCATACCGCTGTTGGCAGTACCACCAGCTACAGTGATTGCCGCAGCAGAGGTCAGTTTCAGCTTGCCGGCATCGTCGCTTGCAACAACACCAATATCTGCGGTGTTGTTGATTGCAGTAATGGCTGCAGTCAACGTCATGCCAGCTGTCAGCGTTACCGCTTTAGAGTTGATGGTCAGTGTTTCACCACCAGCTGGGATGGTGCCCCACGCAGCGTTACCGGTAGAGGTGAACGGAGTAGTGGTAGTGACTGCTGGAGTACCACCTGGCAGCGTTACAGCATTAGCAGTAACGGAAGCCGATAGGGAGGTGGTTGCACCTTTTACATTTGCTTCGCTGTAAGTACCCTTCAGGCCCGCAGCGCTCAGGTCGCTCATACCAAACGAAATAGTCTGGTTGGCATCAGCACCGATCTGGAAGCCAACGTTCTGGAAGGAGCCATCCAGCAGTTTACGACCACCGAAAGTAGTGGTCTGAGCAATACGAGTCAGCTCACCGGATTTAGCCGTAAACTCTTGCTGCAAGGAAGCACGGTCAGCGTCGCTTTTATCACCGTTCGCGGACTGCAGAGCCAGTTCACGCAGACGTTGCAGAATGTTGGTGGATTCTTGCATCGCGCCTTCAGCGGTCTGGGCGATGGAAGTACCGTTGTTGGCGTTGGCGATGGCAACGGTCATGCCTTTGACTTGGGAAGTCAGACGGTTAGCGATCTGCATGCCAGCGGCGTCGTCTTTGGCGCTGTTGATTTTCAGGCCGGAAGACAGACGGGTCATCGAGGTGCCCAGGGCATCGCCGGCTTTGTTCAGGTTCCGCTGAACGGTCAACGATGTAATGTTGGTGTTTACTGATAAAGCCATGACGAAATCCTCGTGGGTTGGATACTGCGGCTTCCGGCCCTGGCAACCGCCGGGTGTGGCCTAGAGAACCTTCGTAATAGTTATCGTCGTGAATGCAGGTTGCTTGAGGATTTTTTTGAATTTTTTTACTAGCCCTGTGCCACCCCTTGTATTTCAAGGCCTTATAGATGGTCAAAATGCCAGCGATCACGGGTTACTGGCGCCAGAACACCGCCTCAATACGCGCATAAAAAAACGCCCATGATCTTTCGACCCTGGGCGTTTTTTATGCAGCCTATCAAAGCATCACGGCCGATAGATAATCGCCGAGCCCCACGACAGGCCAACGCCAAACCCACTCAGGGCCACGCGCTTCCACTCGGCGTCCATCACGTGCTTTTCCAGCAGCAGCGGAATGCTCGATGACACGGTGTTACCGGTCTCGACCATATCCTTGATGAATTTCTCCACCGGTGCATCTTCAAAACGGCGGGCCACGGCGTCGACAATCGCCGCACTGCCCTGGTGGATGCAGAACGCGTCGATGTCATCGGCCACAAGGTCCGACTCTTTGAGCAGCTCGTGCAAATGCGCCGGCACTTTGAGCAATGCGAAGTTGAAGACCTGGCGGCCATTCATGAAGAACACCCCATCGCTGACCTTCAAGTGCGGTGCGCCGGAGCCGTCGGTGCCGAACTTGGCCTTGCCCAGCTGCCAGGGAGCGTCTTCGCCCATCCAGGTAGCGGTGGCGGCGTCGCCAAACAGCATGGTGGTGTTGCGATCTTCCGGGTCGACGATCTTCGAGTACGGGTCGGCGGTCACCAGCAGGCCGTTTTTCAGGCCGGCGGCTTCCATGAAGCCTTTCATCGCGTAGATGCCGTAGACGTAGCCGGAGCAGCCCAGGGAAATATCGAAGGCCGCGACGTGGGTTGGCAGGCCCAGCTTGTCCTGGACGATGGCGGCGGTGTGCGGCAGCCCTTCTTCGTCGCCGTTCTGGGTCACGACGATCAGCGCGTCAATCGACTCACGCTTGAGCCCGGGGTTGTTGGCAAACAAGGCATTGACTGCCTCGACGCACAAATCCGAGGTTTCCTGTGCAGCATCCTTGCGCGGCAGGAACGCCGAGCCGATCTTGCCAATGATGAACTCTTCATCCTTGGCGAATTTTGCACCCTGGGCGTAGTTGTCCAGCCCTTCTGCCGGCACGTAGCTGGCGATGCTTTTTATGCCAATCATTGTGGCTTCCCAATACAAAATAGCTGGAGAACACCCCTGAAAACCCTTCAGGAGCGCTGACAATAAAGGGGATAACCCCGCAAAAACCCGCCGAAACTACCGAAGCCAAAGCCTGCAAAGCGGTCTGGCCTTTTCACACGATACAGTGAAGATGCGCTTTATGACTCATAGGTCACTCATTTTTGTGCGCTTTGTTCAAAAGCCTGCGCTAGAAACGACGACGGCCCACCGTGTTTCCACGGTGGGCCGTCGGGGATTGCTCAAGCGTTTACATCTTGCTGAACAGGCTCAGCTGAGAGATTTTCACAAAGGCCAACTGCGAGGCCTCCAACATTGCCTTCTGAAAAGCCAGATCAATCGAGGCTCCAGCCATATCGGTGTCACCAATGACTGCGATGGTCGACTTGTTGGCCAGAACCATGCTGGTGTTCTCCGTTTCCTGAATTGCCAGCGAGTTCATCCGCGCGCCAATGGAGCCGCGCACACTATCGATCTGAACCTGCGAAGCCTTGATATTGGTAATGGCCGCGTTGACCACATCGGTCACCATGGCCTGGGCCAGCGGGTTGCCGTCGGACGGGGTTTCCAGGGCCTGGCGCAACTGGCTGAGGGTATCCAGGGCATTTTGCGTCTTGTGGGTATTGGAACCCACGGCGAACTGGTCACCGATGTCTGGCGCGCCGGTGAGGTCGAACTTCACGCCCGCAGCGGTGATGCTGTCTGGTGTCGCGGGCACCGGCGGTGGCCCCGGCTGCGCTGGCGTGCCAGGTACCACAGTGCCGTTGGAGACCGGCTTGCTGTCGGCGGTGATCGGCTGGGCGTACACCTCGTAAGCAGTGGCCGAGGTGAATTTGATCACCGCGCCCTTGTTCGGGAACGTGCTGCTGTAGTCAGCCTGGCTGGTGACCGTGCCACCCGCCAACTGCGCCGAGGACTGGTTGCTCGGCGTGCGCGAGACACTGAAGCTGTCCGGCTTGCTTTGCAGGGTGAATTCGCGGTCCTTGTAGATCGCGTCCGCTTCGGCGCCGGGCTTGGCGTCGCCCAGGTTCTGGCCGATATCAAACGTCACGCCGCGCACGGTGACCGACGCACTGCCTTCCTTGGTCGCATCGAACTTGCCGTTGCCCGGGGTTTGCGACGTGATGTCGTTACCCGCCGCATCCGACACGGTGTATTCGGTGCTACTGATAAAGGTCAGCTTGTACGGCTGGCCGCCAGTGAAGCTGCTGTCGTAGGTCGACGGCGAGGTCACGATGCCGCCCGAGACCAGCACCTTGCCATCGTTGACACTACCGATGGCCTGGGTGCGACCAGCATTCACCGTGCCTTCGAGGATCGACTTGCCGGTATCGTTGACCACCATCGACAAAGTGTCCGAGACCTTCAGGCTCAGGGGCGTTTCGTCACCCTGGTAGCTGTAGGTGCCGTCGCTGTTACGGGCGTAGGGCGGCGTATCGCTCTTGCCGCCGGCAAACAGGTAATGACCGGACGAGTCCTTGCTGTTGAGCAGGCTCAGCACCTGCTTCTCGATTTCACCGATTTCGGCGGCCACGGTCTTGCGCTCGGCATCGCTGATACCGCCACCGCCCTTACCCGCCACTTTCAGCGACAGTTCACTGGCACGCTGCAGCGCAGTGTCGAGAGCGTCAAGCACGCTTTCCTCGCTGTTGAGCGAGTTCTTCATGCTGCCGATATTGCCGGCGTACTGCCCCAACATGTCCTGCTGCTGTTGCAGCAGTAGCAAACGCGCCGCTCCTACAGGATCATCCGCCGCAGTTTGAATACGCACGCCGGAGTCGATCTGCTGCTGCGTCTTGATGACGTTGGAGAAGTTGTTGGTGTAACGCGCAGTCGTGGTATTGAAATACTGTTCGGTCGAGATACGCATCGTCTCAAACTCCCTTAAAGACTGTTGATCAGCGTGCTGAAGGTTTCTTGCGCAGCTTTAATGATCTGCGACGACGCGGTGTAGTACTGCTGGAAACGGATCATGTCGCCGGCCTCCTCGTCCAGGTTGACCTGGGACACAGAGCTGCGATTAGAGGTGGCGGCCGCAAGCATGGCGCTGGTCGCGCTGTTGTCGACGTTGGCCTGGCTGGCCTTGCCGCCCACGGACGAGACCAACTGGCTGTACGCGGTGCTCATGCTCACGCCGGCGTTGCCATCGGTGGCGCCCACGGTCTTGCGGGTTTGCAGGTCGAGCAATTGCAGGGCGTTGCGGTTGTCGAGCTTGCCGCTGCTGTTGAACGACACGGTGTAGCTATCATCCGGCTTGGGTTCGCCACGGATCACTGTGTTGACCCCGAACGTCTTCGCATTACCGGCGCCGTCGACGTAGGGCACATTGATCGTCAGCTTGTTGTCCTGGCCGGGCACGATGGTACCGGTGCCAATGGGCTGGCCCTGGGCATTATTGATCACATAGCTCTGGGTACCATCGGCGGCACGCTCGCCAAAGGTCATCTTGACCGGCATCGAGCTCTTGATTGCCGCTTCCAACTGCGCCGTGTCGGCACCGCCATGGATATCCAGGGGCAGCGTCAGGGTCGGCGGATCAAACACGCCAGTGCCGCTGTTGTTCTTGTTGCCCTCGGCCAGCAGCGGCGCAGAAAACGCCAGCTTGTTGGGGTCGGTCATCACCACCTTGAGGTCCATGGCGCCACCGGCGGTCGGGCTGACCTTGAACGTATCGCCAGCAGCCACCGGGCCCTTGCCATCCAGGGCCAGGGTGAAGCCGTCGATTTCCGGTGGCGTCTGGGTGATGTCGAAGGTGCCCATGGACTTACCGTCCGAACGCAGCACGGTGTAGTTCTTGTCGTCACTGAAGGTCACCTTGTAGTCAAAGGTGCTCAGTTTGCTGGTGTCTTTGATCGTGACGTTCAGGTTGCCGGAGTTCGCACTGTTGCTGGAGCCGCCCACACTGCGCTGGCCGATGGCAAACACACTGTTGATGTCATTGAACAGCGCGGCGCCGAACTGCCCGTTGGCGTCCAGGCCCTGCCCCAGCTGGGTGTTGACCGCTTCACCGACAACCATGGCGGTACGCCCCAGGTCGTTGATGGCCGGCATCAGCACGTCCTGGCGATACCGCAGCAAGCCGCCAATGGAGCCACCGCTGACCACCGAACTGACGTCCATCGGTTGCCCACCGGTGGTCAACACCACCGAGTACTGGCTCTTGTCATCCTTGCTCGGCACCGCCGACAGCTTGTTCGACACGCCGTCCGCGACCAGGGTTTGCCCGGTGCCCAGGGAGACATTGAAGTGGCCGTCCGCCTCAGTGACCTTGACCCCCACCAGTTCGTTGAGCGAGCGCACTGCTTCGTTGCGCGCATCCAGCAAGTTCGCCGGCTCGCCGTTGCCCTGGCCCTTGGCCTGGGAAATCTGCTGGTTGAGGGCGGCAATCGAGGAGGTCAACTGGTTGACCTGGCCGGTGATGGTTTCCAGTTGGCTGTTGATGCCTTCTTTCTGTTTATTCAGTTCGGTCGCAATCGAGTTGAAGCGATTGCCCAGGGTCTGGGCAATGGTCAAGACCAACTGGCGCGCGGAGTTGTCGCTAGGGTTTGCCGAGGACGTCTGCAACGCGGCGAAGAAACTGTTCAAGGCCGCACCGACCCCGGTGGACTTGTCGGACAGCAGCTTGTCCACCGAACCGATCTGGTCCAGGTAGGCCTTGGCGTCGAAGTTCAGCGATGTGGTGGTCTGCAACTGGGTGTCGAGGAACTGGTTATACACCCGGCGCACATCCGACAGCGTCGTGCCAGTGCCGACAAAGACCCCGCCGACCCCGGACATGCCATTGGCCGTCTGCATGGTCTGCTGACGCGAGTATCCAGGGGTCTTGGCGTTGGCAATGTTGTTACTCAAGGTCGCAAGCGATCCCTGAGCCGCATTGAGTCCTGACATCCCGATATTGAGCAAACCCATGGTTCAAACCTTATAAATGAGTGGATGCGCCAGCGGCAGCGTAGTTTTGGTAGCTGTTCATGGTTTTGGCGATCTGCGAAATCTTGCTGGCGTAGTCCGGATCCGTTGCATAACCGGCTTTTTGCAACTCGCGTACAAACTGTTCCGGGTTATCGGCCGACTTCAGAACTTCTTGATATCTATCATTGCTTTGCAACAGGGTCACGAGGTCGTGAAAGCTGTCCTGGTACGAGTCGTAGGAACGGAACTGCGCCGTTTCCTTGACCATCTCGCCATTGCGAAACTCGCTGGTGATCGCGCGCGCCTGGGCGCCCTGCCAGCTCTGCCCGGCCTTGATGCCAAACAGGTTGTGGCTACTGCTGCCGTCTTGCTGGCGCATCACCGATTTGCCCCAGCCGGTTTCCAGGGCGGCCTGGGCCACCAGGTAGCGTGGGTCGATGCCAATGCGCTCGGCCGCCTGCTTGGCCATGGGCAGCATGGTGGCGACAAACTCGTCTTGCGAACTGAAGGCTTTTTTCGCCGGGGCCAGCGGTGGCTGGGCCACGGCGCGGCCGTAAATCTGCATGCGCGAATCGCGGGCGGCAAAGGTGCGCGCGGCACCGTTGATCACGCCATCTTCGGCGGCGCTGTTGCGCAGCGGCGCCGCCTTGGCAGCAGCCGGCGCCTCGACACCTGGCACGATACCGGCCAGCAGGCGATCGGTGAGCTTGCTCGGCAAGGCGATGCGCCGCTGATTCATCAGCGCCATGTCATTGCGCAGGGTGCCTTCATCGGCCCGTGGCGCGACCTCGACCCGCGCCGCCCACAGCGCGCGCTGGCCATTGGAACGGCCCAGCGGGCCATCCGCCAGGGTGCCGGCGGCAATCGGGGTCGGCACGTCGACTTTCTTCTCTGCCGCGTCCGGGCCCTGCAGGGTCGAGGCCTGCCCTTCCACCGGCTTGTTCTTTTGCATCTGGCGCAGCAGCACGTCCGCCAGGCCGATACCGCCGCCCTCGCGGGACAGCGAGACCGCCAGTTGCTGATCGTACATTTCCTGATACTGCTTGGCCGCCGGGGTGTTCAGCGGGTTGTCCTTGCCCAGGGCGTCGGTGGCCGAGCGCATGGATTTGAGCATCTCGTTGAGAAACAGCGACTCGAATTCCTGCGCCACTTTGCGCATGTTGCCGTCGCTGTTCTTGTCGCCGAACTTGAGCTGGTTAAGCCGGTTCAGGTCGGAGTAAGACCCCGAGTCTGCCGTGCTGGCGATACCGCTCTTGCGCATGTCCATGGCCATGACCTCAAATCACGATCAGGTCGGCTTGCAAGGCGCCGGCCTGTTTCAGGGCTTCGAGGATCGCCATCAAGTCGCCGGGCGCCGCACCCACCTGGTTCACCGCACGTACGATTTCATCCAGGGTGGTACCGGGGCCGAACTTGAACATCGGCTTGGCTTCTTGCTGGGCATTGACCCGCGAACGCGGGACCACAGCGGTCTGGCCACCGGACAACGGCCCAGGCTGGCTGACAATCGGGTCTTCGGTGATGGTCACGGTCAGGCTGCCGTGGGTTACGGCCGCCGGCGACACCTTGACGTTCTGGCCGATCACGATGGTACCGGTGCGCGAGTTGATGATGACCTTGGCCACCGCCTGGCCCGGATCGACCTCAAGGTTTTCCAGGATCGACAGGTAGTCCACACGCTGGCTTGGGTCCAGCGGCGCGGTCACGCGGATCGAGCCGCCGTCGATGGCCTGGGCCACGCCAGGGCCGAGCATGTCGTTGATCTTGTCCACCACGCGCTTGGCGGTGGTGAAGTCAGAACGGTTGAGGTTCAGGGTCAGGCTGTTGCCCTGGTTGAAACCACTGGGCACGGTGCGCTCCACCGTGGCACCGCCAGGAATCCGCCCGGCCGATGGCACGTTGACGGTGATCTTCGAGCCGTCGCGACCCTCGGCATCAAACCCGCCCACCACCAGGTTGCCTTGGGCGATGGCATAGACGTTGCCGTCGATACCTTTGAGCGGCGTCATCAGCAAGGTGCCGCCGCGCAGGCTTTTGGAGTTACCGATGGACGATACGGTGATGTCCACCACCTGCCCCGGCTTGGAGAACGCCGGCAGATCGGCACTGATCGACACCGCCGCGACGTTTTTCAACTGTACGTTGCCCGACCCTGGCGGCACCTTGATCCCGAACTGCGAGAGCATGTTGTTGAAGGTCTGCAGGGTGAACGGGGTCTGGGTGGTCTGGTCACCCGTGCCATTGAGCCCCACCACCAGGCCATAGCCGATCAACTGGTTGGTGCGCACCCCGGAAATACTGGCGATGTCCTTCAGGCGTTCGGCCTGGGCAGCAACGCTCAGGGAGAGCAACAACACCGCTGCCATCAGCTGTTTGAAATTCAAAGTGATCACCTAGAAAGGGAACAGCGGGCTAAGGAAGAAACGGTCGAACCAACCCGGCTGACTGGCGTCGGCAAACGAACCCGTACCCGAATAGGTAATGCGCGCATCGGCAATCCGTGTGGACGGCACGGTGTTGTCGGTGGCGATATCGTCCGCGCGCACCATGCCGGCGATGCGCACCAGTTCGTCACCGGTGTTGAGGGTCATCCACTTCTCGCCGCGCACGGCAATGATGCCGTTGGGCAGCACATCGGCCACGGTCACCGTGATCGAGCCCACCAGGCTGTTGCCCTGCCCGGCCTTGCTGCTGCCGTTGGTGGCACGGTCGCCGCTGTAGCCCACGTCCAGGCTCAAGTCACCGCTGCCCAGGGGGTTGTTGGTGTTCAAGCCACCGCCAAACAGCGAGGTCAGGCCGATGCCGGTCTTGCTGTTCTTGGCCACCTGGGAGTTGGCGTTCTTGCTCGCCGTGGTGCGCTCGTTCAGGGTGATGGTGATGATGTCGCCCACACGGAACGCCTTGCGGTCGCTGTACAGGTTCTGTTCGAAACCGGCCTGGTAGATCGAGCCATTGTTGGCGGCAGCTGGCAGCGGCGTGCGCGGCAACACCGGCGCGTAGTACGGGTCATTGGGTTTTGGCGTCGGGGCGACACAGCCCGCGAGCACGGCAATCCCACTCAATGCCAGAACAGAAACAAAGCGACTCATGACCCTTCCCTCACGGTGTTGCAGGCGCCTTATGAGCGCCCCATAGACTGGATTACAGATTCTGCGTAACGAACGAAAGCATCTGGTCGGCGGTGGAGATCACCTTGGAGTTCATCTCGTAGGCACGCTGGGTGGTGATCATGTTGACCATCTCTTCCACGGTGCTGACGTTGGAGGTTTCCAGGGTGCTTTGCAGGGTGGTGCCAAACCCGTTGAGGCCCGGGGTGCCGACTTGCGGCGCGCCGCTGGCGGCGGTTTCCAGGAACAGGTTGTTACCGGTGGCTTGCAGGCCGGCCGGGTTGATGAAGTCGGCGGTCTGCAGGTTGCCGATCACTTGCGACGCCGGGTTGCCGGCAATGGTGACGGACACGGTGCCGTCGGCGCCGACCGTGAAGGTCTGGGCATCGTTGGGCACGACAATCGCCGGCTCCAGGGCAAAACCGTTGGCGGTCACGACCTGGCCGTTAGAGTCCAGGTGGAAAGTACCGTCACGGGTGTAGGACGTAGTGCCATCCGGTTGCAGGATCTGGAAGAAGCCACGGCCATTGATCGCCATGTCCAGCGGCTGCCCGGTCTGTTGCAGGTTGCCGGCGGTGAAGTTCTTCTGGGTGCCGACGATGGACACACCGGTACCCACTTGCAGGCCCGACGGCAATTCGCTGTCCTGGGTCGACTGTGCACCCGGCTGGCGCTTGATTTGATAGAGCAGGTCCTGGAACTCGGCGCGATCACGTTTAAAGCCCGTGGTCGAAACGTTCGCCAGGTTGTTGGAAATAACGGTCAGGTTGGTGTCCTGGGCGGACAGACCGGTTTTGGCAACCCATAGAGCCGGAAGCATGCTGTTCTCCTTCGTGCGCCTGTTTGTTGGCGCCGCGTTACAAAATTAGTAGTCAGTGGCGCTGCAATCAGCTCATCTGCATGACGCGAGTCATGGCCTGGTCGTCTTCTTTGGCGCTGTTCATCATTTTCACGTGCAATTCGAACTGCTTGGACAGGGCCAGCACCGCCGTCATTTCTTCGACGGCATTGACGTTGCTCGACTGCAGGAAGCCCGAGTTCACCTTGACGCTGGCATCGGCCACCGCCGGCTGGCCGTCCTTGGTATGGATCGCGCCATCCAGGCCCTTGGTCATGTTGGCCAGGTCCGGCTTGACCAGCTTGATGCGGTCCACTTCAGCCATCACCCGCGGGCCTTCGCCCATGGCGCGGATGCTGATGGTGCCGTCTTCGCCGACTTCGACCTTTTGCTCGGGCGGCACCGAAATCGGCCCGCCATTGCCCATGATCGGCATACCGTTGCCGGCCCGCAGCACGCCCAGTGCGTCGATATTCATGCTCGCGGTGCGCACGTAGGCTTCGCCGCCATCGGGGGTTTGCACGGCGATCCAGCCGTCACCGCCGACGGCAACGTCCAGGTCACGGCCGGTCTCGACCATCGAGCCAGGGGAAAAATCGGTGCCGGGGCGCTCGGTCAGGGCAAACGCCCGCGCCGGAAAGCTGTCACCAAACACCGGCATCGAGCGGGCCTGTTCCAGGTCACGCTGAAAACCGTTGGTGGAAATGTTCGCCAGGTTGTTGGCATGGGCCTTTTGCGCCAGTGCATTCTGGCTGGCGCCGGTCATTGCCACATAAAGGTACTTGTCCACGCTCATTCCTCTTACTGACGGACGTTTGCCGCCCACCGATGTACTGAGGAGTCTTTAGCAATTTGCGCACCAACTTTTTAAAAGTCAGGAAAAGGCAGGTGGGGCAAGGGGTTGGGGCGTATCAAGGATTATTGCAGGGGCAGGACGAGTCGGAAAAACGGCGGAGTTCTGCCGGTTGCGGCAAACACCGGTCTTGGCAGTGACACAGGTCCATTGTGGGAGCGAGCAAGTCGAATCGTCGCACCGCCGCTCCCACACTTTTAATCCCGTTGTGCCAGGGGTTTATTTGTCGGCCTTGAGCACTGCGTAATCGCGCAATTTGTTGGCGATGGTGGTGTGGGACACGCCCAGGCGCTTACCCAGCAAGCGACTGCTGGGGTGCTCTGCATACAGGCTTTCCAACACCGCCTTTTCAAACCGCCCGACAATCTCTTCCAGGCCGCCCTCCAGGGAGAAATCGCCAAGCGGCTGGCGCGCGCCGTAGTCCGGCAAGCGAATATGCTCAGCCTTGATCGTGCCGCCCTCGCACAACGACACCGCCTGGAACAGCACGTTTTCCAACTGCCGCACATTGCCCGGCCAATGGTAGTGACTGAGCCGCTCCATGGCCGCCGGCGCCAGCCTGGGCAGCGGGCAGCCGATCAGGCGGCTGGCCTGGTCGATAAAGTGCTCGACCAACGGCGGCAGCCCGTCGAGGCATTCGCGCAGCGGCGGGATATGCAGCGACAACACATTGAGCCGGTGATACAGGTCCTGGCGAAACTCCCCTCGGGCACACAATTCCGACAAATCCACCTGGGTCGCGCAGATCACCCGCACATCCAGATAAACCTCTTCGTCACTGCCTACGCGCCGGAAGCAACCGTCCTGCAGAAAGCGCAGTAACTTCACCTGCAACCGCGCGCTCATTTCGCCCACGCCATCCAGAAACAACGTACCGCCCGCCGTCAACTCCAGCAGCCCCAGCTTGCCCTCCGCCCGCGCCCCTTCAAACGCACCGGGGCCGTAGCCGAACAGCTCGGTCTCGGCCATCGACTCCGGCAACCCCGCGCAATTGAGCGCCATCAACGGCGACTGCCCGCGCGGGCTGGCCAGGTGACAGGCGCGCGCCAGCAGTTCCTTGCCGGTACCGGTTTCGCCTTCTATTAATAGGGGCGCATCGAGGGGCGCCATGCGCCGGGCTTCACGCACCACCGCGGCCATGACTTTGGAGCTCTGGAAAATACTGTCAAAGCCCCGCAACTCCTGCTTGCGCACATTGTAGATACGCTCGCCGACGCGGTCGGCGCGGTGCAAGGTCAGCACGGCGCCGGCCATGGCTTCGCTGTCGTCATGCTCGGATGATTGCAGCGGGGCGATGTCGGCGAGGAACACGTCGCCCTTGACCTTGACCCGCAGGCCATTGATCCGCGACTTGCTCGCACGCACCAGCTCCGGCAGGTCGAAGTCCTCGGCGTAGCGCGACAAGGGAATGCCCGGCACCTCATCCACGCGCACCCCGAGCAGCTGCGCCGCCGCGCGGTTGGCCGCGACAATCGAGCCGCCCATGTCGATGGACAGCACCGGGAATTCCAACGCCCCCAGCAAGGCGTTGAGCTCCATATGCCGACGCTCGCTGGGCATCAGCCCTACCCGCTTGACGCCAAACACCCCGGCAATCGCCTCGAACTGCGGGCGCAGGGCCTGGAATTGCATGTTCACCAGGTTCGGGCAATACAGGTAAATGGCATTGCCGTGCTCGCCGCCGACCTCGCCCTTGGCCACGTTGACGCCGTACTCCACCAGCAGGTTGAGAATGTCCCGCAGGATGCCAATGCGGTTCTGGCAATGCACTTTGATACGCATGTAAAGGCCCGGTTTGTTGTAGGAGGGCTGATCGGGCTGCGTCTTTTTGTCGCCGGACGCAGATAGTCGTCAAGATTATGTGACAGACAGTGACCTTTTCAAACCCGAAAATCCCAATGCCGGGTGCATAACCACCCAACCGTAACGAATACTTTACGAAAACTGGTGAATTTTCCTACAGCCTTAACCTAGTGGCAGGTGGAATCCACCGCCAGGCGGAGTATCAATAAGCCCATAGCAGGACATAACAAGAACGAATGCCTAGCAGGAGAGCCGTATGAAGCAGACGCACTACGTGGCCCGCGAGCCCGATGCGCAAGGTTTTATCCACTACCCGCCCGAAGAGCATGCGGTGTGGAACACCCTGATCACTCGCCAATTGAAAGTGATCGAGGGTCGCGCCTGCCAGGAATACCTGGACGGCATCGACAAGCTCGGCCTGCCCCATGACCGTATTCCGCAACTCGCCGAAATCAACGAAGTGCTGGCCGAAACCACTGGCTGGCAAGTGGCGCGGGTCCCGGCGCTGATCCCCTTCCAGACCTTCTTTGAATTGCTCGCCAACAAGCAGTTTCCGGTGGCGACCTTTATTCGTACCCGCGAAGAGCTGGATTACCTGCAAGAGCCGGATATTTTCCACGAGATTTTCGGACACTGCCCACTGCTGACCAACCCCTGGTTCGCCGAATTCACCCACACCTACGGCAAGCTCGGCCTCGCAGCCACCAAGGAGCAGCGCGTGTACCTAGCGCGCCTGTACTGGATGACCATCGAGTTCGGCCTGGTGGACACCCCCGAAGGCCGGCGCATCTATGGTGGCGGCATCCTGTCGTCGCCCAAGGAGACGGTGTACTGCCTCTCGGATGAGCCCAAGCACCAAGCCTTCGACCCTCTGGAAGCCATGCGCACGCCGTATCGCATCGACATCCTGCAGCCGCTGTATTTCGCCCTGCCCAACCTCAAGCGCCTGTTCGAAGTGGCGCAGGAAGACATCATGGGCATGGTCGAGCGCGGCATGCAGCTGGGTCTGCACGCTCCGCTGTTCCCACCCAAGCCCAAGGCGGCTTGAACTGATGCTTTAAAGGCCAGGTGAGCCTGTTCCCTGGCCGCGCGTTGCTTTAGGGTGACGCGACTGGCAACCGAATTCCACATACTCGATTTCAGGAACACCTTTATGACCACCTTGAACCAAGCCCATTGCGAAGCCTGCCGCGCCGACGCCCCGCAAGTCAGCGACGAAGAACTGCCGGTGCTGATCAAGCAGATCCCCGACTGGAACATCGAAGTGCGCGACGGCGTGATGCAGCTGGAAAAAGTATTCCTGTTCAAGAACTTCAAATTCGCCCTGGCCTTTACCAACGCCATGGGCGAAATCTCCGAGGCTGAAGGCCATCACCCAGGCCTGCTGACCGAATGGGGCAAAGTCACCGTGACCTGGTGGAGCCACTCGATCAAGGGCCTGCACCGCAACGACTTCATCATGGCCGCGCGCACCGACGAAGTGGCCAAGGACGCCGAGGGCCGCAAGTGATGCATTTCGCCGCGATTGGCCGGGTGCCTGGTGATCCGATCCTGGGGCTGATGGAGTCCTATGCCAAGGACGCCAACCCGCAAAAATTCGACCTGGGCGTGGGCGTATATAAGGATGCCCAGGGCCTGACCCCGGTCCTGCAGGCGGTAAAACGCGCCGAGCAGCGCCTGGTCGAGCAGCAAACCACCAAGACTTACATCGGCGGGCATGGCGACCCGGCTTTCGGCCGCCTGATCAGTGAATTAGTGCTGGGCGCAGGCTCCGCGCTGCTCAAGGCACAACGCGCCGGCGCCACGCAAACCCCGGGTGGCACCGGCGCCCTGCGCCTGAGCGCCGACTTCATCGCCCACAGCCTGCCAGGCCGTGGCGTGTGGCTGAGCAACCCGACGTGGCCGATCCACGAAACCATCTTCGCCAAGGCCGGGCTCAAGGTCAGCCACTACCCCTATGTGGGCAGTGACAACCGCCTGGACGTGCCGGCCATGCTCGCCACCCTGGCCACCGTGCCCGAGGGCGACGTGGTGCTGCTGCACGCCTGCTGCCACAACCCCACCGGTTTCGACCTGTCCCAGGACGACTGGCGCCAGGTGCTGCAGATCGTGCGCGAGCGCCAGTTGCTGCCGCTGATCGACTTCGCCTACCAGGGCTTTGGCGATGGTCTGGAGCAGGACGCATGGGCGGTACGCCTGTTTGCCGATGAACTGCCTGAGGTGCTGATCACCAGCTCCTGCTCGAAGAATTTCGGCTTGTACAGCGACCGCGTCGGCGCGCTGATCGTGTGTGCCAACGATGCCGAGAAACTGTTGGATGTGCGCAGCCAACTGGCGTTTATCGCGCGCAACCTGTGGTCGACACCACCGGATCACGGGGCCGCCGTGGTCGCGACTATCCTCGGTGACAGTGCGCTCAAGCAGCTGTGGAGCAGCGAAGTCGAAGGCATGCGTTCGCGTATCGCGCAATTGCGTTCGGGCCTGGTCGAAGCGCTGGCGCCCCACGGGTTGTCTGAGCGCTTTGCCCATGTCGGCGTGCAGCGCGGGATGTTTTCCTACACCGGCCTGAGCGCCGAGCAGGTGAAACAGCTGCGGGAAAAACACAGCGTGTACATGGTCAGTTCCGGGCGCGCCAACGTGGCCGGGATTGATGAAACGCGGCTGGGGTTGCTGGCCGAGGCCATTGCAGACGTGTGCCGCAACTGACGAAACCGAATCAAATGTGGGAGCGGGCTTGCTCGCGAATGCGGTGGGTCAGTGATGGATATGTTGACTGATACACCGCATTCGCGAGCAAGCCCGCTCCCACATTTTTGACCGAGGCGATCTTCAGCCCGCAACCATCTCGGCCTTGACCTGCGCCTCCCTGGCCTGGGCATCCGCCAACCGATACAACTCGATATGCCCATCCCAGTGCTCGATCAATGCCGTGCACGACTCCACCCAATCCCCACAATTGAGGTAGTCCACCTCGCCCACCTTGCGAATCTCCGCATGGTGGATATGCCCGCACACTACGCCGTGCAACTCGCGCTTGGTCACTTCGTGGGCGATGGCTTCCTCGAAATCGCTGATAAAGCTCACCGCGGTCTTCACCTTGTGCTTGAGGTACGCCGACAGCGACCAGTAGCCATATCCATAACGCGCCCGCCAGTGGTTCAACCAGCGGTTGAGGGTCAGGGTGAATTCGTAGGCCCAATCGCCAAGAAACGCCAGCCAGCGGTGGTAGCGGGTGATCACGTCGAACTGGTCGCCGTGGATCACCAGCAAATGCCGGCCATCGGCGGTCACATGCACCGCTTCGTCTACCAGTTGGATATTGCCCAGGATCAGCTTTGAATAGCGGCGCAGGAACTCGTCGTGGTTGCCAGTGACGTAGATCACCTCGGTGCCGCGCTTGCTCATGGTCAGCAGGCGGCGGATCACGTTCGTATGGGCCTGGGGCCAATACATGCCGCCGCGCATTTTCCAGCCGTCGATGATATCGCCCACCAGGTACACCTTGTCGGCATGGTAGCCCTTGAGGAACTGCGACAGATGTTCCGCCTGGCAGTCCCGGGTGCCCAGGTGCACGTCGGAGATCCACAGGGTACGAACCCGTTGCTTGCGGCTGGGTTTGGCGATCTCGGCGCTGGTCATGGCATACCTCGAGGGTGTTTTCGCCAGCTTGCTCCCGGGCAATTAATAGCCCATGACAGTCTTGCGTCAGTCAGATGACAGCGCCCCCCCGCCCGTCGGGCGGTGTAAACTGCCGGCCTGCCCGGGAGATTGCGATGAGACCGACCCTCACGCTGCGCCATTACACCCATGACCTGATTGCCCATAGCCATGACCACGCGCAACTAGTGTTCGGCCTGGCCGGCCGCCTGGATTTCGAGGTCGAAGGCATGGGCGGCGAGATTTGCCCACAAGGGGTGATGGTCCTGCCCTTCTCCACCCACCACAGCTGTGGCAGCCCCCGGGGCAGCCAATGCCTGGTGCTGGATGTGCCCGACGAACAGTGGATGGTGCAATCTTTGGGCGAGCACGCGGATGCCAGTCGCCGCCTGCTCGACCAACCGGCCCGGGTGACCCTGGATGCCCGCCAGGGCCAATTGGTCAACTGGCTGGCGAGCGGCGCCCTGGATGACCCACTGATCGCCCAGCAAGGCGCGGTGCTGTTATTGGCTACGCTCAATGGCCAGCCGCAGGCTCAAACCGGCGCGCGACGCCTGCCCTATGGCGCATTCAACGCCCATATCGACCAGCATGCGGCCTACCCGCTGCAGGTCGCGGATCTGGCGCGGCTGGCGGATATGTCCGTCGCCCGCCTGCACGCACGCTTTATCGCCGAATGCGGGCTGACCCCCATGGACTACATCCGCAACCGCCGCCTGCACATGGCCCGTGGCTTGCTGCGCGACAGCCACCTGCCGATTGGCGAGATCGCCGCGCGGGTTGGCTACGGTTCGCAAAGTGCGTTTGCCGCAGCGATGTTGCGCGCGTTCGGCAGCTCGCCCGGGGCCCTGCGCCGGCTCGACAACGGGCGCTAGTCCTGCGATAAAACCGGCGATTCCCACGACAGACACCCAGGCGCCAGGCGCTCTAGACTGGATGCCTGCCTGCCCACTGCTTTAAGGATTGTCATGACCCCGCGCACTGCCCTCGGCGCCCTGCACATCGGTGCACTGATGTTTGGCCTTACTGGCGTCTTCGGCAAACTCGCCGCCGCCTCGCCGAGCATTATTGTGTTTGGCCGTGCCGCTTTCGCGGTGCTGGCCCTGGTGCTGTTCGCGCGTTTTGCCAGCAGCACACCATGGCAAAAACTCTACAGCACTGACCTGCGGCGCCTGCTGCTCAGCGGCCTGCTGCTGGCCGGGCACTGGGTGAGTTTCTTCATCGCGGTAAAAGTGGCGGGGGTGGCGATTGCGACGCTGGGGTTCGCCACGTTCCCGGCGTTCACGGTGATCCTTGAAGGCCTGATCTTCCGCGAGCGGATCCGCGCCAATGAAATGGTACTGGTGGTGCTGGTCAGCGTCGGCCTGGTGCTCGTCACCCCGGACTTCGACCTGGCCAGCCAAGCCACCAGCGGCCTGGTCTGGGCCGTGGTCTCGGGCCTGCTGTTCTCGTTGCTCTCGTTGAACAACCGCGCCAGCGCCAGCATTCCCCCGGTGCAGGCAGCCCTGTGCCAAAACGTAGTGGTCGCAGTGTGCCTGCTGCCCGTCGCCGCTCCAGGCCTTGGCGAGGTACGTGCCCTGGACTGGTTGTGGATCGGTCTGCTGGGGGTGTTTTGTACCGGCCTGGCCCACAGTTTGTTTGTCGCCAGCCTCAAGGTGCTCAAGGCGCGCACCGCCGCGGTGGTGTTCGCCATGGAGCCGGTGTATGGCATCACCGTAGCCTGGCTGCTGTTCAGCGAAACCCCGACCCTGCGCATGTTGCTGGGCGGCGCGCTGATCATTGCCGCCATCGTCGTCTCGGGCTTGATGAGCCGCCCGGCCAAGGCCAAACAGCCGCCGGCCATGGCCTGATCTATACTTTTCCTATCCGCAACAGTCAGCTGTCGTTCAACGGATACAGACTCCTCGACGACAGCCGTGGTCCTTGAAGTTGCTGCATGCGAGTGGTCGCTCCCTTAATGCTACGCAGGAGTTTCACCATGGACATGTTCATCCCCCTGATCATTCAGATCATCAGTGGCGCAGTCGGCGGCAACATTGCCGGCCTGAGCAAGCAAGGCCTGGGCTCCGGGCTCAATACGGTGGTCGGTGGCGTCGGCGGCCTGGTGCTGGGGCAGATCGTCGCGGCGATCACCGGCATGCCAGCCGGTGGCGCGCTGGATGTTGCCGCCGTGGGCAGCAATATCGTCGGCGGCGGTGTCGGCGGCCTGGTGCTGACGTTTGTCGTCGGCTGGATCAAGAATAAAATGGCCGCCAAATAAACCACCCCACACTGCCGGCCATGCGCCGGCAGTGTCGCCTACGAAGTCCGGTCGTTGTGCCCCAGGTCCCGTTCTGGGGCGATCTGGTCGCGCACCCGCTGCTTGAGCACCTTGGCCTCCGGGAAACCGCCATCGGCCTTGCGCTCCCAGATCTGTACGCCGTCGCAGGTGATGCGAAACGCCCCGCCGGTCGCCGGCTCCAGGGCGACTTTGCCGAGGTCGTCGGCAAAGGTGCTCAGCAGTTCCTGGGCCAGCCACGCGGCGCGCAGCAGCCACTGACATTGGGTGCAATAGGTGATGACAATCTCGGGCTTGGATGCGGACATAAAATGAAGAACTCCTGAGATGACGAGACAGGTGGATCGGATGGCTATAATACCGGCCTTTGCCGCCCAGCCCCGAGATTGATGATGCGCCGCCTGTTGTCCTGCCTGTTGCTGTGCCTGCTCCCTGTCCTTGCCCAAGCCGTTGAAGCCCCACGCCCGAAAATCGGCCTGGTGCTTTCCGGCGGCGCCGCCCGTGGCCTGGCGCACATCGGCGTGCTCAAGGCCCTCGAAGAGCAAGGCATCCACATCGATGCGATTGCCGGCACCAGCATGGGCGCGGTGATTGGCGGGCTGTACGCGTCGGGCTACAAGATCGACGAACTGGAAAAACTGGCACTGAGCATCGACTGGCAATTAGCGCTGTCCGACGCCCCGCCCAGGGAAGACGTGCCGTTCCGGCGCAAGCAGGATGACCGGGACTTCCTGATCAAGCAGAAACTGAGCTTTCGCGACGACGGCAGCCTGGGCCTGCCCCTGGGCGTGATCCAAGGCCAGAACCTGGCGCTGCTGCTGGAGAGCATGTTCGCCCACAGCAGCAACACCCGCGACTTCGACAAGCTGCCGATTCCCTTTCGCGCGGTGGCCACCGACATCACCAGCGGCGAGAAAGTGGTGTTTCGCAAGGGCCATCTGCCTCAGGTGATTCGCGCCAGCATGTCGATCCCCGCAGTGTTCGCCCCGGTGGAACTGGACGGCCGGCTGCTGGTGGATGGCGGCATGACCGATAACATCCCCCTGGATGTGGCGCGGGAGATGGGAGTCGATATCGCCATCGTGGTGGATATCGGCACGCCGTTGCGCAACCGCAAGCAACTGGCGACGGTGGTGGATGTGCTCAACCAGTCCATCACCCTGATGACCCGCCGCAACTCCGAGGAGCAACTCAAGGCCCTGC
Organism: Pseudomonas sp. WMBT8; assembly: GCF_050916005.1. NCBI lineage: Bacteria > Pseudomonadati > Pseudomonadota > Gammaproteobacteria > Pseudomonadales > Pseudomonadaceae > Pseudomonas > Pseudomonas sp. WMBT8. The sequence continues at coordinate 4,437,706 of NZ_CP188096.1, forward strand.
ACCCAGGCGACGTGCTGATCCAGCCACCCTTGGCCGCATATGGCGTGACCGATTTTGGCCGCGCCAAGGACATGATCGACGCCGGCTACCGCGCCACGAGGGCCCTGGATACCCGCCTGGCACGCCTGCGCCCAACCGGGTCGGTGGACGCCGAACTGACCGCCGCCCGCACCCCAGGCCAGCGCAACCCGACAATTACCGCGATCAAGGTGGAGAACGACTCGAAAGTCGGCGACGACGTGATCCGCTACTACATCCGCCAACCCATTGGCGAGCCGCTGAACCTGGCCCGCCTGCAATCGGACATGGGCACCCTGTACGGCCTGGACTACTTCGAGCAGGTGCAATACCGCGTGGTGAAAAAAGGCCCGGACAACACCCTGGTCATCAGCGCGCGCGGCAAACGCAGCGGCACCGACTACCTGCGCCTGGGGCTCAACCTGTCCGATGACATGCGCGGCGACAGCGCGTTCAACCTCGGCGCCAGCTACCGCGTCAACGGCATCAACCGCCTTGGCGCCGAATGGCTCACCAGGGTGCAGATCGGCGATCGGCAGGAGCTGTACAGTGAGTTCTACCAGCCGATGGATACCGGCTCGCGTTACTTCGTCGCACCCTATATCAGCGCGCAGGCGCAGAACGTCGAACTGATCCTGGATAACGACCCGATCTCCGAATACCGTCTGGAGCGCTATGGGTTTGGCCTGAACGTTGGCCGGCAGATCGGCAACAGCGGCGAAATCCGCTTCGGCGTCGGCGAAGCCTGGGGCAAGGCCGATGTGCGCATCGGCGACCGCGACTTGCCCAGCGTGAGCTTCAACGAGGGCTTCTATGAACTGAAGTACTCCTTCGACTCCCTGGACAACGTGTACTTCCCCCATACCGGTGAAGATATTGGCCTGGCCTACCGCGAATTCGAACCGGGCCTGGGCTCCGACCAGCGCTACCGGCAATGGGAGTTCAAGCTGGACAAGGCCATGAGCCACGGCCCGGACACCCTGGTACTGGGCGGGCGCTACGGGCGCACCCTGGATGATTCCGACGTGGTGATTTCCAGCTTCCTGCTGGGCGGTGCGCGGCAGCTGTCAGGGTTCCGCCAGGATGCGATTTCCGGGCAGAACGTCAGCCTGATGCGCGCGGTCTACTACCGCCGCCTCACCCCACGCTCCTACTTGCCGTTGGACTTCCCGCTGTACCTGGGCGCCTCCCTGGAACGCGGGCGGGCGTGGAACAACGACAATGAGTTCGACAGTGGCTATATCAATGCCGCGAGCATCTTCCTCGGGTTTGATACACCGCTGGGGCCGTTGAACTTCAGCTATGGGTTTAATGATGACAATCAGAAGGCGGTGTATCTGAATCTTGGGCAGACGTTCTAACAACGACGCTGAACCAACATGAGGGGCAGGCTTGTGTGGGAGCGGGCTTGCTCGCGAAAGCAGTGGTTCAGTCACCGGATACATTGACTGACACACCTCTTTCGCGAGCAAGCCCGCTCCCACATTTTGATCAGCGGCGTAATCGGATCAGGTCTTTTCCAGGTTCGCCAGAATATGCCCATGCACACGCATGCACACCCGCATCTCTTCTTCATCGACCCCCACAAACAGCTCCTGGCGCAAAGCCGTGGCAATGGTCTCGATTTGATCGATCAACGGCCTTGCTGGATCACACAACACAATGCGCTTGGCTCGCCGGTCTTCCAACACAGCCTGGCGTTGCACCAGGCCCTGGCTCTCCAGGCTGTCGAGCAGGCGCGCCAATGTAGGCCCTTCCACCCCGACACTCTGGGCCAGCTCACGCTGGGTCGGTGCTTCTTCAAAGCGGGCCAGATGCAGCAGCACCAGCCAGCGCGCCTGGGACAACCCCAGCCCAGCCAGGCGGCGATCCAGTTCGGCGCGCCAGCCACGGGACATTTGCGCCAACTGCATGCCAAAACGGTGTTGATCGGTTAACGGCATAAAAAACTCATGGATTAGACTGAAAATAAAGTGTGGCTAATTATTAGTCAGCTAAGCATGACCTATGACAGTAGGCAAGGCTTGCAATGTACTGATTCGTTACATTGTCGTAATTGGCGCATCAAATCTCGAATTCCGACTGCAAAGCGGCCCGCACACAGTACAAAACACCCTCCGGCACCCGCCCGGTGAACAGCGGCGCGATGTCGGACACCGGTGGCAACTCGCCCTCGCCGTCGAGAAACGCATCCTGGATTTCACCCAGCAAATCTTCCGGCAGATCCAGGGCCTGCTCCAGGGACAATTGCTGTTTGCCAATGGACTCGGCCAGCAAGGTGTAGACGTTTTTTTCCGAGCACTGCAACTGCCCGGCGATCTGGATCGGGGTCATGCCGGCGCGGGCCAGGCTGATCAGTTCGTGGCGGATATCGGCGATTTCCTTGGGTGCCTCGGTCTGGCCACCAAGGACCTCCAGGAAGGCCTGGCCATAACGCTCAAGCTTGCGCGCGCCGACGCCACTGACCCGGGCCATTTCGGCCATGGTGGTCGGTTGCTCGCGCAACATTTCCAGCAACGTGGAGTCGGGGAAGATGACGTAGGGCGGCACGCTGTGCTCTTGCGCCAGCTTGCGGCGCAAGGCACGCAGGGCTTCCCACTGTTCGCGCTCTTCGCCCCGCACCAATTGGCTGGCCTGGCTGGTACTGCTGGATTTGGCAGTGGTCTGCGGCTTGAGGTCGCGGCGCAGCTCCAGGCTGACCTCGCCCTTGAGCAGTGGCCGGCAGCTATCGTTCAGGCGCAGGCCGCCGTAGCCTTCCAGGTCGATATCCACCAGGCCGCGTGCCACCATCTGGCGGAACAGCGAGCGCCATTCGCCTTCAGCCCGCGCCTTGCCTACGCCGTACACCGATAGGTGCTGATGGCCAAAGCTGCGGATTTTTTCGTTGTCCTTGCCCAGCAGTACATCCACCAGATGGCCGACGCCATAACGCTGGCCGGTCCGGAAGATCGCCGACAAGCCTTGGCGCGCCGGCTCGGTAGCATCCCAGGTCTGCACGCCGTCCACACAGTTGTCGCAATGCCCACAAGGCTGGGGCATGTCTTCGTCGAAATAGGCGAGCAAGGTCTGACGACGGCAGCGGGTTTCTTCGCACAGCGACAGCATGGCGTCGAGCTTGTGCTGCTCCAGGCGCTTGTGGCGCTCATCGCCTTCGGAGTTTTGCAGCATCTGCTTGAGCATCACCACATCCTGCAGGCCGTAGACCATCCAGGCATCCGCCGGCAGGCCATCGCGACCGGCACGCCCGGTTTCCTGGTAGTACGCCTCAAGGGACTTGGGCAGGTCCATATGGGCCACGAAGCGCACGTTGGATTTGTCGATGCCCATGCCAAACGCAATGGTCGCCACCATGATCAGGCCTTCCTCGTTAAGGAAGCGCTTCTGGTGATAGGCCCGCAACTCGTTGGGCAGGCCGGCATGGTAAGGCAGCGCGGGATAGCCCTGCTCACACAGGAACGCCGCCACTTCATCGACCTTCTTGCGCGACAGGCAGTAGACGATCCCGGCATCGCTGCGCCGCTCGGAGAGGAACGCCAGCAACTGCTTGCGTGGCTGTTCCTTGGGCACGATGCGGTAAAAGATGTTGGGACGGTCGAAGCTGGAGAGAAAACGCTCGGCGTTCTGCAGGTGCAGGCGCTCGACGATTTCCTCGCGGGTGCGCTTGTCGGCCGTGGCGGTCAGGGCGATGCGCGGCACATTGGGGAACAGTTCGGCCAGTTGCCCCAATTGCAGGTATTCACGGCGGAAATCGTGGCCCCACTGGGATACACAGTGGGCCTCGTCGATAGCGAACAGGGAGATTTCCAGGCTCTGCAGGAATGCCAGCATCCGCGGCTGGACCAGACGCTCGGGCGCCAGGTAGAGCATCTTCACTTCGCCACGGCGGATCCGCGCCGCCAGGTCGCGTTGCTGTTCGGCACTCAGGGTAGAGTTCAACGCGGCGGCGGCGACGCCCAACTCTTCCAGGGTGGCCACTTGATCGTCCATCAGCGCGATCAATGGCGAGACCACTACCGCCAGCCCTTCACGCAACAATGCCGGCACCTGGAAGCACAACGACTTGCCGCCACCGGTAGGCATCAGGACCAGCGCATCACCGCCGCTGGCCACGCGCTCAATGATCGCACCCTGGCGGCCACGAAAGCTGTCGTAGCCGAAGATGTCCTTGAGGACGCGTTGAGCCTGTTCAAGCATGAAAAACTCCAAATTCCACCGAAATCCCTCTGTACAGGCTGGCTGAAAAAGCGCGCCTGGCCAGGAAATAATCCGTAAGCGAACTTTTCCCGCAACCGCATCCGGCCTGCAGGGGCATCACAAAACGCGGCAGTATACCCGAGCGCTCCCCGGCAAAGGGCGCCACTGACGAATAGCGGCCCATCTGAAAACCTTGCAAATATGCCGTGCGGCTGGCCTGCACGCTCAAGAAGGCCTAGAATTCAGCATCGTTTATTCCCAAGGTAGTCTTTCAATGTCCTTCGCTGAGCAACTAAACCGCCTGCAAGCCTTCCTCGATGCCGATGAGCTGCATGACGAGGCGCTGGACTACGTGGCCGCCCACGGCTACCTGACTGCGCTGTCGATCTGCTCCGAACCGGTGCCTGATCGTGAATGGATCGATGCCCTGTTCGCCGAAGAGCCGCACTACAAGGATGAGGCCCAGCGCACCGAGATCGAAGAAACCCTGCTCCAGCTCAAGGCCCACATCTCACGCCAATTGGCGTCCGATGAGGAGTTCGAGCTGCCCTGCGACCTCGACCTCGGCGAAGAGCCCGACGACTCCGACCTGCGCGGCTGGTGCATTGGCTTCATGGAAGGTGTGTTCCTGCGTGAAGCGGCCTGGTTCGAAACCGCCGAGGAAGAAGTCAGCGAAATGCTGCTGCCGATCATGGTCGGTTCCGGCCTGTTCGACGACCAGCCTGAGTTCGCCGATATCGCCAGCGACGCCAACCTGATGGACGACATGATCGTACAGATCCCGGAAGCACTGACCGCCCTGTACCTGCTGTGCAACGCCCCCGACGAAAAACCGGCGATCCTCAAGCCTCGCCACCACTGAGTACCCCGCCCGTGGCGCCCATGGGCAACCGCTCCCCGATTGTGCACTACGTGCTGCTGGCCATTGGCTGGTTGAGTGTCGCACTCGGGGTGATCGGGATCTTCCTGCCGGTCTTGCCGACCACCCCCTTCCTGCTCCTGGCTGCCGGCTGCTTTGCCCGCAGCTCCCCGCGTTTCTATGACTGGCTGGTGAATCACCCGCGCCTTGGTCCGTGGATTCGCGACTACCTGGACGGCAACGGCATTCCATTAAAAGGCAAGGTGTACGCCATCGGCCTGATGTGGCTGAGCATCGGCCTGTCCTGCTACCTGGTGCCATTGCCCTGGGCACGCGGGTTCATGTTGACCAGTGCGGTGCTGGTGACGATCTACATCCTGCGTCAGAAGACCCTACCTCCACGTTCGTAGGAACCGCCCCTACACGACCTTCGTCGACACTGACTAACCCCGGCCATCATGCGAGACTGTCGCCCCGGGCCTGGAATGCCCGGGTGTTCTTATGTCCGGAGTACTCATGACGCTGTCCAGCGGGCTGATCGCCGCCGTTGCCCTGGCCTACATGGCCATTATGTTTGCCATCGCCTTCTACGGTGACCGCCGCCGCGCGCCGCTGCCGCCACGGGTGCGCGCGTGGGTGTATAGCCTGTCGCTGGCGGTGTACTGCACCAGTTGGACCTTCTTCGGCGCTGTGGGCCAGGCTGCTGAACAGCTGTGGGCATTTTTACCGATCTACCTGGGCCCCGTCCTGCTTCTGGTGCTGGCGCCCTGGGTCCTGCAAAAGATGATTCTGATCAGCAAGCAGGAAAACATTACCTCCATCGCTGACTTTATCGCTGCGCGCTATGGCAAATCCCAGTCCCTGGCGGTGGTCGTGGCGCTGATCTGCCTGGTCGGCGTGCTGCCTTATATTGCCCTGCAACTCAAAGGCATCGTGCTGGGGGTCAACCTGCTGATTGGCGCCGGTGCCGATGCCACCGGCACGCGAGCCCAGGACACCGCCCTGATCGTGTCCCTGGTGCTGGCACTGTTCACCATCGTATTCGGTACCCGCAACCTCGACGCCACGGAGCACCACCGTGGCATGGTGCTGGCGATTGCCTTCGAATCCCTGGTCAAGCTGTTCGCATTTCTTGCCGTCGGTGCATTTGTTACCTACGGCCTGTACGACGGTTTCAACGATCTGTTCAGCCAGGCCATGCTCGCGCCGAGGCTGGAGGAGTACTGGAAAGAGACCGTCAACTGGCCGTCGATGGTGGTGCAGACCGGCGTGGCGATGATGGCGATCATCTGCCTGCCCCGCCAGTTCCACGTCACCGTGGTGGAGAACATCGAGCCCCAGGACCTGCGCCTGGCCAAGTGGGTGTTCCCCGCGTACCTGGTGCTGGCTGCGCTGTTTGTGGTGCCGATTGCCCTGGGCGGCAAAATGCTGCTGCCCGGCTCGGTGCTGCCGGACTCCTACGTGATCAGCCTGCCCCTGGCCGAAGCCCATCCGGCCCTGGCGCTGCTGGCGTTTATCGGCGGCGCTTCGGCGGCGACCGGCATGGTCATCGTCGCGAGCGTGGCGCTGTCGACCATGGTTTCCAACGATATGTTGCTGCCCTGGCTGCTGCGCCGCACCAACGCCGAGCGCCCGTTCGAAGTCTTCCGCCACTGGATGCTCTCGGTACGCCGGGTCAGCATCGTGATTATCCTGCTGCTGGCCTATGTCAGTTATCGCCTGCTCGGTTCCACCGCCAGCCTGGCGACCATCGGCCAGATCGCCTTTGCTGCGGTGACCCAACTGGCACCGGCGATGCTCGGCGCACTGTACTGGAAGCAAGCCAACCGACGCGGCGTGTTTGCCGGCCTGGCGGCAGGCACCTTCCTGTGGTTCTACACCCTGGTGTTGCCGATTGCCGCCCATAGCCTGGGCTGGTCGCTGAATATCTTCCCGGGCCTGGCCTGGCTGCACGGCAACCCGCTGGGGCTGCCTATCACGCCACTGACCCAGGGTGTGGTGCTGTCTTTGGCCGGTAACTTCACCCTGTTTGCCTGGGTCTCGGTGCTGTCGCGTACACGGGTGTCGGAGCATTGGCAGGCCGGGCGCTTTATCGGCCAGGAAACCAGCCAGCGCGCCAGCGCCCGCTCCATGCTGTCGGTGCAAATCAATGACCTGTTGAGCCTGGCCGCGCGGTTTGTTGGCGAGGAACGCGCGCAGCAGAGCTTCATCCGCTTCGCCTATCGCCAAGGCAAAGGCTTTAACCCCAACCAGAACGCCGACAACGACTGGATTGCCCACACCGAACGACTGCTGGCTGGCGTGCTCGGCGCCTCATCGACACGGGCGGTGGTGAAAGCGGCCATTGAAGGCCGCGAAATGCAGCTAGAGGACGTAGTTCGTATCGCAGACGAAGCCTCCGAAGTGCTGCAGTTCAACCGGGCGCTGTTGCAAGGCGCCATCGAGAACATCACCCAGGGCATCAGTGTGGTGGATCAGTCCCTCAAGCTGGTGGCCTGGAACCGTCGCTACCTGGAACTGTTCAACTATCCCGACGGCCTGATCAGCGTCGGCCGGCCGATTGCCGACATTATTCGCTACAACGCCGAGCGCGGGCTGTGCGGCCCGGGTGAGGCCGAAGTCCACGTGGCGCGGCGCCTGCACTGGATGCGCCAGGGCCGGGCACATACGTCGGAACGGCTGTTTCCCAACGGCCGGGTGATCGAGTTGATCGGCAACCCGATGCCGGGCGGGGGGTTTGTCATGAGTTTTACTGACATTACTGCGTTCCGCGAGGCCGAGCAGGCTCTGACCGAGGCCAATGAAGGGCTGGAACAGCGGGTCACCGAGCGCACCCATGAACTGTCGCAACTGAACGTGGCCCTGACCGATGCCAAGGGCGTGGCCGAGTCGGCAAACCAGTCGAAAACCCGCTTCCTCGCCGCCGTCAGTCACGACCTGATGCAACCGTTGAACGCGGCGCGACTGTTCTCGGCCGCCCTCTCCCACCAGAGCGAAGGCTTGTCCGGCGAGGCCCGGCAACTGGTGCAGCACTTGGACAGTTCGCTGCGCTCGGCCGAAGACCTGATCAGCGACTTGCTGGATATCTCCCGCCTGGAAAACGGCAAGATCAACCCTCAGCGCCAGCCGTTTGCCTTGAGTGAACTGTTCGACGCCCTGGGCGCGGAGTTCAAGGTGCTGGCCCAGGAGCAAGGCTTGAGTTTCCGCCTGCGCGGCAGCCGCTTGCGCATCGACAGTGATATCAAGCTGCTGCGGCGAATCCTGCAGAATTTCCTGACCAACGCTTTTCGCTATGCCCACGGCCCGGTACTGCTGGGTGTACGACGGCGTCGCGGCGAACTGCGCTTGGAGGTGTGGGATCGTGGCCCAGGCATCCCGCTGGATAAACAGAAAGTCATCTTCGAAGAGTTCAAGCGCCTGGACAGCCACCAGACCCGTGCCGAAAAGGGCCTGGGACTTGGCCTGGCCATTGCCGACGGGCTGTGCCGCGTGCTCGGTCACCGCTTGCGCGTGCGCTCATGGCCAGGCAAAGGCAGCGTGTTCAGCGTCAGTGTGCCGCTGGCCAAGGCACAGACCAGCTTGCAGGTGCAGGCCACACCGGACAAGGGCCTGCCACTGAGCGGCGCCCAGGTGCTGTGCGTGGACAACGAAGACAGCATCCTGATTGGCATGCGCAGCCTGTTGAGTCGTTGGGGCTGCCAGGTCTGGACCGCACGCGACCAGGCGCAATGCGCGGCGTTGCTGGCCGAGGGCATGCGCCCGCAATTGGCATTGGTGGATTACCACCTGGACCACGGCGAGACCGGCACAGAGTTGATGGGCTGGCTGCGCGCGCAACTGGCGGAGCCGATTCCTGGGGTGGTGATCAGCGCCGATGGCCGTCCGGAGATGGTGGCCGAGGTACATGCAGCGGGGTTGGATTACCTGGCCAAGCCGGTAAAACCGGCGGCATTGCGCGCACTGCTGAACCGGCATTTGCCGTTGTAACGTGCGGGTGCTGGCTTGCCGTAATGCCGCTCAGTTAAGTGAACGAGCCCCCCTGTGGGAGCGGGCTTGTCGGATCGCCGCATCGCCGCGAAGACGTCGACCCAGCAAACATTGATGTTGACTGGCCCACTGCTTTCGCGAGCAAGCCCGCTCCCACATAGAGTTCTGTGTTTAGTCAGGTAGCTGGGCGACGCCATCTTCGTCAGTCATCGCTTTTTCCAGCAGATCGGCAGGCAGGCCTTTACTGGCCCGCGCACCCAGCAGCTTGAGTTGCTCCACCCGGCTGACCAGATTGCCGCGACCATCTGTGAGCTTGTTGCGCGCAGCACTGTAAGCCTTATCCAACTGCTGCAATCGATTGCCGACTTCATCCAGGTCCTGGATAAACAGCACGAACTTGTCGTACAGCCAGCCGGCGCGTTCGGCGATTTCCCGGGCGTTCTGGCTTTGCCGCTCCTGCTTCCACAGGCTGTCGATCACCCGCAGGGTCGCCAGCAAGGTGGTCGGGCTGACGATCACGATATGGCGATCGAAGGCCTCCTGGAACAGGTTCGGCTCGGCCTGCAACGCGGCCGAAAACGCCGCCTCGATGGGTACGAACAACAACACGAAATCCAGGCTGTGCAGGCCTTCCAGGCGCTTATAGTCCTTGCCGGCCAAGCCTTTGACATGATTGCGCAACGACAGCACATGCTGCTTGAGGGCGGCCTGGCCGATCACCTCGTCATCGGCCGCCACGTACTGCTGATAGGCGGTCAGGCTGACCTTGGAGTCCACCACCACCTGCTTGTCGCCCGGCAACATGATCAGCACGTCCGGCTGGAAACGCTCGCCATCCGGGCCCTTGAGGCTGACCTGGGTCTGGTACTCACGGCCTTTCTCCAGGCCGGCATGTTCCAGCACGCGCTCCAGAATCAGTTCGCCCCAGTTGCCCTGGGTCTTCTGTCCCTTGAGGGCGCGGGTCAGGTTGGTGGCTTCGTCCGACAGGCGCAGGTTCAATTGCTGCAGGCGCTCCAGCTCCTTGCCCAGGGAAAAACGCTCGCGCGCTTCATTCTGATAGCTTTCTTCCACGCGCTTTTCGAACGACTGGATGCGTTCCTTCAACGGGTCAAGCAATTGCCCCAGACGCTGCTGGCTGGTTTCGGCAAACCGCTGCTCACGCTCATCGAAGATTTTCCCGGCCAGCTCGGCGAACTGCGCACGCAGTTCATCCCGCGAGCCTTGCAGGTCGTTGAGGCGTTGTTGATGGCTGTCCTGCTGCTCGCGCAGTTCGGCGCGCAGGGAGGCCGACAAGGCATCCAGGCGGCGTAGCTCACCTTCCTTGGCGGAGCGCTCGATGTTCCAGGCGTGGGCCGCATCCCGCGCGTTATCGCGATCGATTTGCAGCAACTCGACTTCCCGGCGTACCGCTGCCAGATCCGCCTGCTTGGCCGCATTGGCCTGGCTCAGGTCGCTGATCTCGTCGCGGCTGGCGTCCAGTTGCGCGGCCAGGCCTTCCTGGGCCAGTTGCGCAGTGGCCAGGCGCTCTTCCAGCAGTTCCCAACCGGTGCGGCGTGCGTTCAGGCGGCGCTGGATCTGCCAGCACAGGACCGATAGAGGCAACGCCGCAGCGGCGAGGCCCAGTGCCACACTGGTCCAGTCAAAAGCCATAGCCATTCCTGCCATTACGGTAAAAGAGGAAGGTTAACCAAGCAGGCGCTTCGTGGACAGCTCAGTCTTTGAGCTGACCCAATTCACGCTGGGCGCCCACGTCGCCGGCACGGGCGGCCTGGCGCAGGAGGTCATGGCCGATGCGGCGGTCCCGGGCATTGCCGCACTCGCGACACATCAACAGGCCCAGGCGGCTCTGTGCCACGACCACACCTTCACGAGCCGGCTGCTTGAGCAAACGTCCGGCGAAATGCTTGATGTTGGGGTTATCGCCGATGCGGGGGCTATCCAGCAGCCACAAGGCGACCTTCAAGGAGAAACGCTTGGGCGGGGTAACACTAGCAGGGTTGTCGGTAACAGAAGGTGATACTGAGCGAAACTTCATAAAGCACTGTAGGGCAGAACGGAAGGCGCGCCACTCTACTCCTTTTTTCGTACGGGTAAAGCTGAAAAAACCCTGCACGCCCGTTCTAGAGCAAGCGCTCGGGACAATCCACAGAAGCTGTGGATAACTCAGTGGACAACCGTGCTTTAACTCGCGCAAAGGCCCATGGAATGGGGGCCGCGCTTAAACTGACGATTTTTTCACCAATAAAAAAAAGCCAGGTTTTTCATTGACTTAAATTTTCGATGCAGGCATTCGTGGGTCAATCGGGCCGCGCACCATCCTGGTGACACACTGCGCAACCAATGTGCACAACTACCTGCCTGGCGGTTATATCCCCACCCTCACACGGCGCAAAACGTTACGCCGGTGACACACTAGCCCGGACCGAGGCCTGGCCCCCAATAAAGTATTTTGGCTAACACACTTGCTTTACCTGTTTCAAGCCATTACTATCTGCGGCGTTAGTACCAAGCTGAAAGTCAATTCTGGTCGAACAAATCCCCGCGATGTAGCTTCCCTAAAGAGAAGTTCTGTCAATCTTGATGGGATCGACCACCTCGATGGTTTCCAGGTATCACTTGCGACGACACTGCCTTTGAACAATGCAAAGGGTGTCGCGAAGTTTCCATACTCTGACCGAACCAACCTGCAAATTGATCAGGATCTTCACCCTGGGCCCAGAACCTTTGCCCCTGTCGTGTTGCCTGCCCTCCTAAGTACCTACCTGCCAGCCCAAGCGCGCCAAACTATTTAGCGCTTCAAACTGGCTGCTTTGTTCCAGTCGGGTTCTTCGCATGATCAATGGTGATCAGCGTCACTGGAACGTTTTAACGTTGCACGGATCTTATCCGTGTCATTTGTAGGAACACCAATAATATGTCCACTCAAATCCATACTCAGGATGCCATTCGCACCCTCACCAATGCTTTTGCCCCAATGAACTGCCTGATCATGGCCGCTCGCAAAGGCTGCTTCAGCTTCACCCTGGTCAACGAACACGGTATCGCTCGTCACAGCGAACGCCTGTACCCCGATCAATACTCCAGCGCAGAACCGCTGCAGGCCGTGATCGAGCGTACCCGTCAGGCCCTGGTTGCCTGATTGACCCGACGCTGAACATCGAAAACCCTGCCCGCAAGGCAGGGTTTTTTATTGCCCGCGATTCGGTTTTTCAGCAGTTCCTTTTAGGCCAAACAGATATAACGCTTATAACCACCGGCCGGAAATATTTTAAAAACAGTCCTTTACGTCGTGAATCTGACACTACACTTCAACTCAGGCGGCATGATCCGCCTCCGGCGAGCCTGAGATCCGATTCACCGCTGCCAAGCCCCCCTTCTCAGGCCTCGTCGACCACTTTCAAGGTTTCGAGGGTTTTATGGGCATTGCCGCCGGCGAATTGTGTCGTTATGTGATCCGACCCACGCTGATTTACCTCGGTCGCCACAGCCAGACAGCAGAAACCCTGCTGCTGGGAGTTGCCGCCAGCCAATCGGAACTGGGTTCTGCCTTGCACGACCGGCGCGGCCACGGCCTGTATCGCATCACCGAACCGCGTCACAGAGCCCTGTGGGACAACTACCTGGCCCTGGACCCCGAGCGTGCAAGCCTTGTGCGCGGCCTCGCCAGCCAGCATGCCTTCCTCAGCGGGCCGCAGCTGGAGCTGGCGGTCAACCTGCGTTACGCCACCGCCATCGCCTGGTCGCTGGTGGAACAACATCGCCCCGAGCTGCCCCAACCCGACGACCTGCTGGCCATGGCGCGTATCTGGAAAGAAATATTTCACCCCCAGGGTCGGCTGCGCGATTACACCCAGGCCTGGCAAACCTGTGTAAACCCAATGAATCAGGTCGCCTGCTGATCGGGCACTTTGCAAGATTCGGCAAAAAGCGGCAATTTTGGTCGGATTGTCCTACAAAACCGCTCTATCTCCTACATTACAGCCTATAGCGCTAAGTTAATTTTATTGATACTTTCCGCAGCGGTGATCACCACGGAGTTCTAATAATGAAAAAAGTAATGCTCAAGACCACACTTAGCCTCGCCGTTGCCATGGCCTCTTCCCAACTGTTCGCAAGCGGCTTTGCCCTCAACGAACAGAGTGTTAGCGGGATGGGTACCGGTTTCGCAGGCCGTTCTTCTTCTGCCGATGATGCAAGCACTGTTTTTGGCAACCCTGCCGGTATGGCTCGCCTTGAAGGCCAGCAAGTCACAGGCGGTGTTGCAGCGATTGATGCCACGACCAATATCAGCCAGGTCAGCGGCAACACCAACACTTCCGGTAGCAACAAAGGCGATATGGTGCCTTTCACTGCCGTGCCGTTCGGCTTTTACACCAACAAACTCAACGAGCAGTGGGCAGTCGGTTTCGGCGTCTATGCACCGTTCGGCCTGGTCACTGACTACGAACGTGGCTTCCAGGGTCGCGGCTTTGGCAGCAAGAGCGAAGTGAAGGTCATTACCTTCCAGCCAACTGTCAGCTATGCCTTCAACGACCGGGTGTCCGTAGGTTTCGGTCCGACCTTCAACCGCATCGCCGGTACGCTGGAGTCGGATGTTTCGCTGCCGCAAGTGCCTAACGCCGTCAACAACATCAAGATCAAGGGTGACGATACCGCCCTGGGCTTTAACGTTGGCGTGCTGGTACAAGCCACCGACACCACTCGCGTGGGCCTGACCTACCACTCGAAAGTGAAGTACAAGCTCGAAGGCCACACCGAAGTGTCCCCAGGCACCGGCGTTCCAGGCCAGTTGCTGCGCGGCAACCGCTACGACGCTTCGCTGAAGATCGACACCCCTGAATCCTGGGACCTGTCGGTGACCCAGGACATGAGCGATGCCTGGAAGCTGTATGCCGGTGCGACCTGGACACGCTGGAGCCGCCTGAAAGACATCACCGTCAACAACGAAGGTGTCACTGCGGGCAACGGCGGCGGTGCAGCACCACAGCTGGTGGGCACCATCACGGAAGAACAGAACTGGCACGACACCTGGGCTTACGCAGTCGGTACCTCGTACCAGCTGACCAAGCAAGTGGTCCTGCGGACCGGCCTGACCTTCGACCAGTCGCCTACCAACAACACTAATCGTTCGCCACGTATCCCTACCGGCGACCGGACAATCTTCAGTGTTGGCCTGGGCTACGCGGTCATGGATAACATGACCATCGACCTGGCTTACTCGTACCTCCAGGAAGAAGACATCAAGGTCAACAGCCACAACAAGCTGGGCCAGACGTACAACGCCAAATATGAAAACAGCGCCAACGGTTTTGGCCTGGGCATGACGTACAAGTTCTGATCCAGCGCTGCATAAAAAAGCCCCGCTCTCCTGCACAGGAGGCGGGGCTTTTTAGTGGCCGATAATCAGGGCTTGGATGCCAGCGCCTGCTCCACAGCCTCGATCAGCTCCGGGCTGTCCGGCTTGGTCAGGCTGGAGAAGCTGGCGATCACCTTGCCCTGGCGATCCACCACGTACTTGTAGAAATTCCATTTCGGCGCGTTGCTTTGTTCGGCCAGGACCTTGAACAGGTGTACCGCATCAGGGCCCCTGACCTTCTGTGGCTCGGTCATGGTGAAGGTCACGCCGTAATTCACGTAGCAGACCTTGGCCGTCTCCTCGCCCGTCTTGGCTTCCTGCTTGAAGTCATCGGAAGGCACGCCAATCACTTCCAGGCCATCGCCCTTGTAGCGCTGATACAACGCCTCCAGGCCCTTGAACTGCGGGGCGAACCCACAAAAGCTGGCGGTATTGACGATCACCAGAGGCTTGCCGGCAAAGCGCTGGCACAGATCGATGGATTCCTTGGCACGCAACTTCGGCAATTGGCCTTCAAGCAACGTCGGGCAATCGGCGGCCATGGCGACACCACCAAAGGCCATCATCAGGGCGGGTACTGCAAGCCAACGCATTAACATGTGGGGTGTCCTTGAACAAAGTCAGGCAAGCAACTTAACAGATCGACATACCCAGTTGCATCAACGCCAGCCCGCTGCGCTGCCAGCCCCACCAGGCCAGCAGCAACAACGTCAGCAGGCCGGCTGCGCCAACCCAGTACCCGATCGAGTTCATGCAACCCCCATCTGCGCTTGCAACCTGGCCACAGGTCGCTCACGCACAGGCCAGTTAAGGGCGGCCGCGACCAGGCTCAAGACGATCGCCACCTGCCAGATCAAATCGTAGCTACCGGTTCGATCATAGACCACGCCCCCCAGCCAGCCGCCGAGGAACGAGCCCAACTGATGGAACAGGAACACGATCCCACCCAGCATCGACAGGTTTCTTACGCCAAACAAGGTCGCCACGGTGCCGTTGGTCAGCGGCACGGTCGACAGCCACAAAAAGCCCATGGCCATGCCGAACAGGTAGGCACTCATTTGCGTCACCGGCGCCCACAGGAACAACACGATCACCACCGCCCGCAGCAGGTACAACGCGGTAAGCAAACGTGGCTTGGACATCCGCCCGCCGAGCCAGCCTGCGGTGTAGGTGCCGAAGATGTTGAACAGGCCGATCAGCGCCAGCACCGTGGTGCCGACGGTCGCCGGCAGATGCTGGTCCACCAGGTAGGCCGGCAAGTGCACACCGATAAACACCACCTGGAATCCGCAGACAAAAAAGCCAAAGGCCAGCAACCAGAAACCGGAATGGGAACAGGCTTCGTGCAGGGCCTCGCGCAGGGTTTGCTGGCCTGCCACCACCGGCAGCGGGCGGTCCTTGATCATCGTCACCAACGGCACGATCAGCGCCACCAGCAGGCCCAGCACCAGCAAGGCGGCGGACCAGCCCAGCCAGCCAATCAGGCCCAGGGTGCCCGGCAACATGGCGAACTGGCCAAAAGACCCGGCGGCGCTGGCAATGCCCATGGCCATGCTGCGTTTTTCCGGAGCCACGGCACGCCCGACCACGCCGAGGATCACCGAGAACGAGGTACCGGACAGGCCGATCCCGATCAACAAGCCGGCACTCAACGACAGCGACCACGCCGAATCGGATAAGCCCATGAACACCAGGCCCAAGGCATACAGCACGCCACCGATCATCACCACTTTGGCCGCGCCAAAGCGGTCGGCCAGGGCCCCGGTGAACGGCTGCGCCAGGCCCCAGATCAGGTTCTGCAGGGCGATGGCGAAGGCAAAGGTTTCACGGCCCCAGCCGAACTCGGCGCTCATGGGCGCCAGGAACAGGCCAAAGCCATGTCGCACGCCCAGGGAAAGGGCCAGGATCAGCGCACTCCCGACAAGAATCCAGCCACTGGTACGCCACATCGAGGTCATTATTATTCTCCGCTACGGGTATATACCCGCTTATATTCGAACGAGCCCGCTTTTAAGCGAGTTCATCCAGCAAGGCCAACAGGGTTTCGCGTTTTTGCACGCCTAACTTATCAATCAGTTTCTGCTGCGCCGCTTCCCAGGCCGGCAACGCGGCCGCCAGGCGCTGTTTGCCTTCCTCCGTGAGCACGACCAAACGGTTGCGCAGGTCATCGCCCTCCACCAACCGCACCAGGCCTTCACCCTCCAACACCCGCAGGTTACGCCCCAGGGTGCTGCGATCCAGGCCCATGGCATCGGCCAGGGTAGAAATACTCGGCTGGTTCAGGCGCTGCAGGTTACACAGCAAGGAATACTGGGCGACGTTGATCCCGAAGCCATCGAGGGCGCCGTCATAGTGCCTGCTGACGCCACGGGCGGCACGACGCAGGTTGGTGCATAAACATTGGGAGGCAAGCATGGAACGTGTATATACCCGCGATTAAGGAAATGCAAGAAAGTGTTACAGAGCCAGACCGATCAACACCGCTACCTCAAGCAGCTCCAGCAAGGCGCCGGCCGTGTCACCGGTGGTGCCGCCCAGCCGATTGATCATCAGTTGCCGCAAGCCCACAAAGCAGATGGCCGCCAGCAACACCGCAATCCCGCCACTGAAACCGCCGATCAACACACACGCCAGGCCGCTGAGGATCAGCACCTGCTGCCCGACAATCCGTGGCAAGTGGTCAGCCAGCGCCTGGCCCAGGCCCCCGGCGCGCACATAGCGGGTAGTAAGAAACAGTGCCAGCAGCGAGCTGCGACCGATCAACGGCGCGAGGATCAACGCGGCGCCATTGTGTTGCTCGATCAGCGCCACCAGCGCGGTGAATTTGAGCAGCAGCACCAAGCCCAGGGTCACCACCGCAATCGGGCCGCTGCGCGGGTCTTTCATGATGCTCAAGGTGCGTTCGCGGTCGCCAAAACCGCCCAGCCAGGCGTCAGCGCTGTCCGCCAGGCCATCCAGGTGCAGGCCGCCACTGAGCAACACCCAGGCCGTCAGCAGCAGGGCCGCATGCAACAGCAAAGGCGCGCCCATCAACAGCGTATTCAAGCCCCACAGCAGCAGCCCGAACAACAGCCCCACCAGCGGATAAAACAGCAGCGAGCGCCCCAGCTCCTGGGGTTGCGGCATGCCCGGCAGGCGGATCGGCAAGCTGCTGAGAAACTGCAAGGCAATCCAGAACGGCAACATTCAGGCGCCCTCGCTCAACATGCCATCGGCTTCGACCCGCAGGCTGAACAGGCCACCGTGGCCGACCTCGACATTCAGCAACTGTTCACGGGGCAAGCCACGGGCCTGGGCCAGCAGTAAACGCATGACGCCACCATGGCTGACCAGCAGCACCCGTTGTCCGGCATACAGCTGATGCAGACGTAGGACGGCGCCGCGCACGCGCTGGGAAAACGCCTCGACAGGCTCGCCATCCGGCGGCGTAAAGCTATAGGGATCCGCCCAGAACAGGCCCAGCGCCTCGGCGTCGGTCGCCATCAACTGCGCCGCGCTCTGCCCTTCCCAAGCGCCGAAATGCAGCTCCTGTAGATCCTGTTCCAGGCTCACCGGCAGGTTCAGGCGTGCGCCCAACTCTTCAGCGAACCGCGCGCAGCGCTGCAGCGGCGAGCTGACCAGTCGATCCCACGGCCCGCGCGCCAGCACCGCCTCGCGCATCTGCGCCCAACCCTTGGCGGTCAGCGCATCATCCAGGCTGCCGCGCAAACCACCGCCCAGTTCGGTTTCACCATGGCGCAGCAGGTCCAGGTGCAAGGTCATGCCGGGCGATCCGCCACGGCGGCTTCTGCGAACGTCGCCATCTGCCCGTGCAACGCACAGGCCAGGCGCAACAGGGGCACCGCCAGCGCCGCACCGCTGCCCTCGCCCAGGCGCAGGCCCAGTTCCAGCAGCGGCTGGGCTTCAAGGCTTTGCAACACATGGCGATGGCCCGGCTCGGCGCCCCGATGGCCGAACAACAGCCATGGCCGGCAAGACGGGTTCAGGCGCGTGGCGACCAGCGCCGCGACGGTGCAGATAAACCCGTCGACCAGCACTACCACCCCCGCCTGGGCGCAGGCCAAATAGGCCCCCACCAACCCCGCAATCTCCAGGCCACCGAGGTTGAACAGGGTCTGCAACGGGTCACCCCGCTGCCCGGCATGCAACGCCAGGGCGCGCTCGATCACCGCCACTTTATGGCTTACGCCCTGGGCATTCAGGCCGGTGCCGGGGCCGGTCAGGTCGCTGACCTGGCAATCGAGCAAGGCGCAGGCCAGTGCACTGGCGGCAGTGGTGTTGCCGATGCCCATCTCGCCGCCAATAAACAGCTGCGCACCAGCGTTGATCGCCCGCTGCACGCTGTCACGCCCCGCCGCCAGGGCCAACTGACCCTGGGCCTCGGTCATGGCCGCGCCCAGCACAAAATTGGCCGTGCCCGGGGCGATATTCAGGTGGCGCACGCCCGGCAGGTCGAGCGATGGCGTCACGGTGCCCAGGTCCACCACTTCCAGCTGTGCATCCAGTTGCCGGGCCAGCACGCTGATCGCCGCACCGCCGCTGACAAAGTTGTGCAGCATCTGCCCGGTGACTTCCTGGGGATAGGCCGAGACGCCTTCGGCGACCACACCGTGATCGCCAGCAAAGATCGCGATCCATACCTGCTCGACCGTTGGCTTGACCCGGCCCTGCAACCCGGCCAGTTGCACTGCCAGCGCCTCCAGTTGCCCCAGCGACCCGGCGGGCTTGGTCAGTTGCTGCTGGCGGGCCAGGGCTTGTTCATAGGCCGTGGCGTCCAGCGCCTTGCAGGGTTGCAGCCACCAGGATTGGCTCATAACGCAGTACCTTTCAAAGTCAGGGGCAGGCCCGCAACGGTCAGCACTACACGCTGACAACGCTCGGCCAAGGCTTGATGCAGCCAACCGGCTTCATCCACATAGCGGCGAGTCAATTCGCCCAGCGGCACGACACCCAGACCGGTCTCGTTGCTGACAAAAATGATTTCCCCCGGCAGCGACGCCAGGCAGTCCAGCAGGGATTCACGCTCGACGCCCAGGCGCTGTGGGTCGTCCAGCAGCAACAGGTTGGTGAGCCACAGGGTCAGGCAATCGACCAGCAGGCAACGGCCCGGGGCAGCGTTTTCACGCAGCACCCGCGCCAATTCCAGCGGTTCCTCGATCAGCCCCCAATGGCTGGGACGACGCTGGCGATGCAGGGCCACGCGCGCGTTCATTTCACCGTCCAGGGGCTGGCTGGTAGCGATATAGGTGACGGGCATGGCGCTGTCGCTGGCGAGTTGTTCGGCCAGGCGGCTTTTACCGGAGCGGGCGCCGCCGAGGATCAGTTGCAACATGGTCAAGCCCTCAAATGCCACATAACTGGCGCAGCAACCGAGTGTCCAGATGCTGCTCCACCAAATCCGCCAGGCGCTCGATATCGCGCTCGCGCAGGCCGTGGTAATCGACTTCCTGCACATCCTGCAAACCGGCCCAGCGCAGCAAGGCGCTGCATGCGGCGGGCGTCTCGAACAGACCGTGCAGATAAGTGCCAAGGATCTGCCCATCATCGCTACAAGCACCGTCGCTGCGGCCATCATCCAGGCGCACCGCCGCCTCCTCCAGGGCAGGCCCTCGGGTCACGCCCGCATGGATCTCATAACCACTGACCGGCGCCTCTTCCAGCACCAGCCGGCCGCGCACATTGCGCAATTGTTTCTCGGCTTCCAGGGTGGTGCTGAACGCTAGCAGGCCCAGGCCAGCGCTGGAACCCGCCGCGCCTTCCAGGCCCAGCGGATCGTGGACCTGCTCACCCAGCATTTGCAGGCCACCGCAGATGCCCAGGACTTTGCCGCCATAGCGCAAGTGCCGGGCAATCGCGCGGTCCCAGCCATTGGCGCGCAGATAGGCCAGGTCGCTGCGCACGCTTTTCGAGCCGGGCAAGATGATCAGGTCGGCGGCGGGGATTGCCTGGCCCGGCCCGACAAACTGCAGATCCACCTGGGGATGCAGGCGCAGCGGGTCGAAGTCGGTGTGGTTGCTGATGCGCGGCAATACCGGCACCACCACCTTGAGTACCTGCGCGGCCTTGTCGATCTGGCGCTGGTCGATGCCATCCTCGGCTTCCAGGTGCAGGTCCATCACGTACGGCAGCACGCCCACCACCGGTTTGCCGGTGCGCGCCTCAAGCCAGTCGAGGCCCGGTTGCAGCAGGGCGATATCGCCACGGAAGCGGTTGATGATAAAGCCCTTGACCCGCGCCTGCTCCGACGGCGACAGCAACTCCAGCGTGCCCACCAGATGAGCAAACACCCCGCCGCGATTGATGTCGGCGATCAGCAGCACCGGGCAATCCACCGCTTCAGCAAACCCCATATTGGCAATGTCGTTGGCCCGCAGGTTGATCTCGGCCGGCGAGCCTGCGCCTTCGACCATCACCACCGGGTAGGCCGCGCTCAGGCGCGCATGGGAGGCCAGCACCGCCTGCATGGCGATGGCTTTGTAATCGTGATAGGCCACTGCATTCATGCTGGTCACGGCATGGCCATGGATGATCACCTGGGAGCCGGTGTCGCTATTGGGCTTGAGCAGCACCGGGTTCATGTCGGTGTGCGGTGCCAGGTTGGCGGCCTGGGCCTGCACGGCCTGGGCGCGGCCGATCTCGCCCCCTTCTGCCGTGACCGCACTGTTGAGCGCCATGTTCTGCGGCTTGAAGGGCACTACCGGCACGCCCTGGCGCACGACCCAGCGGCACAGCGCGGTCACCAGGGTGCTTTTGCCCGCGTCGGAGGTGGTGCCTTGCACCATCAGGGTGGTCATGAAGTTTGCTTCCAGGCAGTCAGGGCGTGTTCGAGGCGCAGCCAATCGGCGTCAGTCCCGGGCAGGCCAAAACGCAGGCTGCTGTCGTGGACAAACAGGCGCAGCAGGATGCCGCGCTGGGCCATGAACTCATGTAGCAGCTCGGCGCGGTCGGTGATCAGCCACTGGAACAGCGCGCAGCCGCCTTGTGGGCGCAGGCCATACTGCTCCAACAGGCGAAACAGGCGCTGGCTGGCGTCTTCGCAGCGCTGGCGCTGGTAGGTGTGGCCGGTACTGTCGCGCAGGCACACCTGGCCCAACTCCCGCGTCGGCCCGCTCACCGCCCACGGGCCGACCTGCTCGGCCAGCAGCTTGAGCAGCTTGCGCTCGGCCAATACAAAGCCCAGGCGCACCCCGGCCAGGCCGAAAAACTTGCCGAACGAGCGCAACACAATCAACCCCACTTGATTGGCCTGGCTCGCCAGGCTCAAGTGCGGGGTGTTGTCCATAAAGGCTTCATCCACCACCAACCAACCACCGCGCTGGGCCAGGCGTGCATGCCAATCCAGCAGGCGCTGGGGCGTAAGGCTCAGGCCGGTGGGGTTGTTGGGATTGACCACCACCAGCACGTCGAGGCTATCGAGGAAGAAGTCGACTTCCTGCTCCAGCACCTCGCGCACGATGTAACCGGCGCGGCGCCAGGCTTGGGCATGCTCGGCGTAGCACGGCGACAACACGCCGACCTTGCCCGCCCGGCGCAGGCGCGGCAGCAGCTGGATCGCCGCCTGGGAACCCGGCACCGGCAACACCTGGGCTGCGCCGTAGTAGTCGCAGGCGGCCTGCTCCAGGCCGTCATCGGTCTCTGGCAGGCGGGCCCAGGCCCGCAGCGGGATGGGCGGGATTGGCCAGGGCCAGGGCGCGAGGCCACTGGACAGGTCCAGCCAGTCTTCCTGGGCGATGCCGTACTGCAACGCCGCCTTGCGCAGCCGTCCACCGTGTTCAAGCATAGAATTGCGCCCCCGCACACAGGATCAACACCCACAGCCACACGCCGCGCTGCACCAGTTGCCAGCCACGCTCGATGGAATCGGCATCGGCCGGCGGCCCTTCGCCAAGGGTCGGACGCTGGTGCAACTCGCCGTGATAAATCGCCGCCCCGCCCAACTCGACACCCAGGGCGCCCGCGCCCGCAGCCATCACCGGCCCGGCATTCGGGCTGTCCCAGGTCGGGCCCTGGCGGCGCCAGCATGTGAGCGCCAGGCGGGTCTTGCCGAGCACGGCGTAGGTCAACGCAACCAAGCGTGCCGGAATGTAATTGAGCACATCGTCAATCTTCGCCGCCGCCCAGCCAAAGCGCTCAAAGCGTTCGTTGCGATAGCCCCACATGGCATCCAGGGTATTGCTCAGGCGGTACAGCACCACGCCCGGCACCCCGGCCACGACAAACCAGAACAGTGCGGCGAACACCGCATCGCTGCCGTTTTCCAGCACCGACTCGGTGGCGGCGCGCGCCACTTCGGTGCTGTCCAATTCGCTGGTCTGACGGCTGACCAGGTAACTGACACGCGTGCGCGCCTCGTCCAGGTTGCCGCTGCGCAGGGCCTGGGCCACCGGTAGCACGTGCTCACCCAGGCTGCGCATGCCCAGGGCCAGGTACAACGCGAGGATCTCGATCACCCAGCCGAAGTAAGGCGCCCAGGACAAGGCCGTGGCCAGCAAGGTCAGCGGTATCACCGTGATAAACCACGCCGTCACGCCATGGCTGCGCCAGCCGCGCCCCGCAGAGTTGAAACGCTGCTCGATGCGCCCGGCAAAATTGCCGAACGCCACCAGCGGATGCCAGCGCCTGGGCTCACCCAGCAGCGCATCCAGCGCCACTGCGGCGACGCTCAGCAAGGCCACACTCATTGACTCACTCCCCAATAATTCTCATACAGCATGTCACTCAGCGGACGCGGTTCGGTCCAGCCCTCAAGTTGCAACATCGGTGCCGGGTAGAACTCCGTCACCAGGCCCAGGCACAGCACGGCCAGCGGCTTGGCGCCGGGCGGCAGGCCGAGCAGGTCGGCCAGGTCCTGGGGTTCGAACAGCGACACCCAGCCCATGCCCAGGCCTTCGGCGCGGGAGGCCAGCCATAGATTCTGGATCGCGCAGGACAGCGACGCCAGGTCCATTTCCGGCAAGGTCCGACGCCCGAAAATATGCCGCTCGCGATCATCCATCAACGCCGCCACCAGCACCTCGGCGCAGTCGTGGATGCCTTCGACCTTGAGCTTCATGAAATCGTCCGAACGCTCGCCCAGGGCTTGCGCGGTACGGATGCGTTCGGCTTCCACCAACTGCTGGATCTGCCCGCGCAGGTTGCGGTCGCTGATGCGGATAAAGCGCCAGGGCTGCATCAGGCCGACGCTGGGGGCCTGGTGCGCGGCCTGCAGCAGGCGCTGCAGCAGCTCGGGGGCGACGGTGCCGCCGCTGAAGTGGCGCATGTCGCGACGTTCGGCGATGGCGCGGTAGATCGCGTCGCGCTCGGCCTGGGGGTAGGCGTGGTCGGTCATGGCCCTATCGCGGGCAAGCCCGCTCCCACATTTGAACCGTGGTCGCCTGCCATGCCGGCTTGCCGGTCTGGCGCAAACAACGCGGCCACCGCAGCCGGGTTCGACGGGAAGTAAAAGTGCACATAGGAGGCCGTCATCCGCCCCTGGCGATACACCGCCTCGGCGCCGCGCCCGCCGTTGGGGCTCAGGCCACGGGCAATCGGCTGCCACGGCGTGCTGGTCAGGGAATGATGATAGGTATGCCCGCGCAGCACGCCTTCCGGCAGCTCGACCGTTTGCAGGGCCAGGGCCGCCAGGCGTTTTTGCATGACCGCATCGCCTTGCAGCAGGCCCAGCAGTTCGGCGCGCGTGCCCTCGACATCGGTCAAGGAATCGAGCAGGTAGAGCATGCCCCCGCATTCAGCCAGCAACGGTTTGCCGGCAGCGTGATGGGCACGGATCGCCTGCAGCATCGCGCTATTTTGCGACAGCGCCTGATGATGCAGTTCCGGGTAGCCACCGGGCAGATAGAGGCTGTCGGCGTCGGGCAGCACGCGGTCATGGATCGGCGAGAAGAAGTGCAACTGCGCGCCCATCGCTCGCAGCAAATCCAGGCTGGCGCCGTAGGTGAAGGCAAAGGCTTCGTCACGGGCCACGGCAATCCGCACCCCGGTCAGCAACGGCTGGGCTTCGATCAGCTCGGGCGCAGCGAATTCCACCGGCGGTGGCAGCGCTACCTCGCAACTGCTGGCCAGGGCGGCGGCGGCAGCATCCAGGCGCAGGTCCAGGTCATTCAGCTCGCTGGCCTGCACCAGGCCCAGGTGACGGCTGGGCAGCTCAATGCCGGTTTCCCGGGACAGTGCGCCGTACCAGCGCAGGCCTTCGGTCAAGCTGCCTTCGAGCAGTTGGGCGTGGCGCACGGTGCCGACACGGTTGGCCAGGACCCCGGCGAACGGCAGGTCTGCCTGGTAACGCGCCAGCCCCAGCGCCAGGGCGCCAAACGTCTGGGCCATGGCGGTGCCATCGATCACTGCCAGTACCGGCACGCCAAAATGGCGCGCCAGGTCGGCGCTGGAAGGTGTGCCGTCGAACAGGCCCATCACGCCCTCGATCAGGATCAGGTCCGCCTCCCCCGCTGCTTCCCACAGCAGGCGGCGACTTTCCTGCTCGCCGACCATCCACATGTCCAATTGATAGACCGGCGCACCACTGGCGCGCTCATGGATCATCGGGTCGAGAAAGTCCGGGCCGCACTTGAACACCCGGACCTTGCGCCCCAGGTTGTGGTGCAAACGGGCCAGGGCGGCGGTGACGGTGGTCTTGCCCTGGCCTGACGCCGGCGCGGCGAT
The DNA here is from genome assembly GCF_050916005.1 of Pseudomonas sp. WMBT8. NCBI lineage: Bacteria > Pseudomonadati > Pseudomonadota > Gammaproteobacteria > Pseudomonadales > Pseudomonadaceae > Pseudomonas > Pseudomonas sp. WMBT8. The sequence goes on from NZ_CP188096.1 coordinate 4,462,776, forward strand.
CAGCACGGCAGGGCAATGGCGCGGCTGGTTCAAAGTTCGATGCCCTTCTGTGCCTTGATACCGGCCTGGAACGCATGCTTGAGCATGCCCATTTCGGTGACGGTGTCGGCCATTTCAATCAGTTCTGGCTTGGCGCCACGCCCGGTGACCAGCACATGCTGCATGGGTGGGCGAGCTTGCAGGTCGCCAAGCACCTGGTCGAGGTCGAGATAGCCGTGCTTGAGCGCGATATTCAGCTCATCCAGCACCACCAGACCGATGGACGGGTCCTGCAACATTTCCCGGGAGACTTTCCAGGCTGCTTCGGCAGCGGCGATATCACGCTGGCGGTCCTGGGTCTCCCAGGTAAAGCCCTCGCCCATCACATGGAAACGCACCTGCTCGGGGAAGCGGCGGAAGAACAGCTCTTCCCCGGTGCTGTTGCGGCCCTTGATGAACTGCACCACGCCGCATTGCATACCGTGGCCCATGGCCCGGGCGAGCATGCCAAAGGCCGAGCTGCTCTTGCCTTTGCCGTTGCCGGTCAATACCAGCAGCAAACCGCATTCGTTCGGTGAATTGGCAATGCGCTCGTCAATCACCGCTTTTTTGCGCAGCATGCGCGCCAGGTGGCGTTCGTCACGATCGGGGGAATCAGTCATGGCAGCTCTCCGTTGGGGCTGGACAAAAACGGCGGGCAGGAAAAGACCACTTAAATGAAGCCAAGCATCGCCCACCGTGATGCTGTTGGATGGATCAGGCCGGTCTCCGGGCTCATGAGTGGCGCCCTGTTGAGCAGGGCGAGCCGACGATGCGCCTTCCCATATCGCAGGCGATACAGTGGCAAAAGCAGCGTCTTGACTCATTTACCGTTGCGGGGGCAGCGCCGGGATCGTGGCCGCACTGTAGAAAAGTGCGCGCACTCACCGGCTTCCCTGTTTCACTCGGTCGACGGGTACGTCACAGAGCACCTGAAACAAGCGGCGAAGGTTAGTGGGTTGGGGGTACAGCGTCAATTAAAGCCGGCCATGCACTTGAACCATCGCCGCGCGCTGTACCTCTATGACTACAGGCATTGAGGAGAAAAACATGCACAAGACCCGACTCGCCGTACTGATCATGGCCGCAGGCGCACTCGCTGCCTGTGGCGAAAGCTCAACCTTGCAAGTCTCCGATGGCACCGGGCCGTCGCCCAAGCTGCCGGAACCGAACAAAACCCTGATCCCCACCGTCAACATCGCCCCGGCCATTGGCTGGCCCGATGGCGCCAAGCCGACCGCGGCTGCGGGCACCCAGGTCGGCGCCTTCGCCGAAGGCCTGGACCACCCGCGCTGGTTGTATGTATTGCCCAACGGCGACGTGCTGGTGGCCGAGACCAACGCGCCGCCCAAGCCGGATGACTCCAAGGGCATTCGCGGCTGGGTCATGGAAAAGGTCATGGGCCGTGCCGGGGCCGGCGTACCTAGCCCGAACCGCATCACCCTGCTGCGCGATGCCGACCATGACGGCGTGGCAGAAACCCGCACGGTGTTCCTGGAAAACCTCAACTCGCCGTTTGGCATGACCCTGGTGGGCAACGACCTGTACGTGGCCGACTCGGACAAGCTGCTGCGCTTTCCCTATCAACCGGGGGAAACCGCGATCAAGGCCCAGGGCACCAAGGTCATCGACCTGCCGGGCGGCCCGCTCAACCACCACTGGACGAAAAACGTGGTGGCCAGCAAGGATGGCAGCAAGTTGTATGTAAGCGTGGGTTCCAACAGCAACGTCGGTGAAAACGGCCTGGAAGCCGAACAGGGCCGTGCGGCGATCTGGGAAGTCGACCGGGCCAGCGCCAAGCAGCGGATTTTTGCTTCCGGGCTGCGCAACCCCAATGGCATGGCGTGGGAGCCACAAAGCGGCAAGCTATGGACGGCGGTCAACGAGCGCGATGAAATCGGCAGCGACCTGGTGCCGGACTACATCACCTCGGTCCAGGACGGTGGCTTTTACGGCTGGCCGTTCAGCTACTACGGCCAACATGTGGATGTACGGGTCACGCCGCAGGATCCGGACCTGGTGGCCAAGGCCATTGCCCCGGACTATGCCGTCGGGCCACACACCGCATCGTTGGGCCTGACCTTCGCTGAAGGCAACACGCTGCCGGCACAATTTGTCCATGGCGCGTTTATTGGCCAGCACGGCTCGTGGAATCGCAAGCCGCACAGTGGTTACAAGGTAATCTTTGTGCCATTTGCGGGGGGCAAGCCCAACGGCGCACCGGTGGATGTGCTGACCGGGTTCCTCAACAGTGATGAGAAAGCCATGGGCCGGCCGGTGGGCGTGGTGATCGACCAGCAAGGCGGCTTGCTGGTGGCCGATGATGTGGGGAATAAGGTGTGGCGGGTGTCAGCCGCTAAATAGCACCTGATGCCGGCTTGCCGACGATGAGGATCATTCTGGGCTCATCGCCGGCAAGGGGGTGACGGGGTTATTGCTGCTGCACCAGGATCACCGGGCTCGGCGCCACAAATACCCTGGCATGCATCTGCTCGTGCCCGCCGCCACGGCGCATGCCGCGCACCGGGCACGCATCGAGGTAATCCAGGCCCACCGCCAGTTTCAGATGCCGCTCCGGGCGGGCCAGTTGGTTGGTCACATCGAAGCTGTACCAGGCGTCATCCAGCCAGGCTTCGGCCCAGGCATGGCTGGCCAGGTGCTCGCTGTCCTCGCTATACAAATACCCCGACACATACCGCGTGGCGATCCCCAGGCTGCGCGCGCAGGCCAGGAATGCATGGGCGTGATCCTGGCACACCCCGGCACGCCCGGCGAACGCCTCGGCCGCACAGGTTTCCACTTGCGTGGCCCCCGGCACGTAGGCGATATGCTGGTTGAGGGCGTGCATCAGATCGATCAAGGCATTGCGATCCCGGCGTTTACCGCAGTGCTGCTGGGCAAAGGCGCGCAGGGCCTCGTCCGGCTCAGTCAGGCGCGTGCAACGCTGGAAAGGAAATGGCGACTGGCTGTCGTGCTCGGCCTCGCGCCACTCGTCAATATCCACTTGGCCTCGGGCGCCGATGACGATCGATTCGTGGGGCTCATCCAGGGTCAGCACATGCAGGATATTGCCGAATGGGTCCAACTGGGCCCGCACCGGACGTGGCAGATCCAGCTGCCAACTGAGCACATGCTGACGCTCGCTGTCGTGAGGGGTCAGGCGCAGGTATTGGATGCTGGCACGCACCTGGTCTTCATAGCGGTAGGTAGTTTCGTGGCTGATGGAAAGTCTCATGCCGCCTCCAGGTAGGAATGATGAATAGCGTTACCCAACTGGCGTACCAGCGGGATGAAGTCGGTCAGCCAGGCGTGCAGGCCTTCTTCAAGGATTTCGTCAATGGCGGTAAAGCGCAGGCGCGCGTCCATTTCGGCGGCCAGGCGCTGGGCCGGGCGGCCGTTGATGCCAGGCAGGCTGGCGAGGATCTGGTCGATTTCTTCGCTGCACGCGCGCAGGGAACGCGGCACATCGGCACGCAGCAGCAACAGTTCGGCCACCTGCCGGGCGCCGGGCGCATCACGATAGATCTCGGTGTAGGCCTCGAAGGACGACAAGGCCCGCAATAGCGCACTCCATTGGTAATAGGCGTGGGCGGTGCCATCAATCACCACGTCGGCCTGGTCGCCGGCCATCTCGTAGCGGGCGTCCAACAGGCGCAGGGTGTTGTCGGCCCTTTCGATAAAGGTGCCCAGGCGAATAAAGCGAAAAGCGTCGTTGCGCATGATGGTGCCGTAGGTGGCGCCACGAAACAGGTGGGATCGTTCCTTGACCCATTCGCAGAAACGGCTCATGCCATAGCGGCTCAGGCCCTCCTGGGCGATGACGCGAATATCCAGCCAGGTGGCGTTGATGTTTTCCCACATGTCCGCAGTAATTCGCCCACGCACGGCATGGGCACTGGCGCGGGCGGCGCCCAGGCAACTGTAGATGCTCGCCGGGTTGGCGGCATCCAGGGCAAAGAAGTGCAACAAACGCTCGGCATGCAACTCGCCGTGACGCGCGTGATAGTCGTCCAGGGTGCCGGTGATCAGCAGGGGCATGGCCAGTTCGTGCAGGCCATCGCCGCGCCCATCCTGGGGCATCAGCGACAGCGAATAACTGACATCCAGCATGCGCGCGAGGTTTTCCGCGCGCTCCAGGTAGCGCGACATCCAATATAAATCCGAGGCAGTTCTGCTCAGCATGGTTTCATTCCTCGACCACCCAGGTGTCTTTAGTGCCGCCACCCTGGGATGAGTTGACCACCAACGAACCCTCCCGCAGCGCCACACGGGTCAGCCCGCCGGGCACCACACGGGTTTCCTTGCCGGACAGGACGAACGGCCGCAGGTCGATATGCCGGGGCGCTATACCGTTTTCGACAAAGGTCGGGCACGTCGACAGACACAGGGTCGGCTGGGCGATGTAGGCATGGGGCTTGGCCTTGATCCGCGCACGAAAGGCTTCGATCTCAGCAGCCGTGGCAGCCGGGCCGACCAACATGCCGTAGCCACCGGAGCCCTGGGTCTCCTTGACCACCAACTGCGGTAGGTTCGCCAGCACGTGAGACAGTTCGTCAGGCTTACGGCACTGGAACGTCGGAACATTCTTCAGGATCGGCTCTTCATCCAAGTAAAAACGGATCATGTCGGTGACGAAGGGATACACCGACTTGTCATCCGCCACCCCGGTGCCAATGGCATTGGCCAGCACCACATTGCCCGAGCGGTAGGCGGCCAGCAGGCCGGGCACACCAAGCATGGATTCGGGGTTGAAGGCCAGCGGGTCGAGGTAGGCATCGTCGAGGCGCCGGTAGATCACGTCCACAGCCTTGGGCCCGTCGGTGGTGCGCATGAATACGCGGTCGTCGCGCACAAACAGGTCAGCGCCTTCCACCAACTCCACACCCATTTCCCGGGCGAGGAACGCATGCTCGAAGAACGCGCTGTTGAAGCGCCCCGGCGTCAGCACCACCACGCTGGGGTTATCCAGTGGGCTGGAGCTTTTCAGGGTATCGAGCAGCAGGTTGGGGTAATGATCGATCGGCGCGATGCGCTGGGCGGCGAACAGTTCGGGGAACAGGCGCATCATCATCTTGCGGTCTTCGAGCATATAGCTCACGCCGCTGGGGGTGCGCAGGTTGTCTTCCAGCACGTAGTACGTGCCGTCGCCATCCCGTACGAGGTCGACACCCGAGACGTGGGAATAAATATCGCGGTGCAGGTCCAAGCCCTGCATCGCCAACTGGTATTGCTCATTGGCCAGCACTTGCTCGGCAGGAATGATCCCGGCCTTGATAATTCGTTGGTCGTGATAAAGGTCGGCAAGGAACAGGTTCAATGCCTTGACCCGTTGAATGCAGCCTCGTTCGACAATTCGCCATTCGCTGGCGGGAATGCTGCGCGGGATGGTATCGAAGGGGATCAGGCGCTCGGTGCCCTGCTCGTCGCCGTACAGGGTGAAGGTGATACCCGCGCGGTGGAACAGCAAATCGGCTTCACGCCGACGCTGGGCCAGCAGCTCGGCAGGGGTTTGATCCAGCCAGCGGGCAAACTCGCGATAGTGAGGGCGGACCTGGCCAGCCTCATCGTACATTTCATCGTAATAAGTGCGGATCATGCCGAACTCCTTGTCACCCGGACGCAACGGACTGTCGCAAGGCCCGTGCCAGCGGCATAAACACTTAAGTATCAATTAGTTGGATATAGCCAAAGGCAGCACCGCACCGTCCTGGTGCAACAACCGCCCGGGCCTTGCCACTCGCGCTTCAAAGCGACGCAGGCATTGCCTATCACCAGCATAGCCAGAGTTGATTTCACTGCCCGGGAAAGCTTGCGGATAATCACGCTCATCCGCTGAACAGGATTCGTCCTACAGCATCACCTCGTCACCGCCGGTAATTTGCTTGTGCAAGTACCGACCGGTTCCCCTTCTTTCCGGTCTTCCCTTTTAGCCACCCTGCTCGGGTGGCTTTTTTTTGTGGAGGAATTTTCGCAATAAGTTCCAAGTACTTTGCCGCGCCACAAACAAAATCGGCCGACCCGAGGGTCAGCCGATACGCTGCTTTATTGATCATGTGTCTACATGGGTAACCCACGAACCTCGTGCTTCACGCCCCATCCCTCGATAATCCCGCCCAAGGGCTCGACTACCGCCTCAAAGTCCTGCTCGAAATCACCAATACCGTCGTAGGTGGCGAACATGACTTTGCTCAATTCCAAGAACCAGGCACCGTCATCCCGTGCACTGACCTGGGCATTGATCGACTCCCCACGAAACCGACCCGCAGCCCGGCGCGCACGTTCCTCATCCGGGAAAATGGCGTAGAACTCAATGGGGTGGAAGCGCGAGAAGTCAAAGCCGCCCTCTTTCATGCGGCGTAACACGTGGGTGCTGATGTCTTCTTGATAGGCTGTGCTCATGAAACGTCCTCCTAAACCGATGGATAGACTTTCCGTGCTTCCCAGAGCCTGCGCGCGAACGGCGCAGGTTGACGGCAATGACATCGCCGCAGGAAAACAAGCATGTAGCTGACAAGACCAGACCTTAGCGATTCATTCGCTGATCTCCCTTGCAGAGTAGCGCGAAGCTATCACCTCCACCAGCAGCGCTTTAAAGACGTACAGGGAATATTCAGGCGGCGGGAGAAATGTCGAGGATCTGGATACTGTTCTGGTCCTTCAAGCTCTTGACCGTCGGTTCGGCGATCCGGCCATCCAGGTCATTGAGGTCCAGCTTGGCGGGGATGGGCAGCAATTTGGCGCGAATCATCTGCGCCGCATCTTCGAGGCTGGGCTTTTGCGCACAGGCGAACAGCTCTACCGATTGCACGCCGTGATCGTCAACGAAGGTAACTTGCCAGTTTTGCATCAGTGCCTCCTCGATAAAGCCCATGGATGGGCTTACACATATCTGGACCTTGAGGGCACGGTGATCGTTCCACTCAAGGCAGGAGGCATATGATCGGTTGGGCTTACGGCTTCTCGGCCGCTGCCTTGAGGGCTTTCAAGGTGTTGAAAGGCGCTTCAACCACAAACTTGTTGGCCAGCCAGGAAGGCACGCTGCCACCTGGCTCGGTGTGAACCTGGTAGGTCACTTCGGTCTGGTCGGCGCCTTTGGGCGCCAATTTCCAGAAGCCTTCGACCTGGGCCACGCGCACATAGCCTTTCTCTTCCGGCAGATAGGTCGGCACTTCCAGCAGTTTGCGGGTCACGCTGCCATCGGCGGCCTGGGTGGTGGTGATTTCCAGGATCGAGTCACGATCGGTCACCGGGAACGGGGCCTTGAACTGGGTGTAGGTCCAGCTCTTGTCACCTTCCTTCTTGAGCAGCTTCTGCGACTTGCATTCGTGAATCCACTTACAGGCGCCGACGACATCGTCCTGTAGGGCCTGGATCTTGGCCAATGGCGCCTTGATCACGGTAACGCCGCGATACGCCTTGTATTTGGAGCCGGCCACTTCACTCAAGGCAACCTTGATACCTTCCTCATCCTTGGCAACCTGCCACTCTTCTGCCTGTGCAGTAGCTGCAAACAACACCGTAAAACCGCACAACACAGCCATTCGTTTCAGCGAACCCATTGTTGTATTCCTTATTGTTGAAGTTCTGACATTAAAGCCCACTAAGCCGCCGTCATCTGCTCCCACCAGCCGATCAACCTGATCGCTTCTTCCTGGCTACTACCACAGACCTCAAGATCCGCCGCAAAGGCACCGCACACCGCGGGCCGCTCAGGCTGGCCAAACAGTTGGCACAGCTGTTCGACCGACAGATGCAGGCAGCGTTCGCCCGCGGGTTTGCCATTGGGCATACCGGGCAGCGGCGAACTGATGGAAGGGGCGATACAACAGGCGCCACAGCCTTCACGGCATTTCATGACCAGCAGGTCCTCGACGACAAAGTGTTGATGGCCGGGCTAGAGTACGCCCTAAAACATTCGTTTTAAAATGGTCTAACAGAGGTTTTTCAAAGAAAACAAAAGTGACCGACCAGTCTGCGACAGAAGGTCAGTGGCTCAGGTCACTTTGGCGGGAAAGATTAATTCTTGAATTCAAAATCCAGGGCTGCGCCTTCTACATCGCGCCGCTCCTCATTGCGCATTTGCAACTGCATTTCGTTGCTCAGCAGGCGTCCGTTAATCTGGAATGCGCTGTTATCGACCGGTTTCTCGCCAAACATCGGCGGCAACAACGGCACGTTCTTGGGCTGCGGCATAGTGCCAAGGGGCTGCAGATGTCGGACCATTTCCTGGGGCAGGCTGAGGTCCAGTTTCGCCGGTGGTAGCTTGGTCTGGGCCACTTCACGGGCTGACTTGGACTTGCTGGCGATAGGTGCGCGCTTTTTTTCCTTGGCGGCTTTTTTAACCGGGGCGGCTTTTTTCGCCTGGACTGTTTTTTTCGCCGGCGCCGGCTTTTGTTCGGCAGCTGCCAGCACAACTGGCGCACTGGCAGGCGCTGCCACTACAGAAGTGGCGTTGCACAGGCTCGCCAGACAGATCAACAGCGCGGCAGGAAAAATAGAGGTCATATCGCCAACAGCATTAACGGCAGAAGGCCATATGCTCGCTTGTTGAGCGCGGCATGACAAGCGCGGTGATTAGCCAGCTACCGTTCAGGCCCCGTTTTGGCGCTTCAAAAACCGCCCGCTGCCTCCTGGCACAACTGGTTGGCCAGCATCCCCAGGGTCATCAAGGCGCGCTCGGCTTCACGATTCCAGGGTGTGCCGCAATTGAGCCGAATACAGTGGTTGAACTGTTCCGTATTGCTGAAGATCAGCCCCGGCGCAATGCTGATGCCCTGTTGCAGGGCGCGCACGTGCAACTCCTGGGTATTGACCCGCCCCGGCAGGCTGACCCACAGGATAAAACCGCCGGTCGGCCGACTCATCTGCGTGCCCTCCGGGAAATACTGCTGCACCGCCAATTGGAAGGCGCTGAGGTTCTTGCGGTACTCCTGGCGAATGTAACGCAGGTGCCGGTCGTAGCCGCCATTCTCCAGGTACGCCGCCACGCCCATCTGCGTCACGCTGCACGCCGAGTGCGTGCTGAACATCTGCAGGCGCTGGAGCTCTTGCTGGTACTTGCCGGCAATCATCCAGCCGATACGCACGCCGGGGGACAGGGTCTTGGAGAAGCTGGAGCAGTAGATCACCCGGTCCAGGCGGTCATAGGCCTTGAGGGCCTTGGTGCGGCCCAGCTCGAACATCAATTCGCCGTAGATATCGTCTTCGACGATCTGGATATCGAAATCCGAGGCCAGGCGCAGCAACTGTTTCTGCCGTTCTTCCGGCATGGTGCCGCCCAGGGGATTGCTCAGGCGCGTGGTCAGCACCAGGGCCTTGATCGACCATTGGTTGGCCGCCAGTTGCAGGGCTTCCAGGCTCATGCCGGTGGCGGGGTCGCTGGGGATTTCGATGACCTTGAGGCCGAGCAGATCCGCCAGTTGCAACAGGCCGTAATAGGTGGGGGACTCAGCGGCGATCAGGTCACCGGGACGGGTCAGCACCCGCAGGGACATCTGCAATGCGTCAACACACCCGTGGGTGATCACCACCTCGGACGGGTCGACCACCACGCCGGCATCGCGCATGCGGATCGCGACCTGGCGTCGCAGCGGCTCAAAGCCTGGGCTGAACATATAGCTGAACGCCCGCGGGCTCTGGAAGCGCGTGACCTTGGCCAGTTGCTGGTGCAGTGCGCGCACCGGCAGGTAGTCGACACTGGGCACGGCGGCGCCGAGCGGGAACACCCCTTCGCGCCGGGACTCGACCAATACCTGTTGAATGATACTGCTGCGGGTGACCAGGCCCGGGCGCTCGACCCGCGCGATATCCGGCGTTGGTGCGGTCAGGGCCGGCGTCTGGTGCACGTAATACCCGGACTGCGGGCGTGCGCGGATCAGCCCCTGGTCCTCGAGATTGGCGTAGGCCTGCAACACTGTGGCATGACTGACATTGAGCTGGGAGCTCATCTTGCGCACCGAAGGCACGCGCTCACCCGGCTGATAGACACCGCGCCGGATATCCTCAGCCAATTGCTGGGCGATACGTTGGTAAAGCAAGAGATTGGTCATGACGCAGCACTCGATTTCACGGGTATTTTATTTTTGTGTGAAACATACCGGCACAGTTTAGAAGTGTACGGGGACAGTTGCCACAATAGTCGAGGATGGGCGCCAGTGATAGAGAAAACTGTATGGGTTGAGAAGGCAATTGCAGGCATGAAAAACCCGATCGAGGATCGGGTTGCGGGGCGAGACACACGGCATATTCCCTGGGGGAGCTGGCTTGCCAGCTCCCACAAGAACTGAGATTCAGCGCGCAGCGCCGAGCTGGCCCTTGTCGTCGGAAAAGACGATTTCCACACGCCGGTTCTGCGCACGCCCCCGTTCGGAAGCATTCACTTCCACCGGGTACTGATCGCCATAACCTTCTACCTGGATGCGTTTGTCATCAATGCCCAGGTCAACCAGTACATCCGCCACGGCCTGCGCCCGGTCGCGGGACAGTTTGAGGTTTTCCTGCTCGCCGCCGGTACTGTCGGTGTAGCCCTCGATCCGCACTACCCGCTTGGGGTTCAGTTGCAGGAATTGCACGATCTTCAACACTGTACGGTTAGCCGAGTTTTTCAGTTCTGCCTGGCCGGTGTCGAACAGCACGTCGCCCAGGGTCATCACCAGGCCGCGATCGGTCTGGGTGGTGGTCAGGCTGGCAATTTGCTCTTCGAGCCACTTGCCCTGTTGCTGCACGCTCAACAACTTGGCCTCGCGCAGCGCCAATTGCAGACGTTGGCGCTCCAGTTCGAGCTTGGCCGCACGCTCTTCGTTGAGCACCAACTCGGTATGCTCGCGGGCAATCGCGCTGTAGCGCTGGCTCAGGTAGGCGTAATGCACCACGTCGCCACCGCTGCCCCAGTAGCTGGACAGGCGGTCGGCGCGGGCCAGGGATTCACCGGCGCGGATCACGTCCTTGGGCGCGATGCGCAGCACGTTGGAGTCTTCCTTGACCTTCTGGAAGTCGCTGCCAGCCTGCTGCAACGCGATATCGCTATTGGGGTGGTTGGCACAGCCGGCGAGCACCACGCTGCTCAACAGCAGCCCACAGGTCAGACGGATCATTGGGCATCTCCCAGCTGTTTGCGCAGGCGGGTGATACGGATCTCGAGGACATTCAACTGTTCCTGACTCTTTTGCGTCAGCACCCGCGCCTCCGCCAGGCGGGCATCCAGTTCGGCCTGTTCAGCCTGCATGCGGGCATCCTTGTAGGATTGGTCAGCCATGTCGGCCTTGGCCTGGGCCAGCTTCGTCTCGGCGAGTTTCAACTCGGGCACGTCGTCAGCCACGGCCCCCACGGCGGCGGCTTGCTCCAAGGCTTGCTGGGTCAGGCGCATTTGCTCATTCGGCGCAGGATCTGCGGCACAGCCCGCCAGCGTTACTACGGCGAGGGCGGCGAAAAGAGGTCGAATAGTCACTAAAAATCCCTACTTTGTTGGGGTGCCGACGGGTTGCTGCAACTGCGTCTTCCAGCGTTCGATATTGCGCTGCAACGCGGCTTCCGTCAGACCGGACGCGGCCAATTCTGTCATCTTTTTGGCGAGCTGTCCGCGCAACCACGGATCATTGCAGGCCGAGTTGTGGGAAATCGCCAGGAACAGCCCCGGCTGGTCAATCGGCAGTTCCCGGGCCAGCAGGTCTTTGCTCATGCCCAGGGTCTGGGCCATGGCCATGCCGGAGTAACGTCCGGCCAGCACGTAGTCCACTTCGCCCAGCAGCAGTTTCTGCAAGGCCGGGGTCACGGTTGGCAGGCGTTCCAGGGTCAGGTGTTCGCTGGCAAAGGCTTCAAATTCAGGGGACAGGCGCGCCCGCTCCGAGACTGCGCCCTTGTGGCCATGCAGGTCGGCCGCGCTGGTATAGACCAGGGGCGAGTCAACGCGGGTCCACACCCGATAATCGGCCTGCATCAGCGCCGGGTGGATGTAGTCCAGGGTCTCCAGTTCGCTGACACTCAACGGCGCATCGACCAACATGTCCATGCGCCCGCTGCGCACTTCCTCCAGGGCCAGAGAACGCTTGCCGCCGTACAGCAGGTCGATTTTCAGTCCCAGGTCCTTGGCCACTTGCTGCAACACATCGGCGTTGGCGCCGATCAGGTGGGTGGGGGCTTGCGGGTCGCGCCACAGATAGGGCGGCGCATCCGGGCTGCCGGTCACGACCAGGCGCTCGCATTTGCCGGCCGCGACAGACAAGGTCGGCAGCAGTGACAGGCCCAGCAGTACAGTCCAGCGGCGCAGTTCCATGGCGTGGTTTCCCGATCAAATAGTTGCGTGCAAAAAAAAGCCCGGTCATAAGACCGGGCTCTTTATAAGTGAAGCGGCTGGTTTAGACCAGCTTCTCCAACTCAGGTACGGCTTCGAACAAGTCCGCCACCAGGCCGTAATCAGCCACCTGGAAGATCGGTGCTTCTTCGTCCTTGTTGATCGCAACGATCACTTTGGAGTCTTTCATACCGGCCAAGTGCTGGATCGCGCCGGAGATACCGACCGCGATGTACAGCTGTGGCGCAACAATTTTGCCGGTCTGGCCAACCTGCATGTCGTTGGGTACAAAACCTGCGTCGACGGCCGCGCGGGAGGCGCCGACCGCAGCGCCCAGCTTGTCGGCCAGGGCATACAGGTGCTTGAAGTTGTCACCGTTCTGCATGCCACGCCCGCCGGAAACGACGATCTTGGCAGCGGTCAGCTCAGGACGATCCGACTTGGCCAGCTCTTCGCCAACAAAGCTGGAAGTGCCAGCGTTGTGGACAGCAGCCACCGCTTCAACGGCAGCCGAACCACCTTCAGCTGCAACCGGGTCGAAACCGGTGGCGCGCACGGTGATCACTTTGATGGCGGCGGTCGATTGCACGGTGGCAATGGCGTTACCGGCGTAGATCGGGCGCTTGAAGGTGTCGGCGCTTTCGACCGAAACGATCTCGGAGATCTGGTCAACGTCCAACTGCGCAGCAACGCGCGGCAGGATGTTTTTGCCGTTGGAGGTGGCGGCAGCCAGGATGTGGCTGTAGCCAGCGCCCAGTTCTGCAACCAGTGGCGCAACGTTTTCAGGCAACTGATGCGCGTAGGCAGCGTTGTCGGCGGCCAGTACTTTGCTCACGCCCGCGATTTTCGCGGCGGCTTCAGCCACCGCACCCACGTTCTGGCCAGCGACCAGGACGTGGATATCACCACCGATTTTCGCAGCAGCGGCAACGGTGTTCAGGGTGGCCGGGGCCAGCACCTTGTTATCGTGTTCGGCGATTACGAGGATAGTCATGATCAGATCACCTTCGCTTCGTTTTTCAGTTTCTCGACCAGTTCAGCCACCGACTTGACCTTGATACCCGCGCTGCGTGCAGCTGGCGCTTCGACTTTGACGGTCTTGTTGGTGGAGGCGGTGGAAACGCCCAAAGCATCCGGAGTCAGCACTTCAAGCGGCTTCTTCTTGGCTTTCATGATGTTTGGCAGGGACGCATAACGCGGCTCGTTCAAACGCAGGTCGGTGGTGACGATGGCCGGCAGTTTCAGCGAAACGGTCTGCGCGCCGCCATCGATCTCACGGGTCACGGCAACGCTGTCGCCAGACACTTCGACTTTCGAGGCGAACGTGCCCTGGCCGTAACCGGTCAGTGCAGCCAGCATCTGGCCAGTCTGGTTGTTGTCGCTGTCGATGGCTTGTTTGCCGAGGATTACCAGCTGCGGCTGTTCCTTGTCGACAACGGCCTTGAGCAGCTTGGCAACGGCCAGCGAAGTCAGGTCTTCAGCGGATTCGACGAGAACGGCGCGATCGGCACCCAGCGCCAGGGCGGTACGCAGCTGCTCTTGAGCAGTGGTCGGACCGATGGAAACGACGACGATTTCAGTCGCAACACCTTTTTCTTTCAGGCGTACGGCTTCTTCCACGGCGATTTCGCAGAAGGGGTTCATCGACATTTTGACGTTAGCCAGATCGACGCCGGAATTGTCCGCCTTGACGCGAACTTTCACGTTGTAATCGACAACGCGTTTGACAGCTACAAGAACCTTCATGGATTCCTCGTTACTCTCCGGTGAAAAGGAAGCCGCCCGGATAAACCTGGCGGTAGATGCTCAACGGCGCACAAGGGCACCTCTAAAAACGCAGGCCGTCATGACAGGTAACGTTGCACGTACTCAATAATAAAGACCGTTCGTCAGCGGTGACTGACAAGTCATTCATCGTCGCAACGTGTAAACTGCGCGCCAGCATTACGTGCGCGTCAACCTGTAAGAGCATTGCCTTGTCTTTGGACGTGGCCTTGAAACCGGCAGTCCGCCTACGAGAAGCGCAAAACCGACCGTATATTGACCGGAACACCTTTTCCGGTCAATACAGCAAAATGGTCAGATATAAGCCGCGTTGCTTTGATTTACCTAGCTCGCGGGCAATTCAAACAAACGTTTGTATTGGACGCTGAGAGTGGTGTAGATATAATGCGCCACCTAGAGAGAAAGGTGGGTCGTCCCCTGCCCCTTTGTAAGAAATTGGCGCAGAAGACGACAGATAAAACACCGAACCTCCACCCATTAGAAAAAAAACTGTTGAGCCTTGAGTAGGAGATAGCCTGTGGAACGCGAATACATGGAATTCGACGTGGTCATCGTCGGCGCAGGGCCGTCGGGCCTGTCTGCCGCCTGCCGACTGAAGCAGAAGGCCGCCGAAGCCGGTAAGGAAATCAGCGTCTGCGTGGTCGAAAAAGGCTCCGAAGTCGGTGCACATATCCTGTCCGGTGCCGTGTTTGAACCACGCGCCCTGAATGAATTGTTCCCGGACTGGAAAGAACTGGGCGCCCCGCTCAACACCCCGGTGGTGCGCGACGACATCTATGTACTGCGCAGCAGCGACAGCTCCACCAAGGTTCCAGACTTCTTTGTGCCCAAGACCATGCACAACGAAGGCAACTACATCATCTCCCTGGGCAACTTGTGCCGCTGGCTGGCCCAGCAGGCAGAGAACCTGGGCGTGGAAATTTACCCGGGCTTCGCGGCCCAGGAAGTACTGTTCGACGAAAACGGCGTAGTGCGCGGGATCATCACCGGCGACCTCGGCGTCGACCGTGAAGGCCACCCAAAGGAAGGCCTGTACACCCCCGGCATGGAACTGCGCGGCAAATACACACTGTTCGCCGAAGGCTGCCGTGGGCACTTGGGCAAGCAACTGATCCAGCGCTTCAACCTGGACAGCGACGCCGACGTGCAGCACTACGGCATCGGTCTCAAGGAAATCTGGGAAATCGACCCGGCCAAGCATCAACCAGGCCTGGTGGTCCACACCGCCGGCTGGCCGCTGGACATCATGAGCAACGAGAACACCGGTGGCTCGTTCCTCTATCACCTGGAAAACAACCAGGTGGTGGTAGGCCTGATCGTCGACCTGTCCTACAGCAACACCTTCCTGTCGCCGTTCGATGAGTTTCAGCGCCTCAAGCATCACCCGGTGCTGGCCCAGTACCTGGAAGGCGGCAAGCGCATCAGCTACGGCGCGCGCGCCCTGGCCAAGGGCGGCATCAACTCGCTGCCGAAGATGGTATTCAAGGGCGGCGCCCTGATCGGTTGCGACCTGGGCACGATGAACGTGGCCAAGATCAAGGGCAGCCACACCGCGATGAAGTCCGGCATGCTCGCTGCAGATGCAGTGGCTGATCGCCTGTTCGCCGAGTCCGAAGGCGGCGATGAACTGACCGCCTACGTCGACAGCTTCAAAGCCAGCTGGCTCTACGAAGAACTGTTTGCCACCCGTAACTTCGGCCCGGCGATGCACAAGTTCGGCCCGATCATCGGTGCCGGCTTCAACTGGTTCGACCAGAACATCCTCGGCGGCAAAATGCCGTTCACCCTGCACGACACCAAGCCGGACTACGCCTGCCTCAAACTGGCCAAGGACAGCCAGAAGATCGATTACCCCAAGCCCGACGGCAAGCTGAGCTTCGACAAGCTGAGCTCGGTGTTCCTCTCCAGCACCAACCATGAAGAAGAGCAGCCGTGCCACCTGAAGCTCAAGGACCCGAGCATCCCCATCGGCACCAACCTGCCGCTCTACGATGAGCCCGCGCAACGCTACTGCCCGGCTGGCGTGTACGAAGTGATCACCCAGGAAGACGGTGAGAAACGCTTCCAGATCAACGCCCAGAACTGCGTGCACTGCAAGACCTGCGACATCAAGGACCCTTCGCAGAACATCACGTGGGTTACGCCGGAAGGCGCGGGTGGGCCGACTTACCCGAATATGTAAGCCATCTGCTTGAACGTGAGGCTCTCCACTGGAGAGCCTTTTTTATGGCCGACACAAATCTAATGTGGGAGCGGGCTTGCTCGCTCCCACATTTGGATAGAGGTATCTCCGGGATTTATGCCGCTCGCTCTTCACCAGGGTTGCGCAGGAAATAGCGCTTATATTCCCGACTGAACTGCGACGTACTCTGATACCCCACGTTATGCGCTGCCTGCGCTACCCCCATGCCTTGTGCCAGCAACAACTGCTGGGCCTTGAGCAGGCGCAAGCGCTTGAGGTACTGCACCGGCGACAACAAGGTGCAGCGCTTGAAGTGTTCATGGAATGTCGACGCACTCATATGCGCATAACCGGCCAGGGTCTCGATGTTCAGCGGTTCGGCGTAATGGGCATGCAGGTGATTCAATGAGGTGGCAATCCGCGAGAACTGCCCCTGCTGTTCCACCAGCGCCCGCAGTACATCGGCCTGTGGCCCACGCAAGGCGCTGAACAATAATTCCCGTACTCGTGCCGGCCCCATGATCCGCGCTTCCAGTGGATCGTGCAGGCACTGCAACAGCCGCTCGACGCAACCACGCATCGCGTCATCGAGCACCACCGAGCTCATCGACTCCAACGTCTGCGCCGCCGGCGGCGGGCCGGCCTGCATGCCCATGGCCATCACCAATTCGCCCAGCACCACCCGATCAATACCTACGGTAACGCCATACAGCGGGGCATCGGCGGCCATGGCAAACGTCTCGCACTCGAACGGCACCGGCATCGCCTGGATCAGGTAATGCCCGGCGCCGTATTCCAGGGTACGCGGCCCCAGGTAGGCGAGCTTGCTGCCCTGGGCCACGAACATCAGGCTCGGCTCATAGATCTGCGGCCCGCGCGCCACGTCGCAACTGGCGCGGAGCACCTTCACGCCCGCCAGATGGGTCGGGGAGAAACCGTCGCAGGGCGTAAGCCCCTCAATCAAGGAAACCAGCGCAGCGTTGGCATCGAGATGGCGGGTCAACAACATGGCAAAAAACTTCGCGAAAAAGGGATAGGAACATCATCGCAGGTCTGGCGGCCAATGAATCCAATCCACGGGCACTCCCGGACGAATAGGCATGAGACTCGGAGCATTTGCCATGTTCGCCCACAGGGTCCACGCGCAGAATTCGCCACCTCTCCCGCCCAAGCTTTTGCGAGGTTTTCACCATGTACACCGCCATCGGCTACGCCGCCCAGTCGGCCACCACTCCCCTCGCCCCCATGTCCTTCGAGCGTCGCAGCCCGCGCGCCGATGACGTGGCAATCGAAATCCTGTACTGCGGCGTCTGCCACTCCGACATCCACCAGGCGCGCAACGAATGGGGTATCGCCGTGTACCCATTGATGCCGGGCCACGAGATTGTCGGCAAGGTCACTGCTGTCGGCGCCAGCGTCACCGCCCATAAGGTTGGCGACCTGGTCGGCGTGGGCTGCATGGTGGATTCGTGCCGCCACTGCCAAGCGTGCAAATCAGACCTGGAGCAATACTGCCTCGAAGGCCCGACCATGACCTACGCCACCCCGGATCGCGTGGACGGCAGCAACACCATGGGCGGCTACTCCGACAGCATCGTGGTCAGCGAACACTTCGTGGTGAAGATTCCGGCCAAGCTCGACCTGGCCAGCGCCGCACCGCTCCTCTGCGCGGGCATCACCACCTACTCGCCGCTCAAGCACTACGGGGTCAAGGCCGGCGACAAAGTCGGGATTCTCGGCATGGGTGGCCTGGGCCATATGGGCATCAAGTTTGCCAAGGCCATGGGCGCCGAAGTCACGCTGTTCACCCGCTCGGCGAGCAAGGCCGAGGAAGGCCGTCGCCAAGGCGCTGATCATGTGATCGTGTCCACCGATGCCGAGCAGATGAAGGCCGCAGCCGGCAGTTTCGACTTCCTGCTGGACACCATCCCGGTGCAGCACGATCTGAACCCGTACCTCGATGTCCTGCGTTTTGATGGCGTGCATATCCTGGTGGGCCTGATCGAACCGGTCGACCCGCCGGTCAATGCCGCCAAGCTGGTCTTGGGTCGTAAAGTCCTGGCCGGCTCGCTGATCGGCGGCATTGCCGAAACCCAGGAAGTCCTGGATTTCTGCGCCGAGCACGGCATTACCTGCGACATCGAAATGCTCGATATCCGCCAGATCAACGAAGCCTTTGCGCGCATGATTGCCGGCGACGTGAAGTACCGTTTCGTGATCGACATGGCCACCTTGAAGGCCTGATCAGGCCTTGGCCCCCAACTCCGCTGACAGCCGGGCCGCGACCTGTTTGACCACAGGAATCAGCTCGGCCATTTTTTCCAGCGGCATGTAGGGCACCGTACTGGCGATGCTGATGCCGGCGATAATCCGTCGGCTGGCATCGCGCACGGGTGCGGCCACGCAGCGGATCGACGGCTCGTTGTCTTCCAGGTCGAAGGCATAGCCGCCCGCCACATACTCTTTCATGCGCTGCTCGAACTGCTCCCAGGATTGCTCCGGGTGCTGCGGCCAGTGCAGGTTTTTCCCGCCTATCGGCAAGCTGGCCTGATACAGGCGCTGCCATTCTTCTGGCGTGTCATCGAGCAGCAAGGCCTTGCCGATCCCGGTGCGCGCCAGGGGCATGCGGTGACCGACGCGGGAACGCATTTCCGGGCCATTGCGACCAGGATTCTTGTGCAGGTACAGCACCTCGTCGTACTCACGGATCGCCAGGTGGATGGTGTCGCCGGTCAGCGCCGACAGTTCATCCAGATAGGGTATCGCCAGCGTCACCAGCGGCAGTTCTTCCCGCGCCTGGAACCCCAACTCGATCAGCTTGGGCCCCAACAGGTAACCGACTTGCGGCACCACCCGCAGGTAACGCTCATCCACCAGGCAACTGGCCAGGCGATGCGTGGTGCTGCGGGTGGTGCCGATGCGCCGGGCAATCTCCTTGAGATCCCGCGCCCCCGCCGCCACCGCCTGCACCACGCCCAGGCCGCGCAGCAAGGTCTGGGTGCCGGTGGGCGCGGGGTCTTTGGCGGGGATCGCTGGGTTTTCCTGCATGTTTGGGCCTATCTAGAAATGCGAAAGCGGCGGCCATTATGGCAAATGCCGGGCCGCAAGACAGGGCCGATCTCAGCCTTGGGCAAACTCACGCAACGCATCGCCTTCCATGCGGTAGCGCACCCATTCTTCCTGGGGTTGGGCGCCGATGGATTTGTAGAAGGCAATGGCCGGCTCGTTCCAGTCCAGAACGCTCCATTCGAAGCGCCCACAGCCATTGTCGTAGGCGATCTTTGCCAGGTGGCGCAGCAACTTCTTGCCCGCCCCGCCGCCGCGCTGTTCCGGGTTGATGTACAGGTCTTCCAGGTACAGGCAGTTGCTGCCCAGCCAGGTGGAATAGCTGAAGAAGAACACCGCAAACCCGATCGGCAAGCCGTCACGCAGGCAGATCAGGCCATGGGCGGTAGCGCCTTCGCTGAACAGGCTGCGTTCGATGTCCACCACGCCGGCGATCACTTCGTGGCGAGCTTTTTCGTATTCGGCCAGCTCGGTGATGAAGGTCAGGATCTGCGCAGCATCGCTGGGCACGGCGGGACGAATCTCGATGGTCATGAACAGGCCTGCGGCTAAAAATAAAGGACACATACTAAGGCCCTTTGATAACCGTTTGCAGGGTTTTATGCACGCAGTTACTCCGTAACTGCAGCAATGTTGGCACCTGTAACCGCAGAACAAATGGTGCAATCGCGCGTGGTAAAAAGTCCGCCATAAATCCAACAGACGCCCAGGTTTGCCCATGCCCCCTACTGCTCCCGTTGGAGGAAAACTCTGCATCGCCTTGCTCAATTGGCTGATTACGCTGGCGCGCCTGATCTGGCGCCGGGCTTCGAAACACAAAATCTTACAGGTGAGCTGACACCGTTCGTCGTGATCCAGGCACCAACAATATGAGCGGGCGGACCAACCTAAGGTAAGGACTTTATTCCTATGGAGGCTCCACCATGAATACTTCCAAAGTGACTGCCCTCGCCCTCGCCGGTTTGCTGTCTGCGGTTTCCCTGGGCAGCTTCGCCGCGTCCGACCCTTCCACCGGCAAGACCGACCCGATTGGCAGCCCGCCCAACCCTGCCACCCAAGAGAGCAAAGACTCCATGGGCACCGGCCTGGATACCAATGGCGGAGCCATCATCCAGAACGGTGCCGACCCCCGCACCCAAGGCAATGACGGCAACCGCCAGGGCCTGGGTACCGATGTGGAGAACGGCAAGATCGGCCCCGGCAAGAATGCCGCCCCAAGCGGCAACGATGACAACCTGCCCGGCGCACCGAAACAACCTTGACCCCTTGGTCGACAGACGAACACTACCCCACCACTGACCCTGAGAGGTATGCATGAACGTCGATAAAAACCTGGAGAAAGAAGTCCTCACCCGCCTGCTGCACGCGCACCCGAACGGTTTGGGTAAGGAGGTGCTGGATAACTACCGGGGCGAAAAAGTCGTGGCCAGCACCCTGGCCACCCTTCAGGACCGTGGACTGATCAAGGAAGGCCATGTGACCTGCAACGAGGCTGGCGAACATGCGCTGCACCTGCCGATCAAACTGACGGCCTCTGGCGTGGACGCCGCCCGCAAGCTGGAAAGCCAACCGTAGCGGCTGTCGAGCCCTGGCGAGGCTGCGTCGCCCCTCGCCAGGCATTACCTACAGCGTTGGGCGTTGCGCGGCCACCAGCAACATCATCGGCCGCTCCAGCTCCTCCGCCAACTCAGGCCGGGCCACAAGGCCCGCGGCACTCGGACCCCATTCTTCAATATGGCTCAGGCTCAAGCCTGCCTTGATCAACAGGTTGAGCAGAGTGCCCAGGGTACGGTGCTGCTTGATCACGCCCTTGGCCAGCCAGTCGGTGACCCGCGGTCCTTCCAATTGATAACTGTCCAGCAGCCAGCTTCTGCGGCCTTGCTCATCGACCTGCCAGCCCGGCTGGCGGGGTGCCATGAAGATCGGGTGCTCGATGGAAAAAACCAGCCGCCCTCCCGGTTTCAAGGCCCTATGAATGCGGGCAAACAGCCCGGGCAGGTCGGCGATGTAGTGAAAGGCCAACGAGCTGTAGGCCAAGTCGTAAGCAGCATCGGGTAGATCAAGTTGTTCGAGGTCGGCAATGGCATAAGTAATGGCCGAGGATGACGTCATTTCCTTCGCCCGCGCCAGCATCTTCTGTGAGACGTCCAGCCCCAGCACCTGTTCGGCGCCCTGCTCCTGGGCCCAGCGGCTGAACCAGCCATAACCACAGCCCAGGTCCACCACCTGCAAGCCCCGCATCGGCGGTAACAACGCCTGCAACGCGGGCCATTCCGGCGCGCCTGCCAACCCTTGCAGGGAGCGGCCCATTTGACTGTAGCCAGCGAAAAAGGCCGGGGTATCGTAGATATTCTGCGTCATGCCAGTATCAATCCCTGGGCTCCAGGCCTATCGGAAAGAACACCCCGCCACTCCAGATGCCCAGCCAACTCTCGCCTTCGATCTGGCGCGTCACCGCCAAGTCCACCAATTGGTAGAACACGTTGCGATGGACCAGTGCCTCAAGGTTATTGCGCACCAGCACGTAGGGCGAAGGTTCCTGGGTGTGGGGAGCGATCACCACCCGTAGCGGGTGCGCCGGGCCGGCTTCGATCAGGTCTTCGACATTGGAGGTAAACCGCAGGAGCTGGCTTTCGCCCTGCCCCTCGACCTCCAGCGACACCGCCACAAAAGGCGCGTCATCCACCTTGATCCCAACCTTTTCCACCGGTGTGATCAGAAAGTAATCATCGCCATCGCGGCGGATGATATTGGAGAACAGCTTGACCATCGGTTTGCGCCCGATGGGCGTGCCCAGGTAATACCAGGTGCCATCACGGGCGATACGCATGTCGATATCGCCACAGAAATCCGGGTTCCACAGGTGAACCGGTGCAGGTCCCTTGCCCTTGGGCAACTGTGCCAACAAATCATTGGCCTTGGCCGAACCCGTCATGCTGTTCTCCTTTGAATTATTGGTCGCTCATGCCCAGCAGGCTGCGGGCGTACTGGCGCAGCGGTGGGCCAAGCAAATCTTCGGGTTTGTTGTCGTGGAACGTCAGTAAACCGCCACGACTGCGGATCCGTGCAGTATCGATCAAATACTGGGTGCTGGTCTCGATCAACATAATCTGGATCACACCGCTGTCGACACCCAGCCGGTCGAGGGCTTCCTGGTCGGCCCACTCATCCGCATTGCCGATGCGATCATCGGCCTTGGCGAACCGCGTATACAACAGGTAATGGGCGCCTACCTCGCGGGCTTCGGCCATGGCCTGCTCCAGGCCTTCCGGGGCGCGGGCGCGGCGGACCATGGGGAAGTATTCGATGAAACCGTTGAAGGCTTCTTCGGCCACCACATTGGGCCGCGGATAGGCACTGCCCGGCGGCGTGAACGCGCCCTGGGCGATAAACACAAAGGAATCGGGCTGAATGCGAACCGAGTTGGAACGGCGGGTATCGCTGTGGTCCAGCAAGCCGGCATCGCTCATCTGATAGCGAGTGCCTTCGGCCATATCGCTGACTGTCATGCAGCCACCCAGCGCGAACGACGCCAGCAACAAAACCAGACTACGCATCCTATCCTCCAGAGGCCGGTGACGGAAAACCGGCGAATGGGCACAAGATGCAGATTTTGCGCCAGCTTGCCTGGCTAGCCGCCAATGATCTTCATCACCGTCGCCCCGCCCGAAAACGCCACTTCCTGCTTATCGCCCAAGGCCTTGACCAGCAAGCCCTGTAACGCCGGCAGGGCCTGATGGCGCGGCTTGTCCAACAGGTCGCCGACATAGTGCCGGTTGCTCGACGAAAGGCAGCCGTGCAGCCACCCCGTGGAAGACAGCCGCAGGCGCGAACAGGTTCGGCAAAACGGCACGCTTTCATTAGCGATCACGCCGAAGAAGCCCTGGCCGGGAATTTCATAACGCACGGCGGTGGCGTCCACGGGGGCGTCGGCCTGCAGATATTCGTGATGCTCGCCAATCAGGCTCAGCAGTTGTTGCAGGCTGACGAATTGCTGCAGGAAGGCGTTGGAGTCGCTGGCCAGATGGCCCATGCGCATCAACTCGATAAAACGCAGTTCATAACCGCGCGCCAGGCAATATTCCAGCAGCGGCATGACCTGGTCGAGGTTCTGCCCGCGCAGCGGCACCATATTGACCTTGATCTTGATCCCCGCTGCACGAGCCTGGTCCATGCCATCAAGGACGGTGGCCAGGTCGCCACCCCGGGCGATCCCGCGAAAGGCATCGGCATCCAGGGTGTCAAGGGACACATTGATACGGCGAATGCCGGCATCGACCAGCAATGGCAACTTGCGCGCCAGTAACTGGCCATTGGTGGTCAGGCTGATATCGCTCAAGCCCATCTGCCCGACGGCCCGCATGAACGTTTCGAGCTTGGGGCTGACCAGTGGCTCGCCGCCGGTAATGCGCAGGCGATCGATGCCCGCCGCCTCGATCAGGTAGGCCACGCCACGCGCCATGGCTTCGGCCGAGAGTTCGTCCTGCGCAGCCACCAGCCGCTTGCCGTTGGGCACGCAGTAGGTACAGGCGTAATTGCAGGCTGAGGTCAGGCTGATCCGCAAATTGCGAAAACGCCTGCCTTGACGATCAACGATCATGGATCACTCCGGCAGCGGATAATTCGGGCGCGCTAAAACCTGACTCATAAATCAGATTTTAGCAAGGTCCTTGCCTGAGTATATTCCTGGGTTACTACATAGGGCAGTAAATCAGCCGGCCATTGTCCGGGTGAATGCCTTATGTGGCAGGCGTCTCGGGGTTCGGCAGCTCGGTGCTGTGCTTGCGCTTGTTGCCCATGCGCACGCCGATGTCCATCAAGAACTGGAAGAAGCCTTCCTGATCTTCCAGCACGTTGCTCCAGAATGGCGAGTGGTACAGCGCCACCGCGCCATGCACCAGGGCCCAGGCGGCGCAGTAGTGGAAATAAGGCGGCACATCTTCCAGCTTGCCTTCGCTGATGCGGCCCTTGATCAGCAGGGTCAGGCGCTCGAAGTTCGAGGCACGGATCTTGTGCAACTCCTCGACCATTTCCGGCACCTGGTGGCCCTTGACCACTTTTTCTTCCAGGCGGTCGAACAGGCGGTAGCGCTGCGGGTCGCGCATGCGGAACTCAAAGTACGCCCGGGACAGCGCTTCCTTATCCTTGTCGACGTCGGCCGAGTGCAGCAACTCGTTCAAATCGCGCTCGTAGTCGAGCATCAGGCGCAAGTAGATCTCGGCCTTGGACTTGAAGTGTTTATAGATGGTGCCTTTGCCGATACCCACGGCATCCGCAATCATCTCGACGGTGACGCTGTCTTCACCCTGTTCGAGGAACAATTTGAGCGCGGTGTCGAGAATTTCCTGCTCACGGCGGCGAAACTCACGGACCTTACGGGGTTCTTTGTGCATAGAAAGAGGTCTGCAGAGGTCAGTATTGGAAGGGTTCGATGCCCCGATGACGGAACGTTTTACCCGGTGCGAGGGATTATCCCGACTGAACGGTCGTTGGGCAACGTCTATATGAACAACCCATACACTAAACTTACAGCGCGCCAACGAATCAGGCGATGCGGGTCAGAAATTAAACGTCGATTCGCGCAATGTATTGCCGCTCAATGAGAACTCAAGCGAAGCGCACGTATTCCAAATCTGTTTAAAAAACGACCAGATGCGGCTGGACTGCACGGGATACTGATCAATACTTCATCTGTCGGTGTGACATCTCCCCCAAGTGAAACACCGATATGGGTACCAACGGACCGCGTACCCTTGTTTACTCCTAATGGTCTTAACCCGGATTCCCCCCCCAGAACCCGGGTTTTTTTTGCCTGCAATTCAGCGAACGTGCGCCAGGGGGAACAGACGCTTGAAGTTCTCGGTGGTCTGCTCGGCAAAACGCTCCACCGACTCGCCGCGCAACATCGCCAGGTAATCCGCCACATCCCGCACATATTCCGGCAGGTTCGGCTTGCCGCGATGAGGGATCGGCGCCAGATATGGCGAGTCGGTCTCCACCAGCAGACGGTCGGCGGGCACCTGGCGCGCCACATCACGCAGGGCCTCGGCGTTGCGGAAGGTGACGATGCCCGACAGGGAAATATAGAACCCCAGGTCCAGGGCCGCCTTGGCCATCTCCCAATCTTCAGTAAAACAGTGCAACACACCCGCCTGGGGCAGCGCCGCTTCGCGCAGCAGGGCCAGGGTGTCGGCGCGGGCGCCACGGGTATGCACGATCACAGGCTTGCCGGTCTGCTGCGCCGCTTGCAGGTGCAGGCGGAACGAGGCCTGCTGCAGGTCGGCGGCCTCCGGCTCGTAGTGGTAATCCAGGCCTGTCTCGCCGATGGCCACCACTCGCGGGTGATTGAGTTCGTCCAGCAGCCACTCCAGGGCCGGGGCTTCGCCAGGCTTGAGATCCAGAGGATGGATGCCCACCGAGCAATCTACATCGGCATAGCGCTCGGCCAGGGCCTTGACGTCGGCGGCGTTCTCGGCGCTGACACCGATACACAGGAAGTGCCCGACCCCACGCTGGCGCGCAGCCTCGAGGGCAGCATCCAGGGAGCCGTTGTGGGCGGCGAGGTCGAGGCGATCAAGGTGGCAATGGGAATCTACGAGCATAAGAAGTTACAACTTGCGTCACAGGAAGTGTCTGGCCGACGAAACATCCGTCGACCCCGAGAATATCAACGTCGGCCGAGCAACCCGACCCACTGCACCAGCAGGGCCTCGAGCAACAGCACGCGGTTCAGGTTGGCCTTGCCCAGGACTTTCTGGCGCTGGGCGAGGATCCAGTCCTGAATGTTCAACACCTTGTCTTGGGCACTCTTCTGCGCCAGGTATTGCACGACCTTGCGCATGTCCATCAGGCCCAGGCCGTTTTCGTCCTGGGTCAGTTGATAGCGCAGGATCAGGCTGGACCAGTCGCAAAACCAGTCAAACAACAACAACAGCGGCACATCTTTCCAGCCTTCGGCCAGTTGCGTGGCGGAATGCTCTTGCTTGAGCAGCTTCTTCACCCCGTCGACCACCAGCGCGCGCTGCTCGCGCACGCCCTGGGCCTGCAAGCTGACCGCAGCCAGGGGCGAGCCGGCCGCCAGGGTCAGCAACTCGACCCGCTCCTGCTCGCTGCACTCGGGCAAGGCCTGGCCCAGCCACTGCAAGCTCATGGCCTCGCTCGGCAACGGGCA
The DNA here is from genome assembly GCF_050916005.1 of Pseudomonas sp. WMBT8. Classification (NCBI taxonomy): domain Bacteria; kingdom Pseudomonadati; phylum Pseudomonadota; class Gammaproteobacteria; order Pseudomonadales; family Pseudomonadaceae; genus Pseudomonas; species Pseudomonas sp. WMBT8. The sequence continues at coordinate 4,489,287 of NZ_CP188096.1, forward strand.
GGCCTGCTGCACGCAACGACTGCGGATAGTCGGCAGCAGGCGGCTGGATTGGTGGCTGACCAGCAGCAGCACCGTATCGCCGGAAGGTTCCTCAAGGCTCTTGAGCAAGGCGTTGGCGGCGTTGATGTTCATCGACTCCACCGGCTCGATCAGCACCACCTTGCGCCCGCCCATCTGCGCGGTCTGTACCACGAAGCTCACCAAGTCGCGCACCTGGTCGACCTTGATCGCCTTGTCGGCCTCCTCCGGTTCCAGCACGTAGTTGTCCGGATGGCTGCCGGCCTTGAGCAGCAGGCATGACTTGCAGTGCCCGCACGCCTCCAGCCCAGCCGGATTCTGGCACAGCAAGCGTGCCATCAAGCGCTCGGCCAGGGCGCGCTTGCCGATGCCTGCCGGCCCATGGAGCAAATAGGCATGGGCGTGCTGGGCGCGCCCGGCCAATTGCTGCCACAGGCTGTCCTGCCACGGATAGGCTTCAGCCACGGTAAAGCTCCAACAGTTTGGGTAGCAGCGCATCGATGGCCTGCTGCACCTGCTCCAGCGGCTGCGCGGCATCCAGCAGGCAGTAGCGCGACGGCGCAGCTTGGGCACGCTGCAGGTAAGCCGCGCGTACCGCCTCGAAAAACCCCCGGCCTTCCAGCTCGAAACGGTCCAGGCGCCCACGGGCACTGGCCCGGGCCAGGCCGACGTCTACCGGCAGGTCGAAAACCAGGGTCAAGTGCGGGCGCAGGTCACCCTGGACGAAGGTCTCCAGGGTCGCGATGCGTTCCAGGGACAGGCCGCGGCCAGCGCCCTGATAGGCGTAGGTGGAGTCGGTGAAACGGTCGCAGATCACCACCGCGCCACGGGCCAGGGCCGGGCGGATCACCTCGGCCAGGTGCTGGGCACGTGCGGCAAACACCAGCAACAGCTCGGTGTCGGGGTTCATGACCTCGTCGCCAGTGGCCAGCAGCACCTCGCGGATTTTTTCCGCCAGGGGCGTGCCGCCAGGCTCGCGGGTCAGCAGCACCTCGATCCCTTCGGCCCGCAAGCGTTCGGCCAGGTATTCACGGTTGGTACTCTTGCCGGCGCCTTCCGGGCCTTCCAGGGTAATAAACAAGCCAGTCACAGGCAGTCCTTAGTCAGAGTCATTGCGGGCTTTGCGTGGGCGCAGCGTCGGGCGCGGCAGGCTCAACGGTCGCGGGTGCAGCCGGCGCAGGGCTGGAGCGATAATCGGCGCGACGCTTGAGTTGGTACTCGCGCACGGCGGCATTATGGGCATCCAGGCTGTCGGAAAAAACATGGCTGCCATCGCCTCGGGCCACGAAATACAGGCTGCTGCCCGGCACCGGATTCAACGCGGCATGGATCGCCTCGCGGCCGACCATGGCAATTGGCGTCGGCGGCAGGCCGCTGATCATGTAGGTGTTATAGGGCGTGGCTTCCTTGAGGTGCGCGCGCGTCAATTTGCCGTTATAGCGCTCGCCCATGCCGTAGATCACGGTGGGGTCGGTTTGCAGCAGCATGCCGATCTTCAGGCGCCGCACAAACACCCCGGCAATCTGCCCACGCTCCTCGGGCACACCGGTTTCCTTCTCGACCAGCGACGCCATGATCAGCGCCTGGTAGGGATCGGTATAGGGCGCGTCCGGGGCGCGTCGCTGCCATTCCTGGGCCAGCACCTCGTCCAGGCGGTTGTAGGCTTTCTTCAGGAACTCGACATCGGTCATGCCGCGCACAAAACGGTAGGTGTCGGGGAAGAACCGCCCTTCGGGGAATTCGTCGGGATGGCCGATTTTTTCCATCACCTCAGTGTCACTCAAGCCCGCCAGGGTCTGTTCGATTTTTTCATGCTTGGCCAAGGCACTGCGCACCTGGCGGAAGTTCCAGCCTTCCACCAGGGTCAGGCTGTACTGCACCACGTCGCCGCGCTGCCACAGGCCGATCAGGCCCTGGGCCGTCAGGCCGGGCGTCATGCGGTACTCGCCACTGTGCAGGGGCTGGCCATCAAGATTGAAGCGCCAGTAGAGGCGTAGCCAGAAGGCATCCTCAAGCACGCCGTCGTTTTCCAGGCGATTGAAAGTACCCGTAGGGGTCGCGCCAGCGGCTACATCCAGCAATTGCTCCTGGGACAGATTCAGCGGCTGCTTCAAGGCCGAGTCCAGCTTCCAGGCCGAAAAGCCCAGGAGCAAACCCGCCAGGACCAGGCCGATCTCCAGCAGCAATACAATTTTACGTATCAAATCAAACACCCAATAGCGCGCGAACAATGCCCTGCAGTTTACGGGTGAGTGGCCCGGCCGACCAGCTCATTGGCCCACATCCAAGCACCGGCCAAATGCCATACACGCTGTTGCAGACGAACACTTCATCAGCCTGTTGCAGTTGCGCAAGGCTGATATCGGCAACCGTGGTGACAATGCCCAGCGCCTCGGCACTGGCCAGCAACTCGGCACGCATGACGCCGGCCACGCCACAGCGGCTCAGGTCGGCCGTCAGCAGTTGGCCGGCATGCACCAGGAACAGGTTGCTGAACACACCTTCGATGACGCGCCCGGACATATCCAGCATCAATCCTTCCGCGTGATCGGCATCTTGCCACTCGGCGCGGGCCAGGACCTGTTCGAGACGATTGAGGTGCTTGAGACCTGCGAGCAAGGGTTGCTCGGACAAACGGGTGGCACAGGGAAACAGGCGTATGCCGGATGAACCATGAGCCTGGGGATAGGCGGCAGGCGGGCTGCCTTGCAGGATACGCCGCGCTGGGGCGCCTGCATTGATGCCATAACCGCGCAGGCTATCGCCACGGGTGAGGATCAACTTGAGAACGCCGTCACCGAGGGCTGCCGCGTAAGCCAGCACCTCGCTGCGGATCAGATCCGGGGTCACCGCAAGCGCCAGGCGCCTGCAGCCCTCGTCGAGGCGTTGCAGGTGACGATCCAGCAGCACGGGCTGCCCGGCCTTGACCGCGATGGTTTCAAACAAACCATCGCCGTAGGCCAGGCCGCGATCTTTCAGCGACACTGCGTCCGCTGGCTGACCGTCGACCCAGCAGTGCATCACTCGGCGAACCGGCGGAACACCAGGGAACCGTTGGTACCACCAAAACCGAACGAGTTGGACAGCACCACGTCGATCGGCATTTTCTGCGGCTCGTGAGGCACGAAGTTCAGGTCGCAGCCTTCATCCGGCTCATCAAGGTTGATGGTCGGCGGCGCGACCTGGTCCTTGATCGCCAGCACACTGAAAATCGCTTCAACCGCGCCAGCCGCACCCAGCAGGTGACCGGTCATGGACTTGGTGGAGCTGACCGCCAGCTTGTAGGCGTGCTCGCCGAACACCGACCTGATGGCCTGGGCTTCCGCCAGGTCGCCAGTTGGCGTCGAGGTGCCGTGGGCGTTGATGTACTGCACCTGGTCGACGTTGATCTTCGCATCGCGCAGGGCATTGCTGATGCAACGCGCAGCGCCCGCGCCATCGGCGGGTGGCGAGGTCATGTGGTACGCATCGCCACTCATGCCAAAACCGATCAGCTCGGCGTAGATCGTCGCGCCACGGGCCTTGGCGTGCTCCAACTCTTCGAGGACCAGGGCACCGGCACCGTCGGACAGTACAAAGCCATCACGGCCCTTGTCCCACGGACGGCTGGCACGGGTCGGCTCGTCATTGCGCGTCGACAGCGCACGGGACGCGCCGAAGCCGCCCATGCCCAGGCCGCAGGCGGCCATTTCGGCACCACCTGCGATCATCACGTCAGCCTCGTCATAGGCGATATTGCGCGCCGCCATGCCGATGCAGTGAGTGCCCGTGGTGCACGCTGTGGAAATGGCGTAGTTAGGCCCCTGGGCACCCAGATGGATGGACAGGAAGCCGGAAATCATATTGATGATCGAGCCCGGGACGAAGAACGGTGAAATTCGACGAGGGCCGGAGTCGTGCAGCGTGCGGCTGGTTTCTTCGATATTGGTCAGACCGCCAATACCCGAACCCATGGCCACGCCGATGCGTTCACGGTTGGCATCGGTGACTTCCAGGCCAGCATTACGCACTGCCTGAAAACCGGCTGCCAGGCCGTATTGAATGAACAGGTCGAGTTTGCGGGATTCCTTGATCGAGAGATATTCCTCGACATTGAAGCCCTTTACCGAGCCGCCAAAACGGGTGGAATAGGCAGAAAGGTCCGTATGCTCAATCAGACCGATACCACTGTGGCCAGCCAGAATGCCCTGCCAACTGCTCGGCACATCCGTACCCAGTGGCGACAACATACCCATACCGGTGACTACGACGCGTCTACGCGACACAGCACTCTCCTTTTTCTAATGACGACACTTTGTTTCAAAGCTCATTTTTCATCAGAGCTAAAGAAAAAACCGCACGCCGTTATAGCAGTGCGGTTTTTCCATGACAGCAAGCGACGATTACAAACTATTACGCCTGGTGGCTAGTAACGTAGTCGATAGCAGCTTGAACAGTAGTGATTTTTTCAGCTTCTTCGTCCGGGATTTCGGTCTCGAATTCCTCTTCCAGAGCCATCACCAGCTCAACGGTGTCAAGGGAGTCGGCACCCAGGTCTTCAACGAAGGAAGAAGTGTTTTTCACTTCGTCTTCTTTAACGCCCAGTTGCTCGGCAACGATTTTCTTGACGCGCTCTTCGATGGTGCTCATACCTTGTTTTCACTCCTAATGGACAAATTCAGGCAGCTGGCCAGTGGGTAAGTGTATAGAAAGGCTTTTCAGCTTTTCAACTGAAAGCTTCACCCTCGTACCCTACCGACCACCTGTCTATAAATAGATTGCAGCTTTATAACGGATTTTAGACAGCTCGTATGACATTTTTTTGAAGCGATCCGTCACAATTTAACTCATGTACATCCCGCCGTTCACCGGGATTGTAGCCCCAGTCACGTATGCCGCACCGTCAGATGCCAGGAAAGAGACCACATTGGCGATCTCTTGGGCCTGGCCCAGACGGCCCAGCGGAATTTGCGTCAGCAACGCATCACGTTGCGCTTCAGGCAATTCGCGGGTCATATCGGTATCGATAAACCCTGGAGCCACCGAGTTGACCGTAATCGACCGCGAGCCGACTTCACGCGCCAGGGCACGGCTGAAACCTTCCAGGCCGGCCTTGGCAGAGGCGTAGTTTACTTGGCCTGCGTTGCCCATGGCACCCACTACGGAGCCAATATTGATAATTCGGCCCCAGCGCGCCTTGGTCATACCGCGCAAAACACCCTTGGACAGGCGAAACAGACTGTTCAGGTTGGTATCGACCACGTCGTACCACTCGTCGTCTTTCATGCGCATCATCAGGTTGTCGCGGGTAATTCCGGCGTTGTTCACCAGAATGGCCGGTGTTCCGAACTGTGCAGTGATCTGGGCCAAAACAGCAGCCACGGACTCATCACTGGTCACGTTGAGCTCCAGGCCGGTACCCTGCACGCCGTTTTCCTTGAGGGTCGCGGCGATACGCTCGGCGCCCGAGGCGGATGTGGCAGTTCCGATCACTACCGCGCCCTGACGGCCCAGTTCCAGGGCAATCGCCTGGCCAATGCCACGGCTTGCGCCGGTAACCAGTGCAACTTTACCTTGCAGACTCATGCAGGCTTCTCCTTAGTTCAGGCCAGTGCGGCGCGGGCGGCGGCGAAGCCATCCGGGGTATTGAGGTTGGACGTCGACACGCCCTCGGCGCAGCGCTTGTTGAGGCCGGCCAGGACTTTACCCGGACCACACTCAACTAGTTGGGTAGCGCCCTTGGCGGCCAGGGTCTGGACTGATTCAACCCAGCGTACCGGCTTGTACAGTTGCTCCAGCAGGTCGCGCTTGAGGGTTTCCAGGTCCGGCGCCACGTCGGCGCTGACGTTTTGCACCAACGGGATCTGCGGTGCCTGCCAGTTGATGGCTGCGATGGACTCGGCAAAACGCTCGGCCGCCGGGCGCATCAACTCGCAATGGGACGGCACGCTGACCGGCAGTGGCAACGCACGCTTGGCGCCACGGGCCTTGCAGCCTTCGATGGCACGCTCAACCGCAGCCTTGGCACCGGCGATCACTACCTGGCCTGGGGAATTGAAATTCACCGCGCTGACCACTTCGCCCTGGGCCGCTTCGGCGCAGGCTTCGATCACCACGACGTCGTCCAGGCCCAGGATCGCGGCCATGCCGCCCTGCCCGGCTGGAACCGCTTCTTGCATCAGTTGGCCACGGCGCTCTACCAGCTTGACCGCCTCAGCGAGGGTCAGGCTGCCTGCCGCGACCAGGGCGCTGTATTCGCCCAGGCTATGACCGGCAACAAAAGCCGGACGTGCGCCGCCTTCGGCCAGCCAAACGCGCCACAGCGCGACGGAAGCCGTCAGGATGGCCGGCTGGGTTTTATCGGTTTGATTGAGCAGTTCTTCCGGCCCGTCCTGGGTCAATGCCCAAAGGTCGTAGCCCAAGGCAGCAGACGCTTCCTTGAATGTCTCCAGGACTAGCGGGTATTGCGCGCCCAGCTCGGCCAACATGCCGAGGGACTGCGAACCCTGCCCTGGAAAGACGAATGCGAGGGATGTAGACATGTAACAAGCCCCTAATGATCTGGTCGTCGGTGAATTGACGCCCCACAGCTGGGAGCGCAAGAAACTGACAGATTGGATGGTCAATTGAACTGGCCGGTCACATTTAAGCATTCCCGGCCCGATTCGCCTAAGGCAACAGATCCTCAAGACGGCCATGCAAGCGCTGCGGAAGGTTCTCCTGGATCTCGATCAGCGCACGCGCAATGGCACTCTGAAAACCCTGGACCCCCGCCGAACCGTGGCTTTTTACCACAATCCCCTGTAACCCGAGGAAGCTTGCGCCATTATGCCGCGCCGGGGCCAGGTCCGCCTGCAGGCGTCGCATCAACGGCAGCGCCAGGGCCCCCACAAGGCGGGAAGCCAGGTTGCGCTTGAACAACGCCTCGATCCGCGCAGCAATCATCGTAGCCAGGCCTTCGCTGGACTTAAGCAGGATATTTCCGACAAACCCGTCACAAACCACCACATCGGCCTCGCCACGATATAACCCATCGCCTTCGACAAACCCGATGTAGTTCAAGCCCCGCGCCTGTTGCAACAGGCTGGCGGCCAACTTGACCTGCTGGTTGCCCTTGATGTCCTCGGTGCCGATGTTCAGCAAGGCCACCCTTGGCCGCACCACACCCAGCGCCTCGGCCGCGACCGAGCCCATCAGGGCAAAGTGCAGCAGGTGCTCGGCGCTGCAATCGACATTCGCCCCCAGGTCCAGCAACTGGCAATAGCCACGCTGCGTCGGGATCGCCGCGACCATCGCCGGCCGGTCAATGCCCGGCAGGGTTTTCAGCACATGGCGGGACAAGGCCATCAAGGCCCCGGTATTGCCGGCACTGACACAAGCCTGGACCTTGCCATCGCGCAGCAGCTCAAGGGCCACGCGCATGGAGGAGTCAGGCTTGCCACGCAGGGCCTGGGCCGGCTTTTCATCCATGCCGATGGTTTCGCTGGCCGGCGTTATCGTCAGGCGCGCGCGATCCACAGCCGCATGGCTGGCAATCAGTTCTTCAAGTAGGGAGGGTTGACCGACGAGGGTCAGGTGCAGCGAGGGCGTAGCAGACAGGCTGGCAATGCATGCCTGGACAATGCTGCGGGGACCGAAGTCCCCGCCCATTGCGTCAATCGCGATGACTTGAGCAGACAAGTGATTACTCGTCAGCGCCCTTGTCGATCACTTTACGGCCACGGTATACGCCTTCTGGCGATACGTGGTGACGCAGGTGAATTTCACCGGTGGTTTTTTCTACAGACAGAGTGCTTGCCGTCAGGGCATCGTGCGAACGACGCATGTCACGGGCAGAGCGGGATTTTTTGTTCTGCTGAACAGCCATAATTGATTAACTCCTAAACGTTTGGGTCACGCTTTAACTGCGCCAATACACTGAACGGGTTGGACCGCGTTACCTCGTCCTCGCTCGGTTCGGACTCGTCATCGAGCCCCGCCGGCTGCTGGCATTCTTCCGGATGATGAGCAGGCACAATGGGCAAGGCGAGCAGAAGCTCCTCCTCGATCAGTGCATGCAGATCCAAAGGATCTTCGCCCAGTTCCAGCACGTCATAACCTTTCGGCAACGACTGGGTATTCGCACCCTCTTTCACCACAGCATAACTGCATTCGCTGTGGATCGGCAGGGTGACCAGCTCAAGACAACGCTGGCAAACCATTTTGACCTCGGTGTCGATAAAGCTGTGGATTACCACAGATTTACGTTCATCTCGCTCAAAAACGAATTTAGCCTGCACCGTACCGACATTGTCGGAAAGCGGGTCGCAGAGTCTCTCCAAATCGGCCAGCAACACTTCACCTTGGAGGGTGGTGCCACGATCAGCCAATTTGCGCGGGTCAACGTGAGGTGGAATCGGGTCATTCAACATAGGCGCAGCATTATAGGGATGCACCCGCCCATGTCAAAGGAAATTCAGCCCTGTGCGCCAGACTGTCCGCTCGCTAGAATCCGCGACTGCCTTGAGGAGAGCCACATGTTGCCTTTATTACTCGCTTCCAGCTCGGTTTATCGCCGGGAACTGCTGAACCGCCTGCATCTGCCGTTCATCTGCAGCTCGCCGGATATCGACGAAAGCCATCACGCCAACGAGCCAGCAGCCGATCTGGTCAAGCGCCTGGCCGAGCAGAAAGCCCGAGCCCTCGCCGGCAGCCACCCTGGGCATCTGATCATCGGTTCGGACCAGGTCGCAGCGCTGGATGGCCAGATCATCGGCAAGCCCCACACCTTTGAAAAGGCCCGCGAGCAATTACTGGCGGCCAGCGGCCGGCAGGTCAGCTTCCTGACCGGCCTGGCGCTGCTCAATAGCGACACCGGGCATTGCCAGGTGGACTGCATCCCCTTCACCGTCACGATGCGCCAGTTGGACCCGGCACAGATCGAACGCTATCTGCGGATCGAGCAGCCCTACGACTGCGCCGGCAGCTTCAAGGCCGAAGGTTTAGGGGTGAGCCTGTTTCAAAGCACCGAAGGGCCGGATGCGACAAGCCTTGTCGGCCTGCCGCTGATTCGCCTGGTGGACATGCTGCTGGCCGAAGGCGTGCAGATCCCCTGAAAGCACCACAAAACCCAATGTGGGAGCGGGCTTGCCCGCGATTAGGGCGGATCAGCCAAATATGTACCGACTGATCCACTGCCATCGCGAGCAAGCCCGCTCTCACATTTTGGGCTACGCCAATCGCGAGCTCAGCGTAAGGTCGGCCCCTGGAAGCCCATATACAGCGCCAATTTCTCCGCCACACTGGCACCCAGTCGCTTGGAGAAGCGATCGAACGGCGACTCCTGGACGGTAAAGTCCACCAGCTCCTTCTCGCCAATCACATCCCGCGCCACCGAACTGGCACTGCCCAGACCATCGATCAAGCCCAGCGGCAACGCCTGCTCACCGGACCAGATCAGGCCGGAGAACAACTCCGGATGCTCTTTATCCTTGAGCCGCTCACCGCGCCCCTGCTTGACGCTGGCAATGAACTGGCGATGAGTGGTATCGAGCACGCTCTGCCAGAACTGGGTTTCATCAGCCTTTTGCGGCTGGAACGGATCCAGGAAAGACTTGTGCTCGCCCGAGGTGTAGGTACGCCGCTCAACCCCCAGCTTCTCCATGGCCCCGACAAACCCGTAGCCAGCCGCCGTCACGCCAATGGAGCCCACCAGGCTGGCCTTGTCGGCGTAGATCTGGTCGGCGGCGCTGGCAATGTAATAGGCACCCGAGGCACCCAGGTCAGAGATGACCGCGTACAGTTTGGTCTCTGGATGCAGCGCGCGCAGGCGACGGATCTCGTCATAGACATAGCCCGACTGCACCGGACTGCCACCCGGACTGTTGATGCGTAGCACCACACCCTTGACCTTGGGATCCTCGAAGGCCGTGCGCAGGCTGCTGACGATATTGTCGGCACTGGCGGACTCCTTGTCGGCAATCACCCCACGCACCTCGATCAGCGCGGTGTAGCTACCACTGCGGGCGGCGCTTTTTTCCATATCCACCAAAGGGCTGAACAACACCAGCATGCCAATCAGGTAGGTAAAGGTCAGGAGCTTGAAGAAGATCCCCCAGCGCCGGGCGCGACGCTGCTCCTGGACGCCCGCCAGCAGGGTTTTTTCCAGCAGTTTCCAGCTTTTATCATCGCCATTGTCGGCACCGGCCTTGGTCGGTGCTTTCCACTCATCGGTCATGCCATCTACCCCAGCAAAAACTTAACGGGCCTGGTTGAGCCAGGCGTGCAATTGCGAAAACCGGTCAATCGTCAGTCGCGGCTCGTAAGCCTGCAAGGCTTCGGGGGACTGTGCGCCATAGCTGACGGCAACGCTGTCCATGCCGGCGTTGCGCGCCATCAGCAGGTCGAACGAAGCATCGCCCACCATCAACGACTCACGGGCAGACACGCCGCAATGGGCCATGATCTGCTCCAACATCAATGGGTGAGGCTTGCTTGCGGTTTCATCGGCGGCGCGGGTGATATCAAAATAATCTTCCCAGCCATTGGCCTTGAGCACCCGATCCAGGCCGCGCCGGGCCTTGCCGGTAGCCACCGCCAGGTGATAGCCCTGCTCACGAAATGCCGCCAGGGACTGCACTACCCCTTCAAACAAGGGTGACGGCTCGGCCTCCAGGGCAATGTAGTGATCGGCGTAATGCTCGCGAAACGCCACCAGCTCACTGTCAGCGATCTGCGGATACAAGGTGCGAATGGCTTCGGGCAAGCCCAGGCCGATGATGCCCTTGACCGCCAGGTCACTGCACAGCTCAAAGCCGGAACGGGTCGAGGCCATGTGCATGGACTCGACAATCCGACCAATGGAATCGCACAGGGTGCCATCCCAGTCAAAGATCAGCAGCTTGTAGTCAGGGCGCGACACTCAGGCGCTCCACGGTCTTGGCCCACATCTCGTCCACAGGCGCCTGCAACTTCAATTCGCCACCATCGGGCAACGGCACCGTCAGCATGTAGGCATGCAGGAACAGGCGTTTGCCGCCAAGGTCACGAATCTCCTTGGAGAACCCTTCGTCGCCGTACTTGGTATCGCCAGCAATGCAGTGGCCCGCATGCAAGGTATGCACGCGGATCTGGTGGGTGCGCCCGGTCACCGGCTTGGCCTCGACCATAGTCGCGAAATCACCGAAGCGCCGCAGCACCTTGAACAGGGTCAGCGCCTCCTTGCCCTCCTCGTCCACCTCGACCATGCGTTCGCCGGAGCGCAGGTTGCTCTTCTGCAACGGCGCCCGCACGCTCTTGATCGAGGACGCCCAATTGCCGCGGACCAGCGCCATATAACGCTTGTCCACGCCATCGCCGCGCAGGGCGGTATGCAGGTGGCGCAACATGCTGCGCTTCTTGGCGATCATCAACAGGCCGGAGGTGTCGCGATCCAGGCGATGGACCAGCTCCAGCTCCTTGGCATCCGGACGCAACTGACGAAAGGCTTCGATCACCCCGAAATTCAGGCCGCTGCCGCCGTGCACCGCAATGCCGCACGGCTTGTTGATCACGATCAGCTTGTTGTCCTCGAAGACAATCGACGCCTCAAGGCGCTGCAACAGGCCCTGGGCCAGCGGCACGGGCTCGTCGCGCTCAGGCACGCGAACAGGCGGCACGCGGACGATATCGCCCGCCTGCAGCTTGTACTCAGGCTTGATCCGGCCCTTGTTCACCCGCACTTCGCCTTTGCGCAAAATGCGATAAATCAAGGTCTTGGGCACGCCCTTGAGCCTGGCCAGAAGAAAATTGTCGATGCGTTGGCCGGCATATTCCGGCGAGACCTCAAGCAGCTGGACGCTGGGGGTCGGGGGGGTGGTAGTCGTCATGTCGGGAATGATAACAATTTTTTATGGAATTGAAGCACTTAATCATTGCTGCTATAGTCGCGAACGCCGCCAAAAGCGGCCTGGACAGAGGACTCGCGGCAAACTGCCGCCCCTGACCATCGCAATTCATCAGGACGCGAGGCCGTCCTACGGGGCTCTTGCCATACTGGAAGGCTCAAGATTGTAACAAGCGCAGGTGACATGAGGCCTGAAGCGAGTGCAGGAAGCAGAGTGATTACTCGCCTCTTGCGCCGATATTTACGGCCAGTTCACAAAGTGCAGTCAGTCTTGTACCAGACCACGGCGAATGCTTCGGAAACAACGCCTGTTATTAGCCATGAGCGTGAACTCCCCATTGGAGAACACGGTAAATGCCAACCCGCTGCGGATTCTGCGCGCGGCAGCACCCGAATTATCAGGGATACGTGTAGGGTGGAGATGCACAACCGTCGGACTGTGTAGCACTAGGCTTATATTTAGACGCTTCATCTCGTCCACAGTCGCCGGTTGATTCCTCCTCCTGACTGAGTGCTTATTAAGTCACCACAGCAAGCAGGACGCGTAAGTCGCGATACCAGCCCAATTGGCCAGTATTGCTGGACACTGGAGTGGCCAACCACTCTTGACGCACCTGACACCGACCGTGAGAAGTCGTGTGTGCCGAACGCCGTTTCCGGCAGCCCGGAAACCGACGGTACAACATGAAAAGAATGCTGATTAACGCAACTCAACCCGAAGAGTTGCGTGTTGCACTGGTAGATGGCCAACGCCTCTACGACCTGGACATCGAGTCCGGTGCACGCGAGCAGAAGAAGGCCAACATCTATAAAGGCCGGATTACTCGTATCGAGCCAAGCCTTGAGGCTGCCTTTGTCGATTTTGGCTCTGAGCGCCATGGCTTCCTGCCCCTCAAAGAAATCTCCCGCGAGTACTTCAAGAAAGCCCCTGAAGGCCGCGTGAACATCAAGGACGTCCTGAGCGAAGGCCAGGAAGTCATCGTCCAGGTCGAAAAAGAAGAACGTGGCAACAAGGGCGCAGCCCTGACCACCTTCATCAGCCTGGCTGGCCGTTATCTGGTCCTGATGCCGAACAACCCGCGTGCTGGCGGCATCTCCCGTCGCATCGAAGGCGAAGAGCGCAACGAACTGCGTGAAGCGTTGAACGGCCTGATCGCCCCGGCCGACATGGGCCTGATCGTGCGCACTGCCGGCCTTGGCCGCAGCAGCGAAGAAATGCAGTGGGACCTCGATTACCTGCTGCAACTGTGGACCGCTATTAAAGAAGCGTCCCTGGACCGCTCCGCGCCATTCCTGATCTATCAGGAAAGCAACGTGATCATCCGCGCCATCCGCGACTACCTGCGCCAGGACATCGGCGAAGTACTGATCGACAGCGTTGAAGCCCAGGACGAAGCCCTGACCTTCATCCGCCAGGTGATGCCGCAGTACGCCAGCAAGATCAAGCTGTACGAAGACAGCGTGCCGCTGTTCAACCGTTTCCAGATCGAAAGCCAGATCGAAACCGCCTTCCAGCGCGTGGTCGAACTGCCTTCCGGCGGCTCCATCGTGATCGATCCGACCGAAGCCCTGGTGTCCATCGACATCAACTCGGCGCGCGCCACCAAAGGCAGCGACATCGAAGAAACCGCCCTGCAGACCAACCTGGAAGCAGCCGAAGAAATCGCTCGCCAACTGCGCCTGCGTGATATCGGCGGCCTGATCGTGATCGACTTCATCGACATGACCCCAGCCAAGAACCAGCGCGCCGTGGAAGAAAAAGTCCGCGAATGCCTGGAAGCCGACCGTGCCCGCGTACAAGTTGGCCGCATCTCGCGCTTCGGCCTGCTGGAAATGTCCCGTCAGCGCCTGCGTCCATCCCTGGGCGAAAGCAGCGGCATCGTCTGCCCGCGTTGCAACGGCACCGGCATCATCCGTGACGTTGAATCGCTGTCCCTGGCGATCCTGCGCCTGATCGAAGAAGAAGCCCTGAAAGACCGCACCGCCGAAGTCCGCGCGCAAGTGCCGATCCCGGTTGCAGCCTTCCTGCTCAACGAAAAACGCAACTCGATTACCAAGATCGAACTGCGCACCCGTGCCCGTATCGTCATCCTGCCGAACGATCACCTCGAGACGCCGCACTTCGAAGTCCAGCGCCTGCGTGACGACAGCCCGGAAGCCCACAGCGGCCAGTCCAGCTACGAAATCGCCGCTGCCGCTGCCGAAGTCGAAGAAGTCCAGCCAGCCGCCGCGACCCGCACCCTGGTTCGCCAGGAAGCCGCCGTCAAGACCGCGCCGGCCCGTGCCAACGCACCGGTGCCGACTGAAGCCGCTGCCCCGGTGGCCGCGCCTGCCGTCCTGCCGGAGCCAAGCCTGTTCAAGGGCCTGGTGAAGTCGCTGGTCAGCCTGTTCGCCACCAAGGAAGAGCCGGTAGCTCCTGCCGTGGTCGAGAAGCCAGCCGCTGAACGCCCTGCACGCAACGAAGAGCGTCGCAACGGTCGCCAGCAGAGCCGTAACCGCAACGGTCGCCGCGACGAAGAGCGCAAGCCTCGCGAAGAACGTGCACCGCGTGAAGAGCGCGCACCCCGTGAAGAGCGCCAGCCGCGCGAAGCCCGTGAAGAAACCCCAGCCGTAGCCCGTGAAGAACGTGCTCCGCGCGAAGAGCGTGCGCCACGTGAAGAACGCGCACCGCGTGCCCCTCGCGCCCCACGTGAAGATCGCAAGCCACGTGGCGAGCGTGAAGAACGTGTACGTGAACTGCGTGAACCGTTGGATGCTGCCCCAGCTGTTGCCGCCGTAGCAACTGATGTCGCGACTGAAGAACGCCCGGCCCGCCAACCCCGTGAAGAGCGCGCCCCACGCCCTCCGCGTGAAGAGCGTCAACCACGTGCCGAGCAGGCTGCCGCAGCCAGCGAAGAAGAACTGCTGAACAATGACGAACAGCCACAGGAAGATGGCCAGGACAACGCCGAAGGCGATCGTCCACGCCGCCGCTCCCGTGGCCAGCGTCGCCGCAGCAACCGTCGTGAGCGTCAACGTGACGCCAACGGCAATGTGATCGAAGGCTCGGAAGAGACCGGCGAAGCCAGCGAAGACAACGCCAACAACGAACCCACCAGCACCGAACTGGCTGCTGGCCTGGCCGTTACCGCTGCGGTTGCCAGCTCGGTCATCAGCGCACCTGCCGAAGCCGAAGCCAACCAGCAGGCCGAACGTGCCACCGCTGCCGTGCAGGAAACTGCCGCAGTTGAAGCACCGGTTGTCGAAGCCACCACCGTGGTTGAAGCACCAGCGGCTGTAGAAGTGGAAGTTGCACCGGTTCGTGAAGCCCAGCCTGAAGCCGAAGTCGTGGCTGCACCCGCAATCGTGGTTGAGCCACAGCCTGTGGTTGAAGCAGTTGTTGAAGCGCCAGCCGCTGAAGCAACCCCGCAAGTGCGTGAAGTTCGCGAAGAACAGACCGCCTTCCAGTGGACTGCCGAGCCAGCCGTCGTCACCGAAGCCCCTGCCCCGGCACCGGTAGAAGAAGCTCCAGCACCGGCTGCTGAAGTGGTTATCGCCGAACCTGCGGTGGTTGCAGAACCGGTTGTGATTGCCGAGCCTGCTCCGGTGGTCGTGGAAACCCCAGTGGTTGCCGAAGTGGCCGCCCCAATGGTTGAAGCCCCTGCCAGCGCCCTCACCGAAAACGGCCGTGCGCCTAACGACCCACGTGAAGTGCGTCGTCGCAAGCGTGAAGCCGAGCGTCTGCAGAAAGAAGCCGAAGAAGCAGCGGCAGCGGCCCCGGCCGTAGTCGAAGCGGTTGCGCAAGCACCGGCCATCGAAGCAGAAGTTGAGCACACTGCCCCAACCATCGACGAGAACCTGCGTTCCGTTGAAGAAGTGGTAGAGCACAACCCCAAAGCCCTGGAAGAAGAGCACGAGCCTAAACCCCTCGCCTGATTCCAACGGCAACTAAAAAGCCCCGCCTGATCACTCAGGCGGGGCTTTTTTATGCGACACGTGGGAGCTGGCTTGCCTGCGATGGTCGTTAACGATGACGGATAAATACCTGACACCCCGAGCAGCTCTTCCAGCCCCTACCTGAATTCCAGTGATTGCGGCACATCCACATCCCATAACACCCCAGGATCATCCACCCGCACTTCCCGCACCTCAGCCTGGGCAAACAGCGCCTTGGCCCCACAATCCCCGGTCAACCCCATCAACACCGGCCCCAGTGCCTGGCCAAACGCAACAGGATGGCCTTGCCGGCCAGCATGCACCGGCACACTGACCCCCTCCACCCGCTCTATCACCCGCTCAATACTCGCCGCCTGGATAAACGGCATATCCCCCAACACCACCAGCCAACCCGTCGCGGGGCCACTGGCGGCCACCGCTGCCGCAATACTGTCGCCCATGCCCGCCGAATCCAGGAGCAGCACTTCGCACCCATAATGGCGCGCCAGGCGTACAACCTCGCTGCGCTCCGGCGATGTGACCACCCAACGCCGGGTGACACTGGCGGGCAAATTGACCAGCACCTGCTCCAAGACCGGCCGCGTCACCCCATCACGCCCCACACAAGGCGCCAGCAGTTTGTCCTGACCGCTTAACGCGCGGAACCGACTGCCCTGCCCCGCCGCCAGGACAATGGCGGTGATGGCGCTCGTCAACTGACCGCCTCCCGCACGGGTTTCGCTTGCAACAGCTCTACGCCGTTCTTGATCGCGACGATGTGCGCCATCAACGACAAGGCAATCTCTGCCGGCGTATGACTGCCAATATCAAGACCGATCGGACCATGCAGCCGCGCAATCGCCTCGGCTCCCAGCCCCAGCACGGCCAGGTTCTCGCGACGCTTACGGCTATTGGCCCGTGACCCCAGGGCACCGATGTAGAACGCCCGGGAATTGAGCGCGGTCAACAGCGCCATATCATCCAGGCGCGGATCGTGGGTCAGGGCCACAATGGCCGTGCGCTCGTCCGTCTGGATATTGAGCACCGCCTCATCGGGCATTCCCGGCACAAAGCGCCCGTGTTGTTCTTCCCAGCCATGCACGAACTCCGTGCGTGGGTCGCAGATCAGTACTTCAAAATCCAACAGCCGCGCGATTTCCGCCACATAGCGCGACAACTGGCCTGCACCGATCAACAACAGGCGCCAGCGCGGGCCATAGATAGCCCGCAAGCGTCCACCGTCAAAACTGACAATGTCGTACTTGCTCGCCGCGCTCAAACGCACGGTGCCCGTCGCCAAGTCCAACTCCCGGGCCACTATTTCATGAGCCTCACAACGCGCCAGCAACTCGGCGACCCACGCAGGATCACCCACCCGCTCCTCCGTCAGGCGCAAGGTGCCGCCGCATGGCAGGCCAAAGCGCGCCGCTTCATCGCGGGTGACGCCATAGGTCACCAGTTGCACCGGCGGCCCGTCATCAGGCAAGCGGCCATCATGCAGCCGGGCGATCAGGTCATCCTCGATGCAGCCACCGGACACCGAGCCGATCACCACCCCGTCGCCGCGCAGGGCCAGCATCGCCCCCGGCGGCCGTGGCGCGCTGCCCCAGGTCTGGACCACGCTGTACAGCACCACCCGCTGCCCGGCGCGGCGCCATTCGAGCACGCTGCGCAGGACATTCAGATCCACGCTGTCCATCAGGCCTTCGCCTCCTGCTGCCAGCCCTGTAGCTGATAACGCACAGGCAAGTTGCGGATACGCTTGCCGGTGGCGGCAAATATCGCATTGCACAGCGCCGGCGCAATCGGCGGCACACCCGGTTCACCGACACCGCCCAAGGGCACCTCACCTGTTGGGGTGACCAAATGTATGGCGATTTCCCGGGGCGCCAGGGACATGCGCGCCACTTCATACATATGGAAGTTGTCCTGCTGGACCTTGCCATCCTTAAAGCTGATTTCCCCCAGGACCGCATTGCCCAAGCCCATGACGCACGCGCCCTCGAACTGCGAGCGGATGCGCTCCGGGTTGATCTGCGGGCCGCAATCCACGGCGATGTCGGCCTTGTGCACAATCAGTGTGCCATCATCTTTGACCTCAACCTCGATCACCGCCGCCACATAGGTCACGAAGCTGTAGTGCACCGCCAGCCCCAGGCCACGCCCCTTGGGCAGCGCACGGCCCCAACCGGCAGCCTTGGCCGCGGTTTCCAGCACGCCACGCATGCGCGCGGTATCAATCGGATAACGCTCGGGGGACTCGCCGTAGTTCCATTCTTCGCTCAAGGTTCGCGGATCGATCTGACGATCCGGGCCCAGCAGCTTGAGCTGATACTTCAGCGGATCCTGGCCGGCCTTGTGCGCCAGTTCATCGACAAAACTCTGAATGGCAAACCCGTGGGGGATGTTCGACACCGAACGGTACCAGCCCACGCGGGTGTGGGCAGCAGCCTCGGGGTTTTCCAGGCGCACATTGGGAATGGCATAGGCCATATTGGTAAAACCCATGCCCAGCTCGAACGCGGCCTCGTGGTTCATGCCCGGCGCAAACAACGCGGTGATGCTGGGTGCCACGGTGCGGTGCAGCCAGGCGGCAGGCATGCCGTCCTTGTTCAGGCCGGCCTTGAGGTACTCGGCGGAGACGGTATGGAAATAGGAGTTATGGACATCGTCTTCACGGGTCCACTGCACGCGCACAGCCTTGCCGGGAAACTCCTTGGCCAGCACCGCAGCTTCGATGATGAAGTCCGGTTTCGACTTGCGCCCGAAACCGCCGCCCAACAGGGTGACGTGGATCGTGACGTTATCGAACGGCAGGCCAAGGCGCTCGGCCACCCGTTCGCGGGTGACCTGTGGCGCCTGGCTCGGGGCCCAGGCCTCGCATTGCCCGTCTTGATAGCGGGCCACGGCAACCATCGGTTCCATCGGCGACTGCGCCAGGTGTGGCAAGTAATACGCGGCTTCGAGGGTGCTGTCGGCATCACTCAGGGCCTGGTCGATGCTGCCGGTATTGCGCACCACTTTGCCGGGCTTGAGGGCCGCCGCTTCCAGGGTCTTGCGATAATCGATGGAGTTGTAGCCGGCATTGGTGCCGTCCTCCCAGACAATCTGCAACGCTTCGCGCCCCTTGATCGCCGCCCAGGTGTTGCTGGCCACCACCGCCACGCCGCCCAATGGCTGGAACTCCGAGGGCAAGGGCCGGCTTTCGATTTGCAGGACCTTGATCACCCCGGGGACTTTCAGCGCCGCGCTGGCATCGAACGACTTGACCTTGCCGCCATACACCTTGGGCCGCGCAATGGTCGCGAACAGCATGCCGTCAAAATGCACATCGGCGCCGTACACCGCCCGGCCGTTGACGATATCGGCACCGTCGATGGCCTTGGTGGCTTCCTTGCCGATATAGCGAAATTCCGAGGGTTGCTTGAGCCGCAGGCTGTCGCGCGCCGGCACCGCCAGCGCACCGGCGGCTGCGGCCAGGGCGCCATAGCCCAGTTCGCGGCCGCTGGGCTGGTGAATCACTTTATGCAACTGCGCCCGGCATTCGCCCAGCGGGACTTGCCACTGCTCGGCAGCGGCCTGTTCCAGCATGGTTCGCACGGCGGCGCCGCACCGGCGCATCGGCTCGAACCAATGGCGCATGCTGCGCGAACCGTCGGTATCCTGGTTGCCAAAACGCGCTTCATCGCCCGGTGCCTGCGCAACCTTCACCAGCGCCCAATCGGCCTCCAGTTCATCGGCCACCACCATGGTCAGGCTGGTGCGCACGCCCTGGCCCATTTCCGAGCGGTTGCAAATCACGGTGACGGTGCCGTCGGTGGCGATGCTGACATAGACCTTGGGATCATCGACCACTCCATGGGGCATCGCGGCCCCGCCGTATTGCTTGGCCTCGGCGGCAAAGGCCTGGGGCAAGCCCCAACTGGCAGCCACCACCAGCGCCCCGGTCGCGCCGACCCCCTTGAGGAACCCACGGCGACTGAGGTTGTTCAGGGCGAAATTGCTCGGCAACTGGCTCATGCCTTGGCCTCCTGCAAGTGGGTCGCGGCCTGGCGGATCGCCGTCTTGATGCGGTTATAGGTGCCGCAACGGCAGATATTGCCGACCATCGCCTCTTCAATCTGCGCATCGCTGGGGTTGGGGTTGGTTTTGAGCAAGGCCGTGGCCGACATGATCTGCCCGCCCTGGCAGTAACCGCATTGCGCCACTGCGGTGTCCAGCCACGCCTGCTGCACCACCTGGCCAATCGGGTCGTTATGCAGGTTGTCGATAGTGCTGACGTTCTGCCCTTTGACCGAGCCGATGGGCGTGATGCAACTGCGCGCCGGCGAGCCGTCGATATGAATGGTGCAGGCACCGCACAGACCCATGCCGCAACCGAACTTGGTGCCGTTGTAACCCGCCACGTCGCGGATCGCCCACAGCAGGGGCATGTCCTCGGTGACATCCAGTGGATGATCTTGACCGTTGAGTTTGAGAGTAATCATGGGCACGCCCGCATAGTGATTGGATTATGGGGTCGAGCTATCTGCCGCTTTCAAAGGAGCGGAGTCGGTTCACGCAGATGGCTCAGGCTAATCGGGCTCTCTTGTGAAGACAGGTCTTCACCGGGCCTTTGATAAACAGCGTCTATCGAACAATAAACAGGCATCGTTAGCCTGCTAAGTTAACCCAGCATTAACAAAAAAGCCCTGCAATGCAGGGCTTGGTTCAACAGGCTAGAAGCGTAGCTCAATAACGATTGGGCTCCATTTCCAACTCGACCTTGAAGCGCTCGGCGATATCGCTCTGGATGCGCTGGGCCAAGCTGGCAATATCCAGCCCGGTGGCCGCGCCATAATTGACCAGCACCAGCGCCTGCAAGCGATGCACGCCGGCATCACCGTCGCGAAAGCCTTTCCAGCCGGCCTTTTCAATCAACCAGCCAGCCGCCAGTTTCACTTGGCCATCAGCCTGGGGATAAGCCACCAGATCGGGATATTGCAGCTTTAATTGCGCCGCCAGCACCTGGGGCACCAAGGGGTTCTTGAAGAAACTGCCAGCGTTGCCCAGGACCGCAGGGTCGGGCAGTTTTTCACTGCGAATGCTGCAAATGGCCCGACTGACATCGCTGGGGGTCGCCTGGGTAATGCCCTGCTCGGCCAGGCGCTGCTGCACCGGGCCATAGCCGAGCTTCAGGTGCGCGACGCGGCTCAAGGCAAAGCGCACCCGCAGGATCAACCAGCGCCCCACTTCGTGCTTGAACAGGCTGTCGCGGTAGGCGAAGTTGCATTCTGCCAGGCTGAAATCGCGCAACTCGCCGGTCTGGCGGTCGAGGGCGGTCAGGCCGGCGAACACATCCTTGATCTCGACACCGTAGGCGCCGATGTTCTGCATCGGCGCGGCGCCGACAGTGCCGGGGATCAGGCTGAGGTTTTCCAGGCCAGACAACCCTTGCTCAAGGGTCCACAGCACAAAAGGATGCCAGGCCTCACCCGCCTCGGCTTCCACCACAACCTGCTGGGTGTCCTCGTGCAGGACGCGGATACCCTGGGTCGCCATGCGCAATACCAGCGCCGGGATATCCTGGGTCAGCAGCAGGTTGCTGCCGCCACCGATCACCAGCAATGGCAACTGTTGCGCGGCCGCATAGGCCAGGGCCTCGCGCACATCGGCGTCGCTATGGGCCTCGGCGAACAACTGCGCACGCACATCGATGCCAAAACTGTTGAAGGCCTTCAGGGAAACCTGGGGCTGCACATCCAGACTCATAACCGCCCCTTCAACTCGATCACCAGCAAGTCGCACGCGGCCTCGATCAGGTCCAGGACCTGCTCGAAACCCTGTTCGCCGTCGTAATACGGATCCGGCACTTCATCCACCGCCGAGTCGTAGCGGCGCAGGAACAGATCCAGCTCCGCCTTGCCTTGGGCCGGCTGCATAGCCTTGAGATTGCGCAGGTTACTCTGGTCCATGGCCAGGATCAGGTCGTAGCGCGCAAAGTCGGCACGCGACACTTGCTGCGCACGCTGGGCCGACAAGTCGTAGCCACGGCGCAGCGCTGCTTGCTGGCTGCGCTTGTCCGGCGCCTTGCCGATATGCCATTCACCGGTACCGGCAGAGGCCACCTCGACCCGGTCCGCCAGCCCGGCGGCCCGCAGTTTGTGGCGCAGCACGCCTTCGGCGGTGGGCGAGCGGCAGATATTGCCCAGGCAGACAAACAGGACTTCCATCACGCCCCCAGCAACCGACGCACGCGCTCAAGGTCTTCCTGCGTATCGACGCCGGCTGGCGGCGCTTGCAGCGCATCATCGACATGAATGCGCACGCCGTGCCACAGGGCTCGCAGTTGTTCCAGTGCCTCGGTGTTTTCCAGCCAGCACGGGCCCCAGCTGACGAAGTCATGCAGGAAGCCCGCGCGGTAGGCGTAAATGCCGATATGGCGACGATAAGGTACGCCAGCCGGTAATACGTCACGCTGCTTGGCGAACTCATCGCGCGCCCAGGGCAGGGTCGAACGGCTGAAGGTCAGGGCCAGTCCATTGATGTCGCTGACCACCTTGACCACGTTCGGGTTGAGCAGGGTCTGGATGTCTTCGATAGGTTCGGCCAGGGTCGCCATGCGCGCTTCGGCATGGGCGGCCAGGTTGGCGGCGACCTGGTCGATGACACACGGCGGGATCAGCGGTTCGTCACCCTGCACGTTGACCACGATGGCGTCCGGCGCCAGGCCCAGGTGCGTGGCGACTTCGGCCAGGCGGTCGGTGCCGGAGTTGTGGTCTTCACGGGTCAGCACTGCTTCGGCGCCAAACCCCTTGCAGGCCTCGATGATCCGCAGGTCGTCAGTGGCCACCACCACGCGCTGGGCGCTGCTTTTGCAGGCCTGCTCCCAGACCAGCTGGATCATCGGCTTGGCGCCGATCATCTGCAGCGGCTTGCCGGGCAGGCGGGTAGAGGCATAGCGCGCGGGGATGACAACAGTGAAGGCAGTGGTCATTTATCCAGGCGCTCGTCGGTGGTCAAGGTGCGGGCTTCGCTTTCCAGCATCACCGGGATGCCATCGCGGATCGGGTATGCCAGGCCAGCGCCTTTGCTGATCAGCTCGGTCTTGTCGGCGCTGAGCTTGAGCGGGCCTTTGCAGATCGGGCAAGCGAGGATATCGAGCAGTTTGGTGTCCATGGGGGTTTCCTGGATAAAAGCGTTTTAAGGCAAAAGTCGAGCGGGCAGCAGACGCATCAGTTGCGTGTCAAACCAGGCGATAAACGCCGGTGACGGTGCCGCATCAACTGCAAGGTACCACCAGTGTGCCTGGGCAAAGGCGCGGCACTTCACCGCGTCCTTTTCAGTCATGACCAGCGGCAGTGACGGCGTAAAATTCAGGACCTCGGCGCTGTAGGGCGCATGGTCGGCAAACGCATGGGGTATCGGCCGCCAGTGTAGCGTTTCAAGGGTATTGAAGAAACGTTGCGGGTTGCCGATACCGGCGACCGCATGCACCTGCTGCCCCACGGGAAAATGGTCCAGCGGCCGGCGCTCGCCGGTCAGCAGGTTGACCAGCGTGGTCGGCAGCAGACGGAAAGCAAAGCCGTCCTCACGATCAGCCCCGGCGCCGTTATAGAGCAGGGCATCGACGCTGTGCAGGCGCTCGACCGGCTCGCGCAACGGCCCGGCAGGCAGGCAGCGGCGATTGCCCAGGCCACGGGCGTTGTCGATCAGCACCAGTTCCAGGTCACGGGCCAGGCGGTAATGCTGCAGGCCATCGTCGGAGAGGATCAGGTCCAGGGTCTCGCTGGCCAACAGGGCTTGCACCGCACGGCTGCGATCGGGGTCGATCATCAGCGGGACGCCGCTGCGCTGCACGATCAACAACGGCTCGTCGCCGGCCACTTGAGCGCTGTCGCTAGCCTGCACCCGCCATGGCAACTGCGCAGGCTTGGCCCCGTAGCCACGGCTGACCACGCCGACCCGCAGGCCACTGCGCTGGCAATGCTCGATCAACCACAGGATCAACGGCGTCTTGCCCGTGCCACCCACGGTGATATTGCCGACTACCACGATGGGCACCGGCGCTTGATAGATCGTGCCCTCGCCCGCCAGGAACCGCTCGCGCTTGCGCCTGACCACCCGGCGATAGAGTGCCTCCAGAGGTTGCAGGAGCTTGAGCGCCGGGTGGCCGTCATACCAGGCCTGGAGCAAACGATCGGACAAGGCCATCAGGGCTGCCCCGCCGCCTCGACGGTGGTCATGCGCAAATGGCTGAAACCGAGCTTGCCGGCAGCATCCATCGCGGTGATCACGGCCTGGTGTGGGGTCTTGCCATCGGCGCTGATGGACAGCGGCATTTGTGTATCACCGCCGGACTCCTTCTGCAGCGCATCCATCACGCTGGCCACGTCGTTTTTCTCAAGCAACTGGTTGTTCACCGAAAACACCCCTTCGGCGCTGATGGTGATCTCCAGTTGCTTGAGCTGCTGGTCTTCGGCCGGCGAGCCGCTGACGGCTTCCGGTAGCTCGACCCGCAGTTGGGTTTCCCGGGTAAAGGTGGTGGTGACGACAAAAAACAGCAGCAGGATAAACACCACATCGATCAACGAGGCCAGGTTGATATCGACGGTTTCCCGGGGCTTGCGGCGAAATTTCACGCTTTGCCCTCGACCAGGTCGACATCGCGGTCGCCCTGGACCACTTCCACCAGCTTGATCGCTTCCTGCTCCATGCCCACCACCAGTTCATCAATGCGCCGTTGCAGGAAACGGTGGAAAAACACCGCCGGAATACCCACCATCAGGCCCGCCGCCGTGGTGATCAAGGCCTTGGAAATGCCCCCGGCCAATACCGAGGCGTTGGTGGTCATGCCCGAACCGGTAAAGGCGCTGAAGATATCGATCATGCCCAGCACCGTGCCGAGCAGGCCGAGCAACGGCGCCATTGCGGCGATGGTGCCCAGGGCATTGATATAGCGCTCCAGCTCGTGGATCACCCGGGCGGCGGCTTCTTCAATGCACTCCTTCATGATCTCGCGACCGTGCTTGGAGTTGGCCAGGCCAGCGGCGAGGATCTCGCCCAGGGGGGAATTGGCCCGCAGTTCCTTGAGCTTTTCCTTGTCCAGTTGCTTGTCCTTGATCCAGCGCCAGACCTGCCCCAGCAGATGATCAGGGGTTACACGGCTGGCGCGCAGGGTCCACAGGCGTTCGGCAACAATGCCGAGTGCGGCGATGGAGCTCAGAATGATCGGCAACATCATCCAGCCGCCGGATTTGACCAATTCCCACACAGTGAATGTCCCCTCGAAAAAGTGCGCCACTTTAGCATACAGGCTGGCGAGGAAGGACCTGCCTGCCGACAGCCATCATGTCGCAGGTACCGGCCTTTGGTAACTGTCAGTGACGGGCGCACGCCAGAAACGACGCTGGCTGCGTGCCATGATCGGCGCCTCGAAAGCCCCCAGGCGCAGGCGCACGGCGCCCTGCTCGGCGCTGTCATAAATGGTGCTGTGAAAATGCTGGTAGCGTGCCAGCACTTGCGGGTGCGGATGGCCAAAGCTATTGCCGCGCCCCCGAGAGATCAGCACCGCCTTGGGGGCCAATTGCTGGACAAACGGCCATGACGAAGAACTGCGGCTGCCATGATGGGGCACTTGCAACCAATCCGTGGCGACCGCCAGGGGTGTGGCCAACAAGGCGCGCTCGGCCTCGCGGTCGATATCGCCGGTCAGCAGCAACCGTTCGCCATTGGCCTGGACCTGCAGCACGCACGACTTCGCGTTGCCGTTGCTGGCATCCGCCCATTGCCACAGCTCAAACGCCACGCCGTCCCACTCCCATTGCTCACCGCTGACACAGGCCTGGGTATCGAGAAATGCCGGCAGGCCCTGGGTTTCCCCGCCCACCACGCGCTTGACCGGCAACCCGCGCGCGATCGCCGCAGCGCCTCCGGCATGATCGGCGTCGGCATGGCTGAGCAGCATCAAGTCCAACTGGCCAACCCCCAGCTTGCGCAGAGCCGGCAGAACCACGCGCTCACCGAGATCGAAGTCCCCCACCCGTGGCCCGGCGTCATACAACAGCACGTGGTTGCGGGTGCGCAACACGATCGACAAGCCCTGGCCGACATCCAGTTGCTCCACCGCCACCTGGCCCAACGGGATCGACTCACGGGGCGGGAACACCGCCAGCAGCAACAAAGGCCACCCCAGCAGGCGAAAGGGAATGCCCTTGGGCATCAATAACAGCACGGCGCCCAGCACACTGAGCAACCAGTAGCCCACGGGCACCTCGGCCGGCAGCCACGCCGGTATGTGCCCGGCCAGCAAGGTCAGGGCGCTGAACAGCCAATCCAGCGCGCCACCCGCCAACCACAGCAGGCCACTGCCCAGCCACGGCACTGCCAGCAACAACGTGCCCGCCAGCGCCAACGGCAGCACCAGCAGGCTGATCCACGGCACGGCAAACAGATTGGCCAGCGGCGCACTCAAGCTGATCGGCAAGCCGAGTATCAATAGCAGCGGAAACAGCCCGATAGCGATCAGCCACTGGGCACGGCTCCAGGCCTGCCACGCCCGCCAGGGCCCCAGACGGCCGCTGAAGGCCAGCAGCAACACGGCCACGGCGGCAAATGACAACCAGAAACCCGGTTGCAGGCTGGCCAGGGGTTCAAGGATCAATACTGCATTGAGTGCCAGCAGCAGGGGCCACCAGATCCCCAGATGGCGAAACCGCAGGCGCCACAGCAACACCAGCCCCACCATCACACAGGCCCGCTGCACCGGCACGGCAAAACCGGCGAGCACGCCATAGGCCAGCGCCGCGGCGAATGCCAGGCCACAGGCCCAGGGCAGCCAGGGCAAGCGCCTGGGCCAGCAACCGTAACGGGCCAGGCCGGCCACCAGCGCATAGATCAGCCCCGACAACAGGCCGATATGCTGGCCAGAGATGACCAACAGATGCACGGTGCCGGTGTCCTGCAAGATGCGCCAATCCTCGGAGGCCAAACCGGAGCCGTCGCCCAGTACCAAGGCGGCCAGCCCGGCTGCGCGTCCCTGGGCATCCTCCGCCAATAACTGCTGGCGGATCCCATCGCGCCAGGCATGTCGGGCAGGCGCCAGGCGCTGGCCATCCTTGACCGACCCGGTCGCCCCCACACGCTGGGCCAATAGCCAGGCCTCCTGGTCGAAACCATGGAAATTCAGCAGGCCGGACGGGCGCTTGAGAGTGACAGCCAAACGCCAGCGCTCCCCGCTGCGCACTGGCGGGCCGCCCTGCCAACTCAGCCGGATGCGCTGGGGCAGCCGGTCCTGGCGTGACCGGCTGTCGCTTAGCTCGAAGCGCACCAGCCCATTGGCCTGCTGCGGTAGCCCACTGACACGCCCCTCGAGCCAACGGGTCTGGCCGTCCAGCGCGGGCACGAGCCGCTCGTCCAGTGCTCGTTGCGCGCTGAAACAAGCCCACGCCAGGCCCAACAGGAAAAGCGCCAGCGGATAAGTACGAAATGGCAGCAGCATCAACGCCACCACCAACATGACCAGCAACCAACCGACCGGCGGCAAGGCAGGCAGCAGGCGCAACGCCAGCAGCCCCAACGCCAGCGCAAACATCCCTGTGCGCATGGATCATTCCTTTAAAGTGACCCATCGAGTGTTAGCCGAGTGGTTCAAGGCGAACTATGATTTTTTGTCACAAAGTCTGAATTTCCCGTTCGTAGAATACGGGCATACTTGCCCCTCGAACTGACCTGGACCCCTTATGCCACGGCGCTTATTCAAACGGTACATGCCCGATCCGACCAGCATTCGGGAACACAAGTCCTTACGCTTTCTCGGCACGCTGCTCCATGACCCCAACCTCTGGCACCTCAATCGGCACTCGGTTGCCCGGGCCATGGCTGTCGGCCTGTTTGCCGCATTCATTCCCATTCCCTTGCAGATGCTGTTGGCCGCCGTCCTCGCCATCTCCGTGCGCGGCAATATGCCCATCGCCGTGAGCCTGGTGTGGCTGACCAACCCGATTACCATGCCCGTGGTGTTTTTCTGCACCTATATGACCGGCACCTGGCTGATGAACATCCCGCCGCGCACCCTGCCCGATGAACTGACGTGGGAATGGATCAGCGGGCAACTGTCGACCATGTGGCAGCCGTTCCTGCTGGGCTCGGTGGTGATGGGCCTGGTATTGGGCGCGCTGGCGTACTGCCTGACCATGGTGTACTGGCGGTGGTGGGTGGGTCATCAGTGGAAAAAGCGCCAGCAGCGTAATCGGTAGTAGCCAAGGGGCCTTGCTGGCGCCAGCGCCGCGATGCAGCAACCCGACAAGCCAGCGCCTTGCCCCCTCAAGCATCTTTTGCAAGATTCCAAGCCCCTCATATGGCTACACTGCGCAGGTGGCGCAGGCCGGATGCCTGCGTAGAATCTCGACATCAGTGTGGTAGCAGGAGAGTGGCGTGCTAAGAAGAATGGGGATAAAAGGCCGCGTACTGTTGCTGACCTTGTTGCCTACCAGCCTGATGGCATTGCTTTTGGGCGGTTATTTCACCTGGATGCAGCTCTCGGACCTGCAAACCCAATTGCTCAATCGCGGCGAGATGATCGCCGAACAGCTGGCGCCGCTGGTGGCACCGGCATTGGGCAACAAGAACACCGATCTGCTGGAACGCATCGCCACCCAGTCCCTGGAACAAGTCGATGTACGGGCCGTGTCCTTCCTGGCGCCCGACCGCACGCCCCTGGCCCATGCCGGCCCGACCATGCTCAACCAACCGCCCATCGGCAACAGCTCGCACCTGTTGCAACGCACCGGTAATGACGCCACCCGCTACCTGCTGCCCGTGTTCGGCCGTCATCGCAACCTCGCTGGCGAGCTGATCCCCGACGAAGCCGATCGCCTGCTGGGCTGGGTCGAGCTGGAACTGTCCCATAACGGCATGCTGTTGCGCGGCTATCGCAGCCTGTTCGCCAGCCTGATGTTGATCGCCATCGGCCTGATCTGCACCGCCGCCCTGGCCTTGCGCATCAGCCGCACGATCAACTCGCCCATCGGCCAGATCAAACAAGCGGTGGCGCAGCTCAAGGATGGCAACCTGGAAACCCGCTTGCCGCCCCTGGGCAGCCAGGAGCTGGATCAGTTGGCGTCCGGCATCAACCGCATGGCCGAAACCCTGCAAAACGCCCAGGAAGAACTGCAACACAGCATCGACCAGGCCACCGAAGACGTGCGCCAGAACCTGGAAACCATCGAGATCCAGAACATCGAGCTGGACCTGGCCCGCAAGGAAGCCCTGGAGGCCAGCCGCATCAAGTCGGAGTTCCTGGCCAACATGAGCCATGAAATACGCACGCCGCTCAATGGCATCCTCGGTTTCACCCACCTGTTGCAGAAAAGCGAGCTGTCGCCCCGCCAGCTGGATTACCTGGGCACCATCGAAAAGTCCGCCGACAACCTGCTGGGCATCATCAACGAAATTCTCGACTTCTCGAAAATCGAAGCCGGCAAGCTGGTGCTCGACAATATCCCGTTCAACCTGCGCGACCTGCTGCAAGACACCCTGACCATCCTCGCCCCGGCCGCCCACGCCAAACAGCTGGAGCTGGTGAGCCTGGTCTACCGCGATACGCCGCTATCGCTGGTGGGCGACCCGCTGCGTCTCAAGCAGATCCTCACCAACCTGGTCAGCAACGCCATCAAGTTCACCCGCGAAGGCACCATCGTCGCCCGCGCCATGCTCGAAGACGAACAGGAAGACAGCGTGCAACTGCGCATCAGCGTGCAGGACACCGGCATCGGCCTGTCGAACCAGGATGTGCGCGCCCTGTTCCAGGCCTTCAGCCAGGCCGATAACTCGCTGTCGCGCCAGCCCGGTGGCACTGGGTTGGGCCTGGTGATCTCCAAGCGCCTGATCGAGCAGATGGGCGGTGAAATTGGCGTCGACAGCACGCCGGGCCAGGGTTCGGAGTTCTGGATCAGCCTCAACCTGCCCAAGACCCGCGACGATATCGAAGACCTGCCCGCCCCGCCGCTGCTGGGCCGGCGCGTGGCGGTGCTGGAGAATCACGAACTGGCGCGCCAGGCCCTGCAACACCAGCTGGAAGACTGCGGCCTGGAGGTCACGCCGTTCAACAGCCTGGAGAACCTGACCAACGGCATTACCAGCGCACACCAGACCGAACAGGCGATCGACCTGGCCGTACTGGGCATCACCGCCAACGACATTCCGCCGGAGCGCCTCAACCAACACCTGTGGGACCTCGAACACCTGGGCTGCAAAGTGCTGGTGTTGTGCCCGACCACCGAGCAGATGCTCTTCAACCTGTCGGTGCCCAACCCCAATAGTCAGTTGCAGGCCAAGCCGGCCTGCACCCGCAAATTGCGCCGGGCGCTGTCCGACCTGATCAGCCCGCGGCCGTTGCGCAGCGAACCGGGCGAGCCGCTGTCCAGCCGCGCGCCACGGGTACTGTGTGTCGACGACAACCCGGCCAACCTGTTGCTGGTACAAACCCTGCTCGAAGACATGGGCGCCAAGGTGCAGGCCGTAGAAAGCGGCTATACCGCCATCGAGGCGGTGAAAAAAGAAGCCTTCGACCTGGTGCTGATGGACGTGCAGATGCCCGGTATGGACGGCCGCCAGAGTACCGAGGCGATTCGCCAGTGGGAAAGCGAGCGCCACGGCACGCCGCTGCCTATCGTCGCGCTGACAGCCCATGCCATGGCCAATGAAAAGCGCGCCCTGCTGCAAAGCGGCATGGATGACTACCTGACCAAACCCATCAGCGAACGGCAACTGGCCCAGGTGGTGCTCAAATGGACCGGCCTGGCCCTGCGCAACCAAGGCCCGGAGCGCGCCGTCGAAGGCCACGGCCCCGCCGCGCAACTGCCGGTGCTGGACCATGAGGAAGGCCTGCGCCTGGCGGCCGGCAAGGCTGACTTGGCCGCCGATATGCTGGCCATGCTGCTGGCGTCCCTGGAGGCCGACCGTGAGGCGGTCTGCGTTGCCCGCGAAGCCAACGACAATAACGCACTGATCGAACGGGTCCACCGCCTGCACGGCGCCACCCGCTACTGCGGCGTGCCGCAATTGCGTGCAGCCTGCCAACGCGCCGAAACCCTGCTCAAGCAGGATGACGCCAAAGCCATGGCCGCCCTCGATGAGCTGGACCTGGCCATTGCCCGCCTGGCCAGCGAGGCCCGCGTCAACGCCTGATGCAGAGCAACACGCCCAACGCCAATCACGGGCAACATCTCCTGTAGGCGCCGGTACGCCGGTGTCTACAGGATTTGTGTCACCACACGCTATTTTGCAGGGAGCCTTTTGATGCGCATCATCCTCTTCAGCAGCCAGACCTACGACCGCGACAGCTTTCTCGCCCAATCCTTGCCCGCAGGCATGGAGCTGCAATTCCAACCGGCGCGCCTGAACCTCGACACCGTGGCCCTGGCCGACAAGCACGAAGTGGTCTGTGCGTTTATCAACGACGACCTCAGCGCCCCGGTGCTCGAACACCTGGCCGCCGGCGGTACGCAACTGATCGCCCTGCGCTCGGCCGGCTACAACCATGTGGACCTGGCCGCCGCCAAGCGCCTGGGCCTGACCATCGTGCGCGTACCGGCTTACTCGCCCCACGCGGTGGCCGAACATGCCGTGGCCCTGGTGCTGGCCCTCAACCGCCGCCTGCACCGCGCCTACAACCGCACCCGCGACGGCGACTTCAGCCTGCACGGCCTGACCGGCTTCGACCTGGTGGGCAAGACCGTGGGCGTGGTGGGCACCGGGCAGATCGGTGCGACCTTTGCCAAGATCATGGCTGGCTTTGGCTGCACCTTGCTGGCGTACGACCCCTATCCCAATCCGCAGGTCGAAGCCCTTGGCGCGTGCTATGTCAGCCTGCCCCAACTGCTGGCCGAGGCGCAGATCATCAGCCTGCACTGCCCGCTGACCGCCGACAGCAAGCACCTGATCAATGCCCAATCCCTGGCCCATATGCAGCCGGGGGCGATGTTGATCAATACCGGGCGTGGTGGCCTGGTGGATACCCCGGCGCTGATCGAGGCGCTCAAGGACGGGCAATTGGGCTACCTGGGCCTGGATGTGTACGAAGAAGAAGCCCAGCTGTTTTTTGAGGACCGCTCGGACCTGCCCTTGCAGGACGATGTACTGGCGCGCCTGCTGACTTTCCCCAACGTGATCATCACCGCGCACCAGGCATTCCTCACGCGCGAGGCGCTGGCGGCGATTGCCGGGACCACCCTGGCCAATATCCAGGCCTGGGCCAACGGCCAGCCACAAAACCTGGTGCACGGATGATCAACGGTCACATACCGCGCGCATGGTAAACAGACGAGCGTGATAGGATGCCGCGCCTATTTGGAGGATCCATGGCCGAACACGATTTCCGCTTCAGTTTGCTGAGCCCACAACACACCCTGATCGAATGCCGCGCCCTGGTGCCGGGTCGTTACCAAGTCACCGGCAATGGTGGCTCGATCAAGCATGGCGATGTGCTGATCGTCACCTTGCGCGGCAGCAAGACCCTGTCGATGCGCCTGACCGTCGAAGGCGATGCGCGCTACTCCATCCGCCCGGCCGGACAATGGGTGGCCATGGCGCAGGGGCCGAAGTTCGGCGAACTGGAAATTCACACCTGGAAGGTCAATTGCGACAGCTGCGACGCCGTGCTGGAGTTTGAGTTCTCGGTAGAAACCAAACTTACCAAGGAACCGCTGCAACCGGCCGCCACTGCGCGCATTGCCGAGTTGGGCTGGGCCACCGTCGGCGACAAGCACCGTTGCCCGAAATGCCAGCAGGCCGCGCCATGAAGAGCCTGCTGATGGTCGCAGCGCTGGGCGCAGGCCTTGCCGGCTGTGCCAGCGATGAGGTCAAGCTCAAGCAGGATCACAGCTATATCGTCGAATGGATCGGCGAACGGCCCCTGATGGACTACGCCCACCTGACCGTGACCCTCGGAGCCGATGGCCGGGCCTATGGCAATGGCGGCTGCAACCACTGGTTCGCACCCTACAGCCTGGATGGTGACAAACTCAGCTTTGGCAAGATCGGCAGCACCCGCAAGCTGTGTGCCGAAGCCCTGATGGAGCAGGAGCAGCGCTTCTTCAAGGCCCTGCAAACCGTGCAACGCTGGGACATCTCGCCCATCGAGCAGACCCGTTTCTGGCCTGCCGAAGGCAAGCCACTGCGCTTGTGGCTGGAAGAAGGCTGACCACCCAGCAGGAGCCGGCTTGCCGGCTCCTACAAGGGGTTTAGCCGCGCAGCTCCTTGAGTTTGGCCAATACCCCCGCCGCCGTCTGCTCGCCCAACATCTGTGCCCGCACCTTGCCCTTGTCATCGATGATGTAGGTCACCGGCAACGCTTCGCTGCGCGGGATATCAAAAATCGCCTCGGGGTTCTGCGCCAGTACGGTGAACTTGATGCCCAGCTTCTCGCTGGCGCTCTTGAGCTCTTCACCCTGCACATTGTCGAAGTTGACGCCGAACACACTGACCGGCTGGCCCTTGAGTTGCTCGGCCAGGGCGTTGAGTTCGGGGATCTCGATGCGGCACGGGCCACACCATTCGGCCCAGTAATTGATCACCAACCATT
Source organism: Pseudomonas sp. WMBT8 (assembly GCF_050916005.1). Lineage (NCBI taxonomy): Bacteria > Pseudomonadati > Pseudomonadota > Gammaproteobacteria > Pseudomonadales > Pseudomonadaceae > Pseudomonas > Pseudomonas sp. WMBT8. The sequence goes on from NZ_CP188096.1 coordinate 4,522,625, forward strand.
GTTTGTCGACGCGCTCGGACGCGACTTTCTGGCCGTATTGGTCAACGCCATAATCATTGCCGCAGCCGCTGAGCAGGAGTGTGGTGATAACTGCCAGTGCGCCTATCAGTCGCCGTGTCATGGGGTAATCCTTAGCAAAAATGAACGTGGGCTGCGGCCGATCGCCTCTTACGGTTTAAGGACACGCCGCAGCGCGGGTAGAATACCCGCCACCTTACGCAAGATGCGACCCGCACATGACCGATCTGACGCTTTATCACAACCCGCGCTGCTCGAAATCCCGCGGTGCGCTCGAACTGCTGCAAGCCCGTGGCCTCACGCCCAACGTGGTGCGTTACCTGGAAACCCCGCTGGACGCCGCGCAGCTTGAAGCCCTGCTCGGCAAGCTGGGGATCGGCGCCCGGCAATTGCTGCGCACCGGCGAAGACGAATACAAGACCCTCAACCTGGCCGACGCCAGCCTCAGCGAGGCGCAGTTGATTGCCGCCATCGCCGCCCATCCCAAGTTGATGGAGCGGCCGATCCTGGCCACCGCCGACAAGGCCGTGATTGGCCGTCCGCCGGAAAACGTCCTGGAGCTTCTGCCGTGAGCGCGCCCTACATCCTGGTGTTGTATTACAGCCGCAACGGCTCGGTCAGCGAAATGGCCCGGCAAATTGCCCGGGGCATCGAGCAAGGCGGCCTGGAAGCACGCCTGCGCACTGTGCCGGCGATTTCCAGCGAATGCGAGGCCGTCGCCCCGAGCATCCCCGCCGAAGGCGCACTCTACGCCAGCCTCGACGACCTGAAGAACTGCGCGGGCCTGGCCCTAGGCAGCCCGACGCGTTTTGGCAACATGGCCGCGCCGCTGAAGTACTTTCTCGACGGCACCAGCAACCTGTGGCTGACCGGCGCCCTCGTCGGCAAGCCGGCCGGGGTCTTCACCTCGACCGCCAGCCTGCATGGCGGCCAGGAAACCACCTTGATGTCCATGCTGCTGCCGTTGCTGCACCACGGCATGCTGATCACCGGCCTGCCCTACAGCGAACAGGCCTTGCTCGACACCCAGGGCGGCGGCACGCCCTACGGCGCCAGCCACCATTCCGGCGCTGACGGCAAACGCGCCCTGGACCCCCATGAAATCGCCCTGTGCCGCGCCCTGGGCCTACGCCTGGCGAAAACTGCGGCGAAACTGGAGAGTGGCCGTGGCCAAGAAGCCTAAAGTCCTGCCGGCCCAGGCCTGGCTGGAACCCCGGGTCAAAGTGGCACGGGCCTTGAGCCTGCTGGCGTTCCTGGGCCTGGTGGGGTTGCTCTGCGTGTACTACCTGCTGGTCGCCGACCTGCATGGCGCGCGGCCCTGGGTGATCTTGCTGATCGAACTGGTGCCGTTGCTGATCCTCGCGCCGGGCATGCTCATGGGCAGTGCGCGTGGGCATTCGTGGATGTGCTTTGTGGTGAATCTGTATTTCATCAAGGGCGCCCTGGCGGCCTATGACCCGAACCGCCAGTGGTTTGGCGTGCTGGAGATGCTGGCGAGCCTGGCGGTGTTCTGCACGGCGCTGCTGTATGTGCGCTGGCGGTTCCAGTTGAATCGGCGGTTGGCGGGGGAAGGTCAGCCAGCCTGAGGGGTATGTGGGGCCAGTCAGGCCCCCATCGCAGGCAAGCCAGCTCCCACAGGGGAATGCATTCCAAATGTGGGAGCTACGGTGGTGCGACGATCCGACTTGCCTGCGATGGCAGCACCGCGGTCTCAATGGTTGACGGTAAACGCCAGCATCATCGACAACTGGCACATCGGCCGCCCGCTCTCGGCGTGCCATTGGTTGAACGCCGCCTGCACCGTCGCCAGGTCCCGCAGGCTGGTGGGGGCCTTGTCGACAATCTCCTGCGCATTCAGCGCCGCGACTACGTCGTAGCTCGGCACAAACGTGTCCTTGCCCACCATGCGCAAAAAGCGCGGCGCCGACAGCCCGCCCAACTGGTGGCCGTGCTTGCTCAGGTATTTCCACAAGCCGACGATATCGGTCACCGGCCAGTCGGCGATCAACGCCGCGAAGCTGCCCTTCTCCTGCTCGACATCGAGGATCATCTGCGCATTGCGCGGCACGCTCTTGAGCTTGCCCAGGTGGCGGATGATCCGCGTGTCCTGCATCAGCCGCTCAAGGTGCTCGGCGCCCATCAACACGACTTTCTCGGGATCAAAGCCGAAGAACACTTGCTCGAACGCCGGCCACTTGGCGTCCACTACACTGTGCTTGAGCCCGGCGCGAAACACCCGCAGCGACAGGGTCGACAGGTAGCGGTCATCGCTGATCTGGCGCAATTGCGCCGGCGTCTTGGGCACAGGCAGGTGGGCTTCGAGCTCGGCCGCCGAACCAAAGCGGTTCAGACAGTATTCGTGCAGCCATTTGTAATCGCGCATGCCCTCTCCTACGGGTTGAAATGAAAACGGCGCCTATGAGCGCCGTCTGTCAGAGCCTGGAAAAGACTCAGAGGTTCACAATGTTGACGAAGCGCGAAGCGGCGGTCTCGTCGATGCGCAGGCTGGTGAAGTCGAACAGGTTGCGGTCGGCCAGTTGCGACGGGATCACGTTCTGCAAGCTGCGGAAGATGCTTTCGGTGCGCCCCGGCGTCTTGCGCTCCCACTCCTGGAGCATGTCCTTGACCACCTGGCGCTGCAGGTTCTCCTGGGAGCCACAGAGGTTGCAGGGGATGATCGGGAATTGCTTGAAGTCGGAGTAGGCCTGGATGTCCTTCTCGTTGCAATACGCCAGCGGGCGGATCACCACGTTGCGGCCGTCGTCGGCGCGCAGCTTGGGCGGCATGGCCTTGAGGGAGCCGTTGAAGAACATGTTGAGAAAGAACGTCTCGACGATGTCGTCGCGGTGATGACCCAGGGCCATCTTGGTTGCGCCAATTTCATCGGCAAAGGTGTACAGGGTGCCACGGCGCAGGCGCGAGCACAGCGAGCAGGTGGTCTTGCCTTCCGGGATCAGTTCCTTGACCACCGAATAGGTGTCTTTCTCGACGATGTGGTACTCGATGCCCAGGGTCTTGAGGTAGGCCGGCAGCACGTCCTCGGGGAACCCGGGCTGCTTCTGGTCCATGTTGACGGCAACGATGTCGAACTTGATCGGCGCGACCTTCTGCAGGTGCATCAGCACGTCCAGCATGGTGTAGCTGTCCTTGCCGCCGGACAGGCAGACCATGACCTTGTCGCCCTCCTCGATCATGTTGAAGTCAGCGACAGCCTCACCGGCCAGGCGCCGCAGGCGTTTTTGCAGTTTGTTCTGATTGACGGTAAGGGTGCCCATGGCGCTTGGATCCGCGAAAAAGGTGTGTGACGAAAAGCCGGGCATTTTAGCGGTATGGAGCACCGAGTTCCAATGTGGGACGGGCTTGCTCCCGATAGCGGCAGTCTAGCCACTGTTGCTGGTAACTGACCCACCGCCATCGCAGGCAAGCCAGCTCCTACACTTGATCTGTGGTGGGGCCAAAATTCTCTGCCCCAGTGAGATCCCCTGTGGGAGCGGGCTTGCCCGCGATAGCGGCAGTCCAGCCACTGTTTCTGGCAACTCACCCACCGCCATCGCAGGCAAGCCAGCTCCTACACTTGATCTGTGGTGGGGCCAAAATTCTCTGCCCCAGTGAGATCCCCTGTGGGAGCGGGCTTGCCCGCGATAGCGGCAGTCTAGCCACTGTTTCTGGTAACTGACCCGCCGCCATCGCAGGCAAGCCAGCTCCTACACTTGATCTGTGGTGGAGCCAAAATTCTCTGCCCCAGTGAGATCCCCTGTGGGAGCGGGCTTGCCCGCGATAGCGGCAGTCCAGCCACTGTTTCTGGCAACTGACCCACCGCCATCGCAGGCAAGCCAGCTCCTACACTTGATCTGTGGTGGGGCCAAAATCCTCTGCCCCAGTGAGATCCCCTGTGGGAGCGGGCTTGCCCGCGATAGCGGCAGTCCAGTCACTGTTTCTGGTAACTGACCCACCGCCATCGCAGGCAAGCCAGCTCCTACACTTGATCTGTGGTGGGGCCAAAATTCTCTGCCCCAGTGAGATCCCCTGTGGGAGCGGGCTTGCCCGCGATAGCGGCAGTCCAGCCACTGTTTCTGGTAACTGACCCACCGCCATCGCAGGCAAGCCAGCTCCTACACTTGATCTGTGGTGGGGCCAAAATTCTCTGCCCCAGTGAGATCCCCTGTGGGAGCGGGCTTGCCCGCGATAGCGGCAGTCCAGCCACTGTCTCTGGCAACTGGCCCACCGCCATCACAGGCAAGCCAGCTCCCACAGGAGGCTGTATTCCACGTCACAGACCCAGGCGCGATTAAGCCCAGTGTTTACAGCGCAATTTGCTCTAAAGCCCCACACTTTTTCCGGTCATCACTTCCTATACTGCGACATAAGGTCGCACATGTATCCAGACCTTTCAGGCCACTTGGCCGGCGGGCGCTCCGCTTGGGGGGCGATGGTAATAACGACAGGAGTGACTGGCATGATCCATCACGTCGTGGGGCTTTTCACCCATCCCGACCAGGAATGGCGGGAAATTCGTGGCGATAAAGAAGAAAGCATCGGCCACATGTACCTCACTCACACGCTGATTCTTGCGGCGATCCCCGCCGTATCAGCCTTTATCGGCACCACCCAGGTCGGCTGGGTCATCGGCAATCGCTCCCCGGTCATGCTGACCCAGGAAAGTGCATTGTGGATGACTATCATGTCGTACCTGGCGATGCTCGGCGGCGTTGCGGTGATGGGCGCCTTCATTCACTGGATGGCGCGCACCTACGACGCCAATCCGAGCATGGCGCGCTGCGTCGCGTTCGCCACCTATACCGCGACGCCACTGTTTATCGGCGGGCTGGCGGCGCTGTATCCGCATATGTGGCTGGGCATGGTCGTGGGCACGGCCGCCATCTGCTACACGGTGTACCTGCTGTACGTGGGATTGCCGACCTTCATGAGCATCGACCCGGACGAAGGCTTCCTGTTTTCCAGCTCGGTACTGGCCGTAGGCCTGGTGGTACTGGTGGCGATCATGGCGTTTACCGTGATTGTCTGGGGCCTGGGCGTGGGGCCGATCTACACCAACTAGCCGTCTTACCAGCGCAGGAACAGCCACCGCAAGGTGGCTTTGTGCGTTATGCATGACCATTCGGCGCCTGACAGATTCGGAAACACCCGTGGATGCGGCATACTGGGCGTCTCTGGAGATATGTACAGCATGCCCGAGCAACTCAATACCCGCGTCGAAGATTGTTTCCTACAAGCCGAATCCTTTTTCAAACGAAGTTTCAAACGCCCCCAGGTCAGCCTCAAGCTGCGTGGGCAGAAAGCCGGTGTCGCGCATTTGCACGAGAACCTGCTGCGCTTCAACCCCCAGTTGTACCGAGAAAACAGCCAACACTTCCTCAAACAGACGGTGGCCCACGAAGTGGCGCACTTGATCGCCCACCAGTTGTTTGGCGAGCGCATCCAGCCCCATGGCGAGGAATGGCAACTGATCATGCGCGGGGTCTACGAACTGCCGCCTGATCGCTGCCATACCTATGAGATTCAGCGCCGGCGGGTGACCCGCTATATCTACCGGTGCCCGTGTGCCGACAGTGACTTCCCGTTCTCGGCCCAGCGCCATGGGCTGGTGAACCAGGGCCGGCGGTATTTGTGCCGGCGCTGTCGGGAGACGTTGGTGTTTACTGGGGAGACGCGGGTGGAGTGAGGTTTTTGGGGGCCTGTTTGGGCCCCTTCGCGGGCAAGCCCGCTCCCACATTTTGATTTGTGAATACATTCAGAATGTGGGAGCGGGCTTGCCCCCGATGGGGCCCGAACAGCCACTACCCCACCACCCTGGCACCCCGCAGCTCGGCTATCCGCTGAGTGCTCAAACCCAACTCCCCCAGCACCTCATCACTGTGCGCCCCCACCGCAGCGCCAATATGCCTCGGCTGCGGCACGCCCTCGGAAAACTTCAGCGGGCACGCCATCTGCGCCTGGAACGAGCCATCCCCACGGGGCACCAGGCTCACCAGCGCCCGAGCCTGCAACTGCGGATGCTCCAGGGCTTCGCCAAGGCTGAGCACCGGCTCCACGCAAGCATCGACCCCGGCAAACAACGCACACAGTTCCTCAAAACTGTGTCGCTCAAACTCAATCTGCAATGCCTGCTTGAGTGCCTTCTGCTGCTCGGGCTTGGGTGACAGGCCCTGGGCCGCCAATTCCGGGCGCCCCAGCGCGCCACACAGTTGCTGCATAAACCCCGGCTCCAGGCTGCCCACCGACAGCCAGCGCCCGTCCCGCGAGCGGTAGTAATCGTAGAAGCTGCCGCCATTGAGTACCTGGTCTTCGCGCCCAGGCTCCACGCCACAGGCCAGGTAGGCCGCGCCGGCCATGGCGTTGAGGCTGAAGGCGCAGTCGGTCATGCTCACGTCCAGGTACTGGCCCAGCCCACTGTGCTGGCGCGCAATCACTGCCGCCAGCAGGCCGACCACGGCATGCAACGAGCCGCCGCCCACATCCGCCAATTGCACGCCCAGGGGCACTGGGCCGCTGTCCTGGCGCCCGGTGTAGCTGGCGACGCCAGACAGGGCCAGGTAGTTGATGTCATGGCCGGCGCGGTCCTTGTAGGGGCCGGTCTGACCATAGCCGGTGATGGACACATAGATCAGCTTCGGGTTGAGCGCCTTCAACGCCTCATACCCCAAGCCCAGGCGCTCCATGACTCCGGGGCGGAATTGCTCCAGCACAATGTCGTACTCCGCCACCAATTGCCGCACGATCTCCAGCGCCTCGGGCTGCTTGAGGTCCAGGGCCAGGCTGCGCTTGTTGCGGTTGAGGTAGGCATGACTGGCCGACACGCCACGGTCGTGGGGCGGCAACACCCGCAGCAGGTCCATGCGCGTGGGGGATTCGATGCGCAGCACCTCGGCGCCCATGTCCGCCAACAGCAGCGAGGCAAAAGGCCCCGGCAGCAAGGTCGAGAAATCCAGCACTTTAAGGGACGCCAAGGGGCCTGACATGGGAGCTCCGATTCCAGTTCGATGGGGCACAGAGTAGTCAGCCTTGGGCAACAGCGGCAATTACCGTAAGCATCATCGACAGTGACCGTTGTGCTCGTGCGCCCATAAAAAAACCCATCCGAAGATGGGTTTTTCAGGACTGCGCCAGCGTTTACTCGATCGCTGGTGCCGGGCCTTCGGCCACGCCCAGGTCATCCAGTTCGCGGGTTTCGGAGATACCGGTACCGCCGGAATCCAGCTCGCTTTGCAGCTTGTCGGTGTCCAGTTCCTTGACCCACTTGGCGACGACGATGGTCGCCACGGCGTTACCGACCAGGTTGGTCAGGGCACGGGCCTCGGACATGAAGCGGTCGATACCGAGGATCAGCGCCAGGCCGGCAACCGGCAGGTGGCCAACCGCCGACAGGGTTGCGGCCAGGACGATAAAGCCACTACCGGTCACGCCCGCAGCGCCTTTGGAGGACAGCAACAGCACCAGCAGCAGGGTGATCTGGTGGGTGATGTCCATGTGGGTGTCAGTCGCCTGGGCGATGAACACGGCAGCCATGGTCAGGTAGATCGAAGTACCGTCGAGGTTGAAGGAGTAGCCCGTCGGGATCACCAGGCCTACAACCGACTTCTTGGCACCCAGGCGTTCCATCTTGATCAGCATGCGCGGCAGTGCGGATTCGGAGGAGGAAGTACCGAGGACGATCAGCAGCTCTTCACGGATGTAGCGCACCAGTTTCAGGACGCTGAAGCCGTGGGCGCGGCAGATGCCACCCAGGACCACCAGCACGAACAGCACGCAGGTGATGTAGAAGCAGATCATCAACTGGCCCAGTTGCACCAGCGAGCCGACACCGTAGGCACCGATGGTGAACGCCATGGCGCCCAGGGCACCGATTGGCGCAAGCTTCATGATCATGTTGATGATGTTGAACATCACGTGGGCGAAGCGATCGATGAAGTCCAGCACCGGCTTGCCGTAGGCACCCAGGCGGTGCAGGGCGAAACCGAAGATCACCGAGAACATCAGCACTTGCAGGATATCGCCGTTGGCGAAGGCGCCGACGATGGTGTTGGGGATCACGTTGAGGATAAAGCCGACGATGCTCTGGTCTTTACCGGCAGTGACGTAGGCCGCGACTTTCGAAGCGTCCAGGGTCGCAACGTCGATGTGCATGCCAGCGCCTGGCTGCACCACGTTGACCACGACCAGGCCGATCAGCAGGGCGATGGTGGAGACGATTTCGAAGTACAGCAGCGCGTAGCCGCCGGTCTTGCCCACCGACTTCATGTTCTGCATGCCGGCGATGCCGCTGACCACGGTACAGAAGATGATCGGGGCGATGACCATTTTGATCAGCTTGATAAAGCCGTCACCCAATGGCTTGAGGGCCACACCGGTCTGCGGGTAGAAGTGACCGAGCAGGATACCGATAACGATGGCAACGATTACCTGGAAATACAGGGTTTTGTAGAACGGCTGACGAGTCGTCATTGCAAAGTTTCCTCAAGAGTCCCGTGGGGCAAATATCCGCCATTGCCCACGACACTTGAATTGCGAACCCTCCTGCACTGGAGGGATTTGTTTTGGCGAGCTGCTGGCTGGCAGATCTGTAATCCCTATCGCAAACGGCGTGCCACTTTCCTCAAAAGCCCTGGAGCCCGCAAAACATGGGGGTTGATGGCTATCAGCGGTGGTTTTGCAGATGACGACAGGTGGCGGATATCCGCCCAGCGATCCGATCTCGTCCTACAATTTGGCGGATATCCGCCTTGTCCACCCACAGCACGATGGCTACCATCGGCCACTCAATGGACGAGGCCCCTGCATGCGCGAACGCACCATCGCCAGTCATTACGCCCGCGCCGCCCTGGGCGGCGCGCGCCGGGCCGGCTACGACTGCTCGACGCTGTTGCAGCAACTGGGGATTACCCCGGAACTGCTGGCAGAACCCCGCGCGCGCATCGCGCCGGAGCAGTTCACGCAACTGTTGCAGCGGTTGTGGCTGGCCCTGGATGACGAATACCTGGGCTTCGCCGATGGACCGAGCAAGCGCGGCACCTTTGCCATGATGTGCCACGCACTGATTCACTGCCGCACCCTGGAGAAGGCCCTGGAGCGCGGGCTGTTGTTCTACAGCCTGTTCCCCCAGGGGCCACGCTGGCGCCTGAGCCGTGAAGGCGACATGGCGCGCCTGAGCCTGGATGACTCGCAACTGTGGGACCCGGATCATTTCTTGAGCGAAAGCCTGCTGGTGATCTGGCATCGCCTCGGCAGTTGGCTGATTGGCCAGCGTATCCGCCTGGAGCAGGCAACCTTCAGCTACCCGATGCCGGCCCATGCCAGCGAATACGACCTGCTGTTCCCCTGCCCTCTGGTGTTCAGCGCGTCCAGCAGCAGCCTGCTGTTCCACTGCCGCTACCTGAACCTGCCTCTGCTACAGGATGAGCGCACCCTCAAGCTCTTCCTCGAACGCTCACCCGCCGACCTGCTGTCCCGGCCAGACGAAGGCGACAGCCTGCGCAGCCAGTTACGCCGCCTGCTGAGCCGCGACCGCACGCCCTGGCCAGACCTGGAGGCCGTGGCGCAGCACCTGCACATCAGCCCCCAGACCTTGCGCCGGCATTTGCGTGACGAAGGCACCAGCTTCCAGGCACTCAAGGACGAATTGCGCCGCGATATTGCGATTTTTCATCTGGGGCGGGCGGATCTGTCGTTGCAGGAGATTGCCGAGCAGTTGGGGTTTTCCGAGCCGTCGGCGTTTCATCGGGCGTTCAAGAAGTGGACGGGGGTGACGCCGGGGGCTTATCGGGCGCAGGAGAGTTGAGGTCGGGCGCCATCGCAGGCAAGCCAGCTCCCACATTTTGATGTGTAAACACAATTAAATGTGGGAGCTGGCTTGCCTGCGATGCGCCCGGCGAATCAACAAAGATCACAGCGCCGGGAAATGAATCCTGAACGCCGCGCCTCCTAAAGGCGAATCCCCCAGGGTCAACCGCGCGCCGTAGCTCTCAATAATATCCTTGACCACCGCCAACCCGATCCCCTGCCCCGGATGCTGGCGATCCAGACGCTCGCCGCGCTGCAGGATCCGCGCACGCTGGTCGGGAGGCACGCCGGGGCCGTCGTCTTCGATGCACAAGCGCACGCCATCGGCACCTTCATCCAGGGTCACGCGCACTTCGCTCAGGCACAGGCGGTAGGCGTTTTCCAGCAGGTTGCCGAGCAATTCCAGCAAGGCGCCCTGCTCGATGGGCACGTCGCATTGCTCCGGCAACGCGAAAGACACCCGCACGCGTTTGTCGCGGTAGACCTTGTCCAGGGTGTCACACAGGCTTTGCAGCACCGGCCGCAAGCGCACCTGGTGGCGCACCAGGCCGCTTTTGCGCAGGCTGGCGCGCTGCAACTGGTAGCTGATCTGCTGGCTCATGCGCTCGATCTGCGACTGCAGGACCCTCGCCTGCTCAAGGTCCTGGGGGCGCTGGGCCATGTCTTCACTCACGCCCTGCAACACCGCCAGCGGGGTTTTCAGGCTGTGGGCCAGGTCGTCCAAGGAGTCACGGTAACGGGTGCGCTGCTCGCGCTCGCTGTGCAGCAAGCGGTTGAGGGAGCCGGTCAGGCGCAGCAGCTCCCGTGGGTGTTGCTCACTGAGGCTTTCGCGGGTGCCGCCTTCGATTTCATCCAACTCCTGACTCAGCCGGCGCAAGGCCTGCAAGCCCCAGGTCAGGCCGATCCACAGCAGGCTCAACAGCACCAGCAAGGCGGCGCCGAAGCCCAGGTAGAGGTTTTCCCGCAGGCCTTCCAGGGTCACCTGGTATTCGCGCACCGGTTGCAGGGCGACGATACTGAACGCCGCGCTCTTGCCCCCCAGTAGCTTGACCTCGACGTCATACACGAAGAATTCCTGGCCGTTGGCCTCGCGAATCTTCGCAAACTCATTGCCGCGCCCGTCGTAGCGCGGGCGGTAGTTGATGTTTTCTTCGCGGGTCGCCCGCGAACGCCAGACCAGGTGGCCTTCGCGGTCATAGATGTAGCCCAGCAGGCGGCTGTCGGTCAGGTTGAAGCGCTCGTCCGGCAACTGCGCCGGCATCAGCAAGCGGTTGTTATCAACCCGCGCGGCAGAGATCAGTGTGGTCACATCCGACGCCAGGCGCTGCTCGATGGAATCCTGCAACGCCAGGCTGAACGCGCCCTGCATCGCCGGCAACAGCGCCAGCATGAACAACACGGCCAGGGTGGTGGCCGCCAGCATCAGGCGCACACGGAGCGAACGGATCAACGGCAGCGCTCGTTAAACAGGTAGCCCAGGCCGCGCACGGTATCGATGGGCTTGAACCCGGCCGGGCCTTCGAGCTTGCGACGCAGGCGGCCGACCAGCACCTCGATCACGTTCGGGTCGCGCTCGTCGTCATCGGGATAGAGTTGTTCCATCAACCGGTCCTTGGCCACCACTTGCTGGTGATGGCGCATCAGGTATTCGAGGATCCGGTACTCATAGGCCGTCAGCGCCAGGGGCTGTTCGTCGAGGGACGCCTGCTTGCGGTTGAGGTCCAGCAGCAGCGGGCCGGCGACGATGGTCGATTGGGTAAAACCGCTGGAGCGACGCAGCAGTGCGTTCATCCGTGCCTCCAGTTCCTCGAACTGGAAGGGCTTGACCACATAGTCGTCGGCCCCGGCGGCCAGGCCTTCGACCTTGTCCTGCCAGTTGCCACGCGCGGTCAGGATCAGGATCGGGAAGGTCTTGGCCTGGGCCCGCAGTTGGCGGATCAGGTCCAGGCCGCCCATGCCGGGCAGGCCCAGGTCGATGATCGCCAGGTCGTGATTGAATTGCCCGGTCTGGTACAGCGCCTCTTCGGCGTTGGCCACGGCTTCGACCACGTGGCCGCTGTCGCCAAGACGGGTCAACAGGTGATGGCGCAACAACGCCTCATCTTCGACAACCAGCAATTTCATAACGCTCTCCAAGGCCAATCCACTGTCCCGCAGGGAAACATCATAGCGGCCCTGAAGGTATGCTTGTGCAGTTTACGGCCGTTGAACTGAACACAGTCTGAACCGGCGGGCTACCCAGGTGTGTGCCGCCCCGTGCAGAATAGCCGCCATGAACCTGATACCCGCCTGCTGCACCCCACTTGATGATCATTGGCCGCTGCCCGTCGCCTTGCCCGGCACGGTGTTCCTGAGCACCCGTTTCGAACCCAAACTGCTCGAGGCCGGTGACTTCCAGCGCTGCGCCGTGCCGCCACCGGCCAGTATCCAGCGTTCGGTGGCCAAGCGGCAGGCGGAGTTTCTGGCCGGACGGCTGTGCGCCCGCAGTGCCTTGCAACGGCTCGATGGCTTGGACTGCATCCCCGCCATCGGTGAGGACCGCGCGCCGGTCTGGCCCGCTCATATCAGCGGCTCGATCACCCATAGCACGGGGCATGCAGCGGCTATCGTCGGGCACAAGGCGCAATGGCGCGGGCTGGGCATGGACCTGGAAAACCTGCTGCCCCTGGAACGGGCCGAGCGCCTGGCCGGGGAAATCCTGACCGCCGATGAGATGCAACGCATGGCCGCCGGGCCACGGGAGCAGATTGCGCAGTGCGTGACCCTGACGTTTTCGGCCAAGGAGAGCCTGTTCAAGGCGCTCTACCCGATTGTGCACAAGCGCTTCTATTTTGAGCATGCCGAGGTGCTGGAGTGGTCTGATACAGGCTCGCTGCGCCTGCGGTTGCTGACGGAGTTGTCCAGTGAGTGGTGTTATGGCAAGGAGTTGGAGGCGCAGTTTGTGGTGCATGAGGGGCAGTTGTTGAGTGTGGTGGCTATCGGCGCCTGATAGATAGCTATCGCGGGCAAGCCCGCTCCCACATTTGACGGTGTTCACCCATCAAAATGTGGGGCTTGCCTGGGATGTCGGTCTCAAGGTTTGTCCTGATCCCGAGGCCAACTCAGGCTGAAACACGCGCCACCCAGATTGTTGCTCTTGCTGATCAACGCCCGCCCGCCGTGCCAGTAGATAATCCGCCGCACAATCGACAAGCCCAGGCCATGCCCGCCCGAGGCCCGGGTGCGGCTGTCATCCAGGCGCAGGAAGGGGGTAAAGATCCGCTCCCAGGCACTTTCCGGAACCCCTGGGCCATCGTCTTCGACATCGATACGGCAACGCACCTGGCCCACCTGGTAGCTGATCAGCACCCGCGACTGGGCATGGCGCATGGCATTGCTCACCAGGTTTTGCAGGGCGCGGTGCAGATAGCGCGGCTCGGCATCGACCCAGGCCCCGTCCAGGTGCGCCGATGACAGGCACACCCCCCGCGCCACGTCGATCCCCGGCCGCAGGGGCGCCAACTCGCCGATCACCTGGTCGAGCAAGGCACTCAGGTCGACCCGCTGGAAACTCAAGGCCGGCGACCCCTGCTCCAGGCGGGCATAGGTCAGCATCTCGTCCACCAGGCCGTCGAGGTCCTGGATATCGCTGTCCATGCCTTCCATATATTTACGCCGGGCTTCGGGGGTGGCGGCTTCGCCGATCATCTCCAGGCCAAAACGCAGGCGCGCCACCGGCGTGCGCAGTTCGTGGGACACCGCGCGCACCAGTTCGCGCTGGATCGCCAGCAGGCGCTGCAAGTGCTCGGCCATGCCGTTGAAGGCCGATGCCAGGCGCCCTACCGAGTCGGCACCGCGCGCCGGCACCCGGGCTTCCAGGTTGCCTTTGGCGATGCGCGTGGCGGCCGCTTCCAGCCCGCGCAGGCGGCGTTCCAGCTGGCGCACCAGCAAATACACGATCAGGCCGATCAGGGTCAGGCCGATCAAGGCGATCAGCACCAGCCATTGCGCCGGGTAAGGGTTCATCTGGTACAGCGGACCGATTTCCAGGACCCACGGCGTGCCGACCATGCCGGCAAACACGCGGATCGAGTCGCCGCCCTTACCCAGGGCCATCACCGTGTCGCCTTCAGCCACGCGCCGCCGCTGGTCCTCGTCCATGTCGGCTTCGTTCGGTTTCAGCAGGTGCATTTCAAAGCCGAAACCCTTGGCCTCCTTCAGGTCTGCCAACCGTTGCGGCTGCTCGGCCACCGGAAACCGCACGAGTTCGTCGGCCAGCAAATAAATGGTGGCCCGGGCCAGTTGCTCGCTGATCTGCTGCACTTCGCCGGTGAGCAGCAGTTGCTCTTTTTCACTGACCAGGCGCAACACCCGGGCCGCATGGGGCCCGGTCTGCTCCACCAGGACCTGGCCACGCTGCAGGCGATTGCGCTGGCTCAGGTCCAGGCGGGCATCCGCCACCGCCTGCAATTGCAAGGGAATCCCCAACAAACGCTCCCACACCGCCAGGGCGCGCTGGCGCTCGATGCTGCTCATGGGTTGCAGGTTGTCGCCCATCAGGGCAAACGTGCCGTGGGCCAGGCGCTCGCGGTACTGGCCGCTGCGCACCTCATTGAGCAGATGCAGGGCCAGGACGCCGAGCAGAGCCACCAGGATCAGCGCCGCACACATGCCGCCATAGATGCGCAGGAAGATCGAGTTCACGACAGCATATCGGCGCAAGCTTCGGGGACGAACAGGTAGCCTTTGCTGCGAATGGTCTTGATCAACCGCGGATGGATCGGGTCGTCGCCGATTTTCGGGCGGATCCGCGAGATGCGTACGTCAATGGAGCGGTCCTGGCCGTCGTAGCCGATCCCGCGCAGGGCGGTGAAGATCTCTTCCCGGGACAGGATGCGCCCGGCATTGGCCACCAATAGCCACAACAGGTCGAATTCGGCGCTGGTCAGCTCGATGCCGTCGTCGTGCAGCCAGGCTTCGCGCAAGGCGTTGTCCACCACCAACGGGCCGAATTGCAGGCGCCGCTGTTTTTCCGCGGCGGCGGGCTCGGCGCTTTCGCTGCGCCGCAGCAAGGCCTGGATCCGCGCCAGCAGCAGGCGCGGGCGCACGGGTTTGCATACATAGTCATCGGCGCCCATGTCCAGGCCCAGGACCTGGTCCATGTCGTCGGTACGCGCGGTGAGCATCAGGATCACCCCGTCGTAGCGCTCGCGCACCTTGCGGCAGATGCTCAGGCCGTCTTCGCCGGGCAGCATCAGGTCGAGGATCACCAGGTCCGGCTGCTCGGCAATGATCCGCGCCACCGCCAGGGCGCCGTTGCCCTCTATGGCGACCCGCAGGCCGTTGCTTTCCAGGTAGTCACGGGTCAACTCAGCCAGACGCTGGTCATCCTCGACAATCAGTACCTGCCAGGCTTCTTGCTCCACGGGTGGTCCTCGTTTTTATAAGGGATTTGTCCGGACTGCGCAGTTCCAAATGTGGGAGCGGGTTTGCCCGCGATAACGGTGGATCAGTAGTAGATATGTTGCCTGACACACTGCTATCGCGGGCAAGCCCGCCCCCACATTTGGATCTTCGCCAGCCATACCTAATTTGTCATGCACAAAGGGCATAACCGTGTAGGAATAAAAGGCCGATTGTAGCCATGGCCCAACCCTCAAACACAAGCCAGGAAATGCATTCGGTGATCGCGTTTTTTTGTGATAGGGTTCGCGCCCGCAAAAATCCAACCGGGTGTTTTCAGCTTGGAATATTCGGTGACAAACGGTGCGATGCAGCAGTACTGCGGCCTACACGGTGGTTCTACCTTTCATACACATTTTACCCACAGCGTTATCCACAGGTAGTGCGTTGCTAAGCCCCCCAAAACGCATTATCTTGTACCTCGTCGCCAAAAAAACCCTACATGTAGGGTTTCAAGCGAAAAGACCAAACACAAATCAGACAAGAAACTCAAGTGCTTTCTTGCTCCTGTTTGGTGGAACTTAAACCTTTTTCGAAAGCCCAAACCGCGCACGCGGATGGCTGCTGTTTTCAAGCCCGAAGGGGAGAAAGCGGTACGGGTGTTGCAATACGAACCACACCCACTCAGGAATACGGCAAAGAGCCCAAGGCTCGGCGCCGAAGACTTCGGCATGGAAGCGGCGCGAACAGCTCCCTTCCTCCTGTCCCGAGGTTGTTATGCCAGGCCAAGGCCTGTTGTAAGTGCTTCAGGACGGAACGGTGGGCACCGTGATGGTGCCCAAATAAATATAGAATGTGGAGACAACCCCCCATGCAAACCGACACAACTCGCGAGAACCCGCAAGGCTCCGTGCCGCAGGGCGCTGATTCGAATATGGATCTGTCCGCCACCGCGCCCGGCCAATTGCGCGTGATCAAGCGTAACGGCACTGTCGTTCCTTACACCGATGACAAAATCACCGTCGCCATCACCAAAGCGTTTCTTGCAGTTGAAGGCGGCACCGCTGCCGCTTCGTCGCGTATCCACGACACCGTTGCCCGCCTGACCGAACAAGTCACCGCGACCTTCAAGCGTCGCATGCCCTCGGGCGGCACCATTCACATCGAAGAAATCCAGGACCAGGTCGAACTGGCCCTGATGCGTGCCGGCGAGCAGAAAGTGGCCCGCGACTACGTGATCTACCGTGATTCGCGTGCCAAGGAACGTGCCGTACACGCACCGTCCGCCGAAGCCGTGCAAGCTCACCCGTCGATCCGCATCACCCTGGCTGATGGTTCGTTCGCGCCCCTGGACCTGGGCCGCCTGAACACCATCATCACCGAAGCCTGCGAAGGCCTGGAAGAAGTCGACGGCGACCTGATCCAGCGTGAAACCCTGAAGAACCTGTACGATGGCGTGGCCCTGACCGACGTCAACACCGCCCTGGTGATGACCGCCCGTACCCTGGTTGAGCGTGAGCCGAACTACTCGTTCGTCACCGCCCGCCTGTTGATGGACACCCTGCGTGCCGAAGGCCTGGGTTTCCTGAAAGTCGCCGAGAGCGCTACCCACCACGAAATGGCTGACCTGTACGCCAAGGCCCTGCCTGCCTACATCGCCAAGGGTATCGAATTCGAATTGCTGAACCCGATCCTGGCCACCTTCGACCTGGAAAAACTCGGCAAGGCCATCAACCACGAGCGTGACCAACAGTTCACCTACCTGGGCCTGCAAACCCTGTATGACCGTTACTTCATCCACAAGGACGGGATCCGCTTCGAACTGCCGCAGGTGTTCTTCATGCGCGTGGCCATGGGCCTGGCGATCGAAGAGAAGAACAAAGAAGACCGTGCCATCGAGTTCTACAACCTGTTGTCGTCCTTCGACTACATGTCGTCGACCCCGACCCTGTTCAACGCCGGCACCCTGCGTCCACAGCTGTCGAGCTGCTACCTGACTACCGTGCCGGATGACCTGTCGGGCATCTACCACGCGATCCACGACAACGCCATGCTGTCCAAATTCGCCGGCGGCCTGGGCAATGACTGGACTCCGGTGCGTGCACTGGGTTCGTACATCAAGGGCACCAACGGCAAGTCCCAGGGCGTCGTGCCGTTCCTCAAGGTAGTGAACGACACCGCCGTCGCGGTAAACCAGGGCGGCAAGCGCAAAGGCGCAGTGTGTGCGTACCTGGAAACCTGGCACATGGACATTGAAGAGTTCATCGAGCTGCGCAAGAACACCGGTGATGATCGTCGTCGTACCCACGACATGAACACCGCCAACTGGATCCCTGACCTGTTCATGAAGCGCGTCTTCGATGACGGCCCGTGGACCCTGTTCTCGCCGTCCGAAGTACCAGACCTGCACGACCTGACCGGCAAGGCCTTCGAAGAGCGCTACGAGTACTACGAAGCCCTGTCCCAGTACCCAGGCAAGATCAAGCTGTTCAAGACCATCCAGGCCAAAGACCTGTGGCGCAAGATGCTGTCGATGCTGTTCGAAACCGGCCACCCATGGTTGACCTTCAAAGACCCGTGCAACCTGCGCAGCCCACAGCAGCACGTGGGCGTGGTCCACAGCTCGAACCTGTGCACCGAGATCACCTTGAACACCAACAAGGACGAGATCGCCGTTTGCAACCTGGGCTCGATCAACCTGCCGAACCACATCGTGGGCGGCAAGCTGGACACCGCCAAGCTGGAACGCACCGTCAACACCGCCGTACGCATGCTCGATAACGTTATCGACATCAACTACTACTCGGTGCCACAGGCGCAGAATTCCAACTTCAAGCACCGTCCGGTCGGCCTGGGGATCATGGGCTTCCAGGATGCTTTGTACCTGCAGCACATTCCCTACGGTTCGGACGCTGCGGTCGAATTCGCCGACAAGTCCATGGAAGCGGTCAGCTACTACGCGATCCAGGCTTCCTGCGACCTGGCCGACGAACGCGGCGCCTACGAGACGTTCCAGGGTTCGCTGTGGTCCAAGGGCATCCTGCCGCTGGACTCGCAACAGATCCTGATCGAGCAGCGTGGCCAGAAGTACATCGACGTTGACCTCAACGAATCCCTGGACTGGGCGCCGGTACGTGCCCGTGTGCAGAAAGGTATTCGTAACTCCAACATCATGGCCATCGCACCGACCGCAACCATCGCCAACATCACTGGCGTATCGCAGTCGATCGAACCGACCTACCAGAACCTGTATGTGAAATCGAACCTGTCGGGCGAATTCACCGTGATCAACCCGTACCTGGTCCGCGACCTGAAAGCCCGCGGCCTGTGGGACTCGGTCATGATCAACGACCTGAAGTACTACGACGGTTCGGTGCAGCAGATCGAGCGCATCCCGCAAGAACTCAAGGAGCTCTACGCGACGGCCTTCGAAGTGGACACCAAGTGGATCGTTGACGCCGCCAGCCGTCGTCAGAAGTGGATCGACCAGGCCCAGTCCCTGAACCTGTACATCGCCGGTGCTTCGGGCAAGAAGCTCGACGTGACCTACCGCATGGCTTGGTACCGTGGCCTGAAAACCACCTACTACCTCCGTGCCCTGGCCGCGACCAGCACCGAGAAGTCGACCATCAACACCGGTAAGCTGAACGCTGTATCCAGCGGCAACCACGGTGATGATTCGGTGCTGGCTGCTCCAGCCGGTCCGGCGCCAGTGCCAAAGGCCTGCGCGATTGACGAGCCGGATTGCGAAGCTTGCCAATAAGCTGAGCCCGCCCTGGGGCTAACCCTCCAAGGCTGAAAAGCCCCCGATACACCCAAAGTGTATCGGGGGCTTTCTTTTGCCCGGAAAAACCCTCGTACGAGACTAGATCAACACGGTGGCTATACCCGATGCAGGCACACCGCCTCGCTGCCCCCACAGCTCAATGCGGCCGTTAATCACCGCCATCGAATGGCCGCCGTACTCCACCGTCCCGACCTTGCTGTTCCTCAAGTCGGCATCGGTCGCCTGCCTGTAAAGCCCCTTGAGCCCTATGCGGTCCAAACCCTCTCGCGAGTACTCTCCATCGTTAAGGGTCTTGATGGCATCCTTGAAACTGCGCGCAGCCTTACCATCGTTGTTTTCCATCTGGGCCCGCTTGGCGCTCGCGGCAAATATGAAGTTGGCGGACGTTATCATCGAAGGATCATCTCCCTCGAATCGGGCCTCCTTTGCGGCCTCCTTGAATTCTTCCTTGGAAAAATGAACCTTGTATCCATCGCGCATCGTCACGTCATAGCCATCGCCCGCCCCTTTAACCTCCTTGAACACATCCGTAGGCTCCTTGCCATACCGCATCATGGCGGCCTTTATTGCGGAAACCGTCACACAATTGCCGTCAGGCCCTTGCTTGAAACCACTCCAGATATTGCCCGACTCTTTACCGGTTCCCGGCTTTTGCCCGGGGTTGCTGTTATCAGGCTTGTAGTTGAAATAATTCCTCCCGTTGGTATAAGGCTTATCGGACATTTTTTCGGCAGGGCCAAACCCCGCAGGGTTCACTCTACCGCCGCCTCCACCGCCGCCACCGCCACCTCTTGGCGATGGCGGGCTGGGTGGCGCTACGTCATCACTGGGAAACCATTCGTCCAGCATCCGCTTGAGAAACTCAAGAAACTTGCTATCCGCGCTCTCGCCCAGCTTGTTTAGCGCCTCCTTGAATTTTTCGTCACCCATTTTCTGGCGCAGATCATTCAACTTGTCGCGCAGATCCTGCACCGTCTGGGTCTTGCCGGCTTGCTCGGCATCGAACAGTTGGCTGAGCAACGTCTTGACCGTCGACGCTTCGCCAGCAGGCCCAACGGCAGGCAACACCGTCGGTGCCGCAGCCGGTGTGAACATCACGCGCCCCGTACCTGGTGCAGACCACCCTAGACTCTCCATGCTCCGCCCTCCCAAGATTGGTGAGCCAACAGGGCTCTGGCCCCATCAGTGGCGAAGCAGGAGCGGAGTGTTCCTTCCCATGCATTTCAACGCGTTACCTGATGCTCTGCGCTGGGTTTTCCTACGCCCACAAAAAAGCCCCTCCTAGGAGGGGCTTCTTGTGCAGCACTAGCGCATCAGGTCATCTGAATGATGGTCTGCATGATGGTGCTCTGGGTGGAGATAGTCTTGGCGTTCGCCTGGTAGTTGCTCTGGGCCTTGATCAGGTCCACCAACTCATTGGTCAGGTTGACGTTGGAGTTCTCCAGGGAGTTGGCCACGATCGAGCCCAGGGTCCCGGCTTCTGGTGCATCGTAGCCAGGCTGGCCCGAGGCGAAGGTTTCTTTCCAGGTGGTGCCACCTGCAGGCTGCAGGCCTTGCTCATTATTGAAGCTGGCCAGGGAGATCTGGCCGATGGCCTTGCTCTGCTGGTTGCTGAAGGTGGCGAACAGCACACCGCTGCCGTCGATTTTCAGCCCGGTGATTTCGCCGGTGGCATAGCCATCAGTGATCGGCGGGTTGCGGTAGCTGGCCGAGTTGTACTGAGTGATATCAGACATGTTGATCGCAATACCGCCCGGGTTGGCAGCAGCCCCGTTGTCAGGGTTCCACACGCCATTGTCCATGACGCCCGGCTTCCAGTTGCTGATGGTCAGGGTGGTGTTGGATACGGTGCTTGGCGGAGTGACGATCCCCTTGAGCGTGCCTGATGTATCAAATGTCACCGTGGAGGCCACCGGCGCAACCGCACCTGTGCCCTTGACCGGCGTACCGTCAGGATTGCGTCCGTCGATCAGGGTGTAGGACTTCCAGGTATTGGAGCCGGTTTTCACCATGTACTGCACCATCTCATGGGCATTGCCTTGAGTGTCATACAAAGTGGTGCCGTACTGCTCGGTAAACGTGCTCGCTTCAGTCGGATCAAACGGGCTGGTCGTCTGGTCGATCACCGGCTTGGAGGAGTTCAGGTTGCTGCTGGAATCAACCTTGGTCGACGCTTTGGGCGGCAAGTTGGACAGGTTGATCCGCAGGTCGGTCAGGCCGCTCTTGGAGATTTTGCCATCTTCATCGGCAGCGTAGCCCTGCAGGCGCGAGGTGCCGGTGTTGTTGGTGATGTAGCCGTCCTTGTTCGCCTGGAACGAGCCATTACGGGTGTACTCCAGCGAGCCGTCGCTACCCTTCTGCACGAAGAAGCCGCCGCCCTGGATACCCATGTCCAACACGCCACCGCTGCCGTTGACTTCACCCTGGGTGAATTGTTGGGAGACCGCCGCCAGGTTAACGCCCGTGCCGATGGTTTTATTGCCAGTGCCCAAGCGGGACGCCGCATAAATGTCGCCGAACTCTGCGCGGGACGACTTGAAGCCAGTGGTCGCGACGTTGGCGATGTTGTTGCCGGTCACGTCCAGTTGTTTGTTGGCCGCATAGAGGCCGCTAAGGCCGATATTAAAAGACATGTTTCTCTCCTCTTGCCGTATCTAGCCGGCTCTATGTACCGATAGTCTGAATTTGCGACAGCTTGATGCTGCCCATGCCGCCAGAAAGATTGAGCAGCATTTCGCCGCCAGTCTGGCTCAAGGTCACGCTGGTGACCGTGGCCGGCAGCGAGGTTTTCAGGGCAACCGAATCACCAGCGTCATTCTTGGTGCTGGCCGCGAAGGTGTAGGTGCCGGAATCCAGCTGCTCGCCCGCCTCGTTCTTGCCGTCCCAGATAAAGTCCGACTTGCCGGCGCTCTGGGCGCCCAGATCGATGGTCTTGACCAGCTTGCCGTCCTTGTCGGTGACCTTGACGGTGACGTTGCCCACCGACGAACCCACGGCGACCGAGCCGGTGAAGCTCTTGCTGGTGTCGACCATGGCCTTGTTGGTTTCGATAATTACCGAACGCCCGACCAGCGACGAGGCTTGCAGCGCCTGCGACGACTTGTAGTTGCCGGTGATGGTGTTCACCGAGTCGTTCAGGGTGTTGATGCCTTCCAGGCTGCTGAACTGCGCCAGTTGCGCGACGAACGCACCGTTGTCCTGGGGCGACAGCGGGTTCTGGTTCTTGAGCTGGGTAACCAGCAGTTGCAGAAACGCATCCTTGCCCAGGGACTGGTTGCCCGAGGCCGCCTTGGCCGTGTCGGCCAGGTTGCCCTGGGTGGACTTGGCATCCTTGACCTTGGAGTCGAACAGACTCTGGATCGTCGACTGATTCGACACATCGTTAGTGACAGACATGCTTTAGCGCCCCTTATCACTGACCGAGGGTCAGGACCTTCTGCATCATGGCTTTGGCGGTGTTCATCATTTCCGCGTTGGTCTGGAACGAGCGACTGGCGGAAATCATATCAGCCATTTCCTCGACCACGTTGACGTTGGGGTAGTACACGTAGCCCTTTTCGTTCGCGGCAGGATGATTGGGCTCGTAGCGCGCTTCGAGGTTGCTCTGGTCTTCGACCACCCCCAGCACCTGGACGCCCTGGCCGGCAGCATCCTGGCTCTGGAACAACGAATCGCTGCCGCCGTTCTGACCGGCCTGGAACATGGTGGCGAACACCGGGTGCCGGGCGCGGTAGGTCTGGTCGATGCTCGACGACACTGTCTCGGCGTTGGCAATGTTACTGGCGACCGTGTTCAGACGCGTGGTCTGGGCGCTCATGCCACTACCGGCAATATTGAAAACACTGGATAGAGACATGGCTTACTCTCCGCGCAGGGCTGACATCAGCCCTTTGAATTTGCTGTTGAGCAGGGTGAAGCTGGCCTGGAAGTTCACCGAGTTCTCGGCGTAGTTCGATTGCTCCAGCTGCGCATCGACGGTGTTCTGGTCGATCGACGGCTGCATCGGCGTGCGATACATCAGCGACTCATCGCCACTGCTCAGGCCCTGGGCTTCGATATGACGGTTATTGGTCATGTTCAAGGCGAAGGAGCCGTTCTTGGTCTTGTCGCTCTGTGCGGCGAGCACGGCGGCAAAGTCCAGGTCCCGAGCCTTGTAGTTCGGGGTATCGGCGTTGGCGATGTTGTTAGCCAGGACTTCGGCACGCTGGGCGCGGAAGCCCAGGGCTTGTTCGTGGATACCGAGCGCTTTATCGAAGCTGATGCTCATGGCGGAAACCTTTAGGGGCTGACCTGCTTTTCGTAACAGGGTTATAGCAAGCCCCATGCCAGGTTTATCAACCCCAATAAATCAAGGGGTTAGGCAGGCATTGCCGGCGGCAATGGCGCAAAAGCGGCAACGCTTTTCCGCGAAACGTCAGGAAAGCGGCAATGGGCATTGCCGTTTAAAGAAAGCGGCAGGAGCCGGATTGCCGGTTCCTGCGGAGGTGGCCTGGAGGAGTGCCATCAAGTCAGAACCAATACGTTCTCTTTCCATTCGTGCCCCCTGCCATCGGAAATCTTGCCCGCCGTGGCTCGCTGTCCCACTTTGCCCCAGCGCTCCTCCATTCCCCCAATTACCGCCATCGAGTGCGCGGTACCGGCACCGCCCACATCCTTGTCTATCGTACCCACCATGCCACTTTGCAAGTCGCGCAAAGTCCCCTGTCTGACATGATCCTTCAGGCCCAACCGGACAAACACATCCTTGGTGTACTCCCCGTTTTTAAGAGAGTCCAAGGCCTTGGCATAGCTGTGCCCTGATCCTTCGTGGTTTTCGTTCTGCGCCCGCTTGGCACTGACGGCGTATATAAAGCTGGCGTCCTTGATCATCGCGGGATCACTTCCTTTGAGCCCGGCGTGCTGGGTGGCCTGTTGCAGTTCCTGCCGGGTCAAATCCACGGTTTTCCCATCCCGCATGGTGACATGGTAGCCATTGGCGGTTTTCTTCACGTCCTTGAAGATATCGGTCGGTTTCTGGCCAAAACGCTGCATTGAGGCCTTGATGGCTGAAATAGTGGCGCAGTTGCCGTTTTCACTCTGGAAAAAACCGCCAAAAATATCCGCGGTTTTTCTCCCCGGCGTCGCGCTATTGGAAGGAAAAAAATTGTTGTGAGCCAGGGCAGAATTACCGCCGGATGGATAAGCGCCATAATTGAAAGGCTGGCTCGAAGCCCTGGGATTACCCGAGACAAAATTCATACCCGGCGGCCTGGGGCCATGGGCGCCAAATACAGGCCTTGAACCTGCCTGCCCTCTTCCCGCCAAGGGATCATCGATACGCCGCTGTTCAACTGAAGAATCGAATGCAAACCGTGCACCTTGCGGACCGTACCCTGATGAAACGTTTCCCATACACCCTCCTTCTGGTGAGCGCGACGAAGAGTCAATCCCACCGTCGCAAACACGACCTTTCGTATTGGGCGGGCTGAATTTGCCCACCCAATGCTGGGTGGTGAGGAAGGAAACATCAGTTCCAGCAGGGTACGCCCCAGGATCGCCGGACAAAAAAAAGGAGCCCCTGGGGGCTCCCTTTTGCGTCGGCTCGGCTCAAGCCATCACTTGGCCTGGTAGATAATGCCTGGGCTGCACTGCACCATCTGGTAATGATCCGGCAAACCGTTCAGCGCCTCGGACGCGCCGAGGAACAAATAGCCGCCACGCTTGAGCGTACCGTGGATGCGCAGCAGGATGTCCTTCTTCACTTCAGCCGAGAAGTAGATCAAGACGTTGCGGCAAAACACGATGTCGAACTTGCCAAGGCTGGCGTAGCTGTCCAGCAGGTTGAACGAGCGGAACTCCACCCGGCTCTTGATCGGCGCCTTGACCGCCCAGCGCCCGGCGCCCTTGGGGTCGAAGTAACGCTGCAGGCGCTCCGGGGACAGGCCGCGGCCCAGGGCCAGGCTGTCGTATTCGCCGGTCTTGCAGTTGGTCAGCATGGTGCCGGACAGGTCAGTGGCAACAATTTGCACCCCGGCCTTCAACTGGCCCATATTGGTCCGTTCGAACTCATCGATGGACATCGACAGCGAATAGGGTTCCTGCCCAGACGAACACGCCGCCGACCAGATGCGCAAGCGCTGGCCAGGGCTAGCCTTGATGGCCTCGGGCAATACCTTGTTCTTGAGCACCTCGAAGGGGTAGGTGTCACGAAACCACAGGGTTTCGTTGGTAGTCATGGCATCGACCACCATCTCCTTGAGCCCGCTGCGCGGTTGGCCCTGGATGCGCTGTACCAACTCGCCCAGGGACTTGATGCCCTGCTGCTCCATCAATTTGTTGAGACGGCTTGATACCAGGTATTGCTTGTTTTCACCGAGCAATATGCCACAGGCTTTTTCCAGGAAGACCCGGAACTGTTCGAAATCCAAATTACCCGTAGACAATGAAACCGCCTCTTAACTCGTGTGACCGCCAGGGAGAAAGCCCCTAGCCGTGATCTGCAGATTTGATCCGTTCAACGACCCGGGATGCCAGGTCATCAGGACGGAATTTGGCCAGGAAGTCATCGGCACCGACCTTCTTGACCATTGCCTGGTTGAATACACCGGACAATGAAGTATGCAGGATGATATGCAATTTTTGCATGCGTGGGTCGTTGCGTATCTCGGCCGTGAGGGTGTAGCCGTCCATTTCCGGCATCTCGATGTCGGAAATCATCATCAGGAATTCCTCTTCCGGCTTCTTGCCTTCATCCACCAGCTTGCGCAGGTAGTCCAGCGCCTGGCGGCCGTCATTGAGCGCCACCACTTCGACACCGACGGTCTGCAGACACCGGGACACCTGCTTGCGCGCCACCGACGAGTCATCCACCGTCAACACCCGCAGGGACACGGCCTTCTGCTGGGTCTGCTCATCCACCACACCCACCGAAATATGCTCCGACGTCGGCGCCACTTCCGCGAGGATCTTCTCCACGTCGATGATTTCCACCAACTGGTTATCGACCCGCGTCACTGCCGTGAGGTAGTGGTCGCGCCCGGTGCCCTTGGGTGGTGGATGGATCTCTTCCCAGTTCATGTTGACGATACGTTCCACCGAGCGCACCAGGAAACCCTGGGTCTTGGTGTTGTACTCGGTGATGATCACAAACGGGTTCTCGCGATCCTGCAAACCGGCAGAACCGGTGGCCATCGCCAGGTCAAGAATCGGAATCGTCGAGCCACGGATGTTGGCCACGCCACACACCACCGGGTTGGACTTGGGCATTATGGTGAGCTTGGGGCATTGCAGCACCTCCCGCACCTTGAAGACGTTGATGCCATATAGCTGCTTGCCATCGAGTCGAAACAGCAACAACTCCAGGCGATTCTGCCCTACCAGCTGTGTGCGCTGGTTCACTGAATCCATTACACCCGCCATGCCCAGACTCCTACGCTACAAAACTTACGGGTACGACGCGCCCCCAACACGAAACGGCACGCGCTTTGCTTTTTATTGGCCATGGACATCAAAACGACAGTTTCCCGACGCCTTCGCTCGCCACAGTACCGCAGATTACTCTGCGCCTGGATGGCGTTGCTTGCCTTGGGCGCAGGCCACCAGGCCCGCGCCGACAACGTCACCTTGCCTGATCTGCTTATCGGCGTCACTCAAGGCTTTCTTGAGTTCACTGTAGAAGATTATCTGGCGAGCACCCAGACACCGGGCCGTTATGAAATCCAGGTCAACCAGTTGGACCCGCGTTTGCGCATGCCCATGTGCGACAAGGAATTGACAGGCTCCCTGGAAAGCCCCGCCCAGCCCATTGGTCGCGTGACCGTGCGCGTGCGCTGCGACGGCAGTTCGCCCTGGACCGTGTTCGTGCCGGCCCAGGTCCGGTTGTTTCGTGACGTAGTGACCGTTACTCGCCCGCTCAAGCGTACCGGCATCATCGGCTATGAAGACGTGGCCCTGCGCGAGCGGGACATCAGCCAGATCAGCCAGGGCTACCTCACCTCCGTGGACCAGGCGGTCGGGCAGAAACTGACCCGACCAATGGTAACCGACCAGGTCATCACCCTGGTTCACCTGGAACAGGCAGAAGTGGTGCGCAAAGGTGACCAGGTGGTGATATCCGCCAGCAGTGGCGGCCTGAACGTGAAAATGCCGGGGGAAGCCCTGGCCAATGGCGGGATGAGCGAACAGATTCGCGTGAAGAACCTCAACTCCAAGCGCGTGATCAAGGCCCGGGTAACAGCGCCTGGCCAGGTGGAGGTCGCGCTATAGATCACTGGCGTGGGACGCTGGCTTTTCCTACACTGTGCCGAGATCACGCTGTACACAGGTTTATTGTCGATCGAGCCTAAAGTTTGTCCGGGTATGGCCGAAAACATGGCAAGCGTCCAAATACCCAGAGGTTTTTTAACATGGTCATTGATTTCAGCCGATTGAACAGCGCCCAGGCAACGCCCGGCGGCACGCGTACCAACGCGGCCAAGGACAGCGTTGAAGCCAAGGCCCCGGCACTGCCCGCCAAGGCAGAACAAACCGCTTCGACCCAAAGTGGCGAATCGGTGCATTTGAGCAACGAGGCTCAACAGTTGCAGAAGATCACGGACTCGCTGCGCGATCAGCCAGTTGTCAATAAAGCCCGCGTGGCCGAGTTGAAACAGGCGATTGCCGATGGCAGCTATCAGATCGACAACGACCGTTTAGCCGGCAAAATCATCAAAGCCGAGCGCTAGGCCAAGGCCTGCGCCAGGCTTTTGGACGCTTAAAACCCAAGGCCAGCCATGCACGACGAAAATCTGCTGCACCTGATCACTGAAGACCTGGCTCCCGCGCAACACCTGCTGGAGCTGCTTCAAGACGAATTCGTAGCCCTGTGCGGCCGCGATATGCGCCTGCTGGAAGATATCCTGGCACGCAAGCAATCGTTGATCATCCTGCTTGAACAACACGGCCAGAAACGCAGCCAGATCCTGCTCAGCCTGGGCCTGCCCGCTGATCACAGCGGCCTGGAGCAACTGGCCAGCCACTCGTCGGTCGGCGACCAGTTGCTGGCCCAGAGCGCAGCGCTCAATGAGTTGTTGATCAACTGCCAGCAAGCCAATGTGCTCAATGGCCAGTCGATCCAACTGCAGCAAGCCACCACCGCCAACCAGCTGCGCATCCTCCATGGCGGCGAACCTCCAGCACTGTATAACGCCCAGGGCTCCACCTCACGGCTGGTCAAGCCCAGCACACTCAGCCAAGCCTGACGCCGGTTTATTGCGCGCCCTATCAAGGCGTGCCACATGCTGGCAAAATGCCGGTTCTTGCGTGTAGTCGTATTTTGTCTGGAGATGGAAGAACCGTGTTCAACACCCTTAGCGCGGAAGATGCTCCGCAGCCCCCCAAGGTCCTCACCACCCCTCTGGAAATTGCCAGCACCCTGCGGCTGCTGCAAGAGAGCCACGACCCGCTGATCATCACCTTCCACGAACGCAACCAGCGCTTCCAAAGCTACCTGGTGGATGTCGACAAGGACAGCAAGACCCTGAGCCTGGACGAAATGATCCCGCCCGAAGGTGAACGCTATCTGGAGAATGGCGAAGCATTTCGTATCGAAGGCTTTCACGAAGGCGTGCGCGTGGCCTGGGACAGCAATGGCCCGCTGACCATCGGTGCAAAGGACGGCCACCGCATCTATAAAGGCAGCCTGCCAGAAGAAGTGGTCTACCATCAGCGCCGCAATGCCTTTCGCGCGGCATTGAAACTGGCGCAACTGGTGAATATCGAACTGGGTGGTGAGAAACTCAAGGCGCCTATCAGTGGCAAGCTGCTGGATATCTCCGCCACCGGCTGCAAGCTGCGCTTTGAAGGTGATATCTCCGAGCGCCTGCAACTAGGCCAGGTCTACGACCGTTTTATCGCCGCCCTGCCCTTCGGCAGCATGACCACGGCGGTGGAGCTGCGCTACCTGCACTTCGAAGAAAGGATCAACACCACCTTTGCCGGTGTGCGCTTTCACAACATGAGCGGCCTGGTGCAGCGCCAGGTTGAGCGGTTTGTCTACCAACTGCAGCGCGAGGCGCGACGGTTCGATAAAGACGACGACATGTAAGCGCCAAACCACAGGCACAAAAAAACGGGCAGCTCCTTTGGGAACTGCCCGTTTTTTGTTTCAGGGACGGGCCCGGCTCAGGTCATGCGGGTGTTCATCCGGGTCAGGATGCTCCGGCGGCTCGGGCTCGGGCTGCGGCTCCATCTCCGGCTCTGCGTCGGGCGCAGGCTCTGGCGCGGCGGTTTGCATCTGGTCCTGGACCACCTGCTCATCCACCCGCGGGTCGAGGGCTGCCACCAATGGCGAACTGGACATGCTGTCGGGCATGGCCACGTGGTGCAACGGCGCGTCGTCCACCTGATGCAGGTTGGTCACAGCCTTGGGACGAATACGCCAGACCAGGATCAATGCGCACAGGCTGAAGAAGGCATAGAGCATCTGGTTGCCAAACAGCTTCATCACCACGCCGGCCAGCAACGGCCCGATACTCGCGCCCACCCCGTAGGTCACCAGCAACATCGCGGTGAGCGACACTCGGCGATCACCTTCGACATGGTCATTGGAAAATGCCACGGCCAGCGGATAGAGGCAGAACTGCACCAACGAGCACAGGAACCCGGCAATAAACAGCACTTCCAGCGGCACCTGGGTCATGATCGCCAGCGGCAATGCCGCCACCGCCAGGCACAGGGCGAAACAGCGAATCAACAAGGCGCGGTCATAGCGATCGGACAGCCAGCCCAGTGGCCATTGCACCAACAGGCCGGCAAAAATGCAGCTACCCATGAACAGGCCGACCTGCTCGGTGCTCAAGCCCTGTTGGGCCGCGTACAGCGGCGCCAGGCCATAGAAGGAGCCGACGATCAGGCCCGCCCCCAGCACCGTACTCAAAGACTGCGGCACGCGCTTGATAAAAAAGCGCGGCTCCATCGGCGCCGGATGCAAGGGCGCGGGGTGAATACGCCGGGTCATGGCGACCGGCACCAGGCACAGGGCAAAACACAGCGCCACCAGCATCAGCAACTCAAGTCCCAATTGGGGGTGCATGACCAGAATCAGCTGGCCCAGCACCAGGCCCAGGTACGACGCGATCATATAGCCGCTGAACACCACGCCACGCTGCTTGGCATCCGCCTGCTCGTTGAGCCAGCTCTCGATCACCATGTACTGGCACATCATGCCGAGGCCGACGATTATCCGTAGCACGATCCAGGCCGGCAGCCAGTCCACCAGGCCATGGCCCAGCACCGCCGCACCGACAATTCCGGCACAGGTGGCATAGGCCCGAATATGACCAACGCGGGCGATCAGGCGATGCCCGATCTTGCCACCCAGCACCAGGCCAAAATAGTTGGCCGCCATCAGCGCACCGACCCATAGGCTGTCGACGTTATCCGCCGCCAGGCGCAAGGCCAGGTAAGTACTGAGCAGGCCGGAGCCGATCAGCATCATCAAGGAGGCGAAATAAAGGGCTCGAAAAGATTTCCAGATCTGGCGCATCGGCGTTCCGAGCGGCTCCTTGCAGTGGGTGTCAGGCAATTCGCATAGCCTGAGGGCGAAGCGTCGTTAAGCCCAGGCACCCAACTACACAGGCACCCAGGGGCATTTTGATCCAGCAAGCGGCACAACCTCGGGATCACCGAAGCATGCAGCCTTCGATGAACTTGGCACCCAACAGTTCCTTCGCTGTTCAGCTACGTGTCAGACGCATCCAGACCGGGGGCGAGGTACAAGGTTTTAACAATATATCTCGCCAGCCAGCCCAAAGGCACTGGCCAAGCGGCCAAGAAAACAGCCGCCCATAAAAAAACCCCGCCAGAGCATTCTGATCGGGGTTTTTCAGCGTCTCGGCCAGGGTAGAGGTGAGACTGCAAATGGTGTCCCAGGGCCGGTTCGAACGGCCAACCTTCCCCTTAGGAGGGGGATGCTCTATCCAATTGAGCTACTGGGACTTATGACAGGCGCAAGGCCAAATGGCGTCGCGACAGACGGCGTGCATGTTAACGGCCAAGGTGAGTTTTGTCATGTCGTCCGCAAGCTTTTTAGGCGTAAGCCGTTAACGCGCCCACCTCCTGCCTACAGGGCTGCCAAGACCCATCGTGCAAAATGCACTAGCACGAAAGGCCATCATTGCATCTTGCAACGAGCCATACTTTTGAGATCAATCTAACATACTGTTTTTTAAGGATTTTTATCAAAATAGCAGCTGGCACGATGACTGCACTCTTTACCCTTAACAATCTGTCCTGCACATGAACACGGGGAAACACCCATGAACAGCACCCTCCTGCTTCTGAATGCCCTGGCCCTGGCGGTACTGGTGATGTTCCAGTTCCAGACCAGTGGCGATAGCGATGCAGCGCAGATCAGCCACACAGGCAGCCACCAGACCCAGCAACGCGCGCAACTGGCACTGATGACAGCCAATGGGCAACCCTCTGTTCAGTTGGCACAAGGCGCGCAGGCCGCCGGCACTTCTGAGCACTGGATTTTCTAAGCGAGCCGATCATGACCAAGACCACCTGGCTGTTTTTCATTCTGACCCTCATCACCGGCGTCATGGGGCTCAGCGCCACGTCGAATGATTGGCACACCCTTTCCCTAGGCGCCTGCGCCGTGTTCGCCAGCGCGTGGGTGATTGCCGCAATTGTCGGGCGTCGCTTCAAGTTCGACCCGGTTCTGCGCTGAACAACCGATTCACCCCCGCCGCCCCCCCCCCTCACCTCTCACCCGACCTTATGTCGCCTGGGCGCGCAAATCGGCCATTTGCCACTAGTCTTAAAAATAAGGGCAAAAGGCCACATTGCTATAGGATGTGCGCCGCAAGACCCTCGGGCATCGAGAGCCTGCGCTGCGAATACTGCGCAGAAAAGTTTTCTAACCAGTCCGCAAATTTGATAATGAGTACTGGCATAAAGCCTGTAGTCAGTTCAATATTTGTCACAGAATTGACGCCAAGGAACCGGCAAATCTGAGGCATGATGCGGCCTCTTTGCAATTCAGGTTGAACATTTGTCCGCAAACCTTGTCCTAACACACATGTTGCGGCCAATTCCAAAAACCGCTCCCCTGAACTAACCGGTTAAATATATGCGCCCATTGAAACAGGCAATTTATTCCAGCCGTACGGCTGACAAGTTCGTCGTACGTCTGCCAGACGGAATGCGGGAACGCATTGCCGAGGTGGCTCGCAATCATCACCGCAGCATGAACTCTGAAATCATCGCGCGCATGGAGCAAAGCCTTATTCAGGAAGGCGCGCTGGGTGATGAGCTGAGCATGCGTATGGACAGCCCGGAGCTGTCACTGCACGAACGCGAGCTGCTACAGCGGTTTCGCCAACTGTCCCACCGTCAGCAAAATGCGCTTGTGTCGCTGATTGCCCATGACGTTGAGGCAGCCGCAGAAGCCGAATAACCGGCAACTGAAAGCTGAAGCCAGCCTTGCGCTGGCTTTTTTTTGCGTGGTTTTTTTACTTTGGATGCAGGAGCCGGCTTGCCGGCCCCTATTGGGTTCAAAGCAGGAAGATCGTCGCCAAGCCCAGGAAGATGAAGAAGCCACCACTGTCAGTCATGGCCGTGATCATCACACTGGCGCCCATCGCCGGATCGCGCCCAAGGCGCGCGAGGGTCATGGGGATCAACACCCCCATCAAGGCCGCCAGTAGCAGGTTGAGGGTCATGGCCGCAGTCATGACCACGCCCAGGGACCAACTGCCATACAGCAGATAGGCCACCACCCCAATAACGCCCCCCCACACCAGGCCATTGATCAGGCCTACCGCCAATTCCTTGCGCATCAGGCGCGAGGTATTACCCGTGCTCACCTGGTCCAGGGCCATCGCCCGCACGATCATGGTGATGGTCTGGTTACCCGAGTTACCACCAATACCGGCCACGATCGGCATCAGCGCCGCCAATGCCACCAGCTTCTCGATAGAGCCTTCAAACAGGCCGATCACCCGCGAGGCAATGAACGCAGTAATCAGGTTGACCGCCAGCCACGCCCAACGGTTGCTCAGGGATCGCCAGACTGACGCAAAAATATCTTCCTCTTCACGCAGACCCGCCATGTTGAGGACTTCGTTTTCGCTTTCCTCACGGATCAGGTCGACCATCTCATCGATGGTCAAACGGCCGATCAGCTTGCCGTTCTTGTCGACCACCGGGGCCGAAATCAAGTCATAACGCTCGAATGCCTGGGCGGCATCGTAGGCGTCTTCATCGGGATGAAAGCTCACCGGATCGCTGGCCATGACCTCGGCCACTTGTTTGTCCGGGTCGTTGACCAGCAGGCGCTTGATCGGCAGCACGCCCTTGAGGATGCCCTCGTAGTCGACCACAAACAGCTTGTCGGTGTGCCCCGGCAGTTCCTTGAGGCGCCGCAGGTAGCGCAAGACCACTTCCAGGCTGACATCCTCACGGATAGTCACCATCTCGAAGTCCATCAATGCGCCGACTTGCTCCTCGTCATAGGACAACGCGGAGCGCACGCGCTCACGCTGCTGACCGTCGAGGGTCTCCATCAGCTCATGGACAACATCACGGGGCAGCTCAGGGGCGAGGTCGGCCAGTTCGTCGGCGTCCATCTCCTTGGCCGCAGCCAGGAGCTCGTGATCGTCCATGTCGGCGATCAGGGTCTCACGCACCGAGTCGGATACTTCAAGGAGGATGTCGCCATCGCGATCAGCCTTGACCAACTGCCAAAGCGTCAGACGATCGTCCAGCGGCAGGGCTTCAAGGATGTAGGCGACGTCGGCAGAGTGCAGGTCATCGAGCTTGCGCTGCAATTCGACGAGATTCTGCCGATGGACCAGGTTCTCGACCCGGTCTTGATGAGGACCTTCCTGGCGATGGGTCAGATCTTCGACCACACGCTGGCGCTGCAGCAGCTCGACGACTTGAGCCAGACGATCCTGCAGGCTTTCTTGTGTTTTCTTTACTTCTACTTCGGTCATAGGCGAACTCCACTCCCAGCAGCGGGGCACGCCGGAAGGATCAATCAGTCAATTCATGATTGGTAAAACGGGGTACTGAGTAACTACTGGGTAAGTCCATGGAGGTATTCCACAAGCCCCGGCGGGGCTGACGGGCGCAATGATACACCGTGCGCCCGCTTTAAACGTTAAAAAACTGGAAAGAACAAGCGCTTGCACAACAAAGCTGAGTGTTGGCCACACGTATGAAACTGCGACGACAGCCATAGAAAAGAAAACACATGGGCGAGAGAAAAACCTGCGTGGCCGAGACTATTCCTACGCAGGCCGCCAGGAAAGTAAAAACCCCAGACGGCAAAAAGCCCGCACTAGGCGGGCTTTTTGTTTGTATGGTGCACTCGACAGGATTCGAACCTGTGACCGCTCGGTTCGTAGCCGAGTACTCTATCCAGCTGAGCTACGAGTGCAGATTGTGGTTTTATACCAGATCACAACTGGTTGGAGCCAAGTTACCTGCATTTCTGCAACTAACTCTTAAATGGTGCACTCGACAGGATTCGAACCTGTGACCGCTCGGTTCGTAGCCGAGTACTCTATCCAGCTGAGCTACGAGTGCATTTGTTGCCGCGCATTATAGGCCGTTCAATCTCTATGTAAAGCTATTTTTTCGTTTAATTTCAACAACTTAGCGAAAAAACCAGATTGCAACGTACTAAGCAAATAATGGCGGAGAACGGGGGATTCGAACCCCCGACACCCTTTTGAGGTGTACTCCCTTAGCAGGGGAGCGCCTTCGGCCACTCGGCCAGCTCTCCGCAACACGGGGCGTATATTAACCAGCTTCATCCCCGTTTGCAAACATAAAAAACGATAAAAATTAATGGCTTGGTTCGTCGTCCTTCTCTTTCTTGATCCGCAGGTAGATTTCCTCACGGTGGACGGCCACCTCTTTGGGGGCATTGACCCCAATCCGCACTTGATTGCCTTTGACGCCGAGCACGGTCACGGTGATTTCGCCATCACCAATAATCAGGCTTTCTGCGCATCGACGAGTCAGAATCAGCATACCTTTCTCCTCACGCATTTCATTTCGGGAACAACAGTCTGCAAAAAAAGGCCTTGGGCCTATAACCCATCGGCCATGGCCCTGCATGCCTAAGTATTGTCGAGCACGGGCAAAAGAACAGGCCTGGGCCATCACCCGGCAAAAAAGAAAGGCGCGGATCAACCGCGCCTTCCTGGCAACGCGTTACTCGCCCTGTCGGGCCGGCGCGTCCAGTTCGAAAGCGGTGTGCAGTGCACGCACAGCCAGCTCCAGGTACTTCTCTTCAATCACCACCGACACCTTGATCTCCGATGTGGAGATCATCTGGATATTGATGGTTTCCTTGGCCAGGGACTCGAACATGCGGCTGGCAACGCCCGCATGGGAGCGCATACCCACACCAACGATCGACACCTTGGCGATCTTGGTGTCGCCGACCACTTCACGCGCCCCGATTTCCTGGGCAGTGTTCTGCAGGATACGCTCGGCCGCATCGTACTCGTTGCGGTGCACGGTGAAGGTGAAGTCGGTGGTGTTATCGTGTGCGACGTTCTGCACGATCATGTCGACTTCAATGTTCGCCGCACTGATCGGCCCAAGGATCTTGAAGGCCACGCCCGGGGTGTCTGGCACGCCACGGATGGTCAGCTTGGCTTCATCGCGGTTAAAGGCGATGCCGGAAATGATCGGCTGTTCCATGGATTCCTCTTCATCAATAGTAATGAGGGTGCCCGGACCCTCTTTAAAGCTGTGCAATACGCGCAGCGGTACGTTGTACTTGCCGGCAAACTCCACCGCACGGATCTGCAACACCTTGGACCCGAGGCTGGCCATTTCCAGCATCTCTTCGAAGGTGATCTTGTCCAGGCGCTGGGCCACGGACACTACGCGCGGGTCAGTGGTGTAGACGCCGTCCACATCGGTGTAGATCTGGCATTCGTCAGCCTTCAGGGCTGCCGCCAGCGCCACGCCGGTGGTGTCGGAACCGCCACGGCCCAGGGTCGTGATATTGCCGTGCTCGTCAACGCCCTGGAAACCGGCGACAACCACCACGCGACCGGCCTTCAGGTCACCACGAATCTTCTGGTCGTCGATCTGCAGGATGCGCGCCTTGGTGTGCGCGCTGTCCGTGAGGATCCGTACCTGGGTGCCAGTGTAGGACACCGCCGGCACGCCACGCTTGTTCAGCGCCATGGCCAACAAAGCAATGGTCACCTGCTCACCGGTGGACACGATCACATCCAGCTCACGCGCCAGCGGAGCCTGATCACCACTGATTTGCTTGGCCAGGTCGATCAGGCGATTGGTCTCGCCGCTCATGGCCGACAGCACCACCACCAGGTCGTCGCCGGCATCGCGGAATTTCTTAACCTTGTCGGCGACCTGCTCGATTCGTTCGACAGAGCCGACCGAGGTGCCTCCAAATTTCTGTACGATCAAAGCCATTTCTAAGCCGCCTCAGCCCGTAAAGGGGCGCCCAATAAACAAATCTTCCAGCAGCTAAGCGAGCCCATGACTAGACCATGGACTCATTAACAGCGCCTTAAATACCGGCCTCGACAAATGGCACGGTCAGGGCCAGGGCCGCGTCCAGGGCACCAGCGTCTACACCACCGCCTTGCGCCATGTCCGGACGACCACCGCCCTTCCCGCCCACTGCCGCAGCGGCTTGTTTCATCAAATCACCAGCCTTGAGTTGGCCAGTCAGGTCCTTGGTTACACCGGCAACCAGTACGACCTTTTCCTCATGGACACTGCCGAGCAGGATCACTGCGCGGCCGAGCTTGTTCTTCAACTGATCGACCAAGGCCAACAGCGCCTTGCCGTCCTGACCGTCCAGGCGCGCGGCCAGAACCTTCACGCCCTTGATGTCCAGTGCCGAGGCTGACAGGTCGTCACCCGCTGCGCTGGCCGCCTTGGCTTGCAACTGCTCCAGCTGTTTTTCCAGCTGGCGGTTGCGCTCCAGTACGGCAGAGAGCTTGTCGATCAGGTTGTCACGGCTGCCCTTGACCAGGGTCGCCGCTTCCTTGAGTTGTTCTTCGGCCGCATTGAGGTAGGCCAGGGCCGCAGCACCGGTCACCGCCTCGATACGCCGTACACCGGAAGCCACGCCGCCTTCGCTGATGATTTTCAGCAGGCCGATGTCACCGGTGCGCTTGGCATGGATACCGCCGCACAGTTCCACGGAGAAGCTGCCGCCCATGCTCAGCACGCGTACGTTGTCGCCGTATTTCTCGCCGAACAGCGCCATGGCGCCTTTTTTCTTGGCGGTTTCAATATCGGTTTCTTCAGTTTCTACCGCAGTGTTCTTGCGAATTTCGGCGTTGACGATGTCTTCCAATGCCTTCAATTGCTCAGGCTTGATCGCTTCAAAATGGCTGAAGTCAAAGCGCAGGCGCTGACTGTCGACCAACGACCCCTTCTGCTGGACGTGCTCGCCCAATACCTGGCGCAGCGCCGCGTGCAGCAAGTGGGTAGCCGAGTGGTTCAAGGCGGTTGCATGCCGCACATCAGCATCAACCTGAGTCTCTACCGGAGCGCCGACCGTCAGGTTACCCAGCACCAACACACCGTGATGCAGGAAAGCACCGCCGGTCTTGGTGGTGTCGCGCACGTCGAAACGACCGGATGTCGAGCGCAAGAAACCACAGTCACCGACCTGGCCGCCAGATTCGGCGTAGAACGGCGTCTGATCGAGCACCACCACCGCCTCTTCGCCTTCGCTCAAGACATCGACCGACTGGCCATCTTTATAAATAGCCACGATCTTGGCCGAGCCGACGGTGGCCTGATAACCCGTGAACTCGGTCGCCACGTCAACCTTGACCAAGGTGTTGTAATCCAGGCCAAAAGAGCTTGCGGAACGCGCGCGTACACGCTGGGCTTCCATCTCACGCTCGAAACCAACCTCATCGACCGTCAGTTCACGCTCGCGGGCGATGTCGGCCGTCAGGTCCATCGGGAAGCCATAGGTGTCATACAGCTTGAACACCACATCACCCGGCACCACGGTACCTTTGAGCTCAGCCAGGTCCTGTTCCAGGATCTTCAGGCCGTGCTCCAGGGTCTTGGAGAACTGCTCTTCTTCAGCCTTGAGCACGCGCTCGATGTTGGCTTGCTGCTGCTTGAGTTCCGGGAAGGCTTCGCCCATCTCGGCCACCAGCGCGGCAACGATTTTGTAGAAGAAGCTACCCGTGGCGCCCAACTTGTTACCGTGGCGGCAGGCGCGACGGATGATGCGGCGCAGCACGTAGCCACGGCCTTCGTTGGAGGGCAGCACGCCGTCGGCAATCAGAAAACCGCAGGAACGGATATGGTCCGATACCACTTTGAGCGAAGACTGGTTGTCGTTGGCGCAGCCAATGGCCGCGGCCGACGCGCTCAGCAGGTTCTTGAACAGGTCGATTTCGTAGTTGGAGTGAACGTGCTGCATCACCGCGCTGATCCGCTCCAGGCCCATACCGGTATCTACCGACGGCGCAGGCAGCGGATGCAACACGCCATCGGCGGTGCGGTTGAACTGCATGAACACGTTGTTCCAGATCTCGATGTAACGGTCACCGTCTTCTTCCGGCGAGCCCGGCGGGCCACCCCAGATGTCGGCGCCATGATCGTAGAAAATCTCGGTGCACGGGCCGCACGGGCCGGTATCGCCCATGGTCCAGAAGTTGTCGGAGGCGTAAGGCGCGCCCTTGTTGTCGCCAATGCGGATCATGCGCTCGACCGGCACACCAATCTGCTGGGTCCAGATGTCGTAGGCTTCGTCGTCGGTGGCGTAGACGGTGACCCAGAGTTTTTCCTTCGGCAGCTTCAGCACGCCAGTGAGGAAGGTCCAGGCGAAGTTGATCGCGTCTTGCTTGAAATAATCGCCAAAGCTGAAGTTGCCGAGCATTTCGAAAAAGGTGTGGTGACGGGCGGTGTAGCCGACGTTCTCCAGGTCGCTGTTCTTGCCGCCGGCGCGCACGCACTTCTGGCTGCTGGTGGCGCGGGTGTAGGCGCGTTTTTCCTGGCCCAGGAAGCAGTCCTTGAACTGGTTCATCCCCGCGTTGGTGAACAGCAGGGTTGGGTCATTGCCTGGGATCAAGGAGCTGGAGGAGACACGGGTGTGACCTTGCTCTTCGAAGAAGCGAAGGAAGGCTTCACGGATTTCTGCGCTTTTCATTAGGTTCTTCCACGGAGGCTGCGGCCAAAGGCCAGTGCTAAACGTCATCAGACGGAGCGACGGCAAAGGGCCGCATTATATCGGCCCTTTGCCCGTGGTACAGCGTGTTTATACGATAGAAACAGTCAATTAGACGGCCTGCACTGTCATTTCCGGGAAAACTCGACAAATGTCGCCAGCACTTGCTCCATCTGTGCCCGGCTGACGTCCAGGTGCGTGACCATGCGCAAGCGCGGGGCGGCACTCAACGTGATCCCACGCGCTTCGGCAAAGGCCTTCAGCGCCTGGGCCTGCTCGCCGATCTGCACGTAGACCATATTGGTCTGCACCGGCTCCACGCTGTAGCCGGCCTTGCGCAGCTCATCGCCGAGCCACTGGGCATTGGCGTGGTCTTCGGCCAGGCGCGCTACCTGATGGTCCAGGGCGTACAGCCCCGCCGCCGCCAAAGAACCCGCCTGGCGCATACCGCCACCGACCATCTTGCGCAAACGACGGGCCTTGGCGATCAACGCACTGGAGCCGCACAGCACCGAGCCAACCGGCGCGCCAAGGCCCTTGGACAGGCACACCGAGACCGAATCGAAATACCCGGCAATCTCCCGCGCATCCACCCCCAGCTTGACCGCCGCGTTGTACAGGCGCGCGCCGTCCAGGTGCAGGGCCAGGCCATGTTCGCGGGTAAATGCGCGTGCAGCGGCCAGGTAGCTCATGGGCAACACTTTGCCTTGCATGGTGTTTTCCAACGCCAACAGCCGGGTGCGGGCGAAGTGGAAGTCATCCGGCTTGATCGCTTCTGCGACCTGGGCCAGGTCCAGCGAACCGTCCGCCTGGACTTCCAGGGGCTGCGGCTGGATCGAACCCAGCACCGCCGCGCCGCCGCCCTCATATTTGTAGGTGTGGGCCTGTTGCCCGACGATGTATTCCTCGCCCCGCTCGCAGTGGGCCATCAGTGCCAACAGGTTGCTCATGGTGCCGGTCGGCACGAACAGCGCGGCGGCAAAGCCCAGGCGCTTGGCCAGTTCGGCTTCCAGCAGGTTGACGCTGGGGTCTTCACCGTAGACATCATCGCCGCTCGGTGCGCTGGCCATGGCATCGCGCATGCCCAGCGTGGGTTGGGTCACGGTGTCACTACGAAGATCAATAACGGACATCAAGCGGGCCTCTGCGAGTGGGGAATGACCTGTTGTAACCGATTACTGCGGGCATCGCCCACAGATATCAACCGCCTACAAGGCTGATCGGCAAACCTGTCGATAGTCGATATTAACAAGCACCCTATGCAGTTTTTCGAAATGTATGGTAAAAACTCTCCGCCGCCAGGGTTCTGGCGGCAACGTTCTCAGGGCGGGGTGCAATTCCCCACCGGCGGTAATTGCGCGCAATGCGCATAGCCCGCGAGCGCTTGGCGCCTCGAACTGCTCACGCAGGACGGCGGCAAGGTCAGCAGACCCGGTGTGATCCCGGGGCCGACGGTCATAGTCCGGATGAAGAGAGAACGGGATTGGCGCCTAAGGGCCGTGTGCTGATTTCATGCCTGCATGACACAGCTGCTCGTACCCTTAAATCCCATTCGATTCATAACGCCCTGTTTTTTTCATAAACAGGAGTCAGAACATGCAACCCACCGCAATCGACAGCAAGAGCAAAAACCACCACGGTGAGCGCGTCGCGTTTATCCAGGCTTGCTGGCACAAAGATATTGTTGATCAGAGCCGTAAAGGCTTCCTCGCCGAAATGCTCGTCCAGGGCTACCAAGAGTCGGACATCGATTTCTTTGAAGTCGGCGGCGCCTTTGAAATGCCCCTGCACGCCAAGCTACTGGCCAAGTCCGGCCGCTACGCCGGCATCGTCGCCGCCGCCCTGGTGGTGGACGGTGGGATCTATCGCCACGAGTTCGTCGCACAATCGGTAGTCAGCGGCCTGATGCAGGTGCAGTTGGAAACCGAAGTGCCAGTGTTCTCGGTGTCCCTGACGCCGCATCACTTCCACGCGGGCAGCGAGCACCACAACTTCTTCTTTGAGCACTTTGTGCACAAGGGCAAGGAAGCTGCGCAGACCTGCGCCGATACCCTGCACAAGATCCGCGCGATCCGCCGCAATGAGCCGCGTGCCTTAGCAGTCTAAGCAACCCTACCCAACCCAGTGTAAAAACTGGGTCTGGGTGGGAGCTGGCTTGCCTGCGATAGCATCGCCTCGAGGTAACTGACAGACCGAGTTGATGCTATCGCAGGCAAGCCAGCTCCTACAGTTGACCGCGCTGAACCCAAGGTTCAGGCCAGGCCAACATCTGTGGTCGGCACAATCAGGATGCCCGCCCGCAAGCCATTCTTGACCTTCGGGTTGGGGAAGATGATGCGCGCGCCCTCCTCCTCGATCACCCAGCGGGTCTTGGCGATGTCCTCGGCCAGCAGGTAGCCCTTCTCCAGTTCCGAAAAGTTCTCCACATCCGCCGGCAAATGCAGGGTGAAGGCGTCACTGTGCTTGATGATTTCCCGGGCCACGCTGAACAACTTCAGGCCGTCCAGGCCCTCGGCGGCCGGCTCGTTGCCTTCGATGATCTGCTTGAGGCGGGTTTCCAGGCGCGATACATCCACCCCCTGGTTCTGCCCGAATGGACGGGCCTTGCCCAGTTCCAGGGTGAACGACTCGGCGCCCAGCTGCTCGTAGGTAAACGCGGTGAAAGTGATGGAGGTCTTGTTCTGCAACAGCACCGCTTCCATGCCGGCCGCGCGCAAGCGGGCCAGTTCGGTGCGGGAGTGTTGGCGCCCTTCCTTGAAGGGGTACAGGGCGAACTGCTCGATCTTCGAACCGCGAATCGCCGTGTGCAGGTCGTAGTGCAGGCGCGAACGGCCGGGCACGCTGAAGAAGGTGCGGGCCAACTGCTCAAGCTCGGCGGCGCGCATGGCTTCGGGGCCGATGCTTTGTTCGTGGCGGCCGTTGAACAGCCGGTTGACGTCCTGCTCGAGGTAACGCTCGCCGCGACGCATGGCCTCGGGGTTGCCGAACAGGAACAGAATACGGGTACGGGGCTTGATCTCCCCGCGGGCGATGCCATGCAACAGGCGGTCGGCCAATTCGATCGGCGCGGTTTCGTTGCCATGGATGCCGGACGACAGCAGCACATCGGCGCCGTTGTCCCGTGCCTCAGGAGGCCGCACCTCGAGTGCGCCCTCACTGAGCCAGCGCATTTGCACGCCGTCGACAGTCAGTTGAATTTTTTGCGCCGGTTCACGACCGGCGAGGGTCAGTTCAAGCAGTTTGCCGAGGGCGAGCATAGAGCAGCTTCCTTAGTGGTTGCAGCCTGGGCCGTGGACGTGATCGTCGTCATCACCTTCAACGTCGGCCGGTTCCATTTCCAGTTGCAGGCTCATCAGGTTGGTGGCCAGCGGGCGCATCAGCAGGTTGGCGTACTCGGCGTCGCCTTCTTCCACGTCCACGCCGATCAGCAGTTGGCCACGGCCATCGTGCTGGATCCAGATTTCCTTGCCCTGCCACACCACGGCCAGGCGGGTGCAGGAGGTTTCCAGCTGGGTGCCGTCGGTGTCTTCAAGGATCAGCTTCAGGGTATCGGTGGTCATAAATAAGTCTCAGCCGTGTGGCTTTAATTGATCTGGAAAGGATAAACCGAGCCCAGTTTAAGGATTTGCGTCAGTTCATCCAATGCCGTGCGACATTCGAGCAGCAACTGCGGGTCAGCCAGATCGGTTTCACGCAGGCTGTCGCGGTAGTGCTTGCCGACCCATTGGGTCAACGTTTCGTACAGCGGTGCAGTCATGATAACCCCTGGATTGACCGCCGCCAGTTCAGCCTCCTTCAACGCCACGCGCAAACGCAGGCAGGCCGGGCCGCCGCCATTCTGCATGCTTTGCTTGAGGTCGAAGACTTTCACTTCGCCGACCGGCCCACCGGCACTGGTCAGGCTTTGCAGGTAGTGCCAGACACGCTCGTTGTTGCGGCACTCCTCGGGCACGATCAGCAGCATCGAACCGTCGGCGCGGCTCAGCAACTGGCTGTTGAACAGGTAGGAGCGCACGGCGTCTTCGACGCTGACCAGGGCGCGGGGTACGCAGATTGCCTGGAAATTGCCGCCGAGCTTGCCCAGCTTGGCCTGCAGTTCAGCGAGCATCTGCTCGGTATTGAGGAACGCATCCTCGTGATAGAACAACACTTCGCCGTTACCCACTGCGATCACGTCGTTGTGGAACACCCCGGCATCGATCACGGCCGGGTTCTGCTGGCCGTAGACCACACCGTCATCCTGCAGGCCATGCAAACGCGCAACCGCCTGGGACGCTTCGAGGGTCTGGCGCGCCGGGTACTTTTGCGGCGCCGGGTAGCGGGTGTCGAACGCACTGCGGCCGAACACGAAAAACTCCACGCCCGCCTCGCCATATTCGCGGCAGAAGCGGGTGTGGTTGGCGGCGCCTTCGTCACCGAACTGCGCCACGGCCGGCAACGCGGCGTGGTGGGCGAAGTGCTGCTGATCGGCAAACATCGCCCCCAGCACGCGGCTGGTGGTCGGGTGTTCGATGCTGCGGTGGTATTTGCAGTTGAGGTTGGCGGCGGTGAAAT
Organism: Pseudomonas sp. WMBT8; assembly: GCF_050916005.1. Classification (NCBI taxonomy): domain Bacteria; kingdom Pseudomonadati; phylum Pseudomonadota; class Gammaproteobacteria; order Pseudomonadales; family Pseudomonadaceae; genus Pseudomonas; species Pseudomonas sp. WMBT8. The sequence continues at coordinate 4,566,328 of NZ_CP188096.1, forward strand.
GCACGCGGCCGTCAAACGTGTCGGCGCTCGGGCTGACCGTCGCGGCGTTGGCCACCCACATGCTCGAGGCCGAACAACTGGCCACCAGCAACGGCATGGCGTGCTTGGCCGCCTGCTGGATCACCTGGGCGTCTGTACCGGCAAAGCCAAGGCTGCGCAGCGCGGCGACATCCGGACGTTCCTGGGGAGCAAGCACACCTTGCACAAAGCCCATGTCCATCAGGGCTTTCATTTTCGCCAGGCCCTGCAGCGCCGCTTCCCTGGGGTTGGAAGATTGCTGGCTGTTGCTCTGGGACGCGACGTTGCCGTAGGACAAACCGCCGTAGTTATGGGTCGGCCCCACGAGACCGTCAAAATTGACTTCACAGGATTTCATCGGCGAGGCTCCACGAACATCTGTTTTTATAGGCATCAAAGGTCTTCAACACACCACAAACCTGTCTTTGCAAACCCGATCAACTGCAGGTGCTGGCTTGTGTAGGAGCTGGCTTGCCTGCGATGCGGGCACCTCGGTCTTTCAGCCAGACCGAGGGGATGCCATCGCAGGCAAGCCAGCTCCCACACAAGCCCGCTCCCACATTTAGTTCAGCGTTACACCCGGCGTCAGCGCGGCTGGCAAGACCAGGCTCGGTGTCTCCAGGGATGCCACCGGGTACGCGCAGTAATCTGCCGCGTAATAGGCACTGGCGCGATGATTGCCCGACGCCCCTACCCCACCAAATGGCGCGGTGCTCGCCGCGCCGGTCAGCTGTTTGTTCCAGTTGACGATACCCGCACGGCTTTGCAGCCAGAACTGCTGGTAGCGCGCCTCGGAGTCCGACAGCAACCCTGCGGCCAAACCGTACTGAGTGTTGTTGGCCTCGCTGATCGCCGCTTCGAAATCCGTGTAGCGAACCACTTGCAGCAACGGGCCGAACAGCTCTTCGTCCTCGCGCTCGGTCACGGCGGTCACGTCGATGATGCCAGGTGTCAGCAAGGCTGCCTGCGCCTGGGGCTGGGTCATTTCCAGCAGCGCCACGGCGCCGTTGGCCAGCATCAATTCCTGGGCCGCCATCAAGGCCTTGGCCGCGCCCAGGGAAATCACCGAGCCCATGAATGGCGGTGGTTGCTGGTCGAAGGCCCCCACGGCAATGGTCGCACTGACGGCAACCAGGCGCGCCAGCAGTGCGTCGCCCCAGGCGCCTTCCGGCACCAGCAGCCGCCGGGCACAGGTGCAGCGCTGGCCGGCAGAAATAAAGGCCGACTGGATGATGGTGTAGACCGCTGCATCCACATCGGCCACCTGGTCCACCACCAGCGGGTTGTTGCCGCCCATTTCCAGCGCGAGGATCTTGTCCGGGCGCCCGGCGAACTGCTGGTGCAGGTGATTGCCGGTGCGGCTGGAACCGGTGAAGAACAGGCCGTCGATACCTGGATTGGAGGCCAGGGCGATCCCGGTCTCCCGCGCGCCTTGCAGCAGGTTCAACACGCCCGCCGGCAGGCCGGCTTCGATCCAGCACTGTACCGTCAGCTCGGCCACTTTAGGGGTCAGCTCGCTCGGCTTGAACAACACGGTATTGCCCGCGAGCAAGGCCGGGACGATATGCCCGTTGGGCAAGTGGCCGGGGAAGTTGTAAGGACCGAATACTGCGACCACGCCGTGAGGCTTGTGGCGCAACACCGCCGTGGCGTCGCCCAGGGGGCCGCTCTTCTCGCCGGTACGTTCGCGGTAGCTCTGCACCGAGATCGCGATTTTGTTGGCCATGCTGGTAACTTCGGTGGCCGACTCCCACAGCGGCTTGCCGGTTTCTTCGCCAATGCAGCGGGCGATTTCATCGGCGCGGCTCTTCAAGGTGGCGGCAAAGGTTTCCAGCACGCTGATGCGCTCTTCCAGGGGGCGCTTGGCCCAGGCAGGGAATGCCTGGCGCGCAGCCTGCACGGCGGACTCGACCTGCTCGACACTGGCGCCATTGCCGGCCCAGATCACCTGCTGGGTCACCGGGTTCAGCGACTCAAAGCGTTCACCCTGGCCAGCCAGCCAGCTCCCTGCGATATACAACGAATTCATTATTTCGACTCCCGGGCAGCAGACAACGGTACGGCACGCACTTGATCACCGGCCACCAGTTGCAGGCGCTTGGCGGTCAGCGGATCGACCACCAGGGTGCCCGCAGCCAGGCGCGCCGGTGCGGCGGTGATGCGGCACTCTTCACGTTTACGGTTATGCATCAGGAACGGCGTGGCGTCGTCCCCCGGCGTGCCGATGGCCAGCACCAGCGCCTGGCTGTCACGCACCGCGCGGATCTTGCTGGTCTCACACTCCACCGCAGGGCCCGCGTCGAAGATATCGACGTAGCCCTGGTAGCTGAAGCCTTCGCTCTTGAGCATGCTCAGGGCCGGCTCGGTGTCGGGATGGACCTTGCCGATCACGTTGCGCGCGTCCTCGGACAAAAAGCAGGTGTACAGCGGGAACTTGGGCATCAGCTCGGCAATAAACGCCTTGTTGCCTACGCCGGTGAGGTAGTCAGCCTGGCTGAACTCCATCTTGAAGAAGTGCCGGCCCAGGCTTTCCCAGAACGGCGAACGCCCGGCGTCGTTGGACACCCCGCGCATCTCGGCAATGATCTTGTTGCCAAACAGCTGCGGGAATTCAGCAATGAACAGCATCCGTGCCTTGGCCAGCATGCGGCCATTGAGGCCGTTGCGGTAATCGGCATGCAGGAACAACGAGCACAGCTCGGAGTTGCCCGTCAGGTCGTTGGCCAGGAACAGCGTAGGAATCTCGCGATAGATGTTCAGCTCCTGGGAGGCGCTGACCGTCAGGCCGACCCGGAAGTTGTACCACGGCTCACGCAGGCCGACGGCGCCAGCGATGGCGGAAATCCCCACCACCCGGCCTTCGTCGTTTTCCAGCACGAACAGGTAGTCGGCATCACCACGCCCAGCTTCGCCGCGAAAGGTCTTTTCAGCCCAGCCAACCCGGTGGGTCAGGCGCTCTTCATTGGCCGGCAAGGTGGTAAGGCCGGTGCCGGTGCTGCGCGCCAGATCAATCAGGGCCGGTAAATCGCTGCTGCGTACGGGACGAACGATCATGCTATCTCCTCAGACGGGCCGCTTTGCAGCCACCCGCGAAACTCTGCTTTTTAAACCGCTACCAGGCGCACGCTGGCGCCTTCGCCGACGCCCAGGGCTTCGGCCGCTTCCAGGTCCAGGGTCACCGGCTTGCCCGGCGCGTAGTCCAGTTCCAGCATCACTGCGCGGTAATCCTGCAACTGCGCGTTGCTCACCAGGTACTGGCGGCCGACGCCCTTGACCATCTCGCCGATCTTCACCGGCACCACGCGGCTCTGGGCGATCGAACGGATGCCCGAGACCCGCGCATGCAGGGTCGGGCCACCGTCGAAGATGTCGATGTAATGATCGGTTTCAAAACCTTCGCGCATCAGGATGTCGAAGGTGATCTGCGCACGCGGGTGCACCTGGCCCATGGCTTCCTGGGCTTCGTCGGGCAACAGCGGCACGTAGATCGGGTAGTGGGGCATCAGCTCGGCGAGGAAGGTGCGGCTCTTCAACCCGCACAGGCGCTCGGCGGCGGCGTAGTTGAGGTCGAAGAAGTTGCGGCCAATGGCGTCCCAGAACGGCGAATCACCGTTCTCGTCGCTGTAGCCGACAATCTCGGTCACCACCGAGTCGGCAAACCGCTCGGGGTGGCTTGCGACAAACAGCAGGCGGCCACGGGAGTTGAGTTCCGACCAGGCCGAACCCACCAGTTCCGGCACCACGTAGAAGCTGGTCAGCAAGCTGTTGCCGGTCAGGTCGTGGCACTGGGACAGGACGTGAATCTTGTTGTGGATCTTCAGTTCGCGGGACGCGTGGACGAAGGTCTCATTGCGAAAGCTGTAGAACGGCTCGGAATAACCGGCCGAGGCAACGATGGCCGAACAGCCCACCAGCTTGCCGGCGACGGTGTCTTCGAGGACAAAGAAATAGCTTTCTTCACCGTTGAAACTCACTTCGGCGGCGAAGGACGCTTCGCTGGCGGCGATTTTGTCGCTCAGGCGTTCAACGTCATCCGGCAGGGAGGTGACACCAATCGGGCTGTCCGCAGCCAGACGCTGTACCTCGCCCAGATCAGCCATTTGCGCGGGGCGCATCACCAGCATGGTGTCACTCCTTAACTCGAAAACTTCATAAAAAAATGCCGGACACTGAACCTGGAATCACCCAGGTTCCAATGTGGGAGCGGGCTTGCCCACGATTGCGGTGGGCCAGTCACAACAACGTCGACTGACAGATCGCTATCGCGGGCAAGCCCGCTCGCACATTTGATCCGGTTCGTTAGATAAATGTGTATCTATCAAGCTTGCGTCAGCGTTTTTACAGCACGTTCAAAGCGGTCCAGACCTTCATTGATGTCCGCCTCTTCCACCACCAGGCTTGGCGCAAAACGCACCACGTCCGGGCCGGCCTGCAGGATCATCAGGTTTTCTTTCTCGGCCGCGTTGAACACGTCCTTGGCCTTGCCCTTGAACGCGTCGCTCAATACGCAACCGAGCAGCAGGCCCATGCCACGTACTTGGGTGAAGATCCCGTATTGCTGGCCGATCTGCTCCAGGCGGGCCTTGAACAGCTCGTGCTTGGCATTGACGCCGGCCAGCACCTGGGGGGTGTTGATCACGTCGATCACCGCTTCGGCCACCGCGCATGCCAGCGGGTTGCCGCCGTAGGTGGTGCCGTGGGTGCCGACCACCAGGTGCTTGGCCAGGTCTTCGCGCGTCAGCATCGCGGCAATCGGGAAGCCGCCGCCCAGGCTCTTGGCGCTGGTGAGGATGTCGGGTACCACGCCGTAGTGCTGGTAGGCAAACAGATGGCCGCTGCGGCCCATGCCAGTCTGCACTTCGTCGAACACCAGCAGCGCGTTGTTGGCGTCACACAGGTCGCGGGCACCTTGCAGGTACGCAAGCTCAGCCGGCAACACGCCGCCTTCGCCCTGGATCGGTTCCAGCACCACGGCGCAGGTCTTGTCCGACACCGCGGCTTTCAGCGCGTCCAGGTCGTTATAAGGAACGTGGGTGATGCCGGTGATTTTAGGACCGAAACCATCGGAGTACTTCGACTGGCCACCGACGTTGACCGTAAACAGAGTGCGGCCGTGGAAGCTGTTCAGGGCGGCGATGATCTCGTATTTCTCGCTGCCGAAACGGTCGAACGCCACGCGACGGGCCAGCTTGAAGGCGGCCTCGTTGGCTTCGGCGCCCGAGTTGCAGAAGAACACACGCTCGGCAAAGGTGGCGTCGATCAGCTTATGGGCCAGGCGCAGGGCCGGCTCGTTGGTGAAGACGTTGGAGACGTGCCACAGCTTGTTGGCCTGGGCGGTCAGTGCACCGACCAGCGCCGGGTGGGCATGGCCCAGCACGTTCACTGCGATGCCGCCGGCAAAATCGATCAGCTCGCGACCCGACTGGTCCCACACGCGGGAACCTTCGCCACGCACAGGGATAAAGGCGGCAGGGGCATAGTTGGGCACCATGACCTGGTCGAAATCGGCACGTTGCACCGGGGCTTGCTCAACGGACATCGGAGTCTCCTGAAGAGGAACGCCTGCCTGGAACTGGCGGGCGATGCAGGGATTGTAAGGACAGTTTTCAGCGCGGCCTTGCCGCCAAGCGACAACTTCTTATAGCGCCAACCCCCGTTTTACGCGGGTTTACGCCAATGCGACAAATAGCTTCGCAATGGCGCAGTTTAAACAGAAGACAGGCGGTTGCGGCAGTGCCGTGGGAATTTTGCTCAGCTGCATCCGCAGGGCAAGGCCCTGCTCAGCCGCGCTCGGATGGCACCGACGACAACTCGAACGGGCTGCTGCTGCGCCGCTGGTTGCGATCTTCACGGGGGGTGGCGCCGAAGAAGTTGCGGTAGGCGCTGGAAAAGTGCGGCCCCGAGGAGAAGCCGCAGGACAGGCCGATCTGGATGATCGATTTGCTGGTTTGCATCAGCATCTGGCGCGCCTTGTTCAGGCGCAGCTCCAGGTAGTACTGGCTGGGAACGCGGTTGAGGTACTGCTTGAAGATGCGCTCCAGTTGTCGTCGCGACACGCACACATGCTGGGCGATTTCGTCAGTGGTCAGCGGCTCTTCGATATTGGCTTCCATCAGCAACACTGCCTGGGTCAGCTTCGGATGGCTGGACCCCAGGCGGTTCTGCAATGGAATGCGCTGGCGTTCGCCACCTTCGCGGATGCGCTCTACCACCAATTCTTCGGAGACCGCACCGGCCAGTTCGGCACCGTGATCACGGGCCAACACCGCCAGCAGCAGGTCGAGCACCGACATGCCACCGCAGGCGGTCAGGCGATCACGGTCCCAGTCGAACAAATGGCTGGTGGCGATGACCTTGGGGAAACGCTCGGCAAAGTCATCCTGCCAGCGCCAGTGCACGGCGGCGCGATAGCCGTCGAGCAAACCCAGTTGCGCCAACGGATACACGCCCGCCGACAAGCCGCCGATCACGCAGCCGGCACGCACCAGTTGCTTGAGCGCGGTGCCCAACTGGGACGCGATCACGGTGGGCGGCTCGTCGGCCAGCAGGAACAGCTTCTGGAAGCCTTCCAGCTTGCCGGCCCAGGGTTCGCCGGGCAGCTTCCAGTCACCCTCGACCGGCGGCTCGGCCTGCAGGAATGACACCTCGTAGACCACGTCTGGATGCACCCGCTGGGCCACACGCAAGGCCTCCTCAGCCAGCGCAAGCGTCAGGGCTTTAGTGCTGGGCCAAATCAGGAAACCGATGCGATGGGCTGTCATGGAGGGCTATCCGAAACGAAAACGGTAATGAAGACAAGGGCCAATGCTAGCCCGTAAACCAACACAAATCTCAAAACAAACAGAGATCTAATGTGGGAGTTGGCTTGCCGGCGATAGCGGTGGGACTGGCTTACCGCTATCGCCGGCAAGCCGGCTCCTACAAGGAATCGAGGCCAACCTCAAGGCTGCGAAGCATGCACTATTTCAGTGCATAAACGCAGCCTTGTTTACTTCAAGCTACCGGACAAGAACTGCTGCAACCGCTCGGACTGCGGGTTGACCAGCACTTCACGCGGGTTGCCGCGCTCTTCGACAATGCCTTTGTGCAGGAACACCAACTGGTTGGACACTTCACGGGCAAAGCCCATTTCGTGGGTCACTACCACCATCGTCCGGCCTTCCAGGGCCAGGTCCTGCATGACCTTCAACACTTCGCCGACCAGCTCCGGGTCAAGGGCCGAGGTCGGCTCGTCAAACAGCATCACCTCAGGCTCCATCGCCAGCGCCCGGGCAATCGCCACGCGCTGCTGCTCGCCACCGGACATATGGCCGGGGAAGGCATCCTTGCGATGAGCCACGCCGACTTTGGCCAGGTAGTGCTCGGCCTTTTCACGGGCGTCTTTTTTCGACATGCCCAGCACATGCACCGGGGCTTCCATGACGTTTTCCAGCGCGGTCATGTGCGACCACAGGTTGAAATGCTGGAACACCATCGACAGACGCGAACGCATACGCTGCAACTGCTTGGGGTCGGCGGCTTTCATCGCGCCGTCTTTGTTGGCCACCAGCTTCAGCTCTTCGTTATTGAGCAGGATCTTGCCGGCGTGAGGCTGCTCCAGCAGGTTGATGCAGCGCAAAAAGGTGCTTTTGCCCGAGCCACTGGAACCGATGATGCTGATCACATCACCGGCCGCGGCGGCCAGGGACACGCCTTTGAGCACTTCATGACTGCCATAGCGTTTATGCAGGTCTTGGACTTCAAGTTTGTACATGCGGTCGGTTCTCACAAAAACAGTTGGTCAGTCGTTGAGCAAGCGCCCGTGACGCAGCGCTTCGCGCCCCGCCACCTTGGCCAGCCAGAAACCCGCTTGGGCATAACGCAGCCGTTCAACGGCAAACAACACCCCTGACGTGCCCGCGCAAACAATGCTGACGCGGTCGGCCAAAGGATCAATCACTTCAAAAATCGGCTCGCCGGTTTCCACCCAGTCACCGGCTTTACGCAAGTAACTGATCACCCCGGCGTGGGGCGCGAACAGCAATTCAGTGCCTTCGAAGGGCACGCCTTCACACGGTTCATGTTGCGGCGCCGGCCACTCTCCCTTGATCAGGCCCTGCTCGGCGAGGAACGCGAGGATACCTTCGGCGTGGAAGATCGCCTCATCCCGACCGGTATCGGCCTGACCGCCCAGCTCCAGGGTCGTCGCCAGGCATGCCAGAGGGATCTGCGCCTCGGGGAACGCCCGTGACAAACGCAGCCACGGCAACGAGCAGGCCTCATCGAACGAGCTGCCGCCGGAATCTTCCGCCAACAGGCCGACCTTCACATTCAAATGCGCCGACAACGAACGCCACTGCGGCCAGTGCTGGGGCAGCGCGTACATGTGCAGCGCGGCTTCAGCGTCGCAGTGCAGGTCGAGGACCACATCGGCAGTACAGGCATGGCTCAGCAAAACCCGCTGCATACCTTGCAACTGGCTGCTCGGCTCGGGCAGTGCATTGAGCGCATCGCTCATTGCCTGGCGGATCATGCGCACATTGGCGTGGGGATCATCTCCCAGCCTGCCTTCCAGCAAGGCAGCAACCGGCTCGCTCAACTCGACGAAATCACGGTTGAAGTTCTTCCCGGTGCCGACCTCGAAACGCCCCTGGTGGCTGCCTTGCAGCAGCTGACCCAGGCCCATCGGGTTGGCCACCGGCACCAGCTCGATCACACCGTTGAGGGCGCCCTGCGCTTCGAGTGCGGCCAGGCGCTTTTTCAGCTCCCAGGCCGCGCGCATCCCCGGCAACTCATCGGCGTGCAGGCTGGCCTGGATATACGCCTTGCGCTCGCCATGGCCGAAACGGAACACCGTCAACTGGCGCTCGCAACCCAGGTGCCCCCAGGGCAGTACGTGCTCGATGCGTTCCATATCAGTGCTTCCGGGGAGCCAGGTAGCTCAACCAGCGGCGCTCGGCCAGCTTGAACAGGCGCACCAGGATGAACGTCAGGCACAGATAGAACAGGCCAGCGGTGATGTAGGCTTCGAACGGCAGGTAGTACTGGGCGTTCACCGTGCGCGCGGCACCGGTGATGTCGATCAGGGTGACGATGGAGGCCAGGCTGGTGGTCTGCAACATCATGATCACTTCGTTGCTGTACTGCGGCAGCGCCCGGCGCAGGGCCGAGGGCAGCAGGATGCGGCGGTAGAGCTTGTAGCGCGACATGCCCATGGCCTTGGCCGCTTCGATCTCGCCATGGGGCGTGGCCTTGAGGCTACCGGCGATGATCTCGGCGGTGTAGGCGCTGGTATTGATGGCAAAGGCCAGGCACGCACAGAAGGTCGCGCTGGACAGCCACGGCCAGAGGAAACTCTCGCGCACCGCTTCGAACTGGGCCAGGCCGTAGTAGATCAAAAACAGCTGCACCAGCATCGGCGTACCGCGGATCACATAGGTGTAGAGCCAGGCCGAGCCATTGACCAGCGGCTGCTTGGACACTCGCATCAGGCCCAGGGGCACGGCGGCAAGCAGGCCGAAGAACAGCGAGATCAACAGCAATTTCAGGGTGGTCAGCAAGCCGCCAAGGTACAGCGGCATGGCCTCCCAGATGACGTTGTAGTCGAAGATCATAGATCAGCCGCCTTTACGCCTACCGAGTAGCGCTTCTCAAGATAACGCAGGGCCAGCAACGAGACGCTGGTGATCACCAGGTACATCGCCGCCACCGCGAGGAAGAAGGTAAAAGGTTCGCGGGTGGCATCTGCCGCCTGCTTGGCCTTGAACATCATGTCTTGCAGGCCCACCACCGAAATCAGCGCGGTGGCCTTGGTCAGTACCAGCCAGTTGTTGGTAAAGCCGGGGATTGCCAGCCGGATCATCTGCGGCACCATCACCCGGAAAAACACCTGGAACGGGCTCATGCCATAGGCCATGCCCGCTTCGGCCTGGCCCTTGGGGATGGCCATGAACGCACCGCGGAAAGTTTCCGACAGGTAGGCGCCAAAGATGAAGCCCAGGGTGCCGATACCGGCGGCCAAGGGGTTCAAGTCAATATAGTCGTCGTAGCCCAGTAGCGGCGCGACGCGGTTGAGCAGGTCCTGGCCGCCGTAGAAAATCAGCAGGATCAGCACCAGGTCGGGGATCCCGCGGATCACCGTGGAGTACAGGTCACCCAGCCAAGCCAGCCAGCGTACCGGCGACAGGCGCAATGCGACCCCAATCAGACCCAGAACAATGGCCAAGGCCATGGACGACAAGGCGAGCTGAAGCGTCAACCATGCGCCATCGAGGATAACGGCCCCGTAGCCTTTCAACATGATTCAGGTCCTCGAAAAGGCGGATGAAAAAATGGCGCAAACTTCAGAGACCCTGGTGCTTGCGCCATTCTGGACAGACAACTGCGAAGGTTTACTTGGCGTCAGCGCCGTAAATATCGAAGTTGAAATACTTTTTCTCGATTTCTTTGTACTTGCCATTGGCGCGGATCGCGGCGATGGCTGCGTTGATGCGGTCCAGGTTGGCCTTGTCGCCTTTACGTACCGCGATACCAATACCATCGCCGAAGTATTTGGCGTCGGTGAACGCAGGGCCTACGAACGCGTAGCCTTTGCCTGAGTCGGTCTTCAGGAAACCGTCTTCGAGCAGGGTCGCATCAGCCACGGTGCCATCAAGGCGACCGGCCGCCACATCCAGGTAGATCTCGTTCTGGGTGCTGTAGGGAACGATGGTCGCACCTTTAGGCGCCAGGACTTCCTTGGCGAAACGGTCATGGATCGAACCGCGCTGTACGCCGATCTTCTTGTCCTTGAGCTCAACCAGGCTGTCGCTGACGGTAACGCTGTCCTTCATCACCAGGCGTGCCGGGGTCAGGTAGTAGCGGTTGGTGAAATCCACGGACTTCTTGCGGTCGTCAGTGATGGACATGGACGACAGGATTGCGTCGATCTTGCGCACTTTGAGCGCCGGGATCAGGCCATCGAATTCTTGCTCGACCCAGGTGCACTTGACCTTCATCTCTTCGCACAGGGCGTTGCCGATGTCGTAGTCAAAACCGACGATGCTGCCGTCCGGCGCCTTCGAGGCAAACGGAGGGTAGGCTGCTTCGATACCAATTTTCAGCGGTTTCTCTTCAGCGAAGGCCTGCATGGACAGCACGGACAGCGCCAGGGCGCCCAACAGCACGAGTTTCTTCATCTTGGGACTCCATCGGTATAGGACAAAAACAGCAGTATGAGCCATGGCCCACGATGCGACTGAGTGAAACCGAATAGCGGTGCTGCGTCCTACACCAGTTCAACACGGCGACGACGAGCGAGTGATCGGCATTCTAACGACAGGCCGGAAGCCGATATTTCCTCAATGCGACAACAATTTACAGAAGCACCGAGAAAGCGACTCCAACCCATTGACAACCCCTGATTTTTATGCAGAGGCAAAAGATATTAAACCTATTAACGCTGCAAATTGCGGGCCTATTATTCGCAAACCCTTCTATTCCGGCAAGTGTAGCGTTTGATCTAATTTTTCAGGGTGTCTAAAACGGGCGTTTTCGGGGCGCGGATGTAGCACTTTGCCTCATGTTTGGGCGCAAGGTTACACATTTGCACCACCGGGTAACATTCAGAAACGCCCTACTAGATAAACCGATATTTATTGGCTTGGTGCTGAGGACGGTCTGTCATCCCCCACCATCCAATGTAGGAGCTGGCTTGCCAACGATAGCGGCGGGCCTGTATCAAATGGGCTGACTGACCCACCGTTATCGCCGGCAGGCCGGCTCCTACATTGATGGTATTTCATAGTGAGGCCCCACAAAAAAGCCCCATCCGGCCTACACCGGATGGGGCTTGGTCCCATAAACCCGCTTACGCGACGTTCATGGTCTTGTGGGTATCGATCAGATGCTGCACCACACTTGGATCAGCCAGGGTGGAGATATCCCCCAGCCCGTCATACTCGGCCGTGGCAATTTTGCGCAGGATACGGCGCATGATTTTCCCCGACCGGGTCTTAGGCAAGCCTGGTGCCCACTGGATCACGTCCGGCGATGCAATCGGGCCGATCTCCTTGCGCACCCAGTTCTTCAGTTCCAGGCGCAGCGCTTCGGTCGGCTCCTCACCGTTTTTCAAGGTGACATACACATAGATGCCCTGGCCCTTGATGTCGTGAGGCACGCCGACCACGGCCGCCTCGGTGACTTTGGGGTGGGCAACCATGGCGCTTTCGATCTCGGCGGTGCCCATGCGGTGCCCGGAAACGTTGAGCACGTCATCCACGCGACCGGTGATCCACCAGTAGCCGTCTTCATCGCGACGCGCGCCGTCGCCGGTGAAGTACATGCCACGGAAGGTCTTGAAGTAAGTGTCGACAAAACGGTCATGGTCGCCGTACAGGGTACGCGCCTGGCCCGGCCACGAATCGAGGATCACCAGGTTGCCTTCGGCAGCGCCCTCGATGATGTTGCCCAGGTTGTCCACCAACGCTGGCACCACGCCAAAGAACGGACGTGCCGCCGACCCCGGCTTGAGCGCGTGAGCGCCCGGCAATGGGCTCATCAGGGTCGCGCCGGTTTCGGTCTGCCACCAGGTGTCGACAATCGGGCAACGGGATTGGCCGACGTTCTTGTAGTACCAGTCCCACGCTTCCGGGTTGATCGGCTCACCCACCGACCCCAACAGGCGCAAGCTGCTGCCATCGATACCTTCGCAGGCGGCGGTGCCGGAAGCCATCATCGCGCGGATCGCGGTCGGCGCGGTGTAGAGGATATTGACCTTGTGCTTGTCGACGATTTTCCCGACCCGCGTGATATCCGGGTAGTTCGGCACGCCTTCGAACAGCAGCGTGGTCGCGCCATTGGCCAGCGGGCCATAGACGATGTAGGTGTGGCCAGTGACCCAGCCGACGTCAGCGGTGCACCAGTAGACTTCGCCCGGACGGTAGTCGAACACGCGCTCGTGGGTCAGGGCGGCGTACAACAGGTAGCCGCCCGTGGTGTGCTGCACGCCCTTGGGCTTGCCGGTGGAACCGGAGGTGTAAAGGATGAACAGCGCTTCTTCGGCGCCCATTTCTTTTGGCGCGCAGACCGTGCCCGCCACTTTCATCAGGTCTTCGTACCAGATGTCGCGATGCTGGTTCCACTTGATCTGGCCATTGGTGCGCTTGCACACGATGACTTTCTGGATGCTGCTGGTTTCCGGGTTGGTCAGCGCGTCGTCGACGTTGGCCTTGAGCGGTACCTTCTTGCCGGCACGAATGCCTTCGTCGGCGGTGATCACCACCTTGGATTTGCAGTCGATGATGCGACCGGCCAGGGCTTCAGGGGAGAAACCGCCGAACACCACCGAGTGGATCGCGCCGATGCGGGTACAGGCCAGCATGGCGACCACAGCTTCAGGGATCATCGGCATATAGATGGTCACCACGTCACCGCGGTGCACATCCTGGCCGCGCAGGGCGTTGGCGAACTTGCAGACTTGCTCGTGCAGCTCGCGGTAGGTGATGGTGCGGCTTTCGGAAGGATCGTCGCCCTCCCAGATGATCGCCGCCTGGTCGCCGCGCTCGGCGAGGTGACGGTCCAGGCAGTTGTAGGAGACGTTGAGGGTGCCGTCAGCAAACCACTTGATATCGACATGGTGGTCGTCAAACGAGGTCTGCTTGACCGTGGTGAAAGGCTTGATCCAGTCAAGACGCTTGGCTTGCTCGCGCCAGAAGCCGTCGGGGTTGACCACCGACTGCTGGTACATGGCCTTGTAGGTCGCCTCGTCAGTCAGCGTGTTGGCTGCTACTTCGGGGCGAACGGGGTACAGGGAAGCCGCACTCATCTTTCTTACCTCGGTGACTATAGTTGTTGTTGTATGGCCCTGTTGTAGCCGGGGCAGGCCTATAGAACCATTCGACGATGGTAGTAACAAGCCCCTACAAATTGCCCTGATATGTGCGTGCACCGCTCTGGTCCGGGGCCTGTAGCGCGTTTTGCGCTACCGGAAAAAACCTCTGTCGTGGATTGTTACGAAAACCACCAAAAGTGTTTATCAAAAGTACGGGTATATGAATGCAACCCAGGCGCCTAAAATCAACCTCGCCAACAAGGCACTGTGATTAACCAAGTTGCAGCCCCCACGAAGGCACGTTAATCCGAACTCTCTACTTAAGTTACACACGTGGCCTCACAAGGGCCCCGTGACCCCCTTCGACTGTAAAAAGGTAAATTGGAAATGAAAGCTTTATTAGTTATGGCCCTTGCCAGCCTGTGCGCCACCGCCGCCCTGGCCGACGAGATCCCGACTGACGTAGCCAGCCAGCACACCGCTATTGTTGAGGAATACACCTACGCCACTGATCTGGATATTGCCAAGGTGGTGTCCATGAGTTCCATTCCGAATGTCTGCGAAGTTGTTCCAGCACGCATGGAATATGAAGATCACCAAGGCCAGCGTCATATCCTTAATTACAAAGTCATGGGTAACGGTTGCTCTAACGGTTAATAACTTAGTTAGTTACAACCTAACCTGGCAATGTTCGCCGCAAGGAATCGTTCTTGCGGCAAAGAGACTTGTTCACGGCACCTTCCCCTTCTCGCTTGAACCGAATGCTACGATTGTGGCGTTGCTATTCCCTCTGCACAGCAGGATGGGTTCATGAGAGCCAGTTTCGAGAAAATCCCCACCGAGGCCAACACCTCCTGGACCCTGCTCAACAGGCGCCTGCCACAGGCGATCCCGTTTGAGTGGCATCACCACCCTGAGTACGAGCTGACCCTCACCCTCAACAGTCGTGGGCACCGTTACATCAGCAACGATGTGGCACGCTACGATGATGGCGACCTGGTGCTGGTGGGCCCGAATGTTCCCCATAGCTGGTCGTCGGCCGAGACTATCGACCCGACCCAACCGCACATCGCCCTGGTCATCTGGTTTTCTGAAGCCTGGGCCGATTCACTGGTCAAATTGTTTCCGGAAATGGCCTCGACCCGCGCCCTGCTGGCGGCCGCGCGGCATGCACTGAGTTTCAGCGACGCCACCTCGCGCGCCCTGCGCCCGGTGATCGAGGCGATGGTCGAGCAAGACGCCTCCCAGCGCCTGATTTCCCTGCTGACGGTACTCAATACCCTGTCACGGGATGTCGCGGCGCAGCGCATCGCTGTGCAACAAACCCCTCACATCATTGAAGATGCGCGCATCCGCCGGGTCCTGGACTACCTGCACGGCCACTATGCGCAACCCCTGAGCATCCCTGAGCTGGCACAAATGGCCTGCGTCAGCGTTTCCGCCTTCCACCGCATGTTCCGCAAACACACACGCTGCACAGCATTGGACTACATCGTGCGGCTGCGCATCGGACACGCATGCGCCCTGTTGATGCAAGGCAACCTGGCCGTCAGCACCATCGCCGAACAGGTCGGGTACGCGTCCCAGGCCCTGTTCAACCGTCAGTTCAAGGCGCAAAAGGGCATGACGCCTTCAGACTTCCGTGGTCAGCATGGGCATCACTTCCAGCCAGGCACGGCTAAGCCGATTCTTCTGTAGGCACATGATCAAACGCCACAATCGTATTGCTCAACGCGCCAAATGAGGCTGCCGTCCAGGCCGTCCGGAGTGATTCCATACCTGCATGAATAATAAAAATGCAGGCCACCCCATGAACAATTCCCCATCCTTCGCAAGTGCCGAGCTACCTGACGACTACAAACGCAGCATCGTCGCCATGAAAAAGGCACTGCGCGCACAGATCGGCGACGTGCCCGCGCTGTTTGCCGAAGTCAGCGCCTTTATCGCCACGGAAATCGCCGCGATCAAGGCCCAGCAAGCCCTGACCGGCTCGGCCTGGCCCGAACTGGACTTTGCCACCCTCGCCAACGGCCAGGTCACAGAACAACAACGCGCGCTGATCAAGCGCCGAGGCTGCCTGGTGATCCGCAACCACTTTCCCAGGCAGCAGGTGCTGGAGTGGGACAAGAGCCTGCTGGACTACCTGGACCACAACCAGTTCGACGCGGTTTACCGGGGCCCTGCCGACAACTTCTTCGGCAACCTGGAAGCCTCGCGCCCGGAAATCTTCCCGATCTACTGGTCCAAGGCCCAGATGCAACTGCGCCAGCATGAGCGCATGGGCTGCGCCCAATCGTTCTTGAACCGCCTGTGGACCATCGACTCCCACGGCCAGCAGTGGTTCGACCCCGACACCAACGCCCTGTACCCGGACCGCGTACGGCGGCGCCCGCCCGGCACCACGTCCAAAGGCCTCGGCCCGCACACCGACTCCGGGGCGCTGGAGCGCTGGCTGCACCCGGCCTACCTGAAGGTGTTCGAGAAGATTTACTGCAATGACTTCAAATCCTACGACCCGTGGGACGCCGCCCATCGTACCGAAGTCGATGAATATGCCTACCCAGGTACCAAATGCTCGGCCTTTCGCACCTTCCAGGGTTGGACCGCGCTGTGCGACATGAATGCCGACCAGGGCGTGCTGCATACCTTGCCGATCCCCAAGGCCATGGCCTACCTGCTGCTGCGCCCGCTGCTCGATGACGTGCCCGAGGATGAGCTGTGTGGCGTTGCGCCAGGCAAGGTGCTGCCGATCCTGGAGAAGTGGCACCCGCTGCTGGTCCAGGGCATGTCACCGATTCCGGACGTGCAGGCTGGCGATTCGGTGTGGTGGCACTGCGATGTAGTCCATAGCGTCGCCCCCGTCGAAAACCAGCAGGGCTGGGGCAATGTGATGTACGTACCAGCCGCCCCCATGTGTCTGAAAAATCTGCGTTATGCCAGGGATGTGTTGCGGGCCTTCGAACAAGGTGCCTCGCCGGATGACTTCCCCCGCGAAGACTACGAAAAGCACTGGAGCGACCGCTTCATGACCTCGCAACTGAACGCCCTCGGCCGCAAAGGGCTGGGGCTGGAATAAGTACCCTCCTCTCACCACAAAAACAAAAAAGGGCCACTCCCTATGAAAATCGTCAATCGCCTTGCCGTTGCCATCTCCCTCGCCAGCCTTTGCACAGTCAGCGCCCATGGGGCCCAGAGCAAGGGCAGCGTGGAAGTCGTGCATTACTGGACCTCGGGCGGGGAAGCCAAGTCTGCGGACGTGCTCAAGCAACTGATCGAAAAAGACGGCTATACCTGGCAAAACAGCGCCGTAGCCGGTGGCGGGGGCGCAGCGGCCATGACGGTGCTCAAGACTCGCGCCGTGTCCGGCAACCCGCCCTCCGCCGCTCAGATCAAGGGCCCGGATATCCAGGAATGGGGCAATTTGGGCTTGCTGACCAGTATCGACGACGTGGCCAAGGCCAATCACTGGGACAAGCTGTTGCCCCAGAGCATTGCCCAACTGATGAAATATGATGGCCACTATGTCGCCGTGCCGCTGAATATCCACCGTATCAACTGGCTCTGGACCAACCCCACGGTACTCAAGCAGGCCGGCGTGTCCCACGTACCGAAAACCCTCGAAGAACTGTATGCCGCCGGTGACAAACTCAAGGCCGCCGGTTTTATTGCGCTCGCCCACGGCGGCCAACCCTGGCAGGACACCACGGTATTTGAAGGCCTGGTGCTGAGCATCCTCGGCGCGGATGGCTTCAAGAAAGCCTTTATCGATCACGACGAAGCCACCTTCACCGGCCCGAAAATGACCGAAGTGTTTATAGCACTGCGCAAACTCAAGACCTACATGGACCCCGACGGCACGGGCCAGGACTGGAACATGGAGACCGCCAAGGTCATCAAGGGCCAGGCCGGCATGCAGATCATGGGCGACTGGGCCAAGAGCGAATGGAGCGCCGCCGGCAAGAAGGCCGGTCTCGATTATGAATGCGCGCCCTTCCCGGGCTCCCAAGGCATCTATAGCTACACCATCGACTCCCTGGCGATGTTCAAGCTGTCCAGCAAAAATGACACACCGGGCAACAATGCCGCGCGCGACGACCTGGCCAAGATCGCCCTGGAGCCACAATTTCAAACGGTATTCAATCAGAACAAAGGCTCCATCCCGGTGATCACGGGCCTGGACATGAGCCAGTTCGACAGTTGCGCCCAGGCCTCCGCCAAGGATTTCGCCGAAGCCGAAAAAACCGGCACCCTGGCCCCGAGCATGGCGTTCAACATGTCGACTTCCCAGGCAGTGCAAGGGGCGGTGTTTGATGTGGTCAGCCACTTTATGAGCGATAAAAACGCGGATCCGGCCAAGGCCGGGAAACAGATGTTTGCGAGCATTCAGGCGGCGGCACAGTAAGGCCCTGCGGCCAGTTCTTGCGCCAAGGGGCGCAAGAACTGCGATGCCAAATCTACCTGCGGCTGGCGCATTAAAAGCAGCGCCTACCGCCCGTCAAAAAAATCCGCAGCTGGCAAACCCTTGCAAACCCGCACTCTGGCCGCAAACACCGTCAATTTGGCGGCCCACCGAGACCATCCGCCGCAACACAAAGGCAAATTTTTCCCTATAATGCGCGGGTAAATCGGGCCTGTAATATCCCTTTACATGGGGTAACGAGCCAGACCTGAGACCCCGCAGGAGTAAGACACAGTCGCTCCGCCCCTCAGACCTCATGCAGAGCACCCGTAGCCCTATTCCGTTTAATGCCTGCGCTAGCTGTTGCAACAAACGATTCCTTAAAGATCCACCGCGGCCCCTGGGCCGTGTGAACACCCAACCATCCGGTTTCACACGGGCACCATTGGCCCTCACGCAGGAGACGACACGTCATGCTGAGCTGGGACGAATTCGACAAAGAAGAAGAAGGCGAAGTAGCCGCTAAAGGCGCCAACGCCGGCCACGCCACCGAAGCCAACATGGACCGCCTCGACGGTGCCGGTGCCGCCGCCGCCATCGAGGCCCGCGCCGTCACCGCCAATGACTCCGCCGCCATCGTGCGCGCCAAGGCCGCCCTGGACAAACTCGACGTCGCCGAAGGCCTCGCCGAGTTGGAAGGCGCCTCCGCCCGTGTCGCCGTTGACGAAAAACGCATGATCAACTGCCGCGCCGACCTCAACCAACTCGTGCCCTTCAAGTACGACTGGGCCTGGCAGAAGTACCTCGACGGCTGCGCCAACCACTGGATGCCGCAAGAGGTCAACATGACCGCCGACATCGCCCTGTGGAAAAACCCCGAAGGCCTGACCGACGACGAACGTCGCATCGTCATGCGCAACCTGGGCTTCTTCTCCACCGCCGATTCGTTGGTCGCCAACAACCTGGTGCTGGCCGTGTACCGCCTGATCACCAACCCGGAGTGCCGCCAGTACATCCTGCGCCAGGCCTTCGAAGAGGCGATCCACACCCACGCCTACCAGTACTGCATCGAATCGCTGGCCATGGATGAAGGCGAGATCTTCAACATGTACCACGAGATCCCGTCGGTCGCGAAAAAAGCCGCCTGGGGTCTGAAATACACGCGTTCGATCTCCGATCCGAAATTCGAGACCGGCACCGTCGACACCGATAAAGAACTGCTGCGCAACCTGGTCGCCTACTACTGCGTGCTGGAAGGCATCTTCTTCTATTGCGGCTTCACCCAGATCCTGTCCATGGGCCGACGCAACAAAATGACCGGCGTGGCCGAGCAGTTCCAGTACATCCTGCGCGATGAGTCGATGCACCTGAACTTCGGCATCGACGTGATCAACCAGATCAAAATCGAAAACCCACACCTGTGGGATGCCGAGATGAAGGAAGAAGCGACCCAGATGATCCTGCAAGGGACCCAGCTGGAGATCGAATACGCTCGCGACACCATGCCGCGCGGCGTGTTGGGCATGAACGCGGCAATGATGGAGGACTACCTCAAGTTCATCGCCAACCGTCGTCTGTCGCAGATCGGCTTGAAGGAAGAATACCCAGGCACCACCAACCCGTTCCCGTGGATGAGCGAGATCATGGACTTGAAGAAAGAGAAGAACTTCTTTGAGACCCGGGTGATCGAGTATCAGACCGGTGGGGCGTTGAGCTGGGATTGATCGGCTCATAGTTGCGACGTGAAAAAAGCCCTGGGGTCGTACCCAGGGCTTTTTTATGGGAGCCGGCTTGCCATTTCTTGAAGTACATCACCTCAAGCACCTGGCCCGGAAGGGTTCGGATCGCATCTCCAATGCTGTAGCCTTATGCCCCAATTGCCATCAGCGTTGTCACCGGTCGAGTGACCGGGATGATTTCACTGCGGGGTTTTACTCGAGAATCAGCAGATTGATACCGGAGTAGACTCCTGCGGTCACAGCTTATGCATTCCAAAAAAATAGTAGATAGGACCGAGGCCACCCCGTGAACCCAGACATGCTAGAAGCCGGCCCAGTGGGCGCCAAGGTACTTTCAGTGTTCGACTTCGACGGCACCCTGACCCGCCACGACAGTTTTGTACCGTTTCTCAAGTTTGCTTTCGGCAAGCAGGAATTCAATCGCCGGATGCTCAAGCTGGCGCTGCCGGGCTTGCGTTTTCTGTTGCGCCGGATGAGCCGGGATGAGCTCAAGGCGCAGTTGATTCGCACCTTTATGACCGGCGTTGAGAAAGCCTGGGTGCAACAGAAAGCCGAGGAATACTGCAAGACCTACTGGAACAAGCTAATGCGCCCTGCCGGTTTGCAGTCGGTGGCCGATGAGATCGGCTCCGGCGCCGAAGTGACATTGTGTTCGGCTTCGCCGGCAATCGTGTTGCAACCTTTTGCCGATCGCCTGGGGATCAAGCTGATCGGGACCGAGCTTGAGGTGGTCGATGGGGTGTTGAGTGGGCGCCTCACGGGTAACAACTGCCGTTGTGAGAACAAGGTGCTGCGGCTTGAAGCGGTGTATGGCGACCTGGGTGAGTATCGGCTCAGGGCCTGGGGCGACACGCGCGGGGATCGCGAGTTGTTGGCGGCGGCGCAGGATGCGCATTGGCGGCATTTTCATTCGGCCAAGCGTCGAGGCAAGTCGAAGCCGTAAGCCGCTTGGAACCCGCCCTTTCAGACGCGTTGAAAGGGCTGCGCCCTGATAGCGGACATTTGTGCTACCCGCACAACCCCGCTATTAATAGCGAATCTTCCCACGGACCCGCCCCGATGAAATTCGACACAGCCTATTGCCTGAGCCTGGACGAAAAGCTGTCGATCTATGACGTGCGCGACCTGAATTTCGACGAAACCGCCGCCTTCGATTCCGACAAGGACAGTTTCCTGTGCCCCAACGATGATTGCCGTGCGGCGTTTGCAACGGGCAATGTGCTGGGTACGTTCAATGCAAAGAACGTCAATTACCTGCGCACCCCGCATTTCAAAAACCTGCCCAGCACCCGGCATATCGACGGCTGCCGCTATGCCAGTCACAAAGCCGTGCCAGGAGAAGCCGAGGATGGGCGCGAGGAGAACTTTCCGTCGGAATTTGTGCTGACTCGGCGTCAGTATGAACGCAAGGCAGCCATCCGCGGCGCCACAGACACTCTCCCACAGGATCTGGCGAAAGCACCTTCGGAAATCTCCAATACTTCCCACAGTGCCAGCGAAACCACACCAGACAAGACCAGCGTCTTCGCCCACCCGGTCGAATGCTACGTGTCCAACATCGACGACAAGGAAAAGCTCAAGGGCATGCCGCTGAAGATCGGCGAGCAGACCGCGAGCTATTGGGCGTTTTTCAAGAAAATCGAATACCTGCAAGACAACAAGGGCTTGATCTATTGGGGCCGGATCAAGGCGATCAAGGACTACACCAGCAGCTTTCGCATCGACTTCGAAAAAAAGGTGTGGCTCGACAAGAAGCCCTACTCCGTCAACGTGTACCTGAACAAAAAGCTGATCGAGAACTACCGCAAGCGCAAGGCGTTCCTGGAGCAGATCAAGGCCGCTGTAGACAGTGAACGCCCGCTGTATTGCTTCTTCTATGGGGTGACGCCGGAGTTGAAACAGGTACCGAGCAAGAAAACCCCCGAGCAGACATTCGGGGTGTTCAGCGCCGATATCCAGAACCTTGACCACCTGCTGATCCGCGAGGCGCCGGGGCTGGTGGAGAAATGAATTGAGGCGTCCACCAATCGCGGGCCAGCTATCCAGGAAATGATCGAGTTGATGAACGGTCAAAACAACTGTACAAAAACACAGTATAGTTTGTTCTCCCCCGTTGGATTCCTGGAGAACCCCCATGTCCTCTCTGGCAGTGAGCACCACCGTAGATCAGCAAATCGTCCTTCATCAGTTCACCCCACGGCACAGTGTGCAGGCCCGCGCGCTGCTGGGCTGGAGCCGGGAAGACCTGGCCCGGCACGCCGGGGTTGGGGTGGACGCTGTCCAGCGCTTTGAAAGCCATCAAGAGGTGGATGACGCCATCCGCATCGCCCTGGCATTTCGCCTTGAGCACGAAGGCCTGGTGTTTTTCCCGGGGTTTGCGCCGGGGTGGGGCATGAGCGGGCGTCGCTCCCCAACACCACAGGCTGATGCCGAACCTGGTCGCCGTAGCCTTATCGCACGGCTGCTGGGCTCGACATCGTCGAATACGCCTCATCCCAACGGCGCATAGGCCCGCTGACCGCGCAGCGGGTTCACCTCGCGTACATGCCGGCGCGTGCCTGCATCGCCTGTTGATAGATCCGTACCAAGGCCGACAGCGAGTCCCGCGCCCAGCGGGCACCATAGAACCAGAGCACGACCTTGGTGCCGTTGAGATCGTCGTTGAATAGTTGGCATACGCCTGGGTATCCGGTTTTGCAGAAGCCGTGAAAAGCTGGGCTTTGGCCATCGGACACCAGCGCGTCGAGGCGATGTTCGCTCACCCGCTCATCGATTTGGTTGCTGGACGCCAGGGTGAAATACGCAGCGGCATCCGGTAACTGCGCCTGCACTGGCACCACTTCGGCACCGGCATCCTTTAACACCTCCAAGGCTTGGAGAAATCCGCTGGAGTGCTCCACCGTTTCACGCACACCGTTGCGCAGGTATTGGTCGGCAAAACCGATACGCCAATCGGCCAGGACAGGAGCAGATTTCGCTGCATTGTTTTCCATGACTGGCGGGACTGCCACCATGACCGGGCCCGCAGGGTCGACGCCGCTCAGGGCTATGAGCGATAACGACGGATCACGCACAGTCTTCATCATCGGCCCCGGGACATCGAACCTGGGGCCCTGGACAACAGGTGCTGCGGCAGGCTGGAACTCAATGCCCCCCCGAGGTGTTGCCCCATTGTCCGTCGACCCAGCGGGGGCTATCGGCGCACAAGGCACTGCGTTAAGGATGTTGAGCAGCAAAGGTAGCCCCCCTGAACAGGCAGCACCTGGCGCCAGGATTTTCCTACATTTGTCCTCCATCAAGGCCCACTCCCAGGAAATGAATTCCCCGAGATCATCCCATCCTTTTCCGGTCGGTTCTCATGGCAGAAATACGTTGAAAAGCCCTTTTACAGACAGAACGTTGCAAACACCTTCAACTCGCCAGCGGTTGTGTCACCTGGGCCTCGACGTCCAGCCACCAGGCATGCCCGCGCTCAGGTGCCGCCAGCGTGAAAGCCTGACCCATGGCGGGCGTGGTAATCGACACATTGCGCTCCCAGGCCAGGGCCATGATGCGGTCGAATGGCTCATGCCAGGCATGGAATGCCAGATCAAAAGTGCCATTGTGGATCGGCAGCAACCAGCGCCCCTTCAGGTCGATATGGGCCTGCAAGGTTTGTTCGGGCTGCATGTGCACATGGGGCCAATCGACGTTGTAAGCTCCCGTTTCCATCAGCGTCAGGTCAAATGGCCCGTATTGCTCGCCAATGCGCTTGAAGCCATCGAAGTAGCCGGTGTCGCCACTGAAAAAGATACGCCGGGCGCCATCAATCATCACCCACGAGGCCCACAGCGTCTGGTTGCCATCAAACAGCCCACGCCCGGAAAAGTGCTGGGCCGGGGTTGCGACAAAACGGATACCGTCCACCTCGGTGCCCTGCCACCAATCCAGTTGCCGCACCTTGTCGGGCGCTACACCCCATTTGATCAAGGTGTCGCCGACGCCCAGCGGCGCTAGAAAATAGCGGGTCTTGACCGCCAACTGCACCACCGCCTGGCGGTCCAGGTGGTCGTAATGGTTGTGCGACAGGATCACCGCCTCAATCGGCGGCAGTTCTTCAAGGCTGATGGGTGGCTGATGAAAGCGCTTGGGGCCGGCCCAACTGAAAGGCGAAGCACGCTGGGCGAACACCGGATCGGTCAGCCAGAACTTGCCACGCATTTTCAGCAGGACGGTGGAATGTCCCAGGCGGTAGACACTGTGGTCCGGGGCACTCTGCAATTGTTCACGCGTCAGGCGCTGCACCGGAATCTCCCCCACGGGCCGCGTACTGCGGGGCTTGTGAAAGAGCATCTTCCAGAAAATCTGCAGGGTTTTGCCAAAGCCCGCACGATTGACCGGCGCATGATTGTTGAAGTGGCCTTGCTGCTGCTCGGATGGCTTGAGCGCGGCAGAGGGGGTGTCGAGACGGTTAGAGATCGTGGCCATTACAAAGTGACTCCGGTACGTTCTGCTGATGCAGATCAACAACTACACTGCACAGTGTAGTTTCAAGATTGCAACAAAACCCGGACCAAGTAAACTACCGAGTGTAATTTTCTTCCCAGAGCCGAATAGCCCCATGACTGCACCCCAACGCCTCACCGACCGTAAACGCGAAGCCATTGTGGCGGCAGCCATTGCCGAGTTTCGCGACAACGGTTTCGAGGTCACCAGCATGGACAAGATTGCGGCCACGGCCCGCGTCTCCAAGCGCACGGTGTACAACCACTTCCCCAGCAAGGAGGAGTTGTTTACCGAAATCCTGCATAAACTGTGGGCCAGCAGCGTCGCGCAACTGGATGTCAGCTACAGCAGCCAACAACCCCTGCGCGACCAATTGCGAGTGCTGTTGGAAGCGAAGATGAAAATGATGTCGGACGCCAACTTCCTCGACCTGGCCCGGGTAGCGATTGCTGCGACCATCCACTCTCCTGAACGCGCCCAGGACATCGTCAATCGCCTGAGCGAGCGCGAAGAAGGGTTTACTTTGTGGGTGCGTGCAGCCCAGGAAGACGGGCGTCTCAAACCCGTTGACCCGTGCTTTGCCGCCCATCAGGTGCAAAGCCTGCTCAAGGCGTTCGCCTTTTGGCCGCAAATCACCCTCGGCCAGCCCACCCTGGACTTGGCTACCCAGGCCAACGTGATCGAGTCGGCAATGGACCTGTTCCTGGCCGGCTACGAGATTGCTCCCCTTCCCCGATAAGCCCTTGTGTCGCCAATACGACGCTCAGAAGTCGTTTTTACCGTAATCCCTCTGGATCTCCACGCAAATGGCCCGGAAGGACACTGATTATTCCCACGTAAATAACTGACAATAATCGCCTGTCATCTGGCGTAAATGGCCTTTGAATAACCTACGCCTTCGCCACTAAAAAAAAGAAAAACCTGACGCAGGGATCTATGGAAAACCTTCGAGGCAAAGGGCTGTCGTTTGCCCGGCGCATTTATCGGCCGCGCATTATCGGGCTGGGCGTTGGCAGCATTTGCGTGCTGGCCGCCCTGTACCCGCTGGCCATGCCCGGATGGATCTGGGCGCTGTGGCTGTTCAACGCATTTATCTGGCCGCACCTGGCGTACCAACTGTCGAGTCATTCGGCATTTCCCTACCAGGCTGAGCGCCGCAACCTGCTCTATGACTCACTGTCCGGTGGGTTCTGGGCCGCAGCCACGCAATTCACACCGCTGACCGCAGTGACCATCCTCGCGATGATGACCATGCATAACGTCGCGGCGGGCGGCAAACAGTTGATGATCCAGGGCATGCTCGCGCAACTGGTGGGCGTCGCGCTGGCCTGGCTGGTATTCGGCCCCTCGTTCAACCCCAATGTCGGCCTGATCCAGGTGTATTCGTGCCTACCGATGTTGATCCTTTACCCCGTCGCCATCGGCATGGCCAGCTATCGCCTGGCCATCAAGCTCTCGGAACACAAACGTGCCCTGAGCGCCCTGAGTCGTACCGACAGCCTCACCGGCCTGCTCAATCACGGTTCCTGGAAAGACCTGCTGCAATTGAAGTTCCACAAGTGCCAGCAGCAACAGTCCCAGGCCACCATCGCGTTGATCGATATCGACCACTTCAAGCAGATCAATGACGCCTATGGCCATATCGTCGGTGACCGCGTGCTGCGACAACTGAGTAAGGAATTGCAGCGCAACGTGCGGGAAAATGACCTGGCGGGCCGCTACGGTGGCGACGAGTTCTGCGTGATTCTCCCGGACGTGCCGCTGGAGCAGGCCAGTTATGTGATGGAGCGCCTGCGGGAAATGTTCAGCCGCTACCGCGACCCGCAGGTTCCGGAACTGCGGGTCAGCCTGAGCATTGGCCTGGCGGCCTACCAGGTGCAATTCACCCAGGCGCATATGTGGCTCAATGCCGCAGACCAGGCGCTGTACGCCGCCAAAGGCACCGGGCGCAACCGGGTGACGGTTGCCGAATCACTGGTCGCCCGCTCTGCCTGAATAGAACTTCCTTTGGTGCCCATGACTCAGAGCTCCCAGCTGTACTGTCTGCCGGTATAACGGAAGCCGGCAATAAGCACGTCTGCCGTGGGCCTGGGGCTACACGGCGCGAAAGCGCACCCATGGATACATCCACGCACGTTGCATCACTGAGCACGCAACCATGCTATTTACCGCCCACAAAAAAACCATCACCACCCTACAAGAAACTGTCAGCCAACAAGCTGGCCTGCTCGATGCCATCGAACGCTCCATGGCCGTGATCGAGTTCGATCTACAAGGCAGTGTGTTGCGCGCCAATGACAACTTCCTCAAGACCATGGGCTACCGCGAGGATCAAGTCGTCGGCCAGTCCCATCGCCTGTTCTGCACCCCGGCGTTTGCCCGCAGCGCCGACTACAGCCAGTTGTGGACGCAACTGCGCAATGGCCAGTTCCAATCGGGCACCTTCGAGCGCGTCGCCGCCGACGGTCATTCGGTGTGGCTGGAGGCCAGCTACAACCCGGTACGCGACCAGGCCGGCCGAGTGGTGAAAATCATCAAATATGCCTTGGACGTAAGCGCCAGGATGCAGGCCGAAAGCGAAGCCAATGCCAAGCTCGAGGCGATTGACCGGGCCATGGCCGTGATCGAGTTCAACCTCGACGGCACCATCATCACCGCCAACCAGAACTTCCTCCAGCGCCTGGGCTACAACCTGGCAGAAATCCAGGGCAAGCATCATCGCCTGTTCTGCAAGCCGGAGCTGGCCAACAGCCAGGAATACACGGACTTCTGGCGCCGGCTGAACCAGGGTGAGTTGTTCAGCGGCCAGTTCGAGCGCATCACCCGCTCCGGCCAGACGCTGTGGCTGGAAGCCAACTACAACCCGGTGTACGACGCCAGCGGGCGCCTGTGCAAGATTGTGAAGTTCGCCTCCGACGTCACCGCGATGGTGGAAAAACACGCCGCAGATGCCCAGAGCGCAACCCAGGCCTATCACATCTCCCTACAGACCCGGGACATCGCCGAAAAAGGCGCCGAGGTGATTCAGCAGACCGCCAGCGGCATCCATGACATTGCCGCCGACATTGAAAGCTCATCCAGACTGATCGCCAAGTTGGGCGAGCGCTCGCAGCAGATCACCGCCATCGTCAACACCATTCGCGCGATTGCCGACCAGACCAACTTACTGGCCTTGAATGCAGCCATTGAGGCCGCCCGCGCGGGTGACCAGGGCCGCGGATTTGCGGTGGTCGCCGATGAAGTCCGACAACTGGCCGCACGCACCAGCGGCTCCACGGCGGAGATCTCGAGCATGATCGAGATGATCCAGAGCGAGACCCGCCAGGCCATCGACAGCATGGACAACACCCGCGACCGCGCAGCCCAGGGCGTGGGCCTGGCCAACCAGGCCGGCACGGTGATCCTGCAGATTCGCGAAGGCGCCAGCGATGCCGTGCGGGCGGTGAGTATGTTTGCCAATGAGCGGGTGGGGTTGTAGGCGCTTACGAGGGATGGCTCAGGTGCCGGCCCAGCTCGTCGAACAACGTCACCACTGAAAGCAGCGCCCGACAGTCCGGGCGCGTCAGCAACCACAAGGCGGTGTCGTAACCCGTGAGCGCCGGCCCCAACGCCTACGGGATTTGCGTGATGGTGATCAACCCACCAGGCTGCGCACCGCGCTGATCTGCGGGATCTCGACCCGGCGCATATACACGCGCAACGGCTCAGTGATGTTGATGCGATCATCGATGTTCTGGTCCAGCAGCAGTTGGATGTGCTCGCGGGACAGGGTCATGGCCTGGTCGGCCGCCGGCTGCCAGACGAACTCGCTGGTGGGGATGATGCCGTCGTCGGCGACGTCCATGCCGAACGAGTCTTCGCTGAAACGTACGATGTACTGGCCGGTCTTGCGGTTCAGGCCGACAAAGCCGTTGAGTTGGTCGGCGGCCTGGCAGATGAGTTCCGATGTGATGCGCATGCTAAACCTCACTGAAAAATCCCATAGGGGAAGTGAACGATGGTTTACACGCGAGGCGGCGAAATAAGGCAATGGGGTTCCCTCTGGCGGGGAAACTCGGGCCAAGAATACTGCATAGCACGGCACAAAAGCGCAGAAAAAATAGCGCATGCGCACGTTAATGTCGGTTTGGTGATAGCGCGATTTGCATGCAATTGTTAAAAAGGAACCCTTCTTGAAGCTACCTCCACGAAAGGACCTCGCACATGCCTGCTACGTTTACCAAGAGTGCCCTGCTGCTCGCTCTGATGATGGGCCTTGGCCACGCACAGGCTGCAAGCCCCATCAGCCCGGTTGAACTGGCGACCAAGGACGGCATCCCCCACCCAGCCGTGATCGCCCACCGGGGCGCGTCCTTCGATGCGCCGGAGTCCACCGCTGCCGCCTACAAGGTCGCGCGCGACCTGGGTGCCGACTACCTGGAACTGGATCTGCAGCGCAGCAAGGATGGCGTGCTGTTTGCCCTGCACGACAACAACCTGCAACGCACCACCGACGTGGCCACCAAGTTCCCGGAGCGCAAGGACAGCCCGGCCAACGAATTCACCTGGAAAGAGCTGCAAACCCTGGATGCCGGCAGTTGGTTCAACACCGCCTACCCGGAGCGTGCGCGCCCGGGCTTCGTCGGGTTGAAAATCCTCAGCCTGGACGAAATCATCAAGATCGCCGAAGGCAACCCCCAGCACAAACCCGGCCTGTACATCGAAACCAAGGAGCCCAAGCAGTTTCCGGGGATCGAAGCCGATCTGAAGGACAAACTGCTGGATAAGGGCTGGCTGAGTTCCGTGGGTTCCAAGCTGGGCAAGAGCAACACCGGCGTCGGCCAGGGCAAGGGCCGCGTAGTGCTGCAAACCTTCGAGACGGCCAGCCTCAAGGAACTGCAGAAAGAAATGCCCAACACCCCGAAAATCCTGCTGTTGTGGGTGGGTGAAGGCAGCATCGAGCCCAAGTCCAAGGTGACCTTCGCCGAGTCCGGCGAGCCAACCAAGGCGGCCTACTATGCCAAGCAGGAACCCAAGGACGCTGCCGAGTTCGAGAAGTGGGTCGATGAAGCCAAGAGCCTCGGTGCGATTGGCACTGGCCCGTCTGCACAACTGACGGCCCTGGGCGACCAGAGCTATTCGGACCTGGTCAAGCCCGAGATGAACCAACTGACCCACGACAAGGGCCTGCTGGTGCACGTCTATACCGTCGACGAGCCGGTGGATTTCGAGAAGGTCATGAGCGCCGGGGTCGATGGCATCTTCACCAACCGCGCCGCCGAACTGCTGAAGTTCTACAAGCGCTGGCCGTCGTCCAGCGTGCAGGACCTGCTGCAGGACAACGGTTACTGAGTGAGCGAGTGGTCAGGCCAACTGTGGCTGGGGCCGGATTACGGCCTGATCCTCGGTGAGACGGGGCGCACGGCGCCCCACGCCCATTATGCCCATCAATTTATCCTGTGCGCGCATAGCCCCATCACGGTCAGCCTTGATGGGCAGCTGCAAACGGCGTATCGCCTGTTCATCCCCTCTCGCCAGCCCCATGCCATCGTCCATGCCCCTGGCACGGTGTTGATGGCCTATGTGGAGCCCGGTGCATTTGATCGCGAGTCGTTGCAACACGCCCTGGATACCGCCGATTTTTCCCATGAGCGCCTTGCGCAGACATTGCGCCAGCTGCCACGTCGCCAGGCAGACGATGAGCGCGTGCAACGCGCCCTGCACACCCTCGATCAACAGTTGAGCGGCAAGGTCTCGGCGCAATCATTGGCACAGGCGGCGCACCTGTCGTTGAGCCAGTTGGAGCGCCTGTTCGTCAGCCAGCTCGGCGTGCCGGTACGGCGCCTGGTGATGTGGCGCCGCCTGCGCCTGGCACTGGACCTGGCCCTGAACGGCGACACCCTGACCCAAGCGGCCCACGGCGCTGGGTTTGCCGACTCGGCGCACTTCTCGCGGACCATGAAGCAGCTGTTTGGCGTGACCGCCGGGGCCTCATTGCGCCATCTTCAAGTACACCTCCTACCGTAGTGCGGTGGGTACCGGGGGTTCCTTGCTCAATCGCGCGGGGCTGAAGGGCTCACGCAACTGCTCGACGTAATCCAGCGGATAGTCCGGCCGGCTGCCAATCCCCAGGTCGCCCTCGCCCATTCGATAATCCTCGGTGTAAAACGCAGTCCCCAGCAGCCAGTCCCACAGGTTGAAAAACAAACCGAAATTCACATCCCCCGCGCGCCCGTATTTCATATGGTGAAAGCGATGCACCGGCGCCCAGGCAAACACCCAGCGCAGCGGCCCCAGGCGCATATCGACATTGGAATGCTGTAGCAGCAACTGGATCGCAATGGCCAACGCCAGCAGCATCGCCACCTCCCCTGGAATGCCCAGCAGGATCAGCGGCAGCAAACCCGCCGTGGCCTCGAGCATCTGGTGCAAGGGATGCTTCATCAAGCCATTGAACCCATAGAGCCGCTGCACGCTGTGATGCACCGCATGCAAACGCCAGAGTGCGGCGATGCGGTGGCTGGCGTAATGCATCAGGGTGATGCCCGCGTCGGCAATGATGATCGCCAACAGCAATTGCGCCCACAGCGGCCAGGCGCGCGGCCAGGCGCCCTCGATGGCCAGCCATGCCGTGAGCAGCGGCAATGCCAGCAAGCCCAGGGCGTTCAGGCTTTCATTGACCAGCGCGTGGAGGACATCCCGGCGTCGGTCGCCCAGGCTGCGGTTCCACTGGGGCTCGTAGGGCAAGCACAGCTCGGCGATAAACGACACGCCGATGGCCAGCGCAAACACCGCCAGCAGCCACTGCGAGGCGCCTAGGGTGACCAACCAGAGCCCCGCGCCAATAAACCCTGCCCAGAACAAGGGGGCGTATAGCCAAGCCAATATCTGTTTCATAAGTGTCTCCCGTGGGTGAGACACCAGCATGAAATCTCCCGGCACGGGGCGATTGAACAAACAACGCAAACGTCCTACACAATTAAGGGTGAATTAAGTTGCGCGAGGTAATCTGATCCCACTTAAACAGCTCACCCCAAAGGACTCCATCATGAAAAACCTGACCGCTCTGTTCGCCGCTGCCGCCCTGACCCTGACCGCCGGCCTGGCCCAGGCCGATGTTCGCCCGGACCAGATTCCAAGCCTGCTGCAATCGGGCGCCGTGAAGCCATTTGAACAGCTGAACGCCGCCGCCCTGGCCAAACATGCCGGCGCCACCATCAACGACACTGAGCTGGATAACGAAGCCGGGCGCCTGGTCTACGAAGTTGACCTGACCGACACCACTGGCAAGAAGTGGGATGTGAAGCTCGACGCCAAGACCGGCGAAGTGCTGGAAAACAAACAAGACACTTAAGTTGCCCCAGCCACACAACGCGCCGCCTTCGGGCGGCGCAGTTGTGTCTGGTCAGGCACTCAGGCGCGCGGTCACTTCATTGAGCTCGGCCGACAAGCCCCGCAGGTTATGACTGGCGGCTTCGGTGCGCTGCACGTTGTCCAGGTTGGCGGTGGCCACCGTGGTGATTTGCGTGATGTTGCGCGAGATATCCTCGGCCACCGAGGTTTGCTCCTCGGCCGCCGTGGCGATCTGCCGGTTCATGTCGCGGATCGCCTCCACCGCCTGGGTGATATGACTGAGCATCGCCCCGGCCTGGGTGACTTTTTCGACACTCTCGTCACTGCACGACTGGCCGCTGATGATCGCCTCGGCGGCGTCCACCGCCCCCGTCTGCACCGCCTGGATAATCTGGTTGATCTCGATGATCGACGCCGCCGTGCGTTGCGCCAGGCTGCGCACTTCATCGGCCACCACCGCAAAGCCACGCCCGGCTTCGCCCGCTCGCGCCGCCTCGATTGCCGCATTGAGGGCCAGCAGGTTGGTTTGTTCGGCGATCCCGCGAATCACTTCCAGCACCGTGCCGATGCGCACGCTGTCGGCTTCCAGGCGGCGGATGATGCCACCGGTGTTGAGGATCTCGTTGCGCATCTGGCCGATGGTGGCAATGGTCACTTGCATCACCTGGCCGCCTTCACGGGCCGAGTGATCGGCCTCGTCCGCCGCTCGCGAGGCACTGGCCGCGTGGCGCGCGACTTCCTGGGCGGTGGCGGACATTTCGGTCATCGCCGTCGCCACCTGGTCGGTCCGGCTGAACTGGTCCTGGGTGCCCGTCGCCATCTGCCCGGCAATCGAATTCAGCTCGCCACTGGCGCTCACCAGGTCCTTGGCACTGCGCTGCAGGCGGCCGAAGGTTTCGGCGAGAAAATCACGCAACGTGTTGGCGGCTTGGGCCAAGTGCCCCAGCTCATCCTGGCGCTGGCTGGCAACGCGCTCGGCAAACCGGCCATGGCTCAATTGGGCTACATAGTCGATCAGGCCCCGGATCGGCAAAATCAGGTTGCGGTTGATCAACCACAGGCTGAACAGACCGATCAGCACCCCAGACAGCACCATCACCGCCAAGCCCAGCATCACGGTACGTTCGGCATAGGCGCTGATTGCCAGCGACTGCAACTTGCCCTGCTCATGCAGTTGCGTGACCAGCGCGCTCATCTGTTCGCTCACCGCGCGGTCCACGCCCTTGACCGCGTTGTCCCCGGCCGCCGCATCGGCACCGGCGGCCACGTACGCATCACGCCCCTTCTGGTAAGCCACGCCCAGCAACTGGTGCTCCTGGCGCAAGGTGTCCAGGCGACGGCTCAAGCCTGGATCGCCCTCGGTGTTGGCCACCAGGCGCGCGAGGATGCCCTGCACTTCCCGTTGCCGATCCTGGAATTGCCCCCAGTACTTGTCCATGTCCTGGGGCTGTTTGCCACGCAGCAGGACGTTTTTCCATTCCTGGACCTGGACCTTGAATTGCACGTTGGCCTCATCGATCAGCTGTGAGGTCTGCAACGGCCCCTCCAGCAAACTGCGATAACTCTGCACACCGCTGGAGAGAAAATGAAAACACGCCAAGGCAATCAATAGCATTGCCAACAAGCTGCCACCGAGCAACGACAGGATCTGTGCTCTCAAGGACTTTCGCAAAAAACTCATCGGGGAAAAGCCTCGAAACAGGGAAATGGGGACCTGCACCGCAACATCCCTGTCAACCAACGCACAGCCAATCCAATGGCATGCTTGCGCCTTGAATCGGCCGGGCCAGACGCTTCTTGAGCCCAGTGGATGAGCGGTCGGGCGGGAGCGACCCGTAGCTGACACAAAACTGTCAAATCCCCTTGCAATGATTGCGCAACGCGCGCCCATCGCCTGCCTCTGCGAGCCCCCATGAACCACAGCATCGACCACGGCCACCAGGACTCCGACCTGTTTGGCCTGCTTTACGGTTTCCGCTTTCGGCCCGGCGAGAAAGCCGAGCAGATCGACTCGGCAACCGTGCTCAAGGCCTTGCACGCCCCGGCCGACCCCGATGAATTCCTGTGGCTGCACCTGAACCTGACCCACGCCGCCTGCCAGCGCTGGATGCAGGCGCACCTGGAGTTGCCGCCGGAGTTCTTCGAGGCCTTGCACGAGGGCTCGCGCTCCACCCGTATCGAACATGTGGACTCGGCCTTGCTGGCGGTGGTCAACGACGTGGTGTTCAACTTCAGCAGCATGATGTCATCGGACATTTCCACCTTGTGGGTCTGCGCTCGCAGCCGCCTGCTGATCAGTGCGCGCCTGCAACCGCTGCACTCGGTGGACAAGCTGCGCTCATCGGTAAAGGCCGGCGAACACTTCCGCTCGCCCCTGGAGTTGCTGGTGCATCTGCTGCGTGACCAAGGCGAGGTGCTGACGCAGATCGTGCGCAAGACCAGCCTCAGCGTCGACCAGATCGAAGACCAGTTGCTGTCCTCGCGCCTGTCCACCAACCGCGCCGAACTGGGGGCCATGCGCCGGGTGCTGGTGCGCCTGCAACGCCTGCTGGCCCTGGAGCCGGGCTCGCTGCTGCGCCTGCTCAACCGCCCGCCGCAGTGGCTGCAAAAGGAGGACGTGAAGGAGCTGCGCAAATCCACCGAAGAGTTCGCCCTGATCATCAACGACCTCACGGCCCTGGGCGAACGGATCAAGTTGTTGCAAGAAGAAATCGCCGCCAACCTCAACGAACAAAGCAACCGCACGCTGTTCACCTTGACGGTGGTGACGGTACTGGCGCTGCCGATCAATATCATTGCCGGTTTTTTTGGCATGAACGTCGGAGGTGTGCCGCTATCCCAGGACCCCGAGGGGTTCTGGATCCTGGTGGCGTTGGTGGCGACGTTCACCTTGATTGCCGGCAGATGGGCATTTCGCAAGCGCCAGGATTACTGAACCGGCGCCTACCCAGAATTTGTGGACCGGCGGTTATCTCAATCCACCAAACACTGACTTGACGCAGCATCTCTGTAACATTCTGCAACGATCATGGGAAACATCCTCCCCACACTGGATGCTCCGGCATGGCCACCCCTTCCCTGACTGCCTCGCCCCAGGCTGGCGCCACTGACGCAAAACCGCAATTGGACAAGAAACCCGGCCTGTTCACGGTGATCATGTTCTTCGCAGTGCTCGCCATGGGCCTGTTGTTCACCGCCTACAGCCTGATGCACGACATGCACGAACTGGGAACGGTGGTCACCACCTGGACCCCATTCCTGCTGCTGGGCGTGGCCTTGTTGATTGCCCTGGGGTTCGAATTCGTCAACGGTTTCCATGACACCGCCAACGCCGTGGCGACCGTGATCTACACCAACTCGCTGCCGCCGCAATTCGCCGTGGTCTGGTCGGGGTTCTTCAATTTCCTCGGGGTGCTGCTGTCCAGTGGCGCGGTGGCCTTTGCCATCATTGCCCTGCTGCCGGTGGAGTTGATTTTGCAGGTCGGTTCTTCCGCCGGTTTTGCGATGATCTTTGCCCTGCTGATCGCCGCGATCCTGTGGAACCTCGGCACCTGGTGGCTGGGCCTGCCGGCGTCGTCTTCCCATACGCTGATCGGGTCGATCATCGGCGTGGGCGTGGCCAATGCCCTGATGCATGGCCGTGACGGCACCAGCGGCGTGGATTGGGCCCAGGCGATCAAGATCGGCTATGCGCTGCTGCTGTCACCGCTGATCGGCTTCGGCTTTGCCGCCCTGCTGTTGCTGGCACTGCGGGCCTTTGTGAAAAACCGCGCGCTGTACAAGGCGCCCAAGGGCAACACCCCGCCGCCGTGGTGGATTCGCGGCATGCTCATCGTGACCTGCACCGGCGTGTCCTTCGCCCACGGCTCCAACGATGGCCAAAAAGGCATGGGCCTGATCATGCTGATCCTGGTGGGCACGTTGCCCATGGCCTACGCCTTGAACCGCACCATGCCGGCCGATCAATCCCTGCAATTTGCCGCTGTGGCAGAAGTCACCCAGCAAGCGCTGGTCAAGAGCGCACCACAAGCGGCGCCAGCCGATCCACGGCCGATTCTGTCGACCTATGTGCGCACCAAGGACGTCACGCCCGAGCTGATCCCCGCCCTCGCCGCCCTGACCGGGCATATCGGTGAGCAAGTCAAAGGCTACGGCTCCCTGGCCAAGGTACCGGCCGAGGCGATGGGCAACGTGCGTAACGACATGTACCTGACCAGCGAAACCATTCGCCTGATGGACAAGGGCAAGGTCGGTCATTTCGATGCCGACACCCAGGGCAAGCTGCAACTGTTCAAGCAACAGATCGACAACGCCACACGCTTTATCCCGCTGTGGGTGAAGATCGCCGTGGCCATCGCCCTGGGCCTGGGCACCATGGTCGGCTGGAAGCGCATCGTGGTGACCGTCGGCGAGAAAATCGGCAAGACCCACCTGACTTACGCCCAGGGCGCCTCGGCCGAAACCGTGGCCATGCTGACGATTGGCGCTGCCGATATGTTTGGCTTGCCGGTATCCACCACCCATGTGCTGTCCTCGGGCGTGGCCGGGACCATGGTGGCCAATGGCGGCGGCTTGCAGATGAAGACCATCCGCAATTTGCTGATGGCCTGGGTGCTGACGTTGCCGGCGGCGATTGTACTGTCGGGCAGTCTGTATTGGCTGTTTACCCAAATCTTCTGAATCACCACACAGCAAAATGTGGGAGCGGGCTTGCCCGCGATGGCAGTGGATCAGGTTAGAAATATTTGACTGACACACCGCTATCGCGGGCAAGCCCGCTCCCACATTTTTTTGTGTGATGGCTTAGCCCGCGAATAAGCCAGCCATCGCTTTGAGCCGCTTCTTGTACACCCGCCGCGCCTCCAGCGCCTCCTCCAGCG
Organism: Pseudomonas sp. WMBT8; assembly: GCF_050916005.1. Taxonomy (NCBI): domain Bacteria; kingdom Pseudomonadati; phylum Pseudomonadota; class Gammaproteobacteria; order Pseudomonadales; family Pseudomonadaceae; genus Pseudomonas; species Pseudomonas sp. WMBT8. The sequence continues at coordinate 4,602,970 of NZ_CP188096.1, forward strand.
TCACTGCGACAAACCCCGCTCGCTGGTTGGGCTGCATCTGCCCGATCAGGTCCAGGTCGGCGCTGATCACCGTGCCGATCATCGCGTAGCCGCCGCCTGATACCGCATCGCGGTGCAGCACGATCGGCTCCAGGCCAGCCGGGACCTGGATCGAGCCGATGGGGTAGCAACTGTCGACGATGTTCGATGGATCGGAGCCCGCGCCAAATGGCTGCTCCCGTGGCTGGAAGCTCAAGGCACTGCCGCCCTTGAAGCGGTAGCCGATCCGGTCGGCCTCGGAACCCACGGTCCAGGGCTCGGCGAAAAAGCTGCTTTTGGCTGCGGGCGTCAGGCGCTCGTAGTACAAGCCCGGCACCACGCGTAATGTCACATCGCCGCCCACCGAGCGGCGCAAGGCCATCGGCAAGCTATTGCCGGCACGGCCTTGGCCGCAGGTCTGGCCGATAGGCAACAGATCGCCCTCCTGCAAGCGCCGCCCGTGGAAACCGCCCAGCGCACCGAGGGTGTAAGTGGAGCGGCTGCCCAACACCAGCGGCACGTCGATCCCCCCGGCCACCGCCAGGTAGGTGCGCGCCCCGGCCAGGGGAAACTCAAAGCGCAGCTCCTGACCGGCACGCACCTGGAACGCCGTGTCCTGGTGCACCACTTCACCGTCCAGGCGCGCAGACATCAGCGCGCCACTGAGTGCCACCAGGGCGTCCTGTTGGAACTCCAGCTGCGGGCCAATCAGTGTGCATTCCAACCCCGCCGCCCCCGCCGGATTGCCCACCAGATGGTTGGCCGCACTCAAGGCGTACTGATCCAGGGCGCCGGACGGCGGGATCCCCAAGTGGTAATACCCTTCACGCCCCAGGTCCTGCACGGAGGTGGCCAGGCCGGGCTTGAGCACCTTGATCATACGAGCGCCTCCTGCAGGGTTTTCGGGTAGCCGACCGGGTCGGCAAAAAAAGCGTCCAGGGAAAATTCCACCGGGCGAATGCGCAAATCGAAACGCCCGGCCTCCACCTCGGCCACCGCCAAGTCGTAGGCATCCCGGTCGATGGGCTTGAATTGCACGATATCGCCGGGGCGGAAGAACACCATGTGTTCCTTGAGATAGGCCAACTGCTGGGCCGGGTCGTAGATCGGCGCCGGGGTCACGCCAAACATCTGGTAACCCCCCGCGCCGCGCACTGAGTAGATACAGCCGAAACAGCCGCCATGGCCGAGGGTCAGCTTTGGCGTGTCGGTGCGTGGGCGCAGGTATTTGGGCACCTGCAACTGGCGTTCGCGCTCGACCATCTGGAACATGAACGGCAGGCCCGCCACAAAGCCGACCATCGACACAAACCACGGCGCGCCACTATGGGCTGCGATAAACGCCTCGACATCCGCCAGGCCATTGATCCGCGCCGCGTACTCAAGGTCAGTGCCCGTCGGGTCCTGGTGTCGGTCGCGAAAACGCATCAGGGTTTCATGGGTCCAGGGGTCGTTGTACAGCACCGGAATCTCGATGATCCGCGTGTGCAAGGTGCGCTCGGCCACGGCCTGGGCCTCGGCGCTTTGCACCGCATCGAGCAGCACCTGGGGGGCGATCAGGTCGGGGTCGAAGCGGATCTGGAACGAGGCGTTGGCCAGGCAGATATCCAGCACGCCGGGCAGCTCCAGGCGCTGCACCGCACGGGTGACGGCCATGCCCTTGAAGAACGCCTCCAGGGACATGCTTTCGCTGACCTCGGCGAACAAATGCTCATCGGCGCCAAAGCTGTAGCGAATCGGGGATGTTTCAGCCATGTCTGTTCCTCTTGGAATCATTGTAGAAAGGCAGGCAAAAATCATGCAGGGGCTGCGGTTCAGACGGGTGTGCGCACCACGATCCCCGCCTGGTCCAGGGCCCTGCGGGTCGCCTCCACCAGGTCCAGGGCGCCCGGCGTATCGCTGTGCAGGCAGATGGAATCGAATTCGATAAACAGGTCTTCGCCCTCGACGGTGCGCACCAGCCCCGTCTGGCAGGCCCGCAGCACACGCGCCGCCACTGTCGCCGGGTCCAGGGCGCGCACGTTGCGGGTAAACACGATGGAGCCGGACAGATCGTACTCACGGTCGGCATAAAACTCGCGTACTACCGGCTGCCCCAGTTCCTTGGCAATGCGCCAGATCACCGAGCCGGGCATGCAATACAGCAGCAGTTCAGGCTCCAGGCGTTGCAGGTTTTCCACCAGCAGGCGGGCCGCTTCTTCGTCCCGGGCCAGGTGCATGTACAGCGCGCCATGGGGCTTGATGTGCTGCAAGGTCACGCCCTGCACCCGCGCCAATTCGCGCAGGGCGCCCAGTTGGTAGAGCATGTCGTCCACCAGTTCCTGGGCCGGGGCGTTGATGTGGCGGCGGCCGAACCCCACCAGGTCGCGAAAGCCCGGGTGCGCGCCAATGGCCACGCCCAACTGCTTGGCGCGCTCGATGGTGCGGCGCATGGTGCCGGGGTCGCCGGCATGAAAGCCGGTGGCGACGTTGGCGGAGCTGATAAACGCCATCAGCTCATTGTCCACACCGTCGCCAATGGTCCAGGGGCCGAAGCTTTCGCCCATGTCCGAGTTGAAATCCACTGTCTGCATCGGGGCTGCTCCGCAAGGGTTCGTGCCAAGGAAAATAGGCTGGCCCTTGACCCCTTGGGAAGATCTATTATCAGATAGGGTATCTTCGGAAAATCAGATACCCCCAAGAGAAATCCCCATGTCGCTTACGCTGCGCCAGGTTCGCTACTTTGTCGCCACCGCCGAAATCGGCCAGATTTCCCAGGCGGCGATTCACCTGAATATCTCCCAGTCGGCAGTGACCACCGCGATCAAGGAGCTGGAAGCCATGCTCGGCGCCCAGCTGTTTGTACGCTCGGCCCAGGGCATGAACCTGACCGACGCCGGCCGGCATTTTCTCAACCGTGCCTACGTGATTGTGCGCAGTGTCGACGATGCCCTCAGCAGCCCGCTGCCAGACTTGCGCGCCAGCGGCGTGCTGCGAGTCGCGGCCAGTTACACGGTGTTGGGTTACTTCCTGCCGCACCACTTGCAACGCCTGGAGCATTGGCACCCGGACGTGAGCATCGAAGTCTTCGAGCAGGAGCGCCAGGCCATCGAACAAGGGATGCTGGATGGCCAGTTCGAGATGGCCGTGGTGCTCACCGCCAACCTCACCCACCCGGATATCGTCTCGCAAATCCTGTTCAATTCCGAACGCCGCCTGTGGCTGCCCAGCCACCACCCGCTGTGTGAACGGCGTGCGGTGAGCCTGGCGGATGTGGCGCAGGAACCCTATATCCTGCTGACTGTGGACGAGGCCGAGCAAAGTGCCATGCGTTATTGGGAGCAGGCCGGGCAGACGCCCAAGGTGCGGCTGCGCACCAGTTCGGTAGAGGCGGTGCGCAGTATGGTGGCCAATGGCAGTGGCGTGGCGATTCTGTCCGACCTGGTCCACCGCCCCTGGTCCCTGGAAGGCAAGCGCATCGAGACCTTGAGCGTGACTGACAAGGTCGCGCCCATGAGCGTCGGCCTGGCCTGGCACCGTGAGCGCACCTTTACCCCGGCGATGCAGGCGTTTCGCGACTACTTCCACGATGCCTTCCTCGCCCCCCAGCAACTATCGACACGCCGTTAAAGCTGGGCCTTCAAGGTGGCCGACAACCAGTCCATCAGCACCCGTACCCGTAGCGGCAAGTGGCGCTGGCCGGCATACAGCATCGATACATCCAGCGCAGGCGCGGGATAGTCGGGGAGCACCGCCACCAATTCGCCCTTTTCGAGCAATTCGCGGATGCCCAGCCCCGGTACCTGAATGATCCCGAAACCGGCGAGGCATGCCGACTGGTACGCATCCGTGCTGCTGACCGTGACCCGCCCGGCCATGGCAATACGTTGCACCTTGTTGCCCTGCACATATTCAAAACCCGCGGAGCGCGCACCCAGCGGCCGCACGTAATGCACCAGTTGATGGGCGGCCAGATCGCCCAGGGTCTTGGGTTCGCCATAGCGTTGCAGGTAACCGGGGCTTACGCAGTTGATCATCGGCATGCTGCACAACAGGCGCGCCACCACGGACTGGTCTGGTTGTACGCCCACGCGCAACACACAATCAAAACCTTCGGCCAGCAGGTCGACCTGGCGGTCGGAGCTGCTGATTTGCAGCTCGATCAAGGGGTGCCGGTCCATAAACTCCGGCAGGTGCGGCAGGATCACCTTACGTGCCATCACATTGGGCATGTCGATACGGATCCGCCCGGTCAATTGCGCCTCGTCCTGGCGAAACAACCCCTCCAGCTCTTCCATATGGGCCAGCAGGTCCTTGCTGCGCTCATACAGCACGCGCCCGTCCTGGGTCGCCTGCACCTTGCGCGTGGTGCGCTGCAACAGGCGCGTGCCCAACAGGTCTTCGAGGGCGCGCACCTGCTCGGACACCGTCGAGCGCGGTAGCCCCAGGCTGTCGCCGGCCTGGGTGAAACTCGACAGTTCGGTGACCCGCACAAAGGTACGCAACAGGTCCAGCTTGTTCATGGTGGTGCCCCGTGATTGTTCGACTGATCCGACCAGTGATTCCGGATTCACTCTGTTTATCACGCAATACCCGGACAAATACACTCATTCCACCATTACCCACCCGCTCCGAGGACTGCACCATGACCCGTAAAATCGCATTGATCACCGGCGCCAGCCGTGGCTTGGGCAAAAGCACTGCCCTGCATCTGGCCGCGCAAGGCATCGACATTGTCGGCACCTACTACAGCAAGGCCGCTGAGGCCCAGGCGGTGGTCGCAGAGATTGAACAGCTCGGCGGCCGCGCCGCCATGCTGCAACTGGATGTAAGCCAGAGCGCCACGTTCGACGGGTTTGTCAGCCAGCTCGGCGAGGTCCTGCAAGCGCATTTCGCCCAGGCGCATTTCGATTTCCTGATCAACAACGCCGGGATCGGCACCCATGCCAGCTTTGTCGAGACCACCGAAGCGCAGTTCGATCAAATGGTCGCGATCCACCTCAAGGGCCCGTTCTTCCTGACCCAGAAGCTCCTGGCGCTGCTCGTCGATGGCGGGCGCATCATCAATATCTCCAGCGGCCTGGCCCGCTTCAGCCTGCCCGGTTATGCCGCCTACGCCTCAATGAAAGGCGCGGTGGAAGTGCTGACCCGTTACCAGGCCAAGGAATTGGGCGCACGGGGGATCAGCGTCAACACCCTCGCCCCCGGTGCCATCGAGACCGACTTCGGTGGCGGCGCGGTACGCGACAACGCCGGCATCAATGCCTTTGTCGCCAGCAACACGGCCCTGGGTCGGGTCGGCTTGCCGGACGACATTGGCGGGGCGATCTCCACCTTGCTGGCCGATGGCAGCAAATGGATCAATGGGCAGCGTATCGAGGCGTCGGGCGGAATGTTCGTCTGACCCTCACACTTGCTCTGGCGCACGTTGCTGCAGGAACTTTTCCCGCAGCACGTCGTAGCCCCAGTGGTACACATAGGTGTACGGCAGGAAGAACAGCAGCACGCCGATATCCAGGATAAACGCCTGCATCAGGCTGATATTGAGCCACGCGGCAATCAGCGGTACGGCAAACAGAATCAGCCCACCCTCGAACAGCAGGGCGTGCATGATCCGGGTCTTGACGCTATTGGCCAGTTGCAGGCGCACCTTGAGGCGATCGAACACGCTGTTGAAGATCATGTTCCACGTCAACGCCAACAGGCTGATGGCCAGGGTCACCGCGCCCATTTCCAGCGCTGGGCGACCGGTGATCCAGACCAGCAACGGGGTACAGATCAGCAAGGCCAGGCCTTCGAAGCCAAGGGCCTGGAAAACACGTTCGGTGATGGACTTGGTGGTGTTCATAGGTGTTGCTCTGTGAATGTCTTGGGTTGCCATCATCGCGCTCTGAAACGATACTTCATAATCAATAACCATCGATCAAGGCGATAGATCATGGCTTCTCATGAAGTGTTGCAAGCGTTTGTGCAGGCGGCGACCCAAGGCTCGTTTTCGGCGGCGGCGCGCAAGCTGGGCAAGAGCCAGTCGACAGTCAGCGCCGCAGTGGCCAGCCTGGAGATTGATCTGGACGTGGTGCTGTTCGACCGCAGCAGCCGCAAGCCCAGCCTGACCCCGGCCGGGCACGTTCTGCTGCAACGGGCCGAGCAGGTGCTGGAGGCCAGCAGTCGCCTGGAGCTTGCCGCCAGCCAGTTATCCCAGGGGCTGGAGCCCAAGCTCAGTATTGCCATGTCTGATACCTATCAGTCGGGGCGCTTTGAAACGCTGCTCGGCTCCCTGGAGCAGCGCTATCCGGACCTGGAGCTGGAGTGGTTGATTGCCGAATGCGAAGACCTCATCGCCCTGGTGCAAAGCGGGCGCGCGCAGTTGGCGTTTATCGAGGCGCAGGAGGTCTACCCGCCAGACCTGACCCATGCCACCATCGAGGAGCGCGCACAACTTGCGCTGTTTGTGTCCCCGCGGCACGCACTGGCCAGCCTCGATGGCATCGACCAGCAAACCCTGCAACAGCACCGGGAGCTGCGCCTGGCAAGCATCATCAACCCCAATGAAAACCGGCTGACCGGCCGAGTCTGGTCCGCCCCCAGCTTTTTGATGCTGATGGAAATGGCCATCCTCGGTTTTGGCTGGGCCCCCTTGCCGAGCTGGTTGGTGGAGCGCTTTGCCAATGGCCAACTGGTGGAGCTCAAGGCTCGCGGCTGGCCGCGCTCGGTGGCGGTGGATGCGTTGTGGTCGCGGCAACACCCGCCGGGCCCGGCGGGGAGTTGGTTGCTGGAAAAGATGCTCGAATAACCTCCGCCGGCGCCTACACAGGCCTATCGGTGCAGGTTGCCAGGCGTCGTTCGATGAAGCGTTTTTCTGGCATTTGCTGGGTCAGGCACAGGGCTTTTTCATACGCCTGGCGCGCCTCTTTCATCCGCCCCAATTGCCGGCAGAACTCGCCACGCGCTGAATGCGCCAGGTGGTAATCCAGCAACTCGCCGCGCGCCAGGATCCCCTCGACCTGTTGCAACCCCGCCAATGGCCCATCGCGCATGGCCACGGCGGCGGCGCGGTTGAGCTCGATCACCGGGGACGGCAGCATCCTCAGCAGCACGTCATACAGGCCAATAATCTGTGGCCAATCGGTCTGCGCCGCACTCGGCGCCTCGGCGTGCACCGCGGCAATTGCTGCTTGCAGGCCGTAAGGGCCAAAACGCCGGGTGGCCAGGGCCTGCTCCACCAACGCGCAGCCCTGGGCAATCAACGCGGCATCCCACAACGTCCGGTCCTGTTCATCCAGCAGCACCAACTCAGCAGCGGGCGATAACCGGGCTGGGCGCCGGGACTCATGGAGCAGCATCAACGCCAGCAGGCCCATGACTTCCGGCTCCGGCAGCAACTCCAGGAGCAGGTGGCCCAGGCGTATGGCCTCGCGGGTCAAGTCGTCACGGGTCAGGTCGGCGCCCATGGACGCCGAATAACCCTCGTTGAATACCAGGTAGATCACGCGCAGTACGCTGTCCAGGCGCTCAGGCAACTCCGCCAGCCCTGGAACTTGGTAGGGGATTTTCGCCTCGCGGATCTTGCCCTTGGCGCGCACGATGCGTTGGGCAATGGTGGCCGGCGTAACCAGGAAGGCCCGGGCAATTTCCTCGGTACTAAGGTCACAAATCTCACGCAGGGTAAGCGGCACTTGCGCATCGGCCGCCAGCGCCGGATGGCAGCAGGTGAAGATCAGGCGCAGGCGGTCGTCTTCCACGTCTTCGGCACTCCAGTCAGCCGCTTCCAGCGCATCGGCCTGCTCCTGCAGCAACGGGGTGAAACGGGCCTGGCGGCGCAAGCGGTCGATGGCCTTGAAGCGCCCGGTCGACACCAGCCACGCCCCAGGGTTGTCGGGCACGCCATCCTGCTGCCAGCGCTCGACCGCGACGAAGAACGCCTCGTGCAAGGCTTCTTCGGCGAGATCGAAATCCCCCAGCAGGCGAATCAAGGTCGCCAGGACGCGCCGCGAGTCACTGCGGTAGACCGCCTCGACCCGGGCCTTGACGGTCAATCGGGCATGCCCTGGGTCACCAGCGCCACCAGCCGGTCCAGGCTCTCGCCCCACCCCTGGTGAAAGCCCATGGCTTCGTGGGCCTGTTTGTCGGCTTCAGTCCAATGCATGGCGCGCGCGGTGTAGCGGGTCTTGCCGGCAACGTCCTCGAAGGTCACTTCGGCGCTCATGAACGGCTTGCCCGATGGGATCCAGCCGGGCAGGAACGCATCGGTAAACACCAGGCGGCGCGGCGCGTCGATCTCCAGGAACACGCCCTGGGTCGGATACTCGCTGCCGTCGGGCGCGCGCATCAGGGTGCGAAACAGACCACCGACCCACAGGTTCATTTCGCACTCCGGCGTGGTCATGCCGTGTGGGCCCCACCATTGCTGCAACAACGCAGGCTCGGTCCAGGCACGGAACACCCGGCTCGGCGGGGCGTCGATCATGCGGCTGATGGACAGTTCGAATGCAGCGGGTTGAGTGTTCATGGATAAACCTCCTGAGTCTTGTGATTGTTGGGTTCAGAGATTCAAATCACGCACGGGACGTACTTCCACACTGCCGACCCGTGCCGCCGGGATGCCGCCGGCCACTTGCAGCGCCTCATTCAAGTCCCGGGCTTCAATCAGATAGAAGCCGGCAAGCTGCTCCTTGGTTTCGGCAAACGGCCCATCGGTGATCGATAACTTGCCGTTGCGCATGCGCACGGTGGTGGCCGTGCTCACCGGCTCCAGGGCCTCGGCCGCGAGCATGCGGCCACTGCCGTGGACCGCCTCGGCATAGGCGTGGCATTCCGGGTCCTTGGGGCTGTCGGGCAGGCTGTGCAGCAAGGCTTCGGCGCTGTAGACCAGGCACAGGTATTTCATGGTGTTCTCCGTTTTCGGACTACTGACTATAGTTGGCAGCGCTCAAGGTTTCAGGTCGAACAGACCGGCGCCGGTTTCCATATCGAAAGGCGCAGACCAGTGCTCATGCACCACCTTCCATTGGCCGTCGATACGTTGATAACCGGCGGTGACGCGCATCCAGCAGGTTTTCAGCACGCCATCTGGCCCAGAGCCACCACAGTGCGCGAGCCAGTGGGCAAAGGCGCTGTTATCGGCGGCGACGATATGCAGTTCATGGAAGTCAAAAACCCCTGGGCCTGGGCAAAACTCCATGCAGGCCTGCCAATGGGCGCGGTAGGCCGCCTTGCCTTTGAACTGCAGGGCATTGACGGCGTCGAACGCGACGATATCGTCGGCGTAAAAGCTGACAATCTGCTCGACATCCTTGGCGACCACCGCGTGTTTCCATTGCTCGATCAGGGTGTTGATTGGGTTGCTCATGGCGATACTCCTCGGGGTGGAAAATCACGGAAGACACCCTTAGTCGAATGACCCGCCTTTGAATCGACAAGCCTACAAAAAATAATTTCGCCAAGGATAAAGCCGCTAGAATTTGCGACTTCCCTGTAGGACTTCGGATATCTGCTCGATGGAAACCCGCCTCGCGCCCTATGAGACGCTGACTGCTACCCAGCAACAGCAACTCGCCAGCCTCGAAGTCCACCCCGAGCAACTGGCCTATAGCGGTGATATCTACTGCGCGCTGAACAGCCTGCAGGTCAACCCAAGCCCCGGCATCAAGGGCTTCGCCCTGCTGGCCGACGACGTTCCCGTGGCCTTCCTGCTGCTCAAGCGCCCGCCCTGCCTGCCCCATTGGGCCGACGCACACAGCGCCACACTGCATGCCTTGCAAGTCGATCGCCACCAACAGGGCCGAGGCTTTGGCAAGGCCTGCCTACAAGCCCTACCCGCCGCCGCCCGCCTGGCCTGGCCGCAGATCAGCGCCTTGGAGTTGTCGGTGGACAGCGACAATGTGGCGGCGCTGGGCTTGTATTTGCAGCAGGGCTGGGTAGACCGGGGCGAAGCATATAAAGGGCGGGTGGGTTATGAGCGGCGGTTGGCGCTACTGTTTTGATTACCGGCAAGGAGACTCCCATGCTAACCACCCTGGACCAACTCGAAACCCTCTACGGCCTGCCCCACGAGCGTGCCCTGCGCAAGGAAATCGCGTTTCTCAATGAGGATTACCAGGCGATGGTCAACGCCTCGCCGCTGGTGATTGTCAGCTCTTCAGGCGCCGATGGCCTCGACGGCTCGCCTCGGGGCGATGTGCCGGGGTTTGTGCGGATCATCGATGAACGCACGCTGGCGATCCCGGATCGGCCGGGCAACAACCGCCTCGATACCTTGCGTAACCTGATTGTGGATCCACGGATTGCCCTGCTGTTTATCATTCCGGGGATCGGCGAGACCCTGCGGGTCAACGGGCGGGCGCAGATTTCCATCGAGCCTGAGTTGCTGCAAAGCTTTGCGGTCAATGGCAAGCCGGCACGCTCGGTGATTGTGGTGCAGGTAGAGGCGGCGTATTTCCACTGCTCGAAAGCCTTTGTGCGCTCCGATTGCTGGAACCCGGACAAGCATGTAGAGCGTTCAACGCTGCCGTCAGCGGGGGCCATCCACAAGCGTTTGAATGATGGGCAGTTTGATGCCGAAGCCTATGATCGGGAGATGCCGGAGCGGGTCAAGGCCACGTTGTATTGAGGCCCTGGCCGGCTCGGGCGCCCCTGAGATCGCCATCGCGGGCAAGCCCGCTCCCACAGGTAATTGCGCGGTACCAGGTTTTGAGTACACCCCGATACAAATGTGGGAGCTGGCTTGCCTGCGATGGCGGTGGATCAGGCGATGTACAGGTTATGCGGACTTTTCGACAGGCAGCCAGATTTCCACAGTACCGGTGCCCTTAACCACATCGAAATCGGCGCTGTAACGCTCAAAATCCGGCCCGGCGACCTTGTAGCCCGACGTCGGCAACCACTCGAACATGATCCGCTCATAGGTCTGCGACAGCGCATACACCGGCCCGTAGTGCGCGAAGACGGCATAACGATTGGCCGGCACTTCAATGGATACAAAGTTGCCCGGCACATCGTGCTTGGCCGGTACTTCGACGCCGGCGATGTAATCGAATTCTTCTTGCGTGGCGTTGTAGCAAACGCCGTAGGTCACGCCGCCAATGCGCTTCTTGATGTCCTTGATGCACGTGTCGAACAGCTCCCACAACTTCGGAATGTCCCCCAGGGTAGCCTTGCCGTAATGGCCGCCGACCCCGGCGATCACCATGGCCTTGCCCTCTTCCATGCGGGGTTCCAGGGGTAGCGTTGCCTGTTGGTTCATCTGCACAATCTCCATGGGTGAGTGACCAAAACCATACCGAGTATAGGGGCATACTCGCTTCATACTCCAGACCGAAAAATTTCCTACGCCATCTGGACAAACGGCTGTCATCGCCCGTATTGTCTGCCCCGCAGGCCACCGCAGTGGCCGACGTCGCTCGGACGGTTCCGGGCGCTTACGTATTCCGAGGCAACAATGGCAGACCAAGGTTCGCCGCGCCGCTTTGCGCGCATAGATCGACTCCCCCCTTATGTTTTCAATATCACTGCCGAGCTGAAGATGGCTGCGCGTCGGCGCGGCGAAGACATCATCGACTTGAGCATGGGTAACCCCGACGGCCCGACCCCACCACATATCGTGGAGAAACTGGTGACCGTCGCCCAGCGTGAAGACACCCACGGCTACTCCACCTCCAAAGGCATCCCGCGCCTGCGCCGCGCTATTTCGCGCTGGTACAAGGACCGCTATGAGGTGGATATCGACCCGGAAACCGAGGCTATCGTGACCATCGGCTCCAAGGAAGGCCTGGCGCACTTGATGCTGGCCACCCTGGACCAGGGCGATACCGTGCTGGTGCCCAACCCCAGCTACCCGATTCATATCTACGGTGCGGTGATTGCCGGCGCCCAGGTGCGTTCGGTGCCGCTGATTCCCGGCGTGGACTTCTTTGCCGAGCTGGAACGGGCGATTCGCGGTTCGATCCCCAAGCCGAAAATGATGATCCTGGGTTTTCCGTCCAACCCGACCGCGCAGTGCGTGGAGCTGGATTTCTTCGAGCGGGTGATCGCCCTGGCCAAGCAGTACGACGTGCTGGTGATCCACGACCTGGCCTACGCCGATATCGTCTACGACGGCTGGAAAGCCCCGTCGATCATGCAGGTGCCGGGCGCCAAGGACATTGCGGTGGAGTTTTTCACCCTGTCCAAGAGCTACAACATGGCCGGCTGGCGCATTGGCTTTATGGTGGGCAACGCAGAACTGGTCAACGCCCTGGCGCGCATCAAGAGTTACCACGACTACGGCACCTTCACCCCGCTGCAAGTGGCGGCGATTGCCGCGCTGGAAGGCGACCAGCAATGTGTGAAGGATATTGCCGAGCAGTACCGCCAGCGCCGCAACGTGCTGGTCAAGGGCCTGCATGAGCTGGGCTGGATGGTGGAGAACCCGAAGGCGTCGATGTACGTCTGGGCGAAAATCCCCGAGGCGTATGCTGCCATGGGTTCGCTGGAATTTGCCAAGAAGTTGCTACTCGAAGCCAAGGTGTGTGTGTCGCCGGGGATCGGCTTTGGCGAGTATGGCGATGACCATGTGCGCTTTGCGCTGATCGAGAACCAGGACCGCATTCGCCAGGCGGTGCGCGGGATCCGCGCCATGTTCCGGGCCGACGGCCTGGTCACCAAGGCCTGATGCCTAACCCGATCCAACGGTCAATGTAGGAGCTGGCTTGCCGGCGATGCACACACCTCGGGGTGCCAGGCATACCGAGGTGATGCTATCGCCGGCAAGCCGGCTCCTACAGTGATGTCAGTGAAGGTTTAAACCACCAACGACAGCAACATGATGAAGCCCAGCGCCACGATGGACAGGATGGTCTCCATGGCCGTCCAGGTCTTGAACGTCTCGGCCACGGTCATGTTGAAGTACTGCTTGACCAGCCAGAACCCTGCATCGTTGACGTGCGACAGAATCAACGACCCCGCCCCCGTCGCCAGCACCAGCAACTCCAGGTTGACCCCCGGCACCATCCCCACCACCGGCACCACAATGCCTGCGCCAGTAATGGTGGCAACGGTCGCCGAGCCCGTGGCAATCCGAATCACCGCGGCCACCAGCCAGGCCAGCAGGATCGGGTTGATCTGCGCCGTCACCGCCATATGGCCGATCACGTCACCCACGCCGCTGGTCACCAGCATCTGCTTGAAACCGCCACCGGCACCGATGATCAGGATGATCGCGGCGGTCGGCGCAAGGCTGGCATCCAGCAGCTTGAGGATCTGTTTGGAATGGATGCCCTGGCGATGGCCAAAGGTGTACAGCGACAGCAGCAACGCCAGGAGCAAGGCGCTGATCGGGTGGCCGATCATGTCCATCCAGTTACGCACGATGTGCCCGTCTGGCAGGGCGATGTCGGCGAAGGTTTTGAGCAGCATCAGGAATACCGGCAGCAGCACGGTGATCAGGGTGATGCTGAAGCTCGGCAGGTTTTTCCCGTCGGACTCGCGGGCCAGTTGGTCCACCAGCTCCTGGGACGGGTTGCCGGGGATGTACTTGGCAATGAACGTACCGAAGATCGGCCCGGCGATGATGGCGGTGGGCAAGGCGACGATCAGGCCGTAAAGGATGGTCTTGCCGATATCCGCGCCAAACACGCCGATGGCCAGCAACGGCCCCGGGTGCGGCGGCACCAGGCCATGCACCGCCGAGAGGCCGGCGAGCAGCGGGATGCCGATCTTGATCAGCGACACACCGGTGCGCCGCGCAACGATAAACACCAGCGGGATCAGCAACACAAAGCCGATCTCGAAGAACAGCGGGATGCCCACCAGGAAGGCGGCGAACATCATTGCCCACTGCACCTTGTCCTTGCCGAAGGCGCGGATCAGGGTTTGGGCGATCTGATCGGCACCGCCGGATTCGGCCATCATCTTGCCGAGCATCGTACCCAGCGCCAGGATTATCCCGACAAACCCGAGCACGCCGCCGAAACCGTCCTGGAAGGCCTTGATGATCTTGTCCACGGGCATGCCCGAGGTCAGGCCCAGAAAACCTGAGGCGATGATCAGGGCGATAAAGGGGTGAACCTTGAACCGGGTGATCAACACGATCAACCCGATGATGGTGACCACTGCATCGAGCAGCAGGTAAGACTCGTGGGACATGCCAAACATGGGGGTCGTCTCCTGTTTGTTGTTGTTATTAAAGCGGGTGTTGAGTTTCGTGCCGTCGGATAGCGCTATCTTTCAGCCAAAAAATCATCGGGAAGGTTCAAAGCCGTGGGTCAGCCACCACGCGTGGGTCTGCGCGGCCAACGCCTCGATGCTGTCTTCACTGGCATTGAGGGCCAGGGTCAGCGGCTCGCCAATGGGCGACTCGAGGGTGGCGAACTGGCTGTCGATCAGGCTGGCCGGCATGAAATGGCCGGGGCGATGGGACACACGGTCGGCGGCCACCTCGCGGGTCAGTTCGAGGAAGACAAAGCCCAGGCCCGGCGCGGCTTCGCGCAGGTGATCGCGGTATTTTTTCTTCAGCGCCGAACAGGTCAGCACCGGATGCTCGCCGGCCTTGAGCGCACGGCGCAGCTCATCGCAGAGGATATCGAGCCAGCCGGCACGGTCGTCGTCGTTGAGAGGATGGCCTGCGCTCATCTTTTCGATGTTGGCAGTCGGGTGAAAGCTGTCGCCTTCAATGGCGGTGGCGCCGCTCAACAGGCACAGGGCCTCGCTGACACTGGACTTGCCACAGCCGGAAACACCCATGATGACCAGGGCGGTAACAGGTTGACTCATGAAACACCTCAGGACGCAGATAGCGCTACCTTTGCACGCCCTAAGGCTAGTGCAAAAACAGGCTTTTCCCGCGCCTAATTGTCATTTTTATGGAGTGACGCGTGCATCCTCTCCAACTGTTTGCGCAAGGATCAGGCAACCCTTTGCGCAAGTATTTGCAGGCCTTTGGAGACAGCGCTACCTTAGTGCCTCGATTTTTGTTTGGCAAGCCGCCTGATGACCTCCAAGAACGATAAAAATACCCGCACGACGGGTCGCCCTACCCTTAACGAAGTTGCCCGCCTGGCGGGGGTCAGCCCGATTACCGCCTCCCGGGCCCTGCGCGGGATCAGTACCGTGGCCACCGAACTGGTGGAAAAAGTACAGAAAGCCGCCGCCGAGCTGAACTACGTGGTCAACCCCGCCGCCCGCGCCCTGGCCTCGGCCCGCAGCCAGTCGGTGGTGGTGCTGGTGCCCTCGCTGTCTAACCTGCTGTTTATCGAAACCCTGGAAGCCATCCACCAGGTGCTGCGGCCCAAGGGCTTCGAAGTGCTGATCGGCAACACCCACTATTCCCGGGACGAAGAAGAAAACCTGTTGCGCAACTACATGGCCTACCAGCCTCGGGGCCTGCTGCTGACCGGCTTTGACCGCACCGAAAGCGCCCGGCGCATGGTGGAGTCGAGCAATGTGCCCTGCGTGTACATGATGGACCTGGACCCGACGGCCGGCCTCAACTGCGTCGGTTTCTCGCAGATCAGTGCCGGTGAAACCGCTGCGGCGCACCTGATCTCCCGGGGCCGCAAACGCCTGGCCTATGTCGGCGCGCAACTGGACCAGCGCACACTGCTGCGCGGTGAGGGTTTCCGTCGTGGCCTGCAACAGGCCGGCCTGTATGACCCGGCCCTCGAACTGTTGACCCCGCGCCCCTCGTCGGTGGGCCTGGGTGGCGAGTTGTTCCTGCAACTGTTGGCCAGCCACCCGGACGTGGACGCGATCTTCTTCGGCAACGACGACCTGGCCCAGGGCGCCCTGCTCGAAGCCCTGCGCCACGGGATCAAAGTGCCACAGCAGGTGGCGGTGCTGGGCTTCAACGACCTGCCCGCCTCCAGCTTCATGGTGCCGCGCCTGAGCAGCATCAGCACCCCACGCGAAGCCATTGGCCGACGCGCGGCAGAGCATTTGCTGACGGTGATGGCCGGCAACAAGATCGCCCGGCCGGTGGTGGATATGGGGTTTGAGTTGAAGGTGCGCGAGAGCACCTAGGTATTAGCTGTAGGAATAGACTGACTCTTTGGCAGCGCCTTGCTCCGTTACCTACGGTTGCGTCAGAATCCGCCGGCTTGTGCGCCTGGGTGGGGCTCTCTAAGGTGGCCCGGTCGCTGAACTTCTCGGTGATCGGGTTTAGTAGCCTGAGCTTGAACAACCTAAGTGCATGAGCTTCCCCTGTCAGACGTCCTTGTCTGTGCTTGATGGTGGCTGCGCGCAGGGCGCCTTCGGGCGCGCCGGCTTTGGGTGTTCACCGGTCTACTAACCTGCGTGCAGCCGCCACCCTAATTCGTTTAGTAGCGATGAGGTAGCGGCCCGAATTAGGAACACCCTTATGTTCAAAATTACTCCCAACCCCCCGCTTCACGACGCAAAACTCAACCAGGCCGCCCACCGCGCCATTGATCACTACCTCAATCCCCCGACCGCCCCGGCGCCCGAACCTTCCACCCTGTTCACCGTCACTTCCGGCGCCAGCAGCGAAAGCCTGATTGCCAACAGCTATGAAACCTTTTCCTCCGTTACCACGTTGCTGCTGGACCTGTCCGAAGACCTGACCGGCAAAGACCGTGACAGGGCCCTGGCGATTCACCAGTTGAGCGAGTTGGGCGTGTTGCTGATGGGCACACTGATGGACCAGCAAACACCGCACAACTAAAAGCCCAGACGCGATCAAAAAGGTGGGAGCTGGCTTGCCAGCCCCCACTTTTTTTACCGTGCCCACCTGGCCCCTGCTAAATTGCCCAACTCACACCTGCCAGGGAAGCACCATGGGACACGCGCTGAAAATCTTGGGTCGCACTTCGTCCATCAACGTACGAAAAGTCCTGTGGACCTGCCAGGAACTGAACATCCCCTACGAGCGCGAAGACTGGGGCATCGGCTTCACCCCCACCCAATCACCCGCCTTCCTCGCCCTGAACCCCAACGCCCAGATCCCGGTGATCATCGACGACAACGGCGTGCTGTGGGAGTCCAATACCATCTGCCGCTACCTGGTGGGCTTGCACCAGCGCCATGACTTGCTGCCCACCGCCCCCGCGCCACGGGCCAGGGTCGAGCAATGGATGGACTGGCAAGCCACCGAACTCAACCCGTCCTGGGGCTATGCCTTCCACGCCCTGGTGCGCCAGAATCCGGACTTCCAGGAGCCGCAGCGCATTGCTGGCGGTGTGCGCGGTTGGAACGACAAGATGGGGTTGCTGGAGCAGCAACTGAGCAAAACCGGCGCCTATGTGGCTGGCGACACCTTCAGCCTCGCCGATATCCTGATCGGCCTGTCGGTGCACCGCTGGCGGATGACACCCATGGAGCACCCGTCCTACCCGGCTGTCGATGCGTACTACGCCCTGCTCAGCCAGCGCCCAGGTTTCCAGGCCTTTGCCCTCGACGGTCACAACTAAGGATTACACGATGAAAGGACTCAACGTACTGCTCACCGGCGCCTGCGGCAGGATCGGCAAGACATTTTTCGAAGCGTCGAAAGATCGCTACCGCTTTACCCTCACCGACCGCGTCGCACCGGGCTTCGCCCTCGACGGCCATCGCTTCGTGCAGGCCGACTTGAGTGACAAAACGGCCCTCACCGCGCTGCTCGACGGCATCGACGTGGTTGTGCACCTGTCGGGCATTCCCCACGCCAGCGCCACCTTCGACGAACTGCTCCCCAACAATATCCTCGCCACCACCTATCTGTTCGAAGCGGCCGTGGCCGCCAACGTCAAGCGCCTGGTCTTCGCCAGCAGCGCCCAGACCATCGAAGGCTACCCGGTGGATCGGCAAATCACCCCAGGCATGCCGGTGCTGCCCGCCAACCTGTATGGCGTGAGCAAATGCTACGGCGAAGCGCTGTGCGGCTATTACGCTGCCAAAACCCCACTCTCCACCATCGCGTTACGCATTGGCGCGTTTGAATTTGCCGAAACCCACGACCTGAACAACGCCCGCGACCTCAGCGCCTGGCTCAGCCCTCGGGATGCCGTGCAGTTGTTGCAACGCTCGGTGGAGGCCGAGGGGGTAAAGCACCTGATCGCCCATGGCATTTCCAATAACCGCTTCAAGCGCCTGGACTTGAGCGAGACCACACGGGTTCTTGGGTATCAGCCGCAGGACGATGCCTTCCAGGTCTTCGAGATTCCCATCACCTACTGAAGGCAATGGCCGCCGACGGCAAACATTGGCCGTCGGCAACCCGCTTGCAGCCTAAAGACTGCCCTCACAGCCAATGAACACAGGGGTTCAGGTCCCGGCACGCTAATTGCTAAACCCTATGGACCGTTCAAAACCACAGGTGCCCGATCATGTTGGTCAATACCCAAGTCTCGTCCGTGATCCAACAGTCCAAACGCCCCGACCTGGACCCGGCCAACGCCGCCGCCAGCGCGCTGTACAGCGGCGTGATGCAGAACGTGCAGAACGCCGTTGCCGCAACCCAGGTGCAAGCAACGCAAAAGGCTACCGACACCACGGCCAGCAATGTGGATGCCGCGTTTGCCAAGACCCGCCTGCAACTGCAAGCAACGCCGCCGACCAGCGCCACGCCGGCCACCTCAGCCAATACCCAGGCTCGCACAGAATTCAATGAGTACATGACCAAGACGCCGGCCGAGCGCATTCGCGATCAGATCCTCAAGGAAAAGGGCCTGACCGAAGAAGAAGTGAAAGCGATGCCTATCGAACAGCAGAATGCCATTGCCCTGGAAGTGACTGAGCGCCTGAAAATGCAGGCGGCGCAGCAGTTTGCCGAGAAGACTGCCGACCCGCAGATCAAGGCCGTGAAAGACACCCTGGCGGCGATCTGACCCGTGTAGGAGCCGGCAAGCCGGCTCCGTTGGGGGGCTATTGCAGTTGCAGGGTGGAGTTGAACTGACCGATGGCATCCACCACATGCCGCGAGCCTTCCTGGATCTCCAGGATCACCTGCCCCGCTTCATTGGCCAACTCCACCCCCAGCCCGGTACGGCTCAGGCTCGACTGCATGCTCGATACCGCGCTCAGGGACAAATCGTGGTTTTTGCGCACCACGTCGACAATCTCGATCGTCGCCTGGCTGGTACGCGCCGCCAGGCTGCGCACCTCGTCCGCCACCACTGCAAAACCACGGCCGTGCTCACCCGCGCGGGCGGCTTCAATCGCCGCGTTGAGTGCCAACAGGTTGGTTTGATCGGCAATCCCGCGAATGGTCTGCACGATGGTGCCGATAATGTCCGACTGCTTGCTCACCGCATCGATGCTCAACGCCGCTTCATTCAGGTCACGGGAGATTTCTTCGATGATCTGCACCGTCTGCTGCACCACTTGCGAGCCCTTGCGGGCGCAGGCGTCGTTCTGTACCGAAGTGGCGTGGGCCGAGTCGGCAGCGTTACGCAAGGTGGTGACCTGTTCGGTGATGTCACTGGCGAACTTCACTACTTTGTACAGGCGGCCGTTGGTATCGAAGATTGGGTTGTAGGAGGCTTCCAGAAAAAGTGTCTGACCCTGCTTGTTGCGCCGTTCAAAACGGTGGGAGTGGAATTCGCCGCGGTTGAGGGAGGCCCAGAATGCTTTGTAAGCCGGCGACTCCACCTCGGCGCGGTGGCAAAACATGCTGTGGTGCTGGCCAACGATTTCGCCGAGGGAATACTGCACCGTCTTCAGGAAATTCTGGTTGGCATTGAGGATCTGCCCCTGGGGCGTGAACTCAATGACGGCCATGGAACGGCCGATGGCGTCGATCAGGCTTTGGTTTTCATGTTCACGGTGGATCCGCTCGGAAATATCCGACGCCACCTTGATCACGCTCTGCACCTGTTTATCCGGGCCGAACACTGGCATGTAGCTGGCCTCCAGCCACACTTCCTGACCGCTCTTGGTCAAGCGCATGAACGTGCCGCTGATGGGCTCGCCCTGGGCCAGGTCGCGCCACAACTTGGCGTAGGCGTCGCTGCGGTAGTAGGACTCTTCACAGAAGATTCGATGGTGTTTGCCGCGTACTTCCTCGGCGCTGTAGCCCATGGTCCTACAGAAGTTTTCGTTGGCATCCAGTACCACGCCGTCGCGATCGAACTCGATCATCGCCATCGAACGACTGATGGCCGCGAGCTTGGCTTGGGCCTGGGTCAGCGCACAGGAAAAACGCTCGATTTCCAGCAGGTCGGATTTGTGGTGGAGGTTAAACATGATCGGATCACCTTCAGCGCTGTCTTTGAATGACGGTTAGTTCTTGGATTTGACCCAGTACAACTTTCCACAAAACAGGCAAACGCATCCGTCCAGAGACAGGACAAGTGTCAGGCGATAGATAAATGATGGCCAATCGGAGAGTCCATGGGGCAACGCTCGTTTCAAGGCATCCTTTTCTTGATGACCCCCTCAGGGGTCCGCTTTAACCGACACACGTAAATCCATTTAACCTGATGCTCCTTTTTTCCCGGCGCTTTGACATACGCACTCATCTATTCACGGTTTGTATAGTGCTCATCAATCACTATGCAATCGGCCACCCAAAACGCTTCATATGGCAAGCGACATAAGTGGTTATGGGTGAGCATAGACAGGGCTTGGCGCTATGCAAGGCCAGTAATCAGCCAGTATTGATGAACAGGTATTGGAGGGGGACGTGCGGGGGGATGTCAGTGTGTATCGATACCGTATAGGAGCGAGCAAGCTCGCTCCTATAGTCAGGCACTCAGTGACCGAACAGGCCTGTCTCGGTTTTCTTGGCTTTTTTGTCCGCGCGTTTTTCATCGGCGGTCTTTGCCGGTTTCTTCTTCGCGGCTTTCTTTGAATCCATACCTTTGGCCATGATGCATGCTCCACTAACAGAGGAAGTAACAAGGGGTATAACACCTATTGCCCAACAGAAGGCGCTTTGCCCGACTTATAATCCCCGGCTCTTGATCACGCCTGTCGAACTACCATGCCCGAGTTGCACATTGATCTACTGGCAGAGCCCCTGTGGCCGCTGCTGAACAAGTTCTACCGCAGCCACAATTCCTCGATGAAAGCCCTCAAGGGCGGCCAGTTGTGGGTGGCGCGCAATAGCGAGATTGTCGCCGGGCTGTGCCTGAGCCCTGTGGTCGGCGGCCAGTGGCTAACCGGGTTGTTTGTCGATCCGACATTGCGCGGGCAAGGGCTGGCAGCGCGGCTGATCGCCAAAGCCATCGCGCCTGTTGAAGGCACCGTGTGGTTACTGTGCCACCCCGACCTGGAAGAATTTTATGCCGCCCAGGGCTTCAGCCAGCAGACCGTGTTGCCACAGTCGTTGGCCGAGCGCCTGGTGCGCTATAAACGCAACAAGCCGATGATTGCCATGGGCCTGTGCCGCCAAGGTTAAGCGTCGGCGGCGGGATCCAGCTCCGGGAACATCACCTCGATAAACCCGAACTTGCTGAAGTCTGTAATCCGCGAGGGGTACAGGCGGCCGATCAGGTGGTCGCACTCATGCTGCACCACCCGAGCGTGGAAACCGTCGGCAATCCGCACAATCGGCTCGCCCTTGGGATCAAACCCCTCGTAGCGAATCTGCTGGTAGCGATCCACCGCACCGCGCAACCCAGGTACCGATAGGCAGCCTTCATAGCCCTCCTCCAGCACCGGGCTCAGCGGGGTAATCAGCGGGTTGATCAGGATGGTCTGGGGCACCGCCGGCGCATCCGGGTAGCGCTCGCTGCTCTCGAAGCCGAAAATCACCAGTTGCAGGTCGACACCGATCTGCGGCGCGGCCAGGCCGACGCCGCCCACGTGTTCCATGGTCTGGAACATGTCATCGATCAACTGCCACAGCTCGGGGCTGTCGAACATTTCCGGTGGCACCGTTGGCGCGATACGCAGCAGGCGCTCATCGCCCATTTTCAGGATTTCACGAATCATCGGTCAGGTTTCATCAGTGGTGGGCTTGGGAATCGAATGGTCCCGGCCAAGGCCCGAGACATGCTGTTTTTCATCGGGGTGATGCTCGCCAAAATCCTTCTCACCGGGGTCCTTGCCTTCGGCAGACATATGCTCGATCACTGCGTTCATCTCCGCGCCCAGCAGCAACACGGCGGCGGAAATATAGAAGTACAACAGTAGGACGATGATCGCGCCGATGCTGCCGTACATGGCGTTGTAGTCAGCGAAGGTCTTGACGTAATAGCCAAAGCCCAGTGAAGCCACGATCCAGACCACCACCGCCAGCACCGAGCCTGGCGTGATAAAGCGAAATTTCTGCTTCACGTCCGGCATCACGTAGTACATCAAGGCCACGGCGAACATCAGCAGGATCACGATCAACGGCCAGCGCAAGATGGTCCACAGGGTCACGACGAATTCCTGCATGCCGATCTGCCCGGCCAGCCATTCCATCACTTGCGGCCCCAGGACCATCAACGCGGCGGCGGCCAGCAACATGCCAGCAATGCCCACGGTGTAGAGAATCGACAGCGGGAAACGTTTCCAGATCGGCCGGCCTTCCACCACGTCGTAGGCGGCGTTCATCGCACTCATCATCAGGCGCACGCCCGCCGAGGCGGTCCACAGCGCAATGACGATACCCACCGACAGCAGCCCACCCTTGGATTGCTGCAACTGGTCGATCACCGGGTTGACCTGCTCCAGGGCCTGGGGCGGCAACACCAGTTCCGACTGCAGGCGCAACCAGCTGAAGAAGTCCGGCAGATGCAGGAAACCGATCAGGGCAATCAGGAACAGCAGGAAGGGGAACAGCGAAAACAGCATCTGGTAGGCCAGTGCCGAGGCGTAGGTAGGCATCTCGTCGTCGATGAACTCTGTGACGGTGCGCATCAATACGCGGTGCAGCGGCAGATCTTTTAATACCGGAAAAATCATAGCGTCTCCTTTCGCCGCAAAAGGTTGAGTTCGTGGGCGACTCAGGGGCCGTTTTCTACATCAAGGTAGCCTATTTGGCGACCTTGAAACAATTTCGAAACTTTAAACATCGGGTGTGACACAAAAACGGCCATCCGTGGATGGCCGTTATGCTGCATGGTGCAAACGCTGGAATCAGGCTTTGTCGACGGTATTCTTTACCGCGTCCTTGACCTTGCCGACCGCTTGCTGGGCTTCGCCCTTCTTCTCTTGGATCTTGCCTTCGGTCTCAAGCTTGGTGTTGTCAGTGGCTTTGCCGACACCTTGCTTGATGTTGCCGATGGCTTCGTTTGCTAAACCTTTTGCCTTATCCGCTGTGCTGCCCATGGTATTTCTCCGTAAGAACAATCAAGGGTTTTGGTCATTACGTAAGGGTTGACCCTGGGCCTCTGCGCAGAGTTTCAATTATTTGCGTAAGGCATTTCATCACCCAGCACAGGTTTGGCTTTATGTTTTGCGGCCAACCCCCGAGAATGCCCGGCAGATTCAGGCTCAACCGCTGAATAACAGATCCCGTAGGAAGGTTATGAAACTCAATAAATCACAGGCCATCGCCCGCAGAAACCTGGAACTGGGCGGTGCCGTGCTCGGCGTCAACAACTGCCACTTCACCGACCTGGACCGCAAGCGCAACATCTGGTGGTTCGACCTGCCAGTGGCACGCATCGCCATCGGCCAGTACGAGTGGATTCATTTGTTGATGCACAACGCCGAGACCGACCAGTTGCTGCACCTGAAAGTACCGACCGTGTACCTGCGTGAAAAGCTTGAAGGGTTGGTGGTGCGCAACGCGGGCAAGCGCAAGCCGGAGATTACCCTGGAGCTGAGCGCGGACAAGGATTCGTTCCTGAAAGATGTACGCCCGGCAGGCGTTGGCGTGAGCTTCGCGCAGTTCGCCCTGTAAATACCCGATCACAAATGTGCGGGCTGACATGACGCCATCGCGGGCAAGCCCTAATGCCAGTCAGTTAAGCGCAGCCCCCCCTGTGGGAGCGGGCTTGCTCGCGAAGACGTCGGCCCAGCAAACGATGTTGGCTGACCCACTGCTTTCGCGAGCAAGCCCGCTCCCACAGGGGGTTGTGCTGTACAGGAGTTTTGAGTGTGGCCCAGGAAAAATGGCTTGTCGGGTCGCCGCATCGCAGCGATAGCGGTGGGTCAGTCGAGACTCAGCGCCCAATAAAAAGCCCCGCATGCGCGGGGCTTTTTGTTTACTTCTTCAGGCCAAGCTTCTTGAGCTCTTCATCACGCAACTCGCGACGCAGGATCTTGCCCACGTTGGTGGTCGGCAGTGCCTCGCGGAACTCGACAGCCTTGGGTACTTTGTAGCCGGTGACGTTGGCGCGCATGTGCTCCATCACCTGCTCCTTGGTCAGGGTCGCGCCCGGTTTGACCACGATGAACAGCTTGATGTGCTCGCCCGACTTTTCGTCCGGTACACCAATGGCCGCGCATTGCAGTACGCCTGGCAGGCTTGCCAGCACGTCCTCCAGCTCGTTGGGGTAGACGTTGAAGCCGGAGACCAGAATCATGTCTTTCTTGCGGTCGACGATGCGCATGTAGCCGTCTGGCTGGATGATCGCGATATCACCGGTTTTCAACCAGCCTTCGCTGTCGAGTACTTCGGCGGTGGCGTCTTCACGCTGCCAATAGCCCTTCATCACTTGCGGGCCCTTGACGCATAGTTCGCCGATTTCACCCAGGGGCAACTCGACGCCCTCATCCGAGATGACTTTGCACAGGGTCGAAGGCACCGGGATGCCAATGGTGCCGATCTGGATATTCTGGATTGGGTTGACCGTGGCCACCGGGCTGGTTTCGGTCATGCCGTAGCCTTCGCAGATATTGCAGCCGGTCACGGCTTTCCAACGCTCGGCGGCCGCCAGTTGCAGGGCCATGCCGCCCGACAGGGTGACCTTGAGCGCAGAGAAATCCAGCTTGCGAAAGCCTTCGTTGTTGCACAGGGCCACGAACAAGGTGTTCAGGCCGACAAAACCGCTGAACTTCCACTTCGACAACTCCTTGACCATCGCCGGCAGGTCGCGCGGGTTGCTGATCAGGATGTTGTGGTTGCCGATCAGCATCATCGCCATGCAATGAAAGGTGAAGGCATAGATATGGTAAAGCGGCAGCGGCGTGATCAGGATTTCGCAACCTTCATTGAGGTTGGAGCCCATCAGCGCCTTGCATTGCAGCATGTTGGCTACCAGGTTGCGATGGGTCAGCATCGCGCCCTTGGCTACGCCGGTGGTGCCACCGGTGTATTGCAGCACGGCCACGTCTTCGCTGGCAGGGCTGGCGTCGGTGACAGGTTGGCCATGGCCCTTGGCCAGGACGTCGTTGAACTTGATCGCCTGGGGCAAGTGATAGGCCGGGACCATTTTCTTCACGTACTTGATGACGCTGTTGATCAGTAGCCGCTTGAGCGGCGGCAACAGGTCAGCCACTTCGGTGACGATCACGTGCTTGACGCCAGTCTTGGGCACGACCTTTTCTGCCAGGTGCGCCATGTTGGCCAGGCAGATCAGGGCCTTGGCCCCGGAGTCGTTGAACTGGTGTTCCATTTCCCGCGCGGTGTACAGCGGGTTGGTGTTGACCACGATCAGGCCGGCACGGATGGCACCGAACACGGCGACCGGGTATTGCAAGAGGTTGGGCAGTTGCACGGCGATTCGATCACCGGGCTGCAAGTCGGTATGCTGTTGCAGGTACGCGGCAAAGGCACCGGACAATTCGTACAGCTCACCGTAGGTGATTGTCTTGCCCAGGTTGCTGAAAGCCGGTTTGTTGGCGAAGCGCTGGCAGGACTGTTTCAGTACCGCCTGAATATTTTGATACTCGTCTGGATTGATGTCTGCAGCAATCCCGGCGGGGTACTTATCCTTCCAAAAGTCTTCGATCATGGAAGCCCACTCCTCAGCGACGCGAATTCATTCACCGCATTTGATGCGATTATTATTTGTGTGTGTTTTTAGGTGATTCTGGCTGTTTCAAGCAGGCCGAGAGGTCACAAAGCGCGCCGAGAGTAGCAGCTTTGCAAAGGGCCGCCTAGAGCCAAAAGAAGGTCCTACAGTCATAAACATGACTCAAGAATATCCAGTAGTCACTTTTAGAGCAAAAATTCTATAAGCCACGGAACAGCTCTACTTTAAGGGCGTACGCAGTAAATGTGGGAGCTGGCTTGCCTGCGATGGCGGCGGGCCAGTCGATGCATCCTTCGACTGATACACCGCCATCGCAGGCAAGCCCGCTCCCACATCTGAATCGTGTTTCAGTTCATGTCAGGCGATGTCGCGAAGCTCGCGCCGTAGGATTTTTCCCACCGGCGTCATTGGCAGCGAGTCCCGCAACACAATGTGCTTGGGCACTTTGTAGCCGGTGAAGTTGGCCTTGCAGTAAGTCTTCAGCTCCTCAAGGCTGACGCCCTGGGCCCGCGCCACCACGAACAGTTTCACCGCCTCGCCGGTACGCTCGTCCGGCACGCCGATCACTGCGCAGTTGGCGACGTTGGGGTGGGCCATCACCACATCCTCGATCTCGTTGGGGTACACATTGAAGCCCGAGACGATGATCAGGTCCTTCTTGCGATCGACAATGCGCACAAACCCGTCCGGGTCGATCACCGCAATATCGCCAGTCTTGAGCCAACCTTCGGCGTCCAGGGTCTCGGCGGTGGCCGCCGGTTGCTGCCAGTAGCCCTTCATGACCTGCGGGCCCTTGATGCACAGCTCGCCCCGCTCACCCAGCGGCAACTCCTCGCCGGCGTCATCGATGACCTTCATCGCCGTGCCCGGCACCGGAATACCCACGGTGCCCAGGCGCGATTGATCACCGTAGGGGTTGGTGCTGGCCACCGGCGATGTCTCGGTCAGGCCGTAGCCTTCGCCGATGGAACAACCGGTGATCTGCTTCCAGCGCTCGGCCGTGGCCTTGACCAGGGCGGTGCCGCCGGAGTTGGTGATCTTCAGGTGGGAGAAGTCCAGGGTCTTGAAGTCCGGGTGTTCCATCAGCGCGACAAACAGCGTGTTGAGCCCCAGCAGCCCGGTGAACCGCCACTTCTTCAGTTCCTTGATAAAGCCGCCGATGTCCCGTGGATTGGTGATCAGCACGTTGTGGTTGCCGGTGACCATCATGCACATGCAGTTCGCGGTGAAGGCATAGATGTGGTACAGCGGCAGCGGCGCAATCATCACCTCCTGCCCTTCCTTGACCAGCGGATGCCCGTCTTCACGCAACTGGGACATGCACGCCCGCACCTGCTGCATATTCGCCACCAGGTTGCCGTGGGTGAGCATCGCGCCCTTGGCCAGGCCGGTGGTGCCGCCGGTGTATTGCAGCACGGCGATGTCATCGAGAGTCATCGGATGACGGGTCACGGCCAGGCCCGCGCCCATGCGCAAGGCGCGCTTGAACGACACCGCCCGAGGCAGGCTGTAGGCCGGGACCATTTTCTTCACCTTGTCGACCACGGTGTTGATCAGCCAACCCTTGGCGGCAGGCATGAAGTCGCCCATTTTTGCTTCGATCAGGTATTCGATCTCGGTGTCGGCCGCCACTTCCTGGACCCTGGAGCCGAACAGGTTGAGGTAGACCAGCCCACGAATGCCCGCGTCCTTGAACTGATGGCGCATTTCCCGCGGGGTGTACAACGGGTTGGTGTTGACCACCACCAGCCCGGCGCGCAAGGCGCCGAACACGGCAATCGGATAATGCAGGACGTTGGGCATCTGCACCGCGATGCGGTCGCCCGGCTTGAGATCGGTGTGGTGCTGCAAGTAGCCGGCGAACGCCGCGCTCTGGCGCTCCAGGTCGGCGTAGGTCAGGGTGATCCCCATGTTGCTGAATGCCGGACGGTCGGCAAAGGCCTTGCAGGAACGCTCGAAGACTTCGATTACTGACTTGTACGCCGACAGGTCAAGCTCGTTGGGCACACCGGCCGCGCGTTTGTCATTCCAGAAATCAGGTTGCATTATTCTTGTCCTCTTACCCGAGTGTGCCCGACCGCTTCCGGCTGTTTATGGGAAGCGGAGCTTCGGGGACGTTAGCAGCTATGGCCAAACAGGCAAATACACTAAAACGTGTCATTGATTGTATGAATCTTGCCCCTGAGGCCAAGGGTGATCAGACGCCCGCCCCCGGATGAGCTATACACTGCAACGACCCTGAGCAAAGGAAGCGCCATGAACCACACCACTTTCTGGCTGACCGCGAACGACCGCAGCCGCCTGTACGTCAACCAATGGCTACCGGACGGGCCGCCCACGGCGCTGGTGATGTTGGCCCATGGCATGGCCGAGCACAGCGGCCGCTATGGACGCCTGGCCCAGGCCCTGTGTGACGCAGGCTACGGTGTGTATGCCCCAGACCAGCGCGGCCACGGCCGTACGGCCGATGAAGGCACCCTGGGCCTGTTCGCCGAACGCGATGGCTGGAACAAAGTGGTAGGTGACCTGGCCGCGCTCAACCAGCACATCGGCCAGCAGGCCCCCGGTGTGCCGATCATCCTGCTGGGCCACAGCATGGGCAGCTACATCGCCCAGGCCTATTTGCTGCATCACAGCGCCAGCCTGCATGGGGCGATTCTCAGTGGTTCGAATTTCCAGCCGGTGGCCCTGTACCGCGCAGCCCAACTGATCGCCCGCGCCGAACGCCTGCGCCAGGGCCTGCGGGGCCGTAGCGCGTTGATCGAGTTTCTATCGTTTGGCTCATTCAACAAGGCCTTCAAGCCTAACCGCACGGCATTCGACTGGCTGAGCCGCGACCCGGACGAGGTGGACAAGTACGTCAGCGACCCCCTGTGCGGCTTTCGCTGCACCAACCAGCTGTGGATCGACCTGCTCGGCGGCTTGCAGCAAATCAGCAAAGCGTCCAATCTCAAACAGATTGATCCGGGCCTGCCGATTCTGGTGATGGGCGGCGAATGTGATCCGGTCAGTGAGGGCAAGCGTCTCACCCGTCTGGCTAACGCGCTGCGGCATGCAGGCTGCCAGAACCTGCAAGTGAACATTTACCCGCAAGCACGCCACGAACTCTTCAATGAAACCAACCGTGATGCGGTCACCGCCGATGTGCTGGCATGGATGGCACAGGCCGTGGACCATCGAAGGCCTGCGCGCTGCGAGTGAACGCACAAATATTTTCGTTTAAAATCAACGAATTAAGATTATCGATTAGCCACAGGATGCACGATTAGATGACCCAGGTTACCAACACTCCGTACGACGCCCTCGAAGTTGGCCAGAAAGCCACCTACAGCAAAACCGTGGAAGAGCGCGATATCCAGCTGTTCGCGGCAATGTCCGGCGACCATAACCCGGTACACCTGGATGCCGAATTCGCCAAGGCGACCATGTTCAAGGAGCGTATCGCCCACGGCATGTTCAGCGGCGCTTTGATCAGCGCGGCAGTCGCCTGTGAGTTGCCTGGGCCGGGCACTATCTATATCGGCCAGCAGATGAGCTTCCAGAAGCCGGTGAAAATCGGCGACACCCTGACCGTACGTCTGGAAATCCTCGAGAAGCTGCCCAAGTTCCGCGTGCGGATTGCCACTCAGGTGTTCAACCAGCGTGATGAGTTGGTGGTGGATGGCGAAGCCGAGATCCTCGCGCCACGCAAACAGCAGGTTGTGACCTTGACCGAGTTGCCGGCAATCAGCATCGGCTGATCAGGCATGTGAAATAAAAAATATGGGAGCGGGCTTGCACGCGATGGCGTCATTTCAGTCGATACGTACATCGACTGATCAACCGCTATCGCAGGCAAGCCAGCTCCCACATTTGTATCGGGGTGTACTCAAAAAACCGGTACGGCGCAATTACCTGTGAGAGCAGGCTTGCCCGCTCCCACATTTGTTACTGCACCGCGGTTCAGGACTGGGCGCGAGCCTGGTTACGCAAGGCTTTGACCTGGTCGTGATTGCGCTGCGCACCGTGGTACTGACGCTCAACCAGGTCACGAATACCCACCAGGTTGTGCTTGGTGATTTTCTCGATGGCTTCTTTATAAGCCTTCAATGCGTGGTCTTCACCGCGCTCGGCTTCGTTGAGCACGGCCTCTTCGTCCTTGCCTGTCACCATCGACTTCACGTCCACCCAACCACGGTGCAGTGCACCGGCAACGCTGCCGGAATCTTCCGGGTCACCACCCAAGGCGCGCACGGCCGTTTGCAGTTCGGCAGCCGCCGTCGCGCAGTCTGCTGAACGCTTGGTGAACAGCGCCTTGAGCTCTGGATGCTTGATGTCTTCTGCGCAGGTCTTGAAGCCTTCCTGGCCGTCTTTACTGGTTTCGATCAGGTCATTGAGTACGGAGATCGATTCTTTGTTGATGTCAGTCATTTTTCAATTCCTTCGCGGGTTTAGAAACGTATTGGGATAGTTGCAGCGCCCGTGCCAGGTCTTGAATTAATATTTAATCTTTTGTTTTCAATGACTTATAAATAAAAGGCAAATCTGTATCCGCTTTATTTGCATGATCTGTCATTTGGCCTTCATGCAGAATGCCTGTATTTTCCAAGGCACCCTCCTGATTGCCTGAAGCCCGTATGAACCCCGAAAAACTCGAACTGCTGATCACCCGCCAAATGCCATTCGGCAAGTACAAAGGCACGATCATTGCTGACCTGCCCGGCCCTTACCTGAACTGGTTTGCCCGCGAAGGATTCCCCCACGGCGAGTTGGGCGGCCTGCTGGCGTTGATGCAGGAAATCGACCACAACGGCCTCGCCGAACTGCTGGAACCGTTGCGCGCCAAACATGGCAAACCCGCCCCCCGCCACTAATCGAGCCTGACCATGCCCCACACCCGCGACGAGGCCTATTGGCAGGCCATTGCCCAGCGCTATGAGCTGGAGCCCGGCCCCATCAATCTGGAAAACGGCTACTTCGCCCGCATGAGCCGCGCGGTGCTGGTGCAGTATCAGGAGCACGTGGCGTTTATCAATCGCAGCAACTCGGTGCATGTGCGCCAGCGCTTCGAGCAAGGGCAAGATGTCGAGATTCGCCGGCAGTTGGCCGAGTTGATCAACGTCGATCCAGAAGCCGTCGCCTTCACCCGCAATGCCACCGAAGCCCTGCAGTCGCTGATCCGCAACTACAACCGCCTGCAACCGGGTGACCAGGTGCTGATCAGCGACCTGGAATACGACACGGTCAAGGGCGCCATGCGCTGGCTCGCCGGCTACCGTGGGGTGGAGGTGATCGAAGTGTCCCACGCCCACCCGGCCAGTTTCGACAGCCTGGTGCAGACCTATCGCGACACTTTCAGCCGTTACCCACGCCTGAAACTGATGGCCCTGACCTATGTCACCCACCGTACCGGCCTGGTGATGCCGGTCGAGGCCATCGCCCACGCGGCACGGGAGTATGGCGTCGAGATCATCCTCGATGGCGCCCACGCGTTGGGCCTGATCGACTTCGACCTGGACCGGCTGGGCATCTCGTTCGCCGGCTTCAACCTGCACAAGTGGATCGGTGCGCCGCTGACCCTGGGTTTTGTGTATATAGCCCCTGGGCGTCTGGCGGAAATTGATCCGGACATGGGCGAGTTCCATTACCCGGCAACCGATGTGCGCGCCCGTACGCCCTACAGCACACCGAACTTTCCGGCGCTGATGACCTTGCCGCTGGTGTTCGAAGAACATCGGGCCCTGGGCGGTGCGCAGGCCAAGGGCGCGCGGTTGAGTTACCTGCGTGACCTGTGGGTGAGCCAGGTGCGGCCATTGCCGGGGATCGAGGTAGTGACCCCGGATGATCCACGGCTGTATTGCGCGATTACCGCGTTCAAGTTCAGCGGGCGCGATCAGCAAGTGATGGCGGATCGATTGCTAGCTGAGCACAACCTGTTTACCACCCTGCGCAGTGGCGCGGCGTTTGGTACCTGCATACGGGTGACGCCGGGGTTGGTGACGTCCGCGGCGGACATCGGCGTGCTGGTCAATGCGATTACCGAGCTGAACACTGATTAAAATGTGGGAGCTGGCTTGCCTGCGATGGTCGTTAACGATGACGAATGAATACCAGATACTCTGATGTGTTCTTTCGGGCGTCATCGCAGGCAAGCCAGCTCCTACAGGGGAATGCAGCTTCGCGCTCTGGCTCTGCTGTTGCCCTGGTTTTGATCTTAGGCGCCCCGTCAAACCACGATGGCCGCAGGCAGGTATTGCGCAGTGGGCACCCCGGCAGGATGCCGGGGTAGCCGCGACACGGCCATGGATGGCCGATCGCGGCGGGCCCACGGAGCAATACCTGCCTGCGGGCATGCCGAGCCTAGGCGAGGCACCGAGTGGTGGGGCAAGAGCGTTTTGCTTACTTTGGCGCTTCTCCAAAGTGAGCCGCCGTAAGGGCGGAACCCTAAGTGGCCGTTACCGCAGCAATGGATATGTACACAAACCGAGAAGAGAGTTGTGTAGATACCTATGGCCATCGCAGGCAAGCCAGTTCCCACACAAGCCACCCTCATTTGAATTGCGGTGATATTTCGCTTTTCTATAGGCAAAAAAAAGCGGCGCACCGACCAAGTGCGCCGCAAACATGCCGTGAAGCACAGCAACAACGATTCAGTAAATCAGATCAATCCAGCAGCGCCAGCGCCTGGGCGGTGACTTCCTGGATGCGCGCCCAGTCGCCGTTCTTGATCCACTCCGGATCAAGCATCCAGCTACCGCCCACGCACATCACGTTTTTCAACGCCATGTAGTGTTTGATGTTGGCCGGGCCAACGCCGCCAGTGGGGCAGAATTTCACTTCGCCAAACGGGCCGCCCAGGGCCTTGATGGCCGCTACGCCGCCGCTGACTTCCGCCGGGAACAGCTTGAAGCGGCGATAACCCAGGCCATAGCCTTCCATGATGCCGGAGGCATTGCTGATGCCGGGCAGCAGCGGGATCGGGCTGTCGACACTGGCTTCAAGCAGGTCGCGGGTAATGCCGGGGGTGACGATAAACTGCGAGCCCGCCGCCTCGGCCGCCGCCAGCATGGTGCGATCGAGCACCGTGCCCGCGCCCGTCACCAACTCCGGACGCTGCTCACGCAGGACCTGGATGGCCTTGAGCCCGAACTGCGAACGCAGGGTCACTTCCAGCGCGGTCAAGCCACCCGCCGCCAGGGCATCGGCCAGGGGCAGAATGTCCTGTTCGCGGGCAATGGTGATCACCGGCAGGATCCGCGCCTTGGCGCAGAGGCTGTCGATCAGGGCAACTTTATCCGCCATGGACACGGTCGGGTGAGGGCTTTTCATAGCGGCTGATCCTTGGCTCATGGGCACCAGTAAATCTCTAGAGTAGGTTGCAAAAACGCGCGAATCGGCATGCCGGCAACATCGTCGCCGGCCAGCGCTTCGCTCAGGGTGTGGAGTTTCGAGTCGCCGGCAATCGACAACACGGTGTAACGGGCACTGGCCAACAGCGCACGACTCATGGTCAGGCGCTGATGGGGCACGCTCGGCGCCAGCATCGGCCAGCACCGGCGCGTGCCATCGGGCTGCAGCGCTTGGGCCAGGTTCGGGCTGTTGGGGAACAACGACGCGGTGTGCCCGTCATCGCCCATGCCCAGCACCAGCACATCGATCGCCGGCAGTTCGGCCAGCAGGCGATCGGCTTGTTCGGCGGCGCCGTCGAGGTTCGCCGCGGCACTGTAGAGGCTCAAAAATCTGGCCTTGGCCGCCGGGCCTTGCAGCAGATGTTTCTTCAGCAGGCCGGCGTTGCTGTCGGCATGTTCCACCGGCACCCAGCGCTCGTCGGCCAGGGTGATAGTCACCTTGGACCAGTCCAGGCCCTGCTTGGCCAGATTCTGGAAAAACGCCACCGGGCTGCGGCCACCGGACACCACCAGGGTGGCTGCGCCACGGGCGCTGATGGCCGCGCGCAGTTGTTCAGCCACGTCATTGGCCAAGCCTTCGGCCAGCAGCACTGGCGTGCGGAACTCATGAGGTGTTACGCCCTGGGGCAGTTTCAAATCAGATATCGCCATACCACGACCTCCCATCCCGCGTGATCAGTGCAATGGAGCTCATCGGCCCCCAGGAACCCGCCGCGTACGGCTTGGGTGCATCACCGGACTTTTTCCACCCGGCGATCAACTGGTCACACCACTTCCACGCGGCTTCGATTTCATCTTTACGCACAAACAGGTTCTGATTGCCGCGCATCACTTCCAGTAACAACCGCTCGTAGGCATCGGGAATCCGCGTGCTACGGTAGGTGTCGGAAAAATTCAGTTGCAGTGGCCCGCTGCGCAGTTGCATGCCCTTGTCCAGGCCCTGCTCCTTGGTCATCACGCGCAAGGAAATCCCTTCGTCCGGTTGCAGGCGGATGATCAGCTTGTTGCTGATCTGCAGGCGCTGCTCGGGGGCGAAGATATAGTGGGACGGTTCCTTGAAGTGGATGACGATCTGCGACAGTTTTTGCGGCATGCGCTTGCCGGTACGCAGGTAGAACGGCACCCCGGCCCAACGCCAGTTGCGGATATCGGCACGCAGGGCAACGAAGGTCTCGGTGTCGCTCTGGGTGTTGGAGTTCTCTTCTTCCAGGTAACCCGGCACCGGCTTGCCGGCGCTGTAGCCAGCGATGTACTGGCCGCGTACCACCTGGGTGGTCAGGCCTTCCGGGCTGATCGGCGCCAGGGCCTTGAGCACCTTGACCTTCTCGTCACGGATGCTGTCGGCGGACAAGTCGGCCGGCGGGTCCATGGCGATCAGGCAGAGCAGTTGCAACAAATGATTCTGGATCATGTCCCGCAGTTGCCCGGCCTTGTCGAAATAACCCCAGCGGCCTTCGATCCCCACTTGCTCGGCCACAGTGATTTCCACGTGGGAGATGTAGTGCTGGTTCCACTGGGTTTCAAACAGGCTGTTGGCAAAACGCAGGGCGATCAGGTTTTGAACCGTCTCTTTGCCCAGGTAGTGGTCGATGCGGTAGGTGCGGTTTTCCGGGAAAAACTGCGCCACGGCGTCGTTGACCTTGCGCGAGGATTCCAGGTCCGAGCCGATAGGTTTTTCCAGGACCACGCGGGTATTTTCCGCCAGGCCGACCTTGGACAGGTTCTCGCAGATCGCGCCATACACCGCCGCCGGGGTGGCGAAGTAGGCGATCAAGCGTTGTTCGGCGCCGGCCTTGGCGGCCAGGGCCACGTAGTCATCGGCATTCATGAAATCGACGTGCACATACGCCAGGCGCGCCAGGAAGCGCGTGGCCACCGCTTCATCCAGCTCTTGGCCGACGTATTTGCGCAGTTCGTGCTCGATGTGGTCCAGGTGCTGCTGCTCGGAACCGGCTTCGCGGGCCAGGGCCAGGATGCGGGTGTCGGCGTGCAAGAGGCCGGCGCCATCGAGTTGGTAGAGGGCAGGAAATAACTTGCGCAGCGCCAGATCACCCAAGGCGCCAAACAGGGCAAAGGTGCAGGGTTCCACGGTTATCGAAGGCATGATGTTTGTTCTTTTATCAAGTTAAGCTACAAATACCTTTTTTCAAGGCATCACTCAAGGAAAAATGTAGTAATAACCACAACATTTTCCCAAAATACGCATTGCGAGTGGTGGTGTTCAACTACCCTCAGTAGGATAGGCCACCGCCAAGGGCCGCTCGTCGACCTTTTACTGGCCCTTACTTGCATCGTCGCCCGAAGGAAAGACTGAATGGACCGCGTGCGAAATCTTCTGGAACAGATCCGGAACCGCCTCGAAGAATTGAACAAGGCCGAGAAAAAAGTCGCCGAGGTCATCCTGCTCAACCCACAGCAGGCGACCCGCTTCTCGATCGCCGCCCTCGCCCAAGCCGCCTCGGTCAGTGAACCGACGGTCAACCGTTTCTGCCGTTCGTTCGGCGTCAGCGGCTACCCTGAACTGAAACTGCAGCTGGCGCAAAGCCTGGCCAGTGGCGCCGCCTATGTCAGCCGTGCAGTGGAGGCTGATGATAACCCCGAGGCCTACACGCAGAAGATTTTTGGCAGCGCCATTGCCTCATTGGACAGCGCCTGCCAGGCCCTGGACCCGAACCTGATCAGCAAGGCCGTGGACCTGCTGATCCAGGCGCGGCAGATCCACTTCTTCGGCCTCGGTGCCTCGGCACCGGTGGCCATGGATGCCCTGCACAAGTTCTTCCGTTTCAACCTGTCGGTGACGGCCCATGCGGATGTGCTGATGCAACGGATGATTGCTTCGGTGGCGCATACCGGCGAATTGTTCGTGATCATTTCCTACACCGGCCGCACCCGCGAGCTGGTGGAAGTGGCGCGCATCGCCCGGGAAAACGGCGCCTCGGTGCTCGGCGTGACTGCCGAGAACTCGCCACTGGCCAAGGCCAGTACGGTGAGCCTGAACATCCCGTTGCCGGAAGACACCGACATCTATATGCCGATGACCTCGCGGATCATTCAGTTGACGGTGCTGGATGTGCTGGCCACCGGCATGACCTTGCGCCGTGGCGTGGATTTCCAGCCCCATCTGCGCAAGATCAAGGAAAGCTTGAATGACAGCCGGTATCCGGTTGGCGATGAATTCAACTAGGTAGGAATTTCTTCCAGCCATACCGGCCCTATCGCGAGCAAGCCCGCTCCCACAGGCTGACCGTATTCCAAGGGTGGACTCGGTCAACCTGTGGGAGCGGGCTTGCTCGCGAAGACGGCATCAGCAACGCCGCTAAACCCCCGCCCGGGCCTGCAAACTCAAATGCGCCCTCTCCCCCGGCGCCAGGCTGGCCCCGGCCATGGCCGACTCGACACACACAAACCCCGCCGCCTCGTTAAAGCTCACCCCCAGCAACGGCCGGCTGCCCGGATGCCAGACCACCGTGTCGGCACTGTCGCCAGTGTCGATGCACAGTTCGCGCTGCCAGGCGTGGTCCTTGAGCTGCAATTCGCCCTCATGCTGGAACACCCGCTGGCAGCCGCCATCGACGCGCAACTCACCTTCCTGCTGGCAAACCTGGCGACTCAACTGGTCGTAACCCTGTGCCCCGTCGAGCCCAGACAGCGCTACCTCGCCAACGTTGCCGATCCGCCAATAAGCATGCAACGCATGGCTCAATTGGCACGGCAGCTCGTCCTGGTGCTCGGTGCTCAGACGCAGCTCCAGGCTTTCGCCCAGGTGCGCATGCAGGTCCACCTGCCAATCGCACAGTTGCAATTGCCAGTGCAGGCGCACGCCGTCGTCGTCGGTGCTGCTGTCCAGCAGTTTCCAGTCAATCAAGCGTGCCCAACCATGGGACGGCCAGGCGTTTTCGCTGGGATGGCGGCCATACCAAGGCCAGCACACCGGCACACCGCCACGGATCGCCCCGACTTGCGGCCACTTTGCCGCGCACCACAGCCATGGCTTCTGGCCTGCGGGTTGGAAGTGCAGCAACTGCGCACCCTGACGGCTGAACACCGCCTGGCACCGCGGATGATCGATCACCAGCACGTCGCGCATCTGGAAGCGCTCCCAGGCGAATACCGGCTGCTCGCGCAGGGATTTGAAAAAGCGTTGCAGCGGATGCTCATGCATGTGCCACGGTCCTGTAGATCACTATCGCTCACCTCTTGGGTGAACCTGTGGAAGCTGGCTGGCCGGCTCCCACATGAGTTATGCGCACCAACCCAAAAAAAAGCGGATAGCCATGGCTACCCGCAAATGCGCACAGAGAGAAGGAGCTTATCGCAACCGTGTTAGAACACCGACTGAATTTTCAGACCGGCGACCAAGGCATTGTCGACTTTATCCACGCCACCTGGGTGGGTGACGTATTGCAGGTTGGGACGCACGGTCAACCAGTTGGTCACGTGGAAGCCGTAGTTGATTTCGTAGTTGTACTCGGTGCTGCGCAGTGGCGCATAACCTACCTGGCTGTAATCGGTGAACCCGCCAGCTTCGTTCAACAGCTCGGCGTTCTTGCGCACGTCATCGTTGACATGCAGGCGCGCAGCGCCAATGCCCACGTCATCTTTTGGACGCGCATCGAATGGGCCTTTGTACACCAGCATGATCGACTGATAGTTGTCGACCGTGTTGGTTTCCTTGTCGTGGAAGGTGGCGTTGGCCGCAATGTTCAGGCCGCGGGATGCGTCGCCGTTATGGGTGGTGAGTTGCTGTTGCGCAACGAACCAGTAGCCCTTTTTGCTGCTGCGGGTACGGTAGTCTGCGCCAGTGGTGGCCGCGTTGTCGCCGTTGACGTCTTCACGTACATCGGGAGCATCGGCGGCGCTCTTGTAGTAACCCACACGGTATTCGCCCGGCAGGTTATTGACCTTCGGCGACCAGACCAACTCCACCGGGATCACTGTACCTTTGGTGCCACTGCCGCTGAGCTTGAAGCCGTTGCCGTGTTCCAGCTGCGAGGGGTTCTGGTTGTACGCACCGATCTGCGCATACAGCTCTGGCGTGATGTTGTACTTCACGCGGATCGCGGCCTGGCTGACCGGCCAGTTGTACCAGGTGTTGACGTAGTTACCCACTTGGGAACCACAGAACGACAGGTTCTGGAAGTCGCACGGGAAGGTATTGAAGTCTTCGCCCTCACCGAAATAACCGAGTTTCACATCCAGCTTGTTGTCGAACATCTGGTGCTGAATCCAGAACTGGGTCAGGCGCACCATATGGCCACGGCCGTACACTTCTTGAGACGAACTCAGGGTGCTTGCACGTGGGTCGCCAATACGGTCATTGGAGATGTTGCGGCCGTTACGGCTGGTCATCTGGATCTTGGCCTGGGTGTTGTCCCAGCCCCAGAGCTTTTGCAGGTCCAGCGCTACGCCGAGGCCGAACTGGTCAGCATAACGACCGGTCTTGTCATCGTTGTAGCCGCCGTGGGCGTTGTAGCCCGCTTCCCCAACGTAGTCGGCCTTGATGTCGATACCCTGCTCGATCAGCTTGGTCCGCTCGCCGCCCCAATCGCCGGTCATCCACTTGGAATCGGCACTGAACGCTTCGTCTGCCATCGCATTGGCAGACAAAACCAGCGCTGCCACTGCTGACAACTGGCAGATCAAGCGAGTGTTGTTATGTTGCTTTTTCATCCCTACATCCTCGTCTTTATTGTTATTAACTGTTTTTATCTAACGCGGTTTACAGCTATTTCCGAAACATCCACATCGAATGTGTGGGAGCGGGCTTGCTCGCGATGGCATCACTGCGGTGTGCCTGGTAGACCGAGCGGCCTGTATCGCGGGCAAGCCCGCTCCCACATTTTGATTTTCAGCGGCCTTTAAATTGGGTGACGTTGTCGGCGTGTTGCAGTGGCACTGACGCGGCGGTGCCCAGGCGTTCGCCGGTCTTGGCGTCGAACAGCAGCACCTTGGCCGGATCGAACTGCAAGGTCAGGCTCTCGCCCACTTG
This sequence comes from Pseudomonas sp. WMBT8, assembly GCF_050916005.1. Taxonomy (NCBI): domain Bacteria; kingdom Pseudomonadati; phylum Pseudomonadota; class Gammaproteobacteria; order Pseudomonadales; family Pseudomonadaceae; genus Pseudomonas; species Pseudomonas sp. WMBT8. The sequence goes on from NZ_CP188096.1 coordinate 4,642,107, forward strand.
CGGCGCTACGTCCGGCGCCAGGCGGCAGCAGACCTTGGTGTCATTGAGCTGCACGAACACCAGGGTGTCCGGGCCGGTCGGCTCGGTCACCTGGACTTCAGCGCGAATGCTCGGCAGGCCATTGCCCTCGCCGCTGGCCAGGACAATTTGCTCCGGGCGCAGGCCAAGGATCACATCGCGGTCTTCAAGACCCGCATCGTTCATGCCCAATGGCAACTCGCAACGCGCCTGGCCGCTGTCGAGCAGGGCCAGCAGGCGGCCTTCCTTGCGTTGCAGGCGCAGGGGGATGAAGTTCATCGGCGGCGAGCCGATAAAGCTCGCCACAAACAGGTTGGCCGGATCGTTGTAGATGTCTTTGGGCGTGCCGAACTGCTGGATGATGCCGTCCTTCATCACCGCCACTTTGTCGCCCAGGGTCATGGCTTCGATCTGGTCGTGGGTCACATAGACCGTGGTGGTTTTCAGGCGTTGGTGCATCAGTTTCATTTCGGTGCGCATCTCGACCCGCAGCTTGGCGTCGAGGTTGGACAGCGGCTCGTCGAACAGATAGATCTTCGGCCGCCGCGCCAGCGCCCGGCCCATGGCCACGCGCTGTTGCTGGCCACCGGAGAGCTGGCCCGGCTTGCGATTGAGCAGGTGTTCGATCTGCAGCAACTTGGCCACCCGCGCCACTTCCTCGTCGATGGCCGCCTGGCTCATCTTGCGGATCTTCAGGCCGAATTCGATGTTCTCGCGCACGCTCATGGTCGGGTACAGCGCGTAGGACTGGAACACCATGGCGATGTCCCGGTCCTTGGGGCTCATGCCGCTGACGTCCTGGTCACCGATCATGATCGCGCCGCCGCTGATGTTTTCCAGGCCGGCGATGCAGTTCATCAAGGTGGACTTGCCGCAGCCCGAAGGCCCGACGAGGATCAGGAACTCACCGTCCTTGATCGACAGTTCGATGTTCTTCAAGGTGTCCGGCAGGCCGGCACCATAGGTCTTGTTTACGTTGCGAAGTTCGAGCGTAGCCATGATTACCCCTTGACCGCGCCAGCCGTGAGGCCGCGCACGAAATACTTGCCTGCGACCACATAGACCAGCAGGGTCGGCAGCCCGGCGATCATCGCCGCCGCCATATCAACGTTATATTCCTTGGCCCCGGTGCTGGTATTGACCAGGTTGTTCAGCGCCACCGTGATGGGCTGCGAATCACCACTGGAGAACACCACGCCAAACAGGAAGTCGTTCCAGATCTGGGTGAACTGCCAGATCAGGCAGACCATGATGATCGGCGTCGACATCGGCAGGATGATCCGACGGAAGATGGTGAAAAATCCCGCGCCATCCAGGCGCGCAGCCTTGACCAGCGCATCCGGAATGCTCACGTAGTAGTTACGGAAGAACAGCGTGGTAAACGCCAGGCCGTAGACCACGTGCACAAACACCAGGCCAGTGGTGGTGCTGGCCAGGCCCATCTTGCCGAGAGTGAACGAGGCCGGCAGCAAGACGGTCTGGAACGGCAGGAAGCAGCCGAACAACAACAGCCCGAAGAACAACTGCGAACCGCGAAAACGCCACATCGACAGCACGTAGCCGTTCAATGCGCCGATGGTGGTGGAGATCAGCACCGCGGGGATGGTGATCATGAACGAGTTCCAGAAGTACCCGTTCACCGTGGCCCAGGCCTTGACCCAGCCAATCCCGGTAATCACCGTCGGCCAGCTCAGCAGGTTGCCGGTGCTGATGTCTTCCGGGGTCTTGAAGCTGGTCAGCAGCATGACCACCAGCGGCACCAGGTACAGCACCACGGCCAGGATCAGCACCCCATGGATCGCCAGGCGGCTGAAGGTGATGGAAGGTTTGGCGAGACTAGTCATGGCGCTTGGTCCTCAGCTCGGAGTACAGGTAAGGCACGATGATCGCGAGGATCGCGCCGAGCATCAGGATCGCACTGGCCGAGCCCATGCCCATCTGGCCGCGGCTGAAGGTGAAGGAGTACATGAACATCGCCGGCAGGTCGGACGAGTAGCCAGGGCCACCGGCCGTCATCGCGGCCACCAGGTCGAAGCTCTTGATGGCAATGTGCGCGAGGATCATTACCGCACTGAAAAACACCGGGCGCAGGCTGGGCAGCACCACGCTCCAGTAGATGCGCGGCAGGCTGGCGCCGTCGATCTGCGCGGCACGGATGATCGATTGATCAACCCCACGCAGGCCGGCGAGGAACATCGCCATGATAAAACCCGAGGCTTGCCATACCGCCGCAATCACCAGGCAATACACCACGCGATCCGGATCGATCAGCCAGTCCAGGCGAAAGCCTTCCCAGCCCCAGTCGCGCAGCAGTTTGTCCAGGCCCATGCCGGGGTTGAGCAGCCATTTCCAGGCGGTACCGGTGACGATCATCGAGAGCGCCATCGGGTACAGGTAGATGGTGCGGATAAAACCTTCGCGACGGATGCGCTGGTCGAGAAATACCGCCAGCAACACGCCGATCACCAGGGTGATGCCGATAAACATGCCGCCGAACAGCGCCAGGTTTTTGCTCGCCACCCACCAGCGGTCGTTGTCGAACAACCGCGCGTATTGCGCAAGGCCCACCCATTTATAGGTGGGCAGGAAGGTGGAGTTGGTGAACGACAGTACGAACGTCCACAGGATGTAGCCATAGAAGCCCACCAGGACGATGAACATGCTCGGGGCCAGCACCAGTTTGGGGAGCCAGCGCTGCAATGCATCGAACGGCGAGGCCTTGCTGAACACAGCAACAGAACTCATGGGGAAATCCAGGGCAGGGAGTAAGGGGCTAACGGATAACCTTGTGGGGGCCGGCTTCATGTGGGCGCTGGCTTGCCTGCGATGGCATCACCTGGGTGTCACTGCTACACCGAGGCGCCTGCATCGCGGGCAAGCCCGCTCCCACACTGAAACCGATTCCCACCCAGGGGTTACTTGGCAGACTTGACCGCTGCGCCAAGTTTCTTGGCGGTGTCGGCCGGGTCGGCTTTCGGGTCGTTGATGAAGTTGGTCACCACATCAAAGAACGCACCCTGTACCGCCAGCGTGGTCGCCATGTTGTGCGCCATGCTCGGCTGCAAGCCACCGGACTTGGCATCCACCAGGAAGTCCTTGGCCGCCGTCTGGGCGCAGCTGTCGAAGCCGTACTTGGCCATATCGCCGAGCATGTCGTTGCGCACCGGGATCGAGCCTTTGTTGATGCTGAAGACCTTCTGGAAGTTCTCGCCCAGCACCACCTTGGCGATGTCCTGCTGACCGGCCGAGGTGCCGGCATCTTTCTGCTTGAACACCGCCAGGGAGTCGATGTTGTAGGTGAAGGCCTTGTCGGTGCCCGGGAAGGCTACGCACTCGTAGTCCTTGCCGGCGACTTTCTTGGCAGCGGTCCATTCGCTCTTGGCCCAGTCACCCATGATCTGCATGCCGGCCTTGCCGTTGATGACTTTGGCGGCTTCCAGGTTCCAGTCCTGGCCCTTGCCGTCGGCATCCATATAGGTGGCGACTTTTTTCAGCTCGGTCAGCGCCTTGACCATGTCGGGGCCGGTCAGGGTCGCGTTGTCGAGGTCGACCAGGGCTTTCTTGTAGCCATCCACGCCCATGACCGAGAGCACTACGGCTTCAAATACCGTGCTGTCCTGCCACGGCTGGCCACCATGGGCGAGCGGGATGAAGCCTGCGGCCTTGAGCTTGTCGCCGGCGGCGTAGAATTCTTCGAGGGTCGTAGGGTTTTTGCTGATGCCGGCTTTCTTGAAGACTTCCGGGTTGATCCACAGCCAGTTGACGCGGTGGATATTCACCGGCACGGCGACGTAATCACCTTCGTACTTCACCGTGTCGGAGACTTTCTTGTCGAGCAGATCGTCCCACTTCTCGGCCTTGGCCACGTCCTTCAGGACGTCGGTGTCGAGCAGCCCGGTGGACGCCCATTCCTGGATGTCGGGGCCCTTGATCTGGGCTACGCCTGGCGGGTTGCCGGCGACCGCGCGGCTTTTCAGCACGGTCATGGCAGTGGCGCCACCGCCACCTGCAACGGCCCCGTCTTTCCAGGTAAAACCGTCTTTCTCAACTTGGGCCTTCAGGACATCCACCGCCGCCTTCTCACCGCCCGAGGTCCACCAATGCACAACTTCAACCGTCCCTTTCGAGTCGGCGGCAAATGCACTGAGGGGAAACAACGAGGCAATGGAAATAGCAACGGCGAGGCGATTAATCGCGTTCATCTGAGTACCTTTTTCTTGTTGTTATGCATGCAAGTCTGGAGCTTGCGCTGCATAGGATTCTAAACAGGGATTTTTGCCAGGCACGTAACAAAGGGACGGGCAAATGTCACCACTTGGTGACATAGCAACCGGCCCCCAGCGCACTGGCCATGCTTGGCGATAACGCCAGGCCCGGCAGCAATACGGCCTGCCAGGCATGGTACAGGTCCGGCTTGCCGCCCCAGATCTTGCTGGCGGGCAGGTTTTGCGGGTCGAGTTCGTGGTGCCAACTGCCCTGGATCCGGTCGATCAGGTGGGTTTCACAGAACTCCCAGAACCGCCGGTACCAGACCTCGTAATGCCACTCGCCGGTGCGCTTGAGCAGGGCCTGGGCCGCCGCGCTGGCTTCGGCGTGGGTCCAATGCAGGCGCTCACGCACCACCGGGCGGTAGTGCCAGTCCAGGGTGTAGACCAGGCCCGGGGCCCCATCCACCGCCCAGCCGTATTCACAGGCGCTGGCGAACAAGCCCCTGGCGGCTTCCAGCAACCACTCGGGCGTGACCAGCCCCGCCTGCTGGCGGGCGGCCTCCAGGTGCAACACCAGGCGCGCCCATTCAAAGCCATGACCGGGGGTGATGCCGTAGGGGCGAAAGCCATCGGCCGGGTTGTCTTGGTTGTAGCTGTGCAGAGGTTGCCAATGGCGGTCGAAGTGCTCGATCACCATAAACTCATTGGCGCCGGCGTGCTGACGGATCACTCGTTCGACGATGCGCAGCGCCCGCCCCAGCCAGCACGTATCGCCGGTGACATCGGCCAGGGCAAGAAAGGCTTCGGTGGCGTGCATATTGCTGTTGGCGCCACGATAGGCTTCTTCGCCGCTCCAGTCCTGGGCGAAGGACTCGAGCATTGCGCCCTCCTCGTCACTCCAGAAATGCTGGTCGATGATCTGGATCGCATCCGTCAGCAGGGCTTGCGCCCCTGGGGCACCCGCGACCACTGCGGAACTGGCGGCCAGGGCGACAAAGGCATGCAGGTAGGCGGCCTTGCCCGTATTGCCGTCACGCGCGCCGGCAACAGCGAACCAGCCGCCATGCTCGGCATCCCGCAACGCGCCGCCGAGGCTGGCCACACCGTGCGCCACCAGCTCGGCATAGCCCGGCAGCCCTTGGGCGTGGGCCATGGCGAAGCTGTGGGTCATGCGGGCGGTGTTCATGGTTTCGGCGCAGGCATCGGCGGGCAGGTGACCGTGGTCGTCGAGGTTGCCGAAGCCTTCAGGCAGCCGCGAGGCCTTGGCAAAGCCCAGCAGACGCTGGCCTTCGGCGGCAAGCCAGGCGTGATGGGCAGGTGCGTTCAGCCAACTGCTGGCAGGCAGTGGTTGCATGGTCATGGGTGGCCCTTTTTGTTTTTGTGGGATAACCGCAGTCTAAACAAGGGTCAGGAAGGGGCAGGTAACGAAAGGGCGAGAAAATGTCACCGAATGGTGACATTGGCAGGAGCCGGCAAGCCGGCTCCAACAATCACAATGGCGTCACTGGCCCAGGGGCGTGACCTTGGCCGGCGCGCTCACTTCACGCTGCAGGTTCTGCATCTGGGTCTGCAAGGTCGTGATGTTGCGGGTGGTCTGGATACGGAACACGTCGAACTCTTTGTTCGACGGCCCTTCGGTGGCGGCGCGGTTGTCCAGCTCGCTCTTGATCACCAGCAGGTCCTGCTCCAGGCGCGCAATGGCCGTGGCCGGATTGCCCTGCTTCTTCAAGGCTGCCACCTCCGTGCCCAGTTCCTTGACTTCGGCATTCAACTTGGCGGTTTCGGCCTGGGCGGCCTTGAGGGTGGTCAACTCAGTGACCAGACCCAGGACCTGGGCCTGCAACTGGGTATTGGCGGTGGTCAGTTCGGTGGTGCTGGCACTCATCTGCGCCAGGCGCTTGTCCAGGTCGGTGGCCTGGCCCGCCACGCCCAACTGTTGCTTGCCCTGTTCCAGCAATTGGCTTTCCAACTGCTTGATCTGCAGCTTGAGTGCTTCACTGCCGGTATTGACGTTGGCCTCGCTGGCCACCACCTTGCCGGAAATGTCCTGCAAGCGGCCGGCAGCTTCTTCACTGATGCGCGCAAAGCTTTCCTGGGTCGCTACCAGTTGCTGCCCCATCAGGGAAATCTGCTGGAAACTCCACCAGGCCAGGCCGGCAAAGGCGAACAGCAGCGCGCCGACCAGGGCCCACAACGGCCCGGTGCTGGCGCTCTTGACCTTGACCACCGGCGCCGGGCGCGAGCGGATGGCGGTGGCCGCTGTGGGCACAAAATCATCGTCGTCGCCAACGTCGGCCCGCAGGCTCGGCACGTTGTCAAAGTCGTCTTTAGTATCGTTACGCATGAATCAACCTTGAAATAACTACATAAAAACGGCGGGAGTATAAACCCCAGGCCCATCGCCTTGGTCGAACGGCCAGCGAAAAAACGCTTCGCGGTGTTGCCCAGGCTACTTGGTGCCCGGATCCTGGACCTTCCACCAATGGCAAAACTCATCGAGGGCCGTCCACAGGCTGACCTTGGGCTGATAGTCGAGATAGTGCTGTGCGCGGCTGATATCGAGGGTGAAATCCTTGTTCATCACCTGCATCCCCAGGCGTGACAGCGACGGTTCCGGGCGCCCCGGCCACATCGCGCAACAGGCTTCATTGAGCGCCGCAATGCTGTAGGACAAACCGTAGGAACGGTAACGCGTGACCTGAGGCATTTCCATCTGGCGCATCACGTAGTTGACCACGTCCCACACCGGCACCGGCGTGCCATTGCTGATGTTATAGGCCTTGCCCAGCGCCGATCCGGTGGCCAGCAGGCTGCTGAGCAGCGCCTCGTTGAGGTTGTGCACGCTGGTGAAGTCGACCTTGTTCAGGCCGTCGCCGACGATGGCCAGGCGGTTCTTGCGCTGCATTTTCAACAGGCGCGGGAAGATGCTCATATCACCAGCACCGGTCACAAAGCGCGGGCGCAGGGCCAGCACTTCCAGGCCGAACTCCTGGGCGCCGAAGACTTTCTGCTCGGCCAGGTACTTGGTAGCCGCATACGGGTGCTTGAAGCGCTTGGGCACTTGCTCCTCGGTCAGGCCCAGGTGATCGCGGCCATCGAAATAGATCGACGGCGACGACAGGTGCACCAGGCGCCCGACCCGTTGCTTGAGGCAGGCCTCGACCACGTTTTCGGTGACCTGCACATTGCCCTGATGGAAATCCTGGTAACGCCCCCACAACCCCACGGCGCCGGCGCAATGCACCACGGCCTCGACGTCGCGGCACAGGTTGCGTACCAGGTCCGGATCATTCAGATCACCCTGGATAAACTCGGCGCCGCGCCGTACCAGGTGCTCGACACCCTCGGCCCGCCGCCCGTTGACCCGCACGTCCAGGCCCTGCTCCAGGGCAAAACGCGCAAAGCGCCCGCCAATGAAGCCGCTTGCGCCGGTGACCAGAATTTTCATGTGTTACCCCGTGTTCTTTCATTTTTCATCGCAGTTGCGTTGACGCCGACAGTCACTCCAACGGCACCAGCAATTGGCCAGTTGCCCGCGCCAGATGCTCGGTCAACAAGCCGAGCAATTGCCCACCACTGCGCCAATGATGCCAGTACAACGGCACATCGATGGGTTTATCTGGCAATAACTCCACCAGTACGCCCCTTTGCAATTGCTCGCGCACCTGCAATTCCGGCACCAGCCCCCAGCCCAGGCCGGCTTCGGTCAGGCGGATAAAACCTTCGGACGACGGGCATAAATGGTGTTCGAAACCTCCATCCACACCTAGGGATGCGAGGTAGCGATGTTGTAGGAAATCATCCGGGCCAAACACCAGCGCCGGCGTGCGCGCCAACTGATCGGCGCGCACGCCGCCTGGAAAGTGCCGGGAGATAAACGCCGGACTGGCCAACGCCCGATAGCGCATGGCCCCCAGCAACAGGCTGCGGGCCCCGGCCACCGGGCGCTCGCTGGCGCAGACGCAGGCCGCCACTTCGCCGGCGCGCATGCGCTTGAGGCCGACGGTCTGGTCTTCAACCACCAGGTCCAGCAACAAATGTTGCTCGGCGCAAAAGTCGCCCACCGCCTGCGCCCACCACGTCGCCAGGCTGTCGGCGTTGATGGCAATCCGCAGGCGTTCAGGCATGCCCTCTTCATCCAGGGCTGGCACCTGGCTTTGCAGGTCGCGCTCCAGCAGGCGCACCTGCTGTACATGGTTGAGCAGGCGCCGGCCGATTTCCGTGGGGGTTGGCGGCGTCGCGCGCACCAGTACCGGCTGGCCGATGCGCGCTTCGAGCAATTTGATGCGCTGGGAGATGGCCGATTGCGACACCCCGAGTACTTGGGCACCGCGCTCGAAACCGGCCTGTTCCACCACGGCCGCGAGGGCCGACAGCAATTTGTAGTCAAACATCAGTTTTCCTAATGAGCGATGAGCAATATTGGTTTTTCTTATACAGCGCCACACCGGAGAATGACCAGCATCGCGTGTTTACTTTCTTTCAAGGATCTCCCAATGGCTGGCGAAACCGCCCTGGCAACCCTGCTGCGCAGCATGAGCCCACAGCTCAATGCCGGCGACTACGTGTTCTGCACCCTGGCCGATAACCGCCTGCCCGCCTGCGAAGTGATCGGCAGCTTTCGCGAACAGGAAGGCTTGACGGTGATTGTCGAGCGCCAACAAGCCGAACAGGCCGGCCTGGCCTTTGAGTATGTGGCGGCGTGGATCACCTTGAACGTGCATTCGGCCCTGGAAGCCGTGGGCCTGACCGCCGCCTTCGCCAGCGCCCTGGGACGTGCCGGGATCAGTTGCAATGTGGTCGCCGGCTATTACCACGATCACCTGTTTGTCGGGCGCAGCGATGCGCAGCAGGCAATGGATGTGTTGCAACAACTGGCGGCGGGCGCGGAGTAAATCCTATGTGGCAGAGTTATGTTAACGGCCTGCTGGTAGCCCTCGGGCTGATCATGGCGATCGGTACGCAAAACGCATTTGTGCTGGCCCAGAGCCTGCGTCGCGAACACCACCTGCCGGTTGCGGCCTTGTGCGTGGTGTGTGATGCGCTGCTGGTGGCCGCCGGGGTATTTGGCCTGGCGACGGTGCTGGCACATAACCCTGTGCTGCTGGCGATTGCCCGTTGGGGCGGCGCGGCGTTCCTCCTGTGGTACGGCGCCCTGGCCTTGCGCCGCGCCTGTTCGCGGCAAAGCCTGGGCCAAGGCGAAGGGCAGAAGGTGCGCTCACTGCGCGCGGTGATGCTCAGCGCCCTGGCCGTGACCCTGCTCAACCCCCATGTGTACCTGGACACCGTCTTGCTGATCGGCTCCCTCGGCGCCCAGCAAACCGAGCCGGGCGCTTATGTCGCAGGCGCCGCCAGCGCTTCGTTGCTGTGGTTTTCCGCCCTGGCCCTCGGCGCCGCATGGCTGGCCCCGTGGCTGGCGCGCCCGGCGACCTGGCGCCTGCTGGACCTGTTGGTGGCGGTGATGATGTTCAGCGTGGCCTATCAATTGATCAGTACCTGAGGAATATTCCAAAACGCTCTGGAACCTCTATCCCACACAGTTGTTGCGTGGTTTTGCCGCACCCCCAGTGCTATGATCCAGCCCCTGCGCCGCAAAGAGTACAAACTCCCCGGCGCTTGTTTGGCCGCCCGTGATCGGCCTTGCGCTCACCGCAACTGACCTGATTAGGAGAATTATCATGGCTTTCGAATTGCCGCCGCTGCCGTACGCACACGATGCCCTGCAGCCGCACATCTCCAAGGAAACCCTGGAGTTCCACCACGACAAGCACCACAACACCTATGTCGTGAACCTGAACAACCTGGTGCCTGGCACCGAGTTCGAAGGCAAGACCCTGGAAGAGATCGTCAAGTCCTCTTCGGGTGGCATCTTCAACAACGCAGCCCAAGTCTGGAACCACACCTTCTACTGGAACTGCCTGGCGCCAAACGCCGGCGGTCAACCGACTGGCGCATTGGCTGAAGCGATCAACGCCGCTTTCGGTTCGTTCGACAAGTTCAAGGAAGAGTTCACCAAGACTTCCGTCGGCACCTTCGGTTCCGGTTGGGGCTGGCTGGTGAAAAAGGCTGACGGTTCCCTGGCCCTGGCCAGCACCATCGGCGCCGGCAACCCGCTGACCAGCGGCGACACCCCGCTGCTGACCTGCGACGTCTGGGAACACGCCTACTACATCGACTACCGCAACGTGCGTCCAAAGTATGTGGAAGCGTTCTGGAACCTGGTCAACTGGAAGTTCGTGGCTGAGCAGTTCGAAGGCAAGACCTTCACTGCCTAAGCAATCCTTGCAGTAAAAAAGAGCCCGGCGATTGCCGGGCTTTTTTGTGCCCGGTTGAAAATCATGGCACTCCAGCAGCGGAACCCAACGACAGGAATCGACCACAGAGCCCGTGGGAGAAATAACTTCCTCATCTATCTAAGGAGTGTCAGCTATGGGTGGATTAATAAGCGGGATGATGGGCGCAGCCTCGGCAGCCTTGCCGGGGATTGGGCAACTCGTGGGAGCGATGGCGGAAACGGCGGCGAAAATGTTGAAGGGCGGATCAGGTGAAAACGAGGAGAAGGATTCCGGAAAAGTCGCCGAAGATGTCCATGTAAAAACCAATGTGAGCATTACTTACTAAACGGTAAAGCTACCGAGCAGCTCTCGGTGCAGGTAAAAAAGCACACGCCTGCGCTCCCACCAGTAGTGCAAAAGGGCGGCGGACAAGATCCGCCCGCCGCCTTCCTGCCCTTCATCGACTAGGCTCCAGACGCTACCCAGCGCATTGTCCCTTTGACTGCCATCTCGGGATTGCCAATACTCATGGCATATTGAGGCTACCCGCATGGAACAAGGAATGACCCTTTGAAGCTGGAACTCAAAAACAGCTTGTCGGTGAAGTTGCTCCGGGTGGTGCTCTTGTCGGCACTGATTGTGGGCGTAGCACTGAGCGTGGCGCAGATCGTCTTTGATGCCTACAAGACGCGCCAGGCCGTGGCCGGCGATGCCCAGCGCATCCTCGACATGTTTCGCGACCCCTCGACCCAGGCCGTCTACAGCCTGGATCGTGAGATGGGCATGCAGGTCATCGAAGGCCTGTTTCAGGATGATGCAGTGCGCATGGCCTCCATTGGCCATCCCAACGAGCCCATGCTCGCCGAAAAGAGCCGGGATTTGCAGCACTCCCCCAGCCGCTGGCTGACGGATGTGATTCTTGGCCAGGAGCGCACCTTCACCACCCCATTGGTGGGGCGCGGGCCCTATAGCGAATATTACGGCGACCTGAGCATCACCCTCGACACGGCCACCTATGGCCAGGGCTTCATCGTCAATTCGGTGATCATTTTTATCTCCGGGGTGCTGCGCGCCCTGGCCATGGGCTTGGTGTTGTATCTGGTCTATCACTGGCTGCTGACCAAGCCCCTGTCGCGGATCATCAGCCACCTCAGTTCGATCAACCCCGACCGCCCCAGCGAGCACAAGATCCCCCAGCTCAAGGGCCACGAAAAAAACGAACTGGGGCTGTGGATCAATACCGCCAACCAGTTGCTGGCGTCCATCGAACGCAACACCCACCTGCGCCACGAAGCAGAAAACAGCCTGCTGCGCATGGCCCAGTACGACTTCCTCACGGGCCTGCCCAACCGCCAGAAGCTGCAGGAGCAACTGGACAAGATCCTGATCGACGCCGGACGCCGGCAACGCCGGGTCGCGGTATTGTGCGTGGGGCTGGATGACTTCAAAAGTGTCAACGAGCAGTACACCTACCAGGCCGGCGACCAATTGCTGCTGGCCCTGGCCGACCGCCTGCGCGCCCACAGTGGTCGCCTCGGCGCCCTCGCCCGCCTGGGTGGCGACCAGTTCGCCCTGGTCCAGGCCGATATCGAGCAACCCTACGAAGCCGCCGAGCTGGCGCAAAGCATTCTCGATGACCTGGAAGCCGAGTTCGCCCTCGACCACGAACAAATTCGCCTGCGCGCCACCATCGGTATCACCTTGTTTCCCGAAGACGGCGACAGCACCGAGAAGCTGCTGCAAAAAGCCGAGCAGACCATGACCCTGGCCAAGAGCCGCTCGCGCAACCGCTACCAGTTCTATATCGCCAGTGTCGACAGCGAGATGCGCCGCCGCCGCGAACTGGAAAAAGACCTGCGTGAAGCCCTGGGCCGCGACCAGTTTCACCTGGTGTACCAACCGCAGATCAGCTATGTCGACCATCGTGTGGTCGGGGTCGAGGCGCTGATTCGTTGGCAACACCCGGAACACGGGCTGGTGCCACCGGACCTGTTTATCCCGCTGGCGGAACAGAACGGCACCATCATCCCCATTGGCGAATGGGTGCTGGACCAGGCCTGCCGGCAATTGCGCGAGTGGCATGACCTGGGCTTCAGCGAGCTGCGCATGGCGGTCAACCTGTCCACGGTGCAACTGCACCACGCCGAACTGCCACGGGTGGTCAACAACCTGTTGCAGATCTACCGCCTGCCGCCGCGCAGCCTGGAGCTGGAAGTGACCGAGACCGGCCTGATGGAAGACATCAGCACCGCCGCCCAGCACTTGCTGAGCCTGCGCCGCTCCGGCGCGTTGATTGCCATCGACGACTTCGGCACCGGCTACTCGTCACTGAGCTACCTGAAAAGCCTGCCGCTGGACAAAATCAAAATCGACAAGAGCTTTGTCCAGGACCTGCTGGATGACGACGACGATGCCACCATCGTGCGGGCAATCATCCAACTGGGCAAAAGCCTGGGCATGCAAGTCATCGCCGAAGGCGTGGAGACGCCCGAGCAGGAAGCCTACATCATCAGCGAAGGCTGCCACGAAGGTCAGGGCTATCACTACAGCAAGCCCCTGCCGGCCCGTGAGTTGGCGGCCTATCTCAAACAGGCCGAGCGCAATAACGCTGCCATCCTGTAAAGCCATGATGGCCACCCAAGGCGCGGCCTTGGGCGGCTGGCGCTGGAATGTTAAATTTTTACTGCGTTAACTCTTTACAGAAAATGCAAATCTTTCGCATTATGTCGCAGTTTTGCGCGCCGCACTGCGCCCCGATCAACTACCGAAGCAGGATGTTCGCCATGATTCGTATGCCCCTGGCCACCGCCAGTCTGCTGGCCATCGCCATTTCTCTCGCCGGCTGCGGCGAGGGTAAAGACAAGGCCGCCGCTCCCCAGGCGCCAACGCCAGCTGCCAGCACTCCCGCTCCAACGGCTGCCGCTACCGCCGGCCAGGTTGACGAGGCTGCCGCCAAGGCGGTCGTCGCGCACTACGCAGACATCGTATTCGCGGTATACAGCGACTCCGAGTCCACTGCTAAAACCCTGCAGACCGCCATCGACACCTTCCTTGCCAACCCCAACGACGAAACCCTGAAGGCCGCCCGTACCGCCTGGATCGCCGCGCGCGTACCGTACCTGCAGAGCGAAGTGTTCCGCTTCGGCAACACCATCATTGACGATTGGGAAGGCCAGGTGAACGCCTGGCCGCTGGACGAAGGCCTGATCGACTATGTCGACAAATCCTACGAACACGCTCTCGGCAACCCAGGCGCCACCGCCAACATCATCGCCAACACCGAGATCCAGGTCGGCGAAGACAAGATCGACGTCAAGGAAATCACTGCGGAGAAACTCGCCAGCCTCAATGAGCTGGGCGGTTCCGAAGCCAACGTCGCCACTGGCTACCACGCCATCGAATTCCTGCTCTGGGGCCAGGACCTGAACGGCACCGGCCCTGGCGCCGGCAACCGTCCAGCGTCGGACTACCTGCAAGGCGACGGCGCCACCGGTGGGCATAACGAGCGTCGCCGCACTTACCTGCGCGCCGTGACTCAACTGCTGGTCAGCGACCTTGAAGAAATGGTCGGCAACTGGAAACCCAACGTCGAAGACAACTACCGCGCCACCCTGGAAGCAGAGCCTGGCACCGACGGCCTGCGCAAGATGCTGTTCGGCATGGGCAGCCTGTCCCTGGGTGAACTGGCGGGCGAGCGCATGAAAGTGTCCCTGGAAGCCAACTCGCCGGAAGACGAGCACGACTGCTTCAGCGACAACACGCACTACTCGCACTTCTACGACGCCAAGGGCATCCGCAACGTCTACCTGGGCGAGTACACCCGCACCGACGGCACCAAGCTGACCGGCGCCAGCCTGTCATCCCTGGTGGCCAAGGTCGACCCGGCTGCCGATGAAGCCCTCAAGGCTGACCTGGCGGCTACCGAAGCGAAGATCCAGGTCATTGTCGACCACGCCAACAAGGGTGAGCACTACGACCAGTTGATCGCCGCCGGCAACACCGCGGGCAACCAGATCGTGCGCGACGCCATCGCGGCCCTGGTCAAGCAGACCGGCTCTATCGAGCAAGCTGCTGGCAAACTGGGCATCGGCGACCTGAACCCGGACAACGCTGATCACGAGTTCTGATCCGCGCGGTTTGAATGAGGCGGCCTTCGGGTCGCCTTTTTTGTATTCATCGTTTGCAGTCGCCCTCTTCCCTGTAGGAGCTGGCTTGCCTGCGATGGCGGTGGCTGACCCACCGCTATCGCAGGCAAGCCAGCTCCCACACAAGCCAGCGCCCCTGTTAAGCCAAGTCCTACATCAGATCCGCCGCCCTTTGCAGCCCCCGGTTTACAAGCCCTGCACCGCAGGTAGAATGGCGCCTCCAACCGTCACCCGAGCGCAATTCATGGCAATGCCGACCCTGCGGATCATTGGTTTCATCATCGGCATCTTCCTGATTACCCTCGCGGTCGCCATGGTCGTGCCCATGGCGACCCTGGTGTTTTTCGACCGCACCAGCGACCTGCCGTCCTTTCTCTGGGCAAGCATGATCACCTTTATCGCCGGCCTGGCGCTGGTGATCCCCGGGCGCCCGGAACAGGTGCAACTGCGCCCCCGGGACATGTACCTGCTGACCGTCAGCAGTTGGGTGGTGGTGTGTATCTTTGCCGCGCTGCCGTTTTTGCTGACCCAGCACATCAGCTACACCGACTCGTTCTTTGAAAGCATGTCCGGCATCACCGCCACTGGCGCCACCGTACTCAGTGGCCTGGACACCATGTCGCCGGGCATTCTGATGTGGCGCTCGATGCTGCACTGGCTTGGCGGCATCGGCTTTATCGGCATGGCGGTGGCGATCCTGCCGCTGCTGCGCATCGGTGGCATGCGCCTGTTCCAGACTGAATCCTCGGACCGCTCCGAGAAGGTCATGCCGCGCTCGCATATGGTGGCGCGGCTGATCGTGGCGGCCTATGTCGGTATCACCATCCTCGGCAGCCTCGGCTTCTGGTGGGCCGGCATGGGCCTGTTCGACGCGATCAACCATGCGATGTCAGCCATTTCCACGGGCGGTTTCTCGACGTCCGACGAGTCATTGGCGCACTGGAAACAACCTGCCGTGCATTGGGTGGCGGTCGTCGTGATGATCATGGGCAGCCTGCCGTTTGCCTTGTATGTCGCCACCTTGCGCGGCAACCGCAAGGCGCTGATCAAGGACCAGCAGGTACAGGGCCTGCTCGGGATGCTGCTGGTGACCTGGGTCGTGCTCGGCACCTGGTACTGGTGGACCACCGACCTGCACTGGCTGGATGCGCTGCGCCATGTGGCGCTGAACGTCACGTCCGTGGTGACCACCACCGGCTTTGCCCTCGGCGACTACAGCCTGTGGGGCAATTTCTCACTGATGCTGTTCTTCTATCTGGGCTTTGTCGGCGGTTGCTCGGGCTCCACCGCCGGCGGGATCAAGATTTTCCGCTTCCAGGTCGCCTATATCCTGCTCAAGGCCAACTTGAACCAACTGATTCACCCAAGGGCGGTGATCAAGCAGAAATACAACGGCCACCGCCTGGACGAAGAAATCGTGCGGTCGATCCTGACCTTCTCGTTCTTCTTTGCCATCACCATCTGCATGATCGCCCTGGCCCTGTCGCTGCTGGGCGTGGACTGGATGACTGCCTTGACCGGCGCTGCCAGTACCGTCTCCGGCGTGGGCCCGGGGCTGGGCGAGACCATCGGCCCGGCCGGCAACTTCGCGACCCTGCCGGACGCCGCCAAGTGGATCCTGTCCCTGGGCATGCTGCTCGGCCGGCTGGAAATCATTACGGTGTTTGTGCTGTGTATGCCAGCGTTCTGGCGGCACTGACATTCGCTGAAGTTTCCAGTAGCCGCGCCCGGTATTCGCCGGGCGTGGCATCGAACCAGCGGCGAAACGCGCGAAAGAAGTTACTCGGGTCGGCAAACCCCAGCAGGTAGGCGATTTCCAGCAGGGTCATGCTCGGCTGCGCCAGGTACTGCTCGGCCAGCTCGCGGCGGGTGTCGTCGAGCAGGGTCTGGAAGCTGGTGCCCTCCTCCTGCAAACGCCGCTGCAAAGTGCGCTGGGACAGGTGCAAGGTCTGCGCCACCACCTCACGCTTGGGTTCGCCCTGGGGCAGCAGCCGGCATAGCACCTGGCGGGCCTTGTGGGTCACGCGGCTCTCGGAAAACCTGGCCAGGTATTCCCCGGCAAACCGATCGTGCAACAGCGCCATCGCTTCATTGGCAGTGGGCAGCGGCGCTTCCATGTCCGCCCGCTCGAAGATCAGCGCGTCATACGGTGCGTTGAACACCAGCGGTGCATGAAAGGCCTGTCTATAGGGTTCCAGGTCGGCAGGCTGAGCGCCTTGCACCAGCACTTTGCGCGGCTGCAACGTGCGCCCGGTCAGCCAGCCACATAACGCCAGCGCGCAGGCCAGCGAGGCCTCGGCGCTTTGCCGGGTGGGCGGCAGGTGGTCGCCGTGCACCGTGAGGATCAAGGCATAGCCTTCGGGCAACAGACGGAAACTCAGGTCGGCGCTTTCGGCAATGATCCGCTGGTAGCGCACCAACCGGGTAAAGCCTTCAGCCAGAGTGCTGCTGGACATCAAGGCGTAACCGGCCACATGGAACGACGCCGGGCGCACCACCTTGCCCATGTTCAGGCCGATGGCCGGATTGCCCGACACCTCCACCGCCCGCTGCCAGAGCCGGGTCATGGAGTCCTGGGGGAACCGCGCGTCGGGGTCGTCCAGGGCGCGGTAATCCAGGCCCAGCTGTTTGAACAGGGCGCGGCAATCCAGGCCCTCGAGCTCCAGCGCCTTGACAATCCCCATCGCCCAACTTGCAGAAGTCGTTCGTTCGTTCATGGCGTTTTCTTGCACGCTTTCTATGAAGGGACGGCTGAAACCGCAGCCAGGAACCCAAGGATACTAAAGTGGCGTCTATTGTCACTGGCCCTTGCCTGTGATGACTCTAGACTCAAATAAGCTCCCCGCCGAACATCCGTCGGGCACAACAAAAACCAGAGGGCCGGCCAACGTGGAAAATGTCAGACAATTCAATAGCTTCGCCGAGTTCTATGCGTATTACCTGAGCGAACACGGCAACAGCACCTGCCGGCGCCTGCATTTTATCGGCACCAGCCTGGTGATTTTTATTCTCGCGCTCGCCATCGGCAAAGGCGCCTGGTGGCTGCTGTGGGTACTGCCGGTGGCCGGCTACAGCTTTGCCTGGGTCGGGCACTTCTTCTTTGAAAAGAACCGCCCGGCCACTTTCCAGCATCCGTTCTACAGCCTGCTGGGAGATTTCGTGATGTATCGCGACATGATCCTGGGCAAGGTGCCGTTCTAACCTACCCAAACAATAAGAGACCCGCCGATGAGCCAGCAGGCCCGCTTTACCCATATGCAGGACGGCACCCAGGAAGACTGGGCGATCATCGCCGCCGACTTCAGTGCCTACGCCCGCCAATTGCCGGGGCGCATCCTCGCGCACCTGCGGCTGCTGGAAGGTGACTTCGGTGGCTTCCCGGTGGACCGCCTGACCCATTCCCTGCAAACCGCCAGCCGCGCCTGGGCCGATGGCCGCGACGAAGAATATGTGGTCTGCGCGCTGCTCCACGACATCGGCGATACCCTGGGCTCCTACAATCACCCGGACATTGCCGCCGCTATCCTCAAACCGTTCGTCAGCCCACAGAACCTGTGGATGGTGGAAAAGCACGGGATTTTCCAGGGCTACTACTTTTTTCATCACCTGGGCATGGATCGCCACCTGCGCGAGCAATTTGGCGAACACCCGCAGTACGAGCAAACCATTGAGTTCTGTGCCCGCTATGACGCGGCCGCGTTCGACCCGGCCTATGCCACCCTGCCCCTGAGCTTTTTCGAACCAATGCTGGCGCGGGTCTTCGCCCAGCCCAAGACTTCGATCTACAAGGCCGCCATGGAGCGCCAGGCCAGCGTGTGACCTCTTGTCACTTGCGTGTTGGCGCAAATGGTTCGTGGATTTGCCGAGATAAAAGTCTTTTTGTCATTTGCAGTGCTGTATCCTGCCCAGGCTTTGTGAAAAGCGCGGCACATCTGCAATTCCACAACAGACCTTGCGAGGAGCGACGACGATGCACGAGATTCCCAATCTCCCCTTCCCAAGCCTGCACGAGACCGAGCAGCCAACCCCGCAACAGGCCGGCAGCGACAAGCCAGTACCGGCACAGGCAACACCGGTCGACAGCGATAGCGACGACTGACCGCAGTACCCAGACCGTGTGGAAAGCGTGACACTGCGCGCTTTCCACACCGCCTGAATCAAGAGACACGCCACATGCCCGACACTCCCAAGCATTCCCCCGATGAAGCGATACTCGGCGCCGCCCTGCAAATGGTCGATGTGTGGAGCCGCCTCAGCCCGGAAAAGCAGGCGCTGCTGCTCAAGCGCTTCGGCACCCAGGAAAACGCCCTGGCCGCGCTGGTCACCACGCGCATGCTCAACCCCGCCCCCCTGTAGGAGCCGCTTGCCGGCGATCGCAGTCATGCAGCCGCCAAAGGTTTTATGCCCTGTGCAGCGCAAAGCATCGGTATCATAAGCAGCCTATCTTTTCCTGCCGCGACAGTGGACCCTTCCCATGCCAGATACCCAGCGCCCCATGGCGGTCACGCTGCAAGTCGTTTCCATCGTGCTGTTCACCTTTATCGGCTACCTGAACATCGGCATTCCCCTGGCCGTATTGCCGGGCTATGTCCATAGCGACCTGGGCTTTGGCGCCGTGATCGCGGGCCTGGTGATCAGTGTGCAGTACCTGGCCACCCTGCTGAGCCGGCCCTACGCCGGGCGTATCATCGACAACCGCGGCAGCAAGCGCGCGGTGATGTACGGCCTGGCCGGCTGCGGCTTGAGTGGGGTGTTCATGCTGGCATCCGCCGCCCTGACCCATCTGCCGGCCCTGAGCCTGGCCAGCCTGCTGATTGGCCGGCTGGTGCTAGGCAGTGCCGAAAGCCTGGTGGGATCGGGCTCCATTGGCTGGGGCATCGGCCGGGTCGGCGCGACGAATACCGCCAAGGTCATCTCCTGGAACGGTATCGCCAGCTACGGCGCCCTGGCGATTGGCGCACCTTTGGGGGTGCTGCTGGTCCGCCAGTTCGGGCTGTGGAGCATGGGCGCAAGCATCATTGCCCTGGCAGTACTGGGCCTGTTGCTGGCCTGGCCGAAAGTCGCGGCGCCCATCGTGGTGGGCGAACGCCTGCCGTTCATGCATGTGCTCGGCCGCGTGCTGCCCCACGGCTGCGGGCTGGCCCTGGGCTCCATCGGCTTTGGCACCATCGCCACGTTTATCACCCTGTATTACGCGACCCAGAACTGGGATAACGCGGTGCTGTGCCTGAGCCTGTTCGGCGCCAGTTTTATCGGCGCGCGCTTGCTGTTCGGTAACTTGATCAACCGGATCGGCGGGTTTCGCGTGGCGATTGCCTGCCTGTCGGTGGAAACCCTTGGCCTGTTGCTGTTGTGGCTGGCGCCGAATGCCGAGCTGGCCCTGGCGGGCGCGGCCTTGAGCGGCTTCGGGTTTTCCCTGGTGTTTCCGGCGCTGGGAGTTGAAGCGGTCAACCTGGTACCCGCCTCCAGCCGTGGCGCGGCGGTGGGTGCCTATTCGTTGTTTATCGATTTGTCACTGGGGATCACCGGGCCGCTGGCCGGGGCGATTGCGGCGGGTTTCGGCTTTGCCTCGATCTTCTTGTTTGCCGCGCTGGCAGCCTGCGCCGGGCTGCTGCTGAGCCTGTACCTGTATCGCCAGGCCCCCAAATACCGCGACGAACGTAACGCCGGCTAGAAATCTACCTTGCCGCGCCCGGCCTTGATGCTGCCGCGCTTGGTCTTGGATTCCAGGCGCCGTTTTTTCGAGCCCAGGGTGGGTTTGGTCGGGCGGCGTTTTTTCTCGACCTTAGTCGCGCTGAGGATTAACTCCACCAGGCGTTCCAGGGCGTCGGCGCGGTTCTGTTCCTGGGTCCGGTACTGCTGGGCCTTGAGGATCAGCACGCCGTCGCTGGTAATCCGACTGTCACGCAGCGCCAGCAAGCGTTCCTTGTAGAACGGCGGCAACGACGACGCGCCGATATCAAAACGCAAGTGCACGGCGCTGGAGACCTTATTGACGTTCTGCCCGCCTGCGCCCTGGGCGCGGATGGCCGTCAACTCGATTTCGGCATCGGGCAGGTGCACGTTACTGGAGATCACCAACATGGAAAGCGGGTCCGTTGACACCTGTAGGAGCCGGCTTGCCGGCTCCTACAGGGTGGGCTAGTTGTTCAGCGAGGATACAGCACTCAAGTCGGCCAGCGCCTTGCGCTTGTTCTTGAGCACGTAGCACACCCACATAAAGGCCACCCAGACCGGAATCGCGTACACCGAGACCTGGATCCCCGGAATCAGCAGCATGACTCCCAGGATAAACACCACGAACGCCAGGCACACATAGTTACCGTAGGGGTACCACAGCGCCTTGAACAAAGGCACCTGAGCGGTGCGGTCCATGTGCTGGCGGAACTTGAAGTGCGAGAAGCTGATCATCGCCCAGTTGATCACCAACGTGGCCACCACCAGGGACATCAGCAGTTCCAGGGCGTGCTGCGGGATCCAGTAGTTCATCAACACCGCCACCAGGGTGACAGCCGCCGAGGCCAGGATCGAACGCACCGGCACGCCGCGCTTGTCGATTTTCGCCAGCGCCGCCGGGGCGTCGCCCTGCTCGGCCATGCCCAGCAGCATGCGGCTGTTGCAGTAAGTGCCGCTGTTGTACACCGACAGCGCCGCCGTCAGTACCACAAAGTTGAGGATATGCGCGGCAGTGTTGCTGCCCAGCATCGAGAACACCTGCACGAACGGGCTGCCGCTATAGGCATCGCCGGAAGCGTTCAAGGTCACCAGCAGGCTGTCCCACGGCGTCAGCGACAACAGCACCACCAGGGCGCCGATGTAGAAGATCAGGATGCGGTAGATCACCTGATTGATCGCCTTGGGGATCACGGTGCGTGGCTGGTCCGCTTCCGCGGCGGTAAAGCCGAGCATTTCCAGGCCGCCAAACGAGAACATGATGATCGCCATGGCCATCACCAAGCCGCCAACGCCATGGGGGAAGAACCCGCCGTGCTCCCACAGGTTGCTCACCGACGCCTGGGGCCCGCCGGTACCGCTGACCAGCAGGTAGCTGCCCAGGGCGATCATGCCGACAATCGCCACCACCTTGATAATCGCAAACCAGAACTCGGCCTCGCCAAACACCTTGACGTTGGCCAGGTTGATCACATTGATCAGCACGAAAAACGCCGCCGCCGAGACCCAGGTCGGAATCTCCGGCCACCAGTAGTGCACGTACTTGCCGACGGCGGTCAGCTCGGACATGCCCACCAGAATGTAGAGGATCCAGCAGTTCCAGCCCGACAGAAAGCCTGCGAAACCGCCCCAATACTTGTGGGCAAAATGGCTGAAGGAGCCGGCCACTGGCTCTTCGACGATCATTTCGCCCAGCTGGCGCATGATCATAAAGGCAATGAAACCGCAGATGGCATAACCAAGGATCATCGACGGACCGGCTGACTTCAGCACCCCCGCCGAGCCCAGGAACAGGCCGGTACCGATCGCGCCACCGAGGGCGATCAATTGAATATGACGATTTTTCAGGCCGCGCTTCAGTTCGCCTGAATGCGAGTTGGGTCCACTCATGAAAAGGGTCTCACGCAAGGTTTGATGATGTTCAATACACGATGCTGCTTTGAAACCGACTCAAGCAGCGCCGATCAAACCCCAGCGCAGGCACCAGGAGTTCAGCGTCTTTCTAACGGTCATGCGTCACCTGTTTGTTTTTATCTGTGACGAAATCGAACCCGTCCGGCTTATGGCCAGGCGGAGTTAACAAGGCAGCTAGCCTTGAAAGCCTTTTGCGTGGATACGCAAGGGGGGTCACAGTAAAACGCGGCGCATTGTACACCGCTCGATCCGTTAGGGAGGGTTGTGGGGGAGATTGTTGGCCAGCCGTAAAATTTTCTTTACAGAAAAAGCCCATCGAGGGCACGCCCCGCCTAGGCCCATCCATTCCGTAAAACAATCGTTACAGACTGGAAGCTATTTCTGACGCTCCACCGACTCCCACGTGGCGAGCGGGCTTGTCGGATCGCCGCGAAGACGTCGGCCCAGTGAACATTGATGTTGACTGACCCATTGCTTTCGCGGGCAAGCCCGCTCCCACAGGGGATCTCACTGGGGCAGAGAATGTTGGCACCACCACAGATCACGTGTGGGAGCGGGCTTGCTCGCGAAGACGTCGACCCAGCAAACATTGATGTTGACTGCCCCACTGCTTTCGCGGGCAAGCCCGCTCCCACAGGGGATCTCACTGGGGCAGAGAATGTTGGCACCACCACAGATCACGTGTGGGAGCGGGCTTGTCGGATCGCCGCATCGCCGCGAAGACGTCGACCCAGCAAACATTGATGTTGACTGACCCACTGCTTTCGCGGGCAAGCCCGCTCCTACAGGGGGGCTGCGCTTAACTGACTGGCATTAGGGCAAGCCCGCTCGCCACACCGCGTGCAAAAAAAAACGCCAACCCGCAGGTTGGCGCTTTTTCTTACAGCTTGAAGCTTAAAACTTGCTGCTGCTCTTAGGGCTTCTTACGCCCAAAACCCGGGCGCTGGCCGGAGCCTGCCGGCGCACCGCGGCGCTTGCCCGACGGCTCATCAGCTACCAGTTTGAGCCCTGGGCGCTTTTTCGGCGCGGGCTTGGCTGGGCGCTTGGCACCTTCGGCTGGACGATCGGTCTGCGGAGCACCACGGCCGGTATCGCCACGGTTGCTGCGACCGCCCGTTGGCGCCTCGCCACGACCGGCCGGACGCGGAGTACGCGGTGCACGCTCGCCATCCTGACGGGCCGGAGCCGACGGACGACGATCGCCCTCGATCTGCGGCTGACGGGAAATACGACCGCCAGTGGCCGGTGCATCCAGCGCCGGGCGCAAAGTACGGGCAACGCGCTCGGTACGTGCCACAGGGCGCGACGATTTACGCTGCATGCGCTCCAGCTTGTCTTTGCTCTTGGCGTTCATCTGCGGCATGGCCACAGGGGTCAGGCCGACTTCAGCACTGAGGATGTCGACTTCGTACTGGCTCATTTCGCGCCAGCGCCCCATCGGCAGGTCCGAATTGAGGAACACCGGGCCGAAACGCACGCGCTTCAGGCGGCTGACCACCAGGCCCTGGGATTCCCACAGGCGTCGTACTTCACGGTTACGCCCTTCCATCACCACGCAGTGGTACCAGTGGTTGAAACCTTCGCCACCTGGCGCCTGCTTGATGTCGGTGAACTTGGCCGGGCCGTCTTCCAGCACCACGCCAGCCTTGAGGCGTTCGATCATCTCGTCATCGACTTCACCCCGTACACGCACCGCGTATTCGCGGTCCATCTCGTAGGACGGGTGCATCAGGCGGTTGGCCAACTCACCGTCGGTGGTGAACATCAGCAGGCCAGTGGTGTTGATGTCCAGGCGACCGATGTTGATCCAACGGCCTTCTTTGGGCTTGGGCATCTTGTCGAACACGGTTGGACGGCCTTCCGGGTCGTCACGGGTGCAGATCTCGCCGTCGGGCTTGTTGTACATGATCACGCGGCGCACCGATTCGGCGGCCTCTTCACGCTTGATGACCTTGCCATCAATGGTGATTGCGTCATGCAGGTCGACACGCTGGCCCAGGGTGGCTTCAACGCCATTGACCTTGATGCGCTTCTGGGTGATCCAGGCTTCTACGTCGCGGCGCGAGCCAACGCCGATACGGGCGAGGACTTTTTGCAGTTTCTCGCCGGCTGGGCCGATTTCCTGGCTGTCGTTCTGGTCTTGGTCTTTCATCTTAAGCACCTCCCGGTGTGTCGATTCAGGCGTGGCCTGAAGGTATTGAAACTGGGGTCTTGGGCGAACGCATCGCCAAAGGGTCGCGAATCATACGCTCATGGCGCGCATTGCGCATCAGAGACTAGTCGATATGGGCCGGCTCATTTGCTTTTCCGCCGACCGGTGGCGCCCAGGGCGATCAGCCGTAGCTCGGCTTCGGCCAGCACCGCGCGCTTGTCGACCTTGTCGAGCTTCTTCCAGGCCCGGATCTCACGCTTGCTGCGCCCGCAGCCGACGCAGATGTCGTCGCTGAATTTGCAGAGGCTGATGCAGGGGTCTTTGGTGGAGCTCATCACTACCTCACGGCACAGGGCTTTTCTGTAGGAGCTGGCTTGCCTGCGATGGCGCTGGGTCAGCACCGGATAGGCTGGCTGACACACCGCCATCGCAGGCAAGCCAGCTCCTACAGGGGATCTCGTTTGCAGCACGAGTTTGGCTACACAACACATCAATGTGGGGGGGCAGACCGGGTCAGTCTTCGAATTCGCGGCGTTCGTTTTCGATGGCTTCGGCCAGTGCCCGGGCTTCGGCTTCTTCTTCGCTCAACTCGGGTTGTTCCAGGGCGGCAACGGCAGCCAGCAGTTTTTCGCGGGCGGCCGCCACACCCAGGATGTCTTCCTCAGGCTCAGGTTCGACCGCAGGCGCCGTTTCAACGTTCATCGGCGTTTCGCCCGCCCCATCACGCAGCAAGTCATCAAAGTCGGTCTTGATCCCCTGCTCCATATCGTCCAGCTCCAGCAGCAAGGTATGGAAACTGGTCTCGTCCTTCGGCTCCTCCGGTTCGGCGCTGGCATCGGCCAGTTCCTGCAAGCCGGGCGGCACCGGGGCATCGTCGAAGTCGAGCACCGGTTCGGCCTCGATCTCGCGCAGCTCGGCCAGTGGCGGCAGGTCGTCGAGGTTTTTCAGGTTGAAGTGGTCGAGAAACACCTTGGTGGTAGCAAACATCGCCGGTTTGCCGGGTACGTCGCGGTAGCCGACGATGCGGATCCACTCGCGCTCCAGCAGCGTCTTGACGATGTGGCTGTTGACCGCCACACCGCGCACATCCTCGATCTCGCCACGGGTGATGGGCTGGCGATAGGCAATCAGCGCCATGGTCTCCAGCATCGCCCGGGAATAACGTTGCGGGCGCTCTTCCCACAGGCGCCCCACCCACGGCGAAAATTTCTCACGGATCTGCAAGCGATAGCCCGAGGCCACTTCCCTCAGCTCAAAAGCGCGGCCGTCACAGGATTTACGCAGGATTTCCAGGGCCTTCTTGAACACCGGCGGTTCCGGGCGCTCGGCTTCTTCAAACAGTTCAAACAGGCGCTCCAGCGATTGCGGCTTGCCCGAGGCCAGGAGGAAGGCTTCCAACAGCGGTGCCAGTTCGCGAGGTTCAGTCAGATTCATCAATTCAGCTCGTTATTCGGCTCGCGCCCGCACGTGGATAGCCGCAAAAGGCTCATTCTGCACCAGCTCGACCAAGGACTCCTTGACCAGTTCGAGGACCGCCATAAAGGTCACGACCACGCCCAGGCGCCCCTCTTCGGCGGTAAACAGCTCGACAAACGGCACAAACCCGCCGCCCTTCAGGCGCTCCAGCACATCGCTCATGCGCTCGCGGGTGGACAAGGCTTCGCGGCTGACCTGGTGGCTTTCAAACATATCGCCACGGCGCAGCACCTCGGCCATGGACATCAGCAGTTCTTCCAGGCTCACATCTGGCAACAATTTACGCGCCCGGGCCTCCGGCGCATCGAGCTTGGGCACCACCACGTCACGGCCCACGCGGCTCAAGCCGTCGATGCCTTCGGCGGCAGCCTTGAAGCGCTCGTACTCCTGCAGGCGGCGGATCAGTTCGGCGCGGGGGTCGTCCTCTTCCGCTTCGATCGTCTCGGAACGCGGCAGCAGCATGCGCGACTTGATCTCCGCCAGCATCGCGGCCATCACCAGGTACTCGGCGGCCAACTCCAGGCGCACCGATTGCATCAACTCGACATAACCCATGTACTGGCGGGTGATTTCCGCCACCGGGATGTCGAGGATATTGATGTTCTGTTTGCGGATCAGGTACAGCAGCAAGTCCAGCGGGCCTTCGAAGGCCTCAAGGAAGACCTCCAGGGCATCCGGCGGGATGTACAGGTCCAGGGGCATTTCCATGACGGCCTGGCCGTAGACCATGGCAAATGGCAGTTCCTGCTGGGCACCGGCCTGGCTGTCGACGGTTTCCACGGCCGACATTCAGGCCTCGACCATGAACGGTGCAGGATCGCCACAGCCTACCCGGATCACCTCTGGCTCGCCGTCGGCCAGGTTGATCACGGTGGACGCCTTGCCACCGCCGAAGCCGCCGTCGATGATCAGGTCCACCTGTTTTTCCAGGAGTTGTCGCATTTCGTAGGGGTCTTCCAACGGTTCAGTCTCGCCGGGCATGATCAGCGACACGCTCATCAGCGGCTCACCCAGCTCGGCCAGCAGCGCCAGGGCGATGGGATGCTCCGGCACCCGCAGGCCGATGGTGCGCTTCTTCGGGTGCAGCAGCAGGCGCGGCACCTCGCGGGTGGCATTGAGAATAAAGGTATAGGGCCCTGGCGTATGGGCCTTGAGCAGGCGGAAGGTGCCGGTATCGACCTTGGCGAACAGGCCCAGCTGCGACAGGTCGCTGCAGATCAGCGCGAAGTTGTGGTTTTTATCCAGGTCGCGCAGGCGTCTTACGCGCTCCACCGCATTCTTGTCGCCGATCTGGCAACCAATGGCGTAGGAGGAGTCCGTGGGGTAGATCACCACGCCACCGGCGCGAATGATCTCCACGGCCTGTTTGATCAGCCGCGCTTGCGGATTTTCCGGATGAATCTGGAAAAATTGACTCACGTTCTCTACCTGTTCAGACAGTGGCGGTAATGGGGTCATGCTTGAATCGCCCCCACAGGAGCGGCAAGTCTTCCGGGACCGGGCGGTATTCGCCGATCTCCGACCAGCCGCCTGGGCCATGGAAATCACTGCCGGCACTGACCAGCAGACCAAATTCACGGGCAAGAATCGCCAGGCTGCCAACCTGTTCGGCGGGTTGATGCCCATTGACCACTTCGATGGCGTGGCCACCCGCTTGAATATAGTCGCCTATCAGCTTGCGACGCTTGCTGCGGGTAAAATCGTAATGCCAGGGGTGCGCCAGGCTGACCCAGGCCCCGGAGGCGCGCAGGGTCGCCACAGTGTCTTCGAGGGTCGGCCAATGCAGCTTGACGTCCCCCAGCTTGCCGGCGCCCAGCCATTTGCGGAACGCTTCGGCGCGATCCTTGACGTAACCCTCGCGCACCATCCAGTCGGCAAAATGCGGGCGGGCCGGCGCGTTGCCGCTGTCACCCAGCGCCTGCTGGATGGCACGGGCGCCCTCAAGGGCATTGGGCATCCCCTTGAGCGCCAGTTTGCGGCTTATTTCTTCGGACCGCAGCCAGCGGCCATCGTGCAACCGGGCGATGGCCTCCACCAGCGGCGGGGCCGTGACATCAAAACCGTAGCCCAACACATGAATGGTTGCGCCGCCCCAGGTGCAGGACAGCTCGACGCCATTGACCAGTTGCATGCCCAGCGCCGTGGCGGCAATACGCGCCTCGTCCAGGCCTTCAAGGGTGTCGTGGTCGGTCAACGACAGGACTCGCACGCCTTTTTCAAACGCACGCGCAACCAGTACCGCGGGCGCCAGGGCGCCGTCGGAGGCCGTGCTGTGGCAGTGCAAATCAACATTCACGGGAGTCTGTAACCTCAAGTCAGCTGGCGCTTACGCTACCAAGGATGTTTGTTATTATGCCGCCACATCCAGCTTCTGGCTCTTACTGTGAAACAATTCATCGACTTCATCCCGCTGTTGCTGTTCTTCATCGTTACCAAACTCGACCCCAGGGTCATCGATATCGCCGGTCATGAGCTGTCGTTCGGGGGGATCTACAGCGCCACTGCCGTCCTGATCATCAGCTCTGTGGTGGTCTACGGCGCCATCTTCATCTCCCAGCGCAAACTCGAAAAAAGCCAATGGCTGACCCTCATCGCCTGCCTGGTATTTGGCGGCCTGACCCTGGCCTTCCACAGCGAAACCTTCCTTAAATGGAAAGCCCCGGTGGTCAACTGGCTGTTCGCCCTGGTCTTTATCGGCAGCCACTTCATCGGTGATCGCCTGCTGATCAAGCGAATCATGGGCCATGCGCTGACCCTGCCGGAGCCGGTCTGGACACGCTTGAACGTGGCCTGGATCGTGTTTTTCCTGTTCTGCGGCGCCGCCAACCTGTTCGTGGCCTTTACCTTCCAGAACTATTGGGTCGACTTCAAGGTGTTCGGCAGCCTGGGCATGACCGTCCTGTTCCTGATCGGCCAGGGTATCTACCTGTCGCGCCACCTGCATGACACCGCCCCTACCACGCCAAAAACCGAGGACTGACATGCTCTACGCCATCATTGCCACCGACGTCGCCAACTCCCTGGAAAAACGCCTGTCCGTGCGCCCGGCCCACGTGGAACGCCTCAAGGCGCTACAGGCCGAAGGGCGCTTGGTGCTCGCCGGCCCACACCCGGCCGTCGACAGCAATGATCCGGGAGATGCCGGCTTCACCGGCAGCCTGATCATCGCCGAGTTCGCCTCCCTGGCCGATGCCCAGGCCTGGGCCAAGGCCGACCCGTATGTTGCAGCCGGCGCCTATGCCGATGTCGTGATCAAACCCTTCAAGCAAGTCCTGCCTTGATTCAGGTGACGCCGAACCTATTGGGTTCGGCAAACGTCTAATCGCTCATTATTCTCGGTAACCTGCCGACAACGTTCTGAATATTCGTGTGGAATCAGGAGTTCCGATGCGCTTACGTCAGTTGTGTCTGTTGGCAGTGTTAACGATCGGGGCTACGGCCCAGGCTGAAGAAACCTCGAACACCGGCAGTTCCACGCCCCTGTCCTTGAGTGCCGGCAGCCAGATCACCGAGTTGCAGCAACGCTTGAAAGAAAGCGAACGCCTGCGCGAAGAACTGAGCAAACAATTGCAAACTGCCGATGCCGCCCGCGAAAGTGCGCAACTGAGCCGGCTGCGCCAGGACAATCAGCGCCTGGCCCAGCAACTCAAGGACGCGCAAGGTGGCGCCCTGCCACGTTGGCTCACCGACCAGCAGCAATGGTTCGTGATTGGCGCAGGAGTTGCGCTGGTTGCCCTGCTGTGCGGTATCTTCGCCAGTGGCGGGCATCGGCGCCGTCGACAATGGCTAAATTGAGTGAGTCATGAGCGAGCTGTTACTGATAGATGATGACCAGGAGCTCTGTGAGCTGCTGACCAGTTGGTTGAGCCAGGAAGGTTTCCAGGTGCGTGCTTGCCATGACGGCGTGAGTGCGCGCAAAGCCCTGGCCGACGCCGCGCCGGCGGCCGTGGTGCTGGACGTGATGCTGCCCGATGGCAGCGGCCTGGAGTTGCTAAAGCAATTGCGCGCCGACCACCCTGAATTGCCGGTACTGATGCTTTCGGCCCGGGGCGAGCCCCTGGACCGGATCCTCGGCCTGGAACTGGGCGCCGATGACTACCTGGCCAAACCCTGCGACCCCCGCGAACTGACCGCCCGCCTGCGGGCCGTATTGCGCCGCAGCCACCCGACGGCGGTGTCGACCCAACTGGAACTGGGCGACCTGTGCTTCAGCCCGGTGCGTGGCGTGGTGATCATCGACAGTCAGGAACTGACCCTCACCCTGTCCGAAAGCCGCCTGCTGGAAGCCTTGCTGCGCCAGCCGGGCGAGCCCCTGGACAAGCAGGAACTGGCGCAGATCGCCCTGGGCCGCAAGCTGACCCTGTATGACCGCAGCCTGGACATGCACGTGAGCAACCTGCGCAAGAAAATCGGCCCGCATGCCGACGGCCGCCCGCGGATCGTCGCACTGCGCAGCCGTGGCTACTACTACACCCCCTGAAATCCCCTGTAGGAACCGGCTTGCCGGCGATGAGGCCCTTGAGTCATACGCTGATCCAACGGACGCCATCGCCGGCAAGCCGGCTCCTACCTGTTTTGTAAGTGCCCGCCCAATCTGTCTTTACCCAAGCTTTACCCTCCCCTGACCGCCGCTGACCTTGATCTTCGTAATCTACTCACATCCGGAATCACCGGAACCGAGACAAGGAGAAACACCATGCGCAAGACCCTTATCGCTCTGATGTTCGCCGCAGCCCTGCCTACCGTCGCCATGGCCATGCCAGAAGGCCAAGGCCCGATGGGCGGCCCTGCAGGCCACATGATGGGTGGCCCGGGCCACGGCGGTGAACACGGCATGCGCGGCAAAGGCGGCCCTTTCAGCCAGCTCGACCTGACCCGCGAACAGCGCCAGCAGATCGGCAAACTGATGGGCGAACAACGCGAAGGCCGCCAGCAACTGGTCAAGAAGTACCTGGACAAACTCCCGGCTGCTGAGCAGAAAGCCATGAACGACGAAATGGCCGCCGCCAAGCAGAAAACCCAGGCGGATATCCGCGCCCTGCTCAAGCCTGACCAGCAGAAGAAGTTCGACGAAATGGCGAAGAAACGCGCCGAACGCCAAGCCGAGTGGCAGCAATTCCAGGCCTGGAAAGCGCAACAACCGCAAAAAGCGCAATAATGCGTTAGCAACCTCCCAGCCCAGTGGCCCGTGCCGCTGGGCTTTTCCTGTTTGAGGGTTTCCTGTGCGTTCACTCTTCTGGCGCATCCTTGCCAGTTTCTGGCTGGCCATCGCCCTGGTTGCCGGGCTGTCGATCCTGCTTGGGCATATGCTCAACCAGGACGCCTGGATTCTCAGCCGCCATCCCGGCCTCAATAACCTGGCCGAAGAATGGACCCAGCGTTACGAAACCCAAGGCGAGGACGCCGCCCAGGACTTGTTGCAACAGCGCAAGCGCCAGTACCACGTCGATGTACAAGTGCTCAACGAGAGCGGCGACCCGGTGGTGCGTGGCACCTTCCCGCGCCGTGCCGCCGCCTTCGAAGCGCGACAGCATGAGAGCCACGAGGGCCGGCTGCCCTGGCGCCGCCTGACAGCCGAGTACACCAGCGAAAAAACCGGCGACACCTACCTGCTGATCTACCGCATCGCCCTGCCGGAGCTGGATGCCTGGCACCGCAGCAGCCTGCTCTGGCCCTTGAGTGCCCTGGCGATTGCATTGGTGGTGCTGACCCTGTTCAGCCTGCTGGTGACCCTGTCGATCACCCGCCCCCTCAGCCGCCTGCGCGGAGCGGTACATGATCTGGGCCAGGCCACATACCAGCAAAACAGCCTGGCGCGCCTGGCCGACCGGCGCGATGAATTTGGCGTGCTGGCCACCGACTTCAACCGCATGGGCGCACGCCTGCAAAGCCTGATCGGCAGCCAGCGGCAATTGCTGCGCGATGTGTCCCACGAACTGCGCTCGCCACTGGCCCGCCTGCGGATCGCCCTGGCCCTGGCCGAACGGGCCACCCCCGAGGCGCGGGAAAAACTCTGGCCACGCCTGACCCTGGAATGTGATCGCCTGGAAGCGTTGATCAGCGAAATCCTGGTCCTGGCGCGGGTGGATGCCGACAACGCCAGCGCCGAAGACATCGACCTCAATACCCTGCTCAGGACCCTGCAAAAGGACGCCCAACTCGGCGCCCCGGACCAGGAAGTACAGCTTCACGCCGACCCGGCGCTGACACTCAAGGGCTGGCCACATATGATCGAGCGGGCCCTGGACAACCTGTTGCGCAATGCCCTGCGCTTCACCCCGCCCAGCCAGCCAATTGAAATGCGCGCCCAGCGTGAAGGCGAACGCATTGTGATCAGTGTGCGCGACCATGGCCCGGGCGTGGATGCCGAGCACCTGCAAAAGCTGGGCGAGCCGTTTTACCGCGCCCCCGGGCAAGCCGCCCAGGGGCATGGCCTGGGTCTGGCCATCGCCCGCCGGGCCGCCGAGCGTCATGGCGGCAGCCTGACCCTGGCCAATCATCCCGACGGCGGTTTTATCGCCACCCTGGACTTGCCCTTGCAACCGGGGATTGCAGCCCACCCCTGAAGATCTTCTATGATGGCCCTTCTCTTATGGAGGGCCTTTGATGACTGATCTGCTCACCTCGATCCAGCGTGCACTCGATCTGCCGCCCACACCGCTGGCGACCGCCGAGGCCGGCGCCTTGCCCTCAGCTTTCGCCGTCACCGAGTTGGCTTGCGCCAGCATGGGTGCCGCCGCCCAGGCCCTAGCCCGGTTGCTGGAACAACAGACCGGGCGCCTGCCCCTGGTCAGCGTGGACCGGCGCCTGGCCTCATTCTGGTTCTCCAGTTCCCTGCGCCCACAGGGCTGGAGCGTGCCGCCGTTGTGGGACCCGATTGCCGGCGACTACGCCTGCGCCGACGGCTGGATTCGCCTGCACACCAACGCCCCTCACCACCGCGCGGCTGCCGAGCGTGTGTTGGGACAGGTCGCGGACCGGGCGGCGATGACGCTCAAGGTCGCCCCATGGAGCGCTGCCGAGCTTGAGCAGGCGATTGTCGACGAGGCCGGCTGCGCCGCACAGATGCGCACCTGGCAGGAGTGGCAAGCCCATCCCCAGGGGTTGGCGGTCAATCAGGAACCGTTGCTGGTGCGAAAACGCTTCGACACGGCCGGCAAAACCCGCTGGCTCGGCAACGTGGCGCGCCCGCTGGCGGGGGTCAAGGTACTGGACCTGACCCGCGTGTTGGCCGGCCCCGTGGCCAGCCGTTTTCTCGCCGGCCTTGGCGCCAATGTCTTGCGCATCGACGCCCCCGACTGGAACGAACCCGGGGTCGTGCCGGAAATGACCCTGGGCAAGCGCTGCGCGCGCCTTGACCTTAAACACCCCGGCGACCGGCAATTGTTCGAAAGCTTACTCAAGGATGCCGACATTCTGTTCCACGGTTATCGGGCAGATGCGCTGGAGCAACTGGGTTACAACGCGAGCGCCTTGCAGCAGATTAGCCCCGGCCTGATCGACGTCAGCCTCAACGCCTACGGCTGGAGCGGCCCGTGGCGCAATCGCCGGGGCTTCGACAGCCTGGTGCAGATGAGCAGCGGCATCGCCCACGCCGGCATGCTGTACAAACAGGCAGATAAACCGGTGCCGCTGCCGGTGCAGGCACTGGACCATGCCACCGGCTACCTGATGGCGGCCAGTGCGATACAGGCCTTGGCCGAGCGCTTGAGCAGTGGGCATGGGGGTTCGGCACGGCTGTCGCTGGCGCGTACGGCGAAGCTGTTGATCGAGGCGGGACAAGACAAACAGCCAGCGTTGCGTGAAGAAGAACCGGGTGATCAGGGACTGCTGGTAGAGCAGACGGCCTGGGGGCCGGCCCATCGTTTGCTGGCGCCGGTCAGTCTTACCGGGACTCCGCTGCAATGGGATTTGCCGGCTGGGGAATTGGGCGCGCATCGGGCACAGTGGTGACCTTGAAAGGGTCATCGCGGCGATGCGGCGACCCGACAAGCCCGCTCCCACAGTTGATCGTGTGCAGTTCAAACAACTCGGTCAAATGTAGGAGCGGGCTTGCCCGCGATGAGGCCCACCAGGCACAACAATTTCACAAGGTCAGCACCCCGCTGTACAACCCATACGCCGCCAGGCTCGCCCCGGCGATCACGCAACTGAAAATTCCTTTTTCCAGCAACGTAAACAAAGGCTGGCCCTGCTCGCGCTTGGCCTGGGCGAACAGGATCACCCCTGGGGCATACAACAGCGCCGACAGCAGCAGGTATTTCAAGCCGCCGGCATACAGCAGCCACACCGCATACCCCAGCGCAATCACCCCCACCAGCAGGTCCTTGAGCCGCTGGCCATGGGCTCCCTCGTAGGTTTCCCCGCGCCCGCACAGCAGCACGGCATAGGCCGCCGACCATAAATACGGCACGAGGATCATCGACGACGCCAGGTAGATCAGCGTGGTGTAGGTGCTGGCCGAAAACAGCGTGATCACCAGGAACAACTGGATCATCACATTGGTCAGCCACAACGCATTGACCGGCACCCGGTTGGCGTTTTCCTTTTTCAGGAAGGCCGGCATGGTCTTGTCATGGGCAGTGGCGTAGAGAATCTCGGCGCACAGCAAGGCCCATGACAGCAACGCGCCGAGCAGCGACACCGCCAGGCCGATGCTGATCAACATCGCGCCCCAGGGCCCGACGATATGTTCCAGCACGCCCGCCAAGGACGGGTTCTGCAAGTTGGCCAACTCCGGTTGGCTCATGATCCCCAAAGACAGCACGTTGACCAGCACCAGCAGGGCCAAGACCCCGACAAACCCGATCACCGTGGCGCGGCCCACGTCCGAGCGTTTTTCCGCGCGCGCCGAGTACACGCTGGCGCCTTCGATGCCGATAAACACAAACACGGTGACTAGCATCATGTTGCGCACCTGGTCCATCACCCCACCAAATTGCGGGTTGCCCAGGCCCCAGATATCCCGGGTGAAAATATCCGCCTTGAACGCCACGGCGGCGATCACGATAAACATCAGCAGCGGCACGATCTTGGCCACGGTGGTGACCTGGTTGATAAACGCGGCCTCCTTGATCCCGCGCATCACCAGAAAATGCACGGCCCACAGCAGCAGCGACGCGCAGCCGATCGCCACCGGCGTATTGCCCTGGCCAAACACCGGGAAAAAATAGCCCAGGGTGCTGAACAGCAGCACGAAGTAACCGACGTTGCCCATCCAGGCACTGATCCAATAGCCCCAGGCCGACGAGAACCCCATGTAGTCGCCAAAACCGGCCTTGGCGTAGGCATACACACCCGAATCCAGGTTGGGCTTGCGGTTGGCCAGGGTCTGGAACACAAAGGCCAGGGTCAGCATGCCAATGGCGGTGATGCCCCAACCGATCAGGATCGCTCCCACCTCGGCCCGCGCGGCCATGTTCTGCGGTAACGAGAAGATCCCGCCGCCAATCATTGAGCCCACTACCAACGCCACCAGGGCGCTGAGGCGCAGCTTTTGTGCCGGTTGCGACATAGAAACTCCTGCAGATGAAACCGTCATCGAGCTAACAACTGTGCACTCGGCTAATTTATCGAAAACATGCAACGTTTATTAGCTATAGCGAATAAAACTGCTCGCCTCATAACTTAATGACATTTCAGTTAGTCGAGTTTAGGCAAATTTAGAATTTAAATACCACTTGTCTTTTATCCATGAGGGGTATCTGACAAAGCCTCTTGAAAAAGTTTGCACATTTGCGAAAACGGGCTAGCTTCAAACATCCACGCCTTAGGCATATAGCATTAACCCGAACGGATAAAAGCTCTGGGACGCGCTTATCCGAGCAATTATACGCCCGCTACATTTATTCATAAGTCTTTAATTCACAATGGAATGTGCCAATGAAGTGATCTGAGTCAGCTGTTTGAATAGCGCACAGTTTTATTCTGTGGTCTCTCTTCTCCTGCATTGGAGTCACGCAATGTCTGAATCCCCCGGAAAACTTCGATTAGGCGCCCTTGTTGCTCTAGTTGTGGGCTCAATGATTGGCGGCGGGATCTTCTCGTTGCCGCAAAACATGGCCGCCAGCGCCGATGTCGGTGCGGTATTGATTGGTTGGGTTATCACTGCCGTAGGCATGTTGACCCTGGCCTTTGTATTCCAGACCCTGGCCAACCGTAAACCTGACCTGGACGGCGGCGTGTACGCCTACGCCAAGGCCGGTTTTGGCGACTACATGGGTTTCTCCTCAGCCTGGGGCTACTGGATCAGTGCCTGGCTGGGCAACGTCGGCTACTTCGTGCTGTTGTTCAGCACCCTCGGTTACTTCTTCCCCATCTTCGGCGAAGGCAACACCCCGGCAGCGGTGATTGGCGCGTCGGTGTTGTTGTGGGCCGTGCATTTTTTGGTGCTGCGCGGGATCAAGGAAGCCGCATTCATCAACCTGGTGACCACGGTCGCCAAGGTCGTGCCGCTGGTGCTGTTTGTGTTGATCGCCCTGTTCGCGTTCAAGCTGGACATCTTCACCGCTGACATCTGGGGCGTGAAAAACCCCGACCTGGGCAGTGTGATGAACCAGGTGCGCAACATGATGCTGGTCACCGTCTGGGTATTTATCGGTATCGAAGGCGCGAGCATCTTCTCGTCCCGTGCCGAAAAACGTTCGGACGTGGGCAAGGCCACCGTCATCGGCTTTATCACCGTGCTGCTGTTCCTGATGCTGGTGAACGTGCTGTCCCTGGGGATCATGACCCAACCGGAACTGGCCAAGCTGCAGAACCCGTCGATGGCGGCCGTGCTGGAGCATGTGGTCGGCCATTGGGGCGCGGTGTTGATCAGCGTCGGCTTGATCATCTCGTTGCTGGGCGCGCTGCTGTCGTGGGTGCTGCTGTGTGCAGAGATCATGTTCGCCGCCGCCAAAGACCACACCATGCCGGAGTTCCTGCGTAAGGAAAACGCCAACCATGTGCCGGTCAACGCCCTGTGGCTGACCAACGCCATGGTCCAGATCTTCCTGGTGATCACGCTGTTTTCCGCCAGTACCTACCTGTCGCTGATCTATCTCGCCACCTCGATGATCCTGGTGCCCTACCTGTGGTCGGCAGCCTACGCGCTGTTGCTGGCGGTACGCGGCGAGACCTACGAGGCGGCCCTGGCCGAGCGCAAGAAAGACCTGTTCATCGGCTCCATTGCCCTGATCTACGCGGTCTGGCTGCTGTATGCCGGTGGCACCAAATACCTGCTGCTCTCCGCCCTGCTCTACGCCCCCGGCGCGATCCTGTTCGCCAAGGCCAAGCGTGAACTGGGCAAACCGATTTTCACCAACGTCGAGAAGCTGATTTTCGCCGCAGTGGTCATTGGCGCCCTGGTGGCGGCCTATGGGCTCTACGACGGCTTCCTGACCCTGTAACACCTGAATCTTTTTGTTCACTGGAGGATCTGTAATGACCACGGAAAAAGTTAAGTACGGCGTACATTCCGAAGCCGGCAAACTGCGCAAAGTCATGGTGTGTTCCCCAGGTCTGGCCCATCAGCGGCTGACCCCCAACAATTGCGACGAACTGCTCTTCGATGACGTGCTCTGGGTGGCCCAGGCCAAGCGCGACCATTTCGACTTCGTTACCAAGATGCGCGAGCGCGATATCGATGTGCTGGAAATGCACAACCTGTTGACCGAGATTGTCGCCATCCCCGAAGCGCTGGACTGGATCCTGGAGCGCAAGATCACCGCCAACACGGTTGGCCTGGGCCTGGTCGATGAAGTCGGCTCGTGGCTCAAAAGCCTGGAGCCGCGCAAGATCGCCGAGTTCCTGATCGGTGGTGTATCCGCCGACGACCTGCCAAGCAGCTTCGGTGGCAAGACCATCGAGATGTTCCGCGACTTCCTCGGCCACTCAAGCTTTATCCTGCCACCGCTGCCCAACACCCAGTTCACCCGCGACACCACCTGCTGGATCTACGGTGGCGTGACGCTCAACCCGATGTACTGGCCGGCGCGACGCCAGGAAACCCTGCTGACCACCGCCATCTACAAGTTCCACCCAGAGTTCACCAACGCCGACTTCCAGATCTGGTACGGCGACCCTGACCAGGAGCACGGTGCAGCCACCCTGGAAGGCGGCGACGTGATGCCAATTGGCAACGGCGTGGTGTTGATCGGCATGGGCGAGCGCTCCTCCCACCAGGCCATCGGCCAACTGGCGCGCAACCTGTTCAAGAACAAGGCCGTGGAAAAAGTCATCGTTGCCGGCCTGCCCAAGTCCCGCGCCGCGATGCACCTGGACACCGTGTTCAGCTTCTGCGACCGCGACCTGGTAACCATCTTCCCCGAAGTAGTGAACCAGATCGTCGCCTTCACCCTGCGCCCTGACGAGAGCAAGCCCCACGGCATCGATATCCACCGCGAGAAAACCAACTTCCTCGACACCGTGGCCGCAGCGCTGGGCCTCAAGGCCCTGCGTGTGGTGGAAACCGGCGGCAACAGCTTCGCCGCCGAACGCGAACAGTGGGACGACGGCAACAACGTGGTGGCCGTGGAACCTGGCGTGGTGATCGGTTACGACCGCAACACCTACACCAACACCCTGCTGCGCAAGGCCGGTGTGGAAGTCATCACCATCAGCGCCGGCGAACTGGGCCGGGGCCGGGGCGGCGGCCACTGCATGACCTGCCCGATCATCCGCGACCCTATCGACTACTAAACGACCATCTCCCCGGCGGCATCCACCCGATGCCGCACGGGCCGATTACCGAATCCAAGGAGAATCATCATGGCGTTCAACATCCACAACCGTAACCTGCTGAGCCTGGAACACCACACCCCGCGCGAACTGCGCTACCTGCTGGACCTGTCCCGCGACCTCAAGCGCGCCAAGTACACCGGCACCGAGCAGCAGCACCTCAAGGGCAACAACATCGCGCTGATCTTCGAGAAAACCTCGACCCGCACCCGATGTGCCTTCGAAGTCGCGGCCTATGACCAGGGCGCCAACGTTACCTACATCGACCCGAACTCGTCGCAGATCGGCCACAAAGAAAGCATGAAAGACACCGCCCGCGTACTCGGGCGCATGTACGACGCCATTGAATACCGTGGCTTCAAGCAGGAAATCGTCGAAGAACTGGCGAAGTTCGCCGGGGTCCCGGTGTTCAACGGCCTGACCGATGAGTACCACCCAACCCAGATGATCGCCGACGTGTTGACCATGCGTGAACACGCTGACAAGCCGATCCACGACATCAGCTACGCCTACCTGGGCGACGCCCGCAACAACATGGGCAACTCGCTGCTGCTGGTCGGCGCCAAGCTGGGCATGGACGTACGCATCTGCGCACCAAAGGCCCTGTGGCCCCACGATGACCTGGTGGGTCGCTGCAAAAAATACGCAGAAGAAAGCGGTGCACGCATCACCCTCACCGAAGACCCGAAAGCCGCGGTCAAGGGCGTGGACTTTATCCACACCGACGTCTGGGTCTCCATGGGCGAGCCTGTGGAAGCCTGGGCCGAGCGTATCGAGCAACTGCTGCCGTACCAGGTCAATGCCCAATTGATGAAAGCCACCGGCAACCCACGCACCAAGTTCATGCACTGCCTGCCGGCGTTCCATAACAGCGATACCAAGGTCGGCAAACAGATTGCCGAACAGTATCCGCACCTGGCCAACGGCATCGAAGTGACCGACGACGTGTTCGAGTCCCCGGCCTGCATCGCCTTCGAGCAAGCGGAAAACCGCATGCACACCATCAAGGCGATCCTGGTTTCGACGCTGGCGGACCTGTAACCCAACACCGCTCCCACTGATGTAGCACGGGCAATGTGGGAGCGGGTTTTATGTGGGAGCCGGGCTTGCCCGCGATGCAGTCACCTCGGTCTGCCAGACATAGCGAGGTGAGGCCATCGCAGGCAAGCCAGCTCCCACATAAAGCCCGCTCCCACACTTGCTCCGGTGTTCACAAGGCCGAATTC
This sequence comes from Pseudomonas sp. WMBT8, assembly GCF_050916005.1. NCBI lineage: Bacteria > Pseudomonadati > Pseudomonadota > Gammaproteobacteria > Pseudomonadales > Pseudomonadaceae > Pseudomonas > Pseudomonas sp. WMBT8. The sequence continues at coordinate 4,681,914 of NZ_CP188096.1, forward strand.
TAGAAGGATTGCATTATGCGTATCGTCGTTGCACTGGGCGGTAACGCCCTGCTCCGCCGTGGTGAACCCATGACAGCGGACAACCAACGCGCCAATATCCGGATCGCCACCGAGCAGATTGCCAAGATCCATCCGGGCAACGAGCTGGTGATCGCCCACGGCAATGGGCCACAAGTCGGCCTGCTGTCGCTGCAAGCCGCCGCCTACACCCAGGTTTCGCCCTACCCGCTGGACGTGCTGGGTGCCGAAACCGAAGGCATGATCGGCTACATCATCGAACAGGAACTGGGCAACCTGCTGGACTTCGAAGTGCCTTTCGCCACCCTGCTGACCCAGGTTGAAGTGGACGCCAACGACCCGGCTTTCCAGAACCCGACCAAGCCGATCGGCCCGGTCTACTCCAAGGCCGAAGCGGAAAAACTGGCCGCCGAAAAAGGCTGGGCGATTGCCCCCGATGGCGATAAATATCGCCGGGTAGTGGCCAGCCCACGGCCCAAACGCATCTTTGAAATCCGCCCGATCAAGTGGCTGCTGGAAAAAAGCAGCATCGTGATCTGCGCAGGTGGCGGCGGCATCCCGACCATGTATGACGAGAACGGCAAGCTCAAGGGTATCGAAGCTGTGATCGATAAAGACCTGTGCTCCTCGCTGCTGGCCCAGCAACTGGAAGCCGACCTGCTGGTGATCGCCACCGACGTCAACGCGGCGTTTATCGACTTCGGCAAGCCGACGCAAAAGGCCATCGGCCAGGCGCACCCCGACGACATGGAAAAACTTGGCTTCGCCGCCGGCTCCATGGGGCCCAAGGTCCAGGCCGCCTGCGAGTTCGCCCGCAACACTGGCAAAACCGCAGTGATCGGTTCACTCTCGGACATCGAAGCCATCGTCCAGGGCACCGCCGGCACCCGTATCAGCACGGCAAAACCTGGCATCACCTACCTATAACTACACCAGGGCGGTTGTTGCAGCCGCCCTTCTCCAATGCCTTGTTAAGGAGAGACGCCTATGGCCATCTTTGAACCCGGTCACTTGCATATCGAACGCCACGCGTTGAATGCCCAGGATCACAGCTACGACCTGTGCATCGACTATGAAGTCAGCCAGGACCCAAAGGAAGGCAAGGGAATGCTCTTCAAAATGCACGGCTCCGTGCAGGGCAAGGACCTCAAGGAAGAATTCTTCCTGCCCAAGGACCAGGCCTACGACTTTGCCCGCCATGCCATGAACATCGCGCAGAAATACGGCATGCCGAAAACCGCGGTGCTCAACGGTGGCATGCATAAACAGTACGACCTGATGTTCGAGGATGTGCGCCACCAACTGGATGTAAAACCGGGCGACCCGATCAAGCCTGAACACCTGGAATAACAGACTTTTACTGACACAACAGAACCCACTGTGGGAGCGGGCTTGTGTGGGAGCGGGCTTGCTCGCGAAGGCGGAGGGTCAGTTGATGAATAATTGACTGACACACCGCCTTCGCGAGCAAGCCCGCTCCCACATTTGGACCTGTGTTACCTGTCAGATTTCACCTCTGCCCTGCTCCAAGGCATACTGGCCACCCTCCGCATTGCAGAATCAACATCCACCCCATGCGTATCCACGTCAGCTTCATCGACCGCGTCGGCATCACCCAGGAAGTCCTGGCCTTGCTCGGTGGGCGCAATCTCAACCTGGATGCGGTGGAGATGATCCCGCCCAACGTCTACATCGACGCGCCGACCCTGAGCGTGGAGGTGCTGGAAGAGTTGCGCGATGCGCTGTTCAGTGTGCAGGGCGTACAGGCGGTGACGGTGGTGGATATCCTTCCCGGCCAGCGCCGTCACCTGCAACTCGACGCCCTGCTGGCGGCCATGACCGACCCGGTCCTGGCCCTGGACAGTGCCGGCAAGGTGCTGCTGGCCAACCCGGCGCTGATCGCCCTCTATGGTCGCGAGCCGGCTGGCGAAAGCATCGCCGAGCTGTTTGAGGATCCGGCGCTGCTGGAAGCCTTGCTCGAACATGGCTTTCGCCTGCCCCTGCGCGAGATCAGCGTCAACGGCCAGACCTTATTGCTGGACGCCACACCGATCACCGATGCCGGCGCGCTGCTGACGTTGTACCAACCCAACCGTATCGGCGAGCGACTTTCGGCGCTGCACCATGACCATGCCGAAGGTTTCGACGCACTTTTGGGCGAGTCGCCGGCGATCCGCACCCTCAAGACCCGTGCGCAACGAGTGGCGGCCCTCGACGCCCCGCTGTTGATCCAGGGCGAGACCGGCACCGGCAAAGAGCTGGTGGCCCGCGCCTGCCATGCCATCAGTGCACGCCACAGCTCACCGTTCCTGGCGCTGAACTGCGCGGCACTCCCGGAAAACCTCGCCGAGAGCGAGCTGTTCGGCTACGCCCCCGGCGCCTTTACCGGGGCCCAGCGCGGCGGCAAGCCGGGGCTGATGGAGCTGGCCAACCAGGGCACGGTATTTCTCGACGAGATTGGCGAGATGTCGCCGTACTTGCAGGCCAAGCTCCTGCGTTTTCTCAATGACGGCAGCTTTCGCCGGGTCGGCGGCGACCGCGAGGTCAAGGTCAATGTGCGCATCCTCAGCGCCACCCACCGCGACCTGGAGAAAATGGTCAGCGAAGGCACCTTCCGCGAAGACCTGTTCTACCGCCTCAATGTGCTGAATGTGGAAGTGCCGCCCCTGCGCGAACGCGGCCAGGACATCCTGCTGCTGGCCCGCTACTTCATGCAGCAGGCCTGCGCGCAGATCCAGCGCCCGGTCTGCCGCCTGGCGCCGGGCACTTACCCGGCGCTGCTGGGCAACCGCTGGCCGGGTAACGTGCGCCAGTTGCAGAACGTGATCTTCCGCGCCGCCGCCATTTGCGAAAGCAACCTGGTGGACATTGGCGACCTGGATATCGCCGGCACCTCGGTCGCCCGCCAGAGCGACGGCGAAGTGGACAGCCTGGAGCAGGCAGTGGAGGACTTTGAGCGCAGCCTCCTGGAAAAGCTCTATACCACCTATCCCTCGACACGCCAGTTGGCCAACCGCCTACAGACGTCTCACACCGCTATCGCCCATCGATTGCGCAAGTACGGCATCCCCGGCAAGCCATGATCACCAAAAAACCCGGCGCCCTCGCTGGATCACCGCCCCGGTCGCGCTGAAAAACAGCTGCTGGGCCATGGCCGCGCTCAGGCGTGAATAGTAGATGGCGATCACGTCGCTGTCGGTCTTGTCGGCCAGGCCTCTAAAACTCATAAAGCGTTGTTCCGGGCGCTTGAGATGGCCGGCAGTGAAATCCGCATTGGCCGCCCCGGGAGTGCGGTAGTGAAAATGGGCGTAAGCCAACACCCTGCCCGCCTTGTCCTTGACCACATACTCCTGCAAAAAGTCATGCTCGCGCTTGAGCGCAATGCGCCCCTCTATCGGTAGGATCTGCACCTCATTCTGACTCTTGAGGTAGGCAATCCCCTCTTCATCCGGCGCCAGGCGCTTGACCATTTCGATCCGGATCAACCGGCCATGCTCCACCAGGCGGCTGGCGGCCTGCCCCAGCTCCTTGAGCAGAGGCTGTGCGGCAGCAGCGGTTTTCTCTTGCTCCAGGGCTTTGCGGATCTTGTCGGCCACCGTGCTGATTTTGCCGGCATGCCGCAACAGCCGGGCCTCGACGCTGGCGGGCAGGCTGGAAATACGCGCCTCGTTGCGGGCCTGCTCCAGCACGGTCGCCTGCCTGTCCAGCAGCTTGCGCCCATCGTCCTTGAGCCGCTCCAGGGAGCGCACCGCGCGCGCAGGCGGGGCGCTGGCCTCGGTGATCGACTCAAACTCATCCAGGCCAGGGGTCTGGCGAAAGCTCGCCACGACGCTTTGGTCAACCGGGTTGATAACATCGACAATGTCCTCGTTCAACTCCGGCGTACGCGCACGCACCTGGCCCACCAGGTACCGGCTCTTGCGGTCACGGATCAGGCGCTTGCCGCTGCCCACCGCAGGCCTGGGCCTGGACGCGGGGGCCTGTTCGCGCTCGCGCAGCAACGTCGCCAGGGAGCCGCGGGCTTCGTGTTCCATGGCGTTGAGCATTTTGTGCAAACGTTCGACGCTGCCCTCATACAACAAGTCAGAAGCCATATCACCAAAGTCGCGCAGGGAGGCCTGGGTGGTGTCGTACTCGAACAGAATCGCCTCATACCCGTCGATGCGCTGCTGCACACTCAGTGAGCTGGCGTCTTGCAAGGTTTTTTGCGACTGCACCGATTGAATCGTCTCGTCGATCAGGGTCCCGATGCGGATGAAATCGTCATACTCCTCCGGCAGCGGCGGCCGGCGCAGGATCACCCCACCCAATGCCTTCAGTTGTACGGACTTCCAGTCCAGCGGCGTGCCCAGCGTCGAGGGCTGCAACGCATCAGCGCGTGATTCATACCCGGGCACCTCGGTCAGCCGGGCATAGTTGTTGCGTTCCAGGATGCTCAAATCGATCAGCTTTTCGTTGTAGCCAATGATCGTCTGCGTAGCCTGAACGAGCGAGTGGTGGGCTGCCTGAACCACGGCCACATCTTCATGGTCCAGTTGCTCATGCAACTGGCTACGGCGCTCGGCAGGCAGCACCTCGGTGGCGCGGTTGGTGACCAGCACTGCCATGCGCACCCGCAGGTTTTCGACCAGGTCTTCCAGTTGCAGGATCCTCTCCGGTTCGAAGCGCTCCACGGGTTTGTTGGCGTTTTTTGCAAGTAACGCGTCCAGCTTGTCGAACTGCGCCCGGCTGAGTTTCTCCAGGTCGCCCAGGTAATGGTTGCGCAGGTCCTGCAGGGACCGATCAAAGAGTTTTTCCGGGCTGCCCTCGTGTGCCTCTTTAAAGTGCTCTTCGCTGGCTGCCACGGCACTTTCAGCCTCAAGCAGGCGCGCCGTGGTCTCCTGATAATGGTGCTCAAACATTTGGTTCTGGCGCTGGATATTGGCGCGTCGGGCGGCCGCCGACAGCTTTGGATGGCCACCGAGCAATTGCAGGCCCAGGTCGACGTTCCACACCCCGTGTGCATCCTTGCGCAGCCAGGGGCCGACGCGCTGGGGGGCTCGTAGGTCGATGATGCGCCAGCGCCCCTCAACCTGCCTGACCCCATACAGCTTGCTGTCCAGCAGCATGTAGTCTTCATGGCTGACGGTTGCGTCGGCGCGCAGCACCGCAACTCGGCCCCGTACGGGACTGTCCGGCGAGTTGATCGCAGGGGTCGCCGGCCACTGCTCGCGGCGCCCGGGCGACCAGCGAAAGGTTGCCAGTTGTGCCTGCTGCGCCGCGTCGAGACGCAGCCGCGAGTTTGCCCAGGACAAATCCATACCCGTCACATCCGCCCGCGAACGCTGCCAGGCAGAAGCCGACAGCGTTTGCTGAACATGGGCCGTGGAGGTCTGGATGGGCGCCGACCGGAACTCGCTCAGCCGTAAGCGTTGATCAAGGCTGACGACTGGACTCAGTAGCAAACCTGCGAGGCTGCCGAGCAATTCGGCCAGGGTAGTGGCCGATTCTTCCTGGCTAGCCCCGGCCGGCAACGCCAACACCGCACGAAAACTGCCATACACCTGGGCCAACCACCCCGCCACCGCCACCGACCTTCTGAGCATTGGCAGCAGAGCATTGAATATCTGCCATAGGTTGTTCTTGAACAGCGTCCAGCGCAGCGCCTCGACCGAGGTTGCGCGCTGTTCGGCGGCCTGCCACAGGCTCTTGGCGTTGTCATCGAAAACCGCCTCCAGGAACACCCCCGGCACGCACTCGTCACTGAGCAACGCCGGGCTGGAGGGGGCCGGCACGGCGTATTCGTCCCCCTGTAGAAAACGCTGCACATGAGGGCTGAGAAATCCACCATTGCCGAACAACGCCCGGCTCTTGTCAGGCAGACGCTCAAGCACTAGCGCCTGCAAATCACTGCCGGGGCGCGCGATCTCGTCGAGCAGCGCCTGGCGGCTGGCAAACTGTTGCAGGGCCGCCTCGGCCTGATCGGGCCGATACAGGATATGGGGCAATTCACCGTTATCCCGCGCACCGAGCACAAACAGGTTGCGGGCCTTGTGCACGGCGCCACCGGCATGGGTCAGGAACGCCAGGGGCCGGGCGACGATGACTTGGTTGCCGACTGTGCGCTGCAGCGGATCGTCCTGCAGCAGTGCGAGTACCACCGCTGCGCCTGACGGGGTAAACCCGTTGCGCCGGCGCAGGCTGTTTTCAAGGGCCCGCAGGGGCAACTGGAGCGCCATCTGCTCGACAAACAGGCGCCGGCGCCGTGCCGACTCTAGCGGGTCCACCAGCAACGCCTGCTTGAGCAGCGCCGGGTAGTGCAGGCCCACATCGACCGTTTCGATGAGTTTTTTCAGGTACGCCGGCTGCATCCACCTGGCGGGCACAACGCCTGGCCCGGCCTGGTGGCTGATCTGCACACTGGCGTAGGGGGTGGCGAAGGGGTTTTCCAGGGCCCAGGAGGTCAAGGTCCTGGTGCTGCGTTGCGTCCAGCCCACCGTTGCACCCTGGGTGCGTTCAAACGTCAGCAGGTAATCATCCGGGTTGATTGCCGCATGTTGCGGGTAATCCAGGCGCATCTGGCGTTGCAGCGCTTTGCGCGCAAACACGTCAATCGGGTCCAGGCCATCGAGGAACGACGCGCCACCCGTACGCTTGTGCAGGTGCGCCAGGCGCTCCAGCCATTGGCCGTAAGTGTGCCGATCAGCGCTGCTGGCCGCCTGCAACCACACTGGCAACTGCTCTTCGTGGGGCGGCTGGACATAATCGGCCTCGAACCAGACCTCGGGCGCAGTGAGCTTGTGCAGCAGGCGCTTGTAGCTGTCGACATCGGGCAATGCCGACCAGTCGACCCGCTTCAGCGCCCTGAACTGGCGCTCCAGCAAGGCCTGGGCCTGCGCATCGAAGACATCGCCCTGGGGCTCCCGGAGCCCCCATCTGACAAGCAGGCCGGGGCTGTAGTGGCTCATGTAGCGTGGCAGCAGGTTGCCCAACTCATCCAACGTACTGAGCTTGAGCACGCTCATCGCCGGCACATAGACCAGGTTGACCTGGTGCTGCGCCACCTCGCGCTGCAAGACCAACAGCGGCAGCCATTCGCCCGGCAGCCCATCCTGCCCCGCATACACTTGATAAATCCGCAGCACATGGACCCCGCCCAGCGCCTGGCGATCCGCCTGGTACCCCCAGAGTTCTTGCGGCCCGTCGCCCAGGCCCAGGAGCTTTTGGCCTTGCTCCTTCGTCAGCGGCGGGTTCTGCCGGGCGCTGAGCAGGCACTCGCGCAGTTGCTTGGCGACCGCCCCCCAACGACTCAAAGCTGTATCGCCTGGAACATGGGCGTTCCAATAGGCCAACAGCCTCGCGTTAAAACCATCGGGCAATTCGGGCGCCAGGGTGTTGAGCATGATCGCGACATCATTGACCGAAACAGCGCCAATGAACGGGACAAGGCCCTGGGTTACCGAGCTGACCAGCACGCAATGCTGACCTGGCACATAACTTGGCACGTCGCGGCTCATGCAGCGCCGGATCAGGGCGTCGCTCAAGGTGCTGAGCTGGGCATAGCTGACGCCATTGGCCTGGGACGGCTGCCTTGAACCGATCCAGGTGCTGCCGGCCTGCAAACCGCTGTCACTGAATTGGTCGTTGATCCATTCCTGGATCATCGACTCGGCCACTTGCGCCAATGTCGGGCGCTGGGCGAACAGGTGCGCGAGAAAGTCGCGGGAAGCCTGTAGTTGTGAAATGCCCTGATTGGCCTCAATTGAATTGCTCATGCTGCGCGTCCTGATCGTCGGGAAGGGCAAAAAATACGCCGCTCTCAACTGCACTGTGCGCTGCATAAGTCTCCTGGCGTTATCCACGGGGGAACTTATCGTAGCGAAAACGCTACACCGGAACGTTTTCAATACACCACTGATCGGCCTTCGCTACGCAAGGCTTTGATCCAGATAGGCTTTTTTTCCGCCGTCGATCTGTAGCGAATTCGCTACATGACGGTTGGTCGAATGTTTTTAGATTCATCACAACCATTTGATTTATAACAACAAAATTATATTGGCCGCGTTTTTGCTAAGGACTTTCCTATTCTAATCCCGTCCACCAGACGATTCTGGCCCTGAGGAGTTTCCATGAGCGAATTGCGTTTTACTGAAGATCACGAATGGCTGCGCGCCGAAGCCGACGGCAGCGTCACCGTGGGTATTACCGCGTTCGCGCAAAACGCCCTGGGCGATGTGGTGTACGTGCAATTGCCTGAGCTGAAGGCCTACGACCAGGGTGCCGAAGCCTCCACCGTGGAGTCGGTCAAGGCTGCCAGCGGCGTGTACATGCCCCTGACCGGCGAAGTGCTGGAAGTGAACGACAAGCTCAGCGACAGCCCGGAGTTGGTCAACGAAGACCCGATGGGCGAAGGCTGGTTCTTCCGCTTTAAACCGGCTGATGCCACTGCGGTAGCTAAGCTGTTGGATCAGGACGCATACGACCGCCTGATCAAAGCCAACGCCCAAGCTTGAGGAGCGCGCCATGACCGTTAATTTGAGCACCGCCAACGAGTTTATCGCCCGCCATATCGGCCCGCGCCAGGACGACGAGCAGCAGATGCTCGCAACCCTGGGCTTTGATTCCCTCGAAGCCCTGAGCGCCAGCGTGATCCCGGAAAGCATCAAGGGCACCGCCGTGCTCGGCCTTAGCGATGGCCTGAGCGAAGCCGATGCCCTGGCCTCGATCAAGGCCATCGCCGCCAAGAACCAACTGTTCAAGACTTACATCGGCCAGGGCTACTACAACTGCCACACACCGTCGCCGATCCTGCGCAACCTCCTGGAAAACCCGGCCTGGTACACCGCCTACACGCCGTACCAGCCGGAGATTTCCCAGGGTCGCCTGGAAGCGCTGCTGAACTTCCAGACCCTGATCAGCGACCTCACCGGCCTGCCGATCGCCAACGCCTCCCTGCTCGACGAAGCCACCGCTGCCGCCGAAGCCATGACCTTCTGCAAGCGCCTGAGCAAGAACAAGGGCAGCAACGCGTTCTTCGCCTCGGTGCACAGCCACCCACAGACCCTCGACGTGCTGCGCACCCGTGCCGAGCCGTTGGGCATCGACGTGGTGGTGGGCGATGAGCGTGAACTGACCGACGTCAGCCCGTTCTTCGGCGCGCTGCTGCAATACCCGGCCAGCAACGGTGACGTGTTCGACTACCGCGAACTGACCGAACGCTTCCACGCCGCCAACGCCCTGGTGGCCGTGGCCGCCGACCTGCTGGCCCTGACCCTGCTGACCCCACCGGGTGAGTTCGGCGCCGACGTGGCCATCGGCAGTGCGCAACGCTTCGGCGTGCCGCTGGGCTTTGGTGGCCCGCACGCCGCTTACTTCTCCACCAAGGACGCGTTCAAGCGCGATATGCCGGGGCGTCTGGTCGGTGTGTCCGTAGACCGTTTCGGCAAGCCGGCCCTGCGCCTGGCCATGCAGACCCGCGAGCAACATATCCGCCGCGAGAAGGCCACCAGTAACATCTGCACCGCCCAGGTACTGCTGGCCAACATCGCCAGCATGTACGCGGTGTACCACGGCCCCAAAGGCCTGGTGCAGATCGCCACGCGCATTCATCACCTGGCCGCGATCCTGGCCAGTGGCTTGACCGCGCTGGGCCTCAAGGTTGAACAAGAGACCTTCTTCGACACCCTGACCCTGGTCACCGGCACCAACACTGCAGCCCTGCACGACCAGGCCCGTGCCCAGCGCATCAACCTGCGCGTCGTGGACGCGGCGCGCCTGGGCCTGTCGGTGGACGAAACCACCACCCAGGCCGACATCGAAACCCTGTGGAGCGTGTTCGCAGGCGGCAAAGCCCTACCGGACTTCGCCGCCCTCGCCGCCAGCGTCGACAGCACCCTGCCTGCCGCACTGCTGCGCCAGTCGCCGATCCTCAGCCATCCGGTGTTCAACCGTTATCACTCGGAAACCGAGCTGATGCGCTACCTGCGCAAGCTGGCCGACAAGGACCTGGCGCTGGATCGCACCATGATCCCGCTGGGCTCGTGCACCATGAAGCTCAACGCCGCCAGTGAAATGATCCCGGTGACCTGGGCCGAGTTCGGCGCCCTGCACCCGTTCGCCCCGGCCGAGCAAAGCGCCGGCTACCTGCAACTGACCAGCGAACTGGAAGCCATGCTTTGCGCGGCCACCGGTTACGACGCGATCTCCCTGCAGCCGAACGCCGGCTCCCAAGGCGAGTACGCAGGCCTCTTGGCCATCCGTGCCTATCACCAGAGCCGTGGCGATGAACGTCGCGATATCTGCCTGATTCCTTCGTCGGCCCACGGCACCAACCCGGCCACCGCCAACATGGCCGGCATGCGTGTGGTCGTCACCGCCTGCGACGCCCGGGGCAACGTGGACATCGAAGACCTGCGCGCCAAGGCCATCGAGCACCGCGAACACCTCGCCGCACTGATGATCACCTACCCGTCGACCCACGGCGTGTTCGAGGAAGGCATCCGCGAAATCTGCGGGATCATCCATGACAACGGCGGCCAGGTGTATATCGACGGCGCCAACATGAACGCCATGGTCGGCCTGTGTGCCCCGGGCAAGTTCGGCGGCGACGTGTCGCACCTGAACCTGCACAAGACCTTCTGCATCCCCCATGGCGGTGGCGGCCCGGGTGTTGGCCCGATTGGCGTCAAGTCGCACCTCACGCCATTCCTGCCCGGCCACGCGGCCATGCAGCGCAAGGAAGGTGCGGTGTGTGCAGCACCGTTCGGCAGCGCGAGCATCCTGCCGATCACCTGGATGTACATCAGCATGATGGGCGGCGCGGGCCTCAAGCGCGCTTCGCAGTTGGCGATCCTCAATGCCAACTACATTTCCCGTCGCCTGGAAGAGCACTACCCGGTGCTGTACACCGGCAGCAACGGTCTGGTGGCCCACGAATGCATCCTGGACCTGCGCCCACTCAAGGACAGCAGCGGCATCAGCGTGGATGACGTGGCCAAGCGCCTGATCGACTTTGGGTTCCATGCGCCGACCATGTCGTTCCCGGTGGCTGGCACCTTGATGATCGAGCCGACCGAAAGCGAATCCAAGGAAGAACTGGACCGTTTCTGCGACGCCATGATCGCCATCCGCGAAGAGATCCGCGCAGTGGAAAACGGCACGTTGGACAAGGACGACAACCCGCTGAAAAACGCTCCGCACACGGCAGCTGAAATCGTCGGTGAATGGAGCCATCCGTACAGCCGCGAACAAGCGGTGTATCCGGTAGCGTCGCTGATCGAAGGCAAGTACTGGCCGCCGGTGGGCCGGGTCGACAACGTGTTTGGCGATCGCAACCTGGTGTGTGCGTGCCCCTCGATCGAGAGCTACGCGTAACCTGAGCGGTAGAACGCGGTCAATGTGGGAGCTGGCTTGTCGGGTCGCCGCATCGCCGCGATAGTGGTGTATCAGTAACAGAAATGTTGCCTGACCCACCGCTATCGCGGCGATGCGGCGACCCGACAAGCCCGGCTCCCACAGGGATCGAGTACAACCGAAAATCTGCGCCCAATAATAAGAAACCGGAGAACAACTCATGTCTTTAAGCGTGTTCGACCTGTTCAAGATTGGCATCGGCCCCTCAAGCTCTCACACCGTCGGCCCGATGCGTGCCGCCGCCCGCTTCGTCGAGGGCCTCAAGCGCGATAACCTGCTGGGCGCCACCGCCAGCATCAAGGTGGAGCTCTACGGATCTCTGGGTGCCACCGGCAAAGGCCACGGCAGCGACAAGGCCGTGTTGCTGGGCCTGGAGGGCGAACACCCGGACACCGTGAACACTGAAACCGTGGCCGCGCGCCTTGCACAGATGCGCAGCGACAGTCGCTTGAACCTGCTCGGTGAACACAGCATTGCGTTCAACGAGAAAGAACACCTGGCGATGATTCGCAAACCCCTCGCCTATCACCCCAACGGCATGATCTTTCGTGCGTTTGACGCCGCCGGCATCCAGATTCGCAGCCGCGAGTACTACTCGGTGGGCGGCGGTTTTGTGGTGGATGAAGACGCCGCCGGCGCCGACCGGATCGTCGAAGACGCCACGCCCCTGACCTTCCCTTTCAAGCACGCCAAGGATTTGCTGGGCCATTGCACCACGTATGGGCTGTCCATCAGCCAGGTGATGCTGACCAACGAAAGCGCCTGGCGCCCGGAAGCCGAGACCCGCAGCGGCCTGCTGAAGATCTGGCAGGTCATGCAGGACTGCGTGGCCGCCGGTTGCCGCAATGAAGGGATCCTGCCCGGAGGCTTGAAGGTCAAGCGCCGTGCGGCCGCGCTGCATCGCCAACTGTGCAAGAACCCGGAGTCGGCGCTGCGCGACCCGCTGTCGGTGCTGGATTGGGTCAACCTGTATGCCCTGGCGGTCAATGAAGAAAACGCCAACGGCGGGCGCGTGGTCACGGCGCCCACCAACGGTGCCGCCGGGATCGTGCCGGCGGTATTGCATTACTACATGCGCTTTATTCCCGGTGCCAATGAAGACGGCGTGGTGCGCTTCCTGCTCACCGCCGCGGCCATCGGCATCCTCTACAAAGAAAACGCCTCGATCTCCGGGGCCGAGGTCGGCTGCCAGGGTGAAGTGGGCGTGGCCTGTTCCATGGCCGCCGGGGCCTTGTGCGAAGTGCTGGGCGGCACGGTTTCCCAGGTGGAAAACGCCGCTGAAATCGGCATGGAGCACAACCTCGGCCTGACCTGCGACCCGATTGGCGGTTTGGTGCAGGTGCCCTGCATTGAGCGCAACGCCATGGGCTCGGTGAAGGCGATCAATGCGGTGCGCATGGCCTTGCGCGGCGACGGGCAGCACTTCGTGTCCCTCGACAAGGTGATCCGCACCATGCGCCAGACCGGCGCCGATATGAAAAGCAAATACAAGGAAACCGCCCGTGGCGGTTTGGCCGTCAACATTATCGAGTGCTGATGCTTATAAATGCGCCAGCACGTTTTTCAGGAGCTGAATATGTCCACCCAAACCCTGTTGAAAACCCCGCTGCACGCCCTGCATCTTGAACTGGGCGCGCGCATGGTGCCGTTCGCCGGCTATGACATGCCGGTGCAATACCCCCTGGGCGTGATGAAAGAACACCAGCACACCCGTGAGCAGGCCGGGCTGTTCGATGTGTCGCACATGGGCCAGATCCGCCTGACCGGCGCCAACGCCGCCAAGGCCCTGGAAACCCTGGTGCCGGTGGATATCATCGATCTGCCCGTGGGCATGCAGCGCTACGCCATGTTCACCAACGATCAGGGCGGCATCCTCGATGACCTGATGGTCGCCAACCTGGGTAACGACGAGCTGTTTCTCGTGGTCAACGCCGCCTGCAAGGATCAGGACCTGGCGCACCTGCGTCAGCATCTGGGCGAGCAATGCCAGATCGAGCCGCTGTTTGAAGAACGCGCCCTGCTGGCCCTGCAAGGCCCGGCGGCAGTCAAGGTGCTGGCGCGCCTGGCACCGGAAGTGACCAAGATGACCTTTATGCAATTTGCGCCCCTGCGCCTGCTGGGGGTGGAGTGCTACGTCAGCCGTTCCGGCTATACCGGCGAAGACGGCTTTGAAATCTCGGTACCTGCGGCCAACGCCGAGAGCCTGGCCCGCAGCCTGCTGGCCGAAGCCGAAGTTGAAGCCATTGGCCTGGGCGCCCGCGACTCCCTGCGCCTGGAAGCCGGCCTGTGCCTCTATGGCCACGATATGAACACCGAGACCACGCCGATTGAGGCCAGCCTGCTGTGGGCGATTTCCAAGGTGCGTCGTGCCGACGGCGCGCGTGCCGGCGGCGCGCGTGCCGGCGGTTTCCCGGGCGCAGACCGGATCTTCACTCAGCAGCAGACCGGCGTCAGCCGCAAGCGCGTCGGCCTGCTGCCCCAGGAACGTACGCCGGTGCGTGAAGGTGCAGAAATTGTCGACGAACACGGCACCGTAATCGGCAGCGTGTGCAGCGGCGGCTTTGGCCCCAGCCTCGGCGGCCCGCTCGCCATGGGCTACCTCGACACAGCCTTTACCGCGCTGGATTGCGAAGTCTCAGCGCTGGTGCGTGGGAAAAAGGTGCCACTTCGTGTAAGTAAAATGCCATTCGTGCCACAACGTTACTACCGTGGCTGATTGACTGTTCCTATAAGTAACGCGGTTGTGTTCATTTGCACTAATCTGTAACGCAACCGCCATAAAACAGTGCACTGACGATAGTCAATGTTATGTCGATTAACCTATAACAAGTGATCCACGCTATCGAATAACACAGCCCGACAATAGTTGACCGAAGTGTCATGAAGGCGAGTAAATACGCGGCTTGCAGAGGGCTTGTTTTTTCTGTCTTAGTTGTCGTAGAGTTTGCTCACTGTGTTTGCATGGGTCGCTTGGAACCTGGACCTGGGCAGTAGCCAAAGTTCGCTACAACCCGTTCGACGTCTCTTACTTTCCTGCAACCCAGCCCAGTACTCTTTCAGGTGAAAGGGGCTGTCATTAATTTTTAGCGTCAAGGAAATAAGAAAATGGCTGAACGTCAGAGCGGTACCGTCAAGTGGTTTAACGACGAGAAAGGGTTTGGTTTTATCACTCCAGAAAGCGGTGCGGACCTGTTCGTGCATTTCCGCGCTATCCAAGGCAACGGCTTCAAGAGCCTGAAAGAAGGCCAGAAAGTGACCTTCATCGCTGTGCAGGGCCAAAAAGGCATGCAGGCTGACGAAGTACAAGCAGAAGGCTGATCCTTACTGCGACAAAAAGCCTCTGGTGGTGACATCAGAGGCTTTTTTATGTGCGTTTGTCCGTAAAATGGCTTTTTTCCTCCAGAGAGCCGAGCCATGTCGAAACACCTGCTGAGCCCCCAAGGCGAATTCCCCGCCGTTGGCCTGGGCCGTCGTCTGGCAGCGATGTTCTATGACTTCCTGTTATGTACCGCCCTGCTGATCGTCACTGCCTTCCTCTATAAGCTGGTGTGGATCGCCTTTGTGGGTGAAGCAAAAATGCGCACGCTCTCGGAATCCGGCGCGCTGGACGGTGATCCGCTGCTGTCGACGATTCTGTTTTTTGTACTGTTTGGTTTCTTTGCCAAGTTCTGGACCCATTCCGGGCAGACGTTGGGTATGCAAGTGTGGGGTGTACGCGTGCAGAACACGGACGGCTCGCGCATCAGCCTGTGGCAGGCGCTGTTGCGTTTTGTGGTGTCGATTGCATCGTGGTTATGCGCAGGGCTGGGGTTTATCTGGTCGCTGGTGGACAAGAAACAGCGGGCCTGGCATGACATCTATTCCGACACGCAGCTGGTGCGGATCCCGAAGAAAAAGAAATAACTCCAGGCCAATGAGATCCAAATGTGGGAGCGGGCTTGCCCGCGATAACGGTGTGTCAGTCACTACATGTGCAGACTGATCCACCGCTATCGCGGCGATGCGGCGACCCGACAAGCCCGCTCCCACATTTTTTACTGCACCAACCGTGGATCAGGCGTTGCCCGCCAGCTTCAGGCGTGCCGCCTGGGTAAAGTCCAGCATGCGCTTGAGCGGGCGCACGGCATGGGGGATCAACGAGGGTTCGACAAAGATCTCGTTGCTGCCTTCACGCAGGCATTGCAACGTGCGCTCCAGGGTATTCATCGCCATCCACGGGCAGTGCGCGCAACTGCGGCACGCCGCGCCGTTACCGGCGGTTGGTGCTTCGACAAACACCTTGTCCGGGCACAGCTGCTGCATCTTGTAGAAAATGCCACGGTCGGTGGCGACGATAAACGTCTTGTTCGGCAAGCGCTGCGCCGCCGCGATCAACTGGCTGGTGGACCCCACGGCGTCGGCCAACTCGATGACCGAGGTCGGTGACTCCGGGTGCACCAGGATCGCGGCATCCGGGTACAGCGCCTTCATGTCTTCCAACTGCTTGGACTTGAACTCTTCGTGGACGATGCAGGCACCGTCCCACAGCAGCATGTCGGCACCGGTCTGGCGCTGGATATAGGTGCCCAGGTGCTTGTCCGGGCCCCAGATAATGGTCTCGCCGTTATCC
The DNA here is from genome assembly GCF_050916005.1 of Pseudomonas sp. WMBT8. Taxonomy (NCBI): domain Bacteria; kingdom Pseudomonadati; phylum Pseudomonadota; class Gammaproteobacteria; order Pseudomonadales; family Pseudomonadaceae; genus Pseudomonas; species Pseudomonas sp. WMBT8. Next base: position 4,697,932 of record NZ_CP188096.1, read on the forward strand.
ATCAGGCTTTCGACGATTTCCAGGGCGCAACTGGAGGTCACCACCCAATCGGCACGGGCCTTGACCGCCGCCGACGTGTTGGCATACACCACCACGGTGCGCTCCGGATGCTGGTCGCAGAACGCCGAGAACTCTTCCACCGGGCAGCCAAGGTCCAGGGAGCATGTAGCTTCCAGGGTGGGCATCAGGATGCGTTTTTCAGGGGTGAGGATTTTCGCCGTCTCGCCCATGAAGCGCACGCCGGCGACCAGCACGGTCTTGGCCGGGTGGGCGGCGCCGAAGCGGGCCATCTCCAGGGAGTCGGAAACACAACCGCCGGTTTCTTCGGCCAGGGCCTGAATCACCGGGTCGCAGTAAAAGTGCGCCACCAGCACCGCGTCTTGAGCCTTTAGCTCGGCAGCAATGGCAGAACGTAAGCTTGCCTCTTGCTCGGCACTGAGCACCTTGGGTTGCTTGGCATCGAGGTGGGCTTGGACCAGAAGGCGTTCGGAAATTTGCGTCATGTTCGCAAGACCTGCAGGCGCAGTTGCGCGAAAGTCGAGTGTACCACCGGCTCTGGAGCCCTTCGGGCGCCGCCGGACGAAGTGATTGTGTTCATCAAGCACGGGTTAAAGTGAAGCTGCGCAAGGCTACAGAATATCGATTGGATTCAAAAGCCTAATCTGGGATTGGCGGTGCCATGGAAAAGACCCACTTGCGCCAGTTGTGAAGAAACCTCGACAAAGGGTAGCATTGAGAATAATTACCATTAGCTCATCCAGGCGCTGAACCTGATGACGGAGTGCGCTCGCGGCATGCCTCAATCTCCTGATCCTTCCGATGTCGGCTGGCTCTATCAAGAGCACCACGGCTGGGTGCGCGCCTGGCTGCACAAGAAACTGGGCAATACCAGCGACGCCGCCGAGTTGGCCCACGATGTGTTCGTGCGGCTGCTGGTCAAACCCAGAGCCTTCAATAGCGAGGGGCACGCACGGGCGTATCTGAGTGCGATTTCCCGACATGTGTGCGTAGACTTCTGGCGGCGCCAGCGGGTCGAGCGGGCCTGGCTGGAGGTATTGGCCAGCCGCCCCGAACACTGCATGCCGTCGGAAGAACACCGGGCCATGGTGCTGGAGGCCCTGCAGCAGGTGCAGGCAATGCTCGAGCGCCTGCCACGCAACGTCGCCCAGGCCTTTATGCTCGCGCAACTGCAAGGCCTGAGTTACCAGGCCATCGCCGATCAATTGGGCGTCAGCGCCCGCACCGTCACCCATTACATGTCCCAAGCCATGTTCCAGTGCCTGTTGCTGGAAGCGGAACTGGACGAGGCATTGAGCTGATCGATGCCGGCCCCCACACCTGACCATCAAACCCTGCAGGAAGCCGCCGACTGGTTCGCCCGTCTGAGCAGCGAGCCGCACAACCTGGCGCAGCAGCACGCCTGGCAGCAATGGCTCGACCGCAGTGACAGCCATCGCCAGGCCTGGCGCTATGTGGAACGGGTCAGTCAGCGCTTCGCCCCGTTGCAGGACGACAGGGAGACGGCCAGCCGCACATTGCAGGCCCTGCATCACACCCCCACTTCGCGACGCCAGGTGCTGCGAACCCTGTCGGTCATCAGCGGCGGGCTGTTGCTGGGTGGGCTTGCCTGGCGCCACGCGGCACTGACCGAACAGCTCCTGGCCTGGCAGGCAGGTTATCGCACAAGCACCGGGGAAATCCTCGAACGGACCCTGGCCGACGGCTCGCGTATCTGGCTCAACAGCGCCACCGCGCTGGATGTTGCGCTAAGCACCTCACAACGCAGCCTGCGCTTGTACGAAGGTGAAGTCCTGATCGCGACCGGAAGCGACCCGCGCCCGTTTATCGTGCACACCGCCCAAGGCAGCCTGTCCCCCCTGGGTACCAGGTTCAGTGTGCGCGAACGGGCTGCGCGGACCCAGCTCAATGTCTATGAGGGGGCGGTGCAGGTTCGTTGCGCCGCAAGCCATCACACCCGCGTGGCCAAGGCCGGCCAAGGGCTGTCATTCGACAGCCACGGCACCACGCCTCCCGAGCCTGCGCAACCCGGGCGCGAGTCATGGAGCAAAGGGATCCTGCTGGCGCAAGACATGCCCTTGCCACAGTTTATCGAGGAGCTGGCCGACTACCGTCGCGGGCACCTGGGGCTCGACCCTGGCCTCGCACACCTGCGAGTCATGGGCACGTTCCCGTTGCACGATACCGATCAGGTCCTGGCCATGCTTGAAGGCGTATTGCCGATTCGCATGGAGCAGACGTTTCCTGGCTGGACCACCGTGAAGCCGCGCTAGATATTTTTATACCGGCACTTCCTGATTTTCATTCTCATTCGATTTAGCTAGTGACGATGGCTTGATGCCACCCCCAAAAGGATCCCAAGATGTCACTACGCCCCCATTCCCCGCTGCACGTATTGGCCTATTCGGTGGCTATCACCCTGAGCAGCCTCAGCCCTGCCGCCTGGGCCGAAGACCAGCATTACCAGATTGCCGCCGGGCCACTGGCCAGCCAACTGAACCTGCTCTCGGCCCAGGCCGGGATTTACCTTGCGGGAGATGCCACCCTTACCAACGGCAAAACCAGCCAGGCCATCAACGGTACATTTTCCGTCGACCAGGCATTGCAATTGCTGCTGGCCGACACCGGCCTGATCGCCGTGCCCGTAGGCGAAGGTCGTTATCAGTTACAGGCGGCCCCAACCTCCTCCTCCGCCCTGGAGTTGAGTAGCACCACCATTTCCGGCAAGGCGCCGGGGTCCACCAGTGAAGGTAATGGCTCCTACACCGCCTACTCCTCCAGCAGTTCTACGCGGCTCAACCTGACCCAGAAAGAAACCCCACAGTCGGTCACGGTGATCACCCGCCAACGCCTGGACGATCAGAAACTCAACAGCCTCACCGATGTACTTGAAGCCAGCCCCGGGATCGCCGTGACCCGCGCCGGCCTGGGGACCGAGAATGACAGCTACTGGTCCCGTGGTTTCCAGATCCAGAACTTCGAGATCGACGGCGTCCCCACCTCGACCCGCATGGACAACTACACCCAGAGCACGGCCATGTACGACCGCGTGGAAATCGTGCGCGGCGCCACCGGTCTGATCAGCGGCATGGGCAACCCCTCGGCGACCATCAACCTGATTCGCAAACGCCCCACGGCCCAAGCCCAGGCGAGCATCACCGCCGAAGCCGGTAGCTGGGACCGCTATGGCACCGGTGTCGATGTCTCCGGGCCACTGACCGAGACCGGCAACATCCGCGGGCGCCTGGTGCTGGACTACAAGACCGAGCAGGCCTGGGTCGATCGCTTCAAGCAGGATTCACAACTGATCTACGGCATCACCGAGTTCGACCTCAGCGACGCCACTCTGCTGACTGCCGGCTTCAGCTACCAGAAGACCCAGGTGGATGCGCCCCTGCGCGGCGGCTACCAGACGCTTTTCAGCGATGGCCAGAAAACCCACATGAAGCGCTCCCTCAACAGTGCGCCGAACTGGTCGTATAACGACCATGACCAGACCAACTACTTCACTTCCATCGAACACCAGTTCGATAACGGCTGGAGCGGCAAGATCGAATACGGTCACACCGAGAACAAGTTCGACGAGTTCTTTTCGTTCACCATCGGCAGTCTCGACCAGGCCACCGGCTCCGGCGCCTCGTTGTTGCCGGTGCGCTGGTCAGGCACGCCGCGCCAGGACAGCCTCGACGCCTACTTCACCGGGCCGTTTTCCGCGTTCGGTCGCGAACATGAGCTGATCACCGGCATCACTGCCACCGATTACGAGGAACACACCCCCAACTACAACGACTGGCTGTGGGACTACGGCTTCAAGGTGCCGGACTACCGCACCTGGAACGGTGACTCGCCCAAGCCCGCTACGCCAGTGGTGGGTAAAGGCAGCATCCGCGAGAAACAATACGCCGCCTACCTCACGTCGCGCCTACACCTGACCGACGACTTGAGCCTGATCCTCGGCGGGCGGCTGACCGACTGGAAGCGCGATACCAACACCCTGCTGTATGGCGCCGGAACCAGTTCGGTCAAGGAACGGGAAACCGGCGTGTTCATTCCGTACACCGGGGTGGTCTACGACCTGGACCACAACTGGTCGCTGTATGCCAGCTACACCAAGATCTTCAACCCGCAAGCCTCCTACGTGCGCGACATCAACCGCGGCGCGCTGCCACCCCTGGAGGGCAAGGGTTATGAAGTCGGGATCAAGGGCAGTTTCTACGATGAGCAACTGAACGCCAGCCTGGCGCTATTTCGGCTTGAGCAAGACAACCTGGCGGTGTGGCAGTCCGACACCCAGGCCTATCGCATCGAACAAAGCGCCAAGACCCAAGGCGTCGAACTGGAAATGAACGGCGAGCTGGGCGAAGGCTGGCAGGCGTCGGCCGGCTATGCCTACAGCGTCACCACCGATGCCGATGACAAGCGCATCGTCACCGCGCTGCCGCGCCATATGCTCAAGACCTTCACCTCCTATCGCCTGCCAGGCATGCTCGACAAAGTCACTGTTGGCGGTGGCGTGAACTGGCAGACCAAGACCGGTGAGGACTTGCACTATTACCACCAGGGCAGCTATGCCATCGCCAACCTGATGGCCCGCTACGATATCTCGAAAAACCTCAGTGCCACGGTCAACCTCAACAACGTCTTTGACCGCGAGTACTACGCCCGGGTGTACTCAGAAGGGGTGTATGGCGCGCCGCGCAACTTCATGACCAGCCTCAAGTACAACTTCTGAAGCAGGCTGTGCTAGCGCGCGGGAACGTTACCCATCTCGGTCGCCAGGTCCAGCCAGGCCCGCGCTGCAGGCGGCAAGTGAGCATTACGCCGCCAGGTCAGGGCGATATGCCAGTCGGTCTGGGGCTCATCCAGGGATATCAGGGCAATGCCGGCATGCAGGTGCTTGTAGGCCAGCATGCGCGGCAGGAAGGCGACTCCCAGGCCCGCGCCGACCAGGTCGACGATAAAGTCGATCTGGGCACTGCGCACCGAAACCTTCGGCGATACGCCCCGCCGCTCGCAGGCGGAAAGGATGATGCGGTTCAGGGCAAATCCAGCTTCGAACAGTATGAACGGCGAGTCGGACAAGTCGGAAAAATCCACACTGTCGCGCCCGGCCAATGGATGGCTGCTGGGCAGGACCACCATCAATGGCTCGACGCGCACGTCCTGATACTCAAACTCGCCCTCCACCGGCACCAGTAGCGCGGCTACATCCACCTCCCCCGCTTGCAGGCACTCAGCCAGCTTCTTGCTGCCATGCTCGATCAGCTCGATCTCGATCTGCGGATAACGCTGGCGGTACACCGCAAACATCGCCGCAAACAGTTCACCACTGCCCACCGGCGGCAAGCCAATACGCAGCACGCCGCGCTTGAGCCCCAGCAGGTCATTGATCTCGGCCACCAGGTCACTGCGCTCGGCAAGCAACACCAGAGCGCGACGGTAGGCAATTTCTCCGGCGGCTGTCAGTTCGTTCTTGTGGCCGATGCGGCTGAACAACGGTGTGCCTAACTCCTCTTCCAGGGTCTTGACCGCTTTGCTGACACTCGATTGCGTGAGCGAAACCATCTCGGCCGCTTGTGAGAAACTGCCTTGGCGCACCACTTCGACAAAGGCTCGCAGCGTTCGCAGATTCATGACTATTCCATTTGCGACTTGAATGAAGTTGGAAAAGTTGTTTTTACCATGAAAAGCCTTTGACTATCCTCCACCCACCGTTTTCTTTATTCCGGGGCCTCACTGTTCATGATCATTTCGTCTGCATCGGATTACCGCGAAGCCGCACGTCGCAAACTGCCGCGTTTCCTGTTCGACTACATTGACGGTGGCGCGTACGCCGAGCACACCCTCAAGGCCAACAGTTCGGACCTGGCAGACATCAGCCTGCGCCAGCGCGTCCTGCGCAACGTCGAGAGCCTGAGCCTGGAAACCACCCTGTTCGACCAACCGCTGGCGATGCCGGTGGTCATGAGCCCGGTGGGCCTGACCGGCATGTTTGCCCGGCGCGGGGAAGTGCAGGTGGCCAATGCGGCGGCCAATAAAGGCATTCCTTTTTGCCTGTCGACCGTGTCGGTGTGCCCTATCGAGGAAGTAGCGTCGCAGACTGCGCAGTCGATCTGGTTTCAACTGTATGTGTTGAAAGACCGTGGCTTCATGAAAAACGCCCTGGAGCGTGCGCAAGCCGCCGGGGTGAAAACCCTGGTGTTCACCGTCGACATGCCCACCCCCGGCGCCCGCTACCGCGATGCCCACTCCGGCATGTCCGGCCCGTACGCCGCCCAGCGACGCATGTTGCAGGCAGTGACCAAACCGGCCTGGGCGTTTGATGTGGGGCTGATGGGGCGCCCGCACGACCTGGGCAACATCTCCAAATACCTCGGCAAGCCGACCCACCTTGAAGACTACATCGGCTGGCTGGCCACCAACTTCGACCCCTCCATCAGTTGGAAAGACCTGGAGTGGATCCGCGAATTCTGGAAAGGCCCGATGATCATCAAGGGCATCCTCGACCCACAGGACGCCAAGGATGCGGTGAGCTTCGGTGCCGACGGCATCGTCGTGTCCAACCACGGTGGCCGCCAGCTCGATGGCGTGCTGTCCACCGCCAAGGCCCTGCCCGAGATCGCCCAGGCGGTCGGCAGCGACCTTACGGTACTGGTGGACTCCGGGGTGCGTTCGGGGCTGGACGTGGTGCGCATGCTCGCCCTCGGCGCCCGTGGCGTATTGCTGGGACGAGCGCCTGCCTACGCTTTGGCCGCGGATGGCCAGCGTGGTGTAGAGAATTTGCTGGAGATCTTTGCCAAGGAAATGCGCGTGGCCATGACCCTGACCGGGGTTACGTCGATTGCGCAGATCGATGAGTCAATCCTGGTGCGCGGGCAGATTTGACCCGCCAGCGTCAGGCTTCGCTGATCTTGCTGACACTGGTGATCTGCCCATTCCAGACCATCTCGTAATGGGCGGCCTGGACAATCGACGACACCGGCCTGGGCGTCAGCAACGCCCAGCAGTGATCGCCTTCTGAGCGCACCGACAGGTAACGCAGGCCGGGACAACCGGCCTTCTTCAGCGCGCCGCCCAAGCGCTGGGCGTGGCTGTAGTCGTCAGGGTCGTAGATCGGATCGCTCATCGGCACCGACACCGCATCCTTCATCGAGTCACCAGCAAAGCTGCACGACAACCCGCGAAAGACAAAGCGCTCATAGTTAAGGCCGTGGACCCCGGACCAATACTGGTTCTGGTGATGACGCACCTCTGCCAGCGCCGTTTCGATGGTGGCCGCCAGGTACAGCACGCCAAAATCCCCAGCGCTGAAACGCGATCCGGCCGGATTGACGTGGGTGAACGGCGCAATCGCGTAGGAGCATCCCACAATCCCGAAGGGGATTTCCCTACGGGGTATCAGCTCGATACGACCCAGCTCATTGCCCAGCCGCGGGTTGGTCAGGGCCTGGATCTGATAAAGCGCCTCAAATTCGTCGGCATCCGCCACATCGTCAAACAACGCAATCGGCGGGAATTTGGAATTGACCAGGCGATAGGCCTGCAACGGCCCGCTGGGCAAATCGCCCAACTGGCTCACCGTCACCATTGCGCACCGCGCAGCACATCGATCCGGCGGAAGGTTTCGTACAGGGAAATCATGTCGCCCTGGGCCATGATCTCCAGGGGTGAGCGCCCGTTGAAGAAGCTGTTGTGGTTGGCCATTGCAGGGAAGCCGTACACATTCTCGGGGTTATCGAACACCATGCGCAGCGTGGCATGGATGTTCAGCACAAAGCTGATGCGCTGCATCTGGTCGGAATCCAGGCTCACGGACCACGCGGCCTCGCGCTGCCGGGCACGGGTGTAAGTGCTGCGCGAAATACGCAGGATGCGGCAGGCCTGGTCGCTGCTGGCCTGCCATTTTTCCAGGATGCTCACGGCCGCCCGGAGTCCGGCGACACATTGCTGGCGGGTAAACGGCTGTGCTTGCAGGGCTAGGCTCATGGTTGCCATCTCAGAATAAATCTACAGACTCAAATATAGACAAATAGAATCTGTAGAGCAAATCCGTGCGACATCAGCCGTTACAACCAAAGGGCACAGTGCCAGAGTCGAATTATTTCGAATCGCACTTTACCGTTTGATGGGTGAGAATAGTTCCCGTCTACCTCTTCCCGTGTCTATTTGTATATGAGCCCCCAAGAAATGGAATTCAACGCGCCTTCTCCCTCCCGCTGGCTACTGGCCTTGTTCGGTGCGAGCCTGCTGTCACTGGCCGGTTGCCAGAGCCAAACGCCAGAGCAGGCGGCGGCCTCGGCGGCGGCACAGGTGCAACAAAAGGACGAAAAATTCATCCATACCTTCACCACGATACTGCGCAGCTACGCCCTGGCCGCCAATGAAGACGAGCTGACGGGGGTGATGAACATGATCATGACCGTCGACGCGCAGAACCACGTCGTGGACTGTTCGGCCAAACGCGGGACCCTGCTGCCCAACGAGGGCCAGAACAACCTGCGCCAGGCCAAGCTGGCCAAACTGGTGACTGAACTGTGCTGGACCACCCTCTTTCCCGAGGTCTCGCCCAAGGTCTTCGCCAACGCCAAGGACACCCAGGTGATTGTCGCGCCCATGGTGTTCACCCCTCTGATGGGGCTTTCGGATGAACAGCAACAACTGCAGGAAACACGAATCGACCTGTATAGGCAGATACGTTTTTTCCGTGAACAGCTGTTTGTCGGGCATGACATCCAGAGTATTGGCGTCGCCAGCTTCCACCTCATCGCCGATGCGCAAGGCAAAGTGAATGAGTGCATGGTCAACCTGAATCAGAGCCCGTACCGCTCACAGGGCTTCAAGGTAGATAGCGCGTTGCAGCAACGCCTTGTCACGCAGTGCAAACTGCTGGACCTGCGAAAGATGCCGGGGTTTGCCAACTACCCCAAGGGCCTGCCCATGGGGTATGTGCAGGTGGACTACAGCCCGTGGATGAATGGGCATAAGCAGCCTTGAGCCTAACGCTGGTGCGGGGCTCTCGGGGTTTCACATCAGCAAGCCCAAACACCTCCCACGAACTTATAACGTCACACAACATTATTCATAACAATTATAAAAAACATCAAACATCTCATGAAACCTGTCAACTATGACAGTAGACACATCCCAAAAACCCAGAGCATAGTTTCATGTGGGGAAACGCACATCTAGAGGAATCATAAAATGAAAAGCTCAATCATTGGATTTCTTCTAGCATTTGCAGTTCTGCTTCAAATGCAAGCAGCCAATGCTGAAGACAACAACACATGTAAAAATGCCTGGCAGAGTAGCCCTGCCTATCAGTCCTGCAGCAAGGGAGACACTGTGCCGGTGGGAAACGCCGGCGTCATTCAAGTAGTGCGACTCAACGCCGAGGGCGCTTGCTGGATTACCGCAAGCTGTCGTATGGCCAACGGTGGAGATTTCATAACCTCCTTCAATGGCCCCGCAGCGGAGGTAAAAACCATAAATAACTGTAATGGAACTTTAAAGGCGTCGTCATGCTAGTTGTCTAGTGACGCGGTATTAAAATGCGACATCAATTCTGATCTTGCACACCTGCCAAGTAAGTACAACTGCACAGTTTACTTACTTGGCATAACCTCTACTGTTCTGAAAAAGCGGACCCGGCTGGGTTTACCTGGCGACAGCTACAAATAATGGCTTGGGTGTTGTATCCGCAGTCGAAGACGGTGCTGCTAGTCGATGCGAATGTCGTGTCACCCTTCAGGCGAGCCATCGAGCCCGCGCTTTTGTCCCAGGCAAAAAAAAACCCGGAAATCCTCACTTGCGTGGGCCTTCCGGATTTTCTAAACCGCCAAAAATGGTGGGTCGTGTGGGATTCGAACCTACGACCAATTGGTTAAAAGCCAACTGCTCTACCAACTGAGCTAACGACCCGCTGTGTGGTGGCGCGTATAATACTGATTTCTAAGGATTATTCAACACCTTATTTTAAATAAATCAGAAATAACGCGTCGGGTCAGTAATTCCGGCCGCTTGGAAGCCTTCGGCGCGCAGGCGGCAGCTGTCACATTTCCTACAAGCACGACCGTCATTGTCCGCCTGGTAGCAGGAAACAGTCAGCGAGTAGTCGACACCAAGCCCTACACCCGCCTTGACGATCTGCGCCTTGCTCAGGTTTTGCAGTGGCGCCTGGATACGGAAGCCATGCCCTTCTACGCCAGCCTTGGTCGCCAGGTTGGCCATGCGCTCGAACGACTCGACGAACTCTGGGCGACAGTCCGGGTAGCCGGAGTAATCCACCGCGTTGACGCCGATAAAGATGTCGCGGGCGTTAAGCACCTCTGCCCAGCCCAGGGCCAGCGACAGGAACACGGTGTTACGGGCCGGCACGTAGGTGACCGGGATGCCCTCAGTGGGCGCCTCAGGCACGTCAATGGAGCTGTCGGTCAGGGCCGAGCCGCCAATGCCATTGAGGTTCAAGCCGATCACCTTGTGCTCCACCACGCCGAGGTCGTGGGCGACACGGGCGGCGGCGTGCAACTCGGCATGGGAGCGCTGGCCATAGTCGAAGCTCATGGTGTAGCAGCTATAGCCCTCGGCACGCGCCATCGCCACCACGGTCGCGGAGTCGAGGCCGCCAGATAGCAGGATTACGGCACGTTTTTGATCAGTCGTTTGTTCAGTCATTTCAGCGTCCTGGCTCGTCGTTCCAAAGGTATTTATGCAGCTGCAATTGCAGGCGCACCGGCAGATTGTCCGCGACCACCCAATCTGCGAGGTCACGAGCGTTCAAGTCATGGTGGCTTGGAGAGAACAGCACCTCGCCGGCGCGTCGGTCCAGGCCGTACTGGATCAACTTGGAGTTGGCCCAGTCATAGTCGTCCCGCGAGCAAATGACAAACTTGACCTGGTCGTTGGCGGTCAGCAGCTCGATATTCTCATAACGGTTCCGATGCGCTTCTTTGGAGTCCGGGGTCTTCAAGTCAACCACGCGGCTGACGCGCGGATCGACCGCGGAAATATCCAGGGCGCCACTGGTTTCCAGCGACACCTCGTAACCGGCGTCACACAGCTGCTTGAGCAAAGGAATGGCATTGGGCTGGGCCAGCGGCTCGCCGCCTGTTACACAGACGTAGCGCGGCCGGAAGCCTGCAACCTGCTCCAGGATGTCGTCGAGGGTACGAATGGTGCCGCCGCTGAAGGCGTAGGCGCTGTCACAGTACTGGCAGCGCAACGGGCAGCCGGTGAGGCGCACAAATACTGTGGGCAGGCCGGCAGTGCGCGTTTCACCCTGTAACGAGTAAAAAACTTCGGTGATGCGTAATGTGTCTTGCATAGTCGCCACGGGCGTAACAGCTAAACAGGCTGTCCGCCTCCGTCAGGCACTTCATGGGATCCCGGCAAAGCGTGAACCCCAGAAAGCGTATTTCATAAAAGGGCGTGGATTCTAACGAAAAAACCCGCGACAGGCGCGGGTTTCTTCCAAGCGGGACAGCAATGCTTACAAGCGTTGCAAATCACGCTGAGCCAACTGGGCGGCAGAGGTACCCGGATATTGGGCCACTACCTGCTGAAGAATGCCTTTGACCTTGTCGGTATGACCCAGGCGGCGCTCTACATCAGCCAGTTTGTACAGCGAATCAGGCACCTTGGCGTGCTTGGGGTAAAGCTGGCTGACCTTGGCAAACGCCTGGCCTGCACCCTGCAAATCACCCTTGGCCAGGTTGACCTCACCCAACCAATACTGGGCATTACCCGCGTACTGGCTGTTTGGATAACGACCCAGGAAAGCGGTGAACGCCTTGCTGGCCTTGTCGAAATCCTTGGCCTTGATCAGGTCGAAGGCTGCGTCGTAATACAGCTTTTCCTTCGCCGGATCAGCTGGTTCGCTGCTGGCGGCAGGGGCCTGAGTGGCGCCTGCGGCTGCACCACCGGCGGCGCTTGCGGCGCCACCGGCAGAAGAATTATCAGGAGTAGCGGCTGGTGTAGTGCCGGCTCCTATACGTCGGTCAAGATCCTGGTAACGCTCCAGGCCTTCCTGCTTGAGCTGACGCACTTCATTTTGCAGAACTTCAATGGTGCCTTGTTGCTGCGCCAATTGATCCTGCATGCGTTGCAGTTGGTTGAACAGTTCGCCCTGTGCCGAAGGAGCGGCCGTGGCCGCTCCCCCCGCATAGGCGCCGTTCGTGCCATAACCTGCAGGTGGATAGCTGCTCCCACTATTGTTATAGCCAGAGTTGCTATCTTCCACGGGAACCGCAGCCCACACCGCAAGCGGTGCAAGGCTGAGAGCCAATACGGTTACAACACGACGGCACGTTCGCATGACGAATTACTTACGCAGTTCGACGCGACGGTTTTGAGCCCAGGATTGCTCGTCGTTGCCGGTAGCAACTGGACGCTCTTCACCGTAGGAAACCAGTTCCAGCTGAGCTGGGGAAACACCTTGCAGTACCAGGTAGCGCTGAACGGCTTTCGCACGACGCTCGCCCAGTGCCATGTTGTACTCACGAGTACCACGTTCGTCGGTGTTGCCTTCCAGAACAACGCGAGCGCCGTTACCTTTCAGGTCTTTCGCGTGAACGTCCAGAGCGCGCATGGCTTCTGGCTTCAGGTCCGAACTGTCGTATTCGAAGTAGAAAGTGGTGATCGCGCGCAGAGCAGCTTCTTCGCTCAGGGAGCCGTCAACTGCACCAGTGTTGGCGCCGTAACCAGCGTTTGGATCAACAGCTGCGCCTTCACCGGCATTGTCGCCGCCTTTAGACGAGCAACCAACGGCTACGGACAGAGCCAGAGCCAGAGCAGCAAACTTACCAAACTTCAGCATTTCCATCGTGAAACTCCTAATGAACCCCAGTGTGTTAAGTACTTCTTTTTGTAGCGCCGCGTCAGTTCAGGTAAGGGGACCAGGACGGTTCTCTGACTTCGCCTTGTGCGGTAGGAAGCGGGAGCCTTACGCGTCCATTAATGGACACGAGCATCAAGACTCCCCGGCCCTGCTGGCGGGTGGCGTAGATTACCATGGTGCCGTTGGGCGCAACAGTAGGCGACTCATCAAGAGTGCTATCTGTGAGGATTTTTACGCTTCCGCGCTGCAAATCCTGGGCCGCCACCTTGAAATTAGTGAAACCATCCTGGCGATGGATCATTACCAGGGTCTTTTCATCCGCCGAAAGCTTCGGATTGGCGTTGTAGTTACCAATAAAGGTCACACGCTCCGCACCACCACCGCCAACGCTGCTCTTGTAGATCTGCGGTTTGCCGCCACGGTCTGACGTGAAGTAGATGGTCGAACCATCCTTGCCCCAGAACGGCTCGGTGTTGATACCAGGGCCGGAAGTGACACGGGTGATCTGGCGCGAACCGAGGTTCATCACGTAGATATCCGGGTTACCGTCCTTGGACAGTACGAATGCCAGGCGATTGCCATCCGGCGACCAGGCTGGGGCACCGTTCAGGCCTTCAAAGTTGGTGATCTGCTCACGGCGACCGGTGTCGATGTGCTGGACGAAGATGCGCGGACGCTTCTGCTCGAACGACACGTAGGCAATACGCTTGCCATCTGGCGCAAAACGCGGCGACAGGATCGGCTCGCGCGATTGCAACAGGGTCACTGCACGGGCACCGTCGTAGTCCGAACGTTGCAGGGTGTAGCGGGTGTTGTTCACCGAGAAACGCTCAGCCGTCACGTACAACATGCGGGTAGAGAACGCACCCTTGATACCCACCAGTTTCTCGAACGACTGGTCGGCAATGTAGTGCGCCATGTCCCGCAGTTGGTCAACGCTGCCCGACACGCTACCGGTCAGCACTTGCTGCTCGGTGGCCACGTTGAACAGAGCGTATTGCACCTGCAAGCGACCGCCTGCTGGAACGATGCTACCTACCATCAGGTACTGGGCGCCCAGGGCTTTCCAGTCACGGTAGATCACTTCGCTGCCTTGGGTCGGCTGGCTGATCATGTTCTGTTTCGGAATTGGCGCGTAGTAACCCGAGTTGCGCAGGTCATTACCAATGATTTCCGCCATATCGTCCGGCAGAACGCTGCCGCCCTGCCAGCCAAACGGTACAACCGCAATCGGGGTGGCCCGATCGCTACCGCTGGTTACCAGGATGTTCTTTTCATCCGCCGCCGCTATCCCTGCCATACAGCAAATAACGACAAGCATTCCTCGAAGAAGGTTTCTCACAAGGCTAGATCCTCAGGTGTGAATGTCATCTTGAATGAACGATAGGGAGCGAAGTCGCTTGGTTTCATTCCCTGCATCTCGGTCAACCGGCCAATATTCTTGACCGCTGCAACCGCTGAACTGTCGAACGAACCGTCGCCACTGGACTTGGCCACGCTGACCGAAGTCACCGTACCGTCTGGCAACATGCCGATCTGCAGCACGACTGTCATGCCTTTGCGTGCCGAAGGTGGACGTGTCCAGCCTTCTGCTGCGCGAGCGCGAATCAGATCGTCGAAACTGCCCGCGACTTCGTCACCACGTTCATCGGCCAAGGCCTGCTGACGTTGCGGCGTGTCGGAAAGCAAATCTGCCAAGGCCTGGGCCTTTTTATCTTCGGCGGATTTACGTGCTGCTTCCTGGGCCTTTTTCTTGGAGGCGTCGGCGGCAGCTTTCTTCTTCGCATCATCGGCGATTTTCTTCTTCGCCTCGTCTGCTTCAGCTTTTTTCTTGGCGTCTTCGGCGGCTTTCTTCTTCGCGTCTTCGACTATCTTTTTCTTGGCTTCTTCAGCGGCCTTTTTCTTGGCCTCTTCTTCAGCCGCTTTCTTGGCTTCTTCTTCAGATTTCTTCTTGGCTATATCAGCCAGTTGTTTCTCTTCGGCTTTTTTGGCTTCGGCAGCTTTCTCGGCTTTCTTGGCTTCATCAGCCTTTTTCGCCTCGTCGGCCTTCTTCGCTTCGTCAGCCTTTTTCGATTCTTCGGCCTTTTGAGCCGCCTCGTCTTTCTTTTGTTCCGCAGCAGCCTTCACCGCTTCCTGCTCGACCTTCTTCTGTTCCATCTGTTCGACTTCAGTCTGGCGCGCAGCCGACTTCTGGGCCTCACCGGCAATCTTCTGATTGGTCTGGGTGGTGGCCTGACTTTTCGATTTCAGCTGATACAGGGTCGCCTGCACGATCGGCTTGGCTGGCGGCAGCTCCGGGGTCATGGCAAAGCTGACAAACAGCATGCCAAACACCAGAACGTGCAGGGCAATCGCCCAGACGCTAGGCCAGAAGAAGCTTTCCGAGGCGGACGGCTCTCGCTGTTGCTGCATCAGGGCGCCTCGGTAATCAAGCCAACATTACCGACCCCGGCCTTCTGCAGCCCGCCCATGGCGCCCATGACGGAGCCGTAGTCGACCGACTTGTCACCGCGGATGAACACCTGGGTGTGCTTGCCGCCTTCATTGCCGGCGCGGATGATTTTGGTCACGGCGTCGGTCATCTGCGGCAAGGTCATGGCCTTGTCCTGTTGCTTCTGGGTGTCGACTTCGCTGCCAAGGTTCCAGTAATAGGTCTTGTCAGCCTTGATCGAAATGGTCAGGACCTGGGTGTTGTTGTCCTGCGGCAAGGCTTCGCTGGAAACCTTGGGCAGATCAACCTTCACCCCCTGATTGAGCATCGGCGCGGTCACCATGAAGATCACCAGCAGCACCAGCATCACGTCGATGTAAGGCACTACGTTCATCTCGGCGACCGGCTTGCGCTTTTTGCGAGCTCGAGCGATTAAAGCCATTGGGAATTACCTGCTTATTCTTCGCTGGTGTGCACTTTACGGTGCAGGATCGCCTGGAATTCATCGGCGAAGGTGTAGTAACGGCCAATCAGGGTTTCGCTGGTGGCGGCGAAACGGTTGTAGGCAATTACTGCGGGGATTGCAGCGAACAAGCCGATGGCAGTGGCGATCAGCGCTTCGGCGATACCCGGGGCCACGGTGGCCAGGGTCGCTTGCTGGGCCGTTGCCAGGCCACGGAAGGAGTTCATGATGCCCCATACGGTGCCGAACAGGCCGATATACGGGCTGACCGAACCGACGGTGGCCAGGAACGGCAGGCTCTGCTCGAGCTTTTCTTCCTCACGGGAGATCGCTACGCGCATCGCACGGGCCACGCCTTCCATGACCGCTTCCGGGTCGACGCCGGACTGCTGGCGCAGGCGGGAAAATTCCTTGAAGCCGGCGCGAAAGATCTGCTCGACGCCCGAGTCCGGGTCCGGGTTGCTGCCCGCCTGGCGATACAGCTTGGACAGGTCGATACCCGACCAGAAGCGCTCTTCGAAGCTCTCCAGGGCGCGTCGACCGGCGCGCAGCAGGTTGCTGCGCTGGAAAATCATGACCCATGAGGTAACCGATGCGGCTACCAGGGTCAGCATGACCAGTTGAACCACGACACTGGCATTGCTGACCAGGCTCCACATGGAGGAATGGTCGACGACGGTAGGTTCCACGCTAAATCTCCTGCTTTGATTGTTGACCCGCGCCGCTCACGTTGGCAAAGGCCGCACGTAGAGTTTCGGGAATGGCCCTGGGTTTCAAACTGTTGGTGCGCACACACGCCACCAGGAACTGCCCCTCACAGAGCAGCGTTGCATCCGTTGCCCGCCTGACCTGCTGTTTAAAGCGCAGGCTGGCACGGTTCAATTCGATTACTTGCGCGCTGACCAGCAATTCATCGTCCAGTCGCGCCGGCGCGTAGTAACGGGCCTCGCTGGAATGCACGACAAATAACAGGTCCTCCCCTGCCAGCTGGGATTGGGCAAAGCCCAGCTCCCGTAGCCGCTCGGTTCGAGCCCGCTCCATGAACTTTAGATAATTGACGTAATACACGATGCCGCCCGCATCGGTGTCCTCGTAATAAACGCGACAGCGATGTGCGAACGACTGATCCCCGTTTTGCGCGCGCATACTCTAGTGCTTACTCCTCAGGTTGCCAATCCGGCCAGGCAACTGTTTTTCATTCTCTGCAGCATTTCTAACGAAAGAATGACGACGCCAGCCACTAGGACAGCACAAACGCCGAATAAATCGACCCGCCATGCCTTTTTAATCGTCCACTGCATCGAGGAATTCGTCTACCACAGGCATCTCCCCCAATCGTGACGGAATGTTTAACCCAAAGTGCAGATACGCGTGGCGCGTGACCACCCGCCCCCTTGGCGTACGCATGATGTAACCCTGTTGAATCAGGTACGGCTCCAGCACATCCTCAATGGTATGGCGCTCCTCACTGATGGCGGCGGCCAGGCTATCCACGCCCACCGGCCCACCATCGAACTTCTCGATCATGGTCAACAGCAGGCGCCGGTCCTGATGGTCGAAGCCATGTTCATCGACGTCCAGCAGGTTCAACGCCAGGTCGGCCACGGCCTTGGTGATATGGCCCTTGGCCCGCACCTCGGCAAAATCGCGCACCCGGCGCAGCAAACGGTTGGCAATCCGCGGTGTGCCACGGGCCCTGCGGGCAATCTCGAAGGCGCCTTCCGGGTCGAGCGGCAAGCTGAGAATCCCCGCCGAACGGCTGACAATCGTCGCAAGGTCAGCAGTGCTATAGAACTCTAGACGTTGAACAATGCCGAAACGGTCTCGCAACGGGTTGGTCAACATGCCGGCACGGGTGGTGGCGCCGACCAGGGTAAACGGCGGCAGGTCGAGCTTGATCGAGCGCGCGGCCGGCCCTTCGCCAATCATGATATCCAGCTGGAAATCTTCCATGGCCGGGTATAGCACTTCTTCGACGATGGGCGACAACCGGTGGATTTCGTCGATGAACAGCACGTCATGGG
Organism: Pseudomonas sp. WMBT8; assembly: GCF_050916005.1. Classification (NCBI taxonomy): domain Bacteria; kingdom Pseudomonadati; phylum Pseudomonadota; class Gammaproteobacteria; order Pseudomonadales; family Pseudomonadaceae; genus Pseudomonas; species Pseudomonas sp. WMBT8. Next base: position 4,715,700 of record NZ_CP188096.1, read on the forward strand.
GTTCAAGGTTGGTCAGCAACGCAGCCAGGTCGCCCGGGCGCTCCAGCACCGGGCCGGAGGTGCTCTTGATCGACACGCCCATTTCCTGGGCGATGATGTTGGCCAGGGTAGTCTTGCCCAGCCCCGGCGGGCCGAAGATCAGCGTGTGGTCCAGGGACTCGGCACGCCCACGTGCCGCCTGGATGAACAGCTCCATCTGCTCGCGCACGGTGGGCTGGCCAATGTAATCGGCAAGGCTCAGGGGGCGGATGGCCCGGTCCTGGACCTCTTCACGGTCGCGAGGGCCGGTGGCTGCAATCAGACGATCAGCTTCAATCACTTAAATCATTCCCTTCAGGGCTCGGCGGATCATGTCTTCAGCGCTCAGGTTCTTGTCCTTGATGGCCGACACTGCCTTGCTGGCCTCCTGTGGCTTGTAGCCAAGGGAGATCAGCGCATTGACGGCGTCACTTTCGGCGCTGGCGACTTGGGCCGCCGGCATATCCGGCTGGTTTGGCACCAGCGCAAACATGCTTGGCACCACTTCCCAGGCTTTGAAGCGATCCTTGAGCTCCACCAGCAGGCGCTCAGCGGTTTTTTTGCCGACACCCGGCACCTTGGTCAGCGCCGAGGTGTCCTGGGCCGAAACAGCACGTACCAACTCGTCCACTTCCAGGCTCGACATCAAGGCCAGGGCCAGTTTCGGGCCAACGCCATTGAGGCGGATCAGCTCGCGGAAGAAGTCGCGGTCGCGCTTGCCGATGAAACCATAGAGTAGTTGCGCGTCTTCGCGCACCACCAGATGGGTGTGCAACGTTATCGGTTCACCGACCGACGGTAGGCGGTACAGGGTGGTCATGGGCACTTCCAGCTCATACCCCAGCCCGTTTACATCCAGAATCAGGTGCGGCGGCTGTTTCTCAGCCAGGGTGCCGCGCAAGCGTCCAATCACGGTTCAGATCCTTAAAGCTTGAGGTCAGATCGAGGCCCGACCATAACGATTGCGCTGATGCTATCAGAGACGCAGGCGCCCGCCACGACTGCGTGCCGTGCCAAGGCCGTGAGGCAGCAGGCTGGAGCGGGTGTGGGCATGGCAAATGGCGATGGCCAGGGCGTCAGAAGCGTCGATCTGTGGCTTGGAGGTGAGTTTGAGCATGTGCATGACCATCATCTGCACCTGCTCTTTATTCGCCGCGCCGGTGCCAACCACCGCCTGCTTGACCTGGGTCGCGGTGTATTCGGCGATTTCCATGCCCTCCTCCGCTCCGGCGACGATGGCAGCGCCGCGGGCCTGGCCCAGCTTGAGGGCCGAGTCGGCATTTTTGGCCATGAATACCTTTTCGATGCCCATGGTCACCGGCCCGTAGGTCTGGATCACTTCACGTACGCCGCGATAGACGATCTGCAAACGCTCGGCCAGCTCCCCGGCGCCGGTACGGATACATCCCGACGCCACGTAGATACAGCCACGCGGGGTCTGCTGCACCACGCCAAAGCCGGTGATGCGCGAACCGGGGTCGATACCTAGGATTAAAGTCATAACGCCTGCAGGTTGGGTAAACACATTTTTTGATACAGCGAAGATCCAATGTGGGAGCGGGCTTGCTCGCGAAAGCGGTGCTTCAGTCAACGCATGTACTGACTGACAAACCGCTTTCGCGAGCAAGCCCGCTCCCACATTATGGTCTACACCAGCCTTCAGACTAGCTGTGCGGCCACGTCTTCTGGAATGTCGGCGTTGGAGTAGACGTTCTGCACATCATCCAGGTCTTCAAGCATGTCCAGCATCTTGAGCACCTTCTGCGCGCCGTCCAGGTCCAGTTCGGCGCTGGTGGTCGGCAGCATGACGATTTCCGCGTCGGTGCCTTTGAAACCCGCCGCTTCCAGGGCGTTACGCACCGCGTAGAAGCCGGCAAACGAGGTGAATACGTCGATGGAGCCGTCTTCGTTGGTCACCACGTCGTCGGCATCCGCCTCCATCGCAGCTTCCATCAGCGCGTCTTCATCGGTGCCCGGCGCGAAGGTAATCTGGCCCTTGCGCTCGAACAGATAGGCTACCGAACCATCCGTACCCAGGTTGCCGCCACACTTGCTGAACGCATGGCGTACGGCCGCCGCGGTACGGTTGCGGTTGTCGGTCATGCACTCAACCATCACCGCAACGCCGCCCGGGCCGTAGCCTTCATAGGTCAGTTCGACCATATCGTCGGTATCGGCCGCACCGGCCCCACGGGCCACGGCGCGGTCGATGATGTCGCGGCTCATGTTGGCACCCAGGGCCTTGTCCAGCGCCAGGCGCAGGCGTGGGTTGGAGCCAGGATCACCGCCGCCCTGGCGGGCAGCGACGGTCAGTTCGCGAATCCACTTGGTGAAGATCTTGCCTTTCTTGGCATCCTGACGCTCTTTGCGGTGCTTGATGTTCGCCCACTTGGAATGGCCAGCCATAACACAACTCCGAAATTCTCTAGAAACCTTTCAATCCCGCCCCAGGCGAGATTTCCCTCTTTTAAACGCAAAGGCGCATCCGAAGATGCGCCTTTTTGACTGCGTACAACCTTATCGCGCTTTCACGCCGCAGCCTTACTCAGCCTTCGGCGCCTCGCGCAGACGGATGTGCAGTTCGCGCAGTGCCTTGGCATCCACCACACCTGGAGCCTGGGTCATGACGTCCGCAGCACTCTGGGTTTTCGGGAAGGCAATCACTTCACGGATCGACTGGGCACCGGTCATCAGCATCACCAGGCGGTCAAGGCCGAAGGCCAGGCCGCCGTGGGGTGGAGCACCGTATTTCAGGGCGTCGAGCAGGAAGCCGAACTTCTCTTCCTGTTCCGCTTCGTTGATGCCCAGCAGGCGGAATACCGACTGCTGCATCTCTTTGCGGTGGATACGGATCGAACCGCCACCCAGCTCAGTGCCGTTGAGCACCATGTCGTAGGCACGGGACAGGGCGCCAGCCGGGTTGGCTTCCAGCTCCTGCGGCGTGCACTTGGGTGCGGTGAACGGGTGATGCAGGGCGCTGAAGCTGCCGTCGTCGTTCTCTTCGAACATCGGGAAGTCGACGACCCACATCGGTGCCCACTTGCAGGTCAGCAGGTCGAGGTCGTGGCCCAGCTTGATCCGCAGCGCGCCCAGGGCTTCGCTGACGATCTTGGCCTTGTCGGCGCCGAAGAACACGATATCGCCATCGACTGCGCCAACGCGATCGAGGATCACATTGAGCTTGTCTTCCGGGATGTTCTTGACGATTGGCGACTGCAGGCCTTCAACACCCTTGGCGCGCTCGTTGACCTTGATGTAAGCCAGGCCCTTGGCGCCGTAGATGCCGACGAACTTGGTGTAGTCGTCGATCTGTTTGCGCGGCATGCTCGCCCCGCCTGGCACACGCAGTGCGGCGATGCGGCATTTCGGGTCGTTGGCCGGGCCGCTGAATACCTTGAAGTCGACTTCCTTGAGCTGGTCGGCAACGTCGACCAGCTCCAGCGGGTTGCGCAGGTCTGGCTTGTCGGAACCGTAGCGGCGCATGGCTTCTTCGAAGGTCATGTGCGGGAACTCGCCGAATTCCAGGTCCAGCACTTCCTTGAACAGGTTGCGGATCATTTCTTCGGTCAGGCCCATGATCTCTTTTTCATCGAGGAAGCTGGTCTCGATGTCGATCTGGGTGAATTCCGGCTGGCGGTCGGCGCGCAGGTCTTCGTCGCGAAAGCACTTGGCGATCTGGTAGTAGCGGTCGAAGCCAGCGACCATCAGCAGTTGCTTGAACAACTGCGGCGATTGCGGCAAGGCGAAGAAGCTACCGGCGTGGGTACGACTTGGCACCAGGTAGTCACGTGCGCCTTCTGGCGTAGCACGGGTCAGGATCGGCGTCTCGACGTCGAGGAAGCCGTTCTCGTCGAGGAAGCGACGGATGCTGGTGGTCATGCGCGAGCGCAGGCGCAGCTTCTCGGCCATTTCCGGACGACGCAGGTCGAGGAAGCGATAACGCAGGCGGGTTTCTTCGCCAACGTCGGAGAACTCGTTGAGTGGGAACGGCGGGGTTTCCGACTCGTTAAGCACTTCCAGCTCGTAGCCCAGGACTTCGATCATGCCCGACGCCATGTTGGCGTTGGTGGCACCGGCCGGACGCAGGCGAACCTTGCCGGTGATTTTCACGACGTATTCGCTGCGCACGCGGTCAGCGGCGGCGAAGCTCTCGGCGCGATCCGGGTCGAATACCACCTGGGCCAGACCGTCACGATCACGGATATCGAGGAAAATCACCCCGCCATGGTCGCGGCGACGGTGAACCCATCCGCAAAGGGTGATTTCCTGACCTTCCAGGGTCTCGTTCAGTTGGCCGCAATAGTGGCTGCGCATCATGGTAGTGGTTTCACTTCTCGTAATTCGAAATTCGGTGGAGTTCCTGCTCGGACACCGCACCTATTAAGTCAGGCCACGGATAATGCAGGAGCTCGCGCGTAGAGTTCAACTCAGTCTGCTTTGTCGCCGCCCGCCAGATTCTTCTTGGCGCCGGTCTTGAAGTCCGTCTCGTACCAGCCGCTACCGCTCAGGCGAAAGCCCGGCATCGACAACATTTTTTTCAGCTCGGGCGCCTGGCAAGCAGGGCAATCGACCAACGGCGCGTCGCTGATCTTTTGAATGGCTTCCAACTGATGACCACAGGAAGCGCATTGGTAATCGTACATGGGCATGGAATATCTCGGCGATCACGTCACTGCTGCGCCACGCTCCGTACCAGCCGGTATGCGCAGCAAAGGGCGAGATTATATCCGTTAAATCGAGGCTGTGCAGCCGTGGCAACGTGCAGCCCACTTAGACCAACACCTCTGCCCCCCTGATACGGGACAACCGGCCTACATCACGCCAGCCTGATCTGCGGCGCATACCTGCCCTTTCAACGCATGAACCACACAGACCACCCTGACCAGGCCGCTGAAATTCTTGACCCCGCCATAACGCAAGTGCACCTCGCGATCCACATAGGACAGCAGCGCACTGACCGAACAGGTATTGATCCTGGCTATTTCACCAAGAATGTTCCAATAGACTTCTTCAAGCCGCAGGCATGTCGAAAAACCATTCAACCGGACAGAACGTGATAATGGCCGGGCCAACGCCATATCGAACCCTTTGACGAAGGGATCGATCTTTGTCTTGTAGACCCCGGAAGTTTCCAGCACACCTTTACTCATACTACGCGACATACACTTGACACTCCCTTGCCAAACGGCTCTTGAATACACGGCTGTTATTGGCCGTTGAGCCTATAAAACATCAAGCAGGCAAGTGCAGCCAGAAGACGGAGAGTCGCGGCTCGTAGGACAAGCCAACGCATATATCAGGAAGCAATCAGGTGCAGCCAGCGGCGCCTGCCGGGCACCACTGGCCTGCAGGGCTTACTTGCCTTCGAGCAGCGAGCGCAGCATCCAGGCGGTTTTTTCGTGGATCTGCATGCGCTGGGTCAGCAGGTCCGCGGTCGGCTCGTCGCTGACTTTATCCAGCAACGGGAAGATCCCGCGTGCAGTGCGGGTAACCGCTTCCTGCCCATCGACAAGTTGCTTGATCATGTTTTCAGCGCTGGGTACGCCTTCTTCTTCCTTGATCGAAGACAGACGGGCATAGATAGAGTAAGCACCCGGCGCTGGAAAGCCCAGGGCACGAATACGCTCGGCAATGGAGTCAACTGCCAGCGCCAGTTCGTTATATTGCTCTTCAAACATCAAGTGCAATGTACGAAATTGCGGCCCGGTAACGTTCCAATGGAAGTTATGGGTTTTCAAATACAGTACATAGGTATCTGAAAGCAGCCGTGAAAGTCCGTCAACAATGGATTTACGATCTTCTTCACTGATACCGATATCGATTGCCATGTCTATTCCCTTCAATTGATGAATATTCATTGATCAGGTGCTTACCCACTCTAGCAAGAGTGCTCGCCTTGCGCAGCCCTGCCGCCGCACTCGGCCTGCGGCAAATCGCCCCTTTGCAACGCGCTCGACCACGAACGGCAAGGCCTGGCACGGTGAAAAACACCCGCACCTGTCTAGGACAAGGGTTTGCCGCATAAATGCCATGATCTTCGCAACGCCTTGAAACGCTTGATTTGAGAAGGCACAGGCTTTGCTGTTAAATAGGCAGCGTGTCGCCACCGCTATTTCCTGCGGCAAGCGGCATAGGCTGAATAATCGCGCACGTGTCCAACGCCTCCCATTGTTCAGAAGCGAACCGTGCCAGTCAGCTCTTCCTTCGTGATCCGTCTTAACGTGAGTTAATCAAAATGTTGAAAATCGTCCACCTGCTAACGGGCGCTGCAGCTTTGCTGCTGTCCTTTATCCCGAGCCTGCAACCAGAAAGCCTGCCGTACCTGCAACAACACGACGCGCTGTACCTGGCTCTGTTCGGCCTTCTCAACCTGACGCTGGCGCCAGTGATCCCCTACTGGAACAAAGGCACACGCCATCAACTGCAAAACCTGGTCAGCGCACTGCTGGTGCTGACTGTCGTCGTACAAACCCTCACCCTCCTGGCCCCCATGCCTGAAGTCGGTGGCCATCCAGCCATCCTGCTCAGCCTGGCCATTGCCGTAGTCGCTATCGTTCTTCACCTGGCCATCAGCTTCTACCGTTCGTCTGCCCCGGCCTCCTCGCAAAACTACGATATGACCAACCGGGATACCGGGACCGTCAAGTGGTTCAACACCTCCAAAGGCTTCGGTTTTATTTCCCGGGATTCGGGCGACGATATCTTCGTCCACTTCCGAGCCATTCGCGGCGAAGGCCATCGTGTCCTGGTGGAAGGCCAGCGCGTGGAGTTCTCCGTGATGAACCGTGACAAAGGCCTGCAAGCTGAAGACGTGATCGCCGCCCTGCCGCGTCGCTGATCCCAGAACAGGCCCGAAAAAAAACCGCGATGCAGTTGATACTGCATCGCGGTTCTTTATCGCCGGGAGTTTACCCGCCCCCTTAATAATGAGGCGGCGGCGCTTCTTCCTCGGAGGATTCGAACTGCCCGCCCATTTCTTCCTGACGCTTGAGTAAGGCCGTCATCTGCAATTGCAGGCGTTCTACCGCTCGTTGCTGGGCAACCAGGATGTCATTCAAGGTCTCGATGGTGTCGTCCTGGAAAGCCAGGCGGCTCTCAAGGTCCATCACGCGGTCTTGCAGGTCCATGGCTCAGTCCTGGGCAAAAGTGAATTCGGGCGGCAACAACTCGCGCAGGCGGGTACGAATCAGCGCGACCTGAGCGTCGGTATAAGGCACCGCCGGGTGCCTGCCCCAGACGGGGGCAGGCCAAGCCGCATCGTCGCGTTTGCGCACAATCACGTGCACATGCAGCTGGTTGACCACGTTACCCAGGGCGCCAATGTTCATTTTATCGGCGCCAAACCCGTCATTGAGCAACCGCGCCAACGTCGTGGTTTCTTGCCACAGGCGGGACTGGTCGTCCGCGTCGAGCTGGAACACTTCGCTGATACCGGCAATGCGCGGCACCAGGATAAGCCAGAGGTAGTTAGAGTCATTGGACAGCAGCAGCCGGCACAGGGGGAATTCCCCGATGGGCAAGGTGTCGTTTTGCAGACGTGGATCCAAGGCGAACACCGCAGGCACTCCGTTCGGCTAGTCAGTTTCAGGCGCCCAGCATACCTGCGAATGGCGGCTGCTTCACGGGGCAATCCGCGCGCGCGCCATGGGCAATCGCACGACCGGGCACCGACGCACCAAAATGAGTCTTTTATGCCCCGCATCGGGCAGGGCCTATCCGCCGATTACTCACCGTGCAGGGTGAACCGGTAACATTTCTGACAGAAACACATTTTTATCCGTTCGAAATCCCGCACAGCCGAGGCCCTGAATTCCAAAAAAAACCACGCAAAAGCCCCGTGCCCAGGCGGTTTTCACAGACCCAGCACATTTTTCACGAAAAAATGACATCTGCCCGACAGTTTGAGCACGCTTGTTGCATTCACTCCCCTATCGTCGACAACGGCACCTGCCAGGAAGGCAGTGCTTCACGATAAAAACAACAGTGAGTCAATACAAAAACAGGAAGTTTTAAACTTTGAACAGGGTACTTTGCACCTCTGTCCAGGGTATTAAAAACAGTATTGAAGTTGTCAGTCTGGTTACAAGCAGACTGTAGATTTGCGACATGGATCTAGCAATTTACGACAGCCTCGTAAAGAAGCTGAAAGGACAGATGTGCAAGTATCGCCAATTATTGCCAGCGTGCTATAAGTTTACGCTGTCACAAAAAAGAAAGAGCCGCCCAGACAAAAATATAGGTGGGACGGCAGTACTCTTCCTAAAACCAAAGGAGCAAATCACGATGCGCGTGATGAAGTGGAGCATGATCGCCCTCGCTGTTTCAGCAGGCACCTCACAGTTCGCAATGGCGTCCGCCCAAGACGATGCCAAGGGCTTTGTCGAAGACAGTACCTTCAGCATCAATACCCGCACCCTGTACTTCAGCCGAGACAACCGCAACAACAAGTCGGGCACAAGCTACACCCGGGAAACCGGCCTGGGCTTCAACGGTTTGTACCAGTCGGGCTTCACCCAGGGCACCATCGGTGTGGGTGTTGACGTTATCGGCCTGCTCGGCGTGAAACTGGACAGCGGCAGAGGCCGTAATGGCACTGGCTTGTTCCCGGAAGGTTCGGATGGCCGCTCAGAGGATGAATACTCCAAGGGCGGCGGCGCCATCAAGTTCCGTCTCTCCAATACCGTGCTGAAAGTCGGCGACCAGTACACCACCGCACCGGTATTCGCATCCGACGACAGTCGCTTGCTGCCAGAGCTGCCACAAGGTATCTCGATCGTCAGTAACGAGATCAAGGACCTCAAGCTGGAAGCCGGTCACTTCACTTCCAGCGTGGCCCAGGCGCAGACCTTCAAGGACAGTATCCTCGACTTCCCTGAAACCTCCCGAGGCATCAAGCAAGCCAATTTCGTAGGCGGCACCTACGGTTGGACGCCTGAGTTCACCACCAGCCTCTACTACTCGAAAGTCGAAGACTACTGGCGCAAATACTACGCCAACGTCAACTGGACCCACGCCCTGAGCGATGACCAGTCGGTGGCCGTAGACTTCAACATCTATGACACCAAGAGCGACGGTGCCGGCCTGCAACGCGCCTACAAAGACGACGTTACCAAACTCGACAACCGCGCATTCAGCTTGCAGGGTGCCTACACCATCGGTGCACACACCTTCACCCTGGCGGCCCAGAAGGTTACCGGTGACGGCGACTACGGCTACGGCATCGACGGCGGCGGCACAGTGTTCCTGGCCAACTCCATTGCACGTTCCGACTTCAACGCCGAAGGCGAGAAATCCTTCAAGGCCCGTTACGACCTCGACATGGCCACCTTCGGTGTACCTGGCCTGAGCTTCCTGGCTGCGTACGTCACCGGTAGCGGCGCCAACACCGCCCTGACCTCGAACGGGAAAGAATGGGAACGCGATCTTGAAGCCAAGTACGTGATCCAGAGCGGCCCGGCCAAAGACCTGAGCCTGCGTATTCGCCAAGCGACTTATCGTTCGTCTGATGGCGTTTACTACGGTTCTTCGTCCATCGATGAACTGCGTCTGATTGCGCAATACCCGTTGAACATCTTGTAATCAAAGATGCCCGAGGGCTTCGGCCCTTAATGAAAAAGCCGCTCACTTTTAACCAGTGAGCGGCTTTTTTATTGCACTTTTATTTCTGCGACCTTGATAACTAGCAAGCTAACTATCAAGTTTATTATCGAGACAAAACCTGACTCTTCAGCCAAGTTAAATCCCTGCACCCGTTCTTATTTGGCAGGCGCTTCTTGCATCACGCGAATAACGCGCTGCGGGAACGGGATATCAATTCCGGCCGCTTTCAAACGGTCCCGCGCCAGTTCATTGAACATGAACATCACGTCCCAATAATCCGCAGTCTTGGTCCATACACGCAGGGAAACGGTGATCGAACTGTCGCCCAGGGTCGAAACCACTGCGACAGGCTCGGGATCCGCCAGAACCCGTGGATCCTTGGCCAATTCCAGCAGCACTTGACGGGCTTTCTGCAAATCGGCTTCGTAGTCGACACCCACGTCAAACACCACCTTGCGGGTTGGCTGGCGATTGGTGTTGGTGATGATGCCATTGGACAAGATGCCGTTAGGCACAATGACCGTCTTGTTATCGCCGGTACGGATCACCGTGTGGAAGATCTGGATGCTATCGACGGTACCCGCCGTGCCCTGGGCTTCGATCCAGTCACCGATACGGAACGGGCGGAACAGCAGAATCAGCACGCCACCGGCAAAGTTGGCCAGGCTACCTTGCAACGCCAGGCCAATGGCCAGGGTCGCGGCACCGATCGCGGCGACAAACGAGGTGGTTTCGACTCCGATCATCGAGGCTACGCTGACGATCAGCATCACCTTGAGCACGATGTTCGCAAGGCTGGTCACAAAGCCCTGCAACGCCAGGTCCGCATTGCGCAGGGCCAGCAGGCGCCCTACCTTGTGGGTCAGCTTGTTGATCAGCCACCAGCCAATGGCCAGGGTCAATACCGCCAGCAATACGCGGCTGCCGTATTCCATGATCATCGGGACCCAGGCTTGGGAAGCCTTGATCAATTGATCTACTTCAGCGTTCAAATCCATCTAGATTCTCCTGTCTAGCACTGCAAATAAAGGTCGCCACAGCAATTGAGCCCCGAAGGGCTCAATCGTTTCTGCAGGTTCTGGGGCGTGGGACGTCGAAAAGCCCCGCGGGTTCCCCAAAACCGGATCAGTCGCGGAAGTTATTGAACTGCAGCGGCATATCGAAGGTCTTGGCGCGCAGGGCGGCAATCGCCTCCTGCAAGTCGTCGCGCTTCTTGCCAGTGATACGCACCTGCTCGCCCTGGATTGCGGCCTGGACCTTGAGCTTGGCATCCTTGACGTGAGCGACGATCTTCTTCGCCAGCTCCTTGTCGATACCTTCCTTGAGCACGGCCTCCTGCTTCATCAACTTGCCCGACGCATAGGCATCCTTGACTTCAAGGCATTGCACGTCGATTTTGCGCTTGACCAGGGCCAGCTTGAGGATCTCGATCATCGCTTCGAGCTGGAAATCGGCTTCAGCGGTCAGGTTGACCGTCAGTTCCTTTTCCTTGAACTCGAAGCTGCCCTTGCCTTTCAAGTCATAACGACGGTCCAGCTCCTTGACGGCGTTCTCGACGGCGTTGGTGACTTCGTGCTTGTCCAGTTCAGATACCACGTCGAACGACGGCATGTAGTTTCTCCAATAAAAAAGGGGCGCGGCTCAGTAGAGATGGAGCACGCCTGGCTTGCGGGTAAAATGCCGGGGCATTATAACGACTCTTTACCCTGAGCTGCTTGGCTCACCCAGCGGCTTACGGAGCAAAATTGATGTCCACCACCTGGCATGTCCTCGGCGCAGGCAGTCTCGGCACATTATGGGCCACACGCCTGGCCCGCGCAGGCCTGCCCGTTACGCTGATCCTGCGAGACCAGGCGCGCCTGGCCCGCTACCGGGCAGCGCCGGGGCTGACCCTGGTCGAGCAAGGGCATGTCCAGACTTATCCGGTGACGGCACAAACATCCGACAGCCCCGAGCCGATTGATCGCCTACTGGTCGCGTGTAAAGCCTACGACGCACCTGGCGCCGTCGCTCAGTTGGCCCAACGCCTGACACCCAACGCCGAGGTAATCTTGCTGCAGAACGGCCTGGGCAGCCAGGACGCGGTTGCCGCGCAACTGCCCCAGGCGCGTTGCATCTTCGCTTCCAGCACCGAGGGTGCGTTTCGCCAGAGCGATGGCAGCGTAGTGTTCGCCGGCCATGGCTTTACCTGGCTGGGTGACGCCACCCATCCCACGGCGCCGCTGTGGCTGGACGATTTGCACGCCGCCGGCATTCCCCACCAGTGGAGCACCGATATCCTCACGCGCCTGTGGCGAAAACTGGCACTCAACTGTGCGATCAATCCTCTGACCGTGCTCTATCAATGCCGCAATGGCGGACTACAGGCGCATCAATGCGAAGTAGCGACCTTGTGCGCCGAACTCGCCGAGCTGCTGGAGTGCTGCGGCCAGCCGGCGGCGGCCCAGGATTTGCAAACCGAAGTGGAGCGGGTGATCCAGGCGACGGCGGCGAACTTCTCGTCGATGTACCAGGATGTGGCCAACGGGCGGCGCACCGAGATCAGCTATCTGCTCGGCCATGCCTGCCAGGCGGCCTTGCGCCATCGCCTGAGCTTGCCACACCTGCAACAACTGCAGGTGCGCCTGGCCTGCTACCTGGACGCACGCGGATTGCCCAGCGACTGAGGCACGCGCTACCCTGCCGACTTGATCCTTGCCTGCGAACAACCTGATGCCACTGCGCCAGCGTCTCGAAAATCTCCCCGTTGGGCAGAAACTGCTGGCGGCCCTGCTGGTACTGCTGACCACCGTGCTGCTGGTGGCCAACCTGACCTTTATCAGCGCCGCCTACTGGATCTCCCAGGAAAGCATGGCCCCGCAAGCCTTGCAGGCTATTGGCCGGCTGGTCTCCAACCCGGCCCTCGCCGCGCAAGCCCTGGATTCTCCCGCCAAGGCCGACGCCCTGCTCAACGAGCTGACCAGCTATTCGCCACTACGGGCGGCGGCCCTGTATGACGGTGAAGGCAGTCGCCTGGCGCAGCTACAACACGGCGACCGCCTGCAACTGCCGGCACACTACCGCGACATCGAAGCCTGGCGGGTCACCGAATTTCGCAGCAATCAAATCATCACCCTGCCCCGCCCCGGCTTGCCCTCGGGGCATTTGCTGCTGGTGGCCAGTAGCGAACTGCCGGTCGCCTTCTACACCGGCACCCTGACCGCCAGCCTCGGCATCCTGATTTTCAGCATCCTGCTGTGGCTGGTGATCGCCCGACAGATCAAGCGCCTGATTACCCGGCCCATCCATGAGCTGGAAGAATTGTCGCGCCAGGTCACCCGCGAGGAGAACTACGCCCTGCGGGCCGGGCGCGGCAACCATGACGAAATCGGCAGCCTGGCCGAAGCGTTCAATACCATGCTGTCACGCATCGAAGCCCGCGAGCAGCAGCTCAAGCGTGCGCGGGACGACTCCCAGGCCGCCTATGACCAGGCCCAGGGCCTGGCCGAGGAAACACGGCATACCAACCGCAAGCTGGAGCTGGAAGTCCAGGTGCGCAGCAAAATCGAGAAAAAACTCACCGGTTTCCAGAATTATCTGAACAGCATCATCGACTCCATGCCATCTGCCTTGATCGCCCTGGACGAGCAGCTCTATGTCACCCAATGGAACCAGGAAGCCAGTGCCCTGTCCGGCACACGCCTGGGCGAAGCCCTGAACCAGCCGATCTTCCTTGCCTTCGAGCCGCTCAAGCCCTACCTGCCGCAGCTCAAGGCCGCGGTGGAACAGCACACGGTGGAGCGCATCGAGCGTGTCACCTGGGTCAAGGACGACGAGCCCAAGCACTATGCCCTGACCTTTTACCCGCTGATGGGCGGCGCCGGGCGCGGGGTGGTGATCCGCATCGATGACATCACCCAGCGTCTGTCCCTGGAAGAGATGATGGTGCAGTCGGAAAAAATGCTGTCGGTCGGCGGGCTGGCAGCGGGCATGGCCCACGAGATCAACAACCCCCTGGGGGCGATCCTGCATAACGTGCAAAACATCCGGCGGCGGCTGTCGGCGGACCTCCCGAAAAACCAGGAGCACGCCGAACAGGTGGGCGTGGAACTGGAGACGGTCAACCGCTACCTGCAAAGCCGCGAAGTACCGCAACTGCTCGACGGCATCCAGCAAGCCGGGGCCCGTGCGGCAAAAATCGTCACCCATATGCTCAGTTTCAGCCGCCGCAGCAATCGCCAGATGGCACCTTGCGACCTGCCAGCGTTGATCGACCAAGCGGTAGAAATTGCCGGTAACGACTTCGACCTGGCCATCGGCTTCGACTTCAAGGGCCAGGCAATCATCCGCCAGTTCGATCCTTTGCTGGGCCCGGTGCCTGGCACCGCCAACGAGCTGGAGCAGGTGCTGCTCAACCTGCTGAAAAACGCCGCCCAGGCCATCCACCTGCGCGAAGACGACAGCGAGCCGGGGCGTATCATCCTGCGCACCCGGCTCAACCCACCATGGGCCGAGATCCAGGTAGAGGACAATGGCATCGGCATGAGTGAGAACGTGCGCAAGCGCACCTTCGAGCCCTTCTTCACCACCAAGGAAATCGGCCAGGGCACAGGGCTGGGCCTGTCGGTCTCGTACTTCATCATCACCAACAATCACAAGGGCCAGATGGAGGTTCACTCCACCCTGGGCCAGGGCACCTGTTTCACCTTGCGCCTGCCGTTGGCCGGCAGCCAGCTTGCCCCCCACGAACTGACTCAACTGGAGCACTGACCATGGGCTTTCGCCTGTCGAAAATTTACACCCGTACCGGCGACAAAGGCGAAACCGGCCTGGGTGACGGCCGCCGCGTGCCCAAGGATCACCCCCGGGTGGAGGCGATCGGCGAGGTGGACAGCCTCAACAGCCAATTGGGCCTGCTGCTGGCCGGGCTTGAGGAGCAAAGCGGCCAGCATCCGGCGTTGAAGGATGTGATCGAGGTACTGACACCCTGCCAGCATCGACTGTTTGACCTAGGTGGCGAATTGGCGATGCCGGTCTATAAGGCGCTCAATGCGGGCGAGGTGGACCGGTTGGAAGCGGCGATTGATCGCTGGAATGAAGAAGTGGGGCCGTTGGAAAACTTCATCCTGCCCGGTGGTTCGGCGCTGATTGCCCAGGCCCATGTGTGCCGTAGCCTGGCCCGCAGCGCCGAGCGGCGCTGCCAGCAATTGAATGCACTGGAGCCGTTGGAGGGGGTAGGTTTGGCGTACATCAACCGGCTATCGGATTTGCTGTTTGTGGCAGCAAGGGTGATTGCCAGGCGGCAAGGGGTTGCGGAGGTTTTGTGGCAGGCGGCGGCTAAGCCGCACTGAGGTTATTGCTGGATTTTGTATTGCTTGAGCGGGCCTCATCGCGGGCAAGCCCGCTCCCACATTTTGATTTGTGAATACATTCAAATGTGGGAGCTGGCTTGCCTGCGATGGGGCCGGCACTGACGACTCACACCTCAGGCCAGAACGCCCGAATCCCCGCAACACCCTGCGCCCCGCTCTCCCAGGCCTTCTCCCGCTCGTCAGGCCCAACCCCACCCAACAGGAACACGGGCTTGCTGAAGCCTTTGATCAACTGCGCCGCCTGCTCCCAACCCAGAGGTTGCGCATCAGGGTGAGTCTGGGTCGGCTGCACCGGTGACAGAGTGACGAAGTCCACGTCCATCAATTCGGCCAATGCCAGTTCTTCGGCATTGTGGCAAGACGCCGCCAACCAGCGGTCCTTGGGCAACGGCCGGCCTTTGCTGGCGTATTTGCGCAGCTGCGCCGAAGTCATGTGCCATCCTGCCGCAGGGAAGTCGCCGAGCCATTCGAATGGCCCCTTGAGCATCAACTGCGCCTTGCCGGCACACAACCCCACTGCATCCACCGCCAGGTCGCGGTACTTGGGGTCGTAGCCATTGGGCGCGCGCAACTGAATCAGCTTGGTGCCACCGGCAATGGCTTTCTGGATACCGCGCAACAGCACCGGGGTTTCCAGTTCACCTGGGGTGATCAGGTAGTCGGCGGGCAGGCGGGCAGCAGCGACGATTGGTGCGTTGGCCGCTGGAAACTCGTAGCTCTGCAAGTCCCGTGGCGCCACCCATTCAAGAGGCTGCCCTTCTGCGCCATGGGGCTCGCCGGTAAACGCCGAAACCTCCCAGACATCCAGCAGCACCTGCTTGTCCGGGTAATCATGCTGAACCTGGATCAACGGTCGTGCGGTAGTGACCTGGATACCCAGTTCCTCCTGCAGCTCTCGGCCCAGTGCGGTGAAAACCGATTCATCGGCCTCCACCTTGCCTCCTGGAAACTCCCATAGGCCGCCCTGGTGCTGGGTGTCTGCACGACGCGCGAGCAAAATCCGGCCATCGGTACCGCGAATGACTGCGGCTGCTACATGAACTCGTTTCACGGTATTACGTCCTCTAAGCCGGCGCCTGCCGGGGCATTGCCAATGCCCCGAACAGGTATCAGGTGCGGTATTCGGCGTTGATCTTCACGTACTCGTGGGACAGGTCAGTGGTCCAGATGGTTTCGCTGCACTCACCGCGCCCCAGTTCGATACGGATGGTAATTTCTTCCTGCTGCATCACCGCCGAGCCCTGGGCTTCGGTGTAGGTTTGGGCACGGGCGCCACGGCTGGCGATGCACACATCGCCGAGGAACACGTCGATCTTGCTCACATCCAGGTTCGGCACGCCGGCACGGCCAACCGCGGCGAGGATCCGGCCCCAGTTCGGGTCGGACGCAAACAGCGCGGTCTTGATCAGCGGCGAGTGGGCCACGGTGTAGCCGACGTCCAGGCATTCCTGGTGATTGCCGCCGCCGTTGACTTCAACGGTGACGAACTTGGTCGCGCCTTCGCCGTCACGCACGATGGCCTGGGCCACGTCCATGCACACTTCAAATACTGCCTGCTTCAACGCCGCGAACAGCGGACCGTTGGACGAGGTGATTTGCGGCAGGTTGGCTTTGCCGGTGGCAATCAACATGCAGCAGTCGTTGGTCGAGGTATCGCCGTCGATGGTGATGCGGTTGAACGACTTGTTGGCGCCATCGAGCATCAGGTTTTGCAGCACGTCCCGGGAGACGTTGGCGTCGGTGGCGATGTAGCCGAGCATGGTCGCCATGTTCGGGCGGATCATGCCCGCGCCTTTGCTGATGCCGGTCACGGTGACGGTCACGCCTTCATGCACGAACTGGCGGCTGGCGCCCTTGGGCAAGGTGTCGGTGGTCATGATCCCGGTGGCCGCGGCCGCCCAGTTATCCACGGACAGGTCGTCCAGCGCGGCTTGCAGTGCGCCTTCGATTTTTTCCACGGGCAACGGCTCGCCGATCACCCCGGTGGAGTACGGCAGCACCTGGCTGGCGTCCACGCCGGTCAACTCCGCGAGTTTGGCGCAGGTGCGCGCAGCCGCGGCCAGGCCAGGCTCGCCGGTGCCGGCGTTGGCATTGCCGGTGTTGGTCAACAGGTAGCGCACCGGGCCTTCGACACGTTGCTTGGCGAGGATCACGGGCGCCGCGCAAAACGCGTTCAGGGTGAACACGCCGGCGATGGTCGAACCTTCGGCACAGCGCATCACTACCACGTCCTTGCGCCCGGGGCGCTTGATACCGGCCGAAGCGATACCGAGTTCAAAACCGGCAACCGGGTGCAACGTGGGCAAAGGACCAAGACCAACAGCCATGAATGCGCTCCTTAACGATGTGATGTCTGCACCGTCGTCGTCGACGGTGATTAAATGGCAAAACGCCGCGACGGCTGATGCCGGTCGCGGCGCGGGGTATTGCAGCTTCAGGCAAAAATCTTAATTGATTTCGCCGTGGCAGTGTTTGAACTTCTTGCCCGAACCGCACCAGCACGGCTCGTTGCGGCCCAGCTTCTGCTCATTGCGTACCGGCGCCTGGGCCAGGGCCACATCGACCTCTTCGCCCAACACTTGCGGCGACTCAAGGCCTGGTGCTTCGTCATGCTGGAACTGCATGCGCGCGGCAAGGGCTTCGGCTTCCTGACGCAGACGGGCTTCTTCCTCGATCGGGTCTTCGCGACGCACCTGAACATGGGACAGCACACGAATCGAATCGCGCTTGATCGAATCCAGCAACTCGGAGAACAGCGTGAACGACTCGCGCTTGTACTCCTGCTTCGGGTTCTTCTGGGCGTAGCCACGCAGGTGGATGCCGTGACGCAGGTGGTCCATGGTCGACAAGTGGTCTTTCCACAGGTCGTCCAGCACACGCAGAACGATTTGCTTCTCGAAGGTGCGCAGTGCTTCGGCGCTGGCTTGCTCTTCTTTCTCGTTGTACGCGGCCAGCAGTTCGGCCATCAGTTTTTCGCGCAGGGTTTCTTCGTACAGGTGGTCGTCTTCGTCGAGCCATTGCTGGACCGGCAGATCGACACCGAAGTCGCTCTTCAACGCCGCTTCCAGGCCGGCAACATCCCACTGTTCAGGCAGGGACTGTGGCGGGATATGGGCGCTGACGGTGGCGTTGAGCACGTCCTGACGGAAGTCGGCGATGGTTTCGCCAATGTTGTCGGCGGCCAGCAACGTGTTACGCATGTGATAAATCACTTTACGCTGTTCGTTGTTGACGTCATCGAACTCCAGCAGTTGCTTACGAATGTCGAAGTTGCGGCCTTCGACCTTGCGCTGGGCCTTTTCGATGGCGTTGGTCACCATGCGGTGCTCGATCGCTTCACCGGACTGCATGCCCAGGGCCTTCATGAAGTTCTTCACCCGATCCGAGGCGAAGATACGCATCAGGCTGTCTTCCAGGGACAGATAGAAGCGGCTGGAACCGGCGTCGCCCTGGCGACCGGCACGGCCACGCAGCTGGTTGTCGATACGGCGCGACTCATGGCGCTCAGACGCGATCACCTGCAAACCACCGGATTCCAGTACTGCCTGGTGGCGTTTCTGCCAGTCGGCCTTGATCTGGGCGATCTGCTCAGGGGTCGGGTTGTCCAGGGAAGCCACTTCCACTTCCCAGTTGCCGCCCAACAGGATGTCGGTACCACGACCGGCCATGTTGGTAGCGATGGTCAGCGCGCCAGGGCGACCGGCCTGGGCAATGATCTCGGCTTCTTTTTCGTGGAACTTGGCGTTGAGGACCTTGTGCTCGATACCTTCCTTGTTGAGCAGGTTCGACATGTGCTCGGAGGTTTCGATGGTCGCAGTACCCACCAGGACCGGACGGCCTTGGGTCATGCACTCCTTGATGTCGGCGACGATGGCTGCGTATTTCTCGTCAGCGGTCAGGAACACCAGGTCGTTGTAGTCTTTACGCGCCAGCGGTTTGTTCGGCGGGATGACCATCACCGACAGACCGTAGATCTGGTGGAATTCGAACGCTTCGGTATCAGCGGTACCGGTCATGCCGGACAGCTTGTTGTACAGGCGGAAGTAGTTCTGGAAGGTGGTCGAGGCCAATGTCTGGCTCTCGGCCTGGATATTGAGCACTTCTTTGGCTTCGATGGCCTGGTGTAGGCCTTCGGACAAACGACGACCGGGCATGGTACGGCCGGTGTGTTCGTCGACCAGTACCACCTGGCCGTCCTGGACGATGTATTCAACGTTGCGGTGGAACAGCTTGTGGGCGCGCAGGCCGGCATACACGTGGGTCAGCAGGCCCAGGTTGTGTGCCGAGTACAGGCTTTCGCCTTCCGCCAGCAGGCCGATCTGGGTCAGCATCTCTTCGACGAACTGGTGACCGGCTTCGTTGAGCTCGACCTGGCGGGTCTTCTCGTCGATGGAGTAATGACCTTCTTTGGTCACCACGCCTTCCACTTCCTCGATATGTTGCTCAAGGCGCGGGATCAGCTTGTTGATCTCGGTGTACAGGCGCGAGCTGTCCTCGGCCTGCCCGGAGATGATCAGCGGGGTACGGGCTTCGTCGATGAGGATGGAGTCGACTTCGTCGATCACGGCAAAGTTGAGTTCGCGCTGGAATTTTTCTTCCATGCTGAACGCCATGTTGTCGCGCAGGTAGTCGAAACCGAATTCGTTGTTGGTGCCGTAGGTGATGTCGGCGGCGTAGGCGGCGCGCTTCTCTTCCGGCGGCTGGAACGGCGTTACCACGCCGACGGTCAGGCCGAGGAATTCATACAGCGGGCGCATCCAGTTGGCGTCCCGGCGGGCCAGGTAGTCGTTCACCGTCACAACGTGCACGCCCTTGCCGGACAGTGCGTTGAGGTAAACACCCAGGGTTGCTACCAGGGTCTTGCCTTCACCGGTACGCATTTCGGCGATCATGCCTTCATGCAGGGTCATGCCGCCGATCAACTGGACGTCGAAGTGGCGCATGCCCATCACCCGCTTACCGGCTTCGCGGGCGACCGCAAAGGCTTCGGGCAGCAGTTTGTCGAGGGTTTCACCTTTGGCTATGCGGGCCTTGAACTCTTCGGTCTTGGCGCGCAATTGCTCGTCCGACAAAGCAACCATCTGCTCTTCGAAGGCATTGACCAGCTGCACCGTCTTGAGCATGCGTTTGACTTCGCGCTCATTCTTGCTTCCAAAAAGTTTCTTTAACAAAGGCGCAAACATATCGGCAGGTTCTTCCACACATTAGGGATGAAGGGGCGCCCCGTAAGTCGCCCGAGCAGCCCTCACGGCCGCATGCGAACGAGCATTCTACCCGGAAACGAGGGTGAGGAAAGTGGCGTTGTTCCACGATGCAGACACAGCGTTACGGGAGGGCTTGTTTAAAATAAGGGCTTTTTGCTGAACTTCAACCCATTCGAGCGAGAAGTTACTTATTGATTTAATGGATAAACTGCTGACAAAGCAATGACCAAGGTGCCGCACACGCTTTCTGCTACCATGGCCGCTCTGTTACCTAAGGTGTCTAGATCATGGCATTTCGCCCTCTTACGGCCCGTGCTCCCGCCGTGTTGCTGCGCGAAGCCAAGCCGTTAAAAGCCATCTTTGGCCATGCGCAACGCCTGGGCCACCTGCAACGCCTCCTGGAAACCCAACTGCAACCTGCGGCCCGCGAGCACTGTCATGTGGCGTCATGGCGTGAAGGCACGCTACTGCTGATCGTCACCGATGGGCATTGGGCGACCCGCCTGCGTTACCAGCAAAAACGCTTGCAGCGCCAGTTACAGGCGTTTGATGTGTTTGCCAGCCTGCTGCGCATTCAGTTCAAGGTCCAGCCACCGACCGTACAGCAAGGTGCGGTGGGGCATACCATGGATTTGTCGGTGAATGCCGCCGAAACCATCCAGGCGACGGCGGACGGGATTAGCGATCCAAAGCTGCGTGCGGCGCTGGAGCGGCTGGCCAGTCATGGCAAGCCCAAGGCCTGAAAACTGCACAACCCCATGTAGGAGCGAGCTTGCTCGCGATTGCGGCGTGCCAGTCGGCACATGTATCGACTGATACACCGCAATCGCGGGCAAGCCCGCTCCCACAATGGGTTGTATAGACCTTGATGGCTACTTACGCTTGCTACCGCCAAGCAAGGACCCCAGCAGCCCGCGCACCAACTGGCGGCCCATCTGGTTGGCCGCCTGCTGCATCGCAGACTTGAGGGCCTTGCCCGCGGTGGTTCCCAGGAACGCGCCGGCCTTGTCGGTGAAGCTCGGTTCTTCAGCGGCGGGCGCAGCACTTGCCGCAGGTCCCAGCTCCTTGCGTGCCATCAGCACTTCATAGGCCGACTCACGATCAACCGGCTTGTCGTAGCGCCCCAAAAGCGACGAACTGGCGATCAAGGCCGTACGCTCGGCGGCGGTCAATGGCCCGATCCGTGATTGCGGCGGTGCCACCAGCACCCGTTGGACTACCTCAGGCGTGCCTTTTTCCTGCAGCGTGCCCACCAGCGCCTCACCCGTGCCCAGTTCGGTCAACACCGCCAGCGCATCAAACGCCGGGTTCGGCCGGAAACCATCAGCCACCGCCCGCAGGGATTTTTGTTCCTTGGTGGTGAATGCGCGCAGGCCATGCTGGATCCGCAAGCCCAACTGGGCCAGCACGTTGTCCGGCAAGTCGCCCGGCGATTGGGTGACAAAATATACCCCCACGCCTTTGGAGCGAATCAGCCGCACCACTTGTTCCAGGCGGTCCTGCAAGGCCTTGGGCGTATCGGCAAACAGCAAATGCGCCTCGTCGAAAAACAGCGCCAGCAGCGGCTTGTCGGCATCCCCGCGCTCCGGCAACTGCTCGAACAGCTCCGCCAGCAGCCACAGCAAGAAGGTCGCATAAACCTTGGGCGACTCGTGCACCAGGCGGCTGGCATCCAACAGATGAATGCGCCCTCGCCCATCGCTGGCCGGTTGCAGAATATCTTCCAGTTGCAGCGCCGGCTCGCCGAACAGGGCTTCGGCGCCCTGCTGTTCCAGCACGGCCAGGCGCCGCAGCAAAGCCTGGCTGGAGCCCGTGGTCATCAGGGCCGCATCATCGCCCAGCAGCTCGGGGTGGAACTTGAGGTGGTTGAGCAGGGCCTTGAGGTCCTTGAGATCCAGCAGCAGCAAGCCCTCGCGGTCTGCCACTTTAAACGCTGCATAGAGGGTCGACTGCTGGCTGTCGGTCAACTCCAGCAGGCTGCCCAGCAACAGTGGGCCCATTTCGCTCAAGGTTGTACGAAGTGGATGACCGGACTGACCGTGGATATCCCACAGAGTTACCGGATATGCCTTAGGTGCGTAATTCAGGAAAGGCATGCCGGCAATCCGCTCGGCCACCTTGCCCTGGGGGTTGCCCGCGGCGCCGAGGCCACACAGGTCACCCTTGATATCGGCGGCGAACACCGCGACGCCAGCATCACTGAACGCCTCCGCCAGCCGCTGCAACGTCACGGTCTTGCCGGTGCCGGTGGCGCCGGCAATCAGGCCATGGCGATTAGCCAGGCGCATGGCCTGGGCAATGGGCTGGCCTTCAAGGTCTGCGCCAATAAGAAGTTGCGAGGAGTCAGGCATTTTGTCACCCATGGTTAATCTTTAGCGCTGCACGGTCGATACAGACAAAGCGAGAGACCCAAAAAGTCTAAAAAAGTTAGACCGGATAATTCCTGCAGGAGCAGATGGAAATATCACACTTTATTTAACGCTGCCATTTGTGCGTTTCCATAAAAGACGCGCCTCGGACATTAAGACCTTAGCGGACACGACGAGCCATGAATAAAAATCTGCGCTTCAGCCACAAAATCCTGCTTGCAGCCGCCCTTATCGTCATTGCCGCATTTGCGTTGTTCACGTTGTACAACGACTACCTGCAACGAAACGCGATTCGCGACGACCTCGACAGCTACCTGCATGAAATGGGCGGCGTCACCGCCAGCAATACCCAGAGCTGGCTGGCCGGGCGTATTGTCCTGGTGGAAAACGCCGCCCAGAACATCGCCATCAATCCCGAGCCGAGTGTGGTCGCCAACCTGCTCGAGCAGAAAGCCCTGACGTCATCGTTCATGGCAACCTACCTGGGTGACAGCAAAGGCGGCTTCACCATCCGCCCCGACGCGAAGATGCCCGACGGCTTCGACCCGCGTGCACGTCCCTGGTACAAAGGCGCCCAGGCCAGCAATGGCTCGACCCTGACCGAACCCTATATCGACGCGGCCACCGGCCAGTTGATCATTTCCATCGCCACTCCCAGCAGCCAGGCCGGGCGAAGCGTCGGCGTGGTGGGCGGTGACCTGAGCCTGCAAACCCTGGTGGACAACATCGGCGCCCTGAGCTTCGGCGGCATGGGCTATGCGTTCCTGGTCAGTGCCGACGGCAAGATTCTGGTGCACCCGGATAAAAGCCTGGTGATGAAGACCCTGGGCGAGGCGTACCCGAACCAGACCGTCAAGATCAGTGCTGACTTCAGCGAAATCAAGGTTGATGGCAAAACCCGCATCGTCACCTTCGCCCCGATCAAGGGCTTGCCGTCGGTGAACTGGTATATCGGTCTGTCAGTAGATAAAGACAAATCCTTCGCCATGCTCAGCGAATTCCGCACTTCGGCCATCATTGCCACCGTGATTGCCGTGGCGATCATCATTGCGTTGCTGGGCATGCTGATCCGCGTGCTGATGCAACCGCTGCATGTAATGACCCGGGCCATGGAAGACATCGCCGATGGCGAAGGCGACCTCACGCGCCGCCTGACGATCCAGAACCATGACGAATTCGGCATCCTCGGCAAAGCCTTCAACCGCTTTGTGGAACGGATTCACACCTCGATTCGCGAAGTGTCCTCCGCCACCGGCCAGGTCAATGAAGTGGCGTTGCGCGTGGTCAGCGCCTCCAACTCGTCGATGGTCAACTCCGACGAACAGGCCAACCGCACCAACAGTGTCGCGGCAGCGATCAACCAGTTGGGCGCCGCCGCCCAGGAAATTGCCCGTAATGCCGCGCAGGCCTCGCACCAGGCCAGCGATGCCCGCCACCTGGCCGAAGATGGCCAGCAAGTGGTGGAGCGCAACATCAAGGCCATGACGCAACTGTCCGAAATGATCAGCGCCTCCAGCAGCAATATCGAGGCGCTCAACAGCAAGACCGTGAATATCGGGCAGATCCTCGAAGTGATCACCAGTATTTCCCAGCAAACCAACCTCCTGGCGCTCAATGCGGCCATCGAGGCGGCGCGCGCCGGGGAAGCCGGACGCGGGTTTGCGGTGGTGGCCGACGAGGTGCGCAACCTGGCCCATCGCACCCAGGAGTCGGCGCAACAGGTGCAAAAGATGATCGAGGAGCTGCAAGTCGGCGCCCGAGACTCAGTCAGCACCATGAGCGAAAGCCAGCGCCACAGCCTCGACAGCGTAGAAATCGCCAACCTGGCAGGCGAACGCCTGAGCAGCGTGACCCAGCGTATCGGGGAAATCGACGGCATGAACCAATCGGTGGCCACCGCCACCGAGGAGCAGACCTCGGTGGTGGAGTCGATCAACATCGATATCACCGAGATCAATACGCTCAACCAGGAAGGCGTGGAAAACCTGCAATCCACCTTGCGCGCCTGCTCTGACCTGGAGCAGCAAGCGGCACGCTTGAAACAACTGGTGGGGAGCTTCCGTATCTAAACCCGAGGACATCGCAAATCAACTGTAGGAGCCGCCTCGCTCAGGCTCGACAGCTCCTACATTCAATCTGCGTTGTGTTTGCCAGGGCCGGGCTTGTCGTGCGGCTCTGACTCTTCCTGCAATTGCTCCCACAACCGGGCGGCGTCGGGGAAATCCGTGCCGTCCTCGGCATCCAGGGCATCCGGATCGTAGCGGCTCAAGCAACCCTCGCCCAAGGTGGCGGGTGCCTTGGACGTGGCTTTATCCAGGGGATCACTCATCGTTCGACCCTCATAGCTGACACAAATAAAAAGGGCCTGGGTGATTTAACGCCCAGGCCCTTTTTGCTTTATCAGAACACTACAGTCTTGTTGCCGTGTACCAGCACGCGGTCCTCCAGGTGATAGCGCAGGCCACGGGCCAGGACCATCTTCTCGACATCGCGGCCGAAGCGCACCATGTCTTCAATGCTGTCGCTATGGCTGACGCGTACCACGTCCTGCTCGATGATGGGACCTGCGTCCAGCTCTTCGGTGACGTAGTGGCAGGTTGCGCCAATCAGCTTCACACCGCGCAGGGACGCCTGGTGGTACGGCTTGGCCCCGACAAACGACGGCAGGAAGCTGTGGTGGATGTTAATCACCTTGCCTGCATATTCGCGGCACAGTTCCGGCGGCAGGATTTGCATGTAGCGCGCCAGCACCACGACGTCCGCTTCATGCTGCTCGACCAGGCGCGAGACTTCGGTGAAGGCTGGCTGTTTGTTCTGCGCGTCGACCGGCACGTGGTAGTACGGAATGCCGTGCCACTCGACCATGCTGCGCAGGTCATCGTGGTTGGAAATCACGCAAGCGATCTCACAGTCCAGTTCATCGCTGTGCCAGCGGTGCAGCAAGTCCGCCAGGCAATGGGACTCGCGGCTGGCCATCAGGACCACACGCTTTTTCTGCTCGGTGTCGGTGATGCGCCATGTCATCGAGAACTCTTCGGCGATTGGCGCAAATGCCTCGCGAAATGCCTCCAGGCCAAAGGGCAGCGTGTCGGCACGGATTTCGTGGCGCATGAAAAACCAACCGCTGAGATTGTCCGAGTGATGACTCGCTTCGGTGATCCAGCCGTTGTGAGAGGCCAGAAAGTTACTGACTTTAGCGACGATACCAACCCGATCCGGGCAGGCAATCACCAGACGAAAAGTGCGCATTAGGGGCAAACTCCAGAACTTCGCAAAGGCCGCCATTCTAGCGATACCGTAGAAAAACTGCAGTATTCCTCAACGCTTATTCGCGCAATTCCTTGTGGTGTCCCTAAACAGAGTACGGTTTTTACCTGGGCGTTATGTGTGTACAAGCATCTGTTACCACAATTACCCAAGATCTAAGGAGAATATCTTTAGCCGCTCGAGCGCACTAAATAATGCACTCCGAGCCTCTGGCTACAAACATTCAAAGTAAATTACATAAAACCGAGCTTAAATGTTTACTTGGGGAAACTGTCTGACTATTATTAGGCCACTATCCCTGTCCCTCAGCGCCCCGCATAAGGTAGTCCACATGTCCCTGATCAACGAATACCGTGCCACCGAAGAAGCTATCAAAGAGCTGCAAGCCCGTTTGAAGAATCTGTCCCAAGACGACAAACTGCAAACCGAGCTGGAATTCGAAGGCAAATTGCGCACCCTGATGGGTGAATACTCCAAGTCCCTGCGTGACATCATTGCGCTGCTGGATCCGGAATCGAAAGTTAAAGCACCACGCGGCGCGGTAAAAGTTACCGGCACCAAGCGCGCGCGTAAGGTCAAGCAGTACAAAAACCCGCACAACGGCGAAGTGATTGAAACCAAAGGTGGCAACCACAAGACTCTGAAAGAGTGGAAAGCCAAGTGGGGCGGTGACGTGGTTGAAGGCTGGGCTACCCTGCTGGGCTAAGGCTCGCCAGGTCGCCACCTGATTCGCGACACAATAAAAAACGCCAGTTCGCTGGCGTTTTTTATTGCCCACTGTTTATCAAAGGTCGATTACAGGCTCAGCCGCCGGCGTAAAGCATCAACATATTCTTGCCATTCATCCAGTACCTGGCGCTGAAACGATGTAGCACTAACGTCCAATTCAAGCCTGGCCTTATTGAAACTCTCGAGGGTATTGGGGGCACCGTAATCCGCGTCTGACAAGCGTTGCTGACAGAACAATTTCCAGCGTTGTTGCTCTTCATCGTCCAAGGTGTACGCAAAGTTACGGGCACGATAGCGAAACAATAATTCCGGCAAACGATGATCATCAAAAGGCCACTGCTGGCGCGCTAGTTGCGCAGGTTCGGCAGTGCGGACTTGTTCACATAACCGCCGATCCCGATCACCAATAAAACCATCGTAGAGCTGTTGCTCCGGGTCAGCGCTGGCGGCGAAATCTTCTTCGGCATAAATCGCCGGCAATTTATCCCGCCAAAGTTCCTGTGCGTCAGTTAGCCGCAGCGCCCGGGCCTGATATTCAGGCATGTCCAGGTTCAAACGCTGCTGGTCTTGCGCGCGCAATACACTCAGCGGCGCGACCACCGGGCAACGATTGATGTGCACTAATTTGAGCGGCACCGGCAATTCGCCGTCGGCCAACTCATCGCGCCGGGTATACAGGCGCCGGCGCAGGGTTTCGGCATCCAGGTCCAGCAGGCCCTGTGGGTCGAGCCCCAGGTCACAGACAATCAACGCGTTGCGATTGCGCGGATGCCAAGCCAACGGCAGGACCACTCCCAGGTAATGACGCTCGGCAGAAAAACGCCCGGAAATATGCACCATGGGCTGCAACAGGCGGATCTGATCCATGACCCGCTGTTTGCTGCGCAGTTGAAACAGCCAGTCGTACAACTTGGGTTGTTTTTCCCGGACCAATCGCGCCAGGGCAATGGTGGCGCGCACGTCGGCCAAGGCCTCGTGGGCCTGGCCATGGTCGATCCCGTTGGCCTGGGTCAAGCGCTCCAGCTTGAGGGTCACGCGCCCGTCCTGCTCGGGCCAGACGATTCCGTCTGGGCGCAGGGCATAGGCCGTGCGCAGCACATCGATCAAGTCCCAGCGACTGTTGCCGCCCTGCCATTCCCGAGCATAGGGGTCGAAAAAATTGCGGTACAAGCTGTAGCGGGTCATTTCGTCGTCGAAACGCAGGGTGTTGTAACCCGCGCCGCAAGTGCCGGGGGCCGCCAGCTCAGCATGCACCCGCGTCATGAAGTCGGCTTCGGCCAGGCCTTTTTCCGCCAGTTGGCCAGGGGTAATGCCGGTGATCATGCAAGCCGCCGGGTGCGGCAGGATATCGTCGCTGGGCTGGCAATAGAGGTTGACCGGCGGCCCTACCTCGTTGAGGTCATGGTCGGTGCGAATTCCCGCAACCTGCAGCGGGCGGTCGCTGCGCGGGTTGATGCCGGTGGTTTCATAGTCGTACCAGAAGATCGAGGTCACGGGCTATTCCTGTGCTGAAGACCGACAAAGTCTAGGCGCTGGACGCCGCCCGGGGCCAGCGCCATGTGCACTGGATAAACATTCAGTGAAACCTTGGCGCATTTTCAGGTGTTACTTGCAGCGATGACACTGCTAGCATCGACCTCTCATTTTCGCCGGCCGCCCGATGAGGTTGCCCATGCCCAGCCACGCCGCACTGCCAGGGAACGCAATGCCCACCGCCCCATTGGACACTCGCTACCAGATCGAGACCCCGGAAGGCATCGACCTGCCCTTGCGCCCCGCCGGGCTGATGCCCCGGGCGCTGGCATTCGGCTTCGACCTGGGCCTGCGCGGCCTGATCCTCGGCATCCTGTTCATCGCCCTGGCGTTTCTCGGCGACCTGGGCATCGGCCTGGGCTCGATCCTGCTGTTCCTCGTCAGTTGGTGGTACATGGTGCTGTTCGAAGTGCTCAACCAGGGCTGTTCACCGGGCAAGCAGATCATGGGCCTGCGCGTGGTACAGGATGACGGCACGCCCATTGGCTGGTCCGCCTCCTTGATCCGCAACCTGCTGCGTTTTGTCGATATGTTGCCGTTCGGCTATTTCCTCGGCGCCATCAGTTGCCTGCAACATCCCCACTTCAAACGCCTGGGCGACATCGCAGCCGGGACCCTGGTGGTTTACCGCGAACAGCCCGTGGCCCGCCCTCTCTTGCCCCAGGCCCCGGCATTGCGCCTGCCCTTTGCCCTGGCGTTGAACGAGCAGCGCGCGATCCTCGGTTTTGCCGAGCGCCAGGGTGAACTGTCCGCCGAGCGCACCCAAGAGCTGGCGGCAATTCTGGCCACGCCCTTGCAGGTTTCCCCGGCACGCGCCGTGGACCAGCTCAATGGCGTGGCCCGCGGCCTGCTGGGGCCGACATGAAGCAGAGCCTGTTCGAAAGCCGTCACCAGCCGCACTGGCAAGCCTTTGCCGCGCAACTGGCATTGCTTGAGCAAGGCAAGGCCAAGGCCCATGAGCTGACGCACTTCCCCCATGATTACCGCCGCCTGTGCCAGCACCTGGCGTTGGCGCAGGAGCGTGGCTACAGCAGCTACCTGGTAGACCCGTTGCAACAGCTGGCCCTGCGCGGCCATCAACAGCTGTATCGCCATCGCAGCCAGCTCGGCGCCAAGGTCCTGGGCTTCCTGCTGGCCGACTTTCCCCGCACGGTCCGCGAACAATGGCGCTTCGTGCTGGTGGCCAGCCTGCTGTTATTTGGCAGCCTGGTTGGCATCGCCCTGCTGGTCTATCTGTCCCCCGACTTGATCTACACCATCGTCAGTACCCAGCAAGTGACCGAGATGCAAACCATGTACGACCCCGACGCCAGTCGCCTGGGGCGCGCGGCCGAGCGGGCCTCGAGTGAGGACTGGATGATGTTCGGCTACTACGTGATGCACAACATCGGCATCGCGTTCCAGACCTTTGCCGGCGGCCTGCTGTTTGGCCTGGGCAGCGTGTTCTTCCTGTTTTTCAATGGCCTGATGATCGGGGCCATCGCCGGGCACCTGACCGAAATCGGCTACGGGCAAACCTTCTGGTCCTTTGTCATCGGCCACGGCGCGTTTGAACTGACGGCCATCGCCCTGGCCGGTGCAGCCGGCCTGCAACTGGGCTGGGCGTTGATCGCACCGGGAGCATTGCCCCGGGGGGAAGCACTGCGCCTGGCAGCCGGTAAGAGCGTGCAAATGATCTGCGGGGTGATTCTGTTCCTGCTGATCGCGGCCTTTATAGAAGCCTATTGGTCCTCCACCACGGCCGTGGAGCCCTGGGGCAAATACTTGGTGGGCGCGGCGCTCTGGGCGATGGTGATCGCCTATCTGCTGTTCGCCGGCAGGAGTCGTCATGCGCCTGAGTGACGCCAGCGTGGTGATTCGCCCCCGCTCCTCGTGGGAAGCCATGGACCTCGGAGTGTTGCTCGCCCGTGAGCACCGAGTGCTCTTGATGAGCAGTTGGGCCTTGGTCAGCCTGCCGATCTTTATCCTGATCAGCGTCGTGCTGTGGGACTACCCCTCCGTTGCCGTGCTGGTGTTCTGGTGGTTGAAACCGGCCTTTGAGCGCCTGCCGCTGTATATCCTGTCCAAAGCGCTGTTTGGCGAGACGCCGACGCTCAAACAGGCGCTGCGCCAATGGCCACGGCTGCTCAAGGGGCAACTGCTGGCCAGCCTGACCTGGCGGCGCTTTAGCCTCAGTCGCAGCTTTGCCATGCCCGTGATGCAACTTGAGGGCCTCGGCGGCCTGGCCCGCCAACAACGGCTGGGTGTGCTGCTGCAACGCAATGCCGGCGCGGCGCGCTGGCTGACGCTGATCGGCATGCACCTGGAAACGGCGCTGTGGATCGGCTTGATGGCGCTGTTCTACCTGTTCCTGCCGCAACAGGTAGAGCTGGACTGGGACTGGCAGCAACTGGCATTGGCCAGCAGCCAAGACTGGCTCTGGCTGGAGCACCTGAGCAATGCCTTCTACGCCCTGATCCTGGTGTTCTGGGAGCCGATCTACGTGGCATGTGGATTCAGCCTCTACCTGAACCGGCGTACCGTGCTTGAAGCCTGGGACCTGGAATTGGTGTTCCGCCGCCTGCGCCAGCGCCTGGGGTCGGCAGTGGCCGCCCTGTTGCTGGCTGTCGGCCTGCTAGTGATCGCGCCAACGCCCCAGGCCATGGCCAACCCGCCGGTCGACTCAAAACCGTTGAGCACGCCGCAAGCCAGTCAATCGATCAAGCGCCTGCTGGAACAACCCCCGTTCAAGAATCCGCAAACCGTTACCCGCTACCGTTTCGGCGAGGACAAGAGCAGCAGCAACGCCAAGTCCCCGGGAGGTGCCCATCTGCCGGCCTGGCTCAAATCCTTGCTGGACAATCTCAACAGCGACACCTTCAAGCCCCTGGCCCTGGTGATGGAGGTGCTGCTCTGGGGCCTGCTGATCGCCGGCATTGCCCTGGTTGCCTGGCGTTATCGTGATTGGCTGCACGCCTTTGTCAGTCGCCGCCGCATCCAACGCCCCAAGGCCGTGCAGCCCGTGCCGTCGCAACTGTTCGGCCTGGACATGGGCGTGCAGAGCTTGCCCGAGGATATTGCCGGTGCCGCCGAACAACTGTGGGCCACACAGCCCCGCGAGGCCCTTGGCCTGCTGTATCGTGGCCTGCTGAGCCGGCTGCTGCATGACTTCCACCTGCCACTGAAAAACGCCGATACCGAAGGCCAGGTCCTGGAACGGGTGCGCCACTTGCAACAGCCGCAATTGCTGGCCTTTAGCGACGACCTGACCCGGCACTGGCAAAACCTCGCCTACGGCCATCGCATACCGCCTGCCCTGGCCCAGCAACAGCTCTGCGCCGGTTGGCGCAGCTTGTTCGACAGCGAGGCCGCGCGATGAACCGGCCACTGATCTGGATTGGACTGATCCTGGCTTGCCTGCTGACGGCCGGGAGCTTCTATGCCTGGCACAAGGCGATTCCCTACGAAGAAGTGGTTGACCGCGGGCCCTCACCTGAAGCCCAGGCCAACCCCTACCTGGCGGCGGAACACTTCCTACGCCAGCAAGGCTTGGCCGTCGAGCATGCCCGCAGCCTGGAACGCCTGGCCACCCTGCCCGCCAAGGGCGGCAGCCTGCTGTTGCTCAGCGAACGCAGCAACATGACCCCGCGCCAGGTTGACCAGTTGTTGGAGTGGACCAAGGCTGGGGGCCATCTGCTGCTGGTGGCCGAAGCCATATGGGATGAAGAAACCCAGGACAGCGGCGACCTGCTGCTCGATCGCCTGCAGTTGCGCCAGGCCTTCAGCGATGACTTTGACCAGCCGCCCCCCGCCCGCAAGAACAAGAAACCGGACCTGACACGGCTGTATGTCGATAACGAAACCGCGCCGGCGTTTTTCAGTTTCGACACTGACTTCACCCTGATCGACCCCAGGCACCTGGCACAGTTTTCGGCCAACAGCGCCAAGTCCAGCCACCTGATGCAACTCGATCTCGGGCTGGGTCGTGTAACGGTGATCACCGACAGCGAGCTGTGGAAGACCCCGGCCATCGGCTTGCACGACAACGCCTGGCTGCTGTGGTACCTGACCCAGGGCAGCGATGTCACCCTGCTATCGAACACGGACGTCGAAAACCTGTTCAGTCTGGTGCTGCGGTATTTCCCCCAGGCCCTGGTAGCACTGGCCGCCTTGATTCTGCTGGGGTTGTGGCGCGCCGGCGTGCGCCAGGGGCCCATCCAGGCGCCAGCCCCGAAAGCCCGCCGTCAATTGCAGGAGCACCTGAATGCCAGTGCCGACTTCCTGCTGCGCCGCAGCGGGCAAAACAGCCTGTTGCAAGCCTTGCAGCGCGACATCCTGCGTACCGCACGTCGCCGCCACCCCGGATTCGAACAGTTGGATACCGCAGGACAATGGCAGGCCCTTGAGCGCCTGACCCGCCAACCCGCTTCAATTATCAGCCAGGCCCTGGGCCCACTCCCGGCAAAACGGCTTTCCAGCGCCGATTTCAGCCGCCAGGTGGCCTGCCTGCAAACCCTCAGGAATGCCCTATGAGCGATTCTCCAGTGGATTTACCCAATACCCTCGACACCGGGCGCGCCACCCAACTCGCCCAGGCGCTGCGCACCGAGTTGCGCAAGGCAGTGATTGGCCAGGACGCGGTGATCGATGACGTACTGACCGCGTTGATCGCCGGCGGCCATGTGCTGCTCGAAGGCGTACCCGGCCTGGGCAAGACCTTGCTGGTACGGGCCCTGGCGCGCTGCTTTGACGGCGACTTCGCACGCATCCAGTTCACCCCGGACCTGATGCCCAGCGATGTCACAGGCCATGCGGTGTACGACCTGCACACCGAGCAATTCAAGCTGCGCAAAGGGCCGTTGTTCACCCATTTGCTCCTGGCGGACGAGATCAACCGGGCCCCGGCGAAAACCCAGGCCGCCCTGCTCGAAGCCATGCAGGAACGACAGGTCACTCTCGAGGGTGAAGCCTTGCCCATCGGCCAGCCGTTCATGGTGCTGGCCACCCAGAACCCCATCGAACAGGAAGGCACTTACCCACTACCGGAGGCCGAACTCGACCGGTTCATGCTCAAGGTACGCATGGACTACCCAGAGGCGCAGCAAGAGCTGGATATGGTGCGCGAAGTGACTCGTTCCTCCCGCGCCGACATGCTCGACGTACAGCCATTGCGCACCGTACTGCAGGCCGATGATGTACTGCTGTTGCAACAGGTCGCCAGTGAGCTGCCGTTGGATGACCAGGTACTCGACTACGCCGTGCGCCTGGCCCGGACCACCCGCACCTGGCCCGGCCTGGCCCTTGGCGCCGGGCCTCGCGCCTCCATCGCCCTGGTACGTGGTGCCCGCGCCCGGGCTCTGCTGCGCGGTGGCGAGTTCGTGACCCCGGACGACATCAAGAGTTGCGCGCTGGCAGTGTTGCGCCATCGCGTACGCATCGCCCCGGAGCTGGATATCGAAGGCCTCGAGGTGGATCAGGTACTGGCCCAACTGCTCGACCAAGTGCCGGCGCCACGCCAGTGACATGCCCATGAGACCTACTCGCCTGTTGCTGGCCTGGCTCGCGGTGCTGCTGGGCCTGAACATCGCCCTCGGAACGGCCACGGCCCTGCAACTCAAGGTGCCGGCCGCCCTGCACTCCGTGGCCTGGGGCCTGCTCCTGGCGCTGCTTTTGCTGGCATTGCTCGATGCTGCCCGTCTGAAACGCCGTCCCTCGCCACGCCTGCGGCGGCACATGCCAGGCAGCCTGGCGCTAGGACGCTGGAGCGAGGTGCGGATCACCCTGGAGCATGACTACACACAGCCATTGACGCTGAAGGTGTTTGATCACGTACCGGATGGTTTGAGCGTGCAGAACCTGCCGCAGTTCATCGCCCTGCGCCCCGGTGAACACAGTGACCTGGGCTACCGCCTGCGCCCCTTGAGCCGTGGGCATTTCAGCTTTGAGCGCTGTGAGGTGCATCTGCCCAGCCCCCTGGGATTGTGGACCGCAAAACGCCAGGTATCGGTCAAGGATGCAACCCGGGTTTACCCGGACTTTGCCCGCCTGTACGGTGCGCAGTTACTGGCGGTAGACAACTGGCTCAGCCAACTGGGTGTACGCCAGCGCCAGCGTCGCGGCCTGGGCCTGGAGTTTCATCAGCTGCGCGAATTTCGCGAGGGCGACAGCCTGCGCCAGATCGACTGGAAGGCCACGGCACGGCAACGCACGCCGATTGCCCGGGAATACCAGGATGAGCGCGACCAGCAGATTATGTT
Source organism: Pseudomonas sp. WMBT8 (assembly GCF_050916005.1). Classification (NCBI taxonomy): domain Bacteria; kingdom Pseudomonadati; phylum Pseudomonadota; class Gammaproteobacteria; order Pseudomonadales; family Pseudomonadaceae; genus Pseudomonas; species Pseudomonas sp. WMBT8. The sequence continues at coordinate 4,750,007 of NZ_CP188096.1, forward strand.
CATGCTCGATTGCGGCCGACGGATGCGCAGCAAGGACGGCGAACTGTCACATTTCGACCACGCCCTCAACGCCTGCCTGCTGCTCAGCTATGTGGCCTTGCGCCAGGGCGATGCCGTGGGCCTGTGTACCTTCGCCTGCGACCAGCCGCGCTACCTGGCACCAGTCAAGGGCAGCGGTCAGTTGAACCAGTTGCTCAACGCGGTATACGACCTGGACAGCACCCGGCGCACGGCCGATTACCAGGCTGCCGCCAATCAGCTGCTGGCCCGCCAGAAACGGCGGGCGCTGGTGATCGTAGTGACCAACCTGCGCGATGAGGACGATGAGGAACTACTGACGGCCGTCAAGCGCATCAGCCGCCAGCACCGGGTATTGGTGGCGAGCCTGCGCGAAGGAGTGCTGGATCAATTGCGCCAGGCTCCCGTGCAGACCTTGGCGCAGGCGCTGGCCTACTGTGGCAGCGTCGATTACCTCAATGCACGGGAAGAACTTCATGACCGCCTCAAGGCGCAGGGCCTGATGGTAATGGATGCCCATCCCTCTGAGCTGGGCGCCGACCTGGTAACCCGATACCTGGGCTGGAAAAAAGCCGGCGCTCTATGAATGGTGTGTGACGCTAGGCCGAAGCCTGCAAGGGGTCAAAGCTGAAGTACTGCAACAGCGCAACAATCAGCTGACCGTACTCCGCGGGCGCCTCCAACAGGCAAAACCCCGAGTCGTAATGCCTGGGGTTGATATCTTCACGACTCCACAGGCAGGTCGCAGTGAAATCAATGGTGTGCATATCACCCTCAGGACCTGGAATCTTCAAGCGCAGATCAAAATCCACGTTGACCATCATGGGTAATTGGCTGACTAGCATCAGCCCTTCACTGGAAATATTACCCAAGTAACCGATGGGCTTACCTGTGAAGCGATTGAACACCTCTAAAAAATAGGGCAACTGGTGCCGCTCAATCCGTCGGTCAGTCAACATGATCAGATCGCCGTCCAATGGCCAAGACTGTGGCCGTTGCTGTGATTCGGGCCGGGAAGCTACATGCCCCCCCGCTCTCCTGGATCCCGGTGCAACAGCGGCCCCTGCCCTGTCACTCTACAACCACCGAATCCTGTTTTTGTGTCTGTTTGAATTGAAAGTTATACAAACGTACTTCAAAAGAATAGCCCAACTCTGGCAAGAGGCCAGCAATTAAATGGCGTATATCATCACAAGGCTGCAGGTCGCGCGCGCGCTGCACTTGCGCCAGGGTAATGCCCCAGTTGTTGCAGCGTATCCAGGCGTGCACGGGCCCGGAACGCGTACTCACTCGATGGGTACTGGCTAATGATGAACTGATAAGTCTGCACCGCATCCACAAACAGCTTCTGCCGTTCCAGGCACTGCCCACGCAGCATCGAGACTTCCGGCTGCACGTAGCGACGGGACCGGCTTTCACGGTCGACCTGGGACAATTCCAGGGTGACCCGCTCACAATCGCCCACGTTGTAGGCACGGTAGGCATTGTTCAAATGATGGTCCATCGACCAACGGGTACAGCCGACAACACTGACGGCCAGGGCAGCAATGATCAAAACTCGCATGGGGTGTTCTCCTGTCTTGAGCAGTGTATCGACCCTTGGGCGAAAATCTTCAAGGTTGTTCGTCTGGCGTCATAGAGTGAAAACAAGCGAATCGACAATAAGTAGTGCAAACGAACAATGACTACAGCCAAAGAGCATAGTAGCCTTCCCCAGCGCTAGAACTCAGGAGTCCGTGCATGTCCGTCCGTCGTACCAAAATCGTCGCCACCCTTGGCCCGGCCAGTAACTCGCCGGAAGTCCTCGAACAGCTGATTCTGGCTGGCCTGGACGTTGCCCGTCTGAACTTCTCCCACGGCACCCCGGACGAGCACAAGGCTCGCGCCAAGCTGGTACGTGACCTCGCCGCCAAGCATGGCCGCTTCGTCGCGCTGCTGGGTGACCTGCAAGGTCCGAAGATCCGTATCGCCAAATTCGCCAACAAGCGCATCGAGCTGAAGATCGGTGACAAATTCACCTTCTCCACCAGCCATCCGCTGACCGAAGGCAACCAACAAGTCGTGGGTATCGACTACCCGGACCTGGTGAAAGACTGCGGCGTCGGCGACGAACTGCTGCTGGACGACGGCCGTGTGGTCATGCGTGTCGACACCGCCACCGTCACCGAGCTGAACTGCACCGTGATCATCGGCGGCCCGCTGTCCGACCACAAAGGCATCAACCGTCGCGGTGGTGGCCTGACTGCACCGGCCCTGACCGAAAAAGACAAGGCCGACATCAAGCTCGCCGCCGAAATGGAAGTGGACTACCTCGCCGTGTCCTTCCCGCGCGACGCCGCCGACATGGAATACGCCCGCCAACTACGCGACGAAGCCGGTGGTACTGCCTGGCTGGTGGCGAAGATCGAGCGCGCCGAAGCGGTGGCCGACGACGAAACCCTCGACGGCCTGATCAAGGCGTCCGATGCAGTGATGGTTGCCCGTGGCGACCTCGGCGTGGAAATCGGTGACGCGGAGCTGATCGGCATCCAGAAGAAAATCATCCTGCACGCACGCCGCCACAATAAAGCGGTGATCGTTGCGACCCAGATGATGGAGTCGATGATCCAGAACCCGATGCCGACCCGTGCCGAAGTGTCCGACGTGGCCAACGCCGTGCTCGACTACACCGACGCCGTGATGCTCTCGGCAGAAAGTGCTGCCGGCCCGTACCCGCTGGAAGCGGTCCAGGCCATGGCGCGTATCTGCGTCGGCGCTGAAAAGCACCCGACCAGCAAGACCTCCAGCCACCGCATCGGCAAAGTGTTCGAAAGCTGCGACCAGAGCATCGCCCTGGCCGCCATGTACACCGCCAACCACTTCCCGGGCGTAAAGGCGATCATCGCCCTGACCGAAAGTGGCTACACGCCGTTGATCATGTCGCGCATCCGCTCCTCGATCCCGATCTACGCGTTCTCCCCGCACCGCGAAACCCAGGCCCGCGCGGCCATGTTCCGTGGCGTCTACACCGTACCTTTCGACCCGGCGTCGCTGCCGCCTGAGCAAGTCAGCCAGGCTGCCATCGACGAACTGCTCAAGCGTGGCGTAGTCGAGAAAGGCGATTGGGTGATCCTGACCAAGGGCGACAGCTACCACACCATCGGTGGCACCAACGGCATGAAGATCCTGCACGTTGGCGACCCAATGGTCTGAGTGACTGACCTGCTCAAAGCAAAGGCCCTGGCATGTGAATGCCAGGGCCTTTTGCATTCCAAAGGAGAGTGATTGATTGACTGCAAAGGCCCGCTCCCACATTGCAATGCATTTCAAATACACATGGTGAGTTCTCGCAGATAGCCATCAGCGCTCAACCACGGGGCAAGAACACATCGGCCAACAGTTGATTACGCGGCAAGCCAGCCAGGAACAGGCGCTTGGAAAACGCCTCGACACTGCTGGGGTGCCCGCAGAGCAAGGCCATGGTTTGCCGGGATACAAGCCGCAGTTGCGCCAAGGCACCGGCCAACTGCGCCGCCGTCCACAGTTCGATGGTGAGGTTGCCGTGGCTGGCGGCAAGTTGGGCCAGGGGCTCGGCCAGATAATGCCCGTCCGTATCATGGGCCAGGTGAATCACGCGGATAGCGCCCTGGTGATCCTGGCGCAGGGCTTCGCGCAACACGCCCCACAGCGGCCCCAGCCCCGTGCCGGATGCCAGCAGCCACAGCGGCCGCGCTTGCCAGTCCGGATCGTAATGCAACGCCCCGCCGCGCAATTCGCCCAGGCGTAATGGGTCACCGGCCTCAAGCCGGCGGGCACGATCGCTGAATTCGCCGGGCAGGCGGCAATCGAGGTGGAACTCCAAAAACGGATCTTCCTGGGGCAGGCTGGCCAGGGAATAAGGCCGCGCCACCGTCCCCGCCCACAACACCAGGTGCTGCCCGGCCCGGTAACGCAGCCCGTGCTGGGGTTGCAGGCGCAGGCGCAACACCGTCGGGTTCAGCCAATCGGCGCTCAGCACCGTTGCCGCCGCGCCGTCGCGCAAGGGGTCAAAGGCCTCGACCTGTACATCGCCTGTGACCTGGCACTGGCAGGCCAGGCGCCAACCGTCCTGGCGCTGGGCCGGGCTCAGGGCGTCGGGCTGCTTGTCCTCGACCTCACCCCGGCAACGCACCAGGCAGGCATGGCAACTGCCCGCGCGGCAACTGTAAGGCACGGCCACACCGGCCTGGTTCAAGGCATCCAGCAGATTGCTGCCGGTGGAGACCGACCACTGGCGTTCGCCGACGTGCAGTTCAGGCATGAAAGGCCTCGAATCAAAATGTGCGATCACTGTAACTGCTTTTTGCAGGAGCCGGCTCCTAGGGTGGTCGGGAGAGTTTGACCATCGTCGGGTGTATCGGCCATCGCGCCGGGTTATACTGCCGCGCCTTTTTAGCGTCGCGCCAGCACTACCCGGCGTGCCTTGGAAAAGGTGGCTTCAGCGACCGATACACCCATCTGAAGCCACCTTTATTGAATGTTCCCTTATAGAGGAGCGCGACTCATGACCGTGATCAAGCAAGACGACCTGATTCAGAGCGTTGCCGACGCCCTGCAATTCATTTCCTACTACCATCCCGTTGACTTCATCCAGGCAATGCACGAAGCCTACCTGCGCGAAGAATCGCCGGCCGCCCGTGACTCCATGGCCCAGATCCTGATCAACTCGCGCATGTGTGCCACCGGCCACCGCCCGATCTGTCAGGACACCGGGATCGTCACCGTGTTCGTGCGCGTGGGCATGGATGTACGCTGGGATGGCGCCACCATGGGCCTGGACGACATGATCAACGAAGGCGTGCGTCGCGCCTACAACCTGCCGGAAAACGTCCTGCGTGCCTCGATCCTCGCCGACCCGGCCGGCGCGCGCAAAAACACCAAGGACAACACCCCGGCCGTGATCCACTACTCCATCGTCCCGGGTAACACCGTGGAAGTGGACGTGGCTGCCAAGGGCGGTGGTTCCGAGAACAAGTCGAAAATGGCCATGCTCAACCCGTCCGACTCCATCGTCGACTGGGTGCTCAAGACCGTTCCGACCATGGGTGCCGGCTGGTGCCCACCGGGCATGCTCGGCATCGGCATCGGCGGTACTGCCGAGAAAGCCGCCGTCATGGCCAAGGAAGTGTTGATGGAATCCATCGACATCCACGAGCTGAAAAAGCGCGGCCCGTCCAACCGTATCGAAGAGATGCGCCTGGAGCTGTTCGAGAAGGTCAACCAACTGGGGATCGGCGCCCAGGGCCTGGGTGGCCTGACCACCGTGCTCGACGTGAAGATCATGGATTACCCGACCCACGCCGCTTCGCTGCCGGTGTGCATGATCCCCAACTGCGCCGCCACCCGTCACGCACACTTCGTGCTCGACGGTTCCGGTCCGGCCTCGCTCGAAGCGCCGCCGCTGGACGCCTACCCGGAAATTGTCTGGGAAGCTGGCCCGTCGGCCCGCCGCGTCAATCTCGACACCCTGACCCCGGAAGACGTGCAAAGCTGGAAACCGGGCGAAACCGTACTGCTCAACGGCAAGATGCTCACCGGTCGCGACGCGGCGCACAAGCGCATGGTCGAGATGCTGAACAAGGGTGAAACCCTGCCGGTAGACCTCAAGGGCCGTTTCATCTACTACGTCGGCCCGGTAGATCCGGTGCGCGAAGAAGTGGTTGGCCCGGCTGGCCCGACCACCGCCACGCGGATGGACAAGTTCACCCGCCAGATCCTCGAGCAGACTGGCCTGTTGGGCATGATCGGCAAATCCGAGCGCGGCCCGACCGCCATCGAAGCGATCAAGGACCACAAGGCCGTGTACCTGATGGCAGTCGGCGGTGCGGCCTACCTGGTGGCGCAAGCCATCAAGAAGTCGCGCGTGGTGGCCTTCGCCGAACTGGGCATGGAAGCGATCTACGAGTTCGACGTCAAGGACATGCCGGTCACTGTTGCAGTCGACAGCAAGGGCGAGTCGGTCCACATCACAGGTCCCGCCATCTGGCAGCAAAAGATCAGTGAAAGCCTGGCGGTAGAAGTGCAGTAAGCACGTCCCCGCAAGGATAAAAGGCGACTGTGGCTCCATGCCACAGTCGCCTTTTTTATGACCGGCGATTTTGTGGGAGCGGGCTTGCCCGCGATGCAGGCACTGCGGTCTGGCAGCAGACCGCGTCGATGCAATCGCGGGCAAGCCCGCTCCCACAAGTACTGCGCTCGTCCTGCTGCATGTTATGGTGCTCGCCCCCTACTGCAGCTGTTCATTCTCGTATGATCGCGATCCCTCGCCCATTGCGTTTGACCTTCTACTCCCTGCTGATTATTGCCGGTGCCGTCCTGGCCGCCGCAGTCGCCATGCGCCAGGCGGAACGCCAGTCCCTGGTGGACGATGCCGGCCGTGCGAACCAGCAACTGGCGCTGTATGCCAACTCCTTGCACACCTTGATCGAACGCTACCGCGCCCTACCCGCCGTGCTGGCCCTGGATTCGGAAATGATCCGCGCCCTGAAAGGCCCGCTGGATCCGGCGACCCAGGAGGTGCTAAACCACAAACTGGAGCGCATCAACGGTGCGGCGCAGTCATCGACCCTGGAACTGATGGACCGCACCGGCCTGGCGGTGGCCGCCAGCAACTGGCGCCTGCCCAGCAGTTATGTCGGCCACAACTATGCGTTCCGCCCCTATTTCAGCCAGACCCGCAGCCAGGGCACCGGGCGTTTTTATGCGGTGGGGGTGACCACCGGGATTCCGGGGTACTTCCTTTCCAGCGCGGTGGTGGATGAGCAGGAGCAGTTCATCGGCGCCATGGTGGTGAAACTGGAGTTTCCGGAGCTGGAGCGCGGATGGGCCCAGGGCGACGACCTGTTGCTGGTCAGCGATGCCCGGGGCATCGTGTTTATCGCCAATAAACCCGGATGGCGTTACCGCAACCTGCGCCCACTGTCGGCCAACGATCTGGCCGAACTCAAGGCCACGCGCCAATACGACAAGAAGCAATTGCAGCCCCTGGACACCCAGACCTTGCAGCGTTTTGACGAGAACAGTCATCTGGTGCGCGTGGCCGGGCCCGAAGGCAACGCCAACTACATCTGGGAGTCCCTGCCCCTCAAAGCCGAAGGCTGGACCCTGCACCTGCTGCGCAAACCCCAGGTGGCCTTTGAAGACCAACGCAACGCCGGCCTCGCCGCAGCGGGCCTGTGGTTGACCCTGGTGTTCCTGGTGCTGTTCCTCAGCCAGCGCTGGCGCCTGGCCCGCTTGCGCCAGCGCAGCCGCGAAGAGCTGGAGCGCCTGGTGGAAGAACGCACCCGCGCCTTGCGCACCGCCCAGGATGGCTTGGTGCAATCGGCCAAGCTGGCGGCGCTGGGACAGATGTCTGCGGCCCTGGCCCATGAAATCAACCAGCCGCTGACCACTCAGCGCATGCAACTGGCTACCTTGCGCCTGCTGCTCGATCACGGGCGCATCGATGACGCCTATCAGGCGCTGACGCCATTGGACGACATGCTCACTCGCATGGCCGCCCTTACCGGCCACCTCAAGACCTTCGCCCGCAAAAGCCCCAGCGGCCTGCGCGAACGCCTGGACCTGGCAACCGTGGTCGACCAGTCCCTGCACTTGCTCGACGCACGCCTGCGCGACGAAGCCATCGGCACCGTGCTCGACCTGACTCGCCCGGCCTGGGTACGCGGCGATGCCATTCGCCTGGAGCAAGTGCTGATCAACTTGTTGCGCAATGCCCTGGATGCCATGGCCGACAAACCGCGCAAGCGCCTGGAAATCCGCCTGCATGCCGATCAACAACTGTGGCACCTGAGCGTCAGCGACAGCGGCGGCGGCATTGCCGAGGAACACCTGAACAACGTGTTCGACCCGTTCTTCACCACCAAGCCGGTGGGTGACGGGCTCGGGCTCGGGTTGGCGGTGTCCTACGCTATCGTGCATGAACTGGGCGGACGCCTGAGTGCGGCCAATCAGGGCGACGGCGCCGTCTTCACCCTGACCCTGCCCATCGCGCTGGAGGCGCCGGACCTATGCTGAACGCGGTGATCGTGGTTGATGACGAGGCCAGCATCCGCACGGCCGTGGAACAGTGGCTGAACCTCTCCGGGTTCGCGGTGCAGTTGTTCAGCCGCGCCGAGGACTGCCTGGCCCACCTGCCCAGGGACTTTCCCGGGGTGATTCTCAGCGATGTGCGCATGCCGGGCCTCAGCGGCCTGGAGCTGCTGGCCGAAGTACAACGGCGCGATGCCGACCTGCCGGTGATCCTCCTGACCGGCCATGGCGACGTGCCGATGGCCGTCGAAGCCATGCGCGACGGTGCCTACGACTTTCTGGAAAAGCCCTTCAGCCCCGACGCCCTGCTCGCCAGCCTGCGCCGGGCCCTGGACAAGCGCGGGCTGATCCTGGAGAACCGCCGCCTACACCAACAGGCCGATCATCGCGCCCAACTGGAGTCGAGCCTGCTGGGGGTGTCGCGCAGCCTGCAGAACTTGCGCCGCCAGGTGCTGGACCTCGCCGCCTTGCCGGTCAACGTGCTGATCCGTGGCGAGACCGGCAGCGGCAAGGAACTGGTCGCCCGCTGCCTGCATGACTTCGGGCCACGGGCCAAAAAACCTTTTGTCGCGCTCAACTGTGCGGCGATTCCCGAGCAATTGTTTGAAGCCGAACTGTTCGGCCATGAAAGCGGCGCTTTCACCGGCGCCCAGGGCAAGCGCATCGGCAAGCTGGAGTACGCCGACGGCGGTACGCTGTTTCTCGATGAGATCGAAAGCATGCCCCTGGCCCAGCAGGTGAAGCTGCTGCGGGTGTTGCAGGAACAGAAGCTGGAGCGCCTGGGCTCGAACCAGAGCATCAAGGTCGACCTGCGCATCATTGCCGCGACCAAGCCCGACCTGCTGGACGAAGCCCGCGCCGGACGTTTTCGCGAAGACCTGGCCTACCGCCTGACCGTGGCGCAACTGCGCCTGCCGCCGCTGCGTGAGCGCCGCGAAGATATCCCGCTGCTGTTCGACCACTTCACCCAGAGCGCCGCCGAACGCCTGGGCCGCGAGGCCGCGCCCCTCAGCGGGCCGCAATTGGGGCGGCTGCTCAGCCATGACTGGCCGGGCAACGTGCGCGAACTGGCCAACGTTGCCGAACGCCAGGTGCTGGGCCTCGGCGAGCCGGAGCCGGAAGGCATCGAGGCCGGGCAATCCCTGGCGGCCCAGCAGGAAGCGTTCGAAGCCCATTGCCTGAAAGCTGCGCTGACCCGGCACAAAGGCGATATCAAGGCGGTGCTGGCGGAGCTGCAACTGCCACGGCGGACCTTCAATGAAAAGCTGCAGCGCCATGGGCTGACCCGGGAAATGTTTCTGTCGCCCGATTGAGAAGGCCCCTTAGGGCCTCATCGCAGGCAAGCCAGCTCCCACACTTGAATGTATTCGCAAATCAAAATGTGGGAGCTGGCTTGCCTGCGATGAGGATAGCCGCCATAAGCGGATTTCCGCTCATCACCAAAAAACCATCAGCGGCTTTCCGCTCAAAAAAATCCCCCAACCCCTCTAGAACGGGCCTCCCCCTGCTTGGCACAGCTCCTGCTATAGCTGCAACCAGGCTGCGCTGACGCGCGCTCCACAAAAACAATGACATGAAGGATCCTTCAATGGATAACTCCAATTCCCTGCCTCTGGGGTCGGCGGCTGCGCCGGCGCAAGAACGCACCACTTCCAGCCGTATCAAGTCGATCTTCAGCGGATCGGTCGGCAACATGGTCGAGTGGTATGACTGGTACGTCTACGCCGCTTTCTCGCTGTACTTCGCCAAAGCCTTCTTCCCTAAAGGCGACACCACCGCCCAACTGCTCAACACCGCCGCGATTTTTGCCGTGGGCTTTTTGATGCGCCCGATTGGCGGCTGGCTGATGGGCCTCTACGCCGACCGCGCAGGCCGTAAAGCCGCGTTGATGGCGTCGGTGCTGCTGATGTGCTTCGGCTCGCTGATCATCGCCCTGAGCCCCGGTTATGAAACCATCGGTGTCGGCGCGCCGATCCTGCTGGTGTTCGCCCGCTTGCTGCAAGGCCTGTCGGTGGGTGGCGAATACGGCACCTCGGCCACCTACCTGAGTGAAATGGCGACCAAGGAACGTCGCGGCTTCTTCTCCAGCTTCCAGTACGTGACTCTGATCTCCGGCCAGCTCATCGCGTTGGCGGTACTGATCGTGCTGCAACAGCTCCTCACCACTGAAGAGTTGTATGCCTGGGGCTGGCGTATCCCGTTCGCCATCGGCGCCCTGTGCGCGGTGGTGGCCCTGTACCTGCGACGTGGCATGGAAGAAACCGAGTCGTTCACCAAGAAGGAAAAAGCCAAGGAAAGCGCGATGCGCACCTTGATGCGCCACCCCAAGGAACTGATGACCGTGGTCGGCCTGACCATGGGCGGCACCCTGGCCTTCTACACCTACACCACCTACATGCAGAAGTACCTGGTGAACACCGTCGGCATGAGCATCTCCGACTCCACCACCATCTCTGCGGCCACGCTGTTCCTGTTCATGTGCCTGCAACCGATTGTCGGTGGCCTGTCCGACAAGGTCGGTCGCCGGCCGATCCTGATCGCCTTCGGCATCCTCGGCACCCTGTTCACCGTGCCGATCCTCACCACCCTGCACACTGTCCAGACCTGGTGGGGCGCGTTCTTCCTGATCATGGCGGCGCTGATCATCGTCAGCGGCTACACCTCGATCAACGCCGTGGTGAAGGCCGAGCTGTTCCCCACCGAAATCCGTGCGCTGGGTGTAGGCCTGCCTTACGCACTGACCGTGTCGATCTTCGGCGGCACCGCCGAATACATCGCGCTGTGGTTCAAGAGCATCGGCATGGAAACCGGCTACTACTGGTACGTCACCGCGTGTATTGCCGTATCGCTGTTGGTCTACATCACCATGAAAGACACCCGCAAGCATTCGCGGATCACCACGGACTAAGCGTTCGCCAGGTGTAGAAAAGGGGCCATGTCATGCAAATGACATGGCCCCTTTTTTATCCCGTCAGGACAGCTCTGCCAGCGGCTGGCGGTTATCCCGGCGCTGTACATACCAGGCACCGGCGATCATCACCAGCAGCACGGCCGCCAGCACCGCCGATGAGCCGACAGTGCCAAAGTCCAGGCCGCCCTTTTCATGGGGTTTGGTCAGGAAGTCCCCGAGGGTCGCGCCAAAGGGCCGGGTCAACACAAACGCTACCCAGAACAACACCACCGACGAAACCGTCGTGCAGTATTTGAGCGCCACCACCAGCAGGATGCTCGCGCCGATCAACATCGCACCGCCAGCAAAGCCCAGGCCAGAGTCGTCGGCCAGGAAGTCCCCCAGGGCCGTGCCCAGGGTGTTGGAGAGCAGGATTGCCACCCAGTAGAACAGCTCGCCGCGCGGGGTCTGCACCTTGTTCACGTTCAGCGAATTGCCGCTCAGGTGCCAGAGGGCGAACACTATCAGTAACAGGACAATCAGGATCATCGAACCGGAGGCGTACCCCAGGCCCAGGGTACGGTCCATAAAATCGGACATGGTGGTGCCCGCCGTGCTCGTCGACAGGATCACGATCCAGTACAGCACCGGGTTGTAGGTTTTCGACCATAACTGCGTCAGCAACGTGATGAGGAACACGCTGAGCAGGATCATCGAACTGATGGCGTAGCCGACATTCAGGGTCATCGACAACAAGTCCCCGGCGGTTTCGCCAAGGGTGGTCGCACAGATCTTCATGACCCAGAACGCCAGGGTAATCTGAGGTAGTTTGTTCATTGTGCAGAAGGCTCCAGAGTTCAGTCTCGAAAGGCCGACTCATGGGGGGGTATCGACCTGGCGTGCAGACTGGCCGTGCAGCTGTGAAAAATAGGTGGGCGATGGATGAAAATTCCATAGGGCAGCGCCAATCCGGTGGAAATCCTGCCCTTGGGCCTGCACTATTGCGCTTTCCCCGCCGCAGGAACCGCCGTCCATGCCTGACGATATCCATTTCTATGAACCCGCCAACGGCCACGGCCTGCCCCATGACCCGTTCAACGCCATCGTCGGCCCGCGCCCGATTGGCTGGATTTCGTCCCAGGACCGCGAAGGCCGCCTGAACCTGGCGCCCTACAGTTTTTTCAATGCCTTCAACTACATCCCGCCGATCATTGGTTTTTCCAGTGTCGGGCGTAAAGACAGCCTGAATAACATCGAACAGACCGGCGAGTTTGTCTGGAACCTGGCCACGCGCCCGCTGGCCGAGCAGATGAACCAGAGCTGCGCCGCCGTGTCACCTGAAGTCAACGAGTTTGAATTGGCCGGGCTGACGCCAGTGGCGTCCAAGGTGATTGCCGTGCCACGGGTCGGCGAAAGCCCGGTGTCGTTCGAGTGCAAGGTCACGCAGATCATTCAGTTGCAGCGGGCCGACAAGGAGCTGGTGCCCAGTTGGCTGGTACTTGGCGAAGTGGTCGCGGTGCACATCGCCAAATGGCTGCTCAAGGATGGGGTGTACGACACCGCAGCGGCCGAGCCGATTCTGCGGGGCGGCGGCCCGGCGGATTATTTCCAGCTGGGGCCGCAAGCGCTATTCAAGATGTACCGACCAGGTGCTACCAAACCCTGATTGGATGCAATGCAGTCAAAAATGTGGGAGCGGGCTTGTGTGGGAGCGGGCTTGCTCGCGAAAGCGGTGGATCAGTTCCAAATTGGCTGGCTGACATGACGCTTTCGCGAGCAAGCCCGCTCCCACAAAGCCCGCTCCCACAATTGGGTCGGTGGTGTTCTTTAGTTTGCTGCAGTTGCCCAGGCCAACTGGCCCTCTTCATCGATAGCGATCAAGCGCTCCAATTGCTGGGCCGCCGCATCGTCGGCGTCGTCGGCAGTCTTGAACAGTTGGCCATCGAGGATCTTGTGAAAGCGCGGTGCGCTCATGCCGTCCAGTGCCTTGACGGCGATGGCGGCGCTATAGCCACCCTGGTCTTCGCGTACAAGGGCGGAAACAGCTTCGTGGTGGGCAAACTCTTTACGTGCCATGTTGCAGGTCCTGGCCAATGGAAAGTCGGCCATTCTAAACCTTAACCTGCCAGTTGCAGGTACTCGCCGTAGGCATTGGCGGCGGATGCGTCGGTGAAGGTCTGGAAGTCCATGCTGCGCACGACCATATCGTTCAACAGCTCGGTAAACAGCATCAGGGCCGGCGAGCTGAAATAAGCGCTCATCGCCTGTTCGCTGCTCCAGAAACCTGAAACCAGCCATACATCGGGGTCAACCTGGGAGTGCTGCAACGAGAATTGCAGGCAACCCTGAGCCTGGCGGCCCGGTTCGATCAAACTGCTCAAGCGTGCACCCAGTTCGGTGCTGCACCCGCTGCGGGCGCGGATAAAGGCCATATGGCTCGCGGGAATGGGGGTGGACATGTTCGACTCTCCCGTTGAGAAGTGATGCTCGGCAAGCACTGTGGGGGCGTGTTGCCACAGGGTCAAAGATACGGGCGCAGGCCCCAGCGCGGTTAGTCGATTCCTGCCGGCTTATTGCACAATCCTGCCAGAAGCGTAGACCCAGGGTTTGGCGTCAGGCTTTATTGCAGGGGTTGGCGCCTTGTTTCAGGCAGATGACAGGCTGTGTGCTTGCCTGATTGAAGACGCGCCGCAGGATCAGGCAAGGATTGTGCAGAATCGACATAACGCTGCTGCACCGCCACCGCTAAGCTGTGCCCATCAAAGAAGCATGCAGAGGACGCCCCATGTCGTCGCCCGAACAGCAGTCCATTCCCCTCGATGCCGAGATGGAAAAACAGCGCGCCGAACTGGCCAGCATCGTGCACCGGCATACCTGGGAAGACGGTTCCTACGGCACAGCGATCACCTCGCTGTACCTGAACCGCCACAACACGCCACGCGACTTCATGCCGGTGCTGGTGGAACCTGCGCTGTGCATCCTCGCCAACGGCAGCAAGGAAGTGCGCCTGGCCGACGAAATTTTTGCCTACGACCCCCTCAACTACCTGGTGTTCTCGGTCGCGATGCCGGTGGCCGGGCGAGTCATCGACGCCACAGTCGAAGACCCCAACCTGTCGGTGCGCATCAATATCGACCCGGCGCAACTGACCGCCCTGATTGCCGAAGCCGGGCCGATGGGCGTGCCCACGCGCCCGACCGCACGCGGCATGTATGTCGACCGGATCGACAGCCAGTTGCTCGACGCCGTATTGCGCCTGGCACGCCTGCTGGATACGCCCAAAGATATCGCGATGTTGGCGCCATTGATCAATCGCGAGATTCTCTACCGACTACTGCGTGGGCCACAGGGCTATCGCCTGTACGAAATTGCCGTGGCCAATAGCCAGAGCCATCGGGTCAGCCGGGCGATCACCTGGTTGAACGGCAACTATGAACAACCGCTGCGCATCGATGATCTGGCCAAGGAAGTGAATCTCAGCGTGTCGACCCTGCACCACCGCTTCAAGGCCATCACCGCCATGAGCCCGTTGCAGTACCAGAAGCAGTTGCGCTTGCAGGAGGCCCGGCGCCTGATGATCGCCGAAGGCCTGGAAGCCTCGGCGGCGGGGTATCGGGTGGGGTATGAGAGCCCGTCGCAGTTCAGCCGGGAATACAGCCGGTTGTTTGGCGCGCCGCCGTTGCGCGACTTGGCCAGGCTACGCCAGAGCATCTGACCCAACGCCCGTCTGTAGGAGCTGGCTTGCCAGCGATTGCGGTAGGTCAGGTACTGCAAATGTGACTGATGTATCGCTATCGCTGGCAAGCCAGCTCCTACAGGGTGACGCGGTGTTGTTTAGTCCAGGGTCCGGGGCAGTTGCAAGGTCACCCGTAGGCCACCTTCACGCAAATTTTGCAGGCTGACTTCGCCGCCATGGCTGTGGGCGATATTGCGGGCGATCCCCAGCCCCAGGCCATAACCCTGCTGCTGCCCGGCCAGGCGAAAGTGCGGTTCGAAGACCTGCTCCAGACGCTGCTCCGGCACCCCGGGGCCCTCGTCATCCACATGTAGGATGAACTGCGCGCCATCGTCCTCGATACGCAGATGGGCGTTCTGCCCGTACTTCAGGGCGTTATCGATCAGGTTGCCAATGCAGCGCTTGAGCGCCAGCGGCTTGCCCGGATAGGCCGTCAACGCCCGGCCATGCTGGGTCACCCGGCCATTGCCGTTGGGCGCAAGATACGGTTCCACCAGGCAGTCGAGCACATGGTTGAGGTCCACCGGCTCGATGTTCTCGTGGATGTCGGTGTCCTTGACGCACTGCAACGCGCCCTTGACCAGCAGTTCCAGCTCATCCAGGTCGCGGCCGAACTTGGCTTGCAGCTTTTCGTCTTCCAGCAGTTCCACCCGCAGCCGCAGGCGTGTGATGGGGGTGCGCAGGTCGTGGGAAATTGCACTGAACAACTGGCTGCGTTCAGTCAGGTAGCGGCTGATCCGCTCGCGCATGGCATTGAACGCACGGCCCACTTCCACCACTTCGCTGCCGCCACCTTCGGCCACCGGTTCCACGTCGGCGCCCAGGGACAGGTCCCGCGCCGCCCGCGCCAGGCGCTTGAGCGGCCGGCTCTGCCAATGCACCAGCAAGCCGATAAACAGCAACAGAAAGCCACTGGTCAGCACGATAAACCACACCTGCTGGGAAGGCAGGCCCTGTTCTTCGAGGCTGGTGTAGGGCTCGGGAAGCAACGAGGCGATATACAGCCATTCGCCGGCGCCCAACTCGATCTGCGTCACCAGTACTGGCGGGTTGACCGGCTCCAGGGTCAGGGCGTAATGCGCCCAGGAGCGTGGCAACTCATCGAGCTTCAGGCCGGCATTGAAGATGCGCAGGTCTTCGGCACTGACAAACTCCACCGAAAAATGCACGTCACTGCCCAGGGTCTGGCGCAGCACTTCGTCCACCGCGCCGAGCACCGCCTGTTTGCGCGGGGTTTGCGGCAAGATCTGCATATCCAGCGGCTTGTCGTTGAGTGTCACCACAAAACGCGTGCCACCCATGCTGCGCAACTGGTCGAGCACCAGCGGCCGATAAGCCACCGGCAGCGAACGGAAATAGCTGACGCTGGCGGTCATCGAATGGGCCAGGCTGCGGGCGCTGGTGACCAGGCCTTCAAGCTGGGTGGCGCGCAGTTGCGAGACCCAGATCACGCTGGATAACGCCTGGGCAAACAGCACTGCCAACAGGGTCAGCAGTAGCATGCGCCCCAGCAATGAACGCGGGACCGGAATGCGCCGGCGTTCAGTGGGCATTGCTGGCAACCACACTGGCCGCCAGTTGGTAACCGCTGCCGCGCACGGTGCGGATCAGCCGTGGAGGTTTCTCGGTATCACGCAGGCGTTGTCGCAGGCGGCTGACAGCCATGTCGACAATACGGTCGAGGGGCATCAGGTCACGGCCACGGGTGGCGTTGCCAATGGTGTCGCGATCAAGAATTTGCTGTGGGTGATCGAGGAACAGCTTGAGCAGGGCAAAGTCGGCACCGGACAGGATGACTTCCTCGCCATCAACGTGAAACAGCCGATGGCTGATCATGTCCAACCGCCACTCATCGAACACCAGCACATCGCCGCCCGTACGCTCCTGGCCAAATTGGCAGCGGCGCAACAGGGCCTTGATGCGCGCCTGCAACTCCCGCGGGCTGAAGGGTTTGCCGATGTAATCGTCGGCGCCCAGTTCCAGGCCGATGACCCGGTCGGCTTCGTCGGAGCTGGCAGTGAGCATGATGATCGGCACCTGGGCCTGGCGCGGGTGCTGGCGCACCCAGCGGCAGAGGCTGAAGCCGTCTTCGTCGGGCAGCATCACATCGAGGATCACCAGGTCGCACGGGGCCTCGTCCATGGCCTGGCGAAACCCCGCGCCATTGGGCACGCCCCGCACCTGGAAGCCGGCGCGACTGAGGTAGGTTTGCAGCAACTCGCGGATTTCCTCGTCGTCGTCGACCAGGAGAATGGATTTACTGATTACGCTCACGGGGGCCTCCTTGTTGTTATGGGGTGCTCTCTAGGGCCCCATCGCGGGCAGGCCCGCTCCCAGATTTTGATTTGTGAACACAATCAAATGTGGGAGCGGGCTTGCCCGCGATAAGGCCATCACTGCCTACGCAAATGCCTGCTCCAATGCCACGCCCGCCCCGGTCAACCCGGAATACGGCGCCGTCACCAACCACACCGGGATACCTTTGAAGTAGTCGCTCATGCAGCCTTTGTCCGCAAAGCTCTTGGCAAAACCACTGTTGATAAAGAACTCGGCAAACCGCGGGATCACCCCGCCCACGATATACACACCACCCCGGGCACCAGTGGTCAGCACGTTATTGCCGGCCACGCGGCCCAGCCAGATGCTGAACTGGTCCAGGACCTCCATCGCCACCGGGTCGCCAGCCAGGCCCGCAGCGGTAATCGCCTCCGGGGTTTGCAATACCGCCGGGTGGCCGTCCACCGCGCAGATTGCCCGGTACAAGCGGGGCAAGCCGCCGCCGCTCAGGGCCGTCTCGGCGCTGACATGCCCGATTTCGTTGTAGATGTGCTGCCACAACTGGGTTTCCCGTGGGCTGCTCAGGGGCAGGTCGACATGCCCGCCCTCGCCCGGCAACGCAGCCCAGCGGCCGGCGCCCAGGTCGAGCAGAGTGCCCACGCCCAGCCCCGTGCCCGGGCCGATCACCACCGCCGGGCGCCACGGCTCCGGTGTGCCGGCGCAGACCACGCGGTATTCATCAGGCTGCAGGCGAGTCATGCCCAGGGCCATGGCCGAGAAGTCATTGACCAGCAACAGTTCGTCCACTTGCAGCGCCTTGCAGAACGCGGTCTTGCTCAGGCGCCAGTGGTTGTTGGTGAACTTGAACTCGTCACCACTCACCGGCCCGGCCACCGACAGGCACACCGCGCCGATGGAGCCCGGCGCCAATCCTTCCTCGGCGAGGTAGACCTGGATCGCCTCCTCGGGGCTGGCGTGATCCGCCGTGGCCAGCACCCGGATCGAATGCAGTGCCTGGTCCCGCCACAACGCAAACCGGGCGTTGGTACCGCCAATATCACCAACCAGCGCAAGCTTCACTTGAGTGTCTCCAGGGCAGAGGTAAAGGCGCTGGCGCCCTGCTCTGCGGAGCTTGCGGCCAGGCGCATAAATGCAAACAGCTCGCGACCGGCCCCCACGTTATTGTCCAACAGGCCCGTGGCAGGCGCGCGCGCTGCAAATTCTTCGGCGTCCACCTTAAGCTCCAGGGTGCCTTTGACGCCATCGACGCGAATGATATCGCCATCCTTGACCCGCGCCAGCGCGCCACCGCGCTGGGCTTCGGGGCTGACGTGAATCGCGGCGGGGATTTTACCCGAGGCGCCAGACATACGCCCGTCTGTCACCAATGCGACTTTGAAACCTCGGTCCTGGAGCACGCCGAGGAACGGCGTCATCTTGTGCAATTCTGGCATGCCATTAGAGCGCGGGCCCTGGAAGCGCATCACCGCGACAAAATCCTTCTCCAACTGGCCGGCCTTGAACGCATCGGCCAGGTCCTGCTGGTCCTGGAACACCACGGCTGGCGCTTCGACGATTTGATGTTCGAGGGCCACCGCCGAGACTTTCATCACCCCACGGCCGAGGTTGCCTTCCATCACCCGCAAGCCGCCCTCCGGGGAGAAGGCCCGAGCTACCGGGCGCAGGATGCTTTCGTCGAGGCTTTCGATCGGGCCTTCGCGCCAGATCAGTTCGCCGTCCACCAGGAACGGTTCGCGGGTGTAGCGGCTCAAGCCATGGCCGGCGACGGTGTTGACGTCTTCGTGGAGCAGGCCGGCTTCCAGCAGCTCGCGGATCAGGAACGACATGCCGCCCGCCGCCTGGAAGTGGTTGATGTCGGCCTTGCCGTTCGGGTAGACGTGGGACAGGGTCGGCACCACTTCCGAGAGGTCGGCCATGTCCTGCCAGGTGAGGATGATGCCCGCCGCCATGGCGATGGCCGGCATATGCAGGGTGTGGTTGGTCGAGCCGCCGGTGGCGTTGAGGGCGACGATGGAGTTGACCAGGGATTTTTCGTCGACGATCTCGCCAATCGGCGTGAAGTTGCCGTTGGCCTTGGTCAGGCGCGTGACCTGGTGCGCGGCCTCACGGGTCAGCGCATCGCGCAACGGTGTGTACGGGTTGACGAACGAGGCGCCCGGCAAGTGCAGGCCCATCACTTCCATCAGCAACTGGTTGGTATTGGCGGTGCCGTAGAAGGTGCAGGTGCCGGGGCTGTGGTAGGACTTCATCTCCGATTCCAGCAGCTCTTCGCGGCTGGCCTTGCCTTCGGCGTAGCGCTGGCGCACATCGGCCTTCTGCTTGTTGGAGATGCCCGACGGCATCGGCCCACCGGGCACGAAGATCATCGGCAGGTGGCCATAGCGCAGGGCCCCCATCATCAGGCCGGGGACGATCTTGTCGCAGATCCCCAGCATCAGCGCGGCGTCGAACATGTTGTGGGACAGCGCTACCGCCGTGGACATGGCAATCACTTCGCGGCTCAGCAGGCTCAGCTCCATGCCCGGCTCGCCCTGGGTCACGCCGTCGCACATGGCCGGGGTGCCGCCGGCGAACTGGCCAACCGAGCCGACTTCGCGCAGGGCTTTTTTGATCTGTTCCGGGAAATGTTCGTACGGCTGGTGCGCCGAGAGCATGTCGTTATATGACGAAACAATTGCCACGTTGGCGGCATTCATCATGCGCAGGCTGTTTTTGTCTTCAGTGCCGCAGCCGGCCACGCCGTGGGCAAAGTTGGCGCATTGCAGCTTGCCGCGCATCGGCCCGTCGCTGGCCGCGCCACGAATCAGCGCAAGGTACGCCTCACGGGTTGCCCGGCTGCGGGCGATAAGGCGTTCGGTGACCTCAAGTACGCGGGGATGCATGTGTAGAACTCCAGGCTAACGGATGTGGCGACCTGAGTGTCTATGCTGGTCAAAAGCCCGCCGCGAAGAGGTTGGCAGGGAGTTACTTGACCAATCGGACCAGTTGATTCAGGTCACTCGTTGTAGATTGAACAAAATATTGCCACTAAAAAGGCTTGTTTTCTATTTTTATGCGAATAATCTTGTAATTCTTACAACAAATCGACGACAGGCGCTTTCAAATGACTCTTCGAATTGCAATCAATGGTTTTGGCCGCATTGGCCGCAACGTCCTGCGCGCACTTTATACCCAAGGCTACCGTCAGGATTTGCAGATCGTCGCCATCAATGACCTGGGCGACAGTTCGATCAATGCCCACCTGCTCAAATACGACACCGTCCATGGCACTTTCGATGCAGAGGTCGCTCACGATCAGGAAAGCCTGACCGTCAATGGCGACCGGATTGCCGTGAGTGCCATTCGCAACCCCGCCGACCTGCCGTGGGCTGCACACAAGATCGACGTGGTGTTCGAATGCACCGGCCTGTTCACCGACCGTGACAAGGCCGCCGCCCATATTAGCGCCGGCGCGCGCAAGGTGATCATCTCGGCCCCGGCCAAGGGCGCGGATGCCACCGTGGTCTACGGGGTCAACCATGACATTTTGCGCCAATCCCACCAGATCATCTCCAACGCCTCCTGCACCACCAACTGCCTGGCGCCGGTGGCCCAGGTGCTGCATCGCGAGCTGGGTATCGAAAGCGGCCTGATGACCACCATTCATGCCTACACCAACGACCAGAACCTGACCGACGTCTACCACACCGACCCGTACCGCGCCCGTTCGGCCACGCAGAACATGATCCCGAGCAAGACCGGCGCTGCCGAAGCGGTGGGCCTGGTGCTGCCGGAACTGGCAGGCAAGCTGACCGGCATGGCGGTGCGGGTGCCGGTGATCAACGTGTCGCTGGTGGACCTGACCGTGCAACTGAAAAAAGAAGCCACGGCCGATGAGGTCAACGCGCTGCTCAAAGAAGCCAGCCAGCACTCGAAAATCCTCGGCTACAACACCCTGCCGCTGGTTTCCAGCGACTTCAACCATAACCCGCTGTCGTCGATCTTCGACGCCAACCACACCAAGTCCAGCGGCAAGCTGCTCAAGGTATTGGCCTGGTACGACAACGAATGGGGCTTCTCCAACCGTATGCTGGATAACTGCCTGGCGCTGTGTAACGCCGAGTAACCCCCCCCTGTGGGAGCGGGCTTGTGTGGGAGCTGGCTTGCCTGCGATGCAGACGGAGCGGTGTATCTGCCGCCACCCAGTGATGCAATCGCAGGCAAGCCAGCTCCCACAGGGATTCGTGCAAGCTCATACATTCGCCACTTGCCATTTGCGCTGATGATAAGCATTATCATTAACTGCCAATCGGTCCGGTATCACTGTGAGCCTATCTCGCTTCAATCAAGTCTTCCTCACCCAACGGGTGGTGCTACTGCGCACCTTGCAGCGGATGGTGAATAATCACAGCACCGCCGAGGACCTGTTGCAGGAAACCTACCTGCGCGTCACACGGGCCCTCAGCGAACGACCGATTGATCACCTTGAGCCTTTCGTGTTCCAGACCGCGCGCAACCTGGCCCTGGATCATCTGCGCTCGCGTCGGATCCAGTCCCGCACCTTGCAGGAAGATGTCCCGATGGATGTCCTGCAAAGCGTCGCCTCGCCAGTCACCACGCCCGAAGATGCCGCCCACGCCGAGCAACTGCTGGAGCACCTGAGCGTCAGCCTCGGGCAGTTGAGCGCTCGCCAGCAGCAGATCTTTATCCTCAGCCGCCTGCACGGTTGCAGCTACCAGGAGATTGCCGACCAGTTGCAGGTGTCCTTGAGCACCGTGCAAAAGGAACTGAAATTGATCATGGCCATCTGCATAGGTGTGGCCGAACGGCTCGATCACCCTTAAGCTTTGTCGGGACAAGCCGACAGCAATGTCACAAAAGCTATTGAATAAAACGTGGCGAAGACCCGAGGAACACCGTGACGGACCCGAACAAACTGCACCCCCATGAGCTGGCTCATGAGGTGTTGCAACATGCGGCCATGGACCAAGCCCTCGACTGGCTGATCGCTTTGCAGTGCCCGCAGCCTGGCCAGCAAGCCGAGTTCCAGGCCTGGCTGGATGCCGACCCGAGTCACGCCCAAGCCTTCGCCAAAGCCCAGGCCGCCTGGGGCGGTGCGCCGGTACACAGCGCCGCCGTGGCCCTGAATGCGCCGCGCAAGCCCAGCGCCTGGCGGCGCATCAAGCCGCACTGGAAGCCCTTGGCCACGGCGGCGGTGTTGCTGCTGGGGCTGTTCAGCTTCAGCAACCTGCCGGTGCGCCTGCAGGCCGACCATTTGACCGTGGTCGGCGAGCGCCAGCGCCTGCAACTGGATGACGGCTCCAAGGTGCTGCTCAACACCAACTCGGCGTTTTCCAGCACCATCGACGAGCATCAGCGCATCGCCCGCCTGTATCAGGGCGAGGCGTTTTTCGAAGTCGCGGCCAACCGTGGCCTGCCCCTGCAGATCGACGCCGGCCCGGTGCGCGCCAGCGTCAGCGATACGGCGTTTGCCGTGCGCTATCTCAACGGTGAGGCGCAGGTGCAGGTACAACGCGGGGATGTCGACCTGAGCACCACCTTCGGCAACAACCGGGTGCGCCTGAGTGCCGGCGAGAGCATTCGCGTCGGCCCCAAGGGTTTCGGCCAACCGGCCAAGCTCGATGCCACCAAGGAACTGGCGTGGGTCCAGGGCCGGCTGGTCTTTGAAAACTGCCCGATGAGCGAGGTGCTGGCAGAGCTGCGGCGCTATTACCCGGGCTGGATCGTCAATACCAACGAGCAACTGGCCAGCGTCGCCGTGACCGGTAATTACCGTCTGGACCAACCGCTGGACGTGGTGCGTTCCCTGGCCCACATCACCTCGGCCAAACTCTCGGAGTTCCCTGCGCTAGTGATTCTCAACTGAGAATAATTATTTTTACTCGATAGCCACCGCTGGTACGTCTCGTCTTAGCCAATGCAACTGATTCCTATTTGATTCAGGCTCGCAACTATAAGACTCGTCCCTCGGAGCGCTCTCGATGTCCTCTCGTTTCAACCGCCGGTCCTCTTCGCCTACGCTGTGCCTGCTGACCGCCGCCATCCTGCTGGCGGGCAGCCCGGTCCTCACGGCCACTGCCGCCGAACCCGCGGCGCGCAGCCACGCCAACTACACCTTCAGCATCGAGCAGCAATCCCTGGTCTCGGCACTCAACGCCTTTACCGCCGTCACCGGCTGGCAGATCGGCCTGCCCGCCGAACTGGGCCAAGGGGTTTCCTCCCCTGGCGTGCGCGGCTCGCTGACCCCGGAAAAAGCCCTGGACCGGCTGTTGGTGGGGACCAACCTGAACTACCGCAAACTGGGCAATAACAACATCGTCCTGGAAAAGCGCACGGCGGGTAGCGCTCTCACCCTGCAACAAATGACCATCAGCGCCACCCGTACGGAACAGGCGGTCGATAGCGTGCCCAGCACCGTCAGCGTGCATGAACGCGAGGAGCTGGACCGCCAGAACGTCAACACCATCCGCGAACTGGTGCGCTACGAACCGGGCGTCTCGGTCGGTGGCGCCGGCACCCGCTCCGGTAATTCCGGCTACAACATTCGCGGCATCGACGGCGACCGCATCCTCACCCAGGTGGACGGCGTGGAGGTCCCGGACAACTTCTTCAACGGCCCGTACGCCAAGACCCGCCGCAACTATGTCGACCCGGAAATCGTCAAGCGCGTCGAGATTATCCGCGGCCCGGCCTCGGCCCTGTACGGCAGCAGCGCCATCGGCGGCGCCGTCAGCTACTTCACCCTCGACCCGGACGACATCATCAAGCCCGGCCAGGATGTGGGCGCGCGCCTGAAGACCGGCTACAGCTCGGCGGACGAAAGCTGGCTGACCTCCGGCACCGTCGCCGGGCGGGTGCAGGACTTCGACGGCTTGCTGCACCTGAGCCAGCGCAATGGCCACGAGATGGAGTCCTACAACGGCAACAACGCCACCGGCCTGGCCCGCACCGGCGCCAACCCGGAAGACGTGCGCACCACCAACGTGCTGGCCAAGCTGGGCTGGAACTACGGCGAAGACAACCGCCTGGGCCTGACCTACGAGAAGTACAAGGACGACCGCGACATCAACCAGAAAAGCGCGGTAGGCGGGATCTTCCTCGAAGGCCAGGGTATGAATATGTACCGTGACCGTCGCGGTAACGACACCATCACCCGCGAGCGCTTTGGCCTGGAAAACAAGTTTTCCCTCGACTCGCCGATTGCCGATCACATCAAGACCAGCCTCAACTACCAGATCGCCAAGACCGACCAGGCCACCAGCGAAATCTATCAGGCCGGCCGCCGCGTGCTGCGGACCCGCGACACCCTCTACGAAGAAAAGCAGTGGGTGTTCGACGCGCAGTTGGACAAGGCCTTCGTCATCGGCGACACCGATCACTTGCTGACCTACGGCACCACGATCAAGCAGCAGAAAGTCACCGGTTCGCGCGAAGGTGCGGCGACCTGCCTGGCTGTAGGCGCGGGCTGCACGGCCATCGGCGCACCGAGCCCAACCCCTGCCGACAGCGTGAAAAAAGCCAGCGACTTCCCCGATCCGACCATCAACAGCTACGCGCTGTTCGCCCAGGATCAGATCAGTTGGAATGACTGGACCTTCCTGCCGAGCGTGCGCTACGACTACATCCAGCTCAAACCCAAGCTGACCGAAGAGTTCCTCAATACCACCGACCCGGACCGCAAGTTCCCCCACGACGACTCGAACAAAACCTGGCATCGTTTCTCGCCAAAACTGGGCGTGACCTACGCACTGACCGAGCAGTACACCTGGTTTGGCCAGTACGCCGAAGGTTTCCGTACGCCATCAGCCAAAGCGCTGTATGGCCGTTTTGAAAACCTGGGCGAAGGCTACATCGTCGAGCCCAACTCGAACCTCAAGCCGGAAACCAGCAAGAGCTACGAAACCGGGATCCGTGGCAACTTCGACGCAGGCAATTTCGACGTCGCGGCGTTCTATAACAAGTACCGCGACTTCATCGACGAGGACAACGCCGCGCTGGGCCCCACCGGCACCATCTTCCAGCCAGGCAACATCAAGCGTGCCACCATCAAGGGCATGGAGGTCAAAGGGCGCTTGAACCTGGACGCCTTCGGCGCACCGCAAGGCCTGTATACCAAGGGCGCGATTGCCTACGCCCACGGGCGCAACGACGAAACCGGCCAGCCGCTGAACAGCGTCAACCCGCTCAAGGGTGTGTTCGGCCTGGGCTACGACCAGGACACCTACGGTGCGCTGGTCAGCTGGACCCTGGTCAAGAAACAGAACCGGGTCGACAGCGCCACGTTCTTTACCCCGACCGGCATCAAGGCCAATGGCCCGTTCAAGACCCCGGGCTTTGGCATCGTCGACCTGACCGGCTTCTACAAAGTCACCGACGATCTGACCGTCAACGGCGGCCTGTACAACCTGACCGACAAGAAATACTGGAACTGGGATGACGTGCGCAGCTACGACGGTGTGGGCGAAGCCGGCGTGACTTCGCCAGCCAGCCTGGACCGCCTGACCCAGCCAGGACGCAACTTTGCGATCAACCTGATCTGGGACATCTGACCCATGCAGCCCCACCTCGCCGGTTTTATCGCCGGCGGGGTGAGGATTTTTTACTGTGACGCGTCTTCTTGTTCGTCTAGTAATAACAGCCTGGCAACAAGGCGCTTTTCCTTCTCAAGGACATCCAATGACCGCTTCCACTACCGCAGAACGCGCAAGCCTGCGCTCCCAGCGCCTGAACCAGATCACCAACGAGCCGCACACCAAGCTCGATGCCCTGGTCAAGGCTCACGCCCCGTTTGAAACCCAGGCCAACTTCGCCCGTTTCGTGGTGGCGCAGTACCTGTTCCAATCGGAACTGGTGGCGCTGTACAACGATCCCGAGCTGATCAAGCTGGTGCCGGACCTGGCCGAGCGCTGCCGCGCCGAAGCCGCCAAGCTGGACCTGGCCGACCTGGAAACCGAAGTACCCGCCCCCGTGGCCGGTGCCGTGCAGAACCCGAGCAAGGCCCAGGCCCTGGGCTGGCTGTTCGTGTCCGAAGGTTCCAAGCTGGGCGCAGCGTTCCTGATCAAGCGTGCCGTCGGCCTGGGCCTGAGCGAAACCTTCGGTGCCCGCCACCTGGGCGAGCCAGCCGGTGGTCGTGCAGAAGGCTGGAAGAGCTTCACACGCACCCTCGACAGCCTGGAACTGAGCGCCGAAGAAGAAGCCGCAGCAGAAAAAGGTGCCGTGGATGCGTTTGTACGCTTCACCGTGTTGCTGGAACAGGCGTACGCTAGCGCCCCAGAACTGGCCTGATCGCGCTGCTGGAATGCAATGAATGTGAGAGCGGGATTGTGTGGGAGCGGGCTTGCCTGCGATAGCATCGCTGCGGTCTAACTGATACACCGCAGCGTCTGCATCGCAGGCAAGCCAGCTCCCACATGTTGATCGCGCTCCATTTTCAGATTTTTCGAAACCCTGACAAATCGTACCTATGACAGCCCCCGTCCAATCCTCCTCCAAACTCGCCCGAATCCTGTTCGGCCTGCTGGCCTATGTCAGCCTGGGGATCGGCTTGATCGCGATTGTCGTGCCGGGCCTGCCCACCACCGAATTCATCCTGCTGGCCGCCTGGGCCGCCACCAAGAGCTCGCCGCGCCTGAGCGCCTGGCTGGAAAACCACCGGCTGTTCGGGCCGATCCTGTTCAACTGGCGCAACGGCAAGATCATCGCCCGTCGGGCCAAGGTCAGTGCCACCGTGAGCATGTTGCTGTGTGCCGGCCTGATGCTGGTGATGCTCGATCACGGCTGGCCGATCTACTTGGCCATCGCCGGTATGAGCCTGGGCAACCTGTGGATCTGGTCACGCCCCGAACGCCTCGCGCGAACCGCTGCCTGAGCGCCCTACCGCTCATCGCCTATTCCTCATGAATTACCCGTCGGTGCCGATGTTCCGGGCATAGCGCCGAATGGACTTGGCCGTTGCCCTGCTTGCACACCAACAAGTCCAATCGCGAGTAAGCCCATGTTCGACACCCTCTCCATCCGCTTGAAAATCGTGCTGCTGTCCGGTCTCTGCCTGTTGGGGGTGATTGCGCTGATCGTCAGCCTGAATATCTACCAGTCCAACCAGAACGACCAACTGGTCAGCGCGTCCAGCTCGCGCATGCTCACCGCCAGCGTGGAGAACCTGCTTCAGGCCAGGGCCGCCGAGCAGGCCGTGCAGGTGCAGAAAGCCTTCGGCGAGAGCCTGTTGGTGGTCACCGCCCTCGCCGACCAGGTCAAGGACCTGCGTAACATGGCCGCCAAGCGTTCGCTGGAAGCGGCCACCGTGCGCGAGGAACTCAACCAGCGGATCAAGACTGCGTTCGAGCGCAATACCAAGGTGCTGGGGATCTGGTTGTCGTTTGAACCCAACGGCCTGGATGGCAAGGACAGCGAATTTATCAACGACAAGCTGCGCGCCTCCAACGAGGCCGGGCGGTTCTCCAGCTACTGGAGCCGTGCCGGTGGCGAAGGGCTGAACACCGTGATGGTGGAAGCGGACCTGACCAAGACCACCCTCAACCTCAGCGGTACGCCCTACAACATCTGGTACACCTGCCCACGGGATACCCGCAACGTCTGCCTGCTGGACCCGTACGCCGATGAAGTCGCCGGCAAGTCGATGCTGATGACCACCATCTCCCTGCCGCTGCTGGCCGACGGCAAGGTCATTGGGGTGATCGGCGTCGACATTGCGCTGGATGCCCTGCAAGCGGCGGCCAATACCGCGCAAAAAGAGCTGTTTGACGGCGCCGGGATCATGGAAATCCTCTCCAGCAGTGGCCTGATTGCCAGCTACAGCGGCGAGCCGGACAAGGTCGGCAAGAGCATCGTCGATGTGCTCGGCGCCGAAGGCAAAGAGATCGTGCAACTGCTGGCCAGTGACACGCGCAAGGTCCGCGAGCAGGACGATACGATTCGCGCGGTGTATCCGGTCAAGCCGATTGCCGATGCCAAGCCTTGGGGCGTGGTGATCAAACTGCCCAAGGACGTGCTGCTGGCCGACTCGGTCAAGCTGCAAGGGGTGCTCGACGAGGCCCAGGCCCGTGGCACGCTGCAAGCGCTGTTGGTCGGCGCCGTAGCCGGCCTGCTGGGCCTGCTGCTGATGTGGCTGACCGCTACCGGCGTGACCCGCCCGATCAACAGCGTGGCGGCGATGCTCAAGGACATTGCCAGCGGCGACGGCGACCTGACCCAACGCCTGGCCTACACGAAAAAAGACGAACTGGGGGAGCTGGTCAGTTGGTTCAACCGCTTCCTCGACAAACTGCAACCGACCATCGCCCAGATCAAGCAGAGCATCACCGAAGCCCGCGGCACCGCCGACCAGTCCTCGGAAATCGCCCGCCAGACCAGCGAAGGCATGCAGGTACAGTTCCGCGAGATCGACCAGGTGGCAACCGCCTCCAACGAGATGAGCGCCACCGCCCATGATGTGGCCAACAGCGCCTCAAACGCGGCCAGTGCAGCGCGCGGCGCCGATCAATCGGCCCGCGAAGGCCTGGCGATTATCGAGCGCAGCACCCGCGATATCACCACCCTCGCCGAAGAAGTCAGCAAGGCGGTGACTGAAGTCGAAGCCCTGGCGGTCAACAGTGAGCAGATCGGCTCGGTGCTGGAGGTGATCCGCAGCATTGCCGAGCAGACCAACCTGCTGGCCCTCAATGCCGCGATTGAAGCCGCGCGCGCCGGGGAAAGCGGGCGGGGGTTTGCGGTAGTGGCGGACGAGGTACGTAACCTGGCGCGGCGCACCCAGGATTCGGTGGAAGAAATCCGCCTGGTGATCGAACGCATCCAGAGTGCGACCCGTGGGGTGGTGACCACCATGCATTCGAGCCAGAGCCAGGCACAGAACAACGCCGGGCAGATCCAGCAGGCGGTCCAGGCCCTGGGCAAGATCAGCGATGCGGTGACGGTGATCAGCGACATGAACCTGCAAATCGCCAGCGCCGCCGAAGAACAGAGCGCCGTGGCCGAAGAGGTCAACCGCAACGTTTCGGCGATCCGTACCGTGACCGAGACATTGACTGGCCAGGCCACTGAATCAGCGGCGATCAGCAGCCAATTGAATGCATTGGCCAATCAGCAGATGAAACTGATGGATCAGTTCCGGGTGTAAGCCCAGGTCCTGAAAACAATGAAATACCCCTTGCGGGAGTGGGCTTGCCCTAACGCCGATCAATTAAGCGAACGCAATGCTTAAAGCAGTGAAGATCAAATGTGGGAGCGGGCTTGCCCGCGAATGCGGTGGGTCAGTAATGAATGTATTGACTGACCCACCGCATTCGCGAGCAAGCCCGCTCCCACATAGGTTTGCGGTGGGTCAGAGACCGGTCCAGGCGCTGACAAACGCCGTGATGTCTTCTTTGGCCGCCGTACGCGGCGGGTTCTGCGCGGTCCCCAGATAAAGGAAGCCAATCACTTCCTCACCCGCGGTCAACCCCAGGCCCTTGGCCACATGCGCCGAATACGACAACTCGCCGGTGCGCCACACCGCACCGATCCCCTGGGCATACGCCGCCAGCAAAATACCGTGGGCCGCACAGGCCGCCGCCAGCAACTGCTCGGACTTGGGCACCTTGAAGTGTTCCTGCAGACGGGCAATCACCACCACCACCAGCGGCGCACGCAATGGGCCGTTCTGCGCCTTGTCGATCACCGCTTGCGGGGCCTCGGGGTCTTGCAGGCGGGCCGCTTCGGCCAGCAGGGTGCCCATTTGCTCACGGGCCGCGCCTTCCACGGTGAGGAAGCGCCAAGGCCGCAGTTGGCCGTGATCCGGTGCACGCATGGCTGCCGCGAACAGCACTTCGCGCTGCTCGGCAGTGGGGGCCGGCTCCAGCAGGCGCGGTACGGAAACACGGTTGAGCAAAGCGTCGAGAGCCTGCATTGGCCACCTCCAGGAAAAATGTGCGGCCATTCTAGCGGGAATGCATCAGATTGGAGCAAACGATAATTGCTCTTATTCAATCCGCCCCGCCCTGTTAGACTTTGCCCCCTGAATTTCATCCACCGTCGCCCGTCTTCCAGGATTATCGATGCCCCGCTTGCCTCTTCGCCTGTCTGCACTCTTGATGGCCATGAGCCTGAGTGCCTGCGATGACGCCCCGCCGCCGACGTTTACCCAGGCCGAGCCGGGTGAGGCGCGTTCGGGAGGCAGCACGACGGTAAGGAAGACCGACCAGAATGCCTTTTCGCTGCCCTCGGCCAACCTGGCGCCAACGCGCCGCCTGGACTTCAGCGTCGGCAACAGCTTTTTCCGCAATCCGTGGGTGATCGCCCCGGCCACCACCACCGCCCGTGATGGGCTGGGGCCGCTGTTCAACACCAATGCCTGCCAGAACTGCCATATCAAGGATGGCCGCGGTCATCCGCCCTTGCCTGAGGCCAGCAACGCGGTGTCCATGCTGGTGCGCCTGTCGATCCCGGATTCGCCGCCCTATGCCAAGGTCATCGAACAGTTGGGGATCGTGCCCGAGCCGGTGTATGGCGGGCAGTTGCAGGACATGGCCGTGCCCGGCGTGGTCCCGGAAGGCAAGGTGCGGGTCGACTACACCCCGGTCAACGTCACGTTCAAGGACGGCACGGTGGTGGAGTTGCGCAAGCCGAGCCTGCAGATCACCCAGCTCGGCTACGGGCCGATGCACCCGGATACGCGGTTTTCCGCCCGTGTAGCACCGCCGATGATCGGCCTGGGCTTGCTCGAAGCCATCAGCGACGCGGACATCCTGCAAAACGCCAGCAAACGCCCGGACAAAAACGGCGTGCTCGGCCGCCCGAACTGGGTCTGGGATGATGCCCAGCAAAAAACCGTGCTCGGGCGCTTTGGCTGGAAAGCCGGGCAGCCGAACCTCAATCAACAAAATGTTCACGCGTTCTCTGGTGATATGGGCCTGACCACCCGCCTGCGGCCCATGGACGACTGCACCGACGCACAGGTTGCCTGTAAGCAGGCGCCCAACGGCAATGGCGAAAATGGCGAGCAGGAAGTCAGCGATAACATCCTGCGCCTGGTGCTGTTCTACACCCGCAACCTGGCCGTACCGGCGCGCCGTGATGTCAATGCGCAACAGGTGCTGGCCGGCAAAAACTTGTTTTTCCAGGCCGGGTGCCAGGCGTGCCACACGCCCACGTTCACCACGGCCAGCAATGCCGCCGAGCCGGAGCTGGCCAACCAGGTCATCCGTCCGTACAGCGACTTGCTGCTGCACGACATGGGCGAAGGCCTGGCCGATAACCGTACCGAATTCAAGGCCGGTGGCCGCGACTGGCGCACGCCGCCGTTGTGGGGCATTGGCCTGACACAAAACGTCAGTGGCCACACCCAGTTCCTGCATGACGGCCGCGCCCGCAACCTGCTTGAAGCCGTGCTGTGGCACGGCGGTGAAGCCCAGGCGGCGCAGCAACAGGTGTTGTCTTTTAATGCGCAGCAGCGAGCAGCATTGCTCGCGTTCCTGAATTCTCTATAAGCTTTGCCCCAATTATTGAAGGGAGCTCGACATGTTCCGTCCCAAGTTGTTGTTCACCAGCCTCGCCGCCCTGGCCCTTGGCGCCTGCGCGCCGCAGGATCCGCAAGCGGTCACCTCGGCGGCCATTGCCAAGCAAGTGATCCTGCCGACCTACAGCCGCTGGGTCGAAGCTGACCGGCAGTTGGCCGTCAGCGCCCTGGCTTACTGCCAAGGCAAGGAATCCCTGGAGACCGCCCGCGCCGACTTCCTCCACGCGCAAAAAGCCTGGGCCGAGTTGCAACCGCTGCTGATCGGCCCGCTGGCCGAGGGCAATCGCGCCTGGCAGGTGCAGTTCTGGCCAGACAAGAAAAACCTCGTTGGCCGTCAGGTCGAGCAACTGGCCACCGCCCAGCCGCAGATCGATGCCGCTGCCCTGGCCAAGTCCAGCGTTGTGGTGCAAGGCCTGTCGGCCTACGAATACATCCTGTATGACGCCAAGACCGACATCGCCAACGACGCCCAGAAAGCCCGCTACTGCCCGCTGCTGATCGCCATCGGCGAGCGCCAGAAGCAATTGGCCGAAGAGATTCTGGCCAGTTGGAACAGCACCGACGGCATGCTGGCGCAGATGACCAAGTTTCCTAACCAGCGCTACGCCGATTCCCACGAAGCCATCGCCGAACTGCTGCGCGTGCAGGTCACGGCCCTGGACACCCTGAAGAAAAAACTCGGCACACCGATGGGTCGCCTGTCCAAGGGCATCCCCCAGCCGTTCCAGGCCGATGCGTGGCGCAGCCAATCGTCCCTGCAAGGCTTGCGAGCCAGCCTCGCGGCGGCCCAGACCGTTTGGGTCGGGGTCGACAACAAGGGCCTGCGCGGCCTGCTGCCTGCCGACCAGAAGCCTCTGGCCGAGAAGATCGACGCAGCCTACGCAGCCTCCCTGAAACTGTTCGACAGCAACCAGCGTTCGCTCAATGAACTGCTGGCCGACGACGCCGGGCGCGAGCAACTCAACGCTATCTACGACAGCCTCAACGTGGTCCACCGCCTGCACGAAGGCGAACTGGCCAAGGCGCTGGGCATCCAACTGGGCTTCAATGCCAACGATGGTGACTGATGATGCTCAGGCGACAGGCTTTGGCCATTGGTAGCGTGCTGCTCAGTGCAATCACCCTGGGCGGCTGGACGCTGTTCAAGCGCAAGGGCGACAGCCCGCTGCTGCTGTCGGCCCGGGATGATGGCGACGGCAAGCACTACGCCGTGGGCTATCGCCTGGATGGCAGCCAGGTGTTCGCCACCCAGGTTGGCCAGCGTTGCCACGACATCATCAACCACCCGAGCCTGCCCATCGCGCTGTTCGTGGCCCGCCGCCCGGGCACCGAGAGCTACCTGGTGGACCTGCGCGACGGCACGCTGCTGCAAACCGTGACGTCCCAGGCCAACCGGCACTTTTATGGGCATGCGGTGATCCACAAGAGTGGCGACTGGCTGTATGCCACGGAAAACGACACCACCGACCCCGGTCGCGGCCTGTTGGGGGTGTACCGGTTCGAAGGTGAGCGCCTGGTGCACAGTGGGGAGCTTTCCACCCACGGCATCGGCCCGCACCAGGTGTCGTGGATGCCCGATGGCGAGACTCTGATCGTGGCCAATGGCGGGATCCGCACCGAGGCCGAAAGCCGGGTCGAGATGAACCTCAACGCCATGGAACCCAGCCTGGTACTGATGCAGCGCGACGGCACGCTACTGAGCAAGGAAACCCTCGGCCAACCCATGAACAGCGTGCGCCATATGGGGATCGCCAGCGATGGCACGATCCTCACCGGGCAACAGTTCATGGGCCCGTCACAGGAGCGTTCCGAGCTGCTGGCGATCAAGCGTCCGGGCCAGCCGTTCGTGGCGTTCCCGGTGGCGGACGAGCAGTTGCAGGCCATGGGGCACTACACCGCCAGCGTGGCGGTACACAGTGAACTGCGCCTGGTGGCACTGACCGCGCCACGGGGCAATCGCTTCTTTATCTGGGACATGGACAGCGGCGAGCTGCGCCTGGACGGGCCGTTGCCCGACTGTGCCGGCGTGGGTGCGGTAGCGGACGGGTTTGTCGTGACATCCGGCCAGGGCCGCTGCCGTTTCTACGATTGCCGCCGGCCTCAACTGGTGGCCAAGCCCCTGGATCTGCCAACTGGGTTCTGGGATAACCACCTGCATTTGATCTGACGCCATCGCAGCGCTCCCGGGCTGATACCTGGGAGCCGCCCCACTGAAAAAATCCTACGCGACCTGTGAAAACGCCCCTCGACGAGGGAGCAGACTTCACACACACACTCGCGACTTTGCGTCTTATAGCACCCGCCTTTCTCGTGAAGACTGCGTGGCTCACCGTGCCAGCGGCGCTCCTGCGTGCGCCCCACGCACCACGTCACCCTCACAAGGAAGCAACTATGCCGGGCCGCCGGATGATTACCATGCTCAGCATCGTCCTCTTGGTCGTGCTGATGCTTGCCAGCTACAAGGCATTCTGGATTTACCAGCAACTGCAATTGCTGCATGCGCCCAAGCCCCCCGTCAGCGTGGCCGTGGCCAATGCCGTGGAAAAACCCTGGCAGCGCCAGTTGCCCGCGGCCGGCACGCTCAAGGCGTTGCAAGGTATCAACCTGAGTATCGAGGTACCCGGCGTCGTCACTCAGTTGCACTTCGACTCGGGGCAGGCGGTCAAGGCCGGGCAAACCCTGCTGCAGCTCGAACACCAGGCCGAACAGGCCGAGTTGGACGTGGCCCTGGCCGATCGCAGCCTGGCGCTGCAGAACTTTCAGCGTGGGCACCAACTGGTGGGTATCAATGCCATCTCCCAGGGCGAGTTCGATCGCCTGTCCGCCGAGCTCAACCGCAACAAGGCCCTGGTTGCACAGCGCCGCTGGGCCCTGGCAAAAAAACAGATCGTCGCGCCGTTCGACGGCACTATCGGTATCCGTCAGGTCAACATCGGTGACTACCTGCAAAGCTCCACGGTGATCGCCAGCCTGCAGGACACCCGGAGCCTTTACGTGGACTTTCATGTCCCCGAGCAGGCCGTCCAACTGATCAAGATCGGCCAGCCGGTGCAGGTTGAAGTTTCGGCACGGCCAGGGCTTTTCAGTCGCGCCAGCATCAGTGCCATCGACCCCATCGTCGACGACAACACGCGAAATGTGTTGGTGCGTGCGACCCTGGCCACCCCGGACAAATATCTGCTACCGGGGATGTTCGCCCATTTGCAGGTGCTGTTGGACACCCCCTCCTCCCATGTCGTGATCCAGGAAAGCGCGATCGCCTACAGCCCATACGGCCAGTACGTATACGTCGTGAAACCCCACACCGGCAATGAGGGCCCAGGGGGCCTGATCGCTGAACAACGCCTGGTTGAAACGGGCGAGCGACGCGATGGCGATATCGTGATTGCCAAGGGCCTGGCCAAAGGCGAACAGGTCGTCACGGCGGGCCAGATCAAGCTGCAGAACGGCACCCCGGTGCATATCAGTATTGATCGCACACAACCCGATGAACCGCCCTTGGCGCCCCCTCCGGAGCACGCCGAATGACCTTCACCGATCTGTTTATCCGCCGCCCCGTGCTGGCCTTGGTCGTCAGCCTGTTGATCGTGTTGCTGGGCTGGCAGGCCTACGGGAAACTGCCGCTGCGCCAGTTCCCGCAGATGGAAAGTGCACTGATCACGGTGACCACGCTCGCGCCGGGCTCCAGCGCCGAGACCGTGCAGAGCTATATCACGCAACCGTTGCAGAAAAGCCTGGCAAGCGCGCAAGGCATCGACTACATGCGCTCTTCCAGCCGGCAGAATGTGTCGATTATTTCCATCTATGGCCGCGTCGGTGCCGACAGCGACCGCTTGTTCACCGAGCTGCTGGCCAAGACCAATGAAGTGCGCAATCAACTGCCCCGGGATATTGACGATCCGGTCCTGAGCAAAGTCGCCGCAGACAACACCGCGCTGATGTACCTGAGCTTTTCCAGCGACACCATGAACAACGCGCAAATCACCGACTTCCTGCTGCGGGTGGTACAGCCGCGCCTGGTGACGTTACCGGGCATGGCCGAGGCGCAGATCATCGGCAACCAGAGCTTTGCCATGCGCCTGTGGCTCGACCCGCTGAAGCTCGCCGGGTTTGGCTTGAGCGCCAGCGATGTGACCCAGGCCATCAAGCGCTACAACGTGCAGTCCATCGCCGGCGATGCCACCGGCGAGTACGTGGTAACCAGCGTCACGGCCAATACCGAACTGCAATCGGCTGAAGGCTTCCGGGCCATTACCTTGAAAACCAGCGGCGACAGCCAGGTGCGTCTCGGTGATGTAGCGCGAGTGGAGCTGGGCGCCCAGAACTACGACAGCTTCAGCTCTTTCAACGGCCTGCCCGCAACCTATATCAGCATCAAGCCCACCCCCGATGCCAACCCGCTGGAGCTGGGCAAGCGCGTGCGCGACCTGATGCCACTATTGCAGGCGCAACTACCGCCCCAACTGCATGCGGACATTGCCTACGACTCGACGCTGTATATCAACGCCTCAATCGAGCACGTTCTGTCGAGCCTGATGGAAGCCATCCTGATTGTGGTGCTGGTGGTGTTCCTGTTTCTCGGCTCGTTACGCTCGGTGGTGATTCCCGTCATCACCATTCCGCTGTCGCTGATCGGCAGCCTGTTTTTCATGCAACTGATGGGTTATTCGATCAACGTCCTGACGCTGCTGGCCATGGTGCTGGCCATCGGCCTGGTGGTCGATGACGCCATTGTGATGATGGAAAACATCCACCGGCATATCGAAAAAGGCCGATCTCCCCTCGAGGCCGCGATCAAGGGTGCCAGGGAGGTGTGTATGCCGGTGATCTCCATGACCATCACCCTGGCGGCGGTGTATACGCCCATCGGCTTTCTCCAGGGCCTGACCGGTGCGCTGTTCAAGGAGTTTGCCCTGACCCTGGCCGGCGCCGTGGTGATCTCCGGCATCGTCGCACTGACCCTGTCACCGATGATGTGCGCCCTGTTGCTGCGCCCGGAACAACAGCCACAGGGCCTGGCACTGATCCTCGACCGGTTCTTCAATAGCCTGAAACAACGCTATCAGCGCTGCCTGCACCAGATCATGGGGGCACAGTCGGTGGTTATCGTGTTCGCCCTGCTGGTACTCGGCCTGATTCCGGCCATGCTCATCTTCACCCTCTCGGAACTGGCCCCCGATGAGGACCAGGGCCTGATCTTTATCCTCGCCAGTGCGCCGCAGCCGACCAACCTGGCCTACCTCAATACCTACACCCAGGCGTTTATCGAGCAGTTCAAGACCCTGCCCGAATACCAGGCCTCGTTCCAGATCAATGGCCTGGACGGTGTGCATTCAGGGGTTGGTGGTTTCCAGTTGCAGCCCTGGAACCTGCGCAAGCGTACGCAGATGGAGGTCCTGGCGCCCCTGCGCAAAAAGCTCGACAGCATCCCCGGCCTGCAAGTGTTTGCCTTTAACCTGCCGTCCTTGCCGGGCACCGGCGAGGGCCTGCCCTTTGGTTTTGTGATCAGCTCCCAGCAGGACCACACATCGATGCTGGAGGTGGCCGAACGCGTCAAGCAACGGGCAATCGACTCTGGGAAATTTGCCTACGTGGATATCGACCTGGCGTTCGACCGGCCCGAGGTGATGATTGACATCGACCGGGTCAAGGCCGCGCAGATGGGCGTGTCCATGGAAGACCTGAGCCTGACCCTGGCGACCCTGCTGGCAGAGACAGAAATCAATCGTTTCAGGATCGATGGCAATCTCTACAAAGTGATTGCCCAGGTCGAACGCAGCTACCGGGACAATCCGGGCTGGCTGAGCCACTACCACGTAAAAAATGCCAAGGGCCAGTTGATACCGTTGTCGACACTGATCAGCGTGTCCAGCCAACAGGTACGCCCACGGCAGTTGAACCAGTTCCAGCAGCTCAATTCGGTGCTGGTCTCGGCGTATCCGATCGTCGGCATGAGCAACGCGCTGGAGACCGTGCAAACCATCGCCCGGGAGGAGGCGCCGGCGGGCTACACCTTTGACTACAGCAACGCCACGCGCCAGTTCGTGCAGGAGGGCAATGCGCTGTGGGGCACCTTCGGCCTGGCCCTGGCGATCATCGGCCTGGTGCTGGCGGCACAGTTTGAAAGCCTGCGTGACCCACTGGTGATCCTGGTGACCGTGCCGCTGTCGATCTGCGGTGCGCTGATCGCGCTGTTCCTCGGCTGGTCGACCCTGAACATCTACACACAAATAGGCTTGGTCACACTGATCGGCCTGATCAGCAAGCACGGCATCCTCATCGTCGAATTCGCCAACCAGTTGCGCAAGGAGCAAGGTTTGTCTGCGCGGGCCGCCATCGAGGAAGCCGCCGCGACTCGCTTGCGGCCGGTACTGATGACCACGATCGCCACCGTACTGGGGGTGGTCCCGCTGGTGTTTTCCAGCGGTCCGGGGGCGGTCAGCCGTTTTGATATTGGCATGGTGATCGCCACCGGCATGTCCATCGGCACCTTGTTCACGTTGTTCGTCCTGCCTTGCGTGTATACGGTGCTGGCCAAGCGCGATACGCCCGCCCCCTGACCTCCTGCGGGAAAGGCCTGCCCCCCTTTCCCACTCCCCTGCGCCTCAAAACCATTGCCCTTGAGCCTGTGCGCACGCGGCGGCATTTACCAGTTGGAATCGCGCCGAAACTCGGAGTAATGTGCCCAATCGTTCGTCTTCGTCTGCCTCAGTTTTTTCCAAGGAACCGGAATATGCTGCGTCGTCGCATGCTGATCATGTTGGCCGTTGTCCTGTTAATCGTCCTGCTGTTGGCGGGCTATAAAGCCTTTTCCATCTATCAGCAGATCCAGGTCTTTTCCGCGCCCAAGCCGCCGATCAGCGTGGCGGTGGCCACGGCGGTCGAACAACCCTGGCAACAGCGCCTGCCGGCGGTGGGTACGCTCAAGGCCTTGCAGGGGGTGAACCTGGCCCTGGAGATTGCCGGAACGGTCAAGGACGTACAGTTCGAGTCCGGCCAGAAGGTCAAGGCCGGGCAACCGCTGGTACAACTCGACAGCGCGGTCGAAGACGCCCTGCTGCAAACCGCCCAGGCCGACCTGGGCCTGGCCCAGCTCGATTACGGGCGCGGCAGCCAACTGGTGGGCAGCCAGGCGATCTCCAAAGGCGAGTTCGACCGGCTCTCGGCGCAACTGCAAAAAAACAAGGCCACGGTCAACCAGCTCAAGGCTTCCCTGGCCAAGAAACACATCGTCGCGCCATTCAGCGGCACTATCGGCATCCGTCAGGTCGATGTGGGCGACTACCTGGCCAGTGGCACGGTGATCGCCACCTTGCAGGACCTGAGCAGCCTCTACGTCGACTTTTATGTGCCCGAACAATCGGTGCCCAAGCTGGCCGTCGGCCAGGGGGTGCAGGTGCAAGTCTCGGCCTACCCCAGGCAGACCTTCCCCGGTACCCTCAGTGCGATCAACCCGAAAGTCGAGAGCAGCACCCGCAACGTGCTGGTGCGGGCCACCCTGGCCAACCCGGACAATAAACTGCTGCCGGGCATGTTCAGCAGCCTGCAAGTGCTGTTGCCCGACCCGCAGGCCCAGGTGGTGATACCGGAAAGTGCAATTACCTACACCCTCTACGGCAATTCAGCCTACGTAGTAGCGCAGAAAAAGACCGAGGACGGCAGCCTCGAAAAAGATGCCAATGGCCAACCGATCCTGATCGCCGAGCGGCGCTTTATCGAGACCGGCGAACGACGCGACGGCCTGGTGCTGGTCACCCAGGGCCTGAGCAGTGGCGAGCAAGTGGTCAGCGCCGGGCAGATCAAGCTCGACACCGGTGCGCACATCGCCATCACGGCGGATAAAAACTTGCCGGCCAGCCCTGGCCAACCTCCGCGCAACGACGGTTCAAGGAACTGAGCCATGGCGTTTACCGACACGTTTATCCGCCGCCCGGTACTGGCGATGGTGGTCAGCCTGCTGATCGTGCTCCTGGGTTTCCAGGCCTACAGCAAACTGCCGCTGCGCCAATACCCGTCCATGGAAAATGCCCTGATCACGGTGACTACCGCTTACCCCGGGGCCAATGCCGAGACGATCCAGGGCTACATCACCCAACCGCTGCAGCAAAGCCTGGCGAGCGCCGAAGGCATCGACTACATGACCTCGGTCAGTCGCCAGAACTTCTCGGTGATTTCCATCTATGCGCGGATCGGCGCCAACAGCGACCGGCTGTTTACCGAACTGCTGGCCAAGGCCAACGAGGTCAAGAACAAGCTGCCCCAGGACGCCGAAGACCCGGTGTTGAGCAAGGAGGCCGCGGATGCCTCGGCGCTGATGTACATCAGCTTCTCCAGCCAGCAACTGAGCAACCCGCAGATCACCGATTACCTGTCGCGGGTGATCCAGCCCAAGCTGGCGACCCTGCCTGGCATGGCCGAAGCCGAGATCCTCGGCAACCAGGTATTTGCCATGCGCCTGTGGCTGGACCCGATCAAGCTCGCCGGCTTTGGCCTGAGCGCCAGCGACGTCACCAATGCCGTGCGCAACTACAACTTCCTCTCCGCCGCCGGCGAAGTGAAGGGTGAGTATGTGGTCACCAGCATCAACGCCAATACCGACCTGAAGACCGCCGAAGCCTTCGCCGCCATCACCGTCAAGACCGATGGCGACAGCCGGGTGCTGCTCGGCGACGTGGCGCGGGTGGAAATGGGCGCGGAAAACTACAACGCCATCAGCTCCTTTGGCGGCACGCCCTCGGTGTACATCGGCATCAAGGCCACGCCCAGCGCCAACCCGCTGGATGTGATCAAGGAAGTGCGCAAACTGATGCCGGAGCTGGAATCCCAGTTGCCGCCCAACCTCAAGGCAGAAATCGCCTACGACGCCACGCTGTTTATCCAGGCCTCCATCAACGAGGTGGTCAAGACCTTGTTTGAAGCGGTGTTGATCGTGATCGTCGTGGTGTTCCTGTTTCTCGGGGCGCTGCGCTCAGTGGTGATCCCGGTGGTGACCATCCCGCTGTCGATGATTGGCGTGCTGTTTTTCATGCAATTGATGGGCTACTCCATCAACCTGCTGACGCTGCTGGCGATGGTGCTGGCTATTGGCCTGGTGGTGGATGATGCGATTGTGGTGGTGGAAAACATCCACCGCCATATAGAAGACGGCAAGACGCCGCTGGACGCCGCGTTGGAAGGCGCGCGGGAGATTGCCGTGCCGGTGGTGTCGATGACTATCACCCTGGCGGCGGTGTACGCGCCCATCGGCTTCCTGGAGGGGCTGACCGGGGCGTTGTTCAAGGAGTTCGCCCTGACCCTGGCCGGTGCGGTGGTGATTTCCGGCATGGTCGCCCTGACCCTGTCGCCGATGATGTGCGCCCTGCTGTTGCGCCACGACGAAAACCCCAGCGGCCTGAGCCACCGCCTGGACCGCATCTTCGAAGGCCTCAAGCGCCGCTACCAGACAATGCTGCATGGCACCTTGAACACCCGGCCGGTGGTGATTGTGTTTGCCTTGATCGTGCTGTGTCTGATCCCGGTGTTCCTCAAGTTCACTCAGTCGCAACTGGCCCCCGACGAAGACCAGGGCATCATCTTCATGATGGCCAGCGCGCCGCAGCCGACCAACCTGGACTACCTGAACACCTACACCGACGAGTTCATCGCAATCTTCAAGGACTTCCCGGAGTACTACTCCTCGTTCCAGATCAATGGGTTCAACGGGGTGCAATCGGGTATCGGCGGCTTCCTGCTCAAGCCGTGGAACGAGCGCGACCGCACGCAAATGCAGATCCTGCCTGAGGTGCAGAAACGCCTGGAGCAGATCCCCGGCTTGCAGGTGTTCGGCTTCAATTTGCCGTCGCTGCCGGGCACCGGTGAAGGCCTGCCCTTCGGTTTTGTGATCAACACACCCAATGACTACGAGTCATTGCTGCAAGTGGCCGCCCGTGTGAAAAAGCGCGCCATGGAGTCGGGCAAGTTCGCCTTCGTGGATATCGACCTGGCGTTCGACAAGCCCGAGGTGGTGGTGGACATCGACCGCGCCAAGGCGGCGCAGATGGGGGTGTCGATGCAGGACTTGGGCAGCACCCTGGCGACCTTGCTGGCGGAGGCAGAGATCAACCGGTTCACCATTGATGGGCGCAGCTACAAGGTGATCGCCCAGGTGGAACGGGCCTACCGGGACAACCCCGAGTGGCTGAACAATTACTACGTGAAAAACACCCAGGGCGAACTGCTGCCGCTGTCGACCTTGATCAGCGTCAGCGACCGTGCCCGCCCGCGCCAACTGAACCAGTTCCAGCAACTCAACTCGGCGCTGATCTCGGGCTTCCCGATTGTCAGCATGGGCGAGGCTATCGATACCGTGCGCCAGATCGCCATCGAAGAAACCCCGGCCGGCTATGCCTTCGACTACAGCGGCGCCTCGCGCCAGTTCATCCAGGAAGGCAGCGCGTTGTGGATCACCTTTGGCCTGGCGCTGGCGATCATCTTCCTGGTGCTGGCGGCACAGTTCGAGAGCTTCCGTGACCCGCTGGTGATACTGGTGACAGTGCCACTGTCGATCTGCGGCGCGTTGATCCCGTTGTTCCTCGGCTGGTCGAGCATGAACATCTACACCCAGGTGGGGTTGGTGACGTTGATCGGTCTGATCAGCAAGCATGGGATCCTGATCGTCGAGTTTGCCAACCAGTTGCGCAAGGACAAGGGCCTGACACCCCGAGAAGCGGTAGAAGAAGCCGCGGCGATTCGCCTGCGCCCGGTATTGATGACCACGGCGGCGATGGTGTTTGGCATGGTGCCGTTGATCTTTGCCACGGGGGCCGGGGCGGTCAGTCGGTTTGATATCGGAATGGTGATTGCCACGGGGATGTCGGTGGGCACCTTGTTTACTTTGTTTGTATTGCCGTGTGTGTATACGTTGCTGGCCAAGCGTGATCCCTTGGCTGATTGAGTACCTATCCATGGGCGCGGTAACGGCACTGACCTGATCGTTGACGCCCACTGTAGGAGCCGGCTTGCCGGCGATGGTCGTTAACGATCACGTTGGATACCTGACATCCCCGAGGTGTTCTTACTGGCGTCATCGCCGGCAAGCCGGCTCCTACAAGGGATGTAGTTGCGCGCTCGGGCTCTGCCGTGGTCCACAAAAAAGGCCTCGCTATGCGAGGCCTTTTATCGGGGCGTCAATCTCTTCAACTCGCAGGCCTCATGCCTTGGGACATCCCAAACATAAACAGCAAAAGCTGATGATCAGGCTGCGTGACCCCAGCGGTCTTGGCGATCCGTGGCAGCGGGCATTGCCCGCCACTGTGTACCGCGCTGAGGACTTCTGTACGGGGCTGCTCCCAGGCAGCCAGGGCCAGGGATGCGATGCCCAAGGCCCCCAACAGAAACAAACCTCGTGCTATTTCTAGCTTCATTAGGTTAAACCCTTGATAGCGCTGCCAAACGCCGCTTGGTAAAAGTAGCTGAGTTTTTGCCAGTCGGCGGTATTCCACGACGAATGGCGACGCAATTGCTGCATGTCATGGGCGGCGGCCCGGCGGGCGGTCAAGCGTTGGCGGCACTTCTCGAGATCCAGCAGCGCCACTTCGACCGTCGCGCCCTCACCCGCCCCGCTGACCCGCACAAAAATATGCTTGCTGTACAGGCAGCCATGCTGCCAGCGCCCCTTGTGCATACGCGCCAGGGTCTGCGCCAATTCAGCCAGCAGGCGCTCATGCACCAGCTCCCCGCATTGCTCGCGACCGCCGGCGGCGTACCAGTTGTCGATTTCCACGAATCCGTCCAATGAAGCCGTCACCAGCAAGGCCTTCCACTGGTGGTCCGGATCACGACGGGCACCACAGAACACCAGCTCCGGAACACCTACATCGAGCAAGCGCAGGCCCCTGAGCGCATCACGCTCGCGTAGCACCGTAGGCCGCCCAAAGGGATGCAGCCAGCTGCGGTAGGTATGGCCTGTCTGGCGCTTGCTGTAGAGCAAGCGCCCATTGGTACCGATCACCCGCTGTACGCCGCTTTCGCCACCCCGACGTCGATTGGGTTCCTCGACCCACTCGCCCTGCTGCCGCCAGAAATAATCGAACCGCTCCTCAGGAGCTACGTGACTGCCTGCTACGTACTCAACCACCATCCTGCTACCTCTTGCGCAATACGTACACTCGCCACATGGCATACAGCGGTATGAAGTCCAAACACTCCTGGACGCGGAAACCAGCTTGCTCAAACTCAGCCTCAACAGTAGCAGCCGGTAACACAAATCGATTTCGGTAACTGTCCTGCTCACTTTTGTTGCGGCGCTGCACTTCCAGGCGCTTGCGTTTCCAGGCCTTGAAATTGCCATCCACCCACAACGAAACAATCACACTGTCGCGGGTAACTCGTTGAAATTCCTTCAATATCGCCATGCGATGCGCCGGCTCGCCGATGTGATGCAACAGGCGCATGCAAAAAATGCTGTCCACGGCGTTATCTGGCAAATCGATATCAAACGCAGATGTCTGCAAGGGTCGTACCTGCTTGACCACATCCGCCGGTTGCGCCCCCATGGCGATGTTCAGCATGGACTCGGAATTGTCCGCCCCAATAATGATCCGGTTGGGCTTTTCGGCCAGCA
Source organism: Pseudomonas sp. WMBT8 (assembly GCF_050916005.1). Lineage (NCBI taxonomy): Bacteria > Pseudomonadati > Pseudomonadota > Gammaproteobacteria > Pseudomonadales > Pseudomonadaceae > Pseudomonas > Pseudomonas sp. WMBT8. The sequence goes on from NZ_CP188096.1 coordinate 4,794,108, forward strand.
GCGGCCAGAAACGCCCGGCGCCGCACGGCAAGTCCAATACCAGGCCGGGCTCGCCGGCCATCGCCAGCGCACCACGGGCCAATTGTTCGTCGCGTTTGTGGGACAGCCGGCGCGCCAAAGTGTCCTGGTGCTTGTGCAAATATTGCTGAGCGTGCCGGTCATCGTACTTTGCGGAAAATTCAAGCTTGATCGGAGTAGCCATCAACGAGTCTCCTGGACTGATGCCTACAACCTTAAGCAGTCGCACGTCATCCGCAGGTCAACCCTTTGTGAAAAAAACGTCCCGTCTAACCCTAAAGAATTACAAGGTTTTACAGGGAAAAAGCATGGCAGGAAGCCATCTTCGTCGAACAGGAAGGAGTCTGCCCCAGGATAGGGGCAGGAAGGGATCAGGATTTGACGTGGCTCAATTCAACATGGAAACGGCAGCCGCTAGGCTCCATGGTGCTGAGGCTGACCACCCAGCCCTGGCTTTCGCAGATGCGCTGGACCAGCGACAAACCCAGGCCCAGGCCATCACCGCGCTTTTCGTTGCCGCGCACAAACGGCTCAAACATGGCCTCGCGCTTGTCTTCGGGAATCCCCACGCCGCTGTCTTCCACCACAAAGCCGGTGGGTTCCAGGGTCAGGCGGATAAACCCCTGCTCGGTGTAGTGCAGGGCATTGCGCAGCAGGTTGCCCATGACAGCATGCAGGAAGGTGGCGTTGTAGCGGGTATCGAGTGGGTTGCCCGGCTGGTAGAACAACTCGATGCCCTTGCGCTCGATGGGTTCGCGCCAGATCCCCAGCAAGCCCTCCGCGACCTCGGCCAGGCTGACCTGGGGCGACATCGTGGTGTCATCGTGCTGGGCACGAGCGAGCATCAGGAAGGTCTGTACCAGTTCGCGCATTTCCTCGCAGGCCCGGGCGATGCGCTCGACCTGTTTGCGTCCCCGTGAATCAATGGCCGGGTTTTCCAGCAGCAGCTCGCAGGAACTGGCCAGCACCATCAAGGGGGTGCGCAGTTCATGGCTGACATCGCTGGTGAACAGGCGCTCGCGGGTCAGGGCCTGGCGCAAACGGCCAAGGGTCGCATCGAAGGCCACCGCCAACTCGCCTACTTCGTCGGCCGCGTAGTCCGGGGCCAACGGTGGGGCCAGGCCCAACAACTGGTCACGATGCCGCACTTGGCGCGCCAGGCGTACTACCGGTGCCATCACCTTGCGGGCAAGGACCCAGCCGAGGAATACCGCCAGCGCCAGGCTGAGGACAAACCCCACCAGCACCACCGCAAACAGCACGCGCTCGCGCTCTTCGAAATCGCTTTGGTCTTGCAATAGGACATACCGACGGCCGTCGACGATTTCGACCATCGCATGGTAGGAAAGCGCATCGCGGAACACTTCGTGAAAGCCGGCGTCCAGGTGCCGCAAGTCCTTGGGCAGCTGGAAATCCCCACGCCCGCCGCTGAAGTAGAACAACTGGTCCGGCTCGGGGCGGTGACGCCAGTCTTCGACACTGTCCATCAACAGCAGGCGTTGCAGGTCGCCGCCCAGGCCCGCCGAAATCAGTTTTTCTTCCACCAGGTGCACCGTGGCAACGATGCCCATGGCAAAGGCCCCCGCTACCAGCGCGCTCATCAGCGCAAAGGCGATGATGATCCGCTGGGCAAGGCTTTGCTTAAACTCCATCACGGCCCTCGGCCAAGCGATAACCCACGCCATGCACGGTTTGCAGCAATGGCTTGGCAAATGGCTTGTCGATCACCTGGCGCAGTTGGTGGACGTGGCTGCGCAGGCTGTCGCTGTCCGGGCAGTCATCGCCCCACAGGGCTTCTTCCAGCACTTCGCGGCGCAGGACGTGAGGGCTTTTCTGCATCAGCACCGCGAGCAATTTCAGGCCGACCGGGTTGAGCTTGAGCAGGCGCCCTTCGCGGGTCACTTCCAGGGTGTCGAGGTCGTAGGACAAATCGCCGACTTGCAGCTCCCGCCGCCCGCCACCCTGGGCCCGGCGCAGCACCGCTTCGATGCGTGCGGCCAACTCCGACAGGGCAAACGGCTTGAGCAGGTAGTCGTCGGCACCCGACTTGAAGCCTTGCAGGCGGTCGTCCAATTGATCGCGGGCGGTGAGCATGATCACCGGCGTATCGCGGCGCGCGTCTTCACGCAGGCGTTTGCACAGGGTGTAGCCATCAATGCCGGGCAGCATGATATCGAGCACGATCAGGTCGTAATGCTCGGTGGCGGCCAGGTGCAGGCCTGACAAACCGTCCTGCGCACAGTCCACGGTGTAGCCCTTGAGCCCCAGGTAATCCGCCAGGTTGGCCAGAATATCGCGGTTGTCTTCAACCAATAAAATTCGCATGGGCAGTGTCTCCGTACGCGGTAACGGCCGTGTTGGCTCGCGCAGCTTAAGGCCAAGCCGGGCTTACCGCTAGGCCTGAGGGGCTGACCTATTACTCTTTTCAACTGATTGACTGGTGCAACGAGTTTTTCACTATCGGTTCACAGCTTGACTACAGTACCAGAGTGAAAATCGCCCCCCATTGATATAAGGAACTTGGATATGGGTTTTATCAAAACTGCGCCAATGCGCTATCTGCTGTTGGTGACCGGCGCTTGGCTGGTTATTTTTCTGTTGACCCGCAGCGTACTGCTCATTACCCACCTGGATGAAGTCGGCGGCAACCTGCTGCCGGTGTTCGGTGTGGGCCTGCTCTACGACCTGGGTTTCCTGGCCTATGCCGCGCTGCCCCTGGGCCTGTACCTACTGCTGTGCCCACCGGCTTTGTGGCGGCGGCGCGGCCACCGCTGGTTCCTGCAAGGCGTACTGACCGTCAGCCTGTTCGCCATGCTGTTCACCTCGGTGGCCGAATGGTTGTTCTGGGATGAGTTCGGCGTGCGCTTCAACTTTATCGCCGTCGACTATCTGGTGTATTCCGATGAGGTGTTGAACAACCTGCTGGAGTCCTACCCCATCGGCAAACTGTTGGGCCTGTTGGCAATACTGGCGATTGTCCTGAGCCTGGCCTTGCGCAAGCTGTTCAACGCAGCACTCGACTCGCCGCTGCCGGCCATGCGTGGACGCCTGCTCAATGCCTTGGGATTGCTGGTGGTTGCCGGCCTGAGCCTGCAGTTGGTCAGCCAGAACAGCCCGCGTACCCAGGGTGGCAACGCCTATAACAACGAACTGGCCAGCAATGGCCCATACCAATTCTTCGCCGCGTTCCGCAACAATGAACTGGACTACAGCCAGTTCTACAAAAGCCTGCCGAGCGATATCGTGGCCCGCCAGCTACGGGCGGAACTCAGTGAACCCAATGCCCGGTTCATTGGCACCGATCCACTGGATATCCGCCGCGCCATCGACAACCCCGGCACGTTGCGCAAACCCAATATCGTGCTGGTGACCATCGAAAGCTTCAGCGCCAAATACATGGGCAGCAATGGCGACGACCGCAACCTGACCCCCAACCTTGATCAGTTGCGCAAACACAGCCTGTACTTCAACAATTTCTACGCAACCGGTACCCGCACCGACCGTGGCCTGGAGGCCATTACCCTGGCCATCCCGCCCACTCCGGGGCGCTCCATCGTCAAACGGATTGGTCGCGAAAGCGGCTTCGCCAGCCTGGGCCAGCAGCTCAGTGCAATCGGTTATGACAGCGTGTTTGTGTATGGCGGCCGCGGTTACTTCGACAATATGAATGCGTTTTTCAGCGGCAACGGTTACCGGGTGGTTGACCAGAGCAGTGTCGCCGAATCCGAAATCAGCTTTAAAAACGCCTGGGGCATGGCCGATGAAGACCTCTTCAAGCAAACCTTGAAGCTGGCGGATGCCGGTTATGCCAAGCAGCAACCGTTCCTGCTGCAGTTGATGACCACCTCCAACCATCGCCCCTACACCTACCCGGACGGCAGGATCGACATCAAGTCCGGCAACGGTCGCGACGGTGCGGTGAAATACACTGACTACGCCATCGGCCAATTCCTACAGGCTGCGCGCCAAAAACCGTGGTTCGACAATACGATCTTCGTGTTTGTCGCCGACCACACCGCCGGCAGCGCGGGCAAGGAAGACTTGCCCGTCGCCAACTACCAGATTCCGCTATTTATCTATGCGCCGAAATTGATCGAGGCCCGGGAAAGCGCGCAACTGGCCAGCCAGATCGACCTCGCCCCGACACTCCTGGGTCTGTTGAACCTGAGCTATGAATCGACGTTTTTCGGACGCAACCTGCTGCAAGACAACCCGCTGCCTCCTCGCGTAGTGATCGGCAACTATCAGCACCTGGGCTTGTTTGACGGCACCAACCTGGCAATCCTCAGCCCCCGCCAAGGCCTGCGGCGCCATGACCAGGCCCTGGGCGCGAGCCAGGAGTCCCGGGTAGACAGCAATGACCCGTTGATCCAACGTGCGATCACTTACTACCAGGCAGCCAGTCATGACTTCAAGCAACACCTGTTAGCCTGGAAAGGCGCGAAAGACGCCGTCCCTCAAATGAGTACGCGCTGACTCGATAAGCGCCCATAAAAAAGCCCCGCCTGATCACTCAGGCGGGGCTTTTATGCATCAGGGGTAAGGCTGGCTTACATCATGCCGCCCATGCCACCCATACCGCCCATGTCTGGCATACCGCCGCCAGCCGAGCCTTCTTTCTTCGGTGCATCAGCGATCGCAGCTTCGGTGGTCAGGATCAGACCGCCGATGGAGGATGCCGCTTGCAGCGCGGAACGAGTCACCTTGGTAGGGTCCAGGATGCCCATTTCGATCATGTCGCCGTAGACGCCAGTCGCAGCGTTGTAACCGTAGTTACCTTTGCCGTTCTTGACTTCGTTGACCACAACGCTCGGCTCGTCGCCGGAGTTGGCAGCAATCTGGCGCAGCGGTGCTTCAACAGCACGACGCAGTACAGCAATACCCACGTCCTGGTCAGCGTTGTCGCCGGTCAGACCGACCAAGGCTTCCAGGGCACGGATCAGCGCAACGCCACCGCCAGGTACCACGCCTTCTTCGACGGCTGCGCGGGTTGCGTGCAGGGCGTCTTCAACGCGGGCTTTCTTCTCTTTCATTTCAACTTCGGAACCAGCGCCAACCTTGATCACTGCAACACCGCCGGACAGCTTGGCCAGGCGCTCTTGCAGTTTTTCACGGTCGTAGTCCGAGGAGGTTTCAGCAACCTGGGCACGGATCTGGGTGATGCGCGCCTGGATGTCCTGCTCCACGCCAGCACCGTCAACAATGATGGTGTTTTCCTTGGAGATGGTCACGCGCTTGGCGCTACCCAGGTTTTCCAGGGTGGCACTTTCCAGGCTCAGGCCGATCTCTTCGGAGATAACGGTACCGCCAGTCAGGACGGCGATGTCCTGCAGCATGGCCTTGCGACGATCGCCGAAGCCTGGAGCCTTGACGGCTGCGACTTTAACGATACCGCGCATGTTGTTCACAACCAGAGTCGCCAGGGCTTCGCCTTCAACGTCTTCGGAAACGATCAGCAGTGGACGGCCGGCTTTGGCAACGGCTTCCAGTACTGGCAGCATTTCGCGGATGTTCGAGATCTTTTTGTCGACCAGCAGGATCAGCGGGCTGTCCAGCTCGGCAACCATGGTCTCTGGCTTGTTGACGAAGTACGGGGACAGGTAGCCACGGTCGAACTGCATGCCTTCTACAACCGACAGTTCGTTTTCCAGGCCAGTGCCTTCTTCAACGGTGATCACGCCTTCTTTACCGACTTTTTCCATGGCTTCGGCAATGATGTCGCCGATGGAGCTGTCGGAGTTGGCGGAGATGGTGCCTACCTGAGCGATAGCCTTGGTGTCAGCGCATGGCTTGGACAGGCTTTTCAGCTCAGCAACGATGGCGATGGTCGCCTTGTCGATGCCGCGCTTGAGGTCCATCGGGTTCATGCCGGCAG